>NZ_JAAMYA010000001.1:0-4741198 GCF_011090295.1 Nocardioides convexus | reverse complement strand
CACGCTTCGAAGTTCTCCGTTGCCGGATCTTCTTCGAGTCGATGTGCGCTGCGAAACCTTAGTCGCTCGTCCTGGTCCGTGCCAAACCTGCAAGGCTTGCTTTTCCGACCAGCACTCGAACCTTGGTCCGAAGTTTGTGGTCGCGGGGCCGGAAGCCCTCCGGCTGACCGCCGTCTTGCTTCCCGCCGCACCCGGCGACACAGAGAACATTACGCACACTCCCCCAGAAGCACAAATCGGAACGACGTGACCCGGGCCACACCGTTCCGATCGTGCTTCTCAGCGCCTCGATCCACGCCTGGATCAGCGCACGCGGACCCCCGCGAAGCGCTTCTTGCCGCGCCGCAGCACCAGCCACGAGGAGGCGATCAGGTCCTCGGCAGCGGGCACGTGCGCGGGGTCGTCGACGCGCACGTTGTTGACGTAGGCGCCCCCCTCGCTGACAGTGCGCCGCGCCTCCCCCTTCGACGCGGCGAGACCGGTCAAGGTCAGCGAACTCGACGATGTCCGGGATGCCGGCGGAGCCGTCGACGTCGTATGCCCCCGCCTCACCGAGCGCCGCCTCGACGGTCGCGGCCGACAGCGCGGTCACGTCTCCCCCGCCGAAGAGGGCCTGGGCAGCGGCCTTGGCGTTCTCGGTCTCGGCGGCACCGTGGACCAGTGTCGTCACCTCGTCGGCGAGCACCTTCTGCGCCTCCCGGAGGAAGGGCTTCTCCGCGTGCCGCGCCTCCAGCGCCTCGATCTCCTCACGCGGGAGGAAGGTGAAGACGCGGAGCAAGCTCGCCGACCTTCTCGTCCTCGACGTTGAGCCAGAACTGGTGGAAGGCGTACGGCGCCATCCGGTCCGGGTCGAGCCAGAGCGCCCCGCCCTCGGTCTTGCCGTACTTGGTGCCGTCGGCCTTGGTGATCAGCGGCGTGGCGAAGGCGTGCGCGTGGCCACCCTCGGCGCGGCGGATCAGGCTCGACTCCGCCGGTGAGGTTGCCCCACTGGTCGGAGCCGCCGAACTGCAGCGTGACGCCGTGCTGTCGGAAGAGGGTGAGGAAGTCCATCGACTGCAGCAGGACGTAGGAGAACTCGGTGTAGGCTGATGCCGGACTCCAGGCGGCGCCTCACGGTCTCGCGCGCCAGCATCCGGTTGACCGGGAAGTGCTTGCCGATGTCGCGCAGGAAGTCGATGACCGACAGGCCCTCGGTCCAGTCGTAGTTGTTGACCATCGTCGCGGCGTTCTCGCCCTCGAACGACAGGAAGGGCTCGATCTGGCCGCGCACCCGGGCCAGCCACTCCTGGACCGTGTCGAGGGAGTTCAGCGTGCGCTCGCCCGAGTCGCGCGGGTCCCCGATCATGCCGGTCGCGCCCCCACGAGGGCGTACGGCGTGTGGCCGGCCCGCTGCAGGCGCATGGCGGTCACGATCTGCACGAGGTTGCCCATGTGCAGGCTCGGCGCGGTCGGGTCGAAGCCGACATAGAACCGGACACTGCCCTCCGAGAGCGCCGCGCGCAGGGCGTCGCGGTCGGTGGACTCGGCCAGGAGGCCGCGCCACGCGAGGTCGTCGAGGAGGGTGGGGTCGACGGACACGTCGTACCTTTCGGTTCAGGTGGTGCTGGGACTTTCCCGCGTCCAAGAGTGCCGCATCGATCACACCCACGAGCAATGGGTTCACCGTGGGCGACGCGGGTACCTTGCAAGAACCATGAACGAGCGATCAGTGGCGGGCCGGTACGCGCTCCAGCGCACCATCGGCCAGGGGGCGAGCGGGGCCGTGTGGCTCGCGCACGACACGGTGCTGGACCGCCCCGTCGCGGTCAAGCGCACCGTGGCGACCACCGGGCCCGACCAGCAGGGCGTGCGTGCGGAGCGCGAGGCCAAGCCTGGCCGCGCAGGTCGGTCACCCTCACGTCGTCGCGGTCTACGACCTGGTCACCGACGCCGAGGGCACCTGGCTCGTCATGGAGCACGTCGACGGCCCGCCGCTGTCGGCGGTCGTGCGCGAGGCGGGACCGCTCTCGGCCGACGAGGCCGCGCGGCTGCTCGCACCGGTGGCGGACGCCCTCGCACAGGCGCACGCCCTGGGCATCGTGCACCGCGACATCAAGCCCTCGAACATCCTCGCGCCCGGCGACGGCGGAGCGAAGCTCACCGACTTCGGCATCGCCCGCAGGCTCCGACGACGCCACGCTCACCCGCACCGGTCTGATCACCGGCTCCCCTGCATACCTCGCCCCCGAGGTGGCCACCGGCGAGCAGGCCACGCCCGCCAGCGACGTGTGGGCGCTCGGAGCCACGCTCGTGCACCTGCTGACCGGCCGCCCGCCCTACCACCGCGACGACGCCGACAACGGCCCGCTGGCGGTGGTCTACCGGATCGTGCACGAGGACCCGCCCGTCGTACCGGGTGCGGAGTGGCTGGCCCCGCTGCTGGCCGCGACGATGGCGCGCGACCCGGCGCAGCGGCCCACCATGGCGGCGGTGCGCGACCAGGCTCGAGCCTCGCGCGGCGGGCTCGCCGAGCAGACCATGGCGATGGCGCCGATGCCCCCGCCGCCACCTCCGCCGCCTGCGCCCCGGGCCCGGCGCCCGTTCCCGGTGCGCGTGGTCGCGGCTGCCGCCGGCACTGCGGCCGCCCTCGCCGTCGCCACCGTCGCCGTGCTCGCGCTGCAGGGCCGGGACGACGGGACCGGCGACCGCGCGGCCGCGACCCGCACTCCCGCGACGAGCGCCACCACGCCCGCCGCTGCCGACAAGGCGCCGACCGCCGCGGACCTGCAGACCTTCGCCGAGAACTACGTGCGCACCGCGAGCACCGACCCGGACGCGGGCTTCACGATGCTGACGCCGGCCTACCAGCGCACCAGCACGGAGTACGCCGACTTCTGGGGCCAGATGAGCAAGCCCAAGATCCTCGCCATCAGCGCCGACCCCGCCGCCATGACGGTGACCTACACCTACAGCTACCGCTTCGCGAAGCAGGGCAAGCGCACCGAGACGGTCACCCTGCACCTGGTCCGCGAGGACGGAAAGCCTGCTCATCTCCGGGGCCGGGGACGCTTCTTAGGGCTACCTTGGCCGGGTGAGCGCGTACGACGCCCGGCTCGCGGACCGGGTCCGCACCCGGGGCGTCCTGTCCCCCGACGACGCGGCGCGGCTGCTGCTCCCGGTCGCGGAGGAGCTCGCCGCGCTGCACACGCGCGGCCAGGCGCACGGAGCACTGTCCCCCACGGGGATTCGGGTCGACGCCGAGGGCCGCGCCCACCTGGTCGACGCAGCGGGAGTCGCGTCGTCGGCCGACGCGCAGGCCGACGACGTCCGGGCGCTGGGCGCGGTGCTGAACTTCGTCACGACCGGCTCGGCGGCGCCGAGCCGCGGCACCGGCTGGCTCGCACCGCTCACCGAGTCTGGCCCTGCGGACCGACCCGCGGGAGCGACCGACGATGGCGGAGAGCGCGGACTACCTGCGCGCCCGGGTGTCGCCGCCGCCCCGTGCCCGGCGCCCCTCCGGCGCGGTGCTGGCGATCGCCGGGGCCGCGGTGATCGCCGGTCTGGGCCTGCTGGGGGCGGCCCTGCTCTTCACCGGCTCCGACGAGCCCGAGCGCTCGCCGCGCGCCGAGGAGCCCCGGACCAGCGAGACACCCACGACCGAGGAGCAGCCTCGCGCGACCCGGTCGGCGGAGCCGGTGACCGCGGCGGACCTGGAGCGCTTCGCGCGGGACTACGTGCGGACCGCCAGCGACGACCCGGGGCGCGGCTTCGCGCTGCTGACCCGCGACTACCAGCAGCAGAGCCCGCGCTACCGCGAGGTGTGGACGGCGATCGACGACCCGGAGATCCTGCGGGTGACGCCCGACCCGGAGGCGATGTCGGTGGTTTACACCTACCGCTACTCCCTGCCCGGCGGCGTACGGCGCACCGAGGACATCACGCTGCGCCTGGTGCGGCGCGGCGAGCGGCTGCTCATCGCAGGCGCATCGGCTCGCCGGCCGTAGCCCCGGTCCCCGCCGCGGCCGCGGCCTCCACCCGGTCCGGGTCACCGGCCACGAAGACGTACTCCACGTTGCGCAGCCGGCCGACCTCGCCGACCCGCTGCCCGGTGGGGCCGTGGATGCCGATCTGCGCGCCGACGTACCGCTTGCGGTCGAAGGCGAGGACGGCGACCTCGCGGTGCCCGGCATCGCGCAGGGATGCGGTCATCTCCTCGGCGCTGATCCAGGACTCGTCGTTGTAGGACACCACCACGACCTCCGCGCGCAGCCGGGCGAGCACGTCCGCGAGCGCGCCCGGCATCGTGCGGCGGCTGTTGAAGACGCTGCGCCGCTCGCGCACGTCCACCCGCTTGCAGGCGATGCCGTAGTGCTCGGGGGCGTCCCAGCGGACCAGGGTCTCCCAGATGTGGTAGTTCGCGAAGTACCGGTGCTGGTTGTACGGCGGGTCGACGTAGGCCAGGTCGACGGGCGGGAGCGCCTCCACGGTGGCGAGCACGTCGCCGGTCACGGTGGCCCCCGGGCCCGGGAGCAGGCTCCGGGCGGCGCAGGTCGAGTCTCGCCGTAGGAGCGCGGCGCCCACTCCTTGAGGTAGGCCATCTGCACGCCGGTCGTGGAGTCCACCCGGTCGGCGGCGAGCATCAGGCTGGTCAGCAGCAGCGCGCGCAGCGGACTGTCCGGCGGGTGCTCGCGCTCGATCGCGTCGCGGATCGCGTCGACCCGCATCCCGTTGCGGGGCTGGAAGAACCGGGCCCGCTCGCAGAACGTCTCGGTGAAGTAGCCACGCCGGCCGGGCAGCGCGGCAAGCCGCGCCAGGCTCGGCGTCGAGGGCCGCGAGGTCGACCGTGCCGGCGTCCGTGGTGACGTAGCACTCGCCCAGCACGGCGGAGTACGACGCGAGGTCGGCCGCCGTGACGAACAGCCCGCGCCGCTTGAGCTCCCTGCGCCACGCGCGTGGTCCCGGTGAACAGGTCCACCGCCGTGCGAGCGCCCGCCGCGACCGCGATCTCCCCCAGCGCCGGCACCAGGGTGCGCTTGGAGCCGAGGTACTTGATCACGGAGGGCAGCGTACGGGTGGCATAGGCCACATCGCGGCAGGACAGGTGTGGACGCACCGAGGCGGGGAAACAAGGCTTCGACCCAGTCATCCCGGGAGAGGAACCCATGTCCGTCAAGGCTCGCCCTGCCCACCGCCCTCCTCGCCGTTCTCGCGCTCAGCGCCTGCAACGACGACGAGACGACCGCCTCGGACGACCCGACCTCGGAGGCGACCACCTCGGACTCGGCGACCGAGACCCCCACCGAGGAGACCTCCGAAGCCACCGAGTCGGCCAGCACCGAGACCGAGGGCACCGCCCCCGCCGGTGACGTGACCGCTCCCGGCACCGAGCCTGAAGATCGGCCAGAAGGCCGTGCTGCCGCTGACCTACGGTACCGACGGCACCGCGACGGTCGAGGTGACCGTGACCGGCATCAAGCAGGGCACCAGCGCCGACCTGGCGGCCGCGAAGGTCAAGAAGGCCGCGGACTACACGCCGTTCTACATCAACCTCGAGATGAAGATCCTCTCCACCGGCCCGAACGGCTTCGGCGGCTACACCGGCGGCAGCGACTTCGACGGCCTCACCGGTGAGACCAAGGCCGGCAGCCTGATCGTCATGGGCGACTTCGCGCCGTGCGACAACGACGGCTTCGAGTACGACGCGAAGGCCGGCGACACCGCGACGACCTGCGTCCCCGCCCTGGCCACCAAGGGCTCGGTCGTCGACGGCGTCCAGTTCAGCGGTGGCGCGGACGACGCCGGCTACGACCAGTTCGAGGGCAAGCCCGTCGTCTGGCGCTGATCCCTCGTCACACCGCCCCGGCCGGCCCGCGTGAGCCCGGCCGGGGTGGTGTGCTTTCAGCCCTCGCGGGCACCGCCCGGCCATGGGCACCCTCCGTGTCGGCACCTCGGGCTGGTCCTACGCCGCGTGGCACGGCGACTTCTACCCGGCGGACCTCGCTCGTCGCCGCGAGCCTGGAGTACCTCTCGCGCCGGGTGACCTCGGTGGAGGTCAACGGCTCGTTCTACTCGCTGCAGCGGCCCTCCTCGTACCGGAGCCTGGCGGGAGGCGACGCCCGAGGACTTCGTGCTCGCCGTCAAGGGTGGGCGCTTCATCACCCACCTCAAGCGCCTGCGCGACGTGGAGGCGCCGCTCGCGAACTTCTTCGCCTCCGGGGTGCTCGCCCTCGGCCCGAAGGCCTGGGACCGGTGCTGTGGCAGGCTCCCCGAGACGCTGCGGTACGACGCCGCGCTGATGCGCGACTTCTACGACCTCCTGCCGCGCACCCACGCCGAGGCGGCCGCACTGGCCGGCCGGCACGACGAACGGCTGGCCGAGGACCGGGTCGTGACGTCGTCCGAGGTGGAGGGCGTGGTGCGGCACGTGCTGGAGTTCCGGGACCCCGGCTTCTGCACCGACGCGGCGCTGGAGCAGATGCGCGAGCACGGCATCGGCTGCGTCGTCGCCGACACCGGCGGGAAGTGGCCCGAGGTCGATGCGGTGACCAGCGACGTGGTCCACGTGCGGCTGCACGGCTCCCCCCGCCTCTACCACTCCGGCTACTCGGCGCGCGCCCTGGACCGGTGGGCCGAGCGGTGCCGGGTGTGGGCCCGGGAGGCGGACGTGTTCGTCTACTTCGACAACGACGCCGAGGGACACGCGCCGCACGACGCGGTGCGCCTGCTGGAACGGGTGTCCTGAGCCGGGTCCCGTCGCCGATCGGGGTCTGACATCCTCGGAGCATGACCACGCCGGAGCAGCCGGAGCCGCTGGAGCCGCTCACCGAGGACTGGGAGCGGGCGCTGTGCATCGTCGCCCACCCCGACGACATGGAGTTCGGCGCCGCCGCCGCGGTCGCCCGATGGACCGGGCAGGGCAAGAGCGTCGGCTACTGCATGGTGACCAGCGGCGAGGCGGGCATCGACGGTCTCTCCCCCGACGAGTGCCGCAGCGTGCGCGAGGCGGAGCAGGTCGCCTCCGCCCGTGTCGTCGGTGTCTCGACGGTGGAGTTCCTCGGGCTGCCCGACGGGGTCCTGGAGTACGGCGTCGCCCTGCGCCGAGTCCTCGCCGAGGTTGTCCGGCGGCACCGTCCCGAGATCGTCGTCACCGGCAACTTCCGCGACACCTGGGGCGGGCGCAACCTCAACCAGGCCGACCACATCGCCGTCGGTCGGGCGGTCGTGGACGCCGTCCGCGACGCGGGGAACCGGTGGGTCTTCGCCGAGCAGGCTCGTGGACGGGCTGGAGCCCTGGGGCGGCGTACGGGAGGTGTGGGCGTTCGGCTCCCCCGAGTCCACCCACGCCGTCGACACCACCGCCACGTTCGACGCCGGCGTGGCGTCGCTGGAGGCGCACGCGGCGTACATCGACGGGCTGGGGTGGGAGAACTGGGACCCGCGGGAGTTCCTGGAGGGGATGGCGCGCGGCACCGGGTCACGGCTCGGCGTCACCTTCGCAGCGCCGTTCGAGGTGTTCCCGATGGGGTGGGGCGAGTAGTGCTCAGCCGAGCGGGAGCGCCCGGACCTGTGACCAGCCTGCCCGGCCGGTCCGTGCCGACCCACAGGGCCGCGCCGGCGACCTCCGCGGTGAAGGGCAGCAACGGACGCACGGCCTCCTCGGCGCGCAGCAGGTCGGCGTGCGGGTGGTCGTGCCCGACCGTGAGGTGCGGGACGACCTCGTCGTACCGGCCGTCGTAGGGGCGGTGTCGCGGGAACGCCGCAGTGACCGCCTCGGTGAGCGCGTGGAAGACCTCGGCCGGGCGCGGTGCCAGCCACAGCACGTCCGTGCCGAACCAGTCCGTCCCGTCGAAGGCGACCGTGGCCCGCGGCACCGTCGCCACGGCCGCCGCGAGCCGCTCGAGGGTGGCCTCGTCGAGAGCCGCCGGCGGCGCGAACGGGAAGACCACCGTGACGTGCGCGGGCACGCCCCAGGTCGCCGCCCGGTCCAGGCGGGCGCGGTGCGCGCCCACCACCGGCTCCGCCGCGGGGACGGGCACGATGACGGCCGAGTGCGTCGCGTCCATGTAGGGCGGGTGGGGCTCGAACCCACGACCCAAGGATTATGAGTCCTCTGCTCTGACCGACTGGTCTACCGCCCCCTGTGGGCGCCCACCCTAGTGCGAACGTTCCTACGCCGTGCAGCAGGCGCTGCCGGCCCCGCGCGAGGCGTCGGGGGCCGGGCTGTCGGCGAGGACGGTGTAGACCTCCCAGCGCTCGCCGTCGGGCGTGCCCTCCACCCAGAACTTGTCCTGGACGGCGTAGCAGCAGGTGGTGCCGCGCTCGTCCGCCGAGCCCAGGCCGGCGCCCGACAACCGGGTCTGGATCACGTCCACCCCGGCGGTGTCCTCGACCTCGATACCGAGGTGGTTGAGCGAGCCGCCGCGTCCGGGGCTCTCGATCAGGACCAGGCTTGAGCGGCGGCTCGGCGATGGCGAAGTTCGCGTAGCCCGGACGGACCTTGGCGGGCGAGGTGCCGAACAGCCGGCTGTAGAACGCGATCGAGGTGTCGAGGTCCTCGACGTCGAGGGCGAGCTGGAGACGGGACATGGAGAGGCTCCTAGATATCGATGAATGTCAATGTCTTGACCTCTACGTTGCACCGGGATATCGATGGCTGTCAACATAGACACATGCCGAAGTCCTTGCCGGTGCTCACGCCCACGGAGACGGTCGCCTGCTGCTCCCCGCTGACCCAGGAGCCGCTGTCGCGCGAACGGGCCGAGCGCATCGCACCCCTGCTCAAGGCGCTGGCCGACCCGGTGCGGCTCCGGCTGCTGTCCCTGGTCGCCTCGCACGCGGACGGCGAGGCCTGCGTCTGCGACCTGAACGACGCCTTCGACCTCTCCCAGCCCACGATCAGCCACCACCTGAAGGTTCTCCACGAGGTCGGCCTGCTCGATCGCACCAAGCGAGGCGTCTGGGTCTACTACGCGATCCGCCGCGAGGCCCTGGCCGACCTCGGAACCCTGATCGGCGGCGTCGCCGGTGACCGGTGAGCTCGCTCGCCGGGCCGCCGCCGGTTCGGTCGGCACGGCGTTCCTGGTCATGGCGGTCGTCGGCTCCGGGATCGCGGCAGCGCGCCTCTCCCCCGGCGACACGGGGCTCCAGACCATGGAGAACAGCCTGGTCACCGGGGCCGCCCTGGTGGCGTTGATCCTCGCGCTGCAGCCGGTCTCGGCGGCGTTCAACCCGGTCGTGACGCTCGTCGAGCGGGCGCTCGGGCTCGTCTCGACGACCACGGCCGCGGCACTCGTGGCCGCCCAGGTCGCCGGCGGCCTGGTCGGGGTCGTGATCGCGAACCTGATGTTCGACCCGGACGCCGTCTCGGTCTCCGGGACCGACCGCACCGGGGGCCACCTGTGGCTGGCCGAGGTGGTCGCCACCCTCGGCCTGGTCGTCATCATCTTCGGCAGCGTCCGCTCGGGTCGCGGCGACACGGTGGCGTACGCCGTCGCGGGCTACGTCACGGCGGCGTACTGGTTCACCAGGCTCCACGAGCTTCGCCAACCCCGCCGTCACCGTGGCCCGGATGTTCTCCGACACCTTCGCGGGCATCGCTCCGTCCTCCGTCCTCCCGTTCCTGCTCGCCCAGGCTCGCCGGCGGCCTGCTCGCTCTCGGCCTGGTCCGCCTGCTCTACCCCCTGCCCGAGGAGACCCCATGACCAAGCCGACCGTCCTGTTCGTCTGCGTGCACAACGCCGGCCGCTCCCAGATGGCCGCGGGCTACCTGCGCCACCTCGCCGGCGACCGCATCGAGGTGCTGTCCGCGGGCTCGGAGCCGGCCGACGCGATCAACCCGGTCGCCGTGGAGGCGATGCGCGAGGAGGGCGTCGACATCACCACCGCCACCCCGAAGGTGCTGACCACGGAGGCGGTCCAGGAGTCCGACGTGGTCATCACCATGGGGTGCGGGGACGCCTGCCCGTTCTTCCCCGGCAAGCGCTACGAGGACTGGCGGCTCGACGACCCCGCCGGACAGGACATCGATGCCGTCCGGCCGATCCGGGACGAGATCAAGCAGCGGGTCACCGCCCTGGTCGCGGACCTGGTCGGCACTGCCTGAGCCGCGTCTCTGGGAGGATCACCCCATGGACACGCTGCGCTCGATCACGCTCTTCGTCGCCGCGGCGATCGCGGAGATCGGCGGCGCCTGGCTCGTCTGGCAGGGCGTGCGCGAGCACCGCGGCTGGCTGTGGATCGGAGCCGGGGTGGTCGCGCTCGGGGCCTACGGCTTCGTGGCGACGCTGCAGCCGGATGCCCACTTCGGCCGGATCCTGGCGGCGTACGGCGGCGTGTTCGTGGCGGGCTCGCTGCTGTGGGGCATGGTGGCGGACGGCTTCCGCCCGGATCGGTACGACGTGATCGGCGCCCTGGTCTGCCTGGTCGGTGTCGCCGTGATCATGTACGCGCCGCGCTCGGCGTAGCGCCGACGGGCGGGCCCTCGAGCAGCAGCGCGAGGTAGTGGGCGGGGACCCAGCCGTACTCCTCGCGCTCGGCCTCGGTCATCGACGCCACGCAGCGCCGCCAGGACTCGATCCGGGCGAGCCGGCCGAGCCTGGAGAGCGGCGGGCAGAGCGGCGCGCAGTGCGGGCAGCGGCGCCAGGTCGCTCCACGCCTCCAGCCCGGCGTCCGCGATCCGCCGCAGCCGCGGGTCGTCATCGGGCGCGTGGAGTCTCGCGCTGGGCGGTGACGAGCGGCATCAGCAGGTTCCCGAGCGGGTCGGCGACGAGGGCGTCGCCGAAGTCGAAGAAGCGCAGCGTCCCGTCGAGCGGGACGACGTTGCCGGCGTGCAGGTCGTTGTGGACCAGGGTCGGTGGGAGGCCGAGGTCCTCGACCTCGTCGGCCCAGCGGTCGATGGTGGGCAGCAGCCGCTCGAGACGGCGCGCGGTGGCGGGGGCGAGTCGCCGCGGGTCGCCGGGTGGGAGCGCGGCGAGACGGCCGACCGCGTCGGCGACGTAGGTCGAGGCGTCGCAGGGCGTGAGCACGGTCAGCGGCGTCGCGAGGCCGGTGGTGACGAGGCGGCGCTGCAGGGCAGCCGACTCCGCGACCACGCGGCACCAGGTGGCGACGTCGCCGGAGCGCCCGAGGTCGGCGAGCGTCGGCCCGAGATCGGCGGTGAGCAGCAGGTCCCGCGCGGGATCGGCGGCCAGGACCGGGACGAGCCTGGTCGGGAGCCAGGGTGGCGAACTCGGCGACGAGACGGGCCTCGTGCGCCTGGCCCGGGCAGTTCTGCTTGACGTACGACGTCCCGGATCCCGCGCGCACCCGCCACACCGCCGACCAGGGCTGCCGCCCGGCCGGCTCGATCGTGGCGGGCTCCCCCACGGCGGCGGTGACGAACTCGCGGAGGCCGGCGAGGAACTCCTCGCCGGACCAGACCGCGCTCGTCCACGTACCCACCCTCGCAGGGTGACCCACCGGAGCGCCCCCGCGCCAGGGGTTTGTCAGCCGCGCATCCGCAAGCCCGCGGGCGGCGTACCGCCGCCGGGGAAGCCGCCTCCCCCGAAGCCACCCGTCCCCTGCTGGCTGCCGTCGCCGGACGGCAGGTCCGCGTCGAGGTCGGCGAGCACCACCTCGTCGCCCTTCGCGAGCCCGTCGGTGACCTCGATGACGGTGGCACCGACGATCCCGGTGCTGACCCGGACCCGCTGCGCGGTGCCGTCCTTCACGACGCTCACCGTGCCGTCGCTGATCGCGGACGCGGGCACCACCACGACGTCCCGCGCGGAGCCGACGACGGCGGTGACGGTCGCCGGCATGCCGTCGGCGAGCCTGGAGGTCGCGCTGGTCCAGCGTCATCTCCACCGTGTACGTCGGCTCGGAGGCTCCCCGTGGCGCCGGAGGAGGTCCCCGAGGTGCTGGTCGCGACGTGCTCGACCCGGCTGACGGCTCCTGGGAGGGGCTCCGTCGCACCGGCCGGGGTGACCTCGACGTCGAGGCCGGGCCCCAGCCTGCGCGGCCTGCGCGGCGCTCACCTCCGCGGAGACCGTGGTCAGCCCGGGCGCGACGACGGTCGCGACGGTGTCCCCGGCGGAGACCGCGGCACCCTGCGCGACCGCGAGCGAGACCACCGTCCCATCGGCGGGCGCGCGGACCACGGCCCCGGCGAGCTCGGCCTTCGCCGAGGCGGTTCCGGCCGCGGAGCGGTCGATGGAGGCCTGGTCCTGGGCGAGGGTGGCCGCGGTGACGCTCTGGCCGCCGCCCTGGGCCGAGCCGGCGGTCGAGGCGGCCGGGGCCGATGCCGCGGGCGTGGAGGAGGCGGACTGGCCCTGGCTGCCCTGGCTGCCCTGGCTGCCCTGGCTGCTCGGGCTGCTTTGGGTGCTCTGGGTGCTCTGGGCCGAGCCGAGGGCCTTCGTCAGCGTGCCGCCGAGCGTGGTCAGCGCCTTCTGCAAGGCGGTCTGCGCCTGGCCCGCGGCGGTCTGTGCGGACTGCACGGCGGTGAGCGCGTCGGTGCACGCCTGGCTGAGGACCGCGCTGGTGGCGGCGCCGGTGGTGGGCGCGTCCGTCGTACCGTCCGTGGGGGTGGTGGTCGCCGTCGGCTCGCCGGGGGTCGTGACCGGGTCGGCGCACGCGGCCTGCTGGCCCGACAGCGCCTTCTCCGCGGCCGAGAGGGCCGTGCTGGCCGCGGTCTGGGCCTTCACCACGGCGTCCTGCTGCGAGGCCAGCCTGCGGGTTCGCGGCCTGCTTCTGCGGCGTGGTCGTCGGGCTCGTGGTGGTCGTGCCGGTCTTCGCCCGCGAGGTGGTGGTCGCCGGAGTGCTCGTCGTGGCGGTGCTGACAGCGGTGGTCTGGGCGTCCCGGTCCTCGGCGAGCCTGGGCCTTCGCCGCGGCCAGGCTCGCGCTCGCCTTGTCGACGGCGGCCCGCAGCGAGGCCCGGTCCAGGACCGCGACCACGTCGCCCTCCTCGACCTGACCGCCCTGGGCCACCCTCACCGCGGCGACGGTGCCGCTCGTGCCGAAGGCCGACCCGAGCCTGCCACTCGGGGCGATCGTGCCGGACACGGTGAGCTCCTGCTCGACCGAGCCGACCTCGGCGCGGACCGTGCGGTAGGCTGGGGCCGTCGTCGCCCACGGCGCCGTACGCCGCCACCCCGCTCCCCGCGAGTGCCAGCACCGCGAGCGGCAGCGCGACCCTGCGCGACCGGATCAGCGCACGCACTGGCCGTCCTCCGCATCGCTGACCTGGATGGTCGAGGCCGTCACCGCGCCGGTGTCGTCGGCGTCGCCCTGGACCCGCACGCAGCGGCCCTGGGTGAGCGCCTTCGAGGTCGATGCCACCTGCCGGGTGTACGTCGTGGAGGAGCCCACCGTCACGGTGACGTCACCGTTCGGGCCCTCCACCACGAACCTCCCGTCGGACACCGACGTCACCTCGCCCACGGTGCCGAACCCGCCGGGCCGGCCACCGCGACCCGCCGCGTCGGACGGCAGGTCGCTGGGGCGGTCCGTGGGCATCCCGGAGGGACGCTGGCCGTTGCCCGTGTCGCCGGGGCCGCCGCCGGGGCCGCCGCCGAAGCCGCCGGCGCAGCCGTCCGAGGTCGCGGCCGACACCGCGACGGAGGACGCGGTGACGGCGCTCGGAGCGGCGTCGGTGCCGGCCGAGGCGGAGCCGCTGTCCGCCGTACGGACCACGACACAGGCGCCGGTGGTGACGTCGGCGAGCGTGGCCGCGGCCTGGTCGGTGACCTTGGTGGAGCCGTTGAAGGTGACCGCCACCTGTCCGGTCATCTGGTTCTGGACCTGCAGGGTGCTGCCGTCCACGGCGGCGATCAGGCCGGAGGTGCCGGGCATCCCGCCGCCACCGGGACCGCCGCTGCCGGGAGCGGCAGCCGACGAGCCGGACGCCGCGGGTGCACTGTCGGTGGCGTCGTCGGAACCGCAGCCCGCGAGCAGCGCGGCGAGTGCGAGCCCGCAGGTGGCGGCGCCTACCGGCCGGGTCAAGGTGGCGAGGTTCATGGAGCTCTCCTTCGGGTGCGTCACTCGCTGCGGAGTGCGTCGATCGGGGTGAGTCGGGCGGCGCGGCCGGCGGGGTAGACCCCGAAGCCGACGCCGAGGGCGAGCGAGGTGGCGAGGGCGGCGAGGGTCGCCAGCGCCGAGATCGCGACGGTCTGGTCGATGAAGTGGGGCAGCACCTGGGCACCGGCCACGCCGACCAGGACGCCGACGATGCCGCCGGTGAGGCCGAGCAGGGACGCCTCGACGAGGAACTGCCGGCGGATCACCCGCGGCGCGGCGCCGAGCGCCTTGCGCAGGCCGATCTCGCGGATCCGCTCGGTCACCGAGACGAGCATGATGTTCATGACCCCGATCCCGCCGACGAGCAGCGAGATCCCCGCGACCCCGCCGAGCAGGACGGTGAACGTCCGGTTGGTCTCGTTGGCCGTCTCCACCAGCGAGTCCTGCGTGGCGATGGAGAAGTCGGCGTCGGCGGTCGTCACGTCGTGGCGGTTCGCGAGCAGCGCCTGCACCTCCTGGTACGCCGCCGCGAGGGTCGCCTCGCTGCGTGCCTCGACGTAGATCGTGGAGACCGTGCCGGCGGTGCTGCCCGTCAGCCGGCTCGCCGTCCCGACGGGTACGACGGCCTGGTCGTCCTCGCTCGTCCCGCTGGAAGAGGCACCGGAGGAGGTCAGCACGCCGATCACCGTCAGCCGGGTGCCGTCGACCGTGACCTGCTGGCCGACCGGGCTCTGCCGGCCGAACAGACTCGGACGCGGTGTCCGCGCCGATCACGGTCACGGGGGCGCCCTGCTCGGCCTCGGTGCCGGTGAAGAACCGGCCCGCGGACAGGTCGCGGCTGCGGACGTCGAGCCAGGCGGTCGTCGTACCGACCAGCGAAGTGGTCCAGTTGGTGCTGCCGTTGACGAGCGAGACCGAGGACGAGGTCGTCGGCGCCACCGCTGCGGCGTCCGGGACGACGGAGGCGTCGGCGATGGCATTCGCGTCGGCGAAGGTCAGTGTCGAGGCGGAGCCGAAGCCCCCACGCTGACCGGTGCCGTCGGTGCTGCTGCCGGGCGAGACGATGAGCAGGTTCGAGCCGAGGGCGTCGATCTGGTCCTCGACCTCCTTCTGCGCGCCCTGCCCGAGACCGACGGTGAGGATCACCGACGAGATGCCGATGACGATGCCGAGCACGGTGAGGGAGGACCGCAGCCGGTGCGCCCGGATCGCGGCGAGGCCCGAGCGGACCGTCTCCCACCAGGCTCATCGGGCACCCACCGCAGCGGTCGGGCGGTCCTCGGTGATGAGACCGTCGTCGATGACCAGGTTCCGCTCGGCGCGAGCCGCCACGTCGGGCTCGTGGGTGATCAGCACGATGGTGCGCCCGGCGGCGTGCAGGCTCGTCGAAGAGGCCGAGCACGTCACTGGTGGAGCGCGAGTCCAGGTTGCCCGTGGGCTCGTCGGCGAGCAGCAGCGCGGGCTCGGTGACCAGCGCCCGGGCCACCGCGACGCGCTGCTGCTGACCACCGGACAAGCTCGCCGGGACGGTGGTCCAGCCGGTCCGCGAGGCCCACCCTCGCCAGGGCCGCGGCGGCGCGGTCACGGCGCTCGGATCGGCTCACGCCGGCGTACACGAGCGGGAGCTCGACGTTGCGCAGCGCGGTCATCGAGGCCAGCAGGTGGAACTGCTGGAACACGAAGCCGATCCGGCGGTTGCGGATCGCGGCGAGCGCGGACTCGTCCAGCCTGCGAGGTGTCGTCGCCGGCGAGGACGTAGCGGCCCTCGGTGGGGAGGTCGAGGCAGCCGAGCAGGTTCATCAGGGTCGACTTCCCCGAGCCGGACGGTCCGATCACGGCGACGTACTCCCCCGGGCGGACGGTGACGTCGATCCCGCGCAGCGCCTCGAACTCGACCGTGCCGGAGCGGTAGGTCTTGCGGACCCCCTCCAGGCTCGATGATCGCACTCACTGGCCGCCACCGAAGCCCGGCGGGGTGCCGCCGCCGGGGAAGCCCCCGCCGTTCTGCATCCGCTCCTGCATCCGTTGCTGCATGTCCTGGTTGCCGCCGCCCCCGGGGCCGGAGAAGCCGGGCACCTTCACGACGTCGCCCTCGGCCAGCCCGGAGGTCACCTCGGTGACCATCCCGGATGCCTCGCCGGTCGCGACCACGGTCTTCGTGGTCGCGCCGGTCGCGGCGTCGGTGACCTTGTCGACGTACGTCGTGTCGCCGTCGGTCTGCAGCGCCCGGCTGTCGACCGTCAGCACGTCGGCACGCTGGCTGGTCACGATCGCCAGGTCCGCGGAGGTCCCGGCGAAGAGGTCCTCGCGGGTCCCGGTCACCTCGACCGTCACCGGGAAGGCGGCGGCACCGGAGGAGTCGGTCTCGGCGACCAGGCCCACCTCGGAGACCGTGCCGTAGACGGTCTCGTCGATGCCGCTGACCGTGATCTCGGCCTGCATGCCCTTCTTCACCTTCTCGACGTCGCTGCTGGAGACCGTCGCGTCCACCACGAAGTGGCCCGTGGCGACGACCGTGATCGAGCCGCTGGAGGTGCCGGACGAGGTGTCGGTCCCCGACCCGCTGGGCTGGCTCGTGCCGCCGGTCGAGCCCGAACCCGACCCGGACCCGGCCTTGTCGCCGACCGCCAGGCCCACGTCGGTGACGGTGCCGGTGATCGTGGAGCGCAGCACGGCGCCGTCCACCGCCTGCTGGGCCTCGGTGAGGCTCGACTCCGCGGCGAGCACGGACGCGTCGTCCGCGGCCTCCTGCTCGTCCGAGGCGCCGTCGGAGAGGTGCTCGGAGCGCGCGGTCCGCGCGGCGGTGAGCGAGCTTCTGCGCCGCGTCCAGGCTCGGCCTGGAGCACGTCGTCGTCGACGGCGGCCAGCCGCTGGCCCTTCCTCACGGTGTCACCGGGCTCGACGTACACGTGGGTCACGGTGCCGCTCACGTCGAAGGACAGACTCGTCCGTCGTCCGTGCGGCGACCGTGCCGCTCGCGGTGACGCTCTGCTTGAGCGTCTGCTTCGAGACCGTGGCCGTCGTGGAGGCAGCCGCGGCGGGCTCGTCGCCCCGCAGCAGCAGCCACGCGCCGCTGGCCGCCGAGAGCAGCACGAGGGCGGAGAGGACGAGCACCAGGCGCCGCGGGCGTCGTACCCGGGAGAGCAAACTTTGTGGATCACGGACCCGACCCTGTCGGCCCGGACTGTGCCGTCCGTCTGGCTGCCCTATGAGACTGCCTGTGAGGGCGTTCAGCGCGGCAGCCGCACCCGTACGACGGTGTCGCCGGGCACGCTCGCCAGCGAGACCGTGCCCCCGTGGGCCGCGACGATCGCCTGCACCAGTGCGAGGCCGAGGCCGATCCCGTCGGAGCGGTGCCGCGCGGCGTCGCCGCGGGTGAACCGCTCGAACGCGGTGCCGACCAGGTCCGGCGGGAAGCCCGGTCCGTCGTCGCGCACGTCGAAGCCGTCGGGGTGCACGGTGACGGTCACGGTCGTGCCGGCGGGGGTGTACTTGCGGGCGTTGGCGAGCAGGTTCGTCACCACCGGTGGAGGCGGTGCCCGTCACCGGTGACCTCGATCGGCTCGCCGTCGTCGGGCAGCGCGATCTGCCAGCGGTGCGCCGGATCGACCACCCGGGCGTCGTCCACGGCCTCGAGCAGCAGACGGGTCAGGTCGACCGGCTCCTCCGCGAGCGGCCGGCCGGCGTCGAGGCGCGCGAGCAGCAGCAGGTCCTCGACGAGCGCGGTCATCCGCACCGCCTCCTCCTGCACCTTCGCCAGCGCCACCGCCGCGGTCTCCGGGTCGCCCTGGCGCCGGGCCAGGCTCGGTGTAGCCGGCGATCGTCGTCAGCGGGGTGCGCAGGCTCGTGCGAGGCGTCGGCCACGAACTGGCGCACCTGCTGCTCGCTGCGGTGCCGCGCGGACAGCGAGGACTCCACGTGGGCGAGCAGGCTGGTTGAGCGCCAGGCCCACCTGGCCGGCCTCGGTGCGGGGATCGGTGAGCCGCTCGGGCACCCGCTCGGTGACCCCGATCTCCCCGGACTCCAGGGGCAGGCTCGGCGACCGCGTGCGCGGTGGCGGCCACCTCGGTGAGCGGCCTCAGGCTGCCGTCGTACGACGGCCGTGCCGGCCACCGCCGCGGCCAGGATCCCGAGCAGCGCCAGCGCCGCCTCCCACCGCAGGAGCGAGGCGGCGGCGTCGTCCACGTCCTCGGTGGGCAGGCCGACCACGACGGTCGCACCCTGCTGGCTCTGCGCCGACACGATGCGGTAGCTCGCCGAGCCCCGGCAGGCTCGACCGTGCGCGGCGTGCCGCGGGCGCCCCGCTTCAGTGCGGTGGCCGCGTCGCTGGAGAGAGTCGGGTCGGCCTGGTCGTTCCGGCCTGAGATCACCCAGCCGTAGGCCCGGTCGTCGGTGTAGAGCAGCGTGACGAGGCCGATCTCACCGAAGCGGAAGCGGACGTCCGGCACCTCGCCGCCCGACGGGACCTCGGGAAGGCCGGTCCCGCGCGGGCCCGGGCCCTCGGCGCGGTGCAGGGCGTCGGTGAGGTCCCCGTCCAGGCGGTCCATCTGGTAGGACCGCATTGCCAGCGTCGTCACCGCGCCGATCAGCACGATCACCACGGCGACCAGGGCCACCGCGGTGACCACCAGCCGTGAGGTGAGCGAGCGCGGGACGAGGTGCCGCATCAGCCCGCCGGCTTCAGCACGTAGCCCGCGCCGCGCATCGTGTGGATCATCGGCTCCCGGCCGGCGTCGATCTTCTTGCGCAGGTAGGAGATGTAGAGACCGACCACGTTCGCCTGCCCGCCGAAGTCGTAGTTCCAGACCCGGTCGAGAATCTGGGCCTTGCTCAGCACCCGCCGCGGGTTGCGCATGAGGTAGCGCAGCAGGCTCGTACTCGGTGGCGGTCAGGTTGATCTCCTCCCCCCGCCCGGGTGACCTCGTGGCTGTCCTCGTCGAGGACCAGGTCGCCGACCACCAGGGTGGAGCGGCTCTGCTCGACGGCGGTGCCCGCCCGTCGTACCAGGGCCCGGAGGCGGGCGACCAGGCTCCTCCAGCGAGAACGGCTTCGTGACGTAGTCGTCGCCGCCCGCCGTCAGGCCGGCGACCCGGTCCTCGACGGCGTCGCGCGCGGTCAGGAAGAGCACCGGCACGCTCGGGTCGTCGGCCCGGATCCGGCGCAGCACCTCCATCCCGTCGTAGTCGGGGAGCATCATGTCGAGGACGACCACGTCCGGCCCCTGCCCGCGAACGGCGGCGACGGCCTCGCCACCGGTGTGCGCGGTCTCGACGGCCCAGCCCTCGTAGCGCAACGCCATGGCGACGAGACCGGCGATGTTCACCTCGTCGTCGACCACCAGGGCGCGCAGGGGGGTTCCGTCGGGGCGGGTGGCGGTCTCGGTCATGGCTTCACACTCTGCCACCATCCTGTGCCCTTGCTGTGTGCTGCTTGTGCACACGGATAGGACTTCCATCGCTGGGCCACAGGCTCCGCACAGTCGCGCACGGCAGGCTCTGCGTCCATGAGCGAGAACCAGAACCCCGCGCCGGGCTCGCCCGCGGACCCGGCCGGCCCCGCCGCCGAGGACGCACCCCCTGCCCCGCCGGCAGCGACGGCCGCCCCCGCCGCCCCGCTGCCGGCGGCCGGGCCCGTCCCCACCAAGGTGCGCTGGCGCGAGCGCGCCTTCCACCTGCGCGCCGTGCTCGCCGTCGGGCTCGCGAGCCTGGTCGTGGGTGCCGGCGCCGGGGTCGGCACGACGCTGCTCGTCGACGGTCATGGCGACGGCCCGGGCCGGCACTGGATGGACCACGGCCGCGGCCCGGGTGGCGGCTTCCCCGGGCCGGGCGGCCGCGACGGCGGCCCCGGGTTCCGCCAGCAGGCCCCGCCCCAGCAGGACGCGCCCCAGCAGCAGGCTCCTCAGCAGCAGCCGAGCCAGGGCTCCTCGAGCCTGAGCCTACCAGCCGTACGCCGCGTCGAAGCCCCGCCAGTAGGCATCGGTGTCCCGCGCGTTCTGCGCCGGGCCGGCCAGCGAACTCGGGAGGCATCTTCGGGACGCACTCCCGGCCCTTGCAGTCCTTGACCCGCAGCCACAGGTCGTCGAGCACCTTGCGCACGGCGGCGTACCGCGGGTCGTCGGCGACGCTGTCGTCCTCGCGCGCGTCGGTGGTCAGGTCGTAGAGACTCGGCCTGCCCGCCGCGGTAGCGGGTGAAGGAGTAGCGGCTCGTCCGGATGCCGATCGTCGTACGGAGGTCGGTGAACAGGGGGTCGCGGCCCCGGGCGGTGAAGACCGCCTCCGTGACGATCGGCGTGGTCCAGCCCTGGTCGCCGTCGACGAGGGTCTTCACCCGGCTGGAGCCGTCGGCCAGGACCGGCGCCTTGGCGTCGCCGAGGTCGAGGATGGTGGCGGTCAGGTCGACCGTGCTGATCGGGTCGTACCGCTTCTGGGCGGTGCGCAGGCCGGGCCCGGTGATCAGCATCGGCACCCGCAGCGACGGCTCGTGCGCACGGACCTTGGTCATCCCGAGACCGTGCTCACCGATGATCATCCCGTTGTCGGAGGTGAAGGCGAAGACGGTGTTGTCCCACTCCCCCGAGCGCTGCAGGCTCCGCGACCAGGCGGGCGATGTTGCGGTCCATGACGTAGACCGCCTCCGCGCGCCGGCGGGTGGCGTAGAGCAGTGCGGCCTTCGCCTCGTCGCCCTCGGGCTGGTAGCGCTGCTGCAGCGCGGTCGGCTTGTCGCTGACGTCGGTCTCGACCGGCTCCCCGGTCTTCGCGATGCCGGACGCGCGGGTGATCCGCTTGTCGAACTTGCCCCGCACCCAGTCCGGTACGGCGGGCGTGACCACGCTCAGGCTCGTGCCCGTTCTCGTCCTTGACCACGACCGGCTCGTCGGGGGCGTTCGGCGTGCCGTGGTGGGGTGCGACGTAGTTGACGTACATGAAGAACGGCTTCGGCTGCTTCGCGAACCGCTTCGCCATCGCGACGGAGAAGTCGCCGATCACGTCGCTCTGGTAGACGCCGCGGTAGCGGTTGTCGATCTGGCCGTTCACGTTGAACGGGGTGTCCATGTAGTCGTAGGTGTTGCCGTGGATGTCGGAGTCGCCCGGCGGCTCGACCGCGGCACGCCAGTCGTCCCAGCCGTTGGGGACGTAGCGGGCCGACGGCTCGTCGGTCACCTTGGAGCGGGCCAGCCCGTAGCGGTTGAGGTACTTGCCGATGAAGCCGGTGCGGTAGCCCGCGTCGTGCATCGAGGTGGCGATGGTGCGCGAGTCGTCGAAGGCGCCGTAGCCGTAGGGCGGGTCGTGCCACCACACGTGGTGGTTGTGGGCGTACTGCCCCAGCAGGAACGACGCCCGGGCCGGGCAGCACAGCGGGAACGGCGAGAAGGAGTTCTCGAAGGTCACCCCGTGCTCGGCGATCGACTTTGCGCAGGTTGGGCGCGAAGGCGAGGTCGTCGGTGCGCATGTCGTCGGACATCACGAGCACGACGTTCGGCCGCTTCGGCAGCGTCGTCGGCTGGGTCCGGCCGTCGGTGGCGACCGCCGTCGGCACCGGACCGGAGAACGCCGGCTCCGGCGGCTTGGACCGGGGCTCGGACCGCCCGGCATGGACCACCAGCACCAGCACGAGGCAGGCCACCGCCCCGATGGCGACAACCGCTCCCCACGCTCTCCCCACGGACGCGCGCATCCAGACTTCCTCCCCGACGACGAAGCGACACCCTACGGTCGGGGAGACGCTCCTGCCGTCATTTCGGTTGCTTCCGAGCGCGCTGTGAGGGAAATCCTTGCGCCCTCACCAGAGAAGGCTGGGCAGGGGTGCACTGTCTAGACTTGCCGGGTGCGGATCCTCGGGGGGTGGGCGGTACGACGCTCGGTGCGCGCGCTCGTGCGCGAGGCCGGCATGGAGCCATTGCGGCTGGAGCACGCCGACGACGGGCTGACCGTGCACGTGCGGCTCGGCCCGGGCCCGCAGGACCCGGTCGGGCTGTTCCGCGCGGTCGGCGCCCGGCACCCCGGCCTGCGGCTGCGGGTCGTCACGGAGACGACGAAGCCCCGCCGGTGAGGACCGACGGGGCTGGGTGGCTCCCCCGATTGGACTCGAACCAATAACCCTGCGCTTTCCAGTAACCCCAGGTCAGAGGCCTGTCGCCACCGCCGCGACGGCCTGCATCGTGGTCGACCTCGACGCCGAGCGGCGCCGTCGGCGCAGGCTCCCGCGCCGCGCTCGCGGCGGTGCCGAGGAGTGCGTCGTGAGCACCGCGACGAGCCTCACCGGCACTCTGTGCCGGGCCTGCGGCACCATCGACCCGCGCACCGAGGACCTCGAGGCCAACGGCACGCAGTGCGCCCGCTGCGGCTCCGTCCTGTGGCGGCGCCTGGATCCGGTGCACGTCGACCTGTGCACCGACGACGGCCGGCCCTACGGGGTGGTGTGCGGCCCCTTCCCGCTCGTCTCGGGGCCTGGGCTGCCGGACGCCGCGAGCGACTGGTTCGCCGTCGGCGAAGCGACGCTGCACGTCGAGGTGATCGACGACCTCATCGCCGCCCTGCAGCGCATCAAGGAGGCTGTGCGGTGATGTTCCCCGTCGTCGGCCTGGTGGAAGACGCAGACGGCAGCGGCTGCGAGTTCGCGCTGTGCCGGAAGCCGGCCGACTACCGTGTGTCGCTGCCGCAGCAGGAGCCGACGCAGGTGTGCTCGGTGCACGTGACGCCGGTGGTGACCTGGGGCTGGTCGGGCGAGGACGACTTCCCCGTGATCGAGCGGCTCGCCGGGTAGACAAAATCCGGGCTGCGACGAAGGTCACGTCGTGCCTAGAATTGTCGCGCGGCTGGAAGTGGTCGCGCTCCGGGATGCTCCCGACACCTGTTACCACCCGCCCCGCGGCCTCCCCCTGCCGCCGGGCGCCTGATCCCGGAAAGGCGGGACCATGGTCGTGATGTCCGACCTCGCTCTGGCGCAACCCCTCGGGAGCCAGCAAGGTTCCGGCATGTCGATCTCGGACGCTGTTGACAGCGCCACGGGGAAGACCAGCGTGGCGGTCGCATGGGCGCCAGCGCTGCGCCGCTTCCAGACGTGGCAGCGCGCGGGCACCTACTCCCCCGGGACGGTCCGGCTGTACGCCTACCGCCTCGGCGACCTGGCCGACGCCTTCCCAACGCCGGCGTCGGTCACGACCGAGCACCTCGAGGCGATCCTGGCCGAGCACCAGGAGTGGGCGCCCAGCACGAAGAAGAGCGTGCGCGGCGCCTGGTCGTGCTTCTTCTCGTGGGCCTACCGGACCGGCGTCGTACCGGTGAACCCGGTGCTCGCGCTGCCCAGGATGAACGTCCCGACCACCCTGCCGCGGCCCGCACCCGAGCGGGTCGTGCGGGGCGCGCTCGACGGCGCTGATCGCCGCCTCGAGTCGATGCTGATGCTTGCCGCCTTCGGAGGCCTGCGAGCGTGCGAGATCGCGCGGGTGCACCGCGACCACCTCGTCGAGGACCTCGTCGGGCACTCGCTGCACGTGCTCGGCAAGGGCCGCAAGGAGAGGTTCGTCCCGGTCGCCGGAGATCTCCTCGAGCGGCTTCTCGAGGTCAAGGGGTGGGCGTTCCCCAACCCCCGGACGGGCAACCACATCACGCCGGGCTACGTCAGGCTTCCTGCTCTCGAAGGGCCTTCCGGAGAAGTGGACGGCCCACACGCTGCGGCACCGCTACGCGACGTCGGTGTACGCCGGCACCGGGGACCTGTTCGCCCTCATGGGTCTGCTCGGGCACTCGCGGCCCGAGACGACGATGCGGTACACCAAGGTGCCCGGGGTGCGGGTGCGGGCGGCCGCGGCCGCGGCTTCCAGCCTCGCGGCGTAGAGCGCCGGGGTCACACCGGGACCGGGACGCCGCCGGGGTCCGTGTCGTCGCTCGGCGGCTCCTCGATGTGAGACACGAGGGTCGGCAGCGGCACGGCGAACTTGGCCTGCAGCGAGGACAGGAAGCCGGACTGCTCACCGACGGATGTGCCGGCGGGGAATCCGATGCGGAAGCCCGTTCCGCCGACCATCTGCTCAATGGTCACCGGGCCGATGCCGGTCTCGCCTGTGACCACGGCTGCGTGGTACTCCAAGTTCTCGAGCTGACCCTTTGGCGCTTCTCACCCGTGACCGCCAGGTAGGGCAACCACGTCGCGAGTGCGTCGTCACGGCCGGCGTCTGTCAACCCGCGGTGCAGCACGAGGTTCCGTAGGTTGCCGGAGCCTGAGAAGGTCGTTCAGGCTTCGACGAGAAGTCGGCGTCGGCTTCCTGGCGTAGGGCGCGGACGTGGGTCAGGATCTCTTCGACGACCTCCTCTAGGCCGCGTGCCGGCGGCGCCGCGCTGCCGGTGTCCGCGGGGATCGCCTGCAGCGCGTCGTCGAGCCTGTGGCCAGAAGGTGTCGAACTTGCGCTCGACGATGGCCTTGTCCATCCCGAGCGCGTGCCCGATCGAGGTCACCATCTTCTTCACTCCGGCGGCGTCGAGCACGGCGGCCTGGAACTGCGTGAGCGGCCCGGTGAGGTCGGAGATCCGGAGGTCGACCAGCATCGGCATGACGTACTGGACGGCGTCATCGATGACCTTGCTGAGCGCACCGGCCTCGAACGTGATCCAAGGCGCGTGCTGGTTGGCAGCGGTCACGATGATGACACCGAACCGCGCCCCGGCCAGTTCGTCCTCGATGCGCTGCAGGGGCCGCGTTCCACCGAGGATGTCGGACTGCGACATGAACGGCTCGGCTGCGTCGAAGACGTCGTCGAGCCAGGTTCGCAGCACCTCGGCGATGGCGCGCGAGTGTGGCCCGGACCAGGCTGATGAAGATCTTCACGACGCCGACCTTAGTCAGAACAGGGTCGGTCCGTCCTGCCTGGACTCGACCAGCAGGTCCGGATGCAGCGTCGCGAGTCGGTTCTCGGCCTCCCTGGCGAGCCTGCAGCGCGGTCTCGTGGTCCACCTGCATCCGGCGCACCGCGACCGGCCCGATGGCCGCGGCGTGCGCCGCGGTGAGCAGACTCGAGCTCCCGGCCCAGGCGTTCGTACTCGGCGCGCCACCAGCGGGCCTCGGCCTGCAGGTCCTCGGCGCGGGTCACTCGTCGACCACGGCGTCAGCGATCGCGTCGGCGGCGTCGTCCGCGGCCGCGGCGTAGAAGCTCATCGTCGTGGCCACCGAGGCGTGGCCCATGAGACCGGCGAGCGCCTTCGGGTCCTTCGTGCGCTGGTAGGCCAGCGAGCCGTAGCGGTGCCGCAGGCTTGTGGTACGTCGCATCGACGCCGGCGGCACGGATGGCGGCGTTGACCTTCCGGCCGAGCGTGTCGGGCGCCCAGGCTTGCTCAGTGCCGGTGACGACGTTGCCGCCGTGGTCGGGCAGCAGGCTCCTCGATCAGGCGGGTGGAGAACTTCACGAGCCGGGTCTTGCGGCCCTTCCCAAGGACGCGCGCGACCCGGGTGTCGGGGTCGATGTCGGACCAGGCTGAGCCGGGCGGCTTCCTCGCGCCGGAGGCCGGCCCACACGGCGAGGTACATCGCCCGGCGCATCGGGCCGTCGTCCTTGACGTGGGCGATGATGAGGTCCCACTCGCGACGGGTGACAGGTCGGGGCGCGCCGGCGCCGGCCTTCGGGGTCGAGATCCGGACGGTGGGGTTGTCGGTGCGGCGCTCCCAGACCTGGCACCAGGTGTAGAAGGCTGCGCAGGACGGCGAGGCTCGTTGGCGCGCGAGGAGTCCTTGAGGTGCTGCCGGCCGTCCCACCAGGCCTCGAGGTCCTCGCGGCTGATCGTGCCCGGGGTGCCGACGGCACGAAGCACCGTTCGCCGGCGCTTGATGGTGTTCCTCGGCGTCCGCTCTCTCTCGCACCAGTCGAGGTAGTCGCTGGCGATGGGGTCGGTCAGCGGTTCGGCGTGGCGCGTCATCGGCGGCGACCGCTGCGGCGCGAGAGGTGGCGGGTCTGGTGCTCGAGGAGGGCGATGGGCGGCGCCGGGTGCGCGCCGACGGGGCAGGTCGCGAAGTGGGTCATGCCGGCGTACTCAAGCGGACGGTCGATGTTCTCTCCCTTGTGGAGGGCGCGGGCGAGCAGGCGGCCGCGGGCGACGGGCTGGGTAATCGCGATGCGGCCGGCGAGGTCCTCGCGCGGGTCGAAGGGCTGCAGGCTTTGTTGCCCGGGCCGTTGGGGCCGGCGACGGTGGTCGCCCACACGATCGGCCTTCCGCACCCGTGGCAGGTGCTGCGCGCGATCGGCGCGGCCGGGAGACTCACGGAGGCCGTCTCCGGGCGTCGACGACGCCGCCGGCCGCTCGGGCGCGGCTTCGGCCTGGGGCTCGAGCTCGGCGGCGAGCGGGTCGCTCGGGCCGGGGTCGACGGAGCCGGCCGGGCCGTAGTCGGTGTCGTCGAGGTCCCAGAGTCGATCGCTGTCGACGTCGTACACCTGGTCGACCTGGCAGTCGGCGCAGCGGAAGGCGAAGAGGCGCAGGCTGGTCCCGGGCGCCGTGCTGGTGCACGACGCCGGCGTTGACCAGGCTGGCCCTCGAGCGAACCGCAGGCGCGGCAGGCGAGACTCGTCGAGGGGGAGGTGGTAGTCGAGCGATGTCCGGTCGCTCTCCCAGCCTCGCCAGGTCACCGGGTGGCCGTCCCAGGTGACCGGGAGATCGTGGAGGCGCCCGGGCGGCCGGATCACCGCACGCCGCCGATCAACCGGTCGGTCAGTCTGCTGGATCTCCCGGAAGGCCTCGGCCAGGTCGACCGGCACCGCGCGCCCGCCGACCTCCACCCAGCCGAGGTCGGTGCTGACGCCGTAGGCTTGTAGATCCGCCGGAGCGCCCACTTCTCGCAGATGTAGGTGACGCGCTTGCGGTGGATGCCGAGTCGGCGTCCGGCGTCGCGCGGCAACTGGCCGGCGACCACCGCGCGCCAGAGGGCGTGCTCGTCGGGCTTCGCGCCGGCGGACGGGCCGCGGGCGCCTCGGGTGGTCACTGCGTGGTGAACATGGGTCCATCGTGGCGCCCGGGCGCGACGGTCCCCAGTGCGCCGCGCCGTGCGGATACGGATAACTACCGTTATCCGTCTGTTTCGACCGGCCGCCGTCTAGGGTCGCGGCCATGAGGAAGACCTTGCTCGCCGGCGCGCTGATGACCGCTCTGGCCGTGACCGGCTGCTCGAGCTCGAGCGACGACGGAGGCGACGACCCCAAGACGAAGACGCCGGCCCCGACCTCAGAGGCCGCCGAGCCGACCACCGAGGCGGCCGCGCCGATCACGGCGCAGCAAACTCGCGAAGTGGGAGAAGGACAACGGGATCGCCAGCAGCGATTGGGCCGGCCTGGTGACCGACGTCGTACCGACCGACCTCTGGCTCGAGGTGCGTACCAAGATCGCGAACGACGGCGACGCCGAGGCTGCCGCCCAACCGATCTGCGGTGGCTACTCGACGATCGCCTTCGACTACCCGAAGGTCGACGTCGTGCGCGTCGTGGCCAGCGACGGCACCCGCATCGCCATGTGCGGCCCGGGCGCCTGACGGCACCGGTACGACGAGAGCCGCCCCCGCCCAGCCTCCGTCGGGAGGCGAGGCGGGGGCGGGCGGGACGCCGCACGGCTACTCTCAGCGCACGGTCACGCTCCCGGCGTGCAGGGTGACGCTCTCGTCGCCGTCGACGAGGCGCACGAAGACGTCGTGGAGCCCGGGGGCCGGCATGTTGTCGGTGCTCACGAGGAGCGTGGCGATCCGCTTGGGGCCCGGGATGCCGGACCAGGTCGCGGGGTGCCACGGGCCAGCGTCGTCGAAGCCGATGAGGACCTCCTGGTCGACGAGGTCGGTCTTGTTGGCGACGCGGACCTCGAGGAGGTCGGTGTCGCCGCGGCGCAGGGTTCGGCGGTCGCTGGCCATGGGTACCTCGATTCGGGCTGTTCGCAGTTGTGGGAGCAGGTCGGCGCCTCGTGCAGGCTGGCAGGGTCTCGGCGCGGCGTCGTGTCGGTACGACGCCGGCGGCGGTATTGACGAAGGGGTTGTCTCGCGGTGCGCCGTCTCGGGCCATCCCGGTCGCGGCGAGCAGCAGGCTGGCGGTTGCCGCCGCCTGGCTGGTCGCGCCGGCGACGGCCCACAGGCTGAGGGTGCCGGCGCCGCCAGCCGACGGAGGAACTCCTGCGGTCGCTGTCGCGGTGAGAGCCGCGATAGCCAACCCGGATGGCCGCACCGTCGCGCCTCCCGCCGCCGTCAGGGTGAGCGCGGTGATCCCCGCGGCCGCCGCGGTGGCGGAGGCGCCCGCCGCGACGTTGACGCCGGCGGCCCCAGCGGTCCCGCGGCCGGCGTCGCCGGCGGCTGACAGCGCGACCACAGCATCGCCGGCGGAGACGGCCCGAGCACCTCCGGAGGCGGCGACGTCGACGGACGCACCCGCAGACCCACCGGCGCGCGGTCCTGCGGTGCCGAGGACGTCGACCGCGGCGTTGCCAGCCGAGGAGGCCTGTGGAACGGCTGCCGCCTGCAGGAGGACGATCGCACCTCCGTCGCCCGGGGCGGCGGACTCACCGGAGGCGCCGACCACGACGGTCGCGCTTCCGGCGCCGACGCCGCGGGCGGGAGCGCTGGCGGTGAGCTCGAGGAGGGCCGCCGCGGCGGGGGTCGCGCGCCCGGCGCCCGACGCCGAGATGGTGGTGCTCGCGGCGCCGCCTGCGCCAGCAGCGCCCGCGGCGGTGGCGTTGAGCGTGACCGCGCCGGCTGCTGAGCCTCGGCCGGCCGCGGCCGCGGCTGCGGTGAGGGTGACTGAGGCCGACGCGGACGCGGTCGCCGGCGCGGAGTTGATGACGACGTGCACGCCGGCGTACCCGTTGCTCGAGGAAGACGTCCAGGTCTTCGTACCTGTCGCGCCGGTGCCGATGGCCTGCGTGGCGTAGGCGGCCGCGCTGTTCGCCCCCGCGGAGTCGTCGGCCCCGAGCGCCATGCCCGCGGGCGGGGTGCTCGACGGCGCGATGTTGCCGTCCTTGAGCAGCACGCTGACCAGGAGGCCGCCCCGTGTCGCGGTGACGGAAGGGACGGCGGCCGTCGTACCGGACCCGAGGACCGCGGCGTGCACGTCGATGGGCGTGCTGGGGTCTGCATCGGCGATCCGCAGGAGGATCACCGAGAAGGTGGAGGCGTTGAAGCCGGCGCGCACGAAGGTGTAGGCTCGCCGGTTCCGAAGAGCCGGCGGTCTTGGTAAGCACCCAGGCGTTCGCTCCCGAGATCTGGGTGCTGGTGAAGCCGCTGCAGGAGACCCCGCTGGGTGTGCCGCCGAAGGTGGTGGCGATCGCGACGAGGAGATCTCCTGCAGCGGTTCCGGCCGGGCGGTTCGCGACCGCGTTGGGGTTGAGGGTGGCGATGTCGCCGACGGTGTACGACTGGACGTTGACGACCACCGGCGCCCCCTCAGCCTCAGGTGGCGGAGACCGTCAGGGCGCCCGCGGCCACCGTGATTGTCGCCGCGGTCACCCCGGACGCGAGAGCGCCGCCGATGCCGTAGGTGCCGGCGGCGGAGGCGGAGCCTGGTGCCGAAGTGGGTCACCTGGGTGGTGCCGTTGGTCGTGAACGTCATCGACGCGCTGTTGGTCTTGGTCCCACCCGAGGCCGCGTTCCACGTGCAGGCCTGGCGGGCGTACCCGCCGCCGGCGAGACTCGTTGGCGCCGGTCGAGCCGGGGGCGGCCGAGTTGAGCGTGACGAAGTCCATCGTCTTGACCGTGCCGTTGGCCATGCCGTCGAGAGCCTGGTTGGCGGCCGTGGTGCCGATGTTGGGCATGTCAGGCTCTCCTGCTCGAGCCTGGTGCGCGACGACGACGTCGGCGTCCTTGACGTACTCGAAGTCGCCGTCGACGTCGGGGTGTCCGTTGGCGGCGTACTCCCGGGCGATCAGGTCGGCGACCTCGGCGGCCTGCTCGGGGGTGTCGACGATGGCGACCTGCGGGCTGACGTCGACCTTGGTGCCGTCGGCCAGGGCGACTTGGCCCGCGATCGGGCCGGTGAGGACGGCGTGGGTCATGCGGTTCTCCTTCGGGTGGGTGGTTGGTCCCGAGACGCTGGTGGGAGGACGCTCAGGTCCAGACGAGGCCGGGCCGGCGCGGGAGCCTGGTTCAGGCTCGTGCAGCACGGCGTTGGTGACGAGGCTCCTCGAAGGCGTCGTTGCCGTGGGCGTTCGCGCCGTCGTAGTTGGAGATGTGCAGGGCGCGGTCGTAGCCGTAGTCGGCGATGTCGACAGCGATCACGGACTGGTCGGCCGGCCAGCGGCCGACCTCGGCGTCGATGAGGTCGTTGTAGAGCCTGGGTCTTGGCCCAGGAGGCTCCCGTGGCCGCGTTGGCGGTGTAGTACGCCTCCGGCAGGTGCACCTCCTTCATGAGCACCGTCGTCAGGGGGGTGAGCGACTCGACGAGCAGGCAGTCGTTCATCAGCATCTTGTTCGCCCCGGAGCCTGGTCACGACGACCTCGTGCCACCCGGCCGGGAGAGTGCCGAGGTCGACGGCGAGGTTGCCAAACCGGAGGTCGAGCCATCCGAATCGGTGCTGGTCGGACGTCGTGCCGACGATCGGGGAGCCACCGTCGATGACGATGGAGTAGCCCGCGCCCCCTGTGCCGCCGAAGGGCGCTCCTCCGGCGACGTACTCGGCGTCGTCGACGCCGACCGTGCACCAGTGGATCCGCCTGGGCTGGGGCAGGTTGAACACCCAGGAGATGGCGTCGCCGGCGGTGGTGGTCTTCACTCCCAGGCCGGCCGACAGAGCAGTGTTGCTGGCCGACGACCAGGTGCCGATGTGGACCGGGCTGAACGTCAGCAGCACCGTGCCCGAGCTGGTGGCGGCGACGTCGACCTGGCTCGTCCTGTTGGAGGAGAGCCTTGAAGCCGCCGAAGCCGCCGTTGATCATCTCGCCGACGTAGGTGCCGGCCGGGATGCCGGGACCCTGCACCTGCATCCCGCGGTACCACGGGGAGGCGATGTTGTTCGTGACGAGGGGGGAACCGCTGGTGAGGGTGTAGGCTGACGTTCGAGGCGGCCTCGATGCGCATCTCAGGCCGGGACAGGGCGGTGAACGCGTGCAGGCCGTTGACGGCTGAGGCACGGGCCTTCGCCGGGGTGCTGTTGCGGTCGCTGCGCCCGTCGTACAGGGCGTTGTTGCCGAAGGGCCAGTGCACGAGTACGGCGCCCTGGTTGTCCTTGTTGACGAAGGTCGACGGGCCGACGGACGGCGACCACTCGTTCTCCGCCCCGCCCTGGCGGGAGGTGGTCGCGATGGTGCCGAACGCGATCGCCGCTGTGTCGGTGACCTGGAAGCCGCCCACAGAGGCGTTGAAGTAGAAGCCGGACCCCATGCGGCGGCGCAGCCGGTTGAAGTGGATCCGCTGTGCCGTGACGCCGACGCCGCGGGACGGGCCGTACTGGAAGATGGCCCGTCCTTCGATGATCTCGTTCGGCAGGACGTCCTCGAGCAGCATGGTGACCTTGTTGCCGACCTGGTCGACCTCGGTGCCCACCGTGGCGATGGCTGCGGTGACGGTGTCGGGTCTGGTCGCCGACGGTCGCCTCGACCTGGTCGCCGACGCGGGCATCGAGTCTGGTCCCGGGTAGAGGACGGACCGCTGAGTAGCGTGGCGACGAAGTCGTCCGAGGCGAGGGTCTCCCCGGTGTGCCCGGAGAGGATCCGGGTTCGGCGATCGCCGCCGGCGTCGGCCCACATCTCCCCGATGCCGTCGGGCCCCTCGAAGAGAGGGATGCCGCCGTCGGTGTCCGTCGTGACCGTGTCGGCCGGGTCGCCGTCGACGAGGAGGTCGGTGTAGCGCCCGCCGCCGGTCGCGGCGTCCCAGAAGGTCACCTGCGCACGCTGGGCGCGCAGGCTGCCGGCGGTACCGATGCCGAAGACGTAGTCGGCGGCGGTGCCACCGAAGCGGGCTCGAGCCACGTCACTCCCCCTCGGTGCCGTCGAGGGCGGTGTCGCCGTAGATCAGGCCGCGCTCGTCGGCGTTGGCCTGGTAGTCGTCGGGGATGCCCGACGACAGGATCGACAGGTACGACGCGCCGCCGGCGAGCAGCGGGGAGGCCAGCGAGATGCCGACGGTGACGAGCGTCGGGATGAGCCTGCACTTCGCCGGTGACGACGCCGAGCACGACGGACGCGGACAGCCCGGTGGTCAGGGTGGCGGCGTAGGCCTGCGCGGTGGTGCGGATGAAGCCGCGCTTCGCGGCGGTCCTGGTGCGGGCGGGGACGATGCTCATGCTGCAGGCTCCGATCGAGTAGGCGACGGCGGGGTGGTCCCCCTCGTAGGCGTCGCTGGTGGTGGCGCGGACCTTCGGGACCGGGCGCTTGGCCGCGGCCGGCACGGGCCGGGTCGCGGGGCGCCAGAGGGCGTAGTCGAGGGGCTCGCCGGTGGTGATGATCTGCGCGCCGATCGCGGTCGCGGTGCCGCGGATGGAGTACGGGAGGCGGACGCTGGCGAAGCCTGGTTGAGGTCGCCGGCGATGAGGAGGTCGTAGCCGGTGGAGACCGCGGCGTAGTGGCGCAGCATCTTCGAGCAGTCGACCCAGGCCTTGACGTTGCGCGGCCGCGTCGGGCCCCAGGGCATGTGCGGGGCGATGAACATCGACGGGCGGCCGTCCTCGACCCAGCGGAACCAGGGGAACGCGCGGCCGGGGATCGCCTTGCCCTTCGGGCCCCACCAGACGGTGTCGACGTCGATCAGGCCGTGGCGGGTGATCCCGCTGCCGTGCTTGGCGAGGATCATCGTCGAGGCGCCGACGTCGCCCTTGCCGGTGTAGATGGAGTACTTCATGTCGCCGGCGTACTCGCGGATGACGTCGCGGTTGCCGCCGGTCTCGAGGATGGCGCCGAACCGGCGGCCGTTCATGACGGCCTCGGAACCGGCACCGAACGTGGGCCGGTCGCCGACCTTGGCGTTCCAGACGGCGAAGTCGGCGGCCGCGAGCCTTGGGGTAGTTCGGGCCGCCGGCGGCCGCCTTCTTGATGGCGTCGATCTGCTGGCGCACGAGGGCGAGGAACTGGTCCCAGGGGAAGTCGCGCGGGTCGGTGTGGGTGGTGCGGCCGAAGGCGCGTCGGCTGTCGTCGTGTCCGTAGATGCCGTGCTTGCCCTTGGCCCTGAGCCTGGGCGACGGTGGGCCGGATGGGCTGGATCTTGTAGGCGAGGCACAGGCTGCGCGACGTCGCGCGCGGCGCCGCGGATGATGGCCTGGGAGTCGGCGTCCTTCCAGCGGGACGCAGCGCCGATCTGCTCGTCGCACAGGCTCGTAGCCGATGGTGTCCTGGTTCGAGCCGCAGTGGTAGGCGACGGTGTGGTCGCCGACGCACTGGAACGTGACCTTCGGGTCGCGCACGTAGTGGGCGGACGTGACCGGGCTGTTGGGCCCGGCCCACCACTTCGCGATCGCCTCCGCCGTGCCGGGGTTGTCCGGGGAGACGGTGGCGTGGATGACGATCGCGCGGGGGGTCTGGCGGCCGCCCTTGTGACGGGCCGCGATCATCTTGGGTGCGGGCGCGGGGTAGTTCACGGGGTTCCTCCTGGGGTGGGGTTGCGGGGTACGCACACCGGGTTGGGGACGGGGGCGCCGGCGACCGGTGCGCTGGTGCCGTCGGTGAAGATCGAGACGAGCCTGGCCGTCGACGCACTCGAGGTGGTCGAGGCTGCGGCCGGGTGCGCCGTCCTTGCCGTCGACGCCGTCGACGCCGTCGCGGCCGTCCTTGCCGGGCGCGCCGTCCTTGCCGTTCTGGCCGTCGCGGCCGGCTGCACCATCGGCGCCGGTGTCTCCGTCGGCACCGTCGGCACCGTCGGCACCGTCGGCACCGTCGGCACCGTCACGGCCGGCCTTGCCGGGGCGGCCGTCCCTGCCGTCGACGCCGTCCCTGCCGTCGCGACCGGCGGCACCCACCGGCCCCACAGGACCTGCTGGGCCGGCGGCGGGTGTCGGCGGATCGGGCACTGCCTTGAGTTCTGTCGACGTAGTCGCAGGCGACGGGGTCACCGGCCGAGCACGCCGATCGCATGTAGTTCAGCGCCGAGTCCGCGGTGACCTTCTGCTCCTGCGCGTTCCGCTGAGCCGCGTCACGCTCGCCTTCGAGCCTGGGCCGCGACGAGCCAGCCGATCACCATGCCGACCACGGCACCGGCGAAGGCGAGGCCGATGCCCCACCCGATGCGACGGCGGCGCTGGTCGACCGTCGTCACGGGAGGTCCTCGGGCAGGACGCCGCGCTCGACGAGCATCTCGCGAGACTCGGACGAGGCGGGCGAACATGACGTTGCTGCTGCGCATGTTGGTCTCCTGGTTCTCTCGGAGCCTGGGTGTTGGCCTCGACGGCGTCGGCGCGCGCCTCGTCGAGGTCCTGCTCGAGGCGGCGCTTCTCGGCTGCGTGGTCGTCGCGCTCCTGGTCCCGCTGCGCGACGGCGTCCTCGACTCGCTGCTCGCGGCCCTTGCGGTACTCCCGTGCGGCGTATCCGAGCGCGGCCGCGATGAAGGCGAGGAACGCGAGCGGCCCGAGGACGATGTCTGAGCCGAGGATGCTTGGGTCAGGTGCCATGCCCGGCCCCGCGAGGGAAGGGGCGGGTCAAGGCGGCCAGGGTGGCGTGCCACAGGAACGCGCCGGTGGGCAGCACGAACGACGACCACCCGCCGACGCCGAGGCTCGCGGATCGCCTGCGCCACGGTGACCGCGATGCACAGGCTGCAGGGCCGCCATGACCACGTGGGCGATCCAGATCAGGAAGTGCCGGCGGAGGGCGTAGGAGGTCACAACGGCCGCCGCGGCGGCCATGATCCCCATCCCCCAGGCGCGAAGGTCGCCGAGCGCGTTGAGCACGACGAGCGATTGGGCGACGTCGCCGTTGACGGCATAGTCGAGCCCGCGGACGAAGGACAGGACCGCGAAGAGCACGACGAGCGCGACGAGGACCTGCGGCGGGATCGACGGCGGCTGGTACCGCGCGAGCCGCGTCACTGCGGACCCGTCCAGCGGACGGAGAGCGCCGTCTCGTAGGGCGGTTCGGCGAGAGGACGCGTGGAGTCGTTGCTGTGGAAGACCGTGAGGCCGATTCGGTTGCCGGCGGCACAGGGGGATCTCCGTCGATCCGGACATCGTGGTGACGCCGCCCTCTCGGGCGTTGTCGCCGCGAGCGACGACGACCGACCCGTAGGTCGAACCGGTCACGGAGACGTGCATGATCCCGGCGTTGCTGGTGGTCTCGAGGGACGCCTGGGCGTGCACCTCGTAGATGCCTGCGACCGGCACGGTGAGTCCGCCGGTCGATGCGGTGACGCCGCCGCGAAGGTAGGTGGTCTGGTTGAAGGAGATGCCGGTCGACTGCAGATTGGGAAGGTTCTGGGCGGTCGTCTTTCGCATGCGGCCTGCTGGAACTGCAGCCGCGAGGGTGGGCACCTGGCCGACGGTGGCGGCGTCGGTCGCCGCCACGCCGTTCTCGAGGCCGACGATGCGCCCGTCGGTCATCCGGGGAAGGCGGCGCCACTGGGTGCCGTCGTCGTGCCAGATCGAGCCGTCGGCGAGCACGTTGCACAGGAGCCCGGGCACGCCGGCGGCGGGCATGTCGGCGAGGTAGTTGACCTGGATGTAGAGCGCGCCGACCGCTGCGATTCGGTCGGCGAGGGCCTTCAAGTCGGCCGGGACGTTGTTGGCCTGGCCGCTGCCGGGCTTGGGGTACGGGAACCCGCCTCGGGAGGTGGTCTCGATCGGCATCAGGGGATGGTTCCTTCCTCGGGCGTGTGGGCGAAGAGGGCGTCGTAGGTCGGGAACTCCACTGCGAGGCTCCTCGTAGGTGCCGTGTTCGGCCGCGAGGTGGTCGTAGGCTCGAGCCGCCGACCTCGAACACCAGCACGATCCCGACCGGCTTCTGTGGGGCCGCCGCGGCCGCGAGGTCGGCCAGAGTCGCGTCGCCGAGGTCGCCGCTCTGCACGCGAATCCGGACGCGCCAGGGCGATCCGTCGCGTTCGTAGATGTCGACCCTTCGGGAGCCTTGGAGGCGGGAGGAGATCGCGGCGGCGAGCGCGGCGGTGGTGCCGCGACGCCAGTGCGCGCGGTGCTGGATGAACTCTCGCGCGCTCTCCTGATCGAGGTCGGCCGGGACGTCGGTGCCGGTGGCCTTCCCGAGCCATCGCGGGTCGGGCGTCGTTGCGAGGTCGAAGGCGCCGGCCCAACCGCGAGCGGTCTCGCTGAGGTGGGCGTTCGCGAAGCTCGACCGGGTCGGTGTACGCCTGGACCAGGTCGGGCAGCGCTTCGCCGGCGCGGTCGCGGAAGGCCTGGCCGAGTGCCTCGAGGACGCGCAGGGCAACGAGCGCCGGCGTGAGGCTCGGACCTGGGATCACGTGATGCTCCCGGCGATCGTCGACGGGGTGGTCGGGTGCGTGATCGGCGCCGGGAGAGCCTGCGGGCCCGGGGATCGTGATGTCGCCGGTGCTTCCGTTCACCTCGAGGTTGGAAAGGTAGGCCACGCCGTCGACGCCGCCGGCGACGCGGGCGAGACTCGAGGTACCGGACGGTGGTGGTGTCGACCCAGGACTGAGGGTCGTCGGCAGTTGCTCCCCAAGCGAGGAGCCAGTCGGCGATCGCGTTGTTGATCGAGGCCTGGAGGATGACGCCGTCGGCACCGGACTCCGCGACGGCGGTGTAGGTGATGCTGAGGGCGGTGTAGGTCGGTTCCGCGACGTGCAGCACGAAGTTGACCTCCCGGGCCTCTTCGAGCACGGCCTGCACCTGCGCGGCTACGGTCGGGTCGACCGGCATGCCGTCGATGCCGATCGGGAAGACCGTGGCAGTCCGCTCCTGAGGGGTGCCAGGCGTCGAGGGGTCGAAGAGGTCGACGCCGAGGGCCCGCTCGACGCCGGGGACGCTGCGCGCGAGCGCCGCGAGGTCGGCGGCCCTGACGCCGCCAGGGCGGAGGGTGCCGAGGTAGGCTGGTGAGTCGCTCGAGGTACTGCTCGAGGCTCTCGGGCTCGACGCCGCCCGACGACGAGGTGGTGGCGGTCGCGGCGAGCACGAGGCTTGTCGCCGTGACCACGACGAGGGTGCCTGCGGGGACTCCGTTGCCGTCGGAGCCGGCCTCGGCTGCGTGCATCGTGACGTCCAGCGTGGTCGTCCCGGGAGAGACCACGATTGCGTCGGCGAGCTCGAAGGCGACGTCGGTGCCGTCGCCGTTGACGCCGACGACTGTGAATCCGTCCGGGACGGTGTCGCCGAGGGAGGTGTTGACGGCCAGGCTCGACGACGATGCTTGCCGCGGTGCCGGTGAACGCCGGGAAGCCGAAGACGGTCTCACCCATGCCTGCGACCGCCAGCCTGCAGGACCTCGGCCGTGGTCTGGTTGAGGATCGCGATCTCGCGACCGACCTCCTCGGCCAGCGCTACCTCCGGGGCACCCTCGGTGGCTTCCCAGCCGACGAGCCTGGAGGCCGGGCCGTCGAGGATCGTCGCGGTGACCTCGTCGGGGTCGGTGGAGATCTCGGGCGGGTCCCAGGGCATGGTCAGTCCCCCTCGGTGTCGGCGACAGGTTCGAGCCCGTCGGGTCCGGTGCTGTCGGCGTGGATCTGCAAGCTGCGCGAGGGCGCCGGCGGCCATCTGCTCGGCGTCGGTGAGGTCTGCGCGGGGTTCCCAGGTCGTGATGCGCTCGACGACGTCGCTGATGTCGAGCCTGGCCGAATAGGGGGTCGGGCAGGCCGTAGTCGGGAACGGAGCGGCGTTCGCCGGGGCGGGTGTTCAGGAGGAGGGCGGCCGACTGTGCGATGTCTTCGGCGCTGTCCTGGTCGACGGTGGCGAGTGCGCCGCTGGCGGTGACCCGGATCGGGAGCGCGAGGTGCTTCACGACTCCCCCATCTGGTCGACGGCGGCGATCCACGGCCGTTCGTTGGTGAAGAGCACCAGCACGACGTCGCCAACTTCGAGGCCAGCCGGCCCCCGGCACGGCCCGATGGGCACGCGCTGGTCCCCGTCGAGGACGGCGACCCAGGCGCCGCCGTCGAGGCGGACTACTCGTGCGGTGACGGGCTCGTCGGGGGTCGATGGGGGCTTGCCGAACAGGGTGTCGAGTCCGAGGCTCATAGCCAGATCGCTCCTCCGGTCCAGGTGCGGGTGTTGGCTCCTCCGAAGACGCCACATCCGTACGCCGAGCCCATTGCCTCGACGGTGTGCTGCCCGTCTCCGAGGCTGATGGCCACGTGGTCGTACTCACCGACGCCGATCCGGAAGAGCAGTGCGCCTCGGGTATGGAGCGCGTCTCGCACTCCGATCGTCTTTCCGCGCGACACGCAGGTCTGCCACTGCGACCGCGAGGGCTTCCCGAGGGTGTTGCCGCCGGCCCGCGTGGCTTCCTGCACGAGCCCTGAGCAGTCGTAGCCGCTGGGCCCGCTGCCGCCCCACACGTAGGGCTTGCCCCTCTGCCTGAGCGCGAAGTTGACCATCCGCTCGCGGGCGGCGTTGCCCGATCGGCCGCCGCCGTCCTTGCCACCACGGCCGGGGACGTAGTCGTTGTCGCCTCGATCCCGTTTGCCGCTGCGGCCCTTGGTGTCGCGCTTGGGCTTGGGCTCGGCGAGCGCGTGAGTGCCGCGGATCAGGTCGACGTCGGCGCGGGGGCTGGTGAGCCTTGCGGTTGACTCCGGAGACGACCCACAGGCCGTTGGCGGGGCCGACGTCGCCGAGCAGCGCGGGGTGGCCGGGGAGGACGGAGAAGAGCCTTGGCGTCGACGACTGCCTTGGCCGTCGATGCGCGCTTCCCGACGTCGAGGTCGAAGTCGAGCGACTGCACGCCGGCGACGCCTTCGCGCATCGGGATCGGTGACACGCGGGTGGTGAGCCAGTCGTCCCCGCCGACGATGAGTTCGCTTGCCGTTGGAGAACCGGCGCCAGCGGATGGGCTCGGCGATGTCGGATCCGAGGATCTCCCACGAGTTGGTCTTCTTCCCACCCGCTGACCGCTTGAGCGCCGTGCGGACCTTGGGCCTGGGGGTGGGGTCGACCAGGTAGGGGACGCCGGCCTCGCGGGCGAGCCGGATAGCGAACTGCCGGCGGGTGACGGTGCCGGCCGGGACGGACAGAGGCTTGGTGCGCCGGCGAAGCGCTGCGACGATCGCGTCCTCGAAGGTGAGGGTCAGGTTGTGACCGGACTTGCTGAGGGCGACGAGCTCGAAGTGGACGCCGGCGACGGCGGCCCAGGAGCGCTCGTTGAGGTAGGGGTACCGCAGGAGGCTTGCGCTGGTGGTCGGCGACGGTGAGCTTGAGGGTGGAGGCGCCGTCCGTGGTCAGCGAGAGCTCGGGCGGGCCGACGAGCGCCTGGACGATGTCGAGCGTCTGGCCGCGGCGGCGACCAGCGTTGACGAGCTCGAGCTCATCGAGCACCGAGAGCGGGTCGAAGGTCACTTCTTGCTCTTCTTGGTCGACTTCGTCGCCTTGGTCGCCTTGGTCCGCTGCCTGGCGCGCGCTGCAGGGCCAGGGGTGAGACTCGGCGCCGTGTAGCGCTCGAGCCTGCAGGCTGAACTCCTGGTAGACGCGCCGCGTGGACCGGTGACCGTTCGTCCCGGCTGCGGGTCCCATGAGGTAGGTCCCCCAGGTGATGCCCTGGATGACCCATCGGTCGGAGGTCGGCACGCGGGCGAGCCCGGCGACCATCAGGACGGGGGGCTCCTGGGTCAGGCGGTGCGGTTTCCCCCAGGACTCGATGATCTGGCAGTAGCCGTCGACGGCGGTGTGCACGCCGACACCAGGCTGCGTCGATTCCCGACACCACAAGCGGGATGGTGAGCGTCCGCGTCGGCGTGCCTGTCCACCCGAGGACGGGCGTGCGCCGCGGTCGGTCGAGGACCTCCCAGCCGCCGACGCCGCCGGAGATCTCCTCGTCGTCGGTGAGGTCGAAGGTGAGCCCGCGCAGGGCCGGCTTCGTAGGGGTGATCGTGACGGGGTTGACCAGGCGTCGGGTCATGCTCGTGCGCTCTTGTCCTCGATGTCGTCGACGACCGTCTCGGCGAGGACCTTGCCGTCGACCACCAGCCTGGATGACCGTGGGGCCTCCGGGGTGGCTCCGGCCGACGCGGACGTCCGTGTCCGGCCCGAGGACGCCGGCCTCGACCTCGGAGGGCGTGAGGGTGCTTGGCATCGCCGGAGGGCTGACGCTCGGCACCCGCGGGTGCACGTAGCCGTCGGTCGTCGGGGTGAAGAGGCTCCCAGGCGTGGCGGGGCCCGCGGTCGCCGACGATGTACGACTCGCCCGCCTCGACCGGACCGCCTCGTGCGAGACGAGGGATCGGGTTGTCGGGTAGGTCGATGCTCACCGGGCCCTTGCCGATGCTATTGGGGATCGCGTCGTTCATCTTGTTGATGCCGCCGTTGATGAGGTCCTTGATGCCCGACCAGATGTCACCGGCGAGCCCGGCGGCGGACTTGCCGAAGGCTGCGGAGGCCTCGCATCAGACCCTCGACGAGTGCTCGCCCTGCGCCGGCGAACTTGCCCGCGACGCCGGCGATGCGCCCCGGGAGTGACGTGATCTGGCCGACGAGCCAGGCTGGCGCCGGAGGCCGCGGCCGCCTTCATGCGGCTCCACTGCGAGATCACGAGGCCGACGGGGCTGAACCGGAAGAAGGCGGTCTTCATGAACTGCAGCCCTCGGCCGACGGCGTTCTTGGTGCCCTCGATCGCGCCGGAGACGAAGGACTTGATCCGGTCGAAGTTGCGGATGACGAGCGCCACGATGAGGCCGAGCGGGCCGAGGATGATCGTGAGGAGGAGCGGCCAGTTGCGCTTGACGAAGCCGACGACCCAGCCGACTCCGGCGCCGATGGCCTTGAAGGCGACGTCGACGCCGACCCTGAACCAGGCGATCTTCTTGTAGGCCAACACCGCGGCGCCGATGAGGAGGCCGATGCCGATCACGACGAGCATCAGCGGGTTGGCGGACATCGCCGCGTTCAGGAGCCACTGCGCTGCAGCCCAGGCCTTGCTCGCCACCGCCGCTGCCTTCTCTGCGGCCGTCTTCGCGATCGTCGCGACGCGGGCGCGGGTGTTCGCGATGACGCCGGCGTTGGTGGCGGCCGTGTTGGTCGCGGTGGCGGCCGCCGACGCCGCGGTGGCGCCGCGGTTGGTGACCACGGCGGCAGAGTTGGCCTTGAGGGCGCGGGTGTGGGCGATCGTGGCCGCGGTCTCGGCGATCTTCATCGGGACCGCGAGGATTGCGAGCGCGTTGGCGGCGGCCTGGGCGGCCTTGTAGGCGACGAAGCCGGCGACCAGGTAGGGCATGGCCTTCGCGAGTCTCGTCGACGTGGTCGGCGAGGAACCCGATGACGACGGCGAAGACACTGACGGTGTCGGAGGCGCCCTGGCTGAGCGCGTCCCCGAAGGCGGACCAGTCGATGGTGGCGAGGGCCGAGCCGACCTTGGAGAAGGCGGACCCGACCCGAGACAGCCCCTCGCCGCTGGCGCCCTTGACCTCGTCGAGGATGCCCCGCACGCCGCCGGCCTTATAGGCGTCGATCATCTTCTGCAGCCAGGTGACGAACGACTGGACACCGGCGCGCAGCCGGGGCATGGCCTTGGTGGCGAGGTCGGACGCGCCGATCACGAGGTCCTTGACCATGGGGAGTGCCGGCTGGATCGCCTTAGCGAGCCCCATCGAGACGGTGTCCTTGAGGGTCGACCAGACGCCGGAGAGGCTGCGCGACTGCGCCTCCATCATCCCGTTGAACTTCTCGAGCCCCTGTCCGGTCCGGAGCGCCTTGAGGATGCCCTGGACAGCGTCTGCGCCGAGACTCGCCGTCCTGGATCGCCTTCGCGATCTGACTGCGGCTCTTGCCCAGCGCCCGGGTCAGCAGGTCGTAGACCGGGATGCCGGCGTCGCGCAGGCTGGTTGAGGTCCTCCGCGCTGACCTTCTGCGCGGCGATCATCTGCTGCAGAGCGACGGTGGCCCGCTTGATGCCTTCGGACCCCGTGCCCATGCCAGCGGTCGCGTTGCCGAGGCTCCGCATGATCGGCACGACGTTCTTCGCCCGCACACCGACGGAGATCAGGGACGAGGCAGCGGTCTGCAGGTCCGGGAACTCGAACGGCGTCTCGGCGGCGAACCGCTGGAGGCTGGCGAGGAAGGCCTGGGCCCGCTTGCCAGAGCCAAGCATGGTGGTGAAGCCGATCCGGGCCTGCTCCATGCCAGCGGCCGTCTTGAGTCCGAGCGCGCCGGCGGCGACCGTGAGTGCACCGACGACCTTGACCGTGAAGCCGACCCCACGGCTGACGGCACCGAGCGCCCCGCGGAGACCAGCGAAACGCCGGCCGGAGGACTCTGCCTTCCGGCCGGCGTTGTCGGCGGCGTTGCCGACGTCGTCGAGGCCACCCTCGACCTCCTGCAGGCCGGCGGCGGTCTCGCGGCGATCCTTGAGCGAGAGTCGGAGGCCCACCTCTTCCTCAGCCACGAATCACCCCCTCGGGATGTCGGTCAGCCCTTCAGCGCGCGCGCGAGCCACCTGGTGATGAAGCGCGCGGTGAGGCCGGCCGTCTTGGTCGAGATCGCGTCGACGAACCACTTGTCGCGGTCGGCCTGGATCTTGGTCGCTCTCTCGAGCGCGACGGCGTAGATCGCGGCGTCGTCCGAGCCGAGCGCCAGGAAGCGGAGCGGGTCGAGACCGAGGCTTGCTGCGACCGCGGCCGTCTCGACGGCCGGGTCGCCCCTCAGTTTCCCTGGTACTCCCGCTCGAGGTCCTCGGTGGAGTAGCCGGACCACTCGGCGAGCCTTGCCGGCGGTGGCGAGGATGTCGCCGTCGGTGTGGAACAGCGCCTTGACGGCGTCCGAGGCGTTGTTGACGCGCTCGCCGAGCAAGCTGGCCGAGCCTGTCGTCGAAGCGCGGCCAGTCGCCGTCGAGGTCCTCGATGTCGACCGACGAACTCGCGGCCGCCGACGACCTGGAAGATGCCGATGCAGGCGTCCGCCGGAGGACCGCGTTGGCAGTGACCGCGGTGCTGGGGTCCTTGGACTTCTCGGCGCGCTTGTTCGCGACCGTGATCTGCCCCTGGGTCAGGGGCCGGTAGCGCACGTAGATCGGCGGGTCGTACCGCGGTACGGCGAAGTCGACGGTGAGCTCCTCGCGGACCTTGGCGCGCCGGTCGCGCAGGCTCGTCAGGTGCGAGGTCACCGCCGCAGCGGACTGCTCGCCCGGCTGCTCGTCGATGCCGGGCGTGATCTCGTCGCCCATCACGTGGCGTCCGCCGTGACCATGCCGGTCTCGAGCATCCGGGGGTCGTTGGAGTCGGAGTCGACCTCGCCGGTGTTCACGGTCTTGAGCACCCCGGTGAAGATCTTCGGCGTACCCCAGGCGGCGCCGTCGGTGCCGAGCGGCTGCTCGGTGACGACCATCTGGCCGAGACCGCACCGGCGCTCGAGCCACTTCGAAAGGTCGTGGTCGCGCTCACGCTCGTACCCGCGGGAGACGGTGAGGTCGGCGGGGGTGGCGAAGGCTGGGGTAGGTCTGGGTGCGACCGCCGCCCACCTTCCGCTTCTGGACGTCGGCCTCGACCTCACCGCCGGAGCGCGTGTCGAAGACGCCGATCGGTCGACCGTCGACGGTGACGGTGACGAGGTACTGGGACTGGGTGCTCATGCGGTGACTCCTTCGGCGACGGAGGTCGTCACGTCGATGACGACCTTCTCGGTGTGCGGGCTCAGGGACGCGGCGACGGCGGCGTGGAGCTCGCCGGCGGCGATCGTCGTCGGGGTGTTGACGCCGGCGACGTCGACGTCGAACGCGTCTTCGGCGGTGTCGCCGAACAGGGCGTTGCTGCGCCACAGCGGGTTGAGGTAGCCGCGGAGGCCACCCTCGACCTCGGCGAAGAGGTGGCCGTGGGGGTCGAGCCTGCCGGAAGAGGAACTGCTCGCTGAGCGCCCGGATGCCGGCGGTGGTCTGCATGGCCATGCGGCCGCAGTTCAGCCTGCCGGAAGGTGGGCTCGTCGGAGAGCGACACCCAGCCGTAGAGCCTGGACGACGTTGTTGATGGTCCGGAACACCGAGACGCCGGCGTCGTGGAGCGTGTCGTGCTCGGCGTCGGTGAAGGCCGTCGAGATCGCGACGGCTCCGGCGACGAAGCCCGCGCCGCGTCCCTGGCTGCCGGCCGGCGCGTTGTTGGCGTGCCCGGCGGCGGCGTCGCCCCGGGCGACCAGGCCGGCAGTGACCACCGAGCCGGGGATGTCTCGGGTGGTGCCGGCGGGACCCGTCACGGTGGGCCAGCCGGCGAGGATCGTCGCGCGCTCGGAACCGGGCGCAGCCGCGAGCCCGGCCGCCGTGGTGGCGATCGCCGTGGCGGTGGCGTCGCCGGCGACGTCGAGGAGCACGCAGCGGGTGAAGAGGTCCGCGTGGTCGAGGAGCGCGGCGTGCGCCGCCGCGGTGGAGACTCCGGGGATGAAGACCTGGCCGGGCCCGAAGCCCGCACCGATCTTGCTCAGGGCGGTGGTCCACTCGGCCTCGGTGACCGCGCTCGCGTCGGCGGCGGCCGCGCGGAGGACCCACACGCTGGGCGCCCCCTGGTTGAGACAGTCACCGACCCAGGTCGCCTGGGTCTCGGGGACGGCCGCGGCCAGCGCGTCCGCCTTGGAGTAGCACTGGATGGGGTCGCTGGGCCCGGTGGCACCGGCGTACACCAGGAAGGCGACGCCGGTGTCGGTGGGGGTACCTCGGCGCTGGAGCGCCGCTGCCACGTTGACGACGATCTGGGGTCGCGCCACGGTTCCTCCTACTGCTTGACCGACAGAGTCGGATGGGTGGATGTCACCGGCGGCCAGGTGCCGTCGGTGGGGATAAGGTCGCCGACCATGTCGGCCGAGACGTTGATGGCCAGCGCGCCGGCGGCGATCGTCCGGGCCTGGTTGCGGTTGGGCAGGAGACGGTGTTCCTCGCCGGCCCACTCGAGGCCGGTAGCGATGCCGCCGAGGCTGGGGTCGGTGCGGAGAGCCAGCCGGGTGATCGCGAGCCAGTTGCGCACGCGCGCCTGGGTGTTGTCGTGGTCGCGGCCGCGGACGTAGACGCCGATCGCGATGCGCCAGGTGGTCTCCCAGGCGTACTTCGCGCGGCTGTACCGCGGCGGCTCGACGAGTCCGGCAGACGCGATCGCGCCAGCGGGGAGCCTGGCCTCCGACAGCGCCTCGATGCTCGGGAGCTGCTGCCAGGTCGAGATCTTGTCCTGCTCGTAGTGACGGGCGTCGTCACCGACGAGACTCGACGACGTTCGGGTGCTCGAGCACCGCCGGCAGCCGGTCCACCAGGAGCCGCTCGGCGGCCGTGCACAGCCTGGTCGACGGAGATGATGGTGGTCACGGTCGACGTCCCGTAACGACGAACCCAAGGAGGTCGCGGCTCCACTTGGCGAGCACCGGCTGGTCGGGCTTGGGTGCAGGGTTGCGCTTCTCCATGCCGCGGTCGCCGTCGCGGTGGAAGCGGCCGTAGTACGCCGTGCCCTGGTTGACCACGACGGCCTCCCCGCTGATCTTGTAGCGGGTGAGACTCCTGCAGGAGGTGGCCGGTGTCGACGAGCACCCTGTTGGAGTGCTTCGCGTCGATGGTCACCTGGTCGGTCTCGGCCCACTGTCCGTGGTCACGGCTCTCGAACACGTCGCGCTCGTACTCCTCGAGGTCCTCGCCGAGGACGACCAGGGAGCTCGCGCGGGTCGTCGAGCCGCTCGCGGATCTCCGAGAGCAGGCCGGCGGCTGCGTCGACCTCGACGTCGATCAGTAGCCGCACCACGGCTCCTGGTAGGGCTCCGGGACCGCGGGGTCGAAGATCGGCCGGTACGCCGGGGGAAAGCTGCCGACCGGCGCCGGCGTCGTCGGGAGAGCCTTCCCCGTCGTCCGGGCCGTGGCCAGCGTCGACGAGGCTCTGCAGGCGCTGCAGCAGACCGAGGTAGCGCTGGTGGAGGTGGTAGCCGCGCCCGGTGTCTCCCTGGGCCTGCTGCTCGGGGAACTCGGCGTACTCGATCGCCGAGGCGGTCTGGACGGCGATCGCCTCGACCGCAAGGGCGCGGATGGCCAGGTCGTCGGGGTCGTCCCCCGTCAGGAGCACCACCTCGACGGCGGCGCCCCTGACGCGGGCCTCGAAGACATCCGTCTCCTCGAAGACCATGGGGTCCTCACGGCGGAGGAGCAGCCCCTTGATCTTCGTCTCGTCGATCTCGTCGAGCATGCCGTCGAGCGCCACGCTCAGGCCTCGGGGTCCTCGACCTCGGGGTCGGTGGATGTCTGGGCGGCGGCCAAGATCGCCTCGAGCCGGGCGATCAGGCCGGCGCGAGGCTTCGACCGAGTGCGCTCGGCGTCGAGGTACTCCTGTGCCTTGAGCGGGTCGTCACCGACCGCGGCGAGGATCTCGTCAGCCGTGGCCGGCGGGGGCCCCTGCTCCTCGACGATGGCGCCGAGGGACAGGAGCCGCTCGATCGCGCTGGGGAGTGCGTCCGTCGGGACGCGCTCCCCAGCGGCGACCTTGACGACACCGGTCTTGGTGCGAACGAAGGTCAGCGTCGTCGTGGTGAACATCAGGCACCCGCCGCCGCGGCGACGATGTTCTCGAGCTTGGCGACGAGGGTGCTCCGCGGCTTGTCCTTCGCCTTCTCGGCATCGAGCGCGGCCTGGGCCTTGTCGGCGTCGTTGCCGACGCTGGCCAGGACGTCCTCGACCCGGTCACCGCCGCCGTTGTCGCCGCCGTCCCCGCCCTGCGGGGTCTGCGGCACGGTCTCGGGCGCGACCTCGGACCGGACGTCCTCCGGCAGGCCGGCGAGGATGGCCCGGTAGTCGGCTGCCGCGCGCTCGGCGAGTCTCGCGCGCCTGCTCGGCCTTGGCCTTCTCGAGGGCGCCCGGCTTGACGACCGCGCCCGCCGCGACGAGGCGCTTCGCGTCCTCGGCGTTGAGCTCGACGATGTCGCCGCGGCGGTGACGGATGTAGTCGAGCGGCTCGCCCGGCTTGGAGGTGATCTGGTCCCACCGCGGGGAGACGAGTCTGGTACTTGCCCGCGGTCACGTCGTTGAGGTCCATCAGGGCGTCACCACCCCGGTGATCCAGCACGCGGCGAGCGGGTTGTCGATCCCCTCGCCCCGCTTCATCGTCGCGTCGGTCCGGTGCGACTCCGTCGGGCCACCGTTCGGGCCGTTGCCCTCCGGGTAGAGCGGCGTGACCTCGAGCGGCCGCGGGTCGGTGTAGAACCCGAGCGTCTTGCGCTGGCAGACCAGCACCCGGTCGCTGGGCCAGAACCGCGCCTTGAGGCCGAGCATCCCGAGGATGTCCTGCGGCAGCTTTGCCGGTGTAGGCGATGCTCTCGCCAGCGATGTTGCCGCGGTAGACCTTGAGGAAGTCCTCGTTGTCGAGCAGCACCGGGGTGATGCTGCCCGGGACGACCGTGGTGTCGGCCTCGTAGCCGAAGGTCGTGCCGGCCGTGTCGTCGCCGGCGGAGGCGATGACCTCCTGGGCGGCGGCGAAGTCGCGGCGCGGACGGCCCGACGAGGTGTCCCAGGCCGCGGACGCCGGGATCGAGGGGATGGCCGGGTTGAGCACCAGCCTGGCGCATCGCGACGAACCGGGCCCGGATCAGCGTGTTGACCAGGGCGGTGACCTGCCGGTTGATCGCGGCCATGTTGTTCTCGCGGCGCATGTCCTCCGAGACGCGGACACCGAGACCCTTCTTGGTCGCGATCGCGAGGCGCTGCAGGCCGCGCTGCATGCCGGCGACGGGGATCTCCTCGAACTCGATGAGCTCCTGCACCTCGCTGTCGAGGAACAGGGAGGTCCCCCTCCTCGAAGGCGATCGTGCTGGCGTCGCCCTCGTAGCGCAGCAGCACGTCGTCGATGAACTGCCCGTCGAGCAGTCTCGAGGATCCGGGCAGGCAGGATCAGCGGGTTGTTGCGGATGTCGTCGACGGTGGTCTTGCGACCGCCGTCGAGGGTGAGCCTGAGTCATCAGGTCTCTCCTCAGTAGATCCAGGCCAGGGCGACCGTGTCGGCCGCGGCGACGCCGCCGACCTGGGTGCACTCGCCGACGATGGTGCGGGCGTCGGGGGTCGCCCCGGCGGGGGTGACGCGCCCGTTGGAGGCGGCGACGAGTCTTGTCGCCGAAGGCCGCGGCCGCGGCGTACTTCACCGGGACCTCGACGCTCTTGGCCACGTTGACCCGGGTCCCCTTCGGGGCCAGGTCGAGCACGCCGTTGACCGGCTCGGTGACGAGGGTGGCGACGGCGTCGTTGAGCGCGACGCCGAGGACCTTCACGGAGCCGGCGGCGGCGACGCCGGCGCTGCCGCCACCGGCGGTGCGGCCCTCGACCAGCCCGGCCACCGACGATCGTCTCCGCGGCGGGGTAGGACTTGGGGCCCGTCTGGCGGACCTGCGGGATGGCCGGCATGTCAGATGCTCCAGTTCTGGTAGGCGGGGCTCTTGCGGACGTCCTCGAGGGTCGTGCCCGCGTTGGCGTCGTCACGGTTGACGCCGTCGGCCTGGTGGCCGGTCTCGTTGGTCGGGACCAGGTCGGGCGCCTCGGCGAAGTGCTTGCGCGTGCCCTCGGGGTCGCGGTCGAACTCCTTCGCCCAGGCGGCGCGGTTGGTGGCGGCGAACTTGGACTTGTTCGCGTCGAGGAAGGCCTCGCGCTCCATCACGTGGAGCCTTCTCGGCGGCCTTGAGGCCGGCGGCCGCGCCGGTCTCGAGGTCAGCGATCTTGGCCTTCGGCACGACGACGTGGTCCTCGGGGACGCCGCTGTCGGACGGGGGACGCTCCTCGAGCGACTCCGCGACGACGGTCGTGACGGCGGCGACGATGGCCGCCTCGTCCGCGTCCGCGGGGAGCCTCGAGCGTGTCCCGCAGGGTGGTGAGCCTGCGCGTCGCTGAATGCCACGGCAGATCCTCCTTCGGTGTGGGTGGACCCGCCCGCGGACGCGGTCGGGGGCTTGGGGAGCGCCGGGCGCTGGGTGGGCTGCTGGCCCTGCCAGGCGGCGCGGGCGGCGGCGTGGACGTCGTGCTCGAGGATCGCCAGGTCGTGCTCGATGCGGGCGAGCGTACTCGTCGTCGTCCTCGTCGATCTCGTCGTCGGGAGCGACCGGCGGGCTGCCGTTGGCGATGCGGACGCCGACCTCGTTGGCGAGGCCGGCGGCCACCGCCTCGGCCGCGGTGTACCAGGTGCCCTCGCCGTCGTTGGCGAGCATCACCTGACGCCAGGCTCTCGGGGGTGCCGCCCGCCTTGTGCGCGTAGACGCCGGCGTAGTTGTTGCTCTGGCCGTCGAGCCAGTCGGCGTCGCGCCGCAGCCTGGGCGGCGTTGCCCCAGGTGCCGATCGAGGCGTCGTGGAGCATCATCTGCGACCCGGGGCACATCACGATCTCGTCGCCGGCGATCGCGATCACGGAGGCCGCGGAGGCGGCCAGGCCGTCGACGACGACGACGATCTTGGCTCGGTGGTTGCGCAGCAGGTTGCTGATCGCGACGCCGTCGGAGGCGCGGCCGCCGGGCGAGTGCACGCGGACGTAGATGGTGTCGACGTCGAGCCTGGCGGATGGCGTTGCTGACGGACTCGGCGTCGAAGCCGCGCCACCAGCCGCCGACGACGCCGTACAGCCAGAGACCGCCGACGGTGCCGGTGTCGGGGGCCGCGGTCGTGTCGTCGTCGACTGCGGCGAGCGCGACGCGGGACTTCTCGCCCGAGAGCAGGCGGGCGTCGGCCTTGAGGGCCGCGGCGGTGCGGGTGCGGGCGCGGACGCCGGCGGGCTTGGTCACGATTCCTCCTGGGCGGGGCGGACTGTCGGGGCACCCGGCTTGCGGGCGGGGATGCCGATGGCGGCGCGGACGAACTCCTCGAGGTCCTGGTCGGCGGTGAGGACGCCGGCGTGCACGAGGGTCGCGAGGGCCTGCACGAGCGCGTCGCGCCGTGCGCCGATCTCGTCGAAGACGAGGCGGGGTGCGCGCTCGCCGGGCCAGTTCCAGCGGACCAGGTCGGCGACGACGTGGCGGGAGGCGGTGCGGGCGATGTCCTTCGCGATCTTCTGCAGCGCGAGGACGAAGGCGTTGAAGAAGGTGCTCCCGAGCGCGTAGGAGCCGGTGCCGGACTGTGATCCGAGGTTGAGGAAGTTGGCCAGGACGGATCCGGCGATGCGCTCGTCGTGCCGACGGATGGTCTTGTCGAGGTCGGGCAGCGTGCCGTCGACTCCCTTGAGCAGGATCTTCGCGCCGTAGGGCACGGCCACGCCGGCCTCTCGCCCGACGCGGACGGCCTTGGCGATCGCCTCACCCTTGGAGAGGTCCTTCTCCCCCTGGGCGCCCTCGTAGACCACGACGGGGCTGCCCGTGCGCTCACCGAGGATCGACTCGATGCGCTGGGCGCGGCTGCTCATCATCCAGGGGGCGTAGGCCGGCCGGAGGAGCGACTCGCCGCGCCAGTTGCCGCCGCGGCGATTGCGGACGTACACGACGACGCGCGAGACGGGGAGGGTGGTCGGCTTGGCCGATGCAGCCGAAACGACGAGGGAGCCACCGGTGCTCTGGCTCTGCTCGAGCGAGATGAGGCCGCCGTCACGAGCGACGTTGAAGCGGCTGATCGTGCGGCCTGAGCGCCAGCCGAGCCTTGGACAGGTGCCACAGGCCGTCCTCGCCCCACTGCGCCTTCTGCTCGAAGATCGAGTGCCCGTAGCGGGAGGTACTCGTCGATCGCGATCTCGACGTGCTCGTCCCAGGAGAACTTGTCCTCGAACGAAAGGGTGCTGCTGTCGTCATCCTCGTCCGTTGACCCGACGACCGGCACTGAGAGGTCGCGGGCGCAGTGCTGGGTGATCTCGTCGTCGCACCCGGTGCCGTCGAGGCGCCAGCCGGTACCGAGGATGGTCTGCACGACGGCTGAGAACACGCCGGCGACCTGCGGACTGGTCAGCATGTCGTCGTACACGCCGTAGGCGGTCGGCCACCGCGACTCGGGGACCTTCTCGAGCGTGAGGGAGTTCCACCAGTCGGTCGGCGCGCCGGTGTTGCCGACGCCGAGTCCGCGCTGGGGAACCTGGGTCATCAAAGGGCTGGCGGGTGCCGGTGCCTCCTCGTCGACCATGGGCACCTCCTCACAGCGGGATGTTGTTCCAGTCCGGCACGCCGCCCATGTCGCCGTCCTCGCGCTCGAGGCCGGAGATCTCGCTGCCGGAGATCCCAATCGGGCTGGGTGGCGGGTCGTTCTGCGCGGCTCCGTCTTCGATGGCCTGAGCGCGAGCGGCGAACGACAGGAGCATGGAGATCGCCGCGTCGATGAAGACCCCTTCGGCCTTCTTGACGACCTTGCGGTAGTGGTCGATCACGTTGCCGGCGTCGTCGATGCGGGGCTTGGAGGCCTTGCGCCGGCCCTTGGCGATCGCGGCGTTGCGGACGTGCTCAGTCAGGTCCGGGTTGCCGTCGTGGGTGATCTCGCCACGGTTCCTGGCGGTCTCGAAGAGCTCGAGGATGTCGTCCATCCGGCTCTCGACGTTGGTCGGCACCTCGACGACTCGGTTGGGCCAGCGTGCGGCCCACAGCGCGAGGTACTCGCCCCACTTGTAGGGGTCGCCGAACAGGTACCAGACCTCATAGCCGTCGAAGGCGTCGGTGACGGCCTGGTCGACCTCGTTGCGTGGGACCTTGCGGTCCTTGCAGGCCTTCGGCTCGTGGTCGGCATCCGGCCCGCATAGGCACTCGGGAACCCAGGTCCGCAGATGGAAGACGCGGCCGTCACTGATCCTGGTGGCTGTGAGAGTGGTCCGGTCGCGCGACCGGGATCCGTCGAAGCCGAGCGTGATCGCTTCGCCAGCCTCGAGCGGCCGCGCGTCCGTGTGGCCAGGGCCGCGATAGAGCGCCGCCCACCGTTCGGGGGTGCAGAGAGGCTCGTCGCCGGCGAGGATCTCGGACAGGAAGAAGCGGCGGATCTCGGCCTCACCGTGCAGACTCGGTGTCGCGGCAGTCCTCCATGAGCCTTGCCGACGGAGACGTGTCCGCCGGCCTCCTTGGCGGAGTCTCCGTAGAGGTAGAGCAACTCCTCGCGCAGCCTGCTCGTCGTCGGCCAGGTCGACCCGCTTCCGCGAGATCTTCGCGTCGACGTAGACCCGCGAGGGCTTGGACTCGAAGACCCGCTGGGCGTGCGACTTCGCAGTCGGGTCCCAGGTGTTCGTCGCGGCGACCCACATCCCGCGCATGCCGAGCACCGATCGAATCAGGGTGCGGGCGAAGGAGAGCGGACTCCGCGCGCCGGCCGTGGCGGCGTTCTGCATGGTGTCGGTCATGAGCCCGTTCTCGGTGAGCGAGCCAGCGGTGAAACGTCCGCCGAGACGTCCGGAACGCGGTGGTGGTCAGAGGCTCGATGGGGTTGCCGCACGGCAGCCGGATCATGTCGAGGTTGATCTCGACGCCGGCCAGGTCGGCGGTTCCGGAGTTCTCGACCATCGCCTTGAGCGGCAGCCAGGTGTTGTCGGTCTGACGGTCGTTCAGCGCGGCGATGAACACCCAGGGCGAGGGGTGCGGCCGGCCGACCGGGTCACCGTTGGCGTCCCAGCCTGCGAAGTCACAGGGACCGAAGGCGTGGAAGAGGTCGATCATCGCGATGAGCGGGTCCTTGCCCCACTTCTGGCCGCGGATGATCATCGAGCCCGAGCGCACGTAGCCGTCGTTCCCGTCGACCTCCACCGCGTCGGGCCGGAGGCGGTACCGGTGGAGCAGGTGCCGGACCTGCTCGTCGTACAGCCGGACCGGCTCGCCCTCCTTGGGTCCGTCGGTGAACCGGAGCGTGTCCTCGATCCAGACTCGCGGCGAGATAGCCGAGCGTCGGGAACTCCCCGGGGACCTCAGGGCCTCGCCACGGCACCGGTCAGCTCCCGTCCTCGTCCGCTGCAACGACCCGGAACCGGCGCGCGGGTGTCGGGCCGTCGGTGCCGGTGGAGGCGCGTCGCTCGTCGCGCCTCTCCTTGACCTCGTCGACGGCGATCGTCCACATGAGCAGCCGCAGGCCCTTCGGGGAGAGGCCGAGTCGGTCGGCGTACTGCCGGGACTCCTTGCCGGCGTCGAGGTCGCCGACCTCGGCGGCCGCCTTCCAGCGCACGTACTGCGCGACCTCGCGCGTCCACTTGAGCCGTTCCCACTCGACCGCCTGGGGCGTGTGCCAGAGGCTCGGACCAGAGCTCCTTCTCGGTGGCCTCGATCACCCGGCGCTCCTCGAGGGCGATCGCGAGCGACTCGCGCTTCCGCGTCAGCGCGGTTCGCGAGGTCCGGTCGAGCTTTGCCGTCGGCGAGTCTCGCGCTCCTCGAGCTCGTCGATCGCGTCCTGCAGGAGGTTGATCCGCGCGGTGAGCCTGGGGTTGGCCGGCAGGGGCCATTTCGGCGTCCGGCCCTTGCGACCTTCGGCCGGGAGGACCACCGGGCCGACTCGAGCGTTCCGCCGTCGAGCGTTCGGGTTGCCAGCGGGTCCGGGCATCTGCGATCACCTCCTAGGTCGACCGCAACTGCGAAATCCGAGGGCGGCGCACATGAAACAGCGCCCGAACCCGTACAGAAGAGATTTCACCTGCCCCCTGGGTCTACACCCCCCGTGGGCCGATTTTTTCGCCTCGGGGCGCCGCCGTTGCAGATCTCGTGTTCGGGCGCTTTTGGTGCTTTGCACTGCTCGTCGGGGTGACCGAGGTGCCACGGCTCGGTCGGGTCGATGACCGGGTCGTCGGCTACGCAGAGGCCGGCGTCGGCCCGTCGGCACCGCACTCCCCCGGCCGCGACGATGGGTGCCCACGCGTCGCGCTCCCGTTGGTGCTCGGCGCCGTAGCCACGGGCGGTCGACGACCCGCGGCGCTGGTCGCGCTGGCGGTTCCGCTGCGAGGTGCAGCCCGGACACCGGGTGCCCGACGTGATGCGGCCGCAGCCGCCTAGGCAGGGACGCAGCGGCATCGCGCTCCCCCTCTGAACGGCGGTGCGAGGTGTGATCCGGGCGAGGGCCGCGGCCTCGCCGTGCGCAGGTAGGCACACCCGCACAGCATTCGGCCCTGGCCCGGAAACCAGGAGAGCCCCGGCGCCGGTGCGGCTCGGGGCTCGTGCTGCGGATACACGTGATCCGCTGGCACAGATGTTCCCTGACGACGGAGAGGGTGTCAACGAGGCGCGCTAGGGGTGGCGGGGCGGGTGTCGAGTCTCGTAGCCGATCAAGCACGGTCTGTGCTTCCTGTTCGGCAGCAGCGTTGTCGGCACCTGCCGCGAGCAGCAGCGCACCTGCAGCGGCGGCGCCGTGGTAGATGACGGCGTCGTACCGGGCACTGCCCAGCCTCGACGCCGGCGGCTCTGCTCAGGAGGTCGACCCGATCGGTGATCGCCCGTAGTTCTGCGATCGCTGCGTCGCGGTCGTCGTCTACCGCCTGGCCGAGACGTCTCGCGGTTCCGCAGAGCCTGGGCGACGAGGACTCCGTCGGTGGGTCCGTGGGTCCGTGACCGGCTCACTGCGTGCGCCCCCGTCTTGCGTGGTAGGCCTCGGCCAGCGGTCGCAGGCTCGTCGAGGGTGAAGAGGTACTCTACGCCGCCCGGCACGGGGAGCCTGCCCGGCGGCGGCAGCGCGGCCAGTGCGGCGCCACTTCCGGATCGTGTTGGCGGGCACCTCGAGCAGGGCAGCGGCCTGGTTCGCGGAGTAGGTCGGGGGCGGCCCCGAGCGGGCTCGGTCGCGCACGGCGCTACTCCTCGTCGGACGCGGTGTGCACGCCGCTGGTCGACTCGTAGGTGCAGCCGTGGCCGGGCTCGTGCGGGGTCACGCGCGTGCAGACGAGGGGGCCGCCGGCGAGGCGGTGGGTGCAGGACGTGGTCGCTGGCACTCAGGCTGGCCTTCTTGCACTTGTGCTTCTTGCCGGCGGCCCGGGTGCGCAGGCTGGTCGAGGTCCAGGTCAGCCAGCCGCAGTCCTTGCAGGTCGCGAGGACGCCGCCACCCTCCTCGCTGTAGGCGACGGTCGGTCCGGTCGTCGAGTTTGCTCGAGGCGTCAGCCGGCATGGCCCGCGTGCTCCTCCCCGCGGAGGTGCGCCAGCGTCAGGACGCAGGCCTGCAGCCACTGCTCGCGCAGGAGGTCGGGGGCGTCTCCGGTCTCCGGGTTGAGGTCACCGCCGACGACGGCTCGCCCGCAGAGCCAGGCGACGGTGGTCATCTCCTGGTCGGTCGCGGTGAACTGGTGGCCGACGTTGGGCGGGTGGAGGTACAGCTGCGGCGCTGGCCGTTTGGCCCGCTCGCACAGTCCGATCGGGCTGACGGGGCCGTCGGCAGGGTTGATGGCGAGCACCAGGAGCCTCGTGGGTGGCGCCGTCGAAGTGCAGCGTGGGCGGTCCGACGTCGGGGCGGTCGGTCGTGAGGTCGACGACGACGATGGCGTACTGCTTCCAGACCGGGTGGTAGGCTCGGCGCCGTGACCAGGTACATCGCCGTGGTGGAGTCGGCGCCGGGCACGTCGGCGGTCAGGGGTACGCGCTCGCTGAGTCCGTGGCGGCCGACGCGGGTCAGGGTGGTGTCGTACTCGGTGAGTCTCAGGCATCGGCGGCCTCAGGCTCGTCCGGCGACCTGGGCGCGCTCGTCGGCGCGGATGGTGGCTTCCCAGCAGGAGCCGCACCCGACGCCGCCAGGACGGCCGGGCTTGTTCTTGTGGTGCCCGAGCCGCTCGCACTGGACGGCGACGCGCTCGGCGAGCGGGTGGTCCCACGACAAGTGGGCCGTCGACTGCTTGTGCTCGGGTCCGCGTGGGCGGGTGATGCCGCCCTGCTCCCGGCCCAGCCTTGATCGCGCGGGCCAGCGACAGCGTGCCGGCCCGCACTGCGGCCTGCTGCTGGGCGGTGAGCGAGAGCAGCGCCAGGGCGGCCGGAGACGTAGGCCTGCGACTTGCTGATCCGCTCGGCGAGTAGGTCGTCGGTGGTCTTGTCGGCGGCCTTGAGCCGAGAGAGGGCGCGTGCCTCCTCGATCGGGTCGAGGTCCCGCCGCTGGCCGTTCTCGAGGATCATCGCGGCGAGCACCTCGTCGGGGCTCATCGCGCCGGCCCGGACGATGACGGGGACACGCTTGAGGCCGGCGATCTTGGCCGCGGCGTGCCGGCGGTGGCCCATGACGATCATGAGACTTTGCCCTCGTGGCGCCGGGCGACGATGGGCTGCAGGATCCCCATGTCCTCGATCGAGGCGACCATCTCGCTGAGGTCGCCGAGGTCGTCGCGGACGTTGTCGGGGTCCGGGGCGAGGTGGGCGATCTCGACCATGACGAGTCGGTCGTCTGCAGGCGCCGCGGTCGGCCGGGAGGTGGCCGGTTGCTGGACCTCGGGGAGATCTCCCTCCTGCACCTCCTTGCCCGCCGTGAGGATGTCGGCTGCTCGCATCATCGACTTGGGCCGGGGCCAGCCGTGCGCCTCGACGATCGCCTTGACCTGCTCGAGCGTGAGACCGACGCGGTGGGCGATGTCGGGCAGGAGCCGCAGGGCCCTCTCCTCGTTGCCGGTGACGTGGGTCGCGGCTGAGCGCAGTACGCGGATCTTGGTGTCGCGGTCGATGTCGCGGTGGTCGACCATCAGAACGCCGCCCGGTAGATGGCCACCACCAGGGCGGGGAACGTGACGATGGCGAGGACGACGAGCACCGGGAGGACGACGTTCAGGCCGTCGAAGAAGTTGGCGATCGCGTCGGAGCGCTTGAGGGCGGCGAGCACCTGGTCGTTGTCGTTGGGCGGCGCGGGCTGCTCGGTGTCCGAGCCGCCGAGGTTGATCGGGAACTGACGCATCAGGGCTTCTCCTTGGTGGTGGGGTCGGCGGGCTGCGCCGCCGCGGTGTCGAGCCTGGGTGGCGCGGAAGGTCGGGCAGGGCCAGAGCAGGTAGCCGGCGATCGAGGTCTCGGGGTCGGTCCACTGGCACTCGGTGCACGCCAGGACGGCGTGCTCCTCGAGCTCGGGGTCGCACCGGTCGTGCCCGTCGATGACGCAGACGTGGCCCTCGGGCGGGTTGCTGACGAGGACGTAGAGCCGGTGCTCGTTGCCCTCGGCGTCGAGGTAGGTGGGCTGGTGGAGCGCGGCGATCTCGCGCAGGGCGTCGAGCGCCCTGGTCTCGAGCACGATGGTGTCCCTTCGGTGTTGCTGTTCGCGGGCGAGACCTGGTGCCAGGTGTTGGTGGCGCGGCCGGAGTTCACCCATTCGTGGCGGTGCTTGACCGGGTGGTGCTGGCACCCGCACCACTGGTCGTTGCAGACGCACGGGTGATCGCCCTCGCAGCGCACGAACGCGGCGTCGCGGCCGCGGGCGCGGTGGTAGATCACAAGGGACGCGTGGCCGCACCAGGGGCAGGGTTCGGGGTGGTTGGTCTTGGCGGGACCGTCGACGACGTTCGAGGCGACCTTCTCGAGGTGCTCGAGGTCGCGCAGGAGTGCCTCGAGGCCGGGCCGGCTGCTGTAGACGTCGACGACGTCCGCGAGGTGGTCGACGAGTCTCGATGAAGGTGCCGTCGGTGGTCGGTGGGTGGGTGGGCTGCCGGCCGTGGTGCCCGGGCACGGTCCTCGCGGCTGCGGCGACTGCTGCTGGCGCGAGGCGGCGGAGGTGGTGCTGCAGCGTGAAGGTCGACTCGGCTGCGGCGCTCACGGCGGTGACCGCGACCGGGGCGGGCTTCTGGCCGGGGCCCGAGGAGCCGAGCGGGTTCATCCACGCCTGGCCGAGCACGTCGCGCCGGTGCAGGCTGGCCGCGGGCGGCGGCGCGGTCCTGGCGGTCCTGCTCGCCAGCGAGCACCTTGGCCTGCGGGGTCATGAAGCCGAGGCCGACGGACTGCCGGGTGTCGAGGAGGTCGCCGAGGTGCCGGGCGAGACTCGAGGAGGACATCGAGCCTGCTCGCGGATGTCGGTGCGCAGCCTGGGTGACCGCGTCCGCTGTGCGCTCGACCGCGGCCCTGTGCCGGGCGTTGCCGGTCATCGGTTGCCGCCGTTCTTGCTCGCCGCCCGGGCGGCGGCGACGCCGGCCTTCGCAGCGCGGAGGCTCTCAGCGGCCTTGGCGGGATCACGCTGCCGCGCGGACCGGCTGCTGAGCGCCCGCTCGCGCTCACGGATCGCCAGCCGCCCGGCGCGACGCTGCTCGTCCTCGGCGCGCTTCGCCTGACGGGCACCGGAGGCGGCGAGCGCCTTGGGCGTGGTGCCGCAGAACCGACAGCGGCGGTGGCCGGTCGGATGCGCCGGGCAACGGACGGCGACGCCGTCGACGTAGACCTGGCCGTCGACGACCGCCAGGCCGTCGACGGCCTGCGGGGGAAGGGGGGTAATTGCTTTTGAAGTAGTGAAGGGGTCCGACGCACTGGACCCCATCTGGACCCGCTGGACCCCATCGGCGCCGTTATCCACAGGCTCAGCGGTCGATCGGTGTACGACGGGCTCGTTAGGGTCCGGTGCTTCGGACCCTGTAGGCGGGGACGTGTCCAGAACACCGGACCCGCTGCCCTGGGGATGAGCGTCCTGGGCTGCGTCCGGTACGACGGCGTCGATCGACAAGGCGTTGAGCACGTCGCGGGCCTGGTCGAGGGAGATCCCCGCCGCGACCGCGAGCCTGCCCGGCGTCGACGGCAGGCTCCTCAGCAGGCGTGCGGTGCAGGTCGCAGCAGCCGTGCGGGAACACGACGTACTCGGCTCGCTGGCCACGTCTGGCGGCCTTGTGGGGTTGCAGGTAGCCCCAGGTCACCAGGTCCTTGATGAGACTCGGCAGCGCGCGATCGGGAGACGCCGGCCCACTCCATGACGCCGGCGTAGCCGGCGAAGCCGATGTGGGTGCGGTCGTCGGCCGAGTCGGCGTAGGCGACGAGGGCGAGCTTTGTGGCTCGCGGGGAGGTTCGTCGGCTTGGTGCAGCCGATCAGGTGCCCGGACATGAGGGCGACTCCTTGCGGGGGGGCGTGGGGGAAGCCTGCGGGTGTAGGTGGTGCGCGGGCTGAGCCGTGTTGGCACGGCCGACCTCCTGCACCGCGGTCTTCGCGACCGCCCGGGCGAGCGCCGCCTGCATCGAGCGCGGCATTGGTTCGGGGTCGAGCCGCGGCGCTCGTCGGCGGACCCGGAGGCTGCCGACGCCGGCGAGCAGGCCCCAGCCGTCAGGGAGGTCGTCTCGGACGATCGCGGCATCGGGCACGACGAGCCACAGATGGTCGACGTACCGCATGAAGGCCTCCGCCTTCGTCGGGTCGCGCAGTTCGGCAAGCCAGTCCGACCGACTGACCTTGACCTCGAAGCCGTGGATGGCGTTGCCGCCGGATGGCCACAGGTCGACCGCCATCGCGTCGATCGTGCGAAGGGTGCTGCGCTTCCCGTTGACGGCCGACAGGGAGGGGTCGTAGCCGCCGAAGCCAGCCTCGTTGCGGACGTGCTCGGCCAGGACGTAGCGGGGCCCGTTGCCGCAGTCCTTGGTGTACCGCCTGCGGAGCAAGCTCGAGCATCTGGCGCTCGGTCACGCCACGGCCCAACGGTTCAGCCATCGACGCCGCCGAAGATGGAGGCGAGCCTGCGCTGCTCGTCGACACTGAGAGCTCGGATGCGGAGCTCCTGCTCTTCGCTCGCGCTGATCCGAGCCCCGTCGACGACGATCGTGTACTTGTCGACCCGCTCGACGGTGACCTCCGCCTCGACTGCTGCCGCCTCGACGTCGCCGGTCGCCACCGTCGCGGCTGCGCGCAAGCCGCTCGATCGGTCGGCCGCCTTGTCGAGGTGCCGGACGTCAGCGGCGGGGTACGGAGCGCCGACACCGTCGTCGAAGTAGATGAGGACCGAGCCGCTGTCCTGGACCTCCTCGACCGTGCCGTGGTGGTTGGGGGCAGGCTCCTGGCCAGTGGCGTTGCGCATCACCTCGCGCAGCGCGGCGAGACCGGTGTCGACGACGTACACACGGTCGCCGGGCTTGAACTGCTCAGGCATCGACTGCTCCTTCGGTGGGCCGCGTGGCGCGGGTGGGCGCGTGATCGAAGCCCGACAGGGGCCGGACGGCGAGGACCTCGACGACGTCGAGCACGCCGTCGCGCGAGGGGTGCGGGTCGTGCCACAACTCGCCGTCGCGGAAGATCACCTGGTGGAGCACGCCGCGAGGGCTGGGGCCGGCCACCAGCACGAGCTCCCCGGGCTCGGCGTCGGCGGGCGAGTCGAGCTCGTAGGCCCACAGGCCGCGGCCCGCGAGGAAGCCGAGCATCATGGCCCACCAGGCGTTGCCAGAGCCTGACTCCTTCGTCGGCATCACCCAGGCTCGAGACCCGCCTCGATGAAGTGGGGGACCTCGTTGAGCCTGAGCACCGACGACGGTGGCGATGCAGGCTGCGACGCAGTTGCCCTTGCGGGTCGGGTCGCCCGCGAAGATGGTCTGGTCGATGGTCTTGACCGCCGGCGCCGTGCTCATGCTCCGCCGCCCGCACTGTCGTCGAAGGCCGCGAGAGCGCGCTCGATCGCGGCTCGCGCCTCCGCGCGGGTGACGGCCATCGCGGCGTCGATGACCGGCAGTGCGTGGCGGAGGTCGTCTCGGACGCGGTCCCACGTCTCGTGGCTCGGTGGGCGGTCGTCGCTGTCCTCGGAGGCCTTGAGGACCGCGGCGACCATGTCCTCGAGCAGGGCTGAGGTGGCGGGGTGGACGTCTGCCGGCGGCGTGGCCTCCGCGGCCGCGGCGCGCTCCCACTCGGATGCAGCGAAGGTCATCCGGCGGTGGGCGTCGGGGTTCGCGGAGTCCTTGAGCCAGGCCGTGGTGGCGACCGCGACGTGGCGGCTGAGGTAGGCCAGAAGCCGGTCGCCGACGTCGGACTCGTCGATGCCGAGCACCACGTCGCGGAAGGTCATGCCGAGCCGCTGGGCGATGTGGGCGAGCACTTCGACGGAGGGCTTACGCTGCCCGTCCTCGATCCGCGACAGGTAGGCGGCCGAGCACTTGGGCTCTGCGACCTGCGCCTGGCTGAGGGAGCGGGCGAGGCGGGCAACGCGGATGCGCCGGCCGAGCTCGTCTGCCGGCGCTCGGTCCAGGAGGTCGGCGTCGGTGATGCTGACCGTGTCTTCCGCCGTGCTCATCGTGTGACCCCCAGCCAGGCAAGAAGGTCTTCGCCCGTGGTGGTGATGCGGTCGACCATGCGGGCCATGAGCTCGGGCTCCTCGCCGTCGCGGGTGAGGATGCAGGTGCGCTTGCCCCGGCCGACGGCCCAGCCGAGTCTCGAGGTGGGCGGAGCGACCGCAGGGCAAGACGAGGACGAAGGTGTCGGCGCGCTGCATGGCGTGGAAGTCGGACTCGTAGCCGCGGATCGCGCGGGGGTGCTGCAGGGCGTTGACGTACTGCTCTGCGGTCCAGGCCTGCCAGTCGGGGTCGATCTCGGACCAGGAGAACCCGGTGCTGCCCTCGGGATTCTTGAAGTCGTAGCAGGCGATGTCGTTGGCTCGGAGCAGTTCGATGACGGCCGGCTGGATGTCGTTGCGCCAGGAGGACGCGACGTAGACGTAGCGGGGGCGCTGGCGCGGCATGCCGGCGATATCGCGCTGCGCGCTGCAGCGCTCGCACCACAGGCGGTTGTCGCCGGTGCGCTCCGCGATCTCGAGGATGGCGGGGACGACCTCGCGGCTGTGGCCACACGCGAGGGCGACGGTGTCGATGGTCTGGTTCGTCACGACCCGCTCCCCCGCTTCGTCACGAGGAGGTGCACGTCCATGCTGCCGTCCTCCGGGACGTAGTCGCTCTCCGACCAGAGGCGCGCCAGGTTGTCACCGATGGTGTGCCGGTACGCCGGGTCGTTGAGCGCGATCGCGTTGAGGTGCTGGCCGATGGCCTGGGCGCGGTCGGCCGGCATGCCGTTGTGGTTGGCGAGGGTCGCGACGCCGGAGATGAAGCCGGAGCAGTAGAAGGCTCACGAACAGTTCGAGCTCGGCGTCGGTCGGGCGCGGCCGGTTGGCGCGCATCGTGGCAGACGGCGGGGCGTTCCCGGCGAGTCTCGGCCCGGTCGGCGTTGTCGGCGAAGGCGACGAGGGCGTTGCCGAGCGCCCGCGCGGTGGCCGGCTCGAGGCGTGGGCCGGCGACGATCTGGTCGGCCGGGTCGGTCACGGTCAGGCTCGAGGTGGACAGCGTGTCCGTTGTCGTGGAGGTGGAGGCTGATCGTCTCGCCGTCGACGGCCTGGACGTGGTCGACGTGCGGGTTGGGCTGGTTCATGGTGAGACTCCTGGTGTTGTTGCGGTGCGGGCTCGGGGAAGTCGTTGTCAGCGGGCCAGGTCGAGGACGCGCGCGGCCTGCTGGATGCGGTCGAAGTCGGCGCGGTTCCCGCCGGCGTCGGGGTGGGTGGCGCGGATCGCGGCCTTGTACGCCGAGGCGATGGGCGCGCCGATGGCGCCGTAGCCGCGGAGGATCTCGGCGGCGGTCTCGGGTGACATCCGCTCCGGCGCCGCCGGCAACGGGGTGCCGCCTCCGATCGCCTTGAACCCCTGGTACTGCTGGCCGGTGTCGACGGCGCCGTACCGATCCATCGCGCGGAGCAGACTCGAGGGTGAGGGCGATGGCCCGCACGTTGTGCTGCCAGTCGGGGCCCTGGTAGGCGTAGGCGGCATAGAAGGTGTCGCAGCGGTGCAGCTGCGGACCGTGCCGGGAGTCGAACGCGATGCGGACCGCGGGCGTTGAGGCCTCCCGGGCGTTGGCCCTGAGGGTGCCGTCGATCCTGAGGTCCTGCTCGCGCACGTCGACCTCGAGCACGAGGTTGCGGCCGTCGAGGTGGTTGACCTCGGCGAGCAGCATCTTCTCGGTGTCGCGCCACTTCGCGGTGAACCGGGTCTGGACACGCTGGCTGTCGGGCCGGACCCAGGTCCGATCCGAGAGCGGGCGCACGGTGTACGCGCTCACCGGTCCCCCGTCTCGTGCCGGGCCTGCGCCACGGCTTCGATCACCAGGAGGACGACGACCAGCGCGACGAAGATCATGAAGTAGGCGTAGATCGTCACGGCTGGGCACCGTCCTCGGCGCCGGCCAGGTCGGTGAGGACCTCGTCGCGGAGCCTCGACCTCGGTGTCGGTGAGGTGGTGCCCGACGTCCTCGGTGTGCTGCAGCCAGCGCAGCGCCTCGGGGAGCCGGGCGCGGTCGGTGTTGGTCACCCTCCTGTCGCCGAGGCCGACGTGGTGCATCGCTCCTGCGACCTGCCCGTGCTCGGCCCGGACGACGAGGTATGCCGTGAGGGCGCGCAGGATGACCCGCGGCGTACCGCCCGCGAGGGCCTCCGCGTAGGCGTTGAACCGGTCCGCGTCCTCCTGCCGGAACTGGTAGAGGCCACCGCGCCACCTCTTGTCGTCGGGGACGCCGACGAGTCTCGAAGTAGTCACCGGTTCCGAGGGTCCCGAGGTTGACGATGAGGCTCGGCAGACTCACGCCGACGAGCGCGAGCAGCCTTGGGGTCGACCTTCGCGCCGGGCTTCACCGACTCGAGGACTGCGTCACCACGCAGACCGCGGGCGATCTTGACCGCGGCCTCGTGCTCGGCACGCTGTCGCTCCCTCTCCTCCTCCGCGGCGCGCTTTGCCCGGCGCTCCTCGTCGAGCCTGCTCGTCGTGACCGGGGACGTTCGTGCAGACGTACTCGACGACGTCGGCGCCACGCTGGTCCTTGGTCAGGACGAACGCCAGACACCCGGCATGCTGGTCGCGGTCGCGGGAGAACGTCTGACCGAGCGCGGTCATGCCGTGCTCGGCGTGGGTCAGGTGGGTGGTCCACGTCTTGCCCGGCGGGGTTCGGCTTCGGGATCCCCTGGGCCTCGAGCTCGGCGATCAGCCTTGTCGGCCTTGGCCTGCGCGGCGATCTTCTCCTTGGCCTTCGAGACCTCCCACTTGAAGTTGGAGGTGCCGGCGTGCTTCGAGACCTGCTTCTGGACGGTGGTCGGCAGCGCCGCCACGGCGAGGGCATCGTCGAGCGAGAGCCTGCCCGTCGTCGACGGTCTTCTGGACCTTCTTGTCGAGCCTTGAGGAGCCTGAGCCTCTTGTTGATGGTGTCGACGTTGTGACCGGCGGCCTTGGCGATCTGACCGGGCTTCCAGCCGAAGTCGAAGCGCAGGCTGGCCGTAGCCCTCGGCCTCCTCCATCGGGGTGAGGTCGGTGCGCCGGCAGTTCTCGACGAGCATCGCGGCGACCTGGTCGGCCTCGTCGACCAGGTCGCGGCGGATGATGACCGTGGCGTGGGTGGCCTCGGCGCGGCGGAGTCCGTCGAGACGGCGGTGTCCGGCGATCAGGCGGTACGCGGGTCCTGGGTCGTTGCCGGTCTCGGTGCCGGGCATGGGCGCGACGACGAGCGGCTGGATGAGCCCCTGTGAACGGATCGACTCGACCATCTCGTCGTCGGCGACGGCGTTGTGCCGGATGTTCTTCGGGTGGGGGTGGATCTGCTCGAGCGGGAGCACGGCGATCGCGCCCGACGTGGCCTGCACCAGGGCGTCGGTGCTCGTGGTGGTGTCGGTGGTCATCGAGCCTACGCCTCCGCGTTCTCGAGCACCGCGATCAGGGGCACCGGCGTCCGCCGGACGAAGTCGCGGACCCGGGTGGTGTGCGTCCAAGCGGTGACGTTCTCGGCCATCGCCTTCGCGAGCGCCAGGTCGCGCTGTGGGCCGCCCTCGGCGCCGAGCCTTCTCGATGTGGGCCCGCAGTGCGTCGGTCACGACGGAGCGCGCCTCGTCGACGGTGAAGTGCTGGTCGGTCATGGTGCGTCCTTCGTGTTCAGGAGGCCGCGGAGGTGCGGCGGCGGTTGACGGTCTGGTGGGCCTCCCAGCCGAGCCAGACCTTGATCTCGTGGGCGTGCGTCGACTTGAGCGACGACGGGGTGCGGCCAACGGCGACCATCACGGGGTGGCCGTCGACCCGTTTGCAGGCGAACGCTCGGACGCGGTCTCCGACGAGGTGCTCGTCGGAGACCGGGAGGCGGTCGCGGATGTCGTTCGCGGAGAACCGCCGGCCGGAGTCGATGGCCTTCTGGATCTCGGCGTCGATGGCGAGGATGACGCGGGGGTCGGCCGCATGCCGGACCGTCTCGAGCCCCTCGTCCCTGGCGGCCTCGGCGGCGGCGACCCGCTCCGCGATGGGGGCCCGGCTGTCAGCCACGGCGGCGCCCCCGACGGGGGAACATGAGACTCGCCGATGAACGGCTGCAGGAGGTGCCGCGCCTGGACCTGCTGGTCGAGCACGAGGGCGGGCGCCAGGACGTCGACGATCGCGTCGACGAGCGGGACCGCGGCGATGACGTCGCCGTCGGGGAGGTCGGTGCCGTCGATCGGCTTCCAGAGCGGTCGGCCGCCCACGTTGCGCGATGCGAGGCTGCGCCGGACGCCGTCGGGCGACTGGTGGCTGACGACAGCGAGACCGCCGTGCTGCCAGCGGTGGACGAGCGAGGGCGCGTCGACCTCGACGGGGCGGCGGCGCCGACCCTGGTAGTCATCGGGGTGGTCGACGGGGTGGAGCGTTGCGGTCAAGGGTGCCTCCTTGGCTCGGGTGCCGCTGTGGGTGTTGTGGGGGGCAGTTGTGCCGCGGACCGGTACTGCAGGACCTCGTCCTCCGGTGACGCGCGCCGGGTGCCCAGCCGGCCTTCTCTAGGGGTGGGATCCGGGGCCCGCCGCGGCGGCCGTCACCGCGGCGGGCAGAGACGCGGGCCCGGTGCCGTCGCGCCTCGTGGGGGTGCAGCGACCGCGATCGGACGCCGGTGCAGACCGGAGGAAGTTGCGCGGCATGTTCGGACCGCGCTGGTTGTGGTTGTCGTCTGCCGGTCGTCGCGGCCGCTGCACGTTCGACTGGACCGTGAGCCAGGGAAGCCGCCGCAGTACGGCGAACCCACGGGCCAGTGCTTGGGTGGGAGCCCCGGTTGGCCGGCGCGAGGGCACCGTCTTCCCCGTCCGGGGCTCCCGGGCCGACGCGCGCGCAGTCTCGGACGCGGGCGCCGGCGTCTGTGGGGGCAGCGTCGGCGTCAGTGACGCAGGTGCTGCCGTCTGTCGAGCGCACGCTGAACAGAGCAGGCTCGCCGACCCACCAGCAGGGACCGAGATCGGTCACACAGGCGTTGTCGTCGGTGCATCCGCAGCCCTCGCAGGCGCGCACGTCGAAGAGTTCGAAGATCGGGTGCGTCACGACGCGCCTCGGGAGAGGACTACCGCGGCGCCGAATCCGGTGAGGCCGAGGGCGAGCACGACCAGGGGCGGGCCCGCCGCCTTGACGATGTCGACTAGCACGCCGGCGACGCGGGCGATCACCAGGTCCTCCGGCGTACCGTCGGATCCGGGCGCAGCGCGGCCGTCTGAGGTCGAGCGCCGCTCCCGGAGAGCCTTGACGACTGTCGGCGCCTTCGACAAGCTGCGTCCGGATGTCGCCGAGGGTGACGGCGACCTCGTTGACGCGATCGAGGATCTCGGCAACCTCGGCGGCGAGGTCGTTCGCCTGTGCACCGAATCGGCGGACGGCGATCGCGGCCGCCGCTGCGCCAGCGGCGAAAGTTCGCTGCTGCCTCCGGCAAGGCGGTCCGCCGGGTCACGACACGGCCTCGGTCGTCGACGGAGCGAGCAGGCTGCTCGACGGAGACGCCGAAGAAGGCCGCGAACCTGGCCGCTCGTGGGCCTGGACGCGCGCACGGCAGTTCAGCCGATCGTTGACCGCGGAGGGCGTCAGGCCAGTGCCAGCGGCGATGGTGGCGTCGGAGACACGCCGGCGCGCCTTGAGGACGCGCAGGTTCTCGGCGATGGTCGCCTGCTCGGGTGTCGGCATGCCCCGAACAATGTCGGGAAAATCCCGACGCTTCGGGGATTTCAGGATCGTCGGCGTGTCGGGATCACCGATCGACATCCCGGAAGGTCTCCGCAATGTCGGGATTTTCCGGTAATGTCACGGGCATGACGACCACGCAATCCGAGTCGCCGGCCGCGCCGAGCCTGAGCGACATCGCCGGGCGGCGCATCCGCGGCCTCCGCAACGGTACTCGGCCTGAGTCAGCGCAAGTTCGCCCTGCTGGTCGGCATCGTCTCGCCGTCCGGCTTGTCCGACCGCGAGTCCGGCGTCAAGTCGGTCTCGGTCGACGAGCTCCCCCACTTCGCCGCGGCGCTCGGGACCTCGGTCGCCTACCTGATGGGGATCGAGAACGACCGGAGCCGCCCACTCGAGGAGGCGGCGTCGGAGGCGTTGCGCGCTGCCCGGTCCAGGAACGACGAAACCCCCGACCGACGCGCTGCCGGCGGGGGCTCCCTCTTCATGCCGCGGCTGGACAACCAGTCCGCGCTCTCTCCGTTGGCTCCCCCGATTGGACTCGAACCAATAACCCTGCGATTAACAGTCGCATGCTCTGCCAGTTGAGCTACGGGGGAATGCCGGCTCGGCCCGCGGGCCGTGCAGCGGGGAAACACTAGCAAGGCCGCACCGGCGGCCCGAAATCGAGGTGCCTCGCGACGTCGTCAGGCGCCGATGTCGGCCCGCGCCGTCGCGAGGGCGGCCTGCACCACCGCGTCGACCTCGGGGTCGGCGGGGTCCAGGCTGGCGTCGTACTCGACGAACCAGGACAGGCTCGCCCCGCCGGGCCGGAGCCTGGCGAGCGAGCACGCGGACCGCGGCTCGGCCGCGCACCGGGACGTGGCGCTGCAGCGCGATGCTCGCCGTCACCCGTTCGCGGACCAGGCTTGCAGGAGCCGCCCCGCCTCCTCCAGCGGGACGACGTGCACGGGCTGCTCCTCACCGAAGCGACCGACCTCGGTGACGGTCAGGGTGCGCTCCTCGGCGTCCCAGTCGGCGGCCGCGACCTGCTCCCAGGGGACCCGCGTGGGCAGGTAGAGCGCGTCGCGGGTGCCGCCGACCGGCCCGGCGGCAGCCAGCAGCCGCTCCCCCGGCGCGACCTCGACCGCGGGCCGCGCGCGGCGCAGCGGGCTCACGGGCCCGAGCCCACGATCTTCTCGCGCAGCGTGCGCCGGTGCTGCTCCAGCGCCGCCAGCTCGCCGAACATGCGGTTGAAGTCGACCTCGTTCTCGACGGGGTTGGTGCGCTGGAGGCGGGACTTCACCTCGTCGATGCGGCGCAGCACGGTGAGCTCCTGCAGGCGGAAGAGGTGCGTGGCGACGTAGGTCGCGTCGATGTCGCGATGGTTCGGGATCGGCTCCACCGCCAGCGCGCTGACCACCGAGGACACCGCCGGGTCCGTCGCGCCCTCGCGCACCTTGGACACCCAGCCGGGGTCGCTCTGCCCGGCGGCCGCACCGCCGGCAGCGACGACCAGGCTCCCACACGGCGCGGTACGTCGGGTGGGTGAAGTCGTTGGCGCCGATGTCGGCGCTGGTGCGGCCGATCGCCATCGGGTGCTGCAGGACGAGCTTCAGCGTCTCCCGCTCGATGCCGAAGCGGGGGTCGCGCAGGTCGGGGAGGTTCGCGCGCGGTGCCGGAGCCTCCGCCACCGGGGCACCGGCGCGCTCCCGCGGGGTGGCACGGTCGGGCGCGCTGCCGCGAGCGGCGGCCCGTCGTACCTCGGCGCGGGCCTGCTCCATGTCGACCCCGACCATGCCGGCGAGTCTCTCGGGCGAAGGCGTCGACCTTGGACTTGTCGCGCACGCTCGCCACCAGCCGGGCGCCGGCACGCAGCGCGTCGACGCGGCTGTCGGCGCGGTCGAGGTCGTAACGGCCGATGACGTTCTCGAGGACGAAGCGGTAGAGCGGGCGGCGGGTGGCGACCAGGCTCGCGCACCGCGGCGTCGCCCTCCTTGATCCGCAGGCTCGCAGGGGTCCATCCCCTCGGGGGCGACGGCGACGTAGGTCTGCGCGACGAAGCGCTGGTCACCCTCGAAGGTGCGCAGCGCGGCCTTCTGCCCGGCCTCGTCGCCGTCGAAGGTGAACACCACCTCGCTGCGCAGGCTCGGCGTGGTCGTCGAGGAAGCGGCGCAGCACCCGGGCGTGGTCGTCCCCGAAGGCGGTGCCGCAGGTGGCCACGGCCGTCGTGACGCCCGCGAGGTGGCAGGCCATCACGTCGGTGTAGCCCTCGACGACGACCGCCTGGGAGCCTGAGCGCGATCGGCTTGCGGGCCAGGTCGATGCCGTAGAGGACGTGGCTCTTCTTGTAGATCGCCGTCTCGCCGGTGTTGAGGTACTTCGCCTCGATCCGGTCGTCGTCGAAGATCCGGCGCGCACCGAAGCCGATGGTGTCGCCGTTGGTCTCCCGGATCGGCCACAGCAGCCGGCCGCGGAACTTGTCGTAGTGGGAGCGGCCGATGGCCACCAGGCCGGCGGCCATCGCCTCCTCGGAGGTGAACTTGCGCCCGCTGAGGTGGCGCCACAGCGCCTCCCCGTCGCGGGGCGCGAAGCCGACACCGAAGTGCCGCGCGGCGTCCTGGTCGAAGCCGCGCTCGGCGAGGAACTGGCGCGCGGCGAGCGCGTCGGGCGAGCCCAGGCTGCTCGGCGTAGAACTCCTGGGCGACCGCGTGCGCCTCGACCAGCCGCCGCCGCTGCGGGCCCTTCGGCCGGTCGTCGCTGCCCGTCTCGTCGCGGCGCAGCCTGGACGCCGTACTTGTCGGCCATCCGCTCGACGGCCTCGCCGAAGGCTCAGCCCGTCGATCTTCATCAAGAAGGTGAAGACGTCGCCACCTTCCTGGCAGCCGAAGCAGTGGAAGAAACCCCGTGAGGGCGTCACGTGGAAGGACGGCGACTTCTCGTCGTGGAAGGGGCACAGCCCCTTCATCGACCCGCCACCGGCGTTGCGCAGGGTGACGTAGCCGGAGACGACCTCGTCGATCCGCACCCGTTCCCGGACCGCGGCGATGTCCTCGTCACGGATCCGGCCAGCCATGCTCAGGATCCTACTGAGGCACCCGTGGCGTCCACGTCCGGAGACCGTTCACAAGAAAAACTCAGGTTCCCCTATTGTCACGCGTGACCTAAGTCCCACTCAGGTCGTTTGGCATCCGGGAGCGGTGTCACAGCCGGAGAGTGGGAAACAGATGGACACACGGGGAGGGACCGGGAGTGGAGCAGTCGTCTGCGCGTACGCGCGCCAGGCTGGCCGGTGCCCCTCATCGCCGCGATCCTGGCGATCTCCGCCCTCTTCCTGGTCTTCCGCGACACCGACGAGAAGGAGCCGAAGGCCTCGACGCCGGCCCCGGTCTCCGAGCGGGTCGACCTGGCCTCGCTCAGGCTCAGGCTCCACCAAGACGGTCATCAAGGCCGCACCGAAGGACCCGCGTCCCGACCGCGTCCCCAAGGGCACGGTGGTGCACCCCAAGCGGATGCAGGCGCTGTACGACGCACCCGACGGCAAGCCGTTCGCCAAGATCGGGCCGAAGCAGTTCGGGGACACCTGGCTGCCGGTGATCACCCGCAACCAGGACTGGGTGCAGGTGCTGCTCCCCTCCAAGCCCAACGGCTCCACCGGCTGGCTGCGCTCGCGCGAGCCTGACCGAGGCGCACAGCCGGTTCCTGGTCAAGGTGCACCTGGAGACGCACTCCCTCGAGGCTCTACGAGCGTGGCAGCAAGGTCGGCTCCTGGACCGTCGCGATCGGCGCACCCGCGACGCCGACGCCGGTCGGGCGGACCTTCGTGCTCGGGCAGATCTCGGACGAGAAGCAGCCCTTCTCGCCGGTGATCCTGCCGCTGGGCAGCCACAGCGACACCCTCGACTCCTACGGCGGCGGCCCCGGCACGGTGGCCCTGCACGGCTGGACGGACTCCTCGGTGTTCGGCAAGTCCATCAGCCACGGCTGCGTGCGGGTGCCCGATGACGCCCTCGACCTGCTGCGCACCATCCCGACCGGAACCCCGGTCATGGTCGACAAGGCCTGACCCCAGACGCCAGACTCGCTCTGCCGACAAGTGATGAAGATGAAGGGAAACCCCATGAAGAAGACGAGGACCTTGGCCTCGGCCGCCGGCGCGGTCGTGCTGGTCACCGGCGCCACCGCCTTTGCCGTCCTGGGCGGCGGCGGTACGGCGACGGCCGCGGGCCAGCCGTCGTCGGCGTTCGGCCTGGAGCCTGGAGATCGCCGGCAACACCGCGATCGACGCAACGCCGTCCGTCACGTCCACGGACGGCAAGCCGGTCACCGACTCCCTGATCGCACTGCCCAGCAACCCGTTGGTCACCGGCGGCGTGATCAACGCGAGCGCGGAGAACGGCAAGGCCACCGCAAACGTGGCCGGCCTTGGCGTCGGCGACGGCCTGCTCTCGCAAGCTGCCCGCCGCGCTCACCGGCCCGCTCGGCACCGCGTGCCAGCAAACCACCACGGTCCTCAACGGCCCGGTCGGCGACATCACGACCGGCATCAACCAGGCCTGATCTCTGGGCCGCTCGGCCGGGCGCTCGACCAGGCTGGCCACCGCTACCGGAAGCGCTGGCATCGACCTGAGCGCTCTCGGCGCTCTGGACCTGTCCAAGCTCCTGCCCACGCAGGCTCAGCGGACTGTGCGACGTGCTCTCGGGCAAGACCAAGGCTGATCGGCGCGACCGCCGTCGAGGCTCAGTGCACCGGTGACACCGGCACCACGACGATCGCGGACCTCGCGGCCCTCGGCCTGCCGGTCAACATCGACACCAACAAGGCCAACGCGTCGGTGTCCATCCCGGGCCTGCTGACGCTGACGGTCAACCGCCAGACCAAGAACGCCGACGGCACCTTCACGGTCGACGCGCTCTACGTCAACCTGCTCGGCCAGGTGGACCTGACGGTGGCCTCCGCCACCTGTGGCAACGTCACCACGGACACCGGTCCCACCACCCCGACCGAGACCGACGCGCCGACCCCGACCCCGATCGAGTCGCACGTCCCGGTCACCGGCTGATCCCTTCGGGACAAGCTTTGTCGGCAGCCGGCCGGCCGCAACCCTCGTGGTTGCGGCCGGTCGCGTTTTGCTCAGTGGTTCTCGGATCCGGTGACGACGAGGCGACGGTGCCAGGCGACCGCACTGGCGTCGGTGAGCGAGGCCACCTGGTCGATGACGACCCGGGTCCGGCCGGCGTCACCGGCCGCCTGCTTCCAGTCCTCCGCGAACGCCTCGTCGAGGTCGGTGCCCTCGGTGCGCAGCAGCGCCGCGACCAGGCTCGGAGAGCAGGCTCGCGCTGCCGGACCTGCAGCGCGACCCGGGTGGCGTCCTGCATGACGTAGTGCGCGGCCACGGCCTTGAGGACGGTGATCTCCGCCCACGTCTCCACCGGGACGACGAGGTCCGCCGCGTAGCGCACGAACGGCCCCGGCGAGGCCGCGAAGGTGGCCTGCTGCACCGCCCCGCAGAAGCGGCCGATCAGGTCGCTGGTGAGGTTCTTGAGCGCCGCGAGGCCGGTCCGCCGCCCGTCGTACGACGCCCCGGGCCAGGCTCCCCACCGACCGCAGCCGCGCGAGCACCGCATCGAGGTCGTCGTCGGTGGCGTCCGGGCGGTACCAGGAGCGCAGCGTGTCCCACACCCCCGCCGTGTCCAGCCGGGTGAGGTCGATCTTGCCGGCGACGATGCCGTCCTCGACGTCGTGCACGGAGTAGGCCACGTCGTCGGCGAGGTCCATCACCTGCGTCTCCACGCAGCGCCGGCCGGCCGGCGCCCCCTCGCGGATCCAGTCGAAGGCGGCACGGTCGTCTTCGTAGACCCCGAACTTGCCCTCGCGCGCGGCCTCCGGGCCCCAGGGGTACTTCGTGCACGCGTCGAGCGTGGCCCGGGTCAGGTTCAGCCCGGCGTCGCTCGTCTTCGCCTCCAGCCGGGTCAGCAGGCGCAGCGTCTGCGCGTTGCCCTCGAAGCCGCCGCAGTCCGCGGCGAGCGTGGCCAGCGCCCGTTCGCCGTTGTGCCCGAACGGCGGGTGCCCGAGGTCGTGCGCCAGCGCCGCGGTCTCGGTGATGTCGGGATGGGTGCCGAGCGCCCGGGACAGGTCGCGCGCGATCTGGGCGACCTCCAGGCTGTGGGTCAGCCGGTTGCGGACGAAGTCGTCGCTCTGCGGCCCCACCACCTGGGTCTTGGCCGCCAGCCGCCGGAAGGACGCCGCGTGCACCACCCGCGCCCGGTCCCGCTCGAACGCGAGCCGCTCGGGCGCCTCGACCCGCTTCGGCGGCTCGGGGACGACGCGCTCGCGGGCGTGCTCGTCGTACCGCGCCTCCACCTGGTCCACGCCGCGACCCTATCGAGTGGGGCGGCCTCGGGGCTCAGTACGTCGTGACGTGCACGTGGTCGTAGTGGTTGGCCGTCGTGGAGCCGCGGTCCGGCATCCCGCGCCAGCCCTCGCCCGAGCGCTGCACGGACCAGATCTTCTGCGAGTAGATCACGTAGTTGACGCCGAGCGCGGCGGCGTTGGCGCGGACGAACTCCGCGACCTCCCAGCCGCGGGCGCCGGAGACCATGATGTCGACGGCCAGGCCCTGGGAGTGCTCGCCGTCGTTGCGGAAGGTGCCGTAGGTGCCGATCTCGGGGAAGTTCCCGCAGACGGCCTCGTGGACCTTCTTCACGTTCGGGCTCACCGCGGCGGGCACGGTCGTGCCGTTGGTGCAGGTGGCGGCGATGGTGGCGGGCTTCTCGTCGGAGAGGTGGCCGGCGGTGACCCAGCGGGCCTTGCCGCCGACGACGATCTCCTCACGCTCGCCGTAGGTCCGGCCGGTGAGGAAGACCTTCTCGCCCGCGTCGACCTCGCCGACCTTGCGCCCGGCCTTGTCGGGACGGGTCCACAGGTTGAGGGCGTCGGTCGTCCACCGCTTGGCGTCGGCACCGGCGACAGCCTTGGCGGTCGCCGTGCTGGCCATCAGGCGGTCGACCTTGGAGCCGATGCCGTCGGCGGAGCGCTCACTGCTGCGTGAGATCACCGGGAGGCTCACGCGGCGTCGCGTCCTTGACCGAGCCGGCGGCGGCGCGGTTGCTGTCGACGGCGAGCAGGTCGTGGTCGGGGGCCGGGGAGCTCATCACACCGGCGGAGACGACCGCACCGGTCGCCAGGACGGCCAGCGAGCCCGCCAGGACGGCGGCTCGCGGCGTACGTCGCGCGGTTTCCCGCTTGTGGCTGGTGGCCACGCGCTGATTCCTTTGCTGTTGCTTGCAGGTCGTCCCGAGAGCCTCAGCCGGGGCCGAGGCATCGTGCGAGTGAAGCACACCCCGAGAGTGGTTCACGAATCAACAACCCGCGCCGAGGGGTGAGACGGCTCACCCGCCGGTGGTCTCGTTCGCGTCCTCCAGGACCACCGATCCGCCCTCGCACAGGCCGTCGGTGTCGTCCAGCCAGCCCTCCGGGAGCACCACCTTGTGGCGCGGCGCGCCCTGCCGCCCCCGCGGCGCGCCCGACTCGGAGACCGGGAACGGTTCGCTCGGGTCGAGCTCGGCCAGCAGCCGGTCGAGCGCGGCGAGCGAGTCGACCAGGCCGAGCGAGCGGCGCAGACTCGCCGCCCGCACGGAAGCCCTTGAGGTACCAGGTCACGTGCTTGCGGAACTCCTTGCAGCCCCGCTCCTCCCCCATGTGGGCGCAGAGCGACTCGGCGTGCCGGCGCATCATCGCCGTCACCTCGCCGAGGGTCGGCAGCGTGGTCTCCCCCGGCCCGTCCTCGGAGAAGGCGGCGGCCAGGTCGCGGAACAGCCACGGCCGGCCCAGGCAGCCCCGGCCGACGACGACCCCGGCCGCCCCGGTCTGCTCCACCATCCGCACGGCGTCCGCCGCCTCCCAGATGTCGCCGTTGCCGAGCACCGGGATGTCCACCGCGGCGGCCAGGTCGGCGATGGCGTCCCAGTCGGCCTCCCCGGAGTAGGCCTGCGCGACCGTCCGCCCGTGCAGCGCGATCGCCGCCACCCCGGTGTCCTGGGCGATCCGCCCGGCGTCGCGGTAGGTCAGGTGGTCGTCGTCGAGGCCCTTGCGGGTCTTCATGGTCACCGGCACGTCGTACGGCGCCGCGGCGGCCACCGCCTGCTCGAGGATCGCGCCCAGCAGGTTGCGCTTCCACGGCAGCGCTCCCCCGCCGCCCTTGCGGGTGACCTTGGGGACCGGGCAGCCGAAGTTCAGGTCGACGTGCGCGACGCCGTACTCCTCGCAGAGGATCTTGGTGGCCTGCCCCACGTAGAACGGGTCGGTGCCGTAGAGCCTGCACCGAGCGCACCGACTCCGACTCGTCGAAGACGAGCATCCGCTTCGTGGTCTCGTCGCCCTCGACCAGGCCGCGGCTCGTGATCATCTCGCAGACGTAGAGACCGGCGCCGTGCTCGGCGCACAGCGTGCGGTAGGCCGCGTTGGTGATCCCGGCCATCGGCGCGAGCACCACCGGGGTAGGCACCTCCAGGGAGCCCAGGCGCAGCCCGGTCACGACGCCGAGGGGGTGTTGCTCGGCAGGACCGGGCGGCCACCCTTGCCCGGCTTCTTCGACGGCTTCTTCTTCGCCGGCGGGGTCACCGCGCTGATCGCACCGCTCCAGGTGATCGCGTCGAGCCCGCCGTAGGGCAGGAAGGACACGTGCTCGAAGGTGCGCCCGGGGGCGAGGAAGTAGACCTGGCACAGCCTGCGCGGTCGTGCCGGCCGGGAAGGCCGCGGGCAGCGAGCCGCCGTTGCACAGCGGCTGCTGCTGCGCGGTGTAGTAGTTCGGTGCCTCACGGGTGGCACCGTCGTCGGCCCACAGCACGTTGTCGAGGCGCATCCCGCCGAGGTCGGTGTCCCCGTCGTTGGTGACCTTCACCCGGACGAAGTACGGCGTGCGCGCGGCGGTCGTCGCGTCGACGTTCCACCCCTTGAAGGACTGCTGGAAGGAGGTGCGCTCGATCCGCTCGACCACCACCGTGAGCACGCCGACCTGGTCCTGGCGGCGCTGGAAGGCGACGACGCCCTCCTGGCCGAGGGTCAGCGCGGTGCCCGGCTCGGTGAGGGTGACCCCGTCCGGCACCTCGAGGTACGTCGCCGGGGCGCTCGAGGACGCGGCCGGCTTCGGCTTCGCGTCCTTCGTCGTGTCGTCCGAACCGCACCCGGCCAGGCCGCCGGCCACCGCGAGCGCGAGGCTCGCGGCGACGGCCGGCCGGATGCGGTCCCTCAGCATCCGACGAGCCGCTCGGCGAAGTAGGTGGTGAGCTTGTCGAGCGCGACCCGCTCCTGGGACATGGTGTCCCGCTCACGGACCGTGACCGCCTGGTCGTCGAGGGTGTCGAAGTCGATGGTGACGCAGTACGGCGTACCGATCTCGTCCTGGCGGCTGTAGCGCTTGCCGATGGAGCCGGCGTCGTCGAAGTCGATGTTCCACAGCGCGCGCAGGCTCGCTGGAGACCGCTCGGGCCTTGGGGCTGAGGTCCTCGTTGCGGCTCAGCGGGAGCACCGCCACCTTGACCGGTGCCAGGCGCGGGTCGAGGCGCAGCACGGTGCGCTTGCGGACACCGCCCTTGTTGTCGGGGGCCTCGTCCTCGGCGTAGGCGTCGACGAGGAAGGTCATCAGGCTGCGGGAGAGGCCGGCTGCGGGCTCGATGACGTAGGGCACGTAGCGGTTGTTGTTGGCCTGGTCGAAGTACGACAGGTCCTTGCCGGAGTGCTCGGCGTGCGTGGACAGGTCGAAGTCGGTGCGGTTGGCGATGCCCTCGAGCTCACCCCACTCGGAGCCGGCGAAGTTGAAGCGGTACTCGATGTCGACGGTCCGCTTGGAGTAGTGCGACGAACCTTCTCCTTCGCGTGCTCGTAGTGGCGCAGGTTGTCGGGGTCGATGCCGAGGTCGGTGTACCAGGCCGTCCGGGTGTCGATCCAGTACTGGTGCCACTCCTCGTCCTCACCGGGCTTGACGAAGAACTCCATCTCCATCTGCTCGAACTCGCGGGTGCGGAAGATGAAGTTGCCCGGCGTGATCTCGTTGCGGAAGGCTCTTGCCGATCTGCGCGATGCCGAACGGGGGCTTCATCCGCTGCGAGGTCACCACGTTGGCGAAGTTGAGGAAGATGCCCTGCGCGGTCTCCGGGCGCAGGTAGTGCAGGCCGGACTCGTCCTCGACGACGCCGAGGTAGGTCTTGAGCAGGCCGGAGAACTGCCGCGGCTCGGTCCAGGCGCCGCGGGTGCCGCAGTTGGGGCAGGCGATCTCGGCGAGGTCGACGGAGTCGGGGTCGTCGATCCCCTTCTTCTCCGCGACCGCCTCCTGCAGGTGGTCGGCGCGGAAGCGCTTGTGGCAGGACTGGCACTCGGTCAGCGGGTCGCTGAACGTCGCGACGTGGCCGGAGGCCTCCCAGGTCTGGCGCGGCAGGATCACGCTGGAGTCGAGGCCGACGACGTCGTCGCGGCTCTGCACCATCGAGCGCCACCACTGGCGCTTGATGTTCTCCTTGAGCTCCACGCCGAGCGGGCCGTAGTCCCAGGCCGAGCGGGTGCCGCCGTAGATCTCCCCGCAGGGGTAGACGAAGCCTCGGCGCTTCGCGAGGGAGACGACGTGGTCGACGGTGGACGGGGGCGGCTTGGCCACGGAAGGATCCTTTTATGGGACGAGCCCGGCTGGCTGTCGGGCATGGTGTGTTGACTCGCGGAGCAGGCTCCTAGGTTACGCGAGAGCCCGCGACGTTCAGCACCGTATTCGGCGCGACCAGGCTCGTAGGCGCCCGGCTCGTCGATCGCCCGGGCCAGCCGCGGCATCCCGTGCAGGCTTGAAGTCGTACGACGACAGGGCCCGGCGGTAGGCACCCACGCTCTCCCAGCGGGTGGTGAGCACCCACAGGTCCGGGTCGTCGAGGTTGCGGCCGAGCCTGCCCCTCGACGTACCCGGGGGCCGAAGCGAGCAGACTCGCGGACGGTCTCCAGGTCGGCACGGAGCGCGGCGGGGTCCTCCCCCGCGCGGAAGCGGTTCACGACGAGCACGCCCGCACTCTACGCAGCGCCGACTTGACCCGGAGCCCGGCGCAGTTGAGAATGATTCTCATGCGCTTGTCTACCGGTCTCGCCGCCCTGTCCGCCGTCGCCGTGCTCGCCTCCGGGTGCTCCGCGTTCAGCGAGGACGGCGGCTCCGCGAGCGGCGGCGGCGAGCACCCCACGGTCGCGGCGGCGTTCTACCCGCTGGCCTGGCTGACCGAGCAGGTCGCCCAGGGCACCGGCACCGAGGTCGAGTCTCCTCACCCAGCCCGGGATGGAGCCGCACGACCTCGAGGTCGACGTGAAGAAGACCGCCGAGATCGCCGCGGCCGACCTCGTGGTGTACCAGGCGGGCTTCCAGCCCGCCGTCGACGACGCCGTGGGCCAGAACGCGCAGGGCGACACCCTCGATGTCGCCGGCCTCGCCGACCTGATCCCGGTCGAGGAGTCCGCCGCCGAGCACGAGGAGCACGCCGACGAGGAGGGCCACGACCACGACCACGGCAACCTGGACCCGCACTTCTGGCAGGACCCGCTGCGGGTGGCGGCCGTCGCCGACGCGGTCGCCGAGGAGCCTCGGGGGCATCGATGAGGACCAGGGCGGAGACGTACGAGAAGAACGCCGCGGCGCTGCGCTCGAAGCCTGGAGGCGCTCGACGCGTCGTACACCGCTGGCCTGCGCGACTGCGCGCGTGACACGATCGTGGTCTCGCACGATGCGTTCGGCTACCTGGAGAAGTACGGCATCCACCTGGCCTCGATCGTCGGGCTCTCCCCCGACGCCGAGCCGACGGCGGCCGCGCTCGGGAAGCTGCAGAAGCTCGGTCAAGGACGAAGGGATCACCACGGTGTTCAGCGAGCCGCTCAAGCCGGCCCTCGGCACGGGCATGGCCACCGACCTCGGGCTCACCAACGGCGTCCTCGACCCGATCGAGGGGCTTTCCAAGGCCACCTCGAAGGAGGACTACCTCTCCCTCATGCAGGCCAACCTGAAGGCGCTGCAGACCGCCAACGGGTGCCGATGACCGCGGCCGTCTCCGTCACCGGCGGGACCGTCGCCCTCGGCGGCCGGCCGGTCCTGCGCGGCATCGACCTCGCCGCGCAGCCCGGAGAGTTCGTCGCGCTGATGGGCGCCAACGGCTCCGGGAAGTCCACCCTGGTGCGCGCCCTGGTCGGCCTGCGCCCGCTCGTCGCCGGTGAGGTGCGCCTGTTCGGCACGCCCCTGGGCGAGTACGACGAGTGGTTCCGGGTCGGCTTCGTCCCCCAGCGTGCGACGGCCGCGGCCGGCGTACCGGCGTCGGTGTGGGAGGTGGTCGCCGCCGGCCGGCTCACCCGCCGCCGCCTGCTCCGCCCGCTCTCCCGCGCGGACCGGGCCGCGATCGAGGACGCGCTGGAGGTCGTCGGTCTCGCCGACCGGCGCCGCGACGCGGTCACCAACCTCTCCGGCGGCCAGCAGCAGCGGGTGCTCATCGCCCGGGCGCTGGCCGGCGAGCCGGAGCCTGTTCTTCCTCGACGAGCCGACCGCCGGCGTCGACCTTCCCAACCAGCACGTCCTCGCCGACACCCTGGACCGGCTCAAGGAGCGCGGCGCCACCATCGTGCTCGTCGCCCACGAGCTCGGCCCACTCGCGCGCCTCGTCGACCGGGCCGTGGTGATGCGCGACGGCCGGGTCGTCTACGACGGCGCGCCGCTGCGCGACCACGAGGTGCACCAGCCCTGGCTCGGCGAGCCGCACACCCACCACCATCACCACGCACCCCGGCCCGCCGACCACGTGCCCGGCGTCGCCTCCCCGGTCGACCGGACCGGAGAGCAGCGATGAGCCCGATCGAGTTCGTTCTCCCTGCCGTTCATGCAGCGCGCGCTCATCGCCGCGCTGCTCACCGGCCTCGCCGCGCCCGCGATCGGCACCTTCCTCGTCCAGCGCCGGCTCGCCCTGATGGGTGACGGCATCGGCCACGTCGCCGTCACCGGCGTCGCCCTCGGCCTGCTCACCGGTTCCTCCCCCGTCTGGACCGCCGTCGTGGTGGCCGTCCTCGGCGCCGTCCTCATCGAGGTGATCCGCGAGCGCGGCCAGACCAACGGCGACGTCGCCCTCGCCCTGCTCTTCTACGGCGGACTGGCCGGCGGCATCTTCATCAGCGGGCTCGGCGGCGAGAGCGCCGCCTCGCTCAACACCTACCTCTTCGGCTCGCTCACCACGATCTCGGTCGCCGACGTGCTCGTCACGATGGCGCTCGCCATCGCCGTGATCGCGCTCTGCGTCGGCCTCGCGCCCCAGGCTCTTCGCCGTCGCCCAGGACCAGGAGTTCGCCCGGGTCGCCGGGCTGCGGGTGCGCGGCTACAACATGCTCGTCGCCGTGCTCGCCGCCGTCTCGGTCACCGTCGCCATGCGCACCGTCGGGCTGCTGCTCGTCTCCGCGCTGATGGTCGTCCCGGTCGCCACCTCCCAGCAGACTCACCCGCTCCTTCCGGACCACCATCGCCGCCGCTATGGCGCTGGGCGTGCTCGCCTCGGTCGGCGGCCTGGTGGTGGCCACCTTCGCGTCGTACCAGGCGACGGTGGCACCGGGGCCGACCATCGTGCTGCTCGCCCTCGCGTGCTACGCCGTGGCCTGGCCACTCGGCATCTGGACCCGCCACCGGGCCCGCCTGCGCGAGCCCTTCGCCACCGGCGAGCCGGACGCGCACCAGGCCTGCTCCGAGCATCCGCACGACCACGGGCCGGGCTGCGGGCACCTCGCCGTGCCGCACGACGACCATGTGGACTACGTCCACGACGGCCACCGCCACGCCGCCCACGGCGCCCACTACGACGAGCACTGAGCCTGGATGGCGCGAGCGCTCCCGGTCGGGTTGCGTAGTTTGTCCCTCCGCCTGGCGGCACGCCGGACCGCGCCGGGGACAGCCCCCTCCCTGCGCCTCCGGGCCGGGGCCGTTCCCGGCCCGCCGTCAGACGACCTGGTTGGGGACCGCGCCGCCGTAGCGCCGGTCGCGCCGGGCGTACTCGTCGATCGCCTGCCACAGGTGGCGACGGTCCACGTCGGGCCAGAGCACGTCGGTGAAGACCAGGCTCGGCGTACGCCGCCTGGTAGAGCATGAAGTTCGAGAGCCGCTGCTCCCCCGAGGTCCGCCAGATCAGGTCCGCGTCGGGCGGACTCGGGGACGTAGAGGTACTTGCCGAGGGTGCGCTCGTCGACGCGCTCGGCGTTGACCCGGCCGGCGGCCACGTCGCGGGCCAGCGCCCGGGCGGCGTCGCCGAGTCTCGGAGCGGCCGCCGTAGTTCACGCACATGGTCAGCGTCAGGACGTCGTTGTGCTTGGTCAGGCTCCTCGGTCGTGCGGAGCTCGTCGATGACCGACTTCCACAGGCTTGGGCGCGCGCCCCGCCCACCGGACCCGGATGCCGCGCTCGTGCATCTCCTCCCGGCGGCGTCGTACGACGTCGCGGTTGAAGCCCATCAGGAACTTCACCTCGTCCGGGCTGCGCGACCAGTTCTCGGTCGAGAAGGCGTAGGCGGAGACGGCCTTCACCCCGATCTCGATGGCGCCCTCCACCACGTCGAAGAGGCTGGACTCGCCCTCCTCGTGCCCACGGGTCCGCGGCAGGCCGCGCTCCTCGGCCCACCGGCCGTTGCCGTCCATCACGATCGCGACGTGCTCCGGGACCAGGCTCGGCGGGGATCGCCGGCGGTCGTGCACCCGAGGGGTGCGGCGTGGGGGGCAGCGGGGTCGCGCGGGGCGCGGACGCCTCGGCGGCTCGGGTACGACGGGAGGAGCGGCTCACGTGCCGATTGTGTCAGCGCTCGACGTACGCCAGCGAGCGGAGGCCGCGCTCCAGGCTGCCACTGAACGAACGCCGCGACCAGGCCGTTGGCCTCCTTGACGTTCCGCGGGTCCGCGGCCTCGATGGCCGGCCAGTCGCCGGCGAGCAGCGCGCCCAGGAGGGTCAGCGTCGCGGGCGCCGGCGTGGCCGAGCCGGGGATCCGGCAGGTCGAGCAGAGCACGCCGCCCATCGAGGGGTTGAACCAGCGGTGGTGGCCGAGGCTCGCCGGTCGCGGTCACCGGCGGCCGCCCGCAGTGCGCGCAGTCGACGAAGGCCGGTGCGTAGCCGGCGATGGCGAGCGCGCGGAGCAGGTAGGAGTCGAGGACGTGGCCGGGGCGGCGCTCCCCCGCGGCCATCGCGTTGAGCCCGCCGAGCAGCAGCGCGAACTGCTGGCGCGCGGGCTCGCGCTCCTCCACGACGAGCCGCTCGGCGGTCTCCAGCATCGCGGTGCCGGCGGTGTAGCGGTCGTAGTCGAAGCCGATCGGGGCGGCGTACGACCCCCGCGTCTCGGCCTGGGTGACGGTGTCGAGGTTGCGCCCGTGCGCGAGCCTGGAGGTCCACGTGGGTGAACGGCTCGAGCCGCGACCCCCACCGCGAGGTGGTACGACGCACGCCCTTCGCCACCGCGCGGACCCGGCCGTTCTCGCGGGTCAGCAGCGTGATGATCCGGTCGGCCTCACCCAGGCTTGTGGGTGCGCAGCACGATCGCCTCGTCACGGTAGAGAACCACCTGCCCATTGTGCCGCCCGGACGGTGGGAGATCCGGGAGCCACCCCGGTGGCAGGGGTGGCTCCCGGTCGGCTCAGCCGCGCCGGATCCGGGGGGACAGCCGGAGGTCCTCGCCGAGGGCGCGGCGCAGCGCGTCGTCGCCGTGGACCACGCTCTCGCCCTCGAAGAGCGCGACGCCGGCGCCGACCCGCACCACGCGCGGCTTGCCCAGGCACGTGCGGGGGACGGAGAGCACCAGGGCGGTGCGGTCGAAGCGCGCGGACTTCCCGGCGCAGCGGACCAGGCTTTGCCGCCGTTGGTCTTGGTGAGCACGAAGCCGCGGGCCTCGCCGACCTTGACCTGGGTCAGGTCGAAGGAGGTGCTGGGCGTGCGGACCACCGCGAAGGCACTCCAGTCCCCGCGCGGCAGCGCGCGCATCCGGAGCCGGATGACGACCTTGGTGCGGGTGTGGCTGACGGTGGTGCGCACGACGTCACCCTGGGTCCGGGTCGGCGCGTAGGCTGACCGAGTTGTCCTCGTGGATGGTGACGACGTCGCCGACCGGGTCCGCGAGGGACCAGGCTCTGCGCGGAGGCGACGCCGGCGGAGGAGAGGAGGAGGGCGGTGGTCAGGCCGAGAGTCGCGCCGAGGCGACGGAAGCGGGTCATGTCACGAACCCTAAGGCCATGCGGAGCCGACGTGTGACTCAAGTTGTCGGATCGGAGATCATCTGGGGGCTTGCCCGGACGTCCCCGTTCACCTGGGCGATCGCGGCACAGCCCGGACGGTCGAAGCACGGGGCGAGGAGCACCGACGGACGACACGGACCGACAGCACTGTCAGGAGTCTGTCCGATCAGGAGCCTGCGGGTACGACGCGTCCGCAGCGACCCGCGCGAGCACTCCCGCGCGAACCGCGCGACCACCAGGTCCAGGCGCTCGGGCCGCCGTCGCCACTCCAGCGGCAGACTCCGTCCGCTCGAGCACCGCGCCGGGGATCTCCCGGGCGAGTCTGCTCCGCGTCGCCCGCGGGGTGGAAGGGGTCGCGCGACCGGGACAGCACCAGCGCGCGGGCCGTGATCGCCTCCCGCTCCCCGGCGGCCGGCGCGAGCCGTCCGAAGAGCACCCCGTGGATCACCGCGGCGACCGTGCCGGGGCGCTGGTCGAGCGTCTCGTGCGCGAGCCGCAGCCACGCGGGCAGCACCCGGGTGGGCACGGGCCGGGTGACCAGGCGCAGCAGGCTGAGCGGCAGCGGGGCGAAGCGCGCGGCGTACATCACCGGACCGAGGACGGCCAGCCTGCGCCGCGAGCGCGTTGTCGAGCACCGGGCCGTCGAGCAGCAGCCCGGCCACCCGGTCCGGCGCGCGCACGGCGACCTCGAGAGCGACGTTGGCGCCCAGCGAGTCTGCCGCCGACGACGGCCCGGGATGCCCCGACGTGGTCGAGGAGGGCCACGACCTGCTCGGCGAAGGCCGGCACGGAGTACGACAGCGGGTCCGCCGGGCGGTCCGAGCCGCCGTGGCCGAGCGGGTCGAGGACCAGCACGTGCAGGCCCGCCGCGGCCAGCGTGCGCGCGGCGTGGTCGTGCACGCTGCGCGGCACCAGCAGCGGCGGCACCAGGACGACCCAGGCCTCGCCGGCGCCGTACTCGGTGAACTCCAGGCGGTCACGACCGCGCCGGCTCTCCACGAAGCACTGGCCCACCTGCTCGGAGGCGAGGGCCGCCCTGGTGGCCATCAGCCGATCGGCTCGACGGGCGTGGCCGGGATGGTGGTGGCGCGGGCCCGGTTGGCGGCACACACCACCGCGCGGAGCGAGGCGGTCACGATGTTGTGGTGGATGCCGATGCCCCACACGATCTCGCCCGCGATCTCCGCCTCGACGTACGCCGCCGCGAGGGCGTCGCCGCCGGAGGACAGCGCGTGCTCGGCGTAGTCGAGCACCCGAATGTCCGCGCCGGCCTGACGCATCCCGTCCACGAAGGCCGCGACCGGCCCGTTGCCCATGCCGGTGAAGGTCTGCTCCTCACCGCGCACGCGCAGGTTGACCTCCTGGCGGTCGTCGCCGTCGGTGTCGGTGGTGGAGGAGAACGCGACGAGCGAGTAGGGCTCCTCGCGGTCGAGGTACTCCTTGCGGAAGATGTCCCAGATCGCCTCCGGCGTCACCTCACCGCCCTGGGCGTCGGTGTGCTGCTGGATCACCCGGCTGAACTCGATCTGCGCGCGGCGCGGCAGGTCGAGGCTGTGCTCGGCCTTGAGCACGTAGGCCACGCCCCCCTTGCCGGACTGGCTGTTGACCCGGATGACGGCCTCGTAGGTGCGGCCCACGTCCTTGGGGTCGATGGGCAGGTAGGGCGCCTCCCAGGCGACCTCGGAGACGGGCTTGCCCTGCTCGGCGGCGATCCGGTCGAGGTCCTCCAGGCCCTTCTTGATGGCGTCCTGGTGGGAGCCGGAGAACGCGGTGTAGACGAGGTCACCGGCCCACGGGTGCCGCGGGTGGACGGGCAGTTGCGTGCAGTACTCCACCGTGCGGCGGATCTCGTCGATCTCGGAGAAGTCGACCTGCGGGTCGATCCCCTGGCTGAACAGGTTCATCCCGAGGGTGACCAGGTCGACGTTGCCGGTGCGCTCGCCGTGGCCGAACAGGCAGCCCTCGACCCGGTCCGCGCCGGCCATCAGCGCCAGGCTCGGTGGCCGCGACCGCCGTACCGCGGTCGTTGTGCGGGTGCAGGCTGATCACCGAGTGCGCCCGGCGGGTCAGGTGCCGGCCGAAGTACTCGATCTGGTCGGCGTAGGTGTTGGGCGTGGACATCTCCACCGTGGCGGGCAGGTTGAGGATGATCTCGCGCCCCTCCTCCGGCTGCCACACGTCGGAGACCCGCTCGCAGACCTCGAGCGCGAAGTCAGTAGGCGTCTGGGTGAAGATCTCCGGGCTGTACTGGTAGCCGAAGTCGGTGCCGGCGAGCAGGCTGCTCGGCGTACTTCATCACCCACTCGGTGCCGCGCGTCGCGATCGCGATGCACTCGGCCTCGCTCACGTTGAACACCACGCGCTGGAAGAGCGGCGCGGTGGCGTTGTAGAGGTGCACGGTCGCCTTGTCGGCGCTCTGCAGCGACTCCACGGTGCGCGCGATGAGGTCCTCGCGGGCCTGGGTCAGCACCGAGACCCGTACGTCGTCGGGGATCCGGTCCTCGGTGACGAGCCTGGCGCACGAAGTCGAAGTCGGTCTGGCTCGCGGCCGGGAACCCGATCTCGATCTCCTTGTAGCCCATCTTCACCAGGAGCTCGAACATCTTCATCTTGCGCGAGGGGCTCATCGGGTCGATGAGCGCCTGGTTGCCGTCGCGCAGGTCGGTGGAGAGCCACCGCGGCGCGCGGGTGATCTTCTGGTCGGGCCAGGTGCGGTCCGGCACCGTGACGGGCTCGAAGGCGGTGTAGCGGTGGAACGGCATCCCGCTCGGCTGCTGCGGCGGGACGGTGACGCGGTTCGGCTGGGTCATGACTTCCTCGGCTGGTTCGTGACGATGAACAGGCGCCGGGCGCGCAACTTCCTCCGCAGCGAGGGGGTCCGGCTGATCAGACCTCGCTGCGGCCGCTAAGAAGCAGGGCTCGCATCATGACGAGATCACTCTAACAGGACCCGGACTCCGTCGCCGGGGCCCGGGTACCGGCCGGTGACCCCCACCTCGAGGAGACATCCCCCATGAGCAAGATCCCCGGCGTCCCCGCCCCGCAGGCCCCCGACCTCGCCGAGCCGACCGAGCCGGTCGAGCCGCTGCCGCCCAAGCCCGACCAGGGCGCACCGGAGGCGCGTACGGCGACCGGTGCCGACACCGGCGCGGAGCCCCAGGCACGCGCGCAGCAGGGCCGCTGGCTGACGACCTCGACCGGCACCCGGCTGCGCGACACCGACCACTCGCTCAAGGCCGGCGAGCGCGGGCCGACCCTGCTGCAGGACCACCACCTGCGCGAGAAGATCACCCACTTCGACCACGAGCGGATCCCCGAGCGCGTCGTGCACGCCCGTGGGAGCGGCGCGCACGGCTACTTCGAGGGGTACGGCACCGCCTCGACCGTGTCGTACGCCGGCCTGTTCGCCGAGGGCAAGCGGACGCCGGTGTTCGTGCGGTTCTCGACCGTGCTCGGCAGCCGCGGTTCGGCCGACACCGTGCGCGACACCCGCGGCTTCGCCACGAAGTTCTACACCGACGAGGGCGTGTGGGACCTGGTCGGCAACAACATCCCGGTGTTCTTCATCCAGGACGGGATCAAGTTCCCCGACGTCGTGCACGCGGGCAAGCCGCACCCGGACCGGGAGATCCCGCAGGCGCAGAGCGCGCACGACACCTTCTGGGACTTCGTCTCGCTGCACACCGAGGCCCAGCACCACACGCTGTGGAACATGTCCGACCGCGGCATCCCGCGCTCCTACCGGATGATGGAGGGCTTCGGGGTGCACACCTTCCGGCTCACGAACGCCGACGGCGACACCTCGCTGGTGAAGTTCCACTGGAAGCCGAAGCCTGGGCGTGCACTCCCTCACCTGGGAGGAGGCGCAGGCTCATCGGCGGGCTCGACCCCGACTTCCACCGCCGCGACCTGGCCGACGCCATCGAGGCCGGTGCGTACCCCGAGTGGGAGGCTCGGCATCCAGGTCTTCGAGGACACCGAGGAGCAGATGTTCCAGGGCATCGACCTGCTCGACCCGACCAAGCTCGTCCCCGAGGAGCCTGGCGCCGGTCCAGCCCATCGGCCGGATGGTGCTCGACCGCAACCCCACCAACTTCTTCGCCGAGACCGAGCAGGCGGCCTTCCACGTCGGCCACCTCGTGCCCGGGATCGACGTCACCGACGACCCGCTGCTCCAGGTCCGGCTGTTCTCGTACGTCGACACGCAGGCTGAGCCGCCTGGGCGGACCCAACTTCAACCAGGCTCCCCGTCAACCGCCCGCACGCGCCGGTCAACGACATGCTCCGCGACGGCTTCCACCAGCACGCGGTGCACACCGGCGTCGCGCCGTACCGGCCGAACTCGCTCGACGGCGGCTGCCCCTTCACGGCGGGGGCGGACCTGAGTGACGAGCAGACCCGGGCCTTCGTGGAAGTGGCCCGCGCGGTCGAGGGGACGAAGGTGCGGGCGAGCCCGGCCAGCCTTCGAGGACCACTTCAGCCAGGCCCGTCTGTTCTGGGCGAGCATGAGCCCGGTCGAGCAGGAGCACATCATCCGGTCCTACGCCTTCGAGCCTGGGCAAGTGCTACGAGCAGACGATCAAGGAGCGCCAGTCTGCTCGCGCTGGCGAACATCGACGAGCGGCTGTGCGCCGAGGTCGCCACCGCGCTCGGCCTGCCCGCCCCGGAGCCGACCGAGGAGCCCGGCGAGGTGATGCCGAGCCCGGTGCTCTCGCGAACCACCGGTGGCCCGTGGCCCGGTGACGGCCGGGTGGTCGGCATCGTCGTCGACCCGGCCGGGGACCTGCCGGACGTGGAGGCCGTGCGGACCGCGATCGACGAGGCCGGCATGGTCCCGCTCGTCATCGCCCCGCACGGCGGGAAGGTCGGCGGGCTGGACGTCCAGCGCACCTTCGCCACCGTGCGCTCGGTCGAGCCTGGACGTCGTCCTGCTCGCCGGGAGCCCGCCGCCGGCACCCGACGCGCTGCCCGCCCGCGACGCCAAGGCCGGCGCCGCGGACAGCCCGGCGCTCGACCCGCGGGTCGTGCTGCTGCTCGAGGAGGCCTACCGCCACGCCAAGGTGGTCGGGGCGTGGGGCGCGGGCGTCGATGCGGTGACGGCGACCGGGCTCACCGACGACGTACCCGGGGTGGTGACGGGGAGCGAGGGGCCCGCCGTGCTCGCCCAGGTGCAGGACCTGATGGGCACGCACCGGGCGTGGGAGCGCTTCCCCGCCTCGGTCTAGCCTGGTCCGATGGCCCGCCTGCTCGTCGTCCACCACTCCCCCAGCGGCTCTCTGCAGTCACTGCTGGAGCAAGTGGTCGCGGGTGCGAACGACCCGGACGTGCAGGCGGGCGGTGCGGTCGAGGTGGTCGTGCGACCGGCCCTGGAGGCGAGCGCCGAGGACGTGCTCGCCGCCGACGGATACCTGCTCGGCACCAGCGCCAACTTCGGGTACATGAGCGGCGCCCTCAAGCACTTCTTCGACTCCACCTTCCTCGCCGTCGGCGGCGCGCTCGACCCCTCGGGCGCGCCGGCCGACGGCGCGGGGGCGACCGCCGGGCGCCCCTACGGCCTCTGGCTGCACGGGCGCTACGACCTGACCGGCGCGCAGCGCTCGGTGCAGTCGATCGTCGGCGCGCTCGGCTGGAAGCAGGCCTACGACGTGCTCGGTGTCCTGGGCCCGGTCGACGACGACGCGCGGGCCGCCGCCTATGAGCCTGGGCGCTACGATCGCGGCACTGCTGACGTGACGAGCAGACCCGGGGGCGGGACGAGAGGGGACCTACGATGAGGCTGCGCCATGCCGTCGCCGTCGTCTGCCTCGGTCTCCTCGGCGCGGGCTTGAGCGGATGCGGGTCCGAGGACCAGGGAGGCAACACCGATCCCGACCTGGTCGACGCGGTCGAGGTGCCCAAGACCGGCGTGTGCCGCGACCTCTCGCCCGACGACGTCGCCAAGCCGGCCAACGCCACGGCCGCCGTGGACTGCGCGAGCCGGCACACCGCCGAGACCTACGCCGCCGCCGACCTGCCCGCGGAGTACGACGACGCCGACTACGACGACCCCGACCTCGGCACCTACGCCTACCGGACCTGCTCGACGAAGTTCGCCGAGTTCGTCGGCGCCGACGAGAGCCTGGTCCTGCGCACCACGGTGAGCTGGGCCTGGTTCCGGCCCTCCGAGAAGGCGTGGTCGAAGGGCGCTCGGTGGTACCGCTGCGACGTGATCGGCGGCAATTCCGCCAGCCCCGCGTACCGCGCCCTGCCCAGGACCGCCCGCGGCATGCTGTCCGGGCGGCCCGACAACAGGCTGGCTGGCCTGCGCCAGCGGCCCGTCGGTCGCACAGGGCGAGAAGGTGCCCTGCTCGCAGAAGCACGCCTGGCGCGCGGTCACGACCGTGAAGTCTGGGCCAGCCCGACGACGAGTACCCCGGCGACCGGGTGATGGAGAGCCGCACCCGCTCGTTCTGCGCGGCGTCGGTGAAGGCCTGGCTGAACTACCCGGCCGAGTTCGAGTACGGGTTCACCTTCTTCCACCAGGCGGAGTGGAAGGCCGGCATCCGGCGCTCGGTGTGCTGGGCGAAGACGACGAAGTGACGAAGTAGAGAAGCCGAGGATGCGCTCCACCCCCCACCTGACGACCGTACGACGCGCGCTGCTCGCCGCGCTCACCGTCGGCCTCGCCACCGCGCTCGCCGCGTGCAGCGGCGACGAGCCGGCGAAGAAGGCCGAGCAGGAGCCCACCGCCACGCAGACCCCTGCCCCCGTTCCGCCGGCCGCGCCGAAGGTCGGCGCCTGCTACCAGCCTGCCCTACGACAAGGCGATCGCGCCGACCTCGGAGAGCAAGCCGCTCCCCTGCACCACGGCCCACACCAGCGAGACCGTCGCCGTCGGCCGGATCGACGCGCTCGTGGACGGCCACCTGCTCGCGGTCGACTCCGACCGGGTCCAGCAACAGGTCGCCAGCGCGTGCCCGAAGGCCCTCACGTCGTACCTGGGCGGGAGCGTGAAGAGCCTGCGCCTGTCGATGATCCGCCCGGTCTGGTTCACCCCGACCGTGGAGGACTCCGACGCCGGAGCCGACTGGTACCGCTGCGACGCCGTCGTCCTCGCCGGCACCTCGGCCCTCGCCGAGCTCCGGAGCGGGATCCGCAACGCGCTGGGCGATGCCAAGGCGCGCGACCGGTACGCCATGTGCGGCACCGCGGCGCCCGACGACAAGAGGTTCGAGCGGGTGCTCTGCTCGGCGAAGCACTCCTGGCGCGCGATCGACGTGGTGCTCTTCCCCGAGGGCGCCTACCCCGGTGAGAAGAAGGTCCGCGCCGCCGGGCGCTCGCAGTGCGAGAATGCCGGCGCGGACGTCGCGAAGGACCCGCTCACCTTCGAGTGGGGCTACGAGTGGCCGACCAAGGAGCAGTGGGCCATGGGTCAGGCCTTCGGCCGCTGCTGGGCTCCGGACTAGCCTGGACTGCGCGAGCGCCGCGGTCGTCCGCCGAAGGTCCTGCCTCCGCCCGGCGGCTAGAAACCCAGGCTTTGCGCAGCTGACGCGGGTCGCGCTGCCAGTCCTTGGCGATCTTGACGTGCAGGTCGAGATAGACCGGTACGCCGAGCAGGGCCTCGATCTGCTGGCGGGCGGCCGTCCCGACGGTCCGCAGCCGGGCGCCCTTCTTGCCGATCATGATGCCCTTCTGGGAGTCGCGCTCGACGTAGAGATTGGCGTGGATGTCGAGCAGCGGCTTGTCCTCGGGGCGGTCCTCGCGCAGGCCCATCTCCTCCACGACCACGGCGATGGAGTGCGGGAGGCTCGTCGCGGACGCCGTCGAGGGCGGCCTCGCGGATGAGACTCGGCGGCGAGGATCTCCTCGGGAGCGTCGGTGAGGTCGCCGTCGGGGTACAGCGGCGGGCCCTCGGGCATCAGCCCGACCAGCAGGCTCGGCGAGCAGGTCGATCTGGTCGCCGGCGACCGAGGAGACGGGCACGATCTCGGCCCACTCGGTGCCGGTCTCGCGGCCCAGGCTCGGCGATGTCGAGCAGGTGCTCACCGATCCGCTCGGGTGTGGCGAGGTCGGTCTTGGTGGCGATCGCGATCTTCGTCGTCCGCCGTACCTTGGCCAGGCTCGGTGACCAGGAACCGGTCGCCGGGGCCGATCTTCTCGTCGGCCGGGAAGCAGACCGCGACCACGTCGACCTCGGCCCAGGTGGTCTTCACCAGGTCGTTGAGCCGCTCGCCGAGCAGGGTGCGCGGACGGTGCAGGCCGGGGGTGTCCACGAGGACGAGGCTGGCCGTCGGGGCGGTGCACGATGCCGCGCACGACCGTGCGGGTGGTCTGCGGCTTGTCGGAGGTGATGACGATCTTCTGCCCGACGATGGCGTTGGTCAGCGTGGACTTGCCGACGTTGGGCCGACCGACGAAGCAGGCGAACCCGCTGCGGTGGCCCTCGGCGACGTCGCTGGAGAAGACCGGGGCGGCGGGCGGGGGCAGTGCGCCGAAGTCCTCGTCGAAGTCCTCGTCGAAGTCGTCGTCGTGCTCGGTCATCGGCTCGCCTCCTGTGCGGCGTCGTAGTCGGCCCAGATCTCCTCGTCGGACTTCCCGGCGGCCTTGCCGGCTCGCCAGATCGGGCCCGGGTCCACGGCGCGGGGCTGGCGCTGGGCGACCGAGCGCCAGTAGCCCATCACGTCGTAGTGGGTGCTCGGGAGGCTTGCGCTCGCGCATCAGGTGCTTGCGGATCGCGCGCATCTGCGCGGACTCCCCCGCCATCCAGAAGTAGCCGGGGCCCTCGGGGAAGTCGAGCGACTCGACCACCTCGGCCAGCCGGCTGGCGCCGTCGGTGGGCAGCCAGGTGACCTCGGTCCCGTCCGGGAAGTAGCCCTCGACACGGGAGTCGGTGGGCACCTCCGCCACGATCCGGGTCGGCGTGGTGGTGCCGTGCTCGACGGCGATCCGGGCCATCGCGGGCAGCGCCGTCAGGTCACCGACGAGCAGCAGCCAGCCGGCGTCGGCGGGAGGCAGGAAGGAGCCCTTGGCCTCGGTCAGCGTCACCTGCTGGCCGACCGGGTCACCGGAGGCCCACTCGGTCACGAGCCCGACCGGGTGCACCACCACGTCGAGAACGATCCGCACGTTCCCTGAGCCCGCCGAAGAGTCGATCGAGCGCACCGTGTAGTAGCGGCTCTGGAACTGCCCGGGCACCACGAGGCCGACCCACTCGTCGGCGATGCCCGTCGAGACGAAGCCCGGCGCGTCGAGCGTGAGCCGCACCAGGTGCGGCGTCACCTGCTCCCGCGCGACGACGTCGGCGGTGTGCTGCTGGGCCCGGGTGCTCACCGGTCAAGGCTAGTGCTTAGCGGTTGTTGACCACCGCTCGGTAGGTGCGCCGGTCGGTGCCGGTGGGCACCAGGAACAACGAGGTCGCGGCGAACCGCTTGCGGCTGAGCGTGTAGGTGCCCTGGACCGGCCCCCTGCGGGCCGCCTGGAAGGTCGACTCGAAGGCTGCGCAGCGAGCCCCGGCTCACGCCGGTGATGTCGGTGACCTCGACCAGCCTCATGCTCACCCGCACTCCCGTGCCGGTGACCCAGAAGGCCGACCCGCGGCGGGAGGCGAAGCGACCGCGCCGGTAGAGCGCGTGCTCGGCGGTGAAGCGCCGCGCCAGCAGTCCGGTACGACGTGCGGGTGCCGCCTGCGCGGGCGCGGCGACCGCGCCGCCGACGACGGTCGCGGCGAGCCCGGTCGCGCTCGCGCCGAGGACGGTGCGGCGGGTGAGGTCGGACATCAGTTCCTCCTGCTCGGGGCGGCGTGCCCGGCTACGGTGGGCGGGTGGAGTGGCTCACTCATGACGACTTCGCCGGGCTCGTCGGCGACCGCTTCGCGGCCGGCCTGCCGGGTGGTGCCTGGTTCGAGCCTGACGCTCGAGGAGGCCACGCTCGGCGCCGGGACCGGCGCCGCGGGCCCCGACGGCCGCGTGCGGCAGCAGTTCGCGCTGGTCTTCGCCGGGCCCGACGGGCTCCCGCAGGGCACCTGGCAGGTCCGCCACGACGCTCTCGGCGACACCGCTCTCTTCCTGGTCCCCGTCGGTCCCGGCCGCTACGAGGCCGCCTTCGCCTGAGGCCGTCCAGCGCATCAGCAGGTAGACGCCCAGGTCCTCGACCACGCGGAAGTCGAGCCGCTCGTAGAGCCGCCGTGCGGGGTTGTGGACCTCGACGTGGATGCTGGCCGTGCGCCCGGTCGCGGCCGCCTCGACGAGCACCCGGCCGAGCAGCGCTCCCCCGATCCCCCGGCCCCGGTACGCCGGCAGCAGGGCCAGGTCGACCACGCGGAGGTCGTCGGGGCGCCGGTCGAGCGTGATCCGCCCGGCGAAGCGCCCCGCCACCTCGACGACGTCGAAGGCTCGCCTCCGGGTTCGCGTCGCGGTAGTGGCGCTCCCGGGCGTCGTGCTGCATCCGGAGGAAGGCCTCCCGCTGGCCCGGCGGCCACGCGACCTGGTCGAGGCTCCTCGGCCCGCCCGGCGGCGTACAGCGCCAGGAGGTCCTCGGAGTCGTCGGCCACGACGGGACGCAGCGCGACGCCGTCCCCGCTCCCCGTGGTCACGGCCGGGCCGGGAAGACGCCCTGCAGGGCGATGCAGAAGTTGAGGGTCAGGTAGGGCTGCATGTTGTTGTGCGGCTGGCTGCCGCCGGCGGACGCGAGTGCGGTCGGCGCCAGGCTCCGTGTCGGCCACCGCCTGGTAGAGCGTGCCGCCGGTCGAGGGCGCGAAGGTCGCGCTCGTGCCGGGGGTGCTGGTGTCGGCGGGGTCGATCGTGTTCGCTCGCAGCGCGTGGGTGTGGGCGGGCATCTCAGACCCGATCAGCGTGACGGTCTCCGAGCCGCCCTGCTCGCCGAGGAAGTGCTGGCTCAGCCCGGGCCCCTGGCCGGGGTGCATCGGGGCGCTGCCCTGCAGGTTCGGCAGCGCGAAGGTCGACTTGCCGTCGCCGCCGTAGGTCGTGCCGAGCAGGGAGAAGAGCGCGGTGTTCTGCGAGATCGGCAGCAGGCTGGCCGTCGCAGAAGGCCCATCCCCGGGGCGGGAAGTTGAAGCCGAAGATGCGGATCTCGGCGACGAACGGGTCTGCCATGAGGGGCTCGTTCCTAGGTCGGGGAGGGGTAGATGCCGTACATCGAGATGATGAAGTCTGATGCACAGGTAGGGCTGGAAGTTGGTGTGCGGCTGGCTCCCGCCCGCCGGCGTGACCGCCGTCGGGTCGAAGGCTCCCGAGACGGCGTCGTTGAGGTAGGGCACGACGTTGAAGGAGATCGCCGGCAGGTTGCCCGCCGGGCTGACCTGGTTGCCGGGCAGGCTGTTGACGGCACCCAGCGGGTGGGAGTGCACGGGGATCTGGTTCGCGGTGAGGGTGACCTCCTCGGCGCCTCCCGTCTCGGCGAGGATGAACCCGTTGCCCTGGTGGAGGGGCAGACGGCCGCGCAGGTCGGGCAGCGCGAAGGTGGACTCCCCGTCGCCGCCGTAAACTCGTGCCGATCAGGTTGAAGAGCGTCTCGTACTCGCTGATGGGCATCAGGTGGCCCTGGCAGAACTCCCAGCCCACCGGCGCGAAGTTGCCGCCGAACATCCGGACCTCACCCACGTACGGTTGTGCCATCGTCGTCCTCCTCAGTCCCGGCTCGGGAAGATGCCCTGGAGCGCGATGCAGAAGTCGATCGTCAGGAAGGGCTGCATGTTCAGGTGCGCCTGGCCCCCGCCGACGTTGGCGACGGTCTCCGCGCTGAGCGTCGTGGTGGCGCCGCTGGCGCCGTAGACGTTGTTGCCGCCGCCGAGGAACTTCCCGCTCGGCGTGGCCGCGCCGCCGGTCGCCGCGCTCGCGGCCCGGACCTGGTGGCTGTGCTGCGGGAGGCTCGCTGGGCGTCAGGGTGTGCGCCTGCTCGCCCGCCCGCTCACCCTGGGTGTGCCCGCTGCCCACGTGGATGGGCACCCGGCCACGCAGGTCCGGCAGGGCGAAGTTGGTCTGCCCGTTGCCGCCGTACAGCGTGCCGAGGAGCGAGAACAAGGCCTGGTTGGTGTTGATCGGCAGGAGCCTGGCCGTTGCACAGCGCCCATCCCTGGGGAGGGAAGACGAAGGACATCAGGCGGATCTCGCCGAGGAAGGGTTCAGCCACGGGTGCTCCTGTGCTCAGGGGAGGGACGGGCAGGCCGCGCCGGTGAAGCCGCCGCCCCCGCTCGCGACGGTGTTGGAGGCGGAGATGGTCGGGGCGCCCGCCGGGTTGGCCGCCGCGACGAACGCCTGGACGGCCGCGTTGTCGTTGTTCGCCCCCGCGTAGCCGGGCAGGCGGATCGTCGTGCTCTGCCGCTGCCGCAGCCGGACGTCGGCGTCGATGGTCGGCGGGTTGGAGTCCGCTCCGCCCGTGGCCAGGCTGTTGCCGCTGATCGCCGCGCAGGCCAGGAAGGTGTCGCCCGGCTGGGTGCCGATGTTGTAGTGGATGGCCTGCTTGGCGAGGCCGATCGTTCCGGGCGTCGTACCGGGCTCGGTCAGGGTGTTGCCGGTGACCGTGGTGACGAAGGTGCCGCCCTGGGCGCTGCCACCGCCGCCGGCGAGCACCTCGATCCCCATGTTGTTGTAGCCGCGGACCTGGTTGTTGGCGACCGTCCAGCCCGAGGAGCCGCCGCCCACGAGCCTGGATTCGAGGGCGGAGCCCTCCGCCGACCCCGAGTTGGGTACGCCGGCGACGCCGATCGTGTTGTTGCTGAACGTCCCCTGCTGGGTGCTCGCACCGAGGTCCTTGACGAACAGCAGGCCCGGGCCGACCGCGTCGCGGAAGGTGTTGCCGGTGACGTTCATCGTGGTCGCCCCGGCGGTCCCGGACTGCACCACGGTGAGCCCGCCGCCCCCAGTGGCGATCGCCGGGTGCGCGTTGCTGAACGCATTGCCCGTCAGCACCAGGTCGCCGGCGCCGCTGCCGCCGTGCGTGACCTGGAGCAGGTCACCGGCTGCGCTCTGGAAGGCGCTGTCGGTGACGGTCAGCCTTGAGCGCACCGGCACCGCTGGTGGACTCCACGGCCACCGCGTCGTTGGTCGGCCGGTTGCCGCTGGCCGCAAGGGTGACGTGGTCGAGGGTGAGGCGGTCGAGCGAGCCCGCCGCGTTGGCCACCCGGAGGTTGTCCTCGAGCCCGCCGCTGACGTGCGTGGCGGTGATCGACGCGCTGCCGGTGAGATCGGTCAGCAGGATGCTCGAGTCGTCGTACGGCGTGGTGGCGTTGTCGCCGTTGGTGCCGTTGACCACGCTCTGCGCGATCGTCAGACCGCGCACGCTGCTGCCGCGCACCCCGTAGTTGCTGTGGTCGTGGATCCACATCCGGGTCAGGCTCGGAGCCTGGGTGTCGTGCAGCACGATGCCGGTCCCGGGGGGCGTCAGCGAGGAGCCTGTCCGCGCCGGTGGTGTGCGTGATCTCGCCGCCGGTGCAGCCGGAGGTGTCGGCGGCGGTGCACGTGCCGCCGGTGCCGGTCACCTGGAGCGAGCCGGTCGAGCCGGTGCCGTCGAGGACGATGCCGTTGGCCGCGCCGTCGCTGCTGATGCTGTCGAAGACCAGTCCTGCCGACCCGATGGCGGTGCTGGTGACGCCGAGCGCTCGACCGGTGCCGCTGTCGATGACGTTGCCGCTGCCCGAGACCACGAGCGTGCCGCTGCCGGTGGCGTCGACGCCCTTGCCGCTGGTGGTGGTGACGGTCAGCCCACCGCCGGTCAGGCGCAGCGCGTGGCCGGCGCTCGAGGTCATCGCGACCGCGGTCGCGGCCCCGGTGCTGAACGTCTTGGCACTGCCGCTGAGCACCGTGGCGCCGCCGCTGTTGCCGCTCAGGCTGATCCCGCCGCCGGCGTCGGCGCCGTCGGCGAGGGTGCCGCTGAGCGTCACCGTGCCGCCGGTGCGGCCGGTGACCTCGGCGGTGGCGCCGCTGCCGTCGGTGACGGCGCCGGCGTAGGTGATGTCGTCCGCGCCGCCGTTGACGTCCACGGCGACGACGCCGGCACCGCTGATGGTGCCACCGGCCGCCGCGGAACGTGCCGCTGGCGTCCAGGTTCACTCCGTCGGTCGCGCTGTTCGACGACGACACGCTGTCGAACGACAGGTCCGCGGCGGGCGTCGAGGTCACGTCGACCGCGGGGCCGCCGGTGGCACTGACCACCGCGGTCGAGGCGGGCGGGACGACGACCGGGCCGGAGCCCTGCACCGCGAAGGCAGCCTTGGCTCCGCTGGTCGTGGTGAGCGCGAGCCCGCCGAAGGTGAGGCTGCCGGTCGTCGAGGACAGGTCGACCGCCCCGCCGCCCGAGCCGGTGACCGTGACCTGGTCGACGGCGCTGGTCCCGAGTGCGGTGCCGCTGACCACGAGGCCGCGAGCGCCCTTGGTCGTGATCGAGATCGTGCCGGTGGGCGTGAGGACCACGGTGCCGGCGCTGTTCAGCCGCAGGCCGATCGACCCGCTGGTCGCGCCGGAGGCCGCGGAGGAGTCCACGACCAGGCCGGTGATCGTCGAGGTCCCGCTGGTGCCGTCGAGCTCCAGGGCCGGCTCCGTGCCGGCCGTGCCGCTGTCGACGATCCGCACGTCGGTGAGGGTCGCGCCACCCGCGCCGGCGCCGCCCGCGATGCCGCTGCCGGCACCGGACGGGTCGACCTGGACACCGGTCACGGAGTTGCCGGTGGCGAGGGTGATGACGTCGCCCCCGACCGGGTCAGCGTCGGGCGCTCGGCCGGCGCGCCGATGGCGAGGGAGGTGCTGGCGACGACGAGGTCGGCGGCTCCGCCGACCAGGCGCTGGCCGGGCTTCAGCACCACCGCGGCGTCGTACGACGCACCGGTGCCGCGCACGACGTGGATGACGTCGTTGGCGCTGCCCGCGGTGACCGCCTGGGCGAGGGTGTCGAAGGGCGCGGCGGAGGTCCCGTCGTTGCCGGGGCCGGCGCTGTCGACGTACCAGACGCAGCCGGTGGAGGCGATGCTCACCTGGGCCTGGCCGGTGGCGTCGCCGTCGGTCACGGTGTGACTGAAGGTGTCCGGCGTCGTGGAGCAGCCGGCAGGCGGCGTGTAGGTGATGTCGCCGTCGGTCTCGATGACCGCCGTGCCGCCGTGCGCGGTGGTGACGCTCTCCGCCACGATCGCCAGGCTGGCCGGCGTCTCCACGTCGCTCGCGCCGCCGAGCAGGTCGCCGCCGACGGTCTTGTGCGGACGGACGACCGAGGGCGGACCGTCGGTGGAGTCGTCGATGACGAGGGTCGTGTTGCCGATCGCCGCGTTGGCGCCCGAGAAGGCCACGTCCGTCGCGGTCGGTGCGTCGTTGACGCACGTCACCGCCACGCTGACGGTGGCCGACGAGCCGCCGGACAGCGTGTAGTCGAAGGTGTCGACGTCGGGCGCGACGTTGCAGTAGTTCGCGTCCGGCTGGTAGGTCACCACGCCACCGGCGAGGGCCGCGGTCCCGTGCGCGGGGCTGGTGACCGCCGTGACGCTCGGGGCTCCGCCGTCGCCGGGCTCGTCGTTGCCCAGCACGTCGACGGTGGTCGCCGAGGCGTCCTCGGCGACCGTCACCGTGTCGTCGTGCGCGACGGCGGCGTCCACGACGCAGGTGACCGCGACGCTGACCGTGGCGGTGGAGCCGCCCGGGGCGAGGGTGTAGGTGAAGGTCTCGGGGTCGGTGCCCGGCGGGGTGTTGCAGTAGTTCGCGTCCGGCACGTAGCTGAGCCCGGTGCCGCCGCCGGTCACGACGACGTCGCCGTGGGCGGGCTGGGTGATCTCGTCGACGGCGATCGCCCCGCCGTCGACGTCGGTGTCGTTGGCGAGCACGTCCAGCGGGGTGGCCGCGTCGTCCTCGTCGAGCAGGTAGGAGTCGTTCACCGCGACCGGCGGGTCGTCGACGCAGGTGACCGCGACCGAGACCGTGGCCGCGGGCTCCAGCGGGTCGAGGCGGTAGGTGAACGTGTCCGGGCTGGTGCCCGGAGGGGTGTTGCAGTAGTTCGCGTCGGGCGTGTAGCGCACCACGTCGGCGACGACCTGGGCCGTGCCGTGCAGCGGCTGGGTCGCGATCGCCGGGTGCAGCGCGTCGCCGTCGGCGTCGCTGTCGTTGGCGAGCACGTCGAGCGCGACGGCGGAGGCGTCCTCGGTGACCGTGACCGCGTCGTCCACCGCGACCGGGCCGTCAGGGACGCAGGTGATGTCGAGGGTGACGTGGCCGGTGTCGCGCAGGCCGGTGGGATCCTCCACGACGTAGTCGAATCCGCCCGAACCCGCGCCGCAGAGGTTCGCCGCCGGGGTGAACCGGACCGTGCTGCCCCCGACGATGCCGACCGCTCCACCGGTCGCGCCGGAGACCGCCACCACCCGGAGGGTGCCACCGTCCACGTCGGTGTCGTTGGCGGCCGGGCTGCCGGCACCGGTCGTGGGCACCTCCAGGCTGGGTGTCCTCGACGGCGGTGAGCAAGTCGTCGACCGCCACCGGGGCGTGCCGGGTCACCGGCGGCGTGGGCGGCTTCGGCGGGCGCGGGGCGAGGACGGTGCTCTCGCAGCCTCGGCGGACGTCGCTGCGGTCGGCGAAGACCCGGTCGCGGCCGAGGCCGCACACCAGCAGACTCGCTCCACGCGGCGGTGTCGATGCCCCGCAGCACGTCGTCGCCGGCATCCCCTGCGAGGGTGTCGCGGCCGGCGCCGCCGACGAGCACGTCGTCGCCGCTGCGGCCGCTCAGCCGGTCATTGCCGTCGCCGCCCTCGATCCGGTCGCTGCCGGGGCCGCCGAGGATCCGGTCGGCGCCCGCGTCGCCGTAGAGCCTGGTCGTTGCCGGAGCCGCCGCGGATGATGTCGTTGCCGCCGCGGCCGTAGATCTTGTCGTTGCCCGGACCGCCGCGCAGGACGTCGTTGCCGCCCTGGCCGTAGATCCGGTCGTTGCCGGGACCGCCGCAGATGACGTCGCGGCCGGGCGTGCCGACCAGCAGGTCGTTGCCGCGGGTCCCGACGATCGTGCACGCGGGCCCGTCAGCCGCCGTGCGGACGAGAGGGACGGAGCCCGCCCCCGTGGTGAGCGCGAGCAGGGCCACCGCGCCCCAGACTCGCCGTACGCAGGAACCAGCTTGCTCCGAGACCTCGACATCGACTTCCCTCACGCCACGACGTAAGAGCGCCTCACGACGCTCCTCCCCCGTCGGTCACTGTGGCAGGCGGAGGAGGAGCGCGGAGGCGAATGCCGAAAGTTTTGACTCAGAAGTCGTGGCGCAGCGGGTAGCCGCTCTCGCCGTCGACCGTCTTGGTCGCCAGCACGTGGTGCAGCCTGGATCTCGTTGCGCTCGAAGGCGATCCGCGACCCGGCCATGTAGAGCCCCCACACCCGCGCGGTGCCCTCGTCGGTCTCCGCGACGCAGGCGTCCCAGTTGTCGGCGAGGTTCTTCGACCAGCCCGCGAGCGTCTTGGCGTAGTGGAGCCGGAAGTTCTCGTGGTGCTGGACCTCGAGCCCGGCGTTCTCCACGGCCTCCACGATCGTGCCCGAGCCGGCAAAGCTCGCCGTCGGGGAAGACGTAGCGGTCGATGAAGGCGCCGGTGGAGCGGTCGACGTTGTCGTAGCGGGTGATGCAGTGGTTGAGCACCCGGCCCTGCGGCTTGAGCCTTGCCGTTGATGAAGGAGAAGTACGCCGGGTAGTTGGCGATCCCGATGTGCTCGGTGAGCCCGATCGAGCCTGACCGCGTCGAAGTCGCCCTCCTCCACGTCGCGGTAGTCGCTGTGCCGCACCTCGGCGAGGTGGTCCAGGCCCCGGCGCTTGATCTCCTCCTGGGCCCACGTCGCCTGCTCGCGCGACAGGGTCACGCCGAGCGCCTTGACGCCGTAGTGCTTCGCCGCGTGGCGGACCATGCCGCCCCAGCCGCAGCCGATGTCGAGCAGCCGGTCGCCCTCCTTGAGTCCGAGCCTTGCGGCAGATGAGGTCGTACTTGTGCTCCTGCGCCTCCTCCAGCGTCGCGTCCTCGGTCGGGAAGACCGCGCAGGTGTAGGTCATCGAGGGTCCGAGGACGTGCTCGTAGAAGGTGTTCGAGACGTCGTAGTGGTGGTGGATGGCGTCCGCGTCGCGCTCCTGCGAGTGCCGGCTCCACTTGCCGAACGGGATGCTCAGCGAGCGCAGCCCCTCGAGCCGGTGCCGCCAGGCCGGCAGGTGCTCCTGCGGCGGCGGGGGCGGCGGGACGAGGTGGCTCACACCGAGGGCGCGGATGATGCCGACCAGGCTCGGTGGCCTTCGGCACGCCGAAGTCGGTGTTGTCCTTGAGCAGCGAGAACGCCGCATAGGGGTCGCCCGGGTGGGCGCCGTGCAGCACCAGGTCACCGGCGACGTACGCCCGGGCCAGGCCGAGGTCGCCCGGCGCGGTCATGATGTAGGACAGGCCGCGCTCGCTGACGAGCTCCAGGCCGTACGGCTGGTCGAGCGCACCGGCCTCGCTGCCGTCGTAGGCCTTGAGCCACAGCGGGAGGCCGCCGGGGAACAGGGACGCGATCGTGGGGGCGATGCCCTTGCTGGTCATCGGCTCTTCACCGCCTTGTCGTAGAGGGTCGTCAGTCGGTCGTCGGGGTCGTGCTGCCGCTTCACTGCGGCCAGGTGCGTGGTGTTGTAGAGCGCGTCGAACGTCTCGCGGTCGTAGAACGCCTCGGAGTAGAGCGACTTGTGGCCGCCCAGGCTCGGTGACCTTCTGCTCGATCGCCCGGTTCTTCGGGGCATTCGGGGCGTCCGCGCCGACGTGGACGGTGCCCCAGAACCCGACGTTGACGTAGAGCCGGCCGGCCTCCAGCGGGTAGAGCGGCCAGGCCCGCGTCGCGACGAGCGGGCACAGCCAGACCGGCCGCATCCCGATCTCCTCGTCGAACCACTCCAGGAAGGCCGGCAGGTTCTCCACCGGCACCTCGATGTCCTGCACGACGCGCTCGCGCAGCGGCCGGCCGGCGCGGCGGTCCAGCCTGTCGGCGATGCCGAAGCGGCGGTCGAGGTGGAGCAGGCGCATGTAGACGTCCGAGCGCCGCAGCGACCGCGGCCAGAGGCGGCGGATCCTCGGGTTCTGCGCGCCGAAGGCGCCCGAGCACCAGAACCAGTCGGTGTCCCAGCGCCACAGGTAGTCGTAGGCGGTCAGCCGGTCCCGGTCGGTGCGCTGCAGCGAGCGGAAGTAGATGTCCTGGCCGGCGTAGTCGGAGGTGGGGCCGGGCTCGTCGGTCCACCGGGCCAGGGTCAGCACGTGCTCGCCGGGGCCGAAGGAGACGCCGTCGAGACCGTGCACCTCCTCGCCGTCGTGCTCGCTCGTCGCGGCGATGTCGGCCAGGGTCTTCACCATCGACTCGGCGTCGTCGAAGCGCAGGTGCCGCAGCGCGACGTACGACGGCACGCGCTGCAGGCTGATCCGCAGCCGCGTCGCGTAGCCGAGCGAGCCGTAGGAGTTGGGGAAGGCGTCGAACGAACTCGTCGCCCGGGCGGGTGGTGACCACCTCCCCGGCGCCGGTGAAGACGTCCATCTCCAGCACCGTCTCGTGCGGCAGGCCGAGCCGGAAGCTCGTCGACTCGATGCCCAGGCCGGTGACGGCACCGCCGAGGGTGATCGTGCGCAACTGCGGGACGACCGCGGGCACCAGGCCGTGCGGGAGGGTGGCGTCGACGAGGTCCTCGTAGGTGCACATGCCCTGCACCTCCGCGACCGGACCGTCGGGGCCGTCCGGCACCACCTCGATCACGCCGTCGAGCCCGGAGACGTCCAGGCCCGGCGTGCTGGTCGCGGCCCGCGCACGGAAGAGGTTCGTGGTGCGCTTCGCCAGTCGCACCGTCTCTCCCGCCGGGATCGCGGCGTACGACGACGCGAGTCGCGCCACTGCCTCGTTGTGCTGGTGCCAGCCTCGGTCTGCCACGATCCGCAACTTACTCCTGCTCGATGTCGGTTGTGTGTCGGGGCAACCCCGCGTCAGAGCCATCCATTCCCGTCGGCGACGAGGACCGCCTCGGCCCGGTTGCCCGCCCCGGTCTTGCCGATCGCGGCGGACAGGTGGTTGCGCACCGTGCCCTCGGAGAGGAACAGCCGAGCGGCCATCGCGGCGACCGAGGAGCCGTCACGGGCGGCGCGCAGCACGTCGGTCTCCCGCGCGGTCAGCGGCGACTCACCGCTGACGAGGGAGTCCGTGGCCAGGGTCGGGTCGACGACGCGCAGTCCCTGGTGGACCCGTCGTACGGCGTCGGCGAGCCTGGGGCGCGGGCGTGTCCTTCACCACGAATCCGGACGCGCCCGCCTGCAGGGCGCGGCGCAGGTATCCGGGACGGCCGAAGGTGGTCACGATGAGCACCCGGGTGCCCGGCGAGGCGGCGCGGATCTCCGCACAGGCCGCGATCCCGTCGAGGCCGGGCATCTCCACGTCGAGAAGGGCCACGTCCGGCGCCAGGTCGCGCGACACCGTGACGGCGTCCGTCCCGGTGCCGACCTCGGCGACCACGTCGAGGTCCGGCTCGAGGCCGAGCAGCGCCGACAGCGCGCCGCGCACCAGGGCCTGGTCGTCGGCGAGCAGCAGCCGGATGGGGGCGCTCACGGCCGCACCACCGTCAGCGACCAACCGGGCTCGAGGCGCCGCGTCACCAGACGCGCACCCAGCGCGTCGGCCCGCTCCTGCAGGCCCGTCAGGCCCGAGCCCGGGGGTCCGCCGGTGCTCGGACCACGGCCGTCGTCGCGCACCTCCGCACGGTCCGGGGCGAGGACCACTTCGCAGCGACGGGCGCCCGAGTGGCGGATCACGTTGGTCACTCCCTCCCGCACCGTCCACGCGAACAGGCTCGCGCAGGTCGCTCGGCACGTCGTCGGTGCTGTTGGGCAGGCTCGCCTCGATCTCGGCGGCCGCCAGTGCGGTCCTGGCCCGGGCGAGTCTCGCCGGGCAGGCTGAGGTCGCGATAGCCCTGCACCGCGCGTCGTACGTCGGCCAGGGCGTCGCGGCTGAGCCGCTCCAGGTCGGCCAGGCTCGGCCCGGGTCCGGTCGAGGTCGACGTCGATCAGCCGCCCGGCCAGACTCGGCCTTGATCGTGATGACCGTCAGCGAGTGACCGAGGATGTCGTGCAGGTCACGGGCCAGCCGGGTGCGCTCCTGCTCGGCGGCCGACTCGGCGTTGGTCTCGTGGGCACGCAGCGAACTCGATGTTGCGCGCCATCATCGAGCGCACCCCGAACACCGCGAGCGACGCCGCGACGACCGAGAACGCCAGCCACGGGCTGTGCTCCCAGCCCTCGACGGCGACGCCGGTGAGCAGCACCGCCGCGGCCAGCGCCAGCACCACCGGCACGAACACCACGAGCGGGTAGAGGATCACGAAGGTCACCGCGAGGTAGACCACGCTCGCCGTGCCGACCTGCCCCAGCGCCGCCACCATCACCGCGGCGAGGCCGACGAGCAGCGCGGTCCAGCCGAGCCGGACCGGCAGCGGCGGGGCGATGCGCAGCCGGGCCCGGCCGGTGCGCAGCGCGACCCACAGCCCGACGTACGACGCCGCGAAGGCCAGCGTCGCGAGCAGCCCCACCCACGCGTGCACCGCCGGCAGGTCCTGCCACGCGGCGCGGACCGGGTCGAGCAGGAAGACCAGCCAGACCGCGGCGAACAGCGGCCCGAGCCGCCCCAGGGGGCGTTGCGCGGGCAGCGGTCCGGGTGTGTCCACGAGCGTCACGTTAGACCCGCGCCGTGTCCTTGCTCATCCGCCAGGCGGCGCCCGCGACGAAGATCGCGAACCACGCGACGGCATTGACCACGGCGTACCAGGGCGACTCGTGGGTCAGCGGCCAGCGGGCGATCTCGGCGGGGCCGTACATCGGCGTCCAGTAGGCGATGTGACGCACCGCCGTCGCGTAGTTGTCGAGCGGGATGAACACCCCGCCGAGGAAGGACAGCAGGGCCAGGCCGGGGCCGAGGATCTGCATGGCGTTCTCCCCGGGCACGACGTAGCCGATGAAGACGCCGAGCGCGGCGAAGGTGAGCGTGCAGAACAGCGTGACCACCGCGCACTCGATCCACACGTCGGTCGGCATCTCCGCCTTGCCCTGGACCGCGCCGACCACGTTGACCGCCGTGATGGCCAGGGCACCCATGGCGAGGGCGACCAGGGCCTTGGTGAGGATGTAGACGACCGGGTTCAGCGGGGTCAGCCGGAGCCTGGCGGGACCAGCCCAGCGATCGTTCCAGGGCGACCATCGAGCCACCGGCCGCGGCGGTCAGCGCGGCGCCGTAGAGCGCCATCGAGGCCAGGATGTAGGCCGCGACGTTGCCGCTGCCGGCCTTCTCCTGCCAACCGGACTGACCGCCGAAGGCGAGCAGCATCGCGGCCGGGAAGATCAGCGTGAACACGATCGTGCGGCGGTTGCGCAGCATCCGGCGCAGACTCGATGCCGAGCACGGTGAGGTTGAAGCCGCCCATCGGCGGCACCCGGCGGGCGGTCGGGTCGTAGGCTGGTCATCACTGTTCTCCCGTCAGGCTGAGGAACGCCTCTTCGATGCCCTTGGCCGTGATCTCCAGGTCGCGGGCGTTGGTCTCGTTGAGCAGGTAGCGGGCCACGGCGTCGCTGTCCTTGGCCTGGACGATGACGACCTCGCCGCGAGCCTCGACGCTCTCGACTCCCCCGAGGCCGCCGATCCGCTCCAGCACGCTGCGATCCGCAGCGGGCAGGTGCGCCCGCAGGGTGCGGCCGCTCGCCAGCGCGCGGATCTCGGGCCCGGAGCCGTCGGCGACGACGGTGCCCTTGCTGACGAGGACGATCCGGTCGGCGTACTGGTCGGCCTCCTCGAGGTAGTGCGTCGCGAAGAGGACGGTCCGCCCGGTGTCGAGGTCGGCGCGGATCGCGGACCAGAAGGCGCGGCGGCCCTCGACGTCCATGCCGGTGGTCGGCTCGTCGAGGAGCAGCAGGGCCGGGTCGGAGAGCAGCGCCATCGCGAAGCGCAGCCGCTGCTGCTCACCACCGGAGCACTTGCCGACCTTGCGGCCGGCGATGCCGGTGATGCCCGCCTTCTCCAGCACCTCCTCGACGGGGCGCGTGTCCGCGAACAGGCTCGCGGTGTAAGCCACCGTCTCGCGGACCGTGATGTCCTTGAGCAGGCCGCCGGTCTGCATCACCGCCGACACCAGGCCGCGGGCGATGGCCTGGCGCGGCTCCATGCCGAGGACCTCGACGGTGCCGGTGGTCGGCTTGGTGAGGCCGAGCACCATGTCGATCGTCGTGGTCTTGCCGGCGCCGTTCGGCCCGAGGAAGGCCACGATCTCGCCGGGGTGCAGGCTCGAGGTCGATCCCGCGGACCGCCTGCACGCTGCCGAAGTCCTTGGTCACCCCCGCGAGGCGCACCGCAGGATTCGCATTCGTCGTCATGCGACCAGCGTGACGGCTCCTAGCCCGCGAACCCTCGCTCGCTCGTCACGACCGGGCCATGACATCTGTCATGGTCACCGTGCCGCGGGCGTCGCCCACGTGCACCGTCACTCCGGCGGCACCCGCCACGTCACGCAGCACCGCCTCGTCCGGCTCGGTGAGGTCCTGGGCGTCCCCCAGCACCACGCACGCGTCCACGCCGGACGAGCCGCCCGCGATCGCCATCGCGACCACGGCCTGCACCGCAGTCAGGCGCAGGGACGGCAGACTCGACCGTCGCGGCGGCGTACGTGCGGCCGTCGGTGTCGCGCACCGCCGCGCCCTCCGCGGCCGAGATGCGCGCACGAGTGGCGCGAGCGAGGGTGACGAGCTTCTTGTCCTCGGCGGAGAGGTCCGGCATGAGCCGATCATCCCAGAGCCTCTCCGCGCGCTCAGGACAGGCCGCCGTCGTAGTCGGGGAGCCTGGAAGCCGCGCTCGTAGTTCTCCCCGGCCATGTCGGTGGGCCGGTTGCCGATGTTCGCGGTGATCGTGTAGCCCTCGTCGGCGTACGCCGCCCGGCAGCGCTGCTTGGTGGTGGCCGCTCCGGACTCCCCGGAGATCCGGCCGCAGACCCCGTCGACCGTGTAGCCCGCTGCCTCGAGGTCGGCGCGGGCGCCTCGCGTGTCCGACCGGTACGTCGCGACGAGCACCGAGTAGCCCAGGGAACGGGCCTTCTCCGCCAGGGCGAGCACCTGCGGCGTCGCGGTGCCCTCGTCGTAGTAGGTCTCCAGCGAGGTGTTGTCGATGTCCAGCACGATCGCCAGGTCGCGCCCACCCTCGCTCGCGCGGGTGTCGAGGTAGTCGCTCGCGCCGTCGAGGGCACGGTCGACGTCGGCGAGCCACTGGGTCTTCGACGGCGGCGTCGCGGCCCGGGCGGGCGCGGCCACGGGCAGGACGGCCAGGAGGGCGGCGGGCAGGGCGAGGAGAGATCCCGAGAGCCTTGATCATGGGCGCATCCCACCACCCGCCGGTGAACCGGACACCGACGGTGCGCCAACACCCGGTGCGGCAGGATGGAGCCATGCCTGCCTACTGGATCAGCAACTACCGCGACGTCACCGACGAGGCGAAGATGGCGGCCTACGCCGAGTCTCGCCGGTCCTGCCCTCGTCGCGCACGGCGCCCGGTTCCTCGCCCGCGGCCTGCCGGAGCAGGTCTACGAGGCGGGGATCGAGCAGCGGGTCGTCGTCATCGAGTTCGAGAGCGTCGAGGCGGCCGTCGCCGCGCACGACTCCGCGGCCTACCGGGAGGCGCTGGACGCGCTCGGCGACGGCGCGGTGCGCGACATCCGGATCGTGCCGGGGGCCTGATGCGGCTCAAGCCGGGCCGCCCCGACATCGGGCGGTACGCCGAGCGGTTCGACGTACCGGAGGCGACCGGCTCCTTCGCCGTGACCTTCCTCGGCGTCAGCAGCCTGTTGCTCGACGACGGCGAGACGGCCCTGCTGACCGACGGGTTCTTCTCCAGGCCGTCGCTGCCGAAGGTCCTGCTACGGCCGATCGCGCCCGACGAGGCGCGCATCGACGCGGTGCTGGGGCGAGCCGGGATCGACCGGCTCGCCCTGGTGACGCCCGTGCACACCCACTTCGACCACGCGATGGACTCCGCGGCGGTCGCCGCCCGCACCGGCGCCGTCCTGGCCGGCGGCACCTCCACCGCGAACGTCGGGCACGGCGGCGGGCTCCCGGCCGACCGGGTCAGGGTCGTGACGCCCGGCGTGGCGGAGACCTTCGGCGCCTTCACGGTGACCTGGATCGAGTCCGAGCACTGCCCGCCGGACCGCTTCCCGGGGACGATCGACGCACCCGTCGTACCGCCGGTCAAGACGGGGGCCTACCGCTGCGGCGAGGCCTGGTCGATCCTCGTCGAGCACGCCTCCGGGCGCAGCGCCCTGGTCCAGGGCAGCGCCGGCTTCCGGGCCGGCTCGCTGGCCGGGCGGCAGGCCGACGTCGCCTACCTCGGCGTCGGCCAGGCTCGGCGTGCAGAGCGAGGACTACCTGCGCACCTACTGGGCCGAGACCGTCGAGACGGTGGGCGCCCGCGAGGTGGTGCTGACCCACTGGGACGACTTCTTCCGCCCCCTCGACCAGCCCCTGCGCGCGCTGCCGTACGCCGGGGACGACCTCGACGTCACGATGGGGGTCCTCGGCGACCTGGCCGCGGCGCAGGGCGTCGGCCTGCACCTCCCCACCGTGTGGCGGCGCGAGGACCCCTGGGCGCTCAGCCCTCGGTGACCGGCTGGTCGACCACCCGCGAGATCAGCACGGTGCCGATCTTGTTGCGGCGGCCGGCGGACTGCTCGGCCTCGAAGCGCAGGCCGTGGGCCTCCACGACCGAGCCGGGGATCGGGACCCGGCCGAGGTGCTTGGCGAGCAGGCCGCCGACCGAGTCGACGTCCTCCTCCTCGATGTCGAAGCCGAAGATCTCGTCCAGGTCGTCCACCGGGTAGCGCGAGGACACCCGGACCATGCCGTCGGCAGCACCGCCGATCTGCTCGACCTCGACCTCGGCCTCGTCGAACTCGTCGGTGATCTCGCCGACGATCTCCTCCAGCAGGTCCTCGATGGTGATCAGGCCGGCCGTGCCGCCGTACTCGTCGACGACGATGGCGACGTGCTGGCGCCGAGCCTGCATCTCGCGGAGCAGGTCGTCGACGGGCTTGGACTCGGGCACCCAGTGCACCGGCCGCATGACCTCCTCGACCTTCTGGGTGACCTCGATGTCGGGGTCCTCGAAGTCGCGTCGCACGACGTCCTTGAGATAGGCGAAGCCGCGCACGTCGTCGAGGTTCTCCCCGATCACCGGCATCCGGGAGAAGCCCGAGCGCAGGAACAGGGACTTGGTCTGGCGCAGGTTCTTGTGGGCCTCGATGTAGACCACGTCGCCGCGCGGGACCATCACCTCGCGCACGGTGGTGTCGCCGAGGTCGAAGACGGAGTGGATCATCTTCCGCTCGTCGGCCTCGATCAGGCTCGCTGGCCTCGGCGATGTCGACCAGGCTCGCGCAGGCTCGGTCTCGGTCTGGAAGGGCCCTTCGCGGAAGCCCCGACCGGGGGTGATCGCGTTGCCGACGGCGATGAGCAGCCGCGGCACCGGGCCGAGCACGGTCGTCAGCGCGGAGAGCGGCCATGCCGACCAGACCGCGACGCTCTCGGAGTGCTGGCGCCCGACGGTGCGCGGAGCGACGCCGATGACCACGAAGGAGACGACCAGCATCACGGCCAGGGACAGCCCGGCGCGGGCCCACCACGAGGCGTCGAGGTGGTCGTCGACGTAGAGCGTGACGACGACGATGGCAGCGATCTCGCACAACAGTCTGCAGCAGCAGCGCGGTGTTGAGGTGGCGGGGCGCGTCCTCCAGGACGGTCACCAGCCGTTTCGCGCCGCCGCGCCCCTCGGCGAGGAGCCTCCAGGGCGCGGGCGCGGGAGAAGCCCGCCAGGGCGGCATCCGCAGCGGCGAACAGCCCGGCGAGCACGACGAGGACGGCCGCTGCACCGAGCGGCCAGAGACTGTCGCCGATCATCGAGGGAGCGCGCGCCACTGCGCGAGGAGCCTGGTCCTGCAGACCGAACATCACCTTGTGCTCCTCGGGCTCCGCGTGGTCGTAGCCGAGCAGGTGCAGGATGCCGTGGGTCGTCAGCGACCCAGGCTCCGCCTGCGTGCCGTGGCCGGCGCTCTCGCCCTGCCGCTCGGCGACGGCGACGCAGAGCACCAGGTCACCGAGCACGCCCTCCTCGGGCTCCTCGTTGACCAGGCCGGGACGCAGGCTCGTCCATCGGGAAGGCCAGCACGTCGGTGGGGCCCTCCTTGTCCATCCACCGGGCGTTGAGACCCGGCGATGGTGTCCTCGTCGACGGCCTTGATGCACAGGCTCCGCGAGCGGGTGCACGCGCATCTGGTCCATCACGAAGCGCGACAGCCGGGCGAAGTGCTTCACGTCGAGGCCGCTGCCGGCCTCGTCGAGGATCTCGATGCTCACTCGGTGTCGTCCCCCTCGCCGGCCTTCGGCGCCTCGAACCGGCGCTGCTGGCGCAGGCTCGCGCTTGGCTTCCTTCTTGGCGTCGAAGTCGTCGTAGGCCGCCACGATCCGCGCGACCAGCCTTGTGCCGGACGACGTCGTGGCTGGTGAGCCGGACGAAGGCGAGGTCCTCGACGCCGTCGAGGATGTCCTCCACGATCCGCAGCCCCGAGGTGGTGCCCGAGGGCAGGTCCACCTGGGTGACGTCGCCGGTGACCACGATCTTGGAGCCGAAGCCGAGCCGGGTGAGGAACATCTTCATCTGCTCGGGCGTGGTGTTCTGCGCCTCGTCGAGGATGATGAAGGAGTCGTTGAGCGAGCGGCCGCGCATGTAGGCCAGCGGCGCCACCTCGATGGTGCCGGCGGCGAGCAGACTTCGGCACCGACTCGGGGTCGAGCATGTCGTGCAGGGCGTCGTAGAGCGGGCGCAGGTAGGGGTCGATCTTCTCGCTGAGCGTGCCGGGCAGGTAGCCCAGCCGCTCGCCGGCCTCGACCGCCGGGCGGGTGAGGATGATCCGGTTGACCTGCTTGGCCTGCAGCGCCTGCACGGCCTTCGCCATCGCGAGGTAGGTCTTGCCGGTGCCCGCCGGGCCGATCCCGAAGGTGATCGTGTGGTTGTCGATCGTCTCGACGTACCGCTTCTGGTTGAGCGTCTTGGGGCGGATCGAGCGGCCGCGGTTGCTGAGGATGTTGACCGAGAGCACCTCGGCGGGACGCTCGGAGGTCGCGGTCTGCGCGCGCAGCATCGCCTCGACGCGCTCGACGACCTCGGGCGTGATGCCCTGGCCGGTGCGCAGCAGGGCGACGAGGCTCCTCGATGAGGCTTCTCGGCGAGCTCCGACTCGTGCGGGTCGCCGCTGAGCGTGACGCGGTTGCCGCGCACGTGCACCTGGACACCGAACTGCTTCTCGATGATGCCGAGGTGCTCGTCGCCGGGCCCGAAGAGCGTGACCATGTCGATGCTGTTGGGCACCACGACGGTGTGGCGGGTGGAGCCGATGGGGGTGGGGGTGGAGTCGGTCATGGATGCCCGGTGCGGGCGGCCTTTCAGTACGACGAACGGTCGCCTCCATGCTACGGGAGCCGGCCCCACCCGCCCAGGCTCGTTTCCCCCTCGGCCGCCGCTCACCACTCCCAGCGCGCGCCGAGCGTCCCCGGCCCGAAGTCGGTCTGGCGGTGGTGGATGCTCCGCGCGCCGTCGAGCGGGACCTCCCACTCGTGGCGCAGGCCGGCCTCGGAGAAGAACAGCCACACCCGCGCCGGCACCCGGTCGGGATGGAAGCGCACCCAGACGACGGCCTCCTCGAGGCGCTGCTCGGCGGCGAAGGCGTACTCCTGGTCGAGGTCGGGCGGGGCGCCGTCGGTGTTGCGGATCTTCACCTCGGTCATCGCCGCCTCGCCCATCCGCAGCGGCCGCTCGAAGACGACCCACGTGGAGCGGATGCCGTGCTCGAGGTCCCGCACGTCCTCGACCCCGCACCCGGCGGCCGGCAGCACCACGGTGCGGTTCTCCTCGTCCTCGGCGGCAGGGCCGTGGAAGAGGGTGAAGCCGGTGACACCCTCGCGGTCGGCGACGACGAGCCTGGCGCAACCGCCCGCAGACGAGTCTCGCCGCGTTCGTTGACGTCGGCCGTGAGGTGGGCCGTCACCCGGAACACGTCGCCCTCGGTGACGGCCGGCTCGACCGTCGCGTAGCCCAGCAGCAGACTCGTCGAAGGGCACCGGATCGCCTGCCCGGCGCCGGCGCGGCCCGGGAAGCCGGTGCAGCAGGTCGTTCTCCTTGAGCCCGAGGATCGCCTCGATCTCACCGATCGCCTCGAGCGAGGGGCGCCGGTCGGGGGTGCGCTGGCCCGAGCGCCAGTACGACAGGGTGGTCAACGAGACCTTGTGCCCGCGACCCCGCAGCCGCTCGCGCAGGCTCGCTGAGGGCCATGCCCCGCCGGCGCATCGCCGCGGCGAGGGCGTCCCCGAAACCCGCCGGTGCCTCCCCCATGACCTGCTCAGCCGGGCGGCCAGGTCGACTCGCGGCCGGCGATCACGTGGCAGTGCGTGTGGAAGACGGTCTGCTGCGCGCCGGCACCGGTGTTGAAGACGAGCCGGTAGTCGTCGTACCCCTCGGCGGCGGCGACGGCGCGGGCCGTGATGGCGATCTCGGCCAGGTCGAGCGGGTCCGCGCTCGCCGTCGCGGCGGCGTTGGGCTCGTGGTGGCGGGGCACGACGAGGACGTGCAGCGGGGCCTGCGGGTTGATGTCGCGGAACGCGACGGTCCGCTCGCTGCTGTGGACGACGTCCGCGGGCACGTCCCCGGCGACGATCTTGCAGAACAGGCAGTCGGCGTCGGCGCTCACGTCGCCACCTTCCCAGATCGACCGGAACCGGTGTCAACCGTTCGGGTCACTGGGGCGTGGAACTACCGTGACGGTCCATGCGGTGCTCGGCGCTCCCCACCTCTCCCCCGGCGGTCCCGCCGCCGGGACGGCCGGGCCTGCGATGACCGACGCCGACACCGCCCTGGAGCACCTGTACGTCGCCCACTGGGACCAGACTCGTGCGCCTCTCGGTGCTCCTGGTGCGCGACCTGGGCCAGGCCGAGGAGGTGGTCCAGGACGCGTTCGTGGAGATGCACCGGCGCTGGGCGCAGGCTCGAGGACCCGGAGCGCGCGCCGGCGTACCTGCGCCGGACGGTGGTCAACCGCTCCCGCTCGGCACTGCGGCACCGCGGGGTGGTGCAGCGGCACCTGGCCCGGCAGCACCGGATCGACGAGGCGCCACCGGCCGACGAGCCGGTGCTCGCCGACAGCCGCCGGCGCGCGGTGCTCGACGCCCTGCAGCGCCTCCCCCGGCGCCAGCGCGAGGTCCTCGCGCTGCGCTACTACCTCGACCTCTCGGAGTCGGAGATCGCCGAGACCCTCGGCATCAGCAGGGGCGCGGTCAAGAGCCACGCGTCCCGCGGCAGTGCGGCCCTGCGCCCGCTGCTCGCCCCGCACCAGAAGGACGGCCTGTGATGTCCCACCCCGACGACGACCTGCGCCGGCTGCTCAGCGACGCGGTCGACGACCTGGCCCCGCACGACCGGCTCGGCGAGATCCGGCGGCGCACCGCTCCCCCGCGGCGGCGACGCCGGCCGCTCGTCGTGCTCTCCGCCGGCATCGCGACCGCCGCCGTGGTCGGCGGGATCGCCCTGGTGAGCACCCTCGGTCTGCGCGGCCACGACGAGCCCCCGGTGGCGACGGCTCCCCAGGAGGCGGTGGTCGGGACGTACTTCGTGCACCACGCGCAGGCTCTACCGCGAGTTCCAGGTGGTCGACGCCGGGCCCGACACCCAGCGCGCGCTCGCCGCCCTGCGCCGCCTCGAGACCGACGCCGGCCCGGAGGACCCCGACTACGCCACGGCCTGGCCCGACGGCGCCTTCCGCGAGGTCCGGGTCGACGGCGGCCGGATCGAGGTCCGGCTCGGGGTGGACACCGTGCCCGACCAGATCACTGGGCAGCAGGCGGTGCACACCGTGCAGGGGGTGCTGCAGTCGGTGGCGCCGGTCGTCTTCCGCGGCGCCGACGGCTCGTGGGCGGAGTACCGCCGCGACGACCGGGTGGTGGCGCCGGTCAACATCAGCGACCCCGTCGAGGGCCTCGTCGTCGCGGGGGTGCTCCCCGTCCGGGGCCGGGTCGCGCCGCACGATCCGCTGCGCACGGTGGCCTGGGAGCCTGCGCTCCGGTGGCACCACCGTCCAGGCCGGTACGACGCCCGTCGCCGACCTCACGTGGTCGATGGACCTCGACCTCGGCGGCCTGCGCCCGGGCCGCTACGTCATCAGGGTCTTCGGCGGCGACCGGCCAGCCGCCGCCGACACGCGGACCGTCACGGTCCGCTGACTCGCCGCGCCCTTCCGACAGGATCGCTCCCATGCCGACCCCCTCCGCCGTACCGCTGCGGGGCTGGCGCTCGCCCTCCTGGGCGCCGGGCTGCTCGCCGGCTGCGGCGACGACGACGAGCCCGCTCCCGCGGCGGGCAGCACCAGCGCGAGCCCGTCGGCGAGCGCACCGGAGCCCACGCCGGCGGACAAGCCGGCCGTGGTCCCCGTCTACTACGTCGGCGACACGCCGCAGGGCGACCGGCTGTTCCGGGAGTTCACCCAGGCCTCCGGCGTGGACCCGCTCGTCGCCGCGGCGGCCGCGGTCACCAGCGGCGACCCGGTGGACCCGGACTACCGCACGCTGTGGCCGAGCGGACGCCTCGCCGCGGTGAGCCGTACGACGACCGCGATCGTCGTCGACGTACCGGACCGGGCGTGGCTGGGCCGCGGCGCGCTCGACGCCGATCAGGCCACCCTGGCCGTGCAGCAGGCTCGTCTACACGCTCCAGGGCACTGCCGCGAAGCGCCTGCCGGTACGGGTCACCCTCCGCGGCAAGCCCGCCCCGACCCTGCTCGGCGTCGACGCCACCAAGGGGCTCACCGCACGCCCCGAGCCCGACGTCCTCGCCCTCGTCAACGTCACCGAGCCCGCCGAGGGCACCGCGGTCCGCGGCTCCTTCACCGCCACCGGACGGGCCAGGCTCCGCCGAGGCGACGGTGCCGTGGACGATCACCGACAGCACCGGCAAGGTCGTGCGGAAGGGCTTCGCGACCGCCGAGGGATGGGTGGACAGGCTCTACCCGTTCACGACGAAGATCGACCTCGGCGACCTCGCCCCCGGTCGCTACACCTTCACCGCGGCCACCGACGACCCGTCCGACGGAGAGGGCGACGGCCCGACCGAGGACACCAAGCGGATCACGGTCGAGTGAGGTTCACCCGCCGGCGGCTCAACCGCACGCTGCTGCTGCGCCAGCACCTGCTGGAGCGGGTGGACAGCACACCCGCCGCGATGGTCGCGCACCTGGTGGGCCTGCAGGCGCAGGAGTCGATGCCGCCGTACCTGTCCCTGGCGGCGCGGCTGCGCGCCTTCGACCCGCGCGAGGTCAGCGACGCGCTGGAGCAGCGCACGATGGCGCGGATCCTCAGCCTGCGCGACACCGTCCACCTGCACCTGCCCGGCGACGCGCTCACCGTGCCGGTCTGGGCGGCGCCGGTGCGCGACCGCGAGCCTGCGGATGAGCCAGACGATCGGCACGGCGCGCGAGGTGGACCGCGACGCGTTCGCCGACGCCGTGCGCACCGTGCTCGCCGACGGGCCGCTGCCCCAGCGTGCGCTCGGGGCGGCGCTGACCGAGCACTTCCCGGCGTACACCGCGGCGCAGGCTCGGCCAGGTGGCCCGGGTCGCCGAGATCCTGGTCCAGCCTGCCACCGCGCGGGTGCTGGAAGCCGGAGGGATCGACCGCGGTGGCCTACGACTTCGCCGAGCGCTGGCTGGGCGCGCCGCTGGGCACACCCGACGTACCGGACCTCGTGCGGCGCTACCTGCGCGCCTTCGGCCCGGCCACGGCCGCCGACGTGACGACCTGGTCCGGCATCACCCGCCTCGTGCCGGTGCTCAAGGCGATGGACGACCTCGTCCGGCACGAGGGCCCCGACGGCAAGCCGCTCTACGACGTCGAGGGCGCCCCGGTCGCGGAGGAGGACACGCCCGCGCCGGTCCGCCTGCTCGGCACCTACGACAACGTCTGGCTCTCCCACGCCGGCCGCGACCGGGTCACCGAGCCGGAGCGGCGCACCACCTGGATGGGCGTCAGCGGCGCCCGGGCGAACGCCCTCTTCGCCGACGGCTGGCTGGAGGGCCTGTGGCGGGTCGAGGACGGCAAGGTCGTGCTCGGCGAGATCCTGCGGCCGCTCTCGAGGAGGGAGAGGGGCGAGGCTCGACGAGGAGGTCGACCGGGTCGAGGCGCTGCTCGCCCGCTGAGCCTCAGCCGCCCCAGCGGGCCGTGCGGGAGAGCACTGCGGCGACGGCGGCCACCCCGGCGGTGGAGGTGCGCAGCACCTCGCTGCCCAGTCGTACGGCGACCGCGCCGGCCGCCACGAAGCCGGTCACCTCGTCCTCGGTGAGCCCACCCTCGGGGCCCACCACGACCAGGACCTCCCCGTCGTCGGGCAGCGCGAGCGCGCCCAGCGGCTCGGTGGCGTCCTCGTGCAGCACCAGGGCCACGTCGGCCTCCGCCACCAGCGCGGTGACCTCGGCGGTGCTGGCCAGCGGCACCACCTCGGGGTGCCAGGCCCGGCGCGACTGCTTGGCGGCCTCGCGCGCGGTGGCCTGCCACTTGGCGAGCGACCTCGCGGCACGCTCGCCCTTCCAGACCGCGACGCTGCGGGCAGCCGCCCACGGCACGATCCGCGCGACGCCGATCTCGGTGAGCACCTCGACCGCCAGGCTCGCCGCGCTCGCCCTTCGGCAGCGCCTGCACGACGGTGACCCGCGGGCGCGGCTCGGCGAGGTCCTCGACCGCCGTCGCCACCACGGTGAACGACCGCTTGCTCGTCTCGCTGACCTCGCCGGTCACCAGCCGGCCGGAGCCGTCGGTGAGCAGCAGCGCCTCCCCGACCCGCAGGCGTCGTACGACGACGGCGTGGTGGGCCTCGTCGCCCTCCACCCTCACCGCGTCACCCGGTGTCACACCGAGCAGCGACGGGACGAGGTGCTGCGGGAGGGTCATCTCAGTGGGCGGTGAACGCGTCGCGGAGCCGGCCGAAGACGGACTTGTGCGCCGGGCGCACGTCACCGGTCGGCTGCTCCTCGCCGCGGATCGCGGCCAGGCTCGCGCAGCAGCTCCTCCTGGCGCGGGTCCAGCCGGGTCGGGGTCTCGACGGCGATCGCGACGACGAGGTCGCCGCGCCCGCCGCGCAGGCCGGGCACGCCCCTGCCGCGCAGCACCACCTCGTGGCCCGACTGGGTGCCGGCCGGGATGGGCAGACTCGAAGGCGGTCTCCAGCCCGGCGTCCTCGGCGTCGGGCAGGTCCGCCTCCAGGGTCGGCATCTGGATCGTCGTGCCCAGCGCGCCCGCGGTCATCGGCACCGAGACCGTGCAGTGCAGGTCGTTGCCGTGCCGGGAGAACGTCGGGTGCGCGGCGACGTGGATCTCGACGTAGAGGTCGCCGGCGGGGCCTCCGCCGGGGCCGACCTCGCCCTGCTCGCTGAGCCTGGACGCGGGTGCCGGTGTCGACGCCCGCGGGGATCTTCACGGTCAGCGAGCGGCGCGAGCGGACCCGGCCGTCACCCGCGCACTCGCGGCAGGGGTCCGGGATGATCGAGCCGTAGCCGCGGCAGGCCGCGCACGGGCGCAGGGTGCGGATCTCGCCCAGGAAGGAGCGCTGCACGTGCGCGACCTCACCGGCGCCGCGACAGGTCTCGCAGGGCACCGGCTGGCTGCCCGGGGCCGCGCCGTCCCCGCCGCAGGTGGTGCAGCGCACGGCGGTGTCGACCTTGAGCTCGCGGGAGACGCCGAAGGCCGCCTCGGCGAGATCGACCTCCAGCCGGATGAGCGCGTCCTGGCCGCGTCGTACGCGGGGACGGGGGCCGCGGCCACCGGCGCCCCCGGGCCGCCCTGGCCGCCGAAGAAGGCGTCCATGATGTCGGTGAAGGAGAAGCCGGCACCCTGGCCGCCGCCGAAGCCACCGCCGAACGGGTCGCCGCCGCGGTCGTAGGAGGCGCGCTTCTGCGGGTCGGAGAGGATCTCGTAGGCCGCGGTGACCTGCTTGAACCGCTCCTGGCTCTCCTCGTCGGGGTTGACGTCGGGATGCAGCCTGCCGGGCCAGCCTTGCGGTAGGCCTTCTTGATGGTGTCGGCGTCCGCGTCGCGGGCCACACCGAGCAGACTCGTAGAGGTCTTGACTCACTTCTCTTCTTCTCAGGCTCTCGTCGAGGATGCGCGAGACGTAGCGCGCCACCGCGCGCACCGCCGCCATCGTTCCTGGGTAGTCCATCCGGGTGGGGCCGACGATCCCGAGCGACGCCAGGGCGTCGTCGGGGCCGTAGCCGGTCGCCACGACGCTCGTCGAGGACAGCGACTGATAGGGGCCCTCGGCGCCGATCCGCACCGTCACCGCGCCGCCCGTGGTCGCCTCGCCGAGCAGGCTTGAGCAGCACCACCTGCTCCTCCAGCGCCTCGAGCAGGGGGCGTACGGAGGTCTCGAAGGCTGTCGCCGAACCGGGCCAGGTTGGCGGTGCCGCCGACCATGATCCGCTCGTCGGAGCGGTGGTCGCTCATCGCCTCGACCAGGGCCTCGACGACCGCCTGGGTCGCGTCCGGGGCGTCCTCGCGGACGAGGTCGCCGAGCGCGGTGGCCGCGTCGCCGATGACCTCGCCGGTCGCGGCCAGGTTGACCCGTGAGCGCAGGGCCGCGAGGTCCTCCTCGGCCGACTCGGCGTCGGTACTCGACGTGCCGCTGCTCGACCCGGCCGGTGCTGAGGATGAGCACGAGCAGCAGCCGGGTCGGGGTGAGCGCGACGATCTCCACGTGCCGCACGGTGGAGCGCGAGAGCGTGGGGTACTGCACGACGGCGACCTGCCGGGTCAGCCTGCGCGAGCAGGCGGACCGAGCGGTGCACCACGTCGTCGAGGTCGACCGCGCCGTCGAGGAAGCTCGCGATCGCGCGCCGCTCGGCGACCGTCGTCGGCTTGACGGTGGAGAGCCGGTCGACGAAGAGCCGGTAGCCCTTGTCGGTCGGCACCCGGCCGGCGCTGGTGTGCGGCTGGGTGAGGTAGCCCTCGTCCTCCAGCGCCGCCATGTCGTTGCGGATGGTCGCGGGCGAGACGTTGAGGCTGTGCCGCTCGACCAGGGCCTTGGAGCCGACCGGCTCCTCGGTCGAGACGTAGTCCTCGACGATGGCGCGCAGCACGGCGAGCCGACGCTCCTCCTGCATGCCGCCTCCTCGCACCTCTGGCACTCCACTGACCGGAGTGCCAAGCCTACCCACCACTCCCCCGATCGGCAGGACCGGCGAGACACTGCTTTGCTCGGGTCGAGGAGTAGGTTAGGCTCACCTAAACAGGCTCGATCACTCGACCAAGGGAGACGGCATGTCCCTCGACCCCGGCATCCACGCCGGCCGCACCGACGTCCAGCGCCCGGCCGCCGCGGCCCGCAGCATCCTGGCCTGCCCGTCCGACGTACGGCTGGTGGTCGACGGGATCGACGACGTCACCGAGGGCCTCGCCGACGCGCACCTGGAGATGCAGGAGCAGGAGGGCCGCCCGGTCTTCTCCTGCCCCGCGGACGCCGCCCTGGCGATCGCCGCCACCGACGGGCGCGGCGCGCTGCTCACCCTGCACAGCGGGCTGGGCCGGCCCGGCTCCGCGGAGCGCGCGGCGACGCTGACCCTGTCCGGCCGGCTCGAGGCGGCCGGCCTCGAGGAGTGCGAGTGCTGCAGCGAGGTCCGGGTGCGGGTGCTGCTGCACCTCGACTTCGCCCTGCTCGCCCGGCCCGGCCACGGACCCGACGAGGCCCGGATCCGGGTGCCGCTGGCGGCGTTCACCGCGCCCGGGCTCGAGCTCAACCGCGGCTTCCTGCAGCGCTCGACCGAGCACGCCAACCAGTGCCACCAGGACGAGCCTGCGCCGCGCCATCGCCACCCGCACCGGCACCCGCCTCGGCGAGGTCATCGGGGTCCAGGCTCACCGGCCTGAGCGCCTCCGGCGTCCTCCTGCAGTGGGTCGACGTCAGCGGCTCGCACCAGGCCGAGCCTGCGCTTCCCGCGACCCGCACGGACCGCGCCCGAGCTCGGCGAGCCTGCTCCGCACCGAGCCTCCACGCCGGCCTCTGCTGAGTTGCATGGGCCGAGCCCCCTGGGCCGGGCGGCTCTCCGGAGCGGTCTCTGAGCCGACGCACCGGGCGCGTCGGCCCGTTACGGTGGGCGGATGCCGTTCACCGAGGTCGCCGACCGGGTCTGGGTCCGCCGCGAGCCGTCGTACGACGTCAACCTGATCGCCATCGGGGGCGAGCGCGGCATCGTCGTGGTCGACACCCTCGCCACCGCCGCGCAGGCGCGGGCCGCGATCGCGGCCATCGGCGACCTCGGCGCGGGCTCCGTGGTCGCGGTCGTCAACACCCACGACCACTTCGACCACGTGCTCGGCAACGCCACCTTCCGCGAGCGGTACGACGACCCGCCGGTCCACGCGACCGAGGAGGCCGCCGCGCGGACCGATCCCGCCGCTCCCCCGGCCGAGACGACCTTCTCCAGCGCGGCCGTGATCGACCTCGGCGACCGCCAGGTCGAGCTCGTCCACCCCGGCCGGGGCCACACCGCCGGCGACCTGGTCGTCCGGGTCCCCGACGCGGACGTGCTCCTGGTGGGCGACCTGGTCGAGGAGTCCGCGCCGCCGTCGATCGGCACCGACTCGTGGCCGCTGGAGTGGCCGCAGACCCTGGACCTGGTGCTCGGCCTCGCGACCGCGTCGACCGTCGTCGTACCGGGGCACGGGAAGGTGGTGGACCGCCAATTCGTGGAGCGGCAGTGCGACGACCTCCGTGCGGTGGCGGAGACCCTGCGCGAGCCTGGCGGCGCGCGGGGTGCCGGAGGCGGAGGCGCTGGCGTCGGCGCAGTGGCCCTTCCCCGACGAGGCACTGCACCACGCCATCCAGCGGGCCTACGCCACGCTCCCCCGGGCGCGCCGCCAGGCTCCCCCTCGCCTGAGCGTCGTACCGGACATCCTGGTCGTCGATCGGGCCGGATCACGACCAGAATGTGCGGTGCCACGTGTGTCAGGAGCCCTCGCACGACCGCGCCGCGCCTAGGCTGGTCCGTCGTGGATCGCTACGGGACCGACGTGCTGTCGGGAGACTGGAAGGCCCCGAAGCGGGGGCGCGCCGTGGAGACGCCGGCTGACCTCGGCCTGGTCGTCGAGGAGGTCACCACCGACTGGTGCGGTGAGATCGTGGCCGTGGACCGGGACCTGCACGTGCTGACCCTGGAGGACCGGCGCGGCAAGCGTCGCACCTTCCCGCTGGGGACGGGCTTCCTGCTGGAGGGCAAGCCCGTGGTCCTCACCGCGCCGATCACGCAGAAGGGCCCGGAGAAGCCGACCCGCACCGCCAGCGGCTCGATCGCCGTGCACGACGCGAAGGCGCGGGTCGCCCGGGCGAGCCGGATCTTCGTCGAGGGCCGGCACGACGCCGAGTCTGGTCGAGAAGGTCTGGGGCGACGACCTGCGGATCGAGGGCGTGGTGGTGGAGTACCTCGGCGGCGTCGACGACCTCGCCGACCACCTGCGCGACTTCAAGCCCGGCCCGAACCGCCGGGTCGGCGTGCTCGTCGACCACCTGGTCGCCGGCTCCAAGGAGAGCCGGATCGCCCAGGGCATCATGAAGTCTCCGGTGGGCAAGGACGTGCTGATCGTCGGGCACCCGTTCATCGACATCTGGCAGGCGGTCAAGCCCGAGCGGCTGGGGTTCGCCGCCTGGCCGAAGGTGCCCAAGGGCATCGACTGGAAGAGGGGCACCTGCCAGCGACTCGGCTGGCCGCACCGCGACCAGGCCGACATCGCCCGGGCGTGGAAGCACGTGCTCGGTGGTGTCCGCGGCTTCCAGGACCTCGACCCTGCCCTGCTCGGGCGGGTCGAGGAGCCTGATCGACTTCGTGACGAGTCCCTAGGTCCCGGCCGCAGGGCTCAGAGGCCCTGCTTGTAGCGGGCCAGCACCTCGTCGACCTTCGCCTGGTCGCGCGCCTCCAGCGGGATCAGCAGACTCGGCGACGACGTCGGTGAGACCCGGCGATGCGCCGGTTGAGCCTGGCGGTTCTCCTGCACCTCGGCCTCCAGGGCCGCGACCCGGTCCAGCAGGGTGCTGCGGCTGCCGCGGTTGCGGATCCGCTCCACGACCGGCGCGGGCAGGTGCTCGCGGGCCTGGGCGCGGATCCTGGTCCTGATCTCGTGGGTGCTCATCGGGTCCCCCTCGGGGTGTGGGTGGTACGAGCGGGCCAGGCGGCCCGGATCCGGCAGACGACGGGGTCGAAGGTGCCCAGCATGTCCTCGCCCGGTACGACGATCGCCTGCTCCACCACGCCTCCCGAGGCCTCGATGGCCGCACGCACCCGCTCCGGGTCGACCCGGCGGACCAACCCGTCCGGGGCGCCCGGCGTTCCGGCGGCCCCGTCGGGGGCGCCGTGGGCCGCCGAGAATTCCAGGAACAAGCTTTGCCGCCGCCGGGCCGCAGCGCCATCCGGGCGAGCGTCCAGAGCCTGGCCCTGAGCGGCCTCGTCGAGGCAGCCCAGCAGGTGCCGGGCGTAGAGGTGGCGCGGGTCGCGGGCCAGGCGCGCGCCGTGGCTCAGGGTGGATCGCAGGCTCACCGAGGATCAGCCTGCTCGGTGCGCACCGCGAGCCTGGGCACGCGCGGCCTTGCGGCGCACCTGTCCCACACCGCCACGGGAGAAGTCCAGCGCCTCGGTGCGGTGCCCCCGCTGGGCGAACCACAGGGCGTCGCGGCCGGTGCCGGTGCCGAGGTCGCTCACGCCGAGGTCACCGGTCCTGGGGCTCGACCCAGCGTGCGAACGCCGACGGCGCGGTGTCGACCGCGCGGGCACCAGGGCCGTTGAGGAAGCCGGTCCACAGGCCCATCTCGCTGCGGAAGCCGCGCAGCCAGCCGTCGAGGCGTCGTACGCCGGCGGCGGGGTCGGCGTAGCGGAAGGAGGGGTCGGGCGTGCGCCAGTCGGGGCCGTAGAGGAAGGCCAGCATCGCCTCCGGGTCGCGCGGCGCCGGGAAGGAGAAGCCGTGCAGACTCGATCGTCGAGAACGGCTCGATCGCGGAGCGCGGCAGGTCGCCGCTGCGATTGCCGAGCCTGGAAGAAGGTGCCCTCGACGTGGAAGGCCACGAAGACGTCGATGTGGCAGGTGCGGCCGTCGGAGAGCGGCAGCAGCAGACTTGATGTCCCCACCCGACATGCGCAGCAGGTTCCAGCCCTGGGCCCGCATGGCCCGGGTGATCCGGTAGGACTCGGCGATGATGTCGGCCGGCGAGCCTGTGGTCGGAGAGGTAGCACAGGTCGGTGTCGGAGTCGTGGGCCAGCATCCGGCCCTCGCGGAAGGCACCGAGCAGCGCGCCGTAGTTGAGGTAGGCGTTCACCCCGCCGTGCACGAGCAGGTCGTTGACCGCGCGCTGGGTGCCGGCCAGGATCTCCTCGCGCACCGTCTCGGCGGTCGCCTCGAAGGAGCGGGTCAGGTGACCGACCTTGTCCACGCACAGCCGGTTGCCGGCTCGGTCCACGACCGCGAGGTTGCCCTCGCCGTCGCCGAGGACAGCCTCGTCGTCGTAGAGGACCTGGTCGCCGGTGGTGTCGGCCACGCGCACCCGCCCCCGGCCGGAGAGGTAAGGGCGCAGCACGCCCGGCCACGGCACGAGCACCTCGGCGCCCTGCCGCACCCCGTCGCGCTCGGGAGTGAGGGACCACACGTAGTGCCCGTCGATCTCCACGAGGAAGGGGCGCGTCGTCGACGGCAGCAGCAGGCCGTCGTCGGAGACGACCGTCATGACGCCCCGCGGTGCGCGAGCGCCTTGCGCAGCGCGGTGGAGGAGGTCTGCAGGGTGTAGGGGAAGTAGGTGACCTCGACGCCGAGCGCCGCCATCTCCTGCTCCAGGCGCAGGCCCTTGGCGGTGCCTTCCCAGTCGTCACCCTTGAAGATCCGGTGGAATCCCACGTCGCGCCACGAGTCGGTCTTGCTCGGGGTCTCCTCGGCGTAGACCGCGTCGACGATGCCGATGGCCTCGACGATCTCCAGCCGCTCGGCGAGCGGGACGGTCGGCTGCACACCCTTGGTCTCCAGGCACACCTCGTCGGCGACGACGCCGGCGACCAGCACGTCGCACCACTGGCGCGCCTGGCGCAGGGCGTTGAGGTGACCGATGTGGAACAGGTCGAAAGCACCCGGCACGTAGCCGATCACGGGACCCATCGCAGCCTCCTTGGAGCGCGCCGACCGTCGACGCGAAAGGCTACTGTATCACTAGAGTTAAGTGCCTATGACATCGGGCGTCGTCTGCGCGTCGCCGAGGCGCACCGGCACGCTCAGCGCAGGGGGCGTCCCTGGGCGTCCCGCGGGTTGCCGACGAGCAGGACGATGCCGTCGATGAACGGCCAGATCGAGCCGATGCCGCACGTCACCAGGGTGACGAGCAGCCTGCGCGATCCCGGTGCCCTTGTCGCCGATGTAGAACCGGCCGATGCCGAAGGGCAGCAGGATCTGCAGGACCCCGGCGATCACCTTCTGCTTGTCGGAGTACGGGATCCCGGTGACCGGGTCCACGCCGAACGGCGCGGCCGGGCTGGCGCCGTACGGCGAGGGGGGCGGCGCCCCGTAGGGCTGGTACGGCGGCTGCTGGTCGGACATGGCCCCGAGCCTAGCCGCGCGCGCTCAGCCGAGCAGGGTGCGCACCACGCCGTCGGCCAGGAGCCGGCCGCGCGGGGTGAGCACCACCCGGTCGGTGCGCTCCTCGACCAGGCCGTCGGCGACCAGCCCCGGGAGCATCGAGGCGTCGTCGAGGACCGCGGCGTCCGGGCCGCTGCGCAGCCGGACCTCCAGCAGCACCCGCTCCACCCGCCGGGTCTCGGCGTCGAGCAGGCTCGCGGGCGTGGGCCGGGCTCTGCCCGGCGGCCAGCCGGCCGGCGTACGCCGCGGGGTGCTTGACGTTCCACCAGCGCACCCCACCGACGTGGGAGTGCGCGCCCGGCCCGATCCCCCACCAGCCGGCGCCCGACCAGTAGCCCAGGTTGTGCCGGCACCGGGCGGCGTCGTCGCGCGCCCAGTTGGAGACCTCGTACCACCCCAGGCCGGCTTCGCGCAGCCGCTCGTCGGCCTGGACGTACTTGTCGGCGAGGTCGTCGTCGTCGGGCATCGGCGACTCACCGCGGCGGACCCGGCGGGCCAGGGCGGTGCCGTCCTCCACGATGAGGGAGTACGCCGAGACGTGGTCCGGCGCGCAGGCGAGAGCGGCCTCCAACGTGGTCTCCCACTCCTCGGCGCTCTCCCCCGGCGTGCCGTAGATCAGGTCCAGGCTGATCTGCTCGAAGCCCGCCGCGCGGGCCGCCTCCACCACGCGCGGGACCCGCTCGGGGTCGTGGGTGCGGTCCAGCACGGCGAGCACGGAGGGGACCGCCGACTGCATCCCGAAGGAGATCCGGGTGTAGCCCGCCTCGCGCAGCGCGGTGAGCGAGGCGAGGTCGACGGAGTCCGGGTTGGCCTCCGTGGTCACCTCGGCGCCGGGCGCCAGGCCGAGCTCGTCGTCGATCGCGCGCAGCATCCGGCCCAGGTCGGCGGCGGGCAGCAGGGTGGGCGTGCCGCCGCCGAGGAAGACCGTGTCGACGGGCCGCTCCCGCTCACCGAGCACCCGGCGGGCCAGCCGGACCTCCGCGACTGCCTGGTCGGCGTACGACGCCCGGGAGACCCCGGGCCCGAGCTCCTGGGCCGTGTAGGTGTTGAAGTCGCAGTAGCCGCAGCGCACCGAGCAGAACGGGACGTGGACGTAGAACCCGAACGGGCCGTGCTCCACCTCGCCCAGCGCCACATCGGGGAGGGACCCGTCCGGCGGCGCGGGATCCCCCTCGGGCAATGCGGACGGCACGGGGCCATCCTCTCAGGTCGCCGCCCGGGTCAGACCGGCACGTTGAGCGTCACGGTGTAGCCCTCGTCGACCGAGCCGGTGACCTTGGCCAGCCTGGAGCGAGTAGCCGTCGCCGAAGATGCCGTCGGAGTCGAGCGAGAGCCTGCTTCAGGTTGGTCACGCTCTGCTCGTAGCCCTCGGTGGCGTAGACGTCGTCGCAGGTCTCCTCGGGCAGGGCGAGCCTGCGAGGTGCGCAGACTTCTCCTGGCCCGAGGTGGCCTTCGCCAGGCTCTCGTAGACCTCGAAGTGCATGTGCGGCCAGCGCCCGGAGTAGCACGCCGGGAAGATCGTGGTGAAGGCTCAGGCTCGCCGTTGGCATCGGCCTCCTGGACGCCGCGCAGGTAGTTCTCGTCCGCGATCGCGTCGTCGTACATCGAGTAGCGGCCCTCGCGGTCGCAGTGCCACAGGTAGACCGCGGCGCCGGCGAGCGGGGTGATCTCGTCGCCGTTGAGGTCGTAGACCTTGAGCCGACGGTCGCCGGGACCCCCGCCGCGACGCCGGAGGCATCGCCGAAGCCTGGAGGTGATGTCGCTGCGCACGACGCCCGACTCGCTCAGCACGTCGGGCCCGTTGCTGCCGTCGCCCGGGTAGGGGCCGGCCGTCTCCTCGGGGATCTCCCCCTCGGCGACCTGGACGCTGCTGTCGGCGCCCATGGCGCCACCGGCCGGCGGTGGCGTGCCGCTGCCCGGCTCCGCGGCGGCTGACGAGGCGTCCGCCGCCGTGCTCGTGGTGTCGCCGGAGCCGCAGGCGGTCAGCGCCGCCGCGGCGCCCACGCCGCCCAGGAGCCCGAGCAGCCCGCGACGCGCCATGATCCTCGGCAGGTCGTGGGACAGCCCGAGGTCGTGCTCTTCGGTCTCGTCAGCGTGCGTGTGGTGGCTCATGCCCCGAGTCTCGGGGCCGACCCTGTGCGCCTGCTGTGTCAGCCGTAGAAGGAGGCGATGAGGTCCTTGTTGTTGGCCTCGACCACGTTGCGCTTGACCTTGAGCGAGGGCGTCAGCTCGCCCGACTCGATGCTCAGGTCGTGGTCGAGGAGCCTTCCACTTCTTGACCGTCTCCCAGCGGTTGAGCCTGGGCGTTGAGCCTGCTCGACGTACGCGCCGATCATCGCCTGCACCGCCTCGTCGCGGACCAGGCTCGGTGTAGGTCTTGCCCGCCTTGCCGTTCTCCTCGGCCCAGCCCGCAATCGCGTCCGGGTCGACGGTGACCAGCGCGGAGACGAAGTTCCGCTCCGCGCCGAAGACCATGAACTGGCTGGCGTAGGGACAGATCGCCTTGAACTTGGCCTCGATGGCCGGCGGGGCGATGTACTTGCCGCCGGAGGTCTTGAAGAGCCTCCTTGATCCGGCCGGTGATCGTCAGGAAGCCGTCGGCGTCGAGCTCGCCCTTGTCACCGGTGCGCAGCCAGCCGTCGGCGGTGAGCGCCTCGGCGGTCGCGTCCTCGCGTTTGTGGTAGCCGGCCATCACGTGCGGGCCCTTGAGCCTGGACCTCGCCGCCCTCGCCGATGCGGACCTCGGTGCCCGGGAAGGGCTGGCCGACGGTGCCGAGCTTTGTAGGCGTCGGGGTGGTTGACGGTCGCGCCGGCGGCGTTCTCGGTCATCCCGTAGCCCTCGAGGATGAGGACGCCCGCGGCGTGGAACCACGCGGCGATGTCGGCGTTGAGCGCCGCGGAGCCGGAGATGAAGAACTTCACCCGGCCACCGAAGCGCTCGCGGACCTTGCTGAACACCAGGCTTGTCGAACAGGCCGTGCTGCAGGCGCAGCGGCAGCGGGACCGGCTTGCCGGCGAGCCTCCAGCGCGTCGACCTTGGTGCCGACCTCGAAGGCCTTCTTGAAGATCTTCTCCTTGGCGCCGCCCTCGGCCGCCTGCATGGTGACGATCCGGGCGTGCGCCTTCTCGAAGATGCGGGGCGCGGCGCCCATGAAGGTCGGCTTCACGATGCCCAGGTTGTCGACGATCTTGTCGACCCGGCCGTCGATCGCGGTCGCGAAGCCGCACGCGAGCCTGGGTGGAGAGCAGCACCTTGCCGAAGGAGTGCGCCATCGGCAGCCACAGGAACTGCAGGTCGTCCTCGTGCAGGATGTCCTGCGCCTTGATCGCCTCGCCCTCGAAGACCCACGCCTTGTGCAGCGTGCGCACGCCCTTGGGCTTGCCGGTGGTGCCGGAGGTGTAGATCAGGGTGGCCAGGCTGGTCGGGCTCGATGCCCTGGGCCACCTCGTCGACCGCGTCCGGCTTGTCCGCCAGGAGGGCGTCGCCGCGCTCGGCGAGACCTGGTCGAGCGAGATCACCCAGTCCCCGTCGGCCAGGGTGGGGTCGAAGGAGACGACCGTGCCGAGCGCGGGCGACTCGGTGCGGTGGTCGCGCAGGCTTCTGCAGCCTGGTCGGCGTCCTCGGCGAAGACGATGCGGCACTCGGAGTCGCCGACGATGTACGCCGTGTCCTCACCGCCCGTCGAGGGGTAGACCGTCGTCGTGGCTCCTCCGGCGCACATGACGGCGAGGTCGGCCAGGATCCACTCGTAGCGGGTCGAGGAGGCGATGCCGACGCGCTGCTCGGGCTCCAGGCCGAGCGCGAGCAGGCCGGCTGCCAGGCGTCGTACCCGGTCCCCGGCCTGGCGCCACGTCACGGACTCCCAGGCATCACCGCGGGGGAAGCGGAAGGCCTCCCGGCTCGCGCTCTGCTCCACCCGGTCGAGGAACTGCACGGCGCAGTTCTTCGGCAGGTTCTGGAGGAAGTTCGTGTCGTGATTGATGGGCATGACGCTCCTGCATGCTCGTCCGAGACCGGCGCTGACTGATCAGTAACCTAGATCACCGGCCCAGCGCTCGGTAGGGAAGCCTGCACTACGGGACGAAAGCGTCGACCTTCGCACGCACCTTGGCGGGCAGGCTCTCCACCACACGCAGGCTCCGGGAGCCGGCTGCGGTCGAGGTTCAGCGCGACGAACAGGTCACGCACGGTGACCCCGTGGCCCGGGCGGTGCACGACGACGATCTCGTCGCCCGCGGCGATGGTGCCCGGCCGGAGCACCCGCAAGTAGGGCCCCGGGCGCAGCGCCCGGGCGAACCTCTTCACCCACGCGGTCGTGTCGTAGCCGGTCTCCCCCATCCAGCCCTTGAAGTCGTTGCACGGCGTGCGCACGTGGGCCACCTCGAACAGGGCGGTGCCGATCTCGAGGCGGGTGCCGAGCTCCAGCGCGTTGAGGTCGATCCCCTCGGTGGTGAGGTTCTCGCCGAGCCTGGCCGTCGCGGATCGGGCGGCCCAGGCTCGGCCTCCCAGAAGTCCACGTCCTCACGGGCATAGGCGTAGACCGCTTGGTCCGGGCCGCCGTGGTGGAGGGTGTCGGAGACCTGGTCGCCGTCGATGCCGAGCACGTGGACCTCGACCGGGCCGGTGACCTGGCGCTTGTCGATGGACGTGTGGCCGATCTTGGCCCACTCCTTGTCCTGGGGACGACCGACGCTGACGCTGAGAACGGTGGGCACGAGGAGATTGTGCCTAGTCCTGCACGGCCTTGGCGACCGATATGCAGGCCGTCACGTGCTCCCGCTCCTCGGCGCTGAGCGCGCGTCCGGCCCGGACGGCGTCCTCGTGCGCCCAGTGCGCGTTGAGCACCGAGCGCACCACCACCCAGGCCCGGGCCCGGTCCTCGTCGAAGCCGGCGGCGTCGACGAGGGTGTGGAAGCGACGCCGGATCCCGTCCCGCACGGCGCCGGCGTACTCGTCGTACCGGTCGCGGAGCATCGGCTCCAGGCTCGTAGTGCGGGTCGCCGTTGGTGGGCTTCGGGTCGATCGCCAGCCACGCGGCCTCGCCGTGCCGCTCCCCCTGCAGGACGTTGGCGTAGTGCAGGTCGCCGTGCAGCACGGCCGTCGCCGGCTCCGCCGTCAGGCTCCCGGGCCAGGCCGAGCGCTTGCTCGACCAGTCGGCGCGGGACCGGCACCGTGGCGGCGTCGCGGCCCAGCGCCGCGGCCCACCGCTCGACGTACGACGCCTGCGTGCGCAGCTGCGGCAACGGCCGCACGTGCAGCAGCGGGTAGAGCCCCGCCACGACCTCGGCCGCCTCGACGTCCCACTGCTCGGTGAGGTCCGCGCGGTCCAGCCGCTCCAGCAGCATCGCCCGGCGGCCCGGGTCGGCGCGCAGCAGGCGCACCGCACCGCGTCCGTGCCAGTGCTGGAGCGCGAGGTGCTCGTGCTCGGACTCCTCGTCCGGCAGGCCGATCTTGAGCGCCGCGGGGGTGCCGTCGGCCGTCGTGACCGGCAGGACCAGCGAGCAGAAGCCGTGCCAGGCTCTCGGCGCCGGCCGTGAGGTCCCAGTCCTCCAGCACACCGCGGGTGATCGCCGGGAGGGAGTCCAGCCAGGCCGCCCACTCCGGGCCGAGGTGGCGCTGGGCGTCCAGCGCGGGCGGGACGGTCACGGGCACGCGTCCATCCCAGCACAGGGGTGGGCGACGTACCGTGCAGGTCATGCGGTCCGAGGACGTACGACGCGTCGAGTTCCGGCACCTTCGTGCGCCCGGCCGAGGAGACGGGCACCGGCCGGCCCCGGGTCGAGCACCTGCTGGGCTACGTCGTGCGCTCCTCCGCCGGGCTGGTGCTCCTCGACACCGGCATGGGCGACGCCGGCCCGGAGACCGAGGCGCACTACCGCCCCGACCGGGTCCCGTTGCCCGACGCCCTCGCCCGGGTCGGTGTGGACCTGGACGACGTCGCCGTGGTGGTCAACTGCCACCTGCACTTCGACCACATCGGCGGCAACCCGCTGCTCGCCGGCCGCCCGATCCTGGCCCAGCGCGGCGAGCCTGGACACCGCACGCGGGCCGGGCTACACCGTGCCGGAGCTCGTGGACTTCACCGGCGCCCGCTACGAGCCTGCTCGACGGGGAGGCCGAGGTCGCGACCGGGCTGCTCGTCGTGCCGACCCCGGGGCACGTGGACGGCCACCAGTCCCTCGTCGTCACCTGCGCCGACGGGACGGTGGTGCTGGCCGGCCAGGCCCACGACAGCGCCACGGAGTGGGCCGCGCACGCCGCCTCGGAGCGGCCGAGCCCCTGGATGCGCAGGATCTTGGACCTCGACCCGCGCCGGGTGCTCTTCGCCCACGACCGCACGGAGTGGCGGCCCTGAGCCGGCGCCCTACTTCTTCGGCTTGTCGCCCGCCGGGCCCGTGGTGGAGAGCGCGGCCACGAAGGCCTCCTGGGGGACCTCGACGCGGCCGACCATCTTCATCCGCTTCTTGCCCTCCTTCTGCTTCTCCAGCAGCCTTGCGCTTGCGGGTGATGTCGCCGCCGTAGCACTTGGCGAGGACGTCCTTGCGGATCGCGCGGATGTTCTCGCGGGCGATCACCCGCGCGCCGATGGCCGCCTGGATCGGCACCTCGAACTGCTGCCTGGGGATGAGTCTCCTTGAGCTTTGCCGGCCATCATCACGCCGTAGGAGTAGGCGGCGTCCTTGTGGACGATGGCGGAGAACGCGTCGACCGGCTCGCCCTGCAGCAGGATGTCGACCTTCACCAGGTCGGCGGCCTGGTCGCCGGAGAACTCGTAGTTGAGCGAGGCGTAGCCCTTGGTCTTGGACTTGAGCCTGGTCGAAGAAGTCGAAGGCGATCTCGCCCATCGGCAGCACGTAGCGCATCTCGACCCGGTCCTCGGAGAGGTAGTCCATGCCCTGCAGCGTGCCGCGCTTGTGCTGGCACAGGCTCCATGATCGTGCCGATGAAGTCGGCGGGCGCGAGGACGGTGGCGTCGACGATCGGCTCGCGGACCTCGGCGATCTTGCCGTCGGGGTACTCGCTGGGGTTGGTGACGGTGAGCTGGGTGCCGTCCTCCATGACGACCTCGTAGACCACGTTGGGCGCGGTCGAGATGAGGTCCAGGTTGAACTCGCGCTCCAGCCGCTCCCGGGTGATCTCCATGTGCAGCAGGCCGAGGAAGCCGCAGCGGAAGCCGAAGCCCAGCGCGCCGGAGGTCTCCGGCTCGAAGGTCAGCGCCGCGTCGTTGGTACTGCGCATTCTCCGGGGCGTCACGCAGGGTCGGGTAGTCGTCGCCGTCGATCGGGTAGAGGCCGGCGAAGACCATCGGGTTCGGGTGCTCGTAGCCGCCGAGGGGCTCCTCGGCCTGGCGGCCGTTGACGGTGACGGTGTCACCGACGCGCGACTGGCGCACGTCCTTCACCCCCGTGATGAGGTAGCCGGTCTCGCCCACACCGAGCTTCGCCGCCTTCATCGGCTCCGGGCTGATCACGCCCACCTCGAGCATCTCGTGCAGCGCGCCGGTCGACATCATCTTGATCTTGTCGCGGTGCGAGAGCCTCCCCGTCGACCACCCGGACGTAGGTCACCACGCCGCGGTAGGTGTCGTAGACGGAGTCGAAGATCAGGGCCCGGGCCGGGGCGGACGCATCGCCGACGGGCGCCGGGACCGACCTGACGATCTCGTTGAGCAGGGCCTCCACGCCGACGCCGGTCTTGGCGGAGGTGAGCAGGACGTCCTCGGGCTCGCAGCCGACGAGGTTGGCCAGGCTCCGCGGCGTACTTCTCCACGTTGGCGCTGGGCAGGTCGATCTTGTTGAGCACCGGGATGATGTGCAGGTCGGCGCCCATCGCGAGGTACAGGTTCGCCAGGGTCTGGGCCTCGATGCCCTGCGCGGCGTCGACGAGCAGGATCGCGGCCTCGCACGCCTGCAGCGAGCGGGACACCTCGTAGGTGAAGTCGACGTGGCCCGGGGTGTCGATCATGTTGAGGATGTAGGTGCCCGGCTCGGCGCCCGCCTCGTTGTCGGCGCTCACGGTCCACGGCATCCGCACCGCCTGGGACTTGATCGTGATGCCGCGCTCGCGCTCGATGTCCATCCGGTCGAGGTACTGCGCCTTGGCCTCGCGCTCGCCCACCACACCGGTCAGCCTGCAGCATCCGGTCGGCGAGGGTCGACTTGCCGTGGTCGATGTGCGCGATGATGCAGAAGTTGCGGATGATCGCGGGGTCGGTGTGACCGGGCTGCGGGACGGTGACAGACATGGTCGGGCCATTCTTCCAGGGCCGGACGGGTTCAAGAATTCGCCGCCCGCGGTTGGCCGGGCGTTCGCCGTACGACGACAGGCTGGCCAGCATGGACCCGGCCCTCCCCCCCGCACCCCGCTCCTGCCCGTCTCGACCGCCGCGGGATGCTCCGCGGCGCTGCGCTGACCGCAGGCCTGACCGCCCTCCCCGCACTCCCGGGAGCCGCGGCCGCCGCTCCCCTGCTCGTGCGCCGCGACCGTCCCGTGCTGCCCCTCGGGGTGCAGTCGGGCGACGTACGGCCGGGCGGCGCGGTGCTGTGGACCAAGGCCGACCGGCCCGCTCGGCTGGTCGCCGAGATCAGCCGCGACCCTTCCTTCCGCCGGGCGCGCACGGTGCGCGGGCCGGTCGTCACCGCTGCCACCGACTTCACCGGGCAGACTCGACCTGCACGGCCTGCCCACCGGCACCGACCTGCACTACCGGCTGCGTGCGGTCTCCCTCGACGACCACCGGGCCGTGAGCGAGCCGGTCGCGGGCCGGCTGCGGACTGCACCGGGGCGCGGCGACGACGTCCGCTTCCTGTGGTCGGGCGACATCGCCGGCCAGGGGTGGGGCGTCAACCCGACGTACGGCGGCTTCCGGATCGCGCACGCCATGCGGGCCCGCAACGCCGACTTCTTCCTGTGCAGCGGCGACAACGTCTACGCCGACGGCCCGGTCCAGTCCTCCGTCGCGCTCCCCGACGGCTCCACCTGGACCAACCTCGTCATCCCGGAGAAGACCAAGGTCGCCGAGACGCTGGCGGAGTACCGCGGGCAGTACCGCTACAACCTGCTCGCCGACAACTGGCGTGCCTTCCTCGCCGAGACCGCGCAGGTCGTGCAGTGGGACGACCACGAGGTGACGAACAACTGGTACCCCGGCGAGGTGCTCGACGACGCCCGCTACACCGAGAAGCGCGTCGACGTGCTCGCCGCCCGCGCCCGGCGGGCCTTCCACGACTACACCCCGGTCGCGCCGATCTCCCCCGACCCGGACGGCCGGGTCTACCGGGTCATCCACTACGGGCCGCACCTGGACCTGTTCGTGCTCGACATGCGCACCCACAAGGACCCGAACACGGCGAACACCGAGACCTCCCGCGACGGCGGCGTGCTGGGGCGGCGGCAGACCGCCTGGCTGATCGATGAGCCTGCAGCGCTCGCGGGCCACCTGGAAGGTGATCGCCAACGACCTGCCGCTCGGGCTCGTCGTACCGGACGGGCCGTTGCAGGAGGGGCTGGCCCAGGGTGACGACGGCGCCCCGCTCGGCCGCGAGGGTGACATCGCGCAGGTGCTCACCGCGCTGTCCCGCGCCGGGATCCGCAACCACGTGTGGCTGACCGCGGACGTGCACTACACGGCCGCCCACCACTACTCGCCCGACCGCGCGGCGTACCAGGACTTCGACCCGTTCTGGGAGTTCGTCTCCGGACCGCTCAACGCCGGCGCCTTCGGGCCCAACAAGGCTGGACGGCACGTTCGGCCCGGTCGCGGACTTCGTCGCCGCTCCCCCGGCGCCCAACGCCTCCCCGGCGGCGGGCTTCCAGTTCTTCGGCGAGGTCGAGGTGGACGGTACGAGCCGACGGCTCACGGTCACGCTGCGCGACGTCGAGGGCGCGGCGCTCTACACCCGGACGCTGGACCCGGCGCGGCGCTGAGGCGGCTCGGAGGGCGGCTCGGGAGGGCGGGTCAGAGGGCGGCGAGCATCCCCTCGGCGACCGCCTTGCCGGCGGCCTGGTCCGCGCCGGCGACGCCCACGAGGTAGTGCTCGCCGAGGGCGACGACCTGGCGGCCGCGCTCCTGCCAGTACGCCTCCCGGCCGATGCCCGGCGCCGGATCGAGCACGCCCCCACCGGCCTGGCGCCGGAGCCGGGCGAGGGTGGCGTCCCACCCGGTGGCGACCTCCACGGCGAGGACCACGCCGGCCTCGAAGGTGCAGGTCCTGCGCTGCGCCCGGGCGGGCCCGGCGACGGTGCCCTCGCCCGGGTCGGCACCGAGCAGGTCGGTCAGCCTGCTCGGTGTCGAGCAGGGTGCAGGGGTCGGGCAGGCTCGCCGGCCGGCGCGGCCTGCGAAGCCGGTGCCGTCGGTGCCGCGGCCTCGGTGCTCGGCGTCGTCGTGGACCCCGTGCTCGGCGCCCGCTCCGGATCGCTCAGGGCGTCGTCGTCCGACCTGCCGCAGCCGGCGAAGGACAGGGTGGTGAGGGCCAGGGAAGCGAGGGCGAGCCGCGGAAGCATGGCCGGAAGCGTAGTGGCGGCGCACGCCCGGCCCTGGTCCGCCATCATGTGCGCGTGCCTCCTCCCCGGATCCCCCACGGCCGCACCGCCCGGCGGGTGCAGTGGGCGCACCTGCCCCCACGGGTGCGGGCAGCGATCGAGAGGCGCCTGGGCGGAACGGTCGCCTCGGCGCAGTCGCAGGACGGCGGGTTCACGCCCGGGTTCGCCTCCGTCCTGACGCTCGAGGACGGCAGCCGGCACTTCGTGAAGGCGGCGTCGGGGACGGCGCAGCGGGCCTTCGCCGCGTCGTACCGCGACGAGGCGGTGCAGGCTCGCGGGCCTCCCGGCCGGCGTACCGACCCCGCAGGCTGCTGTGGACCGACGACGTCGAGGACTGGTTCGTGCTCGCCACCGAGCACGTCGAGGCGCGCGCCCCGCACCGCCCTTGGACCGACGACGACCTGGCCCTCGCCACGGAGCCTGACGCTCACCACGGCGGCCGCCCTCACCCCGGCTCCCACCGGAGCGACGAGCGCCGCCGAGGAGTTCGCCTCCTGGCCCGGTCTGTGGGACGTCATCGACCACCCGCGGGCCGCGGAGATCGGCGCCCTCGCGGCGGCCTGCACCGAGGTCGTCACGGGCGACACCCTCGCCCACACCGACGTCCGCGACGACAACATCCTGATCGTCGCCGACGGCGCCGGGGAGCGGGCGCTGCTCTGCGACTGGAACTGGCCTGTCCGCGGGCCCGCCTGGCTGGACTCCCTGCTGCTGCTCGTCGGCCCGCGCGGGGACGGTCTGGACGTGGAGGCCCACCTCGCGGCGCACCCGCTGCTGTCCGGCGTACCGAGTGAGGAGATCGACGTCGTGCTCGCGCTCGTGCTGGGCTACTTCACCGCCTCGGCCGCCCAGCGGGTGCCGCCCACCTCGCCGTACCTCCGGGCGGCGCAGGCCTGGCAGCGCGACGTGATCGACGACTGGCTGGCCGAGCGGCGCGGCTGGCGGACTGAGGCGCGCTGAGCCGGTCGGTGGGCACGATTTGGGAGCGGTGTTCGCCCGCTGTTAGCCTTGCTGGTCGCGTCATCCCTGTGCGCGCGCCTGCCCCCGCGGCGGGACGCACCCCGCACGACCGACGCGCTCCGGACCAGACCAGCATTCCTCCGACAGACAAGGCACAGCACCCGTGGCCAACATCAAGAGCCAGATCAAGCGCAACAAGCAGAACGAGAAGCGCCACGAGCGCAACAAGGCCGTCAAGTCCGGCCTGAAGACCGCGATCCGCAAGTTCAACGAGGCCGCCGAGGCCGGCGACAAGGACAACGCCGTCGCGCTCGCGCAGGACGCCACCAAGAAGCTCGACAAGGCTGCTTCGAAGGGCGTCATCCACAAGAACCAGGCTGCCAACCGCAAGTCGGCGATCACCAAGCGGGCCGCCGCTCTCTGAGCCGCCCGTCCTGGCTCCGGTCCGGAGCCATCACGTCGAGGGAGTCCCCGTCCGGGGGCTCCCTTCGTGATTTCCCCCGCTGCTACGAGCGGCGCAGGGCGGTGATCGTCAGGACCAGCCGCTCGAGGGCGTACGACGCGTCGCTCGCCGCCCCCTTGATGTCGGCATCCGCCTGGGCCACCGCGCGGATCGAGCGGGCGAGCCCGGCCTCGGTCCAGCCCCGGGCCTGGTCGCGCAGGGAGCGCAGGCTTCCACGGCGGGACGCCGACCTCGCGCGCCAGGTCGGCGTCGCGCATCCCTCGCGGCGCGCTCACCAGGCGGGCCAGCCCGCGGGCGCTGCCCGCGAACGCCGAGGTGATCAGCACCGCGGCGGTGCCCGCGTCCAGCGCCCAGCGCAGGCTCCTCCAGCGCCGCCCGGTCGCGGCCGGCGAAGGCCGCGTCGGCCACGGCGAAGGACTTCGCCTCCGCGCGGCCCCCGAAGTAGCGGCGGACCTGCTCCTCGCCGATCCGCTCCCCCGGGAAGTCGTTGGTCAGGCTGGGAGGCGGCGCCGGCGAGCGAGCGCAAGTCGCGCCCGACCGCCTCGATGAGGACGACGGCCGCCTCACGGTCGATCGTCGCGCCGTGGCGGCGCACCTCCCCTGCGACGAAGCCCGGGAAGTCCGAGGGCTTGAGCTCCTCGGACTTGTGCTCGGTCACCGGTCCTGAGCTTTGCGCAGGCTTGGTCAGCACGCCGCTGCCCTTCTGCCCGCCGCCGTGGACCAGGACCAGGGCAACGTCCTCGACGGGCGCTCCGGCATAGGCCACCAGGCCCTCGACCGACTCGTCGGGCAGGTTCTCCAGGTTGCGCACGACCACGCAGCGCACCGCGGAGAACAGCGACGGCGCGGCCATCTCCCCCAGCGAGGCCAGGGTCAGGTCGGCGGCGGAGGCATCGGAGAACTCCGCCTCCGCGTCGTGCTCACGCACCGCGGCCTTGACGTCCTCGACGGTGCGGGCGCCGAGGAACTCCTCCTTGCCGGTGACCAGGATGACCCGTCCCAACACGTCCGCGGCGCGCATGGGAGACACCTTCCCACACGGGTCCGACGTCACCGGCGGGTGGCGGTGGCGACCGAGCCGTCCGGTCGTCGTACGACGGCGAGATCTCCCTCCTCGTCGGTGCGGTGCACGTCCGCGCCGGCCCCGGCCAGCAGCCGGAGGAGGCCCTCCGCGGGGTGCCCGTAGTCGTTGTCCGCGCCCACCGACACCAGCGCCACCTCCGGGCGCAGCGAGGTCAGCCAGCGCTCGTCCTGGTGCCGGCTGCCGTGGTGCGGGACCTTGAGCACGTCGACGTCCAGGCCCGGCAGCAGCCGCGCCAGCCGCTCCTGACCGGGCGGCTCCACATCGCCGGTCAACAGCATGCGGAGGCCGCCCGCATCGACCACGAGCACCACGCTGGCGTCGTTGGCCGAGCCTGCCGTCGCCCGCGCCCGGCTGCTCGGGCAGGTCCGGGTGGAGGACCTGCAGGCTCGCCTGCCCCACCCGCCACACCGACCCGTACGACGCCGGGCGCACCGGCACGCCCACCGCCCCGGCGGCGTCGCGCACCACCGTCACCCCACCCGGCGGGTCGAGCACCGGGCTGGTGACGATCGATGCCACCCGCCGCCCGCGCAGCACCCCCGGCAACCCGTCGACGTGATCGGCGTGGAAGTGGGTGAGCACCAGCAACGGCACCTGCTCCACCCCGAGCCGGTCCAGGCAGGCGTCCACCGCGTCCGGGTCCGGCCCGGCATCCACGACCACCGCCGCGCCCGGCCCGGCCGCGACTGCCAGCGCGTCGCCCTGGCCCACGTCGCAGGCGACCAGCAGCCACCCCGGCGGCGGCCACCCGCGCAGCCCGCGCGGGAGCAGCCGGCCCGGGATCCCGAGCAGGACCGCGACCAGCACCACCGCGAGCGCGACCGCCACCGTCCGGTGCCGGACGAGGCGGGGCAGCCCGAGGGCGACGCCGGCGCACAGCAGCACCAGCAGCGTGATCGCCCACGGCCCGCTCCCCCAGCCCACCGCGGCACCGGGCAGGGCGGCACCGCGCTGGGCGACCTCGACGATCGCCGCGACGCACCAGCCGGCCGTCGTACCGATCAGGGAGGCGAGGGCCGGCCACACCAACCCGACCAGACCGGCGAGCAGGCCGAGCACGGTGGCCGGGCCGACCGCCGGGCCGGCGAGCAGGTTCGCGGGGACGGCCACCAGGCTGACCTGGTCGGACAGCACGGCGATCACCGGCGTGCAGGCGAGCCTGCGCGGCGGTCGGCACCGCCACCGCCTCCGCGAGGAGCCGGGGCAGCCCGCGCGCGAGAGCATCGCTCAGCGGTGGGCCGACCAGCACGATCCCGCCCGTGGCGAGCACCGACAGCGCGAACCCGGCCGAGGTCGCGAGCCCGGGATCGACCAGGACCAGCACGACCAGGGCCATGCCCAGTGCCCGCAGGCCCCGCCGCCGCCCGTCGGGGCCGAAGGCGAAGAGCCCGACCGTGCCCATCGCGGCGGCCCGGAGCACGCTCGGCTCCGTGCGGGCCAGCAGCACGAACCCGGCGATGCCGGCCGCGCCGACCAGCGCCAGCCAGCGGCCGCGCACGCCCACGGCCCGGGCGAGCAGCAGCAGCGCGCCCACCACCAGGGTGAGGTTGGTGCCGCTGACGGCGGTCAGGTGGGTCAGCCCGGTCGTGCGGAAGTCGGCCTCGAGCTCGTCCGGCAGGGCGGACTCGTCCCCGTCGACCAGCGCGGGGACGAGCCCCGCCTGTGCCGGTGGGCGTCCGGCGACCGCCGCGCGGATCGAGGCGCGCAGCGCACCGGAGGCCCGCCACCAGGGGTCGGGACCGCGGATCCGGACGGGCGCACGGGAGGACAGCAGCACGGCCGCGACGCCGTCGTCGTCCGCCGGCGCGAGCCGGCCGTCGGCGCGGACCCGTTCGCCGAGCGCGACGCCGCTCCAGACCGGGTCGCCCAGGACGACGATCGTCCCGCCGAGGCGGCGGCGGACTCCGCGCGTGGTCGACTCGGTGACGCGGAGCCGGACCGCGACCCGGTCACCCCACTGCCCCTTGACGGGTCGTGGGTCGGAGACGACGGTCGCCACCACCCGCGCCGTCGCGTGCTCGGCGCCACGCTCGTGCAGCGGGCTGGTCGTGACGGCCTGGTGGCGCAGGAGCGCCCCGACGAGGACGGCGGTGGCCACCAGGAGCGCGGCCAGCAGGAAGCGGGCCCGGCGGGTGGCGAGCACGGCGGTGGTCAGCACGAGCAGCCCGGCGAGCAGCCAGCCAGTGCGGGCCGGGAGGCCCGCGGCGAGGCCCGCCAACCAGGCGGCGGCCCCGAGGAGGGGCGCACGCAGGTCGTGACGGGGCGGGCGAGGCGGTGCGGGAGCGGGGCCGGCCACCGCTCACACCGTCACGTACGGCGTGAGGCGGGCCAGCGTCTTCTCCCCGATGCCATCGACCTCCAACAGGCTCCTCGACGCTGGTGAACCCGCCGCGCTGCTCGCGAAAGGCGATGATCGCCTGCGCGGTCACCGGGCCGACCTGCGGCAGCGTCTCCAGGCTCGGCCTGGCCGGCGGTGTTGAGGTTGACCAGCGGCCCACCGGACGCCGGCGCGGCCGATGCCCCCGACGGCCCCGGTCCCCCCGCAGGAGCGGCCGGCGGCGCGGGAGCGCCGACGACGATCTGCTCACCGTCGACGAGCACGCGGGCGAGGTTGAGACCGGTGGTCGCGACACCGGGACGCGCGCCGCCGGCGGTGCGCAGCGCGTCAGCGACGCGGGAGCCGGGGGCCAGCACGACGATCCCGGGGCGTCGTACCTTGCCGGCGACGTCCACCGTCACCGAGGCGCCCGAGGTCGGTGGGAGCGGGGTGGCGGTCGTGGCACCGCTGGTCAGCGCGGCGGGCCCGGCCTCTGCGGTGGTGACGAGCGGGGTCGACACCTCCCCCGCCACCGGTACGACGCCCGGTCCCGGGTCCGCGCGGACCACCCACCAGGCGGTGACGGCCAGTCCGAGCGCGACGACGACGGCGACCACGGCGACGTGCGCGGGCGCCAGCGACGGCAGGAGGTCACGGAGCCGGCCGGTTGAGGGCAGCACACGCCGTCGCGCGGCGTGCCGCCCCGGCACCGGGAGCGCCGGCGGGTCGGGCTCCTCTGCGCCCACGAGCGGAAGGGCCGCGGCGATGTGCGTGTGGTCGGCCCACCAGGCGTCCTCGGACCCCGGTGCGGCTGGCTCCTCGACCGGCGCCGTGCCGGCCGCGATCAGCGCGAGGCGGCGGGAGGCGGCGTCCTGAGGGGCCGGCAGGGAGCGGTCGGGGCGGGCGCGGCGAGGGTGCATGGCGGCACCGTAGGGAGGGAAGGTGGCGCGGCCGGGCGAAGCCGGGAACGGCTGTGGAGAGAGCGCCGGCGCGGGCGCGCTGTGGAGAGGAAGGGGACGTTCAGGTGTCGGACGGGGCAGGAAGGACGGGCGCGACGCAGATCGCGAGCATGCCCGGGCCGACGTGAGCGCCGAGGACCCCGCCGAGCTCGACGCAGCGCACCGGACTGCCGTCCCGGCCCGGGACCAGCCGTTCGCCGAGGCTCCTCGGCCAGGCGCTCGGCCATCGCCAGCGCCCGCTCCTCGGCCGCGAGGTGGGCGACGCAGACCTCGACCTGCTGCTCGCCCGCGGCCTCGACGGCCATCGCCTCCAGGCTGGGCGATCGCCTTGGCCGCGGTGCGGACCTTGGCCCGGGGCGCGATGACACCGTCGACGATGCCGAGCAGCGGCTTGACCGCGAGCACCCCGCCGAAGACGGCGGCGGCGGCGCCGACCCGGCCACCGCGGCGCAGGTACTCCAGGGTGTTGACGTAGAACAGCGAGGTCGCCGACGCCGAGCGCCCCCGCGCCGCGGCCGCTGCCTCTTCGAGGCTTCCACCGGCGGAGAGCACCGCATGGGCCGACTCGACGGCGTACCCCGTCGCGACGCCCACCTGCCGGGTGTCCACGCAGGTCACCGGCACCGGCGCGGTCCGCGAGGCCACGAGCGCCGACTCGAAGGTGCCGCTCACCTCCGCGGAGAGGTGCACGGACAGGATCGAGGTGGCGCCCTCGGCCGCCAGCCGCTCGTAGAGCTCGGAGAAGACCGCCGGCGCCGGCCGCGAGGTGCTCACCGCGCGCTTCTCGCGCAGGGCGGCCGCGACCCGCTCGGGGGTCGCCGCCTCCGAGCCCTCGTCGTGCACGTCGTCGTCGATCACCACCTGCAGCGGTACGACGCTCACGTCGCACGCCTCGTCCACCCCGGGCTGCAGGTGCGCCGTGGAGTCGGTGACGAGAGCGGTGGTCCCCACGACGGAGATCACACCACGATGTTGACGAGCCTTGGGAGCGCGGACGATCACCTTGCGGACCGCACGACCGTCGATCGCCTTCTGCACCGCGGGGTCGGCGAGCGCCAGCGCCTCCAGGTCTGCCTCGCTGATCTCCGGCGAGACCTCCAGGCGGCCACGCACCTTGCCCTGGATCTGGACCACGGCGGTGACCGCGTCGTCGACCAGCAGACTCCGGCTCCACGGACGGCCACGTCGCCTGCGCGACCGACGGCTCGTGGCCCAGGCGCTCCCACATCTCCTCGGCCGTGAACGGCGCGACCAGGGACAGCAGGATCGCGACGGTCTCGGCCGCCTCGCGCACCGCCGGGTCGGCCGGTCCGCAGCCCGAGTCGATCGCCTTGCGGGTGGCGTTCACGAGCTCCATCGTGCGCGCGATGACGACGTTGAAGCGGTAGGAGTCGAGCAAGCTGCGCGGCCTCGTGCACGGTCTTGTGGGTGACCTTGCGCAGCGCCAGGTCGCCGTCGGCGAACGACACCCCGGGCGCGGAGGTCACGTCGCCGGAGAGCCGCCAGGCGCGCTGCAGGAAGCGCGCGGAGCCGGCCGGGGAGACGTCCGCCCAGTCGACGTTGTCCTCCGGCGGGCTCGCGAAGACGAGCGTCAGCCGGATCGCGTCCACCCCGAACTCCGCCAGCCTGCGGGCCCAGCGCCACGCCGTTGCCGAGCGACTTGCTCATCTTGGCGCCGTTGTTGATCACCTTGCCCTGCGAGAGGTACGACGAGAACGGCTCGTCCCAGTCGATCAGCCCCAGGTCGCGCAGCACCTTGGTGAAGAAGCGGGCGTAGAGCAGGTGCAGCACCGCGTGCTCGTCGCCGCCGAGGTAGAAGTCGATCGGCCCCCACGCCTTGGCCAGCGCGGGGTCGAAGGCCTGGGTGTCGTCGTTCGGCGAGAGGTAGCGGAAGAAGTACCACGACGAGTCGACGAAGGTGTCCATCGTGTCGGTGTCGCGCTCGGCCGGGCCACCGCAGGTCGGGCAGGCCACCTCGACCCACTCGCGCGCCGCGCCCAGCGGCGAGGTGCCCTTCGGCTTGAGGTCCGCGCCGCGCAGGCTCGGGCAGGCTCGACGGGCAGGCTGGTCCTCGGGGACCGGCACCTCGCCGTCGACCGGGCAGTGGATGATCGGGATCGGCGCTCCCCAGTAGCGCTGGCGCGAGAGCAGCCAGTCACGCAGCCGGAAGTTGACGGTGCCCTGCCCGTGGCCGTTGGCCTCCAGGGCGGCGATCGCCTTCGAGACCTCGCCGGCCTTGTCGTAGGGCTGCTCGTCGTCGTAGACGGCGACGATGGGCAGGCCGAACTTCTCCGCGAACTCGCGGTCGCGCTCGTCGTGCGCGGGCACGGCCATGATGGCGCCGGTGCCGTAGTCGGCCAGCACGTAGTCGGCGGCCCAGACCGGGATCTGCTCCCCGGTCAGCGGGTTGGTCGCGGTCACGCCGAGGTCGACGCCGGTCTTGGGACGGTCGGTGGCGAGGCGGTCGATGTCGGAGGCCTTGCGGACGTCGGCGAGGTAGTCCTCCAGCGCCTGCGCCCGGTCCGGGGCGACCAGGCTGCTGGGCGAGCTTCGCGTCGGCCGCGACCACCATGAAGGTGGCACCGACCAGGGTGTCGGGCCGCGTGGTGAACACGGTGATGGGGTCGTGCCCGGCGATGTCGAAGGTGACCTGTGCGCCCTCGGAGCGGCCGATCCAGTTGCGCTGGGCGTTGACGACCTTGTCGATCCAGGTCGGCTGCAGGTCGTCCAGGGCGTCGTAGAGCTCCTGGGCGTACTGCGTGGTCCGGAAGTACCACTGGGTCAGGCTCGCGCTTGGTGACCTCCGCGCCGCAACGCTCGCAGGTGCCGTCGGCCAGCACCTGCTCGTTGGCCAGCACCGTCTGGTCGTTGGGGCACCAGTTGACCGGGGAGTTCTTGCGGTAGGCCAGGCCCTGCTCGCGGAACTTCAGGAAGAGCCACTGGGTCCACCGGTAGTACTCCGGGTCGGAGGTGTGCAGCCGGCGCGACCAGTCGAAGTCTGGTGCCGTAGCGCTTCATCGAGGCGAGCCTGGGTCTCGATGTTGGCATAGGTGTACGTCGCGGGGTGCTCGTCGTTCTTGATGGCGGCGTTCTCCGCCGGCAGGCCGAAGGAGTCCCAGCCCATCGGGTTGAGGACCTCGTAGCCGCGGAAGCGCCAGTAGCGGGCGAGCACGTCGTGCAGCGCGAAGACCTCGGCGTGCCCCATGTGCAGGTCGCCGCTGGGGTAGGGGAACATCGTCAGCGCGTAACGCTTCTCGCGCTCCCCGGCGAGCACGGCGGCGTCGTCGGCCCGGAAGACGTCGAGTCTCCTCCCAGACGGGAAGCCACTTCTCCTCGACGGCATGGACGTCGTAGTGGACCTCGGAGGGCGCGACCGTTTCACTCACGCGGTCAGGATATCCGTCCCGGGCGGTGCCTCAGGCCACGGCCTCACCGGTCTGGACGCGCCACAGCGCGGCGTACGCGCCGTCGCTCGCGACCAGGCTCGTCGTGGGTCCCCGCCTCGATCACGCGGCCGGCGTCGAGCACCCAGATCCGGTGCGCGTGGCGGACCGTGGAGAGCCGGTGCGCGACGACCAGGGTGGTGCACCTCTCCCCCGCCCGGCGCAGGGACTGCTGGATGGCGGCCTCGGTCTCGTTGTCGACCGCGCTGGTGGCCTCGTCGAGGACGAGCAGGGCCGGCTCGCGCAGCAGCGCACGGGCCAGCGCGATCCGCTGCCGCTGGCCGCCGGAGAGGGTGACGCCGCGCTCGCCCACCCAGGTGTCGTAACCCTCGGGCAGGCCGTCGACGAAGGACGCGACGGCTGCCGCCTCGGCGGCGGCGACGACCTGCTCGCGGGTCGCGCCGGGGCGGCCGTAGGCGATGTTGTCGGCCAGCGAGCCGGAGAAGAGGTAGATGTCCTGGGCGACGTAGCCCACCGAGCCGCGCAGCGAGTCCCAGTCGAGGTCGCGCACGTCGGTGCCGTCGAGCAGCACCGCCCCGGCACGTGGGTCGTCGAAGCGCAGCACGAGGCGCAGCAGCGAGGACTTGCCGGCACCGGTGGAGCCGACGATGGCGTGCGTCTCCCCGGCCGGTACGACGAGGTCCACGTCGTGCAGGACGTCCGGCCCGTCGGCGTACCCGGCCCGGACGCCGCGCAGGCTCGACCCGCCCGCGCACCGGTCGCTCCAGGGTGGCCGAGCCGGCGGGGACGGTGACCGGCTCGGCGAGGAGGGCCAGGATCCGTGCGGTCGAGGCGCGGCCGCGCTGGTAGAGGTCGAGCACCTCCGCGACGTCGGTCATCGGCCACAGCAGGCGCTGGGTCATGAAGACGAGCACGGAGTAGAGCCCGAGCCCAGGTCGCCGTCGAGGGTCTTCCAGCCGCCGAGCAGCAGGGTGCAGGTGAAGCCGGCGAGGATCGCCATCCGCACGATCGGGACGAAGGCGGCCGAGGAGCGGATCGCGCGCAGGTTGGTCTCGCGGTAGGCCGCGGACACCCGCTCGATGCGGTCGCGCTCGCGGTCCTCGGCGGTGAAGGACTTGATCGTCGCGATGCCGGCGAGGTTGGCGCTCAGCGCCCCGGAGAGGTCGGCGACCGACTCGCGCACCTTGGCGTAGAGCGGCTCCAGGCGGCGCTGGAAGACCAGGGAGCCGGCGATGATCACCGGGATCGGCAGGAAGGCCAGGACGAGCAGACTGCCAGGAGGCGACGGCGAACACGATGCCGACGAGCAGCACGTTGAGCGCGGTCTGCAGGATCGCGGGCAGGCCGATGTCGAGCATCCGCTCGAGTCTGGTTGACGTCGTCGTTGAGGGTCGCCAGCGTCGAGCCGGACGCCCGCGACTCGTGCCAGCCCAGGTGCAGGTGCTGAGCGTGGTCGTAGGCCTCGACCCGCAGGTCGTGCTCGACACCCTGGGCGAGCCCGCGCCAGAGCACCGCGGCGACGTACTCGGAAGCGGACTCGACGACCCAGACGGCGAAGTTGATCGCCGCCAGCCAGGCGAGTCTGGGCGTGCCGGGACTCCACGCCGAGCAGGTCCGCGGCGAAGGAGCCCGACCCGCGCACCACCACGTCGACGGCCGCACCGATCAGCAGACTCGGGGACGACGTCGGCCACCTTGTTGACCGTCGACATCACGATCGCGAGCACGAACCGGCCGCGGTAGCGCCGGTAGCGGGCCCACAGCGCGCCGAGCGGTCGTTCGGTCACCGGGTCCACGGGAGTCCTTACCTCGAGGGCGAAAGTTAGGCATACCTTAGAAGGCCGTGTCACCGGCCCGATGCCCGGGGCCGCTACCGTTCGCCCCATGACCGTCACCGACCTGTTCCGACTCGACGGCAAGGTCGCCGTCGTCACCGGCGCCGACTCCGGGCTGGGCGTCGACTTCGCCAAGGCCCTCGCCGAGGCCGGCGCCGACGTCGCCCTCGGCGCCCGCCGCGTCGAGCGCCTCGCCGACACCGCCGAGTCTCGTGGAGGCCGCGGGCCGCCGCGCGCTGTCCGTGCAGACCGACGTCGCCGACGCCGCGTCCTGCCAGGCGCTCGTCGACGCGGCCATGGCGGAGTTCGGCCGGGTCGACATCCTCGTCAACAACGCCGGTGTCGGGACCGCCGTGCCCGCCACGCGGGAGACGCCCGAGCAGTTCAGCCAGGTCATCGACATCAACCTCAACGGCGACTACTGGATGGCCCAGGCCTGCGGCCGGGTGATGCAACCGGGCTCCAGCATCATCAACATCTCCTCGGTCCTCGGCATCACCACCGCCGGGCTCCCCCAGGCCGCGTACGCCGCCTCCAAGGCCGGCGTCATCGGGCTGACCCGCGACCTGGCCCAGCAGTGGACCGGCCGCAAGGGCATCCGGGTCAACGCGATCGCGCCGGGCTTCTTCGCCTCCGAGATGACCGACACCTACCCGCCCGGCTACCTGGAGTCCCAGCAGGCCCGGATCCCCGCGGGCCGCAAGGGCGACCCGCGCGAGCCTGGCCGCGACGCTGGTGTTCCTGGCCTCCGACGCCGCCGGGTACGTCACCGGGCAGACCCTCGCGGTCGACGGCGGCATGACCATCACCTGAGCCGGTGCACCGCGTCCGTGACGTCGCCGCGGTCTTCCTGCGGCTCGGGCTGATCGCCTTCGGTGGCCCGGCCGCGCACACCGCGCTGATGCGCGAGGAGCCTGGTCCGGCGCCGGCACTGGGTCACCGACCAGCGCTTCGCGGACCTGATGGGCGCCACGAACCTCATCCCGGGGCCCAACTCCACCGAGCCTGGCGATCCACCTCGGCCACGAGCGGGCCGGCTGGCGCGGGCTGCTCGTCGCCGGGGTCGCGTTCATCGTGCCGGCGGCGGTGATGGTGACCCTGCTGGCCTGGGTGTACGTCGAGCAGGGCGACACCCCGGCCGTGGAGGGCCTCCTCTACGGCGTCGTCCCGGTCGTGGTCGCCGTCGTCGTCTGGGCGATCGTCGGCCTCGGCAGGACAGTGCTGTCCTCGTGGTGGCTCGCGCTGCTCGCGGGGATCGCCCTGGCGGCGTACCTGCTGGGGGTCAACGAGCTCGTGGTGCTCTTCGCCGGCGCGGCGCTCGTCGCGGCGGTCCGCGGCGTGCGTGACCTGACCCGGCGCGGGCCGGCGGCCCTCGCGCTGCCCCTGCTCGTCGCGGGCACCCAGCAGGACGGGCGGCTGACCGAGTCTCTTCCTCACCATGCTCAAGATCGGCGCCGTCCTCTACGGCAGCGGCTACGTGCTGCTGGCCTTCCTCGAGGGCGACTTCGTCGACCGGCTCGGCTGGGTCACCCACCAGCAGGTGCTGGACGCGATCTCCGTCGGGCAGGTGACGCCGGGCCCGGTGTTCACGACCGCGACCTTCCTCGGCTACGTCGTGGCCGGGCTCCCGGGCGCCTTCCTGGCGACGGTGGCGATCTTCCTGCCGTCGTTCGTGTTCGTCGGGCTGCTCACCCGGCTCACCGACTGGCTGCGCTCGCGGGCGTGGACCAGCGCCCTGCTCGACGGCGTCAACGCCACCGCGCTCGCGCTGATGGCCGGCGTCTCGCTCCAGGCTCGGACGGGCCGGGCTGGTCGATCCGCTCACGGTGGCCCTCTTCGGGCTGACCCTGCTCGCGCTGTGGCGCACGAAGGTCAACAGCGCCTGGCTGATCGCGGCCGGGGCGGCCGTGGGCGTGGCGCGCTACTTCACAGGGTGATGACTGGTGATCGAGATCCGGTTGAAGGCGTTCATCGTGATCGCCACCCAGGCGACGGCGCTGTAGGCCTCGTCGCCCAGGACGGCGCGGGCCTGGTCCTCGGCGTAGACGCGGTCGAGCGGATCGGGCAGCCGGGTGATCGACTCGGCCGCCTGCAGCGCCGCGCGCTCGCGCTCGTCGAAGAGCGCGGTCTCCTGCCAGGCGTCCAGCACCGCGATCCGTCGCTCGGACTCCCCCGCCTCGATGGCACGGCGGTGGTGCAGGTCCAGGCAGTAGGCGCACCCGTTGACCTGGGAGACACGCAGGTTGAGCAGACTCGACGAAGCGGCGGTCCAGGCCCGCGGCCTCCGCGGCCGCCCCCGCCTGGTCCGAGAGCGCCGCCGCCGCCTTGTACGCCGCCGGGACGGCCTTGTCGAGGAAGACGTGGCGTCGTGCGGGCGCGCTCATGCCGCCGGGTCGGTGATGTCGTCGTACTCGGGGTGCTTGGTGAGCCACTTCGCGACGTAGGGGCAGTGCGCGATGATCCGCTTGCCCCGGGCCCGGACGTCGGCGAGCGCGAACTCCACCACGTGCCCGGCGAGCCCCTGGCCGCCGTAGGAGTCGTCGACCTCGGTGTGCACGAAGTCGACGTGGACGTCGTCGGGCAGGCGGTACTGCGTGAAGCCCGCGAGCGTCTCGCCGTCGCGGATCTCGTAGCGGTGGTGCTCGGGCGCGTGCACGTAGGTGATGCCGGCGTCGGTCATGGCGCCATCCTGCCGCACGCCGGAAATGCGAGGAGGCCGCCCGGCGAACCGAGCGGCCTCCTGTGCGGTGCGGGTCAGCGCAGGTCGAAGCGGTCCAGGCTCCATGACCTTGACCCAGGCGGCGACGAAGTCCTGGGCGAACTTGTCCTTCGCGTCGTCGCTGGCGTAGACCTCGGCGAGCGCCCGCAGCCTGCGAGTTCGAGCCGAAGATCAGGTCGGCCGCGGTGGCGGTCCAACGGACCTCACCGGTGGCGGCGTCACGGATCTCGTAGCCGTGCTCCTCGGTCTCCGAGGCCTTCACGACCGCGCCGGGCGCGAGCAGGTTGGTGAAGAAGTCGGTGGACAGCACACCGGGCTTGTCGGTGAGCACGCCGGCAGTGGAGCCGCCGACGTTGGTGCCGAGGGTGCGCAGTCCGCCCAGCAGGACGGTCGACTCGGGAGCCGTCAGGTCCAGCATGTACGCACGGTCGAGCAGCAGCGTCTCCAGCGGCGGACTTCTCGCCCGGGCGGGCGTAGTTTCGGAAGCCGTCGGCGCGGGGCTCGAGGACCGCAAACGACTCGGCGTCGGTCTGCTCCTCGGTGGCGTCGGTGCGGCCCGGCGTGAACGGGACCGTCACGTCGTACCCACCGTCCTTGGCGGCCTTCTCGACGCCCGCCGAGCCGGCGAGCACGATGAGGTCGGCCAGCGAGATCTTCTTCTCACCCTGCGCGTCGAAGGCGGCCTTGACCTCCTCGAGCTTTGCCGAGGACCTTGGCGAGCCTGCTCGGGCTGGTTGACCTCCCAGTCCTTGAGCGGGGCGAACCGGATCCGGGCGCCGTTGGCACCGCCGCGCTTGTCCGTGGAGCGGAACGACGCCGCGGAGGCCCACGCGGTGGAGACCAGGCTCGGCGACGGTGAGACCGGAGTCCAGCACCTTCGCCTTGAGGTCGGCCACGTCGGCGTCGTCGACCAGCGGGTGGTCGACGGCCGGCACCGGGTCCTGCCACAGCCTGCGCCTCGGGCACCCACGGGCCGAGGTAGCGCTCGACCGGGCCCATGTCGCGGTGGAGCAGACTTGTACCAGGCCTTGGCGAAGGCCAGCGCGAACTCGTCGGGGTTCTCCAGGAACCGGCGCGAGATCTTCTCGTACTCCGGGTCGAAGCGCAGCGCGAGGTCGCTGGTCAGCATGGTCGGCTTGCGCTTCGGGGAGTCCGCGGCCGGGCCGGGGATGATCGCCTCGGCGTCCTTGGCGACCCACTGCTTGGCGCCGGCCGGGCTCTCGGTGAGCCTCCCACTCGTAGCCGAAGAGGATCTCGAAGAAGCGGTTGCTCCACTCGGTCGGCCGGTCGGTCCAGGTGACCTCCAGGCCGGAGGTGATCGCGTCGGCGCCCTTGCCGGTGCCGTACGACGACAGCCAGCCCAGGCCCTGCGCCTCCAGCGGCGCGCCCTCCGGCTCGGGGCCGACGAGCTCGGGGTTGCCCGCGCCGTGGGTCTTGCCGAAGGTGTGACCACCGGCGATGAGGGCGACGGTCTCCTCGTCGTTCATCGCCATGCGGGCGAAGGTGTCGCGGATGTCGCGGGCCGAGGCCAGCGGGTCCGGGTTGCCGTTGGGGCCTTCGGGGTTGACGTAGATCAGGCCCATCTGGACCGCGCCGAGCGGGTTCGAGAGGTCGCGCTCACCGGAGTAGCGCTCGTCGCCCAGCCAGGTGTCCTCGCTGCCCCAGTTGATCTCCTCGGGCTCCCACACGTCCTCGCGACCGAAGGCGAAGCCGAAGGTCTTGAAGCCCATCGACTCCAGGGCCACGTTGCCCGCGAGCACGAGCAGGTCGGCCCAGGAGATCTTCTGGCCGTACTTCTGCTTGACCGGCCACAGCAGGCGGCGGGCCTTGTCGAGGTTGCCGTTGTCGGGCCAGCCTGTTGAGCGGGGCGAAGCGCTGCGCGCCGTCGCCCGCGCCGCCGCGGCCGTCGTAGATGCGGTAGGTGCCGGCGGCGTGCCGAACCAGACGGATCATCAGGCCGCCGTAGTGACCGAAGTCGGCGGGCCACCAGTCCTGCGAGGTGGTCAGCACCTCGGTGACGTCGCGCTTGAGCGCCTCGACGTCGAGCCTTGGCGAACTCCTCCTTGTAGGAGAACGCCTCGCCCAGCGGGTTGCCGGCCGGGGCGTGCGCGTGCAGCACCGACAGGTCCAGCCTGGTTGGGCCACCAGTCCTGGTTGGTCCGGGGACGATGGGTCTTGGGCGTCGGCGACGACAGCGCCGGGTTCTCGCTCTCGCTGCCCTCCGGCGTCACGCCGTCGTGGGCGACGGGGCAGCCGGACTGGTTCTCGGACATGCTCAACCTTTCGAGGTGGTCGGTCAGGTGCGGACGGAACATTCGGGGCACAGGCCCCAGTAGATGACCTCGGCCTCGTCGATGACGAAGCCGTGGGAGTTCGAGGCGGTCAGGCAGGGGACGTGCCCGACGGCGCAGTCCACGTCGGCGATCGAGCCGCAGGAGCGGCACACGACGTGGTGGTGGTTGTCGCCGGTGCGCGTCTCATAGCGCGCCACGGAGCCGGCCGGCTTGATGCTGCGCACCAGCCCGGACTGGGTCAGCGTGTGCAGGGAGTCGTAGACCGCCTGGTGCGACACGTCCGGCAGGTGCGAGCGCGCCGCGGCGATCACCGTCTCCGTGTCGGCGTGGGGGTGGTCGTGCACGGCGGCCAGCACGGCCAGGCGCGGCCGGGTGACCCGGAGCGCAGCCTCCCGCAGCCTGCTGGGAGAAGTCGGGCCGGTGCATGACGACCATCCTGCCACTTTTCTTGAATGAGTCAAGACTGAACAGGCCGCGTGTCGCCCGGCTGAAAGCCGCACGGCGGGGTACCGGTCGCGGCATGGACACCGCAGCAGTCGCCATCTTCCTCGGCGCCGTCGTCGCCGTCTTCATCGTCGGCGGGCTCCTGTGGGCCTTCTTGGCCGACCGCAAGCGCAACGAGGACGTGGCCAACGACACCGAGCGCATGTTCCCCGACCCGACGGCGCCGCCCGCCGACCCCTCGGACCGCCACGGCGGCTGAGCCGTACGCCGTACCGCTACGGTCACCTCATGGCACATCCCATGAGGGTCCGGCGCACCGTCGCACGCGGACTGCTCCGCCTCACCCGCTGGCGCCTGGTCGGCCAGGTGCCCGAGAGCGGGATCCTGGTCGGCGCACCGCACACCTCGCAGTGGGACTGGGTCGCCATGCTCATGATCGCCTGGGCCCACGGGGTCCGGCCGCACGTGCTCGTCGCGGACCGCTACTTCAAGGGTCTCGTGGGCTGGGTGCTGCGCCACACCGGCGGCATCCCGCTCGACCGGTCGAGCCCCGGCGCGACCATCCGCGCCCTCCTCGTCGCGGCAGAGCAGGACGACGCCTTCCAGGCTCGTCATCGCCGCCGAGGGCACGCGGAGCAAGGGTGAGTTCTGGAAGGCGGGCTTCTACCGGATCTCCCAGCAGACCGGCCTGCCGATCAGCCTGGGCTTCGTCGACGGGCCGACCCGCACACTCGGGATGGGCCCGACCTTCCACCCGACCGGGGACGTGCGCGCCGACATGGACCGGGTGCGCGCGTTCTACGCCGACAAGCACGGAATCCGGCCCGAGAACCGCACCGAGCCGCGGCTACGCGAAGAGGCGGAGCCGCCGCCCGGCACCTGAGTCGCTGCTGCGCGCCGCGCGCAGTCCCCACGCCGCGGCCGCGACGAGCAGGACGAGCGCGGCCAGCACGTAGGCGTTGCCCGCGATCCCCTCCGCGAGGCTCCAGTCGTACTCCTTGCCGTCGCGGAACGGCGACCACCAGATCGCCCGCGAGAAGGCGATGGCCGCCACCAGGCCGGCGACCACACGCGCCCGCGGCATTTCGCTGAACCACAGCGCCACGACCGTGGGCACCAGCCACACCCAGTGGTGGTCCCAGGAGATCGGCGAGGCCAGCAGCATCCCGTACGACGCCGTGCACACCGCCAGCGGACGGGCGGCCGGCGAGGCCGAGCTCCACAGCAGCCGGGCGGCGAGCAGCGCGACCAGCGCCGCGAGCCCGGCGACCGCGAACCACAGCGCGGTCGGCGCCTCGTGCCCCAGCACCCGGCTGAGGATCCCGAGGACGGACTGGTTGCCGGCGTACTCCACGCCGCCGACCCGGCTCGGGTCCCACAGCACGTCGGTCCAGTACGCCCACGAGGCGCTGGGCGCGAGGGCCGCACCGAGCAGCACGGTCGCGGCGAAGGCCCCGACCGCGGTGCCGGCCGCGCGCCGGTAGCCCAGGACGAGCAGGAAGGCGACGAAGAAGAGCGGGGTGAGCTTGATGCCCGCGACGACGCCGACCATCCAGCCGGCGTACCGCCGCTCGGGGCGCAGCACGTCGGCGAGGATCGCGGCCATCAGGAAGAGGTTGACCTGGCCGAAGGAGAGCGTCGACCAGACCGGCTCGGAGAGCAGGGCGGCCGCGACGACGGCGGGCAGCACCCACGCGCCCGGCGCCGCCCCGCAGGCACGCAGGGTGGCGTCGAGGACCCAGGCCAGCACGAGCACGCACGCGACCGACCAGACGAGGGCGCTCACCCAGATCGGCAGCACCGCCAACGGGAGCATGAGCACGGCCGCGAAGGGCGGGTAGGTGAAGGGCAGGTCCGCGACGTGGAAGCGGACACCGTAGAGGTCGCCGCCGAAGAGTGCCCCGGCGCCGAGCTCGTAGACGCGCAGGTCGATGAACCAGTCCCAGCGCCACGCCAGCAGGGCGCACCAGAGGCCGACGCCGAGGGCGAGGGCGGCGATCAGGCGACGCGCGGTGCGGGTGTCCACCCGGCCGAGGCTAGGCGTGCCGGAGCCGCCCGGCGGTGCCGCGGACGGCGACGTACGCAGTCTTCATCGGGCGGTCACGTCACGGCCACCAGCGCGGCGGCCTCCAGCAGGGCGACCTCGCGCAACGGGCCTTCGCCCGCCCGCTCGGCGACCAGCCGCGCGAAGGCCGCGGCCTCGCCCTCGAAGCGCAGCCCGCGCGGGCGGTGCTGGTCCCAGAACTCCCGCACCAGCGCCGCCAGGTCGTCCGGATCGCCGATCGCGAACACCGTCGGCAGCAGGGTGAGCAGACTTGGTCAGCCGCCAGCCCTCGTGCAGCGTCGTGCACAGCGCGATCCCCGGGTCGGTGGCCTGGGCCCGCAGCCGCGCCACCTCCACCTCCGTGAGCCGGTCCAGGCTCCTCCCCCGCCGCGACCCGCCGCGCGAACGCCGGCTCGAGCACCATCCGCGCCTGCACCCGCTGGTACGACGCGGCGCTCATCGCACCGCCCCGAGCACTGCCTGCGCGCGTTCCAGCACGGCCGCGATGCCCGCGACGCCGACCTCCTCGCCCCACGACCCGAGCAGACTCGAAGGTGACCCCGCCGAGGTTCGGGCAGGCCGCGACCACCTGGTCGAGCAGCGCCCACACCTCCTCGGGCGGGGCACCGGAGTGCGCGTCGAGGTAGAAGCCGTCGAGCTCCATGCCGCCGGCCACGTGCACCTCGCGCACCGCGGACGACCCAGGCTCCGCCAGGTACGACGCTGCCGACATCGCGCCGTTGCGCACGTTCACCCACAGGTTGTGCAGGTCCAGCAGGACCCCGCCGCCCCACCGGGCGCTGAGGGCGTTGAGCACCTGCGGCTCGGTCAGCGGCTCCGCGGGCGTGGCGAAGTAGTAGACGTTGTTCTCCAGCAGGAAGGGCCGGCCGAAGCGCTGGCGCAGCGCCCGCACCCGGGGCCCGACCCGGTCGACGGTCTCCTCCTCCAGGGCGAGCGGCAGGGTGAGCCCGAGGCTGACCGGCGCACCCTCCTCCTCGACCGCGCAGTAGGCGAGGTGCTCGCTGAGCCAGGGCGGGTCGAGCCACTCCACCCATGCGGCCAGCTCGTCGACGTACCCCTCGTCGAGGGGGCCGGCGCTGCCGATCGACAACCCGATGCCGTGCAGCAGCACGGGCATCCGCGCCCGCACCCGCTCCAGGTAGCGGCGGTCCTCCGGCTCGGACACGAACCGCGTGGGCTCCCCCGCGCCGCGGTCGCGCCAGAGCGTGTCGGGGATGACCTCCAGGTAGTCGACCGGCAGCGCGCCGTCGAGGACGAGGTCGCGCCAGGCCGGCTGGTACAGAAGTCCGACGCCCAGCACGACCGGGCCTCAGAACCGCTCGACGCGGGCGACCTGCTGCAGCCGCTCGAAGACGACGCTGTCGATCGACAGCCGGTCCAGGCCGCTCAGGCAGGGCGCGCAGCCGCCGCCCTTCGGCGGGCGGATCGTGAGGGTCTCCTTGAGGATCTCCACGATCTCGTCGAACTTCGTGTCGGGCTCCAGCGCCAGCCTGACGTGACGCAGTCCCGCGCCCCGCAGCCTCCTTCTCCACCATGACGTGCTCCTTCTCATCCGTTGATGCCTCCCTGACACCAGGGTCGGCGAGGACCGGGCAGTCACGCATGAGCCGGAGGAGTCTTGCGGGCGGGCCGGTGCGGTGGCACCATGCCCGCCCGCGCGGACGGCTCGCCCCCTCCCGAGACGAGCCGTCCTGCTCCCCCCGATCAGAAGGGCGCCGGCAGGCTCAGGCTGCACCTCATCGCCGGCGGGTCCTCCGGGTCCAGCGCACGGCGGATGAGCAGGTTGACGTTCGGGTCGACAGCCATCGCGAGGTGGCCGGAGAAGTCGAACGCGCAACGGTCCTGGAGCACGATGTTGGTGACACCGGGCTGGTCGATCCTCCCGCTCGTGTACGGCGTCACGACCGTGTCGTAGCGCGACATGATGTTGGTGTAGGCGACTCCCGGGACCGCCACGCCGCCCCGCTGCAGGTCGTCGAGGAAGTCGTTGGGCGCGAGGAACTCCAGGCAGGACGCGCACTGCGACTGCACGAACTCGGTGACGCTCGGCAGGAACGGCATGGCCGCCTTGATCAGGACGGACAGACCGTTGAGGGTCGAGCCCTGGTAGTTGGTGCCGAAGCCGACGTAGTCCTTGACCTTGGCAGCGCCGCCTTCGTGCTTGAGGTAGTACGCCGAGACCGTGCTGCCCTCCGAGTGGCCGACCAGGTCGACCTCCGCGGCGCCGGTCGCGGCGCGGACCTTGTCGACGAAGGCGCCGACCTGCACGGCGCTGGCACGCATGGAGCCGAGGCCGCCGACGAGATCGCCGAAAGCGCCCTGGCCGTAGGTCGTAGAGAACACGCAGTAGCCCGCGTCCGCGAGCCTGGTGCCGTGGTAGAACCAGTTGGTCACTGCCTGGCCCCCCAGGCCGTGCAGCAGCACGACTGGCTGCGGGTGCGCGGCCGAGGGCCGGCAGGACCAGTCGTTCCACCCGCTCGTCGGCGCCGCCGCCTGGGCCGGGGCACTGGCCACCACCGGGGCCGCCAGGCCCACCGCGACGAGGCTCACCCCCAGCAGCCTGGTGATCCAGCGCGTACGGCGCGGACCTGTTGCTCGCTTCATTTCCTTCTCCTCCCTCGGGCGGCGTGTGGCGCCGCTCACAGGAATCCTGGACGAGCCGACCGGTCCCGACGAGTGGGCGCACTCTGGAATTCCCCGGGGCCCTTTGTGATCCTTCACAAATGGTTCTCTCCTTCGCCGGGCGCCCGGTCGGCGAGCCTGCTGCCCGCGCTGCGTCACCAGCTGGTCGAGTCGATCCTCGGCGACATCGCCGACCACGTGGCCATGTACGCCGAGTTCGCCGGACCTGCTCGGCGTCGACGTGCGGAGCGTGGTGCGGGAGAACCTCCAGGCTCTTCGAGTCCCGGGTGACCGGCGCGCCGCCCGGTACGGACCTGCTCGACCGGATCGCCGAGTCCGCCTACCGCCGGGCCGAGGAAGGCTTCCCCCTGGAGGCTGGTGCAGCGCGCCTACCTGACCGGCACCGCGAGCGCCTGGGACGCCGTCGCCGCCCTCGCTGGGCCCGACGACCTGGACTCCCTGCGCCGGATGGGGCACGCGGCGCTGGAGCACCTGACCGACGTGCTGCTGGTGGTGACCTCCTCCTACCTCGAGGAGCCTGCGGATGAGCGGTGACGAGGCGGAGAGCGTGCGGACCTCGCTCGTCGCGGCGCTGTTGTCGGGAACAGACGTCGGGCAGGTCGCCTCGTCGCTCGGCGTGAGCCTGCCGGAGCGCTACACCGTGGTCGCGCTCCGGATCGGCGCGGAGCCGCGGGAGGGCGAGTGGGACCGGCCGGCCGCGATCACCGCCCGCCGCCGGCTGCGCGCGTTGCGCGCCGAGCCTGGAGGACGACCGCGTCCACGTTCCCCTCTTCGAGTCTCGACCCCTACGGCGGCCTGGTGCTGCTCCCCCATCCCCGCGGTGACGAGCACGCCTGGGACGGAGCCGCCGTGGAGGCCCTCGTGGGCCGGCTGGCGAGCGCGGCCGACGCCGAGGTCTGGGCCGGCACGACGGCCGCGGGCGTCGCCGAGGTCCCGGCCGCGGCCCGGTTGGCGCGCGAGATCGTCGACCTGGTCCGTCGTACCGCTCGCGCGGCGGGGACCTACGCGATGGACGACGTGCTCCTCGACTACCAGGCTCTCGCGCCCGGGGCCGGTCGCCGACGCGCTCCGGGCCCGGCTCGCGCCGCTCAGCACTCGCCCGGACCTGGTCGCGACCCTGCACGCCCACCTCGCGACCGGGCAGAGCCGCACGCGCACGGCGGAGCCTGGTGAGCGTGCACCCCAACACCGTCGACTACCGGCTGCGCCGGGTCGCCGACCTGGTCGGTCTCGACCCGTGGACAGCCGACGGTCTCGCCCTGCTGCGGGCCGGGCTGCTCGGCCTCGAACCGGCCGGCTGACCGCAAGTGAGACCGCTGGGACGACTGCCCTGGACAGCGCGTCCAGAGCATGGGGAGATGGACCCACCATGAGCCTACGCGAACCAGCGCGAGTGGCGCGCCATCCAAGAGTTTCTGCCCGCCGACTACCGGATCACGCCCGGCACCGAGCCCGCCGAGGAGTGGTGGGAGGTCGAGGGGCACCGCGTGCACCTCGACACCTACCGCAACCCGGACGCCCCGGTGAAGGTGATCCTGCTGCACGGGGTCGGCACCAACGGCCGCCAGATGTCGCTGGTGCTCGGCCGTCCGCTCGCCGAGCGGGGGTACGAGACGATCGCGATCGACATGCCGACGTACGGCGTCACGGAGGTCGCGGACGGCGCACTGGTCACCTACGACGACTGGGTGCGGCTCGGCTCGGATTCTGGTGGACCGCGAGCCTGGCCGACGGTCGTCCGGTGGTGCTCTACGGGCTCTCCGCGGGCGGGATGGAGACCTACCACGTCGCCGCGGTCAACCGCCGGGTCAGCGGCATCATCGGGATGACCTTCCTGGACCAGCGCTCGCGCCAGGTGCGGGTGCAGACGGCCTTCGACCCGGTGACCGGATTCCTCGGCGCCCGGGTGATGGCCCTGCTCGCCCGCACTCCCCTGCGGCGACTGCGGCTGCCGATGCGCCTGGTCAGCAAGATGCGCACCCTCGTCAACGACAAGGCAGCCAAGCGCGCCTGCTACGCCGACAAGACCTCGGCCGGCAACAGCGCGAGCATCGCCTTCCTCGACTCCTACCTCAACTACGAGCCCGTCACCGAGCCGGGCGACTTCGACGTCTGCCCGGTGCTGCTGACCCAGCCGGCGGCCGACCGCTGGACGCCGCTGCACCTGTCCGAGCCGTTCCTCGCGCGGATCACGAAGGCGCCGGTGCGCACGGTCCTGCTGGAGAACGCCGGGCACTACCCGCTGGAGCAGCCCGGCCTGGACCAGCTCGTCGAGGCGGCCGCCGGCTTCGTCGCCGAGGTCGCCCGCTAGCCGGGACGGCGCGCGGTGACCTGCAGCCAGCGCATCGGCGCCTCGAACGACCCCTCGCCGTACCGTGCGGCCAGTCCGGCCCCCGCGATCGCGGTCGCCCGCTCGACGGTGAGGCCGGGGCAGCGCTCGATCTCGCCGCGCAACGGGGTGCCCTGGCAGTAGGCGATCGCGGCGTCGGCCGTCGTGCTGCGGCTGGTGCCGTCGACCTCCTCGACGTCGATGGCGGTGAGGCCCGCCTCGACGAGGTCGGCGACGACCCGGTCCGGTTCGAAGTACCCGTGCGGGGTGCGCCTCATGAACGCCAGGTCCGCCTCCGGCACCGCCGCGGCCAGCGCGTCGGTGACGGTCTCGGCGATCCCGTTGCGCTCGATCCGGTCCCAGGTGTTGAAGGCCAGCAGGCCGCCGGGGCGCAGGACGCGCCGCGCCTCGTCGTACCCCTGGACGCGGTCGGGGAAGAACATCACGCCGAACTGGCAGGCCACCGCGTCGAAGGACCCGTCCGGGAACGGCAGGTCGGTGGCGTCGGCGACCTGCCAGGTGACCCGCCCGGAGCCGCTGCGCTGCTCAGCGGCCCGCAGCATCGGGGCGTTCAGGTCCGTGGCGACCACCTGTACGCCGCCGGCGCGCTCCAGCAGCCGGGTGAGCACGCCGGTCCCGGCGGCCACCTCCAGCACGTCGACGGGCGCGGCGTCGAGCACCGCCGCGGCCAGCAGACGCGCCGGCTCGGCGAAGATCATCGGCACCATGAGCCGCTCGTAGACCTCCGGGATCGACCCGGTGAAGGCGGCGTCGCCGGCACCCGAGCTCATGCGGTCAGGCTAGACCGCCCACCGGCTCAGCGCAGTGCCTCGCATGCGATGCCGCCCGGGGTCAGCCCGCGCCCCCGCGCAGGCTGGGGGTACAACGCCTCGACGGGACCGGCCAGGCCCGCCTTGACCTGCACGCTGAGACTCGTCGGCGAGGATCTCGTAGGCCCCGGCCTCCAGCCCGTCGTACGCCGAGCGCACCACATCGGCAGGGTCGAGCTCCGGCGCGTCCACGCCCTTGGTCATGGGCGTGTCGGCGTACCCGAGATGGAGCCCCGCGACGTGGACGCCGAACGGCGCGAGGGCGATGCGCTGGGTGTTCGTGGCCTGCCACAGTGCGGCCTTGCTGGCGCTGTAGGCGTCACCGATCCCGATCCAGGCTCAGCACCGAGAGCACGTTGAGCAGGGTGCCTCCCGAGGCGCGAAGCGCCGGGGTGAAGGCATTGGTGACGACCAGCGGGCCCCAGAAGTTCGTCTCGAACAGATCCCGCGCGGCAGTCAGGTCCCCGAGCACGGTGGCGCCGTTCGCGGCGCCGGCGTTGTTGATCACCACCGACACGTCGTGCGCGACCTCGGCCGCTGCGGCGACCGAGGCGGCGGAGGTGACGTCGAGCACCAGCGGCACCACGCGGTCGTCGTCCCAGGGCTTCGGGGTGCGGGCGGCGGCGTACACCTTGGCGGCGCCGCGCTCCAGCGCCTGGTGCACGAAGTGGGTTCCGAGCCCACCGTTCGCCCCGGTCACGAGGACGACGGCACCGTCGATGGTCGGCATGTCAGATCCTCTCGATGATGGTGGCGTTGGCCGGGCCGCCGGCCTCGCACATCACCTGGAGCCCGAACCGGCCGTCGCGCTGCTCCAGGACGTCGAGCAGGCTGGTGGCGAGCCGGGCGCCGGACGCGCCGAGCGGGTGGCCGATGGCGATGGCACCGCCGTTGACGTTGACCTTGTCGAGGTCGGCACCGGTCTCGGCCTGCCAGGCGAGGACGACGGAGGCGAAGGCCTCGTTCACCTCGAAGGCGTCGATGTCGCCCAGCGACAGGCCGGCCCGGTCGAGCACCTTCCTGGTCGCCGGGATGATGCCGGTCAGCATCAGGACCGGGTCGTCACCGACGACGGCGAAGGAGTGCACGCGAGCCCGCGGTCGCAGGCCGAGGCGGGCGGCCGCCTCCTCGCTCGTGACGAGCACCGCGGCCGAGCCGTCGTTGACCGGGGAGCCTGTTGCCCGCGGTCACCCGCCAGTCGATCGTCGGGTACGCCGCCGCCCAGTCGTCGCTGTGGAACGCGGGCCGCAGACCGGCGAGGGTCTCGGCGGACGTGCCCGGGCGGATGGTCTCGTCGGTGCGCAGGTCGTTGACGAACGCGACCTGGCGGTCGAGCAGCCCGTCCTTCCACGCGCGGGCTGCCCGCTCGTGGGACATCGCGGAGTACTCGTCGAGCCTGAGCCCGCGACAGGTTCCACTTCTGCGCGATGAGACCCGGCGCTGATGCCCTGCGGCACGAGCCCCCCGCCGTAGCGGGCGCCGACCTGGGGGCCGAAGAAGTCCTTGCCCTGGAACTGCGAGCCGATCGGGATGCGGCTCATCGACTCGATGCCGGAGGCGACCGCCACGTCGTACGCACCGGCGATGACGCCCTGCGCGGCGAAGTGCAGGGCCTGCTGGCTGCTGCCGCACTGACGGTCCACCGTCACGCCGGGGACGCTCTCGGGGTAGCCGGCGGCGAGCAGCGCCCACCGAGCGGTGTTGCCGGACTGCTCGCCGACCTGCCCCACGGCGCCGCTGATGACGTCGTCGATCTGGCCCGGGTCGATGCCCGTGCGCTCGACCAGCGCCCGCAGCGCGACCGCGTGCAGGTCGACGGGGTGGATGTCGGCGTAGGCGCCCCCCGGCTTGCCCTTGGCCAGCGGTGTGCGGACGGCGTCGATGATGACTGCTGCGGACACGACGTGCTCCTTGGTCAGTTGGTTTTCGAACTCACCACATCGTGGCGCGGTCGGTTTGAAAACACAACCGTCTTCGCCGAGAATGTGACCATGCCGACAGCCCCTGCCGACCGCTCACCGCGGGACTGCACGATCGCCGACGCGCTCGAGGTCGTCGGCGACCGCTGGAGCCTGCTCGTGGTCCGCGAGGCTCTTCTACGCCCAGCGCCGCTTCACCGAGATCGCGCGCAACACCGGTGCTCCACGCGACATCCTCACCACCCGCCTGCGCAAGGCTCGTCGAGCACGGCGTGATCGCGCGGGAGCAGTACAGCCAACGCCCCCCCGCGCTACGAGTACCGGCTCACCGCCAAGGGCCGAGCCCTCTCCCCCGTCCTGCTGACCCTCAAGCAGTGGGGGCACGAGCACGTCCGCCGGGGCGAGGACCCGGTCCGCTTCGAGCACTCCTGCGGCCAGGAGTTCGTCGCCGAGCTCCACTGCGCGGCCTGCGGGGACGGCCTCCGCGAGGGTCAGGCCTGTCGCTCGAGCCGTAGGCGCCCTCAAAACGAGGCAGGGCCTCCTCTCACGAGGAAGCCCTGTCGTCTCGGTGGAGCCTGAGGGGACAACTATCGAACCCCTCCCCCGCCTTGCAGCGGATGCTCGATGGCAAGAAGTCGCAGGTAAGGATGCATTCGGCCGCTGTCGGCGACCCGGTGAGCCAACAGAAGCAAGTCCGCCTGTCGGACGCTCAGCGGGCGGAACTCGTCGAGCGACACCGCGCCGGCGCCTTCAAGAAGGAGCTCGCGCGGGAATATGGGATTTACGTCGAGACGGTGCGGGCGATCATCCGCCGCGCCGAAGTCACCATCGCTGGCGCCAGTCCGGCCGACGCTTCGCCGAGCGTCTAGGCGTCCGGCAAGAGCACGTCGATTTCATAGACGTCTGACCCGACGACATCTCCGGTGCCAAGGTCAACGTCAAAGCGGAAATGAGTTACTTCTCTACCCGAGGCAGCGATGCCGCGAACGAGCATGGCGAACCTGGCTAGCGCCGTAAGCCAAGTCTTTGAGTCCCCGGGATCGATGCGCGCGGGCAGCCGGGGATTTCGCCCAACGTAGTCGTCGCGACCCATGAGCCTTGCTCTCGACATCGGGGCCATTGTCGATGCGACAGTAGATCGAGATCCCCTGCACAACCACGGGGAGGTCGCCGGTGCTGCGGACGATCAGCGCAACAGCCTTCTCGACCTCTGTCCCCGAGGGTGACTCGGGGATACTGACCCAAGGGGACTACGAGCGCGCTCCCACCGTCCTCGATGACCGTTGCGCTCCGAACCTCAACTGCTGCCTCACGAACTGGGCGAAACGAACTGAAGGCGGCCTCGATCGCGGCAGCGAGGGTCTCTTCAGTGATAGCCCTCAGTTCTGAGGCATCGGCTCCTGCAGCCGCAGTCCCTCGGGACGCCTTCCAGCCTGCGGAGCATCTCGACTGTGTACTCATCGGGCTCCTTGTGGTCTACCAAATCGTGATGAGGGACGCACAGTAGGAGGAGGTTCGCGAACGACCGTCGCTCCTCGTTAGTCATCTCAGGGTTGTAGCGGGCCGACCCGATCTCTGCGCCCTCGATATGAGCGATGTGTACGTTCACGGAGGGCTGGCCCGGCTTGACAAAGACAATGCTCGGCGTTTCGCAATCGGGGAAGTAGCACGTCCCTCTTGCCATCTGAAATAGCGCGCTCTTGGTTCCCGATCGATAGCCATGGGGGTCGATCGGATCGACTGCTTCCTCCGAACTCACCTCTGAAGGCTACCGATCGAGCCCGACAAGGCCACTCCAGCCAATCCGACCTTGATCGCTGTCGTTCCAGCCGACGAGTTGCGTCACGCGGAGACCGGACTAGGCGGCACCGAGTCTGCTACCGCCCCTGGCTACACCAGTCCGTACTTCTGGGCTAGGCCAAGAACGTGCGGACACGGTTGAGGTTGGCCGCACGCTCGCGCGTTGGGCGGAAGCGGGTGAGTCTAGCACGCCGTCCTGCACCCGCCAATGAGCGACGAGCAAGTCCTTATCAGCCTGCAGCGCAGCGATGGCGGCCTGAAGCTCCTCTTGACTCCAAGATTCGCCACCGGGACCCGCTGCTGGCGCGCCTGCTTGCAGGGTGAGCAGTTGTCCCTCGATCTGATCGAACAGTGATTCGTGGACGTCCTTACCAGCGGGACTCATGGCACCAGGTTCATGTCGGTGGCCGCGGGTGTCAACCGCCCAAGTCGGCGCGTGATGCCCGGGCGTACCGGATCCACGCCGAGACGGTGCGGGCGATCATCCGGAGGGCTGAGCCTGCAGTCTTGACGGTCCGCCCTCAGCGCCAACACGAGGTCACGCGCTGGGCTTGGACAGACTGTTCTTGCCGACCGCAATCAGGGCGACCCCACCCCCGACGAACGCCGCTTTCTGCACCGTTTCTGCGCCAGCCGTCTTGAGTTCGTTGCGGATCTCGCAGTGCAGCGCGCCAGGGCGTGGCACCGAGGATCTCGCGATCAGCCTTTAGCAATACTCAAGGGCGCGTGGAACTCATCAATGCTGATGCCAATCGCGTTGAGCGATCCAAAGACCGAGCCGGCTGCTCGGGCATGCAGCAGGATGTTCTCGTTGGCGACACCGCCCGCGGCCGTCAGGCTGGTCCATGAGGTTGGACGTGGTTTCCAGAACGCGCGCCCGGCGATTCTCTCGCGCCTCGGCGACGCCTCTGCGGTGACCCTCCAGGCTTTCGGGTGCCGTGGCGAGGACGTAGTCGAGCTCGATGACCCGGAACTGGTCTTGCAACTCGAAGCAGCGAGCCAGAATGGCGAGTTCGCAGCGCCGCTTCTTGCTCGAGTCTCACGCATGGTCTTCTTGAGTTGGCCAGGGCGGTTGACGTCCTGCACCTTGTCGGCGAGGTCGCCGAGCGCGAGCAGTGCTGCGCGCTGCACCTCCAGGATCGTGCCAGATTCGCCGTCGACCTTGCTCCACAGCGTCTTCGGGTCACCCCCGTGCTCGCGGATCGTCATGGCTTCCTCGATGGCTTCGGCAGCCCGACCCATCTTGGCGAGAACAGCGTTGCGCTGGCCGCGTCGTACGTCATCGAGCCTTGGCGTCGATCTGGATGAGTAGCGCTTTGAGACTCCTGCGCTTCGGCTTGCTGGGCGAGCCTGGCTCATGAGGCCACCGACACCGGACAGGACTGCGGGATTCGTAAGCAGCGAGGCCGGCCTGTCCTCTACTTGGAGCCACTTTCCGATCTTGCCGGGGTCGCCCAGCATCGCGTGGCTAACGCCGTCGGTCTTGGTCTTCATGAGACCACCGGCATCCTTGAGTGCCTGGGTGGATTCGGGAGTGAGCCTTGAGGTACATCGCCGATTGCTCCGCAATACCGGAAGCCACCTCGGCAAGGTCGGACCCCGCCCTCAGCACTCCCCTGACTTTGCCCAGCGCGAACTCGCGGGCGTGCTCCAACAGCCCCGCGCCGTCGAGGAACCGCTCGATCGTGCCGCGATCACCGGAAACGACAGCGACCTCGCCGTCACTGACCAGACTCGATCTCGCTAGACACGATGTACGTCCCCCTTCGTCATCCCGAGCGTATCCGGGGTCGTCGGGCGGCCGAGGCGAAACAGAGGCCGGCGGCGACACTCTGCGCCTGCAGACGGAAGACTGATCACAACTCCCACCGGCGAGAACTCGCGTGCGCTACACCTCGGCTCGCACCGAACTTGTCAATGATCTTCTCGAGCCGCTCGATGCTCGACTCGTGCTTCGTCTGCCTGGCGTAGGCGAGCACGAGGTCGCGGTCGTACTCGCCGAGGGCGACGAGATCGTCGAGGGAACTGCGCACCATCCGTTCAGAGATGTCGTCAGTCCACCCTTTGTAGCCCTCGTACACGATGCCTTCGAGGATCTCGACAGACTTCGTCACTCAGGCTTGCCTCCATGACCTGGCCGGTGACGATGTTGTAGGCGCGGTTGATCTTGGCCCACGGCTCCATCTCGCCGGGGATCCACTCCACCAGCAGCACGACGCTGCTCTCTAGGTGGTGCAGACTTCTCCAGGGTCTTATGGCGCGGACACCATGCAAGGACGACCCCGCCGTCTTCGATGCGGCCGCTGCGCTCAGTCACAATGGTTTGCTTCGCCAGGCTCCGGGTGGTGGGTGGCGCCGTCCTTCTGCACCGAGAGGACGGTCAATCGCGCACCGTGACGTCGCGCGAGGACCAAGCCGAGTTGCTTTCCCGGACCAAGCGTGTCCTGCTCCGTGCCGCGCGGGAGATAGACGTAGCGATGCTTGAGCGCTTCGTCGACGCGATCTGACATGTTCTGATTCCTTCTCTCGCGATCCTGATCAAGAGACTAGATGGAACCGCCGACACTTCCCCGACCACAGCGTCACGCGGGTATCGCCGCGTGTCTCCCGACTGCCAGCAGTTCTGAGGCGCACACTTGGGCCGTGAGGCGAGGAGAGGAGGGCACGGTGTCCGATGACGATCAAGGTCACGCTCGATCGCGACGCTGCGCCCATCTCGCGCGAGGTCTTCTCGGCACTTTTGAGCAGTCGGTCGTCCACGACTACAAGCCCATCCAGAGGGCACTCAAGTCCGGCGTGATGCCATACCGCGAACTCGTGGGAATGGCACGCCAGGCGGAGATCCCCTACCCACTATTCTTCGCGCCCCTCGACGTGGTGAACGAGCAGGCTCCGCATGAAGACGGAGGCGCTCATGGTCGGGTTCAACAAGAAGACCGAGTTCGCCATGAACTCGCGGAGCCGAGTGCGAATCAACGTGATTGAACTCATCGTGAAGGACCTTCTCCGCAAGCAGGAGTACCTCAAGACCGACAAGGCACTTCCAAAGAACGCAATCGTCAACAGCCTCAAGCGCCTGGGCGCGTCCGCGCAGGAGGACGCCGGGAAGGCTCATGCGCCTCCTCAAGCCTTCGCCGACGGATCTGCGCGGGGCGAGGAACAAGAGCGACGCGCTCGCACCTTCTTGCAGTACTAGTGGCACGGGGCACTTTCGCCACCGTCACCTAGAAGCACCAGACGAGCGACGAGACGACCTTCCGGGAGTGGGAGATCACCGCAGAGATCCTCATGCCGGCCGCGGACTTCAACGGTGTCGATCTGAGCACGCTGGATGCGGTGCGCGAGACGTCCGACGAGTTCAAGGTGACCCCCAGCGCTGTGGTCACGCGAGCGCGGCGCCTCAGCCTGCTCGGCAAAGAGGAAGCAGACCGCTACCTCGAAGAGCCTCTGCGTTGCGTACGAAAGTGGAGACAACCCGCCTCGCAGCGGCCCGAGGGGGCTGAAGGCGCTACGAAGGCACAACGGGGTGGAGTGCTCGCGCCGGATGCTCGCGATCTACGACTCCCAGGGCATTTCCCGCGGTGACTTCTGTCGAGTGATGTTCTCCAACAAGTTCCGCGGGGCGCAGTCCATCAACGACTACCGAGCGCTGGTGGCATGAGCGAGACCAAGTACTTGGTGGACAACAACGCCATACTTCAGATCGGTGCCCATCGCGCTGCATCCACCTTCTTCAGCGAGCACTGCCGTGTGCCAGAGGAAGTCGCACATGAGGCGGGACCGCGCCGCGCCGAACGTCTGGCGCGACTGACCGTGCCGATGAGCGCTCGGATCCTCGAGGAGGTTGTCGCAGTAATGACGACGGTGCCGGTCGGCGACAAGACGCTCGTCGACCTCTACGGCAACAAGGGTCCTGCAGACCCGATACTCGTCGCGACGGCCCTCGTCCTGAACAACCCAGAGCGGCCGTCGCTCTTCGATGACGAGTGGGTCGTCGTCACTAACGACGGAGCCTGTGCGCGAGAAGGCGAACCAGTTCGGGATCAAGACAGCGACCTCGCCAGAGTTGGCCGCGCTCATCGATTCAGCGAAATCCGACTGACGCCAGTCTCGCGCCTGCCCGACGCTCATCAGGCGAAACTCGTCCAACGACACCGCAAAGACGCGTTCGAAGGAGTTGCACGGGCGTACGTACGCGTTCTCGCTCACCGTGACCGCCTCCTGACCCCCGATTCTTGAGTGCCAGAATCCGCGAAGCCCCTCCCGCCTCGCTCACCCGCAACGGGTGATGTTCCGACCACTCGCGGTCCGGAGAACCGGCGTCGGAGGTGTCAACAACCTCAGGAAGCGCAACAGCCTAGAGGCCGGTGGGGCTCCCACCTTGGTCTTCCAGGCTTTGCTGCATATCTCCCGGCTCTCTCCGCGACGTTCACGCGGACGGGGAACCGACTCGCCGGTTAGCCTCGATCCGTGTCTGAACCCCAGAAGGAGAGCGTCCTCCGAGACCACCTTGCCCAGAACCTTGACCTCATCGAGTCGGGTCTGCAACTGCTCAAGGTGGAGTACGCGGTCAAGAACCCTGACGGCGCCGACGGCTCAATCGACATCCTCGCTCGCGACACTTCGGGTGACTTCGTCGTGATCGAGTTCGAAGCGATCGAGTCAAGTGTCGCGACAGGCGTTGCAGGAGCCTGAGAAGTACGTCGGGCTCCTCGCGCAGGACCGCGGGCTTCGGGTCGATCAGCCTGCGGTGCATCCTTCTATCAACCACGTGGCATGAGACTCGCTGTGCCGTTTGCCCGCTTCGTCGGGCACGTGGACTTCCATGTCGAGGGGCGAGTGCTCGAGGTGGATTCAGCCGGCATGCCGGCCGAACCATCGCCAGTCGTCCTGCCCGCACTGAGCGGCGGGGTAAGGGCTTGCCCGATTCATCTCGATCTACTGTTCCGCGAAGCCGAAGAACGTGATGCAGCACTTCAAACGGCAAGCGACGTTCTGGACGATCTCGGCGTCCGCGACGTCGTCGCGATCTCGATGACGTACGCAGGTTCCAGCGGCTGGGTGATGTTTCCGTTCAGCGTGTACCTCGTCTTCGCTGAGTTCGACGACGCATTGCGCGACCACCTCCGAGAGCGCTTCCCCGTGGAGGCAGCGGACGAGCCCGAGGACGGCCGCTGGTGGTACGAGCAGGTCGTCCAAGGCGCGATCGTTGAGGCAGTCGACGTCGAGAAGAGCGTGGAGATCAGCACTCCCGACCGCTTCAAGACCGCGACGGAGTGGGAGATCGACGCCGTGAAGGGATACGGGCGTTTCGATGACTCGCTGGTCTGGTCCGACGATGCCGTCCTGGGAATGGTGTCGGGCTTCGACGGGAGGCTTCTCGACATCGCTAACTCGGCGGACCCGTCCGGCCCAAAGGGCGGCGTGGAGCAAGCCTGCGTACGGATCTCGATCAATGCCTTCGCGGTGCCGAAGGATGGCGGGTTGTTGTGGACGCGTGGCTCGATGAACGAGAGACCGAGCCAGAGACCGGCGTCCTCGTTTCTGTGTGCGCGCCGAGCGACGTCCTCTACGCCCTGGAACACCTGGCACGAACCGGAGAGCCCAGCCACATGCCGAGCCTCTTCATGCTCGCGCAATCCGACACGATCGAGCGCCTGGTCGGGGGCAGGCTGCATTGGGATGGGTCGACGCATGTGGAGACGGTCGACCAAACTCTGGGCGCCGTGGTCGGCAGACTTCATGGACTACGCATTCGCGCAGGCATCTGGCGACCTTGCGGACGTCGACGAGGAGCCTGTGCCACCTGCACGGCCTTACGTACCGAGTCATCGAGTCGACATCATCGGTCGGCTCTAACGCGCTCTCTGACGGCAAGCGGCTCTCCGCCTCGTCGGACGGCACCCTCGCCCGCCACAAGTTGGTCGCCGAGGACCTGGTCGACGACGCATCAGCCTTCGTTGCCGCCCACGCGGGCTACCTGAACGAACTGACCGAGATGTTTCGGAAGTACGTCTGGAGAGCCGAGTAGACCGAACGTCGCGATGCTAGGAGGCCGCGATGACCAACGGTGCAACGCCAGCCCGCACTCCGGCCGGGAGGCTCCGCACCGTGAAATCGGTGATCGACCATCGCAACTCGTCGATCGGAATCGACCGAAGCGCCTCCACAGCCTCTGCAGCGCCGGCGTCGGTCTTGATCTCTTGAAGGACCTGAACCAGCACGTCGCGGACGTGCCACCGGTTGTGGTGGGCTCCCAGACGAGCCAGCGTTCTGACGACTAGCCCAAGCATCTTCGCGTCCCGAGTCGCGCGCACGACGCGGCGCAGGAAGTTGGCGAGGGTGTCGCAGTACTCAAAGGAGAAAGCTTGTTCGTGGCGACGTGCTCAGCGAAGCGGCCGACCACTCGGCCGAAGGCGATCGCATCCCATTCCCACAGGCGCTTTGCAGAGGCTTGATCCATCCAGGGAAGAACTCGTACCAACGACACCATGTCTTCCTCGTTGGTCTCATCCAGCGTCTGTGCCCACTCAGCGACCTGGATCAGGTCTTCGTTGGTGGGACGGCTGAGGAGGCGGTCACGAAGTCGCTCTGCCTGCTCCTCGCGGGACTCCCACGACTCGTGCACATCTTTGGTGCCGACGGACCGCTCCAGGGCATCCACGAATTCCGCGACTGTCTGGTAACGGGACGCCGGCGTGTTCGCGATCGCTCGTTCAACCACAGGCCGAAGCACGCTGACGGGAACCTCGGCATTGACCGGCGTTTCCCCGGTGAGCAGGCTCCTGCAGGACCTTGCCGAGGCTGTAGATATCGGAGAGGTGATTCGCCGTTCGAGCCTGCTGCCACTGCTCGGGGGCGGTGTAGACCCACGAACCAAGTCCCTGCCGGTACGTCGAGGTCAGCGGGTCGGTGTCACGCTCGGCCTGCACTGCCAGCCCAAAGTCGGACACAGCCCAAACGTCCGTCCCGCTCTCTTCCGCGCTGAGCCGCAGAATGTTCGCAGGCTTCAGGTCACGGTGGTAGACGCCGTGCTCGTGGATGTAAGAGAGACCTGCACAGACCTGTCGCAAGATGTCGACGATCATCGGCGGCGTCAGCGTGGTGCCACGAGCGAAGTCCGACAGGCTGCCTTGCGCCAGGGGCATCGCGTACCAGACGTTCTGGTCCACGGTCTCCCCCTCCGCAAGGATCGACACCACATTCGGGTGCGACAGTCCCTGCATGATCCGGAGCTCACGTCGAAACCGCTGGATCACCTCGTCATCGACACCGTCGACATCACGAAGCACCTTCACGGCAACGGTGTCGTCGTTCTTCTTGTCCGTCGCCCGGTAGACGTCCGCGAAACCACCCTTGCCGATCTCCGGGTACTCCAAGAGAAACCGCCCGCCGAGCGTGCGACGCGCAGCCTCAGCCTGACGGCCGCCCGGCTTTGGTACGTCGCAGGCTGGATCCGCCCCACGCAGCAACCACGTCGAGGTCCCAGATCGGACCCTGGGCGATCTCGCCGATGGGGTCCGGAAAGTCGGGTCGTTGACGAAGCGCGGTCACCCGCGACAGGGAGACACCCAACTCTCCAGCAACTTCGCTTGAACCGCCGAGTCGCATCGCACCCTCCGAATGGTTGTGGTGACTTCACCATAAATGAAAGGTGAAGTCACCACAACCATTACTGACCTGAGCCTGCTCTCTCTTCGCGTGTCGAAGACCGCTGCCTCGAACGAGGCAAGCGCGCCGATGGCGGTGACCGGCAACTCGCGGAGATGACGGCGGATTGAGGCGAAGGAGGCGATCAGAGCCGACCAGGACTCGGGATCACCTGGCACAGGAACGTTGAGCCTTCTTGACACCATCGAAGTAGAGGCGCCGGCGGACCGCCCCGCGACTCTCCCGCTCGATCTCCGCTCGTCCCTGCTCGCTCTTCAGGAACATGAGGAGATACTCCTCGTCGAACGGCGCGTCCTCTGTCAACCGGAAGACGACATAGTCCGGGCTGACCCATCCGGCTTCGTCCTCACGCCGGCACAGAGCGATCGAGCCGACGTTGACGCGCATCGGGTTGTATACGAAGTCGCCGGGCTGAAGCCTCCCGATACCGACTGGTGTCCTTCGCCGTCTTGCCCTTGAACGGCGCCAGGCCGCCGGCGTTGCTCACTCCGACGTATCGCTCAGGGACCTGCCGCCCCGCACGCTCCCCAGACTCGACCACGCAGTTGGCGAGCGGAATGGCTTCGGACAGCGGATAGCGGCTCATCGAGCCTGTGCGCGTCGGCCAAGGCCTGGGTCAACTCGACCATCACCCCAAGACGCGCGTGGAGACCTTCGATCCGCTCCCCCGCAGCATCGGCGCCGGTCACCAGGGAAGCGTTGGGCCACGGGATGTCAAGGTCGAAGCCGCTCTCAACGATGGTGTCGTACTCGACCTCCCATGCGTACTCGTCGGCTGTTCCATCGACCAGCCACGCCTCCGCGCCCTTCAGCACGTCGGCCGTGATGGGGTTGGTCTTGCTATAAGAGCGCTTTCCAGGAGGCGAAGGAACCTGGTAGTAGCGGATGGTCTCGGTTCGTCCACCCTTCGAGAAGAAGATGACGTTCGTACGGGTGTCCGGCGCGGTCGGGAAGACACCGGTGGGCAGCCGCACGATGGCCGTGACCTTGAACTCGTTCACGAGGCGTCGCCGCACGGTCGAGAAGGCTGTTTCGGTGCGGTACAGGATGCCGTCCGGGAGGACGATTGCCGCGCGCCCTCCGTCCCGCAACTTGGCCATGCAGTGCTGCAGGAACAAGAGTTCGGTGGCGGCAGATTTGCTCGGGAAGTTCTGCTGGACCTGGGGGTTCTCGGTGCCACCGAACGGCGGGTTGGTCAGGATGACGCTGAACTGCTCGCTCGGGTTGATGTTGCGAGCGTCCTGCTCCAGGGTGTTTCGGCGAACGACCTGTGGATCTTCGACGCCATGCAGGATGAGGTTCATGGTTCCGACCAGGGCAGCGATCTCACCAGACTCTTGACCGTAGAAGGTGTTCGAGTTGAAGACATCGCGCTGCTCAGTGGTCTTCGTTGATGGCGCCATGTGCTCGGCCGAGCCGACGAGGAATCCCGCCGATCCGGAGCATGGGTCGTACACGGTGTCGCCGAGGGTCGGGTTGACGATTCGAACCATCGACTCGACGACGGGCCGAGGCGTGTAGAACTCGCCGGACCATCCCGCGTCGGCCGTCTGCGCCAGCAGCGACTCGTAGATGACGCTCATGGCGTGGTGGTTGTCGAGCGCGTGGAAGTCGATGGAGTCGACGATGTTGACGACTTCTTTCAGCGAATAGCCGGACTTCATGACCGTTCGGATCTCGCCGAAGATCGCAGCCACCCGCTCGGCGCGAGGACTGCCCGACAGCCCGCGTAGGTACGGCAGCAGACTTCTCGGTGACGAACTCGATCAAGGCGTCGCCGGTGAGGTCACGGTTGCGTGCCCAAGTGCCCCAGCGGAACTCACGCTTGATCAACGGACGGTAGGTGGTGCCGTCGATCTGTGCCACCGTCTCGCGGTTCTCTTCGAGCGAGTCGAACACCTTCAAGAAGAGGAGCCATGTGAGCCTGCTCGAGGTACTTGAGTGCGTTCTTGGTGTTGTCGTCAGCCCGCATCCGGTCAGATGCCGACTTGATCTTGGACTGCAGACTCGGAGAGGGTCATGCGTCAACTTCTGGCTCGAATAGCACGGACTGGACGGCCGCCAGGAAGCCTTGCGACCGCCTCTGCGCCACCCAGGAGCGACGTTACCCCCAGTACGCCTCCCCACTCGGCAACGAACGGCACGAGACCAAAGAGTTCCGCGCTGGAAACCTCGCCCACCCCGCCCAGACGGAACTTGTCCAAAACGGCGGCGACGAAGCCCTCCGGCAACGCCGGGTAGCGAACGCCCAACTTAGCCTGAGCCGCGGTTGCCCGTGCATCCAGGCTCAGGGGCGCTGCGTCGAAGGCAGCCATCCCGAGCAGATCGAACCCGTCCAGGTCCTGCCGGCCGAGCACCAGAGCGAGCAGACTCAGGCGTGACCTGGCGGATCGCGAGGTGCTCTTCCGACTCGCGACAATCCGGTCGGACCTGCCAGACAGCCCGCAGTGCGTCCAGCGTCGGCACCCGCTCACGCACGGTCGTCCGTACTCGATTCAAGTAGTCCGATGGGTTCAGGACGTTGCCGTTGCCCAGGTCGACTTCGATCTCGTCCGCGATGGCGACGTCAACCCCGGAGATTCGCAGGCGGCGCTCGCCCTGAGCAGGACGTCGGAGGTCGATGACCAGAGGCTGTGAATCGGTGTCGGTCGGATCAACCCGCAAGTGCCGGCGGGTGTAGCCGGTGGCCGCGACGAAGAGGTCGAGTACCGACGCCGGCATCTCGTCGACCCGAAAGCGACCGTCGTCGTCGGCGCGGCACTCCGTCAGCAACCGGCCGCCGAGGCGGACTGACACCGACGCACCCGCAATCAGGTCGCCCGTTTCCTCGTCCTGGACGATCCCGACCACCGAGTGGTTGCCGCTTGTGGGTCCGGCGACGACAGGCAGCGTCGGGAGGTCCCAGTCGTCGAACAAACGCGTTGCGTTCGTGTAGTCAATGATTCGGAAGAACGTCTTGCCGGTCGTCTCATCGAGTCGACTTCCTCGCCCGATGATCTGCTTGAAGGTCGTCACAGATCCGATCGCCTTCATGAAGACGATGTTGCGCACGGACGGCGCATTGACTCCGGTCGAGAGCAGGTCGACCGTCGTGACCACAACCGGCTCGGTGCTCGACGCGAGCCTGGAACTGCTCCAACAACGGCTGGGCGTCCCGTTCCTCGCTGACGATCCGCGCCGCGTACAGATTTCTGCCTGTTTCGGACCCCAGAAGCGCCTGCATCTCCGACCGCACCAGTTCGGCGTGCTCCATCGTGACGCAGAAGACCATCGTCTTGTCGAGCGCGCCGTACGTGCGGAGCAACCCTGCCAAGTGCTGGCACATGACCCGCGTTCGATCGGGGACGATGATGGCCCGCTCAAACTCGCGCATGTCGTACGTATCGCGGGGCGTCGCGCCCTCAGGCACGATGAGTCTCCGCACCTCGCTCGACCTCGTCACGGATCACCAGCCCGTCGTCGACGCTGGTGCTGACGCGCATGACCTTGTACGTCGCAAGAAAGCCATCGTCGATGCCCTTGCCGAGCGAGTACTCGTAAATCGGACGCGGCTGACCGTCGTCATCGAGGTTCTCTGCAGCGAAGTGAGCGTAGGTGTCAACCGAGTCGCTCTGCTTCGGGGTGGCAGTCATGCCGAGGTGGAAGGCACTGTCGAAGTGATCGAGTATCGCTGACCAGTCGCCGTAGCCACTGCGGTGGCACTCGTCGATAATCACAACGTCGAAGAAGTCTCGCGGATACTGCTCGTAGAGCCGCCCGCCGCCAGGTGCATCTGCGTAGAGCGACTGATAGATCGCGAAGTGGACATCGCGTTCCAACGGCACCGAACCGCCGACGACGGCACCGCGACGGTCACCCAAGCCGCCGAACTCGTTGTACGCCTGATCCCGGAGGCTGACCCGATCCGCGATGAACAAGACTCTCTTCGCATACCCGCTCGCCAACAGACTTTGTAGACGAAGTTGAACGCGATGAAAGTCTTCCCTGTCCCTGTCGCGAGCGACAGCAGTGCCCTGTGGTGACCTTGCAGAATCTGCTCGATCGCCGCGGTGACAGCGCGCTCTTGGTAGTACCGCATAGACGGGGCGCCTGGCAGGGCAAACGCAGGCTGCAGAAGTGGGTTGGACACCCGCTGCCCCGACGGCGAGGTCACAACCGGTCCCCGCCAGGTGGCTGTCGACCGCCACCGGGTGAGCAGACTCGTCAGGAGTCGGGAACTGGTCGAGCCGCCGCACCTCGCCTGTGCGCAGGTCCTGCTCGACGATCTCGTGACCGTTGCTTGAAAAGGCAAAGGGCGCGTTGACGTCGTACGCGTACGCGAGCGCCTGTTGGATCCCGGCTCCAGGCGCGTGGGTCTCGTCCTTCGCCTCAACTGCCGCCAGGATCGTGCCGCGGGGCTCTGCTCTCAGGACGTAGTCAACGAACTGCGGCTCGTCGCGAACCGTCTGCTCGCCGAGCAGGCGCAGGCGGCCTTTCTTGTACGTGTACTCCTCCTCAACCAGCCCGGCAGTCCAGCCCGCAGCAGTCAGCAGCGGATCGATCAGCTGCTCACGCGTCTCTCGCTCGTTCCTCGTCACGCCCTCAGTCTTTCAGTCTCGACCGACAGTCCGCTTCCGAACGCGCAGGGTTGACGACGCGAGCCCACTTGGCGTTCCTCCGGCATGGGACTCAGCGAAATCCAATTCGCCCAGAATTGTCGCAGGGCCGGAATGGCAGTTGATTGCTTATAGACGTTTCTTGTGATTTACTCGAATTTAAGTCAATGATTAAGTTGGGGAGCGAAGATGCACCCCAGGGAAAGCAACAACACCTAGCAACTATGATTCATTTCGACCCAGATTCACCCGGTTACCACCTGAAGTCCCGCTTAGAGCAGCCACTTACCTCGGCCTACGACCTGGCGCGCGAGCCTTCTCCCCGAACTGCCCGAGAACATAGTCGTGTGGCTCGACGACCGGAAAGTGGATACAGGCACCGGCGTGACTGGATACGCGAAGGCCGCGGGCGTCCTCGCACTCTCCATTGACGAGAGACTTTCCGGACAAGGTCGCCCAGTTCCATAACCTGCGCAGTGCCGTTCTCCACCAGACGTACCACTGGGTCCAAGGCCACACTCTCGAAGCATCGACAGCGGTGTACGAGACTGCATTGGACAACGCCGTGCTCGAAGGCGCAGCCACAGTGTTCGCGCACCAGCACTCCGGCACCACGCCATCATGGAGCAACTACACAACGATTCCGGATTCCATGCTCGAAGAGTGGCGGGCCGACCTCGAAAGTATGCCGATCCACCTCTACGCAACTGGCCCGACGGCCATGCGCGAGTGGTCGTCGACGAACGATGACCCCGACCTGGAATGGCGCTCGCTCCGGGTTGGAGCGTGGATCGTAAACCGATACCTAGCCAAGTCGCGCAAGCAGATCATCGATCTACGGCACATGTCTGCACGCGAGATCATTGCGGGCGTTTAATTTGTCCGATCTACCGGCCAGAATTGCGCACGCGTTGTTCATTTAACATCGGCCGTCGAGAGAATCTCCCCCTCTGTTGACCCGCCACATATAGCGCCATACTCTTCCGTCAGGCGCTATTTTGTTGACTTCTACCATCAACTATTCATAATGATGGGCGAAACCATCGGCGTCCTCGCAGCGCCGTGCTGGTTTCAGTCTCGTCCGTGTTCTGCGGCTTTCAGATCACCATCCCGGTGACCGGCCGCACTCCACGGAGGAGGTACGCCATGAGTGGCGAATCACCGCCCACGACGGTGGGCAACGGCAGCCAGGTCCGAACCCTGGCTGTGCGGATCTCCGACGACCTGCGAGCGCAACTGGACGTTCTCGCTCGGCTGACGAACCGCACGGTCACCGAAGAGATCCGACTGGCCATCGAGGCCTGGATCGCGAAGGCCAAGAGCGATCCGGACGTCCTCAAGCAGGCCGAAGCAGTGCGGGCTGAGATCGAGCGTGATGCCCAGACCCGCCGCAACGCCATCGCCGCCATCTTCGACGGCAGCGATGGCAAGACCGGTGGGACCAAGGCTCCCGCTTCCCGGTCGACTGGTACGAGCAAGCGCTGCCAGTGACCACCCGCGCGGTGGGACCTCAGGTTCGCAGCGATGCGGCACCTGGGGTCCCACTGCGTCTCCCCGACTTCGTGGTCGGACTCTCCAGCCAACCGGGCTGGAGAGCAACGCCTACGAAACGAGGTGACCAAGTGTCCAGCGCCATCTTCGTCCCCTGCGACGACCGTCAGCCGGTTGCCCTCCGGGAGTACAGGCTCTCTGGAGGACTACCAAGCGGCTGTCGGCGGCTACGTCGAAGCCATCTACGCCGGCGAGAACGAACTGTCGTTCTTCGCCAACGAGGAGGCCAAGGCTCATCGGCCTGGCCATGAACCGACGCGCCACCCTGTTGTGGCACGTGCAGGCTCTACCCGGTCTGGCCGAGCGACATCCTGAGTGGTGACGTGGTGCTGGTCGGGCCGGCGGGACCAGACGGCGAGACCATGGACGTCGATGCTCAGGTCCAGAGGCTCCTGTTTACGACCTCGACCTACGCGGTCGAGATGCGAGCCTGACGGATCGAGAAGTGGCGACGCGCCGCTCAGACGTTCGGCGACTTCTTCGCCGCCTGCGCCTGGGGTCTTGCCGTCGCGAGCGACGACCAGGCTGCGGGAATTCGCGTCGTTTCCGAGAAGTAGGCGAACCGCCGGAGGCAACTCCTGGCAAGGACTCCGCGCCTCTCCCCTAGTTGGGGATGAGGCGCGGAGTCATGCACACCGAACAGCGCCTGCGGGCCACCTGGCCCGCAGGCTTCGTGTGCCAGACGGCCGCCATGCCAGCCGCCCATGCATTTGCTGAACGATGTCGGTGAGCACCGACAAGATGGTCTCCATGCTCATCACGCCTCGCATCGGCGCAGACCGTACGGCTCTGCTCCAGCAGACTCCTCCAGATGGAGACTGACCTTCAGAATGTTCGCGGTCACGGGCACACGGCGGTTGATTTGTTCCAGGCGTACGTCAGCCTGGGCCAACAACGCGGTGCGCATGTTGCGGCACAGCCTGCGGGAGGCCGACCTGGATCGGCTGGTGCTTACCAGGCGCTACTGGACCATCCAGGCGATGGCCACCGGGCCAGTCGGCCTGGCGGGCAACCTGGTTGAGGTCGAGATCGACGACCGGATCAAGGTCTTTGAAGAAGCCCGCCGCACCACCGAGGCGGAGTGCAAGCGCTGGGATGAGCGCGGTCGCCTGGTCGTAGCCGATACCTCGTTCTTCCACCAGCACCCACGCAAGGCTCGACGAGGCCGACCTCTCGAAGGTGATTGGCAGCCGTGAGGCGCCGATCGCCTTGGTGGTCCCGATGGTGATCATCGATGAACTTGAGAAGCAGAAGAACGCCTCGCAGAAGGACCTCCGATGGCGCTCAGCGGTCACCCTGGCAGTAATCGAGCGGGTCGCCGGCCAGACCGGGACCGGACGACTGCGTGAGGCGGATTTCTCGGCCATCGATCGCGGCGAGATCCCGAGCGGCGAGCACTGGATCGATGTGCTGTTCGACCTGCCGGGGCACGTGCGACTGTCGATCAACGACGATGAGATCGTCGACCGTGCGCTGGCAGTTCAGTTGCTTTCAGCGAAGCCGGTGACGTTCCTGACGTACGACACCAATCAGGCGCTACGGGCGCGCTATGCAGGTCTCGATCGCGTCCTCAAGTTGCGCAGGGACAAGAGCGACTCGGCAGGCGACTAATAGGGGCTCGCCTCACGCCAGGCTTGAGCGCCTTCAGGCTCAGGCCGACGGCGATCCGCCAGTCATTCCCGTTAAGCCCATCCGCGCCAGCACGATCGGGAACATCTCGGGGCGCGTCAATCGGCTCGAAGGTGCCGTCGCCAGTACTCCCCCAGACCACCACCTCGCCGTCCGGATCCTCGCGCGCCTCAGCGAGCATGGATCGGATGTCTTCATGGCGCACGCTGCTGATGCCGGCTGTGACCCACGACGGCATGAGCACTACCTGCGGCCACGAAGCAGCCCCACATTCTTCGAGCCGCGTCCAGAGCGTCCGCCACCGGATCGTCACGTGACGGAGGCCATCAGCCCATACAGGCTTCTGGGGTCGGCCGACTTTGAAACTGGTCGTGACGAGGTCCGCGTCGACCTTGCCGCCGGCCTTGAATGCGGCCATCTGCGTCGCCAAGATCTGTCCGACCTGAGAGGCCGTGAGCGCAACCATCCAGTTCGCGAACCACCAGGGCTTTGTGGAGAGTTTGTCCACCCTCGAGAATCCAACCTCTGACACAGCCAGCCCCACCGCCGCCGTCGCGTCCTCAAGAGTGTCGGTCCAGCGCGGCATCGGGAAGACGTAGAACGGCTGCAGCCCGTGCGGCAGCGCCAGGTAGTGATCCAGTTGCTTCAGGTCGATCTTGACCCGATGGACGTCGCCCTTCTTGTTCAGCGTGGTCGTCTTCGCTCGAGCCTGCACCGCCTTACCGGGAACGGCGGGCAGGCTTCCGACGTAGATGTCCTCGCCGCGAGCGGGCCACCAGAGCGACGCCTTCGATCGGTACCGATAGGTCAGATAGATACTCGCCCAGTGCTCGAGGGTCTTCTCCGGGACTGACACCACCATGCGTGGCAACGTAGCGTGATGTGAATCGTGACGGACGCGATCGGCTGACGCCGAGCGCGTGGAGTGCACCGCATGAGCCGTTGCCGCTGGCCCGAGCGCAGTGAACGTGGCTGCTACGACGGAGGGCCAGTCGACGTCGAGTTGCTCGCGACGCCGACCCATGCCCAATTGGCCGAATTGCCGTCGGCGTATGTGTAGAGCGACGACCCGGACGTCAGCATCACGTTGTCAATCTTGATGCTGAGGCCAGCGGAAGTTCCGTTCAGCGCCGTTGCGCGGGTACGAGGTCCGCTTTCGCGACCCCACGACGCTCGACAACAACGGAGCTCCGAAGGGTCGCGGCAAGACCTTCCGCACATTGAAGGAAGCAAAGGCATACCAGGATGAGACGAGCCGCGCCATTCGGACGCGTACTTTCATCAACCCTGACCGCGGGCGCACGTCGTGGAAGGAGGTTAGCGAGCAGTGGCTCACAGACGTGACGCCAACTCTCCGCAACCGCTCCGTTGAGGGATACGACTGGCTCCTGCGCCGCTACCTCAGCCGATGGGACAACCTCGCTATCGGCGACATCACACGCGAGGACGTTCGCCGGCTGATCGAGGACCTACGACGCCCTCGCAAGAACAAGCCCAACGGACTGAGCCAGGAGACCGAGGACAAGGCCTTCACCGCGGCACGGCAGGTGTTCGACTACGCCGTCGAGGAACGCTTCATCGACACGTCGCCCGCCAGCGGCAAGCGCCGTCGACGCATCCGAACTGATGACGGCAACACCGGCGTAGGCTCGCGCCATGACAGCCGACAAGGCAGAGAGCATCATCAGCCACCTGCCCGAGGGTCGCTACCGACTATTTGGACTCGTTGCCTACTGGACCGCCTTTCGTCCTGGTGGTTCCGCTGGCCTCCGGGTGCGCAACATCGACCGCCTACGCAACCAGATCCAGGTTGACGAGACCGTCGAGGCGTTGCGCTCCGGCCTCCAGCCTGGCGTTCCCAAGACGAAGCGATCCCGGTGGCGCGTCGTGCCCGTCCCGAAGGACGTCATGGCCGCTCTATGGTCCTACATCGAGGACCGCAACCTCACCTCAGGCGACTACGTGTTCGCGGCGAACGGTCCTTACTTCGTCTACAAGATGTTCGAGCGTCGCCAGTGGCAAGCGGCATGCAAGGCAGCCGGGTACGAGAACGAGAGTCCCCGCTTCTACGACCTGCGGCACACCCGGATCACGATGTGGGTCCATCAGGGCGTCCCGCCCCACGTCGTCATGGCCTGGGCCGGGCACTCCAATATCAAGACGACGATGAACGTCTACACGCACGTCAACCCACAGGACTCAAGCGTCGAAGCGATCATCAAGCGGCTGTACGGGAGTTCGTCTGACCTGCACGAGTCGAGCAGCGAGGAATCGGCGTAGACTCGGCTACGCCAGCAGAGGGTCGGCACGCTCGGAATCGGCGCGCGTCGGCCCTCTCGACCACCGGCAGACCACGGGACGGGTCTGTCCATCACATCCCTTGGGTGATCACCTTTGCGATTACCTCGGCAGTGACGTCCTTCCCAACGCCGCCGAAGAACTCTGCGCCGCGCCGCAAGACGCCTTTGCGCTCGGCCTCTGGCTCGGCGTCTGCGGCGGCGGCGAAGGCAGACTGCCAGCCTCGCCGTCAGACCGTCGGGCGTGGGCCACGCGCCTACGGTCCTGCGGGCGTGCCCGGACACATTGGCTACGAGGCCGAACATCCCGCCCGGCATCGGGCCCGGTACGAAGAACTTTGGTTCCTCATGGCTCAGAGCCCGCAGGGCCTTCTGAACGACTTCTTCATCGAATCCGGTCTCGTCGCCGATGTCGCGCGAGCCTGACCGCCGGTCCATCATCGGAGTCAGTCAGCCGGACGATGGCTCTTAGAACGGGAAGGTCCCGCGCTTCCCATGTCGATACCATGCAAGCGAATGTAGAGCCTGTCTACCGAGCGAACTAAGGACCTCAGATCCGACCGAGCAGGTCCGCCTTCTTGGCAGCGAACTCGTCCTCCGTCAGAACCCCGGCATCTCGGAGCTCGCCGAGCTTTGCGCAGCCTGATCCACGACGTCGGTCCCAGAGGGCGCAGAGGCCAACCGCTGTTCTGCCCCCACCCCGTCAATGAAGGCCCGGGCCACTGGCTCTTGCACCTTGACCTCGATCACGGAAGCCGCTGAGTGAAAGGCGACGGTGCCGAGCGACTCCGCCGGGGCGAGCATGCCGAGCGCGCCGCTCGACTTCCACGTCACTGACTCGATCGCGGCTAGAGGCAGTTCATCGCTGCCGGTGCCCACCTGGTTGTTGTGGTGCACGAGAACGCGACGGTCGGTCAGTAGGAGCAGGACGCCCCGCATCCCGATCGTCCCTGCCGCCAGCAGCCGAACACCCTCGCCGGCCTGAAGACGATCTGGCAAGGACTCCAAGTCGCTCCAAGACCCCGCGAAGAAGTTGGGTCGCTCCTTAGCAAGCGCGATCAGATCAGAGGGCGGAGCGTCAGTCGTCGGCTGGCGCACGAGCGCATCGGCCAAGTCTTCGCGCTGCTCGGGTTTCGCCTCGGCGGCGTAGGGCAGTCGCGCCTTGGTCGGATCGATACCTGTCTGGCGATTGAAGGCAAGGGCGCGTTCCAAGATGCCGTGGAGCTCGCGGATCGCCTTCGCTTGCTTGCCCGGCTGGAACAAGATCGTCCACTGGCGACCGAGGACGCTCCATTGCGTGTTCTTCGGGACCTCAGCATCGCCGATCACAAGGTGGAGGTGTCCGGCGGTCAGGCCGCTGTCCTTGAACAGGATCTCGCGGATTGCCGCAATCGGGATCCGCCACTCCGCGCTGTCCAACGCAAGCCCACGGTCAAGTCCACGCAGGAGCCGACCTCCGGCACTCCACACCAGGCTCATCGCCCTCGACGCGAACGACGCCGTTGTGGCCTCTGAACTCACTCTCTGCATTCGCCATGCGCGAATGCTACTTATAGTCCGTCGACTCATAGTCGTCATTCGTAGACGTTGATCCGGTGCCCACGCCGAAGCCTCACAGCGCCGACAGGCGTCGTGCGTTCGGCGAGCGCGTCCGTGAACTGAGGAAGCCTCTCGGCCTCTCCCAGGAGGAGCCTCGGTCACCGAGCAGGACTCGACCGCACCTACGTCGGCGGCGTGGAGCGCGGCGAGCGGAACATCAGCCTGGACAACATCTGGGTACTGGCCGACGCGCTCGGAGTCCATCCCCGCGACCTGCTGTAATCACGGATTCCGAACCGTCACCGCCTTTACAAGTTCCAGAACTTCACGAAGCAGCGAGTTCGCGTCACCCGTGGTCAGCCTGGCCTTCGCCGGCGACGCCGTGCGAACTCCACCCACGACCGAATGACCGCTCGACGAACGCACGCTTGGCCTCCTTGAGCGCCTCAGCATCTTCGATGTCCGCGAAGAACGGTCCGATCGCTCGCAGTTCGAGCCTCCATACGCTTGCTGTTCCCAGCCCGGGATAGGAACGACGCTCCTAGCCGGAACGCCACAGCAGAAGCCGCGACGATCGTGATCGTCACACCCAACTTCAACGCGGTGTACTGCCATGAGATCTTCTCGTCCGCCCCGACGTTGTGCACCGTCGTGCCGATGACGGCGAGACCAGCAGCGAGCGCCAAGAAGCCGAGGACATTGGCGCCGACACCCCATCGCCATTGCTGATCAGAATACTCCTTGAACTTGCCAGCGAGGATGTCTGCAGAGGCCAGTCCGGCGACCTTCTCCGTCCCCTCCCTCAAGTCGTCAATCTGGGCATAGGCCGCGCGGGCGTCGTCGCGAATACGATCTACTTCGTCGAGGCTCGGCTGGGCCAACGCTTCCGGGGCCTCACCTTGCTCCTTCACGAAGGCCTTGAACTTGTCTTCGCGCTCTGTCTGTTTCGTCGTGAAAGCTTCGTTGTTCGTCGTCAGAGCCGTATCGAGGCGAGACTCGTCGGAGGTGATTTTCGCCGACAGGGCCGCTATCTCTGCACGAAGTCCTGAGACCGCTGTCTCGTGCTCGGTCTCCTGTTGTGCAAGGGCTGCGCGCAGGCTCAGCATTCGAGTCTCGCAAGGTTTCGATAGCGGCGGAGGCAGCGTCGCGATACTCAACGAACAAACGGTTGGCTGCCGCCGCCGCTCCTCCCTTGAGAGTCTGCGTCGGCCACATCCCCAACTGATGTAGCGCGGAGTCGGCATGCGAGGCGGCATTCAGCAGGTGTTGGACGTTGCCGTTTGAGACATAGTTGTTGGCCTCCTGAGTGACGTTAGGCAAATGGCTCTGAACAGCAGTCATCGCGGCAGTCGCGTACGGCGCCGTGTCACTCGGGTCGTCGTGAGCCCTGATCGCCGACGCGAGGTAGCGCAGCGCGTCCAAGGCTTCTGTCGCACCACTGTCGTCGCGCTTCTCAGCCTCCTTTAGTACCGCCTCCAGCGCAGCAAGCGCTGGCCAGATCGGGTGAGACTCAAAGGCCGACTTCTCCACGACAAATCCCTTCTGCGAATTTCAGGTGACCGTAGCGGCTGGGTCCGACAAAGGATCACACAACGGCGCCAACCAGACGTGCGGCGATCCTCTGCACACTGGTTCAGCCAGCACGTCAGCCGAGGAGCCGTTCATGACCAGCACGCCTGTCGGAGAGACCTACTACAATCCCGCCCAGGCTCGCGCGCCAGTGGGAGCGCCCGCTGCTGTTCGTCCGCCGGATGATCAACGAAGGCAAAGCTCGCCACGGACGAGCGCGGCCCGGTGTCCAACTCCGACCTCCGCGACTTCTACCGCACCCACGGCAACCCGGTGCAGTAGCCCAAGCCGCCCACAACTCCGGGCAGTTCCGTTCCTTCCTCGCGGGCAATTCAGGCGGGGCTGTAGCGGATTCGCGGGCTCCTCCCAGTCCCCCACATGCGGTGGCATCCGCGCGTCGGCCCCGCCTGTCCAATGCGAAACCAATCCCCTCGCTCGTTGGGGCCACGGCGGCGGGCAATCCCGCGCGGTCAGCCGAGCCAGCCGACGCATTCGGCCCGTAGACCCAGGAGCACGGATGCGTCGGCCCGTCGGGCCAGGGCAGCACTCTTCAGGCCGCAGAATCGGCATCAGCATCTCGAGTGCGTGTTTCCCAAAGCGGCGTGTCGCCACAAGATGTTGACCCATGAGGTTCACGCTGGGCTACATGTAGTGGCTCTGCGTATGGGGCCGGGCCACGACTCCCGAGAAAGTCTCACCGATGTCCTGCCTCCTGATCACCTACGACCTGAACAAGCCCGGACAGAACTACTCCGGCCTCTACGACGAGATCAAGGAGCCTGGGCGCCACGTGGTGGCACTACTTGGACTCGACGTGGCTGGTGAGTACCACGCTCACCGCTCAGCAGGCGTCCGAGAGAATCATGAAGCGCATCGACGACTCAGACAGCCTGCTAGTCCTCAACGTGTCAGGTGACGCCTACGCAGGCTGGCTCACCGAGAAGGCTTGGGACTGGATCCGCAAGAACATCTGACGGCTGATCGAGAGGAGCCAGCCTATAGGCCAGCCCCTCTCGCAGTCGTGTGTTCAGTTCTGCGGCTTGCGGGCTGGCAGCCGCCAGCGCGCTCGAACGGCCTCTATTCGGTCCAGTCCGTGCGCAGCCTCTGCCCATCGATCAGGACCGACCCCACAACATCGCCGCTCCTGGCCCGCTCGACGGTGACGCTCACCTTCACCGTGCGGGCCTCGCCGCGACGCGGTGAACGGTGATTTGCTTCGCACCCGGCTTCCACAGCGCGTCGAACTCCTCTGCCTCAACCCTCTTCGCGAGATCCAGGTTCGTCAGGAACCGGCGGGCAGTGGCGAGACTGACCTTCTTCTCGTCGGCAATCTCCGGCAGCGTCCTCCCGGCGGCCACGAGCGCAGCCACGGCCTCAGCCTCCGCGCGAGCGTCAGTCCCCGGCGACAGGTAAGGCAGCGAGCGGATCGTCTTGTTGGCGCGCTCCTTCACCAGGACCGCCAGGCTTCATCGTGAGCGCCTCGCGCAGGCACGTCGGCTCGGGCTTCGCAGGGTTGAGCGACTTCGCTGGCGACTCCTTCGGAGTCGGGGCAGCCTTCGCTGTACTGGCCTTTGCGGCAGGCCTCGCGGGAGCGGTGCGAGTCTTCGTGGTCGTGCTGGTCATGACGGCCTCCTGGTCTGCTGTGAGACCCGCCTTCCGGGCCTCGGTGAGAGCAGCAAACAGAGGAATCGAGCGAATGTTCAGACAGCATCGGGGGTGGGCGGAGGCGATCAGGTCGGGAACTCCGCGACCACCTGCAGAGACTAGGTCCGAGAATCTCTATCGGATTCGACGGTGATCGGTGTCGTCTCCCCGCTGCCGCCCCCTCCCGCGCCAGAACCCGAGGACCCACGCAGCCCCCATCACCAGCGCACGCGCATTCGGCGGACCCGACGGGCCGCCCGTGCCCCGTGCGCGCGCGTACGCCCGTCCTACGGGCCTCAGAGGGTGGAGGGACGGGGCAGGCCAGGCCCGAGCCTAGCGCACACGAATACCGGAGACCAGCCCCGACCCGTGGTCTGCGGCGCGGTCTCTGGGTTCGCGTCGCCAAATGCGAATCGGCGGCCTCCCCTGCGTCTCCGCAGTTCAGCCGCCGATTCTTGTCGGTGGAGCCTGGAGGGGACTCGAACCCCTGACCCTCTGCATGCCATGCAGATGCGCTACCAGCCTGCGCCACAGCCCCATTCAGTTGTGATCCCCGCGGAAGCGGAGCAACCTGCGGAATACTAGCCAACCCTTCCACCGGAGGTGAAATCCGGGGGTCGGTTCCGCCCTCGCAGCCGCCTCAGAGGTTGTACGCCGCCAGCGCCCACGCCCCCGACGAGCGCTGCTCCAGCACCACACGGCCGCAGTTGCCGAGGGCGCGCAGGTCCTGCGCGACGTGGAGCGGCCAGCCGAGGAAGGCGACCACGCCGGTGCGCGTGGCGGCGCCGTGGGAGACGGCGACACCGCACTCCCCCGGGCCGAGCGAGTCGGCGAGCGCGGTGAGGGCGGCCGTGAAGCGGTCGGCGACCTCGGCGGGGCTCTCGGCGCCCGGGAGATCGGACCAGTCACCGCGCCGGAACCGGGCGAAGGCACCGGGGTCGCGGGCCTCCAGGCTCGGCGTGCGTCAGCCCCTGGAGGTCGCCGAGGGCGAACTCCCGCAACCGCGCGTCGTACGACGCCTCGAGGCCGCAGGCCCTGGCGACCGTCTGTGCGGTGACCGCGGCACGGGCCAGGTCGCTGGAGACGACGGTGACCGGCTCGAGGGCGGCCACGAGCGGCGCGACGGCGCGGGCCTGCTCCAGACCGACCTCGTCGGTTCTCGGTGTCGAGCCTGGCCCTGGACGCGGTGGGCGGCGTTCCAGGCGGTGCGGCCGTGCCGGAGCAGGACGATCCGGCGGGGGCTCACGCGTCCGTGGAGGCCGGAGGCCCGGAGATCTCGGCGGGCGACTCGATGAGCGGGCAGTCGCGCCAGAGGCGCTCGAGGGCGTAGAACTCGCGCTCCTCGGCGTGCTGGACGTGGATGACGACGTCGCCGTAGTCGAGCAGCACCCAACGCCCGTCGCGGTGGCCCTCGCGGCGGATCGGCTTGGCGCCGAGCTCGCGGAGCTTTGTCCTCGACCTCCTCCACGATGGCGCGGACCTGGCGGTCGTTGCCGCCGGAGGCCAGCAGGAAGGCGTCGGTGATGGCGAGTTTGCTCGCTCACGTCGAAGGCCAGCCTGGTCGGTCGCGAGTTCTGTCGGAGGCGGCGAGAGCCGCCGCGCGGATCAGGCTCGACGGCGTGGTCAGTGGCGGTCATGGAACTCCGAATCAGTGGGATCAGTGCGGGCGTAGAGCCCGTGCTTGGTGATGTACTGCACGACGCCGTCGGGCACGAGGTACCAGACCGGCTGGCCGGCGCGTTGACGGTCCCGGCAGTCCGTGGAGGAGATCGCCAGGGCCGGCACCTCCACCATGGTCACACGGTCGTGCGGGATCTTCGCCAACGTCGCGGGGTCCATGTCGGCTCCCGGCCGCGTGCAGCCGACGAAGTGGGCCAGGCTCGAAGGCGTCCTCCGCGTCGCGCCAGCCTGAAGATGTCGGTGAGCGCGTCCGCGCCGGTGATGAAGTAGAAGTCGGCGTCGGGCCGCTGGGCGCGCAGGTCCCGCAGCGTGTCGACCGTGTACGTCGGGCCGGCCCGGTCGATGTCGACCCGGCTGACCGTGAACCGGGGGTTCGCGGCCGTCGCGATGACCGTCATCAGGTAGCGGTGCTCGGCCTGCGAGACGTCCCGGTCGGCCTTCTGCCAGGGCTGGCCGGTGGGCACGAAGACGACCTCGTCGAGGCCGAACCAGCCCTGCACCTCCGAGGCGGCGACGAGGTGACCGTGGTGGATCGGGTCGAACGTGCCGCCCATCACGCCGATGCGGGCGCGGCCGTCCGGACCCGGCACGGGATCGACCTGTGGTCGCGGCCGCCGCCGAACCAGACCAGGCCCAGCAGCAGGAAGAGGAGGAAGGCCAGCACGCCGCCGCCGATGAACCACGGGTTCACGGCGGGCTCGCCGTGCTCCTCGGCGGCGCTGACGACGGCGAGGGCGGTGAGGCTGATCTGGTCGAGCATGGCCGCATCGTATCCGAGTCAGTGGATCGCGAAGTCGACGCCCAGGAACAAGAGCGAGAAGCGGATCGATCGGCCGACGAAGACGGTCGGGACGAACGCCCACATCGGCATCTTCAGGATGCCCCCGATGGCCGCCATCGCGAGCAGCGGCGGGATGCCGACCGAGGCCGCGAGGAACATGATGGCGGCGGCGTACCAGGGACGGCCCTGCATGCGGCCCATCCACTTGTCGTAGGTGGCCTTGATCTTCGGCCCGGAGAGCCTTCTTCTGGGCCCACTTCGACTCCGAGCCGCGGCGGGCGGCCTCGTAGACGATGATCTTGCCGACGGTCGCACCGGCGCCGGCGGCGATGCCGAGCGAGATCGCGGTCGCCGTACCGCCCTGGGCGGCGCCGGCACCGAGGATGTAGACCTCGATCGGGAGGAACGGGAGCAGGGCGGACGCGATGCTGAAGGCGAACGTCGTCAGCCACAGGATCATGCCGCGGCAGCCTCACGCTCGGGGACCGGCAGCCCCAGCCTGCAGGAGCCAGCGCAGCGACACGCACTTGAGCACGAGCAGTCCCACGGCGATGATCGTGCCGAGCCAGACCCACCCGCTGACCAGGAGGATCACCGCGAAGGCGCCGGAGTTGGCTGCCTTGCCCACGCGGGACCAGTTCCACAGGTAGATCCGGCGGTCGATGACGTGGAAGTAGTTGGGGCTGCGGATCGGCCAGGCGAGGAACGCCAGCGAGAGGTACATGTCGATGACCATGAACTCGAAGAGGTAGATCGCGATCGGGATCCCGATCCACCTCATCGGCTCGTCGCTGATCCAGCCGCCGGGCTGGAGCCAGATCAGGCCGACGTACAGCACCCCGCAGCCTGAGCCGGTCGCACATCATGTCCACGACCGCGCCCATCCGGGTCTCGCAGTCGCGCCAGCGCGCCCACTCCCCGTCGATGCTGTCGCCGACCCAGTAGGTCACCAGGCCGATGACGATCCAGGTCAGGCTCTCGTCGTAGGCCGCCCAGACGGCGATCGCGAGCGTGATGACGGTGCGGACGAAGGTGATGATGGTGGCCCCGGTGAAGAGCCGTTCGACCGAGGGATCGGCGTAGATCCGGTCCGGGGAGCCTGCCATGCCGCGAAACCTACCGCGCGGTGGTGAGTGGCCCGACGACATCCCCCCAGGAGTACCGCGCATTCACCGGACGGCCACCTGCCGGCCCTAGCCTCGCGACGTGCTCTGGCTGGCCGTGGTGTTCGCGCTCGCGAGCGCGGCGACCACCGCCGTCTCGACCGCGAGCCAGCACCTGACGGCCTCCCGCAAGCCGTGGGTGGCCGTCCTGCTGGCGGTCGTGCTCGGCCCGGTCGGCTTCGTCCTCCACGTGCTCGCCCTCGACCACGGGCCGATCGGGCTCGTGCAGCCGATCGCGATCCTCGGCATCGTGCTCGCCGTCCCGCTGCGGGCGGCGCTGGCCCGCTCCCGGCCCGGACGTCGCGAGCTCGTCGCGGTGGCGGTCACCGCGCTGGCGATCGCCGCACTGCTGCTGGCGACCGACGCCCGGGAGAGCCCGCATCCCCCCGACTCCGCGCTGCTGCTGGCGGCGGTCGGCGCGTGCGCCGTCGCGGCGGCGCTGCTCATGGCGGTCGCCGCCGGGGTGCCGCACCCGACCGGGCGGGCGTTCCTGCTCGGGAGCGCCTCCGGGGTGCTCTTCGGGCTGATGTCGGTGCTCATCGAGGCCGACCGGCTGTACGTCGTGCTGGCGATCTGCGGCGTCGGCGGCGTCGCCGTCAACCAGGCTCGCCTACCGCGCCGCCCGGCTGTCGGCGTCGATGCCGGTGCTCAACGTCGTCAACTGCCTGCTGACGCTCGCCTTCGCGCGCTTCGTGCTCGGCGAGGTGCCGCACCCCGGGCCGGGCTCGACCGCGGTGACGGTGGCCGCCGTGACGGCGATGGCGTGGGGGCTGTGGCGGCTGGCGTCAGCGGACGTGGCCGTCGCCGATGACGACGTACTTGGTCGAGGTCATCTCGGGCAGCCCCATCGGGCCGCGGGCGTGCAGGCTTCTGGGTGCTGATGCCGATCTCGGCGCCGAAGCCGAACTCTCCCCCGTCGGTGAACCGCGTGGAGGCGTTGACCAGCACCGCGGCTGAGTCGACCTCGGCCACGAAGCGCCGCGCGGCGCCCTGGTCCTCGGTGACGATGGCGTCGGTGTGCCCGCTGGACCAGGCGCGGATGTGCTCCAGCGCCCCGTCCAGGTCCGGTACGACGCGCGCAGCGATGTCGAGCGAGAGGTACTCGGTCCCCCAGTCCTCGTCCGTGGCCGCGACCACGCCGTCGAAGCCCCCGAAGGCGTCGTCGCCGTGGACGGTCACCCCGGCCTCCTGCAGCGCGGCCACGACCCGCGGCAGGAACTCCGCGGCGACGTCGGCGTGCACGAGCAGCGACTCCGCGGCGTTGCACACGCTGGTGCGATGGGTCTTGGCGTTGAGGACGAGCGGCAGCGCCTTGTCGAGGTCGGCGGCCTTGTCGACGTAGACGTGGCAGTTGCCGACGCCGGTCTCGATGACCGGCACCGTGGACTCCTCGACGACGGACTGGATCAGGCCGGCGCCGCCGCGCGGGATGAGCACGTCGACGAGGCCGCGGGCGCGCATCAGGGCCTTGACGCTGTCGTGGCTGTCGCCGGGGACGAGCCTGCACGACGTCGGCGTCGAGGCCGGAGGCGACGACGGCGTCGCGCAGCACCGCGACGATGGCGGTGTTGCTGGAGCGCGCCGAGGAGCCTGCCGCGCAGCAGCACGGCGTTGCCGGACTTGAGGCAGATGCCCGCAGCGTCGGCGGTGACGTTGGGGCGCGCCTCGTAGATCATCCCGACGACGCCGAAGGGCACCCGGACCTGGCGCGACTCCAGCCCGTTGGCGAGCACGCCGCCACGGACCACCTCGCCGACGGGGTCGGCCAGACCGGCGACCTCGCGCAGGCCCTGGGCCATCCCCCTCCAGCCGCTCGGTGCTGAGCCGGAGCCGGTCGATGATGTTCGCCGGAGTGCCGCCCGCCTCGGCGCGGGCGACGTCCTCGGCGTTGGCCGCCAGGACCTCCTCGGCGCGGGCGAGCAGGGCGTCCGCCATCGCGTGCAGCGTGGCGTCCTTCTGCGCCCGGGTGGCCAGGGCCAGCCCCCGGCTGGCGACCCGCGCCCGCTGGGCGACCTCACGCACGGCGACCTCGGCACTCATGAGCCCAAGGATAGGGCTCAGGCGCAGGGACGGGACTTCGGCTCGATGCCCACCCGGTGGGTGGTCCGGCCGCTGGCCCACATCTTCGCCCACTGGTCGTTGTAGGCCTTCACCGTCTGCGCGCTGTGCAGACTCGAGGGTGACCTCGTCGCTGCTCAGGCCCGGCGGCGACCAGTTCTCCGAGCCGGTCCACACCAGCCGGTCGCCCCGGCCGCGGTAGGTGCCGTTGATCGTGACGTACTTGAGGTGGGAGTAGCAGGCTCGGGCCGTAGACCGTCTCGTCGGCGTCGGAGGTCGAGGGGCGCGGTCCCCACTGCCAGTCGGCGGCCTTCACCGGGATCTTGGCGCGGACCAGGATCCGCACGACCTCCTTGCTCATCAGCGAGCCGATCACGCGCACCTTGCAGCCACCGGCCTTGCGGGCGGCCAGCAGGCTCGCCAGCCGCTCGCCGCGGGTGGCGTACCAGGCGCGCATGTTGACGGTGATGACGGTGCGGCCGTTGCTGCCGAAGCCCTTCGGCGCCGCGCAGGTGACCGCGCGGAGCCGGACGTACGGCGCGTCGGTGATCGCCTTGCTCGTGGTCACCCGGCCCTGCACGCCGCCCGGCACCAGTCGCTGGAAGTAGGCGCTGACGGCGCTGCTGACGTAGTTGACCCGGCGCGGGGAGACCGCGCGGTCGTGCCGCATCTGGTCGAAGAGGCGCCACCAGGTCGTGAACAACGCGGTCTGGCCGGCGACGGCGACGGAGTCGTTCCACTGACCGTGCATGGCGGGCCCGCCGAGGTTGGAGGAGCCTGCTGATGAACAAGCTGCTTGGCCGTGCCGGAGCGGGTGAAGGAGTAGATCTTGAGGTGCATGTTGCCGGTCGAGGCGCTGTTGCGGCAGGCATCGCGGCACACGTAGAGGAAGGCTCGCCCGGTTCGGGTTCTTGCCGAGCGCGCGCTGCACCCGCGCCTCCAGCGGCCCGATCAGGTTGGCGTTGACGATGACCTGGACCCGCACCCCGCGCTTCTTGGCCGCGATCAGCCTTGTCGGCGCTCGTCTTCAGCCCGAGGTTGTACGTCGCGATCCGGATCGTCTCCCCCGCCGGGGTGTGGTCGATCGCGGCGTGGATGCGGCGCACGATGACGTTGCGCTGGGACAGCGGGCCGATCGGGTTGTTGAACGTGATGCCCAGGTACGGCGCCCACGGCACCGCCTTCTGCACGGGCTTCTGCACGGGCGCGGCGGCCTGCGTGGAAGGGGCGGAGAGCAGCGCGAGGACCGTCGCGAGGACCGCCACCAGGGCGATCGGGGCGGTCCGGACGATCCGGTTCAGTGCCAGCACCAAAGCAAGGTATATCGCTCTACTTACTTCCACCAAACGCCACGGCGAACGGGTGACACCGGAAGAGAGAACGCCGTGGCGACCAGCGGTCGCCACGGCGTTCTCGAGGAGCCTGAGAGGTCAGCCCTTGCGCTTCTCGACCTCCGCGGTCACGGCCGGGAGGACGGAGTGGAGGTCGCCCACGACGCCGAAGTCGACGAGCTCGAAGATCGGGGCCTCCTCGTCCTTGTTGACGGCCACGATGGTCTTCGAGGTCTGCATGCCGGCCCGGTGCTGGATGGCGCCGGAGATGCCGTTGGCGACGTACAGGCTGCGGGGAGACGACCTTGCCGGTCTGGCCGACCTGGAAGGTGTGCGGCTTCCAGCCGGAGTCGACGGCGGCACGCGAGGCGCCGACGGCCGCACCGAGCGCGTCCGCGAGCGCCTCGACCGCAGTGAAGTCACCGCCGGTGCCACGACCGCCGGAGACCACGATGGCGGCCTCGGTGGTCTCGGGGCGACCGGTCGCCTGCCGCGGCTGCGAGGCCACGATCTGGGCGGTCTTGGCGGCGTCGGAGATGGTCGGGGAGAACTGCTCGACCGCGCCGGCACCGTCGCCCTGCTCGGGCGCCGCGGCGTTGGGCTTGACCGCGATGATCGGCGTGCCCTTGACGACCTTGGCGTCGACGGTGAAGTTGCCGGCGAAGACCGACTGGGTGGTGACGACGGTGTCGCCCTCGACCTTGACGTCCACGGCGTCGGTGATCAGGCCCGAGGAGAGCCTTGATCGCGAGGCGGCCGGCGATCTCCTTGCCCTCGGCCGATGCCGGGATCAGGATCGCGGCCGGCGAGGCCTGCTCGGCGAGCCTGCTGGAGCACCTCGGCCTTGGGGGCCACGAGGTAGCCCTTGATCTCCGCGTCGTCGACGACGTAGACCTTGTCGGCGCCGTAGCCCTTGACCGCCTCGGCGGCAGCGTCGGCCTTGTCGGCACCGCCGATGAAGACGGCCGACGGGGAGCCGATCCGCTTGGCGATCGCGAGCAGACTCGTAGGTCGGCTTGCGCACCGCGCCGTCGACGTGGTCGACGAGAACCAGAACTTCAGACATGTCTCTTCGATTCCTCTCGGCGCTTCTCAGATGAACTTCTTGGACGCGAGGAACTCGACCAGCGCCGTGGCGCCCGAGCCGTCCTCGTCCTTGACGATCTCGCCGGCCGTGCGCGGCGGGCGGGCGGCAGTGGCCTCGACCGTGGTCCAGGCGGCGTCCAGGCCGACCTCACCGGCGTCGACGCCGATGTCGGACAGGCTCAGCGACTCCAGCGGCTTCTTCTTGGCCGCCATGATGCCCTTGAACGACGGGTAGCGAGCCTCGCCCGACTGGTCGGTCACCGACAGCACCAGCGGCAGCGTGCCGCCGATGACCTCGGTGGCGGTGTCGCCGTCGCGCTTGATCCGGATCTGGTCGCCCTGGGTCTCCACGACCGCGGCGAGCGTGACCTGCGGGAGGTTGAGCCGCTCGGCGAGCATCGCCGGGACCACGCTCATGCCACCGTCGGTCGACGCGAGGCCACCGACGATGAGACTCGGGGACACCGATCTTCTCGATGGCCTTGGCGAGCACCAGCGAGGTCGCGATCGCGTCGGAGCCGGCGATCGCGTCGTCGGAGACGTGGACGGCCTTGTCGGCGCCCATCTGCAGCGCCTTGCGGACGGCGGCCTCGGCCTCGGCCGGGCCGACGGTCAGCGCGGTGACGGTGATCTCCTCGTCCGCGCGCTTCTCCTTGATCTGGAGGGCCTGCTCGACGGCGTACTCGTCGAGCTCGGACAGCAGGCCGTCGACGCCGACGCGGTCGACGGTGTTGTCCGCCTCGAACTTGCGGTCACCCGTCGCGTCCGGGACGTACTTCACAAGGACGACAATGTTGGAGAGAGTCATGGTTGTGGCCGGACCGGCCCCTTCCTGTGCTTCGTGAGTCCCTGACCGCGGGGTCCGCGCAGGGAGCAACTTCTGCCACGTGAGGGCAACATTCGCAGGTTACCGCCCGGTCACCAGCAGCGGGAACCGCGTCTCAGTGGACTACCTCACACCCCTGTGCCCGGGACGGGCTCAGGGACGGATCAGCCGCTCGAGGATCCGGCCGGCGACCAGGTACACCACGCAGGCGATGCCGTAGTTGAACAGCGCCGTCTTCACCGCACCGTTCGGGTCGTCGAAGGCCTTGACCGGGTTGTCAAGGTCGAAGAAGCCGAGGTCGAAGGTGTTGGCCAGGTCCCGCACCAGCCTGGACCAGGCCGTTGTCCTCGTTGGCCTCCAGGGCGTAGGAGAAGGCCGCGGCGGCGAGGATCAGCGCCAGTGTCACGCACACGATCCACACCGTGCGAGCGAGGGTGTCGCGCGCCCGGGTCGCCGCCAGCGACCGGCCCGCGGTCTTCGTCTCGGCCTGCTTGTCAGCCTGGTCGGCCTTGTCGTCCGCCATCACCGATCACCGTCCCTCGAAGGTGGCCTTGCCCGGCCCGTTGTCGACGAAGGACTGCATGCCGGTCCTGCTGTCCTGGGTGGCGAAGACCGCCGAAAAGTGCTGCCGCTCGATCTGCAGCCCGGTCTCGAGGTCCGCCTCGAGACCGCGGTCGACCGACTCCTTGATCGCCCGCAGCGCGTACGGCGCCGCGGTGGCGAACCTCGCCGCCCAGGCGAGCGCCGCGTCGTACACCTCGGCGGCGGGCAGGACCCGGTCGGCCAGGCCGATCGCGAGCGCCTCGTCCGCCTTCACGAACCGGCCCGTGTAGAGCAGGTCCTTGGCCTTGGCCGGGCCGACCAGCCGCGGCAGCCGCTGGGTGCCGCCGGCGCCGGGGATGATGCCCAGCAGGACCTCCGGCTGGCCGAGCACGGCGTTCTCGGCGACGAACCGCACGTCGGCCGCCAGCGCCAGCTCGCAGCCACCGCCGAGGGCGTAGCCGTTGACGGCCGCGACGACGGGCTTGGGGATGCGGGCGACCGCGTTGACCGCGCCCTGCAGACTTCTCCACCCGGTCGACCATGTCGGTGTACGACATGGCGGCCATCTCCTTGACGTCGTTGCCGGCGGCGAAGACCTTCTCGCCACCCCACACCACGACCGCGCGGACGTCGGAGCGGTCGGTCGCCTCGTCCGCGGCGCGCCGGAGCTCGTCCTGCACCTGGATGCTGATGGCGTTCATCGCCTTGGCCCGGTCGAGCCGGATGGTCCCGACGCCGTCGGCTACCTCCAGGCGCACGAACTCGCTGGTCATCTGCTCCCTCTCACTGGTGGTCAGGGTGGGGCCCCGTCCCGCATTCTGCCGTCACCAGGGACGAAGGTCACCCGAACCCCCGACTTCCGTGGGTCGGCGTGACCGGACCCGGCATGATGGCCCGGTGACGCCCAGCCTCTGGAGAACGCTCGGAGAGCAGGCCGAGGTGTGGCCCGGACGCAACTGGCCGCTCGGTGCGACCTGGTCCCCGGAGTCGACGAACTTCGCCGTGCACGCCCCGAACGCCACCGGGGTGTGGCTGTGCGTCGCCCTCGACGGGCCGGGCGAGGCCGAGCGGCGCTACGCCCTGAGCGAGCAGTCCCTCGGCATCTGGCACGGCGCGCTGCCGGGGATCGCTCCCGGCACCCGCTACGGCTACCGCGTCGACGGTCCCGACGCGCCCGAGGAGGGGATGCGCTTCGACTCCTCCGTGCTGCTGCTCGACCCGTACGCGCTCGCGGTCTCCGGTGAGGCCGGCTCCGCCTGGAGCGTGGTCGTGGACCCGTCGTTCGACTGGCAGGGCGACAGCCCGATCCGGCGCCGCTTCCTCGACACGGTGATCTACGAGCCTGCACGTCAAGGGCTTCACGCAGTCTGCACGACCGGATCCCCGAGGAGGTGCGCGGCACCTACGCCGGCCTCGGCCACCCCGTCGTCACCGACTACCTGCGCGACCTCGGCGTCACCGCGGTCGAGCCTGCTGCCGGTGCACCAGTTCTTCTCGGAGCCCGCCCTCGTCGAGCGCGGCACGGTCAACTACTGGGGCTACAACTCGATCGGGTACTTCGCGCCGCACGCCGCCTACGCCGCGAGCGGGGACCGCGGCCAGCAGGTCGCCGAGTTCAAGGAGATGGTCCGCAGCCTGCACACCGCGGGCATCGAGGTGATCCTCGACGTCGTCTACAACCACACCGCCGAGGCGGGGCCCGACGGGCCGACGTACTCCTTCCGGGGGTACGACGACTGCGGCTTCTACCGGCGCATCCCGCCGGGCACCTCGCACGAGTTCGACGACACCTACTGGGACGTCACCGGCTGCGGCAACACCGTCAACACCGAGGACCCGCTGGCCCTGCGGCTGATCCTGGACTCGCTGCGCTACTGGGTCACCGAGATGCACGTCGACGGCTTCCGGTTCGACCTGATGTCGGCGTTGACCCGCACGGCCGGCACCAACGTCGTACCGGTCGACATGGCATGCCAGCCTGCTCACCGCCATCGGCCAGGACCCCGTGCTGCGGCACGTGAAGGCTGATCGCGGAGCCGTGGGACGTGTCCATGGACGGCTACCTCGTCGGGAAGATGCCGCCGCCGTGGGTGGAGTGGAACGACCAGTACCGCGACACCATCCGCGACTTCTGGCGCGGGCAGAGCGCCGGCACACAGACCGTGGCCACCCGGCTCGCCGGCTCCTCCGACCTCTACGCCGACGACGGGCGCTCGGCGTACAACTCGGTCAACTTCGTCACCGCCCACGACGGCTTCACGGTGCGGGACCTGGTCTCCTACGACGCCAAGCACAACGAGGCCAACGGCGAGGACAACCGCGACGGCACCGACAACAACCGCTCCTGGAACCACGGCGCCGAGGGCGAGACCGACGACCCGGAGATCCGCGCGCTCCGCCGGCGCCAGGCCGCGAACCTGATGGCCACGCTGTGCCTGTCCAACGGCGTGCCGATGCTCACCGCCGGCGACGAGCGCGGGCGCACCCAGGGCGGCAACAACAACGCCTACTGCCAGGACAACGAGATCTCCTGGGTCGACTGGCGTCCCGACGACGCCTGGCTCGACGTCTACGAGGTCACCAAGACCGCGCTGCGGCTGCGCCGCGAGCATCCCGCGCTGCGGCAGCGGCACTGGTTCGAGGGCCGGCCCACGATCATCGGCGGCCCCAAGGACCTGGCCTGGCTGCACCCGTCGGGGCGGGAGATGACCGACGAGGACTGGTACGACGCGGGGCTGCGCACCGTCGGCATGTTCGTCTCCGGCAAGCCGCTGCGCACTCCGGGCCCGCACGGAGAGCAGCAGATCGACTCCTCCTTCCTGCTGTGGTTCCACGCCGGCGCCGAGCCGGCGGAGGTCTACCTGCCCGACAACGACTGGGTCTCGGCGGGCGCGATCGTGCTGTCCACGGACCCGGGGCTGCCCGAGGGCAAGCGGGTGGAGGTCGGCGAGGTGCTGACCCTCGGCGCCCGCACGGTGGTGGTCATGGAGGAAGCCGCCGACTAGGGTCGCGGGCACCGCACAACTCCACACCTTTCTCGGGAGGTCACCCATGCCCCGCCTCAGGTCCGCCCTCGGCGTCCTGCTCACCACGGTCGTCGCGACGACCGGGCTCACCCTCAGCCCCGCGGTCTCCGCTCCCCCGTCGGCACCGGCCGCGCCCGCGCAGGCGCCTGCCGCCGCCGACATCCGCGACCAGGTCGCGGCGCTGCCCGGCGTCACCTCGGTGACCGAGGCGACCGCGCCCGCCGGCTACCGCTTCTTCAAGATCACCTTCCGCCAGCCGGTCGACCACCGGCACCCCAGGGCCGGCACCTTCGAGCAGCGGCTCTCGCTGCTGCACAAGGACACCGCGCGGCCGATGGTGATGTACACCAGCGGCTACAACCTCTCGGCCAACCCCAGCCGCAGCGAGCCGACGCAGATCGTCGACGGCAACCAGGCTGAGCATGGAGTACCGCTTCTTCGAGCCATCGATCCCCGCGAAGCCGGACTGGCCGAAGCAGGCTCACCATCTGGCAGGCCGCCTCCGACCAGCACCGGATCATCCAGTCCTTCAAGCGGCTCTACACGAAGAGCCTGGATCACCACCGGCGGCTCCAAGGGCGGCATGACCGCGACCTACCACCGCCGCTTCTTCCCGAACGACGTCGACGGCACCGTCCCCTACGTCGCCCCGAACGACGTCGACAACGACCGCGACGCCTACAACTCCTTCCTCGCCAACGTCGGCACCGACCCCGCCTGCCGGACCGCGCTGACCGCGGTGCAGCGCCGGATCCTAGGCCCCGACCGCGCCTGGTTCCTCGAGCGCACCCGACAGGACGCCGAAGCGACCGGTGACACCTGGCAGATCCTCGGCAGCCTCGACCGCGGCATGGAGACGGCCGTGATCGACCTGTACTTCACGTTCTGGCAGTACTCCCCGCAGTCGGCGTGCGCCGCGGTCCCGGGAGCCAGTGCGACGAACGAGCAGGTCTGGGACTGGACACAGGGCGTCGTACCGCTGACGAGTCTATCTGGACCAGGGCCTGCGCGGCACCCTCGCGTACTACTACCAGGCGGCCTACCAGACTCGGCTGGTACGAGGCCTACGAGGCGCCGCTCGCCGACCTGCTGCACTACCCCGGCGGCTGGGGCGGCGCGAACTTCGTGCCCGCCGAGCTCAAGCCGATCCGCTTCGACCGCCGCGCGATGCCCGACATCGACCGCTGGGTGCGCACCCGCTCCACGAACATGCTCTACGTCTACGGCGGCAACGACCCGTGGGGCGCCGAGCAGTTCACCTGCGGCAAGCGCGCCGAGCGGCGCGAGTGCTCCGTGCACGTGGTCGCCGGCGGCACCCACGGTGCCCGGATCGCCCAGGCTCCCCGAGGCCGAGCGACTGAGGGTCACCGCCCAGATCCTCGACTGGGCCGGGCTCGGAGCCTCAGACAAGGCGTCGAAGGCCGTCGCCGGTGACGGCCGGCCCGTGCGCAACGCCAGGCTCGACCGGACGCCGGACTACCTGCGGCCGCTGGGTCGCTGATCGCCTCGTCCCGCCCGGCCGGGTGGCCGGGCGGGACGAGGCCGCCTCACGAGTTCTTGCGCGTGGTCATGGCGAGCACGTGGATGCGCGGCACGCCGCCACACAGCCTGCCGGAAGTCGGTGTTGGTGTTCGGGAGCCCGACCTCGAGGAGCGGGCGGTCCCGGCGAGCAGGCTCGACGTCCAGACTCCATCACGTAGAGATTCGCTGCGCCCGATACGGCGGTAGCCGGCGAGCCGCTGACGTAACCCGGCATCGCCACCGGGGTGAGCGAGGTGGAGCCTTCCTTCGCCACCCTCCCAGCACAGCATTCCCGCCTATTGTGCGTAGCAACGGCGACAGAATATCTACGATCCCGCCTCAGGCCTGTTTGGCGTGATTAATTCGAACGGCGCACCCAAAACGCTCTACCGGCCAGACCCAGCGAAACATGGGAGAGGAACAAATGAGGCATACTTCCGCAGTCAGAGATGAACGGCACTTCTGTCCGGTTTGCGGATACAAGTCGAAGGATCTTCCTTGGGGCGAGGATGGGAAGACGCCAAGTTTTGATATATGTCCTTGCTGCGGCGTCGAATGGGGCTACACAGATTCGACAGCAGCAAGTATCGCAAGGCTTCCGAAAGCAATGGCTTTCGGAAGGGGCGCGATGGCAGGACAAATATGTGCAGACAGACGGACTTTCAACAGCGGTCCGCCTGCATCAAATCGGCATTGACCTTCCTGTGGAGACCTAGAGAACCTTAGGAGGGCCGAGAGTGCGCTGCAAGGCGCTCTTCTCAATCAGCATCTTCGTCAACTAGAACGCTATGGCACCGCGGGGCCCCCGCATCGAAGAAGGGAGAGATGGTTGGTCGGCGGTTGGTGCGTGAATGGGATCCGCTCACCGGAGCAACAAGAACCTGGCATGAAACACTCGATGGCGCAGGCAACATACGCATTGTTCGTCCCGAAACGGGAGGACCGAAGACTCATTACAGGCTTTGACGAACTCTGGAAACTACGGAGGGTCCTGGTGATGGATAGCGCCTCTCTGAGCGTCTCAGCGATCCGACAGCAATATCTAGGCGTTCTTGAGGGCGCAATCTCAAGGGAAGCAGCGGCTGACTGGGCTGCAGCGTGGATCACGAGAGCAGACCCGCCCCTCGTCGACCTGCCGCTTTGGGATGCAGTGAAAGATCTTGCAGGGATCGACCTGCGCGTGGCTCCGGAGGAGTACCTGCATACCGAATCCGACATCCGGGAGTGGCTCGGTCGCCTAGACGACCAGGTCTAGATCGGATCCACGGAGGGTGCGCTGCCACCGATACGAAAACGTCCCGAGATAGTCGCTGATCTTTTGGCGGCGACCCCACGACACGCGTCGATCATCGAAGCCACAGAGGTCCCAGGTCGTCCAAGCGGTGTTGGTTTCAGTCACCGCTTCGATGGCTGACCTGTCCTGGCTGGCCAGCCTTGGACCTCCTCCAACGAGACGCCTCCAAGGTTTGATCATGCTGTCGACCATAGGGTCACGCCAGCGCGACGACCCCCAGGCTCCGCCGTCGCAACCAGCAACCCGTGCTTCGGTACGACGCGCACGGTGTAGCCGAACGGACCGGGGCGGCCGAGACCGATGTCGCCGTCGAAGCGGTGCCGTCCGCCGTCGTACGACTCGACGAGGCGCAGGGGTGCGACGGCGGAGTCGACGAGGTCGTCCTCGGCGTCGACGCGGCCGTGGACGAGCCTGGACCTCGACGTCGTCGGGGGCGAGGTCGCCGAGGGCGACGTAGGAGTGGACGGAGAGGCCGGCACCGACCTCGGTGACGTCACCGACGCCGTGGGCCTCGACGTGCTCGACCCGCACGGCCGGCCACGAAGAACGCACCCGGGCCTTCCACTCGGCCAGCGAGCGGGCGCCGTCGGGGGTGGAGGCGAGCAGGCGGGAGTTGGCGGCGGCGGGGGCGTAGAGCCTGGGCGATGTAGTCGCGGACCATGCGGGTGGCGAGGACCTTGGGACCGAGGTTGGCCCAGGTGTGGCGCAGCATCTCCACCCAGCGCAGCGGGACGCCCTCGGAGTCGACGTCGTAGAAGCGGGGGGCGACCTCGTTCTCGATGAGGTCGTAGAGGGCGGCGGCCTCGAGGTCGTCGCGCTTGTCGGAGTAGTCCTCCAGGCCGTCGGCGGATGGGATCGGCCAGCCGAACTCCGGCTCGTACCACTCGTCCCACCAGCCGTCGAGGATCGAGAGGTTGAGCCCGCCGTTGAGGGAGGCCTTCATGCCGGAGGTGCCGCACGCCTCGTAGGGGCGCAGCGGGTTGTTGAGCCACACGTCGCAGCCGGGGTAGAGCGGCTGCGCGAGGGCGATGTCGTAGTTGGGCAGGAAGACGATGCGGTGGCGCACGTCCTCGGTGTCGGCGAAGCGCACCAGGCTCCTGGATCAGCCGCTTGCCGCCGTCGTCGGCGGGGTGCGCCTTGCCGGCGACGACGAGTCTGGACGGGCCGTTCGGGGTGGAGCAGGAGCGACTTGAGCCGCTCGGGATCGCGCAGCATCAGCGTCAGGCGCTTGTACGACGGCACGCGGCGGGCGAACCCGATCGTCAGCACGTCCGGGTCGAGGGCCTCGTCGATCCAGCCCAGGCTCGGCGGGTGCGGCACCGCGCTTCTCCCACGACTTGCGCAGCCGGCGGCGGGCGTCGGCGACCAGCCGCTCGCGCAGCGCCCGCTTCGTCCCCCACACGTCGGGTCCGGGGACCTTGTCGAAGGCGGCCCAGAAGGCCTCGGCGTCGTCGCCCTCGGGGTCGCCGCCCTGCGCGGCGCCCAGCGCCAGCACCTCCGGCGCGACCCAGGTGGGGGCGTGCACGCCGTTGGTGATCGAGGTGATCGGGACCTCGGCCTCGTCGAAGGCGGGCCACAGCCCGTTGAACATCCCGCGGCTGACGTGCCCGTGCAGACTGAGAGACGCCGTTGGCACGCTGCGCGAGCCGGAAGCCCATCACGGCCATGTTGAAGACGCCGGGGTCGCCGCCGTCGTAGTCCTCGGCGCCGAGGGCGAGCACCCGGTCGACGGGTACGCCGGGCGTGGCGCCCTGGTCGCCGAGGTGCTGCTCGACGAGCTCCCGCGGGAAGCGGTCAATGCCTGCGGGCACGGGCGTGTGCGTGGTGAAGACGGTCGACGTACGGCCGATCTCCAGGGCGGTCGCGAAGTCCACCTGGCCGTCGGCGGTCGACTCGCGGATCCGCTCCACGCCGAGGAAGCCGGCATGACCCTCGTTGGTGTGGAAGACCTCCGGCGCCGGGGCGCCGGTGATCCGGGAGTAGGCCCGCAGCGCGCGGACGCCGCCGACGCCGAGGAGCAGGCTCCTGACGCAGCCGGTGCTCGGTGTTGCCGCCGTAGAGCCGGTCGGTGACGAGGCGGTACTGCTCGGGGTTGGCCTCGAAGTCGGTGTCGAGCAGCAGCAGCGGCACCCGGCCGACCGAGGCCACCCAGACCTGCGCGAGCAGGTCGGGGCCACCGGGCAGGCGCAGGGAGACGGTGGCGCGCTCGCCGTCGGCCTCGCGCAGCAGCGAGATCGGCAGCCCGTCCGGGTCGAGCACGGGGTAGGACTCGACCTGCCAGGCCTCGCGGGACAGCGCCTGCTTGAAGTACCCGTGGCGGTAGAGCAGCCCGACGCCGACGATCGGCGCGCCGAGGTCGCTGGCCGCCTTGAGGTGGTCACCGGCGAGGATGCCGAGGCCGCCGGAGTACTGCGGCAGCACGGCGGTGATGCCGAACTCCGGGGAGAAGTAGGCGATCGAGGCGGGCCAGGTCTGCTCGGGCGCGGCGGCCGAGGCGCGCTGGTACCACCGCTCCCCCGTCAGGTACGACGCGAGGTCGGCCCGCACCTCGGCGACCCGGGCGACGTACGACGCGTCGGCGGCCAGGCTCCGCCCACCGCTCGGCCGAGACCTCGCCGAGCAGCCGGAGCGGGTCGTGGCCCACGGCCAGCCAGCCGGCGGGATCGATCTCCCGGAACAGGCTCCTGGGTCGGCGGGTGCCAGGACCAGCGCAGGTTGGCGGCGAGACTCACCGAGACCGGCGAGCGCGTCGGGCAGGACGGGGCGGACCGTGAACCTCCGGATCGCACGCATGGGGCTGACGTTATCGAAGCCACTTGAACGTTCCAATCCCGCCCGCGCCCAGAAGTCGGGACGACGTCCCGTAACCCCGGGCGCCGGACGCGGTTGTAGGGGGCAGCGGACGGGTGAGGCGGGTCATGGGGGCTTCCTCACCCGTCCTGGCTTTTTGCGGGCCTAGGCTGGCGGCGATGAGCACCCCACTGCGCCCCGTCGCCCACCACCAGCGCCATGTCGCCGATCTGCTCGCCCGTCCGGGCGCGTGGCCGACCGAGCGGGTGCCGCTCGACGAGGCCCGCGGGCGGGTGCTCGCCGCGGCGGTGCGGGCGGCCGAGCAGGCTGCCGTCCTTCGACAACTCCGGCATGGACGGCTACGCCGTCCGGGCGGCCGAGGTGGCCGGAGCCTCCGCCGAGCAGCCGGTACGGCTGCCGGTGACGGGCGACGTCCCGGCCGGTGCGCCCGTCGGCGACCTCGCTCCCGGCACCACCGTGCGGATCATGACCGGCGCGCCGGTCCCCGCGGCGCGGACGCGGTGGTCGAGGTCGAGGTGACCGACGGCGGCACCGAGACGGTCGCGATCAGCGCCGCCCGCGACGTGGGCAGGCTTCGTGCGCCCCGCCGGTGGCGACGTCGCGGTCGGCGACGAGGTGCTGTCGGCCGGAGCCGTGCTCGGCGCCGCCCAGGCTGGGCGTTCTGTCCGCGCTCGGCGTCCGCGAGGTCGAGGTGCGCCGCCGACCGCGCGTGCTCGTGGTCTCCACCGGCTCGGAGGCTCGCCGAGGAGCCGGAGCCCGGCTCGGGCCAGATCCGCGACGCCAACGGGGTGCTGCTCTCGGCCGCCGTCGAGGACGCCGGTGCGGTCGCCGTACGACGCCTGTGGGTCGCCGACGACGTCGGCGGCTTCCTCGCCCGCATCGACGACGAGTCTCTCCGGCGGGGACGTGGACCTGGTGCTGACCTCCGGCGGGGTGAGCGCGGGCGCCTACGAGGTGGTCAAGGACGCGCTCGGCCCGCGCGGCGTGGAGTTCGTCAAGGTCGCCATGCAGCCGGGGATGCCGCAGGGCTCGGGGCTGGTCTCCGGGGTGCCGGTGGTCTGCCTGCCGGGCAACCCGGTGAGCGCGCTGACCTCGTGGGAGGTCTTCGTGCGCCCGGCCCTGCGGGCGGCGTACGGGCACCCGCTGCCGTCGCGCCCGGTGGTCCGCGCCCGGCTCACCGAGGCGCTCACCGCGCTGCCCGCCAAGCGGCAGTGGCGCCGGGCCCGGCTGGACCGCGCGCGCGGTGAGGTGACGCCCTGGGGACCCGCCGGATCCGGCTTTCTCGGATGGTTCGCGGGAGCGGACGCACTGATCGACCTGACTCCGGGTACCGGGCCGCTGGCGCCGGGCGACACGGTCGACGTGTGGGACTTGGCCAACGGTTAGGACTCATCGATAGGTTCGGAGACATGGTCGGACGCATCCCCGTCATCGACGTTCAGCCGGTGCTCGACACCGGGCCTACCGAGGGACCGCTGCCGGCGAAGGCCAGTGCCGGCGAGCCGTTCCCGGTCAGCGCCACGGTGTTCCGCGAGGGCCACGACAGGTTCGGCGCCGAGGTCGTCCTCGTCGGCCCGGACGGCAAGCGGCGCCCACCGGTCCGGATGAGCGCGGTGACGGCGGTCGACCGGCACACCGTGGACCGCTACCAGGCCTGGGTGACGCCGGACGCGGTCGGGTCGTGGGCCTTCGAGGTGCATGCCTGGGCCGATCCGGTGGCCACCTGGCAGCACGCCGCGGGCATCAAGATCCGCGCAGGGATCGACACCGAGTCGATGTTCGCCGAGGGCGCGCTGCTGCTCGAGCGGGTGCTCGCCGGCGGCGTGGGCAAGGCCGAGAAGGCCACCGTCCAGGCGGCGCTCAAGGCCGCCCGCGACTCCGGTCGTCCCGCCGAGGCGCGGCTCGCGCAGGCTGGAGTCGCCCGACCTGGGAGCCGTGCTGCTCGCGCACCCGCTGCGCGACCTGCTGACGATCAGCGGCCCCTACCCCGTCTACGCCGACCGGGCCCGGGCCCGCTTCGCCAGGCTGGTACGAGTTCTTCCCCCGCTCGGAGGGTGCGACGTACGACAAGGCGACGGGTGCGGTCGTCTCCGGCACCTTCGCGACGGCGGCCGAGCGGCTGCCCGCGGTCGCGGCGATGGGCTTCGACGTGATCTACCTGCCGCCGATCCACCCGATCGGCGAGGTCAACCGCAAGGGCCCGAACAACGCGGTCCTCCCCGACGGCGAGCCGACCCCCGAGGACTGGACCGGCTCCCCGTGGGCGATCGGCAGCAAGCACGGCGGGCACGACGCGATCCACCCGGACCTGGGCACCTTCGCCGACTTCGACGCCTTCGTCGCCGCCGCCGCGGAGTCCGGCCTGGAGGTGGCGCTCGACCTGGCCCTGCAGTGCGCGCCCGACCACCCGTGGGTGAGCGCGCACCCGGAGTGGTTCACCACCCGCGCGGACGGCTCGATCGCCTACGCGGAGAACCCGCCCAAGAAGTACCAGGACATCTATCCCGTCAACTTCGACGACGACCCCGAGGGCATCGCCAACGAGGTGCTGCGGGTGGTGCGGCTGTGGATGTCCCACGGCGTGCGCACCTTCCGCGTCGACAACCCGCACACCAAGCCGGTCGCCTTCTGGCAGTGGCTGCTGGCGGAGGTACGACGCACCGACCCCGACGTCGTCTTCCTCTCCGAGGCCTTCACCAAGCCGCCGATGATGCAGACCCTCGGCGCCATCGGCTTCCACCAGTCCTACACGTACTTCACCTGGCGCACCGAGAAGGAGGAGATCGAGGACTACCTGCGCGAGGTCACCACCGAGTCGGCCCATCGCCTGCGCCCGAACTTCTTCGTCAACACCCCCGACATCCTCCACGAGTTCCTGCAGTACGGCGGACCCGCGGCCTTCAGGATCCGGGCCGCCCTCGCGGCGATGTCCTCGCCGCTGTGGGGCATGTACGCCGGCTACGAGCCTGGGCGAGCACGTCGCCGTGCGGCCGGGCAGCGAGGAGTACCTCGACTCGGAGAAGTACCAGATCCGCGTGCGGGACTGGGCCGCGGCGACCGCGCCCGGCACGGTCGGGGGCGACCTCACGGCGTACGTCAGCAGGCTGAACGCGATCCGCCGCGCGCACCCGGCGCTGCAGACTGCTGCGCAACCTCACCGTGCACCCGACGAGCGACGAGCACGTGTTGTGCTTCTCCAAGACCGCCGGCGCCGACCGGGTCGTCGTGGTGCTGAACCTCGACCCGCACCAGGCGCACGAGGCGATGGTCCACCTCGACCTGGCGGCGCTGGGCATGCTGCCCGGGGCGACGTACTCGGTGGAGGACGAGATCACCGGCAGCACGTGGACGTGGGGCGAGGACAACTACGTCCGGCTCACCCCCGCGGAGCCGGCGCACATCCTCGTCGTGAAGGGGGCCGACGCATGAGCGAGGTCATGACAGGCAGCAACAACCCGAGCGTGGTGCTGGGCGAGGAGCCGGAGTGGTTCCGCACGGCGGTGTTCTACGAGGTGCTGGTGCGCTCCTTCCGCGACGCCGACGCCGACGGCACCGGCGACTTCCGCGGGCTCACCGAGAAGCCTGGACTACCTGCAGTGGCTCGGAGTCGACTGCCTGTGGGTGCCGCCGTTCTTCACCTCGCCGCTGCGCGACGGGGGCTACGACGTCGCGGACTACACCGACATCCTCCCCGAGTGCGGGACGGTCGAGGACTTCCACGCCTTCCTCGACGCGGCGCACGAGCGCGGCATCCGGGTGATCATCGACTTCGTCATGAACCACACCAGTGACGCGCACCCGTGGTTCCAGGCCTCGCGCAACGACCCCGACGGCCCCTACGGCGACTTCTACGTGTGGTCCGACACCGACGACCTCTACCAGGACGCGCGGATCATCTTCGTCGACACCGAGCCCTCGAACTGGACCTGGGACCAGACCCGCGGCCAGTACTACTGGCACCGCTTCTTCCACCACCAGCCCGACCTCAACTTCGACAACCCGAAGGTGCAGGACGCGATGCTGGAGGCGATGGCCTTCTGGCTCGACATGGGCCTCGACGGCTTCCGGCTGGATGCGGTGCCCTACCTGTACGAGCGCCCGGGCACCAACGGCGAGAACCTGCCCGAGACGCACCAGATGCTCAAGAGGGTCCGCAAGTTCGTCGACGACAACTACCCCGGCCGGGTGCTGCTGTGCGAGGCGAACCAGTGGCCGACCGACGTGGTGGAGTACTTCGGCGACCCCGAGGTCGGTGGCGACGAGTGCCACATGGCCTTCCACTTCCCGGTGATGCCGCGCATCTTCATGGCCGTACGACGCGAGTCCCGCTTCCCGATCTCGGAGATCATGGAGCAGACCCCGGACATCCCCTCGGGCTGCCAGTGGGGCATCTTCCTGCGCAACCACGACGAGCCTGACCCTGGAGATGGTCACCGACGAGGACCGCGACTACATGTGGGGCGAGTACGCCAAGGACCCCCGCATGAAGGCCAACATCGGCATCCGCCGCCGGCTCGCGCCGCTGCTCGACAACGACACCAACCAGATCGAGTCTGTTCACCGCGCTGCTGCTCTCCCTGCCCGGCTCCCCCGTCCTCTACTACGGCGACGAGATCGGGATGGGCGACAACATCTGGCTCGGTGACCGCGACGGCGTCCGTACGCCGATGCAGTGGACCCCCGACCGCAACGCGGGCTTCTCCGCCGCGACCCCCGGCAAAGCTTGCACCTGCCGGCGATCCAGGACCCGGTCTACGGCTACCAGAGCGTCAACGTCGAGGCGCAGGCTGGAGAACCCCTCCTCGCTGCTGCACTGGACCCGCCGGATGATCCACATCCGCCGCCAGCACGACGCCTTCGGCCTGGGCACCTTCGAGGACCTGGGCGGGTCCAACCCGACGGTGCTGTCCTACGTGCGCGAGTCGCCCGACGGCTCCGACGTGATCCTGTGCGTCAACAACCTGTCCCGCTTCCCGCAGCCTGTCGAGCCTGGACCTGCGCCGCTTCGAGGGCCGGGTGCCGGTCGAGCCTGATCGGCGGCGTCCCGTTCCCCCGGATCGGCGAGCCTCCCGTATCTGCTGACGCTGAGTGGGCACGGCTTCTACTGGTTCCGGCTCACGGATCCCGACACCACCGGAAGGCCCGTCCTGTGATCGAGCAGGCTCCTCGCCCGCAGCCGCTGGTTCGGCGGCAAGGGGCGGACGTTCGCGGTCACCGGGACCACCGAGGTGGGCAGCCTCGGCACCTCCCCCGAGGTCGTGGTGCTCCTCGTCGAGGTCACCTACGACGAGGGCGACACCGAGACCTACCAGGTCCCCCTCGCCCTGTACGACGCGCCGCAGGACCGTCTCGAGCACGCCCTCGTCGGGACCTGGGCGGGCCGCACGGCCTACGACGCGGTGCGGGACCGGGACGCCATGGCGGCGTACCTCTCCGCGTTCGGCAGCCCGCCGGACGGGCCGCTCCGCTTCGTCCGGCTCGAGGGCTACGACCTGGACCTGGCGGCGCCCGCCAGCCTGTTCAGCGGGGAGCAGTCGAACTCGTCGGTGTTCTTCGGCGAGGACTCCGTGCTCAAGCCTGTTCCGCAAAGCCTGACCCCGGGAGAGAACCCCGACGTCACCACGCACCGTGCGCTCACCGAGGCCGGCTCCCCGCACATCGCCGCGCTCTACGGCTGGATCGAGCACGACGACCTCCAGACTCGGGATGCTCCAGCAGTTCCTGCGCACCGCCTCCGACGGCTGGGGCCAGGCCCTGGCCAGCGTGCGCGACCTGTTCGCCGAGGCCGACCTGCACGCAGAGGAGGTCGGCGGGGACTTCGCCGGCGAGGCCGCCCGCCTCGGCGAGGCCCTCGCCGACGTGCACGCCCAGGCTCCGCGAGGCCTTCCCCACCTCCACCATGTCGGCCTCGGTGCTCGCCGAGGTGATGGCCCAGCGTCTCGACGCGGCGATCGGCGTGGTGCCCGAGCCTGGCCGAGCACGCCGAGGGCGCGAAGGACCTCTTCGCCGCGGTCGCCGGGCTCGGCGAGATCCCGGTCCAGCGGGTCCACGCCGACCTCCACCTCGGCCAGACCCTGCGCACGGTCAACGGCTGGAAGTTCGTGGACTTCGAGGGCGAGCCCGCCAAGACCCTCGCCGAGCGGCTGCTCCCGGACTCGCCGTGGCGCGACGTCGCCGGGATGACCCGCTCCTTCGACTACGCCCCGCACGCCGTCGCGGCCTCGATGCCCGAGGAGGACCCGGACGTGCTCCACCAGCGCGCCATCCGCGCGGGCGAGTGGGCCCGGCGCAACCGCAAGGCGTTCCTGGCGTCGTATTGCGGGGAGGGCGGGCTGGGCCCGGCCGACCGGACCCTGCTCACGGCGTACGTCGTCGACAAGGCGGTCTACGAGTGCCTCTACGAGGCCCGCAACCGCCCGTCGTGGCTGTCGATCCCGCTCGCCGGGGTGGCCCGGCTCGTCGGCTGATCCCAGGCTCATTGCGGGCACCCGGCGCGGCCGGCCGCCTCGGCCACGACCATCTCCGCGAGCCGCGCGGCGGCGGCGCTCGGGGTCCGGCCGGCGGGCGTGGCCAGCCCCATCGGCCAGGCTGAGGTCGGCGCCCTCGACGGCCCGGACGACGGTGTCAGGCCCGAGCCGCTCGGTGGTGAAGCGCGGCAGGATGGCGATGCCGAGACCGTGCCGGACGTAGGCTCGGTGCGGTCGCGATGTCGGCGACCTCGATCACCACCCGGCGCGCGACGCCGGCCGCCTCGAAGGCCCGGTCGACCACGCCGCGGTTGCCGAAGCCGAGCGGTGAGTCCACGAAGTCGCGCTCGGCGAGGTCGGCGACCGTGATCCGCCGGTGCCCGGCCAGCGGGTCGCCGGCGGGCAGCACCAGGTCCATGGGCACGTCGCCGAGGTGGGTCAGCCGCACGCCCGCCGGTCGCGGGCCGGGCACCGAGACGAAGGCCAGGTCCAGGCGCCGCTCGGCTACCGCGTCGACCAGGCCGAGGGAGCCGGAGGGCGCGGCACTCAGCCGGAGCGCGACGCCGGGGTGGGCGTGGTGGAAGCGCGCCAGGACGGCCGGTACGTCGAGCCAGCCCACCGAGGTCAGCGTGCCCACCCGGACCGTGCCGCGCAGCCCGCCCCGGGCGGCGGCGACCGCGTCCCGCCCGTCGCGGGCAGCATCGAGGCTGGCGCGCGCGTGCGGCAGGAGCACCGCCCCGGCATCGGTGAGCGCGACCCGGCGCGAGGTGCGCTCGAGCAGCGGGGTGCCGAGTCTCGCGCTCCAGCGCCTTGACCCCGGCGGAGACTGCGGACTGCACGACGTGCAGCCGGGCTGCGGCCGCGGTGAAGGCTCGCCTCCTCGGCGACGGCGACGAAGTAGTCCAGGTGGCGCGACTCCATGGAGCCAATCTATCGCGTCACCTGATCGATCCGAGCATGATTCTTCGTTGGACGTGATGGCTGTGGTCCATCAGGCTGGAGCCATGACGATCACCGCGCCCGCTCCTGCTCCCGCGGCCGCTCCCCGCTCGACGGGCCACGGCGGCGGCTTCTGGTACGTCGCCTTCGCCTTCCTCGTCGCGATGGCGTTCTCGACCGTGCCGGCCCCGCTCTTCCCCGTCTACCAGGCGCGCGACGGCTTCTCGACCTTCATGATCACGGTGGTCTTCGCGGCGTACGCCGTCGGCGTGGCCACCGCGCTCGTGCTCGCCGGCCACGTCTCGGACTGGCTCGGGCGGCGCCGGGTGCTCGTGCCGGCGCTCGTCCTGGAGCCTGGTCGCCGCCGTGCTCTTCCTCAGCGGTGCCGACCTCGGCACCCTGTTGGTGGCCCGCTTCGTCAACGGGCTCGGCGTCGGGATGCTGACGGCGACCGCCACCGCCGCGCTCGCCGACCTCGACGCCCGGCACCGCCCCGACGCCGGGCCGCGCCGCTTCGAGGTGGTCTCGACGACCGCCAACATCGGCGGCCTCGGGGCCGGCGCCCTGCTCACCGGTGCCCTCGCGGAGTGGGCGCCCGCTCCCCCTGCGGACCGCCTACGTCGTGTTCGTGGCCCTGATCGCCGTCGCCCTCGTCGCGGTGGTGCTCACCCCGGAGACCGTCGAGCGCCCGGCCGAGCGTCCGTCGTACCGTCCCCAGCGGCCGCGGGCCGACCGCCGCGAGCCACGCACCTGGCTCGCGGCGGTGCTGTCCGGCTTCGTGGCCTTCGGGGTCTTCGGTCTGTTCACCTCGGTCGCACCGGGCTTCGTCGCCGGCAGCCTGCACCACCCCTCGCGCGCCCTGGCCGGGCTCGTGGTCTTCTCCGTCTTCGGCAGCGCCGCGCTCGCCCAGGCCCTCTCGGGCGGCCTCTCCCTCGCCGTACGCCGCCGGGCGGGACTGCTCGCGGTCGCCGCCGGCCTGGTCCTGCTGACCCTCGGCATGCACGACGCCTCGCTGGGCCTGTTCCTCCTCGGCGGCGTGACCGCCGGCGCCGGAGCCGGGCTGCTCTTCAAGTCCGCGGTCGGCGCCGTCGCCGGGCTGGCCGCGCCGGAGGAGCGCGGCGAGGCGCTGGCCGGGCTCTTCCTCGTCGCCTACCTCGGGATGAGCCTGCCCGCCGTCGGGATCGGCCTGGCGGTGCGCAGCGTCAGCGCGGTCACCGCGATGTCCTGGCTGACGGTGCTCCTGGTGGCGCTGCTGGGTGCGATCGGGCTGCTGGGCCGCCGCCGGGCCTGAGCGGCTAGAGCAGGCTCCACGGGCTCCCGCTCGTGGACGCCCGCGACCGCGCAGTCGCGGTCCTCGATGGCGCAGTGCCAGGCCCAGCAGAGCCTGGCCGGCGCCGACACCGACGAGGGCCGCGGTGGCGAAGCCGAGCGCCGATCCGAGGTGGGGCGTGACGGCGACCGCGGTGACAGCGTTCAGGATCAGTGCAAGGAAGGACGACATCGACACCACCGCACCCAGCCGCTCGGGGAAGAGGTCCAGGAGCAGCAATCTGCATCGTCGGGTAGGTGATCCCGTTGCCCAGCGCGACCAGGCACAGCCCGACCACCGCCCAGGGCAGGTCGGCGGCGAGGGGTGAGGCGGCGACGAGGACGCCGACCACACCGCCGACGAAGGAGGTCGTGCAGCCGATCGAGGTCAGCCTTGCGGGCGGTGATCCGCCCGGCCGCGCGTCCGCACACCCAGGAGCCGGCCATCATGCAGCCGATCATCGGCACGAAGAGCCTTCCAGAAGTCGAGTCTCGCCCTGGCCGAGCACGTCGACGACGAAGATCGCGGCGCCGCCGATGTAGAGGAACTGCGCGCCGAAGATCAGCGCCGTCGACCACGCCAGCCAGTGGAAGGCCGGCCGGCGCGCGACCGCGGCGAGACCGCCGAGGACCACCGCCACCCGCAGTGCGGTACGACGCTCGCGCGGATGCGTCTCCGGCAGGAGCAGCACCACGGCGAGCGCCAGCGCCACCCCCAGGGCGGCCTGGAAGACGAAGATGAGCGGCCAGTCCCCGAGTCTGGAGCACCAGCCCGCCGATGATCGGGCCGATCGCGGGCGCGATGCCGAAGATGACGGCCACCCGGCTCATCAGCCGCTGCGCGGTCGCGCCCTCGAAGAGGTCGCGGATCACGGTGCGGCTGACGATGGTCGCCCCGCCGGCGCTGAGCCCCTGGAAGGCGCGGCCGAGGAGGAGCAGCACCAGGTTCGGCGCGAAGGCGCAGGCGATCGACGCGGCGACGTACACCGCGAGCGAGACGACCATGACCGGTCGGCGCCCGACGGCGTCGGAGATCGGGCCGTGCAGCACGCTCATCGCGGCGAAGGCGGCGAGGTAGACCGTGACGACCAGCCGCAGGCTCGCCGGCGCTGGCGGAGAGGTCGCGGCCCATGTCGGCGAACGCCGGGAAGGGCGTGTCGATGCTGAACGGGCCGATCATCGACAAGAACGCCAGCACGCCCGGCACCAGCACCGTGAGCCGCCAGCCGATCCGTTCCTCGCTCGTCACCGGCCCATCACACCAGACGACGCGCCGGGATCAGTCCGCGACGTACTCCAGCAGGTCGCCGGGCTGGCACTCCAGGACCCGGCAGATCGCCTCCAGCGTGCTGAACCGGACCGCCTTGGCCCGGCCGTTCTTGAGCACGGCGACGTTCGCCGGGGTCAGCCCGACCCGCTCGGCGAACTCGCCCACGCTCATCTTGCGCCGGGCCAGGCTCCACGTCGATGCGGACGACGATCGCCACTCAGATCACCGCGTCCAGGTCGGTGCGCAGATCCGTCGCCTGGCGCAGCAAGCTCGCGCATCACGACCATCAGCAGGCCCAGCGCCCCCGAGCACAGCAGCAGCAAGGTCAGCAGGAGCGGCGCGCCCGGGTCGTCCCAGTAGCCCGCCAGCCCGAGCAGCACACCGGCCATGAGCAACCAGCCGGCGCCGATGGCGAGCACGATCGTGTCCACCCAGCGCATCGACGCCGTGGTGAAGATCCGGTCCTCGGCGACCATCGTCAGCAGGCGCCAGGTGCAGACGATGACCACCTGCACGCAGGCGATCACGAGCACCGCGACGATGGTCAGCGGCCATCGCAGGCTCGGCGTCCTCGGGGTGCTGCTCAGCCTGGTAGCGGAACTGGCCGGGCATCGAGAGCACCTGGAAGACGACCAGTAGGGCGAAAGCCATCACGAGGACGATCCGCAGCGGCAGCACCGCTCGACGAACGAGAGTCATGTCTCGACCATCGCTGATTTTTCTATCGAAAATCAATAGGTGTCTAGGGTGGCTCCATGACCGGCACCCGGATCCACCTGCGCGGTGGCGGCGTCAGCCTCCTGCTGGAGCACGGCGCCGGCTGGGCACCCGGGCTCCCCCGGGTCCTGCACTGGGGCACGGACCTCGGCGAGCCTGTCCGCCGACGAGCCTGGCCGGCCTCGCCGAGGCGGCCCGGCCCCGGCGCGGCAACAGTGCCTTCAGCGTGCCCGGCATCCCCTCCCTGCTGCCGGTCGAGGCGGAGGGCTGGCTCGGGCGGCCCGGCCTGGTCGGCAGCCGTGGCGGCGCGCACCACGTCACGCGACTGGCCACCACCGGCACCGAGGAGGTGCCTGACGGCGTGCGGGTGCACGCGAGCGACCCGGACGCGCAGGTCGCGGTCGCGCTGACGATCACGCTGTCGGAGCACGGCGTCGTCCGGGTCGACACGACGCTGACCAACACCGGCACCACGCCGTACGACCTCGACCACCTCGCGCCCGCGCTCCCGCTGCCGGCGCACGCCACCGAGCCTGCTCAGCCTGGCCGGCAGCCAGGGCCACGAGCGGGTGCCGCAACGGCTCCCGCTCGTCGTCGGCGCCCACGTCCGGGAGGACCGCAAGGGGCGCCCGGGCCACGACGCGCCGCTGGTGCTGGTCGCCGGCGAGCGGGGCTTCGGCTGGGAGTCCGGCGAGGTCTGGGGCGTGCACCTGGCCTGGTCGGGCAACCAGGTGCACGCGGCCGAGCGGATGTACCACGGCGAGGCGGTGCTGACCGCCGGCGAGCCTGCTGCTCCCCCGCGAGGTCACCGTCGATCCCGGAGCCGCCCACCGGGCGCCGACCCTGTGGGCGGTCCACGGGCGCGGCCTCAACGAGGCTCTCCGGCCGCCTGCACGCGGAGGTCCGGGCGCGGGCCACGCACCCCCGCACGCCTCGCAAGGTGCTGCTCAACTCCTGGCAGGCGGTCTACTTCAAGGCCACACCGGAGCGGCTCCTGCCCCTGGTGGACGCGGCGGCCGCGGTGGGCGTGGAGCGCTTCGTCGTGGACGACGGGTGGTTCCGGGGGCGCACCAGCGCCCGGGCCGGTCTCGGCGACTGGGAGGTCGACCGCGAGCGCTGGCCCGACGGCCTCGACCCGCTGGTCCGCGCGGTCACCGGGCACGGCATGGACCTCGGCCTCTGGGTCGAGCCGGAGATGGTGAACCCCGACTCCGACCTCGCCCGGGCCCACCCGGACTGGATCCTGAGCCCCGCCGAGGGCGACCTCGGCACGCCGTCGCGCTTCCAGCACGTGCTGGACCTCGCCCGCCCCGACGCCTACGCCCACGTGGCCGCGGCCCTGCACGCCCTGCTCGACACCTACCCGATCGCCTACCTCAAGTGGGACCACAACCGCCCGGTCACCGAGGCCGGCCACGGCCCGGCGCGGGTGCCCGGCGTGCGGGCGCACACGCTCGCGGCGTACCGGTTGATGGACGAGCTCAAGGCCGCCCACCCCGGCCTGGAGATCGAGTCGTGCGCCAGCGGCGGCGCCCGCATCGATCTCGGGGTCCTGGCCCGTACCGACCGGGTCTGGGCCAGTGACTGCATCGACGCGCTGGACCGCCAGGAGGTGCAGCGCTGGACCCAGCCTGCTCGTCCCGCCCGAGCTCGTCGGCACCCACCTCGGCCCGGAGACCGCGCACTCGACGGGGCGCACCCAGCCGCTGGAGTCTGCGCGCGGCGACCGCGCTGTGGGGCCACTTCGGCATCGAGTGGGACCTGACGAAGGTCTCCGACGAGGAGCGCGCGGTGATCCGGTCCTGGGTCGAGCCTGCACCGGCGCCTGCGTCCACTGCTGCACACGGGGCGGGTCGTCGTCGCCGACAGCCCCGACCCGACGCTGTGGGTGCACGGCGTCGTCGCCCCGGACGGCGCGGAGGCGGTCTTCGCGCTGACCTCGCTGGCCAAGCCGGCGACCTCGCCGCGCGGCCGGGTCCGGCTGCCGGGCCTGGACCCCACGGCGTCGTACGACGTCGGGCTGCTGCGGCCCGACGCCGTGTCCGAGCCGCCGTGGACCGTCCCGTCCTGGCTCGCCGAGGGCGTCCGACTGACCGGGCGGGTGCTGGGTACAGCCGGCGTGCAGGTGCCCGCGATGAAGCCTCAGCAGTGCACCCTGCTCCACCTCACCACCCGTCGCTAGACTCGAGAGGATGCCGCCCCACGTGCCGTCGTCGACCCTCGGAGAGATCGATCTGCACCTCGTCGCGGAAGGCCGCCACGAGCCTGCTCTGGCAAGCCCTCGGCGCCCACGTGCGCAGCGAGCCGGAGCCCGGCACCAGGCTTCGTGGTGTGGGCCCCCAACGCGCGCAACGTCAGCGTCATCGGCGAGTTCAACGGCTGGGACGGCAACGCCCACCGGATGAGACTCGATCGGCAGCGGGCTGTGGGAGGCGTTCGTGCCCGGTGTGGGCTCCGGCGCGTCGTACAAGTACGTCGTGGAGGGAGCCGACGGCGTTTGGCGCCACAAGGCCGACCCGATGGCGTTCTACGCCGAGAAGCCGCCGGCCACCGCGTCCCGGGTCTTCGCGAGCACCCACGAGTGGAACGACGACGCGTGGATCGCCGAGCGGGCCCGCAAGCAGCCGGTCAACGAGCCGATGGCGACCTACGAGCCTGCACCTCGGCTCGTGGAAGAAGCACCCCGACGGCTCCTTCTGGTCCTACGACGAGGCTGGCCGCGGACCTGCCCGCCTACCTCGCCGACCTGGGCTTCACCCATGTCGAGCCTGATGCCGGTCATGCAGCACCCGTTCGGCGGCTCCTGGGGCTACCACGTGACGTCGTACTTCGCCCCGGACGCGCGCTTCGGCGACCCCGACGGCTTCCGCCGCCTCGTCGAGGCCCTGCACGCCGCGGGCATCGCGGTGATCCTGGACTGGGTCCCCGGGCACTTCGCGACCGACGAGTGGGCGCTGGCCCGCTTCGACGGCACCGCGCTCTACGAGCACCCCGACCCGCAGCGCGGCTGGCACCCGGAGTGGGGCTCCTACATCTTCGACTTCGGTCGGCCCGAGGTGCGCAACTTCCTGGTCGCCAACGCGCTCTACTGGCTCGAGGAGTTCCACGTGGACGGGCTCCGGGTCGACGGCGTCGCCTCGATGCTCTACCTCGACTACGGGCGCAGCCACGGCGAGTGGCACCCCAACAAGTACGGCGGCCGCGAGCACCTCGAGGCCGTGCAGTTCCTGCAGGAGCTCAACGCCACGGCCTACAAGCGGGTGCCGGGCATGGTCAGCATCGCCGAGGAGTCCACCGCCTGGCCGGGCGTCACCGGCGCCACCTCCGGCGGCGGGCTCGGCTTCGGGTTCAAGTGGAACATGGGCTGGATGCACGACAGCCTCGGCTACCTCGCGCACGAGCCGGTGCACCGCGCCTACCACCACGGCGAGATGACCTTCTCCCTCGTCTACGCCTTCTCCGAGAACTACGTGCTGCCGCTGAGCCACGACGAGGTCGTGCACGGCAAGGGCTCGCTGGTGCGCAAGATGCCCGGCGACCGCTGGCAGCAAGCTCGCCACCCTGCGTGCCTACCTCGCCTTCATGTGGGCCCACCCCGGCAAGCAGGCTGATCATGATGGGCTGCGAGTTCGCCCAGGAGTCGGAGTGGGCCGAGGCCCGCGAGCCTGGACTGGTGGCTGCTCGCCAAGCCCGAGCACCGCGGGGTGCACGACTTCGTGCGGGACCTCAACGCCCGCTACCGCGACGAGCCCGCGCTGTGGGCGCTCGACAACGACCCGGCCGGCTTCGAGTGGATCGATGCCCAGGACGCGGGGCACAACGTCTTCTCGTTCGTGCGCCGCTCCGGCCGGCCCGGGGTCCCGGACCTGGTCTGCGTCGCCAACTTCGCCGCCGTCCCGCACGACCACCGGCTGGGTCTTCCCCTCGCCGGCGAGTGGCACGAGCCTGCTCAACACCGACGCCGCGAGCTACGGCGGCAGCGGGGTCGGCAACCTCGGCACCGTGCACGCGGAGGCCGCCGGGCCCCTGGAGTCGGGGGCGCCCGGCGGCAGCCCGGCGTACGCCTCGCTCGTCGTGCCGCCGCTGGCGACACTGTGGCTGCGAGCGCCCTCCGCCGAATAGCCACCGGTCTACTAGGGTTCGGGGCGTGTCCGAGCAGCCGGAGATCAGCCATGCGACCGTCGACGACGGCACCGCCCGGCTGACCTGGACCGCCGACCTGACCGACCGGGGCTGGCAGGCCGCCGTCGACGTCGTACGACGCCAGGTGGCCGAGGCCCTCACCGACCACGACCGGGTCGAGGTCAAGGTCGCGGTGGACGACGCCGAGGCGCAGCGCATCGCCACCTGGTCGGGGCTACGCCGCGAGGGCGTGCAGCGCGGGCGGGGCGGAGACGTCGTGGTCTACGCGCGTCTCGTCGACGACACCCCGGTGCACGAGCCCGGCGGCTTCCGGGCGCTGCTCAACTCCTTCCTTCCCCGCAAGCGCGGGATCGCGCAGATGCTGGTGCGCGACGAGTCGCCGGAGCCGCGGGTGCTGCTGTGCGAGCCTGACCTACAAGAGCGACTGGGACCTGCCGGGCGGCGTGGTCGAGGTCGGCGAGTCGCCGCTCGTCGCGGTCTCCCGCGAGGTCGAGGAGGAGCCTGGCACTGGAGATCCCCGCCGGCCCGCTGCTGCTCACCGACTGGCTGCCGCCGTGGGGCGGCTGGGACGACGCACTGTGCCTGGTCTTCGACGGCGGGGTGCACCCCGCGGCGATCACCGAGCGGATCGTGCCGCAGGCCCGGGAGATCAGGAGCGCGGAGTTCCTGACGCTGGCGCAGGTTGACGAGCGCGCGGCCGACTTCACGGCGCGACGGGTGCGAGCGGCACTGGCTCATCTCGCGGGTGAGGGTCCCGCCTACTCCGAGTCCGGTCGCTGAGCCTGCTCCAACGGACCTGCGCGACCAGCACGCCCAGCACCAGCAGCGCACCGCCGCCGAGTCTCGCCCGCCGACGGGACCTCGTCGAGCAGGGCCCACGCCGAGCCGATCGCGACCGGCGGGACGAGCAGGATCCACGGCACCACCGCCGACGACGGGTTGCGCGAGAGCAGGCCGTTGAAGAGCCCGTAACCCACCAGCGAGGCCAGGCCCGCGGTGTAGAGCGTGGAGACCGCCGCGCGCCCACCGAAGGCGGCCACGCCGTCAGCCACGGCGGCCGGGCCGTCGATCAGCAGCGAGAGGACAACCAGCGGCAGCGGTACGACGAGCGCGGACCACACCGTCAGGCTCAGACCGCCCTTGGCCCCGCTGGCGCGGGAGACGACATTGCCGATCGCCCACATCGCCGCGGCGCTCAGGCACAACAGCAGCGCCACCGCCGGGACGTGCCCGCCGCGGCCGAGCCCGACCACGACCAGGCCGACCACGCCGAGCAGCACGCCCGCGACCTGCGGGCGGGTCGGCCGCTCGCGGAGCACCACCGCGGCGAGAGCGATGGTCAGCACGACCTGGGCCTGGAGCACCAGGCCGGCGAGCCCCGGCGGCATCCCGGCGTCCATCGCGACGTACAGGAACCCGAACTGGCCGAGCGACATGAACGTCCCGACCGCGAGGATCGTGCGCCACGGCACGGGCGGGCGCGGCAGCAGGAACACTGCCGGCACCAGCACGGCGAGGAAGCGCACGGCGAGGAAGAGCAGCGGGGGCACCTCGCCCATGCCCCAGTCGATCACGACGAAGTTGAAGCCCCAGATCGCGGCGACGAGCGCGGCGAGGGCCTGGTCCCTACGAGTCACGCCTCCATCGTCGCGGCCGAGAACCATGAAGCACCAGCGAATGATGGTGTGCGACTTCATGTAGCGTCATTGCATGATCGATCTGGACGCCCTGGCCGGCCTCCGCGCTGTCGCCACCCACGGCTCGGTGGTCGCCGCCGCCGGCGCGACCGGCTTCACGCCGAGCGCGATCTCCCAGCAGGTCAAGCGCTTGGAGCGACAGACCGGCGTGCCGCTGCTGGAGCGGGTGGGCCGCGGCGTGATGCTGACCAGCCACGGCCAGCACCTCGTCGACGCCGGCGAGCGGGTGCTCGCCGACCTGGAGCAGGCTCGAGGCCGGGCTGCAGCAGCGCGCCGGCGTGGTCGCCGGCCGGGTCCGGCTCGCGGCCTTCTCGACCGCGATGCGCGGCCTGATCGCGCCGATCGCGCGGGCCCTGCGCGACGCCCACCCCGACCTCGAGCCTGACCCTCGACGAGCGCGAGCCGTGGGACGTCGTCGACCTGATCGCCTCCGGGCAGGCCGAGCTCGGGATCGTGCACCGCTGGGGCGGCGTGCCGTTCGCCGTGCCGGAGCACGTCGTCACGACCGCCGTCGCCACCGACCTCGCCGAGTCGATCGTGCACCGCGACGACCCGCTCGCCGGCCGCGACCGCGTCACCCCGCACGACCTGGTGGACGTCGGCTGGATCGCCACTCCCGAGGGCACGATCTGCCGCCAGTGGCTCTCCCGGATGTACGACGGCACCGGGCGCCCGCCCCGCATCGCCCACGTCAGCGGGGAGTTCGAGTCGCACCTGGCACTGGTGCGCGCCGGGCTCGGCGTGGCGCTGGTCCCGCGGATGGGCCGCGGCCCGCTCGGGGACGACCTGGTCGCCGTACGGGTGGTGGACCCGGAGCCGATCCGCCTGGTCGATGCCCTGCACCGCCGGACGATGGCCGACTCCCCCGCCGTGCAGGCGGTGCTCGCCGCGTTCCAGCGCTAGCGAGCACCGCCCGGACGGATCACGCGGGCGATCAGGCCCGGCGGCGGCGCCGCTCCCCGGCCATCAGCCACCCGCCCAGCAGGACGAGCAGGGCGGCGAAGCCCACCAGCGGCACGGCGTACGCCGGCGCGCCGGTGTTGGGCAGCACGCCCGAGGCCGTGCCGGACGAGCCGCCCGACGAGCCGCCCTTCGGGTCGTCCTCGACGATGCCGCCGATCGTGCCGTCGCGCTCGTTGGTGACGGCGATCGTCAGCGTCGAGCCGGCGTTCGCGGTGGTGACCTCGACGGCGTGCTCCGCGGCGGTGCCGGTCGGCAGGACGTAGCCCTTCGGCGCCTTGGTCTCCACGGCGACGTACCCGCCGATCAGGAGGCTTTGTCCCAGGTGATCCGGCCCTTGGCGCCGGTGGTGCGCGGCGCGCCGACCATCGGCTCGGCCGGGTCGTGCAGGCCGTCGCGGTCGGTGTCGGCGTACAGGCTGGAAGACGGCGCCGGCCAGCGCCTTCGCGGTGAAGGCGTCGGTCTTGCGCAGGTCGATCCGGCTGCGCACCTGCGGGTCGGCGACCGGGACCGGCGTGAAGTCTCGCCCCGGCGTTGGCGGCCGTGACGACGATCGGCGCGGACACCGCGTCCTTCGGGAGCCTGGTAGCCCTGCGGCGCCTTCGTCTCCACCCAGAAGTACGTGCCGAACCCGACCGGGTCCACGCCGCACGCCTCGGCGGTCGTGGTGCAGGCGCCGACCTTGGTGTCGGACGCGGCGTCGTAGCGGCCGTTGCCGTCGGCGTCGCGCCACGACTCGAAGGTCGCCCCGGCCACGACGGCGCCGGTCTCCGCGTCGTGCTTGACCACGCTCAGCGCGCTGCGCTTCTGCGGGTCGCCGATGACCGTCACCGGGAAGGTCGTTCCGGCGTTCTCCGGCGCGACGACGATCGGCCCCGACTGCGCGCCGGCAGGCGACTCGTAGCCCTGCGGCGCCTTGGTCTCCAGCCAGTAGTACGTGCCGTGCGCCAGCCCCTGGACCGAGCAGGCCGTGCCGCCGGCGGTGGTGCACTCACCGACCAGGGTGTCACCGCCGGGCTGGAGGCCCGGGGTGCCGTTGGTCTCGGAGTACAGCGCGAAGGTGGCGCCGTCGAGCGTCGTACCGCTCTCCTGGTCCTGCTTGACCACCGACAGCGTGCTCGGCGTCTGCGGGTCGCGGAAGGTCACCACCGCGAGGTCGCTGCCGGCGTTGGCCGCGGTGACCTCGATCGGGTCGGAGTCGCGGTCCGCGGGCAGGTCGTAGCCGACCGGTGCGGTCCGCTCGTGCCAGGCGTAGGTGCCGAACTCCAGGTCACCGACCGTGCAGCGCCCGGCCTGCGTCGTGCAGGTGCCGTACGTCGTCCAGGTGCCGTCCGCCGCCTGGCGGCGCAGGCTCGAAGACGGCCCCGTCGGGCTCGGCGTCCGTCGTCGCGTCCCGCTTGACGACGGTCAGCGCGGAGAGGACCTGCGGGTCGGCGAGGCCGGAGGGGATGATCGGTCCGCCGGCGTTGGTCGCGTTGACGACGATCATGCCGACCACGTCCGCGCCGGGGATGCCGTAACCGGTCGGCGCCGCGATCTCCTTCCACCAGTAGCCACCGAACGGCAGGTCGCCGATCACGCAGTCACCGCTGGCCGGCGTGACACAGGTGCCGATGAGCGTGTCGCTGTCGGTCTGCAGGCCGTTGGCGCCGTTGGTCTCGCGGTAGAGCGCGAAGGTCGCCCCCGCCAGCGGCTTGCCGGTGATCGCGTCGCTCTTGTGGATGAGCAGACTCGCTGCGCTTCTGCGGGTCGCCGATGACGGTCACCGGGAAGGTGCCACCGGCGTTGCTGGCATCGATCGCGATCGCCTCGGAGACGGCGTCGGCGGGCGACTGGTAGCCCTGCGGCGCCTGGGTCTCCTGCCAGTAGTAGGTGCCGAACGGCAGGCCGCCGACGGTGCACGGCTGGGTGCCGGCGGTCGTGCACGGAGCACCGACCGCGGTGTCCGCCCCGGGCTGCAGACCGGCGGTGCCGTTGGTCTCACGCCAGAGCTGGAAGACCGCGCCCGGTACGACGGTCGCGGTGACGCTGCCGTCGGGACGCGCCTCGTGCTTGAGGACGGAGAGCCTCCGAGAGGAGCCGGCTGTCGGTGAACGCCGGCACGCGGACCGGAGTGGCGGTGCCGGCCGGCACGGTGAAGGTGACCGGGCGCGGGTCGTCGATCCGGTAGCCGTCGGGCGCGGCGGTCTCGGTGACCGTCCACTCTCCCGGCACCAGGCCGCGCACCTCGACCCGACCCACGGTCGGGTCGAGGTCGGGGGCCTGGTTGTCGGTGACCACGATCGCCGGACGGCCCGGGCGCTCGAAGCGGAACGTCGCGGTGCCGATCAGTGCCCCGCCGTCGGCGTCGCGCTTCTCCACGATCGCGCCGCCCTGGGTGTTGGTGAAGACGCAGTGCACGTCCCCGCCCTCCGCGCCCACGGTGACGGTGCCCGCGGCGAGGTCCGTGCGGACGCCGGAGGTGTCGCCGGTGCAGGACAGGTCGCTCAGGCTCCAGCCCGCCGTGTCCCGCTCGCCGAAGGTGGAGGACCCGTCGATCTCGTACGTCGCGGTGTCGTCGTCACCCAGCGTGGTGCTCGCCGGCAGCGGGCCGTCCACGGTGCTGCCGTCGAGGTCGAAGGCGAACCGGTCCGGAGCACCGTCGGGCAGGGTCTGCTTCTCGATGACCACCTGGCGGACCGGGTCGAGGATGCCGTAGACGCACCCGGTGGTCTCCTGGCGCTCCGGGGTGACGAAGGCGTCGGTGGCGTTGGCCGGCGGGGTGGCCGGGCAGGAGGTGCCCGGCGCCTTCGCGACCGAGGTGATGGTCAGCCGGTAGCGCTGGCCGGTGGCGTCGGTCACCGCACGCGACCCGCTCGGATCGGTGAAGCCTGAGCCGGTCGTCGCACGGGCCGTTGGTGGCGCCGTACGCACAGCGGCCGGCGACGTTCGGCGTCTCCTCCAGCACCCACGGGTAGTCCACCGTCGGGGTGCCCTGGAAGTCGCCCAGACGCAGCGACAGGGTGCCGCCGAGGAAGGTGCCGTTGCCGCCGGCCGCGCCGACGATCGGGTTGTTGTAGTGGATGATCGAGGCGAGCAGGAATGCCTGGCCCGGGCTCACGTCGCCGGGCGCGTTGGCGTCGAAACCGACACCGCTCTGCCGGTCGAGGTCGAGCGCCGTGGGGCAGCCTGTTGTCACCGCTCGGGACGCCGTAGGAGAAGTCCACCTCGCCGGCCGACGGCGTGCCGGCTCCGGGGGCGTAGTGCAGGCACGGCACCGCCGTGCCGTTCTGGTTGCTGACGTCGGAGACGGCACCGGTCACGTTGCCGACGGTCACCGCCTCGGCGGGTGCCATCACAGCCGCTGGTACGGCGATGCCCGTGACGACGACCGCGACAGCGGAGAGCCAGCGCGCGAGGCGCCCTCCCCGAGATCGGTCCCTGCTGGTGTGCGTGCGCACGACGGCGCTGCCGGATGGCATCGGTACTGCTCCCTCGATCGACGGTTGTCCCGGTTTCCGGACACCCTCGAGGTGCAGGTCTTACGCGACCGGCGCACTTTTCGGAGAAGGTTTACCGCATCCGGTCACTGCGGGAGGCGATCCAACGCCTCCCGGGCGAGGTACGTCGCCCCGGCGACCGCCGCCGGCATCACCGCGACCCCGCCGAGGGGGATCAGGAAGCAGGCCTGGACGCACACGCCGAAGCCGAGCATCGCGCCTCGGTGCTGCTTCATCAGGGCCGCGCGCTGCGCCCGGTCGAGGCCGCGCGCCTCCAGCGGCCGGGACACCAGGCTCACCGGCGAGCAGCCGGCCGGAGAGGACCAGGCCGAGCACGAAGCCGATGATCGCGCCGACGAGCGGCAGCAGGCCGATCACGAAGACCAGCAGAGCCGTCGCGATCCCCATCATCACCAGGACCAGGCCGTCGACGATGCCGCGCAGCCAGCCGACCCCGTGATCGGGCACCGCGCCGCCGAGGGAGAGCCTCGACCTCCTTCCAGATCTTCTCGTAGAAGGGGTCGCCGACGGCGAGGGTCAGCCCGGTGAAGGTGACGATCGCGAGCATCCCGGCTCCGGCGACCACGAGCAGCCACAGCAGGGCCCGGAACACGGTGCGGATCGCCTCGGACCAGCCGTCGGCGAAGGGCGTGGCCCAGGCTGATGAGGTCGTCGGCGAAGATCACCAGGGCGACGAACGCCCCCGCCAGCAGCACACCGACGATGAGCGCGGGCACGATGCCGAGCAGCATCAGCCGGGGCCGCTCCCGCCACAGCCGCAGCCCCCGCAGCAGGAAGCCGGCGCCCTGCCCGAAGCCCATGTCAGAACAATGCGGAGGCGAGGGCCTGGCGACCCTTGAGCACACGCGGGTCGTCGTTGCCGACCGCGCCGAAGAGGCCGAGCAGGTGCTCCCGGGCCCGGTCGCGGTCCTTGCCCGCCGTACGGCGCACCAGGCTCCACCAGCCGCGCGAAGGCGTCCTCCACGTGCCCGCCGAGCATGTCCAGGTCGGCGACCAGGGTCTGCGCGTCGAGGTCGTCGGGATTCGCGGCGGCGGCCGCTCGCGCCTGGTTGAGGTCGACGCCCTGGGTGCGCTGGAGCACCTTCGCCATGGCCAGGCCGGCCGCGGCCTCGGAGTCGGCGGGGTTGGCGTCGGCGAGCTTCTGGTACTCCGTCACCGCGCGGTCGATGTCCCCCGCCGCGAGCGCGTCCTGGGCCGGCGCGTAGCGCGGGTCGATCTCGGCCTCCTCGCCCTCCTGGCCCGGTGCCGCCGGGGCTCCGAACGCGTTGGGCTGGTGCCGCCCGGCGATGCCCTGGGCGGTGAGCCTGCTGGGCGAGCCTGGTTGAACAGCGCCCGGATGTCGTCGATCGGGGCCGCGCCCGGGATCGGCTGGGTCGCCGGGCGCCCGTCGAGGATCACCAGCATCAGCGGCACCTGCGGGATCTGCATCGCCTGCGCGATCTGCGGCACCGCGTCCACGTCGATGCTCGCGGCGAGGAACCGGCCGTCATACTCGTCGGCCACGGTCGCCACGTCGCGCGCGAGCCTGCTCGCTCTCGGGCGCCTGGGTCGCGGAGTGGAACACCAGCACCACCGGCGCCGTCATCGACGCCTCGAGCACGGCCTGGAAGTTGGCCTCGTCCACCGCCACGGAGTACGCCGACCCGGCGCTCCCACCGCTCACGGGCGCTCCGCTCGGCGTACCGCCGCCGGCGGCCGGCGCGGGCCGCTTGAGCGCCGAGAGGTCGATGGCTCCGGGACGGGAGAACGGCTGCTGCGTCATGCCCGCAATCCTACGAAAGGGGTGGGCCGGACTCACGGCGAGGCCACGCCCCGAGCACGTGCCGCAGCGAGCGCGGCCCCTGACTCACAGGCAGGCGGCGGCGGGAACGCCGGACGAGGAGGCGCAGGGAGCGAGGAACGAGCGACCGGAGCCGAGGAGACCGGTGCTTCCCGCCGCGCCGAAGGCTCGCCGCCAGGCGGACCCAGCCTGGCACCGGAGACGACCGCGCGGCCGGCAGCGCGGCGGAGCGCAGCGACGACGCGCTCGGCCCATCCAGGCTAGTTCGGGACGCGGGGGCCGCGGAGGCCGGAGCGCTGGACGACGCGCTGGATGGCGAGGTCGCGCTCGTCGGGACGACCGACGTAGCGGATGTCGCGCAGGCCCTGCTCCTGGGCCGCCGACTCGAAGCAGAAGTGCCCGAAGCCGAGCACCCGCCCGTGCAGCGGCTTCTTGACCGAGATGTCGAGGATCCGGCTCAGCGGCATCGTGGCGAGGCTCTGGGACAGCACGCCGTGGACCCGGAAGACGCGCATGTTGGTGATCACGAAGCGGTCGCGGAGCACCGCGAGCCAGCCCCAGGCGGCGTGGCCGAGCAGGAGCACCGCGACGATCAGGAAGGACCAGGCGACCTGGACCGCCACGAACCAGGCTCCACACGAGCAGCAGCGTCGCGAGCAGCCCCTCGGCGCCGGGACGCAGGTAGGCGAACCAGTGGTGGGTCACCTCGTCGACGACCACCTCGCCCTCCTCGCGCAGGAGGTGCTTGGCGATGTTCGGGTCGCCGAGGCGGACCACGAGGCCCGCGACGAAGGCTCATGAGCCGTCCCTGCGTCAGTCCATCGCGCCGACGAAGTCGATGACCCCGTTGAACGCCTGCGTGGTCAGGTCCCAGCCGTTGCTCGCGGCGCTCTTGGACGTGACCGCCAGCCCGGAGGGGTCGGTGAACATCCAGAACCCGAGGAACACGATCACCACCAGGGCGATCAGGCTTCTTGGCGTCCATGGGTCTCCATCCTGGTGCGGGCACGCGCCCGACGGGGGCACAGGTCGACACATTGGTACCAAACGCCCCACCCGTCACGTGGGAGGCGCGCTGGACCCGGCCGACCCCCGATGACACGAACGGCAGTCCCGGCGCCCGCTGCGGCCTGCCGTCGATGTCATTCGCGGAGGGCGGCTGCTACGGACAGGGGTGGGTCAGGCCGTTGGCGGGGGTCCCGGCCGGGACCGTCCCCGAGCGCAGCCAGGCCTGGAAGAAGCCGCGCAGGTCCTGACCGGTGCGCGCTGAGGCCATGGCCTCGAACTGCGCCACCGTCGCGTTGCCGTCGTGATGGGCGGCAACCCAGGCGCGCAGCAGGTCGCGCATCGCGGTGGCGCCGATCCGGTTCTGCAGCGCGGCCAGCACCATCGAGCCGCGGTCGTAGACCCCTTCGTCGAAGACCTTCGCCGGCCCGGGGTTGCTGATGTCGAGGGTCCAGAAGGACGACCCGCCCTGGCGGCAGCGCTCGTCGTAGGCCCGGTCCAGCCACGCCCGCACCGACGGCCCGCCGTGCGCGGCGTCGTAGGCCACCTCGGCGAAGGTCGCGAAGCCCTCGTTGAGCCAGATGTCGCGCCAGCGCTGGACGGAGACGCTGTCACCGAACCACTGGTGCGCCAGGCTCGTGCACCACGACGCCCGGGTAGATCCAGGCTCCCGTACGTCGGACGCGTCTGGTTCTCCAGCGCGAAGCCCACGTCGAGGCTGGTGACCAGCCCGCCGGTGGAGGTGAAGGGGTACTTCCCGAGCCACGACTGCAGCCAGTCCGTGGTCGCGCCGCTGCGGCGCAGCACGGCCATCGCCCGGGCCCGGTCGGCCTTCGGCAGGCGCGCCGAGACCGCGTTGACGTAGCGGATCCCCGAGGCGCTGCGGCCGGTCTCGACCTGGAACCGGCCCGCCGCGAAGAACGCGAGGTAGGTCGCCATCGGGTCGCTCATCCGCCAGTGCGTGGTGGCCTTGGTGCCCCGGACGGTGCGCCCGACGTAGCTGCCGTTGCTGATCACCCGCTTGCCCCGAGGGGTGGTGACGCGGATGTCGAAGACGGCCTTGTCGCTGGGGTGGTCGTTGGAGGGGAACCACCACGGCGCCATGTGGGGCTCGTTCATCGCCACGACCTCCCCGCCGTCGGCCAGCCAGTTGCGCTCCCCGGCGTAGCGGTAGCGCCCCGGGAAGCCGCCGTAGGCGACGGAGACCCTGACGATCGCGCCCTTGCGGATCGAGCGGGCCGGGACGATGTGCAGGCTCATGGTTGTTGGGCTTGCCGAAGCGCGCCCGGCGGCCGTCGACGGTGACCGCAGAGACCGGGAGCAGCAGGTCGAGGTTGAGGCTGGACAGGTCCTTCTTCGCCCGCAGGGTCACGATCGTGCGCCCGCTGAGCCGGGCGCGGGAGAAGTCGTAGGAGACCCGGACGTCGTAGCGCAGGGCGTCGGTGCCGCCGTTGCCGTCGAACTTCCAGTACGGGTCGGGACCGGTCGATCCGCCGGGTGCCGCCGTCCGCACGGCAGCACCGGAGAAGCCCGGCACGAGAAGCAGCAGGAGCACCACGAGAACGATCCGCCAACGCATGGCAGCACCGTACGTCAATCCTCCGACGGAAAAGCGGTTGTCGTGCCCGAACCCGGTGCGCCACCATCGGGGACGTCGTCCGCGTGCCCCGTGGACCCGTCGAGAGGAGCGTGACATGTCCATGACTGTCCTCGGCCTGCCTTCAGACCGATTCCTCTCGATCCCCAGGAGCACCCGTCTTGTCCCAGGAGAACCTCTCCCCTGACCTCGACCCCCGGTTCGTCTTCGACTACCGGGCCTACGACGACCTCGAGCCCGGCCAGCGCTGGTCGACCTGGCTCTCGGTCGAGCCGCTGTCCCGCGGCCCCGAGCCCCGTCCCGACTGGGTGGTGACCTCGCAGGGCGCGGTCGACACCGAGACTCGGCATCTTGAAGACCGGCAAGGAGGCCGACGTCTTCCTGCTCGACCGCACCGACCCGCACGACCCCGCGCAGTCGGTGGTGATGGCCGCCAAGCGCTACCGCTCCCCGGAGCACCGCACCTTCCACCGCTCGGCGACCTACACCGAGGGCCGCAGCATGAAGCGCTCGCGCGACGAGCGTGCGGTCAAGCGCAAGTCCACCTTCGGACGCGAGGTGGCCGCCGGCGAGTGGGCGGTCTCGGAGTGGTCCGCGCTCAACCGCTGCTGGGAGCTCGGCCTCCCGGTGCCCTACCCGGTCCAGGTCGACGGCACCGAGATCCTGATGGAGTGGATCCGCGTGGACGGCGAGAGCGCGCCCCGGCTGGCCCAGACCCGGCCGGAGCCGGCGCTGCTCGCGTCGTACTTCGAGCAGGCTGCGGGAGGCGATGGCGACGCTGGTGCAGGCCGGTCTCGTGCACGGCGACCTCTCGCCGTACAACATCCTGGCGGCGGGTGAGCGGCTCGTGGTCATCGACCTGCCCCAGGCTCGTGGACCTGGTCGGCAACGCCCAGGGCTTCGACTTCCTGCTGCGTGACTGCACCAACGTGTGCTCCTGGTTCGCGCGGCGCGGGCTGGAGGTGGATCCCCAGGAGTCTGTTCGGCGAGCCTGATGGCACACGCCTTCTAGGCGAGGTGCCGGCGCACCTCGTCGTGGTAGCCGGGCGGCTCCAGCAGGAAGGAGTCGTGGCCCCACGGCGAGGCGATCTCGGCGTGCTCGACCGCCGCCCCGCGGGCGGCGGAACCGTCGCGGATCCGCAGCGAGTGGGCCGTCGGGAAGCGCCAGTCGGAGTCGAAGGAGATCAGCCCGAACCGGGTGGCCGGTACGACGCCCGGGTGCGCTCCGAACGGGTCGAAGTAGTCCATCGGCCGGGTCAGGTGGAGGTAGGACAGCGCGTCGAAGCGACGCAGGAAGGCCTCCCCCGGTGCTGCAGGTAGGCCTCCACCTCGAAGTCCGCCTCGAGCCGCTTGGCGTGCCCGGTGGTGGCGCGCCGGTGGCCGAACTTCGCCTCCAGCGACGCGGGCGAGACGTAGGTGATGTGCGCCATCATCCGGGCGATCTTGAGCCCGTGCCGGGGCGTGGTGCCGTGCTCGGCGTACCGGCCGCCGTGGAAGTCGGGGTCCTCCAGGATCGCGGCGCGCGCGACCGAGGAGAAGGCGATGTTCTCCGGGGTCAGCCGGGAGCCTGGCCGCGACCAGGACGGCGCGCTCGATCCGCTCCGGCTCGCTCAGCGCCCACTCCAGCACCTGCATCCCCCGAGGGATCCGCCGACGGCGGCGTGCAGGCGGTCGATGCCGAGGTGGTCGAGCAGCCCGCGGTGCACGGCGACGAGGTCGGCCATGTCGAGCGCCGGGAAGTCCGGGCCGTGGGCACGGCCGGTCACCGGGTCGAGCGACTGCGGGCCGGTCGTGCCCGAGCATCCGCCGAGCAGGTTGGCGGAGACGACGAAGAAGCGGTCGGTGTCGAGCGCCTTGCCGGGCCCGATCAGGTTGTCCCACCAGCCCGGCCGGACGGCGCCCTCGTGCCAGCCGGCCGCGTGTGCGTCGCCGGTCAGCGCGTGGCAGACGAAGACGGCGTTGTCGCGCGCGGGCGAGAGCGTCCCGTAGGTCTCGTAGGCGACCTCGACGTGTGCGAGCTCCGCCCCCGAGACGAGCACCAGCGGGCCGTGCTGCGTGAGCACGGCCCGCTGGGTCGCGACGACCCCGACGGAGTCAGACAAGGTCGCTCACTTCGCGGCGATGAGCGCCTGCTCGAGGTCGGCGACGATGTCGTCGATGTTCTCGATGCCGACGGAGAGCCGCACCAGGTCCTCCGGTACGCCGGCCAGGCTCCAGGCTCCTCCGGGGTGAGCCTGCGAGTGCGTGGTGCTGGCGTTGTGCACGGCCAGCGACTTCGCGTCGCCGATGTTGACCAGGTGGCTGAACAGACTCCAGGGACTCGATGAAGCGCTTGCCCCCGTCGCGGCCGCTCTTGAGACCGAAGGACACCAGGCCGCCGTACCCCTTGCCGGTGAAGAGGCGGTCGGCGACCTCCTTGGACGGGTCTCCCTCGAGACCGGGGTAGTTCACCCACGCGACCGCCTCGTGACCCTGCAGGTACTTCGCCACCGCCAGCGCGTTCTCGCTGTGCCGCTCCAGGCGCAGGTGCAGCGTCTCCAGGCCCTGCAGGAACAGGAAGGAGTTGAGCGGCGCGATCGCGGCACCGGTGTTGCGCAGCAGCACCGTCCGGGCGCGGATGATGTAGGCGAGCCGGCGACGGCGTCGGTCCAGACCACCCCGTGGTAGGCCGAGTCGGGGGTCGTCAGGCCCGGGAAGCGGTCGGAGTGGGCGGCCCAGTCGAACTTCCCGCTGTCGACGATGACCCCGCCGATCGACGTGCCGTGGCCACCGATGTACTTGGTCGCGGAGTGCACCGCGATGTCGGCGCCGTGGTCGAAGACCCGCTCCAGGTACGGCGTGGTGACGGTGTTGTCGACGACGAGCGGCAACCCCTGCGCGTGCGCCGCGTCGGCCCAGGCTCGGGTGTCGACGACGTTGATCTTGGGGTTGCCGATGGTCTCGGCGAAGACCGAACTTGGTCTTCTCGTCCACGTGCTTGGCGAGGTCCTCCGGCTTGTCCGGGTCGACGAAGCGGACCTCGATGCCGTACTGCGGCAGCGTGTGCGCGAAGAGGGCGTAGGTGCCGCCGTAGAGGGTGGAGATGGCGACGATGTTGTCGCCGGCGTAGGTCAGGTTGAGCACGGAGTAGGTGATCGCGGCCGAGCCGGACGCGACGGCGAGCGCGCCGACGCCGCCCTCGAGCCTGGGCGACCCGCTCCTCGAAGGCCGACTGGGTCGGGTTCATGATCCGGGTGTAGATGTTGCCCGGCTCGGCGAGTGCGAACAGGTTGGCGGCGTGCTCGGTGTCGTTGAAGACGTACGACGTGGTCTGGTAGATCGGCACGGCCCGCGCGTTGGTGGCCGGGTCGGGCTCCTCCTGACCGGCGTGCACGGCGAGGGTCTCGGGACGGTAGGTCATCGATGTCTCCTTCGAGGGATCGCCGGCGCGCGGCGTGCTGGTGGAATTAACTGTAGTGAGTTGATCAAGAAACATGAGACGCGTTGTCCACCGCTCGGACAGGCACCCGTCGGGTAGCGTCCGGCGGCGTGAGGAGCACCCGCAGCCGCAACGTCGCGGTCACCACCCGCACCCCCGACGACCGGCAGTGGCAGGCGAGCGCGGGCGCCGCCGGTGCGGCCGGGCTCGCCGGCCTCGACATCGAGCGGAGCACGCTCTACTCCCCCGCCGAGGCTCTACGACCGCACGCCCTACGCGGCGACGTTCGACGCCCGCGCCTACGCCTGGGCGCGTGCCGCCTGCGGACCGGCCGAGGCGCTGGCCGAGGTCCTCCACGACCAGGCGATCGACACCGCGCTCGCCACCTGGGTGCGCGACCAGCGGCTGGTCGGCGTGATGGGCGGGCACGCGGCCGACCGCGGCACGCCGGGCTACGCCGAGGCGGCGCGGCTCGGTGCCCTGCTGGGCGCCCGCCACGTGGTCGCCACCGGCGGCGGGCCCGGCGCGATGGAGGCGGCGAACCTCGGCGGCCGGATGGCCGGGCTGGGTGCGGACGCCCTCGCCGAGGCGGTACGACGAGTGAGCGCCACGCCCTCGTTCCGCCCCTCGATCGACGCCTGGGTGGAGGCCGCCCGGGGCGCCCTGGAGCTCAGCACGTCACCGAGGCCCTCGCTCGGCGTGCCGACCTGGCACTACGGGCACGAGCCGCCCAACCTGTTCGCGACCGCGATCGCGAAGTACTTCCGCAACGCGCTGCGCGAGGCGATCCTGCTCCAGGTCTGCGACGCCGGGATCGTCTTCCTCGCAGGCGCCGGCGGCACGGTGCAGGAGATCTTCCAGGACGCCTGCGAGAACTACTACGCCGGCGAGCAGGACGTCGCGCCGATGGTGCTCGTCGGGCGCACCTACTGGACCGAGACGCTGCCCGCCTGGCCGCTGCTGCAGGCGCTCTCGCGCGGCCGCGCGATGGAGGCGCACGTGCACCTCGTCGACACCGTCGAGGAGGCGGCCGCGCTGTTCGGCTGAGTCAGGCCGCTCGCGAGGCGGGCCGGGTCACCGCGCGCGAGCCGATCACCGCGCGGTAGTGCTCCAGCAGACTGCTCGTTGATCGCGAACCACGAGCGCTCCTGCACCGCCCGCAGGGCCGTCGCGCCCATCGTCGCGCGCAGGCTGGCGTCGGAGGCGAGCCGGTCCACGCACGTGGCGAGGTCGGCGCCGTCGCCGGCCCGGTAGAGCAGCCCGGTCGCACCGTGGGCGACCACGTCGATCGGGCCACCGGCGGCGGGGGCGACCACCGGCACCGCTGAGGCGAGCGCCTCCTGCGCGGACTGGCAGAAGGTCTCGTAGCGGCCGGTGTGCACGAACAGGTCGAGGGAGGCGTAGGCACGGCTCAGGTCGTCGCCGTGAAGCAGGCCGAGGAAGGTGGCGCGCTGGCCGAGCACGCCGCGCAGGCGCTGCTCGTCCGGACCGCCGCCGACCAGCACCAGCGCGTAGCGCGGGTCGTCGGCGAGGTGCGTGAGCAGGTCCAGGCTCCTTCTCCGCCGCCAGCCGGCCGACGTACCCGACCAGGAGGCGGCCGTCGGGGGCGATCCGCTGCCGCAGCGCTTCGTCGCGGTGGCGCGGGTGGAAGGCGGCCAGGTCCACGCCGCGGCCCCAGCGGTAGACCTCCGGGACGCCGAGTCTGCCGTAGCCTGCTCGATGCTCGCGGTCGAGGGGGCCAGGGTGCGGTCCACGTGGTGGTGGATGCGGCGGGTCAGCCCGGCCATCGCGCGGGCGCCGCCGGGCAGGTCGTAGCGCTCGGCGAAGCCGACCAGGTCGGTCTGGTAGATCGCCACGGTCGGGATGCCGAGGCTCCTCGGCGGCGCGCGAGGCCTGGTAGCCGAGCGTCGCGGGCGAGGCGATGTGCACGACGTCGGGGCGGTACTGGCTCATCACCGTGCGCAGCCGGCGCCGGGTCTCCAGGCCGAGGCGGAAGTCGGGGTAGAACGGCAGGTTGGCGCCGCGGGCGCGCTGCACCCGGAAGCCGGCGTACTGCTCGGGGCCGGTGGGCGCGACCAGGCTGGGCGTGGTGGCCCTCGGCCTGCAGGTGCTCCAGCACGCGGCGTACCGAGTTGGTGACGCCGTTGATCTGCGGGAGGAACGACTCGGCGACCACCAGAACCCGGAGCTTGTCCATGACACGGACGCTAGGCTCCGCGCCACAACACTTCGTCACACGTCCGGGAGTGTCCGGCGACCTCCGGGTGAACGCCTGGGGTACGCCGAAACAGGACGTGACCCATTTCATAGAAGGGTCGTTGCTCCGCCGTGGAGATCTCTCGCCGTGACCTGATCCGCAACGCCATCGCCGCCGGAGGCCTCGCGGCCGCCGCCACCGCCCTGCCGGGCGTGCTGCGCTCCGCGACCGCCAGCGCGGCGCCGGGCAACACCCTCCAGCAGACCTACACCGTCGGTACGCCGGGCGCGGGCGGCTACCGCCCCGTCATCGCGGTCGCCGGCGAGGCGCACAGCGTCCGCTCCGGCCTCGGCGTCGCCGCCGCCCCGGGCCGTGCGCGCCAGGGTCTGCTCGCCTTCGCGCAGGCTCAGCGACGTGCACATCGTCGACGCGCAGTCGCCGCTGCGCCTGGAGTGGACCGACCGGCTCGACGACCCCAGCCCGCTGCCCGCGACCGGCTTGTTCACCTCGTCCTACCGGCCGGGCGAGATGCTCACCGGCCAGGTCGCGGACTCCATGGTCCGCGCCATCAACCGGATCGCCACCGGCCCGGTCACCGGCAAGCCGCTGGCGCTGGCGATCCAGACCGGCGACAACTCCGACAACTCCCAGGCCAACGAGGTCCGCTGGAACATCAACATCCTCAACGGCGGCAGCGTCCGGGTCGACTCCGGCAACCTCAACAAGTGGGAGGGCGTGGCCGACAGCACCCCGGCGACGTACGACACGGCGTACTGGCACCCGCACGGCAACCCGGCCGGCAAGCCGGTGGACCGCCCGCGTGCGGAGTACGGCTTCCCCGTCGTACCGGGGCTGCTGGACGCGGCCCGCCGCCCGTTCACCGCCGAGGGCCTGGACATCCCGTGGTACTCCGTCTTCGGCAACCACGACGGCCTGGTCCAGGGCAACTTCCCCACCAGCACCCTGCAGGCTCAACCTGCTCGCGCTGGGCGCGCTCAAGATCATCTCGCCGCCGCTCGGCGTGAACCCGGCTCAGGCTCTTCGACGACCTGATGAGCAACCCCGGCGGCCTGCTCACCAACCTGCTCGGCGGCGCGCTCAACACCGTCGTCCGGGTGGTGCAGCCCGACCTGAACCGCCGCCTGCTCACCCGCCAGCAGGTCGTCGAGCAGCACTTCGCGCTCGGCGGCGCGCCCTTCGGGCACGGCTTCACCGACACCAACCGCCAGAAGGGGACGGCGTACTACTCCTTCGACAAGGGCGACTTCCGCTTCGTCGTCATGGACACCGTCAACCCCAACGGGTACGCCGACGGCTCGCTCGACAAGACCCAGTTCGCCTGGCTGACGGCACTCCTCGACGCCTCCGCCGACAAGATCGTGATGGTCTTCAGCCACCACACCTCCGACACGATGGGCAACCCGCTCGTCGTCACCGGCGGCAACCTGGAGCCGCGCGTCACCGGCGGCACCGTCCTCGACGCGCTGCTCGCCCGGCCGAACGTGATCGCCTGGATCAACGGCCACACCCACCGCAACAAGATCACCCCGCGGCCGCGGACCAACGGTGGTGGGCTGTGGGAGATCACCACCGCCTCGCACATCGACTGGCCGCAGCAGGCGCGGATCATCGAGGTCGCCGACAACGGCGACGGCACGCTGTCGATCTTCACCACGATGGTCGACCACGCCGGCCCCGCCTCCGCCGGCGCCGGCACCGGCAACGCCGAGCAGACTCGCCGGTCTCGCCCGTGAGCCTGGCCGCCAACGACTGGCACGCCCACCTCGACGGCTCCGGTGCGCCCGAGGACCGCAACGTCGAGTCTGCTGGTGGACCACCCGCTCAGGCTGAGGCCGAGCAGCCAGGAGCGCTCCTGCCCGTGGCCGGTGAACCCGGCCCGGCGCAGGATCGGTCCCGACGTCTCCACCCGCCCCTTCACGATCGCCAGGTCCGCACCGTGCCGGCGGGCGTACGCCAGCCGCGCCGCGAGCACCGCCCGGTAGATCCCGCGCCCGCGAGCCTGCGGGTCCACCACGCCTCCCCACAGCCGCGCGTCCGGGCCGGCCATGGTGAGCCCGCCGCTGCCGAGAGGTGTGTCGCCGTCGTACGCGACGACGGCGCCGCCTCCCCCGCTGCGCACCTTGGCGACCTCGCCGGGATGCGCGGCCTCCAGGCTCGCGGCGGTCGGTCGGGCTCGCGCCGAACACCTGCGCGCTGAGCCGGACCGCGTCCACGAACACCTCCAGGTCCTCGCTCCAGCGCAGCGGCACGTCCGGCAGGTCGCCGAGGTCGGGCGGTCCGTCCAGCCCGAGCGCCAGTACGTCGACCGTCTCGTCCAGGGCGCCCACCGTGCTCCCGCAGCGCCGGCTCCACGTCCTCCGGCGCCCCCAGCCGCACCCAGCACGCGACCTGCTCCGGAGCGACGCCCCCGCGCGGGGCGAGACTCGCGGGCGTGCGCCAGCACCTCGGGCAGCACCTCGGCGGCGGGCCGGTGCGGGTGGAAGCGGACCAGCCTGCAGCGGCCGCTCCGTCCAGTCCGGGTAGCGGACGAGCAGGTACTCCTCGGTCTCCACACGCGGGGCGTGCGGGGGCAGGAAGGCCCACGCGGCGCTCGCGGTGCGGACACGCTCGGCGGTGGGCTGCATGGGACCAGCCAAGCACGAGGGCGTGTCGGACCCTCGTTGCAGGCTTGGCCGAGTGAGCGCGCACCACTACGTGGACGAGACCAAGGCCAAGAGCCTACGTGGTCGTCGCGGCGCGCTGCCCGGACGACACGATGCGCGAGGTACGTCGAGCAGTGGGCCGGTTGGCGCTGCCGGGACAACGCTCCGTGCACATGAAGCACGAGAGCCCCCGTCGCCGCCGGCACGTAGCCGGCAGCATCGCCCGGCTACGGATCTACGGCGTCAGTGCCGTCGTCCTGGACGCCGGGACAGGCCGCTCACCTCGTCCTCGACCTCGATGCGACCCTGCTGGCGCGCGACCGCCGCACCCTCGCGACCGCCACCCGCGACCTTCCTCGGGTCGCCTACAGCCACCTGCCTCTCTCCGCAGAGCCCCTGCTCGCAATCCCCGACGTCATCGCTTGGTCGTGGGCGCGGGGCGGCGAGTGGCGTCGCCGGGTGGAGTCCCTCGTCACCGACGTCGCCTACCTCTGAGATGCGCGAGACCCGAGCGCCACGTCCGTCCGGACGGGTCTCGGGTCCACTTCCCAGCGCGGACCGCGCCGGACTCCATCAGTATGACTCCCAGAGCCGACAGAAATCCAGCAGGAGGCGTCGCAGGCTACTCCGCCGCCGCGAGACTGCCCGCAGGCCGCGTCGATCTCGCTGCCCCGCGTGTCCCGCATCGTCGTCGCGATGCCCTTGGCCTCCAGGCGGCGGACGAACTCGTCCATGTCCTCCTCGCGCGAGCGGGTGAACTGCGAGCCGGGGACCTCGTTGAGCGGGATCGGGTTGATGTGCACCCAGCCGGTGCCGCGGCCGTCGGCGGAGAGCACGTCGGCGAGCAGGTCGGCCCGCCAGCCCTGGTCGTTGATGTCGCGCATGAGGGCGTACTCGATGGACACGCGGCGGCCCGTCTTCGCGAAGTACTCGTAGGCCGCGTCGACGGTCTCGGCGACCGAGAACCGGGTGTTGATCGGCACCAGGTCGTTGCGCAGGCTCGTCGTCGGGGGCGTGCAGTGAGAGCGCGAGGGTCACCGGGACGCCCTCGTCGGCGAGCCTGCTTGATCCGCGGCACCAGGCCGACGGTGGAGACCGTCACGTGGCGGGCGGAGAGGCCGAGGCCCGAGGGAGCCGGGTCGGTGAGGCGCCGTACGGCGCCGACGGTCGCCTTGTAGTTGGCGAGCGGCTCACCCATGCCCATGAACACCACGTTCGAGAGCCGGCCCGGTCCCCCGGCGACGTCGCCGTTGACCATCGCGCGGGCCCCCACGACGACCTGGTGGACGATCTCGGCGGTCGACATGTTGCGCTGCAGGCCGCCCTGGCCCGTGGCGCAGAACGGGCAGGCCATGCCGCAGCCGGCCTGGCTGGAGATGCAGATCGTGGCCCGGTCCTTGTAGCGCATCAGCACCGACTCGACGAGCGAGCCGTCGAAGAGCCTTCCACAGGGTCTTGACCGTCTTGCCCTGGTCGGCGCTCTGCTGCCGGATCGGGTCCATCAGGTCGGGCAGCAGAGCAGCCACGAGGTCGTCGCGCTGAGCCGCCGGCAGGTCGGTCATCTCGGCGGGGTCGTGGACCAGCCGGCCGAAGTAGTGCGTCGAGAGCCTGCTTCGCGCGAAAGCCCGGCAGGCCCATCTCGACGAGCAGGTCCTTGCGCTCCGCGTCGGTCAGGTCCGCCAGGTGGCGGGGAGGCTTCTTGCGCCCCCGCGGCTCCGCGAGGACGAGAGGCAGGCTGCGCGGCTCGGACATCCCTCCGATTGTCCCACCTCCTCGGGCGGGACACCCAAACGCTGCCTCAGCCTGTCCTTCTTGAGCAGGAACCACAGCACGGCCGCGGCGACGAGACCGACGACCAGGATGGTGCCGACCATCCCGATCAGCATGTACTTGGCGAAGCGCCGGGTGTGGTGCGGCACCAGCATCCCGATCGGTACGACGAGCAGCAGCAGCACGAACGGGAACAGGCTCCTCGGCCCGGTCGGTGCCGAGCAGCCCCTTGAGGATGGCGCCGTAGAGCCCGGGCACCACGATGATCGAGGCCATGCCGGTGAAGAACCCGGCGAGCGGGAAGAAGACCGGGTGATCCCGGTGGAACCAGTCGGGTCGGCGGGAACGCTCGGGTGCGTCGTCCGTCTCGCCCGCGTGCGCGCGGCCCTCGATTGGCTCACTCATGTCCGGGCGATCGTAGCCGGAGCGACCCCAGCGCGTCGTACTGGCAGCCGAGCGCGCCGACCTGTGACACTCGGTCGGTGACCGACCAGCACCCCTCGTTGACCTACAGCAGCCTATCTCGCCCTCGACGACGTCCTCGCCGCGCAGCACCCCCGCTCCGACGAGCACGACGAGCTCCTCTTCATCGTGATCCACCAGGTCTACGAGCCTGTGGTTCAAGCAGATGCTGCACGAGCCTGACCGGCCTCCAGGACCGGCTCGAGGCCGGCGACACCCCGCGCGCCCTGCAGACCCTGGGCCGGGTCCGCGCCATCCTCAAGGTCGCCGTCGCCCAGGTCGACGTGCTGGAGACGATGACCCCGCGCCAGTTCTCCAGGCTTCCGCGACCGCCTCGACGCCTCCAGCGGCTTCCAGTCCGAGCAGTTCCGTGAGCTGGAGGCGACCCTCGGGCGCCGCGACCGCCGCGTCTTCGAGCACTACCCCGCCGGCTCCCCCAGCCGCGAGCGGATCGCCGCTGCGATGAGCCGCCGATCGGTCTTCGACTCCTTCCTGCGCTACCTCGGCACGCAGGGGTACGACGCGCCTGCAGCCGCGCTCGACCGCGACCTGAGCGCGCCGTGGGCGCCGTCGGAGGAGGTCCAGGACCTGCTCCTGCGTGCCTACGCCGACGACGGCGGCGCCGCGCAGGTCGCCGAGCGCCTGGTCGACCTCGACGAGGGCCTGCAGGAGTGGCGCTACCGCCACGTGAAGATGGTCGAGCGCACGATCGGCGCGAAGATGGGCACCGGCGGCTCGTCCGGTGCGACGTACCTGTGGAGCACCGTCACTGCTCAGGCTCTTCCCCGACCTGTGGGCCATCCGGAGCCGGATGTGAGCCTCGCCGAGCACTACTCCCGCTTCCGGGTCACCGAGCGGCTCCTGCTCACCGGGCACTCGCACCAGGCCTGGCCGGACGTCGCCCGCGAGGGCGTGCTGGAGGCCTATGACGACGCCGCGCTCGCCCTCGGCCAGAAGTGGCCGCGCGCCGAGGCGCGCGCCGAGCGGCTGCGCGAGGGCGTGCGGGCACTGCTCGGCACTCCCGGCGCGGAGGTCGCGCTCGGCGCCAGCACCCACGAGCTCCTGCTCCGCTTCCTCTCGACCCTGGACCTGCGGGCGCGGCCGCGGCTGGTCACCACGGACGGGGAGTTCCACTCCGCGCGCCAGCAGGCTGGAGCGCTTCGCCGAGGCCGGCCTGGAGGTCGCCGTGGTGCCGGCACACCCGGTCGCGACGCTGGCCGAGCGGGCCGCCGCGGCCGTCGACGACCGCACCGCCGCCGCGGTCATCTCCTCGGTGCTCTTCGAGACCTCCCAGCGGGTGCCCGGGCTCGGCACGCTCGCCGCCGCCTGCGCGCGGCACGGCGCCGAGTCTGCTGGTCGACGCCTACCACGAGATCGGGCCGGTACCGCTCGCGCTGGAGGCCGACGGGCTCGACGAGGCCTGGGTGGTGGGCGGCGGCTACAAGTACCTCCAGGCTCGGCGAGGGCAACTGCTTCCTGCGGGTACCGCCGCACGCGGACGGCTGCCGCCCGGTGATCACCAGACTGGTTCGCCCGCGAGGACGACCGCTTCGCGGGCGCGACGTACGACCCGACGAGCCACTACCGCGCCGCCCGCGTCCTCGACTTCTTCGCCGAGCAGGGGCTCACTCCCCCCGTGCTGCGCGAGATCGCGCTGCACCAGCGCGGCCTGCTCGCGAGCACCTTCGACGCCCTCGACCTGCCGCCGGAGGTCGTCACCCGGGACCGGGAGACGCCGGCCGACGGCTTCGGCGGCTTCCTGGCGCTGCGTACGCCGCACGGCACCGCCCTGCGCGACGCGCTCGCCCGCCGGGGCGTCACCGTGGACACCCGCGGCGAGCACCTGCGGTTCGGGCCGGCGCCGTACCTCAGCGACGGGCGAACTCGTCGCCGCGATGAGCGCCCTAGAAGACGCCGTAGTGGAGCAGCAGCCAGATCGGCGCGATCGTCGCCAGCAGTGAGTCGAGCCGGTCCATCAGGCCGCCGTGGCCCGGGATGACCTGGCTCATGTCCTTGATGCCGAGGTCGCGCTTGATGACCGACTCGCACAGGTCGCCCAGGGTCGCCATGACCACCGCGATCAGGCCCAGCGCGACGCCGATCCACCAGTCGCCGTCGAGCAGGTAGACGACGAGTGCGACGCCCGCCGCCACCGTGGCGATCGCGGACCCGGCGAAGCCCTCCCAGGACTTCTTGGGCGAGATGACCGGCGCCATCGGGTGCTTGCCGAAGAGCACGCCGGCGATGTAGCCGCCGATGTCGGAGGCGATCGTCACCAGGATGAAGGTGAGGATGCCCTGGACGCCTTTGTCGTCCAGGCCGCCACCGTCGCGACCGCCCTCGGCGAGCATCAGGGCCACGAAGGAGCCCAGGAAGGGCACGTAGACGAGCGCGAAGACCGAGGCGGTGGCGTTCTTGACGTAGCCGTCGACGCCGCGGCGCAGCAGCCACAGCATGATGACCAGCGCGCTGACGGCGGTGGCGGTGACCAGGGCGGCGGAGCCCCAGACGTAGGCCACCACGACCATGACCACGCCGCCGGCCATGAGCGGCTGCTCGGGCAGGTCGATGTCCTTGGCGGCCGGGCCCTTGCGCAGGCTCCCAGACAGCCACCACCACGGCGATCGCGACGATCACCATGAAGGCGGGCTTCCAGAACAGCAGGGATGCCGCGATCGCACTCAGGAGCACGACCGCGGAGGTGACGGCAGCCTTCAGGTCACGGCCCGCCCGGCCGTGGTCCTTCTTCGGGGCAGCGTCGGGCGTCGTCGACATACGAGGTGCGGGAGCAGTCGAGGCCTCAGACCTCGAGCAGGCTCGGCCTCCTTGGTCTTGAGCAGACTCGTCGATGGCCTCGGTGTGCTTCTTGGTCAGGGCGTCGAGCTTCTTCTCGGCACCGGTGACGTCGTCCTTGCCGACCTCGCCGTCCTTCTCGAGCTTCTCCAGGCTCTGCTTGGACTTCTGGCGGACCTGGCGCACGGCGACCTTGCCGCCCTCGGCCTTCTCCTTGGCGAGCCTTGATGAACTCCTTGCGGCGCTCCTCGGTCAGGCTCGGGGAAGACGCAGCGCAGCACCTGGCCGTCGTCGGAGGGGTTGATGCCGAGGTCGGAGTCGCGGATGGCCTTCTCGATGTTGGTCTTCGCGCCGGCGTCGAAGGGCGAGATGATGATCACCCGCGCCTCGGGGGCGCTGAACGACGCGAGTTTGCTGGATCGGCGTCGGCGAGCCGTAGTAGTCCACGAGGATCTTGCTGAACATGCTCGGGTGCGCCCGGCCGGCGCGGATCGCCGCGAACTCCTCACGGGTCGCGTCGACCGACTTGCCCATCTTCTGGTCGGCCTCGTTGAGGGTTTCGTTGATCACCGGATCTCCTTCTGCCTGGTCACACTGTTGGTCGAGCCTGTCGAGACCTCAGCCTGCGCTGACCCGCGTGCCGATCTTCTCACCCTGCACCACGCGGAGGATGTTGCCCTCCGGCTCCATGCCGAACACGATCATCGGCGAACTTGTTCTCGCCGCACAGCGCGAAGGCGGTCTGGTCCATGATCCGCAAGCCACCGCTGATCGCCTCGTCGTAGGTCGACTCGTCGTACTTGGTCGCGGTCGGGTCGATCTTCGGGTCCGCGCTGTAGACGCCGTCGACCCCGCTCTTGGCGACCAGGACGACGTCGCACCTGCTCTCCAGCGCTCGCTGGACGGCCACGGTGTCGGTCGAGAAGTAGGGCATGCCCATGCCGGCGCCGAAGATGACGACCCGGCCCTTCTCCATGTGCCGGATGGCGCGGCGCGGGATGTACGGCTCGGCGACCTGGCCCATCGTGATGGCGGTCTGCACGCGGGTCTCGACGCCTTCCTTCTCCAGGAAGTCCTGCAGCGCCAGGCAGTTCATGACGATGCCGAGCATGCCCATGTAGTCGGCCCGCACCCGGTCCATGCCGCGCTGCTGGAGCTCGGCGCCGCGGAAGAAGTTGCCACCACCGGTGACCACCGCGATCTGGACGCCGGCATCGACGACGGCCTTGATCTCGTTCGCCACCGCCTGCACGACGTCCGGGTCGACGCCGACCTTGCCGCCGCCGAACACCTCACCGGAGAGCCTTGAGGAGGACTCGCTTGTAACCGGGCACCAGGGTCCTTCCCATCGACGTTGCGAAGCGTCCCCGAGGCTATCAGTGCCCGTCAGTGACCCTCAGCGGTGGCGCGGGCGATCATCGCGTCGTACCACCGGACGGAGCGGGCGAACGACGGGCCGCGGTCGGCGTCGATCGACATGGCCAGGCTCGTCGCGGGGCAGCGAGTCGGATCCGAAGTTGTCGCTGCCGGTCACCACCCGCCGGTGCCGTACGCCGTCCGGGCCGGTCCACGCGAGCAGGCTGAGTCTTGCTGTGGACGTCGGACCCGTCGGCGAACCTCGCTCCGTGCACCTCCACCCCGGCCGCGCGCAGCGTCGCGGCGATGTCCTTGCCGATGTGCAGCGAGATCACCTGCACCCTGGCTCCGCCACGAGCCTTGGCCGCCACGATCCGGGCGATGTTGCGACCGCGGTCGCTGTGCCAGGCGTACATCGCGAAGCGCAGCACCGACCCCCGGGCGGGGACTGCGTCGATCAGGGCCGCGACCGGGTCGGACGCCTCGTCCCAGCCGGGGAAGAAGAAGGCCCGGTCGTTGCCGAGCCGCGGCGCGTACCGGGACCCCCGGCGCTTCAGGCTCGCCCGTCTGCTCGCGGAAGTCGCGGTCGAAGGCCCGCCACACGTCGGTGCGGCCCGCGAAGACCCACATGTCGCTGTACTGCCGCGTCGAGTAGTACGACAGGTTCGCCGAGCCGGTCACCACGACATGACGGGTGTCCCCCACCCGGGTGAACGTCCAGGTCTTCTGGTGCACCTTGCCGTCCCCGCCGATGCGGACGCCGCGCTGCGAGCCCTGGGAGAGGAGGACGAAGGACGACCGGCTCCGGTCGGTCCCGAGCTCCTTCGTCAACTTCTGCACGGCCCGGAAGTCCTTCGACACCCGCCGGTTGGCGATGACCTGGACGTGCACCCCGCGCCGGTGCGCGTCGACCAGCGCGTCGGCGAGCGGGTGCAGGGAGAAGGAGCGGGTGACGACCCGGATCCGCTCCCCCTTCCGGGGTGTGCGCGACCAGGCTCCAGCAGCCGGGCGACGACCGGGTGCTGGGCCGCCTGGGTCTCCGGGTCGTCGACCGGGGTGCCGAGCACCACGCCCGGCGCGACCCGGTAGGGCCCCGGGACGTAGCCACGCTCGGCCGCCTGCCCGCCCCTGCCGGGCGCGGAGGCGCCGCTCGAGCAGCCCGCGACCAGGACCGTGGTCAGCACCGCGGTCAGGACGAGGGCCAGCAGGCGTCGTACGGACCGATCAGGTGCGTCGCTGCACGCGCCGGCGGTAGTCACTGCTGTTGTCCCCGTCGATGTCGGAGTCCCTCGTCCGGTCGATCCGGCCCACCTGCTGCTCGCCGCCCTGGACCGGCTGCGCCTCGATGATGGTGTCGCGCTCGTACTGGTGCGACTTGTCGGTGTTGCGGTAGTACCGGTAGAAGGCCCAGTACGTCGCGGCGCCGCCGGCGGGCCCCGCCGCGAGGAGCCACAGCGGACCGCTGTCGTCCGAGGCCTGCGCCACCAGCGCGGAGATCAGGCTCGATGCTCATGCCGTCGCCACCAAGATCGCGCCGGCCACGCCCTCGAGCACGGTGCCGACCGTGAACGCGGCGAGGATCAGGCTTGGGCTGCGAGACCGGGATGCTGCCCATCGTCTCTCCGGTGCGGGCGTTGACCGCGATGTAGTGCAGCATGCCGTTGCTCTCCTGGCGGTAGGAGTAGAGCCAGACCGGGAGGTACATCGACACCCAGCGCGAGCCGCCCACGTCGACCTTCTCCTGCTCCCAGCGCACCCCGCGGTCGAAGCGGCCGAGCGAGCCGTGCACCTGGGCGCGACCGATCGAGAGCAGGCTGGTCCTCCAGGACCGGGCCGAGGCCGCTCACGTTGAGGTCGCGCTTCTCGCTGGTGAAGCCGACCAGGTAGGCTGGCGTTCCACTTCACGGCGTTCTTCGTGTCGAAGGGCAGGATCGTGTTGACGATGTTGTTGGTGTTGTTCTCGCTGAAGTCGGCGCGCTGCGCCGAGCCCTCCATGGTGAGGTCGTCGACGGTGAAGGCGACCTTGCGGGAGACCTGGTAGACGTCCGCGGCGTAGTAGGTGACGTTGTTGTCGCCCTGCTTCTCCGTCCAGCGCCGGGTCTCCACCTCGCCCTCTCCCCAGTACTCCGACTCCGCGCGGGCGTCGACCACCAGGTAGGGCAGGTAGACCCCGAGCACGTTCTCGGGGACGAACTCCCTCTTGAACCGCTTGTGCGCGAACAACCGCCGCTTGGAGGCGAACTCGCGGATCTTCTCGACCGCCTCGTCCTTGGTCAGCCGGAACGGCAGCACCGCGTCCGGTACGGCGCCGTTGGGGATCTGCTGGTTGACGTTCAGCGTGTGCCGGCACCAGTGACAGCGCGCGTTGAGCCTGGTGCGCGGTGTCCACGACCACCTCGGCACCGCACGCCTCGCACTTGAAGGTCACCATCTCCGAGGCGTCCGCGGCGATGTCCTCCGCGCCACTGGCGATGACCGTGCCCTGGAGGTCCTCGATGCCCTCGCCGAGGCCGAACTCCTCCTCGACCCGCGCCTCCTGCCACTCGTTGCGGCAGAAGAGGCACACGAGCATGCCGGTCGAGCCGCGCAGCCGGACGTCGGTCGAGCCGCACTTCGGGCAGCGGTTCAGCCCGTCCTTGAGCGACTCGTTGACGGTCTCGATGCTCGGCCCGGCCTCGGGCTCGGCCTTGGCCGCGGCCAGGCTCCTCCTCCAGCGAGAGCGGCGGTCCGTCGAAGGTGGGCTGCTTCGGCTGCTGCTCGCCGCCGCCCGGAGGCGGTGGGGGCGGAGGCGGCGGGGGCTCCACGGGCTCCTGCGCCATGTCAGAGACCGAGCGCCTTCGCCTTTGCCGCGTCGTAGTCGGCCTGCGTGATGAGGCCGGCGTCGAGCATCTCCTTGGCGCGCTTGAGCACCGCCATCGGGTCCTCCGCGCCGGAGGCGGCCGGGCTCGGGGTGCCCTCGGGAGCCGCCGGAGCGGGCTGTGCCGCCGCGGCCGGAGCCGGGGCGGGCGCACCGGCCGGCGGGACCGGCTGCTGCAGACCGCCGACGCCCATGCCGCCGGTCGCCATGCCCATGCCGATCAGGCCGCCCGGGCCGGCGTTCTCCCCGGCCGCCTCGATGCCGGCGGCCACCGAGGCCTGCAGGTTCGAGTTGCCGCGGGCGCCGGACAGCGCGTCGGCACGCTGGACGTTCTTCAGAAGGCTCGCGGGTGTTGGCGTCGTACTCGATGGAGATGATCGCGGTCTTGACGATCTCCAGGCCGCGGTCGGTCTTCCACTGGTAGTTCTGCTCCACCGCGGCGGACAGCGACTGCGCGAACCCGATCGAGTCCTGCTGCAGACTTGGCGATCCGGTTCCCCTTGGCGGGGTCGTTGGTGTACATCGAGAACGCCGGGGCCAACGAGCCGACGACCTCGTTGAAGAAGTCTGCTCACCGGCCGGGTTGTCGATGTCGGTGAAGTCGAACTGCGCGCGGCCGCTGATGATCTCGGCGGGCACGAAGTTGCGGATGAAGGTCAGCGGGTCGGTGATCTTGAGCGTGTAGGTGCCGCGGGTGATCGCACCGACCTGGGTGTTGAGGAAGGCGTCGTCCCAGTAGATCTCCGACTGGGTGCCGAACTTGTTGTTGGGCAGGCTCCTTGAGGGTCACGAAGACCGCCGTCTGCTGCGTCGAGGGGCGTCCGCCGAACTTGAAGCGCTCCCAGGCTCTGCTTGATGACCGAGTCGACCAGGCCGCCGCCGGAGAACACCGACTGGGAGGCCGGCTCGTCGGAGTTCCAGATGTAGGCGCCCGGCTCGGCGGCGAAACCGGTGAAGGCGCCGTCCTCGAGCAGGACCAGGCCGTAACCCTCGGGCACGACGATCTTGGAGCCGTTGGTGATGACGCCGTCGGAGCCGTGCGTGTTGCTGCCGCGGCCGGCGTTCTGCCCCTTGGCGACCGCGGGGAAGACCGCGATCGTGGAGGTGATGCCGTCCGGCACGCCGTAGAAGTCGAGCCACTGGTCACCGAGGGTGCCGCCGATCGCGCCGATCGCAGCCTGAATGAGTCCCACCGAACGATCTCCTTCACCTGGGGCGCGACCGCGGACGCGGAGGCGCGTGCCCGACACATCTCCTCGGTCCGGGCGTCGCAAACCTACACCGGGGATCCGCGCCCTGACCGGCGAAGAAACAGGTCGCCGAAAACGCCGACGGCCGGCCCGACTCTCGTCGGACCGGCCGTCGTGGTGACGGGGTGGGCGTCAGGCGCCGACCTCGAAGCGGGCGAACCGCTTCACCGTGGTGCCGGCGGCGTCGAGGACGGCCTTGACCGTCTTCTTGCTCTCCGACACCGACTCCTGCTCCAGCAGGACGATCTCGCGGAAGAAGCCGCCCAGGCGACCCTCGACGATCTTCTCGACGGCAGCCTCGGGCTTGCCCTCCTCGAGCGTCTTCTTGGTCAGGACGTCCTTCTCGGCGGCGACGATGTCCGCGGGGACCTCGTCACGGGTGAGGTACTGCGCCTTGAGGGCCGCCACCTGCATGGCGGCGCCGCGGGCGGCAGCCTCGTCGCCGTCGTACTCGACGAGGACGCCGACGGCCGGCGGGAGGTCGGCCGCACGCTTGTGCAGGTAGACCGCCGTGGTGCCGTCGAAGTACGCGACGTTGCCGAGTCTCGATCTTCTCGCCGATGGTGATCGCGAGTACTGCTCGACGACCTGACCGACGGTGCTGTCGCCCAGCGGCAGCGCCTTGGCGGCCTCGACGTCGGTGGCCTTGCCCGCGTCGATCGCCTCGGCGATCTGCTGGGCGGCCTTGATGAACTCCTCGTTCTTCGCGACGAAGTCGGTCTCCGACTTCAGACTCGACGAGCGCGCCACCCGCGTTGGCCACCAGGCCGGCGGAGGTCTCGCGCTCGGCACCGCGCGCGGCCGCCTTGGCGGCACCCTTGACCCGGAGCAGACTCGACGGCCTTGTCGAAGTCGCCGTCGGTCTCGTCGAGCGCCTTCTTGCAGTCCATCATTCCGGCGCTGGTCGGACTCGCGGAGCCTTCTTGACGTCAGCAGCAGTGAATGCCATGAATCCTCAATCGCTTTCTGGATCGGGTGGGTGTGTCGCTCAGGCCTCGGCCGGGGCGTCGGCCGCGGCGGGGGTCTCCTCGGCGGCGGGCGCCTCGGTGGCGACCTCGGCCTCGGCGGAGGGCGCCTCGGCGGCCTCGCTGGACGCACCGGTCGCCTCGGAGGCCGGGGTGTCCTCGGTGGCGGCGTCGCCGCCGGTGGCCTCGACGGCGGCCTTCTCCGCGTCACCCTCGAGCAGACTCGCGCTCCCACTCGGCCAGCGGCTCCTGGGCGGTGGTGCTCGACGAGCCAGCGCCGGAGCGAGCCATCAGGCCCTCGGCGGCGGCGTCGGCGATGACCCGCGTGAGCAGGCCCACCGCGCGGATCGCGTCGTCGTTGCCCGGGATCGGGAAGTCGACGTCGTCGGGGTCGCAGTTGGAGTCCAGGATCGCGATGATCGGGATGCGCAGGCTTGCGCGCCTCCTCCACCGCCAGGTGCTCCTTGTTGGTGTCGACGATCCACACCGCGGAGGGGGTGCGGGTCATCTCGCGGATACCGCCGAGCGACTTGTTCAGGCTTTGTCGCGCTCGCGGCGCATCTGCAGCAGGCTCCTTCTTGGTGCGGCTGCTGCCCGCCACGTCGTCGAAGTCGATCTCGTCGAGGCTCCTTGAGGCGGTTGATCCGCTGGTGCACGGTCTGGAAGTTGGTGAGCATGCCGCCCAGCCAGCGCTGGTTGACGTAGGGCATGCCGACGCGGGTCGCCTGCTCGGCGATCGCCTCCTGGGCCTGCTTCTTGGTGCCGACGAACATGATCGTCCCGCCCTTGGCCACGGTCTCCTTGACGAAGGCGTAGACTGCGGTCGATGTAGGCCAGCGACTGCTGCAGGTCGATGATGTAGATGCCGTTGCGGTCGGTGAGGATGAACCGCTTCATCTTCGGGTTCCAACGACGGGTCTGGTGTCCGAAGTGGACGCCGCTCTCGAGGAGCCTGGCGCATGGTCACGACAGCCATGATGATTTTTCTCCTGTGTGGTTTTCAGTTGGTCCTGTCGCCTGCGCGCCGTCCCACCACCCTTGCCCTTCCGGTTGAACCGGACGGCTCGGGTGGACCGAGGATCGACGCCCACGGGCGGTGCGGGCCCGGAGGGACCCGCTCGTGGTCTGCGGACGAGCGAATTCCGGTCCAGGGCGGACCGGTGCTGCTCAGCCTACGGCGTTGCGCACCTCCCGGCCCAATTCAGGCCGGGAGCGGTCCACAGGCCGCCTCTCGCCACCCCGTTCTCCACAGCCGCTCCCCCGTCCCCGCCGGTACGTCGCCGGGGCGGCGCACGATCGCGCCATGCGCTGCCTCCTCGCCCTCCTGGCCCTCCTGCTCCTCGTGACCGGCCCTGTCGGTCCTGCTCGTGCTGCCGCGGGCGAGTCCCGTGCCACCGCGGGCGACGACCCGGTCGGCGTCTGGCCGCTGGACCCCCGCCCCGAGGTCGTCGCCCGGTTCGACCCGCCGGACGTGGTGTGGGGTGCGGGGCACCGTGGCGTCGACCTCGCCGGCAGGTCCGGCCAGCCGGTCCGCACGGCTCTGCCGGGGAGGGTCACCTTCGCCGGCCGCATCGCCGGGCGCGGGGTGGTCGTGGTCGGGCACGGCGAGACCCGCACGACGTACGAGCCGGTGGCGGCGGTGGTCCACGTCGGCGACGTACTGGTGGGCGGGGCGGTGATCGGCACCCTGGAGGTCGTCGGCTCGCACTGCTTCCCCCGTGCCTGCCTGCACTGGGGGTGGATCCGCGGCGAGACCTACCTCGACCCACTCCTGCTCGTCGGGGGTGGGCCGGTGCGCCTGCTGCCGCTGTGGCGGGACGGTCCCCCGGCCCGCTCCGCGCCGCCGGCGCCACGGGGGACCGCCGGGCCGGCGCTCACGCCCGCGGGTGCGCTTGCTGGTAGGCGCGTCGTAGTCGGTCGGTGGTGACGTGGGTGTAGCGCTGGGTGGTCGCCAGGGAGGCGTGCCCGAGGAGGCTCCTGGACCGAGCGGAGGTCGGCACCGCCCTCCAGCAGGTGGGTCGCCGCGGTGTGCCGCAGACCGTGCGGGCCCAGGTCCGGCGCGCCCGGTACGTCGGCCAGCCGGCGGTGCACCAACGAGCGCACCGCGCGCTGGTCGATCCGCCCGCCCCGGGCGCCGAGGAAGAGCGCGGGCCCGGAGCCCGGCCGGGCCAGCCGCGGACGACCGACCGCGATCCACCGGTCCAGCGCCGCCGCCGCGGGGTGGCCGAACGGGACGGTGCGCTCCTTGCGGCCCTTGCCGAACACCCGGACCACGTTCCGGTCGCGGTCGAGGTCGTCCACGTCGAGACCGCAGAGCCCCCCACCCGCATGCCGGTGGCGTACAGGAGGCTCCAGCATCGCCACGTCCCGCAATCCCGTCGGGCTGCCGTCGTCGGCGAGCGCGGTCGCCGCCGCGATCGGCTCCCGGGCCTCGTCGACCCGGAGCACGTCGGGCAGGGTGCGGTGCGGCTTCGGCGAACCGAGCGCGGAGCCGACGTCGCTCGGCGCCCGCCCGGTCCGCGCGAGCCACCCGGTGAACACCCGCGCGGCGGTCGCCCGGCGGGCCATCGTCGTGCGGGACAGCCCCGAGGCTCTGCTGACGGGCCAGCCAGGCTGCGCAGGGTCCGCAGGTCCAGGCTCACCCGGGCCCTCGAGACCCATCCGCGCGGCGTGGTCGAGGAGGCCGCCGATGTCGCCGAGGTAGGCCGTGACCGTGTGCGGGGCGAGGTCGCGCTCGGAGACGAGGTGCCGCTCGTAGTCCGCAAGCACCGCGGCGGCCCACTCGGGCAGCAGCCCGGGCAACGCGTCGGGCAACGCCTCGGACGACTCCTCGGCCTCCGCCACGGGAGACTCCAGCGGCTCTGGTGCCTGCGCGACGTCACCCATCCGCTCATCGTAGGTGCGCGAGCGCGGCTCATCCCCGGCCTCGCACGGTGAGTCGCCAGCCGGTGGGCGCCACCTCGACGAGCCCGTTCTCGGCGAGGGCGAGCAGCAGGCGGCGCACCTCCGCCACGCCGAGGCCGGCGACCCGGGCGACCGACTCCGCGGACACCGGCGTGGCGACGGGTACGGCGTCCAGGACCTGCCGGGCGCGAGGCGACAGGCCGTCGCGGGGCTGCTCGGGAGCGCGCGGCTCGGGCGCGAGGTCGGCGCCCGCGATCCCGACCAGGCTCAAGGATCTCCTCCGGCGAGGTGACCAGCGCGGCGCTCCCCCGCCGGATGAGCCTGGTGGACGCCCTGCGAAGCGGCACTGGTGAGCGGGCCGGGGACGCCCATCACCACGCGGTTGAGACGCTCGGCCCAGGTGCTCGTGTTGAGCGCGCCGCTGCGGAGGGCCGCCTCGACCACGACGGTGCCCCGCCCGAGAGCCGCGATCAGCCGGTTGCGAGCGAGGAAGCGCATCCGGAAGGGCGCGGCACCCGGCGGGGCCTCCGAGACGATCGCGTGGGACTCGCCGAGGTGACGCAGGAGGTCCCGGTGCTGGGCGGGGTAGGCCCGGTCGACGCCGCACGCGAGCACCGCGACAGTCGGCGCACCGGCGTTGAGCGCGCCACGGTGAGCGGCGTAGTCGATCCCGAAGGCCGCGCCGCTGACCACCGGCCGGCCGGCGGCGCCCAGGCCGGCGGCGGACTCGGCGGCCACCTGGTCGCCGTACGACGTGGACGAGCGGGATCCCACCAGCGCCACCGACTCCCCGAGCCGGTCCAGCCGGAGCGGGCCCCGCACCCACAGTCCGACCGGCACGCCGCCGCGCTCGTGGAGCATGCCTGCCCGGTCGAGGTCGGCGACCTGGGTGGGCCACTCCCGGTCGCTCGGTACGACGAACCGGATCCCCCGTCGCGCGGCGTGCTCCAGCACCCGCTCGATCTCCACCTCGGCCAGGCGGTCGGCGACCGCCGTGAACTGCTCCCGCAGGTCCGGGTGCTCCTCCAGCGCCTCCAGGAACCGGACGGGGCCGAGACTCGCGGGTGAGGCCGAGGGCGCGCACGTCGCCCGGCTCGGTGACGATGCTGATCGTCGCCCGGGCGAGACGGTCGTCGTCGAGGCTCATGCGACTCCCTGCCCGTCCCGCGCGTCGGATCCCGGACCGGCGGGCGTGGCACGGGAGCGGGAGGAGGGAGCCTCCGAAGGAGCGCGGCCCTCGCCCGAGGCCACTGGGCGGCCTGGTCGGCGGGGGCCGTCGCGGAGGTCGGCGAGGTCCAGGGGCAGCCCGGCGCGCAGCCGGAGCGCGGTCTCGGCGTCGGCGAGCCCGGGCTCGTGGTCGCGCCCGTCGCGGACCGAGCGCAGGTCGGCGACGGTCCAGGCGACCCGCTGGACCCGGACGACACCGCGGGCGGAGAGCCGACCGCGGCGGGCCTCGTCGGCGATCAACCGCTGGGCCGAGCGGGTGAGGGGCCAGGTGTCCTCCAGCCGCGGACCCGGCAGGCTGGGCGTTGAGGCGCCAGGGCCGCTCGGCGTAGCGCCGGGCCTGGCGGTCGCGGGCGCCGGCGACCCGCTCCCGGACGGCGGCGGAGGGCTCGGGCGGGCGGAACGGGTCATGGCTGGCGAGCGTGGCGGGCTGCACGTTGCGCACGATGTCGATGCGGTCGGCGACGGGACCGGTGAGCCGGGCCTGGTAGGTGCGTCGGACCCGCTCGGCGCACCCGCAGCGGTTGGTGCCGGCGAACGCCGTCCAGGCGCCGCAGGGACACGGGTTGCTGGCGAGCACCAGCATGCCGCCGGCCGGGAGGGTGACCGAGCTCGTCACGCCGGGCGATGGTGATGTCGCCGCTCTCCAGGGGTTGGCGCAGCGCCTCGATCACGTCGGCGCGGAAGAGCGGGAACTCGTCGAGGAAGAGCACCCCGCAGTGCGCCCGGCTCAGCGCCCCGGGCTGGACCCGGCCGGACCCGCCGCCGACCACGCTCGCCTTGCTGGCGTCGTGGTGGGGCGCGACGAAGGGCGGCCGCAGGACCATCCCGGCGCCGGGGTCGAGCACGCCGGCGAGGGAGTGGAGGGCGGTCAGGCTCGAGGGACTCCTCACGGGTGAGGTCCGGCAGCAGGGTGGGGACCCGCTCGGCGAGGCTGGTCTTCCCGCAGCCCTTGGCGCCGGACAGGAGGAGCGCGTGACCACCGGCGGCGGCGACCTCGGCGGCGTACTTCTCGTCCTCCATGCCGCGCAGGTCGGCGAGGTCCAGGTCGTCACGCCGCTCGTCGCCGCGCCAGGCGAGCAGTCTGCGCGCCCGAGGTCTCGGCGACGGGCGGCGCCTCGGGCGCGTGCTCCCCGAGGAGGGTGGCGACCACCTGCGAGAGCGAGCGGACCCCGATCACGCCGAGACCGGCGACCATCGCGGCCTCGTCGGCCTGGGGCTCGGGGACGAAGATCCGCCGGATGCCGCGCTCGTGGGCGGCCAGGCTCATCGGGAGCACGCCGACGGCCGGGCGCAGCCCACCGACGAGCGTGAGCCTCCCGACGAAGGCGGTGCGGTCGAGCTCGGCCTCCTCGACCTGGCCGTCGGCGGCGAGCACGCTGACGGCCATCGCCAGGTCGAACGTCAACATTCGACACACCTAGCCACAGGAGCCACCGATGACCACGGCCAAGAAGACCACCCACAAGGCAGCGAACCAGCCGACCCGGTCCGCAGGCACTCGTGCCACCAAGGCTGCCACGCCCCCCGCCCGCCAAGGCAGCCCGGAGCACCCTCGGGTCGTTCGATGGAGCCGACGTTGCCACGCACAAGTGCGCTGGCGCGTGTGGCCTGCGACTGCCCGTGAAGAAGTTCCCGACCGTGACGGGGACGACCTTCCGAGTGGCCGAGTGCCGATCGTGCCGCGACACTCGCACCAAGGGGGCGAAGTGATGACGAGCAGCCTCGGTATCGCGCGCCTCGTCGCGTGGGCCGTCGGGATGGCTGGATTGGTCATCGTCGCCGCTCCGGCCCCGGAGGCGGCCGCCTGCCGCCCCGCCGCGACGCCGCAGGGGTATGCCGCATGCGAGGGCCTGTGGTGGCACCAGACGCAGACGGTTCGGCCCAGCCGCTGTCACCGAACCAGTAAGGCGAAGTGCCGGAAGCACGTGCGGCTGGCACACAACATCGAGAGCAAGCGAGGAACGAAGTGACTGTGTGGACCGTGAACCGAGCCGAGGGCATCGCCGTCGCGGCGTCTGTGCCGGTGATGTCGAAAGGAGACCTCGTGGCGACTCTGACGCCCCTGTGGGACGACGACAGCGGCGTGCGGGTATCCGTGGACTGGCTCATGGCGGACGATCTGTCCGCCGACGGAGCGCGCGCGCTCGCGGATGCACTGCGCCACGTGGCGGACCTGCCCCTACCGGGGGGCGATAGCGCGCCACGGCGCGCCCCTGGCACGGGCTGGGTCGGCATCGACCACCTGCTCACCCCTGACGAGGCAGCCGAGTTCCTGCGCGTATCGCGCTGGACCCTCAACAGCCTGCGACGCAGCGGCGACATCTGCGGCGTCCGCATTGGAGGCTCTTGGCGCTACGACCCCGACGACCTCGCCGCGCTCAAGAGCCGGTAGCGAAGAGAAACTGCCCCGAGGATCGGCGTTGATCCTCGGGGCGGTGCGGCTTCAGACGAGTTCCGCGAGTCCTTGCAGGAACGTGCCGAGCACCGTGAACAACAACCCCCACGTTTCCCAGTTGAACGCGACGGCGTCGACCTTCGCCGCCTCGTTCTCTGCGGCCTCCATGCGCGTGCTGAGGGTCCGGACCCCTTCATCTATGTCCAACCGCAACCGGTCGATGCGGCCGCCGAGATCGTGAATGTTTGTGTCGACCAAACTCCGGAGGCCCTGTAGCGACCGCTCCAGTGCCTCGATGCGCTGTTCGGCCGTGAGCGGCCCAGCCGTTCCCACCCCGCTTGACGTCACAGATACAGAGCCGACAACAAGACCACTGACGGTCGCATCGACTTGAATCGTCTGAGCTGGCGGTTTGCCGAACACTGCGTGCTTGGCCGCGCGCGCGATTCGCCGACTGCGCACCAGGCCTCGGTACCACGGAGTATCGAGTTGGCGCGTCGCGAGGATGGTGTAGAGGCTCCAGACGGTGCATCCCAGCCCGACTGCAACACAGCCGAATCCGACGGCCCTCAACCATGTGTCCATGTCCACGGGAGTCATCCTGCCGGGGAGTCACCCGCCTCGTACGCAGACCGCCCCGAAGATCGCTGTTGATCCTCGGGGCGGTCTGTCTGCCCGTCGCGGTCGTTCTGGGCCGCGAGCGGGCGATACCCGGCGCTGGTGGATCTGGGCGGCCTGGAATGGACCGCTCCCCACCATCGCTCCCCATGCTGGCCGGGATGAACCTCAAGGCTTTGCTTCCTTGGCACCGGTCGGGGTGACGTTGACGCCGAGGCGTTCGTTACGCCCAGGGATTCAGACCTGCGACGGCCACGAGTCGGGCGATCCAGCGGCCCTTCTCCGCGACCTCCTCTGAACCTCCGTGGTACTCGATGGCGCGTCGCATGCGACCCACCCTGCGGTCCCGCTCGCCGGGCAAGTCGGCAATGCCTGCGTTCACGAGGCCGGCGTCGGAGGTCGTGCATGTCACCGACGCGGCGAGCCGGATCGGGTCACCCACGGGCGGCCACCTCCAGCCGGGCCGCGTAGACGGCAACGGGGTGCCGAGCATGTGCCTTGACCTCCAGGATCTCGGTGGCCTGGTTCGCGCCAATGGGCACGACCGACACTTCGTAGAGATCGAGCTCGAGCAGGTGGTTGCCGTCCGGCCTCGATGCTTCGGCCAGGACGTCGTACGCGAACGACATCTGTCCGACCCGGCCGCTCTTGAGCAGTCGGAACACCTGGGCCGCCTTCGGGTTGTCGAGGTCCAGCCTGCGCCTCGACGCGGAGACCGTGATCGTCCTCGGACGCCGTGACCACGAACCCGATGTTGCTGAACGGGTCGTTGAAGTCGTGGCCCCACAAGACCGGGATTGGATCGCCCCGCTCCGCCCATCGCGCGAGCGTCTTGCGGAACGCCCCACGCTCCACAATGTCGCCGTAGGAGTCGACATTGCCGAACACCGACGCGTATCCGACGAACACGCCATCCCCAAGGCCGTCCTCGGGGCCGGACGCCTTGACCGAGAAGACGGCGGTCTTGCGGTCCATTCGGCTCATGCCGCCGTGTGCGTGATCTTGGTGATGAACCCCGGACGGTTGACGACGGGCAGCACCCGCTCCTCCACGACAACGGTGGTGCGGTTGTAGATCAGGTCGTCCCCTGTGTGGCCGACCTTCACGTCGAGGCCGCCGAGCGTGTAGAAGGTGCCGAAGCCGCCGGTGACGAGGTAGACGGTGCCCGTCGCCACGGCAGGCGTAGCGATGAGGGGAACGCCGTGAATCTGCGTCGGCGTCGCCGCGAAGGGGTCCGCGTGGTACACGCCAGACGTGTTTGCCTTCGACATCCGGATGGCCGTGAGGTCGATGGGGTTGAGCAGAACGCTCGTCGGCTTCAGGTCGTTGATGGTGGTGCTGTCACCGATCTCGGTGGCGATGATGTCGAGCAGGTCGGCCGTAAGCCCGGACGCGGTGAGGATGCCCGACGTGGCGTTGATCGTGTCCATGATGAGCTTTGTTCTCGCGCGCCAGGACGGCGCGGACCACGGACATCTGAACCGCCTGCACCATGAACGGTGCGTCCGTGCTCATCTCGGTGGTCAGGCTGTAGCGCGTCGCAATCTTGACCATGCTGGAGTCGTGAGGCGTGTACGTGATGCCGGACTCGGGCTTGAGGCCACCTTCGGCAACGATGTCCACGTCCCCGGCCTCGGGGTTGGTCATGCTGTACCAGCGCTCCGACGGCCCCTTGGCCTCCGTCACGAGGAACAGGTCACGGAGGGCCGTGGCTGCCTGCGGCTCCGGTGCCGTTACGACACTCTCGCCCGCCGGGGGCAGGTTCAGCGGCGTGGTCACCATCGCCGCCTTGAGGTGCTTGGACGCGAGCGGGACAGTGACGGCGTAGTTGGTCTTCTGGCTCACGGCGTCGGCGAGCGCCTTGGCCTCCGCCGTCGTGAACAGACCTGTGCGACCGCTGAGGCCCGGGTCGTTGGTCAGTGGCTCGGCGTTCCCCATTGAGTCGAGCGCCCGGAACAGGTCAGCGGACTTGGCGGCCTTCGCGAGCAAGTCGTTGACGTCATCGAGTTCGGTCAGGATGGCCTCGACGCGGGTGGCCTCGTCCGACGTGAGGTCGCGCGTCGCGGCCTTCGCGCCGTCGGTGATCACGCGCGCCTCGTCAAGGAGGGCCGACTTGCGCTCGGCGAGGGTCGGGGCGTTCTTGGTCATCGTCATGGAATGGGTCTCCTCAGTTCGTGTGGTTGGTAGCAGCGGCCAGCCGGTCGTCGTATGTGTCGGCGCTGATGCCACGTGGCTCGGGGCGCGGTCCCCACTTCGTCACCAGGGCGTCGTAGTGGCTCTTGACCGTGGCCGTGTAGCGGGCCGCCAGGCGCTTCTCGTCGCGGGTGAGCAGCCGGTCCTTCGTTCGGTCCGCCAGGTCGGCGGACGCCTTGCACGCGGCATCGACCTCGGCAGGTGACCGGTATCCGCCCGGGGTGGCGAAGTGCTCGCGGGTCAGCGCGTAGGTCACGTCGTCGTGGATGGTCTCGGGGGTCGTGGCGTGGTCGGTCACAGGATGGGCCTCTCCGGGGCAACGGCGTGGATGAATGCAGCACCGCGACGGCTCGCCCGGAGAATCTCGACAGGCGATGTGGGGTGCTGGTGGTACGTGGGGTGGATGCCAACCCCGGAGGGATCGGGCGGATGACCGGCCCGATTTCCCGAGTGTGGGCTGAGATGTTGTGCGGCGCAAGCCGCGCTGCCGAGCGGGAGCCGCGCTCGCGCGCGCGACCCCCCGTGCGGCAGGCCGGGGGGAAACGAACCACTACCTGCGGAGGGGTCCGCCCTCGCGCCTCGCAGTGATCGGAACGCCCCTACCCCGGTGGGGTGGACCCGGTAGGCCGCTCGACGCCGTTGACCGTCACGGGTGGCCCTGGGGCCGGGTGGGCGGCTGTTCGTCGCGCTCGTGGCCTGCTCGCGCCCCGTAACGGGGTGGCCCCCGTCCGGGCAGGCGTCAACGTGGACATGGTTCGGGATCGCCGTCACGAGTCCGCCCGGCATTCGTGGCACAGGCGGTGGTCCCCGCGCTCGTGACGCCGCGTCGCTGCTTTGCGCCACATCAGCCAGTCACCGTAGTGCTTGAAACAGAGCCGCATGCCATGCCCAGAGGCTCCAGCAATCAGGTGCCACGGCGGTTCTCCGCACACCTCGCACCTCCATGGACGGATTGCGCTCACCGTGCAACCTCCCCGAAGCCAAGCCAGATGATCCGGCGGCCCTGAGTGATCGGCATGACCTCGTGTGGTGTCGTGGCCGTGAATCCCGCGACATCGCCTGGGCCGAGCGGGACGGACTGCCCGTTGACGACGAGGGTGCCGCCAGCGAAGTCCTCGAGATCTGACACGAGCACCGAGAACGAGACGGTGCGATCCCACGTGTTCGGCATCGTCGGCACGTGATCGGCGTGCAGTTCGAACGCGTCGCCCGGACGGTACTCGGTGATGGCGGTCTGCCAGGCGGAGACGGGGAGTCGGTATGCGCGTCCGACGAGTCGGAGCAGTTCCCCGGCAGCCGTCGTGTACGGGTCGGGCGGTGTTACCCACTTGCGCTTCAGGCCACGACGGCCCGGGATGACCTGCCCGGCGTTCGTGTCCAGGTGTCGGCGGAACATGGCGCGCTCGTCGATGGTCAGGACGTTGGGCAGGTGGATCGGATCTGCGACAGGCACGTGTGGCATCGGAACGTCAGGGCCGTCAACGACCTCGACTGGCACTCCGTAGCGGGCGGCCAGTTGGTCAGCGACGGGCAACAACCAAGGGGCTACGCGAAGCCCGCGGAGAAATCCCGAGGTAACGACAACAGATCCGTGTCCCGCGTAGAACGGGTGCTCGTCCTCATGCCATTCGTGTGCGTCGATGGTGGCCGACGCGTGGGGACTGTGCAACCAGGCCGAGGAGAGCGGCCCGTGGTCCTGTCCGCTCCATGCGTGGGCGGGCTCCATAAGTTTGCCGTAGGCCGAGATGCAGGACCGGCGTGCGCGCTCGGGTGCAACGAGGAACACCTCGGGCACGTCCCCGTGGGCGAGGCGGTCGCGTAGCCGTCGCTCGGCAGCCTCGGCGCGGGCGATGCCAGCAGCGGCGGCCATCGTCGTCGGCATGTCGCGGAACGGCAGTGCCGCGACGCGATAGTGGCGCTGGAAGTTCATTGGTTCTCCTGTCGTGTGCGTGTGATCGCCTCGCGGCATCGACGGATCGCGTCACGTCGACGCAAGGCATCGAGCTCGGGATGCTCGGTGTCCGGCACTAGGTCGCCGTCCGGCGCGCGGCGCAGCGGCGTGCCGTCGTCGTCGGTCAGTCCCACATCGACTTCCTGCGGCCGACGCGGATCACGTTGACGATGGCGGAGTCAGGGAGGCGGTCGAGCATCGCTTCGGCGGTCGTCTCTTCGTGGCCTTCCCAGCCGCCGATGGCGGTCTCGATGGCGTCGAGTCGCGCAGCATCATCGTCGCGGCGCACCGGCCCCGCCGGTGCCGCACCGTAGGTGCGGAATGAGTTCTGTGAGTTCCTGAGTTTTCGTCCCACAGTGGGATCGCCAGCAGTCGATCTGGGATCGCTAGCGGCCCAAGTGGGATCGCTAGGTCCGGTCTGCGATCCCACAGTGGGATCGCAGGCTTGCGTTCCCAAGGCGGGATCACAAGATCCGCCGAGGACGATGCGGTAGACCGTCGCACGGGTGCCCGCCCCTGGCGTTATGACCTCCAGCCATCCCTTTGCCACTAGGCCATCCATCGCGCGTTGAGCGCGCCTGCTCGGCAGCCCCGTCCCGCCTTTGAGGATCTTGCGGGGAACCCACACCGCGTCGAGGCCGTGAGGGCGGTTCACCCAGTAGCGGAACGCGTGAAGCGCGAGGCGCTCATCCGCAGCGAGGGTCGAATCCCAGATCGCGGTATCGAGTGCGTTCCTCGCCGCATAGTCCGGTGTCACGACTGACCCCCCGGGGCCAGAACCGCGCGCGCCCCGGCAGCGATAGCAAGAGCCAGGGCGCGCTCGTCCGCAGTCAGGTCGGGATCATCGCGGACGGCGGCCTCCCACCGATCGAGTTCGACCGCATCGACGGGCAGACGGAGGGCCACGCCGCGCCGCCTCACTCGGCACCGCCTCTAAGCAGGCTGGCGACGCGGTCGCGCTGCTCGTCGGTGAGTGGAGGCAGTTGAGAGAGGGTGGATCGCACGTGATCCGCAAGGCGCTCGGCCCGAAGGTCTCGACGCGCATCGGGCAGGTCGGGGTGGTTCGGGTCGTATTTCGTAAGGCTCGCGACGCGCGAGCGCAGGCGGCGCGAGACAGGGCTGAATTCGGCAGCCATCGGCTAGATGTCCTCCGGGGCATGGTGAAACCACGCGGCCCGGTGGGACCGACCTGCCGTGTCTACTCAACGCCGGACACGATGGCTCGTAGACGTCGTTTCCAACGACTACGTAGGTGGACGATACCCGACGATCCGAGGAGCACCGAGCAGCGGCGGTTTACGACACCCGAGATATATCGAAGCGCCAGTCAGCATCGAGGGACATCACCTCGCGCACGAGCCTGCTCTAGGTTCGCCCGCTTGAGCGGAAGGTTCCGCCGACACGTCGGGCAGCGGAATGCGTACGTCCCGAAGCGTTCCTCCGCTGCGTTGTCGGCGACGTAGTTAGCAAGATCCCCGTGGTGCGACATCGGCCGTCCGTCAACGTCGCGCACACGGTCATCCTCGATCAGGTGCGCACTGACACCTGCTGCCATGTCGACGTGGAGCATCTCGACCCATTCGTTCCAAGCCTCGATATCGCCGCTGTTATAGATCGGCCCCGGCCCAGCGGCGATGGTCTCGGTCAGTGCTTCCCATCGGAACCGCCGCAGGCGTCGCTCTTTGTGCGTTCCGCGACCCGTGCAGAGGAACTGCACGAAGCGGCGCTTGGCGGTCACGCGGAAACCGCCTCGCGGCCACGGATGACGACAGACGAGAGGTCCGTGTACGGCATTCCCGCCACCCAACCCGGCGGGCGGCCCCGGCGACCCCGGTTGATTGTGACGGTAACGAGCGCCGCCAGGACGGCGCGCTGGCGGTCGAGCGTGGCCGTGTCGAACGCGGCGGCCGGGTCGGGCGCGGCCAGTAGGTCACCGAATGCACTCCCCCGCCAACGTGCCGCCTCGCGCTCCGCGATGACCGCCACCTCCGCCTCAATCCGCTGGGTTGCCTCGCGCAGTTGCCGTCCGGTGATGTCCCCGGCCGCGTAGTCCGCCTCAAAGACCGTCAGACGGTTGCGCAGTTCGGCCGTTCGGAGCCGGTCGTCCTCGACCTCTGTGGCGTCCGCGGGGTCCGGCCGCAGCCGCTCGCGGAGTCCCGGATCATTCAGGTACTCGCGAACGACGGCGGTGACGTACTCGTCAACGTTCGGCTGGTTCCGCGTCACGTGGTTGTTGTCGCGGCAGCGGTAGACCTTCCTGCCCTTGGATCCAGTGACGATCAGCCCATCCCCACAGTCTCCGCACCTGTAGATGCCTGAACCTAGCCACCTGCGTTCCGGTCCTGGCGTAGTGCGGCGCGATGGGTCAGTCAGAACCGCCTGGCAGGCGCGCCATTCGGCCTCAGAAACGATGCTCGGCCATGCTCCGGGGCCGATGACATCACCAGCGGACTCCACCAGACCGGCATTCCGAGCGCGCTGCAGAACCCGCCGCACCCGCGTCGCGTTGAACGGTCGGCCCTTCGTCCCGATCATCCCGGCAGCCGTCCATTCGCGCGCAATGGCCGCAAGGGACCGACCGGCCAGCAGATCACGCGTTGCCTGGCGCACAAGGTCGGCCTCGGCAGGGCGCAGCGTCACGCCGTCGGCCTCGTATCCGAAGGGTCGGGGGCCGCCCCGATAGCGGCCCTCCGCTACCGCCTGGGCCTTGGCCCGGCGCGCCCGCTCGGAGGTGCGTTCAGCCTCGGCCGCGTCCCACGCGGCCACGGTGATCGCCAGTGCCCGACCGTCGGCGGTGGTGAGGTCATGGCTGCCCGAGACAACGGTCTCGATCCGAAGTCGCCCAGCATTCGCCCGCTCAATGAGGTTCAGCCACTCCAGTGGCCGTCGCGTAAGGCGCGAGTTTGAATAGGCGAGGATCACGGCGGCCTCGCCCGCGTCGATGGCCGCCAGCATGGCCTTGTACTGCGGCCGGGGCTTAGTGCTCAACGTCGATGCGGACACGTCGTTCTCAACGTAGACGCGGGCGACGTCCAGGCCGAGGCGTGCGGCGAGCGCGCGGCAGTCTGCTTCCTGCCGCCGGACTCCGAGTTCACGCCCCTCGGGGTCATTGCTGATCCGGCAGTAGATGACGGCGCGTTCCACAGTTCTTGCTCCCTCGGTAGTAACTGATCTAGTGTGTCATATCGTTCCGTTCGATAGGTCGAACTGCGTGCCGCTCTTCTGCAGGTCGGCCGGTGAGAGCAGGATCGTGGTGCGCTTGGTGGCCGGCCACCGCAGGCCGCTGTTGACGATCGCCATCCGGACCCGGTCGACGCCCTCGCGCAGGGCAGCGTCGGCGCGCCCGACGACGGTCACCGTGGCCTGACCCGGTGAGACATCGGCCTGGACGTCGATGAGGTGGCCGCGGGCACCGTCGAGGGCCACGCAGTGCGTGGTCGCGACGGGCATCAGACCAGCCCCGGCACGTGCTCGACCACGGGCGCGCCGCGGCGGGGGCGGAGCACCGCGACCAGGTCCACCCGGATCCCCGACGGGCGGATCCCGTGCTCGGCGGCCCACCGCTCCCCCAGCCGTCGGAGCCGGTCGAGCCTTGGCGGCGGTGAGCGCCTCGTGCGGTGTGCCGGCGGCGGTGCTCGTGCGCGTCTTGACCTCGCACACGACCAGGGTCGAGCCGTCGCGGAGCACGATGTCGATCTCGCCGGCGGAGCACCGCCAGTTGCGGTCCAGGACCGCCAGCCCGAGGTCGCGGAGGTGGCGGGCGGCGCGCTCCTCGCCGTAGGCACCGATCGCCCGGCGGGCCTGTGCTGTGGTCGTCATGCACGGCAGCCTCACCGATCGGGGCGACCCGCGGCCGCTGCCCGCACCCCGTCTGTGGACGACCGGGCCTCGTCCACAGACGATGCCTTGCCAGGTGGACGCCGGGGTGACTCCTGAGGCGGCTGGGGTCAGCCGACGAGGCGGACGCCCTGACAGGTCGGGGTCGGGACCGCGAAGACGTCGGCGCCACCGACCTGGAGCCCGAGCATCTTCGACAGCGGCGTGATGATCGCGGTCTGCAGCGAGGTCAGCAGCGGGTTGAGCGAGGCGGCCACGCCGGACAGGACCGGGTTGAGCACGGTGCTGTAGAGCGGGTCGGCGTTGAGCACCAGGCTTGGTCTGGTTGCCCAGCAGCCCGTAGTTGATCGACATCTTCGTCGTACCGGTGGTCTGCGCGGTGGCCGGGCCGAGGATGACCCCGCTGCCGCTGCCTGCCGGGACCGTGTAGGCGCCGGGGATCGGGAGGGTGACCTCCTTGGAGTAAGACCCCGTCGGCGGCGCGTTGACGTTCACCGCCAACCCGGTGTCGAGTCTGGACCTCCGGCGGGTTGAGCAGGCTGCCGAGGCCGAGCACGCTCAGGATCTGGCCCAGCAGGCCGCCGCTGCCGAGCAACGGGACGGTGACCTTCACGTGCGCGCCGAGCGAGGCGTTGACGTTGATGTTGCCGACCATGGACGACGACAGAGCGACCTTGACGAAGTCCGGCCCCGCGGAGCCGCAGTGCACCGAGGCAAGGGTCGCGATCGCCCGGCCCACGTCGAGGTCCAGGGTCACCTTGGTCTCGTCGAGCCCGACGGCGACGTTCGCGAGCCCGAGGATCGAGACGTTGATGGACCGCGCCGGGATCGTCGCCGTGACCCGCAGCCGGACCTGCGCGGTCTCGGCCGGCTTGCGCTTGCAGCCCTGACGGGGAGACTCGATCACGGTCAGGGAGGTCGTCGTGCTCACCACCCCGGGCAGGCTGATCCCGAGGCTCGGCACGTTGACCGCGTGCCCCTCGTTGGCGACCAGGGCGGCACCGGTGACCAGGTCCAGCACGTTGATCTGGGTGTCGAGGGCCGAGGAGCCCGTCGGCGAGGCGTTGATCAGGCTGCCGATGGCGATCGTGGGCGTGCTCGCGGCGATGTTGATCGCCCGCAGGACCGACGCCTGGGCCAGCCTTGCCCTGTGAGTCGAGCACCTTGGCGGCCGCCACGAACAAACTTGCCGATGCTCACGTTGTCGAGCGCCAGCAGGCTCGTCGACGGTGCCGACGCCGAGGCCACCCACCTGGACGAGCGAGAGCAGGGAGATGTTGCTCGTCGCCAGCCCTTGGTAGCCGACCAGGTTGAGGTTCAGGCTGCTGCCGAGCAGCGCGTTCAGCAGCGGGTTGAGCAGCGTGCCCTGGTTGCTGTCCAGCGAGGCGACGTAGGAGCCGATCCGGAAGCAGGCCGACTCCTCCGACTCGGCGACCGCGTTCCTCGCGGCGGCGCCGGTCGCGACGCCGGTGAGACTCGTCGAAGGCGAAGTCCACGTCGGTGTCGGCGCGCACCCGCACCGCCGTCGGTACGTCGCTCGACCCCACCCGCGCGAACGAGCCGCTCCGCAGGCTCGCCGAGCTCCCAGCGCAGGTTCGGCGTGGAGCCGAGCGTGTCCCCGTTGCGCGCGAGGCTCTTGGCCATCTCGGTGTTCATCGTCGCCGTGAGCTTGGTCCGCGGTCCGTCCGTCCAGGTTGCGCGCCAGGTCCAGAGCGACCACGTCGGCGAGCGCCTGCATGTCGCGGCGCGCGGTGCGTTGCATGCCCAGGTCGACCGCGAACGCAGCGACGATCAGCAGCACGACGGTCAGCCCGACCGCCATGATCACGGCGGCCGCGCCGCGGTCGTCGCGACGGTGGCTCCCACGGCCCGGTGCGGGCCGGCGGAGCATCGAACCACCCTCGCCACGGCGGTGTACCGCAGGCGGTCCGGCAGGATCAGGCCGACACCTGGGACGGGCAGGAGCGGGTGGTCGTCGTAGGCGTAGTTGATGGTGACGCTCACGCACCGGACCGAGGCCGCCTCACCGGTGCAGGTGGCGACGGCGACGGTGCAGGTGCCGACGTTCGTGCCCTTGCGGGTCAGCGTGCCGTTGCTGCCGCACGAGACGCCGTAGGAGCCGAGGGCGTCGTTCATCGCGCGGGTCGCGTCGGTGACCTGGTTCGAGGTCTGCTGGCTCACCGCGGCGGCACGGGCGCCCTCGGCGGCGGCCTGGCTGATCGCCTGGCGGAAGCTCGAGCATGTAGCCGTAGGCGATGATGCCGAACACCAGGATCAACAGGAGCGGCATGATCAGGGCGAATCCCACCGCTGCCGCACCGCGCTGCGCGCGCCACCTTGTCGCCACTCGTCGCACCATCGGCCGGCCTCCCCGCCCTCGCTCCCATGACGCCTCCCGAGCGGCGGTTTTCGCAGGATAGTGGCGCTCGTCACCGCGGGGGAACGAATCCCGGGTGATTCTGCCCGTACGAACGGGACCGCCTAGCCCGTTCGGACTAGACCCCGCCACGCTGCTCATCCGACCAGTCGCGGACGGGCGCAGGTGACGCCCACGCCGTACACGTCGGCGCCGGCCAGGCGCAGGCCCACCATCCGGGCCACGGGGCCGATGAAGTCGTTGTTGATGTTGGCCACGAGCGGGGTCAGCGTCTTCTCCAGGAAGCCCTTGCCGCTGGTCACCAGCACGTCCACGATCGGGTTGGTGATCGCCGTGACCGCCGAGAGCGTGGCGCTCTTGGTGTTGAGCCTTCACCGACTTGACGGTCGGTACGACGGACGCGGTGTCCAGGTAGATCGAGGAGCCCGTCGAGATCGGCGTCTTGTCGTTCGGCGGGATCTTCAGGTCGGCCCGCGTGGTGCCCCCGCTGTTGGTCGTCCCGATGGTCAGCCGCACCTCCACCTCCAGCGAGATCTTGCTGCCGAGGGTGAGGATGTTGCCGAGCAGGTTCGTGAGCACCGAGGTCAGCCCGAGGCCGACCAGGTCGCTCAGGCTTCACGTCGGCGGCGATGCTCACGTCCGCATACAGCCTGGTACGTCGCCAGGCTGGTGCCGACCGAGACGCTCATCGTCGACGGGTCGGCCGCCGTGCCGTTGCCGCAGTGGATGGCCGGCGGGGCGACCAGCCGCCCGGTGCCCCCGCCCGCGGTGATCTGCAGCAGCCCGCTGCCCTTGGGGGTCTGCAGGGTGCCGAGGCCGGCGACGTTGAGGCTGGGCATGTTGGTGAAGAGCACCCCGACCGAGCCGTTGAGCCTGGGAGGTGTCGGCGACGGCCTGGGTGGAGTTGGGGGCGCCGCACGCGAGACCGGCGGCGGAGATGAGGTTGATGCCGCCGGTGTACTGGTAGCCGACGCCGGGGACCTGGCCCTGGATGTTGGGGACGCCGAGGAAGTGCTTGCCGTCGGCGAGGCGGGCGGAGGCGACGAGGTCCAGCACGTCGAGGTCGATCTTCATCGCGGCGGTGTCCGTCGGCGCCACGTGCAGCACGTCGCTGAGGTTGATCGCCCCGACGCTCGCGGTCACGGTCGAGGTGAGGATCTTGTTGAGCGCCTGGATCGCGACGGTGTTGTCGGTCGACTCGCGGCTGAGCGCGTCGATCGTGGCGCGGATCAGGGTCGCGTAAGCTGATCGAGCCTGCTCAGCAGCGCCTCCGGCGAGCCGACGTACGACGAGGCGACGAGTTCGTTCCAGCCGCACGTCCGCCACCGCGAGCCCCTGGTAGCCGACCAGGGTCAGCGAGACCCCGAGCAGGTCGCCGAGCGGCGCCAGCACGGTGCTGTCCCCCGAGCCGATCGCGGCGACGAAGGAGCCCAGCCGGAAGCAGGCGGTCCCCGAGGCTCTCCGCCGAGGCGGAGCGCTGCGCCGCACCGGCGTCGCGACCGGTCACGGCGGCGAAGCCGTAGGCGACCTGGGTGCGGGCGGAGACCCGGACCGCGGTGGGCACGCCGGAGGCCAGCTCCACGAACTGGCCGTTGCGCATCTGGCCGAGCCGGTAGGTCGGCCTGCGGCGTCGCGGTGCCGATCGCGTCGGCGTTGCGCGCGCTGCTGCGGCGCAGGCTCGGCGTCGACGGCCGGGCGTACGTCGGTGACGGTGCGGCCGTCGAGCTCGCGGGCCAGGTCGAGCGCGACCAGGTCGGCGATCGCCTGCATGTCGGAGCGCGCGACCCGCTGCACACCCAGGTCGACCACGAAGGCGGAGCCGAGCAGCATCACGACGAGCACGAACACCATCACCAGCGTGACGGCGCCCCGCTCGTCCTGCCGAGTCCCCCGACGCCGGAGCAACATGGCGCCTCCCCGCTGCCTGTCGCACGCGGACGGCGCTGCTTGCCGTCCTCGGCTACCTCGTCGGCAGGGCGGGCGCCGGCCGGAGCGGCACGGCGGGAATCGGGACGATGTCCCGCAGAGTCAGGACTTCGGCGACTCGAGGTCCGAGGTGGCGAGCTCCTCGACGTTCACGTCCTTGAACGTGAGCACCTTGACGTTCTTCGCGAACCGGGCCGGGCGGTACATGTCCCACACCCAGGCGTCGGTGATGGTCACCTCGAAGAAGACGTCCGTGCCCTCCGAGCGAGCCTTTACGTCGACCGAGTTGCACAGGTAGAACCGGCGGTCGGTCTCGACGACGTACTTGAAGATCCCGGCGACGTCGCGGTACTCCCGGTAGAGGTTCAGGCTCCTGCTCGGTCTCGTACTTCTCGAGGTCCTCGGCGCTCACGGGGCGACTCTAGCCCTCTCCCCCTGGCAGCGGCTCCAGCCCGGCCGCGCGTCGTACGTTGACGAAGCGCATGCGGTGCACCGGCGAGGGCCCGTGCTCCTCCAGCGCCGCGCTGTGGGTCGCGGTGATGTAGCCCTTGTGCGTCCGGAAGTCGTACGCCGGCCACTGGCCGTCGAGCCTCGACCATGATCCGGTCGCGGGTGACCTTGGCCAGCACCGACGCCGCCGCGACGCAGGCCGCGACCCGGTCGCCCTTCCACATCGCCACCCCCGGGACCCCGAGACCGTCGACGGGGAAGCCGTCGGTGAGCACGTACGACGGTGCGACGGCCGGCTTCGCCACCGCGCGCCGCAGCGCCTCGACGTTCGCGACGTGCATGCCCAGCCGGTCGCACTCCTCGTGCGACATCACCACCACCGACCAGGCCAGCGCACGCTTGACGACCTGCTCGTAGCAGCGCTCGCGGGCGGCGGCGGTGAGCAGACTTGGAGTCGGCGAGGCCGGGCACGATCCCGGCCTTGCCGGGCGGCAGGATCGCGGCGCCGGCGACCAGCGGACCGGCGCACGCGCCGCGGCCGGCCTCGTCGACACCGGCGATCGGCTCGAGACCGTGGCGGCGCAGCGCCCGCTCGTAGCCGTAGATGCCGGCGTCGCGCCGGACGGTGGCTCCCTTCGGCAGGACGGACATGACCCGGCTAGGCCCCCGGGATCGCGTCGAGCTTCTTCGCCTTCTCGAGGAGGTCGGCCGGCGGCGAGTCCGGGACCTTGTCGAAGACCTCGGGACGGCTGATCCAGCGCCAGCGGTCACGCGGCCAGATCAGCGTGAAGACCTTGCCGACGACCATGTCGGTGTCCACCCACGGGCTCTTGGTGCACGGGTCGTCGTCGGGGTTGCACAGGTGTGCCCGCGAGTCGGCGGAGTGCCCGCGGTTGTCGCCGAGCACGAGCAAGCTTTGCCGGCGGGGACCGGCCCGATGGTCCAGCCTGCAGCGCCCCGCGAAGGCGGAGCCCTTGCGGACCGGCCAGTCGTCGAGCGAACTCGGCGTTGCAGGCGCCCGGGTCGGGGCCGAGGTAGGACTTCTCGTCGATGGCGACCCCGTTGACCTCGATCCGGCCCTGCTTGTCGCAGCAGACCACGACGTCGCCCTCGGTGCCGATCACCCGCTTCACCAGGTGCCCGCCGGTGGGGTACAGGCCGACCTTGGAGAGCAGGTTGGCGAAGCCGGTGGGGCCCTGGTCGTCGGTCTCGCCGAGCCACTGGCCCGGGTCCTCGAAGACGATCACGTCGCCGCGCTTCGGCGAGCCGCCGAACCAGTAGGAGACCTTCTGCACGAGGATCCGGTCGTTCTTGACCAGGCCCGGCTCCATGGACTCGGAGGGGATGTAGAACGCCCGGACGAACACCGCCTTGATGACGACAGCCAGGCCCAGCGCCACCGCGAGCAGCAGGATGCTCTCCTGCCACACCGGCAGGTGCTTGCGCTCGGTCTTCTCGGAGTGCCGGGGACCCTGGTCCCCGGCCGCGGCGTCGTCGTGGCCGGGGGCCGTCTCGTCGCCTGCCGTCTCGTCGGTCGTCACGTTGGCTGAGTCTAGGCACGTGCCCCTGGGGAAAGCGCGAAGGCCCGACCGTTGCGGTCGGGCCTTCGGCAAGCGGCGGGCTCTCAGGCCTCGCGACGCTCCTTGATCTTCGCCTTCTTGCCGGTGAGGTTGCGCAGGTAGTAGAGCCTTGGCGCGACGCACGTCACCGCGGGTGACGACCTCGATGGACTCGAAGATCGGCGAGTGGAGCGGGAAGGTCCGCTCGACACCGACACCGAAGGAGACCTTGCGGACCGTGAAGGTGCGACCGACGCCGGAGCCGTGGACGCGGATCACGACGCCCTGGAAGACCTGGACGCGGGAGCGGTTGCCCTCGACGACCTTGACGTGGACCTTGACGGTGTCACCGGCGCGGAAGTCGGGGACGTCGTCACGCTTGACGGCGTTGCCGAGCTCGGTCACGACGGCGGGGCTGGGGTTGCTCATGATTCTCCTCGCGAGTGCCACAGGTCAGCCGCGGAATAGGTGATGGATCGTGGGGGTGCGCGGTCGACGATTCCCCTGTGGCAGAAGCGTCCGCGACACCGACGAAGAATCTTCCCACAGTCGCCGACGCCACCGGAAATCCGCGACTGCGACAATGCGGCCCATGCAGCGCGACTGGGAGCCACACGGTGCGGAGGTCCGGCCCTGGCGCCAGCGCACCCCGCGCGGACCCCGCGCGGACCGGCTGCTGCGGGAGGTGACGGTCAGCCTGCCGCCGTACGTCGCGGAGCGGGACCTGCCGATGGACCGGACCCTGCGAGCGATGACCACCGCGTGTGCCGGCGACCTCAGCCACCTCGACCTGGTGCACGGGCGCACCCTGAGCGCGCTCAACCACCTCCAGCCTGCGCACCGAGGCCGTGGACTCCTCCAAGATCGAGGACGTCGACGCCAGCCTGGCCGACTACGGCCGGGCCCTGCTCGGAGCCGGGGCCAACGCCTCGGCGGTGTCGATGGCCTCGGCGACCGCCGCGCTGACCCGGATGATCGCCGACGCCGACCGCAGCCGGGAGATCCGCCGCGAGGCGATCCTGCGCGCGCACCACGACCTCTTCCGCCGTACCCCGTCGGAGGCGCACCGGGCCGGCACCCTGCGCACCACGCAGAACTGGGTGGGCGGCAGCGACTGGTCCCCGCTCGGCGCGCTCCACGTGCCTCCCCCGCCGGAGACCGTCTCGGCCTACCTCGACGACCTGCTCGCCTTCGCCGACCGCGACGACCTGCCGCCGGTGGCGCAGGCGGCGATCGTGCACGCGCAGTTCGAGTCGATCCACCCGTTCATCGACGGCAACGGGCGGATCGGGCGGACCCTGATCCACGCGGTGCTGCGCCGGCGGCGGGCCACCCGCCACCTCACCGTGCCGATCGCCTCGGCGCTGGTGGCGCACCGGGAGCGCTACTTCGCCGCGCTCGGCGACTACCGCGCCGGTCAGGCCGCCACCATCGTCGCCATGCTCGCCTCGGCCGTGCGGATCGCCACCGCGGAGTCCTGGGTGACCGCCACCCGCCTGCGCGAGGTGCGCGCCGACTGGGGAGCGGCAGTCGGCGGCTCCCGGCCCGGCACTCCCCCGCACCGCACCCTCGACCTGCTCGTCGAGGAGCCGATCGTCAACCCGGCGCTGGTCGCCGGGCGGATCGGGGTGGACGAGGAGGAGGCCGCGGCGGTGCTCGCCGCGCTGACCCGGGCCGGGGTGCTGCGCCGCGCACCGCGCTCACGGCGGGCGCCGGTCTGGCTCGCCGGTGCGGTGCTCGACGAGGTCGGCGACCTCAGCGACCGGATCCAGGCGTCCAGCCGCCGGATGCGCGGCGCCTGAGCGCTCTTGTGACTGCGTGTCGATGACTCGGCGGCCCGCCCCCACGACAGGCCGCCGAGGTCACGACAGGCCCGCCCCGGCGTACGGGACGGGCCTGTCGAGTCGGTGAGCGAGCGGGATCAGTCGATCGCGTAGCCGTTGCCGTGCAGGGCGAGGTCGATGCCCGCGACCTCGTCCTCCTCCTTGGCGCGGAAGCCGATCGTCTTGTCGATGACCGTGCCGAGGACGAAGGCGACGATGAACGAGTACGCCGCGATCGCGAAGGCCGGGATGGCCTGCACCACGAGCCTGCTCGAGGTTGCCGCCGGTGAACAGACCGGTGTCGATGGCGAAGAAGCCCAGGTAGAGGGTCCCGATGAAGCCGGCGACGAGGTGGATGCCCACCACGTCGAGGGTGTCGTCGACGCCGATCTTGTACTTGAGACTCGATGGCGAAGGCGCAGACGGCACCGGCGACCAGGCCCAGGACGATCGCCCAGATCGGGGTCAGGTTGGCGCACGACGGGGTGATGGCGACGAGGCCGGCCACGATGCCCGAGGCAGCGCCGACGGCGGTCGCCTTGCCCTCCTTGAAATGCTCGACGACGATCCAGCCGACGAGCGCGGCCGCCGGGGCGACGAGCGTGTTGACGAAGATCAGGCCGATCTGGCCGTCCGCCGTGGCCGCGCCGCCGTTGAAGCCGAACCAGCCGAACCACAGGATCGCGGCGCCGATGAGCACGAGCGGGACGTTGTGGGGCTGCGCCTCCTCCTTGGAGAAGCCGATCTTGCGCTTGCCGAGGACCAGGGCGAGGGCGAGCGCCGCTGCGCCGGCGTTGATGTGGACCGCCGTACCGCCGGCGAAGTCGATGGTGCTCGCGTCGAAGCCCAGGTGCGTGCCCAGCCTGACCCACCCAGCCGGTGAACGTGGCCGAGCCGTCGTCGTTGACCACGAACGCGAAGACCCAGGAGGCGACGGGGAAGTAGACGAGGGTCGCGAACAGCCCGACGAAGAGCATCCACGGCCAGAACCGGGCCCGGTCGGCGATCGCGCCGGAGATCAGCGCGACGGTGATGATCGCGAACGTCGCCCCGAAGATCGCGCTCGCCAGGGTGACGCCGGCCGCTGCGTCGCCGCTGAAGGCAGCCTTCGCGGCGTCCTGCAGGCCGAAGTCGGAGAACGGGTTGCCGAGGATCTCCGGGATCCAGTCGGTGGCGGAGGTGCCGTCGACGAAGGCCTGGTTGAACCCGAAGAGGATCCACAGCACCGCGACGAGGCCGATGGAGCCGAAGCTCAGCATCATCATCGAGATCACGGACTTGGACTTGACCAAGCCGCCGTAGAAGAACGCCAGGCCCGGCGTCATGAAGAGCACGAGGGCCGCTGCGATCAGCAGCCACAGGACAGCAAGAGTCATCGAAAGAATCTCCTCGGGAAAGGACGGGCCAGACCTCGACCCACAGAGGCCGCCGTCGTTGGCGGCCGGTCTGCCCCGACTCTGGACCCGCGCGATTTCACCGAGCACCGGGCTTCGTTTCGCAGGTGTTACAGGTTCCACGAGCGTGTGACGCGCTCGTGAACGCTCAGCGCCGCTTGGTGAGCGTGACCGTGTGCGGCGGTCCCGGGAGATCCGGCCGCAACCGGAAGCCGGCCTTCTTGTAGAGCCGCTGGTTGCGGACGCTCGCCGCCCCCGTGAAGAGCCTGGTACGACGTGACCTGCTCCGGCGCGACGGCCTGGATGTGCTCGAGCAGCACCCGCCCGAGGCCGCTGCCCTGCAGGTCGGGGGCGACCATCACCCGGCCGATGTCCCAGGTGGTCGCGTCCTCGAGCTTTGCCGCGGGCGGCGCCGACGAGGCGGCCGGCCCGGCGCACCACCCAGGTGTCCCACTCGGCCAGTCCCGCACGGACGTCGTCGAGGGACTCCTGCAGCGCGGGGATGTCGAGGGTGTCGTTGGCGAGGGCCTCCTGCAGCCAGCAGGCGCGCTGCAGGGTGAGGATCTCCCCGGCGTCGGCGGGCGTGGCGCGCACGATCGGGCTGCCGTCGTCGAGGACGGAGGGGTGCAGCAGGTCCGGCCGCCGCAGCGCCGTACGACGCCGCGCCTCGGCCGCGCGCCAGGCCGCGATCCGCCCGTGGTCGCCGCTGAGCAGGACCTCGGGCACCTCGCGGCCCTGCCAGGCCCGGGGCTTGGTGTAGACGGGGTACTCCAGCAGGCCGCCCTCGGCGTGGGACTCCTCGACCAGCGACGCGGCGTTGCCCATGAAGCCGGGCAGCAGCCGGACGACGGCCTCGGTCACGGCGAGCGCGGCGACCTCGCCCCCGTTGAGGACGTAGTCGCCGAGGCTGATCTCGCGGACCTCGGCGATCTCGCGGGCGTGGTCGATCACGCGCTGGTCGATGCCCTCGTAGCGCCCGCAGGCGAACACCAGCCGCTCGCGTCCGGACAGGCTCCTCGGCGACGCGCTGGTCGAAGGGCTCGCCGGAGGGGGTGGTGAACACGACCGTCGTCCGCGCGTCGACGCCGAGTGCGGTGAACGCCTCGCCCCACGGCTCGGGCTTCATCACCATGCCGGCTCCGCCGCCGTACGGCGTGTCGTCGACGGTGCGGTGGCGGTCGGTGGCCCACTGGCGCAGGTCGTGCACGTGCACGTCCAGCAGTCCGCCGGCGGCGGCCTTGCCGGCCAGGGAGAGGTCCAGCGGGGCGAAGAAGTCCGGGAAGATCGTGAGGTAGTCGAGCCTCACGACCCGGCCTCGTCGTCCGGGAAGGGCGTCACCAGGCCCGGTCGGTCGGCGATGACGACCCGGCCGCCGTCGAGGTCGACCTCCGGCACCAGCGCGCTGACGAAGGGCACCAGTGCCTCGCGTCGTCCCGGCGTCTTGATCCGCAGCAGGTCCTGGGCGCCGTGGACGAGGCCGACGACCTCACCCAGCGCCGTCCCCTCGGTGTCGTACGCCGCCAGGCCGATCAGCCTGGTGGTCGTAGAACTCCTCCGGGTCGGCCGGCGTCTCGTCAGCGGGTACGACGGCCCGCAGCACGACCCCGCGCGCGGCCTCCGCCGCGTTGCGGTCCGCCAGGCTCCTCGAAGGTCGCCAGGAGGACCCCCTGGTGCCAGCGGGTCCGCGCGACGGTCAGGGTGCGGGCCGCGAACGCCGAGCCCCGGGGCGCCTCGGCGAGGAGGACCGCGCCGTCGACGTAGCGTCGCTCGGGCTCGTCGGTGCGCACGTCCACCGTGACCTCGCCACGGATGCCGTGCGGCTTGCCGATCCGGCCGACGACGACCTCGAGCGATTCCATGGCGGTCATTGTCGCGGAAATGCGAGCAGCCCCGCACATCGGTGCGGGGCTGCTCGACGAGACGACGTCAGCGACGGTCGGTGTCGACGAAGTCGACCCGGGTGTTGCCGTTGCCGGCGATCGCGGAGACGACCGTGCGGAACGCGGTCGCCGTGCGGCCGCCACGGCCGATCACCTTGCCGAGGTCGTCGGGGTGCACCCGGACCTCGAGGATCGAGCCGCGCCGCAGCCTGCTTGTCGCGCACGACCACGTCGTCGGGGTGGTCGACCACTCCGCGGACGAGGTGCTCCAGCGCGTCAGCCAGCACGGTCTCAGACCTCGGTGCTCTCGGCGGCGGGCGCCTCTGCGGCCGGCTCCTCCGCGGGGGTCTCGGCAGCAGCCTCGGCGGGCTTCTCCTCGACCTTCTCGGCCTTCTCCTTCTTGTCGGCCTTCTTGGTCACCGCCGCGCCCTTGGGCTCGTTGGCGGCCTCCTTGAGGGCCTCGTTGAAGATCTCCAGCCTTGTCGCGCTTGGCGTCCTTGACCTTGAGGGTGCCCTCGGCGCCCTCGATGCCCTTGAACTTCTGCCAGTCGCCGGTGACCTTGAGGATCGCCTCGACGGCCTCGGACGGCTGCGCGCCGACACCGAGCCAGTACTGCGCCCGCTCGGAGACGACGTCGATGTACGACGGGTCCTCCTTGGGGTGGTACTTGCCGATCTCCTCGATCACGGCGCCGTCGCGCTTCTTGCGCGAGTCGACGATCACGATGCGGTACTGCGGGACCCGGACCTTGCCCAGGCGCTTCAGACGGATCTTGACGGCCACGTTTGTGGTGTCTCCTTGAGAACTAGTGTGGGTTGAGGCGGGACCGCCAGGTGGGGAACACCGGGGCCCGGTCTCGATGGGCGCCGTGACCACCGGTTGAGAGGGACCGGGAGACACAGAACTCAGCCGCCAAGTCTGCCAGATGTGTCGGGCACTGCCGAATCGGGCACCCTCGCCGCCATGACCTCGCCTGTCCCGACCCGTCCCGTCGGCTGCTCCGGCATCTGGATCGGCATCGCCCTGATGCTCGCCGCCGTCCTCGTGCTCGTCGCGGCAGGGGTCATCTTCTGGCGCTCGCTGAGCGGCGACGCGACGGTGATCGACGCCGACGGGCAGCCGCACCAGGTCGCCCTGCCGAGCGAGGAGACCTACGGCGTCTTCCTCACCGCGTCCCGCCCGGCGAGCCTGCACAGCCGTGACCGGCGACGGCAGCCCGGTCGACCTCGGCTCCGTCTCGGGATCCTACGAGGTCAACCAGTGGTCCGCCGAGCGTTCCTTCGACACCGGCGACGGAAAGCTCACCTTCACCTGCACCGCCACCTCCCCCGATGCGGAGGTCCGGCTCGGTCCGCTGCCCAGCATCGGCGGGCTGCTCGGCGCGATCTTCGGCGGGCTGTGCCTGGCCGGGCTCCTCGGCGTCGGCGGCCTGGCCCTGCTCGTGGTGACGGTCGTGCGGCGCAGCCGCGCGCCCCGCGGGCAGACCGGGTGATCGGACCACCCGGGACCGCGGCCCGCCTCCCCCACCCGTCCGGGTGGCCCGGCTCGACCCGCCCGGAGGTGGGCAGCGGGCGGTGCGCCGCCGCACCATCGAGACATGATCCTCCGTCGCTCCACGGTCGCCGCCCTCGCGGCCGCCGCACTCACGATCGCTCCCGTCGCCGCCGCCGAGGCCGCCCCGCACAGCGGGAGGGGCCATGCCGCGCACGCCTCCTCCTCCGGCTCCGCCTCGACCCGGGCGGTGCTCAAGGAGATCAGGCTCAAGGACCGGGCCCTGACCCGGATCGCCGCCTCGAAGCCGTTCACCCGGCTGCCCGACGCGCAGGAGGCGGTGCTGGCCGCCTCGGTCACCGCCGACCGCGCCGCGCTCACCGCCCTGGGGGACGCGGTCAGCGGCGGGTCCACGACCGCCAGGGCGGCACGCACCACGCTGCGCTCGTACCGGGTCGAGAGCCTACCTCGTCGCGGCCGCGCTGCTGCGGGGTGCCGCGACGCTGCGAGCCGCCGCGGGCGACGTACCGGAGGTGGTGGCGGCGATCGACGACGCCGTCGCGACCGCGCTGACGGTCACCGCGACGAACGGCCGCACCGTCCTGCGCGCCGCGCACGACGCGCTGGAGGCCGCCTGGGAGGCGTACGAGGGCGAGGACGACTAGGAGTAGACGCGTCCGCGCAGCACCACGGCCGCGGGCTCCTCGGAGCACCGAGAGGTCCTCGACCGGGTTGCGCGGGTAGACCACGAAGTCGGCCGGGTCGCCCTCGTCGAGCCCGGGGTTCCACCCCAGCCAGGCACGGGCCCGCCAGGACGCCGCGCCGAGCACGTACTCGTTCGGCAGCCCCATCTCCGCCATCGCGCGGATCTCCTCGTGCAGCACGCCGTGCCGGGCCGAGCCGCCGCCGTCGCTGCCGACGTAGAGCGCGACGCCGGCCTCCTGGGCCTGCATCAGCACCTCGCGGCGGCGGGCGAAGAGCCGCTCCATCGTGTCGGCGTACGACGGGAACTTGTCGCGTCCGGCGGAGGCGAAGCCCGGGAACTTCGCGGTCTGCAGCACCGTCGGCACGAGCGCCACCCCGCCGGCGACCATTCGCTCGATGTGCGCCTCGGTCAGCCCGGTGCCGTGCTCGATGCAGTCGATGCCGGCGTCCAGCAGGGGGCCGAGCGAGTCCTCGCCGAAGCAGTGTGCCGTCACCTTCGCGCCCAGCGAGTGCGCGACCCCGATCGCCGCGGCCACCGCGTCGGCGGGGAAGGACGGCGCCAGGTCGCCCTCCTCGCGAGAGATCCAGTCACCGACCAGGCTTGACCCAGCCGTCGCCCGCGCGGGCCTGCTCGGCGACGGTGTCGGCGAGGCTCTTCGGGCTCGACCTCGGCGCCGTACCCCTTGAGGTAGCGGCGGGTGCGCGCCACGTGCCGCCCGCACCGGATGAGCCGAGGCAGGTCCTCGCGCTCCTGCACCCAGCGGGTGTCAGCGGGCGAGCCGCAGTCACGGGTGAGCAGCACGCCGTCGGCGCGGTCGAGGATCGCGGTCCGCTCGATCTCCTCCTCGGAGACCGCTCCGCCGTCCTCCAGCCCGAGGTGGTTGTGCGCGTCGACCAGGCCGGGCACGATCCAGCCCTCGGCCGCGGTCTCAGCGCCGGAGGGACGCTCGTAGGTGATCCGGCCGTCGAGGACGAACACCTCCCGTGTCTCGCCGTCGGGCAGGACCGGACCGGAGAACCGCAGCGCACGCACCCGGCCGACGCTACCGAACGCCCCGGACGCCCGCCCGGAAGGTCGCGGCGGGCCCTGTCCCCCGGGGCCCGCCGGGTGCATGCTGACCCCAGCAGGCGCCACTCGGGGCGCCGGCCCTTCCAGAACGGATCACCTCGATGCGCCTTCGCCTCCTGGCCACCGCCGCCGCGTCGCTCGCCGCGGTCGTCATCAGCACCCTCCCTGCCTCCGCCCAGGACGACACGCTGGACTACGTCGCCCTCGGCGACAGTTTACTCCGCCGCCTCCGCCGTCCTCCCCCTCGACCTGTCGTCGCCGCTGTGCGCACGCTCGCTGGTCAACTACGGCCACCTGATCGCCGCCGCGACCGACGCGGCGTACACCGACGTGACCTGCGGGGCGGCCCAGACGTCGCACCTGACGAGCGCGCAGTACCCCGGCGTCGGCCCACGAACTCGACGCGGTCACCGCCGACACCGACCTGGTCACGCTGACGATCGGTGGCAACGACAACAACACCTTCATCGGCGCGATCCTCGCTTGCGGCTCGGCCGGGATCCTCACCGCCGGCATCGGCAGCCCGTGCAAGAGCATCTACGGCGACACCTTCGTCACCGCGATCCGCACCAAGACCTACCCCGCCGTGCGCGACGCACTGGCCAAGATCCGGGCCAAGGCGCCGCACGCCCAGGTCGCGATCCTGGGGTACCCGTGGATCCTGCCGGCCACCCGCGGCTGCTTCACCAAGCCTGCCCATCGCCAGCGGTGACGTGCCCTACCTGCGCGAGCTCCAGGCCACGCTCAACGCGGTCATCGCGCAGGCGGCCGGGGAGACCGGCTCGACGTACGTCGACCTCTCCCAGGCCTCCGAGGGACACGACGCCTGCCAGCCGGCCGGCGTGCGGTGGATCGACCCGCTCTTCCCGACCACCAGCCCGGTGCACCCCAACGCCCTCGGCCAGCGCGAGATGGCGGCGCGGACGCTGTCGGTGCTCGGTCTCGGCTGAGCACCTCAGCGCCCGAGCGGCCTCACAGGTACGACAGCAGCCAGGTCGGCGACAGGGTCGTCGCCCCGACCCCGTGCACCCGCGCGTCCAGCGCGCGGTCGGCGGTCACGACCACGACGCGGTGGCCCTGCTCGACGGCCTGCTGGGCTTGCGCCACGATCGTCGCGTCACCGTCCTTGGCGGCGTGCACGGTCGTGACGTGGGCGTCCCTGCCGGGGCGCGCACCGCCCTTGGCCTGGCCCTCGAGGACGAGCACGACGGCGTCGTAGGGGACGTCGGCGACGAGGAGCCTGCTCGTGCAGCCGGCGCGCCGCACCTGCCCGGTCCTTCCACCAGCCGTCCGGCCGGGCTCCGACGACGTTGGCGCCGTCGACGACGAGGACCGAGCGGCTCACTTGAGGAACTTCGAGAAGTCCTTCGGGAGCCTGGAGGTTCTCGGCGGCGGCCTCGTAGTCGACGTCCTGGCCGATGCCGAACGGGTTCGGCTTCGCGGCGGCGGCCCTCTCCTTGGCCGCCGCGGCCTCCTGGGCCGCCTTGGCCGGGTTGCCGGACTTGCGCGCGCCCTTGCCCTTGGTCTGCTTGGCCTTCTGCTTCGCGCTCGCCCGCTTGCCACCACCGGGCCCGCCCATGCCGGGCATCCCCGGCATGCCGGGCATCCCGCCGCCCTTGGCCATCTGCATCATCATCTTGCGCGCCTCGAAGAAGCGGTCGACGAGACCGTTGACGTCGGAGACGCTGCGGCCCGAGCCCTTGGCGATGCGCGCACGGCGCGAGCCGTCGATGATCTTCGGGTTCGCCCGCTCCGCCGGCGTCATCGAGCGGATCAGCGCCTCGACCCGGTCGATCTCGCGCTCGTCGAAGTTCTCGATCTGGTCGCGGATCTGGCCCATGCCCGGGAGCATCTTGAGGATGCTCGTCATCGAGCCCAGACTTCTTCAGTCTGCTGCATCTGCGAGAGGAAGTCGTCGAGGGTGAAGTCGCCGCCGGTGAGGCTTCTCGGCGGCGCGCATCGCCTCCTCCTGGTCGAAGGCCTTCTCGGCCTGCTCGATCAGGGTGAGGATGTCGCCCATGTCCAGGATGCGCGAGGCCATCCGGTCGGGGTGGAAGACATCGAAGTCGGTCATCTTCTCGCCCGTGGAGGCGAACATGACGGGCTTGCCGGTCACCTGGCGGATCGACAGCGCGGCGCCACCGCGGGCGTCACCGTCGAGCCTTGGTGAGGACCACGCCGTCGTAGCCGACGCCGTCGAGGAATGCCTGCGCGGTGGTCAGCGCGTCCTGGCCGATCATCGCGTCGACGACGAAGAGCACCTCGTCGGGCTGGACCGCGTCGCGGATGCCGGCGGCCTGGGCCATCATCTCGGCGTCGACGCCGAGGCGGCCGGCGGTGTCGACGATGACCACGTCGTGCAGGCTTTGCGCTTGGCCTCCTCGATCGAGGCCTTCGCGACGGCGACCGGGTCACCGGTGCCGTTGCCGGGCTCGGGCGCGTAGACCGGGACGCCGACCTTCTCGCCGTTGACCTGCAGGCTGCTGGACGGCGTTGGGGCGCTGGAGGTCGCAGGCGACCAGGAGCGGGGTCTTGCCCTGCTCCTTGAGCCAGCGGGCGAGCCTTGGCCGCCAGCGTGGTCTTGCCCGCACCCTGGAGGCCCGCGAGCATGATGACGGTCGGGCCGGTCTTGGCGTAGCGCAGCCGGCGGGTCTCGCCGCCGAGGATCGTGACGAGCTCGTCGTTGACGATCTTGACGACCTGCTGGGCCGGGTTCAGCGCACCGCTGACCTCCTCGCCCCGGGCGCGCTCCTTGACCGCGGCGACGAAGTCCTTGACCACGGGCAGGGCGACGTCCGCCTCGAGCAGCGCGATCCGGATCTCGCGGGCGGTCGCGTCGATGTCGGCCTCGGAGAGCCGCCCCTTGCCGCGCAGGTTCTTGAAGGTCGCGGAGAGCCGGTCGGAAAGTGTGGCGAACAAGAGCGTTGCGTCCTCGTGGGATTCGTCGTAGAAGTGGGTGCCTCGAACACCGATCGTAACCGGCGGGGGCCCAGGCCACCGCGTCCGCGGTGGACGTTCGAGGGTACTGCGCCGGTGCCCGGCACCGCGCGCGGTGGTCGGGAGTGCCATCGGGGGCACCCCGCCAGGGTCAAGGAGGATCCGGATGGCGACCGCAACACCCCTACGACGCCCGGGCGGCCCGCGCCGCCGCCCCACTCCCGCCGGCATCGCGACCTGGGGCGGCATCGCCCTGGTCGGCGCCGTCTGCTGGACGGTGCTCGCCCTCTCCCGCGGCGAGGAGGTCTCGGCCCTGTGGATCCTGTTCGCGGCCCTGGCGTCGTACGCCATCGCCTACCGGTTCTACGCCCGGTTCATCGCGAACCGGGTGCTGGAGGTCGACGACGAGCGGGCCACGCCGGCCGAGCGGCTGGAGAACGGCCAGGACTTCGACGTCACCGACCGCCGGGTGCTCTTCGGGCACCACTTCGCCGCGATCGCCGGCGCCGGACCGCTCGTCGGTCCGGTGCTCGCTGCCCAGATGGGCTACCTGCCCGGCACGATCTGGATCATCGTCGGCGTCATCCTGGCGGGCGCCGTCCAGGACATGATGGTGCTCTTCTTCTCGATGCGCCGCGACGGCAAGAGCCTCGGGCAGATGGTCCGCGACGAGATCGGCGTGGTCGGGGGCACGGCCGCGCTGGTGGCGGTCTTCGCCATCATGATCATCATCCTGGCGGTCCTCGCGCTGGTCGTGGTCAACGCGCTCGCGGAGTCTCCGTGGGGCGTGTTCTCGATCGGGTTGACGATCCCGATCGCGCTCTTCATGGGCGTCTACCTCCGCTACCTGCGCCCGGGCCGGGTGAGCGAGGCCACCGCGATCGGTGTGGCCCTGCTCCTGCTCGCCATCATCGTCGGGGGCTGGATCGACGACACCGGGCTCGGCGACGCACTCACCCTCTCGCACGAGACGCTGACGATCTGCCTGATCGTCTACGGCTTCGTCGCCTCCGTGCTGCCGGTGTGGATGCTGCTCACGCCGCGCGACTACCTCTCGACGTTCATGAAGGTCGGGGTGATCCTGCTGCTCGCCGTCGGCCTGGTGCTGGCCCGGCCCGTGCTCGCCAACGACGACATCACCTCCTTCGCGATGGACGGTGACGGACCGGTCTTCGCCGGCAAAGCTCTTCCCCTTCGTCTTCATCACCATCGCCTGCGGCGCGCTCTCCGGGTTCCACGCCCTCATCGCCTCCGGTACGACGCCGAAGATGATCGCCAAGGAGAGCCAGGTCCGGATGATCGGCTACGGCGGCATGCTGATGGAGTCCTTCGTCGCCATCAGCGCACTGATCGCGGCCTGCGTGATCGACCAGGGTCTCTACTTCGCGATGAACAGCCCCGCCGGCGCGACCGGCGGCACCGCGGCGAGTGCCGCGGAGTTCGTCGGCAACCTGGGCTTCACCCTGTCCCCCGACACGCTCACGCAGGCCGCGGCGGCCGTCCAGGAGCCGACGCTGGTCTCGCGCACGGGCGGCGCACCCACCCTGGCGGTCGGCATCTCGCAGATCTTCACCGACGCGTTCGGGGGTGGGCTGGCGGCGTTCTGGTACCACTTCTCGATCATGTTCGAGGCGCTCTTCATCCTCACCGCCGTCGACGCCGGCACCCGGGTCGGGCGCTTCATGCTGCAGGACACGATCGGCAACTTCTGGCCGCGCTTCGGCGACACCTCGTGGAAGCCCGCCGCCTGGGGCGCCAGCGCCGTCGTCGTGGCGGCGTGGGGCTACATGCTCTACGTCGGCGTGACCGACCCGCTCGGCGGCATCAACCAGCCTGTTCCCGCTGTTCGGCATCAGCAACCAGTCTGCTCGCCGCCATCGCGCTGGTGCTGTGCGTGACCCTGCTGCTCAAGCACGGCAAGGCCCGGTGGGCATGGGTTCCGCTCGTCCCGCTCGCGTGGGACCTGGCCGCGACGATGACCGCGTCCTGGCAGAAGGTGTTCTCCGACAACCCCGCGATCGGGTACTTCGCCCAGGCCGACCGCTATCGCGACGCCCGGGACGCCGGCCGACTCCTCGCTCCCGCAAAGGACGCCGACCAGATGGGTCAGGTGATCACCAACTCCACCACCAACGGCGTCCTGCAGGCTCGCCTTCGCGATCCTGGTGCTGATCGTGGTGGCCAACGCCGCGGTGGTGTGGGTGCGAGCGCTGCGGGCCGGCTCGCTGCCGACGACCGAGGTGCCACCGACTCCCTCGGCGATCGTCGCCCCGGCCGACTTCTTCGCCACGGCGCAGGAGAAGGCCGCCGTACGAGAATGGGAGGAGGCGCGGACATGAGCCTCGTCGTGCGCGCCTGGCGCGGCCTGCGCTGGTACGTCCGCGAGGCGACCGGCGAGGCCCGCTGGGACGAGTACGTCGCCCGGTGCGCCGCGTCCGGCAGCGCCCCGATGACCCGGCGCGCCTGGGAGCGGCACCGGGCCGAGCACCGGGAGCGCAACCCGCGGTCGCGCTGCTGCTGAGGCGGGCTGGCCTACAGTGGCGAGATGACGACGGTGCTGGTGCTCGCCGGTGGCGCGCTGGTGCTGTTCGTCCTCGTCGTGCTCGCCGGCAACCGGGTCCTGCGCAGTGGTGGCGCGACCTCCGGCGGGATGGCCGACGGGCTCGGGAGGCTTCATCGACGTCTTCGACCCCGCCCGGGCCCGCGCCGACCAGGACCTGAAGTCGCACCAGAACCAGGGCGCCGTCATCCCGAACCTGGAGGACGACGAGCCGCCGGTGGTCGTGGACCTCGTCAAGAAGGTCGCGCGGATCAGGCTCCGGTGATGGCCGCCCGGACCGCGTGGGCGGCCTCGGCGGCGCGGGTCTCCGAGAGCGCCCCCCGCGGCCTCCTCCTGGACGTAGAAGACGTCCACCGCCTGCGGGCCCAGCGTCGAGACGTGTGCCGAGCGCACCGTCATGGCGAGCCCGGCAAGGGCGGCGCTCACCTGGTAGACGACGCCGAGGCGGTCAGCCGCGCGCACCTCGATGACCGTGGCGTGGTCGCTCGCCTCCGGCCGGACGACGACGGTCGGGTCCAGGCTCCCCCCTCCGGCACCGGCCGCGGCGCGAGCCGGGTGGCCGGGTCGACCCGGCGGGCCTGGATACCGTCGAGCCTGGTCGCGCAGGGCACCGGGGTCGAGGCGCTCGTCGGCGACGTCCCAGGCGGAGACGGCGAACTCCTCCTGGGACCAGATCCGCGCGGCCCGCACGGGAACCCGCCGCAGGGCGAACATCGCCGCGACGTCGGCCAGCAGGCCGACCCGGTCCGGCGCCACCAGGGTGACCCGGGAGCCGTCGACGACGGGCTCGACGGTGATCGCGATGTCGCCGCTCAGGGCGAGGGCGGGGACCTCGATCTCCTCGACCGGGAAGGCCGGCGGCACGCTCCCCTGCTGCAGCGCGGACCGGGCCCGGCGGGACAGGTCGAGGACCAGCCCGGCGCGCCACGACGACCAGGCCTTGGCCGAGGCCGCCTTGGCGTCGGCCTCGGTGAGCGCGGTGAGCAGCGCGAGCGCCTCGGGTGTCGGCACGTGCTCGGTGAGCGCCTCGATGGTGGCCGGGTCGTCGGGATCGCGGGTGGTGGCCAGGTCGGCGAGCAGCAGGTGCCAGCGCACGAGCCTGGCCGATCAGGTCGACCTCCTCGGCGCCGAAGCCCATCCGCTCGGCGATCTCCCGCGCGATCGGCGCGCCGGCGACGCTGTGCTCGGTGAGCCCGCCCTTGCCGATGTCGTGCAGCAGCGCCGCCACCACGAGCACGTCGGGCCGGGACACCTCGCGGATCAGCGCGGAGGCCTCGACGCAGGTTTCCACGACGTGCCGGTCCACGGTGAAGCGGTGGATGGCCGAGGCGTGGGGCAGCAGCCGGATCCGCTCCCACTCGGGCAGGATCCGCACCAGCGCACCGGTCTCCTCCAGGGTCTCCCACACCCCGAGCAGGCCGCGGCCCGCGGCGAGCAGGCGCACCATCTGCTGGCGCGCCTCGTCCGGCCACGGGCTGGGCAGCGGTGCGCACTCGCGCACCAGCCGGGCCGCGGTCGGCGGCGCCAGCACGACGTCGCGGGTCGCCGCCTCCGCGGCTGCGCGCAGCAGCAGCACCGGGTCCTCACCCGGGCGAGCGCCCTTGTCGAGGACCACCTCGCCCTGGGAGAGCGCCACCCCGGGGGCGATGCGGTCGAGCGCGGGGCGTCGCGGCTTCGCGGCCGGCGTACGGCGCAGGGCGTCGTCGGTGCGGCGCCAGGCCAGCCGCGACAGGTGGGTGACCCGGCGGCCGAGCTCGCGGACGTAGCGCTGCGCCGCGCGCTCGTCGGCCAGCCCGAGGCCGTCGGCGAGCGGCTGCCAGTGCTCCGGGGCGATCCGGTCGGTGGCCCGGCCCGCGGCGCCGTGGAGCACGTCGCGCACGTCGAGCAGCCTGCATCCGGCAGCGCTCCAGGTCGGCTGCCGGCACGTCGACCAGCCAGGTCGCGGTCAGGCTCTTGAGCACGGTCGCGTCGCGCAGGCCGCCCTCGGACTCCTTGAGGTCGGGCATCGACAGGTGCGCCAGGCTCACCGGCCAGCCGGTGCCGGTTGCGCACCGACTCGTGCAGGCTCGGGCAGGCGCTGCCGGGCCTGTCGGCGCCACTGCGCGAGGATCGTGGTCCGCAGCCGGATGGTCAGGCTCGGGTCGCCCGCGACGTGGCGCACGTCGAGCAGGCCGGAGGCGACGCGCACGTCCGCCTCGGCGGCGGTCAGCATCTCCGGGAGCGAGCGCACCGAGTGGTCGAGCCTGGCGCCGGAGTCCCACAGCGGGTACCAGACCTGCCCGGCGATCTCGGCCCAGCGCTCCCCCAGGCTCCTCGGCGACGCCCTCGGCGGAGACGAGGACCAGGTCGAGGTCGGAGAAGGGCGCCATGTCACCGCGTCCGTAGCCGCCCACCGCGACCAGGGCCGCGCCCGCGTCGAGACCGCCCGCGTCGTCGTACGCCTTGACGCACAAGGCGTCGGCGGACTCCGTGCGAGCGACCCGATCGGCAGCGGTCACGCGCGGCTCAGACGGCCGCGGGGCCGGTGTCGCCGGTGCGCACCCGCACGACCGACTCGACGGGGGTCACCCAGATCTTGCCGTCGCCGACCTTGCCGGTCTGCGCGGCGCGGGTGATCGTCTCGACGATCTGCTCCACGTCGTGGTCGTCGGCGACGATCTCGATGCGCACCTTCGGCACCATCGCGATGTCGTACTCCGCGCCGCGGTAGACCTCGGTGTGGCCCTTCTGCCGGCCGTAGCCGCTGACCTCGCTGACGGTCATCCCGTTGACGCCGACGGCCTCGAGCGCCTGCCGCACGTCTTCCCACTTGTGCGGCTTCACGACCGCGCTGATCAGGCTTCATGGCTAGAGCGTGCCAGTACTGGGGCCGAAATGGGGCCGGGCACCGCCGGTGACATGCAGGTCGTACGCCGTCTCCGCGTGGATCACGAGGTCCACACCGGCCACCTCGTGCTCCGGGTCGACGCGGAAGCCGATCGTCTTCTCCAGCACCCAGACCAGGATCGCCGTGGCGGTGAAGGAGTACGCCAGGGTCGCGCCGGCGGCGACGAGTCTGCTTGCCGAGCCTGGTCCGCGCCGCCGCCGTAGAACAGGCCGTCGACGCTGGTCACGTCCGAGGACGCCAGCAGGCCGATGATGATCGTGCCGACCAGACCGCCGACCAGGTGGACCCCCACGACGTCCAGCGAGTCGTCGTACCTGAAGGTGTACTTGAGGCCCACCGCCAGGGCGCAGACGGAGCCCGCGGCGAGCCCGACGAGCATCGCGCCGATCGGCGTCACCGAGCCGCAGGACGGCGTGATCGCGACCAGGCCGGCGACCACGCCCGAGGCCGCGCCGAAGGACGTCGCGTGGCCGTCGCGGAAGCGCTCGACCGCGAGCCAGGCGAGCAGGCCGGTGCAGCCGGCGAGCAGCGTGTTGACGAAGACGATGGCCGCGGTGTTGTTCGCCGCGAGCGCGGAGCCCGCGTTGAACCCGAACCAGCCGAACCACAGCAGGCCGGCACCGACCATGACCAGGGTCAGGTTGTGCGGCTTCATGGGGTCGCGGCCGAAGCCGACCCGCCGGCCGAGCACCAGTGCGGCGGCGAGGCCCGCGGCGCCGGAGTTGATCTCGACCGCCGTACCTCCGGCGAAGTCGAGGGCACCGAGCTTGTTGGCCATCCAGCCGCCCACGTGGTCGCCGGAGGTGAAGTCGAAGATCCAGTGCGCGACCGGTGCGTAGACCAGCACCGTCCACAGCGCCGCGAACACCAGCCAGGTCCCGAACCGGGTCCGGTCCGCGATCGCGCCCGCGATCAGGCCGACGGTGATCACCGCGAAGAGGCCCTGGAAGGCCGCGAAGATGGTGATCGGGTACGCCGCGCCCGGGTCCGCCTCGAGCATGCCCTTGAAGCCGGCGTACTGCGTCGGGTCGCCGAGCAGCCCGCCGCCGAGGTCGTCGCCGAACGCGATGGAGTAGCCGACCAGCACCCACACGACCATGACCACGGCGAGCGCGCCGAAGACCATCATCATCATGTTGAGGACGCTCTTGGAGCGGACCATGCCGCCGTAGAAGAACGCCAGGCCGGGGGCCATCAGCAGGACCAGGGCAGCAGCGGCGAGCAGCCACGCGGTGTCACCGGAGGAGGTGGCCGCGGCGGCGGACGCCAGGAGCGGTTGAGGCATCCCGCCACTTTGCGGGCGGAATGTTTCGCGCGTGTAACAGGTCTCCCGGCCAGCGTTACACGGTCGTGAATGGCTCCTCGGCCTCGGCCGGCCGGTCGGCGAGCCTTGAGCCAGACCACCCCGGCCACGATCACGGCCAGCCACGCGGCCCGCTGCGGCGTGAGGCTGTCGTCGAACAGGACCGGGCCGAGCAGGGCCGCTCCGACCGAGCCGATCCCGGCCCACACGGCGTACCCGACCCCGACGTCGATGCCCCGCAGCGCGACGCTCAGCGCCGCCAGGGTCATCAGGAAGAAGACCGCGGCGGCCAGCGACCACAGCGGCCGGGTGAACCCGTGGCTGCCGCCCACCGCGAGCGCGTAGCCGACCTCGAAGGCGCCCGCGAGCAGGAGCACCGCCCACGAGCGGCTCACCGGGTCGCTCCGCTGGCCTGGAGCCCGACGACTCCGACGATCACCACGCCGATGCCCACCAGGCTGGCGAGCGGTGATCCGCTGACCGAGCAGCATGCCGACGACGGTGATCCCGACCCCGGCTGCCGAGGTCCACAGGGCGTAGCCGACGCCGACGTCGAAGGTGAGCAGCGCCCTGCTGAGGGCGTACGTCGCGGCCGCGCCGCTGAGCAGCGTGACCGCCGTCCAGCCGCGCCGGGTGAAGCCGTCCGCGCGGCCGGCCGCGAGGGCGACGCCGATCTCGAACAGCACCGCGATGCCGAGGTAGAACCAGTGCACGAAGATCTCTCCTGCCTCCGGCGTCCCCCGCCGGGACGCGACCGGACCAGGCTCGGACCTCACACTGGTGTCAGGTGCAAGACTGCCGGGAGGAGGCGAGATGCGGATCGGCGAGGCTCGCGCAGGAGACCGGGGTCAGCCCGCGGTCGCTGCGCTACTACGAGGAGCAGGGACTGGTGCGCTCGACGCGCACCCCCGGCGGGTGGCGGAACTTCGAGCCCACGATGGTCGAGCGGGTGGTCCTCATCCAGCACCTCTTCGCCGCGGGGCTGTGCAGCATCAGCGTCGCCGAGTCTGCTCCCCTGCCTGGAGGCGTCCCCGGCCGAGCGCACCGAGGTGATGGACCGGCTGCTCGCCGAGCAGGTGGCACGCCTCGAGGCGAAGCGGCGCGACATCGAGCGCGAGCTCGAGGTGCTGCGCGCGCTCCGCCAGGAGGCCGCCGTACCGCCGTCGTCCTAGAGGGCCGCGGTGTCCTTGTCGCCCGTGCGCACCCGCACCACGGTGTCGACCGGGCTCACCCAGACCTTGCCGTCGCCGATCCGGCCGGTGTGCGCCGTCTTGGTGACGATGCCGACGACGTCCTCGGTGTCGGCGTCGTCCACGACGATCTCGATCCGGATCTTGGGCACCAGCGCGATGTCGTACTCCGCGCCGCGGTAGACCTCGGTGTGGCCCTTCTGGCGGCCGTAGCCGCTGACCTCGCTCACCGTCATCCCGGTGACGCCGAAGGACTCGAGGGCCTCGCGGACGTCCTCCCACTTGTGCGGCTTGATGACCGCCGTGACCAGGCTTCATGCGCGCTACCTCTCGCTTCAGGGGATGAGGACCGAGGACCGACGGGCGCCGCCGCCGGTGCCGAGGTCGTAGGCGGACTCACCGTGCTCGACGAAGTCGATGCCCTCGACCTCGTCGTCGGGGTCGAGCCGCAGCCCGATCGTGTACTTGATGGCCAGCCCGACCACGAGGGTGGCGATGCCGGACCAGACCACCGCGAAGGCCGCGACCGCCACCTGCACGACGAGCTGCTTGGCACCACCGCCGGTGAGCAGCCCACCGTCGTTGGAGGCCAGGAAGCCGACACCGATCGTGCCGATCAGGCCGCCGACCAGGTGGACGCCGACGACGTCCAGCGAGTCGTCGTAGCCGAACCGGTACTTCAGGCCCACCGCCAGGGCGCACACACCGCCGGCGACCAGGCCGAGCACGATCGAGCTCCAGGGCACCAGGTTGCCGCAGGCCGGGGTGATCGCGACCAGGCCGGCGACGACGCCGGACGCCGCGCCGAGGGAAGTGGCGTGGCCGTCGCGGAGCCTTCTCGACCAGCAGCCAGCCCATCATCGCGGCGCAGGTGGCCAGCGTGGTGTTGAGCCAGACCAGGCCGGTCTCGGTCGTGTACTTGTCCAGGTCGACGATCGAGCCGACGTTGAAGCCGAACCAGCCGAACCACAGCAGGCCCGCGCCGATCATGGTGAGGGTCAGGTTGTGCGGCTTCATCGGCTCCTTGCCGAAGCCGATCCGCTTGCCGAGCAGCAGCGCCAGGACCAGACCAGCGACACCCGCGTTGATGTGCACGACCGTGCCGCCGGCGTAGTCGATCGGCGCGACCTCCGCGCCGTCCGGTCCGGAGAACAACAGGTCGGCCAGGCCGCCCTGCACGCCGCTGAGGAAGCCGCCGCCCCACACCATGTGCGCCAGCGGGAAGTACGACAGCGTCACCCAGATCGGCAGGAACACCAGCCACGCCGAGAACTTGAGCCGGTCCGCCACCGCGCCGCTGATCAGCGCCGCGGTGATCACCGCGAAGGTCAGGCTGGAAGGCCACGAACACGTAGTTCGCCGGGTCCGTGCGCTCCAGGCCGAACTCGTGGAAGGGGGTTGGCGAAGAGCTTCGCGATCTCCTTGCCCGTGTGACCGTCGACGTCCTTGAAGGTCGCGCTGTACGACATCGACCAGCCCCAGAGGGCATAGACGATGCCGACCACGCCGAGGGCGGTGAACGACATCATCAGCATGTTGAGGACGGACTTGGTCCGGCTCATGCCGCCGTAGAAGAGCGCCAGGCCGGGGGCGGTCATCAAGAGGACGAGCGAGGCCGACACCAGCATCCAGGTGTAGTAGCCGTTTTCCATGCCCCGAAGGCTGGTCGCCGTTGGTTTCGGCCGGCACGGGCGCGTGTTTCGCGGGTGTAACGAGATCTGCAGGCGCGTTACGAGGTCATGTCGCCGGCGCGCGTCGTACTCGCGCGGACATGGTGCGAGAGGGGTGGCTCACCAGGCCGGTGAGGCGCGCATTCCCGGTCCGGCGGGCAGGTACGTCCGCGCGGCGACGAGGTCAGGCTGAGCAGCGCGTCCACGAACGCCGCCGGGTCGAACGGCGCCAGGTCGTCCGGGCCCTCGCCGAGCCCGACCAGGCTTGACCGGCACGCCGAGTCGGCGCTGCACGGCCACCACGATCCCGCCCTTGGCGGAGCCGTCGAGCTTGGTGAGCACGATGCCGGTGACGTCGACGACCTCGGAGAAGACCTTGGCCTGGATCAGGCCGTTCTGGCCGGTGGTGGCGTCGAGCACGAGCAGCACCTCGGTGACCGGGGCCTGTTTCTCCAGGACCCGCTTGACCTTGCCGAGACTCGTCCATCAGGCCGGCCTTGTTCTGCAGGCGGCCGGCGGTGTCGACGACGACCGTGTCGACGCCGCGGTCCATGCCCTCCTTGACGGCGTCGAAGGCGACGCTGGCGGGGTCCCCGCCCTCGGGGCCGCGGACGACCTCGACGCCGACCCGCTCGCCCCAGGTGGACAGGCTGGTCGGCGGCGGCGGCGCGGAAGGTGTCGGCGGCGGCGAGCAGGGCGGTGCGCTCGTCGGCGACCAGGATCCGGGCGAGCCTTGCCGACGGTCGTGGTCTTGCCGGTGCCGTTCACCCCGACGACCAGAACGACGCCCGGGGCGCTCTCGCCGCTGACGTGCAGCGCGCGATCCATCGACGGGTCCACCAGGTTGATCAGGCTCCTCGCGGAGCACGGTGCGGGCGTCGGCGACCTGGCCGCCCTCGACCCGCAACCGGGTGCGCAGCCGCTCGACGAGCTCCTGGGTGGGCTGCACGCCGATGTCGGCGCCGATGAGGAGGTCCTCGATGGCCTCCCAGGTGTCCTCGTCGAGTTCGGTCGCGGCTGAGCAGGCTGAGCAGGCCGCGGCCCAGCGCGTTGGAGCCGGCAAGGCGCTGGCGCAGCCGGACCAGGCGGGAGGCGGGCTTCTCGGGCGCCTCGACCGTCGGCGCGGTGGGCGCGGGAGGAGCGACCGGCTCCTCGACCGCGGGCTCCTCGACCGGGACCTCGACGGTCGGCGGCGCGGGGGGTGATGACGTCGGTCGGCGCCTGCTCGGGGAGGCGCCCGGGGCGTCGTACCCGGGTGGTGACGAAGCCGGCGACGGCGAGCACGCCGACGACGGCGATCCCGATGATCAGGTAGAGCCACTCCATGGCCCTATCCCACCACGCGGGGGCTACTGCAGGCGCAGGAGGTCGCGCTCCTCGTCCTCGATCACCGGCGCGGCGTCCGCGGCCTTGGCCATCGCGTCACCGATCCACGGGACACCGGGGACGCGCTCGCCGCGGTGCGGGTAGGCGACGTAGAGGGCGACGGCGCCCGAGACAACGAGGCTGAGCAGGATGGCCAGCGCGACGAACAGCACTTCGACTCCTCCGAGTAGGGATCGGCCTTCGTCTCCCATCCTGCCTCGCCGGGCCAACGAATCCGGCACCGGCGGCACCGGAACCGGTCACGACGAGGCCGAGGTCACACCACGAGTGGGGAGAGGACCGCGCGGATCGCGTCGGGGACCGGGGTCGTGGGGCGCGCGGGGTCGGTGTTGTCGACGTAGACGTGCACGAAGCGGCCCTCCGCGCACGCCTCGTCGCCGTCGCCCTGGAACAGCCCGACCCGGTAGACGACCGAGGAGGTGCCGAGCCGCTCGACGGCCAGGCCCATCTCGATCGGTCGCGGGTAGCCCATCTCCGCGAAGTACCGGCAGGTGACCTCCGCGACGACGCCGATGGCCGGCAGCGTCCGGATGTCGCTGCCGGTGGCGTCGTGCAGGTGGGCGTTGACGGCGGTGTCGATGAGGTCGAAGTAGCGCGCGTTGTTGAGGTGGCCGTAGACGTCGTCGTCCGACCAGCGCGTGGTCGCCGTCCGCCAGACCCGGTACGACGAGCGCGTCGGCCGGCTGCGATCGGGATCGCTCACGCGGACTCCTGACGGAGCCGCTGGCTGATCACGGCCGAGACGCCGTCGCCGCGCATGGTGACGCCGTAGAGCGCGTCGCCGACCTCCATGGTCCGCTTCTGGTGGGTGATCACGAGGAGCCTGGGAGTTCTCCCGCAGGCTCCTCGTAGATCTCCAGGAGCCGGCCCAGGTTGGTGTCGTCGAGCGCGGCCTCGACCTCGTCGAGGATGTAGAACGGCGAGGGCCGGGCCTTGAACAGCGCGACCAGGAAGGCGACCGCGACCAGCGAGCGCTCGCCGCCGGAGAGCAGCGAGAGGCGCTTGACCTTCTTGCCGGGCGGGCGCGCCTCGACCTCGATGCCGGTGGTGAGCATGTCATGGGGGTCGGTGAGGACCAGCCGCCCCTCACCGCCGGGGAAGAGCCGGGCGAAGGTCTGGTCGAAGGCCTTGGTCACGTCGGCGTACGCCTCGGTGAAGACCTGCTCCACCCGGGCGTCGACGTCCTTGACGATGTCGAGCAGGTCCTTGCGGGTCTGGCGCAGGTCCTCCAGGCTGCTCGGAGAGGAACTGGTGGCGCTCCTCCATCGCGGAGAACTCCTCCAGCGCCAGCGGGTTGACCCGGCCGAGCATGTTGAGCGCCTTCTCCGCCGAGCGCAGCCGCTTGACCTGCTCCTCGCGGACGTAGGGCACGGTGCGGGGCTCGGCGTCCTCCGCCGGCTCCTCCCCCTCCGCGGGCGGCTCGAGCACAGGCACCGGCAGGTCCGGGCCGTAGTCGGCGACCAGGCCGTCCGGCTCCAGGCCGAGGCTCCTCGAGCGCCTTGGTCTCGATCTGCTCGATCCGCATCCGCTGCTGGGCGCGGGCCATCTCGTCGCGGTGCACCGAGTCGACCAGGCTCCTCGAGGCTCCTTGCCCAGGCTCACGCAGCGACTGCCGCACGGTGGTCAGGCTCCTGCTCGCGGCCCCGGCGGGAGTCCTCGACGCCCTGCCGGCGCTCGGCCGCCTGGGCGACGGAGGCCTCCAGCCGCGCCAGGACGTACGACGCCGCGCTCGCCACCGCCTGACCGGCCCGGCCCTCGGCGATCAGCCGCGCCCGGCGCTCCGCCGCCCGGGCCCGGGCGGCACGCTCGGCCTCCGCTGCCTTGCGCATCTGCTCGACCCGGCCGTGCAGGGCACGGCCGCGCTCCTCGGAGGTGCGCAACGCCAGCCGCGCCTCCATCTCGCTCTGCCGGGCCGCGCGGGTGGCCTCGACGAGGCGCTCCTGCTCGGTGGTGTCCGGCTCCTCCTCGCCGCCGTCCTGCTCGGCGGCAGCGAGGCGCTGCTCCAGGCTCGGCGAGGCCGACCAGGGCCTGCTCGCGGGAGGCTCTCCGCCTGGGCGATGGCGTCGGTGAGCCGGTCGGCCTCGGCCCGGGCAGCCCGGGCGAGCGAGCCGTACTGGCCCAGGCTCCTCGGCCACGGCGGCCAGGGTCGCGTCGGACTCGTGCGAGCTTGGCGAGCGCGACGTCGGCGCGCTGCTGGGCCTCGGCGCGCTCGCTCTCCAGCCGGGCCAGGTCGAAGGCGAGCCGCTCGGCGGCGGCGACGGCCTCGGCCAGCGCCTCCGTCGCCTCGTCGACGGCCGCCTGGATCTCGATCAGGCTCTGCGTGGCGTTCGAGCCACCGGAGGCGAAGTGCGCCCCGAGCAGGTCGCCGTCGCGGGTCACGGCCACCACGTCAGGCAGGTCCGCGACCAGGGCCCGGGCGGCGGGCAGGTCGTCGACGACCGCGACCTTGCGCAGCAGCCGGTCGAGCGCCGGGCGGACCTGGGCGGGGCACTCCACCACCCCGGCGGCGTACGACGTGCCGGTGGGCAGGGCAGGCCAGGTGTCGACCGACTCGGCCTCTCCCCCGCCGAGCAGCAGCCCGGCGCGGCCCAGGTCGTCGGACTTCAGGTGGTCGATGGCGGCGACCGCGGAGTCGGTGTCGGTGACCGCGACCGCGTCGGCGGCGGCACCGAGCGCGGCGGCGACCGCGCCCTCGTAGCCCGGGCGGACCGTCACCAGCGCCGCAACCGAGCCGAGCAGGCCGGAGACCGTGTCGGTCGCGGCGAGCAGCGCGCCGGCGCCGTCCTTGCGGGACAGGCCGAGCTCCAGGGCCTCCTTGCGGGCGGTCAGCCCGGCCTTGTCGCGGTCGGCCTGCTGGGCCTCCTCGCGGACCTTGGCGAGGCGCTCCTCGATGTCGTCGAGCGCGGAGACGGCGCCCTCGTGCTCGGCGTCCAGGCCCTCCTCGCCGGCGTCGAGACCGGCGACCCGGGTCTCCAGCGCGGTGAAGTCGCGCTGGGCCTTGTCGGCGCGCGCGACGGCGTCCGTGCGCGCGGCCTCCAGCCGGCCGATCTCCTCCTCCGAGGAGGTGGCCCGGGAGCGCAGCGTGTTGACCTGGCCGTGCAGCCGGGCCAGACCCTCGCGCCGGTCGGCGGCGGCGCGGAGCAGCCCGGCGACGCGGCGCTCCTCGGTGGCTGCCGCCTCCTCCGCCGTACGACGGCCGGCGACGGCCTGCTCCAGGGCGGTCTGCTGCTCGGCGACCTGGGCGGTGATCTCCGCCTCTTGAGCGGCGAGCCGCGCGGCCTCGGCGTCGAGTCTCGTCGGGATCCCTGCCGGCACCGCCCTGCTCGTCCTCGGCCTCCGCCCCGGCGGCGTTGCGCACCCGCTCGGCGGCCAGGCTCTGGGTGCCGCGGAAGCGCTCGCGCAGTGCGTTCAGCGAGGACAGCGTCTCCTGCGCGGCCGAGAGCGCGGGCAGGTCCTCGCGCAGCGCGGCCTCGAGCCGGCCCTCCTGCTCGCGGGCCTGCGCGATGGCGCTCTCGACCTCCTGGCGGCGGGCGAGCAGCACGCTCTCGTCGGCGAGCTCCTGCTCCAGCGCGGTGCGCGCGGTGACCAGGTCGTCGGCGAGCAGCCGCGCCCGGGCGTCGCGCACGTCGGCCTGGACCGTCGCCGCACGCCGGGCCACCTCGGCCTGGCGGCCCAGCGGCTTGAGCCTGGCGACGGATCTCGCTGAGCAGGTCGTTGAGCCGGTTGAGGTTGCCCTCGGTGGAGTCCGAGCTTCCGCAGCGCCTTCTCCTTGCGCTTGCGATGCTTGAGGACGCCGGCGGCCTCCTCGATGAACCCGCGCCGGTCCTCCGGCGTCGCGTGCAGGATCTGGTCGAGCCTGGCCCTGGCCGACGATGACGTGCATCTCGCGGCCGATGCCGGAGTCGCTGAGCAGACTCCTGCACGTCGAGCAGACGGCAGGTCGTGCCGTTGATGGCGTACTCCGAGCCGCCGGTGCGGAACATCGTCCGGCTGATCGTCACCTCGGAGTAGTCGATCGGCAGCGCGCCGTCGGAGTTGTCGATGGTCAGCACGACCTCGGCCCGGCCCAGGGGCGGGCGGCCGGACGTGCCGGCGAAGATGACGTCGTCCATCTTGCCGCCGCGCAGGCTCTTGGCGCTGGCCTCGCCCATCACCCAGGCGAGCGCGTCGACCACGTTGGACTTGCCGGAACCGTTGGGCCCCACGATGCAGGTGATGCCGGGCTCGAGCTGGAGCGTGGTCGCGGAGGCGAAGGACTTGAACCCCTTGAGGGTCAGGCTCTTCAGGTACACGCAGGCTCCCTTCGGGGATCGTCAGGTCGGTCCGACGCGGGGGAAGGCTCGGCGGTGCCCAGGCTACCCCGCGCCCGCCTCCGGCGCCTGCACCCGTGTGTCGTCGTCCACGTGGGCGATGTGGCCGAGCTGGCGCCACACGAGCAGCAGGGTCAGCCCGGATCCGGCGAAGGCGAACCAGAACGGCGCGGTGATGCCGCCGCGCTCGGCGATCAGGCCGCCGAGCGCGCTGCCCGCCACGACGCCGCCGTAGATCGCGACGCTGTAGACCGAGCCCACCCGGCCCTGGTACTCCCGCGGCACGGCCCGCTGCCGGATCGCCTGGGAGAGGGTGCCCCACACGAAGGCGTAGAGGCCGAAGCCGAACATGATGAGCACCGCTATCCAGGCCGTCGTCGTCACCGCGAAGCCCAGGTGCATGAGCACCTCCAGGGACAGGCAGGTCCGCATCAGGGTGGCGAGCGGGACGCGGCGCTCCAGGCGTCCGTACAGGAGGGTCGCGACCAGCCCTCCCGCGGCCGACGCCGTGGTCAGCAGGCCGTAGCCGACCGGGCCCATGTGCAGCACGTCGAGGGACCACAGCACGAGCACCGACCAGGACGCCGCCCAGGTCACGTTGAAGGTCACGATCACCAGCGCCAGGGTGCGCACCGGGGGGTGGCCCATCAGCCAGCGCACCCCGTCGGCGATGTCGCGCAGCACGTGGGTGTCGACCTCGCCGCGCACGGGGCCCGGCGGCAGCGCCATCCGCGACACCAGTACGACGGCGAGCAGCCCGCACCCGATCTGCACCCCGAAGGGCACGGCCATCCCCAGCGCGAACAAGGCGGCACCGATCGGGGCCCCCGCGAACTGGTTGAGCGTGATGAAGCCGGCCTGCAGGCGGGCGTTCGCGATGCCCAGGTCGCGCTTCTCGACGAGCATCGGGAGGAAGGTGCGGTAGGCCGTGTCGGCGAACACCTCCGCCGTACCGAGCAGGAACATGGCGCCCAGCACCACCGCGATGCTGACCACGCCGGTGACGATCGAGCCGACGAGGGCGAGCAGCACGACCACCCGCAAGGAGTTGGCGACCAGCACCATCCGCTGCCGGTCCACCCGGTCGGCGACAGCGCCGGCGAGCAGGCCGAAGAGCAGCCAGGGCAACCCGACGAGCAGCAGCGCCATCGACACCAGCGCCGGAGAGCGGGTCTGCGAGGCGACCAGCAGCGGACCGGCCGCGAGGGCGATCCCGTCGCCCAGGTTGCTGATCCAGGTCGAGGCCATGAGCACCCGGAAGTCCCGGCCGAGGCGGGCCGGAGCGACTGCTTCGACGACCCGGCTCACAAGGACAGGACGCTATGCGGCGGAGGACCGCTCCGCCAAACGGATTTGCGGCCTCAGCCGTCGAGGAGCGCCGGGAGGTCGAGGCGGACCGTTCCGTGCCCCGCGATGTCGACCGCCCCGATGGGAGGGTCGACGTCGAGCCGGAGCGCGACCTCCCACCCGTCGCCGGCGTTGCCGAAGGCGATCAGCACGCGGTTCGTCCGGTCCACGAGCCAGTAGTGCGCGATGCCCGCCTGGAGGTACTCGACCGACTTGCGGACCGTGTCCTCCGCGGCCGTCGACGGCGAGCGCGCCTCCACCACCAGGACCGGTACGTCGTCGAGCGCGTGCGCGAGCGCGAGTCGCCGCTGCGCCCTGCTGTGCCCGCGCGAGGCCGGCGGGATCACGATCGCGTTCCCCGGTCGGGGAAGCGCGGCCATGGTGCGCCGGGAGGACGAAGTCCGGAGACGCCTCTCCACAAGCGCACCTCGGCCTGTGGAAAACGGGACGGACCACCGTGCCCGGAGGGCGAGGTGGTCCGTGTGTCGTACCTGAGGAGCCTGCTGACTCAGGCGGGCTGCATCTCCGCGGCGTCGCCCGTCAGGATCTCGGCGGCGCGCGCCGACATCAGCCTTGTCGTTCTCCTCCGAGAGGCGGAGGACGAGGGACTCCAGACCGGCGACCCGGTTGCGCAGACGAGCGTTCTCGACGGCGAGACGGGGGTCGCGGAGGTCGCTGTTCAGGTGACCGATCAGCGCCTTGGCCATGAAGTTGAGCCTTCCGGTTCGTGAGGTCGCGGCCCCGGCAGGGGCCGTCTCCAAGAGTCCCACCTCGGGAGCCCGTGGTCAAACGCGCGCGGACCGCCGTCGGGGCACCGGCTGGCAGCGCGGGCAGAAGTACGACGAGCGGTTCATGAACGCCACCCGGCGGATCGGCGTGCCGCACCGGTCACAGGGCTCGTTCTCCCGGCCGTAGGCGTGCAGCGAGCGGGCGAAGTAGCCGGACTCGCCGTTGACGTTGACGTAGAGCGCGTCGAAGGACGTGCCGCCCTGGGCCAGCGCCGCGGTCATCACCTCCCGCGCGTGGCCGAGGAGGGCGACGGCCTGGGCGCGGGTGAGCCGGTCACCGGGACGCTCGCCGTGCAGGCCTGCCCGCCACAGCGCCTCGTCGGCGTAGATGTTGCCGACGCCGGAGATCAGGGTCTGGTCGAGCAGCAGGCGCTTGACGCCGGAGGTCCGCTTGCGCAGCCGTACGACGAACGCGTCGTCGTCGAAGAGCGGGTCGAGCGGGTCGCGGGCGATGTGCGCGATCTCGTGCGGCGAACTCGGCGCCGCCGGTCGAGACGGACAGGCCCCCGAACATCCGCTGGTCGACGAAGCGCAGGCTCACGGCCGTGCTCGGTCCCGGTCAGGCCGAAGCGCACCCGCAGGTGCCGCTCGGGCGGGGCGTCGACCGGCTGGACGAGGAGCCTGGCCGCTCATCCCGAGGTGGACAAGGAGGGCGTCGCCGGCCGGCAGGGTGTCGGGAGGCGTCGCCCGGGCGAGCTTGCTGCGCCCCATGGGCGCCGGAGACACGCTCGGCCACGTCGGGGTTGTCGAGCGGGAGCCAGAGGTACTTGCCGCGGCGGCGGGCGCCCTCGATCCGGCGCCCGGTCAGGGCGGCGGCGAAGCCGGAGGCCCCGCCGGGATGGCGGCGGACCGGTCGGTCGTGGAGGACCTCGACCAGGGCGATGGTGGCACCGGAGACGTGGCGCTCGAGGCCGGCACGGACGACCTCGACCTCGGGGAGGCTCGGGCAAGTCCGGATCAGCCTGCCCGCGAGCGGGCGGCCGTGGTGGTCGAGGCCGAGGGCGCCGGCGATCTCGCCGTACGCCGTCTCGGCGGCGCCCTGCTCGGCCTCCTTCTTGGAGCGGCCGTGGCCGTTGCCGTAGAGCCTTGTCGCCGACCCGCACCTGCGCGGTGAAGGTCTTCATGTGGTCCGGGCCGTCGTCCTCGATGACGTACTCGGGCACGCCGAGGGACTGGTCGGCGGCGAGCCTCCTGCAGGGAGGTCTTCCAGTCCAGGCCCGCACCGAGCGCGGAGGCCGCCTCGATGAGCGGGTCGAAGAGCAGGTGCACGACCTGCGCGGAGACCTCGATGCCGCCGCTGAGGTGGACCGCGCCGATCACGGCCTCGACGGTGTCGGAGAGGATCGATGCCTTCTCGCGACCACCGGTGGCCTCCTCGCCGCGCCCCAGGCTTGATGTGGGCGCCGAGGCCGATCTCACGGGCGACGACCGCCAGCGCGCGGGCGTTGACGACGGCGGCCCGCAGGCTTGGCGAGCCGGCCCTCGGAGAGATCGGGGTGCTTCAGGTAGAGCGTCTCGGTGACCACGACGCCGAGCACCGAGTCACCGAGGAACTCGAGGCGCTCGTTGGTCGGGAGACCGCCGTTCTCGTAGGCGTAGGAGCGGTGCGTCAGGGCGCGGTCGAGCAGACTCGGGGTCCAGCGTGGGATCCCCGAGCGCTCGCCGCAGGCTCGTCGTAGACGGTGATGCCAGCGCCCTGTCAGCCGGGAGGGGCCGGGTCAGAGAACCTGGCGGCGCTCGGTGCGCGCGCCGTACTGGCCGCAGGTGCCGCAGGCACGGTGCGGGAGGTGCTTGGCGCCGCAGGCCGGGTTGGCGCAGGTCACCAGCGACGGGGCGACAGCCTTCCACTGCGAGCGACGGTGACGCGTGTTGCTGCGCGACATCTTCCGCTTCGGAACAGCCACTGTCTTCTCCTTGGTTCCGGGTGCGCTCGGGGCGAGCGCCTCTTCAGTCCGTGGGGTCTTGCGTGAGACTCGGTCAGTGCCGCCCACCGCGGGTCGATCGGCGCCTCGTGCGTGTGGTCCGGCTCGTCCGCCAGCCGTGCACCGCACTCGACGCACAACCCGGGACAGTCGTCCTGGCACAAGGGCTGGAACGGCAGTGCGAGCACCACCGCGTCCCGCAGCAGGGGCTCCAGGTCGACCAGGTCGTCCTGCAGCATGCTGACCTCGTCGTCCTCCTCCGCGTCCGCGGAGTCCCGGATGTCGTCGTAGACGAACAGGCTCCTGGAAGGTCACCGCGATGTCCTCGCGGATCTCCTCCAGGCACCGCGCGCACTCACCCTCCAGCACGGCCTTCGCCGTACCGGTGACGAGCACGCCTTCCATGACCGCCTCCAGGCGCAGGTCGAGCTCGACCGGCGCGCCCTCGGGGACGGAGAGGACTTCGATGCCCAGATCTGCTGGGGCCGGAACTGTCCGCGACACCTCACGCTGGGACCCCGGGCGGCGGCCGAGCTCGCGAGTATCGAGCACGAGCGGCGCTCTCGGGTCCAGGCCGTTCAGATGATCACTTCCAGGTCCGGGCACAACACATCGGAGCAACTGTAGTGGGACGGGTGGGACGTGACCAAATCACTCACCGCTCCCCCAGCCGGGCGACGAGGCGCTCCTGGACCGCGGGCGGGACCAGCGCGGACACGTCGCCACCGAGCGAGGCGACCTCCTTGACGAGGCTGGAGGAGACGTAACCCAGGCTCGCGGTGGTGGGCACGAAGATGGTCTCCACACCGGTGAGGTGGGCGTTCATCTGCGCCATCGGCAGACTCGTACTCGTAGTCGTTGCCGCCGCGCAGGCCCTTCACGATCGCCTGGGCGTCGATGTCGCGGCAGAAGTCCACGATCAGGCCGGTGAAGCCCATCACGGTGACGTTCGGCAGGTCGGCGGTGGCCTCGCGCAGCATCTCCGGGCGCTCCTCGGGGTCGAAGAGCCGCGACTTGGAGACGTTGGTGCCCGTCGCCACCACGAGCTCGTCGAACAGCGCCGCGGCGCGCCGGAAGATGTCGAGGTGGCCCAGGGTGGGCGGGTCGAAGGAGCCGGGGCACACCGCTCGGGTCATGGCTCCACGCTATCGGTCGGGTCCTCCGGGGTCTCGGCGAGCCACAGGTGGGTCTCGCCGTACTTCTTGAGGCGGCGCTTGCCCGGCAGCGGCTCCAGCCCGTCGGGCCAGGTCGGCTCCGGACTGCGCCGGGAGCGCTCGACGACCACCAGCGCGCCGCCGGCGAGCCAGCCGTGCTCGGCCAGGAGGGCCAGGTCCGTGGCGAGCTCCTCCTCCGCAAGCGGGTACGGCGGGTCGCTGAACACCACGTCGTAGGGCGCCGGCGCCGGGCCGGCCAGCACGCTGCCGACCGCGCGGGCGACCACCTCGGCGACGTCGCAGCCCACCGCACGGGCGTTCGCGCGGACCAGGTCGGCGGTGCGCCGGTCGGACTCCACCAGCGTCACGGCGCTCGCACCGCGCGACCACGCCTCCAGGCCGATGGCCCCCGAGCCGGCGTACAGGTCGAGGAAGCGCAGGTCGTGCAGGGAGCCGGCCCACGCCTCCAGTGCGGAGAACAGCGCCTCGCGGACACGGTCGCTGGTGGGCCGGGTGCGGTCGCCGGAGGGTGTCTGCAGACGCAGGCCACCGGCCCGGCCGCCGATGATGCGCGTCACGACTTGTCCACGAACTCGGCCTGGGTGGTGCGCTCCAGGTCGGTGACCGCGGCGGCGAGCCCGGGCGCCTGGGCGAGGTCCTCGTCCACGTCGAGCAGCGCCTCGGCGGCCCCACGGGCGGCGACGATGGTGTCCTCGTCGCGCAGCACCCGCAGGTTCTCCAGGCTGGAGCGGCGCCCGGCCTGGGAGGCGCCGAGGACGTCGCCCTCGCGGCGCTGCTCCAGGTCGATCCGGCTGAGCAGGAAGCCGTCGGTGGTGGAGGCGACCGCGTCCAGCCGCTCGCGGGCGGGAGTGAGCGCCGGGGCGTGGCTGACGAGCAGGCACAGCCCGGGCAGGCCGCCACGGCCGACCCGGCCGCGCAGGCTGGTGCAGGCTGGGAGATCCCGAAGCGGTCGGCGTCGAGGATCACCATGGCGGTGGCGTTGTGCACGTCGACACCGACCTCGATGACGGTCGTGGAGACCAGCACGTCGATGTCGCCGGCCGCGAAGGCGCGCATGGTGGCGTCCTTCTCGTCGGCGGGCAGGCGCCCGTGGAGCCGCTCGATGCGCAGTCCCGGCAGCCTGCTCGCGCAGCACCGGCAGCAGGTCCTCGACGGCCGCGGCGGGTGGGCGGGGCGCCTCCTCCGGCGCCTCGTCGTCCGGTACGTCGACCACGTCGACCTGCCCCGACTCGGGCTCGTCGCCGTCGATGCGCGGGCACACGACGTAGACCTGGTGTCCCGCGGCGACCTCCTCGCGCACCCGCTCCCAGACCCGGCCGATCCACGCGGGCTGCTCGGCGAGCGGGACCACGTTGCTCTGGATCGGCGCGCGGCCGGCGGGCGGCTCGGTCAGCGTGGAGGTCTCCAGGTCGCCGAAGACGGTCATCGCGACGGTGCGCGGGATGGGCGTGGCGGTCATGACCAGCAGGTGCGGCGGGCTCTCCGACTTGCTGGTGAGCGCGGCGCGCTGCTCGACGCCGAAGCGGTGCTGCTCGTCGACGACCACGAGACCGAGGTCGGCGAAGAGGACCTTGTCCTGCAGCAGGGCGTGGGTGCCGATCACGATCCCGGCCTCGCCGCTCGCGATCCGCGACAGCGGCGCGGTGCGCTGGGTCTTGCTCATCGAGCCGGTCAGCAGGCTCCACCCGGGTGCCCACCCCGGAGCCGAAGATGGTGCCGCCCTCGGCGAGCCTCGCCGAGCATGGCCACGATCGAGCGGTAGTGCTGCTGGGCCAGCACCTCGGTCGGCGCGAGCAGCGCGGCCTGGCCGCCGGAGTCGACCACGCGCAGCATCGCCCGCAGGGCGACCAGGGTCTTGCCGGAGCCGACCTCGCCCTGGAGCAGCCGGTTCATCGGGTGCGGCTGGGCCAGGTCGTGGTCGATCTCCTTGCCGACGCTCGCCTGCCCGGCGGTCGACTCGAAGGGCAGCCGCTCGTCGAAGGCCGCCACCAGCGCCCCGTCGCCGCCGTCGCGCGCCGTGGCGCCGGCCGCCCGGATCGCCCGGCGCCGCCGGCCCAGCACGAGCCTGGGTGACCAGCGCCTCCTCGAAGCGGAACCGGCGGTGCGCCTGGTGGACCTGCTCCTGGTCCTCGGGCCGGTGCACGAGCTCGTAGGCGTCCTCGATCCCCACGACGTCGTACGACGCCCGGACCTCCTCGGGCAGCACCTCCTCGATGCCCTCGACGACCGAGCGGGCGAACTTCACCGCGCGGGCGACGTCCCACGACTCCACGCCCTTGGTGAGCGGGTAGATCGGGTAGAGGTTGCCGACCTCGACGATGTCCTCGGTCGGCTCCTCTCCCTCGGCGCCGTCGCCCATCCCGAAGATCGTCAGGCTGCGGGTTGGCCAGCTGCCACTGGTCGCGGAAGCGGTCGGCCTTGCCGAGGAAGACCCCGCGGTTGCCGACCGCGACCCGGCGCGCGTGCCAGCCGGCGGTGCCCTGGTTCTTGGCGAAGAAGGTGAGCCTTGAGCGCGGGGCCGCCGGTGCGCAGCATCGCCTCGACCCGGTACGCCGGACGGCCGGTGCGCCGGTCGCGGTAGGCTGTGGGTGTTGCAGGCCGAGATCTCCCCCACCACGCAGAGCATCTGCCCGGGCCTCAGGTCGTCGACCCGGGTCAGCGAGCCGGTCTCCAGGTAGCGCCGCGGGAAGTGGTGCAGCAGGTCGCCGACCGTGCGCAGGCCCAGGCCGTCCTCGAACTTCTTGCGCTTCGCCGGAGTCGTCGCGCCGAGGACCGCGGTCAGCGGGGAGTCGAGGGTGATCGCCACGGGTGTTCTCTCATTCGACGGACATCAGGAGCGGGTACCGCTGCTGACCCCCGTCGTACACCACGACGTCGACATGGGGGTGGAACTCCTCGACCCACGCCGTGGCGCGCTCGGCCAGGTCGCCGGCCTCCACGCCGCCCACCAGGGTCACCAGGCTCGCCGCCGGCCGCGAGCAACCGGTCCAGCACGACGAGGGCGACCCCGCCGAGGCTCGTCGCCGACGACCGCGAAGTCGCCCGCGATCACGCCGAGCGCGTCGCCGGGCTCGCACGGGCCCGCCATCGTCATGGCCTGCTTGGCGGCGATGGTGACGGCGCCGTGGCGCACGTGGCGCGCGGTCGCGGTCATCTCGGTGACGTCCTGGTCGAAGGCTCGGCCCGGCTCGTGGACCGCCAGCGCGGCGAGTCCCTGGACCTGGGCGTGGGTCGGGATGACGGCCACCCGCAGCCCGCGCTGGCCGTGGTCGGCCTCGGCGGTGCTGGCCGCCGCGAGCGAGGCGCGCACCGTCGGCTCGTCGTTGGGGAGCACCACGACCTCGCGGGCACCGCAGCCGGTGATGGCCTCCAGCAGGCTCACCGGTCGAGGGACGCCTCCCCGGTCCTCCGCGTACGACGACCGCGCCGGCCTCCTCGAAGAGCGCGGCCAGGCCCTCGCCCGCCGCCACGGCGACCACCCGGCGCCCGTCGAGGGTCGGCAGCGCGGTGGTCTCGGCCTGCGCGGCCTGGCGCGCGATCTGCTCGGCGAAGTGGGTCACCCGGATCCGGTGCGGGCGCCCGTCCTCCAGGGCCGCCTCGATCGCGGCGCCCACGTCGTCGGTGTGCACGTGCACGTTCCACAGCCCGTCGCCGCCCACCACGACGACCGAGTCGCCGATCTCGCCCAGCCGCTCGCGCAGCGCGGGCGCGACGTCGTCGGGCGCGTCGAGGAGGTACATCACCTCGTAGGCCGGCCCGTCCTCGTCCAGGTCCTCGCCGGCTCCGCCCGCCGCCAGCACGGGCACCGGGATCACGTGACGGCCCAGCGGCGCGGTGACCGGGATCGGCCGCCGGCCGGTCAGCACGGTCTCGGCGGCGTCCAGGATCACCGAGACGCCCCGCCCGCCGGCGTCCACGACGCCCGCCTGGGCCAGCACCTCCAGCCTGCTCCGGGGTGTGTCCCAGGGCCTCGCGGGCGGCCGCGGCCGCCTCGGCGAGCACGTCGCTGCTGCGGGCCCGCTCCTTGCCGGCCCGTTCCGCCGCGGCGTCGGCCGCTGCCCGCAGCACCGTCAGCATGGTGCCCTCGACCGGCTCCCCCACCGCGGCGTACGCCGCCAGGGAGGCCTGCCGCAGCGCGTCGGCGACCACCACCGCGTTGGGCTCGTCGCGTGCCGCGGTCGCGAAGCGTCGTACCGTCGCCCCGAGCATCTCGCTCAGGATCACGCCCGAGTTGCCCCGGGCTCCCAGCAGCGCCCCGCGGGCGAGCGCGGTGAGGATCGCGGCCCGGTCGGCGCCCTCGGCCTGCGCGGCACGGATGGCGTCACGCGCGGCGACGACGGTGAGGTACATGTTCGTGCCGGTGTCGCCGTCGGGCACCGGGTAGACGTTCAGCGCGTCGATCTCCTCGCGCGCCTCGGCGAGGGCGTCGACGGCGATGTCGACGAAGCGGGCTACCGTGTCGAGCGCGATACCGCCCGCGGCGCCCTCGGCCGTCGTCCCCTCGTCCATCGGGGTCACCCTAGTGGGCGGGCGGCGATTTCGGCCCGATGGTGTTCCTCGGCTATTCTCTTCCGGTTGCCCGAAGCGCCGTCCGCGCGCGGGCCGTCCGACTTGACTCACCTCTGCAACAGACCGCGATCTCAGGAGTTACCCATGGCCGCCGTGTGCGACATCTGCGACAAGAAGCCGACCTTCGGCAACAACCGGCCGTGGTCGCGCAAGATCACCAAGCGTCGCTTCGACCCGAACATCCAGCGCGTGCGCGCCGTCGTCAACGGCACGCCGAAGCGCCTCAACGTCTGCACCGGCTGCATCAAGGCCGGCAAGGTCACCCGCTGACCTGACGTCTTCGCAACCGACCCGCCACCCCGCGTGGCGGGTCGGTTCGTTTTGGGTCACTTCTGGGGGTCGTGACCCCAGTTCATCAGCGAGAAGCGCCACGCGGTGTCGCCGACGTCCCCGGAGGGCCGCTGGGCGAGGTGGCGGTGCACGTAGCCCACGACCTTGCGCATGTGCGCCGCGTCATCGGTGGTGAGGTCGGCCTTCTTGGTGCGCAGGATCGCCACGATCCGGCGTCCGGAGCGATGCCCGGTCGACTCCCCACCCGACTTGTCGCCCACCGAGCGGGACTCGTCGGTCTCCAGGAAGTCCTCGATCTCGCCGGGCGCCATGTTGACCGCCGCGCGCCAGTCCTCCCAGATCTCGTCGACCTCCTCGGCGACCTCCCCGGCAGCCATCAGGACGAGCTTCCGCAGCGCCGAGGCCTTGTGCACGGCCTCGCCACCGGACTTCTCGCTGCGCACGAGGTACTGCGGCTCGTCCTCGCTCGCGCGCACGTCCCGGCCGGCGAGGTGGGTGTCCTCGGTGATCTTGCGCAGCACCTCGCCGTGCGCGGTGCTGCCGTGGCTGTGCCAGGCTCACCCGGTCGCCCTTGCGGAGCTCGCTCACGACAGCCCCTCCGGCCGCTGGAGCAGCAGCACCAGGCCGCAGCCGGGCTCGGCGCGGACATCGCTCATCCGCAGGGAGTCGGGCAGGCTCCGCCCGCAGGCTCCGCGCCTGGTCCAGCGAGCCGAGCCTGCAGCAGGGCCGCACCGCGGGGGTCGAGGTGGCGGTCGATGGCGGCCACACACTCGCGGGCCAGCGCGAGGCCGTCCGACCCGCCGTCGATCGCGCGGACCGGGTCGGCGGGGAAGCACCCCACCTGCTCGCTGAGCACCCACGGCGGGTCCGCCACGATCACCGGGAACAGGCTCGCCCGGCGCGAGGTCGCCCATCGCCACGTTGCGCACGTCGACCAGCCCGGCCCGGCCGGCCGCGCGGGCGTTCGCCTCGGCGTACCCGCAGGCGATCGGGTCCACGTCGACGCAGACCAGCGCGCGGTCGGTGTCGTGCACGGCGAGCAGACCGATGTGGCCGGCGCCGCTGCACAGGCTCGAGCACGGGCCCCGGCGGCGCGGTCTCCAGCAGGTCGTGGGCCCACTCCGACTGCAGCACGGTCCAGGGACGCGGGGTGAGGACGCGGTCGTCGTAGGCGATCGAGAGCGGCCCGAAGGTCATGGACCGCGGGGCGAGGTCCAGGGAGGTGTGGTCCATGGCACGGCGATACCCACCGTGGGCGCGCCGATGCGGGTCAGAAGTGCGACCACCCCGTCGGCCCGTCGTACGGCGCCCCGTCGACGGTGACCGCCTCCTCGCCGCGCTCCCCGACCGTCCCGATCCGGGTCCAGCCCTCCGGCAACCCGGTCCCCGCCGGAAAGGTGGCCAGCAGGGCGTGGTCCTCACCGCCGCTGAGGATGAACTGCAGCGGGTCCGCTCCGGTCGCCTGGCCGACCGCGAGCAGCGGCTCGGGCACCTCGAAAGCGCCGGTGGTGACGTCGATGCTCACCCCCGAGTCGTCCGCGAGGTGGCGGGCCTCGGCCAGCAGCCCGTCGGAGACGTCGATCATCGCGGTGGCGCCGGCCTCGGCGGCGACCTGCCCGGCGTCGTACGGCGGTGCGGGGCGGCGGTACGCCTCCACCAACACGCGGGGCGAGCGGAAGCCGCGGCCCAGCACCGCCAGACCGCCCGCGGACCAGCCCTGGCGCCCGCACAGCGCGAGCACGTCGCCCGGTGCGGCCCCCGAGCGCAGCACCGGCGACACCGTGCAGGCGCCGATCGCGGTCACCGAGATCACCACCTGGTCGGCACGGCTCAGGTCGCCGCCCACCAGTCCGGCACCGACCTTGGCGCACTCCTCGGCGAAGCCGCGGGTGAAGTCGAGCGCCCACTGCGCCGGCAGGTCCGCGGGTGCGGCCAGGCCGACGGTGAGCCACTGCGCGCGGCCGCCCATCGCGTTGATGTCGGAGAGGTTCTGCGCGGCCGCACGGGCCCCCACGTCGACCGCCTCGGCCCAGTCCCGGCGGAAGTGCCGGCCCTCCACGAGCATGTCCGTGGAGACCACGACGTGGCCCTTGCGCACCCGCATCACGGCGGCGTCGTCCCCGGGTCCGACGAGCACCTCCTCGCCCGGCGCCGTGCGCGCCACGAGGTCGCTGATCTGCGCGATCAGCCCGAACTCCCCCACGTCGGCCAGGGTTGCGTCACGGTCGGTCCCCGAAGTCATGGGTCCATCCCACCAGACCGGCGCCGGGACCGCTTCCGCCGGTTATCGGCTGCGCCCGGATCGCGGTAGGTTGAGGCCGTTCCACGACCGACCATCTCAACGAAGGGGGCGTGACCCATGACGGTTCAGGCCTACATCCTCATCCAGACCGACGTCGGCAAGGCCGCGGAGGTCGCCCGCGAGGTCGGCAACATCAACGGCGTCACGCTGGCCGAGGACGTCACCGGCCCCTACGACGTGATCGTGCGCGCCGAGGCCCGCAACGTCGACGAGCTCGGCAAAGCCTGGTCGTCTCGAAGGTGCAGAACCTCGAGGGCATCACCCGCACCCTGACCTGCCCGGTCGTCCACATCTGAGCATGCGCGCCGCGGCGACTCCCGTGCTGCTGCTCCCGCTGACCCTGCTGACCGCCTGCGGCGGCCCGGTCGAGGTCGACGTGCCCGACCTCACCTCCGCCCAGCGCGCGGCGTGCGAGTCCTTCGCCGACGCCCTGCCCGAGACGATGGCGGACCAGCAGCGGGTGGAGATCGAGCCTGCCGACGCCCCCGCGGCGGCGTACGGCGACCCGGCGATCGTGGTGCGCTGCGGCGTGCCGAAGCCCGCCGGGTTCTCCCTGGCCGCCTCCTGCGAGACGGCCAACGGGGTCGGCTTCTTCATCCCCGACGAGCAGTACCGCGACCAGGACGCCGACCTGACCATCACCGCCGCCGGCTACCGGCCGCGGGTGGAGGTCACCGTGCCCGCGCAGTACCGGCCCAGCGGCGGCGCGGCCGCCATGTCCGTGCTGGCGCCGCTGGTCCAGAAGTACCTGACCCTGGTCGAGGCCTGCGACTAGCGGGATCAGCGGTCAGCGCAGGCCGGTGCCGCGGTTCAGCGCCAGCGTGAGCAGCCGGTCGACCAGGCTCCGGGTAGGGCACCCCGGTCGCGGCCCACATCTGCGGGAACATCGACAGCGGGGTGAAGCCCGGCATCGTGTTCAGGCTCGTTGATGACGAGCGAGCCGTCGGGCATGAGGAAGAAGTCCACCCGGGCGAGGCCCTCGCAGCCCGCGGCCCGGAAGGCGGCCGCGGCGAGGTCCTGCATCCGCTGCGTGGTGTCCTCCTCCAGCAGCGCCGGTACGTCGAGCCTGCGTGGCCTCCTCGGGGAGGTACTTGGCCTCGAAGTCGTAGAACTCGTGATCGCCGGTGATCTTGATCTCGGCCGGGACGCTCACGTCGAGTCCTCCGCCGACGGCCTCCAGCACGCCGCACTCGATCTCGCGCGCGCCCTCGGCGGAGACCTCGATCAGCACCTTCGGGTCGTGGGCGAGAGCGCCCTCGACCGCGGCAGCCAGGTCGTCACGGCTGTGCGCCTTGGCGATCCCGATGCTGGAGCCGCCCCGGGCGGGCTTCACGAACAGCGGGTAGCCGAGCGCGTCGCAGCGCTCGTGCACGGCGGCCGGCGCCTCGGCCCACTCGTGCGCGGTGGTCGTGGTCCCCGGCATCACCGGCAGGCCGGCCGCCTGGAGGGCGATCTTCATGAACACCTTGTCCATGCACAGCGCCGAGGCGAGCACCCCGGAGCCGACGTAGCGCACGTCGGTCATCTCGAAGAGCCCCTGGATGGTGCCGTCCTCGCCCCACGGGCCGTGCAGCAGCGGGAGGACGACGTCGACCTCCCCGAGCGCGCGCGGCGGCGCCCCGGCCTCGCTGACGACCAGCCCGGTGCCCTCGGCGGTCGGCGCGAGGGCGACCGTGGCCCGCTCGCCGTCGACCGACGGGAGCCTGGCCGGGACCGGTGATCCGGTGCCGCTCGGGATCATCGGCCTCCAGCACCCAGCGGCCGTCGGTCGCGATCCCGATCGGGACGGCGTCGTACTTCTCGCGGTCGAGGGCCTGCAGCACGCTCCCCGCGGTCACGCACGAGATGGCGTGCTCGGTGGAGCGGCCGCCGAAGACGACGGCGACGCGGACACGGCGGCCGGTGGGTGCGTTCATCGCCGATGACCCTACCTTTGGGGCATGTCCCACCCCACGCTGCGCCCCGCAACCGTCGCCGTGACCGCCGGACGTCCGCCGCACGAGCCGGACCAGCCGCTCAACGTGCCGATCACGATGACCTCGACGTACGTCGCGACCGGCGAGCCTGGAGTACGGCCGCTTCGGCAACCCGACCTGGACCGCCTTCGAGGACGCCCTCGGCGCGCTGGAGGGCGGCCGGGCGCTGGCCTTCGCCTCGGGGATGGCGGCGGTGACGACGCTGCTCGACCTCGTCGGCCAGGGCAGCAGCGTGATCGCACCGCGGCACGCCTACAACGGCACCGTCTCCGCGCTCGCCGATGCCGAGGCCCGTGGCCGGCTGCAGGCCAACCTCGTGGACATCACCGACACGGCCGCGGTCATCCAGGCCATGGAGGACGACGAGGACTGCGCCTTCCTGTGGCTGGAGTCCCCGACCAACCCCGCGCTGGAGGTCGCCGACATCGCCGCGCTCAGCGCCGCCGCGCGCGAGCTCGGCATCCAGGTCGTGGTCGACAACACCTTCGCCACTCCCCTGCTCCAGCAGCCGCTCAGCCTGGGCGCGGACATCGTGCTGCACTCGGCGACGAAGTACATCGCCGGCCACAGCGACGTGCTGATGGGCGCCCTGGTGCTGACCGACGACGAGGCGTACGACGCCCTCAAGGCCCGCCGTGCCCTCGCCGGCTCCACGCCCGGCCCGTTCGAGACCTGGCTGGCCCTGCGTGGCCTGCGCACCCTGCACGTGCGCCTGGAGCGCGCCTGTGCCAACGCGGCCGAGCCTGGCCCGCCGCCTCGCCGAGCACCCCGCGGTCGAGGAGGTGCGCTACCCCGGCTTCGGCGCGATCGTGGCACCCGTCCTGGCCGGCGGCGCCGATGCGGGCGACTTCCTGGTGCGCGCGACCACGCTGTGGGTGCACGCGACCTCGCTCGGCGGCGTCGAGTCCACCTTCGAGCGGCGGCGCCGCTGGAAGGCTCGAGCCCGCGACCATCCCCGAGGGCCTCGTCCGGCTCTCCGTCGGCATCGAGGACGTCGAGGACCTGTGGGAGGACCTGCGCCAGGCGCTGGACCGGATCAACGCCTGAGCCGTGCCGCGCGGTTCAACTACCGAATCCGCTGCCATCCGCGCTGATCCACAGCAAATTCGGTCGTTGAAGCGTGGCTCAGGAACCCGCCAACCCGTGCTCGTGGGCGAAGACGACGATCTGCACCCGGTCGCGCAGGCCGAGCTTTGCGCAGGATCGCACCCACATGGGTCTTCACCGTCGACTCGCTGAGGAACACCCTGACCGCGATCTCGGCGTTCGACAGGCCCTTGGCGACGGCGGCGAAGACCTCGCGCTCCTTCTCCGTCAACGACCGGTACGACGCGGGCGGCGCCACCGGCGCCCGGAACTGGGTGTCGAGCAGGCTGGACAGGTCGGTCGGGGCGAGCACCGCGTTGCCCGCGTGCACGGTGCGGATCGCGTCGCGCAGCATCACCGGGGTGGTGCCCTTGAGCAGGAAACCGCTCGCGCCGTACCGGATCGCGGTGGCGGCGCGGTCGTCGAGGTTGAACGTCGTCAGCACCACCACCCGCACCGGCGTGGACCGGCGCGCCGCCCGCTCGGGCAGGAAGATCTGCCGGGTCGCCTCGACCCCGTCCATCTCCGGCATCCGGATGTCCATGAGCACCACGTCCGGCGCCGACTCGTCGACCAGCCGCACCGCCTCGACGCCGTCGGCGGCGGTGCCGACGACGCTCATCCCCTCCTGGGCGTCCACGATGACCCGCACGCCCTCGCGGAAGAGCCTCCTGGTCGTCGACCAGCAGCACCCGGATCGGCTCGCTCATCGCGCCCTCACCGGCACCCACGCGGTCGCGGTGAACGTCGGAGGGTCGGTACGACGCCGCACGTCCAGCCGCCCGCCCACGGCCTCCAGGCGTCGGCGCATCCCGTCGAGTCCCTGACCGCCCGACGCTCCGGGGCCCTCGCCGACCAGCGTGTTGCGGACCTCGATGCGCAAGTCGCCCTCCCAGTGGCGCTCGACGAAGACGGGCTGGTCGCGCGGACCGTGCTTGAGGGCGTTCGTGAGCATCTCCTGGAGCACCCGGAAGGCGACCGCCGCGGTCTCGGGCGGCATCGGCTGCGGCGTACCGATCTCGGTGGTGCGGACCTCGTGCCCGCTCGCCCGCACCCCCTCGACGAGGCTGTCGAGGTCGGTGGGCGCGGCCGGCGCGGCGGTGCCGGCGGTCGAGGCGAGCACCTGCCGCACGTCGTCCAGCGAGGAGCGTGCGGACGTGGCGATGTTCTCCATGGTGACCTTGAGGCCCTGGGTGTCCGCGTCCTGGAGGTACTGCGCCGACTCGGCCTGCGCCAGGATCACCGCCAGCGAGTGGCCGACCACGTCGTGCACGTCGCGGGCCAGACGGGCCTGGTCCTCGCGCAGACGGGCGATCTCCTCGGCCTGGTCGCGCTCGGCCTCGGCGGCGACCTGCGAGCGACGGGAGTCCTTCGAGCGGGCGGCGAAGCGCAACGCCAGACCGGCCAGCCACGGCGTCGCGAGCACCGCGACGCCCAGCACCCCGACCGCGAGCCGCCAGTCATAGCCGCCGCTGCGGTAGGCCTCCTCGACGAGCGAGCCGACGCCGACCGTCAGCAGCGCGTCGTAGAACGCGTACGGCGAGAGGAAGGCCACCGCCAGCACGGCGCCGGCCGGGATCGAGAGCCCGCTGAGCCAGACCGTGATCACCCGGCCCCAGCGCGCGCAGCCGAAGGCCACCACGGCGAGCAAGCCCTCGGTCAGCAGGGGGTCGACGTCGTTGACGACCTGGATGCCGCCGGTGAACCAGGCGACCCCCAGCGCCGCGCCGGGCATCCGTCGCGACAGGCCCACGGCGATCGCGATGCCGAGGGCGACGAAGACCGGGGCGGGCGGCAGGTCGGCGTAGGCGTGGCGGACCTCCGCGAGCCCGACGGCCAGGGTGAGCACGCCGGCCAGCACGTCCGGCAGCCAGCGCCGTGCGTCCTTCACGCGGTGGTCCTCCTGCGGGTGGGGGCGGGTGTCCGGGTCAGTCTCCCGCACCCGGCTCACCGGTGTGCGCCGCGGACCAGGCTCGTCGAGCAGGTCGGGGTACGCCAGGCCGGCGGCCGCGAACATCCGCGGCGCCTGCGAGTGCGCGGTCATGCCCGGCATCGTGTTGACCTCGTTGAGCACCGGCCCGTCGGCATCGAGGAAGAAGTCCACCCGCGCGACGCCCGCGCAGCCCAGCGCCTCGAAGACCCGCACGGCGGCCTCCTCCAGAGCCTTGGCCTCCTCGTCGGTGAGTGCCGCCGGCACCCGGAAGTCCGCCCCACCGCCGTACTTCGCGTCGTAGTCGAACAGCCCGTCCGCCACGATCTCCAGCGCCGGCGGGACGAGCAGGCTCCCGTCGGCCCGGCGCAGCACCGCGACGTCGACCTCGCGCCCGCGAGTCACCTCCTCGACAAGGACCCGGTCGTCGAGAGCGAAGGCAGCATCCAGGGCCGCCCCCAACGCCTCCGGTACGTCGACCCGGCTCACCCCCTGGCTCGACCCCGCCGCGACCGGCTTGACCACCACCGGCCCGTGCCAGCGCAGGTGTGCCGCGGTCGACCGCGTGACCAGGACACCCGGCGAGGTGCGGATCCCGAGGGCCTCGGCGACGAGCCTTGGTGGCCCACTTGTCCATCGCCAGCGCACCGGGCCGGATGCCCGAGCCGACGTACGGCAGCCCGGCGAGCCTCGCACAGCGCCGCCAGGGCGCCGTCCTCGCCACGCGGGCCGTGGACGACCGGGAAGACCACGTCGCAGCCGCGCAGCACCTGCGCCGCGCCGCTGAGCCCGATCGGGCGCAGCCCGCGGTCGCGCCAGGTGCCGTCACGGCCGATGGTCAGCGGGACGACGTCGTACGTCGCCGGGTCGAGGGCCGCCGCCACCGAGGCCGCGGAGGCCACCGAGACGTCGTGCTCGCAGTTCTGCCCACCGCCCACCACCGCGACCCGCGTCCTCATGCCAGGCTCCGCAGGTGGCGCGGAGCGAGGGCGTGGCGCGGCACCCGTGCGCCGATGCCGGTGACGATCTCGTGCTCGATGGTGCCGGCCCAGGCCGCCCAGTCGGCGGCGGTCGGCTCGCCGTCGTGGCCCGGTCCGAACACCGTCACACCGTCCCCGGCCTCGGCACCGGCCTCGCCCAGGTCGACGACGAGCCTGGTCCATCGAGATCCGCCCGACGACGGGCCGGCGCACCCCGCGGACCAGCACCTCCGCGGTGGCCGAGGCGACGCGCGGTAGGCCGTCGGCGTACCCCAGCGGGAGCAGGCCGAGGTACGTCGCACGGTCGGTCCGGTGGGCGTGCCCGTAGCCCACGGCGGTGCCGGCCCGGGCACGTCGTACCTGGACCAGGGGGGCGGTGAGCGTCATCGCCGGCTCCAGCGTGGTGCTGCCGGAGGGGTCGATGCCGACGAGACCGGCGCCCACCCTGCTCATCGTGTGGTGGCTGCGGGGGTCGGTCAGGGTGGCCGCGGTGGCGGCGAGGTGGCGGTGCTGGGGGCGCAAGCCGGTGGCGAGGGCGTTCTCGATCGCCCACGCGAAGCGGGTGCGACCCACCGCGTTGCAGCCGTCGGCGGGGTCGTCGGCGCAGCCGAGGTGGGCCATCACGCCGACGACCTCGACCTCGCCGCGCACCTCCGCGCGCCGGGCGGCGCGGCACAGCGCCGGCCAGTCCGCCGGGTCCGCGCCGTCACGGGCCATCCCGGCGTCGAGGTGCAGGTGCACCCGGTGCCGGCCCGGCGCGGCGGCCACCGCGGTGAGGTGGGCGAGGCTGGGCACCGCCACCTCGACGTCCTGGGCGGAGGCGACCGCGAAGTCCGCGTCCACCGGGTTCAGCCAGCCTGAGGACCGGTACGGCGAGCCCGGCGTCCCGCAGCGCCACGGCCTCCACGAGCGTGGTCACCCCGAGCCGCGTGGCGCCGTGCGCGAGGGCGGTGCGCGCCACGTCGGCCGCTCCGTGGCCGAAGCCGTCGGCCTTCACCACCGCCATCAGGCTCCCCCGTCGCGGCCGCGGCCAGCCGACCGGTGTTGCGCGCGACGGCGGCCAGGTCGATGGTCAGCCGCGGCGACGGCGCCCGCGTGTCCCGTGGCTGCACGGCGAGGCCGTTCATGCCGCCACCGCCGCCGCGAGCGGGCCGTAGAGCGCGTGCGGAGCACCGCTCGTCAGCGCCCAGTACCGGTCGCCGTGGCTCCAGTGCCACCACTCCGTCGGGTAGTTCACCAGTCCCTGCGCCCGCAGCGCCCGCGCCAGCACCGTCCGGTGCGCCCGGGCGTCCGCGCCGATCCCGGCCGCGGCGAACCAGCAGCGGCCGTCGCTCTGCTCGGGCGTCGCGTCGATCTCCGTGCCCAGGTCGAGGGCGTCGCCGCACACGTCCACCAGGGTCAGGTCGACCGCCGCGCCCGCCACGTGGGGTGCCACGTCGAGCGGCGCGACGTACCGGCTGGTGAGCCGCTCCCGCTCTGTGGGCTCGATGCCCGGGTTCAGCGCGCGCACCTCGTCGGCGTACGACGCGATGATGGCCTGCTGCTGGGCGGCCGGCCGGTACCCCTCGACCACCCGGAGCCGGATCCCCCGCGGGAGCAGGCGATCCGCCGCGACCAGCCGGTCGGCGAGCCCGGCCCGGACCAGCGCACCCGCGGGCGAGATCTCGTGCGGGAGGCGGACCAGCGGCTCACCGCACTCGGCGACGGGCACCGCGCGGACGGCGGGATCGGACAGCAGGATCGTCATGCCCGCCACGCTAGGAAGAGCCGCCCCTCCTCCGCGTCCGCCTCAGGTGCCGAGCGCCGGTCCCGAGGTACCGCGGCCCTCCCCCTGGCGCCGGCCGCCTTGCCGCCGGACGGAGGCAGGACCTACGCGAGCCAACCGCGCGGCGCGAGGAACGAGCGACGCACTCGCGTCGTCGACTCAGGCTCGGCTTTCGTGTCGCGGTTGATGAACGCCTCCATCAGCCTGCGACGTGGTCAGCCGGCCCTGGACGACCTCGTCGACGGCGTCCACGATCGGCGCCTCGACACCGGTCTCCTTCGCCAGCACGCGCAGCGACGAGCAGGACTTCGCACCCTCGGCGACCTGACGGGTGGAGGCGTAGATCTCCTCGACGCTCTGTCCCTGACCGAGCTTCTCGCCGAACGTACGGTTGCGCGAGAGCGGTGAGGAGCACGTGGCGACCAGGTCGCCGAGCCCGGCCAGGCCCATCAGGGTGAGCGGGTTGGCGCCCTGGTGCATCGCGAGGCGCGCGGTCTCGGCGAGGCCGCGGGTGATCAGGGAGGCGGTGGTGTTGTCGCCGAAGCCCAGGCCCACGGCCATCCCGACGCACAGCGCGACGACGTTCTTGTAGGCGCCACCGAACTCGCAGCCCAGGACGTCGACGCTGGTGTAGGGCCGGAAGGCCGGCGAGTGCACCCGCCGTTGCAGCGCGGTGGCGACGTCCTCGTCGGCGCAGGCGACCACGGAGGCCGCCGGTTCGCGGCGGGCGATCTCGCGGGCGAGGTTCGGGCCGCTGACGACGGCGATCCGGTGCGGGGCGATGTCGCCCACCTCGGCGATCACCTCCGACATCCGCTTGAGGCTGCCGGTTCCGACTCCCTTCATCAGCGAGACGAGCGTGGCGTCGCGCTCGACGTGAGGCAGAAAGGTCGGCAGGTTCTCGCGCAGCGACTGCGAGGGGACGGCCAGGACGACGACGTCCGCGCCGGCGAGGGCCTGCTCCGGGTCGTGGGTGGAGGTGATGGTGCGGGGCGACTCGATGCCGGCGAGGTAGTCGACGTTCTCGTGGCGCTCGTTGATGGCCGCCGCGACCTCCTCGCGCCGTGCCCAGATCGAGACGTCGTTGCCCGCGTCAGCGAGCACGATGGAGAACGCCGTCCCCCACGAGCCGGCGCCGAGCACCGCGATCTTGTTGCCCATCAGCCTGCCTTCTTGGTCTTCTTGAACCGGTCACCCTGCACGGCCATGTCGTACCGCTCGGCCGGCGCCTTCTCCCCACGCACGAGTCTCGAGTCTGGTCGGTGATGGCGGTCATGATCCGCTCGGTCGCCTGGCTGACGACCGCGCTGGTGCGCGGCTCCTGCGCCCGCAGGTCGTCGAGCGGCACGGGCGGGCCGACCCGCATCGTGATCTGGTTGCGCGGCAGGAGGTGCGGCTTCCTCGCGTACGGCGCCAGGAGCTCCTGCGCGCCCCACTGGCCGACCGGGATCACCGGGCAGCCCGTCTCCAGGGCGATCCGGGCCGCTCCGGACTTGCCCTTCATCGGCCACATCGCGGGATCCCGGGTGATGGTGGCCTCCGGGTAGATCACCACGCAGCGGCCCGCCCGGATCGCGTCCACGGCGGCGGAGTAGGCGCCGACGGCGTCCTTGGTCTCCCGCTTGACCGGGATCTGGCCGGCGCTGCGCAGGAAGTACCCGAGCGCCTTGTTGTCGAAGAGACCGGACTTCGCCAGGTAGTTCGGCTTGTGCCCGTGGTCGTAGACCAGGTGCGCGGCGGTGAGCGGGTCGACGTGGGAGATGTGGTTGAGCGCGATGATGAAGCCGCCCTCGACCGGGATGTTCTCCCCACCGACCCAGGTCCGCTTCGTCGTGGCGAGGAGCAGCGGCTTGATGATGGGCACCGCGATGTTCCAGGCCCAGCCCCTCTTCTCCTGCAGACTTCCGCACCGTCACGAGGATGCAGGCTACCCGCCGGTGACGCCGACCACTCCGCTGACGCGCCTCCCGGGGCTGCGAGGATGGCGCGGTGGTGGTCCCCGGTCCCTTCGCCGTGCTGCTGCCGGTGAAGTCCCCCGGCACGGGCAAGTCGCGGCTCTCCGCGCTGCCGGACGACGACCGCCGGCGCCTCGCCGCCGCCTTCGCCGCAGACGCGGTCGCGGCCTGCACGACGACGCCGTCGGTCGGGCTGGTCGTGGTCGTCAGCGACGACGCGGCGTTCGCCGCCTCACTGCCGGGCGCCGTGCCGTGCGACGACCCCGGGCACGGCCTCAACGCGGCGCTGCGCCACGGTGCGGCGCACGCCCACGCGCTGCGCCCCGGCCTGCAGCCGGTCGCGCTGCTCGCCGACCTGCCCGCGCTGACCGCGGCCGACCTGGGCACCGCCCTGGCGTCGGTCGGCGCCGGTTCGGCGTACGTCCCCGACGCGGAGGGCACCGGCACGACCCTCTACACCGCGCCGTACGACGCCTTCGATCCCCGCTTCGGCGCGGGTTCCGCCGCCGCCCACGCGGCTTTGGGTGCCGTCGCGCTGGCGGACGCACCGGCGCGGCTGCGCCGCGACGTCGACGACCTCGACGACCTCGCCGGCGCGATCGCGCTCGGCGTCGGCCCGGCGACGGCCGCGGCCCTCGCGGCCACCGCGCTGCCCTAGCCCGCAGACGCCGATCGGGCCGCCCTCCCGGAGGAGGACGGCCCGATCGACGGTGCGCAGGAAGGCGTCAGGCCTTCTTGGCGGGAGCCTTCTTCGCGGGCGCCTTCTTGGCCGGAGCCTTCTTGGCGGGCGCCTTCTTGGCAGCCGGGGCCTTCTTGGCCGGGGCGGCCTTCTTGGCAGCCGGAGCCTTCTTGGCGGGCGCCTTCTTGGCAGCCGGAGCCTTCTTGGCCGGAGCGGCCTTCTTGGCAGCCGGAGCCTTCTTGGCCGGAGCGGCCTTCTTGGCGGGAGCGGCCTTCTTCGCCGGAGCCGCCTTCTTCGCGGTGGTCGCGGCCTTCTTGGCAGCCGGGGCGGCGGCCTTCTTGGCGGTGGACGCGGCCTTCTTGGCCGGAGCCGCGGCGGCAGCGGCAGCCTTCTTCGCCGGCTTCGGCAGCGGGGCGAGCTTCTTCGCACCGGAGACGACGTTCTTGAGGTCGGCGCCGGCGCTGAACTTCGGGACGGCCTTCTTCTTGGTCTTCACGCGCTCACCGGTCTGCGGGTTGCGGACCCAACGCGCGTTCCGCACGGCCTTCTCGAAGGAGCCGAAGCCGGTGATGGCGACCTTCTCGCCCTTCGCGACCTGGCGGGTGATGGTGTCCAGAACGGCGTCGAGCGCGTGGGCAGCGTCCTTGCGGCTGCCCTCGAACCGGTCGGACAGCGCGTCGATCAACTGAGACTTGTTCACTACATGTCCTTTCGAAACGCACCGTCGTGGTCGTCTCTTGGGCTGTGCGGCCGAGCCCTCGCCCAGCCGTCCTTCCAGCGAACGCTAGGCATTCGTGAGCACGCCCACAATCACCACGCCGTGCTTTGCAGCAGTTTTTTCGCGGATTTGGCGCTATTCGGGCCAATTCCGGTCATTCGACGACTGCTCCGGGCCACATCCGGTCCACCACGAAGCGTTTGCCGATCGAGAAGTCGAACTGCACCAGACGCATGTCGGCGAGCAGGCTTCGCGCTCTGCTGGTCCAGCGCGGACTCCTTCACCTGCTCTCCCGATCCGTCGAGCAGGCGGCCCTGCTGGATGGCGCTGACGTGTCGCCGCACGGTCTCGAGCATCGCGAGGTACGGCGGCATCGGGGCGTTCGCGACGTCGTAGAGCAACGGCAGGAAGAACGCCGGGCTGGTCGTCGGCAGCGTCCGTGGGACGTTCTGCCCCGGCTGGTTGCTCCACACGAAGAAAGGCGTGCGGTAGAGGGAAAGTCCCTTGTTGGCGTGCTTCACCGACGAGTTGTAGATGCCGGGCAGGTGGTCGCCGTAGAACAGCACGATCGTCTTCTCGGGACTCTTCTGCAGTGCACCGAGGAATTGGTCGAGTGCCTCGTCGGTGTGCTCGAGACCGCGTGCGTACTGGCCGATCTTCTCGTCCTCGCCGTCGCCGGCACCGGTGACCCGGACCGGGTCGTGATAATTCCCGTCGACGGGAATGTGGTTCTGCATCGTCACGAGGTTCACCATGAGCGGCTTGTCGTGCTCGCCGATCTGCGTGAGCACCTCGTCGAAGGCCGAACGGTCCGAGATGTAGGGGTTGTCGTCGATGCGCTGGGTCTCGCGCAGGGTCGTGTCGTGGACGAAGTCCTGGAAGCCGAAGCGCTGGTAGACCTGCTCCCGCTTGTACATCCCCACCTGGTAGGGGTGCACAGCGATCACGTCGTGGCCCTGCCCGCGGAACCAGCCGACGGCCGAGGGATAGTCGTCGTGCGCCGGCACCAGCATCTGGTACGGCGAGAGCATCTGCGGCCGGAAGAGCCCCAGGGACTGGCCGGTCAGGGTCTCGAACTCCATGTTGGCCGTGCCGCCGCCGTACATCTGGGCGAGCATGTGGCCCGACGTGGTGCCGGCCATCCGCGCCCGGGTGCGGGCGATCGGGTCGTGGTCGAGCCGGAAGCCGTCGAGGTCGGTGGGATCGGTGAAGGACTCGCTGAGCACGATCACGACGTTGGTGTCGTCGAGGCTGCCGGTGCGACCGGCGTTGACCTGGGCGGCCACCCGCTCGTAGCGCTGGGCGATCTCGGCCATCTCCTCCGCGTCGTACCCCTTCGGCTTGGCCATGGCGTCGACCGGCATGTTGAAGAGGAAGCCACCGCCGAAGCCGTGGGAGCGGTAGTTGGTCTTCTGGTTCCAGTAGCGCCACTCCTTGCCGCTCGCCTCGTAGAGGCCGCGCCACATGTTGCCGGGCTGGTTGAAGTGCGCGGCCTGGACGAGCAGGACGCCCGTCAGGACGCCGACCCCGAGCCGCAGCCCGAGCAGGAGCAGCACGTGGTCGCGGCTCAGCGTGCGCAGGCGGGGACGCGGGTAGCGGCGCTCGATGCGGGCCACCAGCCGCAGGACGCCGAGCAGCACCGCCACGACGAGCAGCACGGCGGCGACGAGCAGCACGGGCGAGACCATCGAGCCGAGGAACTCAGGCTCGCGGAGGAAGTCGATGTCGCTGGGGTAGACCGGCTCCTCGCGGTACTGCATCTTCACCAGGTTGGCGATCGCGACGACGACCGTGGTCACCGAGACCAGTGCGATCGACCAGGCCAGGCGGCCGAGCACCGCCCACAGGAAGCCGATCACGACCCACAGCACGAGGACGTCGACGAAGAACGCGCCACCGAGGAACAGGTCGCCGACCCAGTGCATGAAGATGCCGAGGGTCCCCACCTCCAGCACCAGGGTGGCCAGCATCGCTGCGACGAGGCTGCCGACCAGGCCGCGGCGCAGGGCGGCGGCGAGGGACGGGGTGGACGGCGGAGCAGGAGCGTCGTCGAGCGGCTCCTCCGTCGTCCTGTCGTCAGGGCGAACGAAAGAGGACACGAGGTGAACTGTACGTGTCCACCTCGTGCCCTCTCATCAGGGTTTCCCCCGAGATCTCGGGGCTCAGGCGCCCTGGGTGACCGGCTTCCAGACTCGGCCGCCGCTCTTCGTACGACGCGATGTCCGCCTCGTGGCCCAGCGTGATGCCGATGTCGTCGAGCCCCTCCAGCAGCCGCCAGCGGGTGTAGTCGTCGATGTCGAAGGAGTCCTCGATGGCGTCCGGGCCCTCGCCCGCCCGCACGGTCTTGGCCTCCAGGTCCACCGTCACGGTGGCACCGGGGTTCTCCTCGAGGTAGTCCCAGAGCTTCTGGACGACCTTCTCGTCGACCGGCCGGCGACCAGCCCGGCCTTGCCGGAGTTGCCGCGGAAGATGTCGGCGAACCGGGCCGAGAGGACCGCCTTGAAGCCGTAGTTCTGCAGCGCCCACACCGCGTGCTCACGCGAGGAGCCGGTACCGAAGTCCGGCCCGGCGATCAGGACCGACCCGGCGGCGTACGGCTCCTGGTTGAGCACGAACTCCGGGTCGTTGCGCCAGGCGGCGAAGAGCCCGTCCTCGAAGCCGGTGCGGGTGACCCGCTTGAGGTAGACGGCCGGGATGATCTGGTCGGTGTCGACGTTGCTGCGGCGCAGCGGCACGCCGACGCCGGTGTGGCTGGTGAACTTCTCCATGACTCGGATCTCCTCTCAGACCGTCGCGGGGACGAGGTCGGCGGGCGAGGACAGGGTGCCGCGGATCGCGGTCGCGGCGGCGACCGGCACGGACACCAGGTGGGTGCGCCCACCCTTGCCCTGACGGCCCTCGAAGTTGCGGTTGGACGTCGACGCGCTGCGCTCGCCCGGGGTGAGCCTGGTCGGGGTTCATGCCCAGGCACATCGAGCAGCCCGCGCCGCGCCACTCCGCACCGGCCTCGGTGAAGACCTGGTCCAGGCCCTCCTCCATGGCCTGCAGGCGCACCCGCACCGAGCCCGGTACGACGAGCAGGCGGGTGCCGTCGGCGACCTTGTGGCCCTTGATGATCTCGGCCGCCAGGCGCAGGTCCTCGATCCGGCCGTTGGTGCAGGAGCCGACGAAGACGGTGTCGACCTTGATGTCGCGCATCGGCGTGCCGGCCTCGAGACCCATGTACTCCAGGGCCTTCTCGGTGGCGATCTTGTCGTTGGCGTCCTCGAAGTCCGCCGGGTCCGGGACGTTCGCGCCGAGCGGCACGCCCTGGCCGGGGTTGGTGCCCCAGGTGACGAAGGGGGTCATCGTGGAGGCGTCGAGGACGATCTCCTCGTCGAACTCGGCGTCCTCGTCGGTGACGAGGGTCTTCCAGTGCGCGACGGCGGCGTCCCAGTCGGCGCCCTTCGGAGCCTCGGGCTTGCCCTGGATGTAGGCGAAGGTGGTCTCGTCCGGCGCGATCATGCCGGCCTTGGCGCCCCACTCGATCGACATGTTGCAGACCGTCATCCGGCCCTCCATGGAGAGCCTCGCGGATCGCCTGGCCGCGGTACTCCACGATGTAGCCCTGACCGCCACCGGTGCCGGTGTGCGCGATGAGGGTGAGCACCATGTCCTTCGCGGTGACGCCCTCGGGCAGGCTGCCGTTGATCGTGACCGCCATCGTCTTCGGCTTGGCCTGCGGCAGGGTCTGGGTGGCGAGCACGTGCTCGACCTCGGACGTGCCGATGCCGAACGCGATGGCGCCGAAGGCGCCGTGGGTGCTGGTGTGCGAGTCACCGCACACGATCGTCATGCCGGGCTGGGTGAGGCCCAGCCTGCGGGCCGACGACGTGCACGATGCCCTGCTCCACGTCGCCGAGCGGGTGCAGCCGCACGCCGAACTCCGCGGCGTTCTTGCGCAGCGTGTCGACCTGGGTCTTGCTCACCGGGTCGGCGATCGGCTGGTCCCAGTCGAGGGTCGGGACGTTGTGGTCCTCCGTCGCGAGGGTGAGGTCGGGGCGTCGTACCTGACGTCCGGCGAGCCGTAGGCCGTCGAAGGCCTGCGGGCTGGTCACCTCGTGGATGAGGTGGAGGTCGATGTAGAGGAGGTCCGGCTCCCCCGGGGTCGACCGGACGACGTGCTCGTCCCACACCTTCTCCGCCAGGGTCCTGCCCATGACTCGTTCCTCTCGTTCGGATCGGCCGATTTGACCTGTGTCACCCAGCGTACCTCTTGCATCCCATGATCTGAGACGGCAGTATTGCCATATGGACAACTCGAGCGGCGTCGGCGTACTCGACAAGGCGGCCCTGGTGCTCACGGCACTGGAGTCCGGCCCGGCCACCCTGGCCGGACTGGTGGCCGGCACCGGGCTGGCCCGGCCCACGGCCCACCGGCTGGCGGTCGCGCTGGAGCACCACCGGCTGGTCGCTCGCGACATGCAGGGCCGCTTCGTGCTCGGCCCGCGGCTCGCCGAGCTCTCCGCCGCGGCCGGCGAGGACCGGCTGCTGGCCACCGCCGGCCCGGTGCTCGCCCGGCTGCGCGACATCACCGGCGAGTCCGCCCAGGCCTGTGGCGCCGTCAGGGTGACCACCGGGTCTGCGTCGCCGCCGCCGAGCGCCCCTCCGGCCTGCGCGACACGATCCCCGTCGGCTCGCAGCTGACCATGCGCGCGGGCTCCGCCGCGCAGGTGCTGCTCGCCTGGGACGACCCCGAGCGGATCCACCGCGGCCTGCAGAACGCCGCCTTCTCCGCCGCCGAGTCTGTCCGCCATCCGCCGCCGCGGCTGGGCGCAGTCGGTCGGCGAGCGCGAGCAGGGCGTCGCCTCGGTGAGCGCTCCCGTCCGCTCCCCCGGCGGCAAGGTGATCGCCGCCGTGTCCGTGTCGGGTCCCCTGGAGCGGCTCTCCCGCCAGCCCGGTCGCATGCACGCGCCCGCGGTCCTCGCCGCGGCCGAGCGGCTCTCCGAGTCGCTGCGCCGCGCCGCCGCCGAATAGGCCCGAGTGGGGGTTTCCGGACCGCCGACTAGGGGGGTTGCGGCGGCGCAAGTCCCCACTCGACGGTCCGGAAACCCCCACTCGACCTCAGAAGAGGGCGTCCTGCTCCAGGCTCGAGCAGGGCCTGCTTGCGGTCCAGCCCGCCGGCGTACCCGGTGAGGGTGCCGTTGGCACCGATCACCCGGTGGCACGGGATCACGATCGGGATGGGGTTCGCGCCGTTCGCGACGCCGACCGCACGCGACGCGGCATTGGTCTTGCCGAGCCGCGCGGCGATCTGGCCGTACGACGCGGTCTCGCCGTAGTCGATGCCGATCAGCCTGCTCCCACACCTGGCGCTGCCACGGCGTGCCGAGCGGTGCGAGGGGCAGGTCGAAGTCGGTGCGCTCACGGGCGAAGTACTCCCCCAGGCGGCGCGCCGCCTCGGCGAGCACCGGCGCGTCGTCCGCACGCTCGCCGCGGGGGCGGCCGTCGTGGTCGCGGAACGGCGAGAACTCGATCGCGCTGATCGCGCCGTCCTGCTCCACGAGGCGGAGCGGGCCGATGGGAGATTCGATGACGGTCCACATGGTGCTTCTCATTCTCCTGGCGTCGGGTCGGATAGGGCGGTCCACAGGTGCAGCAGGGCGTAGGAGCGCCAGGGCGCCCATCGCTCCGCGTCGCCACCGGGATGGGCGGCCAGGGCGTTGCGCACCCCGATGTCGGTCGGCAGCCACACGTCGGGGTGGCCGAGCGCGCGCAGCGCGATGTAGTCAGCGGTCCACGGACCGATGCCGGGCAGCGCCAGCAACCGCTGTCGTACCTCGGCGCGGTCCGGCCCGCGGTCCAGCACGATCTCACCGGCGGCCAGCGCCGCCGAGAGCCCGATCAGCGCCCGGCCGCGAGCACGCGGCATCTTGAAGTCGGTGGGCTCCATGGCGGCCACCGTCGCCGCATCGGGGAAGAGGTGCGTGAGGCCCTCGGTCGTGGTGGCGACCGGCCGGCCGTGGCTCGCGACCAGCCGGGCCGCGGCCGTGCGCGCGGCGACGACGGTGACCTGCTGACCGAGCACGGCCCGCACCGCCGACTCCGCGCCGTCGACATGACCGGGCACCCGCAGCCCCGGGCGCCGCTCGACCAGCGGTGCGAGCACCGGGTCCGCACCGAGGTGCGCGTCGATCGCGACCGGGTCGGCGTCGGCGTCGAGCAGGACCCGCATCCGGGCGACGGCGGCCGCGGTGTCGCGGAGGTCGTCGAGCACCAGCCGCAGTGCGACGTACGACGCCCCGGGTCCGGGCAGGTCCGCGAGCTCCACCCGGGCCGTCCCCGGCCCGTGCGGGAGGTCGAGGGTGCGGGCGTACCAGCCGGAGCCGTCCTCGCGGACCTCCGCGACCTCGATGCCGGGGATCGCACGGTCGGCCAGGAAGCGGAGCAGCCCACTGCCCAGGAAGGGCGTGCGGACCGCGATCCGCAGGCTCGATGCCGCCCGGTGCCGGACGCGTCGCGGCCGACCGGCGCCCGCGCAGGCTCGCTGGGCGTGGCGGCGTACACCTCCTGCATCGTGTCGTTGAACTGCCGCACGCTGGAGAAGCCCGCGGCGAAGGCGACGTCGGTCAGGCTCAGCGTGGTGCTCTCGACCAGCGCGCGGGCGGTCTGGGCGCGCTGGGTGCGGGCGAGCGCGAGCGGACCGGCACCGAGCTCGGCCGTGAGCACTCGGGCGAGGTGGCGCGAGGTGTAGCCCAGCCGCGTCGCCAGGCCCTCGACCCCCTCGCGGTCCACGACACCGTCACCGATCAGTCGCATCGCCCGTCCGGCGACGGTCGCGGCGACGTCCCACTCGGGGCTGCCGGGCGTCGCGTCGGGCAGGCAACGCTTGCAGGCGCGGTAGCCGGCGGCCTGGGCCGCGGCGGCGGTGCGGTGGAAGGAGACGTTCGCCGCTGCCGGGGTGCGGGCGGGGCAGGACGGGCGGCAGTAGATCCCGGTGGTGCGGACGGCGGTGTAGAACACCCCGTCGAAGCGGCGATCCCGCGACTGGACGGCCGTGTAGCACCGGGTGAACTCCAGCTTGTGCCGGCTCGTTCCTCGTCTCCATGACCACCATCCTGCACCCCGCCACCGACCGGTACTCGCGGAAATCGGACACGGCGGCCGGACGGACCGCGCGGCTGCGCGACCAGGACGCTCGCCGTACGGCGCCCGCTCTGCCACGCTGAGCCCATGGCGGACTCGCTCAACCCCCTCGACCTCCTGGTGAAGTCCCAGCAGGCCGCGCTGAAGTCGACCACCGACGTGCTGCGCACCGTGCGGGACACCGCCGTCACCGGCGTCACCCAGCCCGACCAGGCTCGCCCAGCAGGTCGGCGAGCTCGCCGGCGCCGTGGCCGGGATGGCGACCGCGGTGACCGGCATCGCCGGCGCGACCGCCCAGCCGCTGCAGGACTTCATCGTCCGCCAGCGTGAGACTCGCCGACACCGTGCACGCCCTGGCGGAAGCACAGGCCGAGACTCGCGGGTGTGGTCGCGACGCTGGCCGAGCGGCACGCCGACGCGGTCGCGGCGCTGGAGAAGGTCACCGCTCCGGTCTTCGCCCTGGTCGGCACCGAGCCGACGCCACCCAAGACCCGGGCCTCGCGCAAGGCCGCGGCGGCGAAGGCCGACGGGCGGCCACCGGCATCCCGGTGACCGCCCGCCTGAGGGAGCCTGCCGCTAGCTGACCGTCAGCGACGTGTCGTCGACGACGAAGCTCGTCTGGAGCGAGGAGTCCTCGTTGAGCAGGAACTTCACCGAGACCGTCTTCCCCCTGTACGCCGACAGGTCGAGCGTCTTCTGGACGTAGCCGCTCGTCTTGTTGAGGTTGGAGTACGTCGCCAGGGTGCTCGTCGTCGACCCGTCGACCACCTGCACCTTCGCCGTGTCGTACGCCGTCGCGGTCGTCGTCTCCGCGGTGTCGATCGCGACCCAGAAGCTCAGCGTGGCCGTCGTCGCGCTCGCCGGGATGGCGACCGACTGGCTGATGTTCTCCGTCGAGGTGGTGCCGTTGCCACCGAGCCACAGACTTCCACGTGCCGGTGCGCGCGGCGCGCCCGGTGTTGCTGGTGATCGGGCCGCTGGTGCCGGTCCAGTCGACGGCGCCGGACTCGAAGCCCGGGTTCTTGAGCAGGTTGCCCGACGGCGTGCCGCCACCGCTGATCGTCCACGTGAAGTCTGGTCGAGCCGCTCGCGCCGGTGGTGTCCTTCGCGGTCACCGTGACGTTGGCCGTCGTGGCCGTGGTCGGCGTGCCGGAGACGAGACCGGTGCTCGCGTTGATCGACAGCCCGGCGGGCAGGCCGGTGGCGGACCAGGTCAGCGTCTGGCCGGCACCCGAGGAGGAGCCGGTCAGCTGCAGCGAGGTCGCCGTGCCGACGGTGCCGGTGCGGTTGCCCGGGGTGGTGACGGTGACCGTGTTGCCGGCCGTGGTGCAGGTCGGGTCAGCGGTCTGCGCGGGCACGGAGACGGCGTTCCACGCGGCCTTGACCGCGTTGAACTCGGTGCACGAGCCCGGGTAGAGGTTCTTCGCGGCGGTGAGCGTCCAGGTGCGGTACTTGAGGTAGGCTCGACGACGAGGTCTTCATCAGCATCGCGTTGTAGAAGATCTTGCCGGCCTTCTGGATGCCGATGCCGGTCAGCGTGCCGCCGCTGTTGCACGTGGTGCTGGTCGGTCCGTTGGCGGGGTTGGTGCCCTCGGCGAGCAGGTAGAACCAGTGGTTGCCGGGTCCGGCCGCTGCGTGCACCTCCGCGTTCGGGATCGAGTCTGGAGTAGCAGTTCGGGTCGCCCTTGGCCGAGGGGTTGTACATGTTGCGGATCTCGCCGCTGCCGACCAGGTTGACCTCCTCGCCGACGAGGTAGTCCGGCGGGTCGTACGCCGCGGCCTCGTTGGCGTAGGCCTCGGTCAGCGCGCCGAACACGTCGCCCACGAACTCCTGGGTGCCGTTGCCGGAGATGCCGCCGGGGGTGTTCTGGTCGATGCCGTGGCCGTACTCGTGCGCCACGACGTCGAGGTTGGTGACCCACTTGGTGTTGGCCTGGTTGTGGCCGATGCGGACCCACTCGGTGCCGGTGCAGTAGCCCGGCTCGACGAGGCCGGGCGAGCAGTAGAAGGCGTTGGTGTCGTCGAGCCCGACGCGCACCTGCCAGCCGCCGCCGTTGCCCTTGAAGCCGTCGCGGCCCAGCCACTGGGCGAGCATCTTGTCCTGGGTCTGCAGGCCGAAGAGGGCGTCGACGCAGCCCGTCTCCTTGCTCGTGCCGGTGCCGTCGCCCCAGGCGTTGTCCGTCCCGGACAGCGCCGGCACGGTGGCGGTCGAGTTGTTCTCGACGCCGCAGTTGAGCCCCGGGATGGTGGAGTCGGTGAGGTTGTACGAGGTGGAGGAGACCTGCGTGGTCTCGATCGGCAGCGGGTTCGGCCCGTTGTGGTGGCCGGTCCCGGTGCCGGTCGCGTAGCTGAGCAGGCTCCTGCGACTCGACGACGGCGCCGGTGCGCGCGTCGACGTACACGTCGCGGACGGAGCGCTCACCCTGGTGCACGAGTCCGCTGACCCGCACCTTCCAGGTGAGCCGCGGCGCGTCGGTGGCGTGCACGACGAGCCTCCGGCTTGCCGCGCACGACGGCCTGGGTCAGGTTCGCCTCCGCCTTGGCGCTCGCCGCTCCGGAGGTGAGCACTTCGGCGCGACGGAGAGGTTGCCGATCGCTCGCTTCTGCGCGACCGAGGTGCCGAGGATCTGGCCGTCCTTGTTGGTGACCACGACGAAGTCGCCACCACGGACGTCGAGACCCTTGTAGCTCGCGCTCGTACGACGCGAACTGCAGGCCGCTGCCGCCGCTGACGATGGGCTCGGCGGCGAAGTCTGTCCGAGTCTGCTCGCCTTGAGCTGCGGCGCGCGGCTCCTGACCAGGGCGTCGGCCGAGCGGCGCGCCTTGTCGCGCGGCCCGTCCTTGGCGGCGCTGACCTTGACGACCGGGTCCGCGTGCGCGGGGGTCGTCGACAGGGAGACGGTCGCGAGCCCGGAGGCCGCCACCAGGGTGGCCATCAGGCCACCCACCAGATTGCGATTCACGTCTAACCCACACTCCTCATGAGAGTCGGGCTCGTCGCTCTCTCATGGTCGAGCGAGTCAGCGAGCCGGCCGATGACCGACGCGGTGGGGGTCGCCGCCGAGAGGGTCAGGAGTAACCTCGTGCTCGGCCGAATCTCCCCGCAAGAGCGTGATTGCTTCGCAATCCGGCAATGCAGAAAGATGAACCGGATCTCGGGAACCCGGCAAGCTCGGGACTCAGCCGACGCGTGCGGCCAGGTTGGCGAGGAGCTCGCCGTGGATGCGGCCCAGGCCGATCGGCGCGAAGGTCTTCTCGAAGAAGCCACCGATCCCGCCCGCGCCCTCCCACGTGGTCAGTGCGGTGACCTTGCTGCCCGAACCGTCGGGCGCCACGCTGAACGTGGTGATCATGGTGGAGTTGCGATCGGTCTCGACCACGGCGTCGGAGGTCACCGCCACGTCCGCGATCACGTGTCGCACCCGCTTCTTGGTGGCCTGGAGCCGCCAGGTGACCACGGTCCCGTCGCCGGTGCCGTTCTCCAGCACCTCGTAGGCGCTGTAGGCCTCGGGCAGGATCGCGGGGCGGACGTCGACGTAGTCGGCGAGGGCGGCCAGCACGTCGGCCGGCGGGGCGGCCACGGTCACGTCGACGGAAGCAGTCACCTGAGCCATGGGGAGGACGCTACCGGGCGGCCGAGGAGGACACCTGATCGCCCCAGGCCGCCCGCGCACCGGAGTCGCCGACGCGCACCACCTGCACACCGGCGGCCAGGGCAGCGACCAGAGCCAGCACCGACACCGCCCGCAGCACCAGCGGCGAGCCCGCCCGCGTGCCGGCACGGCCCCGCCGGTCCAGCCACACCACGGCCGCCGCCGTCACCAGCAGCGGTACGGCGAACCAGATCAGGCTGGTCGCCGAGAGCCGCGTGCCGGCCGGGGTCGCCGACCCGGCGCTCGAGGGCCTCTCCGCTCGATGTCGCCACCGGCACCAGCGCCGTGGCGACCGCGGCGCAGCCGACGACGAGCAGCCCGTGCCGGGCCCGCCACGACGGACGGAGGACGATCGCGACGGTGCCGAGGACGGCGAGCGGGAGCAGCACCACGACGACGTGGACCACGAGGGGATGGACGGGCAGGCCGTTGATGAGATCGAACATGGCAGGAGCCTCGCGCGTCGTACCTGCCAGGGACCTGAACACCGCTGTGCGGAAAGCCGCAGGGCCCGGTCCGATGGACCGGGCCCTGCTGGGTTTGTACCCCCGACCGGATTTGAACCGGCGTTACCGCCGTGAGAGGGCGACGTCCTAGGCCGCTAGACGACGGGGGCAACTTTGTCTCGACCGGGGCCGCGACAACGAAGAGAACTCTAGAGGATCCGTCTCGGGGAGACCAAATCGGGTCGACGTCGCGGTGTCCGGACGGCCAACGACCGCGCGGAGGGCGCCGGAAAACGACGGAAGCCGGGCCTCGGGCCCGGCTTCGATCACTGCTCTGGCTGGTCTACTAGGACTCGAACCTAGACTGAGGGAATCAGAATCCCTAGTGCTGCCAATTACACCATAGACCATCGCTGACGGCGCTGCGTCTGCGGCGTAGACATTACACGCGGGCGCCGCGCGCTTCCAAAATGACCCCGCCCGTCCGGCGTTCGACCCGCCCCCTCCGGGCCGCCCAGGACACCAGGGCGAGGTAGGACAGCGACTGGGTCAGGGTGACCGGGATCGCCCACCAGGTGCCGTCGCCGGGCGTCAGCGCCTCGGTCATGTCACCGAAGGCGAGCGCGAGCCCGAAGGCCACGAAGTTGTTGAGGACGTGCATCGCGATGCCCGCCTCCAGGCCGCCGGTCACCAGCACCAGGACGCCGGCGACGAGGCCGAACGCGAAGCGGTCCAGGAAGACCGGCAGGTTCTGGCCGAGGCCGTGGGCGAGCCCGAACAGGACCGCCGGTACGACGACCGCGATCGCCCCGCTCACCCGCGGCCCGAAGCGCGCGGTGATCCCGCCACAGGCCTGGGCGAGGTAGCCCCGGAAGACGAACTCCTCCCCCGCCGCCTGCAACGGTGTCAGCAGCACGACGACCAGCACGAAGTCCCGCAGCGCGCTGCTCCACGGGTTCAGCCCACCGCTGGTGTCGAGCGAGCCGGCGCCCTGGTCGGGCAGCACGGCGGAGACGAGCACGGTCAGACCCAGTGCGACCGCGGCCAGGCCGGCGCACACCAGCAGCCAGCGCCAGCGCAGCCGCCCCGCGACGGAGACCACCCAGCCGGGTGCCAGCCGGTGCACCAACCACGCGACGACCAGCACGGCCGGGATGGCAGCGGCCCACGACAGGTTCACCACCGCGAGGTACGACGGCGTGGCGACGTCGCCCGAGAGCCTTGTCGGTCACCTCCGCGCGGCTGTCACCGGCGATCGACAGCGCGAGCGCGACCAGGTTGACGAGCACCACCTGGGCGACGGCGAAGAGCGCGACGAGCAGCAGGATGCCGACCAAGGGGCGCCAGGCGCCCGCGCGTCCACGCTCCTGGAGCCGCTCGTAGCGCAGCCCCGTGGGCTCAGCCGAGGGCACGCCGCAGCCGCCCGAGGCTGCGCTCGCGGCCGAGCAAACTCCAGCGACTCGAACAGCGGCGGGGAGATCCGGCGGCCGGTGACGGCCACCCGGACCGGGCCGAAGGCGTTGCGCGGCTTGAGCCCCAGGCCGTCGACGAGGGCGGTCTGCAGAGCGGTCTGGATCGCCTCGGTGGACCAGGTCGGCAGCGCCTCCAGGGCGTCGTACGACGCCTGCAGGACGGGGATCCCGGCCTCACCGATCTGCTTCGCGGCGTCCTCGGCGTCGACCTCGAAGGCGTCCTCGTCGACGAACAGGAAGGCCAGCAGCGCGCTGGCCTCCGAGAGCCTTGTTGATCCGCTCGGAGATCAGCGGCATCGCCAGGCTCCAGGAGGCTGGGCATCGGCGTCGGAGACGGGGTCGCTGACGACGCCGTCGCGCTTGAGGAAGGGCAGCACCCGGTGGGTGATGTCGTCGAGGCCGAGCAGGCGCATGTGGGCGGCGTTGATGGCCTCGCACTTCTTCAGGTCGAAGCGGGCCGGGTTGGCGACGACGTCACCGATCTCGAAGGCCTCGACCATCTCCTCCAGGGAGAAGATGTCGCGGTCCGCGGCGATCGCCCAGCCCAGCAGCGCGAGGTAGTTGAGCAGGCCCTCCGGCAGGTAGCCCTGCTCGCGGTAGGCCAGCGCGTGCGCCTCGGGGTCGCGCTTGGACAGACTTCTTGTTGCCCTGGCCCATGACGTAGGGCAGGTGACCGAACTCCGGGGTCGCCGTGGCGATGCCGACCTCGATCAGCGCCTCGTAGAGCGCGATCTGGCGCGGCGTCGAGGAGAGCAGGTCCTCCCCGCGCAGCACGTGGGTGATCTCCATGAGCGCGTCGTCGACCGGGTTCACCAGCGTGTACAGCGGGTCGCCGTTGGCCCGGCACAGCGCGAAGTCCGGCACGAACTCCGTCTCGAAGGACACCTCGCCGCGCACCAGGTCGTTCCAGGTGATCGAGCCGTCGGGCATCCGGAAGCGCACGACCGGCTTGCGCCCCTCGGCGCGGAAGGCCTCGACCTGCTCCTCGCTGAGGTCGCGGCAGAAGCCGTCGTAGCCCTGCACCTTGGAGCCGGCGGCCTTGCGGCGCGCGGCGGCCTCCTCGTTGGTGCAGTAGCAGTCGTAGGTGCGGCTGTTCTCCTTCAGCCGGGCGAGCGCGTCGGCGTACAGGTCGCTGCGCTGGCTCTGGAAGTACGGCGCGTGCGGGCCGCCGACCTCGGGGCCTTCGTCCCAGTCCAGGCCGAGCCAGCGCATCAGGTCGATGATCGAGACTCAGCGACTCGTCGGTGCTGCGCTCCTTGTCGGTGTCCTCGATGCGGAAGACGAAGGTCCCGCCGTGGTGCCGCGCGAACGCCCAGTTGAAGAGGGCGGTGCGGACCAGGCCGACGTGCGGGCTGCCCGTCGGCGAGGGGGCCATCCGGACGCGGACGTTGCTCATGCTCGTGCTTCCACCTTGTTCGTGAGGGTGCCGAGGCCGTCGATGGAGATCTCCACCTCGTCGCCGACCTGCATGGGGCCGACACCCTCGGGGGTGCCGGTGAGGATGACGTCGCCGGGCAGCAGCGTCATCACGCTGGACACGTGCGCCACGAGTGCCGGCACGTCGAAGACCATGTCGGCCGTCGTACCGTCCTGGACGACCTCGCCGTTGAGGAAGGTCTGCACCCGGCGACCCTGGCTGAAGTCGTGCGGGTCGAGGTCGGTCTCGATCCACGGCCCGAGCGGGCAGAACGAGTCGAAGCCCTTGGCGCGGGTGAACTGGCCGTCGGACTTCTGCAGGTCTCGGGCGGTCACGTCGTTGGCGATCGTGTAGCCATGGATCACGTCGGTGGCCTGCTCGGCCGGTACGTCGCGGCAGATCCGCCCGATGACGACGGCCAGGCTCGCCCTCGTAGTGCAGGTCCTGGGTCTGGCGCGGGTACTGGATCGCGTCACCCGGCCCGATCACGCTGGTGTTCGGCTTGAGGAACATCAGCGGCTCCTCGGGCACCGGGCCACCCATCTCGGCCGCGTGGGCGGCGTAGTTCTTGCCGATGCCGACGACCTTGCTGCGCGGCAGCACCGGCGCGAGCAGACGGATGTCCTCGATCCGGTACTCCTTCTCCAGCAAACTGATGCCGACGTACAACGGGTCGCCGGCGAGACCGACGACGACCGCGTCGTCGGCCGGCTGGCCGTACTCGTCGAGGTCGCCGGTCAGGACGCCGTACGCCGGCTCGTCGCCGGCCGTGAATCTGACGATGCGCACCCGGCGAGCCTATCGACCTACGCTTGCTCGTCGTGAATGCGCAGAGCCTGGCGGCAGCGGGCGGCCGCCCACGCCGAGCGCATCGACGCCTACCTCGCCCCGCACCTCGCGCGGCGCGAGGCGCGGGAGAAGCACCCGGTCTTCGACTTCCTCTTCACCTACTACGCCCACCGGCCGGCCCAGGCTCCGGCGCTGGCACCCCGGCTTCGGCGTGGTCCTGGACTCACCCGAGCACGCGGGGCTGAAGGGGTACGAGGCGCTCGACGGCGGGGTGGGCGTCGGAGCGTCGTACGTGCGCTCGCAGCGGGTGCTGCTGGAGACGCTGCACCGCCTGCTCACCGCGACCGCCGCCCGCACGCCGCACTTCGGCTGCTTCGGGCTGCACGAGTGGGCGATGGTCTACCGCCTCGCCGAGGACGAGACCCGACACGCCGACTGGCCGCTCCGCCTCGGCCCGGACGGCACCGACGAGGTCGTCGAGGGACACCGGATCGCGTGCTCCCACTTCGACGCCTACCGCTTCTTCACGCCCCCTGCCCGTCCGCTGAACACGCTGAGCCCGGGCCGCGACGACCGCCCGCTGTTCGAGCAGCCCGCCTGCCTGCACGCCGGGATGGACCTCTACAAGCACGCCTTCCGGCTCTCCCCCATGATCTGCTCCGACCTGGTCGCCGACTGCTTCGAGCTCGCCTGGGACATCCGCGCGCTCGACATGCGCGCGGCGCCGTACGACTTGCAGGACCTGGGCTTCGAGCCGGTGCGGATCGAGACGGCCGAGGGCAAGGCGGCGTACGCCGAGGCGCAGCGCGGGTTCGCGGAGCGGGGTGCGCCGCTGCGGGCGCGGCTGATCGAGGAGTGCGAGCGGCTGCTCTCGACGGACTGACTCAGTCGCGGGCGCGCTTGCCCGGCTCCTGCGGCCCTTGCACCAGCCGCAGCACGACGGCGCCGAGCGTGGCCACGATGACGACGACGCCGATGACGACGATTCCGGCGGGCGCGCCCCGGCCACGGGAGTACTGCCCGGGCTCCGGCAGCAGGCCGAGCAGAAGCCCGGCGACGACCAGCCCGGCTCCCACGGCCAAGAAGACAGCCACCTTGGTCCGCCAGCGGCGGTTCACCGCGCGCTGACGAGGATCCACGGCGTCACCGTAGTCGCTCAGGACGGCGGGAACTCGAAGTGCTGGTAGTCCTTCAGCGAGACGTAGTCCCCACCCCACCCGAAACCCTCGGCGGTCCACGCGTCGTAGGTGACGTCGCCCTTGACGATCATGCCGGGGCGCACGTCGGTGCGGTCGACGAAGTCACGACCGGCCGGCGGGAGGACGGTGGTGCCCTTCACGTAGGGGTTCTCGACGGTGTTGATGTCGATCGCCCGACCGTAGGAGTGGATCGAGAAGCGGTCCGTCGTGCCCGTGATGGGGCGGCAGTTGAAGGCCGAGGTGTTGTCGGCGGCCATCGAGGCGTCGTCAGAGGCGCCGTAGGCCTCGATCGACTCCATGCGGCGGATCGGGAAGCCGGCGGCGTACATCGTCCGGAACGCGCGGACCACGGACCGGGCCACGTCGCGGTTGACCATCAGCCGGCCGAGGTGGACCCGGCCGTCGAAGCCGCGGTAGGTCATCGTGACGATCCGCAGGTCGTCGATCGCGACCGGGCATCCGGGCTTCCAGGAGACGCCGATCATCTTCGCGCGGTAGGTCCGTGGGACCGGCGTGACGACCGCGACGAACGGAAGCCGTACGGCGTGAGCGGAGTCGGCCGCCGGAGCCGCCGAGGCCGGGGCGGCGAGTGCGGACGGGACGCCGGGCGCGGTCAGCGCGACGGCGGACAGGACAGCGGCGGCGAGACGGGTACGACGCATCGTTTCCTCCCGAGGTGGAGAACAGTGGTCCTGCCACTGTCCCCCACCCGGGAGGAGATGTCACTCAGCCGAGACCGGCGCCAGGCTGGCCCTTGAGGTTGGGGTCGGTGTTCTCGGCGAGGTAGGGCTGGACGCGCTTGTCGAAGAAGACCTTCTTCAGGCTTCTCGACCTGCGGGTCGTCGACGTACGACGAGCCGACGACGAGCCTGTCCGGCGAACTCCTTGGGCGCGTCCGGCTCGAAGATCCGGTACTTGTCCGGGGTGCCGGCGTCGACGAAGGACATGTTGTAGTCGATCACCGCGTCCACGGAGTCGAGGGTGCGCGGGCCGGCGCCGTACTCCATGTAGGTGAACTTGTAGCCGCCGATGTTGTCGGCGATGTCCTGCTCGGTGGCGTTCCAGGGGTCGACGCCGTCCTTGAAGGTCAGGCTTTGCCGGCGCGCTCGAGGATCCACAGCGCCTGCGCGGTGTTCGCGGGGTCGTTGAGCAGCGCGATGGTGGCGCCCTTGGGGAGGTCGTCGAGGGAGGAGTACTTGGTGGAGTAGACGGAGTACGACCACTGGAAGACCGGGCCGAGCGCGGTCGACTTCATGCCGGTGGAGTCGGTGACCTGCTTCAGCCAGTGCTTGTGCTGGTAGATGTTGGCGATGTACTTGCCGTCGGCGGTCGCCTGGTCGAGTCTGGTTGCCGTCCTCGATGCCGACGCCCTCGATCGTGACCCCGTAGTCGGGCGCGATCTCCTTGTCCAGGTAGTCGAGGAAGGCCTTCTCCGAGGCGCTGCTGGCCTGGAAGGCGATCGTGAAGTCGTTGCCGAAGTGGCTGCCGGCGACGGCCTCCTCGTCGTCGCCGGTGAGTCTTGAGGACGAGGAACACCGCGAGCGCGAGGACGACGACACCGGCGATCGCGGCCCACAGCCACTTCCGGCGGCCACCGCCGAGGTCGATGAGGTCCTTCGCCTCGTCGGCGCGCTTGCCGGGCTGCTGGGTGGTGGACATGGTGGTTCCTTTCGAGGTGCCGAGACCGGGTGGAGCAGAGGCGGAACGGTGCTCAGTGGGTGAGCGCCCGGACGACGCGGTCGCCGGAGAACTGGATGAGCCTGGACCAGCGCGATCAGCAGCACGATGCAGGCGATCATGATGTTGTCGTCGAAGCGCCGGTAGCCGTAGTTGACGGCCAGGTAGCCGAGTCCGCCGGCACCGATGGCGCCGGCGATGGCGGAGTACTCGATCATCGCGATCAGGTTGAGCGTCAGCCCTCCGGCGAGGCCGGGCAGCGCCTCGCGGAGCCTGGATCGAGGTGACGATCTGGGCGGTGCTGCTGCCGCCGGCGAGCCCGACGTCGAGCAGGCTCGCGCGGCACCTCGCGCACCGCGCTCTCGGTGATCCGGGCGAAGAACGCGACGCCCGCGATCGACATCGGGATCAGTGCCGCCTGGAAGCCGACGGTGGTGTGGAAGACCAGCCGGGTCACCGGGATGACCGCGGCCATCAGCACCAGGAAGGGCAGCGAGCGGCCCAGGTTGGCGATCCAGGCTGATCGACACGTGCACGGCACGGTTCGGGAAGAGCCCGAGCGGCGAGGTGTTGAAGATGAGCAGCCCGAGGGGCCCGCCGAGCAGCACCACGACCGTCATCACCACCGCGACCATCCGGAAGGTCTCGCCGACGGCCGGCACCAGCAGGTCCGGTACGTCGGGCCACGGGGTCGCCAGGAGCGCGCTCATGCCGCCCCCTCCGCACCGGCGGTCGTGGGGACCGCGCGCAGCACGGCGCGATCCGCGGGCTCGGCGACCAGGCCGTGGCGACCCAGCACGTCGACCACGCGGCGGTCGTCCAGGCTGCGGGTCGAGGCCGAGGGTGAGCCGTCCGACCGGGGTCTCCCCCGCCGCCTCGACGAGGGCGGCGAGCACGGCGATGTCGGTGTCCAGGCTTCGCGGCCGGCCTGGGCCAGCCAGACCGGCGAGACCGCGGCGTCCTCGTACCGGACGGTCCAGACCCGGTGGCCGGCGTCGTCGGGGACGGGCGGCATCGGCAGGAGCGCGCGGGAGAGCGCGGAGTCGGAGCGTCGTACGACGTCGGCGACGGTGCCCTGCTCGACGATCCGGCCGTGGTCGAGGTGGGCGACGCGATCGGCGATGGAGCGCACGACGTCCATCTCGTGGGTGATCACCACGATGGTGACGCCGAGGTCGTCGCGCAGGCTCGGCGAGCAGGTCGAGGATCGCGCGGGTGGTGTCCGGGTCGAGCCCGGAGGTGGCCTCGTCGGAGAGCAGGACGGAGGGCCGCAGCGCCAGGCCGCGGGCGATCCCGATGCGTTGGCGCTGGCCGCCGGAGAGCCTGCGAGGGGTAGTGGTTCGCGCGGTGCACCATGCCGACCCGGTCGAGCAGGTCGGCGACGCGGGTGCGGATCTCCCCGTCGCCGAGACCGGCGTGACGCATCGGCAGGGCGACGTTCTGCGCGGCGGTGAGCCGGCGTAGCAGGTTGGCGGACTGGAAGACGGTGCCAATCTGACGGCGGGCCTCGCGCAGGTCGCGCCGCGAGAGCCGGGTGAGATCCCGGCCGTCCACGGCGATCGTGCCGCTGGTGGGGCGCTCGAGCAGGTTGATGCACCGCGCGAGCGTGCTCTTCCCCGCGCCGCTCGGCCCGACGACCGCGGCGACCTGGGCCTCGCCCACGGTCAGGTCGATCCCGTCGAGCACGGTCGTGCTCCCGTAGGACTTCGTGAGCCCGGTGATCTCGATCATCGGGGTCCCCCTTCACCAGCCAGTCAAATGTTTCTCGACTGACTTTATTGACTTTCGGGAAGGGCGCCAGAGATACAGGTCACCTGCGAGCACGGCGTGGCCGATGGCCCGATCAGCCGGGCCTTGCAGTGCCCGGTGGCGTCAGCGGGCGGCGATGCCGTCGTACATCACGGCGCGGATACCCGCGCTCAGCCGGGCCTGTCGCGCCGGCGAGGGGTCGCGCAGGGCGGCGAGCAGGGAGCCGAGGATCATCCCGTTGATGGCAAAGGCGGTGGCCTCGACGTCGAGGTCGGCGCGCAGGTAGCCGAGTCGTACGCCGTGCTCGAGGTACTCCGCCGTGAGCGGGGTCGTCGCCTCGAACAGACTCCAGCATCCGCTCGCGCATCGCGTCGTCGATGCCGACCGCGGAGACCAGCAGGCTGGGCCATCCGCGGGTCGTCGCTGAAGATCCGCGACAGCGCGGTCCCGATCCGCTCGGTCTGCGCGCGGTAGTCCTCCAGGGTGCTCACCGCATCGGGCGCGTTGTCGGCACCCAGCGCCTCGACGATCCGGCCGATCAGGTCGTCGACGACGTGCTCGACGATGTCCCGCTTGTTCTGGAAGTAGCGGTAGAAGGTGCCGTGCCCGATGCCCAGCCGCGCGGCGATGTCGGCGATCCCCGTCGCGTGGTAGCCCTGCTCGGCGAAGCAGGTGAACGCGGCCTCGATGATCTCCGCCCTGGTCTCGGCCTTGCGCCGCTCCAGTCGCGAGAGTCCCGTCACCGCCGCCGTCATAGTGACCCAGCCTATTGCAGGTGCCGGAAAATGACGATACGTTCCGAAACTGACATTCCATTCCGTTTCTTCACCGGGGGTCTCGTGGGACGCGCATTGGTCATCGGGTGCGGCGGCACCCTGGGCTTCGCCTGGACGGCCGCCGTCCTCGCCGAGCTCGAGCGGCAGGGCTGGGACCCGCGCACCGCCGATGTCCTGATCGGTACGTCGGCCGGCGCCGAGCTCGGTCGCCCTGCTGGGCGCCGGCGTCAGCGGAGCCGCGATCGACGACGCCTCGGACCCGCGCGTCGCCGCGCACCTCTCCTCCTCCGCAGCGCCGGGCAGCCTGCCCGGCCTCCCCGGCCGGGCCTCCCCGGCCTCGGGCTCACCCGCGCCGCCCTGCGCCGCCGGGTGGACCTGCTCGCGGGACTCGCCGGGCTGCTGCCCCGCGGGTCCGGCGACCCGCAGTGGCTGGTCGACCTCGGCGACTCCCTGGCGGGAGCGGACGGTTGGGTCACGCACCCCGACACCTGGCTGGTCGCGGCCGATGCCCGCACCGGCGAGCGGCTCCCGTTCGGGCGGGCCGGCACCCCCCGGCCGGACCTGGGGCACGCGATCGCCGCGTCCTGGGCGATCCCCGGGTGGTTCCCGCCGGTCGAGGTCGCCGGCCACGCGCTGCTCGACGGCGGCGCCGTCTCCCCCACCTCCGCCGACCTGCTGCTGCCCGAGGTCGAGAGCGGCCGGATCGACGAGGTGGTGGTCGTACCGCCGATGTCCAGCCACGGTGGGGCCCCGGCCCGCGGGGCCGCCCGCATCGAGCGCCTGCTGCGCCGCCCCATGACCCGTCGTGTGGACCGCGAGATCGCCCTGCTGCGGGCCGCCGGCGCCCGGGTCTCCCGGATCGAGCCCACCCGCGCCGACCTCGCCGCGATGGGCGCCAACTTCATGGACGCCGAGCGACTGAGCCGCGTCCGCACCACCGCGCACCACCAGGCGCCTGCCCTCGTCACCCGCCACCTGCGCACCCTGGAGATCGTCCGATGACCAAGCCCACCCCGATCGACCTCGACGGCGCGCACGTCGTCATCACCGGAGGCGCGCGCGGCATCGGCCGCGCGAGCGCGGAGGCCTTCCTGGCCCGCGGCGCACGGGTCTCCATCGGCGACCTCGACCTCGCGGCGGCCATGGCGACCGGCGCGGAGACCGGCGCCGCGGCGTTCCAGGTCGACGTGGCCGACCGGGCGTCGTACGACGCCTTCGTGGACGCCGCCGAGGCCGAGCACGGCCCGGTCGCGGTGCTCGTCAACAACGCGGGGGTGATGCCGGCCGGCGCCTTCCTCGACCAGGACCCCGCCGTGGACCGGCTGATCATGGACGTCAACGTGCAGGGCGTGCTCAACGGCATGCGCCGGGTGCTGCCCGGCATGGTCGAGCGGCGCCGCGGGCACGTCGTCAACATCGCCTCGCTGGCCGGGAAGTTCCCGGTGCCGGGGCTCGCCGTCTACAACGCCAGCAAGTTCGCGGTCGTCGGGCTGACCGCCGCGACCCGGCTCGAGATGGCCGAGCACGGCGTCACCCTCACCGCGGTGCTGCCCTCGGCCGTGGACACCGACCTGGCGTCCGGCTTCGACATGAAGCCGATCCCCAAGGTCGCGCCCAGCGACATCGCGGGCGCCGTGGTCGGCTCGGTGCGCAGCCGCGCCGCCGAGATCGCCGTCCCCCGCTACGTCGGCGCGCTGGCCGCGACCGTCCCGCTCGTCCCGGTCCCCCTGATGGACCGGGTCCGCAAGGTCGTCCGTGGCGACCGCGCCCTCCACCCCGACGACGCCGCACGCGCGGCGTACACCGCCCGGCTCGACGCCGCCACCGATCGGAGCAACCGATGAGCACCACCCACGTCCACGACGCCGTCATCGTCGGCGCCGGCTTCGGCGGCATGGGTGCCGCCATCCAGGCTCAAGCGGCTCGGGTACGACGACCTGGCGATCCTCGAGCGCGAGGACGACCTCGGCGGCACCTGGCACGTCAACCGCTACCCCGGGCTCGCCGTCGACATCCCGTCGTCGACGTACTCCTACTCCTTCGAGCCGAACCCGCACTGGTCGCGGCTCTTCGCGCCCGGCTCCGAGCTCAAGGCCTATGCCGTGCACGTCGCCGACAAGTACGACCTGCGCCGCCACATGCGCTTCGACACGGTCGTCCAGGGCGCGCGCTGGGACGAGGAGTCCTCGACGTGGGTGGTGACGCTGGAGGGCGGCGAGACCGTCGCCGGGCGCTTCCTGCTCACCGCCACCGGATTCCTCTCCCAGCCCAAGGCTGCCCGACATCGAGGGCATCGAGGACTTCGCGGGCACGGTCGTGCACACCACCCGCTGGGACGACGACATCGAGTCTGGAGGGCAAGCGGATCGGCATCATCGGCACCGGCGCGACGGCCGTGCAGGCTGATCCCGGAGGCTGGCCAAGGTGGCCGACCACCTGACCGTCTACCAGCGCACACCGATCTACGTCAGCCCGAAGATGGACGGCAAGGTGCCCGGCGTCGTGCGCGGCGCGTTCGCGAAGGTGCCGCTGACCCAGAAGGCCACCCGCCTGGTCGGTACGTCGATCCTCGAGCTCCTCATGGTCGCCGGAGTGCTGCACTTCCGCGACCTCCCGGCGGCCAACCAGATCGGCAAGCGGGTGTGCGCGGCGCACCTCAAGCGCCAGGTGAAGGACCCCGGGCTGCGGGCGAAGCTTCGTGGCCCGACTACGACTTCGGGTGCAAGCGACCGACCTTCTCCAACACCTACTTCCCGACCTTCACCAAGGACCACGTGGACCTGGAGACGACGACGATCTCGCACGTCGACGCGAACGGGATCGTGACCGAGGACGGCCGTCGCGCGGATCTGGACGTCCTCGTGCTGGCCACCGGCTTCAACCTGTGGGACACCAACTTCCCGGCCATCGAGATCATCGGCCGCGAGGGCCGCGACCTCGGCAAGTGGTGGCGCGAGACCCGGTTCAGCGCCTACGAGGGCATCGCGGTGCCGAAGTTCCCGAACTTCTTCTCCCTCAACAGCCCCTACTCCTACTCGGGCCTGTCCTACTTCACCACCATCGAGACCCAGATGGCCCACATGGACCGGCTGCTGAAGGCCATGAACAAGAAGGGCTCCAGCATCTTCGAGGTGACCGAGGAGGCCAACACCGAGTTCCTGGACCGGATGACCGGGCTGCTCGGCAACTCCGTCTTCAACGCCGGGCAGTGCTCGACCGCGCGCAGCTACTACTTCAACCAGCACGGCGAGGCGGTCCTGCTGCGGCCCACCTCGACGCTGTCCGCCCACCGCGAGGCGGTGAGCTTCCCGCTGGAGGACTACGCGTTCAGCAACGCCTGAGCGGAGCCACCCCCGAAAGGGGGTGACCGCCGTTGCCCGTGTGACCACGCTCACCTACCGTGGGAGCCATGGCTGAGCTCGCCCCCGAGGCGTCGTACGACGGCGGGAGGCTGGTGCGCACGCTCGCGGACTTCCGCGCGGCCGGCGGCAGCGACGTCGCCTTCGGCGGACCGGTCACGCCGGGTGGTGGGGCGCTCGACATCCTCGGCCTGCACAGCACCAACACCCGCTCCCTGCAAGGGCTCCGGGTGCGTGCGGGCTGCGGCCTCGGCGGCAAGGCGCTGGTGCTCGGCCGACCGGTGTCGGTCAACAGACTACCACGACGCCCGCGGCATCACCCACCAGTACGACGGCCCGGTGCGCGCCGAGCAGCTGCAGACCGTGACCGCGCTGCCGATCATGGTGGACCGGGTGCCGCGGCTGGTGGTCTACCTCGCCCACCGCACGCAGGTCGTGCTCGGCGACGTCTGGTACGACGCCTTCCTCCCCCCTCGTGCGCCGCGTCGAGCGCGAGATCGCCGTCGAGGACGAGGTCCGCCGCCGGCTCGCCACCGCCCACACCCCCACGCCGGCCGCGCTGAGCCGGGCGGACCTCAGCGACATCTCGGCCGAGGCTGGCCGACCTGGCCGCGCTCGTCGAGGACGACGTGCTGCGCCGGCGCCTGGAGCGGGTGCGCACCAAGGTCGATCGGGGGCGCGCCCCGGCGATCGCGAGGAAGCCGGCACCCTCGGGGCTCGCGGCCCGCGAGGTCGACGTGCTCGAGCAGGTGGCGCTGGGCCGCAGCAACCGCGAGGTCGCCGAGGCCCTCGGGCTCGTGGAGAGCACCGTGAAGTCCTACCTCAAGAACGCCATGCGCAAAGTGCACGCCAGCAACCGTGTGCACGCGGTCCGGCTGGCCCGCGAGGCCGGCGTGATCGACTGACGGCTCGCCGCCGCAACAAAACCGGGAATCGCAGCGTCAGACACTCGAAGTGCCCGACCGTTCTCGATCCCGAAGGTAGGACCCATGAGGTCACTGAAGATTCTGGCCGTCGCCCTGCTCGCCTGCGTGCCCGTCGTCCTCGCCGGAGGCAGCGCCCATGCCTACGAGGTGTACACCGTCGCTCCGCCGTGGACCTACGCCAGCGGTCGCGTCTGGTACGTCGACGACCACCACGTGGGGTTCGACGTCTCGGCGAAGGACACGGCCGCCGACGGGTACTGCGTCTACCTCGCGGCCCAGGGCTTCCGGGAGAACGTCAACGCCGCGGTCGACGGAGCGACGGGCTGGATCCGGGTGGGCGAGAACATCTGCGGCAACGGCACGATGGGCCGGTGGGTGGCCACGAACCACCGGCTGCTGGCGGACTGGAACTTCGGCTCGACGAAGTACCGGATCGCAATCTGCAAGGACATCAGCCACGCGATCGACCAGTGCTCCGCCGCGTCCGCGTGGACGACCAAGGACCGCTACCACGCCGGATGAGGTATGCCGAGGGGGTCTCCGGTCCACACGGACCGGGATCCCCTCGGCGCCGGGTCCTCAGGCGTCCTAGCCGCCGAGCGCGTTCGGGTTGCGCCACTGCCGCTCGAAGGGCAGCCGCCAGGCGTAGGGCGCGATCGGCTGGTGCACCTGGTTGGGACCCCAGGCTGCCCTGGCGGTAGGGCCGCACGACCGGCGGGGACTCCAGCAGCGGCGCGGAGACCTCCCACAGCCGCTCGATGCCCTCGGCGGAGGTGAACAGCGTCTGGTCGCCGCGGGCGGCGTCGTAGATCAACCGCTCGTAGGCCTCCAGCACCGAGCCCGCCCACGAGGTGTCGGTCATCGCGAACTGCATGGAGAGACTTTGTCGAGCTTCATCCCGGGCCCGGGCCGCTTGCCGTAGAAGGACAGCGACATCTTGGCCTTGTCGGCGAGGTCGAAGGTCAGGTGGTCGGGGCCGTGGTCGCCGACGCCGGAGTTCTTCGGGAACATCGAGCGCGGCGGCTCCTTGAACGCGATCGAGATGATCCGCGCCCCCTCGGCCATCCGCTTGCCGGTGCGCAGGAAGAACGGGACGCCGGCCCACCGCCAGTTGTCGATGAAGCACTTGAGCGCGATGAAGGTCTCGGTCTCCGACTCGGGCGCGACACCGGGGATGTCGCGGTAGCCCTGGTACTGCCCGCGCACGACGTTCGCCGGGTCGATGGGCAGCATCGAGCGGAAGACCTTGTCCTTCTCCTCCCGGATCGCGTCCGGTGCGAGCGAGGTCGGCGGCTCCATCGCGGTGAAGGCCAGCACCTGGAACAGGTGGGTGACGACCATGTCCTTGTAGGCGCCGGTCGACTCGTAGAAGTTGGCGCGCTGGTCGAGGCCGAGGCTCCTCCGGCACGTCGATCTGCACGTGGTCGATGTTGTTGCGGTGCCAGATGGGCTCGAAGAGGCCGTTGGCGAAGCGGAAGGCGAGGATGTTCTGCGCGGCCTCCTTCCCGAGGAAGTGGTCGATGCGGTAGATCTGCGACTCGTCGAAGGTCTTGTGCAGGCTCCGCGTTGAGCCTTCTTCGCCGACTCGAGGTCGACGCCGAAGGGCTTCTCCATGATGATCCGGCTGCCCGCGGCGAGACCCGCGTCGTCCAGGGTCTGCACGACGGACAGCGCCGCCTTGGGCGGGACGCTCAGGTAGTGCAGGCGCACCCGGTCGCCGTTCCACGCCGCCTCGGCCTTCTCGACGGCCGCGCGCAGCCCGGCCGGCCCCTCGGAGCCGGGCGCCCAGTGCAGCAAGCTTGGCGAACTCCGGCCAGGCGTCCATGTCGTTGTCGTCGCCGGAGAACTCCTTGACCGCCTCGTGCACGAAGGCGACGAAGGACTCGGTCGTGTGCTCGTCCAGCGAGGTGCCGATGATCTGCAGGCTGCGGGAGCAGACCGGTCTCGAAGAGGTGCAGCAGACCGGGCAGCAAGCTTTGCGCCGGGACAGGTCGCCGGTCGCGCCGAACAGCACGACCGTGACCGGCTTCTGGGTCTTCGGTGCCATGTCGTCCACAGTGCCTCCTCGGTGTTACCTCCACGATAACGAGAGGTGGCGGGAGTACCCCGGCAGGCTCAGGCCAGCCGGGCGCGCAACCCGTCGAGCACGAGGGAGATGCCGAGGTGGAAGTCGTCGGCGTCGTCGTCCTGCTGGGCGAGCACGAAGCGCACCAGCGTGCGCGCGCCCACCCGCGACAGGTGCTCCTCGGCGCCGGCCCGCTCGAGCGCGGAGCGCAGCGGCGCCTCCAGCGCGTCGGCGCCGGAGCGGTGCACCTGGGCGATGAGCAGGGCGCCGTCGCGATGGCGGCGCATCGCGTCGCGCAGGCCGAGGCAGAGCAGGAGCAGACTCGGCGTCCCAGGCCACGATCTCGGCGGGGCGGTGGCCGCGGCGCAGGATCTCCTCGGCGATGGCCGCGAGCAGGGCGTCCTTGCCGTCGAAGTGGTGGTAGAGCGCGCCGGGCTGCACGCCGAGGTCGGCGGCGAGGCGGCGCATCGTGAGCGCGTCGAGACCGTGCTCGTCGAGCACGCCGATCGCCCGCTCGACCACGTCCGTGCGTCGGTAGCGCACCGCGCCCCCCTCCCCCAACGGCTTTGACCTCTTGGCGAGCCCACTCTAACCTGAACGCTGTTCAGCACCGCTCAGCACCGCGCGGTGCCGCCGTCCCCCGGAGAGTGACATGACGCGTCGTACCCCCACCACCGATGTCGCCCTGATCGCGGGCTTCGCCGCGCTGATCGCCGTGTGCGCCCTGCTGCCCGAGATCAAGACCGGCGTCGGCGTGCCCTACTCGCTGCAGACCTTCGGCGTGCTGCTCACCGGCGCGGTGCTCGGCCCGGTCCGCGGCTTCCTCTCCGTCACGCTCTACCTGGCCGCCGGCCTGGTGCTGCCGATCTACTCCGGCGGCACGTCGGGCATCGCGCACTACAGCGGCCTGACCGCGGGCTACCTCCTCGCCTTCCCGATCGCCGCCGCACTGTGCGGCTTCCTCGTCTACCGCAACCGCCGCAACGCCACCCAGTTCGCCTTCGTCTTCACGTGCGGCCTGCTCAGCAGGCTTCCTCGTCGTGCACACCCTCGGCCCGCTCGGCCTCGCCTGGCGCGGCGACATGAGCCTCAAGGCGGCCTTCTCCGCCGACACCGCCTACTTCCCCGGCGACATCGCCAAGAACGTCGTGATGGCACTGGTCGCCTCCGCCGTGCACCGCGCCTTCCCCGACCTGATCAGCCGTCGTACGACGGCCGAGGCACCTGCCGAGGAACCCGCTCCCGAGCCGGCATGAGCCGCGTCGAGCCTGGACCGCGTGGTCGTCCGGGCGGCCACACCCGGCGGTCCGGCGCCCGAGGTCACCGTGCTGCGGGAGACCACGCTCGACCTCACCGAGCAGCGGATCGCGCTGATCGGGCCCAACGGCTCCGGCAAGTCCACCCTCGCGCGGCTGGTCAACGGGCTCGTCGAGCCGACGACCGGCCGGGTCACCGTCGACGGGCTGGACGTGCGCAGGAAGGGCCGCGAGGTACGCCGCCGGGTGGGCTTCGTCTTCACCGACCCCACCGCGCAGCCTGGTCATGCCGACGGTCGCCGAGGACGTCGCGCTCTCCCTGCGGCACCGGGTCAAGGACCGCACGGAGCGGGCGGACGCGGCCCGGGAGGTGCTGGCGTCGTACGGGCTCGCGGAGCCTGGCGGATCGCAGCGTGCACACGCTCTCGGGCGGCCAGCGGCAGGCTCGCTGGCGATCGCGGGCGTGCTCGCGACCGACCCCTCTATCCTGGTCGCCGACGAGCCGACGACGCTGCTGGACCTGCGCAACAGCCGCGCGATCGGCGACCTCCTGCTCTCGCTCCCACAGCAGGTGGTGATCGCGACCCACGACCTGGACCTGGCCCTGCGCTGCGACCGGGCGCTGCTCGTGGACGACGGGGCCGTGGTCGTGGACGGCCCGCCCGCGGACGTGGTCGCGCACTACCGCGCGACGGCGGGTTGAGCCGTGGCGGTGAGCCCGCTCGGGGAGTACCGGCCCGGCAGGCTCCGTGCTGCACCGGCTTCCCGTCGGCGCCAAGTCTGCTCGCCCTGCTGGCACTGAGCGTCGTGGCCGTCGTGTGGCGCGGGGTGCCGACGACGGCCGCGATCACCGGGCTCGCCGTCATCGGCTGCGTCGTCGGTGGGGTGCCCCTGCGGCGGGCGGTGCGCAGCGTCCGCACGGTGCTGGTCGCGATGGCCCTGCTGGCGGCGTACCAGGTCTGGCAGAACGGCGCTGAGCGCGCCTTCGTCGTGGTCGGCGCACTCCTGGCACTGGTCCTGCTGGCCACGGTCTTCACCACGACGACCGCGGTGGAGCAGATGATCGACGCGATCACCCGGTGGCTGGAGCCCTTCCGGCGCTTCGGCGTCCGGCCCGAGCCTGGTGGCGCTGGCGTTCTCGCTGATGATCCGCGGCATCCCGCTCACCCTCGAGATCGCCGCCGAGACCCGGGACGCGGCCCGGGCGCGCGGCCTGGAGCGCAACCCGCGCGCGTACCTCACCCCGCTCGTGATCCGGGTGGTCGCCCACGCCCGGGCGACCGGGGACGCCTTGCACGCCCGCGGGATCGGCGACGACTGATACCCTCCACCTGAACACCGTTCAGTTCCGCCTCCCGAGGAGCACCATGACCACGAACTTCGACGCGCTGGCGACCCGCATCCTCGACGGCGGCAGCGCCACCGAGGCGGACGCGCTGGCGGTGCTCCAGGCTCCCGACGCCGAGTCGATGTTCCTCGTCGCCGCCGCCGGCCGGCTGCGCCGCGAGCACTTCGGCAACACGGTGAAGGTGAACTACCTCGTCAACCTCAAGTCCGGGCTGTGCCCGGAGAACTGCAACTACTGCAGCCAGGCGATGGGTTCGGCGGCCCCGATCCTCAAGTACTCCTACCTCTCCACCGACGAGACCCTGCGCCAGGCCGGCGCCGGGCTCGCGGGCGGCGCGAGCCGGGTCTGCATGGTCTCCTCGGGCCGCGGCCCCTCCGACCGCGACATCGACAAGGTCGTGGAGATGACCGAGGCCCTCAAGCAGGAGTACGACGGCGTGGAGGTCTGCGCCTGCCTCGGGCTCCTCAAGGACGGCCAGGCCGAGCGCCTCCAGCAGGCCGGGGTCGACGCCTACAACCACAACATCAACACCGCCGAGTCGAACCACGACAACATCGTCCAGACCCACACCTACGACGACCGGGTCGACACCATCGGCAAGGCGAAGGCCGCGGGCCTGTCCCCCTGCAGCGGCCTGATCGCGGGGCTCGGCGAGAGCGACGAGCAGGCTGGTCGAGGCGCTCTTCGCGCTGAAGGCGCTGGACGCCGACTCGATCCCGGTGAACTTCCTGATGCCGTTCGACGGCACGCCGTACGAGAACACCTGGGAGCCTGTCCCCCCACCCGCTGCGTGAAGATCCTGGCGATGGCGCGCTTCGTGTGCCCCGAGAAGGAGATCCGGATCGCGGGTGGCCGGGAGATGCACCTGCGCACCCTGCAGGCCACCGCGCTGCACGTCGCGAACTCGCTCTTCCTCGGCGACTACCTCACCTCCGAGGGCCAGGACGCGCTGGCGGACCTGCGGATGCTGCGCGACAACGGCTTCTCGATCCTGGGCATGGACGACAGCGCGTTCGACGAGCCTGATCGCGGCTCAGGAGGCCGGTGTCACGCACCGGGCGCACGCGACGACGCCGTGCGGCTCCTCCGCCGGTGGGGGCTGCGGCGACGGCTGCGGCGGCTGCGCGGTGACCACCGACGACCACAAGCCCGTGATCCGTGCACGGGGCGCCGGGACCGAAGTTGCCGCCAACGCCTGAGGTGGCCACGGTGGTCGAGCCAGTCGAGACCCTCGCGTTCGACCGCGAGCACCTGTGGCACCCGTACACCTCGATGACGGACCCCGCGCCGGTCCGCCTGGTCACCGGCGCGCGCGGCTGCCTGCTGGAGGTCGAGGGCCGCGAGGTCGTCGACGGGATGTCCTCGTGGTGGGCGGCGATCCACGGCTACCGGAACCCGGCCCTGGACCGGGCGCTGGCCGACCAGGCCGCCCGGTTCAGCCACGTGATGTTCGGCGGGCTGACCCACGAGCCGGCCGTCGAGACTCGGCCGGCGGCTGGTGGAGATCACCCCGGAGCCCCTGCGGCGGGTGTTCCTCGCCGACTCGGGCTCGGTCGCGGTCGAGGTGGCGCTGAAGATGGTGCTCCAGCACCAGCGCGCGCTCGGCCGCCCGGAGCGGACCCGGGTGCTGACCGTCCGCGGCGGCTACCACGGCGACACCTTCCACCCGATGAGCGTCACCGACCCCGACGGCGGCATGCACGCGATGTGGAAGGGCGTGCTGCCGAGCCAGGTGTTCGCACCGCAGCCGCCGGTCGTGGGGGCCGGCGAGGCGGAGACTCGCCGCCTGGGCCGGCGCGGTCCGCGACCTCGCCGCGGCACACGCGCACGAGTCTGGCCGGCGTCGTCGTCGAGCCGCTGCTGCAGGGCGCGGGCGGCATGTGGCCCTACCCCGTGGAGTGCCTGCGGGTCCTGCGCGAGGTGGCCGACGAGCACGGGCTGCTGCTGGTCTTCGACGAGATCGCCACCGGCTTCGGGCGGACCGGTCACCTGTTCGTCAGCGAGACCTGGTCACCCCGGACGTGCTGTGCGTCGGCAAGGCGCTGACCGGCGGCTACCTCACCCTCGCCGCCGTGCTCACCTCCGACGCTGTCGCGCCGGGCGTGGTCATGCACGGCCCGACGTTCATGGGCAACCCGCTGGCCTGCGCGGTGGCGAGCGCGTCCATCGACCTGCTGCTCGCGATCGACTGGCAGGCCGCCGTACGACGCATCGGCGAGCACCTCGCGACCGGGCTGGAGCCGCTGCGCGCCCTCCCCCGGGTGCGCGACGTGCGCACCATCGGCGCGGTCGGCGTCGTCCAGGCTCGACTCCGAGGTGGACGTGGCGGCGGCGACCGGCGCGGCGCTGGCGGCGGGCGTGTGGCTGCGGCCCTTCCGCGACCTGGTCTACGCGATGCCGCCGTACGTCATCTCCGACGAGGAGCCTGGACCGCCTCGTCGCCGGCATCACCGCGGCGGTGGAGGCGGCATGACCGGTTGGCAGGAGTGGCTGGCCGCGGAGGCGGCCGCGCGCGAGGAGGCCGGGCTGACCCGGCGACTGCGGGAGCGGGACGCCGACGACCCGACCATCGACCTCGCGGGCAACGACTACCTCGGCCTGGCCCGCGACCCCGCCGTCCGGCAGGCCGCCGCGGACGCGGCGCTGCGCTGGGGCTCCGGCGCCGGCGCCTCGCGCCTGGTCACCGGCACCTTCGCGCTGCACGCCGACCTCGAGCGGGAGCTCGCGGACTACCTGGGCCAGCCCTCGGCGCTGGTGCTCTCCACCGGCTACCACGCCAACCTCGCCGTGGTCACCGCCCTCGCCGACCGCTCCGTCCGGGTGCTCTCGGACGCGCACGTGCACGCCTCGCTCATCGACGGGGTGCGGCTGTCGCGGGCCCGGCTGACCGTCGTGCCGCACAGCGACACCGCAGCCGTCGAAGCCGGCCTGGTCGCCGCACGCGCGGACGGCGAGCGCGTGCTGGTGCTGGTCGAGTCGGTCTACTCCGTGCTCGGTGACGCCGCTCCCCTGGCCGAGTCTCGCCGCCCTCTGCGAGCGGTACGACGCCCTGCTGGTCGTCGACGAGGCGCACAGCCTCGGCGTCCACGGGCCCGGCCTGGTCGCCGCGCTCGGGCTGGCGGGACTTCCGCACGTGGTCGTCAGCGCGACGCTGTCCAAGGCGCTGGGCAGCCAGGGCGGGGCCGTCCTCGGACCGCCCGCCCTGCGCGAGCACCTGGTCAACCGGGCGCGCCCGTTCATCTTCGACACCGGCCTCGCCCCGGCCCCCGCCGCGGGCGCGCTCGCCGCACTGCGCGAGGTCCGCGCCCGGCCCGAGCTGGGCACGACCGTGCGCACCCGGGTCGCCGGGCTCGCCGACGCCCTGGGCGTCGTGGCCCCGGCCGGTGCGGTCCTCTCCGTGCCGATGTCCTCGCCGCAGGCGGCCGTCGCGGCCCAGGCGGCCGCCCTGGAGGCGGGCCTGCGGGTCGGCTGCTTCCGGCCGCCGTCGGTGCCGGACGGCATCTCGCGGCTGCGGGTCACCGTCACTGCGGGCGTGCCGGAGGACGCTTGGCAGGGCGCGGTCGCGACCCTGGTCGCCCTCGTCAAGGAGCACCAGTGACCCGCCTGGTCGTGGTGACCGGCACCGACACCGGGGTCGGCAAGACCGTCGCCACCGCCGCGCTCGCAGCGCGGGCCGCAGCCGAGGGCAGCCGGGTGCTGGTCGTGAAGCCGGTCCAGACCGGCATCGGCGGCGCCACGCCCGACGTACCCGACGTGGAGACGGTGCGCGCCCTCGCCGGAATCGAGGCGATCCAGGCTCGCGGCGCTCGACGAGCCGCTGGCCCCCGACACCGCCGCCCGGCGTCAGGGCGTCGCGATCCCCACCGTGGCCGAGCACGCGAGCGCGATCCACGAGCCTGGCCGGCGACCACGACCTCGTGCTCGTGGAGGGCGCCGGCGGCCTGCTGGTCCGCATCGACGCCGACGGCGGCACCCTGCTCGACCTCGCCGTCCTGCTCTGCGCCGAGGTGGTCGTCGTCGTCCGCGCCGGCCTCGGCACGCTCAACCACACCGAGCTGACGGTCGCCGCCCTGCGGCACCGGGGCATCGAGCCGGCCGGCCTGGTCATCGGCTCCTGGCCCACCGATCCCGGCCTCGCGGAGTCCTGCAACCGCGACGACCTGCCCCGCGTCACCGGGGTGCCGGTGCTCGCCGTGCTGCCCGCGGGAGCGGGGGCGCTGGCGGACCTCCGGGACCACGCGACCGGCTGGTTCACGACAGCCTGACGGATTTGCGGCAAAGCACCGGTCCGGCCTGCCGTGCCCTGCCAGACTCTGTCATCTCCGCTTGACCGCACGGGCGGGGCACCACCGTCGACGGGTCACGGATGGGGGCGGCATGCCGTTCTCGGGCATCTCCCTGAGCCTGTTCGGCATCCCCTCGATCGACGTCGGCGGCGACCCGCACCCGCTGACGTCGAGCGCGGCGCGGCTCTCGACGTACCTCGCCCTGGGGCCGCGCTCGGGCCGGCTCCGCTCGCTGGCCGCGGCCCAGGCTCTACCCCGACTCGCCTCCCCCACTGGCCCGGCGGCGGCTCAACACGGCCGCCTGGCGGCTGAACAACGAGATCCGGGCGTCGTACGGCAACGACCTGATCGTCACCCCGCAGGGCGCGCAGACCATCGGCATCGACGAGGCGGCGCCGGTCAGCGTCGACGTCTGGGCGTTCACCGACCTCGTCAACGGCGTGGTCCGGCTGCGCCCGGACGCGGTCACGCTCGCTGACGTGGACCGGTTGGAGCGGGCGGTCGCGCTCTACGGCGGGCGGCTCGCCCCGGCGGTCGACGACGAGTGGGTGCTCGGCGAGCGTGCCCGCGTGGAGAACCTCTACCTGGTCACGCTCAGCCACCTGGTGCGTCACTACGGCACGCTGGGCGACGTCGGCTCCGTCGCCCGTTGCGGCGAGCTGGCGCTCGAGGTCGAGCCGGTGCGCGAGGACATCCACCGTGCCCTCATGCGGGCCTACGCCGAGGCCGGCCGCGGCGACCTGGTGGAGAGCCAGTTCGAGCGTTGCCGGACCAGCCTGCACCACACCCTCGGCGTCGACCCGATGCCGCAGACCGTCGACCTCCTGCGGCGGCTCACCGGGCCGAGCACCCTGGCCCGCGAGGAGGTGAGCGCGCTGCTCGCCGACCTCACCCAGGCGCGCCGCGACCTGGCCGCCGTGTGGGGCCGTCTCGACAACGCCATGGAGCAGGTACGACGCCTGCGGTGACCACCGCGTGATCCACCCTCGCCGGAGGTGATCCACCGGTGATCCGCTGCTCGCAGGCTGGCCGGGCTCGTCCCCCACCCCCCCGAGAGGCACACCATGAAGCAAGTCGCGGATCCCGCCGTCAGCACGTTGCTCAACACCACCATCGTCGGCCAGCCCTGGCACGACGACTACCGTCCCGGGCTCGGCGTCGACGCCGTCACCGGACAGGTCCGGGCCAGGGCCGTCGCGGACTTCGAGGTCCAGGACACCCCGATCCTGAGCCCGATGTTCACCTACTCCCTCGTGCAGTCCGAGAGCGACATGTCGAGCATGATCTCGGCATCCGCGCAGGGCTCCTACAACATGGAGGGCGTGACGGTGAGCGCCGGCACGTCGTACCTGGAGTCGCTGTCGGTCTCCGAGTTCGTCGGTCACCCTGGTCGCCGAGGTGAGCGTCAACCGCAGCCAGTACAGCCTGGCCCCGCAGGGCGACTACCGCCTGGCGGTCGAGCCCGGACCGGACTTCCGGGACAAGTACGGCGACTACTTCGTGGCCGGCTACCGCTCCTCCTCGCAGGCTCTACGCGATGTACCAGTGCACGTTCACCAGCGTCGAGGAGCGCCGCAAGTTCACCGCCACGCTGTCGGCCGAGGTGCCCCAGGTCTTCACCGCGCAGGGCAGCACCGCCTTCGAGAAGGCGAGGTCGGAGTGCCACGCCTCGGTCAACATCATCGTGTCGGCCGACGGGGTGAAGACGAACATCCCGACACCGGCGGACGGCTGGACGCCGGCGACGATCCTGTCGGTGCTGCTGCCGTGGTTCAACGAGAACATGGCGCCGAAGCCGCTCGAGGCCTACCTCATGCACTACCGCGTGATCGACCCGGCGATCTCCGGTGAGGTACCGGTCAGCCCGGACGTCTTCGCCCAGGCTTGCCTTCCTCTACGACCGGTTCTGGCTGGCGCGGGCCCGCTTCCACACCTGCCCGACGTTCGGCCGGCCGCTCGTGGACGAGCCGTACAAGCAGGCTGGAGAAGAAGATCGAGGCCTACCAGGCCTCCCTGCCGCACGACGAGGCGCAGATCGAGTCTGCTGACCAGCGACACCAACGAGTCTGCTCGGCACGTTCACCGGGATCCTCAACCGGCAGACCTTCTTCTCCCAGGTGATGGAGTCCGCCAAGAGCGAGCCTCCGCGGGACCAGAACTTCGACGCCGACAAGGGCACGGTGCGCTGGAACTACGGCTTCAACAGAACCAACCTGCCGGGCGTCTCGGTGTCCAGCGCCAGCGACCACGTCGAGCAGGACTGGAAGATCGGGTGGCGCGAGCACACCTTCAACTTCCGCAACAGCACGAAGGTCCTCGTCGGTTGGGACGTCATCTGCAACTGGACCGACGGCACCGGCGGCGACTGGCACAAGGCCTGCGACCAGGTCACCGGCCGCGGCACGGCCGACGTCTACGTCAAGAGCGACTACGACCGCGGCTACTCGTGGTCGATCGTCTGGTACTTCGTCGAGGCCACGCTCTACCCCACCCCGCGAGGGCAGTGAGATGGCGAACTTCACCTACTTCATCATCTCGCCCGGCTACGACGTGAACACGGCGGTGCTCTACCCCGACAAGCGCCTGGGCAACTACATCAAGTTCGGCGACGCGAGCGCGGACCACGTGACCACGGCGGGGGTGCGCGCGGCGTACCTCACCCACAACCCCGACATCGGGGTGGCCGCCGTGATGAACTCGCAGGCCTTCGCCGGGCCGGCGCTGGGCACCCGGCTCAAGCAGTTCATCATCGGGCTCGGCATCACGCCGGTCGCCACCAGCGAGTGGTTCTCGGTCCAGACCAAGGCGGCCTGGGGGCTCACCCAGGCGATGACGGCCTGGGACGGCGTGACGGTGACCCAGCAGAACCTGCCGGCGCTGCAGAACGTCATCCGCCAGCACCTCACCTGACCCACGAACCGTGGGCAATGGCACCACGAACCGTGGGGATTGGCACCACGAACTGTGGGCGATGGCACCGCGAGGTGTGGATGGCGGCAACCGCGTGCCACGCCTCGTAGCGCCATGAGCCACGGTTCGTGATGCCATGAGCCACGGCTCGTGGTGCCATGAGCCACGGCTCGTGGTGCCATGAGCCACGGTTCGTGGGCTACCAGATCGGCGGGCGGCGGTCCCTCCACGGGGCCGCCGCCTCGACCTGCGCGGCGAACGCGAGCAGCAGGCTCCTCCTCGGCGGGCCGGGCGGCGAGCATCATGCCGATCGGCAGCCCGTCGGCACTCTGGTGCAGGGGCAGCGAGATCGCGGGCATCCCCGTGACGTTCCACGCCGAGGTCCACGGTGTGAAGCGCTTCTGCGCCTCGAAGTCCGCTTCCGGGTCCGCGTCGTCGCGAATCGCCCCGACCGGCAGGGGGAGGGTGGCCAGCGTCGGCGTCAGCACGATGTCGTACGGCGCCAGGGCGACCAGCGCCTCGCCGGCGTGGCGTCGCAGGGCGCCGATCGCCGCCCCGAACGCCGGGCCGGACACGGCCTCGCCCCGCTCGCCCAGCCAGCGGGTCAGCGGGCGAAGGCCGGCGCGCTGCTCGGCGGACAGCGACACCGTCGACAGTCCGGTGAGCACCGCCCAGCAGGTCTCGAACTCCGGCACCGCCTCGGGCGGGATCGGCACACTGATGTCGACGACCGTGTGCCCGAGGGAGGACAGCAGCCGGGTGGTGTCCTCGAAGGCCGCGCGCACCTCGGGATGCACCTCGGTCGCGGCGATGACCGGGGTGTCGAAGCGGGCGATCCGCAGCGGGCCGGGCTCGCGCGCGGTCGCGGCGAGGAAGGTGCCGCCGGGCTCGGGCGCCCACGACGGGTCGCCGGCACGTCGCCCGGCGAGCACGTCGAGCAGGGCCGCCGCGTCGGCGACGGTGCGCGCGATCGGTCCGGAGACGGCGAGGCCGACCGGGTCGCCGTACATCGGGAAGCCGCTGACCCGGCCGCGGGTCGGCTTGAGCCCGACCAGGCCGCAGCAGGCGGCCGGGATCCGGATCGAGCCGCCGCCGTCGGAGCCCGGCGCGACCGGGACGAGACCGGCGGCGACGGCTGCCGCGGCACCGCCGGAGGACCCGCCGGCCATCCGGGAGGTGTCCCAGGGCGTCACGGCCGGCGGCCGGCCCTCGGGCTCGGTGTAGCAGGGCGAGCCGAACTCCGGGGTGCTCGTCTTGCCGAGGCTGACCATGCCCGCCTCCTCGATCGCCAGCGTCACGGCGTCGGAGACGTCGGGCACGAAGCCGGCGTAGGCCGGGGAGCCGAACTCCGTCGGCACGCCCCGGGTCAGGTTGAGGTCCTTGATCGCCGTCGGTACGCCGGCCAGGGGCGAGGCACCGTCCCCGACCGGTCCCACGGCGGCCACCTCCCGGGCCCGGCGGCGCGCGGCTTCGGGGTCGCGGAAGACGAACGCGCCGTCGACGTACTCCTGCGGGAGACGCGCGGCGCGTTCGAGGTAGTGCTCGGTGAGACTCGACGGGGCTGATCTCGCCGGAGCGGATCAGGGCACCCTGCTCGAGGGCGGTCAGGTCGTGCAGATCGGCCACGACCCGACCGTAGCCCCCGTCAGGTCGCTCAGGCGGCGGAGGTGGCCGGGGTGAACTCCGCGAGGCGGGTCAGCGCGTCGAGAAGGCTTCGCGCGGACCTCGGCGTCGGTGGTCGGGTCGACCTCGACGGCGGGCTGGGAGACGGTGACGTCCTCGACGACGATCGCACCGGCGATGCCCGCCGAGCGGGCGGTGTCGGCGTGCGCCCACTTGCCGCCGTACGGCGTGGGGGTGGCACCGATGACGCCGAAGGGCTTGCCGACGAGGGCACCGGCGCCGTAGGGGCGGGAGAGCCAGTCGATGGCGTTGTTGAGCACGGCCGGCATGGTGCCGTTGTACTCCGGGGTGACCGCGAGAACCCGGTCGGCGCCGGCGACCCGCTCACGCAGAGCGGCGGCGGCCTCGGGCGCGCTGCCGGCGTCGAGGTCCTCGTTGTAGAAGGGGATCTGCTCCAGGCCCGAGATGAGGTCGAGACTCGACGCCTGCCGGCGCCTCGTCGCGGAGGATCTCCGCGAGCTTGCGGTTGAGGGAGTCGGCGCGAAGGCTGCCGACCAGGACGGCGACGCGGGTGGTGTCAGTCATGGAGGTCGAAACGGACCATGGTCCGCTTTCATTCCGGACGCTGCGAAGTTTTTTCAGCCGGAGTCCCTGACCACGTCGCCGAGCGCCGCACCGACCGAGAGCGCCGCCCGGACCACCGCAGCGGGGAGCGCGACCAGGGCGACGATCCCCTCGACCTCGTCCCTCGCTCATCCGCCGAAGCGTGGGCGCCTGTCGGAGGCACGACCTAGGGTGGCCGCATCATGTCGAAGGACCTCCCCCTGCTCACCACGGCGCCCGTCGAGCGGCGCGACGCGGCGCGCAACCGGCGGGCCCTGCTCGACGCGGCAGCCGAGCCTGATGGTCGGGTGCGGACTCGAGGCGCTGACCATGGACGCGCTCGCCGCGAGGGCCGGCGTCGGCAAGGGCACGGTGTTCCGCCGCTTCGGCAGCCGCGAGGGGCTGATGGCCTCGCTGCTCGACCACCGCGAGGCCGAGTGGCAGGCCGGGGTGATCAGTGGTCCGCCTCCGCTCGGGCCGGGCGCTGCCCCGCTGGCGCGACTGCACGCCTTCGGCGCCTCCCGGATGCGCCTGCACCTGGACCAGGCCGCGCTGATCGAGGCCGCCGGGCGGACCTGGGGGAGAACCACGCGGTGCTCGGCTTCGCGAGCCTGCACGTGCGGCTGCTGCTCGGCGAGCTCCGCGTCACCGGCGACCTCCGCTACCTCGCGACCGCGATCATCGCGCCGCTCGCCGTGCCCGTGCTGCGCCAGCAGCTGCACGCCGGGATGAGTGAGCAGCAGATCCTCGCAGGGTGGCAGGACTTCGTCGGCCGGATCATCACCACCGGCAACGAGAGTCCCGAACCACCCCACGCCGACGCCTGAGGCCCTAGTCTCCGCGGCGTGACCGAACTTCCCCCGCCACCGCCCGCGCCGCCGCACCGGCGCAGCCGCCGTCGTCCGATCGCCCTCGGCATCGTCGCCCTCCTCGTCGTCGGCGCTGCCACGGCGGCCGGGGTGTGGTGGCTCCAGCGCGGTCCGGACTACCCCGACCAGTGGGACGCCAAGGTCAAGCCGTACGTCGACTACGTCGAGAAGGAGCGCGGGCTGAAGTTCGAGCACCCCGTCTACGTCGACTTCCTCACCGACGCGGAGTTCGACAAGCAGGTCACCTCCACCGACGGCGACCTCGACGAGAACGACCGCGAGGAGGTCCGCCGCTTCGAGGGGATGCTCCGGGCGCTCGGCCTCCTGCCCGCCGGCGTGGACCTGCTCGACGCCGTCAACGAGCTCTCCCGCGGCAGCGTGATCGGTCTCTACGACGACGAGGACGAGCGGATCCGGATGCGGGGCACCACGCTCACCCCGCCCGTGCGCTCGACACTGGTGCACGAGCCTGACCCACGTCCTGCAGGACCAGCACTACGACCTCGAGGAGGTCGCCGAGGAGCAGGAGAAGGACGACGACACCGCGGCCGAGTCGGTCTGGCAGGGGGCTCGTCGAGGGCGACGCGGACCGGGTCGAGGAGGCGTGGGCCGCGAGCCTGCCCAAGGCCCAGCGCGTCGCGCTGACCAAGGCGCAGGCCGCGCAGAGCAAGGCCTCCGACAAGGCCATCGCCAAGGTGCCGCCCTTCCTCTCCACCTCCCTCGCGGCGCCGTACGCGCTGGGAGGGGGTCTGCTCCAGCTCGCCGTCGCCCTGCACGGCAAGGGCGCCGTCGACGACCTCTTCGCGAGCCCGCCACCGACCGAGGAGGCGCTGGTCGACCCGTGGACCCACCTGGTGGACAAGCAGGGACGCAAACCGGTCGACGCGCCGAAGGCTGGCGGACGGCGAGAAGGAGTTCGACTCCGGATCCTTCGGCGCCCCGTCGCTGCTCTTCGTGCTGGCCGAGCGGATCGACCCGCGGCGCGCCCTGACCGCGACCGACGGCTGGGGAGGCGACCAGTACGTCGCCTTCGAGCGCGGCGGTCGCTCCTGCGTCCGTCTCGACTACGTCGGCGACAACCCCGGGCACACCACCGAGTCTGCGCGCGGCGCTGAAGACCTGGGTGGCGCGCGGGCCACGGGGATTCGCCAGCGTGCGCCCGCACGGCGACGGGCTGCGCTTCGAGTCCTGCGACCCGGGCAAGCGCGCCAGGAAGGGCACGGGCGGCTCCCGCGACGCGCTGCAGGCTCGCCGTCGTGCGCGCCCAGGCTCGGAGCCGAGGTGGCGCCGCAGGGCCTGCCCCGGAAGTTCGTGCGCTGCTACGTCAACCGGATCGTGCACGCCGTACCGATGGACCAGACTCACCACCGACGCGGACGTGCCCGGCCTCGAGGCCCGGGTCACGGAGCCTGGCGAAGGGCTGCGCGTGAGCGCTCAGTCCACGTGGTGGCGCAGCAGGCCGTAGGTCAAGCCGTCCATCAGCGCCTCCCAGGAGGCCTCGATGACGTTCGCGCCGACGCCGACGGTGACCCAGGTGGACTCGCCGTCGCTGGTCTCGATGAGCACCCGGGTGATCGCGTCGGTGCCGTGCCCCTGGTCGAGGATGCGCACCTTGAAGTCGACCAGGCTCGAACTTCGCGATCTCCGGGAAGGCCTGCACGATCGCCGAGCGCAGCGCCTGGTCGAGCGCGTTGACCGGGCCGTTGCCCTCGCCCGTCACGACGTAGCGCACGCCCGCCGCGCGCAAGCTTGACCGTCGCCTCGGAGACCGCCTCCTCCCCCGGGCGCGCGTGGGTGAGGGTCTCGGTGATCACCCGCCAGCCTCTCCACCTCGAAGTACGACGGCCGCGCGCCCTCCGCCTCCTCCTTGAGCAGCAGACTCGAAGGAGGCGTCCGCGGCCTCGAAGGTGTAGCCGCGCGCCTCCAGGCTCCTTGACCCGCGCCGTCACCCGGTTGACGACCTCGGGCGAGCTCGAGAGGTCGAAGCCGAGCTCCTTGCCCTTGAGACTCGATCGAGGCCCGGCCGGCCATCTCCGAGACCAGCAGCCGCATGTCGTTGCCGACCCCGGCGGGGTCCATGTGCTGGTAGAGGTCGGGGTCCACCTTGATCGCGCTCGCGTGCAGGCCGGCCTTGTGCGCGAAGGCCGACGTGCCGACGTAGGGCTGGCGGGAGGCGGGCGGCACGTTGGTCACCTCGGCGACCGCGTGCGCGATCCGGGTGGCCTCGGACAGCAGGCCCGGCGGCAGCACCTGGCGGTCCAGGCTTGAGACCCAGGTTCGCGACCACGTTGACGAGGTCGGCGTTGCCGGTGCGCTCGCCGTAGCCGTTGATGCAGCCCTGCACGTGCGTCGCGCCGGCGTCGACCGCGGCCAGGGTGTTGGCGACGGCGCAGCCGGTGTCGTTGTGGCAGTGGATGCCGACCCGCACCTGGGCGCTCTCGATGACGTCGTGCACCACGTCGGAGACCCAGCCCGGCAGCATCCCGCCGTTGGTGTCGCACAGCGCGATCACCTCCGCCCCCGCGTCGTACGCCGTGCGCAGGACCTCCAACGCGTAGGAGCGGTCCAGCCGGTAGCCGTCGAAGAAGTGCTCCGCGTCGAGGAACACCTGCTGGCCCTCGGCACGCAGGTGGCTGACGGTGTCGCGGACCATCGCGAGGTTCTCCTCCAGCGTGGTCCGCAGCGCCTTCTCGACGTGCCCGGCGTGCGACTTCGCGACCAGCGTGACCACCCCGGCGCCGCTGTCGCGCAGCGCCGCCACCAGCGGGTCGTCGGCGGCGACCGCACCCGCGCGCCGGGTGGCGCCGAAGGCCGCGAGCCGCGCGTGCTCGAGGTCCAGGCTCGGCGGCCGCCCGCCGGAAGAACTCGGTGTCCTTGGGGTTCGCGCCGGGCCAGCCGCCCTCGATGTAGCCCACGCCGAGCCCGTCGAGCCTGCCGCGCGATCGCCAGCCTTGTCCGCGACCGTGGGGTTGAGCCCCTCCTGCTGCATGCCGTCGCGCAGCGTGGTGTCGTAGACGTGGAAGGAGCCGTGAAGATCGAGCCTGCTGGTTCATCGGGGTCTCTCGGGTGGGCGTCGTACGGGCAAAACAAAAGCCTCCCGACAACGAGAGGCTGGCGCGTCCGGGGCTCCGGACGCGCTAGGTAATGATCGACGTGGTGCTGGTCACGGGCTCAGTGTGCCACGTCGGGCGCCCCGCCCGGATCACAGTCCGAAAGGACCTCCGGTCCACGGCACCCAGGCTCACGCCCCTGCCCGCGACCAGCACGCCGAGCAGTGCCGCGACCGCCAGCAGGCCGGCGCAGGTGAGTGCCCACGGCAGCGGGCGGCGGCAGGCCGGGAAGAGCACCCGCGCGACCGGCGAGCGGAACCGGCTGCTGCCCGGACCCGACCACAGCGCCAGCGCGAGCACCGCGCCGCACGCCATCAGCGTGCTCGGCAGGTCGACCGCGAGCGCGTAGCAGATCAGCCCGGCCGCGGCCCCGAGCCCGGCGCTCCACAGGACCAGCACGGTCGTGCCGGTGACCGCGCGGATGAGGTGCCACGGGCTGGAGGTCGCCAGCCGCAGGCCGTCGTACCACCTGGCCCCGCGGACGGTACGACGCTCCGCGACCGCCGAGGCCGCCAGGGAGCCGGCGCGCAGCAGCCACACCGCGAGCCCGACGACCACCAGGGCCGCCCAGGGCGCGGCCGCGAAGCCGGCACCGACCGCGACCGCACCGGCGCCGAGCGCCGTCCAGCGCCGCAGCCGCTCCCCCAGCGGCACCTGCGGCTCGGGGCCGAAAGCGGCGTCCGGGTCGAAACCGTGCTGCTGGTCCCACTCCTGCTCGATCCGGCGCAGCGTGTCGGGCTGGATCGTGGGCGGGGCGGCCGGTGGGGCGGCCGGTGGGGCGGCCGGTGGGGCGGCCGGTGGGGCGGCCGGTCCGGTAGCGGGTGGCGCGTCCTGGTGCAGCGTCGGCGGAGGCGGCGGGGGCAGCGGAGGCAGCGACTCGGGTGCGGTGCGCGGGGTGGCCGGGGCGAGCGGGGCGAGCGGACCGCCCGCCTGGGCGGCCAGCGCGAGCGGCAGGGTGAAGTCGTCCTCGGCCTCGGCGGGGGCCTCGAAGAGCACGCCCGGAGGTGCGGCCGGGGGCAGGTCCGGGCGGGTGCTGAGCGGGCGCAGCCAGGCCAGCAGGCTCCTCCAGCAGCGGGCGCTCCAGCGGGTCCGGGTGCAGGGCCGCGGCGAGCACGTCGGCCATCGGCCGGTCGATCCCGCTGAGGTCGTGCTGCCCGCGGCGGGTGCGGTCCATGACCGCCATCGCCGGGCCGCGGCCGTAGGGGGCGCGACCAGTGGCGGCATAGGCGACCGTCGCTGCCCAGGCGTGCACGTCGGCGGCGGGAGTCGCCTCGTCGCCGTAGAGGATCTCGGGGGCGAGGTAGCCCGGCGTCCCCAGCAGCCAGCCGGTCTGGGTGAGCCGGATGTCGTCGGCGACCCGGGCCAGGCCGAAGTCGATGAGGATCGGGGTGCGCCCCTCCATCAGCACGTTGCCCGGCTTGACGTCGCGGTGCAGGACGCCGACCGCGTGCACCGCGCCCAGACCCTCGGCCAGGCAGCCGGCGAGCCAGTGCAGGTCCGGGCCCTCGACCGGGCCCTCGGTGGCGACGTGCTCGTGCAGGGACAAACCCGGGACGTAGCGGGTGACGACGTAGGGCACCTCGGCCCACGGGTCGGCGGCCAGCATCTCGGCCACCCACGGGCTGCGCACCCGGGTCAGCGAGCCTGACCTCGCGGGCCAGCCGCCGGCGGGCCTCCTGGTCGCCGACGACCTGCGGGCGCAGCACCTTGAGCGCCACCCGGCGGCCGTCCGAGCCGCGGGCGAGGTGCACGATGCCCATGCCGCCCTCGCCCAGGCGGGTCAGCAGCGTGTAGTCGCCCACCCGGGTGGGTGTGCCGCTGTCGGGTCGCGTCGTCACGGAGCGAGATTACCCGCGTGGCCCCCGCCGAATCAGCGAGCGCGCGGTCGGGCGAGGCACGCGGCGCCGACGACGACCGCGACCAGGCCCAGGAGGAGCACGCCGACGCCGGCGAGCGGGATGTCGGCGCCGTCCGGCGACAGGCTGATCAGGTAGGTCTCGGCGCCCGCCACGGCGAGACCGCCCGCGGCCAGCGCCGCGGCGGCGGAGGCCCGCACGACCCGGCCGCGGAGGGCGGCGGCGAGCGTGCCGAGGAGGACGATCGCGATGACGGCGCTCGCCGCCACGGCCTCCTGGTCACCGCTGCGGGGCAGCGCGACGACGGCGGCGAACGAGGCCACGACCAGCGCGGCGAGGAGGCGAGAGGCCAGGACGAGGGGGGATCCGGTCATGACCGGATGCTCGTCGACGCCGGCGCCGCGCGGGAGGGTACGGATACTCAGTCCTCCGCGGATCGTGCGTCGAGTCCGGCCACCAGGCGCTTCGGCGTCACCCGGCGGTACGACGCGTCGACCAGGCTCCGTGATCTCCGCCCAGTCCGTCGCGGGGTCGGCCAGGTCGATCGCCCGGCCGCCGGAGGGCCCGTAGTAGGCCGGCACGAAGAACCGCTCGTCGGCGTCGAGCGCCGGCAGGTCGATCGGGTCCGGGGTGAAGATCAGCGCGCTCGGCACCCTGCGGTGCTCGCCCGGCCGGATCTTCTCCGAGCCGCCGAAGACGGCGAAGACCTTCGCGGTGCGGAAGGTGGGCCGGCCGTGGCTGACCCGCTCCTCCGCGCCCGGCAGCGCCAGGCAGATCCGGCGCAGGCTCGGCCAGTCCCGGGTCGTCGTCGCTGAACATGATCGGGTGCGCCATGGCCTCAGTGAAGCACCGGGCGCCGCCAGGGCTCCTAGACTTCCCTGGTGCCGATCCTCCTGACGCTGCTCGACGGCGTGCGCTGGGACGGTACGACGGTCGCGGGCGACCGGCCGCAGGCCCTCCTCGCCGCGCTTGCCGCCGCCGGCCGCACCGTCGGCACCGAGCGGCTGGTCGGCCTGGTCTGGGGCGAGGACGTGCCCGCCAACCCCGGCAAGGCACTGCAGGTGCTGGTGTCCCGGGTGCGCGGCGTGGTGGGCGCGACGAGGCTGGTGACCGACGGCGACGGGTACCGGCTCGCGCTGGCGAGCGACCAGGTGGACGCCCTCCTGCTGCGGTCCCGGGCACGGGCGGCCGCCGGCACGCTCGGCGCGGATCCCGTCGCGGCCCTCGACCTCGCCGCTTCGGCGCTCGCGCTGGCACCGGCCGGCGTGCCCGACCCGGCGTCCGGGCCGCTCGCCGACCTGCGGCACGCGGCCGAGCAGGACCTGCGCCTGGCGACGGTCGTCCGCGCCCGGGCGCTGGCCCGCTGCGGGCGGGCCGCGGAGGCGCTGCCCGGGCTGGAGGACGCCGCCCGCGAACGGCCCGACGACGAGCCGCTGCTGGCCGACCTGCTCCGCGCGGAGGCGGCGGTCCGGGGGCCGGCCGCGGCGCTGGAGCGCTTCTCCACCTACCAGGACGGGGTCCGGGACCGGCTCGGCAGCGATCCCGGCGCCGACCTCCAGCGGGTGCACCGCGAGCCTGCTGGCGATGGACAGCCCGGTCCGCGAGGGCGTGCGGTACGCCGCCTCTCCGCTCCTGGGCCGCGACGACGACCTGCGCACGGTCGAGGGCCTGCTCGCCTCGGCACGCGTCGTCTCGATCGTCGGGCCCGGCGGGCTCGGCAAGACCACGCTCGCGCACGCGGTCGCCCGCGAGTCCACCCAGCCGGTGGTGCACTTCGTGGAGCCTGGTCGGCGTCACGGCGCCGGAGGACCTGGTCGGCGAGGTCGGCTCGGCGCTGGGCGTGCGCGACTCGGTCGCCGGGCGTCGTACCTTGACCCCGGAGCAGCGCGCCGACGTCCGGGCCCGCATCGCCCAGCACCTCGACCGGGCGCCCACCCTGCTGGTGCTCGACAACTGCGAGCACGTGGTCACGGCCGTGGCCGACCTGGTCGCCTTCCTGGTCGCGACCACCCGCGAGCCTGCGGGTGCTGACCACGACCCGGGCGCCGCTCGCGATCTCCGCGGAGCGGGTGCACCTCCTCCCCCACCTCGGTACGACGGACGCGGTCGACCTGTTCCGCACCCGTGCCGAGGCAGCCCGGCCCGGCGTGGCGCTGGAGGAGGAGGCGGTCCGTGCCGTCGTCGACCGCCTCGACGGTCTGCCGCTGGCCATCGAGTCTCGCGGCCGCGAAGGTCCGGGTGATGAGCCCGGCCGAGATCGCGCGCCGGCTCGACGACCGGTTCCGGCTGCTGCGCGGCGGCGATCGCAGCGCGCCCGACCGGCACCGCACGCTGCTCGCCGTCATCGAGTGGTCCTGGCGGCTGCTGGAGGAGCGGGAGCGCCGGGCCCTGCGCTACGTCTCGGCCTTCCACGACGGGTTCACCCTCGAGGCAGCCGGGGCGGTGCTCGGCGAGGACGCACTGGACGCCGTCGAGGACCTCGTCGACCAGTCCCTGCTCGTGGTCACCGACACCGGCACCGAGACCCGCTACCGGGTGCTGGAGACGGTGCGCGAGTTCGGCCGCCTCCAGCGCGAGAGCGTCGGGGAGTCGCAGAAGGTCGCCGCGGCGCTGCGGGCCTGGGCCGTCGAGCCTGGCCGGGCGCGAGGGCGCGCCGCTGTTCAGCCCCGCCCAGGCCGAGGCGATGGCCCGGCTCCGCGTGGAGGAGACCAACCTCGCCGACGTCCTGCGTGACGCGGTCGCGGCCGACGAGCCGGAGGCGGTCGCGGTCCTCTTCGCGACGCTGGGCGGCTACTGGTCGATCAGCGGCGACCACTTCCGCAGCATGTCCCTCGCCCCGGCGGTCACCGGCGCGCTGCACGGTTGGAGCCCGCCGCCAGAACTGGCGGACACGGCTCGCGCCGCGCTCTGCGTGGCCCTGTTCAGCGCCCGGTTCACCGGCTCCGGCGACGCCGAGCAAGCTGGTCGGGCAGGCTGGCCGCGCTCGGCCCCGGCGAGGGCAGCCGCTCGCTCGCCGCGCTGGTGCGGGTGACCCTCGCCCAGTCCGAGGGCATCGCCACCGACCTCACCCATCTCCTCGACGACCCCGACCCGTGGGTGCGCTGCCTGGCCCTGCAGTGGTCCGCGCACCAGTGGGAGAACACCGGCGACCCGGGCCGGGCCGTGGACGCGCTGCACGCGGCCCTCCCCCTCGTCCGCCCGGAGGAGGGCCCCTGGCGCCGGGCGATGATCGACGCCCAGGCTCGCCGAGCCTGCACGCGCAGGCTCGGCGACCCCGCCCAGGCCGCGGCACACGCCCGCGCCGCGCTGCCGGTCCTGGACCGGCTCGGGGCGAACGACGACGCGATCCAGAACCGGTCCATCCTGGCGATGGCCGCGATGATCGACGGCGACCTCGCCGCCGCCACCGCGCTCGTCGAGCAGATCAGCGCGCTGGCGCCGACCGGTCTGCCCGGTGGGGACATGGCCATCCTCAACAGCCGCGCCCAGACTCGCCCTCGTCAACGGCGACACCGCCGAGGGCCTGCGCCTGCACCGCCAGGCCGCGGGGGCCAGTCGCGGGCTGCGCCTGCCCGGCTCCCCCGAGGGCAGCAGCCCGTGGGCGATCTCCGGCGAGGCCGTCGCCGTGTCCGCCTTCGCCTCCCACGGCACCGGCGAGGAGGGCGCCGACCTGCGCGACGCGCTCGCCGCGAAGGCCCTCGACGCGCTCGACCCCGAGCGGCCGTTCATGGACTACCCGATCGGCGGCCTCGTGCTGTTCGGGCTGGGGCTGTGGGCGCTGCTGCGCACGGACGGCCCGGCCGCCGACGCCGTACGGGTGCTGGTCCTCGCCGACCGATTCTCCTACTACCGCTTCGCCCCGACGATGCAGTGGGAACGGGCCCGCGCGCTGTGCGAGGAGCACGCGCCCGGCGTCCTGGCGGCCGTCGAGGAGGAGTACGGCGAACGGCGCGGACCCGACCTGCTGGTCGAGGCCCGCGCCGCCCTGCAGCGTCTGCTCTGAGTCACATCTTGCGCGAGTAGGTCCGTACGGCCAGCGGCGCGAAGACCGCCACCACCGCGACGCAGCCGAGCAGTGCCCAGCCGACCTCGCCGGTGAGCGTGCCCTCGTTCATCAGGTCGCGCACCGCGGTCACGACGTGCGAGACCGGGTTGACGTTCACGAAGGCCTCCAGCCAGGCTCGGCAGGGTCTCGACCTTGACGAAGGCGTTGGACAGGAACGTCAGCGGGAACATGATCATCATGCCGATCCCCTGCACCGCCTGGGCCGACCGGGCGACGGTGCCGAGCCAGCAGAAGATCCACGACAGCGACCAGCCGGCGAAGACGGTCAGCGCCCAGCCGGCGACCACGCCGCCGACGCCACCACCGGGGCGGTAGCCCATCGCGAGGCCGACCAGGATCGTGATGGTCGCGGCCGTGCCGTAGCGGATCAGGTCGGCCAGCATCGGGCCCGCCAGCGGGGCGATCCGGGCGATCGGCAGGGACTTGAAGCGGTCGAAGACGCCCTTGTCCATGTCCTCGCGCATCTGGGTGCCGGTCGCCATGCAGGCGGTCAGCGCGGTCTGGGCGAGGATACCCGGGATGATCAGCGGCAGGTACTCCGCGACCGAGCCCGACACCGCACCACCGAAGATGTAGGCGAACATCGCGGTGAAGAGGACCGGCTGCAGGGTCACGTCGAAGAACTGCTCCGGGTTGCGGCGCATCTTCTTGGTCGCCCGCCAGGCCATGGCGAGCGTCTGGTTGACGGTGTCGCGCAGCGAGGGGCGCGCGGCGAGCGGGCGCTCGGGTGCGGCGGCGGCCGGGGCCGCGGTCGTCGGGGGAAGCAGGGTGGTCATCAGGCCACCTCCTCCTGGGTCTCGTCCTCGGCGTGGTGACCGGTCAGGGTCAGGAAGACCTCGTCGAGGGTGGGCTGGCGTACGGCGGCCGCGGTGATGTCCACCTCGCCCTGGCGCAGGGCGATGAGGACGTCGGCCGTCTGGTTGGCGTCGCTGAGCGCGATGTTGAGGCCACCGGCCTCGGGCGTGAGCACGGGCGCCTCGCCGAGCACCCGCTCGACGATCTGGGCGGCGCGGGCGGCCTGGTCGCGCTGGGCGACGCGCAGGTGCAGCGTGGAGCCTGCCGACGCTGGTCTTGAGTCTGCTCGGGCGTGCCCTCGGCCACCTTGCGGCCGCGGTCGATGACCGCGATCCGGTCGGCGAGCCTGGTCGGCCTCGTCGAGGTACTGGGTCGTCAGCAGGATCGTCGAGCCCTGCGCCACCAGGCTCGCGGATGGTGTCCCACATCTGGCCGCGGGTGCGCGGGTCCAGGCCGGTGGTCGGCTCGTCGAGGAAGATCAGCGGCGGCCGGGCGATCAACGACGCCGCGAGGTCCAGGCGCCGGCGCATGCCGCCGGAGAAGTTCTGGATCTGCCGGTTCGCGGCCTCCTCCAGCCCGAAGCGCTCGAGCAGGTCCGCGGCCGTGCGCCGGGCGTTGCCGGTGGACTGCCCGAGCAGCCGGGCGAAGAGGATGAGGTTCTCCGCGCCGGTGAGGTTCTCGTCCACCGAGGCGTACTGGCCGGTGACGCCGACCAGCCTGGCGGATCTTGTGCGGCTCGCGTCGTACGTCGACGCCGAAGATCCGCGCCTCGCCCCCGTCGATCGGCAGCAGGGTTGCCAGCATCCGCAGCGTCGTGGTCTTGCCGGCACCGTTGGGCCCCAGCACGCCGAAGATCTCTCCGGGCCGGACCTCGAGGTCGATGCCGTCGACGGCGTGGAAGGTACCGAAGGTCTTCACGAGACCCTGGGCCTGCACGGCGTTCGTCGTGGTCATGGTCGCTCCTTCTCGCCGGGGATCGACCCGGCTGACGAGGGAAGCGTGGACCCGCGCGGTTTCACGGTGGTTTCACCGCGCCTTCGCGACCGCCACCTGCGCGTCGCGGGCCCGGCCGGGGGCGCCGCTCGGCGGCTTCGACGGGGACCCCGCCGCCGGCGTCGGCCGGGCACGGGACCGGGATCCTGCTCGCGAGCCGGCGGCACCCCGAGGCGCCGGCGAGCGGTGCCCCCGTCCTGTGCCACAACGCGCACGTGGCCGCCCCGAGCCGGGGACGGCCACGTGTCAGGCGAGAAGCGTCAGGAGATCCGGTGCATCCAGCCGAAGGTGTCCTCGTTGCGGCCCAGGCCTGCACGCCGACGAGCGCCTCGCGGATCCGCATCGTCAGGTCCTGGCTCGCCGGGGCGGGGACCTCGCCGCCGTCGTACTTGAGCGAGCCGACCGGGGTGACGACCGCGGCGGTGCCGCACGCGAAGATCTCGGTGATCCGGCCGCTCGTGACGCCCTCGCGCCACTCGTCGATGCCGAAGCGGCGCTCGGTGACCTGGTGGCCCATCTTGCCGGCGAGTCTCGATGATCGAGGCACGGGTGATGCCCTCGAGGATGGTGCCGGTCTCGGGGGTGACGATGGAGCCGTCGTCGAAGACGAAGTACATGTTCATCCCGCCGAGTCTCCTCGACGTACTTGCCCTCCTGGGCGTCGAGGAAGACGACCTGGTCGCAGCCCTGGGCGTAGGCCTCCTGCTGTGCGACGAGCGACGAGGCGTAGTTCCCGCCGGTCTTGGCCGCACCCATGCCGCCGCGGCCGGCGCGGGTGTACTCCTCGGTCAGCCACAGGGTGACCGGCTTGACGCCGCCCTTGAAGTACGCGCCAGCCGGGCTGGCGATGACCATGAAGGTGACGTGCTGCGCGGGCCGCACGCCGAGGAACTTCTCCGAGGCGAACATGAAGGGCCGCAGGTAGAGGCTCTTCTCGCCATCGTCGGCGTTGGCGGGCACCCAGCGGGCGTCGACCTTGACGAGACTCGGCGACGGCCTCGACGAAGTCGGGGACCTCGAGCACGGGCAGCGCCAGCCGGTGGCTGGAGCGCTTCATCCGCTCGGCGTTGGCCTCGGGGCGGAACAGCCACAGCGAGTCGTCCGCGTGGCGGTAGGCCTTCATCCCCTCGAAGGTCTCCTGCGCGTAGTGCAGGACGGCCGCCGCGGGGTCGAGGGTGATCGGGCCGTACGGCGTGATGCGCGCGTCGTACCAGCCCTGCTCCGGCGTCCACTCGACGGTGAACATGTGGTCGGAGAAGTGGGTGCCGAAGCCCGGGTTGGACAGGATCTCTGCCAGCCGGGCGTCGTCGGTCGGGTGCGCAGAGAGCGTGGTGGTGATCTGCATGGTCAAGAATCTAGTCCTCTCGGGGCGTGGGTACGAGTTGACGACGTGACCCACGCCACCGGGAGTCCGCAGGCGTGGATCAGCCGGCTACTCGTGCCGCGATCGCGTCGCCCACCTCGGGGGTACGACGCTGCGTGGCGGGGTCCCGGTCGGTGAGGTCGGCGAGCACCGCGGCCTCGATCCGGGCGGCCGCCTCGGGGTGGCCGAGGTGGTCGAGCAGGAGCGCGCCGGAGAGGATCGCGGCGGTGGGGTCGGCGACCAGGCTGGCCGGCGATGTCGGGGGCCGAGCCGTGCACGGGCTCGAACATGGACGGCGCGGTGCGGTCCGGGTTGACGTTGCCGGACGCGGCCAGGCCGATGCCACCGGTGATCGCGGCGGCGAGGTCGGTGACGATGTCGCCGAACAGGTTGTCGGTGACGATGACGTCGAAGCGCTGCGGGTCCGTGGCGAGGTAGATCATCACCGCGTCGATGTGGCTGTAGTCGGTCGTGACGTCGGGGTACTCCTGCGCCACCTCCTGGAACAGCCGCCACCACACGGAGCCGGCGTTGACGAGGACGTTGGTCTTGTGGACCAGGGTGAGACTTCTTGCGGGGGCGCTTCTGGGCCCGGGCGAAGGCGTCGCGGATGACCCGCTCGACACCGAACGCGGTGTTGACCGACACCTCGGTGGCGACCTCTGCCGGCGTACCGACCCGCAGCGCGCCGCCGTTGCCGGTGTAGGGGCCCTCGGTGCCCTCGCGGACGACGACGAAGTCGATGTCACCCTTGCCGAGCACCGCGTCGGAGAGCGGCGCGACCGAGCCCGGGAAGAGGCGCGAGGGGCGCAGGTTGACGTAGTGGTCGAGCTCGAAGCGCAGGCTTGAGCAGCAGGCCGCGCTCGAGGATGCCCGGCGGCAGGTTCGGGTCGTTGGGCTTGCCACCGACCGCGCCGAGCAGGATCGCGTCCTGGCCCTTGATCTCGGTGAGGACCGACTCCGGCAGCACCTCGCCGGTGGCGAGGTAGCGCTCGGCACCGAGGTCGTACTGGGTGCGCGAGAACTTCAGGCTCCGCGGGCGCGGCGACCTCGAGGACCTTGAGGGCCTCGGCGGTGACCTCGGGACCGATGCCGTCTCCGGGGATGACGGCGAGGTCGACCTGTCCGGTCGCGGGCGTGAAGGGGGTGGCGTCGGTCATGGCGAAAAGGCTAGTTGTCGTCCGGGAAGGCGTCGTCGCCGTCTCGCAGGGCAGTCCCGAAGGACGTGTCCGCGTCGTGCAGACGGGGCTGCTCGGGGTCGTGGCGCGCGGGGCCCCACTCCGAGGAGCCGGCGCTCAGGCTGGCGTAGCCGGTGGGGTTGGTACGACGGTCGGTGCTGAACATCGCTGGTCTCTCCTGGGATGAGCCTGGCTGGGCTGGGCTGGGCATGGTGCGTGGTGCAAGCCCTGACCTCTCCCACCGCGGCGGGTGGGCGTCAGCCGTGGGTCTCACGGGAGTCGACTGCGTCGGGGAGGCGGATCGCGCTGGTTGCCGATCGGTGGGCCCGCCGCGGTTGCGTCGGAGAAACGCCAGGGCTTCTGTTGGATCGAGAAGCCCGACGCGGTATCGGGGAACGCCGCGTTCACCGCGGCGAGGTGGCCTCTCTCAGGCCTCGCCGCGGCGCACGATTACGAGAAGGGCGCTCCGCATGATGGAGGAACCCTAACCCGCTCCCCCGCCCGTTGTCGCGCCACGTCCCACGATGCGGGCGCCCCGGCGCGTCTCTCCATCCGAGATCGCGGTCCCGCCCCTTGAACGCGGGGTGAGACTCGATCCATGAGCGCGCCCCCGGAGCCTTCCCGACATCGTCACCCGCGCGTTCGACGTGTCCCGCCGCGCGGGCTACGTCTCCTTCTGCCGCAACGAGACCGGTCGCCTGCTCGCCGCGCTCGCCGCGACCCGAGAGGGGACGATGGCCGAGTTCGGCACCGGGTGCGGCGTCGGCACCGCCTGGCTCCGCTCGGGCGTGCGCAACGACAAGGCCCGGATCCTCACCGCCGAGCTCGAGCCCCGGCTGGCCGCGGCAGCGGGTGAGATCTTCACCGACGACCCGCTGGTCGACGTGCTCGAGGCGGACTGGTCGACGCTGCTCGACAAGGGCCCGTTCTCGCTGCTCTTCCTCGACTCGGGCGACCCCTCCGCCGTTCGGGTCGACAAGGTCGGCGGACCTCGTCGAGCCCGGCGGCATCGTGGTCCTCGACGACTTCGTTCCCTGCGAGATGTGGCCGCCCATCACCGGCGGCCGGGTGGACACCCTGCGCGAGGAGTGGCTGACCGACGAGCGGTTCACCACCGTCGAGGTGATGGTCGCCCCGGACGCCTCGGCGCTGATCGCCACCCGGCGCTGAGCCGGTTCAGCCCTCGCCGGCGGCCTTCCGCTCGTCGTTCGCGACGTTCCGCGCGCTCGTCGAGCGGCCCAGCGCCCGCACCTCGGCGTCCATGCGAGGCAGGATGTCGGGGACGAGCCGCAGCACGGGCAGGTTGCCGACGGCGGAGTTGATGACGTTGCGGTTGAGCCCGGCGCCGCGGACCCAGCCGGGGCAGTAGACGTGGCGCGAGCGCTTCTCGACGCCCTTGACGAACGCCTTGACGCACGCGTCCACGTCGGTGGTCTTGTTGAGCGGCGGCGGGAGCTCGCTGAGCAGACTCGGCGAAGGTGGACAGGTCGCTCTTCGCGTCCTGCACGAGCGGGGTGTCGATCCACGACATGTGCGCGCAGCCGACGCCGATGCCGAGGTGGGCGACCTCCGGGCGCAGCGCGTTGGCGAAGTGCTCGACACCTGCCTTCGAGGCGTTGTACGCCGCCAGGCCGGGCGCCGCCGCGAAGGCGGCCAGGGAGGAGACGACCAGCAGGTAGCCGTCGGTCTTCTCCAGGCTCCGGGATCGCTGCGCGCGCGGTGTTGAAGACACCGACGACGTTGATGTCGAGGGTGCGCTGGAAGGCCGCCGGGTCGATCGCCAGGACCGAGCCGTAGGCTCGCGATGCCCGCGTTGGCGAGCACCGAGTCGAGCCGCCCGAAGCGCTCCACGGCCGCCGCGACGGCCGCCTCCATCGCCGCCAGGTCGGTCACGTCGGCGACGATGCCGAGCGCCCTGTCCGCGCCGATCGCGGCGACCGCCTCGTCCAGCGCGGGGCTGTCGAGGTCGGTGAGCACGAGCCTCGCTCCGCGGGCGGCGAGGGCCTTCGCGGTCTCGAGGCCGATGCCCCGGGCGCCGCCGGTGATGAGGATGACCTGGTCGTTGATCGCCATGCAGACGACTCTGTCAGATCTCCCCGGGTTCGGCCCGGCGGACCACGATGCGGGTCCAGGCCCCGAGGTAGACCCGTGCGTCCGCGCCGATCTCGCGCTTCTCCCCCGCCGGGATCGGGTCCTTGGGCAGCGCGCCGGTGCTCGTGCCGAGGTAGGTCCCGTTCGAGGAGCCCAGGTCCTCCACCCACCAGCGGGTGCCGTCGGTGGTGAGTCTGGCAGTGCCGGCGGCTGATGCCGTTGTCGGCGGTGAGGTCGATGTCGGGGTGGATGCCGCGGCTGCGCGAGGTGCGGCCCACCAGCACCGACGTCGCCCGCAGCGGTACGACGCTCGGCACGCCCGCGGACGGCAGGGGGTCGCTGGACTCCTGGTCGGCGTACCAGTCCGGGTCGATCCAGACCTCCGCCACCCACGACTCGGCGAGCGGGGGTGCCACCGGCTCGGCGGGTGCGGGCACCGGCTCCGCCGCGGCGGGAGCCGGGGTGTCGAGGTCGAGCGGCGAGGGGACCACCGGGCGCGGCATCGAGCCGGTGGTGAAGTCATAGCCACAGGCCTCGCAGAACAGCGCGTTCGGCGGGTTGGCCGCCTGGCAGTTGGGGCAGGCCGTCGTGGTCGGCTCCGGCGCCGCGGCCGGTTGCGGCTCCACGGCGGGTGCAGGAGCCGGCGACGCCGCCGGCGTGGAGCCGGCGACGATCGGCAGCCCGCAGACGTCGCAGTAGTCGTCGGACGCCGACTCGTGCCCGGACGGGCAGGTGCTGGTCACGAGGACTCCTTGCGGATCCGGGTGGTCTTGGTGGAGGCGGTGTCGAGGGCCATCTCGTCGGCCTTGTCGACCGCCCGCTTGAGCCGGACGGTGCCGGTCTCCTCGCTCTCGACGTCGACGACCTTGCGCAGGCTTGGAGGTGGCCTCGTCGTTGCCGGTCTCGGCGGCGAGCCTGGACGGCTCGGCCGAGCCTTGGTCGTCGCGGTCGCCTCGTCGCCGGACGCCTTGGCCGCCAAGCCCTCCTGGATCATCTGGGCGAGCTCGGCCTGGCCGGTGTAGTGCGCGACCTGCTGGTCGATGCGGGTGGTCAGGCTCGGAGTTGTTGGACCAGGTCGCCTTGACCAGGCCCTGGGCGACCACGTCGTCCCCGAGCGCCAGCTGCACCCGTGCGGCGAGCCTGCTCCTGGCCGATCGCCTTGGCGGGCACCCGGATCGCCACGTGGTAGTCGCGCGACTCGTCCGCCCACGCGCCGGTCGGGTAGTCGCCGGTCAGCGGGTTGACGACCGTACGACGCGCGGTGAGGTCCTCCACGGTCGGCGAGACCTGCCGCACGAACAGCACCTCCGCGCCCTGCGGCGTCCACATCCGCAGCGAGGCGTCGGCGACGCCGCGGGACATGGCGTTGCGCATGATCTCCTCGAACTGCGCCTTCATCTGCGCGGGGCTCGGGATGATGTCGACGGTGCCGAGCAGTGCCTGCGCGATCCGGCGGATCTCGGCGACCTGCCAGTCGGTGCCGGCGCCGCGGCAGTCCGCCTGGAAGTAGCCCGTGGCCCGGTTGATCGCCTCGTCGAGACGGCCCGGGCGCTCGCGGTTCTCGCCGTCGGTCAGCAGCAGCACGTGCCGCTGGGTGACCTCGGTGACCGAGGCGAAGAGCCTGGCCGGCGAGGTCGAGCCAGGTGCTGATGGCGGTGCCGCCGCTGCCGACGAAGCGGCCGATCGCGGCGGACGCGGCCTGGCGCGTGCTCGCGTCCATGCGCACCATGCCGGGGCCGCTGGAGACCTGCGGAAAGGCGAGCATCGCGCGGTCGGCACCCGCGATGACGGCGAACCACGTGCCGTCGACGATCTCCGCCAACGCGGCCTGGGCGGCCTCCTTGGCGGCCGACATCGTCGAGGGCCCCATCGAGCCGGAGGTGTCGACGATGATGATCTCGCCCGCGGCACCGGAGCCGGACTGGCCCGCCGTACCCGCGCCCTTGCAGGTGACGGTGACGATCGCGTTGACGTCCGTCCCCCCGTCGGGCAGGAACTCGTTCTGGTAGACGGCAGCGCTGAACTCAGCCATCGCTCGGCTCTCCTCCTGGGGTCGGCGTCCTGTCATTCTGCCCGAGGCCCACACGGGCCACCGCGGCGGTGATGTTGTCGTGGCCGCCCGCGGCGTTGGCGAAGGCGACCAGGGCGAGCGCGAGACTCGACGGGCTCGCTCGTGCCCGCGGCGTGTACCTGGGCGGCGAGCGCCTCGGGCGTCGAGGCGTAGTTCCACAGCCCGTCGGAGCAGGCCAGCACCCAGCCCGGCTCGGTGACGTCCAGCGCCCCCACGGTCGGTACGACGTCCTCGGAGTCCCGGCCCAGCCACTTGGTGATCGCGTGCGCCTGCGGCCCGGTCTCGGCGACCTCGCGCGGCACGCCGCTGGCCATCTGCGCCTGGGCGACCGAGTCGTCCACCGACAGACTGCAGCGGCACGCCGGCGTCGGGGATCCAGTACGAGCGCGAGTCGCCGATGTTGGCCCAGGTCAGCCGGGTGCCCTCCACGACGACCGTGGTGAAGGTGGCGGACGCGGGGTTCGGGGAGTCCGGGTCGGTGACCGCGACGATGGCGGTGTTCGCGGCGGCGGCCGCGTCGGTGAACACCTTGCGCACGGCGGCGTCCCGGCTCTGCGGCGTACCCATCCCGGAGGGCAGGGGCATCCGCAGGACCTCCCGCGCCGCGCGGGCCCCGGCGAGCGAGGCGACGTCGGAGTCGATGGAGTTCGAGACGCCGTCCATCACGACCAGCACCGCACGCGAGCCCGGCTCCGCGCCTGCCAGGAGAGCCATCGCGTCCTCGTTGCGGCTCTTGCGCAGCGCCTTGTCACACACCCCGGCCACCCAGGAGGCGGGCTGCTCGCGGAAGTGGTCGCGCTCGCTGGGCGCCTTGGTGCCGCACTCGAGGCAGTAGAGATCGGGTCCGACCTCTCCCCCGCACTCCGTGCACGGGCGCCGCCCCGGCGCCGGCGGGTCCGGCAGCGCGGCCGCGGGCTTGCGGGTGGGCGCGCTGATCGGGGCGTCGCCGAGCGGGTGGTCCGCGGACGCCGCGGGCAGCCCGGCGTCGGGGGCGGCAGCCGCGCCGCCGAGCCTGGGCGCCGCAGTTCTCGCAGAACCGGGCGCCCTCGGTGAGCGCGGCGCCGCAGGTCGGACAGACTCACGTGAGGCTCCAGTTCCGTACGGCGTTGGCCTGGTTGACCAGGCTCACCCGCTCCTGCAGGTCACTCGTGTCGCGGGCGAGCGCACGCAGGGCGTTCTCCAGCCCGTCGCGGACGCCGACCTCGGTGGCGGCCACCGAGCCGATCCGCGCACCGTCGGGCAGCCTTCGTGCCTGAGGTGACGACCGGCAGCGCCTCGTTGAGGATCCGCACCGTGTAGCGCTGCCGGGTCGGCCCGTCCACGCTGGAGGACTCGATGGTGCGCATCGCCTGGTCGAGCACGGCGAGGTCCTGCACCCCACCGGACAGCAGCACCTCCGCGCGCTGCTGGCGGCTCTCGGTGTAGCCCCGGCTGGTGTTCGGCACCAGGTCCAGCGCGGCGACCGCACCGGCGGTGTCCTGCCGCTCCGCACGAACCCGGGCCATCCCGAAGGCCGCCGGCGGGACGTACGCCGCGTCGGTGGACGCGCACACCTGGTAGAGCCCCTCGGCCACCTCGGGCAGGCCGCCGCGCTCGCAGGCGAAGGCCAGCGCCAGCCTTGGGCGCGAGCTCGCCGGGGACCTGCTGGTAGACCGCGTTGAAGGATGCCTTCGCGGTCTCCCAGTCATCGGCCTGGACCGCGGCCAGTCCCTCGATCCACAACGCCCGCCACTCCCACGGGTCCTCGGTGAGCAGCGACTGCGCGTGCGCCTTCGCGGTCACCGGGTCGCCGAGGTCGAGCGCCGCGCGGGCCCGGGCGAGCCACACCTCGGCGCTGTCCTGCGGCGCCTGCTGCAGGTCGGCGAGGCGCTGCCGCGGGTCGTCGGTGCCGATCGAGGACAGCCAGGCGTACTGCGGGTCGGTGGTGTCCTCGCGCAGGCTTCGGCGACTGGCTCCACGAGGTGATCGGCCGCGCGGTCGCCGGTGACTCGAAGAGCACGGAGGAGGCCGAGGTCATCGCGGTGCCCTGGCGCTTGCGCGCGACGACCTCGCGCAGCACGCCCAGCACCTGCGAGCGCATCTCGTCGACGGAGGCGAACCGGTCGGCCGGGTCGGGCGCGCAGCACTTGGCGATCAGCCTGGTAGAGCGAGTCGTTCTGCTGGAACAGCGGCGTCGCGTCCACCGGCGGCAGGCTGTGCAGGTAGGTGCCCTGGTAGCCGCGGAACTCCATCGTCAGCACGACCAGGGTGCGCCCGATCGTGTAGATGTCGGAGGCCACCGACGGGCCGATCTCGGCGACCTCGGGGGCCTGGTAGCCGACCGTGCCGTAGATCGCCGACTCCTCGTCGTCGATGCGCCGGACGCCGCCGAGGTCGATCAGGCTTCATCGCGTCGCCGACCTGGATCATGTTGTCCGGCTTGAAGTCGCAGTAGACCAGGCCGAGGTCGTGGAGGTACTGGAAGGCGGGCAGCAGACTCGAGGATGTAGGCCAGGGCCTGGTCCACCGGCAGCGGGTCGTACTCCCCGTTGTTGGCGCTCATCCGCTGCTTGAGGATCTGCTTGAGGGACTTCCCGCCGACGTACTCCATGACGATGTAGCCCGCACCCTCGTGCGTCACGAAGTTGTAGATCTCCACGATGAGCGGGTGCTCGACCTGGGCGAGGAACTGCTGCTCGGCGATCGCGGCCGCCAGCGCGTCCGGGTCGCCGGAGTTGAGCAGGCCCTTGAGGACCACCCAGCGGTTGGAGACATTGCGGTCGCGGGCGAGGTAGATCCAGCCCAGGCCGCCGTGAGCGAGCGCACCCGCGACCTCGTACTGACCGGCGACGAGGTCGCCCGGGTGCAAGCTTCGGGGTGAAGGAGAACTGGGTGCCGCAGGCTGGGGCAGAAGCCCTCGCTGCGCCCCGGCTGGCCGTCGATGCTGCGGCCCACGGCGTGCCCGCACTTCGCGCAGGAGCGCTTGTCCTCGGGCACCTGCGGGTTGGCCATGATCGCCTTGGCGGCATCGACCGGTGGCGCGGGCGGGACGACGGTGAGGCCGGCGCCGAGCCGCGCCGAGCGCATCCGCTGCGACCCGGTGCGGGTACGACGCGTGGCGTAGCTGCCCGTCGTACCGGCCCGCTTGGAGCCGATCGCCGCCGACTGCACGCGGCTGGCGGCCGTCGCCGAGGTGCCCTCGCGGCCCGAGAGCGGCTGGGACTCGGCGATCGCCGCGGCCTCGGCCACCCGGGCACCGGGCAGCGCGGGCGAGCCGCACACGTCGCAGTAGCCGTCGAGGATCTTGCCGGTGCAGCCGGGCTGCTCGCAGGGGTCGCCGTTGGCGGCCCGGGTGCGCTTGGAGGTCGTCTCCGGCGCGACGCCGGCGGGTGCGGCGGCGTCGGCCGAGCTCGCCGCGACCCCCGCCATGCCGCAGACGTCGCAGTAGCCGTCGACGATGCTTCCGGTGCAGCCGGGCTGGGTGCAGGCCGTGGCGCTCATGGCGACTCCTTCGTGAGCCAGGCTTGGTAGGTCGTGACGAGTCTGCTGGGCGATGGCCATCGGACAGGGCCGGCGCTCCAGCAGCGCGCGAGCGGCGCGCTCGCTCTCGGCGAGGTCGGGATGGGTGTCGATGCCGACGGCCTTCGCCTTCGCGACGTAGCCGTCGAGCAGGCCGACCAGCCGCACGTGCTCGTCGAGCGCGGCGGCGTAGGCGTGCTGGGCGAGACTCGAGGGCCTGCGAGACCCGGTCGAGCCGCTGCAGGTAGGGCTCGATCCCGTCGGGCGTCACCGGCACCGGGCCGAGCGCGTCGACGTCGGGGATCGCGTAGCGGGGCGCGGGGTCGACGGTCGCCACGCAGGTCGCGGCGAGCTTCTGCAGGGCCGCCTCGCGAGCCTCCAGGTCCGCGCGCGCTCCCGCGCGGAGATCACCTTGCTCCGGGCGTCGCGGCGCCGGGCGTTGCCGACGATGAGGTCGCGCTCGAAGGTCGTGGCCTCGGCCTCCATCGGCCCGAGCAGGCCGCCCACGTCGCCGCCGCGCTCGGCCTTCGCCGTGATCACCTCCAGCCGCGACAGCAGCCCGGCCAGCGTCTCGATCGCGGCGTCGCGGGTGTTGGCCGGCTCCAGGCCGACCTGGTCGCGGATCCGCTCCAGCCTGCGCGCGCAGCCCCCGGATCCGCGCCGCCGACTCGTCCGCCCCCGGCACCAGCGCCAGCCGGCTGCGCAGGCTGGCCGGTCAGCGCGTCGCACAGCCGCCCCGCCTCGGGCAGCGACACGGCCAGCCCGCCCGGGGGCTCGGTCGCGCCGTCGAGGCGCCCCCAGATCAGCGCCGAGATCCGCTCCCGCTCCTGCTGCAGCACCCGGCCGCCGTCCCAGGTCGCGAACACGAGCCTGGTACCGGTCGGAGATCGCCTTCCACAGCGCCAGGGCGAGCGACATGTCACCGGCCAGGCTCGCCCCCGCGACCCGCCCCGATCGCGGCCTGGTCCAGGCTCGTCGAGCTCGGAGCGCCGTACCCGCAGCCAGGTGTCGAGCGCGCCCAGGTACTGCTGGATCGCGGCAGGGTCCAGCGCGTCCCCGAGCCTTGCCGGGGGCGTGCGGCGCGGCGGTGGTGGTCTGCTGCACGCTCACCGGCCGTACGTCGGGGCCGGAGGCTTGGCCTCGCCCAGGTAGGCCTTGAGCCAGGTGTCGTAGGACTTCTGCCACGCCCCGTCGCCGCGACGCTCGTCGAGCACCGAGTTGATGTACTTGATCAGGTCGACGTTCTCTCGGGCGACACCGACGCCGTAGGGCTCGGTGGTCAGCCTTCTCCTGCTGAGGCACGCGGGCGTAGGGGTCCTGGGCGGCGAGGCCGGCGAGCACCGTGTCGTCGCCGGTGATCGCGTCCACGGCGCCCTGCTGGAAGAGCACCAGGCAGGCGGTGTGGTTGGCCGCGCCGACCGCCTTCGCCGTGGACTCGATGGTGGTGATGTTGTCGAGGCTGGTCGATCCGGTGGGTGCGCAGACTCGCTTGTTCGCCAGGGACTTCACGCCGTCCTTCTCGAACGCGGCGACGTCGTCGGTGCGGACCAGCACCTTCTGGGCGGCGTTGTAGTAGACCGAGGAGAAGCCGATCTTCGTCCAGCGGTCGCAGTTCATCGTCATGTTCCGCACGACGATGTCGACCTCGCCGGACTGCAGCAGCGGGATCCGGTCGGCAGCCGTGATCACACGCAGCCGGAGGCCGACGCCGAGCGCGTCGGCGATGGCCTTGGCGACGTCGATGTCGAAACCCTCGATCGCGAACTTGTTGAAGGGGTTGGCCGAGCCGAGCCTTGAGGGTGTCAGCGGAGACACCGACGACGAGCAGGTCGTTGTTCTTCAGGCTCCCTGCGTGCCGCCGTGCGATCGGTGCTGGGCGCGTACGACGTGGTCGCGTCGTCGCACGTCACGGGGGCCGCCGGAGCAGCGCTCGAGGACGCGTCGCCGGCCTCCTTCTTGGGAACCGTGGTCTCGTCGTACCCGCAGGAAGTGAGCAGCACCAGGCTGCCCGCCAGCACTCCCGCCAGGAGCCGGGTGCGCCTCATGAGAACTCCCTCCGTCGCTCGCCGATACCTCGCGCCACCGCGACCGCCGCGCCGACGCCGAGCAGGAGGGTCAAGATGCTGGTGGCGAGCGCGATGGAGCGCCCGCTGTCGAGACTCGTGGACCGCAACCTTCGACTTCTTGTCGGCCTCGGCCGCGATCACCGAGTCGAACTTCTTGAAGGGCTCGTTCTCGTCGCCGCTGCTGCCCGTCGCGAGGTTGCGCGCGGTGGCCCAGTCACCCTTGTCGTCGGCGGCGACCACCTTCTGGTGACGCTCGACGTACGCCTTCCAATCAGCGACCGCGTCGGCGCGGCCCAGGCCCTGCTCGACCTTCTCGGCCGCGGCGTTCCAGGCTCTTCTCGGCGGTCGCGCCCGAGCCACGCTGGATCAGCCGCAGGCTCTCGATCGCCTTCGCGTCGTTGGCCGCGGTCCGGGTCTCGGCAAGACCCACCGCGGCCGCGAACTCGTTGTCGCGCAGGCTGTCGTTGGGTTCGTCGCGGACGAACGCAGCGGACACGGTCACCACCGTGACGCCCAGCACGATCAGCGCCGCGATCGCAACGCCCCGGTTGAGGCGACGGTGGAAGGCCTGGGCGAGCCTGGCGGTTCAGCAGGACGAGCGCGGCCAGCACGAGGATCCCGACGAGCAGCAGCCAGAACGGGTGCTGGCCCGCCATCGAGCCCTCGGCACGATCGGTGTTGGCTGCCACGAGGGCGTCGAGGATCGGGATCGCGACAGCACGCAGGTCGGCACTGGCACCGCCGAGGTACTGCGCCCCGAGCGGGTAGCCGAGCCGGTTGTTGGCCCGGGCCTGGGCGACCGCGGTGGCGTAGTGGGTGACCGCGACGTTGAGGTCCTTGAGGACGTCGAGATCCGCTTCCTGGGCACGTGCGGCCTCAGCGATCTGCTTGAGCACCTCGTTGATCGCGGCGTCGTAGTCCGCGCGCTGGACCGGGTCCTCCAGACCTCCGACCAGGAAGCCGTTGGTGGCGAGCGCGTCCGCGTTCAGCAGCGTCGACTTGATCTGCTGCACCCGGCCGAGCTGCGCGGTGTCGTCCGCTGCGCGTCCGTCGGCCTGGTAGGAGACGAACTGCACCAGCGCGCTAAGGAGCCCGAAGACGATCGCGGCGCTCATCCCGATCAGTCTGCCACTGGTTGAGCCGGCGCGGGGTGTCGACGTACGACGGCGTGGTGGCGGCTGCGTCGGCCGGAGCCGTCGCAGCGACAGCAGCGGCCGGCGTGGGCGGCGGCGGGGCCGCCTGGGGGGTGGCGGTCTGGCTCACGACTCCTCCTGGGGGGCGCCGGGCCGGTCGGGCCGGCGCGGGTGCTGGGGCAGGGTGGTCTCGGTGCCGAACGGACCGGCGGCCTCGCGGGCCGGCGGCGCGGGCGGAGGCGGCGGAGGCGGCGTGCTCGCGGGCGGAGGTACGGCGCCCGGCCGCACGATCACGGTGGGCTCGGCGCCCAGCGGCGCGGCATCGGGGGCGGGTTCGGGCACCGGCTCGGGCTCGGGCGAGAAGGGCTCGACCGGGGCGGCCGGCTCGGCGTGCTCGGGGGGGACGACCTCGCCCTCGGCGGCGGCACCGGCAGCGGTGCCGGCGTCGTTCGGGTCGACGACCAGGTCCTCCGGCTCCAGGGTGCGCAGGCTGCTCGAGGGTCGGCTCGGCGATGTCGCGCAACCGCCAGGCGTGGCGGCCGACCGCGGCCTCCATCAGGTTGCGCACGAACCGCGCGTTGCCGAAGGACGGGCCGCGCTGCGCGGTGCCGAGGATCTCGCGGAGCCGGCCCAGCACCGGCTCGCCCGCGTCGTAGTCGGCGCCGGAGACCATCGAGGAGAAGATCTCCGCGAACTCGTCGTCGGTGTAGTCGGCGAAGTCGATGGTGGTGCGGAACCGGCTCTCCAGACCGGGGTTCTCGGAGATGAAGACGGCCATCGGGAGGGGGTATCCCGCGACGATCACGACGAGGTCGTCGCGGTTGTCCTCCATCTCCTTCACCAGGGTGTCGATGGCCTCCTTGCCGTACTGGTCGCCGGAGAGGGAGTACGCCTCGTCGATGAACAGCACGCCACCCTTCGCGGAGGCGACGACCTCGGCGGTCTTCGCGGCGGTCTGGCCGAGGTAGCCCGCGACCAGACTCGGAGCGATCCACCTCGACCAGGCTGGCCCTTGGTGAGCAGCCCGAGCGCGCGGTAGATCCCCGCCACCAGGCGAGCGACCGTGGTCTTGCCGGTGCCGGGATTGCCGTTGAAGACGAGGTGGCGGGTGATGGTCGGGGTGTCCAGACCGGCCTGCTTGCGCAGCCCCTCCACGCGCAGGACCGCGGCCTGGCGGTGGATCTCGCCCTTGACGTTGGCCAGTCCGGTGAGCGCGTCGAGCCCGGCGAGCAGGCTCCTCGACGGTCTTGGTCGGCTCCTCGGGCTCCACCTCCTCCGCAGGAGGTACGACGGGCTCGGCCGCCTGGGTCTGCACGCCACCGGCCTCCGGGGGCACCGACGGCGCGGGTGCCGGGGTGTCCGGGGCGGCCGGCGGGGCGGGCGTGCTGCTGTTGAGCGCACTGGCTGGCGGCGCACCTGGTCCCCGACGCGGCGTACCTGGTCCAGGACCTCGGTGCCGATGCCGGGCACCGGCTGCCGGGTGGGCAGGTCGAAGGCGCCCGGCGTCGAGGCGGGCACGTTCAGGGAGGCGCCGCCGCCCATCTGCGCGGTGGTCACGGTGGTCGCGGCACCGACGGCGTCCGGGCCGGGCTCGCCGAGCCGGGAGCCGGCGAGGGCGACGTCGGCCAGCGCGCCGGCGTAGTCGGCCGAGGCGGCGGACTTGGCGAGCAGCAAGCTCGGCCATCAGCGGCGTCGGGCCGGCCCGGAACCTGTTGCCGCGCTTGGCCGCGAGCCTGGTGCTCCTCGGCCGAGACGGCGCGACCGGTCTGCTCCGACCATGCCACGAAGGCACCCCGGGAGCGCTCGGAGACGGTCGCGGCGACCACCTCGCCCTCGGCACGCGCGGCGGCCTCGTCGAGACCGGCGGCACGGGCCGTGGCGACGAGCGCGTCGAGGGCGTCGGCGAGCGTGGTCATGGGGTTCCTAGGGTGAGGTCAGGGCCATCGGAGGAGTGGCCGAACTTGGCGTCGAGGAAGCGGCTGTGCGCGATCAGGGCCTGCGCGTCGGCTCGGTTGGCGGCGTCGAGGATCTGGTCCATCGTCACGCCGAGGAGCCTCGAGCGCCTCGATGAGCACCATCAGTGCGGTCTTCGGCCCGTCGATGGGCCGGGTGTCCGCCCAGTCCCGCGGCAGCCGGAGGTAGGACTGCAGCGCCTCAGGGAGGTAGTCGGTCGCGGTCGCCACCACCGAGTAGGCTCTCCTCGCTGCCCAGGCCCAGCCTGGCTCAACCGCGGCAGCGTGGCGTTGATGGTCCGCGCGATCCGCTGCACCCGGGACCGTACGACGGGCGGGGCGTTCTGCTGGTCGAGCAACGCGTTGACCTGGTTGAGGGCAGCACGGATGTCCTGCTCCGTCGGTGCCGGCGGCACGACGTATCCCTGCTCCGCGGCGCCTCCCCGGTTCCTGCGCCACCACGACCTCAGCCCCACGCGCGTCTCGGTCAGCCGATGTCGAGCGTGCCGGCGGCGTTGCGGGCGTCGTGCTGCTGCACCCGCTCGAGGTAGGCCTTGGACTTCTGGACCTCGTTCTCCAGCACGCCGATGGTGGTCGACATGTTGTCGAGCGCCTTGAGCCTTGAACTCGTCGATGGAGTCCATCGTGGCGTAGATGTTGGCGAAGGCCGCCTGCAGGCTGCTCGATGCCGATCGTGGAGGACGCGGCCTGCTCCTGGATGGCCGCGGAGTTCTCCTTGAGCATCTCCGAGGTGCGCTGGATCATCGCCGAGGTCGTCGTGTTGAGCGCGGTGATCTGGTCCAGGACGAGCTTCTGGTTGTTGAGTGCCTGGGCGACGATGACGGCCGTGCGCAGCGCCGAGATCGTCGTGGTGGTCGCCCGGTCGACGCCCTTGATGAGACTCGATGTTGTTCTTGATGATGATGTCGATCGCCAGGTAGGCCTGGATCGACACCGCGAGCCTGGGTGAGCAGGTCCTGGTGCTTCTGGCGGACGTAGAAGAGCACGTCCTGCGACAGCGTCTTGGCCGTCTCCGGGTCGCTCAGGCCCAGGCTCCGCGATCTTGGCCGAGAGCCTCGCGTCGAGCTTCTCGGCGACGTAGATGTACTGGTTCAGCCGGCCCATCACGCCCCAGAGGTTGGTCTTCTCCAGGTTGAGCGCGACGTTGTCGCGGGTCAGGCTCGTCCTGGCCGCTGCGCAGCGAGTGCAGGATGCCGTTGAGCCTGGGACTGCGAGGACTGGTACTTGCGGAAGTAGTCCTCGACCTTGTCGTTGAAGGGCAGGCTTGTCCCACCACTTCTTCACGCCGGTGGCCTGGCCCGGGTCCAGGTCCTCGACCGTGCGCCGCAGGCTCCAGCAGGGTCTTGCCGACCGTGGAGCCCTGCGCGATCCCGCCCTCCTTGAGCGCGTTGACCGGCCGGTCGAGCATCCGGTTCGAGGTCTCCGCGGCCTTGCGGATGTCGGCGTCGCCCATCGTGCGGACGTTCTCGGCCTGGGCCGCGAACTCCGGGCTGCCGGCCTTGGTGGAGGTCAGCGAGGTGAGGAAGTTGTCGACCTTGGCGTCGAGACTCGGGCACCACCGCGGCGTCCACCTGGGGCGCCATCTTGGGCGCCTGGGTCTCCACGACCGGGGCCGGGGCCTCGGGCGCGGTGAGGGTCAGCACCGGCTCGGGCGGGGCGAGCGGGCTGGGCTCGGGGGCAGCGGCCTGGGAACCGTCGGTGGTCATGCCCCGGAGCCTATCCAGGGACACCACCGGTTATGCAGGCTCAGCAGGGCAATTCAGGGACCGATCAGGGGCAACCCCGGGAGCCGGCGCGAGGTCTACCAGGAACCACGGCATCATCCACTGCGCGATCGGCCCGATGGTGAGCGCGTAGGCGACCGTGCCGAGGCCGAGGGTGCCGCCGAGCGCCAGCCCGATCAGCACGACGGTGATCTCGATGCCGGTGCGGACCAGCCGGATCGACAGCCCGGTACGACGCGCGAGGCCGGTCATCAGGCCGTCGCGCGGTCCGCGGCCGGGCTGGGCGCCGATGTAGAGCGCGGTCGCGAAGCCACACAGCACGATGCCGCCGACCATCAGCGGGATCCGCGCCAGCATCGATGCGGGGGCGTCGAACATCGCGAGCGTGGCGTCGGCCGCGATCCCGACGACCAGCGCGTTGGAGACCGTGCCGAGACCGGGCTTCTCGCGCAGCGGGATCCACAGCAGGAGCACCACGAAGGAGAACACGATGACCGCCTGGCCGAGCGAGATCGGCACGTGCTCGGTCACGCCGGAGTGCAGCACGTCCCACGGGGCCAGGCCGATGGCGCCGAGCACCATCAGGGCCAGGCTCACGCCGTAGAGCCAGAGGCCGGCGTACAGGCCTGGACGAGGCGGCGGGGCAACCGGCCGGCACGGAGCCTGGGCGATCGGCCCGAGGTCGGCGAGGGGGGTCGTGGACATGACTCCATGGTGAAGCCGATTGGACTGTTCCTCAATAGCCAATTGTGCAAGAGTGGCCTGCATGGCGCAGTCCACTCTGTCCGCCGGCCGGCTGGCCGTCCTCGTCGAGGGCTTCGACCGCTCCCCGGCCTACGCCGGCCTGGCCGATGCGCTGCGCGAGCCTGATCGGCGACGGCCGGATCGGCTACGGCACCCGGCTGCCCAGCGAGCGCGACCTGACCGACGCCCTCGGCGTCTCGCGCACCACCGTCACCCGGGCCTACGCCCTGCTGCGCGAGACGTCCTACGCCGAGGCGCGTCAGGGCGCCGGCACCTTCACCCGCCTGCCCGGCGGGCGCACCCGCGCGCTGGACCGGGCACTGTGGCCCAGCGACGTCGGCAACGGCGTCATCGACCTCGTCTGCGCGGCCGCCACCGCGCCGCCCGGGATGGCCGCGCGCTACGCCGAGGCCGCCGCCGAGATCCCCGCCCACCTCGGTGGGCACGGCTACTTCCCCGCCGGCATGCCCGCCCTGCAGGCCGCCGTCGCCGCGACCTACGACGCCCGGGGGCTGCCCACCGACCCGGAGCAGATCATCGTCACCCCCGGCGCGCTCGCCGCCAGCGCCGTCGTCGGGGCCGCCCTCGCCGGGCCGCGCGACCGGGTGCTGATGGAGTCGCCGACGTACCCCAACGCGGTGCGGGCACTACGCACCGGCGGCGGCCGGCTCGCCACCTCGACCCTCGACCCGTCCGGCTGGGACCTCGACGCGATCGGCAGCGCGCTGGCGCGGCACCGGCCGCGCCTGGTGCACCTGATGCCGGACTTCCACAACCCGACCGGGCTGGTGATGAGCGAGGCCGAGCGCGCGGCCTACGCCCGCCTGCTGGCGAAGCACGAGGCCATCGCGGTCGTCGACGAGGCGCACCACCTGCTGCACCTCGACGACGTGCGGGCCGGGCGGCCGTTCGCGTCGTACGCCGACGACGCGATCTGCGTCGGCAGCGCGAGCAAGAGCGTGTGGGGTGGGCTGCGGCTGGGCTGGATCCGCGCCCCGCGCGGGCTCGTGGACCGGCTGACCCGGGCACGGGTGGGGCTCGACCTCGGCGTGCCGGTCCTCGAGCAGACTGGTCCTCACCCGACTCCTCACCGACGGGTACGACGACCTGGTCGGCGTCCAGCGCGAGCGGCTCCGCGAGCAGCGCGACGCCCTCGTCACGGCCCTGCGCCAGCGGCTCCCCGACTGGACCTTCCGCCCGCCCGCGGGCGGGATGGTGCTGTGGTGCCACCTCCCGGCGGCCGGCGCCACCGCGCTGTCGACCGAGGCCGAGCGGCACGGCGTGCTGCTAGCGCCCGGGCCGTCGTTCGCACCGGAGGGCGGGCTGGACCGCTACGTCCGCCTCCCCTACGCCATCGCCGCCCCGCAGGCTGGTCGAGGCCGTCGACCGCATCGCCGACGCCTGGGCGGTCGTCACCTCGGGCCGCGCGTCGAAGCAGGCCCGCGGCGGCAGCGAGCCCTTCCTCGTCGCCTGACGACACGGTCGGCGTCCGCGGGACGCGGTCGGCTCGGAGCCGGAGGAAGCGACGAAGGAGCGACCGGAGGCGCAGGGAGAGGGCGTCCCGCGGGCCGACAGGCTTGCCGCCAGGCCGAGGCGGGACCTACGTGAGCCAACTGCGCGCGCGGCAGCGCGGCGCGGGGGACGAGCGACGCGGTCGCGCCATCCGGCTCAGAGGTCGACGGCGCGGATGGAGGTGGCCTCGATGGCGATCTCGATCTCGGCGAGGGTCTCGGCGGAGATGGCGGAGTCGACGGACAGCGCGACCAGCGCCTCGCCGCCCTTGTCCTCCCGGGAGACCTGCATGCCGGCGATGTTCACCCCGGCCTGGCCGAGCACCTGGCCGACGGTGCCGACCATGCCGGGCCGGTCGACGTAGGTGAAGAACGCGAGGTGGTCGGTCGGCTCGATGTCGATGTCGAAGCCGTTGACCTCGACCAGCCGCTCGCGCTGGTGGATGCCCACCAGGGTGCCGCTGACCGAGACCTGCGAGCCGTCGGCGAGGGCGCCGCGCAGGGTGATCAGGTTGCGGTGGTCGGGGCTGTCGCTCTCGGTGATCAGGCGCACGGCGAGGCCGCGCTCGGCGGCGAGGAGCGGCGCGTTGACGTACGACACCTGGTCCTCCACGACGCTGCTGAACACGCCCTTGAGCGCGGCGAGACCGAGCACCTTGACGTCGGTCTCCGCGATCTCGCCGCGGACCTCGACGTCGAGGCTCTGGGCGACCTCGCCGGCGACGGCGGTGAAGACCGGCCGAGCTTCTCCGTCAGCGGGATGCCGGGGCGCACGTCCTCGGCGATGACCCCGCCCTGGACGTTGACGGCGTCGGGGACCAGGCTCGCCGGACAGGGCCAGGCGGACCGACTTCGCGACGGCGATCCCAGCCTTCTCCTGGGCCTCGTCGGTGGAGGCGCCGAGGTGCGGGGTGGCGACGACGTTCTCCAGGCTCGAAGAGCGGGCTGTCGGTGCACGGCTCCTGGGCGAACACGTCGAGACCCGCGGCACCGATGCGGCCGGTCTTGAGGGCGTCGTACAGCGCGGCCTCGTCGACGATGCCGCCGCGGGCGGCGTTGACCAGCACCAGGTGCGGGCGGGCGGCGGCCAGGCTCCTCGGCGCCGATCAGGCCGACCGTCTCGGGGGTCTTCGGCAGGTGCACGGACATGAAGTCCGACTCGGCCATCAGGGTCTCGAGGTCGACCGGGCGCACGCCCATCTGGGCGGCGCGACCGGGCTGGACGTAGGGGTCGTAGGCGATCACGTTCATGCCGAAGGCGGCGAGACGCTGCGCGACCAGGACGCCGATCCGGCCCAGGCCGACGATGCCCACGGTCTTCTCGAACGAACTCGATGCCGGTGTACCTCGAGCGCTTCCACTCCCCGTTGCGCAGCGCCGCGTGGGCGGGCGAGACGTGGCGGGCGGCGGCGAGCATCAGCGCGATGGCCAGGCTCGGCCGCGGAGATGATGTTGGAGGTCGGCGCGTTGACGACCATCACGCCGGACTGGGTCGCGGCCCTCACGTCCACGTTGTCGAGGCCGACACCCGCCCGCGCGACCACCTTGAGCCGCTTCGCCGCGGCCAGTGCCTCGGCGTCCACCTTGGTCGCGGAGCGGACCAGGATCGCGTCCACGTCGGCGATCGCGGGCAGCAGGCTCGGCCCGGTCGGCGCCGTTGCAGGACCGGATCTCGAAGTCCGGGCCGAGTGCCTCCACCGTGGCGGGGCTGAGGCTCTTCGGCGATGAGTACGACGGGGCGAGCGGTCACAGCGTGGTCCTTCGGAGGTGGTGCGGGAGAAGGCGTGGCACGGCGCTGTGCGACCCTGCCAGCCTACCCGCTCCGCTCAGGCGAAGAGCGCCTGTCCGACGTACTCCCCGTCGGCGACACCGGGCGGCACGGCGAACAGTGCCTGGCCGGTGAAGCGGAGGTACTCCATCAGCGCGTCCTGCTTCGACATCGCCCGCTGCAGCAGGATGAAGTGGGTGCGCGGATCGCGCAGGTAGGCGATGAAGAACAGCCCCGCGTCCAGGCCGCCGACGTCGTTGCTGCCGTCGACGAAGTTGTAGCCGCGGCGCAGGATCCGGACCCCGTCGTTGAGGTCCGGGTGGACGACCCGCACGTGGGAGTCGACGGGCATGACCGGGCCGGTGCTGCCCTTCATGTCGAAGTCCGGCGCGGTCATCTCCTCACCGCCCGACAGCGGCGCGCCGCTGCCCTTGGTGCGCCCGACGAACTGCTCCTGGGCATCGAGCGACTGGCGGTCCCAGACCTCGATGGTCATGTTGATCCGGCGGGTGACGAGGTAGGAGCCGCCGGCCAGCCAGCCGGCCCTGGCGTCGTCCCCGGGCGCCACCCACACGTGCTGGTCGAGGGCCTCGCGCTCCTCGGCCTTGATGTTGGCGGTGCCGTCCTTGAAGCCGAACAGGTTGCGCGGCGTGGACTGGCTGGTGGAGGTGGTGGACGTACGACCGAAGCCGAGCTGCGACCAGCGCACCGCCGTCGTGCCGAAGCCGATGCGGACCAGGTTGCGGATGGCGTGGACGGCGACCTGCGGGTCGTCGGCGCAGGCTTGGATGCAGATGTCACCGTCGCTGCGAGCCGGGTCGAGCACGTCACCGGAGAAGCGCGGCAGCTTGCTCCAGCGCCGCCGGTCGGCGCTCGGCGATGCCGAAGCGGTCCTTTCCGTCCTTGGTGAACAGCCCCGGCCCGAAGCCGAAGGTGATGGTGAGCCGGTTGGGCGCCAGGTCCAGCGCCTCGCCGGTGTCGTCCGGCGGCGCGTTGCTCGGGCCGTCGACGGCCCCGACCGGGCCGGCCGAGCGCCCCTGGGTCATCCGCGCGGCGGCGTCGGTCCACGCCTTCAGCAGCGCGACGAGACTCGTCGCGGTCCTCGGTCGTGACGTCGAGCGCGACGAAGTGCAGCCGGTCCTGGGCGGGTGTGACGATGCCGGCCTGCCGCTCGCCGTGGAAGGGGTACGACGCCGCAGGCCCTGCCACCGCAGTGGTCTCCGGCGCGCTGATCCGGCCCGCCGCGAAGACGCCGGCCACCCCGGCGGCGGCCGCGCCACCACCGAGGAGACCGCGCCGGCTGACGCGGGAGGTCCCGGTCAGGAGGTCACCGCCGCGGTCAGCCTCGACAGCGGCTCCGAGAGCGCGTTGACGGCGTCGGAGAGCTGCTTGACCTGGTCCTTCGACAGACTCGGTGTAGAGCACCCAGCCGTCGCCGGACTTGTGGGAGTCGAGGATCTTCTGCAGCGCCGCGAACTTCCCGGTGAGCTCCTTGGCGAGCGCGGCGTCCTTGGTCTCCAGGAGCGGCCGGACGCCCTCGTAGGCCACCCGGGCGCCGTCGACGTTGCCCTGGAAGTCCCAGAGGTCGGTGTGCGACCAGGCCTCCTCCTCACCGGTGATCTTGCCGTTGGCGACCTCCTCCAGGAGACCGATCGAGCCGTTGGCGATGGAGGCGATCGGGTAGGTCAGCGCCTTGGCGCCGGTGGCCTGGATCCGGCCGTCGAGGTCCTTGGTGTTGGCGAGCAGGTCGTCGGCGTACGTCGCCCGCTCCTTGGCGCTCAGCGCGGTGTAGCCCTTCGCGTCCTGCGGCCACAGGTCCTTCTCCAGGCGGTGCCAGCCGGTCCACTTCTCGCCGGCGGCGAAGTCCACGTCGGCCTCACGGGCGTCGGTCTTCGGGTCGAGGTCGCCGAAGGACTCCGCGACCGTCTCGATGCGCTCCCAGTGCTGGCGCGCGGCCGGGTAGAGCGCCCGCGCCTCGTCGTCCTTGCCGGCCTTGTAGAGCGCGACGAACTGCTGGGTCTTGGCGAGCAGACTGCGTGGACTGGTCCTGGATGTAGGCTGCGGTAGTTGTCCTGCGCCTGGTCGATCAGGCTCCTGGTCCGACGCACTGACCTCCTGCTCGTCGTCGGAGTGGCTGACGGTGAACGCGGCACGGATGCCCTCGCCGACCATGCCCGGCTTGCAGGCGGTGAAGTACTTGCCCTCGGGCACGTTGACGGTGAGCTTCTTGGTGAGGTTCGGGCCGATGTTCTCGACCTCGCCGACGATCCGCAGGCCGTCCTCGCCGAGCAGGTAGAACTCGGTGACGTCGGTGCCGGTGTTGGTCACGTCGAAGGTGAGCGTGCCGGCCGGTGCCGTGCCCGCGGAGACCTCGCAGGAGTCCTTGCTCGAGGTGACGCTCAGGGCGCGGTCGTCGCCACTCTTGTCGCCGCCGCCGGAGGCGTTCTCGGTGCAGGCCGCCAGGGCAGGGACGACGGCGAGGGCCGCCACCGAGGCGAGCAGGGTCTTGCGCATGGGTCGGGTGCTCCTGGTTCAGGACGACGCGGGCGTCGTCGTACGGGGTCGGGAGAGTCGGGTGCGGAACAGGAAGAGCGCGCCGACCGGCAGGACGTAGAGGGTCCAGACCAGGGCCTCGAGCCTTGGTCGTGGCCGGCGAGAAGTTGAAGACGCCCTTGAGGATCGTGCCGTACCACGAGGACGGCGGGATCGCGTCGGAGACGTCGAAGGCGAGGTCGTGCAGACCCGGCAGGATGCCGGCCTCCTGCAGGTCGTGGACGCCGTAGGCGAGCACGCCGCCGGCCACGATGATGAGGAAGGCACCGGTCCAGGTGAAGAAGACGGTGAGGTTGAGCCGGATCGCACCGCGGTAGATGAGGTAGCCCAACGCCACCGCGAGGAGCAGGCCGAGCAGCGCGCCGACGAGCGGCTCCCAGGTCGGCGTGACCGAGCCGGCGCTCTCGCGGGTCCCGGCCTGGGTCGCGGCCCACAGGAAGAGCGCGGTCTCCAGGCCCTCGCGGCCGACGGCGAGCGCCGCCACGACGGCCAGCGACCAGCGCGCGCCCTCGGCGGCCTTGTCGATCTGCCCGCGCAGGCTCGGCGCCCAGGCCCCGTGCGGCCTTGGACATCCAGAAGATCATCCAGGTCACGAAGCACACCGCGAGGATCGACAGGGTGCCGCCGATCGCCTCCTGCGCCTCGAAGGTGAGCCCGCGCGGACCGAAGGTCAGCGCGGCGCCGAACGCCAGCGAGACCGCGACGGCGAGGCCGACACCGGCCCAGATCCGCGGCAGCAGGCTCGCGGCGCTCGGACTTGACGAGGTAGGCCACCAGGATGCTGACCACCAGCGCAGCCTCGAGGCCTTCACGCAGTCCGATGAGGAAGTTGGCGAGCACAATCGCCCAGGGTACGCCGCTTCGCTTAGCCTCACCTAAATCGTGTCCACTCCTGGGTCTCCCGCGCGCCGTCGCGCCCACGGTGCGGCGTTGCGCCCCCGAGCCACCGGATGTGCCCTAGGGTCGGGCGCACCGACTTCACCGACGACGAAGGAGTCCATGGCCATGCGGGTGTTCACCACGTTCGAAGAGGTCGCCGAGGCGGCCGGCACCGAGCTCGGGTCCAGCGAGTGGGTGACGATCGACCAACGCCGCGTGAACCAGTTCGCCGACGCGACCGGTGACCACCAGTGGATCCACGTCGACATGGAGCGGGCGAAGGAGGGGCCCTTCGGCGGCACCATCGCGCACGGCTACCTCACCCTGTCGCTCGTGCCGTGGCTCGGCAGCCAGGTCTTCACCCTGCGCACCCCCGGCGCCAAGGCTCAACTACGGCGTCAACAAGGTCCGCTTCCCGAACCCGCTGCGCGTCGGCAAGCGGATCCGGCTGCACGTGAAGATGGGCGAGGTCGTCGACATCCCCAGCGGCAAGCAGGCTCACCGTGCAGCACACGGTCGAGATCGAGGGCGAGGACAAGCCCGCCTGCGTCGCCGAGACGGTCGTCCTGCTTCTCCCCTGAGGCCCGGCAGCCCGAGGGTTCCTGACGTGTTCCTACGGTTCTTGGCCGTTGCAACGGCCAGGGAACCGTAGGAATCCCCCGGTAAGTGGGGATTCCTGCAGCGCCCCGAGCGCTCAGCCCGCGCGGCTGGCCCAGGCCTGCTCGAGCGCCTGCTCGAAGACCTCGGCCGGCTGCGCGCCGGAGATGCCGAAGCGGCCGTCCAGCACGAAGAACGGCACGCCGGAGGAGCCGTAGGCCCGTGCCTGCGCGACGTCGGCCATCACCGCGTCGCGGTACTCGTCGCTGCCCAGCACCTCCTCCACCCGGCTCGCGTCCAGGCCCGCCGCGGCCGCGGCGGTGCGCAGCACGGCGAGGTCGCCGAGCGACTCCCCGCGGGTGAAGTACGCCGCCAGGAGCTCCTCGACCATCGCGTGCTGCCGGCCCTCGGCGGCCGCGAGGTGGATCAGCCGGTGCGCGTTGAGGGTGCGCGCGTGCAGGGCGTCGGCGTGGGCGAAGGTGAGCCCCTCGGCGGCGGCGACCTCGTCGGCGCGACCCATCATCTCCCGGGTCGCCGCCTCGTCGGCGCCGAACTTGCGGCCGAGCACGGTCACCGTGGACTCGGTACCGGTCTCGGGCGCGAACGGGTCCAGGCTCGTAGGAGCGGTAGACCACCTCGACCTCGTCCCCGTGCTCGAACCCGGCGATCGCCTTCTCCAGGCGTCGCTTGCCGATGTAGCACCACGGGCAGACCACGTCGGCCCAGATCTCGATACGCACGAGGGGCCCAACGCGGCATACCCCCGATTGCTTCCCCCGAGGACCCCGGGGTCGGGTCAGGGTCGCATCAGGGGCGGGTCAAGGGATCCACCGGAAGCGGCGCACGGCCCGGCCGGACGAGGCTTCGGGTCATGATCACAGTCGAGTCCCTCTCCAAGAGCCTACGGCGGCTTCACGGCCGTCGACAACGTGTCGTTCACCGCCGCACCAGGCCGGGTGACCGGCTTCCTCGGGCCCAACGGTGCCGGCAAGTCCACCACCATGCGAGTCATGGTGGGCCTGACCGAGCCGGGCAGCGGCGAGGTCCGCGTGCTCGGCCGCCGCTTCCGCGACCTGCCCGACCCGGGCCGCGAGGTCGGCGTCCTGCTCGACGCCTCCGCGCAGCACGCGGGGCGCACCGGCCGCGAGATCCTCACCATCGCGGCGCTGACCATGGGCCTGCCCCGCACCCGGGTCGAGGCGATGCTGGAGCGGGTCAGCCTGACCGACGACGAGGCCAGCCGCCGGGTCCGCAACTACTCCCTCGGCATGCGCCAGCGCCTGGGCATCGCGACCGCGCTGCTCGGCGACCCCGAGGTGCTCATCCTCGACGAGCCCGCCAACGGCCTCGACCCCGCCGGCATCCGCTGGATGCGCGACCTGCTGCGCGGCTTCGCCGACGACGGCGGCACCGTGCTGCTCTCCTCGCACCTGCTGCACGAGATCGAGGTCGTCGCCGACGACATCGTCGTGATCGGCAACGGCCGGATCGTCGCCCAGGGCACCAAGGAGGAGCCTGCTGGCGGGTGCCGGCACGCTGGTCCGCGCCGCCGACGGGACGACGCTCGCCGCCGCCCTCCAGGCCGCCGGCATCACCGCGCGGCCCACCTCCGGCGGCGCCGTGCTCGCCGAGGCCGACCTGACCCGGGTGGGCCAGGCGGCCTTCGCCGCCGGCATCGCCGTCACCGAGCTCCGGGCCGCCGAGGGCGCGGGCCTGGAGGAGATGTTCCTCGCGCTCACGGCCGAGAGCCAGCGCGAGACCCCCACGAGCACCGAAGGAGCGGCGGCATGAGCACCACCACCGAGGCGATCCCCTCCACCGTCGTACCGGCCGGCGGGCGGGCTGCGCGCCCCGCGCCCGCCGCGACCCCGTTCCGCCGGGTGATGCACGTCGAGCCTGCGCAAGATGTTCGACACCCGCTCCGGCTTCTGGCTGATGGCGAGCATCGTCATCGTCTCGGCCATCGCGACCACGCTGACCGCCCTGCTGGGCGACCGCGACAGCCTCACCTTCGAGTCGTTCGCGGCGGCCATCGGCAGCCCGATGTCGATCATCCTGCCGGTGATCGGCGTGCTCGCGGTGACCAGCGAGTGGAGCCAGCGCACCGCGCTGACCACCTTCACCCTGGTCTCCAGCCGGCCCCGGGTGCTCGCCGCCAAGGCTGATCGACATCCTGCTCGTCGGCGTGGTCGCGATGTTCGTCGCACTCGGCGTCGGCGCACTCGGCACGGTGGTCACCTCGATGATCACCGGGTACGACGCGCAGTGGGACATCAGCGTCGCGGCCTTCGCCCAGATCATCCTCGCCAACAGCATCGGCATGCTGCTCGGCTTTGCGTTCGGACTGCTCTTCCGCAGGCTCCCCCGCCGCGATCGTCGCCTACTTCGTGGTCAACCTGGTGCTGCCCGGCCTGTCCGGCGCGCTCGGCGCGGCCCAGGAGTGGTGGGCCGACCACGCCGCGTGGTTCGACCTGAACGAGACCCGCTTCCAGGCTCTTCGACGGCGCCGTGCACGGCCAGGACTGGCTCCAGGCTCGCGATCACCGCGCTGCTGTGGATCGGCCTGCCGCTGCTGGTCGGCCTGCGGCTGGTGCTCCGCTCCGAGGTGAAGTAGCGCTACCGTCGTACGGCCCGGTCGCTCCCGGCGGCCGGGCCGTTCCGACGTCCCGCACCGGAGGTGTGCCCGTGGAGCCTGACCTCGACCTGGTGGTTCTGGGCCCTGCTGTCGGCGGTCTTCGCCGCGCTGACGGCGATCTTCGCCAAGGTCGGGGTGAAGGAGATCGACTCCGACGTCGCGACCTTCGTGCGCACCATCGTCATCCTGGTGACCCTCGGCCTCATCCTGCTGGCGCTCGGCAAGTTCCACTCCCCCGGCGAGGTCGGCGGGCGTACCTGGCTGTTCCTGGTGCTCTCCGGGCTGGCGACCGGGGCGTCGTGGATCTGCTACTTCCGTGCCCTCAAGGTCGGCGACGCCTCGCTCGTCGCGCCGGTCGACAAGGCTGAGCGTGGTGCTGGTCGCGATCTTCGGCGTGACCCTGCTCGGCGAGCGGCTCTCGCTGCTCCAGTGGGGCGGGGTCGCTCTGGTCGGCGCCGGGGCGGTGCTGCTGGTCCTGAGCGGGTGAGTCTCAGCCCACGTCGTGGGTGAAGACGCAGAAGGTGTGCCCGGCCGGGTCGGCGTAGACCCGCAGCGGCTCCTCGGGGTCGTCCACCCGGTCCAGCCGTACGACGGCGCCCGACTCCAGGGCGCGCCGGTGAGTCTCCTCCAGGTCCGCCCGGGTGTCGACCAGGAAGTCGAGGTGCAGCTTGCTGGGGCACCTCCGCGCCGGGCCAGGTGGTCGGCGGCAGGGTCTCCACCTGCTGGAAGGACAGCCGCTCGCCACCCGGGCCGAGGATCGCGAGCCAGTCGGTGACCCCCTCGACGTCGTAGCCCTCCGGGTAGGACCAGCCGAGCAGCAGGCGGTAGAACTCCGCCAGCCGCGGCACGTCGGTCGTGTCCAGCACGACGCTGCGCAGCCGCGGGCGGCCCATCAGCGCGCGTCGCCCAGGTCCGGCTGGAAGTCCGGCAGCAGGTCCGCGAGCGGGACGTCGAGCACCTGGCTCAGGGAGACCAGGGTCAGCAGGCTGCGGGTTCATCGGGGTGCCGGGGCGCGACTCCCCCTTCTCGTACTTCTGGTAGGTGAAGCCGGCGATGTTCGCCAGGTGCGCGACTCGCTCCTGGCTCAGCCCGCGCGCGGCGCGGGCCTTCTGCAGGTTGAGCCCGAGGGCACGTGCGTAGGCCAGCCAGGAGTGGTCGGTTGCCATGGCGCCATCATCCGCGTATGCCCATGCCCTGACGACCATACCTGCATGGGTACCCGCGCCGGCCGGCCCCAGTCAGGCCGCCGGCGGTCCCGCCTCGAACGGCGGCAGCAGGCTCGCGCACCGGCACCCCGAACCCGTGGGCGAGCCTGCAGCAGGGTGGACAGGCGAGGGTTGGCCGGCGTGCCCGGCCGGGACTCGCCCTTCTCGTACTTCTGGTAGGTGTAGGCACTGATGCCGGCCCGGTGCGCCAGGCTCCTCCTGGCTGAGGCCGCGGGCGATCCGCATCCGCTGCAGGGCGAGCCCCAGGCTCGATCGCGCAGGAAGGCCACCCGTAGTCCGCCCGAAGGCCCGGATCCTCGTTCGTCATGCGTCCATCATCTTGGTATGGGCACTTCCCCACGACCATACTGGTATGGGAATATCCGAGCACCGCAGTCGCGCCTGTGGATGACGGAGGGCGAGCGGGGGTTTGTGTCGCACCCCCCTCGTAAGGTGCGCGACACGGATCGACATCTTGGGGGATGACACACATGACCGGAGCAGACGCACCGACCTGGCTGGCGGAGGGGTGTCCGGCCTGGTGCGCGCGGGAGCACCAGGAGGACGACCACCCGGAGGACCGCTACCACCACAGCGAGCCAGCGCTGGTGCCCGCGGTCGCGGCCACGGCCGACACGCTGCCGGTCACCGCGTCCCTGGAGGCGATGACGCTGGTGGTCTGGCTCGGTCGTCACGTCGGCGAGCACCTCACCTGGGTGGCGGTGGAGCCGGCCGAGCGGCGGCAGCCACGGCTGGTGCTCACCGAGGCCTCCGCCCGGGCGCTGCACGAGCAGGCTCGGTCGTCAGGCTCGCGCTCGCCGGGCCCTGAGCCCCGGCCCGGGACGCACGAGCGCCTCCGGCCGAGGGGCCGGAGGCGCTCGTCGTACGACGGGGAGGGACTCAGCGCGCGGCGGAGCCCTCGGTGTAGTCGTCGTCGCTCTGCTTCCAGGAGAAGTGCGCCCGCAGCGCCTTGCCGGTCGCCTCGATCGGGTGCGCGGCCTCCTCCTCGCGGAGGCTTGAGGAACTCGGCGCCGCCGTTGTCCTGGTCGGCGATGAACCGCTCGGCGAAGGCACCGCTGCGGATGTCGTCGAGGATCGCCTGCATCGACGCCTTGACCTCGGGGGTCACCACGCGCGGGCCGGAGACGTAGTCGCCGTACTCCGCGGTGTCGGAGACCGACCAGCGCTGCTTGGCGATGCCGCCCTCCCACATCAGGTCGACGATCAGGCTGAGACTCGTGGAGCACCTCGAAGTAGGCGATCTCGGGCTGGTAGCCCGCCTCGGTGAGGGTCTCGAAGCCGGCCTGCACCAGGTGCGAGACACCGCCGCAGAGGACGGCCTGCTCACCGAACAGGTCGGTCTCGGTCTCCTCGGTGAAGGTCGTCTTGATGACCCCGGCGCGGGTGCCGCCGATGGCCTTGGCGTAGGACTTCGCGAGGTCCCAGGCGGCGCCGGAGGCGTCCTGCTCGACCGCGATGATGTCCGGGATGCCGCGGCCGGCGACGTACTCGCGGCGGACCGTGTGACCCGGAGCCTTCGGGGCCACCATGATCACGTCGACGCCCTCGGGCGCCTTGATGTAGCCGAAGCGGATGTTGAAGCCGTGGCCGAAGACGAGGGTGTCGCCGCTGGTCAGTGCCGGGGCGATGTCGTCGGCGTACGGCTTCCGCTGGTGCTGGTCGGGGGCGAGGATGACGATGACGTCGGCCTCCTCCGCGGCCTCGCGCGGCGTGAGGACGCGCAGGCCCTCCTCCTCGGCCTTGGGACGGCTCTTCGAGCCCTCCTTGAGGCCGACGCGCACGTCGACGCCGGAGTCGCGCAGGTTGAGCGCGTGGGCGTGGCCCTGGCTGCCGTAACCGATGACCGCGACGTTCTTGCCCTGGATGAGCGACAGGTCCGCGTCGTCGTCGTAGAAAATCTCAGCCACTGGGGCCTCTCCTTGCTGTGGGTGGGTTGGGGATTCAGGCGTGCGCGGCAGGCGGCACCGGTACGGCGACGGGCTTGCCCCGCTCCGAGATGGAGCGCGAGCCCCTGCCGATGGCGACCATGCCGGACTGCACGAGCTCGCGGACCCCGAAGGGCTCGAGCACGCGCAGGAAGTCGGTGATCTTGTCCGCGTTGCCGACCACCTGCATGGTGATGGCGTCCGCGGCGACGTCGATGACCTTGGCCCGGAAGAGTCTGGACCACGTCGAGGACCTGGCTGCGGTTCTCGGCGGTGGCGCCGACCTTGACCAGCACCAGGCTCCCGGGTGACGGAGGCGGCGTTGTCGAGACTCGACGATCTTGATCACCTCGACCAGGCCTTGTTGAGTCTGCTTGGTGACCTGCTCGAGCGGCGAGGAGTCGACGTTGACCACGATCGTCATCCGGGAGATCTCCGGGTGCTCGGTCGGGCCGACCGCGAGCGAGGTGATGTTGAAGCCGCGGCGGCTGAACAGCGCCGAGATCCGGGCCAGGACGCCGGGCTTGTCCTCGACGAGGACGGAGAGAGTGTGCTGGGCCATCACAGATCGTCCTCGTCGAACTGGGGCGCGAGGTCGCGCGCGTACTTGATCTCGTCGTTGCTGGTGCCGGCGGCGACCATCGGCCACACCATCGCGTCGCGGTGCACCCGGAAGTCGACCACGACGGGCACGTCGTTGATCTCCATCGCCTTCTCGATGGTGGCATCCACGTCCTCGGGCGACTCACAGGCCAGGCCCACGCAGCCGTAGGCGTCGGCGAGACTTGACGAAGTCCGGGATCCGCTTGGACTGCAGGTCGGTGTTGGAGTAGCGGCTGTTGTAGAACAGCGTCTGCCACTGCCGGACCATGCCGAGCGACTCGTTGTTGATGATCGCGACCTTGATCGGGATGTTGTTGATCGCGCAGGTGGCGAGGCTCCTGGTTGGTCATCTGGAAGCAACCGTCGCCGTCGACCGCCCACACGGTCTGGTCGGGCATGGCGACCTTCGCGCCCATCGCGCCCGGGACCGCGAAGCCCATGGTGCCGAGGCCGCCGGAGTTGATCCAGGTGTTCGGCTGCTCGTAGGCTGACGAACTGCGCGGCCCACATCTGGTGCTGGCCCACGCCGGCGGTGTAGATCGTGCCGGGACCGGAGATCGCACCGAGGCGCTCGATGACGTACTGCGGAGCGAGGCCACCGTCGGCGGGCTTGTCGTAGCCGAGGGCGTACTTCTTCTTCACCCCGGCGCAGAAGGTCACCCAGCCCTCGTAGTCGCCGGTCCGGCCGGCCTCGGCCTCGGTGCGCAGGGCGGTGACCAGGTCGACCAGGACCTCGCGCACGTCGCCCACGATCGGGACGTCGGCGTAGCGGTTCTTGCCGATCTCGGCGGGGTCGATGTCGGCGTGGATCACCTTGGCGCCGGGCGCGAAGGAGTCGAGGTTGCCGGTGACCCGGTCGTCGAAGCGGGCGCCCAGGCTGATGATCAGGTCGCTCTTCTGCAGCGCGGCCACCGCGGCGACCGTGCCGTGCATGCCGGGCATGCCGAGGTGCTGCGGGTGGCTGTCGGGGAAGGCTCCGCGCGCCATCAGCGTGGTGACGACGGGGATGCCGGTCAGGCTCGGCGAGGGTCGCCAGGCTCCTTGGCCGCGCCCGAGCGGATGGTGCCGCCGCCGACGTACAGCACCGGCTTGCGCGACTCCAGGATCAGCCGGGCCGCCTCACGGATCTGCTTGGCGTGCGGGCGGGTGACCGGGCGGTAGCCGGGCAGGCTGATCTCACTGGGCCACCGGAAGCCGGTCGAGGACTGCAGCGCGGACTTGGTGACGTCGACCAGCACCGGGCCGGGACGCCCGGTCGAGGCGATGTGGAAGGCCTCGGCGATCTTGGTCGGGATCTCGGCGGGGTCGGTGACCAGGAAGTTGTGCTTGGTGATCGGCATCGTGATGCCGCGGATGTCGGCCTCCTGGAAGGCGTCGGTCCCGATCAGCGAGGCTCCGACCTGGCCGGTGATCGCCACCATCGGCACCGAGTCCATGTGCGCGTCCGCCAGCGGGGTGACGAGGTTGGTCGCGCCCGGGCCCGAGGTCGCCATGCAGACGCCGACCCGGCCCGAGGCCGAGGCGTAGCCCTGCGCGGCGTGGCCCGCGCCCTGCTCGTGGCGCACCAGGATGTGGCGGATGCTGCTGTCCATCAGCGGGTCGTACGCCGGGAGGATCGCGCCCCCCGGGATGCCGAAGATGTCCGTCACGCCGGCCGCCTCGAGTGACCGGACGAGGCTCTGCGCCCCGGTGATCGACTCGGTCGAGCCCTGCTGCTCCGTCATCCGACTCATTCCTGTTCTGTGCTGTGCCGGTTCTGTGCTGTCCCGGTGGGGGTGGTCGTGCGACAAACAAAACCCCTCGGTTGCCGGGCAACGAGGGGCGGGACGCGTCGACTGACGAGGTCAGGCGGCGCGTCCGGTGCGTACGAGAAGCCTGGTCGAGCATGGCCCCACCGTACGCCGTCCGTCGTCGGCCGTCGAATAAGTGTGCCACCCCGTCCCACATCGCAAGACGGCTGTCTCACGAGTCGGCACGCTCGCGCAGCGCGGCGAGGTGCGCGTCGAGCCCCGCGATCGCGACGGCGGCCACCTGCTCGGCGTATGCCGCCAAGGGCTCCGCGCCGCACCGCCGCGCGTGCTCGGCGAGCAGCAGCGCGTCCCGGTGGTCGCCGAGCACGCCCTGCACCTGGTGGCCGAGCTTCCCGAGCGCGGCCGCCCGCGCGTGGACCGCAGCCACCGCATCCGCGGTGTGCCGCAGCCGCCGGGCGGCCTTGCGCAGGTCGTGCTCCGCGCCCCGGTCCGACCGGGCGAGCACCCGGCGGACCTGGCGTCGTACCGCCTTGCGGGCGACCCTCGCCGCCGGGCGCCGGGCCCGCTTCGTCAGCGGCGGCTCCTGCGCCCAGCGGTCCAGCAGCGCGTCGAGCGCGGCGGCCTCCGGACCCGCGTGCCACTCGACGAGGACCGCGTGCGCCGCCGCGTGGACCTGCTCCAGCGGCGCGACCACCACCGGTCCCAGGCTCGTCGGCGAGGCCGAGGTCCGCCAGCGCGGCACGGGCGTCGGCCGCCCGGACCTCCAGGTCCCGGCACTCCCCCAGCAGCCCGCCGTACGACGCCAGGGCCGCTCCGAGACTCGGCCGCCTCGGCGGAGTCGAGGCAGCGCCGGAAGGCGGCGAGCAGGTTCCGCAGGCGTCGTACCGTCGTGCGGAGCCTGGTGGACCGCGTCCGGCTCGTCGGCGAGCGCGGCCGCCCGGCCGCTCCGGATGCCGGCGGCGAGCTCGGCCACGACTGCGGCCAGCAGGTCGCCCGCCGTCGCCGTCACGGAAGAACTATGGCACTCAACCGGGGGTCCGGGTTGTGCGCGACCTCCCACCGGAAGCCGTCGGGGTCGGCGAAGTAGCCGGTGTAGCCGCCCCAGTCCCGCCGGACGCCGTCCTGCACCTCGGGCGAGCCGGCGGTGCGGGCGGTGGCGAGCACCGCGTCGACCTCCTCGGGGGTCGCGACGTTGTGGGCGAGCGTGATCGGCGCGAGCCCGGGGCCGGCCGCCAGCGCACCGACCTCGGCCTCGAACTCCGCGCGCGCCCACAGCGAGAGCACGGTCGCGGCCCGGCGCGGAACATCATCACCTCCCCGGGCACGTCGAGCTCGGGAACCCAGCCGAGGCCGTCGACGTAGAACCGCCGGGTGGCGTCGAGGTCGGCGACGGCGAGGGTGACGAAGGCTGATCCGCTGGTCCATGCGGACGAGTCAAGCACCGCTCTCCGACAACGACGAGGGGCGGCGAGGGAACCGGGGGCCTGCTGCCGGACCCTCCCTTGTGTGACCCTGTCCAGCACCGACCGACCATCGCGAGGAGACGTCTTGCCGAGCGCCGCCGACGCCGAGCAGTGGGAGCGCCTGCGCACCGGCGACTCCGCGGGGCTGCGGGCGGTCTACGAGGCCCACGTGGACGCCGTGTTCCGGTTCGCCTTCCGTCGTACGGCATCGGTGGCGAGCGCCGAGGACGTCACCCAGGCCGTCTTCGCGAGCGTGTGGCGACAGGCCCGCACCGGACGCCTGCCCGCGCTCACGCTGCCGACTCCCCGGCCGCTGCTGCTGCGGATCGCGCACAACGAGTGGCGCAACCTCGAACGCTCCGGCCGGCGCCGGCGCGCACTGCAGGACCGGCTGGAGCACACCACCGGGCGCGAGGTGGCCGACCACGCCGACGAGGTGGTGGACCGGATCGACGACGAGCGCCGCATGGCCGAGGTACGACGCGCGCTGGCGGCGCTGCCCTCGGGTCAGCGCGAGGCAGTCGAGCCTGGTGCTCTGGGAGGGACTCACCATCGCCGAGGCCGCGCACGCCCTCGACGTCGCGGAGGGAACCGTCAAGTCCCGCGTCTCGCGGGCCCGCAAGCGGCTCGGGGAGATGCTCTCCGCTGCCGGACAGGAGAACCGATGAACCTCACCGACCCCGGCCAGTCGCCCGACCCCACCCTGGACCCGGTACGACGCGCGGCGATCCTCGACCAGGTCCTCACCAGCACCTCCCCGGCCCGGCGTCGCTCGCCCTGGCTCCCGGCGCTCGCTGCGGCCGCGGCGGTGGTCGCGGTGGCCGGCGGTGGGTACGCGCTGTCCGTCCGCGACGACGACCGGCCCGCCCCCGCCGCCAAGGCCCCGGCGCCGACGCGGGCGACCGAGCCCGCCGTTCCCTTCACCCTCGGACCGCTCGCCGCGCCCGCCCGCTCCCGCCAGGCCGAGGCCTGCAACCGCCAGACCCCTGATCCGGAGGCGACCGTCACCGTGCCCTACGCCCAGCGCGTCCGGACGCCCTACGGGACTCGCGCCGCCGTCGTCGTGGAGCAGGCAGCCACCGCCTCGGCGTTCTTCTGCAGCGAGGACGGGACGTTCAGCACCCTCACTGCCCGGGACATGCGCCCGATCGAGCCGCCGACCCTGACGCGACCGGTGACGGTGGTCGACGGCGGCGGGACCAGCGCCAGCACCCGGAAGCGGACGATCACCACCCTCTTCCACGAGATCCTGCTGCGGGTGCACCCCGTGGTCGCCCGGGTCGAGATCCGGGTCGGCACCGCCGCGCGCCCCGGCACCTGGCACCGCTCGACGCCCCAGGGCGGCTACGTCTACGCGGGCGCCTGGCTCGAGGGCGACGTACCGGAGTCGACGCCGCTGTTCGTCGAGATCCGTGCCTACGACGCCGCGGGCGCCCTGCTCCGCGCGCCCGGGCTGGGCCGCGAGCGGCTCCGGCTCTACCTCAGGCACTCCGGGACGATGATGCCCGGAGCGGGCTGAGTCTGGCGCCCGTCGGCGTCGAAGCTCGCCGGGTCCAGCCAGCGCTCGTGCGCGGCGCGCACGGCCGGCCACTCCGCGTCGGTCACGGAGAACCAGTCGGTGTCGCGGTTGCGGCCCTGGGTCACCATGTGGTTGCGGAAGCGGCCCTCCTCGACGAAGCCCAGCCGCAGGGCCGCACGCCGCGAGGGCTCGTTGAGGCTGTCGCACTTCCACTCGAAGCGGCGGTAGCCCAGGTCGTCGAACGCGTGCCTCATCAGCAGTGAGATCGCCTCGGTCGCCGCGCGGGTGCGCTGCAGCGCCTTCCCGAACAGCACGCCCGCCACCTCGACCTGGCCGTGCGCCTCCTCGATCCGGGTGTACGACGCGATGCCGCTCGCCTTCCCGGCCCGCTCCCCCTCCCGCGGCACCAGCGCGAAGGTCACCAGCGCGGGGTCCTCGAGGTGCGCGGCGAGGTGCATCCACAGGCCCGGGAGGGTCTCCGGGCGCGGGATCGGCCGGTAGGTCCAGAGGTCGTCGTCGCTGGGACCGCACGTGGCGGCGTGCAGGTCGGCGTACTGGGCGGAGGTCAGCGGGCGCACCTCGACGTAGCGGCCCGGGAGGGTGATCGGCTCGGGGCGCGGACGCGGCTCCCAGCCGGGGACCGGCTTCCCGACGGGCAGGCCGGTCATCCCTCGGCCGGCTCGGGGTCGAAGTCGAAGGCGGGCAGGCCGTCGATGCTGGTGCGGTTCTTGCGGCGGCGGTACTCGGCCGAGCCGTCCGGCCCCTTGCGATCGAAGTACGGCGCGAGCAGGTCGCGCTCGCCGGCGTACTCCATCAGCGGGACGCCGTAGCCGCAGGCATCGGAGATCCGCTCGATGTCGACCACGATGACCGCCCGGGCGCCGGGCAGGCTCTGCGAAGCGGGCCGCGAGCCCGGCGTGCTCCTCGTCGTAGATGGTCACCACCCGGCCGCGGCCGTGGAAGCGCACGATGTTGGGCGCGCCCTCGAAGGCGCAGAACATCACCGCGATCCGGCCGTTCTCCCGCAGGTGCGCGATCGTCTCGCTGCCGCTGCCGCTGGTGTCGACCCAGGCGAAGGTCGTCTCGTCGAGCATCCCGAAGGTTCCGGGGATGCCGCGCGGCGACAGGTTGACGTGACCCTCGCCGGCGAGCGGCGCGGACGCCACGAAGAACATCCGCTGCCGCTCGACGAACTCCCGGAGCCGACCCTCGACCCGGGCGTGGACCTTGGCCACGGCTCAGTCCGGGACGCGGCGGTAGGCACCGTCGGAGGCGGCGGTCGCCATGGAGGCGTAGGCCCGCAACGCCGCGGAGACCGTGCGCTGCCGGTCGAGCGGGGTGTAGGGCTTGTCGCGCTTCTCCTGCAGCACCCGGCGCTCGGACAGCGTGTGCTCGTCGACGTCGAGGTGGATCGTGCGGTTCGGGATGTCGATCGAGATCGGGTCGCCGTCCTCGATCAGCGCGATCGTGCCGCCGCCGGCCGCTTCGGGCGAGATGTGCCCGATGGACAGCCCGCTCGTCCCGCCGGAGAACCGGCCGTCGGTGATCAGCGCGCACTTCTGGCCCAGCCCGCGGCCCTTGAGGAAGGCGGTCGGGTAGAGCATCTCCTGCATGCCGGGGCCGCCCTTGGGGCCTTCGTAGCGGATGACCACGACGTGGCCCTCCTGCACCTTCTTGCCGAGGATGCCCTCGACCGCGGCGTCCTGTGACTCGAAGACGATGGCCGTGCCGTGGAAGACCAGGCTCTCCTCGGGGACGCCGGCCGACTTCACCACGCAGCCGTCGACGGCGACGTTGCCGGTGAGGATCGCCAGCCCGCCGTCCTCGGAGTAGGCGTGCTCGAAGTCGCGGATGCAGCCCTCGGCGGCGTCGGTGTCGAGCGTGCCCCAGCGGTTCTCGGTGGAGAACGGCTCCGTCGTGCGCACGCCACCGGGTGCGGCCTGGAAGAGCTCCAGCGCCTCGGGCGAGGGGTCCTCGCCGCGGATGTCCCACTTGCCCAGCCAGTCTGTCGAGGTCGGGCGAGTGCACCGAGTGGACGTCCTCGTGCAGCGCGCCACCGCGGCGCAGGCTCGCCGAGCAGTGCGGGGATGCCGCCGGCGCGGTGGACGTCCTCCATGTGGAACTTCGGCGAGTTCGGGGCGACCTTGGACAGGCAGGGCACCCGGCGCGAGATCGCGTCGATGGCGTGCACGTCGAAGTCCAGGCTCGGCCTCGCGGGCCGCGGCCAGCAGGTGCAGCACCGTGTTGGTGGAGCCGCCCATCGCGACGTCGAGCGCGACGGCGTTCTCGAACGCCGACCGGCTGGCGATGTTGCGCGGCAGCACCGACTCGTCGTCGTCGCCGTAGTAGCGGTTGCAGAGGTCCATGACGACCCGGCCGGCCTCCTCGAAGAGGGCGCGGCGCTTGGCGTGCGTGGCCAGGGTCGAGCCGTTGCCCGGCAGGGGACAGGCCGATCGCCTCGGTCAGGCAGTTCATCGAGTTCGCCGTGAACATGCCCGAGCACGAGCCGCAGGTCGGGCACGCGGAGCGCTCGATCACGTCGAGTCTGCTCGTCGCTGACCGCCTCGTTGGCCGAGGCCACCATCGCGTCGACCAGGTCGAGCTTGGAGTGCACGACCCCGTCGATCGCGGTCGTCTTGCCGGCCTCCATCGGCCCGCCGGAGACGAACACGACGGGGATGTTGAGCCGCAGGCTCGCCAGCAGCATGCCGGGGGTGATCTTGTCGCAGTTGGAGATGCACACGATCGCGTCCGCGCAGTGCGCCTGCACCATGTACTCCACCGCGTCCGCGATCAGGCTCGCGGCTCGGCAGGGAGTAGAGCATCCCGCCGTGGCCCATCGCGATCCCGTCGTCGACGGCGATCGTGTTGAACTCCTTCGCGACGCCGCCGCTGGCGACGACGGACTCCGCCACGATCTTGCCGAGGTCGCGCAGGTGCACGTGACCGGGGACGAACTCGGTGAAGGAGTTCGCGATGGCGATGATCGGCTTGCCGAAGTCCGAGTCGGTCATGCCGGTCGCACGCCACAAGGCGCGCGCCCCGGCCATGTTGCGGCCCGAGGTGGATGTCGCGGAGCGAAGGGTGGGCATGGGACAAGGCTACGCCTGCCGGACCAGCCCCCGGATCGACCGCCTCGCAGGTGGAACGGTGGCGGCTCAGGCCTCCGCGGCCGCCTTGAGCGAGGCCAGGCCCTTGGTGAAGTCCTTGCCGATCGCCTTGTCGAAGAACAGCCGGCCCATCACCGCGAACGCCAGGTTCCGCTCCCCGCGCATGGTCCAGGCCACGTGGGTGCCCGCGCCCGCCGGGGTCAGGTCGAAGACGACCTCGTTGCGCGCCTTGAACGGCTTGAGGAACTCCAGGTCCACCGTGATCCGCTCGGGCGTGATCGAGGTGAACGTCATCGAGCCCTGGCCGGCCTTGCTGTTGCCCGACCAGGCGTAGCGCGCACCGACGCCCGTGCTGTCGTACGTGCGCTGCAGGTCGGGGTCCAGGCCCTCCCACGGCGACCACTTGACCCACTCGTGGAAGTCGTCGATCAGCGCGTGGACGACCTCGGGAGACGCAGCGATGGTCGTCTCGTGGGTGTGGGAGAAGGCGGGCATGCCCGCACCCTAGGCGACGCCGACCTTCACCGACATCACGTCGGGCAGGTCCGCGGCGATCTGGCGCCAGGACTCGCCGTCGTCGGCGGAGGCCCAGACCGAGCCGTTGCGGGCGCCGAAGTAGAGCCCGGCCGGGTCGCCGGAGTCGACGCAGAGGGCGTCGCGCATGACACCGACGTAGAACGCGTCCGGCAACCCCTCGCCGTACGACGCCCAGGACTCCCCCGCGTCGTCGGAGCGCCACACCCGAGCCTTCGCCTCGGGCGGGTAGCGGCGCTCGCCGCCGCCGAGCGGGAACACCCAGATCGTGTCGGGCCGGTGCGGGTGCACCACGATCGGGAAGCCGAAGTCGCTCGGCAGGTCGTCGCCGATCGAGGTCCACGAGCCGCCCTCGTCGTCGGAGCGGTAGACGCCGCCGTGGTTCTGCGCGTAGAGCCGCTCGGGGCGCGAGGGGTGCCGAGCCACCTTGTGCACGCACTGGCCGAACTCGGGGTAGCGCTGCTCCTCGGGCAGGAAGTCGGCCCGGATGCCCTGGTTGCGCGGCGCCCAGGACGCGCCGCCGTCGGTGGTGCGGTAGACGCCGCCGGTGGAGATGGCGACGGTCAGCGAGTCCGGGTCGGCGGGGTGCGGGAGCACGGTGTGGAAGGCCTGTCCCCCGAAGCCGGCATCCCACCGGGGCCGGTGCGGGTGGTTCCACAGGCCCTCCTCGAGCGCGAAGGACGCACCGCCGTCACGGGAGGTGAACACCGCGCCCGGCTCGGTGCCGGCGTGCAGCACGCCCTCCTCGACCCCGGGCACCAGGCTGCCAGATCCGCTCCACGCTGGCGCCCGCGCCCTCGGGGAACCGGATCGCGCCGTTCGGCGTCTCCTGCCAGGCTCGCACCGAGGTCGTCTGACCAGCGCAGCCTGCGGGCCCAGCCAGGCTCGACGAGGCACCGGCGAAGAGCCGGGGCGTGCCGCCACGGGTGTCGACCAGGCAGGAGTAGACCTCCTCCATGTCGTGGTGCGGCCCGGTGAAGGTCCACTCGTCGCGGTCCGGGGAGGTGCCCACCCACAGCCCCTTGCGCGTGCCGACCATGAGGATCGTCGTCATCCCAGTCTCCTGTCCGTCGCCTTCTCCCAGGATGACCCCGCCCGGGACCGGAAGTCATCGGTCGGGCGCCTAGGTTGTCGGGATGACCCCCACGCACCGGCCCTCGCTGCCCACCGCGGTCGGTCTGGTGCTGGTCGGCGTGGCCTCGGTGCAGGCTCGGCGCCGGCTTCGCGAAGCCTGCTCTTCTCCGACATCGAGCCCGACGGCGTGGTCTGGCTCAGGCTGGCAACCAGCGCCGTCGTGCTGCTGGTGTGGGCACGGCCCCGGCTCAGGGGGCCGCTCGCGGGCGGACTGGTGGGTCGTCGTCCGGTACGGCGCCTGCCTGGGCACCATGAACTGGGCGATCTACCAGTCCTTCTCCCGGATCCCGATCGGCGTCGCGGTGACGATCGAGTTCGTCGGCCCCCTGGTGCTGGCCGCCGTCGGCTTCCGCCGGCCCCGCGACCTGGCGTGGGTGCTGCTCGCCGCGGTCGGCGTGGTCCTGCTCGGGTTCGAGCACGGCCACCTCGACCCGGCCGGGATCGGCTTCGCGCTGCTCGCGGGGGCGGCCTGGGCGGGCTACATCCTCTCCAGCGCCGCGACCGGGGCCCGCTGGCAGGGCATCGACGGGCTCGCGGCGGCGGCCCTGATCGCGGTCGTCCTGGTCTCCCCGCTCCTGGTGACGGTCGACGGCGGCGACCTGGCCGACTCGCGCATCCTGCTCATCGGGGCCGCGGTCGGCCTGCTCGACTCGGTGGTGCCCTACAGCGCCGAGTCTGGTCGCCCTGCGCACGCTGCCGGCGGCGACCTTCAGCGTGCTGCTGAGCCTGGAGCCGGCCGCGGCCGCGCTCGCCGGGCTGGTCGTGGTCGGGGAGGACCTGGCGCCCGTGCAGTGGCTGGCGGTCGGCTGTGTCGTGGTCGCCAGCGTCGGCGCGACCCGGGCCACCCGGCAGCCGATTCACCCAGATGTCACCCCGGAGTGACCCGGGGCACACCACCGGCTCCTAGCGTGGGACCTCCCACCCGCCACCGCCCCGGAGGCGTCACCATGTCCCTTCTCTCCCTGTCCCGCGCCTGGGCCCACGACACCGAGCACCGGGCCCAGGCTGAAGGCCCGCCGCAACGCGATGATCGCGCTGACGGCCTGCACCCGGCGCCGTGCCGAGCGGGAGGAGGTGGAGCGCTTCCTGGCCGAGCGTGCAGCCACCTCCGCCGCGGCCCGGCGCGACGCCCCCGTCTCGCTCCGCGCCTAGCCGCGAGGCCCCGCACGCGCGGGTCGGGCAGAATCAGGGCATGGCGACCCCTGCTCCCCGCCCGCCACAGGTCGTCCGGACGACGTCCCTGGCCTTCCGCGACATCCTGTCCGACGACGGCACCCACGTCCGGGCCTGGACCAACGACCCCGACGGGGTGATCGACGGTCCGACCGTGGTGCTGTGCAACGGCCTCGGCACCAACGCCTACCTGTGGCCGTGGCTGCTGGACCCCGAGTGCGGTGTCCGGATCGTGTCGTGGAACCACCGCGGCGTCGGCGGCTCCGAGCGCCCCCGCGACAGCAGGCACGTCGAGATCGAGCACTTCGTGCAGGACGGCCTCTCGGTCATGGACCACTTCGGGATCGACCACGCGGTGCTCATGGGCTGGTCGATGGGCGTCAACACCGCCTTCGAGCTCGCCTACCGCCACCCCGAGCGGGTGCGCGGGATCTTCGCGATGTGCGGCGTCCCCGGAGACACCTTCGCCACCATGCTCGCGCCCTTCCACCTGCCCCGCTTCGTGGCCCGCGCGATCACCGTCAACGCCTGCCGGGTCGCCGCGCACGCCGGCCTGGTCGCCAACCCGATCGCCCGGCGCCTGCCGATGGGCCCGCGCACCGTGAGGCTGCTCGGCCACACCGGCTTCATGTTCCCCGTGCCCGACCCCGACGCCGCCGCGATCGGCCTCCAGGAGTTCGTCACCACCCCGGTCGACTGGTACGCCCGGCTCGCCATCGCCACCTCGCGCCACACCCGGGTGCGGCTGAGCAAGATCGACGTGCCGACGATGTTCGTCGCCGCGACGTACGACGTCCTGGCCGGTGCGCGGGACATGGCCACGGCCTCCCGACGGCTCGCCGAGCGCGGCGTCCCGTCCGAGTACGTCGAGTCTGCGCGGCTCCCACTTCGTCCAGGCTCGAGCAGCCCGAGCGGGTGCACCAGACTGCTGCTGGACTTCCTCGAGGGCATCGGATGAACCGCCGCTCGGTGGCCGGTCTGCTCGTCGTCGGGCTGCTGGCCGCCGGGTGCGGCCAGGGTGGCAACGAGTCGCGGATCGAGGTCGCCGGCACCTCCGCGCCGACCGGGAGCACCGCGGACGGCGCGAGCACGGTCGTGATCGACGGCGTGCCGGACGTCGTGGCGACGATCGCCACCGGCCTGGCCACCCCGTGGGGGATCGGATTCCTGCCCGACGGCAGCGCGATCGTCACCGAGCGCGACTCCGCCCGGGTGCTGCACGTGACCCCGCCGCCGCTCACCGACGGCACCTCGAAGCAGCAGGGCGAGGTCGTCGAGCTCGGGAGGATCCCGCAGGCCGACCCGCAGGGCGAGGCCGGCCTGCTCGGCGTCGCCGTCTCCCCCGCCTTCGCCAGCGACGGGCTGCTCTACTTCTACGTCAGCACCGCCGAGGACAACCGCGTCGTGCGCGCGCGCCTCGACGGCGAGAGCCTGGGCACGCCCGAGCCGGTGCTCACCGGCATCCCGGCCGGGCTGCGCCACGACGGCGGCCGGATGGTCTTCGGGCCCGACGGCTATCTCTACGTCTCCACCGGCGAGACCGGCGACGACCGCCTGGCGCGCGACAGGAAGTCGTTGGCCGGCAAGATCCTGCGGATCACCACCGACGGCAAGCCTGCTCCCGACAACCCGTTCGGGACGGCGGTGTGGTCGTGGGGCCACCGCAACGTGCAGGGCCTCGCCTTCGACCCCGACGGCTCGCTGTGGGCCACGGAGTTCGGCGACAAGAAGGCCGACGAGCTCAACCGGATCCTGCCCGGCGAGGACTACGGCTGGCCGGTGGTCGAGGGCTTCGGCGGCGCGAAGCGGTTCACTCCCCCGCAGCCTGACCTGGAAGACCTCCGAGGCCTCGCCCTCGGGCCTGGCGTACGCCGGCGGGTACCTCTGGATGGCCGCGCTCCGCGGCGAGCGGCTGTGGCGGATCAAGGTGGCGGGCGGCCAGGTGAGCGACCCGACGGCGTACTTCACCGGCGGCGAGGGCGACGAGGGATACGGCCGGCTGCGCACCGTCGTCGCCGCGCCGGACGGACGGCTCTGGCTGACCACGAGCAACAAGGACGGCCGCGGCACGGTCGGTGCCGACGACGACCAGATCCTGCTGATCGACCCCTAGCCCCGGTCAGGCGCCGGAGTGCGCGTGATCCGCGCCCGCCGCGAGGCCCGGCGCAGGGTGGTCAGCACCGCCGGTCCGAGCAGGGCGATGGCGAGCGCGTTGGTGATCGCCCGGCCGGTGTCCCAGCCGCCGGTGGAGGTCAGCACCGTGTAGACCAGGAAGTGGTGCAGGTTCTCCAGCACGGGCGCCCCCGGTGCGTACGACACCGCGGTCGAGTCCTGCCCCGGCACCTGCACGCCGGCGATGAACGGCCAGCCCTGGAGGTTCATCAGCAGCCCGTAGAGGTAGGCCGACAGCACGCCGTACGCCGCCAGCAGGACGATCTCCGCGCGCCCGGTGAAGCGTCGCGGCAGCAGCCCGGCGCCCATCCCGACCCAGCCCGCGACGAGCATCTGGAACGGCAGCCAGGGGCCGGCCCCCGCGGTCATCAGTGCGGAGGCGAACAGCGAGGTGCAACCGAGCACGAAGCCGAAGCCCGCGCCGAACACGCGGCCGCCGAGGATCAGCAGGAAGAAGACGAGCTCCAGGCCCGCCGTACCGGCGCTGAGGAGGCGGAGCACCGCGTTGACGGCGCTGAGGACGCCGAGCAGGGCGAGCACCCGCGCATCCATGCCGCCCTCGCTCAGGCTCGGCGGCGACCACCGCGAGCAGCAGCGGCAGCAGGGCGAGGAAGAGGAACGGCGGGTCGACGCGCTGGGCGCTCGGGTCCACGTCGAGCAGCAGCGGCCAGGCCAGCATGAGCAGGCCGATCACCGAGGTGAGCACCAGGACCACCCGGGAGCGGGCGGCGAGCGGGACCGCGACGCCGTCGCTCATGGCTGCTCCAGGGCGGCGGCGACCTCGGCGACCGTGAGCCAACCCGGTCCGAGCACCTTGGTGACCTGGGGCGCGAAGGCCGGGGACGCGGCGACGGCGTCGGCGACCGGGCCGTGGGTGACCACCTCGCCCTCGGCCAGCACGACCAAGCTCGTCGGCGACCTGCGCCACGAACTCCACGTCGTGGGTCGCCACCAGCACGGCCCGTTCGGCGGCGTGCTCGGTGGCGAGGTCGCGGACCACGGCGGCGAGGGCGTGCTTCGCGGGGTAGTCCAGTCCGCGGGTCGGCTCGTCGAGAAGCAGCACCGGCGGCCGCGCGGTGAGCACGATCGCGACGGCCAGCGCGAGCCGCTGACCCTCGGACAGGTCGCGCGGGTGCCGGGTCTCGTCGATACCGGGAGCGAGCCGGTCGAGCAGGTCGCGGCAGGTGCCGTCGGCGGCATCGGCCGACCGGTCCGCGACGGCGCACTCCTCGGCGACGGTCTCCAGGTAGAGCAGGTCGGCCGGGCTCTGCGGCACCAGCCCGGTCGTCGTACGGCGCTGCTCGGGCCGCAGCGCCGCCGGGTCCTGGCCGGCGACGCGCACCGTGCCGCTCGACGCCCGGTGGCGGCCCTGGAGGGTCCACAGCAGCGTGGACTTCCCTGCGCCGTTGCGGCCCATCAGCGCGGTGACCGTGCCGGGCCGCAGGGTCAGGTCGACCTCGCGCAGGACGGGCGTCCGGCCGTGGCTGACGACGAGCCGGCGGGTCTCCACGAGCGGGGCGGCGGCGGGCGGCACCGGGCGGAGCGGCGGACCGGGCAGCCGCTCGCGCAGCGCGGGCGCGCGGCGGCGGGCATCGCGCACCGTCAGCGGCAGCGGGTCCCAGCCGGCCAGCCGGCCGAGCTCGACCAGTGGTGGTGCGGTCGGGGCGTCGCGCAGCACCTCAGCGGGGTCGCCGACGCGCAGCCGCCCACCCGGCTCGAGCACGCAGAGCCGGTCCGCGAAGGGCACGACCCGCTCCAGCCGGTGCTCGGCGAGCAGCACCGCGACGTCCGGGTCGTGCACCAACCGGGTGAGCGTGGCGAGCACGTCCTCCGCGGCGGTCGGGTCGAGCGCGGAGGTCGGCTCGTCGAGCACGAGCAGTCGCGGGTGGGTCGTCAGCACGGCGCCGATCGCGACCCGCTGCTGCTGGCCGCCGGACAGGGTGCGCAGGTCGCGGTGCCGCAGGCTCGGCGATGCCCAGCAGGTCGAGGGTCTCCTCGACCCGGCGCCGCATCGTCGCCGGAGCGAGGCCCAGCTTGCTCCATGCCGAAGGCCAGGCTCCTCCTCGACCGTGTCGGTGACGAACCACGCGGGCGGGTTCTGCCCGACGTACCCGACGGCGTGGGCGCGCTCGCGGGCCGGCAGCCCGATCACGGTGGAGCCGTCGAGCAGCACCTCGCCGCTCAGCACGCCACCACTGAAGCCGGGGACCAGTCCGGCGACGACGCCGAGCAGGGTGGACTTGCCGACGCCGGTGGGCCCGGCCAGCACGACCAGACTCACCGGGGTCGAGGGTGAGGTCGACACCGTCGAGGACGGGGATGCCGTGCTCGTCGTAGGCGAACCGGACGTCGCGCAGGCTCGATCACGGCGCGCTCACCGCCTCCCTGCTGTGCTCCCGGCTGTGCGCGGTCAGCGGCGGCGGGGCCACCCAGACCGGCAGCACCGCGACCAGGACGGCGACGAGGGCGAGCGGCGAGATCGCCGGTACGCCGGCGACACCTGGGTAGGCCACGTCGGGCTCCCAGCGCTGGACCGCCCACAGGCCCGCACCGGTGGCGAGCCCGGACAGCGCGACGGCGATCTCCGCGGGCCGCCAGCGGTCCGGCCGGTAGCGGGTGCGCTCGACCCGGCGCCCGGCCGAGACGAAGCCCGCCAACGCGACGACGGTGCCGAGGAGCAGCATCGGCAGGGCGAGCAGCCGCGGCGCGGAGGCGTCGAGGAAGGCGTAGACCCCGACCACGACGCCCAGCAGGCCGGCCACCATCAGCCCGCCCGTCGTACGGCGCTGGGCGGGTGTCGCCGCGCCACTGCGGCCGTAGCCGCGTGCGTCCATCCCGGCGGCCAGGGCGAGCGAGCGCTCGAAGGCGTCCTCCAGCACCGGCACGAGGACCCGGCGCAGGCCGCGGACGCGCCCCTCGGCTCCCCCGCGCAGGCTGCTGCGCGGCCCGCACCCGGGCGGCGCTGTCGGCGAGCCTGCGGCAGCACGTTGATGGCGACCGTCATCGCCGTGCCGATCTCGTAGAGGGCGGGCGGCAGCGACTTCATCAGCCGCTTGGGGTTGGCCAGCGCGTTGGCGGCGCCGACCGCGATGACCAGGGTCGAGAGGCGCAGTCCCTCGTAGGTCGCGGCGAGCAGGCTCCTCGCGGGTGAACGGCCCGAGCAGGTCGATCCCCGCCACCCAGTCCGGCAGCGGCACCGAGGGCAGGGTGAAGAGCACGTGACCCGGCACGTCACCGCCGAGCAGGACCCGGAACACGATCCGGATCACCACCAGCACCACGCCCAGCCAGACGTAGAGCCGGAACGAGCGCGCCCACGGCTGGTCCGAGCGGCAGGTGAGGACGCTCAGCGTGATCGCGCCGAGCAGGAGGGCGAGCAGGAAGGGGTTGGTCGTGAACGACGTACCGACCGCCAGTCCCAGCGCCCAGACCCACCAGGCGACGGGATGCAGGTCCCGCGGGATCCTCATCGCCGTCCGTCAGCCCAGCCGGCGCCGGATCAGCGGTACGGCGCCGGCCGCGCCCAGCACGACCGCGCCCGTGCCGACGCCGATCCAGGTGCCCAGGGAGGAGTCTGTCGTCCTCGGCGTGCGCGGTGTCGGTCTCCGGGCCGGCGGTGATCTCCGCGACCTCCGGCAGCGCGCTGCTGCTCGCTGCGCCCGGCGTACCCGTCGTGGGAACGGCCGTCGTCGTCTTCGGCGTGGGCTTCGCGGTCGGTGTCGCGCTCGGTGTCGCGCTCGCCGCGGCGCTCGAGGCTGTCGGCGTCGCGGACGGGGCCTGCTTCGGCCCGCCCGCGGAGCCACCGGTCTTGGCGCCCTGGGTGGCCTTGGTGCTCGGCGCGGACGAGGGCGTCGGGGTGGCCTTCGGCACCCGCGGGGTCGGTACGGCGTCCGGCGGGCTCGCCTGGCCGGCGCCCTGGTGCCAGGCGAAGGCGACGTAGCCACCGGCGGGGACGCGCAGGCTGGTGACGCCCCGGGTGGCGAACGTCCACCTCCCACTCTTGCCGTCGGAGACCCACAGGCTCCAGAAGGCGTCCGTGGCCGCGCAGTCGCGGTCGGCCGGCTGGCTGTTGATCTGGCAGGTGAAGCCGGGGTCGGTCGCCCGCGGGGTGAGGGAGAAGCCGGCGTTGGCGAAGTTGTCGACGGCGCGCGCGCCCGGCTGGCTGTCGCAGCCGACCTGGACCTCCGCGCCCGCCGGCAGGCTCGTTGAAGTCCACGACGACCGTCACGCCGGTCGCGCCCGGGCAGGCGCCGCCTGCCGCGGAGGCGGGCGGCGGTGAGAGGAACGCCAGCCCGGCCGCCGCGAGGACGCTCACGGCGACCGGCCCGAGCAGCCGGGTGACCCGCACGGTCAGCGCACCACCCGGAAGGTGGTCGCGCCGCGCCGGTTCGAGAACTGGCCGAGCACGACCACGCTCTTGACGCCCTTGACCCGGCCGACCCGGAAGCTCACCCGGGCCACGCCGGTCGAGGTGGCGGTGGCGGTGCGGATCGCGCGGCCGGCGTACCGGACGGTGAAGCGCTCACCCGGTGCCAGGCCGGTCACGGTGACGACCTGCAGGCCGCCACGCTTGACGCGGAGGGTGCGCAGGCTTCGGGCGGAAGGTCTTGGCACCCAGCGACTTGATGGTGGTGGTGACGCCGCCACCGAGCCAGCGCAGGGCGAGGACCCGGTTGCCCGTGGTGGCCGGCAGCCTGCACGGTGGAGTAGCCCGGACCGGCGATCGTCCGGGCGTTGCCGAAGCCGGCGAGGCAGGCACTCTGGCCGGCGCGCAGGCCGGTCGCCCGGACGGTGACGGTGGTGCCGGAGCGGACGTAGCCGGTCGGGCCGTAGACGCGGCCGCTGACCGGGTTGCCGAGGTAGGCCAGGCCGGCGAGCGCCTGTGCGCTCGGCCAGATCCACTGGTAGCCGCGGTCCGCGGGGTCGATCTTGCCGGCGGTGCGCGCCTGCTTCAGGTCCTCGTCGCCGTAGGCGATCGCGCCGTGCTCGCTGTCGAGCGGCGAGGCGCACCCGGTCACCCGGACCAGGCTGGCGCGCCGCGACGTACGACGCCGCCTTGGCCGCCGCAGGGCGCCCGGCCTCGCCGAGCGCCCACGCCACCAAGCCGGTGCTCTGGGTGTTGATCGGGGTCCACATCGACTCACCGATCCCGCCGTCGGGGGCAAGGCTCGCTCTCGAGCCACCCCACGGCCTTGTCGATCGCGTCGGACACCTGGGGGTCCTCGTCGAAGGGCAGCAGGGCCAGCACGGCTCGCGCGGTGGTGTCGTAGTCGGTGCCGTCGCCGCACGCCACGCCGTAGCCCCAGGCGCCCGAGGTGCACTGGTCGGCGCGCAGGTAGCCGGCCGCAGCCGCGTCCTCGGCGTTGCCCGCCGCGTGCAGCGCGGAGACGCCCCAGACCTGCTGGTAGGCCTGACCGCCGTCGAACTTGCCGGTGGCGTCGGTGGCGTCCGCGACCGCCTGGACGAAGCCGCTGTCGGCGCTGCCGACCTGGGCCTGGAAGGTGACGACCTCGGCGACCAGGGTCGGGCTTCCGGCGGCGATGTCGGCGTGCTTCGTCTCGATCCCGGCGCCGAGCCTGGGCGAGCAGACTCGGGGGTGTCGGTGCCGCTGGCCAGGGCGCTGAGCCCGAAGTCGACGGTCTGGCCGACGTTGCCCGACAGCAGGCCGTCGACGAGCCTGGGCCTTCAGCCAGGCGGTCGTCGCGGCCGCCTCGGGCGACGGGTTGTCGGCGGCGTGGGCCGCCGGGCTGGGGCCGGCGAGGGCCAGGCCGGAGGCGACGAGCGCTCCGCCGGCGAGCAGGGCGCCGGCGCGCGTACGGATCGACATGAGGGTTCCTTCCCGCTGCAGGCAGCGGGCGCCGGGGAGACCGTCGACCGCTGCGTCCACGACAGCGTGGTGTCAGGACGTCCGGTGCGGGTGCTCCGGCTCGCCACCCTCGAGATGGCCTACGGTTGCGGGTCAGCGCCGGACTTCGACCGGCTTCCCCCACCACGGACGCGTGGTGAGTCTATCCCGCGCAGCGTACCTTTCGCACGCCCCGCCGGCCCCATCCCGGCCGAATCAGGCGGTCAGCAGCGACCGCGGCTCCTCCCGGGTGAGCCGCCAGCCGGCCCGCGACTCCAGCACGGGGAGGCTGGTGGCGAAGGCGCCGGTGAACCGGGTCAGCGCCAGCCGTACGTCGGCGGCGGTCATCGTGAGGCCGACGCTCCCCAGCAGCGTGAGCAGACTCGGCGTCGAGCAGGAGGAAGACGAGCGCCGGGTCCACCGCGATCAGCGGCACCACGGCGACCAGGCCGAGGACGAGCAGGGCGCGGCGCTTCATCTCTCGATGATGTCCCACAACTTTCCGGCGAAACCCAGCGTCTGTCTGGGAGCAAGCACCTCCTCTCGGAAGGCAGAACCATGAACCGTCATCTCGCATCGCTCGGCGCCGCCGGTCTCGTCGCCGCCGCCTCGATCGTCCTCGGCGCCGCACCGGCGCCCGCCGCCCCGACGTACCAGGGCCGGGTGGTCGCCAGCGGTGGCGTGGTCCAGCGAACGGCCCCCTCCACCCACGTCGGTACGACGGGCGCGGGCATCCGCAAGGGCGCGGTCGTCACCCTCGACTGCCAGGCTCAACGGCACCGTGGTCGGCGGCAACCAGCGCTGGTACAAGATCCACGGCCGCGACGCCTGGATCGCGGCCCGCTACGTGCAGAACATCGGGCGCGCGCCGGTCGCGTGCACCGGTGGCCAGTGGGCCTACCGGGCCCGGACCGGGGTCAACATCCGCCGCGGCCCGAGCACCCTCGACGCGCGGATCGGCTCGCTGCCGCGCGGCGCCGAGGTGCTCAGCCGCTGGGTGACCCGGCGCGGTGAGTCGCAGGGAGGCAACCGCACCTGGGTGGCGGTGGAGACCCCGAACGGCAACCGTGGCTGGATCTCCGTGACCGGGCTGCGCGAGACGACCTGAGGCTCAGCGGTACTGGAAGTAGTAGTAGCCGTTGCTCTGGCGGTAGCAGCTGCCGACGTAGCTGAAGCCGCCGTCGTGGACGTAGGTCAGCCGGCTGCTGTTGCGACTCGACAGCGAGCCGTAGGGGCCGGCGACGTAGTTGGCCGCGGACGCGGGCGCCGCACCGGCGAGGGCGACGCCTCCGGTGAGGGCGATGCCGGCGAGGGCGGTGACGATGGTGCGCTTCATGTTGTTCCCCTGTCTCTGGTGAGTCCGGGTACTTCCCGAGGCCAGCCACCGTGGCACGGGGCGCCCCGGGCCACCACCGGTGCACGCACGAAGGGCGCGGATTCCGGACGTCTGTCCGGAATCCGCGCCCTCCACGGTGGATCCTCTTGACTACGAGAGCCTTCTCCAGGATCAGGCTCGCGCACCCGGGCGGCGTCGGCCTGGCCGCGGGTGGCCTTCATGACCGCACCGATGACGGCACCCGCGGCGGCGTGGTTGCCGCCGCGGATCTTCTCGGCGATGTCCGGCTGGGCGGCCAGCGCGTCGTCGATCGCGGCGAGCAGCGGGCCGTCGTCGGAGACCAGGGCCAGGCCGCGCTTCTCGATGACCTCGGCGGCGGTGCCCTCGCCGGCGATGAGGCCGTCGAAGACCTGGCGGGCGAGCCTTGTCGTTGATCGTCTTGGCGTCGACCAACGCCTGCACCTCGGCGACCTGCTGCGGCGTGACACCGACCTCGGCCAGGCTCGACGCCCGCGTCGTTGGCACGGCGCAGCAGGTCCGCGACCCACCACTTGCGCGCGGACTGCGGGGAGGTGCCGGCAGCGACCGTCGCCTCGATCAGCGGAAGCGCACCGGAGGCCCACACGTCGCGCATCTCCAGGTCGGAGAAGCCGTACTCCTCCTGCAGGCGGGCCCGCTTGGTGGCGGGGTTCTCCGGCAGGGTGGCGCGCAGGCTCCTCGACCCACTCCCGGCTGGGAGCGACGGGCACCAGGTCCGGCTCGGGGAAGTAGCGGTAGTCCTCGGCGTCGGACTTCTCGCGGCCCGAGGAGGTGGAGCCGTCGTTCTCGTGGAAGTGCCGCGTCTCCTGGAGGACCGAGCCGCCGGCCTCGAGGATGCCCGCGTGGCGCGACATCTCGTAGCGCACCGCCCGCTCGACCGAGCGCAGCGAGTTGACGTTCTTGGTCTCGGAGCGGGTGCCGAGCACGTCCGAGCCCTTCGGGGCCAGCGAGAGGTTCACGTCGGCGCGGATCGAGCCCTGGTCCATCCGGGCGTCGGAGACGCCGAGGGCGACGATCAGGTCGCGGATCGCCGAGACGTAGGCCCTCGCGACCAGCGGCGCCTTCTCCCCCGCCCCGAGGATCGGCTTGGTGACGATCTCGATGAGGGGGATGCCCGCCCGGTTGTAGTCGACCAGCGAGTAGTCGGCGCCGTGGATCCGGCCGTCCGAGCCACCGACGTGGCTCGACTTGCCGGTGTCCTCCTCCATGTGGGCGCGCTCGATCTCGATCCGGAACGTCTCCCCATCGACGTCGACGTCGAGCCAGCCCTCGAAGGCGATCGGCTCGTCGTACTGGGAGGTCTGGAAGTTCTTCGGCATGTCCGGGTAGAAGTAGTTCTTCCGGGCGAAGCGGCACCACTCGGCGATCTGGCAGTTGAGCGCGAGGCCGATCCGGATCGCCGACTCCACGGCCTTGCCGTTGACGACCGGCATGGCGCCCGGGAGGCCCAGGCAGGTCGGGCAGACCTGCGTGTTGGGCTCGCCGCCGAAGGTCGCCGGGCAGCCGCAGAACATCTTGGTGTTGGTGTTCGACTCGACGTGGATCTCCAGGCCCAGCGCGGGGTCGTACGCCGCCACGACGTCGTCGAAGGGAACGAGCACGTCGCTCATCGGGTACCTCCCAGGTCCGGGGCCTGCGCAAGGATGGGGCCGCCCCAGCGGGCGGTCAGCGCGGTCTCGACGGCCGCGCCCACCCGGTAGAGCCGGTCGTCTGCGAGCGCCGGAGCCAGCACCTGGAAGCCGACGGGCAGGCCGTCCTCGTCGGCGAGCCCGGCCGGGACCGAGATGCCGGGGACGCCGGCCAGGTTGGCCGGGATGGTGGCCAGGTCCTGCAGGTACATCGCCAGCGGGTCGTCCAGGCTTTGTCGCCCAGCGCGAAGGCCGTGGTCGGCGAGGTCGGCGAGACGAGCACGTCGACCTGCTCGAAGGCCGCGGCGAAGTCGCGGGAGATGAGCGTGCGGACCTTCTGCGCCTGGCCGTAGTAGGCGTCGTAGTAGCCGCTGGACAGGGCGTAGGTGCCGATCATGATCCGGCGCTTGACCTCGTCGCCGAACCCGGCGTCACGGGTGGCCTTCATGACCGCCTCCGCGCTCGGGTCGCCGTCGGGCACGACGCGCAGGCCGTAGCGCATGGCGTCGAACTTCGCGAGGTTCGAGGAGCACTCGGCCGGCAGGATCAGGTAGTAGGTCGCCATCGCGTGCACGAAGGTCGGGCAGGAGATCTCGGTGACCTCCGCGCCCAGGCTCCTTCAGCAGGTCCACGGTCTCGGCGAAGCGGGCCATCACCCCGGGCTGCCAGCCGTCGCCGGCCAGGCTCCTTGATGACGCCGACCTTGAGGCCGGCGAGGTCACCGGTCGCGCCCTGCTGGGCGGCCTGCACGTAGGCGCCGACCGGTACGTCGACCGAGGTCGAGTCGAGCGGGTCGTGCCCGCCGATCAGGCTCGTGCAGCAGCGCCGAGTCGAGGACGGTGCGGGTCACCGGACCGACCTGGTCGAGGCTGTTGGCGAGCGCGACCAGGCCGTAGCGGGAGACCCCGCCGTAGGTCGGCTTGACGCCCACGGTGCCGGTCACCGCGCCGGGCTGGCGGATCGAGCCGCCGGTGTCGGTGCCCAGGGCCAGCGGCGCCTCGAAGGCCGCCACCGCCGCGGCCGAGCCGCCGCCGGACCCGCCGGGGATCCGGGTCTGGTCCCACGGGTTGCGGGTCGGGCCGTAGGCGGAGTGCTCGGTGGAGGAGCCCATCGCGAACTCGTCCATGTTGGTCTTGCCGAGGATCGGCAGGCCGGCGGCCTTGACCTTGCGGACCACCGTGGCGTCGTACGGCGGCACCCAGCCCTGGAGGATCTTGGACCCGCACGTCGTGGGCAGGCCCTCGGTGGCCAGCACGTCCTTGACCGCGATCGGCACGCCGTCGAGCAGGTGCCGGGTCTCACCCGCGGCCCGGCGCGCGTCGGACGCGGCCGCCTGCGCGAGCGCACCCTCGGCGTCGACGTGGAGGAAGGCGTGCACGCCGGACTCGGCGGAGCCGTCGACGGCCGCGATGCGGTCGAGGTGGACCTGGGTCAGGCTCGACCGAGGTCGTCTCCCCGGACGCCAGCGCGTCGGCCAGGCTCGGCGGCGGTCTTGGTGATCAGGCTCGTCGCTCACTGCTCCTCCCCCAGGATCCGCGGCACCCGGAAGCGCTGCTCCTCGGCCTCCGGGGCACCGGCGAGCGCCTGCTCGGCGGTCAGCCCGGGCACCACGACGTCCTCACGGAAGACGTTGGTGAGCGGGATCGGGTGCGAGGTCGGCGGTACGTCGTCGCCGGCCACGCCGCTGATCGAAGCGACCGCCTCGAGGATCACGTTGGTACTGCGGAGCCAGGTGGTCCAGACTCGGCGTCGTCGAGGTCGATCCGGGCGAGGTCGGCCAGGTGGGCCACCTCGTCGCGGGAGATCTGAGCCATGCCGATCATCTTAGGGTTCGGGACACTCCCTAGAATCCGGCGGGTGCACGCCCCTGACTCCTCGCCATCGCGGATCCCGCAGCGCGCGCTGGTCGCGGGCGGCCCCGCCACCCTGCTCGACGACGTCGCCGCCCGGCTCGCCGCGACGCTCGACGTGCCTCTCGTGCCCGCCGACGGGCTCGCCGACCACACCGAGGTGCAGGCCCTCGCCGACTTCGACGGCTGGGTGAGCACCGCCGAGCAGCACGCCGACCGGGCCGCGCTGCTCCCCCGGACCGAGGTGGTCGTGGTGGTCCTGGCCGAGGAGCCCGGCACGCTTCGCAGCCTGGTGCGTCGTACCGTCCGGCGGATCCGGGCCGAGGACGCCACCGTGCCGGACCTGGCCTGGGTGGACCTGGTGGCGGCGACCTACCCGGACGCCGAGGTGGTCCGCCTGGTCGGTGCCGAGGCGATCGAGGCCTGGCTCTCGCGGCTGGTCTGACCTCAAGGGCTCAGGGGCGCCCGCCGCTACGGGTCGGACTGGGCTTGGCGGTGGGCTTGCCCGTGGCCGCCTGGGACGGCTTGGCCGTCGGCCTGCCCGTGGCGGGCGCTGTCGGCGTGGCCCGAGTCGTCGGTGTCGTCCGGACGGTCGGCGTGGACCGCGGGGAGGCGGTCGGGGCCGCCGTGCCCGGCCGGACGGTGGTCGCGGTGGTCGGCCGGGCGGCCGGTGGGCTCGACGGGGCGCCCGCGGCGGCGCTCGCCGTGACCGCGGGAGCCTCCGTCGAGGCCGACGACGGGCCGGTGGTCGCCTGCGTGGTCCCGGTCGTGGGCGTCGCGGGGACCTCGTCGGCGACCCGGTCGCCGGGGCGGGTGACATCCTCGATCGGGTTGCCGATCTCCGGGAGCCGCGGCCCCTGGACCGGCGCGGCGAAGCAGACCAGGGCCACCAGCACCGCGCCGGTCGCGACGAGGACGAGCCCGCCGCGCCGGGCACTGCGCCCGCCCCACGAGGCGACCGCCTCGCGCCGCCGGCGGCGCAGGCTCCTCGGGCAGGTCCGAACGAATCGCGGCGAGGCTGTTGACCGGGGCCGACAGGTAGCCGGCGGCATGCACGAGGAGCAGGACCGCCACCGCGGCCGCCGCGGCCTGTGCGCGAGCCGCCACCGCACCGGCGACGACCAGGCAGACCAGGCCCAGGCCGAGCTCGAACCGGTTGCCACGCAACGCGTCGCGCCAGCCCAGGCTCGCCCTTCACCTTCGGCGTGCGCAGGAAGACTCCCTCGCGCGCCGTCAAGCCCCGGAACGACGCCAGGGCCACGGTCCGGCTCAGCGCCAGCCAGATGCCGAAGGCACCCAGCGACTCGCCCCACCCCGCCCCGCTGGTACGGCGCACCAGGGCCAGCGAGCGCAACGCACCGAGCACCACCAGCACCAGCACGCAGGCGACGAGCAGGCCCGACATGCGGCGAACCACCAGCCCACTGCCGAGCACCAGGTCCGCCGCGCCCACGAGCAGGAAGCCGGTGAACAACACCGATGCCAAGTCGCCGAACCACTGCAGACCACCCACGAAGTAGGCCCAGCGCTGGCCGAGGTCGAGCCGGTTCCCCGTCGTACGAGGGCCGGGAAGCAGGGAGCGCCAGTGCATCCGCAGGATCTGCACCCCGCCGAAGCACCACCGGAAGCGCTGCCGCTTGAGCGCCTCGAAGGTCAGCGGCATCAACCCGCGACCGAACGAGCGGTCGACGTGCAACCCGCGGCCGCCGTCGCGCAGCAGGCGCAGGGAGAGCTCGGCGTCCTCGGTGATGCACCACTCGTCCCAGCCGCCCGCAGCCTCCATCGCAGAGCGCCGGATCAAGCCCATGGTGCCCCCGAAGATGGCACCGTTGCGCTCCGCGCGGGAGCGCTGCGAGACGTCGAAGAAGTAGGCGTAGGAGCGGTAGAGCCGCCGGAAGTAGGGTGCGACGTCCCAGTCCCGGTAGTCCTGCGGGGTCTGCACGAAGGCGACCTCGGGATCTGCGAACAACGGCGCGCAGCGGGCCAGGAAGTCGGGGTCGACCACGTAGTCGGCGTCGACGATGCCGATCACCTCAGCGCGCGGATCGCTGACGCGCAACGCCTCGTTGAGCGCGCCACTCTTGAAACCCGGCCAGTCGGCCAGGTGCAGGAAGCGCACCCGGTCCCGGCCGCGGCACCACGCCTCGACCGGGCCCCACAGGAGCGGGTCGTCGGTGTTGTTGTCGACCACGAGCACCTCGTAGTCGTCGTACTCCAGGCGGAGGAGGGCTTCGAGGGTCGCGATCACCAGGTCCGGCGGCTCGTTGTGGGTCGGCACGTGCAGGGACACGAAGGGCCGGTGACTGCCGGGAACGGCATCGGCGGAGACGTCCGCCGACGACCAGGTACGACGAGCGAGGACGTCCACCAGGCTCCCAGACGTAGCCGGCGCCGATCAGCAGCATGAAGGCCTCGAGCAGCAGCAGGACGATGCTGGCACCCGTCCCGGCGACGCCGAGGTCCGTCGTGGCCGTCCAGTGCACGACGTAGGCCAGGTAGGCGATCGCGACGTCGATCGTGAGCGTCCACGCGACCAGCCCGCGCGTGGCCCAGTGTCCCGCGACCGGCACCCAGAGCAGCACGGTGGCGCCCAGGAGCACCGCGAACACCGTCGCCGTCACGGGCTCGAGACCCACCAGGGCAGCAGAACCGAGGCCGGCGACGGCGACCACGCTCGCCGCCAGTGCTCCCCGGCCCCAGGTCGTGGCGGCTCGCCTCTGACGCGTGCCGCGCACGGTGAACAGACCGATCGTGGCCGGCACCAGCAACGCGACTGACGCGAGCAGGACCCCCTCCAGCACTTCAGAGATCACCGCAGAAGAGTACGCCGGATCAGCCCAGGCTGCCGCCGCAGGAACCGGCCCGTCTCCTCCATCGCAGCGCCGAACTGCGGGCCGAAGGCGTGGCCCTCGCCGGCGTAGGTCCGCAGGGTCACGTCCACGCCCGCCCGCCGCATCAGCCGCACGGTCGTCCGGCTCCAGGCGATCGGGCAGGTGTCGTCGGCGGTGCCGTGCAGCACGAGAACGGGTTCGGTGATGTCGCCGAAGTAGGTCCGGGCGCTGATCCCCGCCCAGAACGCCGGCTCCTTGGCCGGATCGCCGTGCGCGGCCAGGACCGCGCGGGTCGCGACGCCTCGGCTGTCGTCGCTGCGGATGAAGTGCTCGAAGTTCTCGGCGGCGTCGGAGCCTGACCGAGGCGAAGACCACTCCCGCGCGCACCAGACCGGGCTGCGCGGCCAGGGCGTTCTGGACGACGCCGCCGCCCATCGAGCGGCCCACCAGCGCGACCCGCCCGTCGGCGACGGGGCCGTCCCAGGCGCGCAGCGCGAGCACCGCATTGATGACGTCCTCGGTGTAGCCCATCCGCATGTCCAGGCCGCCGCTGCGGTCCGGGCTCGACCCCGCGTGGCCGCGGTAGTCGACGTGCAGGGCGACGTACCCGTGCTCGCCGAACCACGCGCGCTCCCGGGTCATCCCCTGGCCGTTGACGTAGACCGCGGGGTCGATGTAGCCGTGCGCCAGCACCACCGCCGGGAAGGGGCCCTTGCCCTCGGGCACCGCGAGCCGGCCGGACAGGGTGAGCCCACCGCCGCGGTAGGTCACCTCGTACTCCCGGTGCCGGGGGCCGCGCAGCACCTCCTCGCCCAGCCGCAGACCGCGGCCGTCGTAGGTCTTGCGGGCGAGGGCGGGCAGCGACACCGGGTCCGGTACGGCGGACGGATTCGTCGAAATGCTCGTCGAGGGGCTCGGAGACGGGGCGCGGGCGGTGGTCGCGGAGGCGCGCGGCGCGGGCGGGTCCGCCTCCGGCGCACCGCTGCAGCCGCTGACCAGCAGCGCCACGACGACCGCTCCGAGCGCCCGCCTCATGCCGGCCCGTTCTCCAGCAGGGCCTTGAACCCGTCCTCGTCGAGCACCGGGACGCCGAGTCTGCTCGGCCTTGTCGGCCTTGGAGCCGGCGTTCTCCCCGACCACGACGTAGTCGGTCTTCTTCGACACCGAGCCCGCCGCCTTGCCGCCGCGCGACAGGATCGCCTCCTTCGCGGAGTCGCGGGAGAAGTCCTCCAGCGAGCCGGTGACCACCACGGTCAGGCCCTCCAGCGTGCGGGCGATCGAGGTGTCCCGCTCGTCCTCCATCGACACCCCGGCGGCGGTCCACCGGTCCACGATCGCGACGTGCCAGTCGATCTCGAACCACTCGATGACCGCCCGCGCGATGGTCGGCCCGACGCCCTCGGCGGCGGCCAGCCTGCTCCTCGGTCGCCGCCCGGATCGCCGCCATCGAGCCGAACTCCTGCGCCAGCGCGCGTGAGGCGCTCGGGCCGGTGTGCCGGATCGAGAGCGCGACGATCACCCGCCACAGCGGGACGTCCTTGCGGGCGTCGAGGTTTGCGAGCAGGCTTCTCGCCGTTGGCGCTGAGCCTGCGGGCCCTCCTCGCCCTTCTTCGGCGCCCGGGTGAACAGCGGCGCCGAGCGCAGGCTTGTCGGCGTCGAGGTCGAACACGTCGCCCTCGTTGGTGATCGCCCCCGCGTCGAGGAGGGCGACCGCGGCCTCGTAGCCCAGGCCCTCGATGTCGAAGGCGTTGCGGCTCGCGACGAAGAAGACCCGCTCGCGGACCTGGCCGGGGCACTTCTCGTGGTTGGGGCAGCGGCGGTCCTTGTCGCCCTCCTTCTGCTCGACGGTCTCGGTCCCGCACGCGGGGCAGGTCGTCGGGGGCACCCACGGCTCCAGCCCGTCCGGTCGCAGCGGCAGCACCGGCCCGACGATCTCCGGGATCACGTCGCCGGCCTTGCGCAACACGACGGTGTCACCGGGGCGGACGTCCTTGCGCTCGACCTCGTGGAAGTTGTGCAGGGTGGCGTTCTCGACGGTCGAGCCCGCCACCTTGACCGGCTCCATCACGCCGTACGGCGTCACCCGGCCGGTGCGGCCCACGTTGACCGCGATGTCGAGGAGCCGGGTGTTGACCTCCTCGGGCGGGTACTTGTAGGCGATCGCCCAGCGCGGCGCCCGGCTCGTCGAGCCGAGCCGGCGCTGCAGGGCGACGTCGTCGACCTTCACCACCACGCCGTCGATCTCGTAGGGCACGATCGTGTGCCGGTTCTCGCCGGCGTTCGCGATGTAGGCCTCCACCTCGGCCAGGGTCGGCACCACCCGCACCTGCTCGGAGATGGGCAGCCCCCACGCGGCCAGCGCCTCGTAGGCCTGGGACTGCGCGGTCGGCTCGAAGCCCTCGCGCGCCCCGATACCGTGGCACACCATCCCGAGCGCGCGGGTCGCGGTCACCCGCGGGTCCTTCTGGCGCAGCGACCCGGCGGCGGCGTTGCGCGGGTTGGCGAAGGCCGGTTTGCCGGCCTCGGTCATCGCCACGTTGAGCGCCTCGAACGCTTCCGCGGGCAGGAACACCTCGCCGCGCACCTCGACCAGGTCCGGTACGGCGTACTCGTCGGTGGGGGTCAGCCGGTGCGGGATCGCCGCGATCGTCTTGACGTTGGGCGTCACGTCCTCGCCGGTGCGCCCGTCCCCACGGGTCAGCGCGCGGACGAGGCGGCCCTTCTCGTAGAGCAGGTTGATCGCCAGGCCGTCGACCTTGAGACTCGCACAGCAGGGGCGGCTCGCCGACCCCCTCGCGGGCCAGCCGGGAGTACCACGCCGCCAGGCTCCTCGCCCGAGAAGGCGTTGTCCAGGCTCTCCATCCGCTGCAGGTGGTCCACGGCGGTGAAGTCGGTGGACACGGCGCCGCCGACCTTCTGGGTGGGCGAGTCCGGCGTCCGCAGACTCGGGGAACTCCTCCTCCAGGCTCCTCCAGGCGCCGCATCCGGGCGTCGAAGTCGGCGTCGGAGAGGGTCGGCTGGTCGAGCACGTAGTAGCGCCACCGCGCCTCCTCGACCTCGTCGGCGAGGGTCGCGTGCTCGTCCCGGGCCTCGGGGGGTACGACGGGGAGGTCGGCCTGGCTCATGGAGGACATCTTGCCGGTCACCACCGACCGTGCGCTGCCCGGCGCGGCGCGATGTCGGTGGTCACCGGCAGGCTCGTCACAGCGGGTGGGACTGCTGGCCGGGAATGAAGGGCACCGCCCCCCACTTGACAGAACGAAACCGTTCCGTACTATCTATGTGGAACGAAACCGTTCCGTTCCATCCAAGACGTCAGGAGGTGCCCGTGGTCCCCCGCATCAGCCGCCGTGAGGCGCCCGCCCGCCCCCGCATCGAGGGCGACCGCGAGCAGGAGATCTTCGACGCGACCATCGCGGTCCTCGTCGACGTGGGCTACGACCGGCTCACGATGGACGCCGTCGCGGCCAAGGCGAAGGCGTCGAAGGCGACGCTGTACCGCAAGTGGGACGGCAAGGCCGCGCTGGTGATCGACGCGCTCATGTCGCAGAAGTCGCCGGTCGAGGTGCCGCCCGACACCGGCAGCCTGCGCGGCGACCTGCTCGCGATGTTCTGCGGGCACGGTGGCCTGACCGACCGCCACCAGACCGCGCTGCTCGGCAGCGTGGTCACCGCGATCGGCAGGGACCCGGAGTTCGCCGCGGCGTTCCGGGAGCGGTTCATCGCCCCGAAGGTCGCCGTCGGCCGCGAGGTCTACGAGCGGGCCCAGCAGCGCGGCGAGCCTGCGTCCCGACATCGACCTCGACATCCTCACCGCGGCGCTGCCCGGCATCGTGCTGCACCGCGGCTTCCTCCTCGGCGACCCGCCGACCCCCGACCTGATCGCCCGTGTCGTCGACCAGGTCATCCTCCCCGCCGCCACCCGCGGCTGACCCGCACCCCCTCTCCACCACCCGAAGGAAACCGCCATGACCGACGTCGAATCACTCGACCCTGCGGGGACGACCTCGCCCGCAGAGCCCGAGGTGAAGCCCAGCAAGCACGCCGGCCTCGCGCTCGTGCTGATCCTCACCGCCCAGGCTGATGGTGGTGCTCGACTCCACCATCGCCAACATCGCGCTGCCCTACATCGGCACCGACCTGCACATCTCCCAGGCCAACCTGACCTGGATCGTGACGGGCTACGCCCTCGCGTTCGGCGGCCTGCTCCTGCTCGGCGGCCGGCTCGGTGACCTCTACGGCCGCCGCCGCCTGTTCACCATCGGCCTGACGACCTTCGCGATCGCCTCGCTGCTCGGTGGCCTCGCGGCCAACGAGGCCATGCTGCTCGGCTCCCGGGCCCTGCAGGGCGTCGGTGCTGCGATGGCCGCGCCCGCCGCGCTGGCGCTGATCACCACCACCTTCCCGGCCGGCCCGGCGCGCAACCGCGCCATGGCGGCGTACGCCACCATGTCCGGCGTCGGCGCCGCGATCGGCCTGATCCTCGGCGGCTGGCTCACCGGCCTGGACTCCTTCGTGGGCCTCGACGTCGAGGGCTGGCGGATGACCTTCCTCATCAACGTCCCGATCGGCCTGATCGCCGCGGCCGCCGTCCCGCGCGTGCTCGCCGAGTCCGAGTCGCACCCCGGCGAGATGGACGTCCCCGGCGCCATCACCGGCACCCTGGGCCTGCTCGGCATCGTCTTCGGCCTGTCCCGTGCGGGCGAGGAGGCCTACGGCTGGGACCACCCGCAGACCATCGTCGCGCTGGTCGCCGGCCTGATCCTCCTGGTGACCTTCGCGGTCATCGAGTCCCGCGTCGCCCACCCGTTGCTGCCGGTGCGGATCTTCGCCAACCGGACCCGGGCCACCAGACTTCGCGGCCATGATGATCGCCCCCGCGGCGATGTTCGCGATGTTCTACTTCCTGAGCCTGTTCATCCAGCAGATCATGGGCTTCAGCCCGCTCCAGGCCGGCTTCGCGTTCCTGCCGTTCTCGTTCGGCATCGTCATCGGTGCGGGCCTGGCGTCCAACCTGGTCGCCCGGATCGACGCGCGCTTCCTGGCCGGAACCGGCACCCTGCTCGCGGCTACCGCGCTCTTCATGTTCTCGCGGATCCCCGTCGACGAGTCGCCGAAGGCCGTGCTCACGGCCCTGCAGGACGGCGGCGCGGACATCAACTACTGGACCCACCTGTTCCCGTACATCGTCCTGATGGCGATCGGCATGGGCCTGGTCTTCGTCCCGATGACCCTCACCGCGGTGCACCACGTCCGCGCGGGAGGACTCCGGCATCGGCTCCGGCGTGCTCAACACCATGCAGCAGGTCGGCGGCGCACTGGGCCTGGCGACGCTGAGCACGGTCGCGCTGCACTTCACCAACAGCCAGGCCGACAAGATCGCCAAGCCGATGGCCGACGCGATCGTCGCCGGCGGCGGCGACCCCACCGCACCGGTTCCCGGCACCGACCTGACCTTCCTGGAGGGCGCGATCTTCGGATCCAGGCTTTCCCGGAGGGTGCGGTGCACGCCTTCCTGGTGGCCTCGATGCTGATGCTGGCGGCCTCGGCGGTGATCTGGACGTTCCTCAACGTCAAGCACACCGAGCCTGGCCACGGACGCCCCGGAGGGCATCCACGTCGGCTGATCCACCCGAACGACGAGCAGGGCCCGCCGGGGCGATCCTCCGGCGGGCCCTGTCCCGTTCGGGGGGCTCAGCCCGCGAGCAAGCTGCTCGATCGCCTCCACGAAGGCCGGCACGTCGTCCGGCTTGCGGCTGGTGACCAGGTTGCGGTCGACGACGACCTCGGCGTCGACCCAGTCCCCGCCCGCGTTGCGGATGTCGTCCTGCAGGCTGGGCCAGGCTCGTCAACCGGCGGCCCTCGACCAGCCCGGCCGAGACCAGCAGCCAGGGTCCGTGGCAGATGACGGCGAGGGGCTTGTTCGCCGCGGCCACCTTGCGAACCAGGGTCTGCGCCCGCTGGTCGGTGCGCAGGTGGTCGGCGTTCACCGTCCCGCCCGGGACGACGAGCGCGTCGATGGTGTCGACGTCGAGATCGGCGTACGACCCGTCCGCCTCGATCTTCTGGGTGGGGTTCACGTCGCCCTCGGCGGCTTGGATCGGCGAGCCGTCGCGGGAGAGCACGCGCACCTCGGCACCGGCCTCGCGCAGGCGGTCGCGGGGTCCGACGAGTCTCGGGCTCCTCGACGTAGTCACCGGCGATGATGGCGACGACCTTGCCGCTCAGGTCGGGCATGACACAGGCTCCTCGTGGTGGGGGAACCATCCGTTACCCAGCGGCATCGCCGGCAGTCGGTCAGCCCAGCGAGCGCGCGACCGAGCGCACCAGCGCGGTGGTGCGGCGGGCGTCGGCGGACCCGGCGAGACCGCAGGCCGGGGTGATCACGACGTGCTCCCCCACCGTGGCCGGGTCGAGGCCGAGGAGGTCGAGCCAGCGCAGCACCCGCTCCACGACGGTCTTGTCGGTGGGCAGGCTCCCCCGACGTCGGTACGACGCCCATCGCCAGGGTCTCGCCGGCCTCCAGCGCCTCGGCGGCGGCGTCCATGCCCGCCGGTCCCAGCAGGTCCAGGTCGAGCATCACCCCGCGCGCACCGGCCCCGCGCAGCAGGCCGATCGGCACGTCCGGGGCGCAGCAGTGCACCCAGGGCGTGGCGCCGGCGGCGGCAGCGGCGCCGAGCACCGCCTCCAGCGCCTCGCTGGCCTCCGGTGGGTGGATGGTGCGGTGCCGGCCGAAGCCGGAGGCGGTGGGCACCGCGGCGGCGAGCACCGCGGGCAGGGCAGGCTCGTCGACCTGCAGCACCAGGCTCGGTGGCGCCGGGCAGCCGCCGGCGCAGGTCCGCGAGGTGGTCGGTGACCGCGAGGGCGAGCGCCTGGGCAAGGTCGCGGCGGGCGCCGTGGTCGGCCAGCGACTTTGTCGCCGCGCGGCCGCTCGACCGTGGCGGCCAGCGTCCACGGCCCGGTGACCTGCACCTTGAACGGGCCGGCGTAGTCGGCCGCCCGCTCCTCCAGGGCGTCGAGGTCCTGGGCCAGCAGGCTGCGCGCCCGGCGCTGGTCCAGCGGCATCGCGCCGGACGTGCCGGTGAGCCGCCAGCCGGAGGGCTGCAGGTCCGCGTCGAGTCTCGCCGACGAGGCCGAGGGTGCGCCCGGTCATCGCGGCGATCGCGCCGCGCCCCGGCACCTCGGGGAGGTACGGCAGTCCGGAACCGTCGACGGCGAGCTCCCCCCAGCACGACGGCCAGCGCCTCGTCGTACGCCTGCTGGGTGGTGCCGGGGAAGGAGCCGATCCCGGACGCCCTCACGCGGGCACCCGCTCGGCGACGGTGATGGTGGCCGAGCCGACGACGCGCGTGCCGTCGTAGACGACGACGGCCTGGCCGGGCGCGATGCCCTCGGCGCGGTCGATCAGGTCCACCTCGAGGATGCCGTCCCCCACGCGGACCACCGCGCGGTGCTCCGCGCCGTGCGCGCGCACTGCACGGTGACGTCCGGGCCTTCGAGCACGGCACCGGCAGGCAGCGCCGCGCCGCACCAGCGCAGGCGGTCGCCGGTGATCCGCTCGACCGCCAGGCGCTCGCGCGGACCGACGGTGATCGTGCCGCTGACCGGCTCGATGTCGAGCACGAAGCGCGGGCGGCCGTCGGGCGCGGGATGTCCCAAGCGGAGCCCCCGGCGCTGGCCGATCGTGTACGCGTAGGTCCCCTCGTGGTGGCCGAGCACCGTGCCGGTCGCCTCGTCGCGGATCTCACCGCCCTGGTTGGGCGCGCGGTCGCCGAGCTTCTCCCGCAGCCAGCCGGCGTTGTCGCCGTCGGCGACGAAGCAGATGTCGTGGCTGTCCGGCTTGTCGGCCACGAGCAGCCCGCGCGCGGCGGCCTCCTCCCGCACCTGCGGCTTCGGGGTGTCGCCGAGCGGGAAGAGCGAGTGCCGCAGCCTGCTGGTCGTCGAGCACACCGAGCACGTAGGACTGGTCCTTCGCCCCGTCCGCCGCCCGGTGCAGGCTCGACCCCGGCCGGCCCGTGCACCACGGTGGCGTAGTGGCCGGTGGCGACCGCGTCGAAGCCGAGCGCCAGCGCCCGGTCGAGCACGGCCGCGAACTTGATCTTCTCGTTGCAGCGCAGGCACGGGTTGGGCGTCTCGCCCGCGGCGTAGTCTGTCCATGAAGTCCTCGACCACGTCGGCGTGGAAGCGCTCGGAGAGGTCCCAGACGTAGAACGGGATGCCGATCACGTCGGCCGCCCGGCGGGCGTCGTTGGCGTCCTCGATCGTGCAGCAGCCGCGGGCCCCCGAGCGGTAGGACTTCGGGTTGCGCGAGAGCGCCAGGTGGATGCCGGTCACCTCGTGGCCGGCCTCGTGGGCGCGCGCGGCGGCGACGGCGGAGTCCACTCCCCCGGACATGGCGGCGACGACCTTCACGAGGGCACCTCAGGCGCGGGCCGCGCGGGCCCGCTCGACACACGGCGCGATGGCGGCGACGACGGCGTCGACGTCCGCCTCCGTGCTGGTGTGGCCGAGGCTGAAGCGCAGCGAGCTGCGCGCCTCCGCGGCCGAGCGCCCCATCGCGAGCAGCACGTGCGAGGGCTGCGGGACGCCGGCCGAGCAGGCCGATCCCGTCGAGCACTCGATGCCACGGGCGTCGAGCAGCATCAGCAGCGAGTCGCCCTCGCAGCCCGGGAGGCTCAGGTGCACGTTGCCGGGGAGCCGGTCGACGGGGTCGCCGTTGAGGACCACGCCCGGCACCTCGCGTCGTACGCCGGACACCAGGCGATCACGCAGCACGCTGAGCCGCGCGGCCAGGTCGGCCTGCTGCTTCACGGCCAGGCTCGACCGCGGCCGCGAAGCCCGCGATGGCGGGCACGTCCAGCGTGCCGCTGCGCACGTCGCGCTCCTGGCCACCACCGTGCAGCAGCGCGGTCAGGTCCACCTCGCGTCGTACGACGAGCGCTCCGACGCCCTGCGGGCCGCCCACCTTGTGCCCGGAGACCGACAGCGCGTCCACGCCGCTCGCGGCGAAGTCCACCGGCACCGCGCCGATCGCCTGCACGGCGTCGGTGTGCACCGGGATGCCGTGCGCGGCGGCGAGCCGGACGACCTCCTCGATCGGCTGCACGGTCCCGACCTCGTTGTTCGCCCACATCACGGTGATCGCGGCGACGGAGACCGGCTCGGTCTCGATCGCCGCGCGCAGGCCCTCGGGCGAGAGCCTCCCGTGGCGGTCCACCGGCAGCAGGTTGATGCCCGCGCCCTCGTGCTCCTCCAGCCACTCCAGCGGGTCGAGCACGGCGTGGTGCTCCACCGCAGAGGCGAGGATCCGCAGCCGGCGCGGGTCACCCGCGCGGCGCGACCAGTACAGGCCCTTGATCGCCAGGTTGTCGGCCTCGGTGCCGCCGGAGGTGAAGACCACCTCACCGGGCCGGCAGTTGAGCGCCTGGGCCAGCGTCTCGCGGGACTCCTCCACCACCCGGCGCGCGCGCCGGCCGGACGCGTGCAGCGAGCCTGGCGTTGCCCACCGCGCCGAGGTGCGCTGTCATCGCCTCGAGCGCCGCGGGGACCATCGGGGTGGTCGCGGCGTGGTCGAGGTAGACCGTCGGCACAGCGTTCATGGCGTCTCCCAGCGTACGGCGCCGCCGGGCGTCGTACCCAATGCGGCCACCTGCCGTTCACGCCGCTCTCCTAGCGTCCGGCGCATGTTGCAGGACGTGCCTGCGTACATCGACCGGCTCGGTGTCGACGGCCACCGCATCGGCGAGGACCACGACGACGACCCGGTGCTGATCGACCCCTTCGGCAAGGCCGTGGACACCTGGCGGGAGAACTACCCCTACGCCGAGCGGATGCCCCGCGAGGAGTACGACGAGCAGAAGTACCTGCTCCAGGTCGAGCCTGCTGAAGTTCCAGGCCTGGGCGCAGGCCAACGGCTCGCGGCACGTGCTGATCTTCGAGGGTCGCGACGCCGCCGGGAAGGGCGGCACCATCAAGCGCTTCATGGAGCACCTCAACCCCCGCTACGCCCGGGTCGTCGCCCTCACCAAGCCCAGCGACCGCGAGGCCGGGCAGTGGTACTTCCAGCGCTACGTCCAGCACCTGCCCACCGCCGGCGAGATGGCCCTGTTCGACCGCAGCCTGGTACAACCGCGCCGTCGTGGAGCGGGTGATGGGCTTCTGCTCCGAGGCCGAGTACGACACCTTCGTGCGACACGTCCCCTACTTCGAGGAGATGCTCGTCGAGTCCGGGATCACGCTCACCAAGTTCTGGTTCTCGGTCACCCAGGCCGAGCAGCGCACCCGCTTCATCATCCGCCAGGTGGACCCGGTCCGGCAGTGGAAGGCTCTCCCCGATGGACCTGGAGTCGCTGGACAAGTGGGCGGCGTACACCGAGGCGAAGGAGGCGATGATCCGTCGTACCGACACCGAGGTGGTGCCGTGGACGACCATCAAGTCCAACGACAAGAAGCGCGCGCGGATCAACGCGATGCGCCACTTCCTCTCCCGGTTCGAGTACGACGGCAAGGACGCCGGGGTCGTCGGGCAGCCCGACCCGCTGATCGTGCAGCGCGGGATCGACGCCGTCGGCGACTAGCCAGAGGGCTCCTGGGCGCCCGCGCAACTACCGAATTTGTCGTGAAGGGCGCGCCCGAACGACGAATCCGGTCGTTGCGTGGCGCGTCAGGAGCCCTGGAGGACGACGAGCGCGTCGCGGTGGATGACCTCGCGCTCGTAGCCCGCACCCAGGCTCACGCCGGAGGCTCCTTCGAGGAGCGGCCCAGCAGGGCGGGGACCTCGGCGGCGTCGAAGTTCACCAGGCCGCGGCCGACCAGTCCCCCGTCGGGGTCGAGCAGGTCGACCGGGTCGCCCGCCGCGAACTCCCCCTGCACGCCGGTGATCCCGGCAGCCAGGAGCGAGGCCCGGCGCTCGACGACGGCGCGCACGGCGCCCGGGTCGAGGATCAGCGCGCCCTTGCCCTCGGTCGCGTGGCGCAGCCACAGCAGCCGGGTGGGGCGGCGCTTGCCGGTGGTGTGGAACAGGGTGCCGACCGGCTCCCCCGCGAGCGCGGCGCCGGCCCGCTCGGCGGAGGTGAGCACGACCGGGATGCCGGAGCCGGTGGCGATGGCGGCGGCCTCGACCTTGGTGACCATCCCGCCGGTGCCGACTCCGGCGGCTCCGGCCGAGCCGATGGTGACGGCGTCCAGGTCCCCCGGGCCGCGTACGTCGGTGAGGAGCCGCGTCCCGGAGCGGGAGGGCGGGCCGTCGTACAGGCCGTCGACGTCGGAGAGCAGGACCAGCAGGTCGGCATGGACCAGGTGGGCGACGAGGGCCGCCAGCCGGTCGTTGTCGCCGAAGCGGATCTCGGTGGTGGCCACCGTGTCGTTCTCGTTGACGATCGGGATCACGCCGAGCTCGAGCAAACTTGGTGAAGGTCTGGTGGGCGTTGCGGTAGTGCGAGCGCCGGGTGACGTCGTCCAGGGTGAGCAGCACCTGACCGGCGGTCAGCCCGTGCCGGGCCAGGCTCCTCGGTGTAGCGGTGCACCAGCAGACCCTGGCCCACCGACGCCGCGGCCTGCTGCGCGGCGAGCCCGCGCGGCCGCTTCGGCAGCCCGAGCGGGGCCAGGCCGGCGGCGATCGCACCGGAGGAGACCAGCACGACCTCGGCCCCGCGCGCCCGCGCGGCGGCCAGGACGTCGACGAGCGCGCTCACCCGCTCGGGGTCGATGCCGCCGGTCGCCGTCGTCAGCGAGGACGAGCCGACCTTGACCACGATGCGGCGGGCGCCGGTGACGGCCCCCCGCTCACTCACCGGGGTCGTCCTCGGCCCAGTCGTCCTCGTCGGTGGCCGGCCGCACGTCCGGGTCCTCCTCCGAGCCGATCTCGTAGGACTGCGGGCCGTACTCGTCGGGCCGGTCGATCCGGCGGGCCACGTCCGCGCGGGTCTCGGTCTCGCTCCGCTCGCCCATGTGCTCCTGGATGTCGCGGCGGCGTGAGGCGGCCGGACGCTGCTCGTGGAAGCGGTCGTCCTCGCCCCGGCGCGAGAGGTTCTCCGCGCCCGCGTCGATGCCGGGCTTGAAGTCGAAGACCACGGAGTTGTCGGTGGGCCCGATGAGCACGGCGTCACCCTCCTCGGCACCCAGCCTGCAGCAGCCGGGCCTCGACGCCGAGCCGGTTGAGCCGGTCGGCGAGGTAGCCGACGGCCTCGTCGTTGCTGAAGTCGGTCTGGCGCACCCAGCGCTCCGGCTTGGTGCCGCGCACCCGCCAGCCCGCACCCGTGCGCTTGACGGTGAAGCCGTCGTCGTCGACCGCCTTGGGGCGGACCACGATCCGGGCCGGGATCTCCGAGGCCTTCGCGCGCCGGGCCTCGGCGACGATCTCGGCCATCGCGTAGATCAGGCTCGCGGGTGCCCTCGCCGGAGACCGCGGAGATCTCGAAGACCCGCAGGCCGCGCTCGCGCAGACTCGTCGAGGACCAAACCGGCGATGCCGCGGCCGTCGGGGACGTCGACCTTGTTGAGGGCCACCAGCCGCGGCCGGTCCTCCAGGCCGCCGTAGCGGCGCAGACTCGTCCTCGATCACGTCGAGGTCGTCGGCCGGGTTGCGGCCGGGCTCCAGGGTGGCGGTGTCGAGCACGTGCACCAGCGCGGCGCAGCGCTCGATGTGCCGCAGGAAGTCGTGCCCCAGGCCGCGGCCCTCGGCGGCGCCCTCGATCAGGCCGGGGACGTCGGCGACGGTGAAGGTGATGTCGCCCGCGGTGACCACGCCGAGGTTGGGGACCAGGGTGGTGAACGGGTAGTCGGCGATCTTGGGCCGGGCCCGCGAGATCGCCGCGATCAGGCTCGACTTGCCCGCGCTGGGGAAACCGACGAGACCGATGTCGGCGACGACCTTGAGCTCCAGGACGACGTCCAGGCTCGTCACCGGGCTCGCCGAGCAGCGCGAAGCCGGGCGCCTTGCGGCTCTTGGAGGCCAGCGCGGCGTTGCCGAGACCTCCGCGGCCGCCCTGGGCGACCACGATCTCGGTGCCGGGCACCACCAGGTCGGCGATCACCTCGCCGTTGCGCTGCTTGACCACGGTGCCGGCCGGCACGGCGAGGACCAGGTCCGCCCCGTGCGCGCCGTTGCGGCGGTCGCCCGCCCCGTGCCCGCCGTGCTCGGCCTTGCGCTGCGGGCTGTGGTGGTAGTCCAGCAGCGTGGTGACGTCGGGGTCGACGCGCAGGATGATCGAGCCACCGGGACCGCCGTTGCCGCCGTCGGGGCCGCCGAGCGGCTTGAACTTCTCGCGGTGCACCGAGGCCACGCCGTTGCCGCCGCGACCGGCAGCCACGGAGAGGGTCACGCGGTCGACGAAGGTGGGCACGGCCATGGGATCAGTCTTTCAGGAGAAATGGACGAAGGGCGTCCCGAACGGGACGCCCTTCGATGTCAGGTCGGGTGAGCGTCAGCTCACTCGCCCGGGACGATGTTGACGACCTTGCGGCCGCGCTTCTTGCCGAACTCGACGTTGCCCGCGACGAGCGCGAACAGGGTGTCGTCGCCACCGCGACCGACGCCCGAGCCCGGGTGGAAGTGGGTGCCACGCTGGCGGACGATGATCTCGCCGGCGTTGACCAGGCTGGCCGCCGAAGCGCTTCACGCCGAGGCGCTGGGCGTTGGAGTCGCGGCCGTTCTTGGTGGACGCCGCGCCCTTCTTGTGTGCCATGTTTCAGTCCTTCGGAGAGTGCTGAGCCGGGGCTCAGAGCGAGATGTCGGTGACCTTGACCTGGGTGTACTTCTGGCGGTGACCCTGGCGCTTCTTGTAGCCGGTCTTGTTCTTGTACTTCTGGATGACGATCTTCGGGCCCTTGGTGGCGCCGAGGACCTCGACCGTCACCGTCGCCTTGTCCAGGCCGGTGGCGGTGACGGACTCGCCGTCGACGGCCAGCACGACCGGCAGGGTCAGGGTGTCACCGACCGGCGTGGAGACCTTGTCGATCTCGATGACGTCGCCGACAGCGACCTTCTCCTGCTTCGCGCCTGCGCGCACGATCGCGTACACCACCGCGGGCTCCTTACTCGTCAACGTCTGTCCGAAAGTCTCGGCTGCGGCACACACAGCTTGTTCGGTCGGGGGTCCGGCCGGTTTGCCGGGTGCCAGCAGAACGGCGCGCCTCCGCAGCGCACCGACCGTCAATACTACGGGTGGCACCGGAATCCGCCAAAACGCAGGCTCCGGTGCCCGTCCGGCTAGCGCTTGCGGGCGCCACCCTTCTTCTTCACCGGCACGTGCTCGACGTGCGGCTCGGTCTCGCCGTCCGCGCTCTCCTCGGTGGGAGCCTCCGTGGTGGCCGCCTCGTCGGAGGCCTCCTCGGTCGCGGGCGGGGTGGTCCGGGTGCTCGAGCGGCGCCGGGTCTGCTTCACCACGGGGGCGGTGACGACCGGCTCCGGGGTGGGCTCCGCGGCCGTCTGCTCCGGCTCGGGGGCGGGCTCCGGGACGGGCGCGGGGTCCGGAGCAGGCGCGGACACGGGAGTGACCGGGCCGGTGCTCGCCCGGCGCCGGGTCCGGGTGACCACGGTGGTCTTGGCGACCGGCTCCGCCGGGGCCTCCTCGGCCTCGGGCTCCTCGGCCTTCGGCTCCGGCGCCTTGGGCGCCTCGACGGGGGTCTGCTCGGCCTTCGGGTCCTCGACGGGGGTCTGCTCGGCCTTCGGGTCCTCGACCGGGGCCTGCTCGCTCGTCGGCTCCTCGACCGGGGTCTCCTCGACGGGCTCGTCCTCGTGGTGCTTGGCCATCGCGGCGACGTCCTTCGGCGAGGGCACCGGCTTCGGCGCGGCCTCGGCCTGCTCGCCACCCTGGCTCCGGCCCTTGCGGCGGCGGTTGCCGCGGCGGGGCTCGTCGCCGCCGTTCTGCTCGCCGCCGTTGCCGCCGCCGCGCTTGGGCTCGACGGGCAGGTCGTGGACCACGATGCCGCGACCCTGGCAGTGCGAGCAGTTCTCGCTGAACGCCTCCAGCAGGCCGGTGCCGATCCGCTTGCGGGTCATCTGCACCAGGCCCAGCGAGGTCACCTCGGCGACCTGGTGGCGGGTGCGGTCGCGGCCCAGGCACTCGACGAGGCGACGCAGCACCAGGTCGCGGTTGGCCTCCAGGACCATGTCGATGAAGTCGACGACGATGATGCCGCCGATGTCGCGCAGCCGGAGCCTGGCGCACGATCTCCTCGGCCGCCTCGAGGTTGTTCTTGGTGACCGTCTCCTCCAGGTTGCCCCCGGAGCCGGTGAACTTGCCGGTGTTGACGTCGACGACGGTCATCGCCTCGGTGCGGTCGATGACCAGCGAGCCGCCCGAGGGCAGCCAGACCTTGCGGTCGAGGCCCTTGGCGATCTGCTCGTCGATCCGGTACGTCGCGAACAGGTCACCGTCGGAGGGCTCGTGGTGCTCGAGCCGGTCGGCGAGGTCGGGAGCGATCTGGTCGACGTACTCCTTGACCGAGGACCAGGCCTCGTCGCCCTGGACGACGAGCCTTGGCGAAGTCCTCGGTGAACAGGTCACGGACGACCTTGAGGGTCAGGTCGGGCTCGCCGTGCAGCAGGCTGCGGGGCGTTGCCCTTGGCGACCTTGGCCTCGATCGCCTCCCACTTGGCCTTGAGCCGCTCGATGTCGCGGGTGAGCTCGTCCTCCGAGGCGCCCTCGGCCGCGGTGCGGACGATGACGCCGGCCGAGGCGGGCACGGCCTCCTTGAGCAGCGCCTTGAGGCGGGCCCGCTCGGTGTCGGGCAGGCTTTGCGGGAGATGCCGGAGGTGGTGCCGTCGGGCACGTAGACGAGGAAGCGGCCGGCCAGGCTGACCTGGCTGGTGAGGCGGGCGCCCTTGTGGCCGATCGGGTCCTTGCTGACCTGGACCAGGACGGTCTGGCCCGACTGGAGCACCGACTCGATCTTGCGGGGCTGCCCGTCCTTGTGGCCCAGCGCGGACCAGTTGACCTCGCCGGCGTACAGCACGGCGTTGCGGCCCTTGCCGATGTCGATGAAGGCGGCCTCCATCGACGGCAGCACGTTCTGCACGCGGCCGAGGTAGACGTTGCCGATGAGCGAGGTCTGCGACTCGCGGGCGACGTAGTGCTCGACCAGCACCTTGTCCTCGAGGACGGCGATCTGGGTGAGGTCCTTGCGCTGGCGCACGACCATGACCCGCTCGACCGACTCGCGGCGGGCCAGGAACTCGGCCTCGCTCACGATCGGCGCGCGGCGGCGGCCGGCCTCGCGGCCCTCGCGGCGGCGCTGCTTCTTGGCCTCCAGGCGGGTGGAACCGGAGATCGAGGTGATCTCGTCCTCGGACGAGCGCGGCTTGCGGACCCGGGTGACGGTGTTCTCCGGGTCGTCGCCACCGTCGTCGGAGCCCTCGCCGGCACGGCGACGGCGGCGACGGCGGCGCGAGGAGCCTGCTGCCCCCGCCCTGGCCTCCGGACTCACCCGACTCGCCCTCGGCGTCGTCCGACTCCGCCTCGGTGGCAGCGGCCTCGGCGGCCTCGCCCTCGGCGGGCTGCTCGGCGTCCTCACCGGACTCCTCGTTGCCCTGGCCGGCGCCCGAGGGCTTGCGACGACGACGGCCGCCCCGGCGGCGACGGCGACGGGCCGGGCCGTTGGTGCCGTCGGACTCCTCGTCGTCGTCCTCGTCGTCGGACTGCTCGACGTCCTCGGCGGGCTTCTCCGGCTCCTCGGCCGGGGACTGCTCCGCGGCGGGAGCCTCCTCCTCGACCGCCTCTTCCTCGACCGGCTCGGCGGGCTCGACGGCCTCGGCCGGGGTGGGCGCGGGCGCCTGGAAGAGCACGGCGGCCGAGGAGGTGCTCTCCTCGGCGGGCGGCTCCTCGAGCGTCAGCCTGCTCGGAGGCGGCGGCCTTCTTGGCGGTGGTCTTCTTCGCCGCCGTCTTCTTGGCGGTGGTCTTCTTCGCCGCGGTCTTCTTGGCGGCGGCCTTCTTGGCCGGCTTCGCCGGAGCCTCCTCGCCCTCGGGCGCGGCGGCGGCCTTCTTCGCGGCGGTCTTCTTCGCCGCCGTCTTCTTCGCCGCGGCCTTCTTGGCGGGCGCCTTCTTCGCAGCGGCCTTCTTGGCCGGCTTCGCGGGGGGCTCCGGTGGCGTCTCCGGAGCCACGGCGGCCTCGGGAGTCTCGGACGGGGTCTCGATGGGCGCGTCAGTCATGCGCTTCTCCTCCACCCGGCCGCGAGGCGACCGGGGTGTCATCGGCACACGCGGTGCCGTAAGCCTTCGTGGGACGACACCCTCCGCGGAGCGTCACTGGAGCCCGGGCCCTCGCCTGCCGCGGTCGCCGTGTGCGTCGCGTCTAGCGGGTGTCCGACCTCCACCGTGCCGTCCGGTCAGTCTCCTGCCGGGCGGCGAGAACGTCGTCAGATCGTCGGGCGCAGTCCGGTGGGACGCGCCGGGTTGATCTGTGGCGAGTATCGCACACCCGGCTCACCGGGTGGGTATCAGCGCGTCGCCAGCGGGTCGCCGAGGGTCCCCGCCGCGCGGTCCAGGACACCCTGGGCGACCCGGGTCAGCAGCACCGTCGCCGGTACGGCGAGCCCGCCGGCCTCGCGCAGACCGGTGAGCACGTCGTCGGGCCGCACCGCCGGAACCGCGTGCTCGAGCAGCAGGTCCAGGGCACCGTCGCCGGTGACCTCCAGCCGCACGACCGCCGCCCGGCAGTCGAAGGAGCGCAGCCCCTTCTTGGTCATCCGCTCCACCACGACCGAGTCGGTCGCGAGGAAGGCCGCGACCCCCGCCTCGACCTCCTCCCGCGGCGTGTCGCCGAGGGCGATCAGCCAGTGGCTGGCGGTGAGGAGGTCCGAGAGGGATCCGGGGAGGGACTCCGCGGCGTCGACGGTGGCGACGACGTCCAGGCCCTCCGGCAGCACCGCGTCGAGCTCGGCGGCCACGGCGGCGGGGTCGCGGACCTCGGCGAGACCCAGGCTCGACGTACTCCGACTCGCTGGCGGCCCCGGTCGGCGACGCGCCGGCGTAGGAGATCCGGGGATGCGGGTGGAAGCCCGAGGAGTAGGCCATCGGGATCCGGGCCCGGACGACCGCGCGCTCGATGGCGCGGCTGACGTCGCGGTGGCTGGTGAAGCGCAGCCGGCCGCGCTTGGCGTACCGGATCCGCAGCCGCTGGACCGGGGGTGCCTGCTGCTCGGGCTGCTGACGACTCACGGGCCCTGATGCTAGGTCAGGGCAGCCGGGCGCCGCGCATCTGCGGCGAGGCGTACACGTTGGTCACCCGGGTGCCGTCGAGCCACGCCGTCAGCCGCTCCGCCTCCTCCGCGAGGGCCTTCCGGCCCGCGGCCGGGACGTCCTCGCGCAGCACCAGGTGCACCCGCGCCGCGTCGTCCTGCACCCAGCAGCCGACGATCCGCCCGTCCCACCAGGCGGTGTTGCCGGCGTTGCCGTTGCTGTCGAAGAGGTACGGCGCGTCGGTGGCGTCCAGGTAGAAGCCACGCTCCTTCCAGCCCATCACCGTCGGGTCCAGGGTCGGCAGCAGCGCCGCCCAGGGCGCGACCTCCTCGGGCGCCTCGGTGTCACCGGGCAGCACCCAGCCGGTGCCGCCGTCGTCGAGCGCCACCTGCTCGGCGTCGATGTCGGCGAGCGCGCGCCGGACGACGGTCTTGGTGGCGCCGAGCCACCACACGATGTCCGCCTCGGTGCCCGGGCCGAAGGTCGCCAGCCAGCGGGCCACCAGGACGGCGTAGCCCTCGGCCTCGGGCAGCGGCGCGGGCTCCTCGCCCAGCCACCGCGCGGTCGTGGTCCAGGCCGGCTTGTTGAGCCGCCAGTGCCCGGCGTTGGCCGCGCGCACGATCCGCCCCTCGGCTCCCAGGGCGGTCAGCACCCGCGAACCGATGGGGACCTCACCTCCCCACTTGCGCTCCGCTCCCCCGCCGACGCTGATCCGTCCGTCGAGCGCCGGGACCAGGTCGCGGACCTCGCGAGTGGTGCGCGCGGTCCCGTCGGCGAGCACGTCGAGCACCGCCCGCTGGGCGTCCGCGATCCACGCCTCGACCGCAGGGCCGCCCTCGGCGAGCCCGGCGGCGGCGACGTGCTTGGCGAGCCTGGGCCCGCTGCTGGGCCGCCACCCGGCGCGACGCGCTCCCCCACGCGGCGGACAGGAGGTCGCGCGGGAAGACGAAGAGGGTACGGCGCATCGCGAGCTTGCTTGACGATGCTCCGCTCGTCGTACAGGGCCTGGTCGACGTCGGCCACGGTCACGTCCGCGACCCGCGCCGCCAGCGACAGGTGGACGGTCGCCGCCTCCGTGGCGTGCAGCACGGTCATCGCCCGGGTGGCGTCGGTGACGGAGTCGTGGCGTCGTACCAGGCCGTGGCGGGCGGCGAGCCGTTGCCGCCTGACCAGGTCCGATAGCCGACGCACGTGTCCATCCTCGCCCATTAGGGTGACCGCGTGAGCGATCCCTACGGCAACAATCCCTACGGCGGCCAGAACCCTCCGCCGCCCCCGCAGCCCAACCCCTACGGCGCCGGTGGCGGCTACGGCGCACCGCAGGGCGGCTACACCGGCGGGCCCGAGAGCCTGCCCCCGAAGACCGACGGCGTCTCCGTCGCCTCCCTCGTGCTCAGCCTCCTGTGCTGCACGGGCCTGATCGGCCTGATCCTCGGCTTCGTGGGCCTGTCCCGCACCAAGGGCGGCAAGCGCAAGGGCCGTGGCTTCGCGATCGCCGGCATCGTGATCGGCGCGCTCGCCGTGATCGGCGCGGTCGTCGGCGGTGTGTTCCTGACCGTCTTCGTCAAGAGCGTCGTGACGCCCGACAACGCCGAGGCCGGCCAGTGCATCAACATCACCGACGAGGACGACACCCTCTTCCTGCGGGAGAAGGACTGCTCGGAGGAGCACGACGGCGAGGTCGTCTACGTCGGCACGTGGAGGGACGTCACCTCGGCACCCCCGTCGGTCACGACCGACGAGGAGGCCCAGAAGGCCGTCTGCAGCAAGGCTCGTGGGCGCCAAGGCCGCCTCCTTCCCGGCCGACCTGACCTGGACCGTCGCGTTCAACGACGGCGACCAGGACGACCCGCAGCCCGACGACCCCTTCCTGTGCTACGTCGAGAGCGACACCAAGGCTCGACAAGTCCCTGCTCTGACGTCGTGACCCAGGGTCCGCCCGGCCCGCCGAACCCCTACGGCGGCCGCTACGTCCCGTACGGCGCCGCACCACCCCCGACCGACGGGGTGTCCCTGGCGGCGTTGATCTGCTCGTTCACCTGCTGCGCTGCCCCGGTGGGCATCGGGCTCGGCATCGCCGGCCTGGTCCGCACCCGCGAGGGGCAGCGCGGCGGTCGGTGGGCGGCGGTCGTCGGGCTGGTCCTGGGCACCGTGCTGACGCTGATCGGCATCGGGTTCGCCGTCCTGGTCGGGATCTCCTACCAGCGCACGATCTGGGAGGACCAGGCCTCGGTCGGCCAGTGCCTCGACATCGACGTCATCGACGAGGAGGTGAAGGCCGACTGCGACGAGCCGCACGACGGGGAGATCGTCGCGGTCGGCTCGTTCGACGAGCGGCTGCTGACCGCCTACGACGACCTCGACGTCGCCGACTTCTGCGCGCGACTCGACGGCCTCGACCCGGCGTACCGGTCGGCGTTGGACGACGACCGCTACGAGGCGGGGATCTCGCTCGACGCCTTCGAGGAGGACGACCCGGGCGAGGGCGACCGCTTCTTCTGCTACGTCGTAGGCGCCGACGGCGAGAAGCTCACCGGATCGCTCCGCGACGGCGGGACCACCGACCGCGCCTGAACGAGTCCTGGGTCACCGCACCCCGACCCACTGCTCCGCGCCGAAGTCGTCGTACCGCTCCAGGCTCGGTGAACCCGAGCCGCGCCGCGAGCCGCATCGAGCGCTCGTTGGCGCTCTGCGTGGTCGCCAGCACCCGCCCGCCGGGACGGACCAGCGCGAGCCAGTCGAGCACCGCGGCGGCCGCCTCGGCGGCGTACCCCTGCCCCCAGTGGGCGGGCAGGAAGAGGTAACCGAGGTCGAGCGCGTCGGCGTACGGGCGATCCGCGGCGCGCGCGTCGAGGGTCAGCACCCCGATCGTGGTGCCCTCGCGCTCGACGGCGAAGAAGCCCGGACGCTGGCCAGGCGCCTGCGGCACGACCTGTTCCAGGCTCCGCGCGGGGCCGCGCCCCGCCGACGTACCGCCCGACCTCCTCGGAAGCGAACAGACTCGATCACCGCGGCCCGGTCGCCGGCACGGGCGGAGCGAAGAAGCAGGCGGTCGGTGCGGATCGGCGCCGGCGGCCAGACGGTCCCGAGATCGTTCATCCGGCCAACCTGCCAGACCGCTGGGCATCGTGCGCGGCGACGGCGACTTCGGCAAAGCACTGCGCGGCGACGACTGACGAGACAGACTCGTGCGATGCTCCCCGTGCGGCTCGTCGCCGCTGCATCGCTGCCCTTCCTCCTTCTCGGTGCGATCACCGCCGGCACGCCGGCCGGGGCGAGCGCAGCACCCTCACCGCGGTCGGACGACGGGCCCGGCCTGCGCGGGAGGGCGGCAATCGAGCGGCTCGGCGACGAGCCTCCCGCAGATCGCGGCACGCTCCGGGCTGAGCGCGCGCGAGCCTGCGCCGGGTCCTGGCGACCGACGAGACCGCGCACGTGGCGTCGGGCGGCCGGCTCGTGTACGCCGACACCTTCCCGGACGCGTCCACGAGCGCCCGCGCCGCGGGCACGCAGGCCGCCCCCTCGCTCCCCCCGGAAGCGACCTTCACGCTGCACAGCCGGCCGGGCTCGAGGCACACGATCTTCCTCGACTTCGACGGCGCCGAGGTCAGCGACACCTACTGGAACCACGCGTCCGGCATCCCGGACGGTCAGTACGACGGCTTCACCCTCGACGGGGACCTGTCCACCTTCAACAGCGACGAGCACGCCTACGTCCAGGAGACCTGGCGGATCGTCGCCGAGGTCTTCGCGGCGTACGACGTCGACGTCACCACCGAGGACCCCGGCCCGGCGGCGTACGACCGTGGCGGTGTCGCGGACGACACCTACGGCGACCACGTGCTCTTCAGCAACGACCCGGACTCGGGCCCGATCTGCGCGGGCTGCGCCGGGATCGCCGTCTTCGGCGCGTTCGCCGACCCGACCGAGGAGGGCACGAACAGCCTCGAGCCGGTCTGGGTGCGCCGGCAGCCGAACGCCTTCCTCGCGGCAACCGTCACCGCCCACGAGGTCGGTCACACGCTCGGCCTGAACCACGACGGCGTCACCACCGCCACCAGCGCGCAGGAGCGGGAGTACTACTCCGGCCAGGGCGCGTGGAACCCCATCATGGGCTCAGGCCTGCACGGCATCGTCCAGTTCAGCAACGGCGACTATGCCAACGCCACCAACAAGCAGGACGACTTCGCCACCATGGCCGCCACCGGCCTCCCGCTGCTGCCCGACGACGCCGGCAGCACCGCCGCCACCGCGACCAGCCTGGGAGCCCGGACGAGCTCCACCGTCGAGGGCGTCATCACCAGCCGCGACGTCGACTACTACAAGGTCGGCCCGTGCACGGCCGCTCCCTCCGTCGAGGCCCTCGGCAACGGCGACGGCAGCGCCCTCGACCTGCGGGCCGAGGTGCGCAGGGCCGACGACAGCCTCCTCGCCTTCTCCGACCCCGCCTCGGCGGAGGTGATCCCCGGCGGCTTCGCCCACCGGACCGCGACCGGCATGGACGCGCCCAGGATCTCGCCGGCAGGCGGAGCGGGGACCTACTACGTCACGGTCCGCGGCGTCGGCAACGGCAACCCGCTCACCACCGGCTACTCCGCCTACGGCAGTGTCGGCACCTACACCCTGTCGGTCGACGGCTGCGCCGCCTCGAACGGCGCCGCCCCGGACGCCCCCGCCTCGATCGACCTGACCACGAGCAAGGGCAGCGGCACCCTCACCTGGTCGGCCCCGGCGAGCGGCCCGGTTCCCACGGGCTACCGGATCAGCGGGATCGCGGGCGGTCCGGTCGAGGTCGCCGCCGGAACCACCACGCGCGCGATCACCGTCCCCGGCGGGTACGACGTCCACGTGGCCGTCGCCGCGCTGAACGGCTCCGGCGCCGGCGCACCCGCCACCCTGACCCGGCACATCGCGTCCTGGGTGCCGACCACGGCCCCTGCTGTCTCGGTGACCACCAGCGGCCTGAAGGCGACCATCCGGTGGACGCCCGCCGCGAACCCGGGCAACGCCTACCTGAGCCACTGGCTGCTGACCGTCGACGGCCGGCTCCTCCCCCAGACCGGCCCCACCCGCAGCGCCACGGTGACGTTCTCGTCGTACGGCACCCACACGGTCACGCTGGCGCCGGAGATGGAGGCGGAGCCTGCCCGGGACGGCGCCGGCGCGCACGCTCAAGGTCCTGGTCGCCGTTCCGCCCTCGGCGCCGAGGATCGGCACCGCCTCCTCCGGCACCGCCGGAGGCCCGGTCACCGCGACCGCGCGGTGGGCGGCTCCGGTGAGCAGCGGCGGCGCCGCCGTCACGTCGTACCGGGTGGTCGCGGCGCGGATCGTGGGCGGCAAGGTGGTCGGCACGAAGGCTGTCCGGCGCCCTGCCCGCCAGCGCCCGTTCCTACGCCTTCCGGCTGGCCAAGGGCTCCTACCGGTTCCGCGTGGTCGCCGCCAACGTCAAGGGATCCTCGCCGGCCTCGGCGTACTCCCGGACCGTCGTCGCGCGGTAGCGCTCGGCCGGGCCGGGCGGCTCAGACCACCGACAGCGGAAGCGGCTTCTGCCCGGTCGGGCCGACCTGGATCTCGGTGCCCATCTCCGGGCACACGCCGCAGTCGTAGCAGGGCGTCCAGCGGCAGTCCTCGACCTCGACGTCGGACTCCCCGGAGGCCACGGCGAGCGCGTCCTCCCAGTCCGACCACAGCCAGTCCTTGTCGAGACCGGAGTCGAGGTGGTCCCAGGGCAGGACCTCGTCGTACTCCCGGTCGCGGGTGGTGAACCAGTCGACGTCGACGCCGGTGCCGGCGAGGCCACGCTCCGCTGCGCTCATCCAGCGCTCGTAGGAGAAGTGCTCGCTCCAGCCGTCGAAGCGGCCGCCGTCGCGCCAGACCTCCTCGATGACCCGCCCGACGCGGCGGTCACCGCGGGAGAGCAGGCCCTCGACGATGCCGGGCTGGCCGTCGTGGTAGCGGAAGCCGATGGCGCGGCCGAACTTCTTGTCGGCGCGCACCGTGTCCCGCAGCTTGCGCAGGCGCTCGTCGGTCGTCTCGCTGTCGAGCCTGGGCGGCCCACTGGAAGGGGGTGTGCGGCTTGGGCACGAAGCCGCCGATGGAGACCGTGCAGCGGATGTCGTTGCGCCCGGAGACCTCACGGCCGGTCGCGATCACCCGCTTGGCGAGACTCGGCGATCTGCAGCACGTCCTCGTCGGTCTCGGTGGGCAGGCCGCACATGAAGTAGAGCCTTCACCTGCCGCCACCCGTGGGAGTACGCCGTCGCGACGGTCCGGATCAGGTCGTCCTCGGTGACCATCTTGTTGATCACCTTGCGCATCCGCTCGCTGCCGCCCTCGGGCGCGAAGGTCAGCCCCGAGCGACGGCCGTTGCGGGAGAACTCGTTGGCGAGGGTGATGTTGAACGCGTCGACCCGGGTCGAGGGCAGCGAGAGCGAGACGTTCGAGCCCTCGTAGCGGTCGGCGAGACCGGTGGCGACGTCGCCGATCTCGGTGTGGTCGGCCGAGCTCAGCGAGAGCAGCCCGACCTCCTCGAAGCCGGTCTTGCGCACGCCGTTCTCGACCATCGCGCCGATCGTCTCGATCGAGCGCTCGCGCACCGGGCGGGTGATCATCCCGGCCTGGCAGAACCGGCAGCCGCGCGTGCAGCCGCGGAAGATCTCGACCGAGAACCGCTCGTGGACGGTCTCGGCCAGCGGCACCAGCGGGTTGCGCGGGTAGGGCCACTGGTCGAGGTCCATCAGCGTGTGCTTGCGCACGCGGTCCGGCGCCTCCGGGTGGTTCGGTACGACGGCGGCGATGCGCCCCGCCTCGTCGTAGGACACGTCGTAGAAGCGCGGCACGTAGACCGCACCGGACACGGCGAGCCGCCGCAGCAGACTCCAGGCGCCCGCCGGGGCGTCCCTCGCCCTTCCACTCCCGGACCGAACTCGGAGATCTTGAGCACGACCTCCTCGCCGTCGCCGAGGACCGCCGCGTCGACGAAGTCCGCGATCGGCTCGGGGTTGAAGGCGGCGTGACCGCCGGCGATCACGACGGGGTGGCTCTCGTCGCGGTCGACGGCGTGCAGCGGGACGCCCGCGAGGTCGAGCGCGGTGAGCAGGTTGGTGTAGCCGGGCTCGGTGGAGAAGCTCACACCGAACAGGTCGAAGGCGCCGACGGGGCGGTGGCTGTCGACGGTGAACTGCGGGATGTCCTGCTCGCGCAGCAGCTTTCTCCATGTCGGGCCACACGGCGTAGGTGCGCTCGGCGACGATCCAGTCGCGCTCGTTGAGCACCTCGTAGAGGATCTGGACGCCCTGGTTGGGCAGGCCGACCTCGTAGGCGTCGGGGTACATCAGGGCCCAGCGGACCGTCGGTCCGTCGGGGGCGGCGTCCCAGTCCTTGGCGACCATGTTGAGTTTCGCCGCCGACGTACTGGATCGGCTTGGAGACCGACAGCAGGTGCGGCTCCAGCCGGGGGAAGACGGACTCGACGGACATGACCCCGATTCTACGAGCGGTGCCGGGTCCGGGCGGCATCCTCGCAACCGCTCCCCCGTAGGATCAGCCTCATGAGTGCCTCCACCTCGGGACGACTGGGGTGGACGGTGTTCACGCCGCCGATCGCCGCTGTCGTGCTCGCGATCGCCTGGGGATCGCACCCCGGACCGCTCGCCGCGAGCCTGATCGGCGTGGCCCTGATCGGGGCCGTGCTGGCGGGCGTCCACCACGCCGAGGTCGTCGCCCACAAGGTCGGCGAGCCCTTCGGCTCGCTGCTGCTCGCCGTCGCCGTGACGGTGATCGAGGTCGGCCTGATCGTGATGCTGATGGTCTCCGGCAGCGGCGAGACCGCCACCCTGGCGCGGGACACGGTGTTCGCAGCAGTGATGATCACCGTCAACGGCATCGCCGGGATCGCCCTCGCCGTGGGCGCGTTGCGCCACCACCTGGCGAACTTCAACCCCGAGGGCACCGGCTCCGCGCTCGCCACCGTGATCACCCTGGCGGGCCTGACCCTGGTCGTGCCGACCTTCACCACCAGCGAGGCCGGCCCGGTGCTCAGCGGCAGCCAGCTGACCTTCGCCGCGCTCGCCTCGCTCGCGCTCTACGGCTCCTTCGTCTTCACCCAGACCGTGCGCCACCGCGACTTCTTCCTCCCCGGCACGACCTCGGTGCCCGGTGGCTGGACCTCCGAGAGCGACGCCGACGGCGACACCCACGCCGACCCGCCGACGGTGCGCGAGACCTGGATCAGCCTCGGCCTGCTCGTGCTCTCCCTGCTCACGGTGGTGGGCCTGGCGAAGGTGGAGTCGTACTCCATCGAGGACGTCGTCGCCTGGGCCGGCGCCCCGCACGCCGTGGTCGGTGTCGTCATCGCCATGCTCGTCCTGCTGCCCGAGACCATCGCCGCGGTCCGCGCGGCCCTGCTCGACAACGTGCAGATCAGCCTCAACCTGGCCTACGGCTCGGCGATGGCCTCGATCGGCCTCACGATCCCGGCGATCGCGATCGCCTCGATCTGGCTCGAGGGTGACCTCGCGCTGGGGCTGGAGCCACTGCAGACTCGTGCTGCTGGCGCTCTCCGCCGTGGTGAGCGTGCTGACCGTCGTACCGGGACGGGCGAAGCCGCTCAACGGCATCGTGCACCTCATCCTGCTCGCGGCCTTCCTGCTGCTGACGGTCGCGCCGTGAGCCTGCGGCGTCGTACGACGGCCGCGCTGGTCGCCGGAGCCCTGGCGCTGGCGCTCGCGGCCTGCTCGGCGGAGAAGCCGAAGGACGACGACCGGATCGTCCTCACGCCGGCCGCCGACGGCACCCAGGCCACGCGCACCCCCGCCGGCGACGGCACGCAGCCCTCCGTCGCGGGATGGACGATGGGCGCGGTCCGGCTCCCGGCCGCCGACGGGCCCGGCGAGGTGTCCTTCCGGATCACCGACCGGACCGGGAAGCCGCTGCGGGACTACCTCCCCGAGCAGACCAAGCCTCCTGCACCTCTACGTCGTGCGCGACGACCTCGCCCAGTTCCGCCACGTGCACCCCGAGCTCGGCGCCGACGGCACCTGGCGCGGCCGGGTCGACCTCGGCAGCGGCGGCCGCTGGCGGGTGGTGGCGGAGTTCATCCCGAAGACGAGCGACCGGCCGGTGGTGCTGGGCGCGGTGCTCCCCGTCGCGGGCACGCAGACGCCCTCCACGATCGCCGACGCGGCCGAGAGCGCCGACGACGGCGTGGTCCGGGTGCGGCTGCTCGACCAGGGCACGATCGGCCCGAACGGCCGGCTGCGGATCGCCGTCAGCACGCCCGACGGGAGGCCGCTGCAGACTCGGCAGCCTACCTGGGCGCCACCGCCCACCTCACCGGCTTCGCCGTCGGCACCCGCGGCTTCGTGCACGTGCACCCGCTCGGAGCGCCCGAGATCGAGGACGACGCCACCGTGCTCACCTTCCACACCGCATTCACCCGGGCCGGGCAGTACCGCATGTTTGTCCAGGTCCGGGTCGACGGAATGCTCCACCAGGCTCGCCGTGACGACCGACGTCACGCCCGCCGAATGAGGAGACCCATGAACCGCACCTCGACCCGCGCCTCCCTCGCCGCCCTGCTGGCCGCCTCGCTGCTGCTGGCCGGCTGCAACGGCGACGACAAGGGGGACGACGAGCCGACCAAGGCCGCGTCCGAGACCACCACGTCCGCGTCCACCGATGCCTCCCCCTCCGCCTCCTCCGGTACGACGAGCGACGGCTCCGGCCTCGACAAGGCCGACTTCTACGAGAAGATCTCCGCCGCCCAGCAGGACGCGGGCGACTTACCGCGCCAAGGCCACGACCACCGCCGCCGGCAGGCTCGACCGTCATGAACGCCGAGATCAGCCTACCAGGGTGACCAGGTCCTCGGGCACATCCAGAGCGGCGCCGGCAGCGCCCAGCAGGCTGGAGGGCGTGCTCGCCGGTGGCGTGCTCTACCTCAAGGGCTCCGGCCTCGGCGTCCCGGCCGGCAAGTGGCTGAAGTTCGACCCCAAGGACCCTGCCAACGCCAACAGCCCTTTCGCCGGCCTGGTCGGCGCGACCGACCCGAGCGCGGCGCTGCGCGCCCTGGGCGACCCGAAGCAGACTCGACCTGGTCGGCACCGAGGACGTCGACGGCGTGAAGGCCGACCACTACAAGGCCGTGATGAGCACGAAGAGCCTACGCCGAGAACCTCAAGCCTGCCGGCCGAGGTCGCCAAGACGCTGCCCGCCGAGTCGCCTGTCGAGATCTGGGTCGACGAGCAGAACCGCCCGGTCAAGACCACCACGACCTTCACGATCGCGGGCGCCACGTCCACCACGGAGCAGAAGTACTTCGACTACGGCACCAAGGTCTCGGTCACCGTGCCGAAGGACAGCGAGACGGTCACCCCCGCCGACATCGGCCTCAAGGGCTGACGTCGAGGTCCACCGTCGTCACCGGGCTGGTGAACGCGTCCACCCGGACGCTCACCTGCGCCTTCCACCGGCCGGCGGTCGGGAACACCACGTCCGCGACGTAGGTTCCCGCGCCGTCCGGCACCACGGGGATCTCGCCGAGGTCGACGTCGTCGTTGCGCAGCGCGACGGCGGGGGCGTCGTACAGGTCGAGGGGGTCACCTGCGAGGTTCTGCACCTGGACGATCAGCCGCCGCTGCAGGCCCGGGCCGGGATCGAGGACGGCGAGCACCTTGAGGTCGTCGCCGGCCAGGCCGGTCGCGACCCCGGTGTCGGCGGTGGCAGGCGTCGCAGGGGCCTCGCCGCCGGGCGGCTTCTGGGTGAGGAAGCCGGTGACGCCGAGGACGGCCACGAGCAGGGCCGCCTCCGCCACGACGGTACGACGCACCAGGCCGGTCCCCCGGCGGCGGTCGTCGTGGCCGACCCCCTCGGTCACCCGGGGCACCAGCCGGAAGCGGTTCCAGGCGGCGATGGCGACCACGACGAGCACCAGCGCCACCTTGACGAGCAGCAGCCGTCCGTAGGTCTCGCCGAACAGGCGTGACCACGAGCCGACGATCCGCCAGCCCATCAGCACACCGGTCAGGGCGAGCGCCGCGAGCAGGCCACCGGCCAGGGTGGAGAAGCGGGTCAGCAGCAGGGCGCCGTCGCGCGGGCGCCCGGCCACCGCGGGCAGGGTGAGCACCAGACCGACCAGGCCGCCGAGCCAGACCGCGCCGGCGGAGAGGTGCACCGCGTCGGTGACGACGAGCAGCGCGCTCGGCTCGTAGGCGCGGGTGTGGCCCACCAGCGCGGGCGACCAGACCGCGAGCGCGGTGACCAGGTCGACGACGAGCGAGGAGAGCTGCAAGCCGGCGGCCCAGGCCGCGACGGCGAGCCCGGCGGCCTGCAGGGCGAGTACCTGCAGGTCCTGGCCCACCAGCGACGGGTCGAGCGCGTCGAGGTCGAGGATCCCGGAGGCGCCGGTGCCGAGCCTGGTAGGCCCCGGCGAGCGGGACGGCGAGAGCGGCTGCGAGCACCGCCACGAGCGCGGAGGCCCGCAGCACGCGGACCACGCGGCGTCGTACCGGATCGGGGAGGCGGACGCCGCGGCTGGTCCAGGCGAGGAAGATCGCGAGCCCGCCGGCGAGCAGCAGGGCGGCGTAGTCGACGCCGTGGACGATCGCCTGGATGGTCGGTACGGCGCCCGCGTCGGCCGGCTCGAGCTTGGGTGGCTCGACCTTCGGGCTCGGGGCGCCGATGTGGAAGGTGAGCGAGCCGGCGATCGGGTGGCCGTCGGCGGAGACCACCCGCCAGGTGATGACGTAGGTGCCGTTGTCGAGGTCGCCGGGCGACTTGCCCCGGACCTGCGTGCCACTGGCGGAGGCGTCGATGTCGACCTGGTCACCGGAGGCGTCGAAGGCGAGCAGGCCCTTCGGCACCAGGCTGGACCGGCTCGTCGAAGGTGAAGGTGACCTGGCCCGGCGCGCTCGGCACGACCGCGCCCTCGGCCGGGTCGGTGGAGACGAGCGTGGCGTGTGCCGACGCCGGGGACGCCAGCCCGACCACGGCCGCCACGGCGACCAGGAGGGCGGCGAGCAGCGCCGGCACACGCCTCGTCATCGAGGGCCCTCAGGCCTTCTTGCCGGAGCGGGCCAGGGCGAGACCGCCCAGGGCCAGGCCGCCGACACCGGCGACGAGGCCGCCGATGGCGAGGCCCTTGCTGCCGTCGGAGTCGTCGTCGGACTTCGCCTCGGTCTTGTCCGTGGCGGCCTCGCCGTCCTCCTCGGCCGCGGCGCCGTGGTGGCCCCCGGCCTCGGCGGCCGTGACGGTGAACGACGGCGCCGGGTGCTCCAGGCTCCTCCTCGTCCTGGCCGTCGGCGGGCGTCTCGTTCCAGGCGGTCTGGCCCTTCGCGCAGGTCTGGATCACCGGGAAGGTGAGCGTCTCGCCCTCCTTCTCCGGCACCTGCACGGAGAGCGCGAGGGTGTCGCGGTAGCCGTCCTGGAGCGGGGTCCTGGCCGTGTAGACCACCTGGGCGACCCGGTCGGTGATCTCGTTGCCGTGCGCGTCCTTCAACGGGGTGGCGAGCTTCTGGGTGACCTTCGCGACCGTCCAGTTCGGGTTCACCGTCGGGGTGACCTGCGGGATCTCCTCGGGCATCTGGATGGCGATCTTGGTCGTCGGCGAGCCCTCGCAGCCGTGCGGCACGCTGAAGGTCAGCACGGCGTACGAGCCGGCACCGGTGGTGCTGGGCTCGACGTCGACGTGCGCGCTCGCGACGCCCGCGGTGACCGCGACGATGCCGAGCGCGGCGATGCCGGCACCGGCGACGCGGACGGGGGTGGGCAGGGTGGTACGACGGATCTGCATGGAGGCTCTCTTCTCTGCTGGTGGAGTGGGGGCGGGCAGCAGCGACCCACCCGGCGCTCCGGCAGGGAGGCTCAGGCGGTCGCCGGCAGGGCCACCGGCGGCCCGCGCACGGGCGCGAGCGTGATCCGCGGCCGGCCGTGCGGTACGACGCGACGCGCGTGCCCGCGCGTCGGGGTGCGCCGCGGCAGCGGCGCGAGCGCGAGGTCCGACCAGGCGAGCAGCACCTGCGCCGCACGCCGGCGCAGCGCCCACATCACGCCGGTGACCACACCTGCCACTGCGTGCGCGCCGAGCATCGCCGGGCTCAGCCCGAGCAGGCTCCGCACCACCGTGGGTGTGCCCGGAGTGCATCCCCGGCGACAGCGCGACCAGCCAGGCGTGGCCGAGCACCTGCGCCGCGACGAGCAGCGGCAGGACCACCCGGATCCCGGCCCGGCGGCGCAGCACCGGCCGCCCGGCGGCGTACGCGAGGGCGGCGAAGGCCGCCAGCCACAGCGGCTGGGGCACGTCTCCCCCGGCCGCCACGTGGGCCAGCACGAGGGCCGTGACGCTCTCGATGCTGCCGAGGGTCGCCGGCAGCGCCACGCTGGCGCGCGGGGCTCGGCGGACGGTCAGCACGGGCACCATCTTGCCCGAACGCCTCTCATGCCCCGGAAGGGGGCGGGACCGCCTCGACCTCCGTCAGCCGCCGGCCCTCGACCACCACCACGCGCAGCACGGCGCCGTCGAGGGCGACCTCGTCGCCGACCTCCGCGACCCGGCCGAGCCGGGCGAGCACGTAGCCCGCGACAGTCTCGTAGTCGCCGTCGGGCAGCACGATGCCGGTCTCCTCGGCGAAGTCCTCGATCGTCAGGCCGGCGTTGAGGACGACGGCGCCGCTCAGCCCGGACCCGGCCTGGACGGCGCCCGGCTCGACGTCGTGCTCGTCGCGGATGTCGCCGACGATCTCCTCGACCAGGTCCTCCAGGGTCACGATGCCGTCCGTGCCGCCGAACTCGTCGACGACCACGGCCGGTGGACGCCCTCCTCGCGCATCCGCACGATCGTCGGCAGCAGGTGGTTCGTCCCGGGCAGGTGCGGCACCTCGCGTCGTACGTCGGCCACGGTGCGGTCCGTCGCACCGGGCACCAGCAGGTCACGCACGTGCACGAAGCCGATCACGTCGTCGAAGTCGTCGCCGATGACCGGGTAGCGGGAGTACGGCTGCTCCGCGACCCACGCCGCCGCCTCGGCCAGCGGCAGGTCGCCGCGCACGAAGGTCACGTCGGCACGCGGGCGCATGACCTCCTTGAGGTTGCTCCGGGTCGCGGAGAACACGTCGCCCAGGATCCGCCGCTCCTCGTCGGCCAGCCCCTCGTGGCTGGTGACGATGTCCCGCAGGCTCCTCGGTCGAGACCTCCTCCGAGGTCGCGTTCGGGTCCCCGCCCAGCAGCCGGACGACCGCGTCGGTGGACCTCGAGAGCAACCAGATCACCGGCCGCATGAGCGTCGCGAACCGGTCCAGCACCGGACCGGTCGTCATCGCCACGCCCGCAGTCCGCTGGAGCGCGAGCCGCTTGGGCACCAGCTCGCCGAGCACGAGCGAGAGATAGGCGATGAGCAGGGTCATCACGATCAGCGCCGCGGTGTCCGCCGCCTCCGCGCCCAGGCCGAGGTCCACGAGGTACGGCGCCACGTCGGGCGCCAGGGTCGATCCGCCGTACGCCGCCGAGAGGAAGCCCGCCACGGTCACGCCGATCTGCACCGCCGACAGGAAGCGGTTCGGGTCGCGGGCGATGGCCGCCACCCGCTCTCCGCGCCCACCGCGCCGTGCTAGGCTGGTTGACCTGGGTCTCCCGCAGCGAGACCAGCGCCAGGCTCCGTCGCGGCGAAGACTCCGCCCACGAGCACGAAGACCAGCACCAGGCCGAGGTTGAGGAAGGTCTGCGTGTCGATCACGCCCGTCCACCCCCCTGCGCACTCAGCGCGCGCGAGGGTGGACGGATCGGACTTCGGGGGTCATCCATGACCTGAATGGTAGGGATTCGATCAACCCGGTGGGTTCGCGCGCTCCCGGTCGATGGCCGCGACCAGGCTCCGACCGCAGGTCGTCGTGCTGCGGGCCGAGCCCGTGCCGCGCCGGGTCGACACGGTCCTCCCAGTGGTGCAGCGCGGCGGGCCAGCCGACGAGCTCCGGCGGCTCCCAGGTGTAGCGCGGGGTCACGTGGGCGTGCAGGAAGGCGTCGGTGTTGCCCTGGATCTCCAGGTTGATCCGGCGGAAGGCCGGGTCCCGGCGGGCGCAGACGGCGGCGACCGCACGCCCCAGCAGGGCCAGGTCGGCGAGGAAGGCGAGCTGCCCCTCGACCGGCAGGTCGGTCAGGCTGGTCGGCGTGCGGGTCGTCGGTGATCAGCACGCAGTAGCCCGGGAGGTGCTGGACGTCGCCGATCACCGCGAAGCCCGCGTCCAGGCGCCGGAGCACGGTCGGGTTCGTCCCGGCGAGTGCGGAGCCGACCCGGTCGAGCCGGAAGTCGTCCATGCTCACGTCGGCACGAGCACCCGCGTCTGCGGCGCGAGCCGGCACAGGGGCGGGGTTCTTGACGTTTTCTCGCGGTTCTTGACCGTTGCAACGGTCAAGAACCGTAGGAATCCCCGGTTAACCGGGGATTCCTGCAGCCTTCCTCGCCGCCCTCATGCCCGGACCAGCACCCGCTTCTGCGGCGCCAGCCGGGAAGCCGGCGAGGACAGCGTGCGCAGGTGGATGTTCTGCAGCAGGCCCACGGCGAGCATGCCGGCGAACATCGAGGAGCCGCCGTACGACACGAACGGCAGCGGTACGCCGGTGACGGGCATGATGCCCAGGCACATGCCGATGTTCTGGAACGCCTGGAAGCCGAACCAGCAGGCGATCCCGGCCGCCGCCATCCGGCCGAACACGTCGTCGGTGCGGGTCGCGATCACCAGCGCCCGCCACAGGATCACGCCGAGCAGCGCGACGATCACCGCAGCGCCGACCAGGCCGAGCTCCTCGCCGGCGACGGTGAACACGAAGTCGGTGTGCTGCTCGGGCACGAAGCCGGACTGGGTCTGCGAGCCGTGGAAGAGGTGCTGGCCGAACGTCCCGCCGTTGCCGACCGCGATCCGGGCCTGCTCGACGTTGTAGCCGGCGCCCTTGGGGTCGAGGTCGGGGTTGGTGAAGGCGAGGAAGCGGTCGACCTGGTACTCCTTGAGGAAGCCGCTCACCACCGCGAGGACCGCGACGGCGACCCCGCCCGCGGCCAGGCCGCCCAGCCAGCGCCGGTCCGCCCCGGAGGCGGCGATCACGCCGAAGACGGTGGCGGTCAGCACCAGCATCGTGCCGAGGTCGGGCTGGGCGAGGATCAAGGTGGCGGGCACGCCGGCGACGACGAGCATGAGGAGCACGTCCGTCGTACCGACCCGGTCACGCCAGCGGCCCTCGCTGCGCTCGGCGACGACCAGCGCCATGCCGACGACGACGGCGAGCTGCCGGCTCGGAGGGCTGGAAGGACATCCCGCCGATGATCAGCCAGGAGCGGGAGCCGTTGATCGTGGAGCCCATGACGAGCACGAGCAGCAGGCCCACGATCGCGAAGAGATAGGCGATCGGCGCCAGGATCCGCACCCAGCGGTGGTCGGTGAGCACGACGAGCGCCATCAGGCCGAGCCCGATGACCAGGTTGACGGCCTGCTTGACGAGGAAGGCGCGCGAGTCGCCGCCGGTGAGGTCGTCCCGCTCGAGCGTGGCCGACCAGATCAGCACGCAACCGATCAGCGAGAGCAGGACGACGGCGCCGAGCAGGATGCGGTCGATGTCGCCCCACAGCGGGAAGGACACCCGGCGCGAGGAGGTCTTCCGGGTCGGCCGGGACGCGGCCCGCGAGACCTGGATCCGGTTGCTCATCGCTCCTCCTTGCGCGCCGGCGGCAGGATCGAGCCGTCCGCGTCGAAGATCGGCAGCGATGCCGGCGGGGTGACGCCGGGGATCACGGCCTTGTCGTCGCGGACGTCGGCGTCCTTGACGCCGTAGAGCGCCTCCCAGATCTTCCGCACGCCGACGCCGTTGGCGCCCGAGCCGGTGCCGCCCTGGGTCATCATCATCACCACGACGTAGTCCTTGGTGTACGACGCCACCCAGCCGGTCGACTGCTTGCCGTAGACCTCCGCGGAGCCGGTCTTGGCACGGATCTTGACCTTGTCGAGCGGGAAGCCGCCGAGCTTCCACGCCATCGTGCCGCGGGACGCGACGCCCTGCAGGGCGTCGTCGAGGTAGCGCAGCACGAACTTGGGGATCTTGAGGTCGCGCTCCTTCTTCGGCGCGATCTCGCGGATGGTCTTGCCGTCCGGCGAGACGATCGCCTTGCCGACGCGCGGCTGCCACAGCGTGCCGCCGTTGGAGATCGCGGCGTAGGCCCGGGCCAGCCTGCAGCGGGGTGACGATGGTGTCGCCCTGTCCGATCGCGAAGTTCGCGGCGTCGGTGATCTTGTACTTCCAGCCCTCGACGCAGAACTCGCGCGCGAACTTGTAGACGAAGTCCGAGGTCTTCTCGGTCTGCGGCTTGTCGGCGATGCCGCAGTAGTAGGACTTCATCGAGTCGTAGTACGACTTCTTCCACTTGCGGTCGGCGACCCGGCCGGACGCCTCGCCGGGCAGGTCGACGCCGCTGCGCTCGCCGAAGCCGAACTTCTCCGCCTGGGACACGAGCGGGTCCTTGGCGTTGACGTCGTCCGGGTCGGAGCCGTACTTCTGCCACGAGCTTCATGCCGACCTGGAAGAAGAAGGTGTTGCAGGAGACCTCGAGCGCGCGGGCGAAGGCTGATCGGGCCGTACGCCGCCGACTCGTGGTTGTGGAACGCACGGTTGCCGATCTGCACCGCAGAGGAGCAGTTCAGCGTGGTGTCGGGCGAGAACCCGTGGGTCAGCGCGCCGACCGTCATGACCGGCTTCCACGTCGAGCCGGGCGCGAACTGGCCCTGGAAGGCCCGCGAGAGCAGCGGCGTGCCCGCGGCCTCGGAGTAGAGCCGGCTGAGTCTGCTTGTCGGTGATGCCGCCCACCCACACCGAGGGGTCGTACGTCGGCTGGCTGGCCATCGCGATGATCCGGCCGGTCTTGGCCTCCATCACCACCGCGGCGCCGGAGTCCGCCTCGAAGTTGCGCTTGGTCACCGGGTCCAGGGTCGCGCGCTGGGTCTGGATCATCTCGTGGAGCCTGCTCCTCGACGACCTTCTGCACCTTCGCGTCGATCGAGGTGACGAGGGTGTCGCCGGGCTGTGCGTCGAGGTCGGAGACGTCCTGGCGGACCCGGCCCTTGGAGTCGACCGCGACCTGCTGGTAGCCGGGCTGGCCACGCAGGTACTCGTCGTACTCCTTCTCGACACCGGCGCGGCCGACGACCGAGGCACCGTTGACGGAGTCTGTCGCCGTCGTCCTCGGCGTCCTCCAGGCTCCTCCTTGGTGATCGGGCTGAGGTAGCCCAGGACGTGCGCGGCGTTGATGCCGTACGGCGCGGGGTACTGGCGCAGGCTCTGCCGGTCCACCACGACGCCCGGGAAGTCCTCGGGCTGCTCCAGGATCCGCAGCGCGGCGGTCTCCTTGACGTCCTTCGCGACCGGCACCGGCTGGTAGGGCGATCCGTTCCAGCACTGCCCCGCGACCGCGCCGTCGTCACCGCAGAGCAGCAGGTTCGCCTCGATCGCGGAGACCTTCACCCCGATCGCGCGGGCGGTGCGCTGCAGCAGACTCGGCGCGGTCGTCCGCGGACATGCGGCCGATCAGGGTGCGGTCGAGGGAGACCACCCAGGTCAGCCGGTTCGAGACCAACGGACGGCCCATCGCGTCGACGATCAGCCCGCGCTGGGGCTGGACGACGATCTCGCGCACCGACTGCGAGGCGGCCTGGCCCTGGTACTCCTCGCCGGAGACGACCTGCAGGTAGTACAGCCGGGCGCCGAGGGTGGCGAGCAGCGAGAAGACGAGCGTCTGGATGACGATCAGCCGGAGCCGGCTGCGGTGCGAGGCGGCGCTCACGTCTGCGCCCAGACGCCCTGCGGGGCGCGGCCGCGGCCCAGTCGGCGAAACAGCCAGTACGTCGCGGGCACGACCAGCAGCGCCGCGACCGTGTCGAGCACGAGGGCCACGAGGGCGACTTGGAGCAGGCCACCCACCGAGGCGGAGGAGTCACCCAGGAACAGCCCGCTGAGCGCGAAGACCGAGGTGCCGAGGAAGGATCCGCCCGCGGCGGCGGCCAGCACCAGCGAGAGCGGCGGGCGCCGGGCGCCGTCGAGCTCCATCCGCCCCACGTCGGAGGTGTGGTCGTGGGCGAGCCGCCCGACGACGTAGCCGACCACCATCAGGGCCAGCGCCCACCGCCCGGCGACGTGGTCGGCGGGCGGGGCGAGGTCGATGAGCAGGCCGCCGAAGAAGCCGGCGAGGGTGCCGTAGCGGGTGTCCGTGGCGAGCGCAGTGGCGACGACGACCAGCAGCACGACGTCCGGTACGACGCCGAGCCCGCCCACCTTCCAGGCGAAGGGCGGCAGCACGGTCACCTGCACGAGCAGGGCCGCCAGCAGGGCGAGGGAGACGGCGACGAGCCGCCCGGTCGAGCCTGGTCCTCACTGGGGCACGCTCCCGTCGGCCTCGATGCCGGCATGGCTGCTGCCCGAGGGCACCACGACGCCGACCAGGTCGAGCGCGGTGAAGTCGACGGCCGGCTCGATCACCGCGCGGTAGGACGTCTCGCGCAGCGACTCGAAGACCTGGGCGACCTTGCCGATCGGGACGCCGGAGACGTAGGGCGCGCCGCCCTTGCTGCCCCAGGTGACGATCTCCTGGCTGACCTTGGGCACCACGTTGCGGTCGGCGAGCTCCATCTCGAGCCGGTCGTCGGTGCCGAGCGTGCCGTTGCCACGCACGAAGCCGAGCTCCATGTTGTCGCCGATCCGCCCGCCCACGTTGGAGGTGTCGTCGACGATGAGCAGCACGGTCGCGGTGTGGCTGGTGACGGCGGTGATCCGGCCGACGAGGCCCTGCGCGGCGACGACGGTCATGTCCGGGTGCAGCCCGGCGTCGGTGCCCGCGTCGATGGTGACGGTGCTGGAGAAGTTCTGCGCGGGGCCGATCGCGATCACCCGGGCCGGGACCAGGGCGTAGCCGGTGTCGCGGGCCAGCGAGCGCAGCCCCTGGAGCTCGCGGAGCCGGTTGTCGTCGTACCCGGCCTTGTCGGCCTGGGTGCGCAGCTGCGCGTTCTCGGCCTCGAGGTCCTTGACGTGGCTGCGCAGGTTGTCATTGGTCCGGAAGACGCCGGGCAGCCCCGAGACGGGCCGCACGACGGTCGCCACGCCCGCCTGGACGGGGCCGACGACCTCGCCGACGGCGTGCCGCACGGATGCGACGGGTGAGTCCTCGCCACCCGCCTTGTCGACGACCATCAGGGTCGCGCAGGCGAGCAGCAGGGCGACGACGAGCGAGCGCGGCGGCCGGCCGCGGTCGTCGTTCGGGTCGCGCTGCGGCGTCGGGCGGCGGGCGGGACCGCTGCTCGACGTGGAGCGGATCGGGCGGGTGTCGATGGCCATGGCGTCCTCAGAACCGCCGCGGGTTCGTGACCAGGACCTGCTGCAGCGCCTCGAACTCCTCGACGCATCGGCCGGCACCCATCGCGACCGAGACCAGCGGGTCCTCGGCGACGTGCACGGGCATCCCGGTCTCGTGGCGGATCCGCTCGTCGAGGCCGCGCAGCAGCGCTCCCCCACCGGTCAGCACGATGCCGCGGTCCATGATGTCGCCCGCGAGACTCGGGCGGGGTCTGGTCCAGGGTCACCCGGACCGCGTCGACGATCGCGTGCAGCGGCTCCTCCAGCGCGTGCCGGACGTCGGCGCTGGTGACCAGCACCGTGCGGGGCAGGCCGGTGACCATGTCACGGCCGCGGACCTCGCCCTCCGGTTCGCCGGGGCGCGGGAACGCCGAGCCGAGCGTGATCTTGACGTCCTCGGCCGTGCGCTCGCCGAGCATCACGCCGTGCTCCTTCTTCATCCACGCGATGATCGCGGCGTCCAGGTCGTCGCCGGCGGTGCGGATGGACAGCGAGGTGACGATGCCGCCGAGCGAGATCACCGCGACCTCGGTGGTGCCGCCGCCGACGTCGACGATCATGTTGCCCGTGGCCTCGTGGACCGGCAGCCCGGCACCGATGGCCGCGGCCATGGGCTCCTCCACGACGTAGACGCGCCGGGCGCCGGCCTGGTAGCCCGCCTCCTTGACCGCGCGCTGCTCGACCGGCGTGATCGAGCTCGGCACGCAGATCACCATCCGCGGCTTGGCGAAGTAGCGACGGCGGTGCACGCGGGCGATGAAGTGCCGCAGCATCTGCTCGGTCGCCTCGAAGTCGGCGATCACCCCGTCGCGCAGCGGGCGCAGGGCGGTGATGTTGTCGGGCGTGCGGCCCAGCATCTGCTTGGCCTGGTGCCCCACGGCGATGACCTCGCCGGTGCTGTCGTTGAGCGCCACGACACTCGGCTCGTCCAGCAGAACGCCACGACGGCGGACGTAGACGAGGGTGTTGGCGGTGCCGAGATCGACGGCCATGTCCCGGCCGATGATGGAGTTCGCCCTCACGCTTCCTCGCAAGACGTCGCCGGACCCGGCCGACGTCGGCCGAACCCTCGTGCGCGTTCTGGGGAAGCCGCCGTCCGTCCGTGGTGTCGTCCGTGCGCCGGGGGCGACGGCCGGGCGCACGCACCGACCGCCTCCGATTGCGAGGGTAGGCACCGCGGTGCGCGATGCCGGGGAGCCACGCCGGTACGGCGTGGCGCGAGACTCAGCGCTCTGTCAGGCCAGGCCCGGGAACCAGAGCGCGATCTCGCGCTCCGCCGACTCCGGGGAGTCGGAGCCGTGCACCAGGTTCTCCCGGTTCGACAGCGACAGGTCGCCACGGATGGTGCCCGGAGCGGCCTTGCGGCCGTCGGTGGCGCCGTTGAGCGCGCGCACGACCTCGATCGCCTCGTCGCCCTCGAGGACGGCCGCGACGAGCGGGCCGCTGGTCACGAAGTCGCGCAGCGGCGGGTAGAAGTCGCGCTCGACGTGCTCGGCGTAGTGGGCGTCGGCCTGCGCGGCGTCGATGTGGCGCTGCTCCAGGGCGACGATGCTCAGGCCCTTGGCCTCGAAGCGGGCGAGCACGTTGCCGACCAGGCCGCGCCGTACGGCATCGGGCTTGAGGAGGACGAGAGTGCGTTGGGTCACGCCGGTGACCCTAGCGGGCTCAGCCGCGGTCGAGCGAACGGGTGATCACCTTGTTGGCCGAGCGCTGGAAGCCGCGCACGATCGCCTCCAGGGTGAGCCGGCGCAGGGTGCCGATGGTGTTCTCCAGGCTGCGCGGCGTCCTCGCGGGAGTGGGAGGAGTGGCTGCGCTCGCGGCGCCAGGGCTCGACGACCTCGTGGTGCAGGACGGAGGTCAGGCTCCTCGGCGAGGGCCGACATGTGCCGCTCGATGGCCTCGCCGGCCGCGCGCATCCCGGCGAACGGGATGTCGACCTGGAGGAGGCTCGACGGCGACGTCGAAGCCGTGGACCGGGCTGAACCGAGGCTCCGCCGCGCTCGTCGACCACCCGGCGCAGCAGGCCGAACTCCTCGATCAGGGTGACCTCCTCGTCGGTCAGCCTGCGACCGGCGTGCTGGTCGAGCCTGGCGGCGGGTGAGCTCGAGCGGCTCGCCCACCGTCCAGGAGGTCAGCATGGCGCGCTGGACGGCGAGGTCCTCGACGCCGGCGTCGGCGGGCAGCGAGGCGAGGTACTTCTCGATCGCCTGCAGGGTGAATCCGTGGCCCTGCAGCGCGCGGATCATCTCCAGGCGGGCGAGGTGGTTGTCGTCGTACCACGCCATCCGGCCGCGGCGCGCCGGCGGCGGGAGCAGGCCGAGACTGGCGTAGTAGCGAGTGGTCCGCACGGTCAGCCCGGCCGCCGCGGCGAAGCTCGTCGACGGTGCGCAGGGCGCCGCCCTCGTCGGACTCCGGGCCGGGCTCGAACCCTGCTGCTGCGCTCATGACTGTCACAGTACGACTGTCAAACCCTTCTCGCAATGCAGACACGCGACGCCCGATCAGGCGTACCTGAGCGGGTTTCAGGATCTTCAACGAACGGGGTTGACGTAGGTCACACGAGCGGGGACAGTTCGGGTGTGACAGTTCTACTGTCATTCTCAGTGAGCCCTCGACCCGCAGGAGCACCATGTCGGCCACCAGCCCGCCGCGCGCCGTCGTCGCCCTCGGCAAGCCGTTGGCCGAGTTCGCTGGCCCTGCTCCGCTTCACCCGGCGGGTCTTCGGCGCGGTCCTGAGCACGATCACCGGGCGGCGCTTCCCGCTGGCGGAGACCGTGGTCCAGACCTGGTACGCCGTCCGGGTCTGCACGCTCCCGGCGCTCGCCGTCTCGGTCCCCCTTCGGGATCATCCTGGCCCTGCAGGTCGGGGTGCTCGCCCAGGAGGTCGGCGCGGTGGCGTTCACCGGCGCCGGCAACACCCTCGCCGTCGTACGGCAGGCGTCACCGCTGATCACCGCACTGATGCTCAGCGGGGTCGCGGGCTCCGCGATCTGCGCCGACCTCGGCTCGCGCAGGATCCGTGAGGAGATCGACGCGATGGAGGTGATGGGCCTGTCGGTGATGGAGCGGCTCGTCGTCCCGCGGATGTTCGCGATCGTCGCCGTGGCGGTGCTCCTCAACGGCGTGGTCATGTTCTTCACGATCCTCACCACGCTCTCGATCAGCGTGGTCGTCCAGGACCTGCCGCCGGGCAGCCTACCTGGCCTCGGTCACCACGCTCGCGCAGATCTCCGACCTGTGGCTGTCCCTGGCAAAGGCCGCGATCTTCGCGGTGATCTGCGCGATCGTCGCGTCCTACAAGGGGCTCGGCGCCAGCCGCGGCCCGACCGGCGTCGGTGAGGCGGTCACCAGCGCGGTCGTCACCAACTTCGTGCTGCTCTTCGCGGCGAACTTCGTGATCTCCCAGGTCTACAGCACCTTCGCCGGCGGTCCGATCGGATGAGCACCGCACGGGTCGACCCCGTCGAGGTCGTCGACAAGGCCGTCGTCGGCCCGCTGGCCGGCATCGGGCTGCAGGCTCGTCCTGTCGTGGCGCGCGATCCGGGCGCTGCCGGTGGCGCTCACCCGCTACCGCGGCGAGATCGCGCGGGTGCTCGCCGAGGTGACCCTGGGCTCGGGCATCTTCCTGGTCGGCGGCGGAGTCGTCGGCGTCGTCCTGCTGCTCTCGACGCTGACCGGCACCGAGGTCGGCCTGGAGGGCTACCAGGGTCTCGACGTGATCGGCCTGGCGCCGCTGACCGGCTTCATCTCCGGCTACGCCAACACCCGTGAGCTGGCGCCGATGGTCGCGGCGCTCGGATTCGCCGCGCGGATCGGCTGCGGGTTCACCTCCCGGATCGGCGCGATGCGCATCAGCGAGGAGATCGACGCCCTGGAGGCGATGGCGATCCGCCCGGTCCCCTACCTGATCAGCACCCGCCTGGTCGCGGCCTGGATCGTGGTGCTGCCGCTCTACCTGATCGGCCTCGTCGGGACCTACGTCGCCACGGACTTCATGGTGACGACGTTCTACCACCAGTCGGCCGGCACCTACGACCACTACTTCCAGACCTTCGTCGCGCCCGTGGACGTCCTCTACTCCGCCATCAAGGTGGTCGTCCTGACCACCGTGGTGACGCTCATCCACTGCTACCACGGCTTCACCGCCAGCGGCGGGCCCGAGGGCGTCGGCCGCGCGACCGGGCGCGCCATCCGCGCGAGCATCATCTCCCTGACCGTCGTCGACATCCTGCTGACGCTGCTGCTGTGGGGCGCGGACCAGCAGGTGCAGATCTCGGGGTAGCCGGTGAGCGAGTACCTCTTCCCGCACGCGCGCGCCGGCCACGGCACGTTGCGCCTGCGGCTGGCCCTGGCCGGGCTGGCCGGCTTCGCCGCGCTCGGCCTGCTCGCCGGAGTGCTCGCTCTGCAGACCCTCGGCGTCATCAGCGGCGACGTACGGGTCACGGTGCGGCTCGCGACCGTCGGCGACACCCTCGGCATCAACTCCGACGTGAAGTACAACGGTCTCCGGGTCGGTCGCGTCGTCGAGGTCGACCCGGTGGCCCGCAAGGCCGAGACCGGGTGGGACGGTCCGACCGCGATCGTCCTGGTGGCGCCCGAGCACGCCGGCCTCATCCCGGCCGCCGTCCGGGCGCGGGTGCTCCCGGGCACCCTCTTCGGCAACGAGTACGTCGACCTGGTGGCCTCCCCCGCCGGGGGGCACCGCCGGGGCCACCGCCGTCACGACCGCCCGCGCGCACCTGGCCGACGGCGACGTCGTACCGGCCGACACCTCGCGGGCGACGCTGCGGCTGATGGACACCTTCTCCGCGACCCAGCGACTGCTGGCCGCCGTCGACCCCGCGCAGTGGGACCTCGCCCTCTCCCAGGCTCGCCGACTCCCTCGACGGGCGCGGGGCACGCCTTGCGCAGATGGTCCGCGACGGCGACGCCTTCCTCGGGCGGTGGGCCGCCCTCCACCCCCAGGTACGACGGGACCTGGACCTGCTCGCCCAGGACAGCGACCTGGTGGCCGACGTCGAGCCGCCGCTGGTCGCCGCGCTGCGCGACTCGCGCCCGCTGGCCCGCACCCTGGTGGCGCAGCGGCAGGCGACCACCACGCTGCTGCAGGGCGTGTCCCGGCTGCTCGACGGCAAGGACGGCGTGACCACCTTCCTGCGCGCACACGGCGGGGAGACCGCGCGCCTGCTCAACGCGAGCGCGGCGAACCTGGAGGTCTTCGCCCAGCGCTACCCCGCCTTCGCCTCCCTGCTGCGCAAGGTGCCCCAGGCTGCTCCGCAACGGCGCCGCGGCGGTCAAGAACGGCCGGATCCAGATGGAGGGCGTGCTCGCGCCGCAGGCTCCTCGACCCGTACGACGCGAGCGATCCCGCCGACTGCCCGGCCTACCGCGGCCTGAGGGGGCCGTGCCGGTGAGCCGCCGAACCAGTGAGTCTCGCCCGCCACAAGGGCGCGACCCTCGGCGTCGCACTCTTCACGCTGCTCGCCGTGGTCCTGACGGCGATGGTCGCCGGCACCCTGTCGCGCGCACAGCACGGTGACGCGATCACGATCACCGCGGTGTTCCGGGACGCGACCGGGCTGCGGGCCGGGGACGACGTACGGGTCGCGGGGGTGCGGGTCGGCCGGGTGACCGGCACCAGGGTCGGCACCGGCGAGGAGACCGGGCTCGCCGTCGTCACGATGAGCGTCGGCGCGGACCAGGTGCTGCACGACGACGTCACGGCGACCATCGACTACCTCAACCTGATGGGCCAGCGGTACGTCGCCCTGGCCCGGCCCGACGCCGCGGACGACGCGCGGCGCCTGCGCGACGGCGCCCGGATCCCGCTCGCGCGGACCCGGCCGGCGCTGGACCTGACCGCGATGTTCAACGCCTTCAAGCCGGTCTTCGACCTGCTCCAGCCCGGCGACCTCAACCAGGCTCGCGACGAACATCGTGCAGGTCCTGCAGGGCCAGGGCCCCACGATCCAGCACCTGCTGGAGCAGACGGCCGAGTCTCACCTCCGGCATCACCGACCGCGAGGACACCCTCGCCCGGGTCGTCGACAACGTCACCCTCGTGCTGCGCACGACCGATGCGCACCGCACCGAGATCACCGGCCTGGTGCGGGGCCTGGACTCGCTGACCGCCGGCCTCGCGCAGGACCGCGACCGGATCTCGACCAGCCTGGAGGGGATCGCGCGCCTGTCGGCGACAGCCGCCGGCGTGGTCGAGGAGGCGGGCGGTCCGCTGGTCGACGTCGCGAGCCTGAGCCGGCCGTGGATCGCCTACCTCGCCAGCCGCCGCGACCTGCTCGCCCGCACCGGGGCCGCCGTGCCGCAGCGAACTCGAGACCTACCTGCGCACGCTGGGGTACGGCAAGCTACCTCAACGTCTACGTCTGCACCCTCGCCGCGGGGTTGAAGGGTGTGCCGACGACGCTCGACCTCGGCGTCACCGGCGACCGGCACTCGAGGAGGTGCCGCTGATGGCGCGGCTCGGCTGGCCGCTGCGCGTCGTCGCGGCGGCCCTCGTGCTCGGGCTGGTGCTGCTGGGCGTGCGCACCCTGGGCGGTGCGCCGGAGTACCACGTGCGACTGCGCCATGCCGCCGGCCTGAAGCCCGGGGACGACGTACGGGTGGCGGGGTTGAGGGTCGGCAAGGTCGCCACGGTCACGGCCGACCGCGACCAGGTGGACGTCGGCTTCTCCCTCGACAAGGCCCCCGCCGACCTCGGCATCACCGACGACAGCGCAGTGGAGGTGAAGGCTGCTCTCGATCCTCGGCCAGCGCTTCCTCGCGCTCTCGCCCGGCAAGGGGCGGGCGCTCGCCGACGGCGGCACGATCGCCGTCGAGCACGCGGTGGACAAGCTACACGATCGAGCGGTTCTGGCTGGAGTCCACGCCCCAGGTGGAGTCCCTGGACCTGCAGCGCATCCAACGGGCCGTGGACGTGCTCGCGACCGACCTGAAGGTCACCCCGGACGCGCTGCGCGACGCCGTCGACGGCATCGCCGGGGTCTCGGCGATGGTGACCGGGCGCGAGCAGCAGATCGACGACCTCCTCTCCTCGACCCGGGCGGTCACCTCGCTGGTGCTGCGGCAGACCGACGCCCTGGACCGGGTGATGACCAACGGCACCGCGGTGATGCTGATGGTCCAGCAGCGCAAGGAGACGTTGCGCGTGCTGCTGCGCGACGCGCACCGCTTCGTGACCGGCCTGACGACCGTCGTACGACGCAGCGCGCCGCAGGCTCGCCCCGGCACTGCGCGACCTGCAGAGCGTGCTGAAGGTGCTGCAGCAGCACCGCAAGGACCTCGACCGCACGATGACCCTCGCCGGGCCGACGATGCGGGTCTTCACCAACGCCACCGGCGACGGTCCGTGGCTCGGCGTCAACGCGCCCTGGGCGATCGTCCCGGACGACCTGGTCTGCTCGATCACGCCGGAGGACTGCAAGTGAGGCGCCGGACCGTCCTCGCCGCCCTCGGCGGCGTGCTCGTGCTCGCCCTCGCCCTCTCCGGTGCGCGACTCGCGGGCTGGCTGGGCGGCGAGGATCCCGGCGACCTCGTCGTGACCGCCGACTTCGCCGACACCACCGGGGTCTACGTCGGCAACGACGTCACCTACCTCGGCGTACGGATCGGCGAGATCGTGGAGGTCCGGCCGCGCGGCACGACGATGCGGGTCGTCATGCACCTGGCACCCGGCTCCCGCGTCCCCCGCGACGCAGGTGCGGAGATCCTCCAGGGCTCGCTCGTGACGGACCGCTTCATCGAGGCTCGGGCCGGCCTGGGACGGCGGCCCCACGCTCGCCACCGGCGCCCACATCGCCGCCGACCACACCCGCTCCCCCGCGACCGTGGACGAGATCGCGAAGGCCATCGACGACCTCGTGCTGGCGCTCGACTCCGGGCTCGGCAAGGGCAGGGGCGGGGCCGGTCTCGGCGACCTGCTCGCCACCACCGCGAGTGCCTTGAAGGGCAACGGCGCCCACCTGCGCCGGGCGCTGGCCGAGAGCCGCGACGCGCTCGGCGTGGTGAGCTCCAAGGACGCCGACCTGACCGCGGTCTCGAGGAACCTGGTCCGGCTCGTCACCGAGTCTGTCCCGCCGTGACCGCAGCATCCGCGACTTCACCCGCGCCACCGCCGGCACGACCCGGGTCCTCGCCGGCCAGCGCCAGGAGCCTGGTCGCCACCCTCGGCAGCCTCGACCGCCTGACCCGCCTGACCACGGACTTCCTGCGGAGGAACGGCAGTGTGCTGGGCGCCGACCTCGCCGGCCTGGCGGACGTGGTCGACGTCGTACGCGACCACCAGGACTCGCTCAGCGAGGCCTTCGACGTGATGCCGACGATGGCGGAGAACTTCTCCCGCGCCTACGACTGGGACCTCGGCCGGCTGCGCGTGCAGTTCGCGTTCAGCGCCGGCCCGTTCTCCGCGGCCTTCCGCAGCCACACCTGCCTGACCTTCGCCGGCACCCTCGGGCCGGCGGGCAGCAGGCTGTGCGGCCTGCTCTTCACCTCGGACGGCACCGGCGCCCTGGACCCCCTCCTCGACGGCCTGTACGACGGCCTCCCGGGAGGCATCCCGTGACCCGCGTGCGCGGCGCGCTCGCCGCACTGCTGCTGGCCCTCGCCGCGACGACCGCCGGGTGCGGGCTGAGCCTGGAGGACGTGCCGCTGCCGAAGGCTGGTGGACGGCCCGACGTACCCGGTGACGGTGGAGTTCACCGACGCCCTCAACCTGCCCGTGGACGCGCCGGTCAGGCTCGACGGCGCCACGGTCGGCCAGGTGACCTCCGTCGAGGCGGGCGAGTACGTCGCGGAGGTGGAGGCTCGCGCTGTCCACCTCGGTGCGGCTGCGGGCCGGCTCGCGGGCGGAGATCCGGCTGACCTCCCCGATGGGAACGGCGTTCGTGCAGGCTCTTCCCCGGCACCCAGGGCCGGGTGCTCGCGGCCGGCGAGACGCTGCCGGCCAGTGCGACCAGGCTCCGCGCCGGACGTCACCGACCTGCTCTCGTCGCTCTCCACGGTCGTGACCGGCGGCGAACTTCACCGACATCTCCACGATCATCACCCAGGCTCAACACCGCGCTGACCGGCAACGCGGGCGACGTACGACGACTGCTGGCGAGGCTCGACGTCGCCGTGACCGACCTCAACGCGGACCTCCCGCGGGTCGACCGGCTCACCGCGTCCCTGGACCGGCTGACGAAGCGGCTGGCCGGCGACCTGCCGGAGATCACCCGCTCGCTGACGGACCTGACCGCCCTGGTGACCTCCTTCGACGTCCAGCGCGCGGACCTGGTGCTCGCGATGGAGTCGCTGAACCGCTTCGACGCGGTCGCCACCCCGCTGACCGCGGCCGTGCGCCGCGACCTGGTCGCTCAGGCTGAGGGACATGAGGCCGGTGCTCACCACGCTGCTGCGTGGACGGGCCGACATCGACGGCGTGATGAAGGGGCTGATCGCCTTCGCGAGCGGCAGCGACAGGGCCGCACCCGGCGACTTCGCGAACTTCGACCTGACCTTCGTGCTCGACCCCGGTGCCCTGCTCGACACGGGGGGACGATGACCGACGCCGAGCTCCACAGCAGTGCGCGCCGGTGGCGGCGCCGGAGCCACCTCGCCCAGACGCTGATCCTGGTGATCCTCGTCGCCGGCGTCCTGTACGTCGCCGACACGGTCGTCGGCGGTTCGCTCTTCCGCAACCCGTACCACCTCACCGTCGAGCTTCCCCAGGCCGCCGGGCTGCACGAGGGCTCCGTCGTCACCTACCGCGGTCAGCGCATCGGCGAGGTGACCGAGGTCCGGCTCGGTGACTCCCCCGGCGTCGGCGCGGTCGCGGAGCCTGGAGATCGATTCCGACGTCGAGATCCCCACCGACAGCGCGATGGAGGTGCGCAACCTGTCGGCGGTCGGCGAGCAGTACCTCGACGTGCGACCGCGCACCGGCGAGGGTCCCTTCCTCGCCGACGGCGGCCGGGTTCCGGTCGCGGCCACGAGCGTGCCCGTGAGCGTGCCCGAGGTGCTCGCCCACGCCGAGGGCCTGATGGCGCACCTCGACGTCGGCGACATCCGCACCATCGCGACCGAGACGCAGGCGATCTTCGGCGGCGGCGAGGACGACGTGGACCTGCGTGCGCTCGCCATCGAGATGGAGACCGCCTTCGCGCTGCTGCGCCGGCTCGAGCCCGACCTGACCACGCTGGCGCGGCGCGCGGAGCGGCCGCTGGCCACCGCCGCGGAGCTCTCCCCGAGATCCGCCGGATGTCCGCGGACCTGGAGGCCATCGCGCGATCGCTGGCCGCGGCGACACCGTCGGTGCGTCGTACCGTCGTGTCGTCGCTGGACCTGCTGCCCCGGCTCGAGCGCTGGTGGCAGCAGGCCTCGCCCGAGCTGCGGCGGATGCTGCGCTCCGGCGTGCCGCTCACGGAGATGGCGGCGCGGCACCTGCGCGGCCTGCAGCACTGGCTGGACTGGGCGCCGGCGCAGGCCGACGTGATGGCGGGCAGCACGCGCGGTGGCAGCGGCCGCGTGGTGCTGGTGCCGCGGATCCTCAAGAACTGCGTCTACGACCGCTCCGTGCAGCGCGACGTGCAGGACACCACCCGCCGCGCACCGGTCACCGGCGTGCGCTGCACGGACCCGCCGCCCGGCACCCAGGGCCGCGGCTCCACCAACGTCCCCCGGCAATGACCCCCACCCGAGAGGAACCCCGATGAGCAACGACACCCAGGCCGCCACGCTGGCCGTGCGCGCCGAGATCGAGGCGGAGATCGCCGGTCTCACCCTGCCGGTCGCCCTCGCCCGGACCGTGGCCGCGGAGGGCGACCGACCGGCGTACTCCGACAAGGTCGGCATCGACCTGTCCGGTGGCTACGCACCGGGCTGGCGCACGCTGTCCTGGAACGACCTGCGCGAGCAGGCGCTCGACGCCGCCGGCGCACTGCTGGCCGCAGGGGTCGGGGCCGGCGACCGGGTGGCGCTGATGGCCGGCAACCGGATCGAGCACGTCGTCGCCGACCTCGGTGCCGTGCACGCCGCCGCGATCTCGATGTCGGTCTACAACACGCTCTCGCCCGAGCAGGTCGCGTACGTCGCCGGGCACGCCGAGCCCACGGTCGTGGTCCTCGAGACCGCCGACCACCTGGCCCGCTGGGCGAGGGCGCTCGAGGAGAGCACCTCGATCCGCCGGGTCGTCGTGATCGACGCCGAGCCGCCCGCGGACGACGAGCGCTTCGTCACCTGGGAGGCCTTCCTCGCCGCCGGTGCGGCGTGGCGGGCCGAGCACGCCGCAGAGCCTGGAGGCACGCACCGCGGAGGTGAGCGCCGAGGACCCGCTGACGATCCTCTACACCTCCGGAACCACAGGGAACCCCAAGGGCGTCGTCCTGACGCACCACGCGGTGCTCTACGAGTGCGCCTGCTCGCTGCGGGTCGCCGCGCCGACCCAGCACAACGACTTCATCTCCTACCTGCCGTTCGCCCACATCGCCGAGCGCACGCTGGGGATGTACATCCCGCAGGTCAACGGCGCGCACGTCCACCTGGTCGCCGACCCCGCGCTGCTGGTGGGCGCGCTCGGCGAGGTGCACCCGACGCGCTTCTTCGGAGTCCCGCGGGTGTGGGAGAAGATCAAGACCGGCCTCTCCGCCAAGGCTCGCCGCGGAGACCGACCCGGAGCGGAGGGCCCAGGTGGAGGGCGCGCTCGCCACCGGCCTGGAGCACGTCGAGGCGCTGCAGTCCGGCAGCACCGTCTCCCCGAGCCTGGAGGCCCGCTACCAGGCGGCGGACGCCGGCCTGCTGGCCTTCCTGCGTGCGATGCTCGGCCTCGACCGCTGCGAGTGGGCCGCCTCCGCGGCGGCACCGATGCCGCTGGAGGTGGCCCGCTTCTTCGCCGGCCTCGGGATGCGGATCTACGACGTCTACGGCATGACCGAGACCTGTGCCGCCGTCACGGCGTGCGGTCCCGACCAGTTCCGGCTCGGCACGGTCGGCCGGGCGCTGCCCGGCATCGAGATCTCGCTCGCCGAGGACGGCGAGATCCTCGCCCGCGGGCCGGTCGCCTCGCAGGGCTACTACCGGCAGGAGTCCGCGACCGCCGGACTCATCGACGCCGACGGGTGGGTGCACACCGGCGACATCGGCGAGACTCGACGACGACGGCTTCCTCAAGGTGGTCGACCGCAAGAAGGAGATCATCGTGACCTCCTCCGGCAAGAACATCGCGCCCTCCAACATCGAGAACTACCTCAAGGAGAGCCCGGTCGTGGGGCACGCCCCGGTCTTCGGCGAGGGCCGGCCCTACGTCGTCGCCGTGCTCACCCTCGACGCCGAGATCGCGCCCCTGGTGGCCGCCCAGGCTCGGCATCCCCGCCGGGGCCTCGCTCGCCGAGTCTCGCCCAGCACCCGGCCCTGCTCGCCGTCGCGCAGCAGGCCGTGGACGCCGCGAACGCGCGGCTCTCGCGGCCCGAGCAGGTGAAGGCCTGGGAGCCTGCTGCCGGTCGAGTGGAGCGCGGAGTCGGAGGAGCCTGACCCCGACGCTCAGGCTCAAGCGCCGCGTCGTCCACGCCAAGTACGCCGACGTGCTGGAGCGCCTCTACTCCTGACCCGGCCCCGCGTCGTACCTGACCTCTGGGCCTGATCGCCCCCGATCCGCCGCGGATCGTCAGGTACGGCGCACCTCGGCCAGCAGCGCCGGCGCCAGGTCGCCTCGCGGCGCCACCACGATCTCGCCCAGGCCGAGCCAGTCCGCGAGCCGGGTCGGACCGGCGGCCAGGCTCGCCCGCCGTCTCGGCGGGTGCGTGCGGCTCGGCCCAGGCCGACTGCACCAGCAGCCGTCCCGTCGGCCGGTCCGCCTTGAGGTCCACCCGGCCCACGATCCGCTCGCCCAGCAGGAACGGCAGCACGTAGTAGCCGTGCACCCGCTGGGCCGCCGGCACGTAGATCTCGATCCGGTAGAAGAAGTCGAACAGCGCCAGTGCCCGGTCCCGCTCCCACACCACCGGGTCGAACGGGCTCAGCAGCGCGCGCGCTCCCACCCGGCGCGGCAGTCGGGCCCCGGTGTGCAGGTACGCCGGGCGCTTCCACCCCGCCACGCTCACCGGCTCCAGGCTCACCCGCCGCGACCAGCGCGTCGATCGCGGGCCGGGCCTCGCCCACCTTGAGCCGGTAGTAGTCGGCCAGGCACTGCGCACTCGCGACCCCGTGGGAACGGGCGGCACGGCGGACCAGGCTCGACGTGGGCCTCGGCGGCGGGCAGGGCGGGGGCGTCGACGTACCGGGCGGGGAGGACGCGCTCGGGCAGGTCGTAGCGGATCTCGAACTGGCTGTTGCGCCCGGCGATCGCCAGGTCGCCGACCGTGAAGAGGTAGTCGAGGACCCGCCGGGTGCGCGACCAGTTCCACCCCCAGTGGTCCTTGCTGCGTGGCAGGCCGTCGTCGAGTCTCACGCGCGGTGCTGGCACCCCGCTCGGCGATCTCCGCGAGCAGCGCGGCCTCCAGCGCGTCGTCCTCCGCCACGAAGGACCACTTGCCGCGCCGGGCCCGGTAGTGGTCCATGCGGTGCCTCATCACCGGCCACAGGCTCGACCGGCATGTAGGCCTGCACGTGCGCCCAGTACTCCACCACCCGCCGCTGCCGCCCGCTCGACGCCCGGCGGAGCAGGTCGACGTCGTAGGGCCCCATCCGGGAGTACAGCGGCATCAGGTGCGCGCGCTGCAGCACGTTGACGCTGTCGACCTGGAGCACGCCGGTGCGTGCGAGGGTGCGGTCGAAGGTCCGCAGGGTCGGTACGGCGTGTGGCGGGTCGAGGAAGCCCTGCGCGGCCAGTGCGACCCGCCGCGCCTGCGCGCGCGAGAGGGACTGCGTGCTGCTCACGCGGTGAGCCTACGGAGGTCCGCCGACAGCGCCGCCGCGATATCAGTTGCGGTGGTGGGAGATCGCCAACCTGCTGATCGCTCCGCCTACCGTCGGCTCTTCATCGCTCCCGCGCCCGACGAACGGATCCGCCATGTCGCAGCAGCCCTATGACCCGAGTCCGCCGCCGTACGGACCGCCGCCGCCCAAGGGCAAGGGCCCCCTCGTCGCCGGCAGCGCCACGGTGCTCGTGCTCCTCGTCGTCGTGGCGGGACTCGTCATCGTGCTGCTGACCCGCGACGGCGACGACGACCCCGGCCCCGTCGCCGAACCAACGACCCGGACGCCGAGCGAGAAGCCGAGCCCGGACTCGGAGGACCCCACGGACGCGCCGAGCACGGGCTCGGGCGGCTCGGGCGGCTCGGGCGACCTGACGCCGCCGGGGACCACCCTGGCACTCGGCGAGAGCGCGACCGTGCCGGTGACCAACGGCCCGGGTGCCAACGGCGTGGTCAAGGCCGACCGTCACCGACATCCGCCAGGGCACGAGCGAGGACCTGGCGAACGTCAAGATCGACGACTTCGACGCCTCGGAGCACACCCCGTTCTACGTCGAGGTCCAGGTGGAGGTCGTCTCGCAGGACGGCAACGGGCTGGCCTCGTTCACTCCCGGCGCCATGCTCCAGGGCGTCATCGACGGCTCCAGGACGGCGGCGCAGGCTGACGGCGTTCGGCGACTTCCCGGTCTGCGAGGTCGCCTTCTTCGCCAGCGACGTCCAGCCGGGAGCGACGCTGAAGTCCTGCCTGCCCCTGATCGCCGACAAGGGCGACGTCGTCGACCGCGTGGTCTTCGCCTCCTCCGGGGGCGACTACGACCTGGACGAAGGCGAGCCCGTCACCTGGAGGTGACCCTTCAGCCGGGTGGGGCGAAAGGTCGCCCCTGCCGGCCGTCAGTCGAGCTCGACGAGCTTGGCACGCACGGCGTACATGACCGCCTCCATGCGCGAGTGCAGTGCGCAAGCTTCTCCAAGATGTTGCGGACGTGGTTCTTGACGGTGTTCTCGCTGATCGCCAGGCTGGTGCGCCACGTCGCGGTTGCTCAGGCCCTTCGCGACCAGGCGCAGCACCTCGAGTCTCGCGCTCGGTGAGCTTGAGGGCCGGGCCAGCCGCACGCTCCGGCTTCGCCATCGTCTTGAACTCGTCGATCAGGCTTGGCCGCCATCGACGGGCTGATCAGGGACTGGCCGTCGGCGACGACCCGGATGCCCTGGGCGACCTCCTCGATGGAGGAGTCCTTGAGCAGGTAGCCCGAGGCGCCGCTCTTGACCGCCTCGTACAGGTCGGCCTCGTCGTCGGACATCGTCAGCATGATGATCTTGGTGGTCGGCACCGCTTCCTTGATCGCGACGCACGCCTCGATCCCGGACTGCTTGGGCATTCGTACGTCGAGGAGCACCACGTCGGGCACGGCGCCCACGACCAGCGCCACGCCCTCGGCACCGCTGCTCGCCTCACCGACGACGTCGATGCCCTGCTCGATGCCCAGGAGCATGGTCAGGCCGCGCCGGAACGGCTCCTGGTCGTCGACCACGACCACACGGACCGGTTCGCTCACCGGGTTCCCCAGACCCACGGCTCCGGACGGATTCCCACTCGCCACAGCGGCATCATGGCACGTCTGGGCGGCAGGGGTGGGCAGGGACCACTTCCGCCGCGCCCGGCCGGGCGCCCGTCCGGACACCCGACCGGTCCTCGCGCCATCTGCTGGTCACTCTCCTCGGGCGTCCACCTCGAGCGAGATGACACCGTAGTCGTAGCCGCGCCTGCGGTAGACCACCGCCGGTCGCTCGCTCTCCTTGTCGACGTACAGGTAGAAGTCGTGCCCGACGAGCTCCATCTCATACAGGGCCTGGTCGAGGGTCATCGGGCTGGCGGGGTGGGTCTTCTCCCGGACGACGAGCGGACCGTCGCCGGTGACCGTGATCGGGCCGACCTGGCGCTCGATGGCGACGTTGTCCTCCTCGGCCACCGTGTCGGCGTACCCGTCCACGGGGACGTCGGACAGGGCCTTGCCCACCGACACCGGCGTACGACGGCCGCGGTGCACCCGCCGCCGGTCCGCCGCCCGGCGCATCTGGGCCGCCATCTTGTCCAGCGCGAGGTCGAGCGCCGCCATCTTGTCGTCGGCAGCCGCCTCGGCCCGGATGACGGGCCCCTTGGAGTAGGCGGTGAGACTCCACGTGGATGGAGGAGTCGTGCTGACGGGGGTTCGGCTCGCAATCGACCTCGACGTGCACCCGGATGATCCGGTGGTCGTGCTTCTCCAGGCTTCGCGAGCTTCTCGGTGGCGTGCTCTCGGAACCGGTCAGAGATCTCGCAGTGCCTTCCGGTGACCACAACGTCCATCAGTTACCTCCAAGGGATTCGGTGATGGGTTCTCCCGCCGACTCTGGACGGGACGTGTGAACAAACTCGTGGTGACGGGCGCAGGAAACGCAGGCTGCGGCAACGCGTTGCTCGAGGCTTGCCGCCAGGCGGGCCCGGCCATCTCTCCAAGCCAACTGCGGCGCGGCAGCGCGGCGAGAGCCGCGCGCCCAGCGAGCCTTGCTGCCGACCGCCGCGGCGAAGCCGCGCTCGCGCCATAGGAGGAGTCCGCCCGGCCGACCTGGTCTTCGTCCCCACACCCGCCTGCTGAGGCTTCCGCAGCCTTGGTGCCACTACCGGCCTTCTCCCGGGGGCGGACGTGTCTGACGTCCGTTCCGAGGCAGGACTTACGACTAAGCCGCACCGTGATCACCGGCCCGGAGGCCGGCTTACGTGGACCGTTTCGCCTGCGACTGGCATCGGCTAGCCACACCCGGCCGAGCGCGTGCTCCGCCGGTGCGGCGCAACCACGGACCCGGACGGACTCCATGCAGAGACGTTAGTCCGTCGAGATGGCCGACGAAAGGCTTCACCCGAAGTTGGCCGTGGCGACCTTGCGCCGGGTCGCCGCGACGAGCGCCGCGGCCCGCACCGGCAGGCCCGATGCCTCCAGCGCGCGCTGGGCCTCGCGCAGCGTCGCTCCGGTGGTCACGACGTCGTCGCACAGCACCAGGTGGGCACGGGGCACCCGCCGCGCCAGCCGTCGTACGGCGGCCGAGGAGACCGCCATCGACCCGGCGAGGTTCCGCGCCCGCTCCCCGGCGTCGAGGCCGGCCTGGTCGCGGACACCAGGACGCACCCGCAGCAGCCGGGCGACGACGACCGGGACGTCGTCACCGGCGAGCACGTGCGCGGCCGCGCGGGTCATCGCGAGGGTGGGGTCGTGCCCGCGCTGCCGCACCGCCCGCGGTCGCGAGGGCACGGGGACGAGCACGAGGGGCCGGCCGGGTCCGGCCCGGGCCGCGACCACGGAGCCCGCCAGCAGGTCGCCGAGCGGGCGGGCGAGGGTGAGCACCCGGTGCTCCTTGTGGGCGAGCACGAGGGCACGCAGGAGGTCGTCGTAGTCCCCCACGGCGTACGGCGGCACCAGGCCCGCCGGTGTCGGCGAGGGCCACCGCGGCACGGCCACGTCGGGCAGCCGGGCGGCGCAGGACCGGCACAGCGCGCGCCCAGGCCGGCCGCAGCCGACGCAGGCGACGCCGAGGACCAGGTCGCCGAACCCGTCGGCGAGGTCGTGGGAGGCGGCCATGTGCCCACTCCACCAAGCCCGGCGGGCCCCGCCAAGGGCCGTGGCCCGATCTGTGGACGAACCGGGCCGGGAAGTGGCTCAGCCGGCGAAGTCGAGTCTGGGTGAGGGGTGTCGCGCCGGTCGGGTACTCGTGCTGGTCGACCATGTTGACGTACCGGTCGCCGTAGACCGCGAGCATCGCCGAGCCCTCGGCGGGGGCTGCCGCGAGGCCCACGAGGCGGCCGGAGACGATGGTCGAGATGACGTCGACGCCGACCGAGGCGCCGTCGGCGGCGACCACGTCGACCTCGTAGAGCACGCCAGGTGCCGTCGTCGTCAGCAGGCCGACGCGGATCGGCGTGGTCCAGGCGAGGTCGTCGATCTGGGTCCCCTGCGCGGCGCGGACCAGGCCGGGCGCGCGGATCCCGGCGACCCGGCCACGGCCGTTGACGAGGACGCGTGCGCCGCGCACCTCGTCGCCCCCGGCGGTCCGGACCACGCCGACGAGCCGGGTGCCGTCGCGGGACACGATGAGGGAGCGCGCGGCCCGTCCGCTCACCCCGGGGACGACGACCTGCCGCACCTGGTCGCCCTCGACCAGCCAGACCCGCGCACCCCCGCGCCTGCGGTCGAGCACCCACAACCGGCCGGCGAAGTCCCACGACGGGCGGGCATAAGCTGCCGCCGGTGAGCACGGTGCGCGGCGCGGCCGAGGCTCTCGTCGCCGCGGACCGGGGCCAGCCGGACGCGGCTCCCGCCGGCGTCCACCCCGGCCGCCTCGCTCGCGTCGGGTCGCACGGCCACGGCGACCAGACCGGCGTCGGTACGCCCGAACGGGCCGGTCGCGACGCTCAGGTCCCCCGCTGTACCGGAGACGAGCCTGCCCCCGGCTGATGCCGAAGAGCCTGACCGGTGGCCTTGTCGCCCGCGGGGTCGAAGGCCTGGCCCCCGTCCACCGGGAACTGCGAGGCCCCACCCGGGATCGGCAGGTCCTCCCCACCCATCGTCACGCGCAGCGCCTTGATGCTGGGGTCCTGGCGCAGGGTCCACGCGAGCTGGGCCAGCATCGACTCGGACTCCTCGGCGGTCAGCCGCGGCGCGTCGCCCACCAGGTTGATGTCGGCGACCCCGCGGTCGTCGACCGGCACGGACAGCCCCACCGCGAGGCCGCGCGGCACGAACGAGCGCACCACCTGGCGCGCCCGCGGCGGCGGACCCTCGAGCAGCCCGGCCACCAGGCTGGTCGCGAGCCTGGTCGCCCTGCGGCACGAACACCGGCTCCGGGACCAGGATCTGCGCGATCGGGTCGAAGTAGTAGAGCGAGACCTGGCGGTAGCGCTGCTGGAACCAGGTGGCCGGCACGACGAGCGCGTCGATCGGGTCGACGATGCGGTACTCGCCCTTCTCGACCGTCAGCCGGAAGGCTCAGCCTGGAGGTCCGTGCCGGACAGCGCGCCGGTCCAGGCCCCCGCCTCGTCGAGCGCGTCCGCGGCGGTGAGCCGGACCTGGACCGCACCGCCGGACTCGCGGACCGGCTGCACGTCGGTGTACACGATGGTGCGCTGCTCGGGGTTCCAGCCGGCGGCCGCCTCCTCGGTGAGGTACTTCTTCGCCACGTTGATCTGCACCGGCCACGCGGTCATCGCGTCCAGGAAGCCGCCGACGATGTCCGAGCGCGAGGCCCCCTCCCCCGGCGGTCGCGCGTCGATGTCGCTGGCGCGGCGGGTGTCGGCGCCACCGATCACCGGGCTGTCCACGACCGGACCCTTGCTCGGCATCGACACGCAGCCGGCCAGCAGCAGCGCGACGACGGCGAGGACCGCCGGGAGCACTCGTCTCATCGTTCCCCCTCCGGAGCCGGTACGACGGCGCCCAGCGCCGCGTCCGAGGACACCGCGTCCTCGGGGATCAGCGGCAGCGGGCTGTGCCGCAGGCCGACCCCTGCGCGCCGCGGCAGGGTGAGCCGGAACTGCGCGCCCTGCCCGGAGCGCCCCCACGCCTGCAGCCAACCGCCGTGCAGGTGCGCGTCCTCCTGGGCGATCGCCAGCCCGAGGCCGGTGCCGCCGCTGACCCTGGCCCGGGCGGGGTCCGAGCGCCAGAACCGGTTGAACACCATCGCCGCCTCCCCCGGCGCGAGCCCGACGCCGTGGTCGCGCACGGTGATCGCGACCGCCTCCTCGTCGGAGGCGAGCCGGACCAGGACCGCCTCGGTGGGGTCGTCGGCCAGGGCGTGGTCGATCGCGTTGGTGACCAGGTTGCGCAGGATCCGCTCGACGCGGCGGGAGTCCACCTCCGCGCGTACGTCCTGCGCCGGGTGCTCCACCACCACCCGCACGCCGCGCTGGTCGGCCAGCGGCTGGGCGGCCGCGACGACCCGCTCGACGACCTCGCCGAGGTCCACGTCCTCGGGGGCGAGCACGGCGGCGCCCGCGTCGAAGCGGCTGATCTCGAGCAGGTCGACGAGCAGGTTCTCGAACCGGTCCAGGCTCGGCCTGCAGCAGGCTCGGCGGCCCGCGCGGTGGCGGGGTCGAAGTCCTCGCGCGCGTCGTGGAGCACGTACGACGCCATCCGCACCGTCGTCAGCGGGGTGCGTAGGCTCGTGGGAGACGTCGGAGACGAACCGCCGCTGCACCCAGGCTCAGGCTCCTCCAGGCTGGCGGATCTGGCGTTGCAGGCTGGTCGCCATCTGGTTGAAGGAGTACGCCAGGCGAGCGATGTCGTCCTCGCCGGTGACCTGCAGCCGCTCCTGCAGGCGCCCGGCCGCGAGCCGCTCGGCGACCCGGCGGGCGAGCCGGATCGGGGTGACCACCTGCCGGGTGACCAGCCAGGTCAGGCCCGCGACCAGCACGATGAGCAGCCCGGCGGCGGTGAGCAGGGCGTTGGTCACCAGGCCCAGGGTCTCCTGGTCCTCGGTCAGGGGGAAGAGGAAGTAGAGCGTGTAGGTCTTGCCGTCCGAGGGCAGCTTGCACCTGCGAGCCGACGATCAGCCCGGGGACCGATTCCTCCTCGCCGTCGCGCTTGGTGACGATGTCGGTGTAGGTCCAGGCGGCCGTGCGGTTGGCGCCGTCGAAGTGCGCCTCCAGGGACTCCGGGACGCTGACCAGGTCCAGGCCGCCGGTGTACTCGCCGCCGCCCTCGCGCAGCGGGATGTCCTCGCCCTCGGGGCCTGCCAGCACCACGCTGTAGCCGCGGCTGTCGCCGCGCTCGATGATCGGGTCCACCAGGTCGCGCTGCTGGCGGCTGACGTTGACCTCACGGCCCGACGCGGCCTCCAGGCGGTCGGTCGCGTCCGACACCTCGGCGTCCACCTCGCCGAGGACCACGTCCACCCGGTGGTCGAGCAGGCCCTGCCGGGTCTGCTGCAGCAGGATCCAGCCGACGGCACTGACCACCACCGCGGACAGCACCACGGTGCTGACCACCACGCGCGCCTGGATCGACCGGCGCCAGAAGGTCAGCGCTCGTCGTACCGCGGGGGCGACGCGGGTCCACAGGCTCGCGCAGCACGCTACGCCGAGCCGGCCTTGTAGCCGACCCCCGGACGGTCAGCACGATCTCGGGGTGCTCGGGGTCGTGCTCCACCTTGGAGCGCAGCCGCTGCACGTGCACGTTGACCAGGCGCGTGTCCGCCGCGTGGTGGTAGCCCCAGACCTCCTCCAGCAGCACCTGCCGGCTCAGCACCTGGCCGGGCCGGCGCGCCAGGCACAGCAGCAGGTCGAACTCCAGCGGCGTCAGCGAGATCTCCTGGCCGTCGCGGGACACTGAGTGCCCGGCCACGTCGATCTGGAGGTCGCGGATCGCGAGGGTCTCCGGCGGGACCGGCTCGGTGCGTCGTACCCGCGCCCGGATGCGGGCCACCAGGCTCCTTGGGCTTGAACGGCTTGACGACGTAGTCGTCGGCGCCCGACTCCAGACCCACCACCACGTCGACGGTGTCGCCCTTGGCGGTGAGCATGACGATCGGTACGCCGGACTCGGCCCGGATCTCCTTGCACACGTCGATGCCGTCCTTGCCCGGCAGCATCAGGTCGAGCAGGACGAGGTCGGGCCGGTAGTCGCGGAACTCCGCGAGCGCACTGTCGCCGCGCGGGCAGACCCGGCTCTCGAAGCCCTCCTGGCCCAGCACGATGCTCAGCATCTCCGCCAGCGGGGCGTCGTCGTCGACGACGAGCACGCGCCCCCGGGTGGGGTACGGCGCGCCGGCGACGGATGTCATGTCCACCATCTTAGGGGCGCAGACGACGCAGCCCCCGCACCCGAGTGGGTGCGAGGGCTGCGGGAGCGCGGCAGCGTGGCGCCGCCGTGGAGGCGGCGACCAGCGGCGACACGCTCGCGCCGAACAGACTCAGTAGCGGTAGTGGTCCGACTTGTAGGGGCCCTCGACGGGGACGCCCAGGTAGTCGGCCTGCGCCTGGTTGAGACTCGGTCAGGCTCCACGCCGATGGCGTCGAGGTGCAGGCGGGCAACCTCCTCGTCCAGGTGCTTCGGGAGCACGTAGACGCCGATCGGGTACTCCTCGAGCTTGGTGAAGATCTCGATCTGCGCGAGCACCTGGTTGGTGAAGGAGTTCGACATGACGAACGACGGGTGACCGGTCGCGTTGCCGAGGTTGAGCAGGCGGCCTTCGGACAGCACGATGATCTTCTTGCCGTCGGGGAAGATCCACTGGTGGACCTGGGGCTTGATCTCGTCCTTGACGATGCCCGGGATCTTCGCGAGACCGGCCATGTCGATCTCGTTGTCGAAGTGACCGATGTTGCCCACGATGGCCTGGTTCTTCATCCGCTCGAAGTGCTCGACGCGGATGATGTCGAAGTTGCCCGTGGTGGTGATGAAGATGTCGGCGAAGTCGACGACCGACTCCAGGCGCTTGACCTCGTAGCCGTCCATCGCCGCCTGCAGCGCGCAGATCGGGTCGATCTCGGTGATGATGACGCGGGCGCCCTGGCCTCGCAGCGACTCCGCGGAGCCCTTGCCCACGTCGCCGTAGCCGCAGACGACCGCGGTCTTGCCGGCGATCATCACGTCGGTGCCGCGGTTGATGCCGTCGATGAGCGAGTGGCGGCAGCCGTACTTGTTGTCGAACTTCGACTTGGTCACCGAGTCGTTGACGTTGATCGCCGGGAACAGCAGCGAGCCGTCCTTGAACCGGTCGTAGAGGCGGAGCACGCCGGTGGTGGTCTCCTCGGTGACGCCCTTGATGCCGGCACCGATGTTGGTCCAGTACGTCGGGTCGTTGTCGAGCGAGCGCGCGAGGACCCGGAGGACCTCCTTGTACTCCTCGTTGTCGGTGGAGTCCTGGCCCGGGACGGCGCCGGCCTTCTCGAACTCGGTGCCCTTGTGGACGAGCAGCGTGATGTCGCCGCCGTCGTCGAGGATCATGTTCGGGCCGATGGCGTTGCCCTCGGCGTCCTTGAACTGGAAGACCTTCTCGGCCTCGTCCCAGTACTCCGCCAGGGTCTCGCCCTTCCAGGCGAAGACGGGCGTGCCCTGCGGGTCCTCGACGGTGCCCTTGCCGACGACGACCGCGGCGGCGGCGTGGTCCTGGGTCGAGAAGATGTTGCAGGTGGCCCAGCGGACGTCGGCGCCGAGCGCGGTCAGCGTCTCGATCAGCACGCCGGTCTGGATCGTCATGTGCAGCGAGCCGGCGATGCGGGCGCCCTTGAGGGGCTGCGACGCGGCGTACCGACGACGCATCTCCATCAGGCCCGGCATCTCGTGCTCGGCGAGGGTGAGCTCCTTGCGACCGAACTCGGCCAGGCTCAGGTCAGCAACCTTGTAGTCCATGAAAGTGATCCTCGAGTTTCGAGTGTCGTCCGTCCTGCGGCGCATCTGCGCATCGTTGGGATCTCCCGCGCATGACATCGAACACCTTACAAGCGGGGTCCGACGCGCGGGCAATCACGGCGAAAGCCGCCACTTTCGCTCCACAGGCCCTGTTCCGGCGGCAGTTCTCCACAGCCTCGGACCTCGCGCCGGGCCGATCTCGGACTTCGGTGCTGGACTGCCGCCATGGCCTAGGATCCTTCTCAGCAGGACGTCCCACCGTCGGTACCCCTCATGACGACGAGTGTGTTTCGAGCCGCTGTGACCCGCCACCTCGCCGGCGGTAGTTCCTCAGGTCGATCACACCGCGACTTACCTTGAACACCTCAGGGCCTCAGAGATCGGCGGCGACACCGGCCAGACCAGCCGTTACGAGTGCGGTCCCATCACGCCCGGCGTCGACGTCACCGTCCGGCTCACGTTGAGGCTTCGACGCCATCACGGGGGCTTACTCAGGCTGCGAGCATCTCGCCACCCACTCCAAGGCTCAGCAAGGTAGACCTCGCCCTCGTCATGAGCCCTGATCGACGCCCTCGTCACCAAAGCGACATCACGGTCCTCGCCGACGCCGGCGGCTAGTTAGTCAGCGAACGAGTGCCACCACGACTCGTCCCGGCTGGCCGACTCGAATGCGTCGATTGACGCCATCACGTGGGAAACGAAGGGCTCCGGCAGCCGGACTGCGTGGTTGCGGACGTAATGCTCCAAGCCCTCGGGCCAGACATAGACGCCATCGCTCAACTCAAGGTTCCCGTTCGTCTCCAGATCGCAGAGCCTGCACGGCGAATAACCCATGCACGCTCGGACAACGAAGCCGCGGCCGAGGTACTCGGCGACCGAATCTCGCTCGTCGACATCCCAAAAGGGGTCGACGAACGCGGCGGGCGATGGCCAGCGGTCGTCATCCGGCCGCCCAGCGCCCGCCTCTCTACGCCAGTATCCAATAAGCGTCAGTTCGGGTCGAACCATCGCCACTGACCTCCGTACATGTCCAGCGTCTTTCCGCTCCCACTCGCGCCAATGTCAGTCGTCGGGGCCATCACCCGCACCCTGAGCCTATTCGACAAATCCTGAGCAAATGTTCCACTTGGACAACCAGTCTGACACGACAGCAGGCGGATGTTCTGCCCACCCGAACTCGACGCAATCTTGGCCGCCAACTCTTCAGCCGACATCCCGGAAAGGCCGTCGGGTGACCCATGGCCGATGACGTCGTAGTAACCCGCCTCCGGATTGCGCTTAGAGAACCTAAGCATTCTCGTCGTCGCCGCATCCGTCGATCCGAACTTCGCGAATCCACCCATCCTCGGTGCGCGGTTTGCGGCATTTGCTGGCGAGGGGTGGAGTCGCGCGAGCCATCGAACGAGGAGGGGGAGGCTTCGGTCTATTGTGGCGGCGGCCCCCCCGGGGATCGGAATCCCGAGAATGTATCCGCTCTTGTAGGACGCCGACGACTGGTCGGCGCTGACGCCGGCGTCTTGGAGCACGTCGCTCGGCTTATCGACGGGCTGATCCAAACATCCCTGCATGCGACCGGGTTGGGCCGCGTAGGCATAGCAGGGAAGGCTTATGAACCGCCTCCATGATGTCTGAACCGGTGTCGACCGTGCCGTGAAGCGCGCCGACCCCGAAGTTCTTCAAACCTGACCCAACGGCCTTGAGACCATTGATGACGGGGTTATCGCCGCCCTTTGACTTCGATGACCCTCGGCTGGACGTGTCCATGTCGGGGGGCACATCGGGGTATTGCGGCTGTTTTCCGTCGTGCTGGTAGATACCGTGAACGTCGTAGTGGCCAATGCACGGCTCGCCGCCGCAGATGGGGCCAGCGCCGGAGGGGTCGGAGTAAGTGGTGGGGTTATTGTTACCGTAGCTGTAGCCCAGCATCTGTGCTGGGAAGTCGGTCATCAGCAGTGGGTCGACAGAGATGAATCGCCCAATGAGAGGGTCGTAGTCGCGGGCTCCGATGCCAGTGAGGCCGGTGTCCTTGTCGGCGGGCTTGCCGAGGAAGCCGCGCTCGTTTGGCCACGCCGCGGGGGCTAGGCCGCGGTCCTCGCCGTAGGGCATCTGGCGCCGGTAGACCGGCGCCAGCGTGGTGGCGTCGAGGGCGATCTGTGCGGTTCCCTGGCCATCGGCGACCTGGAAGGTGATGTCCGCAGGATCGTCGCCGTGACGTACGGCGAGGATGCCGAGTCCGGTGTCGTAGTTCCTCTTCGCACTGGTTGCGCTGGCCGCCTTGTCGTAGGTGACCTCGGTGTCGCCGGCGTAGAGAACCTTCTGCTTGTCGTTCTCCTTCAGCAGCAGGCTGCCGTCGACGTCGTAGGTGTAAGTGGTGTCGCCGCTGGTGTCGGTGAGACTTGGTGAGGTTGCCCTCGGCGTCCCACTGCAGTGCCTGGTCCGCACCGGTCGGGCCGGGGCGAGCGGTGGTGTTGCCGGCGTCGTCGGGCTGGTACGCCAGCATCGAGGTCGACCCGCCTGCGGTGCGGGCGATGCTGGTGGCGAAGTTGGGGTGGGCCGCGCCCGTGACCGGGTAGGTGTAGGTATCGGTGGTCTCGCCCGCCGGGGTGGTGGTGGTCTGGGTGCTGCGAAGGCCGGTGGCGGTGAAGGCCCAGGCTTGGCGGTACGGCGCCGGGCCGCCCAGCGTTGCCGAGGCCGGTGCCGTGGCGCAGTTGGCGTCGCCCGGGGTCCAAGCGTCGCTGAGACGACGATGGTCGTCGTAACGGAAGCACTGCGTGTCGCCAGTCGCGGTGTCGGAAACCTTGGTCGGGTTGCCAGCAGGGTCGTAGGCTGTAGTGCGGGTCGGCGATGACGGTGTCGGACAGGTTGCTGGTGACGAGCGCACGGGTCAGGCGGTTGGTGCCCTCGTCGTACTCACGCGTCGAGAACAGACTGGTAGACTCGACCCTCGTCCGGCGGTGACCTGCAGGGGCTGGCGCAAGCTGGTTGTAGACAACATTTTGGATGATCCCAACCTGGCCAACGACCTGCTTCAGGAGGCCCAGCGGGGTGTACTCATAGCCGACGGGCTCGGTGCTCAGGATCGTCTTGCCGCTTACCGAAACGCGCGGGAGGTAGTTCGCGGCGGCGGTCTTGTCGACGTTCCAGACTTGCGTGCGCGACAGGCTCGTCGGAAGCCCTTGAAACCGCGTCGAGCCCGCTGCGGCGGTGAGGGCCAGCCTGGAGTCGGTCGGCTGGTAGCCCTCCGTGTAGGAGGACACCCTGGTCTCGATCTTGTCGCCCGCCAGGCCGCCGAGGTAGCGGGTCTGCGTGTAGGGAAGGCCCTTGGCGATGGTGTCGTAGGTCCAGGTCTTGAGCAGGCTTGGTGTCGTCGACGGATCCGCCCTCGTAGAGGGCTGTGGTCCGGTCGAGGTTGTCGTAGATCGTCAGGAGGGTCTTGTCGCGCGCGTCGGTCGTGGTGGCGACCGCGTCGGACTCGGTGTAGGTGGTCGTGCTGGTGCCGGAGTCAGGGTCATGGGCCTCGGTCTTGCGGCCCCGGAGGTCGTAGTCGTAAGTCCAGGTACCGCCGGGTGAGGTGACTTCGCGGAGATTGTCGCGGAGGTCGTACTGGTACGTACTGATCAGGTCGGGGGTGCCATGCTCGACCGACTTCACCTTCCGGCCACGGATGTCGGTCGTGGTCGTGACTGACGGCGCCCCGTCAGGCGGCGTCAGCGTGGTGATGTCCGAGCCGTCATAGGTCGTGGTGGTGGACCACCGCGGGGCGTTGTAGGTGAACAGCGTGCTCTTGGTGGTGCGCCCCATGCCGTCGATGTTGTTCTTCGTCAGCGCGGGGACGGCGCCCTCGGAGAACTGAGCCAACGTGCCGGACGGTGCTCCGGTGGCGTAAACGTCGGCGAAGGTCTGGTACGCCTGGCCGCGGGAGTCGTAGTTGGTGCCGGCAAGGATCCGTTCGCCGCTCGGCGTCGGCACCTGGGTCTGACGAGGCCGCAGCAGGGGAGTCGTAGATCGCGACGGAGTCGATGTAGCCCGAACCGTCGCGGTTCAACGTGCTGGTGCGCACCGATGCTGATGTCTTCGACAGTGTGTAGGCGTACTTGATGTTCGGCGTGGCCGTCCGCGCACGGTTGGTGTCCCACACCGAGACGACGCGGCCGAGAGCGTCGTACGCGGCCTCGGTCGGCCTGTTGTTGGGATCGACGATCTTGGTGGGGACGCCCCACTCGGGAAGCATCGTGGTCGTGGTGACGAAGTTCTTGCCGCCGGCGTCCTGCGTGCTGGTCGTGCTCGCGAGCGTGCCGTCCGTCGACATCGTGTACGCCGTGGTGTCGGTGGAGGTGGAGGTCGAGTCTCTGGGCGCTGGGGCTCGTGGTCGAGGTGGTCCGGCCGTAGGCGTCGTAGGCCGTCGTCATCACCTGCTGGTACACGGGGGCGCCGCCGGAGTAGGCCTTAAGCCGATCGGTCGCGGTGACCAGGCCCCGCGTCGGCGCGACGCCTTGGGCCAGGTTGTCGTAGCGCGTACGGGAATCGGCGAGAACGTCCGACTCCGAAGGAGTCAGCGCGTCGGTGCCGCAGATCCCGCGGCTGCTGACTACACGTGATGGGTAGCCGACGAACCAGGCGCCGGTCGCGGTCTGGGTGTCGGCGTAGTCGGTGGCGGTGCAGGTCTCGTCGCCCGAGACGGCGGTGTCGCCGGAGTCGGAGACACGGGTGACCTGGCCGGTGTTGTCGTCGTAGTCCTGGTCGACGGTCCGCCGGCGCCACTGGCCGTTGGCCAGGATCGAGCGGGACCGCGTCTCGGCGGTGCCGACGAAGGACGCCGCCTTGAGACCACTGCCGGCCGTGACCACCGACCACGGCGTGTAGATCGCACCGGAGAACGGTGTCCCGCCGGCCTTGTCGTAGGTGATGGACTCCCGCGCCCGGCCCGCGTAGGCGCGCTTGTCGGCGATGACGCTGCCGTCGGATGCCTCGACGGTGACCGACCGGGGGGTGCCGGAGGACTGCTTGTCGCCGTCCATGCCACGAAAGTAGGTCGTGGTGGTCTGCGAGCGCTCGCCCCCGTCGCTTGGGTTGCCGATGGTCTGGGTGACCTGGCCGAACCCGCGCCACTGTGACCAGGTGCGGTAGTCGTCCGCGACCAGACTTATTGTCGTCGTAGGCCCACGCGGCACCCCCGCCGTAGGTGTAGTAGGTCTGCACGGCATTGGCGAGGCCGGTGGTGTCGGCCTCGGAAACACTTGTGACGACATACTTGTTGAACCAATCGGTGCGCGGGCTGGTGCTCCCGTCCGGGGTCCACTTCTGCGGGAAGCACCGCTGCGTGTTGCTGTCCGGGGTCGGCAGATTGCTCGCCGAGCACTGCTGATCGCTGTAGTTGACCGTGGTCACCCCACCCGACTCACTCGTGATGGTCCGCAACCGGAAGCGCGGCAGCGACGAGACCCCATCGGACGTGGTGTTGACGCGGTTGGTGAGCCTGGATGCCGTCGAAGGTGATCGGCGGCTCCGTCACGGTGCCGCCGACGAGCCCGGAGTGGGTGATCGACTTCAGCCACAGTGACCCGTCGGAGACATCGCCGGAGTTGAGGAACTCGTGGGCGAAGGTCCAGGAGTCGACGTTGGCGTACGCGCCGGCCTTGCGGATCTTCGTGGTGATGTTGCTCAGCCGGTAGCGGGTGAAGAACGTCGGCGCGAACTTCCCCGTGCAGGTGGCCGTGCTGGCACAGATCTGGTCGTACGGCGTGTCCGGCCACTTGGCCTTGGAGTAGGTGTCACAACCGGTGGCCGCCAGACAGCGCACCGCACCCATGAAGGCGACCTGGAACGGCGCCGCAGCCGTGGACCCGGCCCGCAGGCCGTAGTCGATGCGCGTCAAACGGCCACCGCGGATGTACTCCGTGCCCGGCGAGGCGACCTGGTTCTTGGCGTAGTAGTTGTTCTCGCTCGTGTACCAGTACGACATGGCGTTGCCGCTCGGGTCCACGACGTAGTCGAGGTTCCACCGCCACGCCTGCTTGCAGAACCGGGTCGCATACGTCGTACCTGCGCTGTAGCACGGCTCGCCGGAGTCGTTGCCGTTGACCGGCACCCACCACACCGACTGCGGATCACCCGTCTGGTCCGGGATCGCGGTCCGGCCGAAGTAATACCTCGTGCCGTCGGAGGTGGTGACCTCCCAGTACTCCTTGTCGTTGTCCTGGTTGCCCGCCGCCGTGCTGGTCAGGCGGCGTACCCGCGACCCGTCGTCGGTGCTCAGCCGCCAGGTGCCGTCGGCGCGCTTGATGAGACTCCGCACTCGAACCGTTGAGGACCAGGTGGGCGTTGTCGGTCTTCCAGCACAGGTCGTACTTGCCCGCGACACCGTCGTCCTTGCACGTGGCGTAGCCGCGCTCGATGTAGGCGTCACCGGCGTCCCAGCCCTCGCCGAGATGGGAGGACTGGTTGTTGCTCGCAGCCGTACGGCCGTCGACCGACTGCGAGGAGTAGGACAGGTCGACCGACGGTGCCGGACCGTTGTTCCCCGGCACGACACCGATCGGGTACGACCACCCGAAACCACCCGACGACCCGCCGCCGGTCCACGACGAGTCTCGCCGCCATCGGCGTCGCGCTGAAGTCACCCGTTCCCGACGACGACGCGGCGACAGCGGCCAGCGCCACCACCGTGCTCGTGCTGCGCAGGCTGGGTGGCCGAGGCCGTACCGGTCACGGTCTGCGTCGCCGGGTCCACCTTAGACGCGATCGGCGTCGCCACCTGGCAGGCGGCCAACTTGGGCGTGGTCAGCAAACAACCTGGGTAGGCGAACATCCGCAGCCGGCTGGGCCAGTTCGCGCCGTAGGCATGCCCGAAACCGCTGTAGTCCACCGAGATCCGCTGAGGGGACGTGCCGGACGGCCCAGCCGCCATCGAGGCGATCTCGACCAGCACACCGCGCACGCCGGTGCGGTCTGTCGACGCGCGGTCCAGCACACGGACCCGGCGCGCACTCGACGACGACGCCGTCACGGCGACCGGCCCAAGGGACAGGGAACGCGGACCCGCGCCGCCGACGACCCCGTCAGCGGCGGCGGGCCAGCGCACAGCCTTGTCGGCGAGAGCCGACGCCCGCTGCGCAGCAGCGGCATGCTGAGCGGAGCGGCCCGGCAGCCTTCGCGGCGCAGCGTTCTTCACGTCCTTGGGCCGGTCGCGGTGCACCCTGGGCCGGTCGTTGTCGTCACGCGCTGCGGCCGGATTCGTCAGGAATTATGGTCCCCAGCATCGTCAGTGAGAGAGCGACCATCACGAGCACAGCCACGAATCGACGCATGAGGACTTCCCGAGGATTGTTGGTCATTGGTCCAGTCCCGACTTCCGTGGCGTCACGCTTTGGCGGCTTCAAGGCTTCGTCGCATCGTTATAGGCAGAGGCGAGGTTCCGGTCGGCAGCACCGGCGAAGGCATCGACGCGTTCGATCTCCCCGGCGAAGGGTGCAGCAACGCCGTTGAGCATGCCGCTCCCGACGAGCAGGTCACCCCGCGCAGCCCACGGCGTGGTGAACGCCGCTTGGTGCACAGCCCCGGTCGTCGGATCGGACTCCTGGGTGGATTCCGCTCCGTTGACGAACAACGCGATGCGATCGTTGCGACGGTCGTAGGTAGCCACCAACGTGGTCAACTCACCGACGAGCAGGTCCTCGACCGTGACCTTCGAACGAACCTCGAGCACCGTGGCGCCGCTCGCATCGCTGGTCGTCCGCTGGAAGACCCACCGGCCCTGGTTCTCCCCTGCCTGTTCCAGTGCGAGGGTCCACGACTCACGATTCACACCACGCTGCTGCACGATGACCATCGATTCGGCCTTGGACGGCCTGACATCTACCGCGATGGCGAAGGAGCCCGTCGAGTCCACCACCGGACGGTTGAGCTGACCTGCTGGTCCGCAGCGGCAGGGATCAACAACGCCCGGTTCCACTGGTCCGCGGCAAGCCCGAACCTCGGCGAAGGGAGCCCGCTCGTCGCAAGATCCGCACCGAAGCACGAATCCGCCGCTACCGCGGAGTCATCGGCATCATTCATCGACCACGACGCAGCCTGCGCGGTGATCGGGTGGAACTCCTCACCCGACGTCGGGTCGGCGAGGTTGCGGATCTCGTCTGCGCTGAGGATCGAGTCTGTAGAGGTTGACCTCGTCGATCATGCCCGTGCCGCAGGACGACGGGTTGCCGTCGACGCGACCACAGCCGATCCGCCAGCCGGTCCTGTTGAGCCACGCTGCCGTCGGGTACACCAGCGACTTGGCGAAGCGCCCGTTGATGTAGAGCGACAGCGTCTTCGAAGCCGGGTCGAAGGTCGCAGCGAGATGGGTCCAGACATGGAGAGGCTGCCGTTCCCCAGCCGACCTGCGAGACGGTCGTCGCCGCACGGCGCCCCGCAGTCCAAGCTTGTTCGTGGAGGGCTCGTACCCGAACTCGAACACGTTGCCCGTCGAGTCGGTCGCCGACAGCAGGGTCGTCGTCGTGCCCTGAGCCGGGGTGTCGAGACGGACCCAGGCACCGACCGTGAAAGCGGTCGTCGCCGACACACCGGTGCTAGCGGTCGTCTCCGCGGGCGCTCCCGCCCCACTGGTGAAGCGCAGTCCCTTTCCCACCCGGCCAAGATCAGATGCTGTCGCCGAACCCACGTCGAGCGGCGTGTCCTGCTCTCGCCCGGTGTCGGCACCCGGGTCATCTGAGTCGAAGGACCACTGAACATCCGGACTGCGCGGGTTGACCTTGAAGACGAAGGTCGTCTTGAGGCTCAGGTTGCCCGCACCGTCCGCGGACCACACGCTGAGAGTGTTCATGACTCCCGATGGCGTCACCGAGATCGTCCGTGCCGCTCCTCCTGAGGTCGCGACCGTGACAGCAGCACTGCCGTTCAGGCTCCACCGGTAGGACACCGCGTCGGTGGCGGGGGTACTGACCGCGAACGTCCCCGCTGTCCCGGACTCGCCCATCGCCGTGCAGACGTCCGGATCCTCGGCACTGGCGCACTCCTCGAACGCCGTGGTCGTGACCTTCGGTGGCGGTGGGGCGGTGATGTCGGCCTTGAAGTAGCACCAGGTCGGGCTGTAACCAGACTCCACGTAGTCCGTCACCCCGTCGTAGGTGTAGACCGACCACACCTTCGCTCGGAAGCGGATGACATGGCCGTTCGCGACCGTCCAGGTCAAGGTCGACGTCCCGCCGTTGGCGACATTGGTCGTTCCCGAAGTATCAGGGTAGGTCTTCGACGCCGAGGCGTCGGCGCGAGCGAACACGCCACGCAGCGAAGCCGACGCACCATCAGCGCTGCTGACCCGCACACCCAACGTCACTGTCGTCGACGGGATCAACGTCGGCGCCGAGACGCTCCCGCAGGGGTAGTAGGCGTTCGCGGTCTTCAACGTCACGCCGGTGGGTGTTGCGGGGTAGGCGACGTAGGTGACCTGGATGTTGGCCTCGTTGTCGTCGAACTGCTTCCACGCGATCTTGTCGCCCTCGTCCCGCGCACGGATCATGAACGTGCCGGTCGCAGCGTTCGCGTCAGCGAGAGCCGTTGCGCCCTGTTTGATGTCCCAGCCGACCATGTCCGTGCCGGAGCCGCAGCCGGCCGTGGAGCCTGCTCGAACTTTGCAGGGTGTAGCGCGCGGGTTGGTTGTTCCACGTCGTGCCCGTTCCGATCGAACCGGTCCGGTAGACGTCAGTCGGCCGTGCCTGGCAGGAAGCCTGGTGGATCTGACGCACGTTCATCTCCGCGCCCAAGATCTTCTTCCCACGGATGGCGGCGGTGTCGAACCGGAAGTACGACCGCACCACCTTGAACTGCTCGAAACCCTCATAGCCCGCACCAAGGGAGTGCTCGGTCTGCCAGAACGACTTGCTGGGGAAGTTGTTCCACACTGCGGTCCACCCGTTGCGGCCCCTGTTGAACGGCGGGTCGATCACCACCGGGAACACCACGTCGGGCGCGTCCAACAACTTCGCATCCGGAGTCAGAGTCAAGTCGCCGCCCGATACGGTGGCCCCGACGGCGGTGACACGATCCGCCACGTCCGGGCCGTCGTCGACCGCCGACAACGAGGTCTCTGCCGAGCTTCCTGTCGACGGATCGGCACTTGGGGCACCCGAGGAGTCCCACATCGTCGGCGTAGGGCTCCACAACTGCTGGCGGCCCGAGTCGTCGACGAACGAGAGTCCGCCGTGCTCGGACCGGGCCGTGAGGCCGTCCATCTCGACCGGGATGACCGAGCTTCCGCACTCGCGGGTCCTCGGCAGCCTCGCGCGACTTGACCACCCAGTTGAACGAGAACCCGGTAGCGCTAGCGGTTGTTACCAGGTCGAGGTCCGGCAGGACATCGGCATACACCGCCGTATCCTCATGCAGCGTCGGGGCCGGCAGCGCGAACGGCGCTTGCACCTCGTACGAACCGCTTTCCACGCTCATCCTCGCCAGCGTCGAGCCCGCATCTCCACCACCCGACAGCACGACATCGCCCACGGCGACCTTCGGCTCGAGCATCCCGTCAGCACGCTTGCGCAGACTGAGATCGACGTCCGCCCACGCGTCGCCCTGCTTGACCCGCGCCGTATCCGCGGAGATCGTGGCCTTGAACTGCCCCGAGGGCAGCGCCTCGACCTCGGAGGTCTCCGTCGTCCAGTCCTCCACGACGACCGCGTCACCCGTCCGCGCCGCCTCCGCCAACTCGGCCGAGCCGTCTGACGGCTCCGCCGTGGACGGGGCTGCGGTCAGGGCCGCCGCCACGACCGGTGCCGACTGAGGCGTGAGCACGAGAGCCGACGAGACCAAGGCCGCCAGCGCCCACCGCGTAGCCCATGCGGACGACCGAGTCCCCGAGAAACCCATCCCACTGCCCCTTGCGCGAACCGCAGTGAGTCTGCGGTTGAGTTCAGCAATGTCGATCAGACATCATCTGACACACCGAGAGGCATGCGGCCGAAACCTAACTTCCCGGAAACGCGGCCGTCAAGAGCGATATCGGAACCGGTACGGAGCCGTGGTGGCGACCCCGGGTGTCGGGTCGGACCGGCCCTCAGGTCGCAGTCTCGTCGGCGTCGTACCGCTCGATGGGGTCCTTGTCGCCGGTGAACGGCAGGAGCCGCACGACCAGCACGACCACCGAGCCGACGACCAGGCCGACGACCGCGGAGATGCCGGTGTTGGCCAGCCAGGCGAGCACGCTGCCGAGGAAGCCGTGGACGGCGTGCTTCACGTGGTGCTCCACGTCGTGCACCCAGCCGTACGGCGCGTGCCACCAGCCCGCCTCGTCGAGGTTGGCGAGCAGGATGTGGCCGCCGACCCAGAGCATGGCGACGGTGCCGACGACGGAGATGATCGCGAGCAGGCGGGGCATGGCGGCGACCGGGGCGCGGCCGACCTTCTGCGCGGCGGCGGAGTCGCGCTGGGCGAGCAGGAGGCCCGTGTCGTCCATCTTCACGATGAGCGCGACCACGCCGTAGACCGCGATGGTGATGACGATCGCGACCACGACGAGGATCGCGAGCCGGGCGAGGAAGGCTCTCGTCCTCGACGGAGGCGAGCGAGATCACCATGATCTCGGCGGAGAGGATGAGGTCGGTGCGGATCGCGCCGGCGATCATCGTCTTCTCGGCCTCGGGCCCGACCTCGGCGACCGGGGTCTCGTGGTGCTCGCCACGGGAGAAGAGGTGCCAGACCTTGTGCGCGCCCTCGTAGGCGAGGAAGGTGCCACCCGCCATCAGGATGATGGGCAGCAGGAAGTCCGCGAACTCGCTGAGCAGCAGGGCCGCGGGCAGGATGATCAGCGAACTTGTTGCGGATCGAGCCGATCGCGATCTGCTTGACGATCGGCAGACTCGCGCTCGGCGGCGACACCCTGGACGTACTGCGGGGTGACCGCGGTGTCGTCGATGACCACACCGGCGGCCTTGGTGGTCGCCTTGCCGGCGGCGGCGCCGACGTCGTCGATCGAGGCGGCGGCCATCTTCGCGATGGCAGCGACGTCGTCGAGGAGTCCGAAGAGGCCAGCGCTCATGGCCCGAAGGCTACCGGGCGGCCAGGCTCGGGCTGAGTCTGCGTGCTCCGCCTCCTCGCCCTCGCGTACGACGACCGCCAGGTCCACCGCGGCCCGGACCCGGCGCTCGGCGATGCCGAAGGGGTCGACCACGTGGTTCAGCAGCCGCTGCACCGGAGGCGCCGCCAGGCCCAGAGCCACGACGAGCGCGAAGGCCGTCGCGGCGAGCAGGCCGAGCCCGGGGTGAGCGTCGGCCCACTCCGGGAAGCCGGCGTACTGCAGGCCCTTCACGGCGAAGCCGTGGAACAGGTAGACGGTCATCGTGGCGGCGCCCATCGCGGCGAACCAGCCACCGACGCGCGGGGTGACGGCGAGCCAGGCGTAGGTGCCGGCGAGGCCGACCGCGAGGACCAGCAGCCGGGTCACGATGGCGGTCGAGTCCGTGACGTCCATCAGGCTCGTAGGGGCGCTGGTAGAGGTAGGAGGTGTCGGCCCAGCGATCGATGTTGACGGCGAGGACGGCGATCACGCCGAAGGTGACGACGCCGAGCAACGCCGGGAAGCGGCCGCGCAGCCACTCCAGGCCCTCGGGCGAGGTCTTGAGGCCGAGCACGAAGAACGGCAGGAAGCCGAGGATCCGGGGCAGGTCCATCCAGGCCATCCACTCACCGGTGAGGAATCCGCTCCCGACGGCGATGCCGACGGCGACCAGGAAGGCGCCCGGCAGCGGGCGGAACACCGGGGTCAGCAGGCGCCACACGACCAGCGCGAGGAGGTACCACATCGGGAAGTGCGGATCGAGCCACAGGTCCTGCAGCTGCTCGCCGCCGAACTGCAGGCGGAACCAGGCGAGCGCGCCCTCGAAGAGGACGTACGGCACGAGCAGGGTGCTGACCAGGCTGCCACATCTTGACCGGGCTGTAGCGCCAGCCTGCGCGAGAGGTAGCCCGACAGGAACACGAAGGCCGGCATGTGCCACAGGTAGACGAAGTCGTAGAGGTGTCCCGCGGTCGCGTCGGAGGGCAGCAGTGCCCACGTGTGTCCGAGGACCACGAGGACGATGAGTCCCATCTTCGCGTTGTCGAGCCAGGGGTCGCGGGAAACGGCCATCCCCCGTTGGTACCCCGCCAACCTGAGGAGAGACCCAGAATCCCCCGCGAACGCGGCGTGAGGAGCGTCTCAGTCGGCGACGAGGCCCAGGCGCAGGTACTCCGCGGCGTAGGTGCCGTGCAGCAGCAGCGAGGCGTAGCGGCCCACGTCCTCGGCCGCCTCGCTGGCGACGTGCTCGACGCGCACGTCGTGCCCGCGGGCCGCCTCCTCGAGGCGGAGCCGCTGGTGGTGCACGACGGGGTCGTCGGCACCGTCGTCCAGCAGCACCAGGACCGGGCGCCGCTCCCCCGCGTCGTCGGCGAAGGGGTCGGCGAACACGTTGCGCGGACGGGCCGCCTCGATGACGGGCAGCAGGTGCTCGGCGTCGCCGGCGAGCGCCGTCCGTCCGGAGGTACGACGGATCGACTCCGCCACCCTCCGGGCCGCCCGCGCGGCGAGCACCGAGCCGCCCCAGATCAGCGGGCTGGCGTCGGCCAGGGAGATGGCCAGCATCTTGGCCGGGTTGATCGAGATGTCGCGGTGCGGGGAGCAGGCGATGGCGACGGCGTCCAGCGCCTCCGCGACGGCGTCCGGCTCGGCGCTGGGGCCGAGCCTGGACCTGGTCGAGGAACGAGAGCATGGCGACCGCGGTGGCGAGTCTGGTCGCCGGTGCTGATCGGCAGCAGCGTGGTCCACCGGCCGGTGGCGTGCTCGGCGACGACGGACTCGCGCGGGGTGGCGACGACGAGCTGGCAACCGCGGCGGGCGGCCTCGGCGACCGCGAGCGCGGTGCCGGCGTCCCCACCCTCGGGGGCGAGCACCACGACCAGGTCGAGGCTGCCGGCCCAGCCGGGCAGGGCCGGTGAGGGCCACGCGACGAAGGGCACCGGGCAGAACGGCTCCAGCACCGCGCGCAGCAGCCGGGAGTCGGGGCCGGCGGCGATGACGGCGCGCGGGCGGCTCTCGCCGACGCGGGACACCGCCTCGGCGATCGCGGACGCGGCGGCATCGACCTCGCGTCGTACCCGTGCCCCGGACTCGGCCAGGGTGCGCAGCCGCAGGTCGGCCGACCCGAGGGCCGCCTCGTCGTCCAGACGTGACTCGTCGAACCAGACCATCGCGCGCTCCCTCGTCCCGCCCGGCTCAGGCGGGCTTGCGGGCTTCGTCGACGAGCAGCACCGGGATGCCGTCGCGCACGGGGTAGGCCAGGCCGCAGGCTGCCGCAGACCGAACTCGTCGCCCTCGCCGGCGGGGGTGAGCGTGAGACTCGCCACGGTCGTTCGGGCACACGATGATCGCCAGCAGGCTCCGGCGAGAAGCTCGGGGGCGCTCACTGCTCGCCCCGGATGGTGGCGAGGACCTCGTCGCGGACTCGGGCCATGGTGGGTTCGTCCTTCCCTTCGGCGTTGAGCCGCAGCAGCGGCTCGGTGTTGGAAGCGCGCACGTTGAACGCCCAGTCGGCGTGGCTGACGCTGAGCCCGTCGAGGCTTGTCGATGCTGACGCCCTCGCGCGCACCCCAGCCGGACTCGAGCGCAGCGAGCACGGCGTCCTGGTCGGCGACGGTGCTGTTGATCTCGCCGCTGAGCGGATAGCGCTCGTAGGCCGCCAGCAGGCTCCGAGAGCGGTACGTCGGCCTCGGCCAGCGCCGCCATCGCGTGCAGGGCCGCGAGCATCCCGGAGTCGGCGCGCCAGAAGTCGCGGAAGTAGAAGTGCCCGCTGTGCTCGCCGCCGAAGATCGCGTCGGTCTCGGCCATCCGGGCCTTGATGAAGGAGTGCCCCACCCGGGTGCGGACCGGGGTCCCGCCGAGCTCGGTGACGATCTCGGGGACAGCGCGGGAGGTGATCAGGTTGTAGATGATCGTGGAGCCCGGCTCCTTGGCGAGTCTCGCGGGCCGCGATGAGCGCGGTCAGCGTGGAGGGCGAGACCAGGCTCGCCCCGCTCGTCGACGAGGAAGCAGCGGTCGGCGTCGCCGTCGAAGGCCAGGCCGATGTCCGCCCCCTCGGCCAGGACTCGCTTCTGCAGGTCGACCAGGTTGGCGGGCTCGATCGGGTTGGCCTCGTGGTTCGGGAAGGTGCCGTCCAGACTCGAAGTACATCGGGACCATCTCGACCCGGTCGGCCAGCCGGTCGAAGACGGCGGGCGCGGTGTGCCCGGCCATCCCGTTGCCGGCGTCGACGACGACCTTGATCCTGCGGCCCTCGACCGGCGCGAGCGCCAGCAGGTGCGCGGCATAGGCCTGCAGCACGTCGTGGGAGGTGATCGAGCCGACCCGGCCGGCCGCGGCAGCGGGCGCACCGGAGGCGACCCGGTCGCGGATCTCGGCGAGACCGCTCTCCATGCCGACCGGCTGGGCGTGGGAGCGGCACATCTTGATGCCGTTGTACTGCGCGGGGTTGTGGCTCGCGGTGAACATCGCGCCGGGCAGGCCGAGGTGGCCGGAGGCGAAGTAGAGCCTGGTCGGTGGAGGCGAGACCGATCATCGTGACGTCCGCGCCCGCGCTGGTCGCGCCGTCGGCGAAGGCACCGGCGAGGGTCGGCGAGCCTGGGCCGCATGTCGTAGCCGATGACGAGGGACTCGACGCCGAGCACCTCGACGTACGCCGCGCCGGTGGCCCGGGCGAGGTCCTCGTCGAGTCTGTTCCCCGACGATGCCGCGGACGTCGTAGGCCTTGAAGACCTTGCTCAGGTTGTCCGGTGAGGTCGTGGCGCTGGCCATGACCGGGACACTAGTGCACTCAATCGGTCGTCAACATACGCAGGTGGCCCTTGCGGGCGACCTCGCGGCCGCTCTCGCGCTGCGGCTCGGGCGCCCGCGGCGGGACCGGGCGGGCGGCCTCGCGGACCGCGTCGGCGAGGGCGAGCAGGTCGTCACCGCTGGGCCCGGACTGCTGGGTGCCGAGCGCGAGCCGCACCACCTCCCAGCCCCGGGGCGCGGACAGCCGCTCGCTGTGCTGGTCGCACAGGTCGTAGGCGTGCGGCTCGGCGAAGGTGGCGAGCGGGCCCAGCACGGCCGTGGAGTCGGCGTACACGTAGGTCAAGGTGGCCACCGCGCGGCGGGAGCACGCCGTGCGCGAGCAGGTCCGCAGGCCGTGCGGTGCCGGAATCGCGCTCACGGCGCCGACGGTACCGGTCCGGGCGCCCGGACCTGGATAGGCTCGCTGATCATGACTGCAGACGACGGAGCCGCGGCGGCCCGCCCCCGGCGCGACCGGCGCGGGCGCGGCATGCGCGGGCCGGCGGTGCTCCCGCTGAGCCTGGCCGTCGCTGGACCACCGCCCGCCGCGGCCGCGCGCGCGGCGCGAGGTGTTCGACCGGATCCTGCTCGACGTCGTCACCGAGGTCGACGAGCGGTGGTCGAGCCACCTGGGCCTGGTGGAGTACGCCGTCGAGGACATCCCGCAGGCTGCCCGACGACTGGGACGCGGCGCGGGTGCCGCTGTCCTCCTTGGTCCGGGGCTCGGGCGGCACCCCGACCCGGCTGGTGGTCTTCCGCCGTCCCCTCGAGCACCGCGCCCAGGACCGCGCCGAGCCTGGAGGCGATCATCCTCACCGTCGTGGTGGAGCAGGTCGCCGAGTCTGCTCGGCATCGAGCCCTCCGAGGTCGATCCCCGCTACCCGACCGACGACGACTGAGACGTCGGCGAGAGCGCGCGGCTAGTCGGGCCGGACGGCCGGGATCTCCGCCTGCAGGCTCCGCCGGGCGCAGCCGCAGCGTCGCCAGCCCGCCCTTCCCGCCGGAGGCCGGGACCGACACGACGCCCCGGATCGAGGTGTTGCGGGGCTCGACGGTGACCTCGACCGCCGCGGCGGGAAGGCTTGACGCTCACCGCGCGGTCCGGGCCGATCTCGACCTGCAGGTCGCCGAGCGCCTTCCCCGCGGCGTCGTACGCCGTCACGTGGATGACGCCCGTGCGCTCGGCCCCGCCGAGGACCATCGTCTTCTCCCCCACCGGTACGACGACCGCCCCGGGCCGGCGCAGCGGCGGCACGGGCGCGAGCAGCACCAGGTCGTCGTCGACGAGCGCCTGCACCGAGGAGGCGACCGGCGCGCTGGACTCCAGCGCGATCCCGACCACGCCCTGGGCGGCAGCGCCCCTGAGCAGGCGGGACAGGTCGACGGCGCGGTAGGACTGCGGCGCGACCCTGATGTCGGGGGCGCCGGTCGGGGTGAAGACGGCGTCCTTGGTGACGAAGCGGACGCTCACCCGGGCCTCGTCCTCGCCGGGGTTGGCGAGGTGCAGCGTGGGCTGCGCCGGCTTGGCGGGCAGCCCGAGCAGCAGGCTCGCGGTCGCGGGCTCGGCGTCGGCGGGCAGGAAGTCGGTGGTGACCCGGCCGCGGCCCAGCGGGTCCCAGGTGTTGCGCGCGGTGGCCGTGATCCGGCCGCGCACGACCGTCAGGTGGGCGGCGGTGACCTGGGCGTTGGGGGCGGTCCGGGCGAGGTCGATGCGGCGCACGCCGTTGGGCGGCACCTCGATGCCGCGCAGGGCCGGCGCGTCGACCGGCCCGGTCGCACCCTGGAGGACCAGGTCCACGACCGCGTCGCCGTCGTCGGGGTTCACCAGGCTCGACGGTGGTGGCGTAGCGGGCCGAGGCGCCGACGCCGACGAACCACTCGTCGTACCCGGGCGCGCGGCACTCGGGCAGCGCGAGCCGCCCCTCGCGGCCGGCGGCGATGCCGGGCGCCGCGGCGCCCTTGCCGGAGACGACGGTCGCCGCCTCGCTGCCCGGTACGACGACGCTGCGCCCCGGCGCGACGGTGACCGTCTGCTCGCCGGCGGTGAGACTCGCCGCCCGCGACGCCGGGGACCCGGGCGAGCCGGACCGCACCGTCGGCGCCGCTGAGCCCGGCGGGGCACACGACGGTGGAGGAGGTGAGCGCGGAGGTGGTCGGCGGCTGCGGCCCGGCGAGCGGGTTCTCCTCGCCGCCGATCGTGGCGATGCTGATCGCGACGACGGCCGGGGCGGCGATGGCGAGCGCGACGAGCAGGTCGATCCGGCGCTGCGGGGTGATCGAGGCGCGCCGGCCGCCCTTCGGGGTGTCAGTCATTCCGGCTCCTTCGCAGGGGCGGCAGGGCGAGCACGACGAGCACCGGGATGGCCAGGCCCTGGACGACCAGGGAGCAGCAGCCGCACCCACGAGGAGTGCTCGGGGAGCGGTCCGGGCTGCGGGTCGACCTGCCAGGCCCGGGTGCCGCGGCTGGAGTCGGCCTGGTCCAGGCCGCTGGTCGCGTCGAGGCTGGCGGACACGGTGCCGTCGGCGGGCTCGGCCTGCACGACGTAGAGGATGCCGCGCCGCGACAAACCGGCGACGGCGTCCGGGTCGGGGGCGGTGACGAGGCTGCGGATGGTGGCGGTGACGTCGGCGTCCTCCGGCGTGAGGCCGGCGATCTCGTCCTCGCCGAGGGTGACCCCGTCACCGCGGTGCACCTCGTAGCGCAGTCCGTCGGCGACGCTGCCGCGCAGCACCAGGATGCCGTCCTGGTCGCCGCGCTCGGCGCGCTGCGCCATGTAGACGGGGACATCGGAGGGCGGGTCGCCGCTCAGGTCCTCCCCGCCCCAGCCGGCGAACCACACCAGGCCGACCACGGGGGCGACGAGGCCGGCGATCCCGGCGACGGCGAGCCCGGCCTGGACCCGACGCCGCTGGTCGCCGAGGTGGTGCAGGGCGAGCCCGCCGAGGACGGTCGCGGTGAGCCAGGCGCCCTGGAGCACGAGCAGCACGGCGCCCAGGCCCGGCTGCTGGCCGTGGCCACCGGCGACACCGATCGACGTCATCGCGAGCGGTACGCCGACCACGGCCGTCACGGCGGCCACGATCCAGCACACGACGACCGGGATCCGGGTCGCCCGCGGCACGAGCGAGAGCAGGGCGAGGGCCGGCAGCACGAAGCCGACGGCGGTTGGGGCACCGAGGTCGCCGAAGCGCCCGGCGAGCAGGTCCCAGCCGGAGCTCGCGGCGGTCGGCCAGCGGCCCACGTCGAGCAGCAGCCCGCGACCTGCGCCCTGGACGAGCGCCGGCAGCCACCACGGCACGAGCACCAGGAGCGGCACCACGAGCGCGGCCACCGGCGGGCCCCACACCGAGCGCTCGCGCACCTCGCCGGGCACCAGCCGGACCGCGAAGCCCAGCAGCACCGCGATCAGCACGGCCAGCAGCAGCCAGGCCGGCGGCGCGACGGCGGTCAGCAGCGCGAGCAGCAGCCCGGTGCGCCACCCGGCGCGCCAGCGGTGCGCGGCGTCGGGGTCGGCGAAGCCCAGGGCGGCGTGCGCCATCCACGGCAGCACGGCCGAGGCGACCACGATCCCCCAGCGGCCGCCACCCCACGCGCCCGAGGCGAGCGGGACGAGCGCCCACGTGACCGAGCCCCACAGCAGGAGCCAGCGCGGGGCGCCGTACGGCGTGACGAGGCGGCCGACCACGCGCAGGAAGCGCCACGCGCCCCACAGCGCGACCGGTGCGGACAGCGCCATCAGCAGGCTGATCAGGGTGCCCGGGCCGAACGGCAGGCCGAGCACCGCGAGGGCCGAGGACGTACGGCGGCGCGGGCACCTCGGAGCCGAAGCCGATCGGGTGCCAGGACTCGGTGTGCAGGCGCCACCAGTCGCCGGCCGAGCCGGGCGCGGGCGAGAGCGCGCCGCCGCTGAACCCGCCGTAGACGTCGCGCACGCCGATGAGCAGGGCGATCACCACGAGGGCCGTGACGACGGCGTAGGGGTTGGTGAGGAAGCGGACCACCCAGCCGGTGTCGGCGTAGTCGTCGTCCTCGTCGCGGTGGCGGGCAGCGGGCGGCGCGGTGCCGGCGTCCCGCTCGGCGGCGGCCGCACGGCGCCGCTCGGCGACGTCGGCGGCCTGGTTGGTCGCGGCGGCGACCAGGTCGCCGAGCAGGTCCAGGCCGTGCCGGTAGGGCAGCCACCACGGGGCCAGCAGGCGTCGTACCCGTGCCCGGTCGGGTCCCTGGCTGCCCCGCAGCGCGGCGACCGCGTCCTTGCGGGTCCGGCGTGCGGCGCGCACCCGGCCGGGGTGACGCAGCACCGCGACCAGCGCGGCAGCCTCGTCGAGCGCCTCGCCGACCGCACGCACGCAGAGCAGGCCGACCATCCGCAGCGCGGTGCCGAGCACCAGCCGCACGACGCGGAACGGCAGCGCCGCGCCGCGGGCGTTGGCGAGCAGGGTGAACAGCGCCGCCTGGCGCTCCTGGAAGTGGGTGTGACGACCGGTCAGCGGGGTGCGTCGTACGCCGCGGTGGGCCGCCTCGGCGTGGAAGACCACCGCCTGCGGGACGATCAGGGTGGTCCGGCCGGCGGCCGCGGCCCGCCAGCCCAGGTCCACGTCGTTGCCGAAGATGGGGAGCTCGGGGTCGAGACCGCCCAGGCTCCTCCAGCACGGTACGGCGCACGAGCATCCCCGCGGTGTTGACCGCGAGCACCTCGCGCACCTCGTCGTGCTGGCCCTGGTCGTACTCCCCGCGCTCCAGGCCGGTCTCGCGCCGGCCGGTGCCACTGATCGTGACGCCCAGGCTCGAGAAGACGCCGCAGCGAGGGCCACTCGCGCAGGCTTGGGGCCGAGGATGTCGGCCTCCGGGCGCTGAGCGGCCGCGGCGAGCAGGCTCCTGCAGCGCGGTCGGCGCGGGGTTCGCGTCGTCGTGGAGGATCCAGATCCAGTCCGGGGTGCGCCCGGCCTCGGCGAGGGCGCCCAGGCCGTCGGCGACGGCGTCGGGGAAGCCGGTGCTGCCCGGGACCCGGCGCACGGCGAGCGGCACGTGGCTCTCGAGGGCGTCGCGGATCGACTCCGGACTGCCGTCCTTGCTGCCGGTGTCGACGGCCACCACCGCGTCGAGCGCGGCGGTCTGGGCCTTGATGCCGTCGAGGACGGCCGGCAGCCACGAGGCGCCGTCGTGGCTCACGAGGAGGACGGCGACCCGAACTTCTTGCGACACGAGGTCAGACCCTACGTGGGACGGTCCGAAGGGGGCGAACCGTCAGACGTGGGCCTGACCCCGGTGCCGGGGGTACCTCAGACGGCCCGCTTCTTCAGGCTTTGCGGCGCTCACGCTCCGACAGTCCGCCCCAGATACCGAACCTCTCGTCATTGCCCAACGCAGCCTCGAGGCACTCCAGACGCACCTCGCACGTCAGGCAGACCTTCTTGGCCTCTCGCGTCGATCCCCCCTTCTCCGGGAAGAACGCCTCGGGGTCGGTCTGCGCGCACAGTGCGCGCTCCTGCCACCCCAGGCTCGTCGGTCTCTGCCTCGACCAGGAAGAGTTCTCTCACGATTCCGCCCCTTACAGACTCGACCCCGTGCCCGAACGACACACTTGGAATTACATATGTGTCATACCCCAGGAGTCAAGGCCAGGTCTGCTATACGCGGCCCCGCAGGACGATCGTCCCTGCGTACAGGGCACAGTTGGCTCTCGTGGAATCGAGCACGACGACACCGGATCCGAGCATCCGGGAGATCACGGTCCTGTCCGGCGGCATGGGTGGGGCCAAGTTCCTGCAGGGCCTCCTGCACGGCATCACCGCCGGTTCACTGCCCGGTGTCGCGTCCGACGCGCGGGTGACGGTGATCGCCAACACGTGCGACGACTGGTACGTCCACGGCCTCAAGGTCTGCCCCGACCTCGACACCGTGATGTACACCCTCGGCGACGGCATCGACCTGGAGCGCGGGTGGGGCCGCCGCGAGGAGACCTGGAGCGCCAAGGAGGAGCCTGGCCAGGTACGGCGTGGAGCCGACCTGGTTCGGCCTCGGCGACCGCGACATCGCCACCCACCTGGTGCGCACCCAGGCTGCTCGACGCGGGCTACCCGCTCTCCCAGGTCACCCAGGCGCTGTGCGACCGCTGGCTGCGGCCGGCGTACGGCGACACGCTCACCCTGCTGCCCATGACCGACGACCGCGCGGAGACCCACGTCGCGATCGCCGACGCCGCGGAGCCCAGCGGCCGGCGGGTCGTGCACTTCCAGGAGTACTGGGTCCGGCTGCGCGCCGAGGTGCCCGCCGAGACGGTGGTCTTCGTCGGTCTCGACCAGGCGACGCCCGCGCCGGGCGTGCTGGAGGCGATCTCCGGGGCGGACCTGGTCGTGCTGCCACCGTCGAACCCTGTGGTGTCGGTGGGCACCATCCTCGGCGTGCCCGGGCTGCGCGACGCGGTGCGCGCCACCGACGCCCGCGTCGTCGGCCTCTCCCCCATCGTCGGCTCCTCCCACGTGCGCGGGATGGCCGCGCAGATGCTGACCTCGATCGGGGTGGAGGTGAGCGCGGCCGGCGTCGGGCTCAACTACGGCGCCCGGGCGCAGGGCGGCGTCCTCGACGGCTGGCTGGTCGACACCCGCGACGCCGATCAGGTCTCCCGGCTGCAGGCGGCCGGGATCGCCACCGCCGCCGTCCCGCTCATGATGACCGACCACGACGCGACCGCGGCGATGGCGGCGGCCGCCGTCGACCTGGTCCGCTGATGCCCGGCACGCTCACGGTCCTCGCGCCCGACGGCGTCCCCGAGATCACCGCCGGCACCGACCTGGCCGCCGTGCTGCTGCCGCTGCTCGACCTGACCGACGGCGATGTCCTCGTCGTCACCAGCAAGGTCGTGAGCAAGGCCGAGGGGCGGGTCGTCGCCGGCGAGCGCGACGACTGGATCGAGGCCGAGACGGTCCGCCTGGTCGCCCTGCGTGGGCTCACCCGGATCGTGCGCAACCGGCTCGGGCTGACCATGGCGGCGGCCGGGATCGACGCCTCGAACGTCGCCACCGGGTCCGTCGTGCTGCTGCCGGAGGACCCGGACGCCTCGGCCCGTGCCCTGCGCTGCGCCATCGCCGAGCGCACCGGCGCCAACGTCGCCGTCGTCGTCACCGACACCGCCGGCCGGGCCTGGCGCGAGGGCCAGACCGACATCGCGATCGGGGCCGCCGGGCTGCGGGTGCTGGAGTCCTTCGCGGGCCGCGTCGACGCGCACGGCAACGAGCTCGCCGTCACCGCCCCCGCCGTCGCCGACGAGATCGCCGGTGCCGTCGAGCTTCGCCCAGGGCAAGGCTCGGCGCCCGCCCCTGCGCCGTGGTCCGCGGCCGCGCCGACCTCGTCCTGCCCGCCGGCGAGGACGGGCCCGGCGCCGTCGCGCTGATCCGCGCCGAGGGCGCCGACCTGTTCGGGTACGGCGCCCGCGAGGCCGTCGTCCGCGCCGTCGGCGGTGCACCGGAGGACCGTGCGCCCTTCGGCTCCCCCGTCACCGCCGAGGAGAGCTCGCCGCCGCGCTGCGCCGCGCCGGGCTCGACGCGCACACGGAGGCGGTGGACGACGTACGGTGTGGCTCCGAACGGCGCGCCGCGATCGACATCGTCGCCTTCGCCCACGGCTGGTCCGTGGCCGAAGACGGTGCCGACCTGCGACTTCGCCCACTCAGTACGTAGACTTCCCGCGTTCCGCGCACCCACCAAGACGAGGTACCCGACCCGTGGCCAAGTCCAGCAAGTCCGAGAAGTCGGACCGCCGTCAAGTCATCGACGAGATCCGGCGCAAGCAGAAGAGCGCCGAGAAGCGTCAGGGCAGGGCCATCGTCGGGGTGTGCGTGCTCGTCGCCCTGCTCATCGTGGGCGCCGCGGCGTACAGCCCGGTGAAGACCGCGATCGAGAAGGCGCGCTACTCCGGCAAGGACCTCGCCGACATCGGCGCGCCCGCCAGCGCGTGCGGCAAGATCACGGAGAAGGAGGCCACCGGCAGCGGTGAGCACGTCCCCTCCACCCAGCAGGTGAAGTACGACGACGCGCCGCCGGCCTTCGGCAAGCACTGGAATGAGGCGGGCCTGGCGCCTGCGCCGATCACGGACCGCTACTACACCGCGAGCAGCCGCCCCGAGCTCGAGTCGCTCGTGCACAACCTGGAGCACGGCTACACCATCCTCTGGTACGACGAGACCGCCGCCAAGGACTCCAGCGAGATCGCCGCGATCAAGGCGATGGCCGCCACCCTTGACGCCAACGACACCAACCAGCGGCTCAAGTTCAAGGCCGCCCCGTGGACGAAGGCCGACTCCAAGGAGACCGGCAAGAGCCTTCCCCAAGGGTCAGCACATCGCGTTCACGCACTGGCGCAACGACGCCGCCGCCAGCAAGTCCTACGGCATCTGGCAGTACTGCTCCGAGGCCAGCGGCAAGGCGCTCAAGGACTTCATGCTGAAGTACCCCTTCACCGACGCCCCCGAGCCCTTCGTCTACTGAGTTTGGACTGCGCGAGCGCGTCGTCGCTCCGCTCCGCCGCGCTGCCGCGCGCGGTTGGCTTCCGTAGGTCCTGCCTCCACCTGGCGGCAAGCCGGCCGGCGCTCGGAACCGCGCCTCCCTGCGCCTCCGGTCGCTCGTGCCTCGCTTCCTCCGGCTCCGGGCCGGCGCCGTTCCGAGTTCGCCGGCTACGTGAGGTCGTGGCGACCCTGGTCCTTCAGGGCCGCGACGACGGCCTTGACCTCCTGCGCGCGGGCGCGGGTGGTGACCAGGAGGGCGTCCGGGGTGTCGACCACGACGACGTCGTCGAGGCCGATGACCGCGACCACCCGCCCGGAGCCTGGCACGACGATGCCGCTCGCGCCGCGGACCTGGGCCAGGGTCTCGTCCCCCAGCACGGTGAGCGCCTCCTGCTCGCCGAGCAGGCTCGCGAGGGAGTCGAAGTCGCCGATGTCGTCCCAGCCGAAGGCGCCCGGAACGGTGGCGACCTTGCCGGCGGCGGCCGCGGGCTCGGCGATGGCGTGGTCGATGGCGATCCGCGGCAGCCTCTCCCACAGGCTCCTCGAGACGCTCCGGCGCGGCAGCGATCGCGCGCAGGTTCGCGGCGAACTCCGGGTCCTGCTCGGCGAGCAGGTCGAGCAGGACGGTGGGGCGGACCACGAACATGCCGGCGTTCCAGCGGTAGCTGCCGGTCGCGAGGTACTCCTCGGCGACCGGCACCGACGGCTTCTCCACGAACTCCACCACCCGGCGCACCTCCGGGTGGGCGTCGAGCGGCTCGCCCTGGTGGATGTAGCCGAAGGCGGAGGAGGCGAACGCCGGCTCGATCCCGATCGTCACCAGCCAGCCGTCGCGCGCGGCGGCCACCGCGTCGGCGACCGCGGCACCGAAGCGCTCGGTCTCGGCGATCACGTGGTCGGCGGCGAAGGAGCCCATCACCTCGGCACCGCGCTGCTCGAGCACCGCGGCGGCCGGGCCGATCGCGGCCATGGAGTCGCGCGCCGAGGGCTCGGCGAGGACGGCGTCCTCCGGCAGGCTCGTGCAGGCTGGCGTCGTACCGCCTCGCGGTGGGCGGTGCCCGTGACGACGAGGACCCGGTCGCCGACGTACGGCGCCAGGCGGTCGCAGGTCTGCTGCAGCAGCGTCCGGCCGGAGCCGGTCAGGTCGTGGAGGAACTTCGGGGAGCCGGAGCGGGACAGCGGCCAGAGCCGGGTGCCGGCTCCACCGGCGGGGACCACGGCCCAGAAGCCGGGGATCTCGTCAGCGACCATGGGGCGCACCCTATCTTTGGGACGTGACCACCGGGGTGCAGACCACATTTCCCGACGTCCTCGCCCAGCGGCTGCGCCAGGACCCCGGCCAGCCGCTGGTGACCTTCTACGACCACGCCACCGGAGAGCGGGTCGAGTCTGTCGGTGACGACCTGGGCCAACTGGGTGGCCAAGGCCGGCTCCCTGCTCGTCGACGAGCTCGGCACGGAGCGCGGCGACCGGGTCGGGATCGACCTGCCGCCACACTGGCTGGGCACCGTCTTCCTGGGTGCGGCGTGGAGCGCGGGCCTCGTCGTCGTACCGTCGCCGCAGCCGGGTGCCGACCTGCACGCCGTCGTCTGCGGCCCGGACACGGTCGCGGACTGGGCCGCGCAGGCCGCCGACACCGCGGTGCTGGCCTGCGCGCTGCTGCCACTGGGCGTGCGCTTCGCCGAGCCGCTGCCCGCCGGGGTGCACGACGTCGGCGTGGAGATCTGGTCGCAGCCCGACGCGTTCGTCGCCTACGACCCGCCGGCCGGGGACGACCTCGCCCTCGACCCCGGGCCCTCCCAGGCCACGCTGTGGAGAGAGGCAGCCGCCGGCACGCTGGTCGGCGGCGGCCGCCTCCTCTCGGTCGCGAACCCCGTCACGGAGCCCGCCACCTTCTGCGAGCCGCTCACCCAGGGCGGCTCGCTCGTCCTGGTCGCCCGGGCCGAGCAGGGCCCGCTCGAGGCGGCCTACGCCGCCGAGCGTGCCACTGCCCGCTTCCCCGCCTGAGCGACCAGGACGAGCCTGGACCGGACTAGCCGGCCAGGTCGTAACCGGCCTGGCGGCCGATCAGCCTGTCCCTCCTGGAGCCCGGCCGACGTACCGCGCATCCAGTAGACGTTGTCCGTCGTCGCGTTGCGGCCCAGGAAGTCGGTGTGCCCGTCGCTGTCGACGCTGGACACCCCGAGCAGCCAGTCGAAGCCGGCGACGCTCTGCGGGACCGCCTTGCTCGACGTCCAGCCGCCCGGGCCGTTGCCGTAGTAGACGGTCAGGCTTTGCCTCCGCGGCGGATCATGCTGTCCGGCGCGCCGTCGCCGCCGTCCCAGCGGCCGACGCCGATGTGGGTGCCGGTGGCCACCGCGGAGTACGCCGGGTAGGCTGGTCTTGAAGCCCGCCAGGGACCACCCCGGGTAGATCCGCATGGTGCCGCCCGGCGGCTGGCCCATCATGTCCGGCCACCCGTCACCGGTGACGTCGCCGACCGGCGCCAGCAGGGCGAGCTTTGCCCGCACTGGCCACCAGGTTCCGCGGCGCGGCGAGCCTTGCCGCCACCGAGACCGCGGTAGAGCACCAGCATGTTGTCGCTCGAACGGATGCCGAGGACGTCGACCTTGCCGTCGCGGTCCCAGTCGCCCGCCTTCCAGATCTTCTTCAGGCCCTTGAAGGCTCTGGCCGGTGTCGATCGGGTTGGAGAAGACGTACCTGGTGCCGCTCTGCCGGATCGGGAGCACGATGCCGCGACCGTCGGAGGTGCGTCGCGCGACGATGTCGGGTTGGACGACGCCGACGAAGTTCGACTCCAGGTTGCGCCCGACCCAGGCTGGCCTGCAGCGCCGCGGCTCGCTTGCGGATGTTCGGTATCTGGGCGTAGAGGTACTTGCCCGGACAGGCGGTCTGCCCCGCGTCGCGGTGGCCGTTGATGGCCTGGAAGTTGCGGCTGCCCACGCGCTGCACGGTGCTCGCGGCATTGATGCCGTGGAGCGAGAGCCTTCCACGCGAAGAGCCTGGGCGTAGGCCGTGATCATCGCGCTGCTCGGGGCCGCGACGTCGTAGTTGCCGATGGCCGACATGGCGAAGGAGTACTGGTTGTAGCCCTGGGTGTGCGCGCCGACGACGGGGCGGTCCACGCCGCCGTACCGGCCCTCCCAGATGCGGCCGAACTTGTCGACCAGGAAGTTGTAGCCGATGTCGCTCCAGCCCCGGGTCTTGACGTGGTAGTTGTAGATGCCCCGGATGATGCCGGGCACCTGCGCCGCGGTGTAGTTGTTGGCGTTCACCGTGTGGTGGACGAAGCCGGCGTGCACCTCGTAGTAGGCTCAGCGAGGGCTTGTCCCGGATCCGCTCGTCGGCGCCCCACTGGGCGCGGGAGTAGATCTTCGGCCGCGGCGTGTAGACGCCGGCCTGCAGCGAGAGGTCGCCACCGTCGGTCCCGGGCTGCTCGCTCGGGTCGGTCGCCGGCGTGGCGGGTGTGCTCGGGTCGGCGGCGGGCGTGCTGAGGTCCGTGCTCGGCGGCGTGCTCGCGCCGGTGGCCGAGGGCAGCCGGGCGGTGTCGATCGCCGGCGCCTCCTTGGCCGTGCTGGCCGCGTTGCCCGGGTCGATGACCGCGAGCACTCATGTCGGCCGGTGCGGCGTCCTCGCTGGTCACCTTGACCTGGACCGCGTCGACCTCGCCGACCAGCAGCGCGTCGGTGCCGGGACGGGCCTTCTTGCCCTCCTCGGTGCGCGGGTCGGGGCCGTGCTCGTCGTGGTACTCCGCGTCGGTCCAGCCCGACCAGGTGTCGCCGGTCTTGGTGCGCACCTTGACGTCGATGGCGTCGTCGGCGACCTTCGTGCCCGGCGCCCAGGTGACGCCCACGGTGCCGTACCCCTCGACCGGGACGACGTCGCTGTTGACGACCTCCTCGCCGCTGCCCGCCGTCCACTGCCGGGCAACGCGCAGGGACTTCTCGGCCCTCACCGAGGTCTCCTTGCCGTGCGGCGTCGTGAGCGGGTACTGGTTCACCTCGCCGTCGACGGGCTTGGTCGGCACCTCGATCGGCGCCGCCTGCAGCGCGACCCGGCCGGGGATCACGTTCGCCGGCTCGACAGGGCGCACGTCCATGGTGACCGTGCGCGCGGCCGGGGTCAGCACCGCGACCACGACAGCCAGCGCCAACAGTCTGCTGGCTGAGCGTGATGAACCTCAGCCGATGACCCTTCTCAGGGCGCTCCGGGGTGTACGTCGACATGCTCTGCTCCAGACGTGTGTGCGGGGAAGTTGTCACACGAGTAGCAACTTTCACATGCGTCACACGGCCCTGGGAAGGGATCGTGAGTAACTACAAGGCTGTAATTTCCACTCGACACGCCGAGCACGCACAGATTTCTCGATCGACCGCGAGCGCACCCACCTGAGGCAGGAAATCACCGGCAGCGCGGCTGAGCGCAACCAACGACAGCCGGCAGCGCGCAGCGCTGCCGGCCCGGAGCCGGAGGAAGCGAGGAACGAGCGCCCGCAGGCGCAGGGAGGCACCGCTGCGCGCGCCGGCAGTCTTGCCGCCACACGGACGGAAGCCCTACGAAAGCCAACCGCGAGGCCGGCAGCACGGCTGAGCGCAACCAACGACAGCCGGCAGCGCGCAGCGCTGCCGGCCCGGAGCCGGAGGAAGCGAGGAACGAGCGCCCGCAGGCGCAGGGAGGCACCGCTGCGCGCGCCGGCAGTCTTGCCGCCACACGGACGGAAGCCCTACGAAAGCCAACCGCGAGGCCGGCAGCGCGGCTGAGCGCAACCAACGACAGCCGGCAGCGCGCAGCGCTGCCGGCCCGGAGCCGGAGGAAGCGAGGAACGAGCGCCCGCAGGCGCAGGGAGGCACCGCTGCGCGCGCCGGCAGTCTTGCCGCCACACGGACGGAAGCCCTACGAAAGCCAACCGCGAGGCCGGCAGCACGGCTGAGCGCAACCAACGACAGCCGGCAGCGCGCAGCGCTGCCGGCCCGGAGCCGGAGGAAGCGAGGAACGAGCGCCCGCAGGCGCAGGGAGGCACCGCTGCGCGCGCCGGCAGTCTTGCCGCCACACGGACGGAAGCCCTACGAAAGCCAACCGCGAGCGCGGCAGCGCGGCTGAGCGCAGCGAAGACGCGCTCGCGCCATCCAACTCAGATGTCGTTGCCCATCTCGTCGTCGCTGAGCTCTTGGTCGTCGTCCGGCTTGTCGTACTCGAGGTAGTGGATCGCGGCCTTCGTCTCGCCGTCGAACCCGAGCTTGCCCTTCTCCAGCACGATGGTGCGGCTGCACATCCGCTCGACGGAGGCCGGCGAGTGGCTGACGTAGACGAGGGTGCGTCCGGAGTCGCGGATCTCGAGCATCCGCTTCATGCACTTGCTGCGGAAGGGCTTGTCACCGACGGCGAGCACCTCGTCGGCGAGGAAGATGTCGGACTCGACATGGATCGCGACGGCGAAGCCGAGGCGGGCACGCTGGCCGGAGGAGAAGTGGCCGACGGGGGCCTCGATGGTCCGGCCGAGGTCGGCGAAGTCGACGATGGAGTCGTACTTGCGCTTGAGCTCCTTCTCCCCCATGCCGAGGATGGCGGCGTTGAGGACGAGGTTCTCGGTGCCGCTGAGCTGGGGGTGGAAGCCCGCGCCCGTGGCGATCAGCCCGGCGATCCGGCCCCGGGTGAGCACCTGCCCCTTGTCGGGGCGCATCACGCCGTTGATGAGCTTGAGCAGGGTCGACTTGCCGGAGCCGTTGAGGCCCATCAGGCCGATCGACTCCCCCGCCTCGACCTTGAAGGAGACGTCCTCGAGGGCGTTGAACTTGTCGCTGGTCTTCACCCCGCGCGCCTTGGCGACCGTGACCTCCTTGAAGGTCCGGTGGTAGCGGAGGGTGAACTCCTTGGTGATGTTGTCGACGACGATGGAGGTGGACATCAGAGGCGCTCCGGGATCTTGTTCTCGAGGCGGCTGAACACCCACTGGGAGAAGGCCAGCAGGACCAGGCTGCCCAGGAGGGCGAGGACACCGTGCATGAGCAGGTGGTCGGGCATGACCACCCGGCCGTGGCGGTCGAGCTTGTCGAGGTCGGCCTGGGTGAGGGTGGGGTACCAGAAGGCCCGCTGGAAGATGACCACGGCGTCGGCGAGCGGGTTGAGCAGGTAGTAGTCGGCGAACCGGCCGAAGCGCTCGTGCACGAGGGCGTAGGGATACATCATCGGCACGCCGAAGCGGACGAAGTTCGTCAGCACGTTGACGATGTTGCCGAAGTCGCTGAAGAAGACGTTGGCCGCGCTGAACAGCAGCGCGCCGGAGAGCCCGATCGCGGCGATGATCGCGATCGCGAGCAGCAGGCAGACCACGCTGGTGAGGTCGGGCGAGAAGCCGGTGATCAGGCAGGCGACGAGGAGCACGATGACCTGCGGCACCACGTGGTAGAGCGAGACCAGCATGGTCGCCACCGGGAACATCTCCCGGGGCATCGCCATCTTCTGCACCAGCGCCTTGTTGCGCATGATCGAGCGCGTGCCGGCGTTGAAGGTCTCGTTGAAGAAGTGGACCAGGATCAGCCCGGCGAAGAGGTGGATCGGGAAGTTCGGTGTGTCCTTGTGGGCGCCGAAGAGGAAGCCCATCACGAACCAGTAGATGAAGAACTGGCTCAGCGGGTTGATGTAGGACCAGATCAGCCCGAGGAAGGAGCCCTGGTAGCGGGCACTGATCTCCCGCTGCACCAGCAGGCGCAGCAGGTAGCGCTGCTTGAAGACGGCGATCAGGCCGCTGGGCGGCGACGGCGGGCTGAGCGGCTGCTCCTCCCGCGGCGTCGACGGGTTGGCCAGGGTGTCGGTCACTCGGCACTTCCTTCGGTCCACGGTGCGAAGGTCTTGTCCCAAGCCTCCGGTGAGGTGATCTCCCCGAGGGCATCACGGTACTGCCGGGCCAGCCTGCGGCCACTGCTGGGCGAAGCGGGCGTGCAGGTCGAGGGTGCGCTTGAGCAGCGACCGGTAGAGCTCGGGGTCGCGTCGGTAGAGCGCGGCCGACGTGCCGTCGTTCATCGAGACGATGGCGGAGTCGAAGCCGGCGAGGCGGTACCACTTGGCGTCGATCGCCGGGATGACCGCCTCGGGGTTGGTCCGCGACAGCGCGCGCGGCGCCTTGAGCTGGCGCAGCGGCGCCAGGCCGGCGCTGATGATCTGCGAGCGGCGGCTCGGGACCTGGGTGAGGTCCTTCTTGAGCGGCTTCTCCATCCGCGGGGGCGGCAGGGTGTCGACGTCGGCGACGAGTCTGGGCGTCGCTGAACTCCTTGCGCGTGGCGTTGATCTCCCCGAGCCGGGTGGCGAGCATCTCGTGCAGTGCCTGCGGGCCGCGCAGCACGTCCTCCATCGCCTGCAGCCGCAGACTCGGCGGTGGAGTACTGCATGGCCACCAGGTGCGCGAGACTGGTTGTTGAAGAGGCTCGCGCATCACCCGGCCACCGCGCGGGAAGGTCGAGTGCAGCAGGGCCGCGACCATCCGGTTGCGCAGGTGGAAGTAGGACTGCCAGTCGAGGGCGTCGTTCTTGTCGGTCCACGGCACGTGCCACACCGCCGCACCGGGCAGGGTGACGGTCGGGAAGCCGTGCTCGCGCGCACGCAGGCCGTACTCCGCGTCGTCCCACTTGATGAACAGCGGCAGCGACAGGCCGATCCGCTCGATGACCTCGCGCGGGATGAGGCAGGAGAACCAGCCGTTGAAGTCGACGTCCACCCGCTTGTGCAGCCAGCGCGCGGAGCGGATGTTGCGGGTCGCGAAGTCCCACTGCTGGTAGCCGTCCTCGGGCGTCTTCCACCAGAAGCGCCAGGGGTGCACGATCTCGCCGAAGTTTGTGCAGCCGCGAGCGGGAGTAGAGGCTGAACATGTGCGCGCCGACGATCGTGGGACGCCGGGCGAGGTCGCCGAACACGACCTGGCGGATGATGCCCTCGGGCTCGCAGACGACGTCGTCGTCCATCATCAGGGCGTACGTCGCCGTGCCCTTGCGCAGCGACTCGAGTCTGTCCGCGGGCGTAGCCGCCCGAGCCGCCCAGGTTGCCCTGCTCGATGATCCGCAGACTTCTCCCCCAGCCCGGCCTGCGCGGCGGGGAACGCCTCGGCGTCCGCGACCTTCTGGGTGCCCTGCTCCATCACGAAGACGGTGTCGAGGTAGGGAGCGAGGTCCTCGGACCCGAACTGCACGAGCAAACTCGGAGCAGAACTCCGGGCGGTTCATCGTGGTGATCGCGACGTCGACCGTGCCGTGCTCGGCCCGGTCGGCGGGGACCTCGGCGGTCCACTCGGCCGAGACCACGACCGGCTCCTCGCCGGCCTGGACGTCGTACCAGTACCAGCCGCCGTCGATGAAGGGCCGCAGGGTGAGGTCGAAGACGAAGGTCTGCGTGCCGTCCTCGGTCGAGTGCGCGGACTCGACCCGCTGGCTGTTGCCGTTGGCGAGCGACTTGTTGACGATCACGGTCGCGCCGGCGCCCTCGATCGTCACCGCGAGACGGACCTCGTCGACGATGGTCCAGCGGCGCCAGTAACTGGCCGGGAAGGCATTGAAGTACGACGCCAGGCTGATCCCCTGGCCCGCGTCGACCCGCAGCCGGGTCCGGTCGAGCAGCCTGCTCGGCACGCAGCCTTCTCCCCGCCCGTCGTGCCCTGACGGATCTTGGTGTTGTTGATCTCCTGGGCAGCGCGGGACCCGCCGACGACGTACTTGTCCTCGTCGAGGTCGGGCTCGCTCAGGTCGGCGTAGAGCGCGAAGACCTCGGGGTCGCGGTCGATCGGCAGGATCTGGCGCTGCAGCAGCCGGCGCACCGTGGCGTTGGTCGAGCCTGTCGAGACCGTCATGCGTCCACCCCACCGCTCTTGAGCTCCACACCGTCGGCGAAGTGCGGCTTGAGCCTTGTTGTCGTACATCGACAGCGCCGATGCGATCGCCATGTGCATGTCGAGGTACTTGTAGGTGCCGAGGCGGCCGCCGAAGAGCACCATCGGCTCGCGCTCGGCGAGGTCGCGGTACTTCAACAGGCTTCTCCCGGTCCTCGGCCGTGTTGACCGGGTAGTACGGCTCGTCGGTCTCCTCGGCGAAGCGGCTGTACTCCCGGACGATGACGGTCTTGCCCTCGGGGTAGTTTGCGCTCGGGGTGGAAGTGCTTGAACTCGTGGATCCGGGTGAAGTCGACGTCGGGGTCCGGGTAGTTCATCACCGAGCAGCCCTGGAAGTCGTCGACGTCGAGCACCTCGGGCACCAGGTCGACGGTGCGCCAGGACAGGCGTCCCTCGCTGTTGTGGAAGTACTCGTCGACCGGGCCGGTGTAGACGATCGGGACCTTGCCCTTGAACTGCTCCGCGACCCCGTCGGCGAGGAAGTCGGTGTCCAGGACCACCTCGATGTTCGGGTGGTCGGCCATCTTGGCCAGCCAGGCGGCGTACCCGTCGGTGGGCAGGCCCTCGTACTTGTCGTTGAAGTAGCGGTTGTCGTAGGTGTAGCGCACCGGGAGGCGGCTGATGATGTCGGCCGACAGGCTCCTCGGGCGCGGTCTGCCACTGCTTGGCGGTGTAGTGCGCGATGAAGGCCTCGTAGAGCGGGCGGCCGATGAGCGAGACGCCCTTCTCGACGAAGTTCTCCGGCTCCTTGTCGCCCAGGCTCGGCGGCCTGCTCCTTGATCAGGGCCCGGGCCTCGGCGGGCGAGTACGCCGCGTCGAAGAACTGGTTGATCGTGCCGAGGTTGATCGGCAGCGGGTAGACCTGCTCGTCGTGGGTGGAGTAGACGCGGTGCTGGTAGCCGGTGAAGGAGGTGAACCGGTTGACGTACTCCCAGACCCGCTCGTTGCTCGTGTGGAACAGGTGCGCGCCGTACTTGTGGACCTCGATGCCGGTCTCCGGCTCGGGCTCGCTGTAGGCGTTGCCCCCCAGGTGGGAGCGCCGCTCGATGACGAGCACCCGCAGGCCCAGGTCGACGGCGCAGCGCTCGGCGACGGTGAGGCCGAAGAAGCCCGAGCCGACGACGACGAGATCGGGTTTCGACGAGGTGAGGGTCACGGAGGGTGAGTTTACGGATCAGTAGCCGCGCAGACACATCTGGCACGCGCCGTCGCTTCGGCGAACGTGACGAATATCCTGTTCTGGTGAATGACCACCAGGACGGACGCCGAGGAGCGCCGTCGTTCGCCCTGGCCTGGGTCGCCGGCCTCGGGCTCGCGGCGCTCACGGTCCTCTTCTCCCAGGCTCGAGGACATCCCGATCAAGGACCCGGACAGCCTGATCCCCGGCTACATCCGTTTCCCCGCGATCGTGCTCGGCGCGATCGCCATCGACGTCGTCCCCCGGATCCTGTACGCCGCCGGGCGCCCCGCCAGCGGCTGGGGCTCCCGGCTGCGCACGTCCGCCCGCACGGTGATGCGCGAGCGCTGGCCCGCCTCGCACTGGAAGTTCGCGCTCAACGGCGTCGCGGCCTGGTACCTCTGCTACGCCGCCTTCCGCAACGTCAAGAGCATGGCGCCCTTCGTCCACGAGAAGATCTACGACGCCCAGGCTCGCCGACATCGACCGGTTCCTCTTCGCCGGCCACGACCCGGCGTCCACCCTGCACGCGTGGTTCGGCACCGGCCTCGCGGCGCACTTCTTCTCCTCCGTCTACATCGTGTGGATCGCGCTGGTGCCGGTCTCCATCGCGATCGCGCTGGTGTGGACCCGGCACACCCGCGCCGGCGAGTGGTACGTCACCGCGGTGGCCCTCGACTGGGCGCTCGGCGCCGTGCTCTACGTCGTGCTGCCGACCGTCGGCCCGATCTACTCCGACCGCGGCACCTTCGCGGACCTGCCCGAGACCTACGTCAGCCGGCTCGCCGCCTCGATGTGGGACGACCGGGTCAGCACGATGGCCAGCCACGGCGAGTCCGGCCTGCAGACGATCGCGGCCTTCGCCTCGCTCCACGTCGGCATCATGATGACGATCTGCCTGGTCGTGCAGGCGATCAAGGCTGGCCCGGTGGATCCGGTTCGCCGCGTGGACCTTCTTCGTGCTGACCGTGCTCGCCACCGTCTACCTGGGCTGGCACTTCTTCGTCGACGTCCTCGCCGGCGCCGCGCTGGGTGCCTTCGCGGTCTACCTCGCCGGGGTCGCGACGGGCAACCGGATCGGCTGGCGGGTCCAGGCTGGTCCCGGACCCGGTCAGCGTGCCGGCAGGGCTCGCATCCCCCGGGCATCCCGAAGCGCTCGCCACACGTTCCGCGCCTCTGCCCGACCACCCCGCAGCGGACTGAGCAGGACGACCGCCAACGCGACCAGCCACGGCTTGAGCCGGACCGCGGCGTTCTCGCCGTACCGGAAGTGGACGACGAAGAGGTTGCGGTACATGTAGTAGCCCTTCCACCCGGCCAGGTCGTGCTGCTGGTCGAAGGAGAAGCTGCCGCACGAGCACCGCGTCGCGTACGGCGTGGATGGCGAAGCCCGCCCGGCGGGCGCGGATCGCGTAGTCCACGTCGTCGTAGAAGATGAAGTACGACGGGTCCGGCAGCCCGATCGCGTCCACGACCTCGCGGCGGACCAGGAAGCCCTCGAAGGCAACGTTCTCGACCGCCACCGTCGCCGGCATCTCCGCCCGGGAGGAGTACGCCGAGTCGATGCTCGCCGTCTTCGGCCTGATCGCCAGCGGGTTGCGCAGGTCGAAGCGCAGCGCGGCCTTCTCCACCAGCGCGCCGGTGAGGTCCTCGCGGACCGCGATCAGGCAGGAGCCCTCGGCGCCCAGCAGCCGGGTGAGGCAGTCGGGCGCGGGGACGACGTCGTCGTCCATCAGCCACATGACGTCGTAGCCCTGCTCGTAGGCGGTCTTGAGGCCGAGGTGGAAGCCGCCGGCGCCGCCGAGGTTGTCGCTCGCGTGGATCGCCACGAGGCCGGGCAGGGTGCTGCCCTCGAGCACGTCCCGGGTGTGGTCGGTGCTCGCGTTGTTCACCACCAGCACCGCGTCCGGCGCGCGGTCGAGCGCGGCCAGGCCGGCCAGCATCCGCTCCAGCAGGTCGGCCCGGTTGTAGGTGACCACGACGACGGCGACCTTCTCCGCCGTCCGCTCGGGCGCGCTCATCGCAGGTACCGCCGGTGGCCGGTGAAGTCGCCGCGCAGGCCGGCGACCGCGGCCCGCGCGCTGAGCGGGACCCGCGCCGGTTGCGGCTTGGTGAGCAGGTAGAACCACACGGTCTTGAGCCAGAACAGCAGCACGTGCACCCACCCGCGGTACTCCCGCAGGTTCAGGGTGTTGTTGCGGGCCATGCAGTAGTGCTTGAGGTCGCTCGCCGTGTGGTTGTACGTCGTGCGGCCGAACATCATCGGCGTGCCGAGGTCGTCGGTGGCCGGGTGCAGGAAGTGGGCGTCGACGACCGTGGCGATCCGGGCGCCGGCCCGCTCCGCGCGCCAGAGGTACTCCACGTCGTCGCCCCAGATGAAGAACTCCTCGCGCACCAGGCCGATCCGCTCGACCAGGTCGCGGGTGACCAGCACCCCGTTGAAGGGGATGACCACCCCGTCGATGAGCCCATCCTTCGCGGCGGCCTCGACCGCGGCCATCTCGTGCACGACCGTCGTGCCGCCGGGCAGGCGGATCGGGAAGCACAGCCGTGAGGGGTCCTGCTCGGCGAGCACCGCCGGGCCGCAGAACTCCAGGCCGTCGCGCTCGACGCGCGCCAGCAGCAGACTCCAGGCAGTCGGGATCCGGCAGGCCGTCGTCGTCCATCAGCCACACGAGGTCCGCGCCCTCCTCGACCGCCCAGCCCAGCCCGTCGTGGAAGCCGCCCGCGCCGCCGGTGTTGGCCGGCAGCGTCCGGTGCCGCACCAGCGGGTCGTCGAGGCCGGCCAGCCACTCCCCCGTGCCGTCGGTCGAGGCGTTGTCGACGACCAGGACCCGCTCCAGGCCGGGGGTCTCGCGCAACCGCGGGACGAGGCGCTGCAGCATCGCCAGCCGGTTGAAGGTGACCACGACCGCCTGCACACGCACGGCGGCCACCCTACTGGTCGGTGATCAGGGCGTCGGGGTCCAGGCGCGGCGGCACGGCGGCCAGCGCGGCCTGCACCAGCGCCGTGCGGGCCCGCACCTCGATCGTGCGCCGCACCCGGCCGAGGCCGTCGCCGACGAGGCCCTCGACCGTGGCGGCGATCGTCTTGTCGTCGTACGACGGCCGGGTGCCGGGCTCGACGTCCACGTCGGGCAGCGCGACCAGCACGGGCAGCACCTGGTCGCCGACGGCGTCGAGGACCTGGAAGCGCGCGAAGCGGTCCATCTCGGCCCAGGTGGTCTCGGCGTCGACGCCTTTGCGGCGCCGCTTGCGGTCGGTGGCGAGGACGAGCTTCGCCGCCCCCGTGACCGCGGCCGTCAGGCTCGTGCTCGGTGAAGCGCATGGACCCAGCATGACGGACCGGCGGCCGGCACCACTAACGTGGAGGCCGTGGACACCACCGCCGTGCTGACCCTCCTGCAGGACGTCGCCGCGGAGGTGATCAACCCCCGCTTCCGCGCGCTCTCCGACGAGCAGGTCTCCGAGAAGAGCCCGGGCGACCTGGTCACCGTGGCCGACCACGAGTCGGAGACGCTGATCACCGCGGCGCTGCTGGCGGCGTACCCGGACGCCGTGGTGCTGGGCGAGGAGGCGATGGCCGCCGACGCCGCGCTGCTCGACCGCTTCGCCACCGCCGAGCACGCCTTCACCGTCGACCCGGTCGACGGCACCAAGAACTTCGTCCACGGCTCGCCCGACCACGCCGTCATGGTCGCCGAGGTCGTCGCCGGCGAGGTGACCCGCGGCTGGATCTGGCAGCCCCAGCACGAGCGGTCCTACGTCGCCGAGCGGGGCGCCGGCGCCTGGCTCAACGGCGAGCGGCTGGACGTGACGAGCGGCTCGCCCGCGCCGTACCGCACCGCGCGCCGGCAGTGGGTCGGCCGCGACCTCGGGACGCTGGGCACCCTGGAGTCTGACCTGGGCCTGTTGCGGGGTGGACTACCCGCACCTGATCGGCGGGGACGCCGCGGCACTCGTCTACAGCCGCTCGATGCCGTGGGACCACCTGCCCGGCGCGCTGATCCTCACCGAGGCCGGTGGCGTGATCGGTCGTCACGACGGCGGTCCGCTCGTGCCCCGCAGGCTCGAGGGCGGGATCGTCGCGGCACCCGACCAGGACACCTACGACGCCGTCGTGGCGGCGCTGCCGGTCTGAGGCCCCTCGGCCGGGATCAACACGCGGCGGCGACGTCGTCGGTCTCGTTGGCGACGTACCCGTCGTTGCGGGAGCCGATCGAGCCGCCGGTGACCTTGCCGGGCTTCTTCTTCGCCTGGGTGGGCGCGGGCGCCTTGCCCTCGGCCCGGTCGATCGCGGCCTTGACCATGGCGTGGACCTTGTCGAGGTCTGGGTTGGCGGTGTTGACCTGCGGCGGGACCAGGGAGACCGTCGAGACCTTCTGGTCGCGGGCGCGCATCGCGAGCTGGGCGAAGTCGCCGAGCGCACCTCCCGGCACGTCGGTCTTGATCATCGCGCTGGACGCCTCGGCGATCTCCTGGAAGTTGGTGAGCGCCTGCTTGGGGCTGACCTGGGTGAGCAGCGCGGTCATCACGCACTTCTGGCGGGCCATCCGGGAGTAGTCGTCGCTGCCCTCGCGGGAGCGGGCGAACCACAGCGCCTGGTAGCCGGTGAGCTTTGCGCTTGCCCGGCTCGATGTAGCCGGTGACGTCCTTGCCGAGACCACCGACCGGGATCCGCTGCCGGACGTTGAGGGTGACCCCGCCGAAGGCGTCGACGAGGCGCCGGAAGCCCTTCATGTTGACCATCACCCAGTAGTTGATCTTCAGGTCGGTGATGCCCTCGATCGCCGAGACCGTGGCGTCGATGCCCGGGGTGTCGGAGTCGAAGAGGTCGGTGTGGTCCTCGGCCCAGGTGCTGACCCCGTTGAGGTAGCGGCCCTCGCCGCCGAAGCCCTTCGGGAACTGCTTGTCCATCACCGAGCCGTCGCGGAAGTGGAAGTTCTGCATGTTGCGCGGCAGCCCGATCATCACCGTCTTGCCGGTGGTGGCGTCGATCGAGGCGACCGTCATCGAGTCCGGGCGCAGGCCCCACCGGTCCGCGCCGGAGTCGCCGCCGAGCAGCAGGATGTTGTAGCGGCCGTCGTGGGCCGAGCCGAGCTCGCCGTCGGCGAACATCGTCAGCCAGTCCCGCTGCACGCCGGCGAGGTGCGCGCCGAACAGCAGGGTGCCGGCGACGGAGAAGCACAGCACGCCGTTGACGCCGACCACGGCACGACGGTGCGGCAGGCGCAGGCTGAGCGGCTGACCGATCCGCCAGGCGTCCACGAAGAGCGCGGCCCAGGCGATGGCGCCGGTGATGAGGTAGAGCCGCAGCACCAGCAGGAAGGTCGGGTTGAGCGCGAGGCCCAGCGCGAAGGACTTGTCGAGCAGGAGCCGGGCGCCGAGGAAGGCCAGCACGGCGAGCGTCGCCACCCAGACCCGTACGGCGATGCGGCCGACCCGGCGGTTGCCCGCCACCAGCCTGCGCCGAGCCCGGCACCACCAGGGTGAACGCCATCAGGGTCAACGCCCGGCGGAACCGCACCTGGGCGGCCCGCTGGTCGATGGCGATCCGGTCCGGAGCCTCAGGCACCCGCCCAGTATCACCAGTCACACGCGTCCCACGGCGCGCGACGCGCCGCGTCAGGCGGCCGCGAGCCGCGCGATCTCGTCCGCGGAGGCGTTCGCGCCGGTGCACATGACCGCGACCGGCCCGGCGGACCGCCCCGGCCGGCCCTCGCTCTGGGGGTGAGCAGGCCGGCCAGGGCGGCGGCTCCGGCACCCTCGGCGAGGGTGTGCGCGCGGGTGGCGAGCAGCCGCGCGGCAGCGTCGATGGCGTCGTCGAGCACCAGCACGAAGTCGTCGAGACGCCCGCGCAGGATCCGCTGGGGCAACGGGTAGCCGGTCGTCGTCGCCAGCCCCGAGGCCCGGGTGGCCGCCGGTGCGGTCTCGATGGCGCCGCTGCGCCAGGAGCGCCAGCCCGCGGGCGCCGCGGCCGACTGCACGCCGATCACCTGGCAGTCCGGTGCAAGCACGTCGCGCACCAGGCAGGCCCCGGCCGCGCCGGTGCCGCTGCCGACCGGCACGTAGACCGCCCCGAGCCGGCCTGCCCGAACAGACCGAGGTACGCCGTGGCGTGGCCCAGCACGATCCGCGGGTCGGTGGGGCAGATGAACGACGCACCCGAGTTCGCCGCCAGCGCGCGGGCCGCCTCGCCGGCCTCCCCCAGCGTGGCGCCGCGGACGAGCACGTCCGCACCGAGCGCCGCGACCGCGTCCTGCTTCACCGCGGGGGCGCTCGCCGGCATCACGATCGTGGCGCGCACGCCGGCCAACCGGGCGCCGTACGCGACGGACTGGGCGTGGTTGCCGGTCGAGCAGGTGACCAGGCCGTGACGGCGCTCGTCGTCGGTGAGGGTCGCGGCCAGGTGCACCCCGCCGCGGACCTTGAAGGATCCCGTCGGCAGCACGTGCTCGTGCTTGACGAGCACCGTCGTGCCGACCGCGGCGTCGAGCAGCGGGTGGGACTGCAGCGGGGTCGGCGGCAGGCTCACGGGCCACCAGCGCGGCAGCGCGCACCACGTCGTCGTACGTCGGGTCGGGCACCGTGGAGGACATGGCTCCATCGTCGCGGCCGGAGCACTCATCGGTCCAATAGTTCCTGTCGCGCAGATCAATCGATACGATCGATCAATGATCGACCTGCGCCGCCTCGAGGCCCTCGTCGCGCTGCACCGGACCGGCTCGGTGTCGGCCGCGGCCGCCGTCCTGCACTACGGCCAGCCGACCATCTCCCACCACCTGCGCCGGCTGGAGGCCGAGACCGGCGCCGTGCTGCTGCAGCGGGTCGGCCGCGGGATCCGGCTCACCCCGGAGGGGGTGCTGCTGGCGCGCCGTGGGGAGGAGATCCTCGGCCTGCTCGCACGCGCCGAGGCCGAGCTCCGCCGCCGCCACCAGCCTGCAGGCCGGCCGGGTCCGCCTCGCGGCCTTCCCCTCCGGCGCGGCGACCCTGGTTCCCGACGCGCTCGCACTGCTCGCCACCCGCCACCCGGGCATCGAGTCCGGAGCTCACCGAGGCGGAGCCGCCCGAGGCGCACGAGCCTGCTGCGCGCCGGCACCGTCGACCTCGCGCTCACCTTCGCCTATCCCGATCAGCCCGAGCCCGACCAGATCACCTCGGTGCCCGTGCTCGAGGACCCGCTGCACCTGGTGGTCCGCACGGGCGCCGACGGGCCCTCCCCCGACGATCTCGGCGCCTTCGCCGGGCACGAGTGGATCACCGGCTGCGAGCGCTGCCGCCGTGGTTTGCTGGCGCTGTGCGCGGACGCCGGGTTCACCCCGGCGATCGCCTTCGCCAGCGACGACTACGTCGCGGTCCAGTCGCTCGTGGCCGCCGGGCTCGGCGTGACCGTGCTGCCCGGGCTGGTGCTGCGCGCGCACCGGCACCCGGGCGTCGTCGCGCACCGGTTGGCCGCGCACCGCCGGATCCAGGCTCTCGACGTACGGCGCGCCACCGCGCCCTGCCGCCGTGGACGCGGTCGCCGCGGCGCTCGGCGAGGTGGCCCTCAGGCCAGCCTGACCGCCTCGATCTCCTGCCGCTTGGCGAGCCGGTGCGCCCGGCGGATCTCCGCCTCCCGCATCCGCCGGCGGTCCTCCTCGGTCTCGGCCTCCAGCGCGGGCACCGGCCGGGCCGCGCCCGCGCCGTCGATCGCGACGAAGACGAAGTACGCCGAGCCGACGTGCCGCAGGCTCCGTGGTCGCGTCCCACGGCTGGGTCTCGATCCGCACGCCGATCTCCATCGAGGAGCCTGCCGACCCAGTTGATCTGGCCGAAGGTGCGCACGATGTCGCCCACCCGCACCGGCTCCAGGAAGGCCATCTCGTCCAGCGCGGCCGTCACGGCCGGACCCCCGCTGTGCCGCTGCGCGACGACGCCCGCGGTCGAGTCGGCGAGCTTGATCACCTCACCGCCGTGGATGTTGCCCAAGAGGTTGGCCTGGGCGCGCGAGGTCACCGACGCCAGGCTCGATCCGGGAGTACGACGGCGTGCGTGCCGCAACGATCTCGCTCACCCCCTGACGGTAGCGTCCCTCCCATGGCTGGCAAGGACGGCACCGGGGACGACGGCCCGGACTACGACTGGATCTACGGCTCCGGCTCGGGCACCGGCTCCTCCTCCTCGCGCTCCCCGCGGGGCGACGACCCCGAGCCGACCCGCCGGATCCCGGTGCAGCCGCGCCCCGGCGCGACACCGCCGCGGCGGCCCGACCGGCTCCCGCCGGCGCAGCAGTACGGCGCCACGCCCGAGCCCGCCAACCGGGCCGCACCGTCGTCGTGGGAGCCGCCGCGCTCCAGCCGCTGGCGGCGCCCGCGCACCTACGTGCGCCTGTTCTTCCTGGTCCTGGTGATCTGGCTGGCCTTCCTGGTCGCCGTCCCGCTGTTCACCTGGAGCAAGGTGGACAAGGTGGCCTTCGAGCCCAAGGGCGACCGGCCCGCGGACCAGCCCGGGACGACGTACCTGCTGGTGGGCAGCGACTCGCGCGCCGGCCTCTCCCCGGCCGAGCGCCGGCGCCTGCACACGGGCAACGCGGCCAGGCTCGCTGACCGACACGATGATGCTGCTGCACACCGGCGACGGCCCGACCACGCTCGTCTCGATCCCCCGCGACTCACCGCTGGAGATCCCCGGGCACGGCGTGGGGAAGGTCAACTCGGCGTTCAGCAAGGGGGGCATCCCACTGCTCGTGCAGACCCTGGAGAAGGCCACCGGCGTGCGCATCGACGGCTACGTCGAGATCGGCTTCGGCGGGCTGGTCGGGGTGGTCGACGCGGTCGGCGGCATCGAGATCTGCCCGAAGCGGAACATCCGCGACAAGCCCTCGGGCCTGAACGTGAAGAAGGGTTGCCAGGAGGTGGACGGCGCGACCGCGCTGGCCTACGCCCGGGCCCGCAAGTACAGCCCGATCTCCGACCTGGCCCGCGTGCAGCAGCAGCGCGAGGTGGTCGCCGCGGTCGGCAAGAAGGTGCTCTCGCCCTGGTCGGTGATCAACCCGGTCCGGTACTGGCAGACCAACGCCGCCGTGCCGGACTTCTTCCGCTTCGGCGAGGGCATGGGCCCCTGGGACGCCTCGCAGTGGGCGCTGGCGATGACCGACACCCCGAAGTCGTGCACGGTGCCGCTCGCCGGGGCGGACGCCAGCCTGGGACCGCAAGCGCGCCGGCCAGGCTCTTCGACATCATCGCCGAGGACCGCACCGACGACATCACCGCCAAGGCTCTGCACCGCCACCGGCCTCGCCGGCTGAGACCCCAAGGAAGTCCCGTGTACGACACCCTCACCTGGGAGGTCGACGCCGACGGCGTCGCCCTGCTGACCCTGCACCGACCCGACGCGCTCAACGCCTTCGACCTGACGATGGCCCGCGAGCCTGGAGCAGGTCTTCCTCACCGACGCCCGCGACGACGCGGTCAAGGCCGTGGTCGTCACCGGCTCCGGGCGGGCCTTCTGCGCCGGCATGGACCTCAGCGCCGAGGGCAACGTCTTCGGGCTGGACGAGACGCTGTCGCCGACGCCCGCGGACTTCCGGGCGTCGTACGACGCGGCGCCGTTCGACTCCGGGGTCCGCGACACCGGCGGCAAGGTCACCCTGGCCATCCACGCCCTGCCCAAGCCGGTGATCGCCGCGATCAACGGCCCGGCGGTCGGCATCGGTGCCACGATGACCCTGGCCATGGACATCCGGCTGGCCTCGGAGAAGGCCCGGATCGGCTTCGTCTTCGGGCGCCTGGGCATCGTGCCGGAGGCGTGCTCCAGCCTGGTTCCTGCCGCGGATCGTGGGCATCCAGCAGGCCCTGGAGTGGGTCTACTCCGCCGAGATCCTCACCGCTGAGCAGGCGCTCGCCGGCCGGCTGGTGCGCAGCGTGCACGCGCCCGACGACCTGCTCCCGACGGCCCTGGAGCTGGCTCGCTCCTTCGTCGTGGACCGCTCTCCCGTCGCGCTCGGCCTCGCCAAGCGGATGCTCTACCGCAACGGCGCCGCCGCCGACCCGCTCGAGGCGCACCTGACCGACTCGCTGGCGATGTACTGGACCTCGATCGGCGACGGCAAGGAGGGCGTGGCCGCCTTCCTGGAGAAGCGCGCCCCGCAGTTCACGGGCAAGGCCTCCGAGCTCCCGCCCATCGAGTGACCCCGGCGCTCACAGCGCCATGAACAGGATCTCCTCGCGGCTGTACTCCCGGCCCGGGTGCTCGGCCGCGAGGTGCGCCTGCGCCTTCTCGACCAGGCTCGTCGTCGGTGTCAGCACGCAGCGTGGTGTCGCAGGGGCAGCGCAGTGAGGGCATCAGAACCTCCGGGGTCGTCGGTGACGTCCCCACTCTAGAACCTGTTCCTCATCCGAAAAAGACCACCGGCCGCCCGTGGGCGGCCGGTGGGAGAAACGGGGTGCGCTCAGGCGGGCAGGCCCACCTGGCGACGGCGGCTGTAGCCGACGCCGGCCGCGCCCGCGCCGACCAGACCGGCGCCGAGGACCAGCCACCACACGTCGGGACCACCGGTGTTGGGGAGACCGCCGTTGGCGCCGTCCTCCTGGCCACCGGTCTCGCCGGCCACGCCGACGCGGAACGCGGTGCGCGCGTCGGAGGGCAGGAAGAACGCGCCGTCGTCGGGCGTCAGGGCCGCCGTGGCGAGGTAGCGACCACGCGGCACGACCGGGCCGGTGACGCGCACCGGCTGGTCGACGAAGTGCACGGTCGTGCTGAACAGCGGCGCGGCCACGACGGCGCGCGCAGCGCGGGCGGTGCCGGACGCGGCGGACAGCGAGACCGCGATGTCACCCTCGGGCGGGGTCTTGTAGTTCGCGCTCGCGCTCACCTCGAGCACGACCGGCTTCCCGGGGACCGCGGTGACCACCTTGATGTGGGTCACGGTCGGCAGGCTGCGGCGAGTACGGGTCGGCCTGGGCCGCCGTCGCCGGAGTCACGACCACGGCCACCGAGAGCGCGGCCAGCGCAGCAAGCCTTCCTCAGCACAATTTCCTCCTAGAGCCTCTCCCCATGCAGCGCCCGGCTCGTCAACAGTGACGGGAGAGGTGCCTTGGGACATGACTGTAGTGGGTCACTGCGCTTTCGCGGGAGTCCTCTCCACCAGGTGGCCGAAAACGATCGAGCGGTTGTCGGTGTGGAAGATCTCCGAGCAGGTCAGCAGCGTGAGGATGTGGTCGTTCGGCAGGCCGCCGATCGAGGCCGGCGGCTGGACCCCGCCCTGCTTCGGGTTCACCGGCTTGGGCTCCAGCGGCCAGGTCTGGGTGAACGGGATGACCAGGTCCTCCCCGCCCGTGTCGAGGACGTACTCGTAGGTCGCGGAGCGGGTCAGCACGAAGACCTTGTCACCGGCCCGCAGGCTCGGGAACTCGGCGAACGGCTCCCCGTGGGTCACCCGGTGCCCGGCGAGGGCGTAGTTGCCCGCGGCGCCGGCCTCGGCGGTGTCCTCCATGTGGCCGACCCCCGCCGCGAGCACGTCGGGCGTGGAGCCCTCCAGCACCGGGATCTCGTAGTCCTTGCCGAACCTCGGGATGCGCAGCAGCGCGCTGGCGTTGCCGAAGTCGGTGCGCACGACGTCCTGGCCGTCGGACCAGCCGTCCTGCAGCGCGCTGCGGACCTCGTTCTGCTTGCGCTCGGACTGCCAGTTGGTGCCCCAGAACTGCCAGGCGACCCACGCCAGGATCGCCAGGCCCGCGGCGATCAGGCCGCAGCCGATCCAGAACGAGATGCGGCGCTTCCTCGACGGCGCCTCGGCCGGCGTGCCGCCACCGGGGCGGCGGCGCTTGCGGCGCACCCGCTCCGTCTGCACGGCGCCGTCCTCCGGGCCGTCGTACGACGGGTCGTCGTGGTCCTCGGCCATGGCTGTCCCTCCTCGACCGGCCTCAGGGCGACCGGCAGCCCCCATCCAACGCCATGACGCCCAGCGGCGTCACGCGAACGCGCGGGCCGGCTCGATCAGGCCGATCAGCCTGGATCTGCTGGATCAAGCAGTAGCGCCCAGGCGGCGGCTGCCACCCACGAGGCCGCTGCCGCCGAGAACCAGGGTCAGTCCGGCGAGCAGGATCCACAGGTGCGGGCCACCGGTGTTGGGCAGGCCGCCCGAGCCGTTGCCGTCCTCCTCGCCACCGACGTCGCCGCCGGCGCCGACCCGGAAGGCGGCGGAGTTGCGGCAGCCGACGAGCGCGCCACCGTCGGGCGTGAAGGCCATCGCCACGGCGTAGCGGCCACGAGGCGGCTTCGGGCCGACCACCTCGAGCGGGGTGCCGGCGTAGCGCACGGTCTTGGTCCAGACCACGCCACGGGCGGCGAGCCGGGCAGCCTTGCGGGCCGCGGCGGTGGAGATCGTGAGCTTCACCGACCCGACCTCGGGCGAGTTGCTGTTGGAGGAGACCTCGATCGTGAGCCGGACGCGCTGGCCGACCTCGATCCGCGGCGCGCCGACGTGGCGGACTCGTCGGGATGGGAGGCGAGTAGCTCGTCGTCGGCGTGCGCCGGCGCGACAGGCACGACCAGCAGTCCCGCGAGGAACAGCGCTGTGAGGATGCGGCGCATCAAGGCCCCCAACTCCCGATTTCGGTGAAACAAGGTCCCCGTCCGCCCCCGATGGCGGACCGGATACCCAAGACAACCACGCCGGAGGGGTCCGAGTTACGCAGAACGCGCAAGTTGAGGGGTCGAAAAGTTTTCAGATCCGACGACATTCGTGATCGAGGACACAGCGGCGTCCCCGGACCGTCGCCGCCCGGGCCCGCGCCGGCTCCGGAGGACTCAGATGTCGCTCTGGACCCCCGCCAGCAGGCTGGCGCGCCATCACGATGCGCTGGACCTGGTTGGTGCCCTCGTAGATCTGGGTGATCTTGGCGTCGCGCATCATCCGCTCGACCGGGTAGTCGCGGGTGTAGCCGTAGCCCCCGAGCACCTGGACGGCATTGGTGGTGACCTCCATCGCCACGTCGGAGGCGAAGCACTTGGCAGCGGCGCCGAAGAACGTCAGGTCGCTGTCACCGCGCTCGGAGCGGCCGGCAGCGGCGTAGGTCAGCCTGGCGGGCGGCCTCGACCTTCATGCCCATCTCGGCGAGCAGGAACTGCAGGCCCTGGAAGTCGGCGATGGCCTTGCCGAACTGCTGGCGCTCCTTGGCGTAGCCCAGCGCGTAGTCGAGCGCGCCCTGGGCGACGCCCACGGCCTGGGCGGCGATGGTGATCCGGGTGTGGTCGAGGGTCTTCATGGCGTACTCGAAGCCCTTGCCCTCCTCGCCGATGATCCGGTCGCCGGGGATGCGGACGTTGTCGAAGTAGACCTCGCGGGTGGGCGAGCCCTTGATGCCGAGCTTCTTCTCGGGGGCGCCGAAGGAGACGCCCGCGTCGGACTTCTCCACCACGAAGGCGGAGATGCCCTTGGTCCGGGCGTCGGGGTCGGTGGTGGCCAGGACGGTGTAGAACTCCGACTCCCCCGCGTTGGAGATCCAGCGCTTGGTGCCGTTGAGGATCCAGTCGTCGCCGTCGCGCACGGCGCGGGTCTTCTGGTTCGCGGCGTCGGAGCCGGCATCGGGCTCGGAGAGGCAGTACGAGAAGCCGCCCTCGCCGGCCGCGAGCTTGGTGAGGTACTTCTTCTTGATCTCCTCACCGCCACCGATCATGACGGGCAGGGAGCCGAGCTTTGTTGACCGCAGGGATGAGCGACGCGGAGACGTCGGCCCGGGCGACCTCCTCGATCACGAGGACGGTGGCGAGCGCGTCGGCACCAGCGCCGCCGTACTCCTCGGGCACGTGGGGCGCGTGGAAGTCGGCCGCCACGAGTGCGTCGTGCGCCTCCTGCGGGTAGCGGGCCTCCTCGTCGACGGCCGCGGCGAAGGGCGCGACCTTGGCGTCGCAGATCGCACGGACGGCCTCGCGGATGGCCTGGTGCTCCTCGGAGAGGGCGTACATCGGGTGGTCGCTCACAGCGGGCTCCTTCGGCGTTGGTACTCAGTATCGTAACTATGAGACTCAGTTCCGTCGAGTTAGCCTGAGGCGTGCCCACCACCGCCCGCGACCGCCTCGTCGCCGCCGCCTTCGAGCTCTTCGAGGGCCAGGGGTACGACGCCACCACGGTCGAGGAGATCGCCTCGCGAGCGGGCACCGGCCGGAGCACCTTCTTCCGCCACTTCCGCGGCAAGGAGGACGTCGTGCTCCCCGACCACGACGCCCTGCTGGGCCGCGTCGCGGACCGGCTCGCGACGGCGGGCGCCGGCGGCCGGGAGGTCGCGCTGCGCGAGGCGGCGGGGCTGGTGCTGGCCCACTACCTCGCCGAGGGCGCCACCGCCCGTGCCCGCTACCGGCTGGCGAGCAGCGTCCCGGCGATCCGGGACCGCGAGGTCGCCAGCGTGCAGCGCTACGTGCGGCTGTTCTCCCAGCACATCCACACCTGGCTCGACACCGAGCCGGACGGGCCGCTGCGCGCCGAGCCTGGTGGCGGCCTCGGTGGTCATCGCCCACAACCACGTGCTGCGCCGGTGGCTGCGCGGGGAGACCGACGCGCCGGAGGAGCTCCTGGACCAGGCGCTGGCGCTCGCCCTGCCGCTGCTGCGCGGACCGGGCGGACCGGGCGGACCGGGCAGCGCGGCGCCCACCATCGTGATCACCGGCGGGGGTGCCGACGTCGAGCAGGTGGTGGCCCAGGTGCGCGAGGCACTGGCGAAGGACGCACCGGGGAAGAACGTCGGCCGCCGGAGCCTTGGACCTGCATGACCTCCGCGCCCGCGCACCTGTCCCCCGAGGCGATCGACTTCATGCTCGACGACGCCGAGACCTGGGCCGTCGTCGGCCTGTCGGGCAACCCCGACCGCACGGCGTACCGGATCGCCGAGTCTGCTCCAGCAGCGCGGCAAGCGGATCGTGCCGATCCATCCCGCGGCGCCCACGGTGCTCGGCGAGCAGGGCTACGCCTCCCTGGCCGACGTGCCCTTCCCGATCGACGTGGTCGACGTCTTCCGCCGCTCCGAGGACGCCGGGCAGTTCGCCGACGAGGCGGTCGCGATCGGCGCCAAGGGCGTGTGGTTCCAGGCCGGCGTCGTCGACCAGGCGGCCTTCGAGCGGACCCGTGCGGCCGGCGTGCCGATGGTCATGGACACCTGCCCCGCCATCGAGTGGCGCCGGCGCGGATGAGCCTCAGGCCGCGGGCTTGCGCGGCTTCAGGAACCGGTCGGCGATCTTGAGGAGCCGCTCGCGCGCCGGCAAACTCGACGTAGCGGTGCGCACCCTCGGCGAGGGCAAGTGCGAGCGCGATGACGACCACGACGGCGACGTACCCCCACCGCCCCGGTGCGCTGGTGACGTACTCCTTGCCGAAGGCGCCGAGCAGGCCGCGGTGGGTGATGTAGAGGGCGTACGACGCGGTGCCCAGCATCACCATGGCCCGGACCGAGAGGAACCGGGAGAAGAAGCCGCGGTCGGACGCCAGCGAGATGATCAGCACCGCGAACGGGACCGTCCACAACGTGCCGAAGAAGGCCGCGCCGAGCGGGCCGCTGGTCAGGTCGCGGGTCCCGCACATGACCAGCACGAAGACGATCACCGCGGCCTGGCTCAGGTGCGCGAGCACCCGCGGCATCCGGAACCCGCGGGCCAGCAGGAACGCCAGGCACATGCCGACCACGAACTCCGGCAGCCGGGTCAGCGGGTTGCGGTAGAGCCAGCGGTGGGCCGAGTCCGGGTCCACGGCCGGAAGGTCCGCGTTGCCGTTGATGACGAAGATCGCCCACAGCGTGAGCCTGGACGGCGAAGGCCAGGCCGGCGAGGGCGAGCAGGCCGCGCGCACCGAAGCGTCGTGCCGCCATCGCGACGACCGGGACCAGGAACGGGAAGAGCGCGTAGAGGAAGAGCTCCACGCAGATCGACCAGCCCGGCGCGTTGTACATCTGCGCGCCGACGCTGAGGTCGCCGGACCAGGTCTGCAGGCCCAGGAAGTGCAGCGGGAGGCTGGAGTCCTGCGGGATGCCGCGGAACTCACGCATGCAGATGGCCCAGATCAGCACCACCCAGTACAGGGGCATCACCCGGGCGATGCGGGCCACCCAGAACCGGACCACCTTGCGCCAGCCGCTGCGCGGGCTCAGCGTCGGGTAGTTGTAGGCCAGCACGAAGCCGGACAGCATGAAGAACAGCGGTACGCCGATGAAGCCGCACTGCGCGATCTTGGCCGCCCACTCCGGCGCCGACGGCGGCAGGCCGGTGTGGTGGACGACGACCGCGAGCGCGGCGACCGCCCGCAGACCGGTCAGGGAGAGGATCTCCCCCTTCGGCGGGGCGTGCTCGGTCGTCGTGGGTGCTACGGCAGCGGTGGCGGGCGGCATGCGTCCTCGGTCGTCGCGGTGGGCGTCTCGGGCGGGCGTCAGGCTATCCGATGGGATCAGCCGCCCCGGACGACGGCGCCCTTCGCCTCGGCGGCGGCCTTGAGGTCGGCCTGGAAGGCGGTCATCCGCTCCTGCAGCGTGGGGTCCGTCGCACCCAGCACCCGTACGGCGAGCAGGCCGGCGTTGCGCGCGCCGCCGATCGCGACCGTCGCCACCGGCACCCCGGCCGGCATCTGCACGATCGAGAGCAGCGAGTCCATCCCGTCGAGGTACTTCAACGGCACCGGCACACCGATGACCGGCAGCGGGGTGACCGCCGCCAGCATCCCGGGCAGGTGCGCCGCCCCGCCGGCGCCGGCGATGATCACCGACAGCCCGCGCTCGGCCGCCTCCTTGCCGTAGGCCAGCATCTCCTCCGGCATCCGGTGCGCGGAGACGACGTCGGCCTCGTAGGCGATGCCGAACTCCTCGAGCGCCTCGGCGGCCAGCCTCATCACCGGCCAGTCGGAGTCCGAGCCCATCACGATGCCCACACGCGCAGTCATGGACAGGGAGCCTAGAGCGTGACGTCCCGGGGCTCGCCACCCGGCGCCGGGCTACTCGCTGTGGTTGCCGAGGTCCCCCCGGAACCACGCGGCAGCGTGCCGGGCCCGCTCCAGGCAGTCCTCGAGGTCGTCGCCGAAGGTGTTGACGTGCCCCACCTTGCGGCCCGGGCGCAGGTCCTTGCCGTACAGGTGCACCCGCAGCCGGGGGTCGCGGGCGAGCGCGTGCGGGTAGCCGTCGTAGAGGCGGCCGACGTCGGGGTTGTCGCCGCCGAGGATGTTGACCATCACCGTCCAGCGGGCCCGCGGCTCGGGCGAGCCGAGCGGCAGGTCGAGGGCCGCGCGCAGGTGGTTCTCGAACTGGCTGGTGACCGCGCCGTCCTGGGTCCAGTGGCCGGTGTTGTGCGGGCGCATGGCGAGGCTCGTTGATCAGGATCCCTTCCGCGGTCTCGAACAGGCTCCACGGCGAGGATGCCCGTCACGCCCAGGCTCGCCGGCGATCCGCAGCGCCAGGCTCCTGCGCGGACGTGGCGAGCGCGGGGTCGAGGCCCGGCGCGGGGGCGACCACCTCGCTGCAGACGCCGTCGACCTGCAGCGTCGCCACGACGGGATACGCCGCGGCCTGGCCGCTCGGCGAGCGCGCGACCAGCGCGGAGAGCTCGCGGCGGAAGTCCACCAGGCTCCTCGGCCAGCAGCCGGACCCCCGCCTGCTCGGCGGCGGCCAGCGCCTCGGCCGCGTCCTCGGGTGTGCGGGCGAACCAGACGCCCTTGCCGTCGTACCCGCCCCGGGAGGTCTTGAGCACGCACGGCAGGCCGAACTCCTCGACCTGCGCCGCCGAGGCGACGACGGCCCAGCGCGGCTGCGGGGCGCCGAGGCGGGCCATCGCCTCCCGCATCACGACCTTGTCCTGCGCGTGCACGAGGGCCTCGGGACCGGGGTGCGCGACCACGCCGTCGTCGGCGAGGGCGCGCAGGTGCTCGGTCGGCACGTGCTCGTGGTCGAAGGTGACGACCGAGCAGCCCGCGGTCACCGCGCGCAGGGTGTCCAGGTCGCGGTAGTCCCCCACCTGCTGGTCCGGGATCACCTGCGCCGCGGAGACGCCCTCGGCCTCGGCGAGCAGCCGCAGCGGCACGCCGAGCGCGATCGCGGGCTGGGCCATCATCCGGGCGAGCTGGCCGCCGCCGATGACGGCGATGCGGGGGGAGCGTTCGGTCACGGGCCGAACTCTAAGAGACTCAGGCGGTGCCGGTCAGGTCGGCCTCGGTGGCCTCGAAGCGCAGGCCCTGCCCGCGGATGGTGGTGATCAGCCGCGGCTGGCGCGTGTCGTCGCCGAGCTTGCGGCGTACCCAGCCCAGGTGCACGTCGATCGTCTTCGAGGAGGTCCAGAAGGTCACGCCCCAGACGTCGCGCATCAGGCTCCTCGCGGGTGACCACGGACCCGGCGCGGGCGATCAGCGCGTGGACGAGGTCGAACTCCTTGCGCGACAGCAGGATCTCGCGGTCACCCCGCCACGCGCGTCGGGTCGAGGGATCGACCCGTACGTCCTGCACCTCGATCACGAGGTCAAGGTAAGGACGCCAGCCGCCCGCCCGGGGCGAAATGCCGAGAATTTTGCCTAGCGACGCCTCAGGGGTGGCAGGTCAGGCGCGTCGTACGGCGACCGGCTCGACCACGCCGAAGCCGCGCACCGGGCGCGGCGGCAGCGGGCGGGACTCGATCTGGTCCGCCGGGAGCAGGTCCGCGGTGGCGTGGTCGACGATGATCCGGTTGCGCCGGGCGACCTGGGTCAGCCGCGCGGCGAGGTTCACCGGCGGCCCGAAGACGTCGCCCAGCCGGAGGACGACGCCGCCGCTGGCCAGGCCCACCCGGACGTCGGGCATCCGGGGGTCGCGACCGATCACGTTGATGATCCCCTCGGCGGTGGTGAAGGCGGCGAGCGGGTCGTCGTTCACGTAGAGCACGGCGTCGCCCATGCTCTTGATCAGCCGGCCGCCGTCGCGGGCGATCACGTCGCCGCAGCGGGCCTCGAAGACCTCCACCAGGCTCGCCGATCCGCTCCCGGCTGACCTCGTTGGACAGCGCGGTGAAGCCCACGATGTCGGCGAACCCGACGCTGAGGTCGGTGGTGTGCGGGTCGGAGTCGACCGCCCGGACCGCCTGCATCCGGGCCACGGCGGCGGCCAGGTGGCGACGCCAGGAGTAGACGAGCAGGTCCTCGAAGCGGCCGCCGAAGCGGTCCAGCACCCAGGCGGTGGGGTCCCCGTCCTCGGGGCCACCCTGCTCGACGAAGGCGTCGTCGACGTGGTGGACCAGGCTCGCCGACCTCCCAGTCCGCGAGCCGGGCCATCGACAGGCCCACGCCCCGGGCCACGTTGAGCGCGACGTCGAAGCCGATGACCTTCTCGCCCAGCAGGTCGGCCATCAGCCGCAGCGCCTCGACGTCGGTCTCGGTGTAGGCGCGCGCGTCCCCGCGCTCGGGGAAGCCGAGGGTGCGCCACAGCCGGCGCGCCTTCTCGACCGGCAGTCCGGCCCGCTCGGCGACCTCGTCCGCGGTGAGCCTGCGGGTCCTCCCCGAGGAAGGTCAGGCTCGGGGTCCGGGTCAGACACCTTCGTCGCGGCGCGAGCCGGGGCCCTGGTGCAGGTCGTGCAGCAGGCTCGTTGAGCTGGCGCTGGGTGGCCTCCACGTGGGGGATGTCGTTGAGCCGGACCGTCCCGAAGGTCGAGGCGTCCGCGATGACCAGGCTGCCGCAGCCGAAGGGGCGGTCCATCAGGTTGATCTCGATGGAGACGTCGCTGACCCGGGCCAGCGGGATGTCGTGGCCGCGGCGGGTGATGATGCCGTTGCGGGTGATCAGCCGGCGGTCGGTGAACGCGTGCACCGTCGTCAGCCAGACCAGGAACGGGCGCACGGTGAACCACAGGATCCCGATGAGGGCGAGCACCCACACGATGTAGGTCAGCGTCTGCTGGAACCCGTCGTCGTCGAGCCTTGACCTGGGCGAACACGGCGACGGCGAGGAGCAGGACCAGCACCAGGATCGGCCCGAACAGCGCCTTGGGGTGCTGGCGGGTGCTGATGATCAGGCGCTCACCGGGGTTGAGCAGGCTTCTTGGAGATGGCCACGGCGCGATCATCCCACCTCGGAGGTCAGTCCGTCGCCCGTACGTGCACGACGTCGCCCGCACCGACCCGCTCGGTGCCGTTCGCGGTCTCCACCACCAGGCGCCCGTCGGGGTCCACGTCCACCGCCCGTCCGGACAGCGCGCCGCCGCCCGGCAGGTCCACGCGGACGTCGCGGCCCAGGGTCGCGCAGTGCGAGCGGTACGACGTGGCGAGGCGCGCCGTGCCGAGTCTCGCCGCCGGCCTGCCACAGGTCGTAGCCCTCGCGGATCGCAGCCACCACCTCGAGCAGCACCTGGGTGCGGTCGGGGGCGCCGGGTGCGGAGATCGCCAGGCTGGTGGCCGTCTCGACCGGCAGGCTCCTCGGCGGTCATCGTGACGTTGATCCCGACGCCGATGATCGCGGCCGGGCCCTCCGGGGTGTCCACCCGCTCGACGAGGATGCCGGCGACCTTGCGGTCGCCGTCCAGGAGCACGTCGTTGGGCCACTTCACCCGGGCGTCGTAGCCCAGCGCGGTGAGGGCCTTGGCCACGGTGTGCCCCACGAGCAGCGGCAGCCACGGCCACGACGCCGCGGGCACGCTCGGGCGCAGCACCAGCGAGAAGGTCACCGCCGTGCCGGGCGGGGTCTCCCAGGTCCGGTCGAGGCGGCCGCGGCCGGCGGCCTGGTGGTCGGCCGCGACCACGAGTCCCTCCGCCGCACCGGCCCGAGCGCGCTCGCGAGCGACCTCGTTGGTGGACGGAGCGACCGGCAGCAGGCTCGAGGGCGAGGCCGGGGGTCAGGGCGAAGGCCGCGGTGATCCGTTCCCCGTCGAGGGGTCCACGGTCCGGGTGCTGGGTCGAGCCGAGAGTCACGGGCACTACCCTGGCGCAGCAGGCGCTCCGAGGAAACCCCGGGGTGTCCGGAGAACGAGGAGGCCCCCTTGACCGCCCAGCCGCAGCCGGCAGAGATCGACCTTCACACCACGGCCGGAAAGATCGCCGACCTGGACCGTCGTACCGACGAGGCGGTGCACGCTCCCGCCGCCAAGGCGCAGGAGAAGCAGCACGCGAAGGGACGCAAGACCGCGCGCGAGCGCATCGAGTCTGCTCTTCGACGAGGGCAGCCTTCGTCGAGTCTCGACGAGTTCGCGCGCCACCGCTCCACCGCCTTCGGGCTGGAGAAGAACCGCCCCTACGGCGACGGCGTGATCACCGGCTACGGCACCGTCGAGGGCCGCCAGGTCTGCGTGTTCTCCCAGGACTTCACTGTCTTCGGCGGCTCGCTGGGCGAGGTCTACGGCGAGAAGATCACCAAGGTCATGGACCTGGCGATCAAGACCGGCTCCCCGATCATCGGGATCAACGAGGGCGCCGGCGCCCGGATCCAGGAGGGCGTGGTCTCCCTCGGCCTGTACGGCGAGATCTTCCGCCGCAACGTCCACGCCTCGGGCGTCATCCCGCAGATCAGCCTGATCATGGGCAACTGCGCCGGCGGGCACGTCTACTCCCCCGCCGTCACCGACTTCACCGTGATGGTCGACCAGACCTCGGCGATGTTCATCACCGGCCCCGACGTGATCAAGACCGTCACCGGCGAGGACGTCACGATGGAGGAGCTCGGCGGCGCCCGGGCCCACAACACCAAGTCCGGCAACGCGCACTACATGGCCTCCGACGAGGAGGACGCCATCGAGTACGTCAAGGCGCTGCTGTCGTTCCTGCCGCAGAACAACCTCGACGAGGCCCCGGCCTACGACGAGGAGGCGGACCTGTCGGCGTCCGAGACCGACCTGGCGCTCGACACGCTGATCCCGGACTCGCCGAACCAGCCCTACGACATGCACGACGTCATCGGCGCCGTCGTCGACGAGGGCGACTTCCTCGAGGTCCAGCAGACTCTTCGCCCCGAACATCATCACCGGCTACGGCCGCGTCGAGGGCCGCCCCGTCGGCATCGTGGCCAACCAGCCGATGCAGTTCGCCGGCACCCTCGACATCGACGCCTCGGAGAAGGCCGCGCGCTTCGTGCGCTTCTGCGATGCCTTCAACATCCCGGTGCTGACCTTCGTCGACGTGCCCGGCTTCCTGCCCGGCGTCGACCAGGAGCACCTCGGCATCATCCGCCGCGGCGCGAAAGCCTGATCTACGCCTACGCCGAGGCCACCGTCCCGCTGGTCACGATCATCACCCGCAAGGCCTACGGCGGCGCGTACGACGTGATGGGCTCCAAGCACCTCGGTGCCGACATCAACCTCGCCTGGCCCACGGCGCAGATCGCGGTGATGGGCGCGCAGGGCGCGGCCAACATCGTGCACCGACGGACCCTCGCGGCGGTGGAGGCCGAGGGCGGCGACGTCGAGGCTCGCCGTGCCGAGTCTCATCGACGAGTACGAGACCACGCTGGCGAACCCCTACATCGCCGCCGAGCGCGGGTACGTCGACGGCGTGATCATGCCGTCCGAGACCCGCGCCGAGGTCGTCAAGGCGCTGCGCCTCCTGCGCACCAAGCGCGAGTCGCTGCCCCCGAAGAAGCACGGGAACATCCCGCTGTGAGCGAGCAGAGCACGGCGCCGGAGCAGGCTCCCCTGCTCCGCATCGTCACGCCCGCGACCACCCCGGAGGAGGTCGCCGCGATCGTCGCGGTGCTCTCCGCCCTGGGCGGTGGGGAGGCCGCGCCCGAGCCACCGCGCTCGGAGTGGGCCTCGCCGGAGCGCGCGGTGCGCTCCTCCCCCGGCCGCGGCCTGCACGCCGGCCGGGGCGCCTGGCGGGCCAGCGGCCTGCCGCGCTGACCCTCAGGCGCTGAGCTCGCGCACGCGGAGCCCGTCGAACCTGCGGTAGTCGCGGTCGAAGGTGACCACCGTGCCGCCGTACGTCGCGGCGCAGGCCGCGATGTAGGCGTCGGTCACCAGGTTGCCGCGGGCCGAGGCCTCCGCCCCGATCCGGGCGAACTCCTCGAGGGTGCGCGGGTGGGCGACCCAGGTGGAGTGCGTCGGCTGGGCGACGACGGCGCCCACGAAGCCCTGGGCCTGCGCGAAGGAGGCCGGCTCCTCGAAGATGCGCCCGTTGGTGACGACCCGGGTGAAGCCCGACCACACCACGTCCGGCACCGTGAACGGCTCGCCGCGGTCCACGGACTCCGCCCACCAGGCGGTGGCCGCGCGGCTGAGGCCGTGGTCGGGCCGGAAGAGCGCGACCAGGACGTTGACGTCAGGGATGTTCACGGACGACCTGCGCGGCGACCGCCGCGTCCTCCTCGGCGTACGTCGCGTCGTGCAGCCCGGCGTTGGTCGTCAGGTCGACCCCGGGACGCAGACCACCCCTCCCCCGGAACACGGGGAGGGGTGGGCCGGCCGGCACCGGGTCGTCGGCGGCGACGAGGTAGCGGCGCAGGGACTCCTCGACCAGGTCGCCGAGGGTGATCCCGCGCTCCTGGGCGCGACGCTTCGCGGTCTCCGGGAGCCCGTCGTGCAGGTTGACCGTCGTCCGCATGTGATGACGCTAGCATCACCGCGGACGCATCACCTGCATCAAGCGGTCGCGAAGAACACCCGGAGGTCCGCGACCACGTCCTCGGGGACCTCCATCGCCGCGAAGTGACCCCCGCGGGGGTGCTCCGACCAGTGCGTGATTCCGGCGTTGTCGCGCTCGGCCAGCGAGCGGATCGTCTGGAAGTCGTCCTTGAACACCGCGACCCCGATCCGGCCGGTGCTGACGACCGGCTCGGCACCGGCGTGCTGCTCCTCGTAGTGGTAGCGGGCCGCGGAGCCGTAGGTGTTGGTCAGCCAGTAGAGCGTGGCCTGGGCCAGCACCTGCTCGGGCGTGACCAGGCTGGTGCCGTTGCCGAAGGCTCTCGAACAGGCTCGCTGTAGGCCAGCACCGCGACCGGGGAGTCGGCCAGACCGGCGGCCACGGTCTGGGGACGGGTGCCGTTCATGGAGTTGTAGCCGCCGACCGACTGGAACCACTGCATGTGCTCCAGCGCGGCGTACTCCTTCGGCCCGAAGCCCTCGAACTCGGCCGGGTCGCCCGACGGGAACGAGAACAGGTGCAGCACGTGCGCGCCGCGGAAGCCCTCCGGGTCCGCCACCGCGAGACTCACGGCCGACCATCGCGCCGCCGTCGCTGCCGTGGACGCCGTAGGAGTCGTAGCCGAGGCGGCGCATCAGCACGTCGTACGCCGAGGCGACCCGCTTCATCGTCCAGCCGGTCTCCACGACGGGGGTCGACCAGCCGAAGCCCGGCATCGAGGGGATCACCAGGTGGAAGGCCTGCTCGGCGGTGCCGCCGTGCGCCTCGGGGTCGACGAGCGGGTCGATCATGTCGAGGAAGTCGAGCACCGAGCCCGGGTAGGTGTGCGCGAGCAGCAACGGGGTGGCGTCCGCGTGCTTCGAGCGGACGTGCAGGAAGTGGATGCGCTGGCCGTCGATCTCGGTGACGAAGTCTGTCGTAGGCGTTGAGCCGGGCCTCGACCGCGCGCCAGTCGAAGGACTTCCAGCGCTCGACCATGTCGCGCAGGTAGGACTCCGGGGTGCCGTACTCCCAGGAGTCGCCGGGCACGGCGGGAGCGAAGCGGGTGCGGTCGAGACGGTCGCGGAGGTCGGTGAGGTCGGCGTCGGCGATGTCGATGGTGAAGGGCGTGATCTGGTTCATGGCACGGACGTTAGGAGCGATACCGGAACGGTTCTTTCCTGTTAGAACGGCCTCGTGCAGAAAACTTCCGGACGGGTCCTGGCGCTCCTCGGGCTGCTCCAGTCGCGGGTCGAGTGGACCGCTCCCGAGCTCGCCGAGCGACTGGCCGTGACCGAGCGGACGGTGCGCAACGACGTCGCCCGGCTGCGCGACCTCGGCTATCCGGTCGAGGCCGCGCGCGGGCGGGCCGGGCACTACCGGCTGGGCGTCGGTGCGCAGCTGCCACCGCTGCTGCTCGACGACGAGGAGGCCGTCGCGGTCGCCGTCGGGCTGCGCACCGTCACCGGCGTCGCGGGTTTCGAGGAGAGCGGCGCCCGGGCGCTGACCAGGCTGGAGCACGTGCTGCCGGACCGGCTGCGCCGCCACCTGGCCTCGCTGCGCGAGGCGACCGAGGCCGGTCCGGTCAACACCGACTCCAACGTCGAGGACCCCGAGGTCGACGCGGGCGTGCTCACCGAGATCGCCGCCGCGATCCGCGACCACCGCGGACTGCGGGCGTTCTACGGCGCCGGCCCCGACGACGAGCGCGAGCGGATCGAGGTCGAGCCCTACCGGCTGGTGGCCTGGCAGCGGCGGTGGTTCGTGGTGGGCCGCTCGCCCGAGACGAGAGCCTGGGCGCCGTACCGGGTGGACTGGATGACCCTGCGCCTGCCCGGCGGCCGCGCGTTCACGCCCGCCGCGCTGCCGGGCGACCTCACCGAGTCTGGTCGTGCGCGAGGTGGCCCGGACCGGCTGGTCGGTGCACGCCCGGCTGGTGATCGACGCGCCCGCCGAGGAGGTGCTGGCCCGGATCAACCCGGCCGTCGGCGTCGTCGAGACCCGTCCCGACGGGCGCAGCGTGCTGGTCACCGGCGGCGACAGCCTGGAGGTGGTCGCGGTGTGGATCGGGATGCTCGGCCTGGACTTCACCGTGGAGTCGCCGGCCGCCCTGGTCGACCACCTGCGGGTGCTGGCGCAGCGATATGCCGGTGCGGTGGTCGGTTCCGCCCCCTAGGGTCGGCAGCATGACGCGACTCGTGGACGCCCGGACCGACCAGTTCGTCGAGGACCTCGCCGCCCTCGACCCGATCACGGCCACCTACGCCGGGATCCCCGGGCACGACGGCGACCTGCCCGACCTCTCCCCCGACGGCTTCGCCGCCCGGGAGGAGCCTGCACCGCACTGCTCTGGCCGAGGTGGCCGCGCTCGACGTCGCCGACGAGCGCGAGCAGGTCGCCAAGGACGCCTTCCTCGAGCGCGTCGGGCTCAGCGTCGAGCGCGCCGACGCGGGCGTGGAGCGCAGCGAGTTCTCGGTGATCAGCAGCGCCGTGCACGCGGTGCGCGAGGTCTTCGACCTGATGCCCACCGAGACCGCGGAGGACTGGGACGCGATCGGCTCGCGGCTGGCCGCCATCCCCGCCGCCCTCGACGGCTACCGCACGACCCTGCTGGAGGAGGCGGACAAGGGACACCTCGCCGCCCGCCGCCAGTACGCCGAGGTGGCGAGCCAGGTCCGCGGGTGGACCGGCCAGGAGGGCACCGCGGGCGACTACTTCCTGCGCGCGGTCGCCGCCGCTCCGGAGCCGGTCCGCGACGGGCTGACCAAGGCCGCGGAGGCCGCCTCGTCGGCGTACGCCTCCTTCGGCCGGTTCGTGGAGACCGACCTGCAGCCGCGCGGCCGGGAGACCGACGGGGTCGGTCGCGAGGCCTACGCCCTGGCCTCGCGCTACTTCCTCGGCGCGAGCGTCGACCTGGAGGAGACCTACGCCTGGGGCTGGGAGGAGGCTCAAGCGGATCGAGGACGACATGGCCGCCACCGCGCAGCGGATCGTGCCCGGCGGCACCGTCGCCGACGCGGTCGCCGCGCTGGACGCCGACCCGGCCCGCGACTGCGGCAGCCGCGAGGCCTTCCAGGAGTGGATGCAGGCCCGCTCCGACGAGATCCTGCGCGCCTTCGACGGCGTGCACTTCGACATCGCCGAGCCGATCCGCACCCTGCAGTGCAAGGTCGCGCCGGTCAACGACGGCGGCGCCTGGTACTCCCCGCCCGCGGAGGGCTTCACCCGCCCCGGGACCATGTGGTTCTCCTTCACCGACGACAACAAGTACTTCTCCACCTGGCGCGAGACCACGACCGTCTTCCACGAGGGCGTGCCCGGCCACCACCTCCAGTGCGCCCAGGTCGTGCACCGGGCCGAGTCTCCTCAACCGGTGGCAGCGGCTGCTGTGCTGGGTCAGCGGTCACGGCGAGGGCTGGGCGCTGTACGCCGAGCGGCTGATGGACGAGCTCGGCTACTTCGCCGACCCCGGCGAGCGGCTCGGCTTCCTCGACATGCAGGGCTTCCGGGCCGCGCGGGTGATCGTCGACATCGGCGTCCACCTCGGCCTGCAGGTCCCGCAGGACAACCCCTTCGGCTTCCGGCCGGGCGAGGTGTGGGACGCCGACAAGGTCTTCGAGTTCATGCGCGCCCACTCGCGGATGGACGACGGGTCGCTGCGCTTCGAGGTCAACCGCTACCTCGGCTGGCCGGGCCAGGCGCCGTCGTACAAGGTCGGCGAGCGGATCTGGCTGGACGCCCGTGCCGACGCCCAGGCCCGCCACGGCGACGCCTTCGACCTCAAGGCCTTCCACACGGCCGCGCTCGACCTCGGCTCGCTCGGGCTGGACCCCCTCAAGGCCGCGCTCGCCCGGCTGTGACCACGCTGGGGGTGGAGCAGGCGCGGCGGATCGCGGTCCGCGCGCAGGCTCCTCGACGCCCACCGCGGCCGATCGGTCGCCGAGGTCGTCGAGGAGCCTGACCCTGCTCCAGGTCGACCCGACGGCAGCGGTCGCGCCGAGCGTGGACCTGGTCCTGTGGTCGCGGCTCGGGTCGGACTACGAGCACTCCGACCTCACCTTCGCGCTGGAGACCGAGCGCTCGCTGGTCGAGCACTCCTCCTTCGTCCGCCCCGCCGACGACATCGGGCTGGTGCTCGCCACCCTCCCCGCCGAGCCTGCACCCCCGACTGCACGAGTGGCTGGCCGCCAACGCCGGCTTCCGCGCCGACGTGCTGGCCCGGCTCGACGCCGAGGGCCCCGCCACCGCCGCCGAGGTCCCCGACACCTGCCAGGTGCCGTGGGCCTCGAGCGGCTGGAACAACGACAAGAACGTCAACCGGCTCCTGGAGATGCTCACCCTGGTCGGCGACGTCGCGATCAGCGGGCGCCGTGGCCGCCTGCGGGTCTACGACCTCGCCGAGCGGGTCTACCCGTCGGACCTCACCGTCCCGTCGTACGACGACGCACGGGCCGCGCTCGACCGTCGTGCCCTCGCGGCACTGGGGATCTCCCGGCCCTTCGCCTCCGGCGTGGGCATCCCGGTCACGGTCGCCGGCACCGAGGGCACCTGGTGCGCCGACCCGGACGCCCTCGACGCGGCGGACGACCCCCTCGCGGGTCGCTGCGCGCTGCTCTCCCCCTTCGACCGCCTCGTCCACGACCGCGACCGCGCGCTGGACCTGTTCGGCTTCGAGTACGTCCTGGAGATGTACAAGCCCGCCGCCGCGCGCCGGTGGGGCTACTTCGCGCTCCCCGTCCTCCACGACGACCGGCTGGTCGGCAAAGCTCGACGCCAAGGCGGACCGCAAGGCCGGGGTGCTGCGGGTCCACGCGGTGCACGAGGACGGGGCCTGGCCTCCGGAGACCGGGGAGGCGGTGGCCGCCGAGATCGACGCCCTGGCGGCCTGGCTGGGCCTGGAGGTCGTGCGCGGCTAGCGCCCGCCGGCGTACTGCTCGGCGGTGTAGGTGATGCTCGCCCCGGTCTCCGGGTCCCGCACCACGATGCGCTCGGCGAGGGCCGACCAGTCGACCTCGAGCGGGTCGCCGGCCGAGCCGTCGGAGAAGGGGTACGCCGCGACGAAGCGGTAGTCGTCGGGCTTGCCGTCCCGCACCGGGGCGATCTCCAGGTAGGTGCGCCGCGAGTGGACGGGCGTGGCGGGATAGCGGCTCACCACGACGCAGTAGCCCTGCGGACCGGACAGCGTGGCGTCGGTGGCGCAGTCCTGCCACAGGCTCCTCGCGACCCCACCCGTCGGCGAGCTTCAACCCGGCCCAGGCCGTGCCGACGAGCAGCAGGACCGCGCAGGCTGGTCACCGCTGCGACGAGCGACACGAGCCGGATGCGCGTCATGACGGTGCCGGCCGGCTCAGCCGCGCAGACTCGTAGACGTCGACCCCGCGGAACGCCATCCGCTTGCCGGTGTAGGGCGCGAAGGCCGACGGTCCCGCGTGCGGGAGCCTGCGGTCGACGAACACCCAGCGCACGCCGTACTTGTCGTGGAGGACACGAGCCTCGGCGGCTGTCGGCGAGGCGATGAAGCCGTCGTTGAGCGCCGGGAGACCGGGGTCCCAGTAGGCGATGGTGATCGAGTCGCGGCCGTGCGGGCCCTCCTTCGCCGAGCGCGGCGTCGCGGTCCAGCCCTCGAGGAGCATCTGGCGCTCGGAGTACGCAGCGACCACGAACCAGCGGCTGTCGCAGCCGTCGCGCGCGGGGTCCTGCCAGATGTAGCAGTGCCGGTTGGACATCACGACGTCGTCGCGCTCGGAGTGGTCCCGGATCCAGCGCGCGGCGTTGACCGCCGAGCGGCTGATGACCCCGAAGTCATCCGCCTTCAGCGGCTTCGCCGCCTCGGGAGACTGGGGACGGGGCTGCAGCGCCTGGTAGTTGCCCGCGACACCGCCCGCGATCACGGCGAGCCCCAGGCCGGCGAGGGCGGCGATCCGGCGCTGGTCACGTGCGACGAGGAAGGCGGCCGTCATCCCGGCCCCCAGCACGGCTGTCGTGAGAACGACGCGGACCAGCGCATCGACCTCGTCCCCGCTGCTCATCTCGCCCAGCAGGACGACCGGGCCACGCGCGGCGAGCACGCCGGCGAGCGCGGCGATGCCGAGGACGGTGAACAGGCTGGCGACGCGACCACTGGTCCTCCAGGCCCGAGATGCCGAGGACCGCCAGCAGCATGAGGACCGGCCCCGCCTGGATGGCGAAGTAGCCCTGGCTGGCGCCGGGGTGACCGAACACGGCGATCGCGCCGGCTCCGGCGAGCCCGCAGCCCAGCAGGAACCACGGCTCGGGGTCGTCGCGCCAGCGCTTGTAGGCGAACAGGCACAGCCCCACCACGGCCGGCGTGAGCACGCCGAGGAGGGCCATCGTGGCGGAGAGACTCGCGGTGCACGAAGGTGTCGGTGCCGAGGAAGTGCGAGGCCCAGGTGGCGTCCGCCGCGTCGGCCAGGCTCAGGTGGAGACCGGCGCCCGAACCGCGGAAGACCGTGACCACCACCACGACGAGCGCCGCGACCACGAGGCAGCCGTCGACGAAGATCCGCAGGACCCGTGCGCGGTTGAGCACGATCATCGCGAGCCCGGCGACACCGAGACCGGCGACGACCAGGGGCGTCGCAGAGCCCTTCGTCCCTGATGCGCCCACCGCGAGCAGGACCATCACCACCCATGCGCCGGGCAGTGCGGTGCCGCGCCATCGGGTCACGAGCAGGACGACCAGGCCCATCAGCATGGGCACCGACAGGCCGAGGGTGGGCGACTCGGGCACGATCGGCCGGACCACGAGGGCCGCACCCAGTGCGTTCATCTGCCCGCAGCCGACGGCCAGGAACGCCGCGGCCGGCCCGGCCCAGGTCTTGCCGGTCAGCCGCATGCCTGCGGCGGCGATCGCGACCGGCACGACGATCAACATCAGTGCCGGCATGAGGCGGAGCACGACGCCGTCGAGCTCCGCGCCGGAGGTGACGCCGACCTGGGCCATCCAGGCGTGGCTGAGCCAGTGGTAGCCCAGGCTCCTCGCTCTGCACCCAGGGGAACGTGGTCGGCCCCCGTTCGGCCAGCCTGGCTGGTCAGCGCGATGTGGAGCGGCGAGTCGATGTGCGGGCGAGCCAGGCCGGTCCAGTCGACGGGGTTGGAGCGGAAGTACTCCCGCTGCTGGGGGACGAGGAGCAGCATGCACGCCGAGACGAGGGGCCACCACCACAGAGGCACCCGCGTCGTCTCGGCCGTGCGGATCCGCTCACGCGTGACGGGTACGGCGAGGAGGACGGCAGCGAAGGCCCAGGGCAGAGCGACCGCGATCCAGGCCTGACCGAGCAGACCTGCGGGGATCTGGGACAGCAGCGCGACGACGGAGCCGATGCCGAAGCCCAGCCCGAGGTCCTCGGCCCACCAGCCGGCACGGGGCCGGACGGCACGCCACGCCAGGACACCGGGGAGCAGCGTGGTCAGCAGGACCGACACCGTCGCGCGGAGCAGGTCCCACCAGGGCATGCCGGCCACGCCCGCCCAGGCCCACAGTCCCAGCACCAGCAGGGCCGTGACGCCTCCCACGAGCCTGCCCGTCCAGCGCGGCAGCGCCCTCCCACCCACGGCAGACTCCACTGCGGTCCCCTCTTCTCCGGCTGCTACGTTCGCTCCTGTGTCTGACAGCCAGGAGTCATCGCCCGACAACGCTACCTACCGCCCGGGATACTTCGAGACACGACTCGCGGCCAACGCCAGCCGCGGTCAGGTGTGGGCCCACATCTGTGCCTACCTCGCTCGCTGGATCCCTGCCGACGCCGCCGTGCTGGAGCTCGGCGCGGGATGGTGCGACTTCGCCAACCAGGTGACCGCTCGCCGCGTGGTGGCGCTCGACCTGGACGCCACGGTGCGCTCCGCGGCCGCCGAGCACGTGGAGGCCGTGGTCGGTGACTGCACGGACCTCAGCGACTTCGGCGCCGGCGACTTCGACGTGGTCTTCGCCTCCAACCTGCTCGAGCACCTCGAGCGGGCGGACGCGACGAAGGCTCCTCGCCGAGGCGCACCGGGTGCTCAAGCCGGGTGGCCGGCTCATCCTCATGCAGCCGAACTTCCGGCTCAACCCGGGCCGCTACTTCGACGACTTCACCCACGTCGCGGTGTTCACCGACCAGTCGCTGCACGACTACCTGGTCTCCGAGGGCTGGGAGATCGAGACGGTCCAGGCGCGGTTCCTGCCCCTCACGATGAAGTCCCGCGGCTCCGGCCTGACCTTCCTGGTGCCGTGGTACCTTCGCTCGCCGATCAAGCCGCTGGCCGGCCAGATGCTCGCTGTCGCGCGGCGTCCCGGTCACAATTAAGGGGATTCTCGGATGTGGAACGGCAAGACGCTCTCGGTGGTCCTTCCGACGTACAACGAGAAGGACAGCATCGCTGACATCGCGGCGCGGTTCGAGGCGCTGGACGTCGTCGACGAGGTCATCGTCGTCAACAACAACGCCGCCGAGGGAACCTCCGAGGAGGTCGCCCGCACCGGCGCCCGCGAGGTCGTCGAGACGACCCAGGGATACGGCGCGGCGATCAAGCGCGGGCTGCGCGAGGCCGACACCGACCTGGTGGCGATCTGCGAGCCGGACGGCACCTTCGACCCCGCCGACCTGCACAAGTCTGCTGGCGTTCATGCCCGAGTGCGACTACGTCGTCGGCTCGCGCACGGTGTCGAACTTCATCTGGCGCGGGGCCAACATGGGCTGGTTCCTGCAGTGGGGGAACTGGGCGGTCGCCAAGGCTGATCGAGGTGCTCTACAACACCAGCTTACCTCAGCGACGTGGGCTGCACCTTCCGGGTGATGACCCGGGAGCAGGCCCAGGTGGTGCTGTCGCGCTCGCGGCTCGACGGCTCGGCCTACGGCCTGGAGATGCTCCTGATCGCGGTGATCATGCGGATCCGGCTGGTGCAGGTTCCGGTCAACTACCACCCCCGGGTCGGTGTGTCCTCGGTCACCGGCGACTTCGGCAAGACCCTGCAGGCTCGGGTTCGAGATGATCTTCCTCGTCCTCCGGATGCGGCTGCGGAGGCTTCTCGATCAGGCGCGGACGCTGACCGACGCCTCAGCCCGCCGCTCCTCGGTGTGGCTGAACACCACGGACCGGTAGGCCCACCAGCGAAAGGCCGTGCCGAGGCCGAGCCCGACGACGTTGGCGGCGATGTTGTCGCTGAGCGCGGACTGGAGGCCCAGCACGTAGTGGGACAGCCACAGGCACCCCACCGCGATGGCGGTGCCGATGGTGCACATCACGACGAAGAGCAGGAACTCGTGGTGGACGGTGTCGCGCCGGCCATGGCTGAAGGTCCAGTACCGGTGTCCCAGCCAGGAGACGATGGTCGCCAGGGCGGAGGACACGATCTTCGCCGTCAGCGGGGCGTCGTGCAGCGGCCCCTCCCCACCCGCGAAGCGGAGCAGGTTGAATCCGCCGGCGTCGACGACCAGGCCGACGATGCCGACCACGCCGAACTTGCCCAGGCTCGGGCAGCAGGGCGAGGCCAGCGTTGTAGAGACGGCGCAGGGTGTTCATCCAAGACCTCTGGAGGTGGTGGTGGGTCGCCGTCACCGTACCCCTCGGCCCCCGTCGGGCACGAAGCGACGCGACGGCCGCCGCTAGGGTGTCGCCGTGCCGCACCTCGTCCTGGCCTCCGCCTCTCCTGCCCGGCTCGCCACCCTGCGCAGCGCGGGCATCGAGCCCACGGTGATCGTCTCGGGGGTCGACGAGTCGCAGGTCGTCGGTGTCCCGCCCGCCGAGTCGGCGCTGCGCCCGGCCGAGCTCAAGTGCACGGCGGTGGCCGGACGCGAGGAGGTCCCGTCGGGCGCGCTGGTGCTCGGCTGCGACTCGGTGCTGGAGCTGGACGGCGAGGCACTGGGCAAGCCGGGCGACCCCGAGGAGGCGGTACGACGCTGGCACGCCCTGCGCGGGCGCTCGGGCGTGCTCCACAGCGGGCACTGCCTGCACGACGTCGCGACCGGCCGCCAGGCGGCCGCCACGGCGTCCACGGTGGTGCACTTCGCCGACGTGACGGACGCGGAGATCGCGGCGTACGTCGCCACCGGTGAGCCGCTGCACGTCGCCGGCGCCTTCACCGTGGACGGCCTCGGCGGCGGCTTCGTCACCGGCATCGAGGGTGACCACCACAACGTCGTGGGGGTCAGCCTGCCCCTGCTGCGCGGGCTGGTCAGGGGCTCGGTCACCAGTGGACCGACCTCTGGGCGCGCTGACCCGGCTCGCCGCCGCCCTCGCGGCCCTCGCCAGCCTCGCCGCGTCGCCTCCGGCCGTCGCCGACGACCCGGGCCCAACGCTGGCCGGCACCGCGGTGCGCGGCACGCCGACGGCCGCGCACGCCCCGGCTCTCGCCACCGGCCGCTACCTCGACCGGCTGCCCGCGCGGGGCAGCCTGCACTACCGGCTCCCCCGCAGCGCCACCGGCAGCACCTTCCACGTCGCGGTGATGTTCGTGGGCGCCGGCGACTCGGTCGGCGAGGGCATCCGGATCCAGGCCGGTACGACGCCCGGCGACCAGGGCTGCGGCAGCGGCGGCGTGTTCCGCCCCACCCTCGGCGAGCCGGCGCCGGTGCTCTTCACCAACCTGACCACGTGGACCGACGTCAGCGACCACCCGTGCGCGACCGCGCGGGAGCTCCACCTCACCGTCGGCGAGCCCGACGAGAGCGCCGACGCGGGGCGGGAGGTGGAGCCTGCTGGTCTACGAGGAGCCGCCGCTCTCCGACTTCGGCCTCGACCTGCTGCCGACCCCGGCGCCGGTGCCGTGGACCACGCTGCGCCCGGCGGTCGAGCCCCGGCGGGTGCCGGCCGGCACCACGCCGACGAACGCGCCGGTGGTGAGCGACGGCAGGCTACGCGCTGAGCCTGCGCCCGGGCCGGACCCGGGTGCTCGCCGTGCCGCTCGACTGGGACCAGACGCTGCAGGTGCAGGCTCGACGCGCGGTTGCCGGCCGGCGTACCGGCGCCGGCGGGGATCACGGCCGACGTGGTCTCGCCCCTGCTCGGCACCAGCGAGCGGCCCTTCAGCCGGGACCGGCCGGCGGACTGGAGGGTGCCCGGCGCGGCGGGCGGCCGGCTCCGGACGGGGGCGCAGTCGCAGGTGGTGTCGTACGCGAACCGCAACTCCTACGACGCGAGCCTCACCACCGAGGCGCTGGCGGGGATCCACTACGTGCTGGTGCGCTGGAGCGGCACCGGGGACGCGAGCGGGCCGCAGGTACGGGCGACACTCACCGTGCGCGTCAGCGGTGAGGCCGGCGACGGCGTGCCGGCGTACACGCCGGTGGACGGGCTGGTCGGGCCACAGGCCGCCTCCCGGCTGGTCGACGGCACCCTGGAGGCGCCGCCGCCGGCGGTCGAGCCCGCGGCCGCTCCGCACGAGGAGTCGCCCGCGGTGAGCCGGCGGATGCTGGCCCTCGGCGGCGGGGTCGCGGCGCTGCTGCTCGGCACGGTCCTGCTCGCCCGGCTGCGCCGGCACCGCCGGAGCCACCCGCACGCCGGCGCCGGGCGGCCGCTCGGGCACCACGAGCGCGGCGGTCGCCACCGCGGGTGACGACCGACTCGAGCCGGGACGACCCGGCGGGGTGCCCCACACACACCCACCGGGCCTGGGATCGTCCCACCACCCACCCTGCACCTTGTGGCAGAAGGTGGCAAGCCTGCGTCAGGAGACAGTCACTCCACGGGCAGGCCGAGCCCCCGCGCGATGAGCATCCGCTGGACCTCCGAGGTGCCCTCACCGATCTCGAGGATCTTGGCGTCGCGGTAGAAGCGCGCCACGGCGTACTCCTCCATGAAGCCGTAGCCGCCGAAGACCTGGGTGGCGATCCGGGTGGCGGTGACGGCCGACTCCGAGGTGTAGAGGCTTGGCGACCGAGGCCGCCTGCTTGAACTCCTTCATCGAGGGCCCGCGCCCGCCGAGCATGGCGTCCTTCATTGCGGCGGCACGGTAGGTCAGCAGCCGCGAGGCGTGCAGCATCACCTCGAGGTCGGCGATCTGGAAGGCGACCCCCTGCTTGCGCCCGATCGGGCCGCCCATGGTCTGCCGGTCGAGGGAGTACTCCACGCACAGGTCCACGCAGGCCTGGATCAGGCCCACGGCGAGCGCCGCGATGGCGACCCGGCCGTCGTCGAGGACGCCGAGGAACTGGGCGTAGCCGCGGCCGCGCTCCCCCACCAGGTTCGCCTCGGGCACCCGGACGTCGGTGAAGGTCAGCGGGTGCGTGTCGGAGATGTTCCAGCCGAGCTTTGTCGTACGGCGGCTCGGCGACGAAGCCGGGCGTGCCCGCGGGCACCAGGATCGCGGAGATCTCCGGACGGCCGCTCTCCGACACCCCGGTGCGGGCGGTCACGGTGACCAGCGAGGTGATCGCGGAGCCGGAGTTGGTGATGAACTGCTTGGACCCGTTGATCACCCACTCGCCGTTGTCGACCTCGGCGCGGGTCTTGGTCGCCCCGGCGTCGGAGCCCGCGCCCGGCTCGGTCAGGCCGAAGCCGGCCAGGCGCTGGCCCGCGACGAGGTCGGGCAGCCACTGCTGCTTCTGCTCCTCGGTGCCGTAGGTCAGGATCGGGTTGATGCCGAGGCCGACGCCGGCCTCCAGGGTGATGCCGATCGACTGGTCCACCCGGCCGAGGCTCCTCGATGGCCAGGCAGAGCGAGGTGAAGGGGCCGTCGGCGGCGTCGAGCCCGGCCCCGCCGTACTCCTCGGGGGCGGTCAGGCCGAACAGGCCGAGACTCGCCCATCTTCTGCACGACATCGGTCGGGAAGTGGTGGTCCCTGTCCCAGGCGGCGACGTGCGGCCGGATCGTCGCGTCGGCGAAGTCCCGCACCGTGCGGCGGAACTCCTCGTGCTCACGGGACGAACTCGAAGGAGGTCATGACGGCATCCTAGGCGCTGAGGTTAACGCTTGTTAACCCCCTTGGGGGGTGTGGGGTGCGGCGGCGCTGCCCGGTGGGCGGGACGCGGTCAGGGCCCGGTCCGGCGCACGTCCTAGACTCCGCTGTTGGCGTGCGATCCGTCGCCACCGACCGCCTGACAGGAGTAACCGTGACCCAGTCCGTGCAGCCGTTGCAGAAGGTGCTCATCGCCAACCGAGGCGAGATCGCCGTCCGGGTGATCCGTGCCGCGAAGGACGCCGGCATCGGCAGTGTCGCGATCTACGCCGAGCCCGACGCGAACGCGCTGTTCGTGCGGCTCGCGGACGAGGCCTACTCCCTGGGCGGCTCCACCCCGGGCGACTCCTACCTGGTGATCGAGAAGATCATCGACGTCGCGAAGAGGTCCGGCGCCGACTCGGTGCACCCCGGCTACGGCTTCCTCGCCGAGAACGCCGACTTCGCCCAGGCCGTCATCGACGCCGGGCTGACCTGGATCGGTCCCCCGCCCTCGGCCATCGAGGGCCTCGGTGACAAGGCCAAGGCCAAGCAGATCGCGCTGGCCGCCGGCGCCCCGCTGGCGCCCGGTCTCAAGGACGCGGTCAAGGACGCCGACGAGATCGTCGCCTTCGCCAAGGAGCACGGCCTGCCGGTCGCGATCAAGGCCGTCTTCGGCGGCGGCGGACGTGGCCTCAAGGTCGCGCGCACCCTGGAGGAGATCCCCGAGCCTCTACGAGTCCGCGACCCGCGAGGCCGTCGCGGCCTTCGGCCGTGGCGAGTGCCTGGTCGAGAAGTTCCTCGACAAGCCGCGCCACGTCGAGACCCAGTGCCTGGCCGACTCCCACGGCAACGTCGTGGTCGTCTCCACCCGCGACTGCTCGCTGCAGCGCCGCCACCAGAAGGCTGGTCGAGGAGGCCCCCGCGCCGTTCCTCACCGAGGAGCAGAACACCCGTCTGTACGAGTCCTCCAAGGCCATCCTCAAGGAGGCCGGCTACGTCGGCGCCGGGACCTGTGAGTTCCTCGTCGCCGCCGACGGCACCATCTCCTTCCTCGAGGTCAACACCCGCCTCCAGGTCGAGCACTGCGTCTCCGAGGAGGTCACCGGGATCGACCTGGTCCGCGAGATGTTCCGCATCGCGGCCGGCGAGGAGCCTCGGCTACGACGACCCGGAGATCCGCGGCCACTCCATCGAGTACCGCATCAACGCCGAGGACGGCGGCAACAACTTCATGCCCGCCCCGGGCACCCTCACCAAGTGGAACCCGCCGCAGGGCCCGGGCATCCGCGTCGACGGCGGCTACGTCAACGGCGAGACCATCCCCGGTGCGTTCGACTCGCTCATCGCCAAGCCTGATCGTCACCGGCCGCGACCGCACCCAGGCCATCGAGCGCTCCCGGCGCGCGATCGCGGAGTTCGAGGTCGACGGCATGCCGACCGCGCTGACCTTCGACGAGGTCATCGTCAACGACCCCGCGTGGGTCGCGGCCTCCAACCCGAGCGGCGAGGGCTCCTTCGACGTCTACACGACGTGGATCGAGACCGAGTTCGACAACCAGATCCAGCCCTACCAGGGCACCGCCGGCGAGGCGGAGGAGGCCGGCGAGAAGCAGGCCGTCGTCGTCGAGGTCGGCGGTAAGCGGATCGAGGTCGTCCTGCCCGCCGGGCTCGGTGGGATCGCTGCCGGTCCGGCCGCGGGCGCCAAGAAGCCCAAGCGCGCGGGCGGCAAGAAGGCCGGCGCCGCCGCGTCCGGCGACTCGGTCACCAGCCCGATGCAGGGCACCATCGTCAAGGTCGCCGTCGAGGAGGGCCAGAGCGTCGCCGAGGGCGACGTCGTGGTGGTCCTGGAGGCGATGAAGATGGAGCAGCCGCTCAAGGCCCACAAGGCCGGCACGATCACCGGCCTGACCGCCGAGGTCGGCGCCACGGTCGGCAACGGCGAAGTCGTCGCCGAGATCAAGGACTGACCCGCGCCGCGATCCCTAGGGTGAGGTCATGACGCGCAGCGACGTGACCTTCCCCTCCGGCGACGGCACCTGCGCCGGCTGGCTCTACGAGCCGGCCGGCGCGGCCACGCCGGGACCGGTCGTCGTCCTGGCCCACGGCCTCGGCGGCGTCAAGGAGATGCGCCTGGACGCCTTCGCCGAGCGCTTCTGCGCGGCGGGGTACCGCTGCCTGGTCTTCGACTACCGCCACTTCGGTGCCAGCAGCGGCGAGCCGCGCCAGGCTCCTCGACATCGAGCGGCAGGCTGGCGGACTGGCGCAGCGCCGTCGCCCACGCCCGCTCCCTCGACGGCGCCGACCCGGAGCGGGTGGTCCTGTGGGGGACCTCCTTCGGCGGCGGGCACGTGCTGCGGACGGCGTCACGCGATCCACGCGTCGCGGCGGTCATCGCCCAGTGCCCGTTCACCGACGGGCTCGCCTCCTCCCTCGCCATCGCCCCGCTCACCTCTGCCAAGGTCACCGCGCGCGCCGTGCGCGACGCCGTCGGCGCCCGACGCGGCAGGGGAGCCGCTCATGATCCCGACGTACGGCCCGCCCGGCTCGACCGCACTGATGACCTCGCCGGACTCCGCCGCGGGGGTCGAGGCGCTCGTCCCCGCGGGCATGGAGGTGCGCTCCGACGTCGCGGCACGCTTCGCCCTCGACATCATCCGGTACTTCCCGGGCCGCGACGCCCGCAGGATCACGGTGCCGGTCCACTTCGCGGTCTGCGAGGACGACGCCGTCGCCCCGACGAGGGCGACCCTGCGGCACGCAGCCAGGGCGCCCCGTGGCGAGGTCCGGATGCAGCCCGGCGGCCACTTCGACATCTACGTCGGCGCCGACTTCGAGCACAACATCGCTCAGCAGGCTCGCCTTCCTCGCCGCCCACGTGCCCGTCGGCGGGTGACCGCGCCCCCTCAGGCCGTACGACGCCGCGGGTCCAGGCTGCTCCCACCGGACCGCGCGGGCCCGCCCGTGCGCCTTGGCCTGGTAGAGCGCGGCATCGGCGCGCGCGATGGCGTCCTCGATGTCGTCGCGGGGCCGGACCGGGCCGATGCCGAGACTGACGGTGGTCCCCGAGCCGGCGTACCGCTGGCCGATGGCAGCAGCGATGTCGTCGGAGTCGGCGGCGGGCGCGAGCAGGACGAACTCGTCCCCGCCGAGCCGGCCCACCAGGCCGCGCGCGCCGAGGACGGACTCGCAGACCTCCCCGAAGTGGCGCAGCGCCTCGTCCCCGGCGGCGTGGCCGTGGCCGTCGTTGAGCGCCTTGAAGTCGTCGAGGTCGGCGACGATCACCGACATCGGCTCGCTGTGCCAGCCGCGGTCGATCTCCCGCTGGGCGGTGCGCAGGAGGCTCCGCGCGGTTGAGGACGCCGGTCAGGCCGTCCCGGGTGGCGCGCACCCGCAGGTCGGAGGTCTGCTGGGCGTGACCGAGGGTCGCCATGCTGAACGTCACCACGACCAGCAGCAGCAGGGTCAGCAGGGTGGTCGGCTGCGGGCCGAAGCCGACCACGAAGAGCGCGTGGTCGGGGCCGACCGCCATGAAGACCAAGGCGCGCAGCAGGTAGAAGGCACCGACCGCGCCCGAGGCCAGGCGCATCGCGGCGACGGCGAAGTCGACCGGCGCCTGCCCGGGCTCGGGGTCGGCCCGGCGCTCGCGCAGCACGCCGTGCAGGCTCCCAGGAGGAGCAGCCCACGAGCCCCGCCATCCCCAGCAGGTACGCCGCCCCACCCGACCACACGTCGTGCGCGGGGTCCTCGAGCGCGGAGAGCACCAGCACGACCACCGGCACCGGCAGCAGCTCGTCGCCAGGGCACCGACCGGCCGCTGAGCGAGCGCGCGGCCGCCCACACGCCGGCGGCGCCGAGCACGCCGATGGTGTTGCCGAGCGGGTTGGCGACGACCTGGACCGGCGTGCCGTTGCACAGGTAGAGCATCGCCCCGGTGACGAAGCAGCCCAGCGAGACGCACCACCAGCCGCTGTAGGCCGAGCGGGTGGTGCGGTAGGTCGCGAAGTAGAAGAGCACGAGCACGCACGCAGCCACGAGCCCGAAGGCGACGCGGAGGGTGAACGTGTCGAGCACCCGTCCAGACTAGGCACGCGGCTCAGCGCACCACGGACGAATCCGCCAGGCATACCCGGATGTGGTCAGCCCCACCGGAAGAACTAGCCGGGACCATCCACCCTGGTGACCACCGGCCCGGGACCAAGGTCCCCGGATGTCCCGGGCCGTAGGCTCGGCGCCGTGAACCAGGCTGCGCGACCCCGCCCACCGGGTCAGTCCCCGCGCCCGCACCCTGTGGCAGGCTCGAGGCCGCCGCCGAGGCGGTCGTGGTGATCGTCGCCGGCGTCGTGGCGGCCCTGCTCTGGGCGCCGGACGCGCTGCGCTGGGTGCTCGTCGCGCTCGTGGTCGTGCTCGCGGGCGGTGCGGCGGTCGTCGTACCGCTGTGGCGCTTCCGGGTGCACCGCTGGGAGGTGTCGGCCACGGCGGTCTACACCCAGCGCGGCTGGTGGGCGCGGGAGCGGCGGATCGCGCCGATGTCGCGGGTGCAGACGGTGGACTTCGCGCAGGGCCCGCTGGCCCGGGTCTTCGGGCTGGCGACGGTGACCGTGACCACCGCGTCCGCGGCGGGACCGCTGCAGATCGAGGGCCTGGACCGCGACGTGGCCCTGCGCCCGGTCGACGAGCCTGACCCGCAAGGCCGACCTCGTCGAGGGCGACGCCACGTGAGCGCGCCCGCCCCGGAGGCACCCTGGCAGCGGCTGGACCCCCGGATGCTGCTGGTGCACCCGATCACCGAGCCTGGTGAAGTTCCTGCCGGTCCTCGTCGGCCTGCTCATCGCCGGCGGGGCCTCGGGCAGCGGTCCGTGGGCGCTGCTCGGTGTGGGCATCCCCGTCTCGCTGGGTGTGGTGCGGTACCTCACGACGACCTTCCGGGTGACCGGCGCCCGGGTGGAGCCTGCGCCGCGGGCTGCTGCAGCGGCACACCCTGTCCACACCGCTGGACCGGGTGCGCACCGTCGACCTGACCGCCTCCCCCATCCACCGGGTGCTCGGGCTGGCGACGGTCGTCATCGGCACCGGCAGCGCGGTGGCGGACGACGACGACCGGCTGGCACTCGACGCGCTGCCCCGCCCCGACGCCGACGCGCTGCGCCACCACCTGCTCTCCGCGCTGTCCGCGACCTCGGCCACGCCCGGCGTGCCCCCGCCGCCGGAGGCGGTCGTGGCGCGGTTCAGCCCGCGCTGGCTCTGGTACGCGCCGTTCAGCGGCACCGTGCTCGTCGCCGCCGGTGCCCTGCTCGGCACGGCCGCGCCCCTCTTCGACTCGCTCCACATCCGGGTCTCCGAGGAGGACCTCGCGTTCTTCTCCCCCGCCGTCGTCGCCGGCCTGGCTGTCGCGGCGCTGCTGCTGGTCGCGACCCTGGCCGTGCTCGGCTACCTCGTCGTCAACGGTGGCTTCGTGGTCGCCCGCCAGGGCGCCGCGTGGCACGTACGGCGCGGTCTGCTCACCCAGCGCGAGACGAGCATCGACGTCGCCCGGCTGGCCGGTGCGACGATCGGCGAGCCGGCGGTGCTCCGCCTGGCGCGGGGCCGCCGGGTCAACGCGATCGTCACCGGTCTGGGCGGGGACCAGGAGAGGCTCCACCGTGCTGCTGCCTCCCGCGCCCCAGGCCACGGCGGTCGCGACCGCCACCGCCGTGCTGGGGCACCCCGAGCCGGTGACGGGCGGGCTGCGCCGCCACGGCCGCGCGGCGATCACGCGGCGCTACAGCAGGGCGCTGCTCGGTGCCGCGCCGGTGACCCTCGCGAGCGTGGTGGCGGTGCTCGCCGGAGCGCCGGCCGCCCTGCTCGGGCTCGCCGTGCTGGCGGTCCTGGTGGCCCTCGCGCTCGCCGCGGACCGGGCGCGGGCGCTCGGGCACGCCCACCTGGCCGGGCACGTGGTGGCGCGCTCCGGGTCGGTGCTGCGCCGCAGGGAGGCCCTCGCCGACGCCCACGTGATCGGCTGGAACCTGCGCGCCACCTGGTTCCAGCGCCGGGCCGGGCTGGTCACCCTCGCCGCGACGACGGCTGGGGGCAGCGGCCGGGTCGAGGCGCTCGACGTACCCGTGCCGGACGCGGTCGGGCTCGCCCTCGCGGCGAGCCCCGGCCTGCTCGAGGAGTTCCTGGAGGCCCGATGAGCGCACCCGACGGCAGCCTACGCGCCCGTGCCCGACGGCCGGCCCGACCCGGGCGAGGTCGTGTGGGCGTGGGTGCCCTACGAGGACGACCCGCAGCAGGGCAAGGACCGACCGGTGCTCGTGATCGGCACCCTCGACGGGCCCGAAGAGTCTGCTGCACTGCCTGGTGATGACCAGCAAGGACCACGATCGCGACGCGGAGCAGGAGGCGCGCGCGGGGCGGTACTGGATGGACGTCGGCACCGGCGGGTGGGACCCGCGCGGGCGGCCCAGCGAGGTGCGGCTCAACCGGCTCCTGGTGATCCCGGCGAGCACCGTCCGCCGCGAGGGAGCCGCCCTGGCACCCGACGTCTACGCCGCGGTGATCCGCGAGCGAGAGCGCTTCGCGGGCTGACTCACACCCCCAGGCTCGGCCGCCAGCACCGCGAGGTGCCGCTCGAAGAGCGCGTCCGGGTCGCCGAGCCCGTCGGGGCCGTACTGGCCGAAGACCTCGAAGTCGACGCACCCGAACAGCGCGGCCCACACGAGCACGCCCCGGGTGAGCACCGCATCGGGCAGGGCGATGCCGAACTGGGTGCGGATGCCCTCCAGGCCGGCCGCCAGCGGCGGCGCCGGGGCGGGTTCGTCGGGCACGACCAGGGTGCCCGCGGCGTGGGCCTGTGCCGCGACGTCCAGCAGCAGGCGCACCACCCGCGTCCCCGGCCCCGTCGTCCGCTCGGCCGGGGCCTGGTAGCCCGGCACCGGCGCGCCGTAGAGCAGTGCGTAGGTCGCGGGCTCGGCCCGTGCCCAGGAGCGCAGCGCGCGGCCGAGCGCCGCGAAGCGCTCCGCCGGTGCGGCGTCCGGCACCGCGGCGAGCGCGGCCTCGACGGCATCGGCCGGTCGTCGTACCCGTCGACGAGGAGCAGGGTGAGCAGGTCGTCGCGGCTGGCGACGTAGCGGTAGACGGCCGAGGAGACGACGCCGAGGTCGCGGGCCACGGCGCGCAGGGAGAGCGCCGCCGCGCCGTACCGGGCCAGGTGCTCGCGCCCGATCCGGGTGATGTCGGCCAGCATCCGGGCCCGGGCCTGCTCACGAGGGGTCATGGGATCATCCTGCCAGAAAAGAGAGCAGTGCTCTTGCATTGTGGTCGCGCCGGCCCTATCGTCGTTTCGAGAGCACTGCTCTCGTTTCCCTCGACACCAGGAGAGTCCCATGAACCAGCACCACGTCGTCACCGGCGCCGGCCCCGTCGGCAGCACCGTCGCCCTCCAGGCTCGCGGACGCCGGCCACCGCGTCCTCCTGCTCACCCGCTCCGGCAGCGGCCCCGAGCACCCGTCGATCGAGCGGCGGGCCGGGGACGCCGGCCGCGCCGAGGTCCTCGACGCGGCCCTGGACGGCGCCGTCGCCCTGCACCACTGCGTCCACGCCTCCCGGTACGACGCCGCGACCTGGCGTCGCGAGCTTGCCGGCCACCGAGCAGGTGGTCCTCGCCGCGGCCGGGCGGGCCGGCGCCGTGGCCGTCTTCCCCGAGAGCCTCTACGCCTACGGCGCGGTGACCGGCCCGATCACCGAGGACACGCCCCGGACCGCGGGGCGCGGCAAGCCCGGGGTGCGCACCGCCCTGCTCGCGGCGCGTGCCGCGTCGGCCACCCCGACGGTCAGCGTCGCGGCCGCCGACTTCTACGGCCCCCGAGTGCTCACCTCGCACGCGGGCGAGCGGATGGTGCCGACGATCCTCGCCGGGCGCACCCTGCGGGTGGTCGGCAGCCTGGACCAGCCGCACTCGTTCACCTACGTGCCCGACCGGCCGCCGCCATGGTCCGCGCGGCGCAGAGCCCGGAGTCGTGGGACAGCGTGCTGCACGCGCCGACCGCGCCGGCGCTCACCCAGCGCGAGGCGATCGGCGCGTTCGCGGCGGCGGGCGACGTACCGGCGCCGAAGGTGGGGGCGATCCCCGCCGGCCTGCTGCGCGCGATCGGCCTCGTCCACCGCGACACCCGCGAGCTCGCGGAGCCTGGCCTTCCAGTTCGCGGCGCCCTTCGAGGTCGACTCCCGGCGCAGCGAGGAGCCTGCTCGGGCTGAAGCCGACGAGCATCGAGGACGGCGTGCGAGCGACGGTGGCCTGGTGGCGGGCGCGCCTCAGCGCATGAGGAAGGAGGCCCGCCAGATCTTGCGGTCCCGCTCGGAGACCATGCGGTGCTCCTCCAGCACGGGCATGACCTTCTCGCCCATCCAGGCGATCGTCTCGCGGTAGGCCTCGTTGCCCAGCGCCTGCCGTCGCGCCTCGCGCGGGTCGAGGCCCACGGCGGCGTACACGTCGGGGTGGACGAGGGAGCGCATGGTCACGTAGGCCACCCGGGCGGTCAGGGTCTGGTGCCAGCGCAGGCTGGGCGCGGCCCAGCCCGCGCGCCGACCTCGCGAGCTCGTCGCGGGCGAAGGTGACGTGACGGGCCTCCTCGGTGACGTGGATCCGCGCGACCATCCGGGCCAGCGGCTGGATCCGCTCGTCGCGCATCAGGCTCGCGCTGCCAGCGGTCGACCGGCTCCTCACCGATCAGGATGCCGGCGTAGGCGCTCGCACCGCGCAGCGCCAGCGGGCCCAGGCTTTGCCCAGCCGTCGCGACGTCTCCCGGGGCCCGTACGCCGGCACGCCCATCGCCGCGATGGCGCGGCCGAACATCACCGTGTGCCGGGTCTCGTCGCCGACCTCGGTCAGCGCGAACTGGGTCCGCGCCGAGCGCGGGTCGGCGGCGTAGGCGTCGCGCAGCAGGATCTGCATGAGCACGATCTCGAACCAGATGCCGACGCTGGCGATGCTCGCGAGGCTCGTGGGCCGACAGGGTGATCCGCTGCTCCTCGCTGAGCCGCTCCCACAGCGGCGTGCCGTAGAGGGACATCCGCTCCGGCTGCATCCACCACAGGCCGGGCACGGGGGGTGCGTCCCAGTCGAGGTCGACCTCGGGGTCGTAGGACTGGCGGGCCGCGGAGCGCAGCAGGCGCTGCGCCAGGGCCTCGGCGGAGGCGTCCGACGGCGCGTCGGGGACCGCCGGGTCGAGCAGCGTCATGGAGGGGGACCTCTCTGAAACTAGATGCAACCATCAGTAACGGTTAAACGGTACTCTGGGCGCCATGGCCAACGTCAAGAGCGACGGACGCACCACCCGCTGGGACGACCACCGCGCCACCCGGCGCACGGAGTTCGTCCAGGCAGCCGTGCGCGCCATCGACGCGCTCGGCCCGGACGCCTCCGTCGCGGACATCGCGGCTGAGGCCGGGGTGAGCAAGCCCGTCCTCTACCGCTACTTCTCCGACAAGGCCGAGTCTGCACGCCGCGGTCGGCGCGTGGGGCTCCGAGTCGGTCCTGGACCGGGTGCTCACCGCGCTGCTCGAGCCCGCGCCGGCCCGTGAGCGGATCACCGCCGGGGTCGAGGCCTACCTGTCCACGATCGCCGAGCACCCGCAGGCCTTCCTGCTGCTCACCCGCCAGCACGCCGGCGGCGACCCGCTCGCCGCGGGCAAGGACCTGATCGCGTCCAAGGCTCTCCCGGCTGCTCGGCGACACGTTGCGCCACCTCGGCGGCGACACCGGCGCCGCCGAGCCGTGGGCGCAGGCCGTCGTCGGCCTCGGCAGACTCCGTCGGTCAGTGGTGGCTGGAGCGTCGTACCCTCTCCCGGGCCGCGGCCGCGGGCTACCTCGGCGAGTTCGTCTGGCACGCCCTCTCCGGCGCCGCCGCCGAGCACGGCGTCGACCTCAGCGCGCTCGACCCGGGCGTCGGCATGGCGACCGTCCACCCGCTGCACGAGGAGGCCGAGGAGTGAGCCACCACCCCCAGGAGGCGTACGACGGCCCGGCGAGCGTGCTCGCCGGCGACACCGAGCATCCGGTGACCGTCACCCTGCGCGGCGCCTTCCAGCCGGTCGACGGGCTCTTCCACTGGTACGGCCGGATCACCGACCCGGCCCCGCTCGCCGGGATCCGCAGCGGCTCCGCGGTGACCCTGCGCACCCCCGTCGGCGAGGCGCCGGCGAAGGCTGTCGGACGAGGACCCGTGGGGTCGCCTCCGGGTGACCGGGACCGGCCGCCCGCCCTTCTGACCGGCCCCGCTCAGGCCGGGGTGACGATCACGTCGATCGCCTCGAAGCCCTCGGCCCCGGCGCGGTAGGCGTGCGGCCGGTCGGCCGCGAAGTGCACGTGCTCGCCGGCCGCGAAGGCCTGCACCCTGCCGTCGTGCTCGACCTCGCCGGAGCCGGTGAGCACGACCAGCCGCTCGGTGACGCCCGCGACGTGCGCCGGCGAGCGCCGCTCCACCCCGGCGGCGAGCCGGAGCAGGTACACCTCGGTCGTGCGCTCCGGCTCCCGGACCACGCGCAGCCGGACGGTGACGATGCCCTCGTCGAGCAGGACCGCGCCGTCGTGGTCGTCCATCAGCGCGGCCATCGGCACGCCGAGGGGCGTCGCGACGGCGTACAGGGTCTCCAGGGTGGGGTTGCGCTGCCCGGTCTCGAGCTCGGAGAGCGTGCCCTTGCCGATGCCGGCCTCCCCGGCGAGCGCGGAGAGGGAGAGCCCGCGGGCCTCGCGCAGGGCGCGGATCCGCGCGCCGACCCCGGCTGCTCGCGTCATCGGCGCTTCCTCACCTAGAGTGTTCTGTATACAGAACGCCGCCCGCGCGTTCGGCAGGAGGCGACGTGTCCGAGGAGAGTACCCACGGCCCGGTGCTGGCCGGCGTGGTCACGGCCGTGGTCGGGTTCAGCAGGCTCGTTCGTCGTCGTGCTCGCCGGGCTCGTCGCGGTCGGCGCCACCCCGGCGCAGGCGGCGTCCGGCCTGCTCACCCTGCTCGTCACGACGGCACTGGGGATGCTCTGGCTCTCCGTGCGCCACCGCACGCCCGTCGTGCTGGCCTGGTCGACGCCCGGCGCCGCGCTGCTCGCCTCCTCCGCCGGGATCGCCGGCGGCTGGCCCGCGGCGGTGGGCGCCTTCGTGGTGACCGGCGTCCTCATCGTGCTCACCGGCTTGATCCCCCGCCTCGGCGACCTGGTCGCGGCGATCCCGCAGAGCCTGGCCCGGGCGATGCTGGCCGGCGTCCTGCTCCCGCTGTGCATCGCCCCGGTCACCGCGCTCGTCGACGCACCCGCCGCCGTCGCACCCGTGGTCCTCACCTGGCTGGTGCTGCTCCGGCTCGCGCCGCGCTGGGCGGTCCCCGCCGCCCTGGCCGTCGCGCTGGTCACCGTGCTCGCCACCGCGCACGTGCCCGCGGACGCGCTCGCACCGACCCTCGCCTGGACCACCCCCGGCTGGACCGTGTCCGCCCTGGTCGGCCTCGCCCTGCCCCTGTACGTCGTCACGATGGCCTCGCAGAACGTGCCCGGCGTCGCCGTGCTGGGCACCTTCGGCTACCGCGTCCCGTGGCGCGAGTCGCTGACCGTCACCGGGCTCGGCACCATCGCGGGTGCGCCGACCGGCGGGCACGCGATCAACCTCGCCGCGATCAGCGCGGCCCTCGCCGCCGGTCCGGCCGCCGGACCGGACCGGGAGCGCCGCTGGGTGGCCGCGGTCAGCGCTTCGGTGACCTACCTGGTGCTCGCCGTCGCCAGCAGCGCCCTGGCCGCGATGGTGGCCGCCGCGCAGGACGGCCTGATGCAGGCCGCCGCGGGCCTGGCCCTGCTCGGCACGCTCGGCAGGCTCGCTGGCCGAGGCGCTCGCCGACCCGCGCGAGCGGGAGTCCGCCGCCGCGACCCTCGTCGTGGCCGCCTCCGGCGTCACCGTGCTCGGCATCGGCGCCGCCTTCTGGGCACTCGTGGTCGGGCTCGCCTGCCGGGCGGTGCTGCGCCGGCCGGCGGCGCGGGCCGCCTAGACCTCGCAGGCTGCGGCGGACCTCGGTCGAGCAGATGTCGCTGCCCCGGCCGCCGTTGCCGTAGTCGCGGGCCTTGCCGCCGTCGAGGATGTCGGTGCCGCCCAGACCGTAGAGCGCGTCCCGCCCGCCGTTGCCGGACAGGTAGTCGTTGCCCGAGTCTGCCCCGGATCGTGTCGCCGAAGCGCGTGCCGTAGGCGATGTTGATCGAGCGCAGGCTGCGCCTTGCCGGTGCGCGCCCAGGTCGCCAGGCCGCGACCGAGCGCGATCCGCACCGCGCGGTCGAAGGTCGCGAAGGCTCACCTGGTCGTCGTCCGCGCCGCCGTTGAGGTACGGCACGGCCCGCGGCGTCTGCACCAGGAAGGAGTCCAGGCCCGCCTCGCCGTACGCCGACGACGCGCCGATCCCCGACCGGAAGGCGTCGTCGCCGTCCCCGCCGTAGCCCCGGGCGCCGAGGGAGAGGCTGGAGCACGTCGCGCCCGGCATCGCCGCGGGCGACGCCATGGGTGACGATGAGCAGGTCGTCGCCGGGCCCGCCGGACGTCGTACCGCCGGCGGCCTCGAGGATGTCCGCGCCGCCGCCCCCGCTGATCCGGTCCGCGCCGGCCGCACCGACGAAGTGGTCGTTGCCCGGTCCGCCGACCATCACGTCGGCGTCCGCGGTGCCCTGCACGGTCTCGACCTGGGCGTAGGCGTCGTGACCCTCGCCGTCGATCGTGCCCGCGGCGCCGTCGACCGTGATCGGGTGCAGCGAGGTGAGGTAGGTCAGCAGGTCCCGGTCACGGCCACCGTTGATCCGGTCGTCGCCCTGCCCACCGGCGAAGGCGTCGGCACCGGTGCCACCCGACAGCGAGTCGTCACCCGGACCGCCCGCCAGCCGGTCCGCGCCGCTCTCGCCGAGGACGATGTCGTTGCCGTACTCGCCGTTGATCGAGTCCCGGCCCGCGCCGCCGCAGATGATGTCGTTGCCGCTGTCGCCCCGGAACGTGTCGTTGCCCGGGCCGAGCCAGACCACGTCGGCGAGCGGGGTGCCCACCAGGTCGTCGTTGCCGGCCGTGCCGACGATCGTCGCGGTCAGCCCGCGGCAGGTAGGCGTGGCCGCGGCCTGCGCCGGGGCGAGCGCCCCGAGCACACCGACGACCAAGGACGCCCCGGACAGCAGGGCCAGCAACCTCGCGCTCATGACCGGTACCTGTCACGGGACCGGCCCGGCGTTACACCGACGGCTCAGCCGACGAAGAAGTAGGTGGACTTGAGGCCGAGGTAGGAGCGGAAGGTGTCGCCCGCGACGTCGATGCTGCGCTTGCTCCCGACGACCCGGATGGTCACCACGCGACCGCCCCCGGCGCCGTGCCCGTCGCGCTTGACCACCTGCAGGCCGGTGGCCGTGCCGAGCGAGGGCCAGGCCCGCTCCAGGCTCCGCCGAGGTGACGCTGTCGGTCCAGGTACGCACCGGGTCGTAGGGGTCGGCCCTCGCCACGAGGTAGGGCATCGACCCCTGGGTCGTCCAACCGCCGTTGCTGGAGGAGAACTGGGTGAAGGCGGGCTTGCCGCCGTAGGACCGGACCTCGGTCCTGGTCGCCGTCACGGCGGCGTTGGTGGCCGTGGTCTCCGCGGCGAGGCCGCCGTAGACCTGCGAGCGGGTGGTGTCGTCCACGTCGTAGCGCGCACCCGAGCGCGAGGCGCGCTCGAAGGCGGCGTAGGCTGCGCGCCGCGACCGCCTGCGCCCGCAGCGCCTGGGCCCGCCACGACGCCGGCATCTCACGGGCGATGACACCGCGCACGTAGTACTCCAGCGGCACCACGTTGACCACGTCGCGATGGGCGCCGTCGACCGACGAGCGCAGCGAGCCGCGGTAGAGCGCCGAGCCCGACGGCGTGTAGAGGCGCAGCGAGGGGGCCACGAACTCCGCCTGCCCCTTGGTCGGCGCACCAGGGTCCACTTCCCCTTGACCGCCACCCACACGCGGCTGGTGCCGTTGTCCGGCGTCGGCGCGATCATCCAGTGCGTCGCGCCCGCCCGCGCCAAGGGGTACGACGTCGCGCTGCCCACCGCGCGCACGCTCAGCCCGCTCTGCGCGCCCACCACGAGCACGTCGCGGGTCTCCTTGGTGAGCAGCACCCGGATCGCGCCGGTCGCCGTGCCGACCTTGGTGCCCGGGTAGTAGAAGTTCACGATCTGCCGGAAGGTCAGCCCGCGGGTGGCGGCGCCCTGCGCGCCGTACTGGGACATCCCGTGGGCGTGACCCCAGCCCCGCCCGCTGAGCGAGAAGGTGGTGGCGGCCGTGGCCGGGGAGGAGTCGACGGCGGCGGGCACGACGACCAGTCCGACGGCGGCCGCGAGCGCGGTGACGAGGGTCCGAGACAGCAGGCGCATCGTCTGAGACTAACCCGGGTTTCAAGCCTTGACAGGCGTCCGAACTAGGATTGATGACCATGACCGACCTCGAGAGCCAGCCCACCCCGGACCCGACGAGCGCCGAGTCCCGCGCCGTCGTCGTACCGGACAAGCCGGCCCTGGAAGGCCTCGAGCCCAAGTGGGCCGAGCGCTGGAAGAACGACGACACCTACGGCTTCGACCGCTCCCAGCCGCGGGAGAACGTCTACTCCATCGACACCCCGCCGCCGACGGTCAGCGGCAGCCTGCACGTGGGCCACGTCTTCTCCTACACCCACACCGACCTGATCGCCCGCTTCCAGCGGATGCGGGGCAAGTCGGTCTTCTACCCGATGGGCTGGGACGACAACGGCCTGCCCACCGAGCGCCGGGTCCAGAACTACTTCGGCGTGCGCTGCGACCCGTCCCTGCCCTTCGACCCGGACTTCACCCCGCCGGAGAAGCCGGACCCCAAGCGCCAGGTCCCGATCAGCCGGCCGAACTTCATCGCGCTGTGCGAGCAAACTGGTCGAGGAGGACGAGAAGGTCTTCGAGTCGCTGTGGCGCACGCTCGGCCTCAGCGTCGACTGGAAGATCACCTACACCACGATCGGCAAGCACGCGCAGACCGTCAGCCAGCGCGCCTTCCTGCGCAACCTGGCCCGCGGCGAGGCCTACCTGCAGGAGGCGCCGACGCTGTGGGACGTCACCTTCCAGACCGCGGTCGCCCAGGCCGAGCTGGAGGCGCGCGACTACGCCGGCGCCTACCACCGGGTCGCCTTCCACAAGCCGGACGGCTCGCCGGTGCACATCGAGACCACCCGGCCCGAGCCTGATCCCGTCGGTCGTCGCGCTGATCGCCCACCCCGACGACGAGCGGTACGCCGACCTGTTCGGCACGACCGTGACCTCGCCGGTCTTCGGCGTGGAGATCCCCGTCCTGGCCCACCCGGCCGCGGAGAAGGACAAGGGCGCGGGCATCGCGATGTGCTGCACCTTCGGCGACCTCACCGACGTCACCTGGTGGCGCGAGTCGCAGGCTCCCGGTCCGCACCGTCATCGGCCGCGACGGCCGGTTCAGCCGCGAGACGCCGGAGTGGCTCTCGGGCGAGAGCGCCGCCGCGGCGTACGAGGACCTCAAGGGCAAGACCGTGCACTCGGCCCGCGAGGCCGTCGTCGCGAAGGCTCAAGGAGACCGGCGACCTCGACGGCGACCCGAAGCCGACCCAGCGGATGGCGAACTTCTACGAGAAGGGCGACAAGCCGCTCGAGATCGTCTCCACCCGCCAGTGGTACCTCCGCAACGGCGGGCGGGACGCGGCGATCCGCAACCGGATGCTGGAGCGCGGCGCCGAGGTCCAGTGGCTGCCCGCGCACATGAAGCACCGCTTCGACAACTGGGTCGGCGGCCTCAACGGTGACTGGCTGATCTCGCGCCAGCGCTTCTTCGGCATCCCGTTCCCGGTCTGGTACCCCCTCGACGCCGAGGGCGAGCCCGACTACGGCCGGCTGCTGCTGCCGACCGAGGCCGAGCCTGCCGATCGACCCCTCGACCCAGGCGCCGGCGGGCTACACCGAGGACCAGCGCGGCAAGCCGGGCGGCTTCATCGGCGACCCGGACGTCATGGACACCTGGGCCACCTCCTCGCTCACCCCGCAGATCGCGGGCGGCTGGGAGTCCGACCCCGACCTGTGGTCGCGGGTCTTCCCGATGGACCTGGCCACCCAGGCGCACGACATCATCCGCACCTGGCTGTTCTCCCGCGTGGTCCGCGCGCACTTCGAGAACGACGCCGCGCCGTGGTCGCACGCAATGATCTCCGGCTTCATCGTCGACCCGGACCGCAAGAAGATGTCCAAGTCCAAGGGCAACGTCGTGGTCCCCAACGAGATCCTCGACAAGTACGGCGCCGACGCGGTCCGCTGGCGCACCGCCATCGCCCGCCCCGGCCTGGACTCGCCTTTCGACGAGACCCAGATGAAGGTCGGGCGCCGGCTGGCGATGAAGGTCCTCAACGCCTCCAAGTTCGTCCTCGGCAGCGTCGGGGCCACCGAGTTCAGCGCCGCCCGGGTCAGCCAGCCGGTCGACACCCACCTGCTCGGCCGCCTCGCCGGGGTGGTCCGCAAGGCCACCGAGGCGTTCGAGGCCTACGACTACACCACCGCGCTCGAGGTCACCGAGAAGTTCTTCTGGGAGTTCTGCGACGACTACCTGGAGCTGGTCAAGGAGCGCGCGTACGCCGGCGAGGGCGACGCCTCGGACTCGGCCCGCTCCACCCTGGCCGCCGCCCTCCAGGTCCAGGCTCCGGCTGCTGGCGCCCTTCCTGCCGTACGTCACCGAGGAGGTCTGGTCCTGGTGGCAGGACGGCTCGGTGCACCGCTCGGCCTGGCCGACCGTCACCGAGCTCGGCTCCCCCGCTGCCTCCGACGGCACCGCGATCGACGCGGTCGCCGCCGCGCTCGGTGGCATCCGCGGCGCGAAGTCGCAGGCCAAGGTCAACATGAAGACCCCGCTCGCGCGGGTCGAGGTCAGCGGCCCGGAGAAGGCTGGTCCGCGACGCCGAGTCCGCCTCCGCGGACCTGGTCGCGGCCGGCAAGATCACCGGGGACCTGGTCTTCACCGTCGTGCCCGAGGCCACCGAGTTCGTCGGTGACTGCCGAGATCGCCGAGCAGCCCGCGGAGTGAGGCGGTCAGGGGTGGCGGCCGCCCTCGCGGCCGTCCCGGTGCTCGGCGCCGGCTGCGCGGCGACCGAGTGGCCCTCGGACGCGGACCCGAAGCAGTTCTGCGAGGACATGACCGGCCTGCAGACTCAGCGAGGACGGGATCGACCAGGCTCATCCGTGAGCGCGGTACGCCGGCGAACCTGCCCTTCGAGGCACGGCGCTACCTGATCCACCTCGACGAGGGCAAGGACCCGGTCCCCGGGGACCAACAGGTCCTCCAGGACTTCGTCGCCGACAACTGCTGAGCGAGGCTCAGGGCACCAGGCGCAGGACCAGGTCGCCGTCGGCGTCCTTGCGGTCGTTGGTGAGCACCCACAGCGAGCCGTCGGGCGCCTCGGTGACCAGGCGCAGCCGGCCGTAGTCGTGGGTGAGCAGGCTGCTCGGCGGAGTCCGCCGAGCCGTCCGGGTCGATCCGGTAGAGCCGCTCGCCGCGCAGGCAGGCGATCCAGATCTTGCCGTCGTGGAAGGTCATCCCGCTCGGCGAGGCGTCCTCGGGCCGCCAGGTCGCGATCGGGTCGGTGAGCGCGTCGTCGTCCGCCGGGCCCTCGGCCTCGGGCCAGCCGTAGTCCTTGCCGGCCTCGACCACGTTGAGACTCGTCCAGACTTGTTGAACCCGAACTCGGTGGCGAAGAGGCGGCCCTGGTCGTCCCAGGCCAGGCCCTGGGGGTCGCGCCAGCCCCAGGCGTAGACCGGCGAGGCGGGGTCCGGGTTGCCCGGCGCCGGCTCGCCCTCGGGGGTCACCCGCAGGATCTTGCCGCCGAGGTCGCCGCGGTCCTGGGCAGGGGCCCGACGATCCGCCTCCCCCGTGGTGACGTAGAGCATCCCGTCCGGGCCGAACCGGATCCGGCCGCCGTTGTGGATGTTGCCCGCCGGGATCCCGGTCAGCACCGGCTCCGGCGCCGCGGTCGAGCCGAGCCTGAAGCGCACGACCCGGCTGTCCTCGCGCCCGGTGTAGTAGACGTAGACCCAGCCGTCCTCGGCGTACGACGGGGAGAGGGCCAGCCCCTGCAGGCCGCCCATCGAGGCGCTGTCGGGGTCGATCTCGTCGAAGGTGCGGACCTCCGAGACCTGCCCGGTGGAGCCTGATCCGGCGCAGCCGGCCGGTGATCCGCTCGGTCACCAGGGCCGAGCCGTCGGGCAGGAAGGCCAGGTCCCAGGGCACGGCGAGGCCCTTGGCGACCGTCTCCACCGATGCCGGCTCCGCCTCGGGGGCGTCCTCGACGCTCGGGTGGACCCACCAGCCGGCGTCGTCGCCGTACCGGTAGCCGGCCACGCCCCCGGCCACGAGGAGGGCACCGAGGATGCCGAGGACAGGCCACTTCCACCGCACGAGCCAGCGCACGCACTCGACCCTAGGGGCGCCTCCGCGCCGGGTCGATGCTCGTCACCGAAGCGTCAGGCAGACTTCTTCTTCGGTTTCGCCTCGCGCAGCACCAGGGTCGGCGGGACGTCGTCCTCGACGGTCTCCTTGGTCACCACGACCTGGGCCACGTCGCCACGGCTCGGCACGTCGTACATCACGTAGAGGAGGACCTCCTCGATGATGGCGCGCAGGCCCCGGGCGCCGGTGCCGCGCTCGAGCGCCTTGTCGGCGATCGCGGCGATCGCGTCCTCGGTGAACTCCGAACTCGACGCCGTCGAGGTCGAAGAGCCTTCTTGTACTGCTTGACCAGGGCGTTGCGCGGCTCGGTGAGGATCTGGACCAGCGCGTCCTGGTCCAGCGGGCTGACGCTCGCGATGAGCGGCAGACGGCCGATGAACTCGGGGATCAGGCCGAACTTGGTCAGGTCCTCGGGCCGGACCTGGCCGAGCAGGTCGTCCGCGGCCCGCTCCGCCTCGCCGCGCGGCTCGGCGGTGAAGCCCAGGGACTTCTTGCCGACCCGCTGCTCGATGATGTGCTCCAGGCCGGCGAACGCGCCGCCCACCACGAAGAGGATGTTCGTGGTGTCGATCTGGATGAACTCCTGGTGCGGGTGCTTGCGCCCGCCCTGCGGGGGCACCGAGGCGGTGGTGCCCTCGATGATCTTGAGCAGCGCCTGCTGCACGCCCTCACCGGAGACGTCGCGCGTGATCGAGGGGTTCTCCGCCTTGCGGGCCACCTTGTCGATCTCGTCGATGTAGATGATCCCGGTCTCGGCCTTCTTGACGTCGTAGTCGGCGGCCTGGATCAGGCTTGAGGAGGATGTTCTCGACGTCCTCACCGACGTAGCCCGCCTCGGTGAGGGCGGTCGCGTCGGCGATGGCGAACGGGACGTTGAGCATCCGGGCCAGGGTCTGGGCGAGGTAGGTCTTGCCGCAGCCGGTCGGGCCGATGACGAGGATGTTCGACTTCGCGACCTCGACGACCTCGTCCTTGCTGTGCTTGCCCGAGACGGGCTGCACGCCGGCCTGGACCCGCTTGTAGTGGTTGTAGACCGCCACCGCGAGGGACTTCTTCGCCTGCTCCTGGCCGATGACGTAGGAGTTGAGGAACTCGAAGATCTCCTTCGGCTTCGGCAGGCTCCGCGAGATCGACGTCGGTGCCCTCGGCGAGCTCCTCCTCGATGATCTCGTTGCACAGGTCGATGCACTCGTCACAGATGTAGACACCCGGACCAGCGATGAGTCTGCTTGACCTGCTTCTGGCTCTTTCCACAGAACGAGCACTTCAACAGGTCGCCACCGTCACCGATGCGTGCCACGGGTCCTCCTCAAGTCCGAACCCCCCGACGGTACCCCCTGCCACGCCCCAAGGGGAGCGTGACACGAGGGAGACCGGCTCGGTATCGGGGAGGCTCATTCGTCGTACGTCGTTCTCTTCGGCTGCCTGGGCCCGGATCAGACCAGTGCGGGGGTCTTCAGCGACTCGAGGACCGAGTCGATGAGGCCGTACTCGATCGCGCCCTGGGCGGTGAGGATCTTGTCGCGCTCGATGTCGCGGCTGACCTCGTCGATGTCCTTGCCCGAGTGGTCGCTGATCATCTTCTCCAGCAGGCTCGCGCATCCGGAGGATCTCGTTGGCCTGGATCTCGATGTCCGAGGTCTGGCCGAAGGTGCCCTCGGTGTAGGGCTGGTGGATCAGGATCCGGCTGTTGGGCAGCGCCAGGCGCTTGCCCTTGGCACCCGCGGCGAGCAGGATCGCCGCCGCCGAGGCCGCCTGGCCGATGCACACGGTCTGCACGTCCGGCTTGATGAACTGGATCGTGTCGTAGATCGCGGTCAGCGCGGTGAACGAGCCACCGGGGCTGTTGATGTAGATGCTGATGTCCTGGTCGGGGTTCATCGACTGCAGGCACAGCAGGCTGGGCGATCACGGCGTTGGCCACGTCGTCGGAGATCGGCGTGCCGAGGTAGATGATGCGGTCCTCGAACAGACTTGGCGTAGGGGTCGATCCGGCGGAAGCCGTAGGACGTGCGCTCTTCCCACTGGGGGATGTAGTAGTTCATGTCTGGATCACTCAGTCCTTCTTGTGGGCCGGACGACCCTCGTCGACGGCTTCCTTGGCGCTCTTGACCACCTTGTCGACCAGGCCGTAGTCCAGCGCCTCCTGGGCGGTGAACCAGCGGTCGCGGTCGGCATCCTCGGTGACCTGCTCGACGCTCTGGCCGGTGTGCTCGGAGATCAGGCTCGAGCAGCACCTTCTTGATGTGCAGCGACTGCTGGGCCTGGATCTTGATGTCGGAGGCCGAGCCGCCCATGCCGGACGACGGCTGGTGCATCATGATCCGCGCGTGCGGCAGGGCGTAGCGCTTGCCCTTGGCGCCCGCGCACAGCAGGAACTGCCCCATCGAGGCGGCCAGGCCCATGCCGACCGTGGCGACGTCGTTGGGGATGTAGTTCATCGTGTCGTAGATCGCCATGCCGGCGTCGACGGAACCGCCGGGGCTGTTGATGTGCAGGAAGATGTCGGCCTCGGGGTCCTCCGCCGACAGCAGCAGCAGGCTGGGCGCAGATCGCGTTGGCGTTCTGGTCGCGCACCTCGGAGCCGAGGAAGACGATCCGCTCGCGGAGCAACCGGCTGTAGATGTTGTCGTCGAGGAAGCCTGATCCCCGCGCCGCCGTTCATCTCATGGCCACGCTCGTGGCCACCGGGAAGAGTCTGAGTCACGCAAGCGACACTAGCCGTCCACCGCGGTCAATCCACGCGTCGCACGCCGCTGTTCGCCGACAGCGGAAGCCCGGACGGACGCACGCTCAGCCCTCCGCCGCCGCCTTGAGCCCGGCCACGGTGGCGGCCATGCCCCGCTCGAGACTCGTCGGCGTGCCCCTCGGTGCCGCCGAGCAGCAGCGGCGCCATGACCCGGCTGCCGAGGCTGAGCCGCCGCGGCACCGGTCGGCGGTGCACGACCCGGGTCCGGCCGGCCTCCCCCGCCACCGGCTCCAGGCTCCCACACCCACTGCGCGCCGCTCGACGGGGTGTCCCACACCAGCCTGCCGCCCCGGTACGACGGCCGCCACCACCGAGCGCGTGGGCCAGACCGCGGCCTTGCGCCGGTTGATGCCGAGGTACCACTGCCCCACCCGGAGCCCGCCGGGCTTGAGCGGCACCATCCGCACCGTCTCCGGGCTCCAGGCTCGCCAGGCTGCCCGAAGTCGGTCAGCAGCGCCCACACGTGCTCGGCCGGGGCCGCGATCTCGGTCTCCGCGCGGAGGCTCGCGCGCTGCGTTCGTGGTCGCCATGAGCACATCTTGGCAACTGCCCCCGCCCGAGGGGAACCCGCGATAGCGTCGCCCGCGTCGTCGCGGTGGGGGTCCGGGTCCGCCTCCGCCGGTTCTCGCCCTGGAGGTCCCGTGCCCGGCATCCCGCCCCCGCCGCCCCCGCCGCCCCCGCCGCCTCCCCCGGGCTTCGCGCCTCCCCCACCACCGCCTGCGCCTCCGACGCCCCCGCCCCCGTCCGGTCCGCCGGGCGCTCCGCGCCGTCGTACCGGGCTGCTGGTGGGGGTCGGCCTGCTCGTCCTGGCCCTCGCCGGGGGTGGCCTCACCGCCTGGCTGGTGACCCGCGACGGCACGGACGACGGCCCGACGGCCCGTCGCTCCGGCGGGCTCGAGGTCGTGCCGGCCGCCATCGACCGCGGGGTCTCCGTGCTCGGCGAGCCGGGCCGGGTGTGGGACTTCGACCCGAGCACGGTCGAGCCGACGGCGACGCTGAGCCCGATGAGCCCCGTCTCCTACCAGCAGATGGACGACGTGCTCCGCTTCGGCGACCTGCTCCTCGTCCAGGTGACGCCCGAGGAGGGCGCGAGCCGCCTGGTCGCGGTCGACACCGGGTCCGAGAAGGTCGCCTGGACCTTCGAGCTCGCGGAGTACGGCTCCGACTGCCACCTGCCCGACCCGCGGCACCTCTACTGCAACGACGGCAAGGACCGGCTGGTCCACCTCGACCCCGCCGACGGCTCCGTCCTCGGCGCGCACGCCGCCGACGCCTGGGTCTCCCTGCAGGCTGCGGGGCAAGGTGCTCTACGCACTCTCCGCCGGCGGGCCCGGCAAGGGCCGGCACCCCGCCCTCCTCACGGCGTACGACGCCGAGAGCCTCGACCAGCAGTGGACGCTCCCGCTCGACGACTCCCTCGGCATCGGCGACGACGGCCAGAACGACTTCGACGGCGGCGTCGTGCTCAGCACCGACGGCGGCGAGGCTGGTCGCGGGCTACGGGCCGCTGCAGTGGCGGGTCGACCCCGCGGCGCGGAAGATGCTGGGCCAGTCCGAGGACCGCGGCGAGGACGGGGACGCCGAGGAGGACGGCTACCGCGTCGAGTGGAGCGATGAGCACACCACCGTGCGCGACGCGTCCGGCCGCACCGTGCTCGACGTCGACGGCGACCCCTGGTTCGGCGACGGTGCCGGCGGCTACATCCGCGACGGGCAGATCGGCGCCGGGTCCGGGGTCTACGACCTCGACACCGGCGAGGCGGTGTGGACGCGCCCGGACCTGGCGGGCTACGACGAGTACGGCACGGCCTACGACTGGTCGTGGGCGCTGGACCGGCGCAACGTCGTGGTCGAGGGCAGCCAGCAGGACGCCAGCACCGGGACGAGCGACGGCACCCTGCTCGACGGCCGCACCGGGCGGACCGTGCTCGCCCTCTCCGACAAGAGCGCGCCGATGCTGCGCACCGACGACGCGGTGGTCGTGGTCAGCGACGGCGAGGTGTCGGCGTACGACGCCACGACCGGCGAGGCTCGCCTGGAGCCGCCCGGCGCCGGGCGAGTTCTCCTCCGTCCTCGCGCTCGGCGACGCGCTCGTGGTCGAGGGCAGGCTCCGGCCTGGTCGTGCTCAGCGACTTCCCTGCGGTCGGCGGGCCGGGCAAGGGCGCGACCGAGCAGGCGGGCGACGAGGGTGGGACGGCGTACCGCACGGCCTGCGGCAAGCCGCCCACCTTCGTGCCGACAGCGTCGCGGGCGGCCAACGGCGGGATCACCATCACCTACCGGGTGACCGCGACCTGCGGTGGCGGGCAGTGGCTCAACGACAGCCAGGCTGAGCGTGCCGTTCACCGTCGCGGGCACGGCCCTGGCGTCGGGCTGGTTCGACTTCAGCGAGGACCCCTACTGGATCCCCGACGACGGGACCGACCTGCAGGCTGGTCTACCCGTTCGAGAACACCCAGGCGCCCGAGTCCGACATCGCCGAGGCGATCGAGCAGGACGGAGGCACCGGCAAGGTCGTCACCGTGCCCTGCGAGCCCGGCCCGGACAGTGTCGGCGGCGCGGTCCCCTCGGACCCGCGCTTCGGCGGGGACCCGGACGAGGCGACCGTCGCGGACGGTACCCCGGAGGAGGACTCCGCCGCCGACCGGGACGAGAGCGCGCTGGAGGCGCTGCAGCGGATCGCGCGGGAGGACCGGGCGGCCGTCGAGGCGCTGGGCACGAGCCTGGACCGCGCAAGCTGTCGTCGAAGAAGCCGGGCACGGCCGACGACGGCATCGTCTACGACTCCTACGACGACATCCTCGCCCTGCACCTGCGGCACCGCGCGCGCTACCCCGACGCGCTGCTGGTCTTCAGCACCGACTGGCCGGGCAGGCTTCGGCCCGTCGAGCCGGGGCTACTGGGTGACGCTCAGCGGGCAGTCGGAGGCGAGCACCGCGCCGGTGCTGCGCTGGTGCACCGACGAGGGCTGGGGCCCGGGCGACTGCTGGGCCAAGCGGCTCGCGACGAGCGGCGACCCGGACGCCAACACCGACCGGGGCGCACCCGACGAGCGCAACAACTGACGAGGCAACCGGTCAGGCCTCGTCGAGCCAGCGCACCAGCGCGACGTGAACGTCGGGGTGGTTGAGCAGGCCGAAGTGGTCGGTGCGGGGCAGGTGCAGCACCTCCGCGCCGGGGAACAGACTCGGTCCCGCGACGGTCGCGGCCCACGGCGGAGCGCGGGGTCACCAGCAGGTCCCCGATCGCACTGGCGACCGGGTGCCGCGGCGAGCGGGTCAGGGTCGCGGAGACCAGGCGGTAGCGGGCGTGCGGCAGCGGGGGCACGTCGTGCGCGAGCCCCTCGATCAGGTCGTGGATGCCCGGCGCCCGGCGGTCGATGATCTTGCCGAACGCCGCCACCTCGGGCACCCGGGCCAGGGTCCGGCTCGCGTGGTCCGCGCCCACCGCGAACCACGAGCCGAGGTGCGGGGTGCCGAGGGTGACCACGTCGGTGACCAGCCGGGTCCAGGCGGCGGGGGCGTCGTGCTCGGCGGTGACGGCGGAGGAGGCGCGGATGATCAGCCCGCCCAGGGAGTGCCCGACCAGCGCGATCCGGGTGACCTCGGTCGGCCAGGCGTCGACCAGGCGCTGCACCAGCGAGGCCAGCACCACGCCGTTCTCGCGTAGCGGCAGCCCGGTGTTGGCGCGCAGGTAGACCGGGGTCCACCCGCGGGCGGCCAGCGTCTCGCCGTACGTCGCGCCGAGCCGGTCGCGGTGGCGGCGCCAGTAGTCCTCGGTCTCGCACAGCCCGTGCAGGAAGACCACGAGTCGCCCGGTGGCCCCGGGGAAGGCGCCGGCGACGCCGCCGGGGGTGAGCACGACGTCACGACCCTCGCGGCGCACGCCCATCTCGATCGCCAGGTGCGGCCGCTCGCGGCGCAGACTCCTCGCCGATCAGGCCGTTGACGGCCGAGTCTGACGAAGCGACCGCGCGGGCCGTCCTCCAGGCCCGGCCCCCCGACGCCGGCCTCGGCGAGCCGCGACAGGCCGGCGCTCGCGCCGCGCAGGGAGAGCCCGAGGGCGCCGTACACGGTGGTGGCGATGCCGTGGTGCAGGGCCTCGGCGGGCCGCGAGACCGGGCCGAGGCCGAGCCGGGCCAGGCCGTGGGCACGCCGGGAGATGGCCGTGTGGGTCTCGCGGGCGGTGGCGACCACGAGGTCGTCGAGCACGGAGGTCGCGAGCGCCGCGGCGTCGACGAAGGTGGCTTCCTGCCTCATGGAAAACGAGGCTACCCCGTTGAGTGCACACTCGTACACTCAACGGGGTAGGTGAGACAGGACTCAGTCCTCGGTGGTCTCCTCGGCCTCGGCGGGCTCCTCGCCCTCCGCGGCCGGCTCACCGATGCTGCCGTCGGCCTGCAGGTTCTTCAGGCTCCAGGACGTTGCCGGAGCCGTCCTTGACCTCGGCACCCTCGACCAGGATCTGCAGCGCCTTGCCGCGGCGGATCTCCTGGACCAGGCTCGGGCACGTGGTTGTGCTCGAACATGTGGTTGACGAACTCCTGCGGGTCCTGGCCGGACTGCTGGGCGCGGCGGATCATGTGCTGGGTGAGACTCGGCCTGGTCGATGCCCAGGCTCCTCCTTGTCCGCGATCTCGTCGAGCAGGAACTGCGCGGCGACCGCGTCGCGGACCCGGCGCTCGAGGTCGGCCTCGAACTCCTCCTGGGTCTGCTTCTCGTCCTCGAGGTACTTCTCCAGCGTCATGCCGGCGTACTGCAGTCTGCTGCTCCAGGTTCGCGCGGCGCGCGTTCAGGCTCCCTCGGTGACCATGGTCTCCGGCAGCGGGATCTCGATCTTCTCCAGCAGCGCCTCCAGGACGGCGTCGCGGGCGGCGGCGGCCTGCTCGAGGCGCTTGCCCCGGGTCAGCCGCTCGCGCACGTCGGCGCGCAGGCTCCTCGAGGGTGTCGAACTCCGAGGCCTCCTGGGCGAACTCGTCGTCCAGGCTCGGGGAGGCTCCTGCTCCTGGACCTGGGTGACCTTGACCTTCACCTCGACGTCCTGGCCGACCAGGCTCGCCGCTGACCAGGCTGGGTGGTGAACGTCTTCTCCTCGTCGACGTTGACACCCACGAGGGCCTCGTCGAGGCCGTCGATCATGCCGCCGTTGCCGACCTTGTAGGAGAAGCCGGCGATCTCCGCGCCGTCGACGACCTCGCCGTCCTGGGTGGCGACCAGGTCGATGACCACGAAGTCGCCCTCCTGGGCGGGACGCTCGACGTCGATGAGGGTGCCGAAGCGCTCACGCAGCGCGTCGACCTGCTCGGCGACGTCCTCGTCGGTGACCGCCAGGTCCTCGACCGAGGCGCTCAGGCCGTCGTACGACGGCAGGGTGATCTCGGGCTTGACGTCCACCTCGGCGGTGAACTCCAGCGGGCCCTCGTCGTCGTACTTGAGCACCTCGACCTCGGGCTGGGCCAGCGGGGTGAGGTTGTTCTCCTCGAGGGCCTCGACGTACTTGGCGCCGAGGATGTCGTTGAGAGCCTCGTCGCGCGCGGCGCCGGGGAACTGGCGCTCGATGACCGCGGGCGGGACCTTGCCGCGGCGGAAGCCGGGGACGTTGATCTGCTTCGCGATCTTCTGGTACGCCGCGTCGAGGCTCGGCTTGAGCTCCTCGAAGGGCACCTCGACGGTCAGGCTTGGCCCGGGTCGGGCTCAAGGTCTCGACGGCGCTCTTCACAGGTGATCTCCTACTGGTTCTGAGAAATGGTCGCGGGCCGGGGCCCACTGGTTCGATCGGGTGATCTGTCGGGGCGACAGGACTCGAACCTGCGGTCTCCTGCTCCCAAAGCAGGCGCGCTAGCCACTACGCTACGCCCCGTCGAGCGGTCCGCCGGCGGGCGGTGGACCGCACTTCGAGGGGATGACGGGAATCGAACCCGCGTAATCAGTTTGGAAGACTGAGGCTCTACCATTGAGTCTACATCCCCGATGCTCGCGGCGCGCTCGCGCACGCCGAAAGGCACGGGCAATCGTGCCACACCGGCACTGCCCCGCCGTAACCGAGGGCGGGCCCCGGGCCGCCGCTCAGGCCGACGGTCGAGCCGACGGTCAGGGACGCCGGTGGACCAGCAGCAGCGCGCGGTCGTCGTCGGGCGAGCCGACGGCGCCGACCAGGCGGTCCGCGAGACCGTCCCAGGAGTCGCGCAGCAGGGCCTCCGCGGTGCCCATCATCTCGTCGATCCCGAGACCGATGTCGCGCCGCGGCTCCTCGACCATCCCGTCGGTGTAGAGCAGCAGGCTGTCGCCGGGCGCGAGCCGGCCCCGGTAGGCGTCGTACGCGACGTCCTCGACGATGCCGAGCACGGGACCCTCGGCGCGCAGCACCTGCCAGCGCCCGGAGCCGGCGTGGCGCTGCACGGCCGGTGGGTGCCCGGCGCTGCGCAGACTCGAAGGCTCCGGTCGCGAGGTCCACCGAGACGTGGACGGCCGTGGCGAAGCCCTCCTCCCACGCACGCTGGAGGAGGTAGTCGTTGGCCGCCGGCAGGAAGCGGTCCGCCGGCAGCGCGCCGACCAGGCCGCCCATCGCGCCGGAGAGCCTGGAGAGCCCGGGTGCCGGCGCCCTCGCCCTTGCCGGACACGTCGACCACGACCAGACTCGATCCGGCCGCCGCGCTCGCTGCCCGTCGCGACGAAGAAGTCCCCGGCGAAGGCGGAGCCGCCGGCCGAGGCGAGGGCGGACTGGACGAGCCACTGCGGGGGCAGGGCGGGGATCTCGCCCTGGGCCAGGATCCGGTCGCGCAGGTCGACGAGCATCGACTCCCCGCGCATCCGGGCCACGCTGAGCCCGCGGCGGCTGCGCGCGATCGCGATCACGGCGAGGGTGATGACGTACATGAGGACGACCGAGATCGCCGTACGGGCCGTCCAGGAGTCCTGCAGGGCGGAGGCGACGCTGAGCACGAGCACCATGTAGGCCGCGAACCACGGCAGCGCGCGGCTGCTGAGCATCAGCACCGCGATCACCAGGGGCAGGAACGCCAGCGTGATCGGCACGTCGTCGGGGCACATCGCGATCCCGACGAGCACGCCGGCGGAGAACACCGCGAGCAGCACGGCGATCCCGCGGTCACTGGTGAACCAGCGGCGCGACACGGTGATCATCGGGCCGCCCGGCTACGGAACACCGGCTGGCAGCGCGCGCACCAGAACAGGTTGCGGCCGCCGAGGACCTGGGTGCGCACCGGGCGCGCGCAGACGTGGCAGGGCTGACCGGTACGGCGGTAGACGTAGACCTCGCCGCCGTGGTCGTCCACCCGCGGCGCACGCCCCATCGCCTCGGGCAGGTGCTCGGGGCGGACGGTGTCGATCCGTCCGCTCAGCACGCCCTCCCCCATCAGCACCACCAGATCGTCCCAGATCGCGCGCCACTGTGAGGGCCGAAGTGAGCGACCGGGGCGAAGTGGGTGGATCCGGTGCCGGAAGAGCACCTCGGCCCGGTAGACGTTGCCGACCCCGGCGAGCACCGACTGGTCCATCAGCAGGGTGCCGATCGGGGCGCTGCTGGTGCTGATCCGCGCCCAGGCCCGGTCCGGGTCGGCGTCCGCGCGCAGCGGGTCCGGGCCGATGCGGGCCAGGACCGCGTCCCGCTCGGCCGCGGTGACCAGCGCGCAGCGGTTGGCGCCACGCAGGTCGGCGTAGGCCCCCGGACGGACCAGGCGCAGGCGCACCTGCCCCACCGGGTCCGGTACGTCGGCCACGTCGTCGTGCACGTCGAAGGTGCCGTACAGGCCCAGGTGCACGTGCACGAAGAGCTCGTTCTCGAAGCGGACGAACAGTTGCTTGCCCCACGCGTCCGCGTCGAGCAGCCGGGTGCCGTCGACCCGCGCCGCACCGTCGGCGAAGCGGCCCTGCGGGCTGCCGGCCCGGACCCGGTGACCGCCGAAGACGGAGGTCAGTGCGCCCGCGAGGCGGTGGAGGGTGTGCCCCTCAGGCATCGCCGTGCCCGAGATGCCCCTCTCGACGAGCAGAGGCGGGCAGGGGCGGGAGCTCGCCGGTGGTCTCGTAGGAGGACATCTGGGCGATCCGGCGCACGTGCCGCTCGTCGCCGGAGAAGGGCGTGGTGAGGAAGACCTCGACCAGGTGGGTCATCTCGTCCAGGGTGTGCATCCGGCCACCGACCGCGACCACCCAGGCGTCGTTGTGCTCGCGGGCCAGTGAGGCGGTCTGCTCCGACCAGGCCAGCGCGGCGCGGATGCCCTCGACCTTGTTGGCCGCTATCTGCTCGCCGTTGCCCGACCCGCCGATCACCACGCCGAGGCTGTCGAGCCCGTCGGCCCGGTCCTCGGCCACCCCGGCCGCCGCACGGATGCAGAAGACGGGGTAGTCGTCGACCGCGTCGTAGACGAACGGGCCGTGGTCGACCGGCTCGTAGCCGTGGTCGGTCAGCCAGCCGATGAGGTGGGACTTGAGACCGAGGCCGGCGTGGTCGCAGCCGAGGTGGACGCGCATGGGACCGATTGTCTCAGGCGGGGCGCGGCGGGGTGGCGGGGGCTGCAGGAATCCCCGCTGAAGCGGGGATTCCTACGGTTACTGACCGTTGCAACGGTCAGTAACCGTAGGAAGAGGTCAAGAAGCAGGAGCGCCGGGGCGGGTCAGGCCCGGTGCAGGCGCCGGGCCGCCTCGGCGATCGAGCCGCTGATGGAGGGGTAGACCGTGAACGTCTGCGCCACCTGGTCCGCGGTCAGCCGCTCGGTCACCGCGAGCGCGACCGGGTGGATCGGCTCCGAGGCGCGCGGGCCGACGACCACGCCGCCGAGCACGCTGCGCGAGCCGGGGGCGACGAAGAGCCTTCACGAAGCCGTCGACGATGCCCTGCATCTTGGCCCGGGCGTTGGTCGCGAGCGGCTGGACGACGACCTCGGCCAGCACCTCGCCGGCGTCGACCTGCTGCTGGGTGACCCCGACGGTGGCGATCTCGGGCGAGGTGAAGACGTTGGAGGCGACGACGGACAGGTCCAACGGGATCACCGCGTCGCCGAGCACGTGGGCCATCGCGATCCGGCCCTGCATGGCGGCGACGGAGGCGAGCATGAAGACGCCGGTGCAGTCCCCGGCGGCGTACACGCCGGTGGCGGAGGTGCGCGAGACCCGGTCGACCTTCACGAAGCCGCCCTCGTCGAGGACGACCCCGGCCTCCTCCAGGCCCAGGCCCGCGGTGTTCGGGACCGAGCCGAGGGCCAGGATGCAGTGCGAGCCGGTGACCTCGCGGCCGTCCTGCAGGGTGACGGTGACGGTGTCGCCGTCGCGGGTGACCGACTGCATCCGCGAGCGGGAGAGGACGGTCATCCCGCGCCGGGTGGACACGTCCTCCAGGACCTGCGCGGCGTCCTGGTCCTCGCCGGGCAGCACCCGGTCACGGGAGGAGACGAGGGTGACCGGGACGCCGAGCACCTGGTAGGCGCTCGCGAACTCCGCGCCGGTCACACCGGAGCCGACCACGATCACGTGCTCGGGCAGACTCGTCGAGGTCGTAGACCTGCTCCCAGGTCAGGATCCGCTCGCCGTCCGGCAGCGCGCTGGGGAGCACCCGCGGCGCGGCACCGGTCGCGACGAGCACCGCGTCGGCGTCGTACGTCGCCTCGGAGCCGTCGCCCAGGGTGGCGACCACCCGCGCCGGACCGTCCAGCCGGCCGCGGCCGTGGACGACGGTCACGCCCTCGCGGGCCAGCCGGCTCTCGATGTCGGCGGACTGGGCCAGGGCGAGGCTCCTTGACGCGCTGGTTGACCCGGGCCAGGTCCACCCGCGGCGGCGCCACCTCGATGCCGAGTCTCGCCGGCCTCGCCGAGGTCGCTCATCACCTCGGCCGTCGCGATCAGGGTCTTGCTGGGCACGCAGTCGGTGAGCACCGCCGAGCCGCCCACCCCGTCGGAGTCGACGACGACGACCTCCGCGCCGAGTCTGCGCGGCGACCAGCGCCGACTCGTAGCCACCGGGTCCGCCACCGAGGATCACGACACGGGTCATGGGCTCATTCTTGCAGCCGGTGGCACCGCACCCGCGGCCAGCATGCGCTCCGATGAGCGAGCGCCGGCGTCCGGGTCTCCTCGTGCAGGGACGGATCCCCACCTCCCACGGCCGCCGGCAAGGTGCTCTGGCACTTCACCGTGTCGTTGGACGGCTTCGTCGCCGGTCCCGGGCACGACATGAGCCTGGCTGACCGGCTTCGAGATCCGCCCCGGGCTGATCGAGGCCCTACGACGGCACGACGGGGACGATCGTCGCGGGGCGGGTCGACCTCCACGTCGTACCCGTCCTGCTGGACGAGGGGATCCGCCTGCTCGCCGACGCGGGCGGTCCTCCCGTGCGGATGGAGCGGGTCGTCGGGGACCGCGCGGACCCGGTAGCGGCCGACGTCCGCTACCGGCCGCTGCCGCTCAGAGGTTGATCATGTGGCCGGCGATCCCGTGGATCGCCTCCTTCACGGCCTCCGACAGCGTCGGGTGGGCGAACACGTTGCGGCCGACCTCGTCCGCGGTCAGGTCCCACTTCTGCGCCAGGGTCAGCGCCGGGAGCAGACTCGGTGACGTCCGGGCCGATCAGGTGCGCGCCGAGGATCTCGTTGTGCTCGGCGTCCGCGACGATCTTGACGAAGCCGACGCCCTCACCGAGGCCCTGGGCCTTGCCGTTGGCGGAGAAGGGGAAGGAGGCCGTCTTGACGTCGTACCCCTTGTCCTTGGCCTGCTGCTCGCTGTAGCCGAAGGACCCGATCTGCGGCTGGCAGTACGTCGCCCGGGGGACGAAGTCGTACTCGACCGGCATCGTCTCGGCACCCGCGATGGTCTCGGCCGCCACGATGCCCTGTGCCTCCGCGACGTGGGCGAGCATCAGGCTTCGCGGTCACGTCGCCGATGGCGTAGACGCCCTCGACGTTGGTGCGGCAGTACTCGTCGATCGCGATCGCGCCGCGGTCGGTGGTCTGGACGCCGGTGGCTTCCAGGCCGTAGCCCTCGGTGCGCGGGGCGAAGCCGAAGGCCGCGAGGAACTTGTCGGCCTCGAGCACCTGCTCCTCGCCGCCGCCGGCGGGCGCGACGGTGACTTTCACGCCGGAACCGGTGTCCTCGACGCCCTTGACGGCGGTCGAGGTGAGCACCTTCACGCCGAGCTTCTTGTAGTGCTTGGCGAGCCTCCTTGGACACGTCGGCGTCCTCGGTCGGCACCATCCGGTCGAGGAACTCCACGATCGTGACGTCCACGCCGAAGTTCTTCAGCACGTAGGCGAACTCGACGCCGATCGCACCGGAGCCGCCGATGATGATCGAGGAGGGGACGGTCTCATCGAGGATCTGCTCCTCGTAGGAAACGATGTTCTTGCCGTTGACCTCCACGCCGGGCACGGTGCGCACGGTGGCGCCGGCGGCGATGATGAGGTTGTCGCAGGTGTACTCCGCGGTGGAGCCGTCCTCGGCCTTCACCGAGACCGTCTTCGGGCCGGTGAGCGTGCCCCAGCCGTCGACCTCGGTGATCTTGTTCTTCTTCATCAGGTAGTGGACGCCCTTGACGATGCCGGCGCTGACCTGGCGCGAGCGCTTGTGCGTCGGGGCGAAGGCCATCGTCGCGTCACCCTCGATGCCGTACTTGGCCTTCTCGTGGGTGAGCGTGTGGGCGAGACTCGGCGTTCTTCAGCAGCGCCTTCGACGGGATGCAGCCGACGTTGAGACAGACGCCGCCCCAGTACTTCTTCTCGATCACGGCAACCGACTTGCCGAGTCTGGGAGGCGCGGATCGCGGCGACGTACCCACCGGGGCCGGCACCGAGGACGAGGACATCGAAGTGGGTCACGCGACCAGCCTAGTCCGCCGCTCACGGCGAGGTCCGAAGGGTGCCGGGCGTCACGTTCGGCGTCCCGCCGCGTTGATCCCCGGGGGGTACGACGGGGGGTCGGCCCGGCAGAGGAGATGGTCGTCGGATGATGCGCATCGGCAGCGTGGTGCTCGCGAGCGTGCTCGCCCTGGGCGGGCAGGCGCTGGTCGCGCCCGCCCCGGCGCCGGCGAGCCCGCCGGCTGTGACAGCCGCCTCGGCGGGCCTGCTCGACGTGGTCGTGACCCTGCGGCCCGGGACCGACCCGGCCACCGCGGCGCGCTCCCTGGTGAGCGCCCGGGGCGGCACGGTGACGGCGCTGTTCTCCAGCGCGCTCCACGGCTTCGCCGCGACCCTGACCGGCACCCTGCTCGCCACGCTGCGCGGGGACGCGCGGGTGCGCTCGGTCGAGCTCGAGCAGACCTTCCGCGCCTCGGCCACCCAGACCCCGACGCCGAGCCTGGGGCCTCGACCGGATCGACCAGCGGGCACTGCCCCTCAACCGGGCCTACACGTTCACCCGGATGGGCCTCGGCGTGGACGTCTACGTCGTCGACACCGGCATCTACACCCGGCATCCCGACTTCGGCGGCCGGGCCGTCCCCGGGTGGGACTACGTCGACAAGGACAGCACCCCGCAGGACTGCAACGGCCACGGGACGCACGTCGCCGGGACGGCCAGCGCGGGCCGCTACGGCGTGGCGAAGCGGGCTCGCCTGATCGCCGTACGGGTGCTGGGGTGCGACGGCGCGGGCGAGACCTCGACCGTCGTCGCCGGCCTGGACTGGGTGACCCGCCACCACCGCGCGGGCAAGCCCGCCGTGGTCAACCTGAGCCTCGGCGGCCCGGTGTCGGCCGCGCTCGACACCGCCGTGCGCAACGTCCTCGCCGACGGGGTCAGCGTCGTGGTCGCTGCCGGCAACGACAACGCCGACGCCTGCGCCTCCTCCCCCGGCCGGGTCCCCGGCGTGCTCACCGTCGGCGCCAGCGACCGCAACGACGCGCGGGCGAGCTTCTCCAACATCGGCTCCTGCGTCGACCTCTTCGCTCCCGGCGTCGGCATCGCCTCGACCTGGAACGACGGGCGGGCCAAGGTGCTCAGCGGCACCTCGATGGCCGCCCCGCACGTCGCCGGCGCGGTCGCGCTCTACCTGCAGAGCCACCCGAGCGCGTCACCCGCGACCGTCCACGCCGCGATCGTCGGCAGCGCGACCCCGGGCCGGGTCAGCGGCACGGCCCCGCAGTGCCTGCTCTTCCTGTGCTCGGCCGGCACGCCGGGCAACGGTCTGCTCTACGTGCGCTGACCCGCATCACCCCACGCACTAGCCTGACTCCCGTGACGTCGTACGCCGCCTACGGCACCAACCTCGACCCGCTCCGCATGGGTGAGCGCTGCCCGCACTCGCCGCTACAGACGACCGGCTGGCTCAGCGGGTGGCGGCTGACCTTCGGCGGCGAGGAGCACGGCTGGGACGGCGCCCTGGCGACGATCGTGCAGGATCCCTTCGAGCAGGTCTTCGTCGCGATCTACGACGTCAGCCCGCTCGACGAGCCCAACCTGGACCAGTGGGAGTCCGCCGACTCCGGGCTCTACCGGCGCACCAAGGTGCGGATCTCCACGATGGTCGGGGAGACGGTGGCGTGGACCTACGTGCTGGACGCCTACGAGGGCGGGTTGCCCTCGGCGTCGTACCTCGGGGTGATCGCGGACGCCGCCGAGGCCGCCGACGCACCGGCCGACTACGTCGCGGCGCTGCGCCGCCGCGACTGCCGCTCGACCGGCCTCTGACCCCCGCGCGCCCCGGCGTGACCCCGGGAAATGTGAACCGTTGTCACGTTGTGCGCACGTCCTTCCGGCTCCGCCGTGCCCTGACGACCACCGCCGGCGCCCTCGCGGTCGCCGCTCTCGCCGCGTGCGGGACCGCGGTCCCCGACGACACCCGGACCGAGGAGGACGGGACCCGCGGGCTGCCGGTCGCGATCCGCCCCGCCGCGTCCGGGCTGCGCTCGGTGATGTGGGTCGGCAACAACTGGGAGGGCACCGCGAGCATCGTGGACGCGCACTCGCTCGAGGTGCTCAAGCGCGGCGTGAACCTGGTCCCGGACAAGGCCGAGGAGACCCAGCGGATCCTCAAGGACCCCGTCGCCACCGTGTTCTACCTCGCGATCAACGCCGGCCCCGGCCAGGGCCACGACCAGTACGTCGACGACATGTTCACCACCATGGACGGCAAGTACCTCGCGGTCTCCCGGCCCAGGCCTTCGCCGACGTGGTCTGGATCGACATCGCCAAGGCGACCGCCGGGCGCACCGACTCGATCGTGCGCGAGCAGCAGATGGACGGCTACCGCACCGACCACATGCAGATCTCCAACGACGGCTCGCGGCTGCTGGTCTCCGACTCCACGGCCCGCCAGGTCATCGAGTACTCCATGGTCGACCGCACCCTGCCCGACGGCAGCCGGATCAAGGTCGGCGACCGGCTGCGCACCTTCGTCTCCGGCGAGACCCCGCACGAGAGCAACTACACCGAGGACGGCAGCAAGATCCTGCACGCCTCGATCGGGCGGGTCTACACCCCGCTCGACGACCTCGACCCCGCCGACGGCAGTCTGCTCGGGCTCCCCCTCGGTGGCCTGGGCCGGCTGCTGGGGCTGGACAGGCTGATCGCCGCGCTGCCCTGGTCCGCGCTCGACGGCGCGGTGAAGTCCGACCGCTGGCTGCAGTACGTCGACGCCACGACCTTCGAGGTCCTGGACCGCTGGGACATGGGCAAGGAGCTCGCCGAGGCCGGCTACCCCGGGATGAGCAGCGCGGTCCGGCCCGTCGCGGTGCACCCCGACGGCCGGTTGCTCTACCTGCAGGTCTCCTTCCTGCACGGCTACGTCGTCTTCGACACCGAGGCGCCCGACCTGAACGGCCGCACCGACTACACCCTGGGCGGGGAGTCGGAGCCGGCGAAGGGCGCGGTCACCGGCGTCGTGCAGGCTGGAGAACCGGGTGCCGGCGATGCCGCGCGAGGCCTACGTCAACGACTCCGCCCACCACGGCATCGCGACCAGCGCGGACGGCCGCACGCTGTGCGTCGCCGGCACGATGGACGACTACGCCGCGCTCGTGGACGCGCGGACCGGCGCGGCGACGTACTTCGACGCGCGGACGACCGGGCACGACTACGGCAAGCCGTACTGGTCGACCGAGGGCCTCGACGAGACCTGCTGGGTCTCCCTGTCCGACGACGACGCCGTCGCGGTGCTCTCCACCCGGACCGGCAAGGAGCCTGGCGTACCTGCCGGTCGGCAAGCACCCGCAGCGGGTCCGCCACGGCTACGTCCCCGAGGCCGTCGTCGCCTCCTGGTGACGGGTACTCTCGCCGCGTGACCGAGACCCCCACGCCGTACGACCTGGCCGAGCAGGCCGCCGCCCGTCTCGCCGAGCCTGACCGGCGTGGAGCGCCACGACGTCGCGCTGGTGCTCGGCTCCGGCTGGCTGCCCGCGGCGGAGGCACTCGACCCGACAGGCGAGAACACCACCGAGATCTCGGTGACCGACCTGCCCGGGTTCAACGCCTCCGCGGTCGCCGGGCACTCCGGCAAGATCCGCTCGATCCGGGTCTCCGGCGAGGACGGCGACCGGCACCTGCTGGCGTTCCTCAGCCGCACGCACTACTACGAGGGCAAGGGCGTCGCGGCCGTCGTGCACGGCGTGCGCACCGCCGCCGCCGCCGGCTGCCGCGCGATCGTGCTCACCAACGGCTGCGGCGGGCTCAAGGAGACCTGGACGCCCGGCACGCCGGTGCTGATCAGCGACCACATCAACCTCACCGGCCAGTCGCCGATCGTCGGCGCGAACTTCGTCGACCTCACCGACCTCTACTCCACCCGCCTGCGCGAGCCTGTGCCGCACCATCGCCCCCGACCTGGACGAGGGCGTCTACGTGCAGTTCACCGGCCCGCACTACGAGACCCCGGCCGAGGTGCGGATGGCCGGCATCCTCGGCGGCCACCTGGTCGGGATGAGCACCACCCTGGAGGCGATCGCGGCGCGCGAGGCCGGGATGGAGATCCTCGGCATCAGCCTGGTCACCAACCTGGCCGCCGGCCTGAGCGGCGAGCCGCTCAACCACGAGGAGGTCCTCGAGGCCGGCCGCGCCGCGGCCACCCGGATGGGCGACCTGCTCGGGCGGATCGTGCCCCGCATCTGAGGGGAACGCACTCGGGATGGAACCGTACGACGAGGTCGAGGCCTCCTACACCCGATTCGCCGTCGAGGCCGCGGACTCCGCGACCTTCGTGGACTGGGCGACCGGCGTCGCCGGCGACCCGGAGGTGCGGGCCTGGATCGCCGCCCTGCCCGAGGTCAAGCAGCAGCCGAACCTCGTCTTCGCCGCGGCCCGCCACCACGGCGTACGGGCGCCGGGGTCCTACGACGCGCTGCGCGAAGCCCTGCTCGGCGACGACGGCACGATCCGCGCGACGATCCTCGACCGCTCCACGCAGACCAACGAGGTCGGCCGGCTGGCCACGCTGGTCCCGGCCTTCGCCTCCTTCGACGGACCGCTCGCCCTGCTGGAGGTCGGCGCCTCGGCCGGCCTGTGCCTCTACCCGGACCGGTGGGGCTACCGGTGGTCGACGGACGCCGGGGAGGTGGTCCTCGGCGAGGAGCCCCGGCTGTCCTGCGCGGTCCGCGGGTCCGCTCCCCTGCCGCGCACGCTGCCCCAGGTCGCCTGGCGCGGCGGGATCGACCTCAACCCGCTCGACGTCACCGACCGCGACGCCACGGACTGGCTGGAGACCCTGGTCTGGCCGGAGCAGGACGAGCGTCGTGCCCGGCTGCGGCAGGCTGTCGAGATCGCCCGCCGCGAGCCGCCGGCCCTGGTCCGCGGCGACCTGCTCACCACGCTGCCCGCGCTGGTCGAGGAGGCCTCCGCGCACGGCACCGTGGTGGTCTTCCACAGCGCCGTCATCGCCTACCTGCCCCCGCCCCTGCGGCAGGAGTACGACGCCCTGATCCGCGGCCTCGTCACCGACGGCCGGTGCCACTGGGTCAGCAACGAGGCGCCCCAGGTGCTCCCCTCGATCACCGGGACCGGGCCCGCCGCGACGAACGACGAGCCCGGCTTCGTGCTCGGCGTCGACGGCCGGATGGTGGCCCGGACCCACGGTCACGGGCGCTGGCTGGAGTGGGTCGGCTGAGGCCTGTGGATGACGGGAGCGAGTGAGCGCCCGGTCATGCAGGGTGGTCGCCATGGACCACAGGAGGCACCATGGGAGTCATGACGATCGTCCGACCGCCGGTGCTGGAGCGCGGGGACGTGATCGTGCGCGAGGGACCGTTCACGATCGCCGAGCGCGACGCGATCCCCGAGAACGGCTACCGGCATGAGCCTGCTCGACGGGGTGCTGGTGATGTCGCCGTCACCGCGTGCCCGCCACCAGTCGGTCGTCGGCGAAGCCTGTACGTCCTGCTGAAGGCCGCGGTCCCGCGCGACCTGCAGGTGTTCCTGGCCCCCTTCGACCTGCGTCTGGGCGAACGCACGGCCATCCAGCCGGACATCGTGGTCGTCCGTCGTGCCGACGTCACCGAGGAGGGCGTGCTCGTCGCCCCGCTCCTCGCCGTCGAGGTGCACTCCCCCTCGACCCGGACCTTCGACCTCGGGCCGAAGAAGGAGCCTGCTGGCGGCGGCCGGCTGCCCGGCGTACTGGACGATCGACCCGGCCGGCCCGGAGTCGACGGCGTGGTCGCTCGACGGCGACGCCTACGCCCGCACGACGACCGTGACCGCCCAGGAGACCTGGACGGCCACGGTGCCGTTCGCGGTGACGGTCACGCCCCGCGACCTGCTGGACGACTAGCTGGCGCGGCTCATCCGCCGTACTCCGGCCCACAGCCCGAGCACGCCCACGACCAGTGACGCGGCGAAGCCGGAGGCCAGGGTGCCGAGGTCGTAGGACCCGGCGAAGAGCGCCCGCTCGGTCTCGACGAGGTAGATCTCAGCGGGTTGAGGTCGGAGAGGAAGCGCAGCCAGGCGGGAGCGCCGTCGAGCGGGAGCAGGACGCCGGCGAGCAGCAGGAGCGGGAAGATCACCGTCTGCTGCACGGTCCAGAAGATCCAGGCCTGCTCCTTGGCGGCGATGGCGAGCGCCAGGCTGAGCGCGCCCAGGCCGACGCTGAACGGCACCAGGACGAGGATCCCGAGCAGCACGCCGCCGGCGTGCAGGTCGAAGGCGAAGGGCGTCGCCACGGCCACGATGAGCAGCGTCTGCAGCACCAGCGGCACCATCTCGCGCAGCGCCTTGCCGATCATCAGCGACGAGCGCCGCACCGGCGAGACGAGCAGCCGCTCCAAGGAGCCGCTGACGATCTCCTCCGAGAGGTTCGCGCCCGTGAAGGAGGCACTCATCAGGGCCGTCATCGCGACGATGCCGGGCACGAACCACTGCAACGCCGAGCCGTCCTCGGTCGCGGGCAGCAGCGGTGCGAACAGGCCGAGGAAGACGAGCGGCTGCACCATCGCGAAGAGCACCGACGCGGGCTGGCGCAGCACCGGCTGGAGTCTCTCGGAGCAGCACGTTGGCGATGTCGGCGAGCACGCCGACGGGACGCCCCTGGACCGCCGTACGACGGGCGAGGGTGGGCGTGGTGGTCACGGGAAGGTCGATCTCGACGGTCATGCCGCTGCTCCTTCGGTGGGGGTGGACGGCGCCTCGCGCAGGCTGCGTCCGGTGAGGTTGAGGAAGACGTCGTCGAGGGTGGGCCCGACGACCTCGATCCGGGTGGCCGGCGTGCCGGCGGCGGCCAGGTCGGCGACCAGGCCGGGCGCGGCGTCGCGGCCGAAGGCCGCACGCAGACTCGACGTGCGTCCCGGTGACGACGACCTGTGCGCCGGCGACCCGGTCGGCCCGCTCGGCCGCGGCCCGGGCGGCGTCGGCGGAGGCGAAGTCCAGCGCGACGAGGTCGCCGAGCGCGGACTTCAGTGCGGAGGCGGAGTCGTCGGCGATGACCTGGCCGTGGTCGATCACGATCACCCGGCCGGCGAGCGCGTCGGCCTCCTCCAGGTAGTGGGTGGTCAGCACGATGGTCGTGCCGAGGTCGGCGTTGAGCCGTCGTACCTGCTCCTGGAGGTTGACCCGGTTCTGCGGGTCGAGCCCGGTCGAGGGCTCGTCGAGGAAGAGGACCGGCGGCTCCTGGACGAGCCCGATCGCGACGTCGAGGCGCCGGCGCTGACCGCCGGAGAGCCCGGCGACCGGACGGTCGGCGTGCTCGGTCAGGTCGAAGGCCCCCAGCAGGCTCCTCGGTGCGGGCCCGGGCGTCACGGCGGGACAGCCCGTGCGCGCGGGCCTGGGCCATCACCTCGTCACGGCCGCGGAACTGGTGGCCGGCGGCGTTGCCCTGGCCGACGTACCCGATCGAGCGGCGCACCGCCGCCCGCTCGCGCACCACGTCGTGCCCCGCGACGCTCGCGGTTCCCGAGGTCGGCTCGAGGAGGGTGGTGAGCATCCGCAGCGTCGTGGACTTGCCGGCGCCGTTGGGGCCGAGGAAGGCGACCAGCTCGCCGGCGCCCACCTCCAGGTCGAGGCCGCGCACGGCCTCGATCGTCTGCTTGTTGCGGGTGAAGTGGCGGGTGAGCCCGGCGGTGCGGATCACCGGCCCCTCGGTCGATGTGGGCTTCTTGATCTCCATGGCTCCTACGCTAGGAACCATTGAGGTCAGTTTCTGTCCTGATTCTGAACTAATCTGGGATCCATGAGCACGAGCGCCCGGATGCTGCGCCTCCTGTCCCTGCTGCAGACCCACCGGTTCTGGTCCGGCGGCGACCTGGCCGGCCGGCTGGAGGTCAGCGAGCGCACCCTGCGCCGCGACGTCGAGCGCCTGCGCGACCTGGGCTACGACGTCGACGCGGTCCGCGGCGCGGCCGGGGGCTACCAGGCTGCGAGCGGGCGGGGCGATGGCCCCGCTGCTGCTGGAGGAGGACGAGGCGGTCGCCGTCGCGGTCGGCCTGCGCGCGGCGGCGAACGGCGGCGTGCCCGGCTTCGAGGACACCACGCTCCGGGCGCTCACGAAGGTGATCGCGCTGATGCCGCCACGGCTGCGCCGCCGGATGGGCGCCCTGCAGACCCAGACCGAGGGGATGCCGTGGAGCGGCGGGCCCGTCCTCGACCCCGCCGTGCTCACCACCCTGGCCCAGGCCTGCCGCGACGACGAGGTCGTCTCCTTCGGCTACACCGCCGCCGACGGGAGCGGTACGACGCGCCGGGTCGAGCCGCACCGCCTGGTCAACCTCGGCCGCCGCTGGTACCTCGCGGCCTGGGACCGCGACCGCGGCGACTGGCGCTCGTTCCGCGTCGACCGGATCGCCGAGCCGCCGGCCACGAGCGGCCAGCGCTTCCGCCCGCGCGAGATCCCGGGCGGCGACGCGGCGGCGTACGTCAGCCGGGGTCTGCGCAACCGGCCGCGCAAGCACCGCGTCGTCGTCGAGTCTCGCCGTGCCGGCCGAGACCGCCGAGGCGGCGGTGGGCCGGTGGGCGGAGGTCACCGCGCTCGGCGCGGACCGGTGCCGGATGACGATGGACACCGACACCCTGGACTGGCCGGTGCTGGTGCTCGCCGGGCTGGACTGCAGGTTCACCGTCGAGGGCCCGGCCGAGCCTGACGGACCTGCTGACGCGGCTGGGCAACCGGTTCCTCGGCGCCGTGGGCTGACGTTCTGTCAGAAACTGGTCCCGATCGCCCTGGACACATCTGCGCAGGTCAGCGTCACTGTGAGACGCCTAGATTAGGCTGACCTAAGTGCCATGTTAGGGTTCCCTTGCTTCGCCTTTCCTGACACTCTGACAGCAAAGAGCACTCCTTCGTGTCCCCTCGCACCCTCCTGCTGCGCGCCGCCCTCCCGGTCGCCCTCCTCCTGCTCGCCACCGCCTGCGGCCCCCTCCTCGACGGCGCCGAGGGGCGCGGCAGCGAGGGCCCGGACACCGACGTCCCCTCGATCGCGGACGTGACGCCGCTGGCGGACCCGCGCACCTGGCGGGGCGAGGTCGACATCAACCTCCCCGAGCCCGACATCCGTCCGGTCGAGGACGACCCGGCCCCGACCCTCCCGGTGACGGTGACCGACGCGCAGGGCACGAGGGTGCGGGTCACCGACGCCAGCCGGATCCTCGCGCTCGACATCTACGGCACCCTGTCCCAGACCGTCTTCGAGTCTCGGCCTCGGCGACCGGATCGTGGGCCGCGACGTCTCCTCGGCGTACGACGAGATCGAGGACCGCCCGCTGGTCACCCAGAACGGCCACGAGCTCAATGCCGAGGCGATCCTGGAGCTCGACCCGACGGTGGTCGTCACCGACACCTCGCTCGGGCCGTGGGACGTGCTGCTCCAGGTCCGCGACGCGGGCATCCCGGTCGTGGTCGTCGACAGCGAGCGCAACCTCGACAACCTCGCGCCGCTGACCCAGCAGGTGGCGAACGCGCTCGGCGTCCCGGCCCAGGGCGAGGCGCTCGGCCGGCGGATCGTGCGGGAGGCGACCGCCGTGCGCGCCGAGATCGCGAAGGTCGCTCCCGCCGACGTGACCGGCAAGCCTGCGGATGATCTTCCTGTACGTGCGCGGCCAGGCGAACGTCTACTACATGTTCGGCCGCGGGTCGGGGGCGGACGCGCTGATCACCGCCGCCGGCGGGTACGACGTCAGCAGCGAGATCGGCTGGGACGGCATGAAGCCCGTCAACGACGAGGGCCTCATCAAGGCCCAGCCCGACGCGATCCTGATGATGGACAAGGGCCTGGAGTCCGTCGGCGGGATCGACGGCCTGCTCGACCAGTTCCCCGCGCTCGCCCAGACTCCGGCCGGGGAGAACCAGCGGGTCATCGCGATGGACGACGCGCAGGTGCTCAGCCTACGGCCCGCGCACCGCGGACGTGCTCAACGCCCTCGCCGTCGCGCTCTACGCGCCGGACAGCCTGCCGAAGCAGGAGGAGAGGTGAGCCTCGCGCTGCCCGCGGCGACCGCCACTCCCACGGCTGCCGTGCCGGACCGGAGGCGGCGCCGTCGTACCGCGCTGTTGTACGCCGCCCCGGCGCTCGGCCTGCTCGCGATGACGCTCGTGGCGGCCGGCTCGGGCCAGCTGCAGATCCCCGTGCAGGAGATCCTCGGCTCGATCGCGCACCGGCTCGGCCTCGACGTCGGCCCGCTGCCCACGCACCCGCGCGGCGAGTACACGCTCTGGAACGTCCGCTTCTCCCGGATCGCGATGGCCGTCGTCGTCGGCGCCTCGCTCGCGGTCGCGGGCGCCGCGATGCAGGGCGTCTTCGGCAACCCGCTCGCCGAGCCGAGCGTCGTCGGCGTCTCCTCCGGCGCGGCGGTCGCCGCGGGCGCCGCGATCGTCCTCGGCCTGCGCTTCGCCGGCGACTGGTCGATCCCGGTCTGCGCCTTCGCCGGCGGCCTGGCGACCACCCTGCTCGTCTACGCACTCTCCCGCTCCGAGGGCCGCACCGAGGTCGTCACCCTCGTCCTCACCGGGATCGCGGTCAACGCCGCGGCGGGCGCGCTGCTGGCGCTGCTCATGTTCGTCGGCGACACCCAGGCCCGCGAGTCCATCGTGTTCTGGCGACTCGGCAGCCTCAACGGCAGCCGGTGGTCCTACGTCGTGGTGGTCGCCCCGCTCGCGCTCGTCGGCGTCGCGGTCGCGCTCGCCTGCGCGCGCAGCCTCGACCTGCTTGCCCTCGGCGAGCGCTCCGCGCGGCACCTCGGCGTCAACGTCGAGGGCCTGCGGATCCTGCTCATCGTCGTGGTGGCCCTGCTGACGGCGGCGGCGGTGAGCTTCTGCGGGATCGTCGCCTTCGTCGGGCTCGTCGTCCCGCACCTGGTCCGGATGGTCACCGGGCCCGGCCACCGCACCCTGCTCGTCGCCTCCGCGCTGGCCGGTGCGCTGGTGCTGATCTGCGCCGACACCGTCGCCCGCACCGCCGTCGCCTACACCGACCTGCCGCTCGGCATGCTCACCTCGCTGGTCGGCGGCCCGTTCTTCTTCTGGCTGCTGCGCCGCACTCGTCGGACCGCCGGAGGCTGGGCATGAGCGCCGCCCTCGCCGCCCGCGGGATCACGCTGTCCTACGGCCACCGTCCGGTCCTCGACGCCGTCGACCTCGACGTACGACGCCGGGAGGTGCTGGCCCTCGTCGGCCCCAACGGCGCCGGCAAGTCCACCCTGCTCGCCGTGCTCGCCGGCGACGTCACCCCCGACGACGGCGTGGTCGAGTCTGGAAGGCCGGCCGCTCGCGCAGTGGCGGCTGCGCGCGATGGCGCGCGAGCGGGCGGTGCTCACCCAGGAGCACCGGATCTCCTTCCCGTTCCCTGCCGCGGACGTGGTCCGGATGGGCCGCGCGCCCTGGCGCGGGCTGCCCGAGGAGGACGAGGACGACCGCGTGGTGGCCGAGGCGATGGCCACGACCGACGTCGAGCGGCTCGCCGCCCAGCCGTTCAGCCTGCTCTCGGGCGGGGAGAAGGGACGCACCTCCTTCGCCCGCACGCTCGCGCAGCGCACCGGCATCCTGCTGCTCGACGAGCCCACCGCGGCGCTCGACATCGGCCACCAGGGAGGCCGTCCTGGCCCGGGCCCGCGAGGAGGCGATGTCCGGCGCGGCCGTGGTCGTCGTGCTGCACGACCTGTCCCTGGCCGCGGCCTGGGCAGACCGGGTCGCGCTGCTGCACCGCGGCCGGGTCTCCGCCGAGGGCACGCCCGCCGCGGTGCTCACCGCGCCCCTGCTCAGCCTCGTCTACGACCACCCGATCGACGTGCTCACCCATCCGGCCACCGGCGAGCCTGCTGGTGCTGCCGGACCGTCGTACGTCCCTGTCGCGGGAGGAGACCGCATGACCCACCGCATCCTGACCCTGGCCCTGCTCGCCGGGCTGCTCACCGCCGGCGTCGCCACCGCGTCGCCCGCCTCCGCCACTCCGCGGATCACGGTCGTCAACGACCGCGGCACGGCCGCCGCCGACCTGCGGTACCGCACGAGGCTCACCGTCACCGGCCGCGGCTTCCAGACCGTCAAGGGCGGCTTCGGCGGGGTGTACCTGATGTTCGGCTGGGTCGACGACCCCCGCGGCGGCTCGTGGAAGCCGTCGCGCGGCGGGGTCACCGGCGCCGACTACCGCTACATCCCGGACGCCGAGAGCGCCGCCGCCAACCAGGGCTACCTGAAGTTCATCGCCTTCCCGGGCAGGCTCGACCGCCGCCGAGGCGAACGCCGTGCTGTCGGCGTCGGGCGCCTTCTCGGTCTCCCCTCACCGTGCCCGGCCCGACGTTCCAGAGCGTCGACCGCAACGGCAAGGTCGTCTCCGTCGACTGCCGCCAGGTCACCTGCGGCGTGATCACCATCGGTGCCCACGGCGTCAAGAGCCCCGCCAACGAGTCCTTCACCCCCGTCCGCTTCACCCGCGTGTACGACGCCGCGCCCGCCGGTGAGGCCCAGGACTCCGCCCCCACCGACACCACCGCCGGCGCTCCCGCGGACACCCCCGCGGACACCTCGGCCGGCACCCCGGCGACGCCCGCCACCCGCAAGAAGGCAGCCACCGCCGGGGTCCCCACGGTGCGCACCGACCGGCTCACCGCCAAGGTCGGCAACACCCTCGCCTTCACCGCCACCGGCTTCACCGCCGGCGAGCAGGTGATCGGCGTGCTCGACGACGGTGCGGCCGGCATCGGCCCCCTGGTCGCCGGGCCCTCGGGGGAGGTCGCCGGCATCCTGCCGCTGCCGGCGACCCTCCCGGCCGGCACCCACGAGTCGCGGCTCACCGGCGCCGCGTCGGGTGGCCGGGCGAGCGAGCGGTTCGCGGTCCGCGCGGCCGACCGGCCGGCGACCACGGCCGCCGTCGCGACGAGCGAGGAGGACCCGAGCGCGGCGCGGACCTTCCTGGTCGTGGCGGGTGCGCTGTTCGTCCTGGCCGTGCTCGGCGCCGGCACCCGCCTGCTGCTGCGCCGCCGCCGTCCGGCGGGAGCGCTCGCATGACCCGCCGGCTGCCCGCCCTGCTCGCGCTGCTGGCCCTCGCCGCCGTGCCCCTCTCGCTGCCGCACGCCGCCGCATCGGCGGAGGACGGAGCGGAGGCCTTCACCGTCAGCGACGCGGTGTTCCGCTGGGGCATCAACGACGAGAGCAACAACAACGCCTTCGCGCCGGGCACCTACAACTTCCCCGGGGCGGGCAAGGCACCCGACCCCGGCCGGGGCGGCCAGGTCCTCGACGGCCGGGCCCGCTGGCCGAGCACGGGCGCGCTCGCGTGGCGGGCCAGTGACGGGAAGGTCCGGATCGAGAAGGTCACCTCCTCGGGCCCGGTCCTCGCGACCTACGCCGGCCTGCGCACCGGACCCGACGGGCAGCCGCTCGGCGGCCCCACGGTCGAGGTCTTCAGCGGCCACCAGGTCGTCATCGCCGGGGGCACCGGGACGGTCGACCCCGCGGCCGGCACCGCGACGATCCGCTGGAAGGGCTCGTTCACCGTCTTCTACTACTCCGGGATGACCTTCTTCTCGGTGACCGACCCGGTGCTGGAGGTCACCCCCACCTCCGCCCGCATCACCGCCACCGGCTCGGGCCATGCCTCCTCCATGGAGGACATGACCAAGTGGTCACCGATCCCCGCCACCACGGTCACCCTGGCCGAGACTCGACGGCGTCGACGCCGAGGACCTCCGCGCCGAGAAGGGCTTCACCGCACCGACCCGCTACCTCGGCGTGCGCTACGACGCCCCCGCCTCCGGCACCCCGCAGGTCCGCACGGGCCCCGCCTGGGGCGCCGTCCCGGCCGGCCTGCTCGCCTTCCTGGAGAAGATCGGCATGGCGTCCTACTGGTACTCCTCCGGTGGCAGCGGCGACCGCTTCAAGGTCACCAAGCCGGTGAGCATCAGGCTGGGACGCGAGGACCGCCCTCGAGCCGGGGAAGCCGCCGCCGACCCCGGCGACACCGGCTCCGCAACCCACGAACCCCGCCGGCGCGGAGCCCCCGCCGGCGAGCCAGCCGACCGCGCCGCCCACTCGGGCCGCGCCGTCCACCCCCGTCCAGCCCGCCGCACCGGCCCTGCCGGTCCAGCAGCCCCTGGACGCGGCCGCGCCCGTCGCGGCCGGCCCTCCGGCGTCGTACCAGCCGCCGGTGGCGTACGCCCTCGCCTCCTCCACCGCACCCGGCCGGCCCGACCCGGCCGACCGCTGGTGGGAGTGGGCGCTCGGATTCCTCCTGCTGCTCGGGGCGGTCGGAATCACCTTGCTCCACCCCGTCATGAACCGCCTGAAAGGAACCCGATGACCACCGCACGTCGCAGCGTCGCCGGCCTCGCCGCCGTCGCGCTCACCACCACAGGGCTCAGCGTCCTGGGCGTGGCCTCCGCGCCGCACGCCTCGGCCGACCCGGCCGCCATCCCCGTCTCCGCGGCGACCCTCACCTGGGGTCTCAACGGCTACGCCCAGAAGGGCATCTTCGGCCCCTGGACCTACAAGGACCTGACCGGCAACGTCAGCCAGGCTCACCGGCTCGGTGTCCGGCGGCTCGCAGACCGAGTACGTCGTGGACCCGGTCCCCGCCACCTCGATGCCCGCCTCGACCCCGCAGAAGTCGGCCAACGCCGTGAAGTTCACCGGCGGCACCGGCACCAAGGACGCCAGCGGCGCGATCGACGTCACCTGGGACGGCTCCTACACCGTCAACGCCTACCCGGCCGGCTTCAACGCCCCCAACGAGGTCTACTCCGACCCCGAGACTCACCCTCGACGCCGCCGGCAACGGCGAGCCTGACGATGAACTTCGAGCTCGGCGCCGGCGTGGACGTCAACGGCAACCCGACCCAGGCGCACGACTACGGCCGGCTGCCGCTGCTGGAGTTCAGCAACGGCAGCATCACCCCGCGGAGCCTCGGCTCCTTCCGGGCGACGCCCGACTACCGCGGCGTCGAGGTCTCGGTCCCCGAGGGCGGCACCCAGACCCGCGGCTGCACGACCGACAACGGCGCCACCGGCTGGTGGGGCTCGTGGCCGCAGGAGTTCATCGACGCGATCCCCGGCAGCGTCCGGCCGCACTTCTACTCCACCGGCTGCGGCGGCATGCAGGACAACAAGCCCGCCCTGCCGATCGACGTCGACCTGGGCATCGCGCCGAAGGTGAGCGTCTCCGACGTTGCGCTGCTGCCCGGCGGCGCGCAGGAGATCACCGTCACCGGCTCCGGCTTCGACCCGGCGCTGGCCGTCGGCACCCGGCAGCCGATCAGCGGCCGTCCCGCCGGTGCCTACGTCGTGCTCGGCAAGTTCGCCGACACCTGGCGTCCCTCGCAGGGTGCCGCGAGCAGCGCCCGCAAGGTCGTCGTGCAGAAGTGGGCCGTGCCCGCTGCGGAGCTCAGCCAGCCCGCGATCGCCAACGGCGGTGGCTTCGAGCTGAAGGCGGACGGCACCTTCACCACCACGTTCTCCGTCGACAAGGCCACCATCGACGCCGCCGTCGCGGCCACCGCGAACCCCGCGGCGCTCACCACCTACGGCGTCTTCACCTATCCCGGCTCGGGCGCCACCGAGGCGTCCTTCGAGACCGCCACCCCGCTGACCTTCGCCGCCGCCCCCGGTACGGCGAGCGCCACCGTGGGCACGGCCCCGACCCAGGTCGCGGACGGCGCGGCGACGGTCACCGTCGCGGACGCCGACGGCACCCCCGCCACCGGCTCGGTCGACTGGACCGTCACCGACGGCAGCGCCACCGAGGTCGCCTCCGGCACCGCCCCGCTCACCGGGGGCTCCGCCGCGATCACCCTGCCCCGGGGTGCTGCGGGCGCCTACACCCTCACCGCGTCGTACGACGGTGCGGCCAACGCCAACCTCAACATCACCACGGCCAGCGCCACCGCGGGTTACTCGGTGGGCGCCACCACGTCCACCACCACCGTGCAGGTCACCCGCACCCCCACCCCGACGGCGGCGGGCGCCGCCCGGGTCACCGTCGCGCCGGCAGCCTCGGGCGTCGTACCGAGCGGTGACGTGCAGGTGCAGGCTGAAGTCCAGCACCGGCGCGGTGTTCACCACCTCCGCCGCACTCGTCAAGGGGATCGCCACGGTGCCCCTGCCGAAGCGGGCGCCGGGCGGCTACGCGCTGACCGCGCGCTTCGCCGGCGACGGCAACGTCGGCGGCTCGGTGCGCACGGTCGCGGTCACGGTCGCCAAGGTCGCCGCGACCGTTCGTGCGGCGTGGACCCGCAAGCCGACCGGCGCCCGGGCCGGTGGCGTCCGGATCACCGTGTCCGCGCTGGGCGTGAAGCCGACCGGCATCGTCACGGTGCAGGTCAAGAACGCCAAGGACCGCACCGTGCGGTCGGTCCGGGTGCGGCTGAGCGCCGCCGGCACCGCGGTGGCAGCCCTGCCGCGGCTGGCGAAGGGGCGCTACACCCTGACCGCGACGTACGCCGGCAGCGCCCAGGTCGGCCCCCAGAAGTACACCCTGAAGTTCGCGACCGCGCGTCGCTGACCCGAGGGAGCGGAGTGCGCGGCCGGTGGTCCACCCAGGCCCCGGCCGCGCGCGCCGCGCCCCCTGTCCCCCCCGTCCCCCGCGCCTAGAATCGACACCGTGCCGAAGATCGCCGCCGAGACCCTCCCCGCCCACCGCGACCAGGTGCGGCGACGGATCTTCGACGCCTTCGCACAGGCTGATGGACGAGCGCAGCCTTCGACGCGATCACGATGGCCCAGATCGCCGCCCGTGCCGAGATCGGCCGGACCGCGATCTACCACCACTTCAAGGACAAGGAAGCCGTCGTCGTCGCGTTCGCGACCGAGGAGACCCAGCACTACCTGGCCGACCTGCGCCGGGACCTCGACCTGGTCCCGGACCCGGTCGCGAAGATCCGGGTCTACCTGCGTCACCAGGCTCCGCGCCGGCCAGCAGTTCCACACCGGCATGGGCGGGATCCTCTACCACCTCCTCTCCGAGGAGGCGATGGGGAAGATCCACGACCACGTCGCCGCGGTGGAGGAGGTGCTGGAGCAGATCCTCGACGAGGGCATCGCCTCCGGCGCCTTCCAGGTCAGCGACCGCAAGGCCGCGATGTCCCTGCTGCACGCCGCGCTCGCGACCCGTCAGCCTGCCGGTCCCGGCCGTGGAGGAGTTCGTCCTTCGCGGTCTCGGCCACATGGCCTAGGCGCCCTCTCCGATCCTTCGCGCGGTCGCTTGACACCGCCATCCCCATTTACTGACACTTTGTCAGAAACCTGTCCTCCAAGGAGTCCCCATGTCCGTCGACACCACCGCAGCCGCCCCCACCCTGTCCGCCGCGATGCGTGAGGGGATCCCGCGCCGAGCACGAGGCCGCCGAGGGGTCGAGCTTCATGGCCGAGTCTGCTCGAGGGCCGTCTCAACGCCTCCGCCTACGCCGACCTGCTGCTCCGCCTGCGCCGCGTCTACGCCGCGCTCGAGGCGGCCGTCGGCGCCCGGTCCGCCGACCCGATCGTCGCCGCCGTCCACGACACCGCGCTCGAGCGGCGGGGCGCCATCGACGCCGACCTCGCCCACTGGGCGCCCGGCGTGGATCCCGAGAGCATCGAGTCCCCCGCGGCCTCGGCGTACGTCGACCGGATCCACGCGGGCACGGACTGGGGCGGCCTGCTGCTGGCCCACCACTACACCCGCTACCTCGGCGACCTCTCCGGCGGCCAGGTGATCGGCCGTGCGCTGCAGCGCACCTTCGACCTGCCCGAGGACACCGGCGTCGCGTTCTACGACTTCCCGCTGATCCCGAAGCCGAAGCCCTACAAGGACGCCTACCGCGCCCGCATCGACGGCCTCGGGCTCTCGCCGGCCGACGTCGACCGGGTGGTCGAGGAGGTCAAGGTCGTCTTCGGGCTCAACCAGGCGCTCTTCGACGAGCCTCGGCGGACAGACTCGACCGCTACCGCGCCGCCTGAGCGCGCCTGCCTTCGCACGAACTGTCATATCATTGATATGACAGTTCGCGTGGAGAGGTGAGCAGATGACGACGGATGTGCGCACGCTGCGCGAGCGCGCGGGCCTGACGCAGCAGCAGACTGGCCGACCTGTCCGGGGTCGCGCAGCCGAACATCGCGGCGTACGAGAACGGCACGCGTCGTCCGTCCCCGAAGATGCTGGCGCGGCTCGCCGCCGCGGCGCGTCCGCGACCCTCGCGCGTGCTCAGGGAGCACCGGGGAGCCATCTCCGACATCGCGACCCGCCACCACGCCCTCGCGGTGAAGGTGTTCGGCTCGGCGGCCCGTGGTGACGATCGTCCGGGCAGCGACATCGACCTGCTGGTCACCTTCGCCCCGGGCGCCTCGCTGCTCGACCAGGCCGACCTGAAGCACCACCTCGAGGACCTGCTCGGCGTGAGCGTCGACATCGTGAGCGACGGCGGCCTGCGCGGGAACCACGCCCGCATCCTGGAGGAGGCGCGACCGCTGTGACGGCCGACCACCGAGCGTTCGACCGGACGGCGCAGACCCTCGCGGAGTTCCTCGACTTCGCCGACACGGCCGAGCGCCTCGTCGCGCGAGGCAAGCCGGCCTACGACGGGGACGAGATGCTCCGCCCGGCCGCGGAGGCCCTCCTGCACAGGATCGGCGAGACCGTGGCCCGGCTGGAACGGGACGCCCCTGACCTGGTCGCCGCCCATCCCGAGGTCCGCTGGCGAGCGATGAAGGGCATCAGGAACCTGGTGGCACACGACGACGGAGCGGTCGACCCCGAGATCGTCTGGACTTCGATCGAGGCGGCGCTGCCCGCGGAGGCCGATCTGGTCCGGGCGATCCTCGCGGACCACCGGCGCCGGACGGGCTGATCACGCCCGACGGCGTTCACCACCCGGCAGCGCGCCCGGGCCGCCGCCGTTGGGCTCGGTCGATAGCCTCTTGCACCATGGTGGACTTCGGCGGCACCGGGGCCATGCTGCTCGTGATCGGCGTCGCCGGGCTGTTCTGCGCGGCCCTGGCGCTGCTGCTCGCCCGTCCGCTCGGCTGGGTCTCCGCGCTCTCGATCGCGGGCTTCGTGTGGTCGCTCGCGGTGATCGGGGCGGTCACCCTGGTGCCGACCTCCGCCCACACCGGCATCGTCGCCGCGGAAGGCCGGATGAGCACCTGCTCGTGGGACATCGGCGGCCCCGCCCCGGACGGCTTCTGGATCTTCGAGTCCGGTCAGCGCACCCTCAACACCGTGCTCTTCGTGCCCGCGGGCGCCCTGCTCGTGCTCGCGGTCGCCCGGTGGCGCGCCGGCTGGATCCTCGCCCCGCTGGGCATCCTGGCCCTCGGCGGCTACTCCGCGCTGATCGAGAAGACCCAGGCTGGAGCCTGGCCCGGATCGACCGCGCGTGCGACGTCACCGACGTGATCGACAACGTCACCGGCGCGGTCGTCGGGGCGGCGATCGGCATCGGGCTGGTCATCGTGCTGCGGCCATGGCGGCACCGAGCCCGGACCGGCAGCCGGCCATCATCCGGGCGTGGTTCCAGGTGAGCACCCCCGGCCGACGTACGACGCGGCGGCGAGCCACCCGCGCACGCTCACCCGCTGCGCGAAGTCCAGCCGGGTGCCGCCCTCCACCGCGGTCAGCGTGAAGCGGGCGTAGCCCTCCAGGTCCCCGCTCAGGGCCACCTCCACGACCGGCGGCGTGCGGGACACGGCGTCGAGCACCAGGTCCAGCGTGTAGGGCAGCACCGAGCGGCAGCACACCCAGGCGGTGTCCGGGCCGAGCCTTGGCGACCGCGCGCACCTGGGGCCACCAGCGCGGGTAGCGCTCCAGGTCCACGAGCACCGCCGCGACCTCCTCGGGCGGCGCCGGGACCTCCCAGCGGTCGACGAACTCGAAGACGCGGCGCACCCCTCCATCCTGCCCTCCCCACTTGACCTGGAGTGCACTCCAAGGGGGAAGATCGCGAGATGACCGGAGTGACGATCGCCGAGGCGTCCGACGCGCTCGGACTGAGCGCCGACACCCTGCGCTACTACGAGAAGGACGGGCTGCTGCTGCGCCCGGTGCCGCGCACCACCAGCGGCCACCGCCAGTACGACGAGCGGGACATCACCTGGATCCGCCTGGTCACCCGCCTGCGCGCGACCGGCATGCCGATCCGCGACGTCCGCCGCTACGCCGCGCTGGTCCGCGCCGGCCAGGGCAACGAGGAGGAACGACTGGCCCTCCTGCAGGCCCACCGCGAGCAGGTGCTGCGCGAGCCTGGCCGAGGTCACCGGCCACCTGGCGGCGATCGACCACAAGATCGCGCTCTACACCGACTGCGTCCTCGAGCGCACGGCTTGACCTGGAGCGCACTCCAAGGGGTTTGCTGGAGGACATGACGATCCCCACCCGCACCCTCGGTGTCAGGCTCGCCCCTCACGGTCTCGGCCCTCGGCCTCGGCTGCATGGGCATGTCGGAGTTCTACGGCAGCCCGGACGAGGCCGGTGGCATCGCGACCATCCACCGGGCCCTGGACCTCGGCGTCACCTTCCTCGACACCGCGGACATGTACGGCCCCTTCACCAACGAGCAGGCTCGTCGGCAAGGCCCTCGCCGGCCGGCGTGACGAGGCCCAGGCTCGCGACCAAGTTCGGCAACGAGCGGGCGGCCGACGGCACCCGCATCGGCATCAACGGCACGCCGGAGTACGTCCGCAAGGCCGCCGACGCCTCGCTGCAGCGCCTCGGCGTCGACCACATCGACCTCTACTACCAGCACCGCGTGGACAAGACGGTCCCGATCGAGGAGACGGTCGGTGCGATGAAGGAGCCTGGTCGAGGCCGGCAAGGTGCGCCACCTCGGCCTGTCGGAGGCATCCCCGGAGACCATCCGGCGGGCGCACGAGGTGCACCCGATCACCGCTCTGCAGACGGAGTACTCCCTGTTCAGCCGGGAGCCTGGAGGACGACATCCTGCCCGTGCTGCGCGAGCTCGGCATCGGCCTGGTGCCCTACTCCCCGCTCGGCCGCGGCCTGCTCACCGGCGGGATCACCGCGACTCCCGGCGAGGGCGACAGCCGCGCCACGGCGTACTTCCCGCGGTTCCAGGGCGACAACCTCGCCACCAACCTGGCCCTCGTCGAGGAGGTCAAGGCGATCGCCGGCGCCAAGGGCGTCACGCCCGGCCAGGCTCGCGCTGGCCTGGGTGCTCGCCCAGGGCGGCGACGTGGTGCCGATCCCCGGCACCAAGCGGGTGAAGTACCTCGAGGAGAACGCCGCCGCGCTCGACGTCGAGTCTCACCGAGGACGACCTGGCGGCACTGGAGGCCGCGGTGCCGAAGGGCGCCGTGGCCGGGGAGCGGTACGGCGACATGAGCACCATCGACGCCTGAGCGGGGTACTACGGTGGTCCGGTGACGACCCCCGACATCGACGTGCTCATCTCCCGCGCCCGGGCCTGGCGCAAGGAGGACCCCGACGAGCGGACCCGCGAGGAGACTCAGCGGGATCATCTCCGCCGTCGAGGACGGGCTCGACGAGGAGGCCGCGGCAGACCTCGCCGACCGGTTCCGGGGCACCCTGGAGTTCGGTACGGCGGGGCTGCGCGGCGCCCTCGGCGCGGGCCCGAACCGGATGAACCGGGTCGTCGTGATCCGCGCGGCGGCCGGCCTGGCGGCGTACCTCCTCGCGGAGGGCACCGAGCCCGGCGCCCCCGTCGTCATCGGGTACGACGCGCGGCACAACTCCGACGTCTTCGCCCGCGACACCGCGGAGGTGATGGCCGGTGCCGGTCTCAAGCCGCTGCTGCTCCCCCGCCCGCTGCCCACGCCCCTGCTGGCGTTCGCGATCCGCGAGTCTGGGCTGCGCGGCCGGGGTGATGGTCACCGCGAGCCACAACCCGCCGCAGGACAACGGCTACAAGGTCTACCTCGGCGACGGCAGCCAGATCGTGCCACCCGCCGATACCGGGATCGCGGCGCGGATCGACGCCGTCGGGACGCTCGCCTCGGTGCCCCGGGTCCCCCTGGGGAGCACCGGCGGCCGGGTGCTCGACGAGGGCATCGTCGACGCCTACCTCGACACCGTCGCCGGCATCGCGGGCGACGGGCCGCGGGACCTCGCGATCGTCTACACCCCGCTGCACGGCGTCGGCGCCAGCGCCCTGCCCGCGGTGCTGGAGACCGCCGGCTTCGACGCGCCGTCGATCGTCACCGAGCAGGAGCAGCCCGACCCGGACTTCCCGACCGTGGCCTTCCCCAACCCCGAGGAGCCGGGCGCGATCGACCGCGCGATCGCCCTCGCCGAGGCGACCGGTGCGGACCTCGTCGTCGCCAACGACCCGGACGCGGACCGGTGCGCGCTCGCCGTACCCGGTCCGCAGGGATGGCGGATGCTGCGCGGTGACGAGGTGGGCGCGCTGCTCGCCGACCACCTGCTGCGGGCCGGCCGCGCGGGCGTCTACGCCACCTCGATCGTGTCCTCCTCGCTGCTGGGCACCATGGCGAGGGCCGCCGGGCAGCCGTACGCCGAGACGCTCACCGGCTTCAAGTGGATCGGGCGCCTGCCGGACCTGGTGTTCGGCTACGAGGAGGCGCTGGGCTACTGCGTCGACCCCGAGCACGTGGCCGACAAGGACGGCGTCTCCGCCGCGCTGCTGCTGTGCGAGATCGCCGCGGAGGCCAAGGCCGCCGGGCGCACCCTGCTCGACCTGCTCGACGACATCGCGCTCGCCCACGGCGTGCACGCGACCGACCAGGCTCTCCGTGCGGGTCACCGACCTCGCCGTGATCGCGCAGGCCATGGAGCGGCTGCGCAACTCTCCTCCGGCCACCCTCGGCGGCTCCGAGGTCACCGCCGCGGAGGACCTCGGCCAGGGCTCGGCCGACCTGCCGCCCACCGACGGCCTGCGCTACCGCACCGCCGACGGCAGCCGGGTCATCGTGCGCCCCAGCGGCACCGAGCCGAAGGCTGAAGTGCTACCTGGAGGCCGTCGTACCGGTCGGCGACGGGGGGCTCGCCGATGCCCGCGCGACGGCCGCCGACCGCCTGGCCGGGCTGCGGGCGGACATCGCCGCGGCGGCGGGGATCAGCCTGACGTTCACCGCGTCGATCACGAAGACCAGGGTCTCGTTCGGCGCGACGCCCTGGCCGCCCTCGCCGTAGCCGAGGTCCGGCGGGACGACGAGCAGCCGGCGGGTGCCCTTCTGCATCCCGACCAGCCCCTGGTTCCAGCCGGCGATGACCTGGGCCTGGCCCAGCGGCTCGACGGTGAAGGTCTGGCCTCGGTCGAACGAGTCTGTCCAGCACCTGCTTGTCGGACCAGGTGACCAGGTGGTAGTTCGACTCCACCGAGCCGCCCTGCGCGGCCTTCGGCCCGCTGCCGGTGACCAGGTCCTTGGTGAGCAGGGTGGTCGGCGGCGAGCAGTCGTCGGGGATGGTGATCGTCGGCTTCTCGCCGAAGCCGCCCGTGACCTCGATGTCGTCGGCCGTGCACGCGGCGCCGGACGCCTGGCTCGTGCCCTCCGTGCTCGGCGAGGTGGAGGTGGAGTCGGAGGCCTTGTCGTCGCCGGAGTCCCCGCAGGCACTCGTGGCCAGCACGGCCAGCGACAGGACGGAGGCGGCGAGGAGCCGGGCGCGGGTCTGCATGGCGAGCAGCCTACGAGCGGCCGGCAAGCGCTACGCGACCAGTGCGGTCACGAGCGCGGTGAGGGCGAGCACGCCGATCGCGGCGAGCTCCACCCGCGCCCAGGTACGACGCACCGGGCCCGGCTCGGCGAAGACCTCGGCGTTCATCCTGCGCCGGATCTTGTCCTCGACCAGGGCACCGAGCGAGACCCGGCCGCGGGTGACGTCCTGGTCGGGCTCCTGCAGCGCACGGGCGTCCCGGTGGAGCGTGCGGCGGCTGCGGCCGAACCCGCTCCCGACGTAGCGGTCGTCGCCGACCTGCGCGACCGTCACCTGGGTGATCGCCAGCCCGGTGATCCGCGCGTAGGGCAGCCACCGGCTGTGCAGCACGTTGCGCAGACCCGAACCGTGGGGGTGCAGGACCACCGCGGGCCGGATCAGCACGGCCCAGGCGAGGACCCCCGCGAGCAGCAGCAGCGGATAGGCCCACAGGGCCAGGCCGTCGTTGTCCACGACCAGCCCGAAGACGATCACCCCCACGGCCAGCACGATCCCGGTCACGCCCGTGACCAGGCCACCGGACCGGTACCGCTCCGCCTTCTCGGCGCCTTCGCTCTGCACGGTCACCAACCCTATGCTGAGCCAATGCCGACCACCGCCCCCACCGATCCCGTGCCGGGACTCGCGGCGTACGCCGAGGTGACCGCGAGCGACGCCGCCCTGCGCCGCTTCCTGCACGGACTGCCCGGCGTCGACCAGGTCGGAGCCGAGGCGCGTGCCGCCGGGCTCGGGACCCGCTCGATCAAGACCACCGCCAAGGCCTGGGCGCTCGACCTGGCCATCCGCATGGTCGACCTGACCACGCTGGAGGGCCAGGACACCCCGGGCAAGGTGCGCGCGCTGGCAGCCAAGGCGCTGCGCCCCGACCCGGCCGACCCGTCGTGCCCCTCGGTCGCCGCGGTCTGCGTCTACGGCGACCTGGTCGGCGAGGTGAAGGCGATCGTCGGGAACGAGGTCAACGTCGCCGCCGTCGCGACCGCCTTCCCCAGCGGCCGGGCCTCGATGGAGGTCAAGGCTGGCCGACACCCGCGACGCGGTCGCCAACGGCGCCGACGAGATCGACATGGTCATCGACCGGGGGGCCTTCCTGGCCGGTCGCTACCTGCAGGTCTTCGAGGAGATCGTCGCGACCCGTGAGGCCTGTGTGCGCCCCGACGGCACGCACGCCCACCTCAAGGTCATCTTCGAGACCGGCGAGCCTGCAGACCTACGACAACGTGCGCCGCGCGTCCTGGCTGGCGATGCTCGCCGGCACCGACTTCATCAAGACCTCCACCGGCAAGGTGCAGCCGGCCGCGACCCTGCCGGTCACCCTGGTGATGCTGGAGGCGGTCCGCGACTTCCGCGAGGCCACCGGCGTGCAGATCGGCGTGAAGCCGGCCGGCGGGATCCGCACCGCCAAGGACGCGATCAAGTACCTCGTCATGGTCAACGAGATCGCCGGCGACGACTGGCTGGACCCGGACTGGTTCCGCTTCGGCGCCTCGACGCTGCTGAACGACCTGCTCATGCAGCGCACGAAGATGACCACCGGCCGCTACAGCGGTCCCGACTACTTCACCCTGGACTGATCTGACATGGCGTTCGAGTACGCACCGGCTCCGGAGTCGCGGAGCATCGTCGACATCAAGCCGTCCTACGGCCTCTTCATCGACGGGGAGTTCGTCGACGGCCGCGGCACGTCGTTCAAGACGATCAACCCCGCCACCGAGGAGACCCTCGCCGAGGTGGCCGAGGCCTCCGACGCCGACGTCGACCTGGCCGTGAAGGCCGCGCGCCGTGCGTTCCGCGGCTGGTCGCGGACCTCCGGCAAGGAGCGGGCCAAGTACCTCTTCCGGATCGCCCGGATCATCCAGGAGCGCGGGCGCGAGCCTGGCCGTGCTGGAGTCGATCGACAACGGCAAGCCGATCAAGGAGAGCCGCGACGTCGACGTACCGGTCGTGGCGGCGCACTTCTTCTACTACGCCGGCTGGGCCGACAAGCCTGGACTACGCCGGCCTCGGCCCGAACCCGCAGCCGCTCGGCGTCGCGGGCCAGGTCATCCCGTGGAACTTCCCGCTGCTGATGCTGGCGTGGAAGGTCGCCCCGGCCCTGGCGTGCGGCAACACGGTCGTGCTCAAGCCGGCCGAGACCACGCCCCTGACCGCGCTGCTCTTCGCGGAGATCTGCCAGCAGGCCGACCTCCCGCCGGGCGTCGTCAACATCGTCACCGGTGCGGGCGGCACCGGCCAGGCCGTGGTGTCCCACCCGGACGTCGACAAGGTCGCCTTCACCGGCTCGACCGCCGTCGGCAAGGCGATCGCCCGCGCGATCGCCGGCACGGACAAGAAGGCCACCCTGGAGCCGGCGGCAAGGCCGCCAACATCGTCTTCGACGACGCTCCCATCGACCAGGCGGTCGAGGGCATCGTCAGCGGCATCTTCTTCAACCAGGGCCACGTGTGCTGCGCCGGCTCCCGCCTGCTGGTGCAGGAGTCGGTCGCCGACGAGGTGCTCGCCAGGCTCAAGCGCCGGATGGGCACGCTGCGCGTCGGCGACCCGCTCGACAAGAACACCGACATCGGCGCGATCAACTCCCGCGAGCAGGCTCGACCGCATCCGCGAGGCTCTCCGACATCGGCGAGGCGGAGGGCGCCGAGCGCTGGGCGCCGGCCTGCGACCTGCCCTCGTCCGGCTTCTGGTTCCCGCCGACGATCTTCACCGGCGTCACCCAGGCGCACCGGATCGCACGCGAGGAGGTCTTCGGCCCCGTGCTCTCGGTGCTGACCTTCCGCACGCCCGGTGAGGCCATCGAGAAGGCCAACAACACGCCGTACGGCCTCTCGGCGGGGGTGTGGACCGAGAAGGGCTCCCGCATCCTGCACATGGCCTCGGCGCTGCGTGCCGGCGTGGTGTGGGCCAACACGTTCAACAAGTTCGACCCGGCCAGCCCGTTCGGTGGCTACAAGGAGTCGGGCTACGGCCGCGAGGGCGGGCGCCAGGGCCTCGCCGCGTACCTGAAGGGTGACATCTGATGGCCGCGCGCATCGACGTCCGCAAGACCTACAAGGCTCTACATCGGCGGCGCCTTCCCGCGCTCGGAGTCGGGCTACTCCTACGAGGTCGCCGACAGCAAAGGGAAGTTCGTGGCCAACGCCGCCCTCGCCTCGCGCAAGGACGTCCGCGACGCGGTCGTCGCCGCCCGCAAGGCCTTCGGCTCGTGGTCGGGGCGCACCGCCTACAACCGCGGCCAGATCCTCTACCGGATCGCCGAGGTGATGGAGGACCGCCGTCCGCAGTTCGAGGAGGCCGTGCGCCAGTCCGAGGGCGCCTCGGCCGCCGCCGCCCGGGCCCAGGTGGACGCCGCCGTCGACCGCCTCGTCTGGTACGCCGGCTGGGCCGACAAGGCTCGCCCAGGTGGTCGGCAACGCCAACCCGGTCTCCGGCCCGTTCTTCAACCACTCCGCGCCCGAGCCGACCGGTGTGGTGGGCGTGCTCGCGCCGCAGTCGTCCTCGCTGCTGGGACTGGTCTCCGTGATCGCTCCCGTCATCGTGACCGGCAACGTCGTGGTGGCCGTGTCGTCGTACGCCCGGCCGCTGCCGGCGGTGACCTTCGCCGAGGTGCTCGCCACCTCCGACGTCCCCGGCGGGGTGGTCAACCTCCTCACCGGTGACGCCGCCGTGCTCGGGCCCTGGCTGGCCGCGCACATGGACGTCAACGCGATCGACCTGGCCGGCGTCGCCGGATCCCCCGAGCTCGCCACCGAGCCTGGAGGTCGCCGCGGCCGACAACCTCAAGCGGGTACGACGCGCGCCGGATGCCGAGCCGGACTGGACCGCCGAGCCCGGGCTCTCGCCGATGACCGCGTTCGTGGAGACGAAGACGGTGTGGCACCCGACCGGGATCTGAGCCACCGCCGGCGCACCTACGTCTGGCTGATGGGGACCTGCCTGGTCCTCATCGTGCTGGCGTGGAACGTGGTCCGGCTGTTCTCCGTGCCCCTCGCGGTCGGGATGAGCGTGGTCGCAGCGGTCATCCCGCCGGTCGCGGTGATCCTCGCCAACCGGGGGTCGCGCGGCGGCGACGGCTGAGTCGGGTCGCGGGGTACCAGATCGAGCCGAGCCCGGCGACCAGCACGGCGGGGAGAGCGACCCGGGCGCTCATCGCGGCAGCACGGCCCGCAGCACCCGGATCGTGTTGCCGCCCATGATCGCCGCGACCTCCGCGTCGTCGTACCCCCGGTCGCGGAGCCTCCTGGGTGATCGCAGCGAGCCTCCGTGGTGTCCCAGCCGGTGGTGGTCGCGCCGTCGAAGTCGCTGCCGAGCGCGGCGGCCCGGAGGCCGCCCACCTGCACCACGTGGTCGATCGCGTCGACGACGGCCTTGGTGGTGAGGTCGCACACGGCCGCGTCCCAGTAGCCGACGCCGACGACCCCGCCGGTGGCGGCGACGCCGCGGATCTCCTCGTCGGTGAGGTTGCGGTTGACGTCGCAGGTGGCCTGCACGCCGCCGTGGGAGAGGACGAGCGGCTTGGTCGCCAGGCCGAGCATGTCGGCGACGGCGCGGTGGCTGGCGTGGGCGATGTCGACGACGATGCCGCGCCGCTCCATCTCGGTGAAGACGCGGCGGCCGAGGTCGGTCAGCCCGCCCTTCTTCTCGCCGTGCATCGAGCCCGCGACCTCGTTGTCGAAGAAGTGGGTGAAGCCGGCCATCCGCATCCCGGCGTCGTAGAGCCGGTCGAGGTTGTCGAAGTCGCCCTCGAGGTTCTGCAGCCCCTCGACCGAGAAGAGCGCACCGGTGACGCGCAGGCCGGCCTTGCGGTCGGTGAGGAGGCCGTCGAGGTCGGCCACGGAGCGGATCAGCCGCAGCCTCCCTTCGGAGTCCTTCGCCGCGCTCTCGAGCTTCTCGGCGTGGTAGAGCGAGCGCTCCAGCAGGGAGCGCCAGGTGCGAGGCGGCTGGAGCCTGGGCGATGGTGAGCAGGGTGATGTTGTCACCGGCGTCGGTCGGGTTGCTGTCGTAGTTCTGGCCCTTCGGCGACTTCGACACCGACGAGAACACCTGCAGGGCGACGTTGCCGTCCTCCAGGCGCGGCAGGTCCAGGTGACCCCGGCCCGAGCGGTCGAGGATGTCGCGGTCCCACATCAGGGTGTCGGCGTGCATGTCCACGATCGCCAGCGAGTCGTGCAGGCGCTGGGTCTCCGCCGTGACCGAGGGCAGGTCGGCGGGCTCGACCCGGTTGCGCATCGACTCGATCTTCGCCGGGGCGAAGGAGAAGAAGCCGACCGCGAGCACCAGCACCAGGCCGAGGAAGGACACCAGGGTGATCCGCACCCGGCGGCGGTTGATCCAGGCTCATCCGCGGACCGTACCGCGCCGCTCAGCCGCCGCGGCGAACCCTCACCAGCACGGCACGGCACAGGTCGGCGATCCGGTCGGCCAACGCGGCGGAGCCGGCCGCCTCCGCCGGGGTCGTCAGCCGCCGGTTGCCGCCGCAGACCAGCGCCTGGTCGCGGGCCGTCGCGACGCCCACCACCCGGACCGAGCCGGGGTCGGCCGCTCGCTCGGGGAGCGGCATGACCGGCTCGAGGCAGGAGAAGGCGGTGTCGTACCCAGGGGTGGGCAGCGCCGTGCACCGGGTGCCGTACGACGGCTGCCAGCGCCCCTTCGCGGCCGCGAGCACCCGCTGGTTGGCCCCGTCGAGCAGGGCCGCGGTGCGCTCCGCGGAGTCGGTGCCGGCGGCGTCGACGTCGGCCCGGGCGCCGACGGTGACGCTGACGACGACCCCGGAGGCGCCACCACCCCAGTAGCAGGACACGGTGGCCCGGCCACCGCTCGCCCCCTCGGCACCGCGGGCACCGGAGGAGTCAGCCCGGCTGGTGGCGTCGCTGCCGGCGAGGGCCGTGGCCGCGTCGTCCAGGCTCGCCGCAGAAGAGGTCGGTCCGGAAGGACACCGGCTCGGGAGCGGGGTCCTCGTGCAGGAGCAGCACGGCGGCGGTGATCCCGCCGGCGACGACGGCGAGGGCCGCGACGGTGGCAGCCACCCGTCGTACCCGGCGGCGGGTGCGGCCCGGCGGAGCGGGCTCCTCGGCGGGCGGTGGGGTGAGCGGTACCAGGCGGGGCAGCGCGGGCCCGACCACCGCGGCGAGCCCGGCCTCGGTCCACCAGGCTCGCGCCGTAGGCCCGGCGGGCGGCCCTGCCGAGCCCGGCGAGCAGGGCGGCCGCGTCGGCCGGCCGCTCGCCAGGGTCGACGGCGAGCGCCCGCAGCAGGACGGGGCGCAGGGCAGCGTCGACCCGGCGCAGTCGGCGCTTGTCGACGGCCGTGCCCGGCGGCACCGGCTGACCGGTGAGGAGCAGCACGAGCAGCGCCGCGGCGTCGCGTACGTCGCCCACGAGGCTCGCGTCCGCCACGACCCCGGTGTCCATCAGCCGGGCCCGTCCGTCGCTGTCGAGCAGCACCCGGGTCGGCCCGACGCCGCCGTGGGCGAGCCCGTGCTCGTGGACGTGGGCGAGCCCGATGAGCACGCCGCGGACGATGCCGAGCATCTGCCCCACGACCATCCGCTCCCCCGAGCCCATCACCTCGGCCAGGGTCGCCGCCTCCACCCACTCCGTGACCAGGTACGCCGCCGACGGCTCCCGTACCAGGCCCCGCACCGCGACGACGTGCTCCTCCTCCAGGTGCACCAGATCGGCCAGCCGGCTCGCGACGGACGCGCCCTCGGCGCGACTCATCCGGCGCAGCGCGACGACCTGGCCGGTCGCGATCTCCCGCGCCCGCAGCACCGGGCCGGACGGGTCCGCGCCGACCCGGGCGAGCACCTCGAACCCGGTGACCCGGGGGGCCACGTCATCGGTCGCGCGCTCCACGCCTCCGAGGGTCCCGCAGCCGGCGCCGGCGCGGGGCACAATGCCGCAAATCGCGAGGGCTGCGGCAGACTTGATGCCCATGACCGCCCGTGTGATCGTCCTCGCCGGCCCCTCGGGATCGGGGAAGTCGAGGCTCGCGGAGCGGCTGCACCGGGCGCACGGCTGGCCCACCCTGCGCCTCGACGACTTCTACCGCGACGGCGACGAGCCGGGTCTGCCGAGGATCGCCGAGGGCGCCAACGCCGGCCTCGTCGACTGGGACCACCCGGGCACCTGGCACCGTGAGGACGCGCTCGCCGCGCTGCGCTCGCTGTGCCGCACCGGTGCCGCGGACATCCCGGTCTACTCGATCTCCGAGAGCCGCCGCACCGGCTCGCAGCACCTCGACCTCGGCGGCGCACGGCGCTTCGCCGCGGAGGGCATCTTCGCCGCGGAGGTCGTCGAGGAGGCCCGGGCGCAGGGGCTGCTCGCGGCGGCGTACTGCATCACCCAGCATCCCGTCGTCACCTTCTGGCGCCGCCTCGCCCGCGACCTGCGCGAGCACCGCAAGCCCCCGCTCGTGCTGGTACGACGCGGCCTGGCCCTCGCCCGCGCCCAGCGCCAGGTGGTGCGCCGCGCGGTCGCCGTCGGTTGCCGGGTCGCGACCGGCGACCGGGCCTTCCGCGAGTCTCGCGACGGAGGACGACCATGCGGTGGCCCGCTGACCTCACCCCCGCCGCGCTGCGCCAGCCCGACCAGGCTGAGTCTGCGGCGCCGCGGCGGTCGTCGCCGCCCGGGTGCTGCTCACCGAGTGGCGGCCGGCGGACGCCGAGGACGAGATCCGCGAGGAGCACCGGCTGCTGACCTCCAGCCACAGCCCGCGCGACCGCTTCCAGATGCCCTGGCCGCGCCGGTTCGGCACGCCGCCGTGGGCGGTGGCCAACGCTCTGCGCGCCCTCACCGGCGAGCGGATCGCTGCCGTGCACGTGCGCCCGCGCGCCGAGATCGGCTACGACGTCCTGCGCGAGAACCTCGCCACCCGGCCGGTCGCGGTCTACGTCGGCACCCGCTGGCTGCCGCGCCACGTGGTGCTCGCCACGGGCACGGCCGGCGAGGCGATCGAGGTCTTCGACCCCGCCGCCGGGGCGGTGCTGACGATCGGCCGGGCCCGCTGGAGCGAGCACCGGCTCGGGCTCTCCGGCTGGGACTACGCCTGGTTCGTGGTCTGAGGGCTCAGGCCTGGCGCTCGGCGTACCACGGCTTGATGGTCTCGGTGATCAGCCGGTACCGCTCGTCGTAGGGCAGGAAGGCGGACTTCATCGCGTTGACGGTCAGCCACTCCATCTCCGCCCAGCCGTAGCCGACGTGCTCGTGGAGCAGGGCAAAGCTCCTTGCTCAGCGAGGTCCCGCTCATCAGCCGGTTGTCGGTGTTGACGGTGACCCGGAAGCGCAGCGACGCGAGCAGACTTGATCGGGTGCTCCTCGATGGAGTCGGCGGCGCCGGTCTGGACGTTGGACGAGGGGCACATCTCCAGTGGGATCCGCTTGTCCCGCACGTACGACGCGAGCCGGCCCAGGTGCGCCGTACCGCTCTCGTCGACCTCGATGTCGTCCACGATCCGCACGCCGTGGCCGAGCCGGTCCGCGCCGCAGAACTGCACCGCCTCCCAGATCGACGGCAGGCCGAAGCCCTCACCGGCGTGGATGGTGAAGTGCGAGTTCTCGCGCTGGAGGTACTCGAAGGCGTCGAGGAAGCGGGTGGGCGGGAAGCCCGCCTCCGGTCCGGCGATGTCGAAGCCGACCACCCCGCGGTCGCGCCACTCCATGGCCAGGCTCGGCGATCTCCATCGCCCGTGCGGCCTGGCGCATCGCCGTCAGCAGGTGGCGTACGACGATGCGGCCGCCGGAGGCCGCCATGCCCTCCTCGAAGCCCTGCTGGACGGCGGCGACGACGTCGGCCGAGTCCAACCCGCGCTCGACGTGCAGGCTCGGGCGCGTAGCGGATCTCGGCGTAGACCACCCCGTCGGCCGCCAGGTCCTCCGCGCACTCCCGGGCGACCCGGGTCAGCGCGGAGGGGGTCTGCATCACGCCGACCGTGTGCGCGAAGGTCTCCAGGTAGCGCTCGAGGGAGCCCGAGTCGGCCGCCTCCGTGAACCAGGTGCCGAGCGCGTCGGGATCCGTCGTGGGCGACTCGTGGTCCACCTCGGCCGCCAGGCTCCACGATCGTCGCCGGGCGCAGCCCGCCGTCGAGGTGGTCGTGCAGCAGGACCTTGGGGGCGGCCTTGATGTCGGCGAGAGTGAGCTCCATGCAGCAATCTTGCCGCAGGGAGACCAGCAGGCTCAGCCGACCCGGTCGAGCACCAGCGGACGGGGCTCGAACGCGGTGCCGGCCGGCTCCACGTCGTAGCCGCCCTCGAGGGAGGCGAGCGCACGGTCGAAGCGCTCCGGGGTGTCGGTGAGCAGCGTGAACAGCGGCTCCCCCGCCCGCACCTCGTCCCCCGGACGGGCGTGCCACACGACGCCGGCACCGGCCTGCACCGGGTCCTCCTTGCGCTCGCGGCCCGCGCCGAGGCGCCAGGCGGCGATGCCGACCGAGAGCGCGTCGAGCCGGGTCAGCACGCCGTCGCTCGGCGCGGCCACCACGTGGCTCTCCCTCGCGCCCGGCAGGCTCCGCGTCCGGGTCGCCGCCCTGGGCGCGGATCATCGCCTTCCACACGTCCATCGCCGAGCCGTCGGCGAGACTTCTCCGCGGGGTCCACGTCGTCGCGCCCGGCCGCGGCGAGCATCTCGCGGGCCAGGGCGAGGGTCAGACTCGACCACGTCGGCGGGACCGCCACCGGCCAGCACGTCGACCGACTCCTGGACCTCGATCGCGTTGCCCGCCGTACGGCCCAGCGGGGTCGCCATGTCGGTGAGCAGGGCGACCGTGCGCACGCCGGCGTCGGTGCCGAGCGCGACCATCACCTCGGCCAGGCTCACGCGCCTTGTCGATGTCCTTCATGAAGGCGCCGCTGCCGACCTTGACGTCCAGCACCAGCGCGCCGGTGCCCTCGGCGATCTTCTTGCTCATGATCGACGACGCGATGAGCGGGATCGCCTCCACCGTGCCGGTCACGTCGCGCAGGGCGTAGAGCCTTCTTGTCGGCCGGCGCGAGCCCGTCGCCCGCCGCGCAGATCACCGCGCCGACGCTCTCCAGGCTGCGCGAGCATCTCCTCGTTCGACAGCTTGCGCCCGCCAGCCGGGGATCGACTCCAGGCTTTGTCCAGCGTCCCGCCGGTGTGGCCCAGGCCGCGTCCGGACAGCCTGCGGCACCGCCACCCCGCAGGCCGCGACGAGCGGCGCCAGCGGCAGCGTGATCTTGTCGCCCACGCCGCCCGTGGAGTGCTTGTCGCTGGTCACCCGGGAGAGCCCGGAGAAGTCCATCCGCTCCCCCGAGGCGATCATCGCGGCGGTCCAGTCGGCGATCTCGCGCCGGTCCATCCCGTTGAGCAGGATCGCCATCGCGAGGGAGGACATCTGCTCGTCCGCCACCACCCCGCGGGTGTAGGCGCCGACCATCCAGTCGATCTGGCTCGTGGACAGGGTGCCGCGGTCCCGCTTGGCGAGGATGACCTCGACGGCGTCGTGGAGTTCAGCCATGCACGAACCCTAGGGCGTCGGGTCAACGCCTCCTCAGGCGCGGTCGAGGTCCCCGGCGCCGAACGCCTGCGGCAGCACCTCGTCCATCGTGCGCACGCCCAGCGGGGTGAGCACCTGCAGCGTGGGGCCGCCGTTCTCCCACAGCAGGCTGGCGGCAGCGCCCGCACGGCATGATCACCGCGCCGGAGCCGTTGACGCACACGAAGTGGGTCAGCCGGCCGCCGCCGGTGGCGTGCAGGCTGGGAGACCAGCCCGCACTCGGCGCAGAGCGTGACGCCGTACGCCGCGTTCTCGACGTTGCACCCCACGACCAGCCGGCCGTCGTCGGCGAGAGCGGCGGCGCCCACCCGGTAGGAGGAGTACGGCGCATAGGCCCGCTCCGCGATCTCGATCGCCGCACGCTGCAGGGACTCCCAGTCGGCCACCCGGTCAACCTAGGGCATCGCGGCAACTCTCCGCGAGGCGCGAGGATCGTCGGCGAACGGTGGCCGCGGGAAGAAATGTCCCAAGTTGGTAACCGTTTCTCCGAAGGTGCTTCCCGTCGAGCGGGCTGTGGGTGAGGATGCACCGAGCACCACCGCCATCCCCCTGCCCTGCTCGACGCCGGGCGCTGATCTGGAGGACATTAGTGAAGACTTGGAAGAGGACGTCCGCGGCGATCGCCGTTGCCCTGACGGCGAGCGCGAGCCTGGCGGCTTGCGGCGACGCACCTGACGAGAAGAGCGCGAAGAAGATCGACTTCCTGCCCTGCATCGTCTCCGACGCCGGCGGGTTCGACGACAAGTCGTTCAACCAAACTCACCTACGAGGGTGTCATCGAGGCGGCGAAGGAGCCTGAACTCCGACTACAAGTCGGTCCAGTCCAAGACCGACCAGGACTACGCCCCCAACCTCGAGGGCCTCGTCAGCGCCGGCTGCGACCTCATCGTGACGGTCGGCTTCGCGCTGTCCGCCGCGACCGTCGCCTCGGCGAAGGCGAACCCGGACATCGAGTACGTCCTGATCGACGACGCCGCCGACAACGACTTCGACGGCAAGAAGGACGCCGACAACATCAAGCCGATCCTCTACGACACGGCCCAGGCCGCGTTCCTGGCCGGCTACGCCGCGGCGGACTACACCAAGACCAATGTCGTCGGCACCTACGGCGGCCAGCCCTTCCCGACCGTCACCATCTTCATGGACGGCTTCAAGCAGGGCGTGGACTACTACGCCAAGGAGAAGGGCAAGAAGGTCAAGGCTCGTCGGCTGGGAGGGCAACGACAAGGGCGTCTTCACCGGTGGCTTCGACGCCAACGAGAAGGCGACCAACACCGCCAAGCAGATCCTCGACCAGAACGCCGACGTGATCCTGCCGGTCGGTGGCCCGATCTACCAGGGCGCGCTGACCGCCATCGCCGACTCCGGCAAGGACGTCGCGATGGTCGGTGTGGACGCGGACTTCTTCGAGACGGACCCGAAGACCAAGGACCTCGTCCTGACCTCGATCCTGAAGAACATGAAGACCTCCACCATCGAGGCCGTCAAGGCCGCCGGTGAGGACAAGTTCGACGCCGAGGCCTACATCGGCACCCTGGAGAACGACGGTGTCGGCCTGGCGCCGTTCCACAACTTCCAGAGCAAGGTGTCCCCGTCGCTGCAGGGCGAGACTCGACAAGGTGAAGGCCGGCATCATCGACGGCTCGATCCCGGTGAGCCTCCTACCTCAACAAGAAGTAGCACCCGGCGCACGCATCCGGGGGAGGTCGGCCTCGCGCCGACCTCCCCCGGACTGTGTTTCCCGGACCCGTACGACGCGGGTGCCCGGCCGTGTTCACGGCACGTTCACTGGCATCCGCCCACCCCGCTCGGAGAGGATCGCCTCCATGACGCTCGAACTCAGGGGCATCACCAAGCGCTTCGGCACGCTGGTCGCCAACGACCGGATCTCGCTCACCGTCAACGAGGGCGAGATCCTCGCCCTCCTGGGCGAGAACGGCGCCGGCAAGTCCACGCTGATGAACGTGCTCTACGGCCTGTACCAGGCCGACGAGGGCGAGATCCTCCTCGACGGCGCGGAGCCTGAAGATGTCCGGCCCCGGCGACGCGATGGCCGCCGGCATCGGCATGGTGCACCAGCACTTCATGCTCATCCCCGTCTTCACCGTCGCCGAGAACGTCATGCTCGGCAACGAGGCCACCGGCTTCGCCGGCACCCTCGACATCGACGCGGCCCGCGAGCGGGTCCGCGAGATCTCCGCGCGCTTCGGCTTCGACGTCGACCCGGACGCGGTCGTGGAGACCCTCCCCGTCGGCGTGCAGCAGCGGGTCGAGATCATCAAGGCGCTCTCCCGGGACGCCCGCGTCCTGGTCTTCGACGAGCCCACCGCGGTGCTGACGCCGCAGGAGACCGACGAGTCTCATGGAGATCATGCGCCGGCTCCGTGCGTCGGGCACCGCCATCGTCTTCATCAGCCACAAGGCTGCGCGAGGTCCGCGCGATCGCCGACCGGATCACCGTGATCCGCCGCGGTGCGGTCGTGGGCGAGGCCTCCCCCACCGCGACCAACGCCGAGCCTGGCCGCGCTCATGGTCGGCCGTCCGGTCGAGTCGACGGTCCACAAGGACCCCGCGAAGCCGGGGGCCGACGCGCTCGTCGTCCGTGACCTGCGGGTGCTCGATGACACGGGGCACGTCCACCTCGACGGCATCAGGCTTCAGCATCGCCGCGGGCGAGGTGCTCGGCGTGGCGGGCGTGCAGGGCAACGGCCAGACCGAGACTCACCGAGGCCGTCCTCGGCCTGCAGTCGCACGTCAAGGGCACCATCGAGCTCGACGGCCACGAGCCTGGTCGGCAGGTCGGTGCGCAAGGTGCTCGACGCGGGCGTCGGCTTCGTCCCTGAGGACCGCCAGGTCGACGGCCTGGTCAGCAACTTCACCATCGCCGAGAACCTCATGCTCAACCGCAGCCACGGCGCGCCGTTCGTCGGCCTCGGCACGGTGCGCACGGGCGTGCTGGAGAGGTTCGCGGAGGAGAAGCTCGTCGAGTACGACGTACGCGCCTCAGGCATCCAGGCCACCGCCGGCCAGCCTCTCCGGCGGCAACCAGCAGAAGGTCGTCGTCGCCCGCGAGCTCTCCCGCGACCTGCGCCTGCTCGTCGCGGCGCAGCCCACCCGCGGCGTGGACGTGGGCTCCATCGAGTTCATCCACAAGCAGATCGTGGCGACCCGCGACAGCGGTGTCCCAGTGCTGCTGGTCTCGACCGAGCCTGGACGAGATCGTCGCCCTGTCCGACCGGATCATGGTGCTCTACCGAGGAGAGGTGGTCGGCATCGTGCCCGCGGACACGCCCCGGGAGACCCTGGGCCTGATGATGGCCGGCGAGCGGCCGGAAGGAGTCGTGGCGTGAGCGAGGAGACGCAGACCGTGCCCGAGCCGGGGAGCCCGGAGACGCCCGAGGACCAGCGCCGCGATCCCGCCGCCTGGCGCGGGGTGATGCGGGAGATCGCCGCGGGCAACGCGATGGTGTCGCTGCTCTCGGTGCTGCTGGCCTTCCTGGTCGGCTCGATCATGATCCTGGCGACCGACGAGAACGTCCGCTCCGCGGCCAGCCTACATCGGCGCCCGGCCCAGCGACTTCTTCTCGGCGGTGCAGGAGTCGATCAGCGGTGCCTACTCCGCACTTTTCCGGGGCGCGATCTACAACACCCAGGTCGATGCCTTCGAGACCCGGATCCGGCCGCTGACCGAGACCCTGAAGTTCTCCGGCCCGCTCATCCTGGCCGGCCTCGGGGTCGGCCTGGCCTTCCGCGCCGGGCTGTTCAACATCGGTGGCCGCGGCCAGATGCTCCTCGCCGGCGCAGCCGCCGGCTGGGTCGGGGTCTCGGTCGACCTGCCGACGGTCCTGCACCTGCCCCTGGCGATCCTCGCCGGTGCCGTTGCCGGTGCCCTGTGGGCCGGCATCGCCGGCCTGCTCAAGGCCCGCACCGGCGCGCACGAGGTGATCGTCACGATCATGCTCAACTACGTCGGCTACTACCTCGTCTTCTACGCCCTGTCCCGGCAGGGCTGGCTGCAGGCGCCCGGGTCGGCCAACCCGAAGTCCGAGGCGATGCCGGACTCCGCGATCCTGCCGAGCCTGCTCGGCGACAAGTTCAACCTGCACTTCGGGTTCGTGCTGGCGCTGGTCGCGGTGGGCTTCACCTGGTGGCTGCTCAACAAGTCCGCGATGGGCTTCCGGTTCCGGGCCGTCGGTGAGAACCCCGACGCCGCGCGGGCCTCCGGCATCGACGTGGGCCGCACCTACACCCTGGTGATGATCATCGCGGGCGCGCTCGTCGGTCTCGCCGGCGTCAACCAGGTGCTCGGCACCGTCACCAGCGGCGTCACCGTCGACGTCGACGCCGGCATCGGCTTCGACGCGATCACCGTCGCCCTGCTCGGCCGCTCGCGGCCGCTCGGCATCCTGGCCGCCGGTCTGCTGTTCGGCGCGCTCAAGGCCGGCGGCTTCGCGATGGCCGCCTCCGAGGGCATCCCGGTCGAGATCGTGCTCGTCGTGCAGTCCCTCATCGTCCTGTTCATCGCCGCGCCACCCCTGGTCCGAGCGATCTTCCACCTTCCCAAGAAGGAGGCGACGGCGTGACCACCCTGACCGAGAAGACCCCGATGGTCCCGGCGCCCGACGCCCCGGCCGCGACCAACCGCGGCGCGCTCAAGGCGCCGATCGTGCTCGGGGTGGTGACCGTCCTGGTCGCGCTCCTGGCCGGCTTCAAGGGTCGCTCCGGCGACACCACCTTCCGCCTGGCGACCGACTCCGACTTCTTCGAGGCTCCCCGCGGTGACCGTCCCCTCCACCGCCGGGATCGCCTCGATGGTCGTGCTGCTGGCGATCTGCACCGCGGCCGCCGCCTTCCTCGTCAGCCGCGGGCGTCGTACGCCGGTGTGGCTGGTCGGGCTCTTCGCGGTGCTCGCGATGATCGGCTTCCTGTGCTGGGCCGCGGCCGGCGAGACCGTGCCGGTCATCGGCCTGCTCGGCGGCTCGATCGCGCTCGCCGTGCCCCTCGTCTTCGGGGCGCTCGGCGGCGTCCTCGGCGAGCGGGCGGGCGTCGTCAACATCGCCATCGACGGCCAGCCTGCTCTTCGGCGCCTTCGCCGCGGCCATGTTCGGCACGATCATCGGCTCGCCGTGGGGCGGCCTGGTCGCGGCGATGTGCGCCGGCGCCCTGGTCGCGCTGGTGCTCGGCTTCTTCGCGATCACCTACTTCGTCGACCAGGTCATCGTCGGCGTCGTGCTCAACGTGCTGGTGATCGGGCTGACGAGCCTTCCTCTTCGGCCAGGTGCTCACCGAGAACCCCGAGGGTCTCAACTCCCCGCCGCACTTCGAGCGGATCCCGATCCCGGTGCTCGGCGACATCCCGGTCATCGGTCCGGTGCTGTTCCGCCAGACCATCCTGGTCTACATCATGTACGCCGCCGTGGTGCTCGTCGCCTGGGCGCTCTACCGCACCAAGTGGGGCCTGCGCGTGCGCGCCGTCGGTGAGCACCCCAAGGCCGCCGACACGGTCGGCATCAAGGTCAACCGGACCCGCTACACCACCCTGCTCATCGCCGGCCTCATCGCGGGCGCGGGCGGTGCGACGTACACCCTGGTGTCGGTGCCGCAGTTCGGCGAGGAGATGACCGACGGTGCGGGCTACATCGCGCTCGCGGCCGTCATCTTCGGCCGCTGGGACCCGGTCCGGGCGACCCTGGCCGCCCTGCTCTTCGGCTTCGCGACGAACCTGTCCGGCGTGCTGTCGGTGCTCGGCTCCCCCGTGCCCAGCCAGTTCATGCTGATGCTGCCCTACGTCGTCACGATCATCGCCGTCGCCGGCCTGGTGGGGGCCTCGAGGGCGCCCGCGGCAGACGGGGTGCCGTACAAGAAGGGCTGACCCGCTCGGGGGCTCCGGTCCGTCGCGCCGCGGTGCAGATCAGCCGGCCGCGATCGCGGTCACCGCGACCCCGGCGAGCATCTTCGCGCCGAACCCGATCGCCAGGCTCGTCGACCTCGAAGTCGCCCTGGTGCAGGTCGAAGCGCGCGCCGCCGGGGGTGCGGGTGCCGAGCCGGAACATCGAGCCGGGGACGATGCCGAGGTACCAGCCGAAGTCCTCCCCGCCGAGGCTCTGCTCCACCTCGGTGCGGTGGTGCGGGCCGAGCAGGTGGTCGGCGGTGGAGGCGACCATCGCGGTGCAGCGGGCGTCGTTCACGACCGGCGGGACACCCTGCAGGTAGTCCACGGTGGCGGTCACGCCGTAGGGCCGCACGATGTCGAGGACGGCCTCACGCACCACCGGCTCGCAGGCGGTCCAGGCGCCGGCCTCCAGGATCCGCACGGTGCCGCTCGCGACGCCGCGGTCGGGGATGACGTTGGCGGCCGAGCCGGCCTGGAGCATCCCCCACACCACGCTGACGCCGGCGCGGGGGTCCATCCGGCGGCTCAGCACCGCGGGCGACTTCGCTGGCGACCTTGGCGAGGGCGAAGGTCAGGTCGCCGGTCAGGTGGGGGCGCGAGGTGTGCCCCCCGTTGCCCTCCAGCCGTACGTCGATCCGGTCGGCCGCGCTCGTGATCGGCCCGGTGCGCAGGCCCACCGCCCCGACGTCGACGGACGGGTCGCAGTGCAGCGCGAAGATCCGGTCCACGCCCTCCAGGGCGCCGTGGCTGATCAGGTGCTGCGCGCCGCCGGGCATCACCTCCTCGGCGGGCTGGAAGAGCAGCCGGACCCGGCCGTGCAGCCGCCCCTGGCGGTGCAGACTCGTCGAGCGCGAGCGCCGCGCCCACCAGGGCGGAGACGTGCACGTCGTGGCCGCAGGAGTGCGCGACGCCGTCGTCCTGGCTGCGCCACTCGTCGGTCGTCAGGTCCTGCACGGGCAGTGCGTCCAGGTCCGCACGCAGCGCGATCCGCGGGCCGGCGTCGCCGAGGTCGGCGACCAGGCCGCTGCGCGGGGTGCGGGTGAGCCTCCAGCCGGTCCCGTCGAGACGCTCGACGACCCGCTCGATGGTGCCCTGCTCGTGCCAGGACAGACTCCGGGTGCTGGTGGAGCGTTCGACGCAGGCCGACCGAACTCGTCGTCGTACTTGTCGACGACGGAGGCGACGATCGCCAGCAGGTCGGGAGTGTCGGTCACGACTCCCAACCTACTCGCCGCCGGACGCCGCGCGGAGCCGGTCCGCCGCGGTGACGCCCGGTTAGGTTGGCATCGTGACGGAGAACGCACCCGCCCTGGTCGAGGAGCTCGACCGCCGCAAGGCGGCGATGGCCGCCGCTCCCGGTGACGCCGACGTCGAGCGGTCGTTCTGGCAGGCCGCGGCGCAGTCTGCGCGTGTGGTACCTCGTCAACCGCGGCACCCCCGACGCTCCCCTGCCGAGCGGCTTCGCCCAGCCCGGGATCGGCAACCTGCTCGGGGTCTACAGCACGCCCGAGCGGGCGGGCGCGGTCGCCGGGCCGGGCAGCACCTTCCTCGGCATGCCGATGCCGGAGGCGCTGGGCTGGCTGGCGTCCTTCGGCGAGCAGGGCGTCGCCGGGGTCGTGATGGACCACCCCGGCCCGTGGCTCGCGCTGGGCACGCTGTCCTACCTGGAGCGGTGGGTGCCCGCGGGCGGGGTCCAGGACGCCACCGACGCCTACCTCGCCGCGCCCGACGACGGCACCTACGCCGAGGTGGTCCGGCAGATCGCCGGCAGCCGGCTGTTCGTGGTGCTCGACCCGCAGGGCGACGGCAGCACGCCCACCAGCATCGTCAACCACCGCGACGAGCGCCTGCTGCTGGCCTTCTCCGACGCCGCCCGGCTCACCGCGTTCTACGACGGCAAGGCGGTCACCGCGCAGCAGCGGGCCGGTGCGGACCTGCTCCGGCTGGTCGGCGGCGGCTTCGACGTGCTGATCCTCGACCCGCAGCACCCGGCGTCGTTCGCCGCGACACCGGAGAGCATCCGGGCCGCGCTCGGCTGAGCGCGACCGGTCAGGCGTCGTAGGCCGCGAGGATGCGGTCCGCCGCGAGCGGGGCGGTGAGACTCGCCGTCCAGCACCGCGGCGCGGACCTCGTCCTGCACCGACCGCACGCCGGGGTGGTGGCGCAGCCGCTCGGCGAGCTCGTCGCGCACCAGGGCCCAGGTGAAGTCCAGGCTGCTGCTCGGCCCGCTTGCGCGCCAGCCCGGTCTCGCCGAGGTGCTCGCGGTGGGCCAGCACCGGTCCCAGACCTCGTCCACGCGCGTGCCGGTGAGCCCGGAGCAGGTCACCACGGGGGTGGCCCACTCGGCGTGCCCGCGGACCAGGCGCAGGGCGCCGGCCAGGCTCCCGGGCGGCGCCGCGCGCCTCCTGCTCACGGTCGCCGTCGGCCTTGTTGACCGCGATCACGTCGGCGAGCTCGAGGATGCCCTTCTTGATGCCCTGCAGCCTGGTCGCCGGTGCGGGCCAGGGTGAGGAAGAGGAAGGTGTCGACCATGCCGGCGACGGTGACCTCGGACTGGCCGACGCCGACGGTCTCGACCAGCACCACGTCGTACCCGGCCGCCTCGAGGACGTTCATCGCCTGGGTGGTCGCGCGGGCCACTCCCCCGAGCGTGCCGGCCGACGGCGAGGGCCGGATGAAGGCGTTCGGATCGGTGGAGAGCCTGGGCCATCCGGGTCTTGTCGCCGAGCACCGAGCCGCCGGTGCGCACCGACGACGGGTCCACGGCGAGCACGCCGACCTTGTGCCCGGCGGCGGTGAGTCGCCCGCCGAGCCCCTCGATGAAGGTGGACTTCCCGACCCCGGGCACGCCGGAGATCCCGACCCGCACCGCGGTCGGCCCGTCGTCGCCGGCGAGCGCGGTGAGGAGCTCGCGGGCGGCCGCCCGGTGGCGGGGTGCCGTCGACTCCACGAGGGTGATGGCGCGCGCCACCTGCGCGCGCCTCCCCTCGCGGATCCCGTCCAGCAGCCCCGCGACGTCCATCAGCGACCCATCAGTGGTCGAGGGCGGCGCGCAGGCTTGGCGAGGAGGTCGAGAGCCGACTCGGCGATGACCGTGCCCGGCAGGAAGACGGACGCGGCGCCCATCTCCTTCAGGGTCGGTACGTCGTCGGGCGGGATCACACCCCCGATGACGACCATGATGTCGTCACGCCCCTGCTCGGCCAGCGCGTTCTTCAGCGCCGGGAGCAGGGCGAGGTGACCGGCGGCCAGCGAGTCGACACCGACGATGTGCACGTCGGCGTCGATCGCCTGCTGCGCGACCTCCTCGGGGGTGGAGAACAGCGGGCCCACGTCGACGTCGAAGCCCATGTCGGCGAAGGCCGAGACGACGACCTTCTGGCCGCGGTCGTGACCGTCCTGGCCCATCTTGGCGACCAGGATGCGCGGGCGGCGGCCCTCGGCCTCGGCGAACTCGTCGGTGGCCTGGCGCACCTGGCGGAGCAGGGTGTCACCGGCCTCGTTGGCCTCGTCGCGGTACACCCCGCTGATCGTACGGATCACCGCCTGGTGGCGGCCGTAGACCTTCTCCAGGGCGTCGGAGATCTCGCCGACGGTGGCCTTGGAGCGGGCGGCGGCGACGGCCGGGTCGAGCAGGTTGCCCTCGCCGGAGTCGGCGGAGCGGGTCAGCGCGTGCAGCGCGTCCTCGACGTCCGCGCTGTCGCGCTCGGCGCGCAGGCGCTCCAGGCTTGGCCACCTGCTGGCGGTAGACGTCGTCGTTGTCGACCTTGAGGACGTCCAGACTTTGTCCTCGACGGCCAGCCGGTAGGTGTTGACGCCGATGACCTTCTGCGCGCCGGAGTCGATCCGCGCCTGCGTGCGGGCAGCGGCCTCCTCGATGCGCATCTTCGGGATGCCCTGCTCGATCGCGGCGGCCATGCCGCCGGCGGCCTCGGCCTCCTGGATGTGCGCCCAGGCACGCTGCGCGAGGTCGTGGGTGAGCCTTCTCGACGTAGTAGGAGCCGGCCCAGGGGTCGATGGAGTACGTCGTGCCGCTCTCCTGCTGCAGCAGCAAGCTGGGTGTTGCGCGCGATCCGGGCGGAGAAGTCCGTCGGCAGCGCGATCGCCTCGTCGAGGGCGTTGGTGTGCAGCGACTGGGTGTGGCCCTGGGTCGCGGCCATCGCCTCGATCGCGGTGCGCCCGACGTTGTTGAACACGTCCTGCGCGGTGAGTGACCAGCCGGAGGTCTGCGAGTGCGTGCGCAGCGAGAGCGACTTGGGGTTCTGCGGGTCGAACTGGCGCACCAGGCGCGACCACAGCGCCCGGGCCGCGCGCATCTTCGCGACCTCCATGTAGAAGTTCATGCCGATCGCCCAGAAGAAGGACAGCCGCGGCGCGAACTGGTCGATGGTCAGCCCCGACTCGAGCCCGGCGCGGATGTACTCCACGCCGTCGGCCAGCGTGTAGGCCAGGCTCGAGGTCGGCGGTCGCCCCGGCCTCCTGCATGTGGTAGCCGGAGATCGAGATCGAGTTGAAGCGCGGCATCCGCTGGCTGGTGAAGGCGAAGATGTCGGAGATGATCCGCATCGACGGCGCCGGCGGGTAGATGTAGGTGTTGCGGACCATGAACTCCTTGAGGATGTCGTTCTGGATGGTCCCCGAGAGCCTGCTCCGGCTTCACCCCCTGCTCCTCGGCCGCGGCGATGTAGAGCGCGAGGACGGGCAGCACAGCGCCGTTCATCGTCATCGACACCGACATCTGGTCCAGCGGGATGCCGTCGAAGAGGGTCCGGGTGTCGTAGATCGAGTCGATCGCCACGCCCGCCATGCCGACGTCGCCGCGCACCCGCGGGTGGTCGGAGTCGTAGCCGCGGTGGGTCGCCAGGTCGAAGGCGACCGAGAGGCCCTTCTGCCCGGCCGCGAGGTTGCGGCGGTAGAAGGCGTTCGACTCCTCGGCGGTGGAGAAGCCGGCGTACTGCCGGATGGTCCACGGCTGGGTGGTGTACATCGTCGGGTAGGGCCCGCGCAGGAACGGGCTCAGCCCCGGGTAGGTGTCGAGCGCGTCGAGGCCCTCGAGGTCCTCGGGGCCGTACGACGCCTTGATGTCGATGCCCTCGGGGCTCTTCCACGGCTCGGCCTCCGCAGGCGCGGCGGCCGGCGCCGGGGCGGAGCCGGCGAGCGGGAGACCCGCGAAGCCTGTCGGGGATCGTCATGCCAGAGCCTCCCGGGTCCGGTTGAGGAAGGACAGGGCGTCCACGCCCATCGCGGCACTGTCGTCGGCGTAGTCGGTCCCCTTGCCGGCGATGACCACGTGCGTGGCGCCCGCCTCGCGGAGCGCGGCCGCGGCGTCCGCGCCCCACTCCTCGTAGGCCGCGTCGGTGCCGGCGAGGCACACGACCGGCTGGCCGGCGTACGCCGCGACCAGGCTCGTCCACGCCCGCGGTCGGTCCGGCGATCTCCACGCCGATGCCACCGGCGGCGAACAGGTTGCTCACGAAGGTCGCCCGGGCGGTGTGCTGGGCGATCGTGCCCAGCGTGGCCAGGAAGACCGGCTGGGCGGCCGGCTCGTCGCGCAGCGCCTCGAAGGAGGCGCCGTAGCGTCGTACCCGGTCGTTGAGGGGGTCGGGCGCGCGCTCGGGCAGCGTCTCGGCGAGGTTCGGGAACTCGCTCACGCCGGTCAGCGGCCGCTTGCGGCGGGCGATGTCGGTCTCCCGCTGCGCGACGACGGCGTCGATCCGGGCGCGGAAGGCGTCGAAGTCGTGCCCGCTCTCCCACTCCTGCTCCAGGCGCTGGAACTCCGCCCACCCGGCCTCGGCGAGGTCGGCGGTGAGCTTCTCGACGGCGTACGCGCCGCCGGCCGGGTCGGCCACCGCGGCGACGTGGGACTCGTCGATGAGCAGGTGGTTGACGTTGCGCGCGATCCGGCGGCCGAAGCCCTCGGGCAGGCCGTTGGCGCTGTCGAAGGGCAGCACCGTGACCGCGTCCGCGCCGCCGACGCCGGCGGCGAAGGCTGCGACGGTGCCGCGCAGCATGTTGACGTAGGGGTCGTACTTGCTGAGCATCGGCCGGCTGGTGGCCGCGTGCTGGCGCTGGGTGCCGGTCGCGCCCGCCGAGGCGCCGCTGAGCTCCAGGACGCGGGCCCACAGGATGCGGGCGGCGCGCAGGCTTGGCGATCGTCGGGAACTGCTCGTCGGTGGCGGCGTAGCGGAAGTCCACCTGGGCGGCGGCCTCGTCCACGGACAGCCCGTGGTCGGTCAGCCAGCGCAGGTACGCCGTGCCGACGGCGATCGACCAGCCCAGGCTCCTGGGCGTCGCTGGCCCCGAGGTCGTGCGCGGCCGTGGCGTCCACGACGATCGCGCGCAGGTCGTGCTGACGGGCCTTGCGCACCAGGGTCTGCAGGCTCCGCGACGGCGTCGTCGACGGCCAGCGGGATCTCGCGCAGCATCGCGCCGAGCGGGTCGACGCCGAGGTTGCAGTCGGGGTGCTTGTCACCGGGCAGCGCGAGGAAGGCCTCGGCCACCGCGGTCGTGGCCGACGGCGCGTCGAGGACGACCGGCGCCAGGTCGAGCAGCACGTCCTTGAGCGTGGTGGCGACGTCGGTGCTCTCGTCCGCGGCGAGCCACAGGCTCGTCACCCCACCGTCGAGGTCGACCAGCGCCGCCTCGTTGGCGAGCTTCGCGTCCGGGCCGCTCACCAGGCTGCGCACGTCCCACGCCCCCTGGCGGTTCGGCCGCACCGGCGTGGCCGGGCCGCCCGGCTCGCCGAGCGGGGTGATGCCGATGCCGTCGAGCGTCGTCCGGGTCAGCCTTGTCCCACACGGCGCTGTCGGGGTCGTTGTCGCCGAGCTTTGCGCGTCTTGCGCAGCACGGCGGCGGTGGCGGCCTCCCATTCGGCGCGCGAATGCGCGTCCTCGGGCTGCGCCAGCGTCAGGGGCGAGTCAGTCACGAGGGTCGACTTTATCTGCGACCGCGCCGGTTGCCGCGAGGTGTGACCAATCTCCGGGCTACCGCCAGGTAGGTTCCGCTCCGTGAAGGTGCGCGATCCGGGCGGGCAGACGTGGCGGGTGACCCGTCGGTGGGTGCCCTGGCGGCGTCGGCTCAAGGGCATCGACAGCGGCCCGCTCGACCTGGCCACGGGTCTCGGGGACGATCCGATCAGCGCGATCATCGCGATCGTCCTGCTGATCCTCGCGCTGCCCTTCATCGCCTTCTCGCTGGTCGTCGCGGCCGGTTCGCTGCTGCTCCTGCTGCTCCTGCCCTTCGCCGTGCTCGCCCGGGTGCTGCTCGGCCGCCACTGGACCATCGAGGCCCGCCGCGGCTTCACCATCTGGTGGGACGCGCCGTCCGGCGACTGGCGGGCCAGCGGCGAGCGGATCCGCGCGGTGGCGGGCGCGATCGCGCGGGGGGACACGCCGCCACGCACGGTCGGCGGGGAGCCGGACCCGGAGGGCTGACCGCCTCCCGGCATTCACCCGCCGGACACCGCCACCTCCGACTCCGGCAAGGTACGGCGCCCACGGTGGTCCCATGAGGATCGTCCTGGCCACCGAGACCTTCTACCCCGCGGTCGACAGCACGACGACCACGCTCAAGGCGACCGTCGACCGGCTGGTCGACCTGGGCCACGCGGTGCGGATCGTCGCGCCGGGGCCGGGGCTGGCGAGCCTACCGCGGCTGCGACGTGGTCCGGGTGCGTCCGCTGGAGCCGACCGGCGCGCAGGTGCGCGACGCGATCGAGTCCTTCGAGGCCGACGTGGTCCAGGTCCACTCCCCCGCAACGTCGGCCGCAAGGCGCTCAAGCACGCCGCCCGGCTCGGGGTGCCGACCCTCGCCGTGGAGCAGTCCGCGGTCCTCGACCTGGCCGCGGACTACTGGCGGGCCAAGATCGCCGAGCGGGCCGACCGGGTGCTCGTCACCTCGCCGTGGATGGTCGAGCGGGCCGCGGAGCCCGGCGTCGCCGCGCACCTGTGGGAGCCGGGCGTCGACACCCGTGCGTTCAACCCGACCCTGCGCGACCCGTGGCTGCACGCGTCCTGGTCGAAGGCCAAGTCCCGGGAGGGCGGCCGCATCGTCGTCGGCTACGTCGGGGGCCTCCACAAGGCCGCCGGGGTACGCCGCTTGGCGGACCTCGCCAAGGTCCCCGGCACCCGCCTGGTGGTGATCGGCGACGGACCCGAGCGCGAGTGGTTGGCCCGCCGGCTGCCGAGCGCCCGCTTCACGGGCCCGCTGTCGATCGGCGACCTGACCGTCGCCGTACCCACCCTCGACGTGCTGGTGCACCCGGGCGAGCACGAGACGGACTGCCACGCGGTGCGCGAGGCGGCCGCGTCCGGCGTACCGGTGGTGGCTCCGCGGGCCGGCGGTGCGCGCAGCGTCGTGTCCCACCTCGAGACCGGTGTCCTGTACGACGCGAGCGACCCGCGCGACCTGGTCCGCGCCGTCGCGGCGGTGGCCGCGGACCCGCACCGTCACCTGATGGGCGCCGCGGCCCGCACGCGCATGACGGCGCGCACCTGGACCGACGCGGTCGACGAGCCTGGTCGCGCAGCACCTCCCGGTGCCGGCGACCGCCTGAGGCTCAGCCCGAGACGATCCCCACCACGAGGTTGATCGCGGTCGCCAGGATCGCGGCGCCGAAGAGGTACGAGAGCAGGCAGTGCCGCAGCACCACGGCCCGCACGGCGGCGCTCTGCACCGCGGTGTCGGAGACCTGGTAGGTCATCCCCAGGTTGTAGGCTGAAGTAGAAGAAGTCCCGGAACGACGGCGGCTCGGTGCCGTTGAAGTCGATCCCGCCGGGTGTGTCGGAGTAGTAGAGGTGGGCGTAGCGCGCGGCGTACATCAGGTGCAGCGAGGCCCACGACAGCAGCACGGCCGCCAGCCCGACGGCGGCGTCCAGCCGGCTCGCGTCGTGGCGCCCGTCGAGCAGGAGCGCGACGACGGCGCCGAGGCCACCGAGCGCCGCGGCGGCGACGACCAGCTCGTCGACGGCCGGGCGCAGGTCCTCGCGGGTCGCCCGGGCGCGGGTCGCGTCGGCGTCCATCGGCCACAGCACGCTCCACCCGAGCACGACGAAGACCGCGGCGGCGGCCGCGATGCCGACGAGGGGCCCGGCGAGCCCGGCGAGCGCGCCGGCCACGACCGCGGCGAGCAGCCGCGGCCAGGCGGAGGGGACGAGGGTGGGGCGCTTCATCGCGCTCACCCTACGGCGGACGCGTGGTATTCATGCCCGGTGGACATGCGGCGGCTGGAGTACCTCACCGCGCTCGCCCGTGAGGAGCACTTCGGACGGGCCGCGGAGGCCTGCCACGTGACGCAGCCGGCCCTGTCCGCCGGCGTCCGCAAGGCTGGAGCAGGAGACCGGCGTCCACATCGTCAAGCGCGGCCAGCGGTTCGAGGGCTTCACCCCCGAGGGCGTGCAGGTGCTGCACTGGGCGCAGCGCACGCTCGCCGAGCGGGCGATGCTGGAGCAGGGCCTCGCCGAGATGCAGGGCGGGCTCTCGGGCACGCTGCGCATCGGCGCGATCCCGACGGCCCTGAGCGTCTCCTCGCTGCTGACCACCCCGCTGCGCCGGCGCCACCCCAACGTCGGCTTCCACCTCGCGTCGATGTCCTCGCGCGAGATCGTGCGCCGCCTCAACGACTTCGACATCGACGTCGGCATGACCTACGTCGACGGCGAGCCCCTCGGCCGGGTGCGGGTGGTGCCGCTCTACCGCGAGCGCTACCTCTTCCTCACGCCGCTCGACGGCGAGCACGGGGAGAGGGAGGCGGTGTCGTGGGCCGACGCCGCGCGCGCCGAGCCTGTGCCTGCTGACCACCGACATGCAAAACCGGCGGATCGTCGACGGCCACCTGGCGGAGACCGGCGTCGAGAGCCACGTCGTGGTCGAGACGGACACCATCTCCGCGATCTACGCGCACGTGTCGTCGATGGGGATCTCCAGCGTCGTACCGCACACCTGGCTGCCCGCCTTCGGCGTCCCCCACGGGATCCGGGTGATCGAGTTCGCCGGAGCCGCGCCGCACCTACCAGGTGGGGCTCGTGCTCGCCGGGCACGGCCCGGAGTCGCTGCTGGCGCAGGCCCTGGTCGACACCGCGCGCGGGGTCGACCTCACCCGGGTGCTGGACGAGATCCCCGACGCGCGGGCGCGATAGCCGTTGGCTATCGGCGGATGAACAGACGCACTTTGACGTGCGTCACATCTCCTTCGTAGACTGACGGGTGGTCCGGGCCGCCTCGTCCCGGCACGTCCCGAGTCGTGGAAGGCAGGTGCGCCGTGGCTGCGCTCTCGTTCCTGGATCGCGCCCACACCGTCGCGCCGCCCGGCTACAGCCGCTGGCTGATCCCGCCGGCGGCGCTCGCGATCCACCTGTGCATCGGTCAGGCCTACGCGACCAGCGTCTACAAGGCCCAGCTCGAGCACCACTTCGGCGCGAGCCACACGCGGATCGGCTTCATCTTCTCGATCGCGATCGTGATGCTCGGGATCTCCGCGGCCCTCTTCGGGACCTGGGTCGACCGCAACGGCCCGCGCAAGACGATGTTCGTCGCGGCCTGCTGCTGGGCGGCCGGCTTCGTCGTCGCGGCGGGCGGCATCGCGATCGGCGGCTCCCTCGGCCTGTGGGTCGTCTACCTCGGGTACGGCGTGATCGGCGGCATCGGGCTCGGCCTCGGCTACATCTCGCCGGTCTCCACGCTGATCAAGTGGTTCCCGGACCGGCCGGGCCTCGCGACCGGCATGGCCATCATGGGCTTCGGCGGCGGTGCCATGATCGCCTCGCCGCTGTCCACGAAGTCTGCTGGAGACCTACGGCGGCACCGACGGCGACAAGGTGATGAAGGCTCTTCCTCACCCTCGGCGTCGCCTACTTCTGCTTCATGATGATCGGCGTCTTCCTGGTCCGGGTCCCGGCGCCGGGCTGGGCGCCCGACGGCTACGACCCGTCGAGCCTCACCCAGAAGGCGCTGGTCACCAGCAACCACGTCTCGGCGGCGAACGCCATCAGGACCCCGCAGTTCTGGCTGCTCTGGACGGTCCTGCTCTGCAACGTCACGGCCGGCATCGGGCTGCCGGAGAACGCCAAGCCGACCATCCAGGACTTCTTCCGGGAGAAGTCCGCCGACGGCCTGTGGGTCTCCACCCTGGCCGACGACGCGGCCGGCGCCGCGGTCGTGGCCGGTGGCTTCGTCGCGCTGCTCTCGGTCGCCAACATGGCCGGCCGCTTCGGCTGGTCGACCGCCTCGGACTACCTGGGCCGCAAGACCACCTACGTGCTGTTCCTCGGCGCCGGCATGGTCCTCTACCTGGCGCTGGCCTCCGGGCTCGCCGGGACCTCCACCGCCCTCTTCGTGCTCGTGTGCATGGTCATCGTGTCCTTCTACGGCGGCGGGTTCGCCACCGTGCCGTCGTACCTGCGCGATCTCTTCGGGACCTTCCAGGTCGGCGCGATCCACGGCCGGCTGCTGACCGCCTGGTCCACGGCGGGAGTCCTGGGGCCGCTCATCATCAACGGCGTGCTCGACTCCCGCGAGCCCGTCCAGGGGCCGAACCCGCTCGCCGGGCAGACCGTCGACGGCGTCGTGCAGCCCGACACGATCGAGGTGCTGACGGCGACGGACTACTCCCTCGGCCTCTTCATCATGGTCGGCATCCTCGCGATCGGCTTCGCCGCCAACCTGCTCATCAAGCCGGTCGCGGAGCGCTTCCACGAGCAGGACGCCGTCACCGACGCCGTCGACGCCGGGCACTGACCCTCCACCGAAAGGACTCCGCACATGGCCAGCGAGCACGCAGCAGGCAGCCAGCGCACCCGGATCGCGGTCACCTGGACCGTGGTCTGCCTCCCGCTCGCCTACGGGATCTTCAGGCTCCGTCAAGGCCGCCCTCAAGGCTCTTCACGGGCTGACGGGCGTCTCCAGCAGCAGGCGGTCGGCGCCGGCGTAGACGTTCATCGACGCACCGCGCAGGAAGCCGACCAGGGTGAGGCCGTTCTCCTCGGCGAGGTCGGCGGCGAGCGAGGACGGCGCGGAGACGGCGGCGAGCATCGGGATGCCCGCCATCACCGCCTTCTGGACGAGCTCGAAGGACGCGCGGCCACTCACCATGAGGATCGTCTCGCGCAGCGGCAGCAGGCCACCGCGGACCGCGTGCCCGATCACCTTGTCGACCGCGTTGTGGCGGCCGACGTCCTCACGGAGCACGAGGAGGCTCTCCCTCAGCCGAGAACAGTGCGGCCGCGTGGAGCCCGCCGGTGCGGTCGAAGACGCTCTGCGAGGCCCGCAGCCGCTCGGGCAGCAGCGCGAGCGTCGACGGCGCGACCCGCAACGGGTCCTCGGCGACCGACCACGTGCTCGCCGTGCGCACGGCGTCGAGGCTCGCCTTGCCGCACAGCCCGCACGAGGAGGTGGTGTAGAAGTTGCGCTCCAGCGAGAGGTCCAGCGGCGGCAGGGCCGGGTCGAGTGCCACGTCCACCACGTTGTAGGTGTTGCTGCCGTCGTCGGTGGCGCCGGCGCAGTAGCGCGCGGTCAGCACGTCGGAGGCGGAGCGTACGACGCCCTCGCTCACCAGGAACCCGACGGCGAGGTCGAAGTCGTCCCCCGGCGTACGCATCGTGATCGTCAGCGCCCGTCCGCCGACGCGGATCTCCATCGGCTCCTCGGCGGCGAGCGTGTCCGGACGCTGGTCGAGGACCCCGTCCCTGATCCGCAGCACCCGGCGCCGGCTGGTCACCCGTCCCATCGCAGTCCTCTCTCCGTGTCGACGACTCCTCGTCCGCGCACCAGCGCCGCGGCGGCGACGCCCGCCCCGACCCCGCGGCGCGTCACGGCGGTGTCGAGGTCAGCCTGCAGCGCCAACGGGCTCCAACCGCACGATCACGCCCTTGGAGGTCGGGGTATTGCTCACCGCGGCCACGCTGTCGAGGGGCACCAGCACGTTCGTCTCGGGGTAGTACGACGCCGCGGAGCCCCGCGCCGCCGGGTAGGCCACCACGCGGAAGCCGTCCGCACGGCGCTCGGAGCCGTCGGTCCAGACGCTGACGATGTCGACGAGGTCGCGGTCTGCGAGCCCGAGGTCGGTGAGGTCGTCGGGGTTGACCAGCACCACCCGGCGCGCGTCGTGAATGCCGCGGTAGCGGTCGTTCGGGGCGTAGGGAATGGTGTTCCACTGGTCGTGCGAGCGCAGGCTCTGCAGCACCAGGTGGCCCGGCGGCGGGTCGAGCATGTCGAGGTCGTTGGGCACGAAGACGGCCTTGCCGCTGGGCGTCCGGAAGGTCATCGAGTTCACCGGGTTCGGCAGCCGGAAGCCGCCGGGGACGGCGACCCGGGCGTTGAAGTCCTCGAAGTCCGGTACGACGCGCGCGATCCGGTCCCGGATCAGGGCGTAGTCGGCCTCGAAGTCCTCCCACGGGATCGGGTTGCCCGCACCGAGCACCCGCCGCGCCAGCCGGCACAGGATCGCCACCTCGCTGAGCAGGTGGGGGGACGCCGGCTCCAGGCGGCCACGGGACTGGTGCACCTCGCTCATCGAGTCCTCGACGGTGACGAACTGCTCGCCGCTCGCCTGCACGTCGCGGTCGCTGCGGCCCAGCGTCGGCAGGATCAGCGCGGTCTCGCCGACCACGGTGTGGGAGCGGTTGAGCCTTGGTGGAGATCTGCACCGTCATCGAGCAGGCTCCGCAGTGCGGCCTCGGTGACCAGGCTGTCGGACATCGCCCGCACGAAGTTCCCCGCGACGCCGACGAAGACCTTCGCCCGGCCGTCGCGCATCGCACGCACCCCGGCGACCGAGTCGACCCCGTGCGCCCGCGGCGGGTCGAAGCCGAACTCCGCGCCGAGGCGGTCGAGGAAGGAGTCCGGCATCTGCTCCCAGATCCCCATCGTCCGGTCGCCCTGCACGTTGCTGTGCCCGCGCACCGGGCACACGCCCGCGCCCGGCTTGCCGATGCTGCCGCGCAGCAGGAGGATGCTCACGATCTCGCGGATGGTGGGCACGCCGTGGCGGTGCTGGGTCAGGCCCATCGCCCAGCAGACGATGATCCGCTCGCTGTTCATCGCGCGCCGGGCGAGCTCCTCGATCTCGGAGCGGGACAGACCGGTCGCGGCGAGGACGTGCTCCCAGGTGAGCGTCCGGACGTGGGCGGCGAACTCGTCGTACCCGGTCGTGTGGCGGGCGATGAACTCCTGGTCCAGCACCGTGCCGGGCGCGGCCTCATCGGCCTCGATGAGCGAACTTTGTTGAGCATCTGGAACAGGGCCAGGTCGCCGCCGGGGCGGATCTTGAGGAACTGGTCGGCGATGACGGTGCCGCGGCCGACCACACCGCGTGGCTTCTGCGGGTTCTTGAACCTCTTCAGCCCGGCCTCGGGCAGCGGGTTGATCGCCACGACCTTGCCGCCGTTGCGCTTGGTCTCCTCCAGCGCGCTCAGCATCCGCGGGTGGTTGGTGCCCGGGTTCTGGCCGACCACGAGCACCAGGTCGGAGGAGTGGATGTCGTCGAGGGAGACGCTGCCCTTGCCGATGCCGAGGGTCTCCCCCAGCCCCGACCCGCTCGACTCGTGGCACATGTTCGAGCAGTCCGGCAGGTTGTTGGTGCCGAAGGAGCGGGCGAAGAGCCTGCAGCAGGAAGGCGGCCTCGTTGTTGAGGCGTCCGGAGGTGTAGAACATCGCCTCGTCCGGGGAGGCCAGGCCGTTCAGGCTCGTCGGCGAGCAGCCCGATCGCCTCGTCCCAGCCGATCGGCTCGTAGTGCGTGCCGCCGGGGCGCTTGACCATCGGCTCGGTGAGCCGGCCCTGGTGGTTGAGCCACATGTCGGAGGCCTGGTCGAGGTCGGCGATCGAGTGCTCGGCGAAGAACTCGCGCGTCACCCGCTTCGTGGTCGCCTCGTCCGCGACGTGCTTGGCGCCGTTCTCGCAGTACTCGTTGGTGTGCCGGTGCTTCGGGTCCGGCCATGCGCAGCCCGGGCAGTCGATGCCCTCGGCCTGGTTGAGGTTCAGCAGCGTCAGGGCCGTACGACGGGGCCCGGCCTGGGCCAGGGCGTACTCCATCGCGTGCGCCACGGCCGGCACGCCGGCGGCCCAGTCCTTCGGAGGGGTGACCTTCAGGTCGTCCTGGGGATCCTCGTTCGACCGCATCCTCGCCTCGCACCTCTCCTGGTCCCGGCTCCCGGCCGCCCGCACCGCGCGCGACCGCCCTCTCCAGCGTGCCCCCCGGACCCTGAGGCGTCAAAGACCGATCACGCATCGGCCGATAACGAGCATCGATCGCCGCGTGCCTGGTGCGCGGCGCGGCGATGACCGATCATCGAGGCGTGCCCGCCCCCACGCCCCAGGCCGTGCTCGCCCCGCTGACCGAGTCGGCGATCTTCCTGACCTACCGGCTCGTCGAGGGCGAGGACACCGACGGCCGGGTCCGTGACCTGCTGGCCGACCTCGGCGGCCTGCGCCGCTCGGTCGGCTTCCGCATCCCCGAGGGCGACCTCACCTGTGTCGCAGGCATCGGCGCGCAGGCGTGGGAGCGGCTCTTCGACCGGCCCCGCCCGGCCGGGCTGCACCCGTTCCAGGAGGTCGCCGGTGCGATCCACCGGGCACCCGCCACCCCCGGCGACCTGTTGCTGCACATCCGGGCGCACCGGCTCGACCTGTGCTTCGGTCGGCGCAGCCTGGTCACCGGGAGGCTCGACGGCGCCGCGGTCGTCGAGGACGAGGTCCACGGATTCCGCTCCTTCGACCAGCGCGACCTGCTCGGCTTCGTCGACGGCACCGAGAACCCCGAGGGCGAGGAGCGCCGGGCGGCGGTGCTCGTCGGGGACGAGGACGCGTCGTACGCCGGCGGGAGCTATGTGATCACCCAGAAGTACCTCCACGACCTCACCGCCTGGAAGGCGCTGAGCGTGGAGCAGCAGGAGACTCGCCATCGGCCGCAGCAAGGCCGACGACATCGAGATGCCGGACGACCGCAAGCCGAGCAACTCCCACGTCGCCCTCACGACGCTGGTCGACCCGGACGGCACCGAGCACGTCATCGTCCGCGACAACATGCCGTTCGGCCGGGTGGGTGCGGGCGAGTACGGCACCTACTTCATCGGCTACGCCCGGGACCCCGCAGTGACCGAGCGGATGCTGCGACGGATGTTCGTGGGCGAGCCCGCGGGCAACCACGACCGGGTGCTCGACTTCTCGACCGCGGTCACGGGCAACCTCTACTTCGTCCCGCCGGCGGGCTTCCTCGACGCGGCGGCCGACGCGAGCCTGAGTCGCGGGTAAGGCTTGCCTTACGTGCATATCTCACATGATCCGGGTCACCTACCGGTCGGTAGCGGGAGTAGCGTGGCCCCCCGTGGCAACGACGACGCGACCTGAATTGGTCAAGGGCTCTCGAGCAGCCCGCACGACCATCGCCTTGAAGATCCTGATGGCCCTGAGCGGCCTGCTGTTCATCGCCTTCGTGCTGGGGCACATGTACGGCAACCTCAAGGCGTTCGCCGGGGAGGAGAAGTTCAACGAGTACGCGCACCACCTGCGCGAGCTCGGGACGCCGATGCTCCCCTACGAGGGCTTCCTCTGGATCCTGCGCGTCGGCCTCATCGTCGCCACTGGTCGTCCACGTCGCCTGCGCGGTCGCGCTGTGGCGCCGTGCCGCCAAGGCCCGCCCGGTGCAGTACGCCGTGAAGCGGAACCGCGGCTCCTCGCTCTCCTCGCGCACGATGCGCTGGGGTGGGCTGACGCTGCTGCTGTTCATCGTGTGGCACCTGCTCAACTTCACCATCGTCAAGATCAACCCGAGCAACGGCGACACCGGCGGTGAGAACCCGTACGCGCTGGTCGTCGACACCTTCGACACGTGGTGGATGACGATCATCTACCTGGTCGCGATGGTCGCGCTCGGTCTCCACCTCCACCACGGCACGTTCAGGTTCTCTGCAGACCCTCGGCTTCACGAACTCCGCCACCTCCCGCGCCCGGGCGCGCGCGGCTGGCTGGGTCGTCGCCATCGTGGTCGCCGGCGGGTTCTCGCTGGTTCCGCTGTCCGTCCTCGTCGGCATCATCGAGAAGTAAGGGGCCAACGACATGGCTGCAGGAACCCACTACCTCCCCGGTCTGACCCCGACCAACGAGCCGTCGGTGCAGACCTCCGACGACGCCGCGGGCTACTACGAGCTCGGCGACAAAGCTCGTCGACCAGCACGCTCCCACCGGTCCCATCGCGGAGCGCTGGACCACCCGCAAGTTCGAGAACCGCCTGGTCAACCCGGCCAACCGCCGCAAAGCTCGACATCATCATCGTCGGCACCGGCCTGGCCGGTGGCGCCGCCGCCGCCACGCTCGGCGAGGCCGGCTACAACGTGAAGTCCTTCTGCTACCAGGATTCCCCGCGCCGGGCGCACTCGATCGCCGCCCAGGGCGGCATCAACGCGGCCAAGAACTACCGCGAGGACGGCGACTCGACGTACCGCCTCTTCTACGACACGGTCAAGGGCGGCGACTACCGCTCGCGCGAGTCGAACGTCTTCCGCCCGGCCGAGGTCTCGGCCAACATCATCGACCAGTGCGTCGCCCAGGGCGTCCCCTTCGCCCGTGAGTACGGCGGTCTGCTCGACAACCGCTCGTTCGGTGGCGTGCAGGTCTCCCGCACCTTCTACGCGCGCGGCCAGACCGGCCAGCAGGCTGCTGATCGGCGCCTACCAGGCCATGGAGCGCCAGGTCGCGGCCGGCACCGTCGAGCAGTTCACCCGCCACGAGATGCTCGACCTCATCGTCGTCGACGGCAAGGCCCGCGGCATCGTCGCCCGCGACATGGTCACCGGCGCGATCGAGACCCACCTCGCCGACGTCGTCGTGCTCGCCTCCGGCGGCTACGGCAACGTCTTCTACCTCTCGACCAACGCCATGGGCTCCAACGTGATGGCGGCCTGGCGGGCGCACCGCAAGGGCGCCTACATGGCGAACCCCTGCTACACGCAGATCCACCCGACCTGCATCCCGATCTCGGGCGCGCACCAGTCGAAGGCTGACCCTGATGTCGGAGTCGCTGCGCAACGACGGCCGGATCTGGGTGCCGAAGAAGGTCGAGGACTGCGAGAAGGACCCGCGCGAGATCCCGGAGGAGGACCGCGACTACTACCTGGAGCGGATCTACCCCTCCTTCGGCAACCTGGTCCCCCGTGACATCGCCTCCCGCGCGGCCAAGTACATGTGCGACGAGGGTCGCGGCGTCGGGCCCGCCATCGAGGAGGTCCAGGCCGACGGCACCAAGAAGATGGTCCGTCGCGGCGTCTACCTCGACTTCGCCGACGCGATCAAGCGCCTCGGCAAGGACGGCGTGGAGGAGAAGTACGACAACCTCCTCGACATGTACGAGCGGATCACGGGCGAGAACCCGTACGAGGTGCCGATGCGCATCTACCCCGCCGTGCACTACGTGATGGGCGGCCTGTGGGTCGACTACGAGCTCCGCTCCAACATCGACGGCCTCTTCGTGACCGGTGAGGCCAACTTCTCCGACCACGGCGCCAACCGCCTCGGTGCCTCGGCGCTGATGCAGGGCCTGGCCGACGGCTACTTCGTGCTCCCGAACACCATCCGTGAGTACCTCGCGGACGGCCCGTTCGAGAAGATCGACGAGAGCCACCCCGAGGTGCAGGCCACGCTGGGCGCGGTCAACGAGCGCGTCGCCAAGGCTGATGTCGATCAACGGCACCCGCTCGGTCGAGTCGATCCACAAGGAGTCTCGGCTCGATCATGTGGGAGTACTGCGGCATGGAGCGCACCGAGGAGGGCCTCAAGCTCGCGATCGAGAAGATCAAGGAGGCTTCGCAAGGAGTTCTGGACCAACGTCCGCGTGCTCGGCTCCGCCGACTCGCTCAACCAGGACCTCGAGAAGGCCAACCGGGTCGCCGACTTCATCGGTACCGGCGAGTCGATGTGCATCGACGCCCTCAACCGGCGCGAGTCCTGCGGTGGCCACTTCCGTGCCGAGTCGCAGACCGAGGACGGCGAGGCGCTGCGCCACGACGACGAGTTCGCCTACGTCGCGGCGTGGGAGTGGGGCGGCGACTCCAACGAGGGTGGCAAGCCGGTCCTGCACAAGGAAGACCTGATCTACACCGCTATCGAGCTCAAGCAGAGGAGGCTACAAGTGAAGGCTCACCCTCAAGATCTGGCGCCAGGAGAATGCCGCGGCGCAGGGTGCGATGCACACCTACGAGACTCGACGGTGTCTCCTCCGACATGTCGTTCCTGGAGATGCTCGACCTGCTCAACGAGCAGGCTCGTCACCAGCGGCGAGGAGCCGGTCGCGTTCGACTCCGACTGTCGCGAGGGCATCTGCGGCATGTGCTCGCTGATGATCAACGGCGAGGCGCACGGCCCCGAGGTCACCACGACCTGCCAGCCTGCACATGCGCTCGTTCAAGGACGGCGACACGATCACCATCGAGCCGTGGCGCGCCGAGCCCTTCCCGGTCATCAAGGACCTGATCGTGGACCGGTCGGCCTTCGACCGGATCATCCAGTCCGGCGGCTACATCTCGGCCAACACCGGCTCGGCGCCGGAGGCCAACTCGGTGCCGGCGCCGCGCGACAAGGCGATGCGCGCGTTCAACGTGGCGACCTGCATCGGCTGCGGTGCGTGCGTGGCGGCCTGCCCCAACGGCTCGGCCTCACTGTTCATGGGTGCCAAGATCACCCACCTCGGCGAGCCTGCCGCAGGGCCAGCCGGAGCGCTGGTCGCGCGTGGTCGACATGGTCGGCCAGCACGACCACGAGGGCTTCGGCGGCTGCACCAACATCGGTGAGTGCGCGGCCGCGTGCCCCAAGGAGATCCCGCTCGACGTGATCTCCCAGGCCAACAAGGACCTGCGTACCGCGCTCAAGAGCGGTCACTGACCCCCGGGTCGAGTTGGGGTTTTCCACCCGCGAGTTGGGGTTTTCCACCCGCGAGTTGTCAGTTCGCCACGGCCTCGGCCGTGGCGGACTGGTTTTCCGCCGGCGCCGGCCCGTCCTCGAGCGCGTGGTCGACGCCCGTCGGTGGTGAACCCACAGACTCGAGGGTGGGAAGTGCCGACTCGCGGCGGGGAAGTGCCGACTCGAGGGTGGGAAGTGCCGACTCGCGGCGGGGAAGTGCCGACTCGCGGGTGGGGAGTGCCGACTCAAAGGGGGAAACCCCCCACTCGAGTTGTGCCACGATGCGGGCGTGGGCTCCCTCTCGATCCGTGCGTGGGTGCAGGAGCGTCATGCGCAGCTGCACATGGCGCGCTGGATGCTGGAGTTCGACGACGAGGACGCCGAGGACGAGTTCGTCGTCTACGACGACATGCGCGGGCTCAACGAGGCCCGCTTCCCGCTGGCGATCGGCACCGTCTTCACCCTGGTGTACGGCGTGGTGGACGTCCTCATCCTCGACGAGGTCCCGCTCGGGCTGGTCCTGATCCGGGTCGCCGGGGCGATCACCTTCCTGGCCGCCGGCATCGTCATCACCCGCTCGATCTGGGTCGGCCGGCACCTGCAGACTGGCCTCCGTCGGCCTGCTCACCGTGATGCTGGTGGCCCTGGGGACGCTGATGGCCCGTTCGGCGGACTTCCCGCCGGAGTACCTGCGCACCTCCTGCACGGTCACCCTGCTGGGCGCGGTCGGCCTGCTGCGGCTGCGGATGCACGCCGCGATCGCGATGACGGCCGTGTACGTCGCGGTGTGCCTCACCCTCCCCGGTGTGCTGGGCGGCGTGGACACCCTCGCCCGCAACGTCGCGCCCACGGTCGGCCTGGCGGCGATCGCCCTCCTCATCGCCTACGCCCTGGAGAAAGCCTGCGCCGCACCGACTACCTGCGCCAGCGCGAGGTGGAGATCGAGCAGGCCCGCTCCGAGGAGCCTGCTGCACAACGTCCTGCCGGCCACCATCGCCCGCCGGCTGCGCACCGAGCAGGGCGCGATCGCCGACTCCGCACCCAGCGTCAGCGTGCTCTTCTCCGACATCGTCGGCTTCACCCCGGTCTCCGAGGCGCTCAGCCCGGAGGAGCCTGGTGCAACTGCTCGACACGATGTTCCGCGAGTTCGACGTGCTGTGCGAGCAGCGCGGGATCGAGAAGATCAAGACCGTCGGGGACGCCTACATGGCAGTCGCCGGCCTGCCGGTCGCTGACCCGGACCACGCCGCCTCGCTCGCCGAGCCTGGCCCTGGACATGCAGCGCACGCTGAACCGGCTCTCACCGTCGTGGCCCAGCCCGGTGGCGATGCGGATCGGGATCGCGTCCGGGCCGGTGGTCGCCGGCGTGATCGGGCGGCGCAAGTTCACCTACGACCTGTGGGGCGACACGGTGAACACCGCCAGCCGGATGGAGTCGCACGGGCGGCCGCACCGGATCCAGGTGGCCGAGGCGACGTACGCCCTGCTCGCGGACCGGTACGCGTTCAGCGACCCGCAGACGGTCGACATCAAGGGCAAGGGCCCGATGACGACCTACTTCCTGCTGGGCGCGTCCTGACGGCTCAGCCGCCCGGCGGGTTCGTGCCGTAGGGGTCGATCGGCGCACCGTCGCCGGTCGTCGGCAGGTCGCCGCGGGAGACCGGCGACGACGGTGTCGCCGGTGTGAGGTCGCCACCGTCCTGGCGGCGGGCGCCGAGCGCCGCCGCGACCAGGTCCGCCCGGTCGACGGCACCCACCGGAGCGCTGAGCGCCAGGACGTGGCCGTCGGACGCGACGACGTACTCCTGCCAGCCGCCGCCGGTGCGGTACCAGCCGGTGGCGTCGGGCACGCACGACGCGACAACGCCCTCCGGCAGTGGGTCGCGCCCGCAGCGCGCGGTGTGGTAGGTGCCCCTGCTGACCCGGAGGTGGGCCTGGCCGGTGGGGTCGTCCTGCGCAGGCACGTACGTCGCGCCGTAGTCCGCATCGCCCAGCACGCCCGCCGACTGCTCGGCCAGGCTCGAACCCGGGAGCTCGACGGCGTACACCAGGCCGGGGTCGACCCCCTGGCCGAGCACCCGCTGGAAGGTGGCGTCGGGCAGGGGCACGGGGCCGTCGTCGGCGGCGTCCTCGGTGCCGCACCCGGCGGCCGGGAGGAGCGCCAGGACGGAAAGGCCGGCGAGCACACGAGGCATGCGACGACCGTAGGACGTCCGCACGGGGACCTCCTGAGCCCGGAGGCTCAGACCGAGGCGTCGGCCTTCGACGCCTTGAGTGCCTTCCAGCCCAGCGAGCCGAGGACGGCCGCGATCGCGAAGTTCACCACGATCAGCACGGTGTGGGCGATCCAGTAGCCCGCCGCACGGTCCTCGCCCGTGTCGTAGGCGTGGTAGAGGTTCTTGGCGAAGTTGCCGAAGGTGATGACGTTCCAGGCCGCGACGGCCAGGAGCAGGAGGGCGTGCTTGCGCTCGAACTTCACGCGCCCATCCTCCCAGACTCCCCCAGGCCCGCCGCCCTCAGGTACGACGCCCCCGGCCGATCCTCGCGCCGACCACCGTGCCCAGCGCGGCACCGACGGCCAGCGGCTTGGCCCAGCCCGGCCCCTCGGCTTCGGCCCCGGTGTCCGGGGAGGCGACCGTCGCCACCGAGACGGGTACGGCGCGGCGGGCGTCCCGCTCGGCTCGGGCCAGCGGGTGCGTGAACGACCACGCGGCGGCGTAGAGCACGACGCGGGAGAAGTAGTTGATCCAGACCAGCAGGATCAGCGCGATGCCGAAGGCCTGGAAGGCCGGCTGGCCGCGGGTGCTGACCAGCAGCACGCCGGAGAGCCTGCTTGAGGACCTCGAAGCCGATCGCGCCGAGCCAGGCACCCGACCAGAGCGCCTTCGACGGCACCGGGGGCTTGGCGAGGATCCGGAACATCAGGAAGAACAGCAGCGCCGAGGCGGCGAGGCCGAAGACCAGCGCCAGGATCGTCACCAGCCAGCCCAGGCCCTCGCCCAGGTGCAGCCAGTCGAGGACCTGCTTCGACATCCGGGTCAGCACACTGGACGCGCTGACGCTGACCATGAGCACGACGCCGAGCACGACGAGTGAGACGAGGTCGCGCAAACTTGCCGATGACGAAGTTCGGCTGGAGGCTTCTCGGGCATCTCGAAGAGCACGATCAGCGCGGTCTGCAGCGAGGAGAGCCAGCCCAGACCGGCGTAGAGCACACCGGCGAGACCGATCAGCCCGACCGCGCCCGCCGCGCTCTGGATGTCGTCGAGGGGGACCTGGCCCTCGCCGTTGCCGACGAGGCCGGGCAGCACCTGCTCGAGCGCCTTGAGGAGGGCGTCCTGGGCGTCGGGGAACACCTTGGCGACGTAGCCGACGGCGAAGAAGGCGAGCGCCAGCACCGGGAAGACGGACAGGAAGCCGAAGTAGGTGACCCCACCGGCCTGCTGGCTGCCCTTGACCTCCCCGAAGTGCTCCTGCATGCGCAGGACGTGATCGACGAACGACGAGCGAGCACGCAGACTCAGCCAGACGCTCCTTGGCGCGGTCGACCGCCTTCATGTGAGCCTCATGTCAGGGGGAAGGTGCGGGTCGCCCTCCAGCCCTCCTCGTCGTGGTGGACGTACAGATGGAACTCAGTTACCCCGAATCGGCACTCGAAACCCGCCAGGCTCCTCGAACGCACGGTCCAGGGTGGGGTCGTCGAGGTGGTGGGCGACGGTGACGTGCGGGTGGTACGGGTAGTCCAGGTCGACGGCGAGCGGCCCGCGTCGTACCTCGCCGGCGAGCCTGCTCGCACTGCGAGATCCCCTCGGCCAGGCTGACGAAGACCACCGGCGAGACGGGCCGGAAGGTGGCCGTGCCGCGCAGGTGCACCTCGAAGGGCGCGACCTGGGCGGCCGCGTGGGCGAGCCTGCTCCTCGATCGCGCTCAGGTCCCCCTCGACCGAGGTCGGCGGGATCAGCGTGATGTGGCTCGGTACGCCGGCCGCGGTGGGGTCGCCGATCCGCAGCCGGTAGTCGTAGAGACTCGGTGGCCCAGGGCTCCGGGATGGCGATCGCGACGCCGATCACCGGCATCAGGACTCCGTGGCCCGCAGCGCCGTGGGGGCGACGAATCCGACGCGCTGGTAGACGTCGCGAAGGGTGGCCTCGGCGACCTCACCGGCGGTCTCCGCGCCCTGCGCGAGCACCTGCTGGAGGTGGTCCTGGTGGTCGAGCAGACTCGAGGGTCTTGTCGCGGAACGGGGTGACGAAGTCGACCACCACGTCGGCGACCTCCTTCTTCAGGTCGCCGTACATGCGGCCGGCGAACTGCTCCTCCAGCGCCGGGATCGCCTCGCCGGTGAGCGCCGAGTAGATCGTCAGCAGGTTGCTGACGCCGGGCTTCTCCTCGACGTCGAAGCGGACCTCGGTGCCGGAGTCGGTGACGGCCGAGCGGATCTTCTTCGCGGTCACCTTGGGGTCGTCGAGCATGTCGATGATGCCGGCGGGCGAGGAGCCTGGACTTCGACATCTTCTTGGTCGGGTCCTGCAGGTCGTAGAGCCTTCGCGGTGGCCTTGAGGATGTAGGGCTCGGGCAGCCGGAAGGTCTTCTTGAACCGGCTGTTGAAGCGCTGCGCGAGGTCGCGGGTCGACCCAGGTGCTGGCGCTGGTCCTCGCCCACCGGGACGTAGTGCGGGCGGTAGAGCAGGATGTCGGCCGCCATCAGCACCGGATAGGCGAACAGCCCGACGCTCGCCGCGCCCTCGCCGCCCTTGGCCGTCTTGTCCTTGAACTGGGTCATCCGGCGGGCCTCGCCGAAGCCGGTGATGCCGTTGAGCACCCACGCGAGCCTGGGCGTGGGCGGGCACGTGGCTCTGCACGAAGATCGCCGACCTCGCCGGGTCGACGCCCGCCGCGATCAGGCTGGGCGGCGCCGCGCAGGGTGCGCTCGCGCAGCAGCCTTGGGGTCCCACTCGACGGTGAGCGCGTGCAGGTCGGCGATGAAGAAGAAGGGCTGGTGGTCACGCTGCAGGTCCACCCACTGCCGCACCGCGCCCACGTAGTTGCCGAGGTGGAAGGAGTCCGACGTCGGCTGGATCCCGGACAGCACGCGCGGACGCGCGCCTGACTGGGCGGCGGCCGGCTGCGCGGTCTCCGGCACGGGCGGGTGCTCGGTGGTGGCAGACATGCGACCGATTGTGGCAGGAACCGCGGTACGAGCGGGAGCCGGTCCTATGCTCCCGCCATGACGCATCACGCCTGGGAAGGGGCACCGCCGCCGGCAGCGCCGGGTCCGCCCGGACGGCTCGGGCGGGAGGCGCCCGTCGCGCTCGCCGTGGTGGCCGGAGTCCTGGCCGTCGTCGTCGCGCTGCTGCAGGTCGCGACGGCGGTGGCCGCGGTCCCGGCGGCCCGTGACCTCCGCGACGTCCTCGAGAACGGCGGCTCGACGGGCCTGTTCGGCTGGTACACCGCTCTGGCCGTCCTGATCCTCCCGGTCCTCGTCGCGTCGTACGTCGTGACGTGCCTGTGGCTCCAGCAGGCCCGCGCCAACACTGAGGTGATCCGCCCCGGCGTCCGGCACCAGCGCGGCTCGATCTGGGTCTGGCTGGCCTGGTGGGTGCCGATCGTGTCGCTGTGGTTCCCGCTGCAGGTGGTGCGCGGCGTCGCCGAGGGCAGTGCGACCACGGGGCGCCGGCCGGGCCTCGGGCTGTGGTGGACCGGCTGGCTGGTCTGGCTGTTCTCCAACCGCGCCAGCGCCCAGGTCGTGGGGTCGAGCGACCCTGAGGTCGTCGGGACGCTGCCGGTCGTCGAGGGGATCGGGACGCTCGCCCTCGTCGTCGCCTGCGTGCAGTGGTGCCGTCTGGTCCGCTGGATCACCACGGAGCAGCAGGCGGCGCTCGGCTCCTAGGCCGCGGCAGCCACGTCGCGACGGTGCACGGTCGCGGAGACGAGCAGGATCACCACGCCGACGGCGGCCAGGCCGGCCCCGACGAGCGCGGGGGCGCGGTAGCCGTGGCCGGCGGCGATGACGACGCCGCCGAGCCAGGCGCCGAGGGCGTTGGCGACGTTGAGCGCGGCGTGGTTCATCGCGGCCCCCAGGGTGACCGCTCCCCCGGCGACGTCCATCAGGCGCAGGCTGGAGGTTGACCACGAGCACCGAGCCGGTGGCGGTCACCAGGAAGGCGACGGGCAGCAGCAGCCAGCCGTGCGGCGCCGCGAGCCAGTAGACGAGCATCAGCACGATGCCGGTGGCGCCCGACAGGATCAGGCTGCGGTAGACCGACCACGCGGCCAGGCTCACCGGCGAGCCAGGTGCCGGCGACCATGCCGAGACCGAGCGCGAGCACGAAGAAGGGCACGGTGCCGCGCTCGAGGCCGCCCACCTCGGTGACGGTCTTGGCGATGTAGGAGTACACCGCGAACATGCCGCCGAAGCCGACCGCGCCGACGGCCATCGTCAGCCACACCTGCAGGCTGCCGAAGAACTCCCGCGCCTCCTTGCGGCCGCTCGCCTCCGGGTCACCCGGCAGCGACGGTACGACGGCCAGCACGCCCACCACGGTGACGAGCGCCAGCACCCCACCGAGCAGGTACGTCGTGCGCCAGCCGACCTGCTGGCCGAGGAAGGTGGCCAGCGGGACGCCGACGACGTTGGCCACCGACAGCCCGAGCATCACCGCGGCGACCGCCCGTCCGCGGCGCTCCGGCACGACCAGGCTGGCGGCGACGAGGCTCGCGACGCCGAAGTACGCGCCGTGCGGCAAGCCGTCGAGGAAGCGCGCCACGGTGAGCACCTCGTAGGCTCGGTGCGGCGGCGCTGAGGAGGTTGAAGGCGGCGTACGCCCCCATCAGGCCGACGAGCATCCCGCGCCGCGGCAGGGCGGCGCCGAAGAAGGCGAGGATCGGCACGCCGACGACGACGCCGAGCGCGTACGCCGAGATGATGTGCCCCGCCGTCGGCACCGACACCTTCACGCCGTCCGCGACCTCGGGCAGCACACCCATGGTCATGAACTCGGTGGTGCCGATGGTGAACCCGCCGACCGCGAGCGCCAGGATCGCCAGCGCGGGTCGGGAGTGGTGCACCGCCGGGCGGCCTTCGGTCGAGGTCGTCGTCGGCGAGGAGGTCACGGAGGATGGTAACCGGCCTCCGACGGTCACTATTCCGAGAGGTCGGATGTCTCCGCGGCCCGGCGGGCGCGCTCCTCGTAGGCCGCGCGGGCGGCCGGGTCGGCCGAGTCGAGCACGTCTCCGGCCTTGGTGGCACGCGACATGGCGTCCTGCACGAAGCGCGGCAGCGCGAGGGTCGGCTTGCTGAGCCCCTGGGTCCAGCGCGGCACCCACATCTCGGCCTTGGGCTTGCGGACCGCGCGCTCGATCACCTCCGCCACGTCCTCGGCGGTGACCGGCTTGATGCCCCGCGCGGCCGGCACGCCGGCGGCGAGCTCGGTCTGCACCACGGTCGGCAGCACGACCGTCACCTCGATGCCCTCGGGCGCGAGCTCCTGGCGGATCGCCTCGCTGAAGCCGACCACCGCGAACTTCGAGGCGGAGTACGTCGCACCGTGCGGCACCGCGATCCGCCCCACCGCCGAGGCGACGTTGACGATGTGCCCCCGGCCGCGGTCCACCATCCCGGGCGCGACCGCCTTGGTGCCGTTGATGACGCCGTGCACGTTGACGTCCATGATCGTGCGCGCCACGCTCTCGGGCTCCTTGAGCACCGAGCCGAGCGGCATGATGCCGGCGTTGTTGACGAGGACGTCCCACGGGCCGAGGTGGCCGACCTCGGCGAGGAAGGCGGTCCAGGACTCGGCGTCGGTGACGTCGAGGCGTGCGGCGGCGACCTTGTCGTCGTGCTGCTCGGCGACCTGGTGGGCCAGCGCGAGGTCGAGGTCGCCGATCGCGACCTTGGCGCCCTGGCGGGCGAAGCGGTCGACGGTGGCGCGGCCGATGCCGCGGGCGCCGCCGGTGACGATGACGGACAGGTGGGACAGGTTCACGGGTGCCTCCGGTGGCTCAGCGTCGGGCGAGGTCGATCGGCTGGCCGTCCTTCGGGAACGGCAGCGAGTGGTTGTCGAGCGGTGCGACGTACGACGGGTCGACGCGCCACTCGTGGGTGCGCAGCAGGCGGTGCATGATCGCCTTCACCTCCGCGCCGGCGAAGTAGAGGCCGATGCACTTGTGCACGCCGCCGCCGAACGGCGACCAGGCGTAGCGGTGCGCCTTGTCCTCGCGGCGCTCCGGCCCGAAGCGCTCGGGGTCGAAGCGCTCGGGATCGGTCCACAGGCTCGGGCATCACGTGGGAGTACTGCACCCCCACGGCGACCGTGCTGCCCGTCGGCACCCGCACACCCTGGACGGTGGTGTCCTTGACGGTCTTGCGCGCCAGCATCGGCACCGGCGCCCGCAGGCGCAGGCTCTCCTTCATCACCAGGTCCAGTGAGGTGAGCCCGTCGAGGCTCGGCCAGGGTCGGGGCGTCGCCGAGCGCCAGCGACTCCGCGCGGCAGCGGTCCTGCCACTCGGGGTGCTGGCCGAGGTGCTGCAGCATCGTGGAGGTGGTGATGGTCGAGGTGTCGTGCGCGGCCATCATCAGGAAGATCATGTGGTCGACCACGTCGTCGTCGGTGAACCGCTCCCCCTCCGCTGTCTCGATGTGGCAGAGCACGGAGAACAGGTCGCCGGTGCGCTCGGCCCGCTTCGCCGGCAGGTAGTGCCGCAGGAACTCCTCCAGCACCTTCCGCCCCTTGTACGCCCGGCCCCACCGCGTCCCCGGCACGTCCGCCCGCACCACCCCCGCGGCCGCCTGGACGCAGGCGATGAACGCCGCGTTCACGCGGTCCATCTCCTCCCGCGAGGTGTCCGCCGCGCCGCCCATGAAGATGTCGGCGGCGATGTCGAGGGTGAGCTGCTTGAGCGCCGGGTAGCAGCGGAAGTCGGTGCTCGGCTGCCACGACGCCACGCCGCGGGCGATCGCGGGGTGCATCGCGTCGACGTACGACGCCAGGCGGTCGCGGGTGAACGCCTCCTGCATGATCCGGCGGTGCACGTGGTGCTCCTCGCCGTCGAGCAGCATCAGCCCCCGGTGGAAGAACGGCCCCACCATCGCGCCCCACGCCGGGCCGTTGACGAACGCCTTGTCGGCGTTGCGGAACGCCTCCTCGACCGCGTCCGGCCCGAGCAGCATCACGTAGGTCTGACCGAGGAAGGGGAACGGCGAGACCGGGCCGTAGGTCTCGTACTGGTGGCGCATCAGCGCCACCGGGTCCTTCGCGTACGCCGTCAGCCGGCCCAGGAACGGCAGTCCCCGGTCACCCGGGCGGACGGTGGGGAGCAGCACCGGCGCGGTCGTCATGGTGCCCAGCGTCATTCAGGAAGAGCATCCTGTCAACCTTCTCTTCGGCAGGTCCGCGTGGCAGGGTTGACGACATGGCGGTGCAGTCGGGGGTCTACAAGGGCGTGAGCGCGGCCGACCGCGCCGCCGACCGCCGCCGCCGTCTGCTCGACGCGACACTGTCGGTCTGGGCCGACCCGTCGGCGCGGACCACCATGACCGCGGTGTGCGGCGCGGCCGGGCTCACCGAGCGGTACTTCTACGAGTCCTTCACCGGCCTCGACGACGCCCTCACCGCGGTGATGGAGGCGGTCGCCTCGGAGATCGAGACGGTCACCCTGGCTGCCGCCGAGGCCGCCGGTGCTGATCCCGCCGCGCGGATCCACGCCGCCGTGGGTGCCTTCGTGGAGCCTGCTCCTCGCCGACCCACGGAAGGGGCGGGTGGCCATCATCGAGGCGGCTGCCCTGCCGGGGTTGCGTGGGCGTCGTACCGAGTCTGTTGCGGCACTTCGCCCACCTCGCCGCAGAAGAGGCGCACTCCTCGTCGCCCGCGCGACACGAGGACGAGCTCGCGGGTCTGCTGTTCATCGGGGGGATGGCGGAGGTGGTCACCGCGTGGCTGGACGGGGCGCTCGACGTGTCGCCGGACGAGGTGGTCGCGACCGCCAGCCGGGCGTTCCTGGGGCTGTACGCCTGAGCCGCGTCCTTCCACTCGGAATAAGGAAATCAGCCGGAACGACGCTGGGGGCGCCCGAATCTCGGACTTCTCAGGCAGCATGGGGCCGACAGCGAAGGAGCGTCATGCTAGATCCGATCAGCGCGGCAGCCGCCGCAGCCACCGGTGCGTCGAAGGGCATCGGGGGTGTCGCCGGCAGGCAGATCATCGCTGTCCTAGCGAAGCGGACCCAGCGCATTCGGGTCGCCCGAGTCTGTCGCGAAGAAGGCGAAGCCCGAAGGAATCGAGGTCGGTTGGCGAACGCTGACCTCGTGGCTGAAAGTCGAGGACGTACGTGGGGCTGTCGCGACGGGCGACGCTGATGAGCTCCGCAGTGCGCTCAAGTCGTTGGAGTTTTCGGTCGTGGCTGGCGCCGCCTTGGACCGACACGCAGCGGCCTCGAGGATCGTCGAGTTGGTTCGTGACGAGTCTCTGCGACGCGAGACCAAGAATGACGGCCGAGTTGCACAAACGCTTCGACTCGAACAGACGATCAAGAACACGGCTGTCGAACAACGAGCGCTACTCACTTCGGGCGGTGACGAGGTCGCGTTCGCCAGCGCTCTACAAAACTTCATCCGTGGCGAGCAGCAGCGGCCCGCGATGTCGCAGCCCAATGGACGCCCTTCAGAGGACTCGTGATCAGTGTTGGGGGTGAGCGAGAGCGACGGGCGCTCTTTGAGCAGTGGGCGACGACTCCCCCGGCCGTCATGACAGACGCTCCCGCTGCGGCGTGGTGCTGGCTTGCCTCTGTTGCCGGCGACTACGGGGCCGACGCTGCTGTCGTGGAGTTCGTGACGAAGGGAGTCGCCGCAGGTGCATCTGCTTCCTACTGGTGGGCTCGAGCCGGTTTGACGATCGGAACCGGCACGCAGCACGACGCCGCGATTGCAAGAGAGTTGTGGTCGCGTTCGGTGCCGAAGCACCCGCTCGCTGCGGCGGGCGAAGCGATCGAGGAAGGCGACTACGCGGCCGCCGAGAAGAGCCTTGAGTCATGGAGTTCCGAGGACCCAAATGACCAGTCAATCAAGTCCATCCTGCAGACCGCGGCAGCAACCGGTCGCGGCGACTTCAACCGGGCCATTAAGATTGGAATCGAAGGCGCAGCCGACCATCCTGAGGGCAGCGGCAACACGCTGCGCACGGCCGAGGCGCTCATCTCGCGTGGCCATCACGGGCTGAGCGAACACCCGCTCAGCGATTTCGCCCGCGCCTTCGAGTTGGCGATTCAAGCTCGCGACTCTCGTCGAGCATGGCTCGGCGACAGTGTCGCTCCGATCTTGACAGCAGTAAGGGCGTCCGCGCTGGCAACCGATATCGACCAGGCGTGGCGCCTTACACAGGCACCGCCAGAGGGAACTGCCCTTCCACACGAAGCGCGCGACATCCGGCTTCGAAGAGAGTCGGCGATCCTCGCGGCCACCATGGGGAGGTTTGAGAACGCGCATTCAGTCGCCAAGTCTCTTGATGATCCGTTTGTGACTCACACAATCGAGGGTTGGGAGGCTTTCACAGACAACCGTGTCCAAGACGCCGAGGAGGCCTGGCTCCAAGCCTGGAACCACGCACCCAATGACACCTCGCGGCTCCAGACCGCCTCTGCTCTAGCGCCCCTCGGCAAGCGCCTCCCGGACCTAGACACGCTGCCTGGCGAGTACAGCCTGGCCGTGGACAACATCAAGACCATTCATGAGGTGATGAGCAGCGACGACGAGATGTCACTGCTCCGTGTCCGAGCCAGCGAGTCTGAACAGACTCACGGTCCTGCTCGCCGAAAGGCTCGTTGCGCAGGGACAGGTTGCAGAGGCGGCAGCCCTCCTCGAGGTCGGCGGCACCCGTTGGAATCACCCGCTGTTGATGCGTATGGCTGCCGCCAGATACGAGATCGTCGGGAACTACGAGAAGGCGTTCGACGCGGCCGCCACTGCACTCTCGCTCGGCGGCCCGGCCTGGGCAGGACGCTTAGAGACCCTGATGATTCAGTTTGACTCGCTGGAGTCACGAGGTGAATTCGACCGGTCGTTGGCAGTCGTGCGTGAAATGGCCACCATCGCCCCGGTAAACCTCACCGTGCGGTGGGCGCTGGTGCACAGGCTTGGTTCGGGCGGGAAATCTCCATGACGCTTGGCGTGCTCTCACCCACCAGGGCAGACCAGTCAACCCGCGCGATGCTAGCGACGCCCGTACATGGATTGGCCTGGCGGCCGAGTGCGACGACAGCCCCGAGTTCGTTCAACGCTCTCTCGAGATGATGGGCTCCTGGGTCCACGAGCCGGACGTTGTCGGCGTGTTCCTCATCGAGATCTATCGCGGACTCACTCGCCACGCCCGCGACGTGGCGGACTCCGACATCGCCGAACTTCACAAGGCGACTGCCGACTTCACAGTGACGCATCCAGAGAACCATGTCTTTCGGTCGTTCAAGTTGGACGAGAACGATGTCGTCGGCTCGCTGACCGCCATACTTAGGGATCAGACGAGAGAAGACCCGGCAGTCAAAGATCTTCGCGAACGCGTCGCACGCGGCGAACTGCCGCTGGGCTTTGTTGTCGAACTGACGAGCCGTACCTACGCTGAAGTCTGCATCAAGAACGGTGCCGGCCTCGTGTTCAGCCACATGCCGTCAACCTCCGAAGCCGGACAGGCGGCCGCTACGGCTGCACTGGGTTCTCGCGTTGTTATCGACGCCACGGCGGCATCAACGCTCTCCCTCCTCGACTCGGCGATCGTCGACAAGTTGATCGGCGCGTTCCTGGCCTTGGAGACCACAGACTCCACTTACCGCGACGCGCTCGGAGCGCAGCAGAGCCTCGGCCTGCGTTCGACCATGACCCTTGGTTGGGACGACAAGCACGAGCGTCCGTTAGTTGCTGAGATCAGCGAAGAGGAGGCCGATACCTTCGCGCGCCGCGCCGACCGTGTCGTTGAACTGTTGGCCCGGTCTGCGCGTAGAGGCTGGCCCGGCCTCAAGCGGTTCGCTGACTTCTCTGGCGAAGGGATCTGGCTGAGTTCGCTTGACCTAGCCATGTCAGAACAGCGGGCATTCTGGTGCGACGATCGGTCCCTTCGGCAAATGGCTGCATCTGAAGGCGCACAAACATTCGGTACCGTCGACCTTCTCGCGGCCCCGGAGGCCGGCGGCTTGCTTGACCACGACCTCGGGAACGCTGCTCGTGCCTGCTTGATAGTTTGGATATCACGTAGATCTGGACTTCGATGCGGACGTCCTCATGCTCGCTGCAGAAGTCGACGGCTGGATGCCGAAGGGCGCTGCCGCCGCTGTCGCTCGCCCCCATTCCTGGCTCGACGCAGCCGCATGTGTCCGATTCGCCAGCATTGCCATGACTCACATCGCGGCCGCCTCCCCGGCAGGCATCGCCCAATGGACGAGCTGCCGTCGCACTCGGCCTAGTCCGAATCACCGGCGGGAACGTCGAAGGTGCGTCGAACAATCTCAAGATCCTTCTAACGCACCAGTTCGCCCAGCCCTGGCTGCGTCCCGACACCCTGCCATTCGTAATGCAAGGCATCCGAACGGCCCTGGACGAGTTGCCCGGCACCGCCGACCCGCTGCCCTCGGTTCTGGCCCACGCGTACGCCGAGATCGCCGAGAAGCATGGTGCGCCCCGGGCGGCTCAATTTCTGCTGATGCTCGTGGCCGGTATGGGTGAAGAGGACAGGACTATCGCCGCTCGAACCATCCTCATGAGCGGGCCGCAGGCGCGCGCGCAAACAAGCAAGAAGTGAGTCGATTTGCCGCTACTCGGCGACTTCCAGAAACTTCAACGCCGAATATTTGGCGCGGTCACACGTCGACGCAGATCAAGATATCGATTATCGGTGCAGCAAACCCTACTGGTGCTTGGAGGCGAACCGTGGCAGGCCATGATCTGATCGGTTCCACCATGGGCTCGCCCGAGCCACGATTCTGCGGGCTGTGTGGAGACTTTCGGAAGCTCACGAAGGCGCACGTCCCTCCTCAGGTAGGCTGGTAATACGGGTCCCGTCGAGCGAGCCTCTGATCTCGTCGACGAGAACCGTGTACGGCGCCCGGGGAGATGGTCCCCGGGTGGCATGTGGGTTCGGGGACTGTGTGAGACCTGCAACAACCTTGCCGGTACCACCTATGACCGTGCGTATGCCGACTTCGCTCATCAGGTCGCGCGGCTAACCACTGACACGGCGTTACGAATCGCGGTCATTCCTGGCGAGGCGCCCGGCGCGCGTTTCGCGCCCGGGCTCGTAGCGCGCTGCGTCCTGTTCGGGATGTTCGCGATCAACCCTCGCCTGAGGATTCTGTTTCCCGATCTTGCCAACGACCTTCTTAACGAGCAGCCCGGGGAAGGGCCGGTGCGATGGCCAGGCTCGGCTCGCGCTGAAGGTCGGTCGCACGCACCCCCTCTTCGAGCGGCAAGGGCTGCTGGTGAGCGGTGTTTGGTCGATGCGGGTTCTCGTGGAGCGAGTGCGGCACTCAAGCCTTCGCCGACATCGTGTTCCGGCCGCTGGTGTGGTGCCTTGTGCCCGTCGACGGCTCGCACGAGCCGCAGGCTTTGGCCCGGAGATGACTAGGCCGCTCGCCGACGCCAGCGACTGGGTCCAATACGGACCGGACCGGACGTCGGTGGACCTACGGCACTTGACAAGAACCCTCCCGACCATGGCCCACCCAATGCACACGAAGCAGGACGACTGGGCCGAGTCTGCTCGCCGACAGCAACACCGATGGTGGCCCCGTCGTCCTATTCGGGCGCCTCCCATGACACTTCACATCGCTGCGGACGGCGCACCGCCTGCCCGACGACGGCTACCCTCCAACTATGAGCAACGCGGCGAAATCCCAGGCAAGCCGGGAGGAGGAGATCGCGTTCCTTGCGATGGAGGAAGTGCTAGGCGTCGAGATCCAGGCTTTGCGGATGCCGGCGCCGGCAACAAGATGCCCGACGGCGCCTGGATCTACCCCGAGGGTGGAACCCGGCGCGGCATCGTCGAGATCACCTCACCCCCGGCCGCGAGCCTGATGAGCCAATGGGCCGCCGCGAAGCGGGAAGGGCGGCCGCAAACCGAGAGCGGATCGGTCCCGGCGAGGCTCGGCGAGCTCGCGCAGGTGTGTACCGAGATGCTTGAAGAGGACTGGGCGCAAGAGAATCTCGACAAAGCTCCTGGCGCAACCCGCAGATGAGCGGCATCTCTTCTTGTTTGCACGCGGTCACGACGTTGGCGGCTACTTCTACCGGCTCTCCGACACCTACGAAGGCGCGCCGGCGGAGCACGTCGAGGATCTCGTCCTTCCGCCGGGGATCTCGGACGTCTGGTTCCGTGGCCGAGCATCGCGTGACCGTGAGGACCGACAGGGCCTGTCGAGCGTCTGGCTCGCTCGGTTCCAGGCCGGCGTCGGGTGGCACCGCTACGTGGTGAGCATGGAAGAGCAGCAACTGCCGTCCCCCAGCCGGGGGATCGCCGACGACTCGGCGCCCGAAGGGTGGCGACAGCCGAAGGGCCGATCGGACACGTCCGCCGGCAACTGAGGAACTCATTGCCACCCGCCCCACCTTTGGTGGCGGATCGCCCAGACTGGCCGCGATCCGCGCGGCTCAGGAGGTGCGTCTAACCGCGGCAAAGGGCTACCGCGTCAGGCAGGTGAGGGCCCGCGGGGGGCGTCGCGCGCCCTATGCTGGGCCAACGCTGGGGCGATGTGAGGACGCGGGTGGGTCAGTGAGCGAGCCGCATGCCCAACGACTTCGGCGCCGTCTCCACGAATCCCATCGACTCGTACAGGCTGGCGGCCGGGTGCGTCAGCCATCAGGGTCACGTACGGCTCTGCTGGGGCGGCCTCGGCGATCTGTGCCAGGAGGTCGGCGAGCACGCGGCGCCCGAGTCCGCGGCCTTGGTGTTCTGGGAGGGTGGCCATGTCGCCGATGTGGAAGTACCAGCCGCCGTCGCCGATCACACGGCCCATCGCGACGGCGCGTCCGTCGTGCTGGACCACGCTCCAGCACCAGCCTGCCGGTCAGTGCGCCCTCGCCCTGTGCAGCGGACTTCGGCGACAGGCCGGAGGCCGACCTCAGGTGGAGATAGTCCTTGAGAGGCGGAGGCGTGCGGATCAGGCCTGGTCCTCGATGTCTCCCACCGGTCGAGGGTAGGTGACGGATCAGCGGCACCCGGCCGGAGGTTCGGCTCTCCTTGGCGAGCCCCAGCGGAGGATCGGCCGGTCACCGGTAGCGTCGCGGGGTGGCACGTTCTCGTCGTTCCAGCGGTCGCCGAGGCGGCACGCGACAGCCCCGCCCGTTGCCGGTCGCGGGGCCGGGTGAGCGGGTGTGGGTGCTCGACGTCCCGTACGGCGTGCAGGCCGACCAGGCGACGTGGCACTCGGCGGTCAAGACCCACCTGTACGTAGGAGCCCGGCTCCCCCAGCACCTCCAGCCCTACGCGCCCGGTCCGTACACGCTCGGCAGGTTCATCGAGAACGAGACTCAACCCTGACGCCCCGGCACCCAACCCCGAGCCGACCGATGGCCTGGAGCCGCGCAGGATCCAGTTCGAGGCGGCCGACGCGATCGCCGCTCGGGCCCAGGCGGGTGGGCGGATGTTCCTGCTGGCGGACGAGCCGGGGGTCGGGAAGACGGTCTCGGCCGTCCTCGGCGCGACGGCGGTGGGCGACCTGCGGGGTGCGCGGCGGGTGCTGGTGGTGGCGGACCGGCCGGCGGCGATCACGATCGGGCACTGGTGCCGGACGATCGCGGCGCTCGGTGACGGCGGCATGGAGTGGGTCGTCATCACGTGGGACCGGCTGGAGAAGGTCAAGGACCACACGTGGGACGTGATCATCGCGGACGAGGCGCACGCACTCCGTCGTACGACGACGAAGCGGTGGAAGGCTCTGGGCGCGGATCTCGGGGCACGGGAAGCCGCACGACAAGGCGCCGTTCGTGATCGCGACGACCGCGACGCCGGGGCACACGCCGCTGGAGTCTGCCGTACCTCGCGCCGGCGTACGCGCAGGTGCTCAGCGAGCCGATGAAGGAGTGGACCGCGGCGACCCAGCCGGGCGCGATGTTCGCCGACGCGCTGGAGCGGCACGGGGTGGGGGTCGAGCAGGGCCGGTACGGCGCCGCGTGGACCAGCGACCCCGGACGGCGGGCCGCGGACCTCAAGGCTCGTGCGGGGCTGGCTGGCCGACGTACGACCGGCCGCGATGCTGCACCGCGCGGCGCCGTGGGGTCCGGTGCCGATCTCGGGCATGCCGGTGACGCTGACGCCGGCGGAGCGGAGCGCGTACGAGGCGGAGTGGGGCGAGTTCTGCCGGGAGATGGACATCGCCCGGCGTGGGCGCAACGTCGCGAAGGGGCGGGCCGCGCTGCTGCGCTTCCGGCAGAAGGCCGGGCTGATCCGGGTCGACTCGACGGTCGACTGGATCGCGCAGCAGGTGCGGGCGGAGCGGCAGGTGGCGTGCTCGGTCGAGTTCGTCGCGACCGCCGCCGACCCGATCACCGAGCGATTGCGGGAGTCCGGCATCGAGGTGGCGACGATCTACGGCCGCGACCGGTTCGACGCCGAGGCCGAGCGGCTCCGGTTCCAGACCGGGGAGGCGAAGGTGTGCGTCTTCACCACCGTCGCCTCGATCAGCCTGCACGCGGGCGAGACCCTCGCCGACGGCCGCCAGGCGAGCACCGAGCCGCGGGTCGGGGTGTTCCACCAGGCCCGCTTCTCCGGCATCGCCGGACGGCAGGTCACCGGCCGCACGCACCGCGACCACCAGGTGTCCCCGTGGCACATCGCCTACGCCGAGGGCACGGTCGAGGAGCAGGTCGGCAAGGTCATGGTCGAGCGGATCGCGGCCGCGTCCGACACGGTCGGGAGCGACACCACCGGCCTCGCGGACCTCGCCGCGCTGCTCGGTGCGGACTGGCTGCCGCCGGCCTCGCTGACCGAGCAAGGCGCCTGACGCAGAATGCTCCCGTGCGCCTCCCCTGCCCCTGCTGCGGCCACCTGACTCTCGGCGACGGCCCGGACGACGACCTCTGCCCGGTCTGCTTCTGGGAGGACGACGGCCACCAGCCTGCGCTACCCGATGAGCCCGGAGGGTCCCAACGGCGTCAGCCTCATGGAGGCGCAGCAGGCGTACGCCGGATCGGGCGCGATGCACCCGGGCTTCCGCGGCAAGGTCCGCAAGCCGCGCCGCAACGAGCCGCTCGACGACGGCTGGCGGCCCTTCGATCCCGCGCTGGACTGGACGAACGCGGTCCTGGACGGCGACCAGTGGCCGGTTACTTACGAGGCGCTGTACTACTGGCGGCCGACGTACTGGAACGGCGACCAGCACGCACTCCCCCGGCCTCCGGCCGAGCCGACGAACGAGGACCGGTTCCTCGACCACCTGCGGCAGGTTCCCGATCTTGAGGCCGCGATCGCCGAGTCCGAGCGGCGCTGGGGCGCCGCCCACGCCTTCGACGTCTGCCGCTCGGCGGCCGGTTCGGCGCTCCGGGCCTACCGCGACGGCGACGACGCGACGGGGCTGCGGATCGTGACCGCGATGCTTCCCGCGCTGGAGGAGGGCTCGTCGACGTACGCCCCGAACTGCGTGGCGATCGCCTTCCTGGAGGACGAGTCCTGGCACGAGGCCTCGGTCCAGCCGTACGTCGACCGCTGGCCCGCGCCCGTGCGCGACGAGCCTGCGCGAGCAGCAGGCCCACGTTCAGCCTGCGCCGCCCGCCCCTCTCGGGCTGAGCCGGCGCGCTCAGCCGTTGCGCAGGCTCCTCGGCGAGCATCACGATGATGCCGCTCGGCCCGCGCACGTAGGTCAGCCGGTAGATGTCCTCGTAGGTCCCCACGCCCCGCAGCGGGGTGCAGCCGTGCTTCGCGGCGATCTCCAGGGCGGCGTCGAGGTCGTCGACGGAGAAGGCGACGCGGTGCATGCCGATCTCGTTGGGCAGCGTCGGCTCGGTCTCGATGGCATCGGGGTGGATGTACTCGAAGAGCCTCCAGCCGGCCGAGGCCGTCCGGGGTCTGCAGCATGGCGATCTTGGCGTGGTTGCCGTCGAGCCCGACCGCGGTGTCCGTCCACTCGCCGCTCACCTCGTCGCGACCCAGGACCGTGAGGCCGAGGTCGGTGAAGAAGGCGATGGTCGCCTCGAGGTCCCGGACGGCGATGGCGACGTTCTCGAGCCTTGATGGGCATGCCCGCGACGCTACCCCGCCGACGGGCGTGGCAACACCGTCAGCCGGCGAGGTGTCCCCACTCGGCCGACAAGCTCCGACCACGGGCCGGCCGCCGCGACCGCGCCATCCTCCAGCACGACCACCCGGTCCGCGCGGGCGAGGGCCGCGCGCTTGGAGGTGGCTCCGATGACCGTGGCGTTGCGCTCGCGCAGCGCCGTCCAGAAGCTCGATCTCGGTGCTCGCGTCGAGCGCGCTGGAGACGTCGTCGGCGAGCAGCAGACTCGGCGTCGGCAGCCAGCGCGCGGGCGAGCGCGAGGCGCTGCACCTGCCCACCGGAGAGCCGTACGCCGCGGTGCCCGACCAGTGCGTCCCGGCCACCGGCCTCGACCACGTCGGGGCCGAGCCGCGCCGCGGCCACGGGCTCGTCGAAGCGCCGCTCGTGGCCCAGCCGGACGTTGTCGGCGAAGGCTGCCCGACAGCACCCGCGGCACCTGCGCCACGTGCGCCACCTGCCCTGGCCGCAGGAACACCTGCGGATCGGCGACCTCCTCGCCGTTCCACCGGATGGAGCCCTCGTGCTCGATCAGGCCCGCCAGCGCGGCCAGCAGGCTGGACTTGCCCGCACCGACCTGGCCGACGAGCAGCACCAGGCTCCCCGGCACGGACGGTGAGGTCCACGTCGTGCACGCCGATCGTCCCGTCGTCGTGGATCGCCGCGAAGTCGCCCAGGTCGAGCGCTGCCAGCGGCACCCGGGGCACCACGTCCGGCTCCGGCGCCGCTCCCGAGACCAGGTCCACGCCCGGCGCCACGTCCATCAGGTCCACGCCGCCGGCGAACCGGCTGGTCTCGCGCTGCCACGCCCGCGTGCCCGGTGCCTCGGTGACGACCATGCCGGCGACCCGGCCGAACCAGTCGAAGCCCGCCACCGCGTTGGCCACCAGCAGGGTCGTGCCGAGGCCCCAGCCGTCGGCGAAGTAGACCGCCCAGGCCGCCACGACTCCGCCCTGCACCATCAGCATGGGGACGCCGTCGAGCACCGCCTGCACCCGGTGCTCGCGCACCGCGGCGTCCACCCGGCCACCGTCGACCTCGCGCAGGTGCGCCCGCACCTGCGGGGTGGCCGCGGCCAGGCTTGACCGTGCGCGCCGCCTCGAGCGTCGAGACCACCGCGCGTCCGAACCGGGCCCGCGCCGCCGACGCGGCCGCCGCCGAGCGACCGGCGATCGGGCGGCCCAGCGCGGAGGCCAGCGCCGAGACCACCAGCACGGCCATCAGCACCGCACCGGCCAGCACGGTGCCGGCCAGCAGGGCGGTGACGGCCGCGATCACGATGCCGTTGACGAAGTCGACCCAGCGGTCGGCGTAGCGCGCGTAGCGGTCGGCATCCATCGAGCGCGCCACCACCTCGCCCGGAGGGGTGCGCGGCAGCCGGCGCTGGTCGGTCTGGCCGCGCAGCACCGCCATCCGGGTGCGGAGCAGGACCTCGACCCACCAGCGCGGGTAGCGCCAGAACGCATCGGCCAGCATCAGCGGCGAGGCCAGCAGGCAGACCACCAGCGCACCGACCAGCGGCCAGGGCACGCCGTCGTCGAGGTCGACCACGATCGAGCCCCAGAGCAGGCCGGTCACCGCGCCCTGCGCGCCGGTGAGCGAGGCGGCCAGGAAGAGCGCGGCACCCGCGACGCCCCACGCCGGGCGCACGGAGAGCGCGTGCACGATGCCGCGGGCCAGGCTCGGGCCAGTGCCGACCTCGGGCACCTCGGGCGGCGGTCCGGTACGGCGTCGCCCACCCACGCCCGCGGCGTGCTCCTCGACCGGCAGGCTCGCCGGCCACCGCGATGGCCGGACCCGGGTCCACCCGGCTCGCTTCGAGCAGGTCGCGGAAGGGCCCCTCGGCGCGGGCCAGGCTCCGCGCGCACGCCCTGCTGGACGACCTGCCCGTGGTCGAGCACGGCCACCAGCGGCGCCCGCTGGATGGTGCTGAGCCGGTGCGCGATGAGCACCCCGGTGCGGCCGCTGAGCAGCCGGTCGGCGGCCGCGACCACACGCCGCTCGGTGTGCGGGTCCATCCGCGCGGTGGCCTCGTCGAGGACGACCACCCGCACGTCGCGGATCAGCAACCGCGCGAAGGCGACCAGACTGCTCCTCCCCCGCCGAGAGCCGGGTGCCGCCCGCCCCGAGCAGGGTGTCGAGCCCGTCGGGCAGGCCGGCCACCCACCCGGTGAGGCCGAGTCTGGGCGAGCGCCGCCTCGACCTCGGCGCGCGGCTGGTCGCCGAAGAGGGTGATGTTCTCCTCCAGCGTGCCGGAGAGGATCTCGGTGCGCTGGGTGACCACGCCGACCGCGGCGCGTAGCCCCTGCAGGTCGAGGTCGCGCACGTCGACGCCACCGAGGAAGACCGTGCCGCGCGGCGGCTCGACGGCGCGCGAGAGCAGCGAGGCCAGCGTCGACTTGCCGGAGCCGGATCGCCCGACCAGGGCGATGGTCTGGCCGGCGGGGACGTGCAGGTCGACGTCGCGCAGCGCGAAGCCTGCCCTCGGCGTAGGCGAAGTCGAGGCCGCGGATGTCCAGGTCCAGCCCCTCCCCCGACGACGCATCCGGTACGGCGGCGCCGCCCGCGGGCTCGGGCTCGACCGCGAGCATCTGGCGCAGCCGGATCACCGCGCCGAGCCCGGCCTGCAGGTCGGGCAGGTGGTTGGCGAGCATCGCGACCTGGCCGACGAAGGTCGAGGTGACCAGGAACAGGGTGACCAGGCGGGCCACCGAGATGGTGCCGCCGGACGCGAGCAGCACGCCGGCCACCGCGACCGCGACGAGCAGCGCGTAGAGCAGCAACCCCGCGCGCCGGCCGAGCCGGCTCTCGACGAGCACCACCGCGCGGAAGCGCTCGTGCACCTGCGCGGACAGCCGGGCGACCCGCTGGACGACGTGCGCCTGGCCGAGGCTGGTGCGCAGGTCGTCGCGCCCGGCGATGCCCTCCTCCAGCGCCGCGGCGTGGTCGGTCCAGGCCATCTCCTCGACGACCTTGAGCCGGGAGATCTCACCGAGCAGCGAGCGGATCGCCGTGAAGGTCACCACGGCGAGCAGCGGGAACAGCAGCCACGCGGGCCACCACGTGAAGCCCGCGACGAGCCACAGCGGCACCGCCCCGAACAGGGTGCGCGAGAGCATCCACAAGCTGCCAGCGGACCAGGTTGCCGACCTCGTGGGTGTCGTCGTCGACCCGGTCCAGGATCTCGCCGACGGCCTGCTCCCCCAGCGCGGCGAGCGGCTGGCGCAGGGCCGCGTCGAGCAGGTCCTCGCGCAGCCGGCCCTCGACCCGGTCGGAGTTGCCGACCCACATCACCTTGCCGACGGTGTCGATCAGCGAGGCACCGATCACGCACGTCGCGAGCAGCCCGACCAGACCCCGGCTCGGCTCCTCGGCGAGGTGCCCGGCGACGACGGTGCCGAGCGTCGTGCCGATCGCGGCCAGGGCTGAGCACGCGAGCGCGACCGCGGCCAGCGGGGTGCTCAGCCGGCGCCAGTCGACGCGTCGGGACGGGTCGTCGACAGCGCCGGTCGGGGTGGGAGCGGCGGTGCGGGTCAGCGTCTCGGTCATCGGTCCCCACCGTAGTTTCCCGGTCCGACACTTCGCCTCCGAATATCTTCCGGCCGCCGGGCCCGAACAGGCCCGAAAACGACCGGACTCCCCGGGCCGGCGGCCCGGGGAGTCCGGTGGTGGTGCGGGACGGATCAGAAGGCGGCGAGCGCCTCGTTGAGCGTCGCGCTCGGCCGCATCACGGTCGAGGTCTTCTCGCCGTCGGGGCGGTAGTAGCCGCCGATGTCGGCCGGGCTGCCCTGGACCGCGATCAGGCTCGCCGGCGATCTTCTCCTCGTTGGCGCGCAGGCTCTCCGCGAGCGGCTTGAAGGCCGCGGCCAGGTCGGCGTCCTCGGTCTGCTGCGCCAGGCTCCTCGGCCCAGTAGAGCGCGAGGTAGAAGTGCGAGCCGCGGTTGTCGGTCGTGCCGAGCTTTGCGGCCCGGCGAGCGGTCCTCGTTGAGGAAGGTGCCGGTCGCGCGGTCGAGGGCGTCGGCGAGCACCTGCGCGGCCGGGGCGCCGGCCTGCTCGGCGTACTTCTCCAGGGACGGCACCAGCGCGAAGAACTCGCCCAGGCTGTCCCAGCGCAGGTAGTTCTCCTCGACGAGTCTGCTGCACGTGCTTCGGCGCCGAGCCGCCGGCGCCGGTCTCGAAGAGGCCGCCGCCCGCGATGAGCGGTACGACGGAGAGCATCTTCGCCGACGTACCGAGCTCGAGGATCGGGAACAGGTCGGTGTTGTAGTCGCGCAGCACGTTGCCGGTCACCGAGATGGTGTCCTCGCCCTTGCGCATCCGCTCCAGGGTGTACGACGTCGCCAGGGACGGCGCGAGGACCTGGATCTCCAGCCCCTCGGTGTCGTGCTCGGGCAGGTAGGCGTTGATCTTCTTGATCGGCTCGGCGTCGTGGGCACGCGCCTCGTCGAGCCAGAAGATCGCCGGCGTCTGCGACGCGCGGGCGCGGGTGACGGCGAGCTTGACCCAGTCCTGGACGGGGATGTCCTTGGTCTGGCAGGCACGCCAGATGTCGCCGGCCTCGACGTCGTGCTCGATGAGCACGTCGCCGTTGGAGGCCAGGACCCGCACGGTGCCGGCGGCCGGGATCTCGAAGGTCTTGTCGTGCGAGCCGTACTCCTCGGCCGCCTGGGCCATCAGGCCGACGTTCGGGACGGTGCCGATGGTGGCCGGGTCGAGCGGGCCGTGGGCCTTCACGTCGTCGAAGACGGCCTTGTAGACCCCGGCGTACGACGAGTCGGGGATCACCGCGAGGGTGTCGTCCTCCCCGCCGTCGGCACCCCACGACTTGCCGCCGTTGCGGACCAGGGCGGGGATGGAGGCGTCGATGATGACGTCGCTGGGGACGTGCAGGTTGGTGATGCCCTTGTCGGAGTTGACGTAGGACAGCCGCGGGCCGTCGGCGAGACCGGCCTCGAAGGCGGCCTTGATCTCCGCGCCGTTGGGCAGCGCGTCGAGACCGGAGAGGATCGCGCCGAGACCGTCGTTGGCCGACAGGCCGGCGGCGGCGAGGTCGGCGCCGTACTTCTCGAAGACGTCGGCGAAGTAGGCCTGCACGACGTGGCCGAAGATGATCGGGTCGGAGACCTTCATCATCGTCGCCTTGAGGTGCACCGAGAACAGCACGTCCTCGGCCTTGGCCTTCGCCAGCGCGTTGCGCAGGAAGGCGTGCAGGTGGGCGACCTCGAGCCTTGGTGGCGTCGACGATCTCGCCGGCGAGCACCTTGAGGCCGTCCTTGAGGACGACGCTCTCGCCGTCGGCCTTCTCCAGCACGATCGACAGGGTGTCGTCGGCGGCGAGGGTCACGGACTTCTCGTTGCTGGCGAAGTCGTGCGCGCCCATGGTGGCGATGTCGGTCTTGGAACCCTCACCGAACGCCTTGTTGCGGTGCGGGTGGGTCTTCGCGTAGTTCTTCACCGACGCCGGCGCGCGGCGGTCGGAGTTGCCCTCGCGCAGCACCGGGTTGACCGCGGAGCCCTTGACCTTGTCGTACTTCGTCCGGATCTCCTGCTCCTCCGGGGTGGAGGGCGACTCGGGGTAGTCCGGCAGGTCGAAGCCCTGCGCCTGCAGGCTCCTTGATCGCGGCCTTGAGCCTGCGGGATGGAGGCGGAGATGTTGGGGAGGCTTGATGATGTTCGCCTCGGGCGTCTTCGCGAGCTCACCGAGCTCGGTCAGCGCGTCGTCGGCGAGGCCGAACTGCGCGAGGATGCGCGCCGCGACGGAGATGTCGCGCGTCTCGAACGCGACGCCGGCCTTGGCCGCGAAGGCCTCGACGATCGGCAGGAAGGAGTACGTCGCGAGCAGCGGCGCCTCGTCGGTGTGGGTGTAGATGATGCTCGACATGTTCGGGCGTCACTCCTGAGCCGTTGGGGATTCTTGACGTCAAGATACCTGATGGAGGGCCAGGGGTCCCCCTTCACGGCCACCCTAATGACTAGGGTGGTCGCTGTAACCCGGCTGGTTTCGGGCCGGACCGAGGAGAGAGACCGACATGACGCAAGAAGTGACGGCCGCCGAGACGGCCGAGACCCCGCCCACCCTCACCCAGAAGGCTGCTCGCCGAGTTCCTCGGCACCTTCGTCCTGGTCTTCATCGGCTGCGGCGCAGCGTTCACCACCGGCGCGGACGTCGCGGCGACGGGCCTCGCGTTCGGCATCGCGATCGTGATCATGGCCTACTCGTTCGGCCGGATCTCCGGTGGCCACTTCAACCCGGCCGTCTCCGTCGGCGCGGCCCTCGCCGGCCGGATCTCGTGGAAGGACACCGGCCTGTACGCCGCGGCGCAGACCGCCGGCGCCCTGGTCGGCGGCTTCGTCCTCGCCATCACCATCCTGGCCAGCGACGTCGGCTGGGGCTTCGGCGACCCGCTCGGCAACAACGGGTTCGGGGAGGCCGGCACGGTCGAGTGGGGCGGCGCCCTGCTCATCGAGATCTTCCTGACCTTCATCTTCCTGATCGTGATCCTCGGCGTCACCGACGACCGCAACCGCGCGATCGCCGCCCAGGCGCCGCTCGCGATCGGCCCGGCGCTCGCCGCGATCCACTTCGTCGGCATCAACGCGACCGGCACCTCGGTCAACCCGGCCCGCTCGATCGGTGTCGCCTTCTTCTCCGGTGGCGACGCGATCCAGGACCTGTGGCTGTTCATCGTCGCCCCGCTCATCGGCGCCGCGCTCGCCGGCGTGCTCTACCCGGTCCTCTTCGGCCGCGACAAGGACCCGGTCGTCGGCTCCGGCCTCAGGCTCCGGCAGCGGCGGCTCCTCCGACCCGGGCTTCACCCAGCAGTGGAACCAGCAGCAGGGTGGCTACGGCCAGCCGCAGCAGCAGCCGGGCCAGCCGATCATCCAGGACGGCTGGCAGTGGGACCCCGCCGCGCAGCAGTGGATCCCGGCCCAGCAGCAGCCGGCCTACCCCTCCGCCCCGGACCCGGCCGCCGCTCCGGCGCCGGACCCGAACCAGGGTGGCGGCTGGGCGCCCCCGCCGGGCGACCAGACCCAGGTCCGCCCCCCGCAGTGACACTGGTCGAGCGCGTCTCCGGCGTGTAGGACGGCAGCAAGGCTTGCTGGTCGCACGCCTCCCGCCGCGCTGCCGACTGGAGAACACCAGGCTCAGGAACCGGGCTCGTCGTACGCGGCGAGCCCGGTTTCGTCTGTCCGGACCAGGCCGATCCCCCGCGCGTACACCTCGCGCCGGGTGCCCTGCTCCGTGCGGACCTCCAGCACCACGGTCCTCTCGTACTCCCCCAGCGGTACGACGACCGAGACGTCCCGCGCGCCGACCGAGGCCACCTCCGGTGTCGTGGCGCCGGGCACCTGCGCCGTCAGGAAGCCGTCGCCGATCCGCGGGCGGGCCGGCATCACCAGGCCGGCCTCGGCGCCGCCGGTGCCGGCCTCCCAGGAGCCCTCGCGGCCGAACCACCACACGTTGCCGGCGGTGTCCTGCGCGTAGTGGTCGCGCACCGGGGCGCGGCCGGTGACGGTGCGCACCAGCACGGTGGTCGGCACGCCGTCGATCTCGCCGCCGGGCTCGGCGCGGGCGGTCAGCCGCGCGGAGGTGGCCATCGGGCCGTCGTACCGCCAGGTGGTGCCGGGGGTCAGCGGGAACCACGGGTTGTCGACCCGGTCCACGAAGTCGCCGGGGTCCGGGTCCGGTGTCGGCACGACGAGACCGTCGACGCCGGTGGGCGCGCTCGGCGCGGAGGCGGATCCGCAACCGGCCAGCGCGAGCACGGCGAGGGCCGCGAGCAGGGCGCGGGCGCGGGACGGCATGGCGCCATCGTCTCGCACCGCCGCCCGGCTCCCGGCACGCGGTCCGACGCTGCTAGCGTCCAGAGCGTCCGCCAGACCCACTGAGGAGTGACCCTGTGAGCACCAGCCCGCTCAAGGTGGCCGTGACCGGCGCAGCCGGCCAGATCGGCTACAGCCTTCTGTTCCGCATCGCCAGCGGCGCCATCGCCGGCGACCGTCCCGTCGAGCCTGCGCCTGCTCGAGATCGAGCCGGCCCTCAAGGCCCTCGAGGGCGTCGTCATGGAGCTCGACGACTGCGCGTTCCCGAACCTCGCCGGTGTCGAGATCGGTGCCGACCCGGAGAAGATCTTCGACGGCGTCAACCTCGCCCTGCTCGTCGGCGCCCGCCCGCGTGGCCCGGGCATGGAGCGCGGCGACCTGCTCTCGGCCAACGGCGCGATCTTCACCGCCCAGGGCAAGGCGCTCAACAAGGTGGCGGCGGACGACGTACGCGTCGGCGTGACCGGCAACCCGGCCAACACCAACGCGCTGATCGCCGCGAGCAACGCCCCCGACATCCCCAAGGAGCGGTTCTCGGCGCTGACCCGCCTCGACCACAACCGGGCGATCTCGCAGGCTGGCCGCGAAGACCGGCTCGGCCGTGACCGACATCAAGAAGATCACCATCTGGGGCAACCACTCCGCGACCCAGTACCCCGACATCTTCCACGCCGAGATCGCCGGCAAGAACGCCGCCGAGGTCGTGAACGACCAGGCCTGGATCGCCGACACCTTCATCCCGACCGTCGCCAAGCGCGGCGCGGCGATCATCGACGCCCGCGGCGCCTCCTCGGCTGCCTCGGCCGCGTCCGCGACCTGCGACGCCGCCCGCGACTGGCTGAACGGCACGCCTGCCGACGACTGGGTCTCGATGGCCGTCGTCTCCGACGGTTCCTACGGCGTGCCGGAGGGCCTCGTCTCGTCCTTCCCCGTCACCACCGCCAACGGTGACTGGGAGATCGTCCAGGGCCTGGAGATCGACGAGTTCTCGCGCGGCCGGATCGACGCCTCCGTCGCCGAGTCTCGCCGAGGAGAAGAGCGCGGTCACCGAGCTCGGCCTCATCTGACCTCGCGACTTGGGTTGCACCCGCACCCGCGGTCCTCAGGGGCCGCGGGTGCGGCGCTTTTCGGGGCGAACCCACAACTCATGGGTGGAAAGCCCCAACTCATGGGCGGAAAGCCCCAAGTCGCGGGTGGGAACCCACAACTCGCGGGGGGATCAGACGGGCTGGTCGGGGATGGTCGCGACGAGCACGAAGAGGACCACGGCCAGGACGACCAGCAGGCCGACGTCGAGCACCCGGTGGCGTACGGCGAGCATCCCCGCGTCCCGGTCGGGCAGGACCAGCCGCAGCGCCGCCGCCAGGCCGAGCCCGGCGGAGACGATGCGCAGCCCGGCCCGCCACTCGGACAGGCTGGCGACCACCAGGCCGCCGAGGATGATCAGCAGGATGCCGATGTAGAAGGCTCCGCCGATCGTGGAGGGGTACCGGCGCGGGCCGAGGGGCTGCTCGCCGTCCTCCTCCGGGACCGGTGCCTGCTCGTTCAGTGCGCTGCCTTCCGGGCCGCGTTCTTCTCCGCCATCGAGACCACGTTGGCGAGCAGCATCGCGCGCGTCATCGGACCGACCCCGCCCGGGTTGGGCGAGACCCAGCCCGCCACGTCCCACACGTCGGGGGCCACGTCGCCCGCGATCTTGCCGTCGACCCGGCTGACGCCCACGTCGAGCACGGCCGCGCCGGGCTTGACCATGTCGCCGGTGACGATGCCGGGAACGCCCGCGGCGGCGACCACGATGTCGGCCTTGCGCACGTGCGCGGCCAGGTCGACGGTGCCGGTGTGGCACAGGGTCACCGTCGCGTTCTCCGAGCGGCGCGTGAGCAGCAGCCCGAGCGGGCGGCCCACGGTGATGCCGCGGCCGACCACGACGACCTCGGCCCCCGCGATCGGTACGTCGTGGCGGCGCAGCAGCTCCACGATGCCGTACGGCGTGCACGGCAGCGGCGCCTCGTTGCCGAGCACCAGCCAGCCCAGGTTGGTGGGGTGCAGCCCGTCGGCGTCCTTGGCCGGGTCGATCAGCCCGAGCACGCGGTTCTCGTCGCGCCCGCGCGGGAGCGGCAGCCTGGACGATGTAGCCGGTGCAGGCGGGGTCCGCGTTGAGCGTGGCCACCGCCTCCTCGATCTCCTCCTGGGTGGCGACCTCGGGCAGGTCCACCCGGAGCGAGGCGATGCCGACCTCGGCGCAGTCCTTGTGCTTGCCGTTGACGTACCACCGCGAGCCCGGGTCGTCCCCGACCAGCACGGTGCCCAGGCCGGGGGTGATCCCCTGCTCCTTCAGCGCGGCGATGCGGACCTTGAGACTCGTCCTTGATCGCGGCGGCGGTCGCGTTGCCGTCGAGCTTCTGTGCAGTCACGTGCTCATCCTCTCAGTGCGGTCCATCAGTAGACGAACCGGAATTCCTTGGCTCCCATGCCGGCCCGGACGGCGGCCAGCAGGCGACCCACCTCGGCGTCGCCCACGCCGTGCTCCGCGAGCAGCCTGCACGAGCCAGCGGTAGTCCTCGGGGCGCTGCCAGAGCCCCACGCGCCGGGTCGGGTCGATCGGAGCCCGGGCCCGGACCAGGAAACGCTCGGCGCGGGAGTAGCCGTAGGTCCCGTCCGGGACCTCGGCGACGTCGAAGGCGATCTCGCGCCCCTCGGCTTCGACCTGCACCCTGGTGCGGTGCTCGTGCTCGTCGTGCAGACCGGTGACGACCACGGCTCAGTGGAAGAAGTGACGGGTGCCGGTGAAGTACATGGTCACGCCGGCGGCCTCGCACGCCTTGACCGTCTCCTCGTCGCGCACCGAGCCGCCCGGCTGCACGATCGCCTTGACGCCCGCGTCGATGAGGATCTGCGGCCCGTCGGCGAACGGGAAGAAGGCGTCGGACGCCGCGACCGAGCCACGGGCCCGCTCCTCCCCCGCGACCAGGGTGTTGGCGCGCTCGACGGCCAGCCTTTGCAGGAGTCGACCCGGTTGACCTGGCCCATGCCGATGCCGACGGCGGCACCGTCGGAGGCAAGCAGGATCGCGTTCGACTTGGCCGCGCGCACCGCGCGCCAGGCGAAGGCCAGGTCGGCGAGGGTCTGCTCGTCGGCGGCCTCGCCGGTCGCCAGCGTCCACTGCGCCGGGTCGTCGCCCTCGGCCTGGAACCGGTCGGCGTGCTGGACGAGCAGCCCGCCGCTGATCGGCCGCGTCTCCACCCCGCCGGCCGCGAGGGGCTCGGCGACGAGGATGCGGATGTTCTTCTTGGCCTGCAGCAGGCTCGACCGCACCGTCGTCGTACGCCGGGGCGACGATGACCTCGGTGAAGATCTCCGCGACCTGGGCGGCCATCTCCTTCGAGACCGGGACGTTGGTGGCGATCACGCCGCCGAACGCCGAGACCGGGTCGCACTCGTGGGCGCGGCGGTGCGCCTCGGCGACGTCCGCGCCGACCGCGATGCCGCACGGGTTGGCGTGCTTGATGATCGCCACCGTCGGCGCGTCCCCGTGGTCGTACGCCGCGCGGCGGGCCGCGTCGGTGTCGACGTAGTTGTTGTAGGACATCTCCTTGCCGTGCAGGCTGCTCGGCGGCCGCGAGCCCGCCGGGGCCGTGGCCGGAGCGGTAGAGCGCGGCGGGCTGGTGCGGGTTCTCGCCGTAGCGCAGCACCGCGGACTTGTCCCAGGTGGCGCCGATCCAGGCCGGGAAGCCGGTGCCCTCGGAGGAGTCGGTGAGGACCGAGCCCATCCACGAGGCGACCTGGACGTCGTACGTCGCGGTGTGGACGAACGCCTTGGCGGCCAGCGCCTTGCGCTCGTCGTAGGTGAAGCCACCGGCACGCACCGCCTCCAGGGTGCGGGCGTAGTCGCCGCCGTCGGTGACGATCGCGACGGAGGGGTGGTTCTTGGCGGCGGCGCGGACCATCGAGGGCCCGCCGATGTCGATCTTCTCGATGCAGTCGTCGATGCCGGCGCCGGAGGCGACGGTCGCGGCGAAGGGGTAGAGGTTGACCACGACGAGGTCGAAGGGCGCGACCTCCAGGCTCCTCGAGCCTGGGCGACGTGCTCGGGCAGGCGGCGGTCGGCGAGGATCCCGGCGTGCACCCGCGGGTGCAGCGTCTTGACCCGGCCGTCGAGGCACTCGGGGAACCCGGTCAGGTCCTCGACCTGGGTGACCGGCAGGCCGAGGCCGTCGATCAGGGCGGCCGAGCCGCCGGTCGAGACCAGCTCGACGCCGGCCTCGTGCAGGCCGCGGACGAGGTCCTCGAGGCCGGTCTTGTCGAAGACGGAGACAAGCGCGCGCTTGATCTGGATGCGGTCGGTCACGGCGGGGTCACTTCCTCATCGGTCGGTACAGGCTTCGATGAGGGCACCCAGGCGGTCGATGCCGGCTCGTCACTCCCCGGTGGTCCCCCACCTGCGCCAGTCGTGTGCCGCCATCGTAGCGGCGATCAGCCGCCCAGCCGAACCCGTCGGCCGTCCACCGTGAAGCCCTCGCGAGCCATCCGGCCGACCGAGTCCACGAGCATCGTCCGCTCGGCGACCTTGATCCGCTCGTGGAGGCTCTCGACGGTGTCCTCGTCCTCCACCGGTACGACGGTCTGCGCGACGATCGCACCCGTGTCCACCCCGGCATCGACGACGAACAGGGTGGCGCCGGTGACCTTCACGCCGTAGGCGAGGGCGTCGGCGGGGCCGTGCATCCCCGGGAACGACGGGGAGAGCGCCGGGTGGGTGTTCACGGTGCGGCCGCCGAAGGTGTCGAGGAAGGACTCCCCCACCAGGCTTCATGAAGCCGGCGAGCACCACCAGGTCCGGCTCGAACGCGGCGACCCGGTCGGCCAGCGCGCGGTCCCAGTGCTCGCGCGGTTCGTAGTCGCCGACCTTGGCGACGAAGGTGGGCACCCCGGCGCGCTCAGCCCGGGCGAGGCCCTCGATCCCGTCCCGGTCGGCGCCGACCGCGACCACCCGGGCGCCGTACGACGGATCGGCGGCGGCGTCGAGGATCGCCTGCAGGTTGGTGCCGGAGCCCGACACCAGGACGACGAGACGAGCGGGCACGGCCGTCACTGTAGTGCCCCTCCGCCGCAGGTACCGCGGGCCGGGACCTGAGGTGGACGCGCCGGGCGCGGTCGCGTCCGTACGGTCGGGCGGTGCGCACCCCGACCCCTGCCCGGCTGGCCGGTCTCGACCTCCTGCGCGGCATCGCGGTGCTGCTGGTGATGCTGCGGCACGCGCTGCCCGGCGCCTTCCCGGGCGCAGGCGTGGTGGGCGTGGTCATGTTCTTCACCCTCAGCGGCTACCTGATCACCGGGGTGCTCGCGCGCGGGACCGGGTTGCGCCGCTTCTACGCACGGCGGGCGCTCCGGCTGGTGCCCGCGCTGGTGGTCCTGGTCGTCGTGGTCGTCGTGGTGACCCTCGTCCTCGACCCGCTCGGCGAGGGCGACCTGCTCGGGGTGACCGTCCTGGTGGCGCTGACCTGGACCGCGAACCTGCCGGGGGTGCACACCAGCGCCGCGACCTTTCACCTGTGGACGCTGGCGACCGAGGAGCAGTTCTACCTCGTGTGGCCCTGGGCCCTGCTGCTCGCCGTACGACGCCGCGCCGGTCCGGTGCTCGCCGGCGCCGCCGTGCTCTGCCTGCTCGCCTGCGTGGCGACCGTGGTCTGGCTGCGCGAGGACCCGGACCTGGCCTACGCGCTGCCCACCTCGTGGGCGGTCTGCTTCGTCGTCGGCGGTGCGACCTGGTGGTACCGGGACCGGCTCCGGCCGTGGGTGGCCGGCTGGCCGGCACCGGCCCTGGCCGGGCTGCTCGTGCTCGGCACGCTGAGCCTGCGCGGGAGCGCGCTCACCTACCTGCTCGCCGGGCCGGCCGTCGCGGGGCTGACCGCGGTCCTGCTGCTCACCTGGGGCAGCCGCGCCCGGCTCGGCGGGACGGCCCTGCGGCCCCTGGTCTGGCTGGGGACGGTGTCCTACGCGGCGTACCTGTGGAACTACCCGCTCACCTTGTGGCTGCGGCCCTCGCTCGACAGCGCGGCCGGGCCGGTCGCCGCGGTGCTGACGGTGCTCGCCGCCGCCGCGTCCTGGTACGCCGTGGAGCAGCCGGTCGCCGCCTGGTGGGCCCGGCGCGAGGAGCTCAGTCGCGACGCCGTGGCAGCCGGATCGCGCTGAGCCGGGTCCGCACCCAGCCGTCGCCGTCGCGCTGCCACCAGCACACGGCGAGCGCGCCGAGGACGCCGCCGATCCCGAACGAGGTGATCGCGTGCAGCAGCACCTCGAAGGTGTACGGCCCGACGCTCGCCATCCGGCCCGGGCCGACGGCACCACCCGCGAGGACGGTCAGCGCGGCGAGGCCCACTCCGGCGGTGATCCCGCCCGCGCAGCCGCGGATCGCGGCCTGGTCCCAGGCGAGGACCGGGCGGTCGCGCTGGACCCGCCCGGCGACGTACGCCGCGAGGAGGACCGGGGTCAGCATCAACCACTCGGTCCACCACGGCTGGGCGCCCTGGTCGGGCAGGGCCGCGAGCAGCGGGAACATCGGCAGCGGGCCGAGCACCACCGCGCTCGTCGAGACGGTGGTGCCGGTGCCGACGGTGAAGCCGGGGCCGAGCAGGTAGGCGCTGGAGAAGAGCGTGGCGTTCGGCAGCACGCCGACCGTCAGCAGGATCATCAGCAGCACCGCACCGGCGTCGGCGTGCGACTGCGAGACCACGTTGGCGGCGGTGGAGAAGTCCAGGACGAAGGCGACCGCGAGGGCGGCCAGGCTGATCACGGCCCAGAGCCGCAGGATGCGGGCGGCGACGAGGACGGCGTCCCGCACACCGGCAGGTACGACGGGCAGCCAGATCGCCGCGCGACCGGACCCGAACGCGATGCCGGTGCCGCCGACCAGTCCCCCGAGCAGGACCGACCAGAGCACCACCCGGGCCGAGACTCGGCGAGGAGGCCGCGGTCGCGGCGACCGCGCAGGTCACGACGCCCACGACGGCGTACCCGGTGGCGAAGAGGGCGGCCGCCAGCGGCACCGTCCAGTCCCGGGCACCGTCGGCGATCCGGTCCGCGTCCGGGCCGTGCCCGGAGACCGACTCACCGACTCGGTGACCGACCCGCCAGGAGACCCAGCCGCAGAGCGCGGTGAGGCCGAGCGGGATCGCGGTGATCCGGATCCCCTCGACGGCGACGGTCGAGCCGTGCGCGAGCAGCCACCCGTGGGCGCCGACGCGCAGCGCGCCGCTCGGGCTGCCCGCGCCGCCGGCGTCGGTGAGGAACCAGCCGACGACCGCGACCGCCAGGCAGACCAGGAGCGGGCCGCCCGCGGCGATCGCGCCGCCGGCGGTGGCGGTCGGCACCAGCGGGCGGCTGGTGGCCAGCGCGCGCCGCAGGTCGGCGTCGGTACGGCCCGTGCCCTTGCCGGATCGTCCGGCGGCACGGCGCACCGGCGGGGACTGGAGCGACGTCATGGTCCACCCATCTTCACGCCGGGACCTTCCCGGACCGGGCCGCCACGCCGACGGGTGGCGGTTCGGGGCTGAGAATCCCCTGAACGGACGGGCTTTCGGGCCGTGCGGGTTGGAGCGGGATCGCCTCGGCGTCGTACGGTGGGGCGGTCATGACCCGCTCCACCACCGCTCCCCCGGACGAGACGTACGTCGGCTCCGGCGACCTCGCCGCCGGCTTCGACGACTTCTACAAGGACGCGCGGGACCGGCTGCTGCTGCAGACCTTCGCCCTCACCGGCGACCTCGCCGTGGCCCGGAGCGCGGTCCGCGAGGCGTTCGTCGTGGCGTGGCACCACTGGCGCAAGACCTCGCGACTGGCGGACCCGGAGATGTCGGTGCGCCCCCACGCCTGGCGCAAGGCGCTGCGCCGCGCCTCCACCCGGCCCTGGCACCGCAAGAAGGACCTCGACGGGGAGGTCCGCGCGGTCCTCGACGCGCTCGGCTCCCTGACGCTCAACCAGCGCAAGGCGCTGCTGCTGACCCAGCTCGCGGCCGTCAGCATGGAGGAGATGGCCCACGAGGTGGGCCTCCCGCTCAAGGCCGCCGAGCGCGAGTGCGCACTCGGCGCCGCGCACCTGGCCACCCAGGCCTGGAGATCCCGACGTCGGCGATCCCGCTCGCGCTCAACGTCCTCTCCGACGCCACCGGCGGCGTCACGTGGCCCCGGGTGACGATCCTGCGCCGGGCGGGCAGCGCGCGGCGCCGGGCGCACACCGTCGTCGGCGCGACCGCCGCCGTGGTCGCCCTCGTCGCGGGCGGCGCGGTCGCCACCGACTCCACCGGCGTCCGGCCGTCGCTCGACCGCGAGGCACCACCGACCGCTGCCGCGCCGCACTCCGCGGGTGCCGCCGTCAACGCCCTCCCCGACACCGCGCTGCTCCCGGTCGACCAGGTGCAGAGCGTCCTCGGCGGCCGGGCCTGGCGCCAGGGCGCGACCTCCGACAACTCCGCGGGTAACGGCCGGGTGCTGCCCTGCCAGCCCGACCGGTACGCCGACCCGCGGGGCACCGCCGCCTGGGTCCGCACCTTCCGCAGCACCAGCCCGAAGGCCGACCGCACCCTCGTGCAGTTCGCCGAGGCCTCCCTCACCGAGAAGCACGCGGAGCGCACCTACCGCCGGACCCTCGGCTGGTTCACCGGCTGCCCCACCCCCGCCGACGACGCCTCCGCCGTGCCGCGCATCCAGACTCATCAGCACCGCCGACGTGCCGGGCGTGGGCGACGAGGCCACGCTGGTCGTGCTCCGCTCCCGCGCCGACCGGACCGTGCACGTCGTCGGGCTGGCCCGCACCGGCATGCTCACCACCAGCGCCGCCCTCTCCGCGCGGATCCCCGTCGGCGCGGCCGACCGCAAGCGGGTGGCCCGGCTGCTGGCCACCTCGGTCGCCCGGCTGTGCACGCTCGAGGACGGCGGGACCTGCGCGAGCACCGCGCCGAAGGCGACCGACCGCGCGCCGTACCCGGTCGGGACGGTGCCGTGGATGCTCTCCGAGGTCGACCTGCCGCCACTCAGCACCGACCAGGGCCCGTGGGTCGGCACCCCCGCCGCCGCGCTCACCAAGGACCGGGTGGACTCCGGAGCCGTCGGCTGCGGCACCGTGCACCTGTTCGGCGCCTTCCGCGGGCAGAAGGTGGTCGACAACCGCTTCCGCACGTTCGTCCTCAGCGCCGCGACCCTGCCGCCCGAGGTCGGGCTCACCCAGACGGTCGGCACCCTGCCGCTCGCCTCCGCACGGGCCTTCGTCGACCGCTTCCGGGCGCAGGTCGCGGCCTGCCCGGACACCGACGCCACCGCCGGCACCGAGGTGGACGAGCTCGCCTCCAGCGGCGACGCCGTCACGGCACTGTCCGCCTGGCACCTCAAGACCGCGCTGCCCGGCGACAAGACCGTCGAGTACGACGTCGCGGTGATCCGCCGTGGCGGCGCGCTCGCGGTGGTCGTCTACGTCGCCGCGCCCAAGGCCCGGATCGCCGACGAGGACTTCGTCGCGCTCGCCCGCCGCTCGCTCGACCGGTTGCGCTTCATCCCCCCGGCCTCCTAGCCTCCCCGGCGGGACCGGACACCCGAGACCCGTCACCGGACCGGTCGACGAAAATTCCTGGATCCGGTGCAACCCTGCTGCCCACCCCGGCGTAGATCCCACGACAGCCCCGCACCGGGGCCCAGGATCGGTCCGAGAGGAGGTCGCCGTGGAGGCCAGTGAGTTCGACGAGTTCTACACGACGTCGTTCCGCCGGGTGACCGGCCAGGTCTACGCGATGATCGGAGACCTCGACGAGGCGACCGAGTGCACCCAGGAGGCGTTCGCACGGGCCTGGGCGCACCGTCGCAAGCCTGGACCGGGCGGCGTACCCCGAGGCGTGGGTGCGCACCACGGCGTACCGGCTCGCCGTCAGCCGGTGGCGCCGCCGCAAGCGCGGGGAGCGCTCCCCCGACCGCGCCCTGCAGGGCAACGGCACGGTCGCGGCCCTCGACGAGTCGCACGTGGCGCTCGTCGCGGCCCTGCGCCGCTTGCCCGAGGCCCAGCGCCAGGCGCTGGTCCTGCACCACATCGCCGACCTCCCCGTGCACCAGGTGGCGGCCGAGGTCGGCGTGCCCGAGGGAACCATCAAGGCCCGCCTCAGTCGCGGTCGCACGGCACTCGCCGCGCTGCTCGCCGACGAGTCCGGCCTGGCCGGAGGAGGGGTCACCCATGCCTGAGCAGCACGACCCGATCGACGAGTCTCACCCGCTTCGGGGCGAGGCTGGGCTCCGCCACCCCAGGAGGAGACATGCCGCGCTCCGCCGCCGACGTACGACGCCGGGGGGACCAGATCCGTCGCCGCCGCAGCGCCCTCGCGGCGGGCGGCGCGGCGCTGGCCGTCGCCGCCGTGGCCGTCCCGGTCTTCGCCCTCGCCGGCAACGACCACCCGAAGAGCGACCGGAACCCCATCGCCAAGGACAAGCCGGTGCTCGCCGTGAGCGACCTGCTCCGCGACGCCGACACCGAGTACTTCCCGGGGCAGAAGGGCGCCTTCACCACGGCGAGCACCGAGCAGGGCGACGCCCAGGCGAGCCTTCCATCCCTGCCAGCGCGAGGCCCTGAGCGCACTCGGGGCGCGAGCGAGCCTCACCCGCTCCTACGACCAGGTCGTCGACCTCGAGCCCGGCATGACGGCCCCGCCGGACGTGCCCGGCGACGGGCTGGTGGAGACCATCGCCGAGTTCCCTGACGCCGCCGCGGCGCGCGCGGCCTACGACGAGATCACCGACTGGATCGTGAGCTCGTGAGGGGCACATCTCCGGCGCCGACACCATCAAGGTCACGCCCCAGGCCCGCTCGGTCGAGGTCGGCAAGGGTGACGCCGTCGTCTACGACCTCACCTGGCGCCCGGCACCGGTGGAGATCGACCCGACCGGCGACGCGGCCTACATCAACGAGACCGGCCTGCTGCTGCAGGACGACCGGATCGCGGTCCTCGCCGTGACCATCGTCGGGCAGGACTACGACTTCGCCCCGGACGCCGGCGGCACCCCCGTGGAGCGGATGCTCCCGACCGCCGCCGAGCGCCTGCTCCCCGGTGCCGGCCCGGACGACGACACCACCCCGACCACCCCCGAGGCCACCGCGACCGCGACGGACGCGCCCGACCCGGCCATCCCGGACGACTTCCCGCTCACCGCGAGACTGGCCGAAGGAGGCCGCGGACGGCGAGGGGCTGAAGGGCCCGTCCCGCAACGCCGCCGCGCTGGGCCTGGAGGCGTGCGGCACCACGTTGCCCGACCCGCGGCACGCGGACCGCCTCGCGGCGTCGTACAGCAACGCCGAGGACTACCGCACCCGTCAGGCTGACGACCTACGCCAGCGCCGACGAGGCGGTCGCCGCGGTCGCGGCCATCCGCGCCCTGTACGACGCCTGCCCCACCGGTCCGAAGCGGGACGACGGCTACACGCCGCACTGGGCGGTGCGCGAGACCCAGGTCGGCGGGCAGTCGTTCGCGGTCCTCGGCTGGGACACGATGGACGGGCAGGCCACGCCCTACGGCGACACCCTGCTCGTCGTCCGGGTCGGCAGCGCGGTGCTCGTCGTCGTCCACTCGGGAGAGGGTGGCGCCCCGAGCGGCGGCGCGGACCAGCGGGCGATCGACCAGATCACCCAGGAGTCGGACGCGGTCGTCGCCCGGATGTGCGCCTGGACCGTCGCCGGCTGCTGAGCCGCAACTTTCTCGCCGCACCTGGCGTCACACACCTACGAACGGCCCGCTCCCGGGCCCCGGGAAAGGAAGAACCATGCGGTACCGCATCGCCCTCGCTGTGAGCGCACTCGCCGCTACCGGCCTGCTCGCCGGCTGCGGCGAGGACAAGGCGGCCGACGCCGGCGACAACCCCACCGAGACGCCGGCGAGCACGCCGGCCGACGCGCCCGAGCCTGACCACGGCCGCCGTGCTCACCGACGACGACACCGTCTACAGCGACGGCGCCGACTGGTTCCGCACCAGTGCCGCCGACGGCGACGGTCAGGACGTCTTCAACCCTTGCGCACGGGAGAGCCTGAAGGGCACCGGCGCCACCCGGGTGGTCCGCGGCGACTTCGAGTCTGCGCAGCAGCGCGGCCGAGGCGCCCGAGGTCAACGGCGACTTCCTGGTCGAGGTCGTCGGCGACTACCCCGACGAGGCCGCCGCCACCGCGGCGTACGACGACGTCACCGGCTGGCTCGCACACTGCTCGCCGCGGCCCCAGGGGATGGCGGAGTACCGCGCGCAGAAGCCGCGGCCGGTGACGGTCGAGGGCGCCACCGCGCAGATCGTGGACGCGACCTACGGGCCGGTGCCGAAGGAGACTCGACCCGACCGGCGACATGGCCTACATCATGGAGACCGGCCTGGTCCGGGTCGGCAACCGGCTCGCGGTGCTGACCTCGGTGATCGTCGGCCAGGACTACAACTTCCTCGACGAGGACGGCGGCACGCCCGTCAACCGGATGCTGCCGAAGGCCGCCGCCCGGATGACCTCCTAGCGACAGCACGAAGGCCCGCCACCCCTGCGGGTGGCGGGCCTTCGGCGTTGCTCAGCGTGTCAGAGCGACTGCAGGATCTCGCGCGCGAGCGCCGCGGTCGCGGACGGCGTCTTGCCGACCTTGACGCCGACGGCCTCGAGGGCCTCCTGCTTGGCGGCCGCGGTGCCGGCGGAGCCCGACACGATGGCGCCGGCGTGGCCCATGGTCTTGCCCTCCGGGGCGGTGAAGCCCGCGACGTAGCCGACGACCGGCTTGGTGATGTTCTCCTTGATGTACGCCGCGGCACGCTCCTCGGCGTCGCCACCGATCTCGCCGATCATGACGATGACCTTGGTCTCCGGGTCGTCCTCGAAGGCCTGCAGGGCGTCGATGTGCGTGGTGCCGACGATCGGGTCGCCGCCGATGCCGATGGCGGTCGAGAAGCCGAAGTCCCGCAGGCTCGTACATCATCTGGTAGGTCAGCGTGCCCGACTTGGAGACGAGACCGACCGGGCCCTTGCCCGCGATGGTGTGCGGCGTGATGCCGGCCAGCGACTCGCCCGGGGTGATGATGCCGGGGCAGTTCGGGCCGATCATGCGGGTCTTCTTGCCCTGCAGGTACGACCACACCTCGGCCGTGTCCTGGACCGGGACGCCCTCGGTGATCACGACGATCAGCGGGATCTCGGCGTCGATGGCCTCGATCGCGGCGTCCTTGGTGAACGCCGGCGGGACGAAGAGGACCGACACGTCGGCGCCGGTCTCCTTGATCGCCTCTGCGACCGTGCCGAAGACCGGCAGACTCGACGTCGGCGCCCTGGGCGTCCTTGTGGGTGACGGTGGTGCCGGCCTTGCGGGCGTTGACACCGCCGACGATCGTCGCGCCGGAGTCGAGCATCAGGGCGGTGTGCTTGGCACCCATGCCGCCGGTGATGCCCTGGACGATGATCTTGCTGTCCTTGTTGAGGTAGATGCTCATGTTCTTCTCTCCCGGCTCAGGCGTTCGCCAGGCTCGGCGGCCTTGTCGGCCGCGCCGTCCATGGTGTCGACCTGCGTCACGAGCGGGTGGTTCAGACTCGTTGAGGATCGCGCGGCCCTGGTCGACGTTGTTGCCGTCGAGACGTACGACGAGCGGCTTGGTCGCCTTGTCGCCGAGCAGACTCGAGCGCGCCCTTGATGCCGTTGGCGACCTCGTCGCAGGCGGTGATGCCACCGAAGACGTTGACGAAGACCGACTTGACCTGCTCGTCGTTCAGGATGACGTCGAGGCCGTTGGCCATCACCTGGGCGTTGGCGCCGCCGCCGATGTCGAGGAAGTTGGCGGGCTTGACGCCGCCGTGCTTCTCGCCGGCGTAGGCGACGACGTCGAGGGTGCTCATCACGAGACCCGCGCCGTTGCCGATGATGCCGACCTGGCCGTCGAGCCTTGACGTAGTTGAGACCGAGGTCCTTGGCCTTCGCCTCGAGCGGGTCGGCCTCCTCGCGGATCTCGAACGCCTCGTGGTCGGGGTGGCGGACCTCGGAGGCGTTGTCGTCGAGCGACACCTTGCCGTCCAGGGCCTCCAGGCTTTGTCGCCGGCGAGGCGAGCGAGCGGGTTGACCTCGACGAGGGTCGCGTCCTCCTCGACGAAGACCTTGTAGAGGGCCTCGATCATCTCGACGGCCTGCTCGAAGACGGCCTCGGGGAAGCCGGCCTCCGTGGCGATCTCACGCGCCTTGGCGCTGTCGACGCCCGCGCCCGGGTCGATGGCGATCTGCTTGACGGCGTCGGGGTTGGTCTTCGCGACCTCCTCGATCTCGACACCACCCTCGACGGAGGCGATGCAGAGGTACTGCCGGTTCGACCGGTCCAGCAGGAAGGAGAAGTAGTACTCCTCCTCCGGCGGGGTGGCCGGGGTGACGAGGACCCGGTTGACCGGGAGGTCCTTGATCGTCAGGTTCAGGATGTCCGTGGCGTACTGGAAGGCCTCGTCAGGGGTCTTCGCGAGCTTGACGCCGCCCGCCTTGCCGCGGCCGCCGGCCTTGACCTGCGCCTTGACGACGGTGACGCCGCCGATCTGCTCGGCCGCCGCCTTCGCCTCCTCGGCGGTCTCGACGACCACTCCGAGGGTCGTGGCCACACCGTGCTTCGCGAAGAGCTCCTTCGCTTGGTACTCCATCAGGTCCACTGATACGTCCTCACATCTGGGTCAGAGGTTGGGTGCGCACACCTTCCGCGCCCCCGGGCACACTAGTCCTGACCCACGAGTAGGACGAGTCCGGGCCGTGGTACGTGACACGGGTCACGGCACTTCCCCACTTCGGCGGCCCCGTAAGGTGCCCCGGACGTACGATTTCAAGCCTGTGCCGCTATCGGATATGGTCGGCACGCATGTTTCACCCGGCTGTCATCCGACAGCCACCTCGGTCAGAGCCACTCGGGTTTCTCGGACGAGAAGGTGCGGGTCGAAACGGGCCTGCACGATCGTCCCCCAAGGAGTCAGCAGTCGAATGGGTAGCCACCGAGCGGATCACCGCGCGCCGCGACCCGGCTCCTCGACCCCCTACGCGGGCAAGCGAGTCGCCCAGCGCACGGAGTCCGAGGCGCCCTCGTCGTACGTCGGCAAGCGGGCGGCACGTCCCGTCGCCGCCGAGCCGGTGCGCAGCGAGGTCGCCGAGCCCGTCGTACGCCCGGCCGAGCGGACCCCCACGGTCGAGCCTCCCGGCGCTGCGCGACATCGCGATGTTCGACCCGCTGACCGACTCCTCGACCACGCAGACTCAAGGCCGTCGAGCCCGCCGGGAAGCGCCGCGCCGTCAAGCACGCCGGCTCCCGCGGCCCGCTCTTCAAGACCCTCCCCAGCATCCCCGTCGCGGTCGGCGTCGCGACGATCGCCGTCGCGATCGGCGGCGCCGTCGTCTCCGCGGACCCGCAGACTCGCCTCCGCCGGCGACCGGGTCACCGCCGCCAACGCGGTCACCGGCTCCTTCGGCAACGGCTCGGTCACCGAGCGGGTCGCCACGGTCAGCCGCGACTCCGAGCGCGACACCCTCGCCCAGGCCTCCGGCACCGACCTGGTCGCCGAGGCCGAGCGGTCCGCGCAGGAGCGCAACACCGCCCTCGACGACCTCGCCAAGGCCGCCGAGAAGGAGGCGGCCGAGATCGCCCTCAACCGGTGGGTGCTCCCGCTGCACGCCTACCGGCTGACCGCGAAGTTCGGCGAGTACGGCCTGTGGTCGAACTACCACACCGGCCTGGACTTCGCCGCCCCCGTCGGCACCCCGATCTACGCCGTCACCAACGGCACCGTCTCCTCTGCGGGCTTCGACGGCGCCTACGGCAACAAGACCGTGATCACCCTCGACGACGGCACCGAGTTCGTGGTTCTGCCACCAGTCGGCCTTCAACGTGTCGGCGGGCCAGAAGGTCCGCGCCGGCCAGCCTGATCGGCTACGTCGGCGCCACCGGCCACGTCACCGGCCCGCACATGCACCTCGAGGTGCGCCCCGGCGGCGGCGACCCGGTCGACCCGGACGCCGCGCTGCGCCAGCACGGCGTCACTCCCTGACGCATTCCGGCCCCTGAGGCCGGACCCTGGTGCCAGGGTGAGGCATGGCCGTCGACAGCCCTGCCGAACGTGACGACTTCCAGCGGGAGGTCGACGAGGCGCTGCGCCACAAGCGCACCTTCGCGAACGTTCTCGCCCTCGTCACGCCCCTGGTGGCACTTGCCCTGAGCGTGCTGGGCTACGTGGCCATCACCGGGAGCCGCGGCACCAGCCCGTGGACCCGCGACCTCGGCGCCGACTGGGCGGACTGGGCGCACGGATGGGCGTCCCCGACCCAGGTCAACGCCACCGTGGTCGGCTTGCTGACGGCCGCGCTCACCCTCTACGTCGCCACGGCCCTGCAGTCCATCGGCCCGGACATCAGTCCCTCCGGTGCGGCCTCCCGCATCCTGCTCGACGACATCACCCTCCTGACCTGCGTGGCCGGCGCCGTGATCGCCTGGGTCCTGGCGGCCGGCGCCGGTTGGCACGCGGACACCGCGCTGGCCTGGGGGCCGGCGGTCGCCACCGCGCTGCTGCTGTCGGTCCTGGCCGCCAGCACGGAGTCGCGTGCGCTGACTCGTCGGCAGGACCACTACGCGCTGCTCCGAGCACGCCGCCACCTGCAGGACGCCGTGGGGTCCGCGCCGCAGGCTCAGCCTGGACCCGCGCCTTCCCCTGGCTGTGGGCTGCGGGGCTCACCGTCGTCGCCACCACCCCTGCAGCCATCGGGCTGGGCATCGCTTTCTCAGCGCCGTCCACGGTGGCCGTGCTGACCCTGCTGGTGGCGGCGGTCTGGCTCGTGCTGATCGCGACCCTCTGGGACAGTGTTGCCCGAATCCGCTCCTACCAGGTCCGGTACGACCAACGGATCTCGAGCGAGATGACCATGACCGGCGGGTGCGACGCTGCGCTCCTCGCCCTGCTGATCCTCGTCACGTCCGGGACCAACGCCTGGGGCGTGGCCAGCCTCGCGGTGGCTCTCCTTGCCGGTCTCGTCCCGGTGCGGTTCCCGATCGCCGAGCGACTGCGCGACCGTCAGCCTGCACCGCCACCTGGCCCAGGTCGAGAAGGAGCTCGACCGCGCGCGCACCCGGCTCGCCGCGCTACCCGACCCGCCCACGCCACCGACCAGCGGCGCCCCCGCCTGGCTGTCCGACGACGACCTCGCCTGGGTGATCCAGATCGGCGGACTGCGGATCCTCCGCTTCAGGGCCGGGCCGGGCTCTGGGTAGGCCGCGCGCCGTACCCGCCCGGACGGGATCGCCTTTGCCCTAGAGCTTCTCGACCGGCGCGTAGCGCAGCAGCAGTCGCTTCACCCCGTCCGAGCCGAAGTCGATCGAGGCGACGGACTTCTCCCCCGCGCCCTCGACGGACACGACCGTGCCCATGCCGAAGGAGTCGTGGGTGACCTTGTCGCCGGGCGCGAGCACGGGGACCGGGCGCGACGACTTGGACTTCGAGGCGGCGTCGGCGCGGGCCGCGGCGGAGCCTGAAGTTGCGCCGGCCGGCGGCGGTGGGGGCGCCGAGGCGGTTGCCGGAGGGGCCGTCGTCGTACCGGCCACCCGAGGAGCCGTACGACGAGGGCCGGTTCCACCGCGTCTGGTCGGCTTCCGTACGACGCCAGTCGACCAGGTCGACGGGGAGCTCGTTGAGGAAGCGGGAGCCGGGGTTCATCGAGGGCGCGCCCCAGGCGGAGCGGACCATCGCGCGGGAGACGTAGAGCCGCTGGCGGGCGCGGGTGATGCCGACGTAGGCGAGCCGGCGCTCCTCCTCCAGGCTCCGGGCGATCACCGAGGGCACGCGAGTGCGGGAAGACGCCGTCCTCCATGCCGGTCAGGAAGACGACCGGGAACTCCAGGCCCTTGGCGGTGTGCAGGGTCATCAGGGTGACCACCCCGGTGTCCTCGGGCGCGTCCGGGTCGTCAGGGTCGGGCGCGTCGGGGATGGAGTCGGCGTCGGCGACGAGGGCGACCCGTTCGAGGAAGTCCCCGAGGCCCACCTCCACCACACCGGCGTCGACGTCGGCGGGGTCGGCGGAGGGCCCGGCGACCGGGTCCTCGGCGAACTCCCGGGCGACGGCGACGAGTCTCGCCGAGGTTCTCGATCCGGGTCGCGTCCTGCGGGTCGTCGGAGTCCTCCAGGCTGGCGAGGTAGCCGGAGCGGTCGAGCGCGGTCTCCAGGATCACGTCGGGCCGCTCGTCGGCCTCGACCATCTGCTGCAGGCTCGGTGAGCATCTTGACGAACGCCTCGATGTTCGTCTGGCTGCGGGTGGCGAGCCCGGGCGCCTCACCGGCCCGCTGCAGCGCCTCCCAGAAGGTGATCCGCTCGCGGTCGGCGAAGCCTGGTGATGGCGAGCACGGCGCGGTCGCCGATCCCGCGCTTGGGGGTGTTCAGGATCCGTCGCAGCGAGACCTGGTCGTCGGGGTTGACCAGCGTGCGCAGGTAGGCGAGCGCGTCACGGACCTCGCGCCGCTCGTAGAAGCGCACCCCGCCGACGACCTTGTAGGGCATCCCGGTGCGGATGAAGATCTCCTCGAACACCCGCGACTGCGCGTTGGTCCTGTAGAACACCGCGACGTCGGAGGGCTTCAGCCCGGTGTCGGTGAGCTTTGTCGATCTCCCCGGAGACGAAACGGGCCTCGTCGTGCTCGTCGTCGGCGACGTACCCGACGATCTTCTCGCCGTCGCCCGCGTCCGACCACAGCCGCTTGGGCTTGCGGCTCTCGTTGCGCTCGATGACGGCGTTCGCGGCGGTCAGGATCGTCTGCGTCGAGCGGTAGTTCTGCTCCAGCAGCACCGTCCGCGCGTCGGGGAAGTCCTTCTCGAAGTCCATGATGTTGCGGATGTCGGCGCCCCGGAAGGCGTAGATCGACTGGTCCGCGTCGCCGACGACCATCGACTCGGCCGGCGGCACCCGGTCGGCGGGTACGCCGTCGAGCGTGTCCGGGTCGTGCTCCTCCAGGTCCTGCCCGCAGAGCCTGGTGGATGAGGGCGTACTGCGCGTGGTTGGTGTCCTGGTACTCGTCGACCAGCAGGTGCCGGAACCGCCGCCGGTAGGTCTCGCGCACCTCCGGCTTGAGTCTGGAACAGCCGGACCGTCTCCATGATCAGGTCGTCGAAGTCCATCGCGTTGGCCTCGCGCAGCCGCCGCTGATAGATCTTGTACGCCGCGGCGTAGGTCTCGTCGATGCTGTTGCGGGCCTCCGCGGCCACCTCGTCGGGGTCGCGCAGGCTCGTTCTTGTGGTTGCTGATCCAGTGCAGCACCGGGCCCGGCTGGTAGCGCCGGGGGTCGAGCTCGAGGTCGTTGCAGACCAGGGTGATCAGCCGCTTCTGGTCCTGGGCGTCGTAGATCGAGAAGTTCGACTTCAAGCGCTCGTAGCCGAGGTGCTCGACCTCCTTGCGCAGGATCCGCACGCACGCGGAGTGGAAGGTGCTCACCCACATGATCCGGGCGCGGTTGCCGACGAGACCGGCGACCCGCTCCTTCATCTCCGCCGCGGCCTTGTTGGTGAAGGTGATCGCGAGGATCGAGCCCGGGTGCGCCTTGCGGACGGCGATCAGCCAGGCGATCCGCCGGGTGAGCACGCGGGTCTTGCCCGAGCCGGCACCGGCGACGACGAGCAGGGGGCTGCCCTCGTGCCGGACCGCCTGGCGCTGGGGGTCGTTCAGGCCGTCGAGGAGCGAGTCGGCGGTGAGGGCGGGCGGCGCGGCGGTGGTCTCAGACATGCTGCGACCAGCCTACGGCGCCGTACCGACTGCCGGTGCGGGCCGGTTGCTCAGCGGTGGACGGGCGACCAGAGCACCGCGATGCAGACCTCGGCGACGGCCAGCACGAGCAGCCCGGCCCACAGGCCCTGCGGGATCCGCGCCTTGCGCATGTTGGCCATCACCAGGACCAGCAGGACCAGCCCGATGACCAGACTTCACGCCCACCTTGGCGTGGTTCACCGGGTCGTCGCCGCCCTCGAGCACCCCGACGAGCAGCAGGCCGGCCAGGAACGCCGTGCCGATGCCGTCGCGCATCACGCCGGTGACCTTCTTCTCCCCGGGCCCCACCTGCGCCAGCAGACCGCCGATCAGTGCCGAGAATCCGAGGATGTGGACGATGAGCAGGATCAGGCGCAGGGTCTCCATGGCCGAACTCTAGTGTCCGGGTCAGCGGCCCGTCGCACTGAAGTGCTGGTAGTCCTTGAGCGAGACTCCACGACCCGCCCCAGGACCAGCCGATCCGGGCGAACTCGCGCACGACCAGGTCGCCCGCGTGGATGATGCCGGGCTGCGTGCGGCTCCGGTCGAGGTACGCCGAGGCGCGCTCGGGAAGCACCACATCGCCCTTGCTGTAGGGGTTGAGGAACGGGTTGACGTCGACCGCCAGCCCGTAGGCGTGCGCCGACCGAACTCGTCGCGCCGCGCGTCGCGCGGCACACCAGCGCGGCGGTGTCGTTGCCGTCGCCGGTCGGCTCCGCCTCGAGGTCGGCGGTCGTCGGCAGCCGCATCTCCTCGATCGGGTAGCCCGCCGCGAAGAGCGCCCGGAAGACCGAGACCACGCCCTGCGCCTCCTTCGCCGCCAGCACCAGGCTCCCCCGTGTGCGCCTTCTGGTCGAAGCCGCGGAAGGAGACGGTGAGGTAGCGCAACCCGGACAGGGCGACCGGGCACGCGGGCGACCAGGTCTCCCCCATCCGCTGACGGATCGCATCGGTCACCGGCCCGATCGTCGCGTGGAACCTCCCGTCTGCGGGCGGCGGCAGGAGGTCCTTCGTCGGGAACAGCCGGTTGCGCAGCGCCTTGGGCGTGGGCCGGATCTCGCCGAAGCCCGCGGCGGTGCGGGGCAGGACGTGGACCCCCAGCTCCCAGTCGGAGTACGCCGGGCCGGGGGCCGCGCCGGCCGTCGGGGACGCCGTGCGGGTGGGCGTCGCGCTGCTGGCCGGCGGGCTCGGCGTACGGCTGGACGAGGCGCTCGGGGACCCCGAGGGCTCCGCGACCGGGTCCTGCGCGTCCGAGCACCCCGCGAGCAGCACCGCCGCGGCGAGCACCGCGACGAGCCGCCTCACAGCAGCCGCCGGTCCGAGGCCCAGCGGGTCAGGCTCGTGCCGCGAGGAGAGCCTGCAGCTTGCGCAGCACCGAGGACATGTGGGTCTCCACGGTCTTGATGGAGATGAACAGGCTCCTTGGCGACCTCCTTGTAGGAGTAGCCGCGCGCGATCAGCCGCATCACCTCCCGCTCCCGCTCGGTGAGCCGGTCGAGGTCCTCGTCCACGCTCGCCAGGTCCGCGGAGAGCCCGGCGCCGGCGAAGGCGTCGAGCACGAAGCCCGCCAGCCGCGGGGAGAAGACCGCGTCCCCGTCGGCCACCCGGGCGATCGCGTCCACGAGCTCGGGGCCGGTGATCGTCTTGGTGACGTAGCCGCGGGCCCCGCCGCGGATGGTGCCGATGACGTCCTCGGCGGCGTCGGAGACCGACAGCGCGAGGAAGCGCACCTCGGAGTCGTTGACCCGGCGGATCACCTCGACGCCACCGCCGCCGGGCAGGTGCACGTCGAGCAGCACGACCGCCGGCCGGTGCTGCTTCACGGCGGCGACAGCCTCGTCGACGTCGGCAGCCTCGGCCACCACCTCGACCCGGCCGGCGCCGGTGGCACCGAGACCGGCGCTGACGCCGCGGCGGAACATGGCGTGGTCGTCGACGACCACCACGCGCACCGGCTCACTCATCGGACTCCTTCGCTCGTCGGTCCAGGTGCAGCCGGACCTCGGTTCCCTCGCCCGGTGCGGAGCGGATCTCCGCCCGGCCGCCGTGCCGCTCCATGCGGTCGATGATGCTGCGTCGTACGCCGAGCCGGTCCTCGGGGGTCGCGTCCGGGTCGAAGCCGGCGCCCCGGTCGCGCACGAAGACGTCGACGGCGACGGGGGTGATCTCGGCGTAGACGTCCACCCGCGGGACGCCCGCGTGCTTGGCGGCGTTGGTGGTGGCCTCGCGTGCGGCCATCACGACCGGGCGGGCCTGCTCGTCGTAGTCGCAGTCGCCGACGGCGACCACGTCGACGGTGATGCCGTAGGCGTCCTCGATCTCGGCCGCGGCGGCGCGCAGGGCGCTGGCGACCGTGGCCTCGTCGAGGGACTCCCCGGCGTAGAGCCAGGCCCGCAGGTCGCGCTCCTGCGAGCGGGCCAGCCGGGCGGCGTCGGCGGGGTTCTTCTGGATCAGCGCGAGGGTCTGCAGCACCGAGTCGTGCAGGTGCGCCGCCACGTCCGCGCGCTCCTGGGTGCGCACCCGCTCCTCGCGCTCCTCGCTCAGGCTCGGTCATCAGCCGGTAGACGAAGGGCCCGACGACGATGCCGATGCCGCCGATGCCCAGCAGGATCGCCAGCGTCGCGTCCCGTGCCACGGACAGCGAGCCGTCGCGCAGCGCGAAGAGCAGCATCGCCACGACGACCAGCGCCAGACCCGCCGCGATCCGGGCCCAGGCGGCCCAGCCGCCGCCGCCGAGCACGACCCGGGCCGGGTCCACCTTGCCGGTGGCGTCCAGCCAGCGCTCGCGCTGCGCCTCGTCGGCCTGGCGCCACAGCAGCGCGACGCCGACCACGGCGATCGCGACCGGCCACAGCCACCAGCCGGTGCCGAGCAGCGCGCCCACCGCGAAGATCGCGCCCACGCCGAGGACCGCGAGGATGACGACCGGACCGATGTCGGAGAACCGCCGGCCGCGCCGGCCCGGCCGGCGCCCGTCCCGGCTCGCGCTCTCCAGCCCGGGCGCGAGCACCGAGGGCGGAGGGCCGGCGGGGAGCATGACCCACAGGACGGCGTACGCCGCCACCCCGGAGCCACCGAGGAAGGTCATCACGACGAAGGCGGCCCGCACCCACAGCACCGGTACGGCGAGGTGCGCGGCCAGTCCCGCCGCCACCCCGCCGAGCACGGGCGAGCGCAGGTCGCGCCAGGCGCGCCGGGTCTCCCGGGGCGCCGGCGCGGCGGCAGGGGCGCTCGCGGTCGCAGTGCTCGTCATGATGGCTCCATCGTCACACAGCGGATGGCACCGGAGCAGGGGGAACGACCCTGGTCCGACCCTGAGCCGCGACCCCGGCGGATACGGCAGGATCAGGGCTTCCCCCGATGGCGCACGGCGCCCGACGACAGCAGGCTTGAGGGCATGACTTCACCGCACGACACCGAGACAGGTCCCGAGGCGCCCCCCGAGGGCCCCCGGGTGACCCGTGACGAGATCAAGGACCTCAGCCGGCTGCGCCGCAGCCGTGCCGATCGCAAGATCTCCGGTGTCGCAGGCGGCATCGCCCGCCACTTCGACGTCGACCCGCTGCTCGTGCGGGTGGCGTTCGTGATCCTCACCTTCTTCGGTGGAGGCGGCATCCTGCTGTACGGCGTCGCCTGGGTCCTCGTCCCCGAGGAGGACACCGGCGACACGGTGATCCGCACCGACGACAACGTGCGCAACGTCGCGCTGATCATCACCGGCATCGTCGCGATCGCCTCCGTGGTCGGCGACTCCTTCGGTGGCCTCGACCTGCCCTGGCCGCTGCTCGTGGCCGGCCTGGTCCTGCTGGTGGTCTTCGGCGGCAAGCAGGCCAAGGAGAACCGCGCCGCCGGGCTCGGCAACGGGACGAGTACGCCGCCGCCTCCGCCGGGCGCGCCGACGTACTCCAGCCTACCGGCCGGGCCCGGTCGCCGCGCCCCGGCAGCGCGACCCGCGCAAGCGCGGCCCCCTGCTCTTCCCCTTCACCTTCGGCCTCGCCGCACTCGGCGTCGGCGTGGTGGCGACGCTCCAGGCTCGCCGGCGTGGAGGTGGTGCCGTCGGCGTACCCGGCCACGGTGCTCGGCGTGGTCGGCGTGATGCTCCTCGTCGGCGCGTTCTACGGCCGGGCCGGCGGGCTGATCCTGATCGGGCTGGTGGCAGCCGTCGCGACGGCCTCCACCGCGGCGGTCGACAACCTCAGCGCCGGGCAGGAGACGCCGACCCCGCGGACCGCGGCGGCGCTGAAGGACAGTCTACGACCTCGGCGTCGGCGAGATCGTCCTCGACCTGACCAAGATGGACCCCACCGAGTCGGCGGCGCTGGACGGCCGGACGGTCGGCATCGACCTCAACGTCGGTCACATCCGGGTGATCGTCCCCGACGACGGCCTCCGGGTGGACGTGGACGCCTCGATCGAGGCCGGCGAGGTCGTGCTCTTCGGCGAGAAGACCGACCGCTCCACCAAGAAGCCGTACGGCGACACCACCGACCCGCACCTCACCATCGACGCCGACATGTACCTCGGCCAGATCGAGGTCATGACCGAGAAGGAAGCGGCATGAGCACCTACGACCACATCGAGCCCGAGCGTCCCCGCGAGGAGCCCCAGCCGGTCAGCGGCTGGCACCCCGTCAACGTCGGCCACCTGGTGATGGGCGTGGCGTTCGTCGGCCTGGTCGTGGTGTGGGCGCTGGTCCGCAGCGACACCGTGCAGGCTCGAGGAAGCCGGCTGGATCCTCGGCCTGCCGTGGTTGGCGGCGGGTGCCGCCGGCCTGCTCGCCACCGTCCTGCGCCGGCGTCCGCCGCTCGACCACCACACGTCGGGCACCATGCAGGGGTGGCAGTAGCGATCCCCCACCTGGCCGGCCTGACCTCGCTCCGCGCACGCGAGCACCCCGAGCTCCCTCGCCCCGCCCGTGGCCGCGGCCCTGGCCGCGTGGCCGGAGGCCGACGGCGTCGCGGTCGTCGAGATCGATCCCGACCTCGCGGACACGGCAGCGATGAGCGCGGCGTACGACGTCCCGATGGAGGCCGGCGCCAACTGCGTCCTGGTGGCGGGCAAGCGGGAGGGCGAGGAGCGCATCGCGGCCTGCCTGGTGCGCGCGGACACCCGGGCGGACGTGAACCACACAGTGAAGCGCCTGCTCGACGTCCGCAAGCCGTCCTTCCTGCCGCTGGAGCGGGCGGTCGCCGAGTCCGCGATGGAGTACGGCGGTATCACCCCGGTCGGTCTCCCGACCGGCTGGCGGCTGCTGGTCGACACGCGCGTCGCCGACATCGAGGTCGCCGTGATCGGCTCGGGGCTGCGCCGCTCGAAGGCTCCTCGTGCCGGGCAGCCTGCTGGTGCGGCTGCCCGGCGCCGAGGTCGTGGAGGGCCTGGCGGGCTAGCGCCGGGACACGTAGCCGGTGGCTCAGTGCTCGCCGAGCCCGGTGACCCGGATGCCCGAGTGCACCTTGTACTTCCGGTTGATCGAGATCAGCACGGCGGTGAAGGGCTCGAGCACCCGCGCGAGGCGGAGCCTTGCCACCGTCGACGCCCGGCCGGCCGGTGACGGCGGCGGCGAGCTCGATCGCGACCTGCTTGCCCTCGGCCGTGTCGCCGACGACGATCACGTCCTCGTCCAGGAACTCGTCCTCGCCCCAGAGCCCGACGGCCGAGACGTTGTGGAAGGCGCCGACCACGGTCGCCTCGGGCGCGAGGCGCGCCGCGGACTCCGCTGCCGACCCCTCGCCGCCGTCGATGACCTGACCGTGCGCGCCGCGCTTGTCGAAGGCCAGCGGGTTGACGCAGGAGATGACGGTCTTGCCCGCGAGCGCGTCGGCGAGGGAGGCGACGAGGTCGTCGTGGCCGTCGTAGGGGACGGCGAGGAGGACGACGTCCGCGGCGGCGATCGCGTCGGCGTTGGCCGCGCCGCGGGCGGTCCCGGCACCTGGTACGCCGGCCGGGCGCTCGGTCACCTCGGCGGCGACGGTCTCGGCCTTCTCGGCGGCGCGGGAGCCGAGCACGACGTCGTGGCCATGCCGGGCGAACCGGTAGCCCAGGCCCTTGCCCTGGGGGCCGGTGCCGCCGATGACGGCGACGGTGAAGCGGGCGGTGGTCTCAGTAGTCACGCTTTCCTCCTATCACGGCCGCGCCCGGCGTACCGGGCGGAGGTCTCGCCCAGGGAGACCATGGACATTGTGACAGTATTACTGTCACAGTTGTGCTGGCGGGCCCGATCCGCTCTCTCAGTCGTCGATCTCGGCCACCGGCCGGAAGGGAACTCCATGAAGGCTCTCGATGCCCCTCGTCTACGCGGGCAACCCGCGCGAGTCGGCCGACCAGGTCGTCGCGCTGGAGAAGGCCGGCCTGGACACGATCTGGGTGGCCGAGCCCTACGGCTTCGACGCGCCCACGCTCATGGGCTACCTCGCCGCCAAGACCGAGACGGTCGAGATCGGCGCCGGCATCCTCAACGTCTACTCCCGCACGCCGGGCGCCCTGCTGCAGACCGCGGCCGGGCTCGACAACGTCTCCGGCGGCCGCGCGGTGATCGGCCTCGGCGCCTCGGGACCCCAGGTCATCGAGGGCTTCCACGGCCTGCCGTACGACCGCCCGCTGACCCGCACCCGCGAGGTGATCGAGGTGCTCCGCGCCGGTCTGCGCGGAGAGCGCCTGGACTTCCAGGGCAAGACGATCCAGGTCCCCCTCCCCGAGGGCCAGGGCCTCGGCCTGGGCAAGCCGCTGAAGGCTGCTCAACAAGCCCGAGCGCGCGGACCTGCCGCTGTGGGTCGCGGCGCTCGGCGACAAGAACGTCGCGATGACCGCGGAGGTCGCCGACGGCTGGCTGCCGTTCCTCTACTACCCCGAGAAGGCCAAGGACGTGTGGGGCGAGGCACTGGCTCGCGGCGCGGCCAAGCGCTCGGCGGACCTGAAGCCGCTGGAGATCTCCGCCGGCGGCATGGTCGCCATCGGCGAGGGTCCCGAGACCAAGGCCCTGCTCGACTTCATGCGCCCGCTCTACGCGCTGTACGTCGGCGGCATGGGCGCGCGCGACAAGAACTTCTACAACCAGGCTGGCCTGCGAGTACGGCTTCGAGAAGGAGGCCAAGGAGATCCAGGACCTCTACCTCTCCGGCAAGAAGAAGGAGGCCGAGGCACTGGTCCCGCTCGAGTGGCTGGAGGCCGGCAACCTGGTCGGCCCCGCGTCGTACGTCAAGGAGCGGATCGCGGCCTTCCGGGAGTCCGGCGTGACCAACCTGTCCGTCGCGCCGGCGTCCGACGACCCGGCCGGCACCATCGCACAGATCAAGGAGTGGGTGGTCGATGCCCGAGCGTCCCAGCATCTACGAGACCGAGCACGAGGACTTCCGCACGACGGTGCGCGCCTTCATGGAGCGCGAGGTCATGCCGTACCACGACCAGTGGGAGAAGGACGGCGTCGTCGACCGCGAGGTCTGGCGCAAGGCCGGTGCGGCCGGCCTGCTGTCCTTCGAGGTCCCCGAGGAGTACGACGGACCCGGCATCAAGGACTTCCGCTACAACGCGATCGTGGCCGAGGAGACCGCCCGGGCCGGCGCGAGCGGCCCCGGCTTCGCCGTCCACACCGACATCATCGTGCCGTACCTCGTCGCGATCGGGAACGAGGAGCAGAAGAAGCGCTGGCTCCCCGGCACCGTCTCCGGCGACATCATCACCGCCATCGCGATGACCGAGCCCGGCGCGGGCTCGGACCTGCAGGGCATCCGCACCACGGCCGTCGACAAGGGCGACCACTACGTCCTCAACGGCTCGAAGACCTTCATCAGCAACGGCATCCTGTCCGACCTGGTGATCGTCGTCGCGCGGACCAACCCCGACGCCGGCGCCCACGGGATCAGCCTGCTGGTCGTCGAGCGCGGCATGGAGGGCTTCACCCGCGGCCGCAACCTGGAGAAGGCTCGGCCTCAAGGCGCAGGACACCGCCGGGTCGAGCCTTCGACAACGTCGTCGTGCCGAAGGAGAACCTGCTCGGCGAGGAGGGCCAGGGCTTCATCTACCTGATGCAGAACCTGCCCCAGGAGCGGATCTCGATCGCCACCATCGCCGTGGCCGCGATCGAGCACGTGCTGGACCTGACGCTCGACTACGCCAAGACCCGCGAGGCCTTCGGCAAGCCGATCGGCAAGTTCCAGAACACCCGCTTCGAGATCGCCGAGATGGCCACCGAGGCCTACATCGCGCGGGTCTTCGTCAACCACTGCATCGAGCGGCTCAACGCCGGCGACGTCGACACCGCCCTGGCCTCGATGGCGAAGTGGTGGACCACCGAGCCTGCAGAAGAAGATCGTGGACCAGGGCCTGCAGGCTGCACGGCGGCTACGGCTACATGCTGGAGTACCCCATCGCCAAGGCCTACGCCGACACCCGGATCCAGACGATCTACGGCGGCACGACCGAGATCCAGAAGGAGATCATCGGCCGGTTCCTCGGCCTCTGAGGCTCCTGCTCGATCCACCAGCAGCGCCCCGGGACGTCACGTCCCGGGGCGCTGCGGTGTCTGGTGGGGTGCGGGACGGCCAAGAACGCCAGCCTCACCGTCAACGGCCAGACCCAGTTCATCTTGACGGTGCTGGTGATCGGAGCCGGCACGGACTACGCCCTCCTGCTCGTCGCGCGCTACCGCGAGGAGCTCAGGCGCCACGAGAACCGGCACGAGGCGATGGCCTTCGCCCTGCACCGGGCGGCGCCCGCGATCCTCGCCAGCGCCGCCACCGTCGTCGTCGGCCTACTCTGCCTGATGTTCGCCGACCTGAACTCCACCGCCGGCATGGGCCCCGCCAACGCCGTCGGCGTCGCGGTCACCTTCGTGGTGATGGTGACCCTGCTCCCCGCCCTGCTCGTCATCTGCGGCCGGTGGGTGTTCTGGCCCTTCGTGCCGCGCTTCGGCAGCGAGGAGCCCACCGCCTCGGGCCTGTGGGCCCGGGTGGGCCGCGGGATCGCCCCTCGCCCCCGCATCGTCTGGGTCGGTACGGCGGCCGCACTCGCCGTCGTGTGCCTGGGCTTCCTGCGCCTCGACACCAGCGGCATCCCGAGCGACGAGCAGTACACCACCACGCAGGACTCGGTGACCGGCCAGAAGATCCTCGTCGAGCACGGGCTCGTCGACGCGAGCACGCCGGTCCAGGTCGTGGCGAACGCCGACGAGGCCGGCGCCGTCGTCACCGCCATGTCGAGGGTGAAGGGCATCTCCGGGCTGGTCTTCGACCTGCTCTACGGACGCGAGCACACCGATCCCGGGTCCCGCTGTTCGCCTTCGTGTTCCTGGTCGCCCTGGGCATCGACTACAACATCTTCCTGATGACCCGGGTGCGGGAGGAGGCCGCGGTCCACGGCACCCGCAGGGGCTCGCTCATCGCGCTCTCCTCGACCGGTGGTGTGATCACCTCGGCGGGGCTGGTGCTGGCCGCGACCTTCGCCATGCTGGGCACGATGCCGATGACCTTCACCCTGCAGTCTGGGAACGACGGTGGCGCTGGGCGTCCTGCTCGACACGATCATCGTCCGATCCGTCCTGGTCACCGCGCTGAACCTCGACCTGGGCAGCAAGATCTGGTGGCCGAGCAAAGCTCGACTCCGGGACCGCGGTGGTCGAGCCGCCGGCCACGGAGCAGGACAAGGTCCCGGCAGGGGTCTGAACGCCGCCTACCATGCTCCCACGGGTCGTACGGGCGGCCCGTGGGAGCAAGGGGACACGATGAGCGACGGAAACGGGCCGATCTGGCCGGCGGACCAGCCCACCAACCCCGGCGGACGGCCGACCGGGCCGCCGCCGTCGGGCCCGCCGCGGATGCAGCCGCCGACCGCGCTCCCGCCGCAGCAGTGGGGCGGCCCGCCCCAGGGCCCGCCGCAGGGCCCGCCGCAGGGCCCGCCCGCGCCGCCGTACGGCGGACCTCCTCCCGGCTACCCCGGTCACGGCGGCTGGGGTGGCCCGCCGCAGCCCCGCAAGAGCCGGGTGGGCCTGATCGTCGGGGGCGTGCTCGCCCTGGTCCTGGTGATCGGGCTGGGCGTGAGCGGCTTCCTCTACTTCACGGGCAAGGCTCGGCTTCGGGCCGCTCAGCGCCAGCGACAAGGCCGCCGCGAAGTCGATCTCCGACGGCATCGAGAAGCCCGCGTGGGCCAGCGACAGCGACGTCGAGTGCGCGGTCGACGACCTCGTCCACCAGCACCGCGCGGGCGGCCCGGAGGAGCGCGGCCTGGTGAGCGGCGGCGGCGAGGACTGGAAGTACACCGGCGAGTGGAAGCGTGCCGACGCCACGGCGTTCTACGACGAGTTCGCTCGACTGCACCGACGACTGGGCCGAGCAGGTCGGCAAGGAGTGGAAGGCTCGACGACACCGACTGCCTCGACGAGATCGGCTCCTCCACGATGGCCGCGTACTTCGCCCAGGACGGGCTGAAGGCTCACCGACGGCGGCGACGCCGCCGAGGAGGACCGCAAGCAGGCCGTCGAGAAGGCTCGACAAGTGCTACGCCAAGGCGCCCGCGGCTCCGCAGGCCACGGCCACTCCCGGCTACCGCTCGGTGACCTTCACCTTCACCCAGGCGGCGCCCGAGGGCGGCACGGTCGTGCTCAAGACCGGCGGCGAGGGCAAACTGGTCCCCGCTGAGCGGTACGACGACCGGCGTCGACACCGAGGAGGGCGGCGCCCGGGCCTGTGTCCAGGCGCAGGCCGAGGCGTCGTACCCGTGGGGCTCGACGATCGCCACCGAGAAGCAGTTCTGCGGGACGGCGAAGCCGAAGCGGATCTACTGGACCAAGGCGGCGAAGTGCACCGCGGGGCCGGGCTGCTACGCGTTCAGGCTGCAGTACGAGGGCTTCAAGGACTTCGCCCAGGTCACCGCGCGCTACACCAGCAACGGCGGCAGCTTGCATGGCCGTGAGCGGCAGCTGCACCGACACCGTGCCGGCCCTGCCGGGCGGTCGGGGGACCGTGACGACCTGGAGCCTTCCCGGGGTCGTACCGTGGGAGGCTTCGTGGCCCGGGTGGGTGGCCTGAAGGCCAAGCTCGCCCAACTGAGGTGGCACCCCGCCCCGCAGGGTGGAACACGTTCTAGTTTGGGGAGGGATCCAGTACCGTGAGCACTGTCATGACCGATGGCCCGACTCCCCAGCAGATCCGCCGGGCGCTCGCACGCGCCGAGCGCGGAGCGGCCCTCGACGTGACGGAGGCGGAGGTCCTGCTGGCCGCGACCGGCGCCGACCTCGACCGGCTCGCGGCCGCTGCCGCGAAGGTCCGCGACGCCGGGCTGGCCGCCGCCGGGCGTCCCGGCGTGGTGACCTACTCCCCCAAGGTGTTCATCCCGGTCACCAAGGCTGTGCCGGGACCGGTGCCACTACTGCACGTTCGTGGAGACGCCGGCACAGGCCGCCCGGGAGGGCCGTGCGCCGTACCTCTCGCCCGACGAGATCCTCGACATCGCCCGCCAGGGCGCGGAGCCTGGGCTGCCTGGAGGCGCTGTTCACCCTCGGGGACCGGCCCGAGGAGCGCTGGCCCGAGGCCCAGGCGTGGCTCGACGAGCAGGGCTACGACTCGACGCTGGCCTACATCCGGGCGATGGCGATCCGGGTGCTGGAGGAGACCGGCCTGCTGCCGCACCTCAACCCCGGCGTGATGTCGTGGGAGGAGCCTGAACCGGCTCAAGCCGGTCTCGCCCTCGATGGGGATGATGCTCGAGACCACCTCACGTCGGCTCTTCGAGACCAAGGGCCTGGCCCACTTCGGCTCCCCCGACAAGGACCCCGAGGTCCGGCTGCGGGTGCTGGAGGACGCCGGCCGGCACGGCATCCCGTTCACCACCGGCCTGCTCGTCGGGATCGGCGAGACGCTGGCCGAGCGCGCGGAGACGATCTTCGCGCTGCGCGCCAACGCCCGGGCCTACGGCGCGGTGCAGGAGGTCATCGTCCAGAACTTCCGCGCCAAGCCGGACACCGCGATGCGCCACGTCGACGACCTCGACCTGGCCGAGTACCGCGCCGCCATCGCCGTCACCCGGCTCGTCCTCGGCCCCAAGGCGCGGATCCAGGCGCCACCCAACCTCGTCGACCTCGCGGAGTGCCGCGCGCTGCTCGAGGCCGGAGTCGACGACTGGGGCGGCGTCTCCCCGCTCACGCCCGACCACGTCAACCCCGAGCGGCCGTGGCCCTCGCTCGACCGGCTCCGCTCGATCACCGCGACCTGCGGCTTCGACCTGCGCGCACGGCTCACCGTCCACCCCGAGTACGTCGTCGGCGCGCTCCGCGACGGTCAGGCCTGGATCGACCCCCGGCTGCACGCCCACGTGCGCGCCCTGGCCGGACCGGACGGCCTGGCCGTCCCCGGCGTGAAGCCGGCCGGGCTGCCCTGGCAGGAGCCGGACGTGGTCCTGGAGTCCGCCGGCCGGACCGACCTCTTCGCCGCCGTCGACACCGAGGGCCGCACCGAGGACCGGCGCAGCGACTTCGGCTCCGTCTACGGCGACTGGGGCGCCGTCGGCGAGGCCGCTGCCGTCACCGGCGCCCCCGCCGTGCTGCACGCCGAGGGCGGCGACGCCCTGCGCGCGGCGGAGGCCGACCCCGGCAACCTGTCCGACGAGCACGCGCTGACCCTGATGACCGCCGAGGGCGACCTGCTCCGCTCCGTCGTACGGCTGGCCGACGAGCCTGCGCCGCGAGGCGGTCGGCGACGACGTCACCTACGTCGTCAACCGGAACATCAACTTCACCAACGTCTGCTACGTCGGCTGCCGCTTCTGCGCCTTCGCCCAGCGCAAGACCGACGCCGACGCCTACTCGCTGTCCTACGACGAGGTCGCCGACCGCGCCCAGGAGGCGTGGGACCTCGGTGCCACCGAGGTCTGCATGCAGGGTGGCATCGACCCGGAGCCTGCCCGCGTCGGCGTACTTCGACATCGCCGCCGCGGTGAAGAAGCGCGTCCCCGGCATGCACGTGCACGCCTTCTCGCCGATGGAGGTCGTCAACGGCACCGCCCGCACGGGGCTGTCCATCGAGGACTTCCTGATCAAGGCGCGCGAGGCCGGACTCGGCTCGCTGCCCGGCACCGCGGCCGAGATCCTCGACGACGAGGTCCGCTGGGTGCTCACCAAGGGCAAGCCTGCCGACCCGCACCTGGGTCGAGATCGTCTCCACCGCGCACCGGATCGGGCTGCCGACGACGAGCACGATGATGTACGGCCACGTCGACAACCCCCGGCACTGGGTCGGCCACCTCAACGTCCTCAAGGGCATCCAGGACCGAGCCCTGGACAACGGCGGCACCGGGTTCACCGAGTTCGTGCCGCTGCCCTTCGTGCACACCAGCGCGCCGATCTACCTCGCCGGTGTCGCCCGGCCCGGGCCGAGCCTGCGCGACAACCTCGCCGTGCACGCGATGGCGCGGATCCTGCTGCACGGACGGATCGCGAACATCCAGACCAGTCTGGGTCAAGGCTCGGCGTCGAGGGCACCCGGGCGATGCTGAGCGCCGGCGCCAACGACCTCGGCGGCACGCTGATGGAGGAGACCATCTCGCGGATGGCCGGCTCCGAGCACGGCTCGGCCAAGACCGTCGCCGAGCCTGGTCGAGATCGGCGCGGGCATCGACCGCCCGGTGCGCGAGCGGACGACGCTCTACGGGCTGCCCGCGCGGGACTGACCCGCGGCGGCGGTACGACGCGCGCGCCACGCCTGCAGGCGGGCCCAGCCGCGCCGTACCAGTCGCCAGGCGAGCCACAGCACCGCCAGCCCCGCCACGAGCAGGACCAGCGCCACCCCGGCGGCCGCGACCGGGTGCTCCACCGCGAACCACACCACCGCGAGCACGGCGGCGTCCTCACCGAGACTGATCCCGATGTTGGTGAACGGCTCCGGCACGGTGTTGACCGCCATCCGGGTGCCGGTCTTCACCGAGTGCGACGCGAAGGCGCTGCCCCCGCCGACGACCCCGCCCACCAGGCTCGTTCAGCGAGGTGGAGTCGCCTGCGATGAGCACGCCGACCACCCCGCCGACGACCGGCCGGATCGCGGTGGACACGACGTCCCACACGGAGTCGACGTACGGGATCTTGTCGGCGACGAACTCGAAGGCGTAGAGGACTGCGGCCACGGCCAGCACCTCCCACCGGCCGAGCACGTCAGGGACCTGGGGGAAGGTGCCGACACGGTCGGCCAGACCCAGGACGAGGACCACGAGATAGGCTGTTGATCCCGCTGGCCCAGCCCGAGGAGAAGGCGAGGGCGAGTGACTCCACGCCGACAGCGTAGGACGAACGCACCTTCGGGTACTGCAGGCGCATGACCAACAACGATCCCGAGACCTACGAGGGCTACAGCGTCGACGACGAGGACCAGGCTCCAGCCGGAGGACACCCTGGTCGGTGACGACGTGGAGGACGAGCTCGACCGCGGCTACTCCCCGCCGGAGAAGTACTCCCCCGCGCAGAAGTACGGCACCACGCACTGGGAGCAGACCCATGACCGCCCGCTCGACGACCGGCTCGCCGAGGAGGTCCCCGAGCCCGACCCGTTGGCGGAGGAGCTCGACGAGGACGGGCTCCCGCACGACGCCGAGGAGGAGGGCGTGGACGTCGGCGACGACCGCGCCGGACGCCTGGTCGCGCCGGACGAGGGTCTGGGCGAGGACACCGAGAAGAGCCTGGTCGCCGAGGACGTCGGGATCGACGGCGCCGGGGCCAGCGCGGAGGAGGCGGCCATGCACGTCGTCCCCGAGGACGGGACCGGGGCCGACTGAGCCCGTCCGGGCCCTGACGGACACTGCGGGGCGGGTGTGCGGAGATCCGCGCACCCGCCCTCTCGCGTCAGCGCACGTCGAGCCACACCATCCGGTGGTCGGAGGTCGGGAACGGGTAGGCCCCGGTGAGCCGGTAGAGCGGGTCGGTGGTCGCCGGCCAGAACACCCCGCCCCCGACGGGCCGGAGCCGGCGCGAGGGCAGGACGTAGTCGACCCGGAGGTTGCCGGGCGTGCTGTCGGCGAAGTCGGCGGTGTCGAGACGGGGGTCGCCGGTCTGGGCGAGGTTCGCGCCGCCCTGCAGCACGGCGGCCTCGGGCGCGCCGGCCGAGGACGGGGGCAGCCGGCTGTCGATCTGCGGGCTGTCGAGCAGGCTGGCGCGCGGCGTGGTCGACGGAGTCGCCGTCGTTCGGGTCGGCGTTCATGTCGCCGGCGATCACGAAGCCGGCCCCGGGGCGCAGGCCGCCTCGGCGGCCGGCGTCGTCGTAGATGTAGCGGCTGCGGGCCGGCCCGGCGACGTAGTCGGCCCAGAACCGGATCTCGTCGTGGTTGCGGGTGCCGTTGCGGTCCTCCGGGCCGTCGAAGGTCGGCGGCGTCGGGTGCGAGACGAGGAAGTGCACGGTGCGCCCGGGCAGCCGGATCGGCAGGTCCCAGTGCGACTTGGAGGAGAGCCGGAGGACCGCCTGCTCGGCGGGTGAGTACCAGTCGCGGGGCGCGGAGGTGGCCGGGTCGTCGGGCAGCAGGGCACCGGGCATGTCCTTCCAGCGGAAGGTCTGGAAGGTCCGCGCGGCGCGGGTGTCGATGGGGTACTTGGAGTAGACGACCAGGCCGTACTGCCCCGGGAACAGCCCGAAGCCGAAGGCGTCGTCCCCACCGGCGACCTTGCCGTCGTTGTTGAGGTCGAAGCCGCTGGGCACACCGGTGTTGGACGGCGCGACGAAGGCGTAGGGGTAGCGCACCGGCGCCGCGCCGTGGTGGCCGACCTCGAGGTAGTTGCGCCGGAAGAGGTCGACCGCGCGCGGGTCGTAGTCGAACTCGTTGATCAGCACCACGTCCGGGTCGACCCGCTGGATGGTCTCGGCGACATTGCTCGCCTGCGGGTCGCCGGGGGTGGACAGGTCGGCGACCAGGCTCCCCTTGCGCGCCGCGGTTGAGCGAGGCGTTGAAGGTCGCGAACCGGACCGGCTCGCGGTGGCCGTGCCCACCGGGCGGGTGCGCGTCGGCCGGCGCCAGCAGCGCGCCGAGCGGAGCCAGGACGGCCAGGGTGAGCAGGACGGTCAGCAGACGTCGCACGAGCGTTCCTCCGAGCAGGGATGCGGGACCCGACCGACCCTAGGCGCAGGGTCCGACGCAATGCACCCCGTGCGGCGGTGAAGACTCGGTGAACGCCGTCAGCGCGACGCCCGTCAGCGGGTCCGGGCCCGCCTCCGCGAGATGGCGTCCACCGCCGCCGCGAGCAGCAGGACGACGCCGGTCGCCACCTGCTGCCACTGCGGGTCCAGGCTCGGGCGCAGCAGCAGCCCGTTCGGGATGATCACGATCACCAGCGCGCCGATCACGGCGTCGCGCGGCTTGCCGCGGCCACCGAAGAGGGACGTGCCGCCGATCACCGCCGCCGCGACCGAGAACAGCAGCGTGTTGCCGCCACCGAGGTCGAGCGAGGCCGAGGACTGGAAGGACACCAGCATGATCACGCCGAAGGCGCCGAAGGCCGAGCACAGGATGAAGGCGGTGACCTTCATGTGCACCACGTCGATGCCGGCGCGGCGCGCAGCCTCCTCGTTGCCGCCGGTGGCGTACAGGTGGCGTCCCCAGGTGGTCTTCGACAGCAGCAGGGTGCAGGCGATCATCAAGGTGATCACCACGACGGCGGCGATCGGGATGCCCTGGATGGTGCGGTACGGGTTGAGGCTCCGGTTGCCGCTGGCGAGCGCGGTGATGACGAGGCCGGCGAGCGCGAGCGCGCCGCCGCGCAGCAGCACCAGGCTGAGCGCGTCACGGGCCAGGCCGGCCCGCTTGGCCCGCAGCGACTCCAGCACGGTGTAGGCGACGTAGCCCGCGACGACGACGATGACGAAGACCCAGGCTCCACGTCACGCTGAGCGTGCCGTAGGTGAGGTCGTGCCACAGCCTGGAACTGCGAGACGTTGATCGGCTGGCCCTGCAGCGCGAACTGGACGACGCCCTGCCAGGCGAGGAAGAGCGCCAGGGTGACCACGAGGCTCGGGATGCCGACCTTCGCGACGAGGTAGCCGTTGAGGGTGCCGACCGCGGCGCCGATGCAGACCGCCGCGATCAGGCCGGGCACGAGGTGCTGGGTCAGGTTGGTGACCACCAGCACGAAGCCGAGCGCGACGACCACCGCCCCGGTCCAGGCCTTGAGCCAGGCGGCGAGCGCGGTGGCGAGCGCGAGGCCGACCACGAGCGACCAGTACATGAAGTCGGGGAGCCTGGCCGTGCAGACTGGCCGTGGAAGATCCCGACAGCGGCGATGCCGGCCGCCGCTCCGCCCGCCGTACCGGCGGACAGGTCGATCTCGCCGAGCAGGAGCACGAACACCAGCCCCATCGCGATCACGGCGATGTAGGCGCCCTGCCCGGGCAGGTTGCCGATGTTGTAGCGGCCGAGGAACTTGTCGCTGACCTGCATGAAGATCAGCGTCAGCACGACGAGGCCGAGCACGCTCGGCAGCGCACCCGGGTCGCCCGAGCGCAGCCGCCCGATCCAGTCCCGGAAGGCGTTGCCGATGGAGCGCTCCTCGACGTCGAGGGAGAAGCCGCCGCGCTGCTGGGTCGCGGGGCCGGTGGTGGGCGAGGTGGTCATCTCGGCTCCTCAGATGCTCTCGTTCGCGACGGCCGGCGCGAGCCCGATGTCGCCGCTGCGGCCGGCGGTGATCAGGCTCGACGATCTGGGTGGTGCTGCTCTCGCTGGTCTTGACCTCCGCGGCGACCTGCCCGAGGTAGAGGGCCACCACCCGGTCGGCGACCTCCATGACGTCGTTCATGTTGTGCGAGATGAGGACGACGCCGCGGCCCTGGTCGGCGAGGCGGCGGACCAGGTCGAGCACCTGGCGGGTCTGGGCGACGCCGAGCGCCGCGGTCGGCTCGTCGAGGACGACGACCTTGCTGTTCCACAGCACGGCCTTGGCGATGGCGACCGTCTGGCGCTGGCCGCCGGAGAGGCTGGCGACCTTCTGACGGACCGAGGAGACGGTCCGCACGGACAGGCCCTCCAGGGTCTCGCGGGCCTTCTTCTCCATCTCCCCGTCGGCGAGGAAGGCGCCGAGGCGGCGGATCTCGCGGCCGAGGAACATGTTCTGGGTGATGTCGAGGTTGTCGGCCAGCGCGAGGTCCTGGTAGACGAACTCGATGCCGAGCCCGGTCGCGACCCGCGGGTCGTCGAGGCTGACCGGGACGCCCTCGAAGGTGACCTCGCCCGAGTCGATGCCGTGGATGCCGGCGATGCACTTCACCAGCGTCGACTTGCCGGCGCCGTTGTCGCCGACGAGGGCGGTGACCTCGCCGGGATAGACGGCCAGATCCACGTCGCGCAGGACGTGCACGGGGCCGAAGCTCTTGTTCAGGCTTTGCTGATCTGCAGGATCGGTGAGGTCACGAGGGTCCGTTCGGGTCTACGAGGTGCGGGCGAGCAGCGCCGTGGCGGTGGCCGGTCGAGCCGGCCACCGCCACGGACGGGATCAGGACAGGCCGAGCCTTGGCGCAGGCGTCCTCGATGTTCTTGCAGAGGCTCCGCCGTGGTCAGGGCGCCGGCGTCGACGACGTCCTTGACGTTGGCCTGGGTGATGACCTGGGCCGGCAGGAGCAGCGCCTGGATCTTGTGAGCCGGGCTCTCCGGGTCGGCGAAGTCGGACGAGCTTCAGGCCGACCGACGACGGGTCCTTGCCCTGGATCAGTGCGATCGCGAGTCTGGGCGGCGGCCTGCGCCTCCAGGCTGACGTCCTTGAAGATCGTCATGCTCTGCTTGCCGGTGATGACGTTCTGCAGGCCCTCGACGGAGGCGTCCTGACCGGTGATCACGACGTGGCCGGCGAGACCGTTGTCCGTCAGCGGGCCGCCGATGATCGCGTTCGCGATGCCGTCGTTGGCCGCGACCACGCCCTCGACCACGCCGTCGGCGGAGGTCAGCGTCTGGGCGAACGGCTGCGGGGCGTTCTCGTTCTTCCAGCCGAGGACGGTCTGCTCGCCGACGATGTCGACCTTGCCGTCCTTCTTCAGCGGGTCGAGCACGGTGTGCGCGCCCTTGGAGAAGAGCACGGCGTTGTTGTCGACGTCCGTGCCGCCGTTCATGATGATGACCTTCGGGTTCTTCACGTCCTGCTGGTCCAGGCAGTCCAGCATCGTCTGCGCCTGGAGCTTGCCGACGTCCTCGTTGTCGAAGGACACGTAGTACGGCGCCGAGCCGCCGAGGTTGACCCGGTCGTAGTCGATGACCTTCACGCCCGCGGCCGCGGCCTGCTTCTCCACGCTCGCACCGGAGGCGGCGTCGATGGAGTCGATGATGAGGACGTCGACACCGTCGCCGATCATGTTCTGCGCGATCGAGGCGAACTTCTGCACCGAGCCCTGGGCGTTCTGGATGTCGGCCTGGATGCCGGCCTCCTTGAGGGCCTTGCCGAGCAGCGGCTTGTCGTAGAGCTCGTAGCGCGTCGACGAGGTCGTGTCGGGCAGGATCACGCCGACCTTGCCGGAGGCCTTGCCCAGGTTCAGGTCGGTCGGGGCGGCCGCACCGCTCTGCGGCGGGTTGTCCAGGCTTTGCAGGCGGCGGTCACCTTGGCGGAGCCCGAACCGCCGTCGTTGCTGCTGTCGTCGTTGCCCCCACACGCGGCGAGGCTGGCGGCGGCCGTCAGGGCCGCGATCAGGCTGACCGCGGGACGGCGGATCTGGATGGACATGTTCCTCCTCGGCGAGGCATTTCAGGAGCTCGAAGGCGAGCATCGTTGCGACTCCGAGTGTCGTGGCTCACACGTTAATGGTCAAGACTTGAACACAAAATCGCTCGATCTCGGTTCTGACAGCGATTAATGGATGGCACTTGACCATTCTTAGGTACGACGGGCAGGGTGCTCCCCATGAGCGACCCCGATGCGCAGCCCGCCCGGTCCGCCGGCGCGCTGCGGTCGGCGAACGAGCAGCGCGTCCTCGACGTGCTGCGGCAGCCGGGCGACGCCGACGGGGACGGCCACGTGCCGCACACGCAGGCCGACATCGCCCGGGCGACCGGCCTGGCCCGGGCCACCGTCTCCAACATCGTGCGCGACCTCTCCGCCCGCGGTCTGGTCGACGCGACCGCCGGTGCCGGGCGCCGTGGCTCCTCCGTGCGACTCTCCGGGAGCGTGGGGGTCGTGCTCGGCATCGACTTCGGCCACTCGCACCTCTCGGTCGCCGTCGGCGACCTGACCGGCAACGTGATCACCGAGGAGCGCCTCCCGGTGCGGACCCCGCTGCCGCCTCCCGACGCCCTGCGGAAGGCACGCGAGGTCGCCGAGCGGCTGCACCCCGACCTCACCGAGGTGCGCACCGTCGGGCTCGGCCTGCCGGCGCCGGTCATCCACGACACCATCGGGACGCCGGCGATCTTCCCCGGCTGGGACGACACCGATGCCCGCTCGCTGGCGACCAGCGTGTTCGGCGTACCCGCCCTGGTCGAGAACGACGCCAACCTCGGCGCTCTCGCCGAGCACCGCGCCGGGGTCGCCCGGGGCGCGCGGCACGCCGTGTTCGTCAAGGTTTCCTCCGGCGTCGGCGCCGGGCTGATCCTCGACGACCGGGTGTTCCACGGCGCGCACGGCACGGCCGGCGAGATCGGCCACCTGACCCTCGACGACCAGGGCCCGCTGTGCCGGTGCGGCAGCCGTGGCTGCCTGGAGGCCTACGAACTCGACCACCGTCGTCACCGAGATGCTCGCCGACCAGGCTGCCCGGCGCGACCTTCGACGAGGTCGTCGAGGCGGCGGCGAGCGGCAACGGCGCCGCACGGCGTGCGCTCGAGGACGCCGGTCTGCACCTGGGCTGGGCGATCGCGACGATCGTCAACCTGATCAACCCCGAGATCGTGATCATCGGTGGCGAGCCTCGCCAAGGCCGGCGACCACCTCCTGGAGCCGGCCCGGGTGGGCCTGCGCCGCCACGCCCTGGACTCGGCCACGAGCACGCCGCTGCGCGCGAGCGAGTTCGGCGAGCGGGCGAGCCTGGTCGGTGCGGTGCTGCTCGCCTCCGACGGCACCGACCTGCGTACGCCGGCCTGACCCCCGTCTACGCCGCGGATGCCGGGGTACCAGTGATCCGGGCCGGAGGGCCCGAACGAATCTGGAGGGAAACAATGTCACTCATCTTGTGGATCCTGGCCGTCATCCTCGTCGTGTCGGGGATCGTGAGCCTCGTTCGTGGCGAGCCTCCTGTGGGGGATCGTGCTCATCGTGGTGGGCCTGCTGGTCGGCCCGGGCGGCGTCAGCCTCTTCACCTGACGCACCCTGTCCACCTCGCGGCGTGCCCCTCGCGCAGGGGCACGCCGCGTCGTGGTTCTCAGCCTCGGCGAACGCCGCGGTAGATCCCGCGCCGCACGACCCACGGCTGCAGCACCCGTCGTACCGACCACGCGGGGAAGCGGAACGGGTGACCCGAGGGCGCGAACACCCGCAGCCCGTCCTGCTCCGGGCCGAGCACCGAGCCCCACCGCGTCTCCCGCCCCCGGTACGACGCCAGCGGCCGCCCCGCGAGGTGGGCGATGACGTTGCGGGCGAGCAGCCCGTCGGCCCGGTTGCGCGCCGAGGTGCGCAGCGGGTCGGTGGCGGCCACGTCACCGATCGCGAAGACGCCGGGCGCCCCGGGCACCTCGAGCGTGGGGCCGACCCGGACGAAGCCGTCCGCGTCGAGCAGCCTGCGGGGGCAGCCAGCCGGTGTTCGGCCGGACCCGCCCGATCGCCCACACCACCGCGTCCGCGGGCGTCGCCGGCTCGCCGGAGGACCACTCCACCGGGCCGGTGGTGATCGCGTCGGGGACGAAGCCCGGCGCGAGGCGCGCACGGTGGCCGGGCAACAGACTCGACACCCGCCCGGAGCAGTCTGCGACGGGCGACCGACCACACCCGGGGGTGGTGCCGCGGCAGCGCCCGCTCACCCGGGAACGCCAGCGTCACGGCCCGGTCGGGCCACCGGGTCGCGACCTGCAGGGCGGTGCTCACCGCCGCCGCACCCCCGCCGACGACCAGCACGGAGTCCGCCGCGGCGAGCCGCGCGTGGTCGCTCGCGAGCGCGGTCGAGACATCCGCGTCGGTCTGGAAGGCCGGACGGCGCCAGAAGCCGTTGCTGACGCCGGTGGCGATCACCAGGACGTCGTAGGGGATGTCCTGAGGATCGGGCGTGGTGGTGACGATCTTGCGCGCCTGGAGGTCCAGACCGGTCAGGCTCGGCGTGCACCACGCGAGCGGCGTCGAGGCGGCGGAAGCGGTCGAAGCCGATCCGGTAGTCGCGCGACCAGTCGTCGGGCCGGGCCAGCCGCAGGCCGGTCTCCTGGCCACTGACCAGGCCGGGCTTGCTGGACACGCCGACCACCTCGACGTCGGCACGGGCCAGGCGGATCGCGGTCAGCAGACCGCTGTCGCCGAGCCCGGCGACCACGACGCGGGGACGGCTCACGGCCGCCTCACGCCCGGCGGGGAGGACGCGGGACCAGCCGCGGCACCCGGTCGATCACGTCCTGGTACGCCGGGCGCCGCTCCAGGCTGCGCTTCTCCATCATCGGGATGCTGGCGCCCTGGAACATCGCCGTCATCGCGACCCCGCCGACGACCAGCCACCACCAGTCCTCCGGTGCGCCCGCGATGCCGAACAGCGCGAGCGACCACCAGAAGGCGATCTCGCCGAAGTAGTTCGGGTGCCGCGACCACGACCACAGCCCGCTCTCCATGGCCTGCCCGGGCTGACGCACCTTGATGAAGGCCCGCATCTGCGCGTCGGCGACGTACTGCAGGACGGGGGCACCGATGCCGACGACCGTCGCGACCACGTCGAGCCAGCCGAGCGGTTCGCCGGGGCGCGCCAGCACGGCGTACGCCGGCACGAGGCCGAGGAAGACGATGAGCGTCGGCACCAGGTGGATCGCCACGAGGTCGGCGACGATGCCGAACCGGCCCGCACCCTCGCGCAAGGGTGCGTAGCGGAAGTCCTCGTGGTGCAGGCCGGGCCAGTCGTGCAGCCAGTTGCCGGTGAGCCGGACGGCCCACACGAGCACGACGATCATCAGCAGCACCGCGCGGCCGTCGTCGACGCCGTCGAGGCCGCGCCCGGCGAGGAGCCAGAACACCACCAGGAACGGCGGGAGCACGCTCCAGTACGGGTCGTAGCAGGCTGGAGTTGCGCAGCGTGCGGCTACCGGCGAACACCACGAACGTCGCGAGGAGGTCGGCGAGGAGCCCGTCCAGCCAGAGGTGACCGGTGTCGGGACCGGCGAGGAGGTACGCCGTGGCGGCACCGAACGCGATCAGGTACACCAGCCCGACCCGGGCCAGGGACGCGGTCTTGCTCATCCCGGGAGCGTACTGGAACGTGTTCTAGTTTGGGGAGCCTTCGCGACTACTTGGCCGCGAGCACCACCACCACCGCCTCAGCCGTCCCGGCGGTGCGCACCGCCGGTGCCGTCGGGGTCGATCCGCTCGGCCTCGCGCAGCCGGTCCTCGCGCTGGGCCGCCTGCTGGAGGTAGCCCGTCTCGGCCTCCGTGGCACGCTCCTGCGCCCGCTCGGCCTCGACCCGCAGGCGCTCGGCCTCCAGCCGCTGCTCCCGGGCTGCGATCTCGGCGTCCGGCAGGGACCGGGCGTGCTGCTCCGCCTCGACGCGCAGGCTCGGCGGCCCGCACCCGCCGGTGCTCCTCGTCGCGCTTGCGCCTGCGGCTCAACAGGCTCGCGGCGAGCGCGAGCACCGCGAGGACGACCACGACCGCGACGACGAGCCAGATGACTTGTTCGGTGTCCATCACCGGGCGTTACCCCGGCACGGTCCTCTCACTCGCCGCCGCGGCCAGGCGATTCAGCGCCCCGAGCAGGACACCGTGCCGGTGCGCAGCGCGTGGCTGCCGTCGTTGCCGTCGTCGGCCCACACCACCGGCTTGCGGTCGCTCGCGCAGGTGCTCTGCGGCGCGATCGCGAAGCCCTCGTTGTTGTAGTTCGGCATCCCGCTCGGGCGGTCGTAGACCGCGGCCGCGGTGAAGGCTCCGGTGGGGGCGACCTTGAAGGTGGCTGCCTTGCCCGAGCAGGTGTCGTCGCAGACCGCCCACAGGGTGCCCAGCGCAGGCTCCCACTCCAGGTCCATCACCCCCGCGAGGCCGCTCGCGAAGGAGGTGAGCCTGGTGAAGCCGCCCGCCTCGTTCAGCACGTAGCCGTGCACCGCTCCGCCGGTCTCGATGCCGACGAGGAAGATCCCGCCGAAGTGCGCCGGATAGGCTCGCCGGGTCGTACGTCGCCCCCGTGCTCGTCCGGAACCCGGCCGCCGTCAGGGCCGCGTCCGGCACGAAGGTCAGCGCCTCGATGCCGCCGTTGGCGGAGACCGCCGGGAGGTCCGCGGTGAGGTTCCACTCGCGGGTGGCGCTCAGGCTCGTGGCGGAGCCGCTGACGTCGTACCGCAGGACGGAGAGGCGGCTGGTGCCGCTGGCCGAGCCGTCGCGCTCGCTCCCCACGAACACCCCCGCCGACGCGCCGGCACCGGTGACCGCGACCGCCTCCGCGTCGGGGCTGCCGCTGCCGCCCGGGAACCGCACGCTCTTGCCGCTGGTCCAGCCCGAGGTGGTGTCCGGCTTCCAGCCTCCGGAGCCGTTCGGCACCAGGCGCCACAAGCTTGCCGCTGTTCTGCGCACCCCACAGGGTGCCGGTGCCGTCGTAGGCCAGCCCGCTCAGGTCGCTGCCGAAGACGTTGGTCCCGTCGGCCGTCGCGACGCTGCCGCCACCCGGCCACGCCTGGGTGGCGACGGCGCACTGGTTGGCGCCACCCTTGGTCGCCGCCTGCGTGGTGGCGAAGGCGCCGGTGCCGTTGGGGCAGCGGCCCCAGGTCGTGCTCGCGTGCGCGCTCCAGGCTGGTGGAGTCGACCACCGTGCCCGCGCCGGTCAGCAGCCGCGCCTGGTCGGCCGCACCGAGCCCGAAGCCGGGCTCCACGGTCACCACGTAGTAGGCGCCCGGCTGCAGCACCGTCCCACTCGGGATCCGCGCCGGCGTGTGCGAGGAGTCGTCGTCGAGGACGCCCCAGCCGGAGACGTCCACGGCGGTCGTGCCGGTGTTGAGGATCTCGACCCAGTCCCCGGCGCTGTCGCCGTTCGACTCGACCTCGTTGATGTGGACCTCGCTCGCGGCGGCGCTCGCCGGCGCGGTGAGCAGCGGCAGGCCGAGGGCGGCGGTGAGTGCGGGCAGGGCGGTCAGCGCCGCGAGGCGCGCCCGAGAGTGAAGTGACATGGCCGGGAGCGTCCTGGCCCTCGGCGAACGGCAGGTGAAGGACGGGTCCGCGGGTCGCTGACGCGCGGGTGTCGGGTCAGGGCGTCACGGTGCCGTGGTCGGCGTCGTAGGTCTCGCCGGTGAGCCTTGGTCTTGGCGAGGCTGATCAGCGAGGCGACCTTGCCGCCCGGGGTGTCCCAGTACTCCCCCGCCTCGACGTCCACGCGCAGCAGGACGGCGTTCGGGTCCTCGGGGCCCTCGGGCATCCACGCCTCGGCGAAGGTGGTCCACAGGCTCCTCCAGCCTTCGCCTGGTCCTCCACCACGGACGCCCGTCCGCGCAGCGCCACCCACGAGTCACGCGCCGAGAACGTCAGCGCGACCGTCGGCTCCGACTCCAGCGCACGCACGTGCGCGGTGTCGCGAGCCGTGATGAACCACAGGCTCCGCGCTCGGGTCGACCTCCTGGCGCGCCATCGGCACGCTGCGCGGACCGTCCGGCCCGAAGGTCGTGAGCATGCCGATCGGCATGTCCCTCATCAGGCTCGACCAGACTTTGTCCTGCTCGGCGTCGGCGGTCATGGGTCTCCCTCGTCGTCGGTCGGTGCCGACCTCCGGGGTACCCCTGCGCCGGGCGCGGATACGGCGCGCGACGTCAGCGCTTGCGGCGGTTGGCCCGTCCCCCGGCGCGGGCGACGACCTCCTCGCCGCGGCAGACCCGCACCACGAAGAGGTCCTCCTTCGGCATCCGCTCGGCGACCTCCGCGGTCGCGACCAGGTCGTCGCCGGCCCGCGCCGGGCTCAGGTAGTCGATGTGCACCGCGCTGACGACCCCCGAGTGCTCGTCGTCGTTGGCGGCCGCGGCGAGCGCGACGCCGGCCAGGGAGAACAGGAACGAGCCGTGCGCCGTCCCGTGCGGGTTCAGGTGGTCCTCGCTCACCCGGACCCGGGCGGTGGCCCGGCCTCCACCGTTCCCGGTGACGTCGATGCCCAGCAGGGCGGCGTACGCGTCGGGGCGCGGCGCGCTCATCGCGGGTCCACGAAGATGTCGAGCTCCAGGTCGTCCCCGTCGCCGTACGACGACAGGTCGCTCACGCCCGCCTGGCGCAGCACGTCCACGTCCAGCAGGGCCTCGCCGGTCTGCTCGCGCGAGGGACGGGTGAGGATCTCGATCGCCGCGTCGGCGACGATCTCGGGGGTGCGCGCCCGGGCGACCGCCTCGTCGCCGCCGAGCAGGTTCTGGACCGCGGCGGTGGCGATGAGCGTCTCGGGCCACAGGCAGTTGGCAGCGACGCCGTCCTCGGCGTACTCCGCCGCCCAGCCCAGGGTGAGCAGGGACATGCCGTACTTCGCCAGGGTGTACGCCGGGTGCTTGCCCAGCCACTCGGGCGAGAGGTTGAGCGGCGGGCTGAGCGAGAGGATGTGCGGGTTCGTGCCGACGCGCAGGTGCGGCAGGCAGGCGCGGGTCAGCAGGTAGGTCCCGCGGAGCCTGGATCTGGGTCATCAGGTCGAAGCGTTTGACCGGCAGGCTCCGCGGTGGGGGCGAGCGCGATGGCCGAGGCGTTGTTGACGCAGATGTCGATGCCACCGAAGCGCTCGACGGCCCGCGCCACGGCCTCCTCGACCGACGCCTCGTCGCGGACGTCGCCGACGACCGCGAGCGCCCGGCCGCCCGCGGCCTCGATCTCGGCCGCGGCCGTGTGCACCGTGCCGGGCAGCCGCGGGTCGGGGGCGTCGGTCTTGGCGAGCAGGACGACGTTGGCGCCCTCCCGTGCAGCGGCCAGCCCGATGGCCAGGCCGATGCCCCGGCTGCCGCCGGACATCATCAGGGTGCGCCCGGCGAGGCGGGCGGTGGGGGTCGTCGTCATGCCCGCACTATTACGCAAGTCGGACGACCGAACCAAGAGTGTTAGACATAGGTCACAACACTTTTTCTCCAGCCGTCCGATCGTCGTAACATGCGCGGTGCCATGCCCGTCCTGAAGCCCGTCACGACCCGCTCGGCCCTGCTCACCCTGATGCTGGCCGCGGAGGTCCCGAGCCTGTCCACCCGCGAGATGGTCGCGGCGGCCGCCGTCGTCGGCTTCGCCGAGCCCACCGTCCGCGTTGCCCTCTCCCGGATGAGCACGGCGGGTGACGTGGTCCGCGACGAGGACGGGCGCTTCCGGCTCGCCGACCGGCTGCTCGAGCGCCAGCGCCGCCAGGAGCAGGCGGCCCACCCGCGGCGCCACGCGTGGGGCGGCGAGTGGGAGCTCGTGGTGGTCACCACGGCCGGGCGGACCGCCGCCGAGCGCGCCGACCTGCGCGCCACCCTCACCGGGCTGCGCCTCGCCGAGCCTGCGCGAGGGCGTGTGGACCCGGCCGGCCAACCTGGACCTCACCTGGCCCGCCGCGGTCGAGGAGGTGTGCGAGCGGTTCACCGGCGGCCCCCAGGCCGAGCCGGCGCAGGCTCGCGGCCCGGCTGTGGGACCTCGACGGCTGGGCGCGCACGGCGCGGGACCTGCTCGACGCCACGCACACCGACGACCCCGTGCTGCGCTTCACCGCCTGCGCGACCTCGGGCCGCCACCTGCTCACCGACCCCGTGCTCCCCGCCGCGCTGCTGCCCGACGACTGGCCCGGCGAGGAGCCTCCGTGCCGAGCACGTGGCCTACAAGGCGTGGATCAACCAGGTGCGGCGCGGCTGTTGAGGCTCACTCCCACTCGATGGTGCCCGGCGGCTTGCTGGTGATGTCGACGGTGACCCGGTTGACCTCGGCCACCTCGTTGGTGATCCGGGTCGAGATCCGCTCCAGCACGTCGTAGGGCAGCCGGGCCCAGTCGGCGGTCATCGCGTCCTCGGAGGTGACCGGGCGGAGGACGACGGGGTGGCCGTAGGTGCGGCCGTCGCCCTGCACCCCCACGCTTCGTACGTCGGCGAGGAGCACCACCGGGAACTGCCAGATGTCGCGGTCCAGGCCCGCCGCGGTCAGGCTCGGCGCGGGCGATCGCATCCGCGGCGCGCAGGATGTCGAGACGCTCGCGGGTGACCTCGCCGATGATCCGGATGCCGAGCCCGGGGCCGGGGAACGGGTGGCGCCAGACGATCTCGGGCGGCAGGCCGAGCCTGCTCGCCGACGAGGCGGACCTCGTCCTTGAACAGGGTGCGCAGCGGCTCGACGAGCCTGGAACTCGAGGTCCTCGGGCAGGCCGCCGACGTTGTGGTGGGACTTGATGTTGGAGGTGCCCGCTCCCCCACCGGACTCGACGACGTCGGGGTAGAGGGTGCCTTGGACCAGGAAGCCGACCTTGGTGCCCTCGGGGGCGTCCTTGATGATGTCGAGTCTCGGCGGCCTCGAAGGTGCGGATGAACTCGCGGCCGATGATCTTGCGCTTGGTCTCGGGGTCGGAGACCCCGGCGAGAGCGTCGAGGAACTGCTTCTCGGCGTCGACGACCACCAGGCTTGGCGCCGGTGGAGGCGACGAAGTCGCGCTCGATCTGCTCGGTCTCACCCTGGCGCATAAGGCCGTGGTCGACGTAGACACAGGTGAGGCGGTCGCCGATGGCCTTCTGCACGATGGCAGCGGCGACCGCGGAGTCGACGCCACCGGACAGGCCGCAGATGGCGCGGCCGTCGGGGCCGACCTGCTCGCGGATCCGCTCGATCTGCTCCTCGGCGATGTTGCCGATGGTCCAGGTCTGGCGGCAGCCGGCGATGTCCCACAGGAAGTGCTCGAGCACCTTCTGGCCGTGCTCGGAGTGCAGCACCTCGGGGTGCCACTGGACGCCGGCGAAGCCGCGGTCGACGTTCTCGAAGGCGGCGACGGGGGTGCCGGCGGTGGAGGCGAGCACCTCGAAGCCAGCAGGGGCCGCGGTGACGGAATCGCCGTGCGACATCCACACCTTGTGCTCGGTCGGGATGCCGCCGAGCAGGGTGCCGGCCCGGCCGACGTGCACCTGGGTGCGGCCGTACTCGCGGGCACCGGTGGCCGAGACCGTGCCGCCGAGGCCCTGGGCCATCGGCTGGAAGCCGTAGCACATGCCGAAGACCGGGGTGCCGGCGTCGAAGAGCGCCGGGTCGATGCCGGGCGCACCGTCCGCGTAGACCGAGGACGGGCCGCCGGAGAGGATGATCGCCTTGGGCCCGCGGGCGACCATGTCGGCGATCGGCATCGTGTGCGGGACGATCTCGGAGTACACCCGCGCCTCGCGCACCCTGCGGGCGATCAGCCTGCGCGTACTGCGCCCCGAAGTCCACCACCAGGACCAGGTCGTGCTCGGCATGGGTCTCCTGGGGCACCGTCATGGGCGAATCGTATCGAGCGCACGGACCTCGCGGCGCACCCGCCGGGCCTCCACCACGACGTAGCCGGCGCCCCCGGCGAGGAGCAGCCCCAGCGAGCCGCCGAGCCACGCCGGTCCCGCCGACGACACCAGGTACGCCGGGCGGAGCCTGCACCCACGCCACGAGCACCCCGAACATGGGCACCCAGTACCACAGCCCCAGCGCCGCGACCGCCAGCGCCGCGACGCCGACCAGGCCGAGCACGACGGCGGCGGCCGAGGCCCGCCAGCCGGCGGCGACCAGGGCCAGCCTGGACCGGCACGGACACCACGACCACGGCCGCCAGGCGCAGGGCGGGCAGGCGCAGCAGCGACCGCCCGGCCACCGTGGTCGGCTCGGGCCACCGGTCCACCATCGGGTAGCCCAGCGCCATCGCGGCGAGCACGGGCAGCGCGTTGAGCACGGTGGTGCGGTTCTCGAAGACCGGCAGACTCGACGTAGGCGTCCCCGGCGACGAGGGCCACCCCGGCCAGCGCCAGGGAGACCGCCAGCGCCGCCCCCAGGCCCCACGCCCGGGCGACCGCCCCGCCCCGCCCCGCCGACCGGGCCGCGCTCGCCGAGCCTAGCCGGTCTAGCCGGCCTAGCCGACCTAGCCGACACCGTCGGGCATCCGGATCGCCGCGAAGTCGCAGGTCGCGAGCCTGGTCGTAGGTCCGGCGTACCCACGCCGCCTGGAGCGCCGGATCGCCGCTCAGCCACCGGAAGTCGGCGTCGCGTGGGCCCGGCTCCAGGTCACCGACCTGCACGGAGATCCACCGGCTGATCAGGTGGCGCTCGTCGAAGGGTGGCGGCGTCGCGCTCTCGGTGAAGTCCGGCGCGCACCGCGCAGGCGTGAGCAGGGTCCAGAACACCGAGCGCTCGCTGACGCTCGTGCGCGACTCCTCCTCGGCCATCAGCCCCACCCAGCCCTCCCCCGGCCGGCCGTCACCACCGGCGGTCTGGGAGAAGCGCGCCGGGAGCCGCGCCCCGATCGCGATCAGCGGCTTGGCCAGCCGCTGTGCCTGCGCGCTGAGGTCGGCCAGCGGGCGGGGGATCTCGCGGTAGACGCAGACCTCCGGCGCCCGTCCGGCGCAGGTCACGGCCGGGTGCGCGACGGGGCCGTAGTGCCCGTCGCTGTCGTCGGGCGTCCACACCCAGCCGAGGCCGAGCAGGACCAGCGCGGCGAGGCCCACCGCCCACCGGGTCCGGGTCGCGACGGCCAGCCCGCGGTGTGCCAGGGCCAGCACGGCCCAGGCGAGGCCGATCGCGAGCACCCCGCGCCCGAGGGTGGGCAACGGCCGGAACGTCGCTCCGGTGAGCGAGCCCGCGCCGCCGGTGCTGAACAGCGCGGGCATCGGCCCGACGACGGTCCACAGGAAGAGCAGGAAGACCAGCACCGCGGCGGCGGGCGCCGCCCACGGACGGCCGCTCGCCCACCCGATCGCGGCGCCGATCGCGCTCTGGCAGCCGAGCACCAGCCAGGCCGGCACGAGGATCCACACGTACCGCGGGTAGGCCGGCACGCCGGCCAGGCTCGCCGCGGTCGTGGTCGACACGGTCAGCAGCAGCATCGCGGTGCAGCCCAGGGCCCAGACGGCGAGGAAGGGCTGCAACCAGCGCAGTGCGTCCCACCGGCTCTGCAGGAGCACCTCGTGCATCGCCGAGGAGCGCAGCCGGGCGTAGGCCAGGCAGGCGCAGCCCGCCGCCACCGGCCCGACCAGGGCCACGCTGCCCGCACCCCAGTCGAGCGCCTGCTTCCACGAGCCGATCCACTCCGTGCGGCCCAGCGCGTACGCCGCGGCGGCGCCGAGCAGCGCGAGCACCGGAGCGCGAGCACCCGCTCGCCCCCGAGCCAGGTGCGCCAGCGGCTCACGAACGGGCCCGCGCGATCGTCACGAGGAACGCCTGCTCCGCGGAGTGCTCCGGGCCGCCGTGGGCGTCGACGAAGGCCGCGGTCGGGCCGACGTGGAGCAGCCGGCCCGCCTCGAGCACGGCCAGCCTGCTCGGCCATCATCACCACGTCCTCCATCACGTGACTGCTGAGCACCGTCACGGCGCTCGAACCGAGGGCGGCCAGGATGCCGCGCAGGCCGGCCCGCTGCTCGGGGTCGAGGCCGGTCGTGGGCTCGTCGAGGAGCAGCACGTCCGGCTCGGTCACCAGGGCCACGGCCAGCGCGAGCCGGCGCTGCATGCCGCCGGACAGGTGCCGCACCCGGTCCCGGCCCCGCGTGGCCAGGCCGACCCGCTCGAGGATCGCCGGGTTCCTGGCCCCCGCCACCCTGGCCGGGACGTCACGCACCCAGACTCGCGTAGGCCAGGGCATCGGCCACCCGCAGGCTCGCCGGGCAGGTCCAGCCTGCTGCGGCATGTAGCCGATCCGGTCCAGGACCGTGCGACGGCGCCGACCATAGAGGTCGACGCCGTCGACGGTGACCCGACCCCCGACGGGTCGACGGCACCCGGCCAGGGTGCGGAGCAGGGTGGACTTCCCCGCTCCGTTGACCCCGACCAGGCCACACACCCCGTCCTCGACCCCGAAGGAGTCGATGTCCACGACGGGGCTCGCCCCGCGCCCGTAGGCGCAGCGCAAGTCACTGACGGCGATGCTCACCTCAGATGACGAAGGTGAAGTACGGCTTCCGGCTGCACGGGTCGGGGCTGAGGTACTGGTCCTCGCAGGTCTTCACGTGCACCCGGCCCTGGCTCGCGCTCCGGCTGGAGTAGTCGTCGGCGTCGTACTGGTCGACCCAGGAGTTGGTGGTGTTGCGCGCGCTCTGGTCCTTGCCGGTCTCGATCCCCCACTGCTCGCCGTAGGGGCCGCCGGTCTTGTAGGAGTAGGTCGTCTCCGTGTAGGCGCCGCGGTTGTAGCCGTGCGGGTCGCGGTAGAACGTGTGGTTCTTGAGCATGCCGTCCTTGGTGTACGCCGTGCCGTAGGCCTTGGCGCGGATGGTGCCGTCCTCGCTCGCCGTCAGCGGCGAGGACGAGGAGTACCAGTTCTGCGAGGCCGCGAAGGCCGCCGGCCCCCAGGCCAGGAAGAGCAGCGCGATGACCGCCGAACCGAGTGCCGTGGCGATCGAACGGGTCGAACGAAGCATGAGAAATCCCCCCGAGATGAGTGCCGGCGGATGTCACCGGCAGCACCCATACTGGTGTGGCAATCTCAGTGTGTCAAGGGTTGACGGACCAGCGGGGGAAAACGCACCAGGACCCGGCCGGGGAGGGAGGGTGGCCGGGTCCTGATTGTCCACGCAGCCTGATGGACAGTGCCTGGACCGAGCCCGGGCTTCGGGAGGGAGCGTGATTCCCGGGCTCGTGGAGTTCAACGAGGGCGCCAACAGCGGGTTACGCCGCGACGGAACAAGTTCTGCGCAAAAGTCCTCGGGCTCAGCCTGACGCCCACGATGGGCAGCCGCAGCGCCGCCGGGGCGTCCGCGGGGACCACCGGCGCCTTGGGCGCGATCGGCTCGATCCGGGCGTAGGACTCCCCCAGCGCCGGACGAGCGTCCTCCTCGCCCTTGTTGGGCCAGTACGCCATCGCCCGCTCCGCCTGCGCGGTGATCGTGAGCGACGGGTTCACGCCCAGGTTGGCCGAGATCGCCGAGCCGTCCACGATGTGCAGACCGGGGTGTCCGTACATCCGCTGGTAGGCGTCGACCACGCCGGTCTCCGGGCTGTCGCCGATCGTGCAGCCGCCGATGAAGTGCGCGGTGAGCGGCCGGTTGAACGGCTCGCCGATGGTGCCACCGGCGGTGCCGCCGCCCATCGCGGCCGCCATGCGCCGCACGGCGTCGTTGGCGGCGGGGATCCAGGTCGGGTTCGGCTCGCCGTGCCCCTGCTTGGAGGACAGCACCCACTTCCCGGCGACCTTCTTCGGGAAGGTGGTGATCGAGTTGTCCACCGACTGCATGACCAGCGCGATGACCACGCGCTCGGACCAGTGCTTGACGTCGTAGAGGTCGCGGACCCGCCGGCGCTCCTTCCACAGGCTCCTTGAGCCACACCCGCCAGCGCGGCTGGTCGCCGTCGCCGTCGGTGAGCACGGTCTGCATGAGCGACATCGCGTTGCTGCCCTTGCCGTAGCGCACCGGCTCGATGTGGGTGTGCTCGTCGGGGTGCCAGGAGGAGGTGATGGCGACACCGTCGGTGTAGTCCACGTCCGCGCCCTGCGGGGCGATCGCACCGAGGATCGACTCCGAGTTGGTCCGGGTCAGGTGGCCCAGCCGGTCCGAGACGTTCGGGAGGTCGCCCTCGGACTTGAGCCGGTGCAGCAGCCTTCTGGGTGCCGAGTGCGGCGGCCGAGAAGACGACCTGCTCGGCGGTGAACGTCTTGGTGGCGCTACGTCGCGACAGGCTTCGCCTTCGTCCACCGGGTGTCGACCTGGTAGCCCCCGCCGGCGAGCGGGCGGACCCGGGTCACCGTGGTGAGCGGGTGCACCTGTGCGCCGTTCTGCTCGGCGAGGTAGAGGTAGTTCTTGACCAGGGTGTTCTTCGCGTTGTGCCGGCAGCCGGTCATGCACTCGCCGCAGTCGCGACAGGTGTTGCGCGTCGGCCCGACACCGCCGAAGTAGGGGTCCTGGACCGACGTGCCGGGCTCCTGGGCGGGACCGCCGTAGAAGACGCCGACCGGGGTCGCGTGGAAGGTGTCGCCCACGCCCATCTCGTCGGCGACCTTCTTCATCACGTGGTCGGACGGGGTCATCCGCGGGTACTCGATCACGCCGAGCATCCGCTTGGCCTGGTCGTAGTAGGGCGCCAGGCTCGGCCTTCCAGTCGGTGATGTGCGCCCAGGAGGGGTCCTTGTAGAAGGGCTCCAGCGGCTCGTAGAGCGTGTTGGCGTAGACCAGCGAGCCGCCGCCCACCCCGGCACCGGCCAGGATCAGGCAGTCCTTGACCATGTCGATGCGCTGGATGCCGTAGCAGCCGGCGGACGGGGCGTAGAGGTACTTCTTGAGGTCCCAGGAGTTGTCCGCGAAGTCGCTGTCCTCGAAGCGCGCGCCGGCCTCCAGGACGCCGACCCGGTAGCCCTTCTCGGTCAGCCGAAGCGCGGTGACGGAGCCACCGAAGCCGGAGCCGACCACCAGGACGTCGTAGTCGAAGTCGCTCATCGTCAGGCCCTCCCGAGCCTTGTCCATGATCCGCACCGAGGCGGTCATCACCTTCGCGTAGGTCTCGTCGGACATGCCGAGCACCGGCCCGAAGCGGAGCAGGCGCTGGGTGGCGACGGACTGGGTCTCGGTGTAGCGGTGGATGCCCTCGGCACCCTGGCGCCGGCCCATCCCGGACTCGCGCATGCCGCCCATCGGGGCGTCGATGCTGGCGAACGTCGCCCCGAATGCTTCGTTGACGTTGACCGTGCCGCACTTGATCTGGCGGGCGATGGCCCGGCCGCGCTCGGTGTCGCGGGTGTAGACCGAGCCGTTGAGGCCGTACTCGCCGTCGTTGGCCCGGGCGATCGCGTCGGCCTCGTCGTGGAAGCGGTAGATCGAGATGACGGGACCGAAGGTCTCGTTCGCGAAGCAGGTCATCTCCGGGGTGACGCCCTCGAGGATGGTCGGCTCGTAGTAGTACGGCGCGAGGTCGGGCCGTGCCTTGCCGCCCGCCAGCACGCGAGCACCCTTCGCGACGGCGTCGTCGACGTGCGCGGTGACGGTCTCCAGGCTGGTCGGCGGAGATCAACGTGCCCATGTCGGCGTCCCAGTCCAGGGTCGCGCCGAGGCTCATCGCCTTGGTGCGCGCGACGAAGCGCTCCACGAAGCGGTCGTAGACGGCGTCGGCGACGAACATCCGCTCGGTCGAGACGCACAGGCTGGCCGGCGTTGGAGAAGCAGGCGCGGACGGCGCCCTCGGCCGCACGCTCGATGTCGGCGTCGCGCAGCACCAGGATCGGGTTCTTGCCGCCGAGCTCCAGCGAGCAGCCGATCAGCCGCTCGGCCGCCTGCTTGGCGATGATCTTGCCCGTGGCGGTAGAGCCGGTGAAGCAGATGTAGTCGGCGCGCTGGATGATCGGCGTGCCGAGCACGCGGCCGGGGCCGGCCACGACCTGCCAGAGGTCGCGCGGGAAGCCCGCCTCCTCCAGCAGCTGCGCGCCGAGCAGTGCCGAGAGCATGGTCTGCGCGTCCGGCTTGGTCACCACGGCGTTGCCGGCGAGCAGGGCAGGCAGCCCGTCGCACAGCGCCATCGTGAACGGGTAGTTCCACGGCGAGATGATCCCGACCACGCCCTTGGGCACGCGGTTGGTCTCGACCTTCGTCAGCACCGGCACGACACCCGGACGACGCTGGGTGTCGAGGTGCTGGTGGGCGGTGCGGGCGTAGTAGCGCGCGGTGAGCGCGATGTGCAGCGGCTCGTCGAAGGCGTGCTTGCGGGCCTTGCCGGACTCGAGCCTGGATCAGGTCCATGATCTCGGCCCGGCGGTCGAGCACGATGTCGTGCAGCCGGTGCAGGATCCGCGCCCGCTCGTCGATCGAGACCCGGGCCCACGCGGCCTGCGCCCGCCGCGCCCGGCGGAACGCCTCGGCGACGTCCTCCTCGCTCGACTGCGGGATGTTGGCGACCGGCGCGCCGTCGACCGGCGAGAACACCTGGGTGGTGGCACCGGTCGTGGACAGGATCCGCTCGGTGAGCCGGGCGACGTGCTCCGGCTCGAGTGCGTACGCCGCGCGGGGGTCGTGCTCGGGGTCGTGCGGCCCCTCCACCACGGGTCCCTCAGAGGCGCCGGAACCGGAGATCGCTTCGCTCATGGACACGAGCGTAGGTGACCGCCGTCACCGAATCTACCGATCGGTAGCAGATGTGCTGCTTTACACATGCCTTTCTCGTGTCAAGAGCGCGTCCGCGGAGTGACCCTCGGGTCACTTCGGCGCTCACAGCGGCGGCGCGGAGAGGTACACCGACTTGGCTTCGGTGTACTGCGCCAGCCCCTCGGGCCCGAACTCCCGGCCCACCCCCGAGGCCTTGAAGCCGCCGAAGGGAGCGGCGAAGTCCATCGTGTAGGTGTTGATGCCGTAGGTCCCCGTGCGCACCCCGCGGGCCACCTCGAGACCGGCCTCCGGGTCGGCGGTCCAGACCGTGCCGGCGAGGCCGTAGTCCGAGTCGTTCGCGATCCGCACGGCGTCCGCCACGTCGTCGTACGGGGTGACGGAGAGGACGGGACCGAAGATCTCCTCCTGCGCGATCCGCATCCGGTTGTCGACGCCGGCGAAGACGGTCGGCCGGACGTACCAGCCGCGGTCCAGGCCGTCGGGGCGGCCGTTGCCGCCGGTGAGCAGCCGGGCACCCTCCTCCTGGCCGAGCGCGATGTACTTCTCCACCCGCTCCTGCTGGCGCTGCGCGACCATCGGGCCGATCTCGGTGGCCGGGTCGAGCGGGTCGCCGACCTTCATCGCACCGATCGCGGCGGCCAGCGAGGCGGCGAAGGCGTCGTGCCGCTCGCGGCTGACGAGGACGCGGGTCTGCGCGACGCAGGCCTGGCCGGAGTTCATCACGCCGAGGAACTTCAGGCCCTCGATCGCGGTGGCCTCGTCGGCGTCGTCGAGGATGATCGCGGCCGACTTGCCGCCCAGACTCCAGCGAGACACGCTTGAGTCTGCTGACCGCAGATCGCGCCGATCGTGCGACCGGCCGCGGTGGAGCCGGTGAAGGCGACCTTGTCGACGCCCGGGTGACGCACCAGGTGCTCGCCCGTCTCGCGGCCGCCGGCGACGATCGACACGACGCCCTCGGGTACACCGGCCTCGACGAGCAGACTCGGCCAGCAAGTAGCAGTCCAGCGGGCTCTCCGGCGCCGGCTTCACCACCACCGTGCAGCCGGCGAGCAGCGCCGGGACCAGACTTCGACAGCACTGTGAACTGCGGGACGTTCCACGGCGGGATGGCGGCGACGACCCCGACCGGCTCGTGCCGTACGACGACGTCCGCACCGAGCGCGCCCGGGCGGGTCGACTCCCAGGGGAACTCCCGGGCGATGGCCAGGAAGGCCTCGATCTGCATCCACGGCGCGGGCGCCTGGGCCAGGTTGCTGAAGGAGATCGGCGAGCCCATCTCGGTGGAGATGATCGTCGCCATCTCCTCCAGGCGGGCGGCGTACAGGCCGGAGAGGGCCTGCACGACCTCGATCCGCTCGGCGGGGCTCGTCCGCGGCCACGGGCCCTCGTCGAAGGCCCTCCGGGCAGCGGCGACCGCCGCGTCGATGTCGGCGGGCATGCCCTCGGGGACCCGCGCGACGACCTCCTCGGAGTGCGGCGAGACCACCTCCAGCACCGCGTCGGTGGCGGGCCTGGTCCAGGTCCCGCCGATGAACAGGGCGTCGCGGTCGAGGGTCATGAGTCTCTCCTTCGCAAGGTCGAACCAGTCGGCGAAGCCGCTGGGGTCGTGACGGCCGAGGGCACCGTGCTCGAACAGGCCCCACCCCTCCGCACCGTCCGGTACGCCGGCCCCTGGCCCGTGCACGGTGGCCCGGCCGACGTGGTCGATCACGCCGAACATGACCCGTCCGGCGACGGCCGGGTCGGCGAGGTCGTAGGTCAGGCGCTCGGTGAAGCCGGCGCCCCTCCACGTGCCGTGGGTCCAGTCCGAGTCGCCGCCGTAGCCGCCGCCGACGTGGATCGGCACCGCCAGCCGCGACTCGACCTCCAGCACCAGGCTCCTCACCGGCGGGAGTCGTGCAGACGATGGTCGCGCCGGTGGGCACGCGGGTGCCCGGCGTGTAGTGGATGGTGACGCGCGGCCAGCCGAGTCTGCTCCACCCGGCCCTCGCGCCACACGCGGGTGCAGTCGTTGAGCGTGCGGAAGCCGTCCGGCGTCTCCTGGATGATCAGCACGACGCAGAACTCCTCGAAGCGCATCGGCACGTAGAGCCACCACATGCCCTTGAACGCCGGGTCCGCGGGCTTGCCCGGCGGCGCCGCCTCACCGACCGGCCGGATGCCCCAGGACCGGTCGCGGCTGCCCACCCAGCGGTCCGGGGTGACGGCGAGGTCGGTGCCGTCGACGCTGATCGTCCCCTCCCAGGTGCCGACCTGGGCGAAGCGCTGCGCGTCGAGGGTGGTGCCGCTGCCCTGGCGCATCACGTGCGGCAGGCTCCTGGACGACGTCGAAGGAGCCCTCCCAGGACAGGTCGAGGGCGATCCCCTCGGTCTCCTCCAGCACGATCCGCAGCCGCCGCAGCGGCTCGGTCACCTCGATCCGGTACGCCCCCACCTGTTGCGCCATCCGGTCCGCCCCCCGCGGGTCGGCGGCGTCGCCCAGGTGCACGGCGGTCTGCTCCTCGCCCCGGCGCAGGAGCACGAACGCGTCCTTGGTGCCGAGGTTGGGGTAGAACCCGAGCCCGGTGATCAGGAAGATCTCACCGGTGCGGTCGTGGGCGTTGAGGTAGCAGCGGTCGTAGAAGTTGCGGTCGCTGCTGCCGGCCCAGGCGACGGGGCGCGGCAGCCTGGTGGATCGGGAACTCGTCGAGGGGGCCGAGGCCGACGTACTCGTCGTGGAGGCTCATGCGCCGACCTGGTCCAGCAGCCGCTCGAAGAGCGGACGGTGGTGGAAGACCGACTCGGGGTCCGCGGGCACCTCGATCTCACCGAAGTGGATCTGCCGCGCGCTGGTGCGCAGGAAGACGCAGCCCCAGCCTGACCGCCGCGTGCACGAGGTACCAGGTCAGGTCCCCGGGCCGCACCCCACTCACCTCGGCGTACGTCGCCACGACGTCGTCGGCCGCCAGGAAGTCCGGCATCCCGGGCAGCCCGAGCATGGTCGCGATCTCCTGGAAGACCTGGTGGGCGAACACCATCCAGGCGATGTCGAGCTCGCGCGGGCCGAGCGTGGCCATCTCCCAGTCGAGCACGGCGACCGGTGCGAAGTCGCGGTACATCATGTTGCCGATCCGGGCATCGCCCCAGACCAGGACCGGGTCACCCTCGTCGGCGGGCAGGTTCGCCTCCAGCCAGGCCAGCCCGCGCTCGATGAGTGGTGACCTCGGGCTTGCTTCGCTGGTGGTGGTCGCATAGTCGTACCAGTGGCGCGTCTTGGCGAGGTTGCGGGCGAGCGCCGTGTCCCCCAGGTGGCCGGTGACGCCGGGATCGAGGAAGCCGAAGGTGCTCTCCGGGTCGGGGACGGCGTGCAGGCTTGGCCAGCACCTCGACGCTGGCGCGCTGAAGCCGGGCCTGCTGCTCCGGCGAGGCGTCGTAGAGCCAGTTGTCGCCGAACGGGTAGGGCAGCACGTCGGGCGGCACCGCGCCGTCCAGGCGCTCCATGAGGAAGAACGGCGTGCCGAGCACCTCCCCCGTGGGCTCGTTGTGGCCGACCGGCGGGACCGGGACACCGGCGAGCCGGCCGGCGAGGCGCATCGCGTCGTACTGGTCGGTGAGGCGGTACTCCGGGAACACCGGGAGGTCCCCGGCCGCGGGGGCGACCCGCGCGACGTACTCCCGGGTGGTGCGGGTGCCGTCCGCGGTGCTGGTGACCGCGAGGAGCACGGTCTCGCTCGACATGCCGTTGGTCTGGATGCCCTCGTGGACGGCGACCGTGGGCTGGGCTCCCTCGGGCAGCAGCCGGGTCAGCCAGCCGGTGAGCCGGGCACGCAGGTCCTCGGCATCGCGGCTGGACCGCTGCAGGGTCATGTCGGCGGGTGGGGGCGGCTGCGTCACGGGGGTCCTCCTGGAGGCTCCAGCCTGTTAGAACGTGTTCTACTTTGTCAACGGATGATTACGGTACCGTCGGTATCGAAAGAGGGGAAGAGGTCATGGCGAACCAACGCGCGACGGGCCGTCCGCGGGACCCGCGGATCGAGGCCGAGGCGTGCGCCGCCGTCCGTGCCCTGCTGACCGAGGGCGGGTACGCCGCCGTGACCGGGTCCGCCGTCGCCACCCGCGCCGGTACGACGAAGGCCGCGCTCTACCGCCGCTGGCCCGCGCTCCCCCACCTCGTCCACGAGGCCGTCTTCCCCGGCGAGTCTCGCCCTCGACCTGAGCCTCGGCGCGGACCTGCCGACCGACCTCGCCGGCGTCGTCCGCGGCGCCCGTGACGCGCTGTGCACGCCCGTCGCCGCGGCCGCGCTGCCCGGCCTGATCGCCGAGATCGGCACCTTCCCCGACCTGCACGCCGCCATGCTCCAGCGCTTCGCCGGCGTCTTCGGCGCCCTCGACGAACGGCTCCGGGTCGCCGTGGAGGCCGGCGAGGCGCACCCCGGCGCCCGCGCCGACGACCTGCTGCAGCCTGGTGATCGGTGCGGTGATCGCGGGCCTGCTGATCACCCCCGGCGCCCTCGACGACGCCTGGGTGGACCGGCTGACGGGCACCCTGCTCCGCAGCCTCCGCCCCTGAGCCGACTTGGGGTTTCCCACCCGCGACTTGGGGTTTCCCACCCGCGAGTTGGGAGTTCCCCACCCCGGCGGTGTCGGAAAGTCACAACTCGCGGGTGGGAAACCCCAACTCGACCTCCGCGACCGCCACGCCCTCCTCGGCGCCCAGCCGGGCGAGGGGCGTGGCGTCGGGCCCGTAGACCGCAGAGCCGCCGATGAAGCCCGGGCCGGTGAGCCCGGCGACGACGACCGGGAAGCGGTGGTCGAGGGCACGGGCGGCGTAGGTGACGTCCATCCGGCGCTCTCCGCCGGGGAAGTACGCGGCCGAGCAGAGGTAGCCCACCGCGCCGGCGGCGGCGGCCTGCGCCGCGTGCGCGGGGACGCTGCCGTCGCGGCAGATCGACAGCGCCAGCGAGTGGCCGTCGACGTCGAGGAGCACCGCTCCGGGTGCGCCCGGGACGAACCAGGCCGGCTCGTCCCCGTCGAGGTGCTGCTTGTCGTAGGGCACGTCCACCTCGCCGCCCGGCGAGACGACCACCGAGGACAGCGTGCGTCCGTGCGGGCGGAGCACCGCGGCGGAGGCGACCACGGTGGTCCCCGCATCGGCAGCCGCGGCGCGCAGGGGGTCGAGAACGCCTCCGGCGAGGTCGCCGGGGGTGGGCAGCGTGCCGGCGAACGCGCGCGCGTCGTACCCGGTCAGGAAGGCCTCGGGCAGCGCCACCACCCGCGCCCGCGCCCGGCGGACCAGCCGCGCGGCGGTCGCGACGTTGTGGGTGAGGTCGCCCGGTCGGGCCTCGGCCTGCGCCGCAGCCAGGCGCATCGCGGTCACCGGGTCAGTGGGCGACGATCTCGATGCGCTGGAACTCCTTGAGCTCGGTGTAGCCCGTGGTGGCCATCGAGCGCTTGAGCGCACCGACCAGGTTCATCGTGCCGTCGGCGACGCGGGAGGGCCCGAACAGGATCTCCTCGATCGTGCCGACCTGCTCGAACTGCACCCGCTGGCCGCGCGGCAGGTCCGCGTGGTGCGCCTCGGCACCCCAGTGGAAGCCGCGCCCCGGCGCGTCCGTCGCACGGGCGAACGGCGAGCCGACCATCACCGCGTCCGCGCCGCAGGCGATCGCCTTGGCGAGGTCGCCGGAGGTGCCGATCGAGCCGTCGGCGATGACGTGGACGTAGCGCCCGCCCGACTCGTCGAGGTAGTCGCGGCGGGCGGCGGCGACATCGGCCACCGCACTCGCCATCGGTACGGCGACGCCGAGCACCGTGCGCGTGGTGTGCGCCGCGCCGCCGCCGAAGCCGACGAGGACGCCCGCCGCGCCGGTGCGCATCAGGTGCAGCGCGGCCTGGTGGGTCGCGCAACCGCCGACGATCACCGGGACGTCGAGACTCGTAGATGAACTCCTTGAGGTTCAGCGGCTCGGCCTGGCTGGAGACGTGCTCGGCGGAGACCGTGGTGCCCCGGATGACGAACACGTCCACGCCCGCGTCGGTCACCGTCTTGGCGAACTCCTTGGTCCGCTGCGGCGACAGCGAGCCCGCGACGGTCACCCCGGCGTCGCGCATCTCGCGCAGGCGCTCGGTGATGAGACTCGGCCTTGATCGGCTCGTCGTAGATCTCCTGCAGCCGGCGGGTGGCCTCGACCCCCTGCAGCCCGGCGACCTCCTCGAGCAGCGGCTCCGGGTCGTCGTACCGGGTCCAGAGGCCCTCGAGGTTGAGGACGCCGAGGCCGCCGTGCTGGCCGAACTCGATCGCGGTCCGGGGCGACATGACCGAGTCCATCGGCGCCGCCAGGATCGGCAGCGTGAAGCGGTAGGCGTCGATCTGCCAGTCGACGCTGACCTCCTCCGGGTCGCGCGTGCGCCGGGAGGGCACGATCGCGATGTCGTCGAAGGAGTACGCGCGGCGGGCCCGCTTCGCGCGGCCGATCTCGATGTCGCTCACCGGAGCAGGTTACCGAGAACCCGCCCGTGGGCAGAGACGAGGCGTGTCCCCTCGCGCTCTCCCCCTGCTCACCCTGCTCGCCGTCACCGCCCCCGGCCTGGTGGCGTGCTCGGGCGACGAGACCGCCGAGCAGGCCGGTCCCACCCTCGACACGCACTGCCCCCGGGCGCCGAGCGCGGCCACCGAGGCACCGTTGCGGAACGTCGTGCGCGTCGACGGCGTCCTCTACGGCGCCGGCGAACTCGGGCATCGAACGCCTCGACGGCACCGAGCGCACCGAGATCTACGACGAGGGCGCTGATCTCGACCTCGAGTCTGCTGACCGGGTACGACGGTGACCTCGTCGTCTCCGCGAACGCGGGCCGGAGCGACCCGGCGCCGCACCTGATCCGGCTCACCACCGACGGCGCCGTCGTGTGGGACGTGCAGGTCCCCGAGGGCGGCACCCGCCCCGTGCTCAAGGCACCCGACCCGATCGTCAGCCTCGGCTCGGACACCTACGTCGACCTGGACACCGGCCGGACGACCGACTGGCCCGATCCGATCGGGCTGCCGGAGGTCACGCTCAGCCGCGACGGCCGGGACTACGCGCTCGGCGACCACAGCAGCAGTGCGTTCGTCTACCACGACCTGGCCGATCACACCGTGGTGACGACGCCCGACGACGACCAGGAGGTCGTCGGCGAGATCTCCGGCAGCGCCGCCGTCTGCGGCGACCGGGTCTACGCGCTGTCGGCCGACCGGGGGACGCTGACGACGTACCGGATCGGGGACGAGCTCGAGCAGGTCGGCCAGGTCCGGCTGCCGGCGCAGGCGACCCAGACCGCCGTCGGGACGACGGAGGGCGCGGTGCTGCTCGAGATCGGCGGGCGGACCTGGCTCGTGACCGACTGAGGCACGATGGCGTCATGACAACGCGTCCCCTGCGTCGCCTCGGCTTCCTCACCATCGGCCTGTTCGACCCTGCCGACCCCCGGCCCGGCCACGAGAGCACGTTGCGGCTCATCGAGCTCGGAGAGCAAACTCGGCATGGACTCGGCCTGGCTGCGGCACCGCCACCTGCAGCACGGCATCTCCTCGCCCGTCGCCGTGCTCGCCGCCGTGAGCCAGCGCACCCGCCGCATCGAGACTCGGCACGGCGGTCACCCCGCTGGGCTGGGAGAACCCGCTGCGCGTCGCCGAGGACTGGGCCACCGTCGACGTGCTCTCCGGCGGCCGGCTCAACCCGGGCTTCAGCGTGGGCCCGCCGATGCAGTGGGAGCACGTGCACGGCGCGCTCTACCCCGACACCGCCGAGGCCGAGGACTTCACCTACACCCGCGTCGAGCGCCTGCTCGCCCTGCTCCGGGGCGAGCGCGCGTCGTCGTTCGCCGGCACCCAGGGCATCGAGACCTTCTCCGAGCGCGTCCAGCCGCACTCCCCCGGGCTCCTCTCCCGGTGCTGGTACGGCGGCGCGTCGCTCGCCTCCGCCCGCTGGGCCGGTGGCCAGGGGCTCAACCTGCTCACCAGCAGCGTGGTGAAGGCCGAGGACCACGAGCTCACCGGCGAGGGCGACTTCGGCCGCATCCAGCGCGCGCACATCGACACTTTCCGCGCCGCCCACCCCGAGGCCGGGCAGGCCCGGGTCTCCCAGGGCCTGGTCGTGATCCCGACCGACTCCGCGACCCCGGACCAGCGCGACCGCTACGCCGCCTACGCCGCCTCCCGCCTGGAGCGCACCAGGACCCCGCAGGGCCCCGGCCGTCTGCTCTTCGCCCCGGACCTGGTCGGTCCCAGCGACGAGTCTCGCCGAGCGGCTGCAGGCTCACCCGGGCTTCCAGGCCGTCGACGAGGTGGCCTTCGCCCTGCCCTTCACCTTCGGCGAGGACGACTACGTCCAGATCCTCACCGACCTCGCCACCCGGCTCGGCCCGGCGCTGGGCTGGAGCCCGGCGGCCTGAGCCGGCGGTGAAGGCGCCGGGCACGGTGCCGATGATCGCGGAGCCGAGGCTCCGCCGCGGGCTACGCCCGAATCACCGCGCTCACCGGTGGTAGTTCGGCGCCTCGACGGTCATCTCGATGTCGTGCGGGTGGCTCTCCTTGAGCGAGGCCGAGGTGATCCGCACGAAGCGGCCCTTCTCCTGCAGACTCGGGGATGGTCTGCGCGCCGACGTAGAACATCGACTGCGAGAGGCCGCCGAGCAAGCTGGTGGGCGACGCCCGCCAGCGGGCCCTTGTAGGCGACCCGGCCCTCGATGCCCTCGGGGACGATCTTGTCGTCGCTGGTGACCTCGGCCTGGAAGTAGCGGTCCTTGGAGTAGGACTTCTTCCCCCGCGAGGACATCGCGCCGAGCGAGCCCATGCCGCGGTAGGCCTTGTACTGCTTGCCCTGGTGGAAGACGACCTCGCCGGGCGACTCCTCGCAACCGGCGAGCATGGAGCCGATCATCACCGACTCGGCGCCCGCGACGATCGCCTTGGCGATGTCGCCGGACTGCTGGAGACCGCCGTCGGCGATCACCGGCACGCCGGCCGGGCCGGCGGCCAAGGAGGCCTCGTAGACGGCCGTGACCTGGGGGACGCCGCAGCCGGTGACCACGCGCGTCGTGCAGATGCTGCCGGGGCCGAAGCCCACCTTGACCGCGTCGGCGCCGGCGTCGACGAAGGCCTGGGCGCCCTCGCGGGTGGCGACGTTGCCGCCGATGACCTGGACGTGCTTGGTGGCGGGGTCGGACTTGAGTCGGCGGACCATGTCGAGCAGCAGGGTCACGTGTCCGTGCGCGGTGTCGGCGACGAGCACGTCGACGCCCGCCTCGATCAGCCCGGTCGCCCGCTCCCAGGCGTCACCGAAGTAGCCGATGGCCGCACCGACCATGAGCCGGCCGTCGGCGTCCTTGGAGGCGAGCGGGAACTGCTCGGACTTCACGAAGTCCTTGACGGTGATGAGCCCGCCGAGGCGACCCTCGGCGTCGATCAGCGGGAGCCGCTCGCGCTTGTGCTTGCGCAGCAGCGCGGTGGCGTCGTCGCGGCTGATGCCGACGTCGCCGGTGAACAGCGGCATCGGGGTCATCACCTCGTCGACCTTGGTGGTCGCCCACTCCGCGACCGGGGTGAACCGCAGGTCGCGGTTGGTGCAGATGCCGAGCAGGTGGTTGTCGGCGTCGACGACGGGCAGGCCGGAGACGCGGTACTCACCGCAGATGCGGTCCAGGCTCCTCCAGCGTCGCGTCCGGGCCGATGGTGACCGGGTTGGAGATGATCCCGGTCTGGGTCCGCTTGACGAGGTCGACCTGGTAGGCCTGCTCCTCGGCGGACAGGTTGCGGTGCAGGATGCCGATGCCACCCTGGCGCGCCATCGCGATGGCCATCCGCGACTCGGTCACGGTGTCCATGGCGGCGCTGATCAGCGGCGACTTCAACGAGATCTCGCGGGTCAGCCGCGAGGTGGTGTCGATGTCGTCCGGCGCGAGGTCGGAATGACCCGGCAGCAGGAGGACGTCGTCGTAGGTGAGACCCAGGGCTGCGAACTTGTCCGGTACCTCCACTCGACCATCGTAGTGCGTGTCCGGGGTCACGCCCTTGACGGGCCGGGCAGGCTGGTGGTGTGAGCCCGAGCCTGCCTCCGCACGTCCTCGTCCTCTTCGGCGCGACCGGCGACCTCGCCGCCCGCAAAGCCTGTTCCCCGGCCTGTACCGGCTCTCCGCGGCCGGGCGGCTGCCGGACCACTTCGCGGTGATCGGCAGCGGCCGGCACTCCCCCGGCACGGACGATGAGTTCCGTGACGCCGTGCGCAAGGCGCTGGAGGAGTTCGTCGGCGACGACGTCGACGCCGAGGTGGCCGACCACCTCCTGGAGCGGATCCGTTTCGTGACCTCCTCCGCCGACGACGGCAGCGAGACCGGCGAGGCGGTGCGTCAGGCCGAGGACCGGCTGCTGGAGGACGCGGGCTGCCTGCTGGGCGACGTACGACGCCTGCTGTACCTCTCCGTCCCACCCGGCGCCGTCAAGGGCATGGTCGGCATGCTCGACCGCGAGGACCTGGTGACCCGATCGCGGCTGGTCACCGAGAAGCCCTTCGGCGTGGACCTGGCCACCGCCCGCGACCTGCAGGCCGTGCTCGGCTCGGCGTTCGACGACGACCAGGTGTTCCGGATCGACCACTTCCTCGGCAAGGAGGCGGCGCAGAACATCCTCGCGCTGCGCTTCGCCAACGGTCTCTTCGAGCCCGCCTGGAACCGCCACTCCATCGAGTCGGTCCAGATCGACGTGCCGGAGAAGCTCACCGTCGAGGGCCGTGGCAGGCTTCTACGAGGGCACCGGCTGCCTGCGCGACATGGTGACCACCCACCTCGCCCAGCCTGCTCGGCTTCGTCGCACTCGAGGACCCGCACGCCTTCCGCGCCTCCGCGATCCGCGCCGCCAAGGCCGCGGCCTTCTCCGCGCTCCGACCGATCGACCCCGAGCGCGTCGTCTTCGGCCAGTACGACGGCTACCGCGAGGAGCCCGACGTCGCGGAGGACTCCTCCGTGGAGACCTTCGTCGCCGCCGAGATGTGGATCGACAACGACCGCTGGCGCGACGTCCCGTTCTACCTGCGCACCGGCAAGGCGCTCGCCGAGGGCCGGCGCACGATCACGGTCCGCTTCCGCGATCCGCGGCACCGCTGGCTCAAGCCCGAGGACGGCAGCGTGCCGGAGCCCAACGAGCCTGGTGATCGAGTCTCGCCGACGAGCCGCGGATCGCGATCGACGTGCGCGCCAAGCGGCCGGGGCCGGACATGGCGCTCGTGGAGGGGGTGTTCCGGCTGGACCTCGCGTGCGACGTACCGGGGGCCGATCCGCTGGAGGCCTACGAGCGGCTGCTGCTCGACGTGATGCGCGGCGACCGGACGCTGTTCATCAGCGCGGAGGAGGTCGAGCGGCTGTGGGAGATCTTCCAGCCGGTGCTGGACCGCCGCCCGCCGACGCTGCCCTACGAGCGGGGCACCTGGGGTCCCGCCGCCGCGCTCGACCTGCCGCTGGGCGGCTGGCGGCTGGGCAACCACCCGCCCGATCGGGAGGCCCGACAGACTAGTGGCGGGTCCACTCCTCCGACTGGGTGAGCCTTGAAGAGATAGGCCAGCGGAGGTACGACGACCACGGCCGCCAGCCCCACCGCCACCAGCAGTCCCTGCAGGGTCGCGGTGGCACCGGCGGCGTCGGTGATGGTGACCTCGTCCACGAGGAGCCACGGGTACTGACCGACGCCCCAGCCGGAGACCACGGCGGCGACGGCGAGCACGGCGGTGAGCCGCGCGACGGCGTACCGGCGGCGCCAGAGCAGGTACATCGTCGCTGCTCCCGCGAGCGCCGAGACCACGACCAGCGGGGCGGCCCGGCCCTCCAGCCCGTCGGACAGGGTCGGCGCGTCGTGCTCCAGCGGCAGCAGTGCCGCGAACACGAGGGCACCGGTGATCGCACCGACCGCGAGCGCGCGGACCCGGATCTCCCCCGCGAGCCGGTGCTGCCCGCTGCGCTCGGCGTCGGCGACGAGGAAGGTGCCGGCCAGGAACGCGCAGGTGCCGACCGCGATCAGGCCCCCGAAGACCGAGGTCGGGTTGAGCCAGGAGGACCACCGGTCGCCGGTGCCGTCGAGCGGCACCCGGCCCGAGGCGATGGCGCCGGCGACGGTGCCGAGGAAGAACGGCGTGATGATGCTGGAGGCGGCGAAGACGGAGCCGAAGAGCCGCGCCTGGCCGATCGTCTCGGCGTACTTGCGGAACGCGAAGCCTGGCCCCGCGCAGCACGATCCCCAGCAACGCGAGGAGCAGCGGCAGCACCAGCGTGGACATCGCCGCGGCGAAAGCCTCGGGGAAGCCGGTCCACCAGATCACCAGCACGTAGATCAGCCAGACGTGGTTGGCCTCCCACACCGGGCCGATGCTGTGGTCGACCAGCGTGCGCAGGCTCGGCACCGCGGCGAGCGCTGCCCGCGGTGAGGTCGAAGAAGCCGGACCCGAAGTCGGCGCCGCCGAGCACGGCGTAGGCGATGACGCCGACGAAGAGGGCGGCCGCGACGGCCAGCTCGAGGCTCACCGCTGGCCCTCCGCCGTGGCCGGGGCGTAGGGACTCGGCAGGTCCACCGCACCCTCGCGCCAGCGCCGGGCCATCGACCTCAGGACGACGACCGCGCCCACCGTCATCCCGGTGTAGACCACGGTGCTGATGCCGAGCAGCCACCACAGGCTGGCGGTGTAGTCGCCGACCGCGTCGGTGGTGCGCATGACGTCGTAGACGATCCAGGGCTGACGGCCCACCTCGGTCGCGATCCACCCCGCCTCCAGCGCGATCACGGCGAGCGGTCCGGCCACGGCGGCGAAGCGCAGGAACCAGCGCTTCTCCAGCAGGTCCCTGCCGCGGCGGCGCTGCACCCAGAAGAGCACGACCGCGGCGGCCAGCAGGGTGCCGATGCCGACCATGGTCTGGAAGGCCAGGTGGGTCATGTTGACCGGTGGGTGGTCCTCCTCGGGGATGGTGTCGAGGCCGGGCACCGGCTTGTCGGGCGAGTTCATCGCGATCAGCGAGCCGAGGTAGGGGATGTCGATCGAGTACTTCACCTCGCCGTCGACCATGATCCCGCCCAGCCGCAGCGGTGACGGGCTCTCGGTGGTGTCGGCGAGCTCGAAGGCCGCGAGCCTTGGCGGGCTGCCGCTCGTCGAGGCCGAAGCCGAGCACGTGGCCCACGAAGGGCTGGGTGACGGCGGCGACCGAGGCGAAGACGAACGGGACGAGGAAGCCCAGCCGGTGGTGGGCGTCGCGGCGACCCCGGAGCATGCCGACGGCGTACACGCCGGCGATGGAGAAGCCGACCAGCATGTAGGCACCGACCCACATGTGCGCGAACTGCAGGAAGGCGTGGCCGTTGAAGAGCACCTTCCACGGTTGTACGTCGGTCACCTGGCCGTCGACCATCCGGAAGCCCGTCGGCACGTTCATCCAGGCGTTGACCGCGAGCACGCAGTACGCCCCGATGATCCCGGTGATCGCCATCGGCAGCACCATCAGCACGTGCCGCTTCGGGGGCATCCGGTTCCAGCCGTAGAGGTAGATCCCGAGGAAGATCGCCTCCAGGAAGAACGCCAGGCCCTCGAAGGCGAAGGGCAGGCCGAGGACGTCGCCGTAGGTGCCCATCAACCCCGGCCACAGCACGCCCATCTCGAAGCCTGAGGACGGTGCCGGAGACCGCTCCGATCGCGAAGAGCACGGCCGAGACCTTGGCCCAGCGCTGCGCGAGGCCGAGGGCCACCGGGTCGTTGCGGCGGATCCCGCGCAGGTGCATCACGAAGATCATGGCCGGGAAGGCGACGCCGAAGCACGCCAGGATGATGTGCCATCCCAGTGAGAGCGCCATCTGCTCGCGGGCGGGCAGCAGTCCCGCGGGCTCGGAGGCGGCAAGGGCGAGGACGTCGGCGCTCAGCACGCCTCGAACGTACGCCCCCTCAGACCCCGATCGCGAACTTTGTGAATCTTTTCACGAGCCCCGAAGATCGGTGATCGCGATCCGCACGGTGAGGGTGTCGCCGGCCATCCGGATCCGGCCCCGCATGCCCGCCGCGAGGACCATCGGCAGCACTGCCTTCGTGTCCGAGGGCGCGGTCAGCACGATCTCGTCGGCGCCCGCCGACCGGGCCGCGCGGGCGACGTCGGTGAGCAGCCGGGTGCCGACGCCGCGGCGGTGCCACGCGGGGTCCACCCACAGGTCCACCGGCCACGGGTCCTCGCCCTCGGCGGGGGTGAACTCCGCCCGCCCGGCGACCTTGCCACCCGCCAGCGCCGAGACGACCGCACCGGAGGTCACGAAGTCGGGATCGCCCGCGCCCGGCAGGTGCGGCGCGGGCGGCGCCTGCGCACCCAGCACCTCGCCCACCAGGCTCGGCCAGGGCACCGGCCCGGGCCCGCTCGGTCGGCGTGAAGGGGGTCTCGCGCCGGATCTGGATCGTCGCGGAGCCGCCGACCGTCATCTCCAGCACGTCCTCCTCCCCCGCCTGCGGCGCCACGTCGGCGTCGAAGAGGTGGGCGGCGACCTCCGGGAACCGGGCCGGCTGCGCGATGATCGCGCGCACCGCCTGGACGTAGCGCGTGGGCTGGTCCTCCAGCGCCGCCGTCGTCACCGGTACGGCGGCCACGACCGTTCCGCCCGCCCCCGTCACCAGCCGGCCCAGGCTGCTCGCGGGTCCAGTCCGCGGGCACCTGCAGCACGAGCTCGTCGGTGACCGACGTGGCGTCCGGGAAGACCTGGACGGTCTGGATGTTGACCCCGGCGCGGCCGCACGCGGCCGCCGACCGGCGAGCGCTCCCGGTCGATCGGCCAGCCCGGCGCGCACTCTCCACAACATGAGTCCACTATGCCGGAGTCGGGTCACGTCCCGCGATCATCAATGTTTCGGCCGAGGTCGTCGCTCGCTCGGCGCCGCTCCACCCGCGGGGGTTCCTGACGTCCTCCCTCGGTTCCTGGCCGTTGCAACGGTCAAGAACCGACGGAATCCCCGGTGAACCGGGGATTCCTGCAGGCTCGGCAAAACAGACGCCGGCCCGCCACGCGGAGCGTGACGGGCCGGCGAGAGGTACGACGGCTCAGTGGCCGTGCCCGTGGCCGTGGCCGGCCGCGGCCTCCGGCTCCTCCTCCTCGGGCTTCTCCACGACGAGGACCTCCGTCGTGAGCAGCATCCCGGCGACCGAGATCGCGTTGGCGAGCGCCGAGCGGGTCACCTTGACCGGGTCGATGACGCCCTGGGCGACCAGGTCGCCGAACTCGCCGGTGGCGGCGTTGTAGCCGTTGCCGACGCCGAGCTCGCGCACCTTGTGCGTCACGACGTAGCCGTTCTCGCCACCGTTCTCAGCGATCCAGCGCAGCGGCTCGTCGACGGCCTTGCGGACGATGCGGACACCGGTCGCCTCGTCGCCGCTCAGGCCGAGGTCGCCCTCGAGCACGGAGGAGGCGTGGATGATCGCGGAGCCACCGCCGGAGACGATGCCCTCCTCGATCGCGGCGCGGGTCGCGGAGACCGCGTCCTCGATCCGGTGCTTCTTCTCCTTGAGACCGACCTCGGTGTGGGCGCCGACCTTGATCACCACGACGCCGCCGGAGAGGCTTCGCGAGCCGCTCCTGGAGCTTCTCGGTGTCCCAGTCGGAGTCCGAGGCCTCGATCTCGCGCTTGATCTGCTCGACGCGGCCCGTGACCGCGCTCTCCTCGCCCGCGCCGTCGACGATCGTGGTGTTGTCCTTGGTGACCACGATGCGCCGGGCCCGGCCGAGCTCCTCGAGCCCGATCTGGTCGAGCTTGAGGCCGACCTCCGGGGAGATCACCTGACCGCCGGTGAGGATCGCGATGTCCTGCAGGATCGCCTTGCGGCGGTCGCCGAAGCCGGGGGCCTTGCCCGCGACGGCGGTGAAGGTGCCGCGGATCTTGTTGACCACCAGCGTGGAGAGCGCCTCGCCCTCGACGTCCTCGGCGAGGATGAAGAGCGGCTTGCCGGTCTGGATGACCTTCTCCAGCAGCGGCAGGAGCCGGCGATCGCGGAGATCTTGCCCTGGTTGATGAGGATGTAGGGGTCGTCGAGGACGGCCTCCTGGCGCTCCGCGTCGGTGACGAAGTACGCCGAGTTGAAGCCCTTGTCGAACTGCATGCCCTCGGTGAACTCGAGACTCGGTCGAGGGGGTGTTGGACTCCTCGACCGTGATCACGCCGTCCTTGCCGACCTTGCTGAAGGCCTCGGCGAGCAAACTCGCCGATGTGGCTGTCGCGCGAGGAGACGGTCGCCACGGAGGCGATGTCCTTCTCGTCGTCGACCTCGCGGGCGGCGGCCTTCAGGGCGTCGCTCACGGCAGCGGCCGCGGCGTCGAGGCCGCGCTTGAGACCGAGCGGGTTGGCGCCGGCCGCGACGGCGCGCAGGCCCTCGTGGACCAGCGCCTGGGCGAGCACGGTCGCGGTCGTCGTACCGTCACCCGCGACGTCGTTGGTCTTGGTGGCGACCTCCTTGGTGAGCCTGCGCACCGAGGTTCTCGTACGGGTCGTCCAGGCTCGACCTCACGGGCGACGGTCACGCCGTCGTTGGTGATGGTCGGGGCGCCCCACTTCTTGTCGAGGACGACGTAGCGGCCCTTGGGGCCGAGGGTCACCTTGACGGTGTTGGCGAGGGCGTCGACGCCGCGCTCCAGCGCGCGCCGGGCGTTCTCGTCGAACTCCAGGATCTTGGGCACTGCTTGCTCCTTGGGGTGGAAAGGCGTCCGCCCGGGGCGTCAACGGGGACGGCCCGGGCGGACGGCGAGTCGAAGATCAGGCCAGGACCGCGAGCACGTCGCGGGCCGAGAGGATGAGGTACTCCTCGCCGGCGTACTTGACCTCGGTGCCGCCGTACTTGCTGTAGATGACCTTGTCACCCACGGCCACGTCCAGCGGGACGCGGTTGCCGTTGTCGTCGATGCGGCCGGGGCCGATCGCGAGGACCTCACCCTCCTGGGGCTTCTCCTTGGCGGTGTCGGGGATGACCAGGCCGGAAGCGGTGGTCTGCTCCGCCTCGACGGCCTTGACGACGATCCGGTCCTCGAGCGGCTTGATGTTGACCGACACGATGTCGACCTCCACTTTCTAGGGCTGACGTTGAGTACTGCTGTTCGCGGGCCGGCCCGGAGGCCGGCTGGCACACTCGGTCCGAGAGTGCCAATGACGAAACTAGCACTCACTGCAAGGGAGTGCCAGAGCACCCCGTTCTCCGGGCTGGACAGGTCCCTACCAAAGTCGGTTGCAGGCACAGGCCCCGGACCGGCAGCGTTCTGCTCATGTTCGCTGCCCTGGGTCGGTTCGTGACCCGTTTCCGTTGGTTCATCATCGCTGCGTGGATCGTGCTCGCCGGGGTCGTCGCGACCTTGGCGCCCGCCCTGCAGTCCACCCAGGACAACTCCGAGTTCCTGCCCGACCACTACGAGTCGATCCAGGCCGCCAAGGCTCCAGGACGCGAAGTTCTCCGATGCCTTCTCGCCCGGCGCGATCCTTGTGATCGAGCGCAAGGACGGCGGCAAGATCACCGCCGCGGACCAGACCGAGGTCGCCACGCTGGCGAAGGAGCCTGGCGCCCAAGGCCGGCAAGAAGACCTTCCAGCAGACTCGTCGTCGCGCAGGGAGAGGACGGCAAGCCGAACCTGTCCGACGACGGCACCGTGATGTTCGCGGTGATCCCGCTCGCGGAGGACGCGACGGGTTACGACACCACCGCCATCGACGACGGCAAGGACCTCCGCTCCGACGTCAAGGAGTCGACCAAGGGCAGCGACCCGGAGGTGAAGTCGACCGGTGCGGTGCCGCAGAGCCTGGACTCCCAGGAGTCCGGTGAGGACACGCTCACGATCGTCGCCATCGCCACGGTCGTCCTCATCGTCGGCCTGCTCGCCCTCATCTTCCGCAGCGTGCTGATCTGCCTGCTCCCGCTCGTCGTGGTCGGCGTCGTGTCGACCATCGCCACCGGCGCGATCGCCTGGGCGAACGACCTGTTCGGCCTCAAGGCCGACGCCTCGGTCCAGCAGATCCTGGTCGTCGTCCTCTACGGCGTCGGCACCGACTACATCCTGTTCTTCCTCTTCCGCCATCGGGAGCGGCTGCGTCAGGGCGCGCCGGTGAAGGACTCGGTCGTCTACAGCCTCGACCGTGCAGGCGAGGCCATCGCCTCCGCGGGCGGCGCGGTGATCGTCGCCTTCATGGCGCTCATCCTCAGGCTCGCTGAGCATCTTCCGCGCGATCGGTCCGGCGCTCGCGATCGCGGTCTTCGTGACCCTCGTGGCTGCACTCACCCTGGTCCCGGCCATCGTCTCCCTCCTCGGCAAGGCGCTGTTCTGGCCGTCGAAGTCGTGGAAGAAGGAGCCCAAGCACGGCACCTTCATCAAGGCTCGGCAAGACCGTCGGCAACCGTCCCGGCCTGACCGCGCTGGTCTCCGGTGGCGCGATGGCCGTGCTCGCCGTCTTCGCGCTGAGCTCCAACCCGTCCTTCGACTTCAACTCCAGCCTGCCCAAGGGCGTGGAGTCGACCGAGGCGATGAACACCTTCCAGGAGCACTTCTCCGCGGGCGCGGCCGAGCCGGTGCCGGTGCTGGTCGACGCCAAGGACGCCACGCCGACCCAGGACCAGGCTGACGGCGTTCAAGGACGCACTGGGCAAGGCCAAGGGCGTCGACGCCGTCGCGGGCCCGGTCCCGTCGAAGGACGGGAAGGCCTACCAGTACTACCTGACGCTGGCCGACAACCCGACCTCCGACGCCGCGCAGGACAACGTCGCCGGCCCGATCCGCGACGCCGCCCACGAGGCGGCACCCGAGGGCACGGAGGCATACGTCGGCGGCACACCCGGCATCTTCGCCGACATGTCGGCGGCGATGGCCCGCGACTACAAGGTCGTCTTCCCCGTGGCGGCCGTCGTGATCCTGCTGATCCTCGCGCTGCTGCTGCGCAGCCTGGTCGCACCGTGGTTCCTCATGGCGGCCGTCGGCCTCGGCTTCGCCGCCACGCTCGGGATCACGGTCATCGCCTTCCAGCACATCGGGGGCGAGTCGGGGCTGATCTTCATGCTGCCGATCTACATCTACCTGTTCGTCACGGCGCTCGGCACGGACTACAACATCCTGATGATCGCCCGGCTCCGGGAGGAGGCCCGCGAGGGACGCGACCCGCACACGGCGGCGTCGCAGGCCGTCACCCACGCGGGTCCCACCATCGCGGCGGCCGGCGTGATCCTCGCCGGCACCTTCGGCTCGCTCATGCTCGGCGGCAACACGCTGATCGTCTCGATGGGCTTCGCGCTGGCCGTGGGCATCCTCATCGTGTCCTTCGTGATGTCGATGTTCTTCACCCCCGCACTGACCTCGCTGCTCGGGCACGCCGCCTGGTGGCCGGGCCACGGGGACGAGGCGAAGGACGAGCACGACCGGGTGGCCGCCACGCACTGAGGTACGTCGCCTGACAGGATCGGGGCGTGGACCTCGAGACCTTCCGGTGGCTGCTGACCGACGACGGGCAGGCGCTGCTGGGTGAGGCCACGGCGCTCGTCGAGGGCGGGGCCGACGCGTTGAGCGCCGGCTCCGCCCTTCGTCGTACGACGAGCGGGGACCGGGCCGCGGCGGCGCTCACGCAGGTGGACCTCCGCTCCCGGGCAGTGTCGAAGCTCGGGGCGGACGCGGCGCGGATGTACTTCACGCCCGACGCGCTGGAGCAGGCCACCCGGCTGCGGGTGGCGACGCACCGTGCGGGTCGTGCGGCGGCGTTCGGGGCGCGCACGCTGGTGGACCTCGGGTGCGGGATCGGTGGCGACCTCGTGGCCGCGGCGCGCGCCGGGATCGTGTGCGCGGGGGTCGACCTGGACCCGGTGCGGGTGGCGATGGCGGAGGCGAACCTGGCGGCACTCGGGCTCCCGGGCGCGGTCCAGGTGGCGGATGCGACCACCGTCGACCACGCCGGCTTCGACCTCGCGTTCGCCGACCCGGCCCGGCGCGGCGGAGCGGGCCGCACCTTCCGCGTCGAGGACTGGAGCCCGCCCTGGTCGTGGGTCGAGGGCCTGCTGACCCGGGACGCGTGCGTCAAGGTCGCCCCCGGCATCCCGCACGACCTCGTGCCCACGGGGGTGGAGGCCGAGTGGGTCAGCGACGAGGGCGAGGTCAAGGAGGCCGCGCTGTGGTCCGGGCGCACCGCCACCGTCGCGCGCCGGGCGACCGTGATCGGTGCGGGCGGACTGGCCACGCTGACCGACGAGGACGACCCCGGCCTCGGCGCGGTGGGGATCCGCCCGGTCGGCGGCTACCTCTACGAGCCCGACGGGGCGGTGATCCGGGCCGGCCTGGTGACGGCGGTCGCCGCGGGGGTCGGCGGAGCACTGGTCGACCCGAAGATCGCCTACGTCACCGCGGACCGGGCCTTCCGCAGCCCGTTCGCGCGGGGGTACCGCGTGCTGGAGCCGCTCCCCTACCGCGAGAAGCCGCTCAAGGCGGCCTTGCGGGAGCGGAACGTCGGCCGGCTCACCATCAAGAAGCGGGGCGTGGACGTCGTACCGGAGGCGTTGCGCAAGCGGCTCGCGCTACAGGGCGATGCCGAGGCCACGATCGTGCTGACCCGGGTGGCCGGCGAGGGCACCGCCCTGCTCGTCGAGCCCCTCTAGCGGCCGAGCGCGGCGGCCTCGGCGCCGATCGTGGTGTCGTCGCCGTGCCCGGTGTGCACCACCGTGTCCTCCGGCAGGTCGAACAGCCGGGCCCGGATCGAGGCCTCCAGCGTCGGCCGGTCGCTGAACGAGCGCCCGGTGGCGCCCGGGCCGCCCTGGAAGAGGGTGTCGCCGGTGAAGACGCAGCCCAGGTCGGGGGCGTAGAGGCAGACCGCGCCGGGCGCGTGGCCCGGCGTGTGGATCGCGGTCAGCACGGTGCCCGCCACCGGGATCTCGCTGCCGTCGGCGAGGTCGAGGTCCCAGAGGTGGTCGGTGTGGGTGAGCTCCCACAGCGGCTTGTCGTCGGGGTGCAGCAGGATCGGTGCGACGACCGCCTCGCGCAGGGCGGGCGCGACCCGGACGTGGTCGTCGTGGGCGTGCGTGCACACGATCGCCTTCACGCGTCGCTCCCCCACGACGGCGAGGATGTCCTCGACCGAGTGCGGCGCGTCGATGACGACGCACTCGTCGTCGTCACCGAGCACCCAGACGTTGTTGTCGACGTCGAAGGTCTCCCCGTCGAGGGAGAAGGTGCCGCTGGTGACGGCGTGGTCCACGCGCAGCGGGCCGGCCATCAGAGGACCACGACCGAGCGCAGGACGTCGCCGCCGTGCATCCGCTCGAACGCCGCCTCCACGTCACCCAGGCCGACCTCCTCGGTGACGAAGGCGTCCAGGTCGAGCTTCCCCTGGCGGTACAAGTCGACGAGCATCGGGAAGTCGCGGCTGGGCAGGCAGTCGCCGTACCAGGCCTGGACTTGAGGGCGCCACCACGGCCGAAGACGTCGATGAGCGGGAGGTCGGGGACCTTCATGTCGGGTGTGGGTACGCCGACGAGGACCACCGTGCCGGCGAGGTCGCGCGCGTAGAACGCCTGCTTCCAGGTCTCCGGCCGGCCGACCGCCTCGACGACCACGTCCGCGCCCTCGGCGCCGTCGTAGGTCTCGGCGCAGATCCGCTTGATCTCCTCGACGGGGTCGGTCGCCGAGGAGTCCACCGTGTGCGTCGCGCCGAGGGCGGTGGCCTTCTCGAGCTTCTTCGCGTCGATGTCGACGGCGATGATCGGGTGCGCGCCGGCGAGGGCCGCTCCCGCGATCGCGGCCACCCCGACACCGCCGCAGCCGATCACGGCGATCGACTTGCCGCGGGTGATCGCGCCGGTGTTGATCGCGGCGCCGATGCCGGCCATCACGCCACAACCGAGCAGGCCGACGGCGGCCGGGCGGGCCTCGGGGTCGACCTTGGTGCACTGGCCGGCCGCGACCAGGGTCTTCTCCGCGAAGGCGCCGATGCCCAGGGCCGGGGACGAACTCGGTGCCGTCCTCGAGGGTCATCTTCTGGGTGGCGTTGTGGGTGTTGAAGCAGTAGTGCAGGTCGCCGCGCTTGCAGGACCGGCACTCGCCGCAGACCGCGCGCCAGTTGAGGACGACGAAGTCACCGGGCGCGACGCCGGTGACGTCGGGGCCTACCGCCTCGACGATGCCGGAGGCCTCGTGGCCGAGCAGGAAGGGGAACTCGTCGTTGATCCCGCCCTCGCGGTAGTGCAGGTCGGTGTGGCAGACCCCGCAGGTCAGCACCTTGACGACGGCCTCACCCGGGCCCGGGTCGGGGACGTTGATGGTGACCAGGCTCGACGGGCGCTCCCTCGGAGCGGGCGATGACGGCCTTGACCTGCTGCACGGTGCCTCCTGAGACGGTGTTCTCCCGGACGACGTCAATCTAGTCGGCGGCCCGAGACGGCCGTCACCGCCACCGCAGGCCCGCCAGCACCGGTTCGACCCGGTCCTCCACCTCGCCCGGGCACCCGCTCGGCCGAGGCCTCCGGGCTACTGCCACTGCAGGCTGGCGAGGACCGGCTCGACCCAGTCCGCGACGTCCAGGCCGTCCGGGACGATGAAGCACACGGTGGTGAGGACGTTCTTGGCGTTCAGGGCGCCCCACTCGTAGTACTGCCCCTTCGCGCTCCTGCCCTCCAGCACGAAGCCCCTCACGCCGCCGATCGTCCGGTAGCCGGTGGTCTTCAACGGGATCTGGCGGCGCTTGCCCTGGCTGGTGCGCTCCGACTCGGCCATCGCGGCCAGGTCGTCGTCGATCCGCGGGAACTCCGTCGCGTCGACGTGCACGTAGTCCTCGGCGCCGTCCGGCACGTCCGTCGTCTCGGCGACCACCGACAGGGACTTGTCGCCGTAGGTCGCCCACTCGACCGTGTCGGGCAGGTGGAAGGAGACGGTGCTGTGCAGCGTGATCAGCCTGTCCGGTGGCCGGCTCGACGGACGGTGCGGAGGATCCGGCCGAGCCGGCTCGGCACTCGTGCTCGCGCTGGACGAGGCCTCGGACGTCGGCGAGGTCTTGGGGTCCTCCTCGCCCTTGTCCGAGCAGCCGCTGAGGGCCGCGAGCACGCTCGCTGCGGCGAGCAGCGCCATCATCCGGCGAGTGTGCATCGCTCCGTCGTCCTTCCGCCCGAGATCTCGACCGCGCCCACCCTAGACGACGGGCGAGAACTTCCGATCTCGTCCGTTTCGGCCCCGCCACGACGGGGCAAGGAACGGACGTCCACCCACCACGTCTCTCGGGAAGGTTCCCACGATGATTCCGGAGCTCGCCGGGTACACCCCCGCCGCGCTGGCCAATGCCACGCCGAAGGGCCTGGCCCTCGTCGAGGAGCGCATCAGCCAGGTCATCACGGCGATCGACCTGCAGGCCGACCTCCTCGACGAGGTCGACTTCCCCACCAAGGGGCACATCGCCAAGGGCTCGTTCGGAGGTGGCGGCCGGTCCGCGACCCTCGCGCTGCACCACGCACGGGCGCACGGCGTCGTCACGACGACGCTCAAGGACCTCCGCACCGACCTGGTCAAGTTCCGCACGGCCATCCGGGAGGCGCAGAAGGCTCCTCAAGGACAAGGACGAGCAGGCACGGACCGACGCGCTGACCCTGCTGCAGGGCACCGAGAACATCGACCTGGGCACCCAGGCCCGGCCCGAGGCCCAGATCCAGCACGCCCACGACGTCGCCACCGACGAGCCCGTTCCGGCGGGCACCGGCGGCACCGGAACCGAGGAGCAGCACTGATGGCCGGACAGCACCTCGCCGAGTCTCACCCAGTGGGTCGAGGGCATGAACGAGGAGGACGTGACGACGTCCGAGATGGCCTGGAGCCAGGTCGCGAACGCCCTGCACTCCGTGTCGCAGGCTCTCATCGACGCCGCGCCGGGGCTCAAGGAGGGCTTCGGTGACTCCGACATCGGCTCGAAGGCTCCAGCCGCCTTCCACCAGGCCGCGAAGACCCTCGAGGACCAGCAGAAGCCGCTGCTCGACGCCTCGGACGCGCTGGGCGAGGTCCGGCTCGCGATGAGCAAGGCGAGCAAGACGCACGGCAACCCCGTCACGGTCCCCGGTCCGGCACCGCAGCAGGAGAACTACCCCGGCATCCCGCTCGTCGCCGACATCCAGTTCGCGATGGACAAGGCCAAGCACAACGCCGACGTCGCGGCCTACAACAAGTCCGACGAGGAGGCGGCCAAGCGCATCGCGGAGCCTCAACACGTCCTACGCCGCGGCCATCACCGTGTTCACCAAGATCCACGGCGACCCCTACATCCCGGTCGACCCCGACGACACCACGGGCGGCGGCAACGGGCCGACCGGCAACCGGCCCACGCCGGGCACCGGCGCGAAGCCGGTGCGGCCGATCGGCACGGTGATCGGCGACGACGACACCCCGGGCAAGGACGACCACCCGGACCGGCCGGACCCCGTCGACCCGCCGAGGCCCCCGATCCGCGACATCGACAACGGGGTCGACGAGAACTGGCCGACCTTCGACCCGGACCCGATCGGCGGCGACCCGTCGCCCACCGGCCCGGGTGGCGGCACGATCAGCGCCCCGCCCGGCGGCGGCGGGGGGATCAGCCCCGGCCTGCTCGGCGGCGGGCTGGCCGCGGGCGCGGCCCTGTCGGCGCCCGGAGCGATCAAGGGCATCAGCGGCATGCTCTCCCGCGCCGGTCTGAGCGGCGGCGGCACCATCGGCGCCAGGCTCGCGGGCGGGCGGCCCGGGTGCGCTGGGTCGCAGCGGCGCCGGTACGCCGGGCTCGCCGACCGCTCGTGGCGGCGCCGGCGCCGGTGGGCGTGGCGCCGGTGGGCGCGCGGGAGCCCCGGGCTCGCAGGGCGGGCGCGGTGGCCGAGGCGGTGCCGGTGGACGCGGTGGTCGCGGCACGGGCGCCGGTGGCGGACGCGGACGCGGCAAGAAGGACGCGGAGAGCGGCCAGGACCAGGAGTTCTACGACGACGGCCAGGACTGGATCGACGACGAGGGCGCCGGCCCGAGCGTGCTCGGCTGACCCACCGCCGGCTGGGGCAGCCGCCTCAGCCGGCGAGCACGTCGGTCACCGGCAGGCTGGAGTCGGCCGGCAGGTCGAGCGAGGACGGCGTACGGCCGCGCGCCACCATGGTCGAGCCGAGCGCCGCGACCATCGCACCGTTGTCGGTGCACAGGCCCGGGCGCGGCACGCGCACCCGGATGCCGAGTTCTGCCGGCGCGATCCTCGGCCATCGCCCGCAGCCGGGAGTTGGCGGCGACCCCGCCGCCGATCATGAGGTCCTCGATGCCCTCGGCCGCGGCGGCGTCCAGCGCCTTGCGGACCAGTACGTCGCACACGGCCTCCTGGAAGGACGCGGCGACGTCGGCGACCGGCACCGGCTCACCGGAGCGCTCGCGCGCCTCGACCCAGCGCGCGACAGCGGTCTTGAGCCCGGAGAAGGAGAAGTCGAAGCGGTGTCGCTCGAGGTCGCGACGGCTGGTGAGCCCGCGCGGGAAGTCGATCGCCACCGCGTCGCCCTCGCGCGCGACCCGGTCGATGTGCGGGCCGCCGGGGAAGGGCAGCCCGAGCAGCCGGGCGACCTTGTCGAAGGCCTCCCCCGCGGCGTCGTCGATGGTCGCGCCCATCGGGTCCACACCCGAGTCGGTGCCGGTGATGTCGGTGACCCGGAGCAGGCTGGAGTGGCCGCCGGAGACCAGCAGCGCGAGGCTCGGCTCCGGGAGGGGGCCGTGCTCGAGTCTGGTCCACGGCGACGTGCGCGGCGAGGTGGTTGACGCCGTAGATCGGCTTGCCGAGGGAGAGCGCGAGCGCCTTCGCGGACGCCACGCCGACGAGCAGGGCGCCGGCGAGTCCGGGGCCGTGGGTGACCGCGATCGCGTCCACGTCGGACAGCGCGACACCCGCGGTGTCGCAGGCGCGCTGGATGGTGGGGACCATCGCCTCCAGGTGCGCCCGGCTCGCCACCTCCGGCACGACGCCGCCGAAGCGCGCGTGCTGCTCGACGCTGCTCGCGACGGCGTCGGCGAGCAGGGTGTGCCCGCGCACGATGCCGACGCCGGTCTCGTCGCAGGACGTCTCGATGCCGAGGACGAGCGGTTCGTCGCGAGTCATGGGTCCATTGTGACGGGTGTGCTGAGGACGAGCGCGGTGGCACCGTCGCGGTAGTACCGCGCGCGCCGGCCCAGGCTCCTCGAACCCGCGCCGGGCGTAGAACGCCCGCGCCGACAAGTTGTCCTCGCGCACCTCCAGCAGCAGCCGCCGCGCGCCCAGGCTCGCCGCGTGCACGTGCACCGCGGCGAGCAGCACCCCCGCCACGCCGGTACGGCGCAGGTCCTCCGGCACCGCGATCCGCTGCGGCTCGGCGTCCACGTCGACCACGCTGACCACGGCGTAGCCGGCGAAGCCGGCGTCCCGCTCGGCGACCAGGATCCCGATGGTGGGCACCGTGCCGTCCACGGCCTGCTCCAGCAGGGTGGGCGACCACGGGTCGAGCGGGAAGGCGAGCGACTCCAGCGCGGCGATGTCGGCCACGTCCGCGGCGAGCGCGGCGCGCACCAGCGTCACGGGGTCGGCGTCACGTCGGGCAGCACGGCCTTGGGTGCGTGCGGGATCTCCGCGTCGGGCCGGCGCAGGTACAGCGGCTCCGGGGCCACCAGCACCACCCGCTGCCCGGCCACCGCCCGGGCCAGCCAGGCGGCATCGGGACGCAGCGGGGTCCGTCCGTCGGGGAAGGCCTCGGGGTAGAGCGTGGCGCCCTCCCCCACCACCGGACGCTCGCTCGCCAGCGCGGCGGGCCGGTCGACGACCGGCTCGGAGGTGCGCACCCCCCGCCCGTCGTACGACGCGAGGTAGACCTCCTTGCGCCGCGCGTCCGTCGCGACCAAGAAGTCGCCCTCGACGGCCCCGCTCTCGAGTGCCTCGATCGCCAGCGCGTCCAGCGAGCAGACGCCGTGGACCGGGACGTCGAGGACGTGCCCCATGGTGCGCGCGGTGACCAGGCCGACCCGCAGCCCGGTGAACGGCCCCGGGCCGACGCCGACCGCGATCGCGGTCAGGTCGCCCGGGCGAGCAGCGGCGCTCGCCAGTACCTGCTCGATGAGCGGCGCGAGTTCGCTCGCCGTGCCGCATGGCCACCGACGCGGTCGCGGCCGCCACCACGTCGGTGCCGTCGTGCAGGGCGACGGTCACCGTCGGGGACGCGGTGTCGAGGGCGAGCAGCACGGTGCGAGGTTACTCGGCGGGCCTCACTGCCAGGCCTTCACGTAGTCCACCTCGGTCGTCGAGGGCAGCGAGACCCGGCCGTCGTAGGCGTTGTTGCCGACCCCGAGGTACTGGGTGAAGTCTGACGATCATCCGCTTGCGGAAGGCTCGGCGCCGCGTCGGTGCTCACCAGGCAGGTCCGGCCGTCGACGACGATCGCGATCCGCGAGGCGGTCCACTCCAGGGTGTAGGTGTGCCAGAGCCCCCGCGGGGCCCGGCAAACTCCACGAGGTGTTGAAGCCGTCGACCGGGCCCAGGCTGTCCGCGGAGTAGTGCAGGAACGGGACGGAGAGGTTCGGCAGCACCGAGTAGGTCTCCATGATGTCCATCTCGCCCGACGCCGGCCACGGGGCGTCGGCGCCGTAGCGGACGTCCGGCCAGAGCCAGAAGGCCTCGTGCAGCCCGGGGAGCGAGGTGCCGCGGACCCGGATCCGGGCCTCCAGCCGGCCGTACTGCTGGCTCCAGCGGCCGTAGCTGGACACGGTCGCTCCGGCGTACTTCCCGCGGGTGCCGTCGGCGCGCAGCGGGCACGGCGTGCTGGTGCCCTGGGCGCGGACGACGGAGAGCCGCAGGCTGCCATAGGCGACCTGCACCGTGCGCGGGTTGTTGAGCACGCAGAGGTCCCCGCCGCCGTACTGGTCGAGTCCGATCCACTTCGTGCGGTCGAGGCTCGAGCCGCCGAAGTTGTCGACGAAGGTGCAGGTCCAGTAGCCGCCCGTGGCGCGGTAGACCCGTGCTCCGCAGGCGTCGGCGGTGACGGCGCTCGCGGGAGCGCTCGGTGCCACGGGACTCAGTGGCGCCACGAGGGCGGCGGTCAGGAGGAACACCGTCGCCAGGGCAGACTTCACAGAACGCATGGGACCCCCATGTCCGGTGCGAGAGGTCGGAGAGGGGAGTCCCCCCGAGGCCTCTCAACCTAGCGATCCGCGGCGCGGAGTGGAACAGGTATCAGTTCACAGACTTGCCCCAGGCTCGTCACAGGTTCGCGCCGACGTCAGCGCCAGACCTTCACGTAGTCGACCTCGGTCGTCGCGGGCAGCGGGACCGAGCCGTCGTACTGGTTGGATCCGCCGCCGAGGACCTGCGAGAAGGCGATGATGAAGCGCTTCTGGAAGCCTGCTCGCCCCGGCCGTGTTGACCAGGCAGGTCTTGCCGTCGACGAGGATGGTGACCTTCGACGAGGTCCACTCCAGGGTGTAGGTGTGCCACAGCCCTCGCGGGGCGTAGCAGTCCCAGGCGGTGTTGAGCCCGTCGACCGGGCCCTTCTCGTCGTCGCTGTAGTGCAGGAACGGGATGGCGAGGTCGGGCGCGGAGGAGTAGGTCTCGGCGATGTCGATCTCACCGGAGTAGGGCCAGTCGGCGTCCGAGCCTGTAGCGGGTGTCGGGCCACAGCCAGAACGCCTCGTGCAGTCCCGGGCCGTCGACGTCGGTGACCCGCATCCGAGCCTCGAAGCGGCCGTACTGCTGGCTGAACCGGTAGTAGGAGCCTGACCCAGGCGCCGGCGTAGCTGCCGCGGGTACCGTCCTCCCGGGTCGGGCAGGTCAGGCTCGCATCGGTCGGCAGCGCGGTCAGCCGCAGGGCACCGCCCGAGACCGACACGGTGCGCGGGGTGTTGCGCACGCACTGGTCGCCGGCGCCGTAGAGGTCCATGCCGACCCAGTACCGGTTGTCCAGGGTGGTGCCGGAGAAGTAGTCGGCCAGCGTGCAGGACCAGGCTCCCGCCGCCGGGCTTGGCGATCCGCGAGCCGCAGTCGGGCCCCGCCGGTGCGGCCGAGCCGGCCGGTGCGAGCGGTACGACGAGCGCCGCGGCGAGCAGGCCGGCGGCGAGGATCACGGCGTGACGGATCGGACGCATGGATTCCCCCTGAACGATGCGAGATCCCGAGAGTTGGCTCCCTGTGGCCGCACCGTAGCGCCCCACGGGCCGCCTGGGACAGGGTCCCGAGGTGAACATGCCCGGACGATCACTCCGCAATAGCCCGATCTGACCATGCCTCGGCGACGGGGAGCCTCACCGCCAGGCGCGCACCCAGTCCACCTCCATGGTGGCGGGCAGCGGGACCCGGGCCGGGTCGCGCAGGTTGTCGCCGGTCCCCATGAACTGGGTGAGGGCGACGATGAACGGCTTGCGGAAGGTCGCCGCCAGGTCGGCGCTGTCCAGGCAGCGCTCGCCGTCCACCGCGACCCGCAACCGGTCCGCGGTCCACTCCAGCGTGTAGGTGTGCCACTGCCCGCGCTCGGCGACGCAGTCGGTGGAGGTGTTGAGCCCCTCGACCGGGCCGCCGGCGTCGGCGCTCGAGTGCAGGAACGGGATCGCCCGGTCGGGCCGCACCGAGTAGGTCTCGGCGACGTCGATCTCGCCGGTCTGGGGCCAGGGCTGGTCGGCGCCGTACCGGACGTCGGGCCAGAGCCAGAACGCCTCGTGCAGGCCCGGGCCGTCCGCCCGCTGCACGCGGACCCGGGCCTCGAACCGGCCGTACTGCTGGCTCCAGCGGCCGTAGGTGCTCACCTGACCGCCGGCGTACAGCGCCCGGGTGCCGTCGGCGCGCAGCGGGCACGGGGTGCTGGCATCGGCGGTGATGAGGGAGAGCCGCAGCCGGCCGCCGGAGACGGCGACCGTGCGGGGGCTGTCGATCAGGCAGAGGTCCTGGCTGCCGACCTGCTCGGCGGCGGTCCAGGTCTTCTCGTCGAGCCGGTCACCGGTGAAGTCCTCGGCCAGGGTGCACGTCCAGTCCCCGCCCCCGGACTTCGCCAACCGCTCACCGCAGCGGTCACGCTCCGGCTCGCTCTGCGCCCACCAGAACGCGAGCACGACCACCGAGACCAGGGCCAGCAGGCCGGCGCCGAGGACGACACCCGTGCGGGAGAGACGCATGATCCGCCCAAGGTAGTCATCCCGGCGCCGGGCCGAGGCATTTTCGGACCGCCCGGCGGCCTACTGCCAGGCCTTGACCCAGTCGACCTGCATCGTGGCGGGCAGCGGGACCCGGCCGTCGTAGTCGTTGGTGTTGGAGCCGAGCAAGCTGGGTGAAGGCGATGATGAAGCGCTTGCGGAAGCTCGGCGCCCCGGCGGTGTTGACCAGGCAGGTCTTGCCGTCGACGAAGATCTCCAGGCGGTCCGCGGTCCACTCCAGGGCGTAGTTGTGCCACGCGCCGCGCGAGGTGATGCAGTTCCAGGCGGTGTTGAGCCCGTTGACCGGGCCCTTGGCGTCGTCGCTGTAGTGCAGGAACGGCACGGCGAGGTGCGGCTTCTCCGAGTAGGTCTCCGCGATGTCGATCTCGCCGGTGTTGGGCCAGTCGGCGTCCGAGCCGAAGCGGGTGTCCGGCCACAGCCAGAAGCCCTCGTGCAGACCCGGCGACTTGGTGGCCTGGACCTTCATCCGGGCCTCGAAGCGTCCGTACTGCTGGCTCCAGGCGCCGAAGGTCGAGACCCAGCCGGAGGCATAGGCGCCGCGCGTGCCGTCCTCGCGGACCGGGCAGGCGTTGGCGCCGGTGGCCTTGACCGCGCTCAGCCGCAGGCTGCCGCCGGAGACCGCGACCGTGTCGCTGTTGTCGAGCACGCACCGGTTGCCGGCGCCGAGGAACTGGTGGCCGGCCCAGCGGGTGCGGTCGAGGCTGGTGCCGTCGAAGTTGTCGATGAAGGTGCAGGAGTACCAACCACCGCTCCGCTTGGCGGGCCGGGTGCCACAGGCGTCGGCGGCGGGCGGCTTGGGCTTGGCGACCGGCGCCTGCACGAGCGGGTGGACCACCCGGGCCACGCTGGCACGGCCGCCGGAGACGACCCGGAACGAGCGCGCCGCACTCGCGGCCGGCACGACCGAGCGGTAGCGCCCGGACTTCGTCGCCCGGACCTTGCGGACGGTGACCCAGCGGCTGGTCCGCACCTGCACGGCGACGATCGAGCGGGCCTTGGCCTTGCCGGTCAGCACGACGAGGCGCGAGACCGACGTCGGCCGGTCGAGGACGGGGGCGGGGGCCCGCTTCGCCTCCGCGGCGGGTACCCCGGCGAACAGCAGGACCGCCGCCACGACCACCGCGAGAAGACACTTGAGCGAACGCATCCGAAAGACCCCCTCCAGGCCCGATTTCCTTGCCCTTCGAGGCTAGGAATCGGCGGGGGCACGACGGGACCTGCTCGCGGCCGGACCTCGCGCACGAGAGGACCACGAACGCGGGGACGGGGGTCCGTGGGACGGGGGTCCGCGGGACGGGGGTCCCGGTCAGGCGAGCAGGTCGACGCCGAGCCAGCGCAGGCCCACCGGGTCGATCTCGACCAGGCGGGGGTCCGCCTCCGGGTCCACGTCGGTGGCGGCGGTGGCGCGCACGATGCGGACCTCGAGCCGGGAGTCGGCCAGGCTCTCGGCCACCCCGCTGCCCCACTCCACGACGGTCACCGCCGCGTCGAGGTCGGCGTCGAGGTCGAGGTCGTCGAGCTCGGCCTGCCCCCCGAGCCGGTAGGCGTCGACGTGCACCAGCGCCGGGCCGTCGCCGAGCGAGGGGTGCACCCGGGCGATGACGAACGTCGGCGAGGTGATCCCGCCGCGCACGCCCAGGCCCGCACCGAGGCCCTGGGTGAAGGTGGTCTTGCCCGCGCCGAGCCTCCCCGGTGAGGACCAGCACGTCCCCCGCCCGCAGGTACGACGCGAGCCGCTCCCCCAGCGCCCGCATGTCCTCGGCCGCCGGCACCTCCGCGGTGAGCGGCACGGGGCGGGCCATCTCGACGTACGGAGTGTGGCGGGCGGTCTCCACGAAGCCCATCTCGCGCCAGAACCGGATGGTGCGCGGGAGCTCCTGACGGGCCAGGATCACCGCGCGTCGTACGCCGGGGCGGCGGGCGGCCTCGGCGAGCGCGGCCCGGACCAGGCTCGCGCGCCAGCCCGCGGCCCTGCGCGGCGGGGTCGATCCCGAAGCGGCGCAGGTAGAGCGCGTCGTCCACCGGGTCCAGCACGACGGCGCCGACGGGCCGGCCGTCGTCGGTGGCGAGCAGGCCGCCACCCGGGGCGAGCAGGGCGGCCACCGACTCCTCCGACTCGGCCAGCGCGTCGGCGGGCGGGTCGAGGACGGGACGCGCGGCGAAGGCGGCGCGGACGACGGCGAGCACGTCGGCGGCGTGCTCGGGGCCGACGGGGCGGATCTCGGCACTCACGACGTGGTGGTCCTCGCCGTCGCTGCGGTGATCAGCCTGGTCCAGGCTCGGCGTTGACGAGCTCGTGGCGCTCCATGATCACCATGTGCCCGGCTCCCTCGCACTCCAGCAGCCGGGCGCCGGGGATCCGGGACTGCAGGCTTTGCGGGAGTGCCCGATCGAGGTCGGCTTGTCGGCGGTGCCGCAGATGACCGAGACCGGTACTGCGCCGAGGGCACCCACCGTGTCGAACTTGTCGAGGCTCGCGAAGTTCGGGAAGAAGTCGGCGACCACCTCGAAGGGGGTGGCCGCGAGCATCCGGTCCACGAACTCGACGTACCCCTGCGGGACCGCCTCGCCGAAGGCGAACCGGTCGGTCGCCACGGTCGCGACCACCGATCCCGCCCGGCGCACGACGTCGATCGCCCGGTGCCCGACGTGCAGGGTGCGCATCGCGCGACCGGCCAGCGGGCCGGTGAGCCGCGCGGGCAGCATCGGCAGCAGCATCCGGCCCGGGTCGAGCCCGCCGGCGGTGGTGGAGATCAGGCCGATGCCGACGACGCGGGTGCCGATCGACTCGGGGAAGAACTCGGCGAACGCGATGATCGACATGCCGCCCATCGAGTGCCCCACCAGCACGACCGGGCCCTCGGGAGCCGCGGCGTCGAGGACCGCGCGCAGGTCGTGGCCGAGCCTGCTCGATCGTCGAGTGCGCCCGATCGGAGTCTGCCCGAGCGCCCGTGCGAGCGCTGGTCGTAGTAGACCGTGCGCACCAGGCCGCGGTACGCCGCGCGCTGGAAGTGCCAGCAGTCCAGGTTGAGGCAGTAGCCGTGCACGAAGACGACCGTCACCCGGGGAGCACCCTGGTGCGTGCGGCGCAGCAGCCGGTCGACGGCGCCCGCGGGCTCCGGGGTCTCCAGGTCGTCGACCTCGACGTGCAGGCGCACCCCGTCGTCGGCGACCACGCTCAGCGGCTCCGAGCGCAGCGACCCGAAGGCGATGGTCTCCCCCGCCCGGCGGCTGATCTGCCGCTGCTGGCGCAGGATGCCGATCGCAGCGGTGCCGGCCGCGAGACCGAGCGCGCCGACGAGCGAGCCCGCGAGACGACGGCTGCGGCTCATCGGGGTCCCCGCGAGGTTGTTCGGGGGAGCGAAGCGGAGGAGAAGAACCTCGTGGGGTGATTCATCGTGCGACCTCCGTGTCGACGTACCTCCGGGTCATCCGGCCCCCGATCCTCGTCACGATCTCGTAGTTGATGGTGCCGCAGGCCTCGGCCCAGTCCTGGGCCGTCGGCACGCCGGGCGCGGGCGGCCCGAGCACGACCACCTCGGCGCCGACGGGCGGCCGGTCCCCGCCCAGGTCCACGACCACCTGGTCCATGCACACGGTGCCTCGGATCGGCCGGAGCACACCGTCGATCCCGACCCGGGCGGCGGCGTCGGGCGCCTCGCCCCGGAACGCGTGGCGCGGGATCCCCTCGCCGTAGCCCACGGGGACGACGCCGACCGTGGTCGGCGCGGTCGCGGTCCAGCGGTGGCCGTAGGACACGGAGTCACCGGGCGCGAGGTCCTTGACCAGGACGAGCGGGGCGCGCACGGTCATCGCCGGGACCAGCCCGATGTCGGTCGCCTCCCCGGGCGCCGGGTCGAGGCCGTAGACCGCGATGCCGCAGCGCACCGCGTCGAAGCGGGACGACGGCCGCAGGATCGCGGCCGCGGAGTTGGCCAGGTGGCGCAGGCTCCGGGTGCAGGCCGGCCTCCTCGGCGAGCGCGATCGCGTCGCGGAAGGCGGCCTCCTGCGCGTCGTTGGCGGGGTGCGCGGGCTCGTCGGCGCAGGCGAAGTGCGACCACAGCCCGGTGATCCGCCAGGTGCCCGCCTCCTCGCCGGCGCGTGCCCGGGCGAAGACGTCGGCCCAGTCCGCGCGCGGGGCGCCGCCCCGGGAGAGCCCGGTGTCCACCTTGAGCCTGGACGCGGGCCGGCTCGGCGCGGCCCTGGAGCGCGGCCGCGATCTCGTCGAGTCTCGGCGACGGAGTAGGCGCTGACGTCGATGCCGGCGTCCACCGCGGCGGCGTACGGCGCCCCGGGAGCGGTGATCCAGCACAGCAACGGCCCCTCGACGCCCGCCGCGCGCAGCGCGAGGGCCTCCTCGACGGTCGCCGTCGCGAGCCACTCCGCGCCGCCCTGCTGCGCGGCCCGGGCGCTCTCGGCCATCCCGTGGCCGTAGCCGTCGGCCTTGACCACCGCGATCAGCGGCACCCCGGCGGTGGCACGGAGCAGGCGGGCGTTCGACCGGATCGCGGCGAGGTCGACGACGATCTCGGCGGGGCCGAGCGGGTGGATCATGCGAGCCATCGTCCCATCACGGGCGGGTCAGGGTGGCGAGCAGGTCCGGCAGGGCGGCGGCGACGTCGGTGGCCACGATCGGCCCGTCCTGCGCGGCCAGGGTCGCGGCGGCACCGTGCAGCCAGGCCCCGGCCGAGGCGGCGTCGAACGGGTCGAGGCCGGTCGCGAGCAGCGCACCGACCAGCCCGCCGAGCACGTCACCGGCACCGGCCGTGGCCAGCCAGGGCGTGCCCGTCGTGTTGGCCCGGACGGTGCCGTCGGGGCGGGCGACGACCGTGTGCCGGCCCTTGAGCAGGACGACGGCCGCGAAGCGCTCGGCCGCCGCGCGGGCGTGCGCCAGCGGCTCCGCCTCGATGCTCTCCCGGTCCACGCCGATCAGTCGGGACAGGCTCACCAGCGTGCGGCGTGAGCACCGCGGTCCGGCCGCGGACGAGGTCGGCGAAGGCGAGCGCGTCGGCGTCCACCACCACCGGTACGTCGTCCGCGAGCGCCCCGCGCAAGGCTTCCTCCGCGGCGTCGTCGCTGCCTGATCCCACCACCCAGGCCTGCACCCGCCCCGGGCCGACCACCTCGGGGTGCTGGGCGCGGACCAGGTCGCGGACGGCATCGTCGCCGTCGTAGCGGACCATCCCGGCCAGGCCGCAGGAGGCACCGGCGACGCTGAGCAGACCCGCGCCGGGGTAGGTGGCGGAGCCGGCGCGGATCCCGACGACCCCGCGGGTGTACTTGTGCGCGTCCGGTGCGGGACGGCGCACCAGCGCGGTCACGTCGGCGGGCTGGAGCGCCTCGATCGGCGCCGCCGGCAGGTGGGGGTCGAGGCCGATGTCGACCAGGGTGACGGTGCCGCAGGCACCGGCCGCCGGGTCCACGAGGTGGCAGGCCTTGTGGGTCCCGAAGGTGACCGTGACGTCCGCGCGCACGTGCGGACCGTCGAGCCCGCCGGTGTCGACGCCGACCCCGGACGGGACGTCCACGGCGACGATCGCGACTCCGGGGACCAGGGCCAGTGCGGCCTCCGCCTCGGGGCGCAGCCCGGGCCGGCCGCCGATCCCCACGATGCCGTCGAGCACGACGTCGAAGGCGGCCCGTCGCGGCGTGCGCACCCGGCCACCGGCGGCGCGCAGCGCCGCCAACCCGCCCTCGTGGGCCGCGTCGGAGAGCAGCCACGCCTCGACGAGCGCGCCGCGACGGGCGAGCACCGCGCCGGCGTGCAGGGCGTCGCCGCCGTTGTCGCCGGACCCGACGAGCAGCAGCACCCGGCGCCCGTAGCCGCCCCCGAGCAGGTCGAGCACCGCGTTCGCCAACCCGTACGACGCCCGCTGCATCAGCGTGCCCGCGGGCACCCTCGCCATCAGCGCCGCCTCCGCGGCACGGACCTGCTCGACGGTGTGGGCGCGCAGCATCAGTCCTCCAGGACCACGACCGCCGAGGCGATCCCGCCGTCGTGGGTGAGCGAGAGGTGCACCGAGCGCACCCCGAGCCGGTCGGCCTCGGCGAGCACGGTGCCGCGGATCACGAAACGCGGCCGGCCGGTCTCCTCCGAGACCACCTCCGCGTCGTGCCACGACATCCCCTGCGGGGCGCCCAGCGCCTTGGCGAGCGCCTCCTTGGCGGCGAAGCGCGCGGCCAGCGAACTCACCGGCCTGGACCGCTCGGCCTCGACGAAGAGCCTTCTCCACCAGCGCGGGCGTACGACGGCAGGACTGCTCGAACCGAGCGATCTCGCACACGTCGATCCCGACGCCGACCACCGCCACGACCGGACTACTCCACCGTGACGGACTTGGCGAGGTTCCGCGGCTGGTCGACGTCGTGACCCAGCGCCGTGGCGAGCTCGCAGGCGAACAAGCTTGCAGCGGCAGGATCGCGACCAGCGGCTGCAGCAGCACGGGGACCTTGGGCAGCCGGATCGACTCGTCGGCGTACGGCTCGATGGAGGTGTCGCCGGCCTCGGCCAGGCAGATCGTCCGGGCACCGCGCGCGCGGACCTCCTGGATGCCGCTCAGCATCTTGCCGTGCAGCCTGGTCGCGGCCCTTGGGCGGCACCACGCAGAGAACCGGCAGGCCCTCCTCGATCAGCGCGATCGGGCCGTGCTTGAGCTCACCGGCAGCGAAGCCCTCGGCGTGGAGGTAGGCCAGGCTCCTTGAGCCTTGAGTGCGCCCTCCAGCGCCACCGGGTAGCCCGCGTGGCGGCCGAGGAAGAGCACCGAGCGGGTGCCGGCGTGGGCGCGGGCCAGGCTCGTAGATCGCGTCCGCGTCGCCGAGCACGGTCTCGATGTGCTCGGGCATCGCCTCGAGCCTGCTCCATGATCTCGTCGATCTCGTCGCCGAAGCGGGTGCCCTTGACCTGCGCGATGTAGAGCGCGAGGAGGTAGCAGGCGACCAGCCTGCGTCAGGAAACCCTTGGTCGAGGCGACGCCGATCTCGGGACCCGCGTGGGTGTAGATCACCGCGTCCGACTCCCGCGGGATCGAGGAGCCGTTGGTGTTGCAGATCGCCAGCACCTTCGCGCGCTGTGCGCGGGCGTGGCGGATGGCCTGCAGGGTGTCGGCGGTCTCCCCCGACTGGCTGATCGCCACGATCAGGGTCGTGGAGTCGATGATCGGGTCGCGGTAGCGGAACTCCGAGGCCAGGCTCGACCTCCACCGGCGTGCGGGTCCAGTGCTCGATGGCGTACTTGGCAACCATGCCGGCGTAGAAGGACGTGCCGCACGCGATGATGATGATCTTGTCGACGTCGCGCAGGCTCCTCGTCGGCCAGCCGCATCTCGTCGAGTCTGGTTCGCCCGCCCGCCGTACGACGGCCCAGCAGGGAGTCTGCGACGGCCCGGGGCTGCTCGAAGATCTCCTTGCGCATGAACCAGTCGTGGCCGTCCTTCTCCGCCGCGGAGAGGTCCCAGTCCACGTGGAACTGCTTGGCCTCGACCGGCCGGCCGGCGAAGTCGGTGACCCGGACCTCGTCGCGGGTCATGATCACGATCTGGTCCTGGCCGGGCTCGAGTGCCTCGCGGGTGAACTCGATGAAGGCGGCGACGTCGGAGCCGAGGAAGTTCTCGCCCTCGCCCAGGCCCACCACGAGCGGGGAGTTGCGCCGCGCCGCGACCACGGTCTCCGGGTCGTCGGCGTCGATGGCGACCAGGGTGAAGGCGCCCTCGAGGTGCTGGCAGACCCGCTGCATCGCCGTGGTCAGGTCCACGCCGGACTGCACCTGCGACTCGACGAGGTGGGCGACGATCTCGGTGTCGGTGTCGGAGAGCAGGACGTGGTCGTCGGCCTCCGGGCGCTGCCGCAGGTCCGCGAAGTTCTCGATGATGCCGTTGTGCACGAGCGCCACGCGTCGTACGCCGCCGGTGTGGGGGTGGGCATTGACGTCGTTGGGCGGGCCGTGGGTCGCCCAACGGGTGTGCCCGATGCCGATGTTGACCACCGGAAGCGGGGTCTCGTCGAGCACCTTCTCCAGGTTGGCCAGCTTTGCCGGCCCGCTTCTGCACCGCGATCGAGCCGCGGTCCACGACGGCGACCCCGGCCGAGTCGTAGCCGCGGTACTCCAGGCGCCGCAGGCCGTCGATGACCGTGTCCGTGGCCGACCTGGGCCCGACATATCCGACGATCCCGCACATAGCGAATGAGTCTAGTTCGGACGCACCTCATGACCGACTCGGCGCGACTGGAAGAATCCGGAACATGGTGACGGTGCCCGAGGGGACCCACGGCGCTCACGGCGAGGAGACGCCGCGGGAGTCCTCCCCGTACGTCGAGCCTGGACCGTGCCACCTGGGCGATGCTCGCCTCGGAGACCGAGAGCCCGTTGACCAACGACGAGGTGCTGCGCCTGCGCGGCATCGGCGACCAGGCTCGACCTCGCCGAGATCCGCGACGTCTACCTCCCGCTCTCCCGCCTGCTCAGCCTGCGGGTGAGCGCGGCCTCGCAGCCTGCACCGTGCGCAGCAGGAGTTCCTGCACGGGCGTACCCCACCCCGCACGCCCTTCGTCATCGGCCTCGCCGGCTCCGTCGCGGTCGGCAAGTCCACCGCGGCGCGCGTGCTGCAGCAGATGCTGGCCCGCTGGCCCGAGCACCCCAACGTCTCGCTGGTCACCACCGACGGCTTCCTCTACCCGAACGCCGAGCCTGGAGAAGCGCGGCCTGCTGCAGCGCAAGGGCTTCCCGGAGTCCTACGACCGCCGCGCCCTGCAGCGCTTCGTCATCGACATCAAGTCCGGCAAGGACGAGGTCGAGGCGCCGGTCTACTCCCACCTCGTCTACGACGTGGTGCCCGACGACAGGGTCGTCATCAAGCATCCCGACATCGTCATCGTCGAGGGCCTCAACGTCCTCCAGCCGGCCCGGGCACGCGGCGACGGCCGCACCGGGCTGGGCCTCTCGGACTTCTTCGACTTCTCGATCTACGTCGACGCCAACACCAACCACATCCGGGAGTGGTACGTCGACCGGTTCCTCCGGCTGCGCGAGACCGCCTTCCGCGACCCCAACTCCTACTTCGCCAAGTACGCCGCGCTCAGCCACGACTCCGCGGTCGACGAGGCGCGCCGGATCTGGGACTCGATCAACGGCCCGAACCTGCAGGAGAACGTCCTGCCGACCCGCTCCCGGGCGACCCTGGTGCTGCGCAAGTCCGCCGACCACTCGGTCGAGTGGGTCCGGCTGCGCAAGATCTAGGCCTAGACCGCCAGCCGCTCCCGCACGACGTCGGCGAGCCGCTGCGCGACGGCCTCCGCCTGCTCGGCGGTCGGCGCCTCCACCATCACCCGGACCAGGGGCTCGGTGCCTGAGGGACGCAGCAGCACCCGCCCGGTGCCGGCCGGCTCCTCCTCCGCCTCCGCGACGGCCGCGACGAGGGCGACGTCGTCGGTGCGGGTGCGGTCGACACCCGGCACGTTGACGAGAACCTGCGGCAGGCGGGTCATCACGCCGGCCAGGTCGCGCAGGGACTTCTGCGTGCGGACCATCCGGCGCAGCACGTGCAGCGTGGTGAGCAGGCCGTCACCGGTGGTGGCGTGCCGGCTGAGGATGACGTGCCCGGACTGCTCGCCGCCGAGCACGAAACCGTGGGTGTTCATCTGCTCCAGGACGTAGCGGTCGCCGACCGCCGCCCGGCGCACGGTGATCCCGGCCGCCTCGAGCGCCTGGATCAGCCCGAGGTTGCTCATCACGGTCGCGACCAGGGTGTCGTCCTCGAGTCTCGCCCGCCTCGTGCAGCGCCAGGGCCAGGATCGCCATGATCTGGTCGCCGTCGACGGGCGTGCCGGTGTGGTCGACCGCGAGGCAGCGGTCGGCGTCTCCGTCGACCGCGAAGCCCGCGTCGGCACCGTGGGCGAGCACCGCCTCGCGCAGCGGGCCGAGGTGGGTCGAGCCCACCCCGTCGTTGATGTTGAGCCCGTCCGGCTCGGCGCCGATGGTGACGACCGTGGCACCCGCCGCCTCGAGCACCTTCGGGCCGACGGTGCTGGCCGCGCCGTGGGCGCAGTCGAGCACGATCCGCAAGCCGGCGAGCGGCTTGCCGTCGGGGTCGTCGAGGGTGCGGAGCAGGTGGGCGGCGTACTCGTCGTCGGTGGCGTCGTACGTCGCCACCCGGCCCACCGCGGCGCCGGTCGGGCGCTCCCACTCCTGGCCGAGCGCGGCCTCGATGAGGTTCTCGTGGTGGTCGTCGAGCCTTGACGCCCCCGCGGGCGAGGAACTTGATGCCGTTGTCGGGCATCGGGTTGTGCGAGGCGCTCAGCACCACGCCGAGGTCGGCGTCGAGGGCGTCGGTGAGGTAGGCCACCCCCGGGGTCGGTACGACGCCGAGCAGCAGCACGTCCACGCCGGCCGAGGCCAGGCCGGCCACCACGGCGCCCTCCAGGAAGTGCCCCGAGACGCGGGTGTCGCGGCCGACCACGGCCAGCGGCCGGTGGTCCTCGATCTCCCGGCGCAGGACGCGTGCGGCGGCGACGCCGAGGTCCAGGGCCAGCCTGGGCGGTCAGGCTCGGCGTTCGCGAGACCGCGGACGCCGTCGGTGCCGAAGATGCGGGGCACGTTCACTCCCTCGTGTGCTGGAAAACGGGCGACGGGACCACGGACCGCGGCAGCGGTGCGTGGCCCCGTCGACGACTCGCCTGGGGCGCGATCAGCGCTTGCTGTACTGCGGCGCCTTGCGGGCCTTCTTGAGACCGGCCTTCTTGCGCTCGGTCGCGCGAGCGTCGCGGGTCAGCAGACCCGCCTTCTTCAGCGTCGGGCGGTTGGCGTCGAGGTCGATCGCGTTGAGCGAGCGGGCCACACCCAGGCGCAGCGCGCCGGCCTGGCCGGTGATGCCGCCGCCGTGGATGCGCGCGATCACGTCGAAGCGGCCCTCGAGGCCGAGCGCCGCGAACGGCTCGTTGACGACCTGCTGGTGCAGACTTTGTTCGGGAAGTAGTCCTCGATCGTGCGGCCGTTGATCGTCCAGGTGCCGGTGCCGGGCACGATGCGCACGCGGGCGACCGCCTCCTTGCGGCGGCCGGTGGCGGCACCGGGGGCGATCGTCGCCGGGCGGGCGTCGACAGCAGCGGACGGGGAGGTCTCGCTGGTGTAGGCGACACCCTGCTCGTCGGACTCGAAGGTCTCCTCGACCTCAGTGGTGTTCTCAGTCATCTTCAGGATCCTCGAAGTCGATTACTGGGAGATCTGCTTGATCTCGAACGGAACGGCCTGCTGGGCCTCGTGCGGGTGAGCCGGGCCGTTGTAGACCTTGAGCCTTCTTGATGATCTGGCGGCCGAGGCGGTTCTTCGGCAGCATGCCCCACACGGCCTTCTCGACGGCCTTGCGGGCGTCCTTGTCGATGACCTCGCCGATCGGCGTCGCGGTCAGCCCACCCGGGAAGCCGGAGTGGCGGTAGACCATCTTGTCGGCACGCTTGTTGCCGGACAGGGCCACCTTCTCGGCGTTGATGACGATGACGTAGTCACCGGTGTCGGCGTTCGGCGCGAAGATCGGCTTGTGCTTGCCGCGCAGCAGGTTGGCCGCGGTCACCGCGAGCCGGCCGAGGACGACGTCGGTCGCGTCGATCACGAGCCACTGGCGCTCGATGTCGCCCGGCTTCGGAGCATAGGTACGCATGGAAGGATCCATTCGTTCGTGTCGGACTCCGCCCAGTGCTCTGCGCGGAGGCATCTTCTGACGAACACTGCACCCACCTTCGGGCGGGTGGCTGCCCTCGCGAGGAGAGCGGCAGGAGACGCAGCGAGCAGCGTACGACGCCCCGCGCCGGCCGGCCAAATCACGAGCCCCGCGGACGGCGGGCCGCCCGGGCGTCGTACCGGGGCGGAAACCACGGTTCGGGACACCGCCTACCGGCGATGTGACCCGGGCGACTAGGTTGCAAGGGTGACTGAATCTCTGACCGTACGCGACAACCGCACCGGCGCGGAGTACGAGATCCCGATCGTCGACGGCACCATCAAGGCCGCGGACCTCGGGCAGATCAAGGCTCAACGACGACGAGCCGGGCCTGGCGACCTACGACCCCGGCTTCGTCAACACGGCCTCGTGCCGCAGCGCCATCACCTTCATCGACGGTGACAAGGGCATCCTCGAGTACCGCGGCTACCCGATCGAGCAGACTCGCGGAGAAGTCGAACTTCCTCGAGGTCGCCTATCTCCTGATCCACGGCGACCTGCCCTCCAAGGAGCAGTACGACGCGTGGGTCCACGAGATCACGTTCCACACCTTCGTGCACGAGAACGTCAAGGGCTTCATGGAGGGCTTCCGCTACGACGCGCACCCGATGGGGATGCTGATGGCGTCGGTGGGGGCCCTCTCGACGTTCTACCCCGAGTCGAGCAAGATCGCGGACCCCGACAACCGCCACATCCAGATCGTCCGGATGATCGCGAAGATGCCGACGCTCGGCGCCTGGGCGTTCCGCCACGCGCAGGGCAAGCCCTACGTCTACCCGGACAACGAGCCTGTCCTACGCCGAGAACTTCCTCTCGATGCTCTTCAAGATGAGCGAGACGAAGTACGCCGGCGACCCGCGCATCGTCAAGGCGCTCGACACCCTGTTCATCCTGCACGCCGACCACGAGCAGAACTGCTCGACCAACGCCGTGCGCTCGGTCGGCTCCTCCCAGGTCGACCCGTACTCCGCGGTCGCGGCCGGCATCGGCGCCCTGTTCGGCCCGCTGCACGGTGGTGCCAACGAGGCGGTGCTCAAGATGCTGCGCCGGATCGGCACCGTCGAGAACATCCCGTCCTTCATCGAGGGCGTCAAGAACGGCGAAGAGCGCCTGATGGGCTTCGGCCACCGGGTCTACAAGAACTTCGACCCGCGCGCCAAGATCATCAAGAAGGCCTGCGACGACGTCTTCGAGGTCACCGGGGTCAACCCGCTGCTCGCCGTCGCCAAGGAGCCTGGAGAAGATCGCGCTGGAGGACGAGTACTTCGTCAAGCGCAAGGCTCTACCCCAACGTCGACTTCTACTCCGGCCTGATCTACGAGGCGCTGGAGTTCCCGCCCGAGATGTTCACCGTCCTCTTCGCGATCGGCCGGGCTCCCGGCTGGCTCGCGCAGTGGCTGGAGCTCGTGCAGGACAAGGAGCAGAAGATCGCGCGCCCGAAGCAGATCTACACCGGTCCGCGCACGCTCGACTTCGTTCCCGCGGAGGAGCGCTGGGCGTGAGCCCGGTGCGCTGAACCATGCGGGTGGCCGTGGTCGGCCTCGGCACTGCCGGGGCGGCCACGGCCGCCCTGCTTTCGACCGGGGCCATGACGTCACGCTGCTGGAGCAGTCCGAGGACCCGCGTCCGGTCGGTGCGGGCATCTGGCTGCAGTCGCTGGGTCAGCAGGTGCTCGACCGGCTCGGGCTGCTGGAGGACCTGCGGGCCACCGCGCGGGTGGTCTCCCGGGTGCGGATGGAGGGCCGGGGCGGGCGTCCCCTCCTGGAGCCTGGGCTACGACGCCCGGCCGGCCTCGACACCCGCGCTGGGCGTGCACCGCGGCGACCTCTTCCGGCTGCTCTTCGGCGCGGTCCGCGCCCGCGGCATCGCGCTGGGGCTCGGGGCCCGGGTCACCGCCGTCGAGCCGCGCACCGGCGGCCTCGCCCTCACCGCGGGCGGGCTCGACCTGGGCCGCTTCGACCTCGTCGTCGGCGCCGACGGCACCCGTTCCCGGGTCCGCGACGCGCTCGGCCTCGGCCACACCGACCGGGCCTACCGCTACGGCGCGCTGTGGGCGATCGTGCCCGACCCGGACGGGCTGACCACCGACACCCTCCACCAGCGCTTCGAGGGCACCCGGCGCACCCTGGGCGTGCTGCCCACCGGCACCGACCGGGCCTCGATCTTCTGGTCCCTGCGCACCGACCGGCACGCCGCCGCGCTGGCCGCCGGCGTGGCGCGCTGGCAGGAGCAGGCGCGGCCGATGGCCGGGCCCTACGCCGCACTGGTCGAGGCGGTGGACGAGCCTGCTCCCGGCGTCGTACCGGTCGGTGAGCGTGCGCTCGTCGTACCGGATCGGGGAGGGCGGACGCGGCGCGGGCGTGCTCGTCGGCGACGCCGCGCACGCGATGAGCCCCCAGGCTCGGGGCCGGGAGCTCGCTGGCGCTGGCCGACGCGTGGACCCTGGCGGTCGCGCTGGAGCGGCGCGGAAGCCTGACCGAGCGCCTGGAGTGGTACGACGACCAGCGCCGCGCGCACGTGCGCTGGTACCGCTGGTGGACCCGCGCGATGATGCCGCTCTTCCAGAGCGACCTGACCCCGCTGGCCCTCCCCCGCGACGCACTGATGCCCGTGGCCGGCCGGGTGCCGGGGGCGCCCCGGCTGCTGGCCGGCACGCTGAGCGGCGACCGGCGCTCGTTGCGGCGGACCTGGCAGCCTGCCGTGAGCGGCAGCGGCGCTCAGGCCTGTGGGAAAGGGGGCAGGTCCGTCTCCTGCAGCCAGGGCCGCAGCAGCCCCGCGACGTCCGCGCCCGTCTGCTCGGAGGCGAACGCGAGGAAGTCCTCGGTCGTCACCGAGCCGCCCGCGTGCTCGGCGACCCAGGCACGCAGCAGGCCGAAGAAGGCGTCGTCGCCGACGGCGACACGCAGCGCGTGCAGGGTCAGCGCGCCCCGCTTGTAGAGCCGGTCGTCGAACATCGGCTCCGGGCCGGGGTCGGACAGGAGCAGGTCCTGGTCCGCGTCGGCCAGCCGCTCGTGGTGGTGGCGCGCCCAGCCGTCGCAGGAGCGTGGACCGCCGGACTCCTCCGACCACAGCCACTCGGCGTAGCAGGCGAAGCCCTCGTGCAGCCAGATGTCCTGCCAGCGCCGCAGGGTCACCGCGTTGCCGAACCACTGGTGCGCCATCTCGTGCGCGACCAGGCGCACCTGCTCCCAGTCCGGGCTGCAGAAGTTGCGCCCGAAGGTCGACAGGCTCTGGCTCTCCAGCGGGATCTCCAGGTCGTCGTCGGTGATGACGGCGGCGTAGGCGTCGAAGGGGTAGGTCCCGAAGGCCTCCTCGAAGTAGGCCATCATCGCGGCCTGCTGGTCGAAGGACCCGTCGAGGTCGGCGTCGGCGGGCGCGACGGTCGTGACCGTCGGACCGTGCTTCGTGGTGGTGTAGCGGCCGATCTGCACCGTGGCGAGGTACGTCGCCATCGGCCGGTCCATGCGGTAGTCCCAGGCTCTCCACGCTGGCCCGGCGCTGGTGCGCGACGAGACTCGCCGTTGGACACCACGACGTAGCCGGCCGGCGCCGCCACCGCGATCCGGTACGTCGCCTTGTCGTCGGGCCGGTCGTTGCAGGGGAACCAGGTGGGGGCGCCGTGCGGCTGCGCGGCGACGATGACGCCGTCGGTCAGGCTCCTCCCAGCCCGCGTCGCCGTGGTGCTTGTCGATCACGGGCTGCGGCTGCCCGCCGTAGGCGACGGCGAGGGTGGTCTCGGTGCCCGGCGCGACGTCGCCGTCGAGCCTGCAGCACGAGGCGGTGGTGGCGCTGGGACCACTTCTTGAGCCCGGCGCCGGTGATGCGGACCTTGTCGGCCTGCAGGTGGGCGAGGTCGAGCACCAGACGACCGGTCTCCTCCAGCACCTCGGCCGTCAGCGTCGCGGTGCCGCGCAGGCGGTTGCCCTCGAGCGTGTAGGTCAGGTCGAGGTCGTAGTGCCGCACGGCGTACGACGGGTCGCCGTGACCGGACAGGTACGGGTCGGCGGTGGGGAGATGACGGATCACGACCTCACTCCGCCCACGGGCCGATCGGGTTGCCGATCCACCGGGTCTTGTCCGGAACGGACTCGCCTCTCATCACCAGGGACACCGGCCCGACGGTAGCGTGCTTGCCCAGCGTGGCCGCAGGCAGCACCACCGAGTTGGGCCCGAGGGTCGCGCCCCGGCGCAGCCGGACCGCGTCGGTGGCGAGCAGCCGGTCGTGGAAGAGGTGGGTCTGCACGACGCTGCCCTGGTTGACGGTCGCGCCGTCACCGAGCTCGACGAGGTCGGCCTCGGGCAGCCAGTAGGACTCGCACCACACGCCGCGGCCGACCTTGGCGCCCATCGCCTTGAACCAGGTGGTGATCAGCGGCGATCCGGTGGCGAGGCCCGCGAACCACGGTGTCGCGACCACCTCGATGAAGGTGTCGGCCAGGCTCGTTGCGCCACACGAAGGAGCCTCCACAGGGGGTGCGAGCCGGCCCTGACCCGGCCGACGAGCAGCCACTTGGCCGCCACCGCGACGACCGCGGCGACCAGGCCCGCCACCCAGAGCAGCACCGGCGCCGCGAGCACCCCGGCCCAGGTGCCGCGCTCGCTCGCGACGGCGAGGGTCCCGGCGACGACGCCGAGGTGCAGGCAGACCGCCAGCGTCAGCGGCACCAGCCGGGCCACCTCCCAGCAGGCGCGGGCCACCTTGAGCCGGGTCGGCGGGGCGTAGGTGCGCTCGTCGGCGGAGCCCTGCGCGGACCGGCGCAGCGGCGCGGGCGGGCTGCCGAGCCAGGACTCCCCCGCCTTGACGGTGCCACGGGCGGGTGCGGCGGAGAGCACCGCGACCAGCGAGCGCTTGGGCACCTTGCGCCCGGGCGCGGCCATCGCGGAGTTGCCGACGAAGGCGCGCTTGCCGACCTTCACCCGCTCCGCGCGCAGCCAGCCGCCGCCCAGACTCGTAGCCGCCGATGAGGGTGTCGTCGGCGAGGAAGGCCTGGTCGCTGACCGTGGTGAGCGAGGGGATCATCAGCACCGTGGACGCCTCGACGTCCTGCCCGATCCGGGCGCCCAGCAGGCGCAGCCAGACGGGCGTCAGCCTGCGAGGAGTAGAGCGGGAACAGCCAGGTCCGGGCCTCGTCGAGGACCCGGATGGTGGCCCACACGCACAGCGCCGGCCGGCTCTGCAGCGGGTGCGCGCCGGCCGCGACCCCGCGCCCGAGCAGTCGTACGACGAGCAGCACCAGCGCCGCGAGGGCCACCACGCCGACCAGCACGCCCGGCACGACCCACGGCAGCAGCGCACGGACCGCGTCGCCCGGGCCGTCGGTGGCACCGAGGTCGGCGAGCAGCAGGGCCGGCACGAGCCCGAGCAGGATCGCGAGGCCGGGGAGCAGGGCGAGCCCGGCCGCCACGGCGGCGTACCGGACGGCCCAGGTGCGCAGCGTGCGCGGCGTGGCCGCGGGCCGCTCCGCCCACGGGCCGCGGGCGGCGGAGCCTGGCCCGGGTCGCCGGCGCGCCCGACCAGAACTCCCCGGTCGGCACCTCGCCGAAGACCGCTGAGCCCGGCGCCACCTCGGCGTCGTCGCCGATCACGGCGTCCGGCGCGAGCATCGAGCGGGTGCCGACCCGGGCGCGCCGCCCGACCCGGATCCCGCCCACGTGCAGGGTGTCGCCGTCGATCCAGTAGCCGGTGAGGTCGACCTCGGGCTCCACCGAGGCGCCCTTGCCGACGGTGAGCAGCCCGGTGACGGGCGGCAGGGAGTGCAGGTCGGCGCCCTTGGCGACCTTCGCGCCGAGCAGCCGCGCGTACCAGGTCATGTACGGCGCCCCGGCCAGCCGCGTCGCGCCCAGGCTCGTCCGCGATCCGCTCGGCCATCCAGATCCGCAGGTGGACCTTGCCGCCGCGGGGGTACTGGCCCGGGCGCACCCCCGCGCGGACCGCCTGCACGAGCCTTGGCCGCGAGCAGCATCCGCCCCGGCGGGGTGGTGAAGAGCAGCAGCAGCGGCACCAGCACCCACCACGAGACCGCCGGCAGCCAGGCGACGCCGAGGAGGTCGTGGACCACCCGGGAGAAGGTCAGCGTGCCGGCCAGCCAGCGCGGCGCGGCCAGCGCCCGCAGCAGCGGGACGGCGACGACCTGGCCGAGCCTGGGTCTTGCGCGGGATCGGCAGCACCTTGCGGCTCTGCTCCGCCAGCAGGCTCGGCTCCAGGGAGTCCAGGAAGGCCGTCAGCGCGCCGACCGTGGAGTGCTCGTAGAGGTCGGCGACCGTCGACTCCGCGTGCTCCGAGCGGAGCAGGGTGACCACCTGCGCGGCGGTGAGGCTGCCGCCGCCGAGGTCGAAGAAGTCCGCGTCCGGCCCGTCCGGCGCCGCGCCGATCACCTTCTGCCAGACCTCCGCGATGACGGCGGCCGTGCCGTGCAGGCCCGCGTCGGCGGGGTCGGCGCCCGCGAGCGGCCACGGCAGCGCGTCCCGGTCGACCTTGCCCGAGGTGCGGGTCGGGATGTCGTCGACGACCGCGAGGCGGGGCACCAGGGCGGCCGGCATGGTGGCCCGCAGGTGCGCGGTCGCGGCCGCGCCGTCGTACGCCGCGGTGGTGCTGAGGTAGCCGACGAGCAGCCTGGTTCCCCGTGTCGGTACGACGCACGGCGGCCGCCGCGGCGGAGACCCCCGGCAGCGCGAGCAGCGCCGAGTCGATCTCGCCGAGCTCGATGCGGCGCCCGCCGAGCCTTGACCTGGTCGTCCGCGCGGCCCGCGAACAGCAGCCCCGCCGGGTCGTTCACGACGATGTCGCCGCTGCGGTAGGCCCGGTCCCAGCCGAGGGTGGGCATCGGCGCGTACTTCTCGGCGTCCTTGGCCGGGTCGAGGTAGCGGGCCAGCCCGACGCCGCCGATGATCAGGCTCGCCGCGCTCGCCCTCGCCGACCGGCTCCCCCGTCGCGGGGTCGACCACGACGAGGTCCCAGCCCGCGAGCGGCAGCCCGATCCGGACCGGCCCCTCGGCGTCGACCAGGGCGCCGCACGCCACGACCGTCGCCTCGGTGGGTCCGTAGGTGTTCCACACCTCGCGGCCCGGGCGCACCAGCCGGGCGGCCAGGCTCGGGCGGCAGCGCCTCGCCGCCGAGGATGAGCAGCCGGACCCGCTCCAGTGCGTCGTCCGGCCACAGGCTGACCAGGGTGGGCACGGTGGAGACGACGGTGATGTCGTTGGCCGTCAGCCACGGCCCCACGTCGACGCCGCTGCGCACCAGCGCGCGGGGGGCGGGGACCAGGCAGGCGCCGTACCGCCAGGCGAGCCACATCTCCTCGCAGGCTCGCGTCGAAGGCCACACTCAGGCCCGCCATCACCCGGTCCTCCGGGCCGACCGGCGCGTCCTGCAGGAACATCCCGGCCTCGGCGTCGACGAAGGCGGCCGCGTTGCGGTGGGTGACCGCGACGCCCTTGGGCGTGCCGGTCGAGCCGGAGGTGAAGATCACCCACGCGTCGTCCTCGACCCCCGGGTCCTGCCGCTGCCGCGGCGGCGCCTCGCGGCGGGACTCGATGACCAGCCCGGTGCCGATCAGGGCCGCCACGTCGGCCTCGCCGAAGACCGGGCGGGCGCGCTCCTCCGGGTCGTCGGCGTCGACCGGGACGTAGGCCGCGCCGGCGAAGAGCACGCCCATGATCGCGACGTACAGGTCCGTGGTGCCCGAGGGCAGCCGCACCCCCACCTTGTCGCCGGGCCCGACGCCGAGGTCGGCCAGGTCGGCGGCGACGGTCTCCGCGGCCTCCGCGAACTCGGCGTAGGTGACCGTGTCGTTGCCGCTGTCGAGTGCCATCGCGTCCGGGTTCTCGGCCGCCGTACGGCGGAACACGTCGACGAGGGTCCGGGGCGAGGGTGCCTCGTCACCGCGGAGCAGGGGCGAGGCGGGATTCACCTCTCCATCCAACCGAGTCCAGGTGAACGCGCGGTGTCGCCACCGCGCCGGGTCCGTTGTGCGGCCTAGTGATGTGAGCCACAATCGGGGCCGTGAGCGCGACGACGGAGTCCCCCGCCCCCGACCAGCACCGGGCCTGGCCGCCCGCCAACCCGCCGGAGCCGACGTACGTCGACGACCGGCTCAACTACTGGGCGGAGGCCACCCCCGACGCGGAGGCGATGACCTACCTCGGGCGCACCTGGACCTGGAGGGAGTGGCACGAGCGGGTCCACCGCGCCGCCGGCGGGCTGCGCGACCTCGGCATCGCGCGCGGGGACGTCGTCTCCTTCCTCGACAAGAACCACCCGGCGTGCGTGGAGATCAGCCTCGCCGCCGGCTCGATCGGGGCCGCCAACGCGATCATCAACTGGCGCTCGGCGGGCGACGAGATCGACTACGCCGTCAACGACTCCGGCGCGAAGGTGCTCTTCGTGGGACGCGAGTCGATGCCCACCATCGAGGCGATCCGCGACCGGCTGCCGAACGTCGAGCGGATCATCGAGGTCACTCCCGAGGGCGGCGAGGACGACGCCTACGAGCAGTTCCTCGCCGCATCCACCGCGTGCGCCGACGGCCCCGACGTGCTCGAGGACGACGTCTGCCTCGTCATGTACTCCTCCGGCACCACCGGCCGGCCCAAGGGCGTCATGCTCACCCACCGCAACATGGTCAAGCACACCGTGAACTCCCACGACGGCTGGGTCTTCGAGCCCGGCGACAAGTCGATGGTGGCCATGCCGCTCTTCCACGTGGGCGGCTCGTCGTACGTCCTGATGGGGATCCACGACGGCGTCCCGAGCGTGATGACCCGCGAGCCGGACGCCGCCTCGCTGGCCGGCGCGATCCTCGCCGGCGCCAACCGCACCTTCCTCGTGCCCGCCGTGCTCGCCCAGGTGCTGCAGGCCGGCCCGGACGCGGTGAAGCCTGTTCGGCCTGCTCAAGACCTACACCTACGGCGCCGCGCCGATGCCGCCGCCGCTGCTGCGCGCTGCGATGGAGGCCTGGCCGGACACCGACTTCATCCAGGTCTACGGCCTCACCGAGGTGGCCGGCGTCGCGACCCACCTGATGCCCGAGGACCACCGCACCGCCGAGGCCGACGGCCACCCCGAGCGGCTGGTCTCCGCCGGCAAGCCGATCCCCGAGGTCGAGGTGCGCATCGTCGACCCCGCGACCCTCACCGACGTGGGCGTCGGCGAGCACGGCGAGATCTGGCTGAAGACCCCGCAGGCGATGAAGGGCTTCCTCAACAAGCCCGAGGAGACCGCCGCGGTCGTCACCGAGGACGGCTGGTTCCGCACCGGCGACATGGGCCACGTCGACGAGGGCGGCTACGTCTTCGTCTCCGACCGGCTCAAGGACATGATCATCACCGGCGGTGAGAACGTGTACTCCCCCGAGGTCGAGCGAGTCCTCTCCGAGCACCCCGGTGTGCTCGAGGTCGCCGTCATCGGCGTACCGGACGAGAAGTGGGGCGAGTCGGTCAAGGCGGTCGTCGCGCTCCGCGAGGGCTCCGACGCCTCCGAGACCGAGCCTGATCGAGTGGACCCGCGAGCGGCTGGCCCACTTCAAGGCGCCGAAGTCCGTCGACATCATCACCGCGCTCCCCCGCAACCCCACGGGCAAGATCCTGAAGCGCGAGTCGCGCAAGCCCTACTGGGACGAGAACGCCCGGCAGGTCTAGCGCGCTCAGTGCGCGATCGCGGCCCGCACCCGGGCGGCGGTAGCGGCGAACTCCGGCAGCGCCCGCACCCGGTCCGGCGACAGGGAGGCGTCGGCGGAGAAGGGCACCTGCTCGTCGAGCACGATCCGTCCCGGCCGCGGGCTCATCACCAGCACCCGCGAGCCGAGGAAGACGGCCTCGTCGACGCTGTGGGTGATGAAGACGATGGTCTTGCCGGTCTCCCGCCACAGCGTGAGCAGGCTCGTTCTGCAACCGCTCGCGGGTGAGGGCGTCCAGTGCGCCGTACGGCTCGTCCATGAGCACGATCTCGGGGTCGCCGGCGAGCACCCGCGCGATCTGGGCGCGCTGCTGCATGCCGCCGGAGAGCTCGTAGGGCCGGCGGTCCGCGGCGTCGGCCAGGCCCACCAGCGACAGGTAGCGATCGGCCGTCGCGAGCCGCTCTGCCTTGCCGACCCCGCGCAGGCTTTGGGGCCGAGCGCGACATTGCGGCGTACGTCGAGCCAGGGGTAGAGCGCCGGCTGCTGGAACACCACGCCGCGGTCCACGCCGGGCCGGGTGACGGGCCGGCCGCCGACGCTGATCGCACCGGTGGAGGGCTGGACGAAACCGGCGATCATCCGCAGCAGGGTCGTCTTGCCGCAGCCGGACGGACCGGCGAGCGTGACCAGGCTCCCCCGGCGCGATGTCGAGGTCGATCCGGTCGAGCGCGGCGACCTCGCCGCCGCGGGACCGGAAGACGTGCTCCAGCCCCGCGACGGCGATGTCCTTGCTCATCGGGCGCTCACTTCACCGAGGCGGCGACGTCGGCATCGACCCCGTCGCGGTACGTCGCGGCCGGCGCCACCGCCGAGATGCCGTCCTGCGCGAGCAGGAACTTCGCGGTGGCGAGCAGGTCGGTGCCGAGCTTCTCGCCCAGCCACTCCGCCTTGGCCTGGTCGGCGGCGCGCAGGTAGGTCAGCCCGGCGAACTGCTTCTTCGCCTCCTCCGTGCTCACCCCGACCTCCACGGCGACGCTCTCGGCGGCCTTGTCGGGGTCGGTCAGGATCTGCTCGACGGCGTGGTCCTGGGCCTTGGCCCAGGCATCCAGGACGGCCGGGTTCTTCTCGACGAAGGCAGCCGACGCCAGGCCGAGGTCGTAGGTCGGCTTGCCTGCCTCCGCGGTGTCCTTGCTGGACAGGATCACGGTGCCGCCCTGCTTCTTCAGGCTCCGAGAGGGTCGGGTCCCACACCCAGGCGGCATCGATGTCGCCCTTGGCCCAGGCGGGCGCGATCTGCTCGGGCTCGCTGTTGACCAGGCTTGTAGTCGGCCGGGTCCTCGCCGGCGTCGGCGATGGCCTGGAGCAGGGAGTAGTGCGCGGTGGAGCCGAAGGGCGTGGCGACGGTCTTGCCCTTGAGGCCCTTGATGTCGGTGGCGACACCGTCGCGGACGACCAGCGACTCGGCCTCGCCGATGACGTCGTGGATCCAGATCACCTTCACCGGCAGGCTGAGCGGCGCGGAGAGCGCCTTGGTCGACGGCGAGGAGCCGGCCAGCCCGATGTCGATGCTGCCGGCACCGAAGGCCTGCACGACGTCGCCGCCCGAGGCGAAGTTGTTCCACTCGATCGTGGCCTTGGGCAGGCAGTTCTCGAGGATCTTCTGGTCCTTCACCACGACGTCACCGTTCGGGATCTTCTGGTAGCCGATCCGCACGGTGCCGGTGACCGACTCGTCGGCCTTCCAGGGGCAGTCGCTGGCCGTGGCCTGCTCGTCCTCGCCCAGGCTGCAGGCCGAGAGCGGGAGCACGGCGGCCAGCACGGTGGCAGCGGTCAGTCGGGACAACTTCATGGTCTAGGCCTTTCCTCGCCACGGGACGACGAGCTTCTCGATGGTGCGGATGACGGCGTCAAGGGCGATGGCGGTGAGGCCGATGACGAGGATGCAGGCGACCGACAGGGCGATCTTGTTCTGCGTTCCCGAGAGATAGGCCAGGCCCCCGATGCCCGGCAGACCGTTGACGAGCTCCGCGGCCACGACCGTGGTCCACGCGAAGCCGACCGCGACGCGCAGGCCGGACAGGATGTCCGGCAGCGTCGCGGGGAGGATGACCTGGGTGGTCAGGCTGCAGGCCGGAGGCGCCCAGGCTGCGCGCGGCGTCGAGCCTGGTCCTGGCGCACCCCGCGCACGCCGTTGAGGGTGGCGAGGGTGATCGGCGGGAAGGCCGCCAGCACGAGCAGCCACACCTTCGAGGCGTCGTAGATGCCGAACCAGGCGACGAGGAAGCCGATGTAGGCCAGCGGCGGGAGCGAGCGGAGGAAGTCGACGTACGGCCCGGCGAGGTCTCCGACCCAGCGCACGGTGCCCATCAGCAGCCCGAGCGGTACGCCGACGGCCGCGCCGAGCACCAGCCCGAGCCCGATCCGGCGCAGGCTCACCACGAGGTGCTCCCACAGGAAGTAGTGCTCCTCACCGCGGACTACCCGGTCCACCCCGCCACCGATCGGGTGGTAGACTGTTCGCGCGCACGAACGCGTCCCACACCTCGCGGGGGCTCGGCGTCAGGTAGTGCGGCTCGACCAGGTCGGCACCGGCGACCAGCGACCAGACCGCGAGCAGCACGACCAGGCTCAGGGCGAGACCGATCCAGCGGCGCGGCGCACGGACCAGGGAGCGGGAGGAGGGCACGAGGACGGAATGTACAGTGTTTCAGGCGACATTGTTCACTTGGTCCACGTGAGCACCGCTTGCCGGATCCGGGACCGAGCGCTTGCCATGGATCGACACGCCCGGGCAGGGTTCGGGGCGCCCGGTTCCAGCGGCTACGGTGGTCCGGTCCAGGTCTCGGAACGCACGCGAGCGTGCACGGAAAAAGGGGGGAGCGCACGGATGGCGAGCAGGCCACGGGAGGCTGGTGCGCCGCGTCGCCCGGAAGGTGCGCGACACCGTCCAGCCACCGCACGAGCCGACGCCCGTGCCCGAGACGCTGGACCTGGTCAAGAGCCTGCGCGAGCACCGCGAGTGGGACGAGGCCGCCGCGGTCCTGGACGCCGCACTCCGCGAGCGCCCCCAGGCCATCCGGCTCTACGTCGCCCGGGCGCAGGCTCCTCGCCGCCCGCGGTCACTGGGCCGACGCCCGCGCGGTCTGGGAGGAGCTGATCGCGCTGCGCGGCCCCGACCTCAGCGGCCAGCACTGGGCCCAGGCCGTCGCGTCGAACCGGATGATCGGCGACGTCGACGGCGCGCGGGCGGTCCTCGCCCGGGTTCCCGAGGTCCGGCGCGCCAACCCGGCGCTGATCCGCCAGCGCGCGGAGCCTGGCCATGGCCGGTGCCGAGTGGGACGAGGCGACCGACCTCTGGGCCCGCTACTACGACGAGCGGCACGCCGCCTTCCCCGGCCTCCGCTTCCCGCGCCGCCCCTCGACCAGCGACTGGTTCGAGGCCGCCTGGCACGAGGTCGCGCTCTCGTTGGGCCGCCGCGGCTACCCGCACGAGCGCCCCTTCACGCCGGCGTTCTACCTCACCGTCGCCCAGGTCCTCGACGACGCCGGCCTGGCGCACGACGCGATCGCGCTGCTCGCCGGCCTGGACGCGGTGCTGCCCGAGCACGCGGACGACGACCAGCTTCGCCGTACGCCACCGGCTGCGGGCACTGCGCTCCATCACCCGCGAGACCCTGCCCGTCGCGATCGACCCCGAGCACGCCGCGGTCCTCGGCGCGCTGCCGGCCCTGACCGTCGTCCCCGACGGCCTCGGCCCGCTGCGGGTGCTCCGGGTCCCCGCCGGGTCGACCGTCGAGACCGCGCTGCGCTCGACCCGCTACCTCAACCAGAGCCTGCCTGGACCGCTTCGTCGAGCGCACTGGAGGCCGCCGACGGCTGGCCGGACGCCGCCCTGGGCCGCGACCCGCTCGTCGACGCCGCGCGCGAGTGGTCCGACCGCTACGGCGAGCGGTACGCCGTGGAGCCGCACCTGCCGGCCTCCACGCTCTCCGACGCGATCTTCCTCAGCGTCTACCACGAGGCCAGCCAGCTTGCGCCCGATGCGGCGCCTGGCCGACGACCTCGCGGCGGCCTCGACCGAGACGCCCGTGATCATCGAGATCCCCTCGATGATGGTCAACTACCTCGTCGACCCCTCGGCGGCGGCGTTCAGCCTCTACTACCTCTACTTCGCGCTGATCGAGCGGGGGGTCAACGCCTTCCTCTGCTTCTACGAGCGGGAGGCCATCGAGGAGGAAGCACAGACCGTCGCCTTCCAGTCGCGCTGGCGGATGGCCCAGAAGGGCACCCGCCTGGAGCCGCGTCCGGCCCGCCCGGGCGCGCCCGGCGCCGAGGTGGCGCTGGTGCCGGCCGGCATCCGCTCGTTCCCGCTGCTCGTCGAGCAGCACCCCGGTGCGACCGTCTACGAGTCCGGGTCGGTCGTCGGCGAGCCTCGCCTACGACCGCCGCCACTCGCGTACCCAGGTCGTCGAGGCGCACGCCGCCCTGCACCCCAAGGCCTACCAGTCTGCCGACCTTCGAGTTCCCCCTGACCCGGGTGGCGGTGCTCCCCGGCACGGACTCGCTCTCGACCGCGGCGCAGCCCCTCGACGCCGTGCTGGAGGTGAGCGAGCCGATCGGCGACAGGCTGGGCGGCCTGGCTGCACCGCGCGACGTCGCCCTTCCTGGAGCACCTGGCCTGGACCGCCCACAAGGACGTCGCCCGGCGCGGCATCCGCGAGGCGCACGTGGCCGACTACCTGCTGCCCGAGGGCGTGATCGTCGGCGACGCCGTACGACGCGCCGGCGGCCGGGTCGTCCTGCACCCGCACTCCAGCAACCCGGTGCACCTCCAGGCCCGGCGGGCCGAGACCTTCGACGAGGTCGAGGCGGTCACCGCGACCGGCGTCGAGATGTGGCGCGAGGCCTTCCCCGGTCGCGTGGTCCGCCACGTCCCGGGCTCGGTCATCACCCCCGCTCCGGCGCGGCCCTTCGTCCCCGACGCCCCGCTGTCGGTGGTGATCTTCGGCGGCATGGCCACGATGGGCCGCACGCCGTGGATCGACCTCGACCGGCACGCGCAGAGCCTACCGCGACCTGTTCGCCGGCTTCGAGGAGCCTGCAGCACGAGCAGGCGATCGACGTCTACTTCAAGCCGCGCGGCCCCGCGGGGGACACCGAGCACTGGCTCTTCCGCACCGTCGGCCGCACGGCGCATTGGCAGCCGGTCTACATCCACGGTCGCCGGCTCGACCTGCCCAACCAGGTGTTCGTCTCGGTCTCGGTCGGCACCACCGCTCTGCTGGAGGGCATCGCGGGCGGCACCCCCGGCTTCGTGGTCCGCGACTTCCCGGTCCGCGACTACACCACCCTGGACGCGGACGCCTTCCCGACGCTCACCGTGCCCGGCGCGCTCGACCTGCTGCGCGGCCTCGCCACCCGCGAGGGCTACGACGGGCTGCTCCAGCGGGAGCGCGCGTGGGCCCGGACCGAGACTCGACCTGGACTGAGTCCTGGACTGGGCACCTGGGCCGGACGAAGGTCTGAGCGAACCCTCAACGCGGTCTCAGCGCCTTCACAGCCGCGCCGCCCACGATGGACGGCATGACCCAGGCCCCGCCCCCGGCACCGTCCTCGCCGCCGCCGACCCCACCGGCACCGCCGTACTTCCTGTCGGGGCCGCCGCCGCAGCCTGCGCGCCCGCGCAGGTCCGGCTTCGCGGCCCTGGTGCTGACCGGCGCGCTGCTCGTCGGGGGCGGGGCCGGGATCGGCGGGGCGGCGTTCTACGAGGCGGTCAACGGTGACTCCGGCAGCGGTGGCAGCGGCTCCGCGGCTCCTCTGCAGGTCGCCGACAGTGGCGACAAGCCGGCCGCGACCGGCAGCGTGGAGTCGGTGGCCGCGAAGGTGCTGCCCTCCGTGGTGGCCCTCGACGTGAGCGGCGGCGGCTCGGCCGGCAGCGGCTCGGGCGTCGTGCTCGACAGCGACGGGACGATCCTCACCAACGACCACGTGGTGACCCTGGGCGGGCAGATCGACGCCAAGCAGGCCGAGATCACCGCGTCGTTCAGCGACGGCACCAAGGCCCGCGCCACCGTCATCGGCGTCGACCCGCTGACCGACACGGCGCTGGTCAAGGTCGAGAAGGTCGACAACCTCACCCCGATCACGATCGGCAAGTCCGACAACCTGGACGTGGGCGAGCAGGTCGTGGCGATCGGCTCGCCGTTCGGCCTCGACGCCACGGTCACCAGCGGCATCGTGAGCGCGCTGGACCGCCCGGTCGAGGTGGCTCGCGACCAGCAGGGCAACGTCACGGCGTACCCCGCCATCCAGACCGACGCCGCCATCAACCCGGGCAACAGCGGTGGCCCGCTGGTCAACATGGACGGCCAGGCTGGTCGGCATCAACGCCTCGATCCGCTCCACCGGCTCGGGCTCGGGCGCCGGCGCGGAGTCCGGCTCGATCGGCCTCGGCTTCGCGATCCCGATCGACGAGGTGCTGCCGATCATCGAGCAGGCTGCGCAACGGCGACACCGCCACGCACGCCCGGCTGGGCATCCAGGTGCGCGACGTCACCGGTACGGCGGGCTCCAGCGACACCACGCTCTCCGGCGCCCGCATCGCCGAGACTCGAGAAGGGCTCGGCCGCGGCCGACGCCGGGCTCAAGAGCGGCGACGTGATCACCGGCATCGACGACCACCGCATCGACGACAGCGAGTCGCTGATCGCGACCGTGCGCGCCTACCGGCCCGGTGACACCGTGAAGGTGACCTACCTGCGTGGGAGCAAGAAGGCCACCACGGACCTCAAGGCTCGGCTCGGACTAGGAGCCGCCGCCTCCGGCCTTGCGGCGGTGCATCTTCGGGGCACCGCCGACCACCTCGGACCCGTGCGCCTTCTCCGGCACCGGTCCGTCCTCGTGGACGCCCTTCTCCTTGCGGTTCTTGCGGTCCAGGGCCTCGCGCATCTTGGCCTTGAGATCGTCGTTGGCGGAGTCAGCCATGGGGCGGTCCTTCCCTCGCGGTGGTGAGCCCCTCCACCGTCGCACGCCGGTGACCTGGAGCCAAGCGGATTAGCGCGCCCGCGCCACCCGGCCCTCGTCCCAGACCGGTACGTCGGACTCGTAGACCGAGCCGTCGGCGCCGAAGACGCAGAACCGGTCGAAGCCGCGCGCGAACCACCGGTCGTGGGTCACCGCGACGACGGTGCCCTCGAAGGCCGCGAGCCCCTCCTCCAGCGCCTCGGCGGACTGCACGTCGAGGTTGTCGGTCGGCTCGTCGAGCAGGAGCAGCGTGGCGCCGGACAGACTCCAGCAACAGGATCTGGAAGCGGGCCTGCTGTCCACCCGAGAGCGACTCGAAGGCCTGCTCGGAGTCGGCCGCGAGCTCGTAGCGGTCGAGCACCCGCGCGGCCTGCTCGCGGCCCATCCCCTTGCGCCCGTTCGGGTCGCCGTCACCGCGGTGCAGGATCTCCAGCAGCGTGCGGCCGACCAGACTCGGGGTGCTCGTGGGTCTGCACGAACCAGCCCGGGCGCACCCGCGCGCCGAGCCGGGCCCGCCCGGTGTGACGCACCGGCGCGATCTCCGCCTCGCCCACCGGGCGGTGCTCCACGTCCGGGTCGCTCCCGCCGGCGGCGAGCAGCCGCAGGAAGTGCGACTTGCCGGAGCCGTTGGAGCCGAGCACGGCCAACCGGTCGCCGTACCAGACCTCGAGGTCGAAGGCCTTCATCAGCCCGGTCGACTCCAGGTCCTCGCAGACCACCGCCCGCTTGCCGGTGCGGGAGCCGGAGAGCCGCATCGTCACCTGCTGCTCGCGGGGCTGCTCGGTGGGCGGGCCGGCCTCCTCGAACTTGCGCAGCCGGGTCTGCGCGGCGCGGTACTGCGAGGACATGCCGTCGTTGTACTCCGCCTTGATCTTCAGCCGCAGCACCAGCGCCTTGAGCCTTGGCGTGCTCCTCGTCCCAGCGCCGGCGCAGGCTCGGCGAAGCGGGCGAAGCGGTCCTTCCTCGCCTCGTGGTACGACGCGAAGCCGCCCACGTGCGTCCAGGCGCTGTTGCCGCCGCCCCCCGCGCCGAGCTCGACGGTCACCACGTGGGTCGCGCAGTTGGCCAGCAGACTCGCGGTCGTGGCTGATGAACAGGATCGTCTTGTCCGAGGCGGCGATCCGCTGCTCCAGCCAGACCTTGCCCGGCACGTCGAGGAAGTTGTCCGGCTCGTCGAGCAGGAGCACCTCCTCGGGCCCGGCGAGCAGGTACTCCAGCACCACCCGCTTCTGCTCACCGCCGCTGAGCGTCGACAGACTCGCGGTACTTGGCCCGGTCGTAGGGCAGCGCGAGCGCCTTGACCGTGCACACGTCCCAGGTCACCTCGACGTCGTAGCCGCCGGCGTCGGCGTACTCGGCCAGGGCGGTGGCGTAGGCCAGGCTGGGTGGCCTCGTCGTCGGTGTCCATCAGGGCCAGGCTCCCAGCGGTCCACCTCCGCCGCCGCGGCGCGCACCCGGGCCGGGGCCAGGGCGAGCAGCAGGTCCGCCACCGTCGGCGCCTCGCCGAGCCCGCGGTCGACCATCTGGCTCATGATCCCCAAGCCGCCCGAGCGGACCACGGTGCCCGCGTGCGGGGCGAGCTCGCCGGTGATGATCCGGAAGAGCGTCGTCTTGCCCGCGCCGTTGGCTCCGACGAGCGCGACCTTCGCGCCCTCGCCGACCCGGAACGAGACGTCGTCCAGCAGGACCCGCCCGTCGGGCAGACTCGTACCGGACACCGGCGACCTCTACGTGACCCACGGTCGAGGATTCTCCCCCGCCGGGGGCGCCGAGGCGAGTCGATTACCCGCTGCTGGGAGGATGCGCCCATGGAGTGGATCGACCTGCTGGAGGACACCACCGGCCGTTTCGCCGAGGTGCTGGAGACCGCGGACCTGACGGCGCCCGTCCCGACCTGTCCGGGCTGGAGCCTCGCGGACCTCGGCGAGCACCTGCGCTGGACGCACGCCTGGGCGAGCCACGCCGTCACCGCCGGTACGCCGGACGGCGACTCCCCCGCGCCCGGCAGCGAGCGCACGGCGCTGGTCGCGGGCTACCGCACGGCCGCGGCGGAGCCTGCTCGACGTGCTGCGGGCGACCGACCCGGAGGCACCGGCGTGGACGTTCGGCGACGAGAAGATGGCCGGGTTCTGGCGGCGCCGCCAGGTGCACGAGGCCACGCTGCACCTGTACGACGCCCTCGCCGCCCAGCAGGCGACCGGCTCCTGGGACGTCTCCGCCGACCTGGCCTGGGACGGCGTGGCCGAGGTGGCGACGCTGTTCTACCCGCGCCAGGTGCGGCTCGGGCGGAGCGCACCGCTGGCGGCGCCGCTCCGGCTGCGCGCGAGCGACACGGGCGGGGAGACGATGCTGGCCAACGACGTCGTGGCGCCGGAGGTGGTGCTCGAGGGCACCGCCCGCGAGCCTGCTGCTCGTGCTGTGGGGACGCCTCCCCGCGACCGGCCCGGCGGCGGACCTGCTGGCCGCGGCGACCGCGACCCCCTGAGGGATCAGTCGACGACGAAGCGCGCGTCGACCAGCGCGCTGACCTCGATGTCCTCGGGCGAGAGCCGAGGCTCCGCGCCGCCGGAGTCCTTCGCCGCGGCCATGCGGGCGAAACCCCCGCCCCCGCCGCCACCGGAGGGGTGCAGGCCGGCGGTGAGCATCCCGGCGTCCGCGACCGCGACCGGCCGGACCGGTCCGAGGCCGAGCGCGTCGGCGTACTGCTGCGCGCGGCGGACCGCGTCCTGCACGGCACTGGTGCGCACGGCGCGCTCGAGACTCGATGCGGTGCGTCTCGGTCAGCGCCCAGGTGACACCGTCGAGGTGGAAGCCCTGCGCCGAGCCTGACCAGGCGGCCCACCCAGGCTGGTGAGGCGGGTGAAGTCGCGGAACTTCACCTGCACCCCGACGCTGGCGTGGTGCACGAGCGGCAGCCTGCTTGCCGTCCTGGTTCCAGGGGCGCTCGGCCCAGGTGCGCACGTGGCCGGTGGACCACCAGGTGACCGGTCCCTGGGCGGGGTCGTGGAGGCTCCTGCACCGACGCCTTCACGGCCTCGAGGTCGGCCACGACCCGGTCGTAGACCGGCTGCAGGGCAGGGCCCTGGAAGGACAGCGTGACCTGCGCGGTGGCGCGCTCGGGCGGCTGGAAGGCGGAGTGCGAGCCCCGCACGGTGAACTCGGTCGGCATGCGGCCACTCTAGGAGCGGTGCGTCTGCAGCACCCGGAAGCCCTTCGCGCTGGCGATCCGCTCGGTCGGGAAGCCCTGCTCCCCCAGCCAGCGCTGCAGCGAGTCGGCGCCGAGGTTCTTGCCGACGACCAGCACCGCCCGGCCCTCCGGCGTCAGCCGCGGCAGCCAGGTCAGCAGCAGACTCGTGCAACGCCGCCTTGCCGATCCGGATCGGCGGGTTCGACCAGATCTCGTCGAACACGGCGTCCGGTGCGACCTCGTCCGGCCCGAGCGCCCGGAACCGGTCCGTCACCCCGAGCGCCGCGGCGTTCTCGTTCGCGAGGAGCACGGCACGCTGGTTGACGTCCACGGCGGTCACCACCGCCTCCGGGGCCGCGACCGCGCAGGCGAGACCGATCACGCCGTACCCGCAGCCGAGGTCGAGGATCCGCCGGCCGGACGGCGCCTCGGTCTCGCGGAACAGGACCGACGTCCCGATGTCGAGACGGCCCTGGGCGAACACCCCGGACCCACTGACCAGGCTCAGCCGGTGGCCCCAGACCTCGGTCTCGACGGGCGCACGCTGGAAGGCGACCGACGGGTCGGCGGAGAAGTAGTGCTCGTCGCTCATCCCTCGACCTCCGTGCCGGTACGACGCGCCGAGGTCAGGCTCCACCCGGGCCGCCAGCGCGGCGTCCTCGGGGTAGGCGACCTCCTCCAGGGTCAGCCCGTGCGCGGGCACCACGACGACGTTGGGGTCGCGGCGGCGCCCGGTGAGGATCTCGATCGCCCAGCCGGGCTCCTTGCGGCCCTCGCCGACCGCGATCATGCAGCCCACCAGGGCCCGCACCATCGAGTGGCAGAAGGCGTCGGCGCGCACGTGCCCGACCAGGAGCCCGTCGGCCTCGCGGGTCCAGCCGAAGTCGAGCAGGGTGCGGATCGTGGTCGCGCCCTCGCGCTTCTTGCAGAAGGCCGCGAAGTCGTGCAGGCCCACCAGCGAGCCGGCGGCCTCGTCCATCGCGGCGACGTCCAGCGGCCGGCCCCAGGCCAGCACGTGGTTGCGGGTCAGCGGGTCCACCCGGGCCGGGTCGTCCACGATCCGGTAGGCGTAGCGCCGCCACAGGGCCGCGAACCGGGCGTCGAAGCCCGCGGGGGCCTCGCTCACGCGTCGTACCCGCACGTCACGGGGCAGGAAGCCGTTGAGCCGCCGCGCCAGCACGTCGAGCTCGGGTCACCTGCCGCGCGGCGGTCTTCGAGACCTCCGGGTCGAGGTCGAGGTGGACCACCTGGCCGCGCGCGTGCACGCCGGCGTCGGTGCGCCCGGCGCAGGTCACCTGCGCCTCCTCGGGCAGCCGGAGGACCGTCGTCAGCGCGGTCGTCAGGCTCGCCCTGCACGGTCCGCAGGCTCGGCTGGGCCGCCCAGCCGCGGAAGTCTCCGCCGTCGTAGGCGAGGTCGATCCGCAGGCGCACCCGAGCAGCCTAGGAGCATTGCGTCGGAGGGATGAAATAGGCTCGCGACCGTGGCCCTGGAGACCTCCGTCGAGAAGCCGGCTCCGGTCCGGGCGATCGCCAACGCGATCTCCGGCTGGATCGACCGGCTCGGACCGGTGTGGGTCGAGGGCCAGGTCACCCAGATCAGCCGGCGGCCCGGCCTGGCCACGGTGTTCCTCACCCTGCGCGACTCGGTCGCCGACATCTCGGTGCCGGTGACCTGCTCGCGGGTGCTCTTCGACGGCCTGCCGGCGCCGCTGCAGGAGGGCGCGAGCGTGGTGATCCACGCCCGGCCGTCGTACTACGCCAACCGGGGGACGCTCTCGCTGCAGGCCCGCGACATCCGGATGGTGGGTCTCGGCGAGGCTCCTGGCCCGGCTGGAGCAGCGCCGTCAGGCTGCTGGCCGCGGAGGGCCTGTTCGCCCAGGAGCGCAAGCGTCCGCTGCCGACCCTCCCCCGGCGGGTCGGCCTGGTCACCGCGCCGAAGTCGGCGGCCGAGCGCGACGTCGTCGAGAACGCCACCCGCCGCTGGCCCGCCGTGGCCTTCGAGGTCGCCTACGCCGCCATGCAGGGCCACCGCTCGGCCGCCGAGGTGATCGAGGCGGTCCGCCGCCTCGACGCCCACCCCGACGTCGAGGTCATCGTGGTCGCCCGCGGCGGCGGCTCCGTCGAGGACCTGCTGCCCTTCTCCGACGAGGGCCTGATCCGCGCGGTGTCCGCGGTGCGCACGCCGGTCGTCTCGGCGATCGGGCACGAGCCCGACAGCCCGCTGCTCGACCTGGTGGCCGACGTCCGCGCCTCGACCCCGACCGACGCCGCCAAGCCTGGTCGTGCCGGACATGGCCCAGGAGCGCGGCCGGGTCGCGGAGGCCCGGGCCCGGCTCCGGCAGGCGGTCCGGGCCCGGCTCGACCGCGAGCAGGCCCAGGCTCGACGCGCTCCGCTCGCGCCCGGTGCTCGCGGAGCCGACCACCCTGCTCGACGCCCGGGCCGAGGAGACTCGACGACTGGCGCTCGCGGATCCGCCGGCAGCCTGGAGTGGCAGGCTGGACCGGGCCGCCGACGACGTGCACCACCACCGCGCGCGGGTGCAGGCCCTGTCCCCGCTCGCCACCCTCCAGCGCGGCTACGCCGTGCTCCAGGACGCCGAGGGCCACGTCGTCACCAGCGTCTCCGGCGTCGCCCCGGGCGCCGCCCTGACCGTCCGGGTCGCCGACGGCCGCATCCACACCGAGGCGAGAGCCACCGAGGAGAGCCATGACTGAGCAGACCGAGACGCCGTCCTACGAGGAGGCCCGCGCCGAGCCTGGTCGAGGTGGTCCGCCAGGCTCGAGACCGGGGGTACGACGCTCGAGGAGTCCCTCGCACTGTGGGAGCGCGGCGAGCGGCTGGCCGGCGTGTGCCAGGAGTGGATCGACGGCGCCCGGGAGCGGCTGGAGGCCGTGCTCGGGGCCGACGACGAGGAGTAGGGCTACTTCTTCGCGGGCTTCGGAACGGGCGTGGTGACCAGGCTGTCCACGATGGTGCGCAGGTCGCCGGCCGGCGCCGAGCCGAACACCAGCACGGTGCCGCCGTCCACCTCGGCGGCGTACGCCGTGTCGCCACCGTCGTCGGTGTAGCCCTTCCAGGTCCTCGCGACCGGGCTCTTCACGCTCGCCGGCACGGTGTAGGCGTCGGCTGTCGCGGTGTCCTCGTCCACCCAGGCCGCGAGCAGCGCCCCGACAGATGCCTTCTCCAGGCGCACGGCCGCGAAGCGGTCGTCGTCGGTGAGCATGCGCAGCATGAAGACCTGCGGCTCCTCGACGGTGACGTCCACGCCGGTCGCGATCCAGCCCTTCGGCAGGCTCGGCGGATAGGCCGGGTGCAGGCCGGCCTGCTGCGCCGACTGCACCGTCTCCAGGTAGTCGATCGCCTCCGGCTTCGCCTCGAAGTCGGGCCGGAAGGCGCCCATGAAGTAGAGCAGCCCGGCGATGGCGAGCACGGTGACGACGAGGGAGGTGATCAGCCCGGCGGCCGAGCGCTGGTAGCGCCCGGGCTTGCCGGCGGGCTCGACGGGCTGGCTGCTCATGACCGTTCCATTCTCCCAGGGCCGAGGCCGCGAGCCCCACCCAGGGCCGTCCAAGTCGCAGATGCGGCGCAATTCGTGCAATTCTCGCGCAGATGCGCCAGAGTGACGCCATGACCGACTACCGCGTCGCGGAGGCCGCCGAGCTGCTCGGCGTCAGCACGGACACCGTGCGGCGGTGGATCGACAGCGGCCGGGTCGCCGCCCGCAGCGTCGAGGGGCGCACCGTCGTCCCGGGCACCGACCTGGCGGCGCTCGCCGCCTCGCTGGTCGACGACGCCGAGAAGGAGCGCACCCGCTCCGGTGACGTCAGCGCCCGCAACCGGATGACCGGGATCGTCACCCGCGTCCTCGCCGACACGGTGATGGCGCAGGTCGAGATGGTCTGCGGTCCCTACCGCGTCGTGTCCCTGATGAGCGCCGAGGCGGCCGCCGGTTCGGGCTCGAGCCCGGTGCGCGGGCGATCGCGTCGGTCAAGTCCACCAATGTCGTCGTCGAACGACCCGTCCCGAGGAAGCACGCATGACGAAGAAGACCTGGGCCCTCGCCGGAGCGGTCGCGCTCCTGTCCCTCCCCCTCGCCGCCTGTGGCGACGACGGCGACGGCGACGGCGACAAGGCCGACGGCTCGAAGGACAAGACCACGCTCACCGTGTTCGCGGCGGCGTCGCTGAAGAAGTCCTTCGAGGAGCCTGGAGAAGACCTACGAGGACGCCCACCCCGACGTGGACGTCAAGGCTCTCCTTCGGCGGCTCCTCCGACCTGGTCGCGCAGATCACCGACGGCGCCGAGGCCGACGTGTTCGCCTCCGCCGACACCAAGAACATGGACAAAGCTGACCTCCGCGGATCTCGCCGGGGGAACGCCGAAGGAGTTCGCCACCAACACGCTCACCATCGCGGTCCCGCCCGGCAACCCCGCCAAGGTCACCGGCCTCGCCGACCTCGCGAAGAAGGACCTCGACATCGTCGTCTGCGCACCCGAGGTGCCCTGCGGCAGCGCGGCCGAGCAGGTCGCGGAGAAGGCCGGCGTGACGCTCGCGCCCGACAGCGAGGAGCAGTCGGTCACCGACGTCCTCGGCAAGATCGAGGCCGGCGAGGGGGGACGCGGGCCTGGTCTACGTCACCGACGTCGAGGCCGCCGGCGACAAGGTCGAGGCGGTGACCTTCCCCGAGGCCGACGAGGTCGTCAACCACTACCCGATCGTCGCGGTGAAGGACTCCTCGCACGCCGACCTCGCCCAGCAGTGGATCGACCTCGTCCTCGGTGACGGGCAGAAGGTGCTCGCCGACGCGGGGTTCGGGCCGCCGGCCTCGTGAGCCGCACCCGTCACGTCGGCCTGCCGCGCTGGGTCTACGTCCCGGCGCTGCTGGCCGGCGTGTTCGTGGTGCTCCCGGTCGCCTCGCTCGCGACCCGGATCGCCTGGGCGGACTTCCCCGGCCTGGTCACCTCCGAGGCGGCCCGCTCCGCGCTGGGGCTGAGCCTGCGCACCTCGGCGGCCAGCACCACGCTCTGCCTGGTGCTGGGGATCCCGCTGGCCGTCGTCCTCGCGCGCAGCGAGGCCCGCTGGCTCGGCGTGGTCCGCTCGCTCGTCCTGCTGCCACTGGTGCTCCCGCCCGTCGTCGGCGGCATCGCGCTGCTCGCGGCCTTCGGCCGCCGGGGCCTGCTCGGCGAGCAGGCTGGAGGCGTGGGGCGTGCAGATCGCCTTCTCGACGATCGCGGTGGTGCTGGCCCAGACCTTCGTCTCGCTGCCCTTCCTGGTGGTCAGCCTGGAGGGCGCGCTCCGCACCGCCGGCGAGCGGTACGACGTGGTGGCCGCCTCGCTCGGTGCCGCACCGACCACGGTGCTGCGCCGGGTCACGCTCCCCCTGGTCCTGCCCGGCCTGGCCTCCGGCGCCGTGCTCGCCTTCGCCCGCTCGCTCGGGGAGTTCGGCGCGACGGTCACCTTCGCGGGCAGCCTGGAGGGCACGACCCGCACCCTGCCGCTGCTGATCTACAACCTCCGCGCCACCGACTCCGACGCCGCCGTGGCGATGTCGCTGCTGCTCGTGGTCGTGGCGATCCTCGTCATCGGCCTGGTCCGCCCGCGAGGTGCGTCATGAGCCTGCTCGTGGACGTGCGGGTCGCCGCGCGCGACGTCGAGGTCGCCTTCGAGGTGGCCGACGGGGAGACCGTCGCCCTGCTCGGGCCCAACGGGGCCGGCAAGTCGACCACCCTCGACGTGCTCGGCGGCCTGCTGCGCCCCGATGCCGGCCGGGTGGTGCTCGACGGGGAGGTGCTCACCGGGGACGGGCGGTGGCGGGCCCCGCACCGCCGTCGTACCGCGCTGCTGGCGCAGGACCCCCTGCTCTTCCCGCACCTCAGCGTCCTGGAGAACGTCGCCTTCGGCCCGCGCAGTCGCGGCACCGGCCGGTCGGCATCCCGGGCCGCCGCCGAGCAGTGGCTCGCCGAGGTCGGTGCCGGCGACCTGGCCGGCCGCCGCCCGGCCCAGGCTCTCCGGCGGCCAGGCGCAGCGGGTCGCGGTCGCCCGTGCCCTCGCCGCCGACCCCCGGCTGCTGCTGCTCGACGAGCCGATGGCCGCCCTCGACATCGCCGTCGCGCCCGCGCTGCGCCAGCTGCTGCGCACCGTGCTCGCCGACCGGACCGCCGTCGTCGTCACCCACCACGTCCTCGACGCGCTCCTGCTGGCCGACCGGGTCGTGGTGCTCGACGGCGGGCGGGTGGTCGAGGACGGGCCGGCCGCCGCGGTGCTCTCCCGGCCGCGCAGCGCCTTCGCGGCACGCTTCGCCGGGCTCAACCTGGTCGGCGGGACCGCCACCCCCGACGGCGTACGACGCCGGGACGGGTCGGTCCTGCACGGCACCCACGACGATCCCGCCCCCGCGGCCGGCAGCGACGCCGTCGCGGTCTTCCGCCCCTCCGCTGTCGCCGTGCACCGCGAGCCGCCGGGCGGCAGCCCGCGCAACGTCCTCCCGGCGCGGATCGAGGAGCCTGGAGCCGCTCGGCGACGTGGTCCGCGTGCGTGCCGGCGAGCCTGGCCGCGGACGTCACGATCGCCGCCGCCGCGGAGACTCGGGCTGGCGCCCGGACAGGCGGTCAGCCTTCGTCGTGAAGGCGACGGAGGTGTCTGTCTACGCGCGCTGATCACCGCCGGCGCCGTGGGACCGATAAAGTTCGCACCATGAACGACGCCCTCGCCGTGGAGCCGACCGCCCCCGACCGCAACCTCGCCCTCGAGCTGGTGCGCGTCACCGAGGCCGCGGCCATGGCAGCAGGGCGGTGGGTCGGCCGGGGCGACAAGAACGGCGCCGACGGCGTCGCGGTCCAGGCGATGCGGGTGATGATCTCCAGCGTCAGCATGAACGGCACCGTGGTCATCGGTGAGGGCGAGAAGGACAACGCCCCGATGCTCTACAACGGCGAGACCGTCGGCGACGGCACCGGCCCGGAGTGCGACGTCGCCGTGGACCCGATCGACGGCACCACCCTGACCGCGAAGGGCATGGCCAACGCCGTGGCCGTGCTGGCGGTCGCGCCGCGCGGGACGATGTACGACCCGTCGGCGGTGTTCTACATGGAGAAGCTCGTCACCGGTCCCGAGGCCGCCGACGTCGTCGACATCCGCTACCCCGTCGCCGAGAACATCGCCCAGGTCGCCAAGGCCAAGGGCTCCAACCCCTCCGACGTCACCGTCGTCCTGCTCGACCGCCCGCGCCACCAGCAAACTCGTCGACGACATCCGCGCCACCGGCGCCCGGATCAAGTTCATCACCGACGGCGACGTCGCCGGCGCGATCATGGCCGCCCGCGCCGACACCGGCATCGACCTGCTCCTCGGCATCGGCGGCACCCCGGAGGGCATCATCGCCGCCTGCGCGATGAAGGCCATGGGCGGCACCATCCAGGGCCGGCTCTGGCCGACCGACGACGAGGAGCGCCAGCGCGCCATCGACGCGGGCCACGACCTGGACCCCGACCACATCCTGACCACCGACACCCTGGTCACCGGTGACGACTGCTTCTTCGTCGCCACCGGCATCACCGACGGCGAGCTGGTGCGCGGTGTGCGCTACCGCGGCGGCGGCGCGGTCACCCAGTCGCTGGTCATGCGCTCGCGCACGGGCACGATCCGCACGATCACCTCCGAGCACCAGGCTCTCGAAGTGCGCGCAGACTTTCTCCGCGATCGACTTCGACTGAGCGGCTTCGAGGTTCCGGGCACGCGTCGTACCTGACGTATCTGTCGCGAATCACGTCGATCCGCGACAGGCACGTCAGGTGCGAGCGCGGCTCAGGCGGTCTCGACCACGCTCAACGGGGCCGCGAGCGCTGCGCTCTGGCGCAGCAGCGCCGCCGCCACCAGGTCGCTGACCCGCGGGTCCACGGCCATCCCGATGTGCGAGGCGCGCACCTCGACGGCCTCGCCCTGCGGGTCGATGCACGCCCTCCAGTCGACGATGCCGTCGCGGCGGGAGTAGATGTTGGTCATCCCGACGTCGGCGCGCAGCGGCTCCTGGGACTCGGTGAAGGCTCAGGTGCGCGCACTCCCCCGCCACGCAGTCCTCCGACATCAGCGTCGAGAAGCCCACGTCGGAGAGCCGGTTGAGGACGCGGACGCCGCGGGTCAGCAGCGCGTGGTGCGCGGCGGGCGCACGCATCGGGCTGCCCATCGTCACGATCCCGGCGACCAGGTCGGGCCGGCGCGCGGCCAGCCCGCGGGAGATCATCCCGCCGAGGCTGTGCCCGACGAGTCTGCACCCGCGCCTCGCGCCGCTCGGCGATCTCCTCGATCCGCGCCTCCAGGGTGAGTGCCGAGTCTCAGCGTGCAGCCGATGTTGGCGCTGATCTGCGAGCGGTAGGTCCGGAACCCGCGCCCGCGCAGGCTCGGCCGCCATCGCGGTGAGCGTCCAGTCGCCGGCCAGGAAGCCGGGGATGAGCAGCACCGGCTCGGAGACCCGGGCGGCCTGCCGGGCGGCGTACGGCGTGCGGTGGCGCTCGCGGCGACTCGCCCCCCGTCGTACAGCGAACCGGCCGGCCTCGGTCACCAGACTGCCCTCGCGCAGCAGCGCGGCCAGTGCCGGGCGGCCGTAGCCGTCGGGCAGCAGCCAGGGCGCCAACGTGTTGCTCACGTCACAGACGGTACCCAGTTGAAACGGCAACTACACGGGATTGGGCACACTTGAGGCATGTCGTCGCGTCCCCTGAGCCCCGAATTGCCGGATGTGGAAATCTCCGACGAGCCTGCTCGCGCCGGTCTGCTCGGGGATGGAGATCTGCTACCAGACCTTCGGCAGCCCCGACGGCGAGCCGCTCCTGCTCGTGATGGGGCTCGGCGGCCCGATGACGTGGTGGGACACCGAGCCTGTGCGCCCAGGCTCGCCGGCGCCGGCTTCTACGTCATCCGCTACGACAACCGCGACACCGGCCGCTCGACCCGCTCGCCGGGCCGGGTCCGCCGCGACCACGTCGTCCGTGCCTTCCTCGGCACGCCGACCCGCGCGCCGTACTCCATCTCCGACCTGGCCGCCGACGCCTTCGGCCTGCTCGACCACCTCGGCATCGAGGCCGCGCACGTCGCGGGCATCTCGATGGGCGGCATGATCGCGCAGACCATGGCGATCGAGGCGCCCGCGCGGGTGCTCAGCCTCGCCAGCATCATGTCGACCACCGGGCGCCGCAGCGTGGGCGGCCAGCACCCCGCCCTGCTCCCGACGCTGATCGCGACCCGCGGGCCCTCGCGCGAGGACTACATCCGCGGCGGAGTCTCCGTCTGGAAGGCCATCGGCTCCCCGCGGTTCCCGCAGCCCGACGACAGGCTGCGCACCCGCGCCGGCGACACCTGGGACCGTGGGGTCTCCCGCGCCGGGGTGCTGCGCCAGATGATGGCGGTGCTCACCCAGCCGGACCGGACCCGGGCGCTGGCCGCGCTCGCGGTGCCGACGCTGGTCATGCACGGGCTGGCGGACCGGATGGTGCACATCTCCGGCGGGCGCGCGACCGCGGCCGCCGTACCGGGGGCGCGGGTGGTGTTCATCGACGGCTGGGGCCACGACCTGCCCGCACCGCTGTTCCCGACCTTCGTGCGCGCGATCCGCGTCAACGCCGACCGGGCCGCCGCACCCGCCTCCTGAGTCCCGAGGACGGCCAGCAGCCGTCCACAGGGGCGGGCCCGGGTCGCTCTCTCCACAGGCCCGGCCTCGCCGAGGCCCCGCCGTCACCTGCCGCTCCTAGCGTGCGTCACCTCCGCCGGACCTGCCGGCGAACGACACACAGGAGACCCCGATGAAGATCAGAGCCCTCTGCCTGCTGCTCCTCGCCCTGCTGGCGTCCGCGCTGGCCGGCACGGCGAGTGCCGAGGCCGGCGAGCAACCTCGTGCACCACGCTGGGAGCCGGCACCGGACACCATCGTCGCGGTCGACGGGAGCGCCGGGCTGGGCTTCACCATCCACCGCTACGACGGCACCACGCTGTCCCCGCCCACGCTCTCGGAGACCACCGCCGAGTGCGCGGAGTACGACACGCCCCTGCGCGTCGCCACCTGCCGGACCGAGGCCGAGACCTGGTTCCGCGACCTCGCCGACCTGCAGGCGGCCCTCGCCTGGGCGCGGTACGACGCCGCGCACCCACGCCCCGGCCCCCGCTGAGGCTCAGCCGGCGCTGACCTCGGCGCCCGGGATCCGCCCGGCCCGCTCGCGGTCCACGGTGAGGTTCTCGCCCGTCGAGGGATCGAAGAGGTGGATCCGGCTGCCGTCGACCCAGATCTCGGCCTCCTCACCCTCGCGGATCCGGCTGGCTCCGTCGAGGGAGACGACGAGCCTGGGTGCGCATCGCCTCGCCGTCGAGGTCCTTCTCCAGGCTGGTGCAGGCTGGGCCGAGACCTCGTCCGGCGACTCGAAGGGCAGGTAGGCGTAGGTCTCGTTGCCGAGCCACTCCACGACGTCCACCTGGGCCCGGAAGGTCGAGCCGCTGCGGCCCTCGGCCGAGGCGAGCGATGCGTCCTCGAAGTGCTCGGGCCGGATGCCGGCGATCAGCAGGCCGCGACCCTCGGCACGGGAGGCCTTGTCGGCGGGGATCTCGACGCTGCCGAAGGGCGAGCTTCACCTTTCCGCCCTCGACCGTCGCGGGGAGGAAGTTCATCGGCGGGGAGCCGATGAAGCCCGCGACGAAGAGGTTGCCCGGGTTCTCGTAGAGTCTCGCGCGGCGTGGCCAGCTGCTGCAGGACACCCCGCTTCAGCACCGCCACTCGGTCGCCCAGGGTCATCGCCTCGGTCTGGTCGTGGGTGACGTAGACGGTGGTGATGCCCAGGCGCTTCTGCAGCCGCGCGATCTCGGTGCGCATCTGCCCGCGCAGGCTTGGCGTCCAGGTTGGACAGCGGCTCGTCGAAGAGGAAGGCGTCGGCCTGACGGACGATCGCGCGCCCCATGGCGACCCGCTGACGCTGGCCGCCGGAGAGGTTGCCCGGCTTGCGGTCGAGGTGCTCGGTGAGCTCGAGGGTGCTGGCCGCGTCGCGGACCAGCCTGTCGACCTCGGCGTCCGAGGTCTTGGCGAGCCGGAGCGGGAAGGCGATGTTCTCGAAGACGGTCAGGTGCGGGTAGAGCGCGTAGTTCTGGAACACCATCGCCAGGTTGCGCTCGCGCGGGGCCAGGTCGTTGACACGGCGCTCGCCGATGATCATGTCGCCGGAGGTGATGTCCTCCAGACCCACGATCATCCGCAGCAGCGTGGACTTCCCACAGCCGGAGGGCCCGACGAGGATCATGAACTCCCCGTCGGCGACGTCGATGGAGACGTCGTTCACGGCCGGGAAGCCGTCGCCGTACTTCTTGACGATGTTGTTCATCGTGATGGCGGCCATGAACCCTTCACCCCTTCACTGCGCCGGAGGTGAGACCGGCGACGATCTTGCGCTGGAAAATCAGGACGATGACGATGATCGGGATGGTCGCGATGACCGCTCCCGCGGCGAGCAGGGACGCCGGCCGGTTGAACGGGTCGGCCCCGACGAAGAACGACAGCGATGCCGGGATCGGCCGAGCGTTCTCGGTCGAGGTGAGCGAGATGCCGAAGACAAAGTCGTTCCAGGCGAAGAAGAAGGTCAGGATCGCCGCGGTGAAGACACCGGGGGCGGCGAGCGGGACGATCACCTTGCGGAAGGCCTGCCACGACGTGGCTCCGTCCACCTGGGCAGCCTGCTCCATCTCCCACGGGATCTCCCGGAAGAACGCCGACAGCGTCCAGATCGCGAGCGGGAGGGTGAAGGACATGTAGGGGATGATCAGGCCGGGCCAGGTGTCGTAGAGCCCGATCGCCCGCCACATGTCGAAGAGCGGGCCGACCAGCGAGACCACGGGGAACATCGCGATCGCCAGGGCGATGGAGAGCACCGCCTTCTTGCCACGGAACTCCAGCCGGGCGATGGCGTACGCCGCCAGGGTGGCCACGACGACCGAGAGCAGCGTCGCGATGAGGCTGATCCCGATGGAGTTGAAGATCGCGCGGCGGAACTGCTCGTTCTCCCACACGGCCTTGTAGTTGTCGAAGCCGACGCTCGTGCCCTCGCTGGGCAGGAAACCCGGGTTGCCGGCGGTGATCGAGGCCTCGGACTTGAAGGACAACGAGATGATCCAGGCCACCGGGAGCAGGCACCAGATCAGGATGAGGAGGCAGCCGACGACGGTGCCGATGCGGTTCTTCATGTCACGACTCCTGCCGGGCCTGCGCCAGGTCGACGCGGAAGAGCCTTCACGATGCCGAAGGCCACGATCAGCACCGAGAGGAAGAGCAGCACCGAGAGTGCGGACCCCATCCCGAGCCTGGAACTGCTCGATCGTCTGGCGGTAGGTGAGGAAGGCTGATCGACTCCGTGTTCTGCGCGCCGTTGGTCATCACGAAGATGTTGTCGAAGATCCGGTAGGCGTCGAGCGCCCGGAACAGCACCGCCACCATGATCGCGGCCCGCATGTTCGGGAGGATCACCATCGTCAGTCGCTGGGTCCAGGTGGCGCCGTCGACCTTGGCCGCCTCGATCATGTCCTCGCTGACCTGGGCCAGCCCCGCGAGCAGCAGCAGGGACATGAAGGGCGTGGTCTTCCAGATCTCGGAGACCATGATCGCGATGACCGCCGAGGGGGTCTGGCCGAACCAGTTGAAGTCGTCGCCGACGAAGGGCAGCCAGCCGTTGACGAAGCCGTTCTGGTACGAGAAGGCGAACTGCCAGGCGAAGCCGGAGACGACGGTGATGATGCCGTAGGGAACCAGGATCGAGGTACGGATGACGCCGCGAGCGAAGATCACCCGGTGCATCACCATCGCGAAGACGAAGCCGATGACGAGGCTCCACCGCGACGGTCACCACCATGTAGAGGATGGTGACCCCGGTCGTCTTCCAGAACAGCGGATCGCTCAGCGCGGTGAGGTAGTTGCTCAACCCGATGAACTTGCGGTCGTCGGGCGCCGTGAGCGCGTAGTCGAAGGTGGAGAGGTAGAGCGCCCGGAGCATCGGGAAGGCGGTCACCAGCAGCATCAGGATGATCGCCGGGGCGACCAGACTTCTGCCCGAGCCGGGTCTCCGCTTTGGCGCGGTCGCTCACCGCGGGCTTGCCCTGTGGCGGTGCGGTCGTGGTGCTCATAGCAGCGACTTCCCTTCCAGCACGTCCTTCAGGTACTTCGCCGACTCCTCGGGCGTGCTGCTCGGGTCGACCGAGGTCGGCGAGTGCCAACGGGCCTGGATGGCGCCGGAGATCATCGCGTAGAACGCACTCTTCGGCCGGGGTCCGCCCTCGTCGACGCTGGTGCGGAAGAGCTCGATGAGGTCCTTCGGGTAGTCGCCGCTGGCGGCGACCTCGTCGTAGGCCCCGTTCGTCGACGGCATCAGTCCGGCCTTGAGCGCGAGGTCGACCTGCGCCTTCTGCGAGGTGATGCACCGAGCCGCTTCCTGGGCCCAGTCGGCGTGCTTGGTGTAGGCCCCGATGCCGATGTCGATGCCGCCGACCGGCGGCTTGGATGCCGTGCCCGCGACCGTCTGGGGGTAGCGCGCCCAGCCGAGGTCGGCCAGCCTGCTCCTTGGTGATGCCGTCGGGCTTGCCGGCGGTCCCGGCGTAGTTCTGGTAGACGAAGGTCCAGTTGGTCATGAACTCGCCCGGCCCCTCCTTGGGGAACATCTGACCCAGGCTGGTGCCCTCGTTCGAGACGGTCAGGTCCGGCTGGGCGGCGTTGTCGGCCAGCCTTCTGGATGATCGCGGCCGCCTTGCGCCCTGCGTCGGAGTCGATGTCGACCTTCGCGTCCCGTCGGGCCTCGGTGTCGGAGACGATGTCGCCACCGGCACCCTGGACGAGGGCGTTGATCCACACGACGTAGGCCTCGTACTTGTTCGCCTGGACGCCGACCGTGCCGCCCTCCTTCTTCGCCGCGTCGATGACCTGGTCCCACGTGACCGGCTTGGTCATGTCGAGCCCGGCGGCCTTGGCGAGCGACTTGCGGTACCAGAGCACCTGGGTGTTCGCCCAGAGCGGGATCGCGTAGACCTTGTCGTTCCAGGTGACCGTGTCGGCGGCGCCCGAGAGGTAGTTCCCGTTGCCCTCGACGCTCTTCTCGACCTCGTCGGCCACCTCCCCGGTGACCTCCTTCAGCCACCCCGCGTTGGCGAACTCGGCGACGAACACCGGGTCGAGGTTCATCAGGTCGGTGGAGGAGTCCTCGGCCGCGAGCCGCCGCGCCAGCCTGGGTGCGCTGGTCGGTCGCCGAGTCCGGGCAGCCTGCTGGACCTCGAGGTCGTACTTGTCGGTGCTGCACTGCTTCGCGTACGTCATGAAGACGTCCACCCCGTCGGGGTTCACGTACCAGTTCAGCGTCGGCTTGCCGGAGCCTGCCGCACGCCGCGAGCGCGCCCGCGGCCAGCGCTCCGACCGCCACTGCTGCGACCGCCCTTCGGCGGCCGGATCGTCTCGACGTCATTGTCAGCCTTCACCCCTCCCGAGTGTGGCCTGCGTCACCCAGTGCTACCCCACCGATGGGGTGCTTGTCCACGACCTCGTGCGCGCGCCGGTACCCGTGACGCCTTCGTTCAGACCCCGTAGGTTGCCGTCATGGCGCTTCACGTCGTCGCCGCGCGCACCGACCCGGCCCTCTTCCGGCTGCCGTGGTCGAAGCCGCTCGCCGAGTGGGAGGACTGGTACGTCGTACCGCTGCCCCTCGGCCTGTCCCGGCACGTCGTGCGGGTAGTCCAGGTCAACCGCCAGTTCCTCGCCGTGAAGGAGACCGAGGAGGCGATCGCTCTGCGGGAGTACGACCTGCTGCGCGACCTGCAGCGTCTCGACCAGCCGTGCGTCGTACCGCGCGGCGTGGTGACGGGCCGGGTCGCCGAGGACGGCTCGCCGCTGCCGGCGGCGCTGCTCACCGAGCACCTGCACTACTCGCTGTCCTACCGCACGGTCTTCCAGCACGGCCTGCGCGCCGAGCAGGTCCCGGCGCTGGTCGACGCGCTCGTGGTGCTCCTCGTCCGGCTGCACCTGGCGGGCTTCTTCTGGGGCGACGTGTCGCTGTCGAACGCCCTCTTCCGCCGCAACGCCGGGGGCTTCGCGGCCTTCCTCGTCGACGCCGAGACCGGCGAGCCTGCGCGAGAGCGTGTCCGAGGCGATGCGCGAGCACGACGTGACCGTCGGGGTGGAGAACATCTTCGCCGAGCCTGATGGACCTCCAGGCCAGCGGCGACACCGACATCGAGGTCGACGCCCAGGAGGTCGTGGCGCACCTGAGCGAGCAGTACCACTCCCTGTGGGAGGAGCTCACCGCCGCGGAGGAGTTCGGCGCCGACGAGTGGTTCCGCGTGGAGCAGCGGATCAGCCGGCTCAACGACCTCGGCTTCGACGTCGACGAGTCTGGACGTGCAGACCGACTCCGACCGGGTGCGGATCCAGCCCAAGGTGGTCGAGGCAGGCCACCACCGCCGCGAGCCTGCGCGACCTCACCGGTCTCGTCGCCGAGGACAGCCAGGCCCGCAAAGCTGCTCAACGACCTGGCGGCCTACACCGCCCACTTCGGGTACGACGACGAGGACCGCGAGGTCGTCGCCCGCCGCTGGCTGAGCACGATCTACACCCCGATCGTCGCGCTGCTGCCGGACGACCAGCGAGCCAAGATCGCCCCGGCGGAGTACTTCCACGAGGTGATGGAGCACCGCTGGGCGCTCTCCGACGCGGCCGGCCACGAGGTCGACATCATCGAGTCGGCGCGGGACTACGTCGCCAACGTCCTCCCGGACCGGCCGCCGGACTCGCCCTCAGGCCTGCGCTGAGAGGCTCCCCCCGCACCGCCAGGCTCCGCGACCAGGCTCCTCCCGGCGCACCGGCCCACGCGACGCCAGCGCCCACAGCAGGAGCCGCGCCTTGAGGGGCGCCAGCCAGCCGGCACCGACGGCACCGCGGGCGGCGAGGTCCACCTCGGAGCCCGGGTAGCCGTAGATCGCCCGGCCGGTGGGCCCGGCGCCCGTGCGGGAGGCGAACACGACCGGGACCTGCGCCGCGGCCCGGCCGACCGCGACGGCCATCGTCGCGGAGACGTGGCCGGCGCCGAAGCCGGCGATCACGACCCCGTCCACGCCTCCGGCCACGACGAGGTCCGAGGACCGCGCCGTCGTCGCCGAGGTAGGTGGTCAGGAGCGGCACCCGGGGATTGCCGGGCTCGCCGGGCGGGGTCAGCGGTGCGAGCCGGGCGGGCGGGGCGGCGTAGCGGACCTCGCCCTCGACGCAGCGCCCCACCGGCCCGAACGACGGGGAGCGGAAGGCGCCGGTGGACAGGGAGTCCGTCTTCGCGACCCAGCGTGCCTGGTGGACCTCGTCGGCGAAGGCGACCAGCACCCCGCGCTCGCGCGAGCCGGGGGCGAGCGCCGTCCGCACGGCCGCGAGCAGGTTCGCCGGGCCGTCCGCCCCAGGCGCCTGCGCCGAGCGCATCGCCCCGGTGACGACGAGCGGCTCCGGGCGGTCCCAGAACAGGTCGAGCAGGTACGACGACTCCTCGAGGGTGTCCGTGCCCTGGGTGACCACGACGCCGGTCGCGCCCGCCGCGACCGCCTCGTCCGCCCAGCGCAGCGTGCGCAGCACGACGGCCTCGTCGAGCGACGGGCTGGGCAGGGACGCCAGGGTCTCGGCGCGCACGTCGGCGAGCGCCGCCAGCCCCGGTACGGCGGCCGCCAGCGAGTCCGCCGTCAGGGTGGGCACGATCTCGCTGCCGTCGCCGGCGCTGGACGTGGACGCGATGGTGCCGCCGAGCGCGCCGATCGCCACCGTGGGCCTCGCGGAGTTCATGCGGCCATCTTGTCCGATCCTCGCCGGGTGTCGGCGCACGGTGACAGGCTGGCGTCATGGTGAAGCAGCAGGTGCCCGGACGGAGGGGCGGCAGCGCCGAGCGACCGGCCCGCTTCTTCGCCGACGCGGACGAGTTCGACGCCTGGCTGGCCGCCCACCACGACACCGAGACCGAGTCTGTGGATGGGCCTGCTCAAGAAGCACGTCCCCGAGCGCGGGCTGACCTGGGAGCAGGCCGTCCCGGTCGCCCTGTGCTGGGGCTGGATCGACTCGGTCGCCCAGCGCATCGACGAGGACGCCACCCGCCAGCGCTGGACCCCGCGCAAGAGGACCAGCAACTGGAGCAAGGTCAACCTCGAGCTCGTCGAGCAGGCTGCGGGCCGCCGGCCGCATGCGGCCCAGCGGGATCGCCATCTGGGAGGCCCGCCGCCAGGAGCCCGCGCCCTACACCCACGAGGTCGATGGCGAGTCTCGTGCTCCCCGACGCATACGCCGCCCAGGCTGGCCGCCGACGCCGCGGCGACCGCCTTCTGGCGGGCCGCCACCCGCACCTACCGCCGGATCTGCGTCAACTGGGTCGTGACCGCCAAGCAGGAGGCGACCCGTGACCGGCGGATGACCCAGGCTCGTCGAGTGCTCCGCCGCGGGCGAGCCTGATCCCGAGCCAGCGCTACGGCGAGCCTCCCGAGGTGGGTCGAGCGTGCAGCCGCCGTCGCTCGGGACGCCTCCGGCTCGACGGAGTAGTCTATTCCCGCTCCTTCTCAGGTCCCCGGTCCTCATACCCCAGGTCCTGCCTCATCGCGGCGAGAAGGGCGAGCCGCAGGGTGCCGTCGACCAATCGGTGCTCTCCGCTCCACACCGTCTGGTAGAGCGCGTCGATCAGGTCGCTTCGGACCGGGTAGACGGCTTCCAACACCTCATCACCACCACAGAGCAGGGCGTCCTGAAACACCTTGTCGAACTCACGCAGGCTCACCGAACAAGCGCTCTGTGATCGCGTCGTAGCCGGCGCGCACGTCCGGCTCCATCACGTCGATGCACGAGTGGGCGTACGAGGACCAGGCGAGGGTCGACGACGGGTCTCCCGGCTCGTCCCCACCGGCTCCCACCTCACTCGGCTGTTCCGGCGGGTCGAGCCCGGCCGACTTGATGGCGGCGTCGAGCCCGGCCGCCTCGGTCTGCAGGAGAGCCTCGACGGCGTCCAGGGCGTTCAACAACGCTGCGTAGCACTCCCTGCGCTCGTGTCGTAGGCTCGCGCGACATCTCCTGCCGGTGCCCGGTCCGGATGAGGCTCGAGCCTGAGTCCTCCCGGTGTTCCGGCTGGTGAGCCAGGCGAAGGCCACCCCGGCGACACCGGTCACCGCGGTCGCCACTGGCGCGATCCACTCGTTGGCCATGACGCATCCTCGCAGACGGGCCGGCGCGGCCGCCGCCGTCAGGACGCCTCCGGCTCGACGTAGACCGTCCCGCCCAGACTCGACGAACTCCGCCGACTTCTGGGCCATCCCGTCCTCGGCGAAGCGCTCCCGGACGTCCTGGCTGATCCGCATCGAGCAGAACTTCGGTCCGCACATCGAGCAGAAGTGCGCGGTCTTGGCGTTCTCCGCGGGCAGGGTCTCGTCGTGGAACTCCTCGGCGGTGACCGGGTCGAGCGAGAGCGCGAACTGGTCGCGCCAGCGGAACTCGAAGCGCGCCCTCGACAGCGCATCGTCCCAGTCGCGGGCGCCGGGGTGGCCCTTGGCGATGTCGGCGGCGTGCGCGGCCAGCTTGTAGGTGATGACGCCGGTCTTCACGTCGTCGCGGTTCGGCAGGCCGAGGTGCTCCTTGGGCGTGACGTAGCAGAGCATGGCGGTGCCGTGCATCGCGATGGTGGCGGCGCCGATCGCGGAGGTGATGTGGTCGTAGCCGGGCGCGATGTCGGTCGCGAGCGGCCCGAGCGTGTAGAACGGCGCGCCGTGGCACCACTCCTGCTGGAGCCGGACGTTCTCCTCGACCAGGTCGAGCGGGACGTGACCGGGGCCCTCGACCATCACCTGCACGTCGTGCTCCCAGGCGCGCGCGGTGAGACTCGGCGAGGGTGCGCAGACTCGGAGAGCCTGGGCCTCGTCGTTGGCGTCGGCGGTGCAGCCGGGGCGCAGCCCGTCTCCCAGCGAGAACGCCACGTCGTACGACGCGAAGAGCTCGCACAGACTCGTCGAAGTGCGTGTAGAGGAAGTTCTCCTCGTGGTGGGCCAGGCACCACCCGGCCATGATCGAGCCGCCCCGGCTGACGATCCCGGTGACCCGCCGCGCGGTCAGCGGGACGTAGCGCAGCAGCACCCCCGCGTGGATCGTCATGTAGTCGACGCCCTGCTCGCACTGCTCGATGACGGTGTCGCGGAAGACCTCCCAGGTGAGCTTTGTCCGCCTCGCCGTCGACCTTCTCCAGCGCCTGGTAGATCGGCACCGTGCCGATCGGGACCGGTGAGTTGCGGATGATCCACTCCCGCGTGGTGTGGATGTCGTCGCCGGTGCTGAGGTCCATGACGGTGTCCGCGCCCCAGGTGATCGCGTGGGTGAGCCTTGTCGACCTCCTCCGCGATCGAGGAGGTGACCGCGGAGTTGCCGATGTTGGCGTTGATCTTCACCAGGAAGCGCCGTCCGATGATCATCGGCTCGGACTCCGGGTGGTTCACGTTGACGGGGATGATCGCCCGCCCGGCGGCGACCTCCGAGCGCACCAGGCTCGACGTCGCACTGCTCGCGCGCGGCGACGTAGTGCATCTCCTCGGTGACGATCCCGGCGCGGGCGTAGGCCATCTGGGTCACCTTCGTGCCCCGCAGCGGGCGCCGGCGCGCACCGCGCCACTCCCCCTGCGCCGCACCGCGGCGCAGCGCACCGCGGCCGTTGTCGACGAGCCTGCGTCTCCCGGCCGTCGTACGGCGTGGTGTCGGCGCGCGCCGCGATCCACTCCGCGCGCCGGGGCGGCAGGCCGGCCTCGGGTTCGGAGCCGGGCCCGGAGGTGCAGTAGCGGTCGAACGTCTCGCCGTTGGTCAGCGCGACCCGGGTGAACGGCACGCGCAGGTCGCCGGCCTCGATCCGGGTGTGGGCGGGGTGCACAGTCATCTGGTTCCTCCTGTGGGGTGGGTGGTGGAGAGGTGCGCGACCGGCCCGCGGCCGCGGCCGAGGGTCCAGTCCTTGCCGAGGTGGAGCCTGCCGGGCGACGTACGCGTCGGCACGGGTGGCGGCATCGGCGAGCGGTACGCCGTGCGCCAGGTAGGCGGCGAGTGCGGCGCTGTGCGTGCACCCGGTGCCGTGGTCGTTGGTGGTCGGGATGTCGCCGCCGCGGGTGACGAGGACGTGGTCTCCGGTGGGCCGGCCGAGCGCCTCGAGCTCGTCCTCGTTCGGTGTCGCCACGGTCGCGACGGGCAGCAGGACGTCGCGGTAGGCCGCGACGACGTCCGCGTCCCCGAGCACCGCGCCGGAGGTCGCGACCAGGACCGGGTCGACGACGAGGATCCGGTCGGCGCAGCGTTCCGCGACGAGCCGGACCACCGCGGCCGAGGCGAGCATGCCGGTCTTCACCGCGACCGGGTCGAGGTCCTCCAGCACCGCGTCCAGGCTGCGCAGCGACCACGTCGAGCGGCACCGGGTGCACCGCCCGGACGCCGAGGGTGTCCTGCGCGGTGACGGCGGTGACGACGCACGCGCCGTGCACGCCGAGGGCCGCGAAGGTGGTGAGGTCGGCGGCGATCCCAGCGGCCCCGCCGGAGTCGGTCCCGGCGATGGTGACGACGACGGGCGGGTTCATGCGACCTCCCGCAGCAGCGCGGCCACGACGGCGGCCGGATCCGCCGCCCGCATCACCGCACCCAGCACGGCCACCCCGTGGGCGCCGGCGGCGCGCGCGGCCGCGGCGTTGGCGGGCGTGATCCCCCGAGCGCGTACGACGGCAGGGGCAGTCCGTCGAATGCCGATGCCGGCAGCGGCGGGCCGTAGCCCGGCTTGCTGCCCGTTGCCGCGAAGGGCGACAGCGTCGCCCATGCCGCGCCCTCGGACGCGGCCCGGGCGATCTCCGCGCGGTCGTGGCAGGAGCGCCCCCAGGTGCCCGCCGACGGCGCCGGGTCCGCTGCTCGGACGTGCACTCCCCGGCAGCCGGGGACCGCACGGTGCGCGGCGACGACGTCCAGCCCGGCGGCCCGTGCCGACGCGGCCAGCGCCGCCCGCTGCTCGTCGGGCAGGTCGGCCTCGCGCAGCAGCACGGTGCCCAGCCCGGCAGCGGCGAGCGCCGGGAACACGTCGCCGAGCGACCGGCCCGGCGGCAGCAGCCGGCGGTCGGTCAGCACGAGCAGGCGCGGGATCACCCGACCCGCCCTCCGACCGGGCTGGACGCGCGGGCGACGGCCTGGCGCGGGATCCTCCCGGCGGCATGGGCCATCCGGCCGGCCAGCACCGCGAGTCGGAGCGCCCCTGCCATCGCCACTGGGTCGTCCGCGCGGGTGACGGCGGTGGCGGCGAGGACGGCGTCGCAGCCCAGGCTCCATGGCGAGGGCGGCGTCGCTCGCCGTACCGACGCCGGCGTCCAGCACCACCGGCACGTCCACCGCCGCCCGGACGGCCGCGATCGCGTGCGGGTTGAGCACACCCAGCCCGGAGCCGATCGGCGAGCCGAGCGGCATCACCGCAGCACAGCCCGCGTCCACGAGACGCCGCGCCACGACCGGGTCGTCGGTGGCGTAGGGCAGCACGGTGAAGCCGCGCCGGACCAGCCTGCTCGGCGGCGTCCAGCAGACTCGATCACGTCGGGCAGCAGCGAGTGCTCGTCGCCGATCACCTCCAGAGCTGACCCAGTGCGTGCCGAGCGCCTCGCGAGCGAGCTCCGCGGTGAGCACGGCCTCGCGCGCGGAGCGACATCCGGCCGTGTTCGGCAGCAGCCGTACGCCGTGCGCCCGCAGGCTCCGCCAGCAGCCCGCCGTCCGCGAGCGAGGAGGCCCGCCGCATCGAGACCGTGACCAGCGCCGGCTCCGCCGCCTCCAGCACCGGGCCGAGCAGGGAGACGCGCGGCAACCCGCCGGTGCCGAGGAAGAGCCGCGAGCCGAGACCGACGCCGTCGATCGCCAAAGCGCTCATCCGCCCTGCACCGCCGTCACGATGTCCACGACCGCGCCCTCGGCGAGCAGCGGCGCCGACCAGACCGAGCGCGGCACCACCTCCCCGTCGATCGCGACCGCGACCCCGTCCGGACTCGTCCGGCCGAGCCGCTCGCCCAGCAGGTCGCCGACCGTCCGGGCCTTGGTGTGCAGCGGCTCGCCGTTGCAGGTGATCGTCATCGTGCTCCTTCCATCGCACGGCGGGGATCGAGGACGGGGTCCACCCGCCCGGTCTCGAGGTGGTCGGCCACCAGGCGCGCGGTCAGCGGCGCGAGCAGGACGCCGTGCCGCCCGTGCCCCGCCGCCAGCACGACGCCCGCGACCCCGCTCGGACCGACGAGCGGCAGCCCGTCTGCCGTCGCGGGCCGGTCCCGGGCGGTGCCCTCGACGAGCTCGGCGCGGTCCAGTGCCGGCCAGAGCCGGCGACCGGCGTCGAGCAGGCGCAACGTGCCGCCCGCGGTGAGCACCGGCGGCGCGTCGTGCCGCTCGGTCGTCGCGCCGAGCACGACCCGCCCGTCCCCGCGCGGCACGAGGTACAGCGGCTCGCCGGCCACCCAGCCGCGCACCGTGCGCAACGGCGGGTCGTCGGTGCGCAGCCGCAGGATCTCCCCCGCACGCCGGACACCAGGCCGGTCCACGGCTCGGGCAGGCGCGCGCCGGTCGCCACGACGGTGACGTCGGCACCGCCCGGCCCCGCCACCATCCGCACCCGCTCCAGCAGCGCGGCACACACCGCCCGCGGGTCGACGCTCGCCTCCCCGGGCAGCAGCACGCCACCGGCCACCCGAGCCAGGGACGGCTCCGCCTCCCGCACGCCGGCGCGGTCCAGCGCCACGACCTCCCGGCCGTGCCGGCTCAGCAGCGCGGCCTGCCGCTCGACCTGCTGGAGGTCGCCCGCGTCGTGGCCCACCAGGAGGGTGCCCTCGCTCCACAGCGCCACCCCGAGCCGCCCGGCCAGGCTCCGGCCACAGGCTCCAGCGAGGCGAGCCCGAGGCGGAGCAGGCTCCTCCTCGCCGTACCAGACCTCGGCGGCGGGGCTCAGCATCCCCGCCGCGGCGTACGACGCCCCGCGGGCCGGGCGTGGGTCGACCACCGACACGGTGTGCCCACGGCGGAGCAGGCTCCTCGGCGACCGTCAGCCCGACGATCCCGGCCCCGAGCACCTCCACTCGCATCAGCCGACCGCCGTCACGGGCTCCTTCGCTGCGGCCACGGGATCGGGTTCTCGCCAGATCGCGCCGATCACGGCCACACCGTGCGCCCCCGCGGCCCGCGCCTCGGCGGCCGTCGCGGCCGTGAGCCCGCCGATCGCGACGAGCGGCAGCACGCCCGCAGCGGCCGTGACGGCCCGCAGGCCCAGCGGCTCCGGCAGGCCGGGCTTGGAGCCGGTCGGGAAGAGCGGCCCGAAGCCGGCGTAGTCCGCGCCGCTCGCGGCGGCGGCGAGCACACCGGCGCGGTCGCGGCAGGTCGCGCCGACGATCAGCCCGGGCGCGATCCGGCGCGCGTCGGCGACAGCGAGGTCGTCGGCACCGAGGTGGACGCCGTCCGCGCCGGCCGCGAGGGCGACGTCGAGCCGGTCGTTCACGAGCACCCGCGCGCCGTACGGCCGGACGGCGTCGAGGACCAGGGTCGTCAACGCGACGAGCTTCGCGGGTGGTCAGGTCCTTGGCGCGGACCTGGAAGCCGTCGACCCCGGCCCCGGCCAGGGCGGGCAGGAGGGCGAGGTCGTCCCATTCGGACACCAGGCAGAGCACACGTGCAGTCATCGTCATCCGTTCCTTCGCCGGCATGACCCGGATCAGGTGTGACGGTCGGAGCGGCTCCAGGCTCCCTCTCAGCCCGCTGCCGCGGACTCCCGTGGGTTGTCGAGACTCACGCTAGCGCACGGCTGTGCGCGGCCAGGTAGCGGCGCACGGCCAGCGCCGCCGCGCGCCCGGCGCGGTTGCCGCCGATGGTGCTCGCCGAGGGCCCGTATCCCACGAGCCTGGACCCGGGGGTCACGCTCGGCCGTGGTCGCGGTCTGCACGTCGGTGCCGCTCTGCAGCAGCGCGATCCCGCCGTGCTCGCTGCGCAGGTGCAGCGGAGCGAGGTGCCCGACGGCGGGCCGGAAGCCCGTCGCCCACAGGATCACGTCCACCGGCTCGAAGGCTGCCGTCGGCCCAGCGCACCCCGTCCGGCTCGATCCGCTCGAACATCGGGCGGCGCCGCTCGTAGGCGCCCAGCCTTGCGGCCTCCTGCTCCTGCGGGCGCAGGGCCAGCCCCGTCACGCTGACCACGCTCGCGGGCGGCAGCCCGGCACGGACCCGCTCCTGCACCAGGCTCGATGGCGTGCCGGCCGACGCTCTCGTCGAAGTGCTCACGCCACACCGGCGGGCGGCGGGTCACCCACAGCACGTCGGTGCGCGGCGCCAGGCTCGCCGATGAACTGCACCGCGGAGGCGCCGCCGCCGACCACGAGCACCCGCTTGCCGTCGAAGTACGGCGCACCCGGGTAGTCGGCGGTGTGCAGCTTGCTCGCCGCGGAACTCCCCCGACCCCGGGTACGACGGCGCGAACGGCCGCGTCCAGGTCCCCGTCGCGTTCACCAGGGTCCGCGTCGTCCACTCCCGCGCGCCGGCGTGCACCACCAGCAGACTCGCCCTGCGAGGTCACCCGGTCCACCCGCACCGGGCGCACCACGGGCAGGTCGTGCACGGCCTCGTAGCGGGCGAACCACTCGGCGAGCACGACGTTCGCGCGCGCTCCCGAGCCGCCCGGAGCGGGCGCGTCGGGGAGGTCGGCCACGCCGTGGACGTCGTTCATGGTCAGCGAGTCCCAGCGGTGCTGCCAGGCGCCACCCGGACGCTCGTTCGCGTCGAGGAGCACGTGGCTGATCCCCAGCCGCCGCAGGTGGTACGACGCGGAGAGCCCGGCCTGACCGGCTCCGACCACCACGGCGTCGTACACGTCCACGGGAGCCGAACGCCCCCGGATGACCTGTCGAGTCCCGGGCACCACTGCGACATTGGTCACGCATTCGCAGCAGCCGCGTCGCAACCGATAACGTTCGCCCCAGAGCGTGACCACCGGAGTGGGAGTTCGTTAAATCTCCGGGGGGATGCTCGGCTTTCCGGCCTCGACGGCGGAGAGTGGGGGTTCCAGGGGGAACCGACCAACCAACAAACTGAATGGGAATGGGGTCCCAAGCCGTGCGCAAGGCTCGTCTCTCTCGCCGCCTTCGTCCTGATGGGCGTCGGCCTCGTCGCCGTGCCGTCACCGGCACACGCCGCGACGACGGAGTGGTACTTCTCGGCCAACACCGGTGCCACCTACGTCAAGGCCCTCGGCGGAACCGTCTCCTCCGACCTGACCGCGGCCAGCGGCATCAGCGGCGGCCCGGACACCTCGTCGAAGAACAGCACGCTGTCCGCCAACGCCGCTGGCCTGCTGAGCGCCGGTGCCGCTGAGACGCGGACCACCGCCACGCGCAACAACGCGCGGGACCTGACCGTCAACTCCTACGCCCGGGTCGCCGGTGTCAACCTGCTCAACGGCCTGATCAAGATCGACGCCGTCGAGACCGACATCAACACCATCGCCAAGGCCGACGGCACGCACACCGTCAACGGTGGCACCAAGTTCCTCGGCATCAAGATCGCCGGCGTCAACCTGCCGGCCACCATCCCGCTCAACTACGGCGTGAGCATCCCGAACGTCGCGGCGATCAGCCTCAACAACGTCACCCACGCCTCCAAGGACGGCCTCACCGCCACCCTCGGCTGGGGTCTCGCCGTGCAGGCTCCTCGGCGAGTACGGCGGCTACGACGCGGGCACCACGATCGTCCTCAACCCGGTCAACCACTACCTGACCGAGGTCATCCCGGCCACCGACGGCCCGCGGCTGGGCGGCTTCGCCTACGCCACCAAGGTCCAGGCGAACGTGACCAACCAGGTGAAGGTCCTCAGCGACCCGACCGCCATCGTCTACACCCCCTACGGCGGCAGCCAGGGCAAGGAGCCGACCAACAGCACCGCCTCGGTCAACCTCCCGGGCCTGCTGACGGTCGGCGCGATCAAGTCCACGAGCACCTCCTCGAAGGACAACGCCACCGGTGACGCGACGATCCGCAACAGCAACGCCACGGCCAAGGTCAACGTCCTCAACGGACTGATCAAGGCCGATGCGATCGAGGTGGTCGCGACCGGCAAGCGGACCAACGGCGTGTGGTCGCACACCGAGGAGATGAACCTCGTCAACCTCGTCATCGCCGGCAACGCCATCCCGATCAACGTCTCCCCCAACACGGTGATCGACGTGGCCGGCCTCGGCAAGGTGGAGATCAACGTGCGCGCCGCCGTCCCGAGCTCGATGCTCAACGGCATCGTGGGCCTGCGGATCACGCTCGACACCGCGAAGGCGGGCCTGCCGGCCGGCGCGGTCGTGGAGCCTGGCCTTCGCCGCCACGCAGATGAGCCTCAGGCTGATCGCCTGAGCAGGCTGAGCACAGCACCGAGAGGGCCGGGTCGCGATGCGACCCGGCCCTCTGTGCGTCCCCGGTCGGCGATATCCTCGGTAGCCGTGGCTGAAGCAGAGTTCCGGTACTCCGACCTCCTCCCCGCGTCGCACGACGACACGCCCTACCGCCTGATCACGACCGAGGGCGTCGAGACGGTCGAGGGACCGGGCGGCGAGAGGTTCCTCAAGGTCGATCCCGCCGCCATCCAGCGGCTCACGGCCGAGGCGATGCACGACATCAGCCACTACCTGCGGCCCGCGCACCTCGCGCAGCTGCGCAAGATCATCGACGACCCGGAGGCCTCCGGGAACGACCGCTTCGTCGCGCTCGACCTGCTCAAGAACGTCAACATCTCCGCGGGCGGCGTGCTGCCGATGTGCCAGGACACCGGCACCGCGATCGTGATGGGCAAGAAGTCCGAGGGCGTGCTCACCGGCGCCGAGGACGGCGAGTGGATCAGCAAGGGCGTCTACGACGCGTACACGAAGCTCGAACCTGCGCTACTCGCAGCTGGCCCCGCTGACGACGTACGAGGAGAAGAACACCGGCAGCAACCTGCCGGCCCAGGTCGAGATCTACTCCACCGCGCAGGGGCCGAAGGGGCCGGAGTACAAGTTCCTCTTCATGGCCAAGGGCGGCGGCTCGGCCAACAAGTCCTTCCTGTTCCAGGAGACCAAGGCGATCCTCAACCCGAAGCGGATGCTGGAGTTCCTCGACGAGAAGATCCGCTCGCTCGGCACGGCCGCCTGTCCGCCGTACCACCTGGCGGTGGTGATCGGCGGCACCAGCGCGGAGTTCGCGCTCAAGACCGCGAAGTACGCCTCCGCGCACTACCTCGACAACCTGCCCACCGAGGGCTCGATGAACGCCCACGGCTTCCGCGACCTGGAGCCTGGAGGAGGAGGTCTTCAAGGCTGACCCAGTCCTTCGGGATCGGCGCGCAGTTCGGCGGCAAGTACTTCTGCCACGACGTCCGCGTGGTCCGCCTGCCCCGCCACGGCGCCTCGTGCCCGGTCGCGATCGCGGTGTCCTGCTCGGCCGACCGCCGGGCGCTCGGCAAGATCACCGCCGACGGCGTCTTCCTCGAGCAGGCTCGAGACCGACCCCGCGCAGTACATGCCCGACGCAGGCGTGGCCGAGGACATCTCCGGCGGCGAGGTCGTCAAGGTCGACCTCAACCGGCCGATGAGCGAGATCCTGGCCCAGCCTGTCGTCGTACCCGGTCAAGACCCGGCTCTCGCTCACCGGCCCGCTCGTGGTGGCGCGCGACATCGCGCACGCCAAGATCCAGGAGCGCCTGGACGCCGGCGAGGAGATGCCGGAGTACCTCAAGAACCACCCCGTCTACTACGCCGGCCCGGCCAAGACCCCCGAGGGGATGGCCTCCGGCTCCTTCGGCCCGACGACCGCCGGCCGGATGGACTCCTACGTCAAGTCCTTCCAGGCCGCGGGCGGCTCGATGGTCATGCTCGCCAAGGGCAACCGCTCCCAGCAGGTCACCGAGGCCTGCGACACCTACGGCGGCTTCTACCTGGGCTCCATCGGCGGCCCTGCCGCGCGGTTGGCGCAGGACTGCATCAAGAGCCAGGAGGTCATCGAGTACCCCGAGCTCGGCATGGAGGCGGTCTGGAAGATCGAGGTCGAGGACTTCCCCGCCTTCATCGTCGTCGACGACAAGGGCAACGACTTCTTCACCGACCCCGGCGGCGCGGTCACCGTCCCGATCTCGGGGATCCGGGTCCGCTCGGCCGAGTAGCGCCACGGGGCCCGGGTACCACCGGGCATGGCCGTCACCGCGTTCCAGGACCTCCCGCTCGCCGAGCGCGACCGGGTGCGCAGCCACCTGGCGAAGTACTACCGCAAGATGGGCGACACCCCGCCCTGGGAGGACTGACCCGGGAACCGTGCGCCGGCGCGGGCCGTTGACCAGGCATGCGCTGCCCCGTTGACGAGACCACGCTGGTGATGAGCGAGCGGAACGGCATCGAGATCGACTACTGCCCGCAGTGCCGCGGTGTGTGGCTGGACCGCGGCGAGCCTGGACAAGATCATCGACCGCTCCGTGGGCCAGACCGCGCCCGCGCCGCAGCAGCCCCCGCAGCCCCAGCAGTACGAGCGGTACGACGACGACCGGCGCCGTCACGACGACCGCGGCTACCAGCAGGGCTACGCCAAGAAGCGCAAGCGGGAGAGCCTGGCTCTCCGAGTTCTTCGACTGAGCGGGAGGCGGTTGGCTACGGTGCGGCTGGCTACTGTGGAGAGGTGAACGACGCCCCGCAGTACCGCATCGAGCACGACTCCATGGGCGAGGTCCGGGTCCCGGCCGCCGCCCTCTGGCAGGCCCAGACCCAGCGTGCGGTCGAGAACTTCCCGATCAGCGGCACCCCGATCGAGCCGGCCCTCGTGCACGCGCTCGGCGAGGTCAAGGCCGCGGCGGCCCGGGCCAACGCCGATCTCGGCGTGCTGCCGCCCGAGCCTGGCCGAGGCGATCGCCGCCGCAGCCCGGGCGGTGGCCGACGGCGAGCACGACGGCGAGTTCCCGATCGACGTCTTCCAGACCGGCTCGGGCACCAGACCCAACATGAACGCCAACGAGGTGATCGCTACTCTCGCCGGGCGCTCGGGCGTGAGCGTGCACCCCAACGACCACGTCAACGCCAGCCAGTCGAGCAACGACACCTTCCCGACCGCGCTGCACGTGGCGGCGACCCTCGCCGTCGTACGCCAGGCTGCTGCCGGCGCTCGAGGTGCTCGCCACGTCGCTGGAGTCGAAGGCGACGGAGTTCGGCGACCTGGTGAAGTCGGGGCGCACCCACCTGATGGACGCGACCCCCGTGACCCTCGGCCAGGAGTTCGGCGGGTACGCCGCGACGGTGCGCTACGGCGTCGAGCGGCTGGAGTCGGTGCTGCCGCGGGTGCGAGAGCCTGCCGTTGGGCGGCACGGCCGTCGGGACCGGCATCAACACCCCGCCCGGATTCGCGCAGGCCGCGATCGCGGCACTCGGGGAGGCCACCGGCCAGCCGTTCAGCGAGGCCCGCAACCACTTCGAGGCACAGGGCACCCGGGACTCACTGGTCGAGCCTGAGCGGCGTGCTGCGCACCGTCGCCGTCGGGCTGACCAAGATCTGCAACGACCTGCGCTGGATGGGCTCCGGACCGACCACAGGCCTCGCCGAGATCCACCTGCCCGACCTGCAGCCTGGCTCCTCGATCATGCCGGGCAAGGTGAACCCGGTCCTGCCCGAGGCCACCTTGATGGTCTGCATGCAGGTCATCGGCAACGACGCGACGGTCACCGCGGCGGGCGCGAGCGGCGCCTTCGAGCTCAACGTCGCGATGCCGGTCATCGCCCGCAACCTGCTGGAGTCGGTGCGCCTGCTGTCGACAGCCTCGACCACGCTCGCGCGCCGGTGCATCGACGGCATCACCGCCGACGCCGAGCGGATGGCGCGCTACGCCGCGTCCTCCCCGTCGGTGGTGACGCCGCTCAACCGGCACATCGGCTACGAGGCCGCCGCCAAGGTCGCCAAGCAGGCGCTCGCGAGCGGCAGCACCATCCGCGAGACCGTGCTGGAGCTGGGGTACGTCGAGCGCGGCGACCTCACCCTGGAAGAGCCTGGACGCCGCGCTCGACCTGATGTCGATGACCCGGCCGTAGTCCTCAGGCCCGCTGCCGGCCGGTGAGCGCCGCCGCGGCGATCACCGCGACCGCGGCCACCGCGATCTGCCACAGGTGGCGCAGCCAGTCGATGCCGTTGGTGGCGTTGTCCCACGTGGCCTCGTGGCCGTCGAAGGGCTTGTTGTTGTGCCCGAACAGCACCCAGTAGAGCAGGCTGCCGACGAGCATGCCGACGATGCCGCACACGATCGTCAGCCAGAGCGGGAACTTGGTGCGGTCCCCCGGCGCCACCGCCTTGCCGATGAGGCCGATGATCGTTCCGCCGACGATGGTGACGATGATGGTCCACAACATGGCGTGCTCCTTCCGTCGTGCGGGGCACCCGCGCCCCGTCCCGAGCATCATCCACCCGCACCCCGTCCATGGCGAGGCTCACCACGCCCGGGCGTGGCGCCCAGTGCCGTCCGGCGGCTTGGGTGGTGCGGTGACCGCCCTGCTCCGCGCCCTCGTCGACGGCGCCGGGCGACCGGTCACGATCGACGGCACGAGCCTCGGTGCCGCGGACCTGCTCGGTGTGCGCTTCACCGACTCCCTCCCCCGCAACGAGTCTCGGCAAGGTCCAGAAGAACCTGCTGCGCTAGCGGCCGGGGCGGGGTGCGGGAATACCCGCTTCAGCGGGGATTCCTACGGTTCTTGGCCGTTGCAACGGTCAAGAACCGCAAGAAGACGTCAAGAACCCCCCGCGCGGGATGGCCGCCGGACGGGCTCCGCTCGCGCCATTAGCCGGCAGCACGGGACGAAGCCAGGCCCGGAGCCGGAGGAAGCGAGGAACGAGCGACCGCAGGCGCAGGGAGCGCCGTTCCCAGCGCCGGCAGGTACGCCGCCAGGCGGGCTCCACCTCTACCCAAGCCAACCGCGGCGCGGCTCGCGCCATCGAGGCTCAGTACCAGTTGTGGCTCTCCGAGTGGCCCCAGGCGCTGCAGGGCGAGCCGTAGCGGCTCTGGATGTAGCCCAGGCCCCAGCGGATCTGCGTGGCGGGGTTGGTGGCCCAGTCGGGGCCGGCCGAGGACATCTTCGAGCCGGGCAGGGCCTGCGGGATGCCGTAGGCGCTGGAGCCTGGGGTTGTCGGCGTTGACGCGCCACCCGGACTCGCGGGTCCACAGCGAGTCGAGGCAGCCTGAACTGGTCGGCGGAGAAGCCGAACTCGCTCAGCAGCGCCCGGGCGATGTCGCGCGGGTCGGAGTCGGACGACTTTGCGCTCGTCGGTCATCGCGGAGCCGGTGGCGTCGGCCAGGCTCGCGGTCTTCGCGGGGTCGGCCTCGGGGCGGCGGTCCGAGCGGGAGACGACGGGGTCGCGGCGCTCGGTGCTGGCCGCGGTCGGCAGGGACTGGCCGGCGGCGCCGACGGCGTCGATCTCAGCGCTGGCCGCTGGCGCCGCGGTGCCGTTGCCGAGGACTCCGGCGGTCACCGAGACCCCCGTGACGGCGACGGCGACCGACGACATGACGACCACGTTGCGGGCTGCCTTGCGAGGGGCTTCGGCGAGATGGGCATGCTTCGGCGCTCCGCGGTGCTTGGGCGCGGGCTTGGCGTGCTTCGTCAAAATTCTCGACTTCGGGCTCGACTGCAGGACTCAGGTCACCGCCCGATCGGGCCCGACTTCATCGTCGTCACCGCCGGCGACCAGCGTCCACCATGCCTGACCCCTCTGCGAGGTGCAAACCGAACCGCGCGATCTCTCCCCGCCATGTGGCCTCGTTCGTCACACGCGTCACATCCGCCCCGGAACGGTACGACGCCCCGGCGGACCAGGCCCGCCGGGGCGTCGTACCGCAGCCTCGTCAGACGACGACGTTCTCCAGCATCTCGGTGACCAGCGCGGCGATCGGGGACCGCTCGGACCGGGTCAGCGTGACGTGGGCGAACAGCGGGTGACCCTTGAGCTTCTCCACCACGGCGACGATGCCGTCGTGCCGCCCCACTCGCAGGTTGTCGCGCTGGGCGACGTCGTGGGTGAGCACCACCTTGGAGTTGGCGCCGATCCGGGAGAGCACGGTGAGCAGCACGTTGCGCTCCAGTGACTGCGCCTCGTCGACGATCACGAAGGAGTCGTGCAGCGAGCGGCCGCGGATGTGGGTCAGCGGCAGCACCTCGAGCATCCCTCGGTCCAGGATCTCCTCGACCACGTCGCGCGAGGTGAGCGCGCCGAGGGTGTCGAAGACGGCCTGGCCCCAGGGCGACATCTTCTCCGACTCCGAGCCCGGCAGGTAGCCCAGGCTCCTGGCCGCCGACGGCGAAGAGCGGGCGGAAGACCACGACCTTCTTGTGCTGCTGGCGCTCCATGACCGCCTCCAGGCCGGCACACAGGGCCAGCGCCGACTTGCCCGTGCCCGCACGACCGCCGAGGGAGACGATGCCCACCTCGGGGTCGAGCAGCGACTCCAGCGCGATCCGCTGCTCGGCGCTGCGGCCGTGGATGCCGAAGGCCTCGCGGTCGCCGCGGACCAGGTGCACCTGCTTGTCCGGGCCGACCCGTCCGAGCGCGGTGCCGCGCTCGGACAGCATCACCAGGCCGGTGTGGCACGGCGAACTCGCGGGCCTCGGCGAGGTCGAGCGTGCCGTCGTCGTACAAGCTCGTCGAGGTCGTCGGCGGACACCTCCACCTCGGTCATGCCGGAGTAGCCCGTGTCGGAGTCGCTGACCGCCTCGCCGCGGTACTCCTCCGCGTCCAGGCCGACCGCGGACGCCTTGATCCGCATGGGGAGGTCCTTGGAGACCAGGGTGACCTGGTGCCCCTCGTCGGCCAGGTTGCGGGCGACGGCGAGGATCCGCGTGTCGTTGTCGCCGAGGCGGAAGCCGGACGGCAACGAGGCCGCGTTGGTGTGGTTGAGCTCGACGCGCACCGAGCCACCGTCCTCACCCACGGGGACAGGCGTGTCGAGGCGGCCGTGGCTGACCCGCATCTCGTCCAGTGCCCGCAGGGCGCTGCGCGCGAAGTACCCGAGCTCCGGGTGGTGCCGTTTGGCCTCCAGACTCGGTGATCACCACCACCGGGAGGACGACCTCGTGCTCCTCGAAGCGCCGCAGCGCGGCGGGGTCGGCCAGCAGCACGCTGGTGTCGAGGACGTAGGTACGGCGCTGTGCGCTGGCCTGGGCCTTCGTGTTCGCCACGATTCACCTCACCGGACCGCGCGCCCGTCAGGGCCGCCCGGCCCTATCCCTTGAAGACGGACCGGGTTGCGCAGTCGTGATGGTTCACGTCGGGCCTCCCGATGTGGCCGGCTTCCCCACCTGCCACTGCATCGGAAGGTACGCCCGAGACCTCACCAGAACGGGCGCCACGCCGCACCGGGGAAGTTAATGTCAGGTGACGCGTCGGTACGCCAGGTCGGTGATGGCGCGCTCCTTCGCACGCCCCTTGCGCTCGAACTTGGTGACCGGCCGCTCGTCCCAGCGCTCCACAACACCGCCCTCCAGCAGCGGCTCCGCGTCGAGCACCTCGACCATCTGCTCGGCGTAGTCCGCCCAGTCCGTCGCCAGGCGCCACAGCCCGCCGACCGCCAGCCGGGAGGCGATCAACCGGGAGTTCTCCGCGTTGACCAGGCGGCGCTTGTGGTGCCGCGTCTTGTGCCACGGGTCGGGGAAGAAGGTCCACAGGCTCCGCGATCTCCTGCTCGGCGAACAGGTGCTCCAGGGTCCACACCGCATCCACGCTGCAGAACCGCACGTTGCGCGCCCCGGCCTCACCGACGCGCCACATGCTCTCCGCGACGCCCGGGACCCAGACCTCCAGCGACAAGATGTCGTACGACGGCCGAGCGGCCGCCAGCGCTGCCGTGGCCTCGCCCACGCCGCCCCCGATCTCGACGATCATCGGCGCCTCGCGGCCGAAGTACGTCGACCAGGCGAAGCCGTCCGCCTCGACCGCCTCGTCCGGGATCACCCACTGCTCGGCGTACTGCTCCCAGCCGCGCTGCTGGCGCGGCGAGGTGAGCCGGCTGCCGCGCCGGGCGTAAGCCAGCACCTCGCGCACCGCGCGGCCGTCCTCGGTCGGCCTTGTGGTGCGGCCGGGCGGGGCGTACTCCGTCGTTCACCCGCCCATTCTCCCGGCTTCCCGGCGCGACCCGGAAATGCGGGAGAGCCCCACCGCCCGAAGGCGGCGGGGCTCTCCCCGAAGCAGGTCAGATCACTTGGTGATCTTCGTGACCCGGCCGGCGCCGACGGTGCGGCCACCCTCGCGGATCGCGAACTTCAGACCCTCGTCCATCACGATCGGCTGGATGAGACCCGACCGACATGTCCGTGTTGTCGCCCGGCATGACCATCTCCGTGCCCTCGGGGAGGGTCACGACGCCGGTCACGTCGGTGGTCCGGAAGTAGAACTGCGGACGGTAGTTGTTGAAGAACGGCGTGTGACGGCCGCCCTCCTCCTTCGAGAGGATGTAGACGCTCGCCTCGAAGTTGGTGTGCGGGGTCGACGTGCCCGGCTTCACCACGACCATGCCGCGCTCGACGTCCTCGCGCTTGGTGCCGCGCAGGAGCAGACCGACGTTCTCACCGGCCTGGCCCTCGTCGAGCAAGCTTTGCGGAACATCTCGACACCGGTGACGGTCGTCTTGATGGGGGTCTCCCGGATGCCCGAGATCTCGACCTCCTCGTTGACCTTGACGATGCCGCGCTCGATGCGACCGGTGATGACGGTGCCACGACCGGTGATCGTGAAGACGTCCTCGACCGGCATGAGGAAGGGCTTGTCGACCTCACGCTCGGGCTGGGGGATGTACTCGTCGACGGCCGACATGAGACTCGGCAACCGACTCGCCCCACTTGGCGTCGCCGTTGAGGGCCGGGAAGGCCGCCACGCGCACGACCGGAACGTCGTCGCCCGGGAACTCGTACTCGGAGAGGAGCTCGCGCACCTCCATCTCGACGAGTCTCGATGAGACCCTCGTCGTCGACCATGTCGCACTTGTTGAGCGCGACGACGATCGCCGGCACGCCGACCTGGCGGGCGAGCAGCACGTGCTCACGCGTCTGGGGCATCGGGCCGTCGGTCGCGGCAACCACCAGGATCGCGCCGTCCATCTGCGCGGCACCGGTGATCATGTTCTTGATGTAGTCCGCGTGACCGGGGCAGTCGACGTGCGCGTAGTGGCGCGCCTCGGTCTGGTACTCGATGTGCGCGATCGAGATCGTGATGCCGCGCTGGCGCTCCTCGGGAGCCTTGTCGATCTGGTCGAACGGCGAGGCCTCGTTGAGGTCCGGGTACTTGTCGTGCAGAACCTTCGAGATCGCCGCGGTCAGCGTCGTCTTGCCGTGGTCGATGTGACCGATCGTCCCGATGTTCACGTGCGGCTTGGTCCGCTCGAACTTCGCCTTAGCCACTGGGGGCTCCTCCTGGTGTGGTTGTTACTTGACTCGTACTAAAGGGGTGGTGCCGAGGGCCTGCGGGAGATTACTCGCCGCGCGCCTTCTTGATGATCTCGTCGGCGATGTTCGTGGGAACCTCGGCGTACGAGTCAAACTCCATCGAGTACGACGCCTGACCAGAGGTCTTGGACCTCAGGTCGCCAACGTACCCGAACATCTCGGACAGCGGCACGAGGGCGGACACGACGATGTCGCCGTGACGCTCCTCCTGCGCGCGGATCTGGCCGCGACGGCTGTTGATGTCGCCGATGACCGTGCCGAGGAAGTCCTCGGGGGTGGTCACCTCGACGGCGAACATCGGCTCGAGGAGGCACGGGTTCGCCTTGCGGGCGGCCTCCTTGAACGACTGGATGCCGGCGATCTTGAACGCCAGGCTCCGAGGAGTCGACGTCGTGGTAGGCGCCGTCCTCGAGGCTGAACTTGACGTCGACCATCGGGTAGCCGGCGAGGATGCCGAACTCCATGGCCTCCTGGCCGCCGTTGTCGACCGACGGGATGTACTCGCGCGGCACGCGGCCACCCGAGACGTTGTTGACGAACTCGTAGCCCGCACCGAGACCGGTCTCGGGGTCGATGTTCGGCTCGAGGGAGATCACGACCTTGGCGAACTGGCCCGAACCACCGGTCTGCTTCTTGTGCGTGTAGGCTTGTGGTTCGACACCGTGCCGCGGATGGTCTCGCGGTAGGCGACCTGCGGCTTGCCGACGGTGGCCTCGACCTTGAACTCCCGCTTCATGCGGTCGACCAGGATCTCCAGGTGGAGTCTCGCCCATGCCGGAGATGATGGTCTGGCCGGTCTCCTCGTCGGTCTTGACGACGAAGGTCGGGTCCTCCTCGGCGAGACGCCCGATGGCGACACCGAGCTTCTCCTGGTCGGCCTTGGTCTTCGGCTCGATGGCCACCGAGATCACCGGCGCCGGGAACGTCATCGACTCGAGCACGACCTGCTTGCTCGGGTCCGACAGCGTGTGACCGGTGCGGGTGTCCTTGAGGCCCATCACGGCGACGATCTGGCCCGCGCCGACCGAGGCGATCTCCTCACGCTTGTTGGCGTGCATCTGGTAGACCTTGCCGATCCGCTCCTTGCGGCCGTTGCTCGCGTTGAGCACGGTCGCGCCGGCCTCGAGCTTTGCCCGAGTAGACGCGGACGAAGGTCAGGCTTTGCCCAGGTGCGGGTCGGCCGCGATCTTGAACGCGAGCGCGGCCAGCGGCTCCTCGCTGGAGGGCTTGCGGACGATCTCGTTCTCCTCGGTCTCCTCCGCACCCGGCTTGTGGCCGACGATGGCGTCCACGTCGAGCGGGGAGGGGAGGTAGTCGACGATCGCGTCGAGCAGGGGCTGGACGCCCTTGTTCTTGAACGCGGTGCCGGTGAGGATCGGGTTGACCTTGTCGGCCAGCGTCGCGCGACGGATGGCGGCCTTGAGGGTCGGCACGTCGAACGTGTCGCCGTCCTCGAGGTAGACCTCCATGATGTCGTCGTCGACCTCGGCGAGCGTCTCGATGAACTTCTCGCGGTACTCGGCGGCCTTGTCGGCCGGGTCCTCGGGGATCTCCTCGACGACGTAGTCCTCGCCCTGGGCGGTCTCGCCGCGCCAGACCTTGGCGTTCATCTCGACCAGGTCGACGACACCGATGAAGTCGCCCTCGGCGCCGATCGGGATCTGCAGGATCAGCGGGGTGGAGTTCAGGCTTCTGCACGATCGAGTCGACGACGCGGTAGAAGTCCGCACCGGTCCGGTCGAGCTTTGTTGACGAAGCACATCCGCGGGACGGAGTACTTGTTGGCCTGACGCCACACCGTCTGCGACTGGGGCTCCACACCGGCGACACCGTCGAACACCGCGACGGCACCGTCGAGGACGCGCAGCGAGCGCTCCACCTCGACCGTGAAGTCGACGTGCCCGGGGGTGTCGATGATGTTGATCTGGTGCTTCTTCCACCAGCAGGTCGTCGCGGCCGACGTGATCGTGATGCCGCGCTCCTGCTCCTGCTCCATCCAGTCCATCGTGGCGCCGCCGTCGTGGACCTCACCGATCTTGTAGGTGATGCCGGTGTAGAACAGGATGCGCTCGGTGGTGGTGGTCTTGCCGGCGTCGATGTGCGCCATGATGCCGATGTTGCGGACGACGTTGAGGTCCGTCGTGATGTCGACTGCCACGTGAGTCAGCGTTCCTTAGGTTTGGGATGAGGTGACGGGACGGGCGCCGCGAGCAGCGGGCCCGCCCCGGGAGGTCACCAGCGGTAGTGGGCGAATGCCTTGTTGGACTCGGCCATCTTGTGCGTGTCCTCGCGCTTCTTCACCGCGGCACCGAGGCCGTTGGCGGCGTCGAGGATCTCGTTCTGCAGGCGCTCGGCCATGGTCTTCTCGCGGCGCTCCTGGGCGTAGCCGACGAGCCAGCGCAGCGACAGCGTGGTGCCGCGGTTGCCCTTGACCTCGACCGGGACCTGGTACGTCGCACCGCCGACGCGGCGGGACTTGACCTCGAGCGCGGGGCGCACGTTGTCGAGCGCGCGCTTGAGGGTGATGACCGGGTCGGTGCCGGTCTTCTCGCGGGTGCCCTCGAGAGCGGCGTACACGATCCGCTGAGCAACCTGCTTCTTGCCGTCCTGGAGCACCTTCGAGACCAGGCTGGCTCACCAGCCTGCGACCCGTAGACCGGGTCGACGTCGATGGGGCGCTTCGGCGCGGGGCCCTTGCGCGGCATGTCGGCTCTTCTCCTTCTTGGCGCCGTAGCGGCTGCGAGCCTGCTTACGGTTCTTCACGGCCTGCGTGTCGAGCGCGCCGCGGATGACCTTGTAGCGAACACCGGGCAGGTCCTTCACACGACCGCCGCGGACGAGCACGATCGAGTGCTCCTGCAGGTTGTGACCCTCACCCGGGATGTAGGCGGTGACCTCGACGCCGCTGCTCAGGCGCACACGGGCGACCTTGCGCAGGGCGGAGTTCGGCTTCTTCGGGGTGGTGGTGTAGACGCGGGTGCACACACCGCGCCGCTGGGGCGAACCCTTCAGGGCAGGCGTCTTGTTCTTGGACACCTTGTCCTGGCGGCCCTTGCGGACCAACTGCTGAATGGTGGGCACCTGGTGGTTCCCTTTCGATTTCTCTGCACGGCTCGGCGACCTGCCGGGCTCGGGATGATGCTTGCTGCGTGCCGGATGTTGATCCCCTTCGCCAGGCTCCCGGACCGGGCTCTGAGCCTGAGGGCATGCTCGACGTGCCGGGTCACCCCAGACACGAGAATCGAGATTACCGGCCGCCCAAAGGAGGGTCAAAATGCCGGAGGAGGGCGCCGGAGCGGCGAGGGCTCAGGTCAGCCACCGGGTGATCGGGTCGATCGCGAAGTACACGACGAACAGCGCCGCCACGATCCACAGCAACGGGTGCAGGCTCACGGGCCTTGCCGCGCACCACCTTGAGGAAGACGTAGGCCACGAAGCCCGCGCCGATGCCCACGCTGATGGAGTAGGTGAACGGCATCAGCACGATGGTCAGGAACGCCGGGATCGCGATCTCCAGGTCGGTCCAGTCGATGCCGGTGATCTGCTGCATCATCAAGAAGCCGACCAGCACCAGCGCCGGGACGGCCGCCTCGGAGGGGATCATCGCAACCAGCGGCGCGAGGAAGATCGTCACCAGGAAGAGCGCGCCGGTCACGACCGAGGCCAGCCCGGTCCGGGCGCCCTCCCCCACCCCGGACGCGGACTCGATGTAGGAGGTGTTGGACGAGACGCCCGCGGCGCCGCCGGCCACGGCGGCGATCGAGTCGACGACCAGGATCCGCTCGGCGTGGGGCGGCATGCCCTCGTCGTCGAGCAGGTCCGCCTCGGCGCCGATGGCCGTCATCGTGCCCATGGTGTCGAAGAAGTCGGCGAGCAGCAGCGAGAAGACGAGCAGCAGGACACTGACGACGCCGATCTTGTCCCAGGAGCCGAGCAGGTTGAACTCCCCCAGGGTGCCGAAGTCGGGCGCATGGAACTTCTCGGGCCACGTCGGCACGGTCAGCGCCCAGCCACCGGAGCGCTCCGCGGCCCGGCCGAGGTCGCCGATCGCTTCGACGACGACGGCCACGATCGTCATCGTCACGATGGAGATGAGGATCGCGCCGCGCACCTTGCGCACCCACAGGGCGAGCATGAGCAGCAGGCCGACGATGAAGACCAGCACCGGCCAGCCGTTGAGGTTGCCGTCGGCGCCGAGCCTGCACGGGCACGGTGGTCTGCGCCGCGTCCGGGATCCGCTTCACGATGCCCGCGTCGACGAACCCGATCAGCGCGATGAACAGGCCGATGCCGACCGAGATGGCCACCTTGAGCTGCGCGGGCACGGCGCGGAAGACCGCCGTCCGGAAGCCGGTGAGCACCAGGACGAGGATGACGAGGCCCTCGATCACGATCAGGCCCATCGCGTCGGCCCAGGTCATCTGGCTGGCCACGGAGAAGGCGAGGAAGGCGTTGAGGCCGAGCCCGGTCGCCAGCGCGAGCGGGTAGTTGGCCACCACGCCCATCAAGATGGTCAGCACGCCCGCGACCAGCGCCGTCCCGGCCGCGATCGCGGCCAGGTCGGGCTTGTCGCCGCCGCCGAGGAACTTCCCGTCGACGTCGGTCGCGTAGCCGAGGATCAGCGGGTTGAGGACCACGATGTAGGCCATCGTGAAGAAGGTGACCAGCCCGCCGCGCAGGCTCGCGGCCCACCGTGGAGCCGCGCTCGGAGATGCGGAAGTAGCGGTCGAGGGGGCTGCCCTGAGGGGTGATTTCGGCCGTGCTCACGAGGGAAGCATGGCAGGCTCGCGGACCGGGCGAGCCGGGGCGTCCCGACCTGCGAGCCGCCGCACGAGCACGGCCAGCCCGACCCCGGCGAGCACCAGGACGCCACCCACGACCAGGGTCCAGCGGGCGCCGTAGTGCTGGCCGATCCAGCCGATGAACGGCGAGCCGAGCGGGGTGCCGCCCATCACGATCGTCATGTAGATCGCCATCACCCGGCCGCGCAGCGCCGGCTCGGACTCGGTCTGCAGCAGCGCGTTGCAGGAGTTGAGCACGGTGATCACCGACAGGCCGAGGAAGGGGCACAGCAGCACGAAGAGCAGGTACGACGGCGCGAAGCCCGCCGCGATCTCCAGCACCCCGAAGGCCACCGCGGCCCCCATCAGCAGTCGCACCCGGACCCGAGCCCGGCCGGCGGCCAGCAGCGCGCCGCTGAGCGAGCCGATCGCCAGGACCGAGCCGAGGATGCCGTACTCCTCGGCGCCCTTGCCGAAGACCTCGGTCGCCATCAGCGCGGAGGTGAGCCTGGAAGTTCATCCCGAAGGCTGCCGACGAAGAAGACGAGCACCAGGATCATCAGCATCTTCGGTTGGCCGCGCAGGTAGCGCATTCCGGCACGCAGCATCCCGGGCTCGCGGCCGACCGGCCGCGGCGAGTGCAGGGTCGCGGGGTCCATCCGGCGCAGGCTGGTAGATCACGGCGGCGTAGGACAGGGCGTTGACGAGGATCACCCACCCGGTCGCGCGCATCCCGCCGCCGAAGGCGCCGATCAGCAGGCCGGCGATGCCGGGGCCGATCATGCGGGCGGTGTTGAAGGCCGCGGAGTTGAGGCTGACCGCGTTCGCCACGTCGTCGGTGCCGACCATCTCCGAGACGAACGCCTGGCGGGCGGGGGCGTCGAAGGCGGCGCCGATGCCGAAGACGAACGCGATGACGTAGACGTGCCAGGTCTCGGCCGCGCCGAAGGCGGCGACCAGGCCCAGCAGCAGCGAGGCGAGGGCCATCAGCGCCTGCGTGACCTGGAGCATGAGTCGCTTGGGGAAGCGGTCGGCGATCACGCCGGCGTACGGCGAGAGGAGCAGCACCGGCAGGAACTGCAGGCCCGTGGTGATGCCGAGCGCCGCGCCGCCGTTGCCGGGGATGGTCAGGACCAGCCAGTCCTGGGCGACACGCTGCATCCAGGTGCCGACGTTGGAGACCAGGCTGCCGGCGAAGTAGAGGCGGTAGTTCGGGTGGGCGAGGGATCGGAAGCGGGGGCTCGTGGTGGCTCCTTCGGGTCAGTCGGCGGCGGCGATGCGCTGCAGGATCGGGGCGGCCTGGCGCAGCACGTCGCGCTCGGCCGGGCTGAGGCTCCTCGAGGCGGCGCGAGAGCCAGCGGTCGCGGCGGGCGGCGTCGGCATGGACCACCGCGCGCCCCTCGTCGGTGAGCCGCACGACGACCTGGCGGCCGTCGGTCGGGTGCGGTTGCCGCTCGACGAGGCCGCTGTCGGCCAGGCAGTTCACGGTGCGGGTCATGCTCGGTGGCCGGACCTGCTCGCGGGTGGCGAGGGCACCGACCGTGAGGTCGCCGAACCGGTTCAGTCCCCACAGCACGGCCATCGCGGAGAGGCTGAGGTCGTTGTCGGGATGGCGCTCGCGCACCAGCCGGCGGCGCAGGCGCATGACGGAGAAGCGGAGCTCGGTCGCGAGCCCCACCGTCGTGCGCACGTGCTTGTCCTGGGTCGGCATGTCCTTAGCCTAACTCATTACCTTCGGCAACTATTCCGGTCGCGCTCGCCGGGCACCCGGCGCGCGCCGTACGATCGGGGTGTGGAGCTCCGCGACGAACAGCCGACCCAGCACGAGATCGGCAGCCGGACCTACCTCATCGCGCCCGTCGAGCCGCTCGACGTAGACGGCGTGCGCACCGTCCAGGTCGGCACCGCGCTCTTCGCGCTCGCCTTCCTCGCGCTGCTGCCGTTCTACGGCCGCCTCGAGGAGGACGACCGCACCTGGCTGCTGTGGATGTGCCTCACCGGCGTCGGCCTCGGCCTGCTCGGCATGGAGTACTGCAAGCGCCGCCGGCTGGTCCGGGCCGAGCGCGAGCACGATGAGTGAGCTCCCCCCCGACCCGCTGGGCACTGGGCGGGGCGAAGAACGTCGGCTACGGCGAGCGCTTCGCCCAGGCCTGATCGAGCGTGGCGAGGACGTCGACGGCGAGGCCCGCCCGGCCGACGTGCTCGTGCCGCGGGGCGCGGCGATCCTCGACGCCGGAGCCGGCATGGGCCGGGTCGGCGCCTACCTGGACGGCCGGGGGCACCGGGTCGTCGCGGCCGAGCCGGACCCGGCGCTGGTCGACCAGGCACGGCGTACCTACCCGGGGCTGGTGGTGCTCCCCCACGAGATCCTCGCGCTGACGCCGGCGGTGCTCGCCGAGGCGGGTGCGCCGGAGTCGTTCGACCTGGTCGTGGCCGTCGGCAACGTGCTCACCTTCCTCGCCGAGGGCACCGAGGTCGCCGTGCTGACCCGGCTGGGCGCACTGCTCGCCCCGGGCGGGCGGATCCTCGCCGGCTTCCACCTGCGCGGCGGGCCGGCGTCGGCGCGGTCCTACCCACCGGAGGAGTTCGCCGCCGATGCCGAGGCCGCCGGGCTGACGGTCCAGCAGCGGTTCGGCGGCTACGACCTGCGTCCGGTGGACGAGGACTACGCGGTGTGGGTCCTCACAACGTCTCCAGGCTCGTCGGAGCCTGACGGTGTCGAGCACCGGGGGCGCCGGCGGCAGCGGCTGCTGACGCTTGCTCAGCCGGACCTCGGAGTGCGCACCACAGCCGTGGTTGTAGGACACGACCCGGCCGTCGTCGTTGGCGTCGCCGTTGGCGCAGACGCCGAACATCTCCGACAGCGGGCCGTTGAGCCGGACCAGGAAGCCGCAGGAGTGGCAGTGGTCCGGAGCGGACCTGGCGATCGGCGCGTCGGGACCGGCCTCGCCGTCGTACCAGCGCTCGGCGGCGGCGTCGCGGCCCTCGGGCGAGAGCACCCGCACGCGGCCCAGACCGAGGTCCTTGGCGACCTCGCGGACCTGTGCCTTGTCGTCGGTGTCGAGCGGGTCGTCGCCGAAGGAGTACGTCGGGACCAGGCGCGGGTCCTCGTCGTCGACGGGCAGCAGGTCGCCGGGCGACATGTCGCCGGGCTGGAGCCGCTCGCGGTAGGGCACCCACGCCGGGGCCACGATCGCGTCCGGGCCGGGCAGCAGCACGACCTCGACCACGGTGACCTTGCGCTGGCGCGAGGCGCGGGTGAGCGTGACGGCCCACTGCCAGCCGACGTAGCCCTTGCGGCGGCACTCGAAGAGATGGGTGACGACGCGCAGCCCGTCGACCTGGTGGCCGAGGTGCTCGCCGACGTCGGCGGCGTCGACCTCGTCGAGCAGCGCCGCGCGGGCGGCGTCGACCGCGTCAGCGGTGGCGGCGTCGGTCGACCTTGCGCTCGAGGGTGGACACGGGCACAGCATTCCTCATCAGGGCGCGGCTCGTCACGCCGGGGCTCGCGGGTCGGGCAAGATAGGAGGGGTGAGCACCGACGGACCCGACCCGCGCCCGCCCGGCGCCGACGTGCCCGGTGGCGCCCGGACGGAGACCCCGGCCGAGGCCGGCTCACTGCGCGCCGCGAAGGCGACCGCACGCGGGGTCAAGGGATTCGCCCGGGTGACCGGCCGCGCCAGCGCGGCCACGGTGCGCACCGCACGCAAGGCCGCCGGCGCGCAGGGCGCCGAGCGCTCCGGCCTCAACCGGCTGATCGAGTCTGCACGCCGCGAACTCCGCTGGCGACTCGGCGTTCGCGATCGCCCTGGCCGGGACGGTGTTCTTCGCCGGTGCGACCAGCGGCCAGCGCGGCCCGGTGCTGCTCTTCCTCGGCCTGACGATGGTCCCCTTCGCGATCGTGGCTCCGCTCATCGGGCCCTTCCTCGACCGGTTCAGCCACGGCCGGCGCTGGGCGATCGGTGCGACCTTCGCGCTGCGCGCCTTCCTGTGCTGGGTGCTGGCCGGCACGCTCAGCGACGGCTCGCCGTGGTTCTACGTCGCCGCGCTCGGCGTGCTCGTCTCCTCCAGGCCTACGGCGTCGCCAAGGCCGCCGCGGTCCCGCGCCTGGTCCCGCAGGAGATCACCCTCGTGAAGGCCAACGGTCGGGTCGCGCTCGCCGGCGTGGTCGGGGCGTGCGTGTCCGGACCGCTCGCGGGAGCGGCGTACTGGATCGGGCCGGAGTGGGCCTGCCGCTACGCGTTCCTGGTGTTCACCGTCGGCACCGTCGCCGCGATCCTGCTGCCGAACCAGGTCGACGCCTCGAGCGGTGAGGAGTCGATCGACGGCCCGCGCAACGGCGTACGACGCAACGGGCTCCCGCCGCGCGTGGCCTTCGCCCTGCGCGCCAACTGCGGGCCTCGCCTGCTCTCGGGCTTCCTGACGATGTTCATGACCTTCGTGCTGATGACCGAGCCGCTCGACGGTTGGGAGACCAAGACCAAGGCCACCTTGACGGTCGGCCTCGTCGTCGGCGCCGCCGGTCTCGGCAACACCGTCGGCATCGTGGTCGCCTCGCTGGCGCGCAAGATCAATCCGGCCGTGATGGTCGTCGTGGCGCTGCTCGCCGACATCGCGGCGCTCGTCTTCGCCACGCTCTTCTACGGCCTGGTGCCGCTGATCGTGCTGGGCCTGACCGTGGGCCTGATGCAGTACCTCGCCAAGGTCTCGCTCGACTCGAGCATCCAGTCCTGGGTGCCGGTGCGCGCGCACGCCAGTGCCTTCGCCAAGGGCGACACCACGCTGCAGACTCGCCTGGGTCGTCGGCGGCTTCCTCGGCGTGATGCTGTCCTACCCGGCCGTCAACGGCATCGGGCTCGGCTTCGCCGCGGTGCTGCTGGGCGTGTGGGCGGTGTTCGTGCTGCGCACGCGGCCCGCCAAGCGCCTCCAGGAGCGCGCCGAGCGGACCGTCACCGTCGGCTGAGGCGCCAGGCGCTCAGGACTCCAGGCTCGTCGGCGAGGGCGCGCAGCAGGCTTGGCCACCGGCTGCGACGTACGACGGTCGGGGTGGCGTCCGTGCCGGTAGGCCTCGCCGACACCGTCGAGCACGCGGATCAGGTCCTCGACGATCGGGACCATCTCCTCGGGCTTCTTGCGGCGCGCGTCCTTCTGGTTGCGCGTGACCGACGCGGGCGCGTCGAGCACCTGGACCTGCAGCGCCCGGTCGCCGCGGCGGCCCTGGGCGATGCCGAACTCGACCCGGGTGCCGGCCTTCAACGTGGTCACGCCCTCGGGCAGCGCGTCGGAGCGGACGTAGACGTCCGGCCCGTCGGTCTGGGAGAGGAAGCCGAAGCCCTTCTCCGCGTCGTACCACTTCACCTTGCCAGTCGGCACGGTCTCGACCTTCCTCGTCGTCAGCCGCACGCCGGTCGGACGCGCGACGGCACATCGTAGGACATCGGATCGGCACGCTGGAAACACGTTTGCGCCCACCACTAGGTTCGGCTGCGTGGGAGTCCCCGTCGTCACGCCGCCTCTGCCCCTGCGCACCGAACGGCTGGTGCTGCGCACGGTGCTGCCGAGCGACCGCGCGGCGATCGGCGCCTACTGCGCGGACCCCGAGGTGACCCGGTACCTGCCGTTCCCCGTGCTCGACGAGAAGGGCCTGGACGGGCGGATGGAACGGATGCTCGGCGGCACCCGGCCGAGCGAGGTCGGCGAGCCTGCTCTCGCTGGCGGTCGAGCACGAGGGAGTGCTCGTCGGCGACCTCATGCTCCGCTTCACCGCTGCCCACGGGCCGGACCTGCCGCCGTCGATCGGTGAGCCTGGGCTGGGTCTTCGCACCGTCGTACGCCGGCCGGGGGTTCGCGACCGAAGCGGCCCGCGCGCTGGTGGACCTGGCGTTCACGTCGTACCCGCTGCACCGGCTGATGGCCCAGGCTCGACCCGCGCAACACCCCCTCGGCGCGGCTGTGCGAGCGGCTCGGGATGACGCACGAGGCGCACACCCGCGAGGACTACCCGGACCGCGAGGGCGGGTGGAGCGACACAGCCGTCTACGGGCTGCTGCGCCGCGAGTGGGAGGCGGCGCGGGCCGGCTAGCCCTCGCGCTCGACGGTCATGGTGCGGTCGCCGAAGCGGACCTCGTCGCCCGCGAGCAGGGTGCTCGGGCGACCGGCGGTCAGCGCCTTGGACATGCCGCGGCGCACGACGTAGGAGCCGTTGGTCGAGCCGCGGTCCATCACCACGAGGGCGCCGTCGGGTGCCACCTGGAACTGGGCGTGCGTCTTGGACAGTGACATGTCCGAGGAGCGCAGCGGGACGACGTGGCGCACCGGTTCGCCCGGGCGGGGCTCCGGGCGGCGCCCGACCAGGGCGAGGCCCTCGACGACGAACTCTTCGCCCGTGTCGAAGGCGACCTTCCAGCGCACGGCCGGGCCGGTCGCGGGCGGCGCGGCGGACGGCGGCTCGGCCGACGGGCGGATCCGGGTCTGCTCGGCGGGCGGCTGGGGTGCGGCCGGGGCGGGGGCGCGGTGCGCGCCGGGCGCGGGCGCGGGCGCAGGCGCGGGAGCGGGCGCAGGGGTCGGCGCCGGGGCAGGGGTCGGGGCAGGGGTCGGGGCAGGGGTCGGCGCCGGGGCCGGCGGGGTCGGTGCAGGCGGCGCGGGAGCGGGCGCCGGGACCGAGGCGCGGACCGGGGTGGGCGCCGGCTGCGGGGTCGGCGTCGGGATCGAGATGACCTGCTCCGGGGGCGCGACCGGCATCAGCCGCATCGCGGTGAGGTTCACGATCTGCTGCGGCCGGTCGTCGGCGACCTCGTCGATGAGCGGCTGCGGACGGACGTCGACGACCGAGGCGTCACCGATCCGGTCGTGCAGGCCCCGGCGCTGCCGGGTCGGGTCGGCCGCGACCGTCCAGGCCAGGGTGGCCAGGCCCATGCCGATCGTGGGCAGGCCCGCGATGCCGAGGACGACGTACCGGGCGATGGCCGGGCCGACCCCGATCGGCCGGCCGTCGGAGCGGCGGACCACGCGCAGCCCGGCCACGGCCTTGCCCGGCGTGACACCGGTGGTGCCGACGAGCACCGCGAGCACCAGTCCGATCAGCACGTCGCAGCCGAGGGCGACGAGGATCGCGACCGCCGCGCCGGTGCCGGCGAGCTCCCAGACGGCGTACCCGATCGCGGCGGAGATGCCCCACGCCGCCAGCCGGTCGACGACGAACGCCGAGAACCGGCGATCGAGCTCGGCGGCCGGGAAGAGCACCGGCTCGGCGGCGGACGGCAGGACGTGGGACATGGGCAGCGCTCCGAGTAGCAGCCCGGTCAGGGCCGGGTGACCTGGATCGTGATCCCGTCGCCGAGGTTGATGATGGCGCCGGGGATCAGGCTGGACGGCGATGCCCGGCTTGAGGTCCTCGGGACCGAGACCGGGCTGGACCAGGACGGTGCCGTTGGTGGAGCCCATGTCGGTCACGACCGCGGTGCCGTGATCGGCGCCGGTGCCCGGACGGATCTCGATGTGCGTCGAGGAGATCTCGTGCAGGCGGCTGGGAACGGTGACCAGCGTCGGCTGCTCCGAGGAGGTGAACCGGCGGGCCTCGGGGGCCCGGCCGACGAGCACCGCCCGGTCCACCACGATCGTCTGGCCGTCGGAGACGAGCAGACTTCGCGACCGGCTGGGTGATCGCGGGCGCCGGCGGCTGGCCGGGGATGCCCGGCGTCGTGGGCGCGGGTACGCCGGGGCCGGCACCGGTGATCGTCTGGCCGTCGTGGTCGGGGTCGAAGGCGGCCGGCTCCGCGGGCGCGGCCGGAGCGCCGCCACTCCCCACGGGCTCCCAGGAGCCGACGGGCAGCGGCGGCGCGTCCGGGACACCCGGCGCGAACGGCGCCGGCGGCGGGGGCGGCACCCAGCCGGCGGCGGGCGGGACCTCGGTCTCCCCGGCCGGCGGCAGCGACGGCACCGCGGGGGTGTCCCGCTCGGCCTCCGGCTCCTCGGTGACGTCGGGCTCAGGCTCGGCATCGGCCGCGGCGGGCTGGTCGCTCGGCTGGTCGGCGGGGCTGTCCCACGGCGTCACCCACCCGTCGGGGGCAGGGGCCGGCGGAACTGGCGGAACCGGCGGGACCGGCGGGACCGGCGGGAGCGGCGGGGCGGGCGGGATCGGGTCGCTCAGCGGGTCGCCGACGACCTCCATCACCTCGGTCTCCGGGCTGTCGTCGAGCGGCGACGCCTCCTCGACGGGCTCCTCGACGGGCTCCTCGACGGGCTCCTCGACGGGCTCCTCGACGGGCTCCTCGACGGGCTCCGCCACGACCGGCGGGACGGTCGGCTCGTCGAGCAGGCTCGGCGGCCGGCTCCTCGGCCGGTTCCTCGGGCACGACCTCCTCGGCCAGCACGTCGATCGCCTCCACCGGCTCCGCGGCGAGCCCGGCGGTCTCCACGGCGGTCTCCACGACGGGTGCAGCGGCGGGCGCGAGCGCCGGACGGTCCACCCGGGTGACCCGGACCAGGCCGGTGGCGATGGGGAAGTCGGCGGGCTCCTCCGCGGCGTCCTCGGCCGCGGGCAGGTGCACGCTGAGCGCGGTCACGCCCTCGACGGAGCGCTCCACCCAGGTGTGGCTGGCGGACCCGTCGAGCGCGACCTCCTCGTCGGCGGTGCTGAGCGCGGCGGTGACGCCCTGCCCGCGCAGCAGCACCCGGGTGGGGCCCTCGTCGGTGCTGACCAGCACGAAGCCGGGGATCCGGCTCAGGCCCGAGGCGAGCAGGCCGTCGAGCACCTCGTCGAAGGCCGCGCCGCCGTCGACCAAGGCCCACAGGGCGACGACCTGGTCCTTCTGGGAGGCCGGCAGCAGCACCGTGGCGTTCGTGCCGAACACGGCGAACCAGTCACCGGTGCGGTAGGACCAGGCGCCGGACGTGCCGGTGGCGGTCTCGCTCATGGCAGGGCTCCCAACTTCTGCTCGAGGCTCAGCCGTTGCGCGTCGGCGTCGTACGGCTCGGTGTGCACCAATCCCACCACATCCACCACCACGGCCGTCGCGTTGTCGTGCCCACCGGCCGCGACGGCGGCCGCCACGACCTTCTCGGCGGCGTCACGCGGGTCCTCGTGGTCGGCGAGGATGGCGCCGATCTGCTCGTCGTCGAGCATGCCGCTCACGCCGTCGGAGCACAGCAGCAGCCGCTCCGCCGCGGCGAGCGGCAGCAGGAAGTAGTCGGCCTCACCGCTCACCCCGCCCGGCAGCGCCGATCCGCCGAGGGCCCGGGTGATCACGTTGCGGTTGGGGTGGACGGCCGCCGCGGCCTGGCTGATCTCGCCCGCGTCGACGAGTCTCCTGGACCAGGCTGTGGTCGACGCTGACCTGCTCCAGGCTCGCCCTCGTTGAAGCGGTAGATCCGCGAGTCGCCCACGTTGGCCAGCAGCCAGACCGGGCCGGACACCGAGTCGACGAGGAGGGCGATGACGGCGGTCGTCCCGGCGGAGAAGTCGGCGTCGGCGCCGTTGGCCCGCTGCTCGACGTCGAAGGCGAGGATCCGCTCCTGGACGGCGTGTAGCGTGGTGGCGACGACCTCGGCGCCGTGCTCGGCGTCGTAACCCTCACTGGCGAGACGGGCGAACTCCTCCACCACGATCGCGCTGGCGACATCGCCCCGGTCGTGGCCGCCCATGCCGTCGGCGACGACGAAGACCGGCGGGTCGGCGAGGTAGGAGTCCTCGTTGGCCGCCCGCACCCGGCCCACGTCCGTGGCGGCGCCGTGGTGCAGGCTCGACCTTGCGCACCTCGGTCATGCGGAGGGGTCCCCCGGTACCTTGTGCTGCGTGGGAGCAGGACCGAACGGGCACCGGTCGTTGGCCGACCAGCCTGCGGTCGTGGCCCGACGAGCGGCTCCGACGCCTGCTCACTGATCGTCCGGACCTGGCCACTCCCGCCCCTCACGACTTCGGTCAACTCGCCTCCCGCGCCGCGGTGAGGAATTCGGTGGCACGCGCACTCGATGCCCTCACCCGAGGCGAGTCTCTTCGTGCTTGATGCCCTGGTCGTGGCCGGCCAAACCAACGAATCCGAACTGGTCTCGCTGGTCGACGCCGACCCCGCTTTCGTGGTCGAGACCGTACGCCGTCTGGTCGACCTGGCGCTCGCCTGGGAGTCCCCCGAGGGCCTGCGCGCGCTCAGCGTGGTCGGCGACAGCCTGACCGGAGGCCCGGAGACGGGGGTCAGCGGGCTGCGGCCGCGCTCGGCCCAGCCGCGCCCCGCGGCGGAGCCTGCTCGCGGTCATCGAGTCGCTGCCGCCCGCCGCCCGGGCCCTGCTCGACCACGTCGTCGACGGAGGAAGCACCGCGAAGTCCGGCGCCGCCCGGATCGGGCTGCGTCCCGAGGACGCGGAGTCCCCCGCCGAGCCTGCTCCTCGCGCACCGGCTCCTCGTGCCCGCGGGCTCGCTGTCGCCCGGACTGCTGAGCGTGCCGGGCGAGGTGGGCCTCGCCCTCCGCGGCGGCCGGACGACGACCGAGCCGGTCGACCGGCCACCCCTCGTCGCCAGCGAGGCGCGCTCGGCCCGGCTCGCCGGGAGTGCCGCCGTGGGTGCGGCCACGGACGTCGTACGACGGGTCGAGATGCTGCTCGAGTGGTGGTCCACCCGCCCCGCCGCGGCACTGCGGACCACCGGCCTCGGCGTCCGCGAGGCTCCGCGCGACCGCCGCCCACCTCCAGGTCGCTGAGCCGGAGGCGGCGCTCGTGGTCGAGGTCGCCGCGGAGGCGGGTCTGGTCGGGAGCCGCGCGGACGCGGACGGCAACACGGTGTGGGTGCCGACCGACGAGTTCGACCGCTGGCGCGACCTGCCGACCGCCGAGCAGTGGTCGGTGCTGGCGCGCGCCTGGCTCGCCAGCCCACGGCTGCCGTCGCTGGTCGGCGAGCGTGGACCGGACCAGAAGCCGTGGAACGCGCTGAGCCCCGAGGCTCTCCGCGGCCGGGATGCCGGAGGCGAAGGCGATGGTGCTCGCCGCGCTCGCGGCGCTGCCCGAGGGCGAGGGCCCGGCCGCCGGCACCGGGCTGCCCTCGCTCGAGGCCCGGATCGCCTGGGAGCGTCCGCGCCGGCCCCGCACCCGTCCGGACCTGGTCGCGTGGGCGGTCGGCGAAGCGGCGGTGCTGGGGCTGACCGGCGCGGACGTGCTGGCGCCGTACGCCCGGCTGCTGGCGGCGGAGGCCGACCCCACCCCGGTGCTGGCCGACCTGCTGCCCCCTCCGGTGGACCACGTGCTGGTGCAGGCCGACCTGACCGCCGTCGCGCCCGGCCCGCTGCAGCCGGAGCTCGCGCGCCGCCTCCAGCAGGTCGCCGACGTGGAGTCCCACGGCGCGGCGACGGTCTACCGCTTCACCCCCGACTCGGTACGGCGAGCGCTGGACGCGGGCTGGACCACCGCCGAGGTGCACGCCTTCGTCACCGCGGCCTCGCGCACGCCGGTCCCCCAGCCGTTGACCTATCTCGTCGAGGACGTCGCGCGCGGCTTCGGGCGGCTCCGGGTCGGCGCCGCCACGTCGTTCATCCGCTCCGAGGACGACGTGGCTCTGGCCGAGCCTGGCCAACCACCCGCGTGCCGGGGGCCTCGGCCTCCAGCGCCTGGCGCCGACGGTGCTGATCTCCTCGCTCCCGCTCGACGTGCTGCTCCCCCGGATGCGAGAGCCCGGCATGGCGCCGGTCGTCGAGGGTCCGGACGGCGTCGTGCGGGTCGGTGCGGCCGAGGGCCTGCGCGCCCGGACCCCGCGCTCTCGCGAGCCCGCCGGCGGCGCCCGCGGTGTGGCTCGCCAGGCGGCCCACGTCGCGACGGCCGTGCGCACGATCCGGCAGGGCGACGAAGACGCCCGCAACCGCCCCGCCTCCGCCTCGGCCCCCGGTGGCGGCGTGCTCTCCGCCCTGCGGGACGCGGTCGAGCGGCGCGGCGCGGTGCTCATCGGCTTCACCGACAACCAGGGCGTCGTCAGCGAGCGTGCCGTCCGTCCGCTCGTGGTCGACGGCGGCCAGGCTCACCGCGCGCGACGTGGACGCGGACGACGACGACCCGGACGCCGAGCGGCGCTACGCCGTGCACCGGATCACCCGGGTGGTCCCGGTCGGCTCCTGACCCACGAACTGTGGGAGATGGCACCTCGAGATGCGGCTGGTGGTCGCCATCAGCCGCACCTCGCGGTGCCATTTCCCGCAGTTCGTGGTGCCATTTCCCGCACTTCGTGGTGCACGTAGACTCGTGCGGTGCCAGACGGACCCCTGATCGTGCAGTCCGACAAGTCGCTGCTGCTGGAGGTCGACCACGAGCAGGCGGCCGAGTGCCGCAAGGCGATCGCCCCGTTCGCGGAGCCTGGAGCGCTCGCCGGAGCACATCCACACCTACCGGCTGACCCCGCTCGGGCTGTGGAACGCCCGCGCCGCCGGCCACGACGCCGAGCAGGTCGTCGACACCCTGCTGATTTACTCCCGCTACGCCGTACCGCACGCCCTGCTCGTGGACGTCGCCGAGACGATGTCGCGCTACGGTCGGCTGCGCCTGGAGAAGCACCCGACGCACGGGCTCGTGCTCGCCTCCAACGACCGGCCGGTGCTGGAGGAGGTGCTGCGCGCCAAGAAGGTCGCCGGCATGCTCGGTGCCCGCCTCGACGACGACACCGTGGCGGTGCACCCCTCCGAGCGCGGCAACCTCAAGCAGGCGCTGCTCAAGGCTCGGCTGGCCGGCCGAGGACTACGCCGGGTACGTCGACGGGGAGGCCCACCCGATCGAGTCTCGCCCAGGACGGCTGGGCCCTGCGCGCCTACCAGGCCGAGGCGGCGGAGTCCTTCTGGCACGGCGGCTCCGGGGTCGTCGTGCTGCCCTGCGGTGCCGGCAAGACGATCGTCGGCGCGGCCGCGATGGCCGAGGCCGGCGCGACCACGCTGATCCTGGTGACCAACACCGTCAGCGCGCGGCAGTGGAAGGACGAGTCTGGTGCGCCGTACCTCGCTGACGGCCGACGAGATCGGCGAGTACTCCGGCACGGTCAAGGAGATCCGCCCGGTCACCATCGCGACGTACCAGGTCGTGACAACGAAGCGGAAGGGCGTCTACCCGCACCTGGAGCTCTTCGACGCCCGCGACTGGGGGCTCATCGTCTACGACGAGGTGCACCTGTTGCCGGCCCCGATCTTCCGGATGACCGCCGACCTGCAGGCCCGCCGCAGGCTCGGCCTGACCGCGACACTGGTCCGCGAGGACGGGCGCGAGGGCGACGTCTTCTCCCTCATCGGCCCCAAGCGGTACGACGCGCCGTGGAAGGACATCGAGGCGCAGGGCTGGATCGCGCCCGCCGACTGCATCGAGGTGCGGGTCTCGCTGCCGGACGCCTCCCGGATGGCGTACGCGACCTCCGAGCCCGAGGAGCGCTACCGCCCGGCCGCCTGCACCCCGGAGAAGGTGGCGGTGGTGCGCGAGCCTGGTCGACCGGCACCGCGGGCAGCCGACCCTGGTGATCGGGCAGTACCTCGAGCAGGCTCGACGAGCCTGGCCACGGCGCTGGACGCTCCGGTGATCACCGGGCAGACGCCGGTCAAGGAGCGGCAGCGGCTCTTCGACGCCTTCCGCTCCGGCGAGGTGGGCCTGCTCGTGGTCTCCAAGGTCGCGAACTTCTCCATCGACCTGCCCTCCGCCGAGGTTGCGATCCAGGTCTCGGGGTCGTTCGGCTCCCGCCAGGAGGAGGCGCAACGCCTCGGCCGGCTGCTGCGGCCCGGGGACCCCGGGCCCGACGGCGAGCGCAAGGTCGCCCACTTCTACACGATCGTCTCCCGCGACACCGTGGACGCGGAGTTCGCTCAGAACCGGCAGCGGTTCCTGGCCGAGCAGGGCTACGCCTACCGGATCATCGACGCGGAGGACGTGGGCGCCTGAGGCGCCCGGATCGATCACCCAGTACGACGCCGCGCCGGTGCGCTCGAGGAGCCGCTTCTTGCACCAGGGCGAGGCCGCGGGTGCTGGGCGTGAGGATCTCCACCGCGGCCGTGGAGCCGCACTGCGCGGGTCGACAGAAGGTCCGTGCCGGCGATCCTCCGCACAGAGTGCGGAGTCCGCCAGCACGGACCTTCGAGCTCGTGGGCAGAGCGGGCTCTCAGGCGGCCTGCTCCGCCGCACCCGTCCCCTCAAGGGCCCTGTCGAGGATCTCGGTGACCGCTCCGACCGGGGTGACGGTCAGCGCGGCGAGGATCTCCTCGGGCACGTCGTCGAGGTCGGGACGGTTGCGCTCGGGGATGAACACCTCGGCCACCCCGGCCCGCTGGGCGGCGAGCAGCTTCTGCTTCACCCCGCCGATCGGGAGCACCCGGCCCGACAGGGTGACCTCGCCGGTCATCGCGATGTCCGAGCGCACCGGGCGGCCGGTGAGCAGCGAGACCAGGGCGGTGACCATGGTGACGCCGGCCGACGGCCCGTCCTTGGGCACGGCGCCCGCCGGGAAGTGCACGTGGATCGACTGCTCGAACGCTTCGGCCGGGACGCCCAGACTCGGTGGCGTGCGAGCGCACCCAGGACAGCGCGATCCGCGCCGACTCCTTCATCACGTCACCGAGCCTGACCGGTGACGGTCAGGCCCGCCTCCCCCGCGGCGGCGGACGTCTCGACGTACAGCACGTCGCCGCCCATGCCGGTCACCGCCAGGCCCGTGGCCACGCCGGGGACCGAGGTCCGCTCTTCGACGTCCGGGGTGAACCGCGGGCGCCCGATCAGGTCGGCGAGCCCGTCGACGTCGATGTCGACCCGCTCCACCGAGCCGGACGCCAGGCGAGCGGTCGCCTTGCGGAAGGCCTTGGCGAGCAGCCGCTCGACCTGGCGGACTCCGGCCTCGCGGGTGTAGTTGGCCGCGATCTCCCGCAGCGCCTCGTCGCTGATGCTCACCTCGTCGGCGGACAGCGCGGCACGCTCCAGCCTGCCGCGGGACCAGGAAGTCGCGGGCGATCGCGACCTTGTCCTCCTCGGTGTAGCCGTCGATCGAGACCAGGCTCCATCCGGTCCAGCAGCGCCGGCGGGATCGAGCCGATGTCGTTGGCCGTGGCGATGAAGAGCACGTCGGACAGGTCCAGGTCGAGTCTCGAGGTAGTGGTCGCGGAAGGTGTGGTTCTGCGCGGGGTCCAGCACCTCCAGCAGCGCCGCCGCGGGGTCGCCGCGGTAGTCGGAGCCGACCTTGTCGACCTCGTCGAGCAGCACGACCGGGTTCATCGATCCGGCCTCCTTGATGGCGCGGACGACGCGACCCGGCAGCGCGCCGACGTAGGTCCGCCGGTGGCCGCGGACCTCCGCCTCGTCCCGCACGCCACCGAGGGCGACCCGGACGAACTTCCGGCCCAGGGCACGGGCGACGGACTCGCCGAGCGAGGTCTTGCCGACGCCCGGAGGCCCCGCCAGCAGCACGACGGCGCCGGAGCCGCGGCCGCCGACGACCTCCAGGCCGCGCTCGGCGCGGCGGGCCCGCACGGCGAGGTACTCCGTGATCCGGTCCTTCACCTCGTCCAGCCCGTGGTGGTCGGCGTCGAGCACCGCACGCGCGGCCACGACATCGGTGTCGTCCTGGGTCGTGACGTTCCACGGCAGGTCGAGGACGGTGTCGAGCCAGGTCCGGATCCAGCCGGCCTCGGGGTTCTGCTCGCTGGAGCGCTCCAGGCTTGTCGACCTCGCGCAGCAGCGCCTCCCGCACCGCATCGGGCACGTCGGCCGCCTCCACCCGGGCGCGGTAGTCGTCACTGCCCTCGGGGTCGCCCTCGCCGAGCCTCCTTGCGGATCGCGGCGAGTCTGCTGGCGCAGCAGGAACTCACGCTGGTTCTTCTCCAGCGACTCGCGCACGTCGGCGTCGATCTTGTCGCTCACCTCGGACTCGGCGACGAAGTCGCGGGTCCACTCGACGAGCAGCCGCAGCCGCTCGGCGACGAGCGGGGTCTCCAGCAGCCTGGCGCTTGCGGTCCTCCGAGAGGTACGGCGCGTAGCCGGCCGTGTCCGCCAGTGCCGCCGGCTCCTCGATGCGGGTCACCTGGTCGGCGACCTGCCACGCCTCACGGCGCTGCAGCAGCCCGACGACGAGCCTTGCGGTACTCCTCGGCGAGGGCGCGCACGTCGTCGTCCACGACGCCGCCGTCGGCCTCCTCGACCTCGACCCACAAGGCCGCGCCGGGGCCGCTCACGCCGCTGCCGATGCGGGCCCGGGCGCCCGCCTTGAGGACCGCGGCCGGCTCCCCGCCGGCGAAGCGGCCCACCTTCTCGACGTTCGCCACGACGCCGTACGACGCGTAGCGGTCCTCGAGCCGCGGCGCGACCAGGACACGGGCACTCTCGCCGGTGTCGCGGGTGGCGAGCCTGGGCGGCGTCGATGGCGGCTCGGGCGGGCTCGTCGAGCTCGACCCGCACCACCATCCCGGGCAGCACCACCACGTCGGAGAGGAACAGCACAGGGAGGTTGATCGGGTTCGTCATGCCCGCTCAAATGCATCGCCGGTCGGCGATGTTCCGCCGTTCGCCGACGGCGAACCCGGGAACTTCTCGGCGTCGGGCCAGCCCGACCCGGGTTCGGGTGCCGGCACCCTCGTGCGAGACCGGCCGCTCCGGTGGGCTGGAGCCATGACCACTCCACGGATCTCCCGGGCCGCCGTCACCCTCGCCGCGGCCGCAGTCCTCCTCGCCCCGGCCGCCTCCGCGCACTCGCCCGGCCCGGCGCACGCCACGACGACCGCCACGAGCCACGCCGCGAGCCGCGCCACGGCCCTTGCGCCCGGCTCGCTCGTGTCCGCCACCGAGGTGGTCCGGCTCGGTCCCGCGCAGGCTCGACGCAGCCGTCGCGGAGGCCGGCATCCGCGACGCCACGCCCGCCCGCTACGGCGTCACGGCGTACCGGCTGGTGTACCGCACCCGCGACCACCAGGGCCGCCCGACGACGGCCAGTGGGCTGGTGGTGCTTCCCGACGGCCGGCGTGGCGCGCTGAGGGTGGCGGCGTACCTGCACGGGACGAACGCGACGAGGTCCGCGGCCGCCACGGTGAGCGCGGACAGCACGGATCGGCTGATCGCCGCGATGTTCGCCGGTGCCGGGATGGCCGCGGTGGCGCCGGACTACCTGGGCCTGGGGCTGGGCCCCGGCAGCCCGCCGTACCTCGACCTGGCGACGGAGGTCGGCTCCACGACCGACCTGCTGGAGGCGGCCCGCGCATTCGTGCGCACCCGCGGCGTGGTCCTGCGGCGCGAGGTCATGGTCACCGGGTTCTCCCAGGGCGGGCGCACCTCCCTCGCCGTCGGCCGGGCGCTCCAGCAGGGCGAGGCCGGCTGGTTCCGCCTCGGCGGCGTCTCGGCCGTCGCCGGCCCGTACGACGTCCTGGGCACCGAGCTCCCCGCCGTCTTCCGCGGCGAGGTCCCGGCCGAGACGGCCGTCTACTACCTGGCCTACCTGGTGACCGCGTGGGACCGGACCGTCGGCCTCTACGACGACCCCCGCGACGCCTTCCAGCCGGCCTACGCCGAGGTGGTCGAGGGCTGGTTCGACGGCAGCCACACCTACGAGGGAGCTCGAGCGGCTGCTGCCGCACCGGCTCACCGACCTCTTCACCCCAGCGTTCCTGGACGAGCCTGCGGCACCCGACCGGGGTCTTCCGCCGGGCACTGGCCGAGGGTGACCGGATCTGCCGCGACTGGACGCCCCGGGTCCCCGTCACCCTCTACACCGGCACCGCCGACACCGATGTCGTGCCGGCCAACGCCACGGCCTGCGCTCGCGACCTGACCCGCCGCGGCGCCAGCGTCACCGTCCGCTCGATGGGCGCGGTCGACCACAGCGACACCGCCCGCGCGGCGTACCCGCTGATCGTCCGCGAGACTCGCAGCGGGCGCGGCTCACACCTCGAACGTTCCGCCGCTGCGCCAGTAGACGTCGTCCTGGCGGGTGAGGAAGCCGTCGTCCACCAGGTAGCGCCGCAGCGCCGCGTGGTCGGGGTGGATCTCCTTCAGGATCGCGTCGACCTCGCGCCAGTCGTAGCGACGGCCCGGCTCGAAGCGCTGGGCGATCCGGTCGAGCACGACCCGCCGCTTGAGGTGCCGGGTGGGCAGGTCGCGCAGCCGGCCCTCGGGGGTGAAGAACCGCCGCAGCGTCTGCTCCTCATCACTCATGCGGCCACCTCCGCCCACACCGGCGGCGGGCCGTCGGCCTCCAGCACGTCCAGGCTCCTGCCAGGAGCCCGCCCGGCCACCCTCGGGCAGGCACCGGGTGACGACGCCGGTCCGCACGTCGAGGGCCACGTCGTACCAGGCCGCAGCGCGCCAGAGCAGGTCGCAGCAGTCCGGGCAGCGCGCCTCGTAGCCCTCCTCCGGCGCCAGGTCGGCACGCCAGACCTCGCGGCCCGCGAGGGTGTCGACGCGCAGCCGCTCCACGCGGACGTCGTGGCTCAGGCTCCTCGGGGTCGAGCATCGCGACCCAGGAGTAGTTGCGCCACATCGGGTCGTCGTAGCGGACCTCGAAGAAGGTCGCGGGCCGCCGCGCCACGAGCCCGTCCGCCCGCAGCGGCGGGCTCACCTCGTGCGGCAGCGGGACGGCGTCGCGGCGCTCCTCGACCACCCGCTCGACCGTCCCGTCGGCGTGCCGGAGACTCAACCGGCCGGGTCGCTCGACGTACGCCTCGACCTCGTCCCGACTCGACGACCGCGTGCCGAAGTGCAGGCTCCGCCAGCGCCAGGGCGCGCTGCGCGCCAGGGCGTGGAAGGTGTCGACGTCCGGGGTCACGCCTCCCTTGCTACCAGCGCGATGCCGAGCCGGCCACCGAGTTCCTCGACCGAGGCGCCCCACGTGCGTCGTACGACGACCTCCGGACCGCCCACCTCGAAGACACCGTGGTCGGTGTAGACCCGGCTCACGCAGGCGACGCCGGTGAGGGGGTAGGTGCACGACGGCACCAGGCTTGGGCGTGCCGTCCTTGCCGAAGAGGGTCATCATCACCAGCACCTCCTTGGCGCCGATGGCGAGGTCCATGGCCCCGCCGACCGCGGGGATCGCGCCGGGCCGGCCGGTGTGCCAGTTGGCGAGGTCGCCGCCGGCGCTGACCTGGTAGGCGCCGAGCACGCAGACGTCGAGGTGGCCGCCGCGCATCATGGCGAAGGAGTCCGCGTGGTGGAAGTACGACGCCCCGGGCAGACTCGGTGACCGGCACCTTGCCCGCGTTGGTGAGGTCCGCGTCCACGTCGTCGCCGTGCGCGGCGGGCCCCATCCCGAGCATGCCGTTCTCGGTGTGCAGCACCACGCCGCGCTCCGCAGGCAGGTGGTCGGCGATCTTCGTGGGCTGGCCGATGCCGAGGTTCACGAAGGAGCCCTCGGGGATGTCGGCGGCGATCACGGCAGCGAGACTCGTCAGTGCTCAGCGGCCCGCGGCCGAGGTCCTCGATGCTCATCGTGCCCCCTGGACGGTGTAGTGGCGGGCCTTCACGGGGACCACGCGGTCGACGTAGATGGACGGGGTGACGACCTCCTCGGGGTCGAGCCTCCCCGGTCTCGACCACGGTGTCCACCTGGACGATCGTGGTCGCGGCGGCGGTCGCCATGACCGGCCCGAAGTTCCGGGCGGTCTTGCGGTAGACGAGGTTGCCGAGCCGGTCGGCCACGTGCGCGGACACCAGGGCGTAGTCGCCCTTGATCGGGTGCTCCAGCAGGTAGGTGCGCCCGTCGATCACCCGCGACTCCTTGCCCTCGGCCAGCGGGGTGCCGACGCCCGTCGGGCAGTAGAACGCCCCGATCCCGGCGCCGGCGGCTCGCATCCGCTCGGCGAGGTTGCCCTGCGGGACGACCTCCGACTCGATGCGGCCGGCGAGGTAGAGACTCGTCGAAGACGTAGGAGTCGGCCTGTCGGGGGAAGGAGCAGACCACCTTGCGGACCCGGCCGGCCGCGAGCAGGGCGGCCAGGCCGACCTCGCCGTTGCCGGCGTTGTTGGACACGATGGTGAGGTCCTTCGCGCCCTGCCGGATCAGCGCGTCGATCAGGTCGAAGGGCATCCCGGCGAGGCCGAAGCCGCCTACCAGGACAGTGGATCCGTCCTCGATGCCAGCGACGGCCCCGTCCACGTCGGCGGGGAACTGCGTACGCGCCATCAGCGCGCCTCCTCGTTCTCCAGGACCACGGCGAGGCCCCGGCCGACACCGATGCAGATCGCCGCGACGCCCCAGCGCTGGTTCGACTCGCGCAGCACCTTCGCCAGCGTGCCGACGAGGCGTCCGCCGGACGCGCCGAGCGGGTGGCCGAGGGCGATCGCGCCGCCGCGCTGGTTGACGATCTCGGGATCGATCGGCCAGGCGTCGACGCAGGCGAGCGACTGGACGGCGAAGGCCTCGTTGAGCTCGACCGCACCGACCTGGTCCCAGGTGATCCCGGCCCGGGCGAGCGCCCGGTTGGCCGCCTCGACGGGGGCGTAGCCGAACGCCTGCGGCTCCAGGGCGTGCGCGGCCCGGCCGGCGACGCGGGCGATCGGCGTCGTACCGATCCGGTCGGCGGCGGCCTCCGAGCCGAGCAGCACGGCGGAGGCGCCGTCGGACAGCGGGGAGGCGTTGCCCGCGGTGATCGTGCCGTCCTTGCGGAAGACCGGCTTGAGCCCGGCGAGCGCGTCGGCCGTGCTGCCCGGGCGGATGCCCTCGTCGCGGACCAGGTCCGTGCCCTCGACCGGGACGACCAGGTCGTCGTAGAAGCCGTCGGCCCAGGCCCGGTCGGCGCGCTGGTGGGAGAGCGCGGCGAAGGCGTCCTGGCGCTCGCGGGAGATGCCGAAGCGCTCCTGCAGGCTGCTCGTTGGCCTCGCCCAGGCTGACCGTCCACTCCTCCGGCATCCGCGGGTTCACCAGCCGCCAGCCGAGCGCGGTGGAGACCGCGGTGACGTCCCCGACCGGGAACGCCCGGTCCGGCTTGGGCAGCACCCAGGGCGCGCGGGTCATCGACTCGACACCACCGGTGAGCACCACGTCCGCGTCGCCGCTCTCGATGGTGCGGGAGCCGGCCATGACCGCGTCGAGGCTGGAGCCGCACAGCCGGTTGACGGTGGTCCCGGGCACGCTGACCGGTACGCCGGCCAGCAGGGCCGCCATCCGGCCCACGTTGCGGTTGTCCTCCCCCGCGCCGTTGGCGTTGCCCCAGACGACGTCGCCGATCGCGGCGGGGTCGAGCCCCGGCGTGCGGGCCAGGGCGGCGGAGACGGCTGCCGCGCCGAGGTCGTCGGTGCGCACGCCGGCGAGCGCGCCGTTGAACCGGCCGAAGGGGGTGCGGACCGCTGCGTAGACGAAGGAGACTCACGCGATCGACGGTAGGTCGCGGCGTTGATATTGTGAAGGATCAGTATGTGACCTATTTGAGTCGGATGACGATATGGATCTGCTGCGCCACCTCCGGTACTTCGTGACCGTCGCCGAGGAGCGTCACTTCGGCCGCGCCGCCGAGCGGCTGCACATGGCCCAGCCGCCGCTGTCCCAGCAGATCCGCCGTCTCGAGGCCGATCTCGGCGTCGAGTCCGTTCAGCCGCACCACGCGGCGGGTGGACCTCACCGCCGCCGGAGAGGCCTACCTCGAGCGGGCCCGGGCGATCCTCGACTCGGTCGACATCGCCGCCGACGAGGTCCGCCGCGTCGCCGCCGGCACGGTCGGTCACGTCGCGATCGGCTGCGTCGGGTCGGCGACCTACAGCCTGCTGCCCGCGCTGTCCCGGCGGCTGGCCGCGGACCTGCCGGGCGTGGACTTCTCCTTCCGCGGCGAGATGCTCGTCGCCGACCAGGTCGACGCGCTGCGCGCCGGCACCATCGACGTCGCCCTGCTCCGCCCGCCCGTCGCGGAGGGCACGCTCACCGTGACCACGCTGCGCGAGGAGCGGCTGGTGGTCGCCGTACCGGCCGGGCACGCATTGGCCGAGCGCCGGCGACTCCGGGTCGCCGACCTGGCCGAGGAAGGCCTGATCGTGCACTCGGCCGGCCGCCGCTCCACCATGTACGACGTCGTGCGGCGCCTCTTCGCCGATGCCGGCCTGGCTCCGCGGATCCGGCACGAGGTCGGCGAGACCTCGACCCTGGTGACCCTGGTCGCGGGCGGGCTCGGCGTCGCCGTCGTACCGGAGCCGGTGCGGGCGCTCGCCCTGGCCGGGGTGGAGTTCCGGCCGCTGGTGCGCCCGGTCACCCGGGTCGCGCTGGCCGTCGCCCACCGCACCGGGCGGACCGAGCCGCACCTGCTGCGGACCGTCGAGGCGGTCCGGGCCGTCGGGCGCGACGCTGGCCCCCGGGCCCGGGACGTGCCAGTCTGACGCGAAGTGCCACGTACCCCCTCGGAGTGACCATGGCCCTCGATGAACGCCTCGACGTGGAGTTCGCCTGCCTGCTGCGGCACGCGATCGCCGACAGCGACCTCACCCTGCGCGACCTGCGCGACCGGCTCGCGGCGCGCGGGGCACCGGTCAGCCTGAGACTCGCTGAGCACCTGGCAGTCCGGGACCAGCCGTCCCGAGCGCCAGGCGTCCCTGCACGTGATCGCGCAGGCTCGAGCAGGTCCTCGGCCTGCCGGCCGGGCGGCTGCGGCAAGCCCTCGGCCCGCGCTCCGCGCGGACCCGGCCCACCCGCGGCGAGCCGCTGCTCGGAGCCGACAGGCCGGCCGATGCCGCAACGCGTCGCCCGCCTGCTGCACGCGCTCGACTCCTCGCCGGTCGACCCACGGCAGCCCGACCGGCTGACGCACCGGCTGACCCAGCACGTCGGGGCGGACCTCAACCCGGTGCGGGCCGACCACTCGCTCGTCGTGACCGCCGGGACCCAGGGGGCGTGCCGCTTCTTCAAGGCCTGAGCCGCTACGACCCCTGGTGCCGCCCGCCCCGGGTCACCGACACCCACGGCATGCGCGTCCACCGCTTCCGCGGCGAGCCGACGACCGGCCTCGCGGCCTTCGAGATGAGGCTGGCGCCGGACTCGGCGCCCACGAGGCCGGACTGCTGGAGTTCAGCGAGCACGAGCCGCCGGGGTCACGGGAGCGCAACATCGACACCCGCGTCCAGCCCGGTCTCCAGCACCTGGTGCTGGAGACCTGCTTCCAGCCGGAGCGACGCCCCGCCGAGGTGGTGGCCTACTTCCGGGCCACCCTGCGCTCGCCGATCCGCTACCTGGCGCGCGTTCAGGGGGACCAGGTCCCCGCCCGGTGGAGCCTCGTGCGTGTCCGCCCGGAAGCGGGCATCTACGGCATGAGGTGGCGGTGACCCGGTCCCCCTGACCGGTACGACGGGTCAGTGGTCGTGCCGGTGACCGCGCTCGATCGCCGCGCGCAGACTCGACCCACTGCTGCTTCGTCACCTCGCGCGGTCCCTGCTCCGGGGCTGCGGCACGGAGGGCGCCGGTGCTGCCGCCGCCGCCGACCGCTCCCCCACCGAAGACCAGGTTGGCCCAGTTGTTCTGCGCCGAGAGCACGCTGCGGGTGTTGTCGGCGTTGATGTTCCAGGCACCCGCGTCGGCGGTGTCACCGTCGCAGTTCCAGTCCAGGCCCTGGCTCGCGGCGCCCGAGCCTGGTGCGGATGGTCTTGCCGTCGGGGCAGTACCAGGCTGGTGCGCCAGCCGCTGACGGCCGTCGTACCGAGACCGCTGGACTCGGTCAGCCGCGACTCGTCGAGGCTCGGCGGAGCGACGTTGCTGTAACCGAAGTACCCGCCGCCGGAGGTGCGCGGGACGCCGTCGAACTGGAAGAGGTAGTTCATCACCGACAGGTAGTTCGGCTTGTTGTTCACGTGGTCGGTGCCGCCGTGCTTGAGCCCCAGGGCGTGGCCGAACTCGTGCACGAAGGTGCCCACGTTCATGTTCTCCGTCGGGCTCCAGCCGCAGCGCGGGCCCATGGTGACGATGAAGGTGTCGCCGGGGATCTGGAACGAGTAGCCGCTGCTGCAGTCTGCTGTCGTAGTCGTCGGCCCAGAGCATGTAGTAGAAGACGCCTGCACGGTCGCTGTCGAAGTTGGCGTTCTTGATGTCGCTCGTCTGGCGCAGCGACGGCGAGAGGTTGGAGTCGTAGGTGACCTGGTTGCCGCCACCGAGGTTGTACGCCGCACCGCGCGCGGAGCCGGCGTCGAGGTGGAGGGTGATGCCGGTCGAGCCGTCGGGGTTGCCGACCGGCGCGCCGGCGTAGACCGCCACGATCCGGTCCAGGGCGGCGGTGCTGGCGAGCCGGCCGCTCATGTAGTCCATCTCGACGAACAGGTCCTTGCGGGTGGGCGAGGCGCCCAGGGCGGGCAGGTCGACGTCGACGACGCCGTCGCCGTTCGCGTCGTACCCGTTGGTCTCCCAGGCTTGTCGGGGAGGCCGTCCCCGTCGCTGTCGGTGGCGAGTGCGCCCGGCCGCGGCTTGGCGGCCGGCCCGGGCGGCGCCGCCTGCGCGTCCGAGGTGGTGGCACCCACCGCGGCGAGCAGGCCACCGGTGAGGGCGAGGGCGGCGAGGGTGCGCGCCGCGCGGGCTGAGGTGAGCCTTCATCCGTACTCCTTCGGTTCCGGCCCGAGTGCCGTTCCGGGGACGCTAGGGCGCAGGACGCCCCGGGACCGAGGACGGCCTTCCGAACACGACCGAACAGACTCAGTGCGTACGACGGGCCGCCAGGCTCCGCGCGCGAGCGGACGCCGACCTTCGCGTAGATCCGGGTGAGGTGGTACTGCACGGTCTTCACCGACAAGAAGAACCCGGCGGCGACCTCCTTGTTGCTCCGCCCCTGCGCGACCAGTCCGGCGACCGCCTCCTCCTGCGGCGTGAGGTCGTCGAGGTCGCGCTGCCCGCGGGTCACGTGGACCCCGCCGGCGGCCGACTCGCGATCGCAGCGGGCGACGTAGGTCGCTGCACCGAGGGCGAGATAGGCGTCGCGGGCGGTGGTGATCACGGCGTCCGCCTCGGCCCGGCGCCCGGCCCGGCGCAGGGTCTGGCCGTAGGCGAAGTGCACACGGGCGCGGTCGTAGCGCAGCGGCAGCGGCTCGAGCAGGGCGATGGCCTCCTGGAAGCAGGCGCGGGCGGCGTCGAGGTCGCCGCGCACGCCGTACCAGCGGCCGCGGGCGTAGGCCAGGCGTGCGGTGGCCGAGGTGTGCCCGCGCTCCCGGGCGACCTCCTCGTGCCGGGCGAGGAAGACGTCGGCGTCGTCCTCGCGACCGACGATCACCAGCGCGTTGGCGTAGACGTCGGCCCACGGCCAGTACCCGGGCTGCTCCACCCAGTCGCGGGCCCAGGGCTGGGTGAGCGGGGCGAGGGCGCGGACGACAGCCGGGTAGTCCGCCCGTGCCTCGCTGTACGCCGCCCGGGCCAGCGCCGCCGGCACCCGCATCAGGCTCGTAGTCCCGCCCGCCCGCGTCGCCCACTCGCAGCGAGCGCTCGGCGGCCTCCCAGTCACCGCGCAGCGCGAGCACCTGGGTCCGGGTCCAGGCGAGGAGCGGCACGAGCAGGCTCATCCCGGTGCGCCGGGCGAGACTCGACGCCGGCCGTCGCCGTACGCATCGCCTCGTCCCAGTCGCCCGACTGCAGCTGCACGCGTGCGAGCCAGCCCCGTGCCCACAGCGAGATCCGCAGCGAGCCGCCCAGGAAGTCCGTGGGCACGGCGCTCTGCAGGCTCCTCGCGCGCCCGGTCCGGGTCGTCGGCCGCCAGGTGCAGCCACCCCGAGGCCATCGCCACCCGCTGGGCGACCGGCCCCTCGGGCACGCGGTCCATCAGCGCCCGGTAGCCCTCGAGCGCGACCTCGATCCCCTCGACCGGCGCGACGCCCAGCCCACGGACGGCGGCGGCCTCGACGGCGGTCGGCGCGGCCGGGTCGGCCAGGCTCCATGGCCCGGTCCGCCCACGTCACCAGGTCGCGCGGGCGACAACGGGCCAGGTGGTGCAGCACGTGGCGCTGGGCCACGAGGGAGGCGGTCGCGGCGTCCCGGCGGGGGTTCGCCAGGCTCCCAGGCCCGGTTCAGCCGGCTCTCGGCCTCGGCGGGCCGGCCGCGCACGACGGCGAGGTAGCCGAGCACCGCGTTGCGCGACGGCGTCTCGCGCAACGACTCCAGGCTCCGGCAGGTAGCGCGAGGCACGCGGCACCTCCCCCGCACCCACCAGGGCGTCGACCCCGCGCACCAACCGGGCACCGCGGGTCTCCTCGTCGGCGCTGGCCCGCGAGGCCAGCACCAGCAGGTCGGCCGCCGCGGCCCAGGCACCCTGGGCGGCCCGCTCGGTCGCGAGGGCGTCGAGCCGGTCCGCCAGGCTCCGCGTCCGGGTACGGCGCAGCGAACCACCGGTGCCGCACGGACACCGCCGGGTCGGTCACCACTTCCGCCGCGCGGTCGTGGAGCTCGGAGCGACGCAGCGGGCCGAGCTCGTCGAGCAGCGCACGGCGGACCACCGGGTCGGCCAGCCGGACCCATGCGGCGTGCTCGTCGAGCACTGTCAGCAGGCCGGCCGCAGCGGCCTCGGCGACCGCTGCCGTGGCCGGGTCCACCGCGGCGGTCCGGCCGGCGTCCGCGACCGCGACGGCACGCGCGCGCCGGTCCGCGGTCTCCAGCACCGCGATCGCCCGCACCAGCCGGCAGGTCTCCTCCGACAGCCCGGCGAGCGCGGTCCGCACCGCCCGAGCGGCGGTCGCCGGCGCGGGCAGGGCGAACCAGGGCGCCGTCCAGTCCGCGGCCGGAACGTCCTCGAGCAGGCTCCGCGACGTACCGGGCCCGGCCGCCGGTGTGCCGCAGCAGCCGGTCGGCCTGGCTCGCGGGCAGCACCACGCCGCGCTGCTCGGCCAGGGCGGCGACGTCCTCGGCGTCGAGGCCGCCGAGCGCGACGACCTCGTCGGCCGCGGCGCGCACGCTGTCGAAGAGGCCGTCCCCGGGCAGGGCCCAGCCGAGCACGACGACCACCTCGCCCCGGCGGCTCGCACTGACCAGCGCCTGCACCGCGGCGGCATCCGCGTGCTGGGCGTCCTCCAGCACGACCGTGCCGGAGGCGTCGACCTCGCCGAGGGCGTCCTCCCAGGGCAGCGCCAGCAACCGCCGGTCGTCCGGGACGGCACCGGCGAGCGCCCGCAGGAAGGTGCTCAGCCCGCCGCCCGGCGGTGCAGTGACCAGGACGAGCCGCGGCCCGTCGTCCCGCGCCAGGGCGGCCACCAGGCCGTCGAGCGCGCGACGCCGGGTCGGCACCAGCGGCGGGCCAACGGTCACGCTCTCACCGTAGAGGCTCAGCCCAGGTCGCCACCGGCGACCGGCAGCACCGTCCCGGTGATGTACGACGCCTCGTCCGAGGCCAGGAACGCGATCGCCGCGGCCTGCTCGTCCAGCGTCCCGTAGCGGCCCATCAGCGAGGATCCGAGGGTCTGGTCGATGTGCGCCTGGAACCATGCCCGCTCCTCGTCGTTGCCCGGCACCGGGGTGCCGCGGGAGACCCGCCGGGGCGGGGCCTCGGTGCCACCAGGAGCGGTGGCGACGACGCGGATGCCGTGCTCGGCGTACTCCAGCGCGAGGGAGGCGGTCACCGCGTTCACGCCGCCCTTGGCGGCGGAGTAGGGAATCCGGTGGATGCCGCGGGTCGCCGCCGACGACACGTTCACGATGACCCCGGCGCCCCGCTGGACCATGCCGGGCAGCACCGCGCGGCAGGTGAGCAGCGTGGTCATCAGGGAGCGGTCCACCTCGGCCGCGATCTCGTCGGCGGTGAACTCCGTGAACGGCTTGAAGTTGATCGCGCCGCCGACGTTGTTGACCAGGACGTCGACCCGGCCGAACCGCTGACGGGCCGCCTCGGCCAGGTCGGCCGCACCGGCCCAGGTCTCGAGGTCGCAGGTGACCGACTGCGCCGCGAGGCTCCTCGGCCAGGCTCGGCGACCAGACTCGGAGCGGTCTGCCAGGACCAGCGAGCCGCCCTCGGCGGCGACCCGGCGCGCCACCTGGGCACCGATCCCCTGGGCCGCACCGGTCACCACCACGACCTTGCCGGCGAAGCGGCCCGGAGTGACGAACCGCGGCCGGGTCGTGGCCGCTGCATCCGACATCGCACGGCGCATGGTCTGCTTCGAGCGCCCCGCGTGCGCGACGATCAGGGCGCGCGCGGCCTCGCGGTCGCCCACCTCGAACGCCTCGACGATCTCGACGTGGTCGACCGCGCAGCGCGGGTGGCACCAGGTCGCGTTGCGCAGCACCTCGGCCATCCGGCCCTTCACGCCGAGCGCCTGGTAGGCCTGCAGCAGGTGCTCGTTGCCGGTCTGCACGAACAGGTAGTCGTGGAAGGCGGCATTGGTCTCGGTGTACGCCGCCGCGTCGGTGAAGCACTCGCCGTCGACGTAGGGCAGCGTGGACTCGGCGAGCAGCCGGTAGCCCGCCAGCCTGCCGCGAGTCCAGCCGGCCGATCGTCAGGCTCCAGGGCGCCCAGGCTCCAGGGCCTGCCGCGCCTCGAAGAGCGCGTCGGAGGACCCGACGTCCGGGTGCTCCTCGCCGATCTCGTAGGCACCCGGCGCAGGCTCCTCCGCGGGCGCGGCCGCGAACACCTCCCGGCCGGCGATCCCCCGAGCATCGCCGGCCGGGATCAAGCTCGTCCTCGGGGTCGTGCTCGGCCGCGGCCTCGGCAGGAGCCACCGGGACGGCGGCGACGGGCGGCGGCGTACCGGCGAGCGCGAACTTCTCGTAGTAGAAGCCCGTCGGCTCGATGCCGGCGTCCGCGACGTGGGTGCGCACGGCCTCCACCATCGGCGGAGGCCCGCAGAGGTAGACGGCGACGTCGCCGCCGTGGAGGTGCTCGGGGCGGATCAGGCTCATCACGTAGCCGCGGTTGGCGGCCGTGGTGGCCGGGTCCGAGACGCAGTGGTCCCAGGTGAGCCGCGGCAGGTCCGCGGCCACCTCGGCGACCTGGTCGAGGGCGACCAGGTCCTCGTCGGTGCTCACGCCGTAGACCAGGTGGGCGGTGCGGGTGCTCCCGGCCGCGCGCATCGTGCGCAGCATCGACAGGATCGGGGCCAGCCCGGTGCCGCCGGCGAGCAGCAGGACCGGACGGTCCGCCTCGCGCAGGAAGAACGAGCCGTGCGGACCGGTGACGGTGAGCGCGTCGCCGACGGCCGCTCGCTCGGAGAGCCAGGTCGACATCGCGCCGCCGGGAGTGAGCCTTCACCAGGAAGGTCAGCCGGTCCTCGTGCGGCGCGCTGCTGAACGAGTAGGACCGCGTGACGTCGGTGCCGGGGACCGCGATGTTGACGTACTGCCCGGGCAGGAACGCCAGGTCCCCGCGGTCCGGGATCTCGATCGCCAGGCTCCACCGTGGTCGCGGAGAGCCGGGTCAGCGCCGTCACCCGGGCGTCGTACGACGCGGCGCGGGTCTTGGCGACCTCCGACGTGCTCGCCACCTGCAGCACCAGGTCCGAGCGCGGCCGCATGCTGCACGGCAGCACGAACCCGCGTGCCGCCTCGTCCTCCGGCAGCGCGTCCTCGAGGTAGGCTGCCACCGTCGTACTCCCCCGACTCGCACAGCGCCTTGCAGGTCCCGCACGCCCCGTCGCGGCAGTCGAGCGGGATGTTGATCCGTTGGCGGTACGACGCGTCGGCGACGGTCTGGTCGGTGCGGCAGGTGATGAACCGGGTGACCCCGTCCTCGAAGGAGAGGGCCACCTGGTGGGTGGCGACGTCGGTCTCGGTGAGCGTCATGGCGGCCTCAGAAGTGGTAGACGTCCACCACGTGGTGGATGTAGTCGTTCTTCAGCACCACGGTCTTGCGCCGGATCAGCGGGCGCTCGCCGGTGAAGTCGATGGTGCAGAAGGTCGTGCCGTAGTACGGATCCACCGTCTTGTAGCGGAAGTACATGGTGTGCCAGTTGAAGCGCACGTCCACGACGTCACCGCGGCGCTCGATCACCTCGACGTTCGCGATGTTGTGGCTGGTGCGCGGCTCGGGGATCGACGTCGCCGAGGAGCGCTCGGTGCGGATCCGGAAGACCCGGTCCTCCAGGCCGCCCTTGTTGGGGTAGTAGATCAGCGAGACGTCGCGCTCGGGGTCCTCGACGAGTTCGGTCGTCGTCGGTCCAGGCGGGCATCCAGTAGACGACGTCGTCGGCGTAGCACTCCAGCCACTTCTCGAACTCGCGGTCGTCGAGGTGGCGAGCCTCGCGGTAGAGGAACTGCTCGATGGCGTTCTGGGTGATCGACTTCGCGCCGGTGCCGGCGGCCAGGGCGTTGGTGCTCACCTGCCCGCCTCCTTCTCCAGCGCGGCGCGCATCGTGTCGCGCCAGTAGCCGTGCTGGACGGGGTAGAGCCCCTCGTCCTCGTTCTTCAGCCCGGACGAGATCACCCCGTCCATGCCGAGGGAGGTGGCGACCTCGTCGGGTCCGGTGAGCCAGTGCTCGGCGCCGCGGCTCATGTCGTTCCACGGCGCGGCGGTGGCCCGGAAGGTCAGGCTGGCAGGAGCGGAACTCCTCCAGGTCGTCGGGGGTGGCCATGCCGGAGGCGTTGAAGAAGTCCTCGTACTGGCGGATCCGCCACGACCGGGCCTCGGCGCTCTCGCCCTTGGGGGCGATGCAGTAGATGGTGACCTCGGTCTTGTCCGGCGCGATCGGGCGGAAGTGCCGGATCTGCGTGGAGAACTGGTCCATCAGGTAGACGTTCGGGTAGAGGCAGAGGTTGCGCGAGCCCTTGACCATGAACTCGCCCTTGGCCTCGCCGTAGGCGGCCTTGAGCTCGTCCATCCGGTCCCACAGCGGGCGGTCCTGCGGGTTGCCCGCCCAGGTCCACAGGCACAGGTGGCCGTTCGGGTACGACCAGTAGCCGCCACCGGACTTGCCCCACTGGCCGGCGTCGAGGGTCTTGGTGGCGTTGGCGGACTCCCCGGTGCCGCGGCGCGAGGTGGTGGCCGCGTAGTTCCAGTGCGTCGCGGTGACGTGGTAGCCGTCGGCGCCGTTCTCGGCCTGGACCTTCCAGTTGCCGTCGTAGGTGTAGGTCGAGGAGCCGCGCAGCACCTCCAGGCCGTCCGGCGACTGGTCGACGAGCATGTCGATCACCTTGGTGGTGTCGCCGAGGTGCTCGGCCAGGGTGCTGACGTCCTCGTTGAGGCTGCCGAACAGGAAGCCGCGGTAGCCGTCGAAGCGCGCCACCTTCGTCAGGTTGTGCGAGCCCTCGGTGTCGAAGGAGGCCGGGTAGCCCGCCCCGTCGGGGTCCTTGACCTTCAGCAACGTGCCGTCGTTGCGGAAGGTCCAGCCGTGGAAGGGGCAGGTCAGCGTCATCCGGTTGTCGCTCTTGCGGCGGCAGATCATCGCGCCGCGGTGTGCGCAGGCGTTGACGAGCAGGTGCAGGCTCGCCGTCCTTGTCACGGGTGATGACGACCGGCTGCCGCCCGATGTACGTCGTGAGGTAGTCCCCGGGGTCCGGCACCTGGCTCTCGTGCGCGAGGTAGATCCAGTTGCCCTCGAAGATGTGCTTCATCTCGAGCTCGAAGACCTCCTCGTCGGTGAAGATCCGGCGGTTGGCGCGGTAGATCCCGGCCTCCGGCTCCTCCACGACGGCGTCGGCCAGCATGGCGCCGACCCGCTCCAGCATCTCGGTCATGGCTGCTCCCGGTGTGTTCGACGGCGGATGCCCGGAACTCAAGCACGACGTGGCGGTCGTCACACGAGGCAATTACCTAGGTCTGGCCACGGGCTTGATTCATCATTGGGAGTTATGAATCAGCGAACTATTCGTCTTTGTGTTTCTGGATCAAGGCGATCTAGCGTGAGTGACGCCGACCACACCGGCCCCGCCCTGGAGAGGAGGAGGTGACCATGGACCTCAAGCAGCCTGCGCTACTTCGACGCCGTCGCGGAGACCTGCCACTTCGGGCAGGCGGCCGAGCGGCTCCACCTGGCCCAGCCCGCCCTCTCCCAGGCCGTACGACGCCTGGAGGCCGACCTCGGCGTCCTGCTCCTCGCCCGGACCACCCGGCAGGTGGCGCTGACCCCGGCCGGCGAGTTCTTCCACCGCGAGGTGCGCCGCATCCTCGGTGACCTGGACGCCTCGGTGCTCGGCGCGCAGAGCATCGCCGACGGCAGCCGCGGCCTGCTCCGGGTCGGCTTCACCGGCACCAGCGCGTTCACCCAGGCTGGCCCGGCTCTCGCGGATGATCCGCTCCGCCCTGCCCGGGGTGACCCTGGAGGTCCGGGCCGACCTGCTCACCCCCGGCCAGGTGGAGCGACTGCTCGACGGCCGGCTCGACCTCGGCGTGCTGCGCGGGCCGGTGGCCGAGCCGGGCATCGAGACCCGCTCGCTGCTGCAGGAGCCGCTGGTGCTGGCGCTGCCAGCCGACCACCGCCTGGTCCCGGAGGCGGCGCTGGAGGTGGCCGACGTCGCCGCCGACGAGTTCGTCGCCTACGCCGACACCCGCTCCGCGGTCAACGAGGCGATGGTGTCGAGTCTGCCTGCGCGCCGGCTTCTCCCCCAACATCACCCACCGCGCCCCCGGCACCGCCGCCCTGCTGGCCCTGGTGGCCGCGGACCTCGGCGTCGCCACTGGTCCCCGAGTCGGTGCGCAGCATGCAGACCAAGGGCGTGGTGTTCCGCGACGTCGCGGACGCCGCGAGCATCGACCTGTCCCTGGCCTGGCGCGCCGACGAGCCGTCCGCGCTGGTGTCCAGCGCCCTCGACGTGCTCGACCGCCAGGGCTTCGCCACCCCCGCACCCGTCCCCCCGAGCCTGAGGAGACCCGTGAAGATCACCGCCGTCGAGGCGATCCCGTTCCGGATCCCGTACGTCAAGCCGCTGAAGTTCGCCAGCGGCGAGGTGCACGTTGCCGACCACGTCCTGGTCCGCGTGCACACCGACGACGGCGTGGTCGGGGTCGCCGAGGCGCCTCCGCGGCCGTTCACCTACGGCGAGACGCAGCGCGGCATCCTCGCGGTCGTCGAGACGATCTTCGCCCCGCAGGTGGTCGGGCTCGCGCTCACCGACCGCGAGCGGATGACCGCCCTCCTCGGGCGCACCGTCGGCAACCCGACCGCGAAGGCCGCCATCGACATGGCGGTCTGGGACGCCCTGGGCCGCACCCTCGGGCTGTCCGTCTCCGAGTTCGCTCGGTGGCTACACCGACCGGATGCGGGTCTCGCACATGCTCGGCTTCGACCAGCCGGCCGCGATGGTCGAGGAGGCCGAGCGGATGCGGGAGGTGCACGGCATCACCACCTTCAAGGTGAAGGTGGGGCGCCGCCCGGCCGCCCTCGACGTCGCCGTGGTCCGCGCGCTGCGCGAGGGCCTGGGCCCCGACGTCGTGCTGTACGTCGACGGCAACCGCGGCTGGACCGCCTCGGAGTCCGCCCGGGCGATGCGCCAGATGGCCGACCTCGACCTGGCGTTCGCCGAGGAGCCTGACCCCCGCCGACGACGTGCTGGGGCGGCGCTGGCTGGTGAGCCGAACTCGACGTGCCGTTCATCGCCGACGAGTCCGCCACCACGCCCGCCGAGGTCACCCGCGAGGTGCTGGGCGGCTCCGCGACGGCGCTGTCGATCAAGACCGCCCGGACCGGCTTCACCGGCTCGCAGCGCGTGCTCCACCTGGCCGAGGGTCTCGGCCTGGAGGTGGTGATGGGCAACCAGATCGACGGCCAGGCTCGGCTCGATCTGCTCCGTCGCCTTCGGTGCCGCGCACCCGCGCACCAGCCTGCACGCGGGCGAGGCTCTCCAACTTCCTCGACATGAGCGACGACCTGCTCACCGAGCCGCTGCGGATCGAGAACGGTGAGTCTCACGCTCCGGCCCGGCGCCGGCCTCGGCGTCGACATCGACGAGGAGAAGGCTTCGCCACTACCGCACCGACCACTGAACGACCCCGCGACACCACCCCGAGAGGACATCCCATGACCACCGACGTCGCCACCGCAGCCGCATCCGGCGCCAGCGCCACCGAGCGCTTCCACACCGACAAGTCGCCGTACGCCGCCGTCGCCGGCACCCCGCCCGAGCGGGTCGACCGGCTGGCCCGGCGCGTGCTGGAGGCCGTGTACCAGACCGTCCGCGACGAGAAGGTGACCTACGACGAGTTCAACGCGCTCAAGGCCTGGATGATCGGCGTCGGGGAGGACGGAGAGTGGCCGCTGTTCCTCGACGTGTGGCTGGAGCACGTCGTCGAGGACGTCAACACCGCCCACCGCGAGGGCAACAAGGGCTCGATCGAGGGCCCCTACTACGTGCCCGGCGCCCCCGAGCACGGCAGCACGGGCACCATCGACATGCGCGAGGGCGAGGCCGGCACGCCGCTGGTGTGGACCGGCACGGTGACCTCCACCGACGGCACGGTCCTCGCGGACGCCCTCGTCGAGCTCTGGCACGCGGACGCCGACGGCTTCTACTCGCAGTTCGCCCCCGGCATCCCCGAGTGGAACCTGCGCGGCAACTTCCGCACCGACGCCGCGGGCCGCTTCGAGATCCACACGATCCAGCCGGCGCCGTACCAGATCCCGACGGACGGCTCCTGCGGCAGGCTGATCGCCGCCGCCGGCTGGCACGCCTGGCGCCCGGCGCACCTGCACGTGAAGGTCTCCGCGCCCGGACACGAGTCTGCTGACCGCGCAGTCTGTACTTCCCCGGCGACGAGCACAACGACGACGACATCGCCTCGGCCGTGAAGCCCGGTCTGCTGCTCGCCCCGGTGCCGCAGGCCGACGGCTCGGCCAGCGTGGACTACGGCTTCGTGCTCGACCCGGTCCGGGGCTGAGCCGGTGCTCTTCCAGGTCCGGATGGACGTCGACCTCCCGCGCGACCTCGACCCCGCCGCGCGGGGAGGACGTGCTCGCGCGGGAGAAGGCCTACGCCCAGGAGGCTGCAGCGCGGCGGCGAGTGGGCTCACCTGTGGCGCATCGTCGGGCAGTACGCCAACATCAGCGTCTTCGACGTCGAGTCCAACGCCCGCCTGCACGAGATCCTCTCGAACCTCCCGCTGTTTGCGTACATGCGGATCGAGGTCACCGCGCTGACCGGCCACCCGTCGGCGATCTGATGCTCCCCGCCATCGCGGTGCGCTCGCTGGCGGGCGAGCCCGGGCAGCCGCTGCTCGTCGTCGGCCCGTCTCTCGGTACGACGGCGGGCCGCCTCTGGAGCGGGGTCGCCGCCGGCCTGCCCGGCCGGCACGTGCTCGGCTGGGACCTGCCCGGCCACGGCGCCTCCCCGCTCCCCCGCGGCGGCTTCACCATGGCCGAGTCTGGCAGCGGCTGTCCTGACCGCGGTGACCGAGGCGGCCGGCGGCCGGCCGTTCGCCCACGCCGGCGACTCGGTCGGCGGCGCCGTCGGCCTGCGACTCGCGCTCGACACCCCGAGCCGAGTCTCGTCGGTCACCGTGCTGTGCAGCGCCGCCTCCTTCGGCGGCCCCGCCCCGTGGAGCGAGCGGGCCGCGCTGGTGCGGGCCGAGGGCATGGCGCCGATGGTCGCGTCCTCCCCCGCCCGCTGGTTCGGCTCCCGCATCGCGGACGTGGCTCGCCGCGCGGCGCTCGACGACCTCGCCGGTGTCGACCCGGAGGGCTACGCCTGCGTGTGCGAGGCGCTCGGCGGGTTCGACGTGCGGGAGCGGCTCGACACGATCGGCGTCCCGGTGCTGGCCGTTGCCGGGGCGGAGGACGTCGCGACACCGCCGGTGACGCTGAAGGAGATCGCCGCCGGCGTGCCCCGCGGCGAGACGGCCGTCCTCGACGGCGTGGGCCACCTGGCGCCGTACGAGGATCCGGAGGCGGTGGCCGGTCTGCTCGGCGCCTTCCTCGACCCGGCCTGACTCAGGCCTCGGTCTCCCTCGGCGAACTGCTCGTGGTTGCGGATGACCTCCGCGATGATCACGTTGAGGATCGACTCCGCGAAGTGCGGGTCCAGACCGGAGGCTCTCCGCCATCGAGCGCAGCCGCGCGATCTGCACGGCCTCGCGGGCCGGGTCGGCGGGCGGCATCCCGGCACGGGCCTTGAGCCGGCCGACGGTCTCGGTGCACTTGAACCGCTCGGCCAGCAGGTGCACCAGCGCGGCGTCGAGGTTGTCGATGCTCGACCGGAGTCGATGGAGGCTCGGCCCGGGCTTCGTCTGCGCTCACACCACGAATCCTGCCCTACCGCCGGTCGTCTCCACGACGGCGACCGCTCCGCGGCGCTCCAGGCTCGGCGCACAGCCACTGGGCCGCCTCCCGCGAGCGTACGACGAAGCGCGCCGGCTCCCGCTCCAGGCTCCTCCTTCACCGGGAGCGGGCCGGGCCCGGTCGCCTGACGGACCGCCTTGACGACGTCGATCCATCGGCTGCCGACCGTGTCGATGCGCCCCGACGACCACGATGCAGGACCCGACGGTCCGCAGCCCCCTCCACAGCATCCGACGATCCTAGGATCCGAGCACGCCCCCTGACGAGAGGACCCGCATGAGCGAGCAGGTGCTGTACACGCTCGACCCCGACGAGCAGCCGACCCACTGGTACAACATCGTGGCCGACCTGCCGACGCCGCCGCCCCCGCCGCTGCACCCGGGCACCCGCGAGCCGGTCGGGCCCGACGACCTGGCGCCGCTCTTCCCTCCGGAGCTGATCGCGCAGGAGGTCACCACCGAGCGGTACGTCGAGATCCCGGAGCCCGTCCTCGACGTCTACCGCCAGTACCGGCCGAGCCCGCTCTACCGCGCCCGCCGCTGGGAGCAGGCGCTCGGCACCAGCGCCCGGATCTACTACAAGTACGAGGGTGTCTCGCCGGCCGGCTCGCACAAGGTCAACACCGCGGTCCCGCAGGTCTACTACAACAAGGCTCAACGGCATCACCCGGCTCACCACCGAGACCGGCGCCGGCCAGTGGGGCACCGCGCTCTCCTACGCCAGCGCGCTCTTCGGCGTGACCTGCGAGGTCTGGCAGGTGGGCGCCTCCTTCGACACCAAGCCTCAGCGGCGCACGCTGATCGAGGTGTTCGGCGGCACCGTGCACCGCTCCCCCAGCCGGCTCACCGAGTCGGGCAAGGCGTTCGCGGAGGACCACCCCGGCTCGCTCGGCATCGCGATCTCCGAGGCCGTGGAGGTGGCGGCGCAGGACGACACGGCGAAGTACGCCCTCGGCTCGGTGCTCAACCACGTCCTGCTGCACCAGAGCGTGATCGGCGAGGAGGCCGTGCGCCAGGCTCGCGAAGGCGGGCGAGACCGGCGCCGACCTCGTCGTGGGCTGCGCGGGCGGCGGGTCGAACTTCGCCGGCCTGGCGTTCCCGTTCCTGCGCGAGAAGGCTCACCGGCAACCAGTCGCCGCGGATCCTCGCCGTCGAGCCGAGTCTCCTGCCCGACGCTGACCCGCGGCGAGTACCGCTACGACTTCGGCGACACCGCGGGCCTCACCCCGCTGATGAAGATGCACACCCTCGGCCACGACTTCGTCCCCTCGCCGATCCACGCCGGCGGCCTGCGCTACCACGGCATGGCACCGCTGGTCTCGCACACCGTCAACGAAGGACTGGTCGAGGCGGTCGCGCTGCACCAGAACGAGTGCTTCGACGCGGCCGTGGAGTTCGCGCGGACCCAGGGCATCGTCCCGGCTCCCGAGTCGTCCCACGCCCTGGCACAGGTACGGCGCGAGGCGCTCGCCGCCGCCCAGTCGGGCACCTCGCCCGTGATCGTCGTCGGCCTGTCCGGGCACGGCCTGCTGGAGTCTGGGCGCCTACGCGACGTACCTCTCCGGGGGGCTGGAGGACGACCCGCTCTCCGACGCCGCGCTCGCCGAGGCGCTGGCCAACGTCCCGGTGGTGTGAGGCCGTGCCCGTCACCGTGCGTCGCGCGGAGGCCGGGGACGTCGACGGGATCGTCGCCGTCGGGCACGCGACCTGGCCGCCGACGTACACCGCGGTGACCGGCGCGGACTACGTCCGCCGCGGGCTCGCCCAGTGGTGGTCGGTCGACCACATCGGCCGGACCGTCGCGGACGGGCTCGCCCTCGTCGCGGTCGACGGGCCGCGGGTGGTGGGCGTGGCGACCTACTCCCTCGACGGGGACGTGGTCGACGTCTGGAAGGCTCTACGTGCTGCCCTCGGAGCAGGGCGGCGGCGCCGGCCGCGCCCTGCTCCGTGCGGTGGTCGAGGGGCCGGCCGCGGGGGCGAGCGCGATCCGGCTCGCCCACGTGGCGGGCAACGCCGCGGCGCGGGCCTTCTACGAGCGGCAGGGGTTCACCGAGACGCACCGGACGGCCGGCGAGGACGGCGGCCCGGACCTGGCCTGGATGCGGCTACCTCTGCGGAAATAGCAGGCGCAAGGCGTTTCTCGCGACGTAGCGTCCTCGACCGGCCCGCACCCGGCGGGCCGACCACACGAGAAGGGCCACGACGCAGGACACCACCATGGAGAAGATCACCCCGAAGCCTCCTGAGCCTGGGCTTCGATCCTCGAGCAGGGCACCCGCGAGCAGGCGATGACGACGGCGAGCATGCCGTTCATCTACCCGCACCTCGCGCTGATGCCGGACGCCCACCTGGGCCTGGGCGCGACGGTGGGCTCGGTCATCCCGACCCTCGGCGCGATCATCCCGGCCGCGGTCGGCGTGGACATCGGCTGCGGCATGATCGCCGTCCGGACGCAGTACGTCGCCGACGAGTCGCCCACCGACCGGCGACCGCTGCGCGAGGCCATCGAGCGGGCCGTCCCGCTCTCGGCCGGTGCCGCCAACCGGAAGATCTCGCGGGAGCACACCGAGCGCCGGCTCGCCGAGACTCACCGAGGCCGCCGAGCAGGCCGGCTTCGAGCCGGGGCGCTACGCGAAGCGGTGGGACCTCCAGCTGGGCACCCTCGGGTCGGGCAACCACTTCATCGAGGTGACCCTCGACGAGGAGCACCGGGTGTGGCTCTTCCTCCACTCCGGCTCGCGCGGGGTCGGCAACCGGATCGCGCAGCACCACATCAACCTCGCGCGCGAGCCTGTGCGAGAAGTGGTGGATCAAGGCTCCCCGACAAGGACCTGGCCTACCTCGCCGAGGGCACCGACGAGTTCTGGGCCTACATCCACCAGATGCGGTGGGCCCAGCGGTACGCGCTGCTCAACCGCGAGGAGATGATGGACCGGGTGGTCCGCCAGTTCGCGGAGTGGGTCGGTCTCGGCTCGGCCGACGAGGTCGAGCGGGCCGAGGAGATCAACTGCCACCACAACTACACCGAGCAGGAGACCCACTTCGGCCGGGAGGTGTGGCTCTCGCGGAAGGGCGCGATCAACGCCGAGCGCGGGCGGCCCGGGCTGATCCCGGGCTCGATGGGGACGGCGTCGTACGTCGTGAGCGGACGGGGCAACCCGGTGGCGCTGCACTCTGCGCCGCACGGCGCGGGGCGGGAGCACTCCCGCTCCAGGGCCCGCCGGACGTTCACCCGCGAGCAGGCTGCGGGCGGCGATGGCGGGGATCGAGTACCGCGACACCGATGCGTTCATCGACGAGATCCCGGCGGCGTACAAGGACATCGACCGGGTGATGGCCGACGCGGCCGACCTCGTCGAGGTCCGGCACACGCTGCGTCAGATCGTGAACGTCAAGGGCGACTGATCGGCACCCGTCGGTGACAGGGGCCGGGGCGGTCGGTTTGAATGGACGCATGGAGGACGACCATCCCGACCTGCCCTGGCCCCTGAGCGGCGCCGACGCGCTGCGTGCGGAGCCTGCTGGCGGCCTACGACGACCCGAGCCGCGGGCACCACAGCGTCCGGCACCTGCGGGAGGTGCTCGCCCGGTTGGACGAGCTGGCCGCGGCCGGTGCCGGCTTCGGCACCGTGCCGGTCCAGGCTGGCCGCGTGGTTCCACGACGCGATCTACGACGGCGAGCGGGACGCCGAGGAGCGATCCGCCTCGTGGGCCGAGGAGGCGCTCGCGCCGCTCGTCGACGCCGCCACCCTCGCCGAGGTGGTCCGCCTGGTGCGGCTCACCGAGCACCACCGCCCAGAGACCCACGACGCCAACGGGTGCGCGCTCAGCGACGCGGACCTGTCGATCCTGGCGGCGCCGCCCGAGCGCTACGAGGAGTACGTCGCCGCGGTGCGCAAGGAGTACGCCCACCTGCCCGACGAGGTCTTCGCCGCCGGCCGGGCCGACGTGCTGAGCCAGGTCTCGCCGCGAAGCCGCAGGCTCTTCCACACCGAGCACGGCATCGCGGCCTGGGAGGCGGCGGCGCGCAACAACATCGCCGCCGAGTCTGGAGAAGTCTGCTCCCGCAAGCCTGAGCGTTCGCTGAGGTTGTGCGCCCTGCACACAATGGGGCCGTGGACGACAGCGTGATCTACACCGCACGAGCGCAGGTGCTGGCCGACCTGGCCGCCCGCGCACTCGACACGCCGGCGTCGGTGACCCTGCTCGAGGACGCCTGCTCCGAGCGCCGGTGGTGGTTGGAGCAGTGGGCCGAGGGCGCGCCGTACATCGCGGGGCTGATCGCGCAGGACGTCCAGGACGCGCTGGCCGACCAGTTCGGGCGGGACCGGCGCGACGGCCTCTGGCCGGTGTGCTCGCGCTGCGAGAAGGGGCCGGTGCACGCCCTCCACGTCGACCCCGACCTCGGCGGCCCGGACCCGCAGTGGGTCTGCGAGGAGACCGGGACGCCGGTCGCGCCGCTCGGCCACCTCGCCGACATCGGCGCCTGACAACCCGCGCAGGATCCGAACACCTGTTCGACTCCTGCGCTAGGCTGGGTCCATGTCGGTGGACTTCCAGAGCAGCCTCTTCGACGCCCCGGCCGCCGGCCGGACGACCTCGATCGAGCGCCGCCCACTGAGCGGCGGCGCCTGGGTGGACGTGGCGCGCAACTGGCTTCCGGACGCCGACGACGTCTTCGCGACGCTGGTCGCGGAGGTGCCGTGGCGCGCGGAGCGGCGCGCGATGTACGACCGGGTCGTCGACGTACCGCGACTGGTGCACACCTACGTCATCGGCGACGAGTCTGCCGCACCCCGGGCTGACCGCGGCCCGGGAGGAGCCTGAGCGCCCACTACGCCGCGGAGCTCGGCGAGCCCTTCCGCACCGCCGGCTGCTGCTTCTACCGCGACGGGCGCGACAGCGTCGCCTGGCACGGCGACACCATCGGCCGCGGCTCCACGCAGGACACGATGGTCGCCATCGTCTCGCTCGGCGACCCGCGCCGGCTGCACCTGCGCCCGCGGGACCCCGAGCGGCGCGCGGAGTCGTTCGCGGTGGAGATGGGCCACGGCGACCTGGTGGTGATGGGCGGCTCGTGCCAGCGCACCTGGGAGCACGCGGTGCCCAAGGTGGCCGCGGCCGGCCCGCGGATCTCCGTGCAGTTCCGGCCGCTGAACGTCTTCTAGTCCTGCGCCGCGAGGCTCGGCGAGCGAGCGGACCACGCAGAACTCGTTGCCCTCGGGGTCCGCGAAGGTCACCCAGCCCGAGCCGGGGCCGTGGATGCCCCGGTGGTCGGCGACCTCGGTGGCGCCGTACTCCCGCAGCCAGGCGATCTCCTCGTCCCGGGTGCGCTCGCGCGGGCGCAGGTCGAGGTGCACCCGGTTCTTGACCGTCTTGGCGTCGGGGACCTCGATGAAGAGCAGGCTGGTGGCCGGTCTCGGGGTCGCGGATCATGCACTCGACGTGGCCGGGCAGGTTCGGGTCGCCGTCGAGGTCGACGTACCCCAGCACGGGCTTCCACCACTCGGAGAGGCTCGTAGGCGTTGGTGCAGTCCACGGTGGTGTGCGAGACGAACGACGCCATGGCCGGCCTCAGTCCGTGCCGTGCGCCGCGACGAAGGCCAGGATCCGCTCCGACAGACTCGGGGCGGCACACGATGACGTCGGGCAGGTAGACGTCGGCCTGGTTGTAGACCAGGCTCGCTGCCGTCGACCCGCGAGGTGAACAGGCCCGCGGCCCGGGCGACCGCGACCGGTGCGGCCGAGTCCCACTCGTACTGCCCGCCGGCGTGCACGTAGGCGTCCGCGACGTCCCGCACGACCGACATCATCTTCACCCCCGCCGAGCCCATCGGCACCAGACCGGCGTCCAGGCTCCTTCGCCAGCGCCTCCACGAAGGCCGGCGGGCGGGTGCGCGAGACGGCGATCCGCGGACGGCTCGACGTGCGCGGGGGTACGACGGGCGGCATACCGGTGCTGAAGGTCTCCCCCAGGCTCGGGCTGGGCCACCGCGCCGGCGACCAGGCTGGCCGGCCTGCCACAGCGCCACGTGCACCGCCCAGTCGTCGCGCGGCGGCTCGGAGAACTCCCGGGTGCCGTCGAGCGGGTCGACGATCCAGACCTTGTCGGCACTCAGCCGGGCGTCCTTGTCGGCCGCGCTCTCCAGCGCCTCCTCCGACAGCACCGCGTCGTCGGGGCGGTGGGTCGCCAGCAGGTCGGTGAGCAGCAGGTGCGCGGCCCGGTCGCCGGCGTCCTTCAGGCTCCTTGCCCGTCAGGCCCTCGCCACGGACCTCCAGCAGCCGGCGTCCGGCGGCCTCGGCCAGCCAGGCGGCGAATCGGTGGTCGTCGGCGACGACCTCGGGAGCGGGGGCACCAGGCTCGAAAGTCACCCGGTCACCCTAGCGACGCCCCGCGAGTGGGGACTTTCCACCCGCGAGTTGGGACTTCGCACCCGCGAGTTGGGACTTCGCACCCGCGAGTTGGGACTTTACGACCACCCGGCCGGGGAGAACCCCCAAGTCGACAGGGAGAACCCCCAAGTCGACAGGGAGAACCCCCCCAAGTCGACAGGGAGAACCCCCAAGTCGACAGGGAGAACCCCCAAGTCGACGGGGGGAACCCCCAAGTCGGCGGGAGGGTCAGGAGTTGAACTTCTGCTGGGTGCGCTCGAGGCCCTCGGCGATGAGGGTCTCGACGGCGTCGGCGGCGGAGTCGACCTGGAAGGGCAGGCTCCCTTGCGCTCGGTGGTCGAGTAGTTCGACAGCACGAAGTCCGCGACCTCCTGCCGCCCGGGCGGGCGGCCGATGCCGGCGCGGACGCGGAAGAAGTCGCCGGTGCCGAGCGAGGAGCGCATCGACTTGAGGCCGTTGTGGCCGTTGTCGCCGCCGCCCTTCTTGATCCGCAGCGTGCCGAAGTCGATGTCCAGACTCGTCGTGGATCGCGATGACGCGCTCGGCGGGCACCTTGTAGAACGTGGCGAGCGCCTTGACCGGGCCGCCGGACTCGTTCATGTACGAGCGGGACTTGGCGAGCACCACCCGCGGGGCGGGGGCGCCGGGGACACCCAGGCGACCTTCGACGACGTCGGCACGGCCGGTCTTGTGGGCGCGGAAGGTGCCGCTCATCCGGCGGGCCAGGCTCGTCGACCACCAGGTAGCCGATGTTGTGCCGGTGGCCGGCGTACGACGCCCCGGGGTTGCCGAGACCCACGACGAGCCACACGTCGGTGTCGGTCACGTCATCGCTCCAGGGGTGCTCGGCGGGAGATGCGGAGCTCCCCGGCGCGGCGGACCGCGCCGGGGAGATCAGTCGGCCCAGGAACCACCTGAGCCGGCTGAGGGTCACTCGCTGTCGCCACCCTCGGTGGCCTCGGCGGCCTCGTCGGAGGCGGCCTCGGGCTCGTCCTTCTCGATGCCGGCCTCGGCCTCGGCCTCCTCCAGGCTCGGCCTCGAGGGCCTCGGCGGTCTGCGCGGCGGTCACGTTGACGACGAGGGTCTCGGCGTCGGTGAGCAGCGTGGTGCCCGAGGGCAGGTCGAGCCTGGCCGGCGAGGAACTGGGTGCCGGCCTCGGCGCCCTCGATCGAGATCTCGAACTGCTCCGGGATGTGGGTGGCCTCGGCCTCGACCTGGACGGTCGCGTTCTCGGTGACGACGAGGGTCTCGGGGGCGGCGTCGCCGACGATGTGGACCGGGACGTCGACGGTGACCTTCTCGCCGCGCCTCACGGCGACGAAGTCGACGTGCTCGAGGACGCGACGGACCGGGTCGACCTGGACCTGCTTGGTCAGCGCGAGCCTGCGTGTCGCCGTCGATGTCGAGCTCGAGCAGCGCGTTGGCGCCGCCGTGCTTGATCGCCATCATGGTGTCGTGGCCCGGGAGGCTCAGGTGGATCGGCTCGTTGCCGTGGCCGTAGACGACGGCGGGGATCTTGTGCTCGCGGCGGATGCGGCGGGCGGCGCCCTTGCCGAACTCGGTGCGCAGACTCGGCCTTGATCTTCTCGGTGCTCATGGGGAAATCTCCTGGGTTCGTCGGGGGCGGTGCGCGGCCGCGAACGAGGAAACGCCGCGCTTCCCTGGCCCGATGACCGGCAGGGCGCGCGGCGTCGTACAAGACGAACCGGCCCAGTCGATCACGGAGTCACAGAAGCGGGAGTCCCTCGCCGAGGCAACCGGGAGAGACTACCCAACGGCGTGCGCTCGGCGAAAATCGCCGACAGTTCGTTATACGCATTTATACTTTGGCGAAGTATAAAGAAGTATCCAGACTCGGGAGACCTCATGGTGCGCAACCCCTACACCCCCGGCCAGGTGCCGCGGATCCTGGCCGGCCGTGCCGTCGAGCCTGCACCGGATCGAGGGCCTGCTCGCCCGGGTGGTGACCTTCGGCGAGACTCGGCGGACCGCTGCTCGTCTTCCACGCTCCGCGCGGCATCGGCAAGACATCGCTGCTGCGGGCCGGCCAGCAGCGGGCGGCGCAGTCCGGCTTCGTGACCGCCTGGGTGGCCTGCACCCGGCAGCAGCCCGTCCTCGCCGAGGTGGCGCACAGCATCGGGCGCGCCCTGGAGCGGGCCGACGCCGTGCCGTCCGGGGCGGCGGGGCAGCGCTGGCGCGGCCAGGCTGGAACGACTCACCGTCGAGGTCGGCGTACCGGGGGCGCGGGTCTCGGCCCAGGTCGGACGGCGCGAGGACGCCGCGCCGCCGCACGCCGCCATCGGCATGCTGGAGACCCTGCTGCACGACGCCGCCACCGCGGTCCGCGCGCGGGGCGGGGCCGGGCTGCTGCTCCTCCTCGACGAGCCTGCACACCGCGTCCGCCGACGAGATGTCGGTGCTGCTCAACGCCCTGCAGAACCTCGACGGCGAGCGCGCCGAGAACCCGCTCGCCGTCGTCGCGGCCGGGCTCCCGGTCACCCCCGAGGCACTGACCCGGGCTGCGACCTTCGGGGAGCGGAGCACCTACGTCTCGCTCGACGTGCTGTCCGCCGACGATGCCCGCGCCGCCCTCGTGGGCCCCGCGGAGGCGGAGGGGGTCGGTTGGTCCCCCGCCGCGCTGAGCGCGATCGTGGAGGAGTCGAAGGGCTACCCCTACCTCATCCAGGCTGCTCGGCAGCACCACCTGGGAGGCCGCCGAGCCCGCCCCCGGCGACCGGCTCACCCTCACCGCCGTCAAACGTGGTCTGCCCGTCGCCCGGGACCAGGCTCGCGGCCATGCACCGCGCGCGGTGGGGCGCCGCCTCCCGCCTCGACAAGCAGTTCCTGAGCGCGATGGCCGCCGCCGGGGACGGCAACGTCACCCGGGCCGCGATCGCCGCCGGGATGGGCGTCGACTCGCGCGCGATCAGCGTCCCGCGCGAGCGGTTGATCGACAAGGGCGTGATCGAACCCGTCGGGCACGGGCTGGTGCGCTTCACGCTGCCGGGCTTCGGCGCGTTCGTGCGCTCCCTCGACGAGGAGTGACAGGTTGCACCCGACCGGCTCAGGGCCGTCCGGTGCGTGCGGCGCCAACGCCGCAGACGTGCGTGCTGCGCGGTCCTGAGCCGGTCAGGCGTGCCCGTCGAACATGGAGGTGACCGAGCCGTCCTCGAACACCTCGCGGATCGCCCGGGCGACCAGCGGCGCGATCGACAGCGTGGTGAGCTTTGTCGAACTGCTTCTCCGGCGGCACCGGGAGGGTGTTGGTGATGACGACCTCGGTGGCGGTGCTGTTCTTGAGCCGGTCCACCGCGGGGTCGGAGAGGATCGCGTGCGTCGCGGCGATGATCACGCCCGCGGCACCGTCGGCCATCAGTGCCTCGGCGGCCTTCACGATGGTGCCACCGGTGTCGATCATGTCGTCGGTGAGCACGCAGATGCGGTCCTTGACCTCACCCACGACGCGGTTGGCGACGACCTCGTTGGCGACGTCGGTACGACGCGTCTTGTGGATGAACGCCAGCGGCGCGCCGTCGAGGCGGGCCGACCAGCGCTCGGCGACCTTGATCCGGCCGGCGTCCGGGGAGACCACGGCGAGCGGCTGGTCGCCGTACTTCTCCTTGATGTAGTCGGTCAGCAGCGGCAGCGCCATCAGGTGGTCGACGGGGCCGTCGAAGAAGCCCTGGAGCTGGTCGGCGTGCAGGTCGACGGTGATGATCCGGTCGGCGCCGGCGGTCTTGAACAGGTCCGCCATCAGCCGGGCGGAGATCGGCTCCCGACCGCGGTGCTTCTTGTCCTGCCGGCTGTAGCCCCAGAACGGCATGACCACGGTGATCCGCTTGGCGGAGGCGCGCTTGAGCGCGTCGACCATGATCAGGTGCTCCATGATCCACTCGTTGATCGGAGTGGTGTGGCTCTGGATGACGAAGGCGTCGCAGCCGCGCACCGACTCGTCGTAGCGGACGTAGATCTCGCCGTTGGCGAACTCGCGGGCCTCGGTCGGCACGAGCTTGCTGCTCGAGGATCTCGGCGACCTCCTCCGCCAGGCTCGGGATGTGCTCGTCCGGAGAAGACCATCAGGTTCTTCTCGGTCGTCCGCTTCAAGCCCGTCACGCCTGACTCCCCTGGTCGCCGGAGGTGGTGCCTACGATTCTGCCCGCTCCGCGGCACCGTCCCCAAGTCCCCGCCCGTTTTCGGACTGTTCATCGAGTGCGGCGGCCGCGGCCTGCGCCTGCGCGGTGCCGGCGCGGCGGCTCTGCACCCAGCCCTCCAGGTTGCGCTGGGGCGAGGTGCTCACGGCCAGCGCGCCCGCGGGGACGTCGCGGCGCACGACCGTGCCGCCGCCGGTGGAGGCACCGTCTCCGATCTCGATCGGGGCCACGAAGGTGTTGTTGGAGCCGGTCCTGGCGTGCTTGCCGACCTTGGTGCGGTGCTTGTTCACCCCGTCGTAGTTGGCGAAGATCGTGCCGGCACCGATGTTGGTGCCGTCGCCGATCTCGGCATCGCCGACGTACGAGAGGTGCGGGACCTTGGCGCCCTCGCCGATCGTGGCGTTCTTGGTCTCCACGAAGGTGCCGATCTTGCCGTCCTTGCCGAGCAGCGTGCCGGGCCGCAGGTAGGCGAAGGGCCCGACCGTGGCGCCGGCGCCGATCACGGCGAGCCTGGCCGTGGGCGCGCACGACCCGCGCACCGGCGCCGATCTCGCAGTGCTCCAGGGTGGTGTCCGGCCCGATCACGGCGTCCTCGGCGACCACGGTCGTGCCGAGCAGGCTGGGTGCCGGGCAGGATCGTCACGTCCGGCGCGAGAACGACGTCCGCCTCGATCCACGTCGTCGCCGGGTCCATCACGGTGACGCCCTCGCGCATCCAGCGGGTGACGATGCGGCGGTTGAGACTCGCGGCCGAGCTCGGCGAGCCTGGGCGCGGTCGTTGGCGCCCTCGGTCTGCAGGGCGTCCTCGACCGGGTGCGCCGCGACGGTCAGCCCGTCGCCGCGGGCCAGGCCGATGGCGTCGGTGAGGTAGTACTCGCCCTTGGCGTTGTCGTTGCCGATCCGCCCGACGGCGTCGGCGAGGAAGGCCGCGTCGAAGGCGAGGATCCCGGAGTTGATCTCGGTGATCGCGCGCTGCTCGTCGCTGGCCTCCTTCTCCTCCACGATCGCCTCGACCGCACCGCTCGCGTCGCGCACGATCCGTCCGTAGCCGTGGGGGTCGGCGACGATGCCGCTGAGGATGCTGACGGCCGCGCCGGCAGCGCGGTGGAACTCGGCGAAGGCCTGCAGCGTCTCGCCGGCGAGCAGCGGGGTGTCTCCGGCCGCGACGAGCACGGTGCCCTCGCGCGGCGGGCTGTCGAGGGCCTCCAGGGCCATCCGGACGGCGTGCCCGGTGCCGAGTCTGCTCCTCCTGCACGGCGAGCACGGCGTCGGCGCGCACCTCGGTGACGTGCGGCCCGACCAGGCTCGCGCTGGTGCCCGACCACCGCGACCACCCGGGCCGGGTCGAGCGTGCCGACCGCGGCCAGCACGTGACCGACCATGCTGCGCCCGCCGATGCGGTGGAGCACCTTCGGGGTCTTCGACTTCATCCGGGTGCCCCCGCCGGCGGCGAGGACGATGACGGTCAGGCTTGCTCACTCACGCCCGCCACACTAGACCGGGCGGCTCAGCGTCCGTCGAGCCAGGCCAGGACCGCCAGGACGCGCCGGTTGTCGTCGGAGGCCTGCGGCAGGTCGAGCTTGGTGAAGATGTTGTTGGTGTGCTTGCCGACGGCCTTCTCGGTGACGACCATCCGGGCCGCGATCGCCGCGTTGGAGCGGCCTTCGGCCATCAGCGTGAGCACCTCGCGCTCGCGCTCGGTGAGCCGGTCGAGCGGGCGGCTGCGGGCCGAGACCAGCGCCGCGACCACCTCCGGGTCGAGCACGGTGCCGCCCTCGGCCACCTGGCGCACGGCGGCCAGGAAGGCATCGACGTCGGCGACGCGGTCCTTGAGCAGGTAGCCGATCGAGCCCTCTCCCCCGGCCAGCAAGCTGCCGGGCGTACAACGGCTCCACCCACTGGCTCAGCACCAGCACCGGGAACGCCGGTCGCGCCGCACGCACCGCGGTCGCCGCCTCCAGGCCCTCGGTGGTGTGCGTCGGCGGCAGCCGTACGTCGACCACCGCGATGTCGATGTCCTCGCGACCCAGCGCCCGGGTCAGCGAGGGGGCGTTGTCGACCGCCTCGACGACCTCGATCCCGCCGGCCTCCAGGATCCGGGTGAGTCCGACGCGGAGCAGCGCCCGGTCCTCGGCCAGCACCGCCCTCAGGGTGTCCGGCACGGCACCTCCAGGCTCGACGAGGGTGGGGCCACCGGCCGGGCTGAGCACCCGGATGTCGCCGTCGAAGGCGTCCAGCCGGCGCGCGACGCCGGTCAGCCCGGAGCCGGTGGCGTCGGCACCGCCGCGGCCGTCGTCCCCGACGGTGATCCGGAGCCGGTCGCCGTCGTAGCGGCCGGTGACCCAGGCGCGTCCGGCGCGGGCGTGCTTGACGGTGTTGGCGAGGCACTCGGCGACCGCGAAGTAGGCCGCCGACTCGACCGGCGCCGGCAGCCGCGGGACCTCCATCGAGACCGACGTCGGCACCGGGAGCGCCAGCGCGAGCGCCTGGACCGCACCGGCCAGCCCGCGGTCGGCCAGCACCGGCGGGTGGATCCCGCGGACCACGCTGCGCAGGTCGTCGAGGGCGTCCATGGTGGTCTCCCGTGCCTCGCGCAGCAGCGCCGCGGCGGCGTCGGGGTCGGTGGCGATGAGGCTTCTCGGCGAGGCCGACGTTCATGCCCACCGAGGCGATCCGGGCCTGGGCGCCGTCGTGCAGGTCGCGCTCGATGCGTCGTACCTCCGCGGCGGAGTGGTCCAGGCTCTCCGCCCGCGACTCCTCGACCCGCTCGACCCGCTCCTCCAGCCGAGCCACGCGCGAGCCGCCGAGCATGGCCCGCTCGGTCAGCGCCCGCGCGCGCACCAGCGGCGGGGTGACGAACCACCACGCGACCAGGGCCGGGCCGCCGAGCAGCAGCAGGAGCAGCCACACGAGCCCGGCGCCGCTGAGCGCGAGGACCAGCCAGGTGAGCGGCGCGGTCAGCAGCGCGACCGGCAGCAGCGACATCGCGAAGCCGCCGGACGCCGAGAACCACAGGAAGCCGACGTTGCGCCACCGGGCCGGGTCGCGCATCCAGCGCACGCCGCTGGGCGAGGTGGCGTAGCGGGGCTCGATCGTCGTGCCGAGCAGGCGGCCGCTGACCGCGCGGTGCGCCCGGGTCAGCCCCGCCGTCGCCGGTACGACGGCCTGCGCGAGCAGGATGCCGATCCCCAGGGCCGGCCCGAGGGCCAGGCAGAGCACCGTGCCGATGGCGAGCACCAGGCTCGGCACGAAGGACAGCGCGTACCCGGCCGAGACCAGGGTCAGCCGCAGCCGGTCGAGCAGTCCCTCGACCGTCACGTCCTGGGGCCGCCCGAGGCGGACCGGCGCGAGCATCTCCATCGTCGTGAAGTCTGTCATCGCGACACCGTCGTCGCCATCTGCGCACGCACCGAGGTGCGCGCGGCGCCCAGCGTGATCGCCACCACCGCGGCCACGACGGCCGGGACCAGCCACAGCCCGCCGTCCGGTACGACGCCCTCGTGCCGCGCCACGGCGAAGGGCACCACGGTCGTGAGCGCCGCCAGGGTGCCGAGCACCACGCCGATCGCGGCGACGATCCCGGCCTCGGCGACGACCGAGCGCTCGACCTGGCGCGGGGTGGCGCCGATCAGGTGCAGCCGCCGCAAGCTCGCCGCGGCGGTGGGCGATGGTGGCGACGAAGGCGTTGACGACCATGATCGCTGCGAACAGCGCGAGCATCCCGACGACCACGTTGTTGAGCAGGTTGATGGTGCCGCTGTCCGGCGTGCCGGCGGGCAGGGTGCGGCCGTCGATGTTCACCAGCAGCAGGGTGCCCACCGCGGCGGAGGTCAGCACGATCACCGGGGCGAGGACGCCGGCGAGCAGGTGCGCCCGCCGTGCGGTGTTGTACGACGCCAGGTGCCCGCTCGCCCCGCGGCCCACCAGCAGCCCGGCCGGGCCGGCGAGCCGGCGCAGCAGGACCGGGGCGAGGACGGCGAGACCGACGCCCACCAGGATCGGTCTGGAGCCGCTGGTCGACATCGCGGCGTACGGGTCGTCGTCGTGCGCGGTGACCGCGACGGTGATCACGGCCATGGCGAGGCCGTAGCCGACGAGCAGCACCGCGGCACCGATGCGCCACCAGCGCATCCGGCCGGCCTCGGCACCGGCCTCCTGGAGCAGCACCCCGGCCGGGCCCCGGGTCGCGCGCCGGGCGGCCACGACCGTGGCCAGGCCGGAGACGAGCAGGACGAGGAGGGCGGCGGCGCCGACGGAGGCGGGGCCCGCGTCGTACTCCGCGGCGGAGGTGACGAGCCCGCCCGAGCGGATCAGCGCGAACAGGCCGTGCCCGGCGACCGAGGCGAGGCCGGCACCCAGCACCGCCGCGAGGCCCGTCACGGCCGCGGTCTCGCGGACGACGAGTCGCCGGGCCTGGCGCGGGGTGGCGCCGATGGTGCGCAGCAGGCCGATCTCCGCGGCGCGCTGGGTGGTGGTGATGCCGACGGTCGAGGCGACCGAGAAGAGCACGATCAGCGCGCCCCACCCGCCCACGACGGCGCCGAGGACGACCAGGGTGTCGGCGTCGTTGCCGTGCGCGCCGAGGGCGGACTCGGTGAGCGTGGCGAAGGAGCCGATCAGGACCGTGCCGAGCAGGACGGCGAGGAAGGTGGCGGTCGCGGCGAGCGGGCGGTGCCGCAGGCTGCGCCAGGCGAGCGCCGTCATCGCGCCACCACCAGGTCGTCGAGGTGCGCCATCTGACCGGCGACCGCATCGGCCGTGGGGTGGGTCATCCGGCCGGCGACGCGGCCGTCGACGAGGAACACCACCTCGTCGGCGTACGACGCGGCGACGGGGTCGTGCGTCACCATCACCACGGTCTGGCCCATCTCGGTGACGCTGGCCCGGAGCAGGGCGAGGATCTGCCGCGCGGTCGCGGAGTCGAGCGCACCGGTCGGCTCGTCGGCGAGCACGACGTCGGGGTCGGTGACCAGCGCCCGGGCGATGGCGACGCGCTGCTGCTGGCCGCCGGACATGCTGCCGGGCAGGTGGTGCGCGCGCTCGCCGAGGCCGACCCGCTCCAGCAGCATCCGCACCCGCGCCCGGTCCGGGCGCCCGCCGGCGAGGCGGGCGGGCAGGGCGACGTTCTGGGTGGCGGAGAGGTAGGGCAGCAGGTGGAAGCCCTGGAAGGCGAAGCCGATCTGCTGACGACGCAGGCGGGTACGCCGGTCCTCGTCCCAGTCGGTGAGGTCCTGCCCGCCGACCAGCACCCGCCCGGCGCTCGGCCGGTCGAGCCCCGCGGCGCAGGACAGGAAGGTGGACTTGCCGGAGCCGGAGGGCCCCATCACCGCGGTGAAGGTGCCGCGGGCGAAGGCGAGGTCGACGCCGCCGAGGGCGGTGATCGTGGCGTCGCCCGTGCCGTAGGTCCGGGTCAGGCCCTGCACCTCGAGGGCCGGGGAGGTGGTGCTCATCTGCGCTCCTGGGGAGTGTCGGAAGTGATGTCTCCGACGCTAGGAAGCACAGCGGTCCGCCACGAGGGGCCTGGTCCGCCGACCGGGGGTGGGGTTTCCCCTACCCCGCGCTCCCGCGCAGCAGCCCCACGGCGGGGCCGAACATCGTCTCCTTGATCGCACCCAGCGCGGTCCGGTCCTTGCCGGCGAGCGGCGCGACCTTGGCGATCGCGTCGGCGAGCAGGGACTCCTCGGGGGCGGTGCCGTCGACGATCCCGGCCCGCGCGGCGTCGGTGCCGCCGAGCCGGGCGCCGGTGGTCATCGTGTCGACCGCGGCGCGCGGGGTCGGCTTGGCCTGCACCAGGGCGGCCATGCCCGGGGTGAAGGGCAGCGCGATGTCCACCTCGGGGAGGCAGAAGAAGCCGCGGTCCGCGCGCATCAGCCGCCAGTCGTGGGCGAGCGCGAGCAGCCCGCCGCCACCGAACGCGTGGCCGTTGACGGCGGCGACCGTCGGGACCGGCAGCGCCAGGACCCGGGCCAGCAGCGCCTCCACCCGGGCGACGTACGGGACGAAGTCGTCGGGGTGGGCCTGCGCCCACTCCAGGTCGAGGCCGTTGGAGTAGAACTTCCCGGCCCCGACGGTCACCAGGGGCGTCCCCGCCGCGACGACGTCGTCGAGCGCCGCCTCGACCTCGTCGAGCCAGGTGGGCGCGAAGCGGTTCTCGTCGTCGCCGAGGGTCAGCACCGAGACACCGTCGGTCGTGGTCAGATCAGGCACGGCGCCATCATGCCCCTCGTTAGGCTCGGCCCATGAGCTCCCCCACCGTCCTGGTGACCGGCGCCACCGGCTTCGTCGGCCGCCGGCTCGTCCCCGAGTCTGGTCGAGCGCGGGATGGACGTGCGGGCCATGACCCGCCACCCCGAGCGGTACGACGGCCCGGGCACCCCCGTCGGCGCCGACGTCGGCGACGAGGAGTCCCTCGCCGCGGCCCTGGCGGGCGTGGACGTCGCGATCTACCTGGTCCACTCCCTCGACCACGCCGACTTCGAGGCCCGCGACGCCGACGCGGCCCGCCGCTTCGGGCGCCTGGCCGCCGAGGCCGGCCTGCGCCAGATCGTCTACCTGGGCGGGCTGGGCCGCGACGACGAGGAGCCTCTCCCCGCACCTGCGCTCGCGGCGCGAGGTCGAGGGACTGCTCGGCGCGGGCGGCGTGCCGGTCACCGTGCTGCGCGCCGCGATCGTGGTCGGCCACGGGGGCATCTCCTGGGAGCCTGACCCGCCAGGCTGGTGAAGAACTTGCCTGCGATGGTGGTGCCCAAGTGGACCGCGACCCGCACGCAGCCGATCGCCGTGGACGACGTGATCCGCTACCTGGCCGGGGTGATCGACCTGGAGGGCGCGATCGGCGAGGTGCTGGAGATCGGCGGCCCGGAGGCGATGACCTACCGCGACATGCTCGACATCGCCTCCGACGTGACGGCCGGGCATCCCGTGCCGCTGGTCTCGGTGCCCGTGCTGACACCCCGCCTGTCGTCGTACTGGCTGGCGTTGGTGACCGACATCGACGTCACCACCGGGCGCAACCTCATCGACTCGATGAGCACCGAGGTCGTCGTCACCGACAACCGGATCCGCACGCTGGTGCCGGGTGAGCCGATCAGCTACCGCGAGGCCGTACGACGCGCGCTGGCCGAGCGCCTGCAGGAGGGCGACGAGGTCTAGGCAGGCTCGGAGGTCAGGAGCCGAAGAGCGCCGGCAGCGCGAACAGCATGGTCAGCGACCGGGAGCAGTGCGTGATCACCGGACCGAGGATCCCGCCGGACGCGCGCCGCTCCAGCCCGACGACCACGCCGAGGATGATCGCGGCGAAGGCCAGCATCACGTTGCCGGTGGCGAGGGTGGCCAGCACGTAGGCGATCGAGGTCCACGTCACCGGGTGCCGCGGCAGGGCGGCGTAGGCCGCGCCCCGGAAGAACAGGCTCCTCCGCGATCCCGTTGACCAGGGTCACCACGACGAGCAGCGGCACCGAGCCCTGGTCGGCGAAGTCCACGACCGAGCGGACCTGCCGGTCCAGCCAGTCGATCTCGCGCACCACCAGCCCGCCGGCGACGAACACCGCCGCCAGCCCGAGCCCCACCAGCAGGGGTGCCAGCACCGGTCGCACCAGCGCGTCCCCGCGCCGGATCCGGCCCAGGTGCAACGGCCCGGCGGCGAAGGCGCCGACCGTCCAGGTCGCCGCCAACGCGAAGGTCGCCGGGTAGAACCAGGCGCTCCCCGGCTCGATCCGCAGGGACACCCCGAGCAGGACCGCCCCGAGCAGGACGACGCCCGCGGTCACCAGGCTGGCGGCGGCGCAGGGCCGCGTCGGTCTCCCGGTGGTCGCGGGGCACGACGTCCCACAGCGTTCGCCGAACCCAGCCGCGCACCATGCCTCGAACCTACGCGGCGGGCCACTACGCTCGCGCCATGACCTCCCCCTCCCGGTCCGAGCGCCTCCTCGACGCCCAGGTCGCCTGGCTGCTCGGCCGGCTCACCGGCGACGAGTCCGACGCCCTGGTGACCGCGGACGTGGACGCCCTGCTCGGCCTCGGCTCCCGGATCACGCTGGCGGAGCCTGATCGACCCCGCCGACGTGCAGCGGCTGGTGCGCGAGCCTGCTGGCCGTCGTACCGGGCAGCACGGGGGCGAGCACCCTGGTCGCGATGGCCGCCGATGCGCTGTACGACGGCCCGACCGAGACCTTCACGCTGGCCGAGGTGCTCGACCGGGAGAACGCCGAGCGGATCGCCGACGAGCTCCTCGCCAACACCGACGTGCTCGCCGCCGCGCTCGACGACCTCACCCGCAGCCCGCTGGTCACCTCGTTGGCCTCACGCTTCGTGACCCGGATCGTCACCGACGTGGTGCAGACCAACCGGGCGATGGCAGAGAAGATCCCCGGTGTGGGCTCGCTGGTCTCCTTCGGCGCCAGCGCCGCCGGAAGGGTCGTCGGGGCCGCCGACAAGCGAACTCGAGGCGGTCCTGGGCGACACGGCCGCCAAGGGCGCGGCCTTCGCGATGCGCCGGCTCAACAAGATCGTCGTGGAGACCCTGCGCGACCCCGCCACCAAGGCCGCGGTCCTGGAGATCTTCGACCTGTACGCCGACCAGCCGATCCCCCACCTGCGCGACTCCGTCGAGCGCGGGGACGTGCACCGCGTCGCCGGGCTGGTCCAGGACATCGTCCTCGCCGGCGCCCCGACCGAGCCGGTGCACGCCTTGATCGGCGTCCTGGTCGACGGGCTGCTGCGCACCTACGGCCCCGAGCCGGTCGCCACCCTCGTCGAGGACCTCGGCATCGAGCGGGACCTGCTGGTCGAGCACGCCGTCGCGCTCGCCGGTCGCGCCGTGGCCGCCGCGCACGCGACCGGCGAGCCTGGAGCGGCTGGTCCGCGAGCGCCTGGCGCCGTTCTGGGAGCCTGCCCGAGGTCCGGGCCATCCTGGCGGACTGAAGCCCGCAGGTCGCGGGCTCGCCTGCCGACGTTCCTCTGACGGGCCCGACCACGGGCCCCCGTTCTGAGGATCCCCCATGCACCGCTCCCCCGACGCCTCGCGACCGGCCTCGCCGTCGCCGCCGTCGTCACCGCCGGACTCGTCTGCCAGGGTGCGGCCTCCGCCGCCCCGGCCGGCTTCCCGCAGTCCCTCGACTTCACCCCCACCGACCTCGCCGCCGGCGCGGACGAGGTCTACGCCGTCGGGTACGTCGGGGTGGACACCGACGGGGACTTCCAGTTCGACCAGACTCGACGGGTACGTCGAGGCGGTCGGCGCCGGCACCAAGATCGGCCTCGGCGACGGCAGGCTGGCCGACCGCCGCCAGCATCAGTCCCGACGGCGACACGCTCGACGTGATCGGCACCGTGCTGGCCGCCGGCGGCGGGTACACGCCCACCCGGTGGACCGTCGACACCAGCACCCTGACCGTCACCGGCCAGGCCACCCTGGAGGTCTCCAACGCCGCCGACGTGGCCAGCGACGCCACCGGCAGCTACCTCGCCGCGACCGGCACGGGCGGCGGACAGGTCGTCCTGCCCGGCGGCGGCACGGTCGCCCTCGGCCAGGACTCGGCACCCTCGCGGATCGCCCTGCTGCCGTCCGGCTCCAGTACCGACGTGGTCGTCGCGGGCGTCGACTGGCAGGACGGCGGCACCCACAGCGTCGCGACCCTGCGCACCGTGCACGACGGCACGTCCGGCGCGCCCGTCACCCTCGGCGCCGAGGGCACGCCCGACCAGTGGGTGACCGGCCTCGCCGTCGACCCCGTGCACGACCTGACCTACGTCGTCAGCGGCCGCGACGTGAGCGACGGGCCGCAGGAGTACGGCCTCAACGTGATCGGCGCCGGCACCGACCTCTACGTCCCGCTCTCCAGCCCGGTCTTCACCCTCGGGGTCTCCCCCGACGGCGGCACCGTCTACCTGCCCGGCACCGGTGTGTCGGCGTACGACGCGAGCGCGCTCACCTCCTACACCGATGACAACCCGGCTCCTTCGGCGTACCTCGGCGGCTCGGGGTTCATCTCCCTCGCCGACGTCGCGCCCTCCGGCCGGGTCTACGCCGTCCAGGACGTCGACACCCCGGACGGCGCGAAGACCCAGGTGCACGCGCTCGAGGCGCCCGGCGCACCGTCCGGTCTCACCGTCGCGCCCTCGGAGTGGGACGACTCGACGTACGTCGCCACGTGGACCGCGCCCGCCAGCGCGGGCGGCGCCGACCCGACCTCGCTGACCTACCGCACCACGCTGCAGGACCAGGCCGGCGGCGACCCGGTCACCTTCGACGGCTTCCTGCTCGAGCAGGACCTCGGCGCCGTGACCCCCGGGCACACCTACACCGTCAGCGTGACCGCCACCAACGGCGTCTTCACCTCCGCGCCCGCCACCGCGACCCTCACCCCGGCCGCGCCCGTCGCGCACCCGAGCGCCGTCGCCGTCTCCGGGCGCGCGGCCGTCGGCACCCGCCTCGCCGTGGCCAGCACCGGCTCCTGGGCCGCTGGTACGACGCTCGCCTACACCTGGCGCACCGACACCGGCCTGGTCGTGGCCCGCACCGCGACCTACACCCCGACGCCCGGTGCCCTCGGCCGACGCCTCCAGGTCGAGGTCACCGGCACCAAGGCCGGTCTCGCGCCCGCCACGGTCACCAGCGCGCCGAGCGCCAAGGTCGTCGCCGGCACCCTCGTCGCACCGGTCCCCTCGGTCTCGGGCACCGCGAAGGTTGCTCGCACCCTGACCGCCACCGCAGGCACGTGGACCGCCGGCACCCGGCTGACCTACCGCTGGACCGCGAACGGCGTCGCGATCGCCGGAGCGACCGCTCGCACGTTCAAGCCGACCCGTGCCCAGGTGGGCAAGCAGGCTGCGGGTCGTCGTCACCGGCACCAAGGCGGGCTACACCACCGTCGTGCGCACCAGCCGCCCGACGGCGAAGGTCGCCCGCTGACGGCGGTCACTTGTGACCCCGGCCGCCCGCCGCCGTAGAGTCGCTCCGTCGCCTTCCGAGGCGGCGTTCCCCGGTTGCTCTGCTGGCACGGGCGGCTGGACTTTGAATCCAGAGGTCGTTGGTTCGATTCCAACCCGGGGAGCCGACGGACACGAACGCCGGCCCGGACCACGTGGTCCGGGCCGGCGTTCGGCGTCGATGCGTCAGGCGTTCGGCACCAGGCAGATCGCCGTGTCCTGCTCGGCGTAGACGAGCGGCTGAGCCTGGCCGGCACACTTCGCCTTGGCCTTGCCCACCGAGGTCACCCGCACGACGGAGGGGGTCTTGTTGGAGGCGCAGGCGACCTTGGCCTCCTCGGAGATGTTGAAGCAGTCGCCCTGGGCGACCCGAGCCAACCCTCAGCAAATCTTCAAGAACACCCTAGGGGCAAGGCACCGCGGGACGTCAGCGGAGGAGGTCACGTCCGATAACCATCCGCTGGATCTGGTTCGTGCCCTCGAAGATCTGGGTGACCTTGGCGTCACGCATCATCCGCTCGACCGGGTACTCCCGCGTGTAGCCGTTGCCGCCCAGCACCTGCACCGCGTCCGTCGTCACCCGCATCGCCGCGTCCGTGGCGGTGAGACTTGGCGATCGAGGCCTGGCGGGAGAACGGACGGCCGGCGTCCTTCAACCGCGCCGCCTGCAGGTACGACGCCCGGGCCCGCTCCACGTCGGCGGCCATGTCGGCGAGCAGGAACTGCATGCCCTGGAACTCCCCGATGGCGCGGCCGAACTGCTCACGCTCCTTGGCGTACTGCACCGCGTAGGCCAGCGCGCCCTGGGCGATGCCCGTGGCGACGGCGGCGATCCCGAGCCGGCCGGCGTCGAGCGCGGAGAGCGCGACCCGCATGCCGGCGCCCTCCTCGCCGATCAGCCTGGGCAGCCGGGATCCGGGCGCCGTCGAAGAGCACCTGCGTGGTCACGTCGCAGTGCAGGCCCATCTTCTTCTCCGGGGCGCCGAAGGACATCCCCTCGACCCCGTCCGGCACGACGAACGCGGACAGCCCGCGCTTGGGGTCCTCGGAGGTGCGGGCGAAGAGGATGTAGTAGTCCGCGCAGGAGCCGTTGGAGATCCACTGCTTGGTGCCCTTGACGACGTACTCCTCGCCCTCGCGCACCGCCGCGGTGCGGATCCCGCTGACGTCGGAGCCGGCCTGCGGCTCGGAGAGGCAGTAGGCGCCCAGCCAGTCGCCGGAGAGCATCTTGGGCAGCCACTCCTCGCGCACGGCGTCGGAGGCGTTGGCGGCGACGACCGTCGCGGTCAGCGCGTGCACGCTGGTGCCGACCCCGACGCTGGGCCAGGCGGTGGCGATCTCCTCGATCACCTGGAGGTACACCTCGTAGGGCTGGCCCCCGCCGCCGTACCGCTCCTCGAAGGGCAGGCTCAGCAGCCCGGACCGGCCGAGCAGCCGGTAGGCCTCGGCCGGGAACTCCGCGCGCTCCTCGGCCGCCGCGACCTGCGGGGCGAGCCTCCTTGGTGGCGATCTCACGGGCCAGGCCGAGCAGGCTCCCTCAGCCTCCTCGGTGGGCAGCAGACGGTCGACGGTGGTTCCCATGCAAGGCAACCTAGCGGGACCTCAGTAGGTGAGACTCCACCCAGGGATCGACGTCGTAGCGGCCGTTGGTCTGCAGGGTCACCGACTGGATGCCGACCGGGCGCCCGTCGCGGTAGGTGATCAGCGCGACCCCCGCGGCCCGGCGCAGGCTTGCTGCCGATCGCGATGGCGTACGCCGCCCCGCCCGTCGTGCCGACGGTGTAGGTCCAGCCCTTGCGCCCGTCGGTGCCGGTCACCTCGCTCGGCCCGCTCTGCACGTGCACGTGCCCGCCGACGACGAGGTCCACACAGCCCCGCGCGAGTGCCTGGTCGCCGAAGTCGGCGTCGTGCAGCAGCAGCGTGTTGACCCGGTCGCCCTTCTCGTCGGCTTCGCAGACCGCCTCGGTGAGCCGGTCGGCGACCTCCGCGGAGGACAGCCCCTTCTCGTCGCGCCAATTGCCCAGCCCGCTGGAGCGCGGGTCGTCGACGCCGAGGATCCGGGAGCCGTCCGGACCGTCGAGCACGGTGCCGTCGAAGTAGCGCCAGCCGTCCTTCTCCATGTGCGCCCGGACGAAGGAGCCGTTGTCGTGGTTGCCCGCGACGGCGAAGCGCTCGTCGAGGTCGCGGAAGGCGGCGGTGACCGAGTCGAGGGAGAAGGCCTCCCAGCGCTCACCGGTGGAGGTGTCGTCGCCCGCGTCGTAGACCGCGGTGGCGCCGGCCCGGTCGCCGATCGCACGGGCCACCTTGTCCATGCCGACGTTGAGGTGCCGGTCGGAGACGAGCAGGGCGACGGTCTCGTCCTTCTCCGGCTCGCGCAGGTCCAGGTCCTTGGCGTCGTCGGCCGCCTTGGAGTAGAACGCCTGGCCCTGCTGGTAGCTGCTCACCGCGCTCGCGATCAGCCGCTTGGTCTCCTCGGTCGTGACGTCGCCCATGATCTCGACCTTGCGCGCCTCGTCGGGCAGCGGGATGTCGTCGCCGACGTAGGCACCGAGGGTCATCCAGCGCTGCGGCAGCGGGTCGCGACGTCCCCAGGTGAGCGGTGCGATCAGCGCGACGACGAGCAGCAGCGCGGTGAGCCCGACGATCACGCCCTGGGTCGAGGGCAGCGCGGCCAGCAGCGCGCGCCGTCGCTCGCCGCCGACGGCCGCCCAGATCGCGAACGGCAGCGCGCCGAGCGCCGCGCCCTGCACCAGTGCGGCGATCGCCATCGTCCGCACGGCCCGCTCGACGACCGCGATCTGGCCGTCGGGCTGGGAGGCGATGGCGGCGTACCGCGCGGTGAGCTCCTGCAGGGAGGTGGTGTCGGTCTTGCCGAGCTCGATGTCCAGGCCCAGGCGCGAGCCGGACTCCGCACGCAGGTCGGGCAGGACCGGTCCGGTGCGCAGCACGACCTCCCCGGAGAAGTCCGGGCTGACCGTGGCCTCGTGGCCGGCGAGGTCGACCGTGCGCTCGCTGCCGGCGAAGATCACCGCCGCGATGCCCAGCGACAGGGCGATCCAGGCCACGCCGCCGAGCGCGAGCCGCAGCAGCCGGACGGGAGTGCCGGGTGCCATGGTCAGCTGCGCGCGCGGGCCTCGGCCACGGCGTACAGGGCCACCGAGGCGGCGACCCCGGCGTTGAGCGACTCCAGCACACCGGCCATCGGGATGGACAGCAGCCGGTCGCAGGCTCTCCGCGACCAGCCGCGAGAGACCGTCGCCCTCCGAGCCGACCACGATCACCAGCGGCCCGAGCGCCGGTCGTCGTCGGCCACCAGGCTCCGGCAGGGTGAGGTCGCCGTCGGCGGCCAGACCCACCACGAAGCAGCCCGCCTCCTGGTAGGCCTTGATCTGGCGGGTGAGGTTGACCGTCTGCGCGACCGGGCAGCGCGCCGCCGCACCGGCCGAGGTCTTCCACGCCGACGCCGTCATCGAGGCCGCACGGCGCTCGGGGATGACCACGCCGTGCGCGCCGAAGCCGGCCGCGCTGCGCACGATCGCGCCCAGGTTGCGCGGGTCGGTGATCGAGTCGAGCATCACCAGCAGCGGCTTCTCGCCGGCCTCGTCGGCGGCGTCGAGCAGGTCGTCGGGGTGGGCGTACTCGTACGGCGGGATCTTCGCCGCGAGGCCCTGGTGCACCGCACCGTCGGTGAGCCGGTCCAGGCTCGCCCCGGCTGACCTCCAGCAGGCCGACACCGTGCTCGGCGGCGAGACGGAACACCTCGCGCAGCCGGTTGTCGCGCTCGGCGCCCTCGGCGACGTACACGGAGGTGACGGGCACGCGCTCGCGCAGCGCCTCCACGACCGGGTTGCGCCCGGCGATCCACTCGGCCTCACCAGGCTTGCGGCGCCCGCGCGGGCCGCCGCTGGTGCGTCCGGCGCGCTTGTCGGCGCGCTTCTTGGCCTCGGCGATCTTGTGCGCCTTGTGGTACTCCCGGTCCACCGCCTTCGGCGTCGGGCCCTTGCCCTCCAGGCCGCGGCGGACCTGGCCACCGGAGCCGGCCTGCGGCCTCTTGCTCGACTTGCGGATCGCGCCCTTGCGCGAGGAATTGCCAGCCATGTCAGCTCACCGTCCAGGTTGGTCCGTCAGGGGTGTCGGTGACCTCGATGCCGGCCGCCTTGATGCGGTCCCGGATCGCGTCCGCGCGCGCCCAGTCCTTGTCCGCACGCGCTTGCGTGCGCTCCTCCAGCAGCCCGGCGACGAGCGCGTCGACGGCGGCCGTCAGCCGCTCCTCCGCCTCCGTGCCGCCGGCACCGGCCCAGGCCGGGTCGTCGGGGTGCACGCCGAGCACGTCGAGCATGCCGTGGACGAGCGCGGCCTGCTCGGCCACGTCCTCACCCTCGGCGAGGCGCCGGTTGCCCTCGCGCACGGTGTCGTAGAGCACGGCCACCGCGGCCGGGGTGCCGAGGTCGTCGTCCATCGCGCTCGCGAAGGCCTCGGGCAGGCTCGCCCGCGCCGCTCGAGCCGGTCGGCGACCCCGCCCGGTCGAGGAAGGCCTCGATCCGGCGGTAGCCGACGGCCGCCTCGTCCAACGCCTCGAAGGAGAACTCCACGTGCGAGCGGTAGTGCGCCGCCACGACGTAGAAGCGCGACTCGGCACCCCGGTAGGTCTCCAGGATCGCCGGGATCGAGAGCGTGTTGCCGAGCGACTTGCTCATCTTCTCGCCGGCGGTGGTGATCCACGCGTTGTGCATCCAGTACGACGCGAAGGCACCGCCCGCCGCCCGCGACTGGGCCTGCTCGTTCTCGTGGTGCGGGAAGCGCAGGTCCACGCCGCCGCCGTGGATGTCGAAGGCGTCGCCGAGGTACTTGCCGGCCATCGCCGAGCACTCGATGTGCCAGCCCGGCCGGCCGCGGCCCCACGGGCTGGGCCAGGACGCGGTCTCCGGCTCGGACTCCTTGCGGCCCTTCCACAGGGCGAAGTCGCGCGGGTCGCGCTTGCCGCGCGGGTCGGCGTCGGCCGCGGGCTCCATGTCGTCCACGCCCTGGTGCGTCGACTCGCCGTACGACGCCCACGAGCGCACGTCGAAGTAGACGTCCCCGCTCCCGTCCTCGGCCGGGTAGGCGTGGCCGCGCTCGACGAGCCGCTCGATGAGCACGATCATCTCGGGGATGTGCCCGGTGGCGGCGGGCTCGTAGGTCGGCGGCGCGACGTTGAGAGCGGCGTAGGCCTTGTCGAGTCTCGATCTTCATCGCGTAGGCGAGGTTGTACCAGGGCCGGCCCTGCTCGGCCGCCTTGGCGAGGATCTTGTCGTCGATGTCGGTGATGTTGCGGATGAAGGTGACCTCGTAGCCGCGGTGGCGCAGCCAGCGCTGGAGCACGTCGAAGTTCACCGCGGAGCGCACGTGCCCGACGTGCGGCTCGCTCTGCACCGTCAGGCCGCACACGTACAGACCCGCCTTGCCCTCCTGGAGGGGCACGAAGTCACGGACCTCGCGGGTCGCGGTGTCGTAGAGCCTGATCGTCACCGGGCCAGTCTAGGGATCCGCGGCGCGGGCCCGCGCATCGTCGGCCAGCGCCGGCCTGCAGGCTCTCTCAGACGCCGTAGCCGCCGTCGACGTCCAGACTTCTGCCCGGTCACGAAGCCGGCACGCGGCGAGGCGAGGAAGCACACCGCCTCCGCGATGTCGGCGGCCGAGCCGAAGCGCCGCAACGGGATGTTGCCGCGGGTCACCTCGAGCGCGCGCTCGTCGAGCTCGCCGTCGGCGATCAGGCGCTCGGCCATGCCGTCGGTGAGCATCCCGGGGCCGACGGCGTTGACCCGCACGCCGTACCGGCCCTCCTCGGCCGCCAGGCCGCGCACCAGCGCCTCGACGGCCGCCTTCGGTGCCGCGGAGAGCCCGTCGCGCACGGGGAAGCGGGAGGTCGCTGCGGTGGTGACGGCGGTCAGCGAGCCGCGCGCCTCGCGCAGGAAGGGCAGCGCGGCATGGGCGACGGCGAAGAAGCCGGCCGCGTCCACGGCCAGCCTGCGCCGCCAGGTCCGCGGGAGCCACCCGCGAGAGGTGGACCATCGGCACGTGCGGCCCGGCGGCGTGCACGACCGTGTGGAGGCCGTCGAGGCTCCGCCGCGGCGTGCCCGACCACCCGGGCGACCTCGTCGGTCTCCCCCAGGTCCAGCCCGTACGACGCCACCCCGATGTCCACCGGGTGCGAGCGGTGCGTGACCGCGACCCGCGCGCCCCGCTCGAGCAGCAGCGTCGCGATCGCCCGGCCCAGGCCGCCGGAGCCGCCGACCACCAGCGCGCCGCCGGGCAGCGCGGAGAAGTCGTCCACCTCAGGCCTGCGCCGTCACGTCGATGGTGTGCCAGCCCGTCGCGCCGTCGGGCAGGACGTCGGCGACGACGCCGGTCTGCACGGTGCCGTCGCGGTCTACGGCGCGGACCCGGACCTGGTGCTCGCCCTCCTCGACCCGCACGGTACGACGCCACTGCACCCAGGTGTCGGCGCTCGCGACCTGCGCCAGCTCGGCGTCCTGCCACGCACCCCCGTCGACCTGGACCTGCACCGCCGAGATCCCGGTGTGCTGGAACCACGCCACCCCGGCGCACACCAGGTCGCCCGCCGGGACCTCGTCCCCCGAGCGCGGTACGTCGATCCGCGAGGCGATCTTGACCGGGCCTCGCTCACCCCAGCCCTTCGCCGTCCAGTACGCCGTGAACCGGTCGAACCGGGTGACCTCCATGTCCACGACCCACTTCGTCGCCGAGACGTAGCCGTAGAGCCCGGGCACGATCGTGCGCACCGGGAAGCCGTGCTCGATGGGCAGCGGCTCGCCGTTCATCGCCACGGCCAGCATCGCGTTGCGCCCGTCGGTCAGCGCCGCGAGCGGCGTGCCGCAGGTCCAGCCGTCGTCGGAGGTCTGCAGCACCGCGTCGGCGTCCGGGTGCAGGCCTGCCTCGGCGAGCAGCGGCGCCAGCCGGACCCCGCTCCACCAGGCGTTGCCGACGAGGTCGCCGCCGACCGGGTTGGACACGCAGTTGAGGGTGATCCAGTCCTGGGTGATCTCGCGCGCGACCAGGTCCCGGTAGGTCAGGGTGATCTCGCGATCGACCATCCCGTGGATCCGGATCGACCACTCGGCGGGCTCGATGGTCGGCTTGATGAAGGTCGTGTCGATCAGGTAAAACGGCTCGCTCGGCGTCGCCCAGGGCGTCACGCCCGGGACGGGCAGGCTCACCCCGTCCGGCACGGCGGGCGCGGTCACCCCCTCGATCCGCAGCAGCCGGCGGCTCGCCTCGGCCCGGCGCCGGGCCGAGCCCGCGACCCGGCCGACGAGGCCGGCCGCAGCGGCGAGCGCGACGGCGCCGCCGACGGAGACGAGGAACTGCCGGCGCGCGTGCGCCGACACCGGCCCGGGGCCGCCCACGACCTCCCAGCGGCGCAGGCCCTCGGCCAGCACCGCGAGCACGATCACCCAGCAGAGCAGCCCGACGACCACCGGCACGTAGTCGATGAGGGCGGGCGTGGGCTTGGCGGCGACGGCGAGGAAGGCGACGGCGGCGAGCACGACGTACCCACCGACGGCGATCCACCAGTGCCGGCGGGCGACCCGGCCGATCAGCGCGAAGATGATGGCCAGCAGGACCAGGATGCCGGCGACGAGGATCTTCTTGTCGTCGCGGTCGAAGGTGTTGATCGCCCACTTCACGACCGAGCCGGGGGTGAGCGCGGTGACGCCCTCGGCGACCGCGACGACCGGCGACTCGCGCACGTGCAGCAACGCCGCCACGGCGTAGGCTCAGGGCGAGGCCGAGCGCGCCGGCCACCAGGCCGGACAGCGCCCACCAGCCGCGGGGAGTCCTCACAAGAGGTCATTGTCCCTCAGGCAAGATTCTCCCGTGAACACCACGGGCCTCCGGGTCGGCATCGGCTCCGACGTGCACCGCCTCGTCCCGCGTGCGGCGGACGCCCCACCGCTGGCTCTCGGCGGGCTCCTGTGGCCCGAGGAGGACGTCGTCCTCGAGGGTCATTCCGACGCCGACGTCGCCGCCCACGCCGCCTGCGACGCGCTGCTCTCCGCGGCGGGGCTGGGCGACCTCGGCAGCAACTTCGGTACGGCGGAGCCGGAGTGGTCCGGCGCCAGCGGGGCCGCGCTGCTGGGCGAGACACGGCGTCGGGTCGAGGCGGCGGGCTTCGGCATCGTGAACGTGGCCGTGCAGGTGATCGGCAACCGGCCCAGGATCGGGCCCCGCCGCGCCGAGGCGCAGGAGGCGCTGTCGGGGGTGCTCGGGGCGCCCGTCTCGCTCTCGGCGACGACGACCGACGGGCTCGGGCTGACCGGGCGCGGCGAGGGGGTCGCGGCGATCGCGACCGCGCTGCTGAGTCTCCTGACCGGAGTGCGACACGCTGTCGCAGACGCCTTCCGTCGTGGCAGGGTGGGAGGGGTGAGCGAGCACAACGTGATCACCGAGGACGGTCTGCGCATCCACGTCACCGTGCGCGGGCGCGAGGACGCGCCGCTGACCGTGCTGCTGTCCCACTGCTGGACGGCGGAGGAGTCGGACTGGCACTACCAGGTCACCGACCTGCTGGCGCGCTACGGCCGCGACGTCCGGATCATCACCTGGGACCACCGCGGGCACGGCCGCTCCGACCGGGCGCGCGAGGCGCAGTGCACGATCCCGCACCTGGCCCGCGACCTCGGCCTGGTGGTCGACACCTACGCGCCCGAGGGCCCGCTCGTCGTCGCCGGCCACTCCGTGGGTGGGATGACGCTCACCGCGATCCCCGAGGAGCGCCCGGACCTGATGCCGCGCATCGTCGGCGCGCTCTTCGTCAGCACCACCAGCGGCGAGCCTCCGCAAGGTCACCCTCGGTCTGCCCGCGGCCGCCGGCGCGCTGATGCGCGACCGGCTGCCCTTCATCCTCGCCCACCGCTCGCGGATGCTCAGCCGCACCCGCCGCGAGAAGTACCCGATCATCGAGCGCCAGATCGCGCGCCGCTTCCTCTTCGGCACCCCGGCCCGTCCGCGCGACGTCGGGCACGTGGTCGACCAGGCTGGTGCACGCCTGGCCGGAGACGATGTCCGGCTTCTTCCGCGACATGATGGCGCACGACCGGATCGGCAACCTGTCGGCCTTCGACGACATCCCCACCACCGTGCTCGTCGGCACCCGCGACCTGCTCACCCCGCCCGAGCACGCCGGCAAGATCGCCCAGGGCATCCGCGGCGCGCGCCTGCTCGTCGCGCCCGGCGCCGGGCACTACCTGCCGTTCGAGCGCCGCGAGCTCGTCACCGAGGAGCCTGATCGCGCTCGTCGACGGCGCTCTCGCCCGGACCTCGCGGCAGGGCCGGCACCGCGCCCAGGCATCCGGCTAGGCGGCCTTGCGGGAGCCGACCAGCACCACGCCCTCGACCACCTTCACGTCGTACGCCGGGACGGTGACGTGGTGGTCGTCCAGGCAGCGCCCGGTGCGCAGGTCGAAGGCGTGCCGGTGCGCGGGCGAGGCCACGAAGGGCGTCTCGCCGCGCCGGCCGACGATCCCGCGGGAGATCCCGCCGCCGGCGTGCCGGGCGAAGGGATCGTGGTTGCCGAGCGCGTACACCGCGTCGTCCCCGGTGCGGAAGATCGCGATCGCCTGGCCGTGCACGAGCGCCGTCACCCCGCGATCGACCGCCAGCTCGACCATCCGGCAGACCGGCCGCCACTCCTCCGCGGCCTCGTGACCCGTCATGCAGCGAACGTAGGGTCGCGCTGTTCTCAGCGAGGTTTCCGCGTGTAACAGCCAGGAAAACCCTTCCTCTGACCTGCACGGCCCGAGCACGTCTGCGTCGCTAGGCTGCCGGTCGTGAGCACCTTCCCCACCGCTGCCGTCGTGGTCCTCGGCGCCGGGAGCGGGACCCGCGTCGGCGCGGAGGTCAACAAGGTGCTCCTGCCCCTGCGTGGCACCCCCTGCTGGCCTGGTCGGTGCGGACCGCGCTGGAGGTCCCCGGGGTGGACCCGGTCGTCGTGGTCTGCCGTCCCGGCGAGCGGCCCGAGGTCGCCGACGCTCTGCTGCCCGTCGTGGGCGAGCGCGAGGTGCTGCTCATCGACGGCGGCGCCACCCGGCAGGCCTCGGAGCAGGCCGCCCTCGACCTGCTCGCCCCCCGGGTCGCCGACGGCGCTGTCGACGTGGTGGCGATCCACGACGGCGCTCGTCCACTCGCGGGCGCGGCGCTCTTCGCGGCGGCCATCGCCGCCGCGCGCACCTACGGCGGCGCGGTCCCCGCGCACGAGCCTGCCCGGCCTGCTTCCCCGCGATCCCGCCGGCCTACCGTCCCCCGGGGCCCGGACACCCGCCTGGTCGGCGTGCAGACCCCCAGGCGTTCCGAGCCGCGCCGCTGGTGGCCGCGTACGCCGCGGCAGGTGCCGCGGGCTTCGACGGCACCGACACCGCCGGGGTCTTCGCGGCCTTCGCCCCCGGGGACCTGGCTATCGCCGCGGTCCCCTCGGGCCCGGACAACCTCAAGGTCACCTTCGCCGAGGACCTCGCGGTCGCCGCGCGCCTGCTCGGCTGACTCGTCGCTGGCGAGCGGCTTCAACGGGGGTCGGTCAGCGCCTCGAGCACCGCGATGTCGGCGCCGGAGGCGACCCGCCGGGCCTCGGGGGCGCCTCGGCGAGCACGACCCGGTCCACGCCGTACCGCTCCCGCAGGGCGGTGACCAGCGCGACGAAGTCCGTCGACGGCAGGCCGTCGAGGTCGGCGACCACCGACGGCGGCAGCACGACCGGGGAGCAGACGGCGACCAGGGCATCGCGGTCGACGGTGGGGCCGAGCAGGCTCGCCGGTCACCTCCTTGACCGTGTCGGTGACCGGGCGTACGCCGACCACGACCACGTCCTCGACGGCGGCCCGGTCGGCACAGCGGGCCAGGAAGGCCGGCGGCGTCATCGGGCAGAGGGGGTCGTGGAGGACCAGGGGCCTCGCCGCGCTCGGCGAGGGCGGCCCAGGGCACGGTGAGGTCCACGAGCTCGACCCCCGCCTCGCCGGCGGACCAGGCGGCCGCCGCGACGAGCGACTCGCCGTGCACGAGGTGGAAGGGGAGGGCGCCACGGCCCTCCTCCACGACGATCCCGGAGACCGGGACCGAAATGTCGACGACGTCATACGGGTGCGGGTTCATCAGAACCCCACCGTATGACGTCGTCGATTGCCTCAGTCGTTTGCCTCAGGAGGCGAGGACCTCGTCGAGGATGGTCTCGGCCTTGTCCTCGTTGGTGTTCTCGCAGAGCGCGAACTCGGAGACCAGGATCTGCCGGGCCTTGGCGAGCATCCGCTTCTCGCCGGCCGACAGGCCACGGTCGCGCTCGCGGCGCCACAGGTCGCGCACGACCTCCGCCACCTTCATGACGTCGCCACTGTGGAGGCTTCTCGAGGTTCGCCTTGTAGCGCCTCGACCAGTTGGTCGGCTCCTCGACGTGCTCAGCCCGCAGCACGCCGAACACCCGGTCCAGCCCGTCCTTGTCCACGACATCCCGAACACCCACGAGATCGAGGTTGTCGGCCGGCACGCGGACCACGAGGTCCTGCTGGGCGACAATCCGAAGCACGAGGTACTGCCGTTCCTGGCCCTTGATCGTCCGCATCTCGATGTTCTCGATGACAGCGGCCCCGTGATTGGGGTACACGACCGTTTCGCCGACGGTGAAAGTCATATGAGCAAAACCCCTTCCTAGGACACCTATCCTACCACGCTCAGCCGAGGGCCCAGAAAGCGTTTGCGCAGGTCAGGGCCGTTATCAGCGGCTTGACAACCCCGGTGAGGTGTGGTTCCCGCGCACAGTGGTGCTGTGGGGCACATCACCCGGCGGGGGTACGACGGTGCTGCCGGCCGCGCTCGCGTCGTACCGATGTGGGAAGGGGACCGATCGGTGGGCCCGCCTGCGCGGGACCTGCCGGTGTTCCATACTGCTCGCCATGGCAAAGATGCAGCGCTGGCGGCGCGGACGCTCTGCCGGGGAGGGAACGGCACCGGGGCCGGAGGCCACGGAGCTCGTCGAGGGAGACGACGAGTCTCGCGAGCGAGATCGACCCCGAGGTGGCCACCGACCTGGACGAGGCCGAGCAGCCCGAGGACCCCGAGGACGAGCCCGGGGACCCCGAGGACCCCGAGGACTCCGGCGACCTCGACGACTCGGACGACCCCGACGACTCGGACGACCTCGACGAGGAGTCCGACGACGAGGAGTCCGACGACGAGGAGTCCGTGGAGGACGACGACGCCGAGGAGGACGACCTCGACGACGTCGCGCCCGTCCTGCCCTCCGCCACCCGGCGCGGCTTCCTCGACGGCAGCGTGGCGGTGCAGGCTGCTCCAGGCCGCGCACGCCAAGCAGGCGATCACCACCGCGCTCGCGATGGGTCTGGCCGCCGCGGTCTCCGGCCGTCCCGCGCGCGAGACGGCCGTCGTGCTGGTGACCGTGCTGGTCGGCCAGACGATCCTGGGCTGGCACAACGACATCGTCGACCGCCAGCGCGACAAGGCCCACGGGCTGACCGGCAAGCCGGTCGCGATGGGCCGGCTCACCACCGACACGCTCTGGTACGCCGTCCTGGTGGCCGCGCTGCTGCTCGTGCCGCTGGCGATCACGACCGGCATCAAGGCCGGCTGCCTCTACCTCGCCTCCGTCGCGGTGGGCCTGCTCGGCAACGTCGTGCTGCGCACCGGGTTCTTCTCCTGGTGGTCGTGGGCGGTGTCCTTCGCGCTGCTGCCGGCGTACCTCTCCTTCGGCGGCTGGGGCGGCCAGGCCGAGGGCAACCCGCCGGAGACCTCGATCGTCGTGCTCGCCGCCCTGCTCGGCATCGGCGTGCACTTCATGCGCGCCGTGTGGGGCCTGGTGGCCGACCACGAGGACGGCTGGACGTACCTGCCGCTCAGGCTCGGCCTCAAGACTCGGCGCCACCCGCCTGCTCGCGCTCTCGACGCTCTACACCGTCGTCATCGTCGTGCTGCTCGCGGTGATGGGCGCCAAGGTCGGCCTCAGCCGTTGACCGGTCCCCGTCCCGGGGCAGCCCGGGCCATCCGCGACCGCTAGAGTGAGGCCGCTCGACCACCCGGTTCCACCGGCCGCCCCGCGGCCGAACCCGACAGACCAGCGGAGGCCTGCCGACATGCCCCACCTGCGCCCGACTGCGATCGCCGGACTGCTCCTGGCAGCGGTCTCGTCCGTGACGCTCTCGTCCTGCGGCTTCCACTACCCGACCGACCGGGTGAACACCATCGCCGCGGGCACCAACAACCGCGACCACTCGGTCGAGGCCCTCGGCATCCGGGTGCTGGCGACCGCGAAGGGTGAGGGCCGCCTGATCGGCGCGCTGTCCAACGGCAACACCGAGGACGCCTCGCTGCAGTCGGTCTCCTCCCCCGACAACACCTTCACCGCCGCGAAGTTCAAGCCGGTCAAGGCTGGCGCCGGGCGCCGCGGTCAACCTGGCCGAGGCCGCCCCGATCGACCTGAGCGGCGACTTCACCGCCGGCGACTTCGTCACCGTGGAGCTCGGGTTCAGCACGGGCGAGACCGCGAGCCTGGACGTGCAGGTCGTCAAGAACTGCTTCCAGTACACCCAGGTCCCCACCCCGACGCCCTCCGCGGACGACAGCGCCACCGCCGAGGAGAGCGCGTCCGCGAGCGACGAGGCCACCGACGAGGCCACCGACGAGGCCACCGACGGCGAGAGCCCGGCCGCGGGCGAGGAGCACGGCGACGAGGGCGACGCCACCTTCACCTGCGCGAACGAGGCTCCCGTGCCCGGGAGCGAGCACTGATGACGTACACCCTCGTCCTGCTGCGCCACGGCGAGAGCGAGTGGAACGCCAAGAACCTCTTCACCGGCTGGGTCGACGTGGCCCTGACCGAGAAGGGTCGCGGCGAGGCCGTCCGCGGCGGTGGTACGCTGCGCGAGGCCGGGCTGCTGCCCGACGTCGTGCACACCTCGCTGCAGCGCCGGGCGATCAACACCGCCGCGCTGGCGCTCGACGCCGCCGACCGGCACTGGATCCCGGTCCGCCGCTCGTGGCGTCTCAACGAGCGCCACTACGGCGCCCTGCAGGGCAAGGACAAGAAGTCCATCCGCGAGGAGTACGGCGAGGAGCAGTTCATGCTCTGGCGCCGCTCCTTCGACGTACCGCCCCCGCCGCTGGCCGACGACGACGAGTACTCCCAGGCCGGGGACCCCCGCTACGCCGACCTCGGCGACGAGACTCCCCCGCGCCGAGGCGCTCAAGCAGGTCATCGACCGCCTGCTTCCCTACTGGGACGCCGGCATCGTGCCCGACCTGCGGGCCGGGCGGACCGTGCTGGTCGCCGCACACGGCAACAGCCTGCGCGCGATCGTGAAGCACCTCGACGGCATCAGCGACGCCGACATCGCGGGCCTGAACATCCCCACCGGCATGCCGCTGCTCTACGAGACTCGACGAGGAGACCCTGGCGCCGACCGTGCCCGGCGGTCGCTACCTCGACCCCGAGGCCGCGGCCGCGGCGGCTGCTGCCGTCGCCAGCCAGGGTCACTGACCCGCTGACCGGGCCGGCAGGTCTCAGCCGGCCAGCACCCCGTCGGCGACGACGGCGAGCATCGAGCGGGCCGCGGCGGGCTCCAGGCTCGCTGTTGTCGACCACGGCAGCGACCCCGCCGACCAGTCGGCACAGGCTGCATCGCGTCGACCTCGCCCTGCAGGGCACCCTCGGCGGCCAACGCCTCGATGACCCGCTCGTTGGCGCTGAGGTAGGTGCGGCACTTGGCCGCGAAGGGCGAGCCCTCGTCGCCCAGCGCGCTGGTGATCCGCCAGGCCGCGCCCTTGTGGCGGGTGAGGAACTCGACGTAGGTCTCGAACCAGGCGAGCAGCCGGTCGCGGGGAGTGCCCTCGCCGGCGAGCGCCTTCTCGGCGGCGGCGTTCACCGTCTCCACCCAGGCCTGGATGGCGGCGTCGTAGAGCGCCTCCTTGGTCGGGAAGTGGCGGTAGAGGGTGCCGACGCCCACGCCGGCACTCTTGGCGACCTCGTCCATCGAGACGGCGTCGTAGCCCTTCTCGCGGAAGAGCCGACGAGCGATGTCCGCGATGCGCTCACGGTTGCGGACGGCGTCGGCGCGCAAACGAGATCACCTTTTTCCCTTGCTAAACGGAGACACCCTCCGTATCGTGGTGGATAACCGGAGTCACCCTCCGATACAGCGTACCTCGGCCTCCCCGGCCAGAACAGGACACCACCCTTGTCTTCCACCGCACTCCTCGCCGCACCGTCCCGGGCGACCACCCGGACGACGTCGGTCGGCATCCTGATCGTGCTGCTCGCGCAGGCTGATGCTCGTCCTCGACTCCGCCGTCATGAACGTCGGACTGCCCCACATCGCCACCGACCTGCACTTCGGCGCCGCGTCGCTGTCGTGGGTCCTCAACGCCTACGCCCTCGCCTTCGGCGGCCTGCTGCTCCTCGGCGGCCGGCTCGGCGACGTCTTCGGCCGGCTCTCGGTCTTCTGGATCGGGCTGGCGGTGTTCACCGTCTTCTCCCTGCTCGGCGGCCTCGCCACCGAGCCGTGGATGCTCGTCGGTGCCCGCGCCCTGCAGGGCGTCGGCGCCGCGATCGCCGCGCCCTCGGTGCTCGCCCTGATCACCACCTCCGCGCCCGACGAGGCGGCTCGCAACCGTCGCCTCGCGCTCTTCACCGCCGTCTCCTCCGGTGGCGCCGCGCTCGGCATGCTCCTGGGCGGCGTCCTCACCGACCTGCTGTCGTGGCGCTGGACGCTCTTCATCAACATCCCGATCGGCCTGGCGGTCCTGCTCACCGTCCGCCGGTACGTCGCGGACACGCCCCGCCGCCCCGGCCGCTTCGACGTCGTCGGCGCCATCACCTCCACCGGCGCCGCCGCGACACTGGTCTGGACGCTGATCAAGGCGCCCGACCACGGCTGGACGTCCCCGCAGACCGTCCTGGGTCTCGCGCTCGCCGTCCTGCTCGCCGCCGCCCTGGTCGTCACCGAGCGCCGGCACAGCCACCCGCTGCTGCGCCTGGGCCTGCTCCGCAGCCGGACCCGGGTCGCCACGCTGGTCACCATGGCCGCGCTCTACGGCGGCATGCTCGCCACGTTCTTCCTCATGGTGCAGTTCTTCGAGGAGGACCGCGGCTACGGCCCGCTGCAGACCGGGTTCGCGTTCCTGCCGATCCCGCTGAGCGTGTTCACGATGTCCCGGGTCACCCCGCGCCTGGTCGCCCGCTTCGGGCAGCCGCCGATCATCGCGGCCGGCACGGTCGGGGTGCTTACCAGCCTTCCTGCTGCTCACCCGGCTGACCGAGACGACGAGTCTACTGGAGCGGCGTCTTCCCGGCCCTGCTCCTCATGGGCATCAGCATGGGCGGCAGGCTTCATGCCGATCACCTCGCTGGCGCTGCTGGGCGTCGAGCCCGAGCACGCGGGGTCGGCCTCCGGCCTGCTGCAGACCATGCAGCGAACTCGGTGGCGCAGTCGGCCTGGCCATCATCGCCTCGGTGTACGCAGGCCACGCCGTGCCCGGCGACTTCCTCGCCGGCGCCCACGCGGGGCTGGCCGCCGCCGCGGTGATCGCGGCGATCGGGCTCGTCAGCGCGGCGAGCCTGCTGGCCCGGCCCCGCCCGCGCGTCGTACCGGCCCCCGAGCCGGTGGCCGTCGAGGTCGAGGCGGCCTGAGGCCGCGGCGCAGCCCGGGCCGGCTCAGGCAGCCGGCTCGGGCTTGTGCCCGGTCACGACGAAGATCACCCGGTTGGCGACGGAGACCGCGTGGTCGGCGATCCGCTCGTAGTAGCGACCGAGCAGCGCGATGTCGACGGCCGCCTCGACGCCGTGGCTCCAGTCGTCGGAGAGCAGACTCGGTGAAGTTGGTACGACGCAGCCTGGTCCATCTCCTCGTCGTCGCGGCCCAGCGCGATGGCGGCCTCGACGTCGCGCCCGGCGATCACCTGGGTGACCCGGGCGACCATGTCCTCGGCGACGGTGGCCATGCGCTGCACGGTCGGCCGGATCTCCTCCGGCACCGCGACGTCGGGCACCCGGAGCCGGGCGACCTTGGCGACGTGGACGGACAGGTCGCCCATCCGCTCGAGCTCGGCGACCATCCGCAGCGCGGCGACGATCGTGCGCAGGTCACCGGCCACCGGCTGCTGCAGGGAGAGCAGCCCGAACGCGTTGTCCTCGACCCGCTCGCGGGCCCGGTCGATCTCGGCGTCCTCGCTGATCACCCGCTCGGCGATCGAGGAGTCGCCGGTCATCAGGGCCTCGGTGGCATCCTTGACCGCGACCTGGACCCGGCGGCTGATGCCGGCGAGGTCCTCGAAGATCGCGTCGAGTCTGGTCGGTGTACGCGTCACGCATGCTCCCAGGCTAGGGCGCACAGGTGTCCCGCACACGCACCACGGTGAACGCAGGGTGAACATCGCGAAGCCCGGCATTCTCGATTCCGAGACAGCCCGGCGGGTCGCCGTACGATCGTGACGTGGATCCGACGACGCAAGCCTTCCTGGCTGCGCTCCTCGGCGCCGTCGTCGCCGGAGGTGCCATGCTCGCCTGGCACCTCAGCGACCGTCAGCAGAACCTCTACAAGGCTCCCGAGGACCCGCTGCTCCCCGACGGGGTCGCGGCCGTGCTCTCCGTGCTGCGCAGCAGCGCCGTCGTCGTCGACGAGACCGACGCGGTCCTCAAGGCATCCGCGCCCGCCTTCGCGATGGGCTTCGTGCGCGGCTCCCAGGCTGCTCTCCGAGGAGCCTCGGCACCCTCATCCGGCAGGTACGACGCGACGGCCAGATCCGCGAGACCGGTTCGATCGTGCCGCGGGCCTCCGGCATCCCCCGCCACGTCACCGCGCGGGTCGCGCCGCTGGGCTCGCGCCTGGTGCTGGCGCTGGTCGAGGACCGTACCCGCGAGCGCCAGGTCGACGCCGTCCGGCGCGACTTCGTCGCCAACGTCAGCCACGAGCTCAAGACGCCGGTCGGCGCGATGCGGCTGCTCGCCGAGGCCGTCCAGGACGCCTCCGACGACCCGGACGCGGTCTACCGCTTCGCCTCGCGGATGCTCACCGAGAGCGACCGGCTCTCCCGCCTGATCCAGCAGATCATCGAGCCTGTCCCGGCTGCAGGGCGACGAGCCGCTGGAGTCGCCGGTGCCGGTCTCCATCGACGAGGTGGTCGCCTCCGCGGTCGACTTCGTCTCGATGACCGCCACCGCGAAGGACATCTCCGTCATCGCCGAGGGCGAGGAGGGCCTCAAGGTCCTCGGCAGCGAGAAGCAGGTGGGCGCCGCGGTGAGCAACCTGGTCGCCAACGCCGTCGCCTACTCCGAGCCCAACGCCCGCGTGGTGGTGACCCGCAAGCGGGCCGGGCACTTCATCGAGATCTCCGTGATCGACCAGGGCATCGGCATCCCCGAGGCCGAGGTCGAGCGGATCTTCGAGCGGTTCTACCGGGTCGACCCGGCCCGGCACCGCTCCACCGGGGGCACCGGCCTCGGGCTGTCGATCGTGAAGCACGTCGCAGCCACCCACGGCGGGGACGTGCGAGTCTGGTCCGTGGAGGGCCAGGGCTCCACCTTCACGCTGTCCCTGCCCCACCACCCGCACCACGACGAGGGGTCGCCCTTCCTGGGGCTGGCCTCGCTCGCGACGGCCGACACCGACCGCCGCAAGCACGACCACATGGAAGACCAGGAGGACCGCCCGTGACCCGGGTACTTGTCGTCGAAGACGAAGAGAGCCTACAGCGACGCGCTCGCCTACCTCCTCCGCAAGGAGGGGTTCGAGGTCGCGATCGCGGCCGACGGCAACGAGGCGCTCAAGGAGTTCGACCGCAACGGTGCGGACATCGTGCTGCTGGACCTGATGCTCCCGGGCATCCCCGGCACCGAGGTCTGCCGCACGATCCGCCAGACGTCGAACGTCCCGGTGATCATGGTGAGCGCCAAGGACGACGAGGTCGACAAGGTGGTCGGGCTCGAGCTCGGCGCCGACGACTACGTCACCAAGCCCTACTCCCCGCGCGAGTTCGGTCGCCCGGATCCGCGCGGTCCTGCGCCGCGGTGCGGGTGAGGAGCCTGCTGCCCGACACCCTCGAGGCCGGGCCGGTGCGGATGGACGTCGAGCGGCACGTGGTGACCGTCGACGGCACCGAGCAGCGCCTGCCGCTCAAGGAGTTCGAGCTCCTGGAGATGTTCCTGCGCAACCCGGGCCGGGTGCTCACCCGCGGCCAGGCTCATCGACCGGGTCTGGGGCTCCGACTACGTCGGTGACACCAAGACCCTCGACGTGCACGTCAAGCGCCTGCGGGCCAAGGCTGGAGCCGGAGCCGAGCGAGCCGAAGTACCTCGTCACGGTGCGCGGCCTGGGCTACAAGCTCGAGGTCTGAGGAACGCGGCAGGAAGTCGTCGTACGACGACCGAAATCCGCGCGACCGGAGCGGTGCGCGCCCCCTAGCGTGGGGGGCGTGCCCGACTCCCCCCGCTCGCCCGCCGTCCTGCCCCTGCTCGCCGTCGGGGTGACCCTGGTCCTGTGGGCCAGCGCGTTCGTCGGGATCCGGCACCTGGCCGGGGACTTCTCCCCCGGCGCGCTGTCCTTCGGCCGGCTCCTGGTCGGCGCCGTCGCGCTCGCGCCGGTGGCGCTGCTGCAGGGCCTGCCGCGGCCGAGCCGGCGGCAGTGGGCCTCGATCGTGGTGATCGGGGTGCTGTGGTTCGGCGTCTACAACCTCGCCCTCAACGCCGGTGAGCGCCGCATCGACGCCGGCACTGCCGCGATGCTCATCCAGGTCTCGCCGGTCCTCATCGCGCTGCTCGCGGCGACCTTCCTGCGCGAGCGGTTCACCCGTCAGGCTCGCCGCCGGGCTGGCGCTCGCGTTCGCCGGCGTCGCGGTGATCGGCCTGGCGACCTCCGGCGGCGAGACCTCGGGCGACGTCCTCGGCGTGGTGCTGTGCCTGGTCTCCGCCGCGGTGTACGCCGTCAGCGTGATCCTCCAGAAGCCCCTCGTCGCCTCGCTCTCCGCCGTCCACGTGACGTGGTTGGCGTGCACGATCGGGATGATCACCTGCCTGCCCTGGGCGGGCCAGCCTGGTCTCCCAGGCCGGGGACGCACCGCTCTCGTCGAGCCTGTGGCTGGCCTACCTCGGGGTGTTCCCGACGGCGATCGCCTTCACGACGTACGCCTTCGCGCTGCGGCACATGTCCGCCTCCGCGCTGGGCGTCACGACCTACCTGGTGCCGCCGATCACGATCGTGCTCGGGCTGGTCCTCCTCGACGAGGTCCCGCCGCCGGTCGCCTACGTCGGCGGGGTGCTCGCGCTGCTGGGCGTCGGCATCGCGCGCCGCGCCCCGTCGAAGCCCGCGGCGACCGTCGCGCCCGCGGCGCCGGCTCAGGAGCCGGCGGTCTGAGCGTCGCCCTCGATCTCGACGACCACGTCCGCGGCCGGCTCGGTGCTGGCCACCGCGGTGGCATCCGCCTCGGCGGCCCGGCTGCCCGCGGCGACGAAGCAGCCGACGAGGATCAGCGGGAAGCCGACGAGCATGCCGGTGGTGACCTTCTCGTCGAGCAGCAGCACCCCGAGCACGATCGCGACCGCGGGGTTGACGTAGGTGATGATCGTCGACCGGGTCGGCCCCGCCTCCCTGATCAGGGCGAGGAAGACCACGAAGGCGAGGGCGGTGCAGACCAGCCCCAGCACGACGATGCTGCCCCACGCCTTGCCGGGCAGGCCGGTCGGCGGGTCGAGGACCCCGAACGGCAGGTAGACCAGCGCGGTGAGGGTCAGCGCGCAGCCCATCACGCCCAGGCCGGACACGTCGGAGAGCCACCGGGTCAGCACCAGCGGGCCCGCGGCGTAGCAGACCGCGACGCCCAGCATCTCCGCAACCGCGAGCAGGTCGACGTGGTCGAGGTCGAGCCCGACCAGGCAGGCGACGCCCGCGAAGCCCAGCACCAGCCCGGCCGCCTGGGTCCGGGTGAAGCGCTCGGCCTGCGCGGTCACCAGGAAGGCCAGCGCGCCGAAGAGCGGCACCGCCGCGACCAGGAGCCCGGCCAGCGAGGAGGAGATCCGCTGCTCGGCGTGCCCGAGCAGCACCCACGGCACCATGATCTCGATGACCGCGAAGAGCGCCAGCGGCCGCCAGCGGCGCAGCACCGGGGCGACCTCGCCGCGGGCCAGGGCCAGCGGCAGGAGGACCAGCGCCGCGAGCGCCGTGCGGAGGAAGACCAGGCCGGCGGGCGAGACGTGCTCGACGGCGATCCGGATGAACAGGTAGGGAAGGCCCCAGATCACGCACATCGCCAGGAACAGCGTCCACCCACGCTTCGTCACGGGAGCACTGTAGGGACGGCCGCCGACAACCGGGCAAGATGGACGCCTCGGACCCTGAGGAGAGCCCATGGCGAAGTACCTGCTGTTGAAGCACTACCACCGCAGGCTCCGGCCCGGCGCCGGTCCCCGGCGCCGACGTGCCGATGGACCAGTGGGTGCCCGAGGAGGTCGCCGCCCACGTGCAGTTCATGCGCGACTGGGCCGACGACATGCGCTCGCGCGGTGAGTCTCGTGGACGCCCAGGCGCTGGCTCCCGAGGGCACCTTCGTCCGGTACGACGGCGAGGGCCTCCCGCCCGTGATCGACGGCCCGTTCCCGGAGACCAAGGAGGCTGATCGCCGGCTGGATGGTCATCGACGTGGACTCGCCGGAGCAGGCCTACGAGGCCGCCGCGAGCCTGTCCGCCGCGCCGGGCCGGGACGGGCAGCCGATCCACGAGTGGATCGAGGTGCGGCCCTTCCTGGAGGAGCAGCCGGCCGAGGACTGAGCGAAGGTAAAGAATCCGGCGATCCGCCGCCAGCCCGTCGGGCGCGGAGCGACAGTGGGCCCATGCGCCGTCGTACCGGACTCGTGGGTTCCATCGTGCTGCTCGGGGCGTCCTTGGTGGCCGTCGTCGGCGTCTCCGCGCCGCCCGCGCGGGCGGACTACACCGAGCGCTGGTGCGGCACGCCGTTGGTGACGCCGTGCATCCAGTCGTTCACCATCAACGGCGTCGCCCAGACCTCCAGCAGCCCGACCGGGCTGGTGCTGAACGGCCCGCAGTCGTTCACGGGCTACCGCGAGGTCAACCTGGAGTCTGGAGGGTGTCGCGCCCGCGCTGAGCGACGACCTGGTGGTGGTCGTCAACACCGGCAAGACCTTCGACCCGCAGCGGATGCTGGGCACGATGAGGCTCGCCGATGTCGACCGCGGCACCGACGCCTCCGGCAACCACCTGATCCGGATCGCCGGCAAGCCGGTGCGCTGGGCGCTCGGCTGCAACTTCGACGTGTGGCCCTGGGCGTGCCCGGCCACCGCGAGCAGCGACGCCGTCCGCTTCGGCGGCGACATCGCCCAGCTCACCGACCCGACCGACACCAGCATCGGGATGTACGTCGGCACGAACGCCTACTACAACGGCATCTTCTTCGAGGAGCAGCCCGACGGGTCGCACGCCCTGACGACCGACATCGCCGCGCCGCACTACTACGCCGACGGCAGCACCGTCATCACCGGCTCGATCCGCTTCCGCGTCTCCTACGACCTGATGCGCACCGACATGGGCATCCCGAACCCGGAGACGCTGACCTCCACGAGCCTCGCCGGCGCGGTGAAGACGCCCACCGGCGCGCCGGCGGCCGGGAAGTTCGTCACCTGGCACGACCCCGACGGAGGCGGATTCTTCATCGAGGCCTCGGGCTTCACCTTCTCCCGCAAGCGGCTGCTCGTCGACGCGGCCCGGATCACGCCGACCCGCCCGGCACTCGCCCGCACGGTCCGCAAGACGGCCCGCCGAGGCGTGCTCGTGCACACCCGGGCGCTGCCGCGCGGGGCGCGCGTCACGTCGTACGCCGCCTACTGCCGCAGCGCCTCGGGGCACGTGGTGCGCGCCAGCGGGGCGCCGGGCTCGTCGGTCGTGGTGGTGACCGGGCTGCGCCGCGGCAGGTCCTACAGGCTGCAAGGTGGCCGCGAGCTCCAAGGCCGGCCGCGGTGCGTGGAGCGCGCCGCGCACCCTGCGCGCCCGTCCCTGACGCTCAGGCCTCGGGCGGTCCCGGCTGCTCGCCCTGCTCCAGCCAGCCGCGGAAGGCCTCGAGGTTGGCGGTCGACTCCCCACGGTCGTTGCGCCACTCCCACTCCTTGCGGATGGAGGACGCGAAGCCGAGACTCGAGGATGGTGTTGAACGACTCGTCGGCGTAGGTCAGCACCGAGCCGAGCAGCCGGTCGAGGTCGTCGGGGGTGACCGAGGAGAGCGGCAGGCGGGCGTCGAGGTAGATGTCGCCGTGGTGGTCGATGCCGAAGGCGACGCCGTACATCTTCATGTTCCGCTCCAGGAGCCAGCGGTAGACCCGCTCGAACTCCTCGTCGGGACGGCGGCAGACGAAGGCGTGCACGCCCAGCGCGTGGGGGCCGAGGTCGAGCCGAACCGGGGTCTGCAGCCTTCTTCTCGCCGGGCAGCGCGAAGGCTGAAGACGCCCTCGGTCTCCTCGAACTCGATCTCGTTGGCCTTCAGGTGCTCCCGTACGACGTCGCGGGGGTCGGTCATCGCAGCGCTCCTGCTTCCTCGCGCATCAGGGAGTGCGCGCGCTCGTAGACGGCCAGGGTCTGGGCGGCGGTCGCCTCCCAGGTGAACTGCTCGGCCTGCACCAGCGCGCCGGCGGCCAGCCGGTCGCGCAGGTCCGCGTCGAGGACGACCTTCTCCAGCGCGGCCGCCCACACGGTCGCGTCGTGGCTGTCGACGAGCAGACCACTGTGCCCGTCGCGCACGACGGTGGTCAGCCCGCCCACGGCGGCGGCGATGACGGGGGCTCCGGTGGCCTGGGCCTCGGCGGCGACCAGCCCGAACGACTCGTTGTACGACGGCACGGCGACCAGCGACGCGGCGGCGTACCAGCCGGCGAGCTCGTGCTGCGGCACCGGCGGCACGAAGCGGACCACGTCGTCGATGCGCAGGCTCGGCGGCCAGCCTGGGCGAGCGCGGTGGGGCGCTCCAGGCCGCTGCCGGACGGCCCCCCGACGACGGGTACGACGAGCCGGGAGCGCAGACCCGGGCGGCGGTACAGCAGGCTCGGCCACCGCCCGGAGCAGCACGTCGGGTGCCTTCAACGGCTGGATGCGGCCCGCGAAGAGCAGCACCAGCGCGTCGTCGGGCAGGTCCCGCTCACGGCGCGCGCGCTGCCGCTCGGCGGGCGAGGACGGACGGAAGACCGAGGTGTCGACACCGGGGTGGACGACCTCGACGCGACCCGGCTCGGCGTCGTACAGGTTGATGAGTCTGCTTGGCCTCGAGGTCGGTGTTGGCGATGAGCACGTCGGCGGCCTCGACCACCTGCTCCTCGCCGATCACCCGCTCCAGCGGCTCGGGGGTGTCACCCTCGGCGAGTGCCTCGTTCTTGACCTTCGCCATGGTGTGCATCGAGTGCACGAGCGGCACGCCCCAGCGGTCGCGCGCGAGCGCGCCGACCTGGCCGGAGAGCCAGTAGTGGGAGTGCACGACGTCGAAGTGCCCGGCCGGGTGGGCGGCCTCGGCGCGCAAGACCTCACGGGCGAAGACGCACAGGCTGGCCGGGCAAGCTTGCTCCTTGCTCAGGCCCTCGAAGGGGCCGGCGTGCACGTGGTGCACGGTGACCTGGTCGGAGAGCCGGACGACGGGGTCGAGGGAGGAGCCTGGTGGCCCGGGTGAAGACGTCGACGTCGATGCCGCACGCGCCGAGCCGGCGGGCCACCTCGACGACGTAGACGTTCATGCCGCCCGCGTCGCCCGTGCCCGGCTGGTCGAGGGGCGAGGTGTGCAGGCTGATCATGGCGACGCGCCCGATCCGCGACTCCCCCATGCACCCTCCTCGCGTCCGACTTCTGGCGAACGGCTCAACCCTCTCAGTGTGCCCGGCATTCCCTACCGGGGAAGATGGGGTCCATGAGCACCCGGATCGCTGTCGTGACAGGAGCCTCCAGCGGGATCGGCGCGGCCACCGCGCGCCACCTGGCGGAGGCGGGCTTCGAGGTGGTGTGCGCGGCGCGCCGTACCGATCGGATCGAGGCGCTGGCCGCGGAGATCGGCGGCCGGGCGGTCGCCTGCGACGTCACCGACGCCGCCCAGGTCGCCGCGCTCGCCGACGCCGTCGGCCCGCGCCTGGACGTGCTGGTCAACAACGCCGGCGGTGCCTTCGGGCTGGCCCCGGTCGCCGAGGCCGACCCCGAGGACTGGCGGCGGATGTACGACGTGAACGTGCTCGGCGTCCTGCAGGTCACCCAGGCGCTGCTGCCCGCCCTGGTCGCCAGCGGCGCGGGCGTGATCGTCAACGTCGGCTCCACCGCGGGCCGCCTGGTCTACGAGGGCGGGGCGGGCTACACCGCGGCCAAGCACGGCACGAAGGCCGTCACCCAGACCTTGCGCCTGGAGGCTCTTCGACCAGCCGGTGCGGGTCAGCGAGGTGGCGCCCGGGATGGTGCACACCGAGGAGTTCTCGCTGGTGCGCTTCGAGGGCGACCAGGGCGAAGGCGGACGCGGTCTACTCCGGTGTTCCCGACCCGCTGGTGGCCGACGACGTCGCCGACGCGATCACCTGGATCGCGACCCGGCCCGCGCACGTCAACATCGACGAGCCTGGTGATCAAGCCGCGCGCCCAGGCCGCCCAGCACAAGGTCCACCGCGTCTGAGCCGGCTGCGCACGAGCGTGCGCAGGCGCAGCGCGAGCGCCCACGGGACGCCGGTCCAGGCGGCCCGCGAGCGCACCGGCAGCGCCGCGTGCGCGGGCAGCACGAGGCTGACCGCGGCGTGCCGCAGGTCCGCCGAGGTGCTGCGCGAGGCGAGCCGGTGACGGAAGGTCAGCGCGCTGCCGGCACCCCCGCCGAAGGAGCCCGGTACGGCAGCGCGGTGGTAGCCCAGCGCCTGCTCGACCACGGCCCTCGGCACCCGGTCCAGCCGGTCGTGCACCGGCCCGGGCACGTCCGCCGGCAGCCCGACCGTCGCCCGCGCGATCGCCAGCGAGGTGAGCGCGACCGGTCGCAAGCTCGCCCTCCAGGACGGCCGGGTCGCGGGCCAGCCGGCGCAGGTCCACCAGCGTGCGCAGCCACACCCAGCCCTCGCGGTGGGAGGCGGAGTGACGCAGGGCGTCGTAGGGGCTCAGCGTGGGCAGCAGGCTGCCACCGAGCGGGACCTCGGCGCGCCGACCGTGCAGCACCGCGAACGGCGGGAGCGCACCGGGGCTCGGGTCCAGACGCCAGTGCAGGTCGATGTCGGCGCCCTGGCCGGCATAGGTCAGTGCGTTGCCCCAGCGGCTCACGTGCCGCCAGGCCCAGGTGTCCGGCTCGACCCGCCCCTCCTCGCGCAGCGCCCAGCCCCCGGCCAGCAGCACACGGTGCGCGTCGACCACCTGCTCGGGCGCCACCAGCAGGTCCACGTCGCCGGGGCCGCGGGCGCTCGCGTCGCCGGTCGTCAGCACCGCGAGCGCCCGGCCCTTGAAGGCCAGGACGTCGATCCCGTGACCCGCCAGCAGGGCGCACGCGCGCACCGTCTCCATCGCCTGCAGCAGCAGCCGCGGCCGGGCCAGCGCGCGCCAGGCGTCCAGGCCCTCGACCAGACTCGGCCGGCAGGGCGAGTGGCTCCGCCCCGGTGCGCAGCGCCTCCGCGACCCGGTGGCGCCGTACGACGGCGAGGAGGTCGGCCACGTCCACGCCACCGAGGTCCACGGGTCCGACGAGGTGTCCCTCCTCAGCCGCCAGTGCACCGCGGACGAGCCTCCGGAGCAGGTCGTGGGCGGCGGTCACGGCGCGAGCGTCGCACGCGCCGCCGGACCCGGCAGCCGAACAGAGTTAAAATCGTGGATGGGCCGTTCCCTCGGGGTGCGAGCCGCGTTTGACGGACGACGGCGAGTCCTCCCGTTCGCCGTCCGAACCCTCAGGAGTCCGCATGAAGCCGACCTACACACCGCCCGTCCTCGAGACGCTGAGCCTCCGGGCCACGCACGACATCGAGGTCGACCTCGACATCAACCTCGGTCTCGGCAGCTGACGAACCGAGCCCGGCTCGCCCTCGCGGCGACCTGGGTGCTGCTGGGCCTGACCCGGCTGCTCACCCTGGTCCTCCCGTTCCGGGCGGTCCGACACCTGCTCGGTGACCACCGGGCGCCTCGCGCGGCAGCCTCGCTGCCACCCGCCGGTCCACGGGAAGCCGGCCGGGCCAGGCGCATCGGCTGGCTCGTGCAGGTCGCGGCGACTCGGACGCCGTGGCGCTCCGACTGCTACCCGCAGGCGCTGAGTGCCCGACTGCTGCTGCGCGCGCTGCGCGTGCCGCACCGGGTGACCTTCGGCGTGCGCCGCGACGCGTCCGGCTCGCTCAAGGCCCATGCGTGGGTGTCGGCCGGCGGGGTCACGGTGACCGGCGGCTCGACCCGTGACTGGGCCGAGGTCGGTGCCTTCGTCTGGGCTCCTCGACACTAGGGGATCAGCGCATGCACCTCTCCTGCTACGGCCTGGTGCTCGACAGCGAGTCTGCCGCTGCCGGAGCCTGGCTCCCGCGCCCGCGGCCGGGCCCGACGTGACGATCCGGGTGGGGCCGGTCGCCACGCCGGGCCCGGCCGCGGTGCCGCTCCCGCTGGGGTTGTGGGTCGACGGCGAGGCCACCGGCGTCGACGTACCGGAGGTGGGGCGGTTCCTCGCCGAGCGCGGTTGCCGGATCACCGTGCAGCCGTACGACGGCGCGGACCCGGGCGCCGTACGGCTGTTCCTGCTCGGCACCGCCCTCGGCTGCCTGCTCGTGCAACGCGGCCTCCTGGTGCTGCACGGCAACGCCTTCCGGGTCGGCTCGGCCTGCGCCGTCGTGCTCGGCCACTCGGGCGCCGGGAAGTCCACGCTCGCCGCGGAGATGCACCGGCGCGGGCTCGACGTGCTCAGCGACGACGTGGTGCCGGTCGACGCCACCGGCCACGCGCTGCCGGGCTTCCCGCGGATCAGGCTGTGGCAGGACGCCCTGGACCGGCTCGGCGTCGGCTCGGGCGGGCTGTCCCGGGTGCGCGCGGAGCACGACAAGTTCCACCTGCCGATCGAGCGGGCCGGCCTGGCGCCGCTCCCGGTGCGCTGGCTCTACGTGCTCGACCGGCACGACGGGCCGCTGCGGCTCGTCCCGCAGCGCGGGGCGGAGGTCTTCACCGCACTGCACGAGCACGCCTACCGCAACGAGGTGCTCGTCGGGACCGCGCGTCGTACCCACCTGGCACGGAGCGCCGCGCTCGCCGCCACCGCCCGGATGACCCGGGTGGACCGGCCCCGCGGCGTGGACTCCGTGGTCGCGTCGGCCGACGCCATCCTCGCCGACATCGCAGCCACCGAACGGGAGGGGCGCCATGCCCGCACAGCCTGAGCCCCGCTGGGTCCGCGCGCCCGGCTGGGAGGCGGTCGAGATGGGCGGGGAGTTCGTGATGATGAGCGCCGAGGCGGGCGAGTACTACGCCGTCAAGGGCGTCGCCGCCACGCTCTGGCAGGCACTGGCGCAGCCGCACGACGTGGACAGTTTGGTTGCCCTGGTGGCGAGTGAGTACGACGTCACGGCACAGGACTGCCGCGCCGACGTGGTCGCCTTCGTGGAGCAAGCTGCGCGGCAAGGGGATGGTCCGGCCCGCCGGCTGAGCCCGGGAAAGATCAGGCGAGCGCGCGGTCCAGCGCCGCCGCCACGTGCAGCGCGGTCGAGGGGAAGACCGGCGACTCGGAGTCGGCCTGGCGCACCAGCGACCCGAACCGGAGCAGCCCAGGATCACGCCACCGGCGCCGGCGTCCCACGACTCGCTGATGATCGAAACGACCGAACGGCGGGAGTCGTCGAGGACCTTCCCGTGCACCAGGCTCGTCGTAGATGATCCGGTTGAGACTCGTCGTGGTGACCGGCCTCCGGCACCAGCACGCCCAGGCCGTGGCTGGCGATCCGGTCGGTGAAGAAGGTGCGCGACATCGCGAACTTGGTGCCGAGCAGGGCCACGGTCTCCACGCCCTGCTCCTTGCAGGACTCGGCGACCACGTCGCCGAGGTGCAGCAGCGGGATCGCGACGGCGTCCTGGACCTGCTCGGCGACGCGGTGGAAGGTCGTCGTGCAGAGCATCAGGAAGTCGGCGCCGGCCCGCTCGACCGACTGCGCGGCGTCGCGCAGGATCGCGGCCACGCCGTCCCAGTCCTCGGCCTCCTGGAGGGTCGTCACCTCGGCGAAGTCGACGGAGGCGAGGACGCTCCTGGCTGAGTGGAAGCCGCCCAGCCGCTCCTCCACGCCACGGTTCAGCGCCTCGTAGTAGGCCGCGCTGCTCTCCCAGGACATGCCGCCGACGAGGCCGATGGTCTGCATGGAGGGAGTCTAGGGGCGGGCGCGACGATGCGAGGCGGAAGGTCCGGCGCCAGTAGGCTGAACCCTCGTGTCCCAGACTCGTCGTACCGATCTCCGCAACGTCGCCATCGTGGCCCACGTCGACCACGGCAAGACCACCCTCGTCGACGCCATGCTGCACCAGGCCGGCGCGTTCAGCGCCCACCAGGCCGAGGGTGTCGCCGAGCGCGTGATGGACTCCGGTGACCTCGAGCGCGAGAAGGGCATCACGATCCTCGCGAAGAACACCGCGGTGCACTACCGCGGCCCCTCCGCGCAGGAGCTCGCCGACGGCGACATGGTCATCAACATCATCGACACCCCCGGTCACGCCGACTTCGGTGGCGAGGTCGAGCGCGGCCTGTCGATGGTCGACGGCATCGTGCTGCTGGTCGACGCCTCCGAGGGCCCGCTCCCCCAGACCCGCTTCGTGCTGCGCAAGGCGCTCAACGCCGACATGCCGGTGATCCTGGTCGTCAACAAGACCGACCGCGGTGACGCCCGCATCGACGAGGTCGTCGACGAGACCTACGAGTCTCTTCATGGACCTGCTCGACGAGAACCACTCCCAGGACGCCCTGGACTTCCCCGTCGTCTTCGCCTCCGGCAAGGCCGGCATCGCCTCGCTCACCAAGCCGGAGAACGGCACGCTGCCCGAGGGCACCGACCTCGAGCCGCTGTTCCGCACCATCCTGGAGACCATCCCCGCGCCGGTCTACGACGAGGGCGCGCCGCTCCAGGCCCACGTCACCAACCTCGACGCCTCGCCCTTCCTGGGTCGCCTCGCGCTGCTGCGCATCAAGCAAGGCACCCTCAAGAAGGGCCAGCAGGTCGCCTGGATGCAGCGCGACGGCGGTGTGAAGAACGTCAAGATCACCGAGGCTCCTCGTCACCGAGGGTCTCGAGCGCAAGCCCGGCGAGTCCGCCGGCCCCGGTGACATCGTCGCCGTCGCCGGCATCCCGGACATCACCATCGGCGAGACCCTCGCCGACCCGGAGAGCCCCGTCGCGCTGCCGCTCATCCACGTCGACGAGCCCGCCATCTCGATGACGATCGGCACCAACACCTCCCCGCTCGTCGGCAAGGGCGGCAAGGGCCACAAGGTCACCGCCCGCCTGGTCAAGGACCGCCTCGACTCCGAGCCTGATCGGCAACGTCTCGCTCCGCGTCCTGCCCACCGAGCGTCCCGACGCGTGGGAGGTCCAGGGCCGCGGCGAGCCTGGCGCTGGCCATCCTCGTCGAGCAGATGCGCCGCGAGGGCTACGAGTCTCACCGTCGGCAAGCCTCAGGTCGTCGTCCGCGAGGTCGACGGCAAGACCCACGAGCCCTTCGAGCGCCTCACCATCGACGCGCCCGAGGAGTTCCTCGGCACCATCACCGAGTCTGCTCGCCAACCGCAAGGGCCGCATGGAGGGCATGACGAACCACGGCACCGGCTGGGTGCGGATGGAGTTCGTCGTACCGGCTCGGGGGCTGATCGGCTTCCGCACCGACTTCCTCACCGAGACCCGCGGCACCGGCATCGCCCACTCCATCTCCGAGGGCTACTTCCCCTGGGCCGGCGAGATCCGCTCCCGCCAGTCCGGCTCCCTCGTCGCCGACCGCTCCGGCGCCGCCACGGCGTACGCCATGACGTCGCTGCAGGAGCGCGGCGTGCTCTTCGTCGAGCCCGGCACCGAGGTCTACGAGGGCATGATCGTCGGCGAGAACTCCCGCGCCGACGACATGGACGTCAACATCACCAAGGAGAAGCAGCAGACCAACATCCGCTCCGCCACCTCCGACAACTTCGAGAAGCTCATCCCGCCGAAGAAGTTCGTCGCTGGAGCAGTGCCTGGAGTTCTGCCGCGAGGACGAGTGCGTGGAGATCACGCCCGAGACCGTCCGGATCCGCAAGGTGAACCTGGACGCGAACGAGCGGGCGAAGATGGCCTCTCGGGCTCGGAAGGCGAACAAGAGGCTGAGTGCTTGATGCGAGAGGCCCGTCCCTGATGGGGCGGGCCTCTTGCGTGGCCACGGCTCCGGAAATTCACATCAAGGCGGCCATGCTCGAGGGTCGCTCACAAGAGCGTCGCGTCGGAACCCGCCGCAGGCAAGTACCGGTTCGCGGCGAAGGTGGTTCTCGATCGTCACGTTTGTCTAGGCGCCGTGCGTACGGCGCGACAAACTGGCGGTGATCAACGTTCTGCGAAACCACCTCGACGGCCTACTCCGGAAAGCGCCCGGCACAACGCCTTCGGAAAAGAACACGGCGAGTTGCTGCGTCCCGTGGGCGGCGGAGCCTATGTTGAGAAACGCGAAGGCCCGGCGACCTCCAGATGACCTTCAAGCATCTGGATACGTCCCCGGGCCTCGCGCCTTTCTAGGACCCTAGGATCAGGTCCAGTCCTCGACCGTTCCGCCGTTGGCGATGATGTTCGCGCAGTTCTGCGCGCTCGCCTTGGCGGCGTAGGTCTCGGAGGCGGCCAGGATGGCCCCGTTGCTGGCCACGACACGGACGAAGAACTGCCCATTCGTGGACTTCCTGATCTGACACTTCATGGTGTTTGTGCTCCTTATCTCATCGACAGCGCCGCCACGGATCGGACTGACGCTTGACCCCAGTAGTTACATCGCTGTAAGTACCTCGTCGCCATCAGTCTCCCTGACGAGAATGACGTCCGCAACAGTCCATCCACGGGCGCGTAGGTCTTCTTGCCCACCAGGGGGCACAAATTGACCCGAGAAGACCCGGGTACGCCTGAGAAGACCCCGGTATACCCGGCTACGACCCTCAAAACTTGGCAAGTAAAATTTCGTGGGTACGGCGTTCCTGGTAACTGAAGAGGCCTGTGGGACTGGTGGGACTAGCCTTGTCCGCTCATGAGCGTGCCGGTCACCGCGCTGCGCGATCCCGCCAACAACCAGGACCTTGCGTCACTCCGCCGCCGCAAAGAACCTGCCCCTGCCGGAGTCGGCTGTCGTGATCAGCCGTCCGCCCGGCCGCCAGGTCAGTCGGCCGTGGCCCCCGCGTGCGCGATCGCGTCGACGGCCGCTTGGTGCGCCCGGGTCAGCACCAGTTCTCCCGATCGGGTCTGTCGCACTCCGACGTTGTCGATCAGCGCATTGGCGACGCCCAGCGCCAGTCCCGCCGCAGCCATCCCGAGGAACAGCCCGGCGAGCTCCTTGCCGGAGACCACACTGACGACGGCGAGGACGAAGCCGCCTCCACCAACGAGCCAGGCGAGGCGGTTGCGGCGGCGCCAGCGGTCGTGCACCTCGTGCAGGAGCGGTACGTCGATCCGGTAGCGCCGGGAGGAGCCGGTGGTCGCCACCAGCCAGGCTCAGGAAGCCTGAAGATGACGAGGAAGTCCACCCAGCCGGGAGTGGTGGCGCCGCGGAGGGTGACCTTCTGCGTGGTGGGGCGGCCGGTCTTGACGCAGACGCCGGTGCCGACGTTCACCGTCGTACCGACTCGTCCGATCACCACGCTCGCCATGGCGGCAGCGTAGGCGATGTCAGCCGCGGAGGACCTTCTCCATCGGCCGCCCCTTGGCGAGCTCGTCGACCAGGCTTTGTCGAGGTAGCGGATCTTCTGCATCAGCGGGTCCTCGACGTCCTGGACCTTCACGCCGCAGACCGAGCCGGTGATGAGCGAGGCGGCGGGGTTCAGCGTGGCAGCGGCGAAGAAGTCGAGGAAGGTCGTCTCGTCGGCCAGGTGCGCGGCCAGGCTCGTCCTCGGAGAAGCCGGTGAGCCAGCAGATGACCTCGTCCAGACTCGGCCTGGGTGCGGCCCTTGCGCTCGACCTTGGTGACGTAGTGCGGGTAGACCGAGGCGACGCTGGTGGTGAAGATCCGGTGCACGGGGCCACGGTACGGCGGAACGAATTCATGCCTATGATTCAGCAGCCCTACCCGCCGATCTCCGGGGAACGGGATCCGGCGAGACCAGAGGTGAAGCGATGAGTTCCACACCGGTGCGGCCCCAGAAGACCGCCATGCTGCTCGCGCAGCGCATCGTCGGCGACATCAACCGGCGTGGCAACACCGTCGGCGACCGCCTGCCCCCCGAGCGGATCATGCTCGAGGACTACGAGGTCGGGCGCGGCACGCTGCGCGAGTCGCTGCGCTTCCTGGAGTCGCAGGGCGTCATCTCCCTCAAGCCCGGCCCCGGCGGCGGTCCCGTCGTCCAGCACCCCGACGCGACCAGCCTCGCCACCTCGCTCACCCTGCTGCTGCAGTTCGCCGACGCACCCTTCCGCACGATCGCCGAGGCCCGCAGCGGCCTGGAGCCGATGCTGGCCCAGGCTCGCGGCCGAGTCTCATGCCCGACGAGCAGGCTCGCTGCGCTCGAGGCCAGCGTCGACAACATGCACGACCACCTCGACGACCAGACGGTCCTCCAGGAGGAGAGCAGGCGCTTCCACCACGTGATCGCGCACGGCTGCGGCAACCCGATCCTCGGCTACCTCGTCGACGCGCTGCTCGGCATCCTCGACGACTCCGCGATCGGCGTCGACCACCACGAGGTACGACGCTCCGCGGTCCACCAGGCGCACCTCGCCATCTACGAGGCGATCGCCCGGCGCGACCCGTCCGCCTCGGCCGCGGCCATGCAGGACCACGTCCACCAGCACCTCAGGTACGCCGAGGAGAAGTTCCCCGACGTGCTCTCCGCTCCCGTCGTGTGGGGCAACGGCTCCTGAGCCCGGCAGGCGTCGCGATCGGCGGACGGCGGCGCGTCGATCCGCTTTGATGGGCGCGTGCTCGTCGACCTGCAGGCTCGATGCCCGCCCCGACCGCGCGCTGGTCCGTGCCCGGGAGCCTGACCGAGGCCGGTGCCGCCGGGCTGTTCACCTTCGAGGGCCCGCACGACGTCTTCCTGCCGCTGGCCGCCGTCGCCGGCCAGGTCGACGCCGACCTGATGACCAACGTCGCCATCGCGATGCCCCGCTCGCCGATGCACCTGGCGCACACCGCATGGGACCTCCAGGCTCATGACGGGCGGCAGGTTCCGGCTCGGGCTGGGCTCCCAGATCCGCCCCCACATCGAGAAGAGGTACGGCACCACCTGGTCCCCGCCTGCCGCCCGCATGCGCGAGATCGTCAGCGCCGTGCGCGCCATCCTGGGCTCCTGGCAGGACGGCACCCGGCTGGACTTCCGCGGCGAGCACAGCACCCACACCCTGATGCCGCCGACCTTCGTCCCCGGCCCGAACCCGTTCGGCCCGCCCCCGGTCCTGCTCGGCGCGCTGGGCCCGCTGATGACGCGCACCGCCGCCGAGGTCGCCGACGGGCTGCTGGTCATGCCCTTCCACAGCCACCGCCACTTCCACGAGCGCACCCTGCCGGCGGTCGCCGAGGGCCTGTCCCGGGCCGGTCGCCGCGTCGAGGACTTCGCGGTCTTCCCGCAGGCGATCGTCGCGATGGGTCGCACCGAGGCGGAGCCTGAGTGCCGCGCGGGCCGGCGTGCGGGGGCTCCTGGCGTTCTACGGCTCCACGCCGGCGTACCGGCCGGTGCTGGAGGTGGAGGGCTGGGCCGACCTCCAGCCCGAGACCAACCGGCTGTCCAAGACCGGCGAGATCGCGGCCATGATGGCCCTCGTGGACGACACCATGCTCGCCACCCTCGCGGTCACCGGGACCCCCGAGGAGTGCGCCGCGGAGATCGTCCGGCGCTTCGGCGACGCACCGGGCGTCGCGGACCGGGTCTGCTGCTACTTCCCGGGCTACGACCCGCCCGCCGAGCAGGTCGCGGCTCTTGTCGCCGACCTGAGGACGGCACACCACGACCAACGCTAGGGTGCGGCTATCACGCTGGGGGGTTGTGAGCACAACGCTTCCTTCTGCTCAGGAGTCCTCCCCATGTACGAACTGCTGGACGCCGCGACCCGCGCCCGCCCGGACGCCGTGGTCGTCACCAGCCCCGCCCGCCGGACGACGTACGCCGAGCCTGAGCCGCGACGTCGCCGCCATCGCGACCGCCCTCGTCGAGCGCGGGAGCCGCCGCGTCGCGGTCCTGCTCGCGGAGCCGGCCGACGTGCTGGCCGTGCTCGCCGCCTGCTCGCGGATCGGCGTCGAGGCATGTGTCTACCCGCTCGCGGCCACCGACCAGGCGGTCGAGGAGATGGTGGAGCGCTTCGAGCACGAGGTCGTCGTCACCGACCGGACCACCCTGGCCTCCCCCGTCGTCACCCTCGACGAGCCTGACCTCGGTCGCGCCGGGCGAGACTCCCGCCGATGCCGGAGAGCCGGCCGGTCATGGCGATGACGACCGGCACGAGCGGCTTCCCGCGCGGCGTGCGGCACGAGTGGGACCGGCTGCTGCGGGCGGTCCGCAAGATCAAGCCGGCCCCCGACCACCGGTGGCTGCTGGCCTACGGCCTCAACCAGTTCGGCGGCCTGCAGATCCTCATCCACGTGCTCGCCGCGCAGGCCCGACTCGTCGCCGCCGAGTCCTTCCAGCCGCGCGACGCGCTCGGCGCGATGCGCGCGTCCGGAGTCACCCACGCCAGCGGCACCCCGACCTTCTGGCGCTTCCTGGTGGCCGAGATGAGCGCCGACGGCGGCCCCGTCCCGGGCCTGCGGCAGGTCACCCTCGGCGGCGAGGCCGTGCCCGGCGCGCTCCTGGAGCGGCTGCGCGAGCGCTTCCCGGACGCCCACCTGTCGCAGATCTACGGCGCCACCGAGTTCGGCCAGAACGTCACCGTCCGCGACGGCCGGCCCGGGCTGCCCGTCTCGATGCTGGAGTCCGGTGGGGACGTGCAGTTCAAGATCACCGACGGCGAGCCTGTGGGTGCTGTCCAAGGCCTCGATGCTCGGCTACCACGGCGAGGAGGCCGTCCCCGACGGTGCCTGGCGCGCCACCGGCGACCTGGTCGAGGTGGTCGGCGACCGGATCGAGTTCCGCGGCCGCAAGACCGACGTCGTCAACGTCGGCGGCGTCAAGGTGCACCCGATCCCCGTCGAGGACCGGGTCAGCAAGGTCCGCGGCGTCTCCCTGGTGCGCGCCTACGGCCGTCCCAACCCGATGGTTGGCCACGTGCTCGCCGTCGAGATCGTGCTGGAGCCCGGGTACGACGAGTCGGAGGTCGCCCGCCAGGTGCGCGAGGCGTGCGCTGACCTGCCGCCGGCCGCCCGGCCCCGGAGCATCAAGTTCCTCGACACGATGAGCACCACCGGCAACAAGATGCTGCGCGGCGCCGCACGCTGATCAGCGCCCGAAGGCCGGCTTCTCCTTGGCGAGGAACGCCCGGACGCCCTCCGCGAAGTCCGGGCCGCCGTAGACCTCGCGCAGCAGCGCCTCCTCCTCCGGCGGAGAGGCCTCGGCGGGCTGGGCGCGGGTGAGCAAGCTGGTGCTTGGTGGTCTCGATGGTCACCCGGGAGGCCTGGGCGATCCCGGCGGCGAGGTCGGCGACCTCGGCGTCCAGCCCCTCCGCGTCCGGTACGACGGCCGCGAGCGCGCCCACGCCGTAGGCCCGCTCGGAGGTGACCAGCCGCGAGGCCAGCAGCATCTCCCGGGTGAGCGACTCCCCGAAGATCGCCTGGCAGCGGTAGAGCACCGAGCCGGAGAGCGCGTTGCCGAGGGTGCGCGCGATCGGGTAGCCGAAGCGGGAGCCGGCGGTCGCGACGCGCAGGTCGCAGTGGGTGGCGACGGCGAGGCCGCCGCCGACGCAGACGCCGTCGATGGCGGCGATCGTGACCTGGGGCAGCGCCCAGAGCCGGTCGAACATCTCCCGGATCCAGTTCTCGTACTCGACGGCGTCGGCCTCGAGGAAGTCGCTGATCTCGTTGCCCGCCGCGAACGCCTTGCCACCCGCGCCACGCAGCACGACCACGCCGACCGACCGGTCGGCGGCCGTCGCCTCCCACAGGGCACGCAGGCTCGCCGTACATCGCCTTGGTGAAGGCGTTGCGGCGCTCGGGCCGGTTGAAGGTCACCTCGAGGACACCGGGTCCGAGGCGGTCGCGATCGATCAGCAGGTCAGCGGTCACGACGGTGAGGGTAGCGGCCCGCGAGACCGCGCTCGCTCACGACGACGGCGGCGAGAACGCCGGCGAGCGCACCGAAGAGGTGGCCCTGCCAGGAGACGCCCGGCGTCCCGGGCAGCACGCCCCACAGCACGCTGCCGTAGACGACCAGCACGACCACGCCGATCAGGATCTCGGCGGGCTTGCGGTCCACGAAGCCCTGCACGGCGAGGTAGGTGATCCAGCCGAAGATCAGCCCGGACGCGCCGATGTGCACCGAGCCGCTGCCCGCGACCAGCCAGACCGCGAGCCCGCCGGCCAGCCAGATCACGGCCGTCGCGGCGAGCCCGCGGGCCAGGCCGGTGGCGAGGGTGAGAAACCCCAGCACCAGCGCCGGGACGGTGTTCGCGCCGAGGTGCTCCCAGCCGCCGTGCAGCAGCGGCGCGGCGAGGATGCCGAGCAGGCCCTCACCGTCGCGCGGCCGGATCCCCCAGCCGTCGAGCCGGTGCGACGCGGCCACGTCGAGCACCTCGATCCCCCACAGCAGCACGACGAACGCCACCGCCACCACGCCGGCGACCTGCCACGGCGGCCGCGGACCCCGGGAGGTCCGGGTGGTCACGGCGTCCGCCAGACGGCGACCCAGTACTGCACGCCGAAGGGCGCGTCGTCGTAGAGCACCTCTGCCTCGCCGAGCGGCGGCAGGCTCGCCCAGGCAGGCGGTGTCGGCCCAGAGCGCGGCTGCGAGGTCCGCGTCGATCCCGGCGAAGGAGGTGCGCAGTGCGTCGTCGAAGGCCGCGGCTCGTTCGTCGAGGTGACCGGGCGCCTTCTCCGTGCGGGTGGCCGATCCGTTGCCGACGACCAGCACACCGGTCTCGCCGTCGTCGACGACGGTGCCGCCGGTCGCGGCGACCAGCGCGGCCGCGACCCGCGCTCCGGAGGGTCCGGAGGCACGGACCCGCACCCGCGGCCCGAGCCGGCGCACGGCGTCGAGAGCCGCGACGCGCAGGGCGGCGACCGGGTCCTCCAGCGAGGCGTACGACGGGAGCAGGGCCGGCACGCCCGGCACCAGGACCACGGGGCCGGTCACTGGATGCCCCGGATCGCGCGCAGCGGCGGGCGGCGCCCGGCGATCGACCACACCATGTCGACGGTCTGCCGGGTCTCCACCACCTGGTGCACGCGGTAGATGCGGGCCCCGGCGAGCGCGCAGACCGAGGTCGCGGCGAGGGTGCCGACCAGCCGCTCGCCCACGTCGAGACCGAGCGTCTCGCCGACGAAGTCCTTGTTGGACAGCGACACCAGCACCGGCCAGCCGGTGGCGACCATCTCGCCGATCCGGCGGGTCACCTCCAGGGAGTGGAAGGTGTTCTTGCCGAAGTCGTGGGCCGGGTCGATGACGATCGACTCCCGCGCGACGCCAGCGTCCAGGGCCCGCTGCGCGTAGGCCGTGGTGTCGGCGATGGCGGCGGCGACCACGTCGTCGTACTCGATCCGGTAGGGGCGGGTCCGCGGGGTCACCCCGCCGGTATGGGTGCAGATGATCGCCACGTCGTGGGCCGCGGCGACGTCGACCAGACTCCGGGTCCGCACCGCCCCACGCGTCGTTGAGCACGTCCGCGCCGGCCGCGCAGACCGCGTCGCCGACCTCGGCACGCCAGGTGTCGACCGAGATCACCAGGCCCGGGTACGACGCACGCACCCGCGCCACGAAGTCGACCACCCGCGCCTTCTCCTCGGCGGGTGAGATCTCCACGCCGGGCGCGGCCTTGATCCCGCCGATGTCCACGATCTCGGCACCCTGCTCGACCACCTCGCCCACGCGGGCGAACGCCGCGTCCTCGGCCCAGGTGGCGCCCTTGTCGAAGAAGGAGTCGGGGGTGCGGTTGACGATCGCCATCATCAGCGCCTCGTCGTCACCGAAGTGCTGGCGTCCGAGTCTCACAGGTGGGCCTCCGCGGGGGTCGTTCGAGGGTGGGGACGACCTGCTCGACAGGCTCCAGGCCACGCAGGTACTGCCGCAGCACCGCTTCGCCACCGGCCCCCTCCACGCCGGAGCGGGCCAGTGCGGCCGCGATGATCTGGGTCGCCATCCCACCGAGGTCGCGCAGCGCCTGGTGCCGGTGCGCGCGGACGCCGAGACCCACCTGCGCGATCGCGGCCGGTCCGGCGGCACGGAGGGTGTCGACGAGCGCGGCCAGGCTCGACGGCGTACCCGGTCGGGACGGAGAGGCCGGCGAACCACGAGCGGCGCACCGCCCACTCCCCCGCGAGCGGCTGCACCAGGCTGCCGAGTCCGGGGAAGAGCAGCGCGATGAGGGGGCGCGCGACGAGCTCGGTGACCCGGCCGCCCTCCAGCGGGCCGTCCACGCCGGGGCGGTCGTAGAAGCCCTTGACGAGCCTGCACGTCGGGCGAGGTCAGCAGCGGACCGAGCAGGCCGGGCACGAAGTGGGTGTCCCAGTCGTGCAGGTCGGCGTCCATGAAGACGACCAGGTCGCCCGAGGTGACGAAGAGCGACTTCCACATCGCCTCGCCCTTGCCCGGGTGGCTGCCGAGGTCCGGGCGGATCTCCGCCGCACGGTGCACCCGCGCACCGGCGGACTCCGCGACGGCGTAGGTGTCGTCGACCGAGTCGCTGTCGATCACCACGATCTCGTCGACCAGGTCCACCGTCTCCATCAGCGCGGTGCGGACGCGGGAGACGACGGCGCCCACGGTGGCCGCCTCGTTGCGGGCCGGTACGACGAGGCTGACCCGCTGGCCCAGCCTCCCCTTGGCCACCAGCAGCCCCTCGAGGTCCCAGTCGTCCCAGGAGGCGGCTCGGATCCCCATGCCCGCCAACCTACCGGCACGTCGTACGGCTTCGAGTTTGCCGTCGATCCGGTCACAAACGACGTGCGCGGTGCTACGGTCGAAATCCTCTCGGGAAGTTCGGTGGGCGCTCCCTCCCCCTGGAGTTCACGACATGGCATTTCGACGGTGGCGACGCAAGGTCCGTTGCCTGCTCAAGCACGGCCCGCGCGGCTGTCCGCACATCGAGCGGCACTCCCGCCGGCCCCGTCGCCGGCGGCGTACTCGAGGACGACAGCGGTCGTCACCTGCCACCGGTGGCGATCATCGATCCTGCGGACCTGGTGCGCTGAGGAAGGCCCGCGCCCCGGCGACCAGCGCCCGCGCGTAGCGGCGCTGCCCGGCGGCGCTCTCCATCACCGCGGCCTCCGCGGGGTCGCGCATGTTGCCGAGTCTCCACCATCACCGCCGGTACGCCGGACAGGTTCAGGGTCCCGAGGTCGCCGCGGACGTCGATCCCCCGCACCCCCCGGTACGACGAGGGCCGGAACCGCGCGTCCACCAGGGCGTCGCGCACGGCGCTCGCCAGCCGGCGCGAGGGCCGCACGATGTCCTCGGTCCACCCGGCGAGCCGCGCGGGCCGGATCACGTGGAAGCCGTTCGCACCGCCTGCGGTCACCCCGTCGGCGTGGATGCTGATCCGCAGGTCCGCCGTCGGGCCGGGACGGCCGGGGTTGCCGACCCGGCCACGCTCGTCGACGCACGGACCCCACCTCTGGTCCGAGTCCGAGCCCCGGGTCAGGACCACCCGGGCGCCGAGCCCCTCCAGCAGGCGCCGCGCGTCCTGCGCCACCCGCCAGGTGAAGGTGGACTCGGGGAAGCCGTCCGTGGTCGCCGTGCCGGTGGTGTTGCACTCCTTCTCGAAGCCGCCCGCGTCCACGGGCGCGCCGATCTCCGCCGCGTGGTGGCGGTTGCCGAGCCTGGTGGCCCGGGTCGAGCACGACCACCTTGCCGGCGAGCGGCCGGCCCGCGGCAGCCGTGGGCGAGGGCACCACCGTCGGGGTCGCCGACGCGCGGGGCGGCGCGGAGTCGGGTCCGCCCGCCGAGCAGCCGGCCGCGAGGGCCGCGGCCAGCAGCAGGGGCGCGGCCCGGCGTACGGTCATGCGTAGCCCAGGACGTCCTTGCGCTTCTCGCCCCAGGCCAGCGCGGACGCGATCGCCTCGTCCAGGGAGAGCTCGGTCTGCCAGCCCAGCAGGCTCGCGCGCCTTGTCGGCGTTGGCGAAGGCACCCGCGGCGTCGCCCGGGCGCGCCGGCGCCTCGGTGACCGGGACCGGCTTGCCGACGACCCGCTCGACGGCGGCCAGCAGGCTCCCGCACGGTGACGCCCTCACCGGAGCCGAGGTTGATGTAGGTGTACGTCGCGTCGACCTTCGCCAGCACGCCGTCGAACTCCTCGACCGCGCGCACGTGGGCCTTGGCCAGGTCCCAGGCGTGGATGTAGTCGCGGATGCCCGTGCCGTCGCGGGTCGGGTGGTCGGTGCCGGTGATCGTGAAGTCTGTCGCGGAAGCCGAGAGCCGTCTGCGCCATCAGCGGTACGACGTGCGTCGCGTCCCGCAGGTGGTAGCCGGTCTCCAGGTCGGGGTCCGCGCCGATCGGGTTGAAGTAGCGCAGGATGATCGCGCGCAGCGCGGTGGCCTTCGACAGGTCCTCCAGCACCTCCTCCATCATCCGCTTGGTCCGCGCATAGGGCGAGACTCGGCGCGACCGGGTCCTCCTCGGTGACCTCGAAGTCCGGCTTGAGCGCGTAGAGCGAGGCGGTGGAGGAGAAGATGATCCGGGCCTTGCCCAGTGCGGTCAGGCTCGTCGAACATCTCCAGCGACTTCGCGACGTTGTCGCGGTAGTACTCGTAGGGCTGCTCCACCGACTCCGGCACGATGATCCGTGCGGCCATGTGGATGGTGGCGTCCAGGTCGGGGTGCTCGGCGACGATCCGGCGCAGCAGCGCACGGTCGGCGACGTCGCCCTCGTAGAAGATCCGGTCGCCGACGTAGGCACGCGGGCCGGTGAGCAGCGAGTCGAGGACGACCGGGACGTGCCCGGCCTCCTCCAGGGCCTTGGCGGTGATCGAGCCGAGGTAGCCGGCGCCGCCGGTGACGAGGACCTTCATGGCTCTGGACCCTAGCGGGCCGCCCCTCAGCCCCCGTGCTTCTCGTCGAGCAGGGCCAGCAGGTAACCGCCGTAGCCGCTCTTGAGCAGGCCGTCGGCGCGCTCGGCGAGCTTGCTCGTCGGTGATGTACCCCAGTCGCCAGGCGACCTCCTCGGGCGCACCGACCTTGGTGCCCTGGCGCGCCTCCAGCGCGCGGACGTAGTTGCCGGCGTCGTTGAGGTCCTCGAAGGTGCCGGTGTCGAGCCAGGCCGAGCCCCGCGGCAGCACCTCGACCTGGAGCCGGTGCTCCTCGAGGTACATCCGGTTCAGGTCGGTGATCTCCAGGCTCCCCGCGCGCGGAGGGCTGCAGGACCTTGGCCTTGTCCACGACGTCGGGACCGTAGAAGTAGAGGCCCGGCACGGCGAAGTGGCTGCGCGGCTTCTCCGGCTTCTCCTCCAAGGACAGGGCTCGGCCGTCCTCGTCGAACTCCACCACGCCGTACGCCGTCGGGTCGGCCACGCGGTAGCCGAACACCGCCGCGCCGTCGAGGCCCTCGAAGCGGCTCAGGTGGGTGCCGGTCCCCGGGCCGTGGAAGATGTTGTCGCCGAGCACCAGGCCGGCGCCACCGCCGGCGAGGTGCTCCTCGCCGATGAGGAAGGCCTGGGCCAGGCCGTCCGGGGAGGGCTGCACGGCGTAGGCTGATCGCGATGCCGAACTGGGAGCCGTCACCCAGCAGACGCCGGAACTGGTCGGCCTCGTGCGGCGTGGTGATGACCAGCACCTCCCGGATCCCGGACAGCATCAGGGTCGAGAGCGGGTAGTAGATCATCGGCTTGTCGTAGATCGGCATCAGGCTGCTTGCTGATCGCGTGCGTGATGGGGTGCAACCGGCTTCCGGTGCCTCCCGCGAGGATGATCCCGCGCATCGTGATCCCGCTCCTTGTCGATATCGGGGACGGCCGCGCCATTGTGCTCCATAGACTCCTCCCCGTGCAGCGCATCCTCGTCACAGGCGGCGCCGGCTTCATCGGCTCCAACTTCGTCCACCACCTGCTCCGGTCCACCGACGCCTCGGTGACGGTGCTCGACAAGGCTCACCTACGCCGCGTCGCGAGAGTCCCTCGACGGCCTGCCCGCCGAGCGGGTGAGGCTGGTCGTGGGCGACGTCGCCGACGCGGCAGTGGTCGAGCCGCTCGCCGGTGAGCACGACGCCGTCGTGCACTTCGCCGCGGAGTCGCACAACGACAACTCCCTGGACGACCCCTCGCCGTTCATCCGGACCAACCTGATCGGCACCTTCACCCTGCTGGAGGCGGTCCGCAAGGCGGGCGTGCGCTTCCACCACGTCTCGACCGACGAGGTCTACGGAGACCTGGAGTCTGGACGACCCGAAGCGGTTCACCGAGGACACGCCCTACCAGCCGTCCTCGCCGTACTCCGCCTCCAAGGCGGGCTCGGACCACCTGGTCCGCGCCTGGGTACGCTCCTTCGGCGTGCAGGCGACGATCTCGAACTGCTCCAACAACTACGGCCCCTGGCAGCACGTGGAGAAGTTCATCCCGCGCCAGATCACCGAGGTGATCGACGGGCGCCGGCCCAAGCTCTACGGCTCCGGCGAGAACGTCCGTGACTGGATCCACACCGAGGACCACTCCTCCGCGGTGCTCGCGATCCTGGAGCGCGGGCGGATCGGCGAGACCTACCTCGTCGGCGCCGACGGCGAGAAGTCGAACCTCGACGTGGTGCGGCTGATCCTGTCGCTGATGGGCCGCGACGCCGACGACTTCGAGCACGTCACCGACCGCGCGGGCCACGACCTGCGCTACGCGATCGACTCCGGCAAAGCTGCGCACCGGAACCGGATGGACGCCCCGGTACGCCGACTTCGAGTCCGGTCTCGCGCAGACCGTCCGCTGGTACCAGGACCACGCCGACTGGTGGCGCCCGGCGAAGGCCGCCACCGAGGCGGCGTACGCCGCGAAGGGCCAGTGACCGTGGAGCCCGCGGTCGAGACCACGCCCGTCCCGGGCCTGGTCGTCCTCCGGCTCGCCGTGCACGCCGACGCCCGCGGCTGGTTCAAGGAGAACTGGCAGCGCGAGCGGATGGTCGCCCAGGGGCTCCCGGACTTCGGCCCGGTGCAGAACAACATGAGCCTCAACATCCGTCGCGGCGCGACGCGCGGCATCCACGCCGAGCCGTGGGACAAAGTCTGGTCTCGGTGGCGACCGGCAAGGTGTTCGCGGCCTGGGTGGACCTGCGCGCGGGCGAGAGCCTTCGGCGCGACGTACTGGATGGAGCCTGGACGAGGGCGTCACGGTCTTCGTCCCGCGCGGGGTCGGCAACTCCTACCAGGCGCTCGAGGACGGGACGGTCTTCTCCTACCTCGTCAACGACCACTACGTGCCCGGCACGACCTACCCGGCGCTGCACCTGGGCGACGAGAGCGCCGCGATCCCGTGGCCGATCCCGCTCGCCGAGGCCGACGTGTCCGACAAGGACCGGGCCAACCCACGCCTGGCCGAGGTCGCACCGATGCCCGCGCGCAGGCCGTTGATCACCGGCGCGAACGGTCGGACCGGCAGAGCGCTCGCCGCGCTCTACCCGGAGGCGACCCTCGTCGACCTGGCGGAGCCTGGACCTCACCGACCCCGACGCCCTCGCCGCGTGGCCCTGGCAGGACCACGACCTGATCCTCAACGCCGCGGCCTACACCGCCGTCGACAGGGCGGAGACGTCCGAGGGCCGGGCCGCCGCGTGGGCCGCCAACGCCGCCGCGCCCGCGGCCCTGGCCGCCATCGCCGCGCGCCGCGGGATCACCCTGGTCCACTACTCCACCGACTACGTCTTCGACGGCCGCGAGGTCGCCGGTGGTCACCGCGAGGACGAGCCCTTCGCGCCGCTCGGCGTCTACGGCCAGACCAAGGCCGCCGGCGACCTCGCCGTCGCCACCGCGCCGAGGCACTACGTGCTGCGGACCTCCTGGGTGATCGGCGAGGGGCACAACTTCGTGCGCACCATGGCCCGGCTCGCCGCCGACGGCGTCGATCCCGCGGTCGTGGACGACCAGGTCGGCCGGCTCACCTTCACCGCCGAGACTCGCCCGGGCCACCCGGCACCTGGTGGACACCGCGGCGCCGTACGGCACCTACCACGTCACCAACAGCGGGACGCCCCGCTCGTGGGCCGACTACGCCCGCCGGGTCTTCGAGCTCACCGGCCACGACCCGGCGCGAGTGAGCACCACCACGACCGAGGAGTACGCCGCCGGCAAGCGTCTCTCGCCGCGACCGCTGCACAGCACCCTGGCGCTCGACAAAGCTCGCCGCGACGGGGTTCGAGAGCGCTGATGCCGATCAGGCCCTCACGGACTACCTCGCCCATCTAGGCTGACGTCGTGCTTGCGCTGACCTGCCCCACCCAGTCCTACGACTGGGGCTCGACGCACGCCATCCCGACCTTCCAGCGCACCGAGGCCGACGGCCGGCCGGTCGCCGAGGTCTGGGTGGGCACGCACCCGCTCGGCACCGCCCGGATCGACGACGGCACCGGTCAGGGCCGGCCGCTGACCGAGGTGGCCGGCGAGCTCGGCTTCATGCTCAAGCCTGCTCGCCGCCGACCACCCGCTGTCCATCCAGGTGCACCCGGACGCGACCCGGGCCGCGGCCGGCTTCGCCGACGAGGAGGCCGCGGGCGTCCCGCTCGGCGCCCCGCACCGGGTCTTCAAGGACCCCTTCCCCAAGCCCGAGATGGTCTACGCGCTGACCACCTTCGACACCCTGGTCGGCCTGCGTCGTACCTCGGAGGTGATGCGGGTCCTGCACGCCATCGAGCACCCGCTCGCCGAGAGCCTGATGGCGAGCCTCGTCGACCGCCCGGGCTTCTCCGGGATCGTGCGGCTGATCGAGGGCCTGCTGGAGTCGCCGCCGACGCCCGCCACCGTCGGCGAGGTCGCCGCGGCCTGCCAGAAGGCGCTCGACGGGGGCCGTGACGTCAAGCGCGCCTTCGAGACCGCCGTCGAGACTCGCGGAGGCCTGCCCCGGCGACGTGGGCGTCATCGTCTCCCTGCTGCTGAACCGGCTCACGCTGCAGCCCGGCGAGGCGGCGTACCTCGCCACGGGGATCATCCACGCGCACCTGCGCGGGCTGTGCCTGGAGGTGATGGTCTCCTCCGACAACGTGCTGCGCGCCGGGCTGACGACCAAGCACATCGACGCCCCGGGCCTGGTCCGCTGCCTGGAGGAGGGCACCTCCCGCGCCGCCCGGGTCGAGCCGATGGTCTTCAACTACTCCACCGACGTGTTCAGCCCCTGCGGCGACTTCGCGCTCTCGGTCACCCAGAGCTCACCGGCCGACCCGGCAGGCGTCGTGCTGCCCGCGACCGGCGCCCGGCTGCTGGTCTGCACCGGCGGCGAGGTCGCGCTGGTCAACCGGCGCGACGAGGTGCTGCGCCTGGGCCGTGGCGAGGTGGCCTACGCCGACGGCACCGACGGCGAGCCTGCGGGTCGCCGGCACCGGCGAGATCGCGCAGGCGTTCGTCCCCGCCCCCGACGCCCGCGGTCAGCCTCTTCGACCTGCTGTGACACCGACCGAGCACGTCTTCGGGGCGTGTGAGGGCAGCAAGCTGCGGCGAGGCCCCTCTCGCCGCGCTGCCGGCCGGAGTCACCGGCTCCTCAGCGGGGCTCCTCAGCGGCGGCGGCGCAGCCCCGCCAGCGCCGGTCGTACGTCGACCAGGTAGACGAACGCCGCCACCGTCAGCACCAGGTTCACGATCCCGATCGGGAACGGCACCACCTGCAGCAGCACCCCGATGCCGAGCAGCGCGCACCAGGTCGCACTTGTTGAGGCTTTGTCGGCGGCCTCGTAGGACTCCGCGGAGTAGAGCAGCGCGTTGACGAGCGCGAAGATCTTGAGCACGAGCAGCGCGAAGGAGACACCGAGGTTGATCCACGCCTCGACGTCGCTCGCCGGCAACACCCATCCTCCGCCCATGAGCAGTGATCCTAGCCAGAGCGTGGTGGCGAAAAAGACCGCGACCCCGGGGCCGACGGCCTCGGGGTCGCGGTACGACGGAGCGGTGCGCTCAGTTCGCGGCGGCCTTCTTGGCCGGCGCCTTCTTCGCGGGAGCCTTCTTGGCGGCCGGGGCCTTCTTGGCCGGAGCCTTCTTCGCGGGAGCCTTCTTGGCGGCCGGGGCCTTCTTGGCCGGAGCCTTCTTGGCGGCCGGGGCCTCACCGCTGCGCAGGCTTCACGACCACGCCCTCGCCGCGCTTGGCGAGGTCGGCGTACAGCGCGGTGGCGGTGGCGACGTTCTCGTCGTAGGCACCCTTGACGGAGGTCTGCACCTTGGCCGGCAGGGCCTTGGCGTCGGCCTGCAGGTCGGCGAAGGCCTCGGTGGCCTTGCCCTGCAGCGACTTCGGCTGCGGGAGCGAGAAGCCCTTGACGCTGGTCTGCACGTCGGCGACGCGGGTGGTGACGTCCTTCTGGACCTCGGCGACCCGGGCGGTGACCTTGGTCTGCACGTCGGCGACGTAGGCGCGGACCTTCTCCACGGCCAGGTCGGTCGCGCCGACGCCGGCGTAGATCGGCTTGGCGGCGGCCGGGGGAGGTCCGGAAGGTCGATCGCCTTGAGGTCGATCGTGGGGATCTCGAACTTCGGGAGGTCGAGCCTCCGGGAGGTCGAGCTCCGGCATTTCTTTACCCTTCGTTGGTGACACGCTGGACGCTGTCGGGAATCTCGTTCGGGATCGAGGCGTCGCTCTCGGCGGCGGCATCGGCCGCGTTGAGCGCGAGGAACGATGCGTAGACGTCGAGGAGCGACTGCTTCTGTCGCTCGGAGAGGCCGGTGTCGCCGAGGATGGCGAGCTCGACCGAGCCTCCGACGCCGTCGTCCGGGCTGAGGATGCCGGCCCGGATGTAGAGCCTGCTCCGCGGAGATCCGCAGCGCCTTGGCGATCTGCTGGAGGACCTCGGCCGACGGCTTGCGGAGCCCGCGCTCGATCTGGCTGAGATAGGGGTTCGAGACACCCGCCTGGTCGGCGAGCCTGCCGCAAGGAGAGACTCGCGGAGGTGCGCTGCTCCTTGAGGTAGTCACCGAGCGACCCGACGGTCTTCCCGACCTTTCCCTTAGCCATGGCTCCATGGTGCTAGCAATAGTTAGCACTGTGCAAGCACTCCGCTAGTGAAGTCCTTCACATGAGCCGACTTACGGCGGGTGCGTGGTTCCGCCTGTCAGTGTTCGAAGCGGAGCAACTCACTCGACTCGGTACGATCACCTGCGTGTCGAGTCCCTCCGTGCCGCAGCACTGCCCCACGCCCCGGGAGCTCGACGACCTGGAGCCTGCTGACCTCCGGGGCCGCGGGCCCGATCGTCGGGTTCAACGAGCCGGGCAGCCCGATCACCCTGGACCTCCCCGAGAACCTGGAGAACCACCTCGACGAGGGCCACGAGGTCGAGCTCGTCGACCCCGAGGGCCTCCCCCTGGCCCGGCTCGCCCGCACTCTGCGCGGGCTGAGCGTCACCCCGCTGACCCACGCCCAGTTCGGCGCCTTCCGCTCCCTGCACGTGCCGCCCGACGTCGCCCGCGAGCGGTACGCCGGACGCACCGTCGTCCCGGTCACCGACCTGGTGACCGACACCCAGGCTCGAGCAGGCTGCGCGGACTCGGCCCGGTCCTGCTCGCGGCCCTCGTCGGCGCCGGGACGCCCGCGGTCAGCCCGGTCGGGCTGCTGCGCGCGACCACGAGGGTGGCCGCGATGATCGGCGCCGAGGTGGTCGCCATCCCGCTCACCGACCACGGCCCGGAGGCCGACGAAGCAGACGCGGCCCTGCGCCAGTCCGTCCTGGCCTGGTACGCCGGGGCGGACGACCTCGTCGAGCCTGGCACCCGGCGGGAGCACCCTGCCCGAGCCTGGCGGGCATCGAGGCCCAGGAGCGCCCGGCCGCCGCCGACCAGGGCCTGGTGCTCTTCTTCACCGGCCTGTCCGGCAGCGGGAAGTCCACCATCGCCCGCGCGCTGATGGACCGGATCCTGGAGCAGGGCGCGCGGACCATCACCAGCCTCGACGGCGACGTGGTGCGCCGCAACCTCTCGGCGGGGCTCACCTTCTCCAAGGCCGACCGGGAGACCAACATCCGCCGGATCGGCTGGGTCGCGGCCGAGATCGCCCGCCACGGCGGGGTCGCGATCTGCAGCCCGATCGCGCCCTTCGACGAGACCCGCCAGCAGGTGCGGGCGATGGTCGAGCAGGCCGGCGGCCGGTTCTTCCTCGTCCACGTCGCCACTCCCCTGGAGGAGTGCGAGCGGCGCGACCGCAAGGGCCTGTACGCCAAGGCCCGTCGCGGCGAGATCCCCGAGTTCACCGGCATCTCCTCCCCCTACGAGGAGCCCGCCGACGCCGACGTGCGCGTCGACACCACCGGACGCACCATCGAGGACGCGCTCGACGACGTGGTCGCGGGCCTGGCCGAGTCGGGCCTGATGTTCCTGCGGACCACCGACCCCGGCAGCCCGCCGCCCGCCGCTGCGGCCGCCACTGCGCGACGCACGGCCGCGCGTCGTGAGGCCGCCCGGCCCCGGGCGGCCGACGCGGGCCCGCTGCGCGTGCTCTTCGTGTGCACCGCGAACATCTGCCGCTCGCCGTACATGGAGTCTGCGGGCCCGGGAGCCTGCTGGGCACCCACACCGACGTGGAGTTCACCAGCGCCGGCACGCACGGCTTCCGCGCGCACCCGGTGGACCCGACGATGGCGAGCGTGCTCGCCGACCGCGGCGTCCCCGACGCCCTGGTCGCCGGCTTCGCCAGCCGCCGGCTCACCCGCGAGCCTGATCGACGAGGCGGACCTGGTGCTGACGGCCGAGGCCGCGCACCGCGCCTTCGTTCTCGAGGACGCACCCGGCGCCTTCCGCAAGGCCTTCACCCTCGGCCAGTTCGCGGAGTCCGTGGAGCGGGTCGACGCGAACCTGACCGGCGCCGCCCTGGTGACCGCCGTCGGGCACCGCCGCGCGGGCGCGGTCGACGCGCACGACGTGCGCGACCCCTATCGCCGGGGCCGCTCGGCCGCGGAAGCCTCGGCCGACCAGATCGACGCCCTGCTCCGAGCGGTCCTGCCGCGGTTGAGCCCTCCCGAGACAGGCTCCGCATGACCGAGTGGTTCACCCTCACCGCGCTGTCCATCGCCGCCGCGGGCTTCCTCGTCGGCATCGTCGTCGGGCTGACCGGCATGGGGGGCGGCGCGCTGATGACGCCCGCGCTGATCTTCCTCGGCGTCGGGCACACCTCGGCGATCGTCACCGCCGACCTGACCGCCGCCGCGATCTACAAGACCGGCGGGGCGATCACCCACGCCCGCGAGGGCTCACCGAACCTGCGCCTGGCCGGGTGGTTGATCGCGGGGTCGGTCCCGATGGCCTTCCTCGGGCCGTGGCTGGTCAGGCTCGCTGACCGACGACCCGGCAGACCTGGAGAAGACACTCAAGGCTCTGCATCGGCATCGCCCTGCTCTTCGCGGCGTCGACCTACGCGCTGCGGCTCTACATCAACCTGCGCCGGGTACGGCGCGGCGGCGTCGCCCCCGACGACGACCCGCGCATCCGGCCGCTGCCGACCCTGCTCGTCGGCATGCTGGGCGGCCTGCTCGTCGGGATCACCAGCGTCGGCTCCGGCTCGGTCATCATGATCGCGCTGCTCATGCTCTACCCCGGCCTGTCGGCCGTGCGGCTGGTGGGCACGGACCTGGTCCAGGCGGTGCCGCTGGTGCTCAGCGCCGCGCTGGCCAACATCGCCATCCACGGCCTGGAGTGGGACCTGCTGGTCCCGCTGGTCGTCGGCTCGGTGCCCGGCACCCTGCTCGGCTCGCGGATCGCGCCGCGAGTGCCGCAGTCCTTCATCCGGCGCGGCATCGTGATCGTGCTGACGATGTCCGGCACGGCGCTGCTCTTCAAGGCCGGTCTGCACCCCTTCGGCGAGGGCCACGAGACCCTCGAGGCGGTGCTGGTGGCCGCAATCGGCGCGGCGATGCTGCTGCTCGTCCCGCTCGTGTGGGGCCTGCTGCGCAAGCAGCACGGGCTGCCGATGTTCGGCGCACCGACGGTCAGCGAGATCGAGGCGCTGGGAGCGGACGGCGACCGCCGCGGCCGGCGTACGCCGACGTCGGGCTGAGCCGGCTGGACCAGGCGGTCAGTGGCCGAGCCGGAAGGGCTCGTCCAGGGTCGCGGAGCGGGCGAGGCCGAAGGTCAGCGCCGAGGCGGCGACGACCCAGAGGGCTCCCAGACCGAGCAGTGCTTCCATGCCTCCACGGTAGGCCGGTCACCGCAGCGACCCCACCCTCATTTCGTCTGGAAGATCCGCGACTTTAGTCCCGTCCGTAGATGTCGCGGGTGTAGACCTTCTCGGCCACGTCGTCGAGCACGTCGGTGCGCCGGTTGGCGATGATCACGTCGGCCTTGGCCTTGAACTCGTCGAGGTCCTTGATCACCTTGGAGTTGAAGAAGCGCTTCTGCTCCAGGCTCGGGCTCGAAGACCACGACCTTCACGCCGCGGGCCTTGATCCGCTTCATCACGCCCTGCACGGCAGACTCGCGGAAGTTGTCCGAGCCGGCCTTCATGGTCAGCCGGTAGATCCCGACGACCTTGGGCTCACGGCGCAAGATGTCGTCGGCGATGAACTCCTTGCGGGTGGCGTTGGCCTCCACGATCGCGCTGATCAGGTTCTGCGGCACCCGCTGGTAGTTCGCCTGGAGTCGCTTGGTGTCCTTCGGCAGGCAGTAGCCGCCGTAGCCGAAGGACGGGTTGTTGTAGTGCCCCCCGATACGCGGGTCCAGGCCGACGCCCTCGATGATCTGCCGTGTCGCCAGGCCGTGCGTGGCGGCGTAGGTGTCGAGCTCGTTGAAGTACGCCACCCGCAGCGCGAGGTAGGTGTTGGCGAAGAGCCTTGATCGCCTCGGCCTCGGTCGACCCGGTGAACAGCACCGGTACGTCGTCGTCGAGGGCCGCCTGCGTCAGCAGGCTTCGCGAACAGCCGGCCCGGCTCGGTGTCGGAGCCGATCACGATCCGCGAGGGGTGCAGGTTGTCGTGCAGCGCCCGGCCCTCGCGCAGGAACTCCGGGCTGAAGAGGATCGAGGCGCCGGGGTGCGCCTCCCGCAGGGTGTTGGTGTAGCCCACCGGCACGGTCGACTTGATCACCACGGTGGCGCCCGGGTTGGCGGACAGCGCCTCGGCAGTGACCTTCTCGACGGTGGAGGTGTCGAAGCGGTTCGTCTCGGGGTCGTAGTTCGTGGGCGTGGCGACGACGACGAAGGCTCGCGTCGGCGTAGGCCTCCTTGCGGTCGCGGGTGGCCTTCAACGCGAGGCCGCCCGCGGCCGGTGCTCCTCCGACTCGGCGTCCACGATGGGCGAGCGGCCGGCGTTGACGGCCGCCACCCGCTCGGCGCTGACGTCGAGCACGGTGACGTCGTTCCAGCGCGCCAGGAGCACGGCGTTCGACAGGCCGACGTAGCCGGCCCCGACGACGGTGATCTTCATGCTCCTCAGGCTGGGACGACCGCCTGAACGCCTCCGGACGCCGACATGACGCCCAGGTGGCGGGTGGGCGGCGGGTCAGCCCGCCCAGACGGTGGCGATCGGCAGGCCCCACAGCCGCGGGCCGTACTGGTGCCCGGACCCCGCGGTGGTGAGCACCACCCCGCCGCGGAAGCGCGGCCCGGCGCGGCGGGCGAGCGCGCGCAGCCGCTCGAACTGGTGCGGGCGCAGGCTCGCCGCGGTGATCACCTCCAGGCCGTAGAGCGTGTCGTCGGGCGACTCCACGACGAGGCCGACGGCGAGGCCGTTGCGCTCGCGCAGGTAGGCCACCCGGTGCTCCACGACGCTGGTCGCCTGCTGGCGCAGCAGACTCGCCGGCCACCATCGTGCGCAGCAGCGGCGCGAGCCGGCGACGGCCGGAGAAGGCCGCCAGGTCGTCGGGTCGGTGGCCGGCCAGGTGCCGGGCCAGGGCGGCGTCCTCGAAGACCACCTGCGGCCGGCCGATCGCCCGCTTGGCCGCCACCGAGCGGGCCCCCGGCAGCAGCCGGACCACGCCGGTCTCGACCAGCACGTCGACGTACGGGCCGACGGTGGTGGGCGGGATACCGGTCGCGGCGCCCAGCCGGGCGTGGTTGAGTCTCGCCCAGCAGCGGGTCGGCGAGCGCGGCGAGGACGGCGCCCAGCCGTCCCGGGTCGGTACGACGCACCGAGCGCGCCCGGCGGGCGATCCGGCGCAGGCTCCTCGCCGGTGACCTCGCGGGCGGTCGCGGCGACGTACCGGTCGACGTCCCAGGTGCTGCGCACCTCCCCGGGGCGGTGCCCCGGGAGCCCAGACGGGCGACGAAGTCGGCTGCCACGGAGCCGAGCCTAAGGACCACCCGTGGAAAACTCGTCGATTTGTCTAACGAGCCCGTCGCAATGTCTCGGTGCAAGGCCGCGCATGGCACGATGCAGCCCATGTCCCAGACCCACAGCGACTACCGGCTGAGCCAGCCTGGACCAGCCTGGAAGCCGAGTCGATCCACATCTTCCGGGAGGTGGCCGCCGAGTTCGAGAAGCCCGTGCTGATGTTCTCGGGCGGCAAGGACTCGATCGTCATGCTCCGGCTGGCGGAGAAGGCGTTCTACCCGGCGAAGATCCCGTTCTCGATCCTCCAGGTCGACACCGGGCTGGACTTCCCCGAGGTCATGGAGACCCGCGACCGCTGGGTCAGCCGGCTCGGCGTGAACCTGGTCGTGGCGAGCATCGACGACGCGATCCGCGACGGGATCATCCCGGACGCCGCGAAGATCAGCCGCAACCGCCTGCAGATCCCCACCCTGCTCAACGCGATCGAGGAGAACGGCTTCACCGCCGCCTTCGGTGGCGGCCGGCGCGACGAGGAGAAGGCCCGCGCCAAGGAGCGCGTCTACTCCCACCGCGACGAGTTCGGCCAGTGGGACCCGAAGAACCAGCGCCCCGAGCCTGTGGAGCCTCTACAACGGCCGCCTGCACGAGGGCGAGCACATGCGGATCTTCCCGATCTCGAACTGGACCGAGTCTGGACGTCTGGGACTACATCGGCCGCGAGGGCATCGAGATCCCCCTCGATCTACTTCAGCCACCAGCGCCGCGTCTTCGTGCGCGACGGCATGCTGATGAGCGAGACCCCGCTCAACCCGCTGCGCGAGGGCGAGGTCGTCGAGGAGCGGACCGTGCGGTTCCGCACCTGCGGCGACATCACGCTGACCGGCTGCGTCGAGAGCACCGCGTCGACGATCGCGGAGATCATCGACGAGGTCTCGGTCGCCCGCAAGACCGAGCGCGGCGCGACCCGCGGTGACGACAGGTTCTCCGAGGCTGCCATGGAGGACCGCAAGAAGGAGGGCTACTTCTGATGGCCGGGACGAACATGGACCTGCTCCGCTTTGCCACCGCCGGCTCCGTCGACGACGGCAAGTCCACCCTCATCGGGCGCCTGCTGCTCGACTCGAAGTCGATCTTCGAGGACCAGGCTCGAGGCCGTCGAGGCGACCTCGCAGTCCAAGGGCTACGACTACACCGACCTCGCGCTGCTCACCGACGGGCTCCGCTCCGAGCGCGAGCAGGGCATCACCATCGACGTGGCCTACCGCTACTTCGCGACGCCCAACCGCAAGTTCATCATCGCCGACACCCCCGGGCACGTGCAGTACACCCGGAACATGGTCACCGGCGCCTCCACCGCCGACCTCGGCCTGGTTCTCGTCGACGCCCGCCAGGGCCTCACCGAGCAGTCCCGCCGGCACGCGGTGATCCTCTCCCTGCTCCGCGTCCCGCACCTGGTGCTGGCCGTGAACAAGATGGACCTCGTCGACTTCGACCAGGCGACGTACGACAAGATCCACGCCGAGTTCACGTCCTTCGCGACGAAGCTCAACATCCCCGACCTCGAGGTCATCCCGATCTCGGCGCTCCAGGGCGACAACGTGGTGACCCGCTCGGAGAACATGAAGTGGTACTCCGGTCCCACCCTCATGCACCACCTCGAGCACGTCCACGTCGCCTCCGACCGCGACCTGATCGACGCCCGCTTCCCCGTCCAGTACGTCGTCCGGCCCAAGTCGGACGAGTTCCACGACTACCGCGGCTACGCCGGCCAGGTGGCGGGCGGCGTCCTCAAGCCGGGCGACGAGGTCGTCGTCCTCCCCTCGGGGATGACGTCGCGGATCTCCAAGATCGACCTGTTCGACAAGGAGATCACCGAGGCCTTCCCGCCGATGAGCGTGACAGTGCGCCTCGAGGACGACGTGGACGTCTCCCGCGGCGACATGATCGCCCGGGTCAAGAACGCCCCGACGCCGAGCCAGGACATCGACGCGATGATCTGCTGGATGACCAACGCCCCGCTGCAGCCGCGGCAGAAGTCGGCCATCAAGCACACCACCCGGACCGGCCGGGCGCTGGTGAAGGACATCCAGTACCGCCCGGACGTCAACACCCTGCACCGCGACCAGGAGACCAAGGAGCCCGGCGTCAACGAGATCGGCCGGGTCACCCTGCGCACCACGGTCCCGCTGCTCGCCGACCCCTACTCCAAGAACCGCACCACCGGCTCGTTCATCCTGATCGACGAGGCGACCGGCGTGACCGTCGGCGCCGGCATGATCAACGGCTGATCCCGACGGCCCCGACGGGCGTCCTCCGCACGCGGAGGGCGCCCGTTCGTCGTACCTCTTGACGTTCTCCTGCGGTTCTTGACCGTTGCAACGGCCAGGAACCGTAGGAATCCCCCGGTAACCGGGGATTCCTGCAGCCCTCAGCGCTGCGGGCGGAAGTGCAGCCCGATCTCGGGGTCGACGACGACCTCCTGCGCGGCGGGCAGCCCGTCGACGACCAGCGGCGCGGCCAGGTCGGTGTTGCGCTTGAGCAGGGCCAGCGCGATCGGGCCGAGCTCGTGGTGGCGGGCCGAGGAGCCGACGAAGCCGGCGTCGCGGCCACCGGCGGCGGGCACCACCACCGAGCCGAGGGCGGGCAGCCGGTTCTCCGAGCCGTCCAGGTGGAGCAGGGTGAGCCGGCGCGGGGGCTTGCCGAGGTTGTGCACCCGCGCGACGGTCTCCTGGCCGCGGTAGCAGCCCTTGTCGAGGTGCACCGCGCCCCACGGCTGCTCGGCGATCCAGCCGACCTCGTTGGGGATGGTGCGCTCGTCGGTGTCGACGCCGAAGCGCGGCTCGCCACGGGCGATCCGCAGCGCCTCGAAGGCCCACAGCCCGGCGGCGGGGCCGGCCGCCTCGGCGTACGCCGGCAGGCTGGTCGCGGGGCACCAGGTCGTAGCGGCCCGGGCGCCAGGCCACCGCGAGGGCCGAGGTCTCGTCGGTGACCTCGACGCGCATCATGAACCTCATCCGCTCGAGGAAGGCGATCAGCGCCGCCGCCCGGCCGGGCTCGGTGTGCGCGGTGAACGCCTCGCCGTCGTCGACGCCGGTGAAGGCGTGCTCGACGTGGCCCTGCGGGGACAGCACGAGGGCGGAGACCCACTGCCCCGGGGCCAGGCCCTCGAAGTACTGCGTGGTCAGCGAGTGCAGCCAGGTCAGCCGGTCCGGGCCGGCCACGCGGAGCACGTCGCGGTGGGAGAGGTCGACGAAGCCCTCGCCGGCCTCCAGCGCCTTCTGCTCGCCGAAGAGGCTGCCGTAGTGGGCCGCCACGCCGGCGTCGATGCCGTCGCCGGCGACGGCGCCGGGGAGCCTGGAGAAGAGGTGAGGTCATGTGAGGTCCCGGTAGTGCTCGAGGAGGCGGGTCAGGGTGCCGAGCGCGGTCTGCATCTCCTCGATGTGCACGGGGTCCAGGGTACGGAGCATCTCCTTGATCTCCGTGCTCGAGACACCCGAGGTCCGAGGCAGGTACCGCACCTCGCAAACGTCGGAGAGACTCGTCGAACTTCCCGGCCCAGTCGTCGCCCATCACGAAGACGTCCACGCCGTGCTCGACGATGTCGGCGCGCTTCTGCTCCCAGGCTCCGCTCGGGGAGGACCAGGTCGACGCCCTTGATCGACTGCACGATGGCCGCGCGGTCGTCGTACGACACGACGGAGCGCTTGCCCTTGCCGGCGTTGAACTCGTCGGTGGAGACACCGACGATCAGCCGGTCGCCCATAGCGGCGAGCCGCTCGATCAGCCGCAGGTGGCCGATGTGGAAGAGATCGAAGGTGCCGTAGGTGAGCACGGTGGTCATCGGGGTCCTCCCTCGCAGTCGGCGCAGCGGCCGAAGACGGTCAGGTGCCCGAGATCGGGCGCGAAGCCCTGGGCGCGCAGCACCTCCACGAACGGTGCGGCCTCGGCGGCATCGACCGAGGTGACCGCGTGGCACCCTCGGCAGACCAGGTGGAAGTGCTCGTGCCCCCGCACCGAGTGGTACGTCGGAGCGCGGTCCGAGAGGTGCGCGTGCCGCACCAGGCCGAGCCTCCTCCAGCACCTCCAGCGTCCGGTAGACGGTCGAGGCGTTGACCGTGCTCGCGGTCTCCTGGACCTTCGCCAGCACCTCGTCCGGGGTGGCGTGGCCGAGCTCGTCCACGGCGGCGAGGATCGGCTCGCGCTGCGGCGTGAGCCGGTAGCCCCGGTCGCGCAGGGCTGCCCGCCAGTCGGTCTCCTCAGGCACGCTTGAGCCTCGCCCAGAGGTGCGGCTGCAGGGCCTGGCCCATCGCAGCCATGTCGAAGGCGTAGAGCAGGTCGCCCTCGACGTTGCCGTAGAGACGCTTGCCGGCGACGTACTCCTTGGCGGTCTCGGTGCGGGCGACGGCGTCCGTCGTCCACTCGAACTTGCCGTTGTCGGCCGTGCCCTCCCAGATCTCCGCGATGCCGGTGTTGTGGGTCAGCAGGATCTCGAACTTCCCGTCGCCGACGGCGCGGATGAAGCCGGTCTCGATGGCCGCGTCGCGGACCTTCTCGTTGTTCTCGTCGACGATCCACGAGCGCGCCATGTAGTGGAAGAACGGGCGCCCGTCGTGGGTGAAGATCAGGCTCCTGGCCGAACTGGAAGGCATCGATCGTCGGGTAGTCACCGTGGCCGTTGCCGCGCCACGTGCCGAGCATCCAGGCGATGGGTCCGCAGTCGGGGTGCAGGTTGTCGGGGAGTTCGAAGGCCACGAGGTGGAAGTCTAGTTCCGGCGGCTGCGCGGCGCCGCTGCGGCAGACTGTGGCCCGTGCTGACCCCCGCCGCCGTGTCCGAGCCTACGGCGCGCGGTGCGTGCCGCGCTCGCCGCCGAGGCCGGCGCGTCCGTGGGCTGGCAGTGGCGCGGCGCGGTTCCGGCCGACGACTTCCTCGACGCGGCCGTGCGGCACCGGGTGGAGATCCTGCTGGCGGGACGGGCGAAGGAGCCTGGACCTGCCCGGGCCGGTGGCGGCGGAGCCTGGGCGCGCTGCGCGACGAGGACCGTCGTACGGCGATGGCGCGGATCGTCACGATCCGCCGGCTCGACGGCCTGCTGGCCGGCATCGACCACCTCGTGCTCAAGGGTCCTGCGCTCGCGGTGCAGACCACCGGGGACCCGACCGCCCGCGGCAGCGGCGACGTGGACCTCCTCGTCGCCCCGACGGACGTGGAACCCGCGCTGGACCGCCTGCTCACCGCGGGCTGGACCTGCCGGGCGGGCAGCACCGTGGACCGGGCGTCCTGGAGCTGGCGGCACCAGCCTGCGCCACGGCAACGAGCTCTCCCTCGCCGGCCGCGACGCGGTCGTGGACCTGCACTGGCGCCTGGACACCACCCAGGACGGCGCACCGGGCTTCGCCGAGTCTCTGGTCGCGGCGCGCGTACGCCGACCTCGGGCCGGTCACGGTCGCGACCCTCGCCCCGGCCGACGCCCTGCACCAGGCCCTGCGGCACAGCGCCCGCGACGGCTGGGACACCCTGCGCAGCCTGGTCGACGTGCACCGCCTGGCGCGCGACCCGCGCGCCTGGCCCGCCAGGCCGGACCGGCTCGACCGGGCCAGCCTCAGCGTGGTCGCCGCGACCACCGGCCTCCCACCTGGTACGCCGGGCTTCCGCACCACCCGCGCCGGCCTGCCCCGCGCCCTCTCGCTCCAGGCGCGCGAGATCAACGCCCGGCGCCACCCCGGCGACCAGGTCGGCCGGTACGTCACCTGGGCGCTCGCCGCCAGCCACAGCCCGCGCGACCTCGTCGCCACCGCGATCACCGCGCTGCTCCCCCGCAGCAGGCTGGCGGAGGTCGCCGAGCCGACCGCGGCACGGGCGATCGCGGTCGGGCTGGGGCGCCGCGCGCGTCGTACCGTCGGCCGGCTGGGGGAGCCTGCGATGACCTCCCGCGCCCGCGCCTACCTGGCCGCCGCGGCCGATGCCTGCGGCCCTCGCGCGCTGCTGCTCTTCCAGGCTCACCCTGCTCGCGAGCGCGGTGCTGGAGGCGGGGGCGCTGCTGCTGCTCGTGCCGCTGGTGCAGGTGCTCGCCGGCGCCGGTGCGGTCGACCTGCCACGGCTGCACCTGGAGGTGGACGCCCCGCTCGCGGTCGGCGCGCTGCTGGTCGTGGCCCTGCTGCGGGCCGGCTGCGGGTGGCTGACGGCGGTCCAGGGCACGAGCATCCAGATGCGCACCGCGGACCGGGTCCGGCTCGGCGCGCTGGGCGAGCCTGCTGCACGCCGAGTGGCCCTTCCTCGCCCGGCAGCGCACGAGCGACGTCGTCCAGGCGACGACGACCCAGATGGAGCGCTTCGAGGCGGCACTCGCGCTGCTGCTGCACACGGCGGTGAGCGCGGTGACGCTCGGCGCGACGGTGGTCGCGGCGCTGTGGATCTCCCCCGTCCTCGGCGGCACCGCGATCGTCGTGCTGGCCGTGGTGGCGCTGGTCAGCCGCCGCGTCGTACGGCGCAGCGTGGACCTTGGCGTGGAGGGCTTCCACCGCAGCACCCTGTTCGGCGCCGCCGTCACCGACTCGCTGTCCTCGCTGCGCCTGGTCCGCGCGCACGACGCCGCGGGGCGCTGGATCGACCTGCTGCGCGACAGCGCCGCCGCGAGCCGCGGGATCGAGCGCCGCTACGTCGAGTCGACCGCCGGCTACCAGTCCGTGCTCAGCGTCGTGGGGGTCGTCGCCGCGCTCGCGCTGGTGCTCGCGGGCCGGGCGCTGGACCTCGGGGTGGCCGAGTCGATCACCCTGGCCGTGGTGATGAACCGCGCGATGGCGCTGGCCCGCACGTCGGTGCAGGGCGCCCAGGCCTTCGCCCACGACGCCCCCGCGATCGACGCGATCTCCGAGATCGCCGCCTCCGCGCGCGCCCACGCCGAGCCGGCCGGCGACCCCTCCGCCGTCAGTCCGGTCGCGGCCCCGCCCGCGCTGACGGTCACCGCCCTCACCGCCGGGTACGGCGACCAGCCGGCCCTGCGCGGCCTCGACGCCACCGTCCCAGCAGGGGCCCTGGCCGCGGTGGTCGGCCCGAGCGGGTCGGGCAAGTCCACCCTGCTCGACTGCCTCCTCGGCCTGCTCACGCCGTCCGCGGGGGCGGTGCTCGCGGACGGCCGGCCGCTGCCGCCGCCCTCGGTGTGGCGGGCCGGCCTGGCCTATGTCCCCCAGGCTCGCGGTGCTCGTGCCGGGCAGCGTGCGGGCGAACCTGACCTGGGCCGCCGGGCGCGAGGTCACGGACGCCGAGCTCGTGGCAGGTGCTGGAGACCGCCTGCGTCGCGGACGCCGTACGCCGGCTGCCGGAGGGCCTCGACACGGTGCTCCACGACGTCGCCCAGGCTCTCCGGTGGTGAGCAGCAGCGGGTCTGCATCGCCCGGGCCCTGGTCCGGCACCCGCACCTGCTGGTGCTCGACGAGGCGACCAGCGCGCTGGACGAGGAGACCGAGCGGCGCGTGCTGGAGGCGATCCGGGCCGGTGGCGCGACGGTCGTCCTGGCCACCCACCGCGCCGGCGTCACGGCCGTGGCGGACGTGGTGATCCGGGTCACGGGAGATTCACAAGTCGACACGCCGTGACCTGTGGGACGGTTGGGCCGTTATCGGATCGTCATGCCGTCCGGATTGCAACCATCGGTTCCGCCCGGCCATGATGTCTCATAGGATGCTCGGGAACCGACACAATGAGGGAGATGTGGCGATGGAGAAGAAGACGTGGGTTGCGCCCACCGTCGCGCCGTTGAGCGCCGCGAAGGACGCTCAGGGCAGCCTCATCGGCACGGTCGCTGACGGCACCTCCAACCGGAAGCAGATCAGACTCGGCAGGCTGACGCGCCGCGCGTGACGTCCGGAGCCGCCCGCGTGCGGCTGGTCGGGCGTTGGTCCGATCTCGGTGACGGGATCTCGTTGCACACCGGGCCCGGCCCGGTCGATCGTGCTGCTCTCCACACATGGCTGCGCCGGGACCTGACGGGTCCGGTGCCCGTGCGGCAGGGCTTCGCCGTGGCCTGGAGCCGTCCGGACGGCTCGGTCCTCGTCGCGACCAGTCCCCGCTGGGAGCAGGCCGCGCTCTACGCCGTCGACGGCGACAGCCTCCTCGTCGGCACCCGTCCCCGCGAGACTCGTCGGTGCGCTCGGGGTGCCGCCGCCCCTGGACGTCGGCAAAGCTCGCCGACCTCGTCGCGCTCTACGACGCCCCGGACACCACCGTCTTCACCGGGGTCTCCCGGCTCCCGCTCGGTCACGCGCTCGCCTGGGCGCCCGGGCAAGCACCGGCCGTCCGGCGGTGGTTCGCGCCGGCGACCGAGCCGGACCCGGCCCTCCTGCGCACCGCGCCGGACCTGGTCCGCAGCACGATCGCCGAGGCCGTCGCCGCCTCCCTGCCCTCGACCGGGGACGTCGGCGCCACCCTCTCCGGCGGCCTCGACTCCACGACCGTCACCGCCACCGCGGCCGCGATCCTGCAGCCGCAGGGCCGCTGGATCGACGCGCTCACCCACGTCCCGCTACCCGGTGCGGTGGACGAGCACCCGGCCTGGGAGCCGGACGACAGCCCCTACGTCCGCGCGCTCGTGGCCGCCGTCCCCGGCATCCGCCAGGCCGACGTCGTCAACACCGCGCGGGTCCGGCCGGTGCAGGCCGAGGCCTGGTTCCACGAGCGCACCTGGCACCCGTCCGGCAACCCGGCCAACCAGGCGTGGCTCAACGAGATCGTGCGTCGTACCGAGGCCCGGGGGCACGGCCTGCTGCTCACCGGCACCGCCGGCAACGCGACCTTCTCCCGGCCGCGCCAGGGCATCGTCCGCGGGCTCGCGGCGGAGCACGCATGGCCCGCCCTCCTGCGCGAGGTACGCCGCCGGCACGCCGAGGGGCTCGCCCTGCGGCGCGCCGGCCGGGAGGTGCTGCGCGACGTGCTGCCGCCGCGGCTGCTCACCCGGCTGCGTGGCACGACGCCGGCGGACGGTCCCGGACCGCACGACCTGCCGCTGGTCACCGCGGCGCTCAGCGACGCCGCGCGCGCGGACCTCGCCGCGTGGGCACGGCTCGCCACCGCCCCGCCCACCCGCGCGGACTGGCTGACGATGCTCCTCGGCGACGACTCCCGCATCGACATGGCCCAGCACATGTCCGACACCGTCTGGGTCAGCGATCCCCTCTCCGACCCGGCGCTCCTCGCGCTGGCCGCGCGGCTGCCCGAGGAGGCCTGGCTGACCGGCGGCCGGTCCCGCGGCCTGGCCCGGGCCGCCACCACCGGGCTGCTGCCCGACCCGGTGCGGCTGCGCCGCACCTACGGCAGCCAGGGCGCCGACATCGCCGAGGTGGTGCGAGGCCACGAGCAGGACTACCGCGACCTGCTCGACCGGTTCCGCGCCTCCCCCACCGTGCCGCAGTTCGTCGACCTCGACGCCCTGGAGCGCTCGCTCGGCCCGGACCTGTCCGACCCGCTGCGAGCCGTGCACTGGCACGGCGTGCACGGCCGGGCGTTCTCCTACGGCCACTTCGCGGTCTGGTACGAGGACGAGGTGCTCGGGCGCTAGGCCAGCCCCGCCACCACGTCGGCCACCTCGCCGACGGTGTCCCGGCCCTCCGGGCGCTCGACGTGCCACAGCGGCACGGCACGCGCCAGCCAGGTCGTCCACTCGTGGAAGGCGGCCCGGTGGGCGGGCAGCCGGCAGATGCCGTAGCGGTCCGCGGACCAGGCCAGCACCGGCAGCGCCTCCAGCCCGGGGACCTCGCGGGCGGCGACCTCCCCGGCACCGGCCCGCTCGGTGAGGATCACCATCCCGGCGAGCGGGCGCGGGGTCAGGTCGGCGGGTGCGTCGTAGGCCCGCTTGTCGCGCTGGGGCAGCCAGCGGCCCTGCTCGACGTCGCCGCCGAGTGCCCGGGCAGCGGGGTCGGAGAGGTGCAGCGGACGGGCGACCGGCAGGGCCCGTGGGCCGTCCGGGCCGGGCACCACCTCGGCGATGTCGTCGCTCGCGAGGGTCCAGCCGCGTCGTACCAGGCTCCACGGCGGTGGTCGACTTGCCGGCGGTCGACTCACCGAGCAGCGCCCAGGCACGGCCGTCCGGCGCCACCACGAGCCCGCCGTGCAGGTTGAACCGGTGCCGCAGCGACAGCAGCGCCCGGGTCGCGGTCGCGTAGAGCAGCCAGTCCATGGTGGCCCGCTGTGCCGCGTCGGGCGTGTCCAGCAGGACACGGTCGGCCCGCACGTGCACCGCGGAGCCGAGCGCACGGAAGAGCAAACTGGTCCTCATCGGCCCACAAGTACGGCGGTTCGGCGACCGGCGCGTCCCACGGCTCGGGGGCGGTGCCCTCCTCGACCGGTACGTCGAGGACCTGCCGGGTCAGTCCGGGTGGGCCGAGGATCATCCCCGGACGACCAGGCCGTGCTCCTCGAGCGCCTCGAGGAAGCGGGCGACATCGGTGCGGCACTGCTCGGCGCTGACGTCGTACTCCGCGGTCAGCATGGCCACCAGGCTCGTCCAGGTCGCTCGGCTCGGCGAGCAGGTCCCAGACCCGCTGGCCGACGGTGTCGAGACCGAGGTACTCCAGGCTCCGCGTTGAGCAGCACCCGGACCTCGTCGAACTGCGCCTCGACGACACCGGAGGTACGCGCGACGGAGCGGGGGGGAGCTCATGGCCGCGAGGATAGCGGTCCGAACTGCGATGCCGGGCGGAAGCCGTCCATCACGTCCTCCCCGGTCACGACCAGCCCCGAGCGGCCCACGAACCAGGCGTGCGGCACCGCCGCGGGCCGGCGCGCGTCGAGCCCGATCACGACCGTGCCGGGGCGGCGTCGTACCCGCATCATCAAGGCTCGCGGCGACCGCCTGCTCCAGGCAGTTCGCGCCGGTCCGCGCGGTCGCCGAGCGCAGCGCGACCGCGACCCGGGCCTCCGTGCCGCTCAGCCGGCCGAGCACCGGCGGGGTCGCGGCCGGCCCGCTCGGGCCGAGCAGCGGCGCCCAGCGACGCATCGGGACGTGGCGGCGGAGAACCCGCGCGAGCAGCACCAGGGCCAGCGCCTCCACGACGCGCAGACGGTGCCGGAGCCTGACCACGGGCCCAGGGTGGCACAACGGCGCACTCCCGTACGCTCGCCGCATGGCGCGTGGACTCGTGGTGAAGGTGACCTGCGGCGTGGACGAGCCGGAGCGCTGCAACCAGGGCTTCACCGTCGCCGGTACGGCGGCCGCGTCCGGAGTCCCGGTCTCGCTGTGGCTCACCGGCGAGGCGTCCTGGCTGGCGGTGCCCGGACGCGCGGCGGAGCTCGCGCTGCCCCTGGCCACGCCGCTGCCCGACCTGCTGGAGACCGTCCTCGCGACGGGCACGGTCACCGTGTGCGCGCAGTGCGCGGCTCGACGCTCGCTGGGCGAGGCGGACCTGCTGCCCGGCGTACGGATCGCGGGGGCCGCGGTCTTCGTCGAGGAGGCGCTGGCCGAGGGCGTGCAGGCCCTCGTCTACTGAGGATTTTCCTCGGGACGGGGCGCATCGGCCCCGGAGATCGGCTTAGGGTGTGCTCACACCGCCGTGCATCCCCCCTTCCGACAACGCCACGGCGGTCCGGAGGCTCCACCGGCGATGTCCGTCACCGCATGCCCAGGCTTTGTGGCTCGCAGAACCTGAAGAACTACCGCCCCTCGCGGCGGACCGGGCGGAAGAACTTCCGCTGCCGGTCCTGCGGCCTGGTGGGCTGGTCCGACCGGGCGGACCTGGTCCTGCCCGACACCGTCGGGCTCGACGACATCAGCGTCGAGGAGCGTGCGGCCTGGGTGGCCAGCAAACGCAGCCACGCCGCGGAGGCCGCGCAGGTCGAGGTGCTCGACGAGCTCGGCGCCCGCCTCGACGGCGGCCCGCGGAACCGCACCCTCTACGACATCGGCACCGGTGACGGCCAGTTCCTCTCCGTCGCCGGCGAGCGCGGCTACCAGGTGCGCGGCAACGACCTGATCGAGGCCAACGTGCACCTCGCCGAGCGGTCCTACGGCGTACCGGTGGACCTCGGCGACCTGTCCGCGCTGGACGTGCCCGGGCACGACGCGGTCACGATGTGGTGCGTGCTGGCCCACGTCGCCGACCCGGAGGCGCTGCTGCAGAGGCTCCTTCGACCTGCTCAACCCGGGCGGGACGCTCTTCCTGCAGACGCCGCGGCGGACCCGGGTCGACAGCGCCGCCATCGCGCTGAGTCTCGGCCTCGGGCGGCCGGCTCTCGCACTGGGCGGACCGCCGGCTCGCCCCGCACCACTGGCACCTGCACACCGCCGAGTCGATGGTCACGGCCCTGCACGCGGTCGGTTTCGTCGACGTCGAGGTCATCCCGCGCGCCCGCTACTCCCTCAACTCCGGCGCCTACCTCGCCTCGATGGGCGTCCCCGCCCGCGCGGCGCGCGGCGCCGGCCTCGCCGCCGACCGGCTGATCGACCGCGGCTGGGCGCCGCGGATCGTGCTCGAGGCCTACGCCCGCAAGCCCGGCACGCTCGCGCCGGCCGTGGCGGTGGGCACCGAGCAGGCACCCGGGGTCGCCGAGGCCGGCTGACCCGGCAGGATGGCGCCCATGCGCGCCGTCCTCCAGCGAGTCACCTCCGCCTCGGTCGTCGTCGACGGCTCCGTCGTCGGCGCGCTCGACGTACCAGGCCTGCTGGTCTACCTCGGGATCACCCACGACGACGGACCGGCCGAGGTGGCCTGGATGGCCCGCAAGATCCGCGACCTGCGGATCCTGCCCGAGGAGCGCTCGGTCGCCGACGCCGGCGCCCCGGTGCTCGTCGTCTCCCAGTTCACCCTGTACGGCGACGCCCGCAAGGGCCGGCGACCGACCTGGACCGCCGCCGCGCCCGGCCCCGTCAGCGAGCCGCTGTACGACGCCGTCTGCGCCGCGCTCGAGGAGGCCGGGACGCCCGTCGAGCGCGGCGTCTTCGGAGCCGACATGGCCGTCGCGTCGGTGAACGACGGCCCGTTCACGGTCCTGCTGGAGTCGCCCTGAGCCCCCGGCCCGACGGACGTCCGCGACGAGATGGGCCTCCAGCCCGCCGAGGGCGGTGCGGACATCGCCGACGCGCGTGAGGCTCAGCCGGCGGGCCGGTAGGCGCGGACGAACGCGTCGACCCCGGCGACCACGGACCGCTCCACCGCCGCGTCGTCGCCGGGCACGGTGCCGAGCAGGGTGATCTCCTGCATCTCCGCGCTGATCAGCGCCAGGAAGTGGCGTGCGGCGAGGTCGGGGTCCTCGATCTCGAGGTGACCGGCGTTGGCGAGGATCGCGAGCCGGCCGGCGAGCCCGTCGAGCAGCGGCGTGGCCGACTCCGCCCAGACCTCGCGGACCAAGGCTCGGGTCACGCAGCGACTCGGTCTGCAGGCTGGCGGGACAGGGCGATCGACTCGGGGCTTCGCTGGCACTGCACCAGGGAGACGCCGGCCGTCGTCAGCGCGTCGCGCCACTGAGCCGACGCGGTGATCCCCGGCAGCACCCGGGCGAAGCGCTGGTTCATCGCCAACGCGGCGCGCGCCAGGGAGGCCCGGTAAAGGCCCTCCTTGCCGCCGAAGTGGCTGTAGACGGTCGGCTTGGAGACCCCCGACTCGGCTGCGATCGCGTCGACGCTGACCCGCTCGTAACCCGCCGCCGCGAACAGTCTCTCGGCCGCCTCCAGGATCTGCTCGCGCTTGTTCCGCGATGCCCGGGAGGGAGGAGCGAGAGCCATGGCACCACCATACTCGCCGGGTTCATTGACTTTACTACACCGTTTAGTTCATTGTATTTGCCATGCCAGTAGCAACCGACCAGGCGAGCCTCACCCGCCAGCAGGTCGTCCTCGTCGTCGTTCTCGCCGCCACCGCCTTCGTCGCGATCCTCGACGGCTCGGTGGTCGCGGCCAACCTCGGTGCACTGCAACGACAGTTCGACGCCGGACCCGACGCCGTGGTCTGGGTGACGGTCGGCTACCTCCTCGCCGCCGGTGTCACCCAGTCGCTCGTCGGCTGGCTCGGCGGGCGGCTCGGCGTCCGGGCGGTGTTCTTCGCCGGGCTGATCGCCTTCCTCCTCGGATCGGCCATGAGCGCCGCAGCGTGGAGTCTCGGCAGCCTCGTGGCGTTCCGGGTCGTCCAGGGCTTCGGTGGCGGTCTCGTCGAGCCGGCCGCGACCGCCCTCGCCGCAGCCACGGCACCCCCCCACTCTCATCGGCCGGGTGACCGGGTGGTTCGCCCTGATCATCAACGTGGCGCCGGTCGCGGGCCCGCTGCTCGGCTCCGCGGCCTCGACCGGATCGTGGTGGCGCCTGGTGTTCGCGGTCAACGTGCCGATCGGCGTCGTCCTGCTCGTCCTCGGTCGACGGACACTGCCGCCCGAGGCCCCCGTCTCCGCACCCGAGAGCGAGCGGACCCGCCCCGACCTGGTCGGTCTGGTGCTGCTGCCCCTCGGGTTCGTCGCCGTGCTGTTCGCCCTCAACCGGGTCGGATCATCGATGGCGGGGTGGCAGATCGCGATCATCGCCGTCGTCGGGACGGTGCTCGTCGCGGGGGCACTCGTGCGGTCCCGGTCCACGACCCGGGAGCCGGTGATCGACACCCGCCTGTTCGCGTTCGCCGAGTTCCGGGCGACCACGGTGATCATGCCGCTCGTCGGCTTCACGATGTTCTCGCTGCTGATCGTGCTCACGACCTACGCCCACACGCTCCACCGCTTCAGCGGGGCCCGGGCCGGGGTGTTCGTCGCGGCCGTCGGCATCGGCCTGCTCGTCACCATGCCGCAGGCCGCACGGCTCTCCGACGCTCTCGGCCCGAAGGTGCTCGTCTCGAGCGGCGCCGCCCTGCTGACCGCCCTGTTGGCCCTCGCCGCGGCCGTGCTGCCGCACGGGCCGGTGCCCGTCGTGCTGGCCGTGCTGGTGCTGGCCGGCATGGCCTTCGGCACCACGGCGGCTCCCACCTTCGCCAGCATCTACCGGTCCCTGCCCGCCGCGAGGATCGCGCACGGCACGTCTGCGCTGTTCCTGCTGACCCAGGCTCGGTGCGTCCGCCGGAGCCACCCTCGCCGAGTCGATCGTCGGCGACGGACACCCCGCCGACTTCCGTCACGCGTTCCTCTGCCTGACGGCCGTCGCGGCGCTGATCGCGCTCGCCTCCCGCCTGCTGCCGGGCCGGCCGGCGGCACAGTGAGTCAGGCCGGGCGACCGCGCAGCCGCGCGCCCAGCAGGTACATCTCGCAGCCCAGGCAGAACGCGAAGACCGCGTTGAGGAAGGCCGCGACGAAGGCGAAGCCGGCGAAGACCTGGCCGAGCAGGATCGCGCCGGTGGCGAAGCCGATCGTCGCCACGACGGCGAAGACCGGGCCGACCGCCTGGGCGAAGCGCGGCGGGGCGGGGTCCTCCAGGCTCGGCCGGCGGGGTGAGCCGCGGCCGGACCACCGAGCGGAAGAAGAGGCCGGTCGGGGTCTTCTGCACCCCGAGCCCGGCGCCGATCGCGAAGAGCACGGCCTGCACGCCGGTGATCACCGCGGCCGCGGTGGGTGCGGCGTCGGAGAGCAGCAGGGCGACCGCGAAGACGACGAGGGTCACCGTGGCGGTGAAGCGCGGGCCGCGCGGGTCGATTCCGGAGGTGCTGGTCATCGGGACTCCTGGGAGAGGGGCAGGGCGGCGAGCACCTGCTCGCGGCGGGGGCGCCGGCGGCGCGGGTGACCTCGCGGCCACCGCCGTCGAGGATCAACGTGGTCGGCGTACGACGCACGTCGAGCGAGCGGACGAGGTCGAGGTGCTGCTCGGCGTCGATCTCGACGTGGGCCACGCCGTCGTACCGCTCGGCGACGTCGGCGAGCACCACCCGCGTGGTGCGGCAGGGAGCGCAGAAGGCGCTGGAGAACTGCACCAGCGTGGCCCGCTCCCCCAGCGCCGCGTCGGGGAGGGCGACCGCGACCGAGGTCCAGGCGGTCTCCTCGGCCAACGCCTCCTCGGCCAGCGCCTCCTCCGTCGGCGCACCGGCGAAGCGGCCGTCGACGCGCCTGCGGTACAGCCCGAAGCCGACCGCCACGACGACGGCCAGCACGAGGATGAGGAGTCCGGTGGTCACGTCCGTCCTTCAACGCCGACGGCGGCCCCCGGATTCCGAGAACCGCCGTCGGCGCGCATCAGAGCCTCAGATCGAGATCTGGACCTCGGCGACCGAGCCGGTCTGCGCCTGCACGGCGCGGTCGACCGGGTCGGCCTTGGGGGCCAGCGTCCGCAGGGTCCACTGGCCGTCGCCCGCGAAGAAGCGGAAGTGGCCGGTCGCCGAGGTGGGGACCTCGGCGGTGAACTCACCGGACTTGTCGAGCAGCCGGACGTAGGCGCCCGAGACCGGGGTGGCGTCCTCGCCCTGGCCGCGCACGACCTGGCCCTGGATCACCGCCTCCTTGGCGACGTTGACGCCGTCGAGGGAGAGACCTCCCACCGTTGCACCGCACATGGCTCAGGCCTCCCCGGGCTCGTCGCCGAGGGCGATCGGGACGCCGACGAGCGAGCCGTACTCGGTCCACGAGCCGTCGTAGTTCTTGACGTTCTTCTTGCCGAGCAGACTCCTGCAGCACGAACCAGGTCAGCGAGGAGCGCTCACCGATGCGGCACAGCGCGATGGTGTCCTTGTCCTCGTCGAAGCCGACCTCGTCATAGAGCGCCTTGAGCTCCTCCTCCGACTTGAACGTGCCGTCGTCGTTGGCGTTCTTGCTCCACGGGACGTTGACCGAGGTCGGGATGTGACCGGCGCGCTGCGACTGCTCCTGCGGGAGGTGGGCCGGGGCGAGGAGCCGTCCGGCGTACTCGTCGGGGCTGCGCACGTCCACCAGGTTCTGGCTGCCGATCGCGGCGACCACGTCGTCGCGGAAGGCGCGGATCGAGCGGTCCTGCTCCTGGGCGACGTAAGCTGGTCTCCGGGCGGGTGGGGACCTCGTCGGTCAGGCTCGCGGCTGTCGAGCTCCCACTTCTTGCGGCCACCGTCGATGAGGCTTGACGTCCTGGTGGCCGTAGAGCCTTGAAGTACCAGTAGGCGTAGGCCGCGAACCAGTTGTTGTTGCCGCCGTAGAGGACGACGGTGTCGTCGTTGGAGACACCGCGCGAGGACAGCAGGGCCTCGAACTGCTCCTTGTTGACGAAGTCACGGCGGACCTGGTCCTGCAGGTCGGTGGTCCAGTCGAGCTTGATGGCGCCCTTGATGTGGCCCTTGTCGTAGGCCGTGGTGTCCTCGTCGACCTCGATGATGACGACGCCGGGGGTGTCGATGTTGTCCTCGGCCCACTGGGTGGAGACGAGCGAGTTCTCGCGACTCATGGAGACTTCCTTACTTGCGCGGTGGTGGTGGGTTTCGTACGGCTGCTGCCGAGGCAGCGCGAGAGCGCACAGGACGAGGCCTGGGCGCGGAAGCGCCGCGGAGGCGACGGGGAGACGGCGGAACGCCGGATCAGAGACCCGTCAGCAGGGTCGACACAGCGCCGAGTCGACGCGGCAGTTGTCCACCGCGCGCCGCTTGGTCAGCAGCAGGGTCGTCGACATGGGCAAGAGCCTAGGCGGCAATCCCGGCCGATCCCATTCGGTCTCTCGAATAGCGAGACGCTTGTCCAGAATGTGAGATCAAGCGTGGAGGCGGCGCCTCAGCGGACCGTGCAGGAGCCTGGCGACCGTGCGGTTCGGGCTGCCGGGCGAGGCGCCGGGCGTGACCGAGAGCCGTACGTCGCCGGTCTGCCCGGCACCGGCCTTCATCACGAACTCGATGCGGTGCCGCGACTGCGGCTCGAAGGTGAGCCCCACCCGGGCCAGCCTGCCGCCCGGCGAGGCTCTCGACGACGGGCCTGGCGACCCGCTGCCCGTCGATCGACAAACTCGTCGATCTCGCCGCCCACCGGCGAGGTCACGTAGACCACGAGCAGTTTGGTCCCCCGGCGACACCCGCTGGTCGGGGTACCCGGCGCCGGTGATCGAGGGCGGCAGGGCGCGGACGTCGGGCGGGGTGTCGCTCTGGAAGTCGATCGAGCCGCCCAGCACCTGGCGGTCGCCGACGCAGGAGCGCGGGATCACGGTGGCGTCGTACTTGAGGTAGTACTGCATCTTCGTCGGGCCACCGTCGTTGAGGTAGATCCCGACGCCGGGGTCGTTGCTCGCCTGGTCGGAGAACTCCCCGGCGATCGCCGTGCCGGCGATCTCGGCCTGGTTCTCCGGCTCGAAGCTCGTGCATCCGGATCCGGCCCTCCTGCACCGCCGTCACCAGCCCACGGATCGACTCGGCGGTGTTCCCGCGCCCGGCCGCGAAGGCGTCGAACACGGCCTTGGCGACGGCCTGCTGGTAGTCGGACTGGATCGAGCGGTCGTTGGTGAGCCGGTAGATCTCGTTCTCGACCGCCTGGACGACGTTCGCGGCGTCGACCGGGACGTAACCCGGCACGGCGACCGTCCCCGTGCCCCGCAGCAGGTAGGACACGGCCACCGGGTCGACGAAGAACATGCCGTCCAGACGACCGCCCATCTCCCGCTCCCAGCGCGCCCGGATGATGTCGGCCGAGCGCTGGAAGTCCGGGGTGAGCGTGGCGTCCACCGCCGCCAGGCCGAGGATCCGGCCGAAGATCCGGTTCTCCTCCGGCGTCAGGGTGACCACCGGGCGGGTGTCACGGCCCAGGCTCGGACATGTCCGCCTGCTCGACGATGTCGACCTTGCCGTCCTGCATCCGCACCAGCGACAGGGCACCCGGCAGCCCGCCGCCGCTGCGCAGGCTCCGCGTTGTTCTGCATGACCATCAGGTAGTAGCGGGGCCGGTCGGTGCCCATCATCCGCGGGATCATCCGCGCCGCCCGGTACGTCGAGCCGAGCGTCGCGCGCGCGTCGGTGACCAGACTCGTCGAGCCTTGCCGAACTGCTCCCGGACCGGGCCGAGGAAGTCTGTCGGTGTCGACGGCGGCGAGCTTCTTGCCGGCGTCGTCGAAGGCGCGCTCGCTCTGCTCGGCGGGCCGCACCATCGCCGCGATGCGGTCCACAGGGAAGCGCCCGTCCACCGGCTGGAAGGTGTCGGCGGTGACCAGGCTCCGCGGCGTCCGCGATCGGCGGCAGGCCGTCGCGGCCGATCTCGTCGAGCACGTCGGCGGCCGTGGCGATGCCCTCGGCGTCGTCGCCGAGGAAGGGCACGGCCTCGAACACCTTCCAGGTCGGCCCGGAGGTGTGGTCGTGCGCCGATGCCGCGGCCTCCTGGTAGCGCGCCATCGCGCGGCGGGCGCCGTCGGCGTCCGCCCGGACCAGGGCGGCGCGCATCACGGTGGCGCTCTCCCGGACGTCGGCGAGGTCGCTGCTCGCCGCCCGGACCACCCACGCCGACCAGGCGAGCGCGAGCAGGACGACGACGCCGAGGCCGCCGAGGACCAGACGGCGCGGATGCTCCGTGCGCAGGCTCCCTCAGCCGCCGGACCAGGCGCCGGGTCGGGGTGGAGCGCCGGCGGCGGCGTACCTCAGGCATGGGCAACGCGCCCTGCACGGGTTTGCGCCCTCCGCCACGGAAGCCCGGTGGTGTTGACTAGGATCACCTCACTTGTCCGTGGCACACGGTACCGACAGCAAGGGTTGGGTCTTGGACTTCAAGCAGTTTCTGGTCGTGCTGCGCCGTCGCTGGTTGAGCGTCCTGCTCATCATGGCGCTCGCGCTCGGTGTCGCCTCGGCGCTCACGTTCACCCGTACGCCGATGTACGAGTCGAAGGCACAGGTGCTCCTGACCGTCGACGTCCGCAACACGACAGACTCCTACGCCGCCAACCTCGCGATCACCCAGCGGGCCGCGACCTACGCGCAGATCGCCAAGAGCACCGAGCTCGCCGGCATCATCATCGACGCCGGCGGCTTCGAGATGAGCCCGGAGAAGCTCGCCTCGCGGATCGCCGCCGAGGTCGTCGAGGGCACCTCGCTCATCGAGTCTGAAGGTGCAGGACGAGAACGCCCGTGAGGCGCAGAAGATCGCCAACGTCACGGTCTCGCAGTTCGCGGACTACATCCAGAACCTCGAGCAGGTGACCGGCTCGGACAACACCGTGCTGGTCAAGAAGACCGACGAGGCGACGTACAACCCCAGCCAGGTCAGCCCGACGGTGCTGCTCAACCTGGTCGTCGCCGCGCTCATCGGCCTGCTCCTGGGCATCGGTCTCGCGGTCACCCGCGAGCCTGCTCGACCGCACGATCCGCACCGCGGACCACGTCGGCGAGTCTCACCGACTCCCCGGTCCTGGCCAGCATCGGCTTCGACAACGACATCCGCTCGGCGCCGCTGCTCACCGACCTGGGCGGCTTCGCCGCACGCACCGAGGCCTTCCGCCTGCTGCGCACGAACCTGCAGTTCATCGACCTCGACCACCAGCCGCGCTGCCTCGTCATCAGCAGCGCAGTGCCGGGCGAGGGCAAGACGATGACGTCGACCAACCTCGCCGTCGCGCTCGCCCAGACCGGCCGCAACACGCTGATCATCGACGCCGACCTGCGCCGCCCCCGGGTCGCCACCACCCTCGGCCTCGACCCGGCGATCGGCCTCACCACCGCGCTCGTCGGCAAGACCGAGATCCACGACGCCATCCAGGTGCACGAGGCCAGCGGCCTGCACGTGCTCGCCAGCGGCGCGAAGCCGCCGAACCCGACCGAGATCCTGCAGTCGAAGATCACCCACGACCTGATCCGGCGGCTGCGCTCGTCGTACGACATGGTCATCATCGACGCCCCGCCGCTGCTGCCGGTCGCCGACGCCTCGGTGCTGGCCAAGGCTGGCGGACGGCGTGATCATCGTCGTGCGCCACGCCAAGACCACCAAGGACCAGGTCAACGAGGCCATCAACCGCCTCAACCAGGTCGGCGCCCGCCTCTACGGCGTCGTGGTCAACATGGTCGCCAAGCGCGCCGTCGGCTCGTATTACTACTACTACTACGAGGAGACCGCGCCGACCGGACGCGGCAAGGGCTCCTCCGGCGGGCGCCGCCGGGCCTGAGGCCGGCCGGGCACAACAGACGCACGAAGGGGCGGGAGATCATCGATCTCCCGCCCCTTCGCCGTTGCGCCGGGGCTCAGGCCTTGCGGACGAACACCATCCAGGTCGGCGCGAAGCGCGGCGGCGTGAGCCGGTCGGCGAGCCTGGGCGGCGCGCCAGGCCGGCTTGGCCGAGCCGAAGTACGTCGGCTCGGAGGCGTGCCCGTAGAGCACCAGGCTCGTGCGCGGAGAACAGCCGTTCCAGGTCCTTGCGGGTGTTCATCGTGTAGCGGACCGGGAAGACGTCCTCGGCCTTGCGGCCGGGCTGCAGCCTGGTCAGCACGCGCGTGTGCAGGTCGTTGGGGACTGCCCGTGCGCCGAGGCCGATGATGCCCCACTTGTTCGGTGTCCGGGCCGCGAACCAGCCGCCGGGCTTGAGCACCCGCATCACCTCGTCGGCGACGACCTGCGCGTCCTCGCGGCCCACGTGCTCCAGCACGTAGTCGGCGATCACGACGTCGAAGGTCTCGTCGTCGTACGGGATCGGGGCGCCGGGCTCGATCAGCCTGGCCTCGGCCAGCGACTCGTTCTCCAGCACCACCGGGTCCACGTCGACGCCGACCACCCGCTCGACCCACTGGTCGATCGCGCGCAGCTTGCGGTGGTACGGCGCCAGCGGCTCGAACTGCCACGCGCCCCGCCCCGCTCCGAAGTCGAGCACCACGCTCGACTCGTCGAGCAGTGCGTTGACCCGCGAGTAGAACTCGACGAAGCCGTCGTACCGGGTGAAGCCCCCGGCCTCGACCTCGGGGTAGAGTCTGCGCTCGCAGGCCCGCGACCTCCTCGCTGGCCCGGTCCTGCTGGATCTCCGGCTGGTTGTCCATTCCCATGCGCCCTTTCGGCCACCGCGGAAAAGGGATCGCGGGGCGGTCCAGACAATATTCGCCGACGCCGGATTTGGGGCGAGAACCCCTGCTATCTTCGCCCGGTGACGACGACCCCCGACGAGCCTGCGCGAGCTCTACCTCGACCTGATGAAGCGCACCCTGACCGGTGCTCTGATGGAGGACAACGACTCGATCCTGGGCGGGGTGCGGACGGCCGGATCGCCGTCCCTGAAGAAGAAGGCGGCCAACGCGGCCGGCTCGCTCGCCCAGCGGTTCGGCTTCGAGATCGCCTACAAGAAGCCCTACGACCCCGCCCTGCGCGAGACCGGCAGCGACTGGCCGGCCCGCTCGGAGTCGATGATCGGCCTCAAGCGGATGCAGAACATCCAGGACGCGATCTCCGCGATCATCGAGGACGACGTCCCCGGCGACCTCATCGAGACCGGCGTGTGGCGCGGTGGCGCCTGCATCTTCATGCGCGCCAACCTCAAGGCCTGGGGCGACACCAAGCGCACCGTGTGGCTGGCCGACTCCTTCCAGGGTCTCCCGGCCCCGAACGTGAAGGACTTCCCGGCCGACCAGGGCGACACCTTCTACCTGCAGACCGGCCTGTCGGTCGGCGAGGCCGCGGTGCGCCACAACTTCGAGCGCTACGGCCTGCTGGACGACCAGGTGAAGTTCCTCGTCGGCTGGTTCAAGGACACCCTGCCCACCGCCCCGGCCGAGCAGTACGCCCTGATCCGCCTCGACGGCGACCTCTACGAGTCGACGATCCAGGCCCTCGACGCGCTCTACCCGAAGGCTCGTCGGTCGGCGGCTTCTGCATCATCGACGACTACGGCACGCTGCCCGACCAGGCCGGCAGGGCGGTGCACGACTACCGCGAGCAGCACGGCATCACCGACGAGATCGTCGACGTGGACGGCAACGGCGCCTACTGGCGCAAGACCGCCTGACGGGACGTGCAGGAATCCCCGGTTACCCGGGGATTCCTACGGTTCTTGACCGTCGCAACGGTCAAGAACCGTAGGAAAACGTCAAGAACCACCCCGCATCGCGTACGCCGAAGGGCCCGGGTCGGTCGACCCGGGCCCTTCGTGCTGCGTTCTGGAGCTGCGCGCCTCAGGCTGGTGAGGCCGCCGTCCACGACCAGCACCTGGCCGGTCATGAACTTGTTGTCCGGCGAGACCAGGAAGGACACCACGCGGGCGACGTCCTGGGCGTCACCGAGCCGCCCGAGCGGCGTACGGCGCTCGATCTGCTTGAGCCTGGTCCTCGTCGAGGCCGTGGCTCATCTCGGTGCGCAGGTAGCCCGGCGCGACGCTGTTGACGGTGATCCCGCGGGAGCCCAGGCTCCCGGGCCAGTGCCCGGGTCATCCCGTCCAGCGCCGCCTTGGTGGCGCTGTAGACCGACAGCCCGCGGTAGCCGGACAGGCCGACCACCGAGGAGATGTTGACGATCGCGCCGCTGCGGCGGGCGAGCATGGTGCGGCTCGCGGTGCGGGTGACGTAGAGCGTGCCCTTGATGTTGAGGTCCACGACGCGGTCGATCATGCCGTCGTCGGTGAGCGCGATCATGCCCTCGCCCGCGACGCCCGCGTTGTTGACGAGGACGTCGATCCGGCCCCAGCGCTGCACGACGTCCTTGACGTAGCGGGTCGCGTCGGCCTCGACCGAGACGTCCGCGGTCTGGAAGGAGAACCGGTCGGGGAACTCCTTCTCCCACGCGTCCACCTGGTCGGTGCGCGAGCGGGAGCAGGTGGCGACGGCGTAGCCCTGCGCGAGCAGGTCCTCGACGATGCCCGCACCCAGCCCGCGGCTGCCGCCGGTGACGAGGGCGACGCGCGCCTCGATCGGCGCCGTCATGCGGCGTTGTAGAACGCCAGGACCTCGCCCACGGTCTCGGGAAGCACGTCGCTGGTCGAGAACGGGTCCGAGCCGAACTCGTCCTCCAGGACGGCCGACAGGCTCGGCGGCCTCCAGGGAGTCGAGTCCAACCCGCCGCCGTACAGGCTGAGGTCATCGGTCAGGCTCGCCGTACTCCTTGTTGGCGCGCTGGAGGAACTCCACGATGACTGCCCGGGCACGGTCCACGGTCACTTCGAATCCTTTCGACACGGTTGAGGTCACCCACCCAACGCGGCGGGCCGGGTCAGGTCACGATGATCGCTCACTTGGTGGCCTTCAGGATGCCGTACCCGAAGGTGCGGTCGTTCCAGAACGCCTCGAGCACCTCGGTCGAGCGGACGTACTCGTCCAGCCCGTCGGCGCCGATCAGCCGGGTGATGTCCTCGGCGTGCTCGTCGCAGTTGGCACGCCACGCCGCGAACGTCGGCAGCGTCTCGTCACTGATGTCGGTGAGGTCGTCCACGGTGAGGCCGACCTCGGTCAGCATCGCGGCGTACTCCTCCAGCGGCAGCATGTGCGCGTCGCCGTAGACGGCCCGGAGGAGGGCGAACTCGTCGCGCCGCTCGCGGACCTCGAGGAAGGGGATCTTGCGGCGGCTGATGATGTCGCAGAGGACCAGCCGGCCGCCGGGGACGAGCACGCGTGCGCACTCCGACAGCAGCGCCTTGCGCTCGCGCATAAGGTGCGAGGACTCCAGCGCCCAGGCCACGTCGAAGGCTGGCGTCGGGCAGGCCGTTGTCGGTGCCGTCGCGCTGCTCGAAGCGGGCGCCGTCGAGCCCGCGCGAGGCGGCGAGGGCGGTCGCGGCGGCCACGCCGGTGCCGCTCGTGGTGATGCCGAGGACCTGCGCGCCGTGCTCCGCGGCCGACTTTGCACGACTGGTGGCCGGTGCCGCAGCCGATGTCGAGCACCCGCTCCCCGGGCTGGATCTCGGCCCGCGCCAGCATCTGCGCGGTGAGCGCGGCGGCGGCGTCGGCGAGACCGATGCCCTCGGGCCGGAAGTAGCCGTAGTGGAACTCCTCGCCCAGGATCAGGCGCCAGGCCTCGTGGACCCGGTCGTAGTGGGCGTCGGGCTGGTGGCTCACGGACGGCCCGGCGTCGCTGGTTCCCATGCTGGTCCCTTCAAAGATCGATAGACTCCCCCGCCGAATCCAACCACTTCCCGAGGGTCTCCATGAGGCGAGTTGCCGCACTGCTCCTGATCTTCCTCCCCCAGCGGCTCAAGCACGCCGTGGCCAACCGTGTGCTCGGCTGGGAGATCCACCCGACGGCGCACATCGGGCGGAGCCTGGTCCTGGCCGGCAAGGTCACCATGGGCCCGGGCGCCCAGATCGGGCCGCTCAACGTGATCCGGGGCCTCGACGAGCCTGCGGATGGCCGAGGGCGCCAACATCTCCTCCCGGAACTGGATCATCGGCGTGCCGTCCTCCTCCGGGCTCTACCCGGACCCCAAGCGCGACCCGTCGCTGGTCATGGGCGAGTACGCCATCATCACCACCGCGCACGAGCTCGACGTCACCGACCGGATCGAGTCTGGGCAAGCAGGCCGCGATCGCCGGCTTCCGCTCCGCGATCCTGACCCACAACCTGAACCTGGTGAACGACCGGTTCGGCAGCAGCAAGGTCACCCTCGGCGACTACGGCGTGCTGATGTCCGGCTGCACGCTGCAGAGCGGCACGAACGTGCCCGCGCGCTCGATCATCTCGGCCGGCTCGGTCGTCGCGACCAGGCTCAAGGCCGAGCCTGACCCTCTACCGCGGCAACCCCGCCGAGGCGGTGCGCGAGCCTGCCGGAGCGGCTGGCCTTCTTCCACCGCGAGGGGCGGCAGGCCCAGATCGAGGCCGAGGTACGACGCTGGCTGGCCAAGTCCTGATCTCCCGGCGCAACCGGCCCTCGGCCCACTAGGCTCACCGCCCATGAAGCGCGCGCTCATCACCGGCATCACCGGCCAGGACGGTTCGTACCTCGCCGAGGCTCCTCCTCAGCAAGGGCTACGAGGTCCACGGGCTGGTCCGGCGCCACTCCACCCTCAACCGGGCGCGGATCGACCACCTGGCCGGCACCGAGAACCTCCACCTGCACTACGGCGACCTCACCGACGGGGTCAGCCTGGTGAACCTGGTGCACGCGATCGAGCCGCACGAGGTCTACAACCTCGGCGCGCAGAGCCACGTGAAGGTCTCCTTCGAGCCTGCCGGAGTACACCGCGTCCACCGACGCCGTGGGCACCTTGCGCCTGCTGGAGGCCATCCGGGCCTCGGGCATCGACTGCCGGTTCTACCAGGCCTCGACCTCGGAGATGTTCGGCGCGACCCCGCCGCCACAGGGCGAGAACACGGTGTTCTACCCCCGCTCGCCGTACGGCGCCGCGAAGGCTCTACTCGCACTGGGTGACGGTCAACTACCGCGAGGCCTACGACCTCTTCGCCGTCTCCGGCATCCTGTTCAACCACGAGTCCCCGCGCCGCGGCGAGTCCTTCGTGACCCGCAAGATCACCCTCGGCGTCGCCTCGATCAAGGCTCGGCATCACCGACCACCTCGACCTCGGCAACCTGGACGCGGTCCGCGACTGGGGCTATGCACCGGAGTACGTCGAGGGCATGTGGCGGATGCTGCAGCACGACGAGCCGCAGGACTACGTCCTCGCCACCGGGATCGGTACGACGGTGCGCGAGTTCTGCCAGGAAGCCTTCTCCCACGCCGGCCTGGACTGGGAGGAGCACGTGCGCTACGACAAGTCCTACGAGCGCCCGACCGAGGTCGACGCGCTGATCGGGGACGCGTCCAAGGCGCGCGACGTGCTCGGCTGGGAAGCCAGGACCGACGCCAAGGCGCTCGCCCAGGCTCATGGTCGACGCCGACATCGAGCAGGCTCGGCCGGCTGGTCCGCAACCGCTCGGAGTGAGCGCCGCCGAGCCGCGGCCCCCCCGGTGGGTTCTTGACGTCTTCCTACGGTTCTTGACCGTTGCAACCGTCCAGAACCGTAGGAATCCCCGGTTAAGCGGGGATTCCTGCACGCCCCGTCAGGAGCGGACCGGCACCTTGCCGGCAGCCTGGCGCTCGCGGGCGTAGGCGATGAAGCCGTCGATGTCGTCGGTCGTCAGCAGCGGGACCGCGGCCTTGACCTCCTCGTCGGGCCAGTCCCACCAGGCGATGTCGAGCAGCGCGGTGATCTGCTCCTCGGTGGCCCGGTAGCGGATCACCCGTGCCGGGTTGCCGCCGACGATGGCGTACGGCGGGACGTCCTTGGTCACGATGGCGTTGGCCGCGACGACCGCGCCGTGCCCGATCCTCACCCCGCTGCGGATGAAGGCGCGCTGGTAGACGACCACGTCGGAGCCGATCCAGGTGTCCGCCGACGGCACCGGGTTGCCGTCCTTGGTGGCCCCGGGCATGCCCCAGTGGATCCGGAACGGGAAGTGGCTGACGGTGTTGTTCGGGTGCTCGCCGCCGAGCATCACGATCGCGGTCTCCGAGACCGGGCTGTACTTGCCGATGGTCAGGCTTTGGTGTTGTCGTGCTCGTAGAACTTGATCGTCGGGATGGCGTAGGAGTGGTCGCCGATCTCGAGCCGGCCCATCCGCTTCAGCCGCGCCGCGACGGCCTGGTTCGGGCCGATGATCGCGTCGTGCAGGCGCAGGAGGTTGAACTTCAGCCACCGGAGCAGGTACATCACCATGGCTCCATCCTTGCGCACCGCCGGGCCGATGCGGAGGGAATCGCGACGACCTTCCGACTTCGGGGGTGGTGCGGGGCGCCACGTCCTATCCTCGTCCCGTGACCGCGCTCCGCAGCACCGGCTACCTCGCCAAGCGAGTCCGCCAGACCCCCGCTCTCTTCCGCAACTTCCCCGCGGTGTTCGCCGACCTGGCCCTGGGCCGGACCCGGCTGGCCCGCCCGGAGATGACCCTCCGCCTGCGCAACGGGCTGACGATCACCACGCCGAACGTCGACGGGGCGCGCTTCCCGGTCTACGAGATCTTCGCCGACGACATCTACCGGATCGAGGCGCTGACCAGCGGCGTCGACGCCGACGCGACGATCGTCGACGGCGGCGGCCAGGTGGGCTGCTTCTCGATGGCCCTGGCCCACGCGCTGCCGGGCGCCAAGGTGCACGTCTACGAGGCGTCGCCGACCAGTGCGTCGTACGTGCGCCGCAACGTGACGGGCAACGGCTTCGGCGAGCGGGTCACCGTGCACGCCAAGGCGCTCGCCGGTGAGGCCGGCGAGTTCACCTTCGTCGACAGCGGCACCGCGAGCAGCCACAACGGGCTGACCGCGCCGGAGGACTCCGGCCAGGAGGTGACCGTCCCGGCGGTGACCTTCGACGACGCGGTGCGCGACGCCGGCGGCTCGGTGCAGATCGTCGAAGCTCGACATCGAGGGCGCGGAGTACGACCTGGTCCTGCAGAGCAAGCCGGAGTCGTGGCGCGAGGTGCGCAAGGTCGTCATGGAGTACCACCCGGTCACCGGCCGCGACGTGCAGGAGGCTCCTCGACTTCTTCGCGACCGTCGGCCTGGTCCCCGAGCGGATCGACAAGATCACCGAGACCGGGCTCGGCACCCTCTGGCTCCACCGCGCGGCGTGAGCCGGGTCCCGCCGCAGCTGCAGCGGTTCTGGCCGCTCATCAAGCGCGGCCACCGGTACGGCGCCCGGGTCGCCGGCGCCGTCGGCCGCCACACCGGCGGCCCGGCCCGCGGCCTGCCCCGGACCGCCTCGCCGACCGCCCGGGAGACGGTGCGCCGCGAGCCGGTCGGCACCCGCTTCCACACCCTCGCGCCGGCGTACACCCTCGACCGGCCGATGCCGGTGGGCGAGCCGGCCGGCCACCCGTACTTCGCCGCCCGGTCGCGGCAGGAGGTGCCGGAGCGCTTCGTCCTCGACCTGCGCGACGGGCTGCTGCTGGGCCGGCACCTGGCGACGGTGACCGCGGGCGGCATCCTCGACAGCGAGACCAGCCACTACTGGGGCATCTCCGGCTGGCGCGAGCACCCGGTCTTCTGGAACCCCTGGCCCGCCAGGGTGCGCCACGTCGAGGGCACGGTCGGCACGCTCTCGGCCCGCGGCACGGGCGGCAACTACTACCACTTCCTCATCGACGCCCTGCCCCGGTGGGAGGCCGTGCGCACGGTGCTCGGCGGCGCGGACCCGGACTACTGGGTCCTCGACCACGCCACCCGCTACGAGAAGGCCTACGTCGAGCCTGATGGGCATCGACCCGGCGCGGATCATCACGCCCGGTCCCGGCTTCGCGCTGCGGGCGGACCGGCTGCTCGTGCCCTCGCTGCCGAACGTGGAGACCCTGGTCGAGCCCGGGACGACGACCTGGCTGCGCGAGCGCTTCCCGGCCGGCGACCTGAGCGGGCTGCCCGAGCGGATCTACGTCACCCGGGGCGAGGTGCCGAACACCCGGCGCGTGGTGGGCGAGGACCGGCTGTTCGCGGCTCTCGCCGACCGCGGCTTCGCGAAGGTCGACCCGGGTGCGCTGAGCGTGCAGCAGCAGATCGACCACTTCGCCGCGGCGCGGGTGATCGTCTCCCCGCACGGAGCGGCCCTGACGAACCTGAGCTTCTGCCGGCCCGGCGTACGGCTGCTGGAGTCTGTTCGCCCCCGGCTACGTCAACGGCGGCTACTGGTCGATCACGGGCAACATCGCGGACTCTCGCTACCGCTACCTCCTCGGCGACGGCGACCCCGGCCGCACGACCCCCGGCGCCGAGCCGGTCATGCAGGACATCGAGGTCGATCCGCGTCGGGTGCTGCTGGCACTCGACGCCCTGGAAATGTGAGCATTTCCGGTACCCAAGACGCCGCGTGACGCAAGATGGACGCAGTCGTTGGACCGGCACATCGCTGGGGGGCGACCGACACCGAATCCTTGGAGGAGACAGCATGAACGCGGGCCCAGTAGACGTCCTCGTCGCCGGCGGCGGCGGCTTCATCGGAGGTCACCTGGTCGCCGATCTCCTGGCGCAGGGCAAGACCGTGCGCTCGGTCGACGTCAAGCCTCTCGACGAGTGGTACCAGGTCCACCCGGACGCCCAGAACAGCGTCGGCGACCTCTCCCTGCTCGACCAGGCCGAGGCCGCGACCCAGGGTGCGCGCGAGGTCTACATGCTCGCCGCCGACATGGGCGGCATGGGCTTCATCGAGAACAACAAGGCGCTGTGCATGCTGACGGTGCTGACCAGCACCCACATGCTCCAGGCCGCGCAGAAGCACGACGTGGAGCGCTACTTCTACTCCTCCTCCGCGTGCGTCTACGCCGCCGACAAGCAGACCGACCCCTCGGTCACCGCGCTCAAGGAGTCCGACGCCTACCCCGCCATGCCGGAGGACGGCTACGGCTGGGAGAAGCTCTTCTCCGAGCGGATGGCCCGCCACTTCCGCGAGGACTTCGGCCTCACCACCCGGATGGCGCGCTACCACAACGTCTACGGCCCCGAGGGCACCTGGACCGGCGGTCGCGAGAAGGCCCCCGCCGCGGTGTGCCGCAAGATCGCCGAGGCCGTCATCTCCGGCAAGCACGAGTCTGGAGATCTGGGGCGACGGCGAGCAGACCCGCAGACTTCATGTACATCGACGACTGCGTGAAGGGCTCGCAGATGATCCTGGCGAGCGACCACGTCGAGCCGATCAACCTGGGCTCCGCCGAGCCTGGTCTCCATCAACCAGGCTCTACTCCATCGTCGAGGACATCGCCGGCATCAAGTGCGAGCGGAAGTACGACCTCAGCGCACCCCAGGGCGTGCGCGGGCGCAACTCCGACAACACCGAGATCAACGAGGTCTTCGGCTGGGAGCCGTCGATCAGCCTGGCCGACGGCCTGGCCAAGACCTACGCGTGGGTCTACGACCAGGTCAAGCGCGCCCAGGGCTGATGCGGGTCCTCGTCCACGACCACAGCGGGCACCCCTTCCAGGCCGAGACTCAGCCGTGAGCCTGGCCCGGCGCGGCCACGACGTCACCCACTCCTACGTCGCGGGTTACGTCTCCGGCAAGGGCGAGGCTCGAGGCCGGCCCCGAGGAGACGATCGTCTTCGAGGGGATCGGCGGCAGCAAGCAGATCGACAACCAGCGGATGCTCCAGCGCCTCGTGCGCGAGACGTCACGGGGCTTCGGTTCGGTGCGCCACGTCCGCAAGGTGGATCCCGACGTCGCGATGATGTCGAACGTGCAGATCCCGACCCTGGTGATCTTCGCGTTCTTCATGGCGGTGCTGCGCCGTCCCTGGGTGCTGTGGCACCAGGACGTGTACGCCGTCGCCGTCCGCTCCTTCGCCGGCAGCAAGGCTGCCCAAGCGGTTCGCGGTGGTGGCCTGGGCCTTCGAGGTCGCCGAGCGCTGGTGCTCGCGCCGGGCCGCGGCCATCGTCGTGATCGCGCCCTCCTTCGTGCCGGTGCACGAGAAGTGGGGCACGGCCGACAAGGTGAGCGTGATCCCGAACTGGGCGCCGCTGGACGAGATCGTGCCGACCGAGCGCAAGAACGACTGGGCGACCGAGCACGGCCTCGACGACGTCCAGACCCTCGTCTACTCCGGCACGCTCGGCCTCAAGCACAACCCGGCGCTGCTGGTGCGCCTGGCCAAGGCGACCATCGACGCCGGCCGCCCGGTGCGCCTGGTGGTGGTGAACTCCGGCCCCGCGGTCGACGTCCTGAGGGACGAGGCGGCGCGGCTCGGCGTCGAGGTGACCCTGCTGCCCTTCCAGCCCTACGAGCGGCTGCCGGAGGTGCTCGGCACGGGCGACCTCCTGGTCGTGCTCCTGGAGCAGGAGGCGGGCGCCTTCTCGGTCCCGTCCAAGACGCTGTCCTACCTGTGCGCGGGCCGTCCGGTGCTCGGGCTGATGCCCTCGGAGAACCTCGCCTCGGCGCTCGTCGGCCGCGCGGGTGGAAAAGTTCTCCCGCCGTCCGACGTCTCTTTGCCCGAGGCGGGCCGGTGGATTGCTAACGTCCTGGGGGACGACGAGGCTCAGGGTGGAGCTCGGGGAGGCCTCGCGGGACCTCGCGGAGCAGGAGTTCGCGCTCGAGAGACTGGCCTCCCGGTTCGAACAGCCTTCTCAGGCTCGACGGCTCGACGGTAAACCGTTTCCGAACTTCTGGATGTAACACGTATCTCTTTCTGCGCTCGCTCGTTGGCTTGCATGAGCGGGTGTCCCCCATCCCGCCGATTGGGTGACCTGGGGCTCGGCTTGGTCCTCGACAGGAGGTTTGCAGGCTTGCGAAAGCGCGTTTTCGACGTCGTCGTCATCTGCCTCGCCGCCATCGTGTGGATGCCGGTGGTGGCCGTGTCGGCCCTCGCCGTCCTGATCTTCTCCGGCCGCCCGATCTTCTACCGCTCGCGCCGCTGGGTCGGCGCGGGCACGGTCATCGAGATGGTGAAGCCTGCGGGTCATGATCCGCGACGCCAACAAGGTGGTCGCCCCGATCGAGGCCGGCCGGTTCCTCAACACACCCGCGGACTCCCCGCTCTACACCCCGGTCGGCCGGATCCTCGACGGCCTCGGCCTCAACGAGATCCCGCAGTTCATCCACGTGCTCAAGGGCGAGATGAGCATCGTCGGCGCCCGGCCGCTCACCGACGTCGTCCGCGACGCGCTGATGGAGCAGCACGAGGACCTGGACGGCCGCTGGGAGACCCCGGCGGGCCTGACCGGCCTCCCGCAGGCTCGTCGGCCGCCGGGACCTCACCGATGCCCAGCGGCTGCAGGCTGGAGGCGTCCTACGCCCGGCGCACCGCGGCGAAGCCGAGCATCCGCCTGGACTTCATGATCCTGCTCAACACGGTGCTCATCACCTTCGGGATCCGCAAGCCGATGACGTACGACGCCGCGCTGGAGTCTGGCCGAGGGCCGCAAGACCCGGGTGCGTCAGGCTCCGGGCGCAGTCCTACCCGGCCGCCGCCACGGACGCCGACGCCGTCGCCTGACAGACTCCTCGGGTGGAGTCACCGCGCGCGCTGGTCACCGGCATCACCGGCCAGGACGGCATCTACCTGGCCCGGCACCTGCTCGCCGCGGGCTGGCAGGTCACCGGCACCTGCTCCCCCGGCTCGGCTGCCACGGAGCGGGCCGCGCACTACGTCCCCGCGGCGCGGGTGCTGCCCGTCGACCTGCGCGACGGTGAGGCGATGGCGGCGCTGCTCGACGCCGAGCAGCCCGACCACGTCTACAACCTCGCCGCGCTGACCTCGGTGGGCCGGAGCCTGGTCGGAGCCGGAGGACACCGCGGCGACGAACGGCACGGCCGTCGTAGGGCTGCTGGACGCGGCGGTCCGGATGCAGGAGCGGCGCGGGCGCGAGGTCCGGTTCTTCCAGGCCTCCTCGGCCGAGGTCGGCGGCACCGCCGCGGACAGTCCCTACGCGCGGGCCAAGGCCGAGGCCGAGCAGGCCGTCGTGGAGCACCGCGAGCAGGACGGGCTGTTCGCCTGCTTCGCGGTGCTGCACAACCACGAGAGCCCGCTGCGCAGCACTGCCTTCGTCACCCGCAAGATCACCCGCGGCGCCGCCCGGATCGCGGTCGGCGCCGAGCGCGAGCCTGGTCCTGGGCAACCTGGACGTGAGCCGGGACTGGGGCTTCGCCGGGGAGTACGTCGACGCGATGCACCGGATGCTCGGCACGGACAGCCCCGTCGACCTGGCGATCGGCACCGGCGTCGCGCACACCCTCGGCGACCTGATCGTGGCCGCCTTCGCCGCGGTCGGGATCGACGACCCGTGGCCGCACGTGCGCCAGGACCCGGCGCTGCTGCGCCCGGCCGACACCGCGCACATCGTCGCGGACCCCGAGCCCGCCGCGGCCGCGCTCGGGTGGCGGGCGAGCGTCACGTTCGCCGAGCCTGGTCGAGCACATGGCCCAGGTGGACCTGGCCCGGGCCCGCAGCGGCGTCGAGGACGCCGCCGACTACCTGCTGCCCTCAGCGCCCGTCCGCGGCCAGTGAGTCGCGCACCGCGGCGGCGGTCGCCTCCCAGGTGAAGTCCGCGATGTGCGCCTGACCCGCGGCCAGGCTCCTCGGGGGTGCGGGCCAGCGCGCGGCCGATCGCGCCGGCGAGGTCCTCGGCGCTCGTGCTCGCGGCCACCGCGGCGTGCCCCCCCGGTCACCTCGGCCAGTGCCTCGTCGGCGGAGACCACCAGCGGGATGCCCAGGCGCAGCGCCTCGGCCGCCGGCAGCCCGAATCCCTCGAAGTCGGAGGGGAACACGATCAGCCCCGCACCGGCGAAGCAGCGCTGGAAGGCGTCGTCGTCGAGCCAGGGCATCAGGCTCCACGCGGTCCGCGATGCCGAGCCGCGCGATCTCCTCCCTCCACGGCCGGGCGGCCGGCCTTGCCGAGGCCCACCACCCGCAGGGTCATGTCCTCGTTGCTCGCGCAGAACCGGGCCCAGCCGGCCAGCACCGCACCGGCGTTCTTGTTGGAGAAGTGCCCGAACGTCAGGGCGTACGGCGGGACCGCGCGCTCCGTCGGCGGCCAGGCGTCCACGTGGTCGGCGCCCAGGCGGGCGACCACGCCCTTGCGGGCCGGCGCCGGGTGGAGGCGGCGCAGGTCGTCGTACGTGCGCCGGGAGATGCAGAAGATGTGGTCGGTGTTGCGCATCGCCAGCCCCCAGGAGACCCGGCGGGCGGCGCGGCGGCTGCGCGGGAACTGGTGGGGCCGCAGGCTCGTGGCGGAAGTCGTACATGATCAGCCCGTGCGGGCAGCCCGGCGGCACCAACGCGCTCGCCGGGACGCCCGAGAGCACGGCGTCGGCACCCAGCCGGCGCGCTTCGCGTCGTACGGCGAAGGAGCGGAGCCAGGCCGTGCGCAGCCGCCCGCCCGCGGGGGCCTCCACCTGGACGACCTCGGCGCCCGGCGGCGCGGTGAGCTCGAGGTCACCGTCGGCGAGGACGGTGATCCGGTCCGCGGGCGCGAGCCGCGCCCAGCCGTGGAGCAGGTGCTCGACCACGATGCCGGCGCTGCCGGCCCGGACCGCGAGTGCGTCGACGACAAGGTGCACGGCGCGACCCTATCGGCAGCGGACCTGCCGGGTCCGCGGAACCGGCTCCACACGAGCGAGGCGACCGATAGGCTGCGCACGCAGGAATCTCCCCTCCCGACGTATGCCCCGAAGGACGCTCGTGAGCAACAAGATGATCGACCCGGCCGACTGGCCCGACGGCGTGCTCCTCAACCTCGGCTGTGGGCACCACGCGCCGAAGACCTGGATCAACATCGACCGTTCTCCCATGATGATCCTCCGCCGCTTCCCCGCGGTCCGGAAGAGCCTCAAGAAGGTCGGGGTGCTGACCAACGACCACATGGGGACCTGGCCCGACAACATCCTGCGCCGCGACCTCTCCAAGCCGCTGCCGCTGGCCAACGGCACCGCCGACGCGGTCTACTCCTCGCACATGCTGGAGCACCTCTTCCTCGAGGACGCCCGCAAGTTCCTCGCCGAGTGCGCCCGCGTGCTCAAGCCCGGCGCGCTGATCCGCCTGGCCCTGCCGGACGCCGAGCAGTTCGCCAAGGACCTGCTCGCCGCGGCCGAGGACCCCGAGGGCAAGGCCGGGATCATGTACGGCCAGATGCTGCGCGCGCACCCCGAGTCCAAGCCCACCGGCAAGCGCCTGGTCACCTTCGTCGGCGGCTCCAACTGGCACCGCTGGCAGCCGACCCGCGGCCTGGTGAAGTCGCTGCTCGCCGAGGCCGGCTTCACCGACATGAGCGAGCACACGTTCCGCGAGGGCAAGGCTGCCCCACCTCGCCGACGTCGAGCAGCGCGAGGACTCCTGGTTCATCGAGGCCGTGCGCACCTGATGCATCCGTACGACGGGCCCCTGCCGATCTCGGCGGGGGCCCTTCGTCGTTCGTGGGGGCTCAGCCCCAGATGCCGGACTTGCCGACCATCTTGCCGCGCACGCCGGAGACCAGCCGCGGGAAGCGCTCCTTGACGTAGACGAACTCGTCGACGAGCGTGATCCGGGCGCCCTTGGCGGCATCGCCGCCGAGCTCGCGGCCCACGGTCTTCCACGCCGCGCGCTTCCACGCCTTCCAGGCCTCCGCCTCCTCGGGGAGGAAGGGCAGCGGGAGGTCGGCGCCGGCGCGCGCCTGGACCCGCCAGGCCCGGCGGATCAGCCGCGGGATGCGCTTGCCGGCGGTGTCGTGGTTGTAGCGGTACGCCGGCGCGGGCGGGAGCTTCTCGGAGCAGGCGAGCACCGCGGCGGCGTACTCCTCGGCGAGGGCGCGGATCGTGGAGTCCTCGGTGAGCGAGTGCACCGGCGACTCCGACCAGCGCACCGACATCAGGCTCGGGGCGCTGCGGATCGAAGGCGTGGAAGTGGAACAGCCGCAGGCGCTCGTCCTTGCCGACGATGGCGTAACCCTTCTCGTCCTGGGCGAGCGGGCGCTCGTGGACGTTCATCACCGACACGTTGTAGCCGTGGTGGCGCAGCGCACGGGCCTGGAACAGGTCGGCGCCGATGTCCATCCACTTCTGGTCGACGAACAGACCGTTGAGCGCATCGACGATGCACTCCCAGCGCAGCCGCTCCCACCACCAGTCGAGCGAGGCGATCGCGCGACGGTCCCAGCCGCCGAAGCCGAGGTTGTAGATGCCGACCATCACCTGGTGGCCCTCGTTGACGGGCGCACCCTCGGGCAGCGGGTGCAGGAAGTGCGAGGTGAGCAGGATGCCGCCCTCGCTGGCCTGCAGGCTCGCCGGACAGGCTCCTCCATCGGCTCGGTGACATAGGTGTCCGGGTCGAGGTAGAAGACCTGCTCGGTCTCCTCCAAGAGCCGCTTGAAGAGCAGTGGCTTGATCGCCGTGGCGAACTCGACCAGGCTCGTAGCGGGTCGTCAGGCCGAGCAGACTCACGCCGGTCGAGGCCGAGGAAGTCGGTGCCCAGCAACCGGATCGGCAGGTCCGCGGGCAGGTCGTGGTCCGTCGAGGCTCTCCGCGTCGATCAGCAGCACGACCAGCCGTGCCCCCATCTGCCGCTCCAGGCTCTCGGCGAGCGCCAGCGCCTTGGGCAGGTAGTTGGTCGCGAGGACGGTGCAGTAGGTCACCGTGGGGGTCGGCATGGGCGTCACCTTACTGAGCGGGAGCGGTGTGCGAGCCCGAGTCGCCGGACTGGCTCCCGGTCTCCTCGGGGGCGGGCGCGCCGACCCTGTCCTCAGGCCGGTGGCGCAGGTACGTCGCCCACCAGATCACGTTGCAGATGACCTGTCCGACGACCAGCGCCCAGTAGGCACCGGTCACGCCGCCGACCACGACGCCGACGCAGATCGCGGTGGTGAGGATGACCGTGGTGGCGATGTCGATGCGCACCGTCTTGTGCACCGCGCGCATGCCGAGCAGGCCCGCGCGGGTGCCGCAGATCGCGGCGTAGAGCACCATCTGCACGGTCGCCGGCAGCAGCAGCGCCTGGGTCGGCTCCCACACGTCCTTGAGCAGCAGCCGACCGACCGAGTCGGGCAGCAGGAGCAGGACGACCATGTTGATCACCGAGGCGGCCACCGTCAGCAGGGTGGTACGACGCACGTGGCGTCGTACGTCCGCCGACCCGGGCTCCAGCCGGGAGATCTCCGCGGTGCCGGCCGCGACCGACGCCAGGTGCACCAGCCCGACCGGGCGGGTGATGAGGACCGTGCCGCGCACCGCGCCGAGGGCGTCCGCGCCGGCCGCCACCCCGACCACCACGGAGCCTGGCGAGCGAGGCCATCTGGGTGGAGGCGAAGCCGATCAGGTAGCGCCAGGAGAACGACCAGGTCTCGCGCAGCCACTTGAGAGAGACGTGCAGGTGCCGCAGGCCGAAGCGGGTGAAGACGAGCAGACCGGCCAGCGCACCGGACCCGGCCCACGCGGCGACGAAGGTGACCAGCGAGCCTGTGGTCGAGCACGGCCAGCAGCACGATGACGGCGATCATCAGCACCAGCCAGACCGTGTCGATCATCAGCGAGAACGACGGCCGGTGAGTGGTGAAGCCGAGGTAGCGGCCCAGGTCCTGCAGCGCGATCAGCGGCATGCAGACGCCGAGCACGATGAAGGAGCCCGCGAGCTCCGCGTGCCACAGGTGGGTGACCAGGCCGGCCACGACGAGCAGGACGCCCGCGCCGAGCCCGAGCAGGGTCGTCGTGCCGATGGCGTCGCCGGGACGCTCCTCGGCCTCTTCGGGGTGCACGAGCAGCGGCTCGCACAGCAGCGCGCGCAGGCAGCCCTGCACGGTCACGAAGGCGGTGAAGACGATGCCGTAGAGGCCGAAGGCCTCCACGCCGAGCACCTGCGCGGCGAGCACGAGGATGAGGACGTTCGAGGCTCCGGAGACGGCCTGGTCGACGGTGATGACGCGCAGCCGGCGCCCAGCCGACGACACACCCTTGTCCACAAACCCCACCGATGCTGTCGTAAGCCGTCCGAGCAGGTCTAAGGTAGCCCACCAGGGGGCAGCACCGGGCGCGATTGCGCGCATCGGAAAAGGACGCATGGGGCGTCCGCTGGACCCGAGGGAGCTCTCCAAATGAACAACGCCACCCCGTTTGCCGACCGGTCGAAGCAGAAGGCCATCGAGTGGGCCACCGCGACGGTGTCCTGGGGGCCCGCGCGGCTCGCACTCAAGAAGGGCGCCCACCAGGCGGCCCGGGCTCGCGGCCGAGCCCTCGAGCGCAGGGGCGAGCTCCCCGCGATCGCGAACATCTACACCGCCTCCACCCCCAAGGCCGGCAGCCAGTGGATGCGCGCCGTCTTCGACCACCCGGTGGTGCGCGAGCAGACGAACCTCTTCACCGTGCCGCAGGCTGAACTACCAGGACCGGCCCGAGCGAGGCCTGCCGCTGGCGAGCCTACGTGCCCGGCCTCTACGTCCGCTACGACGAGTACCGCCGCATCCCGCACCGCTACCCGCACCGGGTGATCTACATGTTCCGCGACCCGCGCGACGTGGTGATCTCCGGCTACTTCTCGGCAGTCAAGACGCACCAGAACACCTACAACGACGAGGTCGAGCGGCTGCGCGACGAGCTTGCGCGCGATGCCCTTCGACGAGGGCCTGCTCAAGGCTGATCGAGGAGGCGGCCCCGCGGCTGCAGGAGATCGCGACCTGGGCGGGCGTCGAGGACCCGAACGTCGCGTGGTTCAAGGCTCGAGGAGGTCTCCGCCGACCCCGAGCCGCACGTACGACGCATGCTCACCCACTGCGGTGTCGAGCCTGAGCGAGGCGAGCCTTCGCCACCCTCCTGGCCGACACCTCGCGGGAGACCCTGCAGGCCAAGGACCTCGCCAAGCGCGAGGCCGGGGCGGAGTCGCACTACCGCGTGGACCGCAAGGGCTACCAGGACCTCTTCCAGCCCGAGCACTACGCGGCCGTCGAGAAGGCCGTGCCCGGCCTGGTCGCCGGTCTCGGCTACCCCGAGTGACCCGCCAGCAGCGGATCAGGCTGACGCGCGCTGCGTCCTCGAGGGCCTGCAGCCCCACCGGGTCGTCGCGGTGGGCGACGGCGACGTCCCAGAACGCGTAGCCGCGCTCCTCCTTGGTCGTGCGCTCCAGACTCGGCGGTGCGCTCGACCAGACTCGGTGGTCGGGAAGGTGCCGATGAGCCGGCCGCCGTTGTCCCACAGCACGGCCTGCTCGTAGCCGCGCTCGTGCAGCGTGGGCCACAGGCTCGCTAGGGGTGACCTCGGGGTTCACGATCCGGGTCGGCACCGGGTCGAACTCGAAGAAGATGACCGGCTTGGAGACCAGGAAGGCCGCCGACACGGCGGTGACCAGGCTGGACGTCGTACCCGTCGGTGTCGGACTTGACCAGGCGGACGTTCTCCAGGCTCGGGGTACTTCTCGCGCAGCGCGGTCGTGGTGATCGTCGGCAGGCCGTCCTCGACCGAGGTGCGCTCGACGATGCTGCTGCCGAGTCTCGGCGCGGGCGATCTTCAGCCCGTGCGTCTGGTCGGTCTCCGGGGAGACCAGGACGGAGTGCTCGACGGCGACGTTGGCCATCGCGCCGACGTTCGCCTGCAGGTAGTCGAGCCAGTGCGGGTCCGGCTCCACGCAGACCGCGCGGCCGGGCGCCGCGTCGAGGACCACGAGCGCGGTGTCACCGACATTGGCGCCGATGTCGAGCAGGGTGACCTCGCCCTCGGAGCGGGCCAGGGACTTCGCGAGCGCGACCAGGTTGTCGAAGTAGACCGAGCCCGGGTGGGTGAAGTAGGGCAGGGCGTGCCCGCGCGGCAGCACCATCTCGATGCCACGGACCGTGCGCTTGACAGGCTTCACCGGCAGACGCGAGTCCACCATCAGCCGGACACGCGCCGCGACCTTGCCGAGGGGAGGAAGGGACACCGGGAACCTCTCGTCGCACGCCACCAGGACGCGCCGATGCTATACGCCCGAGGCCCTGGCCACAGGCGTTGTGGAAGGTACGTCGAAATCAGTGCTCTCCACGCCCTCGGCCGCCCTCACGCCGTTGTCGCCGGGGCTGCGACCGGTGGTCGTGACGACCGCGACGACGCTGAGCGCGATCGGCGCCCACACGCCGCGGTCGTAGAGGCTCGGCACGATCGCACCCCAGCCGACGTAGGTCCACGCGGCGTAGCACAGCCGGCGGTAGGGGCTGTCGCCGAAGAGCGGGCGGGCGAAGGCGAACAGCACGAACAGGTAGGCCAGCAGGCCGAAGAAGCCGATGCCGACGGCGACCTCGAGGAAGTTGTTGTGGATGTCGAACAGGTCGATCAACCCGTCGCCGAACCACGGACTGTTCCAGAACCGGTCGATGCCCGACTGCAGGCCGTTGGTGCGTGCCTCGTTGGAGCCGGAGGCGCTGCCCTGGCCGAGGATCCGGTCGATCGCCGACGTGCCCGAGCCGACCTCGACCACGAGCGGGAGCGCCGCCAGGAAGATCGCGCCGCCGATGGCGAAGATGAAGCCGGTCACCGCGGAGCGCTCCACGACCGGGATCATCAGCACCAGCACGGCCGCGACGGCGGTCGCCCCGCGGCTGCCACTGAGCAGGATCGTCACGCCGCACAGGGCGATCGCGCCGAGCACGGCCGCTCGGGCCAACGGCTTCTTGTAGTGGAAGAGCAGGTAGAGCAGCAGGCTGATCGACATGATCGCGGCCCGGCCGAAGTAGTTGGGGTGCGTGGTCAGCCCGAAGTAGCGGCCGTCCGCGGTGACCCCGCCGCGAGCCATGCCCCCGAGCCAGCCTGACCATGTGCCCGGCGACGTAGGCTCCAGGCGAGCAAGCTGGATGATCTTGTCCGAGGGCATCCACAGCGCGAACGCGATGGGCAGCGGGACCAGCACGATCAGCCACAGGACGAGGGCGAAGAAGGCTGAGGAAGGACTGCTCGGAGAGCGTCGAGGCGATCGCCCCGAAGATGGCGATCCCGGAGACGCCGAAGATGTAGCTGATCGGCATCGAGATCCGGCGGTTGATCACGTGCGGCAGCAGCAGCGCGAACCCGACGACGAAGAGCACGTCGGTCGGCGTGATCTGCTGGCCCTCGGGGACCAGGCCCTTGTACATCGGCGCGGTCGCGAAGGCGCCCATCAGCGTCAGCGTCGCCGTCTTGAGCGAGCCGAGCACCGCGAGCAGCGCGATGAACCCGGCCACCAGCACGCCGGCCGCGAGCCCGAGCAGCCCCTGCGTCGCGGCCAGCGCGACGAGGCCGGCCGTCAGGACGACGTACCCGGCGACGATGGTGATGCGCCAGCCGTTGCCGGGCGCCGCGCCGAGGACGCCAGTGCGTCCGGCGGCTGCCGACTGCTGCACAAGGACCCCTTTCCGGTGGATCGCGCAGGAGTCTACGGCCTGAGCGGGCTCACTCGGCGCGAGACAGCCAGATCACGCCGAGTCCGGCCATCGGGCCGTGCTCGTGGCGGGTCGGGGTGAGCCCGACGGCGGCGAACCAGTCGAGCAGGTCGTCCAGGGATCGGCCCGGCATGGGGTGGTACTCCATGACGACCTTGCGCACGCCGGCCCAGGACTCCGGGCTGCTGCTGAGGACGATGTCGTACTCCGCGCCCTCGACGTCCATCTTCACCACCCGCACCGGGCTCTGCGCCGCGGCGACCGCCTGGTCGAATTCCTCGGCCTCGACGGTGACCTCGCTCCCGCCGTGGGTGTGGACCAGGCCGGTCAGCCCGTTGTGGCCGCTGCCGGTGCCGCTGTCGGTGAACGTGAACATCCCCGCCCGTCCCGCCATCGCCACCGCTCGTACGTCGACCTGGTACATCAGCCCGTTGCGGCGCACGTTGCGGCGGATGAAGCCGGCACTGGTCGGCGAGGCCTCGTAGACCCGGACCTTCACGTCGGGCCGCGCGCCGGCGACCGCCAGCGAGAAGCACCCGATCTGGCCACCGACGTCGAGCACGGTGTCACCGGGGCCGACGCCGTCGAGCAGACTCGTCGAGGTGGTAGGCGTCGTCGGCGAAGATCTCGTAGAGCGGGAAGCGCGCACCGTCGGCGTTGGGGCACGCCACGACGTACCCGTTGCGCATCCGGAAGGTGATCTCCGGACGCCGCCACTGGGTCCGGGTGCTGCCGAGGTCGAGGAAGACCTGCACGTAGTTGCGGAACAGTCGCGGCGTCTGCCGCACCCTCGTCATCGTGTGGCTCCGTGCCCGCACGCGCACAGCAGTCATCTGCTGCCCCTCCCCGGTCCTCCCCCCAGCGATCGCAGTAGGCCGACCCTGGCACAGGACGAAGGTCCCGGGTGAGTCTTTTTACGAACCTTCTCGTAAAAGTTCTCAGCCGCCGGCGAAGGGCGGCAGGAACTCCACCGTCTCCCCCGGCCGTACGACGACCGCACCGGGATCGCCCGAGGACACCGGCCGCTCCCCCACCAGCACCGAGCACACCCGCACGACGTCGGCGAAGGTGCCGCCGGGATGGCGCTCCACGACCGCCGCGCGCAGACTCGGTCAGCGTCAGCGGGCCGTCGGAGGCGACGTCCTCCTCGGCCACCCCGGCCGCGGAGCGCGCCGCGGCCCAGTAGCGGACCCGGATGACCTCGGTCTCATCCACCGTCTGTTCCCTTCCGCGTTGCGCCCTGGTTTCGCTATCCTCCCCTACACGAAAACCGGCCGGGGCCCAGCGTTGCGTTTCGGTCTCTCGACATGGCTCCGCGCGACCCGCGGCTGCCAGTGAGGAGACCCCAGTGAGCACTCTCCTGCTCCTGACCAGCGCCCTCCAGCCCTCTGCCGAGGTGCTGCCCGGGCTCGCGCTGCTCGGCCACCACGTGAAGATCCTGCCCGCCGAGGGCAGTGCGCTGCTGGAGGCCCCCGAGGCCGACCTGCTGCTCGTCGACGGACGCCAGGACCTGGCCGGCGCGCGCGACCTGTGCCGGCTGATCCGCACCACCGGGACCGACGTACCGGTCCTGCTGGTGGCGACCGAGGGCGGCCTCGCGGTCGTCAGCCACGACTGGGGGATGGACGACGTCGTGCTGCACACCTGCGGCCCGGCCGAGCCTGGAGGCGCGGATCAGACTCGCCATCGGCCGGCTCGCCGCCGCGCGCGACGCCGCTGACCCCGAGGCCCACGTCATCCGCTCCGGCGAGGTGGTGGTGGACGAGGCGACGTACACCGCGAAGGTCGGCGGGCGCGTGCTCGACCTGACCTTCAAGGAGTTCGAGGCTCCTCAAGTTCCTCGCCCAGCACCCGGGCCGCGTGTTCAGCCGCCAGCAGGCTGCTGCAGGAGGTGTGGGGCTACGACTACTTCGGCGGCACCCGCACCGTCGACGTGCACGTACGACGCCTGCGCGCCAAGCTCGGCCCCGAGAACGAGACCCTCATCGGCACCGTCCGCAACGTCGGCTACCGCTTCGTGCTGCCGTCCAAGGACGCGGCCGCGGAGGCCGACTCGGCGCGGGTGGCCGCGCGCGCCGACGCCTGAGTCGCGCGTCGGTCAGGACGTGCGGCCCTGCTCGTCGAAGTGGTCGCTGGTGCGCATCAGCGACACGACCTCCTCGCGCAGCCGCGGGCCGAGTCTCGCCCCAGCCCTCCTTGTAGCCGTAGACCGCGGCGAGCGAGCGGGCGTCGTAGTCGCCGTTGAAGATGTCGACGTCGGTCGTGGTGATGAGGCCGGGGTGCGCCACGCCGACGGCCGCCGACACCCGGGTCAGGCTCCTTGCGCAACGTGCGCAGGTAGACCGCGCAGCGCTCGGCCTTGGAGACCGGGTCGAGGCCGCGGACCAGCCACGGGTTCTGCGTGGCGACGCCGGTCGGGCAATGGTCGGTGTGGCACTTCTGCGCCTGGATGCAGCCGATCGAGAGCATCGCCTCCCGGGCGACGTTGACGAGGTCGGCTCCGAGCGCGAAGGCCACGATCGCGTTGTCGGGCAGGCCCAGCCTTGGCCGAGCCGATGAAGGTCAGGTCGTCGGTCAGGCCCAGGCTCGGCGAAGGTGCCGTAGACCCGTGAGAAGCCCATCCGGTAGGGCACCGCGACCGAGTCGGCGAAGATCAGCGGCGCCGCACCGGTGCCGCCCTCGCCGCCGTCGACGGTCACGAAGTCCACACCCCGCTGGCGCGGCTCCATCAGCCGGGCCAGGCTCCTCCCAGAAGTCCATCGCACCGACCGCGGACTTGATCCCGACCGGCAGCCCGGTCTCCGCGGCGAGCAGACTCGACGAAGTCCAGCATCGAGTCGACGTCGCGGAAGGCCGTGTGCCGCGAGGGCGACGCGCAGTCCCTGCCCTGCGGGATGCCGCGGATCGCCGCGATCTCCGCGGTCACCTTCGCCGCCGGCAGCAGCCCACCGAGACCGGGCTTCGCGCCCTGGCTGAGCCTTGATCTCGATCGCCCGGACCGGTGCGGAGCCGACCATCTCGAGCAGGCGGGGCAGGGAGAAGTCGCCCTTGTCGTCGCGGCAGCCGAAGTACGCCGTACCGATCTGCAGGACGAGGTCCGCACCGTTGCGGTGGTACGGCGAGATGGCGCCCTCGCCGGTGTTGTGCAGGCAGCCCGCCGCCGCGGCGCCCTTGTTGATAGCGGTGATGGCGTTCGAGGACAGCGAGCCGAAGCTCATCGCGGAGACGTTGACGACCGAGCCCGGCCGGAACGCCTTCGCACGCCCGCGCGGGCCGCCCAGCACCTTCGCACTCGGCAGCGTCCAGTTGGCGTCGTGGTCGCTCGGCAGACTCGTCGGCGAAGGTCCGCGGCTTGATGTAGGCGTGGCCCTGGGTGTGCTCGACGTCCATGTCGGTACCGAACCCGAAGTAAGTCTGTTCTGCTCCTTGCTCGAGGCGTAGATCCAGGTCCGCTGGTCCCGGCTGAACGGCCGCTCCTCCTCGTTGCTGGTGACGATGTACTGCCGCAGGCTCCGGCCCGATCGTCTCCAGCCAGTAACGGGCGTGGCCCAGCACCGGGAAGTTGCGCTGCAGGGCGTGCTTCTTCTGCAGGATGTCGCGGGCTGCGACCGCGCCGAGGGCCGCCACCGCCCCACCCACCGCGTGGCTGAGGCTTCATGAGGCAGGTCTACCCGGGTCACCGCGTCGCACGCAATGCAGCGGATCGACTCGCGATAGCGTCGCGACGTGCCCTCCGAGGAGTTCCTGACCGGTCCCGCCGCACTCGCCGCGATCGAGGCGGTGAGCGCCGCCGCGGCCGCGGCCGACGGGGCCGCGCCGCTCGACGAGGCCGCTCTGCTGCGGCTGCGCCACCACGGGCTGGCCGGTGCGGAGTCCTGGGTGAGCACGGACGGCTTCGCGCTGCGCCGAGGCACCGAGCCTGGACCTGGTCGTCGCGCCGGGCGCGCGCGGCGCCGGGCTCGGTGGGCGGCTGGCCGGCCACGCGGTCGCGGAGCCCGGTGAGCCTGACCGCCTGGTCGCACGGCGACGACCCGGCCGCCCGGGTGCTCGGTGAGCGGTGGGGCTTCGCCCGTGACCGGGAGCCTGTGGGTGATGCGGCGCCCGACCGCCGTACCGCTGCCGGGGCTGGAGGTTCCCGACGGCGTCACCATCCGCGACTACGGCGACGGCGACGCCGCCGCCCTGCTGGCCGTCAACGCAGCGGCCTTCGCCACGCACCCCGAGCAGGGCGCGCTGGACCGCGCCGGGCTGGACGAGCGGATGGCCGAGGCGTGGTTCGACCCCGCCGGCCTGCTGCTCGCCGTCGACCCCGACGGCACCCTGCTCGGCTTCCACTGGACCAAGCAGCACGATGCCGCCACCGGCGAGGTGTACGTCGTCGGGATCGCCCCCGAGGCCCAGGGCCGCGGCCTCGGGCGGGTTCTCACCCTCGCCGGTCTGCACCACCTCGCCGCCCGTGGCGTCGCCGAGGTGATCCTCTACGTCGAGTCGGACAACGCGCCGGCGCGCCGGCTCTACGAGGGGCTGGGCTTCACGCACGCCGCAGCCGACACGCACGTGCAGTACCGCCGGGCGCACTCTGTGGAACATTCCCCGTAACCCCGGCATCCGTGAGTAGATTTACCTCCCATGAGGCTCTGTCACCGACGACGGGCCGGAGTCCGAGGACTCCCGGCTCGACGAGTCGCGCTCCGAGCGCGGCAAGGGACGCAGGGGCCGGTTGTGGCGTCGCCACGACAAGGAAGTGCCGGTCGTCGGTGAGACTCGACGCCGAGGACCTCGACGGTTCGCTGCGCCGCAGCCACACCTCCGCGGTGGTCGAGGGCGACGACGAGGAGCCCGAGCCGAGCGCGCCCGCGGTGCACGACGCCCCCGCGGACCTGCTGGCGGCCGACGACCCCGACAACATCGCCGCCCGGGTCGGCTCCCGGACCGGCCCTGCGCCGGAGGTCGACCACGACGACGTCGACTGGGAGGCGGTGCTGAGGCTCGGGCGAGGAGCCCGACGCGGACGCCGAGCCCGGGGCCGGGCTCGAGACGCAGGAGGAGCCCGACGCGCAGGTCGACTCCGACGCGGAGCCCGAGCCCGAGCCCGAGGACGCCGCCGAGGCGGAGGCGGAGGCGGACGGTGAGGACTGGGCCGCACTGATCGACCGCGCCGTGGGCCGCGACGAGAGCACGCCGGTCCAGGGCGGCCTGGCCGCCCGCATGGCCCGGGTGCGCGAGGAGCCGGAGGTCGCGGAGTACTCCGGCGAGGCCCCTGGCGCCTGGGACGGCAGCGACGACTGGTCCGCGATCATCTCCCGCGCGACCCGCGAGCCGGACCCGCTGAACGACCCGATCGAGGAGCCGGAGGAGCCGGCGGCCGAGCACGCCTCCGAGGAGGCGCCCGAGGCAGCGGACCTCGAGGCCGAGCCCGACGCGGTCGAGAACGTGCCCGACGCGGTCGAGGACGAGCCCGAGGTCGAGGCGGTCCAGGCGGTCGAGGCGGTCGAGACCGAGGAGCCCGCGGCCGCGCGGACCGAGTTCGGCGACCACCACACGACCGACGAGGAGGCGGGCCAGCGGATCATCGCGGCCGCCATCGACGGTGGCTTCGCCGAGCCGACCCCGGTTCCGGCACCGAAGGGACTCGCCCGGCTGCGCCGCCGCAACGGTCCGGGCGCCGCCCCGAAGCCGGAGGCCCGGCCGCTGGCGGACTTCGTGGAGCCGCCCCTGCTGGAGGAGCCGATCCCGGACATCGACCGGTCCTCCGACGTGCCCCGTCGGCCGGCGGAGGTGCTCGCCCAGGCCCGCGCCGAGATCGAGGCCGAGCTCGCACCGGCCGTCGAGCCCGAGGCGGAGGCCGACGTTCCCGTCGAGGCGCCGGCGAACGCCGAGGTGGTCGCCGCGCTCGCCGCCCGCCTGCGCCGCGACGCCGAGATGGCCGCCGCGACCCAGGCCGCGGAGCGGCTCGCCGCCGAGGAGGCCGCCCAGCGCGCCAACGAGGCGCGCGCCGAGGCCGACCGCCTGGCGCAGGAGCAGGCCCAGACCGCCGAGATCGCGCACCGCGCCCGGGCCGAGGCCGAGGAGCCTGGCCCGCGCGGAGTCGGTCGCCCGCGAGGCCGCCGAGCGCGCCGCCCGCGAGCGGGCCGAGCCTGGCCGATGCCGAGTCCGCGCGCCGTGAGGAGGCGGAGCGGCACGCGGTCGAGCAGGCCGAGCGGGCCGCGGCCGCGCACGCCGAGCGCGAGGCCGCCGAGGCCCGCGCCCAGGAGCAGATCGAGCCTGGCCTCCGCGGCCGCTGTCGCACGGCAGGAGGCCGAGGCGGCCGCCAGCAGCCTACGCCGACGCCGCGCGCCAGGCTCACGAGGACCGTGCCGCCGCCGAGGACCGCGCCCGCGTCATGGCCGAGGCCGCCGCGGTCAGTGCCGCCGAGCACGCCGAGTTCGCCCGGCGGATGCTGGAGGAGCGCGAGGCGGCCGAGCGTACGTCGGCCGAGATCGCCCAGGCGCGTGCCCTCGCCGAGGACGCCGCCCGTCAGCAGGCCGCGCTCGCCCAGGAGGCGCACCGCGCCGCCGAGGCGGCCGAGGAACGGGCCCGCCTGCTCGCCGAGCAGGCCGCCGCCAGCGCCGAGGAGCACGGCGCCCTGGCCCGCCAGGCCGTCGACGAGCGGGCCGCCGCCGAGCACGCCGCCGCCGAGCACGCCCGGCTCGCGACCGAGGCCCACGAGGCCCGGGCCGCCGCCGAGCAGGCCGCCCTGGAGCAGGCCGAGGCTCGCCCGGATCGCCCTGGAGACCGCGGAGGCCGCCGAGCAGCGCTCCGAGGACGCCGCCGCCCGCGCCACCGAGCAGGCGGCCGCCCGGGTCGCCGCCGACGAGTCCGCCGCCCAGCAGGCCCAGCGCGCCGAGGAGGCGCACGAGGCACGCCGGCTCGCCGAGGTCGCCGCCCGCGAGCAGGCTCGACCTGGCGCGCGAGGCCCAGGCCGCGGCGGCCGCCGCGCACGACTCCGCAGCCGCCCTGGCCGAGGAGAAGAAGGCCGCCACCGAGGCCCTGGCCCTCGCCGCGGAGTTCGCCGCCGAGGCGACCCACGCCCGCACCGAGGCCGAGGCCCGGGCCACCAGCGCCCTCGCCGAGCTCGAGAAGGCCGCCGCCGCGCACGTCGCCGCTCTCGAGGACCTCCAGACCGAGCCTGGTCCAGGCCCGCGAGACCGCGCTCGAGCACGCCCGGGCCCGGGTCGAGGCCGAGGCCGCCGCCGCCGAGCAGGCCGAGGCCCGCGCCGCCGCGGAGGCCCGCGCCATTGAGACTCGCCCAGGAGCGCGAGCGCGCTCTCGACGAGGCCACCCGCGCCCGCGAGGCCGCCGAGGCGCACGCCGCCGAGCCTGAGCCAGGCCCGCGAGCAGGCGCTGGCCGCGGCGACCCAGGCCCGCCTCGACGCCGAAGCCCGCGCCGCCGCCGAGGCCGACGCCCGCGCCCAGGCACTCGCCGACGCCACCCAGGCCCGCCTCGACGCCGAAGCCCGCGCCGCCGAGCAGGCCGAGGCGCGCGCCGCCGCGGAGAACCGTGCCCACGAGACCGCGCAGGAGCGCGAGCAGGCGCTTGCCGAGGCTGCCCGCGCCCGGGCGGTCGCCGAAGCCAATGCCGCGGACCTCGCCGACCAGGTCGCCCAGATCCGCGCCCGCCTCGACGCCCAGCCCGAGCCCGCCCCCGCCGTCGCGCCGGTCGCCGCGCCCGTTGCCGCGCCCGTTGCCGCGCCGGTGTGGCCGGCTGTGGTCGCGCCGGCCGCGGCCGTCGCGGAGGTACGGCACGAGGAGCCCGACGCCGAGGAGCCCGAGCCCGAAGCGCTCGTCGAGCCGGAGCCGGAGCCCGAGCCCGAAGCACTCGTCGAGCCGGAGCCGGAGTCCGAGCCCGAAGCGCTCGTCGAGCCGGAGCCCGAGCCGGAGCCCGAATCCGAGCCGGACGTCGAGCCGGACGTCGAGGCCGAGGTGGTCGCGACCGAGCCCGAGCCCGTCACCGCGGACGAGGTCGAGGAGGTGCGCGAGCACTACCTGCTCTCCTCCGCCGAGAGCGACCTGTCCGACGTGGGCGTGGTGGAGGCCGACGAGGCGTACCTCGTGTCCTCGACCGAGACCGGTGAGCACGACCTCGCCGCGATCGCTGCCTCGTCCGCGGCACCGACCGCTGCCGACATCCTCGCCGAGGCAGACAGTGAGGAGCCCGTCGACGAGTCGAGCATCGCGCGCGGCCCGTCGCTGGTCGAGCAGTGGCGCGCGAGCGTCGAGCCGGTCGACGAGACCGAGGGCCTGGTCGAGATCGACGGCGAGGACGCCGAGCCCGCCGTCCCCGCGCCCGGCCTGGCCGCGCTCTGGCGCGCCTCGGCCGCCGCTTCCGACGAGGCGGACGCGGTGGTCGACCCGGTCACGAGCGCGGACGAGGTCGTCGCGGCCGAGCCTGGCGCCGCTGCGCGACACCGACTTCGGCGACGACCCCGAGCCGGTCGTGGAGCCCGAGCCCGAAGTACTTGTCGAGCCGGAGCCCGAGCCCGAGCCGGAGCCCGAGCCGGAGCCCGAGCCGGAGCCCGAGCAACACCGCCCCTCGGCCACCGAGGCCGGCCGGGCGACCGTGGCCGCGCTGGCCGCCGACACCCCCACCCGCACGACGCAGACCGGCACCGCCCAGCCGTTCCACTCCAAGCGCGGCGACTCCAGCCTGGCGTTCGTCGCCCTGCTGATCGCCGTGGCCTGCGCCGCGGTGGTCGGTCAGCAGGCGATCCAGGGCCGGATGCTCGACGACATCCCGCTCAACGCGACGCTGACGGTGATCGCGGCCGCGCTGCTGCTCTTCGCGCTGCGCGCGCTCGGCAACACCCGCACCGTCGCGATCGACGAGCAGGGCATCCTCAAGGTGACGGTCGGGGACTTCAACAGCACCTTCGACCTGACCAGCCCGAACACCAAGATCGAGCAGACCGGTACGCCGGGCTCGCGCAACTGGCGCATCAACATCCTGCGCCGCAGCATGTCCCCCGTCGCCGTCGACAGCCGGATGGTCGAGGCGCACAGGCTTCCTGGAGGCGCTGCGCCAATGGCGTCCGGACCTCTAGAGACCGACCTCGCGCACCTGCGATCCGAGCGGGACGCGCTCGCGCAGCAGGTCGAGGACCTGACCGAGCAGACTCGCCCAGGCGCGGGCGCGGATCAGCGCCCTCGAGGCGGACCAGTCCGGGCCGCTCGCCCTCTTCGAGGGTGGCGAGGACCGGTTGACCGGCGACGGCAGCGATCCCCGGGTCCTGTCGATGGTGCTCGGCGCGACCGCGGTGGTCGCCGGCATGGTCGCGCTGCTGGCGCTGATCAACGGCAAGGCTCGGTACGCCGTTCGGCATCGTCATGGTCGTGCTGACGCTCGCCCTGGCGTGGGGCGCGGCGCGCACCCGGGTGGTGCCGGTGGAGGTCAGCGTGGTGCGCGGGATGGTCTACGTGCAGCAGGGTGAGTCGTCGTACCGCTTCGAGGTGCGCAAGCCCGAGACGGACGTGCAGATGGTCGGCCAGCCGGGCGATCCGGGGTGGCAGGTCCGCTTCGGGCGGCGCGGGCTCGAGCCGTTCGTGATCGACGCCTCGATGGTCGACGCCCACGAGTTCGTGGCGAAGGCTGCGGGAGTTCCGCCCCTCCCTGTGAGCCTCAGCGCAGGGCAGTGCGCAGCCGGCCGGCGATCTCGAGCACGGCCGCGCGGCTGGTGCGCCCGGCGCCGACGATGTTGAGGAAGCCGTGGATCTGGTCCACGAAGCGCCGCATCTCCACCTCGACACCGGCGTCGGCGAGCCGTCGCGCGTAGGCCTCGCCCTCGTCGCGCAGCGGGTCGAAGCCCGCCGTGACGAGGTACGCCGGCGCCAGGCCCGGCGGCGACTCGACGTCGAGCAGGTTGACCCGCTCGTCGCTGCGGTCCGCGGCGGTCGGGAGGTAGATGTCGTTGAAGGTCGCGATCGACTCGGCCGTGAGGTAGAGGTCCTGGCCGAACAGACGCAGGCTCTCGGTCTGCCGGTCGGCGTCGACGCACGGGTAGATGAGCAGACTGGAAGGCGAGCGGTACGCCGGCCCGGGCCGCCTCGATCGCGGTCCACGCCGCGATGTTGCCGCCCGCGGAGTCACCCGAGACGCCGATCCGCTCGGGGTCGGCCCCCAGGCTCCTCCGCGTGCTCGTGCACCCAGCGCAGCGCGGCGAAGGCGTCGTCGAAGCCGTCGGGGAAGGGGTTCTCCGGGCCGAGCCGGTACTCCACCGACAGCACCGGTACGCCGGACTCCTCCGCCAGCACGCGGCAGGGCGCGTTGTGGGAGTCGAGGTCGCCGTAGAGGAACCCGCCTCCGTGGAAGAACAGCAGCAACGGCTGCGCCTCGGTGGCGGGCCGGGCGCCGTGGGGGAGGTAGTGCCGCGCGGGCAGGCCCGCCACCGTCAGGCTCGCGGACCGCGCCGATGGGCTGGTCGCCGCCGACGAGCCCCGCGTTGGCACGCATGTCCGCGCGCCCGCTGGCGATGTCGGCACCGGCGAGGTCGCCCTTGCGTGCGATCCGCTGCAGCCGCAGCATCGTCTGGAGGTCGGTGGCCAGGGTCTGCCCGTCGAGGACGAGCGGGCGCCCGGCGACGGCGCGCTGGGCGGGGCCGGGCAGCGCCATCAGGGTCTTGAGGGCGGCGGACTCGACGGTCGTGCGCAGGTTCACGCCGCCCAACCTACTCACCCGTAACCGGGCGGCGCTCGCGACACCTCCCGTTCACCGACGACTGCCACACTCGATGCATGTCCACCGAGCCACAGATCGCCGACGCCCCCTCCGACGCCGACGGGCTCCGGGGGACCGGGAGCGAGGCGGAGGCGCTGGCGTCGTACACCCCCGAGCCGGCGCTGGTCGAGCGCATCGAGGCGGTCGACAACCGGTTCGTGGACCGCGAGCCTGTCCTGGCTCCGCTTCAACGAGCGGGTGCTGGAGCTCGCCGAGGACGAGAGCCTGCCGCTGCTCGAGCGGGCCCGCTTCCTGGCGATCTTCACCAGCAACCTGGACGAGTTCTTCATGGTCCGGGTGGCCGGGCTCAAGCGCCGGATCGCGACGGGCCTGGCCGTCCGCGCGGCGAGCGGGATGATGCCGCTGGAGGTGCTCGAGGCGATCTGGACCCGCGCCGAGGAGCCTGAGCCAGCGCCAGGCCAGCGTGTTCCAGGACAAGATTGTCCCGTCGCTGCGCGAGGAGGGCATCGCCCTGGTGCGCTGGTCGGACCTCGACCGCGACGAGCAGAAGTCCTGCAAGAAGGCTCTTCAAGGAGCGCGTCTACCCGGTCCTGACCCCGCTGGCGGTCGACCCGGCGCACCCCTTCCCCTACATCTCGGGGCTCTCGCTCAACCTGGCCGTGCTCATCCGCAACCCGAAGACGGGCAAGGAGCACTTCGCCCGGGTGAAGGTGCCCTCGAACTTCGACCGCTTCGTCGCGGTGGGCAATGCCCGCTTCGTGCCGCTGGAGGACGTGATCGGGGCCCACCTCGGCCGGCTCTTCCCCGGCATGGAGGTGCTCGAGGTGCACACCTTCCGGGTCACCCGCAACGAGGACCTGGAGGTCGAGGAGGACGACGCCGAGAACCTGCTGGCCGCGCTGGAGAAGGAGTCTGCTGCGCCGCAAGTTCGGCCCGCCGGTGCGCCTGGAGGTGGAGGAGTCGATCGCCCCGTCCGTGCTGGAGTCTGCTGGTCTCCGAGTCCGGGCATCAGCAGCGAGGAGGTGTTCCGGCTGCCCGGGCCGCTGGACCTGCGCGGGCTGCACTCGATCGCCGACCTGCCGCGCGACGACCTCAAGTACCCGTCCTTCGTGCCCTCCACGCACCGCTGGCTGGCCGAGGTCGAGTCCTCCGCCCCGGTCGACGTGTTCAAGGCGCTGCGCCGCCGCGACGTCCTCCTCCACCACCCCTACGACTCGTTCGCCACCTCGGTGCAGCGCTTCATCGAGCAGGCCGCCGCCGACCCGCACGTGCTGGCGATCAAGCAGACGCTCTACCGCACCTCCGGCGACTCCCCCATCATCGACGCCCTCATCGACGCCGCCGAGGCCGGCAAGCAGGTGCTGGTGCTGGTCGAGATCAAGGCCCGCTTCGACGAGCAGGCCAACATCCGCTGGGCGCGCAAGCCTGGAGCAGGCCGGCTGCCACGTCGTCTACGGCCTGGTCGGCCTCAAGACCCACTGCAAGCTGGCGATGGTGGTCCGCGACGAGCCCGAGGGCATCCGCCGCTACACCCACATCGGCACGGGCAACTACAACCCGAAGACCTCACGGATGTACGAGGACCTCGGCCTGCTCACCACCGACGAGACCATCGGCGAGGACGTCGCCCACCTGTTCAACAACCTCTCGGGCTGGTCGCGCAAGGCGACGTACGAGCAAGCTGCTCGTCGCTCCCGACTCGGTCCGCAGCGGCCTGGTCGAGCAGTTCCACCGCGAGATCGAGCACCACCGGGCCGGCCGGCCCGCCGGGATCCGGATCAAGGCCAACTCGGTCGTCGACGAGGAGATCATCGACGCGCTCTACCTCGCCTCCTGCGAGGGCGTCCCGGTCGAGTCTGCTGGTGCGCGGGATCTGCGCGCTGCGCCCGGGCGTCGCGGGCCTCAGTGAGAACGTCAAGGTCCGCTCGGTCCTCGGGCGCTTCCTCGAGCACAGCCGCATCTTCTCCTTCGAGGGTGGCGGCGAGCCGACCGCCTGGATCGGCTCGGCCGACATGATGCACCGCAACCTGGACCGCCGGGTCGAGGTGCTGGTGCGCCTGCCCGACCACTCCCGCGACGAGGTACGACGCCTGCTGGACCTCGCCTTCGCCGAGACCACCCAGGCCTGGGAGCTCGGCGAGGACGCGCGGTGGACACGCAACGCCGGCACCGAGCACCTGCAGGAGACGCTCATCGAGCGCCAGCGGCGCCGCCGGGACGACTCGCCGCGCTGACCTGCGCGGATGCTCCCCGCGGCAACGGTGTGACACCCGCCGCGGACAGGCGGATTGCATTTACCGCCTCGTGACCCCCTAGCATGATGACGTTCTTCTCCGCCTCAACGGGAGTCCATGTGGGTCTGCGTCTGCGTCCGGTCGACACGTCTTTCTACGACCTCTTCACCCAGTCCGCGAACCACCTCGTCGGTGGCGCGGAGATCCTTGCCGAGATGCTCTCGGACAACTCCGACAAGGCGTCGGTCGCCGAGCGCATGCGCGCCGCCGAGCACGCCGCGGACGAGACGACCCACGAGATCGTGAAGAAGGTCAACAGCACCTTCGTCACGCCTTTCGACCGCGAGGACATCTACGCGCTGGGCTCCGGCCTCGACGACGTGATGGACATGATGGACGAGGCCGTTGACCTGATCCTGCTCTACGAGGTGCAGACGCTGCCGGCCGAGCCTCTCCGAGCAGGTCGAGGTGCTGCGCCGCTGCGCCGAGGCTGACCGCGGCCGCGATGCCGCGGCTGCAGTCCATGCAGTCGCTCGACGACTACTGGATCGAGATCAACCGGCTGGAGAACACCGGCGACCGCAACCACCGTCGTACGCTCGCCAAGGCTCTTCTCCGGTGAGTACAAGACGATCGAGGTGCTCAAGCCTGAAGGACATCGTCGAGTCGCTCGAGGGCGCCATCGACGCCTTCGAGAAGGTCGCCAACACGGTCGAGCAGATCGCCGTCAAGGAAGGCTGAAGGGCCCTGCTGTGACCCTCACCCTGGCGATCGTGATCGCCGTGATCGTCATTGCCCTGGCGTTCGACTACACCAACGGCTTCCACGACGCCGCGAACGCGATCGCCACCTCCGTCTCCACGCGCGCGCTCACCCCGCGGATCGCGCTCACCCTGGCCGCCCTGATGAACTTCATCGGCGCCCTGCTGGGTCAGGAGGTCGCCAAGACCGTCGCCGACGTGATCACCATCGAGGACAAGACCGGCACTCTCACCGTCGGCGTCCACCACGGCCTGGTGGTGGTGATGGCCGGCCTGCTCGGCGCGATCATCTGGAACCTCATCACCTGGTACTTCGGCCTGCCCTCCTCCTCCTCGCACGCGCTCATCGGCGGTCTGGTCGGTGCCGCGCTGGCCGGCGGCGTCTCGGTCAAGTGGGACACCATCGTGGAGAAGGTCCTGATCCCGATGGTCATCTCCCCCCTGTTCGGCTTCTGCGCCGCCTTCGTGGTGATGACCGCGATCCTGTGGATCTTCCGCAAGGGCAACCCGCACCGGATCAACCGCGGCTTCCGCGGCATGCAGACCATCTCCGCGGCCGCGCTGGCGCTCGGTCACGGCCTGCAGGACGCGCAGAAGACGATGGGCGTCATCCTGCTGACGCTGGTGATCGCCTACCCGGCGTCGTACGACATCGAGACGCTGCCGCTGTGGGTCGTGCTCGCCGCCGCGACCGCCATCTCCGCCGGGACCTACGCCGGCGGGTGGCGCATCATGCGCACCCTCGGCCGCAAGATCATCCACCTCGACCCGCCGCGCGGCTTCGCGGCCGAGTCGGTCGGCGCGGGCGTGCTCTACACGACCGCGTTCGTCTTCCACGCCCCGATCTCGACCACCCACACGATCACCTCGGCGGTGATGGGCGCGGGCGCCACCAAGCGCTTCTCCGCGGTGCGCTGGGGCATGGCGCGCACGATCCTCGCCGCCTGGGTCTCGACCTTCCCGGCCGCCGCGCTGGCGTCCTGGGGCTGCTACGAGATCCTCAAGCTCGTCCTGCTCTGACCCCGCCCACGAACCGTGGGTAGTGGCACCGCGAACCGTGGGTAATGGCACCACGAACCGTGGGTAATGGCACCACGAACCGCGACCGAGGGTTTGGTACGTCGACGTACTCCGCCACCAGCCGCGTCTCGCACAGCCATCTGCCGCGGCTCGTGGTGCCGCGCAGCACGGTTCGCGGTGCCATCCGGCACGGTTCGTGCGGTCAGGCGGGGTCGATCGTGAGGCTGTAGCCCCGCCCCCGCACCCGTCGTACGACGGCCGCGGAGCCCAGCCGCGCGCGCAGCCGGGTGACGTGCATGGCGATCGTGTTGCCGCCCGGCCGGTGGCCGCTGGTGCCCCACAGCGCGTCGCCGAGTTCGTCGTCGGTGACCACGCCGGGCGCGTGCAGCATCAGGGTCCGCAGCAGACTCGAACTCCTTGAGCGGCAGGTCCGCGATCCGCTGGCCGTCCACCCGCACGGTGAACGCACTGGCGTCGAGACTCGATCGGGCCGACCTCCACCCGGGCGTGGTCGGAGACCGAGCGCGGCCCGTGCGAGATCAGGTCCCACAGGTGCTGGGGAGCGTAGGGCCGCAGCACCACCGCGGAGGCGCCGGCCAGCATGAGCGAGCCCACCCCGTGCTCGGTGACGTCCTCGGTCCCCGCGATGACGTACGGCGAGCCGAGGCGCCGGATCACGCCGACGAACTCCTCCACCGGGATCCCCGGTGCCTCCGGCGCGACCAGCACCGCGTGCGGGTCGGTACGCCCGAACTCCACCAGGGCGTCCAGGGTCGAGTCGACCCAGGTCACGTGCACGCCGTGACCCGCCATCCCGTCGGCGAGCGCGCCCTCGTCCGGCCGGGGATCGACCACCAGGAGCCTGCGCTCCGGTGGTCTCCGCCCAGCGGTGGAGGTAGGCGCGCACGGACTGCCGACGGGCGTCCCGCCCGTCCCGCATCGCCATCTCTGCTCCGTTCCGGTCTCCGTGCTGCACGCCCGAGCGCAGCATCGTCGATCAGCCGAAGCGACCAGAGATGTAGGCCTCGGTCGCGGGGTCGTCGGGATTGGCGAACATCTTCTTGGTGGGGTTGAACTCCACCAGGTGCCCGGGCTCGCCGGTCGCCTTGAGGTTGAAGAAGCCGGTGTCGTCGGAGACGCGCGCGGCCTGCTGCATGTTGTGGGTGACGATCACGATCGTGAACTCGTCCTTGAGCTCGTGGATCAGGTCCTCGATGGCCGAGGTCGAGATCGGGTCGAGCGCCGAGCACGGCTCGTCCATGAGCAGCACCTGCGGCTCCACGGCGATCGCGCGGGCGATGCACAGCCGCTGCTGCTGGCCGCCGGAGAGGCCCATGCCCGGCTTGTTGAGCCGGTCCTTGACCTCGTTCCACAGGTTCGCGCCGCGCAGGGACTTCTCCACGACGGCGTCGGCCTCGGACTTCTTGAGCTTTGCCCGCGTTGAGCCTTGAGGCCCGCGAGGACGTTGTCGTAGATCGACATCGTCGGGAACGGGTTGGGCCGCTGGAAGACCATGCCGACCTGGCGGCGTACGGCGACCGGGTCGACGCCCGCGCCGTAGAGGTCCTGCCCGTCGACGACGATCTTGCCCTCGACCCGTGCGCCGGGGATGACCTCGTGCATGCGGTTGAGCGAGCGCAGGAAGGTCGACTTGCCGCACCCGGAGGGACCGATGAACGCGGTGACCGCGCCCGCGCGGACGGACATGTTCACGCCCTCGACCGCGAGGAAGTCGCCGTAGTAGATGTTGACGTCGGAGACGTCGATGCTCTTGGCCATGGTGGTTCCTATCAACCCTTCTTGGGGGCGAAGATCTTGCCGACGATGCGGGCGGTGAGGTTCAGCACCACCACGATGATGATGAGGATGAAGGCGGCGCCCCAGGCGATCGCCTCCGCGGGGGCGTCGCCGCGCAGGTTCTGTCCGTAGATGAGCACCGGAAGGGTGGTCATCGAGCCGTCGAACAGGTTCATGTTGGTCCGGTCCGTGGCACCGGCGATGAGCAGCAGCGGGGCGGTCTCCCCGATGACGCGGGAGACGGCGAGGGTGATGCCGGTCAGGATGCCGCCGAGCGCCGTCGGGAGGACGATCCGCACGATGGTCTTCCACTTCGGCGTGCCGAGGGCGTACGACGCCTCGCGCAGGTCGTCGGGCACCAGCATCAGCATCTCCTCGGTCGCCCGCACGACGATCGGGATCATCAGCAGCGACAGCGCCACCGACCCGCCGAACCCGGAGACGTACGCCGGCCCGAAGAGCAGCGTGAAGAGCGCGAAGGCGAACAGGCCGGCGACGATGGAGGGGATGCCCGTCATCACGTCGACGAGGAAGGTGATCGCCTTGGCGAGCCTTGTTCTTCTTGCCGTACTCCACCAAGTAGATCGCCGCCATCACGCCCACCGGGACCGAGATGACGGCCGCGCCGATGGTGATCAGCAAGGTGCCGATGATGGCGTGGTAGACGCCGACCGGCTGGTCGATCTGGGTCTTGAAGAAGGAGTAGGCTGAGGAAGGTGCTGTCGATCCGGCCGGCGCCCTTGGAGATCACCCGCCACAGCAGGGAGACCAGGGGGACGACGGCGACCAGGAAGGTCGCCCAGATCAGGCCCGTCATCATCCGGTCGGTCGCACCGCGCCGGCCCTCGACGAAGAGAGACCACAGCGGCAGGGCGGCCAGGTAGACGATCGCACCGATGAGCACGCCGCCGACGACACCCGTGCCGAGCACGATGAGCAGCAGCGCGAGCGCCACGGCGATGCCGGCGACGATGAGCGGCGCCACGCGCGGCAGGCGCGGCTGGACGAGCGGGATGTGCACCCGCTGCTGGACCTCGTTCGCGGTGGTGCTCATCGGGCCATCCGCCTCTCGCTGCGGCCGATGACCCACCGGGCCGCGAAGTTCACCAGGAAGGTCAGCAGGAAGAGCACCAGACCGGTCGCCACCAGGACGTTGAGCAGGTCGGCGCTGCGCTCCTTGTACTTGAGCGCGATGTTGGCCGCGATCGAGGTCGGGCTGGAGGTCGCGATGACGTTCCAGGACAGCCCGAAGCCGACCGAGAGCACCATGGCCACGGCCATCGTCTCGCCGAGCGCGCGGCCCAGGCCGAGCATCACGGCGGAGACCATGCCGGAGCGGGAGTAGGGGAAGACCGTCATCCGGATCATCTCCCAGCGGGTGGCGCCCAGCGCCAGCGCGGCCTCCTCGTGCAGGCGCGGCGTGCGGGAGAAGACCTCGCGGGTGATCGCGGTGATGATCGGCAGGATCATGATGGCGAGCACGATGCCGACGGTGAGCCACGAGCGGCCGGCCGGGTTCGGCTCGCCGAAGAGCGCGCCGAGGACCGGCCAGGAGCCGAAGGTGTCGTGCAGCCAGGTGTGCATCGGCACGAGCTTCTTCGCCAGGTAGAACGCGCCCCACAGGCCGTAGACGACCGAGGGCACCGCGGCGAGCAGGTCGATCACGAAGGCGACGGGCGTGGAGAGCCACTTCGGCGCGTAGTGGCTGATCACCAGCGCGATGCCGAAGGCCAGCGGCACCGCGATGAGCAGCGCGATGATCGAGACGGTGAAGGTGCCCACGAGCAGCGGCCAGACGTAGCCCAGGAAGGCTCTCGGCGTGCGGGCCGTAGACCTCCGCCGGCTTGGTGAAGCCGGTGGCTCCCTTGGCCAGCAGGAAGATGAAGACGCCGGCGAGGGCAGCCAGGATGATGAGTCCGGCCACGAGCGCGGCGCCGGAGAAGATGCGGTCACCGATGCCACCGCGGACGCTGGCCCACTCGGCGGGCGCGTCCTCGATCTCGGCGGTGGGGGCTGTCACGGGGTCACCTCAGGGTGCTCGGGATGGTGCGGGAGTACGACGGGTGGAGGGGCGGGGACGGGCAGCGCCCGTCCCCACCCCTCCGGGACGTCACTTCGCGGAGATCTTCGCGACGATGTCCTGGGCCTTCTTGGCCGTGTCGGCCGAGAGCCTTGGCCGAGCCGGCGTTGTCCGCGGCGGCCGCCCGGCCCTCGTCGGACACGATGTACTCGAAGTAGCCCTTGACGTTGGCGGCCTCGGTCGCGTCGTCGTACTTCTCGCAGGCGATCAGGTAGGACAGCAGGATGACCGGGTAGGCGCCGGCCTCGGTGGTCTTGCGGTCCACGTCGACGGCGATGTCGGTCGCGTCGCGACCCGTGACGGTCGGGGAGACCTCGACGGTCTTGGCGGCACCCTCGGGCGACGGCGCGACGTAGTCCTCGCCGACCTTGACCGAGACGTGCTTGAGGTCGCCGGTCTGGCTGGCGTCGGCGTAGCCGATCGCACCCTCGGTGTCGGTGATCTGCTTGACGACACCGGAGGTGCCCTCGGCGGAGAGACCACCGGAGACCGGGAAGGCGTCCTCGGCCTCGTACTTCCACGCCTCGGGCGCGACCTTGTTGAGGTAGTCGGTGAAGTTCTTGGTGGTGCCCGAGTCGTCCGAGCGGTGCACCGGGGCGATCTTGGTGTCGGGCGACCTTCACGCCGTCGTTCTGGCCGGCGATGGCCGGGTCGTTCCACTTGGTGATCTTGTTGTCGAAGATCTTCGCGATGGTGGCCGCGTCGAGCCTGAGCTCGTCGACACCAGGCACGTTGAACGCGATGGCGATGGAGGAGATGTAGGCCGGGACCTCGACGATCGTGCCGCCGCAGCGCTCCTTGGCCTTGGTCAGGTCCTCGTCCTTGATGTAGGAGTCGGAGCCGGCGAAGGACAGCGCCTTGCTGATGAACTGGCTGCGGCCGTCGGTCGAGCCGAGCAGGCGGTAGTCGATGGTGAGGCCGCTGTTCTTGCCCTGGAAGTTGGTCTTCCAGGCGTCCTGGGCCTTCTCCTGCGACGTCGCGCCACCACCCGTGAGGGTGCCACTGAGGCCGCCGGAGCCGTTGTCGTCGCTGCCGCCGTCCTCGTTGGAGGCGCCGCAGGCGCTCATGAGCAGGGCGAGGGCGGCGACGCCGGGCACCGCGGCGCGGTGGATGGACTTGAGGTTCAAGGAACTTGCCTCTCAGAGGTGAGGGGCGAGCACGGAAAGGCCCCTCGATTCGTACTGGACACCGTGAAGTTAGGGAGCGTCGGTAACACAACTCCCCAGCCGATCTGAACGGCCGGTGAACAGTGGCGGTCCGGGCGGCGCTGGCCCGTGGTCCCGGTTACACCGGGCGCGGTCGGTGCCGCTCCGCCGCCACGACGGCGCCCTTGCGCACGTGCAGCACGAGCATCTCAGCGGGCTCCAGGCCCGCGCCCTCAGGGGGTGCCGCGAGCCCCGCCGCGTCGTACACCAGCGGGAGGACGGGGCGGTGCGTGCACAGCACGCTGCCCTCCTCGGCCTCGAACAGGCTCCTCGACCATCTTGGCGACCGCGCGCGGGGTGGCCCGCTCCTCGCTCAGCCGCGGGCGCAGGTCGAGGGCGAGGTCGGCGGTCTCGGCGTAGGGCCGCACGGTCTGCACGCAGCGGGTGCTGGTGGAGGTCACCACCCGGGTCACGTCGTACGCCGCCAGCAGGGGCACCGGGCGGTCGGACTGGTGCTCGCCGGCCCGCAGCAGCGGACGGGCCGCGTCGTCGCCGCGCCACGCCTTGCGCGAGCGCGCCTGCCCGTGCCGGAGGACCACGACCGCGCGGGTCTTGCGGCGCACCTTGAGCGCGGCGGCGAGCGTGGTCCGGTCGTGCTCGTAGGTCAGCCGGACCATCGCCTCGTCGAAGGGCACCCAGGCGACGCCGTCGATCTCGTCGTTGGGCCGGTAGCCGCTGACGTCGTCGTCGCCGACCACGCGCCCGGTCCAGTAGTGGACCGTCTTCATCCGGCGCGCGACCGGGTAGCGCTGCGAGGGCAGCGGCGGACCGAGCCGCACGTGCACCCCGGTCTCCTCGGCCACCTCGCGAACCGCCGCGGCGACGGCGTGCTCGCCACGGTCCAGCCTTGCCCTTGGGGAACGACCAGTCGTCGTACTTGGGGCGGTGCACGAGCAGGACCTCCCGGCCGGGACGGAAGACGACCACGCCGGCGGCGAGAATGTCGGGCACGGGCCTAGGGTAAGGGCACTCACCTCTCGGCCCGATCGAGGAGATCCCCGCGTTGCTCCACCTCCCCCGCTGGTCCGTACGACGCTGGGTCGCCCTGGGGGCCGCGCTGGCCGTGGTCGTCGCCGGCCTGGTCGTCGTCTGGCTGGTCCGCGACCGCGACCGGACCCGCCTGGAGCACGCGCTGGAGAGCGTGCCGGCGTCCTCGGAGCGGTTCAGGCTGGACCGACTGGACCGCGGTGCGGGCCGCGGTCGGCACGAAGGTCGGCGCGGACTCCTCCGCCGAGGAGGTCACCACCTTCCTGGAGCAGGCCTACGACCGGGACCTGACCGCGACCACCTCGCTCGACGACTCCGGGCCGGCCATGCAGACCACCCTCGGCTTCTCCCCCGCGAGCCTGGACTGGGAGCCTGTTCGCCCAGGGCACCGAGGGCGCGGTGGTCGCGATGGGCCTCCCCGACGGGTACGACGTGAAGGCGCTCCGCGAACGCCTCCGCACCCTCGGCTACTCCGCCCCCGCACGGGCCGACGGCGTGTGGAACGCCGGCACCGACCTGGTCTCCCGCCTCGGCGACGGCAGCCTGACGCCGGAGCCTGGCAGCGGTGCAGGTCGACGAGGACGCCCACGTGCTCTACGCCTCCGACCAGGCGGCCTACCTCGACCGGCGGGCGAAGGGCGCGCGCGGGGACCGGGACGACGAGGTGGCCCGCACCGCGGCCGCCGTCGGCGACCCGCTGAGTGCGCTGCTGCTGGACGGCGACCGGGCCTGCACCGAGCCTGGCGATGAGCGAGGCCGACGAGGCGGACCGGATCCGCGGCTCGGAGCCTGGTGAAGCAGGCCGGCGGGGTGCACCCGCTGACCGGGTTCGCGATCGCGACCGAGCGCGGGGGCGACGTACGGGTGGCGCTGGCGTTCGAGCAGGAGGACCAGGCCCGGGCCGACGCCGACAGCCGCTCCCAGGCTCGCCGCCGGGCCGGCGCCGGGCCAGGGCGGCACCTTTCCCGAGCGCTTCCGGCTGGGGAAGGTGCGCGCCGACGGCACCCTGGTGACCATGGCGCTCGAGCCGCTCGAGGGTCAGTCCCTGCTCTCCGACCTCAGCGACGGGCCGCTGCTCTTCGCTACCTGCTAGCGGAACCTCCGCAGTCGCAGGCTGTTCGACACCACGAAGACGCTGGAGAAGGCCATCGCAGGCTCCGGCGAGCATCGGGCTGAGCAGCGCCGCCGCGGCGAGCGGCAGCGCGGCCACGTTGTAGGCGAAGGCCCAGAACAGGTTGCCCTTGATCGTCGCGAGGGTACGGCGCGCCAGGCGCACCCCGTCGGCGGCCACCCGCAGGTCGCCGCTCACGATCGTCAGGTCGCTCGCCTCGCGGGCCACGTCGGTGCCGGTGCCCATCGCGATGCCCAGGTCGGCCTGGGCGAGCGCGGCGGCGTCGTTGATGCCGTCACCGACCATCGCGACGCTGCTGCCCTCGGCCTGGCGGGCCGCGACGTACTCCTGCTTGCCGGCGGGGAGCACACCCGCGACCACCTCGTCGATGCCGACCTCGGCGGCGACCGCGCGCGCGGCCCGCTCGTTGTCGCCGGTCAGCAGGACTGGGCGCAGGCCGAGCCCGCGCATCCGGGCGACCGCCTCGGCGGCGCCCTCCTTGACCGTGTCGGCCACGGCGAGCACGCCGCGCGCGCGGCCGTCCCAGCCGACGACGACCGCGGTCGCGCCCCGGGCCTCGGCGGCGTCGACCGCCTCCACCACGGCAGCGGGCACGTGCAGCCCCTGCTCGGCCACGAAGGCCACCCGACCGATCACGGCCGGCGTGCCGTCCACCTCGCCGGTGACGCCGAGGCCGGCGACCGCGGCGAAGCCGGTGAGCACGCCCCGCTCGGGGACGGCGGCGGCGATCGCCTGGGCGATCGGGTGCTCGGAGCCGGCCTCGAGGGTGGCCGCGACGCGTCGTACGGCCGCCTCGTCGTCGGCGACCACGGACTCCAGCCGCATCCGGCCGGTCGTCACGGTGCCGGTCTTGTCGAGCACGATGGTGTCGACGGCCCGCGCGGACTCCAGCGCCTCCGGCCCACGGACCAGGATGCCGAGTCTGGGCGCCCCGGCCGGTGCCGACCATCAGCGCGGTCGGCGTCGCCAGCCCCAGCGCACAGGGGCAGGCGATGATGAGGACCGCGACGGCCGCGGTGAAGGCCACCGGCGCACCGGCCCCGGCGCCTAGCCAGAAGCCGAGCGTGGCGACGGCGAGCACGATCACGACCGGCACGAAGACCCCGGAGATCCGGTCGGCGAGCCGCTGCGCGGCCGCCTTGCCGGCCTGGGCGTCCTCGACCAGCCGGGTCAGCCTGGGCGAGCCTGGGTGTCCGCCCCCACCCGGGTCGCCCGGACGACCAGCCGTCCGGTGGTGTTGACGGTCGCGCCGACGACGGTGTCGCCCTCGGCGACCTCGACCGGGACCGACTCCCCCGTCAGCAGGGAGGCGTCCACGGCGGAGGTGCCGGACACGATCGTGCCGTCGGTGGCCACCTTCTCCCCCGGCCGTACGACGAACAGGTCACCCTCGGCGAGCGCCGCCAGCGGCAGCGGCGTCTCCGGCCCGCCCGGGCCGTCACGGAGCACCGCGACCTCGCGGACGCCGGTCTCGGCGAGCGCCCGGAGCGCGGCTCCGGCCCGGCGCTTGGAGCGCTTCTCGAAGTACCGCCCGGCCAGCAGGAAGGTGGTCACCCCGGCCGCGGTCTCCAGGTAGATGTCACCCAGCCCGTTGCTGGGCGCCTCGCCCCAGCCGGTGAAGAGCCTGGAAGGGGTGCCGCATCCCGTCGGCTCCGGCGTCGCCGAGGAAGAGCGCGACGAGCGACCAGCCGAGCGCGGCCAGCACGCCCATCGAGACCAGGGTGTCCATGGTCGCCGCGCCGTGGCGCAGGTTGACCCACGCGGCACGGTGGAAGGGCCAGGCGCCCCAGGTCGCGACGGGCGCGGCCAACGTCAGCGAGGCCCACTGCCAGTGGTCGAACTGCAGCGGCGGCACCATCGCGACGAGCACGACCGGCACCGCGAGCACCAGTGACCACAGCAGCCGGGTGCGCAGCGCGTCGAGCTCGGGATCGGCGTTCTCGCTCTCCTCGGAGACCGGCTCGTCGGGCGCGGCGTGCACCCGGGCGCCGTACCCGGCTGCCTCGACGGCCTCGATCAGCGTGCCGACCTCGACCTCGGCCGCGTGCTGCACGCGGGCCCGCTCGGTCGCGTAGTTGACCGTCGCGGTGACTCCGTCGAGCCTTGTTGGCTTTGCGCTCGATGCGGTTCGCGCAGGACGCGCAGGTCATCCCGGTCAGGTCCAGGTCGACGTCGTGGGCCTGGTCAGTGGTCGTGCTCACCGGGGGCTCCCTTCTCCTCGCCGGTCACCTCGAAGTCGGCGCGGTGGACCTTGCCGCCGTGCTGGAACTCGAAGAACAGCCGATAGGCTTCCGGGCTCGTCGAGCCCGGTGTGGAAGGCGACGGTCGGCCCCGCCGGGCCGTCCTGCGGGTGGACGTGCAGGTAGGCCAGGTCGTCCGTGCGGATCGCGACGAGGTGCCCGTAGGCGCCCAGGTAGGGCTCCAGGTCGGTGACGTCGGCGCCGCCGCGCTGGACGTGCAGGCGCAGGCTCCCCGGCGTCGCGGGTCATGTGCACCGTGAAGCCGTCGACCGTCGCGGTGGCGGCGTCGGGCGCCGGCGGCGCGGGGGAGAACTCCCCGGCCACCGCCAGGTCGGCCTCGGCGAGCGCGGCACTGCCGCCGGCCGGAGTGAAGTCGGCGTAGACCCGCCAGCCTGCCGGCGTCGAGGTCCAGCGGCACGGTCCACCGGCCGGTCGCGGCATCGAGGATGGGGTGGACGTGGCGGTACCCGCCCAGGTCCCGTCGTACGACGACCAGGTGGAGCCTGCTTCTCGTGCTGCACCTCGTACGCCGTGATCGGGGAGCCGCCCGCGGTGCGCAGGGTGAACGTCAGGCGCTGCCGCCCGGCGTCGTACCGCGTCCGGTCGAGGTCGAGGACCGGCTGCTCGCTCGCGACCGGCTCGGCTCCCTCGTCCATCTCCTCGTGGGTCGCCTCGTGGCCGTGGCCGGTCTCCTCGGTGTCGATCGGGCCGACCGCTCGGCCGATGCCGAGCGCCGCGGCGAACGCGACGACGACGATGACCGCGAAGGCGGCGACCTTCTGCGCGCCGCTCATGCCAACGCGTAGCCGGCTTCCGCCACGGCGGCCTCGACGGCCTCCCGCGTGACGGGCTCGGCGCTGGTGACGACGACGGCGCCGGACTCGAGGGTGACCTCGACGGACTCCACGCCCGCGATCTCCTCGACCTCCTCGCGCACGGAGGCGACGCAGTGGCCGCAGGTCATCCCAGTGACGGTCCAGGTGCTGGTGGTGCTCATGATCGGTTCCTCCTGGGGTTGGCGTTCAGGACCGCACGAGGCGGTTGATGGCGGCGATGGCCTCGGCGACCTTCTCGCGGGCCTCGGCGTCGCCGGCGCGCGCGGCGTCGACCACGCAGTGGTTCATGTGCTCCTCGAGCAGGCCGACCGAGAAGGACTGCAGCGCGCTGGTCATCGCGGCCACCTGGGTGAGGATGTCGATGCAGTACTTCTCCTCCTCCACCATCCGCTGGAGGCCGCGCGCCTGGCCCTCGATCCGCCGCAGGCGCTTGAGGTAGTCGTCCTTGCGCTGGATGTAGCCGTAGTGGTGGCTGTGCTCGTGGCCGTCGCTCATGCGGGGAACCATACCCCCTACCCTATCGCGATCAAGACAAAGAAGAACCGCCCCTCCCGGGCGGGAGCAGGCGGCGTCGTACGGCGGCGGGGATCAGGCCCGGGGAGCCACGCCCAGGATCCGATCGATCTCGTCGAGCGGCAGGCGCTCGTCCGAGGCCGTGGCGGCGATGATGAGGTTCGTCGTCAGACTCGACCTCGACGAGCAGGTCGCGGTCCTCCAGGGTCACGTCGAACTGGTCGGCCACGAAACCCTCCCTCCCGCCGAGCCCGGATCGGATAACTGAATCCATCTTCCCCCCAACCCGGTGCCCGAAACCCTTAAGTTCAGCAAAATTCGGAAGGCCCCGCCGACCGGCGGGGCCTTCCTGCTGAAGACGAGGGTCTCCTCGTCCAGGCGGTGCCTGGATCAGAGGGGGACGGACGTTCTCCGCCTGCGGGCCCTTCGGGCCCTGGGTGACGTCGAACTCGACCTTCTGGTTGTCCTCCAGCGACTTGTAGCCGTTGGACTGGATCGCCGAGTAGTGGACGAAGACGTCGTCGCCGCCACCCTCCTGCTCGATGAAGCCGAAGCCCTTCTCGGCGCTGAACCACTTGACGGTGCCCTGAGCCATTGTGCTCGTTACTCCTTGTGTCGGGGCGAGAGTCGCCACCTCGGCGACCCACAGCGGAGGCGATGACACGTCGCTCCGACCCGTGATGGAGACACCCCGAACCAGATACGCCGTCGGCCACAGATCTCCGCAGGCGTTGAACCTTCCGAAACTGCATCCGCTGCAGATCCGACACTACCAACCGGAACGGCCAACGGAACCTCCGTGCTGCAACGTTCTCGCGTTCGGCCATGAAGGTTCCGCTACGCACACGTGACAGGCCCGCAAACAAGACCGTGGCACCATCGGCGGGTGTCCACCACGCCCGTTCCCCGGCGCCCCGACGTCACCACCGTCGAGTCTCGTCGGCGGCGTGGAGAAGCGCGCGCTCAGCCTCTCCGAGCCGGACCCGGCCTGGCCCGCGTCGTACGCCGGGCACGAGGCGCGGATCCGCACCGCGCTCGGTCCGGTCGCCGTCCAGGTCGAGCACATCGGCTCCACCTCGGTCCCGGGGCTCGCTGCGAAGCCGATCATCGACGTGCTCGTCACCGTCGCGGACATCACCGCCGAGGAGGACTACCTCGACCCGCTGCTGGACGCGGGCTACGTGCTGCGGGTGCGCGAACCGGGCCACCGGTTGGTGCGCACGCCCGCGCGCGACGTCCACGTGCACGTCCTCGCGGAGGGGGACCCGGCGGCCGGGGACTACCTGCTGCTGCGCGACCACCTGCGGGCCGACCGCGCGGACCGGGAGGCTCTACGAGCGGACCAAGCGAGAGCCTGCTGACCCGGGACTGGGCGGACATGAACGCCTACGCCGAGGCCAAGACCGCCGTGATCACCGCGATCAAGGAGCGGGCGCGGCGGTCGGCGTAGCAGTGCGCAGCGGCTCGACGATGCCGCGGACCAGGTCGACGGGCACCCAGGGACCATCGGGGCACTGCTCGGTCGCCGGGCACAGGTGCGCGCGCGAGTCGGCCGCGTGGGCGCGGTTGTCGCCCAGCACGAAGAGCCGGCCCTCCGGCACCGGGCCGACCGTCCACCGGCACTCTCCGGCGATGGCCGTCCCGGGCCGGACCCGCCCACAGCGCGATCAGGGGCGCGTCGCACGCACCGGGCTCGGGCGCGAGGTACGGCTCGTCGAGCGCCTCACCGTCGACCGCGATGCGCCCCTGCGCGTCGCAGCACACGATGGTGTCGCCGGGCGTGCCGATCACCCGGTGGACGAGGGTGCCGTCCTCGGAGTCCAGCCCGAGCCAGCCGCCCGGGTCGCGGTAGACCACCACGTCGCCGGTGCGCGGGCCGCCGGCGCCGACCTCCGTGGCGACGAGCCGGTCGCCGGGACGCAGGCCCGGCTCCATCGACCCGGCCGTCACCGAGCCGCGGAAGGTCACCTTCCGCCCGTCCGCCGGCCCTTCCTCCCCGCCGCCGCAACCGGTCAGAGCCGGGACGAGCAGGACCGCCACGATTCCCCAGAGCGCGCGCACGCCCGGATCGTACGACGCCGAGCGCCCGGCCGGGTGGGGTCGGCGCGCGCGACGGCGGCGTGCGCCAGTAGTCTTCGAGGACCCGGGCCCCTAAACCAATTGGCAGAGCCTGAGGACTTTTAATCCTTAGGTTGTGGGTTCGAGTCCCACGGGGCCTACCCGGAGCAGTCGGCGCAGAGCCCGACGAGACTCGACCGTGTGCGCCACGTCGGTGAAGCCGTGCTCGTCGGCCACCGCGTGCGCCCACCGCTCGACGGCGGACCCGGTGATCTCGACGGTGCGCCCGCACGAGCGGCACACCAGGTGGTGGTGGTGCGAGGTGCTGCAGCGACGGTACGTCGCCTCACCGGCCGGGCTGTGCCGGACGTCGACCTCACCGGAGTCCGCCATCGCCTGCAGGGTGCGGTAGACGGTGGCGAGACCGACCTTGTCCCCGCCCTGGCGGAGCGCGTCGTGGATCTCCTGGGCGCTCTGGAAGTCCACGGCCGAGCGCAGCGCACCGGTGATCGCGAGGCGCTGCTTGGTGGGGCGCAGCGCGGTCGGACGCGCGTCGGTGTCGGTCACCGGACCTCCAGCAGTTGGGAATCGCTCTCAATTTACCCGGTCACCGGGCGGCCGGCCCGGGGTGCCCGGAACCGGGGACGACGGCGGCGCGCCGGAGGTACGCTCGGTCGCGGAGAGGGAAAGGGAGGACTCCGTCATGGGGAGCAATGACGAGTTCGGACCCGACACGGAGACGATCCGTGCGTGGCTGGCCAAGCGTGCGACCTACGCCAAGGACGCGCGGGTGATCGCTGCGCCCCGCGACGCCCCGGCCCCCGATCCGGAGCCCCCGCCGCCGGAGCCCCCGCCGCCGGCAGCCCCCGCCGGCCCGGACACCCGGGTCGCCGGCCGCTCCGTGGTGGAGGCGCTGCGCGCACCCGGCCCCGCCACCGAGCCGACGGCCCCGGTCGCACCGGTTGCCCCGGCGGCACCCGCGGAGAGCGAGCCGGCCGCCCGGGTGACCGCGAGCGAGCCGGCGAAGGGCGTCCGGGTGAGCACGCCGGCGCCCCGGGCGTCGTACCAGGCGTCGAGCCGGCCGCCACCGGAGACGGCCGCCCCCGCACCCGTCGTACGACGCGGGCGGTGGACCGAGCCGGAGGCCAACCGCCTGGCCGTGGAGGCGACCACCGACGTGGACTTCCCGGTGCGCGGCGGCGCGCGCCGGGTGCTGTCGGTGCTGCTGCTGGTCGTCGTGGTGGCGACCGGCGCGATGGGCTACGTCGCGGCCCGGGACCGCACGCCGACCTCGCTCGGGATCGCGGGCGTGCTCGGCTTCCTGACGCTGATGGTGTGGGCGGTGCGCGCGAGCCTGCACGACGACCCAGGCTCACGCTGCGCCGCGGCCGGCTGACGATCCGGCGCACCGGGCACACCGAGGCTCGTCGACATCGGCAGCCACCTCACCCCGATCGCGATCGTCGGCGAGCCGGGTCACCGCCGGTGGACGGTGCTGCTGGAGCGCCCGGGGCTGCCCCTCGTGGTCATCAACGCGAGCATGGTCGACCCGCACTGGTTCACCAGCGCGCTGTACCGGCTGCGCCCCGAGCCTGCGGCCCGGCTACGACGAGGTCAGCCGAGGCTGATCCAGAAGCGCATCTTCCCATCGCGCACGTCTTCGAGCACGCCCCCGCGCTCTCGATGGTGCGCCGCGAGGGCGCGTTGTCGTCCTCGCAGGTCACCAGCACCCGCTCCAGGCCGAGCCCCGCGGCCTCCTCCAGCGCCAGCCGCAGGGCGGCACCGGCGTGCCCGCGCCGGCGTGCGGACGGCTTGACGGAGTACCCGATGTGGCCGCCCACCTCCCGCAGGAAGTCGTTGAGCGCGTGCCGCAGGTGCAGGAACCCGACCAGGCTCGTCGCCGTCGGCGATCCAGAAGTACGTCGACGGCACCCGGGTGCCGTCGAGGTCGGGCGCCGCGGTCAGGCTCGGTCATCGTGACGAACGCGGCGCACCCGGCCTCGGTCGGGACCGGGTCGCCCTCGAGGAACCAGGACCCGGAGCCGTGCATCTGCTCGACGTCGCCGAAGTCCTCGACCATCGCGGCCCAGGCTCTTCCACAAGGCGGCGTCGGGCGGCACGAGGGTGGTCATGTGCCGATTCTGGCCGATGCCGAATGAGAACGTGTTCTAGTCTGGCGAGGTGAACTGGCACCTCCCCACCGACGACCTCTCCCCCGACGACGCCCGCGCCGCCGAGCGGGAGGCCGCGACCTGGCTGCCGCTGGCCGAGGTCACCCGCGAGTCTGGTCGACCTGTGCGTGATGTCCGACGTCGCGGAGGAGGACGTGCGCGCGGCCCAGGCCGACGTCGAGGCGGCGGTCGCGCGGCTGCGGAAGCTCCGTCGTACCCAGACCCTCGGCCAGGAGCACCTCACCGGCGGCCGTCGCCGGCCGTGGGGCAACCCGGTGATCGGGCTGCGCAACCCGCTCGCCCCGCCGTTGGAGGTCCGGACCGACCCGAGCGGGCGGGCCGAGAGCGACTTCACGTGCGGGCCGGCGTACGAGGGACCGCCGGGGCTGGTGCACGGTGGCGTCGTCTCGCTCGTGCTCGACCAGTCTGCTCGGGCATGCGGTCGGCGCGGCCGGCCGGCCCGGGATGACCGGGACGCTGACGATCGTCTACCGGCAGGGCACGCCGCTGGGTGACCTGCGCGCCGAGGCGTGGGTGGACCGCGAGGACGGCATCAAGACCTGGGCCCGGGCCCACCTGCTCGGCCCGGACGGCGTCACCGCCGAGGCGGAGGGCGTGTTCATCCTGCCGCGCGCGATCCGCGAGCGGGGGTTCCTGACGGGTTCCGACGGTTCTTGACCGTTGCAACGGTCAAGAACCGACGGAATCCCCGCTTAAGCGGGGATTCCTGCAGCGCCTCAGGCGTCGACCCGCACGCCGCGCTTGTTCTCGTCGGAGAGCCGGGCCTCCTCGGCCGCCTGCTCCTCGAGCTCGGCACGGCGCCGCTCGGCGTCGGCGAACTCGCCCGGCTGCGAGACCAGGTCCGTGGCGCCGCGGGTCAGCCGCTGCAGGGCGACCCGGGCGAAGATCTGCTGCTCGGTCGCGGTCCGCTCCGAGCGGCCCTTGCCGAGGAACGAGACGGCCCAGCGCAGCACCGCGGTGACCCGGTTCTTGAAGCCGGTGAGGTAGAAGAGGTGCACGACGAGCCACATCAGCCAGGCGAGGATGCCGGTGATCCGCAGCTTTGCCGACCATCGCGACCGCCCGGAAGCGGCTGATGATCGCCATCGAGCCCTTGTCGAAGTACTTGAAGGGGCCCTGTGCGGGCTTGCCGTCGAGCCGGCCCTGGATCTCCTTGGCGGCGTACTTGGCACCCTGGATCGCGACCTGCGCGACACCCGGGAGGTTGTCGAGGGAGATCATGTCGCCGACGACGAAGACCTCCGGGTAGCCGGGCAGCGTGAGGTCCGGGTTGACCGAGATCCGGCCGGCGCGGTCGAGCGGGGCGCCGGTCTGCGCGGAGAGCCTGCTTGCCGAGCGGGTTGGCCTGCACGCCGGCGGCCCAGACCTTCGCCACCGCGTCGATGCGCTGCTCGGTGCCGTCCTTGTACTTCACGGTCAGGCCGCGCTCGTCGACGTCGGTGACCATCGCGCCGAGCAGGACCTCGACGCCGAGCTTCTCCAGGCTTCTCCTGGGTCCACCTGCCGAGCTTTGGCGCCGAACGGCGGCAGCACCTGCGGGGCGGCGTCGACCAGGATCACCCGGGCCTGGTTGCTGCTGATGGCGCGGAAGTCGCGGGTCAGCGTGCGGTGCGCGAGACTCGGCGATCTGGCCGGCCATCTCCACACCGGTCGGCCCGGCACCGACGACGACGAAGGTCAGCAGGTGGTCGACGTCCTCGCCGCGCGAGGCGGCCAGGCTCGGCCATCTCGAAGGCGCCGAAGATCCGCCCACGCAGGCTCCAGCGCGTCGTCGATGCTCTTCATGCCGGGCGCGAACTCGGCGAACTGGTCGTTGCCGAAGTACGACTGGCCGGCACCGGCGGCGACGATCAGCGAGTCGTAGGGCATGACCAGGCTCACGACCGAGGACGTGCGAGGTGACCTGGCGGTTCTCCGGGTCGACCTCCGTGACCTCACCGAGCAGGACCTGGGCGTTCTTCTGGTTCGCCAGCACCTCACGGGTCGGCGGTGCGATCTCGCCCTCCGAGAGGATCCCGGTCGCGACTTGGTAGAGCAGCGGCTGGAAGAGGTGGTGGGTGGTCTTGGCGATCATCGTGACGTCGACGTCGGCCTTGCGCAGCGCCTTGGTGCCGAACAGGCCGCCGAAGCCGGAGCCGATCACCACCACCTGGTGCTTGCCGGAGCGGGGCACGATGACGCGGTCGGACAGTTCCTGCTGGATGTCGTCTGCGGTCATGGCTGCTTCCTCCTGGAGCGCACGTACGTCACGTGTGATCGACGGCTTCGGTGGTGCGACGAAGATCGCACGCCGCCTATTCTTCCGCCTCGGCTCCGCGTGGCCCAACCGAGGTCGCGGTCTCGTCCGTCACACTGCTGCCCCGACGCTGAGAAAACAGCCGGGCCGAGTTGGTTTGGTTGCACTTTTAACCGGGTATCGCATTCGGGATCAGGCTTCACCGACCGATGAGATGCGAGAACTCGGGCACTGGAATCCGTGGAAGGTCTCTCTGTGCAGCAACGGCAGACCCTGGAGCCTGGCCACCGGGCCACGCAGCGTGCACGAGGCACGCCGCTGGGTCGTTGCCACCTGCCGTGAGACTCGGCCGTGACGACGTGGCCGACTGCGCCGAGCCTGGCGATCTCCGAGTCGGTCACCAACGCCGTCCTGCACGGTGAGGCACCGGTGCGGATGCAGGCTCAGCGGCACCGCCGAGCACCCCCGCTTCGAGGTCCACGACGCCTCCACCATCGCCCCGCAGCCGGCGACCCAGGCGAGCGGGTTCGACCTCGACGCCTTCGACCTCGACGCCTTCGACGCCCTCGACGAGGAGCAGACTCGCCGCGCTGACCACCGTCGGCCGCGGGCTCGACATCGTGGCCCGCGCCTCCGTGGTCTGGGGCGCGGAGATCGACGAGGAGGGCAAGGCGGTCTGGTTCGAGCCGGCTGCCGAGTCTGTCGGAGGAGGGCGGTGCGCCGTACCAGGCTCACCTACACGAGCAGCCTGTTCGCCGAGGACCGCACCCGGGTCGGCGAGGTCGCCGTCCAGATCAACGGCGTTCCCGTGCGCGCCTTCGGGCACTTCCAGCGCCACTACCGCGACCTGCGTCGCGAGATCCGGCTGCTCGCCCTCGCGCACGAGGACGACTACCCCCTCGCCAAGGTGCTCTCGGAGCACTTCGACGCGCTCGAGCGGCCACTGCGCTCCAACATGGGCCGCGAGCAGGTCGACGAGGCGCACGCCGAGGGGCGCACCAGCGTCGACCTCCGGCTGCGGATGCCCCGGGAGTCCGCCCGGCACATCGGCGGGCTGATCGACCTGCTCGACGCCGCGGACGAGTTCAGTCGCGCGCAGCGGCTGCTCACCGCACCGCGCACGGCCGACCAGCGCGCCTTCCAGATCTGGTTCCTCGGCGAGTTCCGGCGCCAGTCGGCCGGGGCGCCGCCGGTGCCCTGGCAGGGCAGTGCCGGGTCCGGCGCACCCTCCCGGGCGCTCTAGCATCGCCGCATGACCCCCGGGCCGCGGCACTTCCTCGCCGTGGCCGCCGGTGGGGCCGCCGGCGCCTCGCTGCGGTACGTCGCCCTGCAGGCCCAGGCCGACGGCCCCGGCTTTCCGTGGACCACCTTCGCGATCAACGTCGCCGGCTCCGCGCTGCTCGCCGGGCTCCTGCTGCTGCCGCTCGCGCGCCGCTCCCCCGTCGTGGCGGCGGGCCTCGGCCCGGGCGTGCTCGGCGGCTTCACCACCTTCTCCGCCACCTCCGAGCAGGCTCGCGCGCTGCTCGCCGACGGCCGCGCGGGACTGAGCGCCGCCTACGTCCTGGGCACCCTCGCCGCCGGCCTGCTCGCGGTCGTCGCGGTCGGAGTGCTCGCCCCGTCGCTGCCCGCGGAGGACGAGTCTGTGAGCGTCCTGCTCGTGGCGCTCGGCGGCGCTCTCGGCTCGGTGCTGCGCTACGCCCTCGGCCAGCGCTACGACGACCGGTGGCACCACGGCACGCTCGCCGCCAACACCCTGGCCAGCCTGCTGCTCGGCGCCTGCGCCGGGTGGGCGCTCACCGGCGCGCTGCTGGCGCTGGTGGGCACCGGCGTGTGCGGCGGGCTGTCGACGTACTCCTCGCTGATGGTGCAGACCCGCGACCTCGGGCTGCGCCGGGGCGGGCTCTACCTGGTGGCGACGATCGGGCTCGGGCTGGCCGCCTGCGCGCTCGGGTTCTGGCTGGCCGCGGGATAGTCCCCGGGCGGCTCAGGCGTAGCCGAGGTCGTGCAGGCGGTCGTCGTCGATACCGAAGTGGTGGGCCACCTCGTGGACCACGGTGATCCGGATCTCCTCGGCGAGTCTCGGCGGCGTCGGCGCACATGTCGAGCAGCGGACCGCGGAAGAGGTAGATCCGGTCGGGCAGCCTGGGGCAGGAGGCCCCCGTCGCGCTCGGTCAGCGCCACGCCGTCGTAGAGGCCCAGGAGGTCGTCGGGCTCGCCCTCGGGCGGCTCGTCCTCGACCAGGACCACCACGTTGTGCACCAGCCGGGCGAGACTCGTCGGGGATCTCGTCCAGGGCGGCGTCGACGATCGCGTCGAACTCCTCGGGACTCATCTCGACCGGCACCCGGCCATTGTGCCGGGCGCGCCAACCACACCGGGCGCGGAAAACGCACGACGCCCGGACCTTGCGGTCCGGGCGTGCTGGCGACCCCGACGGGACTCGAACCCGCGGCCTCCGCCGTGACAGGGCGGCGCGCTAACCAACTGCGCTACGGGGCCTTGGCTTGCTGACGCACTCGCGTGCGCAGCGGATGGAACTCTAACCCATGCCCGAGCCGGGCACCCAATCGGTGGCTGTGCCTATGCTGCACCGACGCGGGGGACGCCGATGAAAGGGCTCGGGATGCTGCGGGTGACGCTGCGCGGGGCGGGACTGCCGACGGTGGTTCTCGGCTCCGGAGAGACGCTGCTGTTCGGGCGCGCACCGCACCAGGCCCTGCCCGAGGACCCGGACGCCTCGCTCGCGCTCACCGCACTGGCGCTCCCGCGCTGCGCGCCGCACGTCTCGCGCCTGCTCGGCGAGCCTGGTCGTCGGCGAGGAGACCGCACGGCTGCGCTGGCGCGGCGCGGGCGAGACCCAGGTGTCCAGCCTGTTCGACGCCCCGGGCGGCGCGCGGCGGGTCACCGTCACCGAGGGGATGTCCCTGCTGCTCGACGAGGGGGAGAACGCGCTGACGGTGATGCGTGGGCGCCAGTCCGGCCCGTCGTCGTACGACGACCTGACGATCGTCGTCGACGTGAGCCTGGCCGAGCCGGTCCCGGTGGAACGCCCCCGGACCGTGGAGGCGGAGCCTGGAGGGCGCCGTCACCGCGCCCGCGCCGCAGGCTGGTCCGCCTCACCCGCGAGTGGTACGTCGCCCCGGCGCTCGCCGAGCCGTGGCTGACCGGCACCGACGACTACCCGCGGCCGCCGTCGAACCGGGAGATCTTCGAGCGGGTGCTCGGCTGGCACGGCTACGCCTGGAACCTCGAGCGCGCCCAGCGGGTGGACGACGCGATCCGGGCCATCTCGAGGCTGGCGTTCGGGCCGCGCGACGACCCCTTCCAGGCGGGCAGCGGCCGGGCCCAGAACGTCCGCTTCGCGATCGGCCGCCGGGCCGCGGAGGTCCGCCTGGTGACCGCGGAGGACCTCGACCTGGTCGAGCGGGCGGCGCAGCGGCGGCTCGCAGACCGGAAGGTTCCACCCCCGCAGGCCTCGCCACCGGCGCCCTGAGGTTCCTAGCCTCCGGGCAAAGGGCACCGAGTCGCCAGGAGGCAGCCATGAGCAGCAACATCCAGGGAATGGACACCGAGTACGCCCGCGAGATGGTGCGCGGGATGAAGCAGAGCGCCGGGCAGATGTCCGGCGTGCTGACCAGCGTCTCGGGCGTCGTCCAGCGCGCCAAGCAGAGCCTGGAGCGGGCCCGACGCCGAGGCGTTCGTCAACGACTGGGACGGCCAGTTCGCCCCGCAGGCGCAGGGCGCGGTGGAGTCGGTCGACGAGCAGGCCGGCGTGCTGGCCCGCCACGCGGACCGGCAGGACGCCGCGAGCGCCTGAGCGTCGTACCCGAAGGGCCGTCGGACCGCTGTCCGGCGGCCCTTTCGCATGCCCGGAGCAGGTCCCGGCAAGGCGGAACCTTCCACCCCCGGATCCCTCGACGGGCCGCGAGCCACCGGCCTAGCGTCCACCGCGTCACCCCGACGACGACAGCGAAGGAGGGCCCACGATGTTCCTCGGAGCAGACACCGAAGAGCCTGCAGGAAGCCGGCCAGAAGTGCCAGGAGGGGGCCGAGGCCACCGGCCAGGTCATCCAGTACCTGCGGGCCCTGGTCCTCGCCCTGCGGGCGGCATCGTTCTTCACCGGCGGCGCGAGCGCGGCCTATGCGCAGTACCTCGAGTCGACCGTGATCCCGTGGCTGGAGCGGGTCAAGCAGGCGCTCGACCTGTTCGCCAAGGTGCTCCTGGCGCACGCCGACGCGCAGAACAAGGTCAGCGCCGGCGAGAGCGTCGACTGGAGCGGCCTCCCGACGTACCGGAGCCCCGCCCTGCCGGCGGGCGACACCCGCGACTACCCCACCATCGTCGCCGGTGCGCCCGGCCCGGTCACGGCGAGCGCCGGCGGCTCCCCGTCCGCGCCCGTCACCGGCCCCACCACCCCCGCCGCGCCCGCCGTCGCGGGCTTCGGCCCGGCCGACCAGGTGGGCCGTGACGCGGGCGTGCCCGGTGGCACCGGCAGCACCTCCCCCGGCAGCACCTCCCCCGTCGGGGCCGGCGCCGGCGCCGTCGGTGGCACGGGCGGTGGCACGGGCGGTGGCACCGGCGGTGCCACGCCCCTGGGCGGCGGTACGCCGGGCGGCCTGCCCGCCGGCGTACCGGGCAGCGGCGACGGGGCCGGCCCCGTCACGGGCAGCCCGGCCATCGCCACCGGCACCGTCGACGGCACCGGCGGCGCGGCCGCGGTACCGGTCAGCGAGGTGGCCGGCAAGGCGGGCGAGAGGTCGTACGGCACGGCGGCAGGGATCGCCGGCGGTGCCGCGGCCCTCGGCCTCGGCGGCGCCGCGGCGGCCGCACGACGCGGCGGCAACGGCGCCGACTCCGACATCGAGCGGCTGGTCGCGAGCAACGGCCGCGGCAGTCGCGGCGAGGAGGTCCGAGAGCCTGCAGGAGCGGCTCACGGCGGCGGGCTACGACACCCAGGGCGCGGACGGGCAGTGGGGCCGCAAGACCGAGGCGGCCTACGAGGCCTGGCGCACCGACCACCCGCTGGAGATCAAGACCGGCACGGGCTACACCTCGCCGAGCGGCTTCGACTACAACCGGGTCCGCGGGGTGGAGGGCAACGCCCACGTGACGCCGGAGTTCCTGCGCCGGATGGAGGGTGTGGCCCAGCGGGTCGGCGCCCGCCCGGAGGACCTGATGGCCGTGATGGCCCTGGAGTCCAACCGGACCTTCGCCCCCGACGTGCGCAACGCCGACACCGGCGCGACCGGGCTGATCCAGTTCATGCCCTCGACCGCGCGCGGGCTCGGCACGACCACGACCGCGCTGGCGGGGATGACCGCGACCGAGCAGGCTTGCCGTACGTCGAGCGCTACCTCGCCCCGCGCCGCGGCCACATCGGCAACCTCGAAGGGCTCTACACCTCGATCCTCTACGGCAGCCCGCAGGACGACCCGAGCAAGGTCCTGTGGAGCCGCGGTACCGAGGCGTACGGCGACAACCACGGACTCGACCGCAACCGTGACGGTCGGATCACCGCGGGTGAGGCGGCGGACTCGGTCCGCACCTTCGTCCGCAACTGAGCACACCCACCCACCAGCAGCACCCACAGAGAAGGAGAAGAGCCATGGCCATGAAGGGAATGGACGTCGAGGGCGGTCGCCAGGCGGCCTCGCAGATCACGCAGGGGATGCAGGAGGCTGGAGGCGCTCGCCGGCCGGCTCACCCAGTCCATCAAGAGCTTCGAGTGGGTCGGCCCGGACGCCGACCGCAGCCGCAGCACCTGGGACACCGACTACATGTCGATGCTGCGCCAGGTCGGCGGTGCGCTCCAGGAGTTCTCGACGCTGATCCAGAACCAGGCCCAGGAGCAGGAGCAGGTCTCGGCCTGACCCGGTGCCCGAGCCTTGCCGGGATCCGCACGCCGGATCCCGACAGGCTCGGACGCCGGGCCGCCGGACCGCGAGCCGAGGAGGAGCAGCCATGCCGAGTCTGGGCCCTGTCCCTGCGGGCCTCGCCCGAGGCCGGCGTACCGTCGGCGGACGTGCGGGTGCACGCCCGCCCCGACGCCACCGTCGCCGACCTGGCCCGGGCCCTGGGCGGGCACCTCGCCCCCGCCCAGCACGGCCTGCTGCTCGTGCCGACCGAGGGCAGCCACCCGTGGCCGGCCGACCGGCGCCTCGCCGAGTGCGGGCTGCGCACCGGCGACCTGCTGGACGTCGTCTCCGCGCCCGAGAGCCTGGCTGGCCCGCGGCTCGTCGGGCGAGCGGGTGCGCGCGGTGGCGCACGTGACGACCGGGCCGGACCGCGGCAAGCGGGTGCCGGTGCGCGGGAGCGCGCTGACGATCGGCCGCGGCGCGGCCTGCACCCTCCAGGCTCTCCGACCCGCTGGTCTCCCAGCAGCACGCCCGGGTCGTGCTCGGCACCCGCCCGACGGTGTACGACGAGGGCTCCGCCAACGGCACCTCGGTCGGCGGGCACGCCCTGTCGGGCCCCCGCGAGACCGACTGGAGCACCCCCATCACCGTCGGCCGCACGACGGTCGTGCTCGACCCCGGCGAGAGCCTGCCCGCCGAGCCGGCGGTCTCCGTCTTCCGCTCCCCCCGCTTCGGCGACCCGCTCGTCGAGGACGTGCTCGAGCCTGCCCGCGCCGCCGTCGAAGCCGCGGCCGAGCCCGGTGCCGTGGATCGTGATGATGATGCCGGTGCTGATGGGCATCGCGCTCTACGTCACCACCCGCAGCACCTACGCGCTGATGTACGTCCTGGTCTGGCCGTTCATGGGCCTGGGCACGTGGTGGCAGCAGAAGCGGACGGCGGAGCGTCAGTTCGCCGAGGAGCCTGGACGTGTGGCGGCAGGACGTCGACGAGTCTGCTCACCACCATCGACGACCAGGCCCGCGCCCAGCGCGAGCAGGCGCACGAGGACTACCCGGAGCCGCAGGTCGTCCGCGAGCGCGCCGCGGCCGGGGACCCGCGGACCTGGGCGCGCAGCGAGGACCGCGCCGGCTTCCTGGTGACCCGGATCGGGATCGGCACCGTGCCGGCGCTCCTGCGCGGGACGGTCAAGGAGGGCGGCGACCGCGCCACCCGTCGTACGACGGTCCAGGAGCCTGCAGCGCCGCGACGCCCTCGCCGACATGCCGGTCACCGTGGACCTGGCCGGCCACCCGCTGGTGGCCGTCACCGGGCAGCCGGACCGGGTCGACGACCTGGCCCGCGCGCTGGTGCTGCGACTGGCGTGGGACCACGCGCCCACCGACCTGAGCGTGGCGGGCTGCCTCGGCACCGGACGCGCCGCCCACGAGGCCTGGCTGCGCTGGCTGCCGCACGCAACGGCCCGGGTCGGCGGGGAGTCGCCCGTCGCGGTCGGCACCCGCGCGGCCACCGCCCTGCTCGACCACCTTGCGACCGAGGACGGCGTGCGGGGGCACACGATCTGTCTCGTCGACGAGGGGGCGGAGGTGCCGCGTCGTACCCTCGAGGCGATCGCGGGGATCGCCGCCGAGCGCCGGCTGCACCTGGTCTGGATGGGCAGCGACCCGGACCGCGTGCCGGCGGCCACCAGCCTTCTCGTCGACGTCGACCGCGGCGTGGTCGCGCTCGCCGACCGCGGCGGCCGCCAGCACCTGGAGCGGCCGGACACCGCCGGGCTGGAGCAGGCCTGGCGGGGCGCCCGCGCGATGACCGGGAACGTCGACGAGGCCGCGGTGCTGCCGGCCAGCACCGCCGTGCCGCGGCTGGTCCGGCTGCCCGAGGTCAGTCCCGACCTGGCCGACCTGGACGACGTGGGCGCGGTCCTCCAGCGGTGGCAGCAGGGCAGCGGCCTGCGCGCCCAGGCTCGGCGCCGGCGTGGACGGCGTGGTCACGATCGACCTGCGCGAGGACGGCCCGCACGGCCTGGTCGCCGGCACCACCGGCTCCGGCAAGAGCGAGTCTGCTCCAGTCGATGATCTGCTCGCTGGCCCTGAACAACCCGCCGTCGCGGATCAACTTCCTGCTCGTGGACTACAAGGGCGGCGCGGCCTTCCGCGAGTGCGCGGACCTGCCGCACACGGTCGGCTACATCACCGACCTCACCCCGGCCCTGGTCGCCCGCGCCCTCACCTCCCTCGGCGCCGAGATCGCCGCGCGCGAGCACCTGCTCGCTGAGCACGGGGTCAAGGACCTGCCCATGCTGGAGCGCGAGCACCCCGAGGTGGCGCCGCCGAGCCTGCTCATCTGCGTCGACGAGTTCGCCGCGCTGACCTCGGAGGTGCCGGAGTTCGTCGACGGGATGGTCAACATCGCCCAGCGCGGGCGCTCCCTCGGCATGCACGTCATCCTCGCGACCCAGCGCCCCGCGGGCGTGGTGACCGGCAACATCAAGGCCAACACCGACCTGCGGATCTCGCTGCGGGTCTCCTCCGCCGACGACTCCAACGACGTGATCGACTCCCCCGAGGCGGCCCGGATCTCGCGGCGCACCCCCGGCCGCGCCTGGGTACGGCGCACCGGCCACGGCACCGCAGAGCTCGTCCAGTCCGCGTGGGTCGGCGCCCGGGAGACGCTGGCCGGCCCGGGCACGGTCGTACGGGTCGAGCCCTTCACGGCGACCGCCACCGGCGCCGGCGGTGACCGGGACGACGTCCGCCTGGACCCGCGGACCGACCTGGAGCGCTGCGTCGCCACGATCGGCGCGGCCTTCCTCAAGAGTGGCGCCGGCGCCCCGCCGAAGCCGTGGCTGCCGATGCTGCCCGAGGAGCCTGCTGCTCGACCCCGACGCGATCGCGGCCGCCGGCCGCCGCCCCGGCCAGGTGTACGTCGGCCGGGTGGACCGCCCCGACGAGCAGACTCCAGCCCGACCTGGTCCTCGACTACCCCGCCGTCGGGCACGTGCTCGTGCACGGCGCCTCCGGCTCCGGCAAGACCGAGTCTGCTGCGCACGGTCGCACTGGCGGCCTCGCTCGGCGACGCCGCGAGCGGCGCGGCGCCGTACGTCTACGCGCTGGACTACGCCGGCGGCGGGCTCACCCCGCTCCTGGACCTGCCCACGACCGCAGCCCTCGCCTCGGCCGCCGAGCCGGGCCGGGTCATGCGCACGATCCGGCTGCTGCGCCGTACCGTCGACGAGCGGACCCAGGCCCTCGCCGCCCGCGGCTGCGCCGACCTCGACGACCTGGCCCGGGCCGGCCACCTGCTCCCCCGCGTGCACCTGCTCGTCGACAACCTGCCCTCGCTCATCGAGTCGCTGGAGTCCGCCGGCGGGTTGGCCCGCGAGCACGTGGAGCAGCCTGCAGACCGTGCTGCAGAACGGGCGCCGGGTCGGCATCCACGTCACCGCCACCGCGCCGGGCCGCACCGGCGTGCCGACCGCGATCGGCTCCAGGCTTCCGGGCGGCGGGTGGTGCTGCGGATGACCACGACCGACGACTACCTCATGCTCGGCGCCCCCGCGGGCGTGCTCGACGCCGACACCAGCCCCGGCCGCGGCCTGCTCGGCCGGAGCCTGCTGCAGGTCGCCACCACCGGCGGCGCCGGCACCCCGGCCCAGGCCGAGCACGTCCGGCAGGTCGCCACGCTGCTGCTCCCGGCGGTCACCGGCCGGGCGGGTGCACCGGTGCCCGGCATGCCCGGGCGGCTGCCCGCCTCGGCGCTGCCCGACCCGATCGGCGCCACGCTGCCGCTGGCCGTCGACAGCGACGCGGTCGGCCTGGTGGAGGCGGACCTGCTGGCGGGACCGGTGCTCGTCGCCGGGCGTGCGCGCAGCGGCCGGACCTCCTTCCTGGACGGGATGGCCGAGCTGGCGGCGCGCTCGTCGGTGCCGCCGACCGTGATCCGCGGCGGCCTCGACGAGGTCGCCCAGGCGCTGGCCGCCTGGTCCGCCGGGCTCGGCAGCGCCGCGGAGGACGCGTGGGCGCTGCTGCTGCTCGACGACGCCCACCGGGTCGACGTACCGGGCGGGGAGGGGCGGGACACCGTCGCCGCGGCCATCGCCGACCACGCCCGGCTCCGGCTCGGCGTCGTGGTCACCGCCGACGTCGCCGAAGCGCGGCAGCGGGCCGCGGCGGGCGGCGTCGTGGAGACCGTGAAGCGGTCCCGGCGCGGCATCCTGCTGCAGCCGGAGTGGGCCGACGGGGACCTGTTCGGGATCACCGTGCCCACCAAGACGATCGAGCCGCTGACGGGCCCCGGCCGCGGGCTGTGGTGCGTCGCGGGAGGCGCTGTGGGCGTCCAGGTCGTGTCCGGTCCGGGAACATCCGGTGGCGAACGCTGACCGCACTCCTGGAGAGGGTTTGCGGAAGGTTCCGGGTTGGGAACCAGGACTGTTTGAGAACACTGTGCGTCGTGCGAGGGTAAGGCAGCCGACGGAGCGAAGGGACGAGAGCGATGAGGCGGATCTCGGGGCCGCGAGGCTGGGTACGACGCGGACGCTCCGCGCGCGGCACGGCCGAGCTCTCGGTCGTCGTGGTGGCCGGCTCGCTGCTCGCCGGCCTGGTCTTCGGCAACGGCCTCGCGCGCACCTCGCTCGACCTGACCGACGGGCTCAGGCTGGCTCAAGGACGAGCCCTCCGGCCAGGTGCTGCAGGTCAACCCGCTCACCGGTGAGCCGATGGGCGCGCTCGACACCGGCGACCCGAACGACCCCCTCCAGGCTCGCCCAGTACGACGGCGGCCTGGTCGTCCTCAACCGGGCGACCGGCACCCTCACCTCCTTCGACCTGGCGACCATCCTGCAGACCGGCCAGAGCCGGGTCCGCGACGGCGACCAGGTCGAGTCTCCTCGTCCACGACGAGCAGTTCTTCCGCCTCGACAAGCAGGAGGGCACCTTCGCCGCCCTGGACGCGGTGACCACCCGCCCCGTCGGCGAGATCTGGTTCTCCCCGACCGGCCTGGTCGACGCCAAGATCGACGAGGAGGGCACCATCTGGACCCTCGACCCCGAGGGCCTGGTCACCGCGCTGACCTGGTCGCCGGAGTCGAGGTCGTTCATCGTCGAGGACACCCGCAAGGTCGATCACTCCGGCCCCGGCTCGGTGCTGGTGGCCCACGAGAAGGGGGTCACCCTCTTCGGGCCCGACAACGGGATCGTCGTCCAGGTCGGCACCGGGCGCGACATCGTCCACGGCGGCATCGACATCAAGGGCCGGCTGGCCGGGCCGGGCGTCAGCCCCGACGACCTGGTCCCCGTCGCCTCCCCCGACAACGGCACCGTCGTGATCGTCTCCGGCGACCGGGTGGTCCAGGTTCCGCTGGGTGCGAGTCTGCGAGGACCCGGGCGCGCCGCTGGCCTACCACGACTCGGTCTACGTGCCCTGCGAGGGCGACGCGCAGGTTCTGCGCCTCAGCCCGGACGGCAAGGTCGTCGGCGCGATCCGTACGCCGCACGAGGGCACCGGCATCGAGCTGGTGCTCGACGACGGCTACCTCCTGATCAACGTCCAGGGCGCCGACACCGGCATCCGGGTGCTGCCCAACGGCGACACCAAGACCTTCACCCGGCGCGAGCGCGGCACCCCGGTCCGCAGCGGGCGCGACGACGACGGCTACCCCGACCTGCAGCAGAACGCCGCCCAGGACCGTGACGAGGGCCGCGACCGCGAGCCCCCGCCGCCGCTGAAGCTTGTCGACACCGCCGATCAAGTCTGCTCACGCCGCCCGAGGGCGACCGGGACCACGGCGGCAAGGACCCGGGCCGCACGCCGGGCAAGGGCGACCACGAGGGTCTGGCGCCGCCGAGCAGCGTCGTCGCCACCGTCGAGGGTGGCCGGGTGGTGCTGCGCTGGTCGCACTCCGGCCGGCCCGGGGCCGAGTCCTTCGAGGTGCGCGAGGCCGGCGGCGGACGGGTCGCGACCCTGCGCGACGGCGACCGGCGCGAGCTGCGCCTCGACGGCGGCGTCCCGAGGACACCGACCGCGTGGACGGTCACCGCGATCAACGGACGCGAGCGGGCGGTCTCCGCACCGTCCAACGAGATTCCCGACGACGGCGCGCCGGCCGAGTTCGCCGCACCGGTGAGCGTGCTCGCCACGGCCGAGCCGGGGGGCAAGGTCCGCCTGTCCTGGTCCCACGGCGGCGAGGTCGCGGCCGAGCACTTCCGCGTGGAGCGCTCCGGCGGCGTCGTCCTGGCACAGGACCTGGCGGCCGACGACCGTGACTACGTCGACGACGCCGCTCCGCTCGGCAAGCCGGTCACCTACGTCGTCACCGCGATCCGCGGCAAGGAGCGGGCGCCCTCGGCGGCCTCCAACCCGGTCACCCCGGCCGAGGCCCCGGCACCGCTCGCCGCCCCGGCGAGCGTGGTGGCGACGCCGCTGGGCGACGGCACCGTGCACCTGACCTGGACCCACGCCGGGAGCACCCCGGCCGGCCAGTTCACCATCGCCACCGGCGCCGGCACCGACGTCACCCCGTCGGCGGGCGTGGCAGGCGGCGCGCGCGAGGCGACGGTCACCGCGCCGCTCGGCACCCCCGTCACCTTCGTCGTCACCGCGGTCAACGGCGACCAGCGGGTGGCCTCGGCGCCCTCGAACGAGGTCACCCCCGCCCGCGACCCGGACCCGATCTCCGCACCGACCGGCGTCACCGCGACCGCGCAGTCCAACGGCACCGTGCGGGTCACCTGGACCCACAGCGGCACGGCAGCCGCCGAGTTCGTCGTCAACGGCGGCGGTCGCGAGCTCGGCACGGGCCAACGGCACCGAGCGCGAGGCCGTCGTCAGCGGCATCGCCGCCGGCACGCCCGTCACCTTCACCGTCACGGCGGTGCTCGGCAGCCAGACCCGCACCAGCGCCGCATCCAACGCCGTGACGACCAGCAGCCAGCCCGGCGCCCCGCCCAACGTCCGGGTGAGCGCCGAGCCGACCAGCACCATCAAGATCTACCGGGTCAAGGTGACCGTCACCTGGGGCACCGCTCCCGACAACGGCTCGCCCATCACCACCTACGACGTGACGATCGGCGGAGGAGGCCTCGGCGAGCGCACCGTGCGGGCCACCGCGGACCAGCGCACGGCGACCGCGACGTTCAGCCTGCAACTACCTCGACGACAAGCTGCGGCAGCCTCGGCGAGGACTTCGTCGCCACGGTGACCGCCACCAACGCCTTCGGCACCGGGCCGGCGGGCAGCAACCAGACCGACCTCCCCCCGCCGCCGCAGCCGGGCGCCCCGCCGAACGTCCGGGCGAGCGGCGACTTCCAGCGCACCGGAAACCCGCTCTACGCCGACGGCACCTGCACCATGTCCGTCACCTGGGGCGCGGCCCCCGACAACGGCTACCCGATCGAGGGCTACGACATCACCTTCGGCGAGGGCGCCTCGGCGATCACGAAGAGCACCAACGGCGCCGGCCGGGACGCGAGCGCGACCAAGGACTGCGAGGCCGGCAACGGCGCGCAGGACTTCACCGTGACCGTGCGCGCCCGCAACAGCAGCGCCACCGGTCCCGCCGCGAGCGCCACCGGGACCCTCAGCACGGGCGGGCGCTGGACGTGCTGGCCCGATCCCCCGGTCGGCCCCGGCCAGCAGTGCCGCTGATCCCCCACGACCCGCAGGAAGGCCACCTCCGTGACCGCCACCATCCCCGCCACCGCACCGACCCCGCACGACATCGCCGACTTCCGCGCGCTGCACCAGCGGGTCGGCGACGCGATCGAGTCGGCGGTCCACGGCAAGCGCCCGATCGTCGACCTGGTCCTGGTCGCCACCTTCACCGGCGGGCACGTGCTCCTCGAGGACGTGCCCGGCACCGGCAAGACCACGCTGGCGCGGGCGACGGCCCAGGCCCTCGGCGGCACGGTACGACGCATCCAGTTCACCCCGGACCTGCTTCCCGGCGACGTCACCGGCACGACGATCTTCGACCCGCGCGACGGCGCGGTGCGCTTCCGGCCGGGCCCGGTGTTCGCGAACGTGCTGCTCGCCGACGAGATCAACCGGGCCGCGGCGAAGACCCAGTCCGCGCTGCTGGAGGTGATGGAGGAGCACACCGTCACCGTCGACGGCGAGGCGCACCCGGTGCCCGCGCCCTTCGTCGTGATCGCCACCCAGAACCCGGTCGACCTCGACGGCACCTACCGGCTCCCGGAGGCACAGGCTGGACCGCTTCCTCATCCGCACCGCGCTCGGCTACCCCGACATCGAGCACGAGCTCGACGTCCTCCGCCCGGGCAGCACCGCCGGCGTCATCGGCCAGGTCGCGGCCGTCACCACGCCCGCCGAGGTCGCCGACCGGATGGCCCGGCTGCGGCACCTGCACGTCGCCGACCCGATCCTGCGCTACGTCCGCGAGATCGGCGCGGCCTCCCGCAGGGACCCGCGGGTCCGGCTCGGTGCCAGCACCCGCGGGCTGCGCGCCCTGGTCCGCTGCCTGCAGGTGCACGCCGCCGCGCAGGGCCGCCACTACGTCATCCCGCACGACGTGCAGCGCCTCGCCGAGCCGGTGCTCGCCCACCGGATCGTGCTCTCCCGCGAGGCGGCGCTCGGCGGGCACACGCCCGACGCGGTGCTCCACGACGTGCTGCAGACCGTGGAGCCGCCCCAGCCGGACCGCGGGTGAGTCGTGGCCCGCGCCCTGCCTGAGCCGCTCGCCGCGCTCACGCCCCGCGGCCGGCTGAGCCTGCTCGCCGCGCTCGTGCTGCTGGGACTGGGCCTGTGGTGGCACTACCCGGTGCTCGCCGGACTCGGCGGCATCCTCACCGCGCTGGTGCTCGCCGAGCCTGGCCGCCTGCTACGGCGCCCCCCCGGGTCGTCGTACGACGCGAGGTGGACCCCCGCGTCGTCGTCCGCGGCGCGAGTCTGCCGCGGCGAGCCTGCGGTTGTCCGGGCGAGCGCGGACGGGCCTCGCCCGGCTCGACGTCGCCGACCAGGTGGACGGCCGGCGGGTGCCGGTGGCCCTGCCGCGCGGCGCGGGCGACACCGGGGTCGGCTACGACATCCCGACCTCGCGCCGCGGCCTGGTCGACGTGGGCCCGCTGCACGTGCGCCGCTCCGGGCTCACCGGCATGGCGTCCCGCTCGGCCGAGGCGGGCGACGTGCTGCAGGTGCGGGTGCTGCCCCGCCGGATCCCGCTCGCCGGCATGGCGCCCGGGCACCGACGGGCCGTCAACGCCGGCGGCGACGCGATCGAGCACGGCGGGACCGACCTGGTCGGGCTGCACGAGTACACCGTCGGCGACGACCTGCGCCGCCTGCACTGGCCGACCTCGGCCCGCACCGGCACGCTGATGGTCCGCGAGGACGCCGACCCGTCCGAGCCGCACCTGTTCGTGCTGCTCGACGACCGGGCCGCGAGCCTACCCGGGCCCGGGGACGGAGTTCGAGGAGGCGGTCGAGCTCGCCCAGGCGCTGTGCCACGCCGCGGTCGCGGCCGGGAACCCGCTGCGCTTCCGCACCGCGAGCGGGCTCGCCGAGGTCGACGTCGCCGGGCGCGACGCGGGCCTGCGCAGTCCCGAGGCCGAGCACCTGGAGTGGCTGCTCGCCGAGATCCAGCCCGTCGAGGAGCCGGCGCTCGCCGACCTCGGCACCCGCGACCTCGACGTCTTCGCCGCCGTCACCGGCCGGGACGCCGACCTGCCCGACCTCGCCCTCGCGGCCGCGTCCGCGCTCAGCCAGTACGTCCTCCTCGTCGACCCCGCGCCCGCCGCCGGCGTCGAGCAGCGGGCCGGGCTGCTCCTGCTCCGCGGCCGGACCTCCACCGACCTGGCCGCCGCCTGGGAACGGACCGTGGCCCGGTGAGCGCCCGGGAGGCCGCCGCCACCGCGTGGACCGCCGCGCTGCTCGTGTCCGGCAGCGTCTCCCTCGCGCTGGCCTGGGGGCACTGGCTGCCGCCGCTCGTGATCGGCGCGGCGGCCGTCGTACCGATGCTGCTGCTGCGTCTGGCGCTGCGGCTCGGGGTGTCGCGCTGGGCGAGCACCTCGGTGCTGATGATCCTGCTGGTGCTGGTGGCCTACCTGCTCAGCGCCGAGCGCGGGGCGTCGTTCACCAGCACCGTCTCCGACGCGCTGCCGCTGCTGCTCACCGAGCCGCAGCCGCTCGCGGTGAGCGCCCGGCTGCTCGCCGCGCCGGTGCTCCTGGCCGGGGTCGTCAGCCTGCTGGTCGGCCTGCGCCGCGAGCGCGGCGCCCGCTTCGCCCCGGTGTGCGGCGCCCTGGTCCTGTACGTCGCCGGGCTGCTCCTCACCTCCGGCGACGGCGACCCGCTCGGCCTGCTCGCCGCCGCGATCCTGGTCCTGGCGCTGGCCGGCTGGGCGCTGCTCGACGAGCACGGCGAGCCCACCGCGCGTCGTAACCGCGTGCTGCTGCCGGTCGCCGCGCTGGCGGTCGGGGTGGTGGCCGGGGTCGCGGCGGTGCCGGTCAGCAGCGCCTTCGACCCGCGCGAGGTCGTGCACGCCCCGACGACCGAGGAGACCGTGCCCAACCCGCTGCCGCAGCCTGCACGCGTGGCTCCTCGACCCGGCGGTCGAGTCTGCTGCGGGTCAAGGGCACCGCCTACCCGCTGCGGCTGGTGACCCTGACCGAGCACAACGGCGCGAGCCTGGGAGGCGCCGACCAGCCTACGCCCGGTTCGGCAGTCTCGGCTCCCCCGCGCTGCCGCGCGGGCCGCGGCAGGCCGTGCTCGACGAGCGGATCGACGTGCGCGAGCCTGGCCGGGCCCTGGCTGCCCACCCCCGGTACGCCGACCGAGACTCGGCGTCGACGGCGCGCTCTACGACGTCGAGACCGGCGCCGTCTACGCCCCCGACCGCGAGCCCGGGCTGTCCTACGACGTCTCCGCGCAGAGCGACGCTCCGGAGCCGGCCGACCTGGCCGAGGCGGCCGTCCCGGACTCGGACGCGGCGGCGCCGTACCTGCAGGTGCCGGACTTCGGTGCGTCGGGGACCGAGCCTGGAGCAGACCCTGCTCGGCTACGCCCAGGAGGCGACCGCGACCTCCCGCACGCCGTACGAGAAGGCGGAGGCGCTGGAGCAGGCCGTGCGCGGCAGCCGAAGGGTGGACCCCGACGCGCCGTCCGGGTCGAGCGGCGCCCGGATCGTGGCCTTCCTCGGCGGCGAGCCCGGCACCTGGGGCGCCCAGACCGGTACGTCGGAGCAGTTCGCCACGGCCTTCGCCCTGCTGGCCCGGATGTCCGGCCTGCCCACCCGGCTGGTCGTCGGCTTCAAGGCCGGCACCGAGCAGGCCGACGGCACCCGGCTGGTCCACGGACGCGACGCGCTCGCCTGGCCGGAGGTCTACTTCGAGGGCCAGGGCTGGGTGCCCTTCCAGCCGACGCCTGAGGACAACACCTTCTCGCGCCCCGACGTGAAGCCGCCGCCGGAGCAGGCCCCACCGCCGCCCACGCCGACCGACCAACCGAGCGAGACCGCGACCCCGGAGCCGCAGCAGCCCACCACCGACCAGCCGGGCGCCTCCGGTGGCGGAGGCACCGCGCTGCCGTGGTGGCCGCTCGCCGTCGCCGGCCTGGTGCTGCCCTTCCTCGCGCTGGCACTCGCGCGCGGGCTGCGCTCGCTGCGGCAGCGCCGTGGGGGTGCGCGGGGCGCGTGGGCGGAGGTGCTCGACTACCTGGTGCTCGCCGGCCGGCCGGCGGGACGGCACGAGTCCGCGAGCCAGGTCGCCGAGCGGGCCCGCGCCGGTTCCGGGACACCCGAGGTGGTGCCGCTGGCCCACGCCGCGGAGCACGCGGCCTTCGGCCCGGACCCGGCCCCGGAGCGCGGCCCGGCACCGGCGGCGCTGGCCGTGGTGCGGCGCGCGGCGCGTCGTACCGTCCCGGCGTGGCGGCGGCTGTGGTGGCCCTTCGACCCCCGTCCGCTGCTCAGGGGCGGCAGCGCGGCGCCTTCGCCGCGGCGAGCTCCCCGTCCAGCGTCGTCGCGATGACGGTGTAGCAGAGGTCCTTGGCGTCCGGGTCGACCCCGGTGATGGTGTACGACGTGGTACCTGCGGCGAGCAGGCTGGCCGAGGATCGCCCGCACCGGCCGGGTCTGCACCACGGTGAACGACGCCTCGCCCCCGGTGCGGTCGGCCCAGGTCAGGGTGAGGGACGTGCCGTCGTCGTCGAGGCGGCGCAGCACCGGGCTGATCGCGGGGTTGTACTTCGGCGGCTGCACGGTGCCGCCCGCGGTCGGGTCGAGCGTCGGCAGGGCCGTCGAGCCGCTGTCGCGGCGCTGCGGCGGGTCCTCGCCGTCGCTGCGCAGCGCCTGGGCGGCGATGCCGAGCGTGACGCCGACGATGGTCGCCACGATGCCGAGGTAGAGCGCGATCCGCCGCTTGCGAGGCCGCGGGCCGTCGTCGCCCGGCAGCACCTCCGAGCCCGGGTCCCCGTTGCCCTCGCCGCGGCCGGAGGCAGTCGGCTCGGCATCTCGCTCGAGCGCCGTACCGGGGGCGTGGGAGAGGACCGACAGCGCGACCGGGCCGGGCTCGGCGACCGGCGCGGGCACCGGCTCGGCGGGCCGGGGCCGCTCGGCGGTGTCGTCGCGGCGAACGGGACGCGGCGCAGGTGCGACCGGCCCGGCCTCGGGCGCCCAGGCGCGCAGCGACGCACGCAGGTCCTCCAGCGCGTCGCGCATCGCCGCCGCGTCCGGCCAGCGCTCGGCGGGGTCCTTGCGCAGGGCCCGCTCGACCACCGCGACCAGCCCGGCGTTCGCGTCGGTCACCGCGAGCGGGCGGTGCGGCTCGGTCCGGGCCCGGCGCAGGTACGCCAGCGCCGTGTCGTCGTCCGGGTCGTCGGCGGCGAACGGCGGCCGCCCGTCGAGCAGGGTGAACAGGGTGGAGCCGAGCGACCAGATGTCGTCGGCCACCGTCGGGGGGTGCCCGTCGAGGATCTGCGGCGACGCGTGGCGGTAGGTGAAGCGCTCCGCCGAGGCGGTGTGCTCCGAGCCCGCGAGCCGGGCGATCCCGAAGTCCCCGAGGACGTACGACGTGGGCAGCACCATCACGTTCTGCGGCTTCACGTCGCGGTGCAGCACCCCGTGGGCGTGGGCGAAGGAGAGCGCGTCGGCCAGCACGGTGCCGATCGCGACCACGTCCGGCGCCGGGACCGGGCCGGACTCGTGCAGCCGGTGGTCCAGCGAGCCGCGCTCGTAGTGGTCCATCACGATCGCCGGGCGTCCCGAGTCCGTCGTACCGGTCGCCAGGACGGTCATGATGTTGGGGTGCTGCCGGCCGAGGTCGACGGTGATCTCGACCTCGCGCTCGAAGCGGGACACCGTCGTCGCGTCGTCCACGAGGAGCACCTTGATCGCGACGTCCCGGTTCAGCCGGGTGTCCCGCGCCCGATAGACCACGCTCTCGCCACCGCGGCCGATCTCGACCAGGTCGGTGTAGCCGGCCAGGGACTCCGCCGCCGGCGGTGGGCCCGCCGGGGCCGGCTCGGCCGGCATCCAGGCGCGGTCGGCGTGCGGGTCGCCGCCCGAGACCTCACCCGCCATCCCCGTCCTCGCTCTCGCGTCACGCCGGTGGGAGCACCCCCAACCGGATTCGAACCGGCGTACCCGCCGTGAAAGGGCGGTGTCCTGGGCCGCTAGACGATGGGGGCCCGCCGTCGCCGGACCAGGCCCACGACAGCCGGGCCAGCATAGTGCGCCGCCGCGGCCGCGCGCCCATCCGGATCGCGAAGGTGCCTCCGCTTTCGTGAGAACCGGCGGGCTCTAGTAAGGTGTGCGACTGCCTGGCCAGGTAAACTCAGTTGGTACGAGCGACCGACTGAAAATCGGTAGGTCGGCGGTTCGACCCCGCCCCTGGCCACAGCGACGAAGGGCCCCGCAGCACGCTGCGGGGCCCTTCGTGCGTCCCGGCTCAGGCGTCGCGCACGCAGCGGAAGCCGAGGTGACCGGTGCTGCTCTCGAGCGCCTGCCCCTGCCGCGCGCTGGCGCGGTAGCGCCGGCAGTACGACGGTGCGCACAGGTGCGAGCCGCCCTTGGTGACCGCGCGGGTCTCCTCGGCGGCGGGGCCGCTGGGGGCGCAGCAAGCTCGCCACCATCGCCAGCGGCGCGGCGCCGTGGTCGTCGGTCCAGGGCGAGGAGGTCCACTCCCAGACGTTGCCGATCATGTCGACCGGGCCGAACGCGTTGGGGCGGAAGGAGCCGACGGGCGTCGTACCGGCACCGCGGGGGTCGTCGTGGCGCCAGGGGAAGTCGCCACGGAAGGTGTTGGCCATCGGCCGGCCGCGCGGCTCCAGGCTCCTCCCCCACGGGTACGTCGTGGTGGCACCCGCCTGCGCCGCGTGCTCCCACTCGGCCTCGGTCGCGAGCCGCTTGCCCGCCCAGGCGGCGTAGGCGAGGGCGTCGACGTGCGCGACGTGGACGACGGGGTGCTTGTCGCGCCCGTCGAGCGTGCTCCCGGGGCCGGCGGGGTGGCGCCAGTCGGCGCCGGGGACCCAGGCCCACCAGCGGCGCCAGTCGTCGAGCGGGACCGGACCGGCGGGCGGGGTGAAGACGAGGGAGCCGGGCTCGAGCTCGTCGAGGCGCTCACCGGGGACGGGCGGCGGGGGCAGACTCGGCGAGGGTGACGTGGCCGGTGTCGGCGACGAAGCGGCGGAACTCGGCATTGGTGACGGGGTGCTCGTCGACCCACAGGTCCGGCACCTCGACCCGGCGGACGGGCCGCTCCTCCGGGTAGGCGTCCTCGCTGCCGATGGTGGCGGCACCGCCGGGCACCAGGACCCCGCGTGCGGTCCGGCGCGTGCTGTCGGCGCGTCCCATGGTGGACACCTCCTCTCCGTCGTACGACTGAAACCTATTATCTCGACAGGCTTTGTCCACTATGCAGGAGGCTCCCCCATGCCCGACCAGTCCACCACGCCCTCCGGCCTCTCCCGCCGCGGTCTCGCCGGCGCCGCCGTCGGCGTTCTCGGTGCCGCCGCCGTGGTCGGCGCCGGCGCGAGCGCGGCGTCCGCCGAGCAGCCGTTCCGCGCGATCGCGAGCAAGGGCCGCCGGCCGCGTCCCAACATCCTCGTCATCCTCGCCGACGACCTCGGCGCCGCGGACCTGAGCCTCCTACGGCTCCCCCGACATCGAGACCCCGCACCTGGACGCGTTGGCCGCCTCGGGCGTGCGCTTCACCCAGGGCTACTCCGCGGGCGCGGTCTGCTCGCCCACCCGGATCGCGCTCTACACCGGCCGTCACCCGGGCCGGATCCCCGGCGGCCTGCAGGAGCCGATCGGCCGAGCCAACGACCGCGACGGGATCCCGCCCTCGCACCCCACCCTCGCCTCGCTGCTCAAGGGGGCGGGGTACTCCACGCACATGGTCGGCAAGTGGCACGGCGGCTTCCTGCCGACGTTCGGGCCGCTCAAGTCCGGGTGGGACACCTTCTACGGCAACTACTCCGGTGGCCTCGACTACTTCAGCAAGTACGCCCACAACGGCCTCTACGACCTCTACGACGGCGAGACCCGGGTCGAGGACCCGCGCTACTACACCGACATCCTCACCGAGAAGGCCACTGCGGTGATCCGCGCCGGGGCGCGGGAGCACCGGCCGTGGCTGTTCAACCTCAACTTCACCGCCCCGCACTGGCCCTGGGAGGGGCCGGGCGACAAGGCGGTCAGCGACGAGTCTCACGGCGCGACTGCGGGGCGGCGACACCCAGGCGCTGTTCCACAACGACGGCGGCTCGCTGGCCAAGTACAAGGAGCTCGTCGAGCACCTCGATCGCTCGATCGGCAAGGTGCTCGCCGAGCTGCGCCGCACCGGCCAGGACCGGGACACGATCGTGCTCTTCGCCAGCGACAACGGCGGCGAGCGGTTCAGCCTACAACTGGCCCTTCACCGGCAACAAGGCCGGCGTCAACGAGGGCGGGATCCGGGTGCCGGTGATCCTGTCGTGGCCGGGCCGGATCGAGAAGCGGCAGGTGGACGACACCCCGGTCACCACGACCGACTGGACCGCGACCTTCCTCGAGACCGGCGGCGCGCGGCCGGACCCGTCGTACCCGCTCGACGGGACCAGCCTGGTCGGCCACCTCTTCGAGGGCGAGGACGTCCCCGAGCGCGACCTGTTCTGGCGCACCCGGAGCGGCCGGGCGCTGCGCCGCGGCGACCTGAAGTACGTGCGGCTGAGCGGCACCGACCACCTCTACGACCTCGCGGCCGACTCCCGCGAGCAGGCGGACCTGGCCAAGAAGCAGCCCGCCGACCTCGCGGCACTGCGCACCGCGTGGGAGAAGGTCGACGCGAGCCTGCTCGCCTACGCCTGAGCGGGGCCGCCCAGGTCCCGCGGCCACCACGGCGGGAGCAGCCGGCCGTAGAGCGCGAGGAGCTCCTCGACGTCCGGGTCCGGCTGCTCCAGCCAGGCCGCGATCACGCCGACCGTGCCGTCGGCGATGAAGCGGGCGGCGGCGTCGGCGACGTACGCGTGCTCCAGGCCCGGTACGTCGAGCGCCACGTCGACCCCGGACACCTCCCGCAGGATCCGCCCGCTCTCGCGGAAGTGCCGCCCGAGCATCCCGCGCAGCCCGTGGTCGGTCTCGCCGTCGGCGAGACCGGCCCGGTAGATCGCCGCGTGCCGGGCCACGTGCTCCAGCACCCCGCGGGTCACCGCGGTCACCGAGCGGGCCACCTCCTCGGGCGGGGCGCCGGCGGCGGGGAGCCCGGCACGCAGGTCGTCCAGGCTCGGCGCCGAGCGCGGCCTGCAGCAGGCTCGTCGACGGAGCCCGCGTGCTCGTAGACGGTCGAGCGGTGCACCCCGGCCGCGGCGGCGACGGCGGTCATCGAGATCTCCGCGACCGGGCGCTCGGCGGCCGGGCGGAGCACCGCGTCGTGCAGGAGCGCGCGGCTGCGCTGCTGGCGGGGGTCCACCCGTGGAATGTTATCCGACATCTGTAGGTTAGACCCCTATCCGACACTTGTCGGACAGAACTCAGGAGGTAGGAAACATGGCCACCTACGACGTAGCAGACCGCTCCGCCATCGTCACCGGAGGCGGCTCCGGCATCGGCCGGGCGGTCGCCGAGTTCGCTGGCCGCGAACGACGCGTCCGTGCTCGTCGCCGACATCGACGCCGCCGCCGCGCAGAGCGTCGTCGCGGCGATCACCGCCGCCGGCGGCACCGCCGCGCCCTTCGTCGGCGACGTCGGCGACCCGGACACCGCGACCGCGATGGTCGCGGCCGCCGAGGAGCTCGCCCCGCTGCGGATCGCCGTCAACAACGCCGGCATCGGCGGCGCCAACGCGCCCGTCGGGGAGTACCCGATCGACTCGTGGCGCAAGGTCGTCGACATCAACCTCAACGCCGTCTTCTACGGCGTGCGCGCGCAGGTCCCCGCGATGGCCGCCCACGGCGGCGGCGCGATCGTCAACATGGCCTCGGTGCTCGGCTCGGTCGGCATCGCCGGCTCCTCGGCGTACGTCACCGCCAAGCACGGCCTGCTCGGCCTCACCAAGAACGCCGCCCTCGAGCACAGCGCCCAGGGCGTGCGGGTCACCGCGGTCGGTCCCGGCTTCATCGCCACGCCCCTGCTGGAGGCCAACCTCGACGCCGCGACCCAGCAGGCGCTCGCGGACAAGCACGCCACCGGCCGCCTCGGCACGCCGGAGGAGGTCGCCGCGCTCGTCGCCTTCCTGGTCTCCGACGCCGCCACCTTCGTCACGGGCAGCTACCACCTGGTCGACGGCGGGTACGCCGCCTCCTGACCCCCCGGCGGCACCCGCGTGAGACGCTGCGCGGGTGCTGCCCCGCTTCGCGATCGTCGCGCGCCACCGCCCGGTCGAGATCGTCGGGACACCCCTCGTCGCCGAGCGGTACGACGACCCGCGGGCTCAGCAGTCGAGCACCGCCGCGCTGCCCCTGCTGGCGCCGTTCGCGGCGGTCGAGTCTGTCGCTCGCGGGCCGCGGCGGCGGCACCACCGCGAGCCTGGCAGGACCGGACGGCTCCCAGGCTTCTCCGCGGTCCTCGACCAGGGCCGGGTCCGGATCACGATCCGCTCGGGCGCGGCCGAGACGGTCCACCGCAGCCGGCGCCACGGCAGGACCCGGCGCTCGCCGGGCCGCCTGGCGCTCGCGCTCACCGGGACGCACGTCTCGGCGCTGACCTTCGAGGCCGGCTCCTGGGTGCTCCGCGCCCGGGTGGACCTGGCCGGAGGCCACGTCCGCTCCCCGGAGTGGCTGGCCGGGCTGACCGCGTCGTGGTCCTCGGCGGAGCCCGGCGCGGTGACCGCCTGGCGGGCGGGGACGTTCGGGCAGGCTGGGGCTGCGCGACATCAGGCTGGTGACGGAGGCCGACGGCTCGGCGTACCGCACCGCGGACGGGTCGGTGCTGCTGTCGGCGACCAGCGCGGGACCAGGGTTCTTCGGCACGGCACACACCTCGTTGTGGACTCTTGACGCACAAGGGGGGATGCGGCGCGGTGCCGTGCTGTACTTCCAACGACCCGGTCGGCCCGGGGGCTACGGCGACCACGCGACCCACGTGGTCCGCGACGGCGGGCGCTGGCTGGTCGCCACCAGCACCTGGTCAGACTTCCCGGCCGACAAGCGGGCGCGCCGGGACGCCCGGGTGGCCGTGACGCTGGCCGAGACGAGCGCCGACCTCACCCGCGGCCAGCACCTGCTGGCCACGCGTGCGCTCGACCTGCCCACCGACGGCCCGAGCGTCGGCGTCTGGGACCCGCACCTGGTCCGCGACGGGGACACCTGGCTGGTCGGCTACGTCAGCGCCCGGCGGTTCTTCGACTTCCACCCGGTGCTCGCGAGCGGCCCGTCACTGGACGCGCTCACGCTGCGTGCCTCCGCGACCGGCCGTACGGCGACCGAGGGCACCACGCTGCACCACGACGGCGCCGCGTGGCGGGTGCTCGCCAGCGACGGCCGGGACGGCCCCCGCGGACGGCGCGGACGGTTCCCGGTGCTCGACCTCGACCTGCGTGAGATCGGCACCGTGGACGCGCCGTACCCCTCGAACCTGCCGTGGCCCACCGTGGTCCCGCCGGACCCGGCCGTCCCGGGTGACCGGTGGCGGCTGGTGACCTTCGACGGTACGCCGTCAGGAGGTGCGCTCGCGGGTTACGGGACCCACGGCGACGTGATCGTCATGCACGAGGCGCAGTGAAGCGCGTCGTGCCTACCGATCGCTCGGGTCGGCGTAGTCCGACCACTTCTCGAGCACCTCAGGCTCGACCTCCTCGGTGCGGCTCGCCGGCTCCCCGTGGAGCTCAGCGGCCAACGCCGAGAGATCGGTGTCGTGAGTGCGGTACTTCAGGTCGCGTGCGACCTTGGTCTGCTTGGCTTTCGCTCGGCCGCGGCCCATAGGGTCCAGCCCCCTCGCACACTTGGCCGGGAACCCTCCGGGCCCCGGACTGCTGAATCAGAGTCTCGTGGGCCTAACGGTACATGGCCGGTGGGTGTTCCCGCACGCCAGCCCACCCGAAACGCGGGGCGGGAGACCCAGGTCACCAACCGGGGTGCTGGCCGACCAGCTCGACGGTGCCCTGCTGCTCCGGATCGACGCCGACCTCGCCGGCGGCCCAGGAGTCGATCCCGAAGTCCCCGAGCCGGGCGAGCACCGCGTCGGCGGCGTCCGGCGCGACCAGCGCGACCATGCCGACGCCGCAGTTCAAGGTGGCCTCGAGGTCGGGCTGGGCGACCTCGCCGACCTGGCGGACCAGGTCGAAGACCGGGCCCGGCGTCCAGGTGCCGCGGTCCAGGGTGGCCTTGAGCTCCGGCGGCATCACCCGGGCCAGGTTGTTGGCCAGGCCGCCGCCGGTGACGTGCGCCATCGCGTGCGTCTCGGTCTCGCGGGCGATCGCCAGGCAGGGCTTGGTGTAGAGCCGGGTCGGCTCCAGCAGGCTCCTCGCCGAGGGTCCGCCCGAGCCTCCTCGACCTGGCGGTCCACGGTCCAGCCGGCCTGGGTGAAGAAGACGTGACGGGCCAGGGGTAGCCGTTGGAGTGCAGGCCACTGGCCGCCATCGCGATCACGACGTCACCGGGACGGACCCGGCCCGGGCCGAGCAGCGCATCGGCCTCGACGACACCGGTCGTGGCGCCGGCGACGTCGTACTCGTCGGGGGCGAGCAGGCCCGGGTGCTCGGCGGTCTCGCCGCCGACCAGCGCGCAGCCGGCCTCCACGCACGCCTCGGCGATGCCCTTGACGATCGCCGCGATCCGCTCGGGGACGACCTTGCCGGTGGCGATGTAGTCGGTCATGAACAGCGGCTCCGCGCCGCACACGACCAGGTCGTCGACGACCATGCCGACCAGGTCGAAGCCGATCGTGTCGTGCTTGTCCATCAGGCTGCGCGACGGCGACCTTGGTGCCCACGCCGTCGGTGGAGGTGGCCAGCAGCGGGCGCTGGTACGCCGTCAGGGCGCTCGCGTCGAAGAGGCCGGCGAAGCCGCCGAGGCCACCCAGCACCTCGGGCCGACGGGACTTCTCGACCCACTCCTTCATCAGGTCGACGGCGCGGTCCGCGGCCTCGATGTCGACGCCGGCACGGGCATAGGCGTTCTCAGCCACGGTTCCCCTTGGTTCGCTCACGGGTTGTTGAAGACGGGAAGGGCCTCGCCGTGCGTGCTCGGCGAGAGCGTCGCCTCCAGCAGGTGCTTGCCGAGCAGGCTCTCGTCGGGCAGGCTCGATCGGGTAGTCGCCGGTGAAGCAGGCCGTGCACAGGCTGGCTCTGCGGCTGGCCGGTCGCCTCGATCATGCCGTCGAGGGAGATGTAGCCGAGGCTGTCGGCGCCCACGCTGGCGGCGATCTCGTCGACATCGAGGCCGTTGGCGATCAGGCTCGGCGCGGGTGGCGAAGTCGATGCCGTAGAAGCACGGCCACTTCACCGGTGGGCTGGAGATCCGGACGTGGACCTCCAGGGCACCGGCCTCGCGGAGCATCCGGACCTGGGCGCGCTGGGTGTTGCCGCGCACGATCGAGTCGTCGACCACCACGATCCGCTTGCCGCGGATCATGTGCTCCAGGGCGTTGAGCTTGAGCCGGATGCCGAGCCTGGCGCAGGGTCTGGCTGGGCTGGATGAAGGTCCGCCCGACGTAGGCGTTCTTGACGAAGCCCTGGCCGAACGGGATCCCGCTCTCCAGCGCGTAGCCGGACGCGGCCGGCGTACCGGACTCAGGGACGGGGATCACCAGGTCGGCCTCGACCGGGAACTCCCGGGCCGGCTGGCGGCCCATCTCGACCCGGGCCTCGTGCACGCTGCGCCCGGCGATGGCGGCGTCGGGGCGGGCGAGGTAGACGTACTCGAACACGCAGCCCTTGCGGCGCGGCTCGGCGAACTTGTGCGAGCGCAGGCCGTCCTCGTCGATGACGAGCAGGCTCACCGGGCTCGACCTCGCGGACGACGCTGGCGCCGATGGTGGCCAGCGCGGCGGACTCGCTGGCCACGACCCAGCCGCGGTCGAGCCGGCCGAGCACGAGCGGCCGGATGCCCTCGGGGTCGCGCGCGGCGTACAGGGTGTTCTCGTTCATGAAGACGAAGACGAAGGCGCCCTCGACCTGCGGCAGCAGGCTCCAGCGCGCGCGACTCCAGGGACTGGTCGGGGTGGTGCGCCAGCAGCGCGGTGACCAGGCTGGTGTCGTTGGTGGAGGCCTCGAGGTTGCGGGCGTGGATGTCGAGACTCGCCCTCGTCACTGGGCAGTCTGCTGCACCATCTGCGCGAGCGCGGCGGTGTTGATCAGGTTGCCGTTGTGGCCGAGCGCGATCGAGCCGTCCTCGGTGGGCCGGAACGTCGGCTGGGCGTTCTGCCAGGTGCTCGACCCGGTCGTGGAGTAGCGGCAGTGGCCGACCGCGAGGTGGCCGGTGAACGACGCCAGCGCGTTCTCGTCGAAGACCTGGGAGACCAGTCCCATGTCCTTGTAGACGAGGATCTGCCGGCCGTTGCTGACCGAGATGCCGGCCGACTCCTGCCCGCGGTGCTGCAGCGAGTACAGACCGAAGTAGGTCAGGCTTGGCGACATCCTCACCCGGGGCCCAGACGCCGAAGACTCCGCACACGGCTTCCAGCCTACCGGCGAAGTGCTCGCAGGCCTCAGTTCGCGAGGCTGCGGCGAGACGTGCGCTCCACCACGGTCGCCGCGACCTGGGCCGCCTGGGCCCGGATCTCGGGGATGGCGGTGGACTCCCACAGCGTCCCCTTGCGCGGCGGGCCCACCAGGTGGAGGCCCGGGACCGGCTGCCCGGACGCGTCGAGCACCTGGCCCTCGGGGGTCGCGTCGAGACCGAGCGCGAGCGGGTCGGGGGCGACCGTGCCGCGGGCCAGCAGCGCCTGGATGAGCGGGTCCGCGCTGCGTCGTACGTCGGAGAGGGGGCCGGTGCAGTTGACCACGGCATCGACCTCCAGGGTCTCGGCACCGGAGGTCACCCGGCAGCGCTCACCGAGGTCGGTGACGGTCTCCAGGGTCCCGGGGCGCACGTGCAGGCGGCCCTCGTAGCGGTAGCGCTGCAGCCGGAGCGCGACGTCGGGCGCCATCCGGTGGCGTCGTACCTCCCAGTCGCGGGCGTAGACCTCCAGGAAGCGCCGGCGCTCGGCGAGCGGCAGCCGGCGCCACAGGTCCTGCGTGGCCGGGCGCAGACCGTCGACGACCGCGCGCCAGCCGACCCCGCGCTCGGCGGCGGCCCTGCACTCCTCGGTGACGGCCTCGGCGATCGCGTCGGCGGTGACCGGCCCCTCGGGCACCTTGGTGACCCAGGCGGTGTGGGCCTGGCCGACGTGCGGCTTGGGCAGCAGGCCGTGGCGGCTGAGCATGGTGACCTCGCGGTCCGGGCCGTCCTCCAGCAGCGTGATGACGGTGTCGACCGCGGTCAGGCCGGTGCCCACCACGACGATCCTGGCCTCGGCGGGCAGCGCCCGCAGACGGGCGAGCCTGCCACGGGTTGGCGACGTGCCAGGGCGCCTCGGGCAGCGCCTCGCCGGTGGCCGCCACGGTCAGCGGGCGCGGCGGCTGGTTGCCGTGGCAGAGCACGACCGCGTCGGCGGTGGAGCGCGAGCGCTCGGTGACGATCTCGAAGCCGTCGGCGGCCGGCACCACGTCGAGCACCCGACCGGCCCGCACCCGGAGCCGGTCGTCGGCGACGTCGGCGAGCCGGTCCTGGAGGTAGATCGCGTAGTCCGCGCGCGGCAGGAAGCCCTGCGGGTCGCTGCTCCGCCCGGTCCGCAGGGCCCAGTCGAGCAGGTCCGAGGGCGAGTCGGGGAAGGCGCTCATGTGCCGCGCGCGCACGTTGAGCAGGTGCCGCTGGTCGTTGGTGCCGTAGGCGATCCCCCGCCCCACGATCCCGCTGGCCTCGTGGACGACGACCTCGAGCGCAGGGTCGTCGGAGCGCACCAGGAGGTTGATCGCGGTCAGCACACCGCTCGCGCCGCCGCCGATCACCGCCACCCGGGTGCGCTCGGCCACGGGTCCGCGGTTCTCGGTCAGCGTCATAGCACAAAGTCTAGGGCATCACTCGACATTGGGTTGAGTTGTGGGTTCCCACCCGCGAGTTGTGGGTTTCCACCCGCGACTTGTGCCAAGTCACGGGTGGGAAGTGCCAAGTCACGGGTGGGAAGTGCCAACTCGCGGGTGGGAAACCCCGAGTCAGCCGCCGAGATTGCGCAGCAGCAGCGCCTCGGCGAGCAGCACCTTCTCGAACTCCGCCAGGTGCAGGCCCTCGTTCGGGCCGTGCGCGCGGGTGTCGGGGTCCTCGACGCCGGTCACCAGGACCGAGGCCGCGGGGAAGGCTCTCGAGGAACTCCGCGATGAACGGGATGGACCCGCCGACGCCCATGTCGACCGGCGCGGTGCCGTCCCAGGCCTCGGCGAACGCGGCCCGCGCGGCGTCGTACGCCGGCCCGGTGGCCTCGATCTGGGTCGCCTCCCCGGTGTCGACGACCGTCGCGGTCAGGCTCGGCACCCCACGGCACGTGCGCCTCGAGGTGGCGCTGGAGCGCGGCGAGGGCGTTCTCGGTGGTGTCACCGGGCGCGACGCGGAGCGAGATCCGGGCGCGGGCGGCGGGGACGAGGGTGTTGGAGGCGCCGTCGACCTTGGGCGCGTCCAGGCCGGTGATGCTCAGCGCGGGCTTGGTCCACAGCCGCTCGACCGCGGAGCCCTCGCCGATCCACTCGGCGCCGGGCGCGGCACCGGACTCGGCGCGCAGCCGCTCCTCGGGGTAGTCCACGTCGGCGGCCGGGCCGGAGTGCAAGCCCTCGACGGCGACGTTGCCGCGGTCGTCGTGCAGGCTGGCGATCAGCCGCGACAGCGTGATCAGCGCGTCGGGGACCAGGCCGCCCCACATGCCGGAGTGCACGGCGTGGGTGAGGGTGCGGACCTCGACATCGACGCGGACCAGGCCGCGCAGCGAGGTGGTGAGGGCCGGGACGCCGATGTCCCAGTTGCCGGAGTCGGCGATCACGATGACGTCGGCGGCGAGCCGGTCCTGGTAGGCCTTGAGCAGGCTCGGGCAGGGTGTCGGAGCCGACCTCCTCCTCGCCCTCGATGAAGATCCGGACGGTCACGGGCAGGCTCGTCGCCGAACGCGCGCAGCGCCGCGACGTGGGTCGCGATCCCGGCCTTGTCGTCGGCGGCACCGCGGGCGTAGAGCCGGCCGTCACGCTCGGTCGGCTCCCACGGCGGGCTGTCCCACTCGGCGTGGTCGTTCTCGGGCTGCACGTCGTGATGGGCGTAGAGCAGCACGGTCGGTGCGCCCTCGGGGCCCTTCTTCTCACCGATCACGGCGGGCGGCGCTCCGTCGTACGCACGCACGATCTCGACGTCCACCCCCTCGGCGGCGAACAGTGCGGCGGTGGCGCGAGCGCTCTCCTCGACGTCCTCACGGCGGGCGGGATCGGCGCTCACGGACTGGATGCGGACGAGGGCCTCGAGGTCCGATCGGACGCCCGGCAGGAGACTCGGCGAGACGCGTACGCAGGTCGGCGGTGGTGACAGGTCCGGTCATGGATCCCAACCTAGAGGACGAGCACGCGGCGCTCCGCCTCGCGGCCGGTAGTACGACAATCTTCGTAGATACGATGTTTATAGTACCTATATGTCCGCCACCGAGACCCGCCTCTCCGCGCACGCCGCCCCGAGCCGTTGGACGCTCCCGGTCGTGCTCGCCGCCCAGTTCGTCACGCCCACCGCCATCGCCGGCACCGCGATCGCCCTGCCCCTCGTCTCCGAGGACCTCGGCGCCCACCCGGTCGCGCTGCAGGGCGTGGTCAACGGCTTCAACCTGGCCTTCGCCCTCGCCACGGTCGCCTGGGGCGCGGTCGGCGACCGGGTCGGTCATCGCCGTGTCTTCACCGCGGGGGCGGCCCTGGTGACCCTCGGCAGCGTCGCCAGCGCGGCCGCCCCGAGCCTGCTCCTGCTCGACCTCGCCCGCATCGTCGCCGGGATCGGCGCCGCGGCCGTCCTCACCGGCTCGACCTCCCTGCTCTCCCACGCCTACGACGGCGCACGGCGTACCCATGCGTTCGCGGTCTTCGGCACCGTCAACGGGCTCGGCCTGGCCCTGGGCCCGACCCTCTCCGGCGCCCTCGTCGCCGCCGTCGACTGGCGCGGGGTCTTCCTCCTGCACGCGATCGTGCTCGCCGCGGCGGCCCTCGGGTCCCGGCTCCTGCCCGAGGCACCGGGCCGCGCTGCGGCGGCCGGCCCGGTCCTGGATCTCGGCCTGCTGCGCAACCGGGAGTTCCTGGTGATGTGCCTGGTGCCTGTCGCCGGCGCGATCGGCTTCGTCACCCTGCTGACCTACCTGCCCTCCGCGCTGAGCGGGGTGCGCGACGTCTCCGCCGGCCACGCCGGCCTGCTCATGCTCGCCATGACGGTGCCGGTGCTGGTGGCGCCGCTGGCCGTGGCTCAGGCTGGTGACGCGCTTCGGGGGAGTCACCGTGGGCCGGGTGGTCGGCCTGAGCCTGGCCGCACTGCTGCTGGGCGATCTCGGGATGCTGCTCCTCGCGCCGGACCGCTCGGTCGCCTGGATCCTGCTGCCGATGGTGCTGGTCGGCCTCGGCTTCGGACTTCCGGTCGGCCTGGTCGACGGCCATGCGCTGTCCGTCGTCCCCGCCCACCGCGCCGGTACGGCGGCCGGCCTCCTCAACTTCTTCCGCATCGGCAGCGAGGCGGTCTTCGTCGCGGGCTACGCGGCCGTGCTCTCGCTCGCCGTCGGGACCCGGCTCAGCGGCGACCCGGCGGCCGAGACGGCCGCCGGCCAGTTCGGGCACCCGGCGGTCTACCGAGAGGCGTTCGCGACGACCGTCGGCGCGCTGGTGGCCCTGCTCGTCGTGCTGACGCTGGCGATCGCGCTCGCCGGGCGTCGATCAGCGGCCGACCGCTGATCGCTGCGAGTCGGAGCGCTGGGAGGCGAGGATCGAGTCGAGCAGGCCGGGGAAGACACGGTCGAGGTCGTCGCGGCGCAGCCGGGTCATCCGGCCGTTGCCCACGTCGCGCTGCCAGATCAACCCGGCCTTGCGGAGCACCCGGAAGTGGTAGGTGCGCGTCGACGGCGCCCACGGCATCCCGAAGTCGCTGCAGAACTGCTCGCTCCCGGCCGGCAGCGCGGCGAGCCTGGGCGATCACCTCACGGCGGTTGTCGTCGCCGAGCGCGTTGAGGACGGCCGAGAACTCGAACTCGTCGAGGTCGGGGTGCCCGTCCGCATCTGCCACACCCCGATCCTACGGGCCCAGGGGCAGGTACCGCGTCAGGTCGGTCCGTTCCCCGCTGGCGCTCACCCGCCCCGCCGCCACCGCGTCGAGCCAGGCCAGGCTCCCCGGTCGCGACCGCGATCCAGGTCGCCGCGTCGGTCTCCACGACGGCGGGTGGTGTGCCCCGGGTGTGCCGGACGCCCTCGACGACCTGCACCGCGGCGTACGGCGGCACCCGGACCTCCACCGAACGACCCGGCGCACGGGTCTCCAGCAGGGCCAGGAAGTGCTTGACGAGCAGGCTTGAGGTCGGCCCGCTCCGCACTGCCCTCGTCCACCCGGGTGAGGGCGGTGGCGACGGCGGCGGGGTCGGCGGGCTTGAGGCGAGCGGGCATCGACGCCAGGTTATCGGCGGTCTCCCCGAACCCGCCGCGGCGCCCGTGCCCGCACTGCCACAATGACCCCATGCTGCTCCGCCGTTCCGCCGCCGCCTGCTTCGGGCTGCTCGTGCTCCTGCCCGCCCTCGCCGCCTGCGGTGGCGACGACGGGGGCATCAAGGTGGGCGACCTGGTGGACGCGCGGGCCGACGACCAGTTCATCGAGGGCGGCACGGCGTCGACCGTCGCGCTCCCGATCGGGCGGCTGGAGATCAGCGCGGGCAAGCCGACGACCAAGGCTGGCCGCGGACGACACCCGGCAGCCTGCAGGCGGTCGAGGCGCCGGCGGGCAGCACGTTCATCCCGATCACCTGGCAGTACGACGCGGGGACCTTCGGCGACTACACCGACTACCTCGACACCCAGGCCAACCCGGTGATCGACCTGGTGGCCGACAAGGCGTCGTACCGGCTCCCGGCGCCGGAGGCGACCGGCGAGGGCGCGGAGTCGTTCTACACGCTGGTCTCCGGCGACGGCGAGGACGCCGCGCTGTCGGTCGACTTCGACGGCGTGAAGCAGACCGTGGTCCTCGCGACCGGCAAGCGCACCGAGGGCAAGGCCGCCCCGCTGTACAGGCTCAAGCCGCGCAAGGACCGCACCGCCTCCTGCACCACCGACAGCAAGTTCAAGTCTGTCGATCACGCACTCGCGGCTGCCCGACTACAGCCGCAACATCACCCCGACCGCCACCATCCCCTACGCCGGCGGCAGGTGGGCCGACGACGGCAAGACCTGGCTCGTGGTCACGCTCAGCACGACGTTGCGCCGCTACGACCTGCTCTCCGACGACCTCAAGTCGGGCGCGATCTACGTCGCGACCTCGATCGACTCGACGTTCACCCTCGGCAAGGCCAAGCCGGCGAAGGTGATCGAGGACAAGGCGCTGACCTCCTGCCCGGACCCGGAGCAGGGCGGGTGCGTGAAGGTCTACCACCTCATCTTCGGCGTGCCCGAGAAGTCCCGGGGCACGCTGCGGATGGACCAGACCTACGAGCCTGGCGCTGAGCAGCGTCTGGGGCGGCGGCTCGGGCCGCGACACCCTGACGCTGACCAACAAGGCCGTCATCAAGGCTGGGCTGAGGCTCAGCGGCCCAGCGCCTCCGGCAGGGTGGCGGACCAGGCGGTCCGCAGGCTCCTCCAGGGGCACCTCGAAGGCGCCCTCGACGACGAGGGCCTCGCCGCCCGTCGTACCGATCTCGGCGAGCGGCACGTCGTGGCGGCTCGCCAGCACGCGGAGGCTCCTCGACCGCGCCGGCCGGCACGGTGACGATCGCCCGCGCGGCGGACTCGGCGAAGAGGCCGACGAAGGCGTCGCCGTCGAGCCGGACCGTGGCACCGGTCCCGCTGACGATGGAGGCCTCGGCGAGCGCCTGCGCCAGACCGCCGTCGGAGAGGTCGTGCGCGCTGGTGGCGACGCCGACCAGGTCCTGCAGCAGCCGGGCCAGGCGTTGCTCAGCGGCGAGGTCCACGGCAGGCGGGCGGCCGCCGAGGTGGCCGTGCACGACGTGCGCCCACTCCGAGCCGGACAGGCTCCTCGCGGGTGGTGCCGAGCAGCACGACCGTCTCGCCGGCGGCCTGGAAGTGCGAGGGGGTACGGCGCCGCACGTCCTCGATCACGCCGAGCACCGCGACGACCGGGGTCGGCAGGATCGCCGTCTCGCCGGTCTGGTTGTAGAGGCTGACGTTGCCGCCGGTGACCGGGATGCCCAGGCTCCAGGCAGGCGTCCTTGAGCCCGCGGCAGGCCTCGGCGAACTGCCACATCACGGCCGGGTCCTCGGGGGAGCCGAAGTTGAGGCAGTCGCTCACGGCCAGCGGGGAGCGCACCGCCGGTGGCGACGTTGCGATAGGCCTCGGCGAGCGCGAGCCTGCGCGCCGGCGTAGGGGTCGAGCCTTGGCGAAGCGGCCGTTGCAGTCGGTGGCGATGGACACCCCGAGGTGGGTCTCCTCGTCGACGCGCACCATGCCGGAGTCGGCGGGCTGGGCGAGGACGGTGTTGCCCTGCACGTAGCGGTCGTACTGGTCGGTGATCCACGACTTGTCGCACAGGTTCGGGCTGGCCACCAGGCGGAGCAGGGTCTCGCGCAGGCTCCTCGCCCGTGCTCGGCCGGGCCAGTGCCTCGGCACCGTCGGCCTGCAGCGCGTCCTGCCACTCGGGGCGGGCGAAGGGCCGCTCGTAGACGGGGCCGTCGTGCGCCACCGTCCGCGGGGGCACGTCGACGACGGTCTCGCCGTGCCAGTCGATCACCAGGCGGCCGGTCTCGGTGACCTCGCCGATGACCGCGGCCTCGACGTCCCACTTGGTGGTGATCGCGAGGAAGGCGTCGATGTCGCCGGGCTCGACGACCGCCATCATCCGCTCCTGGCTCTCGCTCATGAGGATCTCCTCGGGCGAGAGCGTCGAGTCGCGCAGCGGCACCTTGTCGAGGTGGACGAACATGCCGCCGTCGCCGGCGGAGGCCAGGCTCGGAGGTCGCGCAGGACAGGCCCGCACCGCCGAGGTCCTGGATGCCGGCGACGACGCCGGCCTGGAACAGGCTCGAGGGTGCACTCGATGAGCAAGCTTCTCCATGAACGGGTCGCCCACCTGGACGCTCGGTCGCTTGGCGGGACCGTCGGCGTCGAAGGTCTCCGAGGCCAGGACGGACACGCCGCCGATGCCGTCGCCGCCGGTGCGCGCGCCGTAGAGCACGACGAGGTTGCCCTCGCCGGACGCCTTGGCCAGGTGCAGGTCCTCGTGGCGCAGCACGCCGATGCAGCCGGCGTTGACGAGCGGGTTGCCGAGGTAGGTCGCGTCGAAGACGGCCTCGCCACCGATGTTGGGCAGGCCCAGGCAGTTGCCGTAGCCGCCGACGCCCGCGACGATCCCGGGCAGCACGCGGTGGGTGTCGTCGGCGTCGAGGGGGCCGAAGCGCAGCGGGTCGACGACCGCGACCGGGCGCGCGCCCATCGCGATGATGTCGCGGACGATGCCGCCGACACCGGTCGCGGCACCCTGGTACGGCTCGACGTACGACGGGTGGTTGTGGGACTCGACCTTGAAGGCTCACGGCGTAGCCCTGGCCGATGTCGATGACGCCGGCGTTCTCGCCGATGCCCGCGAGCATCGGGCCGATGGGCGTCTCCTGGGGGATCTCGCCGAACTGGCGCAGGTGCACCTTGGAGGACTTGTAGGAGCAGTGCTCGCTCCACATGACCGAGTACATCGCGAGGCTCCCGCGCCGGTGGGCCGGCGGCCGAGGATCTCGCGGATCCGCTCGTACTCGTCGGCCTTGAGGCCCAGGCTCGGACCAGGGCTGCTCGCGGCCGGGGTCACCGGCCGCGACGGCGACCGTGTCGAGAGCGGAGCGAACGGGTGCGGAAGCGGTGTCGGCCACGGGGCGCAATCCTATCCGCCCGGGTGCGCCGTGCTGACCGCGCGGTCACAGGGTGTAGGCTGTGGTAGCGGCTGCGGAACTCTGCCATCAGGCTCCGGCGTGGGCTCCGCGCCCTCCGCGACGGCACGGTGCAGGTCGGCGAAGAACTCCTCGTAGCCGCCCGGCGTGTAGAGGCAGATCGCCGTCGCCGGGGCGTCGCCGGCGTTGCGGAAGCCGTGCGCGCAGCCGCGGAGCGCGGCGACCAGGGTGCCCGCACCGGCGCTCACCTCCTCGGTGCCGGTGTGGAAGGTGAGTCTCGCCGCGGACGACGTAGAAGTGCTCGTCGTGCCGCTCGTGGACGTGGGGGCGGGCGCCCAGCGCACCGGCGCCGAGGGTGAACTCCTCCACCGAGACCAGCCCACCGGTCTCGGCGGCGGTCAGGCTTGAACAGGTGCGGGAGGCCCATCGCCTCGATCGAGGTTCCTGCTCCGGGCGGCTTGATCAACGGGGGGCGCATGCCGGTGAGAACCCCGCCCGTCCGGCCGGAATGCCGCTTGCCGCAAGGATTTGCGGGGTTCCGATAACTACACCGTTGTAGTTCACCCCGACCACTGTTACGGGTGTGAATGTTGTGGTTATCGTGACGTGGCTTCGCCACGGTCCGCCCCGCCTTCCCCTGGAGTTCCTCCGCCATGTCTGCCCGGTTCGCACCCCTGTCCGCAGTGTTCGCGGCCGCCCTCGCGGCAGTGCTCGCGATCACCCTGCTGGGCGCCCCGGAGGCACCCACCGACGACCCGGTGGACCTCACCGCGACGAGCACCAACCGGCCCACGCCGGCCACCCACTTCAAGGGGTACGGCTTCGACCAGTGCCTCGCGCCCACCCAGGCGAAGATGGACGCCTGGATGGAGAGACTCGCCGTTCCTGGCCGTCGGCATCTACATCTCCGGGGCCTCGCGCGCCTGCCGCAGCCAGCCCAACCTGACCGCGACCTGGGTGAGCACCCAGGCTCGCCCGCGGCTGGCAGCTTGCTGCCGATCACGCTCGGCCCACAGGCCAGCCTGCTCGACCCGCTACCCCAAGTACGGCGCCGCGATCGACCCCAAGATCAGCGCGAACAACGCCAACGGCTACGCCACCGCCCGCAACCAGGGCCGCATCGAGGCGGACCGCGCGGTGGTCGCCTCCCGCGCCCTCGGCATCACCCAGGGCAGCACGCTGTTCTACGACCTCGAGGCCTTCGACATCACCAACGCCACCTGCAAGGCCTCGGCGATCCGCTTCCTGGACTCCTGGACCGTCCGGCTGCACGCCCTCGGCTACAAGTCGGGCTACTACTCCAGCGCCGGCTCGGGCATCAAGATGGTCAACGACTTCAAGGCGAAGTACCCCACCACCTTCACCTACCCGGACACGCTGTGGATCGCGCGCTGGGACGGCGCCGCGAACACCAGCGTCAGGCTCGTCGTACCTCGCCCCGACGGCGTGGACCCCGGGCCGCCGGATCAAGCAGTACCAGGGCGGGCACAACGAGACCTGGGGCGGCGTCACGATCAACATCGACCGCAACTTCCTCGAGGCTCGGCGCCGGCATGGTGCCCGGCCGCGAGGTGCACTGCGGCGGCGTCCCGGTCGACCTGACGACCTACGCCACGCTGAAGATGCCGACGGCGTCGTACAAGCCCCCGGTGGCGTCGGTGAAGGCGATGCAGTGCCTGATGGCCGAGGTCAAGGCCTACACCGGCAAGATCAACGGGGTCTACGACCTGACCACCCGGCGCGCGGTCTACACCTGGCAGCGCCGCCGCGGGTTCGCCGCCAGACTCGACCTGGGGCAACCGCGACTGGATCACCCTGCTCACCGCGGGCGCCCGCCCGGTGCTGAAGTACGGCTCGGCGGGGCTCTACGTCCGCCGCGTGCAGCGCGCGATGCGCGTCGCGATGCCCTCGCGCAACGTCCAGATCACCGGTGTCTACGACGCGGCGATGGCCGCGCACGCGGGCTACTACCGCCGCCAGGTCGGCGTCTCGTCGTACAACATCATCAACACGGCGACCTGGCTGAAGGCTGCAGACCGGGCGGTACTGAGCGCTCAGCCGCCGAAGCCGACCTGCGGGTCGAGCCCGGTGCGCATCCGCCAGCCGAGCAGCGCCAGGCCCAGCCCGGTGCGGTGGTCGGCCTCGTCCAGGGAGACCCCGAGCAGCCGCTCGATCCGGGCGAGCCGGTCGTAGAGCGACTGGCGGCGCAGGCCGAGCAGGTCGGCGGTGCGCGCCTTCGACAGCGAGCACGCGAGGTAGGCGTCCAGGGTGCGCAGCAGTCTCGCTGCGGTGCTCCCGGTCGTGGTCGACGAGCGGCCCGATCTGCTCGTGGACGAACTCGCTGAGCACCTGCGGGTCGATCGCCCGGGTGACCAGCCGGTGCGCCGCGACGTCGCGCTCCATCACCACTCCCGTACGACGCCCCGAGCGCCGCGCGGCCCGGACCACCTGGCGCGCCCGGCCCACCGCGGCGGCGAGGTCGCCCGGATCGGCGACGGGCGTGGTCGCCCCGACCAGGACCCGGCCGGGGAGCTCGGCCGCGAGCCGTCCGGCCGCCGCGGCCAGGTCCTCGCGGACCTGGGTGGGCACGGCGCGGCGACCGCCTCGCTGGACGAGGACCACGTGCCCGGCGGCGGTGCCGACGAGCACGCCGCCCTCGTGGCCCAGCACCCGCTCGGTGGCCGCGACCGCGTCGGTGACCGGGACCGCGGCGTCGACCTCGATCGCCGCGACGACGAGGTGACGACCCTCCAGGGGCGGCCAGCCGAGGTCGACGAGCCGGTGCAGCACGTCCGCGCGCGAGACCACGACTCCCGCGGCGAGGTCGGCGACCAGCGACTGGGCGGGCCCGGGCCGGTGCCCGCCACCGGTCCCCCGGCCGAGCTCCAGCGCGACCGCGGCACCGGCCGCGTCGGCGACCCGCTGCCGGTGGGTGGTGGCGGCACCGAGGAGACGCAGCGTGCCGTGCACGCCCGCCTCGCCGCGGACCTGGAGCCGACGCCGGCATCGCCGCTCACCGAGGCGATCCGGCTGCGCTCGACGGTCTGCCCCTCGGGGTCGCGCAGGCTCGACCGCGCAGCCCGCCAGGCGCGAGGTCTCGTCGAGCAGCGCGCGCAGGCCGCGTCCCTCGATCACCACCTGGGTGAGCGTGCGCCAGCCCGCGTCCCCCGTGCCGGCCTCGACCTTGCGTCGTACCAGCAGGCTCGTGGAAGTCCTCGACCATCCGCTCGAAGGGCACCACCCGGTGGAACACCAGCACCGGTACGTCGCGGCGCAGCGCCGCCTCGACGATCGGCTCCGGCACGGCGAAGAAGGTGCGGCCCACCTCGAGACCGATGGCCGCGACGCCCGCGTCGGCCAGGCTGGTCGACGTAGGCCTGCAGGTGGTCGGCGGTGCGCCCGTGCAGGCCGAGCCCGGAGGTCAGCAGCACCTCGCCACCGGCGAGCAGCGAGCCCATCTCGAAGACCTCCGAGGAGTGCACCCAGCGCACCCGGACGCTCTCGGGGTCGCCGTGCAGCACCTCGGTCCCGGCAGCGCGGAACGACGGGAGGGCCAGCACCTCGGCAAGAGTTGCCGCCATCAGGACAGTCCGTCCGGACGTTCGCCGTTCATGCCGGACAGTATGTCCCTTGTCGGCAGCCATCGCCTCTGGTGGTGTGAGCCCCGACACACCCGGCACCGACGGAGGCACCATGATCGACGACCACGACCGCAGGTATCTCGACCTGGCGATCGAGCAGGCACGCACCGGGTGGGAGGAGGGCGGCATCCCGATCGGCGCCGTCCTCGTGCACCAGGGCGAGGTGCTCGCCGTCGGCCGCAACCGCCGGGTCCAGGCTCGGCTCGGCCATCCGGCACGGCGAGACCGACGCCATCGAGAACGCCGGCCGGCTGCCGGCGAAGGTCTACCGGGCGAGCACGCTCTACACGACCCTGTCCCCCTGCTTCATGTGCGCGGGCACCTCGGTCCTCTACGACATCCCGCGCATCGTGGTCGGCGAGAACGTCAGGCTTCCAGGCCTCCGAGGAGTGGCTGCGCTCGCGTGGCGTCGTGGTCGACGTCGCCGACGACCCGGCCTGCAAGGAGGCTGATGGCGACGATGATGCGGGAGAAGCCCGAGTCTGTGGGCCGAGGACATCGGGGAGGAGTCGTGACCGACACCGCCCGCCCCGAGACGGCCGTCGTCGACCCGGACTACCCGGTCACGCCGGTCCCCGCGCACGCGCGCAAGTCGTTCCTCTCGCTGGCGGTCGTGCTGCTCGGGTTCACCGTCTTCACCCCGACCATGCTGGCCGGCGCGCAGGCTCGGCTCGGCGTTCGCGCTCGGCGACCTGGTCCGGGTGATCCTGCTCGGCTCGCTCGTCCTCGGCACCTACGTCGCGCTGCTCGGCTGGATCGGCGCCAACACCGGCCTGACGACGGTCGTCATGGCGCGGTACGTCCTGGGCCACCGGGGCAGCAAGACTCGGCTCGATCCTGCTCGGCGGCACCCAGATCGGCTGGTACGGCGTCGTCATCGGCACCATCGGCGACCTCACCGCCCAGGCGTTCTCCTGGGAGTCCGACCTCGCCCGCGCCGCGGTGATGATCGCGACGAGCGTGCTGATGTGCCTCACCGCCTGCTACGGCTACCGCGGGATGTACTGGGTCTCGGCGATCTCCACCCCGCTCATCCTGATCCTCGCCTTCTGGGTGCTCTTCCGCTCCCTCGACGAGGTCGGCGGCTGGTCGGGCCTGGCCGACGTGCAGCCGAATGCCACGATGACCACGGCCGTCGCGATCACCACCGTCGTCGGCACCTTCGTCTCGGCCGGCACCCAGGCGCCGAACTGGACCCGCTTCGCGCGCACCGGCAACCAGGCCCTGATCGCCTGCGTGATCGGCTTCCTGATCGGCAACGGGCTGATGATCTTCTTCGGCGCGACCGGCGCGATGACCTTCGGCCAAGGAGACTTCGTCCTCGTCCTCTACGACCTCGGCCTGGTCACCTGGGGGCTGGTGCTGCTCTTCGGCAACCTGTGGAAGTCGAACGCCGACACGGCGTACGCCTTCGGGGTGGCGGGCGCCGAGCTCTTCGAGAAACCCTCGAAGACGCCCTTCGTGGTGGGCGGCTCGATCGTCGGCACCGTGCTCGCCCTGGTCGGCGTGCAGAACCACCTCGTGGACTACCTGGTGCTGCTCGGCGTCTTCATCCCGCCGCTGGGCGGGGTGATCATCGGCGACTACCTGGCCCGGTGGCGCGGAGGGATGCCCGAGGGCGAGCGGCTGCCCGCCCTCAACCTCCCCAACCTGGCGGTCTACGCCGTCGCCAGCGCCGCGGCGTACGTCGCGAAGGAGGCCGAGATCGGCATCCCGCCCGTGATCGGAGTGGTCCTCGCCGCCGTCGGCGCGTACGCCGTGGGCCGCTCCGGGCTCAACCGCCGACTGGACCCGGCGGGCTGATCGGGCGGGCTGATCGGGCGGACCGCTCAGGCGAAGGCGGTCTCGACGAGCGAGGTGAAGAAGCCGAGCCCGTCGAGGCCGCAGCCGGTCAGGCTCCTCGACCGCGTGCTCGGGGTGCGGCATCAGGCCGACGACGTTGCCGCGCTCGTTGCTGATGCCGGCGATGTCGTTGAGCGAGCCGTTCGGGTTGACCTCGAGGTAGCGGGCCACGACCTGGCCCTCCCCCTCGATCCGGGCCAGGGTCTCGGCGTCGGCGACGAACCCGCCCTCGCCGTTCTTGAGCACGATCCGGATCTCCCGGCCCTCGGCGTACGCGGAGGTCCAGGGGGTCCGGTTGTTCTCGACGCGCAGCAGTCTGGTCGCGGCAGACGAACTTGCGCAGGCTCGTTGCGGATCAGGGCGCCGGGCAGCAGGTGCGACTCGCAGAGGATCTGGAAGCCGTTGCAGATGCCGAGCACGGGCATGCCGGCGTTCGCGGCCTCGACCACCACGTCCATGACCGGCGCGAAGCGGGAGATGGCGCCGCAGCGCAGGTAGTCGCCGTAGGAGAAGCCGCCGGGCAGCACGATCGCGTCGACGCCCTTGAGGTCCGCGTCGCCGTGCCACAGCGCGACCGCCTCGTTGCCGCCGATGCGGACCGCGCGCTGCGCGTCGACGTCGTCGAGCGAGCCGGGGAAGGTGACGACGCCGACCTTCACTGCTCGACGCTCACGACGTAGTTCTCGATCACCGGGTTGGAGAGCACGGTCTCGGCCATCTTGTCGACCTCGGCGAGGACGGCGTCGGTGACCTCGCCCTCGATCTCCAGGCTCGAACCGCTTGCCCTGACGGACATCGGTGACCCCGGTGAAGCCCAGCCGGGGCAGCGCGCCGTGGACGGCCTTCCCCTGCGGGTCGAGGATCTCGGGCTTCGGCATGACAAGCTACGACGACTCGGGCCACGGGGCGTAACTGTACCGGGGCACACTGGGGTCATGAGCAATCCGTCCCGTCCCGCGTTCGGCACCACCTCCCCGCTCAGGCTGGAGTACCCCCAGTCCCTGGCGGTCTACGACGACTACGCCGCCGCGCAGCGCACCGTCGACTTCCTCGCCGACGAGAAGTTCCCCGTCGAGCAGTGCATGATCGTCGGCACCGACCTCAAGCGCGTCGAGCGGATCACCGGCCGGCTCACCACCGGCCGGGTCGCCGCCGGCGGCGTGATGTCCGGGCTCTGGCTCGGCCTGTTCGTCGGGCTGATCTTCAGCATCTTCACCGACGAGAGCACCTTCGGGATCATCGTCTCCACGATGGCCCTCGGCGCGGCCTTCGGCGTGATCATGGCGCTCGTGGGCTACGCCCTCTCGGGCGGACGCCGCGACTTCTCCTCGATCAGCGCGGTCGTCGCCACCCGCTACGAGGTCCTCGTCGAGCACAGGGTCTCCGCCCAGGCACGCGAGCTTACTGGCGAAGGCTGCCCGGCGCGCTGCCGAACCCCTTCAGGCTGAGGTGCGGCCCCACGTCGCCGGCTTCGCCGAGCTCGACCCGCACACGCTCTACGACCTGCTCCGGCTGCGCGTCGACGTGTTCGTCGTCGAGCAGGCGTGCGCCTACCCCGAGCTCGACGGCCGGGACACCGAGCCGGGCACCCGGCACCTGTGGCTGGCGGACGGCGGTGCCCCCACGGCGTACCTGCGGGTGCTCAGCGAGCCGGACGGCGTCGCCCGGATCGGCCGGGTCGTGGTGACCCCGGCGGCCCGCGGGACCGGTGCCGCCGGCCGGCTGATGGCCGCGGCGCTGACCGAGATCGGTGCGCGGGAGACGGTCCTCGACGCACAGGCCCACCTGGTCGCGTTCTACGAGCGGCACGGTTTCACGGCCACCGGCCCGGAGTTCCTCGAGGACGGCATCCCGCACGTGCCGATGACCCGCCCGGCCTGAGACCAGAGGTCGACCGGGTCCGAGCAGAGCCTGGGTCTGCGCGTCCCAGGTCGCGTTGCCGTGCGCGAGGGTGGTCGCGCCGTCGTCGTCGGAGCGCCCCAGCGCCGGCGGGTACGGCGGCGCCACCACTCCCAGGCAGAAGGTCACCCGGTCCGGGGCCTCCGGCAGCGCCACCGGCCCGTCGCCGAGGTCGTCGCCGAAGGGCTGGCGCCGCACGAAGGGCTCGGGCACGGTGAGCTCGCGGCTCAGGCTCCTGGCCCGCTGCGAGCCGGGTGACGCCCACTCGGGGCGCCTGTCCCCACGCCATCGAGTCCGTGTCGGGCCACGGGAACGCCCGCTGGGACAGCAGGATCCCGGAGCCGCGCCCGGTGACGTAGGCCAGCGTGGCGTCGTACCGGACCCCGGCGCCGGCGGCGCGCGGCACCCCGTCGAGGACGAGCAGACTCGCCGTCGGTGGTGTTGCGCAGCCGCCAGGAGACCCGGACCGTGCCGTCGGCGACGCGCACGGTCGCGGCGAAGTCGAGACCGGGGTCGGCGATGCCGCCGTCCGGGTCGGCCGGGTCGCTCGGGGCACCGGCGGGCGCCGAGTCCTTCGTGTCCGCACCACATCCGCCGAGCGTCAGGCCGAGCACCGCCGCGAGGGCCGCGAGCAGACGCCGGTCAGTAGTGGTCACGGTGCGGCGCCCCCATCTCCTCACGCAGCCCGTTCTCGGTGTACTGGTACGGGTGGTCGGGGTCGATGACCTCCGGCGTCGACGGGTCGCCGTCGTGGTCGATCGGGAGCCCGGCGGCCTGCCGCTCGTCGTTGGGCGTGCCGTGGTTGGTCTGGTCGTCGCCCTGGTAGTCACCCGGCGCGCTGGTGTCGTTGGCGTAGTCGTAGACGTGGGCGAGACTCGTGGTAGACCACCGCGATCGGCGGGCCGTCGACGCCGCCGCCCGGCGTGCGCAGGTGGTCGAGCGCGACGTTGTAGTTGATGACGTAGTTGCCGTGCCCGTCGTTGCTGGCCGTGCTGTTGTCGGGGTCGCTCGGGTCGTTGTACTCGCGGATGACCAGGGTGTCCTTGTTGATCCCCAGGAAGCCCGAGTCGTCGATGTTGTGCGCCAGGTTGGCGAGCATCTGCTGGCCTGCCGGCGAGGACGCCAGCGACTCCAGGTCGGCGCGCACCCGGGCCTGGAACTCCGGCGAGCCCTCGACCTGGATCTCGCTCGGCACGTCGCGCAGGCTCCACCGTCACCCGGTGCTCGCCGCCGCGCACGACGTCTCCCTGCTCGGCGTACGTCGTGTCGGAGCCAGTGCCGGCCTCGACCGTGTCCTCGCCCTTGCCGGTGTAGACCTTGTCGTCACCGTCGCCGCCGTAGATCGTGTCGTCGTCGGTGCCACCGGACAGCGTGTCGCCGCCCGCGCCGCCGTCGAGGGTGTCGTCGCCGGAGCCGCCCTCGAGGTAGTCCCAGCCGTCGCCGCCGGACAGCGTGTCGTCACCGTCGAGGCCGTAGAGCGTGTCGTCGCCCGAGCCGCCGGAGAGGGTGTCGTCGCCGAACTGGCCGTCGGCGTAGTCGCGCCCGGCGCCGCCGGAGATCCGGTCGCCGCCGTCGCCGCCCTTGATCCGGTCGTCGCCGCTGCCGCCGAGGATCGTGTCGTTGCCGTCCCCGGTCTCGATCAGGTCGTCGTCCTTGCCCCCCAGCACGGTCACGTCGACCCGGCTGCCCTTCGGCACGGTGACGGTGTCGTTGCCCTCACCGACGCGGACCACGACCTCCTGCCCGGCCGGCACCCGGTAGACCTTGCCGTTGATCGTGACGACCTGCTCGCCCGTCTTCGGGTCGACGGTGACGGTGACCGTGTCGTCGCCCGCGCCGGTGTTGAAGATCGTGCGGTTGCCGATGGTGATCGCGCCGACGCCGTCAGCGTCCGGCGGCGAACTCGAAGGGATCGGCGCCCTCGGCGACGGCCTGCCAGCGGTCGGCGATCGCGCGCCACTGCTCGACGGTCGCCGCGATGGCCGCGCGGTCCTCGTCGAGCGCCGTGTCGAGCCCGTCGCGGATCTCCCGCGCCCGGGCCAGCGCCTCGGTGACCTTGGTCTGCTCGGCCTCGTCGCGCGGCTGGAAGGTCATCTCCCCGCCCGGCCCCCAGTGCACCGGGACGCTGACGATGGTGGCCCACTGCGCGTCGAGGTGGCCCTGCGCGACCCGCACGGAACCGGCCGCCAACGTCAGGTGCGAGGCGACCTTGCCCGCCAGGTCGCCACCCGCGTCGAGGTCGGCGACCAGGCGTCGGCGGTGGTCGTCGAAGGAGTCGCGGGTGTCGCCCTCCCAGCCGGCGTCCATGACCGCCTTGACGCCACGGGTGACGTCGTCACCGGAGTCGGTCAACGTCGTACCGACGGCCGCCCACTGGGTCGCCGCGGTGTCCAGACTTTGTCGACCTGGTCGTGCAGGTCGAAGATCCCGGCCGCCATCACGCCACCCGGGCGGACGTCGGCGGCGGGGTCGGCGCCGGGCCAGGCGAGGGCGAGGGGACCGGCGGGGGCGTCTTGTCGGGGGTCTTCTCCGCGAAGCCGGCCGCGACCCTCTCGTCGGTCGTCGAGAAGTCGAAGGCGCACAGGTAGACCGCGTCGACGTCGGCTTCCAGCACCGACACCAGCCGCCCGACGGCGATGGCCGCGGCGTTGCCGGCGTCGGTGTGGGCGGTCAGCAGCGGACCGCTCTCGAGGGTGTTGCCGGCGGCGCCGGACGGGACCTGGAGCGCACTCAGCGCCCCGGACCAGCCGTCGGCGACGTCCTGGGACGCCGACAGGCAGGTGTTCGCGAGCTCCGCGAGCCTGGGTGGGGACCTCCACGAGCGGCCTCCTGAGGGATGGGATGGTGAGACCCGGCTCCTACCCCATCCCCCGGAGACGCTAACCCCTGTCTTGCCGCCGGAAGGCGGCAGACCTACGCCGGTCGACTGCGCGCGCGGCAGCGCGGCGAGAGCCGCCGTCCGGCAGACTTTGCTGCCCGCCCCTGCAGGCGAAGCCGCGCTCGCGCCACCGGACACGACGGCGTCTTGCCGCCAGACGGAGGCAGTCTCTACGGAAGCCGACTGCGCGCGCGGCAGCGCGGCGAGAGCCGCCGTCCGGCAGCCTTGCTGCCCGCCCCTGCAGGCGAAGCCGCGCTCGCGCCGATCGATCAGTCCAGGCTCGCGCTTGAGGATCTTTCCGGTGGCGGTCATCGGCAGGCCCTCGACGATCTCCACGAGGCGGGGGTACTTGTACGCCGCCATCTGCTCCTTGCTCCAGGCCACGATCTCCTCGGGGGTGGCCTCGGCGCCCGGCTTGAGGATCACGAACGCCTTGATCTCCTCGCCGTGGCTCTCGTGCGGGACACCGATCACGGCGGCCAGCGAGATCGCCGGGTGGGTGAGGAGCACCTCCTCGATCTCGCGCGGGTACACGTTGAAGCCGCCGCGGATGATCATGTCCTTGGAGCGGTCGACGATGTAGTACCAGCCGTCGGCGTCCTTGCGGCCGAGGTCGCCGGAGCGGAACCAGCCCTCGTCGTTGATCGCCTCGGCGGTGGCGTCGGGGCGCTGGTAGTAGCCCTTCATGATGTTGTGGCCCTTGATGGCGATCTCGCCGATGCCGTCGGGGTCGGTGACCTCGTCCCAGGCTCTCCGGGTCGATCAGGCTTCATCTCGACACCGGGGATCGGCGTGCCGATCGAGCCGACCCGGACCGGCTCGCCGAAGCGCGAGAAGCTCGCGACCGGCGAGGTCTCCGACAGGCCGTAGCCCTCCAGGATGGTGACGCCGAAGCGCTCCTCGAACTGGTGGTGCACCTCGACCGGCAGGGCAGCGCCGCCGGCGACCGCGACCCGCAGGTTGGCCGCGATGGCCTTGACGTCGACCGAGGCGTCGAGCGCGCCGAGCAGGCCCCAGTACATCGTCGGGACGCCGGCGAAGAAGGTGACCTTCTCCTTCAGCATCAGGCCCAGCGCGGGCGCGGCCTCGAAGCGGGGCAGCATCACCACGGTGCCGCCGAAGGCGAAGGCGCCGTTCTGGATGACGGTCTGGCCGAAGGAGTGGAACAGCGGCAGCACGCACAGGTAGGTGTCGGGGTTGTCGGCGCTCGCGCCGAACAGGTCCTTGCCGGACAGCGCGTTGTCGCGCATGTTGCGGTGCCGCAGGCTCCGCGCCCTTCGGCTGGCCGGTCGTGCCGGAGGTGTAGAGGATGACGGCGGTGTCGTCGTCGTCCACCTCGACGGTGTCGAACGTCGGCGCCTGGCCGGCGAGCGCCTGGCCCAGCGTCTCGGTGCCCTCGATGGGCGAGGCCGCGGTGGGGTCGGCGGTGATGACGAAGAAGTGCTCGCAGCCGTCGGCGGCCTGGAAGCCGGCGTACCCCTCCTCGCCGATGGCGAGACTCGGGGGTGCCCTGGAAGGCGAAGTAGGCCTTCGCGTCGGAGTCGCCGAGGTGGTAGGCGACCTCGCGGCCCTTGAGCAGCACGTTGAGCGGTACGACGCTCGCGCCGGCCTTGAGGATGCCGTAGTAGACGATCGTGAAGTACGGCAGGTTGGGGCAGGCTGATCGCGACCTTGTCGCCCGGCTTGATCCCGCGCGAGACCAGCAGGTTGGCGACCTGGTTGGCCGCGCCGTCGACCTGCGGGTAGGTCAGGCGGGTGTCACCGAGGACGATGGCTGTGCGGTCCGGGAAGGCTCTGGGCGCTGCTCTCGAGGAAGCCGGCGAGGTTCGTCATGCGGGACAACCTACTTGCCGGTCGTGACGGCGGTCACCGATCACTCAGAAGGTCTCACCCGTCAAACGCTCGTAGGCCTCGATGTAGCGCGACCGGGTCCGCTCGACGACCTCGGGCGGCAGCGGCGGCGGAGCCTCGCCGGACGCCTTGTCCCACCCGCTCTCGGCCGACAGCGCCCAGTTGCGCACGATCTGCTTGTCGTACGACGGCTGCGCCCGGCCCGGCTGCCAGTCGTCGGCCGGCCAGTAGCGCGAGGAGTCCGGCGTCAGCACCTCGTCGGCCAGCACGATCTGCGCGATGCCCGGGCGCACTCCGAACTCGAGCCTTCGTGTCGGCCAGGAGGATGCCCTGCTCCCGCGCGATCTCCTCGGCCCGGCCGTAGACCTCCAGGGTGAGTCTCGCGCAGCGCGGCGGCGGAGTCCGCGCCGACGGTGGCGACGACGGCGTCGTAGGAGACGTTCTCGTCGTGGTCGCCGAGCTCGGCCTTCGTGGCCGGGGTGAAGATCGGCTCCGGCAGGCGGCTGCCGTCCTCGAGGCCGCCGGGCAGGGCGATCCCGCAGACCTCGCCGGTGGCGCGGTAGTCGAGCAGCCCGGAGCCGGTGAGGTAGCCCCGCGCGACGCACTCGACCGGGAACATCTCCAGTCGCTCGCACACCACCGCGCGGCCGCGGACCGCCTCCGGCACGTCGGTGGAGAGCACGTGGTTCGGCACGAGCGGCGCCAGTCTGCTCGAACCACCACTGCGACATCCGGGTGAGGATCTCGCCCTTGTCCGGGATCGTCGTCTCCAGCACGAAGTCGAAGATCGAGAGCCGGTCGCTGGCGACCATGAGCAGGCTTTGCCGGCGTACGGGCCCTCGGTGACCTCGTAGAGGTCGCGCACCTTGCCCGAGTGCAGGTGGCGGTGGCCGGGGAGCTCCGGGGCGGGCGGGATGTTCGCGAGCGTCACGGGCGACAGCCTATTGAGCCCGCTGCGTGAAGGCCCTCCCCGGATTCAACAAAACTATCTAGACTGATCTACATGCCTTCGGACCGGGACCCTCGCCCCGACTTCTTGCTGGTCGGCGCGCCCAAGGCCGGCACGAGCGCCCTGCACCTCGCCCTCGCCGCGCACCCCGACGTCTTCGTGACCACGCCGAAGGAGCCGAAGTACTGGCTCTGCGAGGGCGCCCCGCCGCCGCACTGGGGCGGTCCCGGCGACCGCCACTCCCAGCAGGAGTGGGTCTGGCAGGAGCAGGCGTACGCCGACCTGTTCCGCCCCGCGCCCGCCGGAAGCGTGCGTGGGGAGTCCACGCCGTTCTACCTGTGGCACCGCGGGGCGCAGCGCCGGATCGCGGACGCACTGCCCGAGGTCAAGCTCGTCGCCGTCGTCCGGGACCCGATCGACCGGGCCTACAGCAACTGGATGCACCTGTGGTCCGACGGCCTCGAGCCGGAGGCCGACTTCGAGACCGCCTTCGCCCGCCAGGACGAGCGGGTCGCGGCCGGGCACGCGCCCTTCTGGCGCTACCGCGACCTCGGGCTCTACGGCGAGCAGGCTGCGCGACCTCTACAAGGCTCGTGGACCCCGCCCGGGTGCTGATCGTGCGCTACCGCGACATCGTCGACCACCCGGCCGAGACCGTCGACCGCACCTGCCGCTTCCTCGGCATCCGCGAGGGCCAGGTGACCTCCATCCCCCGCGACAACTCCCGGCCCTACGTCGCCCCCGGCTGGCGTCCGCGCGTCGTCGGACCCGTCGTCCGCGGCGGGGCCTGGGCCGGCCAGTTCGTCCGGCCCGAGATCTGGCGGCGGCTCAGCATCCCGCTCGTCGCGCGGCTGCAGACCAGCGACGCGCACCGGCCCTCGCTCACGCCGGAGCAGCGGGAGCGGCTCCTGCCGGCCTTCGCCGACGACATCGCCCTGCTCTCCGACCTGACCGGCGAGGACTTCTCCGACTGGCTCTCCACCCGCGACCGCGGGTCCTTCGCCGAGCGGGTCAGCGCCCGCCCCTGACCCGCGACTTGGGGGTTTCCACCCGCGACTTGGGGGTTTCCACCCGCGACTTGGGGGTTTCCACCCGCGACTTGGGGGTTTCCACCCGCGACTTGGGGGTTTCCACCCGCGACTTGTCACAAGTCGACGGTGGGAAGTCCCAACTCACGGGCGGGAAGTCCCAACTCACGGGTGGGAAGTCCCAACTCGCGGCTAGCGGACGACAGTGACCAGGTCGTGCGCGCCGTCGGGCCGCGCGGCCTCGACGTAGAAGCGCACCCGCCCGTCCGGCAGCGGTACGGCGGCGGCGTAGCGCCACGCGCCGTCGCTGTGCGGGGAGGTGATCGGCGGGGCGTCCTGGGCGACGTACCGCTCACCGTCCCAGGTGGCGATGCCGGTGGTCTCGAACCAGTTCGAGGCGGCGTCCGCACGGCCGTCGTACAGGATGGTGCGGGGGGCGCCCTCGCGATCGGGCAGCACCGCGGTGGCGCGGGCCCCGCGGGCGTCCCACTCCCCCGGCCGGCCGGCGAGCACCTCGCCGTGGTCGGTCCAGGCGAGGCCGTCCGCGCTGCGCAGCAGGCGCGAGGTCATCCGGTCCTCGTGACCGGCGTCGGTGAGCGGGTGGCAGCACAGCAGCATCTCCCAGCCCTCCGGCCCGTGGGTCACGACCGGGTCCTTGACCGCGACGGTGTCGTCGCCGGGGAGCACCACCTGCCGGACCCCGCCGGGCAGGCTCCGCGGGCGTCGCGGCGGTGAGGCTGTCGACCCACCAGTGCTTCGATCCGGGCGTCGCGCAGGACAGGTACAGCCGCCAGCCCACCCCCGGCACCGGCACCAGCACCGGGCGCTCGAAGGACTCGCAGCCGAACGCGTCGCGGTGCACCTCGGCCACCTGCTCGAAGTGCTCGCCGTCCTCGGAGCGGGCCACGACCACGCTCACCCCGCGGCCCTCGGTCAGCGGCCGGCGGACCCGGTAGGTCAGCCAGTACGTGCCGTCGACCAGCACCGCGCTCGCCGCACCCGCCCAGTTGCCCGCGCCGGCGGCGGGAGCGGGGACGACCACCCGCGGGTCGTCGTACGTCGGGGCGGTGGGGGTCGCGAGGGTCATGAGGTGATCATACTTGACCAAACGACTCGACATTGGGGGTCGGTGCGGGAGCCGGTCTGCGCGGATGGCACAGTGTCGCCATGACGGAGTCCGCGCAGACCCCCGAGAGCACGTTCGTCCACGGCCCCATCGTGTGGGAGGACGAGGTCTGGATCCTCGCCCGCCACGACGCCGGCGGCCGGCTCGGCCTGACGCTGCACCACCGTGACCCCGAGGCTCTCGGGCAGGCTGTCCGACGACCACGCCTCGCAGGCTCGGCCGGATCGGCAACCGCCTGATCCGGATCATCGAGCACCTGCCCGGCGCGGGCAGTGTCTCCCTCGGCCGCATCTCCGGTGAGCACGTCCAGGCTTCACCTTCGAGGTGACCGACGTGACCGAGGACCACCTGCACGACATCGCCATCCGGCTCGCCAACTGGGGCGGCGAGGCTCGCGCCTGACCGGCGCCCGATCGAGGAGCACTCCATGCCCGTCGTGAAGATCAACGCCATCACGGTGCCCGAGGCCGCCGGCGCCGAGCTCGAGAAGCGGTTCGCCGCACGGGCCGGTGCCGTCGAGGGCGCCTCCGGCTTCCTCGGCTTCCAGTCTGCTCCGCCCGACGGCCGGCGAGAGCCGGTACTTCGTCGTGACGCAGTGGGCCGACGAGGAGTCCTTCGCCGCCTGGCGCGACGGCGACGCCCGGGCCGCCCACGCGACACCGGCCGGCGAGGCCCCGCGCAAGCCGGTCTCCACGGGCGCGGACCTGCTCGAGTTCGACGTCGTGCTCGACGTACGCCCCTCCTGAGCCGGCTCAGGAGAGCAGCCGGGCCGCCCGCCTCAGGTCGGCCGCGACGGCCGGCCGCGCGAAGCGGGTCACCAGCGGGCCGGCGCCCAGCGCGCCGACCGTGAAGTCCGCGGACACCCGGCAGCCCTCGTCGGTCGATACGAGTTCGCAGGCCCAGGCGAGCCCGGAACGGGCCGAACCGCCCCTCCTCCGCCCACCGGTGGGGCCGCTCGGAGACGGTGGTGCGCATCCGCGGCCGCAGTCCCGGCACGACGGTGACGTCCGTCCACGCCGGGCCGTCCAGGTCGGCGACGGCGCGCAGCGAGGACTGCCACGCCGGGCGGTTGCGCGGGTCGGCGAGGTAGTCGAACGCCCGGTCCGCCGGGACCGGGAACGGGACCTCGATCGGGCTCAGAGGATCGCCCCCGGCTGGTACGACGCCGCGGCGGGGTGCGCCGCGAGGACCGCCTCGACCTGCCGGCACACGGCCTGGGTCTGCTCGACCGCGGCACCGGTGAACGTGATCGGCTCGGCGACCAGCGACTGCAGGCTGCTCGCTCGTCAGGCCCAGCCGCTCGTCGGCGGCGAGCTTTTGGCGAAGACGTCGTTCTCGGCCTGGCCCTGGCGCATCGCCAGCGCGGTGCCGACCGCCGCCTCCTTGATCGCCTCGTGCGCCGCCTCGCGCCCGACGCCGTTGCGGACCGCGGCCATGAGCACCTTGGTGGTGGCGAGGTAGGGCAGGTAGCGGTCGAGCTTCGCGCTGGATGACCGCGGGGAAGGCCCCGAACTCGTCGAGCACCGTCAGGAAGGTCTGGAACAGCCCGTCCACGGCGAAGAAGGAGTCCGGCAGCGCCACGCGTCGTACGACGGAGCAGGAGACGTCGCCCTCGTTCCACTGGTCGCCGGCGAGTCTCGCCCACCATGGACAGGTAGCCCCGGGTCACCACGGCGAGGCCGTTGACCCGCTCGCAGGAGCGGGTGTTCATCTTGTGCGGCATCGCGGACGAGCCGACCTGGCCCTCCTTGAAGCCCTCGGTGACGATCTCGTTGCCGGCCATCAGCCGGATCGTGGTCGCCAGGTTGGAGGGCGCCGCGGTGAGCCTGCACCAGGGCCGAGAGCACGTCGAAGTCGAGCGAGCGCGGGTAGACCTGCCCGACGCTGGTCAGCACCCGCTCGAAGCCGAGGTGGCTCGCGACCCGCTGCTCGAGGTCGGCCAGGCTTCGCGGCGTCACCGCCCAGCAGGTCGAGCATGTCCTGGGCGGTGCCCATCGGCCCCTTGATCCCGCGCAGCGGGTAGCGGGCGAGCAGGCTGCTCGATGCGCTCGATGCCGATCATCAGGCTCGTCGGCGACGGTCGCGAAGCGCTTGCCGAGGGTGGTCGCCTGGGCGGCGACGTTGTGCGAGCGGCCCGCCATCACGGTGGTCTCGTGCTCGGCGGCCAGCCGGGCCAGCCGGGCCAGGGCCGCGACGGCGCGGTCGCGCACCAGGCCGAGGGACTGGCGCACCTGCAGGCTGCTCGACGTTCTCGGTGAGGTCGCGGCTGGTCATGCCCTTGTGGATGTGCTCGTGCCCGGCGAGCGCGGCGAACTCCTCGATCCGCGCCTTCACGTCGTGCCGGGTCACCCGCTCGCGGGCCGCGATCGAGTCCAGGTCGACGACGTCGACGACCTTCTCGTAGGCCTCGACCACACCGTCCGGTACGTCGATGCCGAGGTCGCGCTGCGCCCGGAGCACCGCGATCCAGAGCCTGCCGCTCCAGCACGATCTTGTGCTCCGGGGACCAGATCTCAGCGAGGTCGGCGGCGGCGTAGCGGGTGGCGAGGACGTTCGGGACGGTCACGGTGGGCCATTCTCCCACGGCGGCGCACACCACCCGCCATCAGCGCACGGGCCGGACCAGCACCATCTCGCCGTCCTCGGTGGTGCCGCGGACCCCGGTGAACCCGGCCTTGGCCGCCACCCGGAGGCTCGCGGCGTTGTCGGGCGCGATGGACGCCCGCACCCGGACCCCCGCGGAGTCGGCGCGCCGCAGCAGCGCGGCGAGCGCCTCCGTCGCCAGCCCGAGACCCCGCGAGGAGGTCACCAGGCCGTAGCCGACCTCCACCTCCGGCGTGCCGTCCGCGGCGTCCTCGGGCGGGCCGAAGAAGCCGATCGAGCCGACCACGACGCCCTCGTGCACGATCGAGCGCGGACCCCACGGGTCGCCGTCGCGCCACAGGGTGGCCGCGCCCCGGTCGTCCTCGCGCGGGAAGTCCGGGTGCCAGTCGGGGTGCCGGGAGCCCTCGCGGATGGCGCGGACCGTGGCCTCGTCCCACAGCACCAGGTCCAGCCGGGCGGTGCCGACCCCGCGGCGCTGAGCCGCCTGCTCAGCCATCGGCATCCACCACCCGGCCGTCGTACGACGCCAGGGCGCTCGCCACGGCCCGGACGTCCGTGCGCCAGACGTCCTCCGGCCCGGGCGGCAGGATGTCGTCCCAGTCGACGGCGAAGGACCCGCGCACCGACAGCAGTCCCTCGGTGCGGGCCATGAACCAGGTGTGCAGGTGCTCGGCGCCGTCGCCGATGCGCTGCACGTGGCAGCGCGCGACGTTCGGGAGACCCTCGACGATGCGCGCGATGCGGACCGCGAGCACGCCGTGCTCGGCGGCCATGGCGTCGTCGAGGTCGGGCAGGTCGAGGTGGGCCCACGGCTCGAGGATGAGCACCAGCGGCAGGCCGCTGCGCTCGGAGAGGTGGCGCAGGCGCCACCGCTCGTTGGTCCACGCCACACCGGCCGGCTCGGCATCGCACGCCCGACAGCCGACGCCACCCTCGCCCTCGCGCGGCTCCTCCGGGGCCGGCTCGGCGAGCGGCTTGGGGCTCAACCGCCCGTCGACGACCTCCCACGGGAAGACGTCCCAGGACGCCACCGAGGGCAGCGGGAGCCGTCCGTGCTCGTCGGCGACGCCGCGCACCCGGGCATACAGGTCTGCTGCTGACTCGGCCATGGCGTCACTCTGCCACCCAGGGCCGCTCAGTCGTGGAGCGCCTTCTGCCACCACACGACGTCGATCCAGCGGTCGAGCCTTGTGGCCCACCTCGCGCAGCACGCCCTGCCGCTCGAACCCGCAGGCGCGGTGCAGCGCCTCGCTGGCATCGTTCGGGAGCGAGATGCAGGCCAGGGCGGTGCGCATGCCGGAAGCGGACAGCCGCGCGAGCAGGCTCGTCGTAGAGCCGGCGGCCGATGCCACGCCTCGAGGCGGACGGGTCGAGGTAGATGGTGACCTCGCGGGTGGCGTCGTAGGCGCCCTTGGGCCGGAACGACGAGGAGTAGGCGAAGCCGAGGACGGTGCCGCCGTCGTCGGCGACCAGGAAGTGGTCGCCGGGGTGGGCGGAGGAGAGCAGCCCCTCCCACTTCGCGCGCGGCGGCGGCTCCAGGTCGAAGGTGGCGGTGCCCTCGCGGACCTCGCGGTCGTAGATCGCGGCGACGGCGTCCAGGTCGGCGTCGACGGCGGGGCGGACCTCCACTCAGTCCTCCGCGACCGACGCGCCCTCGACCACGCCGAGCGGCTCGGCGGCGATGTCGGAGCGGCGCTGCTGGCCCTCGAAGGCGATCAGGTCGGCCGCGGCGTAGGCGCGGGCCCGTGCGTCCGAGACGTCGTAGCCCACCGCCCGTACGGCGAGCACGCGTCCGCCCGCTGTCACCAGCGACTCGCCCTGCAGCGCCGTCCCGGCGTGGATCACGTCCACGTCGTTGACGCCGTTGGCGGCACCCACACCGGTGATCACGTCGCCCCGGGAGGAGGACTCGGGATAGCCCGCGGAGGCGAGCACCACCGTGACGGAGGCACCGTCGCGGAAGGCCGGCGGGACGACCGAGCCGAGGTCGCCGCGGGCGGCGGCCAGCAACAGGCTCGCCGAGCGGCGAGTCGAGCAGGGCGAGCACGGGCTGCACGTCGGGGTCGCCGAACCGGCAGTTGAACTCGATGACCCGCGGGCCGGCCGTGGTGAGCGCGAGGCCGACGTACAGGCAGCCGACGAAGGGCGCCTCCCGACGGGCCATCTCGTCGAGGGTGGGCTGCACGACGGTCTCCAGGACCGTCGCGGCGAGGTCGGCGGGCGCCCACGGGAGCGGGGAGTAGGAGCCCATCCCGCCGGTGTTCGGGCCCCGGCCTCCGTCGTGGATGCGCTTGAAGTCCTGGGCGGGCTGCAGGGCGTAGGCGGTGGTCCCGTCGCACACCGCGAACAGCGAGACCTCCGGGCCGTCGAGGAACTCCTCGACCACCACGGTGCCGCAGCCGGCCGCGTGCTCCTCGGCCTCCGCCCGGTCGCGGGTCACCACGACGCCCTTGCCGGCGGCGAGCGCGTCGTCCTTCACGACGTACGGCGGGCCGAAGTCGTCGAGCGCGGCGGCGACCTCGTCGGCGGTGACGCAGGTCCGCGAGCCCGCCGTCGGTACGCCGGCCGCGGCCATGACCTCCTTGGAGAACGCCTTCGAGCCCTCCAGCAGGGCGGCCGCCCGCGACGGGCCGAAGACCGGGATCCCTGCCTCGCGCACGACGTCCGCGACACCGGCGACCAGCGGTGCCTCCGGGCCGACGACGACGAGGTCGGCGCCGATCTCGGTGGCGAGGGCCGCGATCGCCGTGCCGTCCATCGGGTCGACGGGGTGCAGGCTCGCGAAGGCGCCGATGCCGGGGTTGCCCGGAGCCGCGTGCACCTCCGTGACCGCCGGGTCGCGGGAGAGCGCGAGGGCGAGCGCGTGCTCGCGGCCACCGGTGCCGATCACGAGGGTCTTCACGGGGGTCGATCCTAGGGCGGCCACGGCCGGCTCACATGCTCGGCACCCGCGGCTTGCTGGGCAGCACCATCTCGAAGGTCGTCCGGCGCTCGTCGGTCGGTGCGAGGTAGCGCACCTCGCCCCCGTGGCTGCGGGCGATCTCCCGCACCAGGTGGAGGCCCAGGCCCGTCCCGCCGGTGGGACCGGCATGGGCGAAGCGGTGGAACAGACTCGTCCAGCAACCGCTCGTCGACCCCGTGGCCGTCGTCGGAGACGCGGATCCGGACGCCGTCCGCGGTCGGCTCGCCGGTGACCAGGACCGGCGCCCGGCCGTGCCGCAGGGCGTTCTCCAGCAGGTTGTCCAGCGCCTGCCCGAGCCGGGCGGGATCGGCGAAGATCTCGGTCTCGTCGCTCACCTCGACGGCGATCCGCTCGTGCGGGTGCACCGCGCGGGACCGGTCGGCGGCGGCCAGCAGGGTGGTGCGCAGCGAGACCCGCTCGGGCTCCAGCGCCAGCGCGTCGGCGTGCACGTCCGAGGCGGCGCTCAGGTCGCTCACGAGGCGCTGCAGGCGGTGCGCGCTGCTGGCCATGGCCTCGAGCAGCCTGGTCGCGGGTGTCGTCGGAGACGGTGTCCCCGCTGTCGCGCAGGATCGCGACGGAACCCTCGACCACGGCCGCGGGCGTGCGCAGGCTCGTGGGCGGTGATCGCCAGCAGGTGCGCCTGCTGCTCGATGGCGGCCTTGCGGTGCTCCTCGTGCTCGCGCTGCTGGGTCTGGTCGCGGGTGATCTTGGCGTACCCGCGGTGGCGACCGGCGTCGTCGTAGACGGCCGTGATGAGGACGCTGGCCCAGAACCGGCTCCCGTCGCGGCGCACCCGCCAGCCCTCCTCGGCGTAGGTCCCCTTCTCCAGGGCGTACTCGAGGTTGCGCTCGGGGTGCTCCGCGCGGCGCTCCTCCTCGGGGTAGAAGACCCGGTAGTGCTGACCCACGATCTCGTCCGCGGCGTAGCCCTTGATGTTCTGCGCACCGGGGTTCCAGGCTCGCGACCCGGCCGTCGGTGTCGAGCAGGTAGATCGCGTAGTCGGTCACCGCGGTCACCAGCAGCCGGAACATCTCCTCGCTGCGCCGCAGCGCGATCTCGGCGGTGATGTCCTGGACCTGCGCGAAGACGTAGAGCGGCTGGCCGCGGGAGTCGCGGATCGGCGCCAGGGTGACCCGCAACGTGCTCGCGCCGCCGTCGGAGACCAGCGGGTGCTCGAAGGTGACCAGGTCCTCGTCGCCCTCGGTGATCCGGGCCAGTGCCTCGTCGAGGTGGTCGCCGTGCTGGCGGGTGAGCACGCCGTAGTCGAGCCCGACCAGGTCGTCGGGCACCCGGCCCACCATCTCGGCGAGCTCGGGGTTGGCGCGAACGATGCTGCCGTTGAGCGTCATCGTCGCCATGCCGATCGCGGCCTGCTCGAAGGCCTCCTGGTAGCGCTCGCGGTGCTCGTCGAGCGCGGCCTGGTCGCGGGCCGCGGACTCGTCGAGACCGTCGGCGACGTGCAGGCCCAGCGAACGAGGTCGTCGTACGTCGGCCTCGGGCCGGTCGACGTGCTGCCACAGCAGGCTCCGGCAGACTTCTCGATCGGCACCGACTTCTCGATGAAGTCCGCCGCCCCCAGGCTCCCGGGCCCGGGTGGCGAGGCCCCGTCCCTCGAAGCCGGTGAACACCACGACCTTGGTGCGCGGCGAGACGGCCAGCACCAGCGGCAGCGCCTCGAGCCCGTCGAGCACCGGCATCGAGGTGTCGAGCAGCATCAGGTCGGGCTCGTGCTGGTGGGCCAGGATCATCGCCTCACCGCCGTCGGCGCCCTCGCCGACCACGTCGAACAGGCCCGAGGCCGACAGTCGCGATCGCACCACGACCCGCAGACTCGGCTGAGTCGTCCACGATCACCACCGTGGGGCGTCCCACCACGCGCTTCCTCCGCCCTAGATGTCTCCAGGCCGAGGTTCCCAGCAATTCCCTTTCCACACGGGAGTTCCCGACAAAATCTTCGCGGTCAGCGCAGCGGGTGCCGCACCACGGCCTGCTCACGCTCGGGACCGACGCCGACGACGGAGATCCGCGCGCCGGAGCGGTCCTCGACGAAGGTGACGTAGTCCTGCGCGGCCTTCGGCAGGTCTGCGAAGTCGCGGCACCCCGAGATGTCCTCGCTCCAGCCGGGCAGGTTCTCGTAGACCGGCACCGCGTGGTGGAAGTCGCTCTGGTTGACCGGCATCTCCTCGTGGCGCACACCGTCGACGTCGTAGGCGACGCACACGGGCAGACTCCGCGAGCCCGGTCAGGGTGTCGAGCTTGGTGAGCACGAAGTCCGTGACGCCGTTGACCCGCGCGGCGTAGCGCGTGATCACGGTGTCCATCCAGCCGCAGCGCCGCGGACGCCCGGTGGTGGTGCCGTACTCCCAGCCGGCCTTGCGCAGGAACTCGCCGTTGTCGTCGTGCAGGCTCGGTCGGGAACGGGCCCTCGCCGACCCGGGTGGTGTAGGCCTTCGCGATCGCGATGACCTGGTCGATGCGCGTGGGCGGGATCCCGGTGCCGGTGCAGGCGCCGGCGGAGATCGCACTGCTGGAGGTGACGAAGGGGTAGGTGCCGTGGTCGACGTCGAGCAGGGTCGCCTGACCGGCCTCCATCAGGACGACCTCGTCGCGGTCGAGGGCCTGGCTCAGCAGCAGGCCCGTGTCGCACACGTACGGCGCCGGGCGCTCGGCGTGGCCGAGCAGGCTCCTCGACGGTCTGCTCCACCGACGGCGCGCGACGGTTGTAGATCTTGGTGAGGATCTGGCCCTTGAGCTCCAGGGCACCCTCGACCTTCGCGGTGAGGATCTTCTCGTCGAAGAGGTCCTGGACCCGGATGCCGATCCGGTTCATCTTGTCGGCGTACGTCGGACCGATCCCGCGTCCCGTCGTACCGATCTTGCGGGAGCCGAGGAAACGCTCGGTCACCTTGTCGACCTGCCGGTTGTAGTCGGCGATCACGTGCGCGTTGGCGCTGAGCCTGAGCGAGGAGGTGTCGATGCCGCGCGCCTCCAGGCCGTCGATCTCCTGGAAGAGCACGTCGATGTCGACGACGACGCCGTTGCCGATGACCGGCGTGCAGCCGGGCGTGAGGATGCCGCTGGGCAGCAGGTGGAGGGCGTACTTCTCGTCGCCGATGACGACCGTGTGGCCGGCGTTGTTGCCGCCGTTGAACTTCACGACGTAGTCGACCTGGCTGCCCAGGTGGTCGGTCGCCTTGCCCTTGCCCTCGTCGCCCCACTGGGCGCCGACGATCACGATTGCAGGCATTGGTTGCTCCTCGCCACGGACGGAGTCCCTCCGCCCCTCCTGACGGGACGGCTGCTCGACGCACCACTTGTTGTTGGTGTTGCTGTTGGTGTCTGCCCAGCAAGAAGCCCCGGCAAGACCGGGGCTCTTGCGGCGTCACGTTACCAAAACGCGATCTTCACGCTAGATTCGGCTAACGAGAACACGTTCTACTTTGGGAGACCGCCATGGGCGCCAGCCGCGAGACGATCCTCGGGACCATCCAGCAGTACGTCGACCTGGTCGCCACCGGCGCCTCCGCCGACGTCGTCGCGCTCTACGCCGACGGCGCGAGCGTCGAGGACCCGGTCGGCACCGAGGTGCGTCGTACCCGGGAGGAGATCGCGGAGTTCTACGGCGCCCTCGACGGCCTGGAGCAGTCCGCGACGCTGCTGCACGTGCGGATCGCCGGCAACGAGGCGGCGTTCGCCTTCGAGCTCGTCACCAAGGCCGGCGAGCAGACCTACACACTCGCGCCCATCGACGTGATGACCTTCGACGACGACGGCCGGATCACCAGCATGCGGGCGTTCTGGTCGGGCGAGGACATGGTCGTCGGCTAGCGGCCAGCCGGGCCGCGACCTCGGCGACCACCGCGCGGGCCAGCGTCTCCGGCGTGTCCCCCTCGTCCTCCGGCACGACGCCGTGGACATCGCCGTCGGCGAGCAGGTCGAGCGCACCGACCCGCTGGCGCTCGGCCATCTCCGCGGCCCGGGAGGCGTCCCCGTGGACGATCACGCTGGCCCCCTCGGGCGGGAGCGGGGAGAGCCAGCCGCGCTCGGTCGCGAGCACGGTGTCGGCAGGCAGCATGGCCAGCGCCCCGCCACCGCAGCCCTGGCCGAGGATCACCGACACGGTCGGCACCTCCATCGTCACCAGACCAGCGATGCAGCGGGCGATCTCACCGGCCATCGCGCCCTCCTCGGCCGCCTGCGAGAGACCCGGCGCCGGGGGTGTCGACGACGGTGACCAGCGGCAGGCGCAGGCTCGTTGGCGAGCTCCATCGCCCGCCGGGCCTCGCGCAGCGCGCCCGGCCCCATCGGCGTCGCGGGCGTCTGCCGGGAGCGGTCCTGGCCGACCAGCACGCAGGGCCGGCCGTCGAGCCGGGTGAGCGCGATGAGGACCGAGTCGTCGCGCTCCCCCTCGTCGGTGCCCTTGAGCCGCAGGGTGCTGGTGGCGCCGTACCGGAGCAGGTCGCGCACGCCCACCCGGCCCTCGGCACGGGTCGCCTCGACGTCCTCCCAGACCGGGTGGTCCAGCCGGGTTCCGGCGGCGACCGGCTCCCGGCGCTCCAGCGCCGGCTCCGTCGCCGGGTCCACGAGCACGCCGAGCGCGGCGTCGACCAGCGCCGGCAAACTCCTCGGCCGGTACGACGGCGTCGATCACCCCCTTCGCGGCGAGGTTCTCCGCGACCTGCACCCCCTCGGGGAAGGGCTCGCCGTTGAGCGCCTCGTAGACCTTCGGGCCGAGAAAGCCGACGAGCGCACCCGGCTCGGCGACGGTGATGTGGCCGAGCGAGCCCCACGAGGCGTACACCCCGCCGGTCGTCGGGTGCCGCAGGTGCACGAGGTAGGGCAGGCCGGCCGCGCGGTGTGCCATCACGGCGCGCGAGATCTCGACCATCTGCACGAAGGCGGGCGTCCCCTCCTGCATCCGGGTACCACCCGAGGAGGTGCTGGCCAGGACCGGCAGGCCCTCGTCGGTCGCCCGCCGTACGGCGGCGGCGATCCGGTGCGCCGCGGCGATGCCGATCGAGCCGGCCAGGAAGCGGAACTCGTTGACGACGAACGCCACCGGCCTCCCCCGCACCGTCCCGCGCCCGGTGAGCACGGACTCGTCGGTGCCGGCCCTCTCCGCCGCGGCGCGCAACTCGTCCTGGTACTCCTCGGCGTGCCCGCTGATGTCGATCGGCACGTCCCAGGACTCGTAGGAGCCCTCGTCGAGGACGAGGTCGATCAGGCTCACGGGCGGTCCAGCGTCGCGTGCTTCCCATGCGACCGAACTCTAGGGTGGTCCCGTGCCCACCGACCGCTCGATGCTCGTGATCACCAACTCCGGCGCCGGTACGGCGGACCAGGAGGCCCTCGACGCGGCGCTGGCCGTGCTCCGCGGGGCGGCCGAGGTCGAGGTCGCGGCCACGTCCTCACCGGAGGAGGCTCGAGGAGGTCCTGCGCGGCGTGGGCGAGCGGGAGGTCGTCGTCGCGGGCGGTGACGGCAGCATCCACGCGGTCGTCCAGGCCCTGCACGACCGTGGCGGCCTCGACGGGCGCACCCTCGGGCTGGTGCCCCTGGGCACCGGCAACGACTTCGCCCGGACGCTGGGCATCCCGCTGGAGGCGGCCGAGGCGGCCCAGGTCGTGGTGGACGGGACACCCCGGCCGACCGACCTGGTGGTCGACGACCGCGACCGGGTCACCGTCAACAGCGTGCACCTGGGCGCCGGCGCCGAGGCCGGCAAGTACGGCGCGCGCTGGAAGAAGCGGCTGGGGAAGATCGGCTACCCGATCGGCGCGGTCCAGACCGCGCTCAACCCGCCGGTCCTGCGGCTGCGGGTCGAGGTCGACGGCGAGGTGGTCGTCGACGTCGACAAGGGCGTGCTCATGGTGGCCGTCGGCAACGGCGCGTCGGTCGGCGGCGGGACCGAGTCGACCCCGGACGCGGACCCGCACGACGGGCTGGTCGACGTGCTGGTGGCGACGCCCGACCGGACGCTGGCGCGGCTGGGGTACGCGCTGCGGCTGCCCTTCGCGCGGCACGGCGAGCACCGCGACGTGGCGATGGTGCGCGGTCGCGCGGTCCGGGTGACCGGCACCCCGTTCGACTGCAACAGCGACGGGGAGATCGACGGGCCGGTGGGGGCGCGGACCTGGCGGGTGCTCCCGGCGGCGTACTCGATGGTGGTCCCGCTCTCCTAGCGCCCTAGGCTTGGGCGCCGTGGCACGAGGACAGCGCGACCAGCAGCAGGACCCCACCGACTGGGTGACCCGGACCGCCGACCTGGCGCTCCGGCACGCCGAGCAGGTCAACGGCGGCACCCTGCCCGACCTGGTGACCTGTGCGTCCGGCATCAGCCCCTCCGGGCCGATCCACCTGGGCAACCTGCGCGAGTTCCTCACCGTGCACTTCGTCGCCGAGGAGATCCGCCGCCGCGGCGTCGACGTCCGTCACCTGCACAGCCTGGGACGACTACGACCGCTTCCGCAAGGTGCCGGCCGGCGTCGACCCGTCGTGGAGCGAGCACATCGGCCGCCCGCTGTCGGCGGTGCCGGACCCGACCGGGGAGTTCTCCAGGCTGGGCCGAGCGCTACAAGGCGCCGCTGCGGGCCGCGCTCGCCGAGATGGGCTGCGAGATGGTCGAGGTCAGCCAGACCGAGATGTACCGCGCCGGCACGTACCGCGACCAGATCCTCACCGCCATCCGCAAGCGTGGCGAGATCGAGACCGTCATGGCGCGCTTCCGCACCAAGAAGACCGACCCGGTCGAGGACGGCGAGTCGCTCGCCGAGGAGGATGCCGGCCACGGCGCCACCGAGGACCTGGCACGCTTCCCCTACAAGCCCTACTGCCGCGGGTGCGGGCGTGACACCGTCACGCTCACGTCGTACGACGACGACAGCACCGACCTCGCCTACACGTGCGAGACCTGCGGCCAGTCCTACGTCACCAACGTCGCCACCCAGGACGAGGGCAAGTCTGGTCTGGAAGGTCGACTGGCCGATGCGCTGGACCTTCGAGGGCGTGCACTTCGAGCCGGGCGGCGTCGACCACGCCTCGCCCGGCTCCTCCTACACGGTCGGCAAGGAGATCGTCGGCCCGGTCTTCGGCGGCTCCGCGCCCTCCTTCGTCGGCTACTCCTTCGTCGGCGTCGCCGGCATGCCGAAGATGTCCTCCTCCAAGGGCGGAGTCCCCACCGCTGCCGAGGCGCTGCGCATCCTGGAGGCGCCCATCCTGCGCTGGCTCTACGTCCGGCGCCAGCCCAAGCAGGCCTTCAACGTCGACTTCGGCCGGAGGTGCTGCGCCTGTACGACGAGTGGGACGCGCTGACGAAGAAGGCCGCGATCCCGGAGAAGCGGGACGCCGCCGTGCTGGCCTGGGAGCGGGCCTCCGCCACCGCGGCGGCGGGCACGCTGCCGACCCCGGCGGTCGTCGTGCCGTTCCGGATGCTCTCGTCGGTCGCCGACGTCACCGCGGGGTCGCGGGAGATCACCGCGCAGACGGTCGGTGCCTCCGAGGCGGACCTGGAGCCGCGGCTGACGAAGGCCGCCACCTGGATCACGTCGTACGTCGACCCGGAGGAGCGCACCACGGTCCGTGAGTCCGCCGACACCGAGCGCCTGGGGGCGCTGGCGGAGGACGAGGCGCGCTGGCTGGGGCTGCTGCTCGACCGCCTGCCCGACTCCTTCGCCGACGCCGACGAGCCTGACCACGCTCATCTACGGCGTGCCCAAGGCTCGGCCGCGGCCTGAGCCTGGACGACGCGCCCACCGAGGAGGTCAAGGCCGACCAGAAGGCGTTCTTCCGGCTGCTCTACAACCTGCTCGTCTCGGCCGAGCGCGGCCCTCGTCTGCCCACGCTGTTCGCGGCCCTCGGCCCCGCGAAGGTGCGCTCCCTGCTCACCTCCTGAGGAATTTTCTCGCGAAATCGCGTGATGTTCCCCCGCTCCTCGCGTCCGGACCAGTGCAATCCCCCGGAAACGAGGAGCCTCCCATGCGTACTGCCGAGTCTGAACCGCAAGCACCGCGCCACCCAGCCTGTCCCCGCCGCCGAGCGGCCGGCCCCGACCGGTGACCACCGCGCCGCGCGCACCGTCGACCTGCCGATCTTCGGGATCCTCGGGATCCTCGTCATCCTGCTCGCGGTCTACCTCACCCTGCGGGGCTGAGGTGCGGCTGTGGCTGCCGTCGCTGGCGGCCGTGCTCGACACGCTCGTGCTCGACGAGTCTGCGGCGCTACGTACGACGCTGAGCGCCTCGCCGTCGTAGCCACGGCCCCAGCAGCGGCGCGAACGCCAGCGCCACGAACACCCGGACGAACTGCATCGTCAGGATCAGCCCGATCTCCTGTCCGGAGTCGACGGCGACGGCGACCACCGCCGGCAGCCCGCCGGGCGTGGTCGCGAGGTAGCCGTCGATCCGCGAGATGCCGACCGCGTCCGCGAAGAGAACGCCCACCGCCGCGCAGGCGAGCACCCCCAGCACGACCTGGACCATCGCCAGCGGGAACAGCCGCGCCAGCCGGCGCAGCCGCTCCCGGGTCAGGCTGAGCCCGACGTTGGCGCCGACGACCGTGAACCCGAGCGCCACCACCCAGCCCGGGACGCTCGCGTCGGGGAACCACCCCGACAGCGCCAGCGCGCTGGAGGCGACCAGGGTGCCGAGGATCGGAGCCGCACTGATCCGCACGAAGCGCGCGAACAGCAGGCCGAGCGCGATGGCGGCGGCGGTGTAGAGCAGCCGGGAGACCGGGTCGCTCGGGGTGTCGTCCGGAAGGGCCGCACCGCCGGCGTCACCCAGCAGCGGCGCCACGATGGGGACGCTGACCAGCACGAAGACAACGCGCAGGTACTGCACCGAGATGACGATCGCGTCGTCCGCGCCGTACTCCCGCGCCGCCAGGGCCACGCCCGACGCACCACCCGCGACCGAGGCGAAGATCGCGGTCGTGCCGTCGACGTCGCGTGAGAACCGCAGCACCTGACCCACCAGCATCGAGACGGCGAGGGTGACCAGCACCCCGCCGACCACGGCGACCGGCTCGCGGGCGACCGTGCGCAGCACGTCGGCGTCCACGCTGGCACCGGCAGCGGTGCCGACCACCGCCATCCCCACGGTGCGCAGCGCCGGCGGCATCTCCGGCGGGTCCGGCGCCCGCAGCGCCACCAGGACCGCGGCGACCAGCGCCGCGAAGAGCAACGGGGAGGGTGCGCCGAGCCACCACAGGCCGGCCCCCACGACGGCGTACGTCGCCGCGGCGGCCGCCCACAGGCCCGGGCGGGGCACCTCAGCCGAGCAGACTCGTCGTACCCCGTCGGGCTGGAGTCGCGCAGGAACTCCGCGCACCGCTCCCACTCGGCGCTCTCGCCGATCGCGCGGGCCGCCAGGGCGAGCAGGGCCAGGGCGCGCAGGAAGCCGCGGTTCGGCTCGTGCTCCCACGGCACCGGGCCGTGGCCCTTCCAGCCGTTGCGGCGCAGCAGGTCGAGCGAGCGGTGGTAGCCGACGCGGGCGTAGGCGTAGACGGTCACGTCGTCGGCGCCCTCGTCACGGGCCTGCTCGGCGAGGGTGGCCCAGGCCAGCGGCGAGGCCGGCAGGCGTCGTACGACGGCCGTGGGCGCCTCGCCCGCCGCGAGCAGACTCGGCGGCAGTGTCGACGGGCAGGTGCGTGGGCGGAGGGCCGGCCATCAGGTCGGCGCCGGGGGTGAGGCTCATGGCTTCATTGTGTCCCCGGGGAACAGGATGTCGGTGGGCGGGTGTTGACTCGGACCGTGACCCAGAGCGCACCCCCGCAGACCACCTCCGAGGTGGACAACCCCTGGCCGGCCCTGTGGGCCCTGGTCATCGGGTTCTTCATGATCCTGGTCGACCTGACCATCGTGACCGTCGCGACGCCGACGATCATCAAGGACCTGGACGCATCGGTCAACGACGTCGTGTGGGTCACCAGCGCCTACATGCTGGCCTACGCCGTGCCGGTGCTCATCATGGGTCGTCTCGGCGACCGGTTCGGCCCGAAGAAGGCTCTACCTGCTGGGCCTGACGGTCTTCACCCTCGCGTCGCTGTGGTGCGGCCTGACGAACACGGTGGACGCGCTCATCCTGGCCCGCGTCGTGCAGGGCCTCGGCGCGTCGATGATGACGCCGCAGACGATGGCGATCATCACCCGGATCTTCCCCGTCGCCCAGCGCGGCAGCGCGATGGCCGTCTGGGGCGCCACCGCGGGCGTGGCGATGGTGGTCGGCCCGATCCTCGGCGGTGTGCTCACCGACGGCCTGGGCTGGGAGTGGATCTTCTTCGTCAACATCCCCTTCGGCATCATCGCCTTCACGATGGCCTGGCGCCTGGTGCCCTCGCTGCCCACCCACGCCCACCGCTTCGACTGGCTGGGGGTGGCGCTCTCCGGCGCCGCGATGTTCCTGCTCTGCTTCGGCATCCAGGAGGGCCACCAGAAGGACTGGGCGAGTCTGGATCATCGCGATGATCACCGGCGGCGTCGTGCTGCTGGTCGTCTTCATCGTGTGGCAGCGCTTCAACCGCGCGGAGCCGCTGGTGCCGCTCAGCCTGTTCAAGGACCGCAACTTCTCCGTCTCCAACGTCGCGATCGCCTGCATGGGCTCGATCGCCGCGGCCTTCGGGTTCCCGCTCATGCTCTACGCCCAGGCCGTGCGCGGCTACACGCCCACCCAGGCGGCGCTGCTGATGCTCCCGATGGCCGTGATGTCGATCTTCCTGGCCCAGCCGATCGGCAAGGCCGACCGACCGCCTGCACCCGCGCCAGGTCACCGGCTTCGGCTTCGGGGTCAGCCTGGTGGGCTTCCTGTTCCTGATCTGGCGCTTCGAGCCGGACGTGGCGATCTGGGAGATCGGCCTGGCGATGGCGATCATCGGTGTCGGCAACGCCGCCATCTGGGCGCCGACCGCCGCGACCGCCAACCGCAACCTGCCGCTGCAGACTCGCGGGCGCCGGGGCCGGGGTCTACAACGCCACCCGCCAGGTCGGCTCGGTGCTCGGCGCCGCGGCCATCGCGGTGCTGATGGACAGCCGGCTCGCGCACTACCTGCCCGGCGCCGCCGCGACCGGGGAGGCCGGGGCCGACAAGATCCCCGACCCCCACGTCGCCGCCCTGTTCAGCAACGCGATGCACGACGCCCTGTGGCTGCCCGCGGTGATGTACGCCGTCGGTCTCGTCGCCGTCATGTTCTACGAGGCTCCGAAGCACGCCGGCTTCCGCGGCGCTCACTGAGCGAAGGTCCGCCTCCCGCCGCCCCGGCGGGAGGCGGACCCCGCTCGGGTCCCCCGCTCAGCGCCGCGCCGGGCGCAGCAGCGCCAGCACGCCCACCGCGGCCACCAGGCACAGCCCGGCGTTGACCCCGATCGCGGTCCGCAGGGCGCCGAGCAGGTCGATCCCTCCGGCCGCTGCGCCGCCCAGCGCGGCCACCAGGACGGTCCCCATCACCGGGATGCCGATGGTGATCCCGACCTGGGTGCTCATGTTCGCCAGGCCCGTGGCCAGGCCCTGCTCGGTGTCGGGCAGGCCGCTGGTGGCGCTCACCATGAAACCCACGATCGCGACCAGGTTGGCGACCCCACCGACGAAGGTCGCGACCAGCAGCAGCCCGACCGACGCCCGCGAGGTGCCCAGCAGCAGCAGCGAAGCGGTCGCCGCGGCCTGGACCAGGAGTCCGGCGACGATCGCGGTCCGCGGCGAGGTGGCTGCGATGACCCGCGGCGCGAGCAGACCGCCCAGCACCGTGCCGATGCCGAGCACCGCGAAGGACAGCCCGGCCTGCAGCGGGCTGAACCCCTGCACGTCCTGCAGGTAGAGCGTCAGCAGGAAGACCAGCGAGGTCTCGGTGGCGAAGGCGACGATGCCGGCGAGGTTGCCCCACAGCACGCTCCGGCGTCGCAGGACGCCCAGCGGCACGAGCGGGCTCGGCGAGGCGCCCTCGACGACCAGGAACACCACGAGCAGCGCCACGCCCGCACCCAGCGCGCCCCAGGCGAGCGGGTCGGAGGCACCGGCCTCCCCGATCCGCGTCGCACCGAGGACGAGCAGGAGCAGCGCCCCGGTCACGCTGACCGCCCCCGGTACGTCGAGCCGGGTCCGCCGCTCGCGCGCCCCCTCGGTCAGCAGCCGCGGGCCCAGCACCAGCACGGCGAGCGCGACCGGGAGGTTGAGGAAGAACGCCCAGCGCCAGGCTCAGCAGGTCGGTGAGCAGACCGCCGAGGATGGCCCCGGTGGTGAAGCCGGCGGCCATCAGGGAGCCGTTCAGGCCGAGCGCCCGCTCGCGCTGCGGCCCCTCCGGGAAGGACGTGGTGAGCAGCGACAGCGCCGCCGGGGTGACGGCCGCGGTCGCCAGTCCCTGCACGACGCGGGCGGTCAGCAGCGTGGCCGGGTCCTGCGCGAGCCCGCCGAGCAGCGAGCCGACGCCGAGCGCGGCCATGCCCACCAGGAACAGCCGCTTGCGGCCCACCAGGTCGGCGACCCGGCCGAAGAGGAGCGTGAAGCCGGCCGCGCAGAGCGCGAACGTGGTGGCGATCCAGGGCAGGGACTCCAGCCGGAAGCCGACGTCCGCCCCGATGACGGGCAGCGCGACGTTGAGGATGGAGAAGTCGATCGCCAGCGTGAAGTCTCGCGGTCAGCAGGAGCACCAGGACCAGGCGCTGGCGCGGGGACCAGCCCGCGTCCGTCGTACCGGAGCCTGTCGAGGAGGGTGGACATGCGGAGGCCTTTCGGGTCGGAGCGGGACTCCTCCACGGTCCGGTGGTACGACGCTCCGCACCACGCCCGGTGATGGGTAGCACCGGCAGGGATACCCCCGGGCGGTGGTGGCCGGGGATACTCGCAGCATGTCCTCCCTGGGTGCCTTCCTCCGGCAGCGCCGGGCCGCGCTGCGCCCGGTGGACGTCGGCCTCGTCGAGTACGGCGCCCGGCGGGTCCCCGGCCTGCGCCGCGAGGAGGTCGCCCTGCTGGCCGGGGTGTCGATCACCTACTACACCCGGCTCGAGCAGGGGCACAGCACGAACGCCTCGGAGTCGGTGCTCGGCTCTCTTGCCCGGGCGCTGGCGCTGACCGCCGTCGAGCGGCAGCACCTCTTCGACCTCGCCGGGGTGCGGGACCGGCCCGGGCGCCCGGCCGGGACGGCCCCGGACTTCGCCCGGCCCGGCACGGTCCGCCTGCTCGACGCGATGGCGGCCGTCCCCGCCCTGCTGCTCGGCAAGCGCACCGAGGTGCTGGCCTGGAACGCGCTCGGCCACGCCCTGGTGGCGCACCACCTCGACCCGCGCGGGCCCGAGCAGCCCGACGTACGGCCGAACCTGACCCGGCTGCTCTTCCTCGACGAGGCGACCCGGGCGCTCTACCCGGACTGGGCCACCGAGGCGGCCCGCGCGGTGGCCTCGCTGCGGCTGCTGTCGGGACGCTTCGCCGACGACCCGGCGCTGGCCTCGCTGATCGGCGAGCCTGACCCTGAAGAGCCCGGAGTTCGCGCGGATGTGGGCCGAGCACCCCGTGGACAGCCTGCATGTCGGGCACCAAGACGATCCGGCACCCGGTCCTCGGTGACCTGGAGCCTGGACTTCGAGGTGCTCTCGATGCCCGACGACTCGGGGCACCGCCTGCTCACGTACACCGCCGCACCCGACAGCGCCTCCGGCCGAGCGCTGGCCGGACTGCTCGCGAGCGACGTCGCCTAGGAGAGCACCAGGCCGAACAGCGGGCTGTTCGGCGGCACCTTCTCCACCCGCAGCCGCGAGGCCTCCATCCGGGCGAGCAGCCCGTCCAGGTCGTCGCGGTGCTGCATCTCCACGCCGACCAGCGCCGGGCCGGTCTCGCGGTTGTTGCGCTTGGTGTACTCGAACAGCGTGATGTCGTCGTCCGGGCCGAGCACCTCGTCGAGGAAGCGGCGCAGGGCGCCCGGCTCCTGCGGGAACTCGATCAGGAAGTAGTGCTTGAGCCCCTCGAAGACCAGCGCCCGCTCGACGATGTCGGCATAGCGGGAGACGTCGTTGTTGCCGCCGGAGACGACCACGACGACCTTGCTGCCCGGCTCGAGCGCTCCGCCCACCGCGTCGAGGCGCAGCGCGGCCGGCGCCAGCGCACCGGCAGGCTCCGCGATGATGCCGTCGGACTGGTAGAGGTCGAGCATCTCCACGCAGATCAGCCCCTCCGGCACCGCGACCACGGACAGGTCGACGGCGGAGCGGGCCTGGGAGACCGCGGTGTAGGTCAGGTCCCCCACCCGTCGTACGGCGGCGCCGTCGACGAACGGGTCGACCGTCTCCAGACTCCAGCGGACCGCCGTGGTCCAGGGCCGCGGCGAGGGACGCGGCGCCCAGTGGCTCGGCCGCGACGACCGCGACGCCGGGGAGCCGCTCGGCGAGGACGGTCAGGCAGCCGGCGATCAGCCCGGCCCCGCCGACCGGCAGGACGAGGGCGTCGGGCTGCCAGCCGAGCGCCGCCGACTGGGCCAGGATCTCGGCCGCCACGGTGCCCTGGCCGGCGACGATGCCGGGGTGGTCGAAGGCGGGGATGACTGTCGCGCCGGAGGCGGCGGCGAACTCCGCGGCGGCGACGGCCGCGTCGTCGTAGGCCTCGCCGGCGATGACGACCTCGACCTGCTCACCGCCGAGGGCGGCGACCCGATCGCGCTTCTGCCGGGGCGTGGTGCGCGGCAGGAAGATCGTGGCGTGCACGCCGGCGCGGGCGCAGGCGAAGGCGACGCCCTGGGCGTGGTTGCCCGCGCTGGCGCAGGTCACACCCCGGGCACGCTCGTCGTCGGTGAGCCCGGCGAGCACGGTGTAGGCGCCGCGGGCCTTGTAGGAGCGGACCGGGGTGAGGTCCTCGCGCTTGAGCCAGACGTCCAGCCCGGTCAGGGCGGAGAGGCGGTCGGCGCGCTGCAGCGGGGTCGGCGGGACGACCGACCCGAGCAGCCCCGACGCCTGGTCGACGTCGGCGGCCGTGGGGAGCCTGGCCGGTCACCGTCAGCCGACGGTCTTGCCGGCCGAGCGGAGGTTCTCCGACGCCTCGACGACGCGCGCGGCCATGCCGGCCTCGGCGGCCTTGCCCCACGCACGCGGGTCGTAGGCCTTCTTGTCGCCGACCTCGCCGTCGATCTTGAGCACGCCGTCGTACTTCTGGAACATGTGCGTCGCGACCGGACGGGTGAAGGCGTACTGGGTGTCGGTGTCGACGTTCATCTTCACCACGCCGAAGTCGACGGCCGCACCGATCTCCTCCGCCGTCGAGCCGGAGCCGCCGTGGAAGACCAGGTCGAAGGGCTTGGCGCCCTCGGGCAGGCCGAGGCTCCTCGACCACCGCGGCCTGCGCGTCGCGCAGGATCTCCGGGCGCAAGCTTGACGTTGCCGGGCTTGTAGACGCCGTGCACGTTGCCGAAGGTCAGCGCCGTCAGGTAGCGGCCCTTCTCCCCCGTGCCGAGCGCGCGCACGGTCGCGAGCGCGTCCTCGGGCGTGGTGTAGAGCTTCTCGTCGATCGCGCCGACGATGCCGTCCTCCTCGCCGCCGACGACGCCGACCTCGATCTCGAGGATGATCCGCGCGGCCGCCGCCTTGGCGAGCAGACTCCTCGGCGATCTGCAGGTTCTCCTCCAGCGGTACGGCGGAGCCGTCCCACATGTGCGACTGGAACAGCGGCGCCTCACCGCGCGCCACCCGCTCGGCGGAGATGTCGAGCAGCGGGCGCACGAAGCCGTCCAGACCTTGTCCTTGGGGCAGTGGTCGGTGTGCAGCGCGATGTTGACCGGGTAGGCTCTTGGCCACCTCGGCGGCGTAGGCCGCGAAGGCCACTGATCCGGTCACCATGTCCTTGACGGTCGGGCCGGAGAGGTACTCCGCGCCACCGGTCGAGATCTGGATGATGCCGTCCGACCCGGCGTCGGCGAAGCCCTTGAGCGCGGCGTTGAGGGTCTGCGAGGACGACACGTTGATCGCGGGGAAGGCGAACGCTCCGGCCTTGGCGGCGTCGAGCATCTCGGCGTACTTCTCGGGGGTGGCGATGGGCATGCTGGCTGGCTCCTGCACGGGTCGGGTGGACGACCCGGCCAACCTACCGTGACAACCTCCGGGGACTGGTCTGCGTATCCCCTCGTGAGTGAGCATCGACCACGACGCGGGAGGCGGACATGCAGGACATCATCGAGCGGCTGGAGGCCGAGTCTGGGCACCCCTCCGGCCGCGGGCTTCGAGATCGAGCAGGCGGTGCGCACCGGCCGGACGGCGGTACGGCGCCGCCGGGTCGCCCTCGGCGGCGCCGGCCTGGCCGCGGTCCCGGCCGTCGGCGGGGTGGCCTGGGCGGTCGGCCCGGGCGGCGGCGCCGACGGGGGCGTCGACCGGACGCCGGTCGCGGTCAGTCCCACGCCGACGCCGACACCCGCGCCGAGCCCGTGGGAGAAGGGCGAGGTGATGCGTGTCGACGCCGAGGGCACGATCACGATGAACCCCGCCGCCGCGGTGCTGGAGCAGACCCGGGTGAGCGACCCGGAGGGGACGGTTCACCGGGCCTTCCGGATCCGCCTGGACGGCCAGGGGTACTACGCGGTCGCCGACGACGCGGGGTACGCCTCGCAGCCGTTGCCGGCCCAGGGGCTGACCCTGCGCGAGTGGGCCCAGCAGACTGGTCACGCTCGGCACGAGCGAGTCGGGCTCCAGCGACGACGCGTGGGTGCGCATCAACGGCCGCTCCCAGGTGCGGCCCGAGCCGGGTGTCGAGATCGTCGCGTCCCGCCCCGACCCGGGCCTGGGCGACCGGTTCGCCCCGGCCGGCCGGCCGACCGCGGTGGTCGAGGTCGTCCGCGACGGCGAGACCTGGTTCCTCGCGGTCCGCCGGATTCCCGGCGGCGGCACCGAGGCGATCCCCTACCGCAAGGACGCGACGGTCCCCACCTTGTCGGCGTTCCTCGCCTACGCCCGCACCCAGTACGCCCCGAACGAGTCCGGCGGCAGCGAGGGCCTGCGATGAGGCGCAGCCAGGAGGCGGCGTACGTCGAGTTCGCCACCAGCCGCCGCGACCGGCTCCGCCGCATCGCCTACGGCATGTGCGGCGACTGGCACCAGGCCGACGACCTGACCCAGACCGCCCTCGTCCGGCTGTACGTCGCCTGGCCCCGGGTGACCCGGCGCGGCACCGAGGACGCCTACGTCCGCCGGATCCTGCTCAACGCGAGCATCGACGCCTCGCGGCGCGGGGTCCGGCGGGAGACGCCGACCGCGGACGTACCGGAGCGCGCGGCGCCGGACGAGACCAGTCTCGAGGACCGCACCTCGCTCGTCGCGGCCCTTCAGACGCTGCCGGCACAGCAACGCGCCACGGTGCTGCTGCGGCACTGGCTGGGGCTGTCGGTGAGCGAGACGGCCGCGGAGCCTGGGCATCGCGGAGGGCACCGTGAAGAGCCACACCTCGCGGGGGCTCACCGCGCTGCGGGAGGCGCTGGCTGCCGCCGACGCGTGAGGATCGCGACCGCCAGCCCGACCGCGGCACCGGCCGCCGTCTCCACGAAGCGCGGGCCGAGCAGGTCGCCGAGCGGCTCGGGGTGCGCGAGCTCGGTGACGAGCAGGGCGAGCGGGGTGATCAGCACGAGCGCGAGGCCGTAGTTGCGGGTGACGACCAGGCTCGGTGGCCGCCTGCAGCAGCGCGACCACCACGATCGTGCCGATCGCCGAGAGCGGCAGCGCCAGCAGCAGCCCGGTCAGCACCAGGCCGGCCAGGGTGCCGAGCACCCGGTGCACCCCGCGGGTCACCTGCTGGCGCAGTGTCGTCGCCGCCAGCGGCACGACGGCCGCCACCATCGCCCAGTACGGGTGCGCGACGCCGGTGCTCGTCATCAGCCCGCCCGCGACGAGCACGGCGACCGCGCACCGAGTCGCCTGCAGCCGGCGACGCCCGGGCGGCAGCGGCGGCAGCGGAGGCGGGCCGGCCGGGACCTCGCCGCGTCGTACCTCGATGGTGGTCTCGACGACCGCGAGCGCGATCGCGAAGGCGGCCGTCGCCAGACAGACCGCGATCGCCACCGGCACCCGGTCGAGCGTGGTCGGCACCGAGGCGCAGGTCGCGGCGGCGAAGACCAGGAACACCGGGCCGGGCGGACGCCAGCGCCAGCGGTCCGAGCCGGCGGCGCCGATCGCGGCCCAGGCGGCGGCGACCAGGACCGCCCACCAGGCCCGGTGCGCGCTGGTCGCGACGAGCGACCCGCAGGCGACCGCACCGGTGAGCAGGACGGCGAGCGCCACCTGCTGGCGCCACCGCCGGCGGTAGGGCACCGCGCCGCCGTAGATCGCGGCGAAGGCACCGAAGGTCGCCGCGGCACCGAGCTCCAGCGAGCCGGCCGCGTGCAGGACGAGCAGCGCGACGAGCAGGGTGCCGCCGGCCCGGATCGCCGCCCAGCGGGTGACCGGCGGCGGCCCGACGTGGCGCAGGCTCGTCGAGGAGCCTGCTGCCTCAGCCCCGCCACGTCTCCACGCCGCCGAGGTCGGCGTGCTGGCGCACCCAGGCGTGCATGGCGATGGCCGCGGCGGCGGAGGCGTTGATCGAGCGGGTGGAGCCGAACTGCGCGATCGAGAAGGTGCCGTCGCACGCCGCCCGCGCCGCCTCCGAGAGCCCGGGGCCCTCCTGGCCGAACAGGAAGCACACCCGCTCGGGGATCTCCATCGTCTCCAGGTGTGCCGAGCCGGGCAGGTTGTCGATCCCCAGCAGCGGTACGTCGCCCAGGTGGGCCCGCAGACTCGTCGACCGTCGGGTGGTGGTGCACGTGCTGGTAGCGGTCGGTCACCATCGCCCCGCGCCGGTTCCAGCGCCGGTTGCCGACGATGTGCACCTCGGCGGCGAGGAAGGCGTTCGCGGAGCGCACGATGGTGCCGATGTTGAAGTCGTGCTGCCAGTTCTCGATGGCCACGTGGAAGCCGTGCCGGCGCGTGTCGAGGTCGGCGACGATCGCCCCCAGCGACCAGTACCGGTAGCGGTCGACGACATTGCGGCGGTCCCCGTCGCGGAGCAGACTCGGCGTCGTACACCTCGCTCCCGGGGCCCTCAGGCCACGGCCCGGGCCAGGGCCCGACGCCCACCTCCGCGGGTCCGTGCGGCATCGGGTCGTACGGCGCCCGCTGCTCCCCATCCACGGATGGCACCCTAACGCTCACCCTCCTGGGCAGGGACAGGTAGCGTGACGGCGTGAACTCGCTGGTCGCGACCCCCTTCGTCGTGCCGATGCTCCTGGGCATCAAGTGGCTCGACCCCGAGTGGTTGCAGCATGAATACGGCAGCACCTTCATCTGGATCGCGCTCGCGATCGTCTTCGTGGAGTGCGGCCTCTTCTTCCCGTTCCTGCCCGGCGACACGCTGCTCTTCGCGCTGGGGCTGTTCATCGCGGGGAGCAACACGACCGGCTACTCCGTGATCGGGATCTCCAACGAGCCGGTCGAGTCTGGTGATCGCGATCGTGCTGCTGACGATCGCCGCCTTCGCCGGAAACGTCGCGGGCTACGAGATCGGGCGCAAAGCTCGGTCCGCCGCTCTACGAGCGCGAGGGCAGGATCCTCAAGAAGAAGTACTTCGACAACACCAGCGCCTTCTTCGACAGGCACGGCAACAAGGCCCTCGTGATCGGCCGATTCGTGCCCTTCGTGCGCACCTACATCACCGTGGTCGCCGGCGTGACCGAGATGCAGCGTCGCCGCTTCTTCGTCTGGAGCGCCATCGGCGCGGTGCTCTGGGTCGTCTCGATCACCCTGCTGGGCTACTTCCTCGGTGCCGCGATCCCGGCGCTCGGCGAGAACATCGACTACGTCACCCTGGCGATCCTGGCCTTCTCCGCCGTACCGCTCGGCTGGGAGTGGTGGCGGCACAAGCGGCCCGGCGCCAAGCGGCGCAAGGAGACTCGCCGCGGAGACCCTCTCCGACGAGCGATGAGTCCGGGCTGATCCTCCGGTCTTCCCCGGCATCGAACCACCACGACAGCAGGGAGTGAACCGATGGGCATCAACCTCAACCCGTACCTCAACTGGCGCGGCCAGGCCCGCGAGGCGATGGAGTTCTACCAGTCGGTGCTCGGCGGTGAGCCTGAGCGTCATGACCTTCGCCGACATGGGCGGCCCCGCGCGGGAGATCGCCGAGAGGGACGGCGAGACTCGACTGGGTCATGCACGCGGCGCTGAGCGTCTCCGAGTCCGTCCTGCTGATGGGCGCCGACCACCCGGCCCACGTGCCAGGCGAGCCGAAGAAGCAGACCGTCAGCATCAGCGGCGACGACGAGACCACGCTGCGCGCCTGGTGGGACGGGCTGTCCGAGGGCGCGACCGTCCACCAGCCGCTGGAGAAGGCGGTCTGGGGCGACTCCTTCGGCATGCTCGAGGACCGGTACGGCACCGAGTGGCTCGTCAACATCGCCGGCGAGCGTCCCGCGGAGTAGCCCCCTGCGGGTCAGGCCTGGGCAGCCGCCCGGGCCGCGTCCAGCTCGGCCTTGGTGAGCACGGCGCGCACCTCGAGGGCGACGTCCTCCAGCGGGTTCGCGTCGCCCGCGCTGCGGTCGATCGCGCACACGACGGTCTCCACGACCGCGCCGCCCTCGCGCAGCGCGTTCGTCGCGTCGCGCACCGCGCCGCCGGTGGTGATCACGTCCTCGATCAGCACGATCCGCTTGCCGCCGAAGGCCGGGCCCTCGGCGAGCCTTGGCGGTGCCGTACTCCTTGGCCTTCTTGCGCACGAACACCACCGGGATGCCGACCAGGCTGGCTCACCGCGGTGGCGATCGGGATGCCGCCCATCTCCAGGCCGCCGAGCAGGTCGGCGTCACCGGGGAGCAGCCTGGGCGACCTCGCGGGCCACGCGGGCGAGGAGCCTGCGGGTCCGCCTCGAAGAGGTACTTGTCGAAGTACTCGTTGCTCACCTGGCCCGAGCGCAGGGTGAACTCTCCCGTCAGGCGGCAGGTGGCGTCGATGTCGGCGGCGAGGGCGGTGTCCGTGGTCGTCACGGGCTCAGGGTAGTGGGCGCACCGCCACGAACCCGGTGACCGTCCCCTGCAGCAGGGTGCCGTCCGGCAGGAAGGTTCCGACCATCTGCAGGGTGTCGGCCCCGGGGCCCAGCCCGAGCAGCGTCCGGCTGAGCACGCGCCCCGTGCGGGGGTCGATCCGCACCAGGTGCCAGGTGAGCCCGCCCAGGCCCCGCTCGACGGTGTAGATCACGTGCTCCGCCACCGACAGACTTCGGTACGGCGGCCGAGGCGACCGCGTTCGTCCACCGGGACCGGCATCCGGCCCTGGTGACGTCGATCCGCTGCATGCCGCCGACGAAGGGCGCACTGGCCGGGTCCGCAGCCCCCGCGCCGTCGGGCGTCGCCGGGTAGGGGTAGCCGTAGGTGCTCGCGACGTACACCTGGTTGCGGAAGCCGATCGGTGAGTTCTCGGTGCCGGAGTTGTTCGCGCCGAGGAACGGGGTCTTGCAGACCTGCCGCCCGGTGCGGGTGCGGTAGACGAGGAGGTGCTCCCGCGGGCGCGCGTTGTCGGTGACGAGGACGTACTCGTTGCCGGTGCGCGGCCCGAAGAAGGTCGGCGTCGCGCCGGTGCCGTGGCTGAGCCTGGCCGGGCTTGCGTGCCGGACCGCGGTCGTAGGCCCGGCGCCAGACCTGGCGGATCGCGCCCGGCCGGCCCGCCGCGTCGCGTCGCGCCCGGACGAGGTACGTCGCCCGGTCGGTGGCGACCGCCATGCCGGCGGGCGCGGTGGAGATGGAGTTGGCGACGTGCTCGCCGCGGCCGAGGAGGCGGAAGGCGACCTTGCCGGTGCGAGGGTCGGCGTAGCCGGCGCGGCCCTGCGCGGTGCCGAACCAGACCAGCCCGTTGTAGCCGGGCGCGACGGTCGTCACCGCGTCGCACGCCGCGGCGCCGCACGCTCGGGTGAGCGCCGGCTTCAGGTCGATCGCGCGGGACTCGACGATCGTCCAGCCGCCGGCGGGGGTGCGGCGGTGGGCGAGGAAGAGCAGCCGGCCGCTGCCGTCGACGGTGACGACGCGGTCGTGCTGGTCGACGTAGGCGTAGACGCCGCCCAGCAGGCTCCCCGCGGTCAGGTGCTTGCGGGCGACCGGCAGCAGGGTGCGCGGGTCGATGACGTTCAGGGTCGGCCCGCGGTCGTAGTACTCCGTGCAGAGCGCCAGGATGTAGCCGTCGGCGCCGGCGAGGATCGTCGGGCACACCGACAGCAGCGGCAGCGTCGGCGCGGCCGCCGCGCGCGGGCCGGGGCCGCGGTAGGGCGTGGTGTCCGAGGACGCCGGGTCGCCGTGCATCGTCGAGGAGCCCACGGGCCCGGCGTACGGGTTGACGGGCGGCTGGCCGGGGACCCGGGAGAGGGCTTGCCCCGACCCGGGGAGGAGGGCGAGGACCAGCAGGGCGATGACGACCGGAGCGACGGCGCGAGACCTGAACACGACAAACATTATCGACTTGGTCGGGTAGCAGCGCCCGGCCCGTCCGGTCCGTGGCCTACGGTGAGGCTGTGCCTCCTGCATCCCGACGCGTCGCCGGCATGGGCGCGACCATCTTCGCCGAGATGTCCGCCCTCGCCGCGCGCACGGGCGCGGTCAACCTCGGCCAGGGGTTCCCGGACACCGACGGCCCGGCAGCCGTCCTCGACGCCGCGAGCGCGGCCCTGCACGGCGGCGCCAACCAGTACGCCCCCGGGATCGGCGTCCCGGTCCTGCGCCAGGCGATCGCCCGCCACCAGCAGCGCCACTACGGCATCGACCTCGACCCGGACTCCCAGGTCACCGTGACGACCGGGTGCACCGAGGCGATCGCCGGCGCCCTGCTCGGGTTGGTCGACCCGGGCGACGAGGTGGTCGTGCTGGAGCCCTACTACGACTCCTACACCGCGATGATCGACTTCGCCGGCGGCGTACGACGCCCGGTGACGCTGCGCGCGCCGGACTTCCGCCTCGACCCCGCCGAGCCTCGAGGCGGCGGTCACGGAGCGGACCAGGCTGATCCTGCTCAACACCCCGCACAACCCGACCGGGCGGGTGCTCGACGCCGCCGAGCCTGGCCGCGGTCGCGGACGTCGCGCGCCGCCACGACCTGCTCGTGGTGACCGACGAGGTCTACGAGCACCTGACCTTCGACGGCCGCCCGCACACCCCGGTCGCGACCCTCCCGGGGATGGCCGAGCGCACGCTCACCCTCTCCAGCGCCGGCAAGTCCTACTCGGTGACCGGCTGGAAGGTCGGCTGGGCGACCGGCCCGGCCGACCTCGTCGGTGCGGTGACCGCGGCGAAGCAGTGGCTGACCTACACCTCCGGCGCACCGCTGCAGCCCGCCGTCGCGGTGGCGCTCGACGACGAGGCGGGCTTCCCCCGCCGGCTCGCAGCCGACCTCGCCGCCCGCCGTGACGAGCCTGGTCGCCGGGCTGCGCGCGGCCGGCCTCCCGACGTACCTGCCGGAGGGCACCTACTTCGCGACCACCGACGTCTCCGCCCTCGGCTGGGCCAGCGGCAGCGACTTCTGCCGGGCGCTGCCCGAGCGGGCGGGTGTGGTGGCGATCCCCGCGGAGGTCTTCTACGACGAGCCGGACGCCCCCGGCGCCGGGCGGCACCTGGTCCGCTGGGCGTTCTGCAAGCAGCCCGCGGTGATCGCGGAGGCGCTCGCGCGGCTCGGCGCGGCCGACCTCAGCGCGTGAGCCCCGGCATCCGGCGCATCCGGTACCAGGCGCCGACCTCGGGCCGCAGCAGCATCCGCACCGCGAAGCCGATGCTCAGCACGACCACCAGCACCGGCGGGTAGACTCAGCGCCACCAGCAGGGCCAGCACGGCCGCGCCGACCCCGGAGATCGCGAGCACGATCCGCGCCCAGTCCTGGCCGACGTAGGCGAGGCCGGCGAGCACCGCCGCACCCACGCACCACAGGATCAGCCCGACCGCGATCACCCAGAACATCGCGACCACGTCGGCCTCGGTCATCCCCGAGGACTCGACCATGTCCGGCTGCTGCTCCTTGACGTCGGCGAAGAGCCTGACCGCTGTCGCCGACGGCACGGACGACGCCGAGCAACCCGCTCAGCGCGACCAGCGGGGTGAGCACCCAGGTGAGGATGCAGCCGCCGGTCAGCGCCCCCGGCCGTCGTACGGCGAGGGGCCGCTCACGCGGCAGCGCCGGCGCACCCGGGGGCGGAGGCACCGGTGCCTGACCCTGCTGCGGCGCGGGGGACGCGGGGGACGCCGGAGGCAGGGTCGGGCTGCCGGAGCGCATCAGCGCGAGCCGCTGCTCGCGGCGCTCCCGGTGCTGCTCGGCCCAGGGCCGTCCGGCGTACCAGTCGCGGGTGGGCTGGGCCCACAGCAGCGCCACGCCCAGCACCGCGAGGATGCCGAGCGGGGTGCTGGTCGCGAGGCCGCCGACGAGCAGCAGCGGAGCCAGCCCGGCGAGCACGAGGCGCGCACTGGTGGAGCGCTGGAAGACCTGGAAGCCGAGGATCGCCGAGGCCGCCGCGGCGCCACCGCCCACGATGCAGAGCACCCGGATGGTCGCGGTGATCTCCTCGACGGTGAGCCCGCGCACCTCGTTGCGGGTCAGCCACTCCTGCAGCCCCTCGCGCACGTCGAGGGTGTTCAGCAGGCTGACCCGCTCCCAGGCGAGGGCGATCAGCAGGAGCGAGCCGCCGATGATCAACCCGCCCGCGAGCGTGGCCTGGACCGGTCGCGCCTGCTGCTCGCTCATGGCCCCCATTCCACCAGACGGCCCCAGCGGCCGTGCTCCTGGTGGTTTCCCGACGGTTCTCGACCGTTGCAACGGCCAGGAACCGCGGGAATCCCCGGTGAACCGGGGATTCCCGCAGTCCCGATCACACCGCCAGGACCAGTCCGTCCTCCCCGCGCTCGACGGTGACGGCACCTCCGTCGGTGACGTCGCCGCCGATGAGCAGCCGCGCGAGCGGGTCGCCGATCGCGGTCTGGATCAGCCGGCGCAGCGGCCGGGCGCCGTACGCCGGGTCGTAGCCGACGTCCGCCAGCCAGGCCCGCGCCTCCGGCGTCACCGCGAGGGTGATCCGCCGGGCGGCCAGCCGGGCCTCCAGCGAGCGCAGCAGCAGACTCCACGATGTGCCCCAGGTCGTCGCGGGTCAGCGCGTCGAAGGTGACGATCTCGTCGAGCCGGTTGAGGAACTCGGGCTTGAACGCCTGCCGGACGATGCCGAGCACGGCCTCCTTCTGCGCCGCGGGGTCCATGGTCGGGTCGACCAGGAACTGCGAGCCTAGGTTGGAGGTCAGGATCAGGATCGTGTTGCGGAAGTCCACCGTGCGGCCCTGGCCGTCGGTCAGCCGGCCGTCGTCGAGCACCTGCAGCAGGATGTCGAAGACCTCCGGGTGCGCCTTCTCGACCTCGTCGAGCAGGACGACGGAGTACGGACGGCGACGGACCGCCTCGGTGAGCTGGCCGCCCTCGTCGTAGCCGACGTAGCCCGGAGGGGCACCGACCAGGCGGGCGACGGAGTGCTTCTCGGCGTACTCGCTCATGTCGATGCGCACGATCGCCCGCTCGTCGTCGAACAGGAAGTCCGCGAGCGACTTGGCGAGTCTCGGTCTTGCCGACGCCCGTCGGGCCGAGGAAGAGGAAGGAACCGGTCGGACGGTTCGGGTCGGAGATCCCCGCCCGCGCCCGTCGTACGGCGTCGCTGACCGCGCGCACGGCGTCCTGCTGCCCGATCAGCCGGGCCCCGATGACCTGCTCCATCTCGAGGAGCCTTGGCGGTCTCGCCCTGCAGCAGCCGGCCGGTGGGGATGCCGGTCCAGGCCTCGACGACCTCGGCCACCTGGGCCGCGCCGACCTCCTCGCCCACCAGGCTTTCTCGCCCGCGGGCTGGGCGCCCTCGGCCGCCTCGACGGCCTTGATCTGCTGCTCCAGCGCGGGGATCTGGCCGTAGAGGATCGCGCTGGCGCCGCCGAGGTCACCCTCGCGCTGCAGCCGGTCGGCCTCGATCCGCAGCTCGGTCGAGCCTGGCGGCGCAGCGCGCCCTCGCCCTCCAGGCTCGGACTTCTCCCGCTCCCAGCGGACCTCGAGCCCGCGCAGGCTCCTCCTCCTTGTCGGCGAGGTCGGCGCGCAGTGCCTCCAGCCGGTCGACCGACGCGGCGTCGGTCTCCTTGGCGAGCGCGAACTCCTCCATCTTCAGCCGGTCCACCTGGCGGCGCAGACTGGTCGATCTCCTCCGGGGAGGACTCGATCTCCATCCGCAGCCGGGAGGCGGCCTCGTCGACGAGGTCGATCGCCTTGTCAGGCAGCCTGCCGGCCGGTGATGTAGCGGTCGGACAGGGTCGCGGCGGCGACCAGGGCGGCGTCGGTGATCCGGACGCCGTGGTGCGCCTCGTACTTCTCCAGGATGCCGCGCAGGATCTGGATGGTGTCCTCGACCGAGGGCTCGCCGACGAAGACCTGCTGGAAGCGGCGCTCCAGCGCGGGGTCCTTCTCGATCGACTCGCGGTACTCGTCGAGCGTGGTGGCCCCGATCATGTGCAGGCTCACCGCGCGCGAGCATCGGCTTGAGCATGTTGCCGGCGTCCATCTGGCTGTCGCCACCGGCGCCCGCGCCGACGACCGTGTGCAGGCTCGTCGATGAAGGTGATGACCGGCCCTCGGAGTCCCGGATCTCGTCGAGCACGGCCTTGAGCCGCTCCTCGAACTCGCCGCGGTACTTCGCGCCCGCGACCATGCCCATCAGGTCGAGGCTGAGCACCCGCTTGCCCTTGAGGCTGTCCGGTACGTCGCCCGCGACCACCCGCTGCGCCAGGCCCTCGACGACGGCGGTCTTGCCGACGCCGGGCTCGCCGATGAGCACCGGGTTGTTCTTCGTGCGCCGCGAGAGCACCTGGATCACCCGGCGGATCTCCTGGTCCCGGCCGATGACCGGGTCCAGCCTTGCCCTCCTCGGCGGCGGTGGTGAGGTCGACGGAGTACTTCGCCAGCGCCTCGTAGGTCGACTCGGCGTCCTGGGAGGTCACCCGGCGGCCGCCGCGGACGGCGCCCAGCGCCTCGCGCAGGCCCTCGGCGCTCAGCCCGGCGTCGGTGAGCACCTTCTGGGCACTGGACTCGACGGTGGCCAGCGCGATGAGCAGGTGCTCGCTGGCGACGTACTCGTCCTTCATGGAGCGGGCCAGGTCGAGCGCGGAGGCGAGCACGCGGGTCAGCGCTGCGGATCCCGCCGGCTGCTGGACCGTGGCGCCGCTGGCCTTCGGCAGGGCGTCGCGCGCGGCCGAGGCGGCGTGCACGAGCGCGGGAACGTCGACGCCGGACTTGGCGACCAGGTTGGCCGCGGTGCCCTCCTCCTGGAGGAGCAGCGCGACGAGCAGGTGCACCGGCTCGACGGTGGTGTTGCCGGCGGTGGTGGCGGCGAGTCTGCGCGGCCTCGATCGCCTCGCGGCTGCGCGTGGTGAACTTGTCGGCCCCGAACTGACTCATGTGCAGAGTGTCTCCTGTGTGCGAAGGGGTGGAACGTCTGTGGGCTCAACGCGCGCAAAGTTGAGTCTGTTCCACTCAACTTTACTTATTTCGAGCGTCGCCGTCGATTGGTCCTGCGAGGATCGGCGACCATGCGGAACGAGCAGGCTCATCCCCCGGCACACGCCGGCCTCGCGGGCGGTCGCCGAGCGGGTCCCGGTGGTCCTCGACCTCACCTCGCGGCTCAACCGGCTGCCCTTCTCCGACGCCGCGGGCCGCGCCGCGCTGCTCGCCGAGATCCTCGGCCGCCCGGCCCCGGAGACGCTGACCCTGTACCCGCCGTTCTACTGCGACCACGGCCTGCGCCCGGACCTCGGCGAGCACGTCTTCGTCAACCAGAGTCTGCTCGTTCTACGACATCGGGGGGATCACGATCGGCGACCGGACGATGATCGGGCCCGGCGTCACCCTCGCCACGGCCGGGCACCCCGTCGCCCCCGCCGAGCGGTACGACGGCATCACCACCGCCCCGATCGACATCGGCCCCGACGTGTGGCTCGGCGCGAACGTCACCGTCGCGCCCGGCGTACGGATCGGGGCGGGCTCGGTCGTCGCAGCGGGCGCCGTCGTGGCGCGGGACGTGCCACCGGCCAGCCTGGTGAGCAGCGCCGGGCAGGTCACCCGGCGCTCGCTGGCGGACTAGTGCTCGGACGGGCCGCTCAGCCCTCCATGTCCGGCGGCGACTCGTGCTCGGGCAGGGCGTCGCTGGCGGCCGTGGCCTCGTCGACCAGCGCCAGCTTGCAGAACTCCTCACCGAAGGGCGTGAGGTGGATGCTGCGGCGGACCACCTTGGTGAACTTCACCGAGTGCAGGGCGGCCAGCACGTCCGGCTGCGCCTCGAGCACCTGGTACTCCATGTGGTCGTGCACCGGCTCCCGGGAGAACCAGACCAGGCCCAGCCGGAACAGGTTGTTGAGGTAGGACGGCACCTGCTCCAGGTAGCGCAGCCCGGCCCGCGGGCCGACCATGTTGAGCCCGGGCGCAATCAGGCTGGCTGCTCACCACGCCGATCGGGCCGCCGGTGCGCACGTCCACGCTCGGCTGGGGGCCGTTGCGCAGCAGCATCACCAGGATCCGCGCCTCGTCCGGCGCGAGACTCGTCCAGGATCCGGTCGAACGCGGGGTGCCGGTCGTCCTGGCTCCACACGTCGCGGGACTTGGCGAGCAGGTCGTTGCCGCGCTCGCGCAGGCTCTGCGGCCGGCTGGCGGTGACCTTGCCGTCGACGACCGGTGCGGCCAGCGGCTCGCGCCGCTCGGCCCCGCCCAGCGACTCCCCCGCCCGCATCAGGGCGGTCGCGACCGGGACCCCGCCGGAGACCTGGCGGGCGACCTCGCCGAGCGCTCCGACGTACGACGTGACGTCGCGGATCAGCGAGGCGGCCTCGTCCTTGTTGGTGACGGCCTTGCCGACGCGCAGCCAGTTGCGGGTCGTCGTCCGCACGCCCCAACCGGCGGTGTGCAGCGCCGCGGAGCCCGCGACCCGGGCCAGGCCGGGCAGCGACTCGGCCACGGCCGGGCCGGTCAGCGCGGGCAGCCGGGGCAGGCCGTCGTTGTCGAGGTCCTGTGTCATGCCAGCCTTCCGCTCACGGTGGGAACCCGGGGATCCAGCCCCAATTGAAGATGCCGAGGTGGAGCAGTCCGCCGGCGGCCCCCATCACGGCGCCGTGGGCGTAGAGCATCCACTCGTCCTCCTTGATGGCCGCGCGCATCATCTCCACGAAGTCCTTGGGCGGCAGGCTCCTTGGTGCGCCGCGCGATGAGGACCCGGATCTTCTCCGACTGCTGCCGGCTGAACTCCGCGTCCCGGAAGGGCGTGATGGTGCGGCCCACGGCCTCCATCGCGAAGGAGTCCTTGATGCTGTCGTACCGCCTGCCGCCCATCGCCACGTTGACGGCGCCGCGCAGCGGGCCGGCGGCCTTGTCGATGGCCGGGCGCATGGCGGTCGCGATCATCTGGCGGGTGCGGTCCCCGCGCGGGCCGTCCATGAGGAAGTCGCCGATCCGCTCCAGGGTGATGACGTCCTCGGCGATGATCCGCGCGTAGACCTCCGCGCACTCGTCCTGGCGGCGCAGGAAGAGCCCCTGCACCTTGATCCCGAGGATCCGCTTCGCCTCCGGCGGGTCGAAGATCAGCCACATGCCGAGGAGGTTGGTCGTCCAGCCGACGAAGACGCCGAGCAGCGGCAGCAGCCACCAGATGTGCCAGGTCTGGTCGATGATCGCGACCGGGATGCCGAGCAGGAAGCCGAAGATGAAGCCGAAGGCGACCATCAGGTTCAGGCTCGCGCTGCCCCACGTCCTTGAACACCCGGACGACGAGGTCGGGGTTGGCCCGGAAGTGGTCGATCACCATGATCTTGGGGTCGAGCAGACTGGTCGATGTGGACGCCGATCTCGTCGGTGATCGTCTTGACCACGCCCGGCAGCCTGCGCCTGGACCCGGTCGATGACGGCCTGGCGCACCGGGCGCGGCAGGTCCCGCCACAGCCGCGGGTGCTCGCGCATCATCACCTCGTCGACGAGGTCGGGGAGGTCGGGGCGGAAGACGTTGACGATGTGCTCGGCGATCTGGTCGGGCTCGAGCCTGGGCGTAGAACTCCGCGGGCGTGCCGAGTTCTGGCGATCACCTTGTCGACCGCGATGCTGCCCATCTTGGCCGCCCGCGCGGGCACGATGCCCTGCCAGCCGAAGCCACCGTCCATCCACCCCGGGATCTCCTGCAGCCTTGCGCGGCAGGATGCCCGCGACCTCACGCAGGCCGGGCACCCGGAAGCCCCAGAAGCCGACCGGCTTGAAGAGCATCCACAGGCCGGACCAGTTGATCAACCAGCCGACGATCCCGGTGAAGAACGGGATCGACACGAAGGCGAACCAGTCGACGTGGTCGGCCCAGTCCCTGAGCCAGTCCAGCACTGCGTCCACGTGCACCTTCCGTCCTGTGAGTACCGCAGTGCCCCCATGCCACCCGACGGTCCCGACGGGCTGAGGTTAGTGCCTCCTGTGGCGAACGGCACAGGGATCTCAGTCACGGTGTCGCAGGAACCAGCCGTACGTCGTCCTCCAGCGAACCGAAGTCGCCGAACGGCTGCAGCCGGAAGGAGACCCGTGCCTCGATGTGGTCGGCCCGCGCGAAGCCGAAGGTCCGGGAGTCGTCGGAGCCACCCCAGTTGTCCCCGACGACCCAGTAGGAGTCCTCCGGCACGGTCACCCAGCCGGGCTTCGTCGTGCCCTGGACCGTGGTGCCCTCGGGGGTGCAGCAGGGCTGGGTCTTGGCGCCGACCCGGCCCGCCCACGTGGGGTTGTCGACCACGTACTCACGGGCGGAGCCCGCGGGACGCACCCGTACGACGGGCGCCGCGCCGGACGCGTCGGCACGGACCCGGTCGCCCGGCATCCCGATCACCCGCTTCACCAGCGGGATCTCCCGGTCCCCGAGGGTGGTCTCGACGATGTCGAAGCGGTGGATGTCGTCGCCGGCGAACGGGTTCACCAGCAGCCGGTCGCCGTCGCCGAGGGTCGGCTCCATCGAGTGCCCGGAGACCTTCACCGAGAAGGCCAGCGCGGCGATCACGACCAGCACGCCGGCGAAGAAGAGCACGAGCGCGGTCACGCCCAGCGCGGTGCGCAGCCAGGGTCGCCGCTCGGCTCGGTGGGACACGGCCGGAACGCTACGTGATCAGGTCTGCATCGGCCGGCACCTCTCCCACCTGAGGAGAAATCCGCGACGGAGTGTCGCGCACACCTGGAGATGTGTGTCACACTCCGTCACGGTTGGCCAAGGGCATGGGGATGCGGCCAGGCTTCCGCCGCCGGTTCGGGAGGGATCGGCGGATGCCTTTGGGAGGGAACACAGATGAACATGCACGAAGAAGGAATGGGCCGCACCCGTCTGAAGAGGTTCGCGGCCGTGACCGTCCCCGCCTCGCTGCTCGCAGCGGGACTCGGGGTCGCGATGCTGCAGGGCATGGTCGGCGCGGTGCTCGCATCCGCCGACGGGTTCACGCTCAACAGCGACCGCATCACCAGCGACGGCCTGAAGGCGCGCACCGGCGCAGCCAACGTCGCAGGGGGCAACCAGGCCACGATCTACGCCGAGACGGGGTCGAACACCAACGCGAGCGGCATCCAGGTCGTCACCCCCAACGTGACGATCCCGCTGCTCAACCTGCCGGCGCACCTCGAGGTGAAGTCCACCGACACCACCATCGCGCTCGGCTCGGTCGGCCTCAACGCGAAGACCCTCAACACCCCCGACGGAGCCGAACTCGGCACCACCACCATCGGTGTCGCGCAGTCCGAGGCGGGATTCGCGAACAAGGACACCTCCAGCGGCTACGTCGGCGACGCGTTCGCGCTGACCAGGCTCCTCGGCGGACCTGCCGAACGTCAACGCGAAGGCCTACGCCATCACGCTGCAGAGCCTGGACCTGGACAACCTGTCGCTGTCCGTCGCGCTCGGCAACTGATCGCCGGCTGCTCCCCGGCGCTCGGGTCCGCTCCCGCCCGACGCCGCTGAACCCTCGTCCCGCGGAGGCGCGCGCACCCCTGCGCGCCTCCGCGGGGCACCCACTCGTTGCGTAGGGACACCCCATGACCGGGTCGATCGACCCCGTCGCCGGCACCGCCGCACGCGCGACCACCCCCACCGTCACCACCGTCACTCCTGCCGCCCCGGTGCGACCGTCGCACCTGCGCCGGGCACTCACGGGCTTCACCCGCTTCCGCCGCACGCGCCCCTTCTGGGGCTCGCTCGTCCTGCTCGGCGGCGCCTGGTTCATCGCCAGCCCGCTGCTCGGCGAGAGCCTGGAGTTCTACACGACCGTCGGCGTGCGCAGCATCACCCCGCTGCTCCTCGCCGGAGGCATGGCCGCGGCGGCCCTCGTCGCCGTCGTCGTCCCCGCCCAGCGGCACTTCCCCGCGATCGTCGCCATGATGCTCGCCGTCGCCTCGCTGCCCTTGGCCAACCTGGGGGGTTGGCTGATCGGCATGGTGCTCGGCATCGCCGGCTCCGGCCTGGTGTTCGCGTGGGCGCCGTACACCGAGAAGCAGGCTGGCGCGCTTCGCCGAGCGCGACGCCCGGCGCACCGCCCGTCGTACGGCGAAGCGGGCGGCCCGATGACCAGCCGGCGTCTGGGCCTCGTGGCCCGTGCGAAGAGGGAGGCGGCCCACCGGGCCGCTGCGATGGCCGCGCAGGCCCAGACCCGGCGGGGCACCCGCCGGCGAGCGCTGGTGCCGCTCGCCGGCGGGTTCGCGGCGCTGGTCGCGATGTTCCAGGCTCGTCAGCAGCAACGTGCTGGCGGTGAACTTCACGACGTCCAACCAGGAGTTCCAGGCTCTACTCCAACTACCTGCAGGGCGCGCAGGCCGCCGGCTTCCTGGCGACCAACGACACCGCGACCGGTCAGGACAACGGGGTGGCCGAGCTCGGGATCCGCTCCGCGAAGGCTCGCCGGGCTGTGCGCCATCGCCCACGAGAGCGTGCCCGTCGTCGGCGAGGTGACGCTGATGATCCTCGCCGGCGTCCCGGTCCGGAGCAAGCTTCAACACCGGCAGCAACACCACCACCGACGGCGCCGGCAACCCGCTGACCTACGACGCCAACGGCCTGCTCACCGGCGGCAACCACATCACCGCGAGCAACCTGTTCATCAACTCCCGCTCGCTCAACGGCTTCGGCAACCTCATCAGCGGCATGAACCTGGGCCAGAGCGCCAACACCGTGGACGCCACCGCCGGCATCACCTGGCCCGCCGGGCAGACGAAGCCGGACGCCGGCGACTTCGGGCTGACCGTCGACCGGATCAACGTCGGCGGCCTGGGCGGCGACACCTACGGCATCAACCTGCAGGGGGCGATCACCCTGCCGAACCTGAAGATCAAGGTCGTGCCCGGTCACAAGACCCAGGCCGACTGCCCGACCCAGGCGGCCGGCTGATGGCCGCCCGGGTGAAGGCGGCCTGGGCGTGGTTCGGCGCCTTCCGCCGTACTCGTCCCTTCTGGGGCGGGCTGTGGTGCGTCGCCGCGGGCGCCTGGATCATCCGCTCGATGTTCTTCTCGTTCGTGCTGGCGGTGAGCGGCGGGTGGAGCCTACTCGGCCGGCTACATCCTCGGCGGTGGGCTGGTGCTCCTCGGCCTGGTCTCGTGGTTCGCGCCGCACTACCGCGCGCTGCTGGGGATCCTGGCCGTGCTGCTCGCGCTGGCGGCCTTCGTCGCGGCCAACCTGGGCGGCTACCTCGTCGGCTCCGTGCTCGGCATCCTCGGCGGCTCGATGGTCTGGGCGTGGGGCGAGAAGGCGCCACGGCGGGCGCGCGGTGGGCGCCGACGCGCGGCCGCGACGGCGTCGTGACGCTGTCCGTGCGGCGCCAGCGCTGGCTGGTGCTGCTGACCGTGCTCGCCCTGGGGGCCGCCGCCCTCCTGCTGCCGCGCGTCGGCGACGAGGCACTCGGCCAGCCCCTGAGCAGCGCTGCGCAGCCCTTCGCCTGCGACCAGCCCGGCAGCAGCGACCCCCAGCAGCGCCGCCAGGACATCCAGACTCGACAACGGCAACGGCGACTTCAACGCGGCCGGGCGGATGTACCCCTGCCTGGCCGGCGTGCGCTGGCACCTGCAGTCGGGCAACGTCGCCACCTCCGACGCCAGCGCCGCGATCGGGCAGATCCGCACGGCGTACGGTCGCAAGTTCCCGAACACCGTCTACTACGCCGCCGCCGGCTCCCGCACCGACCTCTACCAGGTGGCGTTCAGCGGGCTGCAGTTCTGCACCGCCAAGGGCGCTCCGGTCTCCACCTGCCCGACGGCCGGCACGACCGACATCCAGGCTGTACGGCGACAGCACGGACGCTCCCGCGCCCAAGGCCGCGAAGAACTACCGGCTCACCATCGACCCCGACCAGGCCATCACCATCGGCGGTCCGGGCGTGTGGACCGAGGTGCTCGCGACGGGGGACAGGCTCGTTCACGGTCCCGGTCGCGCAGCCGCCGACCGCCACGCACCTGGCCTGCGGGCTGGTCGGCGGCACCGCCCGCGGCGGCTTCCTGGGCATCGGCGGCACCTGCGAGCCTGAGCGCCTCGGACTTCGCCGGCGGCCTCGCGCAGTGGCTCGGCGGCGGCAAGGACTACACCCTGCTCGGCATCAACCTCGACCTCTACTACCTGGTCACCCACCGCGAGAACGCCAGCGACCCCTACACCCAGGTCCCGGTCGACGGCTCCGGCAACCCGCTCAACTCCATCCAGGCTGCCCAGCACGACGATCTCGGTGGTCTGATGGAGCAGGGACGACGCGGCACCCGCTGGCGCCGGATGGGCGCCCTGCTCGGCGCGGGGCTCGGAACCCTCGGCGCGCTCGCCACGCTCACCTGGAACCAGGTGCTCGGCTTCGACGCGACCCTGGTGATCCAGGACGGCAACGCCACCTTCTCCTCCTCGCAGATCACCGCCGACGACGCTGCCTTCGGGATGGCGCCGGTACGCCTGGGCGACGGCACCTGGAAGAACGTGCTGCGCGCGGGCTTCGCCAGCGCCAGCCTCGACGGGCTCTGCGTGTCGAAGACGGAGACCATCGCGGGCGGCATCAGGTACACCCTCAAGGCTCACCGCCGGCGACGGCGGTGCGGGGCTGGAGACGAGGGCCGCCAACGCGGCGCTCGACGTCACCACGCTGCGCGGCGCGGGCATCAGCCTCCAGGGCAGCACGCAGGCTCGGGCAGGCGACGACCGACCTGACGACGGCGCCCGGCGCGGCGCCGTACCTGGCCAATCCGTTCGGCGTCCCCTCGACGTACGACGGCGGGTTCTTCGGACCCGGCCCGACCGGCCCGCAGGCCTACTCCGGCACGGGCAACGGCGGGCACGTCAACGGCCAGGGCTTCACCGGGATCGATGCCACCCGCGGCTCGCTGACCCAGGTCTACGGCCAGGCTCTGGCAGGCCCAGGTCACCGGCAACATCACGCTGCCGAACCTGCAGATCCGGGTGTACCCGTTCAAGGACGACATCGGCTTCAATGCCAACGGCACCCCGAACAGCACGCCCGACGGGATCGATGACCGGTCGTGCTGGACCGAGGCCAAGCAGGGGACCTACCCGCGCTGACGGCGCCAGACCACCAGGGACTGCCCGGCCGGCGGCTGCGGCAGCGCCGGCAGCCGGGCCGGCGGTGCGGGCGGCCGGGCGCTGAGCGCCTGGCGCAGCGCCTCGTGCGCGGCCTCCAGGCTCGGCGACCAGACCGGCGTTGCGCCCGCGCAGCGCGGTCACGGTGTTCTCCAGGTCGAGGATCCGCTTGACGCCCTCGATCCCGATGCCGGCGGCGGTCGACTCGGCGATCTCCCGCAGCCGCTCGATGTCGCGGTAGGAGTACCGCCGGCCGCCGCCCCCGGTGCGCCCGGGCGTGATCAGCCCGACCCGCTCGTAGGTGCGAAGGGTCTGCGGGTGCAGCCCGCTGAGCCTGCGCGGCCACGCTGATGACGAAGACGGAGTCCTCGGCACCGGGCGGGCCCTGGGGCGGCAGGCCGGGCATCAGCCGGCCTGCTCTTCGAACAGGCCCGCCCGCAGCGAGTCTGCCGGCCGTCGCGGCGGCATAGGCCTCCAGCGCGGCCCGGGCCTCCGCATCGAGCGTCGCCGGCACCTGCACCTCGACCGTGGCGAGCAGGTCGCCCCGCGAGCCATCGGCCTTGGCCGCGCCCTTGCCGCGCACCCGGAAGGTCCGGCCGTTGGGCGTGCCCGCCGGCACCTTGAGGGTGACCGGAGCGCCGGCCATCGTCGGCACCTTGATCTCCGCACCGAGCGCGAGCTCGGTGAAGGAGACCGGTACGTCGACGGTGAGGTCGTTGCCCTTGCGCCCGAACACGCGGTGCCCGGTGACCTTGACGGTGACGTAGAGGTCGCCGGCCGGGCCGCCGTTGCCGCCGGGCGCACCCTTGCCGCGCAGCCGGATCCGCTGGCCGTCCTTGACCCCCGCGGGGATCTTGGCCTGGATCGTGCGGGTCGCCTGGCCGGTGCCGCTGCCGTGGCAGGTGGGGCACGCCTCGTCGTAGACGAGCCTGGCGACCGCCGCAGGCCGGGCAGGTCTCGTTCATCGAGAACGCCCCGCCGACCGAGGAGGTGACCATCCCGGTGCCCTCGCACACCGGGCAGGCGTGCGGCTTCGTGCCGGGCTTGCCGCCCGTGCCGTGACAGGTCGGGCAGGCCCCCTCGGAGGCGATCCGCAGGGCCACCGTGACGCCCTCGAGCGCCTCGGTGAAACCGATCGTCGCGGTGGTCTCCAGGTCCCCGCCCCGGCTGGCCCGAGGCGCCCGCCGGCCGGCGCCGAAGCCCCCGCTGAACAGGTCGCCGAACAGGTCGCCGAAGCCACCGCCACCCGGGCCGCCGGCCCGGTCGCGGAGCAGGTCCTCCACGTTGACGTTGCCCCCACCGCCGTACCCGCCGCCGAACCCACTGGGGAAGCCGCCGCGGCGGAACATCTCGCGTGCCTCGTCGTACTTCTTGCGCTTGTCGGCGTCGCCGATGACGTCGTAGGCCTCCGCCACCGCCTTGAACTTCTCGTGCTTGGCGGTGTCGTCGGGGTGCGAGTCGGGGTGGTGGGCGCGCGCGAGCCTTGCGGTAGGCCTTCTTGATCTCGTCCTGCGTCGCGGTCTTCGCGACACCGAGTCTCCTTGTAGAAGTCCTTGCTGGCCCAGTCGGACCGGATGCCGTCGTCACTCATCGCGCACCTCCCTCCTGCTGTCTGTCGTGCTCACTCAGCCCTCGACCGGGTCGACCACGAGGACCTGCGCTGCGCGGACCACGCGCTCGCCGATCTTGTAGCCGGCCTTCGCGACCACCTTGCAGGTGGTCACCTCGACCTCGGGATCGGTGCCGATGTGCGAGAGCGCCTCGTGCACGGTCGGGTCGAAGGCGTCGCCCGGCGCACCGAACTTCACCAGCCCCAGCCCGGACACGACCCGCTCGAGTCTGCTCGGCGGTCGCCTTGAAGCCGCCCTCGAGCGGCTCGTGCTCCCGCGCCCGGTCGATCGTGTCGAGCACGTCGACGATCGGCGCCAGCGCGGTGTACGTCGCGTTCTCGCGCAGCAGCCTCCCGGTCCCGCTCGACCCGGCGCTTGTAGTTGAGGTACTCGGCCTGCAGTCGCTGCAGGTCCAGGGTCCGCTCCTCGAGCGCGATCTTGGTGACCGTCAGGCTCGTCGGCCTCGGGGGTCGCCTCCTCGGCGGCCGGCTCGGCCTCGGCGGCCGGCTCGCCCTCCGGCGAGGGAGCAGCCTGGTCGGGCTGCTCCCCCTCCGGGGTGAGGTTCTCCTCGGTCACTTGGCGTCGCCCTCGGTGTCCTCGTCCACGATCTCGGCCTCGACGACGTCGTCGTCGGACTCGCCGGTCGCGCCGGTGGTGCCACCGGCCGCGGCGGAGTCCGCCTCGGCGGCGGCGTACATCGCGGCGCCCATCTTCTGGCTGGACTCACCGAGCCTTGGAGATCGCGGCGGTGAGGTCGTCGGCGCTCGACTCGGCGTTCTCGAGGACGCCCTTGAGCGCCTCCAGGTCCGTGGTCACCTCGGCCTTGACGTCGTCCGGGGATCTTCTCGCCGTTGTCGGCGAGGAACTTCTCGGTGGTGTAGACGAGCCTGGTCGCCCTGGTTGCGGACCTCGACGGCCTCGCGACGCTTGGCGTCCTCCTCGGCGTACTGCTCGGCCTCCTTGACCATGCGGTCGATGTCGTCCTTGGACAGCGCGCTGCCTCCCGAGATCGTCATCGACTGCTCGCGGCCGGACGCCTGGTCCTTGGCGGAGACGTGGACGATGCCGTTGGCGTCGATGTCGAAGGTGACCTCGATCTTCGGCACGCCGCGCGGAGCCGGCGGCAGGCCGGTCGACTCGAAGTTGCCGAGGCCCTGGTTCTGCGACCAGATGGCCCGCTCGCCCTGGGCGACCTTGATCTCGACCGACGGCTGGTTGTCGTCGGCGGTGGTGAAGATCTCCGAGCGCTTGGTCGGGATCGTGGTGTTCCGCTCGATCAGCGTGGTGAACACGCCGCCCTTGGTCTCGATGCCGAGCGAGAGCGGGGTGACGTCGAGGAGCAGCACGTCCTTGACCTCACCGGCGAGGACACCGGCCTGCAGGGCGGCGCCGACGGCGACGACCTCGTCCGGGTTGACGCCCTTGTTGGGCTCCTTGCCGCCGAGCAGGCTCCTTGACCAGGCTCGGTGACCGCGGGCATGCGGGTCGAGCCGCCGACGAGGACGACGTGGTCGATCGCGGAGACCGCGATGCCACCGTCCTTGAGGACGTTCTGGAAAGGCGCCTTGGTGCGCTCGAGCAGGTCGGCAGTCAGCCGCTGGAACTCCGAGCGGGTGAGCCGCTCCTCGAAGTGCAGCGGGCCGTTCTCGCCGTGGGTGATGTAGGGCAGGTGGATCGTGGTGTCGCTGGAGGAGGACAAGCTCGATCTTCGCCTTCTCCGCGGCCTCCTGGAGGCGCTGCGCGGCGATCTTGTCGGCGGAGAGGTCGACGCCGTTGGCGTCCTTGAACTTCTTGACCATCCACTCGACGATCGCGTTGTCCCAGTCGTCGCCACCGAGGTGGTTGTCACCGCTGGTCGCCTTGACCTCGACGACGCCCTCACCGATCTCCAGCAGGGACACGTCGAACGTGCCGCCACCGAGGTCGTAGACGAGGATCGTCTGGTCGTCGCCCTTGTCGAGGCCGTAGGCCAGCGCCGCGGCGGTGGGCTCGTTGACGATGCGGTCGACCTTGAGGCCCGCGATCTCGCCGGCCTCCTTGGTGGCCTGGCGCTGGGCGTCGGAGAAGTACGCCGGGACGGTGATGACCGCGTTGGTCACGGTCTCGCCGAGGTAGGCCTCCGCGTCGCGCTTCAGGCTTCTGCAGGATGAACGCCGAGATCTGCTGCGGCGTGAAGTCCTTGTCCACCGGGTCGCCGATGTGGGTGGTCCAGTCGGTGCCCATGTGGCGCTTGACCGACCGGATGGTGCGGTCCACGTTGGTGACCGCCCGGCGCTTCGCGACCTCGCCGACGAGCACCTCACCGCTCTTCGCGAAGGCGACGACGGACGGGGTGGTCCGCGCGCCCTCCGCGTTCGCGATGACCGTGGGCTCGCCGCCCTCGAGGACCGCGACGACGCTGTTCGTCGTACCGAGGTCGATGCCGACAGACTCGTGCCATGTGTATTTCCTCCTGCTGTGCTCAGCGGCTGGTTCAAGTTAGTTGAGCCGGATGGACTCAAGTCTGACACAGGGCACAACGGGCGTCCTCGCCGGGTTGTTCCCGGCTCGCCGAACTTCCCCCCGTGCACGCGTCCAGGGGCCCATGGCATAGTGCCTGCATCAGTGGCTAGGCCACTGGTCCATTGAACCAACCCTCAGGAGCCACCATGCCCGTGTCCTCCGGCCCGCTCGCCGGCACCGTCGTCGTCGACCTGAGCCGGGGGCTCGCCGGCCCGCACGCGACGATGATGCTCGGCGACCTCGGCGCCCGGGTCGTCAAGGTCGAGGCGCCCGGGCACGGCGACGACACCCGCGGCTGGGGTCCGCCCTTCGTCGGGCCGTCCGAGGACCCGGTCGCGACGTACTTCCTGGCGGCCAACCGCAACAAGCAGTCGATCGCGCTCGACCTCAAGGACGCCGCGGACCGCGACACCCTGCTCGCGCTCGTCGACCGGGCCGACGTGCTCGTCGAGAACTTCCGCACCGGCGTCCTCGAGCGACTCGGGCTCGGCATCGAGGAGCCTGATGGCCCGCAACCCACGGCTGGTCGTGCTCTCGATCACCGGCTTCGGCCACGACGGCCCCGAGGGCGGGCGTGCGGGCTACGACCAGATCGCCCAGGGCGAGGCCGGACTGATGTCGCTGACCGGGTCCGGGCCCGAGGACCCGCAGCGGGTCGGCGTACCGATCGCGGACCTGCTCAGCGGGATGTACGGCGCCTACGGCGTGCTCGCCGCCCTCCACGAGCGCGGACGCACCGGCCGTGGCCAGGTGGTGCGGACCAGCCTGCTCGCGGCAGTCGTCGGCGTGCACGCCTTCCAGGGCACTCGGTGGACCGTCGCCGGCGAGGTCGGGCGGGCCCAGGGCAACCACCACCCCTCGATCGCTCCCTACGGCCTGTTCCGCTGCCTCGACGGCGCCGTGCAGATCGCGCTGGGCAGCGAGGGCCTGTGGCACCGCTTCTGCACCGGGTTCGGCATCGACCCCGCCACGCCCGGCCTCGCGACGAACCCGGAACGAGTCGGCGCCCGCGAGCGCACCGTCGCCGTGGTCGAGGAGGCCTTCGCGCCGTGGCCGGCGGAGAAGTCTGCTCGCGCGGCTGGCCGAGCTCGGCGTACCGGCGGGGAAGGTGCGCACGCTCGACGAGGTCTACGCCTGGGAGCAGACCGCGAGCCAGGGACTGCTGGTCGACGTCGAGCACGCGAGCCTCGGACCGGTGACCCTGCCCGGCCCGCCCCTGCGCTTCTTCGCCGCGGACGGCGCGGAGACCACCTTCACCGCGCACACTGCTCCCCCCGTTGCTCGACGCCGACGGCGACGAGTCTGCGCACCTGGGTGGCGGGCGGCTGATCAGGAACCGTCGCCGAGCAGGCCCGCACAGGCGGTCGCCGCGGCGGCCGCGTCGCCGCGGATGATCGCCTCGGCGAGACGGTCGAGGCTCGCCTGCAACGCGGGTGAGTACGACGGCGCGGGGGCATGGGCGGCGAGGCTGTCGTCGAGCCTCGGCGAGCAGCGCGGAGTCGGCGAGGCGTCGGACGCAGCGCCAGGTGTGCTCGAAGTCTGCGCGGCTGGCCGTCGTCGGCGAGCATCGCCAGGCGCAGCGAGCCCTGCGGGTTGGCCGCCGCCGCGCGGGCGATCCCGGCGAGCATCGCCTCGCGCGCCGCGACCACCTCCGTGCGCGGGCGCGCCTCGACGGCGGGCAGCACGGTGGTCGACCCGGACGCGTCGCGCACCAGCGCGCCCACTCCGTGCCGCACCTCGATCCGGCCCTGGGTCTCGAGCGAGGCCAGGGCTCGCGAGAGCGTCGCCCGGCTCACGCCCAGGCTCGGCGGCGAGCCTGGCGCTCGGGCGGCAGCCGGTCACCGCCGACGAGTCCCTGCGCCTCGATGAAGTCCGAGATGTGGTTCGCGAGGCTCTCGTAGAGCCGTTCACGGCGCATCGGCGGGAGCGGGGGGCGACGATCACCGTTCTCGGGCATGAGACGCATCGTAGTGGTTCGGTGATCCCAGTGGACAGGTGGCCTAGCCACTGGCACACTGACGCTCGCACGTATGACGCCCATCACATCCTCGGCCTCCCCAGGAGAACCATGTCCCACGAACTCATCTCGCTCGCCGTGCTGGCGGTGGTCTTCCTGGTCGCCACCGTGCGCGGCGTCAACATGGGCGCGCTGGCGCTCGTGGCGTCCTTCGTCGTCGGCTTGGCGGTCTACGACGCCACGACGGAGGACGTGCTCGCCGGCTTCCCCAGCGGCCTGTTCGTGATCCTGGTCGGCGTCACCTACCTCTTCGCGCTGGCCAAGAACAACGGCACCGTCGACTGGATCGTGCACGCCGCGGTCCGCGCCGTGGGCGGGCGGGTGGCCCTGGTGCCCTGGGCGATGTTCTTCGTCTGCGCGGTGGTCACCGCCATCGGCGCGGTCAGCCCGGCGGCCGTCGCGATCGTCGCGCCGGTCGCGATGGGCTTCGCGCTGCGCTACCGGATCCACCCGGTGATGATGGGCATGATGGTCGTGCAGGGCGCGACCGCCGGCAGCCTTCTCCCCCATCGGCATCTTCGGCTCGATCACCAACGGCGTCGTCGACACCAACGACCTGCCGGGCAACCAGGGCGTGCTGTTCGTGACCACCTTCTCCGCCGCCACCCTGATCGCGGCGATCACCTACCTCGCCTTCGGCGGACGCCAGGCTCGTGGCCCGCGGGCGGGACACCGTCGCCGTGGGGGCGATGGGCAACGAGGCCGAGCAGGCGTCGTACGCCGCCACGCACGGCGTCGCGACCGCGACCCCCACTCGGCCGTCGAGGCGCGCCGCAGCACCCGCAGCGACGACCCGGAGGACGTGACCCGGCTCAACCCGCAGCGCTCGCTCACCCTGGTCGGTCTGGTCGCGCTCATGGTCGGCGCGCTCGGCTTCGACCTCGACGTGGGCTTCACCGCGCTGACGATCGCGGTGACCCTCACCCTGGTCTTCCCGGCGTCAGCCAAGGGTGCGGTGGAGAAGATCAGCCTGGGGCACCGTCCTGCTCATCGGCGGCATCGTCACCTACGTGACGCTGCTGCAGAACGAGGGTGTCGTCGACTGGCTCGGTGACAGCGTCGCGAAGGTGGGCTCACCGCTGGTCGCCGCGCTGCTCATCTGCCTCATCGGCGCGATCGTGTCGGCCTTCGCCTCGACCACCGGCATCATCGGCGCACTGATCCCGCTCGCCGTGCCCTTCCTGCTCACCGACCAGGTCAACGCGATCGCGCTGATCGCGGCCCTGGCCATCTCCAGGCTCGGTCGTCGACTGCAGCCCGTTCTCGACCAACGGCGCCCTGGTGGTCGCCAACGCCGACGCGGACGAGCGCGAGATGGTCTTCAAGCGGCTCATGCAGTGGGGCATGTCGATCGTGCTGGTCGCCCCGGTCGTGGCCTGGGCCCTGCTCGTCGTGCCGACCGCCTGAGCGGGTCGGGACCTCAGTTGACGGTGACCCTGATCTCGTTGCTCACGGTGCCGGTGTCGCGGTTGATCACCCGGAACCGGTTGAGGCCGCTGACGCCGGTGAAGATGTAGGCTGGAGAAGGTGCCGTTGGCGACCCCGACGCTGGCCGGGAAGTCCGCCCACGCACCGTCCTGCCAGCGCTGCAGCCACAAGATGGCGCCCTCGCCACCGGGGTAGACGCCGCTGAAGTAGATCCGCTCCCCGGAGCCTGACCGTGCTGTCGACGGCCTGGAGCGAGATCTGGCCGGCCTTCGGCAACTCCGAGGCGGTGTCCTCGGTGGTCGCCTCGTCCGACGGCTCGTCGCCGGCGGAGTCGGTGCCCTCGTCGTCCGGGTCCTCGGTGTTCAGCGTGATCAGCGGGCCGCTGGAGACCTCGGTCTCGACCGGGCTCGGGAGGTACATCGAGTCGTGCACCGTCGTACCACCGGAGGCGTCGCCGCCGTCACCGCCGACACCCAGGACCTTGATGCCGACCACCGCGACGAGCGCCACGAGCAGGCCCACCCCGAGGCCGACGCCGACCAGCGCCACCAGCCCGTTGAGCACGGGGCGGTCGGCGCGGGGCTCGTTCTGGTCGCTCACCCGGCCCATTCTCCGGGTCGGGTGGTGAAATCAGAAACCGCGTGTCCAGACGACCTGCTCGTGGAGACGGCGCGAGCGCCAGCCGGCGTCGGTGCGCACGAAGGAGTGGCGGTAGAGGCCGCCCACCTCAACCACCCGCTCACCGCCGCGGCCGTCGGAGATCCGCATCGGGTTGTGGAAGTACGCCGTCACCTCGGCCGCGTCGCGCCCCTCGGTGAAGTCGAAGGCGATCTGGCCCACCGTGTGCAGCCGGTGCCGGGAGAAACCGGGCAGCGCCTCGGCCAGCCACGCCTTGACCACCTCGTAGGTGTCGACGACGCCGCCGCTCTCGGTGTAGTCGATGTGCGCGTCCGGGGTGAAGACGGTGTCCAACCGGTCGAAGTCGCCCTCGTCGACGGCGAGGGTGTAGCGGGTGATCGCGTCGGTGATCTCCGCGCGGTCGCTCAGGCTCCTGCAGGTCCACGGGTGCTCCTCGGTCCTCAGCGGGGTTCCAGGACGACGACCGGGATCTCCCGGTCCGTCCACGACTGGTAGCTCGTCGAAGTCGGCGTACAGGTCGACCAGGCGCGGCCACAGCAGCGCCCGCTCTCCCGGCCCGGCCACCCGGGCGCGCACCGGCCGGGCGCGCTCGCGGGGCAGCGCGACCGTCGTGTCGGGCGTCGCGACGAGGTTGTGGAACCACTGCGGGTTCCTCGGCAGGCCGCCCTGCGAGGCGACGACCACCAGGTCGCTGCCGTCGGGCAGGTAGAGCAGCGGCGTGGTGAACCGCGCGCCGCTCTTGCGCCCGACGTGGTCGAGGAGCAGCACCGGGACCGGCTTGCGCCAGCCCGCGCCGATCCGCCACTTCGCGCCGATCCGGCCGTTGGTGAGCCGGAAGGCCCGGACGTTCGCCTTCGCGCCGTACTTGATGATCGTCGCGACGATCGGCTTGTCGAGCCCCTCGGGCTTCTCCTTCGGCAGTCCCGCCATGCCTGCACTCTGGCAGAAATCTAGAACACGTTCTAGTGTTTCGCCCATGCGCTTCTCCTTCGCCGAGGGCATGACCCACGCCGGCTACTACGCCCCGCTCGCCCAGGCCTGCGAGGCGGCGGGCTACACCTCGATGACGATCGCGGACAGCCTGATCTACCCGCAGGAGTCGGACTCGAAGTACCCCTACACCGACACCGGGGACCGGGAGTTCCTGCTCGGCAAGGAGTTCATCGAGACCTTCATCCTGTGCGCGCACCTCTTCGCGCAGACCTCGACCCTGCGGCTGACCCCCTTCGTGCTGAAGGCTGCCGATCCGCCCGCCCGTCCTGGTCGCCAAGCAGGCCTCGTCGCTGGCGTTCCTGTCGGGCAACCGGCTCGGCCTCGGCGTCGGGCTGTCTCCCTGGCCCGAGGACTTCGCCGCGCTCGGCGTCCCGTGGGAGCGGCGCGGCAAGCGGATGGACGAGTGCATGGACATCCTGCGCGGGCTCACCCAGCCCGGCGACGAACCGACCTTCTTCGGCTACTCCGGGGAGTTCTTCGACATCGAGCCGCTCCAGCAGTGCCCCGCGCCGACCGAGCGGATCCCGCTGCTGGTGGGTGGCCACTCGGACGCGGCGCTGCGGCGCGCCGTACGCAAGGGGGACGGGTGGATGCACGCCGGCGGGGACGGTGAGGAGCCTGGACCGCCTGCTCACCCGGCTCGCCGAGATCCGTGCGGAGGAGGGCGACACCCGCGGCCCCGACGAGTTCGAGGTCCACGTCATCTCCTACGACGCCTACACGGTCGACGGCGTGAAGCGGCTGGAGGAGCGCGGGGTCACCGACTGCATCGTGGGCTTCCGGGTGCCGTACATCAAGGGACCCGACACCGAGCCGCTCGAGACGAAGATCAAGCACCTGGAGCAGTACGCCGAGAACATCATCGCGAAGGCCGGCTGATGTCGGCCTCGCTCGGGCTGACCGGTCCGTTGCAGACGGCGATCGCCGAGGCCGAGGAGCCTGATCGCCAACGCGCCCTTCATCCGGACCGAGGCGGACCGGCTCGAGGGCTACGACTACCTCGCCGGCCGGATCCGGATGGCGCTGCAGACCGCCTTCGACTACGACCTGGAGCAACCGCTCTTCATCAACCCCACCCACCAGTTCTCGCGGCAGGGGCTCGACAACCCGGACGCGGTCTACCTCCACGCCTACCTGCGCGAGGGCGTCTCGTACGTGATCCGGGGCCGCCGCGGCACGTCGGCCGACCTGTCCTTCCAGGTGATGGGCGGGACCTACTCCGCCGACTCGGCCGCGACCTCGCTGATGGCCTTCGACGAGCGCGAGTCTGGACGTCGAGCCAGATGGGAGCCTTCTCCTTCGCCTACACCGCCGAGCCCGGCGCGAAGACCCTCATCGTGCGCGAGGTGTTCAACGACTGGGACACCGAGGAGCGCGGCACGCTGAGCATCGAGCGGGCCGACACCGTCGGTCGCCCCCGGCGTCCGCTGACCGAGGACCTGCTCCGCAAGAAGTACGAGGTCGCCGCCCGCTCACTGACCGGCTCGATCCAGACCTGGTTCGCCTTCCCGCACTTCTTCCAGTACAAGGAGCCGGTCAACACCCTCACCGTGCCCTCCTCGACACCGGGCGGGCTGTCCTCGCAGTACTCCTCGATCGGGCACTACGAGACTCGCCGAGGACGAGGCGATGATCGTGACCGTCCCCCGCTGCGACGACTGCACCTACCAGGCCATCCAGATCGGCTCCGACTGGTACGCCTCCACCGACTACGAGACCCACCAGACCTCGCTCACGAAGGCCCAGGCCGTGGCCTCCGAGGACGCTCTGCTGCGGTTCGTGATCTCCGAGCGTCCGCCGGGGCCGCGTGGCACACCGGTCGCGAACTGGCTGGAGACCACCGGCCACCGCACCGGGCCGATCATGCTGCGCTGGCAGCAGGCTTCTCCCGCGCGCTCGGTCCGGCGGACGGGCCGGGGGTCGAGGTCGTGCCCGTCGCCGAGGTGGCGTCGCGGGTGCCCGGGCTGGCCGGGTTGAGCGAGGCGGAGTACGCCGAGAGGATCGCCGCACGACAGCGGGCGGTGGCCCGGAGGATGATCTCCTAGCGCACCGCCCGCCGCGTCGGCTCAGGACCGCGACCCGATCAGTCGGGGATCCAGTCGAAGGTGTCCGGGTTCGGGCCCTGCCGCCCCGCCTCGCCCTTGTCGAGCGCGGCCAGCGTGGCCACCTCGTCGGCCGCGAGCGCGAAGTCGAAGACCTCGAAGTTCTCCGCCAGCCGCTCCTTGCTGAGCGACTTCGGGAACACGATGTCGCCGCGGTCCAGCGCCCAGCGCAGGAGCACCTGGGCCGGGGTCTTGCCGTGCCGCTCGGCGAGGGCCGTCACGGCCGGGTCGTCCAGGCTCGCCGCCGCCCTGGCCCAGCGGGGACCAGGCCTGCACGGCCGCGCCGTGCCGGGTGGTGGCCGCGCGGGCGGCCTCGTTGGCGAAGTACGGGTGCGCCTCGATCTGGTTCACCGCCGGGACGACGCCGGTCGCCTCGACGATCTTGTCGAGGTGGTCGGGCTGGAAGTTGGACACGCCGACCGAGGTGGTCAGGCCCTCGTCCCGCAGGCTCCAGGAGCGCCTTCCAGGTCGCGACGAAGTCGCCGTCGTACTGGGTCGGGAGGGGCCAGTGGATGAGGAAGAGGTCGACCTTGTCGAGGCCGAGCAGGCTCGAGCGAACGTCGCAGCGAGTCCTTGGCCTGCGCCGGCTCGTGCCGGTTGTTGTTGAGCTTGGTGGTGACGTACAGGCTCCTCTCGGGCCAGGCCGGAGCGCGCGATCGCGGCGCCGACGCCGGCCTCGTTGCCGTACATCTGGGCGGTGTCGACGTGGCGGTAGCCGATCTCGAAGGCTTCGGAGACGACGCGCTCCGCGTCCTCCTGGGGCACCTGCCAGACACCGAGCCCGAACTGCGGGATGGACGTGTGGTCGTTGAGTTCGATCCGAGGAATGCTCACCTCCATCCCAACCGAGGCGGGCGCTCACTATTCCGCCCGCGGGTCAGTAGTCGTCGCCGGCCTCCGTCATGCTCCCGGAGTGGGTGACCTCGCCGGGACTCCACTGGTGCGCCCCCTTGAGTGGGCGAGGTCGCGCAGCGCCTGGTCGATGCTGAACGGCAACGCCGCGCCCGGATCGGTGGGCGGGTCCGCGTGGGGGTTGCCGGACAACAGGCTGGGTCAGGCCGGAGCGGTATCCCTCGTAGTACGTCGAGTAGAGGGTGTCGGTGAGCCCGGTGTAGATCTGCTCGGCGCCCTCCAGGCTTGACGTCCGCGTGGGTCTCCCCGAACTTGTGCCCGCTGACGTCGGCGATGTCGGTGACCAGGCTGCGACACGTCGGTGACGGTGCCCACGAACTTGTCGACCTGCTCCTTGACGACCCCGACCACCGGCAGGTCCCCGACCACGGCCCAGGCCGAGCCGAGGATCTTGGTGAAGTCCGCCATCCAGGGCGGCTCCGTCGGCGGATCCGCCGGCCGGCCGTCCTGCCGTACCCATTCGGCGAGACTGCGTCTTGAGGTTGTCGCGCACGCTCTCGGCGAACTTCTGCGCACCGACCTGGGCGCCGTGGGTCAGCATCGCGAGCATGCCGAAGGCGGCGACGACGTCACAGGTGAAGGTGTAGCAGCGGCCGAGCATCGAGTTGAAGTTGTCGTAGAAGGCTGGCGAACGCGCTGGCACCCTCGCCGGTCCAGAAGTTCGAGACATGCTCGATCGTGGCCCAGTCGGAGTTGTTCTGCGGGTGGAGCCTTGCCGAGGGTGTTCCGCTGCAGGTCCACCAGGGCGTCGGCGATGGTCTCGGGGCTGACCTCGGTGAACTGGGCACACACGCTGCGGCAGTAGTCCGCGATGCCCGCCGACCAGACTCACCCCCTGCTGGTACGCCAGGTTCGCGTTGGTCTTGAGCGTGGTGAAGAACGCGTCCTGCGCGGCCTTCGCGCCGTCCTCGTCGACCGGGCGGAAGACCGGGAAGCGCAGCGGCGAGGAGTACTCGCCATCGGACCACATCGGCTTGACCGCGTAGCGCGAGTCCGGGCAGGGGAACCGGTAGTCGTTGTCCACCTCGTAGATCGCCAGGTAGAACACGCCCATGCCCTCGACCTCCGGCGGCAGGTCCTCGGTGGTCTGGATCGACTCGCTGCGGGCCGAGCGGAGGTAGAGGAACGCGCGCTCGTTGCCCATCAGGTAGCCGAGTAGGCTTCTCGATCTCGTCGAGCGTCTTGGAGAAGGCGTAGGAGTCGAAGGCCATCAGTGGGCTCCCGGCGTCGGTGTGGCGGGCAGGTCCGGACCGTCCATCTGCTGGCCCTGCTCGTAGCCGACGTCCGTCGGGTCCGGCGTGGTGCCGACCTTCACGTCCTCGATGTGGATTCCCAGGATGTCGATGTCGGTCGTCGCGCCCGGCGCGGCCAGGTCCGGCAGCGCCGGTCCGGCCGATGCGGGAGACGGGTCGGCCACGGAGGGCAGGCGCAGCCCGAGCCGGTGGAGGTCCTCGCGTGCCTCGTCGTCGGTGCGGGCGTAGTCCGCGGCCGTGGCGAGGACGGCCTGCGCCGCGTTGTTGAGCGAGATCACCGCGCTGCGCAGCACCGCGTGCACGTCGCCGCCGATCGACAGCGCACCGGTCAACGCCGGGGAGTCCCCGGCGAGGGCGGCCTGCACGTTCAGGGTGTCGAGCCCCATCGCCAGGCTCTTGGCCACCGCGGAGATCAGGTCCGCCTGGTCGGGCAGCGCCTTGGTCGCCGCCCAGTACATCCGGCCGATGTCGGCCGTCATGAGGTTCTCGTAGGACGGATTCGTCATGGCGGCGATATGCCCGCTGACACAAAGACACCAAACCTGATTTGATTTGTCGATCACATCTGATCAGAGGGGTTTGTGGAGGTCGCGGCGAAGGGAAAGGTGGCGCTCGTGTCCCGACCGATGCTGCGTGCCCTGATCGGCGTGCTGGCCTGCGCCGTCCTGGCGCTCGGTGGGTGCACGCCCTCGTCCGACACGCCACCGTCGTCGCAGGACAGCGACCGGCCGCCGAGCGGGAAGCCGTCCCCCGACGCACCCACGCCGGCCCGGACGACCGACGCCACCTGGGCCTCGATCGGCCAGCCTGGACCCGTGCAAGGCTGAGCGCCGCCGGGCGCCGGGTCGCGTTCGCTGGCCGGCTCGGCAAGGGCGCCACCACGTGCACCACCTGGACGTCGGCACAGGACAGCGACATCGTGGCGGAGGTCGGACGGAGATGGAACGCCGCCGACACCGACGGCCTTGCCCCCAAGCGTCTCGCCGGCTTCCAGGCTTGGGCCGGACCGGTCGGCCCCAGCCTGCTTCGTGCTCCTCCCGGCCGGAGGCACGAGCGTGGCCCTCACCTCCGCGGACCAGCCCGACTGCGGCCCGCTCCTCGCGCAGGTCACCACGGTCCTGACGCGGCTCCGCGCCGACCCGCACGCCTTCGACCTGGCCACACCGCGCCCGGTCGCGTGCCAGGTGCTGTCGAGTGCGGGGCTCAGCGCCACCGGCGACGACGCGACGGCGTGCACGAGCGGCACGATCACCGCCTGGATCCTCGATGCGTCCACCCACCCCGACGACGTCCACGTCGCTCTCGGCGCCGTGCGCGGAACGCGCTCCCGGCAGGCTGGCCGAGGAGCAGGGCCTCGCGTCCTGCAGCGTCCGCTGGACCCTCTCCGCCGGCATCGAGGCCGCCATCCTCGCGCCCACCTGCGAGCAGGCGGCCGACGTCGCACGCAAGGCGGCTGCGGGCGGCGGGGCCTTGCCCGCGCCCGGCTCCCTCGCCCTCGATCCCGCCGACTGACACGGCCCGGCGCCTACCAATACGACCAACACCCTCGACCAAAACTGAAACACGTTCTATTCTGGCGCGCATGGTGGATCTGCTGACCGACAAGGTCGTCGTGCTGTCCGGGGTCGGGCCGGGGCTGGGCCGCTCCCTCGGCGAGGAGGCGGCGCGGATGGGCGCCGACCTGGTGCTCGCCAGCCGCACCCCGAAGCGCCTGGAGAAGGCGGCCGAGACGGTCCGGTCCTACGGGCGCCGGGCGCTCGTCGTACCGACCGACATCACCGACGAGGGCCAGCGCCAGGCGCTCGTCGACGCCGCCGTGGCCGAGTTCGGCAAGGTCGACTGCCTCATCAACAACGCCTTCGGCATCCCGCCGATGGACCCGATCAGCACCCTCGACCTCGATGGCCTGCGCACCGCCAACGAGACCAACGTCTTCGCCCCGCTCCGGCTCTCGGCCCTGTTCGCCGACGCGCTCGCGGAGACCGCGGACAAGCCGGGCGGGTCGATCATCATGGTCAACTCGTGCGTCGTCTACAGCAGCCAGCCGGAGTACAGCGGCTACAAAGCTCTCCAAGGGCACGCTCAAGCACCTCGCGTCCTCGCTCGCCACGGAGCTCGGACCGCGCGGCATCCGGGTCAACAGCGTGGCGCCGTCCTACATCTACGAGGACGTCAACAAGGCCTACTTCGACTGGCTCGCCTCCGAGTCCGGGCGCACCCACGAGGAGGTCTACGCCGAGAAGGCCGCTCCGACCGACCTCAAGCGGCTCGCCTCGCCTGAGGAGGTCGCCCGGGCCACCCTGTTCCTCGCCTCCGACCTCGCCTCCGCGGTCACCGGCGTGATGCTGAACGTGGACTGCGGCGAGTTCCATGTCGACTGAGAGCGCACCGGCCGAGCGGCAGCGCTCCGACGTCGGCTCCTTCGAGGACATCTGCGCCGCCGCGACCCGCACCACCGGGCTGACCGACTTCGGCTTCGCCGACGCCCCCGGGCACGAGGAGGCCTTCCGGATCCTCGTCGAGGACCTCGGCTCCCCGGAGGCCGGGCTGACCGGCACCGGCAACTACTTCATGCGCTCCCAGGTCAAGAGCGCACTCGTCGCCCGGCTGCTCACCCAGGCCCGCTTCACCGAGCTTCCCGCGCACGCCGACGTCGCGATCGAGCGGCCGATCTTCGTGCTCGGCCTCCCCCGCACCGGTACGACGGCGCTCAGCCGCCTGCTCTGCGCCGACCCCGCGCACCAGGGCCTGGAGATGTGGCTGACCGAGTTCCCGCAGCCCCGCCCGCCGCGCGCCACCTGGACCGACGACCCGATCTTCAACGCCATGCAGAGCGCGTTCCGGGCCCACCACATCAGCAACCCCGAGTTCATGGGGATCCACTACTCCGACGCCACCGAGCCGGAGGAGTGCTGGCGCGTGCTGCGCCAGACCGGCAAGTCCCTGGGTTTCGAGTCGCTGGCCCACGTGCCGGCGTACTCCCGCTGGCTGGCCACCCAGGGCTGGACCGACGCCTACGAGCGGCACCGGAGCAACCTGCAGGCTCATCGGGCTCAACGACCAGGACCAGCGCTGGGTCCTCAAGAACCCCTCGCACCTGATCGCGCTCGACGCCCTGCTCGAGGTCTACCCCGACGCGCTCGTCGTGATGACCCAGCGCGAGCCCGTGACCTCCGTCGCCTCCGCCTGCTCGCTCTCCGCCGAGGCCACTGCCGGCCACTCGACGACCTTCGTCGGCGAGACCCTCGGCCGGGACCAGACTCGGCCACCTCACCCGGCAGTGGCACGCCTTCTGGCAGGCCCGGCCCAAGTACGACGAGCGTCAGTTCTTCGACGTGGACTACCGCGACTTCGTGAACGACCCGGTCGGCACGGTCGGCGCGATCTACGACGCCTTCGGCCTGACCTGGAGCCAGGCCGCACAGGATGCCGTGCACCGCCTCGACGACGAGTCGCGCAAGGGTCCACGCCGCCCCTCGCACCGCTACGACCTGGCCGACTACGGCCTGACCGAGGACGAGGTCCGCGAGGCCTTCGTCCGCTAGCGCATCGCCCTCACCTCACTCACCGCCCGAGGCCCGGCACAGGCAGAACGGGTGCCCCGCCGGGTCGAGGAAGACCCGGAAGGCTCTCGCCGGGCTGGTGCTCGTGCTTGGTCGCCCCCAGCGCCACGACCGCGACCTCGGCCTCGTCCAGGTCGTCCACGTCGACGTCGAGGTGGATCTGCTGCGGCACGTCCTGGCCCGGCCACACGGGTGGTCGGTAGTCCTCGACCCGCTGGAAGTGGAGGAAGTGGTCGCCGGAGAAGACGGTGGCCCAGCCTGCCGTCGGGGTCGGTCTTCGGCGTCCACCCGAGGATGGCGCCGTAGAACTCCGCCAGGACGAGCGGGTCCGGGCAGTCGGTGACGAACTGGGGATTGCGTGCGATGGCCATGACACGACGTTAGGTGGGGGTACCGACACCGCCTGCCGGGCCGGCCGCTCCGCCCCTTGCTAGCCGCGCGGACGCTCGCCGCCGCGTGCCGGTGGGCGGGGCTCAGGTGCCCCAGAGCCTCCCGTTGCGCCCCAGATCCGTCCCTTTCCCCTCCACAGGCCGCCCCGCCGGCGCGGTCGTCCACAGCGCCCGTCCGCCACCACCGTCGACTTCACCTTCGCCGCGCACCCTGCCGCCATGACCCAGCACGCGGCCACCAGCCACCACGACGTTCTCCTGTCCGTCCCCCGGCACTGGGTGACCCACGCCGATCCCGAGCAGGCCATCGCGCTCGCCGCGCGGGCGCCGCGCCGCCTCGCGAGCGGGTTCGCCCCCGGTTCGGTCCTGCGCGCCGTACCGGTGACCGGTGATGGGGAGCAGTGGCGCCGCCGCGTCCTCCTCGCACCGGGCAACGGCCTGGAGGAGTTCGAGGTCGAGGAGATCGAGCACTACGAGACTCGCCGAGCGGATCGTGGGCTACCGCCGGTTCGGCCACCGCGTCGGCGCAGTCTCGGTGATCTGCGACCAGTGGGCGTGGGTCGACGAGGGCGTCGGCGTGACCCTGACCTGCTCGGTCGCCCGCAGCGACTACGCCGACTACGCCGAGTTTGTTCGAGAGCATCGCCGCGACGGCCGAGGTCACGCCCTCCGCGCGACCCGGATCCGCGCCCCGCGACGAGGAACGCTCGTGATGTTGCGGACCTGGGGGACCTCCCTGCCGACAGCCTCCACGTCGTACCGGCGGAAGACCTCGCGGAGCACCTCGACCCCCTCCATCAGGGAGAAGCCGGCTCCGATGCAGCGCCGCACGCCGCCACCGAAGGGGATCCACACGTTGAGCGCGGGGGTGTCCTTGCCCAGGAAGCGCTCGGGCCGGAAGACGTCCGGGTCCGCGAAGTTCGACTCCTGCTGGTGGCTCAGGATGATCGACGGCCCGACCGTGGTGCCGGCCGGGAGGTCCCACCCACCGACCGTTGCCGGTGCCATGAGCGTCCGGACGACCATCGGGATGATCGGGTGCAGGCGCATCGACTCCTTGAGGACAGCCTCCAGCCAGGCGTCGTCTCCCTGGTCGGCCGCGTGCTGGGTTCGGGCGAGCAGGTCGGCGCTGCGGCCGATCTCCACGAGCGCCCACGACAGCGCCGAGGCGGTGGTCTCGTGACCTGCGAGCAGCAGCGTCACCAGCCTGGTCGCGCAGGCTCGGTGTCGTCCAGCCCGCTGCCCGGCTCCTCGGGGTCGGTGGCGGCCAGCAGCCGAGAGAGGACATCGGTGCGGTCGGCGAGGTCGGTGGCCGTACGACGCTCGCGGATCTCGGCATACATCAGCCTGTCGAGTCTCGACCTGGTTCTCTACCGTGCGCCGCCACGGGCCGAGCTTCTGCAGGCGGGGATAGGCCCATCCGAGCAGCACGGCGGGGTTGATCTCGACGGTCCGGTTCACCGCGGGCCGCAGCCGGGCGAGCCGTTCCTCGTCGGTCACGCCGAAGACCACCCGGAGGATGACCTCGAGCGTCAGCGCGTTCATCCGCTCCAGCGCACGGAAGGGCACACCCTCGGTCCACCCCTCGGCCTCGTCGGTGGCGACCTCGGCGACCATGCCCCGGTAGCCGCGCAGCGCATGCCCGAGGAAGGCCGGCATCAGCAAGCTTTGCGGGCCCGGTGGTGCTCGGTCGAGTCCTGCAGGAGCAGGGAGTGCTCGCCCATGATCGGGCCGAGCACGGCGTTGCCCCGGCCGGCGTGGAAGACCTCGGGGTCGCCGGCGAAGATCTCCTTGGTGACCTCGGGCCGGGTGAAGAGCACCAGCGGGCGGCCCCCGGGGACGAGGTTCACGGTGTACGCGTCGCCGTACCGGCGGTGGAGCCAGGGGTGGAAGCGGTGCCGGAAGCGCATCAGCGCGATGGTCTGCACGAGCGCCGGCCACCGCGGGCCCGGGGGCAGCGCGTCCAGGGGCACCGGCGGCAGACCGCTCCCGCCGACCACGCTGGTCTTCTGGAACCGGCGCATCGTCAGGTCGCGGGTGTCGCCGTCTCGCGCCGTGGCGCGCTCTGCCTCGAGGGTCACGAGCCCGACGCTACGCCGCGAGCGGAGCCTCGACAGCCTCCTACGGTAGGAGATCGTCGCGGCGCGCGATCGCCGCCGCCTCGGTCCGGCTGGCCGCGCCGAGCCTTGCCGAGGATGTTGGAGACGTGCACGCTCACCGTCTTGGTGCTGATGAAGAGCCTGCTTGCCGATCTCGCCGTTGGAGCGGCCCTCCGCGACGAGGGCCAGGATCTCGACCTCGCGGGCGGTCAGCGCCGGCACGCCGGGGCCGGCCGATGCAGCCGGACGGCCGGAGGGACGCGCGGCGGAGCGGGAGGTGCCGGCCTCGGCCATCAGGTCGGCCACCAGGCCGGGGGCTCCGAGTTCGCTCGGCCAGCGCACGGGCCGTCTCCGCCTCGTCCCGCGCTCGTACCGGGTCGCCGGTCAGCCGCAGCACCTGGGCGTGAGCGGCCCGGACGCGCGCCTGCTCGGGGACGTGTCCGAGCTTCACGGCGGAGTCGGTCGCGTCCTGCCAGGCGTCGATCGGCTCGTCGCGCTGCTCGGTGCCCACGCCGGCCAACCAGCGCACTCGCAGGTGCTCGGCGACGAGTCGGTCCACCCACATCTGGCCCTCAGGACCCCAGGGGCTGCCGCGCTCGCGTGACCAGGCGAGCACGGCGTCGCCGTCGGCACGGAGCCGGTCGGCCTGGGCGGCGAGGTTCCGGCGTTCGGCGGCACTGGCGCCGGGCATCGCGGCGGCCAGTGCGGTGAGGGTCTGGGCGGCGAGCCGGATGCGACCTCCGAAGTGCTCGTGCCAGATCCGGGTGAGCACCTCCACGACGTCGTCGTAGGCCGCGAGGGCGGCGGTGGCATCGGCACGCGCGGCGTAGACCTCGATCTCGACGCCCGAGTCTGAACACGGCGATCCCACCCTCGGCCTCCCACAGGGTGCGCAGCGGGAGCAGCCGGTCGAGCACGTCATGGCCTCGGGCGTTGAGAACGGCGAGCCTGTGCCGGCTGGATGATCCCCCGCGGGACGGCGGGCGCGTTGACGCCGTCGACGGCGTCGACCAGAGCGAGCACCTCGTCCCAGTCGCCGAGGATGTAGGCTGATCCAGGTGAGTCTGCCAGCGTGACTCGATGCTGAACGGCGCCCAGAGCAGCCCGGCTCGCTCACCGAGGTGGAGCGCGGAGCGGAACCAGCGGGCGGACTGCACCCAGTCGCCGGAGTCCTGGTACGAGCGGGCGAGCAGCCAACGGCCGCGGATCTCAGCCTGGAAGGCACCGGCGCGGGCGGCGCTCTCGACGGCCGACTCCAACGCCCGGCGCAGGGCGTCCTGCTCGGTACCCTCGACGATCTTGACGCGCAGGCCGCTGAGGGTGGTGCGGATGTCGGAGGCGAGCTCGGGCAGGGCCAGCCGCTCGGCGAGGGCGAGGGCCTCGGTCGCGAGCGCCTCCGCCTCGTCCTCACGGTGCCGCGCGTGCGTGCCGAGGATCCGCGCGTACGCGACGAGCACCTTGGCCCGCAGCGCGCTCTCCCCCTCGGGAGCGAACTCGAGGGCCTCGGCGGCCAGCGCGACGGGGTCGAGGCCGGTCTCGATGATGGCGAGGACCTCGGCATAGGCGAGGAGCAGCCGGGAGCGGGAGTACGGCGGAGCGTCGGGACCGAGCCGTTCGAGTCTGGGTCCGCAGCAAGCTGCCCCGACCGGAGGGCGTTGCCACCGGTGGTCAGCGCGGTGGCGGTCTTCACCACGAGCCTGGAGTGGTCGATGCCGAGCCGGGCGGCGCGCCCGGCGTCCTCGAGCAAGCTCCAGGGCCTGCTGGTAGTGGTCGGCGGCCTCGTCGGGTCCGCCCACGGCCATCGCCTCGTCGCCCGCCTCGATGCTGGCCGCGACCGCGCGGTCGAGGTCGTTGGCGCGACGGGCGTGCAGGGCGAGCTCGGCGGCCGTGCCGCGGGCCAGCCCCTCGTCGAGCGCGGCGACGAAGCGGGCGTGCAGCCGGACCCGCTCCCCGGGCAGGAGGTCGTCGTAGACCGCCTCGCCGAGGAGGGCGTGCCGGAAGGTGTAGCGGTCGCCGCGGACCTCCAGGACGTTCATCTCCACGGCCTGTCGGACGCCGGCGTCGAGAGCGTCCTCGGGCAGGTCGGCGGAGGCGGCGAGCAGGCTCGTGGCTGACCCGGCGCCCGGCGACGCTGGCGACGCGGACCACGTGGCGGGCATCGTCGGCGAGGCGGTCGAGGCGGACGAGCAACACGTCCGCCAGGTCGCCCGGCACGTCGCCGGTGGCACAGGAGTCGGAGGCGACGAGCTCCTCGACGAAGAAGGCGTTGCCCTCGGCACGAGCCACGATCCGGGTCACCGAGGACTCGTCCATGGTGTCGGCGAGTCTCGCGGACCAGCGCGCGGACGGAGTCCTCCGACAGCGGGTTGAGCGCGAGTCGGCTGACCTGCGGCAGGCGGCTCCACTCGGCGACCTGGCGGCGCAGCGGGTGACGGCGGTGCAGGTCGTCGGAGCGGTACGACGCGACGATGGCCACCGGACGTGCGAAGGCCCGCGTGAACAGGAAGCCCAGCATGTCGCGGGTCGACTGGTCGGCCCAGTGCAGGTCCTCGACGACCAGCAGCACGGGCGCCTCGGCCGCGACGGCCTCGAGCAGGGCGTGGACGGCGACGAAGATGTCACCGCGGTCGGGCGCGTGGCCGACCTCGCCGCCGGGGTCGTCCTCCCCCGCGCTCCGCGTCCGACGGCCGGGCTGCAGCCGGGTCAGCGCCGGGTGGTCGGTGGCGACCGCGTCGACGAGGGCCGGGTGCTCGGTGGCGATCCGCCCGAGGACCTCGCTGAAGGGCAGGTAGGGCAGCGCACTGTCGGCGAAGTCCAGGCAGTGCCCGGCCAGCACCTGCCAGCCGGCGTCGTGCGCGTGGTCGCGCAGCGAGCGCAGCAGCCGCGTCTTGCCGACCCCGGCGTCGCCGGAGAGGAGCAGCACGCGCTGCGGGCTGCCCGTCTCGGCCGCACGGACGGCGTCGTCGAGCACCGAGGTCGCCTCGGCGAGCTCGGCGTCGCGCCCGACCATGGTCAGGCTGCTGTGTACGGCCACGGGCACCATCATGGCGCCGCGCGCCGACATGGTCTGCGTCAAGGGGTCGGCCGACCGGGCGGCACTCAGCGCGACTGGCGCTGGACCGCGGGGTCGGTGGCCGCGAGGCGGCGCAGCCACGAGGCCCGGCTGCGTCCGGACCGGCTGGCGGCGGCGATGCCGCGAGCGGCCTGCTGGCGGCGGTAGTCGTTCTCTGCGGAGATGAAGTAGTCGTTGCTCATGTCATCGAGAGTGGTCCTCTGAGGTAGGCCCCCACATCGGGCAACTGCCTTAGGTGGCTCGGTGCCTACCTCAATTGCCGCCGTGGCCGCGGTGGGATGATGGGTGGCCGAGGAGGTCGGGTGGAGTTTCCAGAGGTCGTACGACGACGCCGCATGACGCGCGCCTACGCACCCGAGCCGGTCGACCCCGCCGTGGTCGAGCGGGCCCTGGACCACGCGACCCGCGCCCCGAGCGCGGGGTTCTCCCAGGGCTGGGCGTTCGTCGTGCTGGACACCCCCGAGGCGGTGCACGGCTTCTGGGCCGCGCAGACCGACGCCGCGCTCCCGGGCGGTGAGCCGGACCGCTGGCTGGCCGGGATGATGGGCGCGCCGGTGGTGGTCGTGCCGTGCAGCCGCCGGGCGTCGTACCTGGAGCGCTACGCCGAGCCCGACAAGCGCCGCGCCGGGCTCCACGAGCGCGACGAGAGCCGGTGGGCGATGCCGTACTGGCACCTCGACACCGCAATGGCCTCGCTGCTGATCCTGCAGTCGGTGACCGACGCCGGGTTGGGGTCGTGCTTCTTCGGCCTGGTCCCGGACCGGGTGGATGCCGTCAAGGCGCAGGCTCGGCCTGGTCGACACCGCCGACGAGGAGGCGCCGCACCCGATCGGGGCGATCACGATCGGCCACCCCGCCCCCGGTACGACGGGCGCGCGCGGCTCGGCCGCGCGGCGGCGTCGTACGCCCTGGACCGAGGTCGCGCACCGTGGCCGGTGGGGAGCGGGCTGGTGAGGCCGAGTCCCGTGGTGACCCACCTGACCCCGGAGGACCTCGACCAGCGCGAGCCGGTCATCCCGCGGATCGCGCGGCTGCTGCGTCCGTACCGCGCCAAGATCGCGCTGGTGCTGGTCGCGGTGGTGGCGGCCGCGTCGCTGACCGCGCTCGCGCCCTTCCTGACCAAGGCGGTCTTCGACGACGCGCTCTTCCCGCTCGACGGGAGCGGCCCGGACCTGCACCTGCTGGCGTGGCTGGTGGCGGGCATGTGCGCGATCCCGATCGTGGTCGCCCTGATCGGCATCGGGCAGATGTGGCTGACCTCGTCGGTCGGCAACTCGGCGATGGCGGACCTGCGCGGCGACCTGTTCGAGCACCTGCAGAAGATGGAGCCTGGCGTTCTTCACCGCCACCAAGACCGGGGCGATCCAGTCCCGGCTGGCGAACGACGTCGCCGGGGTGCGCACGGTGCTCACCGACACCGCGACCACCATCGTGCAGAACACCGTCACCGTCTCGGCCGCGCTGGTCTCGATGGTGGTGCTGTCGTGGCAGGTCGACCGTGATCACGCTGTTCCTGATGCCGCTCTTCGTGGTGCTGCAGTTCCGGGTCGGCCGGGTCCGCCAACGCCTGGCCCGCCGCACCCAGGAGTCGCTCTCGGAGATGACGGCGATCACCGAGGAAGCCCTGTCGGTGAGCGGGATCCTGCTCGCGAAGGTGTTCAACCGCGCGGACTCCGAGGTGGAGCGCTACCGCGAGGCCAACCGCCGCCAGACCCGGCTCCAGGTGGAGCAGGCGATGACCGGTCGCACCTTCTTCGCGGTCGTGCAGACCTTCTTCGCGATCACGCCCGCACTGATCTACCTCGCCAGCGGCTGGATCATCACCGGCGGCATGCCGGTCGGCGAGGACGCCCTCACCGCCGGCACGCTGGTCGCGTTCACCACGCTCCAGGGCCGGCTGCAGATGCCGCTGCTGCAGGCTGATGCGGGTCACCCTCGACGTGCAGACCTCGCTCGCGCTGTTCCGGCGGATCTTCGAGTACCTCGACCTGCAGCCCGCCATCACCGAGAAGCCCGGCGCGACCGTGCTCGACCCGGATCGCCTGCAGGGCCGGGTGGAGCCTGCGCGGCGTGCGCTTCCGCTACCCCGAGCCGCGCACCCTCTCCGGTACGACGACACGGGACCGCTTCGGCGAGAGCGGCGTGCGCATCGAGGGCACCGACACCGACGAGGCGCCCGCCCAGGGTTGGGCCCTCGACGACGTCTCGCTCGTGGTGGAGCCGGGCCGACTCGCCGCGATCGTCGGCCCCTCGGGGAGCGGGAAGACGACCGCGACGTACCTCGTCCCCCGCTTCTACGACGTCACCGAGGGCGCGGTCCTCATCGACGGGCACGACGTCCGCGAGACTCACGCTCTCCTCGCTGGCCGACGCGGTGGGGATGGTGACCCAGGAGCCGTACCTCTTCCACGGCACCATCCGCGACAACATCGCCTACGCCAAGCCGGACGCGACCGCGGAGGAGATCGAGCGGGCCGCCCGCGACGCCAACATCCACGACCGCATCATGGGCTTCCCCGAGGGCTACGAGACGGTCACCGGCGAGCGCGGCTACCGGCTCTCCGGCGGCGAGAAGCAGCGCCTCGCCATCGCCCGGGTGCTGCTCAAGGACCCACGGATCCTGATCCTCGACGAGGCCACGTCGGCCCTCGACAACGAGACCGAGCGGCTCGTCCAGGAGGCGCTGGAGCGCGCGACCCGGTCCCGCACGACGATCGCGATCGCGCACCGGCTCTCGACGATCCAGTCCGCCGACGTGATCTTCGGCCCGGAGGACGGCCGGGTGGTCGAGCGCGGCACGCATCGCGAGCTTGCTGGCGTCGGGCGGTCTCTACAAGCGGCTGTACGACGAGCAGTTCTCCCGCGAGCCGCACGGCCGTCCGCACTGCGACAGCCGCCGTGCCGACGTCTCGCTGTGACCTGACGACGGTGACCCGGCTGGCAGGATCGCCGACGTGATCCGCTTCCCGGCGCCGCTTCGTCCCGGCGACACCATCGCCGTGACCGCACCGTCGGCCGGCGTCGGCGGGGCGGCTGCCGACCGGGTCGCGTTCTGCGTCGACTGGCTGCGCGCACAGGGCTACGACGTCGTGGTCGGCACGTGCATGGACGGCTCCGGCATCACCTCCGCACCGGCCGATCAGCGAGCAGCGGAGCCACCGCGATGCTCGCCGACCCCGCGGTGCGGTGCGTGCTGCCGCCCTGGGGCGGGGAGACGGCGATCGACCTGGTCGACCTGATCGACTGGGACACGCTCGCCTCCGCGGAGCCGACCTGGCTGGTGGGCTACTCCGACCTCTCCACCCTCCTGCTGCCCGTCACCACCCGGCTCGGCTGGGCGAGCCTGCACGGCGACAACCTGGCGGACACGCCGTACGAGTCGCCGGCCGGCCTGCTGCGGTGGCTCGACGTCGCCGCCGGCCCCGGCCCGCACGTGCAGCACGACTCCGGTCTCGTCGCCGACTGGGTCCGCTTCGAGGAGGACCCGCGGGCCACCAGGTGGCGCGAGGTCGGTGCGGGCGGTTGGCGGCTGCAAGGCGCCGAGACGCTCGACGTGACCGGGCGGCTCGTCGGCGGCTGCATCGAGACCCTCGTCAACCTGGCCGGCTCGCCGTACGGCGACGTCGCGGGCTTCGGCCGCGAGCACGCCGCCGACGGACTGATCATCTACGTCGAGGCCGCCGAGGAGGGAGCGGCCACGATCTGCCGTCACCTGCACGGGTTGCGCCTGGCCGGCTGGTTCGAGCACGCGCGCGCCGTCCTGGTCGGCCGCACGAACGCCGCCGACCACCCCAGGATGACCCAGGAGGAGGCCGTGCTCGACGCACTCGACCGCCTGGGCCTGCCGATCGTCCTCGACCTGGAGATCGGCCACGTGCCTCCCCACCTGCCCCTCGTCAACGGCGCGCTCGCGCGGGTGCGCATCGACGGCGACGTACGACGGATCACCCAGGACCTGCGGTAGACCGGCTCCCCAGCCGCCCGCGCTATCGTCGGGAGCGAGGTGAGAGGAATGCCCGAGGACCGACGCGAGGACCGGCCGCACGACGCGGACCAAGCCGCCGCACGCGCCCGGATCGCCCAGCAGCAGACCTGGGTCGACCTGCAGGTGCGCCAGGCGATGGAGCGCGGCGAGTTCGCGAACCTGCCGGGTGCGGGCAAGCCGATCGAGGGCCTCGGCGAGACCCACGACCCGGACTGGTGGGTCAAGCGACTCGTCGAGCGGGAACGCATCACGGTCCTGCCGCCCGCGCTGCAGCCTGCGCAAGGACGACGCGGAGCTCGACGCCCACCTGGACACCCTGGCCTCCGAGCACGAGGCGCGCTCGTTCGTGGAGGACTTCAACGCCCGGGTGATCCGGGCGCGCTACACCCCTGTCGACGGTCCGCCGCTCATCACCATGCCGCGCGACGTCGAGGCGACGCTCGCAGCGTGGCGCGATCGCGGCGAGGCCCGTCGGCTCGCCCGGCAGGCCCGCCTCAGCGACGCTGCAGACTCCCACGCGGCGCGGATGGCTCGGCGGATGGCGGCGGCGTCGCCGCTGAGCAGGGCCTGCACCTTGCGGTGGCGCTCGTAGCGCGGCGGCACCCCGAACGTCCCCGGGTGCTCGGCGAGCAGCCGCTCCCGCTCCAGGAGGCCGGACCGGACGACGAGACTCGCCCGGATCGATCAGGCGCGCGACGAGCCGGTCGTCGACGTACCACGCCGGGTGGCTGGTCGTGCCCTTGCGCTTGCACCCGGGCAGGGAGCGCGCGAACTCGTCGACCTCCTCCGGCGTCACCCCCACGACGGTACGACGCCGGCGCCGTCTCGGCGAGAGATCGGTCATACCGGAGCGGGGTGACTCGCCGGTAGGTTGTCGAAGCGTGAGTCACAAGAGCGCCAAGGACTTCTTCCGACCGCTCGCCGTGGGAGCCCCGCTCCCGCTGCGCGAGATTCCCGCCCGGCCGAGCCGCGCGATCCACTTCTTCGACCCGAGCAACGAGAAGATGGCCGCGAAGATCCCCGGGATGATCGGCACGGTCGACGTGCTGCTCGGCAACCTGGAGGACGCCGTCAAGGCGGACAACAAGGTCGCCGCCCGCGAGGGCCTGGTGCGGATCGCCCAGGCCACCGACTTCGGCCCGACCCAGCCTGTGGACGCGGATCAACGCGCTCGACAGCCCCTGGGTGCTCGACGACCTGACCACGCTGGTGCCGGCGATCGGCGAGAAGCTCGACGTCGTCATGGTCCCGAAGGTGCAGGGCGCCGAGGACATCCACTACGTCGACCGGCTGCTCGCCCAGGCTCGAGGCGAAGGCCGGCATCAGCAAGCCGATCCTGATCCACGCGATCCTGGAGACCGCCCGCGGCGTGGCCAACGTCGAGGAGATCTGCGGCGCCTCGCCGCGCATGCAGGGTCTCTCGCTCGGCCCGGCCGACCTCGCGGCCGACCGCAAGATGAAGACCACCCGGGTCGGCGGCGGTCACCCCGGCTACCTGGTGCGCCAGGACCCGCCGCGCGACGCGGAGGGCAACAGCCAGATCGACGCCCAGCGTGCGATCTTCCAGCAGGACCTGTGGCACTACACGATCGCCAAGATGGTCGACGCCTGCGCGACGCACGGCATCTACCCGTACTACGGCCCCTTCGGCGACATCGCCGACGTGGTGGCCTGCGAGGACCAGTTCCGCAACGCCTTCCTGCTCGGCTGCGTCGGCACCTGGTCGCTGCACCCCAAGCAGATCGCGATCGCCAACCGGGTCTTCTCCCCCTCCGTCGAGGACATCGCCCACGCCCGCCGGGTCGTCGCCGCGATGGGCGACGGCACGGGTGCGGTGATGATCGACGGCAAGATGGAGGACGACGCCTCCCTCAAGCAGTGCCTCGTGCTCGTCGAGTCTCGCGGAGAAGCTCGCCGAGATCGACCCCGACCTCAAGGCCCAGTACGACGCGATCCCCACCAGCGAGGTGCAGTCCTGATGACCGAGTTCAAGCCGCTCCGCTCCGTCCTCTACATGCCCAGGCTCGAACGAGCGGGCGCTCGAGAAGGCCAAGACCCTGGCCGCGGACGCGATCATCTTCGACCTCGAGGACGCCGTCGCACCCGACGCCAAGCCCGCTGCCCGAGAGGCCGCCGCTGCCGCCGTCCAGTCCGGTGAGTACGGCCGGCGCCACCTCGTCATCCGCGTCAACGGCATCGGTACCGAGTGGCACGACGAGGACATCCGCGTCGCCGCCGCGGCCGGCCCGGACGTCGTGCTGGTGCCCAAGGTGAACTCCGCCGACGAGGTGAAGCGACTCGTCGCCGCCCTCGAGGCCGCGGGCGCGCCGGAGAAGACCACGCTCTGGGCGATGGTCGAGACCCCGATCGGGATGCTCAACGCGCTCTCGATCGCGCAGGCCTCGGACCGGCTCACCGGCTTCGTGATGGGGACCAACGACCTGGTCAAGGAGGCTGTACGCCGAGCACGTCCCCGGCCGCCAGCCCGTGATCACCGGCCTCGGACTCGCCCTCCTCGCGGCCCGCGCCGCCGGCATCGTGATCATCGACGGCGTCTACAACGACGTGAAGAACCTCGACGGCTTCCTCGCCGAGGTCGAGCAGGGCCGCCAGATGGGCTTCGACGGCAAGACCCTGATCCACCCCGGCCAGGTCGAGGGCGCCAACTCCGGCTTCGCCCCCGACGAGAAGGCGGTCGAGGACGCCCGCGGGCTGATCCAGGCCTGGGAGGACGGCAAGGGCTCCGGCGTCGTCACCTACAACGGCAAGATGGTGGAGAACCTCCACGTCGAGTCGGCCGAGCGCACCCTGTCGATCCACGAGGCGATCCAGGCGCTGCAGGGCTGATCGCGAGCGGGTCCGTGGCGGAGCCGGAGCACACGCCCGACGGCCGGTACGTCGTCGTCGAAGGGCGACGCTGGCGCGCCACGGACCCCGCCATCCCCGAGGAGCGCCGCGCCGAGCCTGACCCGCATCCTGATGGCCTGGCGCCGCGAGGTACGGCGCACGAAGGGCTCCGACGAGGAGGACCGCTCCCGCGCCGGCGTGCAGGCCGCCAAGGTCGCCCTGGGCGAGCGCGGACAGCCGCCGTGGTGGGACCAGAGCGATGCCGAGCGCCGAGCACGGTGGGAGGCCGACGTACCGGTGCCGGAGGGCTTTCGGCCCTGACCTGGACGTCGGTGCCACGATGGTCCGATGGACAGCGACACCCGGACCTACCGCACCGGCGACCGTGAGGTCGTCCTCGACCTGACCCGCGACGCCGCCGCCTGGGTGGCCGGGCGCGGCGACGGGCTGCTCCACGTCTTCGTCCCCCACGCGACCGCGGGCCTGGCCATCATCGAGACCGGCGCGGGCAGCGACGACGACCTGCTGGCGGCGCTCGGCGACCTGCTGCCCGCCGACGACCGCTGGCGGCACCGGCACGGCAGCCCCGGGCACGGACGCTCGCACGTGATGCCGGCTCTCGTCCCGCCGTACGCGAGCGTGCCGGTGCTGGACGGCCGTCTCGCGCTCGGCACCTGGCAGAGCATCTGCCTGGTCGACCTGAACGTCGACAACGACGAGCGCGAGGTGCGCTTCAGGCTTCCTGCCGGGCTGACCACCGAGCGCGCGGCACCCGTCGTCGCGCCCTTCGCGACGCCGACGAGCAGCACCCGCGTGGCCACCGGCGTCAGGCACCTGGACCGCTGACAGCCTCCTCCAGGAGGTCCGCGACGGCCTGCTGCTCCTCCGCGTAGGGGTGGTAGGCCGTGGCGTCGCGCACCGGCTTCACCCCGGCGATCCAGGGCTCCTCACCGCAGATGTCGTGACCCTCGGTGGCGGACCAGACGTCGGCGTACTCGGCGCCGGCCTCCTTCGCGGCGTCGCGCTGGGCCTCGACGAACTGCTCGATGACGCCGCGGCCGAAGAGGTAGTCGCCCGCGCCGAGCGGCGACTCGGGACAGGTGCCGGTGGCGGGGATGATCTGCGGGTAGCCCACGACCACGACCCGGGCCTTCGGCGCACGGTCGAGGATCTCGCCGACGATGTCGACGATCGAGGTGCTCACCTGGTCGAAGATCTTCGGCAGCACGGTGGGGTTCTGCTGGGCGAGGTCGGAGCAGGGCGCACCGGTCGGGTTGGCGACGGCGAGTCTGCGCGCAGGTGATCACCAGGCTGCCGTAGACCTCGCCGTTGTTGGCGCCGATGCTCAGCGTGACCAGGTCGGTGTCCTCGGTGACCGCGTCCAGGCTGCGGGGGTACGGCGTCGCCGCCCGCCTGCTGCTCCTGGGTCATGTTCTCGGTCTTCGCCCCACCGCAGGCTCACGTCGGTCGAGCTTCAGGTCCAGGGCGGCGGCGAGCAGGTGCGGGTAGTTGGCGTCGGTCTGCTGGCACCCGGCCGGCCCGGTCGGCGTACCGACACCCGGGGCGGAGGTGTAGGAGTCACCGAGGGCGACGTAGCGGTCGCCGGCGGCGACCGGCCGCTTGTTGCCGCGCGCGTCGGGCTCGTCGTCGCTGGTGCAGGCCGCCAGGGCCAGCACCGACGTCAGGACGAGGGCGCACCCGGCGGCTGCCCGCGCGTGCCACGCGCTCATCCGGCCTCCTCCACACCGAGGGCAAGGGTCAGGGCGAGCACGCTATCGGGATCGTCCAAACGCTCGCCGTACAGGCTCGCGGAGCCTGGTTCATCCGGTAGCGGATCGTCTGCGGGTGCACGAAGAGCGCGGCCGCCACCTCGTCGCGGCGGCCCTGGTGCAGCAGCCAGGCGCGCAGGGTCTCGCGCAGGCTTCGCGGCGGCGGCCGGGCGCAGACCCTCCATCGGCGCCAGGACGACGGCGCGCAGGTCCGCCAGCGCCCGCGGGTCGGCGGTGAGCACCAGCCGGGGCAGGTGCAGACTCGGTGTCGCCGGTGAGGCCCAGCGCGCCGGCGCGCACGGCCCGGTCGTAGGACTCGCGCACCTCCAGCCACGGCCGCGCCGGGCCGACCAGCGCGTCGCGGTCGCGCACGGTGCGCAGCAGCGGGGCCCGGCGCCGGTCGTGCGCATCGGGGACCATGAGCAGCGCGGAGCCGTCGAGTCTCGGGCAGGTCGGTGGTGACGAGCGTGCCGCGGCGCAGCACCCGCAGCAGCGTCCCGGCCTGGGACTCGGGGACGATCACGGCGGTCAGCGTGCTCGGCGGGGTCCACTCGGCCCGCTCGGCGGAGGCGAGCACGGTCGCCTCGGGGGCGCCGGTGAGCAGGTGGCGGGCCAACCGCTCGACCATCCGCTGCCGGATCCGGCCCTCGCTGGCGGACTCGTCGCGGTGCCCGGCGACGCTGGCCGCGGACAGACTCGTCGATGTAGGCGAAGACCAGGCTCCGCGAAGGACGCCATCGTGGCTGGGTCGATACCCTGCTCGACGGCCTTGGCGGACAGGTGGCGCCAGGAGACCTGCGCCCCGATCCGGTACGCCGACAAGAGCGCGTCCGCCGTACGCCCGCTGCGGACCTCGCCGCGACCGAGTCTGGTAGGCACCGTCCACCGCGGAGGCCCGCGGGGCGAGCGCGTCGGGACCGCGCCGGTCGCTGATGAGGGAGAGGAAGCCGCCGAGCGCGACCTGCACGGCGCCGCGGATGGTCTCGCCCATCGGGCCGCTGAACGCGTCCTCGTAGGCGGGCACCTCCTCGATGATCCGGCTGACGACGTCGTCAGCCACCACGGCGAGGTCGGTACGGATCGCCGCGACGGTCTCCGGCGGGAGCAGCACGCTCTCGCCGGGCCGTGCACGGCGCAGGGCGCGTCGAGGCACTTTCACTCCTGGAGAACAAAAGCAGTCGGCCGATTCACCGACTGTGGTCATGAGTTTAGCGCCCGTTGCTGGGAGTCTGGTTGATGTGAGCACGACCAGCGCCTCGCCCCGGACGGCCGCCCGCACCGGGCGCCTGACCTCCGGGCTGCGCAGCCTCCTCGACGCGGCGGTCACCCCGCTGACCGTCGACGACCTCCTCGACCACTTCGCGCCGCTGCGCGGCAACGCGGCCACCGGCCTCCAGGGCCGGATCGTCTCCGTCGAGTCGGAGACCGCCGACGCCGCGACGATCGTCGTCAAGCCGGGCCGCGACTGGGCCGGGCACGTCCCCGGCCAGTACGTCCGGGTCGGTGTCGACGTCGACGGCACCCGCCTGTGGCGCACCTACTCGCTGACCCACGGCCCCCGCCCCGACGGCCGGATCTCGATCACCGTCAAGGCGATCCCCGGTGGCGCGGTCTCGCAGCACCTGGTCCGCACCGCGCGGCCCGGGCAGATGCTGCAGGCTCGCGCAGGCCGAGGGCGACTTCGTGCTGACCCCGCCCGTCACCGGGCGCCGGCAGAAGCTCCTGCTGATCACCGCCGGCTCCGGGATCACCCCGGTGATCGGGATGCTGCGCAACCTCTACTCCCGCAACGAGCACGACGCCCGCGCGGCGTACGACATCGTGCTGGTGCACTCGGCCATGTCCCGCGACGAGGTGATCTTCGGCGCCGAGCTGCGCGCGCACGCCGACGCCGGTCGCCTGCGCCTCATCGAGCGGCACACCGACACCGACGGCCTGCTGACCACCGCCGACCTCGAGACCGAGGTCCCGGACCTGGCCGAGCGGACGGCGTACGCCTGCGGGCCGGCGGGGCTGCTCGACACCCTGGAGGCGTTCTACGCCGAGCGCCGGCTCACCCTGCACACCGAGCGCTTCCGCCCGGTCACCATGGCCGCCGAGGCCGACGGCTCGGGGGGCGGCACGGTCACCTTCTCCGGCGCGAGCGTCGAGGCCGACGGCGCCACCCCGATCCTCGACGCGGCCGAGTCGGCCGGCGTCCTGATGCCCAGCGGCTGCCGGATGGGCATCTGCATGGGCTGCGTCCTGCCCCTGAAGTCCGGCGCCGTGCGCGACCTGCGCAACGGCGAGTCTCACCGTCGCCGTCCCCGGCGAGACGCATCCCGACGGCGTGAAGATCCAGACCTGCATCAGCGCCGCTGCCGGCGACTGCCACATCGACCACTGAGCCACCCGCTCCCCCGACGAAAGGCTGACGATGACCACGATCACGCACAAGCCGCAGAACCCGATCGCCCACCTGAGCCCCGAGCAGATCGAGGCGCTCGGTGCCGAGTCTCGACGCCATCCGCCAGGACGTCATCGACACCCGCGGCGAGCGCGACGCGGCGTACATCCGCAAGGTCGTCGACGTCCAGCGCAAGCCTGGAACCGGCAGCCGCGCCGTGCTCCTGGCCAGCATCTTCCCGCCCGCCTGGCTGCTCGGCACTGCGGGCCTGAGCGTCGCGAAGATCCTCGAGAACATGGAGATCGGCCACAACGTCATGCACGGCCAGTGGGACTGGATGCGTGACCCGAAGATCCACTCCACGACCTGGGAGTGGGACAACGCCACCCCCTCGGAGGCCTGGAAGCACTCGCACAACCAGGTCCACCACACCCACACCAACATCGTCGGCAAGGACAACGACCTCGGCTACGGCATCATGCGCGTCGACGAGGAGCAGCGCTGGTACCCGCTCTACCTCGCCCAGCCGCTGTGGAACTTCATCAACGCCTGCTTCTTCGAGTACGGCATCGCGGCCTACGACCTCGAGACTCGGCAAGAACCTCTCCAAGCCGAAGGACAAGCGCCCCGAGTCGTTCCGGCAGGGCGTGAAGGACACGCTGACCAAGATCCGCAAGCAGGCCACCAAGGACTACGTCGTCAACCCGGCGCTCGCGATCCCGACCGGCTCGTTCCTGCCGGCTCTCGCGGCGAACTTCACCGCCAACCTGGTGCGCAACCTGTGGTCGCACTCGGTCATCATGTGCGGCCACTTCCCCGAGGGCGTGGAGACCTTCGAGTTGAAGGCGATCCCGGAGAAGGAGACGCGCGGGGAGTGGTACCTGCGCCAGATGCTCGGCTCCGCGAACTTCTCGGGCTCCCGGGCGATGCACATCATGAGCGGGAACCTCTCCCACCAGATCGAGCACCACCTCTTCCCCGACCTGCCGAGCAACCGCTACGCCGAGGTCGCGCCGAAGGTCCGGGCGGTGTTCGAGAAGTACGAGTCGACCTACCTCACCCGGCCTTTCGTCCCGCAGGTCGCGAGCGCGTGGCACAAGGTGCTCCGCCTGTCCTTCCCCAACGGCTGGCTGGAGACGACCACCCCGAGGAACCTGCCCTCGCAGACTGGTCGCGCTCTACAAGATCACCACCGCCGACAAGCGCAAGCGCCGGGTGATGCTCAAGGCTTGCTCGAGCGCGAGGCGAAGAAGCAGTACGCCGAGGCCGCCTGAGCCCTCCCGGCAAGGGTTACCCATGGGTAGCATGAGCCCATGAGCAACGTCTCCTGCACGATCACCGACGGCATCGCCCACGTCCGGCTGGACCGTCCGGACAAGGCTCAACGCGCTCACCCTCGACCTGCTCGACGACCTGGTCGCGACCGCGTCCCGGCTGCGCCGCGACAAGACGCTGCGCGCGGTGGTCGTCAGCGGCGAGGGTGACGCCTTCTGCGCGGGCCTCGACTTCGCCTCGGTGATGCGCAACCCGGCCGGCCTGGCCAAGGCCTTCGTCCCGCGGCCGCTGCGCGGCACGAACACCTTCCAGGAGGCGCCCTGGGCCTTCCGCCGGATCCCGGTGCCGGTCATCGCCGCGGTGCACGGCCACTGCCTCGGCGGCGGGCTGCAGATCGCGCTCGCCGCGGACTTCCGGATCGCGACCCCGGACTCGCGCTGGTCGGTGCTGGAGGGCAAGTGGGGCCTGATTCCCGACATGTCCGGCATCCAGGCGCTCAAGGAGCTCGTCGGCATCGACCAGGCCAAAGCTGCTGACCATGACCGCCGAGATCTTCGACGGCAGCCGCGCCCACGAGCTCGGCCTCGTCACCCGCCTCGACAACGACCCGCTCAGCGGTGCGCTGCGCCCGGCCAACGAGATCAGCCGCAAGTCACCCGACGCCGTGGCCGCCGCCAAGCGACTGTTCAACGACACCTGGAGCGCCTCGCCGCGCCGTACCTTCGCCCGGGAGCGGATCGAGCAGGCCCACCTGCTCGTCGCCCGCAACACCAAGGCGGCCCGCGAGGCGGCGTTCAAGAAGGCCGAGGCGGTCTACGGCCCGCGCGGTCGCTGAAAGCCGCTCGCCGGCACCGCAGCGCGCGCCGTACCCTGGCGCTCTCGCCTCACCCCTGGGGCGGACGGGCCACGGCAGGTTCCGACCCTGCGTGGCGACCGTGATCCGTGAACAGTGGTCCGACCACATCGGCAGGGGTTGTTCGGGTGGCCCGGCCGAGCCGGGCCACCCGTCCTTTCGGACCCTCTTCGCGACGATCTCTTCGAGAATGTCGTATCCCGCCGATCTCCTTCGTGGTCCGAGTAGAGAGCCGAGCCGAAGGAGACAGGGCGATGTGGACCAACACCACCCACGAGCAGCACCTCAGCCACGACCTGCCGTGCCCCGCCTGCGGGCACGCGGCACACACCTACCTGGCGTGCAGCGACAAGCTGCGACTGCCGGCCGACGGTGATGCCGGGCGCCGCGCCGCTGGCGGCCTGAGCCGGGCTCAGGCCCGCTCCTCCCCCAGCGGTACGACGAGGGCGGCCAGCGCCACCCAGGTGGCGACCGAGTGCAGCAGCCAGTGCGCGGGCAGCGCGAGCGCGTCGAGGGCCGCGAGCCAGCCGCGCCGGCGGGCCAGCGAGACGCCGGCGACGAGCACGGCCGTGCCGAGCACGATGACGGCCTCGCCGATGCTCAGCCAGGCGACCCGCTCGGCGAGCGAGCCACCCTGCCCCTCGCTCCGGACAGCGGCGAGGAGCGCCCCGACGACGGCGACCGGGTAGGCGAGGAACATCGCCGGCGTCAGCAGGCGGCGGACCACCTCCGCCGCGGGGAGACCGCCGGACAGCGCGCTGCGCACGGAGCGCACGCTGGCCCGGGCCCGGGCGTCGGTCCAGCGCACCAGACCGGGGTCGCCGGCGCGCACCGAGATCGAGTCGAGGTGCTCGATCCGGGGCCCGTCGGGCGGCAGCGCGCGGGTGGCGATGGCGAAGCCGCCGTGGCGGCGCAGCAGCCGCATGTTGAAGTGCACCGACTTCATCGCGAGGGAGTGGCCGTGCTCGCCGCTGAGCCGGCCCAGGTCGAGGGCGTCGTCGATGTCGGTCATCCGCGAGAAGAACGAGCGGCCGTCGCCGTCGGCGCGGTGGTCGGCACGCAGCCCGACGAGGGGTGCCGGCGCGAGGCCGAGCGGGCTGTCGAGGCCGGCGGCGAGGTCGGCGTCGAAGGCGCTGACCGCCCGGCGCAAGCTGGTCGGCGGCGGGGTGCTCGTCGGCGGCGTACGCGACGACGTAGCGGCCGCGGGCCAGGGTGAGTCCGTGGTCGAGGGCGAGCACCGGCTCGGCGTGCTCCCCGGCCGGCACCCGGGCGACCCGGACCCACTCCGGCGGCGCCACGCGTCGGACGCCCTCGAGGGTGGCGGCGTCGTCCTCCGCGACGAGCAGCACCGCGTCCAGGCGCGAGGTCGGGTAGTCGTAGCCGCGCAGGGTCCACAGCGCACGCCGCACGGCCGCCTCCCCGCCCTCGAGCCGCATCAGCACGGTGTAGACGGGCGACTCGGCGTCGTCGAGGCGGGGCGGCGGCGGGGAGGCCTCCGCGGCCGGCGGGGCGAGCGCGGAGAGACCCGACACCGCCTGCGTGGCCGCGCCTGCGAGGAACACCACGGAGGCGAGCAGGACGACGGCCGCCAGCAGCCAGAGCGGTACGACGAAGCCCGCCACCAGCGCGGTCACCGCCAGCACCAGCACGGCGAGGTAGTGCGGCGTGCGGACCCCGGTCCGGGGCGAGCGCCGGGTCGCGGGGGCGCGCGGACCGCGGGCCCGGCGGGCGGCCAGAGCGACCCCGTCCAGGTCCCGCTGGGTGCACGCCACGAGGCTCGATCGCGCGGCCCGGGAAGTGCTCCTCGATCTCGGTGACCAGGCTCCTCGGCGGGCCGCACCGACGTCGCCACCACGACCCCGTCGTCGGTCAGGCTCGCAGGCCACCCAGCCCAGGCTCGACGGCGGTCTCCGGGTCCAGACTCGGCCAGCAGACTCGGGCGACGGCGGGTCGGTGACCAGGTCACGCGGGGTGAGCTCCCAGTGCTCGGCGAGGGCGGCGTAGAACTCCGAGCGGGTGAGGTGGCCGGCGTCGACGAGGTGCTGGCCGACGTACCCGCCGACGGTGCGCTGCTGCTCCAGCGCCCACTCCAGGCTGGGCAGGCTCGACCCGGCCGGTCGCGACCAAGCGTGCTCCGATGGGTCCCACGACGTCCCCAGGCTCCCCGCGCCCCCCACCGACGCGTCCTCTCCCACTGTCCCTGCGGCGAGAGTAGGACGCCGCCGCCGGGTTTCTCACCGGATCGTCGGATCCTTTGCCGAGACCGTTCCCACATGAGGGAACGCTCAGGTCAGGGGTAACGCAGGTCCACGGTCTCCTCGCTGATCTCCCACAGGGTCCGCGCCGCCTGCTCGTCCTGGCCCAGCCTGCTGCGGCCGACCCGGCGCGGGGCGCCCGACATCTGCTGGAAGCCGCTCGGGCCCACGAAGGTGTTGCCGGGCAGGTCGCCGGTCGCGGCCCACAGCGACGGCCGGGCGCCCGCGGCCGCGGACTGCGAGACCGCCCGCACACCGGCGTCGAGGATCGAGGCGATCCCGCCGGAGGAGCGGCCGTACTGCCCGTTCGCCGCCAGGTGGGTGCCCGCGAAGCCCGGGTGCGCGGCCAGCGCCCGCACCGGCAGGTCGCGCTCGCGCAGGCGGCGGTCCAGACTCGGCGGTGAAGTAGAGGTTCGCGAGCCTGGACTGCCCGTAGACCCGCCACTTGCTGTAGCGGCCGTGCTGCTCGCGGGGGTCGCCCAGCGGCGGCTTGCCCGCGAAGTTGTGGAACATCGAGGACACCGTCACGACCCGGCCGTCCTCGCTGGCCACCAGCCTGCGGCAGCAGCAGCCCGGTGAGCAGGAAGGGGCCGAAGTGGTTGGTGGCCATCTGCGACTCGAGCCCGTCCGCCGTCCGCGCGTACGACGTGCCCATCACCCCGGCGTTGTTGACCAGCACGTCGATCGGCCCGATCTGCTGGGCCGCCGTCGCCGCCGAGCGCACCGACGCGAGGCTGGCCAGGTCCAGGTGCAGCGCCTCCAGGGTCGCCTCCGGGACCTCCGCCCTGATCGCGGCGACCGTCTCCTCCACCTTCGCCGGCGTGCGCCCGGCGAGCACCACCCGGGCACCGCGCCGGGCCAGGCTCGAGCGCCGTGTGGTGGCCCAGCCCGCCGAGCGTCGGGCCGGTGATCAGCACCGTCCGCCCGCTCTGGTCGGGCAGTTCGGCGATGTTCCACTTCTCAGGCATCGAGGCTCCTACGGGGTGGTGGCGAGCCGGTCGAGGATGCGCCCGCCCAGGCTCCTGGTCGCCGGAGACGGTGACCGCGCCCTCGGCGGCGGCCCGGCGGCCTCCCGCGAGGACGATGAACGACTCCCGGTCCATGTGCAGCGCGACGCTCGGCTCAGCGGGCACCTCGGCGAGGCGCCGCGCGCGGCCGTCGTCGCCGATGCCGACCGCGACCGGGTCGCTGCCGTCGACGGCCAGCACGGCCGTCGTGCCGGCGGGCGGGGCGACGCGCTTGCCGACGACGTACCCGAAGCCCTCGACGAGGTAGTCCGCCGTGTGCTGCGCGCCGGGCGAGTCCAGGCCACCGGGACGGCCGACCGCGCGGCGGATGTCCTGCTCGTGCATCCACACGTCCAGCGGCCGGTTGCGCAGCAGGGTTCGGGTGCTCCAGCCGATCAGCCCGAAGATCCCGGTGGCCGGAGCGTCGGGGTCGGTCGGCGGCTCCGCCGTCAGCGCGGCATGCCGCTCACCGGTGCGCTCGCGGATCTCGGCGACGATCGAGGCCGGCGCGCGGTCGCGGCGGGTGAGCACGCCGATCTCGGTGAACTGCCCCATCGGGCCGGTGATGTGGTCCGCCGGGCCGACGTCGGCCTGCTCGTCGGGACCGCCGGCGAGGAGCGACTCCAGGTGCGCGGTGTGCGAGGCGACGGCCTTGACGTCCCAGCCGGCCAGGTCCGTGGGTCGCGCCCAGTCGTCCGGGCCGAGGTCCTCCAGCAGGGCGAGGAGGTCCTGCACGGAGGTCCACCAGGCGTCGACGTACCGGCTCAGCAGGCTCGCCCTCGCTCACCTGGCCGATGCTAGCGAAGCATTCGCGCGAGCGAGGCCAATGTCTGCTCCCAGCCCAGCCGTACGCCGCCGGCCACGGCCGCGCCCTCGGGACCGATCCCGGAGAGCCGGATCGTGAGGTCCACCCGGGTTCCACCGTCGCGCCCGGTCAGCAGCACCTCCTGGACGGCGCGGAGCACCGGAGCCCCGTCCGCTCCGAGCGGCGACAAGCTCGACCTCCAGGCGACGCAGCGGCTCGACCGCCCGCGCCCTCCCGGCAGCCCGGTGCAGCGCCCCGTCGCCCTCCCGCAGCGTGATCTCCCACCGGCCGCCGACCCAGGGTTCGACGGCAGCCTCGGCGACCTCGAAGTGCTCCGGTGCCCACCAGCGTCGTACGACGGCGGGGTCGGTCCACGCCCGCCAGGTCTCCGCCGGCGAGGCGGGAACGTCCACGTGCAGACTCGATCGTGTGCTCGGTCTCCCCCGCGGCGATCTGCTCCTCCTCGACGGCGATCGCGCGCTCGTACTGCTCCAGCGCACTGTCCGCCGGGTCCGCCACGGCGACCGCGGCCAGCCAGTCAGCGAGCCCGCGCAGCCGGGACCGGTCGAGGGCGACCACCCGCCGGCGGCCGAGCCGGTGCACCCTCACCACGCCGACCGCCTCGAGCGCCTGCACGTGCCGGGTGACCTGCGGCTGCGGGGCCCCGGTGCGCTCGACGAGCTCGCCGATGGTCCGCGGCGCGGCGGCGAGGAGCCGCACGATCTCGAACCGGGTGGGCTCCGCCAGGGCGGCCAGTATCCGCTGTTCCTCCACGGGCGCATCCTTTCAGGATTGACATATGCGTTGCAACGCATATGATCACCCTATGACGACCCTCACCCGACAGATCCCGACCACCCCCGCGCACGTCTGGGAGCCTGTGGACCACCGCCGCCGGCATCGCGCAGTGGTGGGCCCCCGACGGCTTCCGCACCGACGTGACCCGCATCGAGGTCCGCGAGGGCGGTGAGCCTGGAGTACACGATGACCGCCGTCGATCCGGCCCAGGTCGCCTTCATGGAGGAGCACGGCCTGCCGCTCACCACGACCGCGCGCAAGCGCTTCACCGAGGTGGCCGCACCCGCGCGCCTCGGCTACCTCTCCCTGATCGACTTCGTCCCGGGCATGGAGCCCTACGACCACCTGACCACCGTCGAGCCTGACCGCGACCGACGGCGGCACGCTGGTCACGATGACGATGGACGAGCCTGCACGACGCCGAGTGGACCGGCCGGCTCGTCGCGGGCCGCGGCAACGAGCCGACCACCTGCGCGCCCTGGTCGCCGGCGCGTGAGCAGACGCGGAGACGACGACGGCCGCCCCGGGGAACCGGGACGGCCGTCGTACGGGGTCGATCAGCGGATCAGAACGCCGCCTCGTCGAGGCTCCATCAGGTCCAGGCCGGTGTCCTGGGCGATCTTGAGCTCGGCCGAGATCCGCGGCAGGTTGAGCCTGCGCGAACCACTGGGCCGCAGCGACCTTGCCCTCGTAGAAGGCCTTGTCGTTGCCGGCGTCGCCGCCGAGCTTCTCCAGCGCGACCTCGGCGCCGCGGAGCAGCAGCCAGGCGCACACGACGTCGCCGAGCGCCATCAGCAGGCGGGTGGTGTTGAGGCCCACCTTGTAGATGTTCTTGATCTCGTCCTGGGCGGACATGAGGTCGTTGATCATCAGCCCGACGATCGCCTCGGCGTCGGCCAGGGCGGTCGCGAGGAGCTCGCGCTCGTTCTTGAGCCGGCCGTTGCCCGCCTCGGACTCCAGGAACTTCTTGATCTCGCCCGCGACGTGGCCCAGCGCCTTGCCCTGGTCCTTGACGATCTTGCGGAAGAAGAAGTCCTGGCCCTGGATGGCCGTGGTGCCCTCGTAGAGGGTGTCGATCTTGGCGTCGCGGACGTACTGCTCGATCGGGTACTCCTGCAGGAAGCCCGAGCCGCCGAAGGTCTGCAGCGACTCCGTGCCCAGCAGAACCCACGAGCGCTCCGAGCCGTAGCCCTTGACGATCGGCAGGAGCAGGTCGTTGACGGCCTCGGCGAGTCTCGTCGCGCTCCCCGGCAGCCTTGGCGATCTGCACCTTGTCCTGCCAGGTGGCGGTGAAGACGACCAGCGAGCGCATCGCCTCGGCGAACGACTTCTGGGTCATCAGCGAGCGGCGTACGTCGGGGTGGTGGGTGATCGTCACCCGGGGCGCCGCCTTGTCGGAGGCCTGGGTGAGGTCGGCACCCTGGACGCGCTCCTTGGCGTACTCCAGCGCGTTGAGGTAGCCGGTCGACAGCGTCGCGATCGCCTTCGTGCCGACCATCATCCGGGCGTTCTCGATGACGTCGAACATCTGGCGGATGCCGTCGTGCACCTCGCCGAGCAGCCAGCCCTGCGCGGGCTCGCCGCCGCCGACCTGCGGGTCGCCGAAGGTGAGCTCGCAGGTGTTGGACACCTTGATGCCCATCTTGTGCTCGACGTTGGTGACGTAGACGCCGTTGCGCTCACCGGTCAGGCTCACCGGTCTGGTGGTCGAAGTGGTACTTCGGCACGAGGAACAGGCTCAGGCCCTTGGTCCCCGGGCCGCCCACGCCCTCGACGCCCTTCGGGCGCGCGAGGACGAGGTGCATGATGTTCTCCTGCAGGTCCGACTCGGCGCTGGTGATGAAGCGCTTGACGCCGGAGATGTTCCAGGAGCCGTCCTCGTTCGGGGTGGCGAAGGTCTTGCCCGCACCCACGTCGGAGCCCGCGTCGGGCTCGGTGAGCACCATGGTGGCGCCCCACAGGCGCTCGACCATGATCTCGGCGATGCGCACGTCGCGCTCCACGCCGTTGGCGTTCTTGAAGACGACCGAGCCCATCGACGGGCCGGTGCAGTACATCCAGATCGGCGCCTGCGCGCCCAGCACCATCTCTCCGGTGGTCCACACCAGCGACGGCGGGGCGGTCGTGCCGCCGATCTCCTCCGGCAGGCCGAGGCCCCAGAAGCCGGACTCCATCCAGGTGTTGTAGGCCTTCTTGAACGACTCCGGCAGGGGGGCCGTGTTGGTCTTGGGGTCGAACACCGGCGGGTTCCGGTCGGAGTCGACGTACGACGCCGCGAGGTCCTCGCGGGAGATCCGCTCGACCTCGGAGAGGATCTCGCGGGCGGTGTCGGCGTCCATCTCCTCGTAGAGGCCGGTGCCGAGGTACTGCTGCACGTTGAAGAGCTCGAAGAGGTTGAACTCGATGTCGCGCAGGTTGCTCTTGTAGTGGCTCACTGTCCCACCGTTTCTAGGTTTGTCGTGTGGCTGCTACTCGCCAGTAACTTCCATGATACGGGCGGTGCTAACAGCCGGCAAGCGAATGATCGGACGAATGGCTCACACCGGTCCCGCTCCTCCCTTTCGGGAGTTGGGCGGGTAGGTCGAGTGAATCGATCGAGCAATCTGCGACACTGGCCCCATGCGCGTCTCCGCGAAGTCCGACTACGCCCTGCGCGCCCTGATCGCGATGACGGGGCGCTCCGACGGCCGTGCTGTCAGCGCCGAGGAGCTCGGCCGCCTCCAGGACATCCCGCACGGCTTCCTGCAGGCGATCCTGGCCGACCTGCGCCGGGCCGGCATCGTGATGTCCCAGCGCGGCCAGTCCGGCGGCTGGCGGATGGCGCGCGAGGCCGACACGGTCAGCGTCGCCGACGTGATCCGCGCCGTCGACGGCCCGCTCGTCTCCGTCTACGGCCTGCGCCCGGAGGCGGTCAACTACAACGACTCCGCCGAGGTGCTGCAGCACGTGTGGATCGCCGCGCGCAGCGCCCTGCGCGAGGTGTTCGAGGACGTCTCGATCCAGCAGGCTCTCCGACGGTGCGCTGCCGGAGGCGGTCACCACCCGCACCGCCGACGAAGACGCCTGGCAGCCCCATTAGGCGCGAGCGCGGCTTCGCCGCGGCAGTCGGCAGCAAGTTTGCTGGGCACGCGGCTCCCGCCGCGCTGCCGCGCGCGCAGTCGCGTTGCGTAGGTCCGACCTCCGCCTGGCGGCAAGACGCCGCCAATGGCGCGAGCGCGGCTTCGCCGCGGCGGTCGGCAGCAAGTCTGCTGGTCGCGCGGCTCCCGCCGCGCTGCCGCGCGCGCAGTTGGCTTTCGTAGGTCCCGCCTCCGTCTGGCGGCAAGACGCCGCCTGGGGTGCGGGCGGACGTCATGCGAAGTGGTCGTCCTGGAGACCGGTTCGTATGACGCAAGGGGCCTGGCGGGCCCGGCGGGCGCGGTGGGCTCCCGGCGCTCCGGGACCCCCGGCCTGATTCTCGGCTGACGGCTCAGCCCACTCTCCCGGGCACCGATCGGGCGCACAGACGGCCGTGCGCCCCACCGGGGTACGCCGGCGCAGGACGCGCCGGAGGCCACGTTGCCAAGGAAGGTGACGCTGTGGCCCTGCGCCGTGTGCTCGTGTCGTTCGCTCTCGGGATCGCGGTCGTCGTACCAGCCGCCTTCGGGTTGTCCCCGGCTCCCGCACACGAGGCGCGCTGCGGGACCAGGCTCCTCGCTGGACTGGGTGCTGCCCGGCGCGTGCCAGCACGTGGACGAGCCGCCGGCCGGGGTGGACGTGACCGAGCCGGTCTCCACCACCGAGCTCCGGGGGCGCGACGGCGGCGGGGCGGAGGCATACGCCGCGGCGGAGGAGCCTCGGCGTGCCGGCGGCGGCCCAGGCCGCGGCCGCGAGCCCTGCCGTGACCTGCGACGGCGACGGGAGCAGCGGCTACCGCGTCCAGGGGATGTACGTCGTCGAGGCGGGCAAGACCAACCGCTACGCCGCCCTCCAGGACAGACCTTCCGGCTCTGGGCCGCGGGCGTCGACGACGTGGTCAACCGTTCCGCGGCACTGACCGGCGGGGTGCGCAAGGTCCGCTTCGTGACCGATGCGGCCGGCGGCACGTGCGTCGCGCGGGTGCTCAACGTGACGGTGCCGGCGGGTGCGATGAGTCTCGTTCAACGCCACCATCTCCGCGGTCCAGGCACTCGGCTACACCGACCCCAGCCGCAAGTACCTGATGTGGACCGATGCGACCGTGCTGTGCGGTGTCGCCTCGATGTACCCCAACGACGTCGACGGCCGGGGCAACCCCAACAACGGCAGCTTACGCCCAGTACGCCCGCGTCGACTCCGGCTGCTGGGGCTTCGGCGACGGCGCCTCCCAGCACTCCGTCGAGGCGCACGAGTTTGCTGCACACGCTCGGCGGGGTGTTCAGCACCGCGCCGCACGGCACCCGCGCCGGTCACTGCTGGGACGAGTCGGACACGATGTGCTACGCCGACGGCGGCGGCTTCGCGATGAAGCAGGTCTGCCCGGCGGAGCGGGAGTACCTGCTCGACTGCAACAACGACGACTACTTCTCGACGTACCCGGACCCGGGCGGGTGGCTCGACGGCCACTGGAACGCCGCGGACTCGCGCTTCCTCGTCGGCGGCGGCAACGGCAGCGGCGGCGGTACGCCGGGCGCACCGACCACGCTCGGCGCCACCATCGCGGTCAACAACCCGGCCGTCCCCGGCCTGGCCACCCAGGCCTCGGTCGCCCCGGCGCTGCCCGACGGGCGGACGGTGGCGAGCGTGGCGTGGAAGTCCGCGAGGTCCGACTGCGCGTTCAGCGCACCGCAGGCACTGCAGACCGACGTGACCTGCAACGCCGCCGCGACCGGCTCCACGACGGTGACGGCCACCGTCACCGACTCCAGCGGCGCCACCAAGACGGTGACCAGCCCGCTGACCTTCGCGAGCGGGGCGGCCCGGCCGATCGGCGTCGCGCTCGGCGCGGCCGGGCAGACGCCGGCCGACGGCGGCACCGCCGCGGTGTGCACCGGTGCGGCCTTCCCGCTCACCGCGACCGTCCTCGACACCGCCAGCGGGCAGCCGGTCAAGGGGCTCACCGCGACGCTGACCAAGCAGACGGCGGCGATGCTCGCCCCGGCGAGCGCCGGGGCGCCGGCCACGGGAGCCACCGGCACCGCGACCCAGAGCCAGACCGCGACCGTCGCGACGACGTACCGGGCCCGGGTGGCGGCCACCGCACGATACGCCGCCGCCGGCCCCGCCACGCTGGTCGCCGCGCCCGCGCGCTGCACGACGGCGCTGACGGCGGCGCTCGACGAGACCGAGGTCTGGTACGGCGACCCGGTGGTCGCGACCGGCCGCCTCACCGCGAGCGCCGGCGGCACCGCCGTCGTGCCCTCCGGCGTCAGCCTCACCGTCCGACTGAGCACCGCGGCCGGGAAGGTCCTCTCACTGGGCGTGGCGAAGACCGACGCCGAGGGCCGCTTCGCGTTGACCACGAAGCCGACCGCGAGCGGGACGGTGAGCGTGCTGCTGACCGGCGGGGCGTCGTACACGGAGGCGAGTGCGGCCGCCGGGGCGATCACGGTGCGCGAGCCGGCGACGCTGGTGACCGGCGCCGTGGACAAGGCGACGGTCGCCTACGGCCAGTCCGTCGTCGTGACCGGGACGCTGCGCCGCGACGCGGGAGGCACCGTGACGCCGCTCGGCAGCAGGTCGGTGGCGATCACCGTGACGCCGGCGGGCGGTACGACGGTCAAGGTCGGCACCGCGACGACGAAGCCGGACGGATCGTTCAGCGCGACGATCGCGCTCAAGACGAGCGGCACGCTCGCGGCGACGTACGCCGGCACCACCGGACAGCCCGCCGCCTCCGCGACGATCGGCGCGGTCTCCGCCGCCACCTGGTCCACGGCGCTGGGCGCCAGCGCGTCGGCGGGCCAGGTGACGCCCGGCGGCGCGCTGACGATCACCGGCGCGGTGACCCGGACCTACGCCGGCGCGAGCAGCCCCGCGGCCGGGCTCCGGCTCAAGGTGACCTTCCGGGCAACGGGGAGCAGCACCACGACCGTCGTGTCCTCGGTGACGACCACGGCGACCGGCACGTTCACCGCGAAGGTGCTGCCGAAGGCGAGCGGGACGTGGACGGTGACCCTGTCGGACACGCCGGGCTACGCACCGGCGGCATCGAGCGGGCTCGCCGTCACGGTGGGTTGACCCCGACCGGGTCAGGCGACCTCGCCGAGCTTTGCGCTTGAGCTCTGCGGCGCTTGCGGTCCAGGCTCCTCGAGCCGGACCTCGAGGGAGGCGTTGCGGCGGGCCAGGCGCTCCAGGCTCGCGCAGCGCCTCGGGCAGGGACTGGAACACCGGCGTGGCGTGGGGAACCTCGTCGAGGCGCAGGGACGACGTACCGAAGCCGACGAGCCTTGCCGAACGCCTTCCACACGTCCTTGGCCTCCAGGCCGTCGGTCTCCAGCACGTGCAGGCGCTCGGGCTTGCGGACCGCGGAGATCCAGCGGGTGATGGTGTCGGCCTCGTCGTCGATGCCGGTGGTGACGACGACGTTGACCTGGTGACCGACGAGCGCGTCGACGAGCAGCGCGACCTGCTCCGGCGTGGCGCCGGCGAGCAGCGACTGGCTGAACACGAGGTCGCCCTTCGCCTTCTGCGCCCGGCGGACCAGGCGGACCCACTGGCCCTCGACGTCGGAGCGCTTGAGGCCCCACTCCTTGTGCGAGCGGGTCATCTCGACCGCCGCGCGGAAGCCTCTCCGCGGGCGTGTGCGCGACCGACGCGACGCCGAGTCTCGACGAGCGCGCCGTGGTGGTGGGCGAGCGCCGGCTCGACCACGTCACCGGCGCCGGGCATGCCGACGTGGATCCACGCCTTGGGCTTCTTGGCCATGCTCGCACCGTCGCAGAGGCCGGTGAGCGGTCCGTGAACCGACGGTGACCGGCGGGCGTGCGGCCGATGTGACGTCCTCCACTAGAACCTGTTCTAGATTCGTCCTACGCTGACGCCCATGATCACCTCCGACGCGATCGTCTGGAACGCCCCGAACGACCCGCACCCGGCGCGCGCGGCCTCGCAACGCTCGTACTCCGCCGTCGCCAAGGGCGATCTCGCCGAGTGGCTGACGGTGTACGCCGAGGACGCGATCCTCGAGGACCCCGTCGGGCCGTCGATGTTCGACCCCGAGGGCGCCGGTCACCACGGGCACGCCGGCATCGCGGCGTTCTGGGAGAAGGCGATCGCGCCGATCGGCACCTTCGAGTTCCAGATCGACGACTCCTTCGCCAACCCCGGCAGCAACACCTGCGCCAACATCGGGCGGATCAAGACGTCCTTCCCCGACGGCTCGCACACCACGACCGACCTGATCATGGTCTACGTCGTCGACGACGAGGGCCGGGTCACGTCGATGAAGGCCTTCTGGGAGCCGGAGCGGACGATGGCGAGCTTCACCTCCGCCTGAGCCCTCCCCCGCTCGTCGCAGAAAATCGGTGGCGGGCGCTCGTAGGGTGGATCGACGTGAACCCCCTGACCGAGCAAGAGATCCGCGCTTCCTTCGTCAACTGCTCCAAGGGCGAGGCGAAGCGGCTCAACGTGCCGCGCGGCCTCTCCGAGCAGCCGTGGGAGGACCTCGACTTCCTCGGCTGGCGCGACCCGCAGTCGCGGACCCGCGGGTACCTCGTCGCGCCGTACGACGGCGGGCCGCGGGGCATCGTGCTCCGGGCCTCGGACGGCGGCGCGGGCACGCCCCGCAAGAACCTGTGCACGCTCTGCCTGACGCCGCACCCGCCCGGCGGTGTCGTCCTGCTCGTCGCTCCCCCGTGCCGGCAAGGCCGGCCAGAACGGCGACTCGGTCGGCACCTACATCTGTGCCGACCTCCAGTGCTCGCTCTACGTCCGCGGCCGCCGCAAGCCCGACACCGAGCGGCTCCCCGAGTCGCTCAGCGTCGAGCAGCGCATCGAGCGGCTGGAGACCAACCTCGCGGCGTTCCTGGGCCGGGTCGGCTGAGCGCGGTCAGGAGACCGCGGTCTCCAGCCAGTTGATCAGCGGGCGTAGCCGGCGCCAGTCCTCCCGGACCCGGTCGAGCAGGCTCCGCGGTGTGCACGAACGGCTCGAAGCCGTAGGACCGCATGCCCAGCACGGTCTTCATCCGCAGCAGGTCGATCCGCGGGTGCTCCTTGTCGTAGCCGCGGGGCACGGTCTTGAGCCGCTCGCCCGCCACCTCGAAGCCACCCCGCTCCAGGTCGCGCAGGATCCGTTGCAGCGCCTTGCCGGTCTTGTCCTCGGCCATCGCCTCACGGATCGCCGCCAGCCGCTCCCCGCTGGCCTCGTAGATCCCGCCCCCGACCCGGACGCCGGGCGCGGCCACCTCGACGTACCAGCCGGTGGCCGGGGCGACGCCCACGAAGGCGCCCTGGTGGGTCTTGTACGGCGTCTTGTCCTTGGCGAAGCGCACGTCGCGGTAGGGCCGGAACACCTTCGCGGCGCCGAACTCCTGCGCCAGCGCGTCGGTCAACGCGACCATCGGCGCCTTCACCTGCTCGGCGTAGACGTCCTTGTGCGCGTCCCAGAACGACTTGGTGTTGTCGACCTCGAGGTCGTCGTAGAAGTCGAGGGCCGCGACGGGGAAGCCTTGGAACGACATGCGGGCAGCCTAGGCGGTGGGCCCGGGTCGCCGTCGGGGCACCGTCGGGGCACCGTCCCACACGCCTCGCGGTCGATCGGGTTCTGCGCGACGATGGGCCGATGGACACCACCGGAACCCGTGGCTCGGCACCCGGGGTGCGGCTCAGGCCGGTCGAGGACGCCGACCTCGACACGCTCTTCCAGCACCAGACGGACCCGGAGGCGAGCGCCATGGCGGCCTTCCCGGCGCGGGGCCGAGACGACTTCGACCAGCACTGGGCGAGGCTCCGCGCCGACGACAGCGTGGTGACCCGCACGATCGTCGCCGACGGCGCCGTCGCCGGTCAGATCGGCAGGCTGGGCGCAGGACGGACAGCAGTCTGCTCGGCTACTGGATCGGTCGCGAGTGGTGGGGCCGTGGCGTCGCCACGCGGGCGCTGGCTCTCCTCGCGGACGAGCCTGACGGTGCGGCCGCTGATGGCCCACGTCGCGGTCCACAACCGGGGCTCGATCCGGGTTCTCGAGAAGTGCGGGTTCCGTCGTGACCGTGCGCAGGAGGCGGCGGCGCCGGAGGACGGGGTCGAGGAGCTCGTGTTCGTGCTCGAGCGGTGAGCGCCCGTGGGAGCATGCCGCCATGAGGGTCTCGGTCTTCACCCCCAGCCACGCGCCGACGTACCTCGACCAGTGCTGGCGCAGCCTGCTCGCCCAGACGTACGACGACTGGGAGTGGATCGTGCTGCTCAACGGTGGCGCGACCTGGACCCCGGAGAGCCCGGACCCACGGATCCGGATCGTGCACGGCGGGACGACCGGCAAGGTCGGGGCAGCCAAGCGCGAGGCGTGCGCGCTGGCGGACGGTGAGATCCTGCTCGAGCTCGACCACGACGACGTCCTCGCGCCCGACTGCCTGGAGGCGGTCGTCGCGGCGTTCGCCGAGCACCCCGAGGTCGTGCTCGTGTACTCCGACTTCGCCCAGATCGACGAGGCCGGCGCGACGGACCACACGACCTTCAACCTCGCGATGGGCTGGGAGTACGCGCCGGCCAACGTCGCGGGACGAACTCGTCAACCGCTGCAAGGCGCTCGAACCGAGCCCGCACAACGTGGCCTACATCTGGTACGCGCCCAACCACGTGCGGGCATTCCGGCGGGCGGCGTACGAGCGGGTCGGCGGGTACGACGCGGCGTTGGAGGTGCTCGACGACCAGGACCTGATGATGCGGCTGTTCGCGGAAGGGCCGTTCCTGCGCATCCCACGCTGCCTGTACCTGCAGCGGGTGCATCCCGCCAACACCCAGAAGGACAGCCGGATCAACCGGGAGATCCAGAGCGAGACCGTGGAGCGGTACTGGCTCGGGATCGACCGGCTCGCCGTGGCCTGGGCGCAGCGTGAGGGGCTGGCGGTGGCCGACCTGCAGGTGGCTGCGTGGGCCGGTCCCGGCGACGTGGTGGTGGACCCAGCCGATCCTGTCCTGGCGTACGACGACGACTCGGTCGGCGTTCTGCGCGCGACCGACGTGCTGCAGCGGATCCCCGACCGGGGCCGGTTCTTCGCCGAGTGCTTCCGGGTCCTCGCCCCGGGCGGGCTGCTGATGACCGCGACGCCGAGCACCGACGGGCGGGGCGCGTTCCAGGACCCGACGCACGTGTCGTACTGGAACGCCAACAGGCTTCTGGTACCTCACCCAGGCGGCGCTGCGGGAGCGGACCTTCCCGTCGTACCCGGAGATGAGGTTCCAGGTCAGCGGTCTGCGGACCTGGTTCCCGACCGACTTTGACCGGGCGAACGACATCCCGTACGTCGCGACGAACCTGATCGCGCTCAAGGACGACGTACGGCACGGCGGGCCGCTGTTGATCTGAGGGTCAGATGCAGATGGCGTACGCCGTCAGGCGGACCGGTCCGCCTCCGAGCAGCGGGATGTTGGTGACCCGGATCTGTGCCGTCCACGCGGTCGTGGAGGTCGGCGCGTTCTGGATGACCTCCCAGTCGTACACCGAGGCGAGGATCCCCCCACTGGTGTCCGTGACGTAGAAACCACCGCCGACGACCTGCTTGCCCGCGGTGCACGTCGCCGAGACCGAGAGAACCTGGTTGAGGGCGATCGTGGCGGCCTGCACCGAGTTCGAGACCTGCGCCGGCGCGACTGAGGGGCCCTGGGCTCCCTGCGGCCCCTGGGCGCCGGTTGCCCCTTGAGGGCCCTGGGGACCCGCGGCGCCGGTCGAGCCCGGCGTACCAGTTGCTCCGGTGGCACCCTGGGCGCCTGGTGCTCCGGTCGCTCCCTGGGCTCCCGTGGCACCCTGCGGACCGGTGGGCCCGGCTACGCCCTGCGGGCCCTGAGGCCCGGTCGCGCCGGTCGCGCCCTGAGGTCCGACAGACTCCGGTCGCACCCTGCGGACCTGTCGCTCCGGTCGCACCCGTCGCGCCCTGGGCTCCCGTCGCACCCGTGGCGCCCTGGGCGCCGGTGGCACCCTGCGGGCCCTGGGGACCAGCCGGACCCGCGACCCCCTGCGGGCCGGAAGCACCCTGAGCACCCGTCGCGCCCTGCGAACCCGTCGCGCCCTGCGAACCTGTCGCACCCGTCGCGCCCTGCGAGCCCGTCGCACCTTGCACACCAGTGGCGCCCTGAGCACCGGTGGCACCTTGCGGGCCCTGGGGACCAGCGACCCCCTGCGGGCCAGCGGCACCCTGGGAACCCTGCGAGCCAGTGGCACCGGTGGCACCCGTGGCACCCTGCGGACCAGCGAACTCCCTGCGGGCCGGCAGCGCCCTGAGCACCCGTCGCGCCCTGCGAACCCGTCGCACCCGTCGCGCCCTGGGCACCGGTGGCGCCCTGCGGGCCCTGGGGACCGGCCGGACCGGCGACCCCCTGCGGGCCGGAAGCACCCTGAGCACCCGTCGCGCCCTGCGAACCCTGCGAGCCCGTGGCGCCCTGCGAGCCAGTGGCGCCCGTCGCGCCTTGCGAGCCCGTCGCTCCCTGCGAGCCCGTCGCGCCCTGCACACCAGTGGCGCCGGTTGCGCCCTGGGCACCGGTGGCGCCCTGCGGGCCCTGAGGACCGGCCGGACCAGCGAGCTCCCTGCGGGCCGGCAGCACCCTGAGCACCCGTCGCGCCCTGCGAACCCGTCGCGCCCTGGGCACCGGTGGCGCCCTGCGGGCCCTGAGGACCAGCCGGACCGGCGACCCCCTGCGGGCCGGAAGCACCCTGAGCACCCGTCGCGCCCTGCGCACCCTGCGAGCCCGTGGCGCCCTGCGAGCCAGTGGCGCCCGTCGCGCCTTGCGAGCCCGTCGCTCCCTGCGAGCCCGTCGCGCCCTGCACACCAGTGGCGCCGGTTGCGCCCTGGGCACCGGTGGCGCCCTGCGGGCCCTGAGGACCGGCCGGACCAGCAGACTCCCTGCGGGCCGGCAGCACCCTGAGCACCCGTCGCGCCCTGCGAACCCGTCGCGCCCTGGGCACCGGTGGCGCCCTGCGGGCCCTGAGGACCGGCGACCCCCTGCGGGCCAGCGGCACCTTGAGCACCCGTCGCGCCCTGCGCTCCAGTCGCGCCCTGCGAGCCGGTGGCACCCTGCGATCCAGTGGCGCCGGTCGCGCCCTGGGGACCGGTGGCACCGGTCGCACCCTGAGCACCCGTTGCACCCTGCGCTCCAGTCGAACCCTGCGCTCCAGTCGAACCCTGCGCTCCAGTCGAACCCTGCGGACCCTGAGGACCAGCCGGACCACCAACTCCCTGAGGGCCGGTCGCACCAGTTGCACCCTGAGCGCCAGTGGCGCCCTGGGCACCGTCAGCGCCCTGTGCACCCGTCGAACCCTGGGCTCCCGTCGCACCCTGGGCTCCAGTCGGACCCTGCGAACCCGTCGCACCCGTTGCGCCCTGCGCACCGGTGGCGCCCTGCGGTCCCTGCGGACCAGCCGGACCACCGACACCCTGAGGACCGGCAGCCCCCTGAGCACCTGTCGCCCCCTGAGCGCCCGTTGCACCTTGCGCACCCGTTGCACCCTGAGCGCCGGTCGCGCCATCAGCGCCCTGAGCACCCGTCGAACCCTGCGGCCCTTGCGGACCAACCGGCCCGGCTACGCCTGGCGCGCCTTGGGCTCCTTGCGAACCTTGAGCACCCGTCGAACCCTGAGCGCCCTGCGAACCCTGGGCGCCGGTTGCACCATCAGCGCCCTGAGGGCCCTGCGGACCAGCGGGACCACCGACACCCTGCGGACCGGCGGCACCCTGAGCACCGGTGGCGCCGTCGGCACCCTGAGCACCGGTGGCGCCGTCGGCACCCTGAGCACCGGTGGCGCCGTCGGCACCTTGGGCGCCCGTTGCACCTTGCGCACCGGTGGCGCCATCCGCGCCCTGCGCACCCGTCGAACCCTGCGGCCCTTGCGGACCAACCGCCCCGGCGGGGCCAGGTGCACCCTGGGATCCCTGCGAGCCCTGGGCGCCGGTTGCGCCATCCGCGCCCTGGGCACCCGTCGCGCCCTGCGAACCCTGGGCACCGGTTGCACCGTCAGCGCCTTGAGCACCCGTCGAACCCTGCGGTCCCTGCGGACCAGCCGGACCACCGACACCCTGAGGACCCGTTGCACCCTGAGCACCCGTTGCACCCTGAGCACCGGTGGCTCCGTCGGCGCCCTGCGCACCCGTCGGCCCCTGGGCGCCCTGCGAACCCTGGGCGCCAGTTGCGCCATCAGCGCCCTGGGCGCCTGTCGCTCCCTGCACACCGGTCGCACCCTGAGGACCCTGCGGGCCAGCCGGACCACCGACACCCTGAGGACCGGCGGCACCCTGAGGACCCGTTGCACCCTGAGCACCCGTTGCACCCTGAGCGCCGGTGGCTCCGTCGGCGCCCTGCGCACCCGTCGCTCCCTGCACACCGGTCGCACCCTGCGGTCCCTGCGGGCCAGCCGGACCACCGACACCCTGAGGACCGGCGGCACCCTGAGGACCGGCGGCACCCTGAGCACCCGTCGCACCTTGAGCACCGGTCGCGCCGTCGGCACCTTGGGCACCCGTCGCTCCTTGGGCACCGGTCGCTCCCTGGGCACCGGTTGCACCGTCAGCGCCCTGAGCACCCGTCGAACCCTGCGGCCCTTGCGGGCCAACCGGCCCGGCTACGCCTGGCGCGCCTTGGGCTCCAGTCGCGCCCTGGGCACCGGTCGCACCATCAGCGCCCTGAGGGCCCTGCGGACCAGCGGGACCACCGACACCCTGCGGACCGGCGGCACCCTGAGCACCGGTGGCGCCGTCGGCACCCTGAGCACCGGTGGCGCCGTCGGCACCCTGAGCACCGGTGGCGCCGTCGGCACCTTGGGCGCCCGTCGCTCCCTGCGAACCCTGGGCACCGGTCGCACCATCAGCGCCCTGAGCACCCTGAGCACCCTGCGAACCCTGAGCACCCTGCGAACCCTGGGCGCCAGTTGCACCATCAGCGCCCTGAGGGCCTTGCGGACCAGCGGGACCACCGACACCCTGAGGACCGGCGGCACCCTGAGCACCGGTGGCGCCGTCGGCACCCTGAGCACCGGTGGCTCCGTCGGCACCCTGAGCACCGGTGGCGCCGTCGGCACCCTGAGCGCCCGTCGCTCCCTGCGAACCCTGGGCACCGGTCGCACCATCAGCACCCTGAGCACCCGTCGAACCCTGAGCACCCTGCGAACCCTGCGAACCCTGGGCGCCAGTTGCACCATCAGCGCCCTGAGGGCCCTGCGGACCAGCGGGACCACCGACACCCTGCGGACCGGCGGCACCCTGAGCACCGGTGGCGCCGTCGGCACCCTGAGCACCCGTGGCGCCGTCGGCACCTTGGGCGCCCGTCGCTCCCTGCGAACCCTGGGGACCGGTCGCACCATCAGCGCCTTGAGGACCGGCGGGACCGGCGGGACCGGCAGGGCCGGCGAGGCCCTGGGGGCCTACGGCGCCCTGCGCACCCTGGGCGCCGTCGGCCCCGTCAGCACCGGCCGCGCCTTGAGCTCCGTCGGCTCCGTCAGCGCCGTCCGAACCCCGCGCCCCCCGCGTGCCGTCCGCACCCTGCGCGCCGCGGGGACCAGTGGGCCCTTGGGAGCCCGTCGCGCCTGAGCCGTCGGCGCCCTGGGGGCCGGAGGAGCCGTCGGAGCCGTCGGAGCCGCGTGGCCCCCGCGGACCCGGTACGCCGGACAGACTCGGGCTGGTTCGTGGCGGAGATGCCGCCGACCTCGTTGTCACCGAAGCCACCGAACACGGGGCCTCGGAGGCCCGGGGGCTGGATGCCGAACCAGGGCATCTCGGGCCCCGGCGGCGGCTCGGCGCCGACCCGCGCACTGCAGACCAGGCAGAGGGCGGCACTCGCCGCCGCGGTCGCACTCGCACGCCGCGCCTTGCGCGCGAGCCGCGAGTGCGAGGTGCGGCTCACGGGCTGTTCCCGAGGAGGGCGACCGTCCCGTCGGAGACGAGCCTCTCGGACTCACCCTTCGTGGGCGAGTAGACCTCGATCTGGAAGGCGCCGTCGGGGAAGGCGAAGTAGGTCGAGAGCGGCTGCTTCTTGAAGACGGCGACGACAGCACCGCTCTGCGTGCGGGTGACCTCGGCGGCGTTCTTCTTGGCGCTGACGAGGTTCTGGTAGCCCTGCACCGCGGCGTAGGTGGCGACGGTGAGGTACTCGCCCTTCGAGCCCGCCTTCACCTTCTCGGGCAGGTAGCGCACGAAGATGCCGTTGCGGGCGGTGAGGGTGAGACTCGATGTGGGTCCCGGGCCGCTCGCCGGCCCAGTAGACCTGCTCGTGGTCGCCCGCGAACTCCTTGAGCTCGGCCGGCGAGACGATGACCGGTACGCCGACCCGGATCTCGTCCTTCGCGGCGGACTTCTCGTCGTCGCCGCCACGCAGCAGCCATCCGCCGAAGCCCGCAGCGACGAGAAGCACGACCACGCCGACACCGACGATGAGCCTTGTAACTGCCCCGCACGAAACCCTCCCCGGTACCACGCCTAGACCAGAAGTATCACAAATCGCAATACCCCGGAAAGAAGGGATGAAGCGCGTCGGAGCCGGATCGGATACCGGCGGTGGGCCGTTCTGGAGCGGATGACGAGGTTCGAACTCGCGACATTCAGGCTTGGGAAGGTCGACGCTCTACCAACTGAGCCTACATCCGCAGACCCCGGTCTCCCGGAGCGTGGAGGATGCTACCCGATGGGCTCCAGGGCTGGTCGCTTCGGCTCCACCCCATCGCCCGAGGAGCGGCCGGTGACCCGCCGCTGGACCCACGGCGCGAGGTGAGACCGGGCCCAGGCCAGGTCGGCGGCGCGCTGCTCCCGCGCGCTCAGCACCGGTACGACGGCCGGCGGGATCGGCTGCAGGTCGTGCTCGACCCCGAGCGCGTCCAGCGCGGCGATCGCGATCTGCTGGTGCCCGACGGCGTTGAGGTGCAGGCGGTCCTCGTCCATCACCTCGGCGACCGTCCACCCGCGCATGCGCCACATGTCGACGACGGTGGCGTCGTGCTTCTCGGCGATCTCGCGGACCCACTCGTTGAAGATCGCGGTCCGTCCTCGGATCACCCTGATGACGGGGTTCAGGCCCGGGTCGGCGATCGTGAACATGAGGACGTGCGCGCCGCCGGAGGCGAGCCGCTCCACCGCCGCGTCGTACGTCGCAGCGAGGGCGTCGATGTCCACCTTGGGCCGCAGCACGTCGTTGCCGCCGCCGTGGATGGAGACCAGGTCGGGCGCGAGCGCCAGCGCGGCGTCGACCTGCTCGTCGATGATCGCGGGGAGCTTTGCGCCCGCGGATCGCCAGGTTGGCGTAGCCGAAGTCCACGCCGTCGCGGGCGGCCGCCGCGGCGAGCCCCTCCGCCGTCCGGTCCGCCCATCCCCGCAGGCCGTTGGGACGCGCCGGGTCGGGGTCACCGACCCCTTCGGTGAACGAGTCGCCGAGGGCGACGTACTTGGAGAAGGTCACCTCCGCATTGTGCGCCCGTGATCGCCGCCACTGCGCACCGGGACCGGCGGGTAGGGTGCGGGGCGTGCTGCTCAGCGACCGCGACATCACCGCCGAGATCGACGCCGGACGGGTCGCTCTCGACCCCTACGACCCGGCCATGATGCAGCCGTCGTCGATCGACGTGCGGCTGGACCGGTTCTTCCGGGTCTTCGACAACCACAAGTACCCCTCGATCGACCCGGCGGCGGACCAGTCCGACCTCACCCGGGTGGTCGAGCCGGAGGGCGACGAGCCGTTCATCCTGCACCCCGGGGAGTTCGTGCTGGGCTCGACGTACGAGGTCGTGACCCTGCCGGACGACATCGCGGCCCGGGTGGAGGGCAAGTCCTCGCTGGGCCGGCTGGGCCTGCTCACCCACGCGACGGCGGGCTTCGTGGACCCGGGCTTCTCCGGGCACGTCACGCTGGAGGCTGGCGAACGTCGCGACGCTGCCGATCAAGGCTCTACCCGGGCATGAAGATCGGGCAGTTCTGCTTCTTCCGGCTCTCCTCGCCCAGCGAGCACCCCTACGGCTCGGAGAAGTACGGCTCGCGCTACCAGGGTCAGCGTGGACCGACCCCGTCGCGCTCCTTCCAGAGCCTTCCACCGCACGCCCATCTGAGGCTTCGCAATCGAGGTTAGGTTAGCCTGACCTCATGACCGTGGAGAACGCGTACGTCGCCACCCTGCCCCTCATCCTCAGCGAGGTGGAGGTGGTCCGGGCCGAACGCGTCAGCCCGTCCTTCGTGCGGGTCGAGCTGGGCGGCGCCGCCCTCGCCGAGCTCGGTACGCCGGGCCCGGTGCTCGACCAGCGCTTCAAGATCATCTTCCCCAACGCCGCGGGCGACCTGCCGTCCTTCGCCGATGCCGACGCGTCCTGGTGGACCTCCTGGATGGAGATCCCGGAGGACGAGCGCGGCTCGATGCGGACCTACACCGTGCGCGACGTGCTCGGCGAGGGCACCCAGACCCGGCTGGTCGTGGACATCGTCGTGCACGAGGCGCACGAGGACGACCCGCTCGACGGCGCCGGCAACAAGTGGGCGCTCCAGGCCCGCGCCGGTCAGCGCCTCGTCATCATGGCGCCGCGGCGCGGGCACGAGTTCGGCGGCATCGAGTGGTCCCCCGGCGACGCCTCGCGGCTGCTGCTGGTCGGCGACGAGACGGCGGTACCCGCGATCCGTGGCGTGCTGCGCGACCTGCCGGCCGACGCGAGCGGCGCGGCCTTTCTCGAGGTGCCGGTCGACGGCGACGTCCTCGACGACGTCACCGCCCCCGCGGGGGTGAGCGTCACGTGGCTGCCCCGCAACGGCGGCGCCCGCGGCGAGGAGCCTGCACGCGGCGGTGCTCGCCCACCTGACCGGCAGCGCGCCCACCGAGTCGATCGACGTCACCGACGAGGAGATCGACCCGGACCTGTGGGAGACCCCGGTGTACTCCTCCTCCGGCGAGCAGGTGGCCGAGGCCACCGCCGTACCGGGCGACGGGGTGCCGTTCGCCGGCCTCTACGCCTGGATCGCCGGTGAGTCCAAGGTCGTCACCGGCCTGCGACGCAAGGCTCGTCAACGACCTCGGCCTGGATCGCAGCCAGGTCGCCTTCATGGGCTACTGGCGCCAGGGCGTGTCGATGCGCTCCTGAGTCAGGGGCGCACGGCCAGCGTGATCGAGGACGGGTACGACGGGCCGGTCCGCACCGTCACCGGCACGAGCCTGGGCGAGCAGGTCGGTCAGCGGCGAGAGCAGGTGCGGGACGTCGAAGGCCTGCACGGCGATCCGCAACCGGTGCCCGGGCTGCACGACGGCACCCGTCGGGAACACCTCGACGTCCACGGGCGCCACCTGACCGGCGGGCGAGCTTGGCCTGAGCGGTCTTGGTGAACGGGTGGTACGGCTGCAACGAACTTTGCCGCCGAGGTAGCGCGACCTCGTGGTGTCGAGCGCCCGGTGCGAGATGACCTGCCAGCCGCCGGTGATCCGGTGCACCGAGCCGTCGGGCGCGACGTCCTCGATCGCGACCGAGAGCATCCCGTCGCCGGTGGGCGAGGACACGTAGAGCCGGGCGTTGATCGGCCCCTGGACCCGCACCGGGGTCGTCACCGGCGCAGTGTCGAAGGTCAGCCCGCCGAGGTCGTTGAGCCGGTTGTCGGTGAAGCAGGGCAGCCCGCTGAGCACGGTGGAGGGCAGGCCCGCGGTCCACTGGTCGGCTGAGCGGGTGCACAGCCCGGTGACCGGGATCGGCGGGACGGTCGAGGAGCCCGCGGCGGGCGTACCGGTGACGAGGCCGCCGGCGGTGCCGCCGACGGCGGAGGTGCCGGACAGCCTTGTACTCCCGCGCGCTCAGGTCGGCGTCGATCCACTTGGCCTTCTTGACCCACTTCCCCGAGCCCTGCTCGTAGTAGGTCAGCGGCGCGATCTGGTCGAGCTTTGCCGTCGATGCCCTTGAGGTACTGGTCGAACCACCGCAGCCTGCAGGCTCGGCGAGCGAGCCGTAGCCGGCCTGGCCGACGTCGGCACCGGAGGAGCCCTGGAGGTGGTTCCACGGGCCGAGGATGAGCTTTGGTGGGCACGCCGTTGCGCTGGATCCGCTCGAAGTCGAGCGGGGTGCCGCGCTGGAACAGGTCGTACTCGCCGCCGATGAGGAAGGTCGGCACCTTCACCTTGTCGATCGCGGTGATCGGCGAGCGCTCGGCGTAGAACGGGCCGTCGTAGGCCGGCTCCCCACCGAGCAGTGCCGCCAGCGCCAGCGGCAGGGTGAAGCCGAGTGCGCCGGCGAGGTGGTCGGTGAGCATCTTGAAGCCGGCGGCGGGCTCCTGGACGCCGTACGCCGGCGGGAGGATGCCGGTAGCGGTCACCAGCCCCAGCCACAGCGGGATGAAGCCGACGTCGATCTGGCCGCCCGAGGCCACCACGTCGCGGTAGACGTCGGCCGCGGGCACCTGCGGGAAGATCGCCTTGAGGCCCGGCGGCTGCTGCTCGGCAGCGAAGAGCCTGCGAGATGCCCATGTACGACGCACCGGTCATGCCGACCTTGCCGTTGCTCCACGGCTGGGCCGCGGCCCAGTTCACGATCGCGCCGGCGTCCTTGCCCTCCCGGGCACTGAACGCCGCCCACTGGCCCTCGGACGTGCCGGTGCCGCGGGCGTCGACGGTGAGCCTGGGCGTAGCCCCGCTTGACCAGGTACGCCGGGTCCGCACCGGCCAGCACCGCTCCGGCGCCACCGGCGATCACGGTCTTGTTGTAGGCCGTGATCGTGACGATGACCGGGAGCCGGGTCGCGACCGGCTGGCCGTCGGCACCGGCCGGACGCTGGAGGTCGCCGCGCAGGACGACGCCGTCGTCCATGCGGATGGCGAGGTCACGGGTGGTGACCGTGGCGGCGTACTGCGCCGGGCGCGGGGACCAGCCGGTCGCCGCGTGCGCGGACGGTCCGGCGGGGACCAGCAGCGCGGCGGGGAGCAGGACGCCGGCGAGGGCGGCGGACAGGCGGAGGAGACGGGCGTGCACGAACAGGATCAACGTCGCGCCGTGACGACGGTCACGCAGGGACGAGCGCGACGTTCCCGGACACGGTCGTCGCCCGCACCTCGACGTGGTCCGCACCCGGCTCCGGCTCGCCCGCCGACGGCAGCGTCGAGCCTGACCCGGCCGCTGACGGTGCTGATGTCGGTCCACACCGGCGTGCCGGCGGGGACGCCGACGAGGATGTCGCCCGAGGCCCCCTTCGCGCTGATCCGGCCGCGTCGCGCGTTGCGCACCGCGACCGCGCCGGAGCCGGTGCTCGTCGCGACGTCGCACTCCGACTCCTGGATCTCCAGGTCGCCCGAGCCGGTCTTGACGACTACCGAGCCGGCTGCGCGGCCGATCCGGATGTCACCGGAGCCGGAGGAGATCGAGGTGGTCCCGGCCGTCGCGCCGACCCCGACGGCGCCGGACCCGCTGCGCACCTTGAGCGCGCCGCTGACGCTGCCCACCTCCAGGTCGCCGGAGCCGGTGTCGAGGACCGCGTCGCCGGCGACGCGCTCCACGCGCACCTGGCCGGACCCGCACTTCACCTTGGTCTCGCCGACCTCGCCGGTGACGTCGACGTCCGCGCTGCCGCTCTTGGCGATCAGCCGGCTGCCGAGCGGCACCTCGACCTCGATGTCGAGCGAGGAGTCGCCACGGAAGAGGCCACCGCGCCCCTTCGGCGCGAGCACGCTGATCTGGTAGCGGTCACGGGTGATGGTCACCTCCTCGGCGCGGTGACCCGCGACGAGCACGTGGGTGGTCGTGGTGTCGGTCGCGACGACGGCGATGCGGCCGGCGCCGTTCTCGACGTAGAGGTCGATGCGGGCGGGGGTGTCGAAGGTGCGGACGAGGGGTTCGCCGTTCATGGTTCTCTCCTGGGGATGGGGGCTCAGAGCCAGCCGGTCATCCGGCGGTTGCCGGGCTTGCCACCGAACGGGAAGTCGCCCCCGAACGGGATGCTGGTGACATCGACGTCGACCTGGACCGCACGCTCGCCGGTCGCGCCGCGGATCAGGCCGACCAGCCAGGTGTTGAGCGACTGCCCCGCCTGGGCGGCGGCGTCGTCGGCGCGGGCCTTGAGCGACTCGGGCAGGCGCAGGCTGACGCGGGCCAGGCCCTCGTCCTCGGCGGGCGCCGCCGGGACCGGCACGGTCACCGGCACGAGCGCCGGCTCCGGCGGGCCCGCGTCGACGACGAACGCGAGGTCGCGCCCGGCGAGGCGGACGTCGACGCCCCCGCTCGCCATCGCCGCGGTGATCTCGGCGGCGGCCTGGCTGATCGCCTCCATGACGGCGAGGCGGACGGCGGGGTCGAGCGCGTAGCCGAGCCGCTCCGCCACCTCCCGCGCCTCGGGGCCGGCGCCGTCGGCAGCGGCCAGCAGGTCGCGGCGGAGGCTGTCGACGTACGGCGTGATGTCCATGTGCATCACTATGACGTCATGATGACGTCACGTCAAGGGCAGTGTGACGTCAGCCCAGGCCGAGCAGGCTCCGCCGAGCGCTCGCGCATCTCCACCTTGCGGACCTTGCCGGTGACCGTCATCGGGAACTCCTCCACGACGATCACGTAGCGCGGGATCTTGTAGTGAGCGAGCCTGCCGGTCGCGAACTCCTTGACCCCGGCCGCGTCCAACGGGGTCGCACCGGCCCGCATCCGCACCCAGGCGCACAGGCTCCTCGCCGTACCGCTCGTCGGGGACGCCGACCACCTGGACGTCCTCGACGTCGGGGTGGGCGTAGAGGAACTCCTCGATCTCGCGCGGGTAGATGTTCTCCCCGCCGCGGATCACCATGTCCTTGATCCGGCCCACGATGTTGCAGTAGCCGTCCTCGCGCATCACCGCCAGGTCGCCGGTGTGCATCCAGCCGTCGGCGTCGATCGCCTCCGCTGTCTTCGCCTCGTCCTCCCAGTAGCCGAGCATCACGCTGTAGCCGCGGGTGCAGAACTCACCCGCCTCGCCGCGCGGCACGTTCTCCCCCGTCGCCGGGTCGACGATCTTGATCTCGACGTGCGGCGCGGCCCGCCCGATCGTCGCCGTACGGCGGTCGAGGTCGTCGTCCGCCCGGGTCTGGCAGTACCACCGGGCTGGTCTCGGTCATGCCGTAGGCGATGGAGACCTCGCTCATGTGCATGTCGTCCACGCAGCGCTTCATCACCTCGACCGGGCAGATCGACCCGGCCATGATCCCGGTGCGCAGGCTGCTCAGGTCGTAGGCTCGCGAAGTCGGGGGTGTTCTGCATGGCGATGAACATGGTCGGTACGCCGTACAGGCCGGTGCAGCGCTCCTCCGCCACCGTGCGCAGGGTGGTCGCGGGGTCGAAGCCGGGCGCCGGGATCACCATCGTGGTGCCGTGGGCGACGCAGCCGAGGTTGGCCATCACCATCCCGAAGCAGTGGTAGAAGGGCACCGGGATGCACAGCCGGTCCTGCTCGGTGAGGCCGATCGGACTCGGTGACGAAGAATCCGTTGTTGAGGATGTTGCGGTGGCTGAGCGTGGCACCCTTCGGGAAGCCGGTGGTGCCGCTCGTGTACTGGATGTTGATCGGGTCGCCCGGGTCCAGCGCGCGCTGCCGCTCGTCCAGCGCGTCGGCGGGCAGGTCCCGGCCGGCCGCGGCGAGCGCGGCCCAGTCGTCGGTGTCGACGTAGACCGTCCGCTCCAGGCCGGGCACCTCGCCGCGGCCGACGACCTCCTCGACCATGCCGCGGTAGTCGCTGGTCTTGAAGGCTGGTCTGCGTCAGCAGCAGACGCAGCCCGGACTGGTTGACGGCGTAGGCCAGGCTCGTGGGTGCGGTACGACGGGTTGACGTTCACCAACACCGCGCCCGCCTTGGCCGCGGCGAGGCTGGACGATGGTCCACTCCGCGCAGTTCGGCGCCCACATGCCGACCCGGTCGCCCTGGGCGATGCCGAGGGCGAGCAGGCCGCGCGCGATCTCGTCCACCGCGTGGTCGAGTTCGCGCCACGTCCACCGGCGCCCGCTCGCGACCTCGACCAGCGCCTCCCCGTCCGGCCACTGCCCGACAGTGCGCTCCAGGGCCGCGCCGATGGTCTCGGTCAGCAGCGGCGTCGTGGTCTCTCCGGCGGCGTACGACAGACTCGGTCATGGAGCCATCGTGCCTCGCACGTGAGCGCGGTCACACCCCTCGAAAGGAGGTGCGGGGTCGAGCGGCGGTGCAGGAATCCCCGGTTAGCCGGGGGTTCCTACGGTTCTTGCCCGTTGCAACGGACAAGAACCGTAGGAAGCAGTCTGGAACCCCGCCCGGCTCAGAGGTCGAAGAGCGAGCCGGTCTCGTTGATGTCGGCGTCCGTACGAGGCTGGTGGGCCTCGCCGGAGGACGCCGGCTTCGGGGCGGGCTTCTTCTCCTCGGGCTCGGCCTCCGCCGCGGGCTCGGGCTCCGCCGCGGGCTCGGGCTCCGGCTCGGGCTCCGGCTCGGGCTCCGGCTCCGGCTCCGGCTCGGGCTCCGGCTCCGGCTCGGGCTCCGGCTCGGGCTCCGGCTCGGGCTCCGGCTCGGCAGCAGCCTCGGGCGCGGGCTCCGGGGTGGCCGCCGCGGGGGCGGGCGCCTCGGGAGCGGCGAAGTCGAAGAGCGAGTCGGCGCCGTTGATGTCGACGTCCGAGGCCGGCTCGGCCGCGGGCGCCGGCTCGGCGGCCGGCTCCGGCGCGGGCGCCTCGGGGACGGTCTCGGCCTCCTCCTCGCGGGCCTCCTCCTCGACCGGCTCCGCCTCCGGGGCCGGCTCGGGGGCGGGCGCGGGGACGTCGGCGGCCTTCGCCGGCTCCGGCTCGGCCGGGGCGGCGATGTCGAAGAGCGAGCCACCTGCGTTCAGGTCGACCGCGGGCTCCGCCTTCGCGGCGGGCTCCGCCTTCGCGGCGGGCTCCGCCTTCGGCTCCTCCGCCTTCGGCTCCTCGGTCTTCGGCTCCTCCGCCTTCGGGGCGGCCGGCGCGGGGGCCTCCTCCGCCGGGGCGGCGATGTCGAACAGCGAGCCACCCGAGCCGAGGTCGGCCGCGGGCTCGGCGTCGGCGGGCTTCGGCTCGGCCTTCGGTGCGGGCTTCTCCTCGACCGTGGAGGTCTCGGCCTGCGGCGCCGCGGCCTCGGTCGGCGCGACGTCGAACAGCGAGCCGCCGGAGCCGAGGTCCTCGGCAGGCTTCTCCGCGGCAGGCTTCTCCGCGGGCTTCTCGGCGTCGGGCTTCTCCTCCGCCGGGGCCGGGGAGTCGAAGAGGGAGCCTGGAGTCGTCGAAGAGCGATCCGCCCTCGGCCGGCTTCGCGGCCGGCTTCTCCTCGACGGGCGCGGCCTTGGCCTCGGCGGGCTTCTCGGCCGGCTCGTCGAACATCGAGCCCGGGTCGTCGAACATCGAGGAGCCGCCCGAGGCCTTCGCGGCCGGACCGACGTCCTCGGTGTCGACGACGGTGTCCTCGGTGACCGTGACGTCCCCGGCCTCCGGCTCGGCCTTGGTCTCGACCGGCTCGGACTTCTCCGCCGGAGCGGCCGGAGCAGCCTTGGCCTGGACCGGCGTACCGGCACCAGGGGCGAGCCTTGGTGGCCATCTCGTCCTTGACGGAGGCGAGCAGCATCTGCGCGACGTCGAGGATCTCGACCTCCTCGCGCGCCTCGCCGTCGGCCTGCATCTTGGTGAGGCCGTCGGAGAGCATCACGCGGCAGAACGGGCAGCCGACGGCGACCTGGTCGGCACCGGTGCCGACCGCCTCGGCGGTGCGGTTCAGGTTGATCCGCTCACCGATCTTCTCCTCCATCCACATCCGGGCACCACCGGCGCCGCAGCAGAAGGACCGCTCGGAGTTGCGCTCCATCTCGGCGAACTCCGCGCCGGGCAGGATCTGCAGCAGGTCGCGCGGCGGGGTGTAGACCTGGTTGTGGCGCCCCAGGAAGCACGGGTCGTGGTAGGTGATCTTGCGGTTGTGCGCGCCCGCGCCACCGGCGACGGGCGTCAGGCTTTGCCCTCGCGCACCAGCCGGTTGAGCAAGCTGGGTGTGGTGGATGACCTCGAGCTCGATGCCGAGGTCGCGGTACTCGTTCTTGAGCGTGTTCATGCAGTGCGGGCAGGTGGAGACGACCTTCTTGGCCTTCGCCTCGGTCAGCGTCTCGATGTTCTGCTGGGCCAGGCCCTGGAACACGAACTCGTTGCCGGCGCGGCGGGCAGAGTCACCGGTGCAGGTCTCACCGTTGCCCAGGACGCCGAACGAGACGCCCGCCAGGTCCAGCAGGCTCCGCGACGGCGCGGGTCGTCTTCTTGGCGCGGTCCTCGTAGGCACCGGCGCAGCCGACCCAGAACAGCCAGTCGACGGACTCCAGGTCCTCGATCTGGTCGCCGACGACCTTGACCTCGAAGGGCAGGTCCTTGGCCCAGTCCAGGCGCGCCGTGGCCGACATGTTCCACGGGTTGCCCTTGTTCTCCAGGCCCTTGAAGAGGCCGTTGAGAACCGGAGGGGAAGCTCGACTCGACGAGCACCTGGTAGCGGCGCATGTCGACGAAGTGGTCGACGTGCTCGATGTCGACGGGGCACTGCTGCACGCAGGCGCCGCAGTTGGTGCAGGCCCACAGGGCGTCCTCGTCGACGACGAAGTCGCCGCCCTCGGGGTTGTAGAACCAGGTGTCGACGCCGTCGGCCTGGTCGTGCTCGGTCTTGCCGACCAGGGCACGCTGCTCGGCGCCGCCGGCGACGGCGTACGCCTCCTCGCGCATCGCCATCATCATCGGCACTTCGGCGAGAGCGGCTTCTCGGTGTTCCACGCGGGGCACTGCGACTGGCAGCGACCGCACTCGGTGCAGGTGGTGAAGTCGAGGATGTCCTTCCAGGAGAAGTCCCAGATGGAGCCGGCGCCGAGGGTGGCGTCCTCGTCGAGGTCGTCGATGTCGTCGAGCGTGATCGCCTTGCCGCCGGACGTCAGCGGCTTGACCGCGCCGAGGGCCGTACGACCGCTCTCCTCACGCTTGAACCAGATGTTGAACCAGGCGGTGAAGCGGTGCCAGGCGACCCCCATGGTGAGGTTCGTCGAGATGACGATGAGCCAGATCATCGCGGAGGTGATCTTGACCATCGCGATGAAGAAGATGATGTTCTCCAGCGTCCCGATCGAGTCGTGGCCGGTCGGGAAGAGGTGGGAGAAGACCTGCGAGACGGGGAAGTGGAAGCCGTCGGCGTGCTCGGCGGCCTCGCCGCCGTGGGCCTTGGCGAGGTTGTACTCCGCGCCGCGGATGAAGAGGATCGCGGAGGCTCTCCAGCAGCACCATCGCCTCGACGAAGTAGGCCTGCCACATGGTGGAGCCGAAGAACCGGCTCCTGCGGCCCATCTGCGAGGGCCGGTGGGTCAGGCGGTAGACGATCAGCGGGATGATCGCGATCGTGCCGAGGAGACCGAGCAGGCTCCGCGGCCCACTCGTAGATCCACCACTTGCCGATGACCGGGATGGTGAACTCGGGGTCGAAGAGTCTGGACGTACGCCGCGGCGACGGCCGTCGAGAGGCCGATGAACGCCGCGAAGGCGAACCAGTGCAGGATGCCGACCCACGTCCACTGGAGCATGCGGGTGTGGCCGACGGTCTCCTTGAGCATCGTCAGCGTCCGGCCGACCGGGTTGCCGGTGCGCCCCGGCGCAGCCTGGCCCTTCCGGATCACGCCGAGCATCGCGGAGACCGCACGGGCGGTCAGGGCGATGGCGACGACCGAGATGGTCAGCGAGACGATGATCGCAACGGTCTGCATCTTCGGACTTCTCCACTCGTCTGGATCAGGTGCGCGCACAGGTGCGGCGGGCCGAGCCTATTGCCATCCACGGGTACGACGAACCGAAGGCAAGCCTTACCGATGCCGTCGTCGCCCGTGGTCGGTCCCCGAATACTACCGGCAGGTAACTTCCCGCGGAGCGTGACGATCACCTCAGGGATGGATCAGGAGAAGGCGATCGCGGTCACCGCACCAGCCCGGGAGAAGGTCACCGTCACCGGCACGCTGGCCCGCGTCGCGCTCCTCGCACAGAACCGGTACGTCGCCCCGAGTCGCTGGTAGGGCTGGCCCACCGCGCGCAGCACCGCCTCGGTGCCCATCCCCGGGCGGACCACGGACCGCACCGCGGCGACGTCCTGGCGCAGGCCGGGGTTGCGGCACGAGTCGGGCCGCACGCCGTACGTCCGCTCCCACATCTGCAGGTAGGCCTCCGCACCGCGGGCCATGTCGTCGACGATCTGGGTGCCGTCCCCGGCGTGCTGGGCGTCGGCGATCTTGCGCAGGTCCTCGACCCAGTCCGGGTAGAGGCCGTACTGAGCGACGCCGTCGACGTTGATGTCCCAGGTCCGCTGCCCCGCCTGCTGCTTGTCGATGCGCACCCCGCCGAGGCCGGTGAACGGGTAGGTCACCGGGTTCGGCACGTCCGCACCGCGCGGGTTGCCCTGCGCGCCGAGGCCGTTGATGTCGGCGCCGAAGCCGAAGCCGAAGTAGTAGCGCGGGTCCGCCCAGCCCAGGTGCCGGCGCCACTTCGCGACGAAACCGGTGGAGTCGCCGGCGTAGGGGGTGATGAAGCCGCCCGCGCGGTAGATGCGCGGGTAGGTGTCCGGCGTGGACCAGGAGTGGCTGGAGATGACGCCCGGGTAGCGCAGGCCCTCGATGACGTCCATCGACGCGGCGCGCGCCTTGACCGAGAGGTGGTCGGGGTCGAAGACCATCCTCCGCTTCGCCATCGCGCCGATGGTGTGCACGCCGAGCTCGGTGAGCCCACGCCTGTTGCAGTGCGCGGGCGGGCCGTAGAGCGGGGTGGCCGGAAGCAGGCCGAGGATCTTGCCGACCGCGCCGAAGAGCGCGTCCTGCTGGTCCGCGTCGATGTCGGGGAGCACGGCCAGGCTGGGGGTTGTCGGCGGACTCGCCGTCCGCCGGCTCGCAGTGCTCCATGGCCCAGAAGGACCCGGTCTCGAGGAAGTTCGCGGTGTTGACCAGCGGACCGATCACGCCCGCGTCGCCGGCGACCCCGGCCAGGGCGTTGTCGAACTTGTTGACCAGGCTCCATCTGCCGGACCCCGAGCCTCTGCATCTCGTCGAGGTTGGCGTCGATCTGCGCCGCCGTGCAGGCGGGGAAGTCCTTGCCCAGCGAGCTTCTTGTAGGTGCAGCCGAACGGGATCGAGGTCTCGATGCCCATGACCACGGCCATCTTGCCGCCGTTGACCACCCGGCGCGCCTCGAAGGGATCCTTCACGATCCGGTAGAAGCCCTTGCCCGGGCCACCGAACTGCGCGTCGATGTAGTCCTGCATCTTGTACATGTCGGAGGCCTGCAGCCGGATCGAGTCCATGTCGTCGCAGGAGTTCCGCTTGATCGGGTAGAGGCTGGCAGAGCCTTGTTGTTCTCGACCAGCAGGTTCACGAAGACCCGCTGCCCGCCACGCCAGGCGCGCTCCAGCCACCGGTAGTAGGTGCCCTCGTGGGTCAGTGACTCCGGCGCCGGCCAGTCCTTGAAGGTCGGCCAGCCGACCGGGTCGTGCGAGGCCTTGCCGGACAGCACCGACTCCAGCAGGGCGCCCTTGCCCTGGGTGAGCGTGTGGTCCGGGCAGTCCACGAGGGCGTACGGCGCGCCGTAGGCTGTGCCACGGACGCCCGCAGTGCACGCTGCCGCCGAGGAACTCGAAGGCCATCCCGTGGGTGTGCGCGTCGACGAACCCGCGCACCTCCTGGTAGGTCGTCTCCCCCGCGAACGGGTCGCCGGTGACGTTGATCGCCGCCTCCGGGTACGACGGGCAGCCGCTCGCCGTGCGCAGCGCGAAGGTCGTCCCGGCGCCGCGCACGAGCTTGCCTCCGGAGACGGTGAGCACCTTGCCGGCGCCGAGGTCGAAGCGGAAGCCGCCGGTCACCTGGGTCGCGGTCCAGTCCGAGGCCGCGCTCGGCTTGGCCGCGACGGCGACCGCGAGCCCGGGCGCGGACAGGCTCTCCGGTGGGCGTGTGCAGCAGGTAGCCGCCCAGCCGGGTGGCCTTGAAGTAGTAGGGCCCGAACGCCTTGCCGGCGCCGGTGAGGGTGTAGCAGCCGCCGGCCATCGCGTAGCGGTCGGCGGGCACCGCGGCGCGGGCCGGGTACGCCGGCACGGAGACCGAGCTTCGGGTCGGGCAGCGCGCGCTCGCGGGCGACGTACGCCTCGGCGGCGGCGCGCTGGGCGGCAGTGGTCGGGTCCACCGCCTCCTCGCCGACGGCCAGCCCGCGGGACACCTCGTTCTTGGTGCGGGGATCGTTGTGGTCGTGGGGCGGCAGGTAGGCGTCGTCGTGCGGGACGCCGAGGTCGGACTTCTGCTGCTCGGCTGCCGCGGCCAGCGACGTCGTACCGCCGGCACCGGTGACCGGCACGCGGGCCGCGACCCCGATGACGGACAGGGCCGCGAGGACGGCCAGGCCGACCCGTCGCGACGCCTCGTTCTCGCGCACTCTGTCCATGCCGTCCTCCTGGCCGTGATCCCGATCACCCCAACGAGCGAGTCCGCGGAGGGTAACACCAGAATGTGAACCTCTGTCAGGTTCGTCCGCGCGGGCAGAATGACCCTCGTGACCCGCACCTCCCGCCTGCTCGCGTGCACCGCCACCGCGCTCGTCCTCGCCGGGTGCGGTGCGGTCGCCACCAACCCCGGCACCCTCCCGGGCGGCACCCCGACGCCGACCTCGACCGCCTCCGGCACCGCCCCGGGCCCGTACGGCGCCGGCCGCAGCGAGACCCGCGAGGACTCCGTCTACCCCGACGTCGGCGACCCCCTCGTGGACGCGCTGCACTACGACCTCGGGCTGACCTGGGAGCCGCAGCGGGACCGGCTGACCGGCCGGCAGGAGCCTGGTCTTCCGGGCCACGGCGGACTCGGCCACCATCCCGCTCGGCTTCAACGACGACCTGGCGATCTCGGCGCTCACCGTGGACGGCGCCGCTGCCGGGCACGACGTCGACGGCACGCACCTGACGATCCGGCACCCGGTGAAGAAGGACCGCCAGTACACCCTGGCACTGACCTACGCCGGCACTCCGCGCACCGCTCCCGCGCCGAGCACCCGCAGCGACTTCACCCAGGGCGTCGGGTGGAGCATCAGCGACGACCACGAGACCTCCACGCTGCAGGAGCCCTACGGCGCCTTCACCTGGTACGCCGTCAACGACCAGCCCTCCGACAAGGCGCTCTACGACTTCACCCTCACCGTCGACGCGCCCTGGCAGGGCGTCGCCAACGGCGAGTCGACGAAGTCGACCGAGGCCGGCGGGCGGACGACGAACCGCTGGCACCTGGCCGAGCCCGCGTCGTCGTACCTGGTGACGGTGGCGTTCGGCGACTACCGGCGCACGGACCTGAAGTCCGCCGGCGGCGTACCGATCCAGGTCTGGGCCCCGGCCGACGGTGAGGCCCTGCCCGGCGGCACCGGCACCGCGCCGGCGGCGATCGACTGGCTGGAGAAGATCCTCGGCCCCTACCCCTTCGACACCTTCGGCATCGTCGTCGTCGACAACGACAGCGGCATGGAGACCCAGACCATGGTCACCCTCGGCGACACCGACTACAGCCTCTCCCCCGAGGTCGTCGTGCACGAGGCCGCCCACCACTGGTACGGCGACACGGTCACCCCCGCCGACTGGTCGGACGTGTGGATGAACGAGGGCATGGCGATGTACCTGCAGGGCATGTGGGAGGCCGAGCAGGAGGGCGTCCCGGTCGCGGACAAGATGGACCAGTGGGCCGACTTCGAGGCCTCGCTGCGCGCGAGCGCGGGTCCGCCGGCGGCGTACGACCCGAAGCAGTTCGGCGACGGCAACATCTACTACGGCCCGGCGCTGATGTGGCAGGAGCCTGCGCGAGCGGCTCGGCGACCGGAAGTTCTTCGAGGTGCTGCGCGAGTGGCCGGCCGCGCAGGAGAACGGCAACGCCGACCGCCAGGAGTACTGGGACTGGATCGAGAGGACCACGGGCGTGGAGGCTCTCGGGCTTCTTCGACGCCTGGCTGCTGGGCAAGCAGACCCCGCGCGCGACTGACGGCTTTGCCCTCCAGCCCTTCCGCGCCGACTGGAACACGTTCTAGTCTCCGGGGATGCGCCTGCGCTCCCTCGCCGCTGCGGCCTGTGCCCTCGCCCTGACCCTCACCGCCGCACCGGCGCACGCCGACGGGTTCGCCCTGCCCGGCCTGCCCGCGCTGCCGACGATCCCGGGCCTGCCGATCCCCCCCGCTGCCCACCGACCTGCTCGTGCCGCGCTTCACCGGCGCCCCGGTCACCGCGCAGCCGTTGGACGCGTCGCCGGTGCCGCAGAACCCCTACCTCGCGCCGAACGGCCGCAGCAGCATGCACAACGACGCGTACAGCACCGACGCGTACGCCGTGTCCGGGCCGACCGGGCGGGCGCTGACGATGCGCACCGCGTCGTACGGCATCCGGGAGTGCGCGACGATGGCGTTCGACTCCCGCGACCGGATCGTCGGCCTCTGCGGCGGTCTCGAGGGCTTCACCCTGATGGTGATCGACCCGGTCAGCCTGCACGCGGTCTCGCAGACTGCAGGCTCTCCGCGCGCGACCTCACCAAGGCCGCCAACCCCTTCACCGACATCTGCGGCGGCACCTACTTCTTCCTCGACGGCCAGGACCGGGCCTACGCGACGACCACCGACTCCTCGATCGCGGAGGTCCAGGTGACCGCCGCCGGCGGGCTGGTCAAGGGCCGCACCTGGCCGCTGGCCTCGTCCCTGGCGAAGGGCGACTGCCTGGTGGCGACCGGCGTCGACTGGTCCGGCCGGGTGTGGTGGTTCAGCCAGAAGGGCACCGTCGGCACGCTGGACCGGGCGACCGGCGCGGTCCGGGCGCTGGAGTCGCCCGAGGGCGAGGGCATCTTCAACTCGGTCTCCAGCGACGAGACCGGTGGCGTCTACTTCGTCTCCACGCACCGGACCTACCGCCTCGACGCCACCGCGGACGGCACCCCGGAGATCACCTGGGCCATCCCCTACGACCGCGGCACGACGACCAAGCCCGGCATGCTCTCCCAGGGCTCCGGCACCTCGCCGACCCTCATCGGCGAGCGCTGGATCGCGATCGCCGACAACGCCGAGCCGCAGAGCCACGTCATCGTCTACGACCGCCGCAAGGGCGTCGCCGAGCGCGAGCACTGCTCGGTCCCCGTGCTGCAGCCCGGTGCCAGCACGACGGAGAACAGCCTGGTGGCAGCGGGCGACTCGCTGATCATCGAGAACAACTACGGCTACGCCGGTGTGCAGTCCACGCTGCTCGGCAGGTCCAGCACCCCCGGCATCTCGCGGGTGATGATCGACGCCGAGGGCTGCCACGTCGCCTGGACCAGCCCGGTCACCGCGCCGACCTCGGTCCCGAAGGCCTCGCTCGGCAACGGGCTCGTCTACGTCTACTCCAAGCCGCCGCGCGCGGACCTGCTCGACGCCTGGTACGTCACCGCGATCGACATCCGCACCGGCGAGACCGCGTGGAGCCGGCTCACGGGGACCGGCATCCAGTGGAACAACCACTACGCGTCGATCTACCTCGGACCTGACGGGGCACTGTACGTCGCCACGATCGTCGGCCTGGTCCGGCTGGCCGACGGCCCCTAGCGGGGTACCGCCGCGTCCGCCTCCGGCAGCGTGGTGACGCCCTCCGCGGCGAGGAAGTGCCCGGCTCCGGGCACCACCCGCGCGGCGACGCCGAGCCTGCGCGGCGAGCCGGTCGGTGAGCGCGGTGGGCACGATCGGGTCGGCGTCCGAGCGGAGCACGGCGACCCGGTCGACCTGCCGGGCGATCGCGCGGACGTCGGTCCGGCCGCCCACGAAGCCGTCCAGCGCCGTGAAGCCGGGCACCGGCTCGGCGAATCCCGCGACGACCACCAGCGTGCCGAGGCGCCAACCGGGCGGCAGCGACAGCAGGTGCCGCAGCACGGTGAGCGAGCCGAGGCTGTGCGCGACGACCACGGACCCGGCGTCCGGTACGCCGATCGCGGCGCCCGCGACCTGCTGCCACCGGGCGGCGTCGGGCTGCTCGGGATCGGGCAGCGCAGGTACGGTCGGGGTGAGGCCGTCCGCGGCCAGCCGGTCGGCGAGCCAGCCGAACCAGTGGTCGGCGGGCGTGGCGCCGTACCCGTGGATGATCGCGGCACGGCGGGGAGTTGAGGACATGCGCCGGACCGTACGGGTTGACGCCGGCGTCAAGGTCAAGCCAGGAGGGAACGTGCGGATCGCGGAGGCGGCACGGCGCGCGGGGGTGAGCCCACGGGCGCTGCGGCACTACGAGGACAGCGGGCTGCTGGCACCGGCCCGGACGGCCGGCGGCTACCGGGAGTACGACGAGAGCGACCTCGCGCGCGCCGCCCAGGTGCGCACGATGACCGCGGCAGGGGTCGGCACCGAGCCTGATCCGCCGCTACCTCGACTGCGTGGGCGAGGACACCCTCGAGCCTGTGCCCCGAGCCTGCGGGCCGAGCTCGCCGCGCTCGACGCCCGGCTCGCCGGGGAGCGCGCGGCGCTCGCCGCGAAGCAGGACCGGCTCGCCGCGCTCCTCAGGAGCGGGGCTCCGGGGCCGATGCAGCGAGCATGCACGTCGTGACCAGGCTTCGCTCGAGCCGCGCGCGCGGTGGGAGGAGTCGGACACCGTAGGTGCCGAGGCGTTCGCGGAGGCGGCCCAGCGCGTGGTCGGCTACCTGAGCCGTCGTACCCCCTTGCGGGACTGGTCCGTCTCCCGCGTCGCCGGCGGCGAGCAGGTCCACGTGCACGTCCACCACGACGTGCTGCTCGAGACCGGCGACCGGGTGCCGTGGGACGAGACGTTCTGCCGGCGGATGAGCAACGGCGCGGACCACGTCGTGCCCGATGCCCTGCGCAACCCCGACTACGCCCCGCTGCCCGACGCCGGCGACGTGCGCGCCTACGTCGGCTTCCCGATCACCGACGAGGGTGCGCTGTTCGGTGTCCTGTGCGGCGTCGGCGCGGAGCCGCTGCCCGGTGTCGAGGCCGTGGACGCCGACCTGGTCGAGTCTGCTGAGCACCCTGCTGTCCTCGCAGGCTCACCATCGCCCGGGCCGCCGACCGCGAGCGTCGCCGGGCCGCACTCGCCGCCGCCCTCGCCGACACCGACGAGTCTCACCGGCCTGGTCAACCGCCGCGGCTGGGACGCGATCGTCGCCGACGCCCAGCAGCGGATCGACGCCTTCGGTGACCCGGTCGCGATCGCGGTGGTCGACCTCGACGGGCTCAAGGCGGCCAACGACGCACGGGGGCACCAGGCGGGCGACGCGCTGCTGCGTCGTACCGCGTCGGTGCTGCGGGGCGCCTGCACGCCCCAGGACCGGGTCGCCCGCTACGGCGGCGACGAGTTCGGGATCCTCAGCAACAACGTCGCCGTGGACGGGCTCGCCACCCACTTCGCCCGCTTCGCCGACGCACTGGCCGCCGAGGGCATCGCCGCCTCGATCGGCCACGCCTTCACCGGCCCCGGCGAGCGCACGGTCGTCGAGGCCTTCCGCCGCGCCGACGCCGCGATGTACGACGTGAAGCGGGCCCGGCGGGCCTGACCCGGCCCGCTCCGGGCTCCTCGTGGACGGCGCACCGGACGAATTCGTCGTCGATCGGGCTCGTCCACGACGATTGTGCCCGGTGCGACGCGCGAGGCGGGCCTGGTCAGAACAGCAGCGCCGTCGCCGGATCCTCGACGATCCCCGCCACGTCGGCGAGGAACTGCGAGCCGGTCGCCCCGTCGATGTGCCGGTGGTCGAAGGACAGCGCGAGCGTCATCACCTGCCGCGGCACGACCTCGCCGTCGACCACCCACGGCTGCGCCTTGATCGCGCCGAGGCAGAGGATCGCGGACTCGCCGGGGTTGATGATCGGCGTGCCGCCGTCGACACCGAAGACCCCCACGTTGGTGATCGTGAAGGACCCGCCCGCCAGGTCCGCGGGCTGGGTGCGGCCCTCGCGCGCGGTCGCGGTGAGCGCCTCCAGGGCGCGGGCGAGGTCGAGCAGACCGAGCGCGTGCGCGTCCTTGACGTTGGGGACGACGAGCCCGCGTGGCGTGGCGGCGGCGATGCCGAGGTTGACGTAGTGCTTGACCACGACCTCCTGTGCCGCCTCGTCCCAGGTGGAGTTCACCAGGGGCGTACGACGCAGCGCGAGCACGCACGCCCGCGCCACCACGAGCAACGGGCTGACCTTGACGTCGGCGAGTCTCGCGGCGGGAGCGCAGCCGGGCCACCAGGCTCCACCGTGGCGGTGGCGTCGATCGTGACCCACTCGGTCACGTGCGGGGCGGTGGAGGCGGAGGCCACCATCGCTGAGGCCATCTGCTTGCGCACGCCCTTGACCGGTTCGCGGGTCTCGCGGCCCGTCGGCGCCGACGCGGCCGACGCGGCCGACGCGGCCGCCGCGGCCGGCGCCGGGGCGTCGACCGCCGCCAGCACGTCCTCCTTGCTGACCGTGCCCTTCGGCCCGGTCGGCGTGATCGTGGTCAGGTCGACGCCGAGGTCGCGGGCCAGACGGCGCACCAGCGGCTTGGCGAGCGCGCGTGGCGGGCGGACCGCCGGGGCGACCTCCTCGACCGCGGGGTCGGTGACAGCAGGCGCCAGCGCCTCCGCAGGCGCCTCCGCCTTGCGGGCGCGGCGCTTGAGGGCGCGTTGCTTAGGGCCGTAGCCGACGAGGGTGGCCTGCCCCGTCGGCGGGATGTTGGTGTCGATGATCTCCGGGCCGCGCGCAGGCTCCGGGGCGGGCTCCGGGGCGGGCGCGGCAGGGGCAGCCTCCGCCGAGCCGATCCGGATGATCGGCGTGCCGACCTCGACGGTGTCGCCCTCCTGGACGAGCAGGGCCAGCACCTCCCCGGCGTACGGCGAGGGGGAGCTCGACGATCGACTTGGCCGTCTCGATCTCCACGACCACGTCGTTGACGGCGACGGTGTCGCCGGGCTTGACCCGCCAGGCGACGATCTCCGCCTCGGTGAGGCCCTCGCCGACGTCGGGCAGACTTGAACTCGTTGCTCATCGCGGGCCTCCTCAGTAGCCGAACGTGCGGTCGACGGCGTCCAGCACCCGGTCCAGGTCGGGCAACCAGGCCTCCTCGATCCGGGCCGGCGGGTACGGCGTGTCGTAGCCGCCCACGCGCAGCACCGGCGCCTCGAGGGAGTGGAAGCACTCCTCGGTGACCCGGGCGGCGACCTCGGCACCCACTCCGAGGGTCACGTGCGCCTCGTGCACGACCACGAGACGACCGGTGCGTCGTACCGACTCCACGACCGGCACCAGGTCCAGCGGCGAGAGGGTGCGCAGGTCGATCACCTCGACCGAGCGGCCCTCGTCGGCGGCCACGGAGGCCGCGTCCAGGCAGGTGGAGACCGTGGGGCCGTAGGCGACCAGCGTGGCATCGGCGCCGGGGCGGACCACGCGGGACTGCCACAGGGGGGCGGGCGCGGCGTCCTCGTCGACCTCGCCCTTCGCGGAGTGGTACAGCCGCTTGGGCTCCAGGAAGACGACCGGGTCGTCGCTGGCGATCGCCTGCTGGAGCATGGCGTAGGCGTCGGCGGGGTTCGAGCAGGCGACCACCTTGAGCCCGGGGGTGTGGACGAACTGCGCCTCGGGCGACTCGCTGTGGTGCTCGACCGCACCGATGCCGCCACCGAACGGGATGCGGATCACCATCGGCACCTTGATCCGGCCCTGGCTGCGGAAGTGCAGGCTTGGCGACCTGGCACACGATCTGGTCGTAGGCGGGGTAGACGAAGCCGTCGAACTGGATCTCCACCACCGGCCGGTAGCCACGCATCGCCAGGCCCACGGCGGTGCCGACGATGCCGGACTCCGCGAGCGGGGTGTCGATCACCCGGTCCTCGCCGAAGTCCTTCTGCAGGCCGTCGGTGATCCGGAAGACGCCGCCGAGCGTGCCGACGTCCTCCCCCATCACGAGCACCTTGTCGTCGGCCTCCATCGCCCTGCGCAGCCCGGCGTTGAGCGCCTTGGCCATCGTCATGGTGGTCATGCCGTCACCTCCTCGAAGGAGGCCACGTGGGCGTCGTAGGCGGCCTGCTGGGCGGCGAGCTCCGCGGTCTGCTCGGCGTGGACCAGCCCGAAGATGTCGCGAGGCTGCGGATCGGGCAGGGCGTGGCACTCGCGGCGCATCCGCTCGCCGAGGCTCGTCGGCCTCCGCCGCGACGCTCTCGACGAAGCCGTCCTCGACCAGGCCGTTGCGGCGCAGGTAGACCTCCACCCGCGCGATCGGGTCCTTGAGCCTTCCAGTGCTCGACGTCGTCGCTGAGCCGGTAGCGGGTCGGGTCGTCGGTCGTGGTGTGGGCACCCATCCGGTAGGTGTAGGCCTCGACGAAGGTCGGCCCCTGGCCCTCCCGGGCGCGTTGCAGCGCGGCCTGCATGACGGCGTACGTCGCGAGCACGTCGTTGCCGTCGACCCGGACGCCGGGGAAGCCGAAGCCGTGCGCCCGACGGTAGAGCGGGATCCGGGACTGACGCTCGAAGGGCTCCGAGATCGCCCACTGGTTGTTCTGGCAGAAGAACACCACCGGCGCGTTGTACGACGCGGCGAACACGAACGCCTCGTTGACGTCGCCCTGCGAGGAGGCCCCGTCGCCGAAGTGCGCGACGACCGCCGTGTCCCGCTCGGGGTCGCCGGTGCCGACGGCGCCGTCGCGCTGCACGCCCATGGCGTAGCCGGTCGCGTGCAGGGTCTGCGCACCGATCACGATCGTGTAGAGCCCGAAGTTGTTCTCGTTCGGGTCCCAGCCGCCCTGGTCGACGCCGCGGAACAGCCCGAGCAGGCTGGACCGGGTCCACCCCGCGGCACCAGGCGACGCCGTGCTCGCGGTAGGTCGGGAAGACGAAGTCCTGGGGCCGCAGCGCGCGTCCGGCGCCGATCTGGGCGGCCTCCTGGCCGAGCAGGCTGGGCCCACAGGCCGAGCCTCGCCGTGGCGCTGCAGGGCGGTGGCCTCGATGTCGAGGCGGCGCACGAGCACCATGTCGCGGTAGAACCCGCGCAGGCTGCTCGGCGGAGAAGTCGAGGTCGAAGCCGGGAGGGTGGACCCGCTCGCCCTCGGGCGTCAGGAGCCTGCACGAGCTCCGGGTCAGCGGTCTGCTCCGGGGCCGGTCCGAAAACGGGGTCCGTCATCACCACTCCTTGCGGCCACGCCGGCGGGATCACCGCGACGCGAGTCGGGGTCGTCGTGCCCCGGACCTGGCACAGGGGTGGCGTGCCTGTGACCCGGGCCACACATCACCGCCACGATACTCGCTAGGGGGTGGCGTCGAAGCGCTCCCGCGCGGGCCACAGGGAGCCGGCGAGCAGCACGACGCCGGCCGGGATCGCGAGCAGGAAGGCCCGCGCCCACGGGGTCAGCGAGCCGAGGACGGCGTCGAGCATGATCCGCACCAGCGGCTGGTCGCCGACCTCGGCGCGGTCCACGAGCAGGTCGGTCACCGGGTCCACCGCGAGCAGCACCAGCCCCGCACCGAGGGCCAGGCCGAGCAGCGCGAGTCCCGCGGTGCGCAGCCGGCCGCGCCACCCCGAGGCGACCAGCACCGCGAGCAGGACCAGGCCGAGCCACAGCGGCGGCAGCCAGCGGGAGGCGCCGTGCGTGGCCCGGTACACCGGACCGCCCTCCGCGACCTTCGCCCGCTCCACCACGCGCACCTCCAGCGGCAGCCTCGGCAGCAGGGCGACGGGGATGCCGCGCTCCTCCAGGCTCAGGAGCACCTGCGCGAGCAGCGGAGCCGCGTCCACCGTGATGGAGCCGGAGGTGTCGGCGTCGGGGTCCTTGAGGACCGCGAGAACCTGGCGGTGGACGTCCTCGTTGGCGGTGCGCCAGAACTCCGGGAAGTCCGGGCTGTCCACGACCTTCCGCGCGGCGGCGTCCGCCCAGTCGGTGACGGCGGCGGGAAGCCCGACCGGGATCCGCTCCTGCAGCGCCTTCACCGCGCCCGCCGCGGCGGCGTCCGCCATCACCTGCCGCACGCCGGGGTCGTCGGCGAGCGGGGCGACCGTGTCGACGTACTCCCGCCGGTCGTCGACGCGCGCGCTCACCCAGGTGCTCGCGACGGCGAGCGGGGCGAGCACGGTCGCGACGACGACCAGCACGAAGACCGAGAAGGAGCGCACGGGACTACTCGCCGGTGGTGTCGTCGACCTTCCAGTCGCCGTCCTCCTTGACGAGCCTTCACCGTGCCGTCCTGCGACTCCTCGTCGTCGTCACCACCGCAGTCGTCGAGGATCTTCTTGTCGCCGGTGAACTTCGAGGTCGAGCTTGAAGTCGACATCGGCCTTGTCGCCGGTCTCGTCGGTCTTCTTGATCTCGACGTTGTAGTCGATGTCGTCCTGGATGTCCTTGAACGTCGAGTCGCAGGAGCCGTCGAGCCTTCTCGTCGAGCCTGGTCGTCGAACTCCTTCTGCTGCTTGTCGGCGTAGGCGTCGCAGTCCTTGACGTCGGCGCCGTCGAGGAGCCTCCTTCTGGGAGTCCTTCGACAGCAGGCTCGCACTGCGCGCTGTAGTCGGGGTCCACGAAGTTCTGCGCCTCGAGGTAGTCCTTCGCGACGTTCTCCGGGCTGCCGCCACCGACCACCTTGAGCAGCACGATGCCGGCGATGAGCGCGATGATGACCACCGCGGCGATGCCGCCGATGATCGCGATCAGGCTTTGCCCTTGCCCTTGCCGCCACCGCTGGGACCGGGCTGGCCGTAGCCGCCGAACCCGCCGCCACCGCCCTGGCCGTAACCGCCCTGGCCGTAGCCCGGCTGCTGGCCGTAGGGCTGCTGGCCGTAGGGCTGCTGCGGCTGGCCTGCCGGCGGGCCCCACTGCTGCGGCGGCTGCTGCGGCTGCTGGGGCTGCTGCTGGCCGTGGTCGGCGGCGCGGTTGGGCGCGACCACGGTCTGGTCACCCGGGCCGGGCGCGGCCGGCGGCTGCGGCGCGGCAGGCGTGCCCGGCTGGGTGTGCTCGGTCCACTGCGTGCCGTCCCACCAGCGCTGGCCACCCTGGCCGTCGGGATACCAACCGGGAGGGGTGGTGGGCTGGTTCGGGTCCGACATGAGCACTCCTTGCGCGCGTCGCCGAGCGGATCGTCCGCTCTCGATGGTGCGCCATCATGCCATCCGCAAACCTCAGCCCGCGTCGACTCCCGCGACCTGCCAGCCGTCGTCACCCTCGTCGAGCAGCACCGTGCCGCGGTCCACCGGCTCGCCGCCCTGCCACAGCGCGTCGAAGCCGGCCCGGTCCGCACCGTGGTACCGCAGGGCCACCACGTAGGTCACCCGCGCCTTGCCGCCGTCGTCCTCGGCGGTCCTCACGGTGACCTCGATGTCGGTGTCGGCGGCGTACCTCGCGAACCCGGTCTCGCTCGCGGTCCGCTTCTCCTCGGCCGCGAAGGCCGCGCAGTCCGCGTACGCCCGGCCCTCGTAGAGGAAGTGCTGCCACTGCTCCGAGGCCAGGCTCGCACTCGGTGCGCGCGTCTCCGTCCCACTGCGCCCGCAGGTAGTCCTCCGCGACGTCGTCGGGGCCGGGTCCGCGCAGCGCGAGGACCAAGCCGGTGACTCCCGCGGCGACGGCAAGCACGACGACCGCCACCACCACGAGCGTCGTACGACGCCGCGGAGGCATCATCCCTCGTCGGCCAGGCTCGCGACGAAGTCGAGCCTTGTCCAGGACCGGGGCCGGGATCACGAACGGATAGACGTCTTCCTTGCCCATCGAGCGGTTGATCTGGTTGAGCGCCACCGACAGCGGCACCCACACGGCGCGGACCAGGTCACGGAAGACGCTGAACGCGCGGACGTCCACGGTCGCCAGTCCGTAGGCGGCGGCCGTCTCGCAGGTGTCGCTGATGTGCAGGTAGTGCGCGAAGGTCTCCGCGAAGTCCTCGAAGGGGTGCATGGTCGCGTAGGTCGTGATGAACGACGCCTCCCACCCCTCCGGCGGCCCCTCGGCGTAGTGGCGGTCGATCTCGGCCTGGTAGTCGGTGGTCTCGTCGCCGAACAAACTCGCGGCAGCGGGCCAGCCGCTCGGGGTGCTCCTCGGTGACCAGCCGCATCTGGAAGAAGTGCCCCACCTCGTGGCGCAGGTGCCCGAGCAGGGTGCGGTAGGGCTCACCGAGTCTGCTGGCGGATCCGCTCGCGGCGGGCGTCGTCGGACTCGGCGAGGTCGATGGTGATCACGCCGTCGGCGTGGCCGATCACGACGTTCTCCTCGACGCTGGAGAGCATGTCGAAGACCAGCCCGTCGAGCGAGAGGCCGAGCCCGTCGAGGCTCCACCACGAGGTGCCGCTTGGCGGACTCCGCGGCGGGCGGCTGGGACAGGCCCTCGGCGTCGTCGTCCGCGGGCCGGGTGCGGGTCAGGTCGCAGGCGGCGCACTGCCCGCCCTCGACCGGGGCCAGCCAGGTGCAGCCGGAGAGGTTGAGGTTGCGGCACACGTGCCAGACCAGACCGGCGTGGTCGACGTACCGGCCGCCGGAGTCGAGGGGCACGATGTCCCGCTCGGCCCGGGAGAAGCCGAGCGCGGTACCGCAGGACACGCACAGGGAGTTGTCGAAGAAGAGGGGGCTGTCACAGACCCGGCAGGAGAAGGCGCGCACCCCATCAGCGTAGGCGTGAGGGGGACGGACGGGCGTGGCACCACCCCCGAGGTCCCACGCCCGTCCACCCCCAGCATGCCAAAGGCGCGCACGTGCCGCGCACGGACGGGTGCCTCAGATCGGTGCGACGTCGACCGACACCGCGAGCCGGGACGTGGTCGCCTCGGTGAAGATCACGCCCTTGAGCGGGGGTACGTCGCCGTAGTCGCGCCCCCACGCCACCGTGACGTAGCGGTCGTTCTGCCACTGGTCGTTGGTCGGGTCGAGGGCGAGCCACTCCTCGCCGCCCAGCCACACCGCGACCCACGCGTGCGAGGCGTCCGCGCCGACGACCCGCTCCTTGCCGGGCGGCGGCTCGGTGGCGAGGTAGCCGCTGACGTAACGCGCCGCCAGCCCGTGCGCGCGCAGGGCGGACAGGGTGAGGTGCGCGAAGTCCTGGCACACCCCGGCCCGCTGGGCGAGGATCTGCGACACCGTCGAGGTGACCGTGGTCGCGGCCGGGTCGTACTCGAAGTCCGCGTGGATGCGGTGCATCAGGTCCGTCACCGCCTCGCCGACCGGCCGGCCGGGCAGCAGCGACGCCGCGGCGTAGTCGCGGGCGCCGCCGTGCGCCGGCACCGCCGCGCTCGGCAGCGCGAAGTCGGTGGCCTGCCACGCACCGACCGCGTCCGGGTCGGCGAGCGGACGCACCGACTCCCAGGGCCGTGCCGCGGCGCCCTGGTCCACCAGCGGCGGGACGACGTCGACCTCGCCGCCGCCGACCACGACCAGGCTCGTTGTGCGGCGTGGTCACCTGGAAGTAGGTCACCGTGTTGCCGTAGTAGTCCGCGTCCTGGCTCAGGTCCCCGGGCTCCGGGGTGATCGCGACGTCGTAGCCGCTGACCTGCTGCCACGGCAGGACGCGCGGGACGAGGTGGCCGATCCCGAGGCTGTCGGTCACGTCGTCGTCGTAGGTGTACGTCGTGCGGTGCTCCACGCGGTAGCGGGTCATGCCGTCACCTCGACGGCCGTCAGCACGCCGAAGGTGCGCGGGCGCGGGCCGGTGGCGAAGTGCAGGTCCCGGATCGCCTCGGCCAGCCGCTGGAGCCTGCGCGGTCACGTCGTCGAGGAGGCCCACCAGGTGCGGCCGGTCCACGCCGCCGATGGCCGCCAGTGCGGAGATGTCGGCGCCCTCGACCTGGGCGATCAGGTCGTCGAGCAGCCGCTCGGGCCGGGTGGAGCCGGTCGAGGCGACCTGCGCGGCGAGGTGCTCGCGCAGGCGGTGCAGGCTGAACACCAGCGAGCGCGGGTTCTCGGGGTCGATCAGCAGCAGGTCGAGCACACCGGCCGGGCGGACGTAGTCGCGGTAACGGCGCCGGTGCGTCACCGAGCTCTCTGCCGCGGTGAGGACAGCCGCCAGCACCTCCCGGTCGACGTCGAAGCCGCGCCGCTCGGTGATCATCCGGAGCAGGTGGCACAGCCTGGAGCCCGCGCTCGACGTACCGTCCGGCGGCGGCCATGTGCCAGCCTGCGTCCCGGATCATGCTGGCCGTCACGCCCTGCAGCGCGAGCACCGCGGTGAGCATCCGGCCGGCGGACTCGGCCACCTGGTGGCTGTGGTGCGAGGCCTCGAGGACGGCGGTCGCCCGGTCCACCGAGCCCATCGCCCGCCACGCGTCGGCCGACATCTGGTCGCGCACGCCGGTGAGCGCGTCACGCAGCCCGGCCAGGGAGTGCGCGGCCGAGCCGGTCCGCTCCTCGTCCAGCAACACCGAGCGGAGGTCGAGGTCGTCGTCGTCGAGCGCCTGCCCGGCGAGCCGGTGCACGGCCGACATCAGCACCTCCGGTTCACCCCGCCGGTGGTCCGCGGCCGGGCGCGGTAGTCGGCGACGAGCACGTGCGCGGCGAGCACCAGGGCGGAGCATGTCCTCGGCGCGCTCGGCGTAGCGGCCGAACCAGAACAGGTCGTCCAGCACGCGCGGCACCGTCGCCGGCAGCGAGCGGACCGCCGTCATCGGCAGCACCTCGGTGAGCCCCTGGTCCGGCTGCCCGGTCTCCTCCTTGAGGACCCACACGTCCTTGCTGGCGACCGTGCGGTCGCCGTCGCGGGCGGTGGCGAGCCCGCCCAGCAGGGGCCGGTACGCCGAGCCGTAGCGCAGCGTGAACGTCCGCAGCGACGAACTCGGCCGGCTTGGCCGTGCGCCCGCGCCAGGTGGGCGACTGCGACAGGCGCATCCGCTGCTGGCCGACGAAGGCGTGCGGGCGGGCGCGCACGGTGAGCCGGATCCGCTCGGGAGAGGCACCGGCGAGGGTCGAGTCGGAGCCGTCGATCGAGCGCACCACGAGACTCGTCGAGGTGGCTCAGCACGTGCTCGAGGCCCGCCGGGTCGCCGCACCACCAGGTCGGCACCGACGGCAGCCGCAGGGGCTCGCCGAGCAGGTGCTCGCACGCGGCCGGGAGGAAGGGCAGCAGGCCGGGGTTCTCCAGCACGCCCGCGCCGAGCCCGTTGACGACGCGGACCCGGCCGCGTCGTACGGCCTCGGCGAGACCGGCGACGCCCAGGCTGGCTGTCACCGCGCAGGCTCCAGCGGGTCGCTCCAGGCGGCGTCCACCCGCCGCAGGATCACGTCGACGCGCTCCAGGCGCTGCGGGGTCTTCATCAGCACCCAGCCGTCGCGCACGGTCAGGTCGCTGCCCTGCACCAGCGGGAAGCCCAGGTTGCTCGCGATCGCCGCCTGGTCGTAGTGCGTCTCGGAGTGCAGCCCCGGGCTCAGCACGACGACGCGCGGGTCCGGCAGGTCACCGCTCGCCGACTGGAGCAGTGCCGAGCGCAGCGCCCACAGGTACGGCGCCATCCGGTGCGAGTCCGCCTCGCGGTAGAGCTCGGGCATGACCCGGCTCAGCACCCGCCGGTTCTCCAGCGCGTAGCCCAGCCCGGACGGCGCCTGGGTCCGGTCGCCGAGCACCCGCCAGGTGCCGTCGGCGTCGCGGCCCAGGTCGGTCGCGGAGAGCACCAGCGGTCGCGGGTCTGCCGTCGAGGCACGCGCCACCACCCGGGTGAAGCCGCGGTGGCCGAGCACGACGGCCGGCGGCACGATCCCGCGCGCGAGCAGGGTCTGCGGGCCGTAGAGGTCGGCGAGCAGGGCGTTGAGCAGACTCGGCGCGCTGCGCGAGGCCGACCTCGAGGTGCTTCCAGGACGCCGCGTCCACGACGAGGGGCACCGGGTCCAGCCGCCAGCGGGCGGGACGCTCGCCGGGCCGGGAGTAGGTGACGCCGTCGTCCTCGAGGAAGCGGGCGATCTCCTCGGCCACGCGACGCATGTCCTCGGCGTCGATCCGGGTGGCGACCTCGGCGAGCCGCTTCCACGGCGGGCGCAGCGACCCGTCCGGGCCGACCACCTCGTCGTACCGGCCGGGCTCGTCGACTCCCCCCTCGCCACCGAGCGTCGGCTGGGTCAGCCCGGCGGCGTAGTCGCGCAGGACGGTCACGGGGCGCCTCGCGGGACCCGGCGCAGGTCGAGGGTGTGCGGGTACTCCTCCGAGGCGACCGCGCGCGCGAGCCGCCGGAGCCCGGCCACCTCGATCGGGCCGGCGGTGTGCCGGCGCGGCTCGAAGCGCGCGGCCCGCCGGGCCTCGGCCTCCTGGGCGTTGACCGGCGGGGAGTCGTAGCTGCGGCCACCCGGGTGCACGACGTGGTACGTCGCACCGCCGAGGCTCACCCCGGCGTCGAGGTCGACCACGTCGAGGACCAGCGGCGAGTCCACCGGGATCGAGGGGTGCAGCGCCGACCACGGCTGCCATGCCCGGTAGCGGACGCCGGCGTAGTGGGCGTCCGCGGCGGGCGAGGTCGCGGTCAGGGGCACGGGGACACCCTGGCACGTGACGAGGTGCCGCTCGGGGTCGATCCCGGTGACGCTCACCTGGACGCGCTCGACCGAGGAGTCGACGTACCGGGCGGTGCCGGTGCCGGTCGCCTCTTCACCGAGGACGTGCCACGGCTCCACGCCCTGGCGCGCTCCAGGCCGATGCCGCCGGAGACCTCGGCGGCGCCGATCCGCGGGAAGCGGAACTCCGTGAACGGCGCGAACCACGCCGGGTCCAGGTCGATCCCCGCGGCCGCGAGGTCCGCGGTCACGGCGGCGATGTCCGCGGCGGCACCGTGCGGCAGCAGGTGGTCCTCGTGCAGCCGGGTCCCCCAGCGCACCAGCGGCGCGCTCGACGGGTCGATCGGGTGCTCCCAGAACATCGCCACCAGGCTGCGCACGAGCAGCGCCTGCACCAGCGCCATCTGCGGGTGCGGCGGCATCTCGAAGCCGCGCAGACCCAGCAGCCCGAGCCGCCCGCGGGTGGAGTCGGGGCTGTAGAGCCTTGTCGATGCACAGGCTCCGCACGGTGGGTGTTGCCGGTCAGGTCGGTGAGCAGGTGCCGCAGCGCCCGGTCGACCAGCCACGGCCGCGGCTCACCGCCCGCCGCGAGCCGGGCCACCTCGGCGCAGGCGATCTCCATCTCGTAGACCGCCTCGGGCCGGCCCTCGTCGAAGCGCGGTGCCTGGCTGGTCGGGCCGATGAAGCGGCCGGAGAAGAGGTACGACAGCGCGGGATGCCGCTGCCAGTAGGTGATCAGGCTGACCAGCAGGTCCGGCCGGCGCAGCAGCGGGCTGTCGGCGGGCTGCCGGCCGCCGAGAGTGAGGTGGTTGCCGCCACCGGTGCCGGTGTGCAGCCCGTCGAGGTCGAACTTCTCCGTCGACCAGCTTGCGCCCGGCGGGCCTCGGAGTAGAGCGTCGTGGTGAGGTCGCGCAGGCTCGGCCCAGGAGCCGCTCGGCTGCACGTTGACCTCGACCACGCCGGGGTCCGGTGTCACCGAGAGCCTGGGTGAGCCGCGGGTCGGGCGGCGGCGGGTATCCCTCGAGGACGACGGTGGTGCCGGTCGCGGCGGCCGCGGTCTCGACGAGGTGGAGCAGGTCGGCGTAGTCCTCGAAGCGGGTGGTGGGCGGCAGGAAGACGTGGACGTTGCCCTCGCGCGTCTCGAACGCCAGCGCCGTGCGGTCGGACTTCTCGGGGTCGGCGAGAGCCACCGCCGGAAGGCCGGCGACGTGCCCGTCGGTCGCCTCCAGGTACGACGGCTGGGCCGGCGCCTCCGGGTCGCGCCAGGCGATCGAGGACAGCGGCAGCCGCAGCCCCACCGCGCTGGTGCCGGGCGTGAGCACGACCCGCCCGCGGCGCAGCGCCCACACCGGGCTGGTCCAGCCCTCCTCCCCGGTCGTCAGCGGCAGCACCCAGCCGGTCGGCTCGGTCACGCCGGCGTCGAGCCGGGCGACGAGGTCGAGGTCGGGCTCCACCTCGCCGGGTCGCTCACCCTGCGGCCGGGCGACGTCCTCGGCCAGGGCGGCGAACGGGTCCTCGAAGGCGCCGCGCAGGCTGGTCCGCGGGCAGGCCGAGCAACCGCGTCACCTCGGCGCCCAGGGCCTGCGCGGCAGCAGGCGTCACCTCACCGGCCGCCCACGGGTCGGCCAGCAGGGCGGGGTCGGACCACAGCGGCACGCCGTCCCCGCGCCACTGCAGCGCGATCGACCAGCGCGGCAGTGGCTCGCCCGGGTACCACTTGCCCTGCCCGCGGTGCACCACCCCGCCGCTGGCGTACCGCTCGCGCAGCCGCGCGGCGAGGACGCTCGCCAGCCGGCGCTTCTCCGGGCCGTCGGCGTCGGTGCTCCACTCCGGGGTCGAGGAGTCGGCCAGGGACACGAAGGTCGGCTCGCCACCCATCGTCAGCCGGACGTCGCCGGCCTCCAGCCGGGCGTCCACGGCCGCGCCGAGGGCGTCGATCCGCGCCCACTGCGCGTCGGTGTACGGCGCGGTCACCCGCGGGTCCTCGTGCACCCGGGTCACCGTGTTGTGGAAGGAGAAGGTCACCTCGACCGGCTCGGTCGCCCCCTCGATCGGAGCCGCGGAGCCTGGGGTGCGGCGTCGCCGACAGCGGGATGTGGCCCTCGCCGGCAAAGAGCGCGCTCGTCGGGTCCATCCCCACCCAGCCCGCACCGGGCAGGAAGACCTCCGCCCAGGCATGCAGGTCGGTGAAGTCCTCGGTGGGCCCGGCGGGCCCGTCCAGCCCCTCGTTCGCGAAGGCGTCCGGCGCGAGCCTGGACCAGGTAGCCCGACACGAAGCGGGCGGCCAGCCCGTACTGCCGCAGCAGGCTGACCAGCAGCCACGCCGAGTCGCGACAGGACCCGATCCCGCTGGCCAGGGTGTGGTCCGGGGTCTGCACACCGGGCTCCATCCGCACCGAGTAGGCCACGTCGTGGTGCACCGCGGTGTTGAGGTCGGCGAGGAACTGCACCGTCGGCACCCCGCCCGGCGGCAGGCTCCGGGAGCCGGCGGCGCCAGGCGTCGGCCGCCCCGGAGTCCCCCACCGGGCGCAGGTACGGCGCGAGGTCGGCCGCGAGCCTGCTCGTCGTAGGCGAAGGGGAAGGTCTCCGCGTGCTCCTCGACGAAGAAGTCGAACGGGTTGACGACCATCAGGTCAGCGACCAGGCCGACCGTGATGTCGAGGGTGCGGACCGGCTCGGGGAACACCAACCGGGCCAGCCAGTTGCCGAACGGGTCCTGCTGCCAGTTCACGAAGTGCCCGGCCGGCTCGACCTCCAGGGAGTAGGCCTCGATCGGTGTGCGGCAGTGCGGGGCGGGTCGCAGGCGCACCACGTGCGGGCCGACCGCCACGGGGCGGGCGAACTCGTACGTCGTACGGTGCTCCAGCGCGACCTTGATGGACATGTGCTCACCCTAGGCAAGGCTCCGGCACGACAGGTTTCGCCGAGGTCACGCAGCCCCGGTCAGTCGATGTCGCTGATGAGCCACCGTCCGCCGGCCTGGGTCAGCGTCACGGTCGGTTCTGTCGTCCTTCCCGGCGTAGGTGAGTCTGATCGGGACCGTCGCCGTGGAGCCCTTCACGGAGGCCTTGCCGACGGTGTACTTGGCCTTGCTGCCGAAGTCCGAGGGCAGGTCGGAGGTGGTGCAGCGCCCCTCGGACTTGAGGTACGCCGGGGTGACCAGGTCCTCCGCGGTCGCGCAGTCGCCCGCCAGGGCCGAGGAGAGGAAGGCCGTCACGACGGCGCTCGGCTCGTTGGCGACCGCGCTCGCGGTGCTCGTCCCGCTCGGGCTCGGCGTACCGGTGGACGGCAGGTCGGTCGAGGAGCCTGCTGGGGCCGGTCGGCGTCGGGCTCGCGCCGTCGCCCTCGGCGTACGACGCGACGCGCCACTCGCCGTCGACCTGCTGCAGCACGAACTCGTAGTCGCTGCTGCCCGCCGAGCCTGGTGAAGGTGACCGGCACGGTGGCCTCGGAGCCGTCGACCTGCGCGTCGCCGACCTCGGCGTCCACGTCCTCGGTCGAGAGCAGCCGGAACTCCGCCGCCGAGCACGGGTCCGCCGCCGCGGCGGCAGCGGTCAGGTAGGTCTTCGCCTGGTCGCAGTCCCCTTCCTCGGCCGCGTCGACGAGGCTCTTCACGACCTCGTCGGGTGCCGCACCGGAGGCGGCCGTCGAGGGGTCGTCTCCGGCCTTGTCGTCGTCGCCGTCGTCGCTGCCGGTCAGCAGCAGGACGAGTCCCACGATCACGCCGACCAGGGCGAGCACGCCGACGACGCCGAGCACGATCCACAGGGTGTTGCCCTTGCGCGGCGGCGGTCCCGGCGGCGGGAAGCCCGGCGGGAAGCCCGGGGGCGGACCCTGCGGCGGACCCTGCGGCGGCAGTCCGGGTGGCGGACCCTGCGGCAGGCCGGGCGGGGGCGGGAAGGACGGCGGGTTCGGCGTGCTCACGGGTTCATCTGCTCCAGGAAGTCGGTGGCCCAGGACTGCCAGCCCTCGGGGTCGGTCGGGAACTGGGACGGCAGGCTGCTGGCGAAGTTCGACGGCAGGCCCGAGGGCAGCCGCGAGCGCAGGCTCGCTCGGCAGGCTCCGTCGGCAGGCTCGGTCGGGAAGTCGGACGGGTTGATCGTCGGGATGTCCAACGAGGAGGGAGGCGCGGCCGTCGTCGAGGTGGTCGTCGACGACGGGGCGCCCGCACCGGTGTCCTTCTCCGGCTCGTCGCCCCTGCCGAGCACGACGACCAGGCCGACCACCACGACGGCGGCGAGCACCAGGGCGCCCAGCACGCCGATCGCGATCCGCAGTCCCTTGCCGCCGCCGACCTCGAGGGTCTGCAGCGGGCGGGTGGGGGGCGGGTCTTCGGGAGCGGACACCGTCTCTCCTGGGGGCGCGACGTCAGGACTGGCCCCACCGTAGCGGGATCAGGCGGCAGCCTCCCCGCTCGACAGCACGTCGCCGCCCGTCACCACCTCGAGGTCGCGGCCCAGGGTGATGTCGAGCGGGTTGGTGAGGCAGCGGATCGAGCCGCCCCCGAGGTGGAACTCCGAGACGTCCACCAGCACCACGTCGAAGCCGAGGGTGTCCAGCCAGTTGCGGACCCGGCGCGGGCACTCGGGCATCACCACGGTGCGCCCGACGACCACGGAGTTCGCGCACCAGCCTGCCGATCGCCTCCTCCTCGCTGAGCACGACCGGCTGCGGCACCAGGTCGAGCAGCATCGCCGCGGAGGCCTCGTCGAAGGCCGCCGGGCAGACCAGGGCGTGGTCCTCGTCGAGCGGGCAGAAGGCGAGGTCGAGGTGGTACATCCCCGGGTGCGTGATCCGCACCCCGCGCACCACCACGCCCAGGTCGTGGGCGAGCCTGCTTGAGGGCGAGACTCGTCGGTGCGCGGACCGTGCCCGACCACCAGGCTCGCCGCGGAACGGGAAGGCGTCGCCGGCCTCGAAGTGCGCGCCGATCCCGTCCCGGCCGACGTACGACGCCGCGAAGCCGTGGGACTCGAACCACGCGCGCGCCGCCGGCGTCTCCACCCGTCGTTGCGGGAAGCGCATGTGCGACATCACCACCGAGCGGCGGCCCGGGCCGCTCCAGTCCGGGCGGAGCGCGACCAGGCCGAGGTTCATCGCGTAGACCATGTCGGGCGCCTGCGGCAGCGCCGGGATCTCCTCCACCTCGGCGCCGAGCGCGCGCAGCGTGCCGGCCAGCGTCTGCCACTGGTCCCGGGCGCGGACCGGGTCGGGCTGCACGGCCGGGTCCATGTACGGGTTGATCGCGTAGTCGATCCGGTACGCCGCCGGGTCCACCATCGCGTAGTGCCGGCCCCATTCGAGCGTCATCCGCCGCCCTCCCACCCCTCGGAATCATTGTCAGACAATCTGACAAGAGTCACAGGATAGCGGCCGGACCGGCAGAATGGGGCGCATGTCGGCCCTCCCCGCTCCCCGCCAGGCCTTCGCCTCGTTGAGCGTCGAGCACGCCTCGACCGTCTCCCGGGTGGCCGCGGAGCCTGCGCCGGGCCGTGTTCGAGGGCGAGCCTGGAGAGCGGTACGCCGCTGCGCGAGATCGCCCTCGCCGAGTCCCTCGGCGTCTCGCGGCCCACCGTCCGCGAGGCCCTGACCGTGCTGGTCGGCGAGGGCCTGGCGATCCGCGAGCCCAACCGCGGGGTGTCCGTGGTGACCCCGCGGGCGGACTCGGTGCGCGACGTGTGCCGGGCCCGCTGGGTGCTGGAGGGGGCCGGGGTCCAGGCCTGGACGGCCGCCGACGGCGGGCGCCGTCAGCGGGTGCGGGACACCCTGGAGGCCTACACCGAGGCGGTGCGCGGCGGCGTGGCGTCGTACGAGGAGCCTGAACGAGCGGCACCTCGCCTTCCACGTCTCCCTGGTGGAGCCTGACCGGCAGCCCGCGGCTGGTGCAGATGGCCGAGGCGCTGATGGACGAGCTCAGGCTGGCCCTGGCCCAGGTCGACCGGCTCAGCCGCAACGCCCACGACGAGGCCGAGTCGCACGAGGGCCTGGTCGAGCCTGCTCGAGGCCGGGCACATCGACGGACCGGACGGCGCGTACGCCTTCCTGCGCCGCCACATCGACGAGGCCGAGGTCGAGGTCATCGAGGCCCTCGGCCTGGAATGAGCCTCCGGCGAGCCTGGAATGATGGCGCCATGATCGCCTTCCTCACCCGCTGGGGCATCACCGCCGCCGCGCTCGCCCTCGCCGCCCAGCCTGCTCGACGGGATCTGGTTCGAGGGCGCCACCGAGGGCAGCGCCGAGGCTCTCCGACAAGATCGTCCCGCTGCTGGTCGTCGCGCTCATCTCGTGCGCGATCACGGCCTGGGTGAAGCCGGTCCTGACCATCCTGTCGATCCCCTTCATCCTGGTGACCCTCGGGCTCTTCCTGATCGTGCTCAATGCGCTGCTGCTGCGCTTCACCGCCTGGATCGCCGACGGCGTCGACCTCGGGTTCCACGTCAACGGCTTCTGGCCGGCGTTCTGGGGCTCGATCATCATCAGCGTCACCACCTGGATCCTCGACGCGATCGTGGGCGTGGACGACTGATGCTGCCGGCCCCGCGCACGCCGGGTCGCTACCGGATCGCCCTGGTCTGCCTCGGCAACATCTGCCGCTCCCCGATGGCGCACGTCGTCCTCGCCGCCCGGGTCGCCGACGCCGGGCTCGACGACCGGGTCGCCGTCGTCAGCGCGGGCACCGGCGACTGGCACGTCGGCGGCCCGATGGACCGTCGCGCGGCGGCCCTCCTCACCGCCGAGGGGTACGACGCGAGCCGCCACCGGGCGCAGCAGGTGCTCCCGTCCTGGCTGGAGGAGCACGACCTCGTGCTCGCCATGGACGCCGACAACCTGCGCGACCTCCGCGCCCTCGCCTCGGCGGAGCCGGACCCGGAGCGGCTGCGGCGCTTCCGCGACCTCGACCCGGACGGGCCGGGCGACGTACCGGACCCCTACTACGGGGGCGACGACGGCTTCCGCGACGTGCTCGCGATGGTCGAGCGCACCGCCGAGGCGATCGTCGAGGAGGTGGCCGCGCTCGTCCCCTGACACCGGAGGCGTAGATTGCTAGGACGTCCTAGCAATTCACGTCTGGAGGGAGACGGTCATGACGGACATCGAGCGCGTAGGGGTGGTGGGCGGCGGCCTGATGGGAGCGGGCATCGCCGAGGTCAGCGCCCGCGCCGGCAAGGACGTCGTGGTGGTGGAGTCCTCCGCCGCGGCCGTCGACGCCGCACGCAACCGGCTGGAGAGCTCGCTCAAGCGCGCCGAGAGCCGGGGCAAGATCGAGTCCGCGGACGCCGTGCTGGCGCGGGTGCGGGTGGTCGAGGACCTCACCGAGTCTCGCCGACCGCCGACTCGTCGTGGAGGCCATCGTCGAGGACGAGCAGGCCAAGACCGACCTCTTCCGCCGTCTCGACGAGGTGGTCACCTCCCCCGACGCGATCCTCGCGTCCAACACCTCCTCGATCCCGATCATGAAGGCTCGCGGTCGTCACCAGCCGGCCCAGCCACGTGCTCGGCGTGCACTTCTTCAACCCGGTCCCGGTGCTCTCGCTCGTCGAGTCTGGTGCCCTCGCTGATGACCGACGCGGAGACCACCGAGCGCGCCCGCGCCTACGTCCAGGAGGACCTCGGCAAGCACGCCATCGACTGCCAGGACCGCGCCGGCTTCGTCGTCAACGCCCTGCTGATCCCCTTCATCCTCTCCGCGATCCGGATGCTGGAGTCCGGCTTCGCCACCGCCGAGGACATCGACGAGGGCTTGGTCCGCGGCGCCGCCCACCCCCAGGGCCCGCTCGCCCTCGCCGACCTGATCGGCCTCGACACCACCAAGGCCGTCGCCGAGTCCCTCTACGAGGAGTTCAAGGGAGCCGCTGTACGCCGCCCCGCCCCTCCTCGCCCGGATGGTCGAGGCCGGCCTGCTGGGCCGCAAGACCGGGCGCGGCTTCTACACCTACGGCTGATCCGGGAAGTCGCCGGACGCCCGCCGCACCTTCCGCAGCAGGTCGTAGGCGTCGCCCTGTTGCCCGTCGTCCAGGCCGGTGATCGCGAAGTCGATCGCGCTCACCGCCTTGGTCGCCTTGCGGACCGTCGAGCGGCCGGAGGGCGTCAGCCGGGCGAGGGTACGACGCCGGTCGTCCTCGTCCGGGACCCGCTCCACGAAGCCCTGGGCCTCCAGCCGGTCGATGGCGCTGGTGACCGAGGTGGGGTGGACCATCAGCCGCTCGCCGATCTTGCTCAGCGGCAGCGAGCCGCGCTTGCTGAACAGCAGCAGCACCAGCACCTCGTAGCGGGAGAAGGTCAGCCCGAACGGCTTCAGGGCGCCGTCGAGGGCGCTCATCATCAGGCTGCTGGACGCGCATCACCGAGGTCGCCAGGCGCATCGAGGTGGCGTCGCCGAAGTGCTCCTCCCACAGGCTCGCCCGCCCGGTCGATCGGGTCGAAGGGCAGGCGGGGCGCGGGCATGCGCCCGACCCTAAGGCATCACGCCCACTTCACAGATTTAGTAGGACGTCCTACTATCGGAAGTCCGAACACTTTGGAGGCCTCCCGCATGCCCGACTCCGCCCTGCACGTTCCGCAGCACCCCGTCCGCCTGGTGACCGCGTCCAGCCTGTTCGACGGCCACGACGCCTCGATCAACATCATGCGCCGGATCTTCCAGAGCCAGGGCTGCGAGGTCGTGCACCTGGGCCACAACCGGTCGGTGGCCGAGGTGGTGGAGGCCGCGATCGAGGAGGACGTGCAGGGGATCGCCGTGTCGTCGTACCAGGGCGGGCACGTGGAGTACTTCGAGTACCTCGTCGAGTTCGCTGCGCCAGCGCGGTGCCGAGCACATCAAGGTCGTCGGCGGGGGCGGCGGCGTGATCGTGCACGACGAGATCGACCGGCTGCGCGCCTCCGGCGTCACCATCTTCTCCCCCGAGGACGGCCAGCGCCTCGGCCTGCCCGGCATGGTCAACACGGTCGTCGCCGAGTGCGACACCGACCTGTGGGAGACCGCGGCCGTCACGCCCGAGCAGGTCATCGCCGGCGACCGTACGGCGCTCGCCCGGGCCATCACCGGTGCCGAGACTCGGCCGCCTCGACGAGGCCTTCCTGACCCGGGTCCGCGGCGCGCACGAGGGCCGCCGGGTCCCCGCCCTCGGCATCACCGGCACCGGCGGCTCCGGCAAGTCCAGCCTCACCGACGAGTCTGGTACGACGCCTGCGGATCGACCAGCAGGACAAGATCCGGGTCGCGGTGATCGCCGTCGACCCGACCCGGCGCAAGGGCGGCGGAGCACTGCTCGGCGACCGGATCCGGATGAACAGCCTCGACCTCACCGGGCACGGCCTGGACCGCGACCGGGTCTACTTCCGCAGCCTCGCCACCCGCGGCGCGCACGAGGTCCCCGAGCACCTGACCGACGTGCTCGACGTCGTCAAGGCCGCCGGCTTCGACCTCGTCGTCGTGGAGACGCCCGGCATCGGGCAGGGCGACGCGGCGATCGTGCCCTTCGTCGACACCTCGCTCTACGTCATGACGCCGGAGTTCGGCGCCGCCTCGCAGGCTGGAGAAGATCGACATGCTCGACTTCGCCGACGCGGTCGCGATCAACAAGTTCGAGCGCCGCGGCGCCGCCGACGCGCTGCGCGACGTGGGCCGCCAGATGGTGCGCAACCGCGAGGCGTTCGGCAAGCAGCCCAGCGACATGCCGGTGTTCGGCACGTCGGCCGCGACCTTCGACGACGACGGCGTCACCGCGCTCTACCAGCACCTGCGCGGCCTCCTCGTCCCGCAGGGCCTCCCGGCGAGCGAGGGCCTGCTCGCCCCGGCCGAGGGCAAGTTCTCCACCCGGATCCAGCAGGTGCTCCCCGCCGACCGGGTGCGCTACCTCGCCGAGATCACCGAGACCGTTCGCGGCTACCACGCCGCCACCGAGGAGCCTGGTCGCCAAGGCCCGCCGCGCGCAGCGCTTCGCCGCCGTCGCCGACGAGACTCGGCGAGATCGAGGACCTGGCAGCGGCCGCCGCACGGGCCAACGACGACCTCCCGCTCGACCTGCGCGACGAGACTCGCCGCGTGGCCCGGCGTCGTCGCGTCGTACGACGAGGACACGGCCAGCAACGGCCGCGAGTCCCTGTCCGGCAACCGCGTCCCCCGCGTCGCCGTGCCCCGCTTCGAGGACCACGGCGAGACTGGTCCGCTTCTGGCGCCGGGAGAACCTGCCCGGCAAGTTCCCCTTCACCGCCGGGGTGTTCCCGTTCAAGCGTGCCGACGAGGACCCGGCCCGGATGTTCGCCGGCGAGGGCGACCCGTTCCGCACCAACAAGCGCTTCAAGTTTGCTCTCCGAGGGCCAGCCCGCCACCCGGCTGTCCACGGCCTTCGACTCGGTCACCCTCTACGGCCGCGACCCCGACGAGCGCCCCGACATCTACGGCAAGGTCGGCACGTCCGGCGTCTCGGTCGCGACGTTGGAGGACATGAAGGCGCTCTACGACGGCTTCGACCTGCTCTCGCCGACCACCTCGGTCTCGATGACCATCAACGGCCCGGCCCCGACGGTGCTTGCGTTCTACCTCAACACCGTCATGGACCAGGCCCGCGAGCGCGGCATCGACCCCTACGAGGCGATCAGGACGGTGCGCGGCACGGTGCAGGCCGACATCCTCAAGGAGGACCAGGGCCAGAACACCTGCCTGTTCTCCACCGAGTTCTCGCTGCGCTGCATGGCCGACATCCAGGAGTGGTTCATCCAGCAGCAGGTGCGGAACTTCTACTCGGTCTCCATCTCCGGCTACCACATCGCCGAGGCCGGGGCGAACCCCATCAGCCAGGCTCGCGTTCACCCTCGCCAACGGCTTCACCTACGTCGAGTCCTACCTCGCGCGCGGCATGGACATCGACGACTTCGCCCCCAACCTGTCGTTCTTCTTCTCCAACGGCATGGACCCGGAGTACTCCGTGATCGGCCGCGTCGCCCGCCGGATCTGGGCGGTCGCGATGAGGGACAGGTACGGCGCCAACGAGCGCTCGCAGAAGGCTGAAGTACCACGTGCAGACCTCCGGTCGCTCCCTGCACGCGCAGGAGATGGACTTCAACGACATCCGCACCACGCTGCAGGCGCTGATCGCGATCTACGACAACGCCAACTCGCTGCACACCAACGCCTACGACGAGGCGGTCACCACGCCCTCCGCGGAGTCGGTACGACGGGCGCTGGCGATCCAGGCTCATCATCAACCGCGAGTGGGGCCTGGCGATGAACGAGAACCCGCTCCAGGGCTCCTACGTCATCGACCAGACTCACCGACCTCGTCGAGGAGGCCGTGCTGCTGGAGTTCGACCGGATCTCCGAGCGCGGCGGCGTGCTCGGCGCGATGGAGACCGGTTACCAGCGCGGCCGGATCCAGGACGAGTCGATGCTCTACGAGCACCGCAAGCACGACGGCAGCCTGCCGATCATCGGCGTCAACACCTTCCGCAACCCCTCGGCCGGCGACGGTACGCCCGACCACATCGAGTCTGGCCCGCGCGACCACCGAGGAGAAGGACTCCCAGGCTCGACCGGGTCCGCGACTTCCAGGCCCGCCACGCCACCGACGCGGCCGAGGCGATCGCCCGGCTCAAGGAGGCGGCCACGACCGGGGAGAACGTCTTCGCCGTGCTCATGGACGCGGCGCGGGTGTGCTCGCTCGGGCAGGTCACCGAGGCGTTCTTCGAGGTCGGTGGACAGTACCGCCGCAACGTCTGAAATCTTTTCCTCGGTCGATGTCGAAAGCCCGGGGGGGCCGTTCGACGTAGGTTCGTCATCACCCACCAACGACTGACGAAGGACTGATCGAGATGCCGCGTTTCATGGGTTTCGTGCGGATGGAAGAGGGACAGGGCCAGCCCCCGCAGGCGCTGTTCGACGCGATGGACACCTACATCGGGGAGCAGGCCGGCAAGGGTCACTTCCTCGACGGTGGCGGGCTCTACGGCCTGGAGGACGCGGTCAACTTCGTGGTCCGCACCGGTGAGGTCACCCGCGTCGACGGCCCGTACGCCGAGGCGCGCGAGGCCGTCGGCGGCTGGGCACTGCTGCAGTACGACACCCTCGAGGAGGCGATCGCCAACCAGGAGGAGTTCGCCGCCCTGCACGCGAAGTACTGGCCCGAGTGCTCGATGGTCGCCACCCTGCGCCAGGTGCCCGACGAGGCACCCACCCCGGCCGAGGGCTGACCCGCCCCCACGAAGTGTGGGAAGTGGCCCACCGAACCGTGGAAGGTGGTCCACCGAACCGTGGAACGTGGTCCACCGAAGCGTGGGCCGTGAGCGCATCCGAGATGGACCGCTTCCCACGCTTCGCACGACCACTTCCCACACTTCGCGGAGCCACTTCCCACACTTCGTGGGGCCACTTCCCACACTTCGTGGGCCCTAGGCTGGCCGCATGGCCGACGTCACCACCGCCGACGCGATCACCGCCACCTGGCGGGCGGAGTCGGCCCGTCTCGTCGGCGCTCTCGCCCGGATGACCCGGGACGTCGAGCTCGCCGAGGACCTCGCGCAGGACGCCCTGGTCGCCGCCCTCGAGGCGTGGCCGGGCCAGGGCGTGCCCGCCAACCCCGCCGCCTGGCTGATGACGACCGCCAAGCGCCGCGGGATCGACCACATCCGGCGCGCAGCGAACCTGCGCCGCAAGACCGAGGAGACTCGGTCACGCCGCGGAGGAGGTGAGCCCGATGCCCGACCTGGACGCCCAGGTGGACCACATCGAGGACGACGTCCTGCGGCTGGTGTTCCTCTGCTGCCACCCGGCGCTCACCCCGGAGTCGCGCGCGGCGCTCACCCTGCGCCTGGTCGGCGGCCTGACCACCGACGAGATCGCCCGCGGGTTCCTGGTGCCCAGCACCACCATGGGCCAGCGCATCTCGCGGGCGAAGAAGACGCTGGCCGAGGCCGGCGCGCGCCTGGAGTCGCCGACCGGCGCGGAGCGCACCCAGCGCCTCGACGACGTGATGGCGGTCGTCTACCTGATCTTCACCGAGGGGTACGTCGCCACCGCGGGCGACGACTGGTCCCGCCCCGACCTGGCCCGGGAGGCCATCCGGCTGGCCCGGCTGCTCGCCGAGGTGGCCCCCGACGAGCCCGAGGTGCACGGCCTGCAGGCGCTGCTGGAGTCTGCAGGGCTCGCGGCTCGACGCCCGCACCGACGCGGCGGGCGAGCCGGTGCTGCTCGACGACCAGGACCGGGACCGCTGGGACCAGTCTGCTCGTGCGCCGCGGGCTCGCGGCGCTGGGCCGGGCGGAGGAGATCGCCGCGCGCGGCGTACCCGTCAGCCGGTACTACCTCCAGGCTGCGATCGCCGCCGTGCACGCCCGCGCCGCCACCGCCGCGGACACCGACTGGCCCCGCATCGCCCACCTGTACGACGTCCTGGCCACCGCCGCGCCCGGGCCGGTCGTCGAGGTCAACCGCGCCGTGGCCCACGGCCGCGCCGCCGGCCCGGACGCGGGCCTGGCCGTGCTCGACGCGATCCCCCCGGAGGCGCTGCGCGACTCCCCGCTGGTGGCCAGTGTCCGCGGCGACCTGCTGGAGCGCGCCGGGCGTCGCGCGGAGGCCGCCGGGCAGTTCGCCGAGGCCGCACAGCGCACCCGCAACGCCGGCGAGCGGGCGCTGCTGGAGCGCCGGGCGGCGGAGAACCGGGACTAGCGCGCCCGCAGCGTGTCCGAGGGCGCCACGCCGTACCTGCCCCGGTAGGCCGCGGCGAAGCGGCCCAGGTGGGTGAAGCCCCACCGGGACGCGGCTTCGCCGACGGTGCCGACCCGGCCGGCGAGCAGGTCGGCGTGCACCCGGGCGAGCCGGATGGCGAGGAGGCTCCGCCGACGGCGTGCGGCCGACGTAGCGCTGGAAGCCCTGCTGCAGCCGTCGGATCCCGACGCCGGCCTCCCGGGCCAGGTCGGCGGCGGTCCAGTCCCGCGCGGGGTCGGCCTCCATCGCCTCCAGCACGCGGGACACGATCCGCGGCCGGACCGTGCCGCAGCCGGGCTCCTCGGGGAAGGACGCCGCGACGAAGGCCGCGGTCAGCGTGGCCGCGAGCCGCCGGGCGACCCGCTCGTCGCGCGCCAGGCCCGGGTTGCGCAGCGCCTCGGTGCCGATCGAGGCGAGCAGCCCGATCCAGGTGCGTCCGCCGTCGGTGCGCAGGTCGAGCCTGGGCGGGCAGCCGGTCGGTGCGCAACCCGATCAGCGCGGCGACCTCCTCGACGAGGTAGTCCCGCTCGACCCGCATCCCCACGATCGAGCAGTCCGCCGACCACCGGGTCATCCGGGTCTGCTCGTCGGGCGGGCAGATCGTCGCCTGGCCGTCCAGGGAGAGCACGTGGTGGCCGCCCACCCGGGCCTCCAGCACCCCGCTGCGCGGCACGTTGACCGCCCACGCGCCGGGGTGGTCGGACTCGACCGCGACCTCGCTGCCCCAGCCGATCCGGGTCAACCGCACCGGGCCGAGGTCCACGGCGCGCAGGTCGGCCGGCCCCGCGGCCGGACCGCGCACCACCAGCCGGTGCGGGAAGTAGGCCCGCGCGACCGCGGTGGAGAAGTCGTCCAGGCTCGATGACGCACCTCCTCGGCTCCGGCGTGACCGTCCTCACACTAGGCGAACTCCGCGATCCGGAAAACGCAACCGGCGCAGCCCGCTGCGCAATCCGGACCGCCGCTTCGCCGGGCGGATCGCCGGGCGTCGTACCCACGCCTAGCGTCACCGCCCATCCCGTCCCGCTCCCGTCCACCGAAGGAGGCACCCATGGACCCGCGCACCCTGCGCTCGGCCTTCGGCCGCTTCGCGACCGGCGTCACCGTCGTCACCTGCCGGACGCCGGACGGCGCCCACCACGGCGCCACCGTCACCGCGTTCACCCCGATCTCGCTCGACCCGCCGCTGGTGCAGGTCGCGCTCACCCGGACGTCCAAGGCCGCGGCGTACCTCGACGGCACGGCCTTCGCCGTGAACGTGCTGGCCGCCGACCAGGTGGACGTCGCGATGCACTTCGCCGGCCGCCCGAGCGCCGACCCGGTGGCCTGGTGCGGCGGCGGCACCGCCCCCTCCCTGCACGGTACGGCGGCGACGCTCGTGTGCCGCGCGCACCGCACCGACGACGGCGGGGACCACCTGCTGTTCCTCGGCGAGGTGGTCGACGTCCTCACCACCGGACGCCCGCCCCTGCTCTTCCACGACAGCGCCTTCCACCAGATCGGCCGCCGCTCGTCCGACGTCGTCTGGCTGGGCTGCCAGGACGACCCCCACACCAGGCTGGTTCGGCGCGCTCGTGCCGGCCGACACCCACTACTGACCGAGAACGAGGAGACATCCCATGACCGACATCCTGGCTCCCGAGGCCACCAACCCGGCCGCCGACAGCCCCGCCAACCAGCAGACCAACTTCGCCTCCCGTCCGATGACCGGCGACGAGTACATCGAGAGCCTCAAGGACGGGCGCGAGATCTACCTGCACGGCGAGCGGGTCCAGGACATCACCACGCACCCGGCGTTCCGCAACCCGATCCGGATGACCGCCCGGCTCTACGACGCCCTCCACACCGGACCGCACGTCGACGAGCTGACCGTCCCCACCGACACGGGCAACGGCGGCGTGACGATGCCCTTCTTCAAGACCCCGACGTCGTCGGCGGACCTGCTCAAGGAGCGCGACGCGATCGCCCGCTGGGCGAAGATGACGTGGGGCTGGATGGGCCGCAGCCCCGACTACAAGGCGTCCTTCCTCGGCACGCTGCACGCCAACAAGGAGGCTCTACGCGCCCTTCCAGGCCAACGCCGAGCGGTGGTACCGCGAGTCCCAGGAGAAGGTCCTCTACTGGAACCACGCGATCATCAACCCGCCGGTCGACCGCAACCTGCCGCCCGACGAGGTCGGCGACGTCTACATGAAGGTCGAGAAGGAGACCGACGCCGGGCTCGTCGTCTCCGGCGCGAAGGTCGTCGCCACCGGCTCGGCGATCACGAACTACAACTTCATCGCCCACTACGGCCTGCCGATCCGCAAGAAGCAGTTCGCGCTGATCTGCACGGTCCCGATGGACGCGCCCGGCATCAAGGTCGATCTGCCGCTCGTCGTACACCGAGCAGGCGGCGCTCAACGGCGAGCCCTTCGACTACCCGCTGTCGAGCCGGATGGACGAGAACGACACCATCTTCATCTTCGACAAGGTGCTGGTGCCCTGGGAGAACGTCTTCATGTACGGCGACGTGGACCGCATCAACGCCTTCTTCCCCCAGTCCGGCTTCCTCCCGCGCTTCACCTTCCAGGGCTGCACCCGGCTCGCGGTGAAGGCTCGACTTCATCGCCGGGCTGCTGCTCAAGGCGCTCGAGGCGACCGGCTCCGGCGACTTCCGTGGCGTGCAGACCCGGGTCGGCGAGGTGATCGGCTGGCGCAACCTGTTCTGGTCGCTCACCGAGTCGATGGCCCGCGACCCCGAGCCGTGGGTGGGCGACGCGGTGATCCCGAAGCCTGGAGTACGGCCTGACCTACCGGATGTTCATGATCCACGGCTACCCGCGGGTCAAGGAGATCATCGAGCAGGACGTCGCCTCGGGCCTGATCTACCTGCCCTCGGGTGCCGCCGACTTCAAGAGCCCGGAGGTGCGGCCCTATCTCGACAAGTACGTCCGCGGCTCCAACGGCATCACCGCCGTGGACCGGGTGAAGGTGATGAAGGCGCTGTGGGACTCCATCGGCTCGGAGTTCGGCGGCCGGCACGAGGCTCTACGAGCGCAACTACTCCGGCAACCACGAGAACGTGAAGGCCGAGTCTGCTGTTCGCCGCGCAGAACCGCGGTGACGTGGCGCAGATGAAGGGCTTCGCTGACGAGTTCCTCGCCGAGTACGACCTCGACGGGTGGACGGTCCCGGACCTCTTCTAGCCGATCAGCAGGCCCTGCTGGTCGAGACTCGTCGAGACCCCCTGCGGGCTCGGCGGGCTCGGCCGGCTCGGCCGGGGAGAGCCGCCAGTTGAGGATCCCGGCGAGCAGCACCAGCCCCGCCGCCACCACCGGTACGACGAGCGCCGCGCCCGTCCCCGCCCGGTCGGCCAGGCTGCCCGTCACCACCGACGCGGTGGCCTGGCCGACGATCACGGCGGATCCGAGCATCGTCATCACGGTGGCCGAGCGGCCGGCCGGGCTACGCAGCGCGCCGAGGCTGTACTGGGTGACCATCGTCGGGCCCACGCCGGTGCCGACCACCAGCAGCAGCACGCACATCGCGGCGACCGAGCCGACGAACGGCAGCACCGCCGTGCCGGCCACCAGGACGCCGGCGAAGACCAGCCAGCGCGCGCGCAGCGAGAAGGCGGCGGGCAGGAAGGCGACGCCGAGCGCGAAGGCGGCCGAGCCGATGCCCATCACGCCGTAGACCGGGCCGGCGCCCTCGGCGTTGCCGTGGTCGCCCATGAAGGCGGTCAGCGAGGTGAGCATGGAGCCGAAGAACAGACCCACACCGAGGATGCCCGCGACCACGACGACCAGCGCCGGGCGGCGCAGGCTCCGCGGCCGGCGCGGGCGGCACGCTCTCGCCGCCGGAGGCGGCCAGCGCGGTCGCGGTCGGGTGCACCGCGAAGGCGGAGACGAAGACCAGGGTGACGACGGCGGCGGCCGCGACCGGCGCCCACGGGTCGAGCGCGGTGCCGAGCAGCCCGACGAGGAAGGGGCCCACGATGAACACCATCTCGTCGGCGGCCGACTCGTAGGCCATCGTCGCGTCGAAGGTCCGCTCCCGGCGCTCGGGCGACAGCCTCGCGGCGATGATCTGGACCAGCCGGCTGCGCGACATCGGCGCGATCTGCGGCGCACTGCCGCCGACGAGGAAGGCCACCGCCAGCACGGCCGCTCCCGGCAGCGGGCTGTAGACCACCCAGGCCATCAACCCGAGCGCGGTGGTGGACGCCAGCCCGGCGACGAGCAGCACCGGGCGCTGGCCGAAGCGGTCGGCGGCGGCACCGAGCAGCGGCCCGAAGCAGGCCGCACCGAGGCCGACCATCGCCGAGTCTCAGGCCGCCGAAGGCCAGCGAGTCGCGTCCGGCCACGACGAGCGTCAGCACACCGACGACCATCATCGCGTAGGGAAGTCGCGCGACCAGCGCGATCGGGAAGTACGTCGGACCGGTCGCCTTCAGCAGCGACCGAGCGGCTTCGACCATGGTGTCGTCCCAGGGGCTCAGGTGCCGCCTTGGACCGCCGGTCGAGCCGGCGCGAGGTAGATACACACGGGTGATCTGTACACCTCATCCTACGCGGCCCTGGCGAGGAGCGGGAATCAGCGGGACGACCCACTAAGGTCCGTCCCATGAGCACGCAGCCGACGTACGACCAGGCTCGTCACCCTGCCCGCCTTCGCGGTGCAGCCGGTCCCCACCGCGTTCGAGGACTTCAACGGCTTCCTCAACGTGCGGCACTACCTCGGCATCGGCAGCGAGGGCCTCGACGAGTCCCTCTACGACGTGGGCATCTCCCAGAACTGGCCGGTCGCCAGCGGCTTCGCGTGCCTGTCGGCCGAGCACCACCTGACCTACCTGCACGAGCTCAAGACCGGTGACGAGATGTCGGTCCGCGTTCGCCTGGTCGGTCGCTCCGAGCGCGCGGCGCACGCGGTCGTCTACGTCCTCGACGACACCAACCAGCGGGTGGCGTGCGTGTTCGAGGAGATCTTCTTGTGCGTCAAGGCTCGACCAGCGCAAGACGGCGCCCTGGCCCCCCGGGGTGGCCGAGGGCCTCGACCGCCGCGTCGCCGAGCACGCCGAGCTCGACTGGAAGCCCGCGCTCACCGGCGCGCTCGGCCTGCGCTGAGGAACGCTCCCGCGGTGAGCGTCGACGACCTGGGCGCCGAGGTGGCGCTGCCCCGGCCGCCGCGCCGCATCGTCTCGCTCGTGCCCTCGATCACCGAGGCGCTGGCGACCGACGTACCGGACCGGCTGGTGGGCGCCACCGACTGGTGCACCCACCCGGCGGACCTCGACGTCGCACGGGTCCGCGGCACCAAGAACCCCGACCTGGCGGCGATCCGCGCGCTGGAGCCGGACCTGGTGGTCGCCAACAAGGAGGAGAACCGCGAAGCTCGACGTGCGCCGCCTGCGGGACTCCGGCGTGCCGGTCTGGGTGACCGACATCGAGACGGTGCCCCAGGCGCTCACCTCCCTCACCCGTCTGTACGACGAGGCGCTCGCCCTCCACACGCCGGGCTGGCTGCGGGAGGCGACGACGCTGTGGTCGGGTCCGGTTCCGGCGGTGCGGGGGCGGGTCGCCGTACCGGTGTGGCGGGACCCGTGGTTGGTGGTCGGCCCACGGACCTACACCGGCGACCTGCTCCGCCGGCTCGGCTGGGCGAACGCCTTCGAGGAGCACGCGGACCGCTACCCGACCGTGGAGACTCGCCGCGATCGACCGGGCCGGCATCGACCTGGTCCTGCTCCCGGACGAGCCCTACGAGTTCAGCGCCGAGGACGGGCCCGAGGCCTTCGCGCTGGTTCCGACACGACTCGTGCCGGGCCGGCTGCTCACCTGGTACGGACCGGCGATGGTGGCCGCCCGCGGCGTTCTCCTGGCACCGTGACAAGGCCGACCGCTCGCACTGTCGTCGGCATCACATGCCACGACATCCTTTCGTAACCACGGGGCTTGTTCGCGGAAACCTCAGCGGCTCAGAGTTGTTCCCATGAAGCAGACGACCTCTCCTGAGACCCAGACCGGCCGTCACCTCGAGTCCGTCGACACCCATCGTGTCGAGGCCGTCGAGGACGCCGCCGCCCGCGCCATCGCCCGTCGTGCCGCCCTGCGCGACCGCCACGCCCAGAACCTCACCCGCCTGATGGAGCAGCGCAGCGACCTGCGCGGCGTGCACCCGCTCGCCGACTTCGTCGACGACGCGGTCCGCTGGAGCGCCTGACCTCCCTCCCCTCCCGGCCGGCCTCTCCCTGCCGGCCCCCTGCCTGGGGCCTGGCTCCCGGTCCGGCGCCGCTGACGTTGCTCAGCACGCGCCGGATGGGGAGTCAGGCCCTAGGCTCGGTCGGACCATGACATGGCTCGACGATCTTGCGCTGCGGGGCCGGCTCGAGGACGAGCAGGACCGCCTCACCGGCTTCGGCACGACGCTCCTCCACCCCGCCGGCGGAGCGGCCTGGCTGGACGACGCCGGCCGCCCCGAGCCCGAGCGCGGTGTGCTGACCTGGATCACCTGCCGGATGCTGCACGTGCACGCGATCGCCGCGCTCACCGGGCGTCCCGGCTCCCGCGACCTCGCCGAGCAGGCTGCTCGCCGGGCTCGCCGGTCCGCTGTGCGACACCGCGCACGACGGCTGGTTCCACGCCCTCGACGCGGACGGCCGGCCCGACCTCGCGGCCGGGAAGACCTGCTACGACCACGCCTTCGTCCTGCTCGGCACCTCCAGCGCCGTCGTCGCCGGGCTGCCCGGGGCCGATGCGCTGCTCGCCGCGGCGAGCACGGTCTTTCTCGAACGGTTCTGGGACGAGGACGCCGGGCGGTGCCGCGACGAGTGGTCCGCCGACTGGTCGCGACTCGACTCCTACCGCGGCCTGAACGCGAACATGCACGCCGTCGAGGCGATGCTCGCGGTCGCCGACGCCACCGGCGACCTCTCCTGGCGGAGGCGCGCGGCACGCGTCGCGGACTTCGTCGTCGACCTCGCGGCGCGGTACGACGCCCGCCTCCCCGAGCACTTCGACGCCGCCTGGACGTCACTGCCGGACCTCAACGCGGACCGCCCCGCCGACCCCTTCAAGCCCTACGGCGCCACGATCGGCCACGGCCTGGAGTGGTCCCGGCTGCTGCTCACCCTCGACGCCGTGGCGCCCGACGAGCGGCTGCTTCCGACCGCGGAGGCGCTCTTCGACCGCGCCGTCGCCGACGGCTGGTCCGTCGACGGCACGCCCGGCTTCGTCTACACCACCGACTGGTCGGGCACGCCCGTCGTACGGGACCGGATGCACTGGGTGCTCGCCGAGGCGCTGGCCGCCGCGGCGGCGCTCCTCGCCCGCACCGGCGAGCAGCGCTACGCCGCGTGGTTCCGGGAGTGGTGGGCACACGCGGAGGACGTCTTCATCGACCGCGCGCAGGGCTCCTGGCACCACCAAACTCGACGCGGACAACCGCCCCGCGGCGGGCGTGTGGCCGGGCAAGCCCGACCTCTACCACGCGGTCCAGGCCACCCTGCTCCCGCGGCTCCCGCTCTCCCCCACTCTCGTCCGCGCGATCCGGGACGGAGCCTGGCAGTGACCCCACCCGAGGTGCTCGTCGTCGGCGAGGCGCTGATCGACATCGTCCAGCGCGCCGGACAGGATCCGGTCGAGCCTGCCCGGGGGGAGCCTGCGCCAACGTCGCGCTGGCACTCGGCCGGCTCGGGCACCACCCCCGCCTGGCGACCGTGCTCGCCGACGACGAGCGCGGCGCGGTGCTGCGACGCTGGCTGAGCGCCAGCGACGTCGTCGTGGAGGCGGCCGAGCCCGCCACCGGCCGCACCAGCACGGCCGCCGCAGTGCTCGACGCGCGCGGTGCGGCAACCTACGAGTTCGACCTGTCCTGGGTGGCGCCGCCGATGACCGACGGGGCCTGCGACGTGCTGCACGTCGGCTCGATCGCCTCGGTCCTGGCGCCCGGAGCCGACGCGGTGCGGGACCTGGTGCGCCGTGCCCGGCGGCGGGCGCTGGTCTGCTTCGACCCCAACGCCCGGCCCGGGATCACGCCCGACCGCGACGCGACCCTGGCCCGGGTCGAGGAGCCTGGTCGCGCTGGCCGACGTGGTCAAGGTCAGCGACGAGGACCTGGGCTGGTACTTCCCCGGCCTCGCGCCCAGCGAGGCCGCCGCCCGCTGGGCCGGGCTCGGTCCGGCGATCGTCGTGGTCACCCGCGGCGGCTCGGGAGCGAGCGCGCTCCGCGCGGACGGCACCGTCCTCGACGTGCCCGGGGTGCGGACCGAGGTCGTCGACACCATCGCCGCCGGTGACACCTTCACCGCCGGGCTGCTCGACGGCCTCCTCGCTGCGGGGATCTGGGGCACGGACGCGTCCCCGCGGATCGCCGGGCTGGACGACGCGGGCCTCACCGCCGTCGTACGACGGGCCCACGCCGCCGCCGCGATCACCGTGTCGCGACCGGGCGCGGACCCGCCGACGCGCGCCGGACTCGACGCGCGCCTGGGTGATCAGCAGGCCTAGCGGCGCCGGCGGGCGGTGCCGAACATGCCGCGGGCGATCTCGGACGCGGCGGTGCGCATGAACTGCTTGAACGCCGAGGACTGCACGACGTCCTTGACGATCTCGCCCGCGCCGCCGCCCTCGTCCTTCTTCTTCGCGGCCGGCTTCTCCGCCGGGGGAGCGGCCTTCTCCTCCGCCTTGGCCTGCGCGCCCTCCTCGAGCTTCTTGGCCAGGATCTCCCGGGCGGACTCGCGGTCGACCACCTCGGCGTACGTCGCGTAGCGCGGGCTCGCCTTGACCGTCGCCTCCATCGACTCCGCACTGCTGGGGGCCATCAGCGACTCCGGTGCGCGCAGCCGGGTCCACGCGACCGGCGTCGGCGCGCCCTTCTCGCCCATCACGGTGACGATCGCCTCGCCGATGCCGAGGTTCGTGATCACCTCGCCGAGGTCGTCGTAGGCGCTGTTGGGGTAGGTGTTGACGGTCGCCTTGAGCGCCTTGGCGTCGTTGGGCGTGTGCGCGCGGAGCCTGGTGCTGCACGCGCGAGCCGAGACTGCGCCAGCACGTCGTCGGGCACGTCGGTGGGGCTCTGGGTCACGAAGAAGACGCCCACGCCCTTGGACCGGATCAGCCGCACCGTCTGGGCGATCTGCTCCAGGAACGCCTTCGAGGCGTCCTTGAAGAGCAGGTGCGCCTCGTCGAAGAAGAAGACCAGGCTTCGGCTGGTCGACGTCGCCCACCTCGGGCAGGTCGTGGAAGAGATCGGCGAGCAGCCACATCAAGAAGGTGGAGAAGATCGCCGGGCGGTCCTGCAGGTTCGGCAGACTCGACCAGGTTGATCAGGCCGCGCCCGTCGGAGGCCTGCTGCAGCAGGTCCGCGGAGCCTGAACTCCGGCTCGCCGAAGAACGCCTCCGCGCCCTGGTCCGCGAAGCCGATCAGGCTCGCGCAGGATCACCCCGGCCGTCGCCGCGGAGAGACCACCGAGGCTCCTTGAGGTCCTCCTTGCCCTCCGGGCTGGTGAGGTGCTGGACGACCGCGCGCAGGTCCTGGAGGTCGAGCAGCGGCAGGCCGGCCTTGTCGGCGTAGTGGAAGACCAGGCTCAGGCTGGACTCCTGGGTCTCGTTGAGGCCGAGCACCCGGCTGAGCAGCAGCGGGCCGAACGCCGTCACGGTGACCCGGATCGGGATGCCCGTGCCCTGGCCGCCGAGCGCGTAGTACTCGACCGGGAAGGCGGTGGCCTTCCAGTCCTGGCCGACCGACTTGGTGCGCGCGAGCAGGCTTTGTCGCTGGCCTCGCCGGCCGTGGCCAGGCCGGACAGGTCGCCCTTGATGTCGGCGGCGAAGACCGGTACGCCGGCGGCGCTGAGCTCGCTCGGCCAGCAGGCTGCAGGGTCTTGGTCTTGCCGGTTCCGGTCGCGCCGGCGACCAGGCCGTGCCGGTTCAGCATCCCCAGGGGGATCCGGATGGTGCTGGCACTGAGCCGGTCCGGGCCGGTCATCAGGCCGCCGAGCTCGAGGGCCGGGCCCTCGAAGGCGTAGCCGGGCGCGATGGCCTGCTCGATCGGGTCGGCGGCCGGGGCGGCGGGTGCGGGCGTCTCGGGTGCGGGCGTCGTCGGCTCCTGCGTCATGCTGGGAACTCTAAGCGGAACACGGTGTCGCACGGCAGGCCCGTAGACTCCGAGCCCGTGATCTTCAAGCGCGTGGGCGACGGGCGTCCGTACCCCGACCACGGCCTCGGCTCCAAGGGCTGGGCCGCGGTGCCTCCGCGCCAGGTCCGGCTCGACCAGTCTGGTCACGACCAAGGACACCTTGCAGGCTCTCCTCGTTGCTCGACGAGGACTCGACGTTCTACGGCGACCTCTTCGCGCACGTCGTGCTGTGGCGAGGTGAGTACTACCTGGAGGACGGCCTGCACCGCGCGCTGCGGGCGGCGCTCCAGCAGCGCAACGTGCTGCACGCGCGCGTGATCCGGATGGAAGGCTGAGGGGATGGACGGGCAGGACGTCAAGGAGAGCAGCCGCTCGGCGATCACCCTCGTGGTGCTGGCGGTGGTGTTCCTCGCCGCCATCGCCTGGGGCTGGTCGCGGGTGACCTCGCCCTTCCCGGAGAAGGTCGAGGCGGCGCCCTGCACCGACACCCTCGTCGCCGCCGGCGACGAGGTCGCCCCGCCGCAGGTGATGGTCACCGTCCTCAACGCCGGTGGCGCCAACGGTCTCGCGGGCAAGACGATGGACAAGGCTGGTCGGCTTCGGCTTCGGCCAGGGCAAGACCGGCAACGCGCCCCGGGACACCGGGTCGGTCTCCGCGCAGGTGTGGTCCGACGACCCGGGCGACCCGGCCGCGATCCTGCTGGCGTCGTACCTCGGCAAGGGCGTCGAGGTCGTCGACCAGCCCTCGGGCTACCCGGGCGTGACGATCGTGGTCGGCAAGAAGTTCAAGGGCGTCACGAAGGGCCGGGCCACGGTGACCGCGCAGAAAGACTCCTCCGTCTGCACGCCTCCGCTGAGCACCGACCCGAGCCTCTCGTCGTAGCGGTCAGCCGCGCCGGCGGTCCTCGCCCAGCCACTGGGCGAGGCGACCGCCCGCGCTGACCTGGCGCAACCGCTGCTCGGTGGACTCGCGCAGGCTTTGCGTGGGGTGACGACGATCAGGTCGTCCCCCTGCCGCAGCACGGTACGGCGCTCGGGCACCATCGCGCGCCCGTCGCGCACCACCATCGAGACGTTCGCCCCCACGGGCAGCCGCAGGCTCGCCGACCTCCACGCCGTGCAGCCTTGGACGCCGGGCTGATGGTGACCTGCAGCAGGTCCGCCGCGACCCGCTCCAACGGCGCCGCCTCGAGTCCGAAACCGCGCGGCTCCGAGCGCCGGGTGACCCGCAGCAGACGCGCGGCCAGCGGCAGGGTCGGGCCGGTGAGCAGGGTGTCGACGACCACCAGCACGAAGACGATGTCGAAGAGCCGGTCGGCGCCGTCGACGCCCTCGGCCAGCGGGATCGTGGTGAGGACGATGGGGACGGCTCCGCGCAGCCCGGCCCAGGACAGGAAGGCCAGGCTCGTTCCAGCGCATCGGCTTGACCACCGCACTGACGAGCACCGACAGCGGCCGTGCGGCGAGGGTGAGCAGCGCACAGGCGGCCAGCGCGATGCCGACCGTGCTCCAGGCTCAGCCGGCCGGGCGAGAGCAGCAGGCCGAGCATGACGAAGAGCCCGATCTGCGCCAGCCAGGCCAGGCCCTCGACGAAGGACCGGGTCGCCGCCCGGTGAGGGAGGTCGGAGTTGCCGAGGACCAGCGCGGCGACGTACACGGCGGCGAAGCCGCTGGCGTGCACGGCCGCGGACGCGCCGTACCCGATCAGGGTGAGGCAGAGGATCGCGATCGGGTAGAGACCCGAGGACGGCAGCGCGGCCCGGCGCATGATCCACGCGCCGCCGAACCCGGCGACCAGGCCGAAGGCGACGCCGGCGATCAGGCTCGAAGACGACGATGCCGGCCGTGCCGAGCAGCCCGTGGTCACCGACGGCGCCGGAGGCGACCAGGGTGACCAGGACGACCGTGGGTGCGTCGTTCAGCCCGGACTCCGCCTCCAGCGCACCGGTCACCCGCTTGGGCAGCGGTACGACGCGCAGCACGGAGAACACCGCCGCGGCATCGGTCGGCGAGCAGACCGCACCGAGCAGGACGGCCAGGCTCCCAGGGCAGCCCGAGCACGTAGTGGCCCGCCAGGGCCATCACCGCGACCGAGACGAACACGCCCACGGTCGCCAGCGACAGGCCCATCCGCATGGCCGGTCGCGCGTCGCGCCAGGCTCGTGGTGAGACCACCCTCGGCCAGGATGATCGCCAGCGCGCCGAAGCCGAGCGCGTGCGCGAGCCTGGGCGTCCTCGAACCGGATGCCCACCACGGACTCGCCGAGGACGACGCCCATCAGCAGGTAGACCAGGAGGCTCGGAAGACCGGCGCCCGCCGACAGTCGCACCGCGAGGACCGCGAGGAAGGTGACCGCGGCGCCCACGAGTACGAACTGATCGAGTTCGGTGGACGTCGAAGGTCAAAGGTCACTCGGCTTTCGTCGGGTGGCGGGTACGTAGTCTATCGGTAGAACATGTTCTAGATTTGTCCTCGTGACGACCACGAGCGACAACGTTCCGGCCGGCCTCGCTATTCCCGAGGCCCTCCCCGCCAGCGCCCTCGGCGAGGCCCCCGAGAGCCTACGACGTCGTCGTCGTCGGCTTCGGGATCGCCGGTGGCTGCGCGGCTCTCGAGGCGGCCCGCGCCGGCGCCCGGGTGCTGCTGCTGGAGAAGGCCGCGGTGCACGGCGGCACGTCCTCGATGTCGGGCGGGCACTTCTACCTCGGCGGCGGCACCGCGGTGCAGCGGGCAACGGGTCACGACGACTCGGTGGAGGCGATGACGGCGTACCTCCTGGCGAGCACGAAGGACCCCGACGAGGAGAAGATCCGCGCCTACTGCGAGGGATCGGTCGCGCACTTCGACTGGTTGGAGCAGGCTCGGCTTCGAGTTCGAGCGCTCCTACTTCCCCGGCAAGGCGGTGATCCAGCCCGGCACCCAGGGCCTGATGTTCACCGGCAACGAGAAGGTCTGGCCCTACCGCGAGGAGATCGCGCCCGCGCCGCGCGGACACAAGGTGCCCGTTCCCGGCGACACCGAGGGCACCCGGATCGTGATGGACCTGCTGCGCGAGCAGTGCGAGAAGGCCGGCGTGGAGGTGCGCTACGAGACCGGCGTGACGAACCTCGTCACCGACGGCGACGGCGACGACCGTCAGGTCGTCGGCGTGGGCTGGCGCTCCTTCGACACCCACGGGGCGGTCCGCGCGCGCAGCGTCGTCCTCGCCGCCGGGGGCTTCGTGATGAACGCCGACATGGTGGCCCGCTACACCCCGGCACTGGGCTCGAAGTCTGTTCACCCTCGGCTCGACGTACGACGACGGCCTGGGGATCCGGCTCGGCCAGTCGGTCGGCGCGGCACTGGAGCACATGGAGGAGCCGTTCATCACCGCGCCCTTCTACCCGCCGTCCTCGCGCTGCAAGGGGATCATCGTCAACCGCGACGGGCAGCGCTTCGTGGCCGAGGACAAGCTACCACGCGCGGACGTCGTACCACGTGATGAAGGAGGCGGACGCGGTCGCGTACCTCATCGTCGACAGCGCGCACCTCGGCGAGGACCACATGCCGCTGGTGCCGTTGAAGGACGGCTTCGAGACGATCGAGGAGATGGAGGCCGGGCTCGGCATGCCGGCCGGTGCGCTCGTCGCGACGATCGAGCGCTACAACGACCACGCCGCCCGCGGCGAGGACCCGGACTTCCACAAGCACCCCGACTGGCTCACGCCGCAGACCGAGGGCCCGTGGGCGGTGCTCGACCTCTCCCTCGGTGTCGCGCTCTACGCCGGCTTCACCATCGGCGGCATGGCCACCACCGTCGACGGCGAGGTCCGCCGTGCCGACGGCTCGGTCGTGCCCGGGCTGTACGCCGCCGGCGCCTGCGCCTCGAACATCGCCCAGGACGGCAGCGGCTACTGCTCGGGCACCCAGGCTCGGCGAGGGCTCCTTCTTCGGCCGCCGGGCCGGCCTCCACGCCGCCACCCGCCGTTGACTTGGGGCTTCCCACCCGCGACTTGGGGCTTCCCACCCGCGACTTGGGGCTTCCCACCCGCGACTTGGGAGATTCCCACTGTCGCGTCCGGTGCACAAGTGCCAACTCAAGGGTGGGGAACTGCCAACTCGCGGGTGGGAAACCCCAACTCGACGCGGCATAGGGTCGGGACGTGATCGACCGTCTCACCGTCGCCGCCCGGGCGAACGTCCCGCCGTTCCACGTCATGGACCTGCTGGCCGGTGCGGCCGAGCGGCAGCGCACGCACGGCGACCTGCTCAACCTGGTCGCGGGCCAGCCGAGCACCGGTGCGCCGGCGCCGGTGGCGGCGGAAGCGGTCCGCCTGCTCGGCAGCGGCGACCCGCTGGGCTACACCCCCGCGACCGGCATCGTCGAGTTCGCGCGAGGCGATCGCCGGCCACCACCGCGAGCGCTACGGCCTCGAGGTGGGCGCCGACGACGTCATCGTCACCACCGGCTCCAGCGGCGGCTTCCTGCTGGCGTTCCTCGCGGCCTTCGACGCGGGAGCGCGGGTGGCGATCGCGCGACCCGGCTACCCCTGCTACCGCAACGTGCTCGCCGCGCTCGGCTGCACCGTCGTCGAGGTCGCGACCGGACCGGAGACCCGCTTCCAGCCGACGGTGGAGCAGACTCGCCGAGGTGCACGTGCGGCAGCCCCTCGACGGGCTCGTCGTCGCCAGCCCGGCCAACCCGACCGGCACCATGCTGCTGCCCGAGGAGGCTCGCCGCGATCGCGCGCTGGTGCGAGGAGAACCGGGTGCAGCCTGGTGTCCGACGAGATCTACCACGGCATCCAGTACGCCGGCGCCCGCGCCGCCTCCGCCTGGGAGACCTCGCGCGAGGCGATCGTCTTCGGCTCCTTCTCCAAGTACTTCTCCATGACCGGCTGGCGACTCGGCTGGATGCTCGCGCCCGAGCGGCTGCGCCGGCCGGTGGACGTGCTGACGGGGAACTTCAGCATCTGCCCGCCGGTGCTGTCGCAGCGCGCGGCGCTCGCGGCGTTCACCCCCGCGTCGTACGCCGAGCCTGGACGGGCACGTGCAGCGCTACGCCCACAACCGGGCCCTGCTGCTGGAGGGCCTGCCCCGGCTGGGCATCACCGCGCTGGCGCCGGCCGACGGCGCCTTCTACGCCTACGCCGACGTGGGCCACCTGACGCGTGACTCGATGGCCTACGCCAAGGACCTGCTCGCCCGCACCGGGGTCGCCGTGGCGACCGGCGTCGACTTCGACACCGTGGACGGCGGCCGCTTCCTGCGGATCAGGCTTCGCGGCCTCGACCGCCGACGTCACCGCGGCGCTGGACCGTCTCGACGGCGCGCTCTGAGGCTCGGCCCGGGTGTCCTAGGGTGACCCGGTGGTCGATCGTCGGGAGGCTCGAGGCACGCAACGACGCGATCTACGCCGAGCACCGGGCGGTCGTGGCTCGGGGCGAGAAGCGGGTCCTTCGCACGACCAGGTCCGGCCTGCTGCACAGCTACCAGCCCGACGAGATCGGCCTCGGCCCGGCCTCCTCGACCCGGGAGGTGACGAGCCTGGTGGGGGCTGACGATCCTCACTGCGTTCTTCGTCGCGATCTTCGCCGCCTCCTGGGCGATCGTCCTCGTCCCCGTGAGTCGCGGGGAGGGCCCGGCGTGGGCCGGACTCGTGGTGACGGCGATGGGTGCGCTCGGCGCCGCCTACACCGGGCACCTCACCCTGATCCAGGCTCCGCGCGCGGCGGGTGCGCCGCCGCCGCGGCGCTCCCGAGCCGGGCACGTACCCGCTGCCCGAGCGGTGGACCGACCACGCGGCCGTGGCCGGTCTCCTGGCCCGGGCACGCACGCCACACCCGCGGGCCCACCGCTGGCGCAAGCGGCCGTGGTGGTGGGTCGTGCTGCGCGGCCTCGCCGCCGCGGCGCTGGTCCTCGCGGTGATCGGCGCGCTCACGGACCTCGAGGACCCCGACGCACCGGGGGCGCTGTGGTTCGCGGGCGCCGGGCTGGTGCTCACGAGCGTGCTCCCGGTGGTCCAGGCCGTGCGCCGGGTCCGCGACGCCGACGAGGTTTGACCGAGGACGAACGAGGGAAGGGCGCGACTCATGTACGGCGACAGCGAGGTGATCCGGCGACGCGTGTCCGCGGTGCGGGACCAGGGTGCCGACGTGCGCGCCCTGGCCGACGAGCCTGGTCGCCCGGGTCGACGGCCTGGGCTGGACCGGACGGGCCGCGGAGGCGATGCGCGAGCGGGTCACCGAGCGGGCCCGGCACCTGCGCGCCGCCGCCGATCGCCACGTCTCCGCAGCGGACGCGCTCGCCGACCACGTGGAGGCGGTCGACGCGACCGCCGAGGAGATCGCGGTCACCGAGTCCCGGGTGCGTGCGCTGGTCGCCGACGCACAGGCCCGGGTCGCGGCCATCGCGGCCCGCAACGAGCGCAGCGACGGCCCGCAGATCTCGCCCGACCCGCTCGACGAGGTGCTCGCCGCGTTCACCCCGCCGCCGCCCGGGCACCGCGACTGGCTCGCTGTCGACGTACCGGGACTGGAGCGCTGACGTGCCGACCATCGACCTGACCGACGTCAGGGCCCGCGCGCCGCGGCGCCCTCTCGACGCGGCCCCGCGCCGGATCGGGCTGACCCTCACCGAGCCTGCAGCACGCCGCGAGCCTCGCGGGCGGCGCGCCGCTGCCGTTCGAGGTGACGCCGCCGGCCGCGGTCGACACGATGCAGTCGCGGCTGGGCCAGAGCCCGGCGGCGAGCGACGACCGCGCCTACCGGACGGCGGTGGGCGCTCTGCACGACGGCGCCGACGCGCTGCAGCGCCGCGGCCTGCTCACCGACGGCGTGCTGGACCCCGGCCTGGCCGGCGCGATCGGTCTGCTCGCGGCGCCCCGGACCGCGCTCGACGTGGACCTGCGGATGGCCGGCGTCCAGGCGAAGGTCTGGCAGCGCCGGGACGACTCCGCCGTCGCGTCGCTGGCCACCGTCGACGGGATCGTCTTCGAGCTCGGCTGGTTCGCCACCGACGCCTGGGCCGGCGAGCCTGGCGCGGGTCGCGGCGATCTCGGAGGACGTCCCGCTCGGCACCTCCACCGTCCCGTCGTACGCCGACCTGCCGTTCGAGCTCGCCGACGCCGCCGCCGAGGCGACCCGGGTCGGGCGGGGCGACCTGCTCCCGGTGCTCGCGTCCCGGCACAGCGGATCGGTGCTGGGGCCCGACGGCGTGCTGCCCGACGACGCGGTGGCCCGCCTGCTGACGGCGCTCGCCCACGAGGCCCAGGGCCGGCTGCGCGCGCTCGTCGCCGACGTGTCGGGCAGCACGGTCGACACCGTCGGCGTCGTCTCCTGGACGCTGCTCGCCGACGGCTGGCGGGCCTTGCGCCCGCACCAGCAGGACGGCGTGCCCCGGCTGGAGATCCGGGCCGTCGAGCCGGCCGACCTGGCCGCCGTGGTGGCCCCGGTCCTGGAGGGAGCACGATGACCGACCAGCGCAGCGAGCAGCAGAGCGAGCGGCCGTTGACCGCGGTGGAGTCCGCCGACCTGGCCGACAAGTACGACCAGATGATGCGCCCGGCCGACCTCTTCGACGACGCCGGCGCTCAGATGCGCGACTGGGCGCAGCCTGGGCCAGCAGGTGCTCACCGACCCGGAGGTGGTCGCGTCCACGACGCTCTCGCCGGGCACCTGGATGACGGCCGAGGAGGAGCCTGCGCGCCGCGACCACCGGCAAGGACGGCCTGCTCGGACGCTCGATCGAGTCTCGACGCCGACGCGCTCGTGCTGCGCGCCACCGTCCTGACCTACCGCTGGATCGACGAGCCTGCAGGCGGCGGCGTACCAGACCCTGGGCTCGATCGCGGGCAAGGCGATCGGCTACCTCGCGCCGCAGGTCAGCCTCGGCGGCGCCATCGTCGCGGCCGGGCTGATCGAGACCGACGCCCTGGACCGGGACGGCGTTGCGGCGTACCTCAACGAGCCTGGCCGAGGCCAACCCCGAGCTGATGGAGCACGTCACGACCGGTGGCGGTCTCCTCGACAGCCTGCAGATGCGCGAGTCTGCTGACTGCGGGCGTGCTCTCCGGCGACCAGGCGCGGCGGGCTCGCACGGGCGGGCTGCGCGCGACCGGGATCGCGCCGCTCGGCGACGACTGGGGCTCGGCCCTGCGCGACGTCGCGGTGGACCTCCCCGGCCCCGTCCCGGAGGTGCAGCCCGAGCCCGGCGAGGAGGACGGCAGCGCGCCCTCGGGCCTCGCCGACCTGATGACCCTGCTGGCGGGCGGCGCCGACGGCGACCCGGTGCGGATCCTGCGGGTCGGTCCCGGCCGGCTGCTCGCCTTCCTGACCGGTACGCCGCCCGCCGCACCCGCGACCGGACGGCTCCGCCTGGTCTCGGGCGACGCCTCCGGCCGGGCCGCGGCGGTGGTCCGGGCCCTGGGCGCGGCGGCCGCCGAGCACGACGGCGAGACCCGGGTGATGCTCGTGGGCCGGGGCAGCGGCGGTGCCGCCGCGCTCGAGATCGCGACCCGGACCGACCTGCCCGGCTTCGTGGTCGACCAGGTCGTCACCGCCAGCGCGCCGGCAGCGGCGCTCCCGGCGCTGCCGGCCGACGTCCGGGTGCTCTCCCTGGAGGACCGCAGCGACCCGGTCGCCCTGCTCGGCTCGCTCATCAACGCCGCGACCGCCAACCGCCTCACCGTCGTCTACGACGCGGGCGCGGACCCCGGCGTGCCGCCCCTGGTGGCGGGCGGCAGGGCTGCGGACCGCGCCGAGCATCCCGACCTCCGGGCGGTGCTGGCCCGGTGGCGCGAGCAGGGCTACCTGCGCTCGGCCTGAGGGATCCGGACGATCCCGCCGAGCACGCAGGCGGCGATGGGGACGAGCGGGAGGTACCAGAGGATCACGCCGTCCCGGGCGATCCCGAGCGCGGCGAGCGCACCCAGCCCGGCGCACACGCCGAACGTCGCGAGCACCGGCCGCAGGACCGGCGGCGCGGGCCGCGGGTCGGGCGCCGGTGACTCGAAGCGGCCGACGAGCGCCACCGCTCCGGCGGTCAGCAGGGCCAGGACCGCGACGTACAGCGGCCGGGTGGCCCACCAGCCCCCGGTGTCCGGTACGCCGTGCAGGCCCAGCCCCCGAGCGCCATCGAGCCGGCGACGAGCACGCCGAGCATGGTCAGGTGCCACAGGTAGATGCTCATGATCCGGCCGTTGACGAGCACGGTCGCGAGCCAGACCCGGCGGTGCGCGACGACGCGGCGCAGCAGCGGCTCCAGGGTGAGCACCGCGCCCGCCTGCAGCAGCCCGAGGAAGCCCTGGGTGACCCGGGTCGGGTAGGCGTTGTCGATCTCGTCGGTGCCGAGGCCCACCATCGAGACGGCGTAGGGCCCGTGCACGGTCAGCAGCCAGAGGCCGGCGAGCCCGACGGCCCCGAGCGCGAGGCGGCGTGCGGTCGAGGAGAGCCGCCCGTCCAGCCAGGCGTAGCCGAGCAGGTGCACGGTGCTCCACACGACCACGTAGTTGAGGAAGCCGACAGCCAGCAGGTCGCCGCGCACGCTCACCAGGTCGACCAGGCCGCCGAGCGCCAGGCCGGCCACGACCGAGCCCCAGCCGAGGCGCTCCCAGGCGAGCAGCGTCAGCGGCGCGAGGGCCACCACCACGACGTACGCCGCGAGGAACCAGGTCGGCACCAGGGACGCGCGGCTGGCGATCCGGAGCAGGTCCGGGTCGGCGCCCAGCGCGTGCGCGGTGGGCGCGAGCACGGCCCAGAACGCCATCAGCGGGAGCACCGGCAGCACCAGGCGGCGCAGGCGGGCGCGCAGCCAGCCGGCGTACGTCGCGCCGCGGCGGCGGGCCGAGCGCCAGGACAGCCCGTTGGCGTAGCCCCCGACGAGGAAGAAGACCGGCATCACCTGCAGCACCCAGGTCAGCGGGTGGGTCCAGGCGGCGAGGTCGAGCAGGTCGGCCCGGTGCAGGTCACCGTCGCGGTCGACGTACACGGCGGCCATCAGCCAGTGCCCGAGCACGACCACGAGGATCGCGGCGGCACGGAGCAGGTCGACGACCCTGTTGCGGGTAACGGGAGTGGCGTCGGCGAGGGCGGCGGCGCTCGGCAGCAGGCCGGTCGGAGCGGTCATGGAAGCGATCCTCGTCACGGACGGAGCGGTGCGACCGGGCCCTTGTACTCAAATCCTTGATCAGTTCCTTGACAAAACCGGGGGCAATGTATGCAACATTGTGTTGCGCTAACACGGCGCACGCTCCCGCTTTCGACGACGAAACGGATCGAGGAAGACATGACTGCCACCGCTGACCGCACCGCCGAGACCCTCCCGGAGACCGAGGGCCTGAGCCTTCCAGGACACCCTCAAGGTCCTGTCCGAGGCCTCCGTGCACCAGCACTTCGACGCCTTCCTCGACATCGCCTGGGACTCCCCGGAGTTCGCCGTCGACCCGAACGACCCCCGTTGGGTGCTGCCGAAGGCTCGACCCGCTCGGCGCGACCGAGTGGTACCAGTCGCTCCCGCTGGAGCGTCAGGCTCGAGATCGGCCGCTACCGCTACGCCAACATCATGAAGGTCGGCCTGCAGTTCGAGCAGGTCCTCATCGGCGGCGTGATGGCCCACCTCATCGGCATGGACAACAACCGTGCGGAGTTCCGCTACTCCACGCACGAGGTGACCGAGGAGTGCCACCACACCCAGATGTTCCAGGAGGCCGTCAACCGCATCGGCGTCGACGTCCAGGGCGGCCCGAAGTGGTTCGTGAAGGTCGCGCCGTGGCTGTGCCTGGCCGGTGGCCCGCTCACCAACGTGTTCTTCATCGGCATCCTCGCCGGTGAGGAGCCGATCGACTACCTGCAGAAGATGCTGCTCCGCTCGGGTCACGAGCCTGCACCCGATCGTCGAGCGCGTCATGCAGATCCACGTCGCCGAGGAGGCGCGCCACATCAGCCTTCGCGCACTCCTACCTGGTGGAGCGCTCCAAGGACTACGGCCGCCTGCAGCGCTTCGGCCTGTCGCTGGCCTACCCGGTGATCATGCGGGTGCTGTGCGACGTGATCATGAAGCCGAGCCGCCAGATGCAGAAGGAGCTCGGCATCCCGCGCTCGGTCATGCGCGAGGTCTACTGGAAGGGCCCGCAGTCGGAGAAGTCTGCTGCGCGACACCTTCGGCGACGTGCGCATGCTGGCCGACGAGCCTGGGCCTGATGAACGTGGTCTCCCGCCGCATCTGGGGCGCGCTGGGCATCAACGGGACCTCCTCGCGGTTCCGCAGCGAGCCCAAGTCCGCCGCGGCCTGACCCGCGCCGCCCCCGGATCCTCCATGGCCTACGTCGTCACCCAGTCGTGCTGTGCCGACGCCTCGTGCGTCGTCGCCTGCCCGGTCAACTGCATCCACCCGGCACCGGGTGAGCCGGGCTTCGGCACCACCGAGATGGTGTACGTCGACGCCACCACCTGCGTCGGCTGCGGCGCCTGCGCGACCGCCTGCCCGGTGGGCGCGATGGTGCCGGACGCCGCGCTGACGACCAAGCAAGCTGCCCTTCGTCGACCTCAACGCTGCCTACTACGACGCCTTCCCGCACGCGGACCGCACGCCGCTCGCGCTGGTGCCGCAGCAGCGCCGGCTCACCCGCACCGGCCCGTTCCGGGTCGCGGTGATCGGCGCCGGACCGGCCGGCCTCTACACGGCCGACGAGCCTGCTCAAGCACCCCGAGGTCGAGGGTGTCGACGTCTACGACCGGCTGCGCACGCCGTACGGGCTGGTGCGGCACGGGGTCGCCCCCGACCATGCCTCCACCAAGGCTGGTGACCCGGCTGTTCGAGGCCATCGAGCGGCAGCCGCGCTTCCGCTACTTCCTCGGCACCGAGGTCGGCACGTCGATCACGCTGGCCGACCTGCGCGAGCGCTACCACGCGGTCGTGTACGCCGTCGGCGCCTCCGCCGACCGCGCGCTCGGCATCCCCGGCGAGGAGTCTCGCCGGCTCGGTGCCGGCGACGGCGCTGGTGGGCTGGTACAACGGCCACCCCGAGCAGCAGGCGCTCGACGTGCCGCTGACCCACGAGCGGGCCGTCGTGGTCGGCAACGGCAACGTCGCCCTCGACGTGGCCCGGATCCTGACCCGCGACCTCACCGTGCTGGAGCGCACCGACCTGGCGCCCGGCCCGCTGGAGCAAGCCTGCGCGGGAGCAGCGTGCGCGAGGTCGTCGTGCTCGGGCGCCGGGGTCCGGCGCAGGCGGCGTTCACCGTCCCCGAGCCTGATCGGCCTCGCGGCGCTCGACGACGTCGACGTGCTCGTGGAGTGCGACCCGGCGCTGCTGACCGGCGAGGACCAGCGCAGCCAGGCTGCTGCGCGACCTCGCCGCGCGCACGCCCTCCGGCGACCCGCAGCGGCGCCGGATCCTGCTCTCCTTCGCCGTCTCCCCCGTCGAGGTGCTCGGCACCGACGGCCGGGTGAGCGGCGTCCGGGTCGCCCGCAACGACCTCGTCACCGACGCCGACGGCACGGTCCGCGCGGTCACGACCGAGGAGACCTCCGTGCTCGACGCCGGCCTGGTCGTCCGCTCGGTCGGCCACCGCGGCCTCCCCGTGGCGGACCTGCCCTTCGACGAGCGCAGCGCGACCGTCCCGAACCACGCCGGCCGGGTCGAGCCCGGCGTCTACGTCGTGGGTTGGATCAAGCGCGGCCCGGTCGGCTTCATCGGCACCAACAAGACCGATGCGCAGGAGACGGTCGAGACGATCCTCGACGACCTCGACGCCGGGCTGCCCGAGCCCACCGGCACGCTGGCCTCGGCGGCGACGCTGGTGCGCGAGCGCTGCCCCGACGCCACCGACCTCGGTGGCTGGCAGCGCCTCGACGCCGCCGAGCGCGAGCAGGGGGCCGCCATCGGCCGCCCCCGGGCCAAGGTCACCGACCCGGCCCTGCAGCGCTCCCTCGCAGCACCGCCTGTCACGCGCCGCCGAGGGCTGCTTCGGCGTACCGTGTCGCTCACGTCGTGACCACCCGAGGAGGTGTCGCCGTGAGACTCGCCGAAGCGGGACACCACCGACGGCCGCAAGCGCCGCTGGCAGGAGCACAACGCCGCGCGCCGTCAGGCGATCATCGACGCCGCCCTCGTCGTGCTCACCCGCGACCTCGAGCCGGGCGAGGAGACTCGCGGTCCAGCAGATCGCGGACGAGGCGTCGGTGCACCGCACCGTGCTCTACCGCTACTTCGACGACCGCACCGACCTCGACCTCGCCATCCAGCGCGAGATCTGCCTGCGCGCCGGTGAGGTGCTGCTCTCCGCGGTGACGCTGGAGGGCACGCCGCGCGAGATCGTGCAGCGCATCGTCGCGGCGTACGTCGGCTGGTCGGTGGAGAACACCGCCCTGATGAGGTACGCCGAGCGGGACGTCCCCGGCGCCAACGCCAAGCCCCTCGACGAGGCCATCTCCCAGATCGCCGAGCAGATCGAGTCTCGTCATCGGCGGGTTCATCGCCGTCCTCGACATCGAGATCAGCGAGGACGACCGCGACTCGCTGACTCCGTGGGTGTTCCTGCTCGTCGGCGGCGTCACCGCCGGCGTCCGCAGCCTGGATGTCACGCGACGCGCTGCGGCCCGCCGCCCCCGTCTTCACCGACCTGCTCGCCGAGGTCACCTGGCTCCAGGTCGAGGCCCTGGCAGCGACCCGCAACATCGAGGTGCCCGACGTCCCCGTCGAGCAGACTCCTCAACCCGAAGGAAGCACCATGAGCGACCCCACCCCCGAGCACCTCGACGTCCTCATCGTCGGTGCCGGACTCTCGGGCATCGACGCGGCGTACCACGTCGGGAAGGCCTTCCCCGACCGCTCCTACGCGATCCTGGAGATGCGCGACGCCCTCGGCGGCACCTGGGACCTGTTCCGCTACCCCGGCATCCGCTCGGACTCCGACATGTACACCCTCGGCTTCGGCTGGAAGCCGTGGAAGGGCAAGAAGGCCATCGCCGACGGCGCCGACATCCGCGCCTACCTCCAGGAGGCGGCCCGGGAGAACGGCATCGACCAGAACATCCGCTACCACCACAAGGTGGTCAAGGCGGACTTCTCCACCGAGGACGCCCGGTGGACGGTCACCGTCGAGCGCACCGACACCGGCGAGACCGCCGGGTCGACGGCGAGCCTTCCTGTGGTCCACCTCCGGCTACTACCGCTACGACGAGGGCTTCACCCCCGACTTCGCCGGTCTCGACGACTTCCAGGGCCAGCCTGGTCCACCCGCAGCACTGGCCCGAGGACCTCGACTACCAGGGCAAGCGGATCGTGGTCATCGGCTCCGGCGCCACCGCCGTGACGCTGATCCCCTCGCTCGCCGACTCCGGCGCCGGGCACGTCACGATGCTGCAGCGCACGCCGACGTTCATCGTCCCGCAGCCGCTGACCGACCCGATCTCCTACCGGATGCTGCAGACGCTGCCCGACAAGGCTCGCCAGCAAGGCTGGTCCGCGGCCGCTACCTCGCGCTCACCATCGGCTTCTACGAGTTCTGCCGGGCCCGGCCCAAGGAGGCCCGCAAGGCTGATCCGGGCGATGTCCGAGCGGCGCCTGCCCAAGGACGTGTCCTACGACGAGCACTTCACCCCGCCGTACGACCCCTGGGACCAGCGGCTGTGCGTCGTCCCGCGCGGCGACCTGTTCAAGGCGCTGCGCAAGCACACCGTCGACATGGTCACCGACCGGATCTCCCGCTTCACCGAGAAGGGCATCCTGCTGGAGTCCGGCCGCGAGCCTGGAGGCGGACATCGTCATCACCGCGACCGGCCTCAACCTGCAGGTCTTCGGCGGCGCCCGGCTCGCCGTGGACGGCGCCGAGGTCAAGCTCGCCCGACACCATGGCCTACAAGGGCATGATGCTCAGCGGCATCCCGAACTTCGCGTTCATCGTCGGCTACACCAACGCCTCCTGGACGCTCAAGGCCGACCTGGTCTGCGGCTACATCGTGCGGGTCATGGAGCACATGGCGAAGACCGGCGCCCGGTCCGTCGTGCCCCAGCGGGACCCGAACGTGGCGGAGGAGCCCTTCCTGGACTTCGAGGCGGGCTACGTCATGCGCGCGATCGACCAGTTCCCCAAGCAGGGCGACGTCGAGCCGTGGCGGCTGAAGATGAACTACTTCAAGGACCTCAAGGTCTTCGGCAAGCCGGTCGACGACCCGGCCCTGGAGTACACCCGCTAGGCCCACGGGTCGAGCGCGTGCTTGCCGCGGGTCTCCCCCGCGGCGAGCCGCGTCAGCACCCGCGGCCCGTCGGCCAGCGGGTGCACCTCGGGCGTGCCCGGCGGGACCACGCCGTCGGCGACGAGTGCCTGGAGAACCGGCCAGCAACGGCCGCCACGGCTCCGGTACGCCGGCCAGCGCGCCCACGTGCAGGCCGAGCACCTGGACCGGGTGGGTGTGCACGAGGTCGTGGGTGCTCACCGTCGCGTCGCCGGAGGCGGCGCCGAAGACGACGACGCGGCCGGTGAACGGCCGGGCCAGGGCCAGGCTGCCCGCCAGGGTCGTCCGGCCGACGGACTCCAGCACCACGTCCACCCCACCCGTACGACGCCGGACCTCCTCCGCGAGGTCCGGGCGCCGGGCGTCGAGCACCACGTCGGCCCCGAGCGCCGCGACGACCTCGTGCTTGCCGGGTGAGGCGGTCGCGACCACGCGGGCGCCGTAGTGCCGCGCGAGCCGGACCGCCGCCTGCCCGACGCCCCCGGCCGCGGCGTGCACGAGCACCGTCTCCCCGGCTCTCACCCGACCGAGCGTGCGTAGCGCGGCCAGCGCGGTGGCGGTGTTGAGCACCAGCCCGAGCGCTTGGGCGTCGCTCCACCCGGCCGGCACCGGGAGTGCGGCCGCCGCCGGCATCGCCACGTGCTCGGCGAAGGCGCCCGGGCCGGTGCCGAGCACGTGCGTGCCGAGCGGCAGCGGGTCCGTGACCCCCGGGCCCACCGCGACGATCTCGCCCGCGGCCTCGAAGCCGGCCACGTAGGGCGGGGTCGGGCCGCCGCCGTACCGGCCGCGGGTCTGGAGCACGTCCGCGAAGTTCACCCCGGCAGCGCCGACCCGGACCAGGTACTCACCAGGACCCGCGGCCGGTTCCGGGTACTCCATGACGAGGGCGAGGTCCGCCGGGCCGTCGGAGGAGTGCTGGACGAGGGCGCGCATGCTCATGCGAGCGACGCTAGGAGCCTGCCACTTGCGGCAGGGTCAAGCGGCAGGGTGAGGCGGCAGGGTCAGGCGCCGGCGTCGCGGAGGTAGGCGTCGAGCGCGTCGCGCTGGTCGCTCAGCGTCGCGATCCGCCCGTCCAGCCGGTCCCGGAAGCGTCGTACCTCCTCCAGGAAGGCAGGGTCCGGCCCGTCCTCCGAGAGCACCTCGCGGATCAGCCGCACGGACAGCCCGGACTCCAGCAGCGAACGGATCGCGAGGACCCGGTCGACGGTGGAGGGGCAGTAGTCGCGGAAGCCGTTGCCGCACCGGCCCGGCACGATCAGCCCCTCGTCCTCGTAGTGCCGCAGGGAGCGCACGCTGACGCCGCTGACCCGCGCCGCCTCGCCGATCCGCATCGCGTCACCAGGCCAGGTCGTGGACGAAGTCGCTGAGCCTGGGCCATGTTGCGGCACTCGATCATCGGCACGATGTCGGCGTACGTCGGCGCCGCCGAGTCGCCGGTGCCCCAGTTGCGCTGGTGCTCGGGGTTGAGCCAGAACGATCGTCGTACCGACCCGGCGAGGTGGCGCAGCGTCTCCTCGTGGAGGTCGCTGTAGTTGGAGCGCGCGTCGCCGAGGATCAGCAGCGTGGTCTTGGGGGTGAGCGCGTCGGCGTGCGAACTCGTCGAACTTCTGGAAGGCGCGGCCGTAGTTGGTGCGGCCCCACAGCGCCGCGTGGCTGGCGCTCGCGGTCAGGTCCGCCAGCACGTCGGCTGGGTCGGCGCCGGGCCGGAAGTGACCGCTGACCTCGTGGACGTGGTCGATGAAGGTGAAGGCGCGCATGGACTGGAAGACCTCGCGCAGCGCGAAGACGAAGAGCAGCGTGAAGGACGCGAAGTTCGCGACCGAGCCGCTGACGTCGCACAGCACGACCAGGTCGGAGCGGTGCGGGCGCTTGGGCCGGTGGTGGGTGGTGATCGGTACGCCGCCGGTGGCGATCGACGCGCGCACGGTGCGACGGAAGTCCAGCGGCGCCGTCCGTGCGTGCCGCGAGTGCTGCTCCTTCGCCAGCCGGGTCGCGAGCCGGCGCGCCAGCGGGAAGATCTCCTTGCGCATCTCCTCCAGGTCGGTGCGCCGCGCCGCGAGGAAGGCGAGCTTTGTCGATGCTCGGCCGGATCGCGACCTCCGCGACGTGGTCCGGCCCCTTCTCCTCCGCGATCCGACGGCGGGCGTCGTCCTCGACCATCCGGGTGAACGATCCGATCCGGCGGTTCGCGCGGCGGGCCGCCTCCTCCTCGCCGACGCTCTCGCTCATCAGCCCGGCGACCAGGCGGTCCACCAGGCTCCTGCGGGGCGACCCGCTGCAGCGCGGTGTACGCCGACCACGACGACAGCCCCGGCCCGCGTCCCGGCATCGCGCCGAAGGTGCCGACCATCTCGGCCGCCATCCGCCGCAGGCTCCGCCTCGTCGATCTCCCCGGCCTCCAGGCTGCTCGGCGAGCCGGTCACGGAAGTCGACCAGGGCGGCGGCGTTGTCGCGCACCTGTGCCGCCGGCTCGTCGTCCGTGCTCGCACCGGCCGCCCCGTCGCCCACCATCGCGGGGAAGTAGACGTCGAAGAGCGCGTCGAAGGTCGTGCGTTGCGACTGCTTCTTGACCATCGTCGCGGCGAACGCGTCGCGCACCGTGGCCCGGTCGGTCCAGTGCAGTGCGGAGAGCGCGGCCACCGAGTCCAGGTCCTCGGCGAGGGAGACGGACAGCCCGGCACCCCGCAGCGCCTCGACGAAGGCGAGGTGGCGGTCCAGGAGGCCGGAGCGGTCGGCTTTCATCGACGTCTCAAGCCCGCGCGAGTTCGGTTCCTTGATCGCGCGCTCGTGGTCGGACTGGTGCTTGAGCACGGCGCCGAGCGTGCGCAGGACGGCCTGGTCGTCGAGGTCGCGGATCTCCAGTGCGATCAGGGTGCGGGCCCAGTCGACGGACTCCGCGATCGAGGGCGCCTTCTTCAGGTCCAGGCTCCCGCATCCGGGCCACCGTCGCCACGAGCCTGGCCGGCGATCCGGTCGTCGAGGCCGGGCACCTGCTGCTGCAGGATCTGCCGCTCGCGGGCGGCGTCAGGGTAGCCGATGTGCAGGTACAGGCAGCGCCGCTTGACCGCCTCGGAGAGCCTCGCGGCTCGCGTTGGAGGTCAGCACGACGTACGGGCGCCGGGTGGCCGCGACCGTGCCCAGGCTCGGGGATGGTGACCTGGAAGTCGCTCAGCACCTCCAGCAGCAGGCCCTCCACCTCGATGTCGGTCTTGTCGACCTCGTCGATGAGCAGCACCGTCGGCTGCTCGCGGCGGATCGCGGTGAGCAGCGGCCGGGTGAGCAGGAACTCCTCGGTGAAGATGTCGTCGTGGGTGGCGTTCCAGTCCTGCCCACCGCCGGCGGCGTTGGCAGCCTGGATCCGCAGCAGCTGCTTCTTGTAGTTCCACTCGTACAGCGCCCGCGCCTCGTCGAGTCCCTCGTAGCACTGCAGCCGGACCAGGCTCGGCGCCCGTCGCCCGCGAGACCGCCTTGGCGAGTCTCGGTCTTGCCGACTCCCGCAGGGCCCTCGAGCAGCAGCGGCTTCTCCAGCGCCCCCGCGAGGTACGTCGTCGTGGCGGTCGCCGCGTCGGCGAGGTAGCCCGCCGAGCCCAGCCGGGCGGCCGTGTCGGCCGGTGAGTCGAACCAGGTCATGACCCCATCCTGCCCGCCCCCGGCGCGGAAGGGCGACGCGGCTGTCGCAGATCACACCACCGGATCGTGACCCGGGCCGGGCCGCCTCGTTGAGATCGGCAGGGAAGGCACCGACCGGGACACGATCGACAGGGGGGACGCACGATGGCTGAATTCGCTGCTCCCACGGCATGGATCCGGGTCACGGTCCACTCGTTCCGCACCGCCACCACGGTCGCCGGGCTCACCCTGCTGCTCGGCTTCGGCGCCCTCGGCGCCACCACCACGCCGACCCCGGCCGCTCCCTCGGAGAGCGTCGGGCTGTCCGCCGGCCCGCTCGACGACCTGATGCAGCACAACCGCTGCTCGGTCACCGGCTTCGACCGCACGGTCGTCCCCAGCCAGGCCATCGTGCGCACCCCCGAGGGCGAGACCGAGTCTGGTCTCCTTCGACCGCGGCTGGGCCGTCTTCAGCGGCGAGGTCGCCGGCGAGCCTGGTCGCGGTGTGCCTCGGCCCGAAGCAGCCCGCGGCCGCCTCAGCGCCCTAGCGCCTCTCCCACGAAGCGCAGCACCCGCGGCGCGATCCGCCGCCAGTACCCGCTGTCGTGGTCACCCCGCTCGAACCCGCCCGCCGGCGGGTGCTCGAAGCCCGCCACGTAGTCCCGGGTGGTCGCGTAGAACGGGTCGCCCTTGCCGCAGTCGACCCGCACCGCGATCCCCGCCAGCCCGTCCTGGCGGCCCAGCACGGTGGTACGGCGGAAGTCGGCGGCGTCGTCGTAGGCGCCGGGCGCCGTGTCGTCGTAGGAGTGCCACAGGGCGGGCGACATCGCCGCGACCGCCCGCACCCGGTCGGCGCCGAGCACGTCCGCCAGGTGCAGCGCGCCGAAGCCGCCCATCGACCAGCCCGTGAGCGCCAGCCGGGTGGTGTCGAGGCCCTGCCGCTCCAGCCGCGGCAGCAGACTCCTCGACCACCATCGTCTCCGCCCGGTCCCCGCTCGCCCGGTCGTGCCAGTAGGTCTCGCCGCCGTCCACGCTGGCGATCGCGAACGGCGGCACGCCGCGTCGTACGGCGTCGGTGAGGAAGCGGTCCAGCGCCAGCCGGCTCCGCCGGAACACCGCCGTGTGGTCCTGCCCCCGGCCGTGCAGGACGACGAGCACGGGCAGCCCCGTGCCGGTGCCGCCCGGGGTGGCCACCGCCCAGCCGACCCGCCTGCCACGCGCGGAGGAGCGGAAGGCGCCGTAGTGCACCCGTGCCGGCTCGACGTCCGGTACGACGCCGTCGGGCCCGTCCGCACCGAGGTGGTGGTAGAGCGAGGCCTTGCCGGGCAACACCTCCAGGCTCGACTCCGGTCAGGGTGGCGGCGCCGGCAGGGCGAGAGCGCCGGTCGCGAGCAGCGCCCGACGGCGGGTCAGCGAGGTCACGAGGAGGAGACGCGCGGACGTTGCGAACGGTTGTCACCGAACGACGGAGGCTCTTCGTTTCCCGACCGTGCTGCGAAGATCGGGCGGTCCCGGCTAGGTGAGGTCTTCGCGGTGACGATGGACGTAGGCGTCCACGCCAGGGACGGTGTAGGCGAGCCTGTCCGTGGTCGGGTGCGTAGACGAGGCCCTTCTTGATGAGGTTGGCGCGGCAGGGGGCGAGGCTTCGGCTTCAGGTCCTTGCGACGTGCTATCTCGCTGGAGGCAGACGGGCCGGAGCCGTCCCCGGCCATCGCGACGAGCAGTCGACGCTCTGAGGGAGTGGCGCGGTTCCAGCGTGAGCGGAAGAACCCTGCGTCCAGGCGTTCCAGCCCGATGACTGCGCTGGCACGGGCATCGTCGAGGGTGATGACGGGTCCGGCTGCGACCTCCCATGCTGCCCTTCCTTGCTCCTACAGGAAATAGGGGTAGCCGCCGGAAGCGTCGAGGAGCAAGCTGGAGTGCGTCTGGGTCGAACGACACATCGTGCTTGGTGACGGGGCCGACGAGAGCGGCGTGCGCTTCGGGGTCCGGCAGGCGGGCGATGGTGCGGTAGTCGAAGAGCCGCTCTGCGTAGGAGCGGATCTCAGCCAGGATGCCGGGCAGGTGGGGCAGTCCCGCTCCGATGAGGAAGAACGGCCAGCCGCGTTGACCGGCTTCCCTGTCCGTGGAGGCGCCGTGTGCACCAAAGTCCTCTACCCCAAGCGTTGGGCGGCGCGGGCCGCGCTGGAGTTCATACAGCGCAAAGGCTGGGCCGTGAAGTCAGTACATCCCTACTATGGAGGACATTCAGGGACGTGGCACGTCATGACGACGGCGACGGGAACAACCCACCGACGGGGAGCAGCACTAGACGAATGCCGCCTGTGGCGCGAACGTCATGAACGGAAGCAGCCTAGTCCACCAACCAACCGCCACGACATGGCCGGCTCCATGGGCCGAGTCGGCGCGGCCGGCGACAACGCGGCCGTGGACTCGTTCGGCTCACCGGTGCCGGGCGGTACAACCTCCCTGGACATCACAACTAACGGGGCTAAGTGCCCGGGGGAGCCTGCGATCGCGATCGTGACCTGGATCGAGAATGCCTACGACCGACTACGCAGGCAGGCAACTTTCGGGCGGTTCACCCCCGTCGAATACGGAGTTGATCTTGAAGGCCCCCGCCATCAAGGCGGCCCAACACCGACTGTCACCCGTTCGTGCGGCACACCCGACGCTCGATGCTCGACCCGTTCGTCTGGCCGGCGAATCCGCGCACGAGGGACGCGGTCGTATGCACCGAGGGCGGTGAGATCGTCGAGCCAACTAGTCACCAGTAGCCGGTCGGAGATGCTGTCGGTCCGCCCCCTGTATCCCTCGTCCACGGTGGGTTCGAGGATGTCGGTGGCCTAGCCGCTTAGGGATGCATCCGCTACCTCGCCGGTCACGATGTTGTGGGCGCGGTTGAACTTGGCACATGCTCCTATCTCGCCGGGACTCAGTGATGGTCTCCTAGGTACGTCGGGGCCAACGTGGACGCTCCCAAGGAACCCGATCACGACACCGCAATACGCAGTGCATAGCCGAACCGGGTCATAAGTGAGCGCGATTATGTGATTGACACCGTCGGCGATGTTGTTGCCCCGGGAATCCCCATGTGGTCCCAGCGTGAGCGCACCCGATCTACTTGCTTCGGCGCTCCTCTGCCAGTGCAGCGACAGCGGGGATCCAAAAGCCGCTAAACGCCAGCGGACCTAAGAATACAGACCACCAACCATCACCTCCCGGCACGGCGACAACCGCAACCACTACAGCCAGGACTATCCAACGCAAGCGATGCAGAAGTCGTATGCCTGGCCGGAGGTTCGCATCTCGCTAGTCACGGAGATCTCCATCACGCGTAGAAAGGCGGGTCATAATCGGCACCATTTCTGCCCGCGTACCCATTGACCCAGTGAGAGAACGTCGGAACCCATCCGAAGTAGTAGCGCACCCTCCAGCGGTACTGACCGTAGTAGAGAGTACCCGTGCGATACTGCTTACGCCACTTTCCTGCGACCTTCACACAGCGCCATTGGTTCACAATCGTACTTCCCGATCGCTGCTGGGTCCCGATAATTTCGATCCGCATCGGCGACAATCCGTAGAGTCTCAATGGCGGTTTCCTTGAGCCATTGCTTGAATCCGTACGGTCCGGAGCCGTTTGGGGCGTCCTTCCACCGGCGCCACTTGATCTCGGAGATATGGTATGTAAACCAGTCACGAATTCGGCTGTCGCACTTTCCGTCGATATCTGCTTGGTTACACGGGTCTAGAGGATACCCGTATGGCGTCAGATTGCCGCCCGGAACAGGATCAGGAGTCGTGAAGAGTCCGGTCGACGGGTTGTACATTCGTACGCCGAGCGAGACGAGTTGCCCGATGTTGCTGGCGTCCCTCTGGTGCGCTCCGAGCCATCCATAGGAACGTCCCGTCGGCGTTAGGCCGACCTGTCGACCAAACTCGTCAGTCTCGAAGTAGGCCGTGACGACTCCCGCCGATGTCGCGGCGGCAACTACGTCTCCACGGATATTCGTTATCTGATACTCGTGATCGGCCCCGGTCGTCGACAACACCAAACCCAGACCCGGGATGATGAGGTGCTTGGTTTCGGTCCACGTCACACCTCCATCGCTTGAGCGTTGCGTGATGGCCGGTGTATCGGTAAGAGCGCCATAGCGGAATCTGGTCCGTTCGGTCTCTACGCCGTCGGCCAAACGGATCACCTGAGCGACGGCTCCCCCAGGATCGTACGAGTACGTCGCACTGGCGTCGACGGTCGTGGATCCAGAACCAGAGACCTGCTGCGCAAGTGAGTGAACCCGATCATCTGCATCGTAGGTGGCAACAAGATCCGATGTACCGCTGCCGTCTAGCGCAGGCTGAAGGAATGCTCGTCATTCTTGCAAGGCCGTCGTAGACGTAACCCGAGTCCACCACACGGTTCGCCGCGTCGAAGGCGCTAGTGCGGCTGACTGTCGCGGTCGAAGTCTGACATGTCTCCGGCGCGGTGGCGTCTGGCCCGTACGCGCGTTGGCTGGTCCGGTTGGAGAATGAGTTGTAGCCGTACGTTCGGGTGGTGCAGCCCGACCCGCGCACGTCATCCACCCGCACGAGACGTCCAAGTCTGATCCTGCGTGAGGGCCTGATGAGATCCAGGGGATGCCTGCGCAATGGTCTTACCCGATGCCTCCTTAGTTGCCGAGAAGCCAAAAGTCGGGTTGGATGCCGACCGGTACTCCAGCGCGATCACCTCGCCGATTTCGTTGTATCGGAAACTTGCGGTAATCCCGTTCGGCAAGTCGATCTCATGCAGACTTCCATTCGCATTGAAGTCGTAGTCGAAAGCGCCCACACCGGAGCCAGCCGAGATTGAGTCGATTGCACCGGACGGGTCATAGGTGAAGTCAAGGTCGTAGGCACCGGTATCTAGCGTTGAGACCCGGCCAGCGACGTCGTATGTCTGCTCGGCGGTAGGCTCCGCTACGGTCGGTATATGTGATCTGGCGCCCCCACCCATCGTATGCCAGTGAAACTTGCTGCCCATCCGACGCTTTGGTCGCGAGCAGACCGGAGCCAGGAGAGTATGAATAGTCAGTTTGCTTACGGTCCGTTCGGGCTGCCCCGGAGGTCTCGTTAACCACCTGAACCATTCGGTGAGCATCGTCGTAGGTGACGGAGGTGGACCGGACGACTGCTCCACCACTTCGCTCCTCTATCAGCGTCGGCGCGAGATCAGCGTCGTATTGCATCACGTGCTTGACCGGAACCGAGCCTGCCCGTAGGCTGTGCAGCCGGCCCCTCCTGGCACACCAAGCCGGCCCACTGCGGCTTTCCACCACATACTCCGGTGCCGCCGGCGGTATAAAGATGGGTGACAGTGGAGTGAGCGTCGCTCCCGGCGCCAGCGGAGTCCGCGCTGCCCCCGGGCTGGCGAACCTCCACGACGTCGCCGTCGGAGTTGAACCGAGTGATTTCGGTCGACCACGTGCTGGCATCGAGGCTGACGGAGGTAGACGTAGGCTTACCCAGCACCCAACCGTCACCGTCTCCCGTAACGCGAGGAGCGTAGCCGTAAGTGGTGATCTTGGCGTCGTGGTCGTCGCTCAGGTCTGAGGCGGCGGAGCTTTGTCGTCTCTTTGACGACCAGCCCAAGCGGGCTGCTGCCCGGGCGCCCGGCCAGCAGGGCGCTGTCAACGCCGGGGGTGTCGTCGTAAACGTAGGCGGTGTGACTCCGGTAATTGCCGACCGTCCCGCTCCTCAAAGACGCGGTGTGGGACGGTCCATATTCGTCTACGAGGCGCGTACCGACACTCGCGGCATCACCCCAGGTGTTGTAGACGTTAAAGGACGACGCCTCGATCGCGACTTGAGGGCGGTCCGCAAGCGGCGCGGCCTGAACACGGGCCCAGCCTGTGGGGTCAAGGTTCTGCACGGGGTTTCCGCGTGCATCGAGCCAGACTGCGGTCATCAGCCATCCGCTCGGACCGGAGGTTGCGGTGTTGATGACTCTGCCAGCACGGTCCGTGTAGAACAGTTCAGCCTTCGACACGTCAGTCGCCCCAGTACCGTCGGCGTACACCGCGTATACAGCTTGTCGGAGCGACGGACTGACCCCACTCGGCGAGCCTTGGTCGCGCTCATGTCAGGCAGGCCGGCGCTGGTCAGACTGAGGTTGTAGTCAATTGCCCAAGTTGCGTCTCCGCCGCTTGTGCCGGGAAGTTGTCGCTTGACGTTGAGGAGCCGACCGATCGGGTCGTAGGTGAAGCGCCACTCGGTGAGGCCCGCCGGCTTGAGGGTGGCGAGCAGGGTGCGGCTAGCGACCGTTGTGTAGGTGTACTCGGTACACAGAGGAGCCGCTATACCTGCGCCGTCGGGGTCAAGCCCGCAGACCTTGGTGAGCCTTACCCGAGGTGTAAGTGTAGTTGGCGAGGGTCTTCGAGGCGACAGCGCCGGGGCTGGTAGCGCCGATGATGCGTTCGACCTTGCTAACTCTGGTAGAGCCTGCCCGACCCGGTGTAGGTGATGCTAAGGCCGCGGCAGCCCTCAGTCTGGGTGGTGCCGTTACAGGTCGAGGAAGGCTGATGGATCGGACACGCGGACGAAGGTGGGCCGTTGCCCGGTGCTGTTGACCGCCATGTCGTTACCGGTCCCGGGCGGGTCGGTTTCCTTGACCGTCCACTCCGGGGCGTCACCGGTGTCGGAGGTCTTCCACTCCCACGTGGTGACTACGGTTCCCGTTCCCAGGGGGCGCGAGAGCGTGAGGGTGTCGAGGCCGCCACCGGTGCCCGCCGCGAAAGTGAGCTTGGTAGCGTCGCCAGTCGGCTCCAGTGGAGTGAAGACGCCACCGGTGGTCGCCGTGAAGGTCTGGGAACCGCCATCGGCATTGACGACGACGAATGTGCCGTCTTTCGACCGATTGTCGATGATCGATGCAGCGGTGTCAGAGTTGGCGCTGAGGATCGTTGGGTCTGACCAACCAGGCCCAAAGACACCATCCGAGATGGTTCCGTCGGACAGGCTGGAGTAGGTGCGACCAATGGCCGCCTTGGCGTCGACTGCGTCGGTTTCGGAGATCATCGCTTCGCCGTTGAGCAGCGCGACCTGGGCGGGCCCTAGTCTCGCGGTCGGGAACTTCTCGCCGAACGCGGAGCCGAAGAGGCCGACGTAGGTGACGGCTGAGCAGGAGTCTGCTGAGCCTGAGTATTGGAAGCAGCCCCGGATCTCGAGCAGCGACGGTGCCGTGATGAGCGGCGCAGTCTCGCTCGTCTCATCAGTAGCGTTCCAGATCAATGCGCCGGTGGTGGATCGTCCGATACCTGCGGTGACCGTGCCGGTCCAGTCGGTGCCGTCAACCTTCTTGACCTTCGCGGCGTTGGTCCAGGTCGTCTGCCCGGCAAGACGCCACTGCAGGCTTCGCGCCGGTCGCCGAAGGTCGTGATGAGAGGTCGATGGGGAACGACGCCGTGGAGGGGGTCCACTGGTATGGCGTGGTGAAAGCTCGCCGCGCCGACACCGTGGCTGAACGTGACCGGGGTGCCGTAGTTGCCTGCGGTGTCGATCGGGGTAACCGCGAGAACGTGCCAGCCAGGGGTGGGTGCGTAGGGCATCGTCGCGTCGCCGGAAGCGTTGGCCTTGATGTTGGCCTTGACGCCGTCGTAGTCGACCAGGAAGGCGGTGGTGTCGGCGCTGCCGTTGAGGGTGGTGGTCGCACTGCTGGGCAGCGTGTTGGTCCAGGTGCCGTTGGTGAAGACGTTCGAGGTCACGATCACATCAGGAACGTTCGTGTCGACCGTGACATTCGTCGACGCTGCCGTCTTGCTGCGCGCGGCGACACCGTCCTCTCCCCGGACTGTGACGGTGTACTGGCCGCCGTCGGTCAGGCTTTGCCCGACGGGACCTCGACACTCGCGGTGCCACCGGAGGCCACCATCGCGCTGGTGCCGGACCAGATGACGGTGCTGCCCTGCTTGACCTCGAAGTAGCCGGCGACCTGCCCGCCGTCGGGGTCGGTGACCACGGCCGACAGGGTCGGCGTGGTCGAGCCTGACGTGTGACCCGTCCGGGCTCGGTGCGACCTGCAGCGAGGTCGGGGTCGAGGGGTAGCGGTTGTAGGTCACGATCAGGCGGGGCTTCTGGATGCCGCCGCTGGAGTCGGCGGACCAGTACCCGCGCCAGGTGTTGGGGTTCGTCTCGGTGTACGCCGCCAGACGCAAGCCGTAGTTCGCCGCCGACCCGTCCGCCCACGACTGCACGATGTTCGTGACGTTCCACTGCGCTTCGTCAGCAGCACAGCCGGTCGCACCGTGAGCGGGCGAGTACTGCGCCTGGTCGGTCGCGGTCGCGACCGGCTGGTTGCTCCAGGTCAACGTGCTCGGCGCCCACGAGGCCGTGATGCGGGACGCACGGATCGCGCCCGCGCTGCAGGTGCCCGACTGGAAGTTCCACAGGCTTCAGCACCGCGCCACGGATCTGGGAGCCGTTCCACGTCGCGTCACCGGGGAACTTCAGGAAGGAGCGCGCCGGGCTGGTGCCGTCCGCCGTGCCGGCCCGGAGAACCGACGAGCCTGCCCTGGCCCGAGGGGAAGTTGCTGCTCACCCAGGTGTCCGCGTTCGAGTAGAGCGTGAACTGTGGGTCCACGGTGACCGGGTAGACCGTGTCCGGGTCCGTCAGGAACGCCATGTCCGGCTTGAGCACCAGCCGACCGCCGGCCGCGGTGTCGACCACGCTCGCGCTCACCGGCTCGACAGACGGGTCACCCGAGGTCGCCGTCGCGCTGACGTCCTGCGGCCCCGGGGCAGAGGAGTCCCACATGATCGGCCGCGGCGCTGCTGCCACGACCTCGTGGCCCTTGGCGCTGGTCGTGATCTCGACGCCGCCCGCGGCGTTCGTGCGGACCTCCGCACCCGGCGTCGTGACCGGGATCGTGAGACCGACCGGCGCGACCTTGCCGTCCGCGCCCGCCTTCGGCCGCTCCTCGAGCACCACGTTGTGCGTGAAGCCCGACGCCGTGGCCGTGACCACCAGGTCACCACCACCAGCAACCACATCGCGATACGTCGCCGACGCACCGTCCAGCACCGGCTCCGGCAAGCTCGCTCGGCCAGGACCACGACACCTTGCCCGCGCCACCGGGACCGTCGTCCGGAACGACATCGGCGAAGACCTTGTCCCCACCCGCCGACAAGGACAGACTCACCGGGCGCGTTCTTCGGCACCAACCGGCCGCCGACCTTGACCAGCGTCAGGTCGATCGGCGCCCACTCGCCCTTCTCGTCCTGGGCCCGCACCGGCTCGGAAGCGGACTCCGTCGTCCAGGTGCCGTCCGGGTTCGCGAACACCTGCGTGAACGCATCACCCTGCGACAGGTCCTCGACCCGCTGGCCCGCCGACTGAGCCGCGACCATCGCCGCCACCGCGTCGCTCCGCGGCGACACATCCACCTTGCGAGCGGGCTCCGCCGCCGCAGGGGGAACCGCCACCGGCGACACGACGGGCTGAACGGCAACCGCCGACAAGGCGACCGCGAGGCCGAGCGTTCCCAGACCAAGACGACGACGAACGACAGGCACCACGAGCAGCCCACTTCCTCCGATAGCCCGAGGTCGACAGCCGACCCGGGAACAACTGCAGGCGTGACTCTCGCACCGACCGCTCGAACGTGTCTTTGATTTCCGGGAAGTTCGATCAATTGATGTCACATCTGGAAACTCGCTCGACACGTCGCATGACAAAGCCCCCCGCCGAGACGAGTCTCGACGGGGGCTTTTGCTGGCGGGCCAACTGACCCAACTGTGGAATCACTCCGTATGGGCTCAGGCGGCGCAGATCCTCGCTGACCCCAATGCCTACGCCCGAGATCCAGCCCTCGACGTGCCCACAGGCCGCCGCCAAGCCCAGCGCCGCCTGAGCGAACCAACCTGGGCCAAGATCGCCTCGGAGTACCAAGAAGGCTTCACTGCCGGCACCCTCGCCCGCCGCTACGGCATCGACGACCAGACGGTCCTGAACCAACTCCGCGTCCGGGGTGTCGCGATTCGCGCGCGGCCCGCCGCCATCGCGCCAGCCGATCACGCAGACCTCCTGGCTCGCAAAGCCTGAAGGCTGGAACAACGCCCAGATCGGTCGGCACTACGGCTGCAGTCGACAGGCTGTCCAACAAGCGCTAAAGCGAGCCGCGCTCCTGACGGACGGCGCCAACTGAGATACAGCCATCCCCGTAGAACAAAGTATTGAGCGCCTTTCTACAACAATTTCTCCATTTACATTGGTCCACGCCAATTGCATAGTGTCTTCATGGCAACCAAATAAGGATAGGAGTCATCATGGCAACCAAACGCAAAGCACTAACACTTGAGGATCTTCTCGACGTAGTCAAACAAGAGAAGGCTCACACCTAAAGTCTAAGATCTTTCTTAGCATCGACGAAGAAGGCAATGAGATGTACGGGCTCGCTTCATTCGGAATGGAGAAGGGAGAATTGGTGCTCTACCCGTCCAATACTGCCGAGTACCGGTTATCCGATTGGTAGTCGCCCGCTTGGGGCTCAGGTCGCGATCGAGAGTATTCCCGCGAGCACCAACAACGAGGCAATGGAGATATCAACCATGCAGGAAACACCACGTGAAAAGTCAAGTAGACGAAATGGGTGGCTCGAATATCAAAGTGAGCGACTCCGGCGAGTTCATAGACGGTTGTCTCTGCGGAGGCAGAGACTTCTATACAGTCGTCGCCGACGGCGGCCACTACCGCGAGATTGAGCCCGTAGTTGTTTGGGACGATTGTGGCCTGCGCCAGTTGCGAACAACTTTGGTCAGACGCCGGTGCACTTCTGGCTCACCACTCTCATACCAGACGGCTGGCGCAACTTGATATTGACAACCAACTCACGACGCAACCGCGTGCAACTACTCTGTTAGGCTTTGGAATAGGAACTTCTACTTCTGCCGGCTTGGAAGGCTCCATTCGAAGTCCGGGCAATGTGCGCAGGTACAGGAAAGAGAGGGCGAATTGAACTACGACGAGACCGTGGCATCAGGCGCTGAGCAGTACCGCGACGTTCTTGACGCTCTCGACGCGGTGGGCCTCGGCGGAGAGTTCATTCAAACCGGAGGAATGTGCGCCGCCCTCGAAGTCATCCTTGATGGTGGCTACTACCTTCTATTCACCGACCAAGAAGACACCCTGGCTTGGCGGCGCGAGGACCATCAAGGGTGGTTAGTTGGCCTATATCAGGCCGACGAGAGACGAACGGTCGACGGTCCGCTGCGTTACCTTCTCCATCCGGACGGATCGCCCGAGAAAGCCGTCGACTTGGCGCAGCGGGTTCTCAAGGGCGAGACGCTGTAGCAACGCTTGGTCCGCGGTCGACTCGCCGCGAATATCGGAGCACCTCATCCCTTGCCCGGACCGTGCGTCCATAGTCGTTCTAGCCGCCGAACGCTAGGCGCCCAGTCGGCGCCCGGCTGCGAGACGCGCCCTGACCCCGCGCTCGAGTCGACTTCACTCAACTTCCCGCAAGTACTGCCGAATCAGGCCTTCCAGATCCCGTCGCTTGCTCGCCTGAGCCCAAGCCAGACTTGTCTCAACCTCGAGTCGCCAAAAGTTGAACACCTGGTCGATCCGGCCACTCAGTGACGCGTCCCTCGCGAGGCGGCGTCCACGACGTAGGTACGAAAACGCCGTGACATAGGGGTGCTCCGTGACCCGGTTGGCGGAGGCACGACGGGCTTGATCCACCGCATTGAGCCCGTCAAAGAATGTGTCCTCATCAAGGCTGCGCCGTGGCGACCGAGCGTCTCAACAAGACCGTTGCGAGAGTATTTAGGCTGAGCCCATCCTCATGTCGGCTCACCGCCTCTCGGGCCCACGCCTCTGCTCGCTCATACCGAGGACGTGAAGCCTCGAGTTCCGCGAGAGCTCGCTGCTCCCAGAAACGAGAGTTCCAAGAAAAGATCGACTCCAGTTCCTCGTAAAAGGTCGCGACTCGCTCCCTTCCGAACGAGGCCACGACCCGCTGCGCGTCCATCAGCCTTGGCAACAAGAGAGACCTCCCGCGTCCTCTGGGAGATGGTGGTGGGGTGGACGTAGGGCGCCGCAGCCGAGACCAAATCCACTGTCGCCACGTACCGTCGGTCTGCCGTAAGCACCTGACTCGACGCTCGAGCCGCCAAACCCCAGTGCCGTGCGGCAACCCCCCCGCGGGGACCGGCGTGGATGAGGCGCTGCAGTGGCGCAACGCTCAGCCTGCGCCCGCAGGTCGCTTGCCGTTACAGGCTGCCGCTCGCGCGAGGACTCCCGCGCTCAACTCCACACGCGCCTCGCTGGCGAGAAGGACGATGTCCAAGATCCTTCGCGCGGTCGGTACGGTCACCTCCTCGTAGGCCTCGACATACCTGGCAGAGAAGGTCCGACCCCGTGTGACAGCAGCGAGGCCGTCAACGAGCGACGCCTTGTGGGTCTTAGCAAAAATTCTATGCGCTCCTCTTCATCCAAATCGAGAAGCACGTTGAGGCGATTATTTCGGCTCAGGGTCTCAAGGAGCGTGGCAATTTCTCGTGGCGCCAGGCGGTCAGAAACACGGATCGGCCGAAGCGCATCGCCAAGATGCAACTGGAGGGCGGGCAAACGGGATGAACGGATGCTCGAAACCAACACGACCGGCGTACCCGAGTCCGCGCACAGTTCCTCTAGGCTCGCCGGCGGCGTCAGCGAACTCGTCGATTCGCGGGACCCGCAGCAAAGCCTACGCGCACCCTGTTTCGCCATCCAATGGATAGACCTCGGATCAAACATCCCGTCGCCGCAATACTCAAGCACGTCGAATCCGGAACCGACCGCATCTTCGAGGAACCGCATCTCCGCCGTCGTCGTACCGCTCAACTCCCCGTGAAACGCCAGAACCCGCAGACCGCTTGTTGGCTTCACGTCAGCCATCTTTGGTATGTGCTGGATAGCACGTGGGGCATCGAGACCGCGGCGAAGGTCGCCCCACGACGGCTCATCACCGGCGTAAAGGTCATGCCAACGGTCGGTGACGTCAGCGGGCTTACGAAACGATCGCAGAAAAGACAACGCCAACGGATTCAGCCCCTCTGTTCCGGGAACCTGAGCCGACGCGATCAAGGAAAGTGTGCTCTCCCATTCGTCATTTACTGCTTGAAAGAACCCTTTGGCTTCCATGCGGACGGGGATTAGCCCGGCTTGCCTTAACCGGAATTCTTCGAATTCGGTGAACGTCGGCTTGACGATGATAGACGGCCGAGAAGAATCGGCGGCATCCCCGAGCAGTGGCCTAGCCAGATCCAGTTCGTCGTCCAGCGAGGCACCGACGACCACCGTCGGAACCCCGTCTACCCACTCATCGGAGAAGATCTTGTGCGCGGCGCCACCGCTGGCCGCTGCCGACAGGTATTCGAGTGAACCGAATACGAGCGGACCGTTCGAAGCGGCGCCATGCAGGTGAACCATCCGCACCTTATCCAGGGGATCGCGACGCGCAGTCCATGGGTCCTCCCAAGCAGCGACTTTGAGTTCTTGTCGAGCCCGACTACGAAAGACCTTGCGGTAGGCGTTCGTAACAACATCGTCGATGTTGAGGTTCCAGATTACGCGCCACGGAACCGTGACGAGGTGTGCATACCAATCAGCCTACGGAGCAACCGGTGAACCACGGCCTGATGACCTCGGCAGGCGAACGGGACCCCGCGACTCCCCGCCTCACTTAGAACTACGTCGTACACCGGCGCAGCGACTGGTCATGGCCGCCGGGGATCTTGTAGTGGTCAAGCAGCCGATCGCGGAGTCCGGCTCCTCCTAGCAGTTGTTCCCCCAAGCCGTTCGTACATCCCAAGCCTGGCACCGGCCCCCAGCACCAAGGAATACTCGGCCGTGGCAAGCCCCTCCAACAGGTCTCTCCATTGACTCTCGTCGAGTTCAGTTGGTCTCACTGTTCCCCGATCAGCCTTGGCCTTCTGCGCAAGCATTTGACGCACTCGAGTGATTGATTCCAGAAATTTTGGGCGTGATCGGTTCTCGCGGCCTTGAACAAATCAGAAGCCTTCACGCAAGCGCGTCAAGAACCTTGTTCAGATCGGTGACATTCTTGTTCGCCTCCAGGTAGTGCGCGTATTGAGCGCGCGCCTGGTGGATCAACTCCTGGTACCGAAAAACCCGGCCGTTGATCTCCGCGACGCGGTCGCGCGAATAGTCTTCGACCTTGCGTCCGGGGGGACCTTCTTTGCCGACGGTTGCTCGCCAACCACAAAGATCACTTCGAATGGCTCACTTCCGCGGCCAGTGTCATCCAAGATCTTCTGAAGCGCCGTGACGTAGGAATGTCCTTGGTCGTACAGGACGTCGATATCAGGACGAACCTTGGGCCGCTTGAGCTCAATAACTACATGACGATTCTGAACGTTGCAGTATCGAAGATCGAATCGCTTTAGCGGATCCTCGGCCGGGCGGGGTGCACCCATCCTCTTGGCGGCCTCGAATACGCGTTCTTCCATTTGTGCATCCTGCGATACCCGATCCCACGCCGGATCCAAGAGCCAAAGGTTCTTATGGAGACTGGTCTGCAGGACCTTCTCCAGTACGTTTTCTTCAACATCGGAGTTGAAACTCTCGACCGTCTCCATCCGGGCGCGGATTAAATCGAGGTACAACGCAGATTCGTAGTCATCGAGTGTCCCCAACGCGTGCAGCACGTCTTCGCTTTTCATCGTGGTCAGCAAGTTGATCCGGTCGAGATCCTCACGAAGCCCGATTCTTGCAAACGCCACAATCCCGGACTGGAACAAGCGCTTCTTGTCCTTGGCCGCGTCGCTGCTCTCAGGGATCGAAAGAGCCTCGATTGTGCCCATCAACTTGGTTGCAGGACCTCGCTGATACTTGGGAAGTCCCTCGATCCACTCCTTTACGGCTGTGTTGTTAGCGAGGACTTCCTTCGCCTTTTTCTTGGGCCGCCAGTCCGACCACTGGTCAGATGCCTTCAACACCGCGTCGCGGATGAACTTCCGGAGCGCCTCGACGCGAGGGTCGTCCTCCATCAGCCGCTGCCGATCACTGGTCGCAATGTCATCCAGCAGATCTTCGTCCAGGAAATCGGCACGGATCTGTCCAGTCAAGTAGCTGACGAACACGCGGCTGAAATCAAGCCGCTCAATGATGCCTTCCTGGATCGGCCGGCCGCGCGACAGAATGATGATGTTCTTGAGCGAGCCCGCCTCCTTGTCCTCGACGAGCCTGATCGGGCTTGGCGACGGTGCCGAACCAGCCGGTGACCTTCCAGGTCGAGTCGCCGGGCACTGTATCGGGGATGACGGTTCGCTTGACATCATCCGCAAGGTTCTCCGCCGGGACGACCTCGCCTCCGAACTCCCAGATGTACTCAAGTTTCTTGAGTTCCACGCGGTCGTGGAAGCCGATGGGATCGCCATTGATCGTGACGTAGAAGGTATTCTGGAGCTCGCCTTGCACCTCCGTGCGCTCCTCGGCGCTCAATTCCCCTTCAAGCCGGTTGCGGGCATCCCTGATCAAGGTCTGGATGCGCACCAACGGCGGGGTCTTATCGTCACCGGGCACTGTCAGGGACAATACGTCGAAACGGCGAGCGACCCGCTTCCGCAGACCCGCGATCGCCATGTCGAGCCGCTGCCGCTTGAGCGACGACAATCTGATGATCGTGCCGTGCTTGCCGAGGTCATCTGTCGGCTTGATCGGGTCAGGGTGGTACGGCTTGTTTTCTGCAATTTTCGCCCGAAGGTCGTCCACGTCAATCCGTAGCGCGTTCCGTTCGCCGTCCCGAGCGGAATGCACCTCGACCACCCGGGCGATCGAGAAGACCGACAGACTTGCCGATCCCCTTACGCCCCATGAAGGGGCGCGACAGCGTGCCGCTGACACCTCCCTCGGTATGACGCTTGGGATAGCCGACCGTCAGGAATCGCTCGTTCAGGCTGATCCTGCGTCATGCCTGTGCCGTCGTCCCAGATCTCGATCTCGGCTTCGTCGGCGTCGGGATCCCACTTGATCTGCACCAGCCCCGCTTCGGCGTCCCACGCGTTGGCGACCATCTCCGAGATGACCGCGGCGGCATTGCTGTAGAGGTTGATGCCCAACGCCTCCAGCACGGACATGCTCGCCTTCATCTCGAAGGGGTGCGCCTCCTCCGGGCTCTCAGCAACCTCGTCCACCACTGCCTCCTCGTAGGTCAGGATGGGATTCTGACATACGAAGACATGCTCCCTCGAGGTGTCCGTCACATCATGCGGCGTCGGCTTTCCGTGCCGCGCGCACGATGACGTCACCGACAAACTCGTCCGAACGCCGGGGGGACCGCGTTGCCGATCAGGCGTCCTACCGCCTGCATCGACACCTTCTCGCCAGGAGGGACGAACTTGTAGGTGCGGGGAAAGCCCTGCAACATGGCGGCTTCGCGGAGCGTCAGGCTCCGGTCCTGCTCGGGATGCCCGAACCGTCCAGTCCCAAAGTTGAACGCCTGAGTGGTGATAGTCGGCGACGGCTCATCCCAGACCATCCGTCCGTAGAAGGCGCCGAAGGCTCCTGCCGCTCTCCTTGCGGTGGCACGGAGCGAGTAGATCCTCGGGCCAGTCTCTCCACGTGCCGCCGGGGCGTGACGCCCGCATGCGTGCGAGGTTGGTCGGCGAGAGCTTTGCGAGCCGCGTGGAGCGGGTCGCCAGAGTCTGTCTCGCCGCTCTGCAGCCTTAGGAAGGTCGGCGATCGTCCGCCGTACCGTCGTGGCATCGTCTCCTCGGTCCACATTGCCCTGCGGCAACGCGATGTGCCCCAGTCGCGAGGCCACAAGCACCAGCCGTCTGCGCTGCTGGGGCAGGCCGAAATCCGGGCCATAGAGCGTTCGATGGTCGACGACGTAGCCGGAGCCTACGCAGCGACGCCACAAACTCTGCGAAGACCGACAGACGCCGGAGCCGGGGCACGTTCTCCATGGTCACGAAGTCCGGCCCCGTCTCCTCGACGAGGCGAGCGAACTGCTCGAGTAGGTTCCAGTTGTTCTCGGAGTCTGGTGTCGGCGCCACGTCGATGGCTTGAGAAGGGCTGACACGGCGCGCATCCGGCGAGCAAGCGGAACTTCGCGCGCCCCCACAATCGCTCGACGTCCGCGCCCTCCACGTCGCTGACATCGCGAAGAAGGAACTTCGCGTTGATGTTCTCGGTGTAGGGGTACTCGCACGCCGGGTCGAGGTCAACGCCGCCAGCAACTCGTACGCCAGCCTTGCTGAAGACCGAGAGAGAGCCCACCTGCCCCGGAGAAGAGATCCACAGCGGACACAGTCACCATGAGCGTACACACTAGTCAGGACGAGGCACCGTGGCTGGGAGAAACGGCGAGGTGAAGCGGTGACCTTGCTGACCCTCCAGATGCAGGCTGCCGGCGCGGACTCGACTCGCGTCAGCGGTTGGGTCGCGCTCGCACGGCCGACTCGATTGCAGCGGCGACCCGCTCAGGCGACTCGTGCTCCCAGAATCGGAGAACCCGCCAGCCGCGCTTTGTGGACTCGGCGGTCGTCTCGGCGTCACGCTCCCGATTGCGTTCAATCTTGGAGCTCCAAAAGTCACGATTGCGCACGGGCGGAACGAAGTGCTCTGGACAGCCGTGCCAGTAGCAACCGTCGACCAACACGACGACCCGCACCTTGGTGAAGACCAGGTCACCCGTGCGCCTGAGCGTCGATTCGGGTCGGTAGTTGACCCGATACCGCAGCCCTCGCGCATGGACTAACCGGCGGATCGCCAGTTCGGCTGACGTATCGCGTCCGCGATTTCCCTGCATCGTCCGACGCACCGCATCACTCGATGCCCAAGACTCCGCCATGCTTCGACGATACGACCGCTGGCGCCCACGCAGTGTGCGTTCGCTAGGCTCTTCAGGTCAGTGCGCGGCCCCGTACGCGTCGCGAACACTGGCCGGAATCCGGCCGCGAGCAGGCACGTCGAGCCCCTGACCGCTCGCCCACTCTCGGATCTCACTCGCGCTCGGTCCACTCGTCGACTTGCGCTTGGCTCGAGCAGGAGCGCCAGAAACCCGCCGGGCCTGCTCGACGTAGGAGGAGAGAGCACCACGCAGGCTTCGCCGCGTTCTCGTCGTTGAGATCGATCTCGTAGGTCGCGCCATCGAGAGCGAATGTCACGGTCTCGGCAGCCTCGCCGCCGTCAATGTCGTCCTCGAGCAGGGTGATGATCTTCTGCGCCATTGGGCGACCGTCTCACTCGATTCGCCTTGGCCGCAATCTCCCGCGCCGCGCTACCCTGACGTTGTCCCTTCGGCTCCGTGGACCTTGGAATGCGGGTGAGCCGAGCGCATTGTTGCGAACCGCCGCTGTGTCGTCTGCCGATGTGGCAGGGCGCCACTCCACTCGATATCCATGTCCGTGGAGGCGCCCGTGTGCACCAAAGTCCCCTACCCCAACCGTCGGACGGCGCAGGCCGCGCTGGTGTTTCTACAGCGCAAAGGCTGGCCCGTGACGTCCATCCATCCCTGCTATGAAGGACATCCCGGAGCGTGGCACGTCACGCGGCAAAAGCGCCGAGAGTAGTGATCGGTTGCCGGTAGCCTGCTCCCCGTGGCTGCGTCGACTCCCGGAGCCTGCACCGAATGCGGGACACAGGCTGGTTGTGGGTGTCGAGTTCGTTGATGACGGGAGCATCCATGACGTTGACGCTCCCGACCCGACGGTTGCTGTGGATTGGTGTCCCAACGTCGACTGTCCGTCGAACGGGCGCCCTCGATGCTTCCGGCAGATCTCGCCACACGAGTACCGCTGCGTGGTCTGCGGCGAGGTCGTAACGGCTTACGTCGATGCGGTATCAAAGCACCGCCGTCAGCACGAATAGGGATCGACACCGCTCAGGTGCGCAGGTCGCGCCGCAGCAGCGCTGCTAAGGCAATCGTGATGAGCCCGATACACAACGCCAAGTCCTGCGCCAAGCGGTCCTGCGCCGGTGAGGATGGCAGGGAACGCCCAGAGGACGGCAGCACCCGCGTAGACCGGCGTCGACGATAGCCGGCGCGTGGTCAGCGAAGTCGCCAGCCCGAGGGCAGAGGTCTCTGAGCCGAGTCCCGTTGCCGCCCCGCTATGCCGGTAGACGAGCACCCACGGCGCTACGAATCCGCCGATCGCGATGATGACTTGCATGGCGTGAGCCAACTGCTGGTGGGGGCCGATGGCTAGCCGCTATCGCTCGATGCTGAGCAGATCGCCGACATCGCACCCGAGCGCATCGCAGATCGCAGTCAGGGTCGAGAACCGGATCGCATTGGCACGGTTGTTCTTGAGCACGGAGAGATTGACCCTCGTGACCCCGACTCGGTCGGCCAGTTCGGTGAGCGTGATTCCACGCTCGTCAAGCAGCGCATCTAGGTGACACTGGACGCGGTGCAGGCTGAGGTCTCCCTCGCTGTCGGCGTCCTCGCCTCCATTCTTGCGGCTCACACGAGGCCCTTCACGTCTTGCTCAAGTGCGACCCCTCGTCGCCACACGTGGGCGATCGCAAGCAGGGCTCCGCCTGCGGCGATCCCGCCCCACGGCAGCGAGAACAGGTCGTATCCGATCTGGTCAACTCGGTCGGCGACGGTCGAGGAAGCGATCATGCGGCCGAGCACCACATGCTGACCAACCGAACTGACGATGCTGCCGATGCCGAGGACACCGCCCGCGAGTGTCAGCCGGCGAGCGTTCGATGACGTGAAGGGTGACCCACCTCGGCGGCGGGCGACGCCAGCCAGGAGCCACGCCACGGCCGCAATGCCGAGCCAGGTAGCGGCATGGATGATGACGTACGCCCAGCGCTCGCCTGCGGGAGGAGTGAAGAACTGGAGTCGCGGACCGAACGACACTTCGGCGTAGCCGCGCGGCTCGATACCGCCGTCCATCGCACCGAGGTCTCGGGAGACGTCGGAGAGCGCGTCGTTGTCCTCGCGGTCCGACAACGCGATCGGAGCCGACGGCAGTGCACCCCAGGCTCCTCAGTGATGGCGCCGTCACGAGGTCGTCGGTCCCGGCGGCGAAGTCCGGATCGATGATGTGCGCGCCGTTGTAGCCCAGCACCCACAGTGCTGCCATCGCGACGCACGCGATCGCGACCAGTCGCAGCGATGCCTCTGCCGCAGATCGAGCGAGCTTTGTTCATGTGTCTACCCCCGAGGTTGAGTATCGTTCTTCGATACTATCGAATAGCGATACGTTGTCAAGGGCGTCCCGGTCTGGCGTTGGCCTGCCCGCGGTTCCCGGCATCGGGGGCGTCTGCCGCAGTTGACTCGACGCTCGGCGCACATGAGGCCGCGCGCCGAATGGGTCGAGCATCGGGCGGTGTTTCATGTATCCGGAAAGTTGAAAATTGCCACATCCTCACATTCGGTGAGCAACTGTTGACAACACTTCGGTGGAGACCTCATAGTCCAGCGTCGGACATTGTCTTTCTCAGGGGGCTCCATGCACGTCCAGAACCGGTCGATCGCCACACTCTTGGTGGCTCTGGTGTCGGGTCTCTTCATCCTGACCTTCGCGCCGAAGGCGTTCGCTGCGACGGACGACTGGTACTCCAAGACCAGTCCGTTGATCGCGTGGGAGGACGACGCCAAGCAGGCGCTGGCCTACGGCACCGCCTACACGAAGAACACGTACCTCAAGAACCACACCTTCTACCGGGACCCCCGCGCGGGCGGCGACGCCGTCTACACCGAGTCGAGTCTACAGCTACAAGGAGCCTGCCGGCCAGTACGGCGAGCAGTGGGGCTACCCCAACGGCGAGGACCAGAGTGCCCGCGACAGCAGCGGCTCCTGGGTCGACCAGTACGACGCGGACGACTATTCCCACCGACGTGCCAGCCAGGGGCGGGTCTACTACAAGGTGTGTGAAGACCAGAACTTCAGCGGCGACCCCTGCAGCCGCAAGCCGTACTCGCCGTTCAACCTCTGACGTGAGCATCGCAGCACTGGGGGTGCGTTGCTCCTACGGGCGCAACGCACCCCCAGTGGTCAATGTCGATGAGTTCGCGGTGGAGTCCGGTGTATGCGGGCTGGTCGGCGTGAACGGGGCTGGTAAGTCGACGCTACTTCGAACGCTTGCGGGATGTCGGCGCCCTGAGGCGGGCGCCGTAAGCATCGACCAAACCGCCCTGTACGGCAGGGCTCGCCGGAAGGTGATTGCGCGAATCGGCTACATGCCGCAGCAGACTCGATCTGCCGCGCGAGCTCCGAGTCTCGGATGCCTTGGGATACGCCAGTTGGATCCGTGGCGTGCCCTCGTCGACGGCGTCACGTCGCAACCCCGAACTGCTAGAGCGTGTTGGACTCACGTCCAAGGCATCGCACCGCGTCGGCCAGTTGTCCGGAGGCATGAACCGCCGACTCGCGCTTGCCGTTGCGCTTGTTACCGATCCAGACGTCCTGCTCCTTGACGAGCCGACCACCGGCCTTGATCCAGCGCAGCGTGCTGCGCTGCGCGGCATCGTGGCTGGCCTCGGGTCCGAAGCCGCCACCATCCTCAGCAGTCACGTCATGGAGGACGTCGCCATGATGGCCGATCGGGTGGCGGTCCTCGACGAGGGTGAGTTGCTCTACGACGGCGGCATGTCGGACTTCGTCAGCACCTACGGAGGCGCCGAGAAGTCGGCCGAGGCCGCGTTCCTGGCCATCATCGAGCGGGGCAGGCTGAGTTGAGGCACGCACTCACCTGGATTGGGAGTCGCCGTACGGTCGCGCTCGAGTTCGCAGCGATGCTTGCCGCGGGAATCGGATGCGTGCTGGGGCGGGCAGATTCGTGGATCGGGTCTTGGAAACAGGCGCTCGACATGGCTGCCGGATCGACGCTGCTCATCGGGCCGGTTCTCGCTGGCGCGGCAGCGCTGGCGTACGCACGCCTGCGGTCGTCGGCGGTGAGCGAGATTCTCATGCAGGGTCCTCGTGACTGGCTACGCTGGCTCCAGCCGCTAGTGACCACATGGGCGCTCGGATGCCTCGCGCTGCTTCTGGTCGTCCTCGGCACCACGACCGCGGCCAACCTCGCAGGCGCCCCGGCGTATCCGCAGTACATCTGGATACTGCTGCCCGCCTTCGCCGTGCTTGGAGCCCAGACCGCCATCGGTGCGGCCTTCGGGTATGCGGCCGGGCGGCCCTGGACTGCACCCCTCGCGGCAGTCTTCGTGTTCCTGCTCTTCTTGTGGACCGTGAACGGCCCCCTTCCGACCTTCTTCGTTACGGGTGGCGTGACCGGCACGCTCGCGGGAGAGAGGTTCGTCGCGGGTCCGGTGTTTGGCCCGGGGGTAGCGGCCGTCGGTATCGCTGGCGTGGTGCTTGCCGCCGTCCATCCCCGGCTGCTGCTGGCGACCTTGCCGCGCAAGCTCGTGGCGGCGGCCGCGGTTGCCATCCTTGCCCTCGGCTGGGTGCTGACGCCGGGTGACAACGATGCCCGCTACGCGATTGTCGCGGATCCCGCTGTCACCTGTGCGGGTAGCGCGCCGGAGGTCTGCGTGCTTCGGGAGGTCCCGCGTCCGCTCGACGACCTCGCCGAGAAGGCCCACGCCCAGGCCAGCGCCCTCGTCGAGATCGGTGCGCCGGTTCCCCAGCGCTTCTCGGCGTCGCCACATGGGTCGGAACGGCGCGGGGACGGCGTCGTGCTCATGTGGACTAAGGATGAGTCCGCTCGGGTAGTCGGCGATGACTCGGTGACCCGAACGCTGGTCACGCCGGCGGAGTGCGCCGCCGATACCGGTGACGACGTCGAAGCCGTTCCCTTCGATGCCCGACACCTACTCGGGCGCTGGATTCAGGTGCGTGCTGGGCTGCTCAAGCCGGGCAAAGATGACGGGGATCGTGCGTGGCTGACCCGGCCAAGCGAGGCACAAGAGGAGTGGGTGCGGACCACCTACCGCCAGGCTCGCGAAGTGTGACTTCGCGGCCATTCGGATGCCGGATGGATTGGGTTAGACGGACGCTGGCCGTCTACCGTGCCTGGGGGCTCGGGACCGCACTCGGCGTCTCCGTCGTGCTGGCTGGTATCGCTGTGGTTGCCGGCGATGCTTCGCTCAATCTGAGCATAGTGCACAACAGGATCACGACGGTCCATGTGCTCCCGGTTCTCACCGCAACGGCACTCGGCTATCCGCTCGTCGACCGGACTCCGGGTCTCACTGTTCTCGGCAGGCGATCATCAACCTTTGTGCCCACTGTCCGCCTGATTGCGGCAGTCGTGGTCGCACTGCCGGTCGCCCTCGCCTTGGTCCTGATTGGCTGGACCGTCGCCGGAGCGTCGGTCGTAGTTGGCTTCCTCGGGGTATCGGCAGTCTTCGTCTCGCTGCTCAGGATCTGGTACTGGGCGCCCATGCTCGTAGTGATGGTCGCCTGGGTGGCCCTGCGCCCGCCGTACGCCGCGGTCGGCGCAGGCGGCGAGTGGATGGCCATCTCTTTGGCCGCGCTGCTGCTCGGCGGGACCTTCTTCATCGGTATTGAGAGCCGGCGCGCGCTGCCAGGACGACAGGACGGTGCCTACGACTGACCTCGTGTTCCGCAAGGGCCGATGAGCAGGAGGCCCGCCCTCGCTGCCCCTGCCTGGCTCGCGCTACAGCCAAGCCCTAGATCCAGCGCGCCGATCCCTTTACGACGGCCGGGACGCCGGCATATAGAAGGCCCGGCTCCGCATCTTGGACCAAGACCGAGCCAGCGGCGATAACGGCTCCGTCCCCGACGTTGAGCCTGACCGACGACGATTGATCCCGTGCCCACAAGTACGCCGGCGCCGACGACAGGGGGCCGAGGTGTCCACCGACAGAGCGCGCGTGGACTAGGGACCCTTGGACCACCGATCCGTGACCTACAACGACACCATTACAGATGAAGCCACCAACTTGCACATCATTTCCGATTCTGCAGTCGTCGTAAATTCTGGCGCCGTATTCGACCACAACACGATCTCCAATGATGCAGTCTTCACCCACGTAGCTTATGGGCGTCCGCGCGCAAGTAGTCGCCGATGGTCGTTCCGCGGCCGACAAAGGTGAACGACCCGACAGTGCAACCGTCGCCGAAAACCGCCAGCCGTGGAGCCTGCGATCGACCAAGTTGGAAACTCTCACCACCTAGATCGCAGTAGTCGCCCACGCGGGGGAGTTGCCGAACTGGGCGCGCGGATAGCGGACCGCAACCTCTCGCGGGTCTGTGATCATCGACCCAAATCCACCACGTACTTGACGATGTCTCGCGCCATCGGCACATAATGCTCGATAGGCCGTGGGCGGTCGACGAGAGTGCCGATATCGACGTTGCTGATTGTCCAGCCGCTGCGTACGGCTGCGAGCACCAGCGCAATATCAAACGCCCATCCGGGGGGGATACGTCGGCGGCGGGAACTTCGACCGCGAGAAGGCATAGGTGCCGGAGAGACATCTCGGCGGCAACTTGAGCCCTGGGAATATCACAGCGCAGATGTTTTCCGCTACCAACCGCGTGACCGGGAAGTCATCGTACGGGGAGTCAAAGACTCCACGCATCAGGTCAGATCCACCAGTCGCGACCTCGGCGATCTTTCCAAAATCCCAATCGGAGATGTCCGCGTCAGTTCGAAAGATGCGATCAGTCGTACTGGCGTTCACCCCAGCGGCCATCGCCGCTCCCAGGCCGGATTGGCGCGCGCGCACAACGCGGGCCCCAGCATCCCGCGCCACTTCGGACGTAGCATCTTCTGAAAGGCTATCAACGACGAGAACCTCCTCGGAACAGGCCCGAGGAGCACAACTCACCGACGACAGAGCCGACCGTCTTTGCTTCATTGCAAAGCCTGGGATAACGGCAGTGACTCCTTCAAACTTCACCGAGCAGCCTGCCCTTCACGTACCAGAGTGCGCGATGCCACAACGTGGGCTCCGGGAACACAGAGCCTGCCCGCTTCCAGATGGAGAAGCTCGATCGCCAAGAACGTGGGCGCCAGTGAGTTCGACCCATAAGTGAAAAAACCGTCTGGTGAAGTATCGGTGACCCTGACGATCGCAAAACGATCTCGAGTTCCGTTTGCATGTCCGACGTGATGTTCGGGAAGTACATCCACATCCGCCAGTTCTTCGAGCCAACGCAGGGCCCCGAACGTACCGAGCGTCGACACGCCGGCAACGACGACTCGGTGGCGGATGGATGCGGCGCGCGATCCTCCCTCATGCGTGACTTGCACTATCCCGTAGCAGGTGCGAGGTCGGCCGTCGGCGTCACGCAAAGTGGTCAAGGACGCAAAACTGGCGCCGTCGCTGCCCTTGGCGACCAGTGCGTCGTCGGTCGCTCCGTGGCGCGCAATAGTCTGGAAGGCAACATCGAACGGGGAGCTCATGATCAGGTCTCTCGACACGTCATTCCACACGGGACCACTGATTGCTAGTAGTTCACGCCAAGTGCGAAAATCAGGCCGCGCGGTCGTCGAACAGACGGTTGAAATTGATCCACGTCGCCGGAGGCTCAGAAAGTGTAGAGCAGAGGCGATCGAAGAGATGTCTCCCTCGTGAGCGAAGCGGTGTCCAGTAGTCGGGTCGACCACCAATCCGTAGACAACTCGGAGTCGAGCCTTTGAACGAGGGGCAAACCCAGTGAACTTGTGGAACGCACTTTGATGTCGCGCAACAAGCCACGTGACAGTCACAAAGGCGGCGGCACCGCCCAAGAACCAGAGTGCGGCTGCGATGATGCTTGCCGCGACGGAGCCTGAGCAACTAGACCTGCCGAAGGACTTGATCCCAAACGGTCGACTCATGACCGCTCTGGGTAAATGCATGTACGCCGCCTTCAACTCGAACCCACGTTGCGAATGGATTCCGCTTCGCCACCTCTCGCGTGGACTCATACGGGATCAACTCGTCCGCATCTCCGTGGAAGATCAAGTGAGGACGGTCGATCCGTCCGTAGGCTCGCGCAACGTCCATGAGACGGAATTCGAGCAACATTTCCCGACTCATTTCGAAATGCGGGACCGGTCGGAAGGCTTCCCAGCCGGCTCGCCTGCTCAAAGGTGCTGTCATTGAACATGGCCGCCATCTCAGGCTGGGTTGGCTTGACGAAGGTGTCGTCGAAGCGAAGAACCGGGTTGATCATGACGAGTTGATCGTTGACAAGATCCCGGATCAGCGGCCACGCCAGCGATGTGACTGCACCCGAAAAGGACGAAGAGACGAGCCCAACGCTTTCAGACCGGCCTCGCGCCCACCTCAATACATCAACGAGTGACCACACCATTGCCTCGACATTGGCTTCACTGCTGGGCGTGGCACTTTGCCCGTGTCCGGGAAGATCGAATGCCGCGGACGAAATCCCGGCGCCTTCCAGCAAGGGCGCCAGACGCTCGAATCGCCCGTTCTCGGACTTGTCCACGAAGATCCCGTGGGACAGCACCCAGAGGCGCGCCCCGGCGTCAACCACCCTCGCGCGAATTGGGCCACCGCGAGGGCTCGGGATGTCCACACGAACTGCGGTCATTGATTGATCACTGCCCTTCGCGGACGTCGCAGCATGCCGGATGACCCACGTGGGATTGATGACGCTCGACCGGAATCTGGAGGACTAACATTCATGCGTACCTTCATCCTATCAAATCTTGACATCTGATTCTAGGGCGAGCGTCCGGTTTCGACTAACTCCACTGGCAGTCGGTCTCTGCCAATCGATGTCGGGTGCAGTCGGCCCGCCCCACTGCCGCTCTTTGTCGCCCTCGTCGAACTGCTTCACCCTGTCCTCGATCTCCCGAAGAGCCTACCCGTCGCACGCAAACTCACAGACGAGCGCACCCCTTCGTCCTCGTGCACGAAGAGTCGAGAAAATCGGCACCCGGGCCGCCTTGTGCTTTGCGCCGAAGGCTCAACCGGCGAGTCTGCCGGATCACTGCGGCGCTGTCCAACATGACCCTCTCTGCGATGACCCGCCCGTCGTCATCGAACTCGACGATGGCCACCATCTCGAGGTTCACGGCACGTCCCGTCGGGGCGATTCCCGCGTAGTTCCCGTCATGGGTTCCGACGAACCGCACGAGCATGGCGCCTGTGTTTCCCTCCTGCCCCAAGGGGGTGCAGGTCGCGGTGAGGTCGCTGAAGCCGCCGAAGAGAGCGATCTCGCGCTCGCGGAGCGCGGCGATGCCGTTCTGGGGCCCGGTGAGAGGAGAGTCGTAGCGGGCGGGTTCGGCCCAGAGGGCTACGACGGAGTCGACGTCGTGGGCGTTCACGGCCTGAGCGGCCGATCGGGCGAAGTGGTGAATGTGCATGACTGGCTCTCCTCGTTTGGGGTTGTTTGTTGTTGAGTCACGGCCGTACGGAGCGCTCGGCCGCACTGATGGCGATGCGTTCGGGAAGTCGGGTTGCGACGTGAGCCAATGCAGCGTTCCGCTTTCCGTCCACGACACTGGGTCGGTCACGCCGGATGGCGCGTTCGGCGGTAGATACGACCTGCTCTGGGCTGCGGCGGTTTCCGACCGACGCAGCCTCGCCGACGATGTCGAAGAACTCGGTGTCGGTCGCTCCGGGGCACAGGGCCAAGACCTTGACGCCAGTTCCGCGGGTCTCTGCCCACAGCGCTCGGGTGAAGGACAAGACGTAGGCCTTCGTGGCGGCGTACACGGCCATGTGTGGCACAGGCTGAAAGGCCGCGGTGCTTGCGACGTTGATGACTTGGCCCTCGCCGCGCTCGACCATTGCCGGCAGCAGGCGGGCGGTGAGTTCGGTCAAGCTTGCTGACGTTGAGGGTGATCTGTGCGACGAGGGAAGCTTGGGTTGCCCGTCACGACATCGCCGTGATCTCCGACGCCCGCGTTGTTGATCAGCGTTCCGACCTCGATCTGGCGGGTGGCGAGGGCGCCGGCGAGTTTCGCAGCCCCGTCCGCGGTGGAGAGGTCGGCTGGGATCACGTCGATCGCACTTCCGTAGCGAGCACTCAGGCTCGCCGCGAGATCCTTCAGGCGCGCTTCGCGGCGCGCGACCAGCACCAGGCTCTGCCCCGTACGCCGCGTGGCGTTCCGCGAAGGCTCGCCCGATGCCCGATGAGGCACCCGTGATCAAGACGGCAGGTCCACGCACTTCTACTCCTAAAAACCGCATAGTTGGTATGTTCTGTTCGGTAGGATGACTCCTGTGTCTCCATCGCGCAAGTCCCCCGTGGGTCAAGTCGCTCCTCGAGAGCCGAAAGACGAGGTCGGACGAACCCCCAAAGGCACTGCCTCCCGGGCCCAGATCCTCGATCGCGTCGCCGAGGTCTTCGCCGACGTCGGCTTCGATCGAGCGCGGATGGCTGATCTGATCGCGGCGACTGGGATGACCAAGGGAGCGGTCTACTTCTACTTCGACGGCAAGGAAGCCTTGGCTCTCGCAGTCTTGGAGCGGAAGCATGATCAGTGGCTGGCTGCCGTGCGCGAGAAGGTGGCGGTGACGAGGCCAGGTCTTGCGCGCCTGCGCGGGCTGACGGCCGCCATGCTGGACTTGCACGTCACCCATCCAGACGCCTGGGCCGTCAGTCGGCTTACCAACTCGCTGGCCGAAGTGCCCACGGCGCGACCGCACGCCGCGCTGCTCAATCAGCGTTGGGTCGACTTCGTGGCTGGCCTAGTCGGCGAGGCTCAATCCATGGGTGACGTGCGGGCCGACGTGGATGCAGCTGCTCTCGCCACCGTGCTCGTGGGGGCTTTCGATGGGATCAAGGCGACCGTCGCGGTGCTGGCAGAAGATGGGGAACGGGCCGGGCAGGCTCGCGGCGGCGAGCGATCTGCTGGAGCGGATGCTGCTGGCCTACCTCACCGAGACGAAGAAGTGACACCTCGCCATCGGGCTCGGCAGATGCGTTAGGGAATGGATCAGGTGATCCAGTTGGCGGGCTGATCGCCGCGAGGTCCGAACAGGTGCAAGATCTCGACGTCCTTGTCGTCGGCCGGACCGAACCAGTGGGGTTCAGAGGTGTCGAACTCGGCCACACCGCCAGCCTTGAGGACCTGGTCGCGCTCACCAACGAGGACGCGAAGCGTCCCAGCCAGCACGTAGAGCCATTCGTATCCCTGATGGACGACAAGCCTGGGCGGGCGCGGCGCCAACACCTGCTTGAAGACTTGGATGCGCCCGGGGTAGGCCGTCAGTGGGATGACGATGCTGTCGTTGTCGTGCCGGTAGGGCTTCAGGTGTACCCGAGGATCGCCAGTGGCGGGTGGAGCGACCAGGCTGGTCCAGCGACACCCGATGAACGCGGGCCAATGGGATCAGCAGATCAAGCGTTGGGCGCCGCTTGCCCACCTCGAGACGCGACAGCGTGCTGACTGTGAGACCTGCCTGCTTTGCGACGAGCTTCTAGGGACAAGCTTTCGCTGCTGCCGGAGCCGTCGCAGCCGGGGTCCGATGGCGGCGAGGACCTCATCAACTGGCGCGTCCGTCATTGCGGTGGGCCCCAAGTCCATAGGTCCGAGTCTGCCCGACCTCCGCCCGGCGTTGCACTTTTCGCAACAAAGGTGGGGATTCGCGGGGCGGTGCTTCCAGACTCATGCAGGTCGCGTCATACGCCACGTCTGCATGGTTGGCGTTGTCCTCAGGAGGTTTCAGGTGAACGGTGCCGTCGCTGCAGTTGAAGGTCACGGGCTGACCCCGGTGAGACGCCGCTGGGTGCTGATCATCTGCGCCTCGAGCCTCTTTCTGGTCGGGCTCGACACGACGATCGTCAACGTGGCGCTCCCCTCGATCGGCGATGGACTCGGGACCGGCACTCGAGGCCTTGAGTGGATCGTCGACGCGTACACCATCGTGTTCGCGAGCTTGTTGATCACCTCTGGCGCGCTAGCCGATCGCTTCGGTCGACGCCGCGTCTTCCTCACGGGACTCATCGGGTTCGGTGTGACCTCCCTGCTGTGTGCGCTCGCTCCGAGCGTCGAGCCTGTTGGTCGCCGCGCGGGCTCTCCAAGGTGTCCCGGCGTCCATGCTGAGCCCCGTCGCCCTGGCCATCGTGGTCGCAGCGACGCCCGATTCACGCGAGCGCGCCCGCGCGATCGGCATATGGGCATCGGTGTTCGGACTCAGCCTCGCGGCCGGCCCCGTGCTCGGGGGTCTCATGTTGAGCCTGTTCGACTGGCGGTCGGTGTTCTGGATCAACGCACCGTTCGTGATGATCGCAGTCACAGGCGTCCTTATCGTCGTCCCGGAGTCACACGGGTCCCAGACGCGGCGGCTCGACCTGCACGGCCAGATCCTCCTGATCGCCGTGCTGGGACTCACGGTCGGCGCCCTCATCGAGGGTCCGCATGTGGGGTGGACCGCACCTGCGATGGGCGCGATCTATGCCGCCGTGGTCGCTTCCACCCTGCTGTTCATCAGGACCGAAACACGCCATGGGGCGCCGCTGATCGACCTCGCCGCCTTCAAGAGATCGACCTTCACAAGCTTGCTGTGCTGGGAGCTCGTCGCGGTCTTTGTCGCGATCTCAGTCATGTTGCTGACAAACACCTTCTATCTGCAGGCCGTTCGCGGGTGGAGCCCACTCGCCACCGGTCTCGCGGTCCTGCCGATGGCGGCGGGGGCAACGATTTGCGCGCCCCTCTCGGGCAGCCTCGTGGCGAGGAACGGACCGCGGACCCCTCTGGTCATGGCTGGTGCGTTCATCGCATCTGGCGCGCTGCTGGCCTGGGTTGCCACCGTCGGGATTGCCTTCCATCACATCGCCACCGTTCCCCTGCTCTTGGCGGCTTATGCGGTGTTCGGCACTGGGGTGGGGTTCGCGAACGCTCCCATCACCAGCACGGCAGTGGGCAGCCTTCCCGCCGAGCGAGCCGGGGTGGCGGGTGGTATCACGTCCACGGCGCGGCAGGTAGGGGCGGCGTTCGGCGTCGCTGTCGCCGGCGGCCTGCTCGGCGCCTCCCTGGCACCAGGCGTCGATGTGCGTGGGTCCGACCTCGCCGCAGCGTTCACTGCGGGGTGGGCCATCGCTGCGTCCGCCGGCATTGGCTTGGTCCTGCTTGCGGGGGCCCACCGTCGGATCAGGCCGTCATGACTGGCCGACGCCGTAGATGCGGGTGAGGTGGATCCGCGTGAACTAGTCGGCCAGGCTGAAACGCAGCGGGCAAGTCGGATCGAGCAGTCTCGCGTCCACGTGCCCTACGCGCCCTACGACGATGGCCTTAGATCCGGCTCAGTGTGCTCTCCGCCAACGATGGCCTTACCGGAGGTCGACGTCAGAGGGGGGCATCGGGTGCTACCGAGGGTGACGATGGCGAGCGTGGGCGGGTGCCAATCACGGCGGCGCAGATCAAGGCGCCACCGAGGAGGGCCCTGACGCTGAGGTGTTCGTGAAGGAAGATGACGGCCAGCGCGAAAGACGGTCAGCCGCAGGCTTCCCGGCTGGTACCTCGTCGGTCGCAGGGACGACCTTCCACGACGATCGGCGGACCTCGCGTTCCTCAGCCGCCGTCGGCACGTGCGGCACGGTCTTCGTCAGGCTCCTCGATCAAGACGTCTCGACGCTGGCTGTCGATCTGCAGGAAGATCTTTAGAGTCTTGAGCTTCACGTTCACACCCAGCCGCAGGTCATGCCGCCGCAGTTCTTCCGCCAGGTCACACAACACGGCGATTCGCCCGCGGTCGTAGATCGTCGCTGATCGCGTCGAGAATGGACGACGCCTCCAGGGCACGACGCAGCGCGGCGAGATTGGTTGTCACTCGCCGACTCGTGGTGCGGATGCGTTCCCAGTCCGACGTCGCTTGGTCGGATCCATCGCCGATGGGGATGACGATGTCGCCCTCATCGCGTCCGGTAAGACGGAGTTCCTGACCGGCAGGTATGAGCCGGTGGACCCGACATGCGTGTAGCAGGCGCCGATAGCGTGCACGTTCCGACTCCGAGGGGTCAGCGACAATCATCGGGGCGCCAGCGCCCTGTATCTGGGCGACGAGCACCCGGGCCTCATCAAGCGTTGCCTGCGCCTTCTCGCCCAGTTCGACGGGTTGCTCTGCCGTGTGCTCCGCGCCTGCAGTCCGGCGCCGACGGGGAGTGCCGCCGCCAGCGTGCCCAGGCGGATACTCGCCGTGCTGCAGAGTACGTACCCGCCTCAGTGATGGTCGCCTGCCATGACCGCGCATGACCCTTGATAGCGACCAACCCGCGGCCCTTGAGCGCGCCAGTCTGTCGTCTTGTAGGTGAAGTCACCGTCCGGCCAACGCCCGTCCGGGCAGCCCTCAGCAACCCATCTCAGAACTTCAAGTTGGCGCGCATTCACGACTCGAGGCACGTCAGCCACCATAAGCACCTCCCCCGACACAACGGCTGAGCCATTGCTCAGAAATGCACTCGCGGCGCGCCAGGCACGCCGCTTCTGGCGTCACGACCGATGACCCCTCAGCAGTAGGTCACTGTCGAGAACACCGAGGCTTCCAAAAGAAGCGTCGGCAAACCCGCCAGTCGCTGCTTGGCACCCGATCAAGCGGCGCGGTGCTCAAGACGCGAGATGCGCGTCTCGTGATCGTCCAAACGAACTGTCTGCCGACGATCTATCGCCTCCATGGCAGCCACGATGGTCTCGGTCTGCTGATTCATCCCCTCAACGACTTGGTCACGGAGTACGTTCATCTCGAACTCGGAGATCCGTAGCGAGACCGTCAACCTTGCTCGCGAGTCCATCGACCTTCCCATCGAGTGCGTCAAGATCCGCCTGCGTCGCCAAACTAGAAACAGCCTGTGAAACAGTCCCTCGCACAAACCGCTTCAAATCTTCCAGTAGTTCTTCATTTGTCATATGCATCCATTATCGCATAGACGTTGAAATATGCCAATGCCAACTGCAGAAAGGCTGAAATAGTCCCGGGAGGCCGAATCTAGATGGCTGAACAATGGGTCCATCTACCGCCCGGCGCCCACTACCTCAGCCTTCGATAACCAAACCCTCCACCAACGCACCCGGATCAACCTCGACCGCACCAGCAATCTTGATGATGTTGTGCAGGGAGATGTTCACCTGACCACGCTCGACCTGCCCGAAGTAGGTCCAGTGCAGGTCGCTCCGATCAGCCAGCGCCTCCTGGCTCAGGCTCGAGCTCGAGTCGGCGTTCGCGAACACGGCGCCCGAACTCCGCCGTGGCGGGCGAGAGCGGCGGTTTGCCGGCGGGCCTGGGCACCCGCCAACCCCATAGTTCCCAACCCGATTCTTCCAGAGGCGTTGCCTCTCAACGATATTCATCGTAACGTCTGGATCCGCGCGGCGCCACCCGGAGCGCCCCCAGCGAGAGGACTGATCAGATGAGTGGTGGCGGTGGGCTGATGCCCCCCAGCAGTGTCCGTCCGAGCCGGTTTGAGCGGCTTGCCGAGCGACTGCGCCTGCGTCGCGGTCGGCGACACTGATCGCCGATCGAACTACGGCTGGCTTCGGAGTAGCAGCAGCCTGAGGGCTTCCAAGTGGAGGCTGTTGGTGCAACCCGCGAGACTGAGGAAGTAGCCGTCGTTAACGCTCAGCAGCGCCGTGACGCCGCCTTGCCGCGGTTGGGTGCCAAGACTTGTCCGACGCGCGCAGATAGGCGCCGACGTGACCGTGCGCCAGCCCTGACAACCCACGCCAGACCGCTTTGTACGCGAGCGCACCGTGTTCCATCTCGGTAGCGCATGACAGACTCGGCGAGTCCATGCAGCACCTTTGGTCCAGGCGGTGGGTAGGTCAGACCAAGCTCCTGAGCCTCGGCGCGATAGGTCGTGTCGACATCACGAGCCGCCTGGTCGAAATCCTGCTTAGCCGCAGCAGGATCGGCCTCCAGGTCCTCCCCGAACACTTTGAGTAGATCGTCGTAGTACAGGTCCTGCTCACGCTCGTCCGCGATCTCCAAGCGGAGCGCCCGCCGGCGCCGCTCGAGGCTCTCTTCCGGGTCCAGCACCCATGCCGCGTAGAACGACGCCTCGAACGTTCCTCGCAGCAGGTTCCAAGGCGCAGAAACACTCAGCCCATGCGGACTCTGCAGCAGCGCTACCAATGCCTGGTGGTTGTCCCTGGCGATCATGAGGTAGCGCTGCGCTGCCATATAGACGCGGTGACCTGCCACTTGGCCTTCGTCGATCATGCGGGCGTGCAATAAACCCGGACGACGCTTGGCGGTGACATGTCGCACGGCGTCGTACGCCGCGTCGAGCAACTGCCAGTGCTGCGCTAGTTCGCTCAGGTCGAGCGTGCCGGTCTCGACCCGGTCGTTAAACACCGCCGTCCACGTCCTCTCGCGTCTCAGCCCCGCCGACTGCTGCGATGGTCTGCCTGGCTATTGAACGGCGCGGAAGACCTCGACGACGCGCCCGCGAAGCGACTGTTCAGGCGAGCCGGCCAGCGGCTTCCTCGGTTGAGACGACCTCAGTCCGGATGAGAATCTCCGCCCCAAAGCGAACCTCGCCGTGCCACTTGTCAGGCACCTCGTCGCACACGGCGAACAGGTTGAACTGCACTGCACCAGCGTTCGTCGGTACGGGCACCCTGAGACCTGGGCGGAGTTCCTCACCATTGGTCGCGAAGCGCGTCGCCTTCATTCCGGGCATGGACACGATGATGCACCCTGGCTCTAGGCTTTGATCGCGAACTCCAGACGCAGATGATCACGAACGTCGACCGCATCCTGGATGACGGGACCCCACAGCAACGATTCGGTGCCCGAGCGCCTGGCGTCAAGGCCACTGGCTAGGCTCCAAGCCCCCCGGGAGGCTCGGATCCCACCGCCCTTCGATGAACATCTCGCTGAACGGCCGGAAGGCCCCGCCGAATGGTCGGGGCCTTCCTTGGTTGGTGCCGATCACGGCTGGTCCACGAGGGTGCCGTGAGGTCGTGGTGAGGTGTCAGAGCCGGGTGGTGTACCACCGGGTGTAGTAGTAGCCCGAGGTCGATGCCCGGGTGATCACGACCTTGGTGACGTTGCCGCCGAGGCGGTAGTTCCAGGTCGCGGAGCCCGACCGCGTCCAGAACGTCAGGGACTTCGACCAGACCTGGCGCCCGGCGTTGTCGTACATCTTGATCGTGTAGCCCAGGTTCACGGTCGGCGAGGTGGTGCAGTGCCCGATCGTGAGCCGGAGGTTGAGGTCGCCGTGAGCTCGCGCGTACTTCAGGGTGGTGGAGCCGGCCACGTCGGTGCCCGATCCGGACTCGCTGTAGGTGCCGGCCGTGGCGGTCGGCATCGTGGCCGGGCTCATCGTGACGCCGAGCGCGCCGCTGGTCCCGAGGGCCAGCAGAGTGACGCCCCTGATGATGGAGTTCTTCATTGTCGTTCCCTTCTCGTCGTTCCTGCCTCTGCCGGCGACCTCGGATTGAGGACGCCGGGTAGACGGCCGGCCCGACGAGAAGGGTCCGCAGACAAGTGTGTGAAGTCTACCCGGTGGCATCGTCCGGAGGGCCCCACGAGAGAAGAGCCAAGTGGGGCTCGGACCAGATGCGCTCGTAGTAGTTCAGACCAGTAGCCCTTGGCCCCCTCCCGCGCGGCACCAACCATTCCAAAAGGAACCTGGACGCTCGTCCTCCACCACCACAGTGGAGGACTGAAACCGGTCCGAGTCCGAGGAGACCAAACCCTTTCCCCAGGCGAGTGGTGAAGTCTGGTGTGCCTACCACGCCCCCGCAAGGATGAGGAATCCCTAGGTAGAAGGATCAACCCTTCGCCGAGCACGGTCAAGGAAACCGTGCGAGTTCGTGGGTTACAGATCGGAAACAGTGGGGTACAGGGACGCGACACGCACGGTCATCCACAGGGTCACTGTGGATGTGGAGTAACGGAGAATGAAGAAACCCTCCGCCTGGCCGCCTGGCGTGACGGAGGGGAGGGTCTGAGCGAGGTGGTGTTGGTTCGCTCGTTTTGATCTTCTGGAATGGTCGAGCCGGGAGGTCCCGGGCTCCACTCAAAGTCGCACTCTACGCCTAGCGCCGTGATGACCACCAGATGCCGTCTGGAGACGACACAAAGCCGAGACTTTGGTCCCGAGTCGAACAGCGGCAGCGGTCATCGAGCCAGGAGTCCCACGCCGCACCGACAGACCCTTCACCGGATACGACAACAGACTCGGTTGCGACCGACCTGGTTGCATGCTCAACCTCAGGCTGCAGCCAAGCCTCCGCGAGATCGGAAGGTTCGAGGCTCACGACCGTCCGCTCTCGCGACTGGTTGAATCCGTGGTGCGTCCGAGCTTCACGATCATCTGCGTCTGGAGTTCGCGATCAAGCCACTGGCTCCGACAGTTGAGATCGCGATCGAACCCACCCGGGCGACTTGATGCTCACCCTGAGCCGGCGGCTACGCAGCGGTACGGCTGGGCGACGAGTCACTGGAGTCTACCAGGCTCCACTCTGGCTGCCACCCAGCGTCCAGATGAAGGTGATTCCCGCACGAGGTAGGAGCCATCCCGGGAGATCCACACTGACCACACGAGCGTTCACCTGGTCGGGCATCGGCACGATCTCTGGTCGTTTGGCGCTGGTGACCAGATCCATGACGGTCAGGCGCTCGATCGGGGTGTCGGTGTAGTCGAGCTTTGAGCGAGAGGTTCTTGGTTGGCTGCGGCAGGTCAAGGAAGAGGAAGTGCCCCGTCCGGGTGACGGTGGTTCGGTAGAGGTGCTTGATCCGGACCGACTGCCGGTCGCGCACCACCTGATCCCCGATAGAGACGCTGTAGGTCTGCCCGCCCTTGCGCTGCTGGCGACGGATAGGGAGTTCCTCCCCGTCGACACTGAAGTAGAGCAGTTCGTAGGCAGCGCGATCAGCGGCGTCTGCGCTGCGCCCTGACATGAACCACGTCGACGTAGCCGGCGCATCGCTGACGAGCTCCTCGTACTCATCCCGGTCGGAGACACAGGCGAAGCGGCGTACGCCGTGGCTTGGAACGGTCGTGTACTCCCACTCGACGAGCACATCAAACAGCGGAGTACCTGCGGTACTCCGCTCTACTGCAGTAGAGAGCCGGACACTTACGCTCACATCAGTCCACCGCTCCGGTGCCCGGATCGCCTGGTCGCGAAGATCGGTGTAGATCTCTCGAGCGAACTGAGCATCGCCCAACCTCAGTGCGAGTGCATTGGTCGCCAACTTGTCGAGGAACTCAGGGGTCGCGACCCGCTTCATGTCTTCAGGCTGCGCCGCGAAGCCCTTCAGCACGGCGTCGACGTAGTCCGGGATCAGTTCGCGTTGGACCAAACGGTTCTGCTCCAGGCTCCATCTCGCGGCGATCGCGGCTTGCGAAGAAGTCCACCGCGATGCCGATGGCACCGGTGACCAGCAGCACGTCAGCCAAACCGTCAACCACGGCACGAAGCAGGTGCGGCGCACCGACGCCTTGAAGCCAGTCACCTGCTGCGGAGGTGAGCAATGCCAGAACGAGCAGAAGCGCTCCCGCGAAGAGGGAGCCTTAAGACGATAGATCCGAGATAGGAGGGTTGAGCGGTCTTTCATTCACAATGAATTATGAACCACTTTACTCAGATCTCAAAATAGTGATGCCCAAATTCAGGGAGAGATTGCATCACTTGTCGCAAGAAGACGGATCGCCCCTAAAGGCACCCCGTCGCGACGACATTTCGATCAGGCTCGTTGGACGAGCGGCTCACCCTCCGAAGAGGTGCGAACTCACACCACTTCAATGAGATTCTCCAACGACTCGTCGCTCGCGGAAGCGACGGCCTTGTATGAGAGCCACGAGACTCATCCACCCGGTTATGATCACCGTCATCGTTACCAGACCTAGCACCGCCGCCACGATCCAAAGCGAAAGAATCGTACCGTCCCATCCTTCGAGCGCCACCGACAATGCGGCGGCGAACGAGGTGGCTGAAGAAACAAGCAGCAGCGTCCGAAGGCGGCTAGCGACATGCCCTGACAGTTCGTGTTCGTCAGACCGGAGAACGCTTGCCGATCCCAGGGAGAATAGCGACAACGACACCGCTACAACCGGCCCCGCCGCCGTCCCCGCTTTTGCCTCCGTGAGGATACTTCCGAGCCACTCCCCAACGAGCCCAGCTTACCGTTACCATGAACCCCGCGATTGCCCACAATGCCGCCGCGGTAAAGGATCCGCGAGGTACCGGTCGCAGGGTTAGGAGAAGAAAGTACTCTGCGGGCGACAACCCAGCCGTGTAGCATATAGACCGTTCTGGGGTCACCTTCTTGATGAAGGTCGCGTCGGGACCTCCGTGGCTAGTACTTTCGTCTCCATCGACGTACAGCTGGGCTGACTCGATGAACGTCCCTTTGGGAGCCGTCACTCGCAGATGTTCTCGTTGTGCACCGCCCACATGAGGCGCATCGACATAGTAGTACTGCGGCGAGATGCAGAGTGCTTCGCCGAGACTTCGTCGTCCGATTTCGTATGACTCCACGAGCCGGAACTTGATGATGCTGTGAGGCCTCTCAATGTCGATCTCAGTCATCATTAAAACGAGTCCGCGAAGTGGTCGACCTGCCCAAGGTCCGGGAGTTGCTGCCGAAGAAGCGAGTGAGCCTTGCTCTCTTTGCGTCGACCCTTTGTGGCCACTCGCGAGTTGGTACATGCCCTCAAGAGTTGAAGGCTCAACCTGGTGCCCCAGCAAATCAGCCGCCATGTCGGCAAGAATGAGCTGGCTGGCGAACGAATCGTGGCCGCTTGTTACCACCGACATCGGACGCCCATCGACGCCGATTAGGTCAACATCAAGAAGCAGACCCTTGGGCAACACTGCGAACGGTATGGGAAGAATCGAAACATCTCGCAAGCCGTGATCGATTGCACGCCGAGCCAGAGACCGACCCGATATGTCTAACGTAACGCGGCGCTGCCAGCGACCCCTGTCCAGCAGGCTCCACCGTCTCGACGCGTCGTTCTATCCACGACGGATCTTCAACTAGCGAACGAAGGTACTTTGCTAGCGGTTTGTGATTCCAACCAACACAGACTGCGGCGCTATGCGCATGCAGTCTGGAACTCGTGCGACCTGTCGAGTCTACTTAGACCTAGTCGGCTTTTTGGCGCTACGCATACCGACGGCAGAGGTCTCGGCTGACTTGACGTGGTGGAATCCATCCACACCCTTTTTCTCGAAACGCTTGAGCGCCTTCTTCTGCCCCTTGACCGCGGCGCTCCGCGTGATGCTCTTCGCCAACCTAGACACCAGCCTCAAGCGTGGAGGCGGCAAGTCCAACTCGCACCCCGGCGTGTCCGGAGCCTTCTGCGGACCGCTTGTCTCGGACGTCGGGACCTCGCCCTGGGATTCGCGAGAAAGTTGCGGAGCCGCCGCCCTCAAAACCACTGAACCGCAGGTCTGACATATCGTCTCGACCTGCGCTACTTCCGTCTGTTCTGCTGGTACTTGGGGGATTCGCTCGTATTCCATACGTGTAACTCTCAGTTACACTCTGGGCCGAAAAGACGAACACGTCAACCCCATTCTGCTCGACAGCAGGACCACCAAGAACTCTCACCTCTGGTGATGCCGTCACTGTAGTTACAACGTTGTGATTCTCAATCGCGACACGCCGGGAGAATGTTTGACCATCACCGGCGTATGTCGTCAAGAGTCATCACCTTGTTGCTCACGCGGAACTGCCCGCGACACCATCTTGGCTCGCGCATCCAAGCGACCCCCGGGGTCGGGAGTGTCGGGGACCACTGAGTACACCAGATCAACCGGCGACCCGCCAGAGAGTTGTTCAGATCGTCACATGGTGACCAACGGCAGCCGTGCATCACTTCTGAGTCTGTTGTCGACCAGTTCCACTCCCAAGCAACCCCCGCAAACAGCCCGCCGTACAGGTCCCTGAACTCCGCCTTCACCGAAGACGTCGGTCCCGGCTCCAGCAACCGCTCCGTGCTCGGCACCCCCGGTGCCTCTGGTGCAGTGAGCCCGCCGAACTCCCACATGTACTCCGGCTGCTCGCCCAGGAACAGCACCTCGAACACCGCGAATCTGGTGGGCTCGTGGAACGCGAGGCTCTCGGACATCAGCCAGGCTTCTTCGGTCGGGTCCCCGGGCACCTTGAACGCGAGGTCGTAGGTCTGTCCGCGTCTCAGGGGTTCCTTGTGCCAGAAGGCGTGGTGGTAGCCGCCCGGGATTTCGGTGGTGCGCACGGTGAAGTCGTGGCCGGCGACCATCACGGTCGGGTTGCCGCTGACGATCGCCACGTACTCCGCGCCGTCGAAGAGCGTGAACAGCCGGTAGTGGTGGCTGCTCTCCAGATGCCTGCGATCGCTGACAACCGTCCGAACATGCACCGCGTGCTGCACCGTGCCGTTGTGGGACTCCGGCACCCGCAGGCCCATCGGGGACTTCGGGTACCAGCCCGTTATCAGGCTGAGTGAGCAGCCGCTCGACGGCTGCGGTGTCACGATCGGCGACCGCCTCGCGACCGATGCCGAGCCCGAGGCGACGGCATCGCGCCGCTGCGAGAGCAGCGCGAGCCTTTCCGTCTCATCGCTCAGCGCGTAGACGGCCATCAGCAGCGAGGCGTCGTCATCTCGAAGCGACCAGATCGCCGACTCAAGCCGCTCACGTAGGACGTCGCCGGGTTCGGCCGCTCCGCCGAGCACCCCGATGAGCGCGTGGCAGCGTCCGAACCGGTCGTCTGTGTAACCCCGCCCCTTTCGGAGGTACAGGAGGTCCGTCCGAACGTCCTCAGGCTCGAAGCGCTGCGCCACGGCCGCCCCTTCCCCAGCGTCAGGGCACGGTGTCAGACGCCGTCAGTCCACCGTGTGACTCCAACTTTGTGCCGGTTCACTCCAACTATCTCGCGGCCCCTATCGAGGGGTGTTCGCCGAAACCTAGCGTCCGGGGCGCGGACCAAGCCGGTTCCGCACCCTACGAAACGAAAGGACCAAGCAATGAGCGGACTAGAACGAGCCCCGATCGGCAGGATGGCCCACCGCCGAGCGGTGTCCCAGGGCGAGCGCGCACTCGACCTCGCGGTCGGCGACATCCGTTCGGAGACCAAGATCGCCGCGGTCAAGGTCGACGCATCGGCGGCGCTGGCCGGACGGATCATGGAACGGGTCGTTGACATCGACGAGTACCGGCGCGCGCTCGCCGGCAACGACGAGACCCTCAACGCCGCACTGACGCGCATCGAGACTCGGCTTCATCGCCAAGGCCGAACGCATCCAGCGCGGCATGGGCTCGGAGTTCGGGCTATGAGCGGCCCGGACCTCGTGGCGGCGTTCAGCTACCTCGGAGCCGCCGGTGTCGGCGGCGGGCTGGGCGTCTTGGCCGCCGCCTGGGTGACGCGGACGCAGCGGCGCATGGCACGAAGCGTGGTGCGGGCGATCACTAAGGCCACCGCGCCGCACGGGGACGACGAGTCGGTCGGCGCTGGTGACCGGGAGGCCGAGGCGATGCTGAATGCCCACGTCACCGCAGTGCGCTATCAGGTGGAGCGCTTCGCCGACGCCCTCGCCGCTGGCGATCCCGTGCTGCGGTCCCGCCTGCGGCATCTCGAGCAGCAGATGGGACGGGGGCGCTGAGATGGTCATCGCTCTGGTCGGCTGGCGCTGCTGGTGCTGTTGTCCGCCGCGTCCATGCTGGTTTGGATGGTCTGGGACGCGACCACTCGGACGAAGTCTTCGGCTGGCCGACTGCTCGATGACGAGTACTGGCAAGCACGGCGCACCATGAACGACGCGGCCAATCAGTCGTGGCGCAACCTGGCGGACTGATCACGATGACCGCCGCTCCGGAGCCCCAGACCCTAACGACCGCGCCGAACGCCGAGCCCGAGTCGAAGCCTGCGCCGTGTATGAGCTGGGGTGCCATCTCGGACCTCTGCCTCACCAACTAGTTCCGCCCAGCACAGCCAGGAACGAAGCGGTCTCGAAGGTGGACCAGAGAGCGTTCTCTCGCGAGGAACGTTGTCCATTCCACATCGACATTCTTCGGACCTACTACGTCCCGATTCCCCGTTATCCGCAACCTGTTGCTCCGAGCGACCAGACGTCGCGTCGCTCGACGCGTCGCACCCCTCATCCCTTGCATTTCACAGGCCCTCAGGCTTTAAGTAGCGGCAAGCCCCGACGAGGGTCAGAGCACGGGCTTTCTGCCACGGAGGCGGTCCCATCAACCGCCGCACGTGGAGCCCACGTGCTCTGAGACGGACTCGCCGCACCGAGACATCGCGCCGGTGCGCTGTCTTCGTCATGCCCGAAATCTGAAAGCACGGGGCCGGAAGGAGGTCTTTCTATGTCCAACGTCATCAACCTCACGCCTCGGCCGGAGTCGCCGGCGAGGTACCGCACGATCCTGGCCGACCCGCCGTGGGACGTCCACCAGAAGGGACGCCACGGCGCCGGCGAGCACTACAGCCTCATGACGCTCGACCAGATCGCCCGCTTGCCGGTGGGTGATCTGGCGACAGAGAACGCCCACCTGTGGCTCTGGGTCACCAACAGCACGCTGCGGATCGGCTACGACATCGCCGAGGCATGGGGGTTCACCGTGAAGTCGCCTCTGACCTGGGTGAAGTTCCGCCTGGGGCTCGGACCGAATCTTCGCAACGCCACCGAGCATCTGCTGTTCGCTACGAGAGGCAAGGCTCCGGTGCGGTTTCACGCCCAGCCCACTTGGCTGAATGCCCCCGTGCAGGACCACTCCCACAAGCCCGAAGAGCAGTACGCCGTCATCGAGCGCATCAGCCCAGGCCCGTACCTCGAACTGTTCGCCCGGCGGCCGCAGCCGGGCTGGCACGCTTGGGGCAACCAGATCGACAGCGACATCTCCATCCCGGGCTATCCGGTCCCGAGCGACCGCCGCAGACCAGCAGGGGGTGACCGGTGATGGCGCGCTCTGGCTTCGACCCGACCGGCTGGTTCGTCAGCACCGCAATGAGCCTGCTGCTCGGCGCCGTCGCCTTGGCCATGGCGATCGCGATCATCCAGTACTACTTCGCCTGGATCATCGGGGCTGCGCTCGTGCTCGGACTGGGTTTCGTGCTCGTCCAGGCTCGGCCTGTGGTGGTGGAGGCGGCCATGGTGACGCAGCGCTCCGCGCCCGACCCAGCGGACGATCCGAAGACACCGAGGGTGCCCGATACCGAAGCACTCGAAGATCTCTGGCAGGAGCGGATCGACCAGCGAGACTCGTCGGCGCCAAGCCAGACGGCGCCCCAGGGCCGGCGCTCGCCGCATCGTCGTGGACGCCGACCGGCGCACCGCCCCAGACAGCCAGCGCATGTCACGTGCACTCCTGGCGCTCCAGCGACAACTCGCTGCGGCTGATGCCGAGACCGATGCCCGCACCCGTGGCCAAGACGGCACTGCAGCCGGGGGCGAGTCGTGACCCGGCACGACATGGCGTTTGCGCGCGTCTACCCACCCCGCCCGCTTGAACCGCAGGCCGTCGAGGCGCTCCTGCTGCGCCTGGCGTCGGACCCGACCAGCGCGCCCGTCGCTCTCGAAGCACGCGCGCAGCCAACGACGACGGACGAGAGCGCTGTCGACTATTGGATTGGTTCTTCTGGCAAGCACATTCGTTGGCTACGCCGAACAGCACACGATCTCCTGCCGGGACTGCTCGTCGACAGCGAGGCCACCGGTCGCCTTCAGGTGAACCACGCCGTGAGGGTCGATGTGCGGCCGGGCGGCCTGGCACTCAATGTCGATCACCCGCAGCGGACCGCCACCGCGATCCTCTCGGCCCTCAACCAGAAGTCTGCTCCCCGGTGAAACACTCGTGCTCCAACTCCTGTTCGGACGACGCCGCACCCCACAGCACCGACGGCGAGCACTCATCGACCCAGGGCAGCCATGGTGGTCGGTGCTGGCCCATGGAACTGTCGAAGCACCAACCGCCCTCGTCAAGCAGCACGACCAGCGACTCCTCCAGGCAGGCATCGCGACCACCGTCCGGCTCGGCGTCTTCACGGACGGCATTGCCCACCCCGAGCGTCACCAGCGGCTCCTGGTGGGACTGCTCGGTGGACTCTCCACCGCCAAGACTCCAGGCACCTTCATGCGGCTCCGACGCGACAACCCAGCGAAGCTCGACCTGGCAACTCCACCCAGACGCTGGCGCATCGCGCCCGCCGCCGCCGAACTCGTCGGTTTTACCGCATGGCCGTTCGGTGAAGCCGACCTCCCCGGCCTGCCGCCGATGCATCCGAAGTTGTTGGCGCCAAGCCGGGCCATCCGTGCGAGCACTGACGCAAGCCGGATCCTCGGCGTATCAGCCGTGCCTGGCAGCCAAGATCCGATCCCGCTGACCGCGAAAGACTCGCTCTTTCACCTCGTCGCTACCGGCCCCACCGGTTCCGGCAAGTCGACCGCTCTCCTCCACCTGATCCGAGCCGACCTCCACGCCGGTCGCCCCGCGCTCGTTATCGATCCCAAGCGTCAGGCTCATCGACGACATCCTGGACCGCGCGGTACCGGAGGAACGCGTCGACGACGTGGTCGTCCTCGACCTCGACCCGAGTGCCGAACTGGTTCCAGGGTTCAACCCCCTCGACGTCGGCAGCGGGCGGCTCGGCCGCGACCCAGACGTAGTCGTCGACGGCCTGCTCGCCGTGTTCGCCGCCGTGTTCGCCGAAGGTTGGGGACCCCGAACACAGGACATCACTCACTCAGGTCTGCTGTCGCTCGCCCGAGCCAATGTGCAGCAATCCCTCCGCGGCCTGCCGCCCCACACCCTGCTCGACCTGCCTCGACTCTTCGTCGACCCAACCTTCAGGCGGTCGGTCATTGGCCACGTCGCAGCCGACCCAGGTCTCGCCGCGTTCTGGGCCTGGTACGACTCCCTGGCGCCACAGGCCCAGGCGACGGCGCTCGCGGCGCCGTCGAACAAGTGGCGCCAGTACCTCCTCCGCCCGAGCATCCGGCGGGTTCTCGGGCAACCGAGCCCGGCGTTCAACATGCGCGACCTGTTCCGCGAACGCAAGATCGTGCTTGCTCCCCTCAACGAGTCCCTCATCGGTCCGATCACCGCGCAGGCTTTGTCGGCGGGCTACTCGTCGCCGAAGCCTGGGCAGCCACGCTCGAACGCGCTACCGAGCCCGACCCGATGAACCGACCAGGCTCGATCTGGATCGACGAAGCGCAGAACTACACGCACCTACCGACCTCACTCGATGCCGCGCTGGCCGCGAGCCGATCGCTCGGCGTCTCGTGGAACCTCGCACACCAGTTCAGATCGCAGTGGCCCACCGCCATGGCCGCTGCTGTCGATTCCAACGCCCGCAACAAACTCATCTTCGCCACGACCGACCCGAAGGATGCCGCCGCGTTTGCGCGCTTCGCACCGCAACTCGACCCAACGGACTTCCTGACCCTGCCTGCCTACACGGCCTACGCCACCGTCATGTCCGGCGGCGCCCAGCAGCCGTGGTGCACCGTCCGCACGCTTCCGCCTCCCGAGGTCACCGGGCTCGCGCAGGAGATCCGCCGGAGGTCGACGAGCAACTACGGCGGAGAGCCGCCCGCTCCGGTCTTGGATCCGAAGCCGACGAGCGACTGGCCAGAACCGGGCGACCATCCCGTTGGCCGCAAGCAAGGACGGAGGCACTCATGACGACCCTTCTGACGCGTGAAAACCAAAACGAAACGCGACGCATCGACCGTCTCGTCGCGACCCTCAACCAGTTCCGTTTCCCCAGGCTCATTCCCCATGTCTCCTCCCTTTTGGGATGGGACTGACCCCGCACCGCGGGGCCACGAACGCCGCCGCAGGGGCGCAGGAGTTGCCCGGTGAACGCCTACCTTGCCGAGGCTCCACACAACCAACTCGACGACCGAGACCTGGCGATTCTGAGGTCGCTCGAGCGGTTCAGACTCCTCACCACGCGCCACATTCAGCACCTGCACTTCCACGGCCACCAGAGCCTTGCTCGCTGGAGCACGCGCCTGCACCAGGACGCTGCAGCGACTGCACGCGAGTGGGTTCATCAGCCCTCTTGAGCGCCGCATCGGAGGAGCCCGACGCGGGTCCGCCAGCCTACGTCTGGCACCTGGCCGCTGCGGGTGAGCGACTGCTCCGGATCCGCGAAGGCGGCGGCCGGCGCCGCCGCTACCTCGAGCCGGGATACGCGTTCCTTGACCACACGCTCGCGGTCAACGACGTCGCGGTCGGCGTTATCGAGGCAGCACGTGACCGAGCCTGATCTGCACCTCGACGCGCTGGTCTCCGAGCCCCGCAACTGGCGTCAGTATCTGGGCGCGCACGGGGAGACTGCCTGGCTCAGGCCGGACCTATACGTCATCACCAGCGGTGCAGGAGTCGACGGTGAAGACGACGCATGGGAGGCGCACAGGCTTCCTAGAGATCGATCGAGGAACCGAGCACCTGCCACGTATCCAGGCGAAGTGCTGGAGCTACGCCAGCTACTACGCCACAGGGCGCTACCAGGCCGAACACGGGGTCTTCCCCGCCGTGATCTGGCTGAGCAACGACCCCGCCCGCAGGCGGGCCCTCCGCGGCGCCCTGTCGGCCGCTACCGGCCTCCCCGCCCTCTTCCGGGTCACTAGCCCGGCGGACTACCTCAGCAGCCTCCCGGGCGGCGGAGACGGCGAAATCAACAACCAACCAAGCACGCAGGAAGGAGGACCAACCTCATGAATCACGAACACCCATCGGCTAACGACTCTGGAGCGGAGCCACCACGACACCGAGCCGACATCCCGGGAGGGGACTCCTCCGAGTCGATTCCCAGCGTCGAGAGCGACGCCTACGTCCTGCACGTCATCAGGCACGCACCAACGTCGGAGACTGCGGAGGCGATCGCCGACGCCTACGGCCGCCACGGCACCGCCTTCGCGCTCTACCTCACGCTCAGCGGCGTGGACAGGTACGTCCGCGACTACGGGCCCGGGCACACACACGAAGGGGCCACCGGGCCGCAGGGGATCGAGCGGGACTTCCAGAACAAGCTTACTACGGCAGGTTCGCCTCGCGGGACGCGCTCGTCGACGACACCATCGAGTCCTTCGACTGGGGCACCGAGCCTGAGCCGCCTCCTGGAAGGGCGCATCGAGTCGCAGCATGTCGTGACCTTCGACCGCGACGCGATCTACGACTTCGCGGCCGCCCACTACGAGGTCGTCGAGACGGATGACGGGCTGTATGCGTTCTGGCGCTGATGCGCCGGCGAGAGCCGGAACGACTGATGCGATTTCCGCATCACCCCGCCCGCCCCCGGAGTTTGCCGTTTCCGCAGGTCAGAACGGCATTTCCGACTGGATTTCGCCGCCTATCTGAGCGTCAATGTCACCGGGCCGGGGCCGGTCCTGAACGGTCCGCCCCCACCCCTCAACCAACCCGAAAGGAGGCACATATGCCTACACCAGAACCATCTACAAACACTCCAAACCCGGAGGCGCCGACGGTGCACGACAACCCTGAGCAGCAGCGCTACAAGACGATCGCGGTCCGCGTGGAAGAGCGTCTGCACTCGCAGGCTGCAGTTCATCGCAAACCTGAGCGGCACCACCATCACCGACGAGATCCGCACCGCCATCGATCGCCGCATCACGACCGCCCAAGAGGACCCTGACCTCCAAGCACGTGCGCTCGCAGCACAACAGGAGATCGAGCGCGAAGCCGCCGCACGAACTGCAGCCATCGCAGGCTTCATCGGGCACACCGCAGCCGCCGCACCGACCGGCAAGACCACCCGCGGAGCCGGACGATCAAGCCGTGCGTCAAAGCCGGCCGAGTCCTAGAGGCCCTTTGGAGGACAACCCACCATGAAGATCCCTGACGCCGCCGAGCAGAGGCTTCACGATGCCGCCTGACACGCAGACCGCCCCGGTCAACGCGCTGATCTACCTGCGCGTTTCGACCGCCCGCCAAGCCACGAAAACGGAGAGGCCGAGGGCTACTCCATCCCGGCCCAGCGCGAAGCCTGCCTCCGAAAGGCCCGAGAACTCGGCGCCGTGGTCATCGAGGAGTTCAAGGACGCAGGTGCCTCTGCTCGCTCCGCTGACCGCGACGGCCTCCAAGCCATGCTCGAGCGCGTCCGCGTCGGCGACATCGCGTACGTCATCATCCACAAACTCGACCGCCTGGCGCGCTCGCGTACTGACGACGTCGAGATCGCCACCATCTTCAGCAAGGCGGGGACCACCCTGGTCTCCGCCAGCGAGCAGATCGACGACAGCCCGTCCGGCTCGCTGCTACACGGCATCATGGCCGCGATCGCCGAGCACTACTCCAAGAACCTCTCCCACGAAGCCAAGAAGGGGATGGCCGAGAAGGTCCGACGCGGCGGCACGAACGGCGTCGCTCCCCTCGGCTACCTGAACCTCGTCGAACGAGTGAACGGCGTGGAGATACGCACCGTCGGCGTTGATCCAGACCGCGCCCCGCATGTGCGCTGGGCATTCGAGCAGTACGCCACCGGCGACTGGTCGATCTCAGTGCTACGGGACGCCCTCGCGGCACGCGGCTTCAAGTCCCGCACCACCCGAAAGGTCGTGGGCAAGCCGATCAACAGCAGCCAACTACACCGCCTGCTGACCAACCCGTACTACAAGGGCCAGATCCTGTTCAATGGCGTGCTCTACGACGGCAGCCACGAGCCGCTCGTCGACGACGTGACCTGGCAGCGCGTGCAAGACGTCCTGGGCACAAGACGCATCGCCGGTGACCGTTCCTGGCGCCACACCCACTACCTCAAGTCTCCGACCTTCACCTGCCGGCGCTGCGGCAGTCGACTCGGCACCACCAAAGCCAAGGGACGCGGCGGGGAGTACGACTACTTCTACTGCGTCGGGAGGAACACCAAGCGCACCGGCTGCGACCTCCCCCACCTCAACGTGCACGAGGTCGAAGAGGCCGTCACCCGCGAATGGGCACGCGTCCGCTTCACTCCTGAACAAGTTGCTGCATTCAGCCAAGCGGCCCGAGAGGATCTGCGCCGCTCCGCCGAATCCAGCAACCGCCTGCTCGCGGACCAGCGCCGGAGACTCGCCGAACTACAACGCCACCAGCAGAAGTTGCTCGACGCCTACATGGCAGACGCCGTACCGATCGACGTCCTGAAGGAACGGCAGACCAGCACGGCTCTGGAGATCGCTGACGCGCAGCGCACGATCCAGAACGCACAAGCAACCAACAGTGAGACTGTTCGACAGGCTCGACCAGGTCATTGAACTTCTGACCTGCGCCCAGCGTCTCTACGAGACGTCCAACGACGAAGCGCGGAGTCTGCTGAACAGTGCCGTGTTCTCGGGCTTCGCGGTCGACGTCCTGGACGACGACCCCTCGCGGGTGCCCTTCATCGCCGAGGCCCCACTCAGCCCGGTGACCGCGGCGGTCGTCACCGCAGGGGCCGGACACGAAGAAACCCCCGGCGAGCTTTCTCTCGTCGAGGGTTCCAACGTGACTCATTTGGCGGTGGCGGAGGGATTTGAACCCTCGGTGGACTTGCGCCCACAAACGCTTTCGAGGCGTTCTCCTTAGGCCGCTCGGACACGCCACCGCCGCAGAGATTACCGGAGGGTGACGGGCGGCCGAAATCCGGCCGCCCGTCGCGGGCTCAGCGGTTGACGCGGCCGACGACCGGGCGGCCGGGGACCTGGGCGAGGCCGGTGGCGCTGCCGGTCGTCGAGAAGACCGCGGAGACCTCGCCGCCGTAGAGGTAGGAGCCGCTGCCGCTCTCGCTGACGACGACCTGGACGGTGTGCGCCCCCTTCACGACCGGTACGACGAGGGTGATCGAGCCAGTCGCGCCGATGCCGATGTCGCGGTAGGTCAGGGTGCGGCGGGAGTCGATGACCTTGCCGTCGATGCGCAGGTTGTAGTTGAGCGAGCCGAGGCCGGTCAGGTCGAAGTCGTCCTCGGCGTACAGCGTGCCGGTGACGGCGAGGAACCCGGTGGCGGGGGTGGTGAGCGTCTTCGAGACCACCGGCGTCCACGCGCTCGCGGTGAAGTCGTCGGTCTGGGCGTTGGCCATCGCACCCCAGACGGAGGTCTCGTCGGCGATGTCCGCGTTGGTCAGCGAGCCGTTGGCGACGTCGGCACCGGTGAGGGAGCCGTCGCGGACGTCGGCGCCCAGCAGGCCGTTGTTCTGGATGTCGACGCTGCCGAGGCTGCCGTTCTTGATGTCGGCACCGGTGACGGACTCGTTCTTGATCTGCTTGCCGGTGATCAGCGCACCGGCGACGGCACCGCCGGTGGAGCCGAGCAGCAGGGCCACCACGAGGGCGGCGAGGGCGAAGGGGGAGAAGCGACCGAAGCGGGCGCGCTCGGGATTGGGCATGACGGATCTCCTCGGGAGAGGGAGTTGGGAGCACTCCACACGAGCGATGTGGAGTGCTCCCGACGCTGACACGCAGCGTTTCCGCCTGCAGGGCGATTGCCGGAATCTTTACCCGTGACAGCCCGTCAGCGCCTCGGCCGTCACCGGTTGGCGGTGCGCGGGTGCACCGTGCGGCCGGCGACCAGGGCGAGCCCGCTGGAGCTGCCGGTCGGCGTGTACACCGCGCTGAGTCTCGCCGCCGTAGAGGTACGTGCCGGAGCCCTGCTCCTTGACGACGAGCCTGGACGGTGTGTCCACCCGCCGCCACCGGTACGACGATCGTGGCGGCGCCGTTCTCCCCCGCACCCGGGTCGGCGAAGATCAGGAGGCTTCCGGGCGTCGACGACCTTGCCGTCGATGCGCAGGTCGTAGGCGAGACGGCCCGTGCCGGCGAGGCTGAAGTCGTCCTCGGCGTACAGGGTGCCGGTGATGGTGAGGTAGCCCGCACGGCCGGTGACGAGCGCCTTCGACACCACGGGCGTCCACGTGCCGGCGGTGAAGTTGTCGGTCTGCACCTTCGTGGCGGCTCCCCACGCAGCCGGCTCGTCGGCGATGTCGACGTGGGTGAGGGAGCCGTCGCGGACGTCGGCGCCGAGCAGGCCGTTGTTCTGGATGTCGACGCTGCCGAGGCTGCCGTTCCTGATGTCGGCACCGGTGACGGACTCGTTCTTGATCTGCTTGCCGGTGATCAGTGCGCCGGCGACGGCACCGCTGGTGCTGCCGAGCAGGAGCGCGACCACCACGAGGGCGAGCGCGACGGGCGAGAAGCGGATCTGGGGGATACGGGGCATTGCAGTCTCCTTGGGGGGATGGAACCTTCCCCGCTCAGAGCAGCCGGGCCCACCGCCTGATACATCGATCTCGCGGATCGGCGGATGCAACGTGGTTGCAACCTCCAGCAGACATCGTCGGGAGGACGAGAGACGCTGGTCACACGGGGGACGACGATGTCTACTGGACTCATGACGCAGGAGCCCGCACCGCAGCGGATGCGGGCGGAGGTCGCCGCGTCCTGGGAGCGCTCGGCCGCGGCCGGCGTCGCCGTGGAGCCTGGGCTCGGCACCGGTCACGATGGCCGACGCGGCACTGCACGGTCGGCGCGAGGCCCACCCGCTGGCGCGGGTGCTGCCGCTGCTGGACGACGTGCTCGGCCGTGAGGTGCGCGACTGCGGCGCGGTGATGGCGCTGGCGGACGCGGAGGGCACCCTCCTGTGGGTGTCCGGTACGACGGACCGGCTCCGTCAGGCGGAGCGGATCGGCTTCGTCGAGGGCAGCAACTGGGACGAGCGGCTGGCCGGCACCAACGCGCCGGGGCTCGCGCTCGCCACCGGCCGGGACGCGTTCATCACCCGCGAGGAGCACTTCCGGGAGTCGGTGCGCACGTGGAGCCTGCGCCGCGACGCCGATCCACGACCCGGGAACCAGCCAGCCTGCTGGGGGTCCTCGACGTGACCGGCGGCGACCAGATCGTCGTGCCCCAGACGATGGCGATGGTCCGCGCGGCCGCCCGGCTGGCGGAGGCCGAGCCTGGCGCGCCACCTGCCGCCTCCGGTGCGCGAGCGCCCCAGCGGGCTGCGCCTGCTGCTGGAGTCTGCTCGGCCACAACGAGGCCCTGCTGACCGTCGACGACGGGCGCGGACGGCTCAACCGGCTGCGTCTCTCCCGCCGGCACAGCGAGATCGTCGCGCTGCTGGCCGCCTCCCCCGCCGGCCTGACGGGCGACGAGCCTGGCCGTGCGGCTCTACGAGGAGGACGGCGGCACCTCCACCCTGCGCGCCGAGCTCAACCGGCTGCGGGGGCTGCTCGGCGAGGAGCCTGCTCGCCTCGCGCCCCTACCGGCTCACCGCCCCGGTGGCCGGTGACTGGCTGGCCGTCGAGGCCCAGGCTGGCGGCGGGCGACCTCCGCGCCGCCATGAAGGGGTACGGCGGGCCGGTGCTCCCCCGGTCGAGCGCGCCCGGCGTCGTACGGCTCCGCGACAGGCTTGGCCGCCTCGCTGCGCCAAGCGCTGCTCCGCTCCGGTGCGCCCGAGTCGATGTCCGCGTGGACCCGCTCCGGGTGGGGGCGCGACGACTACGACATGTGGCTGGCCCAGCGGGCCGCGGTGCCGGCCGGCGCGCCGATGCGGGCTCTCATCGAGGGCCAGATCGCCCGTCTGGACAAGGAATTGGCCTGATCCACCGGATCGCCGCAACGAGGCTGCAACGTCGCGGCTCCTAGCGTCGTGACCGCCGTCACAGACCGGACGGCCCGACCGACACCTGGAGCAACCCATGACCGTCTACGCAGCACCCGGACAGCCCGACTCGCTCGTCTCCGTCGCGAGCCGCTACGGCCACTACATCGGCGGCCAGTGGGTCGATCCCGTCAAGGGCGGCTGGTTCGAGAACGTCTCACCCGTCAACGGCAAGGGGTTCACCGAGATCGCCCGCGGCACCGCCGAGGACATCGAGGCCGCCCTCGACGCCGCGCACGCCGCGGCGCCCGCGTGGGGCCGCACGTCCACGACCGAGCGCTCCAACGTCCTGCTGAGGATCGCCGACGTCATGGAGGCGAACCTGACCGCGATCGCGGTCGCGGAGACCTGGGAGAACGGCAAGCCGGTCCGCGAGACGCTGGCCGCCGACATCCCGCTCGCGATCGACCACTTCCGCTACTTCGCCGGCGCCCTGCGCGCTCAGGAGGGCTCCATCGGCGAGATCGACGAGAACACCGTCGCCTACCACTTCCACGAGCCGCTGGGCGTGGTCGGCCAGATCATCCCGTGGAACTTCCCCATCCTGATGGCCGTGTGGAAGGCTCGCGCCCGCGCTGGCGGCCGGCAACGCCGTCGTCCTCAAGCCCGCCGAGCAGACGCCGTGGTCGATCCTCAAGGCTCATCGAGTCTGGTGGGCGACCTGCTGCCGGCCGGGGTGCTCAACGTGGTCAACGGCTTCGGCGTCGAGGCCGGCAAGCCGCTCGCGTCGAGCCCGCGCGTCGCCAAGGTCGCCTTCACCGGCGAGACCACGACCGGCCGGCTGATCATGCAGTACGCCAGCCAGAACATCATCCCGGTCACCCTGGACTCGGCGGCAAGAGCCCGAACATCTTCTTCGACTCCGTGGCCGCCGAGCGGGACGCGTTCTACGACAAGGCGCTCGAGGGCTTCGCGATGTTCGCCCTGAACCAGGGCGAGGTCTGCACCTGCCCGTCGCGTGCTCTCGTCCAGCGCAGCATCTACTCCGACTTCGTCCACGACGCCGTCCAGCGGGTCGAGGCGATCAAGCAGGGCAACCCGCTCGACGACACCACGATGATCGGCGCCCAGGCCTCCAACGACCAAACTCGAGAAGATCCTGTCCTACATCGACATCGGCAAGGAGGAGGGTGCCAAGATCCTCACCGGCGGCGAGCGCACCGTGCTCGAGGGCGACCTCGCCGAGGGCTTCTACGTCCAGCCCACCGTCTTCGAGGGCGAGAACTCGATGCGGATCTTCCAGGAGGAGATCTTCGGCCCGGTGGTCTCGCTGACCGGCTTCGACGACGAGGCCGACGCCCTCAAGATCGCCAACGACACGCTCTACGGCCTCGGCGCCGGGGTGTGGTCGCGGGACGGCTCGCAGGCCTTCCGCGCCGGCAAGGAGATCCAGGCCGGCCGGGTGTGGACGAACAACTACCACGCCTATCCCGCGCACGCGGCCTTCGGCGGCTACAAGCAGTCCGGGATCGGCCGGGAGAACCACAAGATGATGCTCGACCACTACCAGCAGACCAAGAACCTGCTCGTGTCCTACAGCCCGGACGCCCTCGGCTTCTTCTGAGCCGTCTGCCCGGGCCGACCGCGCTCCCGCCGCCGGGGACCGTATGACCTCCCCGGCGGCGGGCACCACCGCAGCACCAACCACAGGAGGACCGCGTGACCAGCAGGGTCGACGTCAGTGCCGCGGCAGCCGAGTCTGCTGCGCACCCTCACCGAGGCCCACGGCCCGGTGATCTTCCACCAGTCCGGCGGCTGCTGTGACGGGTCCTCGCCGATGTGCTACCCGGACGGTGAGACTCCTGCTGGGCGATGCCGACGTCCATCTCGGGGACCTCGACATCGGGCTCGCACGCGACGTACCGGTGTGGATGTCGCGGGCACAGCACGCCTACTGGTCGCACACCCACCTGACCATCGACGTCGTCCGGGGACGCGGCGCGGGCTTCTCGCTGGAGGCGCCGCACGGCGTGCGCTTCCTGGTCAGGTCGCGCCTGCTGTCGGACGCGGAGCTGGCCACGCTCGAGGAGGTGCCCGCATGATCGCCCGCGAGACTCACCCTGCTGGTGCGCGACCTCGCGCTCTGGGCCGTGGGGGTACGACGCGCCACGACTCCGCGCTGAGCCGGTCAGGCCAGTGCCGCGGCGATCTCCCCCGCCACCCGGGCCATCGTGGCCCGGGCCCGCTGCGGGTCGTCGGTGAGGAAGTAGTGGTCCACGCCCGGGGTCACGTCGTGCCAGACCTCGACACCGGCCTCGCGCAGCCGCGCGGCGTACCGGTCGCCGTCGGGGCGCAGGGTGTCGCGCTCCCCCGTCAGCACCAGCGCCCGCGGCAGCCCGCGCAGGTCGGGCGCCAGCAGCGGTGAGGCAGCCGGCTCCGTGCGGGTCGCGGGGTCGGGGAAGTAGACCCGGCGGACCAGGTCGCGGAACGACGGCGAGATCATCCCGCGCCCGCGCGGCACCTCGCTCGCCACGTCCAGCGCGGGCACGCCGAGCACCTGCAGCCGGGGCACGAAGGCTGCCGGCCTCCCGCGCCTGCAGGCACACCGAGGCGGCCAGCCCACCGCCGCTGGAGAAGCCGCCGACCGTGACCGGTGCCGAGCGGGCCACCGCCGCGGCGACGTCGTGGCACTGGTGCTGCGCGACCGGGTAGGCGACATAGGGGCCGGCGCGGAAGTCCACGTTGAGCACCCGGACCCCGGCCGTGGCCGCGACGTAGCGACACCACCAGTCGTCCATCTCGGGGTAGCGCATCAGCCAGGCGCCGCCGTGGAAGTGGACGTGGGCCGGGCCCTCGCCGGGTCCGGCCTGCGGCGCGTCGTGCTCCCAGGCGGTGACCTCGCCGTGCCGGGTGGCGAAGCGGACCCGGCGGGGGCGCGGGAGGTCCGTGCCGGCGAAGCGGAGCCGGGCGCCGTAGCGGACGGTGTGGCGGGCGCTCGCGTGGACCAGGCTCGCGCGCAGACGGTCGGTGGGTCTCACACCCCGGGTTCGGAGCGGGTCCCCTCGGCGGATTCCGGGACGGTGTCGACGACCGTCGGGCGGAGCATCGCCCAGCCCTGCAGGACCGCGGCGAGGACCAGCAGGCCGACGCCGACCCACAGGTTGACCGACGAGCCGTCGGTCCTGCTGTCGGCGGTCCGCTCCGGCCCGAACAGCCCGGCCAGGACGAGGATGACCCCGAAGAGGCCGATCAGGGCCGCGATGAACGTGCGGATGTCGAACGCACCGGCGGTGTGCTTCTGCTCTGCCATGTCGGTCACCTCACCAGAAGACGATGTTGAGGACGATGACCAGGACCAGCGCGACGCCGGCGAGGGTGCTCGGCCGCTGCCACCACGTCAGGCTCGCCCTCGGTCTCGTCGTGGAAGTCCTGCTTGGGGGTCAGGCTGTAGACCAGCCCGCGCAGGCTCGGACTCGGGTCGTGGCTGGGTCACCAGGGTGACAGCGACGCTCACGGCGATGTCGACCACGAAGGCCGCGCCCGCGGCGACGAAGCTCGCGCCCTGACCCTTGAGGTCGATCACGCCGAGCGAGAGCGGGCCGAGGACGTCGGTGCCGAGCACCGCCACCACGACGGCCGCGAGCGTGCCGGAGACGAGACCCGTCCAACCGGCCGTGGCAGTCATCCGCTTCCAGAACATACCGAGGATGAAGGTCGCGAAGAGCGGGGCGTTGAAGAACCCGAACAGGGTCTGGAGGTAGTCCATGATGTTCGAGTACGACGAGGCGAAGATCGCCGTGCCGACGGCCACCACGGTCGCCCCGACCGTCGCCCAGCGCCCGACCGCGAGGTAGTAGCCGTCGGGCTTGTCCTTCTTGACGTAGGTCTGCCACAGGTCGTAGGCTGAAGACCGTGTTGAACGCGGAGATGTTGGCGGCCATGCCGGCCATGAACGAGGCGAGCAGGCCGGCGACCGCGAGCCCGAGCATGCCGTTGGGCAGCAGGTCGCGGATCAGGTAGATCAGGGAGTTGTTGTAGTCGAAGTCGCTGTTCGGGTCGGCCTTCGCCGCGGCGACCGGCGCCACCAGGACACCGGCGATCATGCCGGGCAGGATGACGATGAACGGGATGAACATCTTCGGGAAGGCGCCGATGATCGGCGCGCGCTGCGCCGCGGTGATCGACTTGGAGGCCATCGCTCGCTGCACCTCGACGAAGTTCGTCGTCCAGTAGCCGAAGGACAGCACGAAGCCGAGACCGAGCACCAGGCCGAGCACCGACAGCACGGGGCTGCCGATCTCGGTGAGGTTCGTGCCGGGCCACGACGAGAGCCTGGTCACCACCACCGGAGGTGGCGCCGATGCGGTCCTTGAGGCCGGACCAGCCACCCACGCGGTGCAGCCCGATGATCGTCAGCGGGGTCAGCGCCGCCACGATCACGAAGAACTGCAGCACCTCGTTGTAGATCGCGGCCGAGAGCCCGCCGAGCGTGGTGTAGGTGAGCACGACCAGCGCGGCGACGATCAGCGAGATCCACAAGCTGCCAGCCGAGGATGATCTCGACGATCTTGGCGAGCAGGTAGAGGTTGACGCCCGCGATGAGCAGGCTGGGCGACGGCGAAGGCTGATCGCGTTGACCAGGTGGGCGGTCGGGCCGAAGCGGCGGAGCATGAACTCCGGCACCGAGCGGACCTTGGAGCCGTAGTAGAAGGGCATCATCACCACGGCGAGGAAGAGCATCGCCGGGACCGCGCCGATCCAGAAGTAGTGGACCGTCGGAATGCCGTACTTCGCGCCGTTGGCGCTCATCCCGATGATCTCGACCGCGCCGAGGTTGGCGGAGATGAACGCCAGCCCCGTCACCCAGGCCGGGAGCGAGCGCCCGGAGAGGAAGAAGTCGAGGCTGTTCGAGACGGCGCGCCGCGCCATCACCCCGATGCCGAGCACGAACACGAAGTAGAGGGCGATGACGACGTAGTCGACCCAGTTCGTGTCCAGCCGCAGATTCGCCGCCCATGCCGAGACCATGCGCGGGAACTTACTCCTTCGCGGCCAGACGCGCGTCGACGGCTGCCGGTGAGAGCACCGTGTCGAGGGCCAGGGCGGCGCAGCCGACCAGCCCGGCCCGGTCGCCGTACGTCGAGGGGAGGAAGCGCAGGCTCCCGGGTCGCCAGTGCGGAGGCCCGGGCGTAGACCGCCTCGCGCACCCCCGCGGCGTAGACGTCGTACGCCCCCGCCATGTCGCCGCCGAGGACCACGGCCTCGGGGTTCAGCAGGTTGATCGCGACGGCGAGCGAACCACCGAGCCGGCGCCCGCTCTCGCGCAGCAGCCTGCTTGGCCTCGGCGTCTCCGTGGTGGGCCTGGGCGACGAGGTCGCGGACGTGGTCGACGCTGCGGCCCTCCTCGCGCAGCCGCGCGACCAGCGCCCACCCGGCGGCGAGGGTCTCCAGGCAGCCGACGTCACCGCAGCGGCAGGGCCGGCCGGCGGCCTCGGGGACCTTGGTGTGGCCGAGGTCCCCGGCGCCGCCGCGGGAGCCGCTGACGATCCGGCCGTCGGCCAGCACCCCGAGCCCGATGCCGGTCGAGGCCTTCACGACGAGCAGGTCACGGACGGTGGCCGCGTGGCCGAGGAGCCTCCGAGCGGGCGAGGATGTCGGCGTCGTTGGCGAGGAACAGCGGCGCGTCCGCCACCCCGGCGAGGTACGGCGCGAGCGGCACCCCGTCCCAGCCCGCCATCACCGGCGTGTCCACGCTGACGCCCCGGTCGGGGTCGACGACACCGGGCATCGAGACGGCCGTGCCGAGCACGGGCGGCAACCCCGGGGCGAGCAGCGCGCGCAGCTGCTCGGCGACCACGGGCATCACCTCGTCGGGTCCGGCGCCGACCTCGTGGTCGACGGCGGAGGACGACAGCTCGGTGCCGCCGAGGTCGAAGACGGCGACCTGGGAGCGGGAGCGGCCGATCGCGGCGGCGAGCACGACGCCCGCCTCGGTGTTGAGCACCAGGCTGCCCGGCGGACGGCCGCCGGTGGAGGCGAGCTCCGCGCCGAGCCGGAGAAGGCCGGCGGCGGCGAGCGCGTTGACCCTCGCGACGACCGCAGTGCGGGACAGCCCGGTGACGGTGCGCGACTCGGAGCGGGTGGACGCCCGGCCGCTGCGCAGCAGGGCGAGCAGGTCTCCCGCGGTCGCCGACTCCATGCGCGGAGTCTAAGCATCTCCACTTTGATCCGAAAAAGACCTAAGTAACGCTTCCGAAGAGCAGTGTTAGGTCGTAGCGTGGTGTCGGTGGGTCTCCTTCTCGCCCGATCTCGACCTCCCGGCCTGCGACTTCACGGTCTTCGGTGGCACCGGCGACCTCGCCCTCCGCAAAGCTGCTGCCCGGCCTCTACGAGCGCGAGCGCCAGCACCAGCTGCACCCCGACACCCGGATCGTCGGCGTCTCCCGGCACGCCCTCGACGACGCGGGCTACCGCGACCTCGTCACCACCGCGATCTTCGACCACGTCCCCGAGGACCACCTCGAGGCCGGTGCAGTGCACCGGCTGATCAGCCGGCTGCACCACCTGGCCCTCGACGCCCACGACCCGGAGGGCTGGGACCTGCTGCACGGCCTGCTCAAGGAGGAGGCCGCGACCGGCTCCACCACCCGGACGCGGGTCTTCTACCTCGCCGTCTCCTCCGACCTCTTCGGCCCGCTCTGCCAGCGCCTGGACGACCTGGGCCTGGTCGACACCGAGAGCAGGGTCGTGCTGGAGAAGCCGATCGGCGCCGACCTCGCCTCCTCACGCGCCGTCAACGACGCGGTCGGTCGGGTCTTCGAGGAGCGGCAGATCTTCCGGATCGACCACTACCTCGGCAAGGAGAGCGTGCAGAACCTCCTCGTCACCCGCTTCGCCAACATCTTCCTCGAGCCGATCTGGGACTCCCGCTGGGTCGACCACGTCCAGATCACCGTCTCCGAGACCCTCGGCGCCGCCGGCCGCGGCGACTACTACGACCGGGCCGGTGCGATGCGGGACATGGTGCAGAACCACCTCCTGCAGATGCTCTGCCTGGTCGCGATGGAGCCGCCGACGTACGTCGGTGGGGACCCGGTGCGCGACGAGAAGCTCAAGGTGCTGCGCGCCCTCAAGCCGCTCACCGGCGCGGAGGCGGACCGGAGCACCGTGCGCGGGCAGTACACGACGTACGGCGAGGAGATCGGGCACCCCAGCACCACCGAGACCTTCGTGGCGCTGCGTGCCGAGGTGCAGAACTGGCGCTGGGCGGGCGTGCCGTTCTACCTGCGCACGGGCAAGCGGCTGGCGCGCAAGGAGTCGAAGATCGAGGTCGTCTTCAAGGAGCCGCCGCACGCGATGTTCCCGCACAGCGAGGGCGTCACCACGCCGAACCGGCTGACCATCCGGATGCAGCCCGACGAGGGCATGCAGCTGCACGTCACGGCCAAGCACCCCGGCCCCGGTGGGATCCGGCTGCACCCGGCCTCGCTCGACCTCAGCCTACGCCGACGCCTTCGACGAGCGCAGCCCGGACGCCTACGAGCGGCTGCTCCTCGACGTCATGCGCGGCATCCCGACCCTGTTCATGCGCCGCGACGAGGTCGAGGCCGCGTGGGCGTGGACCGAGCCGATCATCGAGCAGTGGCAGCGCTCGGCGCTCGAGCCGGTCCGCTACCACCCCGGAACCGCCGGTCCCGCCGCGGCAGCGACGCTGCTGGCGCGCGAGGGCCGCACCTGGCAGGAGTGAGCATGACCCACCCCGTCCTCGCCGACGTGACCCGTCGGCTCACCGAGCGCAGCGCCGCGACCCGTACGGCGTACCTGGCTCGGGTGCGTGCGGCGGCCGGGCGCGGACCCGCGCGCGGCCGCCTCGCGTGCGCCAACCTCGCGCACGGCTTCGCCGCGGCCGACGAGCCCGCCAAGGCCGAGCCTGGCGCGCGGGCAGAAGCCCAACCTGGCGATCGTCACCAGCCTACAACGACATGCTCTCCGCCCACCAGCCGTACGGCGCCTACCCGCCCGTGCTCAAGGACGCGGTGATCCGTGCGGGCGGCCTGGCCCAGGTGGCCGGCGCGGTGCCCGCGATGTGCGACGGCGTCACCCAGGGCCGCGACGGCATGCAGGCTCTCGCTCTACAGCCGCGACGTGATCGCCATGTCCACCGCGATCGCGCTCTCCCACGACATGTTCGACGGCGCGCTGCTGCTCGGCGTGTGCGACAAGATCGTGCCCGGCCTGCTGATCGGCGCGCTCTCCTTCGGTCACCTGCCCGCCGTGTGGGTGCCCGCCGGGCCGATGGCCTCGGGCCTGCCCAACAAGGAGAAGGCCGCCGTGCGGCGCCTCTTCGCCGAGGGGAAGATCGGGCGCGAGGAGCCTGCTGGAGGCCGAGGCCGCGTCGTACCACTCCCGGGGGACGTGCACCTTCTACGGCACCGCCAACTCCAACCAGCTGGTGATGGAGGTGATGGGCCTGCACCTGCCGGGCTCCTCCTTCGTCAACCCGGAGAACCCGCTGCGCGAGGCGCTCACCCGCGAGGCCGCCGCCGTGGCCGTACGACGCACGGCACAGGCAGGCGGTGCGCCCACCCTCGGCGAGATGGTCGACGAGAAGGTCGTGCTCAACGCCTGCGTCGCCCTGCTCGCCAGCGGCGGCTCCACCAACCACACCCTGCACCTGGTCGCGATCGCGCGTGCGGCCGGCATCCTGCTGAGCCTGGGACGACCTGGCGGAGCTCTCGGCCGTCGTACCGCTGCTGGCGCGGATCTACCCCAACGGCGCCGCCGACGTGAACCACTTCCACGCCGCCGGCGGGATCGGCTTCCTGGTCCGCACCCTGCTCGACGCGGGCCTGCTGCACGAGGACGTCGAGACGATCGTCGGGCGCGGGTTGCGCCGCTACACCGAGGAGCCCGTCCTCGCGAACGGGATGCTCACCTGGCGGCCCGGTCCGGCAGAGTCGCTGGACCTGGACGTGCTGCGGCCCGCCTCGGCCCCCTTCTCCGCCGACGGCGGCGTGAAGGTCGTGCGCGGCCCCCTGGGCACCGGGGTGGTCAAGACCTCCGCGGTGGCGCCCGAGCACCGGCGGATCTCCGCGCCGGCGCGGGTCTTCGACGACCAGCACGACTTCCTGCTGGCCTTCTCCGACGGCGAGACTCGACGGGATCGACCTGGTGGCGGTGATCCGCTACCAGGGCCCGGCCGCCAACGGGATGCCCGAGCCTGCACAAGGTCGACCCCGGCGCTCGGCGTGCTCCAGGACCGCGGTCGGCAGGTCGCGATCGTCACCGACGGGCGGATGTCCGGCGCGTCCGGCAAGGTGCCGGCCGCGATCCACGTGACGCCCGAGGCCGCCCTCGGCGGGCCGCTCTCCCGGGTCCGGGACGGCGACGTGATCACCCTGGACGCCGACGCCGGCACCCTCACGATCGACGCCGAGTCTCTCCGGCCGCACACCGTCCGGCGCCGCTCCCTCCGGCGCGGAGTGGGCCGGCACCGGCCGCGAGCCTGTTCGCGGCCTTCCGCGCGACCGTCGGCCCCGCCGACGAGGGCGCGTCCGTCTTCCCCGTCCTCTCCCCCGCCGCGGAGGTGCCCCTTGTCCGCTCCTGAGCACACCGACGTGGTCCTCGACCTCGTCCCCGTCCTGCCGGTCGTGGTGATCGACGACCTCGCGCACGCCGTCCCGGTCGCCCGCGCGCTCGTCGACGGCGGGCTGCCCGCCATCGAGCCTGACCCTGCGCACGCCGGTGGCCCTGGACGCGATGCGGCTGATCGCCGCCGAGGTGCCCGAGATCGTCCTCGGCGCCGGCACCATCACCAGCCCCGACCAGGCGGAGGCGGCGGTGGCCGCAGGCGCCCGCTTCCTGGTCTCCCCGGGCTCGACGCCCGCGCTGCTGGCCGCGATGGCCGCGACCGGGGTGCCCTTCCTGCCCGGCACCTCGACGGTCTCGGAGGTGCTGGCCGTGCTGGAAGCGGGGCTCACCGAGATGAAGTTCTTCCCGGCGGAGGCGGCCGGCGGTGCGCCGTACCTGAGGTCGGTGGCGGGTCCGCTCCCCCAGGCCCGGTTCTGCCCGACCGGCGGGATCACCCCGGCCTCCGCGCCCGGCTACCTCGCACTCCCGAACGTCGGCTGCGTCGGCGGCTCCTGGCTCACCCCGGCCGACGCCCTGGCCTCCGGGGACTGGGAGCGGATCAGCAAGGCTGGCCGCGGAGGCGGCGGCTCTGCGCTGAGTCAGGCGCGGCGGCCCAGCAGCGCGAGCAGGCTCGGTGAGCGGGTCCGCGCCCGCCGGGACCGGCTGCACCGGGCCGAACGCGCCGCCGCGCTCGGCCGCCGCCTCGGGCGTCGAGAACGGCCGGGCGAAGGACAGGCACGCGGCGACGTCCTGCTCCGCGGGGGCGTAGGGCCGGCCGAGTGCCGTGGCCAGGTCCCAGCCGTGCACGACCACCTCGTTGAGGGCGACCGCCGCGGCCACGTCGCCCGGCATCTCGACGCCACCGGCGGAGGCGGTGCCGTCGTACGCCGCCGGGTCGCGCCAGGCCCGGGCCAGGCTCCGCCAGGTCCGCGGCGATCCGGTCGCGCCACCCCGGCTCGAGCCGCGAGGCATCGCCCGTCCCGCCCTGGTCGGCTCCGGGCACGGGCTGTCGGCGGGCCGCGCCGGTGAACGCGACCGCGAGGCCGCCGATGTGGTCGACGAGGTCGCCGACGGCGTACTCCGGGCAGGGGGTCGGGGCCACCAAGCTCGTCGTCGCCGACCGAGCGCACCAGGCTCGGCGAGGGTGGTCGTGGCGGGCCCGAGGTCGAGAGTCGTCATGCCCGGTGCAGACCCGGCGCCGACCCCTGACTCATCGCTGGGTGGCGAAGAAGGACTCCAGCAGCGCGGCCGACTCCTCCGCCAGCACCCCGGCGAGGACCTCGGGACGGTGGTTCAGCCGCCGGTCCCGTACGACGTCCCACAGCGAGCCCACGGCGCCCGCCTTGTCGTCGTAGGCACCGAAGACGACGCGGTCGACCCGTGACAGCACGGCCGCGCCGGCGCACATCGTGCACGGTTCCAGGGTCACCACCAGGGTGCATCCCGAGAGCCGCCACTCGCCGCGGGACTCCGCAGCCGCGCGCAGGGCGACCACCTCGGCATGGCCGGTCGGGTCGCCGTCGCGCTCGCGGACGTTGTGGCCGGCGCCGAGCACCGCGCCGGCGGCGTCGAGCACCACCGCCCCGATCGGTACGTCGCCCGAGGCCAGCGCCGCGGACGCCTCCGCCAGCGCGAGCCGCATCGGCTCGTCCCAGGCGGACCTCACGCGGAGGTCAGGCCGACGACGTCGTCGAAGAGCTCCCCGAAGCCCATGCCCCGGGCGATCTCGGAGAGCATCTCGTCGGGGTAGAGCTCGTCGTCGTCCAGCACCTCGGCGAGGAACATCGCGTCCACACCGAGGTCGCTCAGCGGACTCGAGGTCGCCGGCGGGCTCCGGGTCGTCCTCGTCGTCCACCGCGGGCAGCCCCAGGTGCTCGACCACCTCGGCCGCCAGGCTCCCACTCGCTCGCCGCGGTGATGTCGGAGAGCATCACCCGGGTCTGCTGGCCGGCCACCCGGACCACGACGAAGAAGTCCTCCTCGACCGCGACCAGGCCCACCGCGCCGCCGTCGCCGGGGAAGCGGCGCAGTGCCGAGACGAGGGTCTCGACGTCGGTCGCGTGGTCGGGGGTCAGGCTCGGCAGGCTGCCACACCCCCTCCTCGCGGAAGGCGGCGAGCGCGAAGTCGACGGCGTCGGCTGCGGACATGGCCCAAGCGTGACACGGGAAGGCCCGTGGGGCTAGGGGCGTTTCGGCCGCGCCGCTCTAAGGTTCACCCATGCGCACCATCGTCGTCGACCACCCCCTCGTCGCCCACAAGGCTGACCGTCCTGCGTGACCAGGAGACCGACTCGCCGACGTTCCGCTCGCTGGCCGACGAGCCTGGTCACCCTGCTGGCCTACGAGGCGACCCGCGACGTGCGGGTCGAGGCGTCCGAGATCGTGACGCCGGTGGCGCCGACGACGGGGGTCCGGCTCGCGACGCCGCGCCCGCTCGTCGTTCCGATCCTCCGGGCGGGGCTCGGCATGCTCGACGGCATGATGCGGCTGCTGCCCACGGCCGAGGTCGGCTTCCTCGGCATGGTCCGCAACGAGGAGACCCTGGAGGCGGTGACCTACGCCGAGCGGCTGCCCGACGACCTGACCGGGCGCCAGTGCTACGTCCTCGACCCGATGCTCGCGACCGGCGGCACGCTCGCCGCCGCGATCCGCTTCCTCGTCGAGCGCGGCGCCGACCACATCACCGCGGTCTGCCTGCTGGTCTCGCCCGAGGGCTGCGAGCGCCCGGAGCAGGAGCTCGCGCACCTCGACATCCCGGTGACGATCGTCACCGCGGCCCAGGACGAGAAGCTCAACGAGAAGGGCTACATCGTGCCGGGCCTGGGCGACGCGGGAGACCGGCTCTACGGCATCGCCGCGGGCTGAGCACGCCTCTGCATAGACGTACGTCACACGTAAGACGGGCCCCGTGAGGGGGTGAGCCGTGTGTAGGTTGACCAGCGCTGTACTCACAGAAAGCCTGGAGGCTCCGTGCTCATCGGCATCCCCCGCGAGTCGAAACCGGGCGAGACCCTGGTTGCGGCCACCGCCAAGACCGTATCCCAACTGACCAACCTCGGTTACGACGTCGTCGTCGAGTCCGGCGCCGGTGAGGCCGCCGACCAGCCCGACGCAGTCTTCACCGACGCCGGTGTGCGGGTCGGTACGTCGGAGGAGGTGTGGTCCGCCGACGTCGTCGTGAAGGTGAACGCCCCCTCCGAGGAGGAGATCGGCCGTCTGCGCCCGGGCGCCACGATCATCTCGATCCTCGCCCCGGCCCGCAGCCCCGAGCCTGCTGGAGAAGCCTGCAGGCCGCCGGTGTGACGGCGCTGGCGATGGACGCCGTGCCGCGCATCTCGCGCGCGCAGTCGATGGACGTGCTGTCCTCGATGGCCAACGTCGCGGGCTACCGCGCCGTCGTCGAGGCGGCCCACGAGTTCGGCCGCATGTTCACCGGTCAGGTGACCGCCGCCGGCAAGATCCCGCCGGCCCGCGTCTTCGTGGTCGGCGCCGGTGTCGCCGGCCTGGCCGCCATCGGTGCCGCGTCGGCGATGGGCGCCGTGGTGCGCGCGTTCGACGTGCGCCCGGAGGTGGCCGAGCAGGTCGAGTCGATGGGTGCGCAGTTCGTGCACGTCGACATGGAGCAGGAGGTCTCCTCCGACGGCTACGCCAAGGAGATGTCCGAGGCCCAGGTCGCCGCCACCGCCGCGATGTACGACGAGGAGGCGCGCGCCGCCGACATCGTCATCACCACCGCGCTCATCCCGGGCCGCCCGGCCCCGTCGCTGATCACCGCCGAGACCGTCGCCGGCATGGCGAACGGCTCCGTGATCGTGGACATGGCCGCGGCCAACGGCGGCAACGCCGCGGGCACCGTGACCGACCAGAAGGTCGTCACCGAGAACGGCGTCACGATCCTGGGCTACACCGACCTCGCCGGCCGCCCGGCCGCGCAGACGTCCCAGGCTCTACGGCACCAACATCGTCAACCTGCTCAAGCCTGCTGACCCCGGAGAAGGACGGCAACCTGACGCTGGACTTCGACGACGTCGTCCAGCGCGGCATCACGGTCGTGAAGGACGGGGAGTCCACCTGGCCGCCGCCGGCCGTGCAGGTCTCCGCCGCCCCGGCCGCCGCTCCCGCTGCGGCCGCCGAGCCCAAGCCGGAGAAGGCGCCGCTCTCCGCGGGCGCCAAGGTCGGCATCACGCTCGGCGCGATCGCCCTCTTCTGGCTGGTCAACGCGCTCGCCCCGACCGAGGAGCCTGCGCCGGCACTTCACCGTGCTGATGCTCTCGATCGTGATCGGCTACTACGTCATCGGCAAGGTGGCGCACGCGCTGCACACGCCGCTGATGTCGGTGACCAACGCGATCTCGGGCGTGGTCGTCGTGGGCGCGCTGCTGCAGGTGCCGAGCGACGACAACCTCGTCCTCGGCCTCTCGCTGGTGGCGATCCTGCTGGCCTCGATCAACGTCTTCGGTGGGTTCGCGGTCACGCGCCGCATGCTCTCGATGTTCAGCAAGGGAGCCTGATCCATGGACATCACCTCGATCACCGGCGCGGCGTACATCGTCGCCGCCCTGCTGTTCATCCTGTCCCTGGCGGGCCTTTCGAAGCACGAGAGCGCCAAGAACGGCCTGACCTTCGGCATCGTCGGCATGGCCGTCGCGCTGGTCGCGACCGTGGCCGGCGTCATCGACGTCAGTGAGTACGTCGACAACCGCGCCCTGGTCATCCTGCTGATGCTCGCCGCCATCGCGATCGGTGGGGCGATCGGCCTGTGGCGGGCGAAGATCGTCGAGATGACCGGCATGCCCGAGTCTCATCGCGCTGCTGCACTCCTTCGTGGGTCTGGCCGCCGTCGCGATCGGCTGGAACGGCCACATCCTCGGCTCCCACGAGTCGCTGTCGAGCCTGGTCAACATCCACGAGGCCGAGGTCTCGATCGGCATCTTCATCGGCGCGGTGACCTTCACCGGCTCGATCGTCGCCAACCTCAAGCTTGTCGGCGAAGATGAAGTCCGCGCCGCTCGTGCTGCCGGGCAAGAACTTCATCAACCTCGGCTCGCTGGCGCTGTTCGCGATCCTGACGATCGTCTACGTCTCGCTCGACGAGGGCACCGGCCAGGACGTCATCCTGGTCGTGCTCACCGTGCTCGCGCTGGCACTCGGCTGGCACCTCGTCGCCTCCATCGGCGGCGGCGACATGCCGGTCGTGGTGTCGATGCTCAACTCGTACTCCGGCTGGGCCGCGGCCGCGTCGGGCTTCCTGCTCGGCAACGACCTGCTCATCGTCACCGGCGCGCTGGTCGGCTCCTCCGGTGCCTACCTGTCGTACATCATGTGCAAGGCGATGAACCGCTCGTTCATCTCCGTGATCGCCGGTGGCTTCGGCATCGAGGCGCCCGCCGGCGCGGACGTCGACTACGGCGAGCACCGCGAGATCCAGGCCGACGCCGCCGCCGAGTTCGCTGGCCGGTGCGTCCTCGGTGATCATCACGCCGGGCTACGGCATGGCGGTCGCGCAGGCGCAGTACCCGGTCGCCGACCTCACCGCGAAGCCTGCGGGCCAAGGGCGTCGACGTACGGTTCGGCATCCACCCGGTCGCCGGCCGCCTGCCCGGTCACATGAACGTGCTGCTGGCCGAGGCCAAGGTGCCCTACGACATCGTGCTGGAGATGGACGAGATCAACGACGACTTCCCGGAGACGGACGTCGTGCTGGTCATCGGCGCCAACGACACGGTCAACCCGGCCGCGTCGGAGGACCCGACCTCGCCCATCGCCGGCATGCCGGTCCTGGAGGTCTGGAACGCCAAGGACGTCATCGTCTTCAAGCGCTCCATGGCCGCCGGGTACGCCGGGGTGCAGAACCCGCTGTTCTTCCGCGACAACAGCCAGATGCTGTTCGGCGACGCGAAGGACCGGGTCGAGGACATCGTCCGCGCACTCGGCTGACGCACTGCTCGGAAGGCCCGGATCCCGCGTGGGTCCGGGCCTTCCGGCGTTCTCGGGGGCTACAGGACGATCTCGGCGAGCGTCTCGTAGCGGGGCGAGCGGCGCGGTCCCTCGCCCAGGTGCGAGGCGATCACCTCGACCGAGCCGAACGGCCAGGGCGGTCCGGTGTAGGTCTCCAGCAGGCGCACCCACGAGGTCATCTCCACGAACCGGCCGCCGGTGCGGGCGACCGTGGCGTGCGGGGTGAAGCGTTGGCCGTCGACCTCGATCCCGCAGGCCACGGCCGCGTTGCGGGCCCGCACGGACGCCGTGCCGAGCACGTCCGCGCCTGTCACGCCGGTCGCGAGGACCCGGCCCTCGCCGACGTGGGGAAGACCACCGCGCCGGACAGCGCGAGGGCGTCCAACGGCAGGCCGTCGAGCGCGGTGGCGAGGCGGTCGACGTACTCGTCGACGCGGCGGGGCTCGGCGTCGGCCATGAACGCCAGGGTGATGTGCAGGTGCTCGGGGCGGGTCCAGCGGAAGTCAGCGGCTGCACGGCGCGGCTCGAGGAAGGCGTCGAGGTGGGCCACCACCTCCGGGGGCGGTACGACGGCGGCGAAGGCCCGCATCACACCTGGGTGCCGACCAGGCTGGCCGATGCCGTGGGTGACCGCCATCGCGATCAGCCCGCCTGCCACGTTGCGCAGCACCGCGAGCCGCCAGGAGCCGTAGCCCAGCCTCGCGCTGCCCCAGCCGGTGACCGCGAGGGCGACCACGACCGCGGCGACCGTGACCCAGACGCGCGCGTCGGCGGCGACCAGGAGGATGGTGAGCAGAGGCAGCAGCGCGCCCAGGGTGAAGGAGATCATCGACGCCAGCGCCGCGTTCCACGGGTTGGTGAGGTCGTCGGGGTCGATGCCCGACTCGACCTCGGCGTGCGCGGCGAGCGCGTCCTTCGCCGTGAGTCTGCTTGGCGACCTCGAGCGCCGGGTCGGGCTCGAGCCCCTTGTCGACGTACAGCCCGGCGAGCTCCGCGAGCTCGTCCTCGGGGTCCTCGCGCAGGCTCGCGCTTCTCCTTGGCGAGCAGCGCCTCCTCGGAGTCGCGCTGGGTGCTGACCGAGACGTACTCCCCCGCCGCCATGCTCATCGCCCCCGCCGCCAGGCCCGCGACGCCCGCGATGAGGATCGCCGTCCGGTCGGTGGTCGCACCGGCCACGCCGAGCACGATGCCGGCGGTCGAGACGATGCCGTCGTTGGCGCCGAGGACACCGGCACGCAGCCAGTTCAGCCGGTCGTTGAAGCCCTGCTCGTGGGGCTCGTCCTCGTGGGGTCCGGGCTCTGCCACCAGGGCGTTCGCGTCACTCACCCGCCCATGATCCCCGACCGACGGGTCGCGGCGCGACCCGGAAAAGACGCGAGTGCCGAGCCCCGCACGGGCCCGGCACTCGGCAGGCGGATCTCAGAGGCCGAGGTCGCGGCCGATGAGACCCCTTCATGATCTCGTTGGAACCGGCCCAGATCTTGGTGACGCGGGCGTCGCGCCAGGCGCGAGCGACGCGGTACTCGTTCATGAAGCCGTAGCCGCCGTGGAGCCTGGACGCAGTGGTCGAGCACCTCGGACTGGACCTGCGAGGAGAACCACTTGGCCTTGGCGGCGTCGATGGCCGTCAGGGTCTTCTGGGAGTGGTTGAGCACGCACTTGTCGATGTAGGCCTCGGCGGCCTCGATCCGGGTGACCAGGTCGGCCAGCAGGAACTTGTTGTGCTGGAAGGTGCCGATCGGGGCGCCGAAGGCCTGGCGCTCCTTGGCGTACTGGATCGTCTCCAGCAGGATCTGCTTGGCGTGCGCGACGTTCGCGACCGCGCAGCCGAGGCGCTCCTGCGGGAGCTTCTGCATCATGTGGATGAAGCCCATGTTGAGTCTCGCCGATGATCTCGGCGTCGGTGACCCGCAGGTTCTCGAAGAAGAGCTCGGCGGTGTCGGACTCCTCCATGCCGACCTTGTCGAGCTTGCGGCCACGCGAGAAGCCCTCGGCGGTCGCCTCGATGCCGAAGAGGGTGATGCCCTTGGGGCCCTTCTCCGGGTCGGTGCGCACGGCGGTGACGAACAGGTCGCCGGAGTAGCCGTTGGTGATGAAGGTCTTCGAGCCGTTGATGATCCAGCCGTCGCCGTCGCGCACGGCCGTGGTCTTCAGCGCGGCCAGGTCGGAGCCGCCGGACGGCTCGGTCATCCCGATGCCGAGCAGGATCTCGCCGGAGACGACGCCCGGGAGCCAGCGCTCCTTCTGCTCCTCGGTGCCCAGGCTCGACGATGTACGGCGCGGTGATGTCGGCGTGGATGCCGTGGCAGGTCGGGTACGCCGCGCCGACCTTGGCGAGCTCCTCCTGCAGCACGGCGTTGAACCGGAAGTCGCCGGCCTCGGCGCCGCCGTACTGCTCGGGAACCTCGAGGCCGAGCAGGCCCTGCTTGCCGGCCTCGAGCCAGAACTCCCGGGGCAGCGCCTTGGCGGCGATGTGCTCCTCGGTGTGCGGCAGGACCGAGCGGTCCACGAACTCCTTGACGGAGGTGCGGAAGGCCTCGTGGTCCTCGTCGTAGATCTCACGCTTCATGAGCGCGATCCTACTCGCGGGTCACATGCGCGCGGGCGGTCAGTCCGCGACCGGCTCGAACCTCTTCGGCATGACCAGACCCGCCGCCACCAGCGCCAGCGCGGTGAGCGCGACGCCGACGAAGACGGCGTGCAGCGCCGGCTCGAGGACGCCGACCGGCAGGGCGTCCAGGTCCACGTCCCCGGCACGATGACCCCCACCGAGCCGGGAGGCGACGACGCCGTTGGCGACCGCGCCGAAGACGGCGACCCCGACCGCGCTGCCGACCGAGCGGGCGAACATGTTGGTGCCGGTGGCGACCCCGCGGTGGCTCCACGAGACGGCGGACTGCGCGGCGACGATGCTGGGGCTGGCGACGTACCCCAGCCCGAGGCCGAGGACCAGGCAGCCGAGCGCGAGCAGCCAGACCGGGCTGCCCGGTCCGACGAGCAGCACGATCCCGGTGCCGAGGACGCCGAAGAGCGAGCCCGCGAGCAGGCACGGACGGAACCCGAGGCGCAGGTAGAACCGGCCGGCGCTGCTCGCCGCGATCGGCCAGCCGATGGCGAGCGCGGCGACGGCGAGGCCGGCGGTGACGGCGCCCGCGCCGAGCACCCGCTGCGCGTAGACCGGGACGTAGGACGTCACGCCCAGCATCAGCATGCCCACCACGAACGCCCCGATCGTCGCTGCGTTGAGCACCCGGTCGCGGAACACCCACAGCGGCAGGACCGGGTCCGGCACCCGTCGCTCGACGGCGACGAAGGCGAGCAGCAGCACCACGGCCGCCACGAAGATCCCCACCCCGGCGGGCGACCACCAGGCCCAGCGGATGCCGCCCTCGAGCAGCCCGAGCAGCAGCAGACCGGCGGCGAGCGCCAGCAGCACCGCCCCGCCGACGTCGATCGGCCGTCGTTCGCCGCGCGTCGTACCGGCCGCGGACTCGTCGAACCGCCGCGCCAGGACGTACGCCGCGAGCGCGCCCAGCGGCACGTTGATCCAGAAGATCCAGCGCCAGGAGAGCCTGCTCGGAGAAGAGCCCGCCCAGGGTCGGGCCGACCACCGCGGCGGTAGCCCACACGCCCGCGACGTAGGCTCTGCGCGACGGCCCGCTCGGCGACGGAGTAGATGTCGCCCATGATCGTGACCGAGGCCGGCTGGATCGCGCCGGCACCGAGGCCCTGGATCGCGCGGAACACGATCAGCGCCGTCATGCTCCAGGCCACGGCGCACAGCACGGAGCCGAGCACGAAGAGCCCGATGCCCAGCAGCATGAGGGGCTTGCGGCCGAAGACGTCGGCGAGCCTTGCCGTAGATCGGCGTGGTCACCGCCTGCGCCAGCAGGTACGTCGAGAACAGCCACGGGAACTGGGTGAACCCGCCCAGGTCCTCGACGATCGCCGGCACCGCGGTCGCCAGGATCGTGGTGTCGATCGCGACCAGCGCCACGCTCAGCATCACCGAGGCGAGGATCGGACCCCGGTCGCTGCGCAGTCCCACGCTCGCTCGGCTGATCGGCGTAGTGGTGGGGGAGGTCACGACGGGCTGCAACCTCCGCCCCGGAGCCGGCATTCCCCGCGCCTCCTAGACTCAGGCGTCATGGCGACCCACGACACCCGGATGCTGCTCCTGGGTGCGGTCGCGCTGTTCGAGCCGGTCAACGGCTACCAGATCCGGCGCGAGCCTGCTGTCCTGGCAGGTCGAGGACTGGGCGCACGTCAACCCCGGCTCGATCTACAACGGCCTGTCCACGTTGGCCCGGCAGGGCCACGTGACCCGCACCGACCTGGTGGACGGTGGGCGCCCGGTCGCGGTCTACGAGCCTGACCGACTCCGGCCGCACCGAGCTGGAGCGGCTGATCCGCAGCGGGCTGGAGGAGGTCAGCACCGTCGATCGGACGGCGTTCAGCGCCGCGATCTGCCTGCTGCCGTTGCTGTCCCCGGCCCGGGCGCTGCGCTCGCTCACCCGGCGCCGGACCGCGCTGGAGCAGGTGGTCGCCGACCTCGGCACACCGGTCGGCCCCGAGGCGGCGCCACCGCACGCACTGCGCATGGTCACCCTGTGGCTGGACCTGGCCATCGCCGAGCCTGGCCTGGCTGCGCGAGACGATCGAGCAGGCTCCGGCGCGGGGACCTGCCGCTCGACCCGGCCGCGTGGGCGCCGCCGGCCGACGATCCCGGCTGGCAGATGAGCAGCGACCGCGACCGCTACCGGGCACTCCTGGGCCGCTGAGCCGCGCGAAAAGCGCTCGCCGATGATTCGGCGGCGGTGGCAGGGTCAGAGCGTGCGGCGGGGGTGAGCGCGATCGGTTGACGCGGTCGTGTTCAATCTTGAATACTCCGTGTTCAACGTTGACTACGAAGGGATCGCGATGATCGAGGCACGAGGGCTCGTGCAGACCTTCCACACCGGGCAGGGCAAGCAGAAGCGCGAGGTGCACGCGGTGCGCGGCGTCGACCTCGACGTCGCCGAGGGCGAGGTCGTCGGCTTCCTCGGCCCGAACGGCGCCGGCAAGACCACCACGCTGCGGATGCTGACGACGCTGCTGCGACCGACGGCGGGCACCGCCACCGTCGCCGGGTACGACGTCGCGACCCAGCCGGTCGACGTACGACGCTCGATCGGGTACTGCTCCCAGGTCGGCTCGACCTTCTCCGGCGCCTACGCCGGCGACGAGGTCGTGGACCACGGGATGCTCTACGGGATGTCCAAGAAGGCCGCGGTGGCCAAGGGCCAGGAGACTCTTCGACCGAATCCAGACTCGAGGGGCTGTGGCGGCGGATGCCGAAGAACATGTCGGGCGGTCAGAAGCGCCGCCTCGACATCGCCATGGCGCTGATCCACTCGCCGGGGCTGGTCTTCCTCGACGAGCCGACCACCGGCCTCGACCCGCAGGCGCGGATCAACCTGTGGCAGCACATCTCCGACCTGCGCACCCGCGAGGGCGCGACGGTCTTCCTGACCACGCACTACCTCGACGAGGCCGACGCGCTGGCCGACCGGATCATCATCATCGACAAGGGCGAGATCGTCGCCAGCGACACCGCCGACAACCTCAAGGCCGCCGTCGCCGGCGACCTGGTCGACCTCGAGGTCAGCACCGACGAGCAGGTGAGGATCGCGCGCGACAAAGCTCGCCACGATCAGCGGCGACGTCGAGGTGGACGGTCACCACGTCCGCGGCCGGGTGGCCCGCGCCGGCAAGGCGGTGCCCGGGCTGCTGCGCGACCTGGACGCCTCCGGGGTCGCCCTGGAGTCGATCGAGGTCGTCCGGCCCACCCTGGACGACGTCTTCCTCACCCTGACCGGCCGCTCGCTGCGCGACGCCGAGGCCGGTGCCGCCGCGACCGACGCCCCCACCACCGAAGGAGCCGAGGCATGACCCTCTTCCTCCGCGAGTCCTGGATCGTCTTCAACCGCCAGCCTGCGGATGAACCTGCGCAACCCGGCGTGGGTCATCATCGGGATGCTGCAGCCGGTGCTCTACCTGCTGCTGTTCGGCCCGCTGCTCAAGCCGGTGATCTCCCAGGCTCGGCGGCAACCAGTACACCTGGTTCGTGCCCGGCATGCTCGTCCAGGCTCGGCATCTTCGGCGCCTTCTTCGCCGGCTTCTCGCTGATCGGCGAGTGGCGCGAGGGCGTGATCGAGGCGGAGCGGGTGACCCCGGCGCACCGCTCGGCGCTGCTGTTCGGGCGGCTCTACCGCGACCTGCTCCAGTCTGTTCGTGCAGGCGGTGATCCTCGTGGTCCTGGGGCTGGTGCTGGGGATGGATGCCTCCTTCGGCGGCATCGTGGTCGGCGTCGTCCTGACCATGCTGCTCGGCGGGGCGTGCGCCGCGGCGTCGAACGCGCTGGCGCTGACGACCAAGAGCGAGGACGTGATGGCGCCGATCATCAACGTCGTGATGATGCCGGTGCTGCTGCTCAGCGGGATCCTGCTGCCGATGAGCTTCGGCGCCGGCTGGCTGGAGCGGCTCAGCGACTTCATGCCGATCCGGCACGTGGTCGACGCGGTCCGCGCGTCCTTCTTCGGCGACTTCGACAGACTCGATGCTGTGGGGCGTGGGCTGGACCTTCGCGCTCTTCGGCCTCGCGGTCTGGTGGGGCACCGCGGTGTTCAAGAAGGAGAACGCCTAGGAGCCGGGCCTAGGAGCCGGGCAGGGCGCCGAGGCCCTTCTGGATCGTGTCGAGGTACTTCCGCAGCGGGAAGACCTGTCCGTCCGCGGGCTTCTCGATCGCGACCTCCTCGTCGAAGTCCGAGAACTCGAAGTGGTCGACGTCGCTCTCCTCGATCCGCATCAGGTAGTGCGGCGCGGCGGAGCGTACGTCGACCACCTCGCGCTGGCCGCCCTCGCTCTGCTCGATCCGGACCGTCTCCTCGCCGTCGACCCGGCCGGTGCCGATCCGCCTGGCCTCGGCGTTCTCCCGGCCGTCGCGCTCGAGGAACTCGTCGAGGTCGCAGAAGCCCTCGGTGCTGTCGCGCAGGTCGTTCTCCAGGACCCACTTGTCGCCGAGCACGGCGAGGATGATGTCGGTCGTGCTGTCCTTGCCGGTGGCGTTCCAGTACGCCCGGTCCGCGCGCAGGTAGACCTGGTCGTCCACGCGCAGGATCTCCGCGGTGCCGCCGGAGGATGCCGACTTCATGCTGCCCGTGCAGTCGCCGCGGGTGGTGGCGGTGACGTCCACGGTGAGGGTGTCGCCGTCGCTGTCCGCGAACTGCCCGCGGATCCGCGCGGTCTCCACGACCGCCATGTCCTTGTCGGAGGCCTGCAGCACCTCCTTCGGGGACAGGCGCGCGAACGCGTCCGGCTCCGGGTCGCTGCTGCCACTGGTCCCCAGGGCCACGCCGATGCCGCCGGCCAGGGCGAGGACGGCCGCGCTGCCCACCGCCACCCACCGTCCGGTACGACGCCGGGCCGGAACCGTCACGAGGGGCGCCGGGGCCGCGGGCGGTGCCGGGGCCGCGGGCGGTGCCGGCCGCGGGGTCGGGGCGGGCGTGGGCCGCTCGAGCGCGGAGAGCCGGAGGGCGGCCTGCAGGTCGCCGCGCATCTCCCCGGCCGAGCGGTAGCGCTCAGCGGGGTCCTTGGCCATCGCGGTGCGCAGGATCCGGTTCGTCGCCTGCACCATCGCGCTCTCGCCGGGCAGCCTGCGGCACCGGCTCGCTCTCGTGCGCGGCGATGACGAGGTGGTCCGCCGGGCGCGGGTAGGGCTGGGTGCCGGTCAGCGCGACCCACAGCACGCAGCCGAGCGCGTAGATGTCGGTCGCCGGGCCGGCCATCGTGCCCGCGTGCAGGCTCCGGGGCCATGTACGACGGCGTGCCGGCCGTGGTCGTCGTCCGGCTGGCCGCGGCGTCCATCCGCCGGGCGATGCCGAAGTCGGCGAGGTAGGCCCGCACCGGGCCGGGCCGGCGGACCAGGACGTTGGCGGGCTTGATGTCGCGGTGCACCAGCCCGGCCGAGTGCGCGTCGGCGAGGCCGGCCGCGACCTGCTCGATGATCTCCAGCGCCCGGACCAGGCTCGGCGTGCCGTCCGCGCGGATCAGCCTGCCGGAGGTCTCCGCCGGGGACCAGGCTGGCTGGCGAGGTAGAGGTGACCGTCCTCCTCGCCGTGGGCGTAGACCGCCACCACGTGCGCGGACTCCAGCGAGGCCTGGGCGCGCGCCTCACGGGTGAAGCGGGCCCGGAAGTCCGGGTCGTGCGCCCACAGCGGCGCGATCACCTTGAGCGCGACCTCGCGGCCGAGGTTCTCCTCCAGGGCGCGGTAGACCACGCCCATGCCGCCCTGGCCGAGCCTGGTCGAGCAGCCGGAACCGCCCGATGCGCGACCCGGGCGCGGGGTCGCCGGCTGGGGGTGGGGGAGGAGACACGGTCCCTGTCTACCGGAAGCGGTACGCCGGGGACGAGGTGCGCCGCGCCCGGACGCCGGGGCGAGGCCCCCCAGACCGTCCCCGGTCAGCCGACCGTCGATCCGGCGTGCGGCGGACGCAGCGCACCTCTCGCGAAGGACCACTTCCCCCACGGAGGGCCCAGCGCAATTGTCCGGCCGCGCGTGACCGGGGGGAATCCCCCGAAATGGAGGACACGCCCCGCGCGCGGCCGAATCCGCCTAGGGTGCGACGAATGGGGCCTCGTCGTCCGGTCGCGCGCGCGTTCGGCGCCACCGTGGAGCGCGTTCTCCACCTCGCGCTCGGCCTGGCCCTGCTCCTCGGCGCGGCGCTCTTCGTCCTCCGGCTCGGCCCGCCGGCGGACCTCGACGAGGTGACCCTGCTGTCGGCGGTGGTCGTGGTGCTCTGCCTGGCCACGGCCGGACTGCGCTGCCTGGGGCGCGGCACGAGCGGTCTCGACGTGCTCCTCGGCGTCGCCGCCGCCGGCGCCGGGACGACCATGCCCGGCGCCGAGCGGCCGGTCCTCCTGCTCGCGGCGCCGCTGCTCCTCGTCCTCGCCGCGCGCCGGCCGCGCCCGGTGCTCGCCGTCGTCTCGGTGACAGCGGCCTACGCCGTCCTGCGCTGGAGCCAGACCGGCACGCCCGGCGTCGCGGAGGCGGTCCTCGCCGGTGGCACCGGGCTGGCGGCGCTCGTCCTGGTCACCCGGATGCGCCGGGCGGCGGCCCGCGCCGACGCCACCCTGGACAGTCATCGCGAGGTGCACCGCGCGCACCTGTCCGTCGCCGAGGTGGAGACGACCGCCTTCCTCCACGACGACCTCGTGCCGACCCTGCTCGCCGTCGGCAGCATCCCCGACTCCCCCGACACCCACGCGGCCGCGACCGCCGCACTCACCCGGCTCACCGGGCCGGCGCACGGCGAGGACGCCGCGGACCTGGTGACCGCGATCCGTGCCGCCGCGGCCCGGGAGAGGCTCGACGCCCGGATCCTCACCCGCGGCCCGCGCACGCACCTGCCCGAGACCGTGCGGGAGGCGATGCTCGGCGCGGCGGGTGAGGCGCTGCGCAACGTCGCCCGGCACAGCGGTCAGCGGCAGGCCACCGTCACCGTCGTACGACGCCCCACGGCCCTGCGGGTCCGGATCGAGGACAGCGGGAGCGGACTGTCGGGCGCCCAGGGCGTCGGCATCCGGGTCGCGATCCTCGGCCGGCTCGAGTCGATCGGGGGCACTGCCCGGGTGACGGGTGCGCCCGGCGGCGGGACCGTCGTGGAGCTGGCCTGGCGGGCCCGGCTCGTCTCCCGGCTGCTCGGCGTCAGCCCCGACCTCGACCGGCTCGTGCGGGCCGCGGTCGGCGACCCGGGCCGGGTGGCCCGCCAGGTGGGCGCGATCCTCGCGGCGGCCTACGCCGCCTCGGGGCTGCTTCTCGGCCGCGAGACCCCGCAGGAGCCGTGGGCGTGGGCGGGCGCCGCGCTGCTCGTCGCCCTCGTGCTGGTCGTGGGGACCGCGATGAGCCGCGGCGCGCTGCACCCCGCCCTGCTGGTGCCGGTGGCCGTCGTACCAGCGGTGGTCGTGGGCGGGACGACGGAGGTCTGGGCGGCGGCGTTCGCGGCCCTGCCGGCGCTCGCGGTCGCCTGGGTGGTGTCGGGCCGGATGCTCGTCCTGCTGCTGGCGCCGGCCGGGGCCGTGCTCCTCGCGCAGGGCCGGGCGGACCTGCTGGCCCTTCCACTGGCCGACGCCGCGGCGGTGGCGGTCGCGGTCGCCGTGTGCCGCCACGCGGGGCGGGTGCTGACCGAGCCCGCTCGGCCCGAGGTCACCGCCCACGCCGCCGCGCTGAGCGCCGCACTGGGCCCGATCCTGCGTCCGGTCGTGGTGGCGCTGCGGACGGTGGGCGCGCCCGACGCCCCGGCCGAGCCGCCGCCTGCGCTGCTGGCCCAGGCGGTGCGGGACTGCCTCTACCTGCCGGGGCCCGGCCACGAGGCGCTGCGCACCGAGATCGACGCGCTGCGCCGTGCCGGCGTCCACGTGGAGACCATCATCACCGACCTGCCCCCGGCGACCCGGACGCTCGCGGCGGCGCTCGCCACCGCGGGCCGGACCGGGGCGACCCGGGTGACGGTGTCGGGCAACCCGGAGGAGGTGACCGTCGTCGCCGTGCCGGGGCCCGGGCCGGAGCCTGGCCGAGCGGCTGCCCCGGCTGCTGCCGGTGGCCTGGCGCGTGGACGCCGATCCCGAGGTCGCGGTGCTCAGTGGTCCGCCCGACCTCGCGACCCTCATTCGTCGAGGTGACCGTCGGCGCGTGCGCGACTGATCAGTCCGTGCACGTTGCCGATGTCGACGCCCCCGTCGCGGTAGGCACGGGCGGCGCGGGAGAGGTGCTCACGCACGGTGACCTCGCTGATGCCGAGCCTGGCGCGCGACGAGCCGGTACGGCAGGCCGGTGCTGACCGCCTGCAGGATCTCGATCTGCCGCTCCGAGAGCCGGGTGCCCAGGGAGGCGTCGGTGAGCAGAGCGGCGGCGAGCCTGGCCCGAGCAGGCGAGCTCGCCGGCGGCGGCGTCGCGGATCGACTGCGCGATCCGCTCGACCGGGTCGACCTTGAGGACCAGCCCGGCGGCGCCGGCGGCGATCGCGCGTCGTACCGGGACGGGCTTCTCCTCGGCGGTGAACAGCAGCACCACGATCCCGAGCTTTGCTCAGCCGGCCGACGGTCTCCTCGGGGTGCGGCTGGCCCGGCATGTGCAGGTCGAGCAGCACGACGTCGAGCCCGTCGGGCGCCTTGGCGAGCAGCGCGTCCACGGTGTCGGCGATCGCGACCAGGCGCAGGTCCGGAGCGGATTGGGCGAGCGCCGCCCCCACCCCGGCGAGAACCACCGGGTGGTCGTCGATCGCGCCGACCTTGATCACGGGACCAGTATGTCCACGCGATCCGCTCCCGTGCGGGGAATCGGAGATCCCGCCGGCTCCTCGCGGAAGCCGTGCCGCTCCCACCACCGCGCGAGCGGCGCCGGAGCCCACCAGTTCCACCGGCCGAGCAGGCTTCATCGTGGCCGGCACCAGCAGCGCGCGTACGACGGTCGCGTCGACCAGGATCGCCACCAGCATGCCGATGCCCATCATCTTCATGAACACCACGCCGCTGAGGCTGAAGGCACCGATCACGACGGCGAGCAGCAGGGCCGCACTGGTGATGATCCGGCCGGTCTTCTGCACGCCGGCCTGCACTGCGAGGTCGTTGCTGCCGGTGGCGTCCCACTGCTCGCGGACCCGGGAGAGCAGGAAGACCTCGTAGTCCATGGACAACCCGAAGAGCACGGCCAGCATGACGATCGGGTTGGTCATGTCGAGGAAGCCCTGCGGCGTGAAGCCGAGCAGGCCGGCGAGATGGCCGTCGCTGAAGATCCAGGTGACCACGCCGAAGGAGGCGGTGATGGAGAAGGCGTTCATCAGCACCGCCTTGAGCGGCAGCACCAACGAGCCGAACGCGAGGAAGAGCAGCACGAGCATGACGCCGACGACGATCAGCCCCATCAACGGCAGGTGGTCGCCCACCGAGGTCGCGAGGTCGACGGTGCTCGCGGTGAGCCCGCCGACCAGCGCATCGGCGCCGGCCGGCGCGTCGACCGTGCGCAGGTCCCGGACCACCTGCTGCGAGGCCTCGCTCTGGCTGTTGCCCCGCCAGGCCGCACGGAGCAGGGTGGTGTCGCCGTCGGTCGCCACGGGCCGGACGTCGACCACGCCCGGCACCGCGGACAGCGCGGCGACGTAGGCGTCCAGCCCGGCGCGGTCGGCACCCTCGACGAGCACGTTCGCCGTCGAGCGCTCGGCACCGAACTCGGTGTTGAGGCGTTCCGAAGCCTGGTGCGACGGGGTGTCCGCGGGCAGGACCCGGTAGTCCACACTGCCCCACTTGACCCCGAGGAACGGCGAGGCGACGACGAGCAGGACGGCGACGACACCGACCGCGACGAGCACCGGGCGGCGCATCACGGCGCGGGCCAGCCGGGCCCAGCCGCCGTGGTCGTCCTCGGTCCGCGGCGCCCGCTGCAGGAAGGGGATCCGCAGGGCGTCGATGCGGGTGCCGAGCAGCGCCAGCGCCGCCGGGAGGACCGTCAGGGCGGCCACCATCGCGATCAGCACGGCCGCGATGCCGCCGTACCCGATCGACTTGAGGAAGGTCTGCGGGAACACCAGAAGCGAGTCTCATCGCCGCGGCGACGGTGAGCGCCGAGAAGGCGACCGTGCGCCCGGCCGTCGCCATCGTGCGCACCAGCGCGGCGCCCGTGTCGTCCGGCGTGCGGGCAATCTCCTCGCGGAAGCGGGAGACCACGAAGAGCGCGTAGTCGATCGCCAGGCCCAGCCCGAGCAGGGTGATGATGTTGGGCGCGAAGATCGAGACGTGGACCAGGCTCGTTGAGCCCGGCCACCGTCGCCCGGGCGCCGACCACGGCCGCGAGCCCGACCAGGACGGGCATCAGCGCGGCGACCACGCTGCGGAAGATGAGGAGCGAGAGCAGCAGCACGATCGGCATCGAGACCAGACTCGGCGCGCAGCAGGTCGGCCTTGGTCTCCTTGTTGACGTCGACGTAGACCGCGTAGGGGCCGGCGAAGTCGGTGGCCAGGCTGCTCTCCGCGACGACCGGCTCCATCCGCTCGAAGGCGTCGCCGAAGTCGTCCTGGCTGGTGCCGACCAGGGAGACGTACACCGCCGTCGCGTGACCGTCCTTGCTGACCATGGCGGGGTCCTGGGCGTCGTACCAGGTCTGGGCGGCGGCGACGGTGCCGCGCGGCACCGAAGCGAGGGTGCGCTCGACCTCGGCCCGGAAGGCCGGGTCGCTCGCCTGCGCCGTCGGGCTGGAGAAGATCACGATCGTGTCCACCGAGCGGTTGCCGAAGGTGGCACGCTCCTGGGTCAGGCTCGCGCGCCGACTGGCTGCTCGGGTCGTCGAAGCCACCCGCGTCGAGCCTTGTCCTCGAGCCCGATCCCGGCGATCGCTGCCGCGGCGGTGATGCCGAGGCCCACCAGCAGCACCACGATCGCCCGTCGTACGACGAGAGCGCCCCATCGCTCGATCATCGGCGTGTCCCCTGCCTGTCCGTGAAGCACCATCAGTTTCGTTAACACTGTAAACCGTAAACGGTGTAAACTCCTCACGTCAAGCCATCTCGGACCTCTCGTAGGAGTCACGTGCCCCACCTCCCCGCACCCGCCACCCGTCGCGAACGCCAGCGGGAGGCGACGTACGACGAGATCGTGGCGGTCTCCGCACAGCCTGCTCGCCGAGGGCGCGGACCTGTCGCTGCGCGCGGTCGCCGGGCGGATGGGGATGACCGCCCCCGCGCTCTACCGGTACGTCGAGAGCCTACCAGCGAACTCGTCGACCTGGTCGCCTTCGAGACTCGACAAGGCCGCCACCGCCGAGTGGCGCGCGGCGGCCGAGCGCTTCCCGGCCGACGACCCGGCCGCGCGGCTCACCGTCGCCTGCGTGCGCTTCCGGCAGTGGGCGCTCGCCAAGCCCCGCGAGTTCGCCCCGGTCTTCGCCAACCCGATCGCGGAGGGCGACACGCACCGCCGCGAGCCTGCTCACCGTCTCCACGTCCGGGCACTACTTCACGGACCTGCTCTGGGAGATCTGGGAGCAGACCCGGTTCCCCTACCCGCGCCTGGACGAGCCTCGACCCGGTCATCCGGGAGGCCGTCCTGGAGCCGCTCATCCCCGCCAAGGCCGACCACGTCCCGGCCGAGGAGCGCGGCCTGCTGTGGGTCTACATGCGCGCCTGGTCCGCGCTCTACGGCGTGGTCACCCTGGAGTCCACCGGGCACTGCGACCCGCGGGTGATCGCCTCCGGGCAGGCTCTTCCGGGCCACCCTGCTCGACTGGCTGGCGCCGCTCGGGCTCGACGACGACCGGACCCGGATCACCGGGATCCTGGACGCGGAGCCTGGCGCGGGACTAGCCGCCGAGCCTTGGCCAGGTCGACGGTGTCGGAGGCGGCCGGCCTCTTCGCGTTGACCGGCACGTCGAACTGGCTGAGCGTGACGGCGCCTTCCTTCTTCACGTCCCAGCGCAGGAAGTAGTGGGGGTCGCTTGACGCCACCCACGCCACGCCGGGGTTGCCGTCGTCGGACGTGAACGAGACGCCCACCGCGTCCTTGCCTGCGACCTTCTTGGTGCCGGTGACCTTGGATCCCTTGCCGCTGACGTCGTCGGACTTCAGGCTCGCCCAGGAGGCCGTCGAGGTCGCAGAGCCTCGGCGAAGCCCTCGGTGTCGGAGGAGTCGGTGGCCCACCGGTCGCCGATCAGGCTTCATCGCGGCGTCCGCGTCCCCACCGGCCTGGCTGCGCCAGAACGCCTCGTCGGCCTTGAAGTAGGAGACCCCGTCGACGGCGATCAGCCGGAACGAGCCCGTCCCCGGGATCTTCATGCTGCCGACACAGTCACCGCTGGTGCTGATCGAGACGTCCATGACGATGGCCTCGCCGTCGTCGACGATCCTGCCCTTGAGGTGGACCGACGTCAGGTCCTTCATCGCCGCCTCGACGTCCTTGCCGATCTGCTTGACGGAGGTGTCGGCGTAGGCCTTCGGCTCAGCGCCCGATCCGGTGTCGGCGGCGTCCTCGCCGTCTCCGCAAGCGGTGAGTCCGAGCAGGACGAGGGGGACGAGGGCGAGGGTGCGGGCCGAGAACATGGCGTCACAGTAACCCGGCACATCCTGAAAAGACGTGCTCAGGCCCAGAGCACCTCGCGCGCCCACACGGGCACCAGGTCGCCGGCACGGCCCTGCCGGGCCTCGTGGAAGAAGTGCGTGCCCTCGCTCGGCTCGAGGTTCAGGCTCCAGGGTGCGCGCGCCGTGACGGCGGGCGTGCTGGACGAAGCCGGCGGCCGGGTAGACCGCACCCGACGTACCGATGGAGACGAACTGGGTGGCCTCCGAGAGCGCGTCGACGATCCGGTCCATCTCGTAGGGCACCTCGCCGAACCACACCACGTCGGGGCGGAGGTCGTGCACGCCGCAGCCCGGGCAGGCCGGCTCGTCGAGCAGCGTGCCCTCCCACGGCGAGGCCACGCCGCAGGAGCGGCACAGCGCCTTGCGCAGGCTCGCCGTGCATGTGGATCACGTTGCGCGAGCCGGCCCGCTCGTGGAGGTCGTCGATGTTCTGGGTGACGACGAGCAGGGCGTCCCCCATCGTCTCCTCCAGGCTCGGCGAGCGCGCGGTGGGCCGGGTTCGGCTCGACGTTCGCGAGGGCGGCCCGGCGCTCGTCGTAGAAGCGCTGGACGGTGGCGCGGTCCCGCTCGAAGCCCTCGGGCGTCGCGACGTCCTCGACCCGGTGGCCCTCCCAGAGCCCGTCCGCGTCGCGGAAGGTGGGCACCCCGCTCTCCGCGGAGATGCCGGCACCGGTCAGGACGACGATCTGAGGCACGTCCGGAGGCTACTCGCCCTCCGGGTGACGGCAGTCACCCGGAGGGCGGGCGCGAGACGCGACGCCCCGGTCACTGGTTGTCGAGCGGCAGCCCCGGCGGGTTGATCTCGGACTTCTCGACCGCCTCGTTGGAGAGGTTGTACGTCGCGAGCCACTTCGCGTACTGACCGTTGTCGATGAGGTAGTTCAGTGCCGCGGCCACCGCCTCCACCAGCCCCGAGCCCTTCTTGGTGGTCGCTGCGATGAGGCCCTGCAGGGAGGACCCGGCGCCGGAGTAGGTGCCCGCGGTGCGGTACTTGTCGCCCGTCTGCGACTCCTGGTAGGCGATGCTCGGGTTCGGGCCGAAGTAGGCGTCGATCTGGCCGGAGTCCAGCGCCGTCCACTGCGAGTTCGCTGTCGGCGAAGTACTTGATGTCGATGCCCTTCTTGCCCGCCTTCTTCAGCGCGTCACTGAACTCGACGAGGATCTTCTCCTGGTTGGTGCCTGCGCTCACCGCGATGGTGAGCCCCTCGAGGACGGCCGGGTCGCCCTTGAAGTCCAGGGTGCTGTCCTTCTTGACCGCGAAGGCGACGTTGTCCTTGCGGTAGCCCGCGAAGTCGTAGGTCTCCTTGCGCTTCTCGGTGTCGGTGATGTTGGAGAAGCCGACATCGGTGGCGCCGCTGTCGATGCCGACGAAGAGGTTGTCCCAGGTGGCGTTGACGACCTCGGGCTCGAGGCCGAGGACGGCGGCGACGAGACGGCCGAGGTCCGGCTCGGCGCCGGTGATGGTCTTGTCGTCGTCACCGACGAAGGCCAGCGGCGGGAAGCCGTCGGGCAGGGCGCCGACCCCGATGACCAGGCTTTGCCCTTGTCGAGGACCGCCTTCGGGAGCCTTCGCCCGGATGTCCTTCTGGACGGGTACGTCGAGGGTGGTCTTCTCGAAGGCTGGTCGCGGTGTTCGCGATCGTCACCTGGCCCTCGGCGTCGCCCGACGCCTCGGCGTCGCTGCCGCAGCCGGTCAGCGTCGAGGCGAGCAGGGCGGCGACGGAGGCGGCGAGCAGGGCGCGGCCGAGGGGTCGGCGGAGCGGACGGGTGGCAGACATGGTTCTCCTAGGTCGAGCATCGTGGGACCACCGGCGGGACCGCCGGCGGGGTGCTGCGGAGGGAGCCTGCGGGTCAGAGGACCTTCCCGAGGAACTCGCGGGTGCGGGCGTGCCGCGGGTGGTCGATCACCGTCTCCGGTGGGCCCTGCTCGACGACGACGCCGCCGTCGATGAAGACGACGTGGTCGGCGACCTCGCGGGCGAAGCCGATCTCGTGGGAGACGATGACGAGGGTGGTGCCACTCTCGGCGAGCGCCTTGATCACGGCCAGCACCTCGCCGACCAGACTCGGGGTCGAGCGCAGAGGTGGGCTCGTCGAAGAGCAGCAGGCCCGGCTCGAGGGCGAGCGCGCGGGCGATCGCGACCCGCTGCTGCTGGCCACCGGAGAGCCTGGCGCGGGTAGGCCTTGCCCCGGTCGCCGAGACCGACCTGGTCGAGCAGACTCGCGGGCCCGCGCCCGGGCCTGCGAGGGGGTGGCCCGCTTGTGGGCGAGGAGCGGCTCGGCGACGTTCTCCTCGGCGGTCAGGTTCGGGAAGAGGTGGAAGGCTCTGCGCCACGAAGCCGATCCCGGTGCGCTGCTCGCGGATCGCCTTGGCCGGCAGGCTCCTGGAGCCGCCCCCGGTGCTCGCGCACCCCGACGAGCCGGCCGTGCACCGCGACGTACCCCAGGTCCAGGGGCTCGAGGTGGTTGATCGCGCGCAGCAGCGTGGACTTGCCGGAGCCCGAGGGGCCCAGGATCACGGTCACGCCGCCCGCCGGCAGGGTCAGGTCGATCCCCCTGATCACCTCGGTGCCGGCGAAGGCCTTGTGGGCGTTGCGGATCTCGACGGCGGGGGCGCTCATGCCCGTGCCTCCGTCAGCCGCAGGCGCAGCCCGGCGAGCGTGCCGCGCAGCCGCTGGAAGGGCGTCGGCGGCAGGGTGCGGACGGCACCGCGGGCGAAGAAGCGCTCGACGTAGAACTGCACGACCGAGAGCACCGCCGCGATGACGAGGTACCACGCCGAGCCGGCCAGCAGGATCGGGATGATGTCGCCGGGGAGCCGCGACTTCACGATGTTGACCGCGCCGAAGAGGTCCTGCAGGGAGACGAAGTAGACCAGCGAGCTTCATCTTCACCAGCCCGATCAGCCTGGTTGACGTAGCCGGGGACGATCGAGCGCAGCGCCTGCGGCAGGACCACCCGGCGCAGCCGGCGCAGCGGCGAGAGACCGAGCGCGTTGGCGGCCTCGACCTGACCCGGGTCGACGGAGAGGATGCCGCCGCGGATCAGGCTCCGCGGCGTACGCCGCCTCGTTGATCGTCAGCCCGACGACACCCGCCACCAGCGGCGCCAGCAGCAGGGGCGTCTCGGTGCTGAACAACGCCGGCAGGAAGGGGATCTTGAGCGCGAGCGTCGGGAAGAACTGCGACAGGTTGTAGACGATGATGAACAGCACCGGCAGCGGCAGGGACCGGAAGAACCAGATGTAGAGCCAGGCCAGGCCGTTGAAGAGCGGGTTGCGCGAGAGCCGGGCGAGGGCGAGCACGGTGCCGAGGACGAAGCCCAGCACGGCGGCGTACAGCGTCAGCCTGGAGGGTCAGCCGCAGGCCGTCGAGGATGACGGGCCGAGTGAAGTAGCCCCCGAAGTCCTGCCACTGGTAGTTCGCGTTGCCTGCGATGTCGAGCACCAGGGAGGCGAGGAGGAGGGCGATCACGATCGTGGCGACCCACCGCACCAGGTGCGGGCGGGGCAGCACTCGCTTGGTCGCGAGTCTCGCTGCGCACCACGTCGGACGTCGGCGTCTTGGTGGCCGGCACGACCACGGGGATGCTGCTCATGGCGGTCCTCTCGGTTGGTGGGGCAATATTGACCTATGACTAGTGAATTAGTCGAGATTCTCGACAATCCAGCATGGCACTCGCTGACCGGTCCGCATGCCGGACTGGCCGAGGGCAGCGGTCTGGCCCGGCGCTACCGCCGCGACGTCTCGGTCTTCCACGCCCTCGCCGACCAGCGCGACCCGCAGGCCTGGGCCGATCTCGCTGCGCTCACCGGCCCCGGCGGCGAGGCGACGATCAGCGGCGACGACGTACCTCCTCCCGACGGCTGGACGCTCGTCGCCGGCGGCACGGGCGTGCAGGCTGGTCGAGACCCCCGCCGTCGCGGCCCGCCCCGACCCCGCGGCCGAGGTGCTCGACGGCACCGACCCGGCGGTGGTCGCCGAGATGCTCGCCCTCGTCGCGCGCAACCAGCCCGGCCCCTTCCTGAGCGGTACGCCGCGGATGGGCACCTACCTCGGCATCCGCCACGAGGGGCGCCTGGTCGCCATGGCCGGCGAGCGGGTGCACCCGCAGGGCTGGACCGAGATCAGCGCGGTGTGCACGGACGCGGACTTCCGCGGCCGGGGTCTTGCCAGCCGGCTGGTCCTGGCCGTCGCCGCCGGCATCCACGCCCGCGGCGAACGCGCGCTGATGCACGCCGCCGCGACCAACACCGGCGCGATCTCGGTCTACCTCGGCCTCGGCTTCGAGCCTGCGCCGGCACACCTCCTTCCGGCTGGTGCGGGCACCCGGCACGGCGACAGGCCCCCACCCCGTGGAGGTGGAGGCCCGTCAACCGGCCTGAGCGGGATCAGTGGAAGGTGTCGGCCGCGTTCTTGTTGGTGACCGCGACGTCGAAGTTGTCCACGTCGACGTCGTCACGGTGGGCGCTGTCGTGCTCGACGGCGTCCTTCACCGCGAACCGGTCCTTGCCCTGGCCGCCGACGAGGTGGTCGTAGGCCGGCGCCACCTCGTGCGACTCCAGGCTGTCGTCGCCGGCCTGGCCCTCGACCCAGTCGATGCCCTCGTAGCCGTTGAGGTAGTCGTTGCCGTCGCCGCCGTAGAGCCTCGTCCGAGCCGTCGGGCACGTTCGGGCCGGCGTAGGCTGATCAGGGTGTCGTTGCCCTCCTCGCCGCGCAGGACGTCGTCGCCCGCGCCCCCGTTGACCAGGTCGTTCTCGGTGCCGCCCATGACGAAGTCGTCGCCCGCCTCGCCGAGGACCTGGTCCATGCCACTGCCGGTGTAGATCTCGTCGTCCCCGGAGCCGCCGTACACCGTGTCGGCGCCGGTGCCGGACATCACCTCGTCGTCGCCGCCGAGGCCGTAGATCGTGTCGTTGCCGGAGGTCCCGATGATCTCGTCGGCGCAGGCGGTGCCGTACGTCGTGACGCCGGGCTTGGCGAAGACCAGGTTCGGGCTGTCGCCGCAGACGGGGCCCGCGGAGGCCGCGCTGGCGGTGATGGTGAGCCCGGCGAAGGCGGCCGCACCGGCGAGGGCGAGCCTGGGAGACGCGGGTCAGACGGGGGGAGGTGGTGGTCATGGCGGTGTCCTCGGTGGTGAGAAGGTCGGCGCCGGTCGGTCGCCGGGCTCACGGGTAGGAGCAGCGACGCGGCCGGACCTTGCAGAAAACTCGTTGAGTACGACGACTCACGCGCCACCTCCTGCTCGGCTGGGACCGTCGAGGCGTGAAGACCCCCCTCCTGCTCGCCTCGTTGACGTGCACCGCCCTCCCCCTGCTGGCCGCGTGCGCGGGCGCCAGCCACGCCGGCGAGGCCGACGACCTGCGCGACCGGCTGGCCACGCTGCCCGGGGTGAGACTCGGCGAGGCTCGACTACACCGAGCCGGTCACCCTCGACTCCGGCAAGCTCCAGCTGACGGTCGCCCTGGCCCAGGACGCCGACGCGTCCGCGGTCGTCGCCGTCGTCACCACGACCTACGACGCCTTCTCGGGCGTCCACCACGGCGAGGAGGGCGACCTCGACGTCACCTGGCGCGGTGACGTCGTCCACCTGCGCAGACTTCGAGCCGGACGCCGACACGGCCGCGGTGAAGGCCGCCGCCGAGCAGGCCGTCCCGGTGCTGGAGGCCGAGAACGTACGCGTGGACCTCGAGACCCAGGACGTCGCCCGGGCACCCCACGTGCGCACCCGGTTCACCGTCACCACCGCCCCCGGACCGGACGCGCTGCTCGCCGCACTGCCCGCGCTGGACCGGCGCTTCGGCACGATCCCCCACGCCGACTGGACCGTCCAGGCCACACCCGAGGGCAGCCTGGACGCTCGTGGCCGGCGGCGGTCTCCCCCACGCCGAGCAGGCTGATCCTCTTCGGCCGGTTGCGCGCCGGGCTCCCGCGGGGCGCGGGCGTCTGGCTGGGCGACGACGGGGCGACCAGCCTCACCCTGCCCGCCGGTACGACGCCCGAGGCCGCGGCGGCGCAGGTCGAGCGGCGACTCGCTCTGCTCGGTGGAGCGCGCACGGCGTCGTACGACCTGATGGTCGGCGAGAGCCTGGAGGTGTCGATGATCGGCGGCGAGTGCTCCTTCGACGCCGGCCCGCTCGGTCAGCAGGCTCCGGCGCGCACACGGCGGGCAGTGCGCGAAGGTGCTCGACCAGGGCTGAGCCGCACCGCTGCCGATGTCCGCGGTATGCGCGGGAGATCGCTGGGTACCGCCCCTTCACCTCGTCCAGAATCGGCGGGGTCCGGCTGCGCGGAGACCGCGCACCACTCTCAGGAGAGTCACCATGACTCAGGAAGCAGCCCCGGCCCCGCGCGACGAGGACCGGGCCACCGTCCACCACTACATCCGGCTCTTCGGCCGGACCCCCACCGACGACGAGCCTGCTCCGCTTCCGCGAGGCCCGCGCGCGCGTCGTACCGCCACGGGGGTGCGCTCCCGCGCCGCCCGCCTCATCGTCCGGCTCTGAGCCTCCCGCTCAGCCGTCGCCCAGTCGCGCCGGGAAGCCACCCGTCGCGACCGGGCTCCACCGGGTCGGGGTGATCCGGAGCAGCGACTTGCCCTGGTCGAGCATCGCCTGGCGGTACTCGTCCCAGTCGGAGTGCTCGCCCGAGATGTTGCGGAAGTACTCCACGAGCCCGTCCAGGGCCTCGGGCACGTCCAGCACCTCGCACGTCCCGTCCACCTGCACCCACGGACCGTTCCACTCGTCCGAGACCACCACGACGCTCACCCGCTCGTCGGCCCGCGCGTTGCGGGTCTTCGCACGCTCGGGGTACGTCGCGATCACCAGCCGGCCGCTGTCGTCCACCCCACCGGTCACCGGTGAGGCCTGCGGCGAGCCGTCGGCGCGACGGGTGACGAGCAGGAAGCGGTGACGGGGGCGGACGAAGTCGAGGAGCCTCGTCGAGGCCGACCTGGGTGTTCGTGGCGATGGTGCGCGGCATGGGACCTCCAGGGCCGTGGGACCGGGCTTCCAGTGCTACCAGGCGGGGCTGAGGGGCTCAAGGACAGCCGGAAGGTCGGCTGACCTCCAGACCATCTCGTGGCTGCGGCCAGGCCTGATCAGTAGTACCAGGGGTACGGCGACCAGTCCGGCTCGCGCTTCTCCAGGAACTGGTCGCGGCCCTCCTGCGCCTCGTCGGTCATGTACGCCAGGCGGGTGGTCTCGCCGGCGAAGAGTCTGCTGGCCGACCAGGCCGTCGTCGAGGAGGTTGAAGGAGTACTTGAGCATCCGCTGGGCGGTGGGGCTCTTGCCGTTGATGAGGCGGCCCCACTCCAGGGCGGTGGCCTCCAGGCTCGGCGTGCGGTACGGCGCGGTTGGCGGCGCCCATCCGGACGGCGTCGTCGGCGTCGTACTCCTGGCCGAGGAAGAAGATCTCGCGGGCGAACTTCTGGCCGACCTGGCGGGCGAGGTACGCCGAGCCGTAGCCGCCGTCGAAGGAGCCCACGTCGGCGTCGGTCTGCTTGAAGCGGGCCTGCTCCTTGGAGGCGAGGGCGAGGTCGCAGGTGACGAAGAGGCTGTGGCCGCCGCCGGCGGCCCAGCCGGGGACGACGCAGATGACGACCTTCGGCATGAAGCGGATCAGCCGCTGGCACTCCAGGATGTGCAGCCGGGCGAGCCTCGCCTTGTCGATGACGCTGGGCTCCTCGGCACCGGTGTCGCCGGAGCCGATCTCCTTGTCCTCGTACTGGTAGCCGGCACGGCCGCGGATCCGCTGGTCGCCGCCGGTGCAGAAGGACCACTTGCCGTTCTTGGCGCTCGGGCCGTTGCCGGTCAGGAGCACGCAGCCGACGTCGGCGGACTGGCGCGCGTGCTCCAGGGTGCGCAGCAGACTCGTCCACGGTGTGCGGGCGGAAGGCGTTGAGGACGTCGGGGCGGTCGAAGGCGATCCGGACCGTGCCGTGCGCCTTGGCACGGTGGTAGGTCAGGTCGGTCAGGTCCTCGAAGCCGGGGACGACGTCCCACTGACTCGCGTCGAACGTCTCGCTCACGCCCTCGATCGCACTCATGGACCGAACGCTAGCGGCTCGGGGAGGCTCGGGCTTGACCTTGACCCCGGGGGCAAGGTCTACGGTCGGAGCGTGCTCATCAAGGACCTCGCCCAGCGGGCCGGCGTCAGCGTGAAGGCGGTGCGCTACTACGAGTCGCGCGGGCTGATCGCCCCGGACCGGGCGGCCAACGGCTACCGGGAGTACGACGACGCCGACGTGCTCGTGGTCCGCGAGATCCGGGCGCTGCTGAGTCTCGGACTCACCGCCGAGGAGACCGTGCCGTTCGTGGAGTGCCTGCGCGCCGGCAACGACCGGGCCGACGTGTGCCCGTCCTCGCTGGACGCCTACCGGCTGCGCATCGCCGAGATCGACCGCCGGATCGAGGAGCCTGAGCCGGCTGCGCGGTGAGCCTGTCCGGGCTGCTGGACGACGCCGAGAGCCTACCGACCCGAGGAGAAGAGATGACCCTGCAGGAGATCACCGACGCCGACTTCGAGGCGGAGGTGCTGGCCTCCGACGTACCCGTGCTGGTCGAGTGGTGGGCCACGTGGTGCGGGCCGTGCCGCCAGGTCGGGCCGGTCCTGGAGCGGATCGCCGACGAGCGCGCGGGCTCGCTGCGGGTGGTGAAGATGGACCAGGACGCCCATCCCGTCCAGTCCGCCGCGCACCGTGTCATGGGCGTGCCGACGATGATCCTGTTCCGCGACGGGGCACCGATCCTGCAGATGACGGGCGCGCGGACCAAGGCCGCGATCGAGCGGGCCGTCGACGCGGCACTGGAATAGCCGCGCCGCGCGTGGTCTTGTGGGGGCATGACCCTTTCCGGTGAGTACGAGCCGAGCAGCCAGCAGTGGGTCCGCGACCAGGTCGCGGAGTACGAGGCCTCCGGTGGCCAGCGCGCCAACACCCTGCGCGACACCGGCGACCCGATCGTGGTGATCACCAGCGTCGGCGCCAAGTCCGGCAAAGCTCCGCAAGAACCCGGTCATGCGGGTGGAGAAGGACGGGACGTACGTCGCGATCGCGTCCAAGGGCGGCGCCCCGGAGAACCCGAGCCTGGTACGCCAACTTCGTGGCGCACCCCGTCGTCGACCTCCAGGACGGCCCGGAGCCCAAGCCCTACCGCGCCCGCATCGCCGAGGGCGAGGAGCGGCAGCAGTGGTGGGACCACGCCGTGGCGACCTGGCCGACCTATGCGTCGTACCAGGAGAAGACGGACCGGGAGATCCCGGTCTTCCTGCTGGAGCCCGTCGAGGACTGAGCCCGGCCGGGGTCAGTCGTTCGCGGTCGCGATCGTGTTGGCGAGGCCGCACAGGTGGCCGAGCCGCGCGATCTCGGAGTCCGCGAACTCCGGCCCGCCGCGCCGGCCGATGACGACCACCTCGTTGCCGTCGAGCCGCGCGGCGGCGTAGAGCGTGACCTCGTCCTCGGGCACCTCCGGGCGCACCGGTGCCTCGATCTCCACGAACTCCAGGCTCCTCGGGAGCGGCGCTCGTGCCGTAGACGACCCCCTTGGCGCGGTGCAGGCGCGCGGCCCAGTCGACCCGGAAGGTCGCCGGCAGCAGGTCCACGAGCCGGTCGAAGGCGCGATCGGGCGCAGCGGTGAGTCTCCTCGACGGCCTCCAGGTCCATGACCAGGTTGCCGCCCGCGGGATAGCGGCTGATCCAGAGCACCTCGACGCCCTCGACCGCGCTGCACGCCGAGACCACGGAGTCCGGCATGGTGCCCACGGCGACGTCGAGCAGGACGTCGTCGACGACGGTGCCGTCCTCGCGCTTCTCGACGATCTCGATCGCCTCGATGTCGCCCCCCGACATACCGATGGCCGTCGCGACGCGACCCAGCGAACCGGGGACGTCGGGCAGCAGCACACGGAGCAGGAACGGCATGCTTCGACACTAACCCGCACGCGTTTCAGGACCGTTGCGGGCCCACCGGTTGGTCTCCGTCCTCGGCCAGGCGTTGACGCAGGCCCGTCGCACGCTGCGCGGTCGTCTCGACCGCGGCGCGTACGGCGGCCTCCGAGCCGACCACGACCACGCGCTCCTCGGCACGGGTGACCGCGGTGTAGAACAGACTCGCGGGTCAGCAGCCGCGAGTCCGCGTCGGGCAGCAGCACCGCGACCTCGCGGGCCTGGCTGCCCTGGCTCTTGTGGATGGTCATCGCGTGCATGGTCTCGATCGCGCCCAGCCGGGCGGGGGCGAAGGGCCGCGGGCTCCCGGCGCCGGCGATCCATGCGCGCGGCCGGCCGGTGCGGTCGGGGACCACCACGCCGGTCTCGCCGTTGTAGACGTCGAGCGCGTAGTCGTTGCTGGTGACCAGGAGCGGGCGGCCGGCGTACCACGCGGAGCCGAGCGAGGTGCCGGTACCGGCGGCCAGCCACTGCTCGACGTGGCGGTTCCAGGCGCGGACGCCGAAGGGCCCCTCGCGGTGCGCGCAGAGCAGCCGGAAGCGCTCCAGCGCGGCCAGCGCCGCCTCCGGACCCTCCTCGACGGCGGCGGTGCGGACGGCGAGAGCGGCGGCCGTGCAGCGCTCGCGGAGGGCGGTGACGGGGTCGTCGGTCTCGACGTACTCGACCTCGCCGGTGCCGGCCCGCAGCGCTGCGAGCACCCCCTCGGCCGCGCCCGTGCCGTCGTCGCGCAACGCCGCCGCGAGCGCCTTGATCTGCTCGGTGGAGCGGTGGTTCTCGGTGAGCGCGACGACTGGCGAGTCGGCGTGCCCTGCGAAGCCCGCCACCAGGTCGGAGAGCACCGCGCCCGCGCCCACCGAGGTGAGCCTGGCGCGGGTCGCCGACGAGCACCAGCCGGGTCTCCGGGCGGACCGCGTCGAGCAGCCGGGCCATCATCGTCAGGTCCACCATCGACGCCTCGTCCACCACGATCAGGTCGTGCTTGAGCCGGTTGGACCGGTCGTGGGCGAAGCGGGTCGTGTTGTCGGGGCGCCAGCCCAGCAGGCGGTGCAGCGTCATGGACTCCGGTACGGCGAGCCGGCCCGGCCCGTCGCCGAGCACGTCCAGGCCGGTCAGGCTCACGGACCACGGCCTCCTGCAGCCGGGTCGCGGCCTTGCCGGTGGGCGCCGCCAGGGCGATCGACATCCGCCGCTCGTGGTCGGCGGCGAACTGGTCGGCCAGCGCGAGCACCAGCCGCGCGACCGTGGTCGTCTTCCCGGTGCCGGGCCCGCCGGTGAGCACGGTGGTGCGGTGCCGGGCGGCGTGCGCGACGGCCGCCTCCTGCTCCGGGCTCAGGTGCCGGCCCCGCACCCGGTCCAGCGTCGCGGCCAGCACCCGCTCGTCCACAGGTGGGGCGCCGAGCGCGATCCGGGCCCGGAGGTCGTCGGCGATCTGGCGCTCGAGGCGGTGGTAGCGGTCGAGGTAGACCAGCCCGAGCTCGCGCTGCACGGCTCCGGCCGCCACGAGCGGCGAGGCGTCGATCGCGGCCGACCAGTCGGCGAGGTCGGGCCACACCAGGTCCAGGTCCGTCAGGTCGGGCAGCGCCTCCAGGTCTAGGCCCACCGAGCCGCCACGCACCGAGCGGACGGCGAGCGCCACGGCCAGCCGAACGCGGTCGTCCTCCTCGCCCGCCAGCGCGGCCACCCGCTCCGCCACCCGGACGTCGGCCGCGTCCACCAGCCCCGCCGCGTTGAAGTCCGCGAGCAGGCCGGACGCCCCGCGGGCCACGCGCGGGTCGTGCGGCGAGGTCGCCTCGAAGCGGTCGGTCACGGCTTCCACCCGTCCAGCAGGTCGGACAGACTCGGTCACCAGCACGGGCGGCGGCTGCCAGGTGAAGACGCCCGCCGGCGCGCCGTCCACCACCGGCGTCTCCGGGCCGCACATGCCGCGCAGGTAGAGGTAGACGACACCGCCGAGGTGGACCGCCGGGTCGTAGCCCGGCTGGCGCCAGCGCAGGAAGCGGTGCAGCACCACGGCGTACAGCAGGGCCTGGAGCGGGTAGTCGGAGTGACTCATCGCCTCCTCCAGCGCCGCCTTGTCGTACGACGCCGCGGTCAGCGGCTCCTCGGCGGGCCCCAGCCAGTTGGTCTTGTAGTCGACGATCACGTAGCGCGGCGCGTCCTCGCCGCGCAGCCGCAGCACGACGTCGACCGAGCCGTTGAGGTAGCCGCGCAGCACCTGGCCGCCGAGCAGCGGGTTCTCCAGCGTCTCGGCGTACCCCGGACGGGGTCGTCGTCGGGCAGGTGCCGGCGCAGCAGGGTGGCGATGTCGCCGAGCAGCACGGTCTCCTCACCGGGCGACCAGTCGTCGCCGCGGGCCAGCGGCAGGCTCGAAGGCGAACTCGCAGAGCCTGTCGCGGGTGCCGATCCGGCGCAGCGTGGAGTCGTCGAGGAGCGGGCCGAGCGGGGAGTCGAGGACGGCGACGAGCGCATCGGCCAGGCTCCTCGCGGTCGAGCTCGACGGGCCACCAGGTGAGCCTGCTCCTCGACGTGGGCCAGCAACTCCGCGCGCAGGTCCGCGGCGCCGGGGTCGGCGTGCTCCAGGACCGCGTGCACCAGGGAGCCGAAGGTCGCGCCGACCGGCAGGTCCGCCATCGGCGAGGGCACGCCCGCCCCCGGCCCTGCGGGAGCGACCTCGAGCCCGACCCCCTCGTCGTCCTTGACCGCGACCTCGGGCTCGCTGGCCACCCCGGGGAGCGCCTGGGCGGTGGCGAGGTCGACATTGCTCAGCGCGGAGTACGACGTGCGCCGCCACTCGACGTCGACGGTGCGGGTGAACTCCCGGGCACCCAGCAGCGGCTCGGGGTCGCGGGGGAACCGGCCGGCGTCGGCGGCCGGGGCCGCGACCTCCGGCTGGGGACCACCGCGGTCGCGCCAGGCAGCGAAGAGCGCGGTCACGGCGTCCTCGTCGGGCACCGGTGGAGCCGGGGGGACCTCGCCGCTCAGCGCACCGTCGGGAGCCGCCCGCCGCATCAGCAGCCGGTGGAAGGGGGGACGCCTCGGCGTTGCGGGTCGGTGCCCACCACGCCACCACCTGGCTCTGCGCCCGGGTGAGCGCGACGTAGAGCAGCCGCAGCCACTCGCCGGCCTCCTCGTCGGCCCAGCGCCGGCAGTGGTCGGTCCAGTCGGGACCGGAGCCGCCGACGTCGAGGCACCGGTGCCCCTCGGCGTCGTGGAAGAGCGGGCGCTTGGGCTTGCCGACGTGGCGGTCGGCCAGGGCGGGCACGTAGACGACGGGGTACTGCAGGCCCTTGCTCGCGTGGATCGTCACCAGCTGCACCGCCGCCGCGTCGGAGTCGAGCCGGCGGGTGCGCTCGGCGCCGCGCCCCTCGCGCGCCTCGACGACCTGCTCGCGCAGCCAGGCGAGCAGCGCGACCGCCCCCATCTGCTCGCGCTGGGCGACCTCGTGCAGCACCTCGCCGATGTGGCGCAGGTCGGTCAGCGTGCGCTCCCCGCCGACGCGGCCGAGCAGCCGCTCGGGCAGCCCTCCGGCGACCGCCGCCTCGACCACGGCCGCGACCCCGCGCCGGGCCAGTGCCTCCGACCACGCGCGGAGCCGGTCGCCGAGCTCGTCGGTGAGGTCGTCACCCCCGGCGTCGAGCCCCGCGGCGTCGTAGCCGAGGAAGCAGGTGAGCGCCGCCGCCCGCACCCGCAGCGTGCGGTGCGGCTGCTCCAGCGCCTCCAGCAGCGCCAGCCACTCGGCCGCCGCCGGGGTCGCGAAGACGCTGCCGCCGCCGGCGATGACCGCGGGCACGCCGACCTCGCGCAGCGCTGCCTGGGCCGCCGCGAGGTCGGAGTGGCGGTAGCAGATGACCGCGACGTCGCTGGGTCGCAGCGGCCGGCCGTCGAAGGTCGCGTCCGGCGCGGTGACCAGGGCGCGGACGTCGTGGGCCAGGTCGCGGGCGATCCAGGGCCGCACCTTGGGCATCGGCAGCGTGGCCGAGCCCCGCCGGCCGAAGGACTCGCGGCGCACCACCCGCACCCGGAACGGCTCGGGGTTCGGGACGCCGGCCAGGCGCGACTCCTGGTGGTGCGCGGTCACCTCGTGCACGACGATCTTCGGGTCGCCGGTACTCGGCACCGCCCATGAGCGCCTGGAACCGGGCCAGCAGCCCGGCGTCGCTGCGCCGGTTGACGTCGAGGGTCTGCCGGGTGGTGGCCGTCCCCGCCGCCGTGAGGTACGTCGTGACGTCGCCCCCGCGGAAGGCGTAGATCGCCTGCTTCGGGTCCCCGATCAGCACCATCGTCGCGTGCCCGGTGAACGCCCGGTCGAAGACCTGCCACTGCACCGGGTCGGTGTCCTGGAACTCGTCGACGAGCACGATCCGCCAGCGCTCGCGCATCCGGGCCCGGGCCGGGGAGTCGGCGGGCGCGAGCGCGTCGGCGAGCCTGGCCGAGCAGGTCGTCGTAGGAGAGGACGCCGAGGCGGCGCTTGCGCCGGTCGAGCTCGGCGCGGACCGCACTGGCGAAGGCGACCCGCCGCCCGGCCGGGTCGGTGCGCGGCAGGCCGGCCGGCTCCAGCCGGGCCTGCGGGTCGCGGACCACGTCGCGGGCGATCGCCAGCGCGTCGCCGTGGGTGAAGGCAGGAGCGTCGGAGCCCTGGGCGAAGGCGCGCAGGTAGAGGTCGTCGACCACCTCGACCAGCATGTCGTCGAGGTTGTCGCGCAGACTCGGCGCGGGCATCGGTGTCGCCGGCGACACCGAGCGAGTCGAGCACCAGCGAGCAGAACTGGTGGATCGTGGCGATCGTCGCGGCGTCGAAGTCCGCCAGCGCCTGGACCACCCGCCGGTGCCGCAGCCGGCGCTCGGCGCCGTCGCAGTCGAGCAGCAGCCGGATCAGGTCGGTCGGCTCGACGTCCGGCGCGGGCTCCTCGGACAGCGCGCGCTCGGCCTCCACGAGTCCGGTGGCGCACCTGCTCGCGCAGGCTCCTGGCTGGCCGCGCGGCCGAAGGTGACGACGAGCAGTCTGCTCCAGCGGGACGGCCTCCTCGGCGACGTACCGGGTCACCAGGGCGCCGATGGTCCAGGTCTTGCCCGTGCCGGCGCTGGCCTCCAGCAGGGTGGTGCCGGTCGGCAGCGGGCCGCGGATGTCGAACGGCGTCATCGCTCCGCGCTCCAGTCCGCCGGGACAGCAGGGTCCCCGCGGCGTTGTTCGTCGCAGGAGCGACGCGGGGGAGACGGAGAACGTCGTAGGGTGCTCACAGCGCGGCCACCCTCTCCGCGCCGCCCAGCAGCGGCTCCCACAGCCGCCAGGCCAGGTCGGGCAGCCCCGCCTCGATCAGCACCTCGACCGGGGCGTCCGGGCCCCAGATCCGCCGGTGCGAGGGGTCGTCGTCCTCGCCGGTGATCCCCCACTCGTTGTAGGGGTCGGTCGTCCAGGCCCGCGCGGCGGCCTCGCGCGGGTCGACGTCCATGCCGCGCAGGCTCTTGGCGTGCGCATCCGCCCAGGCGTACGCCGTGTCGAGGGGCATCGGCAGCGGCCGGGCCAGCCCGGCGTCGTACAGGTCGACGACGGCGCGCAGCCACTCCGCCGCCCGGTGGTCGAGCGGCCCGGTGAGCGCGCGCTGCGGGCCGGCCTTGGCGCGGGCGACGGCGTGCCCGGTCCAGGCTCTCGTCGGGGTACGCCGCACTGAGCGCCAGCACGTCGAGCCAGGAGGTGAGCCGCTGCTTGGGCTTGAGACGGGAGTACGACAACGAGACGACCTGGTTGCCGTGCACCCGCGGCACGGTGCCGGTCAGCCGACGGCCGTCGCCGAGGTCGACGTCCACGTCGATGGTGCGCGGGGTGCCGGTGCGCAGCGAGGCGCTGCGGCTGAACAGGCTCCTGGCACTCGTGCACCACCTTGGTCAGCCTCGTGCCGGCCGAGGTCGAAGGGCGGCAACGAGCCGCGCAGCCTGCTCGGCCGTCATCACCGCCTGCGCGGTCGCCCCCGGGTCGTCGGAGGCGAGCACCTCGCGCAGCAGCCGGTCGCCGATCTGCCACGACTCCAAGCCGTTGAGCGTCACCGGGATCGCGTCGGCCACCTGGTCGGGCTCGAAGGCGGTGGAGACCTCCAGCCGCCGACGCAGGAAGGTGCGCGCCGGGTGGTGCAGCAGGCTGGCGCAGGTCGGCGAGGGTCACGTCCCCGACGGGCGCGGGCGGCAGTGCTTCGGCGAGGAAGGCCGGGAGGCGTGTGCGCTCGCGGACGCTCGCCCGGGCGCCGGCGAGCGAGGCCCGGTCGAAGGAGAACGGGCGCTCGCCGCCCAGCGCGCCGGCGAGGTGGTTGCGGGCGTCGTAGGACTGCAGCGGGTGGCGCACCACGACGGCGTCGCGCACCGGCGCGGCGGCGGTGCGGTCGAGGGCGTCCACCAGCTCCCCGAGCGGTACGGCGGGCGGGCGCACCGCACCCGTGTGCTCGGTCGCCCCGGTGTAGGTGATCACCAGTCGCTCACCGGCCGCGAGGATCGCGTCGAGCAGCAGCTGCCGGTCCTCGCCGCGCCGGTCCCGCTCACCGACGAGCGGGTCGCGGCCGAGCACGTCGTCCCCGTCGACCCCGCTACCGCGCGGGAAGACGCCGTCGTCGAGGCCGATCAGGCAGACCACCCGGTGCGGCACGGAGCGCATCGGGACCATGGTGCAGACGGTGAGCGTGCCGGTGCGGAAGTTGGCGCGGGTCGGCCGTCCGGCGAGCCGGGCCTGCAGGAGGGCCCGCACGTCGGCCAGCCGGAGCGGGACACCGGGCGCGCTCGCCTCCGCGCTGGCGCGGGCCCGGGCCAGGCTCGCGCTCCAGCCTGCGGGAGCCTGCCAGGCGTCGTCGTCCTCGACCTCGCACAGGTCGCGCACCCCGGTCGCGACGGCCTCGAACCACTCCCCCTGCGGCCTGGGCCCGGTCCAGCGCGGCCAGGCAGGCGCCGAGCCGCTCCACGGCCTCGGCGAGGCGGCCGACCAGACTCGATCTCGCCGCTGGCGACGTCGTCGACAGGCAGTCCGCGACCCAGGTTGCGGTGCCCGTCCCCGCTCATCGCGACGCCCAGCAGCAGCCGGTCGATCCCCGCCCGCCAGGTGTTGTGCTCGAACTGCTCCATCGCGTAGGCCGCGCGCTGCGTGCCGTCGATCCCCCATCGGACGCCGGCCTCGGCGACCCAGCGGGTGATCCGGGCCAGGTCGTCGTCACCGAACCCGAACCGCCGCCGGCACACCGCCCGCGACAGCAGGTCGATCACCTGCGAGGCGGTGGCCCGGCCGCCGGCGAGACTCGACGAGCGCGACGGCCACGGACAGCAGCGGGTTGGTGCTGCTGGCCGCGCGGTCTGCGAGCCGGACCCGCAGCCGGTGCGCGGGGTGGAGCTCGTCGTCGCTGCCCTCGTCGGCGATCGACCACCGAGGCCGAAGCCGGCGGAGACGAGGGGTGCGTAGGTCTCGATGTCGGGGCACATCACCACGATGTCGCGCGGCTCCAGCGTCGGGTCGTCCTCGAGCAGGCCGACCAGCACCTCCCGCAGCACGTCGACCTGGCGCGCCGGGCCGTGGCAGGCGTGCACCTGGACGCTGCGGTCGTCGCCGGCCAGCACCCGGCCGGCCCGGGTCGCGGCATCCGGCGCGGCGTTGGCCCGCAGGTCGCCCTGGAGCCAGCCGAGCAGGGTGTCGGGAGCGTCCGGCTCGGGGGCGGAGCCGGCGTCGCGCGCCTCGCCCGTGGCGACCCGGGCCCCGAGCACGGTCGCCGACTCGCGGGAGTCGCGGCCCAGGGAGGCGAGCAGCGGATGGTGCGCGAGGTCGGCCGAGGACTCCGTCGCGCGCGGGCGGACCTCCGCACCCGCGGCCAGCACCGCGTCCCACAGCGCCGCGGAGGGCTGCGCCAGCCACAGGTGCACCTCGCGGTGCCCGGCCAGTGCGACGAGCAGGTCGATCTCGGTCTCCGGCAGCCGGGTGTGGCCGAACAGGGAGAGACGGTCGGGCAGGTCGAGCCCGTGGAGGTCCCCCGCGCGCAGGGCGGCGCAGACCCGGGCGTGCCGCACGTCCGGGGGCTCCGCCTCCACCCGGTCGAGCAGCCGGCGCCACAGACTCGGCCTCCCAAGCGAGGTCCGGCGCCAGCGCCCCGCCCGCGCCGTCGGTGTCGCGGCCCTCGCGCCAGTCGGTGACGAGCGCCGGCCGCTGGACGGCGTACGACGAGAAGAGCTCCGCCAGCCGCCGCGCCACCGACCACCGCCGGCTGCGGCGCGAACCACCCTCCTCGCCGTCGAGACCGTGCCCGAGGTGGGTCGCGAGGGTGGCGCACCAGGCCTCGCCCAGGCTGTCGTCGATGGTCGCGAGCAGCGGCCACACCAACCGGTCGGGGTGCCACGGGTCGTCGGCCTCGCGGCCGAGCAGCATCCCGACCAGGGAGGCCGGGTGCAGGAACTCCACGCCCGCGCACACCCCGTCGCCCCCGCGCGGGCCGGTGCCGAGGCGGTGCGAGAGGCGCTGGGTCAGCCAGCGCTCCACGCCGCGGGCCGGCACCACGACGACCTCGCTCGCGAACGGGTCCCCCGCGGGGCGCGCCAGCAGGGCGCCGAGCTCGTCGGCGAGCAGGTCGGTCCGCGGCGCGCGGTGCAGGTGGAGCGTCATGACGGACCCGAGGTTAGTGGTGGGGTCCGATCCTTCAGCCGAGGACGCCGGCCATCGTGGAGCGGCCCAGGCTCGATCGCCGCCGCGATGCTCTCGAGGTCGCTGCTCAGCCGGGAGACCTCCGGAGCGCCGAGCGGCGGGCGGACCTCCAGCAGCATCGCGACCTCGGCCGCGCTCGCCTCCGCCAGGTGCAGGTCGTCCGCGGAGTAGGCTCTGGTGCCGTCGCACGTGGGCGGCCCCCGCGGCCCGCCCGTGCCGGAGGAAGTACGGCGCCAGCACGATCCGCTCCAGACGCGACGGTGGCTCGGCGGACTGGTCGAGGCGGCGGGTGCGCAGCACGAGCACGTGGGTGGCTCCGTCGGCCAGTGCGGGCCGGTAGGGCACACCCTCCGAGAGCCCGCCGTCGACGTAGGTCCGCCCGCCGATGCGCACCGGGCGCCCCGCCAGCAGGGGCATGCAGGCGCTGGCGCGCAGCGCCGTCTGCAGGCTCGACCGGTCCGTGACGTACGGCGCGAGGTCGGCCGCCTCCCCGGTGCGGGCATCGGTGGCCATCGGGTGGAAGCCGATCGGGTTGGCGAGGATCGCGGCGAAGTCCATCGGCGTGATCGACTCGTAGACGTGGTGCACCAGCCGCCGCAGGTCGACCAGCGGGCCGCCGCGCAGCATCCGCCGCGGGTCGGTGATCCTCGCGGCCGCGACCTCCGGCCATGCCCAGCTTGCGCATCCAGCGCTGCGCCTCGCCACTGAGCAGCCAGGCCGCGTTGAGCGCGCCACCGGAGGTGCCGTAGACCTCGTCGAAGGCGCCGGTCAGGCCGGCCTCGTCGATGGCGAGCGCCATCCCCGCGGAGTACGCCGACCGGTTGCCCCCCGCCCTCGATGGCCAGCGCGATGCGCAGCCCGTCGGTGCGCTCCCCCGGCCGGCTCCCTGCCTCGCGCCGGGCCCGGAGCGCCGCCAGCAGGCCGACCTGCGTCAGGTCAGTCAGGCTCACGCACCACCCGGGCCGGGTTGCCGAGCGCGAGCACGCCGGCGGGGAGGTCCTTGGTCACCACCGATCCCGCTCCGACGACGGTGTCCGCGCCGATCGTGACGCCCGGGCAGACGATGACGCCGCCGCCCAGCCACACGTTGTCGCCGATCGTGATCGGCTTCGCGGCCTCCCACTTGTCACGGCGCGGGCCCGCCTCCAGCGGGTGGATCGGGGTGAGCAGGCTGGACGTTCGGGCCGATCTGCACGTCGTCGCCGATGACGATCTCGGCCACGTCGAGCGCGACCAGGCCGTAGTTGGCGAACGTCCGCGCACCGACGCGGATCTGGGTGCCGTAGTCGACCTGCAGCGGCGGACGGATCGCGGTGTCCTCGCCGACCGCGCCCAGCAGGCTCGCGCAGCAAGCTCGCCACGGCGCTCCTTCTCGCGCGCGGTCGTCGCGTTGTAGGCGGTGGTGAGGTCGACCGCGCGGAAGTAGGCCTCCTCCAGGCTCGGCGTCGTCGGCGACGTACCAGTCACCGGCGAGCATGCGCTCCTTCATCGATCGCTCGTCCACGGCGCTCATGCGTCCTCCCCGTCCTGGTGGTGCTTGCGGTCGTCGGCCTCGCTGATCTCGCCCTCCAGGGCCGCGCGCGCCTCGGGCTTGCCGTGGAAGCGGCGGTAGGAGTAGACGATCAGGCCGAGCGCGATCAGGCTCGACAGGACCAGTGTGACGCCGGTCCACGGACCGCCCACCAGCCACCACTTGTCGGCGACCGGCCACCAGGACGGTACGTCGGGCCGGATGATCCACAGCGCGCCGAACCCGCCCAGGGCGAGCGCCCCGATCGTGGATCCGATGATGCGCGGCCAGGTCTCCACGCCGTCGGCCGCGGCCCGCAGGGCACGCAGCAGCACGGGGTCCAGGAGCCGCTCCGCCCAGGTGTACTGCTGCGAGAGCACCCCCAGCCCGGCCGCCATGAGCAGCAGCCCGGGTCCGGGCAGCACCAGGGCCGCGATCCCGGCGAGCAGCAGCAGCCAGCCCAGGATCTCCAGCAGGACCCGCTTCGCCGTTCCCGTCATCGTCCGCCTCCCCACTTGTCCAGCCACGCCAGCACGTCGTCGTCGGCGTTGCCGTGCTCCGCGGCGATCCGCGCCCAGCGCTGCGCCATCGTGTGGAAGCGCAGCGGGTTGTAGACGTCCTCCTCGCGGGAGAAGAGCCCGTCTCCGGCGTAGGTCATGATCGTGATGTTGGGCTCCACCAGCATCGTCCCGTCGCCCGGGTCGGGCATCGGGTTCAGCACCTCGCACACCAGCCGTCCCTGCTCGGCGTCGACCACCTGCCAGGCTGATCGGGAAGCCGGTCATCACCCGGCCCGGGTACGACGTCATGGTGCGCACCGCCCAGTCCCGGATCTCCTCACGACCGGTGAACGTGCCCATCGCGTGCTCGACGTACACCGCGTCGGGGGTGAAGAGCTCGGCGTACCCGGTCCAGTCGCCGGTCGCGACGATGCCCGCCACCTGCTCGTGGAAGGCGGCGTAGGCCTCGGTGATCTCCGCGGCCGGGAAGGAACCGGTCATGTGCCGATCCAATCAGGTCCGGACAACGGGGGCACTACGCTTCGCCCCATGCCGCGCAGGAGGGGTGCCAGCCGCCGGAGCCCCTTCGGCTCCCGGCTGCTCGGGCCGCGCGACCAGTCGCCGCGCGGGCTGCGGATCCGGATCCAGGTGCTGCTGACGGTCCTGCTGCTCAGCACGAACGTGATCGGCGTCGTCCTGGTCTTCGCGATCAACATCTGGGTCATCCCCTCGCCGCCGCCCACGCACGGCATGGTGCTCGCGCTGGCGATCGCGGTGCCCGTGTACGTCGCCGCGGCGGTCGTCGTCGGCACGGTCTGGGGCACGACGAGACTCACTGGGCGCGCTGCGCTGGGCGACCGACCCCACGATCGACCCGGACCGCACCCAGCGCGAGCGTGGGCTGCGGGTGCCGATGGTGCTCACCTCCGTGCAGGCTCGCGCTGTGGACCACCGGGACGATCCTGTTCACGGTGCTCACGGTGATCCTGCAGCCCAGCCGCACGCTCGGCACCGGCCTGACGATCGGGATCACCACCGTCGTGGTGGCCGGCATCGCCTACCTGCTCACCGAGTTCGCGCTGCGGCCGGTGGCGGCGCGGGCACTGAGCGACGTACGGGTCACCGGACGGCTGCGCGGCATCGGGGTCGGCCCGCGGCAGGCGATCTTCTGGTCCCTCGGCACCGGCGCCCCGATCGTCGGGCTGCTGGTCGCCGCGATCCTCGCGCTCACCCCGAGCAACGACGCGACGCTGACCCAGGCTGGCGATCGTCACGATCGTGGTCTGCGGCGTCGTCCTGGTCTTCGGCTTCCTGCTCACCGACCTCAACGCTCGCTCGGTCGTGGCCCCCATCATCTCGGTGCGCGACGCCATGCGCGCGGTCGAGAACGGCAACCTCGACACCGATGTCGTCGTGTACGACGGCACCGAGACTCGGCCAGGCTGCAGAGCGGCTTCAACGCGATGGTCAGCGGACTGCGCGAGCGGGAGCAGATCCGCGACCTGTTCGGCCGCCACGTCGGGCAGGAGGTCGCCGCGGCCGCCGCCGCGCTGGGCGCCGGCGAGATCGAGGCTGGGCGGGGAGACCCGGGTGTGCTCGGTGCTCTTCGTCGACCTCGTCGGCTCCACGGCGTACGCCACCGAGCACGGGGCGGCCCAGGTGGTCGCCGTCCTGAACCGGTTCTTCGCGGTGGTCGTCGACGAGGTGGACCGGCACCACGGGCTGGTCAACAAGTTCATCGGCGACGCCGTGCTCGCCATCTTCGGCGCTCCGGTCGAGTCTCGACGACCACGCCAGCGCCGCGCTCTCCGCGGCGCGGGCGATGGCCGCGCGGCTGGCCGTGGAGGTCCCCGAGGTCGGAGCCGGGATCGGCGTCGCCACCGGCCAGGTGGTGGCCGGGAACGTCGGGCACCAGCAGCGCTACGAGTACACCGTGATCGGCGACGCGGTGAACTCCGCCGCCCGCCTCACCGACCTCTCCAAGGACGTCCCCGGCTGCGTGCTCGCCTCCTGGGACACCGTCGAGGCGGCGCTCGCGCCGGAGGCCGACGCCTGGACGCCGTACGGCGAGACCGTCCTGCGCGGGCGCTCGGTGCCGACCCGGCTGGCCGTGCCGCGGACCTGACCCGGCGTGCTCCCGCCCGTGTGGCAGGCTCGGCGCGTGAGCGAGGGAGTGAGCGAGAACGCTGTGGACGCCGGCTTCGTGCCGGACGCGATCGTCGTGGGAGCCGGCCTGGCCGGGCTCGTCGCGACCTACGAGGCGACCCGCGCCGGCAAGCGGGTGCTGGTCCTGGACCGGGAGAACCGCGCCAACCTCGGCGGGCAGGCCCACTGGTCGCTCGGCGGGCTGTTCTTCGTCGACTCCCCCGAGCAGCGCCGGATGGGCATCAAGGACTCCCCCGAGCTGGCGTGGCAGGACTGGCAGGGCTCCGCGGCCTTCGACCGGATCGGCGAGGGCGACGGCCCGGACCGCGGCGAGGACCACTGGGGCAGCCGCTGGGCACGGGCCTACGTCGACTTCGCGGCCGGCGAGAAGCGGGACTACCTGCGCGCCCTCGGCCTCAAGTCGCTCACCTTCGTCGGCTGGGCCGAGCGGGGCGACGGCTCCGCCAGCGGCCACGGCAACTCGGTCCCCCGCTTCCACCTGACCTGGGGCACCGGCCCCGAGGTCGTCCGGGTCTTCCGCGAGCCGGTCGAGGCGGCCGAGGCGGCCGGCCTGGTGCGCTTCGCTTTCCGCCACCAGGTCGACGAGCCTGGTCGTCGAGGACGGTGTGTGCGTCGGGGTCCGCGGCTCGGTCCTCGCGCCGTCCGACCTGCCGCGCGGGGAGAAGTCCTCGCGCGAGGTCGTCGCGCCCTTCGAGCCTGCGGGCACCCGCGGTCGTGGTGACCTCGGGCGGGATCGGCCACAACTTCGAGCCGATGCGCGCCAACTGGCCCACCGACCGGGTCGGCCCGGCCCCGGAGCACATGATCGCCGGCGTACCGGCCCACGTGGACGGGCGGATGCTCGCCATCACCGAGTCCGCCGGGGCGAACCTCGTCAACAAGGACCGGATGTGGGCCTACGTCGAGGGCATCCACAACTGGGACCCGGTCTGGCCCGACCACGCGATCCGGATCCTGCCCGGCCCGTCGTCGATGTGGTTCGACGCCGACGGTCAGCGGCTGCGCGGGATGTCGGGCGTCCCGGGCGCCGACTCGATCGGCTCGATGAAGCAGATCCTCGCCACCGGCGCCGACTACTCGTGGTTCGTGCTCACCCAGTCGATCATCGAGAAGGAGTTCGCCCTCTCCGGCTCCGAGCAGAACCCCGACTGGACCGAGAAGGACATCCGGATGATGCTCAAGGAGCGGCTCGGCAAGGGCGCGACCAGCCCGGTCGAGGCGTTCAAGGAGCACGGCGAGGACTTCGTCGTCGCCACCTCCCTCGACGAGACTCGTCGCGGGGATGAACAAGATCGCCCGCGGTGACCGCGTCCTCGACGCCGACCTGCTGCGCCGCCAGATCGAGGACCGCGACCGGCAGACTCGCCAACGCCTACACCAAGGACGCCCAGGTGATGGCGATCCACAACGGGCGCAAGGACCGCACCGGCAAGATCATGCGCGTCGCCAAGCCGCACCGGATCCTCGACCCCGCGCACGGCCCGCTCATCGCCGTCCGCCTCAACATCCTGTCCCGCAAGACCCTCGGCGGCATCGAGACCAACCTCGACAGCCAGGTCGTCCGGCCCGACGGCTCGCCGTTCCCGGGCCTGTACGCCGCCGGCGAGGTCGCCGGCTTCGGAGGCGGCGGGGTGCACGGCTACAACGCCCTGGAGGGCACCTTCCTCGGCGGCTGCATCTTCTCCGGCCGGGCCGCGGGCCGCTCCCTCGCCACTCGTTGACTTGGGGGTTCCCACCCGCGAGTTGTGGGTTCCCACCCGTCAGTTGTGGGTTCCCACCCTCGAGTTGGGGGTTCCCGCCGGTCGCGAACCCCCAACTCGCGGGAGACAAACCCCAACTGACGGGTGGAAAATCCCAAGTCGCGGGTGGAAACTCCCCACTCAGCGGGTGGGGTCGACCAGGATCTTCGCGTGCCGCTCCGGGTCGGCGAGGTCCGCGAAGGCCCCGGCGACGCCGTCGAGCCCCACCGTCCCGGTGATCAGCGGCCGGACGTCGACCTTGCCCGCGGCGATCCACTGCAGCGTCTGGTGGAACTCGCTGGGGTCGTAGGCGAAGGCGAAGCGCAGGTCGATCTCCTTGTTGATCGCCATCGACGGGCGGAACGAGTCCTGGCCCATGCAGACCCCGACCACGACCACCCTGGTCAGCAGCGGCGCGTTCGCGACCACGTGCTCGATCATCCCGGGGACGCCGACGCACTCGAAGACGATAGGCCCGCGCGGGGTGGCGCCGACCTTCTCCGCGGCGCGCATGACGTGCGCCCACGGCAGCATCGGTACGGCGCGTAGGCTTTGTCCATGGCGTCGAGACCCAGGCTCGGCCAGGGCGATCGCCTCGGTGAGGTAGCGCTTCGACTCCGCGAAGGATGCCCAGGGCGAGTCGGTGGCGGGGTCCACGACGACGTCGGCGCCCATCTGCTCGGCGAGCGCTCGCCGGCCGGGTGAGAAGTCGCTGGCGATCACGTGGCGCACGCCGGTCGCCTTGAGCATCGCGATCACGGCGAGGCCGATCGGGCCGCAGCCGATGACCACGGCGACGTCGCGGGCACCCACCTGCCCGCGTCGTACGGCGTGCAGGGCGACCGCCATCGGCTCGGTGAGCGCGGCGGCGTCGGCGTCGAGCTCGTCGGGCACGCGCATGGTCATCGAGGCGGTGACGAGCACCTGCTCGGCGTACCCGCCCGGGGCCTGCTCGCTCAGCCCGGTCAGGTGCACCGACTCACCGGAGCGCAGCACCGGCAGCGAGACGACCCGGCTGCCGGCGGGGAACGCCTTGCGGGAGGTGCCGGCGCCGTGGTCGAGCACGGTCCCGACGAACTCGTGGCCCATCACGACGTGGTCGGTGGAGCGCATGAAGTGGTCGTAGCCGAGTACCGGCGACGTCGGCGGCGGTCTCGTCGCAGTGCGTGCGGGCGTGCAGGTCGGACCCGCAGATCCCGCACCGCTCGACCTCGACGAGGAGCCTGCCCCCGCTCGGGCGTCAGGTCGGGCAGGTCCTCGACGGTGAGACTCGGCCTGGTGGCAGACGACGGCGCGCATGGGGCCATCATGCCGCCCGCCGGGCCGGGTAGTGGCCGAGTGGTTGCTGGCCGGTCAGCGCGCCGATGGCCGCCATCAGGCGGTCGGTGGCCTCCCGCACCTCCCCCGCCCGTACGTCGACCGGCGCGCCCACCACGACCCGGACCCTCCCACGGCGCCACCGGCCCACCTGCTCGGTGCCGCAGAGACCGACGGGCAGCACCACCGCGCCGGGCACCGCGCGGGCGACGCGGACCACGCCGGTGTGCCCGCGGTAGAGCCGGCCGTCGGGCGAGCGGGTCCCCCTCGGGGTAGATCGCCCACGTCCCGCCCTCGCGCAGCACGCCCTCGGCTGCCCGCAGCGCAGGCTCCGGCGGCATCGCCGCCGCGGCGGTCGACGGGGATCTGTCCGGTCACGGTGCACAGCCAGCGCTCGACGCGCCCGCGCAGGCCGTGCCCGGCGAAGTACTCCGCCTTCGCGACGAAGCGTGGCTGGCGCGGCAGCACCAGGCAGAGCACGAGCGAGTCGATCTCGGCGCGGTGGTTGGCCGCGAGGACGACCGGTCCGGTGCGCGGCAGGTGCTCCCGGCCGGTGACCCGCGGCCGGGTGTACCACCGCACGACCGGGCCGAGCAGCACCCACTTGAGCAACCGGAACCACATCGGAGCCTCCACGCGTAGACAGTGTCTACTACCAGTCTGCCCCGCAGCAGTAGACACTGTCCACATGAGCGCGCGCGACCGGCTGGTGACCGTGGGGACCGAGTCTGCTCGAGGAGCGCGGCCTGGGCGGCATCTCGCTGCGCTCCATCGCCAGCGCCGCCGGCGTCTCCCACGGCGCACCCCGCCGCCACTTCCCGACGTACGACGCCCTGCTGGCCGCGATCGCCCGCCGGGCCCTCGAGGAGCCTGGACGCCGAGATCGGCCCCGCCCTCGCCGGCGGCGACCTCGCGGGCGCCGCCCGCGCCTACCTGGACTTCGCGCGGCGCCGCCCCGAGGCTCTTCGCACTGATCACCCGGCACGACCTGCTGGAGGGCGCCGGCGGGAACCTGCGCGAGATCACCGCGCGGTGGTTCGCCGGCCTCGGAACCACCCTGGCCCGCACCACCGGCCGCACCCCGGCGCCGGCGGAGGTGCTGGCGCTGTGGTCGGGCGTGCACGGCCTGGCCGCGCTCACCAGCCGCCGGGCGACCGAGCCGGTCGACGCCGACCCCGACGCCGCCCTCGCCGTGCTGCTCGAAAGCACAGCACCCCGGCTCCGAGGAGCCGGGGTGCTGCGAAGCGCCGGTGAGACTCAGCCCTCGAGGGCCTGGGCGACGCGGCGGTGCGCCTCCCAGATCTCCTCGGGCAGGCCGTCGAACTGCGCGAGGTGCTTCTCGCGGTGGCCCATCTCCTCCTGCCAGCGCGCGACGTCGATGGTGAGCAGCGTGTCGAGGTCGGCGAGCGCCTGCTCGTCGAGACCCTCGAGGTTGAGGCTCCTCACGCTTCGGCAGCACGCCGACCGGCGTCTGCACGCCCTCGACCTCGCCGTTGAGGTACTCCATCAGCCAGTTCAGCGGGCGCAGGTTCTCGCGGTAGCCGGGCCACAGGAAGCGGCCGTCCTCGCCGCGCTGGAACCAGTTGACGTGGGCGAAGATCGGCTTGGTCGTCGCCCGGCCGATGACCTCGAGCCAGTGCGCGGCGTAGTCGGCCTCGGAGTAGGACATGAACGGGCGCATCGACATCGGGTCGTAGCGCAGCACGCCCTCGAGCCCGTCGGCCGCGGCCGTCGCCTCGGCGCCGAGCGTCAGGCCGTCGTAGACACCCTCGGCGACGTCGTTGATCGCCCGGATCAGCGGCTCGCGGTCACGGGTGCGGCCACCGAAGATGATGCCGTGGATCTCGACGCCCTTCGGGTCCTCGAAGTCCTTGGCGACGTTCGGGACGTTGGCCAGGGTCGTGGTGAAGCGGCTGTTCGGGTGCGCCCACGGGTCGTCGGCGTTCTCGGGGGCCCGGTCGGCGATGACGTCGCCCTTCCAGTCCTCCCAGCCGTCGAGGTCGGCCGGCTTGTCGCCCTTGCCCTCCCACCAGACCTCCTGGGTCTTGGGGTTGTAGGCGACGTTGGTGAAGATCGCGCCGGTGCCGGGGACGATCGAGTCGATCGCGGTCGGGTTGGTCTTCTCGTTGGTGTCCTTGGCCACGCCGAAGACGCCGTTCTCCGGGTTCATCCCGTAGAGCCTGCCGTCGTCGCCGACCCAGATCCACGCGATGTCGTCGCCGTAGAACTCGACGTAGTAGCGGTCGCCGAGGGCGTCGGGCGCCAGCGTCATCGCGAGGTTGGTCTTGCCCGACGCGGACGGGAAGCCACCGCAGATGTTGTACTTCGTGCCGGTCTGCTTGTCGGTGATGCCGAGCAGCATGAACTGCTCCACGAGGAAGCCGTTCTTCCAGCCGTCGTAGGCACCCTGGCGCAGGCCGTGGGCGATCTTGCCGAGCAGCGCGTTGCCGCCGTACGACGAGCCGAAGTGCAGGATCGTGCGCTCGTCGGCGACGGTCACGAAGTAGCGCTTGTCGTCGGGCGTGCCCTGGCCGAGGTTCTCCAGGTCGCCGGTCACGTGGACGGCCTTGACGAAGGAGTCGCCGAGGTCGTTGATGTACTCCACGCCGACCCGCGCCATGCGGATCATCTGCAGCACGACGTTGCGGTTGTCGGTCAGGCTCCACACCGGCGGCGAACTTCTCCACCGGCGAGCCCTTGGGCGACATGAGGTAGGGGATGACGTACATCGTCTTGCCCGCGGAGGCGCCGGTCATCAGGCTCGATGAGCTTCGGCTTCATCTCCGCGGCGGGCTTCCAGTTGTTGTAGATGCCCTTGTCGTTCTCGTCGCTGGTCGCGACGATGGTGCGCTCCTCGGCCCGCGCGGTGTCCTTGTAGTAGGAGCGCGAGTAGTACAGGCCCTCGCCGGCGGGGAGCAGGCTCACCCGCGTCCAGCGACTCCTGGACGAGACGTGCGTCGTCGGCCGCGGACACGACCTCGACGCGCTCTGCTCCCGTGATGTTGGCCCAGTGTGCGACGTACTCACGAACGTGGGGATTGGTCAGCCCCGCTTCGTCGAGCGCCCGCTCCACATCAACCATGCTCTTCGCCAGCCTTTCGGTCCTTGTCAAGGTGTGGGCACGCTACCCCACAGCCCACCCGGCAAATACCGGGGTTCGAATCACCAGATCCGGGGACACCGTCGTCCGCGTGGAAGCCACCATGACACCGCTCGCGCGCTGACGCACATCGGCGCCACCAGCCGAGATCGTGCCCCTGCGAGGCGGCACGACGATTGGATCGATCGAATACCTCCGGGGTTCACCAGGGGTACGACGGGGTAGGAACCCGCGCATGAGTCTACCCACCCCAGCCACCTCCCCCGGGACCGCCCGGCTGGGGCCCTCCGCAGGGCCCGCCCACCCCGCCGCCACCCGGCTGGGGCCCGCCCCCGGGACCTCCGGGACCGCCGCCCGGCGGCCGGCCGAGGCGCAACACCGGACTGATCGTGGGCCTGGTCGCCGTGCTCGTGCTGCTCGTCGGCGGCATCGCCACGACCGCGATCCTGCTGACGACCGGTGACGACGGGGACGAGAAGGCCGGCGACGACCCGACCTCGCAGAGCACGTCCGCCTCGCCGAGCGAGGGTCCGAGCGCGAGCGACGCGACCTCGGACCCGGTGCCGGTCACCCCCGCCAGCCCGAGCGGCCCGATCACGCCGTACTCCCCCACCGACGACGCCGGCGACGACATCCACGTCGACGTCAAGGCGGCGGACTTCCCCGGCGACTGGAACTTCAGAACCGGCGACGTCAAGCAGAGCGCGAAGGCTCGACGGCTCGTGGGACTACGACAGGCTGCGGCCCGGTGGAGGACTCCTCGACGCTGACCCGCCAGCGCTGCGACCACGCCGTGCAGTGGAACTTCACCGCGCTGGGCGGCAAGGCCCGGGTCACCCACCTCTTCCTCGTCTTCGACACCCAGCCGCACGCGAAGGCGGCCGAGGCGAGCCTGGAGGACAAGGACTTCGACCTGCGCGCCGGCTCGCTCTTCAAGGACTTCAAGCAGGGCAAGTGGAAGCACAGCGTCTACGGCAACGTCGTCGCGGTCACGATAGGGACCACCAACGCCACCGTGCCGGAGAAGGACCTCAAGTCGCTGGTCGACTACATGAACACCGACTACCGGGTGGCGCTGAGGCTTCAAGGGCCTCTGAGCGCGCGCCCCGCGGAGGGAAAGCGGAGGGGGAGAAAAAGTAGAAGCCGCCGCAGGCGTCTCGGGTCACCTGCGGCGGCGAGAGCAGCCTGCCACGCGCCGAGCCCTCTTGTCATCCCCTGGAAGTAAAATCTTCAACTTCGGTACGCCGGTACGCCGGTGCCCGGCGGCTCGGCGCCGGCTCGGCGCTCGCGAGCAGCGGCAGCACCCGCGGGGCGATCAGCGTGGACAGCACCATCACGCTCGTCGAGCGCACCACCGAGGAGGACTGGTCGATGCGGACCAGGGTGGCCTGCAGACTCGGGGTGGGAGCGGGTCGCGACCCGGCACAGCACGTCGTAGGAACCGGTGGTGACGTAGGCCTCCAGCACCTGCGGGATGACGGCCAGGTCCCGGGTGACCTCGTCGAGCGCGCCCTGGGAGATCTCCAGGGTGACGTAGGCCTGCACCTCGTAGCCCGCCGCGGCCACGTCCAGGGTCGGGTCCCAGTCGGCGATGACGCCGGCCTCGTGCAGCCGCCGCAGCCGGCTCTGCACGGTCGCGCGGGCGACCGAGGTGAGCCGGGAGAGCCTCCAGGTCGCCGGCCCGCGGGTGCTCGGTGAGGGCGGTGAGCAGGGCGAGGTCGATCTGGTCGAGCGTGAGCGGGACGGACACCCTTCGATGATAGTCAATCTGCCTACCCTCACGCTGTCCGAGTCGGCAGAACTACCCGATCTGCCTATCTCGCAATAGGCAGGTTGTGGAGGTCGCCGACGACCTGTTGTGCTCCTCACATGTCCCTCCAGGAGACCCTGACCAACGAGGAGCGGCTCGCCGAGCTCGACCTCGACACGTTGAAGCAGGCTCGTCGGCCTCGTCGAGCACGACGACCACGAGGACCCCTTCCCGGTCACCGGCTGGGACGCGGTCGTCTGGGCGGTCGGCAACGCCACCCAGGCCGCGCACTTCTTCGTCTCCGCCTTCGGCATGGACCTGGTCGCCTACTCCGGCCCCGAGACCGGCAACCGCGACCACGTCGCCTTCGTGCTGAAGTCCGGGGCGGTCCGCTTCGTCCTCAAGGGCGGCGTCGACCCGAGCAGCCCGCTGCTGGACCACCACCGCAAGCACGGCGACGGCGTGGTCGACATCGCGCTCGAGGTGCCCGACGTCGACAAGTGCATCGCGCACGCCCGCTCGGTGGGGGCGAGGATCCTCGAGGAGCCGCACGACGTCAGCGACGAGCACGGCACGGTGCGCACCGCCGCCATCGCGACGTACGGCGACACGCGGCACACCCTCGTCGACCGCAGCGGCTACGACGGCCCCTACCTGCCCGGCTACGTCGCCCGCACGTCCACCTTCCAGCGCCGCGAGGGAGCGCCCAAGCGGCTGTTCCAGGCGCTCGACCACATCGTCGGCAACGTCGAGTCTGGGCCGCATGGACGAGTGGGTCGAGTTCTACCGCAAGGTCATGGGCTTTGTGAACATGGCCGAGTTCATCGGCGACGACATCGCCACCGACTACTCCGCGCTCATGTCGAAGGTCGTGGCCAACGGCAACCACCGGGTGAAGTTCCCGCTCAACGAGCCGGCGGTGGCGAAGAAGAAGTCGCAGATCGACGAGTACCTCGAGTTCTACGACGGCCCCGGCGCCCAGCACCTCGCGCTCGCCACCAACGACATCCTCGACACCGTCGACCGCCTGCGCGCCGAGGGCATCGAGTTCCTCAACACCCCCGACTCCTACTACGAGGACCCCGAGTCTGCGCGCCCGGATCGGCGAGGTGCGGGTGCCGGTCGAGGAGCCTGCAGAAGCGCGGCATCCTGGTCGACCGCGACGAGGACGGCTACCTGCTGCAGATCTTCACCAAGCCGCTCGGCGACCGGCCGACGGTCTTCTTCGAGCTCATCGAGCGGCACGGCTCGCTCGGCTTCGGCAAGGGCAACTTCAAGGCGCTGTTCGAGGCGATCGAGCGCGAGCAGGAGCGACGGGGCAACTTCTGATGGCCCACTACCAGCGGATCGGGTTCGTCCCGCCCAAGCGGCACACCCAGCACCGGGCCGAGGACGGCACCCTCCACTTCGAGGAGCCTGATGGGCGAGGAGGGCTTCTCCTCCGACTCCTCCCTGCTCTACCACCGCCACCTGCCCTCGGCGGTCGTGGAGGCGCGGGTGTGGGAGCCTGCCCGACCAGGCGACCGTTCCCAACCACCCGCTGGTCCCGCGGCACCTGACGCTGCACGACCTCGACGGTGACTGGCAGGAGACCGACGCGGTCACCGGGCGCCGCCTGGTGCTCGGCAACGGCGACGTCCGGATCTCCTACGTCGTGTGCGGCAAGGCCTCCCCGCTCTACCGCAACGGCATCGGCGACGAGTGCGTGTACGTCGAGGCCGGCACCGCGATCGTCGAGACGGTCTTCGGCGCGCTGGAGGTCGGCGAGGGCGACTACGTCGTGCTGCCGCGGGCGACCACCCACCGCTGGGTCCCGACCGGCCGGGAGCCGCTGCGGCTCTACGCGATCGAGGCGAACAGCCACATCACCCCGCCGAAGCGCTACCTCTCGCGCTTCGGGCGCCTGCTGGAGCACGCGCCCTACTGCGAGCGGGACCTGCGCACGCCGGCGGAGCCGCTGCTCGTCGGCACCGACGGCCCCGTCGAGGTCTACATCAAGCACCGCGGGCCCGGAGCCGGCGGCCTGGCGGGGACCGTGCACGTCGTACCGGAGCATCCGTTCGACGTCGTGGGCTGGGACGGCTGCCTGTACCCCTACGTCCTCAACATCGCCGACTTCGAGCCGATCACCGGCCGCGTGCACCAGCCGCCGCCGGTGCACCAGGTCTTCGAGGGGCACGGCTTCGTGATCTGCAACTTCGTGCCGCGCAAGGTGGACTACCACCCGCTGTCGATCCCGGTGCCGTACTACCACTCCAACGTCGACTCCGACGAGGTCATGTTCTACGTCGGCGGGGACTACGAGGCGCGCAAGGGCTCCGGCATCGGGCCCGGCTCGATCAGCCTGCACCCGGGCGGTCACGCCCACGGCCCGCAGCCGGGTGCCTACGAGAGGTCGATCGGCGTGGAGTTCTTCGACGAGTCTCGCCGTCATGGTCGACACCTTCCGGCCGCTGGAGCTCGGCGAGGCCGGGCAGGCCGTGGACGACGGGGTCTACGTGACCTCGTGGGTGCGGGGGCAGGCATGAGTCTCGACCGGTTCGAGCGGCTGCTCGACGACGCCGCGATCTTCCCGCCGGGCGACCTGCCGCTCGCCGAGGCCGTCCGCGCGCACCTCGCCCACGGCGTCGCGCCGCACGCCGCCCTGGTGGGGCCGCTCGTGGTCTCCCTCGCCGACCTGCCCGTGCTCGCCGAGGCCACCGCCGGGCTGCCGGTCGGCAGCATCGCGCTGAGCATCACGGTGCCCTCGCCCGCGGCCGCCGGCGACGTGCTCGACCGAGTACGACGCATCCGGGCCGCGCGCCCGGTCGCGGTCGAGGTGGCGGTGCCCGCGGACCTCGGCGCCGAGGACGTGGTGCCCGCACTGACCGTCGCCCTCGGGGAGCCTCGCGGCACGACCGTCTACGTCGAGCCTGCCGCGCGACGTGCGCGGCAAGGCCCTGCTGGGGGAGGCTCGCGGCGACGTCGTACCTCGCCAAGATCCGCACGGGGGGCGTGCGCGCCGAGTCTCTACCCGGACGAGGCCGAGCCTGGCCGAGACCGTGGTGGGCGCGGTGCGCGCCGGGGTGGCGTTCAAGGCCACCGCCGGGCTGCACCACGCGGTCCGCAACACCGACCCGGTGACCGGCTTCGAGCAGCACGGCTTCCTCAACCTGCTCGCCGCGACGGACGTCGCGCTCGCGGGCGCCGCCGGCCCCGAGGTCGCCGCCTGGCTCGCCGAGCGTGACGGCGGCCGGCTCGCGGAACGGGTCGCCGAGTTTGTCCCCCGCCACGCGGGACGCCTTCCGCTCGTTCGGCACCTGCAGCATCTCCGAGCCGGTCGCCGAGTCTCGGCGCACTCGGCCTGCTCACCCCCGAGGAGGTGTGATGGAGGCTCTTCGGCCTGACCAACCTGCCCTACGGCGTCGCGTCCGCCGAGGGTGCGGACCCGCGCTGCGTGACCCGGCTCGGCGACCGGGTCGTCGACCTGGCGGACCTGCTGGGCGACGACGTCTTCGCCCGACCCACCCTGGACGCCTTCCTCGCCCAGGGCCGCGCGCGCTGGGACGAGGTGCGCGGGCAGCTGCGCGAGCGGCTCGCGGTCGGCGTACCGGACGGGGTGCGGTCGCACCCGGTGGACGCGGTGCGGATGCACCTGCCGTTCACGGTCGCCGACTACGTCGACTTCTACGCCTCCGAGCACCACGCCTCCAACCTCGGCCGTCTGTTCCGTCCCGGCAACCCGGACCCGCTGCTGCCCAACTGGCGGCACCTGCCGGTGAGCCTACACCGGCCGCGCGGGCTCGGTCGTCGTGTCCGGCACGGACGTGGTGCGCCCGAGCGGCCAGCGCAAGGCGCCCGACGCCGAGGGACCGAGCTTCGGGCCGTCCACGCGGCTCGACATCGAGGCCGAGCTGGGCTTCGTGGTCGGCGTCGGCAACCCGATGGGGACGCCGATCGAGGCGGCCGACGCCGAGGAGCACCTGTTCGGCGTGGTGCTCTTCAACGACTGGTCGGCGCGCGACATCCAGGCCTGGGAGTACGTCCCGCTCGGCCCGCACCTGGGCAAGTCCTTCGCCTCCACCGTCTCCCCGTGGGTGGTCCCGCTGGCGGCGCTCGACGCGGCCCGGGTGGACACCCCGGTCCAGGACCCGGCCGTGCTGCCCTACCTCTCGCTCGGCGAGGACCGCGCGCCGTGGGGCCTGGACATCGAGCCTGGAGGTGGAGCCTGAACGGCGAGGTCGTCAGCCGGCCGCCGTACGCCTCGATGTACTGGTCGCCCGCCCAGATGCTCGCCCACCTCACGGTGAACGGCGCGCCCACCCGGACCGGCGACCTGTTCGCGTCCGGCACCATCTCCGGGCCTGCGAAGGACCAGGTGGGATCCCTCATCGAGCGCGGCGAGGGCTTCTTGGAGGACGGCGACGAGGTCGTCCTGCGCGCCACCGCGCCCGGACCCGACGGCACCCGGATCGGCTTCGGCGAGTGCCGCGGCCGGATCGCGAAAGGAACGATGCAGTGAAGGACCTCCTGGACCGCTTCGAGGCCAAGGCCCCCGAGATCGTCTTCGAGTGGCACGACGCCGAGACCGAGGCCAAGGGCTGGGCCGTCATCAACTCGCTGCGCGGCGGCGCCGCCGGCGGGGGCACGCGGATGCGCAAGGGCCTGGACCGCAACGAGGTCGAGTCGCTGGCCAAGACCATGGAGGTGAAGTTCACCGTCTCCGGCCCAGCCATCGGCGGCGCCAAGTCCGGCATCGACTTCGACCCCACCGACCCGCGCCGCGAGGGCGTGCTGGCCCGCTGGTTCAAGGCAGTCAGCCCGCTGCTGAAGACCTACTACGGCACGGGCGGCGACCTCAACGTCGACGAGTTCGCACGACGTCATCCCGCTGACCGAGCGCTACGGCCTGTGGCACCCGCAGGAGGGCATCGTCAACGGTCACTTCGCCGCCGACGAGCGCGAGCTGGTGCAGCGCGTCGGCATGCTGCGGCTCGGCGTCTCCAAGGTCGTCGAGGACCCGCGCTACACCCCGGACCGCGACGCGAAGTACACCATCGCCGACATGGTCACCGGCTGGGGCGTGGCCGAGTCGGTCGTGCACTACTACGCGACGTACGGCGCCGCGCAGGGCCAGAGCCTGGCGGGCAAGCGGGTCATCGTGCAGGGCTGGGGCAACGTCGGCTCGGCCGCGGCGTACTACCTCTCCCGGGCCGGTGCCCGGATCGTCGGGATCATCGACCGCGACGGCGGGCTGATGAACGCCGAGGGCTTCACGCCCGAGGAGGTGCACGCGCTCTTCGTCGGCAAGGACGGCAACGCGCTGCGCGCGGAGGGGATGGTGCCCTTCGCGGAGCCTGGACGAGGCGATCTGGGACCTGGGGGCGGAGATCTTCCTGCCCTGTGCCGCGTCCCGCCTGGTCACCGTCGAGCACGTCAAGCGGCTGGTGTCCGCGGGCCTGGAGCCTGATCTCGGCGGGGGCGAACGTGCCCTTCGCCGACCCGGAGATCTTCTACGGCTCGACCTACGAGTTTGCCGACCAGCACGTGGCGGTGATCCCCGACTTCATCGCCAACTGCGGGATGGCGCGCACCTTCACGCTGCTCATGGAGGGCATCGACGAAGTGTCGGACGAGGTCATCCTCGGCGACGTCTCGCGCACCATCCGGGCCGCGCTGGAGCGCTGTCACGAGCGTTCGCCGCACCCGACCCTGGTGGCCGCGACCGCGTTCGAGATCGCGCTCGACCAGGCTGGTCTGACTCCCGGCGGTGTGGCGTGCGCCACGTCCTCCTCAGGCGTTACCTCATGCGGTAATTCCGGCTCAGGGCACCCCTCGCGGGGTGGTTCCATAGCGAGGTGCCGGTAGCGACGGCCGTGGTGATCTGCTGCTGCACCGCAGACCGCTACGACGTCGCGGCTGCCGCACGCTCGGTCGACGAGCAGGAGGTGCCTGGGGGGCGGCTCCTGGTCGTCGTCGACCACAACGACGACCTGCCGGGTCCGCCGCGTGCCGACCCGGCAGGCGTCCAGGTCGGGGCGATGGCGCGCCGGGCGAGCGGCCCCGAGCCCCCCCCCGCGGGACCGGAGCCGGCCGCGAGATCCTCGTGCCGGCCGATCGCGGCCATCTATCGTGGGCGCTGTGTGAGAATCGGCGCGCGAACGCTCCCATCCCGGGACGGGCCGCCGGAGATCTGAGGGGACACGATGGACATGGCCGACGACGACGGACGCAACCTGGGCGAGCAGGCGGCGCGCCCGGACGACCTGGGCTTCCCGGCCCCGACCGAGCAGGCGGCCCCGCAGCCGCACGACGTCCTCGACGGCCCCCCGCCCGTCGACGCGCTCGACACCAGCGTGCCGCCGCCGGCCGACCCGGAGCCCGCCGCGTCGTCCGTCGTCCCCTCCGCGCAGACCTTCCAGGACCTGATCGCGCTGCGCCGCGAGGCCGAGGAGTCGGCCGCGGCCGCCCTGGTCGAGCGCCGCGAGGCGACCACCCAGGCGTCCCGGATCATCGAGGAGGCCATGCGTGCCTCGGAGAGCCTGCAGGCCGAGGCCCAGCGCAAGGCTCGACGAGCAGCGCGGTGCCGCCGAGGCGGAGGCCGCCACGATCCTGGAGCAGGCCCGCACCGAGGCCGCCGAGATCGTCAAGGCCGGGGAGAACGACGTCCTGGAGGCCCAGCGACTGCGCGCCGAGGCCAACGCCGAGCGAGAGCGCCTCAACAGCGAGCCTGGAGAAGATCCGCCGCACCGCGCAGGAGGAGCCTGTTCGCCGAGGCCAACCGGCACGCCGCCCGGATGGACGAGATCCGCACCCGCGTGCTGCACGGGGTCGAGGCCGCCACCGACGGGCTGCGCGACGCGGTCCGCGACAGCGCGGCGCGCAGCGACGCTGCCTTCGAGGGCGCGTCCTTCCTGCAGCCGGTCGAGCCGGCCCCGGCCATCCCGGCGGGCCCGGTGGTCGCCCCCGCCGCCCCCGCCGCAGCCGCCACGGCCGCCGCACCGGAGCCCGCACCCGTCGTGCCCGAGCCCCCGGTCTGGGAGGTCCCGGCCGCACCGGTCGCCCCGCCGGCCGCGCCGATCACGCCCTACGAGCCCGGCAGCGCCGGCGCCCGGATCGCACCCACCGGGCAGGACGCTCCCGACGAGGAGCCCCGGCGTCGCGGGTGGCGCAGCCGCCGCTCCTGAGCCTGCGCAGGCCGGAACCCGAGGACTCACGACGAGCGGTCGACCGCGCCTGAGCGGTCGTCCGCGCCGAGCCGAGCGCCTCGGACGGGAGTGCCGGGCCTGATTCTCAGATCAGATACGAGACACGTCGTGGGCCGTGCCTGCGACAAGACGTCTGCCTAACATTACCTCCCGTGGCGACCGCGCGACGGCAGATCGAGCCGACGCGTGCGCCGGGCAGGACACGTCCGCGGGGATGGGCTCGGACGGCTGCACTCTCGAGGAAACAGGTCAGAGCAGAACGATGTGGGGGACAGTCGCGCGCTTCGAGGAGCGCGTCACCGGCGAGGCGGCCGCGCGCTCCGCGTGGTACGCCGGGCAGGCGTCGATGCGCAGCGTGGAGGGCCGTCCGCACGCGGTGCGGCTGACCGTGCTCGCCAACGCGCTCGGGCTGGTGTTCTTCGACGAGGACGACGACGTGCGCGACCTGGAGCGGCTCGGCGCGGAGATCGGGGCGAGCAACACCGCGGTCCTGCAGGACGAGTTCGCTGGCCCCGATCGACGACAAGCCCGGCCGGCCCCTGACCACCCGGCTGGTCCGGGTCCTCGGCGAGCGCGCCTGGGGCGAGACCGCGCGGACGCCGGGGCAGGCTCTCCTGCGACGTGCCCGCCATCGCCGAGCCTGTGCGGCGAGGCCGCGCTGCGGCTGATGGTCATCGACGACGGGGACGACGCGCCGGCCGCGCCGGTGAGTCCGGAGCGGGCGCTCGCCCGGATCTTCGGCCGCGGCGACCTGGTGCTGTGGCGCCGGCTGGTCAACGCGGCGCTCGCCGATCCGTGGGCGGGACGCACCGACGACCTGCTCACCCTGCTCGACCCGGACCGCAGGCCCGGCGAGCACGCAGCGGTGAGCGCACTGGCAGACCTGGCCCGGCGGATGGCCGAGGAGGACGAGCGCCGCGCGGTGGCCGACCACATCCGCACCACGATCGCCGCCACCGGGCTGACCCAGCGGCAGTTCGCGACGCTGGTGGGCACCTCGCCGTCGCGCCTGTCGACGTACGTCACGGGGAGCGTCACGCCCTCGGCGGCGATGCTGCTGCGGATCAACCGGATGGCCAAGCGGGCCCGGACGCTGCCGAGCCGCGGCTTCACCGACGAGCCGGCCTGACTCAGCCCTGGAAGGCCTTGCTCCCGACGGTCTCGCCGCCGGCGAGCAGGGTCACCGTGCCTCCCGGCGGGAGCAGGCTCTGCACCCAGACCGTCAGCGGAGGCGGTGCCGTGCCGGCGTAGTCGAACGTGCACGTGATCGCGCTGCCGGACGTGCAGGTCCAGCCCGCACCGTCGACCTGGTAGGTGTCGAGCACGATCAGGCCGTCGGTGAACTGCACCCGTGCGGTGATCGTGCGCGCCGGACCGCCGTCGACCGCGGGCACGACCTCGACCGACCACGGCTGCAGCAGCCCCGCCTGCCTGGCCTCGACCGAGACGAGTCGCACGCAGTGCTCCCACGTGCCGAGGGTGCCGGTGAAGGTCTGCTGCGTCCCGGGCTTGAGCACGTAGCCGGGCTGGGCACTCGCCTCGACCGCCCAGGCACCGGTCCGCCCGTCGCCGGCCGTGCGCCGGTAGGACACCCCGCGGGTGGTCGGCAGGTCGATGCTGCCGTAGGTCTCGCAGGAGGTGATCGGGTGCTCGGTCGGCGCGACCGCGGTGACGGCGATCGGCCCCGGCGGGGTCGAGGCTCTTCGGGGCGTTCGGCTCGGTGCTGCCCTGCGCGGCCGGCGGCTCCGAGCTCGTCCGGCGTGGCGGGCACGGTGTCGTCGCCGGCGTACGGCGGCGGGGCGCTCGGGGACACCTGGGGCGGCGCCACGTCGCTCTCCCGCGGCACGGACGGGTTCGCCCGGGGCCGCACGCGCGGCAGGGCCGGCGTGGTGCTCGCGACATCTCCCGTCGTGGGCGCGGCACCGGTGGTGCTGTCGGCCTCGGCGGCGGTCGGCTCGGCGTCGTTGGCGTTGACCGCCCAGGTCAGCCCGCCGGCCGCGACCGCGACGACCGCCGCCGCGGCGGCGATGGTGGTGGCGGCCGAACCGGCCCCGCCGCCCGCGGCACCGCCGCCGGACGAGGAGGCACCGCCTCCGGTGGCGGCACCGGCCGCACCGGTCAGGCCGACCAGCCAGGCCAGGCCCTTGCCGGAGGCGGGCAGCGCACCGAGCAGCACGACCGGGAAGATCCAGGCGGCGAGCTTTGCGGTTGACTCGCTCCACCTGGAGGTACGCCGCGAGGCAGTCCTCGCACGAGCCGAGGTGGGCGCTGACCTTCTCCTCGGCGCGCGAGGAGAGGTCGGTGCGGACGTACTGGCTGAGCCGGTCGCGGGTCCACCGGCACTCGGCGGGCGCGGCGGAGGCGACCACGTGCTGGTCCAGGTAGGCCCGGCGCAGGCCCTCCCGGGCGCGATGGGCGAGCGAGGAGACCGCGCCGGCACGCATGCCGAGCAGGTCGGCGACCTCGCCGGGCTTGCGGCCCTCGACCTCGACGTGCCACAGGACCTTCTGCCAGGACTCCGGCAAGGTGGCGAAGGCGTGCGCCGCGGTGTCCGCCTCGAGGTCCTCGACGAGGCTCCTCGGCGGGTGGCTGCGCGTCGTCGAAGATCCAGGGCTGGTCGGAGACCGGAGCCTCGCGCGTTCCGCGCAGGGAGTCACGGAAGCCGTTGCGGATGGTGACGTGCAGGTAGGCGCGGAAGTTGTCGCGCGGCCCGCGGCCCGCGCGCAGGCTGGGCGAGCACCCGGGCGAAGGACTCGGCGACCAGGCTCCTCGGCCTGCTGGGGTCCGACCAGGATCGTCGCCAGCCGCCGGGCGTCGTCGACGTGGGTGCGGTAGAGGCTCCTCGAAGGTGTCCTCCGACGGGGTCACCGAGGGCAGCACGGACTCCGTGCTCTCCCACGACGCTCCATCCGTCACGTGCATCCCAACCCTTCGTCGCCTGCCACGCACCCCGCGTGGTTCGCGCGCCCGACATCGCCGGCGCGCAGAACGGCCCTGACGATCGTAGATCGACTCGGCAAGATCCGCGCCCCCCAGAAAAAGATCGGGATCAATTCCGAAAACGGCGTGATGTTCCGCAAGGGCTCCCGTCTGGGTTCGTGACAAGGCGCCGCCCCCGGGTCGTGCCTGCGCTCCCGCACCGGACCAGCAAGGACGTGACGATGCCCACCACACTCGCCGCTCGCCCCTCGGCCACGCCGACGACGACGCCGACCGCGGCACCCGACCTGCGCAGCCAGTTCGCGGCCCACCCGATCCCCGTCCACGCCGGCACCACGCTGCGGCGGATCCTCTTCGCCACCCTCGACCGTGCCGACCGGGTGGGTCCCGAGCACGCCGAGATCTGGGAGCAAGCTGGTCCGGGTCCTCGACCAGAACCGCACCGACCCGCGCTCGACCGCGCGCTGCGCCGTCCTCGCGAACCTCACGGCGATCGTCGTCTTCGACGAGCCCAGCGACTACGCCGCGACCGCCGAGACTCGCCGCCCAGGCTCGGCCAGGACCGCCTCGCCCGGCTGCAGCACCGGGCCGGGGTCGCGCTCGAGACCGACCCCTCGATGCCGTGGACCACGACCGTCGTGCGGCGGCTCATCCACTGGGACCTCCAGGCCCGGCTCGAGGGCAAGCCGTCGAAGGAGGTCAGCGAGGACGTGGCCACCACCTGTGCGGTGATCGCGCAGAACCTCCTCTTCGCCGACATCGACCCCGACCGTGCGACCGCGCCGATCACCTCGGTCCGCGAGCCTGCACCAACTGCTGGACGCGGGCACCGTCGTGCAGTGGCGGGCCCACCTGAGCACCATCGCGTCCAGCCCGTGGGGCCCCTACGCCGACGACCTGCTCGCCCTCGGCCAGAGCCTCCGACCGCCCGTCGGCGCTCGCCGCCATCGCCAGACTCGATCGCGCAGTGCCAGGAGTGGTGCCGCGACCGGGAGCGCGACCAGGTCGCCCGCGAGATCCGCCACCTGGTCGCGGTCAGCGGCGCCTCGCAGCGCGAGTTCGCCTCCCGGATCGGCACCTCGCCGTCCCGGCTGTCCACCTACGTCCGCGGCACGGTGACCCCGTCGGCCGCGATGCTGCTGCGCATCCAGCGGGCCTCGCGCCTGCTGCAGCGCCAGGCCACGCGGCAGGTGCTCGCACCGAGCCGCTGACCACCCGAGCCACCACGACGGGAGCGTGGTGGGACTGGCCGGGACCGGGAGCCTGGGGGGCTTCGGGTCCCGGCCAGGACCGCTTTTCAGAGCGGGACGTCGAGCAGCAGGGCGCGGTGGTCGGAGACCTCCGGTGTGGCGAGGACCTCGAAGGAGCGCACCCGGTCCGGGTCGGAGACGAGCAGGTAGGCTCGCGCTCCGGACCGGCTTGGTGTAGCTGCTCGTGCGGGTGTCGGCGTCCCGCACCAGGTCGGTCAGCCCGATCCCTCCGAGGACGTCGAAGGTCTCGCTGTCCGGCAGCAGGTTGAGATCGCCGCACACGACGACCAGGTCGCCCGGCTCCCGCACCTCCTCCACCAGCGCCGCCAGCCGCTCCGCCTGCGCGCGTCGAGCGGGGCTGTCGCCCTTGCCCGCGTCGTCGCGCAGCCCGTGCAGGTGCCCGATCGTCAGGTATCCCGCGCCGGCGTGCAGGCGCGCCACCTGGGCGACCCGTGGCCGGTCGCTGTGCGGCCACGCGGCGCCGTGGTCGGCGTACCGGCCGTGGACGTGGGTGGCCGTCGTGCGCACCGCCACCACCTCGGGGGCGGTGAACGTGCCGAGCCCGAAGTGCTGCCGGTGCACGATGCCCGATGCGTCGGCGACCGGGCCGGAGTCGCTCACCGCGAACCAGCCGTCGTACGACGGCAGGGTGGCCTGCACGTCGGCCATCAGGTCGGCGCGCTGCGGCAGCGCCCGGGCCTCGTCCTCGAAGCGAGTCCACCCGCCCAGCCCCGGCGTCCGGGTGACCTCCTGGAGGCACACCACGTCGGCGCCCACCGTCGGCAGCCAGGCCACCAAACTCGTCGTACCGGGCTCCGCCCCAGGCGTTCAGCGACAGGATCCGCACTCGACGAACCCTAGGGCGTCGCGACGATCCGCTCCCGCGAGACCTGCACGTGCAGCCGGTCCAGGGTGCGCTGGTGCTCCTCCGCACGGTCCAGCAGCCGGTCGATCTCCTCGCCGTCCGGGCGCTGGTCGTCGTCGGCCGAGGCCCGCAGCACCTCGAACCCGGCGCGCTTGCTCGCCGCGGCCAGCCGCAGCGCCTCGAGACTCGACCACGTCCGTCAGCGGCGCGCGGTGGAACAGGTGCCCGTTCGGCTTGAGCCGCCCGACCACCTCGCCCACCCGGGCCATCGTCGTACCGACCACGCTGGGCTTCACGCCCACGCTCGCCATGATCCGCCGCAGCGCCTCGCGGTCCGAGGCGACCTCGCCCGCCAGCCTGCCGGATCTCCGCCGCCGCCCCGGGGTCGTGGTGGTTGCGTCCGACTCGCCGGAAGGCCGCCGCGCCCGCGGTCGAACCGACCCAGTGGTGCTGGAGGTAGCCCTTCAAGACCTCGTCGTTCAACGCTGATCACTCCTCAGTCGCTGGGGGACCATGGAGGTACCCAGGTGACCGAGCATCAGACACCGAGCATCCGTCGCCGAGCAGGGCAGGACAGGGCAGCGGACCGCCGCGCGCCGGAACCTTCAGCCGACGGTGTTGCTCTCGCGGCACTCCGCGCAGGTCCACCACTGCACCAGCAGGACGCCGTCCTTGCCGATGGTCGCCGGGCCGCGCACGTGATCGGTCGTCCGGTCGCAGGACAGGCACTCCAGGCGCCGTGCCTGCTCGGCGCCGGCGGCAGGCTGGCCGGGCCGGTCGAGGCGCCGGGCGAACTCCCGGGGCGAGGGTACGGCGGGAGGCGGCGGCGTGTCGGTCGTCATCGCCGCACGCCGGACATCGGCACGGCGATCTCGGACATGCCTCGACGCTAGGCGCCGCACGGGACAGGCGGTATCCGCCCAGCGCCGACTTCGCTATCCCGCGAGCGCAAGGATTCAGCGGCGCAGGGTCTCGCCGGGGGTCTCGCCGTAGGCACGGCGGTAGGCCTGGCCGAAGTGGCCGTGGTGGGAGAAACCCCAGCGGCCGGCGATCTCCGCGACGCTGTCGCCGCCGGACACGGTGCCCGAGGTGAGGTCGCGGTGGGTGCGGGTCATCCGGACCTCACGCAGGTAGGCCATCGGGGTGGTGTCGAGGTGGCGGCGGAAGGCGAGCTGCAGCGAACGGATGCTGACGTGCGCCGCGGCGGCGATCTGCGCCGGCGTGATGTCGTCGCCGGGGCGCTCCTCGATGAAGGCGATCGCGCGGCGCAGCGCGGCTGGGTGAGCGTCGCGGCTGTCGCCGGAGACCGCACCGACGGCGGAGGTGCGGAAGGTGCTGAGCACGTGCGCGGCGACGTACCGGGCCGCCTGGCCAAGGATCAGCGGGTTCCCCGCCGCGACCGGATCGCCCAGGACCGCGAGGTCGAAGTGCTCGATCGCGGCGCGCAGCCGGGCGGCGGCGGCCGCGCCGGTGGGCCGGTGGTCGAGCAGGGTGACCGGTGCCTCACCGCTGCCGGCGGCGACGGCGCTGAGGACGTCGGGGTCGATCATCGTCACGGTGTAGCGGGCCCGGTTGATCGTGCCGCCGTAGCCGCGGTCGGGAGGCGAGAGCACGAACAGGTCCCCCGGCCCGAAGGACTCCCGCCCGGCTCCCTCGGGGCCGTGACCCTCGATCGTGCCGGTGGCGATGTCGCACAGGCCGATCCGGCCGAGCGGCGCGACGTCGTAGGTCATCTCGAAGGCGAAGTCCAGCCGATCGACGCTGATCAGGTCCGACGCGACGCGGGACATCCGTGACGGGGCGTCGGCCGTGGTGCTGCCGATGCGCATGGGCGCGTACTGCTCGCTGAGGAACTCCTCGGTCTCCTCGAGGCTCTCGCTCTGGAACTGCAACATCCGTGGTCACCTCCGACCCGTCGACTCACCAGCGTAGTCACCGGCAACGACAAAGGCCCCCGCACGCGATGGTGCGGGGGCCTTGCTGCGAGTGCTGTTTCGCTCGCGCGCCTGTAGGGATTCGAACCCCAAACCTTCTGATCCGTAGGGATCAGATGGGGCGTCCGGTGCCGACCCGGCACGCCCACGGCCGACATCTCGATCTCACCAAAGTAGCAGGTCAGAGGGCGGCTCACCTTGACCGTCGCCTTCAGTCGACGCCAGTCGCCTCGAGGCGTACCACGCCCGTGGGACCGCCATTTTGAGCCGAGTTTGAGCCGCCGCGTCGTTCGATGTGGAGCGGAAGGTCGGCGAGCATCGACGGGCCGTCGGCGGAAGTTTCGCCCTGCGCCGCCGTGCACGGCGCCTCACCCTCTCTTGCTGAGCATGGATAAACAACCTGTCTTCGGGTCGGCTCAGCCCGCAAGTGTCCCCAAAGGTTCATGGACGGTCCGATCCGGCCGACGCCGGGGGCAAACGCCCTGCCCGCGCGGCGTAGGCGCGATAGGTGTTTTGGCCAGAGACCGGTCGAAAGAGAGCAGAGGCGGTCCGGATCAAGCCTGATGCGGACCGCCTCGCTGCGGGTCTAGCGAGTGGAGCCTGGGCTGCCGTCGCCCGCGGTGGATAAGCACGCTGAACACCAAGCCAAGTGACGCCCACATGGTGGCCAGCTGCCCCAGAGAGGCAAGGCGGAAGTTCCAGATCAGAGTGGTGGGCATGTCGGTCGGTATGCCATCAGGTGAGTCCGGCACGAGCAGCAAGATCGCCGACGTACCGACAGCGAACGCCGCCACCGTGACGATGGAGCGCACTGGTATTGACAGCCGATCTCGAAGCGATGCGTCGAGGTTGAACAGCGCGAGCACCAGTGCGAGCGTCAACAGGATGGTCAGGGTGAAGATCAGCGTCCGGTGGCTGATCGTCGCCGGGTCCCCGACCGCCGGCGGGTTGCCCGGGATCTTGATCTGCGGCGCCAGAGCGAAGACGACGAACCCTAGGGCCGCAAGGGCCATGACGCGGCCGTGCTCTGTCAGCGCGGGAAGGCGGTGCCGGGTGCGCGCGAACACCACCGAGAAGACGACCCCGAAAATCGCTCCTATGACGAGGGTGGTGGCCATCCCGCCGACCACCTGCATCGTGCGGCCAACGAGCGGCTCCGCCATCTCATGGCCGGCCCCGGCGTGCACTCGGCGATCCTCGACCATGAGTGCCTGTCGAAGGAGCGGCTCGGTGACGGAGTACATCACGACAGCAGCCGCAGCGCCGCCGACGGCGCCTGCGGCCGCGCCGCTGCTCACATATCGGCGCAGACTTTGCATTGGGAACAGAGGACAGCGGAACAGCGATGCTCATGACGACACTCCTCAGTGGCACGGGAAGCCGAGAGTGTGACGAGCGTCGTGGGTGAACTCGTGGAGGTACTGGCCGGCAGTCGCGCCGAGGAGCGCGCCATTCTCCTGGCTCATCACGAAAAGCGCGATGAGAGCGAAGGCCGACAGGACCCACACCCAGGCGGGTACGCGGAGAGGAGTAGGGATCTGGACGTGAGATGTGGCCATGGTGGCGCCTTTCGTTCCATGCCTCGTGGTTGTTGGTCGCCGCGGCCGGTCTCCTGACTCCCGGATCACCATTACGCGCCAGCCTTCCCAACCCGAAGGTCAGTGGCCGTCGAGGCGCGCAACTCCTCAGTCACAGTGGCGAGGACCGTGCCGGATTTTCACCGGCTTCCCGTACATCGCAGCGTGCCCAGTGTTCCACAACTACTACGCAAGATAGTTTGCAGTTCATCAGGCGGCCGACCGTGGGTACGACGTCACCGGAGGGGCTCGTGGGGCGTCTTTGGCGCGGCCCACGTCCGAAGGTCCTGTAGTGGATCGGCTCCCTGGTCCAACCGGGGAAGGGCCGCCGCCGCAGGCCGACCGGCGGCGGCCTTCCCCAGCGGTTAGCCGATGGCGTTGAGGACCTTCTGGCAGGCTGCCTCGCACCTACGACAAACGTCTGCGCAGATGCGACAGTGCTCGTGCATAGTGGCGTGTCGACCGCACTCGTCCCCGCAGGACGTGCACGCCTGGGCACAGGCTTGGAGCACGGCGCGGGTGATGGCTGCGTCGTAGCCCGTATGGCGGGACAACACGCGAGCAGTTGCTTCGCAGGTGTCGGCGCAGTCGAGATTGCTCCTGACGCACTTGACCAGGTCCGCGATGGTGCCCTCACTGAGGCAAGCGTCGGCGCACGCGGTACAGGCTCTGCGCGCACTCCACGCAGGCCGCCACGCACGCGGCGACGTCTTCGCGGTCGGTATAGATCCGTGCCGGGTAGGCGTTCATCATCTCGGTGATGGTGCTTGTCATCGTGCTTTCTCCTCAGGTCTGGTTCCGTTCCGGGTGACGCGACAGGCTGAGCCGCTGATTCTCAGCGGCATAGGCGTGGCCGAGTCGTGCGATGTCGGCGGTCCCGCGAAGTGCGGGCCCCGCTCGGTCCCTCACATGCGGATCACTGGGGAGGCTGATGGGTGGGGTTCTTGGCGGCGGGCGCCATCGGCGAGGCAGTCTCCGTGGCGCCGCAGCCGGATTTCCGGATGCGCCACGAGAGAGGCGCCTTGCTTCTGACCTCGTTGCGTCTGACGGCTGAACAGTCGGCACACACCAGCACCGCCAGGCAGGCACACCACAGAGGGACCAGATGCTTCTCGGCAGGACGGCCACCAGCCTCCGCGCGGAGGCCATGTTCACCGCCCTGCTCGACGCTCGCAGTCAGAGACGATGCTCGGTGAACAAGATCCTCGGAGATCGGGCGGTCGTCGATACTCGCAGCAGCCTGGAGGACCTGCGTGACGATCAGCCACGCGAACATCGTGGCGCAGATCACCGCGAGCAGACCTCGTATACGGCCAACTCGCGCGTGCGAACGATCAGTCGCCGCCTGCACGCCTATCGACGTACCCGGAGACAAGAACTCTATGTGGGTTCGCCGCGTTCCCTCGCAGCGCCGGCACGTCGGTGCGGCCACCCACCTCGGGTGGCCCCAGCAGGGCCTCGCCGCAGGCGAGACCGATCAACGAGCCTGAGGCAAGTCGCGTCACGACAACTCGGCCGCGCTGTCCATTGGTCGAGTCTGCGATCTTGCACGCGACCGCGGTGCGCCGGCGCGCCCAGAGGGCGTAAACGAGTAACCCAAGAGATCCGACTGCGAGCATCGGTTGGATCGGAGCGAACACATTGAGAGCCCCGCTCACGCCGATGGCCATGACAACGAGCTTTGTTGCAGATGGGGCATCCGACCGCGAACAGCGACAGCGCGCTACCTGCGAAGGTCTTTCCGCCCTGGGTTACGGGCACCGGCGTAGCGGGGTCGCGCACGTACGTCGCGACGAGCATTCCGGTGAGGATCGAAGTGAGCGCCCAGACCGGGTAGTTCCACCACAGCACCGGGGTCATCCGGTGATACCAAGGCGTTGCGATCACGCCTGTCGGAATTCCGATCGCCAGCGCTGTAAACACGGCGGCGACCCCGGCGGCAACGATCCGGCGGGTGAGGAGCATGCAACCGACCCTTCTACTAGGTAACATAGTAGCCATCTAGTTGGCGGCCGGCCATGGATTCGCACGACAGCCGTCGAGACCCTTCGTCTGCTGAACCATGACCGGAGTCTGGATGGCCCTTTCCGGGGCAAGTGCGGTGGGCATTGCCGAGGGCGTGCCCGAACTCGTGGTTGATCATGTAGGCCCGGTAGTTCCTCAGGTCGCTTGCATAGGCGTCGGCCCCATTAGCCCACCGCCAGGCGTTGAGAACGACCATCTGCCCATTGCGGCACGAGAGCCGACCGCCCGTGTTGAGCGGCGCACACAGCTCGTCGCTCGTCTTCGGTGTCGACAACCGGATTCGAAAGTCCGGCGACGACGTCACCCGTCGGAGCGAAAGGCCCATCGCGCTTGCCCAACCGCGGTCGTCGCCGAGCACACGCTCCACCACTTCGGCCACGTCGTTGACGGCATACGGCAGCCCTTCTTCGATCTCAACCGAGTAGGTCACGAGTCTGCCGGAACCGACGGCTTTCGAGGTGCCGGTCGCCACCGCGAATCGCCCCTCACCACGCTCAGGAATCACAACAGCGGTCGGTGTCGGTCCGACTGGGGACGGCGAGGCGATCACGCGATTCCCGGTGGTTCCAGGCGTTGGCGGGGTGGCCGCAACGACGGGAGTGGTCGGGCTTGGCGAACTAGGTGTCGGTGGGTCGGCTTCGACGGCGGTCGAGGCCTCGGGGATTGCTGAACCGGCGCGTTCGAACTCGCCGGTTACGTCAAAGATGCGCAGGCCGATGACCGCACCTGTGGCCGTGATCGCGGCGCCTGCCGCGAGTGCACGGATCGGGCTGCGTCGCCGCTTCCGGGACCCACCGCGGACCGCTTTGTGACGCCCGGTCACCGGTTGTGGAGGTGGATGCGGGCGAGGATGTGGTCGCGCGGGGGAACGTGGTGGTGGATGGTCTGTGCGTGCGCCGATGCCAGGTCGATCAGGCTCCTCCTCTGTCTCAGCAGCAAGGACAAAGTCGCAGGCATGGCAGGTCAGTTCCAGTCGACGCGGCATGCCTCAGCCTGCCTCTCTTGACGCCCCGAAAGCGCATCACGTGGTTGCGGAAGGACGGTGCGACTCTGATGTCAGCAAATCCCGCGTTGGCCAGCCCGTCGGCGAGTTCGTCGGGAGCGATGATTCGGTGAGGTGAGCCGTCCAGCCGGTGCGTCGCTCTCGCCAACCTCGTGTCGGTGAGGTCGTAGCCGATCACCATTCCTCGCGGGCGAAGGACCCGCGCTGCCTCTGCCAAGGCCTCGCTCCAGTCGATGACGTGGTGCAGCATGAGGTAGGACGTGACGATGTCGAAGGTCTCGGCCGGATAAGGCATCGAGGTGACGTCGGCTCGTTCGACCCGAAGGTTGGGGTAGGCAGCGAGCCGGCGGGCGGCTGCGGACACCATCACGTCGTCGACGTCCGTGACCACGAGCCTGGCTGCAGGGAAGGCTGCGGGCCACACCTTCGGCCATGGCCCCGCTTCCGCCGCCGATCTCTAGGACGTCCCCGTCGAGAGTGACCTCGCCGAGCGCCCATGGCAGGACTCGTCGCCTCGCAAACGATCGCCATGGCGCACTGCGACAGAAGGCACCCTCAACGGTGGACATCACCGGCATCAGCCGAGCAGCCCCTGCATCGTGGTGATCTCCTTCGTCTGCGCGGCCTCGATCGTCTCTGCCAGCGAGATCGCCTCGGGGAACTTCCCGTCGCTCTGCTCGGCCTGCGCCATCTCGATCGCGCCCCTGTGGTGCTCGATCATCATCGTGAGGAACATCTGGTCGAACTCGGCGCCGTTGGCGTTCATGAGACTCGTCCATGTCCTCGCTGCTCATCATGCCGGGCATCTCAGACGAATGGTCCATGCCGCCCATGTCCTCGGGGACGGGCTTGCCCCACCTGGTGAGCCATCCCGACATCGTCTCGATCTCGGGGTCCTGCGCCTTCATGATCTGCGCCGCGAGATCTTTGACCTCCTGACTCTCCGCGCGGGTTGCGGCGAGTTCGGCCATGTCGACCGCCTGGCGGTGATGCGGGATCATGTCGGTCGCGAACGTGACATCGGCATCGTTGAAGTCACCGGCCGCGTCGGTCGACGTGCTCTCGGACGTGGTCGGCCTCGAGGGCGATCCCATGCCGGACATGTCGTGTGACGATCCGCCGTCGCCGCCACACGCGGCCAAGGTGAGGCCGCTCGCCACGACGAGAGCCTGCTGCTGCAAGGTGCTTCCTGCGCATCTGGGTTGATCTCCTTCTCAGAACTTGGATTGGACCGTGACCGATGCCTCGTTGCACCCGCCCGGAGCCGCGGCGACATGGGGCCGCTGCTACCTCAGTGGCTTTCGGGCCACGTGAGGACGTACATGAATCCGCCCATGACGGCGACAAAGACGAGGGCGATCAGCACCTTGACCAGACTGAGAAGGCCGACGACAACCAGGACGACGATCGACAGGGTGACGAGCGCGGTCATCGAGACGCACAGGAGCAGCGTCATCCGGGGGTGCTCGGTGTCGCTGGACTTCGGGGCCGCCTGGTTCATGGACGAGGACTCCTTTCGGCTAGGACTGGTAGACGAGAGCGGCCATCATTCCGGCCTCGGCGTGGTAGATGTTGTGACAATGGGCCATCCAGTTGCCAGGATTGTTGGCCTCGAGACCGATGGCGACGGTTTGCATCGGTTTGAGCAGGACGGTGTCCTTGCGAAGGCCGTTGGGCAGGGCGAAGGTGTGGCCGTGTATATGCATCGGGTGGGCCATCATCGTGGTGTTCTCGAGTTGAACGCTGACGCGCTTTGCGTTCTCGATGGCCAGCGTCCTGTTCCGCGGGAAGGCCGCCCCGTTGATCGCCCACTGGTACGGGCTCATCTGCCCGCTCAACGATAGCGTGATCGCTTGCTCGACCTCTCGCTTCGGGAGTCGAGCCGACTCGGCGGGGCGTAGTTCTGAGCCGACCAGGATCGGGCCGTCGAGGCTCTGCCAAACTCACTTGCGGCGGCGGGGGGCTGCCGGATCCGGATCGGATCAAGGCCAGCGCCTGGCCCTTTTGCCGACCGGCCGCGCGACGAGCGGGAAGACTCCGTCCTTCACGGTGACGATCGCGTCGTACCGCTCCCCCATGCCGATGTACACGGCGGTGGCTTCCTGATTCTCAACCGCGAACCCGTCACTGTGGGTGACATCGACTGTGTGAGAACCAAGCGCCACCGCGAAGATCGTGTCGGCCGCGGCGTTGATGAGTCTCAGACGGACACGCTGACCCGGTTTCGCGCGGAGAACGTCGGGGGCAGCGGCAACTCGTCCGTTGATGAGGAAGTGGGGGTAGGTGACGTCGCCGGCGTCACCCCACGGCGATGCGGCGGCACCCATCTCCATCCCGTCCATCCCACCCATGTCCATCCCGCTCATCGTGCCCATGTCGTCCGGACTGGCGTTGGCGGCAATCAGGTTGGCGAGAACGTCGTCGGGCGTCCTGCCGGTCCCGTCGATCCAATCGTCGAGGACTACAACCCACTCCTGGTCGTAGCCGCCGGGCTCATCGGGGTCGTCGATGACGATCGGGGCGTAGAGCCCGCGGTCGAGCCTGGACCCCGACGTGAGGGTGATAGAAGTACGTGCCCGGGTCGGGCGCGACAAACTCGTAGACGAACTGTCCTCCTGACGTGATCGACTCTTGGGTCAGCCCCGGCACCCCGTCAGCAGCGTTGCGCAGCGCGACGCCATGCCAATGGATGCTCGTCTCAGCGGGGAGCCTGGTTGTCGACCGTGATTCGCAACAGGTCGCCGGCTGTAGCGCGGACTAGAGGACCAGGCACAGTCTCGCCGTACGCCCACGTGTCGACGACCGGACCGCCGAGGTCGACCGTTGCAGTACGTGCCCTCAGAGTGCGCTCGACCACTCGCTGCCCCGGCTCGGGGGCGAGTGGTGTTTGGCTCGGCAACAGAATCTGACCGGCCGCGGGCCTGGGCGAGGATGCCCGGCCCGTACATGCAGATAGCATCCCTCCGCCGGCGACTGCTGCCGCCCCAACGAGGAGCCTTGCGACGCGACAGGGTCATGCTGGACGCTTCCTCGACGGATGCCGACGGTAGTGCCCGAGGGTGGTGCGGACGCGGCGGCCTTCTTCGGTGCTGATCTCGCCGCCGGCGCCACCTTGATCGAGGGTCGCCTGGGTGTCCGATCGGGAGGCGGGGTCTCGCGGCGCGAGTACGGCGCGGCAGATCAGGGCAATGAGCGCCCAGACGGTGACCAATCCCAGGATCGCCCCAATCCACATGGCAGCCGTGCCACCGCCGTTCATCATCACGCGCTCCAGCGTGCTGCGGGACCATTGTGGTTCGACCCTGCATTCCATGAAGGTTTCCCGAAGTTCGGGTCTCGCGGGGACGCGTCGGTCGCCCCGCTCACCAAGGAGGGCCACGATGGGAGGATGAGCAGGCACACGCACGGGTCCGACGCGCAGGCACCCACCGGAGCCGGCACCGCGTCGGACCCGGTCTGCGGCATGACCGTCGACCCCACGACGACCGATCAAATGACCACGCACGACGGCCAGCAGTACTTCTTCTGCTCCGCTCGCTGCCGGGAGCGGTTCGAAGCCGACCCGCCGGCGTTCGTGAGCGGGTCAGGTGCTGCTCAAGTCATCACCAAGGCTGACGATGCCGACGCGCACGCCTCCCACGGACACCATCACGCGGCCACGACTGCATCGTCGTCGGCGGAGACGGCGACGACCACAGGCGACCACACCCCTCCCGGGTCCGTGCCCGGGGCAACCGAGTGGACCTGTCCGATGCATCCCGAGATCCGGCGCCCAGGCCCAGGTGCCTGTCCCATCTGCGGAATGGCGTTGGAGCCTGTCACGGTCAGCGCTGACGCGGGTCCCAGTCCAGAGTTGAGAGACATGACCCGCCGGTTCTGGGTCGGGGTGACCTTGGCGGTGCCCGTGGTCGCTTTGGAGATGGGTGGCCACTTCGTCGACGCCATCGGTGACCTCTTCTCCCAAAGTTTGTCGAACTGGATCCAGGCTCGTGCTAGCCACACCCGTGGTGCTGTGGGCAGGCTGGCCGTTCTTCGAGCGCGGCTGGGCATCGCTGCGCACGCGCAACCTCAACATGTTCACCCTGATCGCCATGGGCACCGGAGTGGCGTGGCTGTACAGCGTGGTCGCCACACTCGCGCCCGGGATCTTCCCCGACTCCTTTCGAGCCGCAGCCGATATGGGCGACGGCATGAGTTCGGGCGCGGTCGATGTCTACTTCGAAGCGGCGGCAGTGATCATCGTCCTCGTCCTTCTGGGACAGGTCCTCGAGCCTGCGCGCCCGCGAGCAGACCTCGGACGCTCTCCGCGCCCTCCTCGATCTGACGCCGAAAACCGCCCGTCGTCTGCGAGTCTGACGACACCGACGAGGAGATCGGCCTCGACGAGGTGGTCGTCGGTGACCGCCTACGAGTGCGTCCCGGTGACCAGGTCCCAGTCGACGCCGTGGTGGTCGAGGGCCATTCCGCACTCGACGAGTCCATGGTCACCGGCGAGTCGATGCCGGTAACCAAGCAGACCGGAGACTCCGTCATCGGGGGGACCATCAACACCACCGGAGCCTTGGTGATCCGTGCCGAGCGCGTCGGGCGGGACACGATGCTCTCGCGGATCGTCGCCCTGGTCGCCGACGCGCAACGGTCCCGAGCGCCGATCCAGCGCACCGCGGATCGCGTCGCGGGCATCTTCGTGCCCGTGGTGATCGCGATCGCCACAGTAGACTTTCCTCGTATGGGCGATCCTCGGACCGGAGCCGCCGATGGCGCACGGTCTGATCGTGGCGGTCGCGGTGCTGATCATCGCCTGCCCCTGTGCGCTTGGACTCGCGACGCCGATCAGCATCAAGGTCGGGGTCGGTCGCGGCGCCGAGAACGGCGTCTTAATCAAGAACGCCGAGGCGCTGGAGCGCATGGAACGGGTCGACACGGTTGTTGTCGACAAGACCGGAACCTTGACCGAAGGCAAGCCGGCAGTCACCGCCATCGAGTCTGTCCAATACCGGCGACCATGTGGTCGGTGGCGATGTGAACGAGGCACTGAGGATGGCTGCCACCGTCGAGCGGTCCTCGGAGCATCCCTTGGCCCGGGCCATCGTAGACGCCGCGAAGGACCGCGATTTGCGCCTGGGTGAGGCAACCGGATTCGACTCCCCCGCCGGCAAGGGCGTGCTCGGGACGGTCGAGGGACGACACGTCGTGCTGGGAAGCGGCACCTTCCTCTCTTCGCAGGGCATTGACCCCGCACCGTTGGCGGCCGCCGCTGATCAGTTGCGGGCTACCGGTGCCACAGCCATCCTGATGGGCGTCGACCGGGAGGCTGGTGGCGGTCTTCGCGATCGCCGACCCCGTCAAGCCGACTACCGCTGCTGCCCTCGCCGATCTCGCTGCGCAGGGTGTCGAAGTCGTCATGTTGACCGGCGACAACCGCGTGACCGCTGAGGCTGTCGCCGCGAACCTGGGCATCAACCGGGTCGAGGCCGAGGTGCTGCCCGACCGCAAGGCCGAGGTCGTCCGCAGACTCCAGGCCGATGGCCGTGTGGTTGCGATGGCTGGTGACGGCGTCAACGACGCGCCCGCGCTCGCCGCGGCTGATGTCGGCCTGGCCATGAGTTCAGGGACCGACGTCGCGATGGAGTCGGCCGGAGTCACTTTGCTGAACGGTGACCTGATGGGTATCGCCCGGGCACGCCGCCTATCGGCCAAGACGATGCGCAACATCCGGCAGAACCTGCTCTTCGCGTTCATCTACAACGTCGCAGGCATTCCGATCGCCGCCGGAGTTCTCTATCCCGTCACCGGGCTTCTGCTCTCGCCGATCATCGCTGCGGCTGCGATGGCGCTGTCGTCGGTGAGCGTCATCAGCAATGCGTTGAGGCTGCGGGCCGAGCACCTCGGCTGAGCAAGGCACGACCTGAGAGAGAGGGACGCTTATGCGCAGGGGATCCACCCTGATCACCGGAATCACGTTGTCGGCACTCGTCCTCGGCACGTCCGCTTGCAGCCGCGACGACGCTGGTGACCGCCCGCCGCTGGCGACGCAGACCGCCATGAACGGCGATGTTTTCAATGACGCCGACGCTGAGTTCGCCACCGCTTTCGTGCAGCACCATGCTGCGGTGCTTGCGCTCGTGGATCTCGCGTCTGACCACCAGGCTCTCTGAGGAGTCCACCCGGCTCGCCGACGACATCTTGACGACCCGCGGACCCGAAGTTGAGCAGACTGGTCACCTGGCTCACCGACTGGGATCAGCCGATCCCCGACACCATGCGCGACCACGTCAACGCCGGGCATGGGGACTCCCACGGCCCGATAGAGTTCTCCGGAGATGTCGGCTCAGACCTTCCTGGCATGCCCAGCGTCGGGGAGGTCAACGCGCTCGCCAGGGCCAGGGATCCCGCTTTCGAGACGCAGTGGCTGGAGTTGCTGGCGGCGCACCATCGCGGCGCGGTCGAGTCTCGCCGAGACCGAGGAGGACGACGGCCACTTTGCTGCCGCTGTCACCCTGGCCCGTGCGATCACCACGGCTCAGCAGGACGAGCTTCGCCCGCATCGAACAACTTCTCGAGAGTTGACCGACCGCAACTACTGGCGCACGCGCGGTCCATCCGGGGCCACGCTGTTCCCGACTGCACGAGAGAGTTGAGGCATGGCGCAATCGGTACCCGTCCTGGTAGTTGAGGATGAGCGGCCTCTCGCCGAGATCGTTGCCGATTATCTCGCCAAGGCCGGCTTCGAAGCTCACCAAGCCCATACCGGAGCCGAGGCGGTCGACCGAGCCCGCACTCTCGATCCCGACCTCATCGTCCTCGACCTCGGGCTGCCCGGCCTCGATGGCGTGGAGGTATGCCGGCAGGTCCGCACCTTCTCGGACTGCTACATCATCATGCTCACCGCCCGCGACGACGAGATCGACAAAGCTCATCGGGCTTGGGGTTGGGGCCGATGACTACGTCACCAAGCCCTTCTCGCCACGTGAACTGGTTGCGCGCGCTCAGGCCGCGACGCGACGCCCCCGTCTCAGCAAGTCTCACGACCGCGGCCGGCGGAGAAGTGTTGAGGTTCGAAGGGCTGACCATCGATCTCGCCGCCCGGGAAGTCACCCTCAGCGGTGAGCCTGTCGCACTGACCAGGACCGAGTACGACCTCCTCGCGACCCTCGCAGCATCGCCTCGCCGCGTGTTCGCACGCCGCCAACTCGTCGACGCGGTCTGGGGTGAGGGCTGGGGCGGCGACGAGCACATCGTCGATGTCCACGTGGCACACCTGCGCAACAAGATCGGTGACGACGCCACCGAACCGCGCTACGTCGAAACCGTCCGCGGCGTCGGCTACCGGTTCAAGCCAGAGTCGATCCGATGACACTCGGACAGTGGCGGATCGGAACCCGCCTCCTTTTCGCCCAGGGTCTGGTCTTGATCGCGGCCGTCCTCACCGCCGGAGTGATCGCAGCGGTCGTCGGACCTCCGCTCTTTCACAAGCACATGCTCCAGGCCGACCACACGCCTGCTCCTTCCGAGTTGGAACACGTCGAACGTGCATACCGCACGGTCAGCGTCATCTCGCTGGGGATCGCCGTCGCAGCAGCCGCCATGCTCGCCCTCGCTGTGACGTGGTATCTCACCCGTCGCTTCGAGGCGCCCCTGACCAGACTGCGCCGAGCCGCCGCCGACGTCGCCCAGGGCAACTACGACACCCGTGTACCGGTAGCGGGAGCGGGGCCCGAGCTCGACGCGCTGGCCGCGTCTTTCAACACCATGGGAACCCGGCTAGCCGACGTCGAGGAAACGAGGCGCCGGTTGCTGTCAGATCTGGCCCACGAGCCTGCGCACCCCGATAGCCACACTCCAGGCCTACCTGGAAGGCATCGACGACGGGGTCCGCGTGTGGGACGACGCCACCCGCGCGGTGATCCGCGACCAAGTCAGCCGGCTGGCCCGGCTGGCCGAAGACATCGACGCCGTATCCCGAGCCGAGGAAGGGCGCCTCGCCCTCGCCCCGGAACAGGTCGACGTCAGCCGACTCATCACAGCGGCTACCGCAGCGGTCAGCGGTTCCTACGCCATCAAGAAGGTTAGCCTCGACGTCGCGCACCTTCCGGTCGCGGCGGCGGTCATCGATCGCACCCGAATGCTGCAGGTCCTTACGAACCTGCTCGATAACGCCCGCCGGCACACGCCATCGGGCGGACTGGTCCGTGTAATCTGCACAAGTTGAGCATGGTCGAGTGACGATCACGATCAGCGACAGCGGCGACGGAATTTCACCAGCCCAACTCCCCCATATCTTCGAGCGCTTCTACCGCGGTGACACGGCACGGAGCCGAGACGACCAGGGCTCCGGGATCGGTCTCACCATCAGCCGCGCCATCGTCGAGGCGCACGGCGGCACCCTGACCGCGCACAGTGCCGGCCCCGGCACAGGAGCGACGCTGATCATCGTGGTGCCGACGGACCCCGCGGCGGGTGGTCGGCGGTGACGCAGTGGACCTTCTCAATGATCGATCTTGCCGGCTACACGGCATTGACCGAGACGCACGGGGACGAGCGTGCCGCAGACCTGGCGGTCGGATTCGCAGCCATCGCGACCGAAGCCCTTGCCGACGGTGACCGACTGATCAAGCCGATCGGTGACGCGGTCCTCCTGGCTTCGGCCACGCCGGGCAGTGGGTTGGCGCTCGTCGAGCGGATTCTTGATGCCACCACCCGCTTGGATGGATGCCCCCTGGCTCGCGCGGGCCTTCACCACGGTCCCGCGGTCGAGCGGCACGGAGACGTGTTTGGCGCGGCGGTGAACCTGGCTGCGCGCGTGGCTGGGCAAGCAGGCGGCGGGCAGGTCTTAGCAACGACGGTCGTCGCCGATGTGGCACGACACAACGGCCTCCCCCGTCAGCGCCCTCGGCGCCATGTCTCTTCGCAACGTCCAGCAGCCGGTCGACCTGTTCGAGGTGGCGCTGGGAGGCGTGGACGAGCACATTGACGTGGACCCCGTCTGCCGCATGCGGGTCGTCCGGGCGGGCGCGGCTGGAAGGCTCCAACACGAGAGCAAGACCTACTGGTTCTGCTCGCTGGAGTGCGTGGCGATCTTTGCCTCCGACCCCTCACGCATCCTCGCCTGACCAGACTCTTCCGGACGCGTCATTATCGCTACTGCCAGTTGCTTGCAATAGGGTCGGGTTTGTGAGCCTCACGACTAGGACCTCCGCAGCCCGGTCGTTCGCAGCGTCGTTGTCCGCGGCGGATCGTCGGTCGCTGATCGCGATGTCGGCCGCCGTGGTCCTACTGCACGTCGCCGGCTTCGGCATCCTTCTCGGGCTGGTGGCACCGCAACACTACCAACTCGGTGGCGACCACCCCGTGTTCAGCGTCGGTGTAGGCGTTCTCGCCTACACCTTCGGTCTACGCCACGCGTTCGACGCCGACCACATCGCCGCAGTCGACAACACCACCCGCAAGTTGATCGCCGACCGCTCAGCCGATCCCACGCGTAGCCAGCCGCTGTCGGTGGGATTCTGGTTCTCGCTCGGCCACTCGACCATCGTGTTCGCGCTCGCATTCGCGCTCGCTGCCGGTGTGCGCGCCCTCGTCGGACCGATCTCCCAGGACGACTCCACCCTTCACGCCATCACCGGGCTGATCGGACCATCCGTGTCGGGCGTCTTCTTGTGGGTCCTCGGCCTACTCAACCTCGCCGCACTGCTCGGCATCCTTCGCGTGTTCCGCGACATGCGATCGGGGCGGTTCGACGAAGCGGAACTGGAGCGCCGACTCGACAGCCGCGGTCTCATGAACCGCTTCCTCGGAGGGCTCACCAAGTCGGTGCGCAAGCCGTGGCACATCTACCCAGTCGGCGTGCTCTTCGGCCTCGGGTTCGACACCGCGACCGAGGTCGGGCTGCTGGTCCTGGCCGGCGGCGCGGCCGCATTCAGCCTGCCCTTCTACGCAATCCTGGTCCTGCCCATCCTGTTCGCCGCTGGCATGTGCCTGATGGACACCATCGACGGCGTGTTCATGAACGCCGCCTACGGATGGGCGTTCGCCAAGCCCGTCCGGAAGATCTTCTACAACCTCACCATCACCTCGATCTCGGTTGCAGTGGCGCTGCTGATTGGAAGCATCGAACTCATCGGCGTGCTGACGGACCGTTTGGGGATCACGACAGGCCCTCTCGCTGCGATCGGGTCCGCCAACCTCGACTACGCCGGGTACGGCATCGTCGGACTCTTCGTGACCGCCTGGGTGGTCGCACTCGCTGTCTGGAAGTTCGGGCGGATCGAGGAGCGTTGGGCCCTCGAGCCCGAGTCGACCTGACGGTTCACTGCCCCCGGTACCTGGCTGGGATCAGTGCCTCGACCTCCGGCACATATTCGGGAGCACAGGCTCTTGAGCCTGGTCCCACACCACGATCATGAGAGCCAGCGTCGTGCCCGGCTCGTCATCGATCCGGAATCCACCGGCCGGGAAGTCCTGCGCGAAGGTCTCGAGTTCATTGAGCGGCCGCCGCACCGCGTCCTGACCCTGCTCGGCAGCCGGCACCTTGCACGCACGGCCAAGCGCGTGGAGCGCCTTGTGAGCGGCCTCGACGCGGTCCCGTGGTGGCTTCTGAGTTGGTTTCGGGAGGGTGTAGGGCGCCACCACCGCGTTACTGCTGGATGCTGGAGTGCCGGGGCCGGGACTGGGACCGGGACTCGTGAGCACGGCACGAAGCAAGAAGTCTAAGCACGGTGAAGCCGATCAAGAGCACCATCACCGCAGCGATGGGATGCCTGGCAAGCCAGACCACGACCCGGCCCCGGATCACAGGGGGACCTGCCACGTCCCGATCAGCGTGCGGAGTTGCGCGAGCCAGGCCGCCCATAGCCCGGTGACCTCCAAGACACCCAGCACGACGAGCATGCCTCCGCCGGTGCGCATGATGGCCCGTGCGTGCCGGCGAGCGAACGAGAATACTGAGAAGACTCGAGTGATGCCAAAGGCCGAGAGAATGAACGGAATCCCGAGGCCCAGGCTGTAGGCGAACGACAGGAGTGCGCCGCGGCCCGCGGTCCCGGAGGTCGTGGCGAGGGAGAGAACCGCCGCCAGCGTCGGGCCGATGCACGGGGTCCAACCGACACCGAACATGACACCGAGCACGGGAGCGCCAGCGAGTCCGACCTTGGGTCGGTAGCCAAGCCGGACGGTCCGTGAGAGTCCCGGGATGTGTCCCAGCAGACCGGCAAACATGAGCCCCAGGACGATGGTAAGTACCCCGAGAACTCGCAGGATCGTGTCCTGGTGCTGGATCAGGTTTGCGCCGACCGCGCCGAACAGGGCGCCGTAGGCGACGAACACAACGGCGAATCCGAGCACGAACAGCACGGTTCCTCCTACGGCGAGTGATCGCCTCGGCGCGTCCGACGCCAGCGTCACGTCGGCGCCGGCCGCGCCGCTGACGTAGGCCAGGTAGCCGGGCACAAGCGGCAGGCAGCACGGGCTGGCGAAGGAGACCAATCCAGCGAGTATCGCGACGGGGAGAGCGACGAGGAGTGGGCCGTAGGCGACGGCATCGCCGAGGGACGCGGTGCTCATCCGAGGTTCTCTGCGTCCTCGATCAGTCCGCGCAGTGTCGAGGCGTCCACGCGACCAACGATGCGAGCACGGATGACGCCTTGGCGATCGACGACGAGGGTCGAGGGGACGGCACTGACCGGGATGATGCCGGTGAACTGGGCGAGGACGAGACCGCTCTGGTCGTCGAAGGCTCGGGTACGTGATGTCGTACTTGCGCTCGAACGCGCGAGTCTGCGGCCGGGTTGTCGCGAACGTCGATACCCACGAACCGCACACCACGGGGCTCCGACTCCCTCGCGATCGCAGAAAGGTCCGGTGCCTCGGCCCGGCAAGGGGCGCACCACGAGCCCCATACGTTGAGCACCACGACGTGGCCGCGAAGGCCGGGGAGAGACAGGTTGTCGCCTGTGATCGTTGCACCCTCGATCTCCGGCACCGGGATCCCCTTGCTGCCCTGATACAACGTCAGGCCGGTCCCCGCATCGCCCGCACCAGTGTCGCCGGCACGGCTCCTGAGTTGGGTCACCTGCCAAAGGGCGATTCCAGTAACGCCGATCACGACGGCGAGCACCGCGACATTGCGCAACAACCTGCCTGGCACGACCACATCGACACCCATCTACTATCGTGATTAGTTGATAGTAGATGGGTAGTCCCGCCATCTCGAAACGGGGCAGCGAGGACGTGAGAAATGGCAGCCGCAGACCGCGACCGCAAGTTTGGCCTCTCCGCGAAGGCCCGCCGTGTCGTGCTGCCAGTTGCGGGCCTCGCGGTCGCCGTCGTGATCGTCGGCACCGTGACAAATCGTGGGGGTGGATCGAGCGCCGGCGATGGCCCCGTGGTCGGCGATGACCTGCACGCCGTGGGCCGACTCGGCGATCGCCTCGTGGTCGGCGGCCACGGGGGCGCCGGGTACCGGCCTCCCTCCGGCGGATGGACACAGATCGACACGCTCGATGACAAGGACGTGATGGGCTGGGCGGACTCCGACGGCGTCTTCTTGGCGGGCGGGCACGCGGGCCTGTATCGGTCCACCGACGGGGGCGACACCTTCGCCGCAGTCGAGGGTCTGCCGATCTCGGACGTCCACGCCCTCGGTGCCTCCGGAAGCCGGGTCTACCTCGGGTCCCCGGAAACAGGTGTCTTGGTCTCCAACGACGGCGGCGCCAAGTTCGAGCCGGTGACCGATGCGGCCGGGCAGGACTTCATGGGCTCGATTTGGGTCGACCCGAGCAACGCGGACATCGCGGTTGCGCCGTCGATGCAAGGCGGCGCAGTCGAGACGACCGACGGCGGCCGCACATGGTCGCCCCTGGGCTCGTCTTCGGGAGCCATGGCCGTGGCCGTGAGCAATGACGGTCAGCAGATCGTCGCGCTCGGGATGAACGGCGCCGAGCGCAGCATGGACGCTGGGGCGACGTGGAACTCCTTGGACGTTCCCGACGCGACGAGTGCCGCCACCTACACTTCTCAAGGCGACCTCGTGGTCGCAGCGCTTTCCGGAGACCGCGCACAGGTCTACAAGTCGGTGGGCAGCAGATGGACCTCGCTGAGGTGAGGATGAGGACCGGTGAGTCAAGGAACCGTGGAAGGGGGGCAGCATGCGTCCACTCGGTGAACTCGAGGCCGTCGTGATGGAGCACCTGTGGGCGGCCGACGATGCGATGGCTGTGCGTGAGGTCCTTGAACGCATCGATCGCGACCCGCCGCTGGCGTACACCACGGTCTTGACGGTGATGGACAACCTGCACCGCAAGGGCTTCCTGACCCGTGAGAAGGATGGGCGCGCGTACCGCTACCAGCCCACGAAGGGCCGGGCAGATCACACCGCCGACCTGATGCATGAGCCTGCTCAGCGACAGCGGGGACCGCTCCGACACCTTGATGCGCTTCCTGGACCGCATGACGCCCAGCGAGGTCAAGCGACTCAAGGATGCACTCGATGATTAGTGCGCTTCTGCTGGTCACGTACGGCATCACCACCGGAACCTGGGGAGCCAAGAGTCTCCTCCACGCGCGTTGGACATCCTCGGCACCGCGCCTCGCGATCGCTGCCTGGCAGGCGGTGGCTGCCTCGATCTTGATGAGTCTGCTCGCCGCCGGAGCGGCGCTGGCGATCAGCCTTCCAGCACGTCCGCGGTGACCTGGCGCGCCTGTTCGATCTGTGTGCCGACAACCTCAAGCATGGCTACGCCTCCCCCGGTGGTGCCTTCGTGGCCACGCTCGGGGTGACTGCGGCGACCCTGCTCGTGACCAGGACGGTCTGGTGCGCCGCTCGCGTTGTGCGCCAGGAGCGACGCGAGCGAGTCCGCCCGGCTCGCGGTGCTCGACCTCGTCGGTCGGACTGGTGTCGTGCCCGGTGCGCTCGTGCTCGACCACGACGAGCCGTACGCCTTCTGCATCGGCGGCAGGCGGCACCGGGTGGTCGTCACCGAGGGCCTGCTCGCCACGTTGGACCAGCGCGAGCTCGAGGCGGTGCTCGCGCATGAGAGCGCCCACCTGCACCAGCGTCACCATCTCGCGCTCATGTTGAGCAGAACCCTATTCGGAACCCTGTCGCCGTTCTTCCCCGCCTTCGGCCGAGCGATGTCGGAGGTTCGGCTGCTGGCCGAGTTTCTGTGCGGACGATTCCGCTCGGCGGCAGGTGGGTGCTCGGCCCTTAGGTACGGCACTGGCGCGGCTGGCGTGCATGCCTGCCCCAGCGGGGACGCTCGCGGCTAGCGCGCACGAGGTCGAGAAACGCCTGCTCCGGCTGACCGGCCCGGATCTCGGTCTGCGGCGTGAGCGCCTCATCGTCGGCGCGGTCGCAGTCGCGGCGGTCGTGATGGTTCCGCTGGCGCTCGCTGCGGCGCCGGCGATCGCGCTCGCCTGGGAAGGCATCTGCCTCGTCGGGTGACCTGCGCGACCCTTCAGGATCCGGAGGGCTGACGGTCGAACGGGTTGGACGGGTAGCCGGTGTCGAAGTGCATGTAGTCAGCGACGTCGATGTTCTGCCAGATCCACCCTTCGTCGCGGAACGCGGTCCACACGACGCCCCCGCGCAGGACCTTTCCCGGGCCCTCGACTCGTGCTGCGTTCGCCTTCGACGGGAACCAGCACTTGCAGCGCAGGTCCCGCCAAGGGTTCTCGACGGGGTTGATGTCGATGGCCCGCCCGTTGGCATGCGGCGACTTCAGGAATGGCGCGTTGATCTGGTTGGCGGTCCGGCAGTTGTACGCCGAGGTGTTGTCGTCGGCCAAGGCTGGCGTTGGCGTCGCCGTCGTACTTCTCCAGCGGCCGCATCCTGCGGATCGGGAAGCGATTTGCGAACAAGGTGCTGAAGATGCGCACCACGCTGGCCGCGACGTCCCGGTTGACGACCAGGCTGACCGCGTTGCACCTCCCCTGCGAAGTCGACGAAGTTGATCCGCACTGATCCCAGCCTGGGAGCGACGGGTGATCGGACATCCCGGTCGCGCCATCCCGGCGGCCTTCATCGCCTGCCACTGGCGCACGGGTATCGGCTCGACGACCGGTCGAGCAGGATTAGGCCGAGGAGCGGAGGAAGCGTCGCTGCTCGACCCGGAGGGTTCTGCGCCGGGAGGGGAGCATCCCACCAGCACCACGAGTAGGACGACCGTGGCGCCGAGCAATCGGCGCCGCTTCATGCGACCTTGTGCAGATCGCGCTCGTAGTACGACAACCGCCTCCCGTCGACGCCCGTGGAATCCCGGATGTGGGTCCACCCCGACTTGGCGTAGAACTCCCCCGCGCCCCCGGTTCCTGCGATGGTGACCAAGCAAGCACGATCGCGCTGCGCGGCGCGGGCATGATCGAGGAAGGCGTCGACCAACACCGTTCCGAGTCCAGACCCGCGGCAGTCCTTGGCGACCACCACGTGCGACAAGACAGCCAGCCGAGGACCAGCGAAGTGCTTGACCGTCGCATGGTTGCGTACCAGCAGCGCCACGACGTACCTGCGTGCCCTGGTGACCAGGAACTTCGCAAGGACTGCCGGCCTTCGCATCAGGCCAAGGAGGCCACAGGTCGCCAGCGCGAGGCCGTGATAGGCCAGAAGGAGCCGGCGATGCGGAGCCGGGTCGAGGATGCCCGCGAGATACCCGGCGGGCATCCCCGCGACCTCGACCACTAGCGCGACGGCGAGAGGCCCGTCTAAGAATGTGCGGTAGTAGCGGCGCAGGAAGCGGGGGCCCAGACGAGCGAAGAACCCGCGCGGGAAGCTCGTCACGGTGTGCTTGGACGACCTGCGGCAGATCCTGAAGGCCCATCCGCCGCACGACCACCGGGCCGCCAAGAACATCGCGGTGATCGTGGTCGCGTTGGCCGTCGTGATGGTTGGTCGTCGAAACCATGGTCTGCCCGCCCGCTCCGTTGCCTGACATCTCACTCCACTCGATCTACTATGATTGATAGTAGTCAGGTCGAGTGGCCGTGATCCAAGGAGGGAACGACGATGGCAAGCATCCGTCGGCGAGCACAGCAGTCTGAGGTCGACCGTCAGGCTCTCGGGGTGGTCCAAGCGACGCGTGCTCTCGTGGTCGTTGTTCGGCCTCGCCGGCTTGGTCGCTGTTCAGCACCTGCTCGCCCATGGTGGCTTTCGCCCGATCCCGATCTCGATGGGCTGGCAGGACCTCTTGATTGGCTATCCGATGGCCATCGCGCTGGTGGTGGTCGGCGGCATCGCCATGGACCCGAACCCTCGGATCTGAGGCCGCCGGGTGGTCCTCCTGTCGCTGCCGAGCCCGGCTCAGGGCGTCTGGCACCTCGGCCCTTTCCCGCTGCGCGGTTACGCGCTAGGCATCATCGCCGGCATCGTGGCCGCCATCTGGCTCGCCGAGCGCCGCTTTGTCGCCAGCGGAGGGCGACAGGGTGTCGTCGCGGACGTGGCGATGTGGGCGGTGCCCTTCGGCATCGTGGGCGGCCGCCTCTACCACGTCGCCACGGACCCCGAGCTCTACTTCACGGCCGGCAAGAACCCCTGGAACGCCCTCGCAGTGTGGCACGGCGGCCTCGGCATCTGGGGAGCCGTCGCGCTGGGCGCCGTCGGGGCGTGGATCGGCTCCCGACGGGCTGGAGTGTCGTTTTCCGGCCTAGCCTGGGCCTTGGCCCCTGCCATCCCTCTGGCGCAGGCGATTGGGCGTTGGGGCAACTGGTTCAACCAGGAGGCTTTTCGGCAAGCCAACCGACCTTCCCTGGGGGCTGCGGATCGATTCCGCCCACCGCCCCGACGGCTACGAGACGGACTCGACCTTCCACCCCGCGTTCCTTTATGAGTCGATTTGGGACCTCGGCGTCGCGGGCATGGTCATCTGGGTCGGCAACCGCTTCCGGCTCACCGGAGGCCAGGCTCTTCGCGGTCTACGTCATGGGCTACACGACCGGACGTGGATGGATCGAATACTTGCGCATCGACTCGGTCAACCATGTGCTCGGTCTCCGGCTCAACGTGTGGACCAGCATCATCGTGTTCCTCGCCGCGGCCGTCTTCTTCTTCATCTCGACGCGACGCGCCAGGCGCGCTGGCGAGCCCGAGCCTTGCCGAAGAGCCTTCCAGCGTCGTGACTCGAACGGCGGCACCGCCCCTCACCACCCAGCCCGCGACCCCGGACCCGGCACCTCCTGCCCTTTCGCCGGTCGAACTCATGCGATGGGCTTGGCGGCAGCTGACATCCATGAGGACCGCCCTGGTCCTGTTGATGCTGCTCGCCCTGGCCGCCATCCCTGGCTCGTTGATCCCTCAACAGCGGGTAGACGCCCGGGCCGTCTCGCTCTGGAAGTCGGATCACCCGAGGCTGACTCCGCTGTTCGACCGGGCTGGCATGTTCCACGTCTACGGCTCGGCCTGGTTCAGCGCCATCTACATCCTGCTCATGGTGTCCCTGGTCGGGTGCATCGTGCCGCGACTGCGCGTCTACTGGCGAGCCCTTCTCGCACGGCCGCCGGCGGCTCCGCGAAACCTGACACGTCTGCCCTCGTGGGCGTCAGGCCACACCTCAGCGCCGCCCGATGAGGTGGCCCAAGCGGCAGCGCAGATGCTTCGTCGGCAGCGCTTTCGACGCGTCATCGATCGCACGTCTGACGACGGATCCGTCACCCTCTGCGCTCAACGGGGCTACCTTCGCGAAGCAGGCAATCTGCTCTTCCATCTGAGTCTCGTGGTCGTGCTGGTCGCGTTCGCCGCTGGCGATCTCTTCGGATACCGGGGCGGGGTCATCCTCGTGTCCGGCCAGACGTTCACCAACGCCCGGCAGTCCTACGACGACTTCGCCCCGGGCGGCTTCTTCCGCGACACCAGCCTCGACCCGTTCAGCCTTCAACTCGACGACTTCAAGGCGTCCTTTCTTCAGACCGGGCCGAGCGTCGGGCAGCCAACAGCGTTCAGTGCCGATGTCACCTACCGCTCCAGGCCCGGCGCTTCGGACGAGAAGGCCACGTTGAAGGTCAACCATCCCCTGACCGTGGACGACACGAGCGTCTTCCTCGTCGGCAACGGATACGCCCCCGTGATCACGGTCCGCGACGGCAACGGCGAGGTGGCCTACTCCGGGCCGACGGTCTTTCTTCCTGAAAACCCCTCCTACGCCTCCTGGGGTGTGGTCAAGGTGCCGGACGCCGCGCCAACCCAACTCGGCTTCGAAGGCGAGTTCCTGCCTACCTACGGCAAGGACCTGACTGGCCGCGTCGTCTCCCGGTTTCCCGACGCTTTGGCGCCGACTCTGTCCCTGACCCCATTCGTCGGGGACCTGGGCCTGGGATCCGGCGTGCCGCAGTCGGTGTACGCGCTCAACAAGACGTCCTTGAGGGCGGTGAAGGGCAAGGGTGGAAAGCCGCTGACGCTCACTATCGCCATGGGCGAGACCCGAGAACTGCCTGATGGCGCCGGCTCCATCAGGCTTCGACGGCGTCCAACGCTGGGCAAAGCCCAGGTGAGCTCCACCCCCGCCGAACCACTCGCCCTGGGCGGCGTGATCCTCGGTCTCGTCGGCCTGCTCGGCTCGCTCTACATCCGCCCTCGACGTCTCTGGGTTCGAGCTTTGCCCTAGCGACGGCGGCACTCTCGTCGAGGTCGCCGGCCTCGACCGACACGGCAAGCGGGGACTCGACGTCGCCGTCCAGCAGGCTGACCGACGACCTCACGAAGGCAAGATGATGACGCCAGCGCAGTACGCCCAGTTCAGCAACACCGCGATCATGTTCGCGGCCGTCCTCTACTGCCTCGCGCTCCTGGCTCACATCACCGAAGTGGCCCTGACGCGCAGCCCGACAACGACACCTGTCGCCGTCGGTGCGGGCGGGGCGCCAGCGCCACAGGCCAAGGAACGCAAGGACGCCCCTAGAGTCGAATTTGCCGGCCGGCTGGGGGTCTCGTTCACAGCGGTCGCGTTCCTCCTCCACGCCGCCGGCGTAGTGACTCGAGGCCTCGCCGCGGAGCGGGTGCCGTGGGGCAACATGTACGAGTTCACCATCACCGGCAGTGCCGCCGCCGTCGCGACCTACCTGGTGTGGTTGCGGTTCCAGCCCGTACGGTGGCTCGGCCTTCCGATCACGGCTCTCTCGGTGATCATGCTCATGCTGGCCGTGCTTCTTCTCGACGTACCCGCCGGCCCGCTCGTGCCCGCGCTCCAGTCGTACTGGCTCTACGTCCACGTCACCGCCGCTCTCCTGGCGACAGGCGCATTCACCGTGGGGGCGCTCGCCTCGATCCTGTTCATCGTCCGGAGCCGAGCCGAGGCCAAGGGAACAACGGCACGAGGCCTCAGCGCCCGCCTCCCCGATACCGAGACAATCGACACCTTCGCCTACCAGGCTCCACGCCTTCGGATTCCCCCGTCTGGACCTTCGCCGCCCTGATCGCTGGCCCCATCTGGGCCAGGTTCGCCTGGGGCCGCTACTGGGGCTGGGACCCCAAAGAGGTATGGGCTTTCGTCACCTGGGTCGCCTACGCCGCCTACCTCCACGCCCGCGCGACCGCTGGCTGGAGGGGCCAACGCGCGGCCATCTTGGCCCTGATCGGGTTTGCGGCCTTGTGGTTCAACTTCATCGGCGTCAACTTCTTCATCAGCGGCCTGCACTCCTACGCAGGCAAGTAGGCTTCGTGCGCTCGCACGACGGCCAACGACGATGGTCGAGATCGCCGCTCGCCGTCGCCGTCGCCGTCGCGGCCGGAGTGGGGGCCGCTCTGTCGTTCGCGCCGGTTGGCGCGGGATGGCTGATGCCCATTGGCTTGGCGGGCCTGTGGTGCACGCTCAGACACAGCAGCGTGGCGGGCTCAGTTGTCCGAGGATTCGCGTTTGGGCTGGCATACCTGGGTCTGTCGCTGTTCTGGCTCAACGCATCGATCGGAACGAGTGCCTGGCTCGCGTTGACCGCCGCCGAAGCCACCCTGATCACGGCGGGCGTGGCCCTGATGCGGTTCGCTGCTCCGCTCGCCCTGGGTCCCCTGTGGGCAGCCGCACTGTGGATAGTTGCTGAGACCGTGCGCAGCACCTGGCCGCTCGGCGGGATGCCGTGGGCCCGCACCGGCTTCACCGCAGTCGACGCTCCCTGGTCAGGGCTCCTGCCGTACGCGGGGATTACGGGGACCGGGTTCTTGATCGCCGCCGGTGCCTTCGCTGCTACCGAGCCTTGTCTTGGGGATCTTCGGACGCGAGCGAAACAACCTACGACCATCCATGGTGGTGCTGATGCTGGTCGTCGGGTTCGTGGGTGCGGCCTGGTGGCGTCCTGTCGTGCCTGCGAGCACGGGCTCGGTCCGCGTCGCCGTCGTTCAGGGTGGGGTTCCGGGCGATGGAACCGAGCCTGGCTAGGTTTCATCGGGCTGTCACTCGCAACCACGCTGAGGCCACCGCGGATCTGGCCGTGGATCTGGAGCGGGCCGGCGACTCGGTTGACCTCGTCGTGTGGCCCGAGAACTCAACGGCCGTCGATCCGATCGCGGACGCGACCGCTCATGAGACTCATCGATGCAGCCGCGCAGACGGCAGGTGCGCCTGTGCTGGTTGGCGGCATCTTCGACGGGCAGGACGCCGCCACGGCGTACAACCAGGGGCTGCTCTGGCCCTCCGAGGGGCATCCCGAGGATCGCCGGGCCGCCACCTACACCAAGCGTCACCTGGTGCCCTTCGGCGAATACATCCCGTGGAGATCGGTCATCGGGTCCTGGTCGCCGCGCTTCAAGGCTCATCCCCCGCGACATGCTGCCGGGAACGCCTAGCGTCCCCCTCGCCCTCGGTGAGATCCCGTTCGCGGCCGCCATCTGCTTCGACGTGGCCTACGACGATGTCATCGCCGACCAGGTCATTCAGGGAGCGCAATTCGTGACGGTCCAGACCAGTAACGCCACGTTCTTCGGCACCACGCAACCGGACCAGCAGACTCGCCATCACGAGGGCCCGGGCGATGGAGTCGGGTCGAGCGGTGGTGGTCGCATCCACCAATGGCGTCTCCGCCGTCATCGACCGGAACGGGGACGTCGTCGCGACGCTCCCGCGCGGCGAGACCGCAACGACCGTGAGCGATGTGCAGCTGGCCACCACTGTCACGCCAGCCGTTCGGTGGCGTGATCTTCAGCAGCCCATGATCCTTGCGCTCGCGGCAGCCGGACTGGTCCTCAGCCTGGTGCGCCGCCGGTATCCGGATCGCGCCGTTCGGGGGCAGTCCCGGCGGTCGGGCCGTCCAGGGCCGATTCCCCCTCCGGCTGAACAGCCGCGATCCCGTCAGGCACCGTGCTCTCAGTGAGTCGCCACACCACCGCAGATACCACGACAAACGCTACGACAGGGATCCCGACGAACAACCCGATCACCTGCAACCACATCACCGTCACGCAGCCCTCTCGGTCACGTTCGCTCAAACCCGGATGTAGGACTACCGGACGCGGACGGTCCAGGTTGCCTGTGCCGGATCGAGGCCTCCGCTGCCCCGGAAGCGGACTACTACTTCGTGGTTGCCCGAGGGCAGTCCACGGAAGACCGCCCGCGCGAGACCGTCGACAAGGTCGAGCCTTTGGACCCGCTCGCCGACCCTGATGGCGACCCGGCCTGAGGCCGCTTGCTCGACTCCGATTGGCGGCAGGACTCGAACCTTGACGGCCGCTCGTCCGCGTCGTCGTGACCGTGCCTTGACACGCAGAGTGGGCGTGCCGGACGTCGTACTTGGCGCGGAGAGTGTCTGTGTGACCGATGGTCTGGGTTCTTGTGCTGCAGTGACCTGGACAGCGAGCCTGGGCGCCCAGGTCTGCCGGGACACAGGTGTAGGACGCCGAGGTCGCTCCCGGGATCGGAGCGCCGTTGCGCAACCAGGTGAAGGTGACGGTCGCATTCGGAGGGTCGAAGGACCCGGGTATGACGGTCAGCGTCTCTCCGATGCGAGCGTTTCCCGACATCTTCGCCGGCACGGCCACGACGATCGAATGCGAAGCTCGTCCACGCTTTCGAGATCGCGTTCGCGACCTGTTCTCTGACTGTCGGGAGCGCGGCATAGAGATGACGTCCCGGACAGGCTGTGTCGTTAGTGTCACGATGCCCGTCGATCACAGGCAGGGCAACCTTCTTGCCGGCTCGGTACTTGTCGCTGCCCTCAGAGGTCACGGTCGTCGATCCAGCCGGGTTCCCGGAGAACGAGTAGACCTTCCAAGCCGCGACCGCTGCGACACCGCCGAGGATCTTGGGATCGGGCGCGACTAGGTCGAAGTTGCCGATCACAGCGACGCCGGTCGACGTGCCGTTGAAGCCTCTCGTGTGGGCGCCGCGAACCGGCTGGTCAACACCCCCGGCACGGCCCTCCCAGATCCGACCGAATCGGTCGACGAGGAAGTTGTACCCGATGTCGGACCAACCCAGGTTGTGCGTGTGGTAGCGGTAGAAGCCGCGAAGGAGCGCCGGGACCGCCGCAGCCGTGTAGTCGTTGCCGCTCGCCGTGTGGTGGATATGGACTTGCTGCAGTGCGCTGTTCAGAGCGGGCCTGTCACTTCGCCAGGCCTCATTCGCCCCCCAGGCGGCCCGGGTCAGGATCTCGGGCTTGAGCAGGGCGAGTTGCTGCGCCTTCTTGGTCGCCGTGTCGGGACCCGGTGCTGCACGACTGGATCGGGACGCTGACGGGATCGCGTCACCCTTTCGAGCCAGCGGGTGCAGAAGTACCAATGCGAGCCTGCGGTGGGCGGGCGCCGTTGACCTCGAGCCTGGATGCCATCGGCTCGCCCGACCCAGACCAGGCTCCGTGCCAGTGTGAGTAGCCGACTGGGGGTTCGCGTCGTCGGCCCCGCCGTGGAGGGGAGGGAGCGGCGTCCACGGCCCCCATCCGGCCTTGCCTCGGGAGCGGATGCGGAACGTCGGCTTCTCGACGCTTTGGGCTGGCCAGATGAACGCCGCCATCGTGAAGGTGGAGGTTGGTAGGCGCCGCGAGCGCCACTGGTCTGGTCCTGACCGGCGAACGATTGAGGAGTCGATCGGGACCTCCAGCGTGCCCATGCCGGGAGTCTCGTGGCTGGACAGCACGAGGCCGCGGTCCGTGCTCTTGCCGGCGGGGCCAGAGGCCAGCCTGATCGCGCCACCGACAGCACCGGCCGCGCCGATCCCGGCCACGCCCTTCAGTACGAGCCGCCTCCCCGCAGACGACCGGCGATTCACATCAGCATCAGCAGTCACATGCATAACTATGCTTCATAGTAGGTGTCGAGATCGGTTCCCATGGCGCGAGTCGTGGGTTCTAGTGCGGCTACGCCTGGGCACCGTGGTCGGCGAGCGCCGTCTTCGGGTCGATGGGATCGCCGCCGTCAGGACGAACCTCGACGTGGACATGGGAGCCAGTGCTGTTGCCCGTGCTGCCCACCTCGCCGATCTTCTGCCCGCGCTCGACAGGATCCCCCACCTCGACAGTGATCCGGGACTGGTGGGCATACCAGATTTCGGTGCCGTCCGGCGACTCGATGATCGTGCGGAAGCCATAGGCGCCAGCCCAGCCAGCCGACGTGACCTTGCCTCCGGCCACAGCGTGGATCGGCGTCCCAGTGTCGGTGGCGAAGTCGAGGCCGGTGTGGACCGTGCTCCACAGCGAACTGCGCTCCCCGAAGGTTCCGGTCAGACGGTAGGTGGCGACCGGGAGGACCCACTGGGCCGCCTCGCGCCGTGCCGCCTCTCGCGCAGGCTTCGCGGTCGAGTTGCACCAAGGCCGCACTTCGCCTGTCCATGGCTTGTTGCGCCTGGTCTTCATTCGAGTTCCCAGATGAAGACCGATTCGCTGATCGGCTCAACCCGACACGACTCACGGCTTGCGAAGCAGGTGCACTGCTGTCCTGATTGACCGGACTTGCTGCCGTCGTGGCCAGCGACTCCTGCGTCATCGACTCGCTTACCCCAGCGGCCCCACTGAGAGCCTCCCACGACGAGTACAGCGGTTGCGATTTGAGGATGGCGACTTCGCGTCGATCGGTGGGGTTGCTGGCGATGTCGGCCGGCCGACGGCCGCGGGACCGGCTCGGTGACCAGTTTCCGCTTGCCAGCGCCCTCATAGCGTGGCGTCTTCTGGACGTCTCTGACGTACTTGTGCGCACCGGCCACCTGCTCTCCTCGACCACCAAATTTGCATGCGAACCCGCGTCGAGGACCTGAGGTGGTGGGTGCCCGCAACGGGGAAGGCACGGGCACCCACCTGTGGGAGGGGACGTCCCGTCTCTACTATTGACCATAGTAGATTGGTGGGCGTGAACCAACTTGGGCTTGTCTCCCGATCGTCCGTTGCGCTGACCCTCGATCGCACGGACGGTATGCGCTGGGTGACGATTGTCGGCGTCATCGGGTTCGCGAGTGCCGCTGCGATGGCCTCATTCGGTCTGCCGCCGGTCGATCTCCACGGGCCTCTTCACCGGATGGGCATCATGGACCCGTTGTGCGGTGGAACCCGAGCCGCGAGACTCACGGCCCAGGGCAACCTCGGCGCGGCGTGGCGGTACAACCCACTAGGAATCGTCACGACGGTCGCCGCCGGCCTCGCCGCCGCCAGACTCCTGCTCGGGTTGACGGCGCGGCGATGGGTCAATGTCTCGATCTTCTGGACACCCAGAACGAAGCGAATCGCTCTGGTCGTGGTGCTCGTGCTGCTCACAGCCCTGGAGGTTCGGCAACAAGGCCGGGCCGATCTGTTGCTACGTCGCTCTTGAGAGTTTGCGTGGTTGAGGACAACGGCGGCCTATTCCATCACCTGGAAGACTGCCGGTCATGAGACCGGCGTACCGCTTGCGCCCGGTGACGAGCACGCTGCGCCCGACGCAGTGCGCTTTGGAGATCGGGTAAGCAGGCGCCACGGCGGCCGACTGAGTCCGGTCAGGAGTTGGCCGCGGGGGTGAGCCCAGCCAGCAGGTTGAATGCCCCGGTCAGAACGTTGAGGGCGACGATGCCCACGATGTCGGCTATCTCACGATCACTGTATCCGTGGCCGCGTAGTTCTTGGACCTGCTCGGCAGTGATCTGTGTGGGTTCCTGGTACACCATCAACGCCACGGCGATCATGGCCGCGACCCGGGGCTCGGCTGAGGAGCCACGTCGGGCCGCTTCGATCTCCGCTTCTGTGACGCCGAGTGAACGCGCCGCCGTCTCGTGGGCTTCTAGGCACAGTTCGCATCCTTGACGAACCTGCAGGGCGATCGAGACGAGTTCACTGATCCGGCGGTCGAGCTTGGCGCGCTTCATCGCCCGGCTCAGTTGCAGGTAACCGCCCAGCACCGCCGGCGAGTGGGCCATGGTGCGGACCATCGGCCCGACCTGCCCATGCCGTTCGACCAGGTCACCGAGCATGTCCCGTGAGGCGCCGACCGCGGTCTCCGGCGTCAGGGCGCGCAACCGCGCGACGGGCGGGGTCATGCCGTGACCGCCTGCGAGCTCGCGGGCGTGGTGTGGGCCTTGAACCCACGCAGCCGCAGACTGTTGGAGACCACGAACACGCTGGAGAAGGCCATGGCAGCACCGGCGAGCATCGGGTTGAGCAGCCCGGCAGCGGCCAACGGGAGGGCGGCGATGTTGTAGGCGAAGGCCCAGAACAGGTTGCCCTTGATGGTGCCGAGGGTGCGACGGGATAGTCGGATCGCGTCGACGGCGACTTGGAGGTCGCCGCGGACCAGGGTCAGGTCGCTGGCCTCGATGGCGACGTCGGTGCCGGTGCCCATGGCGAGGCCGAGGTCGGCCTGGGCGAGAGCGGCGGCGTCGTTGACGCCGTCGCCGACCATGGCCACCACGCGGCCCTCGCCCTGGAGCCGCTTGATCATGTCGACCTTGTCGGCGGGCAGCACGTCGGCGATGACGTCGGCCCCGTCGATCCCGACCTCTGCGGCCACGGTCCGAGCGACCGTTGCGTTGTCGCCGGTGAGCAGGACCGGCCGCAGGCCCAGGCCCTTGAGCTCGCGGATGGCGGAGGGCGAGGTGGGCTTGATCGCGTCGGCGACCACGACGACGCCTCGGGCCTTGCCGTCCCAGCCCACGGCTACGGCGGTGCCGCCGGTGGCCTGTGCTTCCTCGAGCGCGGACTGGAGCCCGGGGCTCAGGTGCTGGGACCACTCGGCGAGCAGGCTGTGGGCGGCCCACGAGGACGGCGTGGCTCGCGGTGCTGTCGCCCTCGTCGACCAGGATCCCCTGGACGCCGAGGCCTTCGACGTTGGCGAAGTCCTCCACGGTCGGGAGGGTGCCGAGTCGTTCGCGGGCGCCGGTCGCGATGGCCCGTGCGATCGGGTGCTCGGAGGCGTCCTCGAGTGCGCCGGCGTACCGCAGCACGTCGTCGGGGTTCTCGCCGTCGGCAGCGATGACGTCGCGCAGGGTCATCTGGCCGGTCGTGACCGTGCCGGTCTTGTCGAGCACGACAGTGTCGATGGTGTGGGTGGATTCGAGCACCTCGGGACCCTTGATCAGGATGCCGAGCTGGGCGCCCCGGCCGGTGCCGACCATGAGGGCGGTCGGGGTGGCCAGCCCGAGGGCGCACGGGCAGGCGATGATCAGGACGGCCACGGCAGCGGTGAACGCGGCGGCGAGCCCGTTGCCGGTGCCTACCCAGAAGCCGAGGGTTCCGGCGGCCAGCGCGATCACGATCGGCACGAAGATCCCGGAGATCCGGTCAGCGAGTCGCTGGACCTGGGCCTTGCCGTTCTGGGCGTTCTCGACCATGCGCGCCATCTGGGCCAGGCTGGGTGTCGGCGCCCACGCGGGTGGTGCGCACGACGAGGCGTCCGCCGGCGTTCACGGTCGCGCCGACGACGGCGTCGCCGGGTCCGACCTCGACCGGGACCGACTCGCCGGTGAGCATCGAGGCGTCCACGGCGGAGGTGCCGCGCTCGATGACGCCGTCGGTGGCGATCTTCTCACCGGGGCGTACGACGAACAGGTCGCCGACGGCCAGCGTGTCGACCGGGGCCAGGGTCTCGGTCACGCCGTCAGGTCCCAGGACTGCGACCTCCTTGGCGCCAAGCTCCAGCAGTGCCCGCAAGGCGGCGCCGGCGCGGCGCTTGGATCGTTGCTCGAAGTAGCGACCAGCCAGGATGAACGTGGTGACGCCGGCGGCGGCCTCGAGGTAGATGTTGCCAGCGCCGTCGGTGCGTGCCACGGTCGGCTCGAAGGGGTGGGTCATCCCCGGGGTGCCGGCGGTTCCCCAGAACAGGGCGTATATCGACCAGCCGAGTGCGGCCAGGGTGCCGAGAGAGATCAGGGTGTCCATGGTGGACGTGCCGTGGCGCAGGTTGGTCCAGGCGGCCTTGTGGAAGGGCCAGGCGCCCCACGCGACGACCGGGGCGGCGAGGGTCAGGGAGAGCCACTGCCAGTTGGTGAACTGCAGTGCGGGGATCATCGCCATTGCAATGACCGGGACGGTGAGGGCCGCGGAGACGAGCAGCCGTTGCCGCAGCGGCGCGACCGGATCGGGCTCGGCGGGTGTCCCGTCATCGCCGTCGGCCTTGGGGGGCTGTGGCAGCGAGGCGCCGTACCCGGCCTGTTCGACGGCGGAGACCAGGTCCTCGGGAGTGACGTCGTCGGCGTAGGTGACCTTTGCCTTCTCGGTGGCGTAGTTGACCGTGGCGGTGACGCCCTCGAGCCTTGTTGAGCCTTGCGCTCAATCCTGTTGGCGCAGGAGGCGCAGGTCATCCCGGTGAGCGCGAGACCGATCTGCCGGTCGATGGCTGGTGCGCCTGGCTGACTCTGCGTGGTCATCGGTGTCTCCTTGTTGGGTGGCCGGTCAGTGACCGGAGTGCTCGCCGTGCTCGGCGGGGGTGCCGGACTCGGAGGGGCTTGCGCCAGACGACGTCGACGCAGCGTCCTTGTTCGCGTCGGCGGTGACGGTGAAGGACGCGGTTCGGACGACCCCGTTGTGCTGGAAGTCCAGGTAGAGGTGGTAGGTGCCGGCACTGGGGACGGCGGCGTAGAAGACAACCTCGGGGCCGGGCTCGGTGGTGCCGTCGCCCGGAGTGCCGTCGGGGTGGACGTGGAGGTACGCGAGGTCACCGCCGCGCAGCGCGACCAGGTGGCCGTAGGCGCCCAGGTAGGGCTCCAGATCGGTGACCGGTGCGCCGTCCTTGCTGACGGTGAGCATGAGGCTTCGCGTCGGCGCCGGCGGTCAGGTCGCCCTCGAGGGTGACCTCGTAGTCCCCGACGGTCGCGGTGCGGTTCTCGGCGGCCGGGCTCGCGGGCTGGTAGTCACCGTCCACGGCCAGGTCGGCGCCGAGAGTGAGTGCGTCGGCGCCGGTGGCCTTGAAGTCGGTGAAGACGCGCCAGGTGCCCGGGGTGAGGTTCAGGTCCACCGACCACAGACCGGTGGCGGGGTCCAGGGTGGGGTGGACGTGCTGGAACCCGGTGAAGTCACGTCGTACGGCGATCAGGTGCAGACTTCTTCTCGTGCTCGACGTCGTAGGCGGTCACGGGTGCCCCGTCGGGTCCGGTGATGGTGAACCTCACCGGACGATCCGTGCCCGCACGGGCGCGTGCGTCGGCGAGGGAGAGCGTGTAGCCGTTCTGGGAGACCATCAGTCCTCCTGGGATCTGTGCCTGTGCGGGCTGGTCGTCTGGGGTGCCGCTGGTGGCCTCGCCGTGGCCCTCCCCGTGCCCGTCGGTGTCGGAGTCCGTGGCATGGGAGCCTGTCGTGGCTGGCGGGCGTGTCGTCGACCGGGCCGACGGCCCGGCCGACGACGACCGCGATGCCGAAGATCGCGGCGATCGCGGCCACGAATCCGGCGAGCCTTGATCGGGGTGCTCATGCGAGCTGGTAGCCGGCCTCCTCGACGGCGGCGCGGACGGCGGCGTCGTCGAGGGGCTCGGCGCTGGTGATGGTGACGGCTCCGGTGGGCAGGTCGACCGCGACGTCCTCGACGCCGGGGATCTCGGTGACCTCCTCGGTGACCGAGGCGACGCAGTGGCCGCAGGTCATGCCGGTGACGGTGTAGGTGCTGGTCTGGCTCATGGCTGATTCCTTCGTCTTTTCGGTGTTGAGGCGGTTCAGGCGGCTGCGGTTCAGGAGCGGACGAGACGGGCGATCGCGTCGGAGGCTTCCTTGAGCCTTGATCTGCGCATCCTCGCCGCCAGCGGCGACGGCGTCGACGACGCAGTGGGCCATGTGCTCATCGAGCAGTCCGAGAGCGACCGCTTCGAGGGCCTTCGTCATCGCCGAGATCTGGGTGAGGATGTCGATGCAGTACTTCTCCTCCTCGACCATCCGTTGCAGACCGCGAGCCTGGCCCTCGATGCGGCGCAGCCGCTTGAGGTAGTCGGGCTTGGTGTTGTTGGCGATGTAGACTGTGCTGGTGCTCGTCGTGGCCGTGTGGCATCGGGCTGTCCTTCTCGTGGAGCGTCGCGGTCATTCTCAGGGTACCCCCCTCCGGTATTTCGTGGTAGCGTCCGCGTTCGTTGGAATACATTACCCCCCTATGGTATTCCACACAACCACGAAGTCCCGAACCGACGGGACACTGTCGAAGGAGAATCAGATGTCAACGACAACGAGGCCGGGGGCGGATCGCCGCTGGCTCGGGCTCGCGGTGATCGCCGCGGCCCAGTTCATGGTCATCATGGACACCTCGATCATCGGGGTCGCGCTTCCCCGCATGCAGGCCGATCTCGGCTTCACCCCGGAGAACCTCTCGTGGGTCTTCAACGCCTACGTGGTCGCGCTCGGCGGCCTGCTGCTCCTGGGTGGCAAAGCTCTCGGACGTCCTCGGTGCCCGGCGGGTGTTCTCCGCCGGGTGGCTTGTCCTGCTGGCCGGATCGCTCGTCGCCGGGCTGGCCAGCAACGTCACCGTCGAACTGATCGGCCGCGCGGTCCAGGGCGCCGGCTCGGCGCTCATCGCACCATCGGCCCTGACCCTGCTCTTCATGCTGTTCGGCGCCAACCCCAAGGAACTGCCGAAGGCGCTCGCGCTCTACGGCGCCGCGGCCCCGGCCGGCGGCACCGCTGGAGTCTTCCTCGGCGGCGTGATCACCGAATACCTGTCCTGGCCATGGGTCTTCTACGTCAACATCCCGATCGCCCTGGTCATCCTCGCCCTGGTCCCCGCTGTGATGCCCGCCGGCACCGGGTCGGGTCGTCGGGTCGACATCCTCGGCGCACTCACCGTGACAAGCTGGCCTCGCGGCCGCGGTGTATGCGGTGGTCCAGGCCCCCGAGATCGGCTGGGATGCCCCGCGAACCTGGTGGGTACTGACCGCCGCCGCGGTCCTGATCGCCGCGTTCGTCTCCCTGCAGGCCAAGGGCCGCGCCCCGCTGGTGCGGCTCGGCATCTTCCGGGCGCCCAACCTGGCCGCCGCAAACCTGGCTCAGGCTCCTGCTCGGCGCGGCCTGGATCCCGATGTGGTTCTTCCTGAACCTCTACCTGCAGCAGGTCCTCGGCTACACCGCCTTCCCCAGCGGTTCGGCGCTGTTGCCGATGACGGTGCTAATCATGGTCGGCATGATCGTGCTCGCCCCCCGTGTGCTCGTCGCGATCGGGCCGAAGGCAGCGACCGTCACCGGCATGACACTGCTCGCTGCCGGCATGGCCTGGCTGGCGCTCATCGACGCGGACGGCTCCTACGCCGTCGACGTCCTGCCCGCCTCGCTTCTCGCCGCACTGGGCATGTCACTGGCGTTCATTCCCACCCTGGGCACCGCGATCTCGGCCGCCCGTCCGGAGGAGGGCGGCCTGGCGTCCGGGATCGTGAACACCAGCCTACCAGGTCGGCTCCGCGCTCGGCCTGGCCGTGATGACCGCGATCGCCGCAGCCAACGGCGCTGACCAGGCTCGGCGACAAGGCGGCGCTCACCGACGGCTTCTCGGCGGCCTTCGTTGGTGCCGCCATCGTCGCCGGAGCCGGAGCACTGGCCACGCTCGCGTTCTTCCGCCGCCCCGCCGCGACCGGTTCGGAAGCCGAGGCCACCCCCGAGCACATCGCCGCCTGACAAACCCGCCCAGTCTCGACAAGGGGCCGGAGCACACGAGCCACCCCGGCTCACCACCCAGAAAGGAACACCCTCACATGAGCGACCTCACCGAATACACCGTCCAGGGCATGACCTGCACCAGCCTGCGCCACCAAGGTCAGCGCCGCCGTCGCCCAGGTCTCAGGCGTCATCACCACCGACGTCGACCTCCCGACCGGAACCCTCCGGGTCACCGGACCCGACGTCGACGACACCGCAGTCCGCACTGCGATCATCGACGCCGGCTACCGACTCGGCTGACCACCCCCGACAGCGTCGCCACCGAGTCCCATCGAGAACTCGGTGGCGACGCTGCACCAACCCCGCCCATGATGTTCACGGCTTGCGGCCAATACATGACTTGGATACGGTGGGGGGGTATCTATTGAGAGGATCTTCTCGACATGAACTCCCGCAACTCGATGGCCGCCAACGCCACCCTGCACTGCCTCACCGGCTGCGCGATCGGCGAGATCGCCGGCCTGATGATCGGAACCGCACTCGGCCTCAGCAACGCGGTCACCATCGCCCTCGCGGTCGGCCTCGCGTTCCTCTTCGGCTACGCCCTCTCCACCCTTGCCGCTCATCCAGGCCGGTCTCGGGTTCGTCGCCGCGCTTAGCGTGGTCTTCGCCGCCGACACCCTCTCCATCGCCGTCATGGAGATCGTCGATAACGTCGTGATGGCCCTCATCCCCGGCGCCATGGACTCCGGCCTGGTCGACCCGATCTTCTGGATCGGCATGATGATCGCCCTCACCGCCGCCTTTCTCGCCGCCTTCCCCGTCAACCGGTACCTGATCGACAAGGGCAAGGGCCACGCCCTCACCCACCAGTACCACCACGGAGCCTGAGCACGAAGACCACGCCGATCGCGCCAACCACGCCGGACACCAAGGCCACGAGACCGGACCCGAGCCCATCGGCGAGTCCGACCACACTGAGCATCGCGGGCATCACGGCTCCGGCGACCACTCCCACCACCACTGACAGGCACGCACAAGATGAACACCAGCACCCTCGCAGCCGCCGTCATCGGCTTCCTCTTCGGCGGACTGACCGTCTCCGTCGCAGCCTGAACTCGAGGACGTGAACCCGACGGCGCCTAGCCACGCCTACACCAAGCATCAGACTCTGGACCACCGAAGCATGCAGCCTTCCAGCATCGGATTCACCGGCCGCGTCCGAAGCTCCGCGGACCATCCCGCCGTTCGACGAGTGGCCCTATGCCTCCTTCGGTGTACAACGAGAGTCCTTCAGGATGCCGGCACCGAGCGCGGCACGCCGCCGCGGTGAACTCCTGGATGCGCCCAAGTCATGGAGATTGCGCTCGACCAGGGCACGCGGCCGACGGGTGCCGTAGATCGTGATTTGCCCTTTGGTTCGTGATGCTCTCGCAGTCGGGGCGGAGGCGCCCCAGGGTTACGTGAGCCGCACCGGTAACCGGTCCGGGCCCGACGCCGCCGCCCTACTCCCCTGCTCTCCCTAGTCCACCTCCGACCCTCGTCTCCCGTCCCCAAGAACCTCACCTCTGTCGATAACTGCCTCCCTTCTGTGCAGCGCCCGTGTGCCAATCGCTCGGCGAGGCAGCGCCCCTGAACGCGGAGCCTATCTTGGGCGGAGAGCGCTCGGCTCATAAGGCGAAGTCGTAGGTGCCCGCCAGGTTCTCCGACCGATGCGCCCCCCGAATCTTTCCCTTGCGAGCCCGATCGGACGCCTGCCAGCGCCGCCACCGCGGAGGCGGAACTCGTGGCGTCGACCGCGGCGTCGCTGGCGGCGCGCAGGGTTTCCGCGACGGGTGGTGGGAGCGGGACGAGGCGTTTGTTGAGGATGTCGGCGGGGGAGACCCAGACGACGTCGCCATCGGCAGGCGGGGTTGCCAGGCCGGCCTCGACGTCGTTGTGTGCCCGGTGCGAGAGGGCGCGGGCCGGGCCGATGAGGTCAGGGGCGTCGGCCTTCTCGGCGACGACCACGGCGAGTTCGGAGCCGGCCTCGATCGCGCGCAGCGTGGCGCGCACGGCTTGCGGTAGCCCCGGGCGGCCGGCGATGGCCCCGGGGCTGGCCAGCGTGGTCTGGTCGTGGGTGATCTGGCGATAGGCGGCGCGGACCTCCGCGGCCGCGCGAGCCTAGCGGCTCCTCGATGCGAGCGCCTGGAGGAACAAGGTCGCCCCAGCGGCTGGCCAGGTTGCTCCAGGAGCGTCCTGCCTCGGCGATGGCGGGGACCAGGCGGTCGGAGCGCTCGAGGGCACCGGCGGCCGCGGCCGCGTCGGCCAGGACCATGCTCGCGCCTGCGATCAGGCCCTGGGCGCGGGTGATCAGCAGGATGTTGGCCGGTTCGAGAACCCGCGCGAGCGTCCGGTGGGTTTGGATGTCCCAGTTGGCCAGGGCTTGCGCGAGCCGACCTGGGTCGTCAACGGGGCGCATCGCCTCGCCGGCGAGGGCGTGGGCGAACCGGTCGCTCAGGTAGGCTGCGGGCGGTGTTCTCGCATGCGGTCATCCGGTCGATCCAGGCGCCGGTGGGGGCGATCGCGTAGGGGGGAGTGGTGCTGCGCGAGATGGATGCGTCGCCCAGAGTTGCGGGCGTCGTCGACGCGATCGCGGCCGTGGTCGTGGAGCGCGACGTTGACGGCGTGGGCGGTGAGGTAGAGCCCGTGCATGATCCGTGTGCGCGCGGCCTCGAGGTCGCTGTGTACGTCGGGTTGCTCGTGGGGGATCTCGGCGCCGTAGCGGCGGACCAGCGCCGCGGCGTTGAGGAACGTCTGGGTCATCTGGTCGATGCGGGGGCTGGTCGGGCCCTGTCCTGGCCAGGCGCTGCGGCCGGACAGGCTGGTCTCGATGGTGGCGGCCTGGGCGGCGAGGGTGGTCATGGGCCGGTCGCGCTCGTCGACGCCAGGGCGCCGGCCGGGCAGGGACGCCCACAGGTCCTCGGCGGCCGCGACCATCGTCGGCCAGCCTGCGCAGCAGCGTGCCGGCCGCGTCTCCGTCGACGTCCATTAGCAGGCTGGCGCGCCAGGTAGTCGACGTCGAAGAGCATCTCGCCGACGCTGCGCACGTCGCGCGAGGTCATGGGGATCTGGTCGACGTCGAAGAGCCCGGAGTCGATGTCGGCGTACGCCAGCCGCAGGTCAGTAGCCAAGGCCGCGGGCTTCCCGGATGAGGTCGCACAGGTCGACGACCAGCCTGGGAGCCGTGCACCAGGTCGGGCCGGTGCAGCGGCAGGGGCCGGGTGAGGCTCTTCGGCCTCGGTGAGCAACTGCAGCGGGGTGCGCTCCTCGAGCTCGTCCACCTCGAGGTCGGGCGACTCGTAGTCCTCGGGCAGCAGGGCGCTGGCCTGGTCGTGCGCGAGGTAGACACCGAGGCCGAGGTCGTGCAGCGGCGAGTCTGCGGCCGCCCGGTCGGCGTCGCTCCATACCTGGGTGGCGGCCTGGTACAGCAGGAGGGCGATCGAGCCGAGGCGGTCCCAAGTGCCGTCAGCCCCATCGACTTGGAGGGTGTCCACGGGTGTTCCTTTCGGTCGGAGGTCGGTCTGGCCCATGAACCCACGTCGGGGTCGGTCCTCGCTCCGCGAGACGGCGGGCTGTGGATAACTCGGGGTCGTGTCGGCGGCTGGGCACAAACTGGTCTCGTTCGCCTATGTCGGATGGCGGTCGCCGGACGATCACCGCGGACAAAGTCAAGAGATTCGCACTAGTGCTGACAGATGGAGGAGGGTCGTGATGATGAGGTTCCCGATGACCGTGCTGAGGGTGGTGACGCTGGCGCCGGCGCTGCTGGTGAGCCTTCGTCCTCACCGTGGTGGTGTGCGCCCTCCTCACGCCTGCGCTCGGACTGGTGGCGTTCCTGGCTGCTGCCGGTCTGCTGGTCGCGCTGGCGCTGGGCCGGTTCGAGCCTCAGGCGATCGCGGCGCTGACCGGTTCCCGGCCCGCGACTGCGGCCGAGCCCCAGGCGATGGGGCCCGTGCTTGCCGAGCCTGGGCGGCCGCGGGGTCGACGTGGACGCCCTGTTCGTACGCCGGCGTCAGACTCCGAGCACCCCGGTGGCTGTGGCGATCGCGGCTGGCGCTGTCGTGGTCAGCCCCGGCCTGGTCGACGCCACGTACCGGGGAGGGGTGACCGCTGCGGAGGCGGCCGCCGCGATGGCTCATGCCGTCGGCCGACGGCGTGCGATCCGCCCGCGGCTCGAGACCGCGGTGCTTGCGGCGACGACGCCGTGGCGGCTGGTGGTCGCGGCGTTCCGCGGCGTGGCCCGGGCGTTCGCCTGGCTCCCGTTCATGCGGCTGGCGTGGACGCTGCGAGGTGTCGTCGGGGTGATCTGCATCGTGCAGTCGGTCGCCGAGGGCCGGGCCGCTCCGGGGATCCTGGGCGGCGCGGTGATCCTCCTGACCTACCCGGTGCCGGCGGCCAGCCGCCGGATCGAGGCCAGCGCGGAGGCCGCGGCCGACCAGCCTGGTGGTCTCCCTGGGCCTGGGCGCCGTGCTGGCTGGCCTGCTCGGGCGTCATGGCCATCCGATGACGCTCGAGCGGCTGCAGCGCCTGGAGGCGTCCGCCGAGCCCCCGGCGCGGCCGCGGCTGCACCTGGTCCACGGCTAAGGCACACTCTCCGGCGCTGCAGGTCCGCCGGGCTACTCGTCGTCGGCGAAGCCGGAGGTGGAGTGGTGTACGCAGCCGCGGCCGTTGCCCTCGTGCGGCTTGTGGTTCATGCACGGCAGCGAACCCAGTTTGTGGGAGCAGTCGACCCAACGGACCGTTGTCCGGCCGGGGACGTGACTGACGTCCGCTGATGCGAGCGCGGTTGCCATCACGAGCTCCCTAGCGGCGCGGGCCGCGGCGGCGGCCGAGCCTGGGGCCGCTGGGAGGCGGCCGTGCCCGACTGATCGGTGTGGTCGTGCTGGCGACCGGAACGGTGGACCTGCGCGATCTCGGCGTCGGGGGAGGTGCCGGTGTCGGCGGCCGCGGCCTGGGCGGCGGCCTCCTCGGTCGCCCTGATCTCCTCGGCGCGCTGTCGGGCCTCTTCCTCGAGGGCGGCTTCTTCGCGAGCGGCTTCACTCATGTGAACTCCCATGGATCCCGTGGACCGGCACCGGCTGCGCCAGTCCTCCCTGGTCTCCTAAGTGCGGGCCGGGGGTGGGAGCGATCACCCGCGGCGGATCCGTCTCGGCGGGCCGGGTTCCGATCACGGCGACTGGGCGAGCAGTGTGGCTCCCAGCAGCCTGCGCGGTGTGCTCGAGGAACGCCAGGGACCCGTTCGCGCCCGGCCGGTCGCAGCACGGGTGGGTGTCGAAGCCCTCGTCGACGACGATGCGGTGCGGTGGCCACCGCACGCGCGACAGCGGCGGTCGGCGTGGGTGGGGCACTGGTCGGCTGCCACGGCGCAGGGCAGGCACGCAGCGGGCGCCGTCGGGCTCACCTGGTGGTCGCGGTCCCAGTCGCGGCGCTGCCGCAGCAGGGTGGCGGTCTGTTCCCATAGCGCCTGCTCGAGGTGCGCCGGTGCCGGTCGGCCGAGGGCCTGGTCGACGGCGAGTCTGCGCAGTTGCTCGCCGCAGCCGAGGAGGCGTTCGTCGACGCCGCGGGCGTAGCACCACCGGGCCAGCGTCTTCGCGGCCAGCGTCAGCCTGCTCGTCGATCACCTGCACCTGGGCTCTCAGCAGGCTTCCCCACAGGCCGCGCTCAGCGCCCTGGGCGTCATCGAATGCGGCGGCGTACGACTCCTCGCGGGCAAGCGCCTCGTCTGCTTCGTAGCGGCGGGCGGCGCCGCTGGCTAGGAACTCGCGGCCTACATCAACGCGGTGGCCGTCGTCGTCATGGTCGACGTAGCGCAGCAGCCGGTCGTAGCGGTCACGGCTGGGCTGGGCGGTGTCGGTGACTAGGTCGACGGTGCTGCCCACCGGAGCGAGTCGCTCGAGCAGGCGCGTGGCATCGGTGGCGTAGCACTCGGCCGGCGACGGCGGATGAGCGACTTCGGGGGCGTCGAGCCCGAGCAGGCGAACTCGGCCGAGCCTGGCGGCCGTCGAGCGTCTCGACGCGGATCGTGTCGCCGTCGACGACCGCGGTCACCCGCACCCGGGTGGTCCTGCCCTCGGCGGGCTCGGGGCCTGACTGGACTCCGGGGATCGCGGCCTTGATCCCGCCGGCGGTGAGCGCGAGGACCGCGGCCGCGGCCAGCCCGATCAGGGCCTTCACCGGGCCACCCTCAGCCTGCGCCCGCTGGCCGGCAACGGGGATCGCCCGCTGCTCCTCGCGCAGGCCGAGGGAGCGGTGGCTGCTCTCGGGCACGTGCTCGTCGACGTCGAGCCGACCGGCGCCGGCCGGCTGCTCGGGGAGATCCGCGGCGATCTTGGCGGCCAGGTCCCGAAGCGGCGGGGTCTTCTCGATGCGGCGGGTGGCCAGCAGCACCGTGGTGTGGTCCCGCTCGAAGTGCCGGGCGATCGTGGGCAGGCTGTGCCCGTGGATCCGGGCGGCCGCCATGGCCACGGCCCGGGCATCCGCGGCCGCCCGGCTCCGGTCCGTACCCAGGAGGACCTCCGGGGTGGTGTTGAAGGCATCCGCGGCCGCCACCACGGCGTGCTCGACCGGGCCATCGGGCTCGAACGTCGAGGACGGCGGCCGCTGGGGGAGGTCGACCACGTTCTCCTCGGCCCGTACTGATCGGGGGAGACGGGCGGTGTAGCGGCTGTTGATGTGCTCGCTCACCCTGGCCGCGGCGTCGGCGAGCCGGGGCCGCTCGGCGGTGCGGCGGACCGCGTGGATCACCGAGCCGTGGTCCTTGTTGAAGTGCTCGGCGATCGCCGGCAGGGACAAGCCGGTCTCACGGGCGGCCGTCATGGCCACCGCCCGGGCATCGCTGACTGGCCGGCTGCGCTCGGCGCTGAGGATCGCCTCCGGGGTGGTGCCGAACATCGGAGCGGCGGCGTTGATGGCCAGGCTCGCACACCGCGGCCGGGCCTGTTGCCGAGGACGCCGGCGCGCTCTGGTCGACCTGGGCGGCCAGCACCGTGACCAGCGAGCGCAAGCTGCTCGGCGTCCAGCGGTGCGATCAGGCCGGCGACCTGGTCGTGTTCGCCGCGGCCCGCGGCATCGAGGATGAGTCCGGCGAGCCTGGCGGCCGCCCTGGTCGAGATCCATGAGCGTTCTCCCGCCTACCGTGCCGGCGATCCGTAAGCCGGGGCCGCTGCTTGGCGAGGCACCCGGGCGCGGCCTTGTTCGGCCATCCGCCGGCGGGCGTTGTCGGTGATCTCGGTGGCGATGCCGGCCGACTGCCGGGCGCTGGCCGCGGCGTGGTCGACGACGTTCTCGAGCAGGCGCACGTCTTCGTCGGCGCGGCCCAGGCTCCTTGCCCGCGGTCGCGATGCTCCGCTCGAGGGTGACCGGTTCCAGCAGCGACGGCGGGGTCACTTGCTGAGCCGCGAGGTGGGCGTTGTCGACGTGCTGAGCGGCCAACCGGGCGATCGGCTTGGCCAGGTCGACCATCTCGCCCATGACGGCGAGGCGGGGCTTCAACTGGGTGACCCCGACGACGAGCTCGGGATAGGCTGGTGTCGACGTCGCGGAGGGCGTCGTGGGCATTTCCGATCGCCTGAGATGCACGCTTCAGGTGCCCGGTGAGGCTCTTCGGCCATTTCGGCGTGGTCGCTGCAGCGCCGCTCGAGGCGGTTCAAGTGCTCACTGGCGGTCTCCAGGTAGTAGCCGCCGCGTTCACTGAGAAGGGCCTTCGCAGAGTCGAGACTCGGCATCATCGAGCACCCGGATCGCGGAGTTGATCGTGGTGTGCAGACTCGTCGACGACGGCGCGAGCTTTTCCTACGGCCTGCTCGGCCATGAAGACGGCATCTGCCGCCTGCAGGGCGGTGTCGGTGTTCATGACGGCTCACCGCCTCCCGTGGTTGACGGGGGCATGCTGCTCGCCGCCGCGAGGACCTCACGGAGGCGATCAAGCGCGGCCAGGGCCTGCTCGAGGTGGTCGCGGGCCTCCTGGACCGGGTAGCGGTCGGCCGCAGCGGAGGGAGAATCGGTGGACGTTCTCATGGCCAGGCTCCTTGGTGGATCGAGGTCATCTCTCAGTCACCAAAGGAAGGTCTGCCCGCCGGGGCGATCACGCGACGCGAAGAAATCTCGCGGCCGCCTCAGGCTGGGCCGGGTCAGAGGCTGGTCCCAAGGCATCGACTCCAGCCCCCGCAACTGCCGGCCGTCGACGCCCTGGCTGATGACGTGCGGGGTGGCCTTGCGTGCGGCGTCGAGGTGCTTGTGCAGGTCGACCGCAAGGCCCCGGGCCTCCTCCAGGTGGAGCCGCGGAACGCCGATCGCAAGCGCCGGGTCCAACTCGTCGGTCATCGCGTCCATGCTGAGCACCTGGTGAGCCAGGGCCTGCTCGAGTGCGCTGGACAGGCTGCGAGACGGCCTGCGGGAGCGCGGCCGCGAGGTCGGCGAACTCCGCCAGCCTGGTCGGAGGTCTCGGACGGGATCTGGCCCCGGTCCCACATCGTTGCGCGGTTGAAGCCGTAGACGTGCTCGCGGGCCGCCGTCGCGTGCCCGTCTGCTGCGAGCCTGGTGATTGTCGTCCACCAGATGCCCTTCCTGCCGAGAGGTAGATCTCGAGTCTCGCGGACCTCGCCGCCGACGCGCGCCCCGGCGGCGAGGCTGTGGACAGCCGGGGACAGGGGTGACCTCCGCGCCCTGCGAGACGGGAGACTGAGCAGCCAGGGACGACCAGGCGGCTCTGATCGCGCGGCGGGTAGCGCTCGCCGCCGCGGCCTGGTCCAACGCTCCGGCTGATGTCGAGGCCTACCGCCGGTTCGCTGCAGCGGTGGGCGGCGTGGCACGCCTACGCCTCGCCGCAGTTCGAGGACAGCGAGGTCGGCGAATGCTCGATGACCTGGCCGAGGTCGCGCACCGATGCCGTTGGGCGAGGGTCGCCGAGCTTGAGGCGGTTCTGCGTCGTCAGGCTCGTCGACTGGTGGAACCTGTAGGAAGGAGGCCCGGAGGACCGGCGGATGCGACCGAGCAACCCGCGGCCGCCGGTGTTGGTCCGGCGGCCCTGGGAGTTGCTTCCGCTACTGGTCGGAGCCGGGGAGTGCCTGTCGCTCGGCCGACGCGAGCGCGGCGTCGGGACCCCAGTGGCTGCTGGCGGCGTGTTCGCGCAGGTAGTCCCGCAGGCCGGGGAGGGTGAAGTCCACCAGACCGTGGCCGCGGGGCTCGATCACCTCAGCAGCGATCAGGCGCAGCCGGTACTGCCCGGCGTAGGTGGCGTCGACGCCGAGTCGGGTAGCGATGCCGGCCATGCGGCTCGGGCCGTCGTCGTGGGCCATGGCGGCGAGGAAGGAGCGGTCGACGTCGGAGAGGTCGGCCAGGGCGCTGGCGTGGACGAGCCTGGCCGACCTTGCGCCGGGCCTGGTCGACGCCGCGACGGGCCTGGTGGACGTCGATGGTGGCCGCGGTGCTGTCGGCCCGCCAGGCGTGCAGTCCGACGAGCCTGGATCATGAACGGGTATCCGCCGGTGCCGGCCACGGCGGTCTGCAGTGCTTCGGGCGTGATATCTCGTCCGGCTTCCCGAATGGGCACGGCGATCGCCGCGGCGACCTCCTCGGGCCGAACGGTGCGGAGGTGGCGCCGGTCGGCGCGGCGCAGGAATGTGGAGACCTCATCGGAGAGCAGGTCGTCGACAGCCGAGGGCAGGCCGGCACCCACGAAGGCGACGTTGCGGCGCTCACGGAAGGCGTGTTGGATCGTGGTCCCGAGCTCGCGGAGATCGTTCATGCCCTTGCGGTGGACCTCGTCGACGGTGATGAGGACCCCGCTGCCGCCCCGTTCGGTCAGGAGGTCGGTCAACAGGTTCAGTTGGGACCGCAGACCCGGCCGAGGGGTGTGCCGCTCGGAAACCTCCCGATCGGCGCCGAATCCGCCTGGCAGGGAGACGCCGGTGAGGCGCGACCCGGTCTGGCGGTGGTCGATCTCGCTGAGGAGGCGCGGTAGGTGCTCGTGGGTGATTCGATCGATGAGGTTCGGGGTAGCGGTCTCGGAGATCACCAGCCAGCCCTCCTCGCCGGCGACGTCCTCGTAGGCATTGAGCATGACCGTCTTGCCAGTACCCCGCAGCCCGGTAACCAAGGTGGCACGCTCGGGCGAGCCCGGGCCCTCTCGCAGCCCCTCGCGGAAGTCGGCCAGGTCGCCATCGCGGCCGACCAGCAGCGGCGGACTTGTCCCGAACGTCGGGGTGAAGGGGTTCATGTCACACACCGTATCAATCTCTTTAAATCTTTTAAATATCGCTTTGGGGCCTTTAGCGCTCTTTCAATCCTTTAAATCTCGCGTGTGCGCGACCTGTCTGAGCGGGGCAGCCTGGGCCCGGAGGCGCCGCGGGGGCGAGCCGAGCGCCGGCGGCGTGCGGCTTCGTCGGGGCTCTCGGTCGGAGGGCCGGCCTCTTGAATGTCGAGATCCGCGAGGCCTGCCGATGCGCCTGGACGGGCGGCTTGGCTTAACGGTTCGGCCAGGTCCTCAACGTCCGCTTCCAGGACGCGCTTGAGGAGGTCGGCGATGCTCGCGGGAGTGCCGTTGCACTCGGCCACTAGCGCCTCGGCCAGTTGGTCAAGGGCGGCGTTGCCGCGGGCGGTGAAGGTGATGACTCCGGGGACTGGGTTCTCGGCTGGGGGTGTGCTCATGGTCCACCTCGCTTTCTGGCCACCTACGTGCACAGGCGGGGCGGGAGCGATCAACTCGCGACGACTCGGTCGCGTTCGACCCGAAGGGCGATGATCCGCCACCCCTAGGAACGCGCCGACGAGCGGCCTCGAGCGCCTGGTGGTGGTCGACGTCCTCGACGATCAGTTCGTCTCGGCCGAGCGTGTAGCCGCCGCGGGTGGTCGGGCGGAATCTCCCGCACCGTGGCGTGCAGGGTCAGCCGCTGTTCGACGGCGTCGGTCACGGGGTCTGACTAGGCCGCAGGCTCGTGGTGATCGCGCCAGGCCTGGTCGCCGTCGTCGAACTCGACCGTCCACTCGTCGACGGCGGTCCGCTCGACGATCGTGGCTGGCACCCAGGCGGTCGGAGCGTCGCGGTGGAGGCCGCCGAGAACCTCGACTCGCGAGCCATCGGGGAAGGGGTTGTGGGACCCCAGGTACTCGCTGACGGTCTCCTCCAGCGGAGTGGCGCCGCCCTGGGGTGCGGCGTTGACCCACTGCTCCATCGGGTCCTCCCGTGCCCACCGAAGTGCGTGGCCGGCGACGAAGTTCGCCTCAGTTGACACGGCCGGTCGCCTCGCCCTCGCAGTACAGCGTGCTGGCCCGCTCGTGGCTCATGCGGCCGTTAGGGTCGGTGCCCTCGGTCCACAGTTGCTGACGGTAGTGACCCTCATCCTCGGGCTCGGATCCGACGTAGCCGGGATCGGTTCCGGGGGAGGTGGCCGAGATGCCGCGCTCGCCTTTCACGGTGGCGTCCAAGGAGAAGGTCAATGCCCGTGGGTAGTGTCGGCGCACCCAGGTCTCGGCCCGGCTCCAGACGACGTCGTAGGCGTCCTCATCACCGCGGCCGTCATTGGCCTCGACGGCCGCCCGGTATGCCTGCCAGATGTCGTAGGCCTCGCGGTCCTTCTCCCGGTTCTCGATGAGCACCGGGAGGCACCCGCACTCTTCGCCCGCGTCATGGTGGTAGCCGATGCAGCGGTCGTCGTCGCAGCCGCACTCGTCGCCGCGCCACTCGGTCTCCGGCACCCAGCGAGGGTTGCCCGCCTCGTCAGTGTCTTCCTTGAGCCAGCCTCCGTAAGCGATCCAGTCACGCATGGTGATCCCCGCGTCCGCGAGGATGCTGCGAGCTTGGCAGTTGAGCCTTCGTCATCAGTCGGCCTTCGGGTCCGAGGGGGCAGGAACGATCTGGCTGACTGTTCCGACATTGACCGGGCCCCCCTACGGCGGCGCCCGACGGCGTGGCCGACCCATGCATCAGAACTGGGTCATCTTGGCGCGGACGACTCCGCCGGCGGCGGTCGCAACCAGGCATCAGCCCCACAGCGGCTGCTAGCGGGCACGATGAACTGCTAGCCCATGCTGCGGAAGGTGTCGTAGGCATGCCCGATCTCGACCAGGCTCGGCGCGCTGCTGCGGCAGCCATCTGCTAAGCGATCGGGGCGCTCCAGAGGCGACGGGTATTGGGGCGAAGCGTTTTGGGATGGGTTGCTCATCGTGTCGTCCTCCCGAGGTGCGGCTTGCTCGGTCGACGTCGCCGACCAAACCAAGGAACTCTCAGCACAGTAGGTATGGGCGTAGACCCAAATCGGGTTATCCACAGGGTCAATTGGGGCGTCATCGACGGGGTGCGGAAATCTCTCCTGCGAGCCCAGGCGCCGCCCGCCGTGGGGAGCGCACGGGGTCCGGGACGAAGGACTCGTCGAGGTGCTCGGGCTCAGCGGACGTCCTGGCGGCGTGGGTCATGACATCGGTGATGACGTCTTGGGCGTTGGTCACGGCGCTGGCCTGGCCGAGGCGGATCAGGCTGGTTGACGCCGGTGGAGGCGACACTGCTGACCGGGCCGGGGACGCCCATGAGGGGTCGGTGCAGGTTGCTGGTCCAGTGGGCGGTGTTGAGCGTCCCGCTGCGCATGGCTCCCTCGACGACCACGGTGCCCTCGGCGAGGCCGGCGACGACCCTGTTCCTGGCCAGGAAGCGGGTCCGCGTGGGTCCAGCGCCCGGAGGTGCCTCCGAGACGACCAGGCCACTCTCGGCGATCGCCTCGAGCAGGCTGAGCGTGGGCCACCGGATAGGGCCGGTCGACGCCGCCAGGCAGGACGGCGACGGTCGGGCCACCGGCGCTGAGGGCGCCGCGATGGGCGGCGTAGTCGACCCCGTACGCGAGGCCGCTGATGACGGTGTGCCCCATGCTGGCGAGGTCGCAGCCGACTCGGTGGCCTGCTCGGTGCCGTAGCTGGTGGCGGCCCGGGAGCCGACGACGGCCACCGAGTTGCCGGCGAGCCTGGCGCAGGTCGTGCGGTCCGCGGACCCACAGGCCGACAGGCTCGCCGCCGCGCTCGTACAGGGCGCCGGCGTTGCGGAGCGCGCCGAGCTCGGCGGGCCACTCGGCGTCGCCGGGGACGATGAAGCGGATGCCCTGGGCGGCTGCCTGCTCGAGGACCTCGGCGGGGTCGACGCGGCCGAGCCTCCTGGGCGAGCGCGAATCCCCAGTGAGACTCGACGTCGGCGGCCGCCTCGAGGTAGCCGAGGACCTTGTCGGCTCCGAGTCTCGCTGACCAGTCCGGTGACGCGGAGATCTCCGGGTTCGATGGTCCGGCTGAGGGTGACGCGGGCGAGCCGGTCAGTGTCGTCGACGGCGGAGCGCGTGGTCATGCCTGCCCTCCCCACAGCAGACTCGAGGTCGGGGTCGTGAATGACGTCGAGGCGCTTGTCGGGGGCGTAGGCCGCGGGCTCGGGCACCACCAGGCGACGCAGGCTGGCGCTCGGTAGCGCTCGGCTGGGCTGCCACCTTGTTGGGGTCGATCGAGCCGGTCTCGTCGTAGGCTCATCGCGGTCCCCTCAGCGGCCCGGGGCGGGGCGGGCGGTGGCGGGCTGGGTGCGCGGCACATCGCGCTGGTGCTCGGGAGGCTTGGGCACGAAGGACTCGTCGAGTCTCGCTGGCGAGGTCCCGCATCTGGGTCTGATACCGCTGCCACTCGCGAGGGTGGATGCCGTTCTGCAGGGCCGAGGCGACGATGGCGGCCATGGAGTAGGGCCGGTCGGCGGGCACCTGGTCGAGCGCACACCAGGCCTTGGCGCCGTCGCCGTGCAGCCAGCTGGCGAAGCCGAGCATGGAGGCCGGCGCCGCGCGGACCTCGCCAGGGGCGCGGCGGGTGAGGTCGTTCCAGAGCGCCATGTGGGAGGTGTGGTTCTCCCTGGTCATGTCCTCCCACAGCGCGTCGCGGGTGCCGATCGTCTCCATGGCGACGAGCATCCGGGCGCCGTCGACGTCAGAGAGCCTGGTTGCCGTCGGTGTGGAACTGCCCGAGGCGGTCCAAGGCCCAGTCCCGCTCCGCGGCCGGCGAGCCTGGCCGCGGCTTCTGCTCGAGCCGCGGGGATCGAACCGGCGATCGGCTCGCGGTCGCCGACCACGGAGGCCGCCAGTGAGGCCCGGCTCGAGGCCGGCTGGGCGGCACCGGAGAGCACGGTCGCGGCCGCGATCCGCTCCGCGGTCGCCTGGGTCTGCAGACCGGTGAAGCCGGTGTTGAACTCACGCCACCGCTCCCCGTCGGCCCACAGCCGGATCTGGGTGGTGATGCCCACGGTCTCGAGTCGGTTGGACAGGTGCTGGCTGGCCAGGCTCCGCGCTGCGGCGGTCCTCGGTGAAGCAGAGGATCCCCAGCCGAGCTCCGGGGCGGGCGTGGCGACCGTACGGGCCGCTGATCGCGTCCCAGACCCCCTCGCGGGCAGCCGCGCTGGTCGGCAGGTCGACGCGCGTGATCGGGAGCCCGGGCCCGAACGGGACCAGGACGACCGACTCCTCAGGCTTGAAGCCGAGGACATGCGGGACGGCGGCGAGCAGACTCGTCCGGGGACTGTACGACGAGATCCATCGAAACCCTCCCCGCGCCTCAGGCTGGCCTGGGCCGGGCGGGCGGCGCGCTCGACGCGCGCGGAGACGTACTTGAGCGAGACGCCGACCTCGCCGAAGCGGCTGTCAACGACCACGACGTCCAAGGTGTGCTTCTCGCCGGTCTCCTTGTCCGCCCAGGCTCTCGGTGCGCTCGAGGCCGTGGACAACGCCATGAGAGAGGATCGGGTCGCCGGATCCGCAGCTTGTCGTGCACGTGCGTGGCGGCCGAGCCGAAGATCTTGACGTTGTGGGCGGTGGGCTCGTCGTTGACCCACTCCCCCGTGTCGTTGTTCTGCACGCGCCGGTTGACCAGGACCCGGCAGCTAACGAACGGCTTGTTCTCGCGGACGAAGAGCAGACTCAGGAGCCTCGGCCGAGGTGACGAACGGGTTGCCGGCGAAGGTGACGGTGGTGGACATGACTTCCTCCAGATGGATGACCGGGTGACGGCGAGACGTCGGAATCGGTCCCGCAGTCACCTAGGTCCCATCGGGGTCCCGCAGCGATCACCTGGGCCGAACTTGTTCGGATCCACTCGTGCTCGCCGGGGAGCCTGCTCGCCAGGGCACAGCGAGGGCGCAAAGAAGCGCCCCGAGCGGCTCTCGGGTACCGGATCGGGGCGCTGAGGAGGACACTAGGCAAAGGGGCCGACACAACTGCGCCGTACAAACTGGGTCGGCCGCCAGTTGGGCCTACCGTGCGGGCCGGCGTCGCGGAGGTCGATTGCTGAGCTTCTGCGGGGGCGGAGGCAGGTCGCGGCCGAGCCGCCGGCGGGATTCCTCGCCTGCGGCGATCACTGCTTCCTGGGCGAACGCGGAGCGGGCGAGCATCCGGCCGAGCTCCTGGCGGTCGGCCACGAGCGCGTCTTCGACCGCCTCGATGGTGGAGGCTGGCAGGTCGTGCTTCTTGTTGAAGGCTCTTGCGGGTCACGCTGACCAGGGCGGGATGGGTCTCGCCGGCGGCCGCGAGACTCGGCGCGCTGCTGGGGTGAGCGCTTGGCGTGCAGGCTCGAGCGCCTGGGCGAGCCAGCCGACGAACGATCCGGGCGAGTCGGGGTCGGTGTCCAGGTCGGCGACGTAGGCCGATCGGGCGAGGTCCCACACGCCGGGCTTCCAGTAGATGCCGACCGGCGTCGTGGTCTGGCTCGTCATGCCGCCACTCCCCTGTGCCGGCGCCAGCCTGCCGCACCTGGCGCCGGCACTAACACCAACGCCGCTGCATTCCCGGGCGGGGCCGTGTGCAGCCGTTCCCACTCTCGCTCGATTCCTTCCGTCCAGACAGCCACGAAGGGTGCAGCTGCGCCGCGCCGCCGCAGCGGAGTCCGCGTCCGTACGAGCGGGGTTTCCCCACCCTCCGGACGTGCCCACCTTTCCACAGGTTCGCGCTGCGAGCCGGTAGGCGTCGGCCCCCGTTGGGAGACTTGGTCCTGTCAGTTCTTTCTATTCTACTCACGGAGGACAGCAGCATGACCGACACCATCCAGACCGACGCCGTCACCACCACCGAGGGCACCGACGCCGCCCCGGCTGAGGAGTTCCTGCACCTGGACCCCGCCGACATCATCATCGGCACCAACGTCCGCGCCGACCTGCGACCCGACCACAAGGAGTTCCGCAAGTCGATCAAGGAGCGCGGTGTCATCGAGGCCGTCACGGTCTACCGCAACGAGGACGGCCAGTACGTCCTGCTGCGCGGCCAGCGCCGCACCGTGACCGCCGCCGAGGTCGGCACCCCGACCGGCCTCATCCCGGCGCGGGTCGTCCCCCAGCCCGCCGAGGCCGACCGGATCGGTGACCAGATGGTCGAGAACATCCACCGGGCCCAGATGCGCGAGACCGAGATCGTCGCGGGCGTGGAGCAGTTGGCCCTGCTCGGCGTGAGCGCTGCGCAGATCGCCAAGCGCACCAGCATCGACCGCCCGATCGTGAACGCCGCCCTGGCGGTCACCAAGGCCGACCAGACCCGCAACCGTCTCGACTACGGCGACCTGACCTTGGAGGAAGCCGCGATCTTCGCCGAGTTCGAGCACGACCCCGAGGCCGTGGAGCGACTGGAGTACGCCAAGCGATTCCGCCGCTCCCTGACGCACGAGGCCCAGCAGCCTGCGCGACGAGGCCGCAGAGCGCGAGGCCGACGCCGCCGAGGTCGAGCGGCTGCGCGCCGAGGGCCTGCCGGTGCTGACCGCCGAGGAGGTCGCGGAGGCTGACGAGGTGCTGCGCATCGAGCGTCTGGTCACCGCCGAGGGCGAGCCGGTGCCCGAGGAGGAGTGGCCCAACGTCCCCGGCGCTCGCGTCCACGTCGTCAAGGAGTGGGTCTACCCCGAGGACGAGTACGACGAGAGCGAGGAGGGCACCGACGACGAGGACCGTGAGGACGAGGACTACGAGCCCGCCGAGCCCTACCAGCAGTACGTGCCGGTGTGGGTCGTCACCGACCTCGACGCCTCCGGCCTGCGCCGTCGCGGCGGCGTCAGTGGCAGCGCCAGCACCGCCGACGAGGACGCGGGCGAGAGCGAGGAGGAGGCCGAGGCCCGCCGCGAGGAGCGCCGCCGCGTGATCGCCAACAACAAGGCGTGGGCCAGCGCGGAGACGGTGCGCCGCGAGTGGCTGGCCGGGTTCGTCGCGCGCAAGACGGCCCCGAAGGGAGCCGAGGCCCTGATCTGCGAGGCCATCGTCACCGGCCACCACTCGCTGAGCAAGGCCATGGACCACCGGCACCCGATGCTCTTCACGATGCTCGGCATCCCGGCCCCGTCCGGCTACTACGGCGCGGGCCACGACGAGTGCCGCAAGATCGCGACCAAGGCGACCACCCCGAAGGCCGCGACCATGACCACGCTCGCCGCCGTCGTCGCCGCTTGGGAGGCGACCACCGGCAAGCACTCCTGGCGCAACCCGAGCGCGTGGGACGCCCGCGTGCTCGGCGCGCTCGTGGAGTGGGGCTACCAGCCCAGCGAGGTCGAGCGCATCCTGCTCGGCGAGGAGCCACAGCCGAGCACCGGCAGCGACGAGCCGGACGCCGACGCCGAGGACGAGGACGAGGCCAACGCCGACGAGGCCAACGACAGCGCCGCCTGACCTTCTCCCCTCCCCACTGAGGGCGGTTCTACCTGTGGAGAACCGCCCTCAGTGGAATAGAAACCATAGAATGAACTCAATTCGTTTGATCCGCTACCCGGGAGGACCCCGACATGTCACACGAGATCGAGACCCACGGCACGCAGGCCGCCGCCGTCTTCGCCCGCAATGACGCCTGGCACCGACTGGGCACCACGGTCCGCGACCGCGCGTTCACCGCCGAGGAGGCCATGACGCTCGGCCACCTGGGCGGCTGGGACGTACGCAAGTTGCCGCTCACCACCGCCGAGGTCAGCGAGGGCGGCGTCACGCCCATCGAGGTCCCCGGCTTCGCCACGGTGCGCACCAACCCGTTCACCGGAGCGCCCGAGGCGCTCGGCGTTGTCGGCGGCGGCTACACCCCGCTGCAGAACGAGGACCACGCCGAGTTCCTGAACCTGCTGGCCGACGAGTCCGGCGCGATCTTCGACACCGCCGGGTCGCTGCGCGGAGGTCGGCAGGTGTTCATCACGATGCAGACTGCCGGACTCGCTCACGGTCGGCGGCACCGACCGCGTCGACCTCAACATCGCCGCGCTCAACAGCCACGACGGGTCCAGCGCGTTCCGCATCCTCGTCACCCCGGTCCGCGTAGTGTGCGCGAACACCCAGAGCGCCGCGCTGCGCAACCACGAGTCGTCGTTCTCGATCCGCCACACCCGCAACGCCAAGGCCGCCGTCCAGGCCGCCCGCGACGCGCTCGGGCTGACATTCACCTACGTCGACGCGTTCCAGGTCGAGGCCGAGCGGCTGATCCAGCAGACCATGACCGACGCCGCGTTCGACGCCCTGATCGACGCCACCTTTGGCAAGGCCGAGGCCAGCGCCACCAAGCGCGTCCGTGAGACCGAGCGCCGCCGCCGCTCCCGGCTGCACTGGCTCTTCGCCGACGCCGAGACCCAGGCCGGCATCCGCGACACCGCGTGGGCCGGCTACCAGGCCGTGGCCGAGTACGTCGACCACTACGCCCCGGTCCGCACCAAGGGCGACGAGGCCGCCGCCCGCGCCGCCCGCGTGCTCACCAGCGACGACCCCGACCGGATCAAGCGCCGCGCCTGGACCGCGCTGGCCCCGGCCTGACCGTCCGTCCCGCAAGTCCTCCGGTGGCGGGCTGAGACCCCGAGTCCGGCCCGCCACCGGCCCAACCCAAGGAGGAGCCATGACCGACACCACCACCCACCCCGCCCTCGCCACCGAACAAGTCCGCGCATGGGATCTCCGGCCCACCGACACGCTTGTCGACCCCGACACCGGCATCGCGTTCCCCATCACCACAGTCACCGTGGATGAGCCCGGCCGCGCGGGACGCAACGTGCATATCTCAGCCCTGGTCCTTGGTGCCCGCATCCTGCCGCTCAACCAGTTCGTCACCATCGCGAAGCGGGACAACACTCCGACTGTCACTGACGCCGACGTCCAGGCCAGCGCCGCCAAGGACCGGCACACCCTCAGCGAGACGGCATGCGACCTGATCGCAATCGAGCACCGGCTGCGCGACGTGCGCCGCTGGACCACCGAGACCGCCCGCGTCCACCTGGACGCGGCCCTGTCCAGCGTCGCCACGGCGCTGGATGCCCTGCACGCCGAGTACGCCCACCGCACCACCACCGAACAGGAGCAGTGATGTCCGAGCAGACCCAGCCGGAGCCGACCGGCACCGTGATCAGCGAGCGCGACCAGCGCCGCATCCTCGCCGCCATGATGGCGATGCCGTACGCCGCCAGCAGCCGCGTCCCGAAGCCGTGGACCGCGATGCGCGAGACCGTCACCGCCGATGCCGTCGTGGCGTTCCTCGACGGCCTCGCCGGGGTCCTGACCGAGGTCGGAGCCGAGAGCGACATCCACCGCCGTCACCTGTTCTCCCTCGAGGCCGACATCGAGGCGTTCCGCCGCCTCATCGGCACCGCGCCCGCCGAGGTGACCCCGTGAGCGCGCACATCGAGTGGCTGGCCGCCCGCGAGACCAGCGTCCAGGTGTTCACCCCCGGCGAGGACTGGATCGGTGCCGGGGAGCACCGCCAGCCCGTCCTGACTCTCGCCGGTGACGACGTGGTCGCGATCCAGGGCACGCCCGCCGAGTTGCGCGCGCTGGCCGCCCGGATCACCGCCGTGGCCACCGCCGCGTCGGGTCGGCTCGACCTCGCGGCCGCACGGCAGGACCAGCCCGCATGAGCGACGACGCCAGCCTCCGCGCTCTGGAAGCGCGCGCGACCCCGGACCCTGAACTCCGTACGGCGACAAGATCCGCGCCACCGCCGCCGACGCCCTGATCCCGGACAACATCCTCGTCGCCTACGCCGGTGCTCGCTGGCAGCGGCTCGGGATCAAGCAGTACCCACGCGGGGGCGACGTTCCCGAGCACGCGCCCGACGTGGAGTTCATGGCCGCTGCTCGCACCGCGCTGCCGGACCGGCTCGACCGGCTCGACCGCATCCGCGCTCTTCACGCCAAGTGGGGCGAGCAGTCGCCCGAGGACGCGGACGGCTACCTCGACCTGTGGGAGACGCTCGGTCGCCTCCTCGACGGCGAGCCCGCCTGACCAACAACCGCAAGGCCGCCCACACCATCGGTGCGGGCGGCCTTCTGCGTCCGGCTGGTCACCACAGGGTCAGTTGCTCGCCCAGCAGGCTCCTGGAGCCGCGCGAGGTCGTCTGCTACGAGTTCGCGGGTCCTCACGCGCCAGGTCGCGCAGTTCCCGCGCCCGCCGACGCGGGCCGCGCGGGTCGGCCAGCGGGCTGTAGGGCAGCCGCCGTTGGACGGCCCACTCCTGCCGGTTCTTGCGTGCCGTCGAGACCACGACGTGTTCCGGCGCGATCCGCTGGCACAGCGGGTTGTGACAGCGATGCCCGAGCAGCCGCGCCTCTTCCAGCGCGTCCACGCCGTGCATGATCGCGTACGCGAACCGGTGGGCGATGATCACCCGACCCGGCGCGTACCAGAACCGGCCATGACCACCGCCCTCGGTGCGCTCCCGCTCGGACCGACCCGAGACGGCCCCGGTCCACCACAGGCACTCACTGCCCGGCACCGTGGCGACCTTCGCCCGGTACCGCGCGAGCACCGCAGGATCAGCGAGCGCCGCCGCGACCGCCGCGAGGCCGGCGTCATCAAGCCGCCGAACCGGCACCCGCTCCCCCGCTCCCGGCCTCCACGTCCGGCTCCCGCTCGGCGGCCGCGCCGCCCTCGGTCTCCGCGCTGCCGTCCGGTGCGGCCAGCCGCCGCAGTCGCGTCGCCTCCCGCACGGTGATCGTCTCGCCGCACCACTCGACCACCTCGCCCAGGGACAGCCCCTCGACCTCGGTCAACTCCCGCAGCGCATCCCCGGCGCGCTTCTCGGTCTCGGCCACCGCCGCGTCCCGCTGGCCGATCGCCACCATGACCTGTTCGGCCAGGTCGACCACCCGGCGCTCGCGCTCCTCACGCTCGCGCCGCCTCTTGTCGGCCATCTCCCGCGCCGTACGCCGCGCCTGCTGCTTGATCGTCTGCTGACTCATCGGTCCTCACTCCGTGTCGACATGGACTCTGACAGTCACCTACGACAAATCCCGGTCCCCGTGCGATCACCACCGGCCAAGAAACCTTCCGAACCCACCAACCTCGACCCCAGCCAGCCCGTTCAACTCAGCCAGTCCGAACCCGACGCCCCAGCCGTCACCGACGCCCCTCAGCGTCCCCCCAGATTTCCGCGACCTCCCAGTGCCACACACCTCTTGCATTCTCGGTCTGCCGAATAGAAAGAACACATCAGAAATCCGGCTGGAAGTGATCGCAGCGGGCGCCCGCGCGCACGTAGGTGACCGTGACGATGAGCCTCCACAAGGCTGACGGCGGGGTCGGGGTACGACTACCTGACCCGCCAGGTCGCAGCGATGGACGCCACCGACAAGGGCCACACCGGCCTGGCGAGCCTACTACACCGAGAAGGGCGAGACCCCTGGCGTGTGGGTCGGCTCGGGCATGGAGGGGCTCGAAGGGCTCGACGCCGGCGACATCGTCACCGCCGACCACATGCAGAGCCTGTTCGGCTCCGGTCACCACCCGCTGGCCACCCAGCGGACCAAGGACCTGGACCTGCGCATCGGTCGGGAAGGCGTCGACCGGCCGACCGACGCCGACTACAAGACGGCCCGTCGACTCGGCACCCCGTATAAGGTCTACGAGAACGACATCAGCCCGTTCCGAGTCGAGACTCGCCAAGCGCATCGCGGCGCTCAACGAGGCCGCCGGACTGCCCGGTGACTGGCCGGTTCCCGCGGCCGACCGGGCCCGGGTCCGCACCGAGGTCGGCACCGAGTTCTTCCGTGCCGAGCACGGTCGCGAGCCCACTGACGCCCGCGAGTCTGGCCGCCGCGATCGCCAAGCACTCCCGGCCGAGGACCAACGCGGTGGCCGGCTACGACCTGACGTTCTCGCCGGTCAAGAGCGTCTCGGTGCTGTGGGCGATCTCGGATGCGAAGACCGCCGCGGTGATCGAGCGCTGCCACCAGGCGGCCATCAAGGACGCGCTGGACTTCATCGAGGCCAAGGCCCTGTTCACCCGCCGCGGCACCAACGGCGTGCGTCAGGTCGACGTCCGCGGCCTGGTGGCCACCGCGTTCACGCACCGCGACTCTCGCGCCGGCGACCCCGACCTGCACACCCACGTCGCGGTGGCGAACAAGGTCCAGACGCTTGACGGCAAGTGGCTGGCCATCGACGGCCGCCCGCTCCACAAGGCGGTCGTCTCGGCCTCGGAGACCTACAACACCGCCCTCGAGCGGCACCTGTTCGACGCCCTCGGCGTGCGCTTTGACGAGCGTCCGAACGACATTGATGGTGGCGACGCCCGCAAGCGCCCCGTGCGCGAGATCGTCGGCGTCGACCCCGAGCCTGAACCGCCGCTTCTCCAAGCGCCGCGCCAGCGTGGAGGACCGCCGCAAGGTCCTCGCCGCCGCCTTCCAGGCCACCCACGGCCGCCCGCCCACGCCGGTTGAGACCATCCAGTCTGTCCCAGCAGTCGACGCTGGAGACCCGCGAGGCCAAGCACGAGCCGCGCTCGCTGGCTGAGCAGCGCGAGACCTGGAACCGCGAGGCCGTCGAGGTGCTCGGCACCCCTCAGCGGGTCAAGCAGATGGTCCACGGCGCACTAAACCCGACGTCGAATCTGCAGGGCACAGCACGGTCGCTGGCCGACTCAGCCTGGTTCGCCAAGACCACCGACCGGATCGTGACGACGATGGAGGGCGCTCGCAGCACCTGGCAGTACTGGCACGTCTACGCCGAGGCGCAGCGGCAGGTCCGTGGCGCCAACGTGCCCACCAACCAGATCTCCCAGGTCGTCGACCTGCTCGTCAGCGAGGTCCTCGACGGCCGCTCGGTGACCATGGCCCGCGCCGCCAGAGACGCGGACACCATCAGCGAACCGGCCGAGTCTGCGTCGCGCGGACGGCGCGTCGGTCTACACTCAGAGCGGCGCCGAGTCTGTTCACCTCGGGCAAGGTGCTGGCCGCCGAGGAGCGCCTGGTGGCGGCCGCGGGCCGCCACGACGGCTACGCCGTCACGGTCGACTCGGTCGACATGGCGCTGCTCGAGTCGACCGCCAACGGCATCACCCTCAACGCCGGACAGGCCACCCTGGTGCGGGAGATGGCCACCTCCGGTGCCCGGCTCCAGGCGGCGATCGCCCCCGCCGGCTCCGGCAAGACCACCGCGATGCGAGCCCTGGCCAGCGCGTGGGCCGACGGTGGCGGCACCATCATCGGCCTGGCGCCGTCGGCCGCGGCGGCCGACGCCCTGCGCTCTCAGATCGACACGCAGACCGACACCCTGGCCAAGCCTGACCCACTCGCTCGACCAAGCACGCGCGGCCCGCGAGACCGGCGACAGCAACTATCCGGGGATGCCCGCGTGGGTCGCCGGCATCGACTCCTCCACCCTCGTGGTCATCGACGAGGCCGGCATGGCCGACACCCTCTCGCTGGACGCCGCGGTCTCCTACATCCTTGAGCGCGGCGGCAGCGTCCGTCTGATCGGCGACGATCAGCAGCTCGTCCGCGATCGGTGCCGGCGGCGTGCTGCGCGACGTCCGCGCCACCCACGGAGGCTCTGCAGGCTGACCGAGTCTGGTCCGGTTCAAGGACCCGGCCGAGGGCGCCGCGTCCCTCGCGCTGCGCGAGGGCAAGTCCGAGTCGCTCGGCTTCTACCTCGACCGCGACCGTGTCCACGTCGGCGACCTGGCCACCATGACCGAGGACGTCTTCGCGGCCTGGCAGGCCGACCGCGCCGCGGGTCTGGACTCGATCATGCTCGCCCCCACCCGCGACCTGGTCAGCGAGCCTGAACCAGCAGGCCCGCGCCCACCGGCTCGCCCAGCAACACGGAATCGGCCCGGCCGGCCCCGCTCATCCGGCCAGCATCGGCCCGGTGCGCCGGCTCGCCGACGGCAACGAGGCCTCGATCGGCGAACTGATCATCACTCGCGAGAACGACCGACGCCTGCGCACCTCGGCCACCGACTGGGTGAAGAACGGCGACCGCTGGAACGTCCTGGAGATCCACGACGGCGGCGACCTGACCGTCCAACACACCGGCAGAGAGGGGCACCGCCGCACCGTGCGCCTGCCCGCCGACTACGTCGCTCGATCCACCGAGACCGGCTACGCGTGCACCGTGCACACCGCCCAGGGCGTCACCGCCGACACGATGCACGGTCTGGCGACAGGCAGCGAGTCGCGCCAGCAGACTCTACACGATGATGACCCGCGGCGCGCACGCCAACCACGTCTACCTCGAGGTCGTCGGCGACGGCGACCCGCACTCGGTGATCCACCCGACCCTGGTCCGGCCGCTCACCCCCACCGACATCCTCGAGTCGATGCTGGTCCGCGACGACACCCAGCGGTCCGCGACCACCCTCATCCGCGAGCAGGCCGACCCGGCCACCCGACTCGGCGAGGCCTCCCAGCGCTACCTCGACAGCCTCTACGTCGCCGCCGAAGATCTCCTGCGCCACGACACCATCACCGGCCCAGAAGCATCAGGCGGCACCCCGGTCAACCCCGAAATCAATGTGGTCGACGCCCTGGACAGCGCGGTAGAGACGCTCGTCCCCGGGCTCGCTGAGGAGGCCGCATGGCCGACCCTGCGAGCCCACCTGCTGCTGCTCGGCGCAGCAGGCGAGAACCCCGTCGACGCGCTCCGGGCGGCCGCCGGCGACCGCGAGCTGGAGAGCGCGCACGACCGCGCCGCGGTCCTCGACTGGCGCCTCGACGCCTCCGGCCTTCGCAACGCCGGCGCCGGCCCGCTGCCCTGGATGCCCGCAGTCCCGGCCCGCCTGGCCGACGACCCGCACTGGGGCGCCTACCTCGCGCAGCGCGCGCACCTGGTGAGCGACCTCGCCGAGCAGGTCCGCACGCGGGCTACCGACCAGGCCGCCCTGCCGGCGTGGGCACACAACGGCCTCCGGCCCGAGGCCGCCACGGTGGCCGACGTCGAGGTCTGGCGAGCCGCCATGCAGGTCCCCGGCGACGACCGGCGACCGACCGGAGCACCGCAGCCTGCAGAAGGCCTCCGCGACCTGGCAGCGGCGCCTCAACAAGTCCGTCACCGGAGACCACACGCCCGCGCTCAAGGAATGGCGCCAGCTTGCTCTACTCACTCGCCCCACAGGTTCGAGACGACGAGTTCACTCCGCTGCTGGCCGAGCGGCTGGCCGCGATGTCTCGCGCCGGCGTCACCGCCCACCAGATGCTGCGCACCGCCACCGCGCCCGACCACCCCGCCGGGCCGCTGCCCGACGAGCACGCCGCCGCAGCCGTGTGGTGGCGCATGGCCCGTCGACCACTCCGGCCGTGGCCGCCCAGATCGGCGACGGCTCCCACGGTGAGGGCGTCACTACCGAGTGGACCCCACGGCTCGCGGACCTGTTCGGCCCCGAGCGCGCCGCGAGCATCCAGGCCAGCACCTGGTGGCCCGCGCTGGTCGCGAAGGTGGACCACGGCGTGGAGCGCGGCTGGCAGGTCGAGGCCCTGCTGGGTGCAGGCCGGGCGATGCCGAGCGACGGCTGGGAGGGCGTCGACGAGTGCCAGGCCCTGGTCTGGCGGACCTCGATCGCGCTGGAAAGCGCTCCCGACGAGCACGCGCACGAGTACCACTTCGACGAGCCGCCCGCGGACCTGTGGGACGGCGTCGAGCCGGACCCGGCCACGGTCGTCGACCACCCGATGGACACCGCCACGGCCCCCGACTGGGCCGACTGGCCGCTCGCCGAGGACCCCGGTCCGTACGACGAGCACCTGGTCGACGCGTTCGAGGAGGACCTGGTCGACGTCGACGCTGGCGACCCGGTCGACGTCGACGAGGACCAGTTCGTCGAGCCCGACCTGACGCTGGCCGCCTACATCCGCGACCTCGGCGGCACCCGACTGGAGCCCACCGAGGCAGACCTGCGGCTGATGTACCAGCGCGCTGAGGAGTGGCACTCCTCCCCCGTCTCGCGTGAGCGCATGCTCGAGATCAACGACATGACGCAGGCGTTCTTCGAGGCCCGGTTCCAGTCGTCGTCAGGCTCGTGGGGCCGCGACTACCTCACCGGACGGTTCGGCGTCGACCTCGCCGGCGACGAGCGCTTCCGGCCCGGGCAGGCGCCGGCCGGGTGGACCAATCTGGTCGGCCACCTGCGTAGCCGCGATGTCAGCGACGCCGAGATGGTGGCCACCGGGGTTGCGAGCGAGGCCAGCACCGGCCGCCTGATCGACCGGTTCCGGGACCGTGTGATGTTCCCGGTGATCCACCACAACAATGGGCAGCGCGAGGTGCTCGGCTTCGTTGGCCGACGGCGGCCCGGCCTCACCGACGCCGACAAGGGCGGCCCGAAGTACCTCAACACCGCCGACACCCCGCTGTTCCACAAGGGCGCCCAGCTTGTTCGGCGTCGTCGACGATCTGCTCGACGGGGGCGCGGTCCCGGTGATCGTCGAGGGCCCGATGGACGCTGTCGCGGTCACGCTGGCCAGCCATGGGCTCTACCTCGGTGTGGCACCGCTCGGTACGTCGCTGACCGACGAGCAGGCCGCCCAGGCTGGCAGCGGTGGGACGCGACCCGATCGTGGCCACCGACGCCGACCTCGCCGGCCAGGTCGCGGCCGAGCGGGACTTCTGGATGCTCACCCCGCACGGCCTGGACCCTGGCTACGCCCGGTTCCCCGACGGCCTGGACCCGGCCGACCTGCTCGCACAGCGCGGGCCGGCAGCGCTCACGGCCGCGGTGGCCAGCGGCCAGCCGGCCTTCCGCTCGCTGGGCGACCAACTGCTCACCGAGCGGCTGAACAACCTCGCCCCCGAGCAGGCACGAGTCGAGGCCATGAGGATCCTCTCGGCCCGCCCCAGCCGCGCCTGGGAGCCGGGAGTCAACCAGGTCAGGGCGCGCCTGCAGGCTCTCGCAGATGCAGGCCCGCCGAGACCTGCGCGACGCGGTCAAGAGGCTGGGATGCCGACCCCCGCAAGGCGGCGCTGGCCGAGCTCCACGAGAGCAGCGAGGTGCGCGCCCGACTCTCGGCCGCGTCCGAGAAGACGCCCGCCGAGCGGTGGGCTCCGCTGGCCCGCGAACTCGACCCGCGCCTGCTTGAGCAGGGCGACTGGCCGGCCACCGCAGCGATCCTGCAGCAGGTCCACGAACAGGGTCACGACGTAGGCGCCGTCACCTGCGGCCTGGTTACTGAAGGGCCGCTGGGCGACAGCCCCGCGCGGGACCTGCGCTACCGGATCGTGTCTCGGCTTGAGCTCCCGATCGTCGGTGGCGAGACCAGCCCGGCGCCAACCCAGTCGCCGGGAGCGGCACGCGACCGGCAGGACGTGAACGGTCCGCGGCCGCCGCGCCGCGGCACTCTGGGCCGCTGAAAGCGAGCCGATCGCTGGCCTTGGGCGGCCCCATCCCCGGCCGATCAAGGTGCCACGCCCGACACGAATCAGGCCCGGCGCGCGACGCTTGCGCAGGTCCGGCAGTTACTCGCGGCCGCCGGCAACGAGGCACCCCCGGGGCGACCTGGTCATCGAGTACGTCGGCCCTGGTCGGTGCCACAGGCCGACCCAGGCTTCCCCCCTCGTCGCCTGGCGGCGCACTGACCGCGTAGTCCCGGGGGTGGGCCCCGCTGGCGTTAGCGGTCTTCGAGGATGTCTGGCAAGAGCAGTAGGCACGCGCGCAGGCTTCCTCCGCGGCGCGCGATACGGCTGCGCGTGACGCGGACCGAGTCGTGGCCTTCGTCGCCGGCGTGTGGGAGCGCACCGGCGCGGGACCGAACTGACCTCGACCGAGACTGGGTGACGAGCTGGGCTGGTCGCCAGCCCCGCAGGCCAGCATCATCCGCCTGCTGGCGAAGGAGGAAGTGCTGACCTACAGCACGGAACCACGCGCGCTGGCCGGGGCACAGAGAAGCGTCGAGAACTGGTTGAAGTTCCCCGTGCCGTTGTGAAATACGATCGGCGGGGACGAGGCCTCCGATCCCGGTGTGGGGTCAGTGGTGACAAGTGGAGCCAGTCGGCGTAGGTCGCTGCTCGGCCTTCGTCTGAGAGGTAGGTCTCGGGGGTCTGCTGCACGAACGGGTGACAGGTCAGGATGTCACCTATCCGTACAGCAGACCCGCGTGTTGCCTACGCCGAGATCTGCACCGACGAGAAGGTCGCCACCGCGATAGGGGTCCTGCAACGTGCAGTGGCTTGGTACGCCGAACACGGCGTCACCGTCGAACGCAAATTGTCCGACAACGGATCGGCTTACCGGTCATACGCCTGGCGTGAGGCGTGTGCCGAACTTGCCATCGTCCACAAGCGGACTCGGCCATACCGCCCGCAGACCAACGGAAAGATCGAGCGCTTCCACCGCACCCTGGGCGACGGCTGGGCCTACGCCCGGCTCTACGAATCAACCGAGCACCGCAACGCCGCCCTGCCCGAATGGCTTCACTTCTACAATCATCACCGCGTCCACTTCGCGATCGGAGCCAAGCCACCTGTCACCCGACTGACCAACGTGCCTGGACACCACAACTAGTCGGCCTGCTGGTCGACCGGGCGCCGGCGCATCGCTGAGAGCCGAGCCTGGGGATCCGAGTAGGCCGCGCGAACCAGTGGCGCTCGAGCCGTGCCCGAACTCGGCTGAGGCCACCGGCAGGCATGCGTTTGGCGGCGTTTTCCTTCGTAGAAACCCCCCCATTAGGCTCGGCGGCCGCCTCCAGTAGCGCGTTGCGGCGGTTCCCTGCGGCGCGTCGAGGACCCGGCCACGGTCGCGCCAGCATCTTCGGTGCCGTCACAGTCGCCGGGCTCAGCGCCGCGGCAGCAAGCGACCGTCCCCGCGCCACTCCGGACGCGACGACGCTGTCCGCGCCATTTCGTTCACCAGCCCCTGGTCCTCGGGGTCGTCCGCGGCACTGCCACCAGAGCAGCCGGCAGGTTGCCGTCCCTTCTCCGGTGTGCCGGAGAGCCCGAGGCACCTGAGTCCCACCTCGGTAATCTTCCGGGCGGTGTCCACCCGGGACCTGGTGGGCAACGCGAGGTGGCTCACGGTGAGCCTCACCAGGGCATCGGCGGCATCGGACACCTCATCCTCCCGCAGACCGGCCACGTGGGAGGTGAGCCACCGGGCCAGCGAACCGGAGGCGAGGTCCAACAGTCTGCGCAGACGTGGTGAGGAGCGGCAGGATCCCCGTCCTGGGCGGTAGGGGATCACGGTTGGGGATCAGGACCGCTCTGAGCAGGGGACTGTTCTCGGCTTCCTCAAGCACGAAGCCCACCGCGGCCGCGAGGCCGCCGGCAGCGTCGGAGCCGTGATGTGCGAGCACGTCCTCAATACCCTCGATCAAGCGCGCCGCCTCCCGCAGGGCGACGGCTTCTCCCAAACCGGGCTTGTCGCCAAACTCCTTATACAGTAGGGCGCGCGATACGCCGACCGCCTCGGCGATCTCGCTCATGCGGACCCGATCCCAGCCCCGCTCAGCGATCAGGTCATGGGCGGTCTCCAGCACCGCCGCACGGACGTGCTCGCGGTAGCGCTCTCGCATGGACGACACGGTGGACAGAGTATCGCCAATTGTCCGACCGCGGACACGCGTCAGGTGGACCGGGGAGACATTCTCAACGCAATGCCTTAGTTTTGAACAAAACCTACCCGTTGTCTCCAGAAGGAAGCCTCATGGTCAACTCAAGCGACACCGAATTGGTCACCTACCCGCACCGACGCGGCGGGCACTGTGGCTCCGGAGCCATGCGGGACCTCATGGAGTGGGCGGGCCTCGGCTGGGACGGCCCCCCCAGACGAGGGCCTCGTCTTTGCCCTGAGCGGAGCCTTGGATCTCTCCTACGTCAGGGACGCGGATCTCATGCCACCGGTGTACCTCGTGGGGCGGGGAGGCGACTTAGAGACGGATCTCCCGACGCGGCTTGGCGCCGAGGTCTCCGTACATGCGACGGATGACCCACAGGAGGGTTGGACGTGGGTGCGCGACGCCATACGAGAAGGCCGCCCAGCCCTGGTGTGGGCCGACATCGCGGAGCTCCCCTACCTCCGCGTACGCCTGCAGATGAGCCGCCACGACATCGTCGTGATCGGATATGACGATGAGCCTGCAACTCGCTCACGTCATCGACAACGACCGGGATGAGGTGCAGGCTGGTGCCGTATTCGGCACTGGCCCGAGCCCGCTCATCCCAGGGATTCCCGGTTCCGACGCGCCACACCTACTTCGACATCACCTGGCCGGACCAGACTGCCTGATCTGGTCGAGATCGCGCAAACGGCGTTCGCCCAGGCGGCGGCCGCGATGACCACGTGTACCGGCCCCTCAATCGTCACTGAAAGGGACTCGGCGGTCGGGGCCACGGGGCTAAGCTGCAGTCGACCTCTTTGCCGCAGACCTCGCAGGATGGCCGGATATCTTCCCCGACGACGTCCTGGGTCTGGTACTCCAAGGGCTCAGCGCCTTCGTCGAGAAAGCCGGCACCGGCGGCGGGCTCTTCCGCCGACTGCTGTCCAGCGGCGCCAGCGACATCGCGCGCCTGACCGGGGACGCGCGGACGAGCGAGGTCGCCGCCGCTGCGCACCTGTGCGCGGAAACATGGTCCCTGGTCGCGTCGCTGGCCCGGCAAGACGGCCCAGCACGAGGGCGGGTGGAGCAGGCTGCTCTCGCGGCCGCCGCACTCCCCCTCGCTCGAGCGGACCCTCGTCGCCGCCCTCGAAGTCGCGGGTGCGCCCCAGGACCTCCGGGCCGGCGCCTGATGAGGGATGAGATCGACCTGCGAGAGGCCCTTGCCCCGAGCCGGTTCGTCGACAGCGACCATCCCGACGTCCGCGACTTCACCGGGTCCGTCGTGCGGGGTGTCCAGGATCGGCGAGAGCGGATCGGGCTGCTGTTCGCGGCGGTCCGCGACCAGGCTCAGGTACGACCCCTACAGCGTTACCGCCGAACCCGTTGACTACCAGGCCAGCGCGATCCTCGGGGGTGGCCCCACCTGGTGCGTGCCCAAGGCGGTGCTGCTCACCGCGACCCTGCGCGCTGCGGGGATCCCGGCAGTGCTCGGATTCTCCGACGTGCGCAACCACCTCAACAGCACGGCGCTCTTGGGCCTGATGGGCACAGACCTGTTCGTGTTCCACGGGTGGAGCGCGGTGTACGTCGACGGCCAGTGGCGCAAGGGGTCGCCGGCCTTCAACTCCGAGTCTGTGCCGTCGCTTCGGCGTAGAACCGTTGGAGTTCGACGGCTCACAGGATGCGTTGCTCCACGCAGCCGACGGCGCCGGGCGACGTCACATGGAGTACGTCCACGAGCGAGGCACGTTCTTGGACCTGCCGTTCGACGAGTCTCATGACGACACTGCTCGACACCTACGGTCCCGCCATGGTCCGCGGCTCCGACTCCCCGCGCCCCAAAGACCCCCGCTTCCGCGCGTGAACGCCCAACTCACTCGGCGCCGTGTCGGCTCCACGCAGGCTCACACACCATCGAGGCGAGGGTGTCCTCGAGCCGTCGACGACCCACCTCGATGGCACGGGCCGGCTCCAGGTCCCGCAGGTCATCCAGCGGGATCGGCGATCCGACGAAAATGCTCACACGTCGTCGCAACCCCCAGCGCAACCGCCCGCTGTAGGCGGGCAGGATCTTCTGTGCCCCCCACTGGGCCACCGGCACGAGCGGTACCGATGCCTCCAGAGCGATCCGCACCGCCCCCGACTTCATCGTCATCGGCAGACCATCGTCCCGCTTGGTAATGGAACCCTCGGGGTACACCAGGAGAAGCCGCCCGTCGCGCGCCGCGCTCACAGCGTTGTCGTACCCCGCGCGTCCCGCGACGCGGTCGACCTCGACGTGGCCGGCAGCACGGAACCACCTGCCCACGACCGGCCCGCTGAAGAGACTGTCCTTTGCCAGGAACCGCGGCACCCGCCCCTCGGCTAGCACCATCTCCGCGACCAGCAACGGGTCGAGGTGCGAGACGTGGTTGGCGGCCAGCACCGCTCCGCCCAGCCGGGGGATACCCGCGACTCCGCGCCAGTCCGGGCGACGCAGCACCACCAGGATTGGCTTGCAGACCGCCACCGCCAGCCACCAGGCGGGGCCACGTCGGTCGCTACCGATCGGGCGACGCTGGAATGTTGAAGTCGTTCGCATCTCAGCCAGAGTAGACATCGATGGCAGTTTCGTCACCCCGTTGACAAACATGCAAAGATGTTTCGACGTACTGTGGTCCTGGAGCCCGAGGAGCCCCCGATGAGTGATGCACTGGTTGGCGACTACGACACCGAGCCCCCTACCCCGAGCCGCGAGATGCGTCTCGACGGGGGCACGGGGTCGACGCTGGATGCATGGGTCCGGTCCATGTCGCGGTCGGCGCCGACGCAGGTGGGCCGCCTGCCCTCGCATTCCCCCACCTGCGCGGGATGCGGTAAAGAGAACCCCGCCGGCCTTGCCCTGGAGGTCGACGCCACCGCGCACGGCGTGAGCGCCGTGCACCGCTTCGACCATCGCCAGGAGGGGGCGCCGGGGATCACCCACGGCGGTCTGGTCGCCGCTGCGTTCGACGACCTGTTCGGGTTCCTGCTCTACCGCGTCGGCGAGACTCGCCGTGACGAGGTCGCTGACCGTGGAGTACCTCCGTCCGGTGCTGCTGGGGGTGGATCACGAGTTCACCGCGTATGTCCGGACCCGGGCAGGACGGCGGCTCCACGTGAATGCTGCAGCCGTTGACAAAGACGGCCGGCAGGTCGCGACATCGCACGCGACCTTCGTCATCGTTGACGTCGAGCACTTCGAACAGGGCAGTTCCGCGAAACGCTCGTGACTCACTCGCCGATGAAGGGATCCATCTCGACCGCCGGGTCGAGGTGGATGCCGTGGGCGGCCAGGGCGTCCACGAGCACCAGGGTGACGTGCCGCGAGAGACGCCGCACCATCACGTCCAGGGTCTCGTCGCCCTGGTCGAGCCACCAGATGACCGTAGCGTCGACCATCCCCATCACGCCAACGAGGATGCCCTCAGGGAACGACTCGTCTCCCGATCTGGTGTACCCCCGCGCCGCTACGGCGATCTCGTCCAGCAGACGCGAACGACCCATCCGAGAGCGGTGCATGGTCCGACTCTGCCCCCGAGCCGCCAGGAAGCGGTAGAGATGGGGGTGAGCCTTGGCCCAGGTCGCGCTGGCGCGCACTAACCCCTCGACGACCTGTACCGGCGTTCCTCGCCGAGCGAGATGAGGGCGGACCCGCTGGATGAGGTCCTGTGCAGCAAGGCGGACCACCTCGTTATCGAGGTCCTCGCGGCTGGCGAAGTAGCGGTAGACGTGCGGCCTCGGGATCCCAGCCCGCTCGGCGAACAGTGCGGTGCTGGCGTCCGCGCCCATCTCGTCGACGACCTGCAAAGCCGCGTTGGCCACGTCTCGCCGCCGGCGGTCGCGGACCTCGTCATCGCGAGAGGACCGGCGCCGCACCGTCGAATCCACCCATCGCCCTACCTCGACCACAATCGCAGCCTATGCCTGGGGCGCCCATGGCCGGCGCTGACCATGCCGAGCGGCGCCCATTGGGACACCTTGTACCCAGACCTTCGCCGTGGTTGGATGGGTACATCCTGTACCCGATTCGCTGGAGGCGCCCCGTGACCACTCTCCGCTCACCCTGGATGGACGACGACCTCGACGCCGTCCGTGACCTCGCACGCACGTTCTGCGAGAAGGAGATCAAGCCACACATCGAGACCTTCATCGCCGACAAGCACGTCGACAGGCAACTGTGGAACCGCGCTGGTGACGTTGGCCTGCTCTGCCTGTCGATCCCCGAGGAGTACGGCGGCGGTGGCGGTACTTTCGCCCACGAGGCAATCTTGATCGAGGAGCAGGCACGGGTCGGAGACAGTTCCTGGGGAGCGTCCCTGCACAACGGCATCGTCGCCCACTACCTGCTCGCCTACGGGACCGAGGAGCAGAAACAGCAGTGGCTGCCCAAGATGGCGTCCGGCGAGGTGGTCGGCGCGATCGCGATGACAGAGCCCGGGACCGGCTCGGACTTGCAGAACGTCAAAACCAAGGCGGTGCGCGAGGGCGACGAGTACGTTGTCAGCGGCTCAAAGACGTTCATCACCAATGGCTCGCAGGCCGACCTGGTGCTCACCGTGGCTAAGACCGATCCGGACGACCACGCCGCCGGCATCTCACTGATGCTGGTCCCCGCTAACTCGGAGGGCTTCTCCCGCGGTCGGGTGCTCGACAAGATCGGGATGAAGGGGCAGGACACCTCGGAGCTCTTCTTCGACAACGTCCGGGTCCCTGTCACCAACCTGCTGGGCCTCACCGAGGGCCGGGGCTTCGTGCAGGCTCATGCAGCAGGCTCCCCCAGGAACGGCTGCTCGTTGCGGTCTCCAACGTCGCTGCCATGGAGTTCTGCCTGGCCGAGACGCTGGCCTACGTGCGCGACCGAACTGCCTTCGGACGGCCGATCTGGGGGTTCCAGAACACTAAGTTCAAAATGGCAGAAGTCGCCACAGAAGGCTCGCGTGGCACGGTCCTTCGTGGACGAGTGCATCCAGGCTCCACGTCGGCGAGGGTCTGGACATCCCAACAGCCGCCATGGCGAAGGCTGTGGTGCTCCGAACGAGCGCAGCGCGTAGCCGACACCTGCCTGCAGCTGCACGGCGGCTACGGGTACATGAACGAGTACCCCATCGCCCGCATCTGGGCCGACCTGCGCGTCTCGCAGATCTACGCCGGCACATCCGAGATCATGAAGGAGATCATCAGCCGGTCCCTGTGAGGACCGACCCCGCTCCGGCGGCACCGCCGGAGCGGGAACCGGCTGGCCGGGCGTTGTGCGCCGAGCCCCGACGGGATCCTCCGTGTTGGGCGAGAGCACAAGACGTCCACTCCATCGACGTGACAGCATCGACATTCATCGTCTGAAAGGAGTGACATGAGCCAGCGCGTCGACTTCGGCGACCGCATGTTCCTCCCCGCCGAGAGCCCGAGAACCAAGGCTGCACCACATCGAACGGCTCGACTGCGTCGGTTTCGGCATGTTCATCAAGATGCACCACGCCCCTGATCGACAGTCACATCGCGATGACGCTGCACAGTTGGTCAGGCTCGCGGCCGTCAGTTGCGCCTCGCTGCTCCTGGCTTCGATGGTGACCCACGTGGGTCTCGCATCCGTCGGCGCTCTGCTGCCCGATTCCTTCAGGCTTCAACCTTCGTCGTCAGCGACGTCCCCAGCACGACGGAGGACTCGTTCTTCCGCGACAGCCGCCTAAGGGGATGAGCCCGGCACCTCCGCTGTTCGACGCCGCCACCCCTCAACCTCACCCCTGCTCTCGTACGCGCCCGAAGCAGGTGACTGCCTGCACGCAGATCCGTCAGATCGGCGGACCTGCCGGTCCGCTACGCCGCTCTCGTCGAACCCCTTACCGAAGGATTCACATCCCATGACATCGACCCACTACGACGTGCTGATTATCGGCTCCGGTTTCGGCGGCTCGGTAACCGCCATGCGCTTGGCAGAGAAGGGGTACCACGTCGGGGTGCTCGAAGCCGGTAAACGCTACGACACCGACGACCTGCCCACCTCGTCGTGGGACACCCGTCGGTTCGTCTGGGCGCCACGGCTCGGCTGCTTCGGCATCCAGCGCATCCACCTGCTGCGTGACGTCGTCATCTTGGGGGGCGCCGGTGTGGGCGGCGGGTCGCTGAATTACGCGAACACCCTCTACCAACCTCCTGCCCCATTCTTCAACGATCCACAGTGGGCGCACATCACCGACTGGTATGCCGAGTTGGACCCGCACTACCAGACGGCACGGCGGATGCTGGGTGTCACGCAGAACCCTCATGTGACGCCTTCGGACGAGGTGCTGCGTGAGGTCGCGCGCGACATGGGTGTGGAGCACACCTTCACGCTGACCCCGGTCGGCGTCTTCTTCGGAGAGCCCGGCATGGAGGTGCCCGACCCGTTCTTCGGCGGTGCAGGGCCGCGCCGCACCGGCTGCACTGAGTGCGGGTCGTGTATGACCGGGTGCCGGGTCGGGGCGAAGAACACCCTGGACAAGAACTACCTGTACTTCGCGGAAGAGCTCGGGGCCGAGGTGCGGCCCCTGACCACTGTGGTCGACGTACGCCCGCGCCAGGGAAGCGGGTACGTCATCGACGCCGTCCGCACCGGCAGGTCCGTGCGCCGTCGCCACAATCGGCAGTCTTTCACGGCCGATCACGTGGTCTTCGCAGCGGGCACCTACAACACCCAGAAGGCTGCTCCATCGGCTGAAGGCCACGGGCTCCCCTGCCGAACGTCTCCGACCGACTGGGCATGCTGACCCGCACTAACTCCGAGTCGATCCTGGGGGCGAAGTCCCGGGATCGGTCTAGCGACTTCACGCGTGGCGTGGCCATTACATCCTCGATCCACCCCGACGAGTTCACTCACATCGAGCCGGTGCGCTACGGCAAGGGCAGCAATGCCATGTCTATTCTCCAGACCGCCCTTACCGATGGGGACGGCCGCGGCCCGCGGTGGTGGCGCTGGCTCCGGACGATCGCGACCCAGCCCTCGCACCTAACATGGTTCAGCCCGCGACGGTGGTCGGAGCGGACGGTGATCCTGCTGGTCATGCAGACGCTGGACAACTCCATCACGGTGCGGTCGAAGAAGACCCTCCTCGGTCGCCCCACGATCACCTCAGGACCTGGCCACGGGGCGCCTAACCCCACCTGGATCCCCGTCGGCAACGAGGCCACCCGTCGCGTCGCCGAGAAGATCAACGGCGTGGCCGGAGGATCCGTGGGGGAGATCGCCAACATCCCGATGACCGCTCACTTCATCGGCGGATGCGCCATCGGGGACTCTCCGCAGGCGGGGGTCATCGACCCCTACCACCGCCTCTACGGGCACGACGGCATTTTCGTCGTCGACGGCTCCAGCATCTCGGCGAACTTGGGGGTCAACCCGTCGTTGACGATCACCGCGCAGGCCGAGCGGGCCGCCTCTTTGTGGCCCAACAAGGGCGATCGGGACGAGCGTCCCCCGTTGGGCGCCGGCTACCAGCAGATCTCTGCCATCGAGCCAGCGAGGCCGGCGTTTGCGTTTCCGAACGTGACACACGTCACCGAGTGCGGCCAGCACCAGGCCTGAGCCCCGGACGGGAGACGACCGCGAGGGCGCGTGGCGCTCGCGGTCGTCTCGGATGGATCCATGGCGGGGTCACGCCGATGGCATTAGGCTGCGACCGATCCGCTCCAGGTAGGCTTGGCGCGCCGCGGTGTCCACGCGGTCGAGAAAGACGGTATCGGTCCCGAGCATCGCCCCGAGGCTGGGTCGCCATCCGCTCGGGAACGAACTTCATCGCCGCCACCATGGTGCCGGCGATACGCGTGACTCGCACGAAGGGCCGCGGGCGCTCGATGAGATCCGCCGTGGCGCGCGCGATCTCCTGTGGTTCAGCGTTGCGCATACCTTTGGCTCCGCTCGTTCCAGAGACCAGGCTCGGTGTTGGTGAAGGTCGGACGCACAGTGGACAGGGTGACACCCGACTTGCGGTATTCCTGCCGGGCGGCCTCGGTGAACCCGATGACCGCGAACTTGGTGCCGCAGTACGTCGCCAATCCCGGGACCGGGAGGCTCCCCGGCCAGTGAAGCCGTGTTGATGATGTGTCCCTGTTGCCGGGGCAGCATGCGCTGCAGGGCGATCTTGGTGCCGAAGATGACGCCTAGGACGTTTATCTCCACCTGGCGGCGGGTGACCTCGTCGGTCTCCTCGTGCACGTGCCCGGTCGGCATGACGCCCGCATTGTTGATGAGGACGTCGATCGGCCCCAGTGCCTCCTCTGTCGCGTCGAGGAACGACGCGATGGAGCCAGGGTCGGTGACGTCCGGGCGCACCGCGACGTCGAGGCCGAGGCTCCTCGGCGGAGACCTTGAGCCTGGAGCTCGTCGATGTCCCCGATGGCGACCCGATGCCCGCGCCGGATGAGTTCCTCGGCGGTGTGATAGCCGATCCCCCGGGCGCCTCCGGTGATGGCGACCACCTGTCGCTTGTTCGTTGTCGTCATGGTTCCTTTTCCTTTCAGAGGCCGAGTCGCTGCCGCAGGCTGCGACCAGCGGCTAGGCGCAGCACTCGGCCGGCGATCGCCGTACGCCGGGCGGAGTACGGGTACCAGGTGAGACTCCTTGGTGGTCAGCGGGATCCGCGGCTCGGTGACCGCTTGGACGCGGCAGTACTTCCGCAGTCCCTGCGCGCCCCCGAGGCGAGCACCCAGGCCCGAGGACTTCCAGCCGCTGTGGGGTAGACCCACGGCGAAGAGGTTGCTGAAGACATCGTTGATGTTGACCGCACCAACCTCGAGTCTGGTCGGCGATGCGCCGCCCTCGAGCGACGTCTCGTGTCCATACGGTGGCCGAGAGCCCGTACTCGGAATCGTTAGCGAGGGCCACAGCCTCGGCCTCATCAGCCACCCGCATGACCGGCAGTGTGGGTCCGAACGTCTCCTCGGTCATGCAGGCCATGCTGTGGTCGACGTCCACCAGCAGCGTGGGGGCGAAGAAGTTGCCTTCGTCGCCCCGCGCCCCGCCGACAAGCACGCGCGCACCGGACGCTTCGGCCTGCCGTACATGCCGCTCAACCGTGTCCAACTGCGCCCGGGTCACCATGGCGCCGACATCATCGCGGGCTCGTGAGCCCTGCTTCAAGGCTCCGAGGGCCGTCACCACCTTCTCCACGAACCGGTCGTAGACCGCGTCCACCACGTAGACTCGCTCGACCGAGATGCAGACCTGCCCGGAGTTGAAGATCCCGCCCCAGACGATCCCATGCGCGGCCCGATCGAGGTCGGCATCCTCGAGCACGATGGCAGCGTCCTTACCGCCCAACTCCAGGCTGACCGGCTTGAGCAACTCAGCACAGCGCGTCGCCACCCGACGACCCGTCGCCGTCGAGCCCGTGAATTGGACGAAGTCAACAGCCTCGACCACCGCCCCTCCGGTGTCACCGGCCCCGGCGACGTGCGCCAGGACCGGCGGGGCACCGATCTCGTGCCAACCCTCGATGACGCGCGCACAGGTCAACGGGGTCATCTCCGACGACTTCGTCAGCACCGCACACCCCGCTGCGAGCGCCGGCGCTGCATCCATCAGAAAAAGAGTGATCGGGAAGTTCCACGGGATGATCAGTCCGACCAACGGGTAGGGCCGATAGGCTGCGGGTCAGCCGCTTCGGAAGGCTGAGCAGCCCTCCTGCCCCCACTCGTTCGGGGGCGAGGAACTCTTTCGCATGGTCGGCGTAGAAAGAGATGAACTCGCACGAAGCAGTCGTTTCCACCAAGGCGTCCGGGCGGACCTTACCGGTCTCTGCGACGAGCAGGTCAGTGAGACTCATCGGTGTGGTCGAGGATCCAGCCCCGCCACTTGCGCAGCCACGTGGCTCGCGCAGCAGGACCCATGTCGCGCCACGCGACCTGCGCTGCGCGCAACTCCTCAGCGGCGGCGCGCACGCGGTCGCCATCGACGATCGGGACCGATCGGAGTGCTTCACCGTCGGCGGGGCGACGGATGTCGAGGGTGGGTGCGGACTGGGCGGTCATCATACTTCCTCCAATTTCGTGACGGACGATGTCCAGACGGGGCCTGCCAGGGCACGCGGTCAAACGACGACAGCGGTGGAGCGACGAGATCCTGCGTCATAAGGTGCCGGGACCTGAGCCGTCGCGGCGTCGCTGCCGAAGGACCCCGGAGGTCGGGTGATCCCGTGCTCGCAACACCAACCACCCGGCTCACACTGGCTGCCGCACGGGATGCCGCTGGAGGGCTCGATTTGCAACGGGATCGGCGGCAGGCGCGGCGAGCTCGTGGCCGGACTCGGCCGCAAAGCTCGTCGGCGTCCTTCTTCTCCGACATCCCGATCGGGCCGACCCGCTGGACGTTGAGGAACTGACGAACCACCGGTCCTCGCTCGAGAACAGCATCTCGCGCGGGCCGAACTTCGCCAGGTGCTTGTGGTAGAGCAGACCAATGGCGTCCGGCACCGTCCGCGCGGTGTTGATGTCCTGGGTCACGATCATGAAAGTCGCATCAATCTGCGCGTTGAGGTCGACGATCAGGCTGATTGAGGAACGCCGTACGCACCGGGCAGACTTTGTCCTCGGTGCCCAGCAGACCGACCAGGTCCAACTTCTCCATGACGACGTCACGGATCTCGGTCTCGGACTTCTTGGTGTGCTCGCGCGACAGGAACGCGACGTTGTCGTACAGGTTCATCGACCCGAACATCGCACCGTCCTGGAACAGCACACCGAACAGGCTTTGCGGACCTCGTAGAGCTCCTTCTCCGAGCACGAGGCAATGTCCCCTCGATCACGATCGAGCCCTCCTCGGGCTTGATCAGACCGATCAACGCCTTCAGGAACACCGACTTGCCGGTGCCCGAGGCGCCTAGCATCACGCAGATCTCGCCGGCCGGGATCGTCAACGACGCATCGCCCAGAGGAGGCTCTTTCCGAAGACTTCTGGTGAGGTTGTCGACCTTGATCTCGACACCCATGACAGTGTTCCCCGCTCGATCAGTAGTGCTTTGGCGTGGTCTGGGGTGGGGCTGGGACACCTCATCGGGTCTCGAGACCCGCGATCAGCCAGTCCGAGCCCACCCGCCGCATGGTGACCTCGACCCGGCTGCCGCTGATGGCGGGATCTGGCGTGTTCCGGCTCGTGGTGGACTGGGTGAGGAAGACGAGCACCACGACCTCGTCGTCGCCCTCGATCGAGACGACTCCGGCAGCGTTGACGTTCGCCTCGGTGATGATCCGACGATCCGTCGCCGCGGAGCGCACGACGTCGTCGATCAGGTCGCCGTACTCGTCGGTGAAGTCGCCGGCCGTCTGGTCCAACGCGGTGTCGAGGTCCTCCTCGAGCGTGGCATAGCGGTAACTCAACAGCAGCGGGACACGCTCGCGGACCGCCGCAACGGCCTCAACGCCGGCGGAATCCCGATCGTCGAGTCGATCGACCCGCCAGGCTGCAGCCCCGGCCGCGCCGGCAAGCACCACAGTGAGCACCCCCACCAGCATCACCAGTCGACGACGCCGCGGGCGCCCGGCGACCGTTGGGACAGACAGCGACGCGAACAGCGACCTGACAAGCACCCCGGCATCCTTCTTCGTCACCGGCCTGATCATGCGACGAACCTCAACGCCGAGACCAACCACGAGCCCTCGACCTCCTGCGAGACTTTACCTCGAGGCGGTAGGCTGCGCGGCTCCGGCCGCCGGGCGCTGCGGTTGTCGACGGTGCCACGGGCCGCCACGATCACCGTGGCGGTCTCGTCCTCTAGGCTCACCACTCCCGTGGAGACGACTTCACCGGTGGCCTCGACCTCGTTCTCCACGACCTCCTGCCGCAGCCGATCGGCCTGGTCGCGCAGGTCGTCCCGAAAGGTCGCGGTGGCCCCCTGGATCAACTTCTTGAGGTCCTCGTCCGTCGTCTTGGCGCTGATGGTGATCAGGCCCACCACCTCGTTCTCCGCCGCCTCGACGACGTCGGCGCGAGCCTGCTCCCGTCGCTCCGCCTCGCGCCAGGCCAGGCCCCGCTCCACGGCGGCCCCGAGTGCAGGCTGCCAGGAGGACGCCCAGTAAGACCCACACCAGGACAGCACGCCCCGCACGGGAGGTCACGTCCGAGGAGGGTCGGACATCCGAGTCGGACACTTCATCGGTCATCGCACACTCACCGGTCCCCGCACGAGCTCCTGCCATCCCTGTCCGAGCGACGGCGCCTGCGACGTGTCACCTGCCAAGCCTCGGCGCAGGTCCGAGCCGCGTGATCCACCGTCTCCCTGCGGCCAGACGCCGTTCCCGAACTTCAGCCCGCACGAGGAGGGCAGGGGGCCGCGTCCAACACCCTGGGGGCAGGGCAGCAACCTGGCGCCTCGCACGGACTTGGGGTCCTCGTCGGGCACCGTGCAGTGGGCCAGGCGGTCGACGTCGCGGAACTGGCCCACCGACGGATCACGACGCTCGGCAGCCGGCAGGTAGCCCTGTGAGCAGGCCGGTGGGTTGTTCACGTTGGCACGCAGGTCGAGGTTCACGTCACCGAACTCGGCGCGCGGGTTGATGGCACTCTGCAGCCGCGCGACGGTCACCGGGTAGTAGACCAGACCTTCTTGGATCTGCGGCAGGTAGGTATTAAGCACCTCCGCGTTGGTAGTGAGGTTGGTGACCAGTAGCGGAAGCGTCGGCTGAAGGTCGGTCACCAGGCTCGGTGGCGGCACGCAGCCCCTCCGGACCCTCGGACAGCAGGGCGCGGAGGTCACGATCCTGTCCGGCGAGACTCACCGGTGAAGGACGCAAGGGACTGCGCGTAGCCAAGAGTCGTGTTTCGCAACTCCTGCTGGGTGCCCAGGACCGGCTGGGCGGTCCTGATCAAGGACGTCGTGACGGCCAATCTCTCCTGCGCGGTGCTGAGGAGACTCGTCGGCATCCTCGATGGTGCTGGCCAGGTCGGGGCCGCTCCCGCCGAGGCCTTCGTCCACCTGGTCGAGGACGCGGCGGGTACGCTCACGCGGGACGGACTCCAACAGGTCGTTCACCGACTCCAGAACCGGGGTGATCTGAGGCATCTCGACGGTCCGGTCCACCGGGATCACATCACCGTCGGCCAAACTGGTGGACTGTTCCGGGTCGGCCGCGCCTTCTGGTGCGGGGACGAGATCGACGTACTGCTCCCCGATCGCCGAGGTGCTGTGGAGTTCGGCGACCACTGTGGCCGGGATGTCGTGCTCGTCGTCGATTCGAAGCACGGCGGTCGCGCCGCCGTCCCCGACCTCGAGCTCGGCCACTTCGCCGACCTTGACGCCTTGGTAGGTCACCATCGCCTTGGGATAGAGACCGCTGGCGTCGGAGTACTCGGCACGGACGTCGTACACGCCCACACCCACCATGGTCGGCACGCGGGCATACACGACCACGGCGAAGAACAGCGCGACGACGGTGAGCACCGCGAAGACGCGGAGCCTGACGTTTGATCAGGGCTGTGAGGACCATCAGCAGTCTCCTAGAAGTCCGAGCAAGCGAGCTTCCACCGTCGTCAGCGTCTTCGTCGTCGTTGGCGCCGTCGGCGGCGTCGTCCTCGGGTGCCCCAGCGCCGCTCTTCCCGCCGCTGCCTGACCCGTTGCCGGCGCCAGGATCCTCGAGGGGGTCCTGCAGGGGGTTCCCGGACTGCAGCGAGGGCAACTGGCCGCTGCCGAGCAGCAGGTCGGCCAGGCTCCGGGTACTGACGTCGATGGTGGCGAAGAGGTTGGAATAGTCGCCGCGCAGCGTCTTCTCCGTGGTCATCGCGGGGAAGGGGATCGTGATGGCGATCTTCAGCGCCTCGGGAAGTCGGGTGGCCGCCTTCCCAAGGTTGCTGAGGATGGGTCCCAGGGAGGCGAGGTTGGCCAAGATCGCCTCCTGGCTCGCCTGGATGACCCCGACGGCCCGCGTGCTGGCCCGTCCTGAGGTCGTCACGGCGTCGACGAGCCGTGCTCTCTCCTCTTCCAGCGCCTCCAGACCGGGGCCCACCTGATCGATGGCCCGGGCGATGACGTCGCGGTCGTCTGCCAGACCCCTGCTGAGACGCTCCAGGGATTCCAGGGCCCTGATGATCTCACCCTTGGTGTTGTCGAGGACATCCAGCAGGCTCGTTGGAACGGTCGACGAGGTCGCGTGCGTCCAGTTGTCGCTCGTCCAAGGCAGTGGTGAGACTCACCCGTGATCGTGCTGATCTGCGAGAGGCCACCGTTGTTGAGCAGCAGAGCCACGCCGGCGAGCACCTGCTCGGTGCCTGGCGCCTGGCCCGTGCGGGCCAGTGGGACTTCGTCCCCGTCTGCGAGCAGGCTCGCGGGTGACGCCGTGGCGTTCACGCGTGGGGAGTTGACTTCGACATACTGTGCGCCCAGCAGGGTCTTCTGACCGATGGTGAAGCGGGCGTCCTCGCTGATCGGCACCGAGTCGAGCAGCCGGATGTCGGCGACTGCGTGCCAGTCCTGGACTCTGATGTCCGTCACGGTTCCAACGACGACGTCGTCGAGGAGCACCTGGGAGTTCGGGACGAGGTTCTCCACGGCCTCGAAGTGCACGGTGACCCCGTAGCCGTCCGAGCCGGTGGCCACCTGACCGGGCAGCGTGTTCTCGTTCGGCTGGAGCGAGCAGCCCGCCGTCAGCGAGGCCAGCAGGGCGCCCACCGCTGTCACCCGCAGGGCCAAGGATCGTCGGGCGAGCAGGGATCGGGTGATCATCGGGTGTCTCCGTTGGTGCCGGTCAGCAGACTGCCGAGGGTCTGCAGCAGGTCGATCTCTATGCCCTCGAGTCCGGGGATGGGGATGTCATCACCGTCACCGGGCTCGCCGACGTTGATGCCCGGGACCAGACCCTGGTCCAGGCTGTCCAGGCCCAGCGCATTGAGGATCGGGGTGATCACCTTGCCGCACTGAGCGGCGGTGCCTCCGGCTCCGAGGATCGCGCCGCACAGCAGGCTGCGGGAGGCTGTCCAGCGCACTGAGGGTGGCGCGTCCCTTGAGCGCGGATCCCTCGACGATGTTGGCCAGGTTGATGAGCGCGTTGGTGCCGATGTGCAGCGATCCCGCCACCTCGTTGGAGCGGTCGGCTAGGGCGGCAGAGAGCAGGTTCACTTGGCGGACCGCGGTCGATATGCCCTTCCCGTTGGCGTCGAGGAAACCGCGCGTGGTCCGCAACGTCCCAGCGAGATCGCGCAGCACCGTGGTCAGCGCAAGCCGGTTGCGCTCTAGGACATCTCCGACGGCGTCGACTTCTTGGGCGAACCCGCGAACGGCTTGGTCGTTGAGTGCCAGGGCTCGGGTGAAGGTGTCGAGGTTCTCGACGGTGGCGAAGAGGTCGGACCTCGGGTCCGACAGGGCCGCGGCAGCGGTCCGCAGTCCCGCGATGGCACGCCGAAGGCTCCGTGGAGTTGCCGGCCTTGAGACTCTCGTCTAGCGCGACGACCGCTCGGGACAGGGCACCGCGTTCGGTACCACTTCTGGGACCCAGGACGCCGGTCAGATCGGTCAGTTGCTGCTTGACGTCGTCGAAGGTGACTGGTACCGCGGTGCGGTCGATGCCGATCTCGGCACCGTCCTGCAACTGCGGTCCGCCGGCGTAAACGGGCTCGAGTCTGGACGAACCGACCGCTGACAAGGCTGGGCGAGACGATCGCTGCCCGGGCGTCGGCGGGGATCGGCTGGTCGTCCTCGATGGTGAGAACTCGACCTCGACGCCGGTCTCCACCGGTGTGATCTCGCTAATGGTCCCCACGGGCACGCCCAGCACCCGCACGTCGTCTCCGACATAGAGCCCCTCGGCGCTGGTGAAGGTGACGTTGATCGTCCTATCGCCGCCGCGGATCAGCATTGTGACGGCCACGACCAGTAGGCCCAGGACGAGGAGCACGGCGAGACGGCGCACGAGGCCATCCTTGAACACGTCGGTCACGGCAGGATTCCAGACAGGATCGGCGCCAGGGTGGCAGGGTCGGTGAGGTTTTGGATGTAGGCATCGAACCAAGGACCGGTAGACGCGGCGTCGCCGAATGCTGTGGCGTAGCCCCGCAGACCGACCACGGTGTCCTGGATCGCCTTCTTGTTGCGGTTCAGAACACCGACGATGTCGTTGGCTTGGCGCAACGCAGGACCGATGACCCGGGCGTTCTCCTTCAATGCGGTGCGCAGGCTGCGTCGCCAGCGTCTGGGCGCTGCTCAGCAGGTCGTCGATGACACGCTGACGCGTGTCCAGGCTCCGCGAACAGGGACTCACCGGCCGTCAGCAGCGACGCGACCTGCCGGTCGCGATCAGCCAGGACGCCCGACACCCGCGTGGCTCGGTCGAGCAGGGTGGCTAGGCTGCTCGTCGTTGGCGGCGATCGCCCGGGAGATGTCGGTGATACCGCGCAGGGCCGGGCCGACAGACTCCTGGGAGCCCTCAAGGACCCCCGAAGCCTGGTCGATAGGCTCGCTGTAGGGCCTCCTTGTCGATCTGCCCGCTTTCGGTCGTGAGCCTGGTTGAGAGCACTGGTGATGCTGTACGGCGAGTCGGTCCGCTCGACTGGGATCGTGTCCCCGGCCTTGAGCTCCCCTCTGCCAGCCGGCACGAGACCGACCGCCGCGCGACCCAGAAGGGTCGTGGTGATGATGCGGGCCTCGGTCAGGTCGCCGAGACTCGACATCGGGGTCGGTGAGCGCCAGGTCGGCCTCCACGACACCGTCCTCGAGGCTCACCTCGCGCACCTTGCCGATGTCGGCACCCGACACCACCACCGAGTCCCCAGCACGCAGCCCCCCGCCTCGGCGAACCGTGCATGGATGACCTCGCTGTTGCCAACTAGGGGCAGCCGGTTGAGGTTGAGGCTGGCCAAGACCACAAGCACAAGGAACACCGTGCCCGACAGCCCAAGCCGAGCACGACCGTGTAGCAAGCCGCTCATCATCCTTGGCACCTCTCAGCATCGGGATTGATCCACGGCGTCAGGACCGGGACACCGGCAGCGACGTCGGTCTGGATACGGACCCCGCAGAGGAAGAAGTTGAAGAAGTTGCCGTACGAACCAGCGTTCTGCAGGCTTTGCGATAGTGACGAGGAAGGCTGCCGGAGCACCGCGACCAGGCTCGTCCTTCTCCAGGTTCAGACCGCGAGCCGCCACAGTGAGCGCGCGCAGGTCGGGGGTGAGATCGCCGCGCGCCCGGGCGACCAGGTCCGACGCCTCGCGAGCAAACTCGTCAATCTTGTCGGCCGCGATCAGGATCTCGGTGTCCTGCTCGTCGAAGCGAGTCAGCACGATGTCCAGCGCGTCGATCAACTCCCCGAGTCTCGTTGCGACGCCCGTCGACAGTCTGTAGGACCTCGTTGAGGTTGCCGATCACCTGCGTGATCAGTTGCTCGCGCTGAGCGATCGTGGAGGTGAAGGAGCCGACTCGGGTTGTCAGCGTCTCAACGGCCGACTCCTGTCCCTGCAGCACCTGCACCAGCTTGCTGGGACAACTCGTTGACCTGGGAGGGGTTGAGACCGGCGAAGAGCGGTTTGAACCCGTTGAGCAGGGTGTCGAGATCCAGCGCCGAGGCTGTGTTGGCGATCGGGATCATCTCACCCGCGGCCAGGCTCGGCAGCGCCCCTCTCGCTTGTGGTGGCCAGCTTGGACGATCCGGTCGCCGATGAGGTTGCGGTACTCGATCGTGGCCGTGGTCGCGCTGTTGAGCACGAGCGTTTCGTCGACCTCAAAGGTGACGACGACGGTGCTGTTCGGCTGGACGTCGATGTCGGTGACCTGACCGACCCTGACGCCGGCGGCCCGGACCTGGTCGCCCTTCCGCAGGCCCGATACGTCGTCGAAGGCGGCCTGGTAGGGGGTCGCTCCTCCGGAGCGGTACTCGCTGGTCACGGCTGCCACCGAGAAGGTGACGAGTGCCGCGACGATGAGGAAGATGACCAGCCGGATGAGGTCGGCCCGTTCCTTGAGACGCACCGGACTCGTCGCCACGTCAGCGACCTCCCATTCCCAGAATGTCGAGGATGTCGGCGGGCCCACGGGCTCCCGCGGCCGCTTCCTTGAAGGGGTTCACCCCGGTGTCGAAGGTCGGCTCGTAGGTCAGCGCGGCCTCGTCCGGAGTCACATAAGGCAGTCCGAAGCAGTTGGGCCCGCGGTTCTCGCCCAACACGTGGACGTCGGTCGCGTACTCGTAGGGCTCCCTGCCGCGGACCACGTGCGTGAAGGTCGTGATGCCAGGGTTGGTGCCTCCCACCGCGAGGCTCTGCGAGCTCGTTGCCCTTCGCCAGACCTTCGATAAGGCACGGCAACTCTGGGGAGTATCGCGCCAACGTCCCGGTCACGGGGTCGAGCAGCCGCAGCGACGTGCTGAGCCCCTCGCCGCTGTCCCTCAGCAGGGTGTCGCCCTTGCTGCTAAAGGAGGTGAGGCTCAACTCCAGGGCACGCAGCGAGGCCTGCTGCTGCACCAGCGTCTCCAGGGTCGTGGCCGCGCCGTCGAAGGTGGTGATGAGGTCCTCACGGGCCAGGTCGTACACCGCGGCCACGTCGTCGACACGGCGCAGGTCCTTGCTCAGGGCCGGCAAAGACGGGTTGAAGGAGGTCAGGTAGGTCTCGGTCAAGGTGATCAACTCTCCGAGCACCTCGCCGCGCTGGTCCAGGGTCCCCGCCACGGCGCTCAACGCCTCGCTGAGACTCGGCGGGCCGGGCGGCCTCGAGGACGGCGGTGAGGTTGGTGAACGTCTCGTCCACCTCTACGGTGGTAGCGGTCGCAGGGATGACGTCACCGGCATCGATCGGCTCGGCGCCTGCTCCCTCAGGAACGCTGAAGTCTGGACGTACTTCGCGCCGAACGCCGTGGGTGGGACGAGCCTGGGCGGTGACCTCACGCGGGATCGCCTCGGCTTCGTCCGGGTCGAGGCTCGAGGGTGATCTCCGCGCGGTCTCCATCGATATCGACGTCACCCACGGCGCCAACCTCGACACCGTAGAGCCTTCACCGGGGCACCCGGCGCCATGGTGATCCCGGCACGCTCGGCCTCAACAACTACATCGATGCTGGAATGGAAGACCCCGTTGTACTGCATGACGGTACCCACCATGATCGCCGCCACGAGAAGCAGCACGGTCAGGCCGGCCAGGAGCCTGCATGTCGATTCCTCGACTCTTGGACATGTCCTTCACCCCGCGATGTGGACCGACGGCCCGCCCCAGACGGCAAGCGCGAAGATCAGGTCGACGAACATGGTGGCGATCAAGGCCGAACGAACGGCCCGCCCCACCGCCTGCCCCACTCCCGCCGGCCCCCGCTGGCGCGGAAGCCATGGAAGCAACACACCGAGACGATCACCAGAGCCATGAGCAGGACCTTGATGCTGGCAAGAAACAGGTCGCCGGGCACGAGGAAGGTGTCAAAGTAGTGCTGATACGTACCGGGCGCCTGTCCATACCCGACTGTCACCACTAGCCGCGTGGCCAGCCAGCAAGACATCAGGGCGATCGTGAACAAGGGCACGACCGCGATCAGACCAGCGATGATCCGCGTGGTGACCAGGAAGGGCACCGGGTGGACCGCCATCACCTCGAGCGCGTCAATTTCTTCGCTGACCCGCATCGCCCCGATCTGGGCGGTGAAGCCGGCGCCGACCGTGGCTGTCAGCGCGATGCCAGAGATAATCGGGGCAACCTCACGGGTGTTGAAGTACGCCGAGAAGAAACCCGACAGCGCAGAGACCCCGATGTTGTCGAAGGAGGTGTAGGCCTGCAGGCCCACCTCGATGCCAGACGCGGCCGTCAGGAAGCCGATGACCAGGACGGTGCCCCCGATGAGGGCCAGGGCACCCGAACCGAGGGACACCTCGGCGAGCAGCCGGACGATCTCCCTCGGGTATCTGCGAACCGTGCGAGGCACGGCTCGATAGGCCGCCACATGGAACCCGAGTCTGGTCGCCGAGGTCGCGCAGAGCCTGGGCGGGCCGGAGCGCAAGCGCACCCCCATCCAGGAACCGTCGCGCCAGCGAGGTTGGGGCGTGGACCGCCATGTCAGGCTCCCAACTTTATCTGCAGGAAGAGGGCGCTGATCACGCTGTTGGCAGCGAACAGCAGCATGAATGCGAAGACGACGGTCTGGTTGACCGCGTCCCCCACGCCCTTCGGGCCGCCCTTCGCGTTCAGACCGAGGTAGCACGCGGTCAGACCCGCCAACAAGCCGAAGACCGCAGCCTTAATCTCGGAGGTGATGAAATCCGCGAGACCCACGAGCAGGGTGAGGTCGGCGACATAGAGGCCAGGCGTGGCTCCCTGGAGAATGACCGAGAAAATGTAGCCCCCCACAAGGCCCACCACGGTCACCATGCCGTTCAGCGCGACGCCGACCAGCATGGAGGCGAGGACGCGCGGCACCACCAGCCGCTGGATGGGATCGATGCCGAGGGTGACCATGGCATCGATCTCATCTCGGATCTTGCGCGAGCCGAGGTCGGCGCAGATCGCGGTAGCACCGGCGCCAGCCACCACCAGGACACTCACAATGGGCCCGATCTCACGGACCACCGCCACGGCCGCGCCCGCTCCCGCGAGGTCGACGGCCCCTATCTGGATGAGAAGTCTGGTTGACCTGGAAGATGATCACGACGCAGAAGGGGATCGCGACGAGGAGTGCCGGCGCGAAGGACACAGTCGTGATGAACCAAGCCTGCGACACGAACTCGCGGAACCGGAACCGGCGGGTGAACATCTGCTTGAAGACGTTGCCGGAGAACGCGTAGAAGTCGCCGAACGTCGTCAGGGCCTGAACGAAGATGCTCGCCCCCATGGCCGCCTTCGCGATCTTCCGCGAACTCGGCGTCATGCCGGATGGTCCCCGCCTTTCGATGTCCGGGGAGGGGGTCGTCGTCACCACTCGGCGACGCTGTCCATGATGACCTCGGCCAGCGCCCAGGTGGCCCGGCCGCGACAACGCTGAGGAGGGCCCCCTAGTCGACCTGCCATCTCGACACGGGTCACTCGGGCGGACCCCGGAGAGTGCCTCGCCTGCGACAGTCCTGTCGCGGCAGGTCCGACCCGAATGTTCATGCGCTGAGCCCCCTACTTTCGAGATGTGACCACCATTACAACCGCGAGGCAGTTCAGGCGTCTCGTGACAACCGCCTGTTTTTGTCTCTAGTTGTTGTAGTTTTGCACCATCATGAGCAGTCGCGACGAGACCGTGCCAAGGAACCCGACGGATCCGGTTCCGCGGGACGACGAATGGCTAGCGAAATTCGTTCTCGCCGAGTCGAACCCCAGCCGCATAGATGCATGGGTGAAGCGCACCGGCCAGAGGATCCTTGATGAGATCCCAGAGTTGGCGTCCCGCCCCGACCTCCCGCAGGAAATCGAGGAGGCGATCCGTGAGCACTGGATCTGCTTCCTCGGCCAATTGAACCAGCCACAGATGGCCTTCACCCTCGTCCCTGCCGCCGAGAGGATCGCTCACGGATCAGCCCAGACGTCGCTCCGGCTTGACACCCTCAACCGGATGTACCGCATCGCGCAAAACAGTACGTGGAGACTTCGTCACTGAGACCATCGCCGCGGTGGACGATGCCGGGTCCGATCGCACGGAGTTGCTCATCTTTCTGTGGCAGCGAGCGTCCGAGTGGATCGATCATTCCGTCAACGAAACCAGCCGGATATACCACGAGGCACGCCACCGCATTGAGGTCGGGAGGAACGCTCGCTATTTGGAAGTGGTCTCCCGGGTGCTGGAAGGCGAGGCCATGGACAGCGGGTGGCTCTCGTCCGAGCCTGGGGGGATACCCCATCAGCGGCTACCACACCGCGTTTGTCCTGGCCGCGGGCGAGCAGTTGAACGCTGCGGAGTCGCTCGAGGATTCGTGCCGAAGTCTGGCGGCCGGTGCCGGGACTCGGCCGCCGCTCGTAGTGCGTGCGGGCGGACGTCAGGCGTGGATGTGGGTTTCCACAAGTCGACGAGCTACCGGCCGACACGGAGTTCGTGCTCCCCGACGGACCTGCCGGAGGCCTGCGCGTCGTTGTCGGGCCAAGCAGGCCAGGACTGGGTGGTTTCGCCTCCTCGCACCTCCAGGCGCGGCGCACCCTGGATGTCGTGCATCCGGACAAGCGGGGTGTCTTCGTCTACGCGGATCACGAGGCACTCGTCCTCCTCGGGTGCAACGAGGAGGTGGACGACTTCGTGCGGCGCACGCTGGGCGGCTTGGGCGCCCCCTTGGACCACCAGGCCCGCCTCCGGCACACAGTGGCGACGTATCTGGCCCTGGGCGGTAGCGTCGATCGAACCGCAGCAGAGTTGGCCGTGCACCGCAACACCATCCGCTACCGCGTCCAGCAGGCGGCGCGTCTCCTGGGCCGGAATCTCGCGCCGACGAGCAGCGATGTGGCTATCGCCCTTCGTCACTTGGACCTGAGTCATGACGGGCAAGCTGCCAAACTGACCGGCGGCAACCAGGCTCGTAGTGTCAGGGCGGCCGAGGCAGGGCGGTCGCTCAGGCTCAGCCCGATCCACCGGCCGTGGCGGTTGGCGTGAGCGTGGCGTAGAACGAGAAATGCCCCTTGAGCAGGGACGATGTTGATTGCGACGTCAGCATCTGACCTACCCAAGGGGGCACTCGTATGTGAAACCTTCTCACACGATTCGGCCTGTCTTCGATGACCCGAGCCTGGTGTCGTCGGCTGGGCTGGTGTCGTCGGCTGGGCTGGTGTCGTCGGCTGGGCTGGTGTCGTCGGCTGGGCTGGTTCCGTCGTTGCGGTTGGCCGAGGCCGCTGGCCTTTACGACCTCCTGATCAGTGGGTTGTCGGTGCCCTCGGCCAACGCGGGAGCGAAGGCCGCCGCGGTGATCGGCGGGATGCTCGCCGGCGCCGACTCGATCGATGACCTCGACCTGCTGCGCCACGGCGGCATGGGCCGCCTGTTCGCCGGGGTCCGGGCGCCCTCGACGTTGGGCACGTTTTGCGCACGTTCACCCACGGCTACGTGCAGGCTGCTCGACAAGGTCAACGCGGGCCTGTCGGCCGGACTCGCCACGAGAGTGCCCGATCTGCTCACCGGGAGCGATGCCGACGGGGTCGCGTTCCTCGACCTCGACGACACCGTGCGTGAGGTCCACGGCTACGCCAAGCAGAGCGCGGCGTTCGGGTACAGCAAGGTCCGCGGCCTCAACATCCATCTCGCCGCCATCAGCACCCCGACCGCGGCACCGGTGATCGCCCGCGCCGGGCTCCGCAAGGGCAACACCGCCTCGGTCACTGGGTGCGGCAGGCTGCTGGGCCAGGCCATCACTACGGCCCGGGCTGCTGGCGTGGAGGGCCGGATCCTAGCCCGCGCGGACTCGGCCTACTCCGGGTGGGCGTCCGTCGGGACCGCGGTCCGGCACAAGGCGTGGTTCAGCGTGACCGCCCGCATGAACCCCAGCGTTCTCACCGCGATCACCAGCATCGACGAGGACGCATGGCAGGCCATCGAGTACCCAACGCGGTCTACGACGAGGCCGAACAGCGCTGAGTCTCTGACGCCGAGGTCGCCGAGATCGACTTCGTGGCGTTCACCGGTTGCCGCCAGAACCAGCACGTCCCGTGCCGCCTGATCGTTCGTCGCGTCAAGCGACCCCAGCCACTGGCCACGGACGGGACCAAGCAGCGCGAACTGTTCGCGACCTACCGCCACCACGCCTTCATCACCAACAGCACCCTGTCGATGGTCGAGGCCGATCAGCGTCATCGTGACCACGCCCTGGTCGAGCAGGTCATCGCAGAGTCGAAGTACGGCCCACTCGCGCACCTGCCGTCCGGGAAGTACACCGCCAACGCTGCCTGGGTCGCGGCCGCAGTGATCGCGTTCAACATCGCTCGCGCCACCGCCGTCGCCTCGTCGATGCAGACCGCCCGGTGGGCCACCGTGCGGACCAGGCTCATCAACATCCCCGCCCGGATCGCGACCACCGGACGGCGGCTCGTGCTGCACCTGCCCACCCGCTGGCCCTGGGCACGCGGCTGGGAGTTGCTGTGGTCGACCGCAACCAGCCCGCCAGCCCCGGAACACGGCCTGACCACCCCACGCCGGCGACGGCACGACCCGAGAACCCGACGTAGAAGAGCCGGCACAAGCCGGCAGTTCAGCCACGCCCAACGCCACGAGCCACTCGCAATCGACCGGAATCACCGACCACAGATCAACCGCGGTGGATCAGGGCTCAGACCTCGACGACCGTGAGGACGCCGTCGGCGTGCTGGCCGCGGAGCACCTTCTTGTCAGATTTGCCAACCGACGTCTTGGGCACCTCAGGCACAAAGCACCAACGCTCGGGCAGCCACCACTTGGCTACCTTGCCCTCCAGGAAGTCCCGCAGCTGCGAGGGGCCCACCTCGGTGCCCTCACGCCTCACGATCACGGCGAGGGGGCGCTCCTGCCACTTCTCGTCCGGCACGCCGATGACCGTTGCCTCCAGCACGTCGGGGTGACCGGCGAGCAGCAGTTCGAGTTCCACCGAGGAGATCCACTCGCCGCCCGACTTGATGACGTCCTTCGCGCGGTCGGTCAGGGTGACGAAACTGCGCTCGTCGATGCGTCCCACGTCCCCTGTGCGCAGCCACTCGTTGTCGAACCTCTCCGCGTCCTCGCCGCCGACGTACGATCCGGTGATCCATGGGCCACGCACCTGGATCTCCCCGACCGACTCACCGTCGTGCGGCACCTCGTTGCCCTCGTCGTCTACCAGCCGCACCTCGACCCCGGCGACCGGCCGCCCCTGCGAGGCCCGCAGCGCCCAGTGCTCCTCACCGCTCACCGACGCCGGGGGCCGCGCGATGGCAGCCAGCGGCGAGGTTTCCGTCATCCCCCAAGCCTGCACGATCTGCACGCCATACTTTTCCTGGAAGACCTGCATCAGGTGCAGCGGTACAGCCGACCCTCCGCATGCCACCAGCCCCAATGAGGAGATGTCTTGGCCGGGATTGGCCTCAAGGTAATTGAGTACGTCACTCCAGATCGTCGGCACGGCACCAGCGATGGTGGGACGCTCACTGGAGATGAGGCGGACCAGCGGCTCGGCCTGGAGGAACCGCTCGGGCATGACCAGGTCGGCTCCAGCCATCAGAGCCGCGTAGACCAGTCCCCAGGCGTTGGCGTGAAACATCGGGACGATAGCCAAGATCGCGTCGTCACCGCTGACGCTTAGCCCGTCGGCGGCACACGCAGCCATCGAGTGGAGGTACGTCGACCGGTGGCTGTAGGCGACGCCCTTCGGGTTTCCCGTGGTGCCCGAGGTGTAGCACATCGCCGCAGCGGAGAGCCTCATCGACCTCCGGCCATTCGAACGTCTCCGGTTGGCCTGCGATGAAGTCCTCGTAGGCAACCACGGTGAGGCCGTCACGCTGCAGCGGCGCGAGGTCGACGCCCCCCGTCACAACCACCGTGCGCAGTCGGGGGAGCCTGCGGCAGGACTGCCTCCAGGAGGGGGGCCAAGGTACCGTCTACAAGTACCACCCGGTCGTCGGCGTGATTGGCGATGTAGACCAGTTGCTCGGGGGTCAGGCGGGGGTTGAGGGTGTGCAGGACCGCGCCCATCGAGGGCACCGCGCAATAGGCCTCGACGTGCTCTTGGTTGTTCCACATGAGGGTTGCGACCCGATCGTCGCCCGTCACCCCACAGACGCGCAGGGCGTGGGCCAGCCTGCGCCGACCGGCGACCGACGTCTGCGAACGTTCCGACCTTGACCGAGCCGTCGATCTGGAGCGTACGGACACGTGCGGTGGCGTGCACGCGCGAACCGTGCCGCAGGATCGCGGCGGTCGTGAGGGGTATGTTCATCATGGTGCTCTGCATCGAGGTTCCTTCAGGTATTGGCGTTATTCGGCGCCGGGACGCGACGGCAGGCCCGCGCGTCGGGGGCCAAGAGATGGGACCTCAGGATGCGACGGGGGCATGGAGCCTGGGCCCGGTCGAAGTCGAGACCTTGGCCGATCGTTTGCTTGGCCTTCATGAAGTCCCGCGGTCGGTTCACGCAGTCCACGGCCAGCAGCCGGCCCTGCTGGAGGTAGTAGCAGGTGAAGTCGCGATCACGGGTGGGGTCGCCACTCAGAATGAGACTCGTCGTAACCGGTGTTCAATCCCGCGATCTGCAGGCTTGAGGTCGTACTGGTCGGACCAGAACCAGGGCAGCGCTGCGATAGGGCGCTCGTTGCCGCACAGCGTCGCGGCTGCCGTCTTGGCCTGCTCCCCGGCACTGGGCACGGACTCCAGCCTCACGAGCCGGTCGTAGCGAGCCATGCGGTGGCTGGCACAGTCACCGGCGGCCACGATCCGATGGTCGCTGGTGCGGGCGAGGTCGTCGATCACGATCCCGCTATCGACGTGCAGGCCAGCCTCGGCGGCCAACTCGGTGTTGGGAACCAGGCCCACACCGACGATGACGAGATCGGCGGAGATCCGCTCACCACCGGCCAGGACCACCTCACGGACGCGGTCGTCGCCGGCCATGGCCTCGACGAGGGCACCCGTCCGGATAACGACGCCGGCGTCGCGGTGGACGCGCTCATAGAACGCCGAGACCTCGGGTGCCGTGACCCGCGCGAGCACGCGTTCGGCTGCCTCCAGGATCGTCACCTCCAGGCCGAGGGCCCGCAGGGACGCGGCTGTCTCCAAACCGATGTACCCGCCGCCGACGATCACGGCGTGGCGACCCGCGGCCGTGGCCTCACGGATCGCCTCGACGTCCGCGAAGGTCCGCAGGTAGAAGATCCCCGGCAAATCGATGCCGGACACGGACAGGATGCGCACCCGGCCTCCCGTGCACAGGGCGAGACCGTCGTACGCCATAGCCTCACCGTCACTCAACACCACCTGTCGCGCCGAACGATCGACCTGCGTGACCGTCCCCCGCACGAGGCGGATGTCGTGCTTGTCGTAGAACTCCGCCTTGCGGATGGCTAACTCCTCCAAGCCTGCTCTTGCCTGTGAGGTAGGCCTTGGACAGGGGAGGGCGCTGGTACGGAAGCGCCGGCTCGTCACCGACAACGACAACCTCACCTGCCCACCCCTCCTGACGAAGGCTGGCTGCCAGCCTGGACACCGGCGTGGCTGCCACCGACGACCAGCGCCCTCCTCTCGGTCACGAGTCAGTCTTCGGGGTCAGTCTGGACCATCAGCGTGCTGATGCCGCGCACGAAGTTGGACTGGACGTACTCCGGCTCACCGACGACCTCGATCTTCTCGAAGCGCGGCAGCAGGCTCCTCCCACAGGATCCGCAGCTGCAACTCCGCCAGCCGGTTGCCCATGCACCGATGTACGCCAAACCCGAACGAGATGTGGTTACGTGCGTTTCTGCGGTCGATGATCAAGTCGTCCGGCCGGTCGAACACCCGCTCGTCGCGGTTTCCCGAGGCGTACCACATGACCAGTTTGTCGCCCTTGCGGATGAACTGGCCGTTGAGGACCGTGTCCTTCTTCGCAACGCGACGCATGTAGGCCAGCGGCGTCTGCCAGCGGATGATCTCCGAGACCATGTTGGGGATGAGGTCAGGGTTGGCCTTGAGACTTCTCGAACTGGTCCGGGAACCGGTTCAGGGCGAGGACGCCCCCGCTCATGGAGTTCCGAGTGGTGTCGTTGCCGCCAACGATGAGCAAAACGAGGTTGCCCAGGAACTCCATCGGACGGTCGATCAGGTCCTTGGTGTCCTCGTTGCTCTGCAGCATCGTGATGAGGTCGAATCCGGGCTCCTCGCCCGCCGCGAGCCGTGCCGCCTTGTCGCGCCACAGGGCACTTAGCCCTCGCGCCGCGTCCACGAACCCGCGGAACACCTCGTCGTTGTCCGACGGACCGCCGTTGGCCTGCTCCATGGAGCTGGCCAAGTCCGACCACTCCACCAACTTTCGGCGCTGCTCATAAGGGAAGTCCAGCAAGGTTGCCAACATCCGCGCAGTGAGTTCGATCGAGACGCGGTCGACCCAGTTGAAGGGCTCACCGGTCGGGAGGTCGTCCAGCACCTCTCGGACGCGGGACCGGATCAGTCCTTCCATCTCGCGCAGGTTCTTGGGAGCCTACGACGCCCTGGACGGCAGCGCGCTGGCGGTCATGCTTGGGCGGGTCCATTGCGATAAACATGGCAACATCCATGAATCGCGGAGGCTCGCCGATGATGATGAAGGGCTCAGCGGAGAAGGTCTCGTGGTCCTTGTCGACCGCGATGATGTCGGCGTGCCGGGTGACCGACCAGAAAGGTCCGAACGGGCTGTTGGCCTGGTAGTGGACGGGTGCCTCGTTGCGCACGCGCTCGAAGTATGACTGCCACTTGCCCTGACGGTAGAGGAACGGGTTGCTCAAGTCGATGTCGGCGAGGGCGACGTCCTCCACGGGGGGAAGGGGCTCCTCGACGAAAATCTTCTTCCCGTTGGTCCGTGTCACGAAGCGACGGGTCTTGTCGTACAGGTGCGCTCCGCGGATCTGGATCTCCATCGGGACGATGGACTGGGCTCGCTCAGCCACTGCGTCGGTCACGGTAGTCAGCGTCGTCATGTTGCGATCTTCCTCTCGACAGTCACATCTGGAATTCGGGGAGTCGGACGACGAGGCCGTCCCAGTTCTCGCTCACCCGCATCTGGCACGACAGTCGCGAGGTCGCCTCACGCTCGGGGTTCATGGCGAGCATCTCCTCCTCGACCGGACCAGAACGGCCGACTTCGGCGACCCACTGGTCGTCGACGATCACGTGGCACGTGCCGCACGCGGCCTCCCCGCCACAGTCGCCATCGACCCCGGGCACCGCGTTGTCTACGGCGATCTGCATGAGGGACACACCCTCATCGAGGGGCGCCTCGTGCTTCTCCCCGTCATGCGAGATGAAGGTGACAACTGACATGAAACAACTCCTTGCTCGAACGTGAGACAAGTGTTGGCACTCTGGTCATGCTGTGGCTATGGTCACCCGCGTCAATATGTTGTGATTTCGGCTCAGGAGGTCAGTTCCCATGATTTCCCCCGAGCCCGGGGTGCCTCCGTTGGCGTTCGTCCAGGCTCCTGAACAGCGACGTCCTCGAGCCCGACGCCGTGGCCCACTTCCGTCGGATCATCGACCACCATGGCACCTCCGGTCGGGTTGGTCCGGCACGACCGACAGGTGCCGGTCCGGTGGTTCCGCGAGGTCTACCCCCCACCTCGACTCCGAAGGCGCCACCCAGGCTCGGGCTCGCATTCGCCGAGAGGGCCCAGGCTGACCTCGTTCGGCCCCTTGAGCGTGCCCCTGGTCAGCGCTGGATCCGTGACCGAGGTCTTCGAGTCTGCTCGGCTATCTGCCCGTCATCTCCGGGGCCCTTCGCCCCCACTTCCACCAGGGGCAGCGCAGCCTGACGGTGGGTCTCAGCGGCCATACCGGCGATCCCGATCTCGACTGTCTGGTCATTACCTACGGTGGCGCGGCATTGCTTCGGCTGCTCGACATGCTGGCCGGCTCGCCGCCGGGCGTCACGCTGCACCTGGCCTGGAAGGCCCCCGGTTTCCGGAAGGCTACGCAGGCCTCCTGACCGGACGCCTGGCCTTCGACGCACACGCATCCTTCATCGACGTGCCCGCCGAGACCCTCCAAGCCCCCTGCCGATTCCCAGACCCGGTCGCCTACCGCCTGGCCGTCACCGAGCCTGCGCCGCACGCTCGAGCGGAGCACCAGCGCCACCAGCGTCACGGAGAGCGTGAGGCGCCTGCTCGAGGAGGATCCCGGACGCAGCAGCAGCCAGGACGTCGCGGCACTCCTCGGCGTCTCCCCCAGCACCATGAAAAGACGCCTTGACGACGAGGGCACGACCTTCCGTGAGGTTCGACAATCCCTGCTACGTGAGAGGGCCATCGTCCGCCTGCTCGACCAGTCCCTAACGATCAGCCAGATCGCGGTCGACCTCGGCTACAGCGACCTGGCAAACTTCTCCCACGCCTTCAAGCGCTGGACGGGAAAGTCGCCAAGCGAATTCCGCAACGTGGGTCGCCGCGGACCGAGCCTGAGCATGCGCACTGCACACGAAGGCCGGGGTGCGCTCCTGCTGCTCCAGATGAGGCGGTGTTTGATGCCCTAAACGTGACAACGACGGTTCTTATGACGCTTCCGAGGGTGGTCGATCGCGCCTGAACGGCCGCACGCCGCTCCCACTCTAGGTTTCTGGCTTGTAGGAGTCAGGACCACGGAGCGGAGAATTGCGTGCGAAACACCAGCCTATGGCGCGCCCTGTTGGGCGTCGACAAGCACCGTCATCGAGGACGTCGAGTTCGACGAGGAAGACGAGACTCGTCCTCTCGCCCATGTCCGACCACGACGCGCGGGCTGCGGCGTCTGCGACACGGGTGCACCGTGCGCACCGCCCAGGTCTGGGACGACATCGACGGTGGACTCGACCTGTTCGCCGGACTGCGTCGGATCAGGATCGATGAGATCTTTTGCGCAACTACAAGCACCTGACTATCGTGGTCGACCACGACACTGGCCGGCTGGTGTGGGCCGGTGTCGGGCGGGACAAGGCGACCGTGCGGGTGTTCTCGGGCCGTGCTCCATCGATGCCAGGATCTTGGCCTTGTAGTTGACGATGGTCCGCTGCAGCCTTCACGAACCGTTCGATCCGGCAGCGACGTGCCCAGTCGATCCACGCATCGAGCACCTCGACGGCCTCGTCGTGGGGAGGCTGGAACACCAGTCGGAGCGCTTCCTTGAGGAGGCAGGCGCGGTGCACTGTGGGCTCAGGCTTTCGCGATCCAGGCGAGTTGCGCCTGCTGTCGGGTGGTCAGGTTCTCGGGGTTCTTCCTCCAACGGATTCATCGAAGCGGTCAACACCAAGATCCGCTTGATAACTCGCATGGCCTTCGGCTTCGCCAGCCCCGACGCCCTCATGGCGCTGGCCATGCTCAACCTCAGCGGCCACCGACCCACCCTCCTCGGCCGGAAATGACCCACGGAAGCTATGAGTGCGCCGTGGCCGGGAGGCGTACCGAGGTAGGCGACGACGTCGGTCGCCGGGAGCGCGACGTTCGCCAGAGCGGCGACGGCCGCCATCGCCGCGGCGGCCCGAGTCCGCAGGACGTCGTCGACCGGTTCAGCGTGGCAGCGCGCGCCAGGCTGGCGGACCAGGACGAGAGGACCTTCGCCAGCGCCGCGACCACAAGGAAGGCGCCGCCGAGGTAGGCGATCGCTACCATGAGGAGAAGCACTGCGGACGCGGGATCGGGGCCGTTCTACGCCTGGACAGCAGCCGCGGCGAGCGCGCTCAGAATCGCTCACTGACAACCGGACGGGGTCAGGAGTCCCGGCCAGACGGGGTTCCGCGACTCTCAGAGGCGCTGTGAGGCCGACTCAAGACCGTCGCGGCCGCTTCATCGCGATGAAGTGGGCGTGAGCTCCACGTCCGTGGTCGACGACGTCGACGGGATCGCAGGGTGCTCCCCCTGGCGGCCGCGTGCAGCCGTCGCACGCTCCTCGAGGTCCTCGCCCGCTGCCTCGAACTGCTGACGCTGCTCCTCGGTGCTCGGCACGCCTGAGTGCGCGCTGGACTCGCCCGATGTCCTCGGAGCGTTCCTTCACGTGCATCATTCACGTGGTCCCTTCTCGGTGCGGGTGCGCGGCTGCGCGCCGAGTTCGTCGCCGTCGTGGATCTCGCCGGTGTCGAGGTCGACCAGGCCGAGCCTCGGTGGGCCTGCCGGGGCCGGCCGCTGTTCGTGTGCCCGCCTGTTGGCGGGTAGGGCGTCGATGTCGTAGGCGAAGGTGTTCTCGCGTCGCTGGCGCCTCGCGTCGGCCAGGTGCTCGTTGTGGCGGGGCTTGGCCGGCCAGGCTCTTGTGCTCGTCGTCGCAGTGCGCGCGCAGCCTGTTGCGCATGCGGTCGGTGAACGCCGTCAGGCAGTAGCGGTGCCACTCCTCGAGCGCGTCGCTGGTCATCGCCAGGCCGGCTCGCCGGCGCTGGTCGGCCAGGACGGCGATCTCGTGGACCAGGTGCGGGTGCAGGGGCCAGCAGGCTGGGGATGAGGCCGGAGACGTCCCAGGTGTACTCGCGGTTGAGCCAGATCACGACGTCCTCGAGCCACTCCCACAGGTCGTGACGCAGGCTTGGGGTCCAGGCAGGATGCCGGCTCCCAGGGCCGCGGCAGCAGCGCGTGGTTGCCCAGAGCCTTCCTCTGCTCCTCAGTGCCGTTGATGGCGATGCGGAGCTCGCGGTAGGCGAGCCGGACGTGGTTGCCGGGGACGGGGAACGGGAAGACCATCAGTGTTGGCGCCGCTCGGCGGGTCTGCTGCTCGGTGGTCACAGTTCACTCCTTGCCTGACCGTCATGGTGGTCGTTCTCGTCGTCGACGAAGCCGAGTCGGCGGGCCTCGACGAGCGCGGCGGTGGCGCGGGCCTCGGGGGTGATGACCAGGCGCCGGTCGTTGGTCAGCCGCTCGCGCAGCGCCCGCTGGTCGGCCAGGAGCCGTTCGCCGGCCTTGCCCTCGACGCAGCGGTGCAGGCTTCGCGATGATCGGCTTGCCGTTCTCGGCGATCACCAGGGCTTGCCGCTCGGGCAACTGGCGGACCTCCTCGGGCCGCATGATCGCGATGTCGTCGCCCTCGTACCCGCCACCGCTGCCGCGGTGGGTGCGGCGGCCGATCCGGACCTGACCGAGGAGGTCGGAGATCTCCTGGTTGAAGGCGACGTCCTTGGATCCGCCGAACATTACCAGGGTGTTGGTGAGGCCGAGCAGCGCGCGAGCCTCGTGCTCGCCGAAGATGCTGGTCAGGCTGAGGGCGGGTCTGAGCGGCCCAGATGAACGAGAGCCCCAGGGCCCGCTCGTTGGCCATCCGGGTGCGCAACGTGGGCAGCGGTGCAGTTGAGGGCAGGCTCGTCGAGCACCGAGACCAGGGGCGGGCACAGCCGGCCTCCCCACGGGGAGTTGTTGGCCAGCAGCAGGCCGGTGTCCAGGACGTGCTCGGCGACGGCGGTCATCAGCGGGCTGGCCGAGGCGTAGGGGTCCTCGCGGCCGAGGAGGTAGATGGTGCCGCGGCGGCGGATCACGTCGGCCAGGTCGGTGGCGGGGTGGCCCGGGCTGGGGATGCAGCGGCGGCGGATGTCGGCCTGGAAGAACAGCGACACCGCCTGCTGCACCGTGGTGACGGTATTGCCGGCGGTGCGGTCGTCACCGTTCAGCGCTCCGTGCAGGAGGCCGTGCCAGAACGGCTCGGCGTGCGGGTGGCGGCGCAGGATCTCCATCGGCTCGTTGGCCGCCGTGGGGTTGGCCACCCACTGCAGCACGTCCTCGAGCGTCTTCCCGGTCAGCGCCGCGGCGTGGAAGTAGCCCTGCAGCACCTTCGCGGACTCGGCCGCGTAGAACCGGGCGGCGTCGTCGCCGGTGCCGCCGGTGATCGCGCCCTTCACGGTGCCGGCGGTGAATGCCTTGGCGCGCCGCTCGGCCACCTTCGGGTCGACACAGCCGGCGATCGGGTCCCAGATCAACTCATCGACACCGTGACCCCAGATGCCCTCGGCCAGACCGAAGGGGTCGAGGACCACGCACGGCCGCTCGTCACGGGACCGCTCGCTGAGGCTGAGCAGCAGGTCCTCGACCTTGGTCAGCGTCACCAGGGCGGCACCAGGTGCACCGAGCAGCGCCGGGGTGAGCAGGTCGAGGGTCTTGCCGGAGCCCTGTGGGCCGATCACGCCGGCGGTGCGGTCCCACGGCACCCACAAACTCGCCGCCTCGCGGCTCATAGGCGTTGCCGATGCGCCAGCCCACGTCCCAGGGGTCGAACCTCAGGCTTCATCGAGCCACCTCCGGAACGGTGTCCCCGCACGGAGCGAGGCATCGGCGGCAGATCACCGCGCGGCCCTGGCGCTCTTCTGCGCGGCGGCCGAGGAGCGGGAACGTGTTCCCCGAAAGGAGGTCGCGCGCCTCGCCGACGAGCTCCACGTCGCCGACACCCACGTAGTAGTGCTTCTCGACGAGTACGGGCCGGTGGCCGCGTCGACGACAGATGATGCCGCCGAGGCGTCGGCGGCTGCGGGCGCGAATGGTCGGGTGACCTCGCAGGGGTGTCTCGTTGCTCATCGGTCTTCCTTCGTTCGGCGGCCGTCCAGGAGCCACGGGCTCAGGCCGTGGCCCAGCCTGTGGGCCGGGTTGTTCGGTGAGGTCGCCGATGGCGCGCTGGACCGGCGCCGGGGTCGCGGCGTGCTTGCCGTAGAGGTCCGGGCGGACGATGCCGGCGACCTTGCGGAGGCGGGTGACGCCGAGCAGGCTTCTCGGCCTCGGCGGCGGTCGCCATGCCGCGCATGCGGCCCGGACCCCAGCGCTGGTAGGCCCATACGCCGGCCCAGATGGTCGCGGCCAGCAACGTGAGACTCGGTCAGGGCGATGCCGCCCCAGACCAGGCCGCGGCCGGCCAGGTCGTCGGGGGCGGGGCTGGGGAGCCCGGCTCGGGCGTTGCCGCCAAGGACTCGCGGCAGGCTGGTCCAGAACGCGGTGCCGATGGGTGAGGGGAACGTGCCGGCGTTGGCGTCGGGCCAGGTCCATCCGGCGCCGGCGATCAGGTTGGCGACGGCTCGGCCGAGCCTGGATGCCGATGACGAGGACGAACAGGGTCGCCACCGTCACGGCCAGAGGGACCTCCCAGGTCCAGGGGTAGGGGTCTCGTCGTCGCTCGCGCTGCATCGGTCTGGCCACCTCCGGGCGGTCGTGGGTCTAGGTCACGTGTTGGGCCTCGCTGGTCACCTATGTGCCGTCAGGTCCCCGGTGCGATCACACGGCCCGGTCAGACTGCGTGGCTCGGACGCGATGCGTTCTCTGCGAGCCAGGTCGAGGGGTCGACGTTGTCGGGGCCGTAGATCGAGCCGTTCTTGAGGTGGACCTCGAAGTGGAGGTGGCAGCCGGAGACGTTGCCCTCCTTGCCGACCCGCCCGATCGGCTCGCCGGCGGCGACGGTCTGGCCACGGCCCACGGTGACTGTCTGCATGTGGGCGTACCAGGTGGTCAGAGACCCGGCGCCGGTGGTGACCTTGACCAGCCTGCGGGCCGGCCCACCCCTGGGTGGTGTCGATCTCGATGGTGCCGGCATGGGCGGCGTAGACGGTGGTTCCGCAGGGGGCGGAGAAGTCGGTGCCGGTGTGCCAGTTGGACCAGTAGGGGCCGGTCTCGTGCCAGTTGTGGTTGTCGGTGCCGATGTACTGCGCGGGCACCGGGTAGACCACCTCGTCGCAGGATGCGCCCTCGAGGCCAACCGGCTGGACGGAGGCGCCGGGCTTGACGTTGATGTGCACGTGGTCGAGGTGGTTCTCCGTGGCGCTCCCCCGGTCCTCCATCGGCCGCCAGCCCTCGGAGGCGCGTGCGACCGACCAGATGCGCTGGTACCAGATGATGTAGTCGATGCCGAGCTTTGCTCGCGTTGGTCTTGGCGTAGGCGGCGAGTCGGTCGCCCTGCGCGCGACCCGCGGCGTTGAGCGGCACCATGAAGTCCGCGGCGAGTCCGGCGGGGTGACCGTTGGGGTCGGTCGCGCTCGCGCGGTAGCCGCCGACGGTCTTGATGTCGAACATGGGCCCGAGGATGTTGACCAGTCTGGGTCAGCTGCGGCTTGACCGGGCCGAGGTTGTACTTGGCCTCCGTCGTGCTCGAGTCGACGGCGCACCCGGCGCTGCTGCCCGCGGTGGTGGCGGTCACCAACGGGTGATCGGCGAGCCTTGCTGGCCTTGGTGCTGTTGTCGACCTCGGCGCTGGCCCAGGTGAGGTTGGCGCCGTAGACGTGGTCGATCGGTGCGTCCTTCTTGGGCTTCTTGCAGGGTTCTGCGGAGCCGCCGAAGGCGTTGGTCAGGCTCGGGAGTGAGCGCGCAGTGCGAGGAGTTGTTGCCGTCGCTGCCGTCGTTGAAGTCGCCCACGATGACCGCCGGCGTGCCGGTGCCGGCAAGGCTCGGTCATGGTGGCCAGGCTCGCGGCGCAGCGCTTCCTTGCGGTGTCCCGCGGCGTTGCCCTGGGTGTTCGCGGGGTTGTGGATGCTCCAGACCCAGATGACCTGTCCGGCGCTGGGGCCGCCGGCCGTGCCGGTCAGCCTGGACCAGCGGCATGCCGACGTCCTTGCCGCCGAAGTACGGGATCTGCACGAGCCGGGCGTCGGTCTGCTCCCACTCGTTGCGGTCCCAGATCACCCGGTTCTGGGCCTTGCCGCTGGCCGGGTACATGCCCCACTTCGCGGCGTAGCGGTCGGCCAGGGCCTTGGCCTGGGGCGGGTGGACCTCCTGGAGGCCGGCGATGGAGACGCCGGCGTTCTCGATCGTCCGCATGGCGCCAGGCAGGCGCTTGTCCCAGGTGTCGTATCCGGGCCGCTCGCCGGCCTGGTCGGTGTGGCCGGCACCGAGGAGGTTGAGGGTCCCGATCGTGACCGGGTTGACGGTGTCGTCCTGGCAGTTGGCGACGTTGGTGGTCGAGCCGTCTTCGGGAAGGTCGGGCAGGTCGCCGCCGAGGAGGTCGGTGATGTCGCCGGCGACGTCTTCCCACTGTGCGTAGGCGTCGGGGTAGCCCGAGCGCTGGACGGCCTGCGCGGCCTGGGTGAGCGACATGTTCTGCCAGCCCGGGATGTCGAGCAGGCCCGGGTTTCCGGTGTGCTGTGCCTCGCCGAAGAACGCGCGAGCCGCGAGCACCGGATTGGTGATCTGGTTCTGGGCTCCCCCATCCGGTCGACGGGCGCTGCTGGAACAGGCCGAGGGAGTCGCGGTCACCGCTGTTGAGGTTGACCAGGCTTGGACTCCTGGATCGCGGCGGCGATCGCGATCTGCAGCCCGTAGCGGGGGGATCTCGAGGTCGCGGGCGACCTGGGCGATGGTGATCGCGTTGCGGGCCTGCTCGGCGGTCAGGGTCGGGTAGTTGGACGCGAACCGCAGGCGCATCAGGCTGGGCGAGGACGTCGCCGGCCGGCGCCTCGGCCGCCGTCTTCGCGGTGTACGCCGCCGGCACAACCCCCTCGCTGCCGGTGGTGGCCTCGGGGGTTCCCTCCGGGCCGGCGCCGTTCATGGCGATGCGGGCCGAGAGCCAGTGGTGGTCCGAGACCATCGTGCCGTCCCAGCCCTGCTCGAGGCGGGCGCCCTGGTGGTGGGGGAAGAAGATGAAGTCGACGCCGTGGTTGTGCCATCCGTAGCCGGCGGCCTTCATCTTCGCGGCTGCCGTCCAGGGCATGTCGGTGTAGGAGGCCTGGGTGTTCATGTCGCCGCCGATCAGCACCGGGCCGTGGGTGGCGAGGAGTGCGCGCAGCTGCAGCAGGATGTCCATGCCGGCGCCGTACTGCTGGGGCCGGGTCAGTGGCGGGTTGCCGTGCTGGCGAGGCCATTTGTGGGGGTTGGTCATGTGGTGGGTGGAGACCACCGAGACCACGGCGCCGTCGGCGCGCCGGAGCATCACCCACGTTGCGAAGCGATCCCAGGTGACCGGGCGGCCGTGGTAGAAGGTCTTGTCGTCGTCGACGAGTTTGGACTCGGCCGCCGTTGACCTTGGTCCAGGTCGAGTTCTTCCAGAGCACGACGTTGCCCATGGCCTGCTCGGCGCCGGCGCCGGTTCCGGCCGGGGTCGACACTCGAAAGGCGGAGTAGCCGGGGGCGGCGTCTTCGATCTGCGCGATGCTCCAGCCGCTGGCCTCGTTGAGGGTGACAAACTCGGGGTTCTTGGACAGGACCTTGGGCATGGATGCCCGGAACCCCTCGAGGCCGGAGCGCCGCGGGATGTTGGCCTGGGCGAAGGTGATCTTGCCCTTGACCGGGCTGCCCACGGGGCCGTCGATGGCCCCGAGGTCACCGGACTCGGTGGGCGCCGACTGGTTGGTCTGGGTGCGGCACTGGGCGGCCGCGGTGGTGCTCATCACCACCACCAGGCTGATGAGGAGCGGGAGCCCCATGAAGATCATCAGGACCGGCAGTCCGGCGAGCAGCAGACTTCTTCATGACAGGTCAATCCGAAGGTCGCGCCCTCAGGCGGCTGTCTCTAGGCACTTAGGTTCGATCAGCGTGTTTGTGGCTCCGACCGGCGTTCGCGCAGGTGGCGTCGGTTCGTTGCTCACTGAGCCGTGAACCGATGAACCGTCACCGTGGCTGACGGTTTCGCTGTAGCATCGACGCATGGTCGGCTCCTTTGAACTGAATGGCTGATGGGTCTGGTGGCGCTGCCGGGTGGCGGTGCGGGCGAACTGGTGCTGTCGAGTGCGCAGGCAGCCGAGGACTTCGAGCAGGAGATCGTTGATCAGTACGCGCTTGCGATGTCGGCGTCCGGCTTGAGCGATGGGCACATCCGCCAGACCCGGGCAGTGGTGATCGAGTTCGCGCGGTCGCTGACGAAGCCGCTGTGGGAGGCGACCTGCGCCGACGCCGACTCGTTCCTGGCAGAGCAACGCCGGTTGGGTCACAGCGTCGCCACCCGGGCCGGCAAGGCCGGCACCTTGTCGCTGTTCTACGAGTTCGTGATCGGCCGGTACGAGGGCACGATCCGCCGGGCGACCGGAGTGCTCGTCGAGCAGCCCATCGATGAGTTCAACCGTCAGTCCGGGGCGTCGCTGGCCAAGGTCCGCGTCCCGCCCTCGGATGAGGAGATCGACTCCCTGTTCACCGCTTGGCGGAGTTCGATCCCGCAGGCCCGCAAGTACTTGCCGGCAGCCCGCGACTACTTCGCCGCATCGCTGTGGCGCCGCCTGGGCCTGCGGATTAACGAGACCGTGATGCTCGACATCCGCGATTGGCGTCCCGACCTGGGCGAGTTCGGCAAGGCTCCATGTCCGGTTCGGCAAGGGCAGCCGCGGCCGGGGCTACAAACCACGGCTGGTGCCGGCTATCAACGGCGCCAACCAGGCTCATCGACTGGTGGCTGGCCGAGGTCCGCCACCAGTACGGCCAGGACTGGGACAACCCGGACGCACCGATGCTGCCTTCGGAGCGGTTCGACCGCGACCTGGATCGATGCGGTCGCGTCGGCGCCAACGCGTTGCGCCGAGGTCTGGCGATCCAGGTTGATCAGTGGCTGCCGGCGTGGTCGGAGCGGATGACACCGCATGTCCTTCGGCACTACTGCGCCTCGTACCTGTACGAGGTCGGCATGGACATCAAGGCGATCCAGGAGCCTGCTGGGCCACCAGTGGCTGGCGACGACCTCGGGCTACATCCACGTACGTAGCGAGCACATCGTGCACGCCTGGAACTCCGCCAACGACCGGGTCGGGGCCCGGCTGGGACTCCGCGCCGACTGAACACGCCGGGCCGATTGCGCCCATCACGACAAGACCATCGACGAGACCAGATCGACTACCGAAGGAGAGGACGCAGATGCAGTGGAGCCTGCGGCTTCGCGCCGCTGAGAGAGGGATCTGGAAGTCGGCACAGGCTGCGCCGGATGCTGGCCGAGGCCGGTCTGGAGATCAGCGCCGGGAAGATGTCGTCGTGGTGGGCAGGGACCCCGCCGACGATGAGGCTCGAAGAGCTCGACGTGCTGTGCGCGGTGCTGGAGTGCACCCCCAACGACCTGATGACCCCCGAGCCCGAGAAGGTCGCCGCCCGCCGGGCCGGCAACGCCGAGGCAGTCACCGGCAACGACGACAAGCCGAACGGCGGCAGCGCCAGCCCTGTTGTGAGCCCGCGGTTCGGCAAGCCACGGTCGACCCCGCCGCTGTAGACCCCGCCGCTGTCGACGACCTCTGGCAACCAGGAAACGACGAGCCGATGCCGGCGCCCGGACCCGATGCTCCGTTGCGTCTGCCGCCGCGGTGCACCCGGTGCCAGGCCAACCCGGTCGCCTGGACCAATCCGCGGGTCGACTTCTGCTACGACTGCCTGCCCGGGGGACCGTTCCCCGCCCCGCCGTGCCGCACCTGTGGGACCGCGAAGGACTACTTCAGCCAAGGCCTGTGCAGCCTGTGCCACCCACGCAGCCCGCAACGCCCCGGGGCGTGCAAGGGCTGCATGGCGTGGGGTGTCTACCCGCGCTACAACTGGACCTGCTGGCCGTGTCGCTGGTGGCGCACCCACTACCCCGAGGGCGTCTGCGACTTCTGCGGCCGACTCGCGCGGATCGGGAACTCGGGCGCCTGCCGACTCTGTGTGGAACAGGCACAGATGACCCAAGAGCCGGGCCGCGCCCTCGACCTGGTCGGCGCCAACGCCACCAGCCAGCAAGCTGTTCTTGGCCAACATGCTGTTCAAGAAGCGCGTCACGCCACGCCTGTCGGCCCCGGGGCCGCGGGCCGGTAAGGCGATCAGCGAACCGTGGAAGAGCCGCCACAAGAACCGGCTGCCCTACCCGGCGGGGACCGGCTTCGACGACGAGGACACCGTCCAACTGCCCTTGTTCGACATGGCGCCCGACCCCGAGGCCGTCCGCCGGCGGGTCCTGACCGAGGACAGCGAGCCTGACTCGCTACTGCGCAGCCATCATCAACGAGCACGCCGAGCGGTACGGCTGGTCGGTACGTCAACGCAACGACGTAACCCGATCGCTGCGCCTGCTGCAGACCCTGCGCGAGACTCCGACCGCGAAGATCCGGGCCACCGACGTCCTGCAACTGCCCCGCTACGCCGGCAACATCGCCTCGACCATCGACGTACTCGCCACGGCCGGGCTGCTGATCGAGGACCGGCCCAGCCGGGTCGAGGTCTACTTCGCCGCAAAGACGGCCAACCTGCCGCCCTTGATGCGCGAACACCTCGAGTCTGTGGCTGCGGGTCATGCTCGACGGCTCGCAGCAGCCACCCCGGCAGGTGCCCCGCGACCCGCAGACCGCGCGGATCCAGATCATGGGGCTGGTCACCGTGGTCAACACCTGGGTCGAGGCCGGCTACAAGTCCTTCGCGCAGGTCACCCGCGCCGACATCGAAGCCGCCCTGCTGCCGCTGAACCCCGGTCGACGACACGCGGCCGAGCTCGGGCTGAAGTCGCTGTTCAGAACCCTCAAGGGCCGCCGACTGATCTTCGCCAACCCGATGCGAGGCCTCAAGCACACGCCACTGAACGGCAACATCCCACTCGCACTCGACCCCGCCGTTATCCGCGACGAGACTCAACCACCCCGACCCGGTCGTCGCACTCGCCGTCGCCCTGATCGCCTTCCACGCACTCACCGGCAAACAGGCTGCGGCAGATCATGCTCACCGACATCGTCGACGGGCGCCTCACGATCGGGGACCGCGTGATCCCGCTCGCCGCCCCGGTGCGCACCAGGCTCGCGGCCTGGCTCGACCACCGCAACCGCCGCTGGCCGGGCTCCATCAACCCGCACCTGCTGGTCAGCCGGCGCACCGCACCGCGGCTCGTGCCCGTGGGCCACAGGCTTCCCCTGGAAGGGCATCACGCTGCGCCCCCAGGCGCTGCGCGAGGACCGCATCCTGCACGAGATCCACGCCACCGGCGGCGACGTACGCCGCATCTGCGACCTGTTCGGCCTCAGCGTCGACGGCGCCACCCGCTACCTGAAGACCGTCGAGCACCCCGACCTGACGGTCGCCGCCGAACCGACACCTCGAACCTGAGCAGACCCGCCAAAGACTCCCGAACTCAGCGCCTCGACCGGCAGACCCAGATCGGGGCAGCAGCCAAGCGTCGTCGCTGATCTCAATGGTGAACACCTCAGCCACCCCCGGCCCTCTCCCGCAACCAGGAGCACGGAGCACCACGCAATACTCCGCAACACCGGGACTTGACCCCGTACCTAGGTCCGGGGTTCAGGATGGGGTCATGCGAACCAGCGAACTGGCTGAGCGCGTCGGCGTGAACGCCGAGACCCTGCGCTACTACGAACGTCGCGGCCTCTTGGCGCCGCCGCCCCGAACACCGGGCGGCTACCGCGACTTCCCCGCCACGGCAGTCGAGTCTGCTGCGGTTCATCAAGCGGGCACAGGAGCTGGGCTTCACCCTGGACGAGGTCGAAGAACTGCTCCACCTCGATGCCGGCGGCCCCGAGGCGTGTGACGCCGCCCGCGAGCCTGGCCCAGGCCCGCTGCGCCGACCTCGAGGCACGCATCACCGACCTGCAGCGGATGCATGCCTCGCTGAGCGACCTGATCGCCACCTGCGAGCGTCCGACCGCGGACCGCGACTGCGCCCTCCTCGAAGCGATCGCAACCCCTCGCCCGACCCCGACCACCCCGTGACCAGCCGGAGCACATCGTGACCAACCCACCGCAGCCGACCAACTCGGCAACCCCGGCCACACCGGCCACACCGGCCACACTGGCCACACCGGCCACACCGGCCACACCGGCCACGCCGGCCACGCCGGCCACACCGGCTATCGAGATTCTGCACGTTCCGGACTGCCCGAACCTGGCGCCGATGCTCGACCGCCTCCGCGAGGCCACCGACATCCCCGCGACCACCCGCGAAGTGCAGACTGAAGCCGATGCCCGGGCCCTGGGGATGGCCGGCTCACCCACCCTGCTGATCAACGGCGTCGACCCGTTCGCCACCGAAGACGCGTGCGAGTGCGGGATCTCGTGCCGGCTGTACCGCGACGAGGACAACAAGATCGTGCCGGCGCCGACCGCTGACCAACTGCGCGCCGCACTCGCTGCCATGACGAGTGGGGAGTCAGGAGGCGGCGATGACGCGGCCGAGTGCGCGAGCGGCACCCCCGGCGAGCGGCTCAGCAGGCTGGCGAACTCGCGCGTTGCCCCAAGACGCGCTCCAACGAGCGGTCCACCAAGCGATCCTTCGTACGTTCGCCAGCACCGGACGACCACCCACGATCGAGGACCTGCACCGAGCGACCGGCGCCACCTCGAGCACCCTGGCCGGAGCGCTGCGCGCGCTGCACGACAGCGACACCGTCCGGCTCGACCAACACGGCCACGTCGTCGTGGCGTACCCGTTCTCAGCCTGCCCCGACCCGGCACCAAGTCGCGATCGCCAGCGGTGTCAGCGTCCACGCCATGTGCGGCATCGACGCACTCGGGATCCCGGTCATGTTGGGCCAGGACGTCCGCATCGACACCAAGGACCCGATCACCGGGGAACAGATCACCATCACCACCGACAACGGGCACACCACATGGAACCCCCACGACGCTGTGGCGTTCGTCGGCGCCGACGCCGGTGGCGGCCCGTCCGCGGACTGCTGCTGTGGATACCTCAACCTGTTCGCCAGCCAGGCCACCGCGGCTGCCTGGTCCGCAGCGCACCCGAGCATCCTCGGGCAGGTCCTCTCCCAGATCGAGGCGGAGGAGACTCGCCGGCTCGCTGTTCGGCGCTCTCCTCACGCCCGACACCCGTGCCACGATGACCCCGTGAGCAGGGTCCAGCGCTTCCAGGCCACCGTCACGGTGGATCGGCGCGGCCGCACGCACGTGCACATCCCGTTCGACCCCGATCAGGTGTGGGGTCCGAAACCACGTCATCCGGTCGCAGGATCGGTGGCCGGTCGATCCCTGCGCGGCACCATCGAGAAGCTCGACGCCGGACCTGTCATGACCCTGGGCCCCGCCTGGACCTGCCTCGCGTTGACCGACGGGGCAACCGTCGACGTCGTCCTCGAGCCCGAGGGACCCCAGCGAGAAGACCTTGCTACGGACATCGCCGAGGCACTGGATGCCGCGCCAGACGCGGCCGCCGCCTTCGACGGACTCGCGCAGTTCTACCGCAAGCAGTGGCTGCGATGGATCGAATCGACCAAGCGGCGGCCCGACCAGCGCCCAGTACGCATCGCCGAGATGATCGAACTGCTCCGAGCCGGCCACAAGGAACGTCCCTGACCCACCGCCAGGATCGTGCTGGTGCGGGTTGCTCGAACCTGAGCACGTACGACCGCCCCCAGGCTTCGAAGATGCTCAGGTTCCGGCCAAAACCGTCAATTTTCATCGGAACTTCTAACCTGCGGCCTCGATGGCCTCGTTGGTGTAGTAGAGCTTCTTCTCCAGCGGGTGGAGCACCGTCTGGACCTTGTACATGGCGTCGCCGATGCACCACAGCGCGCGACCCTTGTCCTGCATGGCCCACCCGGAGACGAGGTCTTGGGCGATCGGGCCGAGACCGAGCATGGAGTCGAGCTCGCGGGCGACGCGGGGCTTCTGGGCGCCGAGGATCTTGATGTCGGCCGACTCGAGGAGGTCCTTGGCGATCATCGAGGCCTGGGAGTCGGCATCGCCGACCGAGAGCAGGTCCGAGGGCTTGTGCAGGTTGCAGAACTGGATGTCGCCGCCCTTGCCGGCCATGCCGCGCGAGAGCCGCAGGTCGGCGTCGAAGGCTGGCCACCGCGGCGGTGCCCAGGCGCATCTGCTTCCAGACCTCGTCGCGCACGACGATGCGCAGGTCGCCAGGCTCGGCGATCTCCCGCAGCCCGCGACCCCAGGAGTTCATGCACAGCAGCGCGATGCCCACGGCCTCATCCCCGAGGCCGTCGAGTCGGGAGAGGCTGAACGACTGGATCGGGGCGCGCCAGTCGACCTCGATGTTGGTGAAGTCGTCGAAGAGGCCTGCCAGCGTGCCGGTGACCAGGCTTCGCCCAGCGCGTTGCGCAGCAGCCGGGTCTCGTCGAGGAACTGTCGGGTGTTCGCGTACTCGCAGGCCCGGACGAGGCTCCTCGGTGGGGTTGCGCAGCAGGTCCCACAGCCGCGGGATGGTGGTCTCTTTCAGGACGCTGTTGCCGGCGGCGTAGCCGGTGAGGATGGCCAGGGCGTTGCGTACGACGTCGGACTCGTCGGGGCCGAACGGCACCCGCCGTTCGTCGTCGATCTTCATGCTGCCGACCAGGCCGCGGACCAGGACCAGCCACCGGTTGAAGATGATGGTGGCGCGCCGCTGCGCCTCCTCGGCCGAGAGCTTCTCCCAACCGTGGCTGAGCGGCCCCATGTCCAGCGGGTTGACCCGCGCCGGCATCCCGGGGCCGATCGCGAACGGCTCGACGCCGAGCGCGCGGCACAGCGATTCGTACTCGTCCTTGACGTCGCCGGTGACCAGGGTGCGGTAGCCGAACGGCATCATCCGGGTGCAGAAGCCCTTGGTGGTTCCCGACTTCCCACTGCCCGGCTTGGCGAACTGGAAGATGTTCGGGTTGGTGGCGGGGACGTCGTCGCGCAGCACCCATCCGAACGGGTCGCAGTAGAACGAGCCGCCGGAGAGCCTGGTCGACACCCATCTGCGCACCGGTCGGGGGCAGGGCGGGCGCGGAGACGAACGGCCAGAACACCGGGGCCTGGTCGCTGGTCATCCGCCAGGCCAGTGCCGGAGCGCTGGCGGCGGCCCAGCCGCGGCCGCGGCGGGCGGCACCGCGGCGTGGGGCGTAACGGAACAGCCGGGGCTCCTTGGCCTCCGGCGCGAGGACAGGGATCGTCGGCAGGTCGTGCCCGAAGTCGGAGAGCAGGGCCGCCATGTCCCTGCCTCGATCGGCACCATTGCGACGGGGGCGATTGCGGCGGGGGGCTGCGTTGATTGTCCGGGGCATCAGGCGTCTCCGCTCCGGGTCAGGCTGGTACCGAGGGGGATGGTGGACGCGGCGAACCCGACGTCCTGGGCGAGGTCGAGGCGCAGCGGCGCGAACCCGGCGCGCCGGACCGAGGCGTCCAGCCGGCGGCCGAACTCGGTGATCCGCATGGTCTTGGGGACGGTGACGGTGCACACGCCGTAGGGCCGGGTCAGTGAGTTGCCGCGGGCCGGCTTCGCGTCCAGGCCCCGGGCCTTGTGGGCCTCGTCGCGCTGCTTGGCGCGGGTCTTGCGGCCGAGCTTCTCGTTCATCCCCTCGGCCAGGTCGGCGGCCCACTTAGCGTTGCCAGACTGCCGGTCGGCCTTGGACTGGGACACGATCGGGTAGGCGACGACGAACGAGCGACGCTCCCCGGACTCACTCGGGGTCAGGATCGGCGCCAGGGCGCCCATCGCGACGCCGCGGGTCGGGAGGCTTGATGGTCGAGCCGACCGAGTTCCAGGCGTCGTGGCTGTAGTGGCGCACCGTCGCGTCGGCACCGGACGGGCCGGCCATCGCCCACGGGACGTCTGCGTCGACGTTCGGGTCCTTCTCGCGCATCGAGAGGGCCTCGACGATGCCGGCGCGGTCGCCGGGGGCGAACCCAGTCCGGCAGGCCAGCGCGAGCTCGGGCGAGCTAAGCCACCGGACCGTGGTCATCCCCATCGGGCCGCGCAGGCTGGGCCTCGATCTCGCCCATGAGCAGGTAGAGACTCACGGCAGCGGCCCTCGAAGCCGCCGCCGGACTCCTTGGCCGAGCGCGCGATCCGAGTCTCGGGGACGACGATCGTCACGAACGTCTCGGTGCGCACCGACGCCTGAGTGAGGCCGTGAGCCAGGCCGCTGTTGACGACCTCCGACGAACCGGGGCGTTCGGCCGGCGGTGCCGGTTGACCCACAGGTCGCGCTCGGCGCCGTCCTCGGGGACGGTGCGCACCATGAAGAGGATCTCGTCGACCTTCTCGGTCCGGCCGGCGACGTCGAGCAGTCCGGCCAGCGCCTCGCCGTAGCGGGCGCGCTCCTCGACGTCCTTCATGCCGATGCCCGAGTGGACGATCGAGGCAGTGACCGCCCAGGTCTTCATGGCGTGGTTCTCGATGATCGCCACGCGCTGCGACTGCGAGCCGTGCGGCGGGCCGTCGTGGATCTGAACGCCCTGCAGCACCCCGGGCAGGTCCGGGGTGTCGAGGTCCTCCGCGCGACCCTGGGTCGCCTTGGCACGGAACGAGGTCCAGCCGAGCAGGCCTCCGACGGCGTACATCGTCGAGGCGAACACCCAGCCGGTAGCCGAGCGGCCGCGCACAGGGATCACGGTGATGGCCAGCAGGAACAGCCAGACCAGGGCGAACAGGAACGCGGAGAACCATGCTCCGCGGCTGATCGCCCAGAACGCCGGCAGGCTGGCCAGCGCCAGGAACATCAGGCTGGCCTCCGGAGAGGCCGAAGAACCAGCCGATGCGGTCGCGCTGGTAGTCGGCGTAGGTGGTCATCGTCGGCTTCCCTTCTGGTCAGTGAGGTCGGTGGCTGTCGATCGGTGCTCGAGGTGGGGGCGCATCGGGCTACACCGCCACCGGTGGGATGCCGCCAGGCTGCGGCACCGGCACCTCCGGCACCTCCGGCTGCTCCCCCGCCGCCCGCGGCCGGGGTCTTGGGAGCCTGCGCCCGCTCCCCCGCCCCCTGGGCCGCCGCCCTGGCCTCCAGAGCCGCCGCCCGGTCCGCCGCCACCGGGCAGCGTCGGCAGGGTGGGCGGGGCAGGAGGCGTGGGTGGGGTCGGCAGCGAGGAGTCGCCGTCGTTCTGGTCACCGCCCCGCGAATCCGACTGCTTCCCGCCCTGGCCGCCGGACTGACCGCCGGACTGCCGGCCACCCATGCCGCTGAAGTCGGGGCCGTAGGTGCTCTGGCCGACGCCGGCCTGGTTGGTCTCGTCCGACATGAGCGAGGTCGCCTTCGCGCCGGCGGAGTTGATCGCCCCGAGCCCGGCCGCGACCGCCCGGCCGACGCCGCCGAAGCCTGCCGAGGAAGCCCTGGGTGGACTTGTTGAACCGGTCGCCGGTCGAGGACTCGGCGCTCTGCTCGCCCGAGGAGCGTCCGTTGGCGTCAGTGGTCGACGCCGCCGAAAAGCCGCCACCCGCGCCGCCGCCGAGCAGGCCCTGGAGGCCGCCCTGGATCGCCATGCCCTGACGGAACGATGCGCCGCTGGGGGTGCCGGGGTCGACGAAGGCCAGAAGGCTTGAACAGAGCCATGGGCGCGACGACGCCGATCAGGATCGTCATGACGGCCGGCAGTGCGGTGCCGAAGGTCTTCGCGGTGTCCTCGGCCAGGTGGGCCGCGACGCCGTTGGCGAACTGCACGCCGATGCCGAGCACCGTGATCATCAGGACCGGGGTGAACGCGGCGGCGTGCAGCCACCGCAGGCTCTTCCAGAACCAGGACCGGGTGAAGTCCGAGACCAGGCCGGCGGCCGACAGGGGGCCGGTGGCGGTGAGCACCAGGAGCGAGGCCGCCCGTGCGAGGTAGACCAGAAGGTGGCCGATGGCGGCCAGCCACAGGAAGATCCCGAGGAAGGCCAGCGCGGTGGCCACGCCGGCGTCGGTAATGTCGTCGACGCCGAGGCCACCGAGCGGGTCCCAGTCCGGCCAGGTCTGCACCTTGAGCAGCGACTTCATCAACGCCCGCGTGATCGCACCACAGGCCGCGATCAGGGTGACGGCGTAACCGAACCAGCACGCGTTGATGACGACGAACTGGCCGGCGCCGATGAGCGCCCGGGCGAGTCCCTTGCCTTCGCGCTTGAAGGCCGCGGCGCCGAGCCTGGATCATCGCCAAGATGACCACCAGGGCCAGGGCCAGCCACAGGGTGAAGGCGTAGACGTCCTTGCCGGGGCCGTCGGCCCGCAGGTCGGGGGTCAAGAACAGGCTCGCTGAACGTGAGCACGATGCGCAGCACGAACAGGCCGGAGTTCCAGACCGCGAGCATGGCCGCGGTCCAGGCGTCGGCGGCCGCCTTGGCGATGACGTCGCCGATGGCCTCGAACGGGTTGGGGATGTCACCCACGCCGGGGATGCCGCCGCCGAAGACGTCGCCGACGTTCGGCAGACCGGGGATTCCGGGGAGCCCGGGAACGCCAGGCAGCCCGGGCAACCCGGGCAGGTCGCCGCCGCAGATGGCGTCGAGGATGCCGCAACCGTCCGGAAGCAGGTTGCCCGCGCCGTCCAGGACGTTGCCGGCGCCGTCCTTCACGTCGCCGGCGGCGTCCTTGCCGCAGTCGATCGGGTCGCTGGCACAGTCGAGTGCGTCGCCGCCGAGGTCGCACAGGGCGTCGGGGCCGGGGCAGCCCACCTTCACGTTGCCGCGGGCCGGCAGTCGGCCGCTGGTGGCGGCCGGGGTGAGCTCGGCTGTCGTGGCGGCCGAGTTGGTCGCCGGCTCAGCGGCGGCCGCCGCGGGCGGCTGCAGGGTGCTCGCAGGCTCCGAGGAGCGTGGTGAGGACCAGGATCGCCAGGGCGGCCCTGACCAGGTGGCCCAGTCGGAGCGCCCGGGGCGCAGTGGCGATAGCGGTCGTGGTCACTGGGGGGCTCCGTTGATCCAGATCCAGCCGGCCTTCTCGAACTCGGGGGTGCCGGGAGCCACGGCCTGCGGCTGGCCCTCCGAGACCAGGTGCTGGATGTCGGCTTCGCTGCCCGTGACCAGGCGCCAGTCGCCGTCGATCCAGCGCATCAGCCTGGGTGCCGGCGTAGAGGCTGTCGTTAACCTTGCCGTCGGCGGTGGTGAGCGTGACGTAGGCTGAGCAGGTTCACCGCGTAGTAGCCGGTGTCGAGTCTGCTCGAGGGTGTAGGCGATCGGGGTGAGGGCGTACGACGCGGGGGCAGGCACGTCGCCGTCCTTCGGGACGCCGGCCTGCTTGCGGCGCAGGCTCGACCGCGGCGCGGGCGCGCTCCTCGAAGGTGGCCTTGTCCTCGGGGTCGGCGTAGAGGCCGGCGACGGTGACGGCCTGGTCGTAGTCGAACCCGAGCTGGGCCTTGGCCACCTCGACCTGGAGTGCCACGGCGCCGAGGTCGGTGGCCGGGAATCCGGTCGGGTGGCCGTCGACCTGGTCGGTGCCGGTCGGGATCACGACGCCCTCGGCGGGCGCGGTGTCCGGGGCGACCTGCTCGACCGAGGTGTTCTCGACCGTCTGGCTCGAGTTGTCCCCGCCGGCCGTGTCGGAGGCGCCGGCGTCGTCGGCTCGACTGCGAGCACCGAGCCAGACAACGGTGGCCACCATGGTGGCGATCGCCACCAGGATGCCGATGCGCACCAGGGTGGCTCGCGAGTCGTCGTTGCCGGTCGTCAGGTTCTTCATCTCAGTGGTCCCCTTCGATGTGGTCAGGGTCAGTAGTGGCGTCGGTCGACCAGGTGCGCCAACCGGCCTCGTGTGCCAGTTGGGTGCCGGGCCAGGTCGCGGGAGCGGGGGCCGGGGGCGCGCCGGGCGCGACCATCCAGCGGCCGCCGACCCACTGCATGCGCTCGCAGTGGGCGAAGGCGATCTGGGCTTCCTGCTTGTAGGAGGCGGTGACCTTCATCAGCACGCAGACGGTGGTCCAGTCAGGGCCGTCGGTGCCCTTCACGAGCGCGGCGGCCGGCTCGAGGGAGACCGAGGAGCCTGGGGCCCTTGACCTCGCCCATGCCGGTGCTGGTCAGGAAGGCGCGGACGCTGGCGGTGATCCACCAGTCCTCAGCGCGGACCCCGCCGGGCAGGGCCCACGCGTTGTAGACCTCCTCGGCCGTGGTCAGGCTCATCGACTGCAGCACCGCGAGGTCGATCTGGGCGAGCCTGCCCGATCGCACCCTCGGGGGTCTGCGGGAACCCGGTCCTGACGAACGCGGGGCCGTTCACGCCGGCGCCGGTCGGGATCTTGATGACGGGCGCCGCGGCGCTGATGGTCTCTCCCGGGAAGGCGGCCCTCTCCGGGACGGTCAGCATCGACTCGGCGGCGATCTCGTCGCGGTGCGCGGCGCCCCGGGCCTGCGTTGAGCGGTCGGTCTCGCCGGTCGCCACCCCAGGGGCCGCCGCGTTCGCGTCGTCGCCGATACCGGCGAGGGCGAGGTAAACTCCCGTAGACCAGGCCACCGATCAGGAGCGCAGCCACGACGACGGCCATCACCAGAATCCCGAGGAGGCGGCGACGGCTCCACTCGCTGGTGCCCTCAGCCTTCTTCGTGGCCGCGCGCCGCATCAGATGCAGCCCTTGCCGAGGATGCCGTCGAGCATGCCGGGCAGAACCAGGTAGGCGATCGCGCAGGCGAAGACCACCACCACCGAGATCACGCCGACCTTGGAGGCGTGCGGCAGGGAGAACACCCGGCCAGCGATGATCGCGCCGATGGCGATGACGATCGCGAGACCGAACAGGATGATGACGCCCCACAGGACGTAGGCTGGTGATCTCGTTGGTGGGCCCGACGGCACCGGGAGGCGCCTTCGGGCAGACCTTGGCGGCCATCGGGAGGAAAGCGGTCGTGACGTCCATCGGTGGACTTCCCTTCTGGGTTGCTGACCCCGGTGCGGGTCAGGCGCTTTCGGTGGTGTCGGTGAGCAGGTGTGCGGGCTCAAGCAGGCTGACGTGCTGCCGAGATCAGGGGGGTCGGGACGGGGCGGGAGTCCAGGCCGTTGACCGCGAGCTCGCGGTCCTCGGGGATCTCCACGCACCGGTCAGCGACCAGCGCGCGACGTACGGCGGGGCCGCCGGCGTGCTCGAGACCCCGGGGCCACTTCTTGCGGCGCGGGCCGCGCACGGCGAGGGTGATCTGCTCGGGCTGCCAGTGGTTGGCCAGCAGACTCGAGCGCGACCGAGGCGCGTCGCATCCCGGGGACGGTGGCGGTCGTGACCAGGACGACCTGGTCGGCGGTGCGGACGGCCTCGGCGAGCCAGCAGTCGGTGGCCAGCAGTTGGCCGGCCTCCCAGCCGACGTCGAGGATGGTCAGGCTGGGTCTCATGCTCGGCGTCGGTCGGCAGGGGGGACCTCGTCGACGCCGGCGAGGACCTCGCTGGCCCGCTCGAGCAGGACGTGGTCGCGCTTGCCCTGACGCCAGTCGGTCGGGTGCAGGCCGAGACCGGCGGTGCTGGCGGAGGCGAGGCCGGAGGCGGTGACCGAGCAGCACTCGATGACCCGAACCGGGCCGGCCGCGGCCAGGCCGGTGGCGAGGGCGATGGTGCTGGCCCCGACCGAGCCGGCGCATCCGATCACGGCGATGGTGTGCTCCCCCGCCGCGGGTGACCACTTGTCGGCCGCAGCGGTGCCGCGGCCGCGGGGTCCCTTGCCGGCGCCGGGGCCGGTGCGGAACTCGCCGGCGGCGAGGGCGTCCCATGCGCGCTTGAGTTCGTCGACCCCAACCGGCCGGGCCGGGCGGCTGCAGGCCGGTGCTGAGACTCGGGTGCTCATTGGGCTTCCCCGATGCCGCCGCGACGGAACTCGAGCGCGGCGCGGACCTCAGCCGGCGTCAGGCTGGCCAGCCTGGGCCTTGGCGGCCTGGACCTCGTGCAGGCTGCGCGACGCAGCCGGTGAGCCTGCTCGATCGCCTCGGTCTCGCGGCCGGCGATCGCGAACAGTTCAGCGATCTGCTGCGGCGTCCGGCTCCCACCACGATCCAGGGTGTCGTCCTGGGTGTTTGTCATGGGCTTCACCACCTCCAGGCGCCTAGGTGTCGTGGGGCGGTGGGAGCGATCACGGTTGCGCTCCTTCGTCATGGCCGAACTTCCTGGGGGCGGCCGCGGCGAGGGCGCGCATGCTGCGCGAGCCGTGGCGACGGACGGTTGCCTCGGACACCCCGACCCGGGGCGCGACTCGGCTGGAGACCTCGTTGCTGAGCAGGCCGCCGTAGCCGCGGGCGAGGTTGCGGGTCTCGACCCGGTCGGCCTCGTCGACCAGGCACAGCAGCAGGTAGCGATCGGCCGGGCTGATGACCTGGTTCTCGCAGGCCCACGCCAGCAAACTCCAGCAGGCTCCTCGGTGGCCGAGGGCTCCTCCTGCTCCGGGCCGGCGTCGGCGAGGATCTCGGGACGGTGGAACAGGGCGCCCGCAACCCGCTCGGTCGGCATCGCGGCCGCGCTCCATGCGCCGGCGTCGCCGTCGGTCAGGTCGCCAGAGGAGAAGGACTCCACAAGGGTGGTGTTCGCCCAGGTGCGGTCGGCCCGGGAGACGTGGAAGAAGTCCCCGACTTCGCGGAGGACACCAACCCTGGTGTTGATCAGGATGTTGGCGGCGACCTTGCGCAGTCGACGCCACTTGAAGGTCCGGACCTCGATCCACAGCCTGGGAGGCCACGAGACTCGTCGATCCGCTCGACGGCCGACCTCGAGCCGGAGGCGACGGGCTGGCTGTCGCGGAAGACCTCGCGGGGCGGCAGGGTGCTCAGCCAGCCCGCGAGCCGGCACGCGCCGGGCAGCAGGCACTTGGCGAGCGCGGCCGCGGCGGCGATGTTGTCACCGCCGTCGGGGGCCGCCAGCATGGCCAGCGCGAGGAGGACCTCGTCAGAGGCCGCGCTGTCCACCGAGGGCAGCCAGGCCCGTAGGTCGTCGAACGTCTCGACGACGCCAAGCCGTGGGTCCGCGGCCACCCAGGCGGTCCACTTCTGGCGGGCCTGGTCGAGCAGTTCGCTGTTGTCGTCGAGGCCGAGCCTGGTCTCCCACACTCATCGCGCTCGCTCCTTTCGTCCGTGGCTGTGCACGGCAGAAAGGTCGCGAGCGGGCGTCCCGCATCCGTCCCCCCAAACCCCTGGTTTGCAGGGGGGACGCTGAGGGGGGACGCACGTTTCCGCAGGTCAGAGGGCGTCCCCCCGAAAGTTGAAGAAGTTTCCGGCAACCCCTTGCACGGTCCCGATGTCGAGACACAGCGAACTTTTCCGAACGGGACTGATGGTCCTTTCAGCACTGCATTGCTCGACAATGAGCCGATTGTCGTCAGTCGCCGAGTGACGGGTCCGAGCGGTCTCGACTGTGGATCGTTAGAGGGGCTGGACGTAACGGATGGGGGCGAGAGCGCTGCCGGACGCGCGCGATGGGCGCCACGATGTCGGTCCCAGATGTGAGGATGTGGCTCCCAGTTAGGAGGAGGCCTACCCTGTGCCGGCGAGTGGACAGAAGTACCTGTACGAGCGTCTGACGCCGAACGACTTCCAGTCTGTTGGTGAACGCGCTGATGCCTCACGCGTTCCCGGGGTATCGACCGCTTCCGCTGGGACAGTCTGACGGAGGCCGGGACGGCATCTCCGAGGCCGACGGCAAGACGCTGGTGGTCCAGGTGAAGTGGTCGTCGACGGGCCAGCACAAGGACGCGGTGTCGTGGCTGGCCGGTGTTGTGCGCGGGGAGGAAGCAAACCTTCGCCGCCTCGCGCGCGAGGGCGTACGCCGGTACGTGCTGGTGACGAACGTGCAGAGCACCGGGAAACCCGGAACGGGGACCTTCGACCGGCTCGACGACAAGTTCAAGCAGTACGAGAAGGAGTATGGCTTCGAGTCGATGACGTGTATCTGGCGCGAGGGCCTGGATGGGTTCCTCGACTCCACGCCGGATGAGGTGAAGTGGGCGTACGCGGACGTGCTCGCCGGCTGGGAGCTCGTCCGGTACCTGATCACCGAGCACTTCGGAACTTCACGCGACCAGGGACTGCGGGACCTGGTCCGCAACGTTGCGGCGACCCAGTGGGACGACGACGAACTGGTGAAGTTCAGCCAGGTCGACGTCGACCGAGAGCGGGTCGCCGACCTGTTCATCGACATCACCGGCGAACAGACTGCGAAAAGTTGAGGTGCCGGCGGTGTTCGCCGCGCCGGCGCGTGGCATCACTGCCGAGCCCGTGCCCGCGGCGAAACACGTTGGCGGCGCGGCGGCTTACCTGCTGGCGACGAAGGCTTCGGCCACGCTCGTGCGTGGCGCACCGGGACAGGGAAAGTCAACGCTGAGCCAGTACGTCTCCCAGGCCCATCGGGCGGCGTTCGTTCCGGCCGAGCCTGAAGTCCGTGAAGTCTGCCGACGCCGGCTCTGCCGCGGTTCCCGTTGCGGGCGGACCTGAGCGAATACACTCGCTGGCGTCAAGGCGTCGACGTATTCGATCCCGCCACCTCAGACGCGTCCGAGTCGAGCCAAACTACGGCGCAGCGGACGAAGCGTCCCAAGGCCAGGCCGGCGGCCCACGCGACTCTTGAGTGCTTTCTCGGCGAGCCTGATGACCTATGCGTCGGGCGGGAATCGGGTCGATGCCGACGGCGTCCAGGAGCCTGTTCAGGCGCTTGCCCAGCGTGGTGGTCCTCGACGGTCTCGATGAGGTCGGAAGCCCGAAGATGCGTGAAAAGGTCGTGGACGCAATCGACAAGTTCACGCGCCGGGCGCGCGCCTACCCCACGCCGGTGCAGGTCGTGGTGACGACCCGGCCGAGCAACAACGAGCCTTCCCGAGCCTGCTGCTGACCTGTTCGAGGTCATCTCACTGAACGAGCTCACCGAGGACCAGCGCGCCGAGTACCTGCGCAAGTGGTGCGCAGTACGCGACATCCGGGGCAAGGACGGTCGCGAGCCTGCGGAAGAGCCTTCAAGGCCAAGAGCCAAGAGCCCTACATCGCCGAACTCGCCGGCAACCCAATGCAGCCTGACCATCCTCCTAGAGCCTCATCCATGAGCGAGGGGCGGCGACGCCGACGCAACGCACGGACCTTTACGACCACTACGTCGACCTGCTGCTGGCACGCGAGGCGAACAAGCATCCCGAGTCGGTGAAGAAGCACCGCGAACAGACTGAAGGAGATCATGCCGTTCATCGGTTGGTACCTGCAGTCCCGCAGCGAGGAGCAGGACCTTCCGGGCCGGATGAAGGTGACCGAGCTTCAGGCCGCGATGCGTCACTTCCAGCACTGCTACGGCAAGCCCCAAGACGTCGTCGACGAGTTCGTTCGAGGCCGCGACCGATCGGCTGTGGGCGTTAACGAGCAAGAACGAGGGAACCTACGAGTTCGAGGTCCTATCGCTGCGGGAGTACTTTGCCGCCCGATACCTGTACCACTGGGCAGGCGAGGACCAGCGCGGCTTCGATCACGCCTGGGTGTTGCGCGAACTTCTGCGCCGTCCGCAATGGCTCAACACGGCCAGGTTCTACGGCGGGAACGCCGAAGGGCGTGACGTCGCGGCTCTAGCCGACGGCATGATCGACGAGCTTCGCGACGGGTGCAGCCCGCAGGCCCGCGCCGCGGCGTGGACTCTGCTCACCGACGGGGTGTTCCAGAGCCGCCCGCGGCGGGCGCGTGAAGTCATCGACGCGCTCCTAGGCGACGACGCAGGGATCGCCACGCTTCTCGACGCGCTCGGCCGCAACGAGATCCGACCGCTGCCCGGCCTGCCAGAGCTCCCCGAGGGCGACGGACCCGACACGGCGTGGACCCGGCTGACAACCCAGATCGCCGCCGCACCGGAGGCTCCAGGCGCACACAAGTGGACGCGCGCAGTTCGTGAGCCTCCTCAACCAGCGATCGCCTTTCGCGAGCCTGGTGGACATCCCACATGCGGACCGTTGCAGGGACCCATGCCCAGGACTCCTGGCTCGAAATCGCGGCCGCGTGCGAGGCGGCCGCCGGCGTCGCCATCGACCTCGACGCGGTGAACCTCGAGCCGGACCCGGAGGCACCCATCCAGTCGGCGTCACCTGCTCAACTGGTCCTCGATACCGGACTAGTCCCGACCAGTGGAGGCCAATTCGAAGCGCGGTTGCTCCAGGCAGTTCTTGACGGCGAGTGTCGGGAGGTCACCTCGATCCGCTCCATGCCGTCGCAGGTTGCGGTGGCGCTGCGCCCGATGGCGTTCGTCAGCCGAACGGAGAACGGGTTCTACGACGTAAACGAGGGGTACGTAAGGCGACGCCCCGGAAGCCTATTGCGCGCCTGCACAAGACGGCACCGGAGTTCGCGAAAGTCGCATCGCAGCGCCGCTTCAAACACGGGCAAAAGGGCAGCACATTTCCGTGGTCGGACGCCGCGAGTGCCCTGTTCGACGTCGCGGGCCGCTGCTGGCTGGCCTCCGAGATCGCGATTATCGGTGCTGCCTCCCCGCACCGGGACGGGTTCTCGCGCAAGCCGGCAGCGGCTGCGTTCGGACCGCACAGCCACCCTGCAGAGCCTTCTCGCCCAGACCCGCGGACACCTCAAGGACGTCTCGTGGTGGCGTGAGCAGTTGGCGGTGGTCACGGAGGGTGATGGTCACGATGACCTGTTCCGCGCCGAGTGGGCGCTCGCCCTTTGGGCGATCCCATCTGGGCGGGTGGTCGCGGACCTTCTCAGCGAGTGGGAGAGCGTGCTCGCGGAGCTCACGGAGCGACGACGGCGTGTCGTCGTGCGAGCGGCGATGGACCTGACCTGGCTCGGCCGGCTCAAGGGCGGCCCAGTGGAAGGGACCGTCGGCGACGCCCGCCTCAAGCACTTGCTCGAGGCCCGTCAACCCAAGGCTCCCCGCGTGGAGCGGGAGGCGGCCCGCCGAGCCCCGACGACTCCGGCGCCCGGACTGCCGCCCCTGGCCCAAGTGGCGAGAGATGGCGCGTGGTTCAAAGTCGATGCGGCATCTACCTACCGCTGACTGGAGCAGATATCCCTGCACTGTTTGAGTTGGAAATCTGGGCAAAGTTTATCGCGGTCAACCCACCAATCTTCGCTGCATCTCGACACCGAATTTGCGATCGAGCGGGGCCGACGCGGACGGCGTACGGGGCCTCGCCGGGCCCTGCGCAGCGGATCTGCAGATCTCCTGCGCGGCCGACCGGGGTCGTGCTCTACTAGGCGCCAGAGCCCCAGGTGACCCGAGACGCCTGGGGCTCTTTCACGTCCAGGCTGCGGCGGTCAGCGCCTGCCAGGTGAGCCCGGCCGGTGAACGAGAACAGGTCCCGTCCTGCTCTGAGGACGGAGACCTGTCGGGTGGCCGATAGGCCTACTTCGTGGTCACTGGGTCAGCACCTGCGCCTCGCCGATCCGGATCGGGAGGGGCTCCGTGGTCAGATCGAACTCGATGGTTCCGGACTGGCCACCGCCGGCCCACTCGACCACCCAGTGGCTGGTCGCGGTGACCTGGTACGCACCGTCGGGCTGGTCCGACGACATCTTCGCGTAGCGGTGTCCGCAGTTCGGGGACGGCTGCTTCCCGTAGTGATCGGCGTACGGGGTGCCCTTACCGGTGCAGGTCACCTTGGTGCCGTCGCCCATGTTCCACACGATGCTGGAGACGCTGGCGGTCGCGCTGACCGAGACCGGCCCCTGGCTCGCGGATCGGGTGATCGGACCGAACGTGTCCTCGGTCGGGGTGTCGACCCACATCCAGACCGGCAGGCCGACCAGGCCGGCGCGGTTGGCCCCGGACTCGGGAACGATGCCGATCTCGATCGGGTCCAGGTCCATCGAGGCGATCGCACGATTGGCGAGGACGACCGGGTCGATGCCGACCTCGCCGCTCTCGATCCACATGTACTCCCAGGACGACCCCGGAGGCGGGAAGTAGCAGACGTGCCACCAGCCGTCCTCCTTGGTCTGGCCCTCGGGCGGGACCATGTCGTCCGGTCCCCTCGCTCCGATCCAGCACTTGTACTTGCTGCTCCAGACCGACCCCTCTGGCCCGGTGCACGGGATCTCGTTCCCTGCGTAAGAGCAAGTCGACGAACCTCCGTTGCCAGGGTCGTTGTCACCGCCCCCTCCGTTACCGGTGTCTTCGCAGACGAGCCTTGACCTCTCCAGTCGTCGGGTCGGTCTCGTACCAGCAGTTCTCGCCGCCGCCCGCGGATGCGGGCGCAGATGCGCCGACCACAACCAGGGCGGCCGCGGCAAGGACCGTGGCGAGCGCCCGCGCTAGCACGGCTCGTCCCACAGGACGTTTGAGCTCGTGACGAGCCAGCGGCCCTTGTCCAGCACCAACTCGTACTCGATCGGCACCGGGTTGCGCAGCGGGTTGCCGTCCGGGTCCTTCTGCTCCGGGACCGGCTTACCGTCCTTGGTCCGCTTCACCGCGGTGCGGTCCTCGCAGTCCGTGATCAGGATCTGGTCGTCGGCGCGTTGGCGCGGCTCACCGAGGGTGTGGACGTACTCCCCGGTGACCTTGCTTCCAGAGCGCTCGATCCCAGATACGTTCTGCTGGACGTTCAGAAACTCCCGGCCGGTGGCCACCTTGTTCAGCCGCTTGAACTCGATCGTGGCCGCACGGAAGGCGTCGTCCCGGACGTCGAGGTAGGCCACGAGCCTGCGCTGCCGCCTTCTCCTCTGGGGTCTTCGGGGTCGGCGTGCTGGTGGCCGTCGGCGAGGGGGTGTCGCTGGGGGTCTCCTGGCCCTTGGGCTCGGTGTCGTCGTCGCCGCAGCCCGACAGGGTCAGGGCGAGGGCGAGGGCCACTCCCCCGAGTGCGGAGTGGTGCTTCCTCATGCGGTGTCTCCTCCTGTGTTGGGCGCCGTCGCGACGGATCGGCTGACGTCGTTGGCGATGTGCTCGAGGTGCTCTTCGGCGGCGTCGACGAGTCCGGCGAGCGAGCCGTTGTCGGCCGGGTCGAGGCCGAATCGCTTGTCGGCCTCGTAGATGGCTCGGATGGTGTCGCGGACGAACACGGCCCGGGCGATGCGGTGGGCATCAGGGTCGGGCCGGTCACCGCCGGCGGCGACGTAGCGGCCGGTGAGCCTCCTGGTCGAAGGTGGTCATGTGCTGGTTGCTCCCTTCCGAGTCAGGCTCGCGAGCCAGCCGTGGGTACTGATGATGGTCTTCGTACGCTCCGACAGTTCCATGGGCGCGTCGCCGTCGTCGGACCGGTTGCAGATCTCCTCGCGGAGGATCCGGTCGGCCTCGAGCCTGGTCGCCTTCGGCCTTCATGACGTGCGCCAGGCACAGGCGGGTGCTCTCGCCGTCGGGGTCGGCCCGGTTGGCGACGTAGGCGGCGGAGCGGGCCTTGACCAGGTCGCCGGCGGCGAGGGCCTCGGTCACGACGATGAGGGCGACGTCGGCGATCCAGCCGGACGCCATGAGGTCGACGCGGTCGGGCTCGTTGGCCAGCCATGCCCATCCTTCTTCGCGGAGCCTGGCTGAACGGCCTGGCCTCTCCGACGGTTCTCGAGGGCGGTGCAGAGGTCGGCGACGCCTTCCGCGCCGCCTCGTGCCTGGCCGCGCTTGCGCAGGCGGAGGAAGAGGTCCAGGTCCACGAGCAGGCCGTCGTCGACCTGGTAGACGTTGATTCCGGTCACCTTGGCGGCCGGCGCCTTGTCGGCGTAGGGCAGGTGATCCTCTCCGGTGCGGGGGTTGGTGCCCAGCCAGTCGCGGACGATGTTGGTGTAGTCGCGCACCTTGCCGTCGGAGATCGAGAAGGCCTCGCGGATCTGTTCGCGGGTGGCGCCGTGCTTGCGGTGCAGGGCGAGGAACGCCAGGAGCTCGGTGAAGTACGGCTTGCGCTTGGCCAGCGCCTTGCCGCGGGTCCGCGCGGCGACCGGGCCGAGCAGGGTGAGGCGGGGCCGGTCACAGTCGGTGGAGAACCAGTCGGCGATGTCCTGGTCGAGGTCGGGGTCGCTCTGCTCGACCTCGGCGCGCACGTGGGCGGGCACCTTGGGTGCCAGCGTCTCGAGGTCCTCCTGGACGATCGCGCTCTGCCGGATGTAGTCCTCGTCCTCGCCCTCGAGGAGGGAGGACAGGGGCTCGTCGACGGCGTCAGCGGGGGTGTTGCGCGGCAGGGTGTACTCGCGGCGCAGGGCTCCGGAGGCGTCGGTGTAGGCCTCCCAGCCGTCGGTGGCGGTCTCGTCGACCGGCATGGGGACGTCCTCGGCGACTTCGCTCTGTGCGTAGACCAGGGCGCAGCCGCGGGCCTCGTCGCTGGTCAGGCCGACGGCGATGAGGTTGAGGCCGGCGTGCTCGAGGACGACGCGGCCGGTGTTGGTCATGTGCAGCACGGCGCCGGGGGTGTTGGGGCGCTCGCCGGCGACGACGATGGAGGTGGCGGACTGCCCGACGTGGTCGTTGACCAGCCTGCAGCAAACTGCTCGAGGTCGTCGGGCTCGCCGGCGGCTGCGTCGAGCAGCAGCATCCGGGCGGGCCAGGTGTCGTCGTCGACGCTGCCGGTGCGGGCGGTGGACACGTCGGTGTCGTGCCGCGTTGCTCGGTCGACCGTGGTGACGGCGGCGGCGAGGGCTTCGGCGGTCGCGGGTGAGCCGGCTGCACCGGTCGGGTAGTAGCTCGATCCGCTCGTCCATGGCGACGGCTTCCTCGGCCACGCCGATGCAGTCGACCTGGACGCGGCGCGACCACGGGTTGACGGCCAGCCTGCGCGGCGAGGTGGCGGGCGAAGTCTCGGCCGTAGGTGGGGTCTCCGCTGATGGTGAGGGTGGACAGGCTCCTCGCAGTTGAGCAGCCAGGTCTCTCCCGCGTCGCTCATCCCGATGGTGGCCAGGAGCGGGTAGGGCGGCTCGACGTTGTCGGTGTCCGGGCCGAGTCTCGTCGACGGCGGTGTCCGTGCTGACGTGCCAGTGGGTCCGGTCGGGGCTGCCCATCCAGGGTGCGGGCACGTCGGCCGGCGCGCTCAGGTGCAGGGTGAGCCTTGCCGTGTGCGAGTTCCACAGCGGCCAGCGGCGGCATCGTGGTGCCTTGGGCTCCCACGGCGGCTGCGAGGCGGCGCAGCGCCTCGTCGGCGAACTCCACGGTGGCCGCGGCGGCAGCGCCGGTGGCGTTCAGGGTCATCTCGACCGGTGCGAGCTCCGGGGGCGGCGCGGCGATCGCGCGGCCGGGCTGGCGGTTCCGGTAGCCGGCGCGGCGACGGGACCGTAGGGCCATCAGCAGTGCGCCGGACAGCAGGACGCCCCCGCCGGTCAGACCGGCGAGGACCCAAGGCGCGTCGAGGACCGAGTCGTCAGCATCATCGATTGGGTCGTCGACCTGGTCGACGTCGGCGGCCGGCGCCGCCGGCTCCTCGGCCTGGGGCGGTGCGACGTCGGGTGCGGCCGTCTCGGGCACCTGGGGCTCCTGGACCACCGGGAGCCTGCTCCTCGACCGGCGGGTCGACGGGCTGCTGGTCCTCAGGGCTGGCCGGGGTCTCGGGCTCGGTCTCGCGCGGCTGCTGGTCCTGCCGGTCGTCGTGGACGGCGGGCGTCTCGGCGCCGGGGATGTTGAGCTTTCCAGCCGACGTCGATGACGTCGGGGTCGCTCAGGCCGGGCTCCGCCGGGCTGGGCGATGCCGGTGGAGGCCTGGTAGATCTCGGGCCACCGGTCGGCGTCGCCGGTTCTGCTCGTGGGCGATCTCGCTCAGGGTGTCGGTGGGCTGCACGGTGTAGGCGTGCGCCGGTGCCCCACCGCCGAGCGCCGGCAGCCTTGAGCACCCATCCGGGCTCGAGGAAACTCGGCTGGCCACCGAGCAGGTCACGGTTGAGACTCGGCGATCTCCTTGTACCGGGCGCCGTCGCCGAAGTGGTCCTCGGCGATCGACCACAGGCTCTCCCCCGGCTTCACGGCGTGGTCGACGGTCTTGGGTGCCTTGCGGTCCTGCTTGGTCTCGACCTTGACGTCCTGATGCGCGGGCGCCTGCTGCGCGGCGTGGTCAGCGTCGGCGGTGACGTGCCCGACTGTCGCGGGTGCGGCGGCGGCCGAGCCTGATCGTCGATGCCTGCGCGGCGATGGGGGCGGCGATGAACAGCAGCGCGGCGAGGCCGACGAGGCCGCGCGCGGCGGCCTGCGGCTTGCCCAGACCAGGCAGCCTGGGGCGCCTGGACCCGGCGGAGGCGTGCGAGGACCTCGACGATGAGGCTCAGCGTCATGAAGGCCCACGCGACCCAGCCGATCACCTTGAACAGGCCGAGGACGAGCGTGCCGTCGTCGGGTGCCAGGAGCGCGTTCTTGATGCCGTCCAAGGTGGGCGCCTGGTCCGGGATCGGGCTGGCGCCGATCGCGAGGAACAGTGCGGGCAGCCCCAGGACGATGCCGAGTACGGCAAGCGCGGCAGCGAGGCCGGTGAGCCGCTGGCCCAGGGTGGGATGGGTGGGCGTAGTCATCTCTCGATGCCTCCTTCGGCGCGGATGAGCCGCGCGGACGCCTCCCCGGTGACCTGCATGGAGTCCAGGCCGATGATCCCGAGGAACTTGCTGGTGTAGGTGTCGGTGGTGGTGACGATCAGGGTGTCGCCGTCGACGACGCGCGCGGTTCCCTCCACGCCGGCGGCGTGGAGGTAGTCCAGGGCGGCTGCCTTGGCGGCGTTGATGTCGACGCGGAGGTCCTCGCCGCGCACCGCTGTCGAGCCCTGGACCTCCTGGGCGCCGGTGCGGGCGGCCTGGGATGCCGCGCTGCGGGCCTGCTGCTGGGTGTGGACCTTGCCGCCGAGGTCGACGGCCATCCCGACGAGGATGATCATCGCGAAGGACGCAGTGGCGAACCAGACGCTGATGGAGCCGCGCTCGTCGCGCGAGCGCCGCGGCGTGAGGCTTCGCTTGCGGTGGCTCATCATCGGCGCTCCCGGTAGGCGTCGACGGGGCTGCTCGCGGTGGCGGTGATGGTGCGGGTGCCGGGTAGGCCGGGGATGGCCAGGTCTGCGACGTCGACCTTGCAGGTCACGGTGGCGGTCACCTGGCCGGTGGTTCCCAACGGGGCGTTGAATGCCGCGGCGTTGACCGTGATGTTGGTGGTTGCGCATTGCAGGCCCTGGTCGTTCAGGCTGCTGGTGGCCGCGGACTTGCCGGAGCCTGATCGCCTCGCTCTGGGTGCGCTCGATGGAGGCCGCGCGGGCGGCCTCGTAGGCGGCTGCGTCCACTGCCTGGTTGGCGATCTCCACGCGGCCGCCGAGAATGATCATCGCCACGAAAAGGCCGAAGGCCGGGACGCCGATCGCGGCCTCGATGGCCACCGATCCGCGCTCGTCCCGGCGGCGTGCACTCTGCCTCGTCTGCCTGGTCATGTCCCTAAGGCCGTGAGTTCTCCTGGCCCCTGAACTCCTCACGTGGCCTTTGATGCTGGTCATCGGGCGCATGCGACACCCCCGCGAATACTTGAGATGATTTCAGGATTCCTGAACAGAATCTGATATCTATGACGTGTGATGTGGATTCGTGATCCCAAGGACCGCGCATGACTCTGGCGGTCGTGCGTTCGCTCGACTCGCCGCGGCGACTGGCGTCTGCCGCCGATGCGGAGGTGTTCGAGCAGGAGATTGTCGACCAGCACGCGCTGGCGATGGTCGGTGCCGGCCTGACGGACGGTTACATCGACGCCGAGCGTTCGGCGGTCATCGAGTTCGCCCGCCTCCTCGGACAACCCATCTGGGTCGCCGGCGGCGCGGACGTGGACCGGTACCTGACCTGGCTGCGCCGCGACCGCGGGCTGACCCGGTCCACAGTGGAAGGCAAGGCCGGCTCGGTAGCGCGGTTCTTCGAGTTCATGATCGCCCGTTACCAAGGCGACATTCATGCCCTGACCGGCATGGTGGTGGCCCAGCCGGTCGATGAGTTCAACCGTCCGGCGAGCACCTGGACCCAGGCGGTACGGGTGCCGCCGAGCGATGAGGAGATCGACCACCTGTTCGGCTGCTGGGCCGACACGCTCGTCGATCAGCGCAAGTACCTGACTGCGGCGCGGGACTTCCTGGCCGCCTCGCTGTGGCGTCGGGTCGGGCTTCGGCTCAACGAGTCGCGCATGCTGGACCTGCGTGACTGGCGTCCCGATCTCGGCGACCACGGCAAAGCTCCACGTCCGGTTCGGCAAGGGATCGCGCGGCCGCGGGCCGAAGACCCGGCTGGTGCCGGGCATCAACGGGGTCGACGGGCTGCTCCACTGGTGGCTGACCGACGTGCGCCACCAGTTCGGCGACGACTGGAACGACCCGGATGCGCCGCTGCTGCCCAGCGAGCGATACGACCCGATCACCGGCCGGCCGACCCGGGTCGGCGACGATGCCCTCCGCTCGGGCTTGACCCGCGCGGCCGGACGCTGGCTGCCGGCTTGGGAGCAGCGCCTGACCCCGCACGTCCTGCGCCACTACTGCGCGACCTCGCTCTACCACCGCGGGATGGCGCTCAAGGCCGTCCAGGACCTCCTGGGTCACGTCTGGCTCAAGACCACGACTACCTATGTGCACGTCTACGCCGACCACATCGAGCGGGCCTGGGACGACGCCAACCAACGCCTCACCGCCCGATTCGACCTGACCTCCGAGTTGGCCTCCGACCCGAAGAAGGAGTGAGGATCCGATGCAGTGGAACCTGCGCATGGCCGCCGCCGAACGTGGCATCTGGAAGTCCACCGAGTTACGTCGCAGGCTCGCCGACGCGGGACTCGAGATCTCCGCGGGGAAGATGTCGGCCCTGTGGACCGGCACGCCGACCACGATCCGGCTCGAGGACCTCGACGTGATCTGCGACGTCTTGGACTGCGAGCCCTCCAAGCTCTTGATCCGCGAACCCGCCAAGGTCGCCGCCCTCCGAGCCGCCAAGACCGCTACCGGCGACGAGCCAGGTGGCGCCAGCACGACCAGCCCCACCGTCCAACCGCGGCTGGGACGCAACCGGACACGGCCCCCTGAGTGAGCGATGGAGCAAAACCCGGCAAGCCGAAGCCCTGCATCACCTGCCGGCAACGTCCAGCCGCCTGGACCCGACCGCGCGTCGACTACTGCTACCAGTGCCTGCCCGGCGGCCCATTCCCGCCACCGGCGTGCACACGCTGCAACGCCGGCACCAACGGCGACTGGGCGCCGGGCGGGAACCTGCCCGGCGTCGCTCTGCGGGTGGAGTACTACTCCCAAGGCCTGTGCACCCGATGCCATCCCGCGGCGCCGCAGCGCCTCGAGAGCCTGTCGCGACTGCCACGCCTGGGGCGTGATCCGCAAGTACAAGTGGTTGTGCTGGCGCTGCCACAGCTGGCGCGCCCGGCTCCCCAAGGGAACCTGCCGGATCTGTCATCGCCTCGACATGGCGATCAACCCCGACCAGGTCTGCAACCTGTGCGACCGGCAGATGAGCATCACCCTGGGTGCCACCGTCGAGGAGGCCAACGCCGGCGGTCAGCAAGCTCTACTTCGCCAACATGCCCTGGCAGCCCACCAGGATCCGCTGGGGCAACGTCCGCCGGGTCGACAAGCCCAACCCGCGCAACCTCCACCAGCACCGGGCCGACAGGTTCGGCACCATCGCGTTCTACCCGGTCGAACACATCCAACTCGCACTCTTCGACATGCCCCGCGACCTCACCACCTGGACGACCCGCGCCCAGCAGCGCGGGCTGCTCACCAGCGAACAAGCTGCCGGCCCCACCGCACGAGCAGATGGCGGCCTTCCTCGACGCCGCGGTCCTCGACCATGCCCGCCGCCACGGCTGGCCCAAGTCCACCATCCACCGAACCCAACGCGCGATGCGCATCCTGCAAGCTCATGCAAGACACCCCCGGCACGACGCTGCTGGCCTCCGACGCCATCCGGCTCCAGGAGATCGGCTTGACCGCCCTTCCCGTCATCGACGTCGCCACCGCCGCCGGCGTCATGCTCGACGACCGGCAACCCGCCATCCACGCCTACGTCGAGGCCACCATCGCCGACCTCCCCGACCCGATGCGCGCCGAGGTCCGCGAGTGGTTCGAGGTGATGATCAACGGCTCGACGACACCGCCACGACGCAAGCCCCGTGACCAGCAGACCATCCGGCTCTACCTGCGCTGGGCGATGCCCGCCCTGACCACGTGGGCCGAACAGGGCCACCACTCGCTGCGCGAGATCACCAGCAGCGACGTCCGCGCCGTACTCCCGGCCTCGGGCAACCCGCGCTCCACCATGGGCGCAGGGCTCCGCTCCATCCTCACCCTGCTCAAGGCCCGCAAGGTCCTGTTCGTCAACCCCATCGCCCGGATCCAGACCGGCAGCCACGAACGACGCGACCCCCTGCCCGCGCACGCCGAGAAGATCCGCACATCGCTGCTCTCGCCCGACCCCGCCTGCGCCGCCCTGACCGCACTGGCCACCTTCCACGGACTGCGCGCCGGCGAGCCTGCGCAACATGCAGGCTGAGCGACCTCGCCGACGGCCGGCTCCGACTCGGCCGGCGAAGCATCCTGCTTGCCGAACCCGTCCGAGTCCGGATCAACGCCTGGCTCGACCACCGCAACAAGCACTGGCCCACCACCGGCAACCCGCACGTCTTCCTCAACCACCGCAACTCCACCCGGACCACGCCGGTCGGCGGCCGGTGGCTCACCCTGGCCACCGGGATCCCCATCCACGTCCTGCGAGAAGACCGGATTCTGCACGAGGCCCGGGCCACCGACGGCGACGTCCGCCGCATCTGCGACCTGTTCGGCCTCACCGTCGAAGGAGCCCTGCGCTACCTGCCCACCCCGGACCCCGAGGACCCCACCGAACCCCATGGGTTGTGAACCCCCAGGGGTCATCCATGTGACGTCGGTCATATTGACCCCCACCGGGGTTGAAACTGGAGTCGACTCCAAGTTCTACGCTGGTGCCTGTGACCCACGAAGAACAGGCGGTGACCCGCATGAGCACGGCCCCGGACCAGACCCTGGCCGCCACTACCACCGACGAACCCACCCAGCGCCGGTACTTGGTGCTCGCCGGGTGCGTGGACTGCTCCGGCGACCTGGCGGCGCTGCGCCAGGTGCCCGGCGCCAGCGAGGTGCGCCTGCTCGAGGCCACCGGAGTGATCGCCGTGGACGCCGACCCGACGCTGGATGACGACGTGTTCCTGCGCGCAGCGGCCGGGTCGGGCCTGACCCTGCAGCGACAAGACACCAGCCGCCCCTCGGCGCCACTCGCCTCGACACCGTGGTGGAAGCGGCCCGCGCTGATCGCCCTGGCCGCAGCCACCGCCCTGGTCGCCACCGGTCTCGTCGTCGAGCACGCCATCGGCGCCGAGCCCGCCGCACTCGCACTGTTCGTCGCCGCGATCGGCATCGGCGGCATCTACCCGGTCCGTGAGGCGCTCAGCGTGCTCCGGTCGCGGCGGCTCTCGATCGGCGTCCTGCTGGTCGCAGCGACCATCGGCGCACTCGCCCTCGGCAGGGTCGAGGAAGCCGCCGAGCTCGTGGTCATCTTCTCCCTCGGCGAGGTCCTGGAGTCCTACGCGGCCGACCGGGCACGCGGCTCGATCCGCGCCCTGATGGCCCTCACCCCACCGGTCGCCGAACGAGTGCGCGACGACGGCGCCAGCGTCCCCACGCCGGTCCAAGACCTGAACCTCGGCGACGTGGTGCTGGTCCGGCCCCACCAGCGCATCCCCACCGACGGCCAGGTCGAGGACGGCAGGCTCCTGGGTCGATGCCTCCGCGGTCACCGGCGAGTCCATGCCGGTCGAAACCACCACCGGCGCGGCCGTTTACGGCGGCACCCTCAACGGTGACGGACTCCTGCGGATCAAGGTCACCACCGCCTACACCGACACCGTCCTGCCCCGAGTCATCCGTCAGGTCGAGGAGGCACAAGCAAGTCGCGGCCGCGCGCAGCGCTTCGCCGAACGCTTCGGCGCGATCTACACCCCCGCCATGTTCGCCCTGGCCGCCGCCGTCGCCCTCCTGGGCCCACTTACCGGTCTGACCTTCACCGAGGCCGTCTACCGGGCGCTGGTCATCCTCACCGTCTCCTGCTCCTGCGCCCTGGTTATCTCCGTGCCCGTCACCGTGGTGACCGCCATCGCCCGCGGCGCCCGGGACGGCATCCTCATCAAAGGCGGCGCCCACCTGGAGCAACTGGCCCGCCTCGACACCATCGCCTTCGACAAGACCGGCACCCTGACCGCCGGACGACCCGCACTGACCGCAATCCACGCCCTCGTAGGGCACACCGAGCAGGACGTCCTCACCCTGGCCGCGGCCGTCGAGGCCAACTCCACCCACCCCATCGCCACCGCCATCGTCGACGCCGCCCAGAAGCGCCGTCTGGCCCTTCCACAGGCTCGCGAGGCGAGCACGATCCCAGGCATCGGAGCCCACGCCACCATCGACGGCCACACCGTCCACGTCGGCCGGATCCGAGAAGCCGCGACCGATGACCCACCGACCGCCCCAGTGCTCGAAGCGATCGAGGGGCAGGGCCTGACCCCGGTCGGCGTATACCGCGACAACACCCTGATCGGCGTACTCGGCGTCGCCGACCAACTGCGCCCCGAGGCCATCGCCGCACTGACCCAGGCTGAGGCAACTGGGCATCGCCCGCACCGTCATGCTCACCGGCGACAACCCCCGCGTCGCCGAGGCGGTCGCCACCCAGGCTGGGCATCGACCAGGTCCACGCCGCTCTGCTGCCCGACGGCAAGACCAGCCAAGTCCAAGCCCTGCGCCAGCACGGCACGATCGCGATGGTCGGCGACGGCGTCAACGACGCCCCCGCGATGGCCAACGCACACGTCGCCATCGCCATGGGCGCCGCCAGCACCGACGTCGCCCTCGAAACCGCCGATGTCGCACTCATGGCCGACGACCTGACCCGGCTCCCGGCCGCGATCCGCCTGGCTCGCCGCGCCCGCGCCAACATCACCCAGAACATCGTGCTCTCGCTGGCCGTCATCACCGCACTGGTGGCCGCCGCGATGGCCGGCGCCTTCAACCTCACCCAGGGCATCATCCTCAACGAGGGCACCGCCCTGCTCATCATCGCCAACGGCCTGCGCCTGCTGCGCCGCAAGGAGGCATAGATGACCACCACCACCGGCTTGACCGTCTCCGCACTCGCCCAACGAGTCGGCGTGCGCCCGGACACCATCCGCTACTACGAACGCATCGGCCTGCTTCCCACCGCCGCCCGCACCAGCGGCGCCCACCGCCGCTGGCCCGAAGACACCACCGACCGGCTGCGATTCATCCAGGGCTGCCAACGCCTCGGCCTCAGCCTCGGGGAGATCGGCGACCTGCTCTCCGTACGAGACACCGGAGCCTGCCCCTGCGAACCCGCCGGACCTCTCCTGGCACGCCACATCGACGACCTCGACACCGAGATCGACCGCCTCACAACACTGCGCGCCGAACTCGCCGGCATGCTCCAGCGCGTCGGACCCGACTGCCCAGACCCGACACCAGGAACCTGGCAACCATCCGCCAGTTCCCGAACCCAAGCACACACCTAGGCTCCTCACGGCTCCTCGCTCCCCGAGTTCGCGGCCGACGACCCTTCAGAAATCGCGAACTCACGGGAGGGTTCGGTCAGCCTTTCGACCGGGACGCTGGCGCTCTGGGTGACGGTGACGTGCCAGCCGGGGATCACGCTCATGGACGTGCCGGTGACGGTGATCGTGGCGGTGGTCGTGGTCCGTGATCCGGAGACGGTGGTGGAGGTCATCACGTCGGATCCGCCGGCGTCCTGGAGGAACGTGTTCGCCGTGGCCACACCGGCGTCGCGGGTGCCGGTCTCGCTGCCTGCCTCGCGGGCGCCCTCTTGCGCGGCCGCGAGAGCCTACCTGCTTCGCGTGGTAGTACAGGGCGCCCTGGAGGCCAAGGAACATCAGCAGGAAGAGCGCGGGCATCAGGAAGACCATCTGGATGGTCACTGACCCGCGCTCGTCTTGGCTGCGGCGGCGGAGGCTGGCGAACATGGCGAGATCGATCCCGGCTACTTGATCTTGGCGGACTCGCTGGTCACGAAGAACTTGATGGCCGCGACGACGATGCCGACGATGACGATCACGGCGCCGGCCCAGATGACCTGCTCGATCGTGACGGAGCCGCGCTCGTCGCGCTGCCTGGTGACGCGGTCCTCGAGGGAGGCGAGCGTGGTCAGCGCCGCCAGCCTGGAGGGCGATGAAGAGCCTTCAACATCGGGGTTCTTCCTTCCTGTTCGGGTGTTGCGGTCTGGGGACCCGGGTTCTTGGGGTCGGTGTTAGGTCGGTCAGGTGGTGAAGCGGAGCGTCGAGGGGGCGACGAGGATCGCCATGAAGACGACGCCCAGCAGGCTGGCGGGGATGTACATGCGCTCGGAGGTCGCGTTGGCCTTGCCGATCTCGGCGCTGAGCATCGCCGAGCGGAGTGCGGCTGCGCGGGCTCGGAGGTTGTTGTAGATCTGGGCTCCGTCCTGGCCGGACTGCTGCATGATGTCGGCCAGGTCGTCCAGGCTCGGGGACGCCGAGCTCGTCGGCCAGACCGTGCAGGGAGTCCCAGGGGGCGCGGGTCATGTAGCGGGCGCGGCGCAGGCTCACTCTCGATCCGCTTGAAGACCCAGGTGTCGCCGACCTCGGCCGCCTGGCGCAGCGCCTGCTGGCCGCTGGAGCCGTCGCGGACGCCGGTGGCGACCATGTCGATGTAGGCGCCCAGGGCTCGGTTGAACTCGATGCGGGCCTTCTTGGCGTCGTCGGCGGCGTTGTAGTTGGGCATGAACCAGAACAGGGCGGCCAGGGCCAGCGACCCGAGCGTGGGGATCGCGAACGGGAGCGGGAGCCCGATCAGCGTGAAGAACCCGGCCAGCAGCGGCGGCATGATCAGCCCCAGCATCGCCCAGACGACCTTCTCGCCGTAGAACCGGGTCTCGCTGATCTGCAGGAGCGCCAAGTCCTTGCGGGGGTGTGTGCCCAGGCACCACCGGGCAGGTTCTTCATCGCCCACAGGCCGATCCGGTCGACGGCCGACCCCGTGTCGGTGCCGGCGGTCTCGAGGTCGTGGGCGCCGCGGCGGGGCACGACATGGTCAGGTGAGAGACGGTCCAGGGCGTCGACCAGGTCGGGGTCCGACGGCGCGAGACGCCATACGAGCAGGGCGAGAGCCAGCCCGATGAGGCTGCCGCTGGCGAGCGCGATCTGCAGGCCTGTCACGCGAACCCTCCTTCCTTCTCGCCCGGCACCGAGCGCTGGGAAGCGTGGTGCGCGTTGCGGGCCTGGAGGTCGAGGAACCGCGGGAGTGGCTTGGCGACGGCCATCCGGCGCATCCACAGCAGGGTGGCCACGTAGGCCGAGAGCAGGACGGCAAGGATGACCTGGCCCAGCGGGCTGCCGTAGGGCTCGATGTAGTCGCCGGTGAAGGCGAGCATGCCGAGCACGCCGAGGGTGATCACGGTGACGGTGCGGGCGGTGGTGCGGGGCTTGGCCTGGTCGGCGGCGATCTGGCGGCGGGCGCGCACGTCGGAGGCGACAGTCTCAGCGAGTGCGTCGAGGGCCTTGGACAGACCGGCCTGGCCGCGGCCGCTGGCGGCGAGGATCAGGCTGGCTGGCCACGACGTCGCCGGTGGAGTCGTTGAGGTCCTCGGCGAAGGCGCGGAGCACGTCCTCGGTGGTGGCGGTGTTGTTCCACAACCGGGAGACCATCAGCCCGACCTCGCGCTCGATCGGCGCCGGAGCGGACTGCAGGGACTTGATGAGCGCCGAGCGCAGGGACTGGCCGGCGGTCAGGCTTTGCCGGATAGCGACCGGGTCCACTCCTCGAGCGCCTCGAGCTTCTCGATGCTGGCGGCCGCCGGCGGGGGCGTGAGCAGCAGCGGGATACCGACGATCGCGGCCGGGACGAGCACGATAGCGATCACCCAGCCGGTCACCAACGCGACCAGGAGGCCGGCCACTGCGCCGCCGACCATCAGCATCCGGGTGCGCCGGTCGAGCCGGACGAACCAGGCTGCCCAGGCGGCCGAATGGCGTGGTGGTCCGTGCGGGCCGTGGCGGCTTGGGCGGCGCGGGGATCATCGCGTAGACCATCCCGATCAGGCCGATGACGATGAGGGCGCCGAAGACGGCGGGCAGGAACGCGGCGGTCATGAGGTGGCCACCCCCGGGTTGGCCAGGGATTCGGCCTTGTACGCCTCGAGGTCGAACCCGTGGCGGGCCAGGCTCCTGAGCAAGGAAGTTGTCGAGCCTTGCCGGTCGCGACGGCCTGGCCGAGCCTGGTTGGGGGCGAAGATCGGGGTGGTGGCGTAGCCCCGGGCTGCGTCGATGCTGGGCTGGACGACCAGGACCTCCTCGACCCAGCGCTGCTTGCGGAAGGTGCCGTCGGGGTTGGGGATGACCTCCGAGCGCAGGTAGATCACGATGTCGATCGCGGCGGCCAGGCTTGCTGATGGCCAGGCTCGCGGGTGACCTGGGGGCCCTTCTCCATGGCGCAGGAAACGAGCTTCTCGATGGTGTGCACGGCGCTGCGAGCGTGGGTGGTGCTGATCGAGCCCGGGCCGGACTCCATGGCCTTGAGCATGTTCCAGACCTCCGGGCCGCGGACCTCGCCGACGATCTGGCGGGCGAGGTTGAACCGGAAGGAGTGGTGGATGGCCTCCTCGAGGCTGAACTCACCGGCCTGGCGGCCGTCGATGCCGACCTCACCGGATCCGGGGCGGTGCTCCCAGGCATGGACGATCTTGTGCCGGTCGACGAGCTCGTGCAAGTGCAGACTCGAACTCGGTCTCGAAGGTGCCGATCATCTCCCAGGGCGGGATGCACGAAGCGAGGGCGCGGACCCAGGTGGTCTTCCCGCTGCCTTGGACCCCGGAGACGACGATGCTCTTGCCGGCGCGCACGCAGGCGGCGGCGAAGTCAGCCAGGACCGGGCTGCAGGCCTTACGGTCGTAGACCATCTCGTCCATCGACACCTCGCGCATGCCGTGGCGCCGGATCACGACCGAGGTGTAGGCCATCACCCAGGAGCCGGCCGCGAGCCGCGCTCCCCCAGGCAGCCGCAGATCCAGGTGCGGACGTGCCTCGGTGAAGGGGCGGTTCTGCCGGGCGCCGAGGTCGGAGAGGAACTCGCGCAGACTCGTCCTCGGAGTCGGCGATCGGGGCAGACTTCGACCAAGGTGCCGTCGGTCGGCTCGAGCCATACCGAGCAGACCGGGCCGCGGGCGATGACGATGATGTTCTCGACGTCCTCGCGCTCTACGAGGGGCTGCAGGCGGCCGAGTCCGAACAGGGCGGCGTGGAGGGCGGACTTGAGTGCCTTCTCCTGGCCGGTCGTCCATGGCGGACGGCCGGTGGAGACCAGTGTCTCGGCCTCGGACTTGATGAGGCTCCTCGATGACGTCGAGGCCCATCTGCTCGCGGTCTTCCTCTGTGACCCGGCCACCTTCCTTGTCGAGCCGGGCGGTCAGTCGCGACGAGATCTCGGCGCGGTACTGCGCGATCAGGCTCCCAGTCCAGGCTCGACCTCGCCATCCGCGCCGTGGATGTAGTCCTCCGCGGGCGCCACAAGCGGGCGCAGGCTGAACTCGGAGCGGGCGCGGCCGGGCAGGCTGGCCCTCGCCTTGGCTGGTCCAGGCGCCGGCGAAGATCGGGAGCGTGGTGGGGTCGTGGTCCTCGACGACCGGCGGCGGGGGCGGCGGTGTGCCGTTGGTGGCGCGGCCGCGGGCGAAGGGCGAGGTCTGCTCGCGGGTCGCGGCGTGGCGGGCCTCGAGCCACTCGTCGGCGCGCAGCGGGTCGCGGCCGTTGGTCCCCGAGGTGTCGGGGTGGTGTCCGTTGGTGCTCATGCGTGGCCTCCGTTCGTGGGAGCGAGGGCGGCCTGGTTGGCGCCGAGGATGGACTGGATGGCCGCGGCGCTGGCGCGGTAGCCGCGCAGCAGCCCGGAGGACTCGAACTTGCGGGGCTTGCGGGCGCCGTGGGAGTAGACCTCGGCCGCCTCGGGCTCCCAGTCGGCGGAGGAGACGACGGGGATCTGCAGGGCCTTGGCGATGTGGCGTGCGGTGTAGGGCCGGACGCGGGCGCCGGTGGGCGCTGCGGGCCAGCGGCGCTCCTCGTCGACGAGGAGGACTCCGAGGCGCGACATGCCTCCCACCGCGGCGAATTGGGACCGCAGGGTCTTGGCCCAGGCTGGTGGCGCCGGCCAGGGCCGGCAGCGAGCCTGCGGGTGACGAGCAGGGTCAGGTCGGAGGCGGCGATGAGCGGCTGGGGCCAGCCGGCGAGTCCGAGGCGGCCGGCGTCGACGATGACGTCCTGGCCGTTGCGTTCCAGTGCGCGCAGGCTGCTCGGTGAGCGGATCCCATAGGGGCAGCAGGCTGGGGGGCCTGCTCGTGGGCGCGGATGCCGGGCAGGAACCAGGCGGAGCGCTCGGCCGGGGCCTCGGGGTCGAGCAGCAGTGTCTCGCGGGGCAGCGCGTCGGCTAGCGTCCCCTCGCGCAGGGAGAGGGCGAGGTTGATCAGGCCGCCGGTCGGCTGTTGGGTGCCGTGGAAGTAGCCGGCGAAGACCGAGGAGGATCCGGTCGGGTCAGCGTCGACCAGGAGCACGGGCCGGTGCCAGTTGAGGGTGAGCCCGAGCGCCGTGGTGGAGACGCCGGGCGAACCGCTCGCGGAGGCCAGGACGATCAGCGCCATTCCTCAGCGCTCCCGTGCGTCCAGGACGAGTGCGACCCGTCCGGTGGCGGCACGGGCAGCCAGGTCGGCGGCTTCGGCCTCGGGCACCGAGACGTCGATGACGCTCTCCCCCGTCTCTCCGACCCGGCTAACACCAACGACGGTGGCCTCGATGGTGACCGGCTCCTTGTCGGTGACCTCGCCCTGGTCACCGGGCGTGGTGACGATTCGGACGACGTCGCCGCCGTAGAGCGACTCCGAGGGCATCTGGGCGGGAGTGAGGCTGATGCCCACCAGGGACTCCCCCTCCCCCGGCACCAGGTTGTCGGTGACGGCTTCCTCGGTGAGCAGGGTGCCGGCCCACAGGTCGACCGCGGCGCGGCTGCCCTCGAGCTCGGCCTTCTGGCTGCCGGGGACCGGGGTCAGCGCGGGGTCGACACTTACCCGTACGACGGCGAGGTCGCCGGGCTCGATGGTCTCGCCGCGGTTGACGTCGTTCCTGACGACGAGGACCTCTTGGGTGTCGTTGACCGAGGTAAAGGCGAACGCGCTGCCAACGGCTCCGGCCGCGACGAGAGCCGCGCAAAGAGCGAATATCCACGGTCGGCGTCGACGTCTGATGCGGGCAGTGGCGGGCGCGCTGTGAGTGTTGTTGCTAGGCTGGCCGGAACGACCCGTCCGGCGCTGTGTGAGTGGTGTCTAGTGACATGAATCCCGAGTCCTCTCGTCCTCGATCACCTATGTGCGGAGAGGAACTTGAGCGATCACCCCGCTCCAATCTCCATAAGAAGAGACTAGTGCAGTTTTATCGAGAATTCTGTTGTCCACAGGTGGCGGAATCCGAGGTGTCATTGCCCGAGTCCTGACTGGATACGACAGCGTCGCCACTCCCCCGATGGGAATGGGCGTCGCGCTCCCGTGGGACAATGGGAACACAGATCGACGCCTTGTGGCGTAATGAACTCAGACCTGTGGATTGCGCCGAGAGGCCTGTTGATCAGCCTTCGTTCTGTCTACGTTGCCGCCGAGCCTTCATCGAAGGCTGCGGCAACGGCATCGATCGGCTCGCCGAGGGCACGGGCCATGGGTTCGAGCGTGTCGGGGCCGGGGCGACGTGTCCAGCGTCCCTGCTCCCAGGCGTAGTAGGTCGGCATTGCCACATTCGTGGCAGCGGCCAGGGCGGACACGGTGAGGCCGGCTTGAAGCCGTAGGGCCTTGAGGTCGGCGACTTCTCCGTCGAGGTGGATGAGCCGGAGTGTTGGGATGTCGAGTGCCTTCGCGAGCTTGACCAGGAAGTCGGGCCGTGGAACGGAGGTACCAAGCTCCCAGCGAGAGATCCGCTCCCCGCCCGCGGCACCTACGACTCGCGCCAACTCGTGCTGGGTGAGGCCTGCGCTCTCCCGAGCGGCACGCAGCGCTGCAGGGTCGACACCGGATACCATCGCGTGCGAACACTAGCGCGTTGGGTCGGCTCTGGGTGATGTCGCTACGGGGTCACAGTTGGCCGAGCCGCTCGTCCCACAGCAGGGCGCCCATCTGGCTTGCTGCTCGACGTCGGAGTTCGTCGACCGCGTGTGTGTAACGCTGCGCGGTGGCCATCTCGGTCCAGCCCATGATCGACATGACTGTGCGTATGTCGACGTTCTGAAGAAGTAGCAGGGTCGCAGCGGTGTGGCGGGCGTCGTGCAGGCGGACGTCACGCACGCCTGCGGCCTCGATCAGGCGGTTCCATTCGGCGTTGTCGCGGGCCGGGTCGACGAGACCGCCGGCTGCTGCGGGGAAGACGAGGTCGTGGGTGGTGTCCCAGCCCTCGCCCGCGGCGAGGCGGCGTCGGTTGACTGTCGCGCGATGGGTCCGCAGTTCGTCAATGAGGGGCTGGGGTAGGACGATGGTGCGCTTGGAGGCCTTAGTCTTGGGCTCGACCAGGACGAGGCCGCCGCCGGTTCTACGGTCGCATTCGGCGCCGCGCTTGTGCCCGCAAGCCGGTTGTCCGTCGACGAGTTCGCAGCCGTGCTGCCAGGTGTGTCGTTGGGCGGATCGCCTGACGCGAAGGACGCCGTCTTCGAGGTCGACGTCGCTCCACAGCAGGCCGAGCGCTTCGCCTTGGCGAAGTCCGAGAGATAGGGCCATGGACCAGCGGGCAGGGTGGGCCGAGGACTGGGCGGCCGCGAGGACGCGTCGACTCTCCTCGATTGAGAGCGGTTCGATCTCGACTTCCTTCGCACGGGGTGGGCGGGCGACGAGAGCAGGGTTGGTGGCGAGTCGGCGGCGGCGTACGGCCTCGTTGAGCGAGGACCGCAGGACGCGGTGGACGGCTCGGATGACGTGGGTGGAGTGGCCCTCGCTCTGCATCTTGCGGTAGTGCTCCTCGAGGTGCTCAGGGCGTAGGCTCGCTGAGTCGCCATCGACCGAGGGCGGGGACGACGTGAACGCGCATCTGGCTGCGGTAGGTGGAGAGCGTCTTCCAGCGGGCGCTCATCGGGAGCACGGACTCGAGCCAGTGCTCGAGCCATTGTCCGAGGGTGACGTCGTCCTGGGTCCAGACGTAGGTTCCGGCGTCGCGGCGGCGTTCGAGGTCGCGGACGGCATCGCGCAGTTCGGCTTTGGTACGGCGCTGGACGTGCTTGCGCTCGGTGGTGCCGTCGGGTCGGCGGCCCATCGTTACGCGGGCGTGCCACTGGCCGTCAGCGCCGCGGTAGGTGGTGGAGGTCGTCTGCTCGACGGGCTTGCGCGGTCTACTCATCGCGCGCCTCTGCATCGGCATTCCCGACGTCGCGCATCTGGGCGATGAAGCGCTCGAGCTCGCGGCGTTCGACGCGCACGGAGCGGCCGAGGTGGACGACGCGGAGCCGGTGACTGGCAATGTGGCGTTCGACGCTGCGCCGAGCGCAACGCAGGCTGGCGGGCAGCCTCGTCGAGGGTGAGCAGCAGGGTGTCGGCTGCGGTCGTGGTCAGGGTGCTGGGGTGGGTGAAGGTCTCCATGTGGCACCTAGGTGCGGTTCCGCTCCGGGTGCGATCACCAGAGCGGGGGGACGTGGGGGGACGCAGTCCGATTCCGGGGGGACGTCGAAGGGGGACGCGACCTGAGCCGACGTGGGGCGACGCGAGGGGCGCGGAGCGTTTTGAGCCGGTTTCTGAGACGGAGAAGGCCCACCTCCCGGTGCGGGAAGTGGGCCTCTCAACCTGTTTGCGCAGGTCATGCGGTGTATCCGATCTGCGCGCCTGTAGGGATTCGAACCCCAAACCTTCTGATCCGTAGTCAGATGCTCTATCCGTTGAGCTTACAGGCGCCCGTCGCCGGAGCGACCGGTTGAGAATAGCCGAGCCAAGGGCCCGATGCCGAATCAGCGCGGCCCGGCAGTGTGGAAGCATTGCTCCATGACCGGATATCGCCCCGAGGACAGGGAGGCTCTTCGAGCGTGAGGCGACCGGCCTGTACGAGCAGGCTCCTCGTCGAGGGCGGCATGTCCTCGGACGACCCGCGGATCGCCGAGGGGGCGCCCACCCGGCGGGCGTTCGACCTGCTCGTGGAGCTCGGTCTGCTCCAGACTCGACGACGCCCGTACGACGTGGCGCCCGATCGAGCCGAGCAACGCGCAGTCGCGCGTGGTGACCCCGCTGGGCACCGAGGGCGCCCGGCTGATCGAGGAGTCCGCGCGGTGGTCGAACGCCTTCGCCTCGATCGCGCAGAGCCTGGCGCCGCTCCCCCGCGGCGACCGAAGCGGGACCGTTCCTCTACCTGCACCGCGAGGCCATCAACCCGTACCTCACCACGATCATCGGCGAGGCCCGGGAGGAGCCTGCTCACCGCCCAGCCCCAGGCGCCGGAGCGCACCGCCAAGGTGGTGGCCGAGGCGGCGGTCCGCGACATCGCCGCGCTCAAGCGTGGCGTGTCGATGCGGACGCTCTACCAGCACAGCGCGCGGCGCCACCCCGCCACCCACCGCTTCGTCGCGCAGGTGACCGAGCACGGCGCGCAGGTGCGCACGCTCGACGAGTTCTTCAACCGGATGATCGTGATCGACCGCCGGATCGCTGTCATCCCCGCGGCGGACAGCCTGGCGACGGCGGTCGTCGTCAAGGAGCCGGCGATGGTGGCCTACCTGGTCGACGTCTTCGACCGGGCCTTCGCCCGCGGCCGTGCCTTCGACAGCACCGGGCGCAGCGTGATGAAGGAGATCGCCTCCGAGCAGCGTGCCATGACGATCCGGATGCTCATCGAGGGGCACCCGGACGCAGGCAGCGCCAAGCGGCTGGGCGTCAGCCCGCGGACGTACGCCGGCTACGTGGCCGGTTCCAAGGAGGAGTACGAGGCCGAGACCCGCTTCCAGGCTGGGCTACGTCATGGGCCAGCCTGGGCATCGCCGGGCGCGACGACGACGAGCCCTGACCCACAGGCAGGGCTCGGTCAGCCGCGGCTCAGCGCTGTGCGGTCGGGTGGATGCGGAAGCCCCAGGCTGCTGTCGGCCTGGGCGGCCGACGGGAGCGCGACGACGCCCAGCGTCGCGATGAGGGCGATGGTGCCGAAACCGAGCCGGCGCACGACCTTCTTCATTTTTCTGTCTCCTTGTCCGCCGGATCACGGCGCGATCTGGATACAACCCTCCGACACCTCAGCGTGGACCATCGCCGAGCGGACGGCAAGGAGCGACCCTGACTTATCAGAACCGATACGAGACTACGCCGGACAACGCTCGTTGACGAGCGAGACCCCCGAGAGGTCTCCCGGGGGTCTCGTGCTGTCGGCGGAGGCGGAGGGATTTGAACCCTCGATGGGGTTGTAGCCCCAAACCCGCTTAGCAGGCGGGCGCCATAGACCAGACTAGGCGACGCCTCCTCCGCTTCCCGGCCCGCGAGGGACCGGCCAGCGGGGCAAGGTTACAAGGACCGGCGCGCGGCACCCAATCGGGTGGCCCGCTCAGCGGGCGGCACGCCGCAGGTGGTCGCGGACGTCGCGGGCGAGGTCGTCCTTGTCGGCGGCCACCAGCCTGGACGGGGATCGTCGTGGACCGTCCGTCCCGTAGCCGCAGGACCAGGCACTCGATGTCGCGCGGGGAGGCGGCCACGGCGTCCTCGACCTCGCTCCAGCGGGCCTCGGTGACACCGGCGACGCGGATCATCCGCACCTGGTAGCCCGCCTCGGTGAGGCGGACGACGACCGGGCGGCTGCGCAGCCACCAGGCCAGCCCGATGAGCCCGAGCACACCGAGGGCGAGCACGACGACGAGCAGGTCGGCGTTCAGGTCGAGCGCCACCGCGGCCACGGTGGCGGCGAGCAGGAGGAGCGCCAGCACCACGAGGTAGGCGCCGACCAGGCGCGCCATCACCGGGGGTGCCAGCCGGTAGTCGGTCACCGACGGGGCGTGCGGGCTGCTCATGGACGCATTGTCCTGGAGCCCCGCGGGTCCGCCCAAGTCGCCGTGTGCCCAGCGCAGAGGGGGCGGGATTCGAACCCGCGGTAGGTCTCCCTACGACCGCTTTCAAGGCGGTTCCGATCGGCCACTCCGGCACCCCTCCTGGCCCGCGCGGCGCCAGGCACCGACGCGGTCGGCCCCGAGTCTAGAGGGCTCAGCCGAGGGTGATCTGCACCAGCACGTCGCCCTCCTGGACGACGTCGCCGGCCTCGACCTTGACGGCGCTGACCACGCCGCCGGTCTCGGCGATCACCGGGATCTCCATCTTCATCGACTCCAGGAGCACCACCGTGTCCCCCGGAGCGACCGTGGCGCCCTCCGCGACCTCCACCCGGAGGACGTTGGCGACCATCTCCGCAACCAGGCTCTGACGTCGTCACCCGGGCCATGGGGACGACGCTAGGCGTTACCGGGGAGTACCCGAAACGGCGGGCCTCACAGCAGGGGCGCGAACCGACCCGGTTCGGGCCGTACGGCGGCCGCCTGCTCCGCCACCCGACTGCGCCGCCCGCGGTTGCCGGTGAGCGCCAGGTCCAGCCGGATGAGGAGCCAGCCGAGGACCAGGCCCACGACCAGGCCGTAGACCACCGACAGGGTGGCCTCGGTGAGGCTCACCGCGGGGTTGGCGAGCGCGGTTGCGGTGGAAGAGGTCGCGGCCACGCCGAAGGCGCACACCCACCAGCCCTGCCGGCGACGGGCGCGCATGTGCACGCCGTAGGCCGGGGCGGGGACGCCGAGCACGGTCTCGACCGGGCGCGGGAAGGCACCCAGGGTGTCCCGGCTCCAGCGCACCCACGACAGCAGACTCGTCGACGAGGCCGGTGGAGCCGTAGCGGCGCAGCGCCTCGGCGTAGAGCAGGGTCGCCATCAGCACCACGCCGCCCACGGCCACCATGGCCAGCCCGCGTCGGCCCAGGCCGTGCAGGCCCGCGCCGAGGCGGTAGACGAGGACGAGCGCGCCGAGGAGCGCGAGCCCCAGGCCGACGTACTCGAAGCGCTCCTTCTGGATCGCCGGTTCGAAGCCCACCGTCGCGAGGGCGCCGATGCCGGCACAGACCAGGGCGACCACGCACTCGCGGACGGAGGCGAGGAAGCCGGTGGCCGGCACGGTGATCATCACGCCGAGCACGGCGGCGAGCGCGGAGGTGCTCACGGCGGCACCCGTCAGCAGCAGGTCCTGGTCGCTGAGGACGGCGACCAGGCCGCAGAGCAGGGCCAGCGCGCCGAAGACGAAGGGCCGGCCGCCGGTGCGTGCCGCCAGCGCCGAGGTGTACGTCGTCGCGACCACCAGCGAGCCGGTGACACCGAGCCAGTCCGGGCCCACCGGGACCATGGCCGCGACCAGCGCGGCGGTCCCGAGCACGACCAGCACCGCACCGACGGCGCCCGGCACACGTGAGGTGCCGAGCCGGCCGAGCCGCTCCTCGAGCGAGGCTCGGGAGGACGATCGGGAGGGGCGGGGCACGGGGAGGCAGCCTACAGACGGCGGTTCGAGAGCGACGGATTGACCCGGCGGGCCTCCTCCAGCGTGGAGCGGTCGGCGGTGGCGCGGATCACCTCCGCGGCATCCAGGTCGCCGGGCCCGGCCTCCACGAGCACGTCGCCGAACGGGTCGACGACCAGCGAGTGCCCGCAGTAGCGGGGTGCGGGCTGGCCGGCCGCGGCGACGTAGACGGTGTTCTCGATGGCCCGCGCGGTGAGCAGGGTGCGCCAGTGCTCGACCTTGCGCGGCCCCGCCACCCAGGCCGCCGGCAGCAACAGCAGACTCCGCGCCGCGGTCGACTAGGGCGCGCGCGAGCTCGGGGAAGCGCAGGTCGTAGCAGGTCATCAGGCCGACCTTCCAGCCGCTGACCTCCACCAGGGTCGGCTCGGCCGGCCCCGCGGTGAGCCGGTCGGACTCGCGGTGGCCGAAGGAGTCGTAGAGATGGACCTTCCGGTACGACGCCTCGGCACCCCCGCGCACGACGAGGGTGTTGTAGGGCCGCTCCGGGGCGGGGCCCTGCTCGAACATGCCGGCCACGACCGTCGTACCGACCCCGGTGGCGGCGGCCAGCGCGGCCGTCGGGAAGGGCCCGTCCAGCGGCTCGGCGTAGGCACTCACGTCGGAGCCGGCCTCGCCGAAGTCGCGGGCGAAGGCCTCGGGGAAGACGAGCAGGTCGGTGCCGGGGCCGTGCTCCGCCGTGAGGTCGGTGAGCGCGGCCCGGTTGGCCGCCGGGTCGAGACCCGAGGCCGCCTGCACCAAGGCGATCCGGAGCGTTTCTGCGGTCACGCCCCCAGCCTAGGCGGGGAGTTGGGACACTGGTCGGCGTGATCGAGCCTGGGACTGTCCGGATTCGCCGCCGTGATCCTCGCTGGCGGCCAGGCCTCACGCCTGGGCGGCGCCGACAAGGCGAGCATCGAGCTCGGCGGACGCTCGCTGCTGGAGCGTGCCCTGGATGCGGTCGTCGACGCCGGCGAGGTCGTCGTCGTGGGCCACCAGGTTCCCACCGAGCGGCCGGTGACCTTCGTGCTCGAGGATCCCCGGCACGGGGGCCCGGTGGCGGGCCTGCTGACCGGCCGGGACTCGCTGCTGCGCCGGTTCCCGACCCTCGCGGTGCTCGCCGTGGACATGCCGCACCTGACGTCCTCGACCTTCCGGCGCCTGCACGAGGCCGCGGTCGGGCACGAGGGCGCGGTGCTGACCCGCGAGGGCCGGCGGCAGGCTGGCGTTCGTCGTCGAGACGGCGCGCCTGGACGCCGTACGACCGGACCGGGAGGCCCAGCACGGACAGGCGGTCCGGGCGCTGCTGGAGCCGCTGGACCTGGTCGACGTGCCGTCCCTGGGCGCGGAGGCACGCGACATCGACACCTGGAGCGACCTGCGCGACCTGGCCTCGGAGCCGGAGAGCCGCTAGGGCGTGGCTCCAGGCCCTTGCCAGGCCCGGTCCGGGTGGATCACTCTGGGTGGGTGAACCTCCACGACTGGATCGACGAGTTGTGCGACGTCCTCGACATCGAGGCCGAGGCCGACGAGGGCCTGCTGGTGGACCTCGCCGGGATCACGCACGACAACGTGCACCCCGCAGCCGGACCCGTGACCGCCTTCCTGCTGGGCTTCGCCGCGGCCGAGCAGGACGCAGATCCCGAGGCGGTGGAGAAGCTCGCCGCGAAGGCGCAGGCCCTCGCCGAGTCGTGGGACCGGCCCGCCGGTGCGTCGTCCGCGGAGGAGGACGACGTCGAGTTCGAGGAGCCTGGCCGACGGCGACTACGAGGACGCCGACTCGCTGGTCTGAGGCGGCCGGTCCCGGCAGACTGGCCGCATGCGCGCTGTCACCCAGACCAGCCCCGGAGGCCCTGAGACCCTCGTCGTCACCGACCTGCCGGACCCGGAGCCGGGTCCCGGTGAGGTGCTCGTCCAGGTGGCGGCCACCGCGGTCAACCGGGCCGACCTGCTGCAGCGCCAGGGGTTCTACCCGCCCCCGCCCGGCGCCTCGGAGGTGATCGGGCTGGAGTGCAGCGGCACGATCGCAGCCGTCGGCGACGGCGTCGAGGGCTGGGCCGAGGGCGACCGGGTGTGCGCCCTGCTCGCCGGAGGGGGGTACGCCGAGCAGGTGGTCGTCCCCGTCGGGCAGGTGATGCCCGTGCCCGACGGTGTCGACCTGGTCACCGCGGCCGCGCTGCCGGAGGTCGCGTGCACGGTGTGGTCCAACGTCTTCATGGTCGCCGGGCTGCGTCCCGACGAGGCCTTCCTGGTGCACGGCGGCGCGGGTGGCATCGGCACCTTCGCGATCCAGACTCGCGGCGAGGTCCGGGGCCCGGGTGTTCGCGACCGCGGGCAGCGCCGACAAGCCGGAGCGCTGCCGCGAGCTCGGTGCGGAGCGCGCGATCGACCTATCGCGACGAGGACTTCGTCGAGGTGCTGCGCGAGGCCACCGGGGGGCGCGGTGCGGACGTCGTGCTCGACAACATGGGCGCGAAGTACCTCGGCCGCAACGTCGAGGTCCTCGCGGACGAGGGCCGGCTCGTCATCATCGGCATGCAGGGCGGGTCGAAGGCCGAGTCTGAACATCGGCCAGCCTGCTCTCCAAGCGGGGCGCCGTGATCGCGACCGCGCTGCGCTCGCGCCCGCTCGACGGCAAGGCCCGGATCTGCGCCTCGGTGGTCGAGCACGTGTGGCCGCTGGTGGCCGACGGCTCGGTGACGCCGGTCGTGTCCGCCGTGCTCCCGCTGGACGAGGTGGGCGACGCCCACCGGCTGATCGAGTCCGGCGACAACGTCGGCAAGGTGCTGCTCACCCCCTGACCGGGCGTGGGGTCGGTTGGCTAGGTTGGACGGCATGACCGAGAGCGGGGAAGAGCAGATCGTGGTCGTGGGCCCGGACGGACAGCCGATCGGCACGGTCCCCGCCTCCGCGGTCCAGCAGGGCGAGGTGGCCGACGACGACGGCGACGACGACGGCGAGCGCGCGCTGACCGACCTGGTCGAGCAGCCGGCGAAGGTGATGCGGATCGGCAGCATGATCCGCCAGCCTGCTCGAGGAGGTGAAGGCCGCGCCGCTCGACGAGGCCAGCCGCAACCGGCTCGCCGCGATCCACCGCTCCTCCATCGCCGAGCTCGAGCAGGGCCTCGCCCCGGAGCCTGGTCGAGGAGCCTGGAGCGGCTCTCGCTGCCCTTCTCGGAGGAGGCGACGCCCTCGGAGTCCGAGCCTGCGCATCGCCCAGGCCCAGCCTGGTCGGCTGGCTGGAGGGGCTCTTCCACGGCATCCAGACCGCGATCTACGCCCAGCAGATGGCGGCACGGGCGCAGTTCGAGCAGATCCGCCGGGCGCTGCCGCAGGGCATGCCGATGGGCGCACCGGGAGTGCCCGGTCAGCCGCAGCCGGGCCCGCCCACCGAGCAGGCCGACGAGCCGCGCTCCGGAGGCATGTACCTCTAGAACCGCCCGAGCGTGCTTCTGGCGCCTCCCGCCACGCTGCCGGCTCGGGCTGCCGCTAGGGCTTCCGACGGCCGACGCGGGAGAGCAGCACCAGCCCGAGGATGCCGACCAGGCCCACGGCCGCCCCCGGCGCGACCACGCGGCCCAGACCCGGGGCGCCGTCGGACCCGCCCGAGGGCGCCGACAGACTTCGCCTCGACCGGCTCGTCGTCCGGTGCAAGGGCGTCGCGGAGGGCGTCGACGGTGGTGGCGGTGAGGCCGCGGGCCGAGACGTAGCCGTCGCAGCCGTCGGCCCGCAGGGTGGCCGCGGTGCCGGTGGTGAAGAAGACGTAGGCTGGCGTTGAGGCGCAGGCTGGGTCTGCTTCCCGCCGACCGCGGAGAACACCACGCGCACCGGCTCGCCCGGGTGCAGGTCTCCGGTGAGGGCGTCCTCGACGAGGACCTCGTGGCGCACGGTCCGGCCCGCGCCGGGCGTCGGAGTTCCGGTGGCGGTCGCGGTGGCGGCCGGGGCCGTGGAGCCGCCGCCGGCGGTCGGGCCGCTGTCGATGCGGACGACCCGGCCGATGAAGACGTCCTCGGTGCCCTGGGCGTTCGCGACGACCGCGGCCGCGTCGGTGAGGTCGAGCCGGCCACACGTCACCGGAGGCGGTACGGCGCCCGCGGAGCCCACTGGCAGCAGGAAGGCAGCGGCCAGCGCGGCCAGCGGGGCGGCCGGGAGGAGACGACGGGGAGCGGGCGTCACGCGTCCATCCCACCAGATCCGGCGGCCGGGAACCAGCGGCCGAGCTCGACGGCCGCGCCGTCCTCGTCGACGGAGACGGTCACGTCGTCGGCCGCGTCCTTGACCTCGTCGACGGCCCGGCCCATCGCGACCCCGCGCCCGGCCCACTGCAGCATCTCGATGTCGTTGCGCCCGTCGCCGATCGCGAGCACGTCGGCCCGGTCGACGCCGAGCCTGCTGGGCGACGTACTCCAGCCCGGAGGCCTTGGAGACGCCGACCGGCGCCAGGTCGAGCCAGGCGGTCCAGCCCACGACGTAGTCGGTGCCGTGCAGGCCCAGGCTCGAGGCGAAGCTTCACGAAGTCCTCCGCCGTCGCCTTCGGGTCGCGGATGATCACGCGGCTGACCGGCTCGGAGACCATGTCCTCCACGGCGGCGACGATGGACTCACCCCCCAGGCTCGCCGTCGGGGAAGGGCGCGGAGACCCGGTAGCCGATGCCGCGCTCCTCGACCGCGACCAGCGCCTCGGGGTGCTGCTGCAGCACGGCGGCCACGGCGGGCGCCGCGTCGAAGGTGATCTCGTGGACGACCTCCGCGGGCGGGTACCGCAGCACCACCGCGCCGTTGGCCGCGACGATCCACAGCCGCTCGCCGTGACCGTGCAGGTCCAGCATGTCAGCGACCTCGGTCATGTTGTGCGGGGCACGGCCCGAGGAGAGGACGACGTGGGCGCCGCTGTCGAGCACCCGTCGTACGGCGTCGTGGACCGCGGGTGTGACCTCCTCGTGGCTCATCCCGAGCCCGGCGACCCAGCGGAGCAGGGTGCCGTCGATGTCGAGCGCGACCAGGCGCGGCTGCCACTCGCTCATCGCGCGACCGGCTCCAGCACCTCGAGGCCGCCGAGGTAGGGCCGCAGCGCCAGCGGGACGCGGACCGAGCCGTCCTCCTGCTGGTGGGTCTCCAGGATCGCGACGATCGCACGGGTGATGGCGGTGAGCGTGCCGTTGAGGGTGGCCAGCGGGCCGGTCTTGTCGCCCACCCGGACGCGCGTGTCCAGGCGCCGGGTCTGGAAGTCGGTGCAGTTGGAGGTCGACGTGAGTCTCGCGGTACTTGCCCTGGGTCGGGATCCACGCCTCGCAGTCGAACTTGCGGATCGCGCTGCCGCCGAGGTCGCCGGCGGCGATGTCGACGACGCGGTAGGCGAGCTCCGGCTTGTCGAGGAACTCCTTCTCCCACGCCAGCAGCCGCCGGTGCTCGGCCTCGGCGTCCTCGAGCGTGGTGTAGACGAACATCTCGACCTTGTCGAACCAGTGGACCCGGATGATCCCCTTGGTGTCCTTGCCGTGCGAGCCGGCCTCCTTGCGGAAGCACGGGCTGAAGGAGGCGTAGCGGCGCGGGAGCGAGGCGCCGTCGAGGATCTCCTGCGAGTGGTACGCCGCCATCGGCACCTCGGACGTGCCCACGAGGTAGAGGTCCTCGCCCTCGATGCGGTAGATGTCCTCGCCGCCGCCCTGGTCGAGGTACCCGGTGCCCTCCATCGCCTCCGTGCGCACCAGCGACGGCGCGATCACCTGGGTGAAACCGGCGTTGCGGGCCTGCTCCATGGCGAGGTTGACCAGGGCCAGGCTCCAGGCTGGGCGCCCACCCCGGTGAGGAAGTAGAAGCGGCTGCCGCTCACCTTGGCACCGCGCTCGAGGTCGATGGCCCCGAGCAGCCGGCCGAGCTCGATGTGGTCGCGCGGCTCGAAGCCCTCCGCGGCGAAGTCGCGCGGGGTGCCGACCTCCTCGAGCACGACGAAGTCGTCCTCGCCGCCCGCGGGGGTCTCCTCGGAGACGACGTTGGGGATCGCCTTGAGCGCGTTGGCCCAGTCCTCCTCGGCGGCGGCCTGGGTGGCCTCGGCACTCTTCACCTCCTGCGAGAGCGTCTTGACCTGGTCGAGGAGCGCCTGCTTCTCCGCACCGGAGGCCTGGGCCACCTGCTTGCCGAACGACTTCTGGGCGGCCCGCTTCTCCTCGAAGGCCGCGATGGCGGTACGACGCGCGTCGGCCGCCGCCAGCGCCCGGTCCACCACGTCCGCGGACGCGCCGCGCTTGGCCTGCGAGGCGCGGATGCGGTCGGGCTCGTCACGGAGGATGCGCGGGTCGATCATGGCGCTCAGGCTAGCCGCCGGGGTAGAGCACTCGCGCGGCGGTTTGGGGTGGAGCGAGCTGCAGGAATCCCCGGGTACCGGGGGATTCCTACGGTTCTTGACCGTTGCAACCGTCAAGAACCGTAGGAATACCCACTTAACCGGGGATTCCTGCAGCCCGATCGGACCCTCAGAACGGCGCGATCGGCTCGGGCGCGGGGAACAGACTCGTCCAGGCTCCGCGAGGTCCTCGGCGGTCGGGACCCACTGGTCCGCGGCGGCGTTGGCTGCGACCTGCTCGACGGAGGTCGCGCCGGCGATCACCGAGGCGACGGGCTCCTGAGCGAGCAGCCAGCCGATCGCGACGGTCACCTCGGAGATCCCGCGGGTGCGGGCGAAGGCGGTGTAGGCCTGCAGGGTGGGCGACACCGCGTCCTGGAGCAGGTGCTGGCGGGTGTGCGAGAGCCGCGAGCCCTCGGGCGCGGAGCCGGAGGCGTACTTGCCGGTGAGCAGGCCGTTGGCGAGCGGGAAGTACGGCAGCACGCCGATGCCGTACTCCCGGCAGGCGGGCAGCACCTCCAGCTCGGCCCGGCGGTCGGTGAGGTTGTAGTGGTTCTGCGCGGAGACGAAGCGCTCGGCGCCGAGCTCGCGGGCGACGTGCTCGGCCTCGGCGATCTGCCAGCCGGCGCGGTTGGAGTGGCCGACGTAGCGGACCTTGCCCTCGCGGACCAGGTCGTCGAGCGCGGCCAGGGTCTCCTCGATCGGGGTCTGTGGGTCGGGGGTGTGGAACTGGTAGAGGTCGATCCAGTCGGTGCCGAGCCGGCGCAGCGAGGCCTCGACGGCGGTGCGGACGTAGCGGCGCGAGCCACGGGCGCCGAAGTCGGGGCCGTTGGCGCCGCCCATGTCCATGCCGAACTTGGTGGCGACCACGACGTCCGCGCGGCGGGAGCCCAGCGCCGCACCCAGCCGCTCCTCGGCGAGCCCGGGCGTGGCGCCGTAGGCTGTCGGCGACGTCGAAGAGCGTGATGCCGGCGTCGATCGCGGCGCCGACGACCCGGTCGGTGCCCTCCTGCGACTCCGTGGCGGCGCCCTTGCGGCCGAGGTTGTTGCAGCCGAGACCGACGGCGGAGACGACGAGGCCGGAGCGGCCGAGCCGCCGCTGCGTGGGCTGGTACGACGGGGAGGTCATGCCTGCGACGGTAGCCGGGCGGCACAGGTGCCATAAACTTCGGCGAGTGCTCGACCGCCCCCGCCGGACCCCGCTCCTGGCCTCGCTGATCCTCCTCGCGCTCTTCGTGGCGGTGGCGCTGACCGTGGCCGCCGACTGGTCCTGGGTGACCGACCTCGACCACGCGGGCTCCGACGCGCGCTCCTGGGCCGCCGGGCAGAACTGGCTGGACCACCCGCTGCGCGCGGTCGAGATCGCTTTCGGCACGGCCTGCATGACCGCGGCGACGGTCGTCTTCGCGGTCGCGATGTGGGTCAAGGGCCACCGTCGCGCCGGCATCCTGATCGCGGTGGTCATGGCGCTCACGGCGCTGCTCACCTACCTCACCAAGATGGTCGTGGGCCGGGGCCGGCCGGTGTGGCAGGACCCGGAGTACTTCCTGCACTCCAACGCCTTCCCGTCGGGCCACACCTCGGCGACCGCGGCGTTCTGCGGGCTGGTCATCCTGCTCGCCGTGATGCTGGTACGACGCTCCGGCATCCGTCGGCTGATCGCCACCGTCGCGGTGCTGGCCTTCGTGATCGTCGCGGCGGACCGGGTGCTGCTCGGGCGGCACTACCCCAGCGACGTGCTCGGCGGCACCCTGCTGGGCGTCGGCGTGCTGCTGCTGGGGGTCGCCGTCTACAGCCCGCTCCCCCGCAGCCACGCCCTCAAGGCCGAGCCGCTGCCCGAGCCCTTCCCCTCGGCGCGCCGCCTCGCGGTGGTGCTGAACCCGATCAAGGTCGAGTCGGTTGAGCAGTTCCAGTCGATCGTCACCCAGATGGCGCTGGCCTCGGGCTGGCGCGAGCCGCGGTGGTACCTCACCACCGTCGAGGACTCCGGCACCGGCCAGGCCGAGCAGGCCGCCGTGGACGGGGCGGACCTGGTCATCGTGTGCGGCGGTGACGGCACGGTGCGCGAGGTGTGCGCGGAGCTCGCCGGCACGGGGATCCCGGTGGGCGTCGTACCGGCCGGCACGGGGAACCTGCTCGCCCGCAACCTGGAGATCCCGCTCTTCATCCGGGCAGCCATCGACATCGCCCTCACCGGCCAGGACCGGGCCATCGACATGGTCGCGGTCGAGGGCGACGGCATCGAGCCGAGCCACTTCATGGTGATGGCCGGCATGGGCTTCGACGCCGCGATCATGGAGGGCGTCAACGAGGACCTCAAGAAGAAGGTCGGCTGGCTGGCCTACGTGCTCTCCGCGCTCAAGGGTCTGATGTTCCCGGCGATGAAGTCTGGAGATCTCCATCGACGACATGCCCTTCACCAAGCACCGCGCCCGCACCTGCGTGATCGGCAACGTCGGCAGCCTGCAGGGCGGCATGGTGCTGCTCCCCGACGCCGCGATCGACGACGGCCAGGCTCGACGTGGTGCTGCTCTACCCGCGCCGCTTCCTGTCCTGGATCCCGCTCGTGCTGCGGGTGATGAGCCGCCGCGAGCACAACGCGGGCGAGTCGGTGGCCCGGATGACCGGCCGCAAGGTCGTCGTCCGCGCGGCCGGCGGGGTGCCGCGCCAGCTCGACGGCGACACCATCGGCGAGGGCACCGAGCCTGAGCATGGAGTGCATCCACGGCCGGGTGCTGGTGCGCGTCCCCCGCTAGTCGAGCACCCTCTCGACGAGGTCGGCGACGAGCCTGCTCGGCCCAGTCCGGCTCCTTGCGCCGGGTGTCCAGCACCTCGACGCTCAGGAAGCCCCTCTCGTCGGTCTTCGTCAGCGCGACCTCCCAGGTCCCCGACCTCTTGTCGTGGTACGCCGGGTGGTCGCCCACCGTCGCGTTCGACGCCGTCCTGAGCGGGTCGCGGCGGGCGGTGACGACGATCGTGGCGGGGTTGCCGTCCACGTCCTCCCGGTCCTTGGCCGCCACCAGCGTGCACTGCCGCCGGCCGTCGTACGACGCCCGCTCGGCGCGGTCCTGCGGGCCGGTGGCGGTGGTCATCGCCACCCAGGAGCGGCCCTTGCTCGCCGCGGTCGCCCGCGCGGACTCCAGCGCCGGGACGCACAGGACGGCGGGATCGGCCTCGCCGTGGCGGATCAGGTCGACCGGGTCGCCGGGGACCTCGACGTCGCCGGTCGGCGCGCACAGCCAGGCGACCTGACCGCCGAGGTCGGCGCACGCGCCCTCGCCGCCGGGAGTCGGCTCGCCGGCGGCGTAGAAGACCGGGGACCTCACGCTCCGGCCCGGCCGGGTCACGGCACCGAGGTCGGCCAGGGCCGCCGCGGCGACCTCCTTCGCGCTCGCGCAGTCGTCGTCCGCGTCGGTGATCGCCAGGGCCAGGTCCAGGCTGGCCGGTACGACGACCGCGCACCCCACGCTGCCGCCGCCGCTGGTCACCGGGCCCGGTCCCACCCACGTCGCGACACCGGCGAGGTCGACCCGATCGCGGCTGTCGAGCGCGTTGACCGCGTCGAGGCCGGTGCTCTCCACGAGGTAGCGGGCCGCGGTGGTCACCTCGACGGTGCCCCGGCCGCGGTTGACCGTGCAGGAACCGTCCGCGCCGGGCGTGCGGATCGCGTCCGGCTCCCCGACGGCCCCGATCGCGCAGGGGTCGAGCGCCGCGAGGTTGGCGCGGGCGACCGCCACGGCAGGGGCACGCACTTGCGGCACGTCCGCGGCCACGGGCGCGAGGGCCGACCAGTCGCGGTCGTCGTAGGACGGGTCCCCGGAGCAGCCGGAGAGCACGAGGCCGAGCGGCAGGACGGCCGCGATCCAGCGCGGTGAGGGCATCGACACGGGTCCGACCTTCCCACAACGTCAGCCTGGCCAATCCCATGCATGAACTGCCCCGAGGCGGGAATGCAGAAGAGGTCCGCCGCGCGGCGGCAACCCCCGGACGAAGGACGAGTGATGTCGGACGAGATCTACGTGCCGATCGTGAAGATCTACACGGCCGCCCGCCAGGGCATCCCGGACCAGGCCGAGGACCTCTCCCTCATCGGCGGCCGGCTGGAACTCGATCGTGACCACCCTCGACATCGAGACCGCCAAGGCCGGCGACCCGCCCGCCCTGCGCGACGCCCTGTCGATCGCCGGGCGGATCCACGACGGCATCCGGCGCGGGATCACCACGCTCAACCACGCGGCGTTCGCGCTGGAGGCGACCGGCGACGACTACGTCGAGCACGACGCCCAGGCACGCGACGAGTTCAACAAGTGGGGCGGCGCGCTCAAGAACGTCGACCCGACGCGGACCACCGTCCCCACCGACATCGGCGACCCGGAGGCGCCCGGCGCGGTGCTGATCGACCCGACCGGCCACTCCTACCCGCACGTCATCTACTCCTCCGACTACGACCCCGAGGCGCCCAGCGAGGACAAGTCCGACCGCGACGACACCGCCCGCGACGACAAGTCCGACCTCGGCCTGCCCTACGACCCAACGGCTCAGTACCGATGAGCACCGAGAACAGGAGCCACCGATGAGCCTTCGACTACTTCGAGGCTCTCCGAGCAGTTCGACAAGATCGAGGAGAAGCTCGGCTACCTCAAGGGCAACGAGCCTGGCCTGGGACTACCTCGTCGCCGCGCGCGACCAGACTCGGCGGGATGTCCGCCCCCGGCGACGGCTACATGCCCACCCAGTGGTGGCTCGAGGACTGCAAGTTCCCCGTCCCGGGGCACGAGGTCGATCCGACCCGCTGGTTCGAGTTCACCTTCTGGGTTCCCTTCGACGAGATCCGCAACTCCCCCGACCCGTCCAAGATCGGCGCCGCCAACCAGAAGTACATGAAGGACGTGGCCAAGGGCGCGATCGAGGCGTGGCACAACGGCGCCTCCTGGGCGAGCGGGCTGGCGTCGTACTGCCGCCAGGTGACGGACTCCTTCACCCGCGCCGACGCGACCTCCATCGCCAGCGCTCTGGAGGACCTGCACCAGTACGTCACCAGCGACTTCTCGGTCAACGTGCTCGACGACCCCTTCGGCATCGAGACCATCCGCACCCAGTGGACCGGCAAGTCCGGCAGCAGACTTCAACACCTTCTACGCCAACTACGACGGGCAGGTCGCCCAGATGGCCTGGGCGAGCGTCCAGGTCGCGCAGACCTTCGCCGCGGCCGCGCACGTCATCCACGGCACCCAGCAGGGCGTCCTGGAGTTCGCCAAGAGCATCGTGAAGATCATCGACCAGCAGACTCGAGGCCTGGGCGCCGATCGGCCCGCCGCCTCGGGACGTGCCGGACACCCCGCCGTGGGTGGCCGACGTGACCAAGATCGTGACCTCCGGCTGGAAGGTGCTCGGCCACGTGCCGGTCGTCAAGGACGTGAAGAGCCAGTTCGACGCGGTGATCAGCGCCGGCCAGGACGTCAGCGACTTCGTCAAGACGATCGCCGACGTGACCGGCACGGACCTGCCGAAGCCTGCAGAAGACGCTGGACGCCGCCGACTCCGACGAGATCTACAAGTTCGCTGACCGACACCCTCTACGACGACTACCAGCAGAAGTACGTCGCCGCGATGGACTCGCTGCAGAAGGGCACCTCGATCGATCCCGGGGACTCCGGCTACCAGCCGCCGATCAACACCTCCGATGTCATGGACGACATGCCGCCGCCGTGGTTCCCGAAGGAGGACATGCCGAGCGAGACCAGCATGCGCTGAGGCTCCGCAGCGCTCAGGCTGCGGGCCATCCGCGCGTGCGCGACCGCCTCGTTCTCCTCCGGCGAGAGCCTCCTGGTCGCTGCTCCACGCCGCGACGGACTTGGCGTAGGTGCGGGCCTCGTTGCGCCCGCGGATCGAGGTCAGCACGACGCCGTCGCCCGCGTCGTCCAGCAGGGCCAGCGACCAGGACAGGCGCCCGCCCATCTCGTCGAAGGCGTCGTAGCGGACCACGGCGAGGTGGCGCAGCGCGCCGGACGCCTCGGCCCGCAGCGCGGCCACCTCGCGGCGCAGGCCGGCGGCGTCCGCGGGCAGGCCCTCCTCGCCGGGCACCGGGCGCGTCGTACCGGAGCGGAGGGCGACCACGAGGGCGGCCGCGGCGAGCAGCAGGGCGAGGATCGAGAGCGCGACGGCCATGGAGGAACCGTACGGAACGTGAACGCCCCGGCGGGTGACCCGCGCCGCCCGCATAGGCTCGGCGCATGCCGCGCATCGCGTACCAGGGGGAGCCCGGGTCGAACTCGCACATCGTGTGCCGCCAGCACTACCCCGACGCCGAGGCGGTGCCCTGCGCCTCCTTCGAGGACGTCTTCGCGGCCGTGGCGAGCGGCGACTGCGACCTGGCCCTGATCCCGATCGACAACTCGATCGCCGGCCGGGTGGCCGACATCCACCACTTCCTGCCCGACTCCGGGCTGCACATCATCGCCGAGCACTTCCTGCGCATCCAGTTCCACCTGATGGCCAACCCGGGTGCCGACCTGGACACGATCCGCACCGTGCACAGCCACGTGCACGCGCTCGGCCAGTGCCGCAAGGTGATCCGCGAGCTCGGCCTCACCCCGCTCATCTCCGGCGACACGGCCGGCGCCGCCCGCGAGGTCGCCGAGGCCGGCGACCTGACCCAGGCCGCCATCTCGCCGCCGCTGGCCGCCGAGATCTACGGCCTGCGGATCCTGCGCGAGGACGTCGAGGACGAGGACCACAACACCACCCGCTTCGTGCTCCTCTCGCCGGACTACGTCGAGGCGCCCGCCGGCAACGGGCCGGTGGTGACCAGACTTCGTGTTCAACGTCCGCAACCTGCCGGCCGCGCTCTACAAGGCGCTCGGTGGCTTCGCGACCAACGGCATCAACATGACCAAGCTCGAGAGCCTACATGGTCGGCGGGAAGTTCACCGCCACCCAGTTCCTCGCCGAGGTCGACGGCCACCCCGACGACCCGGGCCTCAAGCGCGCGCTGGAGGAGCCTGGCCTTCTTCACCACCGAGATCAAGGTGCTCGGCGTCTACCCGGCCGACCCGTTCCGGAGTCGACTCCGCACGTCGTACCGGACGAATTCGTCGTCTCCGGACCCGCAGCACGACAGAGATGTCCGGTACGACGCGGCGAGGCCCCGCGGCCTAGGGTGTCCGCATGGTGAACTCCCCGTTCGGAGCCGACAGCGAGGTCGGCCGGCTGCGCTCGGTCCTGCTGCACCGGCCCGGTCCCGAGCTCCAGCGGCTGACCCCGCGCAACAACGACCGGCTGCTCTTCGACGGCATCCCCTGGGTGGCTCGCGCCCAGGAGGAGCACGACGCGTTCGCCGAGGCGCTGCGGGCCCGCGACGTCGAGGTGCTGTACCTCACCGAGCCTGCTCACCGAGACCCTCGACGTGCCCGCCGCCCGTGCCGCGGTCACCGACACCACGCTCACCGGGACGAGCGGTCGCGACCTGGGCGACCCGGTGCGGGCCTACCTGCGCTCGATGTTCGAGGCCGCCTCGCCCGAGGAGCCTGACCTACCTGCTGACCGCGGGCGTCCGCAACGACGAGGCGCGCTCGGGCCTGGCGAGCGGGACCCTGGTCACCTCGCTGCTCGCCGACGAGACCTTCCTCGTGGCGCCGCTGCCGAACCTGCTCTTCACCCGGGACTCCTCGGTGTGGCTGCGCGACCGCGTCGCGATCACCTCGCTCGCGATGCCCGCACGGCGCCGGGAGACCCAGGCTGACCGAGTCGATCTACCACTTCCACCCGCGCTTCGCCGGGACCGACCGGATCCACGGCCACCACCTCGAGCACGTCGAGGGCGGCGACGTGCTGCTGCTGGCTCCGGGCGTGATCGCCGTCGGCGTGGGTGAGCGGACGACGCCCGCCGGGGCCGAGCGGCTGGCCCGGCAGGTGTTCGCGGCCGGCCTGGCCACGACCGTGCTGGCCGTCCCGATCGCGCAGGAGCGGGCCACGATGCACCTGGACACGATCTGCACGATGGTCGACGTCGACAAGGTCGTGATGTACCCCAACATCGCCGACTCGCTGACGGCGTACGCCGTGACCGCGCGCGAGCCCGGCTCCACCGTGATCGACGTCGCCGAGCCCGAGCCCTTCCTGGTCGCGGCGGCCAAGGCGATGCAGATCGACACGCTGCACCGCATCGACACCGGCCTCGACCCAGTGACCGCCGAGCGCGAGCAGTGGGACGACGGCAACAACACCCTCGCGCTGGCGCCCCGGCTGGCGGTGGCCTACGAGCGCAACGAGGGCACCAACGCGCGGCTGGAGGAGGAGGGCATCGAGGTCGTCCGGATCGCGGGCTCCGAGTCTGGGCTCCGGACGGGGAGGTCCGCGCTGCATGAGTCGCCCGATCTCCAGGGACGACCCGGCGTGATCCCCGGCGGCGGTAACCCCGCATAGCCGGACACGTTGTAACGGTTGTCCCAGAGACGCCTCCCGCTCGCGTCCGCGGAGGGCTAGGGTCGGCACCGACGCGGAGCAACGGCGAAAGGGTCCACGCAATGGCAACGTTCTTCGAGCACTTCACCCCTGAGGAGATCGCGCGGATCAGCGCGACCGGACGGCGGGTGAAGCTCCCCGAGGGCTGGTCGCCGATCTGGGAGGACACCCCGGCCGACAAGGCCTACATCCTGCTCGCGGGCACCGTCTCGGTCCGCCGCGACGGCCGGAGATCGCCCAGGCTCGGCCCCGGCGACATCGTCGGCGAGGCGGCGATCGTCGGCCAGAAGCCTGCGCACCGCCTCGATCGTCGCGCTCACCCCGCTCGACACCATCCACCTCACCGACGAGACCCTGCGCGAGACTCGACAAGGAGTGGCCGGCCTTCCACCAGGCCCTCGTCGAGGTCGCGCAGTCCCGCTTCGGCAACGCCTGACCCGCCTCGGTACGACGGCGTGGAATCCCCGGTCGGCCCCGCCGGTGACGGCGGGGTCGTCGGCGCGCTCGAGGAGCACCTGCTCGGCGAGGCGCCGCGGCTGACCCAGCAGGAGGTCGCCGACCAGGCGGGCGTCTCGGTGGAGACCGCCCGCGAGCCTGTGGCACGCGCTCGGCTTCGCCCACGTCCCCGACCAGGACGCGGCGTTCACCAGCGCCGACGTCCAGGCGCTGCGGCTGACCAACGACCTGATCGGCCTCGGCATCCTCAGCCAGGACCGCCAGGACGGCCTGGTGCGCACCTGGGGCCGCAGGCTTCGCGCGCCTCGCCGACTGGCAGGTCGCGCTGCTCGCCGATGTCGCGGGCGAGCTCGGCGCGGACCCGGCCGAGGGCCTGCTCGCCATCTCCGACGAGGTGATGCCGCGGGTGGAGCAGTCTGCAGTCCTACGTGTGGCGCCGCCACCTGCTCAGCGCGAGCGCCCGGATGCTCGCCGAGTCCACCTCGGGCGAGGGCTCCACGCTGGCGGTCTGCTTCGTCGACATCGTCGGCTACACCTCCCGCTCGCGCACCCTCACCGACCGGGAGCCTGGTCTCCTGGCTGGAGTCCTTCGAGTCCGCGGTCCTGCAGATCACCGTCGACCGCGGCGGCCGGATCATCAAGAACATCGGCGACGAGGCTCCTCATCGTCGCCGACTCCCCCGAGGCGATGGCCGACATCGCCCTCGAGCTCACCGGGCGGGGCGCCGACCCGGAGGACCCCTTCCCGGCCGTCCGCGCCGGCGTCGCGTACGGCGAGGTGGTCACCCGGCTCGGCGACGTGTTCGGCCCGGTCGTCAACATCGCCGCGCGGCTCACCTCGGTGGCCCGGCCGAGCACGGTGCTCGTGGACCTGGGGACCTACGAGGCGCTGTCCGGGCGCACGGTGGAGCACGACGACGACGAGACCCGCGGTGCGTCGTACCGCTTCCGGAGGCTGCGGCGGATCTCGGTGAAGGGCTACTCGCGGCTCAAGGTCTGGGCGCTGCAGCCGGCCCGCTGACGATCAGCGGATGGTGACCTGGCGGTTGGCCAGGCCGTCGCGGGCCGAGCGCTGCTCGGTCGTCAGGTCCGAGTCTGTCCGCGAGCGCCTCGTCGAGCTTGGACTTGAACGCCGCCGCGGCCTCCTCCAGCGGCTCGGGGCCGGTGCCGACCTCGAGGTCCCACACCGGGGCGAGCAGGCCCTGGGTGCGGAACATCCCGACCAGCCGGGCGTCCGGCACGATCACGTCGTCGCCGGTGACGTGCAGGCGGGCGAGCGCGTCGAGCAGCGCGTCCTCGGGCTCGGGCATCACCCAGCGCAGGTGCTCCTTGGCGCCCATCCGGGTCCAGTACGCCGCGGTGACCTCGGTCAGCCGCGCGGTCGGGGAAGCGGCGCCGTCGGCCTGCTCCAGCGCCTGCGCGAGACTCGGAGGAGGCCTCCATGTCGGCCACCCAGAAGTCGAAGCCCTCGTGCACCTCGATCTTCAACGGCTCACCGGCGACCAGGTCCTGCAGTCGCGGTACGTCGGCCGCGGGCGGGCTGGTCAGCCCGACCATCCCCGCGCCGGGCTCGGCGGCGAGGGCCGCGAGCAGCACCGCGCCCAGGTCGCGGGCCGCGTCGCCGAAGTCGTGCTGGACCTGCAGGCCGAGCCAGATGTCACCGCTCTCGCGGACCAGGGCGGGCGCGGCCATCGGGAGCAGGGTGCACAGGCTGCACGGTCCGCCCGGCGTGCTCGCCGGTCAGCGACAACGGCGCGGTGGCCGCCGGCACCAGGCCACGCAGCGCGACGACGTCGGTCTCCGAGGGCATCCCCTCGAAGGGCCGCTTGACGAAGACCTGGCCGCCGCCGGGCGCCCCGTGGCAGGCCTTGTAGCGCTTGCCGGAGCCACACGGGCAGGGCTGCCGCGGGCCGATCTCGCCGGCCGGGGTTTCGGTCGCGGACGCCTTGGAGCGGTTCTTCTTCGCCATGCGGCGAAACCTACTGCGTGGGGCCGAACCGCGCGTCGAGCAGGTCCAGCATCAGCCGCGGCCGGTCGCTGATCACGGCCTTCACGCCGAGGGAGAGGCAGAGGTCGAGGTCCTTCTCCTTGTTGACCGTCCACACGTGGATGTCGCGCTCGCTGCGCACCAGGCTCTCGCGCAGCCGCTCGTGCTGGCGCAGCATCTTGATCCCGGGCCCGACGATCCAGTCGCGCCCGATCACCCGGCGCAGCATCGGCCACGAGTTCGGCCGGTCGAAGAGCCTGGACCAGTCTGGACCTCCGGGGCGAGCCGCTCGACCCGCTGCAACGCGGTGAACGAGAAGGCTCATGATCCGCACCGGCGCGCCCGCGCGGTCCCAGCCGAAGTCGCGCAGCATCTCCACGAGGCGCTTCTCGACCAGTCCGCCGTACCGGGTGGGGTGCTTGGTCTCGATCGCCACCTCCACTCGCCGCTCGTAGTCCGCGACGGTCTCCAGCAGGCTTGCGCAGGGTGAGCACGCCGCGCTCGTCGTCCTCCTCGGCCTCGTCGTCGAGCTCGGACCAGGGGTTCTTCCAGGACGCGAAGTCGAGGTCGGAGAGCCTCGGCGAGGTCCATCGTGGAGACGAGCCCCTTCTTGGCCGCCGTACGACGAAGGTCCCGGTCGTGCACGCAGACCAGGTGCCCGTCGGCGGTGAGCCGGACGTCGCACTCCAGGCCGCCCGCCCCGGTGTCGAGGGCGGCGGTGTAGGCACCCAGGGTGTGCTCGGCGATCTCGTGACTGGCGCCGCGGTGGGCGACGACCTGTGGTCGCATGGCTGCATTCTGACAGCCACGTCCCCCTCAGGGTCGGATCCGGGTCCGACCAGGGTCGATCCCCGATGTCCGCGGGCCGCGGACCGGGCACGGTGGAGCCATGAGCAACTACGACAGCTACCCCGCCCCGCAGCAGCCCTCCGCCCCGCGCAAGGTCGACCCGCCGCAGCCACGACAAGGTCGTCGCCGGCGTGTGCGGCGGCGTCGCCGACCACCTCGGCGTCGACGCCAACCTGGTCCGCCTGCTCCTGGTCGCCGCCGTGATCTTCGGCTTCGGCGCCGGCATCGTCCTCTACATCGCCGGCTGGCTGCTGATGCCGGAGGCCTGACAGTGTGGGCCTCGTGCCCGACCTCGTCTCCCGCCTGCGCGCCGCCGGCTGCGTCTTCGCCGAGGAGGAGGCCGCGCTGCTGACCGAGGCCACGGACGAGCCCGCCGCCCTCGAGGAGCCTGGTACGACGCCGCGTCGCCGGCGAGCCGCTGGAGACCGTGCTCGGCTGGGCCGGCTTCGACGGCCTGCGGGTCGCGGTCGACCGGGGCGTGTTCGTCCCGCGCCAGCGCACCGTGTTCCTCGTCGAGGTCGCCGCCCGCGCACTCGACGCCCTCGCCACGGACCGGCCGGGGACCGTGGTCGACCTGTGCTGCGGCTCCGGCGCGCTGGGCCTCGCCCTGGCCCACCGCCGCCCCGGGATCACCCTGCACGCCACCGACGACTCTCCCGCCGCTGTCGTGTGCGCGGCCCGCAACCTCGCCGAGGTGGGCGGTACCGCGCACCTCGGCGACCTCGCCGTGCCGCTCCCGGTGGACCTGCGCGGCGCGGTGGACTGCCTGCTCGCGAACGTCCCCTACGTGCCGAGCGCCGCCGTGGAGCAAGCTGCCCCCGGAGTCGCGCGACCACGAGCCGCGCAGCACCGTCGACGGCGGGACCGACGGTCTCGACGTCCTGCGCCGGGTGGCGGCGCTGGCCCCGGGCCTGCTGCGCCCGGGTGGATCGGTGCACTCGGAGGTGTCGAGGGGGCAGGTGGACGCGGCACTGGCCGTGCTGGCGGCCGCCGGTCTGGCTGCTCGCGTCGAGCACGACGACGAGCGGGACGCGAGCGTCGTCAGCGGGACTCGGTAGCGTCGGTGGCCACCTTGTCGAGGAGGGCCGACAGGCCGTCCTTGTCGACACCTCGCCCGGCGACGGAGATCTCCAGGGTGGCCCGGCCCAGGGCGTCCGGGACCCAGCGGAAGAGGTCGTAGCGCAGCCGCCCGGCGCTGTCGCGGTAGGTGAAGGAGACCGCGTCGCCGGTGGTCTCGTAGATGTCGACGGAGTCGAGGTCCTTCGACGTGCGCAGGCTCCCGGGACTTCTCCGCGACCGCCTGCTCGACCTTCTGGGTCGTGTCGCGCGCCTGCACCCGCAGGCTGTGCCCGCCGACCACCGGCTCGCCCTCGGGCCGCCAGCGCACCTGGCCCCGGCTGTCGACGTCCGCCGGCGGGACCACCGCGTCCTGCCCGTCGTAGGCGACCCAGCCGGTCGGCACGGGGTAGGTCCACACCTGCTTGCCCGCGCGGACCACGTGCGTCTCGTAGGCCTGGGACCTCGCGATCGTGAGCGCCGGGAAGGTGATGTCCGCTGCCGCCGACGGGCTGCCGGACGCCTTCGCCCCACCCGGGCTGTCGTCGCCGGTGACCAGCCGGGTCACGCCGTACGCCGCCCCGAAGGTCAGCACGAGCACCAGCAGCGCGAGCAGCGCCACCCGCCCGGCCCGGGTCGGCGGCCGGCTCGCGGGCGGATCGGCGGAGATGGCCTCGGTGGCCTGGACGACCAACGGCGCGTGCCGCTCGACGGTGCGGGTGAGCGCGTCGTCCTGGGCGGAGCGGCGCTCGGCCCAGCGCAGCGCCGCCACGAAGGACGGTACGTCGGGCCACCGGTCCTCCGGATCCGGTGCCAGCGCCCGCAGCACGACCGCGTCGAAGGGCGCCGGTACGTCGGCCAGGGTCGAGGGCGCGGGCGGCAGCACCGGCTGCGCGAGCGCTCCGATCCCCCGTCGCGCACCAGCCGGCCGGTCATCAGGTGGTAGGTCACCGCGCCCAGCGCGTGCACGTCCGCGCGCAGGTCGAGGCCGACGCCGTGGGCCTGCTCGGGCGCCATGTACGACGGCGTGCCCACCACCTGCGTCAGCCCGCTCGCGTGCAGCATCGCCTTCGCGACGCCCAGGTCGGCGACCATCACCCGCTCGCCGCCGTCGGGCGCCGAGCGCAGCAGCAGGTTCTGCGGCTTGATGTCGCGGTGGATCACGCCGGTGCGGTGCAGGCTCCGCGACGCCGGCGCCCGCCTGCGCCATCAGGTCCACGACCCGGCCGAGCGCGGGCGCCGGGCAGCCCGGCTCGATCAGGTCCGCGACGGTGCCGCGGTCGGCGTAGGTCATCACGAAGTACGGCGTCCCGTCGGCCTCGCCGATGTCGTAGACCCGCACCACGTGGTCGGAGTCGGCCCGGCGCAGGAAGCGCGCCTCCTCCAGGAAGCGCTCGGTCACGTCGGCCCGCTGCGCCCAGTTGTCGGCGAGGGCCTTCACCGCGACCGGGGAGTCGAGACTCGTCGTCGTGGTAGAGCCACACGGTCGCGAAACCACCGGCTCCGATGCGGTCGACGCGGCGGAGCCTCCCGAGTCGCTCCGGTAGGGACACGCTGCGTATTGTGCCTGGTCGGGAGGACCCGCCATGGACGACATCGACCTCGACGAGCTCGCGCTCCGCGCGGCCGCCGGTGACCGCGCTGCGCTCGAGGACCTGCTGGCCGCCGTGCAGCCGCGGGTACGCCGCATCTGCGGGCGGATGCTGCTGCACCCGCAGGACGCCGAGGAGGCGACCCAGGACGCCCTGCTCCTCGGTCGCGACGAAGATCGGCACGTTCGCCGGGCGGAGCAAGTTCACCACGTGGCTGCACGCCGTGGCCTCCAACAGCGCCCGTTCGACGTACCGGTCCCTGAAGCGGCGCGCCGCCGAGACCGCCGTCGACGAGTCCGCCCGTGCACGCCGACCCGCGCACCACCAGCGTCATCGCCGGCAGCCGGCTGGACCTGCTCGAGGCCTTGGAGGTCCTCGCCGGCAGCCACCCCGAGCTCGTCGAGCCGCTGGTGCTGCGCGACGTCCAGGAGACTCGACTACAACGAGATCTCGCGGCTGCTCGACAGTCCGCTCGGCACCGTGAAGTCCCGGATCCACCACGCCCGGCAGGCGATCCGGCCGTTGCTGCGGGTGCACGACTAGGGCGAGCCGCCCAGCACGCCGACGCCCTCGGCGGTGCCGGACCTGTCGCACGTCCCCGCGAGGTCGCAGGTGTAGACCGTGGTGACCTGCGCGCCGTCCGGGCCGGTGATGCTCAGCACGGCCACCTCGTCGGCGGAGAGCATCGTCATGTCGTTGACGGTGTCGCCGGGCAGGCTCGAAGGTCGCGACCTGCTTGCCCGTCGACGCGTCGCGGACCACCGCGCGGTCGGTTCCCCCACCGCCCTCGCCGGAGGCGTACGCGACGAAGCGGGTGCCGTCGGGTGCGTACGCCGGGGCCGACGGCAGCGTCCCGGGGCACTCCTTCCACAAGGTGGCGTCCTCGTCGGCGACGCCGCCGTAGAGGCACTCGTCGCCGAGCCCGCTGCGGATGCCGACGTACCGGCTGCGGTCGGGCGAGAACTGCGCGTCCACCGGGTCGCGGCCCACGATCCGCAGGCCGGTGCCGTCGAGGGCGGAGCGGTAGTACGTCGTACCGATCGGCGACCAGCCGGTGATCACGCCGTCGCCGTCGAAGAGCGCCGTGCCCTCGGGCGAACCGGGATCGGGCGGCGGCGGCACGCGGGTGGCCTTGCCGGTGCGCAGGTCCGTGACGACGTAGGTCGAGTCGTCGGCCGAGCGTCCGATGTGGTGGGTGCCGGAGGCGTCGATGTCACCGTGCCCGTGCACCCTCGCCAGGCTCGGTGACCGTGCCGTCGCGCTCGACCCGCAGCACCCGCGGCGAGCGCCCGTCGTCCGGCACGTCCTGCAGGACCCAGGTGTCGCCGACCCGTTCGAGACCGGTCACGAAGTCCACCCCCTTCAGCGGTACGACGGCATCCCCGTCGTGCAGGCTCCGTGGTGGTCGCCCACAGCGGCAGCGCCGCGTCCGGCCGGTCCGCCGGCGCCGAGTCGCCACGCCCGCCGAGGCTCAGCGCCGTCCCCACGCCGCCGGTGATGCCGACGACCGCGGCTGCGCTCAGCGCCACGGCCAGCCGCCGGTTCACGAGCGCACCCCCGGCACCAGGTTGCCCACCGCCTCCAGCACCGGCCTGCAGCGCTGGCCGGCGAGTCTCGCAGCGGCTGAGCGTCACCGTGGCGGAGGTGTCGGTGCCGGTGACCACGTCGACCGTCCCGGCACCCGACCACTCCGCGTGCAGCCGCTGGCTCCCGGCGGGGTCCAGCCGGGAGCGGACCGCGCCGGTCGCCGGGTCGCGCAGCACCAGACCGGGCGCGGCCGGTCCGTCGTCCACGACCGCGGCCGTGAGCAGCAGCGTCCCGTCCGGCGAGTACGGCGCCGCCGAGGCCGCGCCTGTCCCGCACGCGTGCCACCAGCGCCCGCGCGCGCCGACGGGGCCGCCGGTCAGGCAGAGCCCGTCCTGCGCGAGCGCGTGCGCCCCGTCCGGCGAGGTGATCCGGGCCGGCGGCTCCGGCACCACGCCGGCGTCCCGGGTGGAACCGTCGGCCGCCACCTCGGTGCCGCGCAGGGAGCTCCCGTCCGCGCCGTAGGCGACGACGAGGTAGCCGTCACCGCGGCGTCGTAGCGAGACCACCTGGTCGGCGTCGACGCCGGGCACCGCGAGCTCGGTGGCGTCGTCGTGGATGGTGCCGTGGAGGAAGTAGAAGAGCCCGTCACCCCGCGCTCTCTCCGGCGGCGCGGGGTGGGAGGAGAGGGCGTACCCCACTCCGCCCGCGGTGCCGAGCACGGCGGCGGAGGCGGCGGCGGCCAGGACCACGCGGTTCATGGACGGTGTGACGCCCGGCGCGGCGCATTGGTTCTCAGCGGCGGCGACGAGGTCACGGTGGGGAGTCTGGCACGCACCGCTCAGGCTGCGCAGGAACGCGGGCGCCAGACCCGCGCTCACGGTCATCAGGTGCTCGACGAGCTCGTCGGTCCCGGCCTCGATCAGGCCCGAGCGCCAGGCGTGGACGGTCTCCACGAACCCGCCGATGCCCGTCAGGACCGCCACCTGGAAGCCCACCTCGTCGATGTCCTCGCGGACGTAGGGACGGGCCAGGTCGATCATCATGCCCATCGTCATCTGGGTCGTCTCCCGGCGGCGTTGCTCCAGCACCGCACTGCCCGCATGGTCGCCGAAGACGATCTGGGCCCGCTGGGGCTCGTCGCCGATGTGGTGCACCACTGCGTGGATCGCGGCGCGCAGGCTGGTCGAGGGGCGGGGCTTCGGCATAGGGCACGATCGCGGCGAGCAGCATCTTCAGCGTCTCGTCGCGCATCTGGTCCCAGATCGTGGCGAGCAGGGCGTCGCGGTCGGCGAAGGCTCTCGTAGAAGTACCGGTCGGTGAGTCCCGCGCGGGCGCACACCCCCCGCATGGTGACCGCGGCCCAGCCGCTCTCCTGCCAGATGTCCACGGCGGCCGCGAGCAGGGCCTCCCGTCGCTCGGCGCGCCGCTGCTCCGCGGTCTTGCCGCCGTAGCGGCGACGCGGGGCGGGCAGCGGGTTTTCCACGGGAACATCTTGACGGCACCCGCCCTCAGAATGCAATGTGAGGGCATGCGCCGTCAGAATCAGCGTCCGGCCCGCGGATCACTCCGCAGCCGGATCGCCGCCGAGGCCACCTCTCGCACGCTGCGCCCGCTGACCACGCTCGTGCCGGCCAGCCCCCGTGGCGTCCGCTTCGCGCGCCGCCTGGTCGCCGGCAGCCTCGCCGTCTTCGGCCCCGGCCTGCCCGGCAGCAGGGTCGTCCGCGTCGTGCGCCCCGCCGGCAGCGGCCCGACCCCGCGCGGGGAGTGGGTGCGCGGCCCGGGCGCCGAGCGCGAGGACGCGGTGATCCTCTACATCCACGGGAGTGCCTACACGATCTGCTCCGCGCGCACCCACCGCGGGATCACCAGTCGGCTCTCGCAGCGCACCGGGCTGCCGGTCTTCGCCTGCGACTACCGGCTGGCACCCCGGCACCGCTTCCCCGCCGCGGCCGACGACGTGCGGGCGGCGTACGACTGGCTGATCGGCGAGGGCCACGACCCGAGCCGGATCGTGCTCGCGGGCGACTCGGCCGGCGGCCACCTCGCCGTCGACCTCGCCCTGGAGCCTGATCCGCCAGGACCTGCCCGCGCCCGCCGCACTCGTCGCCTTCTCCCCCGTGCTCGACCTGTCGATGGCGCTGGCGGCGGCCCGCGAGCGGATGCGCCCCGACCCGATGATCTCCGCGGCCCGGGCCGCGCGCCTGCTCGACCTCTACCTCGTCGGCCAGGACCGGAGGGCGCCGCGGCTACGGTTCTCCTTCGACGGCGCCGACCGGTTCCCGCCCAGCCTCGTGCAGGCCGGCGGCCGGGAGATGCTCGCCGCCGACGCGATCGAGTCTCGCCCGCGGCCTGGAGTCCGCCGGCGCGTCGGTCCGGCTGGAGGTCTGGCCGGACCAGATGCACGTCTTCCAGGCACTCTCGCGGGTCGTCCCCGAGGCCGACCAGGCCCTCGACGTGGCCGCGGAGTTCGTCGACCAACAGGCTCGAGGTGCAGCGCCGCCGGAGCGCGCTCACCCTGGTGAAGGAGGCCTGATGAGCCGTCGTACCAAGAACGCCGGTGCGGTCGTCACCGGCGCCGGCAGCGGCATCGGCCGATCGTTCGCGACCGAGATCGCCCGCCGGGGCGGGCGCGTGGTCTGCGCCGACCTCGACGAGACCCGCGCCAAGGAGACCGTCACGATCATCGAGCAGGCCGGCGGTACGGCGATCCCGGTCGCCTGCGACGTCGCCGACGTCGCCCAGGTCGAGTCGCTGCGCGACACCGCCGTCGAGTGGCTGGACCGGCCGCCCGGCCTGGTGATCAACAACGCCGGCATCGGCGCCGGCGGCCGCGTCGTCGGCGACGCACCGCTGGCCGACTGGCAGCACACCCTCGGCGTCAACCTGTGGGGCGTCATCCACGGCTGCCACGTCTTCGCGCCGGCCCTGCGGGGCCTGGGCCACGGCGGGATCATCAACGTCGCCTCCGCCGCGGGCTTCACCGCCGCGCCACGGATGGCGGCCTACAACGTCAGCAAGGCCGGCGTCGTCAGCCTCTCCGAGACGCTGGCCGCCGAGCCTGGCCGGCTCGGGCGTCGCCGTCACCGTGCTCTGCCCCACCTTCGTCAAGACCAACATCTTCGACGGCGAGTCGATCGACCCCGGTGCTGCCGGGATGGCCCGCAGGATCGCCCGGATCGCCGGGTTCTCCTCCGACCGGGTCGCCCGCACCACGCTCGACGCCCACGACAAGGGCCGGCTCTACGTCGTACCGCAGGCTCGACGCGCAGCTGCTGTGGCGCACCAAGCGCCTCCTGCCCGCGCCCTACACCCGCATCGCCGGCCTGATGGGCCGGTTCGTCCCCGAGGAGGAGACCCGATGAGCACCACGACGTACGACTTCGACGGCATGCTGCAGACCATCAAGGACAAGCAGTGGTCGCTCGCCGACATCGACTGGGACGCCCCGGGCGCCGAGACGATGACCGACGAGGTGCGCGCCAAGATGAAGCCGTTCATGGCGGACCTGGTGTGGATCGAGCACGTCGGCGCCCGCGGCTTCGCGGCGTTGGCGACGAAGGCGCCGACGCCGACGATCAAGCGGATCTACGAGTACTTCCACGCCGAGGAGCAGAAGCACGCCAACGCCGAGTCTCGCGCTGATGAAGCGCTGGGGGATGCTCGACGAGGACGGCAACCCGCCCGAGCCGAACATCAACGTGAAGCTCGCGATCAAGACCCTCGACACCTACGGCGAGTCCCTGCCGCTCACCGGCCTGGCGACGCTGATCCCGCTGCTGGAGTGCGCGCTCGACGGCGCACTGGTGAAGTTCCTGCTCGACGAGGTGCAGGACCCGCTGTGCCACGAGGTCTTCCGCCACATCAACTCCGACGAGGCGCGGCACATCACCGTCGACTTCCAGGTGCTGGAGCCTGATCGGCGCCGGCCCGCTGCACACGCTGCTCATCGAGTCGCTCGGCAACCTCAAGCCGCAGGTCGTGCTCGGCCTGATCGTGGTGTTCACCCCGCTCATCAACAAGATGCGCGACAACATCGTCGCGATGGGCCTGCCGGAGCAGAAGGCTCTACAACGCGGTGAAGCGCTTCAACTCGATCGGCTCGCGCGGCGCGCACACCAGCCGCATCCCGGCCTTCCACGTGCTCCGGGCCCAGGCCGCGATGGTGGTCGACCGGACCTCGCCGTACCACCGGCTGCTGGCCGACCCGATGGTCAGGCTGACCTCGCTCATCCCCGCCAAGGCGCTCGGCAAGCACCAGTCCTGGGTGGACGAGTCGACCCACGAGCCGGTGGCGTCGTGACGTACGACGGCCCGCTGCTGCGCGGCAACCAGTGGCGCGGGCGCGCCTTCACCGGCCAACGCGTCGCCGTCCTCGCGCCCGGGCGCGAGGCGGCGGTGATCGTGCCCGAGGTGGTGCGCACCGCGAGCGCGGTCAAGGTGTTCCAGGAGGAGCCGGACTGGCTGGTGCCGCTGCCCCTGCCGCTGCCCTCGGTGCTACGGCGCCCGGTCGCGCGGCTGCACCTGCGGCTCGCCGTGCCCGACCCGTGGCTGCGGCACCGGCTCACCCCCGACGGCCGCTTCAACCGCCGCCGTCCCTGGGTCGACGGCCGCTACTACGCCGCCCTGCAGGAGCCCACCTGCACGCTGATCTCCTGGCCCGTCTACGCGCTCGTGCCCCAGGGCGTGCGCAGCGCGGAGGGCATCGAGCACCACGTCGACTGCATCATCCTGGGAGCCTCGTCGGTGCTGAACCGGCCCGGTGGACTGGTTCCCCTCCAGCGAGAGGACTCCTGCGCATGAGCGCCCCGACCCTGCCCCGGCCCGACCACGAGGTCGTGATCATCGGAGGCGGCTTCTCCGGCATCGGTGCGGCGATCCTGCTCGCCCGCGCCGGCTTCGACGACTACCTGATGCTGGAGGCCGGCGACGGCGTCGGCGGGGCCTGGCACTGGAACACCTACCCGGGCGTGGCCGTCGACATCCCGTCGTTCAGCCTACCAGTTCTCCTTCGAGCAGGTCGCCGGCTGGTCACGGGTCTACGCTCCCGGGCGCGAGCCTGAAGGCCTACGCCGAGCACTGCGTCGACAAGTACGACGTGCGGCGTCGTACCCGGCTGCGGACGAGCGTCGTGGGCGCCACCTTCGACGACGAGGCGCACCTGTGGCGGCTGGAGGTCGAGGGCGGCGAGGTGATCACGGCCCGCTACGTCGTCGGTGCGACCGGCGTGCTCACCCAGCCCAAGGCTGCCCGACATCGAGGGCCTCGCCGACTACACCGGCACCGTCATGCACACCGCGCGCTGGGACCACGACGTCGACCTCACCGGCCGCCGGATCGCGATCATCGGCACGGGCGCCTCCGCCGTGCAGGCGATCCCGCACCTGGCCCGCACCGGCGAGCACCTCACCGTCTTCCAGCGCACCCCGATCTGGTGCCTGCCCAAGCCGGACTCGCCGCTCCCGGGGCTGGCGCGCACGGCCCTGCGCGCGATCCCGGGCGCGCGCAGGGTGGGCCGTCTCGCCAGCCAGGCCTACGTCGAGGTGACCTTCCCGATCGCCGCGCACTTCGCCGGCCTGGTGCCGGTCGCCTCCGTCGGCGCCCGGATCGGGCACGCCCACCTGCGGCGGGTCGTCAAGGACCCGGAGACGCGCGACAGGCTCACCCCGCGCTATGCGCTCGGCTGCAAGCGACCGAGCTTCTCCAACTCCTACCTGCAGACCTTCAACCGGCCCGACGTGACCCTGGAGACCTCCGGCATCGAGGCCGTGACGCCCACCGGCGTGCGCACCGTCGACGGTACCGAGCACACCGCCGACGTGCTGATCCTGGCGACGGGCTTCAAGGTGTTCGAGAAGGGCAACATGCCGCCGTTCTCGGTGCGCGGGGCGGGCGGCGTGGACCTGGAGAAGTGGTGGGAGGAGAACCGCTTCCAGGCCTACCAGGGCGTGTCCGTGCCGGGCTTCCCGAACTTCTTCTCCATCCTCGGGCCCTACGGCTACAACGGCTCGTCGTACTTCAACCTGATCGAGACGCAGAGCGCGCACATCGTCCGTGCGCTCAAGCACGCGCGCAAGACGGGGGCGACCCGGGTGGAGGTGACGGCGGAGGCGAACGCGGAGTACCTCGCGAGCGCGCTGGGCCGCCGCAAGCACCAGGTGTTCTTCCAGGACTCGTGCGGGATCGCCAACAGCCTACTACTTCGACGACAACGGCGACGTGCCCTTCCGGGCGGCGACGACGCTGGAGACGATGTGGGCGGCGAAGACCTACCCGCTCGACGCCTACGCCTTCACCGGCTGATCGCAGGACTCCTGGCTGCGACGCAACTACCGAATTCGTCGCGTTGCCGGCCGTTTCACGACAAAATTGGTATTTGCGTCGCGCACCAGGAGCGGCTCAGCCGAGCTCCAGCGTCGCGCCGGCCCACCGGCGCCGGAGCCACCGGTCGTGCGAGGCCACCACGATCGTGCCCGGGCTGCTCCCGATCGCCTCCTCCAGGCTCGGTGACCAGCGCGAGCGAGAGGTGGTTGGTCGGCTCGTCCAGCAGGAGCAGGTCGGGCGCGGTGGCCACGGCGATCGCGAGGGCGAGGCGGCGGCGCTGCCCCACCGAGAGCAGGACGACGGGCTTGGGGTGCTCGCGCGCCGGGAGCAGCCCGAGCGAGCGCAACGGCCGCGACTGCGCGGACTCCGGGCCGACGAGCGCGGCGTAGGTGTCGGCTGCCGTGGCCGTGAGGTCCGGGAAGACCGGGTCCTGCGTGAGCTCGACGACTCGCCGGGCGATGACCTGCACGGTGCCGCTGGCGGGCCTCACCCGGCCGGCGAGGACGCCCAGCAGCGTGGACTTCCCGGTGCCGTTGGCGCCGGTGACGAGCAGGTGCTCGCCGCTGTCGAGGTCCAGCACCGGCAGCCGCAGCCGGTCCACGACGACGAGGTCGCGCACGGTGACCACCCGGCCGCCGGCTGCGGCCGCGGTGAGACCGGTCGCGAGCCGCAACGGCGCGGGCGGCTTGGGGACCTGGTCCCGCTCGGCCTCCTCGAGGCGCCGCTCGGCGTCCTTCTTGCGCCGGGCGAGGGCGCGGTCGACGTTCTGGCCCTTGAAAGCGTGGATGAACTTGTCGTTGTCCCGCGGACCGCGGCCCGGGGCGATCGCGCTCTTCTCGACCCTGGTAGCGGCGCGCAGCCGGGTCAGGCTCCTCCTGCTGCTGCTCGTAGGCCTGCTCCCAGCGGCGCCGTGCGGCGGCACGCTCCGCGGCATAGGCGGTCCAGCCGCCGCCGTAGCGGCGCCCGCCGCGACCGTCGGTGCCGAGCCCGACCGGGTCGAGGTCGACCAGGTCGGTGCAGACCTCGTCGAGGAGCACCCGGTCGTGGCTGGTGAGCAGAACCACGCCCGGGAGGTCCCGCAGGAATCCCACGAGCAGCGCCACGGCCTCGTCGTCGAGGTGGTTGGTCGGCTCGTCCAGCAGGAGACAGGCCGGCCGCCGGGTGATCAGCGTGGCGAGCGCGAGCCGGGTGCGCTGGCCACCGGACAGGCTGCCCACCCGCCGGTCCTGGTCGAGCCCGTCGAGGCCGAGTCTGCTCGGCGGCGAGCAGCGCGCGGCGGTCGGCGTCCCAGGCGTCGGCTGCGAGGGCGCGTTCCAGCGCGGCGGCGTACCGCTCGGCGGTGACGGGGTCGTCCAGGCCGTCGGCCAGCCGCTCGACGTCCGCGACCGCCTGCCGCAGCGGCGCCAGCGTGGTCGCCAGCACGTCCGCGATCGTGGCCTCGTCGGCGAACGGCGGCTCCTGCGTGAGGAACGCATGGTCCGGCGGCGTCTCGACGCTGCCCGTGACGTGGGCGACGGCGGGCAGGCTGCCGTCGATCGCGCGCAGCAGCGTGGACTTGCCGGCGCCGTTCTCGCCGATCAGGCCGATCCGGCGGCCGGGCTGGGCGAGCAGGTCGACCCCGTCGAGGACGGTTCGACGCCCGAAGGTGACGGTGAGGTCGCGGACGACGATCGGGTGGAGTGCGGACATGACGGTGCCTTCGGGACGAGATCGGACTCGCCGGGCGGGGCCGCGGACGCGAGTCGGGTCAGGCAGTCATGAGCATGATGGGACGAGTCTACGGCGGGCCGCGCGGGGCCCGCCAGTCATTTACAGCCCGCCGAGGATGCGGGCCCGCGTCGCGTCGTACTCCTCGCGGCTGACGAGGTCGCGGCGCAGCAGACTCGTCGAGCTCGGCCAGCCGGTCCGCCGCCGAGGCGGGCTCCGCCGGTGCCGACGGGGCAGCCGGTGCCATCGGGGTCACCAGCCGCGCGGCGGCCCAGTCGATCTCCCAGTCCCGGGTCTCGGGGTCGACGAGGACGGGCAGGCTCGCCGCCGTAGAGCAGCGGCAGCCGGAGCTCGGGTACGACGGTCCGGGTCTGCACCTCGAAGGGGGCGACGTCCTCGCCCTCGATCCGCAGGCTGAGACTGGACGAGCGGCTGGTCGTTGATCCGGACGTTGGTCTGGTCGAAGGACAGCACGTGCCCCCGCGCCCTGCGGCCGCGGGCCCGCAGCCGGTACGTCCGCTGCTGGGAGCGGGTGCGCCCGCGCGCGACGAGCAGGGCGATCAGCACGTCCAGGACCGTGATCCCGATGCCGGTCGGCAGCAACCAGCCGGAGCCGGGCTCGTCCACGACCAGGCCCATCACCAGGAAGACCGGGCCGACCACGCCGCAGACCAGCATGAAGGCCAGCATCGGCACGAAGTTGCGCAGGAACGAGCGCGGCTTCTGGATCGGGGCGTCACTCACGCGCTCAGCGTAGGGCCTCAGGTGTCCGCGGTCAGGTGGTCGAGCAGGTCGTCGAGGTCGTCGAGGTCGTCGAAGACCACCGTCTCCCGCCGCTCTCCGGACCCGTCGCCGGGCTCGACCTCCAGGTCGTCGAGTCTGGAGGTCGTCGTCGAGCCGGACCCGGATCGCGCCGCGCGGGAAGTGCTCGGCCGCCTCGAACGACAGCAGCACCGCGTCGGGCAGCACCACGACGGAGCGGATCAGCAGGTCGTCGCGCAGGTCGGTGCGCTCGGCGACGGCGCCCTCCCCCACGGCGTCCTCGATCTCCACCGCGACCTGCTCGACGACCTCGCGCCACTGCGCGGAGGTGATCGCCACGACGCCGGCCACGCGGCGCACGAGGGCGTCCCGGTCGGCGTCCGACCCGTCGTCCGGGTCGACGTTCAGGCTGACCTCGGCGTCGGCGCCGGAGAGGTAGGTCCGGCCGTGCACGAACGAGTCGTCGACGACAGGGTCACTGATGAGGCCGGCCTCGGAGAGAGCGTCCGCGAGTCGCTGCAGATCCACAGCGAGGAGACTAGATCACGCCTGCGTGCGCAGGTAGCGCCCGAAGTGCGGGACCGTGAACGCGATCCGCCCGCGCTCCCCGGAGTAGATCAGCCCCTTCTTGAGCAGCGAGTCGCGCGCCGGCGAGAGCGACTGCGGCTTCTTGCCCAGGACGGCGGCCACGTCGGCCGTGGCCACCGAGCCGACCGGGTCCTCGTCGTCACCGGCGGCGTCGGCCATCGCCCGCAGGTAGTCGCGCTCGGCGGGAGTCGCCCGCTCGTAGCGCGAACCGAAGAAGCCCACCGCGAGCTCGCGCTCGGCCTCGGGCCCGGCCACGGCGACGTCGTCGGCGGTGATCGGCGAGCGCGGCGCGAGGTCCCAGGCGGAGCGGCCGTAGGCCTGGATGAAGTAGGGGTAGCCGCGGGTGGCGTCGTACAGCACCGCGAGGGCGTCCGCCGTGAACGCCGCCTCCTCCTCGTCGGCGGGCGCGACCAGGGCTCGGTCGGCGGCGTCGCGGGAGAGCCGGTCGATGCGCTGGTAGGAGAACAGCCGCTCGGAGTAGGACTTGCTGGCCGAGAGGACCGCCGGCAGGTGCGGGAGCCCGGCGCCGACGACGATGACGGGCAGGCCGTTCTGGCTCAGGCTCGTGGCAGGCGGCGCAGAGCGCGGAGACGTCGTCGGCGCCGAGGTCCTGCATCTCGTCGATGAAGATGCCGACGCCCTTGCCGACGTCGGCCGCGAGCCCGCCCACGTCGGTGAACAAACTCGACCAGGTCGATCTCGATGTCGCCGGAGTCGGCCCGCCCCCGGACGACCGGTACGTCGATGCCCGGGCTCCACCGGTCGCGCAGACTTGGCATCGGTGCCCGCCTCCCGCTGGGCGAAGGAACGGATCACACCGAGCACGTGATCGGTCTCCGCCGCCTCGGGGTGGCCCAGGCTCGCGGACCGCCCGGTGCAGCGCGGAGGACAGTGGCCGACGCAGCGACTGGTCCGGACGGGCCTCGAGCTTTGCCGGTCCCCCAGCCCTTGCGGACGGCGGCCGAGCGCAGCGCGTTGAGGAGCACGGTCTTGCCGACCCCACGCAGCCCGGTCAGCACCAGGGAGCGCTCGGGACGGCCGCGGGCGACCCGCTCCAGCACCACGTCGAAGGCGGCCAGCCTGCTCGTCGCGGCCCGCCAGGCTCGGGCGGGCGCTGGCCCGCACCGGGCGCGTAGGGGTTGCGGATCGGATCCATGATCCGACGCTATCGAGATCTCTAGCGCCGGCCCTAGATTCACCTAGCGTGTCGGAGAATCAGGAGGCGTTGACGATCCGCTGGTTCGGCGGCGCGACGATCTTCACGCCGCTGTCGTGCGCGACCAGGCTCGAAGCCTGCTCGCTCCGCCGCGCGCGGTCTCGACCGCCAGCAGCAGCGGCGGGCCGTCGATCGCGACGGAGACCGTCATCGCCGAGCCGTCGTCGTCCTCGCCGGTGAAGCGGCGCACGGCGGCACCGCGCACCTGTCCGGTGCCGGCGTCCTCGAAGCCCTCGAACCGGGAGTCGTCGGGCAGCAGGCTCCGCCAGGTCGCACGAACGCGAGCCTGGGACGGGGCGCCGCCTGCCACTTGCCACGGAGCAGGGCGACCTTCTCGGCGTCGTACCGCAGGGGGTCGCGCATCATCGGCACGTCGGCGAACACGTACACCGTGTTGCCCACCGTCCGGGTCACCAGCGAGCCGCGCTCGGCGTGCTCGAAGGAGGTCTGGCAGGTCCCGTCGTCGGTGACCACCAGGCTCGCCGGTCCCGGCCAGCGGCCCGGCGGGGCCGTTGACCGTCGTGGTGCCGCGGTAGGTCACGTCCTGCAGGCTCGCCCATCGCGTCGTGCGCGGCGTGCAGCGCCGCCGCGGGCTCCATCCCGGCGATGCCGGTGCCGGGCGCCGGGGCCGGGTCGCCGCCGCAGGCCGTGGCCAGGACGAGCACGAGCGCGGCCAGCGCGGTCCTCCTCATGGGAGGGACGCTAGTGGGTGCGGGTACGACGCCCGCGGACCAGTCCGATCCCGGCGACCCCGCACGCCGCACCCAGGCCGGCGAGCCACGGGTCCACGGCCGCGCCGGTCGCGGGGAGCACGTCGGCGACGGGCGTCGCCGCGGGCCGGCTCTCGCTGAGACCGGCGACCTCCCCCTCGTCGCTGAGGACGACGTCCACCACCGCGTCCTCCTCGCCACCGACCTCGCCGCCGACCTCGCCGCCGGCCGGGTCGGTGCCGGGGTCCTCGGGCAGCACGACCGGCTCCTCCACCGGCAGGCTCCGGCTCCTCCTCGCCGCACGCCTCGGTGGCGGGGACCTCGGGGGTGACCAACACCTGCTCGGTCCAGGCGGGCACGTCGACGCGGTCGTGGGCGGCGCTGTCGACGACGGTCACCTCGGAGCCGGGAACGGGCGACCAGCCCGCGCCGGCCGGCGCGGCGGCCGAGGTGCCGGCGGGCTGCTCGACGGCGGGTGCGCCGGCGCGGGTGGCGCCGGTCGCGACGTACCCCGCCGGGGCGGCCTGGTCCACCGGGAGCCAGATCTCGTCGGTGACCGCGGGGGCGGTCGGGGTGAAGGCGCCGCGCGTCCAGCCGGCACCCGCGGGCGTCTCGCCCTCGGGCAGGTCGACGTCCTCCAGGATGCTCCCGGCGACCCGGCTGTCGCCGGTCGCGGTCGCGCCCGCGGGCGCGTTGTCGCCGTCCTGCACCCAGGTCCGCTCCACGTGCGAGAGCCGGTGACCGCCGGGGTGACCACGTCGTCGCGGGTGAGCCCGGTGGGCGACCAGCCCTTGCCGTTGTCCCCGGCGTTCCAGCCCGCTCGCTCCCAGCGGAGGTTGCCGGTCTGCTGCTGGACGTACTGCCACATCGTCTCCACGACCGCCGGTACGGCGGCCCGGTCGACCACGGTGCGCGCGAACTCCCGCTCCATCACCTCCACCGAGCGGCTCCACGTCCAGTACCCGGTCGCCGGAGTCACCACCCGGCTGTGCTCGGCCTCGCTCGTCGCGACCGTGCGCTGCCAGGCCCACTCCTGGTGGGTCACCGCGGGCACGGTGGTGACGACCGCGGGGTGCTCGACGGCGACGTACACGGCGGGGACGGCGGGCTGCCCGCAGGTGGCCGGGTCCGCAGCATGGGCCGAGGGACCGAGCCCGACGACGGCGGCGGTCGCGAGCGCGGCGGGGGTGATGACGAGACGCGGAAGGTGGCGGCGCATGGGGACGGCCTCTCTGCTGGACGGGGGGTGAGCCGCGTCCCGAGTGCGACGTGGCGACCAACCGCGACGCGCGGCCCGAGGTCACTGCCGGCCGGCGGATTCAGGACGAAGTCCCGGGTCGGTGCCCTGTTCTAGGCTGGGCGCGTGCCCGAGCCTGCCCGAAGTCGAGGCGCTGGCCCTGGATCTGCGGGGCCGGCTGGACGGACGTGCCATCACCCGCGTCCACATCGCCGCGTTCAGCGCGCTCAAGACCTACGACCCGGCGCTCTCGGCGATCGAGGGCACCCTCGTCGACGACGTACGACGGCACGGGAAGTTCCTCGACATCGAGGCCAGCGGCCTGCACCTCGTGCTCCACCTGGCCCGGGCGGGCTGGGTGCGCTGGAAGGACGAGGTGCCCGCGCTGCCACCGCGCCCCAGCACGAAGTCCACGCTCGCGGTGCGCGTCGTGCTCGACGAGCGCGACGGGCTCACCCCCGGTCTCGACATCACCGAGGCCGGCACCAAGAAGTCGCTCGCGCTCTACCTCGTCCGGGACCCGCTCGACGTGCCCGGCATCGCCAGCCTCGGCCCGGACCCGCTGACCGAGGACTTCACCCAGGAGCGGCTGGCCGGGATCCTCGCCGAGGCCGGGCGCAAGCAGATCAAGGGAGTGCTGCGGCACCAGGGCACGATCGCGGGCATCGGCAACGCCTACTCCGACGAGATCCTGCACGCGGCCCGGATGCCGCCGTACAAGCCGGCGGACGGGCTGTCGGAGGAGGAGCCTGACCACGCTCTACACCGCGATCCGGCAGACCCTCGGCGACGCCGTCGAGCGCTCCCGCGGGCTCGCCGCGAGCGAGACTGAAGAAGGAGAAGAAGTCGAACCTCGCCGTGCACGGCCAGACCGGCAAGCCCTGCCCGGTCTGCGGAGACATCGTGCGCGAGGTGTCCTTCGCCGACTCCAGCCTGCAGTACTGCCCCACCTGCCAGACCGGCGGGAAGCCGCTGGCCGACCGTCGGATGAGCAAAGCTTGCTCAAGTGACCCGGCCTAGAGTGGCCGCATGATCCCCTCCATCGAGATCGAGAACGTCCCCGACCCGCTGCCCCAGGGCCTGGTGGTCCTCGACGTCCGCGAGGACGAGGAGTGGGCGGCCGGGCGGATCCAGGGTGCGGTGCACATCCCGCTGATGGAGCCTCCCGGCCCGGCTCGGTGAGTTCGTGGAGCCTGGAGGCGCCCCAGACACTCGTCGTGTGCAAGGCGGGCGGACGCTCGGCGCGGGCGGCGGCCTACCTCGCTCAGCAGGGCTACGACGTGGTCAACCTCGTCGACGGGATGATGGGCTGGGAGCGGGCGGGCCGGCCCATGGTCGCCGACGGCGACCAGCCGCCCACCGTCGTCTGAGGCTCCGGACAGCGAAGCGCCCCCGCTCACCGAGGTGAGCGGGGGCGTTCGTACGTCGGCCGGAAGGCTCAGGCTCGGGCTGGCGGTGAGGCTCTCGAGCATGCTCGCGAGCTCCGAGGGGTCGGTCGGGATGTCCGTCGGCATGCCCGAGGGCATCTCGGTCGGCAGGTCGGTCGGCGGCTCGGTCGGCAGGCTCGGTCGAGTCCGAGCCTGTCGGATCCGGAGTCGGACGAGTCTGTCGTCGCTCGAGGAGCCCGAGCCCGAGTCGGTGTCGGAGCAGGTCTTCGACTCGTACTCGTTGTAGGCCTTGACCTTGTCCTTCTCGTCCTTGGAGAGGTCCGCCTCGAACGGGTCGGAGGAGTTGTCCTCGAAGGCCTTCTTGATGTCGTCGCCGCTGACGTCCTTGGCCGCCTTGACCTGGATCTCGAAGCCCTCGCGCGCGTCGTCGGAGATGTCGTCGGGGGTGCCCACGTCCTCGATGTCCTTGACCCGGTCCTTGAGCAGGTCGGCGACCTTGTCGTAGTCCTTGTCCGTGACGGCCTTCTCGAAGTCGTCGCCGCTGGTCTGGGACTTGACCGCCTTGCAGTAGTCCTCCTTCGACGCGTCGGTCGGCGCACCGCCGCAGGCGGAGAGCGAGAGCGCGAGAAGGGCGGCGGCGCCGACGGCGGCCACAGGACGCTTGATCGGAGTCATGAGGGGGTCCTTTCCTGGAGGGTACGAGACACACGTGTGCCCGCGAGCGGAGCGCCGAGCCAGGCGTCAGCCAGGTCGACCTTGCCCCGTCTCGTTCAGACTATTCACAGGTTCGGGAAACTCCGGGTGGCCGTCCGGTGGACGGAGCGCGTGTCCTGCGTCTCGGACCTCAGACGTCCCACATCCGAGAACGGGGGACGTCGATCAGCCCGGCCAGGCTCCGCGACGTAGTCCGCCCGCGGGATCGCCCGCACCCCCAGGCTGCGCAGGTGCGGGGTGGCCCACTGCACGTCGACCAGCCGCGCGTCGCCGTCGGCGCGCAGCCCCTCGACGAGACCGAGCAGCGCCACCTTCGAGGCATCGGTCTCGTGGTGGAACATCGACTCGCCGGCGAACAGCCCGCCGATGGCGACGCCGTAGAGCCCGCCGACGAGCCGGCCCTCGCGCCAGGTCTCGACCGAGTGCGCCCAGCCCAGTCGGTGCAGACTCGGTGTAGGCGCGGGCGATGCGCCGGTCGATCCAGCCGTGGGGCCGGCGCGGGTCGGCGCAGGCCGCGAGCACGGCGGGGAAGGCGGTGTCGACCCGCACCTCGAAGCGGGCCGCCGAGCGGCGCAGCGAGCGCGAGACCCGCGAACCGTCGAGGCGCAGCACCCCGCGGTGGGCAGGACACCACCAACCGACCGAGCGGCCCTCGGGCATCGGGAACAACCCGGAGCGGTACGCCGCCAGCAGGGTTCCCGGCTCGAGGTCGGCGCCGACCGCGACGAGGTCGCTGGCGTCGTACCCCTCGGCGTCGGGCCCGTCGTCACCGGCCGGGAGCGCCGCGAGGTCCTCCCGACTGGGGAGCACCCACGGCGTCGGCGGCGGCTCGACGGGCGACCGGGTCAATTCGCGGAGACCGAGGACTCCGGCACGGTGGCGCTCGCCGCGGGACCGGCCGCGGTGGGGCACTGCTTGCCGACCCAGGCGAAGAAGGCCTCGGCCTTGGCGCTGTCCGCGGCCGAGACACCCGGGATCTCGCCCTTGCTCTCACCGGCGAAGGCCTTGAGCGCGTCCTGGTAGGCTCATCGAGGTGATCGCGTCCACGGCGACGTCGCGGCCCTGCTTCTGCTGCGCGTCGGCGCCGGGGAGGGCGACCCCGTCGAGGGCACCGTAGGACTTCTGGATCTCCTTCCACTGCGCCTCGCTGATCTTGGGCCCGGTCACCGAGCCGGCGGTCTTGATGATGCCGGTGACGGCGGCGCACAGGTCCTCGGCACCGGGCGCGGCGCTGAGCGAGACGGTGCTGCTCGGGGCGTCACTGCCCGCGGACGAGACGCCGTCGGAGGCGCTGGCGTCCGCCGTCGGCGACGAGCCTGGTGGACTCACTCGGGCTGTTGCCGTCGCTGGCCTTGTCGTCGCCTCCGTCACCGCAGGCGGCGAGCGAGAGCGCCAGCAGCGCGCTGGTGGCGACGGCGGCGAGCGGGCGGGTGATCGAGCGCATGGTGGTCCTCACAGTCGGTGTCATCGGACCCCACCCTACGGATCCCTACGATGGAAGCATGGCTTCCCGTCTGCGGAAGGGCCTCGCCGTCGAGGCGGCCCGTCAACTCGCTCCCAAGGTCACCCAGGCTCGCGCCGGGGCTCACCCAGTCGTTCGTGCGCGAGGCGCTGCGCCGCGCGATCTCCGGCGCGGGGCCGCTGCCGCCCGCCGCCGAGGCGGCCGAGGCCCAGCCTGCGCGAGCAGCACGGGAACGTCGACAAGGCGGTGCGCGAGCCTGATCCAGAACCACGTCGCCTACGCCGGCGTGGAGGGCTTCGCCACCAACCTCGGCGGCCTGGTGACCGCGGCCGTCGTCGCACCGGCCAATATCGCCGGACTGGCGCTGATCCAGAGCCGGATGGTGGCCGGGATCGCGCACCTGCGCGGCTACGACCTCGACGACCCGCGGGTGCGCAACGCGATCCTGGAGACGATCCTCGGCGAGGACACCGTCGCGAGGATGGTCAAGAAGCACCAGCCGCCCGCGCCGCCGATGGCCGTGGCGACCGCGCCGCAGCACGACCCGGCGCTCGACCAGACGATCTCCACCGCGCTCGCCAACGAGCCTGATCGGCCGGGTGATCGGCAAGCGGGTCGCGGTCACGGTCGGCAAGCGGGTCCCCGTCATCGGCGGGGCGGTCGGCCTGGTCGCCGACGGCTGGGGCACCTGGAAGGTCGGCCGCTACGCCGACAAGGAGCCTGCGGCCCCGCGCCCTGCGGTAGGCGCCGAGCGCCCTGCGGCCGGGCCCGCTCGTCTCCAGCCTGCTGCACGGTCCACTCCATGGTGCGCATCAGGCGGGGGGTGCGGGCCCGGATGAGCTCGCGCCGCGCCTCCTCGAGCTTGACGCGCAGCCGGTCGGCCTCGGCCTGACGGTCGGCGGCCTCGACGAGGAGCGCCCGGATCGCCTCCAGGGAGGCCTGGGCGACCTGACGCTCGGGCGGCTTGTCGGGGTCGGCCCACTTCTCGGTGGCCGGCGCCTCGCCCCGGAGGTCGGCGAGGTCGCCCACCACGTCGTACCGCCGCTCGGTGAGGCTCCTCGATCCAGGACTCGGTGAGACTCGGCGATCCAGGGGTACTCGCTCGGCGGCAGGCTCAGCCGCGGCGACCTCGTCCGCTTCGACAGGGTCTGGTGGGCCAGCAGGCTCGCGCACGAGGGGGCGGTAGTGCACCGGCGGCAGGTCGCGGGTCGCGGCCTTGTTGATCCGGCGCAGCAGGGCGGACTCGGGCACGCCGAGACTCGGGTTGGCCCGCTCGGTGCCGAGCTCCAGGTCGAGGTCGTGCAGGCCGAAGGCGGTGCTGAAGCGCTGCCACAGGCTCCTCGCGCGGGCCGCCCGGGCGCGGCACGGTGACGATGTGCACCCGCTCCGGCGGGATCGTCGCGCCCCAGCGGTGCAGGATGTCGGGGATCTCCTGGACACCCCAGAACCAGGCGCCGACGCGGTCGCCGCGCTCGGGGTCGCGGATCCGGTCGAGGAACTGGGCGTAGGAGAAGGTCGCGCGGTGCTTGACGTTCTCCTGCCACTCCGCGGGGATCTGCCGCACGAGGTCGCGCACCGAGACGATCAGGTGCACCTCGGTGCCGCCCGTGCCGCCGGGCTCGTGGCCCAGCGAGGCGAGCGCGCGCTGCACCTGCGTGCGCGAGGCGGTCGCCAGGATCTCGTGGCTGATGATCGAGGTGCCGTCGTGCTCACGGACCTGCGCGGCGAGCCGGTCCCAGGCGCCGACGGCCTCCCGCTCCAGCCCGCCCCAGCGCAGCCGCATCAGGTCGAGGGCGGCGAGGAAGTGCTCGTCGAAGCGCTCGGCCGGGTAGGCTCACGCCCTGCTTGAGCAGCCGGGACCGGTTCTGGAACAGCACGTCCTGGAGGTACGACGTTCCGGTCTTCGGGGTGCCCACGTGGAGCAGGACGCGCGAGCTCATCGCTGCGGATCCTCCTTGATCGTCGCCGTCACGGGGTCGAGGAGCAGCCCGAGCGCGAGTGCCAGCACCTCGGCGTCGACCGGCACGACGGGCTCCGCGGGCAGCGGGCCCGGCACCAGCCGGTCGAGATCGCCGAGGACAGGGTATCCAGCGGCGGCGAGGTCGTGGTGGGTGCGTTCGGCCTGGGTGCTCAGCCAGGCTCTCCCAGCGTCGCGGGATCGTCGGCGGCGGACCGCCCGCCCCGTCCAGCCGCTCGGCGAGCGTCGCGCGCAGCAGCGCCGGACGGAGGTCCTTGTCGACCAGCAGGCCCAGCGGCTCACCGACCCGGCGGACCAGGTCGACGGCGTGGGCGCCCAGCCGCGGCGGGCCGTCAAGACCGCGGGTGCCCGACTCGGCCGCCAGCGCCTCGGGGTCGAGGACGACGGTGACCTTGCCGGCGCCGTACTTGTGGGTGGCGGAGCGGGCCATCCGCGGCAGGTCCGCGCGCGGCGGCAGGTGGCCGAAGCCTGGCGGAGTTGCGCAGGAAGTCGGTCCAGCCGGGGCCACCCTGGTCGAACGCGCGCGCGGTCCACGCCTCGGCGAGGACGGTGGCGAGGTCGTCGGCGAGGAGGTACGCCGTCGGGCGCCGCCCGCCCGGCTTGTGGCCCTGCGCGACCAGGCCGTCGCGGACGTACTCCGCGCGCCACTGCGACCCGACCACGACGAACGAGCGCACCCACGGCCGCCGCACGGCGCGGGCCCGGTCCAGGAGGCTCCGCTCGGGAGCCGGCTCGCCGGCGGTCGCGGCCACGTCGTCGGCGATCAGCCCCGCGGCGACCCGCAGCAGGCTCGTCCTCCGGCAGCGTGTCCGGGTCGACCGGGCGCGGCCCGAAGCGGTCCGGCACGTCGCTCGCGCCCAGCACCGGGAGCTCACCGCGACCGCGCCCGGAGACGCCGGCGGCCAGCACCCGGTCGGCCGTGGCGAGCGGGACCCGCCGGCCTGCACTCGCAGCGGCGGCGTTCAGCCGGCGCAGCAGGCCGAGCCTGCTGCGCACCGGGCAGGTCGCCCGCGAACGGATCGCCCTCCGTCGTACCGTCGTCGGGCCAGTCCTGCCATCGCGTCGTGGAGCCCTCCCGCAACGCGGCCGCCCACCCCCAGGCGCGTCGTCGACCACTCATGTGTCAACGGTAGAGGGCCGATCCACCGACGCCACGGGCTGGTCCTCCGGGGCGCGCGACGCAACTACCGAATTGGTCGTGACCGAGCGCGATCCGCAGCGAATCCGGTAGTTGCGTGGCGAGCCCGGAGCCTCAGGAACCGGTGGGCGTGAGGGCCCTCACCACCGCCGAGGGGCTGGGCCGGCCGAGGCTCGCCGGCCATCCAGGCGCTGGTGGCGACGACGGCACCGAGGTCGACGCCGTGCTCGATGCCGAGCCCGGTGAGGAACCAGACCAGGTCCTCGGTGGCGAGGTTGCCGGTCGCGCTCTTGGCGTAGGGGCAGCCGCCGAGACCGCCCGCCGAGGCGTCGTACGTCGTGACACCGGCCTGGAGACCCGCGTGCACGTTGGTGAGCGCCTGGCCGTAGGTGTCGTGGAAGTGCAGCGCGAGCCGCTCCGGCCCGATCCCGGCGGCGCCGAAGGCCGCGACCAGGGCGCGGACGTGACCGGCCGTGGCAACACCGATCGTGTCGCCGAGGCTGAGCCTGGCCCACGCCGAGGTCGAGCAGCCGCGTGCCGACGGCGACGACCTGCTCGACGGGGACGGCGCCCTCCCACGGGTCGCCGAAGCACATCGAGACGTAGCCGCGCACGTCCATGCCCTGCTCCCGGGCACGAGTGATCGTCGGGGCGAACATCTCGAGTCTGGGACTCCAGGGTCCGGTTGAGGTTCTTCTGCGCGAAGGTCTCGGTCGCCGAGGCGAACACCGCGACGTGGCGCAGCCCGAGCTCGACCGCCCGGTCCAGGCCGCGCTCGTTGGGCACGAGCACCGGCAGGCTCGCGGGCCCTTTCGCCGAGTTCCGGCCACGAGACCGGTCATCGACTCGGCGGCGTCGGCGGTCTGCGGCACCCACGTGGGGTGCACGGAGTGGTCGCCTCCACGACCGGCAGGCCGGCGGCCAGCAGCCGCTGGACGAAGGCCGCCTTGGTCGCCGTCGGCACGGCGCTCTTCTCGTTCTGCAGGCCGTCGCGGGGCCCGACCTCGTAGATCGTCACCCGGCTCGGCAGGCCCGGCTCGGGGACCACCATCGGCAGGCTGGCTCATGCGTCCTCCTCCCCCGTCTCGACCACGAACAGCACCGCGCCGAGGGCCACCTGCTGGCCGGTGGCCGCGCCGACGCTCGCCACCACGCCGTCGTACGGCGCGGTGAGGGCGAGCTCCATCTTCATCGCCTCGACCACGCCGAGCACCTGGCCCGCGGTCACCGTCTCGCCCGCGGCCACCCGGACGTCGAGGACCGTGCCCGGCATCGGCGCCACGATCGTGCCGTCCCCCGCCGCGGCGCCGTGGTCGGCGCCGGCGTCGGGACGCGCGAAGACGTAGCGCTGGCCCTGGTGGGCGAGCCTCCACCTGGTGCGGGGTCACCCCCGCGACGGTGCCCTCCGGCACGCGGCGAGCCGGCGTCGCGAGACTCGTCGAGGCTCGACCGCGGGCGGCCTCGGGTCGCCTCCCATCCGGAAGCCGTCGCCCGCGAAGGGGCCGGCCGGTTCGGCGTACGCGTCGAGCCAGAGCCGGGCCGCGATCGCCCGGGCCGGCGCGGGATCCGGCTGCGGTACGTCGTTGCGGTCCAGCCACGCGGTGTCGATGCCGCCGGGCTCGGCGAACTCCGCGCCGGCCACCAGCACCCGCAGGAAGCCGGTGTTCGTGGTCAGCCCGAGGATCGCGGTGTCGTCGAGCGCGGCGACCAGCGCGCGCCGCGCGGACTCGCGGTTCGGGCCGGCGACGATCACCTTGCCGAGCATCGGGTCGTACGACGTGCTGACCACCTGCCCGCTCTCCAGGGCGTGGTCGACGCGGGCGCTCGCCGGCCAGTGCACCGTGGTGGCGCGCCCGGCCTGCGGGAGGAACCCGCCGAAGGCGTCCTCGGCGTAGATCCGCGCCTCGATGGCGTGGTCGTAGAACCGCAGCCCCGCCTGGTCGAAGGGCAGCGGCTCCCCCGCCGCCACCCGCAGCCTGCAGGGCGACCAGGTCGGTGCCGCTGTGCATCTCGGTGACCGGGTGCTCCACCTGCAGGCGGGTGTTCATCTCCAGGAAGTAGAACTCACCCGTCGCCGCGTCCAGCAGGAGCTCGATGGTGCCGGCGTTCTCGTAGCCGACGTTCGCCGACAGCGCGACGGCGGCGGCGTGCATCCGCTCCCGCAGGTCGTCGGCCAGCGCCGGGGCGGGCGCCTCCTCGATCACCTTCTGGTGGCGACGCTGCACCGAGCACTCGCGGGTGCCGAGGTGGACGACGTGGCCGTGGCTGTCGCCCAGCACCTGGACCTCGATGTGGCGCCCGCGCTCGACGTACTTCTCGATCAGGATCGTGTCGTCGCCGAACGCCGTCGCGGCCTCGCGCTTCGCCGCGGCGATGCCCTCTGGAAGGTCGGCGGCCGCGCGCACGACGCGCATGCCCTTGCCGCCGCCACCGGCCGCGGCCTTGACGAGCACCGGGTAGTCGAACGTCGCGGGGTCCTCGTCCAGCCCGTACGACGGCACGACCGGCACACCCGCCGCGACGGCCAGGTCCCGGGCGGCGTCCTTGCGGCCCATCTGCTCGATCACCCGCGGGCTCGGCCCGACCCAGGCGATGCCGGCGTCGGTGACCGCGCGGGCGAAGCCGGCGTTCTCGGACAGGAAGCCGTAGCCCGGGTGGATCGCGTCCGCGCCGGCCTGCCGCGCCGCGGCGAGCACGGCCTGCGCGTCGAGGTAGGCTCGGCACGAGCAGCGCCTCGTCGGCGTCGCGCACGTGCAGCGCGTCGTCGTCGAGGTCGGTGTGCACGGCGATCGTGCGCAGGCCCAGGTCGCGACAGGTGCGGAACACCCGGCGGGCGATCTCGCCGCGGTTGGCGACGAGGACGGAGCCTGATCGTTGTCGTCATCGGTGACTCACATCCGGAAGATGCCGTAGTGGGGGTCGGGCGTGGGCACGGCCGTGGTGACCTCGAGCGCCATGCCGAGGATCCGGCGGGTGTCGGCGGGGTCGATCACGCCGTCGTCCCACAGCCGCGCCGAGGCGTAGTACGGCGAGCCCTGGGTCTCGTACTGCTCACGGATCGGCTGCTTGAACTCCTCCACATCGGGGTCGTCCTCGCGCCCGGCGACGGTGGCGAGCACGTTGGCGGCCTGGTCGCCGCCCATCACCGAGATCCGGGCGTTCGGCCACATCCACAGGAAGCGCGGGTCGTAGGCCCGCCCGCACATGCCGTAGTTGCCGGCGCCGAAGGACCCGCCGATCACGACGGTCGGCTTTGGGCACGACCGAGCAGGCGACCGCGGTGACGAGCTTCGCGCCGTCGCGGGCGATGCCGCGGTTCTCGTACTCGCGACCGACCATGAAGCCGGTGATGTTCTGCAGGAACAGCAGCGGGATGCCGCGCTGGTTGCACAGACTCGACGAAGTGCGCGCCCTTGAGCGCGGACTCGCTGAACAGGATGCCGTTGTTGGCCACGATGCCGACCTGGTGGCCGTGGATCCGGGCGAACCCGCAGACCAGCGTCTCGCCGTAGAGCCTGCTTGAACTCCTGCAGCCGGCTGCCGTCCACCAGGCGCCGGATCACCTCGCGGACGTCGTACGGCGTGCGGGTGCTCGACGGCACGACGTCGTAGATCGTCTCCGGGGCCTCCAGCGGCTCCTCCACCTCCACAGGCTCCGCTGGTCGAGCCTGTCGGGACCGGCAGCGTGTCGACGATGCCGCGCAGGATCCGCAGCGCGTGCGCGTCGTCGTCGGCGAGGTGGTCCACGACGCCGGACCTGCGTGCGTGCACGTCGCCGCCGCCGAGGTCCTCGGCGCTGACGACCTCACCGGTCGCGGCCTTCACCAGCGGCGGGCCGCCGAGGAAGATCGTGCCCTGCTCCTTGACGATCACGGTCTCGTCCGACATCGCGGGGACGTAGGCGCCACCCGCGGTGCACGAGCCCATCACCGCGGCGAGCCTGCGGGATGCCGCGCGCGGACATGTTGGCCTGGTTGAAGAAGATCCGGCCGAAGTGCTCGCGGTCGGGGAACACCTCGTCCTGCATCGGCAGGAAGGCGCCGCCGGAGTCGACGAGGTAGACGCAGGGCAGGTCGTTCTCCGCAGCGATCGCCTGCGCGCGCAGGTGCTTCTTCACCGTCAGCGGGTAGTACGTGCCGCCCTTGACCGTCGCGTCGTTCGCGACGACCAGGGCGTTGCGGCCCTGGATCCGGCCGATGCCGGCGACGACGCCGGCCGACGGGACGGCGTAGTCGTCGCCCGGGCCCTTGCCGTACATCCCGTACGCCGCCAGCGGGGCGACCTCGAGGAACGGGCTCCCCGGGTCGAGCAACCGGTCGACCCGCTCGCGCGGGAGCAGACTTTGCCGCGGTCGGTGTGCTTGGTGCGTGCGGCCTCGCTGCCGCCCTGGCGGACCCGGGCGAGGCGCTCGCGCAGGTCAGCGCTGAGCTCGCGCAGGCTGGGCTCGGTGCTCGGAGTCTCGGACACGTCGCTAGGTTAACGATCATTAACCTGGGCTGTAAAGGCCTAGGCTCCTCGTCGTGAAGCGCTCCCTCGCCGTGGCCGCCGCCCTCAGCCTCACCCTGCTCGCCGCCGGGTGCGACGACGGGGACGACACGTCCTCCGCGAAGCCCTCGGCCGGCGCCTCCTCCGAGGCCTCGGCGGACTCGCCCGGGGCTGGCGAGGTCGAGAACGAGACCTATCCCCGCGGCGCCGACGTCGCCCGCTTCTGCGCGGTCGTCGGCGAGATCGACGACGCGATCGACGAGGCCGAGCCCGGCAACAAGGACCACTGGGACCGGATCCTCTCCGCCTTCGAGGCCCTCGACGCGCTCGGCGTGCCGGACGACCTGCCCGAGGGCGGCGCGGCCGAGCCTGGTCCACGTCGAGTCTGCTCGTCCAGCAGAGCCGCTCGGTGGCCGAGTCTCAACGCCGCGGTCGAGAAGTCGCCGCCGCCGGGCCGCACACTGGACGACTACATCGACGACCACTGCGGGTGAACGAGCGCTAACCTTCGGGGGTGACCGCGACCCGCCGTGAGCAGATCCTGGCCACCGCGGCCGACCTGTTCGCCGCACGCGGCTTCCACGGCGTCTCCGTCGCCGAGCCTGGGCGCCGCCTGCGGGATCTCCGGGCCTGCGCTGTACAAGCACTTCCCCTCCAAGCACGCGATGCTCGCCGAGATGCTCACCTCGATCAGCGAGCGCCTGCTCGCCGTCGGCCGCGAGCGGGTCGACGCGGCCGCCGGCGACCCGGCCGCAGCCCTGCGGGGGCTGGTCGAGTGGCACGTGGAGTTCGCGCTCGGCCACCGGCCCCTGATCGTCGTCCAGGACCGGGACTGGGAGTCCCTGCCCGAGGACGCCCGGGCCCAGGTACGACGCCTCCAGCGCTCCTACATCGCCCTCTGGGCCGACCAGGCTCCGCGCCCTGCGCCCCGAGCCTGGACAAGCCCGGCGCCTACGCCGCCGCCCAGGCGGCCTTCGGCCTGCTCAACTCCACCCCGCGCGCCGGCCACGGCATACCGGACGCGCGACTGCGGGAGCCTGCTCGGGTCGATGGCGCTCGCGGCTCTCGGGGTCTCCGCGCCGGGCTCCTGACCTCGTCGTACCGGCAGGATCCTCAGAAGCCGGGCTCGGTCCGCTCGAGGATCGGCGCCAGGTCCAGCCCGGCGGGCAGGGTGCCGAAGGCGCTGCCCCAGTCCCGGGCGAGGCGGCTGGCGCAGAAGGCGTCGGCGACGGCGGTGGGCGCGTTGCGGAGCAGCAGGCCGGCCTGGAAGACGACCGCGATCTGCTCGACGAGGCGGCGTGCCCGCAGACTCGATGTCGTCGAAGTCGGTGAGTCTCCTTCTTGAGCGCGGTGACCGCGTCGTCGTACCGGGCGTCGGCGCCGAGGGCGAGGTCGGCCTCGGCGAAGAAGGCGTCGAGGGACTCCGGCTCGCGGCCGATCGCGCGCAGGGCGTCGAGGGCGGCGACGTTGCCGGAGCCCTCCCAGATCGAGAGGAGCGGCGTACTCGCGGTAGATGCGGGCGAGGTCGAAGTCCTCGATGTAGCCGTTGCCGCCGAGGCACTCGAGCGCCTCGTTGGCGAGGACCGGGCCGCGCTTGCAGACGTAGTACTTGGTGGCGGCCAGGGCGAGGCGGCGCAGCGCGGCCTCCCCGGCGTCACCGTGCACGGCGCGGTCGTTGGCGCCGGCGAGCCGCATCATCGCCGTGGTGGCGGCCTCGGACTCGACGGCGAGGTCGGCGAGCACGTTGCGCATGAGCGGCTGGTCGACGAGCAGACTTTGCCGAACGCCGAGCGGTGGCGGGCGTGGTGCGCGGCCTGGACCAGGGCGGAGCGCATCCCGGCGGCGGAGCCGATCACGCAGTCCAGGCGAGTCATGTTGACCATCTCGACGATGGTCTTGACCCCCCGGCCCTCCTCACCGACGAGCCAGCCGACCGCGTCGTCGTACTCGATCTCGGAGGAGGCGTTGGACTTGTTGCCGAGCTTTGTCCTTGAGCCGCAGGAAGCGGATCGGGTTGGCCTCGCCGCCCGGCAGCACCCGCGGGAGCAGGAAGCAGGAGAGCCCGCCCGGCGCCTGGGCGAGGGTGAGGAACATGTCCGACATCGGCGCGGAGGTGAACCACTTGTGGCCGACGATCCGGTAGGTCCCGTCGGGCTGCGGGGTCGCCGTCGTGGTGTTCGCGCGTACGTCGGACCCGCCCTGCTTCTCCGTCATCGACATGCCCGCGACCAGGCCCTGCTTGGTCTCCGGGTCGCGCAGGCCGAAGTCGTAGACGCGGTTGGTGAGCAGCGGCTCGAAGCGGGCGGCGAGCGCCGGGTTCGCCCGCAGGGCGGGCACGACGGCGTAGGTCATCGAGATCGGACAGCCGTGCCCGGCGTCGACGTTCCAGGAGTAGAACTTCGCGGCCCGGGCGACGTGCGCGCCCGGCCGGTCGTCGCCCCAGGGCGCGGCGTGGATGCCGTGGGAGACGGCCGTCTCCATCAGCCGGTGGTACGCCGGGACGTACTCCACCTCGTCGATGCGCCGCCCGTAGCGGTCGTGGGTGAGCAGCCGCGGCGGCACGCGCTCGGCGAGCCGCCCCCACTCGATCGCCTCGGCGGTGCCGGCCAGCCGGCCCACCTCGCGGATCTCCTCGAGCGCCCAGCCGGCGCCCTCGCGCTCGATGCCCTCGAGCAGCGCGGGGTCGGCGGAGGTGTCGTGGCCGACGAGCGGCGGGACCTGGTTGAAGACCTCGTGGGTGCTGGACATGGTGCTCACTCCTGGTCGTTGCGGCGGTCGGTGACGTTGCTGGTGGCGGGTCCGGCGTCGTCGTACGGCGCCCCGTCGCGCTCGCGCACGGCCTGCCGGAAGCCGGCCTCGGCGGCGCGCTGCTGGAAGGCGTAGCCCTCGCGGGTGTGACGGGAGATGCCGTCGAAGACGGTGGAGATCATCTGGCTGTTCTGCACGCCCTGGGCGAGCAGTGCGGAGTTCAGCGCGAGCTTGGTCATGATCAGGCTGGTTGAGCGGCATGGCCGCGATCCGCTGCACCAGCGCCTCGGTGCGCTCGGCGAGCCGCTCGGGCTCCGGCGCCTCGATCGCCAGCCCCCACTCCGCGGCCTCCCGGCCGGTCAGGGTGTCACCGGTGAGCAGCAGGCGCTTGGCGCGCTGGTCGCCGAGCCGGTGCGCCCACAGGCCGGCGGACGGGACGCCCCACACGCGGGTGGGCGGGTAGCCGATCTTCGCGTCGGCCGCGATCACGATCTGGTCGCAGTGCAGCGCGATGTCGGTGCCGCCGGCCACGCAGAAGCCGTGGATGCTCGCCACGGTGGGCTTGTTCGCGTGCAGCAGGCTGGCGAATCCGCGGGTGAACCGGCTCATCATCGCGTAGTCGACCATCGGGTCCCAGGTGCCCGCGGGGTCGTGGTTGTGCATCTGCACGGTCGGGTCGAGCACGGTTCCCCCACGCGGGGTCGCGCCGGTCATCGCGCCGTCCATCAGGCCCTCGGCGGAGGCCGCGAGGTCGTAGCCGCCGCAGAAGCCCTTGCCGCGCCCGCTCAGCACGATCACGTGCACCCGCGGGTCGAGGTCGGCACGCTCGACGGCGTCGGCCAGCTCGACCGGGGTGTCGGGGGTGATCGAGTTGCCCTGCTCGGGGCGGTCGAAGGTCAGCCGCGCGACCCGGCCGTCGACCTCGTAGGTCAGCGTCCGGTACGACGGCGCGGGCGCCACCTCCCCCGCGTCGCGGTACGGCGAGCCCGCTCCCTCGTGCGCGGGACGACGCCAGGGTGCGGGATCGCTCATGGTCGCGACGTTACAGGTTCGGCCACAGTTGTGTCGAGATCTGTAGCGTGGAAGGCTGACCCCCGTGCCCGACGCCCTCGCTCCCCTCCCGGCGCGCTCGGTCATGCTCAGCCTGCTGCTCGGCTCCCACCCGGACCGGCTGACCGCGGCCGAGCCTGGTCCGCGCCGGCGAGCACTTCGGCATCCCGGCGGCCACCACCCGGGTCGCGCTCACCCGCGCGGTCGCCGCCGGGGACCTGCGCCGCACGGAGGGGGACTACGTGCTCGGCGAGCGGCTGGCCCGGCGCCAGCGCCGCCAGGACGAGGCGGTCCTCGATGCCGAGACTCCCTGGGACGGCAGGCTGGGAGCCTGGCGGTGGTGACCGTCAGCGGACGGCCTGGACCGGAGCGCGCGGCACTGCGGGAGCGGCTGGCGTCGTACCGGCTGGCGGAGGTGCGGGAGGGCGTGTGGACCCGGCCGGCGAACCTGCGCCGACCGCGGTCGTACGCCGGCGACGCGGTCCTCAGCACGTTCACCGCCACCCCCGACGACGACCCCGCGGACCTCGCCGCCGGCCTGTGGGACCTCGGCGCCTGGGCTCGCGAGGGATCGGCCCTGCTGGAGCGACTGGTCACGACGGACGAGCCGGCCCCGCGGCTGGCCGTCGCCGCGCACGTCGTCCGTCATCTCGCGAGCGACCCGCTGCTGCCGGCCGGGTTGCTTCCCGGCGACTGGCCCGCGGCACAGATGCGCGCGGCGTACGCCGCCTACCAGACCGAGCCTGCGGGCACTGGCCTTCTCGTCCTTGCCCTGACGGGCCTGGGGCGGCTCCCAGACCGGGCCGAGGAGCAGCCAGAGCCCGACGATCACCCACGGCCGGCCCAGCCCCGCGAGCAGCACCTCGTCCTGAGCCGGGTCGGCGACGAGCAGCACCAGGCCGAGCAGCACGACCGAGGCGATCGCGGCGGCCGTGACCACCCGGAACCACTCCCGCCAGAGCGCGGCGAGCTTCTCCGGACCGTGCTTCGGCAGACTTCACCGGCGCGGGCCCACCGGCGAAGCGGTGGGCGAAGCGGACGTCGGCCCAGCGCACGAGGGCCGGGCCGAAGGCGACGGAGAAGCCGAGGTAGAGCCCGGCCAGGGTGTGCGCCCCGCCGGCCTCGGCACCGCGGTGCAGATCGACGGCGACCGCGCCGACGAGCACGACGTCGAGGAGCGGGATCGCCGCCAGGGCGAGCGTGCTGGCGCGACGCCAGCGGAGCAGGTAGCGCAGCGCGAGGCCGGCGCCGAGCAGCACCCACAGGCCGACCTCGCAGGCCACGATGAACCCAGCGACGGGGTTGTCGGAGAGGAAGTCCAGCATGGGGGTGCCCCGAGTTTCTAGCGCGAACGTGCTAACAACGAGACCGTAGCACAACCGTGCTACGGTCCCCTCGTGCCGCGGACCATCGACCACGAGGAGCGCCGGCAGCGGATCGGCGAGGCGGTGTGGCGGATCGTGCTCCGCGACGGCGTCGGCGCGGTCTCTCTGCGTACCGTCGCGAGCGAGGCCGACCTGGTGCTGGGCTCGCTGCGGCACGAACTTCCCGACGAAGACCGAGTCTGCTCGCGTTCGCGATGGAGCCTGGCCCACGAGCGGGCGGCGGCACGGGTGGCGCGGCACGCCGCGATGCGCGACCCGTGGCGTCGTACCCGCGCCGCGCTGCACGAGGTGATGCCGCTCGACGACGAGCGCCGGGTCGAGATGCGGGTGCACCTCGCGCTGATGGCCGAGAGCCCTGCGCACGAGCGGCTGGCCGAGTTCGCCGCCGCGGCGCACGACGCCATCCGGGGGCTCTGCCTCGACGCGCTCACCGTGCTCCGCGACGCCGGCCGGGTGCGCGCCGACCTCGACCTGCGCCGGGCCACCGACACGCTGCACGCGCTGCTCGACGGGCTGGCCCTGCACGCGATGTACGACCCCCGCCGTCGCCGGGTCGCGGTCCGCGCGCTCGACGAGCACCTGGCGTCGCTGGCCCCGCCGGTCGCGGGCGGGGGGCCGTCGCCGGTTTGAGCGGGCGCGGCGGTGGTGAGGTTCTCTCCACGAGGTCCTCGCTCCGGGACCGCCCGAGATCCGCTCCACCGGCAAGGACCCGAACGATGAGCCACCCGTACGAGCCGCGGCAGGACCGCGCCGCCTTCCAGGGCTGGTGGATGGCCCCGGGCGCCCCGGGCGGCGTACCGGCCTGGGTGATCGTGGAGGACGGGCGCCTGGCCCTGATGGTGCCCGGCGCGAGCGCGTCCGGCTTCGTCGACGTCTTCCGGGTCCCGCTCCGGCAGGCGAGGGTGTCCTCGGCGGCCCAGCGGATCACGGTCACCGTCGGCGGCACGTCGTACCCCGTGCTGGCCCGGCCGCACGGCGCCCTCCTCGGGCCGGTCGCCGGCGTCGTCGGCTCGGCGGGCAGGCTGGCGGGCCACCCCACCGCAGGGATCGGCAGCACCGCGTTCCGCGCCGGCAACCTGGCCGCGGACTCCTCGGCGTTCGCCCGCCAGGGCGGACACGAGCTCCCTCGCGGCCGCACGACGCGGGGGCGCACCGGTGCGCCGGGTCGGCTACGCCGCACTCCTCGCCGGAGGCATGGTGGCCGGCCTGCTGCTGGCCCTGCTCGTGACGGTCGTGACGGTCGCCGCGCTGGCGTGAGCGTGATGGCGCTTCGCCGGGTCAGGGTCCGTCGGCCCCGGCCGGCGTCTCGTCCGGCTCGAACGCGCTGATCATGGCCCGCGCCCGGAGTGCCGCGTCCACCGCCAGGCTCGACGTCGTCGGCCAGGTCGCCGACCCGCGGCTCGCCTGCCCCGGTCTCACCGGTCGTGCCGGCGGCACGGGTGTGCAGCGCGGCCAGCGACTCCTCGCGGTCCAGGCCGCGGATCGCCAGCAGCACCAGCGGATCGGCGTCGACCAGCCAACCGGCCTGGATCAGCACCGCGACCGCGTGGGCGCACGGATCGAGGTAGTGCGGGCAGGTGCAGGTGGCGGCCAGGCTCGCCGCCGTAGGGAAGCAGGCTCGACGCCCAGGCTCCTCGGCGTGCTCGACGAGGTCGTGCGGGAGGTTCGCGGCGAGCAGACTCGGCGATCCGTCCGGACTCGGCGGCGACCGCCTCGACGAAGCCGCTGCGGGCCGCCTCGTCCAGCACCGGTACGGCGACCTCCACCGTCCAGGCGTCCTCCCCGTCGCGCACCGCGGCCACCAGCGCGCCGGCGTCGACGGTGATCCCGCCGACGTCGCCGCGCCGGGCGGCGGCACGGCCGGGGCGCAGGCTCCGCCTCGGAGTACGTCGCCTCCTCGACCGCCCGCTGCCAGGCCTTGCCCCACCAGGTCCGCACCCCGCGCGGCGGGGAGGTTCGGCGGGTGAAGGTGACCCGCATCAGTCCTCCACCTCCGCGCTCTCCCGGGCGGCGCGCCGGAGGGTGACCAGGTCGCGCAGGCTCCTCGTTGCTGAGACTCGGTCAGGGCGGCGTCCCCGCGGGCGAGGACGGCGTCGGCGAGTCGCCGCTTGCGGTCGAGCAGGCTGGGCGACCCGCTCCTCGATCGTGCCGCGGGTGACCATCCGGTGCACCTGCACCGGACGGGTCTGGCCGATCCGGTAGGCGCGGTCGGTCGCCTGCTCCTCGACGGCGGGGTTCCACCACCGGTCGAAGTGGATGACGTGGTCGGCGCGGGTGAGGTTGAGCCCGGTGCCACCGGCCTTGAGGGAGAGCAGGAAGACCGGCACCGCGGCGTCGTCCTCGGACTGGAACCGGCGCACCATCGCCTCCCGCTCGCGCACGGGCGTGCCGCCGTGCAGGAACTGGTGCGGGACACCCGAGGCGGTGAGGTGCTGCTCGACGAGGCGCGCCATGGCGACGTACTGGGTGAAGACGAGGACCGCGCCGCCCTCGGCGAGGACGGTGGCGACCAGGCTCGTCGAGCAGGCTCCAGGCTTCTCCGAGCGGCCGGTCAGCCGCACGGCGCCCGACTGCTTGAGGAACTGCGCGGGGTGGTTGCAGATCTGCTTGAGGCCGGTGAGCAGCGCGAGGACCGGGCCGCGGCGGGCGTCCGGCTCGGAGCGCTCGATCCGCTCCATCGAGTCCTTCACGAACGCCTCGTAGAGCACCACCTGCTCGCGGGTGAGGCCGAGCAGGTGGTCCGTCTCGGTCTTCGGCGGCAGACTCCGGCGCGATGCCGGGGTCGGACTTGCGGCGGCGCAGCAGGAAGGGGCCGATCAGGTCGGCGAACTGCCGCGCCTTGGTCGGCTCGGCTCCGGACTCGATCGGCGCCGCCCACACCCGGCGGAAGGCCAGCCGGCTGCCGAGCAGCCCGGGCACGCACCAGTCGAGGATCGACCACGACTCGGTCAGGTCGTTCTCGACGGGTGTGCCGGTGAGCGCCACCCGGGCGTTGTTGGGCAGGCTGGCGCAGGGCGCGCGCGGTCGACGTGCGGGAGTTCTTGACGTGCTGCGCCTCGTCGGCCACGACGAGGTCCCAGCCCACCGCGGCGAGGGTGGCCGCGTCGCTCCGCAGGGTGCCGTACGTCGTCAGCACGAACCCGCCGCCCAGGTCGTCGAGCGAGCGCGAACCGCCGTGGAAGCGGCGCACGGGGACGCCGGGCGCGAACCGCCGGATCTCGCTCTCCCAGTTGCCGAGCAGGCTCGCAGGGCAGACCACGAGCGTCGGAGTGACGGCCGCGCGGTGCAGGTGCAGCGCGATGAGCGTGATCGTCTTGCCCAGCCCCATGTCGTCGGCCAGGCACGCACCCAGGCCCAGCCCGGTGAGGTCGGCGAGCCAGGTGAGGCCGTGCCGCTGGTAGTCGCGCAGGCTCGCCTGCAGTCCGGGCGGCTCCGCCAGCGGGTCGCGGGTGGCCGCGGCGAGCACCTGCTCACGTACCTTCAGCAGGCTCGCCCCGACGACGACCTGCGCGGTCTCGGGCTCCTCGTCCGGGGCGGCGGGCAGGCTCGGTCACACCGGTGAGTGCCGCGGCCAGCGCCTGGGCGCCGGTCGCCTTGCGGATCAGCCGCTTGCGGGCACGCTGCGCCGTCGTCGGGTCGACCACCGTCCAGGCGCCGCGCAGCCTGATCACCGGGCTCGCCGCCCGGGCGAGCTCGGTCATCTCCTCCTCGGTCAGCGGCTCGCCGTGGAGCGCGACCTGCCAGGAGAAGGAGAACAGCCCCTCCGCCGAGAACGGGCTGTCCTGCAGGGGCAGGCTCGGTGCCCTTCGGGCCCTTCTCGTGCCGGGTCCCCAGCACCGCGCGGGTGGTGGTTCGGGCCCGAGCGCGCGCGGCCAGTGCACGTCGACACCGGCGGCACGCAGGTCGCCCACCCGCGCCAGCAGACTCGGAGATCTCCTCGCCGTCGAGGGTGAGCCTGGTCGGGCACCGACAGCGCGAGGAAGCGGTCCAGCGCCGGCCACACGTCCGCCGCCGCCCGCAGCGCGATGCTCGCGTGGATCCGTGCCCGGGCACCGAAGCCGTGCTCCTCCTCGCCGGCCGTCCACAGCACCGCCGCGTCGCAGACGTGCAGCGGGTCCCGCTCGTCGTGGACCTGGAGCACCACCCGGACCGAGCCCGCGACCAGGCTCCTCCTCGTCGGCCTCCACCCGCAGCGAGACCCGCACCAGGCTCGGGCCGCTCGCCCCGGCGCCGGGCTCGCGCGTCGGCCTCCTCGCGGGCCGTCCGCTCGGCGAGGCGCCGACGGACCCGCTCGGCGAAGTCCTCGGGCGCACCCGACGGACCCGCCGGGGTGGCCGGGACCCGGGTCTGCACGGACCGGGTGCGCAGCGCCGGGGCCGCGCGCGGCATCGCGTCCGCGACGGCGTCGAGCACCCGGCGGACCAGCCCGGCCGCGTCCTCGGCGTCGAGACCGTCGTAGGCACGGGCGGTGGCGAGGCGTCGTACGGCGTCGTGGTCGCGCTCGTCCAGCCCGTCCACCCGCCAGCCCGTGGAGCCCTCCGGCGCGGGGGCCACCTTGCCCGCGGCGACCAGGCGCAGCCCGAGCAGCGCGGCGCCGCTGAGCAGCGCGACGCTCGGGTGGGTGCCCTCCGCGGTGTGCGCCCGGCTCAGCACCGGCAGCGCCGCGCGGACCGGCAGCGCGACCGTGCGCGCCGCCGGGACCGCGTCGGTGAACTCGATCTCTGCGGGGTCACCGGCCCGGAAGGTCGCCGGGCCGGTGACGGGAACGAAGCTCACACAGGGACGTTAACGGGTGCCTCAGACACCGAGCTCCGAGGCGGTACGACGTTCGCGCAGGCGCGCCAGGAACCAGCCCCCGAGCAGCAGCACGCCGCCGCCCGTCGCGAGGATCGCGGCCCACCAGGTGGGGTGCTCGGCGGCGAGCGCGGCAGACGCGAGCGGGACCAGGATCGCCGGGGCCGCGATCGCCAGGATCGTGAAACCGGAGTGGTTGGTGATCGCGGCGGCGGCCGCCCACAGCACGACGAGCAGTCCCGCCAGGGCCAGCACCCACCACACGTCGCCCTCGTGGAAGCCGGTCTCCACGCTGACCGCGCTGAACCCGGCGCGACCCGGGCCGTCGCCTTCCTCGAACGAGGTGAGGGGCAGACCACCGAAGAAGCCGAGGAAGAGCCGGGACGCCACGAACATCACGAGGATCCCGACGAACCCGGCGAGCCCGACGGCACCGACCGCCACCCCGGTGACGGCGCGCGACGGCAGCGCCCAGCCGAGCAGGGTGATCACGACGACGAAGAGCGCGACCATCACCGCGCCGGTGACCTCGGGGTGCCCGTCCCCGAGGCTGTCGGCGACGAAGTCCCCGAACGCGATCATGTAGACCAGCGCGAGCCCGAGGATCCCGACCACCACGAACGCGGCGCGGCGGCTGGCGACGTACCCGATCGCGGCGAGGACGACGATCGTGCCGCCGATGAGATAGCCCACCCACGAGGACTCGTCGTCGATGCCGACGCCGATCACCAGGCCGGTCGCCAGGATCCCGACCGCGCCGGGCCAGGTGACGACCTCCTCGCGCGCCCGGCCACCGGAGCGGCGTGCGGACAGGGAGCCGAGGACCGCGATGACCAGCAGGACAGCGGTCGCACCGACCGCGACGCCGAAGTTGGACCAGTCCAGGTCGTCGTCGCTGCGGCTGCGGAAGGCGCCGATCACCACCGCGGCGGCGAGCAGGCCGGTGCCGAGCGCGACGATCGCGGCGGTGAGCCCGGCCTTGGTCGCGCGGTGCGGGTACTCCGGCTCCGCCGTCCCGGCGCCGTGCACCGGCGGGTCGGCGTCGCCGCCACCGATCCAGGCGGCGGTCCGCGGCTCCTCGGTCAGCACGGTGGACCGGCCCTGGTCGTCGGTGCCCACGTCGGCCTGCGTCGTCGCGGGCGGCGGGGCCGGCGGCGCCTGGGCGCGGATGGGTGCGGTCTCGCCCGGCCCGTCGCCGTCGTCGATCGCGCCCGCCGGCGGCTGCGGCTCGTCCGGCCGGATCGCCGTGTGCTGCGGTTCGACCGGTGACGCCGCGGCGTCGCCGGCGTGGGGGAGCTCTGCGCGTCGTCCGTCATGGCTCAAATCTAGGCCCGCGGAGGCGGAGAAGCCGGGAGGCTCAGCCCAGCACCCGCCCGGTGATCGGCGGCAGGTCGGCCAGGGTGACGATGCCCGGCTCGGCCGCGACGACGTACGGCACCGCGTTCGTCACCGGCAGCGCCGTGTAGATCATCCCCAGGCCCATGTAACCCGGCTCGGACCAGTCCTCCGGCGGCAGGCACTGCACCACCGTGCGCATGTTCGGGCGGCCGAACACCTGGATCACGTGGCCGTGCGCCAGCGGCTTCGGCGGGGTGACGTGCGCGCCCATGGTCCAGTTGAAGCCCACGCTCACCACGTTGCGCTCCCCCACCCACCCGCGGTGGTAGCCGAGCACGCCCGCGACGCTGCCCTCGGGGATGGTCATGAAGCCCAGGTCCGTCGTCCCGGTCGCGGGGGTGAAGGTCACGTCGAAGGCTCATCCGGTCCAGCCGTACGCCGAGCGCGTCCGCCATCATCGCGGCCGACTCCGCGAACACCTCGCTCTCGCGTCGTACCGTCTCCGCGAGGCCGGGTGTCTCCGGGTCCAGCGAGAAGCCCATCGCCCGCTGCGTCTGCGCGGACTCGTACGTCGAGCAGTCCACCGACTCGGTGATCCGGATCTCGTCCACCCGCTCGCACGACCCGCTGAGCACCATGCCGACCAGGTTGGTCATGCCGGGGTGGGCGCCGCTGCCGAAGATCGTGGACCGCCCCTGTGCGCACGCCTTCTCGATCCGCGCCCGGTCCTCCGGCGACTGCTTGCCGCCGGTGATCCAGGCGGCACTGGTGCACACGTTGACGCCGTTCTCCAGCAGCCCGACCAAGCTCGTCGACGTCCGGCCACAGCGGGTTGTAGCAGCATGCGTCGGGCCGTAGCGCGAGCAACGCGTCCACGTCGTCGGTGGCCAGCACCCCGGTCGGCTCCGGCCAGCCGCACAGGCTCCGCCGCGTCCCTGCCGACCTTCTCGGCGCCGTGCGCGTAGACGCCGACCAGCTCCAGGTCGGGCCTGCTCAGGATCGCGTGCGCGGAGCGGCTGCCGATGTTGCCGGTCGTCCACTGGATCACGCGGAGGGGACGGCCGGGCCGGGGTGCGCTCATGCGAGCGAGAGTAGAACCTGTTCTATTTTATGTCGAGGGTCAACCACTCACCCCCAGCACGAGGGGCAGGACCGCCGCGGCACCGGCGTCGTGGAGCGCGGCGGCGGCGAGGGTGAGCGACCAGCCGGTGACCAGCCGGTCGTCGACCACCAGCACCCGGGCGTCCCGGACGGCGTCGGGACCCTCGAGTCGGAGCTCGCAGCGGCGGGAGACGGCGGCGACCCGCTGGGCGGAGTTGGTCGCGCCGCGGTCGGGGCCGACACTCGGGTCCACCACGGCCCAGCGACCCACGACCGGGAGCCCGAGGAAGCGGGACAGGCCGGCAGCGAGGTCGGCGGTGAGACTGCGGGCGGCGCTCGGACTCGGCGACGACGATCGCGTCGACCTTCGGCTGCCAGTCCTGCAGCATCGTGACCATCGCCCGCGCGAGCGCGTCCGGGACCGGACCGTCGGGTGCGTCGGCGCCGAAGAGGCCGCGCAGCGCGGCGCCGTGACCGAGGTCCGTCAGCCGGGCGATGGCCCGGCCGGTCTCCGCGGGCTGCTTGATCTTGCCCGACAACCCGACCCCGATCGCGGAGAGTCCGGTCGGCCACAGGCTTGCGCGGCTCGATCGGCACCCCGGGCCGGGCCAGCCGGTCGGCCGCCTCCTCGACCGCGGCGGCGGACACCTCGACGGACAGCGCCAGGCCGCCGCAGTTGTCGCACCTCCCGCAGCGCCAGCCGGGATCGGCGAGCACATCAGGGTCGTCGAGCCTGGCGGCGCAGGAAGAGCATCCGGCACTCGTCGGTGCCGAGGTAGTCGAGCATCGCGCGCTGCTCGATCTCGCGGGCCTCGGCGACGCGCTGGTAGCGCTCGGCGTCATAGGCCCAGGGGTGGCCGGTCGCCTCCCAGCCCCCGCGGACCCGGCGGACCGCACCGTCCACGTCGAGCACCTTGAGCATCGTCTCCAGCCGGTTGCGGGACAGGTCGACCCGCGGCTCGATGGCGGCCGTGCTCAACGGACGGCCCTCCTCGGCGAGCACGGCGAGGGTGTCGCGCACCAGGCTCCTCGCGCGGGAAGGCGAGCGAGGCGAAGTAGGCCCAGATGTCGCGGTCCTCGACCGCCGGCAGGAGGACGACCGAAGCGCCCTCGGGCGGCAGGTTGCCGCCACGCCCGGCACGGCCGACCTGCTGGTAGTAGGCGACCGGGCTGTTCGGTGCGCCGAGGTTGACCACGAACCCGAGCGAGGCGTCGAAGCCCATGCCCAACGCGCTGGTGGCCACCAGCGCCTTGACCTCGCCGTCGATCAGCGCCTGCTCGAGGGCGAGCCGCTCGGTCTGCTCGGTCTGGCCGGAGTACGCCGCGACCTGGTGCCCCCGCGAGCGGAGGTAGTCGGCGACCTCCTGGGTCGCCGCCACGGTCAGGCAGTAGACGATCCCGCTGCCCGGCTGCTCCGCGAGGTGGTCGGCGAGCCAGGCGAGCCGCTGCTCGGCGGTCCTCAGCCGGACGACGCCGAGCCGGAGCGAGGCCCGGTCGAGGCTGCCGCGCAGGACCAGGGTGTCGGGCCCCAGCCTGCTCCGAGACGTCGGCGGTGACCCGCTCGTTGGCGGTCGCGGTCGTCGCCAGCACGGGAATGCCGGCCGGCAGGTCCTGCAGCAGGGTGCGGATCCGCCGGTAGTCCGGGCGGAAGTCGTGCCCCCAGTCGGAGATGCAGTGCGCCTCGTCGACGACCAGGAGCCCGCAGGTCGCCGCCAGCCGCGGCAGCACCTCGTCCCGGAAGCCCGGGTTGTTGAGCCGCTCCGGGCTCACCAGCAGCACGTCCACCTCGCCCGCCTGGATGGCGCCGTGGATCTCGTCCCACTGCTCCATGTTGGTCGAGTTCACCGTGACCGCGCGGATCCCGGCCCGCTCGGCGGCGGCGATCTGGTTGCGCATCAGCGCGAGCAGCGGGGAGATGATCACCGTCGGCCCGCTGCCCTGCTCGCGCAGCAGCAGCGTCGCGACGAAGTAGACCGCCGACTTGCCCCACCCGGTGCGCTGCACGACGAGCGCACGCTGCCGCTGCACGACGAGCGCCGCGATGGCCGCCCACTGGTCGTCGTAGAGCCGCGCGTCGGCTCGGCCGACGAGGGCCTGGAGGTGCTCCTCGGCCCGGCCGCGGGTCGCATCGGTGCTCATACCGAGGTGTCTACCAGCGGGGCCCGACACAATGCCCGGCCGCCTCGCCGTTGTCCCCCGTTGCTGTGAATCACCTATGAGTGAGGCCGATTTTCGGGATTCCGTGGGACAACCGCCGCGACGCCAGCCTAGTGTCGGAGACGCAGCCGCTGGTGACCCGAGACGCCGGCGGCTGCACTGTTTTTCCGCCGCCGAGGTCCACCCCGGCTCTCCGCGCGCCCGCCGGTGCCCGGCTCGGGACGACCGGTGCGATCATGACCGCGTGCCCAGGGCGACGCGGTGAGCTCCTACGACCCGTACGAGCCGCCGTCGCGTGCCGTCCCGGACGTCGATGACCACGTCGAGCCCTCTGGCTGGCTGCTCTGGCCGGCCCGGGCCGTCGCACTGGTGCTCGTGCTGCCGGTCCGCTTCGCCTGGGACCTGGTCCGCTCCGCCGGGCGCGCCCTCGGTCGACGCCTGACCACTGCGGCCGGGTACGTCGGTGAGTCTGCTCAGGTCCGTCGTGCTGACCCTGCTCGCGCCCCTGCGCCTGCTCGCCCGGGCGGTGATCGCCCCGTCGCTGGCCCTCGCCGGGCACGCGCTCGCGCTGCTCCGCCGTGGGCTGGGCCTGCTCGGCGGCGCCGTGGGCGCCGTCCTCGGCCTGGTCGGCACCGCGCTCGCCGCGATCACGAGCGCGCTCGCCCGGGCGGTGTCCGCCGTCCTCGTCCGTCCTCTCGCCGCCCTGCTGCGGGCCCTTCGCGCGGGCGCCGCGGGGACGGTGCGCCTCCTCGGCAAGGCCCTCGCGCTGCCCCTCGTGCTGCTGTGGCGCCGCCTGCTGGCCCCGGCCGGCCGGGCGATCGGGCTCGCCCTCGCGGCCCTCGTCGCCGCCGGCACGCTCGTGCTGCGACCCGTCGGTCGGGTCCTGGATCTCCTCGGCCGGGGTCTCGGCAGCCTCCTGGCCCTGGTGGGCCGCGGCCTCGGCCGGGTCGCCGCGCTGACGGGCCGGGCGATCGACCGGGTCGCCGGCGGTATCGCCGCTGTCGTGTCCTGGGCCTGGGGGCTCGCCGGCCGGGTGCTCGCTGCCGCCGCTCGGGCGCTGCTGGCCGTGGCCCGGCTGCTGGCGACGCCCTTCGTGTGGTTCTACCGCCGCGTGCTCACCCCGGTCGGGCACGCGGTCCGGGCAGCGTCCCGCGCGCTCGCCGGCACCGTGCGGTCCGTGGGGCGAACGGTCCTGCTCGCGCCGTGGCGCGCCGTGCGTCGTGCGGCCGCCCGGGCGAGCGCCGCCGTCGGGGCGGCGCGGCGGGAGGCCGTCGGCCAGGTCCGGGCCCAGGCTGCGCGCGCTGCTCGGCCGGCGCCGCTGAGCGCCGCCGGCCGGCCTGCTCAGTGCGGGCGTGGCTCCGTGCCCAAGGTGGCGCACGCGGCGTCGTACAGCGCCACGACCTCACGCCGGATCTCCCCGCGCTCGGAGATCGGGCCGCCCGGCCACCGGATCCGTCGCTCACCGAGCGGGCCCTCGGGACCGATGACGGTCCAGGTGCCGGCCTCGCCGTCGGCGTCGCTCATCGACGCCGCTGTCGCCTCGGGGATGCCCGCGGCGCGGACGATGAGCAGGTTGTCCTCGAGGTGCTCGCCGTTCATGTGGGCGAGCACGGCCTCGACGACCTCCGGCTCGAAGGCGTGCGGGACGCGGGTCACCAGATCCGCACCCGCTCGGTCGGGTCGAGCCAGAGCCCGTCACCGGGCGCGGTGCCGAAGACCTCGTGGAACTCGTCGAGGTTGCGCACGATGTTGGCGCGGAACTCCGGCGGGCTGTGCGGGTCGATGGTGAGGTACTGCTGCTCCTGCTCCAGGCGGCGCTTGGTACGCCACACGAAGGCCCAGTTGAAGAACAGCCGCTTGCGGTCCTCGACCGTCGCCTCGCCGCCCCGGGCGATGAGGAAGGCGGTGTGCGCGATGGTCAGGCCACCCAGGTCTCCGATGTTCTCGCCGACCGTCAGGGATCCGTTGACCTTCTCCCCGGGCAGGTTGCGCGGCGAGAAGCCGTCGTACTGCTCGATGAGGGCCTTCGACTTCACCTCGAAGGCCGACTTGTCGTCCGGGGTCCACCAGTCGTTGAGGTTGCCCTCGCCGTCGTACTGCGCGCCCTGGTCGTCGAATCCGTGCCCGACCTCGTGGCCGATGACCGCGCCGATGCCGCCGTAGTTCTCGGCCTCCAGCGCGTCGGGGCTGAAGAACGGCTTCTGCAGGATGCCCGCGGGGAAGCAGATCTCGTTGGTGCCCGGGTTGTAGTAGGCGTTGACCGTCTGCGGGAGCATGAACCACTCGTCGCGGTCGACGGGCGCACCGATCTTGGCGAGGTGGCGGTCGGTCTCGAAGGCGGAGGCGGCCTGGGCGTTCGCCACCAGGTCGTCCGGTACGACGACCAGCGCGCTGTAGTCGCGGAACCTCACCGGGTAGCCGATCTTCGGCCGGAAGGTGTCGAGCTTGGCGTAGGCCCGCTCCTTCGTCTCCTCCGTCATCCAGTCCAGCTTTGCTGATCGACTGGCGGTAGGCGGCGAGCAGATTGGCGACGAGCTCGTCCATCATCGCCTTGGAGGACGGCGGGAAGTGCCGGGCGACGTACTCCTTGCCGACGGCCTCACCCATGGAGCCCTCCACGAAGGACACCGCGCGCTTCCAGCGCGCCCGCGACTCGGGCGTGCCGGACAGGGTGCGGCCGTAGAAGTCGAAGTTGGCCTGCACGAACTCCTCCGACAGGTACGGCGCCGCGGAGCGCAGCACGCGGGAGAGGAACCAGTCCCGCCAGGCCTCGACCGGGGTGGCCTCGAGCACGCCCGACAGGTGCTGCAGGTACGACGGCTGGCGCACCACGACCTCGGCGATGGTCGCCTGCGGCCCGCTGAGGTGACCGCCGAGGTTGGTGATGTAGGCGTCCCAGTCGAACGAGGGGCACAGCGCCTTGAGTCCGTCGGCGGTGAGCCGGTTGTAGGTCTTCTGCACGTCGCGGGTCTCGGCCCGCTCCCAGTGCCCCTTGGCGAGGTCGGTGTCGAGCTCGAGCACCCGCGCGGCGGCACCGGCGGGGTCATCGTGGCCGCCGAGGGTGAGCAGCCGCTCCAGGTAGGCGAGGTAGGCCTGCCGGATCTCGGCGAACTTCTCCTCGCGGTAGTACGACTCGTCGGGCAGGCCGAGCCCGCCCTGGACGACGTGGAACAGGTAGCGGTCGGACTGGCGGTCGTCGGTGTCGACGTAGGAGCCGAACAGGCCGTAGCCGCCGATCCGCTCGAACTCGCCGAGGAAGGCCGCCACGTCGCGCACGTCGCGCAGCCCGGCGACGGCGTCGACGAGCGGCTGCGCGGGGGCCAGCCCGGCGGCCTCGACGCGCTCGGTGTCCATGAAGGAGTTGTAGAGGTCGGCGATCTTGCGCGCGTCCTCGTCACCGGTCGGGGAGGCGGCGAGACTCGGTGATGATCGCGCGCACGTCCTCCTCGGCCTGGTCGGCGAGCCTGGACGAAGGGCCCCCAGCCTGGACCGGTCGGAGGGGATCTCCACCTCACGCAGCCAGGTGCCGTTGACGTGGCCGAAGAGGTCGTCCTGCGGCCGGATGGTGGGGTCCATGCCCGGACGGGCGTCGTCGAGGATGCTCACGGAGGCGAGCCTAGACGGCGAAAGGTGAACGAGGGCCGCCCCGGGAGGCCTGGGACGGGGGTCCTCAATTCCGGAGCGGTTCTCAACCCGGCCCGCGAGGGCCCGATCGGTCGCGCATGGCGAAGATCATCCGACTGGTGCCCGGCCTCCTGCTGGGCCTCGTGGTCAGCATGACCGCGGCCCCCGCCGGGTCGGCCGCCGTTGCTCCCGCGCCCGCGCAGCGCGCCCAGGACGTCGTACCCACGCGGCTGCTGGTGCAGCGGGTGCTCGAGGACCGGGTGCTGCTGCTGACCAACATCGAGCGGCGCAAGCACGGCTGCGGCCCGCTGCGACCGAACGCCGCGCTGCGCAAGTCCGCTCGCGGTCACACGGTGACGATGGCGCTGAACAACCTGATGTCCCACCAGGCTGCCGGGCGAGCCGTTCTTCAGCAAGCGCATCACCCGCGCCGGATACACCGGCTGGAGCCTGGTCGCGGAGAACGTCGCCCGCGGCTTCAGCGGTCCGACGTCGGTCGTCCGGGCCTGGATGAACAGCCCGAGCCACCGCCGGAACATGCTCAACTGCACGCTGCGCGACCTCGGTGTCGGCGTGGTCCTCCAGGGCGGTCAGCTGTGGTGGACGCAGAATTTCGGCCGCCGGTGACCGGATCTGATCATCCTCGGACGATTGGGTCCGGAAGCGGCGAGACGGTAGCCCGATCTGACTAGACGAGGCCGCACGGAGCACGGATGTGGCGCCGCGGCGCGCTCACCGACCATCGATGCATGAACCGGGGGATTCATCGTCTCGTCATCAGCGCGCTCGTCGCGGCCGTCGCCGTCCTCGCACCGTCGGGTGCCACCACCGCACCGGCGGCCGGTACGACGCGCCTGGCCACCGCGAGCATGACGCTGAGCGTCAACAACATCCTGGAGAACACCATCGTGGTGCTCACCAACACCAAGCGGGTGCTCGCCGGCTGCCCGCCGCTGCGGGTCAACGGCGACCTGCGCCAGGCGGCGCGCGCGCACGCCAAGCGGATGGCGGTGACCGGCGTGATGAGCCACCGGCTCTCCGGCGAGCCCACCCTGGGCCGGCGGATCACGCTCGCGGGCTACACCGGCTGGAGCCGTGTGGCGGAGAACATCGCCGCCGGCTACACCTCCGCCCCGCTGGTCATCCAGGCGTGGTGGAACAAGCTTACACCCACCGCCGCAACCTGCTCGACTGCTCGCTGCGCGAGGTCGGCGTCGGCGTGGTGTGGACGGGCCGGACGATGTACTGGACCCAGGACTTCGGCCGTCGCTGAGCCGACGGGCCGGTGCGACGGTTGACAGCGCCACCATGATGAGCGGCGTGCGCCTCGGCTTCCCCGCCGCCCTCCTGGGCCTGCTCCTCGCCACCTGCCTGCTCGCCCCGCCCGCGCTGGCGACCGCGCCGCCGGAGCGCAGCAGCACGACGCTGCGCCTCGAGAGCGACACGATGGCCCAGGTCAACCGGGTCCGGGCCCGGGCCGGCTGCCCGGCTCTCCGCGTCGACAGCGCCCTGCGCGGTGCCGCCCGCCGCCACAGCGCGCTGATGGCGCGGCAGCGCGCCCTCAGCCACCAGGTCGCCGGTGAGGCGACGCTCCAGCGCCGGGTCGCGAGCGCCGGCTACACCGGGGCGTCGATGCTCGGGGAGGTCGTCGCCTACGGCCCCCGGTCGGCGTACGACGTCGTGAACAAGCTGGCTGCGCAGCAGGCCGCACCGCGCGATCCTGCTCGACTGCCGGTTCCGGCACGTCGGGGCGGGCCTCGTCGTCGCCGGCGACGGCCGCTACTGGTGGACCGTCGACGTGGGCCGGCGCTAGCGGATCCGCACGACGGACTTGCCGAGCGTGGCCCGGTCGTCCATGTCGGCGAGCGCCCGGCCGAACTCCTCGATCGGGTAGACCTTGCCGATCGGCGGCTTCACCGTGCCGGCCTCGATCATCGGGACCAGCCTGGGCCCACTGCTCGGCGAGGTAGCCCGGGCGGGCGAAGGCGTAGGCACCCCAGCCGACGCCACGGACGTCGACGTTGTTGAGCAGCAGCCGGTTGACCTTGACCTCCGGGATCCCCTCGCCGGCGGCGAAGCCGACCACCAGCACCCGGCCCTGCGGCGCGAGCGCGCGCAGCGAGTCGGTGAACAGCGAGCCGCCGACCACGTCCAGCACCACGTCGACGCCCCGGCCGTCCGTCGACTCGCGAGCGGCGTCCTTGAAGCCGTCGGGTGCGATCGCCTCGTCGGCGCCCGCGGCGAGCGCGAAGGCCCGCTTCTCCTCGGTGCTGGCGACCGCGATGGTCCGCGCCCCCAGGCCCTTGGCGACCTGGATGCTCGCGGTGCCGACGCCGCCGGCCGCACCGTGGACGAGCACGGTCTCGCCGGCGCGCACCCCGCCCCGCTCGGCCAGCGCGAAGAGCGCGGTCAGGTAGTTCATGGGCAGCGCGACGGCCTCCTCGAAGGAGATCGAGTCCGGCAGCGCGAAGAGGTTCTCGGCCGAGCCGAGGACGAGCCTCCGCGGCCCCGCCGTACGGGCCGACACCGGCGACCCGCTGGCCCGACGCGAAGCCGTCGCCGGAGACGACGACGCCGGCGAAGTCGACGCCGAGGGTGAACGGGGGCTCCGGCTTGAGCCTGGTACTCCCCCTTGCTGAGCAGCAGGTCGGGGAACGAGATCCCGGCCGTGTGCACCTCGACGAGCACCTGGCCCGGGCCGGGTGCGGGCTCGGCGACGTCGGTGACGACCACGTCGGAGGGGCCGGTGGTGGTGAGGACCTGGACGGCGCGCATGGATCGCAGGCTAGCCGGGGGCGGGTTCCGGTGCGCCGGACGGGGGTAGGAGGGCGCCATGCCCCGCGCCCTGTCCCCGATCCACCCCGTGACGGCCTTCCTGGCGTCCCTGCTCCTCCTCCTGCCGACGTACGGCGCCCTGGGCACCACGAGCGACGGCGGGCTGTGACTCTGGTTCACCGGCGGCATCGCCGCCGTGGCCCTGCTCGGCGTGCTGCTCCGGCTGGTCCTGCCGCGGGCGCTCGCACTGGTGCTCCTCGCCGCCAGTGCCTACCTCGTCGTGGTGCTGGCCGGGATCTTCGTCGTGGCGGCGGCAGGGCCGCCCGCCGGCGACGCCACCCTGGCGCTGCTCGTCGGCATCCCGGCTGCGGCGGTCGCGGCGCTCGTGGCCGCCGCGCTCACCGAGCACTTCGCCGAGGACGCGATGGCGCCTGCGGTCGTCGCGATCGTGATCCTGGGCCTGATCGGGATCTCGGTGGCGCCCGCGGCCGGCGACGCCGTGGCCGACGCGCGCGACCGGGCCGAGCGGATCGCGGACCTGGAGGCGTCCGGCCTCACGCCGTACCTGCCGGAGATCCCGGGGCTGCGCGCCGGCAGCGGCAGCACCAGCCTGCAGGGCGAGCGGATCGTGGGCTACTCGTTCCGCTACGAGCGCGACCCCGACGACTACCGCTCGCCGGCGCTGAGCGTGGAGGTCGACGGCGAGTTCGCCGACCTACCGCGACTGCGACACCTCCGAGCGCGCGATCTACCAGTGCCGGCGCGGGGAGGGCTACTACGTGCTCGCCCAGGACGGCGCCGACCAGTACGTCGTCGCGGAGTCCGGCGGCGACTACCTGATCGGGTGGTACCTCGACCAGGACGACCGGCTGCCCGACGCCGACACGGTGGGCAAGGCGCTCGCCGGCGCCGAGCGGGTGGAGTGGTCGGACGTCGTCGGTGTGGACTGACCTGTTTGGTGAGGCACCGGGCCGGGCAGATCGAGTCGCGTGAGCGACTGGACCGACTGGACCCAGAACCGGCGCATCGCCGACGCCGAGGAGGCCCTCGACGCCGAGCGCCGGGCGCGCAGCCGGCTCTCGGAGCAGATGCGCCAGCAGCAGGGCAACCTGCAGGGCCGACTCGACCGGCTCACCCGGGCCATGGTCGCGCTCATCGAGCACGAGGACATCCGCGCCGAGCCTGGGCCAGCACGCCGACGCGGCGGCCTGCCGGCGCTACGCCCGCGAGGTGGTGGCGACCGTGGTGGTCACCGGCGGTGGAGCGGTGCGCGAGACGGCCGAGCCGGGCGACGTGCCCGGCTACTGGCTCGCGGCCGCCGCGCGGGGCGTGGCCGCCGTGGCCGACGGCGAGACCTCGGGCGAGGCCCTGCTCGAGGCCGCGGCCCAGCGGGACCCGGCCCGCGCCGCGCTCTTCCTCACCCTGCTGACGGCGCTCACCCGGGACCCGCGCTGGGCCGTCGCGCCCTTCGAGCGGGTCGTTCCCGACCAGGCCCAGGTCACCCAGGCGCAGCGCCAGGTCTGGCTGGCCGTCGCCGACGGCCGGATCGCCCCCGCCGAGCCGGCGCTGGTCGCCGCGCTCACCCGCCAGGTGGACGCCGATGACGGCGCCGCGGAGCGGGTCGGCGAGTGGCTGCGCGGCCAGGTGCCCGCGGGCACCGGAAGCCTCGACAGCGAGCGTGCCGTCGCCCAGCCTGCAGGTGCTGCAGCGGTTGCTCGCGGGCGAGAGGCTGCCCGGCGACGAGCCCGCCGAGACGTCTGCCGAGACGTCCGAGGACCCCCTGGCCGACTGCCTGCGCTCGCTCGTCGACGAGGGCTCGCCCGCCGAGGGCGACATCCTCGAGCGGATGGCCGCCGCGCGCGCCGATCTCGGCTTCCTCGACGAGCGTGTCGGCGCCCGGGCCGCGACCTGGTCCACGCCCACCGGCGACGTGCTCGACCTGCTGCTCGCGGACCTGGCCGAGCCGGCCGGCTCCGGCCGCCACCGGCTGGCCCTCCGGGTCCTGTCCCCCCTGCTCGGTACGACGGCCGACCGGCTCGCCACCGCGGCCGCCACCAGCCTCGCACCCACCCGGGCCGCGACCGTGCTCGGGCAGACCATCGACGTCCAGGCCGGGGGTGCGGTGCGGGACTGGCGTCCCGACGTGCTCGCCGCGGCCGCACGGCGCACGCCACGGCAGCCGCACCTGCTGCCGGGGGGTATCGCCGCGCTGGCCGTCGGCGTGGTGGCGATCGGGCTCGCGTTCGTCGCGAGCGGGTTCGCCGTGCTGGCCGTCGCCGCGCTGCTCGGGGGCGCGGCGGCGGTGGTCACCGCCCTGACCCAGGCCCGGCGCCAGCGCGCCGCGCAGGAGTCCGCGGTGCGCTCGGGTGAGCGTCAGGTCGCCGAGTCTCGCGCAGCGGATCACCGACGAGACGGCGCGCTCCACGAGCGCCGCGACCACGGCCAGCGCGCTGCGCGAGGCGGTCCGTGCCCGGACTCGGCTGATCAGGCCGGGTGCTCGGCGCGGTGCCGGGCCACCAGGTCGGCGTACCAGGTGAAGGAGCGCTTGGGCGTGCGCACCTGCGTCTCGTAGTCGACGTGCACCAGGCCGAAGCGCTGGGTGTAGCCCTCGGCCCACTCGAAGTTGTCGACCAGCGACCAGGCGTAGTAGCCGCGCACGTCCACGCCCCGCTCGATCGCCTCCGCGACGGCCGTCAGGTGGGCGTGGTGGTAGTCCACCCGCTGGTGGTCGTCGACGACCCCGTGCTGGTCCGGGCCCTGGTTGTAGGCGCAGCCGGACTCCGTGATGACGAGCGGCGGTACGGCGGCCCGGAGCCGGGCGCGGAACATGATCAGCCACTCGCGCAGCGCGTCCGGCACCACCGGCCAGCCGAAGTCGGTCAGCGGGTAGCCCAGCACGTCACGGAACTCGAACGGCGAACTCGGCGGTCTCGTCGGCCGCGGCGATCCGCATCGGGTTGTAGTAGTTGACGCCGTAGAAGTCGAGCGGCTGGCGCATCGTCGCGAAGTCGCCGTCGCGCACGTGCTCCTCCAGCAGCATCATCATCTCCTCGGAGTACCGCCCGAGCAGCATCCCCTCCAGGTAGTGCCCGTTCCACAGCGCGTCGAAGAGCTTTGGCCGCGCCCACGTCGGCGGGGTCGTCGGAGCCCGGCCAGATCGGGGCGTGGTTGTTGGCGCAGCCGACGCTCTGGGCGCCCGCGGCGCGCAGGGCGATCGCGGCGCGGCCGTGCGCGACGAGCAGGTGGTGACCGACGGGCAGCGCCTCGAAGAGCAGCGCCTTGCCGGGGGCGTGCATCCCGACGGCGTAGCCCATCATGGTGACGACACTGGGCTCGTTGACCGGCACCCAGTCGGCGACCCGGTCGCCGAGCCGCTCGGCCACGATCGCGGCGTAGTCGGCGAAGCGGTCGATGGTGGCGCGGTTGAGCCAGCCGCCGTCGTCCTCCAGCGCCTGCGGCAGGTCCCAGTGGAAGAGCGTGGCCATCGGCCGGATGCCGGCCTCCAGCAGGCCGTCGACGAGGCGGTCGTAGAAGTCCAGGCCGGCCGGGTTGGCCGGTCCGGAGCCGGTCGGCTGCACGCGCGGCCACGCGATCGAGAAGCGGTAGCCCGGGGCGCCCAGGCGGCGCATCGACTCGATGTCCTCGGCGTAGCGGTGGTAGTGGTCGCACGCCACCGCGCCGCTCGAGCCGTCGACGATCCGGCCGGGCTCCGCGGTGAAGGTGTCCCACACCGACGGGCCGCGGCCGTCCTCGGCCACCGCCCCCTCGATCTGGTACGACGCCGTGCTGGTGCCGAAACGGAAGCCCGCCGGCAGGCGCGCGGCCAGGTCCCTCTCCCTGTCCTCCATCGGGCCCACCCTCCCACGTGCGCGTCCAGGGCACGGCCAGCCTGCGCGGGCCCGACGAGTCACCGGCCACAATCTGACATGTGAACGTCGAGATCCGCAGGGGTTCGAGCAGGTTCGCCGAGCGTGTCCCGGGTCGGCTGACCCAGCACGCCTTCTCGTTCGGGCCGGACCTGGACCCCGAACGCCTGTCCTTCGGGCCGATGGTGTGCCACGACGACCACCTGATCGGGCGGGGGCAGGGCTTCGAGGACCATCCGCACGCGGCCCTGGAGATCGTGTCCTGGGTGCTCAGCGGCACGCTGGTGCACACCGACGGGACGGGCGCGGCGGTGGAGCCTCGGCCCGGGCGAGTGCGCGGTGCTGAGCGCCGGCTCGGGGGTGCGGCACAGCGAGGTCGCCGGCGACGGCGTCACCCGCTTCGTGCAGGTCTGGCTCACGCCGGACGACCCGGACGCCGCACCGGCCTACCGGGCGGCTGCCGCGCCCGAGGGCTCCGGCCTGGTCCGGGTCGCCGGCGAGGGCGCGCCGCTGCCGGTCGGTGTTGCCGGTGCGGCCTTCGCGGTCGCCCGGCTGGAGGCCGGGGAGACCCTGGCGCTGCCCGCCGCGGCGAGGGTGCACGCCTTCGTGGCCACCGGTGCGCTGCTGCGCTCCTCGCTCGCCGAGCCGCTGTCGGCGGGGGACGCCTTCCTGCTGACCAGCGGGGCGTCGTACGACGTGACGGCGGCGGTGCCGACCGAGTCTGCTCGTCTGGTCGTTCGCCTGACGACGGCGCGGAGCGCTGGGGGGTTCTTGACGTTCTCCTACGGTTCCTGACCGTTGCAACGGCCAGTAACCGCAGGAATCCCCCGGTAAGCGGGGATTCCTGCAGCCAGCCTCAAGCCTCGCCGAGTCTCGTCGTGCCCGACGATCGCCGCCGCGATCTCGCCCAGGCTGGCGCACCTGCTCGGGGCTCAGGCTGGGAGAAGACCAGCCCCCGCACGTGCGCGACGTGGCTCGGCGCGACCCGGTCCAGCAGACTCTTGGCCGGCGTCGGTGAGGGTCACGAACTGGCGGCGCTTGTCCTCGGGGCACTGCTTGCGCAGCACCCAGCCGCGCTGCTCCAGGCCGGTGACGGCGTGGCTGAGCCGGGACGGGCTGGAGGCGGTGAGCCGGGCCAGGCTCGCCCATGGTCAGGGTCCGGTCGGGGCGCGCGGACAGGGTGGCGAGCATCCCGTAGTAGTTGTGCGGGATGCCGGCCTCCTCACGCAGCCGCTTGTCGAGGGCCTGCGGGAGGGCCTGGACGATCCGGATCAGCGGCAGCCAGGCCGCCATCTCCTCCTCGTCGAGCCACTCGGTCACGCGGACAAGTCTCCCAGGTCCAGGGTGTGCGCGGTGTGGTCCCGCTTGACGGCGAGGTAGCGCCGGTTGGCGGCGGACAGGTGCACGCCGGTCGCGACCTGCTCATCGACGCCGATCCCGTGGGCCGCGAGCCTGCGCGGCCTTGTCGGGGTTGTTGCTCAGCAGCCGGATCCGGTCCGCGCCCAGGGCCAGCAGCATCTGCGCGGCGGCGCGGTAGTCCCGCTCGTCCTCGCCGCGACCGAGCGCCCGGTTGGCCTCGTAGGTGTCGAGGCCGGCGTCCTGCAGGGCGTAGGCGTCGAGCTTGGCGTACAGGCCGATCCCCCGGCCCTCCTGGCGCAGGTACAGCAGGAAGCCGCCCTCGGCAGCGATCCGCTCGACCGCCTCGCGCAGCTGCGGACCGCAGTCGCAGCGCTCGGAGCCGAACACGTCACCGGTCAGGCACTCGCTGTGCGGGCGCACCAGCGGCGCCTCCCCGCCGGCGGCGAGCCCGGCCAGCCGGCCGCGCCAGTCGCCGAGGCCGAGCAGCAGGTGATCCTTGCCGTCGGCGAGGCCGGTGAAGGTCACCACGTCCGCGGTGGCGGCGTACCCGTCGGCGAAGCGGAGCGGTACGACGACCGAGGTGCGCACCTCGGCGGAAGGGGTCCCGGTGCTCGGCACTCGGGTCAGGCATGCGGTCATCGTCGTCTCCGTCCAGTTGTTTCAAGTTTGAAACTTCTGGTCCAAGGCGACCAGGACCCGCGCTATTCCGCCGTCCCGGGAAAAATCTCAGTCGGCCGGGCGGAGCACCACGTCGTCGGGCACGACGAGCCCGTACTGCGCGACGGCGTCCACGAGCACGGCGGTCACCTGCCGGGTCAGCCGCTCGACGAGCCTGCTCCTGGGACTCGTCGTGGTGGTCGAACCACCAGATGATGCTGGCGTCGACCATCCCCATCACGCTGACGAGGACCCCCTCGGGCGGGTCCGTGGGCAGGGGCGTCTCGCGCAGGTAGGACCGGGTGGCCTCGACGATCTCGCTGAGCAGGCGGGTCCGCCCCAGCCGGGCACGGTGCAGCGCCTTGGTCTGCTGCTGCGCGGCGAGGAAGCGGAACAGGTGCGGGTGCTCCGCGGCCCACGCGACGCAGGGCCCGATCAGGCCACCGATGACCTCGGCCGGCGTACCGGACCGGGACAGGTGGGGACGCACCCGCCGCAGCAGACTCGGTCGCGGCGTAGCGGGCGACCTCGGCGTCGAGCCTGCTCCTTGCTGGCGAAGTGGCGGTAGACATGGGGGCGCGGGATGCCCGCACGCTCGGCGATCTGGGCCATGCCGACGGAGGCGCCGCCCTCCTCGATGGCGTCGATCGCGGCCTGGACGACCTGCGCGCGGCGGGCGTCGCTCTCCAGCGCCTCGTTGGCGCTGCGCCGGCGCACCGTCGAGTCGACCCACTTCACCACGTCCACCACGAGAGCAAGGTTACCTTGGACAAGCGGTCTTGGGTACAACTAGTATCCAGTAGCCGATACACCGTGTACCCAGACTCCTGACCCCCCGAGAGGGACCGACATGCCCCAGCGCCGCTCGCCGTGGATGAACACCGACCTCGACGACTTCCGTGACCTCGCCCGGACCTTCTGCGAGAAGGAGATCAAGCCGAACGTCGACACCTTCATCGCCAACAAGCAGGTCGACCGCGAGACTGTGGAACAAGGCCGGCGAGGTCGGCCTGCTGTGCCTCTCCATCCCCGAGGAGTACGGCGGCGGGGGCGGCACCTTCGCCCACGAGGCCATCCTGATCGAGGAGCAGGCCCGGGTCGGCGACAGACTCGTGGGGCGTCTCGCTCCACAACGGCATCGTCGCCCACTACATCCTCAACTACGGCACCGAGGAGCAGAAGCACGCCTGGCTGCCGAAGCTCGCCAGCGGCGAGGCCGTCGCCGCGATCGCGATGACCGAGCCCGGCACCGGCTCGGACCTGCAGAACATCAAGGCCAAGGCGATCCGCGAGGGCGACGAGTACGTCGTCAACGGCTCCAAGATCTTCATCACCAACGGCGCCCAGGCCGATGTCGTGGTCACCGTCGTCAAGACGAACCCGGAGGAGGCGGCGGCCGGCATCTCGCTGGTCATCGTGCCGACCGACACCCCCGGCTTCTCCCGCGGCAAGGTGCTCGACAAGGTCGGCATGAAGGGCCAGGACACCTCCGAGTCTGTTCTTCGAGGACGTCCGGATCCCGGTCACCAACCTGCTCGGCAGCGAGGAGGGCCAGGGCTTCATCCAGGCTCATGGAGCAGGCTCCCGCAGGAGCGCCTGATCGTCGCGGTCTCCAACGTCGCGGCGATGGAGTTCTGCTACGACGAGACGATGCGCTACGTCCACGAGCGGCACGCCTTCAACCGGCCGATCTGGGGTTTTCAGAACACCAAGTTCAAGATGGCCGAGGTCGCCACCGAGGCCCGCGTCGCCCGCTCCTTCGTCGACGAGTGCATCACCCTGCACCTCGAGGGCCAGGCTCGACATCCCGACGGTCGCGATGGCCAAGCTCGTGGTGCTCCGAGCGCGCGCAGAAGGTCGCGGACAAGTGCCTGCAGGCTGCACGGCGGCTACGGCTACATGAACGAGTACCCGATCGCCCGCGCCTGGGCCGACCTCCGGGTCTCGCAGATCTACGCCGGCACGAGCGAGATCATGAAGGAGATCATCAGCCGCTCGCTGCCCGCGCCCAGGCTGACCCTCGCGCGTCGCACCTGACGAACGCGTCGTGGATCGGGGGATCACACGACCGTTCCGTCAGGTGCGACGTCGCTCAGTCGGCCGGCCGGCAGGTCACCGGGAGATCGCCATCCTGCCCGGGGGCTCCGACCTCGCACGTCCGGGTCACGCCGTCGCCGTCGTAGCAGGTGGCGATGACGTCGGTCGCGAAGGCCTCGTCGCGGCCACCGAGGTCCTCCGCGGGGATGGTGTACGACGCACAGGCGTCGCCGGCCGGGGCGCCGCCCGCGCCGAGGTCACCTGCGACGAGGCCGGTGGCGGCCAGGGTCGTCAGCGCCAGCACGGCGCGCCGGGTGCGGTGCACGGGTCGGTCAGGCTCTCGTCGCAGTCGATGCCGATGTTCGCGGCATAGGCCAGGCTCGGGTCGGGGACCTGGTGCGCGGTCGCCTCGGCCTTCTTCAGCGCCGCGGTGGCGTCGGCGCACGGCACCGCGGCGCAGCCCGGGCCGCCCAGCACGCGCCACCCCTCGTCGTCCTGGGTGACGACGTAGGGCTGGTCCTCGCCGCGCACCTCCAGCATCACCGCGCCCGGCGTCAGGTGATCGGTGCGGATCACGTGGGCACCGGGAGCGGCATCGAGCAGAGCCGCCTCGGCGGTGTCACCCCGTGCCGTCGTGCACGCGCCGGCGTCCGGTTCGTCCTCGTGGCCGCACGCGACCAGACCCCACGCGGCCGCGGTGAGCAGGGCGGCGGTCGCGGCGCTCCCCCGGCGCCTCACTCCGGCACCGGCCCGTCCACGAGCCTCGGCGCAGGCGACCATGGCAGTCCCGTCGGGCCCCGGCGTCGCCTCGTCGATCGCCCGCTGGCACTCCTCGCTGATCGGCTCGTCCGGCTCGTCGTCGGACGCGGCACCCGTGGCGCAGCCCTCGCCGGCCACGGCGAGCCAGCCCGCGCGGAGCCGCTGGACGTCGTAGACGCCGGTGTCGCCGTCGGGCTCGACGGCGATGCGCGCCCACGCCCTCGTCCGCGAGAGGACCTTGGTGATGACCGTGCCGTCGCCGGCGGTGATGCGGACCGCATCCTCCGGCGACGAGCCCACCTTGTCGGCGAAGTGCTCCGCGTCAGGCGCCCGCCCCCACGGCGTGTGCAGGCAGCGCTCCTCCCGCGCGGAGGTCACGCCGTCGCAGTCGATCGCGTCCACCACGGCGGGGTAGTCGACGTCGGCCTGGTTCCCCACCGGGAAGAACGTCGCCACGTCCGGGCACACCGCCACCGCGTGGTCGTTCTCGTGGCTGCACGCCGTCAGTCCCCAGGACGCCGTCACCAGCAGGGCGGCAACGGCCCCTCTCCCCCTCAGCATGCGCCGACCCTAAGGGCTCAGGCGAGGATGCGCAGGGCTTCCGGCAGCAGACTCGACGGCCATCGGGTCCGCGCCGGTCGCGGGCAGCGGGCCGAGCGCCTCGCCGTCGGCGCCGACGGGCACGGCGGCACCTCCGGCGTACGTGCCCGAGAGGGTGACCCGGCGCCCGGTCAGGACGGTGACCTCGTCGAGGGCGACGTGCCCGCCGTCGTACACCTTGGGCAGGGAGCGGATCAGGTCCAGCCGCCCGGCCGCCTCGATCACGACCACGTCCAGCAGGCCGTCCGAGACCGACGCGGTGGGCGCGATGGCCATGCCCTTGCCGTAGTAGCGGGAGTTCGCGACCACGACCGTGGCGGCCTGGTGGGTCGAGCGGGCGCCGTCGACCTCGAGCACGCAGTCCACCGGCCGGTACGTCGCGAGCGCCCGGACCGCGGCGACCGGGTACTGCAGCCTGCCGGGGAGCCAGTGCGAGCGGTCCACGATCTCCGCGGCCCGGGCGTCCACGCCGGCGTACACCGAGCCGGCGACGACGGAGGTCGCCCCACCGACGGTGACCCGGAGCAGGTCGATGCGGCGCTCCTCGCCCGCCAGCAGCAGCCGGGCCTGGGCGGCCGTGTCGTGCGGGACCTCCAGCATCCGGGCGAAGTCGTTGCCGCGCCCGGCCGGCACCACCGCGAGGACCCCGTCCGCCGCGGACACCGCGCCGGCGACCGAGGAGAGCATGCCGTCGCCGCCGACGGAGACCACGACCGCGTCCGCCCCCACGGCAGAGGCGACCAGGGCGGGGGTCTCGGCGGCCGAGGTCGTGTAGGTGACCTCGACGCTCGCGCCGGCCTCGCGCAGTGCCCGGGCGAGGGGTACGACGACGCGCGGCGCCGCGCCACCGCCGGCGCTCGGGTTGACGAGGAAGGAGAACGAGCGGGTCACGGGACCAGCACCCCGGGGTTGAGGATCCCGGCCGGGTCGACCGCCTGCTTCACGGCCCGCAGCACGGTGGCGCCGACCTCGCCGATCTCGGCGGTGAGGTAGGGCTTGTGGTCGGTGCCGACGGCGTGGTGGTGGGTGATCGAGGCCCCGGCGGCGACGATCGCCTCGCACGCGGCGGCCTTGGCCGGCAGCCAGGCGGCGAGCGGGTCGTCGCCCCCGGGCGCGGCCACGGTGAAGTAGAGCGAGCAGCCGGTGGCGTACACGTGCGAGACGTGGCAGAGCACCATCGCGCCGGGCAGAGCGGTCTCCAGCGCGGTCTTCACGCGGGTGTAGAGGTTCTCCCGGTTGCTCCAGAAGGTCACCGTCTCCAAGGTCTCGACGAGGACGGCGACGTCCAGCAGGCTGTCGCGCAGGTACGGCGCGTCGAAGCGTCCCGCGGCCCACTTCTCCCCGGGCGCGGAGCCGAGCGGGGTGCCGCCGAGGCCGTCGAGGACCGCGGTGACGGCGGCCATCTTCGCGGCGACCGCGGCGGAGGTGCCCTCGTAGCCGACGATCATCAGGCAGCCTGCGCTCCCCTCGCCTCCGATGGCGTCGGGGTCGGCGAGGTTGATGGCGGTCTCGTTCTCGTCGGACAGGCGCAGCACGGTGGGCAGCAGGTCGGACTGCGCGAGCGCGCGCATCGCGTCGGCGCCCGCCGCGAAGGAGGCCCAGCGCCAGCCCTCGTACTCCTTGACCTCCGGCAGCGGGCGGACCCGGACGGTGACCTCGGTGATCACGCCGAAGGCGCCCTCGGAGCCGAGGAAGAGCTCGCGCAGGTCCGGGCCCGAGGCGTTGGCGGGCGAGGCGCCGAGCCGGACCTCGCCGACCGGGGTCGCGACACGCAGGGCGACGACCATCGCGTCGAAGCGGCCGTAGCCGGCGCTGGACTGCCCGCTGGAGCGGGTGGCCGCGAACCCGCCGATCGAGGCGTACTCGAACGACTGCGGGAAGTGCCCGAGCATCAACCCGTGCTCGGCCAGCAGCGCCTCGGCCTCGGGGCCGCGCAGGCCGGGCTCGAGCGTCGCCGTCGAGGAGACCGGGTCGAGGGCGAGCAGCCCGCGCATCCGGCCGAGGTCGAGCGAGAGCACGCCCGCGAGGCCGGCCGGGTCGGCGACCAGGCCGCCGGTGACCGCGGTGCCGCCGCCGAAGGGGACCACCGCGATCCGGTGCTCCTGGGCGAAGGCCAGCACGGCGACCACGTCGTCGTGCCCACCCGGCCGGACGACGACGTCCGGCGCGTCGCCCAGGTCGCCGCTGCGCTGCCGCAGCAGGTCGGGGGTGGACTTGCCGCGGGTGCGCAGGCGCCGTACGTCGTCGTCGGTGAGCACGTTCGCCGCACCGACCACGCCCCGCAGGCCCTCGACCAGGCTCCGGCGAGAGCCGGGACGCGGGGACGGTGACATCGGCGCGGGCCGGGGTGTCGGAGATCGGGAAGACCATGCCGACGAGGTCGCGGACCCCGTCCGGCAGGCCGTGCGCGGAGGCCGGGTCGCCCCACCGGGTGGCGGGCATCTCGGGCTGGAGGACGGCGGGACGCTCGGTCGTCATGTGTTACAGTGTTACACATGACGTCACATCGTCACAACCATGAGTCCGAGACCGGCCCCCGCGACGGCTACCTCGACGCCGCCCGCGAGTGCATCCTCGACGTCGGCTGGCGGCGCACCACGCTCACCGAGGTGGCCCGTCGGGCGGGGGTGTCGCGGATGACGATCTACCGCGCCTGGTCCGACATGCCCGCGCTGCTCGGCGACCTGATGACCCGCGAGTGGGGCGGCCTGGTCGCCGGACAGGTCGACCTCGCCGGGGCGCCGACCCCGGAGCGGATCGCCGACGCGGTCGCGGCGACCATCGACGCGCTGCGCGGCAACGAGCTCGTTCACCCGGATCGTGGAGCTCGACCCGGAGCCTGATCCTGCCCTACCTGCTGGCCCGCCGCGGCCGCTCGCAGGAGCCTGGTCATCGGCGTCCTCGCGGGCGCCGTCGCACAGGGCCAGGAGGCCGGCACGATCCGCGACGGCGACCCCGTCGTCATCGCCCGCGGACTGGTGCTCGCCGCCCACGGCTTCGTGCTGTCGGCCCACACCATGCTCGACGACGCGGTGGACGCTGCGAGCCTCGACGCCGAGCCTGCGCACCCAGGTCGTGCGGAGCCTGAGCCGATGAGCCGCATCACAGCCGGTCTGGCCGGGGCGCCCACCGACGTCGACCTGGTCGTGATCGGCCTCGGCGTCACCGGCGCCGGGGTCGCCCTCGACGCGGTCTCGCGCGGGCTGAGCGTGCTCGCGGTGGACGCCCACGACCTGGCGTTCGGTACGTCGCGATGGTCCTCCAAGGCTCGTCCACGGCGGCCTGCGCTACCTCGCCTCCGGCCAGGTCGCCATCGCCCACGAGAGCGCCGTGGAGCGCGGCATCCTGATGGACCTCACCGCGCCGCACCTGACCCACCCGCTGCCGTCGCTGATCCCGCTGGGCGCCGGGGTCAGCAAGCCGATGGGCGCGCTCGCCGGTGCCGGCTTCGTCGGCGGCGACCTGCTGCGGCGGGCGGCCGGGACCAGCAAGGACACGCTGCCCCGGCCGCGCCGGCTGAGCGCCGCGGAGACCCGGCGGCTGGCCCCGCCCCTGCGCACCGACGGCCTGCGCGGCGGTCTTCTCGGCTGGGACGGACAGACTCGAGGACGACGCCCGGCTGGTCACCACGATCGCCCGCACCGCCGCCGAGCGCGGCGCCGCCGTGCACACCCGGGCCCGGGTGGTCTCGGCGTCGGGGACCCGGGTGCAGCCTGCGCGACGAGCCTGACCGGAGCCCCGCTCACCGTCACGGCGCGAACCGTCGTCAACGCCGCCGGCGTGTGGGCCGGCGACCTGGTCGAGGACGTCCGGCTGCGGCCCTCCCGCGGCACCCACCTGGTGCTGCGCGGCGAGGCCCTGCCCGGTCTCACGGTCGCGGTGTTCGCGCCCATCCCGGGAGAGACCAACCGCTTCGTGCTGGTGCTCCCCCAGCCCGACGGCCGGTCTACGTCGGCCTCACCGACGAGCCCGTCGAGGGCCCGGTCCCCGACGTCGCCGCGCCGACCGAGGTCGAGATCGGCTTCCTGCTCGACGTCGTGTCGGCCTCCTTCGCCCGGCCGCTGCGTCGCTCCGACGTGGTCGGCGCCTTCGCCGGGCTGCGCCCGCTGCTGGACAGCGGAGAGGGCTCCACGGCCGACCTCTCCCGCAAGCACGCCGTGCTCACGTCGCCGACCGGCGTCGTCACCATCGTCGGCGGCAAAGCTCGACGACCTACCGCCGGATGGCCGAGGACGCCGTGGACGCCGCCGTCGCCCACGCCCGACTTCCCGCCGGGCCGTGCGTCACCGCGACCCTCCCGCTGGCCGGCGCCGCGCCGCGCGAGGCACTCGCCGAGCAGGCCGCCCGGGCCGGCTCCCCCGGCCGGGCCCGCCTCGTCCGGAGGTACGGCGCCGACGCCGACCTCGTGCTGAGCGCCGCCGCCGAGGCGTCCGGCTGGGCCGAGACCGATCTGCTCGCGCCGATCCACCCGGAGCCTGGCGACGGTCTGGGCGGAGCTCTTCTTCGGGATCACCCACGAGGGCGCCGCGGACGTGGCGGACCTGCTCGACCGCCGTACCCGGATCGGGTTGGTGCCCGCGGACCGGGTGCTCGCCGTACCGGCGGCGGAGCGTGCACTGGAGGTCGTGCGCGCGCACCGATGAGTTTTCTCCTCGACCCCCGTCTACCGGTTCAGGCAGACTGGCGAGACCACAGGGGCAGGGATGGGAATCACGGTGACCGAGCAGGCAACCGCGAGCAGTGAGACTCGCCGACTTCGACACCCTCACGGGGCGCTACCAGCGCGAGCCTGCTGGCGCACTGCTACCGGATGAGCGGGTCGGTGCACGAGGCCGAGGACCTCGTCCAGGAGACCTTCCTGCGCGCGTGGAAGGCGTCCGCGAGCCTTCCAGGGCCGGAGCTCGGTGCGCACCTGGCTCTACAAGATCGCGACCAACGTGTGCCTGACGAACCTGGAGAGCAAGCCGCGCCGGCCCCTGCCCACCGGGCTCGGCACGGCGGACTCGGCACCCTCCGACGAGCCTGCTCGAGGACCACGAGGTGCCCTGGCTGGAGCCGATCCCGGACGCGGCGGTCGAGGTCGCCGAGCGGGACACGATCCGGCTGGCGTTCGTCGCGGCGCTCCAGCACCTCCCGGCGCGCCAGCGGGCGGTGCTGATCCTGCGCGACGTGCTGCGCTGGTCGGCCGCCGAGACCGCCACCGCGCTCGACACCACCACCGCCGCGGTGAACTCCGCGCTGCAGCGCGCGCACGCCCAGGCTCTCCGAGCGCGGCCTGACCCCGGACACGGTCGAGGCGGACCTGGACGCGGACCAGCGCGGCCTGCTCGACGCCTACCTGGCGGCGTTCTGGCGCAAGGACATCGACCAGATCGTCCAGCCTGCTGAAGTACGACGCCACCTGGGACATGCCGCCCTTCCTCAACCACTTCCGCGGCGCCGACGCGATCGGCCGCCTGATCGGGTCCAAGTGCCCGGGCGGCACCAACGACATGCCGATGATCGAGACCGTCGCCAACGGCCAGCCGGCGTTCGGGCTCTACATGCGCCAGCCGGAGGGTCACTTCGAGCCCTTCCACCTGCAGGTGCTGCAGATGACCGGCAGCGGCGCGGACCTGAGGGTCGAGCACGTGAGCGCCTTCTTCGACCCGCGGCTCTTCGCGCGCTTCGGCCTGCCGGAGCGGCTGCCGGCCGACTACGTGCCGGTCTGATGTCCGCCGAGCCCGCACCAGCCGGACTCGTCGCAGGCCTGGACGTGCTCCAGCGCGCCCTGGACTACACCCGCGGCACGCTGGCCACCATCACCTGCGCCGACGTCGACCGCCCGACGCCGTGCGCCGGGTGGAGCCTCGCCGACCTGCTCGCGCACATGGAGGACGCTCTCGACGCCTTCGCCGAGGCCGCCGAGGGCGCCGTCGGGCTGAGCAGCGCCGCGCCCTCCCCGCTCGAGCAACGGGTGCAGCGGCTGGAGGTCAAGGCCTGCGGGCTGCTCACCTCGTGGATGAGCGCGCGGGCGCCGTACGTCGACGTCGGGGGGCACCCGCTGCCGGTGGACACCGTCGCCCGGATCGCGGCGCTGGAGATCACCGTGCACGGCTGGGACGTCGGCCGGGCGACCGGGCGCGGCGGGCCGCTCCCCGAACGACTGGCCGCGGGCCTGCTGCCGACCGCGCTGCAGGTCGGGCTCAGCGACGACCCGCGCTTCGCGCCGCCCGTGCCGGTCGACGTCCGCGCGCCGGCAGCGGTGCACGTGCTCGCGCTGCTGGGCCGTCGCGCGACCTAGACTGCGCCGCATGCCGGAGACGCCCGCCGCCGACGTACGCCACCGCACCCGCAGGATGACCGGCCGCGACCCGCACGAGACGGGCCGGGCCTCGACGCCGCTGGAGCCTGCTCTTCGACCTCACCTTCGTGGTCGCCTTCGGCACCGCCGCCAACGAGTCTCGCCCACGCCCCGGCCGCCGAGCACGTCGGCTCGGGCATCGCCGCCTTCGCCTTCGCGACCTTCGGCATCTCCTGGGCGTGGATCAACTTCACCTGGTTCGCCTCGGCCTACGACACCGACGACTGGGTCTACCGGATCACCACGATGATGCAGATGGTCGGGGTGCTGATCTTCGCGCTCGGCATCAAGCCGATGTTCGAGTCGGTGACCCAGCACGGCGAGACGCTCGACAACGACGTCATCGTCTGGGGCTACGTCGTGATGCGGGTCGCGATGATCCTGCAGTGGCTGCGCGCCGGCCGGCACGACCCCGAGCGCCGCGCGGCCTGCCGGACCTACGTCGTCTCGATCGCGCTCGCCCAGGTGCTGTGGTGCGTCCTGGCGCTGGTCGACCTCTCCGTCGGCCTCACCTTCGCGCTCATGGTGATCCCGTTCCTCGTCGAGATCGGCGGCCCTGCGATCGCCGAGTCTGCGCCGCGGCGGCACGCCCTGGCACGCCCACCACATCGCCGAGCGCTACGGCCTGATGGTCATCATCACCCTCGGCGAGGGGATGATCGGCACGATGGCCGCGATCAACGTCCTCGCCGAGGACGGCCTGTCCTGGGAGATCGGGCTGTTCACCCTCGCCGGCACGGCACTGACCTTCGGCACGTGGTGGTGCTACTTCGCCGTGCCGACCGGCGAGGTGCTGCACGCGCGGCGCGAGCGCTCCTTCGGGTTCGGCTACGGCGCGATGGCGCTCTTCGGCTCGATCGTCGCCACCGGTGCCGGGCTGCACGTCGCCGCCTACTACCTGGAGCACCACAGCGAGACTGCACCTCACCGGGACGGTGCTCACCGTCGTCGTACCGGTCGGGTTGTTCCTCGTCGTCTTCTACGCCGGCTACTCGCTGCTCACCCGCTCCCTGCACTCCTTCCACCTGGTCCTGCTGGCGATCACCGCGGTGGTCCTCGTCGTCCCCGTGCTCATGGCGCAGGCCGACGTCGACCTGGTGTGGTGCCTGCTGGTGGCCTCGCTCGCGCCCTGGGTGACCGTGGTCGGGTACGAGGTCTTCGGCTTCCGGCACAACGTCGAGGTGCTCGAGGCGCTCGGCGACTGAGCCTCGGGCCGGAAGCGGCCACCCTTTTGCTGCCGCGACCCCTGTCGGATGTGACCTGCGCCACCTACCCTGTTGACGCAACCGTCACTAGGGCGGTGCACACCCACTCGGGAGGGAAGCACCCATGCTCGTCACCAGGTTCCGGGCCGCCGCCGCAGCGGTCGCCACCAGCATCGTCGCCGTCGCCGGCCTCGCCACACCCGCCTCGGCGGACCCCGCACCGATCCCCGACGGCACGCTGGTCGAGACCGGCTACAACTACGCCGCCCGGCCGGACTACACCGCCGGCGCCAACGACTGGTCCTGCCGGCCGCAGGCCGGGAAGAGCCCGACCATCCTGCTCCCCGGCACCTTCGCCAACGCCGGCGCCAACTTCACCAAGGCTCGGCCCGCGGATCAAGAACGCCGGCTTCTGCACCTTCACCCTCAACTTCGGCCAGACCGCCGCGTCCTTCGGCCGGGTCGGCGGCCTCGCGCCCACCGCGGACTCCGCCCGCCAGGCTCGCCGCCTTCGTCGACCGGGTCCTCGCCGCCACGGGGGCGACCAAGGTCAACGTCGTCGGCCACTCCCAGGGCGGGCTGATCCCGACGTACTTCATCAAGCGTCTCGGCGGCGCCTCGAAGATCGACAAGTACGTCGGCCTCGCGCCCAGCAACCACGGCACGGAGTCTGTTCGGCATCGCCGCGCTGGGCCGCGCGCTCGGCCTGCTCGGGATCGCGGAGGACTTCGCCTCCTTCGCCCAGTTCCCGGGGGTGACCTCGCAGGCGGTCGGCAGCCAGGCGCTGCAGACGCTGTGGGCCGACGGTGACGCGATGCCGGCCGGACCGTCGTACACCGTCATCAGCACGCGGTACGACGAGGTCGTGCACCCCGTCGCCAACCAGCGCCTCGACGGCCCCGGCACCCGCAACATCCTGCTGCAGGACCTGTGCCCGCTCGACACGACCGGCCACGTCGGCATCGCGTTCGACGAGCCCGCCCTGCAGCCTGACCGTCAACGCCCTCAACGGCGGGTCGAGCAGACTTCCGCCCGAGCCTGCGGCTTCGGGACCCAGCGCGGGCTGTTCGGGATCCCGTTCGCCTGAGCCCGCGCGCGATCAGTCGACCGGGAGGGCGACGTAGGTGGTGTCGAGGTACTCCTCGATGCCCTCGAACCCGCCCTCCCGGCCGTACCCGCTGGCCTTGACGCCGCCGAAGGGTGCGGCCGGGTTGGACACCAGCCCGGTGTTGATGCCGAGCATGCCGGTCTCCGGGCGCTCCGCGAGCCGGATCGTGCGGTTCAGGTCGCGGGTGTAGGCGTAGGCCGCGAGGCCGTACTCGGTCGCGTTGGCGTGCGCGATCGCCTCGTCCTCGCTGGTGAAGGTCGTGATCGGGGCGACCGGGCCGAAGGTCTCCTGGGTGACCGCGTCCGCCTCCGCCGGTACGTCGACGAGCACCGTCGGCGGGTAGAAGAAGCCCTCGCCCTCGGGCCGCTCCCCGCCAGTCAGCACCCGCGCCCCCCCGCTCGACCGCGTCCGCGACCGTGGCGGCGACCGACTCGACGGCCTTCTCCTCGATGAGCGGGCCGACCTCGACCCCCTCGTCCTGGCCGCGGCCCACGCGCAGCGCCCCCATCCGCTCGGCGAGCTTTGGTGCCGAACTCCTCGGCGACCGAGGCCTCCACGAGGAAGCGGTTGGCGGAGGTGCACGCCTCGCCCATGTTGCGCATCTTCGCGATCATCGCGCCGTCCACGGCCGCGTCGAGGTCGGCGTCGGCGAACACCAGGAAGGGCGCATTGCCGCCCAGGCTCCATGGACACCCGCTGCAGGCTGCCCGGCGGACTGCTCGACGATCCGCCTGCCCACACCGGTGGAGCCGGTGAAGCTCACCTTCCGCAACCGCGGGTCGGCCTGCAGGGTGCTGCTCAGCCCGCCGGAGTCGCTGGTCGTCACGATGTTGAGGACGCCGTCGGGCAGCCCGGCCTCGGCGAGGAGCCGGGCGAGGTAGAGCATCGTCAGCGGCGTGAGCGCCGCCGGCTTGACCACCATCGTGCAGCCCGTCGCGATCGCCGGGCCGATCTTGCGGGTCCCCATCGCCAGGGGGAAGTTCCACGGCGTGATGAACAGGCACGGCCCGACCGGCTTGCGCACCGTCAGCAGCCGGCTGCCGCCCGCCGGGTTGTGCATCCAGCGGCCGTGGATGCGCACCGCCTCCTCGGAGAACCAGCGCAGGAACTCCGCCCCGTAGGTCACCTCGCCCTTGGCCTCCGCCACCGGCTTGCCCATCTCCAGGCTCATCACCAGCGCGATGTCGTCGGCCTGCGCGGTCACCAGACTCGAACGCCCGGCGCAGGATCTCCCCGCGCTCCCGCGGCGCCGTCGCGGCCCAGTCCGCCTGCGCCGCGGCCGCCGCGTCCAACGCCGACCGCGCGTCGTCCAGGGTCCCGTCGGCCACGTCGGTCAGCACCGAGCCGTCCGCCGGGTCGATCACCTCGATCCGGCCGCCGCCACTCCCGGGCACCCACTGCCCGCCGACGTACAGCCTGGCGGTTCGACTCGGGAAGCAAGCTTGGTCAAGACGCTCGCGCAGGCTCATGGGACAACTCTGGCACGCCCCGGAAACCCCACGGGAGGACCCGTCACCGGGCGCCGGCCGCACGGCGAGATCAAAGGATTGCCGCCAAGCGGAGGCTGGACCTACGCAAGCCAACCGCGGGGGCGGCAGCACGGCGAGAGCCGGGCGCCCAGCGACTTGCTGCCGACCGCCCCGGCGAAGCCGGGCTCGCCCCATCCAACACCTGGCAGCACGGCGAGAGCCGGGCGCCCAGCAGCTTGCTGCCGACCGCCCCGGCGAAGCCGGGCTCGCCCCATCCAACACCTGGCAGCACGGCGAGAGCCGGGCGCCCAGCAGCCTTGCTGCCGACCGCCCCGGCGAAGCCGGGCTCGCCCCATCCAACACCTGGCAGCACGGCGAGAGCCGGGCGCCCAGCAGCTTGCTGCCGACCGCCCCGGCGAAGCCGCGCTCGCACCAACGGGCGAGTCTTGCCGCCAGACCAACTCGACCTCTACGAAAGCCAACCGCGGTGCGGCAGCACGGCGAGAGCCGGGCGCCCAGCAGACTTGCTGCCGACCGCCCCGGCGAAGCCGGGCTCGCACCATTCAAAAGGAGCGAGCCCCACATTGCATGGGGTCAACGTGGGGCTCTTGTCGCGTTCGGTGCTCCCTCCGATTACGACACCCCCACTCTAGCGCGGCCATAGCGCGGGTCAAGAAACTATCGCCAGATTCCCCTTCTCGGTTGTCGCATCTGGGATCAAGGTCCCGGTCAGCGGGCTCCGCGCAGGAACTCCTCCAGCAGCGGACCGGCGGTCTGCGAGCCCGACGTGCCGGTCTGGACGAAGACCGCGACGGCCAGGTCGCCCTGCGCGGCGATCATCCAGGCGTGGGTGCGGATGGTGCCGGCGTCGGCGTACTCCGCGGTGCCCGTCTTGGCGATGACCGGGCCGCCGGGCAGGTCGGCCAGGCCGCGGCCGCTGCCGTCGGTGACCACCCGGCGTAGCAGTGCCTTGGCCTGGCGGGCCTCGGCGGCGGTGAGCGGCTTGGCGGCGGCGGGGACGGAGACGTCGGTGCCCGCCACCAGGTGCGGTACGACGGTCTTGCCGGCCTGGATGCTCGCGACCACCGTGGCCATCGCCATCGGCGAGGCGAGGACCTTGCCCTGGCCGATCAGGTTCGCGGCGCCCTCGGTCTCGCTGGCGGGCTTCGCGGGGACCTTGCCGAAGTAGGCCGGGAACCCGAGGTCGTGGTCGATGCCCAGCCCGAGGCTGCCGGCGGCGTCAGCGAGGGCGCCGTCCTTCACCTTGGCCCGCGCGTTGATGAGCGCGGTGTTGCACGACTGGGCGATCGCCTCCTGCAGGGGGATGGTGCCGACCGCGGAGGCGGGGTAGTCGGAGTAGTTCTTGAACTGCTTGCCGTTGACGGTCACGGTCGGGGTGCACCGGACCGGCGTCTGCGGGGTGAGGCCGGCGCGGAGCAGGGCGAGCGAGGTGACCGACTTGAAGGTGGAGCCGGGTGCGAGCCTGCCCGTAGGTCGCGTAGTTCTGCCCGCCGGTGCCCGCGCCGTTGGCGGCGGCCAGGATCGAGCCGTCGCTGGGCCGGATCGCGACCAGCGCGCTGGCCGGCTGCACGGTGCCGAGCACCCGCTCGGCGAGGGTCTGCAGGCGGGTGTCGAGCGTCGTCGCGAGCGGCTTGCCGGGGGCCGGCTCGCTGCGGAAGAGCCTCGCGGCGCTCGGCGCCCTTGGCCGCCGGCACGGCGTAGACGGCGCGGCCAGGCGTGCCGCGCAGCCTGCTCGTCGTAGCGGGCCTGCAGGCCGGTGAGCCCCGCGATGTCGCCGGAGCGGTAGGCGCTCGGGTCCTTCTTCACCATCTCGGCGGTGACCGGACCGACCTTGCCGAGGAGGGGCGCGGCGAAGTCGCGGGTCGGGGCGAGCGCGAGCTCGTCCGTCGACGGTGCGGCCGCCGGCGATCCCGGGGATCGCCGCGCGCACCGCCGCGGGGACCTCGGCGGCGCGGTAGGTGATCGCCTCGACGAAGGCCTTGGGGCCGGCCCCCGTCACCGCCTTGACGTAGGGCGCCACGTCGATCCCGACCAGCGCGGCCAGCCGGCGCGCGGAGGCCGGCGCCTGGGTCGCCGGGACGAGGCTGCGGTCGATGCCGACCCGGACCACGGGCCGCTCGGTCACCAGCGGGGCGCCACCGGCGCCGGTGATGTCGGCGCGCTGCGAGGACTCGGTCACCACGTCGAGGGACTCCCCCGCCTTCAGGTCGGGCTCCAGGATCGCGGGTGACCAGGACACCGACCAGGAGTCACCGGACTCGCTCAGCGGCGCGGTGGTCTCGTAGGTCCAGGCGTCACCGCCCTCGACCACCGGCCAGGACCACGCCAGGGTCGCCGACGGCTTGTCGCCGTCGGCGCTGACCTCGGTGACCTTCACCGTGGGAGCGAGGCCGTCCATGCCGGCCACGATCGCGTCGTGCTCCTTGGCGACGGTGGCACCGTCGGCCCCGCTCCACCGCAGCCCCTCGAGGTCCTTGCCCGTCGAGAGCGCCCCGGCGAGGGCGGTCGCCGCGTCACGCGCACCGTCCTCGTCGGAGCCCCCGGAGCAGGCCGCGAGCCCGCTCGTCAGGACGAGCAGACCCACGGTCGCCGAGATTCGCCTCATGCGAGGAGTTCTACCAAAGGGGTCCGAGGGAACCCCGGCGTGCTAGCCGACGAGCAGCCCCGAGACCAGCGGCTGGTAGCCGGAGGAGTGGCCGAGCCGGTTGGGGTGGTAGGCTCTCGCTGACCGGGTTCGAGAAGCCGTTGAGCCACTCGGTGCTGTCGCAGACGGCGTGCCCGGTGAACCGCGACGTGGGGTTGGCCCACTTGAAGCCCTTGGCGCTGGCAGCGGCGGAGAGCCTTGCTGTTGAGCAGGTCGGCGGTGGCGTTGAGCCGGGTCTCCTCGGCGGGCGAGAAGAAGGTGGCGGCGTTGCAGTCCTCGCCCATGAACACCCGCGGGTAGCCGACGACGACCACGACGGCGTTCGGCGCCTTGGACTTGATCGAGGCGTAGAGCGTGCTCAGCCGGCCCGGCAGGGTGTTGTTGATGAAGGACTGGGCGGTGTTGATCGAGCCGTCGCAGTCCGACATCCAGCCCGGCTGCGCGCACTCGGTGAGCACGCTGCTGAACCCGGCGTCGTTGCCGCCGACCGAGATGGTGACGTACTGCGTGGTGCTGGTCAGCGCGCTGAGCCTGGCTGCTGGTGACCGTGCTGACGGTGGCGCCGGAGCAGGCCTTGAAGGTGAGGGAGTAGCCCTTCGCGGCGGCGACCAGGCTTTGGGGTAGGCGTAGTTCGAGCGCTGGCAGACTCGTCCCGTCGTCGATGTAGGCTGCGGGTGCCGACACCGGAGGAGTACGAGTCGCCCAGCGCGACGTACGACGGGCCGGCGGCGTGGGCGGGCGGGATCGCGACCAACCCGACGAGGGCGGCGGCGAGCACGGAGCCGAGGGACAGGAGAAAGCGGAGGGACCGAGACATGTGAGCCTGCTTTCCGGACGTTTGGATGTGAGCCAGGTCACTCAACCACGAACCTCCGTCCCCGTCACCTGTGCCCGGGAGAATGTCCGGCCAACAACGGGAGACCTCGACGGGTCCCGTCGACGATGTCGGCCACGTGCGCCTGGAAGCCGGGGCAGGTGGTGATGTCGTGCGCCCGGCACTCCAGGGCGTGCGCGGTCAGGTGCCGCGAGCGCTCGAGGTCCGCCTGCCGTCGGTCCAGACTCGGCGAGGTGCTCCTTGAGCGCGTCCCGACGGCCCTCGGTGGAGGCGTCGACGAGGGTGCGGATCTGCTCCAGGCTCATCCCGGACGCCTTGCTGGCGAGGATCGTGGCGACCCGGTAGGCGTCGTCCTCGCCGTAGACCCGGCGGCCCGCGGAGTCGCGCTCCGGGCACAGCAGACCCTTGTCCTCCCAGTGCCGCAGCACATGGGTCTCGAGGTCGAAACGCTCGGCGAGATCGCCGATCGACCAGCGGACGTCGCGACGGCTTGACTTCATGTCCACATGAACTCACATGCTTCTGACCTGCGCAAGTCCATGATCCCCGAGAGGAACTCCTCATGAACCACTATGACGTCGCCGTCGTCGGGGCCGGCTCAGCCGGCCTCCAGGCCGCCCAGACCCTGGGCCGCATGCACCAGCGCACCCTCGTGCTCGGCACCGACCGCTACCGCAACGACCCGACCGGCCACATGCACAACTTCCTCGGCCACGACGGCGCCCCGCCCGCCGAGCCTGCGCACGGCCGCCCGCAAGGACGCCGAGGCCTACGCCGACGTCACCTTCCGCGACGCCGAGGTGCTCTCGATCTCCGGCAGCCTCGGCGACCTCGTCCTCGAGCCTGGCCGGCGAGGAGCCGGTCCGGGCCCGCCGCGTGCTGCTCGCCACCGGCGTCCGGGACACCCTGCCCGCGATCCCGGGCATCGCCGAGAACTTCGGCGACCTGGTGGCGCACTGCCCCTTCTGCCACGGCCACGAGTACGCCGGCACCCGGGTCGGCATCCTCGGCTCCGCCCCGCACGTGGCCGCGATGGCCTCGATGCTCGGCCCGATCGCCGCCGAGCCTGGTCGTGCTCACCGACGGCGCCGACCTGGACGAGGAGGTCGGAGCCACGCTGGCCCGGCTCGGCGTGCCGGTGCTCGCCGACAGCGTCCGCGCGGTCCGCCGCGAGGGGGACGGGCTGGTCGTCGACCTCGCCGACGGTGCGACCACCGTGCTCGGCGGGCTGCTGGTGAAGACCGACTGGGCACTCGCCGTACCGTTCGCCGAGCAGACTCGGCCTGGCGGTCTCCGAGATGGGCGCGGTCGTCGTCGACGCCTTCGGCCGGACCAGCGTGCCCGGCGTCTTCGCCGCCGGCGACATGGCCCAGGGCCCCGGCCTGCCGATGCCGATGGCGTCGGTGCTGGTCGCCGCCGCCAGTGGACAGATGGCCGCCGCCGGGTGCGTGCAGGACGCGGCTCTGGCGCGGATCGCCTGACACACTTGGTGCCTGCCGGACAGGAACAAGGCATGGATCCGACGAGCACGCCGCCACGGGAGCAGCGCTTCCGCGAGCCTGTACGACGCGGCCTACGTCGACCTGCTCCGCTTCGTCCGGCGCCGCGTGCATCCCACGCACGCCGAGGACGTCGTCGGCGACGTCATGCTCGTGGCGTGGCGCCGCCTCGACGACGTCCCCGCCGACCACTCGGCCGCACGGGCCTGGCTCTTCGGCGTCGCGCGCAAGACGCTGCAGAACGCCCGACGCCGCGAGGACCGGCACGACGCCATCGCGGTCAGGCTCGCCGAGGCGGCCGCGCCGGGGAGCGACGAGCACCCCGACCTGGTGAGCAGCCGGGTCGACATCGCCGCGGCCTGGCCGCGGCTGAGCGCCACCGACCAGGAGGCGATCGCTCTCTCGGTCCTCGACGGGCTCAGTGCACCCGAGGCCGCGACGGTGCTCGGCATCTCCGCCACTGCCTTCCGGCTGCGGCTCTCGCGGGCCCGGCGCACCCTGCGCCGACTCGTCGACACGACCCCCGCCGGCGTACCCCTCACCGAGAGGAGCCCTCGATGAGCAGGGACGACACGATCACGGCGGCCCTGCGCCACCTCGACCCGGCTCCGGCCAGCGACCTCACCGCGGCAGAGCGCGCCCGAGCAGACGCGTTGCTCGCCCGGATCGTCGCCACGCCCGGCGGGCGCACCCCGTCGTCCCGGCCGCGGGTCCGGACGCTGGCGGGCGCCGGCGTTGCCGCCGCCACCCTCGCGTGCCTGCCGGCGCTGCTGCTCGGGGGTGGCGACGCCTTCGGCTCGTGGACGCCGACACCCGAGCCTCTGTCGGTCTCCGCGGCGGGCGCGGCCGAGGCACGCTGCCGCGCCTCACTCGACGTACCGGACCGGACAACGCGGGTCGCGCTCGCCGAGCGTCGCGGCGAGTGGACCTACGTGCTGCTCGCCGGCCCGGGGGGCGAGGCCACCTGCCTGATGCCCGACGAGGGTGACAGCGTCTTCGGGGGGTCCACCGCGGACCCACCCGCGCCCCCTGCACTCGCCCTCGACGGCCTCGACGAGACCGGCAGCATGACGAACGTGACGGACGAGGGGTCGTACTCCTACACCGAGGGCTATATCGGTCGCGACGTCACCGGGGTGACGGTGCACGTCTCCACGGGACTCGACATCCAGGCGTCGATCGCGGACGGGCGGTTCGCCGCGTGGTGGCCCTCGATCGAGCAGAGCAGCCGGCACCCCGAGGGCGAGTCGTGGACCTTCACCGTGCACCTCGCCGACGGCACCACCCGGGAGAGCGCAGGCTGAACGGTCAGTACCAGCCGACCCGCTCGGAGTGCTCCCACGCCTTCTGCGCGTTGCCGTAGCGCGCGCCGATGTAGGCCAGTCCCCAGCGGATCTGGGTCTCCGGGTTGGTCCGCCAGTCGCTGCCGACGACGGCCATCTTCGTGCCGGGCAGGGACTGGGGGATGCCGTAGGCGCCGGAGCCTGGGGTTCTCGGCGAGGTGGTTCCAGCCGGACTCTCGGTGCCACAGCGCGTCGAGGTAGGGCCACTGGTCCGCGGGGTAGCCGAACTCGATCATCAGCTGGTAGCCCAGCGCCCGGTTGGAGCCGCGGTCGACGTTCTGCGGGATCTGGACGGGCGGCAGGTTCTTGGCGATCCGCTCGGCCCGGCGGGCGAGACTGGGCCATGATCTGGACGTCCGGTACGTCGGCGCGCGCACCCGAGGCGCGCGACACCTCCGTCGGCCGGTCGCTCGGGACCGCCGAGGCCGAGGCGGACGGCGAGACCGAGGGCGAGACCGGCACCGACGCCGACACCGAAGGCGACACCGACGGGGCCGGATCGGCGGCGGGGGTCGTCGACGGACCGCACGCGGTCGCGAGCAGCGCGACGGCGGCGACCAGCACGGATCGGCCCCCCATGCCGGCCGACGCTACGTCAGTCCCGGGGCTTGCGCGAGCGGTTCGGGGGACCGTAGTCCTTGGCGAGACTCGATCAGGCTTTCCGGAGATGCGGGTGCTCTTGAGCCGCTCCCACTGCTCGTCGGTGAGCCGCGCGGGCAGACTCGACGATCGAGTAGTCGGGGCGGATGGTGATCTTGCCGAAGTCGCGCCGGTCGAGGCCGCCCTCGTTGGCGAGCGCGCCGACGATCTGGCGGGGCTCGACGCGGTGCCGCTTGCCGACCTGGATCTTGTAGGCCTGGAAGTTGCCGCCACCGCGCGGGGCACGGTCACGACCGCCCCGCTCGCCGCGGTCGTCGGCACCCCAGGAGTCGCGCTTGCGGTGGTCGCCGCGGTCGGTCCGGTCGCGCTCGGCACGCACCGGGCGCTCGGGCTCGGGCTCCAGCAGCAGCGGGGTGTCGCCCTGCATCACGATCGCCAGCGCGGCCGCGACGTCGACCTCCGGGACGTCGTGCTCCTTGATGTAGTGGCTCACCACGTCGCGGAAGAAGGAGATGCTGGGCGACTCGAGCGCGGCGGTGATCTGGTCGTCGAAGCGGCTCAGCCGCGACTCGTTGATCGCATCGACGCTCGGGAGCCTGCATCTGCTCCAGCGTGGTGCGGGTGGCCTTCTCGATGTGCTTGAGCAGGTAGCGCTCGCGCGGGGTGATGAAGGAGATCGCGTCACCGCTGCGGCCGGCGCGGCCGGTGCGGCCGATGCGGTGCACGTAGGCCTCGGTGTCGGTGGGGATGTCGTAGTTGAAGACGTGGCTGATGCGGGGGACGTCGATGCCGCGGGCCGCGACGTCGGTGGCCACCAGGATGTCGAGCCTTGCCGTCCTTGAGCCTGGTTGACGGTGCGCTCGCGCTGGGCCTGCACGATGTCGCCGTTGATCGCGGCGGCGCTGTAGCCGCGGGCGCGCAGGCTTCTCGGCGAGCGTCTCGGTCTCGTTCTTGGTGCGCACGAAGACGATCGCGCCCTCGAAGTTCTCGACCTCGAGGATCCGGGTCAGCGCGTCGACCTTCTGCGGGTAAGCTGACGATCAGGTAGCGCTGCCGGATGTTCTCGGCGGTCCGGGTCTTGCGCTCGATGGCGATCTCGACCGGGTCGTTGAGGTACTTCTGCGACAGCGTCTTGATCTGCTTGGGCATCGTCGCGGAGAAGAGCGCGACCTGCTTGTCCGACGGGGTGTCCGCGAGGATCGTCTCGACGTCCTCGGCGAAGCCCATGTTGAGCATCTCGTCGGCCTCGTCGAGGACCAGGAAGCGCAGACTCGGTGAGGTCGAGCGTGCCCTTGTCGAGGTGGTCCATGATCCGGCCCGGCGTGCCGACGATGATGTGCACGCCCCGGCGCAGCGCGGACAGACTGCACGCCGTAGCCCTGGCCGCCGTAGACGGGCAGGACGCTGACGCCGCGCAGGTTCGCGGCGTACTTCTCGAACGCCTCGCACACCTGCAGCGCGAGCTCGCGGGTCGGCGCGAGCACCAGCGCCTGCGGGGTCTTCTGCGAGGTGTCGAGCCTGGTCGAGGATCGGCAGCGCGAAGGCGGCGGTCTTGCCGGTGCCGGTCTGCGCCAGGCCCATCACGTCGCGGCCCTCGAGCAGGTGCGGGATGGTCTGGGCCTGGATCGCGGACGGCGACTCGTAGCCGACGTCCTTCAGGGACTTGAGGATCCGGTCGCCGAGCCCGAGGTCGGCAAACGTCGTCGTCTCGTTCTCAGCGTTGTCACTCACCCGTCAAGGGTAGTGGCGTGAGGCATTTCACGCCCGATCGTCGGCGCGGTGCGCTACGTCACCCACACCTAGGCTGGCCCCATGGGTCGCAGTCACGAGCAGCAGGTCATGGTCCCGGCACCGCCCGAGCAGGTCGCCCAGCGGGTGTGCCACGTGGTCGCCGCGCTGCCCAAGGCCGCGGGGGTGGCGCTGAACCCGCCGTACGTCACGGCGAGCATCGGCACCGGGATGTGGAGCCTGGGGGGGAGAAGATCCTCGTCCAGGCTCAGCGAGGTGCCGGGCGGCTCGGCCGTGCGCATCCGCAGCGAGTGCGTCTTCCCGCTGCAGACTCGTGGACTACGGCAAGAACCGGCGCAACGTCGAGCAGATCGTCGCCGGTCTCGCCTGAGCCTCACTCGACGGTGACCGACTTGGCCAGGTTGCGCGGCTTGTCGATGTCGTGACCCAGGCTGAGCGCCGCGTGGTAGGCGAGCAGGCTGCAGCGGGATCGTCAGCAGGATCGGGTCGAGTTTCGCGCTCGTTGGCCGGTACGTCGATCCGGTGCGCCTGCAGGTCGCCGAGGTCCACGCTCGCGTGGGTGACCACGGTGAGCGGGCCGCCGCGAGCGGCGATCTGCGCCAGCGCCGCGACGTTGCGCTCGACCGAACTCGTCGTCGGGCACGATCGCCACGGTCGGCACCGCGGAGGAGATCAGCGCGAGCGGGCCGTGCTTGAGCTCGCTGGTCTGGTAGGCCTCCGCGTGCCGGTAGGTGATCTCCTTGAACTTCTGCGCGCCCTCGCGCGCCACCGGGAAGCCGCGCACCCGGCCCACGAAGAACAGGCTCTCGGCCTCGGCCAGGCTCCTTGGCGACGACCGCGGTACTCGGGCTCGGTGGCGAGCACCTGCTCGATCTGGCCGGGGATCGCGGTGAGCCCGGCGATCAGCCGGCGGCCGTCGGCGATGGAGAGGTCGCGCACCCGGCCGAGTCTGGACGGCGAGCATCGCGAAGCCGAGGAACATGTTCGTCAGTGCCTTGGTCGAGGCGACCGCGACCTCGGGCCCGGAGTGCAGGTAGATCCCGCCGTCGACCTCGCGGGCGATCGCCGAGCCGACCACGTTGACCAGGCCGATGCAGCGTCCGCCCTTGCGCTGGATCTCCTGCACCGCGAGCAGGGTGTCGATGGTCTCGCCGGACTGGCTCACCGCGACGTAGAGCGTGTCCGGCTCGACGATCGGGTTGCGGTAGCGGAACTCGCTGGCGGCCTCGGCGTCCGCGGGGATGCGGGCCAGGCTCCTCGATGAGGGGAGGCGCCCATCTGCCCGACGTAGTACGCCGAGCCGCAGCCGAGGATCTTGACCCGCCGGATTGCCCGCAGGCTCGCGGGCGTCGAGGTTCAGCCCGCCGAGGTGGCCGGTGCCGAAGCGCTCGTCGAGCCGGCCGCGGAGCACGGCCTCGGCCCGAGCGGGCTGCTCCAGCATCTCCTTGTGCATGAAGGACTCGTGCTCCCCCGCGTCGTACGACGCCGGGTCGATGTCGACCTCCTGGGCGCGCCGGTCGGCGGGGGTCAACCCGGTCGCGTCGAGCCGGTACGTCGTGAAGCCGCTCGCCGTCACGGTCGCCATCTCGCCGTCGTCGAGGTGCGCGACGGTCGTCGTGTACCGCACCACGGCGGCGAGGTCGGAGGCGACGTGCATCTCGTGGTCGCCGACGCCGATGATCAGCGGGCTGCCGTTGCGGGCCACCACGATCCGGTCGGGGAAGTCGGCGTGCACGACGGCGAGACCGTAGGTGCCCTCGATCCGGCCCAGCGCCTCGGCGGTGCGCGCCTCCAGGGTCTTGGCGGTGGAGCGGCCGACCAGGTGGGCGATCACCTCGGTGTCGGTGTCCGACTGCGACTCGACGCCGGCGTCGGTCAGGCTCCGCCCGGAGCGCGGCGGCGTTGTCGATGATGCCGTTGTGCACGACCGCCACCCGGCCGGCCGGGTCGGCGTGCGGGTGGGCGTTCTCGTCGGTGGCCGGGCCGTGCGTGGCCCAGCGGGTGTGCCCGATGCCGATCTTGCCGCCGAATCGCTTGGGGAGGCCGTCGGCGAGGTCACGCACCCGGCCGGCCTGCTTGGCGATCCTGACCCCGCCGGCGCCGAGGACCGCGACGCCGGCCGAGTCGTAGCCCCGGTACTCCAGCCGGGTCAGTCCCTCCAGCAGCAGCGGTGCCGCCTGCTGCGACCCGATGTAACCCACGATCCCGCACATGTCGGTGCTCCCTCTTCCTCAGCCGTAGACGATCCGGCGCAGGCGGCGCTCGGACAGACTCGGGCGCGGCGACCACGTGGCCGTGCGCCTCCTCCTTGAGCCGGGCGAAGATCTCGGCGTTCTTGGCGCCGTAGGTCTTCGAGCCGGCGTGCCGTCGCCGCACCCAGTCCTCGACCGGCTCGTCGTGGAAGGACAGGACGTCCTCGACGAGCCGGCGCGCCTCGGTGGAGTCTCAGCCCGCTGCTCTGCTCCACGTGACGCAGGAGCCTCGGGTCGACATGCACGACGACGAGAGTGCTCCTGAAGTCCGGGAAAACTCAAGTTCCTGCCCGAATTCGGGCAGATATCCGGCACTCACCACGATCTCGCCCGCTTCGCACCGCTGCGGTGGAGCGCCCAGGCGCTCGACACGCAGTCACCGGCCGATCAGGTGGAGGACAGAGCGTCAGATTCGGCGAAGGAGTGACCTCAGGTGGGGAGCGTGCTACTCTGGTGAACACAAGGTGAACAGGAGGTGTCCCATGACCAACACCGAAGTGTCGACTCGGCTTGAGATGCGCTGGGTCCCCGTGACCGATGCCAGCGGCCGCACGCACATGGAAGCTTGTCTGGGTGGAGGTCGGAGCGCCGGCCGTCGCCGCGCACGCCGCCTGACGTACCCCCAGGCTCCGCAAAGAAGGAGCGCCCCGCCACCGCGGGGCGCTCCTTCCTTCGTTTTCGGCTGTTCACCTCCGTGACGCAGCACACACCTTGATCCGGAATGGTTGACGTGTCACCATTGCTTTGATCTTTGACGTTTCAACAACTTCGACGCGAACCCACTCAAGGAGCCTTCACATGACCGAGAACGCCGCCCTCACCGACATCTCCGGCGACTACACGCTCGACCCGGCCCACAGCCGGCTCGGCTTCGTCGCCCGCCACGCGGTCGTCACCAAGGTCCGCGGCCAGTTCTCCGACTGGACCGCGACCGCCCACATCGACACCGCGAACCCGGCGGCCTCCTCGGTCACCGTCACCATCAACCCGGCCAGCGTCAGCACCGGCAGCGCCGACCGCGACGGTCACCTGCAGTCCCCCGACTTCTTCGACGCCGCGCAGTTCCCCGAGTGGAAGTTCGTCTCCACCGAGGTCAGCCGCGACGGCTCGGACTGGACCGTCACCGGCGACCTGACCATCAAGGACGTCACCAAGCCGGTCACCATCGAGTTCGAGGAGAACGGCTCGGCCAAGGACCCCTTCGGCAACGTGCGCGTCGGCTTCGAGGGCGACGTCACCGTCAACCGCAAGGACTGGGGCCTGACCTGGAACGCCGCGCTGGAGACCGGCGGCGTCCTCGTCTCGGAGAAGATCAGGCTCGAGTTCGACATCTCGGCGATCAAGAACGCCTGAGCGAGAACTCGCTGCGCGCACCCGGCCGAGTCGTCCAGACTCGGCCGGGTGCCGTCTTTCCCACCCGCCCGCTGACCCTGGCCGACGCTCCTGCCGTGCACGCGGTGATCGCCGCGCAGGAGCGGCACGACGTCGGGAGCGTCGAGGTCGAGGTGGACGACCTCGTCGGTGACTGGCAGCGTCCGTCGTACGACCTGGCGGGCAGGCTCGGTCGCGGTCCTCGACGGTGAGCGGATCGTCGCCTACGCCGAGCACCTGGGCGAGGAGCGGTACGACGCGGCGGTGCACCCGTCGTACCGCGGCCGGGGGATCGGGACCTGGCTCGCCGGGTGGGTGCAGGACCTCGCCCGCGCCCGCGGGGTCCGGGTCCTCGGCATGCCCGTGCCGGAGGGCTCGGCCGGCGACGAGCCTCCTCACCGCCCTCGGCTACGAGGTGCGCTGGACCAGGCCGGGTGCTGCGGCTCCCACCCGGCGCGGAGATCGCCACGCGTGACCTGCCGGAGGGCTACGCGCTGCGCGAGGCGACCCCCGCCGACCGCGAGCAGGTGTGGACCGTCGTCGAGGACGCCTTCCTGGAGTGGTCGGTGCGCGGGCGCGCCTCGCTCGACGACTTCGCCGCGCAGGTCTGGCAGCGTCCGGGCTCCGAGCCGTGGCACCTGCAGGTCGTCACCGGCCCGGACGGTGCCGTCGTGGGCGCGGCCCACGGGTCGAACACCGCGACCGAGCCGGTCGACACCTACGTGTCCCGGCTGGCGGTGGCCCCGGCACACCGCGACCGTGGTCTCGCGCAGGCGCTGCTCGGCGCCGTCTTCGCCGCGGGCCGGGCGCGCGGCGCGGTGACCTCCAGCCTCGCCACCGACTCCCGCACCGGCGCGCTGACGCTCTACGAGAAGGTGGGCATGCGGCCGGACTCGGTGTGGGTGCACCGCGCGGTCCGGCTCGGCCCGGCCCCGGGCGCGGAGGAGGTTGGGCCGGCGGATCGTGGATAGGCTCCCCCGCATGGGCGAGGTGTTCGCGGGACGCTACGAGCCTGCTGGACCCCATCGCCACCGGTGGCATGGGCACGGTCTGGCGGGTCCTCGACCACACGGCCGGTGAGGTCAAGGCGGCCAAGATGCTGCGCCAGGGCGATGCCGCGATGCTGCTGCGCTTCGTGCGCGAGCAGTCGGTGCGGATCGACCACACGCACGTGGTGACCCCGCAGTCGTGGGCCGGCGTCGACGACCGGGTGCTCTTCACGATGCCGCTGGTCCGTGGCGGCTCGGTCGCCGGGCTGCTCAAGCGCACCGGCGGGAGCCTGCCGCCCCGGTGGATCGCGATGCTGGCCGACCAGACCCTGCAGGCCCTCGACGCGGTGCACGCGGCAGGGATCGTGCACCGCGACATCATGCCGGGCAACCTGCTGCTCGAGCCGACCGGCGCCGGACGGCCGCACCTGCGGCTGACGGACTTCGGCATCGCCGTACCCACCGACGAGCCGCGGCTCACGCACGTGGCCATGGTGATCGGCACGCCGGGCTACATGCCGCCGGAGCAGCAGGAGGGCGCGGACCCCGACCCCAGTGCGGACATCTACGCCCTCGGCGTCGTGGTGCTGGAGATGCTGACCGGGCAGCGGCCGGCCAAGGACGGCGGTCCGGTCGACACCGCGCCACTGCGGACCGGGCAGCCCGAGCACGACGCGATCCTCGACCTGGTCACGGTCGCGACGGCGGCCGACCCGGCGCAGCGGCCGAGCGCCGAGGCGCTGCGCGCCCACCCCGCCCTGCGCGGGCTCGTCGCGCGGTGGGACGACCCGGCGCTGCACGACACGATCACCGTGCCGGACGAGCAGGCCGGCGACGTACCGCCGCCCCCTCCGCCGCCGACGCTCGCCTCAGCGCCGCCGACGCTCGCGGTGGGCACGCACCTCCTGCCGCCACCACCGCCGGGTGCGGTCGCGACCCGCCGGGTGCCGCGGGACGCCTACGCCCTGCTCGGCGTCGGCCTCATCGGCCTGCTGGTCGCGCTCTTCCTGCTGCTGGGGTGAGCCTCAGCGCCGCGCGCGCAGGCGCACCAGGCCGCCCGCGAGGCAGGCCACGCTGACCGCGGCCACACCGAGACCGGCACCGCGCCGGCCGGTCAGCCAGCCGCCGTCCGCGTCGTCGCCGACCGCCGGGTTGCCCGAGGCGACGGCGGCGAACGTGCCGTCGGCGACGAGGAACGGCTTCTGCGGGGAGTACGACGCGACCTGCTCGCCGTCGTCCGGGGAGGTCGCGACCCCGGGATACCCGGGGGCACCGGTCGTCTCGTCGCTGACGGCGACGGTCAGGTCGAACGGGACGTCCAGCGGCTTCTCACCGTCGTCGGCCGGCGCCACCGAGAGTGCCACCCAGTAGTCGCCCGGCACGACCGGCGAACTCGTCGGTGAAGCGGTCGCGGTAGCGCAGCGGCCGGGTGCCGGCGACGAGGTCGATGCTCTCCTCGTCGTCGTAGGCACCGTCGGGGCTCTCGTCGTCGGCGGCGTCGTTGGTGTCGGCGAAGACCGCCCGTCGCGGGTCCACCAGCCGCAACCGGACGTGGGGGTCGTTGTAGCGGCCCTCCTCCTTCTCGCGCGGCGGCGCCGTCGCCCGCACCGCCGCCTGCTGGCCCCAGCCGACCCCGACCCGCCACAGCCTGCTCGGTGCCCTGGCGCACGCTGCTGCGGACCGTCACCCCGTCGGCGGAGGAATCGAGCGCGGGCGCGTCGGCGAACGACGTGCCGCCGCGGACGTCCTGCGCGTCTCCGGTGGCCGGAGCGACGAAGGAGACGTCCGGGTCCGGCTCCGGGAGGGAGGCACGGTCCTCGACCGGCGCCTCCTCCACGATCTTGATCGCGACCGGCGACTCGGAGGTGCTGGAGCCGCCGTTGGTGCGGCCGACCTCGATCTGCAGGGTGCCGGCGCGCAGGCAGTCGGGCCGGTCGGTCGCCTCGGCCGAGCTCGGCCCGACCGCGACCGCGACGCCGATCACCGCCTGCGGGACGGAGAACCCGGTCGTGTCGCTGTCGCTCTCACAGGCTGGTCAGAGCGCCGCTCTCGCCCACGGCGCCGACCGTCACCGCGACCGAGTCGGTGTCGTCGGCACCCGGTGCGGCGATCACGCCGACGTGCACGGTGCTGTCGCGCATCCGCCGCTCGTAGGTGAAGTGGTGGGTGTTCTTGGCGGCCGAGCCACCGATCGTGTCGGCCCACAGGCCCGGGTCCAGCGCGGTCGGCCGGTCCGGCGTGGTGCTGCCGATGCCGCCGGGGACCGGCGCGCCGCCGAGGTCGATCGCGGACGGCGCCGCCGCGCCGGCGTACGCCGTCGTCAGCGCGAGCCAGGCCACGCAGGTCGCGCCGGCGAGCAGGGCGGAGGGGCGGGAGCGCACGGGGGAAGCCTATGCAGGACCGCCCGCGGCCAAACGCGGGTGCCGGTCCGCCCAACCGCGGGGACCGCTCAGGCGTCCTACCTGCAGTGCCATCGAGGCTCGGGAAAGGATGACGACATGAGCGGACCTGGCAGTGCCACCGAGGAGGAGTTCGTCGAGTCTCGTCCATGCGGCCTGGCCCTCGCTGTACCGCACCGCGATCCTGCTGACCGGCGACCACGGCCTGGCCGAGGACCTGGTCCAGACCGCGCTGGCGCGGACCTACGCCCGCTGGGGGCGGCTGCGCGAGCCGGCAGCGGCGCGCGGGTACGCCCGCCGGGCGCTCGTCACGCAGACCACCAGCCTGGTACCGGCGTCGCTCCACCCGCCACGAGCGGCCCACCGAGGTGCTGCCGGAGCGGGCCGCGCACGGCGACACGGGCAGCGCCGTCGGCGACCGCGTCGACGTCGCCGCCGCGCTCGCCCAGCCTGCCGCCCCGCCAGCGCGCGGTCGTCGTCCTGCGCTTCTACGACGACCTGTCGGTGCAGGAGACCGCCGACGCGCTCGGCGTGACCACCGGCACCGTCAAGAGCCAGACCTCGGTCGCGCTCACCAAGCCTGCGCACCCTGCTCGGCGACGTCGAGCTCACCACCACCGCTCCGGGAGGACACCATGCCTGAGCTCTCCGACCTGCTGCACCGCTCCGTCGACGACGTCGACGTCCCCCGCCCCCACGTCCACGACATCACCGCCCAGGGCCGCGCGCTGCGCATCCGCCGCCGGCTCGGCGGCGCCGTCGCCGCGGCGGTCGTGCTCGGCGCGATCGGCGGCGGCTTCGTGCTCGCCGACCCGCTCGGCGGAGATCCCCACAGCGAGATCGCGAAGGCCCCGAAGGACACCGGCACGCCGTACGACGAGTGGTCGGCGTGGTCGCTGGACGACGACGTCACCATCGGCGGTCGCCCGGTGCGTCTCCCCGGCCAGACCGTCAACCTGGCGCAGACCTCGGTCGGGGTCGTGGCGAAGACCTTCCCGGGCGACGACGACCCGGCGCGCTACGTCCTCGTCCGGCCCGACGGCAGCACGCGGACGCTCTCGCTCCCGGCGAGCGTGCCGACCGTCGACGGCGACATCGCCGCGCCGCGGATCGCCTGGGTCAGCAGCGGGCGCGACGTGCTGGTGCTGCACGTGTGGGACGTGGAGAGGGACGAGGAGCCTGGCCCGCGTCGACGTGCCCTCGCCGGGGACGACGCCGCCCTCGGCCGGCGAGATCCTCGAGCCGGCGCTGCTCGACGGCGACGCGGCGTACCTCCAGACGCACGGCGGGGTCTCCCGCCGCGTGGTCTGGGGCACCGGCGAGGTGCGGACCCTGCCGCGGCCGGTCATGTCGGTGCGCTCGGGAGTGGCGACCGGCGGCGACAAACTCGGGCTCGACGTACGTGGTGATGGATGCCGCGACCGGCCGGGTCCGCCGCACGGTCGAGGGCGACCTCATCCGGTTGACGGTGTCACCGGACGGCCACTGGTTGTACGGCAGCACCTCGGACGGGTCGTTCGTCGAGCCGGTGGACGGGGGCAAGCGGGTGCCGCTGGCGGAGCCTGTCCGTGATGGCGTCGTGGTCGCCCGGCGGCGCGGTGGTCGGCCAGAAGGGCACGGAGGCCACGATGGTGCGGTGCACCACCGACGGCAGGTGCGCCGAGAAGGTCGTCGGCGAGGGCGGTGAGGTGTCCGTGCTGTCGGCGGACTTCCTCAACGCCGGCTGAGACGTGACGGGCCCGTGGCCCCGGGGATCACCCGGGGCCACGGGCCCTGTGCTGTGCCTGGTCGCCCTGTGGGCTCAGGCGTCGTCCTCGTCCTCGGCCGGCTGCGCCGGGTCGGCGTCCGGTCCGTCGGCGAGGATGCCGTAGAGGCTGCGGCGCGCTTCGACGAGCACGTCCACCGCGGCGCGGCGCTGGCCCTCCGAGCCCGTGGTCACGATCTGCCAGACGGCACCCATGACCTGCCCGATCTCGGCCTTGAGGTCGGCGGGGGCGCCGCCCTCGGTCGTGCCGGACTCCTCGGCCGCCTTGCGGCGGTCGAAGGGCACCCACACGGCGGCGAGACTCGTCGGCGTGCTCGGCACACCAGGCCGCGCCCGCTGAGGTCAGTCGCATGCCGCGGCGCCCGCCCTCGTCGTTCTCGACGAGCTCCTCGTCGAGCAAGCTTGCTGCACGGTCGGGTAGACCGAGCCGGGGCTCGGCTTCCAGACCCCGCCGCTGCGCTCGGTGATCTGCTGGATGACCTGGTAGCCGTTGGGCGACTCCTCGCGCTCGTTCGCCGCGCGGAGCACGTCGAGGATCGCGGAGCGGACGTCGCCGCGGCGGACCCGCGGGCCGCGGCCCGGCTCGGGCCGGCCCTGGCCGAAGAGCCCGGCCAGCCACGGCGGCGGACCGCCGTGACCCCCGTGCCCTCCGTGCCGGCCGCGGCCGCCGTACTCACCCCAGCCGCCCCAGGGGCCGGGGCCGAAGTCGCCGCGCTGGCGGCGCTGGAAGCCGCGGAGCCCGGATTTCCCCAGGGTCCGCGGTCGTCAGGTCCGAAGTTCTGGTGGCGTCCCATGGTGGGACCTCCTTCGCGTGTCGTGGGCCTCGTGAGCCCGATGAGTTCGTGATATCGCGGAAACAGTTCGTGTTGCTATCGCGATATATCGCAACCGTACGCGAAAGAAGGCGCCTGCGCAAGGGCCTGCAGGCTCGGGGCTAGCGGGCCAGCCAGGCGGCGTAGGCGTCGAAGGAGAACGGGCGGCCGAGGAAGCCGGCGACCAGGTCGGCGGCGTCGGCGGAGCCGCCGGGGACGAGCACGTGGTCGCGGTAGCGGTGCGCGACGTCGGCGGCGAACGGGTCGGACTCCTCGAAGGCGCTGAACATGTCCTTGGCGATGACCAGCGACCACATGTAGGTGTAGTACGCCGAGTCTGTAGCCGCCGAGGTGACCGAAGGCTGGCGAACATGTGCGTCCCGGGGAGGTACGGCAGTGCGCCGTACCGGGCCTGGAGCTCGACCATCCGCTCCGTGAGGTCGGGGACCTCGTCGCGGGCACGATCGGCGTGGAACCAGTACGACATGGCGGCGTAGAACATCTGGGTGCGGGCGTAGATGCCCTTGCCGTAGTCGTCGGCGGCACGCATCGCCGCGACCAGGCTCGGCAGGGGATCGGCTCGCCCGCGGCGTCGCTGGCGAAGGTGCGCAGCACGTCGGCGTGCCAGGCCCACTCCTCCAGCATCTGGCTCGGCGCCTCGACGAAGTCCCACTCCGTGGCGACGCCGGCGAAGCGGTACCACTCGCCCTGGCCGGCCAGCACGTGGTGCAGCAGGTGGCCGAACTCGTGGAAGAGCGTGACGACGTGGTCGTGCTCCATCAGGCCGCGGGAGAAGTTGCAGACCAGCACGCCCTCGGGCAGCTTGCTCGCCCGCGACGCCGTCGACCAGGGTGAACTGGGCGGCGTGCTTGTACTTGCCCTCGCGCGGGTGCAGGTCCAGGTAGATCCGACCGATCCGTACGTCGCCGCGCAGCACCTCGTAGGCCGCGACCTCCTCGTGCCAGACCGGCACGTCGACCGGCTCGTAGCGCAGGTCGAAGAGCCGCCCGGTCACCTCCAGCAGCCCCTGCCGGACCTTGGCGAAGTCGAAGTAGGTGCGCACCCGCTGCGAGTCCACGTCGTACCGCTCGGCGCGGACCAGGCTCGGCGTAGTGGTTGTAGTCGTAGCCCGGGACCTCGCTGGCGTCGGGGAAGTCGCGGCGGTAGCGCTCCAGCAGCCTGCTCCAGGTCGCGCCGCATCGGGGCGTCGGCCGCCTCGGTGATCCGGTCGATGAACTCCGGGATCGCAGGACCCGTGCCGATCATCTTCACGTCGGCGTCGTACGACGGCCAGTCGGCGTAGCCGACCGTGGTGGCCAGGCTCGTGGCGCAGCGTGAAGAGCTCGGTCAGCAGCGCGCCGGTCGCCGGCCAGCCGCGCTCGAGGAAGGCGACGGTGATGTCGCGGCGCACGCCCTGGTCGCGCGCGAACATGCGCACCGGCACCGAGTCGGGGTAGTCGGTGGTGACGGTGACCAGGCCCTCGTCGTCGGCCGGGTGTGCCTCCAGCCAGTCGGCCGGCATCCCGTCGAGCTTGTTCGGGACGGACCCGGATCGTCCTCACGTCGTCGCGGGTGATCCGGCTGAACTCCTGGTCCAGGCTCGGTGATCCGCTCCCGCACGGCGGTGATCCGCGCCCGGGTCGCGTCGTCCTTGTCCACGCCCGACCGGCGGAAGTCGGCGCGCACCTTCTCCAGCAGCCGTACGGCGAGGAGGTCGTCCCCGAGCGCCGTCGCGTCGATCGCGGCGAAGACGTCGTAGAGTCTCGCGGTCCAGGCTCCACCGGGTGCCGAGCCGGGAGGCCTCCTGCTCGGCGCCGTCGGCGATCTCCCGGCAATCCTCGTCCGGGTGCACGTTGCCGAGCAGCGAGCCGACCGCGGCGACGTTGCCGAGGTGCCCGCCGGCGCGGTCCCACTGCCGGAGCACCGCGACCGGGTCGGCCGGCGGGTCGCTCCGGAGCCCGTCGACCAGGGCCGTGGCCCGCTCCAGGCTCGGCGGCGGTCCGCTCGCGGATCCAGGCCGGCCAGGCGGCGGTGTCGGTCGGCAGGGCGAGCGGCTCGAGCGTCATGCGGCCAGCCTAGGACCCCACGAAGCGCCCCAAAGGGCACCACGAGCCTGCGGGAAATGGCACCACGACCTGCGGATGGTGGTCGGGCGCTGCCATCTCCCACACCTCGAACGACCACCTCCCGCACTTCGTGCGACCACGAGGCGAACTTCGTGGTGCCATCTCCCACACTTCGTGGGTCAGACCAGGCTCGCCACGCTTCCGGGTGAGGTACGCGCGCTCGGCGGTGTTGTCACACACGGCCAGCGCGGCGTCGTACTGCTCCCGGGAGGCGGCGGAGCGTCCCAGCCGGCGCAGCAAACTCGGCCCGGGTGGCGTGCCAGGCGTGGTAGCCCTCCAGCGGCAGCCGCTCGACGAGCGCCAGGGCCACCTCGGGGCCGTCCAGGCTCGGCCACCGCGACCGCGCGGTTGAGCGCGACGACGGGCGAGGGATCGAGCCGGGCCAGTCCGTCGTAGAGCGCGACGACCTGGGACCAGTCGGTCGCGGCGGCCGTCGGCGCGTCGGTGTGCACGGCGTTGACGGCGGCGAGGGAGCCTGGTAGCGGCCGGGCCGGTTGGCGACCAGGCACTGCCGCACGAGGGCGTGCCCCTCGGTGATCAACGCCCGGTCCCAGCCCCCGCGGTCCTGCTCGTCGAGCGGCACCAGGCTCGCCGCCGCGCACCCGGGCGGCACGCCGGGACTCGGTGAGCAGCAGCAGGGCGAGCAGCCCGGTGGCCTCCAGGTCCTCGGGCAGCAGGTCGTGCAGGATCCGGGCGAGCCGGATCGCCTCACCGGTCAGGTCGGCGCGGACCGGGTCGCCGTCGCCGCTGGAGAGGTAGCCCTCGTTGAAGATCAGCATCAGCACCGCGAGCACGGTGCCGACGCGCGAGGGCAGGTCGGCGGCGTCGGGCACCCGGTAGGGGATGTTGGCGGCCTTGATCTTGGCCTTGGCGCGGGTGATCCGCTGCGCCATCGTCGTCTCCTGGACGAGGAAGGCGGCCGCGATCTCGGCGACGGTCAGGCCGCCGAGCAGGCGCAGCGTCAGCGCGATCCGGGCCTCCGGCGCGAGCGCCGGGTGGCAGCAGGTGAACACCGGGCGCAGCCGGTCGTCCTCGATGACGCCGGTCGGCTCGTGCGGGGTGGGGTCGTGGACCATGGCGGCGGCCTCGTGCTTGCCCTCGCGCAGGCTTCTCGCGACGCAGCCGGTCGATGGCCCGGTTGCCGGCGGTGGTGGTGAGCCAGCCGCCGGGGTTCGGCGGTACGCCGGACCCGGGCCACTTCTCCAGCGCGGCCACCAGCGCCTCTCCGGCCGCCTCCTCGGCGATGTCGATGTCACCGAAGCGGCGGACCAGGGAGGCGATCAGGCGGCCGTACTCGTCGCGGAAGATCCGCTCGACGGCAGCGCGTGCGTCAGGCACCCTGGAAGGGCCGGACCTCGACCCGGCCTCGGCAGGCCTTCGAGCCCTCGGCGGCGAGCCGCAGGGCGACGTCCAGGTCGGGAGCCTCGATGATCCAGAAACCGCCGATGACCTCCTTGGTCTCCAGGTAGGGTCCGTCGGTCGTCACCGGCGTCTCGCCGGTCCCGTCGACCACGGTCGCGGTGTCCGCCGGCTGGAGGCCACCGGCGAAGACCCAGTAGCCCTGCTCCTGCAGCCGCTCGTTGAAGGCACCGGTGTCGGCGAAGGCCTGCTCCATGTCCTCCTGGGAGCCGTAGCCGCCGTACTCCTCGGCCTCGACCGGGCCGTGCACGCTCATCAGGTACTGCGTCATGTCGATCTCCTGGCTGTCCGGGGCGGTCCCGATGACCGCCTCACACCCTCTCCACGAAGGCCGTGGCCCCGATACGACACCCTGCCACGAAACTTTTCCGTCGCACCCCGGTGAACTCTGGTCCGCGACCCTTGACCGGCCCGCGGATGACGTGCGGGGATGGGCTCATGACCATCTCGGGCAAGTCCTTCATCCTGTCTGCCGTCGCCGCGGTCACCACCGTCGTCGCGACCGCACTCCCCGCCTCCGCCGTCACCCAGGCGGCCGCCGAGTCCGCCTTCCGCGCGGCCGGCATCACCTGGACCTCGTCGGGCGGGTGCACCAACCGCAACGTGTCGACCTGCACCTCCTTCGACGGCCTTCGCCAGGCCTCGGTGGACGGCGCGGTGACCCTCAAGCGCGCGAGCGGCTGCGGGCTCACCATCACCGGGGGCACGGAGACCGGCCACGCCTCGGGCACCTACAGCCACTGGAACGGCTACAAGCCTGGACTTCTCGCGCACGTCCTGCCTGACCAGACTGGGTGCACAACACCTACGCGTACCAGGGCCTGCGCAGCGACGGCGCCCCTCTCTACAAGGCCGCCTCCGGCAACCTGTACGCCGACGAGGGCAACCACTGGGACGTGACCTTCTTCTCCTGCGGTTGCTGAGCCCTGGCCGAGCGGCTCAGGAGAGCCGCTCGGTCAGCCGGACGACGACCGTGTCGCCTGCGCGCTTCCCGCTCTCGACGCGGAGCGCGGAGGCGACCGGCGCCTGTGGTTGCCGTCGCCGAGCGCCATGAACGAGGTCTCGAAGGGCACGTCGTCGACGGTGCCGCGCACCTTGACCCGGCCGCGGGTGCCGAACCTCTCGGCGGACTCGGGCCACACGACGTAGGTCCAGCCGCCCTTCGCGTCGCTCTCGCGCAGGGTCTCGGTGAAGGTGATGTCCAAGGGAGTGCTCATGCCGGTGGAGACCGGTCGCACCCCCCGGATTCATCGAGAGGTCCGACCTTTCCGTAGCCTGCTCCGGTGAGTCTTCGGGGCATGCTCGCCGACACCCGGCCGCTGCGGAACCCGCACTTCCGCCGGCTGTGGACCGCGAACATCATCACCGTGGTCGGTGCGCAGACTGACGGTCGTGGCGGTTCCCGCCCAGATCTACGCCGACACGGGGTCCTCTGCCTACGTCGGGCTGACCGGGATCTTCGGCCTGGTGCCGCTCGTCGTCTTCGGCCTGTGGGGCGGGGCACTGGCGGACCACTTCGACCGTCGTACCCTCCTACAAGTCACGACCGCCGGGCTGATCGGCACGGCCGTCCTCTTCTGGCTGCAGGCCGCGCTCGACGTCGGGAACGTGTGGCTGCTGCTGTGCCTGTTCGCGGTCCAGCAGGCGTTCTTCGCGATCAACCAGCCGACCCGCTCGGCCGTGCTGCCGCGCCTGCTCGACGCCGAGGTGCTGCCGGCCGCGAACTCCCTCAACATGACGGTGATGCAGGCCGGGGCCATCGGCGGGCCGCTGATCGCGGGCGTGCTCATCCCGTTTACCGGCTTCTCCTGGCTCTACCTCGCCGACGCCGTGTGCCTGCTCGCGACGCTGTGGGCCGTCGTACGGTTGCCGCGGCTGCCGGTCGAGGGCGTCGTCACCGGGACGCCGGGCCTGCGCTCGGTCGTCGAGGGGATCACCTACCTGCGCACCCAGCCGGTGCTGATGATGTCCTTCGTCGTCGACATCATCGCGATGGTCTTCGGCATGCCGCGTGCGCTCTTCCCGGAGATCGCGCACGAGAGCCTTCCTCGGGCCCGACGAGGGCGGGATGGCGTTCGCGCTGCTCTTCGCCGGCATCCCCGCGGGCGCCGTGCTCGGCGGCGTCTTCTCCGGTTGGGTCTCCCGGGTCAGCGCCCAGGGCCGCGCGGTGATCTGGTGCATCGTCGTGTGGGGCCTGGCGATGGTGGGCTTCGGTGTCGCGGTGCTGTTCGCCGACCACACACCCGGATCGGCGCGGCTGTGGCTGGTGGTCGCCGTGCTCATGCTCGTCGTCGGCGGCGCGGCCGACATGGCGTCGGCGGCCTTCCGCACCTCGATGCTGCAGAGCGCCGCGGCCGACGAGGTCCGCGGCCGCTTGCAAGGCATCTTCATCGTCGTGGTCGCCGGCGGTCCGCGGATCGCCGACGTGGCCCACGGGGCGTCCGCCGCCATGGTCGGAACCGCCGCGGCGGCGGCCGGCGGAGGCGTGCTGGTCGTGGTCGGGGTGGTGATCGCGGCGCTCGTCGTACCGTCCTTCGTGCGCTACCGCGTCACACTGGCCCGATGAGCACCCACGACATCGAGGAGGTCGAGGAGGTCGTCGCGGCCTTCTTCGCGACCTTCGTGTCCGGACCTGAGTGCGTCGCGCGCGCGAACCGGCTGCGCGGGCTGATGCTGCCCGAGGCGCTGGTCTTCCGCCCCGGTTCGGCCGAGGACGTGGAGTCCTTCCTCGCTCCCCGGGTGGACCTGCTGACCGGCGGCCGGTTGCTCCACTTCAGCGAGTGGCCGGTGGAGGGCCGCGTCGAGCAGCACGGCGACGTCGCGCACTGGTTCGGCAGACTACGCCAAGCAGGGCACCCTCGACGGCGCGCCGTACGGCGGCACGGGCGCCAAGTCGATCCAGGCTGGTCCGCACGTCCGCGGGCTGGCGGATCAGCGCCGTCGCGTGGGTGGACGACTGATGCTCGGGACCGAGCCTGCCGATCGTCGCCGCCCCGATGGCCGGCGGGCCCTCGACGATCGCGCTCACGTCCGCGGTCACCGACGCGGGCGGGTTCGCCTTCCTGCCGGCGGGCTACCTCGCGGCCGAGGCCTTCGAGAGCCTGCTCGCCGACGCACGGGCGGCGGGCCGGCCGTTCGGGGTGAACCTGTTCGTGCCGCAGCCGGGCGCCGTCGCGGCGTCCGGCTACGCGGCGTACCGGGACCGTCTCGCCGGCGAGGCGGCCGCGCTCGGCGTGGACCTGCCGGCCGAGCCGCGGCACGACGACGACGCGTGGTCCGCCAAGGTGGACCTGCTCGTCGCCGACCCGGTGCCGTTCGTGTCGCTGACCTTCGGCCTGCCGCCGCTCGCCGACATCGCCCGTCTGCGGACAGCCGGGTCGCGGGTGCTGGCGACCGTCACCACCGCCGCCGAGGCCCGCGCCGCGGAGGAGGCCGGCGTGGACGGGCTCGTCGTCCAGGGGCCTGCCGCGGGCGGGCACAGCGGCGCCTTCGACCCGCGCCGACCGATCGACCTCGCGCCCACGGCCGACGTCGTCCAGGCCGTCCGCGCGGTGAGCGCGCTCCCGATCGTCGCCGGGGGCGGGGTCGACGGGCCCGGCGCCGTTCGCGCACTGCGCTCCGCCGGGGCGGAGGCGGTCGCCGTCGGCACGCTGCTGCTCCGCGCCACCGAAGCCGGTACGACGCCCACCCACCGCGCCGCGCTCGCCGACCCCGCGTTCACCGAGACCGTCGTCACCCACGCCTTCACCGGGCGTCCGGCACGAGCCCTGCGCAACGGTTTCGTCGACCGGTACGACGCGTCGGCGCCGTACGGCTACCCCGAGTCTGCACCACCTGACCCGCGACCTCCGCCGGGCAGCAGCCGCCGCCGGCGACCCGCACCGTCTGCACCTGTGGGCGGGCACCGGCTGGCGCGCCGCACAGGAGCGGCCCGCGGCCGAGATCGTGCGCGGGCTGGTGTGAATCACCCCAGCAGACCGCGCACGTAGGCCGCCTGGCCCACGTGCTGCGTGCAGTCGTTGACCACGCTGACGAGCCGCACGCCCAGCGTCACCGGCGGGTCCCAGCGCTCGTCGACCACCCGGTCGAGGTCCTCGGCGGTCACCCCGCCGACGAACGCCAGCGCCTGGGCCTGGGCGGCCTCGTGGTAGTCGGCGAGCAGAGCGGCGGGCGCGCGCACCTGGCCGACCTGCTCGGTGGTCTGGCCGTAGCCGATCTCGGCGGTGTCGAACGGGAGCCCGAAGCGCTCGGCGTACCCGCCCGCGGTCCAGACCTGCTCCGTGCCCGCCACGTCGGACGCGTGGTCGTCGAGAACTCGCGTCAGGTGCCAGACCAGCCAGGCGATGGTGTTGGCGTCGGGACCGGGGCGCTGTGCGAGCAGGTCGTCGGAGGCGGCGTCGAGGACGGTCGCGACGCTCTCGCGCACGCGGTCGAGGGCGTCGGTCAGCAGGTCGGCAGGAGTCATGACGCCGACGGTACGCCGGTGGGTTCCGGGCGCCGGCGCCGTCCCTGGGGGGCATAGTGATCCGCGTGAGTGACGACGTCCCGCGCCGCGGCAGCGCGCTGCGCTCGTTCCTGCTGACCGCCCTCGTGATCACCGCCCTCTTCGCGGCGGGGGCCGGGTTCCTCGTCTGGAAGGCGACCCACCCCGAGCAGGCCGCTCTCTCGCGGCCGGTCACGGTCCACCTCACGAAGGCGGACCTCTACGGCGCCTACAAGGCTCTCAGGCTCCAACAAGAAGTGGGTCGAGTTCACCTATGCCCACGACGGCCACCGCTACGCGGGGCACGTCTTCTCGTACCAGACCGATGCGCTGTGGCAGTCCCTCCGCGCGGGCCAGGAGCCTGCCCGCCTGCGTGGACCCGGACGAGCCGACCAGGGTCGCGCTCCTGTTCGACCACGGGAAGTGCGGTGACCAGAACCTGCACGTCGCCACCGCGAAGGCCGAGCAGGTCTCATGACGTGCGCGACGCAACGACGACCGGCAGGACGAAGCGCTCCACCAGCCGCCGTTCCTCCGCCTCGTCCGCCCCCGGCACGGTGAGCAGCGAGACGATCACCCGCACCAGCCACCGGGCGCTCTCGGCGTCGGCGGCCATGCTCAGACCGATCGCCTCGACCACCTCCGAGCCCTGCGCGAGGTCGGCGGTGTGCGCGGCGTCCCGGTCGCCGAACCACGCCAGCAACGCGGGGTTCGCCCGCACGTGGCGCAGCGCCGCGACGATCGCGTCGGCCGGTCGCGCGGGCGCTCGGCCGCCACCGCGGAGCCGACGCGGACGGCCTCCCGCTGGACGAAGGCGAGCCTGCAGGGTGGGCCGGTCCGGGAAGTAGCGGTAGAGCGTGGCCCGCGAACAGCCCGCACCGGCGGCGATCCGGGCCATCGAGACGGCCTCCACACCGGACTCGGCGAAGAGACTCGCCAGCGGCGTCGAGGATCCGCTCCACCGCCGGCGTACGACGATCGACCCAGGCTCACGCGACCTCCAGCGGGACGCTCAGCGGTCGTCGTACGTAGGCGCCGGGCGCCCAGGTGATCGCGTCCGGGTCCACCGTGAAGTGGGGGATCCGGCGCAGCAGGCTCCTCCAGGGTGACCCGGACCTGCAGCCGGGCCGCGGCCGCGCCGAGGCAGTGGTGGTGGCCCTGGCTGAACGTCAGGACCTGGGTCGGGCGACGACGCAGGTCGAGCTCTTCGGCGTCGGGACCGTACTTGCGCGGGTCGCGGTTGCCGGCGGCGTACAGCAGCAGGACCTTGCAGCCCCTCGGGATCGTGCGGCCGTGCAGGCTCACCGTCCGCGTGGTGGTCCGGGCCAGGCCCTGGACGGGCGAGGTGAGCCGCAGGACCTCCTCGACGGCGTCGGGCACCAGGCCGTGATCGGCGACGAGCAGGGCGCGTTGGCGCTCGTCGGCGGCGAGCAGGCTGGACCGCGCCGCCGAGCGCGCCCGTCGTGGTGTCGTTGCCGCCGGCGACCATCGTGAAGACGAAGGCCAGCACCGACAGCAGGCCCGCGTCGTCGCCGGCGACGCCCGCACGGACGAGCCTGGGAGACGGTGTCCTCGCCGGGCTCGCGCCGGCGCCGCGCGACGAGGTCGGCGAAGTAGGCCATCAGGCTCCGCCGTCGCACCGGCCGCCTCGGCGGCACCCTCCGCGTTGGCGGCGACGATCGCGGTGCTCCAGTCGTCGAAGCGCGCCCGGTCCTCCTCGGGCACGCCGAGGTAGTGCCCGACCACGAGGCTGGGCAGCGGCTTGAACAGCGCCGCGACCACGTCACCGCCGCCCGCGGCGCGCAGCCGGTCGAGCCGCTCGGCGGCGAAGGCGCGCACCACCGGCTCCAGGCTCGCCGACCTGGCGCGGCGTGAACCCCCGCGCGACCAGACTTTGCGGAACACGGTGTGCACCGGCGGGTCGGTCATCACGAACGGCGGGTTGTCGGCCGGGCCGATCCGCTCCAGGCTCGTCGTAGGCGACGGTCAGCCCGTGGGCGCTGGAGAAGGTCTGCGTGTCGACGGCCGCGGCGAGCACGTCGGCGTGCCGGGAGAGCACGAAGAAGTCACCCGCGGCGACGTGGTGGACCGGGTCGTGGTCCCGCAGGGCGGCGTACGACGGCCAGGGGTCGCGCCACGCCGCTCCCCCGCCGGGCCGGTACCCCGGCGGAGACGACAGATCGGCTGGCATGTCCCCAGGATGAGACACATCAGCCGATCTGTCTAGGGCTCAGGCCTGGACGGCCTCCGGCACCGAGGCGCCGGGCGTGCGGCGCTCGGCGTCGGTCAGCCAGGCGAGTCTGCTCGAGCCGCTCGAGGATCGTGTGCAGCAGGTCGGCAGTCGTCGGGTCGGCCGCGTCGATGTCGTCGTGGATGCGGCGGGCGGTGCCGGCCACGGCGTAGATCGAGGCGACGATCGCGTCGATGGCGTCTCCCGTGAGCACCTCGCCGAGCGGGAAGGCCGGCAGGCTGCTCTGCGCGGCGATCCGGGCCGAGGTGCCGTCCGGGACGGCGTACACGGCGCGCATCCGCTCGGCGACGTCGTCACCGAAGGCGCGGGCGGCGTCGATGATCTCGTCCAGCCTGCAGGTGCAGGTCGCGGAAGTTCGGGCCCACGATGTTCCAGTGCGCCTGCTTGCCCTGCAGGGCGAGGTCGTTGAGGTCGACCAGCAGGCTGCTGGAGGTGGCCGGCGAACTGCTCGTCGGCTCGGAAGGCGGGGTGCGAGACGTGCTTCTCGGTGCGGTGGCGCGTCGCGGTGCTCATGGGGTGGTGCTCCCTTCGCTTGCTGTCACGGATGCCAGCCCGGTGGGGGCCGATGACGATCACCCTGCCACGCTTTCTTGAACGATTCCAGGAAAGGCAGGCTTGCCTCACTCGATGAGTTCCGGTGTCGGTGGCGGTCTCTAGCGTCATGGCCATGAGCGAACCGATGATCAGCGCGACCGGGCTGGTCAAGCGCTACAAGGACGTCGAGGCCCTCGCGGGCCTGGACCTCGCGGTGCCCGAGGGCAAGGTGCTCGCACTGCTCGGGCCCAACGGCGCGGGCAAGACCACCGCCGTGCGCTGCCTGACCACGTTGCTCAAGCCCGACGCGGGCGCCGCGCGGGTGGCCGGCATCGACGTGCTCGCCGACCCCGCGGCGGCCAAGTCGAAGATCGGGCTCTCGGGGCAGTACGCCGCGGTCGACGAGCACCTCACGGCGTACGAGAACCTCGTGATGATCGGCCGGCTCTACCACCTCGGCCGCAAGCGGGCCCGCGACCGCGCGCAGGAGCCTGCTCGAGCGCTTCGACCTCACCGAGTTCGCGAGCCGGCCGACGAAGACCTACTCCGGCGGGCAGCGCCGGCGCCTCGACCTGGCCGGAGCCCTGGTCGCCGCGCCGCCGGTGATCGTGCTCGACGAGCCCACCACCGGCCTCGACCCGCGCAGCCGGCAGGCTGATGTGGGACGTCATCCGGGAGCCTGGTCTCCGACGGCGCGACCCTGCTGCTGACGACGCAGTACCTCGAGGAGGCCGACGTCCTCGCCGACGACATCGTGGTGATCGACCACGGCCGCGAGATCGCGCACGGCACCGCCGACGAGCTCAAGGCGCAGACCGGCGGCCAGCGGATCGAGGTCGTGCTGGTGAGCCCGGCCGACGCGGATGCCGCGAGCCGCGTGCTCAACGAGGTCGCGGTCGGCGAGGTGCAGGTCACCGGTGGCGGCCGCGAGCTGGCCGCCGCCGTCGGCGACGAGGCCGCCGGCGACCTGCTGCGCGTGCTGCAGGCCTTCGAGCGCGACGCGGTCAAGGTCCTCGACGTCGGGCTGCGACGGCCCACCCTCGACGACGTCTTCCTCTCCCTGACCGGACACGACAGCACGGAGGCCGAGCAGTGAGCACCATGGCGCAAGCGGTGAACGACGGCTGGGTGGTCGCCCAGCGCAACCTGATCAAGATCGTGCGGGTCCCCGAGATCCTGGTCTTCGTCCTGGTCAGCCCGATCATGTTCGTGCTGCTGTTCGCCTACGTCTTCGGCGGCGCGATCGAGACCCCGGGCGTCAACTACCGCGAGTGGCTGATCGCCGGCATCTTCGGCCAGACCATCGTGTTCGGCGCGACCTTCACCGGCGCCGGTCTGGCCGAGGACATGCAGAAGGGCATCATCGACCGGTTCCGCTCGCTGCCGATGTCCAACTCCGCCGTCCTGGTGGGGCGCACGTCCTCCGACGTGGTCTACAACGTGCTCTCGCTGATCATCATGGCGATCACCGGCTTCGTCGTCGGCTGGCGCATCCGCGAGGGCTTCCTGGACGCGATCGCGGGCTTCGCGCTGCTGCTCGTCTTCGGCTACGCGATCAGCCTGGGTGATGGCCTGGGTCGGGCTGATGGTGCCCAGCGTGGAGGTCATCAACAACGCGTCGTTCATCGTGATCATGCCGTTGACCTTCGTCTCCAACGCCTTCGTGCCGACCAGGCTCCTTCAACAGCGTGCTCAAGCCCGTCGTCGAGTGGAACCCGGTCTCCGCGGTCACCCAGGCCAGTCGCGACCTGTTCGGCAACACCGGCGTCGGGCCCGGCTCCGACGCGTGGTCGCTGCAGCACCCGGTCGCCTACACCCTGATCTGGGTGGTCGGGATCATCGCGGTGTTCGCGCCGCTGGCGGTGCGGCAGTACCGGCTGACGACCAGCAAGTAGGCCGACGCCCGGGCGCTTCAGTCGATGCAGAACTCGTTGCCCTCGATGTCCTGCATCACGATGCAGGAGTCCGTGCCGTCGTCCAGCAGACTCCAGCCGGGTCGCGCCGAGCGGCACCAGCCGGGCGCACTCGGCCTCGAGGGCGGCCAGCCGCTCCGCGCCGGCCAGACCTGTGCCGACCCGGACGTCGAGGTGCACGCGGTTCTTGACGGTCTTCCCCTCCGGCACCCGCTGGAAGTACAGCCGGGGACCGGCCCCGGTCGGGTCCACGCACGCGCTCCAGTCCTCGAAGCCGCTCGCGTCCGGCGGGACGACGTAGCCCAGCACCTCGGACCAGAACCGGGCGACCCGCTCCGGCTCCGCGCAGTCGAAGGTGACCTGGACCTGCTTGACCGACGTCATGACCACCGAACCTAGCGCCGCCGCACCCGCCGTCGCGAGCGGACAACCGGCCGGCTCAGGCGGAGACCGGCGCCCGGTCGCCGTCGAGCAGCACGGGCAGCGCCTCGACGCCGTAGACCGCGGAGAGCCTTGCGGAAGTCGAGGTCGGAGATGTCGGCGGCCATGGCGAGGTTCGGGAAGCGCTCGGCGAGCATCTGCAGGGCAGTGCGCAGGCTCCATCCGCGCCAGGCTCGGCGCCGACACAGCGGTGCATGCCCCAGCCGAAGGCCAGGTGGCGGGTGGGCTCGCGCTCGGGGTCGAAGGTGCCGAGGTCCTCGCCGAGCACCGGGTCGCGGTTGGCCGCGAGGAGCGAGACGCCGACGGCGTCGCCCTCCTTGATCAGCACGCCGCCGACCTCGACGTCGGTCTTGGCGAAGCGCAGGAAGGCCAGCCTGGACGACGCACAGGTGGCGCAGCAGGCTCCTCGACGACCTGGTTGACCTGCTCGGCGTCCTCGGAGCGCAGCATCTCCCCGGCCTTCGGCGTCGTGGCGATGAGGTAGGCGCCCAGCGCGAGCATGGACGCGGAGGTCTCGTAGCCGCCGAGGAAGACGCCGTCGGCGATCCCGCCGAGGGTGACGTCGTCGAGCTCGTCGCCGTGCTCCTTGAGGAGCGCGCCGATCAGGCCGTCGCCGGGGTGGGCCCGCTGCTCGCGCACCGCGTTGATCAGGAACTCGCGGGTGTGCGCGGCCGCACCGAAGGCACCGGCCCCGCCCTCGGTGAGGTCGAAGCGGGCGACACCGAGCTCCAGGAAGCGCGCGCGGTCGTCGACGGGGAGCCCGAGCAGGTCGCAGATCACGTCGAACGGCACGGCGAACGCGAACTCCTCGACCATGTCGACCGGCTTGCCCGAGGCACCCGCAGCGGCCATCGCGTCGAGGCGCTGCTTGACGATCGACTCGATGCCGGGCTGCAGGCGGGCCAGGCGGCGCATCGTGAACTCGGGGGTGAGGTAGCGGCGCAGGGCGGTGTGCAGCGGCGGGTCGGTCATCCCGAGGCCGCCGATCTGCTCCTCCTCCGAGCGCCCCTCCTGGGAGACGAACTGGCCGAGGTCGTTGGACCACACGTCGGCGCCGCCGGCGAGGACCTCGCGCGACTCGTCGTACCCGCTGACGAGCCACACGCCCTTGCCGAAGAGGTCGGCGAGCTTCTTGACCGGCTGCTCGGCCTGCACCTTCATCATCGCGGGAAGCGGGTCGAGCCCGTCGCGCTTGAGCGGGAGGGTGACGGCGGACGGCAGGAAGCGCAGGCTTGCGCAGGTCGATGCCGTTGCGCATCGTCCGGTTGAGCAGCCAGACGCCGGCGCGCTGCTTCACGGTGCCGAGGAGGGGGATGCGCATGGCGCTATTCCACCAGACGACAGACTCCGACAGATCCGGATGTTCCCTGATCCGGCCCCGAGATCCGGGTGACACCCACCACTCCGTCGCCCGGCTAGCCTGAACCCCGTGCCCCGGACCCCTGTCGACTGGACCCTGTACGACGCCGTGCTCTTCGACCTCGACGGCGTCGTGACGCCGACGGCCGAGGTGCACATGCACGCCTGGGCGGAGATGTTCACCGCCTTCCTCCAGGCGCACGCGCCGGACGCGGCGCCGTACACCGAGCAGGACTACTTCGACCATGTCGACGGCAAGCCCCGCTACGACGGCGTCCGCGCGTTCCTCGCCTCCCGCGGGATCACCCTGCCGGAGGGCACCCCGGACGATCCCCCGGACGCGGAGACGGTGTGCGGGCTGGGCAACCGCAAGAACGACGCCTTCAACGAGATCCTCGACCGGGACGGCGTGGAGGCCTACCCGGGCTCGGTCACCCTGATCGAGCAGCCTGCACGCGAGCGGCCGGAAGCCTGGCCGTCGTGTCGTCCTCGAAGAACGCCCCCGCGGTGCTGGAGGCGGCGGGCCTGACCCGGTACTTCGACTTCGTCATGCACGGCGGGCTCGCGGCCGAGCCTGGGCCTGCCGGGCAAGCCGGCGCCGGACACCTTCGCGCACGCGGCCCAGGTGCTGGGGGCCACCGACGACAAGGCGGTCGTGCTCGAGGACGCCACCAGCGGGGTGGCGGCCGGGCACGCGGGAGGCTTCGGCCTGGTGATCGGCGTCGACCGCGGCGCGGGTGCGGACGCGCTGCGCCAGGCGGGCGCGGACATCGTCGTGAAGGACCTCGCCGAGTCTCGCCGGGGAGCAGGCGTGAACGCGCCGCCGCCGGACGGCCCCTCGCACAAGGCCCCGCCGGTCGCCGACCCGCTGGACCGCACCCGCTTCCCCGCCGACGAGTGGCGCCTGGTCGAGACCCGCTTCGACAAGCACGACCTCGGCACGACCGAGTCGCTGTTCACCGTCGGCAACGGCTACCTCGGCCTGCGCGGCAACTACTCCGAGAGCCGGGACGCGCACGTCGACGGCACCTACATCAACGGCTTCCACGAGACCTGGCCGATCTCCCACGCCGAGGAGGCCTACGGCTTCGCGCGGGTCGGCCAGACGATCGTCAACGTGCCGGACCCCAAGGTGATCCGGCTCTACGTCGACGACGAGCCGCTCCAGGTCTCGGTCGCCGACCTCATCGAGTACGAGCGTGCGCTCGACTTCCGCACCGGCGTGCTCTCCCGCGAGCCTGCTCTGGCGCACGCCCGGCGGCAAGCGGGTGCGGATCCGCAGCACCCGGATGGTGCCGCTGGAGCAGCGCCACCTCGCGGTGCTCACCTTCGAGGTGACCCCGCTCGACCAGCACGCCTCGCTGGCGATCTCCTCGCAGGCTGATCAACCGCCAGGACCAGGAGGGCGAGGCGCCCAACGGCGGCGGTGGCGAGCAGGGCAAGGCGGACCCGCGCAAGGCCGAGATGTTCAGCCGTCGCGTGCTCGTCCCCCGGCTCCACGACGCCGACCCGGAGACCGGGCGGATCAAGGCTCGGCTACCGCACCGCGCAGAGCGGGATGACCCTGGGCGTGGTCGCCGACCACACGCTGGAGACCGCCTCGTCGTACTCCATGGAGGTGCACTCCGAGGACGACATGGCCAAGGTGATCTACCGGGTCGCGGCCGAGCCCGGCGTCCCGGTCCGGCTGACCAAGCCTGGTCGCCTTCCACACCGCCGAGACCGTCCCGCCGCGCGAGCCTGATCGACCGCTGCGAGCGGACCCTGGACCGCACGCACGAGGAGACCGTCGCCCACCAGTACGCCGCCCAGGAGGCCTGGCTCGCGGACTTCTGGTCCCGCGCGGACGTGGAGATCCCGGGCCAGCCCGAGCCTGCAGCAGGCCGTGCGGTGGAACCTCTTCTCGATCCTGCAGGCCTCGGCGCGGGCCGAGGGGCAGGGCATCGCGGCCAAGGGGGTGAGCGGCTCCGGCTACGGCGGCCACTACTTCTGGGACACCGAGATCTACGTGATGCCCTTCCTCACCTACACGATGCCGTGGGCGGCGCGGAACGCGCTGCGCTTCCGCTCCACGCTGCTCGGCAACGCCCGGCACCGCGCCCGCGAGCCTGTCGCAGAAGGGCGCGCTCTTCCCGTGGCGCACGATCAACGGGCACGAGGCGTCGGCGTACTACGCGGCCGGCACGGCGCAGTACCACATCGACGCGGACATCGCCTACGCCCTGAGCCAGTACGCCGGCGCCACCGGCGACCAGGAGTTCCTGGCCCGCGAGGCGGTCGACATCTTCGTGGAGACCGCGCGGCTGTGGGCCGATCTCGGGTTCTGGCGCGACGACCACGCCGGCGAGGGCGGCAGCCGCACCTTCCACATCCACGGCGTGACCGGGCCGGACGAGTACACCACCGTCGTCAACGACAACCTGTACACGAACGTGCTCGCGCGCTTCAACCTGCGCCGCGCCGCCCGGGCCGTGTGGGAGCCTGCAGCGCGACGACCCGACGGCCTACGAGGGGCTGGTGCGCCGGACCGGGCTGACCGAGGACGAGCCCGAGGAGTGGGCCGAGTGCGCCCAGGGGATGTACATCCCCTACGACGAGTTCCTCGGCATCCACCCGCAGGACCGCCACTTCCTCGAGCGCGAGATGTGGGACCTGGAGAACACCCCGCTCGACAAGCGGCCGCTGCTGCTGAACTACCACCCGCTGGTGATCTACCGCTTCCAGGTGCTCAAGCAGGCCGACGTGGTGCTCGCCCTCTTTCTGCAGGGCGAGGAGTTCACGCCCGAGCAGAAGAAGGCGGACTTCGACTACTACGACCCGATCACCACCGGCGACTCCACGCTGTCCGCGGTGGTGCAGTCGATCATCGCCGCGGAGGTCGGCTACCACGACCTCGCGCTGCGGTACTTCATGTCCGCCCTCTTCGTCGACCTCGACGACCGCCACAACAACACCTCCGACGGGGTGCACGTCGCCTCCACCGGCGGGGTGTGGAGTGCCCTGGTCGGCGGCTTCGGCGGCTTCCGCGACATCGGCTCGGGGGCCGGCGACCAGCAGTGGCAGATCGACCCGCGACTGCCGGACGGCTGGGACTCCCTCACCTACCGGGTCACCCTGCTCGGCACCCGGGTCCGCGTGGCGGTCCGGCCCACCGGTCTCGAGCCTGTACGTCGAGGCCGGCGACGGTCCGGTCACGCTCTCCGTGCGCGGGGAGCCGGTGAAGGCTCCTCCCCGGCGACCCGGTGGTGCTCCCGCTGGAGCACCAGGGCCCGCGACTGGAGGGCGAGCCGCCGTACCCGGCGGGGATCCAGCGGGCCGACGGGACGGTGATCTCGGCGATCGTGCCGAGCGGCGACTAACCACCTGTCGCCGCACTCCTTGAAGCCGTACTTCGTGGCGAGTCTGGTTGGCCTGGGCGAACGGGTCGTCGGAGCTCAGCGCCTCCATCGGGTCCTTCTTCACCTTGGCGACCTCGGTGTCGATCGCGTCGAGGATCGCCTCGTAGGTCTTCGCGTCGGCCGCCGGGGGCTCGAGGGCGCGCGACTCGCGAGCCTGGCGCTCGACGTCGGGGACCAGGGTGTCCTTGACGAAGGCGACGACCTCCTCCTTCGAGGAGTTCTCGTCGAAGCCGGCCCCGGCCTTCTCGATGCGGTCGTTGCCGGCCTTGCAGATGGCGTCGCCCTTCGCGATCAGGCTCGCTCTTGGTGAGAGCGGCGGGCTGGTCGGCGTCCGAGGAGTCCTTGGCCCCGTCATCGTTGCCACACCCGGCGAGGGCGAGGACGGCGGCGAGGGCGGCGAGGGTCCCGGAAGTCTTGTTCACGTGTCGCAAGGTAGCGCGTCGCCACCGACGGCACACGTGGCTCGCCCGCCAACGGCCCGCGGTGCCGGCGACGTCAGCACGCAGATCTGGCTAGAGCGCCAGGTAGGCGTGCAGCACCCGCCCGACGTCGTCGAGCGGCTGGGTCGAGCGGTGGGCGCGGGCGAGCAGGATGGCGCCCTCGACGGCGGCGAGGGCGGCCGAGGCCAGGGCTCGCGCCTCCTCCGTCTCGCGGCCGGCGGCGACCAGGCGCGCGGCGATCGACGCGGCCCAGCGGGTGAACGCGCGACGGGCGACCTCGGCAGTGTCGGTGGAGCCCGGGGTCAGCGCGAGGGAGGCGACCGGGCAGCCGGCCTCGAAGTCGCTGTCGAGGAGCAGCGCACGCCAGAACTCCACGAAGAGGTCGATGAGTCTCGGCGGGATCGCCCTCGACGCCGTCGATCATCCGGCCGATGAAGTCGGCGCCCTGCTCGCCGGCCTCGAGCAGCAGCCTGGTCCCGGCCGCCGGGAAAGTGGTGGTAGACCGAGCCGCGCGGCGCGTCCGCACGGCGCAGCACGGCGTCGAGGGTCACCGCGCCGGTGCCGCCCTCGCGCAGCAGGCTCCACGGCGCTGTCGACCATCCGCTGTCTCGTGCCACGTGCCACCTGCTCCGCCTCCCCGTGCGACTCGGATCACCCTAACCCGACTCTTGACTATGACATGTTGCATAGCCGATGGTCGGTCCCATGACGTCGACGACGGAGTCCCCGGCCTGGCAGAAGACCGCCTGCATCCTGTGCGAGTGCAACTGCGGGCTGGAGGTGGCCCTCGACGGGCGGCGGCTGGCGAAGATCCGCGGCGACAAGGAGCATCCGGAGTCGCAGGGCTACACCTGCGAGAAGCCGCTGCGCCTGGACTACTACCAGAACGGCCAGCACCGGCTGGACACCCCGATGCGGCGCCGCCCGGACGGGACCTACGAGCCGATCGGCTGGGCGACCGCTCTCGACGAGATCGCCGCGCGGCTGAGCGCGGTGCGCGCGGAGCACGGCGGCGAGAGCATCGCGTTCTACGGCGGCGGCGGGCAGGGCAACCACCTGCAGGGCGCGCACGGACGGGCCCTGATGAACGCCCTCGGCGTACGGCTCTACTCCAACGCGCTGGCCCAGGAGAAGACCGGCGAGGCGTGGGTCGACGAGCCTGCTCTACGGCAGCCACACCACCGGCGACTTCGAGCACACCGAGGTCGCGGTCTTCGTCGGCAAGAACCCCTGGCAGTCGCACGGCGTCGCACGCTCACGACCCACCCTGCGTGAGATCTCTCGGGACCCGAGGCGGTCGATGATCGTCATCGACCCGCGCCGCTCGGAGACCGCCGGATTCGCGGACTTCCACCTCCAGGTGCGGCCCGGCACCGACGTGTGGTGCCTGGCCGCGATGGTCGCGACCCTCGTCCAGGAGGACCTGGTCGCCCACGCGTGGCTGGCGGCGCACGCGAGCGGCGTGGAGACCGTGCTCGCCCACTTCCGGCGCGTCGACATCGCCGCCTGCGCCGCCACCTGCGGGGTGGAGGAGGACCTGATCCGCGCCGCCGCCCGGCGCATCGCGGACGCGGAGAGCGTGGCGACGTACGAGGACCTGGGGGTGCAGATGGCGCCCAACAGCACGGTCGTCTCGTACGTGCAGAAGATGCTGTGGATCCTCACCGGCAGCCTTCGCCAAGCCCGGCGCGATGCACATGCACTCCTGGCTCTTCCCCATCGCGGGCCACTGGTTCCCGATCGGCCAGCACGAGCGCCTCGCCCGCCAGCGGGTACGACGGACGCTCGGTCTCGCGGCGATGAGCGTCGGCTCCGGGGCACTGCGCCGCGGGCTGGCCCTGGCCGGGCGCACCGGGACAGGGAAGGTGGCCGCCACGGTCGCCGGCGGCCTGCTCGACGCCTTCTTCGAGGCGACCGCTGTCCCGCTCGCCGCGGATCTTGCCGCCCGGGTCTCGATGGACCACTCCGCACCGGAGACCACGCCGGTCACCGGCGCCCGGGTCATCGGCGGCATCATGCCGGCGTCCGCGCTGGTGGAGGAGATCCTGACCGACCACCCGGAGCGGATCCGCGCACTGTGGGTCGAGGCGTCCAACCCGGTGCACTCCCTGCCGGAGTCCGACCAGGCTCCGGGCGGCCTTCGCGCAGGCTCGACGTCAGCGTGGTGATCGACGTGGCGATGACCGAGACCGCGCGCTGCGCGGACTTCGTGCTGCCCGCGGCGAGCCAGTTCGAGAAGTGGGAGGCCTCCCTCTTCACGCTGCACTTCCCGCACAACGTCTTCCAGGCTCCGCGCACCGCTCATGTCGCCCCTGCCCGGCACCCGGCCGGAGGCGGAGATCTACACCGAGGTGCTGGACCGGCTCGGCGTGGTCGAGCCGCGGGTGCTCGACCGAACCACGACCGCCGCCCGGATCGGCCCGGAGGCCTTCGCGCTGGCCTTCTTCGGGACCGTGCACGCGCGACCGGACCTGCGCGGGCTGACGCCGTACCTGCTCTACCGGACGCTGGGCCGCACCCTCGGGGAGGGCAGGGAGGCGACGGCGACGGTCTGGGGGCTGGCGCACCTCGCCGCCATCGCCCACCCCGAGGGGCTGGCGCGGGCGGGCTTCGACGGGGCCGGCTTCCGCAAGGGCCGGGCGCTCTTCGACGCCATCCTGGAGCGGCGCGAAGGGGTCACCTTCACCGTCGACGACCACGACGACGCGTGGGGCTACGTCCGCCACGCGGACCAGCGCTTCCACCTCGTCGTGCCCGAGCCTGCTCGAGGAGCCTGTCGCGCGTGCTGGCAGCGCCCGCGGCGCACACCAGCGCCGAGTTTCCGCTGGTGCTCTCCGCGGGCGAGCGGCGCTCCTTCACGGCCAACGTCATCATCCGCAACCCCCAGTGGCGACGCCGCGACGCGGACGGTGCGCTGCGGATCTCCCCGAGGACGCCGAGGCGTTGGGCCTGACCGACGGAGGGCGCGCTCGCGTGGTCACCGAGCAGGGCAGCGCCGAGGCGACGGTCGAGGTCAACGACATCATGCAGCCGGGGCACGTCTCCCTGCCCAACGGCCTGGGCGTGAGCCTACCCGGGCGAGGACGGCGAGAGCGTCGTCGGCGTGCCGCTCAACCAGCCTGACGACGAACACCCGGCGCGACCGGTTCTGGGGGACGCCGTGGCACAAGCACGTCCCCGCGCGGGTCGAGGCGCTGTGACCGGGACGGTCGCCGAGGCGATGGTGACCGTCCCGAGGACACTGCCGGCCTCGGTCTGCGTCGCCGAGGCACGGGCGGCCTTCGCCGACCCCAAGGTGCACCTGCTGCTGCTCACCCGTGGCCCGCGGCTGGTCACCACACTGACCCGCGCAGACCTCGTCGACGCGACGAGCGGACCGGCCCGGTGGCTCGGCAGCACCGCGGGCCGGGTGACCGCGCCGGGCGAGCCGCTCGCCGAGGTGGGGGCCTGGATGCGTCGTACCGGCACCCGGCGGATGGCCGTGATCGCCGACGACGACCGGCTGCTCGGGCTGTTGTGCCTCAAGGCGAGCGGCCGGGGATTCTGCTCGGACGCCGACGTCCGCGCCCGATTGTCCGCATCTCAAGACAATTTGTCTCATTTCATGGACGGTGTGGTCCACTGAGGGCATGACGATCACGGTCGCACGTCGCTGGGCGATGCTGGCGGCCGGTACGACGGCCCAGGCCTCCAGCGCCGCCATGGTCTCCTCGCCGGCGTTCCTCATCCCGGAGCCTGCACCGCCCGGTGCGCGAGGGCGGGCACGGGATGAGCCTCGCCGAGGCCGGCCTGGTGGCCGCGGCCGCAACGGCCGGGCTGACGTGCACGCTCGTGCTGTGGGGCATCGTGGTCGACCGGCGGGGCGAGCGGTTCGCGCTGCTGGCCGGGCTGGCGATCACCGCCGGCGGCGGCGCGGTCGCGACGCTGATGGGTGAGCCGTGGCCGATGGCGGCGGCGCTGTGCGTCGCGGGCGTGGGCGCCGCGGCGACCAACTCCGCCTCGGGGCGCGTCGTGGTGGGCTGGTTCCCCCCGGAGCAGCGCGGCCTCGCGATGGGGATCCGGCAGACCGGGCAGCCGCTCGGGGTGGGCCTCGCCGCGGCGACGGTCGCGGTCATCGCGCACCACGCCGGCATCGGCCCGGCGCTGTGGGTGCCGACCCTCGCGGCCGTGCTGAGCGCCGTCCTGGTGGCACTCGTCGTGCTCGACCCGCCGCGCCCGGACCGCTCCGCGGCCGGCGCGGTCGCCAACCCCTACCGCGCCGATGCCTTCCTCGCCCGGATCCACGGCGCGTCCGTGCTGCTGGTGGTCCCGCAGTTCCTGGTGTGGACCTTCGGGCTGACCTGGCTCGTCGAGGACCTGGGCTGGTCCCCCGGCGTCGCCGGGGGCGTGGTCGCCGGCACCCAGGTCGCCGGGGCGGCCGCGCGGGTCGGCGCCGGCTGGGTCTCCGACCGGCTCGGCAGCCGGATGCGCCCGATGCGCTCGGTCGCCGTCCTCGCCGCGGCCACCATGGCCCTGCTCGGGCTCACCGCCCTCGCCGCCGACGGCTCCGGCCCGCTCACCGCCGCCGCGGTCGCCCTGCTCGTCGTGGCCTCCGCGGTCACCGTCGCCGACAACGGGCTCGCCTTCACCGCCGTCGCGGAGCGGGCCGGGCCGTTCTGGTCCGGACGCGCGCTCGGCCTGCAGAACACCGCCCAGCAGGCTGGCCGCGGCGGCCGTCCCGCCGCTGGCGGGCCTGGCGATCACCGCGGGGTCCTACGGCGCGACGTTCGTGCTGGCAGCGGCCTTCCCGCTGGTGGCCGTGTCCGTCGTACCGGTCTCCGGCGAGCGGCAGGTCGACTGAGCCGCCGGCGGTAGCGTGGCGCCGTGGTGCACGAGGAGGAGGGCGGGCGGCGTCCCGATGCCGGGGCGCAGACGTTCGCGCGCGGGCTCGACGTGCTCGCCGTCGTCGTCGGCTCCGAGCGGCCGCTGACGATCACCGAGGTGGCCCGCGAGAGCGGTCTCAACCGGTCCATCGCCTACCGCCTGCTGCGCACCCTCGAGGACCGCGGCATGGTCGTCCAGGCCGACGGCCAGGGCTACCGCGCCGGGCTCGGGCTGCTGCGGCTGGTCCCGCCCGAGCGGCGGATCCTCGTCGAGTTCGCCCGCCCGGCGCTGGCCGCGCTCGCCGCGCGCACCGGCGCCACGGCGGTCCTCTCGGTGCGCGACCGCCACCAGGAGGTGGTCGCGCTGTGCGTGCCACCACCCGGCGACCAGCCCACGATCGGCCTGCGCGAGGGCTCCGCGTCGGTCCTGGGCCGCGGCGTCGCCGCGACCGCCCTGCTCGCGCTCGACGCGTCCGGCAAGGAGCAGCAGGAGCCCGCCGTGGTCCGCACCACCGCCGACCTGCCCCCCCGGCACGACGGCCCTGGCGCTCGCCTGGCGCGGCGAGCCCGACCTTGCCGTCTCCACGGTGTTCTTCACCGGCACGGTCGACGAGGAGGCCGCCGCGACCGCGCTCGTCGCGACCGCGCGCGCACTGACGGCGCGGGCCTGAGAGAGTCAGCGCACGATCGCCCGGCCGTGGTCCGCCACGGCCTCCAGGTCGGTGAGGTCCGGCGCGCCGGCACCCGCGTGCACGGCGTCGCTGCCACGGCCGGTGGCCCACACCCCGCCGGCGACGTCGAGGCGGCCCAGCTCGCCCCCGATCTCCACGGTGACCACGCCGTCGCCCGCGGTCGCGATCCGCCCGCCGACCCGGACCCGCTCGACCCGGCCGTCCTCCTGGATGCTCAGCGCCGCGGCGGAGAGCGTGCGCTGCACGCCCTCGACGAGGCTCAGCCCCTCCCCGCCGTAGGTCGACACGTCGGAGACCACCTCCAGGCTCGCCCATCGGCCGGCTGACCCGGATCCCGGCCGAGCCGTCGCCGGTGGTGCGGATCGAGGCGAAGCGGGCGGAGCCGAGGGTGCCGTCGCGGAGGTCGAAGCCGCGTGCGCCCGCGCCGTGGGTCTGGACCGGCGCCTGCACGTCGAGGGTGGTCAGCTCGCCGAGGTTCACGAAGCCGCTCCCGCCCGGTCCGTGCGAGGTCACCGGCGCGAGCACCGTCCAGGTCTCGACCGTCCCCCCGTTGAGGAGCACCATGTCGCTCTGGCCGTACGTCGTGACCGGGCCCCCGTTGACCACCGCGCCCACCCGGGCGCCGGTGATCACGAGGACGCCGCCGGAGACGAGGTCCGGCGTGCCCGCCGGGATCCGGCCGTGGGTGTGGATCTCACCGGTCGTCAGCCTGCTGACCTCGGTCCGGCCGCCGACGAGGACGCCGCTGCCGCCGATCGGCTCCTGCGCACTGCCGGCGGACACGTCGAGGATCTCCGCGGAGAGGACCACGTCCGGGTCGTGCTGGCGGTTCCACACGGTGAGCCCGCCCTGGTGGGCATCGACGCCGAGGGCGCGAGGGCGTTGCTCCCGGCCGGCGAGCCGGGCAGCCTCCACGTGCAGGCCCTCGATCCGGATCTCCCCCGTGCGAACCGCACCCTCCGCGAGGAGGATCACCTGCCCGCGGGTGGTGACGTCGTGCAACCGGAGCGTCCCCAGGTCGTCGTACGACGTGTCGTTGCACACCGCCGTCTCGTACGCCGGCGCGGAGATCGTCACGCCCTCCAGGGCATTGTCCCTGGTCAGCCGCACGCCGCGGGCGCCGAAGACCAGGGTGCCGCCGTGCACCGTGGTGCCGGGAAGCAGGGTGATCGAGGGGATGCCGGTGACGGTTCCCTCGACCTCGATCCGGACGCCGGGCGTCGCCGCCGCGGCGATCGGCTCCTCCGCGGTGCGGACGGCCATCGTGCTCATGGAGCACGATTCAACGCGAGATCGTTCCTACTATCGACCCGTATGTTTCGATATCTGGTACGGATTGTAGTCGACCACCACGGGGGCGTGGTCGCTGAGGCGCACTCCGTCGTGCTCGCGGTCCACCACCGCCACCCGGGCCGCGCGCGCCAGCGCCGGGGTCGCCAGGTGGTAGTCGATCCGCCAGCCGGCGTCCTTGGCGTAGGCCTGGCCGAGCCAGGCTCCACCAGGAGTACGGCCCCTCGGTGTCCGGGTGCAGCCGACGGACCACGTCGACCAGCGTGCGCGGGGTGAGCCTGGGCGTCCAACCACGCGCGCTCCTCGGGCAGGAAGCCCTCGACCTGGTTGCTGCGCCGCCAGTTCGCGACGTCCAGGCGGGTGTGCGCGACGTTGAGGTCACCGGTGAGCAGGAACTCACGGCCCTGCGCGGCCGCGCGCCTCCGCGCTGCCGACAGGTGTCGCGCGAAGCCCGCGAGGAAACGCATCTTCCGCTCGTACTTAGCGCCGCCGTCCGGGCTCTCGCGCATCCGTCTCGGGTCCTGCAGGTGCGCGGGCAGCCCGCCCTTGGGCAGGTACAGGCTCGCCACGGTGAGCGGTAGGTCGGCGAGGTCCACCTCGACGTACCGGCCCTCGGTCGCGTGCTTCCTCAGGCTCCCGGGCCAGCGGCCGGTCCGGGTCGGGCGCCGACCAGGTCCGCACGGCCACCGGCGCAGTCCTGGTGAGCACCGCGACCCCGTTGCGGCCGGCGACCTGTCCGAGGTCGTACGACGCGTGGTAGTCGCCGAACGCGCCCTCCGGCAGGGCGTCCTCCGGGCAGCGCACCTCCTGCAGCGTGACGACGTCGCAGCCGCGGGTCGCGAGCCAGTCACCGAAGCCGCGGCGGTGGGCCGCACGGATGCCGTTGACGTTGACGGTGGCGATGCGGAGCACCGCAGGAGACTAGGTGGTGCTCCACGCGGTGAGGAGGGCGGCCTCCCGCTCGCGGGTGATGCCGCCGATCACGGCCGCCGGGTCCGCCTCCAGCCAGGCCCGGGTGTCCCGGACCGTCTCGGCGAGGGGCCGCACGGTGAGCCCGGCGTCGAGGGCCGGCCGCGCGTCGTGGGCCAGCATGCCGTCGTGCTCGGGACGGGGAAGCCAGACGGGGATGCTGTCCGGACCGGCCCACGGCGCCACGCCCTGCTCGGCGAGGAAGGCGTCCGGCAGCCAGGTCACCTCCGCGCCGGGGGCGACCGCGCGCACGAGGTCCGCCATCGGCAGCACCGGACCGACAGCGTCGAGGGTCGTCTCCGGTCGCTCCTCGGCGAGGGTGATGATCCACGCGGCGAGGTCGCGCACGTCGATCACCTGGACCGGCGCGTCCGGCTGCCCCGGCCCGACCAGTGCACCCGTCTCGCCGGCGCGCCGCGCCCAGTAGGCGAAGCGTCCGCTCGGGTCGCCCGGCCCGACGACCAGGCCGGGGCGCACGATCGTCGCGGGGACCGCCGCCCGGACCAGGCTCCTCGCAGGCCACCTTGAGCGCGCCGTAGTCCTCGCCGACCGGCTCGTGCAGCCGGCCCGTGCCGGGACCCGCGGGGTCGGCCACGTCGGCGTAGACCGAGATCGTGGAGACGAACACCCAGTGCGCGTCCGGTACGGCGGCCAGCGCGTGCCGCACGTGCTGCGGCTGCCGGGCGACGTCGACCACGGCGTCGTACGGCCCGGCGGCGGTCAGGTCCGGCGGTGCCGGCTCGTCGCGGTCCCAGTGCACCGTCGTGGTGCCCGGCGCGGCGGTGCCGGACCGCCCACGGTTCGCGCAGACCACCTCGTGCCCGGCCCGGGCTGCCTGGGCGGCCACCTCGCGGGAGAGGAACTGCGTGCCGCCGAGGACCAGCAGCCTCATCAGAGGAAGGCGGCCGGGTCGAAGTCGTCGATCGGGATGATCCGCACGCGCGGCAGGCGCTCGTTGAAGGCGTGCATGTCGTACTCGAGGTCGAAGAACTCCAGCCCGCGCCCGGCGTAGGCGGTGAAGGCGCTGTTGCGGAACTCGGTGAACCCGGCGAGTCCGATCCGGCGCCCGTCGAGAAGATCCTCGACCTGCTCGAGGAAGTCGCCGTCGTTGCTGACGAGGACGACGTCGGCGTCGCGGCTGCGCAGGCTCGGCCAGGGTGCGCTGGATGGCGATGTCCACGACCTTCTGGCCCGGACCGCCGGACAGCGGGATCGGGCGGTAGCCGATCGCCATCAGGGCCTGCACGAAGGACATCGGCAGTCTCGCTGTTGGCCGCGAGGAAGAACAGGCCGTTGGTCGGCTGCCCCCACTGCCGCTCGACGAACTGCAGCAGCCGCTCCCAGCGGGGCCGCTCCTCCGGGCGCGGACGGCGACCCAGGATCGAGTTGCCCAAGGTGGCGTCGATGTTCTCCCCGTCCACCAGGACGTGGGTGGTCCGCACGGTCTCGCCCATGCGAGAAACCTACGCCCTCGGCACACGCGCCCGCAGCGGGCGCCGACCGGCCGTCGGCCCGCGCTCGGCACGCACGTGGTGCGGGCTGAGCGCAGCGGACAACGGTTTCCCGCGCGTCTCCACGGCCTGAGAGGCTGGCCCCATGCGGATCCCGGTGGTGCTGGCGAGTCTCGGCCTCGCGCTGAGCGCCTGCGGAGGCGGTACGACGACGCCCGCGCCCCGCACGTCACCGACCTCCGCGGCCCCGACGCCCACCCCCTCGTCCACGCCCAGCCCCACGCCTTCGCCCTCACCCACCTCCCCGCCCACGAAGCCGGCGTACCGCGACGGCATCGACGCCTCGCACCACCAGGGCCCGGTCGACTGGCCCCGGGTCGCGCGGAGCGGGATCACCTTCGCCTACCTCAAGGCGAGCGAGGGCACCGGCTTCACCGACCCCGACTTCGCGGCCAACCGGGCGGCGGCGACGCGGGCGGGCATCGACGTGGCCGGCTACCACTACTTCCAGGCTCTGCTCCGACGGCGCCGCGCAGGCCGCGCACTTCCTCGCCGTCCTGGGGCCGGCACGGTCGAGCGTGCCGCCCGCGCTCGACCTCGAGCCTGCAGGGCGCCTGCGCCGACCCGCCGCCCGCCGCGGACCTGCTGCGCGAGGTGCGCGCGTTCCTGCGCCGCGTCGACCGGGCGACCGGCACGAGGACCCTGGTCTACCTCTACCCCGACCTCGAGGCCCGCTTCGGCTTCGCCGACGACCTGGCGGATCACCCCCAGTGGGTACGCCGCCTGGGCGATCGCCCGCCGCGTCGTCCCTGGTCGGTGTGGCAGCACGACGACGCCGGCTCGGTGCCGGGGATGCGGGGCACCGTGGACCTCGACCGGATGAAGGAATCTCTCACCGCCCCCGCACGTTGACCAGGGCATGTCCACCATCGACCTCACCGCCGGCAACTTCGAGCAGACGGTGCTCGACAACCAGATCGTGTTCGTCGACTTCTGGGCGTCCTGGTGCGGTCCGTGCCGCAACTTCGCGCCCATCTACGAGGAGGCCTCGGAGAAGCACGGCGACCTGGTGTTCGCCTCGGTCAACACCGAGGAGGAGCAGCAGGCTCGCGGCCGCCGCGCGGGTGACCTCGATCCCGACGCTGATGGCGTTCAAGAACGGCGCCCTGGTGTTCTCGCAGGCCGGCGCGCTGCCCGGTCCGGCACTGGAGCAGGTGATCAGCGCGGTGCGCGACTTCGACCCGGAGGCGGCACCTACCGATGGCTGAGCCGCGGGAGCCTGCAGACTCGGGCTGGACACCTTCGGCGACGTCACCCTCGACCCCGAGACGGGCGAGCGGGTGCCCTACCCGCAGGTGATCCGCAACCTGGTGGCCGAGGCAGAGCCTGGCCGACCGGGTGGGCGTCGACGCGATCGGCATCGGCGAGCACCACCGCGACGACTTCGCCGTCTCCGCGCCGGAGATGGTGCTCGCGGCGATCGCGAGCCGCACCGAGCGGATCCTGCTCGGCACGGCAGTGACGGTGCTCAGGCTCCGACGACCCGGTCCGGGTCTACGAGCGCTTCGCGACGCTGGACGCGGTGTCCGGCGGTCGCGCCGAGATCACGCTGGGCCGCGGCTCGTTCACCGAGTCCTTCCCCCTCTTCGGCTTCGACATGGCCGACTACGAGCGGCTCTTCGCCGAGAAGCTCGACCTGTGGGCTGCCCTGCAGGGCGAGGGCTCGGTCTCGTGGAGCAACGGGACGCTGCGCCCGCCGCTGACGGACGCCCGCGTCTTCCCCCGCACCGAGCGCGGGCACATGCCGACCTGGATCGGGGTCGGCGGCTCGCCGGAGTCCGTGGTCCGCGCGGCCCGCTACGGCTTCCCGCTGATGCTGGCGATCATCGGCGGCGACCCGGCCCGCTTCGCGCCGTACGCCGACCTCTACCGGCGCGCTCTCACCGAGCTCGAGCAGCCGGACCTGCCGATCGGCGTGCACTCGCCGGGCTTCGTCGCGGACACCGACACCGACGCCCGCGAGCCTGCTGTACCCGCACTTCAAGGCCAATCGCGACCGGATCGGCGCCGAGCGCGGTTGGGGCCCGGTCACCCGCGAGCAGTACGACGCGGAGGTCGAGCAGGGCTCGCTCTACGTCGGCTCCCCGGAGACCGTCGCGCGCAAGATCGCCGCCACCGCGCGGGTCCTGGGCATCCAGCGCTTCGACCTGAAGTACAGCAACGGCTCGATGCCGCACCCGCTGCTGATGCACAGCATCGAGTCTCTACGGCACCGCGGTGATCCCGCGGGTGCGCGAGCCTGCTGGCCGAGGCGAGCATCAGCGCCTGACGAGGTCGGGCCGGACCGCGAGGAAGAGCCCGACCATCACCTCCACCAGTCTGCTCGCGCTCGGCGGGCAGGTCGCCGCGGAGCACCGCGCCGATGGTGTGCGCGACCCCGCCGATGAGGAACTGCGCGGTGGCCCGCAGGCTCGACCGGCAGCGCGTCGGTGGCCGCACCCGGGTCGCCGCTCGACGCGGTGGCGGCGACCATCCCGGCGAACCGGCTGCTCTCGGCGAGCACCCGCGGCCCGAGCACCGGCGAGACTCACCGAGTCGACGAGCGCGACCCGGCCCTTCGCCGGGTCGTCGAGGTAGAGGTCGACCATCTCGGCCAGCACCGCCCGGACCCGTCCGACCGGGTCGCCGGGAGCGGTGCCCAGCGCCGCGACGGCGCGCGCCTCGGCCTCGGCCGCGATCGTGTCGAAGACCGCGACCTGCAGGCTCCTCGATGCTCGCGAAGGCTCTCGTAGAAGTAGCGCGCGGCCAGCCCGGAGGCCTCCGCGACCCCGCGCACGGTCGCGCCGGCGACGCCGCGCTCACCCATCACGGCGAGACCGGCGGCGAGCAGCCGGGCGCGGCGCTCCGCCACGCGCTGCGCGGCGTCCTGGCCGCCGTAGCGTCGAGCATCGGCCATGGCGGACATCTTGACACACCCGTGTGCAGATGGCCCATCATGGGATCTGTCAACGTTCGTTGACCGATAGGAGCCGTGATGACCGTCGCCCCGTGGCACCCCTCCCAGCCGCACGCCGCACTGGCCGCCGACGTCCGCCGCTGGCTGGGTACGCCGGCCGCGTTCGCCCTCTACGGCCGGCTGGCCCTCGACCAGGTGGCCTACCGCGAGGTCGCCGCCGCCGTCGACGCCAGCGGCCGGTTCGCCGCGAACTTCACCGACCGGGGCATCCGCAGCAGCCTGTGGGGGCCGCTGCTGCTCTTCGGCGACGACGCCGACCGGGCCGCCACCGCGAACCGGCTCAAGCACCTGCACGGCGAGGTCAGGGGTCGCGGCAAGGGGCACTTCGCGGGCGAGCGCTACAGCGCGCTCGACCCGGACCTGTGGAAGTGGGTCGGGACGACGAGCCTGCTGGTCTTCCACACCGGCTACGTCACGACCTACCCCCGGCTGAGCGAGCCGGAGCGGGACGCGGTCTACGCCACCGTGCTGCACCTGGCCGACCTGGACCTTCCGAGCGACCGGGCCCGGGTGCCGCGCACCCGGGCCGAGGCGGAGGCCTACTACGACGAGGTGGCCGCGACCCGGCTGGCCGACAACCCCTTCCTGCAGTGGGCCGACGCACGCTTCGACGCGCTGCCCGTGCCCACCCTGGTCGGCCCCCGGTGGCTTCAGGCTCGCGCTGACCCCGGCCTGGCGGCTGCTGACCCCGGTCCTGACCCGGCCGGCGAAGGTCTGCGCACAGAAGGCCGCCCACCCACGGATGCGCGAGCCTGCTCGGTGTGCGCTGGACCCGCCGTCGGGAGAGGGAGTTCCGCCTCTACGCCGCGCTGGTGCGCGGGGCACGTCGCTGGCTGCCGTCCTGGCTGCTGCTGGACCCGATCGCGGCCAACCGGCTGCGCTACGAACGCCTGCGGTCGGCGTACGAGAAGAGCCGGCTGACGTCGTTCGCCCCGCCGCAGTAGCGCTTGCCTGCGGCGGGGCGAACACCCGGGTTCTCGGTCACTCCGACCCGACCGGGCTGTCAGGTGCCCCTCACCCGGAGGGGCTCCCGACCATGGTCAGGCGGAGTGGGGACGCCTCACCATGACCATCCCCGCCCCCAGGAGCACGAGCAGTGCACCCAGCGGGAGCAGGAACCCGGCGGGGCCACCCGTGTCGGGCAGGGCGGCGGTCGTCACGATCCCACCGACCTCGCCCGGCTCCGACGGCGCGCCCGGCTGGGTCGGCTGGGTCGGCTCGGTCGGGGTGCACGGCACCCCGTCCCCGTCCACGGCGCCCGGGTCGGTCGAGGCGTCCTCGCAGATGCCGCCGACCTCACCACACATCTCCAGCGCGTCGAAGTCCGCCGCGGTCTGGCCCGGCTGGACGTAGGCGAGCACCGACACGGTGTCCGTACCGCTGGTGTAGTCGAACGGGAAGACGCCCAGGAAGCCGTTGGCGATGGCCGTCAGCTCGTCCAGGATCGTGATCGTGCCGAGCGGTACGCCGGCCACGACCCGCGCGCTGTCCGGGTAGACACAGGCCACGACCGCCCGCGCCACCGGGCACGCCGTGCCGCTGTCGACCGGCGGGTCGTAGGAGATCACCGGCTCACCGCCGTCGAACACGAAGCCGGTGTGGGCGGTCGACTCGACGCTCCCGTCGACCGGGTCGACGCTGATGTCGTAGTCCGGGCTGGTCGGGATGTTCACGTAGGCCGCGTTGTCCGGGCCGCACGGGTCGTCGACGGTCAGGTCGGGACGCTGCAGCACCTCGGTGTCACCGGGGCACGCCGACAGCGGGACGTCCTGGGCCTGCTCGCCGTCGTTGGCGTAGCGGATCGCGATGGACTTGAACTGCGCGTCGGCGAACTCCCACGGGAAGGTGCCGGGCCAGTCCTTGCCCAGGGCGCTGACGCTCACGATGACGATCGTCTGGAGGCTTCTCACCGCCGCCGGGGGTGGCGGCGTACTTGCAGACGACGACCTTCTTCTCGTTCACCGGGCAGGCCGCGGTGTTGGTCTCCACCGGCGCCGCGATCTGGTACGTCGCCGCGCCACCCGGGAACTCGTAGCCGGAGTCCGCGGTGAGCGTGATGCTGCCGTCCGGGTTGACGGTGACGTCGTACGGACCGGCCGGGACGCTCCAGGTCGCGTTGCCCGTGCCGCACGGGTCGTTGAGGACCGGCGTGGGCGGCGTGATCTCGGTGGGCGCCGGAGCCGGGTCGCACTCGGTGATGTCCAGGCTGGTTGGAGCGCTCGCCGTCGTTCGCGTAGCGGATCGCCACCGACAGGTTGTGCGCGTCGGCGAAGACGTAGGGGAAGGTGCCGACCGGCCAGGCCTTCCCGAGCGCGCTGGTGTTGACGATGATGATCGTCTGCGCCTTCTCGTTCACGCCCGGCTTGGCGGCGTACTTGCAGACGACGACCTTCTTGGTGTTGACCGCGGCCGGGGCGGCCGCCGCCTTCACCTCGGGAGCGGCGCCGGGTGTGCCGCCGTTCCCGCTCTGGGGACCGGAGGACTGCGGGGACTTCGCGGGCACCTCGTTGGCACTGTCCTCCGCACCGTCACCCGCCGGTACGGCGTCCGCCGGGGTGTCCTGCGGCTGGGCCGCCGGCTCCTCCTGCTGCTGGGGGGCCGGGTCCGGCGCGGGTGCCGGGTCGGGCTCGGGCGCGGGCGCGGGTGCGGGGTCCGGCTCGGGGGCGGGTGCGGGCTCCGGCTCCGGTGCGGGAGCCGGCTCGGGCGCGGCCGCCGGGTCCGGTGCGGGCACGTCGGCCGAGGCCTCGGCGGCGGCGGGCGGGTTCGCGCCACCGTCGCCCGCGTCGTCGGCGTACCCGGGCGCCATGAAGGTCGTCACGGCGACCAGGGCGGCGACCGGGACGGTCAGCGCGGTCCGCTTCCCGAGCCCGGTGCGCCGGGCCTGGCCCCGGCGGAAGATGCGGCCCTCACGCCGCGCTGACTGGTTCATCTCGGTGTCCCCACATGGTCGGGCGGCCGTGCCCACCGCACGTCCGGTCGTTGCTCGGAGCCGGGGCCGTCCGAAAAGCGGCGAAGGGAGCGCCGGAGCCTGCTCCGGAAATCTCTTCCGCAGCCGTTGCTCAGCACTCCCTCTTCCTGACAACGACCCCACGTCGCAGCCAGACCCGATTTCGAGATTAGGGATCTTTACCGGAGAAAGGTCTGAAAATCAGGCCAACCATCGCATCCGATAGGTGGCCGTGGTGGCGCCCGTCTCAGGCCTGCCGGTCCTCTGGTCCCTGCGGCAGGAAGCGCTCGGTCAGGGCCGGCCACGCGTGGTCGATGAGCTCCTCCATGTCGAGGTGGGTCGCCCGCTGCACGTAGGGCTTCGCCAGGCTCGGTGTCGATCACCTTGAGCACGAAGCGGCGCAGGCCGGAGTCGAGCCCGGTGAGCTTTGCGCAGCATCGCCCCGCGCCGGGTGTCCGTCTTGAGACCGAGACCGATCTGGTCCTCGGTCGGCGTCACCAGCCCAGGCGCAGCCGCAGCGGCTCCTCGGTGTGCACGACCAGGCTGGAGCGGTACGACGACCTCGGCGTTGAAGTTCAGCCGGTCCAGCGGCGACCCAGGCTGGAAGACCACACTGATCGGCAGGTCGATGGCGTAGGTCAGCAGCGGCGCCCCGACGACCTCCTCGCCGGTCGTGGGCCCGAAGTCGCCGACGAAGCCTGACGCTCGCGAAGGCACGCCCCGGCCCGGCGCCGATCGGGCCGAGCGCGATCTGGTCGCCGAGGACCTGGTCGATGGTGCGCAGCACCCGGTCCCGGTGCAGCACTCGCCGGATCCAGTTCACGCCGAACAGACTCGTACGACGGTGGGCTCGCCACCTCGGTCACCGCATCGACCACGTCTCCCCCTCGCGTCGGTCGGCCTGCCGCCTCGGAAACCCGCGTCAGGACTGATGATTCTCGTCCATCCTGCCCTACCCGGACGCGCCGGGGGCGGCCTTCGCGCCGGACCGGGCATGATGGTCCGGATGGAGCTCACCGTGGGCATCTGCGAGGACGACCCGGCACTGCGGCGGGCGCTTCGGGGTGCCCTCACGATGGCCGGGCACACCGCGGTGGTGGCGCACACCGGCGCCGAGGCGCTGCGCCTGTTCGGCGAGGACAACGCGCTCGACGTGATCGTGATGGACATCGGGCTTCCCGACGCCGACGGCCGCGACGTGTGCCAGGCCCTCAAGACGGCCGGCCAGGAGGCACCCGTCCTCTTCCTGACGGCCTACGGCGCCGTGCACGACCGCCTCGCGGGCTTCGGCGCCGGTGGCGACGACTTCGTCGCCAAGCCCTTCGACGTCAAGGAGGCTGATGGCGCGGATCGCGGTGCTGGGGCGGCGCGGGCGCCGACTCGCCGTACGACGCGACGACAGCGGGCTGGTCCTCGACCCGGTCACCCACTCGCTGCGCACCGACGCCGGGGAGGTGCCGCTGTCGCCGACGGAGTACCGCATGCTCGCGGCCGTCGCGGCCCGGCCCGGCGAGGTGGTGCGCCGGGCGGCGGTGGTCGCCGCGGCCTGGCCGGACGGCGCGATGGTCAGCGACAACACCGTGGACTCGCTGATGCGGCGGGTGCGCACCAAGCTCGCCGAGGCCGGGGCGAGCGCCCAGGTGGAGACCGTGCGCGGGGTGGGCTACCGGCTGAGCCCCGGCGGTGCCGGGTGAGCCGCCCGCCCGCACGGGCCCGGTCCTTCCGTGCCCAGGCTCGTCGTGCTCACCGCCGCGGTCACCGCGCTCGGCGTCGTGGTGCTGACGATCGTGGTGCAGGCTCGTCCTCGCCGGCGCCACCGGGCGCAGCGTCGACACCGTGCTGGAGGACCGCACCGAGGCCGTGATCGGCTCCGCCACCACCGGCCCCGGTGGCCGGCTCGTCGTCCCCGACTCCCGGCTCGACGCCGGCGTGGCCGTCTACGACGCCACCGGCCGCCTGGTCGCGGGCAGCGCCCCGAGCGCCGACGCCGAGCAGTACGCCGCCCTGGCGACGACCCCGAGGACACGCACCGTCGAGCCGTCCGGCACCGACGAGCGGCGGATCCGCGCGAAGCCGTTCCGCACGTCCGCGGGCACGCGCGGGGTGGTCGTGGTGACGGAGCGGACGGCGCCGTACGAGCGGGGGGAGCGGCTCGCGCTGCTCGTGTGCATCGGCGCGGGCGGGCTGATGATCGTGCTGGCCGCGGGGCTCGCGCTGTGGGTGAGCCGGCGCGCGCTGGCACCCGTCGTGGCGATGACCCGCTCCGCCGACGACTGGAGCGAGCACGACCTGGGGATGCGCTTCGACCCCGGGCCCGGTGGCAACGAGCTCGCGACACTCGGCCGGACCCTGGACCGCCTGCTGGAGCGGGTCGCCCACGCGATCCGCTCGGAGCAGCGACTCACCTCCGAGCCTGGCGCACGGTTCGCGGACCCCGCTGACCGCCGTACGGCTCAACGTGGACCTGCTGCTGCTCGACCCGGACCTGAGCCCGGACACCCGGGAGCGGGTGGAGGAGGTGCAGGACGCCGCCCGGCGGATGGCGAGCGCGATCGAGAGCCTGCTGGAGCCTGGCCCGGACCGCGTCCAGCCAGGCCATGTCCGGCTCCTGCCGGGTGGTCGACGCGGTCGCCGAGGCGCTCGGGCCCGGCGACCATGCGGGCGTCGAGGTGGACGTCGACCCGGCGCTGCGCGTGCTGCTGCCGACCGCGCTCGCGGCGCGCGCGATCGCGCCGGTCCTCGACAACGCACGCCGGCTCGCCGGCCGCACCGTGGTCTCCGCGGGCCTGCACCGCCCCGGCTTCCCTCGCCTTGTACGTCGACGACGACGGCCCCGGCATCGGCCCCGCCGAGCGGGAGCGGGTCTTCGAGCCGGGCCGCACCACCGGCGCCGGCGCCGGGCTGGGACTGCCGCTGTCACGGCGGATCGCACGCAGCATGGGCGGTGACGTGACCGTCGGCGACGGCCCGCTGGCGACCCGGCTGGTGATCACGCTGCCCACGCCGTAGCGCGGACGCCGCACGCAGTCAGGTCCGTGTCAGGTTCGGCACCCGATCCTCGGTGCCATGACCACCACGCCCCTGCGCCGCGCGGCGCCGATGCTCAACAAGGTCCCCGAGGTCACCGTCTGGTTCTGGATCATCAAGATCCTCTGCACCACGGTCGGTGAGAGCCTTCGCCGACTACGTCAACGAGACCCTCGGCTTCGGCACTGGTCCCCACCGCCGTGCTCTTCACGGTGGTCTTCGTCGTCGTGCTCGCCGTGCAGATGCGGCTGCGCGCCTACGTCCCCGCTGCGTACTGGCTGACGGTCGTCGTGGTGAGCGTGACCGGGACGCTCTACACCGACATCCTGACCGACCGAACTCGGCGTACCGCTGTGGATCAGCAGCACCGTCTTCGCCGCCCTGCTGGCCGCGGTGTTCGGTGCCTGGTACGCCCGCGAGCGGACCCTGTCGATCCACAGCATCGTGACCACCCCGCGCGAGAGCCTGGTACTGGCTGGCCGTCCTGGTCACCTTCGCCCTCGGCACCGCCACCGGTGACTGGACGCTCGAGCTCACCGGTTGGGCGCCGGGCCAGTCCGTGCTGCTGCCGCTGGCCCTCATCGCGCTGGTGACCGGGCTGTGGCGCTTCGGCGCGAACCCGGTGCTGTCCTTCTGGCTGGCCTACATCCTGACCCGCCCGCTGGGCGCCAACATCGGCGACTGGCTGGCCACCCCCGCCAAGGAGCAGGGCCTCGGCCTGGGCACCTTCGGCACCAGCCTGGTCTTCCTCGGCGCGATCCTCGCCTGCGTCGTCTACCTGTCCCTGAGCCGGGCCGACGTCGTCGAGGAGCACGACGAGGCGAGCGCACCCCCGACCTCGGAGGGCCGGCAGCGGATCTCGCTCGGCGTGCTGGCACTCGCGGCGATCGCGACCTGCGGCGTGCTGGTCTGGGCCGACCACCAGCCGCACCAGGACGCGCTCGCGGCCGAGGAGGGCGCCGCACCGACCTGCGCGGACGACAGCGCCCACGTCGCCCCGGCGAAGGCGTTCCCGGCCGGTGACGTCCGGAGCTCAAGCAGATCTCGCAGGACATCCTCGGCCGGGTCCGCTCCGGCGACCAGTCCGCGGCAGCAGCGCGGGCGACCGACCTGGAGACCGCGTGGGACGACGCCCAGGACCGTCTGGTCGCCAAGGACTGCGGCACCTGGACCTACGTCGACCACCAGGTGGACGGCGTGCTCACGTCGGTCCGGGCGTCCTCCCCGGACCAGAAGGCCGAGACGGGCGCCCTCACGACCCTCATCGGGTCGCTCGGGTGAGCCTCGACGGACTCGGGCGCCCCGCCACCGACTGGGCCGTGGACCACGGCCTGGTGCCTGCCCTGCACGGGGTGGAGGTCGCCTTCGCCCAGCCGGTGCTGGTCGCGGTGGCGGTCCTGGTCGCGGCGGTCCTGGCGGTGCGGCGGGCCTGGGGGGCCGCCGCACTCGTCGCCGGATCGACCGCCGCGACCACGGTCGTGACCGCCGTCCTCAAGGACGTCGTGGGCCGGGGCCGCCCGGAGTGGCAGGTCGCCGCGCACGCGATCCGCACCCCGGCGTTCCCGTCCGGCCACACCTCTGGGGTGACCGCGCTCGTGCTGGCACTGCTCGTCGCGACCGGTCGCCGCGGGTGGGCCGCGGTCGCGGGGGCGCTGATCGTGCTGCTGGTGGGGGCGGACCGGGTGCTGCTCGGCCGGCACTACCCCAGCGACGTGCTCGGCGGGATGCTGCTCGGCGCGCTCGTCGTCGGCGCCGGGGTCCTGGGGCTGGGACTCCTCGCCAGGAGGTGGCCGGGCACCGGGGACTCGCCGACGAGGTGGTCACCGACGATCCGGCGGACGCAGGACGGGTCCACGGCGCCGTACCAGGCGTCGTCGGGGTGGACGACCACCACCGGGGCCTGGTTGCAGGGGAACAGGCAGCCGGTCATGGTCACGAGCACGTCGTCGTCCCCGAGCCCGCGCCGGCGCAGGCTCCTCGCCGAGCGCCACCGCGGTGCCGGCCGAGCCACGTGCCGAGCAGCGTGGTCCGCGGCACACCAGCACCTGACGGGCGTGCCGTGGCACCTCCTCCCACGCGGGCGAGGTGAGCGGCGCCTCCGCACCGGTGGCCGGCCGGTCCGCCACCACCAGCGACACCCCGGGGTGGCGGCGGACCCAGTCCCCCGCGACCCGGCGCAACCAGGAGCGAGAGGCCGGCGCGCCGAGCCCGAGCCCGACCAGGCTCGACCCCGGTCACCCCGCGGGAGGCCAGCCGGTCCAGGCTCGTCGACCAGGGCCGGCGTACCGGCTTGGAGGAAGGCGAGGGTCGCACCGGTCGCCCGGGCCACCGCCCGCAGGTCGTCGGCGTGCCGCTCGGCGTCGACGCCCAGCGGGACCAGCACCACCGCGCGGCTCACCGCGCCGCCCGCTCGTCGTGCCACACCACGTGCAGCCGGCCCGACGTCCCGTGCCGCCCGACGCTGGCCTCCACGCCGTAGACATCGGCGATGAGGGCGGCGGTCAGCACCTGCTCGGGCGGTCCGGCGGCGACCACCCGGCCGGCGCGCAGCACCACGAGGTGGTCGCAGAAGGCCGCGGCCAGGTCGAGGTCGTGCAGCGCGGCGACGACGGTGCGGCCGAGAGCGCGGACCGTGGCGAGCAGGTCGATCTGGTGGGCGAGGTCGAGGTGGTTGGTCGGCTCGTCCAGCATCAGCACGGCGGGCCGCTGGGCCAGTGCGCGGGCCAGTCTGCACCCGCTGGCGCTCCCCACCCGACAGCGTCTGCCAGTCGCGGCCGGCCAGGTGCTCGACCTCGGCGAGGCGCAGCGCCTCGCCGATCTCGGCGGCGCCCTCGCCGTTCCGCGCGGGCCAGCGGCCGCGGTGCGGGATCCGGCCGAGACTCGACGACCTGCCGCGCGGTGAGCGGCAGCCCGGTGGCGGACTCCTGCTCCAGGAGGGCGATCCGGCGGGCCCGCTCGCGCGCCGGCAGCCGGTGGACGTCGTCGCCGTCGAGGTGGACGGTGCCGGTGTGCGGACGGCGCAGCCCGGCCATCACGTGCAGCAGGGTCGTCTTGCCCGATCCGTTGGGGCCGAGCAGGCCGGTCACCGCGCCGGGCGGGCACGCCAGCGCCACGTCGTCGAGGATCGCTCGCCCGCGCACGCCCCACACCAGTCCCTCCGCGGCGATCACCGGGTCCTCGACTCGCGCCGCAGCAGCCAGGCGAAGACCGGCGCGCCCAGCACCGCCGTGACCACGCCGATCGGGATCTCCTGACCGTCGACCAGCGAGCGGGCGACGGTGTCGGCACCGACCACGAGGATCGCACCGGCCAGCGCGCTGAGCGGCAGCAACCGCCGGTGGAGCGGCCCGCACACCAGCCGTACGACGTGCGGGACCACCAGTCCCACGAAGCCGATGGCGCCGGTGAAGGCGACCAGGCAGGCGGTCAGCAGCGCCGTACCGACCAGGAGGATCCAGCGCACCCGCTCGACCGGTACGCCGAGCGAGGACGCCGAGGCGTCCCCGAACGCGAACGCGTCGAGGTCGGCGGCGAAGCCCAGCACCAGCACGGTCGCGAGCAGCACCACGACGAGCAGGAGCACCGCGCTGTGCCAGCGCACGCCCGCGAGGGAGCCCATCGTCCAGGCCAGCACCCGCCGAGCCGCGTCCCGCTCACCGCTGGTCATGACCACGAAGGACGTGTACGCCGCACACATCTGGGCGACGGCCACGCCGGCCAGCACGGTGCGGGCCGGCGGCAGGTCACCCCCGCGACCGGTGGCGAGCGCGAGCACCAGGACCAGCGCGACGAGCGCTCCGAGGAAGGCGCCGGCGCCGAGCGCCGCACCGCCGGCGAGCCCGGCCACCCCGACGCCCAGCACGATCACGGTGACCGCGCCGACGGTCGCACCGCCGGAGATGCCCAGCAGGTAGGGGTCGGCGAGGTCGTTGCGGGTCAGCGACTGCAGCACCGCGCCGGCGATGGCCAGCCCGGCGCCGGTCGCCGCGGCCCCCAGCACGCGGGGCATCCGCAGACTGCCACACGATCCGGTCGTCCACGACGGTGGCGTCGACGGCGAGGCCGAGGCGGCGCAGCACCACGTCGAGCACGTCGGTCACCGGCACGTGCACCGAGCCGATCCCGACCGCGACGACGATCGCGAGGCCGAGCAGCAGCGCCAGCACCACACCGAGCGGCCGTGCCGCGAGCGTCATCGGGAGCGCTTCGTCAGCGCCTCGCCCAGCGCCACGGCGCCGTCGGCGAGCCGGATCCCGGGCGTGGTGGCGGAGAAGGGCAGCACGACGTACGCCTTCGCCCGCACCGCGCGCAGGTTCCTCAGCACGGGGTCCTTCTCCAGCAGCGTGATCTTGTCCCGCGCGCTCGACCAGGCTCGCGTCCGCGAGCACGATCAGGTCGGGATCGGCCTTCACGACCCGCTCCCAGCCTGACGTCGGCCCAGCCGCCCTTCACGTCGGCGAAGACGTTGGTCGCGCCGACGGCGTCGAGAATCAGGCTGCGGGCCGCCCTCCCCCGCGCCGGCGAAGGCGGCCTTGTCACCGGAGTCGAACCAGAACACGTCCAGCCCCTTGCCCGGCGCCTGTGCGGCCAGCACGTCCAGCGCCTCCTCCTGCGCGTCCACGACCGCCTCCGCCCGCTCCGGCACGCCGAAGACGTCCGCCACGGTCTCGATCTCGTCCCACACCGCGTCGAAGGAGACCTCCGCGGAGGGCTCGTTCTCGCCGCAGCCGAACAGCGAGAGGAAGGAGCCGATGCCGAGCTTCGCCAGGCTCCTGCTGGGATCCGGCAGCCTCGTCGCCGAACGCACTGGAGTACGAGCCGTAGACGAAGTCCGCCCTCGCGGCGAGCAGGGTCTCGTGGTCCGGGTACTCCTTCGAGAGCACCTCCACCCCGTCGTACGCCGCGCGCCACTTCGCCGGCACGCTGTCGTCGAGGTACGCCGTGCCGGCCATCCGGTCCTGCAGGCCGAGCGCGAGCATCACCTCGGTGGCGCCCTGGTTCATCGTCACCGCGCGCTCGGGCGGTGCGGCGACGGTGGAGGTGTAGCCGCAGCCTGCTCGCCTCCACCGGGTACGACGGCCCGGCGACCGCCTTCGTCTCGGGCTCGGGTGCTCCGGCGCAGGCGCTCAGGGAGGCTGAGAGCCAGCGGGAGGGCGAGCAGGGCAGGGAGGAGTCGGGCACGACGCGACGTCACAGGTCACTCTTTTCGTCCGAGGCTCTTGCGCGAAGCCTGGTGGGTGGGGTGACGCGGACCGGAGGTCCACGGCCAGCAGGTCTTCGGACTCGGGATCGACCGGACGGAGCGCCTTCCCAGAGCGGCGAATTGCCCGCTCCAGTGGCGTGTTGCCCCGCCCGTCACCCTCACCGCTGCGCGTCAGTCCCGGACTCTCACCGGGTTCCCTGACCCACGATCCTCGTGAGTGCGACTGGCGTCACGGACGCTAGCAGAAGGCTCCGCAGCCGCCACCCGCCTACCATGACGGGGATGTCCGCGACCCGAACCGCCGCCGCCTCAGGGCGCCGGTTCCGGCCTGCCCGCGGCATCCTCGCCGGTCTCGGTCGCGGCCTTCGGCGCGCTCTGCGCGCACGTCGCCGGCGGCGGCACGATCCTGCTGGTGCCCGGCCTGGTCGTGCTGGGCGTCGCGCTGCCGCTGGGGATCGTGCTCACCCGCATCGGGCGGGTCGACGTGCCGCGGCTCGCGCTGGTCGCCTTCTGCGCCCAGGCGGTGGGCCACCTGACGCTGATGATGGCGCCGAGCGACCTGCACCACCACGGGCACATCCACCAGGCCGCGGGCGGGATGGGCCTGCTCGACGCGGTCGGGCTCACGCCGTCGATGGCGCTGACCCACCTCGGCGTGGTCGCCGCGACGACGGCCGTCGCCGCCGGCCTCGACCAGGCGGTCGTGAAGGCCGTGTGGGCGTTGCTGGGCTGGCTGGTGCTGCGGCTGCTGCGCCTGGTCGCGCTGCCCGTGCGCGGTCGCCAGCGGGTGTCCACCGAGCGCGTCGCGGTCCGTTCGCAGACGGTGCGCTCCGCCGCGGTGCCACGCGGTCCGCCGGCCGGGGCGAGCACCCTCCTCCCCTCCCTGCGCCTCGCGCACTGACGGTCCGGTCCCTGCAGGTTCCGGCGGGTGCGGTGGCGCCCGTTGCTGCGCGCTCCCGCGCGCCCGGAACCCGAATCGAGAAGAACTCGTCATGCGCACGACCACCCTGTCCGCCGTACTCCTGTGCGGCCTGCTGGCCCCGGCCCTCGCGGCCTGCGGCAGCGACGACGCGTCCCCACCGCGGGCCGTCGAGAGCACGACCACCACGCAGAACCAGGCCCAGGCGCTCAGCGTCACCGACCCGTGGGTCAAGGCCGCCGGCAGCGGGATGACCGCCGCCTTCGGCATCCTGTCCAACAGACTCCGGCCAGGACATCGACGTCGTCAGCGCCTCGACGACCGTCAACGCGATGACCGAGCCTGCACGAGACCGTCGAGAACGCCGACGGCTCGATGGCGATGCGGCCCAAGGAGGGCGGCTTCGTCGTACCGGCCGGGGGAAGGTGACCCTCGCACCCGGCGGCGACCACATCATGATGATGGAGCCTGGAGAGACCGGTCGCGGCGGGCACCACCGTCACGATCACCCTCACCCTCGGCGACGGCTCGACCACCGAGGTCGAGGCCACCGTCAAGCCGTTCGACGGGGCCGACGAGAAGTACCAGCCCACGGACGGCAGCAGGCTGATGCCCGGCGGTCCACGTTGGGACCGCCGCAACGTCCTCCGCACCGGTGCCGCCGCGCTCGGCGGTGCCGGGGTGGGCTGGAGTGCCTCCGCCGCCGTGGCGGCGACGGCACCCCGCCCGCCGGCCGGGGACGGCACGACCCGTGTGGTCGGGCCGTCCCCGGGGGCGGAGACGGCACCGGCGGTCGGCCGGAACCAGGCCGGGATCGCGACCCCGCCGCAGGCCCACCTCGCCCTGGTGGGATGGGACCTGCGCGGCGGCCGGGACGAGCCTGGCCCGGATGATGCGCCTGCTGTCCGACGACACCGACCGGCTCGCGGCCGGCCGGCCCGCGCTCGCGGACACCGAGCCGGACCTCGCCGGGCACCCGTCGCGGCTGACGGCGACCTTCGGCTTCGGCCCGCGCGTGCTGCGCGCGCTGGTGCCGGCGGCGCGCCGGCCGCGGCTGGAGGAGCCTGCCGTCCTTCCGCCGGGACCGGCTGGAGGAGCGGTGGTCGCAGACCGACGTCGTCGCCCAGATCTGCAGCGACGACCCGCTCACCCTGGCCCACGCCAAGCGGATGCTGCTCAAGGACGCCCGCCCGTTCGCGGACGTCCGCTGGATCCAGCACGGCTTCCGCACCGCGCGCGGCACCGTCCCCGACGGCACCACGATGCGCAACCTGATGGGGCAGGTCGACGGCACGGTCAACCCGACCGAGGCCGATCCCGGCTTCGCCTCGCTCGTGTGGGCACGCTCCCCCGAGCCGTACGACGGAGGCACCTTCCTCGTCGTACGGCGCATCCGGATGGAGCCTGGACCGCTGGGACCGGGTCGACCGGATCGGGCGGGAGGTGATCGTCGGCCGGCGCCTGGACACCGGTGCCCCCCTGACGGGCCGCGCGGAGCGGGACGAGCCCGACTTCGGGGCGACCGACCGCTTCGGCTTCCCGGTCATCGACCCGGCCAGCCACATCGCCCGGGCGCGCAGCACCGATCCCGCGGAGCGGTTCCTGCGGCGCGCCTACAACTACACCGAGCCGGATCCACGGCGCACGACCGGCGAGGACAGCGGACTCGTGTTCCTGGCCTACGCCGCCGACCCCGCCCGGCAATTCGTCCCCGTGCAGCAGCGCCTGGACGACCTCGACCGGCTCAACGAGTGGGTCACGACCATCGGCTCGGCGGTCTACGCCGTGCCTCCCGCCGCCCCGCAGGGCGGCTACACCGGACAGTCCCTCCTGGAGGAATCATGAGCAAGAACAACCAGCCGAACCTGCCCCCGCCGCCGGGCGACGAGGAGCGCCGCGCCGAGGCCCGTGCCGCCCGGCACGCCACGATCACCCGCCAGCAGGAGGAGGCCAGGCGCCAGGCGCGCAAGCGCAAGCTTGCTGCTCCAGGCCGGCCTTCCCGTGCTCGTCGTCGCGGTCGTGCTCGCCACCACGCTGATCGTGCTGGCCGCACGCGGCGGCTCGTCGGACAAGATCGCGATCGGCGACCGGCCCGAACTCGTCGACGCCCAGGGCGCTCTGTCCTTCGGCGCGAAGGACCCGAAGGTCGTCATCCAGGTGGTGGAGGACTTCCAGTGCCCGATCTGCCGGCAGTTCGAGGCGACGTCCGGGCCGCTGCTCGCGCAGTACCGCGCGGATCCGCGGATCCAGGTGCAGTACCGCCCGATCGCCTTCCTGGACCGGGTCTCGACGACCCGCTACTCGAGCCGCGCCTCCAACGCGGCGGCCTGCGTCGCGGCCGAGGGCGGCGAGAAGTGGTTGGCGTTCCACCAGGAGGCTCTTCGACCACCAGCCGCCCGAGGGCGGCGCCGGGCTGACCGACGGCGAGTCTGCTCGACCTCGCCGAGAAGGCCGGGGCGGACCGGGGACGGATCTCCGACTGCGTCACCGACGAGTCCTACGCCGACTGGGTGAAGGCCACCACGGCGAAGACCCTGCAGGGCGAGGTGACCGGCACGCCCACGGTCTTCGTCAACGGCACGAAGGTCGACGGCTTCGACACCGCCAGCGTGCAGGCGGCGGTCGAGAAGGCGCTCTCGTGACCGAGACGTACGACGAGCACGCCGCGGCGGCGCCGGCCCGGGTCACCGGGCTGGCGCTCGCCGCCGGCGGAGCGATCGGCCTGCTGGCGGCGTTCGTGCTGACGGTCGAGCGCTTCCGGCTCCTCGAGAACCCCGAGCACCGGCTCTCCTGCGACCTTTCGCCGATCCTGTCGTGCGGGTCGGTCATGGTGACCGAGCAGGCACGGGTCTTCGGCTTCCCCAACCCGCTGCTGGGGATCGGGGCGTTCTCGGTCGTGCTCACCCTCGGCGTCCTGCTCGCCGGCGGCGTCCGCCTGCCCCGGTGGGTGCTGGCCGGCTTCGCGGGAGGCGCCTGCCTCGGCTTGGTCTTCGTGGCCTGGCTGTCGTTCCAGAGCATCTACCGGATCGGCGCGCTCTGCCCGTGGTGCATGGTCGTGTGGTCCGTCACGATCCCGATCGCCGTGTGGACCCTCGCCCTCGCGGCACGCCCCCATCCCCTCGGCCGGGTGCTGTGGGACTACCGCCACCTCGTCGTCGTCACCCTCTACCTCGCCCTCGTCGTCCAGGCCCTCGTGCGGTTCTGGGACTACTGGAGGACTCTCGTATGACCCGGCTCCTGCGCGTCCTCGCGCCTCTCGCGCTGCTCGCCGCCGTCGGGCTCCCCGCGGCGCCCGCCTGGGCCCACGCGGCCCTGGTGTCGAGCGACCCCGCCGACGGGCAGCGGCTCTCCGCGCTGCCCGGCACCGCGACACTGACCTTCAACGAGGAGATCAGCCCGCCGTCGTACGTCGTGGTGACGGCGCCGGACGGCAGTCGCGCCGACCGGGGCGAGCCCCGGGTGGACGGCTCCACGGTCACGGTGGACCTCGCGAAGGGCGAGGAGGGCACCTATGCGCTGGCCTTCCGGGTGATCTCCGCCGACGGGCACCCGGTCACCGGACGGCTGACCTTCGTCGTCGGCGACGGCCCGCTCGACACCACCGGTCCCACCCTCGCGGCCACACCGGCCGACAGCCCCACCTCCGCTCGGGCAGCCGCCGCGGACGGCGGGGGCCCCGGCCTCGGCACGGTCCAGATCGCCGTCGGGGCGGGGCTCCTCGCCGCCGCCGGGCTGCTGTGGGTGCTCGCACGGCGGAGGCCACGATGAGCCGTCGTACCGCATTGGGAGGGGTGGTCGGCGCCGGCCTCGTCGCGGCGGTGCTGCTGCTCGCGGTGGGCGGCGCGATCCCGGTGCCGGTGCCGGGCCTGCCCGATCCCGGGCGGGTCACCGCGTGGGGGCTGCCCTTCCTGCGACTGGTCGCCGACGGCGCCACCATCGCGGCGGTCGCGGGGCTGATGGTCGCGCCGCTGACGATGGCGCGGCCCTCTGACGAGCTCGAACGAGCCGCGCTGCGGCCGATGGTCGCCGTGCGGCGGCTCGCCGCCACCGCGGCCGTGGCAGCGCTGGTGTCGGTGCTGCTGACCTACTCAGACCAGTTCGCCGTCCCACCGACGGACGTGCGCTGGCGCGAGCCTGCGCGGCTTCGTCTCCACCTCCGACCAGGCGACGTCGCTGCTCGTGCAGGCGCTCCTCCTGGGCCTCGTCGCCGGCGCGGCCCGGTGGGTGCTCACCCACCGCGGCGTGCTCGTGCTGCTCGGGCTGGCGCTGCTCTCGCTCGTGCCGCCGCTGCTGACCGGTCACGCCTCCTCGGCGGGCAACCACGACACCGCGATCGTCGGGATCGTCGTGCACGTGCTCGCCGCCGTCTGCTGGATCGCCGGCGTCGGCGCGCTCTGGTGGCACCTGGCGACCGGGCGCCTGCGCGAGCGGGCGCTGCGCCGGTTCGGTGCGCTCGCCGGGTGGTGCCTCGGCCTGACCGTCGTCTCCGGGCTCATCAGCGCCTGGGTCCGGATCGGCGACCTCACCGGCATCACCTCCTGGTACGGCGCCGGGGTGCTCGTCAAGACCGCCGTGCTCGTCGGTCTCGGCGTCCTCGCGGCACGGCTGCGCGAGGGCGTGCGCGGTGGCGAATTCACCGGTCTGGCGCGGCTGACGGCCATCGAGCCTGACGCTGATGTCCGTCGCCGTCGGTCTCGGCGTCGCCCTGGGCCGCACCCCGCCGCCGGTGCCCGACGACCTCTACACCTCGCTCGCGGAGTCGGTCCTCGGCGGCCCCGTCCCGCCCGCGCCGACCCTGGCCCGGCTGCTGTTCTCCTTCACCCCCTCCGGGGTGGGCTTCCCTCGTCGTGGGGCTGGGCGGTGCGGCGTACCTCGCCGGGGTGGTGGCGCTGCGCCGGCGCGGTGACCGCTGGCCGCTCGGCCGCAGCATCGCGTTCGCGCTGGGGCTCGTGGTCGTCGCCTACGCGACCTTCGGCGGGCTCGGCACCTACGCCCGGGTGATGTTCAGCGCGCACATGGCCGCCCACATGGCGCTGTCGATGATCGCGCCGATCCTGCTGGTGACCGGCGCGCCGCTGCAGACTCGCCCTGCGCGCGCTGCCCGGGGCCGACGTACCGGGTGGGCTGGGACCGCGCCAGGCTCCTCGCCCGGGCCCTCGCGTCGCGTCCCGCACGCCTGCTGCTGCACCCGGTCACCGCGTCGCTGCTGCTCATCGGCAGCCTGTACGTCGTCTACCTCGGCGGTCTCTTCGGCCCGCTGATGCGCGGGCACCTCGGGCACGTCGGGATGGAGCCTGCACTTCCTGCTGGCCGGGATGCTCTTCTTCGAGATGCTGCTGGGCGAGCGCCCCGGGCGCACCCTGCCGTACGTCGCCCGGCTGGTCGTCCTGCTCGTCAGCATGCCCTTCCACGCGTTCTTCTCGATCGCGGTGATGGGCTCGGAGACGGTCATCGGGGACAAGCTTACTACCGACTGGTCCGGCTGCCCTACGTCCCCGACCGGCTCGAGGACCAGCACCTCGCCGGGGCGATGAACTGGGCGCTCGGCGAGGTGCCGATGGTGCTCGTCGTCGTGCTGCTGCTGTTCCAGTGGTGGCGCAGCGACGACCGCGAGGCGCGCCGCCGCGACCGGGCCGCGGACCGGGACGGCGACGCGGAGCTCGCGGCCTACAACGCCATGCTGGAGCGGGCTAGCCGAGGATCTCGCGCGCCGCGGCCGTGATCGCCTGGGCGAGCGCCACGTCGGCGTCGGTCACGGTGCCGGTGTCGTGGGTGCCGAGCCACACCTCGACCTCGGGGTAGCGCAGCGTGAGGTCGGGGTGGTGGTTCGCCTCCTCGGCGAGCCGGCCGATCTCGTTGACCAGGCGCAGGCCGGTCGCGAAGTCGCCGGTGGCGAAGGTGGTCGTCGCCTGCGCACCCTCGACCCGCCAGTCGGCCAGGCCCTCGGCGGCGGTGAGACTCCTCGGCGGTGACGGTCCGGTAGTCGCGTGCCATGAAGCCGACGGTACGCCGCGGGGGTGCAGGAATCCCCGCTGAAGCGGCTCTTCCTACGGTTCTTGACCGTTGCAACCGTCAAGAACCGTAGGAATCCCCCGGTAAGCGGGGATTCCTGCAGCCCCGCGTTAGGCCTTGTCAGTACGGCGTTAGCGGCGCGTTAGGACCGGCACTCAGGGCCTCGGACCGGCGAAGACTCCGAGCCATGTCCCCCGAGAACGTCGTCGCGCTGGTCGTCAGCGCCCTCCTGCTCGGCTACCTGGTGGTCGCCCTGGTCCTCCCGGAGCGCTTCTAGATGTCCGACACCCTGGCCGGCCTGCTGCAGGTCGGCGTCCTCATCGCGGCCCTGGCCGTCTGCTACGTCCCGCTGGGCGGCTACCTGGCGCACGTCTTCACCACCGAGAAGGACCTCGCCGTCGAGCGTGGCATCTACCGGCTCGTGGGCGTCGATCCCCGGGCCGACCAGGCGTGGCGCACGTACGCCGTCGCGCTGCTCGCCTTCTCGGCCGCTGGTCTCGTGCTGCTCTTCGCCCTGCAGCGCCTGCAGTCGCACCTGCCGTGGTCGCTCGGGTTCCCCGACGTGTCGCCGGACCTGGCGTTCAACACCGCGGCGTCCTTCGTCACCAACACCAACTGGCAGGCCTACTCGGGCGAGGCCACGATGGGCCACCTGGTGCAGATGGCCGGCCTGGCGGTGCAGAACTTCCTCTCCGCCGCCGTCGGTCTCGCCGTCGCGGTCGCCCTGATCCGCGGCTTCGTCCGCTCCCGCACCGGCCGCCTCGGCAACTTCTGGGTGGACCTGGTCCGCGGCACGGTCCGCGTGCTGCTGCCGCTCGCGGCGATCGCGGCGATCGCCCTGGTGCTGATGGGCGTCGTGCAGAACCTCTCCGGCGGCGTGGACGCCACCACGCTCACCGGTGCCCACCAGACCATCCCCGGCGGGCCGGTCGCGTCGCAGGAGGCGATCAAGGAGCTCGGCACCAACGGCGGCGGCTTCTTCAACGCCAACTCCGCCCACCCCTTCGAGAACCCCAACCCGCTGAGCAACCTCTTCGAGGTCTTCCTGATCCTGCTGGTTCCGGTCTGCCTGACCCGCACCTTCGGGGTGATGGTCGGCAACGTCCGCCAGGGCTACGCGATCCTCGCCACGATGGCGGTGATCTGGGTGGTGATGCTCGCCGCGGTGTGGGCGATCGAGGCCGCCCACCCCACCCCCGCGTACGACGTGGCCGGGGCGGCGATGGAGGGCAAGGAGACCCGGTTCGGCGTGCCCGGCTCGAGCCTGTTCGCCGTCTCCACCACCGGCACCAGCACGGGGGCCGTGAACTCCTTCCACTCCTCGTACTCACCGGTGGCGGGCGGGTTGCTCATGCTCAACATGGGCCTCGGCGAGATCGCGCCCGGTGGCGTGGGGACCGGTCTCTACGGCCTCCTGGTGCTGGCGATCCTCACCGTCTTCGTCGCCGGCCTGATGGTCGGGCGCACCCCGGAGCCTGCTCGGCAAGAAGATCACCGCACGGGAGATGAAGTCTGGTCGCGCTGAGCATCCTGACCATGCCGTTGGTGGTGCTCGGGTTCACCGCCCTCGCGCTGTCCCTGGACGGTCCGCGCTCGTCGATCCTCAACGCCGGTCCGCACGGTTTGAGCGAGGTGCTCTACGCCTACCTCTCGGGCGCCAACAACAACGGCTCCGCCTTCGCCGGGCTCTCCGCGAACACGCCGTTCTACAACACCACCATCGCCATCGCGATGCTCGTGGGCCGGTTCGTGCCGATCGTGCTCACCCTCGCCCTGGCCGGCGCGCTGGCGCGCCAGACACCGGTGCCGCGCACCGACGGGACGCTGCCCACGCACGGGCCGCTCTTCGTCGGGATGCTCACCGTCGTCTCGCTCGTCGTCGCCGGCCTCACCTTCTTCCCGGCCCTCGCGCTGGGCCCGCTCGCGGAAGGACTGTGATGACCGCGCCCACGAAGACCCCCACCCCCAGGCTCGCTGCTGCGCTCCCTGCCCGACGCGCTGCGCAAGGCTCGACCCGCGGGTGATGGTGCGCACGCCCGTCATGTTCGTCGTCGAGGTCGGTGCCGTCTTCTGCACCGTGCTCGCCGTCCGCGACTCCTCCGTCTTCGCCTGGTCGATCACGGTCTGGCTCTGGCTCACCGTGCTCTTCGCCAACCTGGCGGAGGCCTTCGCCGAGGGCCGCGGCCGCGCGCAGGCGGCCACCCTGCGCAAGGCGAAGACCGACACCACGGCGCGGAGGCGCCACCCCGACGGCACGCTGGAGCCGGTGCCCGCCACCACGCTGCGGATCGGCGACGAGGTCGTCGTCGAGGCGGGTGAGGTGATCCCCGGCGACGGTGACGTCGTCGACGGCGTCGCGAGCGTGGACGAGTCCGCGATCACGGGTGAGTCCGCACCGGTGATCCGGGAGTCCGGTGGCGACCGCTGCTCGGTGACCGGCGGCACGAAGGTCCTCTCGGACCGGATCGTCGTACGGATCACCACCAACCCCGGCGAGAGCCTTCATCGACCGGATGATCGCGCTCGTCGAGGGCGCCAGCCGGCAGAAGACGCCGAACGAGATCGCGCTGAACATCCTGCTCGCCAGCCTCACGATCATCTTCCTCGCGGCCACCGTCACCCTCAAGCCGCTGGCGCTCTACTCCGGCGCGGACCAGCCGATCCTGGTGCTCATCGCCCTGCTGGTCTGCCTGATCCCGACGACGATCGGCGCGCTGCTGAGCGCGATCGGCATCGCCGGGATGGACCGGCTCGTGCAGCACAACGTGCTCGCGATGTCCGGCCGGGCGGTCGAGGCGGCGGGCGACGTCAACACGCTGCTGCTCGACAAGACCGGCACGATCACCCTCGGCAACCGCGAGGCGGCCGAGTCTCATCCCCGTCGGCGAGGTCGGCGCGGAGCCTGCTCGCCGATGCCGCGCAGGCTCGCGTCGCTGGCCGACGAGACGCCGGAAGGCCGCTCCGTCGTCGTCCTGGCCAAGCGGGCGCACGGCCTGCGCGAGCGGACCGCCGGCGAGTCTGCCCGCGGCGAGGTTCGTGCCGTTCACCGCGCAGACCCGGATGTCCGGCGTGGACCTGGCCGGCCGCGAGATCCGCAAGGGCGCCGCGGCCGCGGTCGCGGCGTGGGTGCGGGAGAACGGCGGCCAGCCGGGTGAGGACGTCGGCCGGACGGTGGACGCCATCGCCTCGGCGGGAGGTACGCCGCTGGTGGTCGCCGACCGCGTGCCCGGCGAGGCCGCGCGGGTGCTCGGCGTCATCCACCTCAAGGACGTGGTGAAGGCGGGGATGCGCGAGCGCTTCGAGGAGATGCGCCGGATGGGCATCCGCACCGTGATGATCACCGGCGACAACCCGCTCACCGCCAGGGCGATCGCCGAGGAGGCCGGGGTCGACGACTTCCTGGCCGAGGCCACGCCCGAGGACAAGATGGCCCTGATCAAGCGGGAGCAGGATGGTGGCCGGCTGGTCGCGATGACCGGCGACGGCACCAACGACGCACCCGCGCTCGCGCAGGCCGACGTCGGCGTCGCGATGAACACCGGCACCTCCAGCGCCAAGGAGGCCGGCAACATGGTCGACCTCGACTCCAACCCGACGAAGCTCATCGAGATCGTGGAGATCGGCAAGCAGCCTGCTCATCACGCGCGGCGCGCTGACGACGTTCTCCATCGCCAACGACGTGGCGAAGTACTTCGCGATCATCCCCGCCATGTTCGCCGGGGTGTACGGCGGCCTCGACGCCCTCAACATCATGCGGCTGTCCTCGCCGGAGTCCGCGATCCTCTCGGCGGTGATCTTCAACGCGCTGATCATCGTGGCGCTCATCCCGCTGGCGCTGCGCGGCGTGACCTACCGGCCCTCCAGCGCCTCGGCGATGCTGCGCCGCAACCTCACGGTCTACGGGCTCGGCGGGCTGGTCGCGCCCTTCGTCGGGATCAAGGCTCGTCGACCTGCTCGTGTCCACCCTGCCGGGCCTCTGACGGCCCCGAACGGAGAACTCCCATGTCCCTCTCCTCCGCCCTGCGCGGCGGGCTCGCGCAGGCTCGGCGCCGCGGCTCGCGTCCTCGCCGTGATGACGGTGCTGCTCGGCCTCGCCTACCCGCTGGCGCTCACCGGGGTCGCGCAGGTCGTCGTACCGGACCGGGCGGACGGCTCCCTGGTCGAGCGCGACGGCGGGCTCGTCGGCTCGGCGCTGATCGGCCAGTCCTTCGCCGGGAACGCGGCGTACTTCCAGTCCCGGCCCTCCGCTGCCGGGGATGGCTACGACCCGCTGGCCAGGCTCCGCCTCCAACCTCTCCCCGGCGAACCCCGAGCTCGTCGCGGAGGTGCGCCGGCGGATCGCCGAGGTGGCGGCCTTCGACGGCGTCGCCCCGGCCGATGTCGCACCCGACGCGGTGCTCGCCAGCGGGTCCGGTCTCGACCCCCACATCTCCCCCGCGTACGCCGCCCAGCAGGTCGCCCGCGTCGCCCGCTCCCGCGACCTGGCGCCCGACCGGGTGCGGGACCTGGTCGAGGAGCACACCACCGGCCGCACGCTCGGCTTCCTCGGCGAGCCGCGTGTCAACGTGCTGGAGCTCAACCTGGCCCTGGACGGGCTGGAAGACTGAGCCCATGAAGCGAGGCCGGCTGCGGGTCTACCTCGGCGCCGCGCCCGGCGTCGGGAAGACGTACGCCATGCTCGGCGAGGCCCGGCGCCGGATCGAGCGCGGCACCGACGTGGTGGTGGGCATCGTGGAGACCCACGGCCGCGCGCACACCGCCGCCCTCCTGGACGGTCTGGAGGTGGTGCCCCGCCAGCAGCGGGCCTACCGCGGTGCGGAGCCTGGAGGAGATGGACCTCGACGCCCTCCTGGCGCGCCGGCCCGCGGTCGCGCTGGTGGACGAGCTCGCGCACACCAACGTCCCTGGCGGCCGCAACGAGAAGCGTTGGCAGGACGTGCGCGAGTCTGCTGGACGCGGGCATCGACGTGATCTCGACCGTCAACATCCAGCACCTGGAGTCCGTCAACGACGTGGTCGAGAAGATCACCGGCGTCCCCCAGCGCGAGACCGTGCCGGACTCGGTCGTCCGGGCCGCCGACCAGGTCGAGCCTGATCGACATGTCCGCCGAGGCACTGCGCCGCCGGCTCGCGCACGGCAACGTCTACGCCCCGGACAAGGTGGACGCCGCGCTCTCGAACTACTTCCGCGAGGGCAACCTCACCGCGCTGCGCGAGACTCGCCCTGCTCTGGGTGGCCGACAAGGTCGACGACGCGCTCCAGGGCTACCGCCGCCGTCACGACATCACCGGCACCTGGGAGGCCCGCGAGCGGGTGCTCGTCGCGCTGACCGGCGGGCCCGAGGGTGAGCAGGCTCGTGCGCCGCGCCGCGCGCATCGCCGCCCGCTCCGGCGCGGGTGACCTGCTGGCCCTCCACGTCAGCCGCTCCGACGGGCTCACCGGAGCGGACCCCACCCACCTCACCCGTCAGCACCAGGCTCGTGGAGTCGCTGGGCGGCACCTTCCACCAGGCTCCTCGGCGACGACGTGCCCGAGACCCTCCTCGCCTTCGCCCGCGCGGAGAACGCGACCCAGGCTGGTCCTCGGCGACAGCCGCCGCTCCCGCTGGGCGTCGTACGTCTCGCCGCCGGGGATCAGCGCCCGCACCATCCGCTCCGCCGGGGACATCGACGTGCACATCGTGTCCCACACCCACGCCGGGCAAGGTCGCCGGCTGCCGGTCGGCCGCGGGGCGCTCAGCCTGCGCCGCCGGGTCCGCGGCTACGTCCTCGCGGTGCTGCTCCCGGCACTGCTCACCCTCGCCCTGCTGCCGATCGACCACGCGCTCAACCTGGTCAGCGACGTGCTGCTCTTCCTGCTGCTCGTCGTCGCGGTCGCCCTCGTGGGCGGCGTGGGCCCGGCGATCCTGGCCGCGCTGGCCGGCTCCTTCCTGCTCAACTTCTTCTTCACCGCGCCCGTGCACACGCTGACCATCGCCAGCACCAACAACGCCCTCGCCCTGCTCGTCTACCTGCTCGTCGCCGTCATGGTCAGGCTCGGTGGTCGACGTCGCCGCGCGGCGCACCCGGCAGGCGGCCCGGGCGGTCGCGGAGTCGCACGTGCTGGCGAGCCTCGCCGCCACGCCCCTCACCGGCAGCGCCGGCCTCGCCGGGCTGCTGGACCGCTTCCGGGAGAGCCTGTCGCTCGGTTCGGTCGCCTTCCTGGAGCGGTACGCCGGCGGGTGGCAGGTGATCGGTACGGCCGGCCCCGACCCCGCGGCATCGCCGGAGGCAGCGGACACCGTCGTACCGGCCGGGGAGGGGACGGTGCTCGCCCTGCGGGGCCGGCTCGCCCCGGAGGACGCCCGGGTGGCCGACGCCTTCGCGGCGCGCACCAGCCAGGCCGTGCTCCAGATCCGGCTCGCCGAGGAGGCCGCGCAGGCGGCTCCGCTCGCCGAGGCCAACAAGGTCCGCACCGCGCTGCTCGCCGCCGTCGGGCACGACCTGCGCACCCCGCTCGCGGCCGCCAAGGCCGTCGTGTCGGGTCTGCGCGCCGACGACGTGGCCCTCGCCGAGGAGGACCGCCGCGAGCCTGCTCCGCACCGCCGACGAGGCCCTCGACCACCTCGCCGCGCTCGTCGACAGCCTGCTCGACCTCAGCCGGCTGCAGGCCGGCGCGCTGCCCGTCCACCTCGCCCCGTCGTACGTCGAGGACGTGCTCGCCGGCGCGCTGGACGACGTCGGCGTGGCCGGCACCGGGGTGCGGGTCGACGTCGCCGACGGGCTGCCGTCCGCGCTGGCCGATGCGGCGCTGCTGGAGCGGGTCGTGGTCAACCTGCTCACCAACGCCCAGCGCTACGCCGGCGCGACGCTGGTCACCGCGAGCGCCGTCCTCGACCGGGTCGAGATCCGCGTCGTCGACACCGGCCCGGGGATCCCGAGCGCCGACTACGAGCGGGTGTTCCAGCCGTTCCAGCGGCTCGGCGACCACGACAACAGCACCGGCGTCGGCCTCGGCCTCGCGCTCGCCCGCGGGCTGGTCGAGGCGATGGGCGGCACCCTGGAGCCCGAGGAGACGCCCGGCGGCGGGCTCACCATGGTGATCTCGCTGCCCGTCGCCGGCGGCGACCCGACCGGCCCCGACCTGGGCATCCGGGAGCGGATCGGATGACGCGGATCCTGGTCGTCGACGACGAGCCGCAGATCGTCCGCGCGCTCTCGATCAACCTGCGCGCCCGCGGCTACGAGGTGACCACGGCCGGTGACGGCACCGAGGCGATCGAGGTCGCCGCGATCGCCCCACCCGACGTGGTCGTGCTCGACCTGGGCCTGCCGGACCTCGACGGCGTGGAGGTCATCACGCGGCTGCGGGCCCGCTCCGCCGTACCGATCCTCGTGCTGTCGGGGCGCAGCGACAGTGCCGACAAGGTCGAGGCCCTCGACGCCGGCGCCGACGACTACGTCACCAAGCCCTTCGGGATGGAGGAGTCTGCTCGCCCGGCTGCGGGTGATGCTGCGCCGCAACGCGACGCCCGAGGAGGCGGCGTCCGCGACCGTCTCCTTCGGCCGCGTCGTCGTGGACCTGGGCCGGACCCGGGTTACCGTCGGCGGCGAGGAGGTGCGGCTCACCCCGACGGAGTGGCACCTGCTGGAGGTCTTCGTCCGCAACCCCGGGCGGCTGATCAGCCAGCGCCAGCCTGCTGAGCGAGGTGTGGGGCCCGGGCTACGAGACCGCGCACGGCAACCTGCGTCTCTACATGGCCCAGCCTGCGCCGCAAGCTCGAGCCCGAGCCGTCGCGCCCGGTGCACTTCCGCAACGAGCCGGGGATGGGCTACCGGTTCGAGCCCTGAGAGGATCCCCCACGTGGGACAGGTCTTCGAGTGCGAGATCCAGGCGCGGCTGCGCGACGTCAACCTCGGCGGGCACGTCGACAACGTCGAGGCGCTGCGGGTGCTGGACGAGGCACGGCTGCTGTTCTTTCGCTTCGCGCCGCTCGGAGACGACCGGCCGGGTCTGTTCCGCGACGTGCCGTCCGGCGTGGTGGAGCCTGGTGGGCTCGCAGCGGGTGGACTACAACGCGGAGATGCGCTTCGTCGCCTACCAGCCCTTCCTGGTGCGGATGTGGGTCGGCCACGTCGGGCGCTCCTCGCTCGCGGTCTCCTCGGAGTCTGCGCGTCGCGCCGGACCACCCGCCGGCCATCACCGCCGAGACGTCGGTGGTCTTCTGGGACCACGCGGCGGGTACGTCGTGGCCGATCTCCGCCGCGGTCCGCGCGACCCTCGACGCCCACACCGCCGCGCCGGTCGCGCTGCGCGAGCGGCCCGGGCGCTGACCGGTTCCGCGCTCAGCGGCGGTCGATCCACTCGACGTAGCCGCTCGTGCCCTCGACGAACCGCCCGTCGACCCGCCCGCTGAACCGGAACCCGCCGACGTAGCCGGCCGCGAGGCCCCACTGGAACGGGGTGTCGGTGACCCCCACGAGGTCGACATCGACGGCCGAGCCCGGAGGCGTGCGCCAGCGGAACCGGTGCGGCAGCGGCATCGTGTGCCCGTCGTCGGGCGTGCGGGCGGGCTCCGGGCGGTGGTCGAGCACCTCGAAGCTCACGCCGCGGTCCAGCACGACCGAGCGCCCGGTCACGTCGCGCAGGGAGGCGCTGTGCAGGACCGGGCGGCCGGCCGCCTCGGTCGCGACGAGGAGCAGGCTGGGCGCCCTCGCCGATGTCCAGCACCTGGTAGGTGAAGAAGTCCATCGACAGCCGCAGCCCGCGCGGGACCGTGCGGCCGGTCAGGAGGTGGAGTCCGGGCGCGCAGGCGTACTCGTAGCAGCCGAGCCCGGCCACGTCGTACGGCGTGCCGGCGTGCTCGATCGTGCCCCGGTAGCGCGCGAGCAGGCTGAGGTGGCGGTACCCCGGCAGGTCGACGAACCAGGTGACGACCCGGCTGGCGGTGACGGCGAGGTCGACGCTCAGCCCGTCACCGGCCGCGTGCACCCGGAAGGAGGGGTAGGTGCCGGTGAGCAGCAGGTCCGCGCCGAAGCGCCAGCGCGAACCGTCCGGCGCCGACTCGCAGTCCCGGCTCAGGGCGTGGTCGCCGGCGAAGCCACTGACGGCGGTCGCGACGCCGAGGATCGCCCGGTCCCGCGGCCCGTCGCCGGGTGAGGGTGTGGCGAGGTCGCTGATCCGCACGCCCGCGCCGCCGACGACCGTCGTCACCGACAGGAACCGCAGCGGCTCGGGCAGGTCCGGCAGCATCAGCCCGTTGTGCGACCACGACGCCCCGCGCCGTTGGGTGTGCGGGACGAGACCGTCCTCGTCGTCGAAGGGCGTGCCGCTGCGCCGGGCGGCGCGGTTGACGCGCAGCGCGGTGCGCAGGGTGAGCGCGGTCGCCGCGTCGTACGCGGGGCCGAGCAGGGGGAACGCCACGGTCTGTCCTCCTCAGAGGTCGAGGGTGAGCCGGCCCCGGCCGCGCGAGACGCACGCCGCCATCCGGTCCGCGCGGTGCTCGGGCGGCAGGAAGCGGTCACGGTGCTGCACCTCGCCGTCGACGTAGCGAACCGTGCAGGTGCCGCAGAACCCCTGCCGGCAGGAGTACGCCGCGTCCGGGCGCACCTCCAGCAGGCCGGAGAGCAGGGTCTCGTCGGCGGCGACCTCGAAGGTCTCGCCGGTGCGGGTCAGGCTCGACGGTGAAGGCCTCACCGCCGACGACAGGCGGCGCGGAGAAGCGCTCGGCGTGCAGCGCCTCGACGTTCTCGGCGGGCACCTCGGCGCGCAGCGCGTCGATCATCGCCGGCGGGCCGCAGCAGTAGAGCGCCGCGCCCTCGGGGGCGCGCTCGACGATCGCCGCGGCATCGGGCACGCCGCGCTCGTCGTCGGGCCAGATCTCCACCCGGCCCGGGTACGCCGCTGCCAGGGCCTCCACCTCGGCGAGGAAGGGAAGCGAGGCGCGGTCGCGGCCGGCGTACACGAACCGCCAGTCCTCTCCGTGCGCCGCGGCGAAGCGGACCATGGGCAGGATCGGCGTGACGCCGATCCCGCCCGCCACGAAGAGGTACGACGGCGCGACGACGAACGGGAACGCGTTGCGCGGACCCTTGAGCACCAGGCTCCGCGCCGACGGCCAGGTCGTGCACCTCGCGCGAACCGCCGTCCCCGTCGGGGATCCGGCGCACCGCGATCCGGTAGCGGGCGCGGTCGCGGGGGTCGCCGGTGAGGGAGTACTGGCGGGTCCGTCCCGAGGGCAGCACCACGTCCAGGTGCGCGCCCGGCGCCCACGCCGGCAGGCTCGGACGCTCGACCGGCTCCAGGTCCAGCGACACCACGTCGTCGGCCTCGGCGTGCACCGCCGCGACCCGGACCCGGATGCGGCGGTCCACCGGACGCACCTCGGGACGCCGTCTGGCGGTCACCGGCATCAGCCGCACGACACCCTCGGTGAGGTGCCCGAGGAGGCGGTAGCCGACGGTGTCCGGGAGCGACGGCCTCTGCTCGACGGTCATCGCCCGTCGGCCGCGCGAGCGGCGGGAGAGGTCGCGAGGTAGGCGACGGCCTGGCTGGTCGAGCCCTCCTGGCGGGGGTGGTACGTCGGCTTGAGGTAGCGCAGCGACGGGATCACCATGCCGCGCACTCCCGGCAGGATGCCCTTGCGCGCCGCGGCCACCCAGGCTCCGGAGGAAGGGCAGGTCCTTCTCGGCCAGCGTGCTGTCGTGCTGGAGGAGGTAGCGGGCGCTGCGGGCCCAGAGGTAGACGATCCCGGCGGCGGCGAAGACGTAGGCCCGGACCCGTCGCAGGTACCGCCCGTCGAGGTGGTCGAAGAGGTCGTAGGCGACGTGGCGGTGCTCGACCTCCTCGGCGCCGTGCCAGCGGATCAGGTCGAGCATCCGCGGGTCCGCGCGGAGCCGGTCCAGGCCGGGCGAGTTGAGGACCCAGTTCCCCAGGAAGGCGGTCATGTGCTCGATGCCGGCGACCAGCGCGAGCCGCTCGACCAGCCATTCCTCCGCGGCCTCGCCGCTGAGACTCGTCGCGGTCGCCGAGCAGCCGCTGGAAGACGTGCTCGACCTCGCCGACCATGTCGCGCGTGTCGAGCCCGTGGCCGTCGAAGTAGTCGAGGACCCCCTGGTGGGCGTTGGCGTGCATGCCCTCCTGGCCGATGAAGCCGATGACCTCCTCGCGCAGCCGCTCGTCCTTGATCAGCGGCAGGGCGTCGGTGAAGATCCGCACGAACCAGCGCTCGCCCTCGGGCAGCAGCACGTGCAGCACGTTGATGACGTGCGAGGCGAACGGCTCGCCGGGGATCCAGCGCAGCGGCAGCCCGGCCCAGTCGAAGACGACCTCGCGGGCGTGCAGCGCGACCTTGTCCGGCTCGCGCAGCGCGCGGCGCGCGCTCATGCCGACACCTTCGCGGCGACGAACTCACGGACCAGCCCGGCGATCAGGGCCGGGCGCTGGGAGACCACCCAGTGGCTGCCGGGGACGTGGTGCACCGTCAGGTCGCCGACGTACGGCGCGGGCGCGCCCGTCTGCAGCGGCACACTCACGTGGTGGTCGTTCTCCGGCGCGATCACCTGCACCGGCAGGTCGACCTTCGGCGGGCGCGGGCGCAGCATCCGGCTCGGGAAGTTCGCGCGGTAGAGCCTGGATCCCGTTGACCGTCTCCGCCGGCCCACGATCGGTCGCGGGCACGACAGCCGCCTCGGCGTCGGCCGCGGCCGAGTGGTGGGCGAGCCGGTCGATGATGCCGCGTCGCGCGGAGAGCCTCGGGCACGAGCGGGGTCATGAAGAAGAAGACGTAGTAGGACGCCAGCAGGCTCGCTTGAGGCGCGGAGCCTTGCCCACGCCGGAGTCGCGCAGCCACACCGCCGCATGGTCGAGCGAGGGCCCGGAGATGCTGGTGTAGGTGCGGATCCGCGGACCGAGCCGGCCCGCGGTGAGCCCGTCCCAGACCTGGATGGAGCCCCAGTCGTGGGCGACCAGGTGCACCGGCTCGTCGGGGCTGGTCGCGTCGATCACCCGGCCGAGGTCGTCGACGAGTCTGGTCGATCCGGTAGCCCTTGCGCGAGGTGGGCACGCCGGACGCACCGGAGCCGCGCACGTCGTAGGCGACGACGTGGAAGTCACCTGCCGGCTCGGCCGCGACGCCGTCCCAGACGTGGTGGTTGTCGGGGTAGCCGTGCACCAGCACCACCGTCGGAGCGCCGCGTTCGCCGCGCTCGTGGACCGCCAGCCGGAGGCCGTCGCTGGTGTCGATGGTGCTCTGTCGCTCGTTCGTCATCGGACGGGCTCCTCGGATCGGGGTTGCTACTGTGCCGCTCGAGATTGCTACGTCAACGTAGCATTAACGCACCTGGAGGCGATGTGACGAACGTCAACCCGACGATGAGGGCCGTGACCTGCACCTCCGGCACGTTCGCCGTCGAGGAGCCTGCCCCGCCCCGTGTCCGGCCGCGGCCAGGTGCTGCTCCGCGTCGTGCGCACCGGCATCTGCGGCTCCGACCTGCACGCCCGCGAGCACGCCGACCAGGCTCGCCGACGTCGCTGACGCGCTCGGCTACCGCACCCTGATGCGCCCCACCGACCGGGTCGTGATGGGCCACGAGTCGCTCGGTGAGGTGGTCTCCTACGGCCCCCGCACCCGCGGCCGGTGGAAGCCCGGCACCCGGATCGTCGCGCTGCCGATGGTCCGCTCCGGCGACGACGTCCACATGGTCGGCTTCGACACCCACTCCCCCGGCGGCTTCGCGGAGTACGTCGTCGTGCAGGAGGCCTTCGCCTTCCCCGTGCCCGCCGGTCTCTCCGACGACAAGGCAGCCTTCACCGAGCCGCTCGCCGTCGCCTGGCACGCCGTGCGCCGCGGCGACCTCGGCCGCGGCCAGCCCGCCGTCGTGATCGGCTGCGGCCCGATCGGGCTCGCGGTGATCCTGGTGCTCGAGGCCCACGGGGTGCGGACCGTGGTCGCCTCCGACCTGTCCCCCGTACGACGCGCGCTGGCCCGCCGCTGCGGTGCCGACGTGGTCGTCGACCCGCGGGTGAGCTCGCCGTGGTCGGCGTACAAGGTGCCCGCGACGGTGACCTCGCTGCCGGAGTACGCCCGCTTCGGCATGGCTGCCGTCGGCTTGATGCGCCGGGTGCCGCTGCTCCCGTGGGGGCGGCTGATCCGGGCCGGTGAGGCACTGGGGGCCTCGCCGGCCGGTCCGGTCGTGTTCGAGTGCGTCGGCGTGCCGGGCGTCCTCGACGAGATCTACGCGAAGGCGCCGCTGCGCAGCCGCGTCGTCGCCGTCGGGGTGTGCATGGAGCCGGACACCGTGCGCACGGCCTTCGCCCTCAACAAGGAGGCTCGAGGTGCGCTACGTCTTCGGCTACGACCCCGAGGAGTTCCGCCACGCGCTCGACCTCATCGCCTCCGGCAGGGTCGACCCGACACCGCTGCACACCGGGACGGTGGGGCTCGGCGAGCCTGACCCGGGCCTTCGCCGAGCCTGTCCGGTGCGGAGGAGCACGCGAAGATCCTGGTGGACCCGGCCCTGGCGTAGCGGACCGGTGGCCCTAGGCCTCCTGGATCGAGCGGACGATCTCGACCGCGAAGTCGTTCATCCGCTCGGCGCCGTACTCGTCGGGGTCCTTGAGGATGAGCCGCGCGCCCATCTCCATGGCCCCGACGAACAGGTGCGCCAGCAGCACGTGGTCCAGCGGCTCGCGCCGGTAGGACACCGCCCACTCGCAGAGCATCGTGAACTGGGCGACCATGAAGTCGCGGGTCTCCTCGTGCCGCCTGCGCGCGGCCGCCGGCAGGCTGTCCGGTGCCAGCAGCAGCCGCCAGCGGGCCGGGTGGGCGCGGACCCCGGCGAAGAAGGTCTCCACACCGGTGCGGGCCAGCGCGACCGGATCGCCGTCGGACACGTCGTCGGGCAGCGAGTCGAGCATCTGCTGCAGGCCCCTGTCCTGCTCACGGTCCACGAGGGCCGCCAGCACCGCGTCGGCGTTGGCGAAGGCGCCGTACACGACGGGCTTGGTGACCTGGGCGGCCTCGGCGATCGCCTCCATCGTCACCGCCGCGACCCCGCCGGAGACGGTGAGCCCGAGAGCCGCGTCGAGGAGCCTGCTCACGCCGCTCGGCAGGGGGGAGCCGCGGCGCGTAGCTGCGGCGAGTCCTCACCCGCGGGACCCTACCGGTGCCAGCGACCAGGCGAGGGTGACCAGGCCCAGGACCACCGCCAGCGACACGATGCCCACCACCGCGGCGTCGAACACGGCGAGGTCCAGGGAGCCGGAGAGCCTGGCTCAGGAAGGTACCGGCCGAGAGCAGGCAGGCGACCGCGAGGCTCGCCGGCAGGGTCGCCGCCGGGAGCCGACGGGGCCGCCCGGGGTCGAGGACCGGACGGCGGAGCATCCCCAGCAGCACCACCCCGATCACGAGCAGGCCGAGGACGCTGGTGCCGTGCTGGGCCCACTGCTCGCCGCGCATCGGCCCGTGCATCTCCTGCAGCCACGGCACCATCCGCACACCCCAGCGGCCCTCGTGGGTGAAGGCGTCCCACACGACGTGCGTCACCGAGCCGAGGACGGCGGCCGGTGGCGCCAGCAGCCACGCCCGCCGGCACAGCGCCGCGTGCGCGGGCAGCCGGTCCCGGGCCACGGCGGGCGCGGTGTCCACCAGCGCGTCGCGGCCCCAGCGGTCCCAGAACACCAGGAGGAGCAGCGACATCGCGAGATCGACGGTGACGACGCCGATCGCGCTGTGGGTGAAGCCGTAGGTGTGCCAGGACCGCGTGAAGACCGGCAGGTCCGGCGCCATCGAGCCGATGACCATCGCCGAGAGCGGCAGGCCGAGGCCGCGCAGCGGGAGCACGGCCGCCGGGTGGGCGATGGTGACGGGCACCGGGTGAGGCTAGCCGGGCGGAGCAAGCCCCGGACGGCCGGCGATCCGCAGCGACGCCGTCGCCTGCTCGCCCTCCTCCACGCCCGTCAGGCCGGCCGCCCTGCGCGCCGCCGCCTTGAGCGGGACGAGGTAACGCCCGTCCTTCGGGAACAGCGCGGTGGTGAACTCGGTGTCCCCGATCCGCACCTCCACCGCGACCTGGCCCCAGTACTCCAGCCCGCGCGCGGCTTCCTTGATGTCCTCGCTCTCCTCGGGTGGCACCGCGAGGAACCAGTACGGCGCCGGGCCGCGCCACTCGAGGACCGAGCCGGTGAAGGTGACCTCCATGCCCCCACCTTGCCCGGTCCGGGCTCAGTCGCGCAGCAGGGCGGCGATCTCGTCGTACCCGCGGCGCTCGGCGTGCTGGAGCGCGCTCACGCCGTCCCGGTCGGCGATCGTGCGGTCGACCCCCGCGTCGAGCAGGATCCGCACCACCTGCTGGTGCGCCCGTCCGCCGTCGCCGAGGATCACCGCCTCCAGCAGGGCGGTCCAGCCGAGGTCGTTGACGTGGTCGAGGTCCACCCCGGTGCGCACCACGCGGCGGACGTAGTCCACGTGGCCGCGCTCGCTGGCGGGGATCGGCGAGAGTCCGCCGTACCGGTTGCGGATCGTGAGGTCCGGGTCCGCCGGCAGCAGTGCCTCGAGCATCGCCACGCTGCCGGTCACCCCGGTGACCAGCCAGGGCGTGTCGTGCCGGTCGTCGAGCGCGTCGGGGTCGGCGCCGCGGGCGACGAGGACCCGCGCGACGGCGACGCGGTCGAAGGTGCTGGCCAGCAGCAGCGCCGTACGACGGTGCCGGTCCCGCGTCTCGATGCCGGCGCCCGCGTCCAGTGCGGCCGTCACGGCTGCCGCGTCGCCACGGCGGGCGGCGCGCAGCAGGGCGGCATCGGGGTCGGCGGGGGGCTTCGGCACGGCGCTGGGGGTCCTCTCGACGGGTGCGGCCACCGTAGGCCGATCGGCCGGCGACGCGGGCGCGCCGCCCCCGCAGGCGCCGAGCAGCAGCGCGAGCGGGAGGACGGCGGCCAGCAGGTGACATCTCATCGGGTGGGGTCCGTGACGACCTCGTAGGGCCCGGAGGCGACGGCCTCGTCGAACTTGCTGTCGACGTAGAGCACCCGCCCGCGCAGCACCTTCGCGGTGGTCAGCACCCGGTCCGGCGAGCTCGCGCGCTGGCCGAGCAGGCTCGCGTGGCGACCGTCGGCGCCGAGCCGCAGGATCGCGACCGTGCGGCTGAAGTTCCGGACGACGGTGAGCCGGCTGCCCTGGCGCACGAGGCCATCGGCGTCCACCAGGTCGGCGCCGCCGGTCGCGACCGGGCTGACCGCGCCGGTGCGCGCGTCGAAGCGCCAGAGCCGGCCGGTGTTGCCCTGCGCGACCACGAACGCGCGCCGGTCCGCGGTGAGCACGATGCCGCCGAGGTTGAAGCCGGGCCTCCTCTCGATCGTCGCCGAGGCGTCCGCCCACCGCGTGGCCCGCCAGCCGTCGCGGCCGTGCGCGACCCGGAAGACCTGTGCGTCGTTGGAGTTGGTGAAGTACGCCGCCCCGTCCGGGCCGATCGCCACGTCGTTGAGGAAGACGTCGGTGCCCGGCGCGCGCAGTGCCGCGAGCAGCCGGCCCTCCTTGCTGTAGACCCACAGGTCCGGCCGGCCGGTGCCGATGCCGTTGGGCCCGCCCGCGACGTACACGTTGCCGGCGGGGTCGACGGTGATCCCGCGGGCCGTGAAGCGGCCGTCGGTGCCGTCGCCGGCGAGCCACTCCTGCGCCTGCGCCGTGCCGACCGAGCCGCGGTGGATCTCACCGCCGGTCACCTCGCTGATGTAGAACAGGCCGCGGCGCTCGTCGGCGCCGATGCCCTCGAACTTGGAGCCGACCGGGCTGTTCGCGTCCCCCGCGAGGAGGTACGTCGCCGGGCGCGTGGAGTGGGCAGTCGCCGCCGTGGCGAGGGGAAGGGTCGTGGTCGCGACGAGCAGGGCGCCGATCAGGGAGGTTCGCTTCATGGCTCCACCCTGTGCCGGGCGGGGGTGCTCGCACGTCGGGCAGCCGGCCAGGTCCCGATAGCCAATTGGCTGATGCCGTCCTGCGCCGGGCTCCCTACGCTGGACCGACCATGTCCCCGCCCTCCGACCGGCCCGGCGTCCACGGGATCCTCGCCGCCACGCGGCTCGACCCGTGGCTGCTCGTCGTCCTCGTGGTGCTGCTCCTCGCCTCCGCCGTCCGGTACGTCGACCGCCACGGCCTCGGCCCGACCGGGCTCCTGGTGCTGGCGGGCGCACTGGTCCTCGCCCTGGCCTACGCGACGCGCACACTGCTGCCCGGGCGCACCTGGTGGCCCACGGTCTGGGTGCTCGCGATGGCGGTGCTGTGGGGCGTGCTGACCGCGGCGGCGCCGTCGTTCGCCTGGTGCGCCGTACCGGTGGCCTTCGCGGTGCTGCGGGTGCTGCCGTTCGGGTGGGCGGTGGCGACGGTCGTCGCCATGACCGTGGTGGTGACGCTGTCGTGGCTGCGGATCACCGACGGCGTCGACCCGACCCAGGTCGCGGGCCCGGTGGGTGTCGCCCTGGTGACCGTGCTCGCCTACCGGGCCCTGGAGAACGCCCAGGCCGGCTCGGCGCCCTGGCCGAGCGGACCCGCCTGTCGCGGGAGATCCACGACTCCGTCGGGCAGGGGCTCTCCAGCATCAACCTGCTGCTGCAGGCCGCCGAGCAGTCCTGGGACGGGCAGCCCGCCGCCGCCCGCGAGCACGTGCGGACCGCCGCGGCCACCGCACGCGACGGCCTGGACGAGGTACGACGCGTGGTGCGCGACCTCGCCCCCGCCGACCTCGCCGACGACCCGACCGGCGCGGCCCTCGCGACTGCCCTGCGCCGGGCCGCCGCCGCCTCCGCGACGGGCCTCGAGGTCGAGGTCCGCGTCCACGGGACGCCCGTCGCGGTCGGGTCCGACGTGGCCGCCGCCCTGGTCCGCACTGCCCGCGGCGCCCTGGCGAACGTCCGCGAGCACGCGGCAGCCGGCCGGGCCGCGCTCACCCTGACCTACCAGGTCGACGAGGTGGTGCTCGACGTGCGCGACGACGGCCGCGGCTTCGACCCGAGCGCCGTGCGGGCGACCGGGAGCCGCGGTCGCGGGCTCGCCGGGATCAGGGACCGGGCCTCCGGGCTCGGTGGCAGCACCGACGTGGAGAGCGCGCCCGGCGAGGGGACCACGGTGTCGGTCCGCTTCCCGGTCGCGGGCGAGGAGGGCCGATGACCCGGATCGTGCTGGTGGACGACCACCCCGTCGTCCGGGCCGGGCTGCGCGCCCTGGTCGAGGGACAGCCCGACCTGTCCGTGGTCGGCGAGGCCGGGAGCCTGGACCGGGCGCTCGCCGTCGTCGGTGCCGAGCGTCCCGACGTCGTCCTCATGGACCTCAGCCTCGGCGCCGGCGAGGCCGGCGGTGCGGCCGTGACCGCGGCCCTGCGCGCGCTTCCCGAGCCGCCCGAGGTGCTCGTGCTGACGACCTACGACACCGAGTCCGACATCCTGCGGGCGCTGGAGGCCGGTGCCCGCGGCTACCTCCTCAAGGACGCCCCTCCCGAGGAGGCCTCTTCGCCGGGATCCGCGCCACCGCGCGGGGCGAGACGGTGCTGGCGCCGTCGGTCGCGGCGACCCTCGTGCGTCGTACGGCCCCGGGGGCGGCGAGCGTCACCGAGCGCGAGGTCGAGGTGCTCGGTTCTGCTCTCCCGCGGGCTCGGCAACAAGGAGATGGCGCGCGAGCCTGTTCGTGTCGGAGGCGACGGTGAAGTCCCACCTGTCGCACATCTACACCAAGCTCGGCGTCGACACCCGGGCCGGCGCGGTCGCCGCGGCGATCGAGCGGCGGATCATCCGGCACTGACGAAGGCGCAGAGCTCGTTGCCCGCCGGGTCGGCCAGCACGGTCCAGCCGATCTCGTCGTCCTGGGGTCGCAGCACCCTCGCCCCGGCGGCGACGAGGGCCTCGACGCTGTCGGTCCGCACGTCGACGTGGACCCGGTTCTTGACGACCTTGGGCTCGTCCACCTTCATGAAGACGACGTGGTCGAAGGGCGTCCCGCTCAGCCTGCTCGATCCAGGACCAGCGCCCCTCGGCGTCGTCCTTCGCCGTCCCGCCGATCAGCCCGGACCACCAGGCCGCGAGCGCCGGCGGGTCGGCTGCGTCCACGACCAGGCTCCACCAGCCGCCGGTCGGGCAGGTCGCTCTCGGAGAACACGCACAGGCTCCCCGCCCTCGGGGTCGCGCAGCACCTTCCACCGGAAGGACTCCAGGTCCACCGCCGTGGCGCCCAGCGCCAGCACGTCCTCCACGCGGTGCAGGTTGACGTCGAGGTGCACCCGCTGCTTGACGGTCACCGGCTCCGGCACGGCGTTGATCCAGATCGTCTCCGCGGGCGTCGTACCGTCCAGCCGGACCTGGCCGTCCTCGCGCACCGAGAGCTCGAGGTCCAGGACTCCGGCCCAGAACCGGCCCAGGGCGCGGGCGTCCACCGCGTCGATGCACAGCGCTTCGTACGTCGCCAGGGCCATGGGCCTCACCGTAGCCCCGCGTTGTGTCGGACCCTCTCGGGATACTCGGGGACATGACCCAGCACGCCGATCCCGCACCCGGGTCCGAGGTCGTCTCCGAGCGGTGGGAAGGCGAGGACCTCTCCGGGCGCAAGCTTCCAGCAGGTCACCTTCGTCGACGTCGACCTGACCGAGGCGACCGCGACCGGCGCGCGCTTCGAGGAGTGCGTCTTCCGCGACTGCGACCTCAACGCGGCGGCGTTCACCGACAGCGCCTTCGTCAACTGCCGGTTCGTCAGGTCCGCCTTCTTCGGGGCGCACTTCACCGGCTGCAAGCTGGTGGGCTCCACCTTCGAGCGCTGCCGGTTCGGGGCGTTCGAGGTCGTGGGCGGGAGCCTGGATGTTCGCCGGGCTGGCCGGGGCGGACCTGCGGCGTGCGGTGTTCCGGCGGGTGGACCTGCGCGAGGCGGACCTGGCTGGTGCGAGGCTCGGGCAGGCCACGCTGCACCACGTCGACCTCGGCGGGGCCGAGCCTGCACGAGGCCGACCTGACCGGCGCCGACCTCCGTGGATCGGTCCTCACCGCGCTCGACCCGCTGACCGCGCGGCTGGGCGACGCGGTGGTCGACCTCGACCAGGCGGTGGTGCTGGCTCGCGCGCTCGGCCTGCGGGTGGAGGAGGACGTGCCCCTGGGTGAGTGAGGACAGCGGGCGGTGCCCGGGCTCAGCCCCTCGTGACCGCCGTGAGGACCGCGTCGAGCTTCTCCTTCAGCGCGGGCACCTCGTCGAGCAGGGCGAGCCTTGTCGTCGAGCCTTGGCCAGCAGGGCCTGGACCTCGCCCAGCACCTGCTTGGTCTCGGCCAGGGTGGCGTCCACCGTGGCCGGCTTCTCGTCGACGCCGGTCAGCGTGCCGTCGACGTTGGTCAGCGTGCCGCCGACCGTCCCCAGGGTGGTGTCGACATTGCTGAGGGCGACCTCGGCGTTCTTGAGCACCTTGTCGGAGCGCTTGAGGACGTCGGCGACGGGATTGAGACCCACGGTGTTCTCCTTGGACGTGAGCGGGAGCGGACGCCCACCCTTGCAGGTGGACGGCCCGTCCCCAACGGTTCTCAGGCCAGTCGGCCCAGGATGGGCTCAGATTCGAGAAGTCCGGCGTCGCTGGGCTCCTCCCCGGCGCCGAAGACCCGCGCGTGCTGCTGGGCGCGCCAGGCCAGGTGCGCCTCGGCGGGCTTCTCGTAGCCGTAGCGCTCGCGGGCCTCGGCCGGCGTGAGCACCTCCGGGTGCGTGGGTGCCACGCCGAGGAAGACCGGCGCCACCACCGGCACCGTGCTGGGCGAGAGCAGCCCGAGGATCCGCAGCCTGCAGCCGCTTGCTCGTCGCGGTCAGGAGGAAGGCAGCGCGCAGCACCGGACGCACCGCGACGTCGACGGCCCGGGACTGCGGCAGGTCACCCATCTCGCGCATCCAGTGCGGGAGGGTGGCGATCACGCCGGCACGGAAGAACCGGGCGACCACCCAGCGTGCGGGCCGCAGCACCAGCGGCACCGGTCCGAGCCTGGGTGACGTCCATCAGGTGCGCCATCGCCTTGCGGGCGATGGGCGAGCCGGACATCTGCGGGCGCATCCGCTCGTAGTAGGCGTGCAGACTCGGCGCGGTCGCGCGGCACGTCGTCGGGGTCGCAGGTCTGCAGGCTCCGCGGCTCGGGCGCACTCGGCCCAGAACCGGCCCTCCTCGTCGGGCGAGAGCCTGCCGGGGCCGTACATCTCGTAGGCCTTGAGCACCGAGTGCCAACCGGTGACGAGGATCCACAGCTCGTGAGTCGGGGTCGTTGGCGTCGTACCGCTCGCCGCTGTAGGGCTCGGTGCCGATCGCCTTGCTGTGCACCTTGACCAGGACGTCGGCGGCCCTGCTCGTCGTCCGGCTGTCGCCGAAGGCGACCAGCGCGAAGTAGCGGATGGTCCGGTCGTAGCGGGTCTTGGGCCGGCGGTAGATGTCCTGGGTGCGGTCGACGGACGCGACCAGGTGCGGGTCGAGCTCCTCGACCACCACGGCGCGGCTAAAGCCGACCGTGAGGGAGGTCGGGTAGCCCCAGACCTTCCAGGCGACGGAGCCGGGCCCGAAGAAGCCGTAGTCCTCGGCAGGGGTGAGGGAGCGCTTGCGGATCGCCATGGCCCGTATATTGCTACAGTTATGTAGTAATTGGAAGACCCTAAGGTGTGCGCATGTCCGAAAAGGTCCGCAAGAGGCGGCCGTACGCCGCGCGGGTCCCGATCGAGGAGCGACGCACCCAGCCTGCTCGACGCGGCCCTGCGGATCATCGACCGCGACGGCTACGACCGGGTCTCCATCGACGCCGTCGCCAAGGAGGCCGGCGTCACCCGCCCGGTCGTCTACGGCGCCTACGACGGCCTCGGTCCGCTGCTGATGGCCCTGCTGGAGCGCCAGCAGAAGCGCGCGCTCGGCCAGGCTCTACGGCGCCCTGCCGCTCACCGCGCTCGGCAGCCCACCGTCGGCCCTGGTCGAGCGCGCGGTCCCGGCCCTGCACCGGATGCTGCTCGACGACCCGGTGACCTGGCGCGCGATCCTGCAGGCTCCGGCCAACGTGCCCGACGTGGTGCGGGAGCGGATCGAGGCCAACCAGGACCAGGTCCGGGCGATGATCCAGGTGCTGGCGGCCACGATGCTGCCCGCGGGGACCGACATCGAGCCTGGCCGCGCACGGCCTGCTCGCGCTGATGCGCCACCTGGGCGCGCTGATCCTGGCCGATCCCGAGCGCTACGACGCCGAGCGACTGACCGCCGCGGCCACCCAGGCGGTGCGGATGCTGCTGCCGAGCGGCGGCCACTCGACATGAGCACCGAGCGACCGGCGCTGCGCCCGGCCCGGCGCGAGGAGGCGGCCGCGCTGTCCGACCTGGCGCTGCGCTCGAAGGGGCACTGGGGCTACGACGCGGAGTTCCTCGCCGCGGGCCGCGCGGAGCCTGACCCTCGACCCGCACGAGCCTGGCCACGCACCGCACGCTGGTCGCTGAGCCTGGACGGGCGACCGGTGGGCTTCGGGACACTGGAGGGCGCGCCACCGTGCGGCGAGCCTGGGGATGCTGTTCGTCGACCCGGGCCTGCTCGGTCGCGGGATCGGCACGGTGCTCCTGGCGGCGCTGGTGGACCGCGCACGGGAGGAGGGCTTCCGCCGTCTCTCGATCGACGCCGACCCGCATGCCGAGGCGTTCTACCTCGCCCACGGCGCGGTGCGGGCAGGGATCGTCGGGTCGGCGTCGATCCCCGACAGGGTCCTGCCGCGGCTGGAGCTCGCGATCACCTGAGGGTGACGTCGGCGAAGACGAGCACCGGCCAGGCGATCACCTCCCCGGCCCACGACGCCGCGGCGTCGAGGCCTCGCAGCCTGGTCGAGTCTGCTCGCGGTGCGCATCGGCCCAGAGGACGCCGACCACCAGGTAGGGCAGGGCCAGCCAGACCCCGAGGGACAGCAGGTCGGTGATCCACGAGCGCTGCCTCTCGGGCTTGGTCGTCGTCGCCATGACGGCACCGTAGGACAGCCCGGCCGCAATTACTACACTCGTGTAGAAAGTGTTCTCGGATCGGATGTCGGCGCCCGGGTGCACCCTGGTCGCATGAGCACACCCTCCCCTGTCACCGAGGCTCCTCGCTTTCACCATCGACACCGCCGATGCCACCCGACTGGCCCGCTTCTACGCCGACCTGACCGGCGGTGAGGTCACCGGCGAGTACCCCGAGTACGGCTACGCCTCGGCGTCCGTGCTGGGGGCGACGCTCAACTTCCAGACCGTCCAGGACTACGCCGCCCCGCAGTGGCCCGGCCAGGAGCACCCGCAGCAGTTCCACCTCGACTTCCAGGTCCCCGACCTCGAGGCGGCTACCGAGCACGCCGTGGGTCTCGGCGCGCGCGTCGCCGAGGAGCAGCCCGAGGGGGCCACCTGGCGGGTGCTGACCGACCCCGACGGGCACCCGTTCTGCCTGTGCCCGCCGAGCCTGAGCGAGCCCCCTCAGCGCCGGTAGGTCAGGTGGGCGACGTGCGGCGTGTGCCGCGCGGAGACCGGCGTGAGCCCGAGCGCCGGTACGCCGTCGAAGAGCCGTGATCCGCCGTGCGCCCCGTCCGCGGCGAAGCCCGAGAGCGTCGGCGCGACGTGCCAGCGCAGACTCGTCGAGCAGGCCCGCCCGCAACGCGGCGTTGACCGTCGAGGCGCCGCCGGCGATCGCCACGTTGCGCTCGCCGGCCGCCTCGCGGGCCTGCTCCAGGGCCGCCTCCAGCCCGTCGGTGACGAAGTGGAACGTGGTCCCACCGTCCATCTCCAGCGGCGCCCGCTCGTGGTGGGTCACCACGAACACCGGTGCGTGGTACGGCGGCTCCTCGCCCCACCAGCCGCGCCACTCCAGGTCCCAGGCACCCCGGCCCGCCGAGAACATGTTGCGGCCCATCACGAACGCGCCGGCCTCCAGGATCCCGGCGACCTCGGCGGCGTTCTCCTCGCCGTGGTCGAACATCCACGCGTGCAGCGGCGCGTTGTCGAGGTCCCCGAAGGGAGACTCCAGGCGCTGGTTCGGCCCGGAGGCGAAGCCGTCGAGGGTGGTGCTGATGTCCGCGGTCACGATGCCCATGCCAGAGCCGACCCCGGTCCCCTGCGAAACTCATCGCCCCGGCCGGATCCAGCGTGGGAGAATCGCGCCGTGCTGGGCATCACCGACCTCTCGACGTACCTCGTCGGCCTGGTCCTGATCGTCCTGCTGCCCGGCCCGAACTCCCTCTACGTCCTCTCCGTCGCCGCGCGGCGCGGCGTGCGCGACGGCTACCGCGCGGCGGCCGGCGTGTGGACCGGCGACGCGGTGCTGATGACGCTCTCCGCGGCGGGCGTGGCCTCGCTGCTGAAGGCCAACGACCTGGCCTTCTCGATCGTGAAGTACGTCGGTGCGGGCTACCTCGGCTACCTCGCCTTCACCATGCTGCGCGGCGCGATCATGATGCTGCGCGAGCGGCACCGGGCCGTCCAGGCGGTCCGGGAGGGCGCTCCGGCGCCGGTCCCGGACGAGCGCCCCTACCGCCGGGCGCTGGTGATCAGCCTGCTCAACCCGAAGGCGATCCTGTTCTTCGTCGCGTTCTTCGTGCAGTTCGTGGACCCGTCGTACGCCCACCCGGTGCTGTCGTTCCTCGTGCTCGGCACGCTCGCGCAGATCGCCAGCGTGGCCTACCTCTCGGCGCTGATCTTCGGCGGCACCCGGCTGGCCGATGCGTTCCGCAGGCGCCGCTCGCTGTCGGCCGCGGGCACCTCCGCGATCGGCGCGATCTTCCTCGGCTTCGCCGTGAAGGCTCTCCCTCGCCCACGCCTGACCCACGAACCGTGGCTCGTGGCACCACGAAGTGCCCCTCGTGGCACTGCGAGACGTGGATCGTGGTTGTCATCTCCCACTCCTCGAGGTGCCATCTCCCACACTTCGAGGTGCCATCTCCCACACTTCGTGGTGCCATCTCCCACGGTTCGTGGGCTACCAGCTGACGGCGTCGCAGGCCGAGGAGCGGTAGCCCTCGACCTGCAGGGTGGCGTGCTCGATGTGGTGCTGCTCGCGCAGCACCGCCTGGCCCTGGCGCAACGCGGCCTCGGCGTCGGCGTCCTCGCCGAGGACCAGGTGGGCGGTGGCGACGTTCATCCCGGAGGTCAGCGTCCACACGTGGAGGTCGTGCACGTCGCACACGCCGGGCACCGCGGCCAGCGAGGTGGTGACGGCCTCGATCTCCATGCCGGCGGGGACGTGCTGGCCGAGCACGGCGAGCACCTCGCGGCCGAGCATGACCGCACGCACCGCGACGAAGCCGCCGATCAGGAACGCGACGACGGTGTCCCAGACCCCACTGCCCGTGGCGAGGATCAGGCCGCCGGCCACCAGGACGCCGACGCTGCCGGCGGTGTCGGCGACGACCTCGAGGTAGGCGCCCTTGACGTTGATCGAGTCCTTCGCGCCGGCGCGCAGCATCAGCAGGGCCGCGATGTTGACGAGCAGCCCGAGCAGTCCGACGACGAGCATCGGTCCGGTCTGCACCTCGACGTCCTCGCCCATCCGGGCGATCGCCTCGACGACGACGTAGACCGAGACCCCGAGCATCATCAGCACCGCGAGACCGGAGGCGAAGACCTCGGCCCGGTAGGAGCCATAGGTACGCCGCCCGGTGCTGTCCGCGCGGGTGGCGATCTTGGTCGCGACCAGCGCGGCCCCGAGGGCCACCACGTCCGCGGCCATGTGCCCGGCGTCGGAGATCAGCGCGAGCGAGCCGCTGACGATGCCGACGACGAGCTCGACGACGAAGAAGACGGCGATGATCGCGAACGAGATCGCGAGCCGCCAGCGGTGGCGGCCGCCAGCGCTCGTCGTACCGCCCTGGCCGTGCCCGTGCCCGACGCCCATCACCACTCCTCGTCGCCGTGCAGGGCCGCGGGGCCGAAGTTCGCGGAGAGCACGACGGCCTCGCCGGTCGCCTCCAGCAGCCGCTCCGCGGCGCGCAGGATCGCGGCCGTCTCGGCCGGGTGGGCGAGGGAGAACATCGAGGCCCGCCCGCTCGGCCGCGACCGCACCAGGCCGCAGTCGCGCAGGCAGGCGAGGTGCTTGGAGACAGTGGACTGGGCGAGCCCGAGGTGGTCGGTCAGGTCGACGACCCGGTGCTCGCCGAGCGCGAGGTGCTGCAGGATCGCCAACCGGTTGGGGTCGCTCAGCCCGTGCAGCAGGCAGGCCGCGGCGACCAGCGCCTGGACCTCGCTGCGGGGTTCGACATGATTCATCGCCATGCGACGATGAAAGCACCGTTGGGCGACATCGGTCAAGCGGACCTATGCTCGCCTGCGTGCTGATGCGACCGGCGGAGCTCGAGGCGATCCGCGACGGCCAGGTGGATCTCGCGTTCCGGCGCTGGGACCGGCCCCGGGTCAAGGTCGGGACCCGGCTCCGTACGGCGGTCGGGCTGGTCGAGGTCGTCAGCGTCGAGCAGGTCGCACTCTCCGCGCTGCGCGCCGAGGACGCCCGCCGCGCCGGCGCCGCCTCGCTCGGCGCGCTCAAGCAGGCCCTGGCGGCCCGGGCCGAGCGCCCGGTGTTCCGCGTCGGGCTGCGCTACGCCGGCACCGACCCCCGCGAGAGCCTGCGCGAGGCGCGCCCCGAGCCGGAGGAGGTGCGCACCATCCTCGCCGGTCTCGACCGGCTCGACTCCGCCTCCCCGATCGGCCCGTGGACGCGGGAGACGCTGCGGATCATCGACCGCAACCCCGAGGTGCGCGCGCCCGAGCTGGCCGCCCAGCCTGGACCGGCCGACGGCGGAGTTCAAGCGCGACGTGCGCAGACTCAAGGAGCGCGGGCTGACCGAGTCGCTCGCGATCGGCTACCGGCTCTCCCCGCGCGGCGAGGTGGTGCTCGACAGCGAGGACGGTCCGCGCGAGCGCGCTCCGCGGCGTACCGGCACGCCGTTGCCGCGCACCATCGGCGCCCCCGCCACCCGCGCCCTGCGGGCGGTCGACGTGCACACCCTGGAGACGGTGAGCACCTGGACCCGGCGCGACCTCGCCGCGCTGCACGGCGTCGGGCCGATCGCGCTGGACCGCCTGGAGGCGGCGCTCGCGCAGGCTCGGGCTGGCCTACGCCGGCTGAAGCAGTACCGGCATCAGCGCGCGCACCTGCCGGCGCAGGTCCTCGAGGACGCCCTCGGTGCCGCAGAGGTGGTGGAGCAGCGCCTGCTGGAAGAGGCCGTCGAGCAGGCCGTAGGTCACGTGCGGCTCCATCGACGGTAACCGGCCGGCGAGCCCGGCATAGGTCGTGACGACGCGCCAGATCATGTCGACCAGCGTCTGGTCGATCTGCAGGACGGCCTCGCGCAGCGACTCCTCGAACATGCTCTGGGCGCGCAGGTCGTACCAGAGCCGGTGCATCGGCGCCTCCTCGACGATGGTCTCCACGAGCTTTGTCGGCGAAGAGGTCGACGAGCTCCTGGGCCGTCGTCGCCCGCTCGACCACGTCGTCGTAGCGGTGCACGCAGGACGCCTTGTAGTGCCGCACGCAGTGGACGATCAGTTCCGACTTTGTCGGTGAAGTAGTAGTGCACGACGCCGTGGGAGAACTCCGAGTTGTTCGCGATCTCGCGCAGGCTGGACCGGGCGTAGCCGAGCTCGCCGAGGGTCCGCAGGGCGGACTCGGCCAGTGCGCGGCGGCGCTCGTCGTGCTTGTCGGCAGGCGTACGACGAGCCGGGGCAGTCGTCATGGTGCCGCCGATCCTACCGTCCGAGCCGGGATCTCTGGACGGTCGTCCGAACTTTTTCGGTCGGTCGTCAAGAAAACTCTTGACAGTCGTCAAGGTACCGGGGTTGTGTGGCGCTCATCACCCCATCGACGAAGGAGTCGCTCCCCATGACCGAACCCGAGCTCGCCGGCCGCAGGGCCCTCGTGACCGGAGCCGCCCAAGGCCTCGGCAAGAAGTTCGCCGAGCACCTCTCGGCGGCCGGCGCGAGCGTGGTCGTCGCCGACCTGCAGGACGAGAAGGGCAAGGAGGTCGCGGCCGCGGTCGGCGGCACCTTCGTGCACCTCGACGTCACCGACGACGCCTCGTGGGAGGCCGCGATCGCCCAGGCCGTCGGCGAGACCGGCGGGCTCGACATCCTCGTCAACAACGCCGGCATCGAGATCGCCAGCCTCTTCCTCGACCTCGACCCCGACGTCGCCCGCCGGATCTTCGACGTCAACGTCGTCGGCACCTCGCTCGGCATCAAGCACGCCTTCCGGACGATGCGTCCCGGCGGCGCCGCGGGCAACGGGGGTGTCGTCGTCAACATCGCCTCGGTCGCCGCGACCATCGCGTTCCCGGCGCTGTCGCAGTACTCCGCCTCCAAGTCCGCCGTCGACCGGATCACCCGGATCGCGGCGATGGAGAGCGGCAAGCTCGGTCTGGGCGTCCGGGTCAACTGCATCTACCCCGGCCTCATCCCCAACGAGATGGGCGCCGGGCTCGCCAACGAGATGACCACGCTCGGCCTGTTCCCCTCCGCCGAGGAGGCGGTCGCGGGCGTCGTCGAGCCTGACCCCGTCGGGCCGGCTCGCGACCGAGGACGAGATCGCCGACGCGCTCGTCTTCCTCGCCTCCGACCGCGCCAGGTTCGTCAACGGCATCGGCCTCCCGGTCGATGGCGGCATGGGAATGTGAAGGAGACGCCCACCATGAGCACCAAGCCCGTCGTCGTCTACGGCGCGTCCGGCTACACCGGTCGCCTGGTCTGCGAGTACCTGCGCGAGTACGGCGTCCCCTTCGTCGCCGCCGGCCGCTCCCGGGAGAAGCTCGAGGCCGCGCTGGCCTCGCACGTCGCCGGCGCCGAGACCGCCGACTTCGAGATCGTCGAGGTCGAGAACACCGTGGAGGCGCTCACCGAGGCTCTTCTCCGGCGCCTCGGTCGTCTGCAACACCGTCGGCCCGTTCTCCAAGTACGGACCCACCGTCGTCGAGGCCTGCCTGGCCGCCGGCGCGCACTACCTCGACACCACCGGCGAGCAGGACTGGCTGATCACCTGCGACGAGGAGCACGGCGACGACTTCGCCGCCGCCGGCCTGCTGCTCGCGCCCGGCGTCGCGCACATGTACACCACCGGCGAGATCGCCGCCGAGGTCGCGCTGGAGAAGCCCGGCCTCGACACCCTCGACATCGCGGTGTTCTGGGGCGGCTCACCGACGATCGCCTCGACGCAGACCATCCTCGTCAACGCCTCGACGTCCAAGGCGCACTACCTGCACCAGAACCAGTACGTCGAGTTCGACCCGACCCAGGGGCTGGTCCCGCTCGTCGTTCCTGGTCAGCACGAGCTCGCCCAGTCCCTGCCGTGGGGCGGTACGTCGCACCCGGTCTGGTACCGCAAGGACCCGCGGGTGGCGAACTGCAAGGCCCAGGGCGGCGTCTTCAACGCGGCGCTGATGAACGGCGTCCCGCAGATCGTGGCCGGAGCGCTCGAGGCGACCAAGGACATGACCGCGGAGGAGCGCGACGCCGCGCTCACCGAGACCGCCGCCCAGGTGATGAACCAGATGCCCCCGCGCGAGAACCCGCGGCTCAACAAGTCGCTGGACTCGGTGCACGCCTCCGGTCCGCTCGGCCGGGCGCACGTGGTCATCCACGGCAACCAGAACTACAAGCAGACCGGTCTCCTGCAGGCCTTCGCGGCGTACTGGCTGCTCCAGCGGGCCCCGCTGCGCGTCGGTTTCGCGTCGGGCTGCCAGGCGTTCGGGCATCGCGCGCTGCTCGGCCAGCCTGCTGGAGTTCGGGCTGGTCTCGCCTCCAGTCGTCACCGTTGACGGCTGAGCCTCGGCCGGGCCGGGCGGACGCGAGGGTTGCGCCGCCCGGTCCGGGGGATGCTGGGAGGGTGCCCGATGCCCGCGCGTCCCAGGACCGGCGACCCTGAGCGCCCTGGTCCGGATCGTCGACGACGTCGTCGCCCGCGAGCGGGCGCACCCCCTCGCCCGATCCGAGACTCGGCGCCTCCTGGCGTGCCTTCATGGGGGCCGCGCCCGCGTGGCGCGAGGAGCGCACCGGCCCCTACGGCGTGGCCGTGATCGCGAACATGTTCGCGATCGCGGCCTGGCGCCTGCCGAGCGACTACGACGACCTGGTGACGCTCGCGAACTGGCACGGCATGCACCGGCTGAGCCTGGTCCTGCACCACCTGAGCTCCCGGATCGAGATCGACCGACGGCTCCTGCTCGGCAGTCGCTTCGTGCACGGCCTGGCCCCGACCCACCACGGCCCGCTGCCGGAGCCGGTGGCCCAGCTGTGCCCGCGAGCGGCGATGCTCTTCATGCTCGTCGGCGCCCACGAGGTGGAGCCTGGCCCGGACATCGAGACCCCGGAGGCGTTCGTCCGGCACTTCCTCGAGGAGGGGCTGCCGGAGTGGCGGGCCCAGATCGCGCGGTACGCCGAGGATCCCTGGTCGCCGTACGCCCGGCACCTCGACGCGCTCGCCCAACAGGCCGGGCTGCCGGGGTTCGACGTCACCATCGGTCAGTTCATGCACGAGATGCGTGACCACGCCGAGACCCGCGACCGCGAGATGGTGGCTCGCGAGATCCGGCGGCTGGTCGCCGAGAGCGGCCTCTCGCAGCGGACCTTCGCCGCCCGGCTGGGCACCTCGCCGTCGCGGATGTCGTCGTACTGCACCGGGCAGGTGACCCCCTCGGCCGCCCTGCTGCTGCGGATCCGTCGCCTGGCGCGAGCGGTGGCCTCCCCGGAGGCCTAGGCTAGCTGTGGCCGCTCGCGCGCACCTCGCCGGCGCTCACGCCGAAGCGACGCCGGAACGCCTGGGAGAAGTGCGACGCCGACGTGAACCCGCAGCGAGCGGCGACGTCGGCGGTGCGCTCCGTCGTGCCGGCGGCGAGCAGGCTCCGGGCCAGGTCGAGGCGGCGGGCCAGCACGAGGCGAGGCACGCTGGTGCCGGCGTCGGCGAGCACCCGCGACAGGTGCCGTTCGCTGATGCCGGCCCCGGCAGCCACGTCGGCGGCGCACAGGCCGGGGTCGGTCAGGTGGTCGTCGATGAAGGCGCGCGCGGCCGCCCGGTGGGCCACGGGCAGCGAGCCGCGCTGTCCGGTCGCGAGGACCGAGACCGACTCCAGCACCGCGCGCTCGTCGGCGGGCACCGGCACCTCCGCTGCCACCGCGCGGCCGACCAGGCGCACCAGTGCCCGGGCGTGGGGGTCGGAGTCAGCGCCCGCGGCGTCGAGGACCAGCGGCGCGGCGACCGTGTCCAGCCCGGTGAGACTCGGTGAAGTCCGCGCGCGGGACCTTGACCGCCAGGCTCCTCCAGGCCGTGGCCGAAGCCCCGCACCAGCGGTTGGTCCACGTCGCACAGCAGGAGCCTGGCCCGGCCGCACGACCAGTCGCCCGCCCGCGTGCTCGACGATCGCCTCGCCCCGCAGGGCGGCGTACGCCGCGATGGCGCCGGCCGGGCGGGTGCGCACCATGGCCGCGTCACGGGCGACCGTGTGCGGCGTGCCGGCGACCAGCGCCAGCCGGACCCGGTCGAGCCTGCACGGTGTCCTCGCGGGCCCGGAAGTCGCCGGCCGGGACGGTGCAGGCCAGGCTCGATCAGCGCCTCGGCGTTGTGCCGCTCCCAGGCCGCCACCAGGCTCCTCGTCGGCCAGGTCGGCGACGACGAACCTCCGGACCTCGGGAAAAGGCGCCACCCCGAAATGATGACACGTCAACCACCTGGGCGCCAGAGGTGCGGAAATCCGCCACCTTCGCCCGGCGGTGTGGCGTCCGCCACAGGACCGGGGTCATCGTCGGGCCATGGCTGAGTTCAACGACGGGATCGCCGAGACCGCGCTGCCCACCGTCGAGGACGTCGTCGAGACCGAGGTGCTGGTCGTCGGCTCCGGACCCGGTGGCGCGGCGGCGGCGCTCTTCCTGAGCACGCTCGGGGTCGGCACCATCATGATCACCAAGTACCGCTGGACCGCGAACACCCCGCGGGCGCACATCACCAACCAGCGGGCGATGGAGATCTTCCGCGACCTCGGCATCGAGGAGCAGGTGCTCGCCGACGCCACACCGCACGAGCCTGTGCGGCGACACCGTGTTCTGCACGAGCATCGCCGGGGAGGAGATCGGCCGGATCCACACCTGGGGCACCCGGCCCGACCGCGAGGGCGACTACCGCCTGGCCTCGCCGTGCCTGACCGTCGACATCCCGCAGACCTACCTGGAGCCGATCCTGGTGCGCAACGCCACCGAGCGAGGCGCCCAGGCCCGGTTCTCCACGGAGTACCTCTCCCACGTCCAGGACGACGACAAGGTCGACGTCCGGGTGCGCGACCGGCTCACCGGCCACGAGTACACGATCCGCTGCCGCTACCTGATCGGCGCGGACGGCGCGCGCTCCCAGGTCGCCGCCGACATCGACCTGCCCTTCGAGGGCGCGATGGACATCGCGGGATCGATGAACATCACCTTCAAGGCCGACATCACGGCGTACGTCGACCACCGGCCCTCGGTGCTCTACTGGGTCATCCAGCCCGGCTCCAACGTCGGCGGCATCGGCACCGGCCTGGTGCGCATGGTCCGGCCCTGGGACGAGTGGCTGATCGTGTGGGGCTACGACATCGCCGAGGAGCCGCCCGTCCTCGACGACGCGGAAGCGGCCCGGATCGTGCGGGACCTGCTCGGCATGCCCGACCTGGAGCCGGAGATCACCGGCTACTCGCTGTGGGGCGTCAACGAGATGTACGCGACGCACCTGCAGTCCGGGCGCGTCTTCTGCGTCGGCGACGCGATCCACCGGCACCCGCCGAGCAACGGCCTCGGCTCCAACACCTCGGTGCAGGACTCCTACAACCTGGCCTGGAAGCTGGCCGCGGTGCTGCGCGGGGAGGCGGGTGCGTCGCTGCTGGAGAGCCTACTCCGAGGAGCGGGCGCCGGTCGCCCGGCGGATCGTCACCCGGGCCAACCGGAGTGCCCGGGAGTTCGCCGAGATCTTCGACGCGCTGGGCATCGCCGGGCTCACCGACCCCGAGGAGATGGCCGCGGTCATCGAGCAGCGCAAGGACGCCACGCCCGAGGGCGCGGCCCGGCGAGCGGCGCTGGTGAGCGCGATGGAGCGCAAGAACTACGAGTTCAACGCGCACGGAGTGGAGACTCGGGCAGTTCTACGAGTCGCGAGCGATCCTGTCCGACGGGACCCGGCCGGCACCGAGCCGGGACGAGGATCTCTACCACGTCATGTCCACCTCACCCGGTGCCCACCTGCCGCACGCCTGGGTCGGCGACAACGTCACCAAGCACGCGATGCTGGACCTGGCGCCGTACGACCGCTGGACGCTCGTCACCGGGATCACCGGCCAGGACTGGGAGCCCGCGGCCGAGCAGGTGGCCGCGGAGCTCGGCCTCCGGCTCGCCACGGTGGTGATCGGCCCGGGCCGCGCGGTCACCGACCTGTACTACGACTGGGCCAAGCTGCGCGAGGTCGAGGAGAGCGGAGCCCTGCTCGTGCGCCCCGACAAGCACGTGGCCTGGCGCGCGCAGGCGCTGGCCGAGGACCCCGCCGGCGCGCTGCGCGACGCCCTCGTCCGGGTGCTCGGGAGGTCCGCATGAGGTTCGTCCACGAGACCCTGCCCCAGCGCGTGCGGCTGGCCTCCGGCGAGGCGGCTGCGGCCGTCGCGGAGGAGGTCGCCGCGCTCGGCGCCGAGCGGGTGATGGTGATCGCCTCCACCCGCGAGGCCGGCCTCGCCGCCACCGTGACGGCCGGCCTCCCCGTCGCCCTGACGTACGACGAGGTGGTGATGCACGTCCCCGTCGAGGTCGCCGAGCGCGCCCGCAGCGCAGCGGCCCAGGCCCGGGTCGACGCGATCGTCACCGTCGGCGGCGGCTCGACCACCGGCCTCGGCAAGGCGGTCGCGCTGACCACCGGCCTGCCGCTCCTCGCCGTCCCCACGACGTACGCCGGCTCGGAGGCCACCGACGTCTGGGGGCTCACCGAGGCCGGGGTCAAGACCACCGGCACCGACCCCCGGGTGCTCCCCCGCGCCGTCGTCTACGACGCGACCCTGATGACCGGCCTGCCGGTCGCGCTGTCCGTCGCGAGCGGGCTCAACGCCCTCGCCCACTGCGTGGACTCGCTGTGGGCGCCGCGCGCGGACCCGCTCAACGCCGCGCTCGCCGCGGAGGGTGCCCGGGCGCTCGCCCGGGGCCTGCCAGCCGTCGTCGCCGACCCGGCCGGGCTGCCCGGCCGCGAGCAGACCGTCTACGGCGCCTATCTCTCCGCGGTCGCCTTCGCCTCGGCGGGCTCCGGCCTGCACCACAAGATCTGCCACGTGCTCGGCGGGCGCTACGACCTCCCGCACGCCGAGACCCACGCGTGCGTGCTGCCGCACGTGCTCGCGCTCAACGCCCCGCACGCACCGGAGGCCGACGCCCGGCTGGCCGCGGCCTTCGACGCCCCCACCGGGCTCGCCGGCCTGGAGGACCTGCGCGGCCGGCTGGACGCGCCGCGCGCGCTGCGCGAGCACGGCTTCCGCGAGGAGGACATCCCCGGTGCGGTCGCGGCGATCCTGCCCGTCGTCCCCCCGTCCAACCCGAGCCCCGTCACCACCGAGAACCTCACCGCGCTGCTGCGCGCGGTCTGGGAAGGAGCAGATCCGTCATGAGCACCTCGCCCGAGCAGGAGGCCCGCGAGGAGGAGCCTGGTCGAGGACGTGCGCCGCTCCTTCGCCGGCACCGCCGACCCGCGCCTGCGCACCCTGATGGACGCGCTCGTGCGCCACCTGCACGCCTTCCTGCGCGAGACCCGGCTGACCGAGGAGGAGTGGCAGGCGGCCATCGCCTTCCTCACCGCGGCCGGGCACATCACCGACGACCGGCGCCAGGAGTTCATCCTGCTCTCCGACGTCCTCGGCGCGTCCATGCAGACGATCGCGATCAACAACCTCGCGCACGGCGACGCGACCGAGGCCACCGTCTTCGGGCCGTTCTTCGTCGAGGGCTCACCGCGGGTCGAGGCCGGCGGCGACATCGCCGGCGGGGCGCCCGGCGAGCCGTGCTGGGTCGAGGGCACCGTGACCGACACCGGGGGCCGGCCGGTCGCCGGCGCCCGGATCGAGGTGTGGGAGGCCGACGACGACGGCCTCTACGACGTCCAGTACGACGACGAGCGCACCGCCGCGCGGGCCCACCTGCTCACCGACGACGCGGGCCGGTACTCCTTCTGGGGCATCACCCCCACGCCGTACGCGATCCCGGACGACGGTCCGGTCGGGCGGCTGCTGGCGGCCACCGGCCGCTCGCCGATGCGCGCGGCGCACCTGCACTTCATGGTCACCGCGCCCGGGCTGCGCACGCTCGTCACACACATCTTCGTCGAGGGCGACGAGTCTGGTCGAGCGGGACTCGGTGTTCGGCGTGAAGGACTCCCTGGTCAAGCGCTTCGAGGCACAGCCCGCGGGCACGCCCGCGCCCGGCGGCCGGGTGGTCGAGGGCACCTGGTCGCGGGTCCGCTTCGACATCGTGCTGGCGCCGGCCTGAGAGGTGTCACATCCCGGGCGCGGCCGGTGTCTTGATGGCATGACCAACGAGACCCGCATCCCCCCGATCCCGATGACCGGCCTCTACGGAGCGCTGGTGAAGAAGTTCTCCGCCAAGATGTTCGGCCGCGTGCCGGCGTCCCTCGGCGTGCTCTGGCACCACCAGCCCGCGCTCAAGGCGAGCATGGCCTACGGCCAGAAGGCTGCAGAAGTGGGACACCTGCGACGAGACCCTCAAGACCTACGCGCACATGGCCGTCGCCTCGCTCGTCGGCTGCTCGTGGTGCCTGGACTTCAACTACTTCATGGCCCGCGACAAGGGCCTGGACCTCGACAAGGCGCGGGAGGTCCCGCGCTGGCGCGAGGCCGACGTGTTCAGCCCGCTGGAGCGGCAGGTGCTCGAGTACGCCGAGGCCGCCAGCCTCACCCCGCCCACCGTCACCGACGAGATGGTCGCGCCGCTGCTCGCCGCCCTCGGTCCCGCGGGGCTGATCGAGCTCGACGAACGTGATCGGCTTCGCCAACCTCACCACCCGCAGCAACGTCGCGCTCGGCATCGAGTCCGAGGGCTTCGCCGCCGCGTGCGGGCTGAAGCCGCTCGCCGTAGCCTCGGCCTCATGAGCGACAGCGACCCGTTCGTCGCCCACCGCAACCTGCTCTTCACCGTCGCCTACGAGATGCTCGGCTCCGCCGCCGACGCCGAGGACGTGGTGCAGGAGACCTGGCTGCGGTGGTCGGCGGTCGAGCAGGCCGAGATCCAGGAGCCGCGGGCCTACCTGGTCCGCATCGTCACCCGCCAGGCACTGAACCGGTTGCGCACGCTGGCTCGCCGGCGCGAGGACTACGTCGGCGAGTGGCTGCCCGAGCCGCTGCTCACCGCGCCCGACGTCGCCGAGGACGTCGAGTCTCGCCGAGAGCGTGTCCATGGCGATGCTCACCGTGCTGGAGACGCTCGGGCCCACCGAGCGGGCGGTGTTCGTGCTGCGCGAGGTCTTCGACCTGCCCTACGACGAGATCGGCGCCGCGGTCGGCAAGAGTGCCGCCGCGGTGCGGCAGATCGCGCTCCGCGCGCGCAACCACGTCGCCGCCCGCCGGCCCCGGGTGGACGTGGACCGCGCGGAGCAGCGCGCGGTCGTGGAGCGCTTCTTGCTCGCCGTACGCACCGGTGACCTGCAGGGCCTGATGGACGCGCTCGCGCCCGACGTGCTGCTGCGGGCCGACGGCGGCGGCATCGCCAACGCGATCCGCAAGCCGCTGACCGGTGCCGAGCCGGTGGCCCGGCTGCTGTCGAGGTTCGCGGTCTTCGCCCCCGACGGCCAGCCTGGACCTGGTCTGGCTCAACGGCGCACCGGCCGTGCTCATCCGCGCGCAGGGCGAGCCTGACGGCGGTGAGCTTCGGCCTGGAGGAGGGCCTGATCACCCACCTGTACGTCGTCCGCAACCCGCACAAGGCTCACCGCGCTCGACACCGAGGCGGTGCTCAGCCGCGAGGGTTGAGGCGGCGCGCCATGCTGGAGCCATGCGCGCCGTCATGCACGAAGAGTTCGGAGACCCCGCCCACGTCCTCACCGTCGAGGAGGTCCCCACCCCGGAGCCCGGTCCCGGCGAGGTGCGCCTGCGCACCCTGCTGGCCGCGATCCACAACCACGACCTGTGGACCGTCCGCGGTTCCTACGGCTTCAAGCCCGAGCCTGCCGGCCCGGGCCGGCACCGAGGCGGTCGCGGTCGTGGAGGCGCTCGGCGAGGGCGTCGAGCACCTGCAGGTCGGCCAGCGGGTCGCCAGCGGCGGGGCCTTCGGCGCCTGGGCGGAGCAGTACGTCGCACCCGCTCGCGGCCTGATCCCGGTTCCCGAGTCGATCCCCGACGAGGTCGCGGCCCAGCCTGGTCTCGATGCCGTTCAGCGCGATCAGCCTGCTGGAGTCGCTCGGCCTGTCCGCGGGCGACTGGCTGGTGCAGAACGCCGCCAACGGCGCGGTCGGGCGGATGGTCGCCCAGGCTCGCGGCGGCCCGCGGGATCAACGTGGTCGGCCTGGTCCGTCGTACGGCGGGCGTGGAGGAGCCTGGCCGCGCACGACATCGGCAACATCGTGGCGACCGACACCGAGGACTGGAAGGACCGGGTCCGCGCGATCGTCGGTGACGCCCCGATCAAGGTCGGCGTCGACTCCGTCGGTGGGCCCGCGAGCGGCGAGGTGATGTCGCTGCTGGCCGAGAACGGCGAGCCTGGTGGTCTTCGGCGCGATGCAGTCGCCCACGATGGAGATCGGCTCGGGCGACGTGATCTTCAAGCAGGCCACGATCCGGGGCTTCTGGGGCAGCGTCGTCAGCCGCGAGATGCCGGCCGAGCAGCGCAGGGCGCTCTTCGGCGAGCTCGTCCAGCGCATCGGCGACGGCTCGCTGACCCTGCCGGTGGACCGGGTCTACTCCTTCGACGACGTCCGCGACGCCGCGGCCGCCAACTTCGAGCCCGGTCGCAGCGGGAAGATCCTGCTCAAGCCCTGAGCCCTCGCTCCGTGGTCACCACGAGCTTTGCCGGGGTGGGAGCCGGCCTCGAGGTCGCGGTGCGCCTGCACGATCTCGTCGAAGGCGTACACGTGCCCGATCGGCACCCGCACCCGGCCGGCCTCGACGTCGTCGAGGTAGGCCTGCAGCACCTCGGCCGGCAGGTCGGTCGCGTCGCCGCCGTAGCCGCCGATCCACACCCCGGGCGGCAGGTCGCCGGTCGGGTAGAAGTCCGGCAGGGTCCAGGTGTTCGACAGCATCCCGGTCATGCACGCCACCCCGTGCACACGCAGGGTGGCGGCGGTGTCGAGCAGGGTGGGGGCGCCAACCAGGCTCCAGCGCGCGGTCCACGCCGTCAGGGAAGAGCGCACGCACCTTCGGCGCGATCACGCCGTCGTCGACGACCACGTGGTCCACGCCGATCGCCTCCAGCACGCCCGCACGCGCCGCCGAGCGGGTGGTCGCGACGACGGTCATCCCCCGCTGCTTGGCCAGGATCGTCGCTGCCTGGCCGATCGAGGAGGTGCCTCCGCGCACCAGCAGGGTCTCGCCCGGCTGGGCGTCGAGGCCGACGGTCAGCGAGCCGTGGGCCGTCTGCAGCATCTCCGGCACCGCGCCGAAGGTGGCCCAGTCCAGCCCCGTCGCGACCGGGATCACCTGGCGGACGGGGACGACGGTGTACTCGGCGTACCCGCCGTCGTACTGCCGGCCCATCCCGCCCATCATCGCGACGACCTGCTGTCCCACCGCCAGGCTCACCGCCAGGACACGCGGCCACCTCGCCGGTGGCCTCGATGCCGAGCACCCGCGGGAAGGTGACGCCCTCGGCCAGCCCGATCCGGGTGTGCGGACTCGGAGCGGTTGAGCCCGAAAGCGCGCACGCGGACCAGCACCTGCCCGGGCGCGGGCCGCGGCAGCGGCAGGTCGCGGATCACCAGTCCCTCCGGCGGCGCGGGCGCGGCGTCGAGCACGACGGCGCGCATGGTCGCCGGCAGGCCGGCCGGGGAGTCGGTCAGGAATCGAGAAGCCTCCGGGTCCGGGCCGGACCTAGCCTCGTCGGCATGACGCACATCGAGTACCTCACCATCGAGACCCCGGACCCGCAAGGGGCCCGGTCCTTCTACGCCGCAGCGTTCGGGCCGGACCTGCCGCTGCGCTTGCGCGCCTCGGACGCGCCGACCTCCGGCTTCCGCGGCTTCCACATCTCCCTGACCATGGCCCAGCCCGCCGACGTCGACGGTCTCGTCGAGAGCGCCCTCGCCGCCGGTGCGACCGCGATCAAGCCGGTGACCAAGTCCCTGTGGGGCTACGGCGGCGTGCTGCGGGCGCCCGACGGCACGATCTGGAAGGTCGTCAGGCTCCTCGAAGCGGAACAAGGGCCCGGCCAGCCGCACGATCGAGAGCATCGTGCTGCTCATCGGTGCCGAGGACGTCGCCGCCAGCAAGGCGTTCTACGTCGAGCGAGGCTTCGGCGTCGCGAAGAGCCTTCGGCAAGAAGTACGTCGAGCTCGAGCCCGGCGCCGGCCCGGTCACCCTGGGCCTGCTGCCCCGCAAGGCGCTGGCCAAGGACGCCGGCGTACCGATCGAGGGCAGCGGGTCGCACCGGCTGGCCCTCGCCGGCGGCAGCGCCGCCACCGACCCCGACGGCTTCGCCTGGGAGCCCGCCGAGGTCACGAGCCGGGGCTGAGCCAGGTCGCGCGGAAGCGCCCGCCGCGTGCGGGGATCATCGTCACGTTGCGGCTGATCGCCCGCTCCGGCGCGGGGTCGTCGACGACCAGATCGGTGCGGCGGGCGATCTCGGAGACCACGATCCGCAGGCTCCTCCATCGCCAGCGCGGCGCCCAGGCAGCGCCGGGTGCCACCGCCGAACGGCAGCCACTCGTGGGTGCCCGGCTTGCGGCCGACGAAGCGCTCCGGCGCGAACCGGAAGGGGTCGGGGTAGAGGTCCTCGCGGTGGTGCAGCAGGAGGATGCCGATCAGCACCCGGCTCTGCGCCGGCGCGACGACCTCACCGAGCCTGCCACGGCACCTGCACGCGCCGCCCGACGAGCGGCACCACCGGGCGGACCCGCATCGACTCGGTGATCGTGGCCTCGAGGTAGTCCTCGGGGTCCTCCCCCGAGCGCACCACCTCGCGCAGGCGGTCGTACGTCGCCGGGGTCCGCAGCAGTCGCTCGAAGGTCCACGCGATGGAGTTCGCCGTGGTCTCGTGGCCCGCCAGCACCAGCGTGATCAGGCTCGTTGCGCAGGCTCCTCGTCCGTCAGCGGCGCACCGTCCTCGTCGCGCACGTCGAGCAGCAGGGACAGGATGTCGTGCCGGGCACCGGGCTCGTGGGCCGCGCGGCGACGGGCGATCACGGCGTACATCGCCTTGTCCAGGCGGCCGATGACCCACCTCTGCGGGCCGACCGACTCCTCGCGGTCGAGGTTGAGGAGCTCGCCGAACCGGGCGACCGGCGACACCGAGAGGGCCAGCGTGCGCTTCACGACCTGACGCAGGCGGCTCTCCGCGGGATCGGCGGAGTGCTCGATGCCGAAGACGCCCGACATGATCACGTCGAGGGTGATCGCCTGGGTGGTCTCCGCCATCGGGAACGAGCGGCCGGTGGTCCACCGGTCGAGGTGGCGCGCGGTCGCCTCCTCGATCTGCGTGCGGTAGCGCACGATCGCCTCGCCGTGGAAGGACGGCATCATCAGGCCTTGCGGCGGCGCCGGTGCTGCTGGCCGACCGCGGTGAGGACGGAGAGCCCGACCACCGGTCGCACCGGTGACTCCCCCGCCAGGGAGGGCACCAGCGCGGGGTCGGCGGAGAAGAGCGAGCGGACGTGCTCGGGGTGGGAGGTGACGACCACCGGCTGCGGGTCCAGCAGGCTCGCGAAGGAGAACACGTCGCCGTACCGCGTGCCGGAGAAGAGCTCGCCGCCCATGTCGGCGGCGATCCGCAGGCTCTGGCGCAGCCGGTTGGGATGCCCGATCTGCGGTGCCGCCGGCCCCGTGGCGCCGGCCGCGAGCGGGCCGGCCGTCGAGGAGTCCGGTACGACGGGCGCGAGCCCGCCACCCGCCGGGGAACGCGCGTGCCACGAGACCATCCCGCCATCGTCCTCATCCGGCACGGCCCCGGACAACCGACTCCGGTAGGACTTCTCGGTCTGCGTTCAGCAAGCGCACAGGTTCGGGTGCGAGGCTTTCCGTGAAGTTTCAACCATTCGACGTCCACGACCCGCCTGTCTCGGAAAGGCCCGCCATGAACGCCCTCACTGCTCCCACCCCTGCCCCCGTGCGCGACATCGCCCTGCTGATCGCCCGCATCGGCCTCGGGGTCGTCCTGCTCACCCACGGCATCGACAAGTCTGCGCGCCGGCTTCGGCGCGACCGCCGACGGCTTCGACGCGATGGGGATCCCGCTGCCCGCTGCCGCTGCCGCCTTCGCCCTCGTCGCCGAGATCGGCGGCGGTGCACTGCTGCTGCTCGGCCTGCTCACCCCGCTCGCCGGGATCCTCGTCATCGCCCAGATGGCCGGTGCCTTCTGGTTCGCCCACCGCGGCACCGAGGTGATGTCGGCCGACGGCGGCTGGGAGCCTGGTCGGGCTGATCGCCTTCCTGGCCCTGGTGATCGGCGCCACCGGCGCCGGCCGCTACTCCGTCGACGCGCTCATCGGCGGGCGCCGGACGGAGCCGGCGACCGCCTGAGCGGCCCCCGGCGGGGCCGGCTCAGAGCCAGCCGGCCCCGTCGGCGATCAGCAGGAGCCCGAACAGCGCGAACAGCGCCGCGGCGCCGTACGCGATGACCTTCTCGGGCAGGCGGCGGCCCAGCAGGGCGCCGACGCCGATCGCCAGCGCGTCGGCGGCCACCATGCCGACCGTCGAGCCGATCCAGGTGCCGAACCAGCCCTCCTGGGTGGCCAGCGTGATCGTCGCGAGCATGGTCTTGTCGCCGAGCTCGGCGAGGAAGAAGGCCACACCCACGGCCAGGATCGCCGCACCCGTGGCGTTCTTCGCCTTCTCGGCCTCGTCCTCGGTGAGACTCGTCGCCGCGCAGCGTCCAGAGCGCGAAGAGCAGGAAGGCGACACCGGCCACGATCGCGATCGGGCCCTGGTAGTCGGCGAAGGCGTCCCCGATCAGGGCGCCGATCCCGACCGAGGCCAGGTGGACGAGTGCGGTGGCGGCGGTGATGCCGATCAGCACGTCGCGGGCGCGGTAGCGCGCGGCGAAGGTCATCGCCATCAGGCTGGCTCTTGTCGCCGAGACTCGGCGACGAAGATGACGGCCGTGGAGAGCAGGAAGGCGTACATCGGGTTGTCCTCTCGGCGCGGGCCGAGGGACCTCCGCGAACGGACGCTCTCGACCAGGCGCCCAATTCTGGGTCGGCTGCTGGTCGAAAGTCTCGTCCGCCACCTCGCGGTGGCCTGCCGCACCGGACCCGGAGGTCAGTGTGTCGACGCGGCTGTTGGGGACTACTCCCTTTCGACCGAGGACTCTACCAGCGGCTCACAGCGATCCGAGAATCGTGCGCATCCGCTCGATCTCGGCACCCTGGCCGGTCACGATCTCGCTCGCGAGGCTCGTTGACCTGCACGTCCTCGCCGGCCTGCAGCACCGCGTCGGCCATGTCGATCGCGCCCTGGTGGTGCTGGATCATCCCCCTCGAGGAAGAGCCGGTCGAAGTCCGCGCCGCTCGCCGCGCGCAGCGCGGCCAGCCTGCTGCGCGGTGAGCATGCCGTGCATCGAGGCGTGGCCGTGCGCGCCGTGGTCGAACTCCGCAGGATCGTCCTGGGCGGTCGGGACCTCGATGTTGCGCGCCCGCAGCCAGGCGGCCATCGTCAGGATCTCGGGCCGCTGGGAGGCCAGGACCCGCCGGGCCATCGCCTTCACCGCCGGCGACTGTGCGCGCTGCGGCGCGAGCCGCGCCATCGTCAGGGCCTGCGCGTGGTGCGGGATCATCATCTGCACGAAGGCCACGTCGTCGTGCGCGAAGCCGGCCTCCGGTGCCTCCGCGTCGGCACCGACGGTGCGCGCGTCCTCCCCGGGGCCGCCGGGCTGGAGCACGGTCGACGTGCCGACGTGCGGGCGGTCGTCGTCCTCCTTCGGCAGGCAGGCGGTGGTGAGGGCGAGCAGCCCGGCCAGAAGCAGGGCGACAGGCAGAGACGACCGAGTCCGAGACACCGAGAGCTCCTCGAAGGGGGTTGTGGTGGGCCTCCACCCTAGGCGAGCATCGAGGTTCGGATCCGCATCCAATCTCGGGAGTGAACCATGGCGATCCCTGTTCCCCTGCGCCTGCGCAGGCTCGGCGTCACGGCGCTGGGCGTGCTGGCCCTCGGCCTGACCGCGGCCACCCTGCCGGCTGACGCCCACGACGACCACGGCGACGGCCAGGACCCGTCGGCCTTCTGCCCACCCGGGCACGCCAGCGACACCGCACGCGCCGGCGACAACTTCAAGGCTGGCCTGCCAGCCCGGGCAGGACTTCGCCCGCCTCGACGACAGCCAGGCCGTGCTGAAGCCCGGCGAGATCGACAAGAGCCGCAACGTCGAGTCCGCTGGCGAACCTGCCGAAGTCCGGGCCGTTCGCGAAGGAGTCGTCGTACGAGACCGACCTCGCCTTCCAGGGCGACTACGCCTTCCAGGGCAACTACGACGGGCTGACGGTCTACGACATCCGCCAGCCGCGCAGGCCGCGGATCGTCACCCAGGTGCTCTGCCCCGGCTCGCAGAACGACGTCTCCGTCCACGGCGACATCCTCGTCCTCAGCGTCGACTCCAGCCGCAGCAACGACAGACTGCGACAACGTGCCGCAGTCGGCCACCATCAAGTCGTCGTGGGAGGGCATCCGGGTCTTCGACATCAGCGACCCGACGAAGCCGCGCTACGTCGCCGCGGTCGAGACCGCCTGCGGCTCGCACACCCACACGATCGCGCCGTCGAAGGACCGCCGCGACCTCTACGTCTACGTGTCGTCGTACTCCCCCAACGCGACCTTCCCCGACTGCCAGCCGCCGCACGACCAGATCAGCGTGGTCAAGGTCCCCGTGCGCGCGCCGCAGGACGCGGCCGTGGTGAGCACCCCGGTCCTCTTCCCCGACGGCGGCAACCCGGCGGGGGGTACTCCCGGGAGACCTCCGGCTGCCACGACCTCACGGCCTACGCCCGCAAGGACGTGATGGCCGGTGCCTGCATGGGTGACGGGATCCTGCTCGACATCTCCGACCGGGAGCGGCCGGTCGTCACCGAGCGGGTCCGCGACACCCAGAACTTCGCGTTCTGGCACTCGGCGACCTTCAACAACGCGGGCACCAAGGTGGTCTTCACCGACGAGACTCGGCGGGGGCGGCGGCCCGACCTGCAACCCGACCACCGGGCCGAGCAAGGGCGCGGACGGGATCTACGACATCCGCGGCGGCAAAGCTGGTCTTCCGCTCCTACTTCAAGATCCCGCGGACCCAGGCCAACACCGAGAACTGCGTGGCCCACAACGGCTCGCTGATCCCGGTCAAGGGCCGCGACATCATGGTCCAGGCCTGGTACCAGGGCGGCATCTCGGTGTGGGACTTCACCGACTCCGCACGGCCGACCGAGATCGCGCACTTCGACCGCGGACCGCTGTCGGAGGAGGAGCCTGGTGCTGGGCGGGTCGTGGTCGGCGTACTGGTACAACGGCCACATCTACTCCAGCGACATCCAGCAGGGCCTCGACGTGCTCCGGGTCAACGACCCGCGGGTCGCCCGGGCGCGCAGCGTGCGGACGGACGAGCCTGAACGTGCAGTCCCAGACGTCGTACTGACGCCGGCCCTGGACCTCGCCCTGGCCCCGGTCCGGACGGACCGGGGTCAGGGCGCGCGGAGGACCAGGCTGAGGTAGACGTTGCCCGCCCGGTCGCGCCACGCGCCCACCCCGGCCTGCCGGAACCGGCCGTCGAGCATCAGGCTGCGATGGCTCGGCGAGCGCATCCAGCCGGCGACCGCACGCAGGGCGGGCATCCGCCGACCCTTGGCGATGTTCTCGCCGGCCATCCGGCCGCCGCAACGGACGAAGACCTGACGCAGGCCGCTGAGGTGCCGGAACGCGTCGTACGTCGCCATCCGGCGTGATCGCGACTCCGCGAACCGGTCCACACAGCGCGCGGGCCGCAGCGCGGGCAGACCACGCTGCAGCCGCATCCGGTTGACCTGGCGCAGCACCGCGCGCTCGTAGGTACCGCTCAGCGGCGCGACCGACTGGGCCTGCGCCGGCGGTGTCGTCAGCGGGGTGGGGGCGGCGGCGAGCACGGTCGCCGTCAGGAGCCCGGCAGCGGCCGAGCGGAGGGTCCTGCTCATCGGTGGGTCCTTCCCGAGGGGGCCACCGGATCTCAGCGGGTCAGGGGCGGTCGACGTACCGGTCGCGGGGCGCACGCCGCCACGGCGGCGCGATCACGAGCGACAGGACGATCGCCAGGACCCCCGCGACGATGAGGATCGTCCCCAGAGCGTCTTCGTTGACGTACTTGATGTCGGCCGTGATCACGTCCATGGTGAAGACGAGTCCGACGACGAGCAGCACGATGCCGAGTCCGATGTACATGCGCCAGCGGTACCCCGGGTGCGGACGGACAGACCCTCCGCGCTGCGGTCAGCGGATCGGCAGGCCCTGCAACCGTGGCGCGGTGTCACCAGGCAGGCTGCCGGCCAGCCACTCACCGAAGGTCGCCCGCGCCTCCAGGTCGACGTCCGGGTTGGCCCGGATGTAGTCCTGGACGGCACGTTCGGGGTCGGTGCGCTCGCCGTCGACGATCAGCCGGCGGTAGGCGACGAGTCTCGCGCACCGAGTAGGCCCGCGACGAGGAACGGATGTGTCCGTGATCCCGAGTCATGACAACCACGCTATAGCGACTTTGGTGGAACGCCCAGCCGGGATGGGAGGCTTGCTCACCATGCGGGAGGACGTGTATGACGTGGGCGCGCGGTTGGCCGGCTGGCTCGAGGAGCTCGGTCTCGCCGACCAGGCTCGGCGCCGCCGGGCTGCCCACCTTCGAGCGGGACCTGGGCGGGGTGGCGCGCTGGACCGACCCGCGCACCGGCGCCCCGCTGAGCGCCGACCAGGCTCGCCGACCTCGACCGGGTGCTGCACCAGGACGGGGAGGACCCGGCCCACGCCGTACCGCTCGGGCTGGTGCAGCTGCGCCGACGGGCGCAGGTGCGCGCGGCCCTGCTCGCGAGCGCGACGCACACCTACGCGAGCCTCGCCGCCGTGCGGGGCGCGTCGGAGAACGCGACCCGCTTCGCCGTCCACAAGGCAGCCGAGCGGGGCGCGCTGCTCGTCGTGCCGCACGAGGGCGGGGTGCTCGTCCCGGCCTTCCAGACTCGACGCCGGCGGCGAGCCTGCGGGAGGAGCCTGGGTGCGGTCCTCTCACCGCTGCTGGCCGCGAGGATGGACCCCTGGGCGGTGTGGACCTGGCTGACCCAGCCGGCGGGGCTGCTCGGCGGCGCCGTACCGCACGAGGCTGCTCGGGACCCCGAGGAGCCTGCCGATCGTGCGGCATGCGGCGGTGCGGCTGGCCGAGCGGGTCTGATCCTGCTGGGGCGGGGCGCCGTCAGCGCTCGCGGACGGCGTGGTCGCCGATCAGCAGGAAGGTCTCGACGCACCGCGCGACCACCTCGTCGCGGCTGAGCGGGAGCGTGCCCGCCGTCCAGGCGGTCAGCACCTCGACGAGCCCGCCGAGGAGCAGGGTGGCGGCGAAGGCGGCGTCCCGCTCGACCTCCGGCGTGGGATCGACGCCGAGGCTCGACATGCCGCGCTCCTGGATCAGCGCGACCAGGGTGCGGGTCAGGTCGGCGCGCAGCCGCGCGAGCACCGGGTGACCGGCGGACTCCTCCAGCAGGCGGGTCAGCCGCGGATCGGCCACGAGCAGGTCGACGCCGGCCCCGATGGTCGCCGTGGCCTGCGCGCTCGGCTCCGGTCCGGCGCTCGCCATCGCCGCGACGAGGACCTCGACCAGGCGCGCGCCTGCATCCTCGGCGACCGCGACGAGGAGGTCGTCGTGACCGGGGAAGGCTCTCGTAGTAGTACCGCTCGTTGAGGCTCGCCTGCCGGCAGACCTTGTGCACGGTGAGCGCCGACGTGCCGTGCTCGGCGATCAAGGTCGTCGCCGCGTCGACGAGTCGCTGCCGGCGGGCGGCCGCGCGCTGGGCGGCCGGGACGCCGCCGTAGGCGCGGCCGGTGGAGCTCATGCGAGGAGTCTGGCAGACATCGTTGCCAGATGGTGGGGGCGCGTGCGATGCTGCATCTGGTGGGCGGCCTTGCCAGATAATATCTGGTGGATGGCCTTGCCAGATCGGAGGCGGATGGATGAGCGGCTACTTCGCGACCGACTCGGTCGTCGTGCGGGCGCTGTCGACCCGGGCGGTCGGCCTGACCTACGGCCAGCGCGCGCTGGTGACCGGCGCGCTGCACGCCCGGCTCTTCGTCGGCACCGCGCAGCACACCACCCACCGGACCTCGCCGTACACCCGGCTGGGGCTGACGGCGCGGCTGTTCGAGGCGGTGTTCCTCGGCTCGCGGGCCGAGGCCGACCGCGCCCTGTCCTACGCCGCCAAGAGGCACGCCACCGTGCGCGGCACGACGCGGGTCGACGGAGGGCCGGCGCACCCCACCGGCACGCCGTACGACGCCGCGGACCCCGGCCTGATGTGGTGGACCGCAGCGTTCGTCCTCGACTCGGTGGAGGCGGTCCACGACGCCCTGGTCCGGCGGCTGAGCGACGCCGAGCGGGAAGAGTCTGTTCGCGGACTTCGTGCGCTGGGCGGAGCCTGTTCGGCATGCCGCGGGCCGGCGCCCCGGCGTCGTACCGGGACTTCCGCGCGGACTTCGACGGCTGGCTGCACTCCGAGGCACCCTTCCTCACCGACGAGGCGCGGCTGGTGGGCCGGCACATCGCCGGGACGTCGGGGTACGCACTCCCGTTCCGGGCGATCAGGCTCGCCGCTGCTGGCGACGATCGTCCAGGGCAGCCTCGACCCGGTCGTCCGCGAGCACCACGGCATCGTGTGGGACAGCCGTCAGGAGGCGGCGTGGCAGGTGCTCAGCCGAGCGAGCCGAGTCTGCCTTCCGGGTCCCGGTGCTGCGGCGCTCACCGCTGACGACCGGGCGCAGCGAGGAGTTCTACAAGGTCGTCCAGCGCGGGGAGCGGGCCCTGCTGGCGCGCGGCGGGGTGAGCATCCGCGGGGTGAGCGACACCCCGGCGCCGTACGGCGAGCCGGATCACGTCGCCTGACGGGCCTGCCAGCGCAGCACCTCCAGCGCCACCCCGACCCGCAGCGGGTCCTCGGCCAGCGGGCGCGGCAGCAGGCTCGTCGGCGCGGGCGAGCCGACGGAGCACGGTGTTGCGGTGGGTGAACAGCCGATCCGCCGCCGCGGAGGCGTTGCCGAGGACGGCGAGGTAGGTGCGCACGGTCTCCTGCAGGTCGGCCGGCGCCGCCGCGAGGTCGCCCAGCACGAGCGCCACGAACTCCTCCGCCCGCGCCTCGTCGCGGGTCACCAGCGCCGCCACCTGCACCTCCGCGAAGGTCACCACGGGATCGGGGGCGCCGAGCCGGGCCACCAGGCGTCGTACCTCGACGGCGTCCTGGTGGCTGCGCCGGAACCCCTCGACCCCGCGGGCGGGGGCGCCGATGGCCACCCGCACCTCCGGGGTACGACGCAGCGCGGCCGCGACCTCGGCACGGTCCGGCGGCGTGCGCACCGGCAGCCACACCCACAGCGTGCTGGCCGCCGCCACGACGGTGAGACGCTGGCGGGCACCGGCGGCGCGCATCAGCGCCTCCGCGGCCCGCTCGAGCCGGCTCAGGCTCGGACTCGCCCTCCGCGGTCCACACCACGGCCGCGACGTGCGGGCCGTCGAGGCGGTGCCCGAGCACGTCCTCGGCCCGGGCGCGGGAGACCGGTGCGCCCTGCAGGATCAGGGCGACCAGGTCGCGCCGCTCGGCCTGCGAGCCGCGAGTCAGGTCGTCGCGCTCGGCGGCCATCCGCAGCGCGACCGCGGCGATGGTGTCGTCGACGAAGGCGGAGATCGAGGCGGCCGAGACCAGCAGCACCTCCTCGAGCTCGTCGGCGTCCCGGGTGAGCCCGAAGCAGATCCGCATCCACGCCTGCCAGGCCACGCTCTGCCCGGTGCGGTAGGTGTCGAGGCCGATCTCGTCGAGACCGCGCCGGACCAGGTCGCGGGCGACGTCGAGCCTGGACCGCGCTGGTGTTCGCCGGGACCCGGTCGCCGGGCGCGCGGACGTTGGCGCTCGCCCAGGCGAAGAGGTTGTCGAAGTTGGCACGCCGGATGGCCTCCGCGAGTGCCGGGTCGGCGGCGATCTCGGCGGCGGAGGGCGCGGAGAGGGTCGCCTCGTGGACCTGGGCCACCCAGGCGTCGGGCGACTGGACGGCCAGGCTCGGCAGCGCGCCGGATGAGGGCGCGGGTGCGCGCGGACGGCTCGGCCCAGGTCATCCGGCCAGCGTAGGACCTACGGTGCACAGTGCACCACCGGATGCCCGAAGCGGGCGGTGTGCACCTGCCGACCGTGTCCGTCCGAGGCGCACCATGGAGGCATGACCACCGAACACCTCGACGTCCTCGTCATCGGCGCCGGCATCTCCGGGATCGGCGCGGCGCGGTACCTGCTCACCGAGCGCCCCGGCACCACCTTCGCCGTGCTCGAGGCGCGCGAGGCGTCCGGCGGCACCTGGGACCTGTTCCGCTACCCCGGCATCCGCAGCGACTCCGACCTGCAGACCTTCGGCTACGAGTTCAAGCCGTGGACCGACCCCAAGGCCATCGCCAGCGCGGACAAGATCCTCGCCTACCTGCGCGAGACCTCCCGCGAGTACGGCATCGACGAGCACATCCGCTACCAGCACCGCGTGCTCGGTGCGGCCTGGTCCACCGACGAGGCCCGCTGGACCGTGCAGGTCGAGCGCGGCGACACCGGCGAGCGGCTCACCCTGACGGCGGGCTGGCTGTTCGGCGCCACCGGCTACTACGACTACGCCGAGGGCTTCACCCCCGAGTTCGCGGGACGCGAGCGCTTCACCGGCGAGATCGTGCACCCCCAGCACTGGCCCGAGGACCTCGACTACGCCGGCAAGCGGGTCGTCGTCATCGGCTCCGGTGCCACCGCGGTGACCCTGGTCCCGGCGATGATCGAGGGCGGCGCGGAGCACGTCACGATGCTGCAGCGCACGCCGACCTACATCATGCCGGTGCCCTCGGAGGACAAGGCTGGCCAACCGCCTGCTCTCGGTGTTCGGCCACGACCGCGGCTACGCGCTGGCGCGGCAGAAGAACATCCTCAAGCAGCGGGCCGTGTGGAAGTTCTGCCAGACCTTCCCCAAGACCGCGCGCACCCTCATCCGGTCGGTGAACGCGAGGTTCCTCCCCGAGGGTTACGACGTCGACACGCACTTCAACCCGCCGTACGACCCGTGGGACCAGCGGCTGTGCGCGGTGCCCGACGGCGACCTGTTCCGCGCGATCCGCAAGGGCAGCGCGTCGGTGGTGACCGACCGCATCACGAGCTTCACCGAGACCGGCGTGCTGCTGGCCTCCGGCGAGGAGCCTGGCCGCCGACGTCATCGTCACCGCGACCGGCCTCAACCTCCAGGCTCTTCGGCGGCATCGACATCAGCGTCGACGGCACGGCGCTGCACGCACCCGACCACGTCGCCTACAAGGGCATGATGCTCAGCGGCGTCCCGAACCTCGCCTTCGCGATCGGCTACACCAACTCGTCGTGGACCCTCAAGGTCGGCCTGCTCTGCGAGCACTTCTGCCGCCTGCTGGAGCACATGGAGACCCACGGCTACGACGTGTGCGTCCCCGAGGCTCCGGAAGGCATGGCGACCCGGCCGCTGCTGGACTTCGCCGCCGGCTACGTCCAGCGCGCGCTCGACACGCTGCCGCGCCAGGGCGACCGCTACCCGTGGACCATGTCGATGTCCTACAAGGAGGACGTGCGGCTGGTGCGCGGCGGCGACGTGGTCGACGAGAACCTCACGTTCTCGCGGGCCACGGCCGGCAAGGTCGCACAGCCGGCCTGAGGTCCTGCCGTCCGTCGCTCAGGCGGGTTCAGCAGCAGCGCACGTCACCCGCGCCGGCCACCAGAACCGGTCGCCGAGCAGCATCACGAGCGCCGGCACCAGCACGGTCCGCACGACGAGGGTGTCGAGCAGGACGCCGAGGCACACGACCACGCCGAGCCTGCGCCAGGACGACGAGCGGCAGGACGCCCAGCACCGCGAACACCGCGCCGAGCAGGATCCCGGCGCTGGTGATCACGCCGCCGGTGGCCGCGAGGGCGCGCAGCATGCCGTCGCGGGTGCCGTGCGCGCGGGCCTCCTCGCGGGCCCGGGTCACGAGGAAGATGTTGTAGTCCACGCCCAGTGCGACGAGGAAGAGGAACGCGAAGAGCGGCACCTGGACGTCGAGCGCGTCGAAGCCGAGCGGCCCGGTGAACAGCCACCGGGAGGCTCCCATGCTGGCGGCGTAGGTGCCGACGACGGTGGCGACGAGCAGGACCGGCGCGACGATCGAGCGCAGCAGCAGGAGCAGCGCGAGCAGCACCACTCCGAGGATGAGAGGGAGCACCACCTCGCGGTCGCGGGCGGCACCGTCGCGCTCGTCGATGCCGGCGGCCTCCTCGCCGCCGACGTGGGTGTCGGGGAAGTCCGCGACGGCGTCCCGGAGCTCACCGATCGTCGACCGTGCCGCGGCGCTGCCGGGCCGCGCGTCGAGGACCACGTCGATGCGGCTGATGCCGTCGGCGGTGTCGGCGACCCGGGCGGACGTGACGCCCGGGGAGCCCGCGACCGCCGTACGCACGGCCTCGGCGTCGGCGCGGGTGAGCACCTCGGTCGGGCTGGAGGTGCCGGCCGGGAAGGAGTCGGCGAGGCGGGTGGCGGCGGCGATGGCCTCGGGCTCGTCGAGGAACTGGTCGGCCTGGCCGAGGCCGGTCTCGACCCGGAGCAGGCCGACGGCGAGCAGGGCGAGGACGGCGACGGTGCCGCCGGCGAGGACGGCGGGCCGCCGCCGGACCAGGCCGCCCACCCGGCGCCACGGCGAGGGGCGCTCGGCGAGCGCGGTGGCGCCGACCTCGGGACGCCGCGGCCAGAACACCCAGCGCCCGAAGAGCACGAGCAGGCACGGCAGCACGACGAGCACGAAGGACGCCGCCACGACGATGCCGATCGCGCAGGCCAGGCCGAGCCCGCGGGTGCTCGGCGTGAGCGAGAGGAGCAGGGTGAGCAGGCCGGCGACGACCGTGCCGGCGCTGCACAGCACCGGCTCCACGGTACGACGCAGCGCGAGCCCCATGGCCTCGTGCCGGGACTCGTGGCGGCCCAGGCTCGTCGCGGTAGCGGGAGATGAGCAGCAGCGCGTAGTTCGTGCCCGCCCCGAACACCAGCACGGACAGGATGCCGACGGTCGACTCGTTCCACGCGACGTCGAGCGCGGCCATGGCCCGGGTGGCGAGCACCGCGGCGAGCCGGTCGGCGACGCCGACGACGAGCAGCGGGATCATCCACAGCACCGGGCTGCGATAGGTCAGCACCAGCAGGATCGCCACGACGGAGGCGGTCGCGAGCAGCAGCCGGGTGTTGGCACCGTCGAAGACCTTCGCCAGGTCGGCCTGGATCCCGGCGGGGCCGGTGACCTGGGCGGTGACGCCGTCGGGCGTCGCCTCCCCGAGCCGGGTGCGCAGCCGGTCCACCGCGTCGGCGGTCTCGCTCGCCGATGCCGCCTCCACCGGTACGACGACGAAGGCGGCCGTCGCGTCCTCGGCCACCGTCAGGCTCTGCGGCACGCCGCCGACGGCCTGCACGGCGGTGCGGATCGCGGCCTGCTGCCGGTCGTCGAGGCGGCCGCGCTCGGCGGCGAAGAGCACGATGGCCACGTCCTGCTCGTCCGAGCCGAGTCTGCTGGTCCAGGCTGGGTCGCCAGCGTGCTGTCCATTCCCTTCGGCACGGAGTCGGTGGGCTGCTGGGTCCGCTCCCCCTCGGCCAGCAGGCCGAGCGCGAGCACCGCGAGGACCAGCGGCAGCAGGCCCAGCAGCCAGGCGCGGTGGGGGCGATGAGCGGGACGGGCGGCGCTGGGGGACATGCGAGACTCCATCGTCGATCGGAACAGCGGCGGGTAGTCGCTAAGATACTTGATAGTTAAGTAGGTGAGAGAAATGACGCGACCCACGGACTGGCACGCCACCCCGACGATGGAGGCGCTGCGCCGCCTGCTGCAGTCGGCCGTGCGGATCCGGCACGTCGTCTCCCGCCGCACCGGCCTCAGCGAGGTCGAGTCTCGCCGCCCTGGAGCAGGTCGGCCGCGGATCGCTCGGCCCCGCCGCGCTGGCCCGCCAGGCTCGACGTCAGCAGCGCCGCCGCCACCGGCATCGTCGACCGGCTGAGCCGGCGCGGTCACCTGGAGCGGGTGCCCGACGCGGACGACCGCCGTCGGACCCAGCTGCACCTGACGGACACCGCGAACGCCGAGGTGCAGCGGCACCTCGGGCCGATGTTCGCCGGGCTGGCCCGGCTCGACGCGAGCTTCAGCGACGAGGAGCGGGCCGTGGTCGAGCGCTACCTGTCCGGGGTGCTCGACTGCCTGGACGAGGTGATCGCCGAGCCGTAGCGCTCGGCGGTGCGCTCGAACTGGGCGAGCAGCCGCGGCCACCGGTCCTCGGCGCCGAACTCCGCCTCGGCCCGCGCGAGCCTGGTCGGCCATCGCGGCGGAGTCGCCGGTCGCGCAGGACCAGGCGAAGAGGTCGAGGTCCAGCGGCCCCGCCTCCGTGCGCAGCACGCCGGCCAGCGCCTCCGCGTCCACGATCCGCTCCAGGTGCGCGGCCACCTGGCCGATCGCTGCCCGGAAGGCGGGCTGGAGATCCGCGTCCGACCAGTCCTCCAGGTCGATCCACTGGCCCGGCCAGTCCGTGATCGTCTCGAACCTGGTGGCATAGGGGGCGTTCGCCATCGCCGGGTCGTCGGGGACGGTGCTGCCGAGGCGGCGGGCGAAGTCGCCGACGTACGCCGCCGACTCGACGTAGTCCCGCAGGTGGCCGGGCGCGTTGCCGTGGCTGCGCTGCAGGGTCACGCGGTGCACGACATCGCCCTCGACGCGGGTCCACTCCAGCCGGCGCTTGTGGTAGCCGCGCGGCTTGAGCACCGGGACGACGGCCTCGGCGACCAGCGGGGTGAGACGTGCCTCGAGATCGGTCACGCCGGCAGCCTAGGACTCGATCCGCTCCAGGCTTGGTCCACCCGCGCCAGCCGCGCTCCTCCAACAGGTCCAGCAGCCGCCGGGCAGCCGGCACCGAGCCTGAGGAAGACCCCGTCCAACAGGGCCGCGAGGTCGTCGGGGATGTCGATCCCCTCCTCCCAGGCGTCGCTGCGCGCGGCGTCGTCCTCGACCATCGCGACGAACCGGTCGGCCAGCGCCGGCAGCCGCGGGTCGTCCGGCGCCCAGGTGATCGCGTCCGCCATGTCGAGGTAGCCCTGGCTCAGCCCGGGCTGGTCGAGTCTGGGCGTTCTTGATCGCCATGAAGAGCGGCATGTGCTGGGGCACCTGGGCGGCGATCAGGATCCAGGCGTCCCGCTCCCCCTCGATCAGCACCTCCGGCACGCCGATCTCCCGCAGCCGGGCGAGGAAGGCCGCCGCCGCGGGAGGCAGCGCCAGGTTGTCCCCCGCGGCGAGCCTGCGCGATCCGCTCGCGATGGCGCTGCCGCTCGCGGATCTCGGCACGCAGCCTGCGGTCGATCTCCTCGACGGCGGCGGCGAACTCCTCCGGGTCGGCGGCGAGGAGCCGGCGCACCCGGGCGAGCGGGACGCCGGCCTCGGCCAGGGTGCGGATCCGGATCAGGCTCGGAGGCCGCCCGGGCGTCGTACCGGCGGTAGCCGGAGGCATCGCGCTCGGGCTCCGGAAGCAGTCCCTTGGCGTGGTAGTGCCGGACGGCACGCACCGTCACCCCGGCGTACGACGCCAGCTCCCCGATCGTCAGCATGGGCGTCCTCATGGGCTCAGCGTGCCGCAGCCCGGCCGAACAGGCGCACCGACCACGCGAAGCACAGCGCCGTGATCAGCACGCACCACCCGATCGCCCAGCCCAGGTCGCTGCCCGGGTCGGCACCGTCGAGCAGCGCGCGCAAGGTGTCGATGACCGGTGTGAAGGGCTGGTGCTCCGCGATCCACGCCAGCACCCGCGGCATCGAGTCGGTCGGCACGAAGGCGCTCGACACGAAGGGCAGCAGCACCAGGAACATCGGGGTGTTGCTCGCCGTCTCCACGCTGTCGGCGGCCAGCCCGAGCCCGACGCACAGCCAGGTGAGGGCGAACGCGAGCAGCCCGAGCACGCCGAGCGCGCCGAGCCAGCCGAGCGGACCGGCGTCGGGACGGTAGCCCAGGGCGACCGCGATACCGAGCACCACCGCCAGGGCCAGCGCGGTCTGCACGAGGGCGGCGAGCACCAGCCCGGTCAGCACCGAGGAGTGCGCGATCGGCATCGTGCGCAGGCGGTCGACGATCCCCTCGGTGGCGTCCTTGGCGGCGTAGATCGCGATGCTCATCGCGACCGAGGCGACGGTGACGAGCAGGATCGCGGGCGCCAGGTAGGTGAGGTAGGCGTCGCGGTCCCCACCTCCCGGCAGGCCGGCACCGAGGGTGCCGCCGAAGACGTAGACGAACAGCAGCAGGAAGAGCACCGGCTGCGCGACGAGCATGATCGTCAAGGACGGGTAGCGCACCATGTGCAGCAGGTTGCGGCGCAGCAGCGTGCGGGTGTCGCGGATCATCGGGCCACCTCCGTGAGGGCGAGGAAGACGTCGTCGAGGCTCTCGCCACCGGCCAGGCTCCTTGAGCTCGGCGGGCGTGCCCTCGGCGACGAGCCGGCCGCCGTCGAGCAGGCCGACGGTGTGGGCGAGCCTGGTCCGCCTCCTCCAGGTACTGCGTGGTGAGCAGCACCGTCACCCCCTCGGCGAGCAAACTCGCGGACGATGTCCCACGACTCGCGGCGGCTGCGCGGGTCCAGACCGGTCGTCGGCTCGTCGAGGAAGATCACGCCCGGCCGGCTGACCAGGGTCATGGCGAGGTCGAGGCGTCGCCTCATCCCACCCGAGTACGTCGACGCGCGGCGCCCCGCCGCGTCGGTGAGCCCGAAGCGCTCCAGCGAACCGGCGACCCGCGCCGACGCCTCGGTCCGGGGCAGGTGGGCGAGATCGGCCATCAGCCGCAGGTTCTCGCGGCCGGTGAGCAGGTCGTCGACCGCCGAGAACTGACCGGTGACCCCGATCGAGCGGCGGACCGCGACCGCCGCGTCGGCGACGTCGTGCCCGGCGACCCGGGCCGAGCCGCCGTCGGGGGCCACGAGCGTGGAGAGGATCCGGACCAGGGTGGTCTTGCCGGCCCCGTTGGGACCGAGCAGGGCGTAGACCGTGCCGCGCGGCACGGTGAGGTCGACGCCGTCGAGGACGACGTGGTCGCCGTAGGACTTGCGGAGGCCGGTCACCTCGATGACGGCCTCGGCGGTGGGGGGTTGCTGGTTCATGCCGACCAGCGTCGAGGGTTGACGCTGCGTCAGGGTCAAGCCCGTTGCTGGACCCGCTCCTCGGCGAGCCCGGCGGGCGAGCGCAGCAGCCCCCGGAAGGCCGCGAAGCCGGCCGGGTCGAGCGCCCGGCTGAGCAGTCCCCAGACGACGAGGTAGATCACGGCACTGCCGGCGAGTGCAGCACCGAGCGAGGAGACCTCGGCCGCGAACAGCCCGGCGCACGCGGTGGCGACGACGATCGGGACCAGGGCGGGGACCGACACGATGCTGCCGACCAGCCGGGTGAGCGGGACCAGCACGATCACCGCCTCGACGAGGAAGGCGAGGCTGGAGGCCGCGGCCGCGGCGGTGATGCCCCAGACCGGGATCAGCCAGAGGTTGAGGCCCACGTTGAGCACCAGGCCGACCACGCTCGCCACGAGCACGACCGGGTAGGGGCGCCGGGCGAGCAGCACCGAGCCGCACAGGTGGTTGATGCCGAAGAGCAGCGGCGCGGGCGCGAGAGCGAGGAAGAGTCCTGCGTGGACGTACTCCGCGCCGAAGAGCAGGCCCACCAGGTCGTCGCCGCGCAGGGCCAGCAGGGCGCCGTAGGGGAGGTAGATCGCGCAGATGATCGTCAGGCTGCGCCGTGCCCAGGTGCGCACGTGCACGGTGTCGTGGGCGCGGGCGGCGATGACCGGCACGTAGGCCCGGGAGAGGGTCCAGGCTGACGAAGAGCACGGTCTCGAAGATCCGGTAGGCTCGCGCCGTAGACGCCGACGGCGGTGGTGCTCAGCAGCACCCCGATCAGCGCGGCGTCGATGCGGAACAGCCCCATGGAGGCGATCTCGTCCAGGCCCATCACCGGCGCGGCCACCAGGATCAGCCGGATCTCCGGGCGGATCCCCCGCAGGCGGGGGCGGGCGCCGACCCGGCGGGCGGCGAGGTACATCCCGGCGACGCCGACGAGCGTGGCGAGGAGGTAGCCCAGCGCCGCGCACCACGCGCTGCGGGTCAGCAGCAGGGCGCCGACGGAGAGGCCGAGCGCGGAGAACCGCTGGACCACCAGGACGACGGCCGCGAGTCTGCTGCTGCTGGACCGCGCCGCAGACCGCGCGGGAGGCGTCGCTGAACGTCTCCAGCAGACAGACTCGTCACGAGCAGGCAGACCGCGGCGGCGTGCGGGACGCTCATCGTGGCGAGCAGGACGACCGCGGTCGGGACCAGCACCGCGACCGAGAGCGCGGCGCGCAGGACGAGCAGCGCGCCGTAGCAGCGGTCGATCGGCTCGGGCCGGGCGCTGCACAGCCTGCACCAGCCGCGCGTCCAGGCCGAGCGAGGACACCACGCCGAGCAGCAGGCCCAGGCTCAGCCCGAAGGAGAGCACACCGAACTCCTGCACCCCGAGCACGCGGGCCAGGACGAGGAAGGTGAGGAAGGTGGCGATCTTGCCGAGCAGACTCCGAGGCCGCCAGCGTGAGGACCGCGGAGCCCGCCCGGCGCAGGGAGTCGTCGCGCTCCAGGGTCGCGGTCACCTGCTCACGATCCTGCGCACGGCGGCCTCCGGCAGCGCGGCCTTGACCCGGCGGCGAGCGGCCGCCTCCCAGCGGTCGAGCCGGTCGACCGAGGCGTGCGAGGAGGCGCGCAGCCCGCTCCGCACCACCTCGGCGTTGCCGAACTTCGCCTCCGTCCAGCCGCGCAGCCAGTCGAAGGTCCGCACGTCCGGGTCGTCCTGGGCGCGCAGCACCGCCTCGATGTCGCACACGGTGCCGCCGCGGTAGGCGAGCCACCTGTCGGCCACGCGTCCGTCGTAGAGGCGGTGCGCGTCGCCGTCGACGAGGACGGTGACGAAGCCGGCGACCTCGCCCTCGACGAGCATCAGGTGCACGACGCCCGCGCCGGCGGCGAAGGCGGTGCGCAGCACCTCGGTGTGGAAGGCGAGCGTGCCCGGGTCGTCGAGTCTGGCTGCGCCGCCCGCTCGCGTGGTCGCGGGCGCGGCGGACCTCGACCAGGCTCCGGCAGCCAGCGCTCCAGCCCGGCGAGGTCGTCGACGACGAGCTTCTCGGCGTGGAGACCGTCGCGGCCGGCGGCGTTGAACGCTCCGGTGGCCTTGCGCCGCCGGTCCCGCTTCACCCGGTACGACGCACCGACCCCCTCGATCCGGGGCATCGGCGCGCCCGGGCTCACCACCGCGTCCGGCAGCAGCCGGGCCAGGCTCGGCCAGGGCCGGGTCGCCGGGCGCGAGCCTGGCCGAGGTCCAGGGTCCAGCGGCGCTGCGTGCGCAGCCAGTCCACGACGGCGGCGGCGAGCGCGCGGGCCGCCTCCGGGCCGTCGTGGTGGAGCCTGGCCGTAGTCGTTGAGGTCCCCGCCGAGCAGGGTGACGCGGGACGTTCCTCGGTGCCGGGTGAGCGACAGCGCCGCCAGCCCGGCGACCTCGCCGTCCACCCGGGCCACCACGACCACCGGCTCGCCGGCGAGGTGGGTGGCCGCGGCGAGCAACCAGGACGCACGGGCGCAGAACGCCTCGGCCCGCGCGTCGACGTAGGACGCCAGGTCCTGCAGGACGGCGATCGCCCGGGCGCCGGTGGCGACGGGTGGGGCGCTGCTGCGCAGGGTGTCGGTCATGGTGTCTCCGGAGGGTCGGGCGGTGCTCGTCCACCCCACTGGTGCAGCCAGCGGGGCCGGTTGATCCCGGCTAGGCGACGAGATCGGGGAGGATCGCGCCGCGGGCGGCGAACCAGGCGAGGGTGTCGGCGACGCCGTCGTGGACGTCGCGCTCGGCACGCCAGCCGAGCAGCCGGGCGGCGCGGTCGCTGCGGGTCCAGGCGCCCACCGTGTCGCCGGGGCGGCGGGGCGCCTCGTGGACCGGGACCCGGCAGCCGGTGACCTGCTCGAAGGCGGCGACCAGGCTCGCGCACCGTCGTGCCGCGCCCGGTGCCGAGGTTGATCGCCTGGGTGCGGCCACCGGCCAGCGCCCGGTCGAAGCCCTCGACCGCGGCGACGTGCGCCCGGGCGAGGTCCCAGACGTGGACGTAGTCGCGGATCCCGGAGCCGTCCCGGGTCGGGTAGTCCACGCCGGTCAGCGGGAAGGGCGCGCCGGTGCGGTGTGCCTCGACGAGCACGCCGAGGGCGTGGCTGGGCCGCGGCAGGCTGGACGCCGGTGCGCAGCCGCGGGTCGGCGCCGATCGGGTTGAAGTAGCGCAGCGAGAGCACCCGCGGGCCGCCCGCGGCCGCGAGGTCGGCGAGCATCGTCTCGGCGATCGCCTTGGTGCGGGCATAGGGGCTGCCGGGCGCCCAGGCGGAGTCCTCGTCGACGGTGAGGTCCGCGCCGGGTGCGTAGATCGACGCCGAGCTCGCTGAACACCACCTCGCGCACCCCGCCCTCGGCCAGCGCCTCGGCCAGGCTCCAGGGTCGCCAGCACGTTGGTGCGGTAGTAGAGACCGGGCTGGGCCACCGACTCCGGTACGACGACCCGGGCCGCGCAGTGCACGGCGACCGCGATGCCGGGGTGCTCGGCGAGCACCCGCCGGACGAGCGCACGGTCGCCGACGTCGCCGACGTGCAGCGGGTGTCCCTGGACCAGGCTCGGGCCGGCCGGTCGAGAGGTCGTCGAGCACGACCGGGCGGTGCCCGGCGTCGGCGAGCGCCGCGACGACCGCGCTGCCGATGTAGCCGGCACCGCCGGTGACCAGGACGTCCATCACCCGCACCGCCCCGGTACGACGCCCGGCGCATCCGCCGGGACCGGCTGGGCCAGCACCCGGCTCACCCGCAGCCCGGCCGGCACGGCGTGGAACAGGTGCAGCCGCACGGTGCGCGCGCGGCCCGGTGCGAAGCAGTAGAACCGGCCGGAGATCACCTGGGCCACCCGGCCGCGGGCGTCGACGAGGACGGCCTGGGCGGCGACGTACCCGTCGAGGTCGCCGCGGGCGACCAGGCCGGCGGTGACGACCGTGTCGCCGGGAAGCCGACGGAGCGTGGGCGCTCCCGCCCGCACGGTCGCGGTCGGCGTGGCCGGTCCGGCGTCGAGGGAGAGCGCGTCGACGGCCACCGCGCGCACGTCCGCGGCCCGCGGGACCGGGTCGGCGAAGAGCGCGACGTCGGCGCCGGGGGCCAGGCCGGTCACCGTGCAGCAGACGTCGCCGGGCCGGCCGGTGGTGGCGAGCAGCACCGCGCCGCTGGCGTCGGTCGCGGTGATCCGGACCCGGGCCTGCTCGACGGTCCGCGCCGAGGTGTTGCGCACGACGAGCGCGAGCCTGTCCGCGGGCCTGTCCCCAGGAGACGACCCGGAGCCCGTCACCGGGCGCCGGTGCGGGGGCAGCGCTGGCGCTCGGTGACGGGCGGTCGGGGGTGGGCGTGCCGGAGGGCGTGACCGACGGGGTGACCCGCGGCTCCGGCGGCGTGTCGTCGGAGTCGACGACACCGGTGAGCAGCAGCAGGCCGGCGGCGGCCGCGACCACGAGCAGGGCCATGCCGGCGTACAACGGCCACACGGGCCCGGTCTTCTCGGTCCAGGGACTCATCGGCTTCCTCTTCTCGTGCGTGCGTAGAGGTCGCGGTAGGCCGCGACCATGCGCTCGGACCCGAAGTCGCGCGCGATCGGCTCGTGCCCGCGGACCCGCATCCGCTCGCGCAGCCGCGGGTCGCCGAGCACCTCCTCGAGGGCGGTGGCCAGGCTCCGGGACGGAGTCGGATCCGACCAGCCGGGCGGCGCTGCCGAAGTGCTCGGTGACGCCGCGCACCCGCGAGGCGACCACCGGGACGCCGGCGCCCATCGCCTCCAGCACGCTGATCGGCAGGCCCTCCCAGCGGGTCGGGAGCACGAGCACGTCGCTGGCGGCGAGCAGCCGCGGCACGTCGGTGCGCTCGCCGAGCAGCCGGACGCCGGCGCCCAGGTGGTGGCGCTCGATCGCCTGCGCCGTCCGCGACTCCTGCGGGCCGGTGCCCGCGAGCAGCAGGGTGCCGGGCACCCGAGCGGCGGCCCAGGCCTCGACGAGGAGGTCGTGGCGCTTCTGGTCGACCATCCGGGCCAGGCACAGCGCCACCGGCTCGTCGGCGGGCAGCCCGAGCTCGGCCCGCGCCACCGGCCGGGAGTACGACGGCAGCGGCTCGATCGTGTTGGCGACCACCTCGATCCGCGCCGCCGGCACGCCGAAGCCGATCAGGCTCCTCGCGCAGGTGCGGGGAGACCACGACGATGCGGTCGCTGGTGCGGCGCAGGAGGTGGGCGGCGCGGCGGGCCTCGGCGGCGCCGACGCCGTGCAGGGTGGTGACGACGGGGACCCGCGGCCCGACGGCGAGCCGCGCGACGAGGGCAGCCTTGGGGTTGTGCGCGTGCACGAGGTCGGGTGCGGGGAGCCTGCGCAGCCGCCGCAGCGAGGCGAGCAGGTCGCCCGGCCGGCGCCCGAGGAGACGCAGCGGGACGTGCTCGACGCCGGCCTCGCGCAGGCGCTCGACCCGGAATCCGGGGGTGCTCGCCACGACCACGTCGTGCGCGTCGGCCGCGGCGGACAGTGCCAGCTCGACGGCGACCGCCTCTGCGCCGCCGGCCCCGAGGGCCGCGATCACCGTCAGGACGCGCATGCCGTCGTCCTCGCGTAGACGCCGAGCAGGTCCTCGACCATCCGCTCGGCACCGAAGCGCTCCAGCACCCGCCGCCGGGCGCTGACGCTCATCGCGCGGCGCAGCGGCAGGTCGGCGGCGAGCCAGCCCAGTGCGGAGCGGATCTGCTCGGGCTGGCCGGGGTCGACGAGGAAGCCGTCCACGCCGTGGCGCACGATCTCGGGGACCCCGCCGACGCGGGTGGCGACGACCGGCGTACCGCAGGCCATCGCCTGGAGCAGCGCCATCGGGCAGGCCTCGGCGGCCGAGCAGAGCACGAACACGTCCGCCGCCCGCAGGTACGGCGCCGGGTCGGCCTGGAAGCCGGCGAAGGAGACCCGCTCGGCGGACCCGGCGGCGGCCACCGCCGCCTCCACCCGCTCCCGCTCCGGCCCGTCGCCCACGAGGGTGAGCCGCACCTGCGGCAGCCGGGCGGTCGCCGCCACCAGGTCGGGAACCCGCTTGACCGGCTCCATCAGTCCCAGCCAGAGCGCGTCGAGCTCGCCGCCCGCCGACGCCGGGCGCGGGCAGTCGGCCAGGAACTCGCCGCCGACGCCGTTGTAGACGGTGTGCACCCGGTCCGCACGGATGCCGACGTGCTGGCGGGCGTACTGCGCCAGCGCCTCGCAGGGCGTCACCACGGCGGTGCGCGGGCTGCTGGCGAGCAGCCGCTCGAGGCGGAGGTAGGTCAGCCGGTCCCGCGCTCGCGCGGGGGCGATCTCCAGGTTGCCCGGGACCAGCGGGGCGAGCCTGGTCGGGCACCCCGTGCAGCGTGTAGACCGTCGGGATCGCGGCCTGGGCGGCGATCACCCGGCCGACGAGCCCGGCTCGGCGGTCCTGGAGGTGCAGCAGGTCCGGCCGCAGGCGTCGTACGACGGAGGCGACGGCGCGCGCGCCGGACAGGTCGGTCTTGCTGGTGACCTCCGCGGCGTGCACCGCCACCCCGTGCTCCGCGGCGCCGAGGAGCCGGTCGCCGGGCGGACCGACGAGGTGGCTCTCGTGGCCGCGCCGGGCGAGCGCGACGGCCACCTCGACGGCGTGGTCCACCGGACCGCCGCGGTCCTGGGTGACCAGCTGCAGCACGCGCATGTCAGGAGCCTCCTCGGGTTCGGGGGGGAGGGCGAGGCCGAGGGCGACGAGGAGCCACACCGGCAGGTACAGACTGCTCGCTCAGGAAGCAGGCGGCGACGAGGGTCCCGGCGAAGGCGACGAGGACCGCGTCGGCGAGCGGCCGGGTGCGCACGAGGGTGCGGGCGCGGGCGGCGCCGTGGATCCCACAGGCGAGCACGGCGCCGAAGGCCACCAGCCCGAGCAGGCCGGTACCGGCGCTGACGTCGAGGTACATCTGGTGCACGACGGTCTGCCGCACCTCGGTGACCCCGGCGGGGACGTAGCGTGGCGACGCGGCCTGGAAGCCGCCCGGCCCCTGCCCCAGCAGCGGGCTGTCGACGGTCATGTCCGCGGCCATCGTCCAGGTGGTCAGCCGCAGGTCGACGTTCTCGGCGGCGATGTGGTCCTTCTCGGCGAGCGACTCCGCCACGACGGCGGTGTTGGCGGCCCACAGCACCGCGACCGCGCTCAGCGCGACCAGCCCGGCGGCGACCACGGTCGTGGCGCGCAGCGCGCCGAGGTAGAGCGCGACCGCGACCATGACGACGAGGCCGACCAGCGCGCCGCGGGAGAAGGTCACCGTGATCGCGACGAGCAGGACCAGGGCGCAGGCCGCGCCGCCCACCGGGGTGCGGCGGGCGAGGACCAGCGCGAAGGGCAGCGCGGCCAGCAAGAAGAACGCCAGGTCGTTCGGGTCCTCCAGCGGCCCGGCGCCGCGGCCGCCGTGCGCGAGGAAGTCGCCGATCGCGACCAGACCGGCGCCCGTGCAGGCGAGCAGGTAGGACAGCGCGATCCGGGTCGCGCAGGTGAGTGCGTCCGGCCGGGCCCGGCGCACGGTGTCGACGAGCACGACGACGACCAGCGCGTAGGAGACGTAGGCTGAGCAGGTGGTCGGCGCCGGTGCCGAGGTCCGCCCCGTGCACCGCGAAGGACCCGAGCAGCACCGTCATCAACGCCGCCAGCGCGCGGATCCCGCCCTGGCGCAGGCCGGACACCCGCGGGTCCTGGGCCAGCCGGACCAGCCAGGCGAGGAAGAGCACGGCGCCGGCGAGCCTTGACCGCGGCCGGGTGGATCTCGCGGAGCAGGTCGCCGAAGGGCTCCACGGCGACGTAGCCGATCGCGGCCCACTCGATGCGGCGCACCGCGACGACCAGCACGAGCAGCCCACCGGCCGCGAGCAGCGCGGGGGCTGGGGCGAGCACGGCAGCAGCGCCGGCGACGGTCGCGGCGAGCACGGTGGCCACGGTGAGCAGCAGCGCCCGGCCCGGCAGGCCGGTGCGCTCCAGCAGCCGCACCGTGCCGGCGTAGGCCGCCATCGACAGCGTGCCGGTGACGAGCAGGCCGGGCACCGACACCGGGCCCCAGGGCAGCAGCGCCCGGGCCGCCAGGGCGGTCGCGGCGAGGGCGACGGCACCGGCGGCGAGCGGCACCGAGCGGCGCAGCAGCGCGGACCAGGCCAGCCCCTCGACGTAGCGCGGGACGAGCAGGAGGGCACCCGCGAGGGTGAGCAGCCCGGCGCCGACCTGGGCGGCGGCCACCCCGGTGACGCCCCAGCGCAGCGCGGGCAGCAGCACAGCGACGAGGGCGAGGAGGTGGAAGGCGGTCAGGCCGAGCACGACCGGCGTGCGGCCGACCGACTTGAGCGCCACCACGATGAGACCCAGCGCGCTGAGGACGAGGCCGTACGCCGCCAGCCAGCGCAGCGCCGGGACGGCGGGCGCCCACTGCTCGCCGAGCAGGCGCAGGCTGCGGCGCGAGCACGATCATCCCGGTGTAGAGCGGGACGACGAGCAGGTGCAGCCGGAGCGCGGCGTCGGTGACCGCCTCCCCGACGGCGGCACCGCGCAGCCGGCACAGGTGCGCGAAGACCGCGCCCCCACGACCATGGCGATCAGCAGGTAGGGCATGTAGGCGATCCGGAAGGCCATCGAGTAGACGCCGACGTCCGCGGTGCCGAGCCGGTGCGCGACGAGCAGGTAGTCCACGTTCAGCACGACCAGGGTGAGCAGGCCGCTCGCCGCGAGACTGCCGCCGAAGGCCAGCAGGTCGCGGGCGTCGGTCGCCGACCAGCCCGGCAGCACCGGCCGGCGCAGCACCCAGAACAGCGCGAGGACGACGAGCGACTGCACGAGCCTGGCCGTGCACGAGTGCCATCGCCCCGTGCCCGGCCGCGAGGCTGGCGACGGTGACGAGCGCACCGATGATGTTGCCGACGATGTCGGGCACCACCCGGCGACGGAAGTCCAGCGCCCGGCGCAGCAAACTCGCCACTGACCACCGACAGCGCGGCGAGCGGGGTGCAGAGCACGATCCCGCGCAGCACGTCGACGCCGAGGTCGCCGGCCTGGACCAGCCCGGACAGCCGGGGCGCCGCGACCCAGACCGCGACGACCAGGCTCACCGAGACCGCCAGGCCGAGGGTGACCGCGGTCCGGGCGGCGCGCTCGGCGTCCCCGCGCAGGTGCACCAGCGCGGTGCCGGCGCCGAGGTCGGCGAGCACGGTGGTGATGTTGAGCGCGGCGGCCGCGAGCGAGATCACCCCGAAGGACGACGGGTCGAGGACGGCGGCGAAGACCAGCAGCACCAGGGTCTGGCAGGCCTTCGCGGTGACCGCACCGGTCGCCAACCAGCCGGCACCGCGCACGGCGGGTGCCGCTGCGGTCCGGAGCGGGCTGGGGGCGGTCGTGGTCACCGGCTCAGCGCCCCCGCACGGCGTCGCGCAGCGCGGCGAACGCCGGCTTCGGGGTGAGGTCGGCGTGCAGCAGGCCGAAGCCGTCGGCGTAGGCGCGGGTCGGGCCGTCGACGTCGCGGTACCAGATGATCGGGCCGACCGAGGGGTAGCGGTCGCGGATCAGCGCGACCGCCTCGCGCAGGTAGCGGGCCTGCACCGCCGGGCTCACCGGCCGGTCCCACGAGTTGCCCATCGAGTCCGGGCCGGAGGACCAGCCGAGCTCGGTCACCCAGATCTTCTTGCGCCGGTCGCCCCACTCGTCCATGACGGCGCGCATCGCGGGCAGGTGGGTCAGTCGCCAGACCTCGCCGACCGACGGGGTGTCCGGCGCGGCGTCGCTCGGCCCGACGTAGGGGTGCACGGCGAGCGCGTCGAAGCACGGGCCGGCACCGCTGCGGTAGGCCTTGCCCAGCCAGGCGTCGTCGTTGTACATCAGGCCGCCGAGCAGGACGGGCGAGTCGTCGTACCTCTTGACGGCGGGGTAGGCCGCGCACAGCAGCCGGGAGTACGTCGCCGGGTCGGCGCCCTCGAAGAAGGCGTCGAAGTTCGGCTCGTTCCAGATCTCCCAGGCCGCGACGTCCCCGCTCCAGCGCGCGGCCATCAGCCCGATCGCCCGGGCGTAGTCGGCGACGTCGCGCGGCGGGGCGTAGATGCTGCCGTTCGGGCTCGCCCAGGCCGGGGTCTGCCACAGCGAGACGATCACCTTCAGCCCGCGGGCGCGGGCGGCGGTGAAGACGTCGTCGAGGAGATCGGCGTACCAGCGGTCCATGCCGCCGGGTCCGCGCGACTGCAGCGCGGGCCAGCCGACGTCGACCCGGACCCAGCCGGCGCCGGTGGGCCGGAGCGCGGTCATCGCCCGCACCGCTCGACGGGCGTCGGCGGCGTGGTGGGCGGAGAGCCTGGTAGCCGAGGTCCCCGTCGTGCCGCGGCCGGAGAGCCGTGGGCGAAGGGGCCGGCGACGGGGCCGGGGTGGCCGACGGTGCCGGGCGCGGCGACTCCGAGGAGGCACCGAGCCGCCAGGGCAGCACGCTGCCGGCGACCCAGGTGCCGAGGATGAGCACGACGAGGAGCCCGCGGCGCAGCAGCGTCGTCATCGCGAGCCCACCTCCAGCCCACGTCCGTCCGGGGTCTCGCGCGGTGCGCGGCCGAGCAGGTCGTGGGCGCGGCGTCGTACCGAGGGCACCGGATCGGTGGCCCGGCGCAGCGCGGGGTAGAGCCGGCGCAGGCTTGAGCCGGAAGGTGCGTGCGGTGTCGGTGGCGTTGACGTCGACCCGGCCGAGGGCGAGCTCGTCGGCGGTGTCCCAGATCCCGAAGCCGGCCTCGAACCCGGCCGCGCGCACCGCAGCGCGAGCCCGCTCGTCGTGATGGCCGTAGGGGAAGGCGAAGGAGCGCACCGGCGTGCCCACGACGCTCTCCAGGTGGGTGCGGACCGCGCGCGTCTGCTCCGTCAGCGCGGCGTCGGGCAGCCCGCGCAGGTCGCGGTGGTCGGCGCCGTGCGCGCCGATCGCCATCCCGGCCGCGGCGGCCTCGCGCAGGCCGGCGGCGTCCATCAGCCGGTGCCGGTAGCGCTCCTCGAGCCAGTCCGACGTACCTCCGATCCGGTCCGCGGGGACGTAGAGCACGCTCGGGACGCCGAGCTCGCGCAGCACCGGGACGGCGTGCTCGCCGACCCCGACGTAGCCGTCGTCGAAGGTCACCAGGACCGCCTTGCGCGGCAGCCGGGCGCCGCCGACCGCGGCGAGGTAGTCCTCCTCGGAGACCGGGACGTGGCCGGTCTCGAGCAGGGTCTCCATCTGCCGGCGGAAGGCCTCGGGGGTGACGAACATGCCGTAGGGGTCGCGACGGGCGCTGACCCGGTCGACCCCGTGGTACATCAGTACCCGGGCGCGCGGCCGGCTCACGAGGTGCGCTCCCGGATCTGGTAGAGCCCGCCGGCCAGGAGCAGCACGGCGATCACGCAGAGCGCGGCCAGGTAGAGCGTGCGCGGCGGGTCCGAGGTCACCCCGGCGGAGCCGGCCCGCACGACCACCACGACCTTGGCGGTGGTGTCCGTCGCGCCCGGGTCCTCGGCGTGCTCGGCGATCCCGTTGGCCACGTCGACCGCCGCGTCCTTGTCGCCGGAGCCTGGCCACGATCCGCACGGTCGCAGTGCCCGCGTCGCGGGTCGTGGTCACCGTGACGTCCGGGCGGTTGCCGCCGCGGGTAACGCTGCTCGTCACCGACGCGGCCGTCTCCGGGGCGCCGAGCGAGACGCTGTACTCGTGCGCCTGCATCTCGATGTTGTCCGCGGACTGCTCGGCGGTGACCGGCCGCAGCGCGATCGCGCTGGTCGCGGTGTACGTCGTCGGGATGAGCAGGATCAGCCTGCACCCCGAAGGTCACCAGCAGCGCCAGCCCTCCGACGAGCAGCCAGGTCGAGCGGGTCCGCTCGCGGCGCCGCTGCGAGTCTCCGGCCGTGGTCACCATTGCTGTCTCACTCCTGACGGGGAAGGTGTGCGGTTCGCGGCGGTCGTCTCGGCGACGATCGCCAGGCCGAGCAGCGTCCAGACGAGGCCGGACACGATCGGGTTGCGCAGGGGCATGTCGAAGAGGCAGTGCACGGCCACGGCGACGAGGGCCGCGACGACCGCGACGCCGGCCGGCGAGCCCGCATCGGGGCGCAGCACGCGGCGGCGGACCACCAGGAAGCAGCCGACGAGCACGACCACGCCGACCCCGACGCCGATCGTGCCGCGGTCGGCGAGGACGGTGAGGAAGAGGTCGTGGGGGTGCTCGGCGGGCTCACCGGAGATGGCGCTCGCCGAGACTCGACGCCGCCGCTTCGTAGCCGCCGGGGCCGACCCCGAACCACGGGTGCTGGGTGGCCTGGCGCCAGGCCTCGGCCCAGATCAGCGGGCGGTCGTCGTACTGGTTCTGGGTGGGGGCGCCGAGCGAGCGGAGCCGGGCGCCGACCAGTCCGAGCACCATCGTGCTGCTGGGTACGACGAGCGCAGCCGCGCAGGTCGCCACCACCGCCGCGCCGATGGAGCCCAGCGCCCGGCGGGTGCGCGGCTCGGCGATGCCGAGGCACACCAGCGCGACCAGGCCGCCGATCCAGGCGCCGCGGGACATGCTCATCGCCCAGGCGAGGGCGAGCAGCGCGGAGGCCGCACCCAGCACGACGACCCGGGCCCGCGTCGTCGCCGTCACCAGGCAGGTCACGCCGACGGGGAGCAGGGCGGCGCAGAAGATGCCGAGGCTCGTTGGGCTGCGCGAACGGGCCGGTCAGCCGGCCGTTGACGACGCCGCCGCCCTCGGCGGACTGCAGCGACCCGGCCGAGGTCAGGGCCAGCGCGCCGACGACGCCGCCGACCACGACGAGCAGACTCCAGCGCCTGGGTCATCAGCGCGGGCGAGGCGGCGATCCCGATCGCGACGGCGTAGCCGAGGGTGAGGAAGGAGACGACGACGAGCCTGCACCGAGCGCGACGGCTCCACGCCGCCGGCCGCCGAGACCACTCCGCACGCCACGCTGAGGCCCAGGCCGAGCAGGATGGTCGAGGGCGGCACCGGCACCCGGTCGGAGACCAGCAGCCAGAGGCCGATCGCGGCCGGCAGCGCCATCGCGACGTACACCAGGCTGAGCCCGGCGCCCGGCACGCTGGCGGTCCCCACCGGCAGCAGCACGACGACCGCCGCGATGCTCAGCGGCAGGAGCCGGCCACCCGGTCCGGCGCCGGTCAGCACGACGCCGCGCTCGACCGGCGTCCAGCCGGACCGGCGGCCCGGCAGCAGGACGGCGCTCATCGGCGCTCCCCTCATCGGCGCTCCGCCCGTCGGGGCACCCGCACGGACAGCGCGCCGTAGGCCTTGGCGAGGTCGCGCGCCGCGGCGATCGGCGGCACCAGCGCGGCGGTCCGCAGCGGGGCCGGGCCGCGCAGGGCGCGCACCATCGGCAGCGAGAGGTACGCCGCCGTGCCGGCCGCGACGAGGGCCCGGGTCCGGCCGCCGCGGGCGACCAGGGCCACGGCGCCGGCGTACCCGGCGACCCGAGCGAGATCACGGCCGAGCAGCCGGGCGTCGCCCGAGTGCCCGCTGCCCTCGCCGTAGCGGCGGTACATGACGAGGTTGTCGCGCAGGGTGGGCCGCTGGGCCCAGGACACCTCGGCGTCGCGGACCAGCCGGGCCTCGCCGCCGGTCGCGACGACCTCGCGCCCGAACAGCACGTCCTCGCCGGTCGCGAGGTCGACGGGGAAGCCGCCGGCCCGGCGCCAGGCGGCGCGGCGGAAGCCCACCGAGCGGCCGGTCGGCATGCTCGCGTCGAAGGCCCGGCCCAGGAAGCGGCCGTAGAGCCGCACGAGCGGGGTGGGCCGGGCCAGGCTCCTCGACCGAGGGATAGCCCACCGCGGCCAGCGCGCGCTCCCACGGCACGCTCGCCTCGACCCGGTAGGTGCCGGTCCACAGGTCCACCTCGGGGTGGCTGGCGAACGCGCGGCGCATCGCCTCCAGCCAGCCGGGCGCCGGCACACAGCCCGCGTCCGTGCACACGACCTGGTCGTGGTCGGCCGCCGCGATCCCGATGTTGCGGCCCTCGGAGATCCCCACGCCGGGACAGAGCAGCAGCCGGATCCGCCGGTCGCGCACGGCCGTGGCGCGCACGATCTCCGGGGTCCCGTCGGTCGATCCGCCGTCGACGACGACGAGCTCGTCGCCGTCGCGCAGGCTGGGGGCGCAACCCGGCCAGCAGCGCGCGGGTCGCCTCGGCGTCGTTGTACACGGTGGTCACCACGCTGAGCGCAGGCCGCTCGGGCGAGCTCCCGGCACCCGGTCGGTGCACCACCCCGGCGAGGAAGTCCACGAGCCGGTCCGCGGCCTGGGTCGCGTCCGGGAAGTCCCGGGCACGACGCTCGCCGGCGGCGCCGAGCCGGCGGCGCAGGGCCGGGTCGGTGAGCGCGGTGAGCGCCCCGGCGATCGCGGTCGGCGCACCCGGCAGCACGCCCAGCCCACCGTCGGCGGCGACCTCGTGCACCGGGGGTACGGCGAGCACGGGGACGCCACCGACGAGGGCCTCCAGCGCGGTCATCCCGAAGGCCTCCCGCAGCCACGGGGCGTCGTACGTCGGGCGGGTGAGGACGGCGACCGCGTCGAAGGCGCGCACCACCGCACCGAAGGAGGGCAGCGCGGGCAGCAGCACGAACCGGCCGGCGACACCGAGGTCCCGGGCGAGGTCGAGCAGGCGGTCCCGCTCCCCCGGCTCCGCGGGGTCGGTGATCCCGGCGACGACGAGCATCCAGGACGCGGCAGCCGGCTGCGCGAGCGCGCGCAGGGCGTCCTCGACGCCCTTGCTGCGGGCCAGCCGGGTGCCCATCCCGAGCACCAGCACCCCGTCCGGGACGACGACGCCGAGACTCGGCACGGGCCCGGTCCCGGGACAGCGCGACCGGCACGCGCGGCGGGTTCAGCACCAGCGGGTTGCCGGCGGAGCGCCCCTCCTGCAGCCAGGCGCTCGTGGAGACCTGGCCGTCGGTGAGCCGGTCGAGCAGACCCACCACCCGCCCGCCGTACGACGCGTCGTGACGCACCCACACGACCGGGATCCCGAGGGCGCGCGCCGCGGGCGCGGCGACCAGCGCGGCCTTCACCCCGTGCACGAGCACCAGGCTCGGGCAGGTCGCGGCGCAGCAGCGGGACCAGCCGGGCGAGGAGCCCGGGCAGGTCCGCGGCCCGTCGCGGCGCGGGCAGCCGGGTGACCGGCCGGCCGCGGCCGGCCCAGGCCTGCGCCGTGGGTCCGTCGCCGAGCGCGACCACGGACAGGTCGAGCCGGTCGGTGGCGTCGGCGAGTCTGCAGCTGCCAGCGCTCGGCTCCGCCGAGAACGCCGCCGAGTCTGCACGAGCGTCACCCGCAGCGGGTGGTCCATGGCGTCCTCCGTCCGGTCAGGTCTGGTCAGGTGGTGAGGGCGAGTCTGCCCTGCCGACGCACTAGTGCGCCGTCGTACCCCCCCTGATCCGTCGCGGACGGACCTTTCGCGCTCCGCTGCTCAGGCGGTGCGCTGTCGCCGGCGCCGCCGGCCCGGGCGCGTGCCGAGCAGCACGCTGCCGAGCACCCGCAGGCGGATCCCCCGCAGGTGGTCCGCCGCGCGCTGGACGAAGCGCGGGTGCACCCGGCCGGCCGGCACGGTGAGCAGCATCGCGCCGTGGATCGCCATGATCCGGGCGTCCTCGGAGCCCGCGACCGGCGCGGCGTGCACGACGACCACGTCGTAGGAGCCCTCGGTCTCGTCGAGCAGCCCCCGGAAGCGCATCTCCAGCAGGCTGGGCGCGGCCAGGTGGGCCTGGCCCAGCGGCAGCACGTCGACCAGCCCGGTGGGCCCCGCGCACACGGCGTCGGAGAGCTCGCAGGTGCCGGCCAGCACGTCGTACAGGCCCGGCTCGCCGGGCGCGGACAGGGCGGGGTGCACCTCGCCGTCGCGGTCGGCGTTGATCACCAGCACCCGGTGGCCGACCTCGGCGAGGGCGGCGGCCAGGTTGACCTCGGTCCAGCCGGCCCACGGGTCGGCGCTGCTCGCGGAGGTGACCACGATCAGCCGCGCGGGATCCTCGGCGCTGGCGAACTCGATCGCGATCCGCAGCGCGCGCAGGGACTGGAACTCCTCGGCGTCCACGTCCAGCGCGGGTACGCCGCCCGGGTCCGCCGGCTTCGGCACCACGCCCAGCACGGCGGTCCCGGAGACCTCCCCCATCTCCTCCGGGTCGGTCACCGTCCGGAACACCCGGTCCGCGACGGCCGCCGCGGCGATCGCCAGCAGCACGGCGAGACCGAGCCCGGCCAGTGCGGTCAGCGGGATGTTGGGCCAGGCTGAACGACTCGGGGACGACGGCCTGCTCGGTGACGTGGTAGTCGAAGGAGCCGTTGCTCGGGTCGTGCTCGGGCAGCCTTCTCCACGACCGCGTTGGCGATCTCCGCCGCCCGCTTCGGGTCGGTGTCGGTGACCGAGACCTGGATGATCACCGTGTCCGGGACGACCTCGCCCTTCACCTCCGTGCGCAACCGGTCCGCGGAGCGGCCCACCTGGCCGGAGATGTCGTCGAGCAGCGGGCGCGACTCGGCCACGTCGGCGATGGTCCCGAGCAGGTCGGTGTAGGCTCGCCGGCGAGGTCGCCAGGCTCCGCCTTCGGCGTCGCCGCCACCCGCGCGGACGCGGTGTACTGACGGTCGACCAGCACCAGCCCGGCCGCCACCACGTTCGCGACCAGCGCGAGCACGAGGAGCACCACCCAGCGCCGGCGCCACAGCAGGGCGCCGAGCGCACGGAAGCCCCCGCGCACGGCGAACGACGCGGAGCCGCTCTCCTCGGTGGGGGAAGCAAGAGACGACATGGGGATTCCTAACTCCTGATCAATCCGGCCGGGGAGCGGCCGTACGCCGCCTCGAGGGCGGCACGCTGGTCGGCGGCCGTGGAGGCGGCCGAGAACTGCTGGGAGGCGGCGCGCGCGGTGGCCCACGCGGCCGGGTCGTGCAGCGCGGCGAGGCCGTCGGCCAGGTCCGTGGGGGTGGCGCCGAGGCCGGGCACCGCCAGGCTCTCGAGGGTCGCGATGCCGCGCGCGAGCACCGGCAGGCCGACCGCGGCGGCCTCCAGGATGCTCACCGGCGCGGCCTCCCAGGCGGCGGTGTGGAGGTAGGCCTGAGCCGTGGCCAGCCTGCTCCAGCACCTGCGGGCGCGGCAGCCAGCCGGACACCTCGACCCCGGCGGCCCGCAGCGCGGTGCGGCCCTCGGCGTCACCGTTGCCGAGCCAGTGCCAGGTGACCGGGACGTCGTAGCGGCGCTCGTAGGAGGCCTTGACCTCCAGCAGGAAGCGCCAGTCCTTCTGGGCGCCGATCCGGCCGACCGCGACGGCCCGCAGCGGCTCGCCCGGCTGGGCGGTCGCCGTCGGCGGGTGCAGCGCGCGGTTGGGGACCAGGACGACCGAGCGGTGGCCGAGGTCCTCGGCGAGGCGCGCCTCGTGCGGGGAGCACGCCACCAGCACGTCGGTACGACGGACGAGGGCACGCTCGATCCGCCGTACCCCGGCCCGGCCGGTCGTGGAGAGGTCGAGGCGCTCGAAGCCGAAGCAGTGCGGACTGTAGGCGACGCGGGTGTCGAGCCCGGCCGATCGCACCAGCATCCCGGCGTAGGAGGAGTGCGCGTGCACGACGTCCGCGGCGCGGGGCTCGACGGTGCCCCGCAGCGCGCGGACGGCGCGGGGCAGGCTCGAGGGCAGCACGTGCACACCGCTGAAGCCGGCCTGCTCGAGGTCGGTGGCGGCGTGCTCGCGGCGCGGCCAGACCACCAGGTGGTGCTCCAGGCTCCGGGGTGGCGTCGACCATGCTGAGCACCGCACTGAGGGTGCCCCCGCCGACCGCCTCCACGACGTGCAGGACGCGCATGGTCAGGCTCCGCCCTCGGTGCGGAACAGCGAGCCGAGCTGGCGGCCACCGGTCTGCTCGGTCTGCTCGGCCTGCTCGGCCTCGTCGGTCTGCGGGGTCACCTCGGTGTCCTCGGTCGCCACGACCTCGGGCTCCTCGGCCGCCGCCGTGGCGGGCTTCTCCGCCACCTCCGGAGCCGACGGCTCCGTGCTGGGCACCGACAGGCTCGCGCCGGGTGTCCTCGAGCAGGGTGTCGATCGCGGCGAGCCTGGTCGCGCACCGCGGTGGAGGCGAGCTCCAGCGCCCGGGTGACGTCGGCCATCGAGGCTCTTCAGGTCCGCCCCCAGGTCGGCGGCACGGTGCAGCACCTCGCGCGCGGAGCCTGCGGATGTCCTCGGCGTCGCGGGCACCGCGAGCGGCGGCCTCCCCGACGTAGAGGCGGGCGGTCTGCTCGGCCTCGGCCATCGCCGAGCGCATCGCCTCGGCCCGGATGCCCTCGGCGTCCCGCTCGGCGTCGCGGGCCATCGTGCTGGTGGCCTCCTCGACGCGGGCGCGCTGGGTCTTGACCCACTCGACGGCCTCGGCGCGGGCGGCCTCGGCCTCCGCCTCCGCCTCCGCCCGCAGTCGCTCCGCGACCTCGCGCGCCTCGAGCACGATCTGCTCGGCCTGCTCGGTCGCGGCGGTGCGCTCCTGCGCGGCGAGGCTGAGCATCTCCTGCGCCTGGACCTGGGCGACCCGGGTCGCGCGCAGGGTCTCGGCGTGGTCCGCGGCGGACTCCTTGGCCGAGGTCTTGGCGACGGCCTTGGCCGGCTCCGGGGTCTCGGGCTCCGGGGCGCTCTCCGGCTCCGGGGCGCTCTCCGGCTCCGCCGCGGGCTGGGGCGCGGACGCCTCCAGGCTCGGCGAGCACCGAGTCGAGGGTGAAGCCTGGCGGCGCTCTGCGGCGTTCCCGACGAGCGAGTGCGGTTGAACATCAGGTCTCCAAGGGGTCGGACGGACTCAGTAGGCGCCACGGCCGCCGAGGACGGCGAGCGGGGTGCGGATCAGGATGCGGAGGTCGAGCCACAGCGAACGCCGCTCGATGTACTCCACGTCGAGGCGGAGGATCTCCTCCCACTCGAGGTCGCTGCGGCCGCTGACCTGGGCGAGCCCGGTGATGCCGGGACGGACCCCGAGCCGGGCCACCTCGTCGGGCGCGAAGCGGACCACCTCGGCGGGGCTGGAGGGTCGCGGGCCGACCAGGGCCATGGACCCGTTGAGGACGTTCCACAGGCTGGGGCAGGCTCGTCGAGGGAGGAGCGGCGCAGCCACCGGCCGACGCTGGTCACCCGCGGGTCGTCGCGGTGCTTGTCCAGCGGGCCGGAGCCGTGGTTCTCCTCGGCGAACAGGCGCGCGGCCAGGGCCTCGGCGCCGTCGTACATGGTCCGGAACTTGATGACCTCGAAGGGCACGCCACCGTGGCCCACCCGCCGGTGCCGGAAGAACACCGGGCCGTCGGAGGTGAAGGCCACCAGGACGGCGATCACCCCCATCAGCGGGGCGAGCAGCACCAGTGCGGTGCCGGCGACGACGAGACCGGCGAAGCGGCGGACCCGGCCGTGCGGACGCACCGCGAAGAGCGGGTTGGCGGGGCGCTCGGGCGCCAGGGCGGACGGGACGGGGACGGCCGGCGCCACCCGCTCGGGTACGACGCTCACTTCCCACGCTCCGCGACGTCGCCGAACTCCGAGGCCCGGAACTCCACCCGGAACGCCTCGCGCACCGTGGTCAGCAGCCGGTCGGCCTCGTCCAGGCGGCTGTTGAGCGCCGCGAGCCCGGCCGTGCGCAGCGCGTCGGCCTGGTCGACCGCCTCGGTCACGATGCCGCGGGCCTCCCGGTCGGCCTCCGCGAGCTTCTCCGTGGTCAGCCGCAGCGCCATCGAGCGCAGCCGCTGCGCCTCCTTGGCCACCAGCCGCAGCAGGCGGCCCACGTCACCGGGGTCGACGGAGACGGCGTCCTCGAGCCTGGGCGAGGAGGGCGTCGATCTCTCGGTGCGGCAGGTAGGCCGGCCACCCAGGGTCGTTCGTGCTGGTCACGCAGCACTGGTGCGTCCCGCGGACGCCCCTGATCCACGGCCGGCGGACTTTTTCAGGCGGTGCCGCTGAAGTACCGGAACGCGGCCCAGTACGACGGGTGCGGGTACTCCTGCGCGACCAGCCGTCGTGCCCTGCTGAGCGCCTGCCGCGGGTGCTGCCCGGCGGCGATCGCCTGGTAGAAGTGCCGCATCAGGGTGACCGTCACCTGGTCGTCGATCGGCCACAGCGCGGCGACGACACCGACCGCGCCGGCGTTGAGGCAGGCCCACGCCAGCCCGATCGGGCGGGGGGTGCTCGCCGAGACCCGGCCGGACACGCAGGCGCTCAGCACGACCACCCGACCCTGCAGGTCGAAGCGGCCGTCCACGAGCGAGGCCGCTGTCAGCCAGCCGTCGCCGAGGTGGAGCGCGGAGAAGAGCGGGTTGCCCGCGCGGAACCGGCCGTGCGCGGCGATGTGCACCAGGCTCCGCCGCGGCCACCCGCTCCGCGAGCACCGCCGAGGTGGCCTCGGGCCCCAGGTGCACCTCCGCTCCCGGGACCAGGCTCGGCGATCATCGCGGCCTCCGCGGCGATGGCCGGGGCCTGCTGGTCCGGTACGGCGAGGACGAGCGTCGCGACCGGAGGCGCCTCCTCCGGCGGTGCGTCCGGCACGGGCTCGGCGTGCGGCGCGGGCCCCGGGCCGTCGTACGACGGGGTGAGGCGGCGACGCCACGGCGCGTCCACGTCGAGCAGGGCGTCGAAGGGCACGGCCGGAGGTGGCGGTGCCCGAAGACCACGAGCGGCTCGCACTCCAGGTCGACCAGCAGATCGGCCAGCGGCGCCACCAGGTGCGCGTAGAGCCCGTCGAGGGACGGTGAGCCGTCGTCGACCGGGCCGACCGCAGTCGCGAGCAGGCACTCCTGGTGCCAGGCCGTCACCAGTCGCTCGGTCTCGGCCGCGACCCGGCCCAGGCGCCGGACGAAGACCTGGCCCTCGCGGATCACGAAGGCGATCACGTCGGGGCCGAGCACGTAGAGCTCGAGCGCCGGTCCCTCGGGCACCGGCGGCGACTCGCACGGACCGGCGGGGCGCTGGCCGCGGCTGGCGGCACGGGCGCCCTCGATGAGCGCGTCCACGTCGTCGACCGAGCCGGCGGCGTCGTCCACGTGCCAGCCCTCGGCGTGCGCGCGCAGCGCCGTGAAGGCCTTGATCTTCGAGGCCCGCACCCGCTGCCAGGCCTCGATCTGCGCGGCGTGCCCCCCGTCCTCGACGAGCACGTCGATCGACTCGTCGGTGACCCGGGCGAGCGTCCCGTCGTGGATCCCGCCCCGCCCTGTGGACTGCTGGGCGACCAGGTCACCCATCTCGGCCGCCGCGCGCAGCCTCCTCCGCCGCGCCGGCCGGCGAGTCGATGCGGCGCAGGTGCTGGGCCCGGACCAGGCGCAGGCTCCAGGGCGCAGGCTCAGGCTGGGCGAGCCGGTCGGCCTGGCCGGCGGAGGAGGCGATCAGGCTGCTCGGCCTCGGCGAGGTCCTCCGTGGCACGCGCCCGGATCAGGCTCGCCGTGCACCCGGGCGGCCTCGGTGGCCCCCTCCTTCTCCAGGGCGCTCGGCGATGCCGAGCGCCTGCGCGTCGTCGCCGCGGAACAGCGCCATCCGGGCCGCGAGCACCCGGGCGCGGTCACGGGTCACGGTGTCTCCGCACTCGGTGCTGAGCCGGGCCGCGGAGAGCAGGCTGTCGACGGCCGCGTGCGGCCGGCCGGTGCGTACGGCGGCGCCGGCGCAGACCAGGCTCGGCGCGGGCGCAGGCGGCGATCCGGCCCTGGGCCCGGAAGGCCTCCCGGGCCGCCCGGCCGCGGTGGTAGGCCTCCTCGGCCAGGCCGGCGCTGAGCAGCGCGACGGCCAGCACCCGGTCCCGCTCGGCGGCGTTCCCGCCATCGACGGTGACCCGCTCCAGCAGACTCGATCGCGGAGACCGGGCTGCCGACCTGGGACAGCGCCTCGGCGATCGGCAGGGTGGCGCGCACGGCCGCTGCCTCCGACCCGGCCTGCAGGAAGGTCTGCCGTGCGTCGCACAGCACGTCGAGCGCCCGGTGGACGAGTCCGTCCGCCGCGAGCGCCCGGCCGCGGCGCAGCCCGATCACGGCCACCTCGTGCAGGTCCCGGAGCATGATCGCGACGTCGTCGGCGAGGTCGAAGTAGCGCATCGCCCGGGCGTGGTCGCCGCGTGCCGCGTGCGCGGCGCCGGTTTGCTGGTGCGCGTGCAGGTGCAGGCGGGTGGCCAGGCTCCTCGTCGCGGGTGCTGACCCCCTCGACACCGCTGAGGATCCGTCCGACCAGGCCGATCACCTCGTCGTACTCCCCGATCTCGAGCAGCACCGCCGTGCGGCCCAGCATCGCACCGCGTGCCTCCAGCGGCCGGCCGACCGAGAGCCACCTCATCCGGGCGACCTGGAAGGCCGTCAGCGACGCGAAGACGTCACCGCGGTCGAGACCGACCTGGCCGCGCAAGGTCGCCAGCCGCGCCGCCGCGACGTGGTCGTCGTGCACGTCGGGGTGCGCTGCCGCCCGGTCGAGCGAACCCAGGCAACGCTGCGTGTCGGTGCGCCGCAGTGTCTGCGCGAGGTCGAGCAGGCTCCTCAGCCCTGGGTCGTCCATCCAGGCCGCCGTCAGGGGCGCAGGAGGCGCAGGGGTGCGCTCACCTGCACCGGCCCGGCCGCGAACCGCAGGCTCGTCGACGCTGTCGGGGACCTCGCGCGACTCGAAGCGCCCGTCCGCGCCGGCGCGGACCATCCGGCGGACCACGCCGTCCTCGAGCAGGCTCAGGTCGATCCCGTCGACGGGGTTCTCCAGGAGCAGCAGCCCGACCAGGTCCACCGCGCCCACGCCGGCGGGACGGACCTCCACGATGAACCGGCCCGCCTCGCTCTCGAACGCCAGGTGGGTGCTGTCGAGGGTGTCGGCCGAGCGCATCCCGGCGACCCGTGCGTCCCGGGTGTCGTAGAGCAAGCGGGCGCTCGACCACTGCGGGCCCGGCGCCTGCGCCGCCCCCGCGCCGAAGAGGTCGCGCAGCCGCTGGCTCAGGCTCGGCGGGCGGCTGCTCCAGCGGGAGCCGGGCGGCGTCGTGGCGGAAGCGCTCGAACCACTCCGCCGTCGCGGCGGCCGCCGGGTCGGCGGCGACGTGCTCGGCGACGGCCTGGGCGCGCTCGGGTGCGAGCCGGCCCTCGACCCAGTCGAAGATGTCGGCCGGCGTGGGACGCCGGCCTCTGCCGCTCACCATCCGCCGTCCTCGGTCAGGATCGCCTTGAGCTTCTCCAGGCAGCGCCCGCGCAGGGGGCCGATCCCGCCGATGGAGCGCCCGAAGCGCTCCGCGATCTCGGCATAGCCTGGGGCTCTCCGGCTCGAAGTAGAGCGCCTCCAGCAGACTTGCGGCAGGTGCCGCCCAGGCTCGGCGAGGGCGTCGTGCAGCGCGACCACGCTGTCCCAGTCGGCGAAAGGGTCGTCGACCTCCTCCGGCGCCTGCTCCAGGTGCACGTCGCGGCGGCTGAGGTTGCGCACGCGCCACGCCTGGCGACGGGTCACCGTCATCAGCCAGGAGGCGAGCCGCTCCTCGTCCCGGATCCGGGAGAGGGAGTCGATGAGGGTGACGAACGTGCCCTGGGTGACGTCGGCGGCGTCCTCGTCGGAGAGCCCGTTGCGCCGGGCCACCGAGTAGACCAGCCGCTCGTAGCGGGCGACCAGCAGGTTCCAGGCCTCGCCGTCGCGCTCGCGGCAGCGGGCCAGCAGACTCGGCGTCGGTCGGCTCGGCGACGACCTGACCGCGGTCGGGGCGGCGGAAGCGCAGCACCGTGCCCGCCCGCTCGGGCTCCGGGGCTCCGCGCTCGGGCGGGAGCACACCGTTGTGGGGGAGCGACATTTACGTGGTGTCCTTCGGTTCGGGTTCGGAACGTCCCGACCGTCGCCCGCCCGGCATGTCAGGCGCTCGCCGGGTCCACGACCCCATTCACGAACCACCCGGACCTGTCCCAGTCCGGGCACCAGCACCCACACGCCTCGGCTCTGCGACACCGAGACCTTGTCCCACGGACGACCCGAGCGTCGTCCCTTACGGGAACTTACTTCCCCCCAACGGGCTGATCCACGCCCAGCAACGCTTGTGTTCCCGCAATTGATATACGAGCCGCTATAAGTCTGCGCTATAGCGAGATAGATCACAGGGCCGCGCGGTCGACCGCCCGCCGGAAGCGACCGTACGACGCGAGACTCGACCCGCACCGGATCCACCACCTGGGCGCGCAGCACCCGGGCGATCACCGCCCGGCAGGCGTCCTCGACCTCCGCACCGCGGCGTGCCGCTGCCCGGCCGGCCGCCCGTCGCGCGGCGAGGTGCGCCCCGAGCGCGGCCACGGCGAACGCCACCAACGGCACCACCGCGAGACCCGACACGAGCAGCAGCAGCGCGCTGAGCACCGCTCCCGCCAGGCAGCCCCACCGCGCCAGGCCGAGGGCGCGCGCGGCGCCCGCGCCCGCGTCGGGGAAGCGCAGCGCCGCCGACTCGGCATCCAGCCGGTCGTCGGTCCCGGCCAGACCGCGCGTCGCGGCGGCCCGCAGCGGCGCACCCCACGCCTCGGTCAGGTCGGCGCAGATCCGGTCGGCGAAGGCGCGCACGGCGGTGTCGACCGCCGGCCGGTCCACCGGGCCGACCCGGACCGCGGCGTCGGCGGAGCGCTGGACCCGGGCGGCCGCGGCGGGCACCCCCGCCGCGTCGGCGACCCGGCGCTCCAGGTCGCCGACCCACCCCGCGGGCAGGCTCGCGCGGCGCGTCGCCCGCCGCGTCGAGCAGCCCGCGCGCGGCCGTCCGGACGTCGGCCTCCACCCGCAGGGAGACGTTCGGCCGCTCCTCCACCCGGCGACGTACGGCGGTGCGGAGCTCGGCGGTCCCCAGCCCCTCGCGCGCGCTCATCCCGAGGATGCGCGGGTCGCGGATGCCGTCGGCCACCAGCACCCGGCGCAGGTCGCGGAGCATGGCCGGCCGGCGATCCTCGGGGATCGTGTCGAGGTGGTTGAGCACGACCATCGTCACGTCGCGGTGACCCGCCAGCGGCTGCAGGAAGCGGCGGTGGATCGCGGCATCGGCGTACTTCTGCGGGTCCACCACCCAGATCAGCAGGTCCGCCAGCGCGACCACTCGCTCGGCCTCGCGGTGGTGCGCCTTCTCCACCGAGTCGTGGTCGGGCAGGTCGAGCAGCACCAGGCCCTCGGGCAGCCGGTTGCGCGGCGGGCGCGGGTCGAGGTCGTCGCGGCGGTGCTGCCGCGCGGCCGGCACCCCGAGCCAGTCGAGGATCTCCCCCACGTCCCCGTCGGACCACACCAGCGCGGTCGCCTCGGAGGTCGTCGGCCGCTGCGCGCCGGAGACCGAGAGACCGGCACCGGCGAGGAGGTTGAAGGTGGTGGACTTCCCCGAGCCGGTCGAGCCGGCGATCGCGACGATGGTGTGCTCCGGCGGCAGCCGCAGCCGGCCCTCGGCGCGCTCGACCGTCAGCGCCGCGTCGGCGAGCAGGCCTTCGTCGAGGTGCCCGCGGGCGGCCTCGACCGCCGCGCCGAGCGCGGCGATCCGCGGGCCGGGCTCAGGCATCGCGGTCCACCGCGTCGAGCATCCGCTCCGCCTTCGCCGCCGCGGCCCGCAGCCGGTCGGCGGCGTCGGGCGCCAGCCCCCAGCCGAGCACCGGGCGGAGGTAGCGCGCCCGCTCCTGCGCGAGCAGGTCCGCCGCCAGCCGTCGTACGCCGTCGCGGGCCTCGGCCACCAGCGCCGGCGTGCCCTCGTCCCGCCCGGGCGTCGACACGGCGTGCAGCACCAGGGCCACCGCCAGCGCGCGGGCGCCCACCTCGCCGAGGTCGCCGAGCTCGGTGCGCACCTGCGCGACCAGCGCCCGCCGCCAGGCCGAGATCGACTTGCGCGCACGGCCGGCGAGACCACGGCCGGCCCGGGCCAGGTCCTCCTCGCTCCAAGTGAGCAGCGCGTCGCCGTGCCGGCTGGACCGCAGCGCGTCGGCGGCTCGCTCGGCCGCCCGCTCGGCGTGGTCCACGACGAGGGTCTCCAGCGCCAGGTCCAGCGCCAGCCCGAGCCGGTCGGTCGCTGCGGCCCGCTCGGCGTCCGGGGCGAGCAGGTGGGTGCGGAGCACGCCCATCGTCTCGGGCAGGGTCAGCAGGTCGTCCCGGCCGACGAAGGCGTGCCACTGCGCGAGCAGGTCCCCGCGCAGCAGGGTGCCGTCGCCGAGCCGGCCGGCGAGCTCAGCCCCCGCGGCGTCGTACGTCGTGTCGACGAGGGTGAGCAGGTCGTCGACGGCCGCGACCTGGCGGGTCGCCGCGGCGGCGACCGGGCCGGCCAGCGCCAGCGAGCGACGGACCGCACCGACCACCGCCTGCCGCACCAGCGCGGTCCGGGCGGCCTCGTCGGCGCCGAGCCCGTCGAGCCAGGCACGCACCGGGGCGGCGTACGACGCGGGGAGCAGGCCCTCGTCGTCCACCGGCCCGCGCTCCACCAGGAAGAGCCGGTCCCGGCCGATGCCCCGCTCGGACAGCATCCGGGTGAGGTGGCCCGAGACGGTCGCCCGGTCCTCGGGAGGGATCCGGTTCATGACCACCGCGACCGGGGTGTCGCGGGCCAGCGCGTGGCCGAGTCTGCTGCCAGGGCACCTCGTCGGAGTAGCGCGCCGCGGAGGTCACGAAGAGCCACAGGTCCGCCGCCGCGAGCAGCCGCAGCGACGAACTCGCGGTTGGCCTCGTCGATCGAGTCGAAGTCCGGGGCGTCCACGACCGCCAGGCCGCGGCGCACCCGATCGCTCGCCACCGGGCGCAGCGCGTGCGGCTCCTCGGTCGGGCTCGTGGTGCGGGCGAAGGTCGGCAGCAGCCGCTCGGGGGCGAACCACCCCGCGTCGTCGGGGTGGTGCACCAGCACCGCCGACCGGGTGGTGGGGCGCAGCGTGCCTGGCACGGTCACCGGCTGCCCGACGAGGGTGTTGACCAGGGTCGACTTGCCGACGCCGGTCGGTCCACCGACCACCACGACGGCCGGGGCGTCCGGCTCGGCCAGCCGCGGCAGGACGTAGTCGTCGAGCCTGCTCCAGCGCCCGGGCCCGCTCGGCGCGCAGGCTCCTCCGTGCCGGCGAGGGGCAGCGGGAGGTCGGCCGTGCGCAGGGCCGCGTGCATCGCGGCGACGGCCCCGGCGATCTCGGTGTCGAGCGGGGCGGTGCGGAGCATGGGGCACAGGGTAGGGACCCCGTAGCCGTCGTACGGCGGCGGCACCGGCATGTTCCCGGATGCGATAAGCCGCCCCGCAGGTGGGCGAGACGTCGTACTCTCCCCGCGTGCGTCACCCGAACCTGCTCCCCTGGACCCATCGCGACATCACCGCCTTCGGCACGGCGCCGCACCGCGCGCCGCACCGCCTGCACGAGTCGCCCGCCTTCGGTGACGAGGCGCTCGCGGCACTGCTCGACCGCCTGCCGCGGGAGGTCGTGCACCCGTACACGATGGGCGAGGACCCGGCCGACAGCAGCCAGTGGCGGCGCGGCGCCCCCACCGACCTGCCCGGCGCCACCCTGCTCGAGGTCGTCGCCCGCGGCCGGCTGTGGCTGAACCTGGTCGGCGTCAACCGCCACGACCCGCAGCTGCGCGAGACTCGTCACCGAGCCTCTACGACGAGGTCCGTGCCCTGGTCCCGGGCTTCGACCCGCTGGAGGTCAAGGCCACCCTGCTGATCTCCTCGCCCACCGCACTCGTCCACTACCACGCGGACAACCAGCCGAACATGCTCTGGCACCTGCGCGGGCGCAAGCGGGCCTACGTCTACCCGCGCGCGGACCGGTTCGCCTCCCGCGCCGACCTGGAGAAGGTCGTCGCCGGCGCCACCGACGAGGAGCCTGCCCTACGACCTGTCCTACGACCAGCACGCCGAGGTGCTCGACCTCGAGCCGGGCCAGGTCGCCTGGTGGCCGCAGAACAGCCCGCACCGGGTGCAGAACGTCGACGGCCTGAACGTCTCGCTCTCCACCGAGCACTGGACCGCGGAGTCGCTGCGCCGCGAGCACGTCTGGACGGCCAACTACTTCCTGCGCACCGGCGCCGGGCGCACCCCGCGCTCGACCCGCGAGAGCGGCGCCCTGCCGGCCGCCAAGGTCGCCGCGATGCGCCTGGGCCGCCGGGCCGGCGTGCTGACGATCCCGGAGAAGCGCGCACCGCGGCCGAGCTTCCGGATCGACCCGGACGTGCCGAACGGCGTGGGCGCGCTCGCCGGCTGAGGGCACTCAGCGGGGCGCGGTCAGGTCCGCGCCGAACACCAGGGCGTCCCCGCCGTGCACGAACGCCTCGCGCTCCAGGCTCAGCCCGATCTTCGCGGCGACCCGCTGGGAGGGCAGGTTCGCCGGGCGGATGATCGCCACCAGGTGCTCGACGCCGTCCGCCGCGGCGGCGTCGCGCACCGCGGCCGCCGCCTCGGTCGCCAGGCCGCGCCCGCGCAGGTCGGGGTGCACGTGGTAGCCCACCTCGACGTGCGGCTCGTCGTCGACGTGCTGGACGGTGAGCCCGCAGTCCCCGACGAACCGGCCGTCGTGGGTCTCGACCACCCACAGGCCGAAGCCGTGCTCGGCGTAGGCTGCGGCGGGTCCAGGCGATCCAGCGCTCGGCGTCGGCTCGGGTTCGCGGCCGGTGGTCGAGGCGGACCGGGTCGGGCGCGCCGAGGACGAGCGCGACGTCGTCGAGGTCGGCATGGGTCATCTCGCGGAAGCGGAGTCGTGTCGTGGGCGCGGGCAGCACCCGGGAGCGCACCGCCCGCTGCTCGGCGATCTGCCGGATGTCGTGGAGGTGGTGGTGGGCGTCGTGGCCGTTGTTGCGGGCGATGTCCGCCGCGCGCTGCGGTCCGCGCGTCGCGTGCTCCAGCACGACCTGCTCCGCCAGCGCCGCCGTCAGCACCTCGGCCCACCGCTCGGCGGCCTGCTCGGCCGACCACAGCGCCACCTGGAGCGGGATCGCGGGGTAGCCGCGGGCCCGGGCGAGGGCGTCCGGGTCGTAGCCCGCCACCGCCGTCCGCCCGGCCAGGCGTGCGCCCTGGACCCGCTCGGCCCACTGCCGCAGGTTGTCGCCGACGTGGGCGACGTACTCCGCCACGGACCAGCCCTCGAGCCGCTCCTCCCCCGTGCACGAGCCCGCCTCGACCCGGGCCCGGGCCGCGAACTGCCGGACCCCGGCGACGGCCTCGGCCGGGTCGATCGACCACGCGAAGCCGCACGCGCGGCACGGCTCGCCGAACAGGGCGGATCCCCAGAGCTCCACGGGAGCGACCCTAGTCGGCGCCGCGGAGCAGGCTCGCGCTTCATCGAGGGCCGCAGGAGGGCGAGACCGAGCGGCAGCAGCAGGAGGCCGAAGCAGGCCTGCTCGACCTTCATCCACACCGGGTAGCCCGAGTCCGGCGCCACGACCAGCGCGATGATCCCGATCGGCGCGAGCACGGAGACGACCCGGACCCGGGTGAAGGCCGGGCGGTCGGCACGGCCGCGGACCGCACGGACCAGGCTGACCAGCCAGAGCCCGCCGAGGGTGTAGAAGCCCGCCCGCACCCAGACCACCCAGTTGACCTGGTCCGGCGCGACGGCCTCGAGCAGGGCCGCGACGAGCAGGGTGAGCGCGGAGACGGCGGCGAGGACGGCGAAGACGCGGGCGGCGTACCGCATCACCCGGTCGAGCGCGGGGGGGAGGACGGTGGACATGGCGGCTCCTTCTTACTCGGATGGGTAACTATTACTCATCCGAGTAAGAAGGGCAAGGACGTGCTCAGGCGTCCGGCAGGAGGCGGACGATCTGCTTGCCGAAGTTGCCGCCGGTCAGCACCGAGTGGATCGCGGAGACCGCCGACTCCAGGCCCTCGGTCACGGTCTCCTCGATCGGGATGGTGCCGTCCTGGATCAGCGGGACCACGAACTTCTCGTAGCCCTCGCGTGCGTCGAGGTGGTCCTTGACCAGGTAGCCCTCGACCTGGAGCCTGCTTGAGCACCACGTCGTAGAGGTTGGCGGGGGCGGCGGGCGGGTTGTCGCGGTCGTTGTACTGCGCCACCGCGCCCACCCAGGCGATCCGCCCGCCCGGGTCCTTGACGGCGGCGATGGCCGCACCGAGCCTGCTCGCCGCCGACACCCTCCAGGGCGACGTCGAAGCCGGCGTCGGCGTACCGGTCGTGCAGGGAGGTGGTGCGGTAGTTGACGACCTCGTCGAAGGCGCCGGCCGCGAGCAGGCGCTCGGCCTTGTCGTCCGAGCCGGTGCTGCCGGCGACCCTCGCGGCGCCCAGGGCCTTGGCGAGGTGGCCGGCGGTGGAGCCGACCGCGCCACCCGCGGCGGTGATCAGGATGCTCTCGCCCGGCTGCAGCCGCGCGACCCGGGTCAGCCCGACCCAGGCGGTCAGGCCGGTGCCCCCCAGCACCCCGAGGTACGCCGAGAGCGGCACCCCGTCGGCCACGTCGATCACCCGGAAGTCGTCGACCAGGGAGTGGGTGGCGTAGGCCTTGCGGTGGAAGACCAGGGCGCCGGGCGCGACGTCGTCGACCGCCGAGGCGAGCACCCGGCCGATCGTGCGCCCCTCGAGCCTGGTCGTGCAGGTCGAGGTGGCCCTCGTCCATCGCCTCCCGGTGGTAGGGGTCGACCGAGAACAGGACGTTCTCGACGAGGAGCCTGCCCGGCCTCGGGGTCACCGAGGACGAGCCGGCGACCTCGAAGTCGTCGGGGACGGGCAGGCCGACCGGGCGGCGGGCGAGCCTGGAGGCGACGGGCGTCGACCATCAGGAACATCTCCTATCGGGTGGGGACGCGGTCCTCGACCGCGTCGTCGGTGGGGGTGAGCCTGGTCGGGTGTCCACCGGGACACCGCGGGCAGGGCGAGCAGGGTGATCGCGAGGTGCAGGCAGCCACCGACGATCCAGGCCGCGCGCAGGCCCCACAGGTCGCCGACGAAGCCGCCGGCGAGGGCGCCGAGAGGCAGTGCGCCGAAGGCGAGCATCCGGCTGGCACCGCCGACCCGGCCCATCAGCGTGCTGGGGATGAGCCGCTGGCTCAGGCTCTGCGCGACGACGTTCCACACCGACAGCCCGAAGGACCACACGCAGAAGAGCAGGCCGACGAGCAGCGCCGTCCGTCCGAGCGTGCCGATCGCGATCAGGCTGAGCGCGCTCGCGGCCGCCACCAGCGGGATCAGCGTCCTCGGCCCACGGCTGCGGGCGATCCGGCTCGACACCAGGCCGCCGACCACGCCGCCGAGGGCCATCGCGGCGAGCAGCAGGCCGTAGCCCCGGTCGCCCACGCCGAGGTCGCGCTGCGCGAAGAGCACCAGGGTGGACTGGCCCATGAACACGCAGAAGTTGCTGGCCGCCGCGAGCAGCGCGACCACGCGCAGGACCGGGTGCGAGAACAGCCACGCCGCCCCCTCCCGTACGTCGGCCAGGATCGTCACGTCGCCGCGCTCCTCGCGCGAGCGGGCCTCGAACTCGGGCCGGTCCCGCACCGCCAGCACGATGCCGATGGAGATCGCGTACGTGCCCGCCACCACCCACAGCGGCGCGCTGTGCGCCAGCGAGAAGAGCAGCGCGCCGAGCGCCGGACCGGCGAAGTTGCGGCCGATCGTCTCCGCGGTGACGTTGAGGCCGTTGGCCGACTCCAGCGCGCTGCCCGGCACGATCCGCGGGATGATCGCCTTGCTGGAGCCCATGAAGAGGATGTCGCCGGTGCCGAGCACCGGGGCGAGCAGCAGCACCACCTCGATCCGGCCGTGCCCGCTGATCACCACCAGCGCGACGAGCGCGGCGCACACCGCCTGGGCGACCTGCGCGGCCACGATCAGCCGGCGCCGGTTGACGCTGTCGACGATGACGCCGAGTGGCAGCGCGAGCAGCAGCCACGGGAGCTCCAGGCACAGCGAGACCAGCGACACCAGCCGCGGGTCCTCGGTCAGCGAGGTCATCAGCAGCGGCAGCGCCGCCAGCACGATGCCCTCGCCGAGGGTCTGGATCGAGTAGGCGGCGAGGAAGGCGCGGAAGGTCGCTCCGACGTCACGCAGCCGGCCCATCGAGGCGCCTCCCGTCGCTGAGCAGGATCGCGGCCCGCTGCGAGGGCGGGGCCTGGCCGGACTCGGTGACGAAGGGCTCGCCGAAGGCGTGCAGCCGGGCGCCGCCTCCGGCGAACCCGGACTCCGGCAGGTAGTAGATCCCGAGCACCGCCTCGCCCACCCACGGCGTGCCGTCGGCGTGCACGCCGTCCTCGGCGACCGGGACGGCGCGCTGCTGCACGACGGCCGGCACCCCGGAGGCGAGGTGCTCCGCCCAGCGCTCCGCACCGATCTCCCAGCCGGCGACGACTCCCTCGCCGCCGTAGCCCCGGGCGGGCTTGTAGATCAGGCCCGCCCGGTCGGTCAGCAGCCGTTCGCGGCCGGCCTCGCCGACCAGCTCGGTGGGCGGGACCACCCGGGCGACCGCCGCGCGCTCGTCCTCGGTGAGGGCGAGGCGCGCATCGGCGGCGGAGAGCAGGGCCAGGCCCCGCTTGTCGCGGGCCGCTCGGAGGCGAGCGAGGTGAAGATCCCGACGTCCCCGGCGTGCGCCGCACCGACGAGCGCGTGCAGCACCGCGAGAGCGCGCGGGTCGGCCGCGACCTGGTCGAGCGCGAAGATCCGGTAGACGACGTCGATCCGCTCACCCGCGTGCCGCACGCCGCCCGCGCCGACCTCCAGCCCGAGGACGTCGGTCACCACGGCGGGGACTCCGGCGGCGGTGGTTCGGTCGCGCAGCGGGTACCAGGCGGGGCCGTGCTCGGCGAGGCCCACCGGTCCGCCGACGATCGCGATCCGCGGTGTCTCCACCCCCGTCGTACGACGGGCGAAGGAGCGCAGGCTCGGCGGCGAGGTTCTCGATCGGGCTGACCCGGCGCAGGCCGGCCCGGTCCAGGGCGTCGGCCGTCGCGGGCTCGGCCCACCACCCGGCCCCGGCCTGGTCCACCCACTCCAGGCCGCCGGTCTCGCTGGTCGCGTTGAACTCGACCACGGCGATGCCGTCCGCGGTGCGCAGCGCGTCGACCCGCCCGAACAGCGGGTCGGGCAGACCCTCGGCGGCAGCGAGCAGGTCCTGGATCTCGGTGGGGTAGCCCAGGCTCGTCGGCGTAGCCGGCCGCGTCGTGGCCCAGCCGGCGCGGCAGGTCCCGGAGCAGTCCGGCCACCCGCAGCAGGTCGGCACCGAGCGCCTCAACCTCGGCGGCGGGCAGGACGTAGGGGCTGCGCAGGTAGGCGCCGCCGGCGGCGGTCAGCCGCTCGGCGACCGGCTCCGGGAGGCGCAGCGCCGGCCCTTGCCGGCCGACCGCGACCCGGCTGTCGAGGACCGGGCGCACCTTCCCGCTGACCGGGTTGCGCTCCAAGGTGCCCGGTGCGAGCACCTCGACCGCGAAACGGAACACGTCGCGGCCCTCCCCGAAGTGGTCGCGCTCGGCGAACGCCTCGAAGCGGGCGGACAGGTGCTTGCGCAGCCTGCTCGGCCTCGACCTTCGCGGCGGACTCCGCCCTCACCAGCACGCTCTCGGTGCCGTCGACGGTGTCGACGACGACCTGCAGGCTCGGAGACGCCGAAGGGCTGCAGACTCGCCGAGCACCTCGGCGTGGGCGAACGTGCGCGCCTTGACCTTGACGACGCCGTCGGCGCGGCCGAGGTACTCCAGGGTGCGCCCGCTCACCCCGCACGCACAGGTGGTCCGGCCGAGCGCGCCCAGGTCGCCGATGCGGTAGCGGACCAGGGGCTGGTGCAGGCTTCTGCAGGGTCGTGAGCAGGATGTGCCCGGGCACGCCGTCCGGCACCGGCCGGTCCTCCTCGTCGACGACCTCGACGAGGTTGTAGTCGTCGACGAGGTGGTGCGTGCGACCCCGCTGGTGGGGGCACTGGTAGGCGATCTGGGCGCCGTCGTTGGCGGCCAGGATGCTGGAGATCGTCCGCGTGCCCAGGTGGTCGGCCAGCCAGTCGCGGTCGTGCTCGGCCAGCGGCGAGCCGCCGAAGACGATGGTCGGGATGCGCAGGCTCCGGCTCGATCGCGGCGGCGTCGCGCAGCAGCGGGAGCAGCAGGGTGGGCATGCCGACGAGGGCGTCGACCTCGAAGCGGCGCCACAGGTCGACCAGGCTCGGCCGGGGTGACGTGCTGGCCGGTGGTGAAGTTGAGGACGCTCATCCGGGACAAGCTCGCACAGGCTGGTCGTCAGCCCGCCGTAGAGGCTGCCGCCGAAGAGCGTGTTGACCACCCGGTCGCCGGGCTGCAGGCCGACGGCGTAGAGCATCGGGACCGCCTCGGCCACCATCCGTTGCCAGTCACCGCGGCTGTAGGCGATGTAGCGGGGCCGGCCGGTGGAGGCGCCGCTGCGCAGCACCTGGCCGTCGTACCCGCCGGCGACGGTCATCGCCTCGAGGTCGGCCTTGGACTGCACCGGGAAGCCAGTGCCCTCGGCCGGCGGGACCGGCCGGAAGCCCGGGTCACGACGTACCTGCTCGACGAGGAAGCGGAAGCGCGCCGCGACCGACTCCTCCGCGTGCGGGGCGCGGTACTGCTCGTGACCGCCCGGGACGACCTCGGCGTGCAGGAGCGCCCGGGCCCAGGGCGCGAAGCCGAGATCCGCCCAGCGCAGCGGAGCCTCGAACGTGAGCACCTCCGGGCCGGCCTCGTCGGTCGGCCGCACCTCCAGCCCCGGTACGGCGAGCGCCCGGCCCGCCTCGGCCACGCGCTCCCAGCGCTCGGGCCGGTCGGTGTGCACGGTCACCGCGGTCCCGGCGAACCACGCCACGACCAGCGCCCGGAGGAGCGCGCCCTCCTCGCCGCGCACCGCGATCCTCTCGGCCGCGGAGAACAGCACGGTCTCCGGGCCGGAGGTGCGCGGCACGAAGGGGTACTGCGCCGCGCCGCCGGTCAGGTCGTCGAGTGCCTGGAGCACGGCGTCCGTGCTCACCGGGACGCCGAAGTCCGCCGCGAGGGGCAGGGTCGCGGTGAGCGCGTCGAAGGGCTGGAAGGTGGTCATGGGTCAGGCCTCCTGGGGCACGCGCGCGTCGAGGATCCGGTTGAGCGCCGCGACGTGCCGCCCGGCCACGGTCCGCAGGTCGGCGGCGCCGTCGGCGCTGAGCTCGGCGAAGACCGGCACCTCCCACTCCTGGTAGGTCTCCGCGCGCACGCCGTCGGCGTCGTTGGTGAACAGGGCATCGGTGTCGGGGGCGAGCACCTCGGCGACGTAGCGCCGGGCCTCGCGGGTGAGCGGGGTGGCACCGAGCAGGAAGCCGTGGTGCCGTCCGCTCGGGGCCCGCGCGCCGTCGTGGGGCAGGCCGGCCTGGGCGCACAGGCTCGCGCGCGGCGAGGTCCACCCCGGTGCGGCGACGGTGGGCGGTCAGCACGCCGGCGCCGCCGACCCGCTGTCCCGCCTCCAGGAAGACGTAGTCGCCGGGCCCACGCCGGAAGACCTCGACGTGCACCGCGCCCCGGGTGACCCCCAGCGCGTCGAGCGAGGCCTCGGTGAACGCGACGGCCGCCGGCTCGTCGAGCCTGGACGGAGGCGATCACGCGGCCCTGGGCGTACTCCAACGGCGAGCCCAGGCACTCGGCGACCGTCGCCGCCCGCAGCCGTCCGTCCTCGACGAAGCCGTCGACGTGCAGGACGGGGGCGTCGACGTACTCCTCGAGCTCGTCCTCGGCGCCGCGCGCGGCCAGCGCCTCGGCCACGGTGGCGAAGGAGCGCACGCCCGTGCTGCCGGCACCGTCGCGCGGCTTGACGATGGTGGGCCCGGTCCAGGCCGGCGGGTGGAGAGCCGCACCGTCGCTGAAGCGCGGGATGGCCAGGCCCGCGGCCTGCACCGCGCGCTTCATCTCCACCTTGTCGCGCACCCGGGCGATCTGCTGGTCGGTGTGCGCGGGCAACCCGTAGTGGCGGCGGGCCACGGCGCCGGCGTAGTGACCGAACTCGGACAGGCTGACGACCGCGTCCACGGCGGCGGGACCCTGGGCAGGCAGGACTGTCGCGACCTCCTCGGCGAAGGCCCACTCGTCGGCTGCCGCGGCCGGGTCGGCCACCGCGAGTGCCGTGTGCCGCAGGTCCGCGGGGACCTGGGCGAGCGACGCCTCGGTGCCGAGGTAGGTCACCTCGTGCGCGTCGTGGTCGAGCAGGGCGTCGTAGCCGATCTTGCGGAAGGGCACCTGGTGGAGGACGAGGATCCTCATGCCGAGGTCACCGTGAGGAGGGTCGCTCCCCAGGAGAAGCCCAGCCCGCTGGTGAGGTGCAGGGTGTGATCGCCCGGCCGCAGCGCCCCGGTCGCGGTGGCCTCGCCGAGCGCGAGCAGCGTGTCGGCGTTGCCCTGGTGGGCAAGCCGGTCGTAGTGGAAGCGGGAGCGGTCCTCCTCGACACCGAGCGCGGCCAGGGTGCGCTCGTGGGTGGTGCGGTCGCCGTGGTTGAGCAGCACCAGCGCGATGTCGTCGATGCTCAGGCCGGCGCGCGCGAGGACGGACTTGGCGAGGTCGCCGAACGCCTCGACGTACCGCTCCCGCAGGCCGTGGCGTTCCCCGGCCCGCAGCAGCGTGGCCCCGCTCCGGTGCGGCAGGTAGGCGCCGCGGAACTCGTCGACCCAGGCTCGGGTCGGTGGCCGACTCGGCGTCGCGGACCAGGAAGCGGCCCGGCCCCGGCCCGGAGGCCAGCAGCAGGGCAGCCACGCCGTCGCCGTAGTTGAAGAGCCTCGGCCGAGGCCGGGTCGGTGTCGTCGACCAGGCTGCTCAGCCGGTCCTGGAGCAGCACCAGGGTGGTGCCGTGCGGGTGCGCGACGGCGCGGTCCAGAGCGAGCCGGGCCACCAGGGCCAGGGAGTTGCAGAAGTTGCCGACCTCGAAGGCGTGCACCTCGCGCAGACCCGCGGCCCGGGCCACCGCGGCGGCCGGCGACCAGGCCGGGTGGTCCCAGGGACCGGTCCCGGCGACGATCACCGTGTCCACCTCCGCGACCGTCTCCGGGTGCGCGGCACGCAGCAGGCTCGACGGCCTCGGTGCTCAGCCCGAGCAGGCTCTCGCCCGCACCGAGCACCGGGAAGCCCGGGCTCCCCGTCCAGCCCCGGACCTGGTCGGGAGCCAGTCCCGACGCGGCCGCCAGGCTGCTCGACGGTACGACGACCGCGGGGCAGCACGACGGCCGTGTCGACGACCCGCAGCGTGCCCAACGGCTCAGGCACGCTCACGGATGCTGACCCGGTGCACGATCCGCTCGGCACCCTCGGGCAGCCTCGGTCGCCGAGTGGAAGGTGATCCGGGTCTTCCACACGACGATGTCGCCGGTGGTCCAGCGGTGGCGGTAGATCCGCGACTCGTCGGCGAAGTGGTCCTCGATCGCCGCGAACCAGCGCTCGTTGTCGTTGGCGTCGAACTCCTCCACCCGCTCGGTGTAGCCCGCCGAGCCGTAGGCGTAGCGCTTGCCGACGGCGAGGTCGACCGGGGTGAGCGGGTGCACGGCGGGCGGGTACTCCGCGTCGACGGCCGCACGGAACTCCGGCAGGGAGAGCCCGACGTGCTCGGGGCGGAACCGGAAGCGGCGGCTGTGCAGGTGGGTGGCCGTGGCGTCCTCGGCCTTCTCCCGCAGGTCCGCGGGCAGCGCGGCGAGGACGTCGATCGCGCTGGCGAAGAGGGTGTCGCCGTGCCCGTCCGGGACCTGCACGCCCTGGAGCAGGGTGTACTCCGGCGGGTCGGGCAGGTAGACTGGAGTCCTGGTGCCAGAAGTTCCCGACCCGGGCGACCCCGACCGGCTTGCCGTCCTTGACGACGTTGGGTCGATCATCGGCTCCGGGTAGTCCGGGTGGCGGTAGCGGCTGATGTTGAAGGGCACCGGCTGGCCGATCTCGCGGGCGAGCGCGAGCCTGCTGGTCGCTGGTCAGCGGCGTCTGGCGCAGCACGACCAGGTGCGTGTGCGCGAGGGAGTCCTTGATGTCGGCGAGCACGTCCGGCGAGACGAGGTCGGCGGCCTCCAGGCCGCGGTACTCGGTGCCGAAGCCGGGGCGGATCGCCGTCTTGTCGTAGGCGACGGAGCGGAGGGTCATGAGTGGATTCCTTCGGTGAGGACGGCGCGCCCCTCCACGGGGGGATGGAGGCGCAGGGCGGAGTCGAGCGCGGCGACGAAGGCAGCGATCTCGGCGGAGCCTGCGCAGCGGCCCGGGAGCGAGGCGGATGCGCTCGGTGCCCGCGGGCACCGAGGGAGCGTTGATGGGCTGGACGTAGATGCGGTGTGCCGAGAGCAGGGTCCGGGCCACCGCCTTGACGCGTGCGGCGCCGGGCACGAGCACCGGGACGAAGTGCGACTCGTCGTCGAGGAACGGGATGTCCCGCTGGCGCAGCAAGCTGCTTGAGGTAGCCCACGTTGGTGCGGACCCCCTCGCGCAGGTCGGCGCCGACCTCGCCCTGGACCAGGGTGAGCGCGGTGTCCCAGGCCGCCAGGAGCGCCGGCGGCAGCGCGGTGGTGAAGATGAAGCCGGGCGCCGTGGAGCGGAGGTAGTCGATCGCCGGGCGGGGGCCGACGACATAGCCCCCGACGCTCCCCAGCGCCTTGCCGGCCACCGCCTGGACGAACGTCGCCCGGGTCTCGCCCAGGCTCGGCGAGCAGGCCCGCGCCCTGCGGGCCGCGCATGCCGACGGCGTGCGTCTCGTCGACGTACGTCATGGCGCCGAGGCTCCTCGGCCAGGTCGCACACCTCGCGCAGCGGCCCGCAGTCGGCGTCCATGGAGTAGATCGACTCGAGCACGATCAGGCTTCGGCCGGCCCGGGTCGGTCTCCTCCAGCAGCCGGCGCAGGTGGTCGACGTCGTTGTGCTCGAAGATCCGGGTCTCGCCGTGGCCGCGGATGCCCTCGATGAGGGAGCGGTGGTTGAGACGGTCGGAGTAGACGACCAGGTCCGGCATCGCGCGGCGCAGCGTGGTCAGCGTCTCCACGTTGGCGACGTAGCCGCTGCTGAACAACAGGCCCGCCTCCTTGCCGTGCCAGCGCGCGAGCCGGGACTCCACCTGCTGGTGCAGCGGGCTGGTCCCGGAGATGTTGCGCGAGCCGCCGGAGCCGACGCCGTGCGCGCGCAGGTAGCCGATCGCCGCCTCGACGACGGCGGGGTGCTGGCTCAGGCCGAGGTAGTCGTTGCTGCACCACACCGCGATCTCGGTCTCGCCGAACTCGGCCCGTCCGGGCGCGTCGACGAGGTTGTCGCTGGCGAGGAAGGTGCGGTAGGCTGCCCGACTCGACGATGTCGCGCAGGGCCCCGGAGGTGACGTCGAGCAGCAGGTCCGCGGCGCTCGCGACCTCCCGCGTGATGACGCTCATCCGCGCGGCGCGGCCGGCGGCACGACCCAGTTGCCCTCGCCGGCCACGACGTGCGGGGAGTCCTTCGTCCCCACGTCATGTGCACCGAGCACTCCCACGGCGGCGAGCACCGCCGCCACCGTCATCGCTCCCACCGCATGCTTCATGACCAGCAACCCCCCGAAGTGTCCCTGCTGATAAGATTGACTGGAAGATTTACATATATGACTGGCTTAGTCAACTTTACGACTGGGCCGGTCATGCAGGGCGCAAGGAGCAGGGCATGCAGGACTTCGGGGAACAAGCTGCGATCGCTACGACGCCGCCGTGGGCTCTCACAGGCGGAGGCTCGGCGCCGGGCAGTACTCCGCCAGCCTACATCTCCCACCTGGAGAGCGGCCGCCGGCAGCCCTCGCCCGAGCCTGGTCGCCTTCCTCGCCGGTCGCCTGGAGGTCACCGGCGAGGAGCCTGACCGGGATCGCGCCCCAGGCCTACGCCGATGCCACGGGTGCCGCGCTGGCGACACTCGCCGAGCCTGCGCATCCTCGAGGCCCGCGACCTGCACGACCACCGCCGCGCCGCGCAGGCCGCCGATCGCTTCCTGCTCCCCTCCACCCGCGAGCAGGCCGACCCGTGGTGGGCGGCGACCTACGTCAAGGCAGAGGCGCTGCTCGCCGCCGAGGACTACGCCGCGTGCCGGATGAGCGTCACGGCGCTCCTCGACCACCCGCTCACCGCGCTCTCCCCGGGCCTGCGCGCCCGCGCGCTCGTCGTCGGCTCCCGTGCCCTGCGTGCCGACGGCGCGCTCGGCCCCGCCCGGGAGCAGGCCACGGCCGCCGTCCGGGCCGCGCTGGACTCCGGCGAGGCGGAGCAGGTCGTCGGTGCGCTCCGGGTCGAGGTCGCCGCCTGCGCGGAGCCTCGGTCTCGTCGACGAGGCCACCGAGGCTCGCCGCGCGCCTGGTCCGAGCCCGCGCGCGCCTCGAGCCCGGTCACCTCACCGGTCTCGCCGCATGGACGGTCGGCAACGTCGCGTTCCTGCGCCACGACATCGAGGAGGGCGTGCGCGAGCACACCGCGGCCGCTCAGCAGCCTGCGACCCGCCGTCGACCTGCGGGCCTGGGCGCGCTTCCACAAGGCGTCGGCCGCCATGCGACTGGCCGCCGGCGCCACCGAGGCGGTGGACACGCTCATCGAGACCGCCGGCCACGCGCTCGCCCTGGTCGGCAACACCAGCGACCGCGCCGAGCCTGGGTCTGCTGAAGGCCGAGCGGGTCGTCGACACGGACCCGGCCCGGGCCAGCGCCCTCGTCGAGGCCGCCCTCGCCAGCACCGCGCTGCCCGCCCACACCCGCGGCGAGGCGCACGTGCTGCGCGCGCGGGCCCACACCAACGCCGGTGAGCCGGAGGCAGCACGCCGCGCGCTCGTCGAGGCCGCACAGGCCTTCGAGTCGGCCGGCGCGGACCGGCGGGCCGCGGAGATCTGGCGTCGACTCGCGGGGGTCGGCGAGCTCGCCTGAGCCCGTTCGGCGAGCACCTCGTCCGTGCTGAGCACCCGGGCGAAGCCACCGCCGTGCAGGTTCGTCGCGGTCACCTGCACCAGGGTGCGCGCCGGGACGACGGAGCCGTCCGGCCCGGTCAGGTCGAAGGTCCGGGTCGCGTCCAGCGCGACGACCACCTCGAAGCCGAGGTTGCCGCCGACCCGCGCGGTGGTCTCCACGCACATGTTCGTCTGGATGCCGCACACCACGATCCGGCCGACGCCCTCGGCACGCAGCCAGTCCTCGAGGTCCGGCGTGCCGTGGAAGGAGGAGTTCACCGACTTGGTCACCAGCAACGCCGGGCGCACCGCGGCGACGGCGGGGAGCAGGGCGTTGCCCGGCTCGCCGGCGCGCAGCGGCGACCCCGGCTGCTCGCTGTCGTGGCGCACGACCACCACCGGGTCACGGCTGTGCTCCCACGCCGCCAGCAGCCGCTCGACGTTCCGCTCGCACCCCGGGTGGTTGGTGGTCGGCCCCCAGACCGGGTCGCCGAAGCCCTCCTGCACGTCCACGACCACCAGGGCCGTCCTCGTCTCGCTCGTCGGGTGCTCAGTCGTCGGGTGCTCGGTCGTCATGCGCTCAGTCCAGCGCACCCCTTCCACGCGAGCCAGTGGCCAGAACGTCAGGTATCGATAAGATCGCGCCATGACTGTCGTCGGCATCCTGGTCGGCCCCGGACGCCGCGCGTTCGACATCGCCGTCGTCCGCGAGGTCTACGACGACCGCTCCGACCGCGGCGTGCCCCGCGCCGACGTCCGGCTGCTGGCCGCCGAACCGGTCACCGACCTCGACCCGGTGCACGCGCTGCGCCGTACCCATCCGCTGGGCGCGGTCACCGGCCTGGACCTGCTGGTGGTGCCCGGCAGCGAGCACCCGCTCGCCGCGCCGAGCCCGGCCGAGGTGGCGGCCGTCGCAGCGGGCGCCGCGGCCGGCGTGCGGGTCGCGTCGCTGTGCACCGGCGCGTTCACCCTCGCCGCCGCGGGCCTGCTCGACGGCCGGGCCGCGACCACGCACTGGCGCTTCGCGGACGAGCCTGGCGCGACGGCACCCGGCGGTCGCCGTGCGCCCGCGCGACCTGTACTGCGGAGGCGACGGCGTGTGGACCTCGGCCGGCGTCACCGCCGGGATCGACCTCCTGCTCCACCTGGTCCGCGCGGACTGGGGCGCCCACGCCGCCGAGCAGGTCGCCCGCTCGATGGTCACCCCGGTCTTCCGGCCCGGCTCCCAGGCGCAGTACGCCGACACGGGCATCCCCACCGGCACGGCACCCACCGTCGAGCGGCTCCAGCTCGACGTCGTCGCCGCTCTCGACCGGCGCTGGAGCGTCGCCGACCTCGCGGCCGCGTGCGCGCTGTCGCCGCGCACCTTCCACCGCTGGTTCGCCACGCACGTCGGTGTCCCGCCGCTCACCTGGCTCAACGACCTGCGGGTCCGCGAGGCGCAGCGGCTCCTCGAGCAGACCGACCTGCCCGTGCGCGCCGTCGCCCACGCGGTCGGCTACGCCTCCGACGACCTGCTCCGCAAGCACCTCACCCGCCGCCTCGGCACGACGCCGAGCGGGCACCGCGCCGAGTTTCGTCGGGCGCGCTGAGGAAGGGGCGCTCAGGCGGCGAAGGCGTCGATGGCGGCCGCCAGGTCGTCCCCGGTCCGCCCCTGCTGCAGCGCGCTGAGCCACGCCGCCTGCGCGGGGAGCGCGCCCTCGTCCGCGGCGAGGGCGACACCGACGAGGTCGTGCCCGGGAAGGAGCAGCCACGCGGCGCGGTAGCCGGGCAGCCGGCCGTTGAGGTACAGCCTGCCCCGACGGTCCCACCGCCCAGCCCAGCCCGTAGCGCTGCGGGTCCGCCGGGGCGGTGCGCACCTTCGCGACCTCGGCCAGCAGGTCCGGCTCGCCGAGCAGCCGCTCGCCGGCGGTGAGCAGGTCGGCCGCCGTCGAGCACAGGCCGCCGCTGGGCCGGCGCCCGCGCGGGTACGCCGCCACGCCGGCGGACGGCGCGAAGGTCGTCGCGTCGAGGCCCCACGGCCCCAGCACCAGGCCGGCCAGCGCGTCCTCGTAGGTGCCGCCCGTCAGGGCAGCGAGGACCGCACCGGCCAGGAAGTAGTTGCCGTTGTAGTACTCCCAGCGCTGCCCGGGCGAGCGCACGCTCCCCGCGCGCACGACGAGCCGTGCCGTCTCCCGCAGCGCTCCGTCACCCTCGCCGAGCGCGGCGACCTCGGCGGCGCTGACCGAGGGCGCCAGCCCGGCGGTCTGCGCCAGGAGGTCCGCGACGGTGATCGTCCGCTCCGCCGCCCAGTCGTCCGCGAGCTCCGGCAGCACGGCGAGCACCGGCGTGTCGAGCGCGACCCCGGCACGGCGGCAGGCCAGGACCGTGGCGAGGGCCGTGAACGGCTTGGTCAGCGAGGCGATCCGGTACGGCGTGCCCTCGCCCGTCGTACCGGTCGGCTCGAGGCGGCGCACGCCGCCATCGCTGGATGCCAGGACGCTCATGGCGTGGCCAGCCCCATCACCACCACGTCCGGTGCTTCCTCCCCCAGCGCCTCGCGCAGCCAGCCCGGCCGGAGCCGCATCACCTCGCGCCAGCCCGCGGCGTCGTACAGGCGGCGGGCGGAGGGGTGGAGCGCCAGCACCTCCAGGCACGGTCGGCGCCGACGCGCCACCATGTCCGCGACGGCCGTGGCGAGGAGTCTGTCTGCCCACGCCCGTACGACGCGCCGGGAGCCCCACGAAGAACGCGCTCACCCAGGCCAGGTCGCCGACGGCGCAGCCGTGGAAGGCGGCGCACGCCCGGTTCGCCGCCTCGGCGTCCACGGCGGGGCCGATCCAGCAGATCTGACCGACCGGGCGGCCGTCGAGGCTCCGCGGTCCACGCCCCGAGCGCGTCGCCGGTGTGGAGGAAGTCCTCGACGGGGATCGGCAGCGGGTCCCGGACCGGATAGCGCGACGTCGGCTGCTGCTCCCACAGCGCCTCCGCCAGCGCGGGCAGGTCGTCGGGGCGGCGCGGCCGCACCACCATCGCGCTCATCCCGGCACCCGCCCGGTGTCGTGGGCCCACATCGCGATCTCGACCCGGTTCCGGGCGCCGAGCCTTGGTCAGCAGGCTCGCCACGTGGCTCTTGACCGTCGTCAGGCTCACGAACAGACTCGGCGGCGATCTCGGCGTTCGTGCGACCGACCGCGACCAGCGTCAGCACCTCCTCCTCGCGAGGGGTGAGCGGCTGGACCGGCGGCGCACCACGTCCCGGCGCCGCCCCCGCGGCGAGGGTCGCCAGGAGCCGGCGGGTGACGTTCGGCGCGATCAGCGCGTCGCCCGCGGCGGCGGCGTGGACGGCCTGCACCAGCAGACTCCGGGCCGGCGTCCTTGAGCAGGAAGCCGCGGGCGCCGGCGCGCAGGGCACCGTGGACGTACTCGTCCAGGTCGAACGTCGTGATCACCACCACCGCGATCGGGTCGGCCACGTCCCGACCGGCGAGCAGACTCGGTCACCTCGATGCCGTCCAGGCCGGGCATCCGGATGTCGACCAGGCAGACGTCGGGCCGCAGCCGCCGGGCCAGGCTCGACGGCGGCCCGGCCGTCGGCGGCCTGGCCGACCACCTCGATGCCGGGCTGGTCGTCGAGGATCATCGCCAGGCCGGTGCGGACCAGGTCCTGGTCGTCGGCCACGAGCACCCGCACCGTCATCGGCGTACCTCCGTCGGCAGGCTCGGCGTCGACCGCCCACCCACCCTCGGGCCCCGGCCCCGCGTGCAGGGTGCCGCCGAGCAGCCTTCACCCGCTCGGCCATCCCCAGCAGCCCGAAGCCGTGCGCGGCCGGTCGAGTAGCGCCGCCCCGGCCGTCGTCGGTCACGCGCAGGCACAGCCGTCCCGCGCCTTCGGCGACGCGGATCTCCACGCGCGAGGCGCCGCGCGCGTGCCGCAGCGCGTTGGTCAGCGCCTCCTGCGCCATGCGGTACGCCGCCGCGTCGACCTGGGGCGCGATGCCGGCCAGGTCGCCGGTCGACTCGACCTCGACGACCGGAGCCGGGTCGCGGCGGGCGAAGGAGACGAGGTCCGCGACGCCGGGCTGCGGGCCGTACGTCGCCGGCGCCCCCTCGCGCAGCACCCGGACCATCGTCCGCATCTCCGCGAGGGTCCGCGACGCCTCGCCCTCGATCGCGGCCAGGGCCTCGAGCGCCGCCTCGGGACGCTTCCGGCCGATCGTCCGGCCGGTCTGCGCCTGCACAGCGATCGCCGAGACGTGGTGGGCGACCGAGTCGTGGAGGTCGCGCGCGAGCCCGACCCGCTCCGCGCTGCGGATCTGGTCGTGGGCCCGGCGCCGGCTCTCCGCGCGGTAGCGCAGGGCCGCGCCGCCGGCGACCACCGCCACCAGCACGGCGAGCCCGCCGAAGAGCCTCGGCCGGGCCGGTGTAGTCGGTCGCGACACTGACCGCGGTGGCGAGCCCGGCCACCACCAGGCCGATCACGATCTCGCGTCCCGAGCCCCAGCGGACCAGCGCGTGCACGAGCACGAGGACGACGATCGTCGTGGCCGACCCGGCCCCGGCCAGGACCAGCGCCGTCGCGGTGCCGAAGCCCAGCACGACGCACGCCAACGGGTGGGAACGACGCCACAGCAGCACCGGCGCGAGCGCCACGGCGACGATCGTCGTCACCGGACGCCAGGTGATGTCCGCGCGCAGGGTGCCCTCGAGCAGCGCCGCCACGACCACCAGGCCGACCAGCACCTCGTCGTACCTCGTCCGGCCGGGCGGCGAGGCGACGCGCGGCTCGTCCCAGAGCGCGCGCAGGGCCGTGGTGATCACCGGCCCAGCCTAGGCATCGCCGATGCCAGCCGGGATCGGCCGAAAGAACGAGACGGGTCCGGCCTCGATGCCGATGCGGCGGGCGGCCGGTCGCGGCGAGGCTTCGGGGCATGACCACCTCCGTCGTACCGCCGATCCCGACCCGTCGGATCGTCCGCGTCGAGCCTGCGCAAGATGTTCGACACCCGAGCGGGCTTCTGGCTGCTCGCCAGCATCGGCGTGCTCTCCGTCGTGGCCACCGTGGCGGCCGTCGCCCTCGCCCCCCGCGACACCCTCGGCTACGAGACCATCGCCAGCGCGCTCGGCTTCCCGAGCACGCTGATCCTCCCGCTGATCGCGATCCTCGCGGTCACCGGGGAGTGGAGCCAGCGCAGCGGGCTCACCACGTTCACGCTCGTCCCCCGCCGGGGGCGGGTGATCGGCGCCAAGGCGGTCGCCACCGCCGTCGTCGGCGTGGCCTCGGTGCTGGCGGCGTTCGCGATCGGGGCCGTCGGCAACCTGGTCGGCTCCGCCGTCGTCGGCGTCGACGCGGTCTGGGACATCGGGCCGGCCCAGGCAGCCCAGATCGTCCTGGGCAACCTGGTCGGGATGGCCATCGGCTTCACCCTCGGGGTGGTGCTGCGCAGGCTCGTCGGCCGCCGTCGTCGGCTACTTCGTGCTGTCCTTCGTGCTGTCCGGCATCCTGCTCCTGCTCGCCCGGGTGCGGGAGGGCTTCACCGACCTGCAGCCCTGGGTCGACTGGAACCAGACCCAGGTCGCCCTGTTCGAGGGACGCACCTCCTCGGTCGAGGCGTGGGCGCAGGCTCGGGGCGACCACGACGCTCTGGATCGTCGTACCGCTCGCGATCGGCCTGGTGCTGCTGCGCCGCTCCGAGGTCCGGTAGTCACCGGACGGCGTTCTCAGGACGAGCCAGAGACCAGTCGCGCCGACAGCGCACGGGCAAGGCTCGTCACGCTGCCCGCGGGCCGGTCGGCCTCTCGGTCAGGATCTCGGCGATGCCCTGCCGGTAGGTCGTGACCGCGAAGTCCGGGAACCGGGTGGCGAACTTGGTGGTGTCGAAGATGTTGTCCTGGCGGTAGCGCGGGAGGAGCCTCGTTGGCCTCCTTGACCGCCGGGTTGAACAGGCCGCCGAGCCTTGAAGACGACCGCCGGCACGGTCCGGTAGGAGATCTCCCTGCCGAGCACCTCCGCAGCGTTCCCCACCATCTCGGCGTAGGTCAGCCGGTTCGGGTCGATCGGGAGGTGCCACGTCTGTCCGTAGGCATCGGGCGTGTTGCCGAGCAGGCCCAGGGCCCGGCTCGCGTCCGGGGTCCAGATGAGGGAGCGCCGGGTGTGGGCATCGAGCGGGATGGTCGGGCGCTCACCCTTCTTGATCCGGTCGAAGACAGCCGTGTTGGTCAGGCTCTGGGTCTTCCCGGGGCCGTAGAACTCCGGTGCTCGGCCGATGACCGCCTCGATGGTCCCCGCGCTCATCTCCGCGAGCAGCATGTTCGCGATCTCCGCCCGCACGGTGGCCTTGCGGCCGACCGGCTGGAACGGGATGTCCTCCACCTGCGGCTGGTCGGTGCGCGGGTACATGTAGGTGTTGTCGAAGAACACCAGGCTTGGTCCCGTGCTTCTGGCAGGCCGCGATGGTGTTGGCCATCATCGTCGGGAACTGCTGCTCCCACAGGGCGGAGTCCATCGGCAACCCGACGGTCAGGTAGGCGATGTCGCTGCCCTCGACGGCAGCGGCGGTCGCATCGGCATCCATCAGGTTGGCCGGGAACAGACTGGTCGGTGTCATGGACCTGGCGCGGGTTGCGGCTGACCAGGCGGAGGTCGTGGGTGACGTTGTCGTGGAGGTAGCGGGTGAGGCTCCTCGGCGATCTGGCCGTTGGCTCCGAGTACGGTCTGCATCTTCACTTCACTCCTGGAAGCCGCTTGGCCAGCCTCAGCGCGAGAGTGGCGACACGGGCGTAGGTCTTCGGGTTCATGCCGTCGGGCACCCCGACCGGGATCAGCCGCTCGATGGCGATGGTCTGGGACTCGGTGTACTTCAGGATGCCGTGCTCGCCGTGGCGACGGCCCATCCCGGATGCCTTCATGCCACCCATCGGGGCGTCCATCGAGCCCCACGCGGCGGCGTACGCGTCGTTGACGTTGACGGTGCCTGCCTCGAGCCGGGCGGCGACGCGGTAGCCCCTGGCCTCGTCGGAGGTCCAGACGCTGAAGTTCAGGCCGTACTCACTGTCATTCGCCCGGGCGATGGCCTCCTCCTCGTCCGCGACGCGGTACAGCGAGACCAGGGGCCCGAACGTCTCGTGGGCATAGACCTCCATCGTCTCGTCCACGTCGGTGAGGATGGTCGGCTCGTGGAAGAACGGGCCCAGATCGGGGCGCGCCCTGCCGCCGGCGAGCACGGTCGCCCCCTTGCTCACCGCGTCCTCGACATGGCGCACGACGGTCTCCAGCCTGCTTGCGGGAGACCAGGGAGCCCATGTCGCCGGAGTAGTCGATGGCCGGGGACAGACTTCATCGCCTCGGTCGCAGCCGTGAACCTGGCCGTGAAGTCGTCCCAGATCGCGTCGGGCACGTAGATGCGCTCCATCGAGATGCACAAGCTGGCCGGTGTTGGAGAACGACGCCCGCACGGCCCCGCCGACGGCCTTCTCCAGGTCGGCGTCGTCGAGGACGAGCAGCGCGTTCTTGCCGCCGAGCTCCATCGAGCAGTCGATCAGCCGCTCGCCGGCCTGCGCGGCGACGGTGCGCCCGACGGCGGTGGAGCCGGTGAACATGAGGAAGTCGGAGCTCTCGATGATCGAGGATCCGAGCTCGGCACCGGAGCCGGTCACGACCTGGACCAGACCCGGCTGCATGCCGGCCTCCTCCAGCGAACTCGACGGCCCAGAGGGCGGCGTACGGCGTCTGCGCGTCGGGCTTGGTGAGCACGGCGTTGCCGGCCACGATCGCCGGCAGCGCGTCGCTGATGCCCAGGGTGAGCGGGTAGTTCCACGGCGAGATGACGCCGACCAGTCCCTTGGGGTGGTGCAGGCTCCCAGACCTTGGTCAGCGCGAGTCTGGGCGCCCTGGCGGCGCTTCGGCTTCAGGTGCTCCGCGGCGGTGTGGGCGTAGTAGCGAGCATTCATCGTGACGTCGAGGATCTCCTCGAACGCGTGCCGCCGGGCCTTGCCGTTCTCGAGCCTGGATCAGGTCGAGGACCTCGTCCTGACGGTCGAGCACGAGGTCGTGGAAGCGCAGCAGCACAGCCGCTCGCTCCTCGACCGGGCGTGCCGCCCAGGCCTTCTGGACAGCGCGGGCGCGCTGGGCTGCCGCGGCCACGTCGTCGGGCGAGCAGCGCGGCACCTGGCCGAGCACTCCCCCGGTCATCGCGTTGGTCACGGCCTGGCGGCTCTCGGCGTCGGCGGCCCGGACCCGCGCCGAGAGCGCGCGGAGCCGGAGCCGTCGATGTGGCGCGTGATGGCGGTACTGCTGGTGGTCGAGTCTCATCGTGGTCACCGGTCCGCGATCGAGACGGGTACGGGGATGTGCAGGGCGTTCTGGGCCTCGGTGGCGACGTCGAGGCGCAGGACCTTCAGCGGCTCGAGCGACCGCACGTCGTCGGTGAGACGTCCGGATCCCAGCGTCAGGGAGACCTTCCGCGGGAGCAGCGTGCTGCCGGTGGCGAGGTTGTTGGTCTGGCTCAGCGTGGCGTTCCAGCCCCCGTTGAGTCTCGGTGTACGAGGTCAGCGTGGAGACGCTCGTACCACTCGGGATCTGCTTCTGCTTCGGCGTGGCCACGTCGAGGGCGATGTCGGTGCCGCCGTCGTCGTTGGCGACCCGGGCGGTGGTACGACGCTCGTCGATGTCGACGTCGATCTCGGTCACCCACTTCGGGAAGCCGTAGCCGTCGTGACCGCGGACCTGGGCGATCTCGGTGTTCACCGGCAGGGAGAGCACGTAGGCGTGGGTGGCGTCGTTGGCGACCGTCGAGAGCAGGTCGGCCGTGCCGAGCCCGCCGTGCCGTGCGGGGCGGGTCGCGATGGCGACCGTGGCCTCGGTGTAGAAGTCGATGTCGCACACGTCGTAGCGGAAGAAGACCACGGAGAAGAGCCCGACACCGGGAGCGACCTGGAGCGGGTCGAGCCCGCCGGGCAGCCGCGAGCGCAGGGCGCGGGTCGGCGCGAGGTAGGTCAGCCTGGGCCTTGGACATCGCGTAGTAGAAGTTCGGGGTGCGGGTCGGGCCGATCGCCGACTGGACCTCGGTCTTGGGCAGGGTCCGGAAGAAGTCGACGCTCGGGACCCGCGGGTCCTTCGCGACCTCGTCGAGGTCGGTGTCCATGCGGTAGCGGTCGTACAGACCTCCCTGAGGAACCGAGACGGTGCGGCCGCCCAGGCTCCACCTCCACCGTCCCGCTGCTCGCCCGCGCCTTCGACCGTGTCATGACTGCTCCTCCACGTTTGAATGTTTGCATTGCTTACATCTAAGGTAGCAGCAATGTAAGCACAGTCAACATCGGAGGATCGCGATGTGGATCACGCGGCGGCAGCGGCGCCGGATGCCGGCGTTTCCGCCCACCGATCAGTGCCGCCGACTGCATGCTGAAGACTGGCGAGACAGCACGATGCGCACGAGGAGACAGGGCCCCACGATGTCCGAAGCAGCCAAGAGCAGCTTACCACCACGGTGATCTGCGCGCCACGCTCATCAGCACCGCCATGGGCATGCTGGAACGGGGCGAGCCGTTCTCGATCCGCGCCGTCGCGCGCGAGGCCGGCGTCTCGCCGACCGCGCCGTACCGACACTTCCCCGAGCGCGAGGCCCTGGAATCGGCGCTCGCGGCCGAGGGCCTCCGCGACCTCAAGGCCGACCTGGTGCGCGACCGCGCCCTGCCGACGACGACCGAGGAGCCTGGCGGAGCTCGGCGTCGCCTACGTCGACTTCGCCCTGCGCCGGCCGGCGCTGTTCCGGCTGATGTTCGGCAACGAGTGCAACACCGACGACGAGGAACGCGTCCGCGCTGCAGCCGACGTGCACGAGTCTGCTCGCGGCAGCCATCACCGGCGTCTTCCCCGACTCCGACCCGCTCGACCTCTCGCTGGGCGGCTGGGGGGTGGTGCACGGCCTCGCGTTCCTCTACCTGGACCGCAAGGCTCACCGCGTCCTCCATCGAGGAGGTCGCGGCACAGGTCCGCGCGTCCTTGATCGCCGTGTTCGCGACCCGACCGCGCAGGCTGAGGCCGGCGTCACCTCGCTCGTCTGACGCACGCCGCCATTGACTGCCTCGGGAGGTCGCGCTACCGTCGATGTAAGCACTGCACACATTAGGGTGCCTTGCTTCTCGGAGCGCCATGCGCAGACAGGAGACCATCATGACTGAACTGCCTCCCCCCGTCACCCCGTACCTCGAGCCCGAGGCCAAGGAGCCTGTGCGAGCAGACCGACCCCCACCCGCGGATCTACGAGGTCCCCCCGGAGGAGGGCCGCAAGATCCTGATCGACCTGCAGAGCGGCGAAGGCGTGGAGCGCCCCGCGACGTCGACGAGGAGTGGGTCGACGTCGATGCCGGCGAGTGGGGCACCGTCCGCACCCGCATCATCCGTCCCCAGGGTGCGACGGGTCCGCTGCCGGTCGTCTTCTACATCCACGGCGCCGGCTGGGTCTTCGGCGACGACAAGACCCACGACCGGATCTTCCGCGAGGCTGACGGTGGGCGCCGGTGCCGCCGGCGTCTTCCCGGTCTACGACAACGCCCCCGAGAAGGGCTACCCGACCCAGGTCGAGCAGAACTACGCCGTCGGCCAGTGGGTGCTCGAGCACGGAGCCGAGCACGGCCTCGACACCTCCCGGGTCGCCGTCGCCGGAGAGTCCGTCGGCGGCTGCATGTCCACGGTCTTCGCTCTCATGAACAAGGACCGCGGCGGCATCGACCTCAAGGCCCAGGTGCTGCTCTACCCGGTCACGAACGCCGACTTCGACACCCCCTCCTACCTGCAGTTCGCGGAGGGCTACTTCCTCACCCGCGAGGGCATGCAGTGGTTCTGGGACGCCTACACCACCGACCCCGCCCAGCGCGCCGAGAAGTACGCCTCCCCGCTCCAGGCCACGCTGGAGGAGCCTCCAGGGGCTCCCGCCCACCCTCGTCATCACCGACGAGGCCGACGTCCTGCGGGACGAGGGCGAGATGTACGCCAACAAGGCTGCGCGAGGCCGGCGTCGACGTCACCTCCGTGCGCGTCGCGGGGATGGTCCACGACTTCCTGCTCCTCGACAGCCTGCGCCACACCAAGGCCGCCAACGTGGCCCGCCACCTCGCGATCGACGCCCTCAAGACCGCCCTGCAGTAGCGCCGCACTGAACCAGCCCGCCGGCCCGGGTCCTATCGCCCCGGGCCGGCTGGCCCGCCTCCGCCCGAAGGACCAGACCATGACCCAGCGCATCCTCAACGTCGTCACCAACGTCGCCCACTACGACGACCCCGACCACCCCACCGGCCTGTGGCTCTCCGAGGCTCACCCACGCCTGGCACGTCTTCGAGGAGGCTGGCTACGAGCAGACCCTGGTCAGCCCCGCTGGCGGCGCCGTACCCCTGGAGCCGCGGGCACTGAAGTTCCCCAACTACGACAAGACCGCGAAGGCCTGGCGCGCCGACCCCGCCAAGATGGCGCTGCTGGAGAACACCCTCAGCCCCGACCAGATCGACTCCGCGCAGTACGACGCCATCTACTTCACCGGCGGTCACGCCGTCATGTACGACTTCCCCGACAGCGAGGGACTCCAGCGAATCACCCGCGAGGCTCTACGAGCGCGGCGCTGTCGTCTCCTCGGTCTGCCACGGCTACTGCGGCCTGCTCAACACCCAGGCTCTCCGACGGGTCCTTCCTCATCGCCGGCAAGAGGATGACCGGCTTCGCCTGGACCGAGGAGGTGCTCGCCCGCGTCGACAAGGCTGGTGCCCTACAACGCCGAGGAGGCCGCCAAGGAGCGCGGCGCGCTCTACGAGAAGGCCAAGCTCCCGTTCGTCTCGTACGCCGTCGTCGACGGCAACCTGGTCACCGGCCAGAACCCCGGCTCGGCCAAGGAGACTGCCCACAAGGTCGTCGCCGCACTCTCGGCCCCGGGCCGATAGATCGGCACCGGATCTGCGTCATCCGTCCCACGAAGGTCGCAGAAGGTGAGCGGTCGGCGACGGAGTCGGGGTTCTTCCTCGCGGCCCACGCCGACCTCAGCACCCGTCGAGGCGTCAGTGCGCCATGTCGACGAACCGGCTGTAGTGGCCCTGGAAGGCCACCACGATGTCGCGGGTCGCGCCGTTGCGGTGCTTGGCGACGATCAGGTCGGCCTCGCCGGGGCGGGTCGACTCCTTCTCGTAGACGTCGTCGCGGTGCAGCAGGACCACCATGTCGGCGTCCTGCTCGATGGAGCCGGACTCGCGCAGGTCGCTGACGGCGGGACGCTTGTCGGCGCGCTGCTCGGGGCCACGGTTGAGCCTGGGAGAGCGCGATGACGGGGATCTCGAGCTCCTTGGCGAGGAGGCTTGATCTGGCGGGAGAACTCGGAGACCTCGAGCCTGGCGGGACTCGACCTTCTTGCCCGAGTCTCATCAGGCTGGAGGTAGTCGATGACCATCAGGCTTGAGGTCGTGCTTCTGCTTGAGCCGGCGGGCCTTGGCGCGGATCTCGGTCATCGTCATGTTGGGCGAGTCGTCGATGAACATCGGCGCCGCGGAGACCTTCGCGACGTGGCGGGCGAGGCGGTCCCACTCCTCGGTGCCCAGGCTTTGCCGTTGCGGATGTGGTTGAGCGGGATGCGGGCCTCGGCGGAGAGCAGGCGCATCACGATCTCCGCGCGCGTCATCTCCAGGCTGAAGAAGCAGGCGGTGAGGTTGTTGTGGATGGCGGCGGCCCGGCAGAAGTCCAGCGCGAGCGTCGACTTGCCCATCGCGGGGCGGGCGGCGACGACGATCATCTGGCCCTTGTGGAAGCCGTTGGTGAGGCTCGTCGAAGTCGGCGAAGCCGGTCGGCACGCCGTAGATGCCGGCCTCGCGGTTCTCGATGGCCTCGATCTCGTCGAGGACGCCGTCCATGATGTCGGACAGCGGCGCGTAGTCCTCGGACTTGTTGCGGTCGGTGACCTTGTAGATCTCGGACTGGGCCTCGTTGACGATGCCCTCGACCTCGCCCTCGCCGGCGTAAACTCGATCTGCACGATCTTGGTGCCGGCGTCGACGAGGCGGCGCAGGATGGCCTTCTCGTAGACGATCTCGGCGTAGAACCCGGCGTTGGCCGCGATCGGGACGTTCGCCGCCAACGTGTGCAGGTACGCCGCCCCGCCGATCTTCTGCAGCTGGCCACGCCGCTGCAGGCCACCGGCGACCGTCACCATGTCGGCGGGCTCGCCGCGGCCGAACAGGTCGAGGATCGCCTCGTGGATCTCCTCGTGGGCGGGCCGGTAGTAGTCGACCCCGCGGATCACCTCCACGACGTCGGCGATCGCGTCCTTGGAGATCAGCATCGCGCCCAGCACGGACTGCTCGGCGGCGAGGTCCTGCGGTGGCATCCGCCCGCCCGAGGGCGCCTCGCCGGGCGCGTAGGGAGCCGGGCCGTCGTTCCACTCCTGCGGCGGGTCCTCGGTCCACGAGGGTGCGTTGTCGGTGACGCTCACGGGGCTGTCGTCCTCCTGTCTCGATCACGGGCGGCTGCTCCGCGGCCACCCGGGACGTCGTACGGTGACGATGCTGCCTGGGGGGTCCGACGCAAATCCCTGCGTGCCGAACCTAGGGGCCGCGAAATGCTGGCGCCACCGGCCTATCCACAAGCCTTGGGGATAACTCGGTGGTGGACGTGGACGACACGCGACGAAGGTGTGCACGGGTTGGGGAGGAACTTGTGGAAGCAGCACGGCGGGACACCGCGATGTGGCCTCTGACCTGCGCAAACACTGTTCCACAGGTGTGCACGGGAAATAGGTACGGAGGAATTCCGTTCACCTGGGCGTCACCCGGCCGTCCGCCCGGGGCTGCCCCGGTGACCGCCGGTCAACCCCTCCGCCTCGCAGTGTTTCCACAACTGATCACGAGTTTTCCACCGGTCCCGGGACCGGCTCGGGACCGGCGCCCGTGAGCGCCCGCGCTCTCGACCGGGAGATCGCCCGGCTCGCCGTCCCCGCCTTCCTGGCACTGGTCGCCGAGCCGCTCTTCCTGCTCGGCGACGCCGCCGTGGTCGGCCACCTCGGCACCCGGGAGTCTGGCCGGGCTCGGGCTCGCCGGAACCGTGCTCACCACCGTGGTCGGGCTGTGCGTCTTCCTCGCCTACGGCACGACCGCCGGGGTGGCCCGGCGGCTCGGCGCCGGGCACCGCCGGGCGGCCCTCGCCCAGGGCATCGACGGCCTGTGGCTGGCCGGCGTCATCGGCGTGCCGGTCACCGCCGTGACCAGCCTGCTGGCGCACCCGCTGGTCAGCCTGTTCGGGGCCTCGGGCGGGGTCGAGGACGCCGCGGCGACGTACCTGCGGGTGGGGGCGGTGGGCATCACCCCGCTGCTCCTGGTCCTGGCGACCACCGGGGTGCTGCGCGGCCTCCAGGACACCCGGACCCCGCTGGTCGTGGCCGTGCTCGGCAACGCCGCCAACCTCGCCCTCAACCTCGCCCTCGTGTACGGCGCCGGGCCGCTCCCGCGCCTGGGGCTGGCCGGCTCCGCCCTGGGCTCGGTGCTGGCCCAGGCCGGCATGGCGCTCGCGCTCACCGTCGTGGTGGTCCGCGCGGCCCGCCGGGAGGGCGCCTCGCTGCGCCCGGACCGGGCGGGCATCCGAGCAGCCGGGCGGGCCGGCGTCCCGCTCCTGGTCCGCACGCTCACCCTGCGCGTCTCGCTGCTCGTCACCACCTGGGCGGTGGTGCTCGCCGCGGGCAGCGCGGCCGGGGACGCCGTGCCGATCGCGACCCACCAGGCTGGCGCTGACGCTCTGGAGCCTTCCTGGCCTACGTCCTCGACGCGATCGCCATCGCCGCCCAGGCGATCACCGGGCGCCACCTCGGCGCGGGCGACATCGCCGCGACCCGGGCGGTGACCCGGCGGATGGTGCAGTGGGGCGTGCGCAGCGGGATCGTCACCGGCGTCCTGCTGGCCGCGAGCAGCCCGTGGCTGGGCGCCCTGTTCACCCCCGACGACGCGGTGCGCGACGCCCTGGTGCCGGTGCTGCTGGTGGCCGCGGCCGCTCAGCCGGCGGCCGGCGTGGTGTTCGTGCTCGACGGCGTGCTCATCGGTGCCGGTGACGGCCGGTACCTGGCCCGGGCCGGGCTCGTGGTGCTCGGCGGCTACGCTCCGGTCGTGCTGCTGACGAGTGCGCTGGGCGCGGGACTGGCCGGGGTGTGGGTGGCCTTCGGCGCGCTCTTCATCGGCGGCCGGCTGGTGACCCTGGTCCGCCGGGCGCGCAGCGAGGCGTGGCTGGTCACCGGGGCAGCGGCGTGAAGCCGCTGCACGCGGTCGCGCTGGGCCTGGTGCTGCTCGCGCTCGGCCCGGTGGACGCGCCGGTCGGCACCTTCGACCCGTTGCCCGACCCGCTCGGCTGGGTGCTCGTGCTGGTCGGCCTCCACGGCCTCGGCCCGGCGCTCGACCCGCGCCGGCTGGGCACCCTGCGCTTCGTGGGCGTCCTCGCGCTGTGCTTCTCGATCGCGATCGTGGTGCCGGCGGTGGCCCGGTGGCTGGAGACGGACCCGTCGCTGGGCTGGTTCGCCGACGTACCCCGCTTCGGGTTCTTCGCCCTGCTCTGCCACGAGCCTGAGCCAGGCCGCCCTCCGGGCACGCTCGACGGCCGGCGCGAGCGCCTTCAGCATCGCCGGGCTGGCCCTGCTCTTCGTGCTGGCCGCGCCGCCGCTGGCGTTCGGGGCCGGCTGGACCGAGGTCGGTACGACGGGCGAGGCGCTCGCCCAGGCCGTCCAGATCGCTCTCGTCGTCCTCTGCTTCGTCTTCGCCGGGCGGCGGTGGGCGGGCGCCCCGGAGCCCGAGACGCCCGCCGGCACCGACTCCTGACGGTGGCGGAGGCTCAGCCCTGCAGGCTGGCCAGCACCAGGCCGGCGAGTCTGGGCGCTGCCGGCCGACGGGTCGCCCTCGTAGCTGGGGGTGGAGTAGGCGAGGTCGACGTCGACGTTCGCCTCCTTGCTGCACGCGCGCTGCAGGGCGACGAGCGGCGGGGCGGAGCCTGGTCTTCCACCACGAGGTCTTCGCGCCCGCGACGTCGCTGGGCTCGACGTTGCCGTCGCTGTCGTCGGGCTGGATGCAGGGGCCGGCGTCGCGCACGGTGACCTTCACCGTGACGGTGCTGCCCGTGAAGGTGCAGGTGCCGGCTCCGGCGGGCTTCCCGGTGGCGACCGTCTCGCCGAGCGCCTTGGACACGTCGCCGTCGGTGAGCAGGTCGCAGGTGGGCAGCCGGGTGCTCGAGGTGGGCTCCGCGGTGGGGACCGTCGTGGTCGCGGTGGCCGACGGCGTCGGGGTCTCGGTGGGCGTCGGGGTCGGCGCCTCGGAGGTCGGCGTGGCCGACGGGGTGGGCTCGGCGTCGGGCTTGCCGTCGTCACCGCACGCGGCGAGGACGGGGGCGAGCACGAGGACGGCGGCGGGCCAGAGGCGACGCAGTCGCATCTTCACTCCTGGGGAAGTCGGGGAAGGACAACCCCAAAATGCCACGTGGCCGGGCCCCGGAGGGTCCGGCCACGCCGCAGAAGTGAACCGGTCAGGCCGGGATCACGTTCAGGGTCACCGCGACGGACACGTCGTCGTGCGACTTCACCGACACGGCGTGGTTGCCCAGCGACTTGATCGGGTTGCCGAGGACGATGGTCCGCTTGTCGATCGACTCGCCGGCGGCCTCACCGAGCGCGGCGGCGATGTCGGCGGGGGTGACCGCACCGAACAGTCGGCCGCCCTGGCCGGCCTTGACCTTGACGTCGACCGGGCCGCCCTCGAGCTTGGCCTTGATCTCGGCGGCGTGCGCCTCGTCGCGCACGGCACGCGCAGAGCGCGCGGCCTTGATCGAGTCGGCCTGCGCCTGGGCGCCACGGGTCCAGCGGATCCCGAAGCCGCGCGGGATGAGGTAGTTGCGGCCGTAGCCGTCCTTGACCTCCACCACGTCGCCGGCGGCGCCGAGGTTCTCGACCTCCTGGGTCAGGATGATCTTCATGAGTTCAGGCTCTCCTTCTCTACCGGGCTCAGCGGCCAGCGGAGGTGTAGGGCAGCAGCGCGACCTCACGGGCGTTCTTCACCGCGATCGCGATGTCCCGCTGGTGCTGGACGCAGTTGCCGGTCACCCGACGGGCACGGATCTTGCCCCGGTCGGAGATGAACTTCTTCAGAAGGGCGGTGTCCTTGTAGTCGACACCGGTGGCCTTCTCCTTGCAGAACTGGCAAACCTTCTTCTTCGGCTTGCGGACGACTGCCTTCGCCATTGTGGTGCTCCTCCTCAGAGCCCGGCCGCCTCAGTCAAAGGGCGGCCGGAATGGTTGATGTGTTGTTGCTCAGAACGGGGGCTCGTCGCCACCGGAGACGCCCGGGGCTGCCCAGGGGTCACCGGCCGGCGCTGCGCCGCCCGTGTTGGAACCACCGGAGGGCTGGCTGCCCCACGGGTCTCCGCCCGCGGGACGACCGCCACCCTGCTGGCCGCCGCCGTAGCCGCCGCCACCCTGCTGGCCGCCGCCGTAGCCACCACCGCCACCACCGCCGGAGCGGTTGGCGCGGGTGACCTTGGCGGTCGCCCAGGTCAGCGACGGGCCGACCTCGTCGACCTGCGGCTCGTTGACCGTGCGCTTCTGGCCCTCACGGTCCTCGTAGGACCGCGAGACGAGCCGGCCCTGGGCGATGACGCGCATGCCCTTCTGGAGGGACTCGGCGACGTTCTCGGCCGCCTGCCGCCAGATGGAGCAGCGCAGGAAGAGGGTCTCCCCGTCCTTCCACTCGCTGGTCTGCCGGTCGAAGGTGCGCGGGGTCGACGCCACCGTGAAGTTGGCAACCGCGGCGCCGGAGGGCGTGAAACGCAGACTCCGGGTCGTCGGTCAGGTTGCCGATAACGGTGATGACGGTGTCGCCAGCCATGGTGGTCTCCTGGTGAGTGGGTTCGAGTGGCCCGCCCGGGTCAGTCCCGGGCAACGGCCCCCATCGTGTCTGCTGCCGACGACATTGAACAGCCGTCTTCCACAGGCACGGGTCGTGCGCCTCAGACGGTGGGGCGCAGGACCTTGGTACGAAGCACGGACTCGTTGAGCGTCAGCCGACGGTCGAGCTCGTCGACGGTCGCCGGCGCGGCGGTGAGCCTTGACGATGGCGTAGATGCCCTCGGCGTGCTTCTTGATCTCGTACGCCAGACGGCGCTTGCCCCACACGTCGACGTTGTCGACGGTGCCGCCGTCGTTGCGGACGACGTTCAGGTACTTGTCGAGCGACGGCTGAACCGTCCGCTCGTCGAGGCTCGGGTCGAGGATGACCACGACTTCGTAGTTGCGCAAAGCGGTCTCCACCTCCTCTGGACTGACGGCCACGGACTCTCCGCGGCAGGAGGGCTCTGCATGTCCGCACCGGTTCGGCCCGGGCAGACGGACGTACGGCGCCTGTCGGCACCGGACAGGAGAGGTTAACCCCTCGACGAGCCGCTCACCCAATCGAGCCCGGGCCGAGCCGGGCTGTCCCCGGGCACTCCTAGAGTGGAGGTCATGAGCGAGCCTGCGCATCGGAGCCCACGTCGACCAGACCGACCCGATCGCCGAGGCCGTCGCCCGCAACGCCCCGCTCGTGCAGTTCTTCCTCGGCAACCCGCAGTCCTACAAGGGTCCCGTGCTCGCCTACGAGGGCGGCGCGGCGGCGCTCAGGGCCGCGGCCGAGGAGGCCGGCGTCGACCTCTACGTGCACGCGCCGTACCTGATCAACGTCGCCACGACCAACAACCGTCAGCGCATCCCCAGCCGCAAAGCTTGCTCCAGCAGCACATGGACGCCGCCGCCGGTACTCGGTGCGAAAGGGCTGATCGTGCACGGCGGGCACGTGACCGACGAGGACGACCCGGCCAAGGGCTTCGACAACTGGCGCAAGGCGATCGAGGCCACCGACCTCAAGATCCCGCTGCTCATCGAGAACACCGCGGGCGGCACCAACGCGATGACCCGCTACCTCGACCGGATCAAGGGCACCTGGGACGCGATCGCCAGCGCCGAGGGCGCCGACATGGTGGGTTTCTGCCTCGACACCTGCCACGCGCACGCGGGCGGGAACGCGCTGGAGACGATCGTCGACGACGTCCGCGCGATCACGGGTCGCATCGACCTGGTGCACGCCAACGACAGCCGCGACGCCTTCGACTCCGGCGCCGACCGGCACGCCAACTTCGGTGCCGGGCAGATCGACCCGGACCTGCTCGCCCAGGTGGTGCGCGACGCCGGCGCGCCGGTCGTGTGCGAGACGCCGGGCGGTGCCGCGGAGCACACGGCCGACTTCGCCTGGCTGCGCGAACGGGTCTGAGCGCTCAGGGCACCCGCACGGTCAGCGGCAGGTCCCCGCAGGGGATGGTGCCGGCGAACTCGGCCGGCTCCACCAGCCGGCCGGGCGGGATCCGCGGGTCGGCGGAGAGCACCACCCGACGGGCCTGGTTGACGACCGTCGCGCCCGCCTCGCGCACCGCGCCGAGCATCAGCGACTCGAAGGTGTCGAGCAGGGTGTCGGCGCCGACCACGCCGACCATCTCGCCGCCGACGTAGACGGGTGCGGTGGTGGTGAGCATGTACTCGTCGCTGCACACGTAGTCCACGAACGGACCGGTCACGTGCGCGCGGCCGGTCTCCAGCGGCGTGCGGAACCACTCGAAGCGGCTGTAGTCGAGCGGGTCGCCCGAGCCGGAGACCGTCGACTGGGCCAGCAGCTGCTGCTCCTCGCCCTGCCACCAGGCGAGGTAGAGGTGATGGTCGGCGAGGAAGCCGGGCGCGGCGACGAAGCCGCCGCCGAAGAGCGGGAGCCGGCCGAGCAGGTCCCGGGTGAGCGGGTACGCCGCCTCGACCACGTCGGCGGCGGCGAGCCGCTCGCGGCCGAGCACCCCGGTGAGCCCGTCGCGCAGGTGGTCCAGGCTCCGCGACCACGCTGCCGAAGTAGTCTTCGATCTCGCGGGCACAGGCGACCGCGGCCGGCGAGGCTCCTTCCACCAGCAACGACCCCATGGCACTTCTCCTTCCGAGGGCCCGGGCGGACCGGTCCCCGTCTGCTACGGAAAGGCACGACGGCCCGCGTGTCAAGGAAGCCGCCTCATCGCTGGGACGCCCGGAGCAGCGCGAGCTCGTCGAGCGCACCCCCAGCCTGTCGGCGTACGGCGCCGCGAGCCGCCGCCCCGTCGTGGGCACGCAGCGCGGCGAACAGGCTCCTCGTGGCAGCCGCGGGTGAACTCCTGGAACTCCGGGACACCGAGCGGCTGGCGCAGCAGGGCCCCGAAGTCGGCCTCCAGGGCGACCACCTGACGGGTCATCCGGGCGGACTGGCTGAGCGCGGCGAGGGAGAGGTACAGGCTCGGCGTCGGCGTGCCGCCAGTGCCCGGGGTCGGTGTCCTCGGCCGCGGGCAGCAGCGACGCCAGCACGTCGACGTCCCCCCCGTCGGCACGCTCGGCGGCGACCTCGGCGCACCCGGACAGCAGCACGACGTGCAGGGTGCCGCGGTCGTGCAGGCTCGACGATCGACATCGCCGCGAGCCGCTCGGCCTGAGCCTCGGGGTCGTGGAGCCGGGCGCGGGTGACGTAGGCTGCCGCCGTTGCGCCCGCGCACCGTGCTGATCAGGCCCTGGGCGCGCAGTGCGACCAGCGCCTCGCGGGCGGTGACGGTGGCGACGCCGAGCATGGCGGCCAGGCTCGGCCTCGCTGGGCAGCCGCTCGCCGTCGCGGAGCACGCCGGAGCGGATCGCGTCGGCGAGACGCTGCTCGACCCGGGTGGCCCGGCCGACCTCCTCGAGCGGGGCGAAGATCGCGTTGCGGGTGCGGGTGCCGTGGCGTGCGGTGGTGCCCATCGCCGTCCCCTCCCACCCGGCCTCCCACCCGGCCGATCGCGTCACGGAAACGTTACAGGGACGACTCTAGACATATAACCTCTGGGATCATATGTTTTCGGTGTGACCCAAGCCACCGCCCCCTCGGCCGACGCCCCTGCCGGCACCGCGACGCCGGCGATCCGGCTGCGCGGCCTCGTCAAGCACTTCGGTGACGTGGCCGCCGTCGACGGCGTCGACCTCGACATCGCCGACGGCGAGTTCTTCTCGATGCTCGGCCCGTCCGGCTCCGGCAAGACCACCGTGCTGCGGCTCGTCGCCGGCTTCGAGCAGGCCACCGACGGCACCGTCGAGCTCGGCGGCGTCGACGTGACCCGCAGCGCGCCCTTCGAGCGCGACGTGCACACCGTCTTCCAGGACTACGCGCTCTTCCCGCACATGAGCGTCCTCGACAACGTCGGCTACGGGCTGCGGGTGCGCGGGACGGGCAAGGCCGCGCGCCGGGCCAGGGCCCAGGAGGCGCTCGACACCGTGCGCCTGGGCCACCTCGCCACCCGGCGGCCCACCCAGGCTCTCCGGCGGCCAGCGCCAGCGGGTCGCGCTGGCCCGGGCGATCGTGCTGGAGCCGCGGGTGCTGCTCCTCGACGAGCCGCTCGGCGCGCTCGACCTCAAGGCTGCGCGAGCAGATGCAGGTCGAGCTCAAGCAGGCTCCAGCGCGAGCCTGGGCATCACCTTCGTCTTCGTCACCCACGACCAGGAGGAGGCGCTGACGCTCAGCGACCGGATCGCGGTCTTCGACGCGGGGCGGATCCAGCAGACTCGGCACCCCGCAGGAGATCTACGAGCAGCCCGCCTCGGCGTACGTCGCCGGGTTCGTCGGCACCACCAACCTCCTCGACGCCGCGGCCTCCGAGCGGCTGCTCGGCGTCGCCGCCGAGCACGCGATCCGCCCCGAGCGGCTGCGACTCTCGCCCGCCGGCGACGGCGGCCAGGCCGGTCCCGGCGAGGTCCGGATCGGCGCGGTCGTGACCGAGACGATCTACCTCGGCACCGGCAACCGGGTGCACCTGCGCACCGACGACGGGCTCGACCTGGTCGCCCTGGAGCAGTCCACCGCCTCCCTCGACGAGCGCGCCGACGGCGACCACCGCGGCGACCGGGTGACGGTGCGCTTCGCGCGCGCCGACGTCGTGCTGCTCTCCTCCTGACCCCGCAGGCTCCCGCACCACCACCCCCGAAAGAAAGCGGAGATCTCCATGAAATCCACCCTCCGGCGCAGCCGCGCGGCGCTCGCCTGCCTGTCCCTGGTGTCGGTCTCCGTCCTGGCTGCCTGCGGCAGCGACGACGACAAGAAGACCGAGGCCGTCGAGAAGCTCGGCAAGTTCGAGGGCAAGGTCTCGATCCTGGCCTGGCCGGGCTACGTCGAGGACGGCAGCAACGACCCGAAGGTCGACTGGGTCTCCGCCTTCGAGAAGAAGACCGGCTGCCAGGTGACGAGCAAGGTCTACGGCACCTCCGACGAGGCGCTCAACCTCGCCAAGTCCGGTGAGTACGACGTGATCGCCGCCTCCGGCGACCTGTCGCTGCGGCTCATCGCCTCCGACGAGGCGCAGGCCATCAACACCGACCTGGTGCCCAACTACGAGAACGTCTACGACTTCCTCAAGGACACCGAGTGGAACTCCCAGGACGGCAAGAACTACGGCGTCCCGCACGGCTACGGCGCCAACCTGCTGATGTTCAACAAGAAGAACGTGAACCCGGCGCCCACGTCGTGGAGCGCGGTCTTCGACAAGACCCAGGCTGGCGAAGAACAAGGGCAAGGTCACGGCGTACGACTCGCCGATCTACATCGCCGACGCCGCGCTGTACCTGATGAAGACCCAGCCCGACCTGGGCATCGAGAACCCCTACGCGCTCGACCAGAAGCAGACTCGACGCGGCCGTGGCCCTGCTCAAGGAGCAGCGTCAGTACGTCGGTGAGTACTGGTCGGACTACCTCAAGGAGATCCAGGCCTTCGAGACCGGCGACTCCGTCGTCGGCACCACCTGGCAGGTCATTAAGAACAACATCAAGGACAAGGACGTCGAGGTGACGCTCCCCGAGGAGGGCGCCACCGCGTGGAACGACACCTGGATGCTGTCCTCGCAGGCGAAGAGCCCCAACTGCGCCTACGCGTGGATGGACTACATCCTCAGCCCCGAGGCGAACGCCCAGGCGACGGAGTACTTCGGCGAGGCGCCGAACAGCCCGCAGGCGTGCGAGAAGACGACCGACCCTCAGCACTGCGCGACCTTCCACGCCGGTGACGAGGAGTACGCCAAGAAGGCTCTGGTTCTGGCGCACGCCCATCAAGAAGTGCCTCGACGGCCGCACCGACGTCGAGTGCACCGACTACGCCCAGTGGACGCAGGCGTGGACGGAGATCAAGGGCTGACCATGGCCTCCACCGTGACTGACCCGGCGCCGGCCCCCGCACTGCGGGGGCCGGCCGCCCGGCCGGCCTCCCGCCTGCTGCACCGCTGGGTGTGGCTCCGGCTGAGCCTGCTGCTGTCCGCGCCGCTCGCGTGGATGGTCCTGGTGTACGTCGTCGCGCTCGCCGCGCTGCTGATCACCGCCTTCTGGTCGGTCGACAGCCTCAGCAGCGAGATCGACCGCACCTGGACGCTGGAGAACTTCCGCACGATCCTCGAGAACGAGGTCTACCGCAATGTCACCGTCCGCACGGTCGGGGTGGCCCTCGCGGTGACCGTGATCGACGTGGCCATCGCGCTGCCGATCGCGTTCTACATGGCCAAGGTGGCCTCGCCGCGGGCCCGCCGGATGCTCGTCGTGGCCGTGCTCACGCCGCTGTGGGCGTCGTACCTGGTGAAGGTGTTCGCCTGGCGGGTGGTGCTCTCCGAGGGCGGCCTGGCGGAGTGGTCCGGCCTCGGCACGCCGGGCTACGGGCTGACCGCGGTGGTCATCGCGCAGGCCTACATCTGGCTGCCCTACGTGATCCTGCCGATCTTCGCCGCCCTGGAGCGGGTCCCCGACTCGCTGCTGGAGGCCGCCGGCGACCTCGGCGCGCCGACCCGCACCGTCGTGCGCACCATCGTCATGCCGCTGCTCGTGCCCGGCATCGTGGCCGGCGCGATCTTCAGGCTTCTCGCTCACCATGGGTGACTACATCACCGTCAACATCGTCGGCGGCACCAGCCAGATGCTCGGCAACCTCGTCTTCGTCAACGCCGGCGCGGCCAACAACCTGCCACTCGCGGCCGCCATCGCGATGATCCCGATCGTGGTGATGCTCGTGCTGCTGACCGCGATCCGTCGTACCGGCGCCCTGGAGAACCTCTGATGCGACTCAGGCTCCGCGTCCCGCTGGACGCTCGCCGCCCTCACCTTCGGCGTCCTCGCGCTGATCTACCTGCCGCTGCTCGTCGTCGTCGCGAACTCGGTCAACCCCAGCCAGTCGATGACCTGGCCGCCGGACGGGATCACCTTCGAGTGGTGGGACCGCGCCTGGCACAGCAGCGGTGCCCGCGACGCGCTGGTGACCAGCCTTCAGGTCGGTGCGATCGCGACGCTGGTCGCGCTGGTGCTCGGCACCCTGCTCGCCCTGGCCCTGCAGCGCTACGCCTTCTTCGGCAAGGACACCGTCAACCTGCTGGTGATCCTGCCGATCGCGCTGCCCGGCGTCGTGACCGGCATCGCGCTCAACAACGGCTTCAAGGGGATCCTCGGGATCGACCTGTCGCTGTGGACGATCGTGATCGCGCACGCGACCTTCTGCATCGTCACCGTCTTCAACAACGTCCAGGCGCGGCTGCGCCGGCTCGGCACCAGCCTGGAAGAGGCCTCGGCGGACCTGGGCGCGGGCGTGTTCACCACCTTCCGGCTGGTCACCCTGCCGCAGGCTCCGCTCGGCCTTGCTCGCCGGTGGCATGCTCGCCTTCGCGCTCTCCTTCGACGAGATCATCGTGACGACGTTCACCGCCGGCGGGGGTGCGAACACCCTGCCGATCTGGATCCTCAACAACATGTTCCGCCCGAACCAGGCACCGGTCGTCAACGTCGTCGCGGTCGTCCTCATCCTCTTCTCGATCGTCCCCGTCTGGCTCGCACAGCGACTGTCCTCCGACGTCGACCCCGTCCGCTGAGCCCCACCGAACAGGAGCACCCCATGACCGACCCCGTGCAGTACGCCGTCCGCAACCCCGCCACCGGAGAGCCTGGTCGAGACCGTCCCGACCGCCACCGACGCCGAGGTCCGCGCCGCGGTGGACCTCGCCGCCGCGGCGTACGCCGGCTGGGGGCGGACCTCCGCCGTCGCCGACCGGGCCGCGCTGCTGCACCGGGTCGCCGAGTCTGCACCTCGAGCGGACCGACGAGCCTCGCGGCCGCGATGGTGGAGGAGATGGGCAAGCCGCTGGCCGACGCCGAGGGCGAGGTCGAGTTCTGCGCCGACATCTATCGCTACTACGCCGACCACGCCGAGGCCTTCCTCGCCGACGAGCCGATCGAGCTCGGAGGTGGCTCGACGGGCAACGCCGTCATCCGCCGCCGGCCGGTCGGCGTGCTGCTGGGGATCATGCCGTGGAACTTCCCGGCGTACCAGGTCGCCCGGTTCGCCGCCCCGAACCTCGCCACCGGCAACACGATCGTCCTCAAGCACGCGCCGCAGTGCCCGCGCTCGGCGGCGCTGCTGCAGCGGATCTTCCTCGACGCCGGCTTCCCCGAGGGCGCCTACGTCAACGTCTACGCCACCAACGAGCAGGTCGCCGAGGTGATCGCCGACCCGCGCGTGCAGGGCGTCTCGCTCACCGGCTCCGAGCGGGCCGGTGCGGCCGTCGCGGAGATCGCCGGCCGGAACCTCAAGAAGTGCGTCCTGGAGCTCGGCGGCTCCGACCCCTTCGTCGTGCTCGGCAGCGACGACCTCGACGCCACCGTCGAGGCCGCGGTCGCCGCGCGGCTGGAGAACACCGGCCAGGCCTGCAACGCCGCCAAGCGGTTCATCGTCGTCGAGGAGCCTGTACGACGACTTCGTCTCCCGCTTCACCGCGGCCCTGCTGGAGGCCTCCCCCGCCTCCCCCGCTGTCGTCGGTCGCCGCCGCCGAGAACCTGGACCGGCAGGTCGACGAGGCGATCGCCGGAGGCGCCGCGCTGACCCGCACCGGCGAGCGCGAGGGCGCCTTCCACCCCAGCGGGGTGCTCACCGGCGTGACGACCGACAACCCGGCGTACCGCCAGGAGTCTGTTCGGCCCGGTCGCGATGGTCTTCAAGGCCGCCGACGAGGACGAGGCGGTGCGGATCGCCAACGACACCCCCTACGGACTCGGCTCCTACGTCTTCACGCCCGACCCCGCGCAGGCGCAGCGCGTCGCCGACCAGATCGACGCCGGCATGGTCTTCGTCAACGGCGTCGGCCCGGACGCGGCCGAGCTCCCCTTCGGCGGCGTCAAGCGCTCCGGCTTCGGCCGCGAGACTCGGCCGCTACGGCATGGAGGAGTTCGTGAACAAGAAGCTCGTCCGCACCGTCTGAACCACCCCCACCCCAGAGAGAACGCACCGTGCCCGACACCGCCCCGTCCCCCGAACGCCGCCTCGTCACCGCGATCCCCGGCCCGAAGTCGCTCGAGCCTGCACGCCCGCAAGGAGGCGGCGGTCAGCGGCGGCATCGGCGTGATGCTGCCCGTCTACGCCGTGGCGGCGGGCGGAGGCGTGCTGCTCGACGTCGACGGCAACTCGCTCATCGACCTCGGCTCCGGCATCGCCGTCACCACGGTCGGCAACGCGCACCCGCGGGTCGCCGCGGCCGTCGCCCGGCAGGCGGAGGCGTTCACCCACACCTGCTTCATGGTCACGCCGTACGACGGCTACGTCGAGGTCTGCGAGGCGCTGAACCGGCTCACCCCGGGCGAGCACGAGAAGCGCTCGGCGCTCTTCAACTCCGGTGCCGAGGCCGTCGAGAACGCCGTCAAGATCGCCCGCACGCACACCCGCCGCCAGGCCGTGGTCGTCTTCGACCACGCCTACCACGGGCGCACGAACCTCACGATGGCGATGACCGCGAAGAACATGCCCTACAAGCACGGCTTCGGGCCCTTCGCGAACGAGGTCTACCGCGCGCCGATGTCCTACCCCTTCCGTGACGAGGGCCTGAGCGGGCCGGCCGCGGCCGCGCGCGCCATCGACGTGATCGACAAGCAGGTCGGCGCGGGCAACCTCGCCGCCGTGGTGATCGAGCCGATCCAGGGCGAGGGCGGGTTCGTCGCGCCGGCGCCCGGCTTCCTCCCGGTCCTGGAGCAGTGGTGCCGCGACCACGGCGTGGTCTTCGTCGCGGACGAGGTGCAGACCGGGTTCGCCCGGACCGGCGACCTGTTCGCGTGCGACCACGAGGGCGTCGTACCGGACCTGATCGTGACGGCCAAGGGCATCGCCGGCGGCCTGCCGCTGGCCGCGGTCACCGGCCGCGCCGAGATCATGGACGCCCCGCACGCGGGCGGTCTCGGCGGGACCTACGGCGGCAACCCGGTCGCCTGCGCCGCCGCGCTCGCCGTGATCGAGGCGATCGAGGCCGACGGGCTGGTCGCTCGGGCGCGGGACATCGGCGCCCGGCTCACCGAGCGGCTCACCGCCCTGCAGGCGGTCGACCCGCGCATCGGCGAGGTCCGCGGCCGGGGCGCGATGATCGCCGTCGAGTCTGGTCGAGCCGGGCACCCTCGCGCCCGACGCCGACCTGACCCGCCGGGTCGCGACGACCGCGCACGCCCGGGGCCTGATCGTGCTCAGCCTGCGGCACCTGGGGCAACGTGCTGCGCTTCCTGCCCCCGCTCGACATCCCCGACGCGCTGCTCGACGAGGCCTTCGACGTGCTCGAGGCGATCTTCGAGGAGACCCGATGAGCACCTTCGCCGTCGACGACCCGGCCACCGGCGCGGTCCTGGCCGAGTCTGCCCGACGCCGGTGTCGCCGAGGCGAGCGCCGCGGTCGACGCGGCCGCCGCGGCCCTGCCCGGCTGGGCCGCCACCAGTCCGCGCGACCGGGCCGAGTCTCCTGCGGCGCACGTACGACGCGCTGCTCGCCGCCTCCGACGAGTCGACCGCCCTCATCGCCGCCGAGAACGGCAAGTCCCAGGCCGACGCCCGGGCCGAGGTCGCCTACGCGGCGGAGTTCTTCCGCTGGTACTCCGAGGAGGCGGTCCGCGGCGACGGCGACTACGGCCTCGCCCCGTCGGGCGCCGCGCGCACCTTCGTCACCAGCCGCCCGGTGGGCGTGGCGGCCCTCGTCACGCCGTGGAACTTCCCCGCGGCGATGGCCACCCGCAAGATCGCCCCCGCCCTCGCGGCCGGCTGCACGGTGGTCCTCAAGCCCGCGGCGGAGACGCCTCTGACGGCCATCGCGGTCGCCCGGCTGCTCGGGGAGGCGGGTCTGCCCGCGGGGGTCGTGTCCGTCGTACCGACCACCCGGGCGGCGGAGGTCGTCGGCACCTGGCTCGCCGACGAGCGGGTCCGCAAGATCTCCTTCACCGGCTCGACCGGGGTCGGGAAGGTGCTGCTGCACCGGGCCGCGGACCGGGTCCTCAACGCGAGCATGGAGCTCGGCGGCAACGCTCCCTTCGTGGTGACCGCCGACGCCGATGTCGAGGCGGCCGTGGCCGGGGCGATGATCGCGAAGTTCCGCAACGGCGGCCAGGCCTGCACCGCGGCCAACCGGTTCTACGTCCACGCCGACGTCGCCGACGCCTTCGTGCGCCGCTTCGGCGAGGAGGTCGCCGCGCTGCGGGTCGGCCCCGCGAGCGACGAGAAGAACCAGGTCGGCCCGATGATCACCGCTGCCGCGGCGGCCAAGGTCGCCGGGCTCGTGCGGTCCGCGCAGGAGGAGGGCGCCGAGGTCGCCGCCGTCGCCACCGCCCCCGAGGGCGCCACGTTCTACCCCCGACGCTGCTCACGGGGGTCCGTCCGGACGCGGCGATCCTGGAGGAGGAGATCTTCGGCCCGGTCGCACCGGTCGTCACCTGGACCGACACCGAGGAGCCTGCTCGGCTGGGTCAACGGCACCGAGTACGGCCTCGCGGCCTACGTCTACGCCGGCCGCCTCCAGGACGCGCTCAAGGCTGGCCGAGCGGATCGACGCCGGCATGGTCGGGCTCAACCGCGGCATCGTCTCCGACCCCTCGGCACCCTTCGGCGGGGTGAAGCAGAGCGGTCTGGGCCGCGAGGGCGCCCGCGAGGGGATCCGGGAGTTCCAGGAGACCCAGTTCTACGCGGTCGACCTCGGCTGAGGGCTCCTGATCCCCCACGCAACTACCGGATTCGTCGTGGATCCCGCCGATTCACGACAAATTCGGTAGGTGCGTCGCCGGCTCCGGGACCCGCCCGTGCACCCGATAGCCTCGGACCATGCCCAGCGTGCGCCCGATCAGCCCGACCGAGCACCGCGACTACCTCGCCTCGCTGCCGTCGGCGAGCCTTCCTGCAGACCCCCGGCTGGGGCACGGTGAAGAGCGAGTGGCGCAGCGAGTCGATCGGCTGGTTCGACGACTCCGGCGCCCAGGTGGGCGTCGCGCTGGTGCTCTACCGCCAGCCTGCCCAGGCTCAAGCGCTTCCTCGCCTACCTGCCCGAGGGCCCGGTCATCGACTGGGACCGCGACGACCTCGCCGACTGGCTGCGGCCGCTGGTCGCGCACCTGAAGCAGCAGGGCGCCTTCGCGGTCCGGATCGGACCGCCCGTGGTGACCCGGCGGTGGACGACCGCCCAGGTCAAGGAGGGCATCGCCGACCCCGACGTACGCCTGCTCAGCCAGGTCGCCCCCGCCGAGCGCAGCCCGGTCGGCGCCCGCGTCGTCGCCCAGCCTGCACGAGCTCGGGTGGCGCTACCAGGGCGTCGAGGGCGGCTTCGCGGCCGGCCAGCCGCAGTTCGTCTTCCAGGTCCCGCTGCGCCACCCCGACGGCACGCAGCGCACCGAGGACGAGGTCCTCAAGGGGATGAACCAGCCTGTGGCGCCGAAACATCAAGAAGGCCGTCAAGGAGGGCGTCGAGGTCACCGTCGGCGGCCGGGACGACCTCGGGGCCTTCCACGAGTCTCTACGTCCACACCGCCGAGCGCGACCACTTCACCCCGCGCCCCCTGCGCTACTTCCAGACCATGTACGACGCCCTGCGCGCCGACGGCGAGGAGCGCTTCACGCTCTGGCTCGGCCGCCACGAGGGCGACCTGGTCGCGGCCACCATCGCGATCCGGGTGGGCGAGCACGCGTGGTACTCCTACGGCGCCTCCTCCACCGAGAAGCGCGAGGTCCGCGGCTCCAACGCCGTGCAGTGGGCGATGATCCGCGACGCGATCGCCGCGGAGGCCGCGATCTACGACCTGCGCGGGATCACCGAGACCCTCGACAGCGACGACCCCCACGTCGGCCTCATCCAGTTCAAGGTCGGCACCGGCGGCGAGGCCGTCGAGCACGCCGGCGAGTGGGACCTGCCAGTCAACCGGCCGCTCTACAAGGCCTTCCAGGCTCTACCTCGCCCGGAGGGGATGATGGTCACGACAGGCTCGACCGGCGGGCTGACCCTCACCGTCGACGGCCCGCGCTGGCGGGCCCACCTGGAGTCCGTCGCCGCGGCCCACCCGGGCATCGTCCCGGTCGCCAAGGGCAACGGCTACGGCTTCACCCTCGGCCGGCTGGCGCGCAAGACCCAGTGGCTCGCCGAGCGCGGGCACGACGTGCGCACCCTCGCCGTCGGCCTCTACGACGAGCTCGCCGGAGGTCGCGCAGCGCTGGTCCGGCGACCTGCTCGTGCTCACCCCCTGGCGGCCCTGGGTGCCGCTCCCCGACGGCGCCCTGGGCCGTCGCCTGGTGCACACGGTGAGCCGCGTCGAGGACCTGCGCGCCCTGCTGCACGCCGAGCCGACCGCCCGCGTGGTCCTGGAGCGGATGACCTCGATGCGCCGCCACGGCATGGCCGCCCGCGAGCCTGTGGGAGGCCGGCGAGCCTGCTCCGCAAGCACCCCGGCGCCCGGGTCGAGGGCCTCGCCCTCCACCTGCCGCTGGGCCAGGGCGCCCACCTTGGCGAGACGACCCGGCTGATGAACGACTACGTCGCCGCCGAGGTGCCCTCGGGCGAGCGGCCCTCGGTCTGGGTCAGCCACCTCAGCGACGCCGAGTCTCGCCACCCTGCGCAGCCGGTACGCCGACTTCGCCTTCCGCCCGCGGATCGGCACCGGCCTGTGGCTCGGCGACCGCGGCGCCCTCACCGTCACCGCCACCGTCCTCGACGTGCACCCCGTGGAGCGGGGCGACGCGTTCGGCTACCGCGGCCGCACCGCCCCGAAGTCCGGGCACGTGCTGGTCGTCAGCGGTGGCACCGCGCACGGCATCGGCCTGGAGGCGCCCACCGGTGAGTCCTCCATGAAGGCCCGGGCGGCGACCCTGGCCCGCGGCGGTCTCGACGCGGTCGGGTTCGTTCGGTCGCCGTACTCCATCGACGGCAAGCAGCGCCTCTTCGCCGAGCCGCCCCACATGCAGGCCTCGATGCTCTTCGTGCCGCACGGTGCGCGGGTGCCCGCCGTGGGCGAGGACGTCGACGTGCGGGTGCGCTACACCGCCACGACGTTCGACCAGATCCTCGTCACGGACTAGTCCCCGGCGCCAGGACCCGCGTCCGGCTCAGGCCCGGCTGAGCACCGCGCCGCGCTCCCGCGCGGTGACCGGGTCCTTGTCGGGGCGGTAGAGGTCCCGCACGATCACCGCGGCGAGGTAGAGCTCGCCGAGGACCCGGACCACGATGCCGAGCCAGTAGAAGCCGGCGTCCCCGCCGCCCGCGGGCGCGAGGTAGCCGCCGAGGTACCACCAGACCGTGCAGAAGTAGACGACCTCGCAGGCCTGCCACACGATCTGGTCGCGCCAGCGCGGCCGGGCGAGCACGGCGAGCGGGAGCAGCCACAGGACGTACTGCGGGGAGTAGACCTTGTTGACGAGCAGGAAGCCGACCACGATCAGGTAGCCGAGTCTGGGCCAGCCGGGGGACGGCCGCCTCCGGGCGGACCCGCCGGCCGGAGGTCATCCCGATCGCGAAGACACCCACGCACCAGGCGCCGAAGAGGAGCCAGGACCAGACGTTGATGGTGTGCGCGCTGAACCCGACGTCGCCAGCCTGGTCGATCAGCATCCACACCGAGCCGAGGTCCGCGGTGCGCTCGGAGTTGAACTCCCAGAAGTGCTTCCACGCCTCCGGGCCGCTGAGGTAGCCGGGTGCGTTGGCGAGCAGCCAGGCGACGACGGCGCTCACCGTCGCGAGCGCGAAGGCGGCGTAGCGTCGCTGGCGCAGGCAGATGACCAACAGCCCGCCGAGCAGGAAGAGCGGGTAGAGCCTTGGCGGCGGTGCCCAGGCCGATCAGCACCCCGGTCAGCGCCGGCCGGTCCCGCGACCAGGACCACAGCGCGCCGGCGACCAGCGCCACCGCGATCATGTCCCAGTTGATCAGCCCGGTGAGCAGCAGCGTCGGTGAGAGCGCGAAGGCGGCCGCGTCCCAGGGCCGCACCCGGTGGACCCGGGAGAGCAGCCAGACCGCCAGCAGCGCGAGGGCGCCGAAGCCGACGGCGTTGACCAGCAGGAAGACGTTCTGCTCGTCGTCGACCGCCGGGTCGGCGGACAGGTCGGCGACGGGGGCGCGCCCGCGCGCCTCGACGTCCGGCGAGCCGGTCAGCCAGTGCGTGACCCAGGCGGACCCCCACGCCCAGTAGGAGATCCCGACGGGGTACTCCATCACCTCGTAGCGGGCGCGGGTCTGGGCGTCGTCGGAGTAGGGCCAGGCGTGCTCGGCCATGCCGCGCGGGACGTAGAGCGGCTTGAGGTCGGTGTAGCACATGTGGGAGTAGACCCACTGCTGGTCCTTGCCCTCCGCGACCGAGCACGGTGCCTTCTGCACGACGCCGAGCGCGAAGGTGCACGCGGTCAGCAGGAGCAGCACGCGCAGCGGCGTCCACCAGCGGTGCGGACGGGCGCGGGTGCCCATCGGTCCCCCGACGACCTCGCTCAGGCCGGTGACGACCGGGTCGTCGAGGGTCGGGTGGACGTGGGGCGCCCGCTCGTCGGCCATCGATCAGGCAGCGGTACGACGACGGCGCCGCGGGGACCGGCTGGGCTTGCCCACCTGCCCGGGCGGCGTGCTGGTCGGGTTGTCGGTCGGGCCCGTCGGCAGCGTGGGCAGGGTCGGGGTCGGCTGCTGGGTCGGGGTCGGCTGCTGCGTCGGGGTCGGCTGCTGCGTCGGGGTCGCGGTCTTCGACGGCTTCTTCGTCGGCTTCGGCTTCTTCGTCGGCTTCGGGGGCGGCGGCGGGGCCGGGGCGTGGCCGCTGTCGGGCGCGTCGCCCTTGACGTAGGCCGCACCCGGGAGGTCCTCGACGTCCTCGCCGTCGAGCGCCTTCTTCATCACCGCGGTCCAGGTGAGCGCGGGGTAGGTACCGCCGAAGTACTCCGGCAGCCAGCCCTTGAGCCTCCTGGGTGCCCGTGCCACGGACGTACATCACCGCGGTGGACAGGCTGCGGGGTGTAGCCGACGAACCAGGCCGAGGAGACCTCGCCCTTGCCGTTGGTCGCGGTGCCCGTCTTGCCGCCCGCCGGACGACCGAGCGAGAGGGTCTTTGTTCCCGAGCCGGACTTCACGACCTGCTGGAGCGCGTAGCCCACGTCGTCGGAGATGCCCTCGGAGATCGCCCGGTGGTCGGTCACCTTGTGGGTGTAGCGGACCACACCGTCCTTGTCGACGACCTTCTCGATGATGTAGGCGTCGGCGGCGACGCCGCGGTTGGCGACCGTCGCGTAGCCGTTGGCCATGTTGATCGGGCTCACCGTCTGCGAGCCGAGCGCGACACCGGTGATCGGCTCCAGGCCGGGCGACTTCGTCGGGATGCCGTAGGGCGGGTTGGCCGGCTCGGCCGGCGGGATGCCCATCTTCTCGGCGGTCTTGATGATCTTCTTCGGGCCGTCCGGGATGCCCAGCGTGAGGTCGATGTAGGCGGTGTTGATCGAGTCCTCGGTGGCCTTGATCAGGTTGACCCGGCCGTAGGGCTTGTTGCCCTGGTTCTCGAACGGCCGGCCGCCACCCGGCAGGTAGTAGGGCGAGTTGCCGTCGAAGGTGTCCTTGAGCTCGTAGCCCGCCTCGAGACCGGCCGCGAGCGCGAACGGCTTGAACGTCGAGCCGGCCTGGCCGCCGGAGACGGCCCAGTTCAGCCTGCGACTGGAGGTAGTCCTGGCCGGCGTAGATGCCGCGGACCGCGCCGGTGCCCGGCTCGACCGAGGCGACCGCGACGTGGAGGTTCTTGCCGAAGCCCTCCGGCTTCTCCTCCGCCACGCCCTCCTTGGCCGCGTTCATGGCCTTCTTGGTGAAGGTGGTGGTGACCTGCAGGCCGCCACCCTGGATCTCCTGCTCGCTGAAGCCGAGGGCGAGCAGACTGCTTGCGGACCATCGTCAGCACGTGGCCGCGCTGGCCGCCGTAGGTCGTGTCGTTCTTGATCTTGGGGAACTTCGGCAGCGCCTTGCGGATGCTCGCCACGTCGGCGGCACTGGCGGTCTTCATGGTCGCCATGGAGTCCAGGACGTACTGGTAGCGCCCGAGCAGCCGCTCCGCGGCGGCGGCACCGTTGGCCGGGTCGAGCGCGGCCGGGTTGTTGAGCACAGAGGCGAGGACGGCGGACTGGGCGAGGTCGAGCTTCTTGGCGTCGACGCCGAAGTAGGCCTGCGAGGCGGCCTGGATGCCGTAGGCGCCCCGGCCGAAGTAGATCGTGTTGAGGTAGCCCTCGAGGATCTGCTGCTTGCTCAGCCTGGTTCTTGATCTTGAGCGAGAGGATCGCTTCCTTGGCCTTGCGCTTCCAGGTGCGCTCCTGGGTGAGGTACAGGATCTTCACGTACTGCTGGGTGATCGTCGACGCGCCCTGGGTCGAGTTGCCCTGGGCATTGCTGAACGCCGCCCGCAGGATGCCCTTGGGGTCGATGCCGTTGTCGGTCCAGAAGGCTCTGGTTCTCCGCGGCGACCACGGCGTCCTTCACCGTCTGCGGCATCTCGTCGTAGGGGATCGAGTCCCGCTTCTGCACCGCGAACTGGCCGATCTCGGACTTGCCGCCGGAGTAGAGGACCCGGGTGGTCTGGGTCAGGTACTCCGCGTTGGGGTCGGGGATGTCGATCGACTTGTAGGCGATCCAGAAGCCCAGCACGCCGAGCAGGCCGAGGACCACCGCCGTGATCAGGCCCCACAGGGACCACTTCTTCAGGCGCTGCTTCCACGTGCGCGGCGCCGCGTCAGTGCCCTTGCCCGACCGCTTCGCGCGGCGGGAAGGGATGCCGGCTGCCTTGCGCTTACCCTCGACCACGCAGGACAGAGTACGGCTGTCACCTGGGTGTCCCCACTTCTCGCCCGCCGATCAGTCACCGCGCCGGCGTATCGCATCTGGTCATCGACGGCCCGGAGCCGTGACGCCGGTGGCCGCCGCACGCGTCCTGCCGTGCACCGCGGGGACACTCCCGATCCATCGCAAGTTCACGTTTCGCGGATATATCGCTACGATAGGTTGCATGGCACGGCGTGGTGACACCATCGAGTCGGCAGTCCTCGGACTGCTGCACGAGGGACCCATGCACGGCTACGAGCCTGCGCAAGCGGCTCAACCTGATGCTCGGTTGGGGCCGGCTGCTGTCCTACGGCTCGCTCTACCCGGCGCTGAAGAAGATGCTGCGCGGCAACCTCATCGAGGAGGCCGTGCCGTCGGGCCCGCAGAGCCGTCGGCAGCGCATCGTCTACCAGGTCACCGACCTGGGCACCGCCGAGTTCTCGCGCCTGATGTCGGAGGTGGGTCCGACCGCCTGGGAGGACGACAACTTCGACATCCGGTTCCGGTTCTTCTCCTCCACCGACATGGAGATCCGGCTGCGCGTCCTGGAGGGGCGCCGGTCGCGGCTCCAGGAGCGGTTGGACCGGGTGCAGCGCGAGCCTGGCGATGACCCAGGCCGAGGCCGACCGGTACGCCGCGGAGCCTGCAGCGTCACGGTGTGGAGTCGGTGGAGCGGGAGGTCCGGTGGCTCTCGGACCTCATCAACGCCGAGCGGAACGTGCAGGGCCAGCCAGCACCAGGCTCCGGAGACGCCGACGGCATCCCCGTCGTCGCCGTCCTGATCAGCACCTACGAGATGTCATGAGTACCAAGGAAGGAAACCCCATGGGTTCGGTTCGAGTAGCGATCGCCGGCGTGGGCAACTGCGCCACGTCCCTCATCCAGGGCGTGCAGTACTACCGGGGCGCCGACGCCACGAGCACCGTTCCGGGGCTCATGCACGTCCAGTTCGGTGAGTACCACGTCGGAGACGTCGAGTTCGTCGCCGCGTTCGACGTCGACGACCTGAAGGTCGGCAAGGACCTCTCCGAGGCCATCAACGCCTCGCAGAACAACACCATCAAGATCGCCGACGTCCCGACGCTCGGTGTCGAGGTCCAGCGCGGCCCGACGCTCGACGGTCTCGGCAAGTACTACAAGCAGACCATCGACGAGTCCTCCGCGGACCCGGTCGACGTCGTCCAGGTCCTCAAGGACGCCCGGGTCGACGTCCTCGTGTCCTACCTCCCGGTGGGCTCGGAGGAGGCCGACAAGTTCTACGCCCAGTGCGCCATCGACGCGGGCGTGGCCTTCGTCAACGCGCTGCCCGTGTTCATCGCCTCCGACCCCGAGTGGGCCAAGAAGTTCGAGGACGCCGGCGTCCCGATCGTCGGCGACGACATCAAGTCGCAGGTCGGCGCCACCATCACCCACCGCGTGATGGCGAAGCCTGTTCGAGGACCGCGGCGTGACGCTGGACCGCACCTACCAGGCTCAACGTCGGCGGCAACATGGACTTCAAGAACATGCTCGAGCGCGAGCGCCTCGAGTCCAAGAAGGTCTCCAAGACCCAGGCCGTCACGTCGAACCTCAACGGCCCGCTGGCCGACAAGATCGACGACAAGAACGTCCACATCGGCCCGTCCGACTACGTCGCGTGGCTCGACGACCGCAAGTGGGCCTACGTGCGCCTCGAGGGTCGCGCGTTCGGTGACGTCCCGCTGAACCTGGAGTACAAGGCTCGAGGTCTGGGACTCCCCGAACTCCGCCGGCATCATCATCGACGCCGTGCGCGCCGCGAAGATCGCCAAGGACCGCGGTGTCGGTGGCCCGATCATCCCGGCCTCGGCGTACCTGATGAAGAGCCCGCCGGTCCAGATCGAGGACACCGAGGGCCGCGCGCTGCTCGAGAAGTTCATCGCCGGGGAGTGAGGAGCCCCTCCGGAGGTACGCCGAGCGCCAGCGAGGTGTGCCGGAGGAAGGCACCGCGACTCACCGGCAGGTTCGGCATCGTCGGGGAGTGAGGAGCCCCTCCGGAGGTACGCCGAGCGCCAGCGAGGTGTGCCGGAGGAAGGCACCGCAGGCTCACCGGCAGGTTCGGCATCGCAGGGGAGTGATCAGCCGGCCCGAGCGCCCCGGTTCGTCGTACGACGGCCGGGGCGTTCGGCGTCCCTAGGGGGCGCCGACCTTGATGCAGCCGAGCTTCTCGTTGATCTGCAGCCGGGCCCAGACCGCGCGGTGGTCGGAGACGCTGGAGGCCAGCACCACCGACTGCAGCGGCTGGAAGAAGCCGTCGTGGAGCAGGAAGTCGATGCGCACCCGCGGGCTCGCGGCCGGGGCGGTGAACCCGCTGCCCGAGCCGACCGCCCACACGTCGCCGAGGCCGGCGGAGCGCAGCGTGTTCACGGCGGTCGAGCCCGGGCGGCTGTTGAGGTCGCCGCCCATGATCTTCGGGCGCGGGTCGCGCGCCATCACCTGGGCGAGGTAGCGCGCCTGCGCCACCCGCGCACCCTCGGACATGTGGTCGAAGTGGGTGGCGTAGACGCTCACCTCGGTGCCCTCGATGTCGACCACCGCGTGCACCGCGTGCCGGTCGAACTTCCCGCCGGCCTTGGGCAGGGCGATGATGTCGTGCTCCTTGACCGGGAACCGGGAGAGCAGCGCGTTGCCCGTCGGCCCGCTGCCGGCGATCCAGGCTCAGGCCGAGCGCCGTGCCGATCTGCTGGGCCTGGACCACGTTGCCCGAGCGGCCGCGGTTGGTGTCGACCTCCTGCATCAGGACCAGGTCCGGCTTCCAGGACTTGATCTCCTTGATCAGCGTGCCCGCCTCGAGCCCGCCGTGCTTGCGGATCGCGGAGTGGATGTTGAACGTGATGACCGTGAACGGGTGCTGCACGGTCAGCGAGGGACACAGGCTCGCGGGCACCGTGAGCGGGTCAGCGGCGAGCGAGGAGTTCGCGGTCGGCGCCGAGGACGGTACGGCGGGCGGGCTGGTCACCGCACCCGACGTACCGGGTGCAGGGGCCTGGGGGTCGTCCCGGCCGCCCTGGAGCGCGAAGACCACGCCGAGCACGAGGAGCACGACGATCGCTCCGGTGACCGTGGCGACCTGGGTGGCCGCGCTGGCGCCCGGCTTGGCCGCAGGCAGCGGCTTCGGGTCGTCGTCGCTCACGGGGGTCATTCAACCCCGTCGGCGAAGCGAGGCGGACCGGGACCGGCGGATCAGGCCTCGGCCTCGGCCTTGATCCGCTCCAGGGTCTGCCGGATGCCCTTGCGCAGGCTCGTCGGTGAAGCCCTGCTGGCCACCGAGCACGACCTTGGTGAGCACCAGCGAGACGTTCGAGACGCCCTGCGGGGTCTCACGGCGCTCGGTGAGCCGGGTGCCGCCGTCGGCGGTCGGCTCGAGCCTGGAAGGACCACACCGTGCGGTTCTCGCGGATCTTGAACGCGAACTCCCCCACGCCGCCGACCGGCGGGGTGAACCGGACGACCTTGCCGGCGGTCGGCCAGCGCTTGATGCCCTGCCGGTTGAGGTTCGAGAAGGTCGCACCGAGCCGGACCTCGCCGCCCTTGACGGACGACTTCACGACCTGCGGGCTCCACTTCGCCATCTTCGGCAGGTCGGTGACGAGGGACCACACCTTCTCCGCCGGCGCGGCGATCTCGATGGAGTCCTCGAGGAGCCTTCTCGTACGTGTCGGCCATGCCCGGACGCTAGCCGCCCCCGGCCCGGCGCGATAGGTGACGACGGCCACACGAGACGGCCACGACGAGGGTCGGGCCAGCGGGATCCCTGCCGATTCTGCTCCGGGCGGCGCCGTCCCCGCCGAAGATGGAGCCATGACCCGGCTCCGGCTGTCCGCAAGCCTGCTCGGCGTTGCCCTCGCGGGGGCGGTGCTCACGGCTCCGGCCGCGCCCGCCGCCCCGGCCGGCGGCGACGGTCCCCTCCTCGATCGCCCGGTCCGCGGGCAGGCGGCCCGCACCGCGCTGGCGGCCCTCGACGGCACCGAGCGCACGGTCGTCGCCCGGCGCAACGGGCGCAGCGTGGCCCAGGCTCGACCGGGTGCTCACCGACCCGACCGCCGGGCTGGCCCGCGACGGCCGGCTGTTCTACGCCGAGCAAGCTCGACGTCGCCGCGGCCCGCCGGGCCGCTGCCGCGGAGCCCGCGGCACCGGCCGCCGCGCTGAGCACGGCCGAGACCTTCACGCTGCACAGCCGCGCGGGCTCGGACCGCACCATCTACCTCGACTTCGACGGCTACACCCTGCCGCCGGGCGCCGCATGGAGCGGCGGCGGCATCCCGGCCGGCACCTTCGACGCCTTCGACGAGCGCGAGACCAGCGGCACCCCCACCTACGACCCGGCCTTCACCCCCACCGAGCCTGGCCTACGTGGCCGCCGTGTGGCGGGTGGTGGCGGAGAAGTTCTCCCCCTTCGACGTCGACGTCACCACCGAGGACCCGGGCGCCGCGGCGCTCGACCGCAGGCTCCGACAGCGACCCGACGTACGGGACCCGGGCGGTGTTCACCGACGACCGCGACGCCCGCGGGACCGTCTGCTCCTACGGCTCCGGCGGCTCCGGCTGCGCGGGCATCGCCTGGGTGGACGTCTTCGCCGACATCGAGACCGGCCGCCCGGCCGGCTACTACGAGCCGGCCTGGATCTACACCACCGTCGCCGACTTCCAGGCTCGACGCGAAGCAGGCCGGTGAGACCGCGGCGCACGAGGTGGGACACACCCTGAACCTCCTGCACGACTCCACCACGAGCCAGCCCCATGGCTACTACGACGGCCACGACGACTGGTATCCGCTGATGGGCTCCTCGAACCGCGAGGTCGGGCAGTGGGACGACAGCACCTACCCCGGCGCGTACACCGAGCAGAGCGTGAAGAGCGACGTCGCGACGATCACGTCGGCCGGGCTGACGACCCGCACCGACGACGTGCCCGGCTCGCGGCCGCTGAGCGCCGCGGCGCCGTACGACGGCGTGATCGAGACCCGCGCGGACACCGACGCCTTCGTCGTCGACCACACCTGTGCCGACCCGCTGGCGCTCACCGCGACCGGCATCGGCTCCGGCCAGACCCTCGACATCGCATTGCGGGTCACCGCGCCCGGTGGCGCGGTCACCACGGTCGACCCCGCGGCCGGCGGCGGCACCGGCACCTTGGCGGCGCTGGACGCGAGCGCCTCCTTCGCCACCGCGCCGGCGGGCACCTGGACCGTCGAGGTCTCCGGGGCCGGCGCGAGCGCGAACACCAACTCCACCGACTACGGCAGTCTCGGGCAGTACACCCTCACCCTGAGCGACCCCTGCCCGCCCGCGTCCGCCACGACGCCCCCGGGCCCACCCACCGGCCTGACCAGCGCCGTCGCACCGCGCGCCACCACCCTGGACCTGGGCTGGACCGCACCCGCGGTGACCGGCTCCCCCGCGCTCGACCACTACGCCGTGACCCTCTCCGGCAGCGGTACGACGACCAGCCAGGAGGTGAGCACGACCGCGGCGTCGTTCACGGGCCTCATCCCCGGCACGTCGTACGACGTCTCGGTGGTGGCGGTCAGCGCGGAGGCCGTCTCTGCGCCGCTGACCGCCACCGTCCGGGTGCCGACCTGGGCACCGCAGAAGGCGCCGTCGGTGACCGCGAGCGTCGGCGGGCCGCGCGCGACGATCACCTTCGCCCCCGCGGCGAACCCCGGCGGGGCGACCCGCACCGGCTGGACGGTCGCCCTGCTCCGTGGCACCACGCCGGTCGGCACGCCGGCGAAGCCTGCCCGCCTCGGCGACGTCGTGGACCAGCCCGGCGCTCGCGGCGGGCGGCTATCGCGCCGTGGTGACCCCGGCCTACACCGCCGACGACCCGTCGACCGTGGCCGGCGAGCGCGCCTTCGCGATCGTGCTCGCACCCACGGCCCCGGGGACCCTCACCCCGCTCAGCGGCGCGAGCGGCCGGCCCGTCACCGCCACCGCGCGCTGGACGGCGCCGGCCAGCAACGGGGGCGCCGCGATCACCGGCTACCGGGTGGTGGCCTACCGTCTCGACAGCAGGGGCCGCGTGGTCTCCACCATCGTCTCGACGCTCCGCCCGGCGAGCGCCCGCTCCTACGTCTGGACGCTGACCGCGGGCCGCTACCGGTTCCGGGTGCAGGCGCTCAACCGGATCGGCTGGTCGTCGTACTCGGCCGTGTCGGGCGTGGCGGTCGCACGCTGAGTCAGCGCGCCGCCCACCACTGCTTCAGCGCGGCGCCGGCGTCCTCCTCCGACATCGGCCCGTTGTCGAGGCGCAGGTCGAGCAGGAACTTGTAGGCCTCGCCGACCTCGCGGCCCGGGGGGAGGCCGAGGATCTCCATGATCTGGTTGCCGTCGAGGTCCGGGCGGATCGAGGCGAGTCTCCTCCTCCGCGGGAGAGCCGCTCGATGCGGGCCTCGAGGTCGTCGTAGGTGCGGCGGAGGCGGTCGGCCTTGCGCTGGTTGCGGGTCGTGCAGTCGGCGCGGGTGAGCACGTGCAGGCGCTCCAGGCTGGTCGCCGGCGTCGCGGACGTAGCGCCGCACGGCGGAGTCGGTCCACTCACCCGAGCCGTAGCCGTGGAAGCGCAGGTGCAGGCTCGACCAGGCTTCGCCGACGGCGTCGATCTCGTCGTTGCTGAACTTCAGCGCCTTCATCCGCTTGCGGGTCAGGCTTGGCCCCGACGACGTCGTGGTGGTGGAAGGTGACCCCGCCGTCGTCGGTGAAGCGGCGGGTGCGCGGCTTGCCGACGTCGTGCATGAGGGCGGCGAAGCGGGAGACGAAGTCAGGTCCCGCCGGCAGCCCGGCCCGCTCGGCCAGCCGCGGCTCCGGGTCGATCGCCTGCTCCAGCACGGTGAGCGTGTGCTCGTAGACGTCCTTGTGCCGGTGGTGCTCGTCGCGCTCGAGCTTGAGCGCCGGCAGACTCGGGCAGCACCCGGTCGGCGAGCCCGGTCTCGACGAGCAGCGCCAGCCCCCGGCGGGGGTACGGCGCACAGATCAGGCTTCACCAGGCTCCTCGCGCACCCGCTCGGCGGAGATGATGTCGATCCGCTCCGCCATCGCGGTCATCGCGGCCACCACCTCGGGCGCGACGGTGAAGCCGAGCCTGGGCGGCGAAGCGGGCGGCCCGCATCATCCGCAGCGGGTCGTCGGAGAAGGACTGCTCGGGGGTGCCGGGGGTGCGGAGCACCTGGTGCGCCAGGTCGAGCACGCCGCCGTAGGGGTCCTCGATGGTGCGGCCCGGCAGCCGCACCGCCATCGCGTTGACGGTGAAGTCCCGGCGGCCGAGGTCGCCGGCGAGGCTGTCGCCGTACTGCACCTCGGGCTTGCGCGAGGCCCGGTCGTAGGACTCCGAGCGGTAGGTCGTCACCTCGACCACCCAGTCGCCCTTGCGGCAGCCGATGGTGCCGAAGTCACGCCCCATGTCCCACCACGCGTCGCCCCAGGCGCGCAGCAGCCGCTCGGTCTGCTCGGGCCGGGCGGAGGTGGTGAGGTCGAGGTCGTTGGAACGGCGGCCGAGCATCGCGTCGCGCACCGGGCCGCCCACCAGCGCCAGGCTCGTGACCGGCGTCGGCGAAGAGCGCGCCGAGCTCGTCGACGACCGGTGCGATCCGGTCCAGGCTCGGCGGCCACGGACGCCTGGACGTCGACCAGGCGCAGCGGTGCGGCGGAGCGGTCGTCGTCGGTCACGGGCGAAGAGTCTAGGCGGGTCCCCGACGGGCACAGGTGGCCCCACTACCCTCGGGGGCGTGGTCGGCCGTCCTTCACTCCTGCGCGCACTCGCGGGAGTGGTGGCGGGACTGGCCCTCGCCACCGCCGGCAGCACCGCTCCGGCAGGCGCCGCGCCCCGCCCGGCCGCAGCCCCCGACGACACCTACGACGCCCCGCTGGCCATCACGATCGACGCGCTCTCACCGGCGGTGCTCCCCCGCAGCGGCCCCCTGGTGATCTCCGGCGAGGTCACCAACACCGACCTGGAGACCTGGACCGGCATCTCGCTCTACCCGGTGTTCAGCGCCGGCCCCGACTGCGCGCGGAACAAGCTCGCCCACCGGCGATCAAGACCTCGGCGGAGCTCAGCGACGCGGCCGCGTCCGACCCGACCTCGCTCGTCGGCACCCGCGACACCAACGTGCGCTACGAGGTCGAGCGGCTCGAGCCGGGCCAGACCCTGTCGTACACGCTGACGATCCCGCAGGCCGAGCCTGCGCGCCCGCTTCGGGAACCCGGAGACGGGTGTCTACTGGCTCGGCGTCCACGCGCTCGGCAGCACCGCGACCAGGGGCAACAACGGCAACGCCGTCGGCCGGGCCCGGACCTTCCTGCCCGCCGTCCGCAGCCCCAACGCGGCGTCGGTGAAGACCGCGATCGTGCTCCCGCTGCGGGCCCGGGTGGCCCACGAGGAGGACGGCAGCCTCGATCGCACCTCCGCCTGGGAGCAGGCGCTGCGCTTCGACGGGGACCTCGGCGGGCCGCTGTCCTTCGGAGCCGCGGCGAGCGGGATCGCGCCGGTGACGTGGCTTCTCGACCCGGCCGTCCCCGACGCCGTGCGCGAGTCCGGCGCTCGGCAACCCCGCGCGCTCGGTGCGCCCGAAGGTGCAGCCGGGCCAGGAGCCCTCGCCCAGCGACGGCGCCTCGCCGAGCGGGGAGAGCGGTTCGTCCGGCGTACCGGACACCGACACGCCGCTCGCCTCCTCCGCACGCACCTGGCTGACCCGCGCCGAGAGCGCGCTGCGCTCGGGCACCGTCGCCGCCCTGCCGTACGGCGACCCGGACGTGGCCGCTGCCGCGGACGTGCTGCCCAGCCTCTACCGCTCGGCGCGACAGACTCGCCGGCACCGAGGTCTCCACCTGGGACCTGGACACGCTGCCGGTGGTCGCCCCGCCGAACGGCTACCTCGACACCAACGGCATCGACGCCGTGGACGACGACGCCACCCTGCTGCTCGGCGAGCGGATGTTCCCGCGCGACGCCTTCTCCACCCGCCCGCCGGTCGGTGGGCTGATCGGCGAGCGACCGGTGGTGGTCAGGCTCGACCTCCGCGGCGACCGGTGGCCCGGGGCCCGACGAGCCGCTGGCCCCGGTGGCGCTGCGCCAGCGGATCCTCAGCGAGGCGGTGGTGCGGCTGCTGCGGACCGGCGGCAAGTCTCCTGACCCGCTCGTGGTCGTGCTGCCCGCCTCCGTCTCCACCACCGGCGCCCAGGACTTCTGGCGCGAAGCCTGGACGTGCCCTGGCTCGACCTGGTCGGTCTGCGCGAACTCGTCGTCCCGCCCGGCTCGCCGGCCGACGGCCAGTCCGCCGGCGGGCGTCAGGTGGACACCGACGAGCTCAGCCTACCCGCCCGCGCAGGAGAAGGCCGAGCTCGACGGCGACGTGCTGGTCGAGGCCGGGCAGCCTGATCCGCGCCGGCCGGACCTACCAGTCGATCCTCGGCGAGGACTACACCGTCGGCACCGGTTCGGTCGCCGAGGCGCTGACCGGCACGTCGTACGCCATGCGGGACGACGTGAACGCCGCGAGCCGGATGACCCGCACCAAGGAGTGGGCCCAGGACCGGCTCGACGCGATCAGCATCGACGCCCCGAGCGGCGTCACCCTGTCCGGTACGTCGGGCGACTTCAACATCGCGCTGCGCAACGACCTCGACCAGCCGGTGACCGTCGAGGTCGCGGCCACCACCGACTCCGGCGCCCGGGTCCGGGTCGCGAACCCGATCCGGCTCGCGCCGAACAGCCGCACCTCGGTGCCGGTCGACGCCGACACCACCCGCAGCGGCGTCCACAACGTCACCCTGCGCGTCGTCGACGCCGACGGCACCCCGCTCGGCGCCGAGGACGACCTGCCGCTGCGCACCGGCCAGGTCGGCGTGGTGATCTGGGCGATCATCGGCTCCGGCGCCGGCATCCTCTTCGTCGCGATCGCGATCCGCCTGGTCCGCCGCTTCCGGCGGCGCGGCGCGGCGGGCGCGGAGGCCGGATGAGCGAGACCGAGTCCGCCGACCAGAGGAAGATCCTCGCCAACACCGCGGTGATGGCGGCCGGCACCGTGGTGTCCCGGTTCAGCGGCTTCATCCGCTCCACGCTGCTGGCCGCCGCGCTCGGCGTCTCCCTGCACGGCGACATCTTCACCGTGGCCAACACGGTCCCGAACATGCTCTACGTCCTGCTCGCCGGCGGCGTCTTCAACGCGGTGCTGGTGCCCCAGCCTGGTGCGGGCGATGAAGAACGACGCCGACGGCGGGGCGGCGTACGTCGACCGGGTGATCACGCTCGCCGTGCTCTTCCTCGGTGCGGTCAGCGTGCTGCTCGTCGTCTTCGCCCCTGTCGTCATGGACGTCGTGCTCGGCTCCAAGTGGGACGACGCATCGCTGGTGGAGCAGCGGCAGTCCGCGATCGACTTCGCCCGGTTCTGCCTGCCGCAGGTCTTCTTCTACGGCATGTTCGTGCTGGTCGGGCAGGTGCTCAACGCCCGCGGCCGGTTCGGGCCGATGATGTGGGCGCCGATCGCCAACAACATCATCTCGGTCGCGGTCCTGGTGACCTACCTGCTCGTCTTCGGCCCGGCGACCCTCTCCGAGCAGGTCGGACCGTTCAGCGCGCACCAGGAGGCCCTGCTCGGCATCGGCTCGACCGTCGGCATCGCGGCTCAGGCTCGTCGTGCTGGTGCCGTTCCTGCGCTCGGCCGGCATCCGCTACCGGCCCCGCTTCGACTTCCGCGGCGTGGGTCTCGGCCAGACGATGCGGCTCGGCGTGTGGACGGTCCTCTTCGTGATCGTCAACCAGGCGGCGTACGTCGTGGTGGTGCGGCTCGCCTCCAACGGCACGGCCTCCGCCGACGACGGCACCGGCATCACGATCTACTCCAGCGTGATGCTCGTGGTGATGGTCCCGCACTCGATCATCACCGTCTCGCTGGCGACCGCCATCCTCCCCCGGCTCTCCGCTGCTGCCGCCAACGACGACCTCGGCAGCCTCGCCTCGACCCTGGGCAGCACCCTGCGCACGGCGCTGGCCGTCGTCGTGCCGTTCGCCGCGCTGCTGCCCTCCATCGCCCTGCCGCTCGCCCAGGTGATCTGGGCGCACGGTGCGACCAAGGACAGCTTACTACCGCTTCGAGCCCTCGATGGTGCTCTTCGGCTTCGGGGTGGTCGCCTTCACGGTGCACTACCTCGTGCTGCGCGGGTTCTACGCCCTGGAGCGCAACCGCACCGTGTTCTGGGTGCAGTGCGTGATCGCGGGGACCAACATCGCGCTCGCGATCCTCCTCACCCGGCTGGTGGACCCGTGGGACACCGCACCGATGCTGGTCCTCGCCTACACCTGCGCGTACGCCGTCGGCGGCGCGCTCTCCAGCATCGTCCTGGTCCGGCTGCTGCGTCGCGGCGGCCACCCCGCGAGCGGCGGGGCACGCGAGTGGCGCGGCTACCTGCTCCGGCTGCTGGCCGCCGCCCTCGTCGTCTACGCCGTCGCCCGGCTGGTGCTGATCGTCGTGGGCGACTCGATCGCCGAGTCTCACCGCCTCGCCCGGCTGGGTGTGGGCCGCGGTCGAGGTGGCGGTCGTCTCCGCCGCCGGCGGCGGTGCCCTGCTCGCCGCGGCGAAGGCCTTCCGGATCCGCGAGGTGAGTCTCGGTCGTCGGCACGGTCCTCGCCAGGGTGAGCCGCTGAGCCGCATCGCCAGGCGTTCCCGCCTAGGATGGGAGGCGATCATCAGAGAGGGACTGGGGTGGCGACGTCGACGCGGTCGGGGGATGTCCTCGCTGGCCGCTACCGGTTGATCGACCTGCTGAGCGAGAGCGGCGGCGGGCGGTTCTGGCGTGCCCACGACGCCGTCCTCGAGCGCTTCGTCGCGCTGCACGTCATCGACGTCGACGACCCCCGGGCACCCGGCCTGGTCGAGGCGGCACGCACCTCCGCCGGCGTGCTCGACCCCCGCATCCTGCGGGTGCTCGACGCCGAGCAGGAGGACGGGCGCTGCTTCGTCGTCAACGAGTGGGGAACGGGTACCTCGCTCGACATCCTGGTCACCCACGCCGGCCCGCTCGGGCCGCGCCGCGCCGCCTGGCTGGTCGCCGATGTCGCCGACGCGATCGCCCACGCCCACCAGGCGGGAGTCACCCACGGCCGGCTGAACCCGGAGAACGTCCTCGTCGACCGCTACGGCGCCGTGCGGATCATCGGCATGTGCGTCGACGCCGCCCTGCACGGCCTCGCACCGGGTGACACCCAGACCGACCTGGAGGACCTCGGCGGGCTGCTCTACTGCGCGCTGACCGGGGTGTGGCCCGGGCCGTCCGGCTCGATCGTGCCGGCGGCGCCCCGCGAGAACGGCAGGCTTCCTCAGCCCGCGACAGGTCCGCGCCGGCGTACCGAAGCCGCTCGACTTGGTCTGGCGCGAGTTCGACTGCACCAGGCTTCCACGGCCGGCGCCTGCTCGGCAGCAGCGACCACCCCGACGTGAGCAGCGCCCGCGGCATCGCCGACGAGCCTGCTGGCCTTCGTCGGCGACCCGACCGGCATGCCCGAGTCGCTGGCCCAGGCGATCCCGCAGGTCAACGAGCCTGCGCCCGGTGTGGCTGCCGGCCGTCCCCGACCCGCTGCCGCACGACGCCTCCCAGGACGACATCCCGGTCGTGCCGCCCGCGCCGGACCCCGCACCCGGCGACACCGGCGACATCCCCAGCGTCACCGAGCCTGCCCACCGAGGCCGGGATCCCGGTCTTCGGCGAGGACCACGACGCCGACGTGCAGTGGATCCGCACCCGCACCACTCCCCCCGCCGCCGCCTCCGCCCTTCGAGGAGCCGCCGGAGCGCCCGCTCTTCGCCCCCGACGGCGTACGACGGCCCCGGCCCGACCTCGGACCCGGCCCCGCCGGCAACGGCTGGCCGCCCGGCCCGGGTGAGGACGGTGCCCCGGCGACGGGGTACTGGCCGTGGGACACCGACCCGGGACCTGCCGCCGCCGACGCCTCCACCGAGACCGGCGAGGCGGTGCCCGGGCGCAGCCTGGCTGCGGCTCGCGATGGCCGTTGCCCTGGCGGTCATGCTGCTGGTGGCGATCGCCATCGCGTTCAACCTCGGGCGCGGCCGTGACGTCCTGGGCGGCGACCGCGGCGACGACGAGCCGACCAGCACCCCCTCGGCGAGCGCCGGCCAGGTCACCACGCTGCGCGGGATCACGGCCACCGACTTCGACCCGCTCGGCACCGACGGCGAGGAGAGCCCGGAGTCCGTCGGCAACCTGACCGACGGCGACAACGGCACGACCTGGCGCACGGCCACCTACAAGGACCAGGCTCGGCCCGCCACCCGGGCTCAAGACCGGGGTGGGCGTGCTGCTCGACCTCGGCTCGGTGCGCCAGGTGAGCGCGGTCGACGTACGGCTGGGCGAGGGGCGGACCACGCTGTCGGTCTACGCCTCGACCACCCGGCCGGGCCAGGCGCCGACGGGCGCCCCGATGGCGACCGAGTCCGGGTCCGGCGTGGTCACCTTGGTGCCGGCCGGCAAGCAGCCGGTCGCGGCCCGCTACCTTGTGCTCTGGCTGACGTCGCTGCCCGAGGTCGAGGGCGCGCAGTTCCGGGGAGAGATCGCGGAGGTGGTGGTGCGTGGCTCCTGAGCCCACCTCGACCGGTCCGGTCTCCGACGCCGCTCTCCTCGCAGCGCACGTCGACGGTGATCCCGACGCCTTCGGCACCCTCTTCGCCCGGCACCGCGACCGTCTCTGGGCGGTGGCCCTGCGCACCTGCGCCGACCCCGAGACCGCGGCCGACGGCCTGCAGGAGGGGATGATCGCCGCCTTCCGCCGCGCCTCGTCCTACCGCGGCGACGCCGCGGTCACCACCTGGCTGCACCGGATCGTCGTCAACGCCTGCCTGGACCGCCTCCGTGCCGCGAAGGTACGACGCGCCGAGCCTCTCCCCGAGGACCTCGACCAGGTCGAGCCGGTCCGCGCCGCCCCGAGCGCGCCGGCGGACCCCGCCGACCGGGCGCTGGCCGGCGAGCGGCGTGAGCAGGTGCGCGCCGCGCTCGCCACCCTGCCGCCCGAGCAGCGCGCCGCGGTCGTGCTGGTCGACATGGAGGGCTACCCGGTCGCCGAGGTGGCCGCGATCCTGGAGTGCGCCGAGGGCACGGTGAAGAGCCGCTGCTCCCGCGCGCGGGCCCGCCTCGCGGTGCTGCTGGCGGAGGTCCTGGACGTCGCCGAGCCGTCGTCCCCCGCGCCACGCACGGCCGAGGGGAACCCGGTGGCGGGGCCGGACGTCGGATCGCTGTCCCGTCGCGGGCCACCGGCCGAGGCCACCGCGCCCGCTCCCACCGCCGACTGACCTGCCGCTCGCGGCACGGATGACCAGGACCCCCCGCTGATGACCGAACCCACCGATCCGTCCCTCGACCCCGCGCGCGAGGAGGCGGTCCGCCGCGCCCTCGCCGAGGCGGGCGGACCCGAGCCGCTGCCGCCGGCCGTGGCGAGCCGGCTCGACGACACCCTCGCCGGCCTGGTCGCCGAGCGGGCGAGCCTGTCGCACCCGGAGCACCCCGGCGTCGTCCCTCTCGACGCCGCGGCACGCCGGCGCCGCCTGCGGGTCCGGGCGCTGCTCGGCGCCGCGGCCGCGGTGGTCGCGGTGGCGCTCGCGGCGGGCTACCTCTCCGACGACGGTGATCCCGACGTCTCGGCGACCAGCACGTCCGACCAGGCGCCGGCCCGCAGTCCGGAGGCCTCCGGCGACGCCGGGGCGCTGAGCCAGAAGGACGGGAGCCGGTCGGCGGCGAGCGCGGCTCCCGAGGTGGCCTCTCCCGGGGCACCGCGCCGGGTGGTCACCGACGAGCCGGTGCGCGACGTACGCCCCGACCACCTGCGCGAGGACCTGCTCGCGCTCCAGCGCGCCGCGCTGCCGCACCCGGCAACCGCCGACTACGCCATCGCCACCCTCACCGCGCCGGCCGACTTCCTGTGCCAGCCGGCGGACTTCGGCGCGGGCCACCTCGTCGCCGTCCGGTACGCCGGCCAGCCCGCCGTGGTCGCCTTCCGGCAGCCCGCGGGGTCGAACCAGGCGGCCGACGTGCTGGCCTGCGGCACCGGCGACGTGCTGCACTCGCTCACCCTGCCTGCCGCGGGCTGAGCCGAGGTCGCCGTGGGGAATGCCGGCGCCTACGATCGGGTTCTGGAGAGTGCAGTTCCGTCCTACTACGTGGGGAGTCCCATGACCGAGTCCGCCGAGCCCCGCAACCTCATCGTCATCGGGTCCGGGCCGTCCGGCTACACCGCAGCGATCTACGCCGCGCGGGCCCAGCCTGAGCCCGCTCGTCTTCGAGGGCTCGGTCACCGCCGGCGGTGCGCTCATGAACACCACCGAGGTCGAGAACTTCCCCGGCTTCCGCGACGGCATCCAGGGCCCCGGGTCGATGGACGAGATGCGGGCCCAGGCCGAGCGTTTCGGCGCCGAGCCTGGTCGCCGACGACGTCGTCGAGGTGGACCTCACCGGTGAGATCAAGGTCGTCAAGACCGCCACGGACACCTACACCGCCCGCGCGGTGATCCTGTCCACCGGTTCCGGCTACCGCAAGCTCGACCTCCCCAACGAGGAGAAGGCTCTCCGGCCGCGGCGTGTCCTACTGCGCCACCTGCGACGGCTTCTTCTTCCGCGAGCAGCACATCGCGGTCGTCGGCGGCGGCGACTCCGCCGTCGAGGAGGCCACCTTCCTCACCCGCTTCGGCTCGAAGGTCTCCCTGATCGTGCGCCGCGACGAGTCGCGCGCCTCCAAGATCATGCAGGAGCGCGCCTTCGCCGACCCGAAGCTCGAGATCGTGTGGAACTCCGTGGTCGACTCGATCAACGGCGAGGACTCCCTGGAGTCGCTGACGCTCAAGGACACCGTCACCGGCGAGACCCGCGAGCCTGGCCGCCACCGGCCTGTTCATCGCCATCGGCCACGAGCCCCGCTCGGAGCCGCTGACCGGCCAGGTCGACCTCGACGACAACGGCTACGTCCTGGTCCGCCCCGGCTCGACGGCGACCAACATCCCCGGTGTCTTCGCGGCCGGCGACCTCGTCGACCACGTCTACCGCCAGGGCGATCACCGCGGCCGGCACCGGCTGCTCCGCGGCCCTCGACGCCGAGCGCTACATCGCCGAGCTCGACCACGCCGCCGCGACCGCCGGGAATGCCTCGGTCTCCGCATAGGTTCACCTACCAGACTTCACGTTCACCCCGATCCGAAGGAGGCCCCCGTGGCCGACAACATCTCCGCTGTGACCGACGCCGAGTTCGACGCCCAGGTCCTCAAGTCCGACAAGCCCGTGCTGGTCGACTTCTGGGCCGAGTGGTGCGGCCCGTGCCGCCAGGTCGCGCCGATCCTCGACGAGATCGCCGGCGCCCACGGCGACAAGATCGCCTTCTACAAGTCTGAACGTCGACGAGAACCCGGTCACCCCGGCGTCGTACCGGGTCACCGGCATCCCGACGATCAACGTCTACCAGGGCGGCGAGGTCGTCAAGACCATCGTCGGCGCGCGCCCCAAGGCCGCGATCCTCAAGGAGCCTGGACGAGTTCATCAACGCGTGAGAGCGCCTGAGAACGCTCAGGAGCCCCCGGTCCGCTAGGGCCGGGGGCTTCGTGCTTCCCGGGGCACGGGCGCCGGTGCCGGTGCCGGTCGTCGTACGGCCCCCACGATCCGCTCCCACGCGGCCTCCATCTCACCGCGCCAGGTCACCAGCGAGCGCATCTCCATCCGCATCCGCGGGGTCCGCGGGTGGGGGCGGTGGGTCTTGAAGCCGACCCGGGCCAGGAAGTCCGCCGGCACCACGCACTCCGCGTGGCCGCTCGGTGCCGTCCCGCCGGTGCGGGCGAAGGCCTCGACCGCCCGGACGCCGTCCCGGCCGACCAGGTCGCGGGCCATGCCCTGGACGAGCAGGCGGCCCAGCCCTCCGCCGGTGTGCGCCGGGTCGATCCAGGCCGTGGTGAGCAGCACCGCGTCGGCGGAGACCGGGGCGGTGGGGAAGGCCGCGGCGCCGGGCACGAAGGCGGCCGGCGCGTAGACGAGGTAGCCGACCGGCGTGCCGTCCACGACCGCGACGCGCCCGCACGAGCCCCACTCCCGCAGCACCTCCGAGACCCAGGCCTCCTTCTCGCGCGCCCGCTCGGCGGGCGAGAGGCCCTGGCGCTGCACCGGCTCCCGCTCCCAGAACAGGCAGGTCCGGCACGGCGCGTCCAACGCGTCGAGCAGGTCGAGGGTCAGCGGGACCGTCGTACGGGCCACCTCTCGATGGTAGGCCGAAATCGGGTGGCGTGGACCTGAGAGGATGGGGTCCGTGCGCAAGATCCGGCAGTCCAAGAAGGCTCGCCAACGTCCGCTACGACGTCCGGGGACCCATCCTCGTCGAGGCTCAGCGGCTGGAGGCCGAGGGCCACAAGATCCTCAAGGCTCAACATCGGCAACCCCGCGCCCTTCGGCTTCGAGGCGCCCGAGGCGATCGTGGCCGACATGGTGCACAACCTGCCCGACGCGCAGGGCTACAGCGACTCCCGCGGCATCTACTCCGCACGCACCGCGGTCGCGCAGTACTACCAGTCCCGCGGTCTCAAGGACACCGCCGTCGAGGACGTCTTCGTCGGCAACGGTGTCTCGGAGATGATCTCGATGGTGCTCCAGGCCTTCCTGGACGACGGCAACGAGATCCTGGTCCCCGCGCCGGACTACCCGCTGTGGACCGGCGCGGTGTCGCTGTCCGGCGGTACGCCGGTCCACTACCGCTGCGACGAGGAGAACGGCTGGATGCCGGACCTCGCCGACATCGAGTCGAAGATCACCGAGAACACCCACGGCCTGGTGATCATCAACCCGAACAACCCGACCGGGGCGGTCTACAGCAAGCAGATGGTCGACGGGCTGGTCGACATCGCCCGCCGCCACGACCTGGTCGTCTTCGCCGACGAGATCTACGAGAAGATCCTCTTCGACGACGCCGTGCACCACCACGCCGCAGCGTCGGCCGGCAGCGATGTCCTCTGCCTGACGTTCAGCGGTCTGTCCAAGGCCTACCGGGTGTGCGGCTACCGCGCCGGCTGGGTGATGGTCTCCGGACCGCAGGAGGCTCGCCGAGGACTTCCTCGAGGGGCTCACCACGCTCTCCAACATGCGCATGTGCGCCAATGTCCCGGCCCAGCACGCGATCCAGACCGCCCTCGGCGGCTACCAGTCGATCAACGAGTCTGATCGTGCCGGGCGGACGGTTCTACGAGCAGGCGATGCTCGCCGACCGGCTCCTCAACGAGATCCCCGGCGTCTCCTCGGTGCGGCCCTCGGGCGCGCTCTACTGCTTCCCGCGCCTGGACCCCGAGGTCTACGCGATCGACGACGACGAGCAGTTCGTCATCGAGCCTGCTGCGCGCCAAGAAGATCCTGGTCACCCACGGCACCGGCTTCAACTGGTTCGCGCCCGACCACTTCCGGCTGGTCACCCTGCCGGACGTGGACGTGCTGGAGGAGGCCATCGGGCGGATCGCGGACTTCCTGGCCACCCGCCGCTGAGTTTTGTTCGCCGGGAGCAATTCCTCCCGTGCGATCTGCGTGACAGGCACTCGCGTTCTCTCAGGTTCGGCTGTCAGACTCCAGCGGTGCTCGACATCACGTACCCGCCTGTCATCGTCACCGCCAAGGTGCTCTTCAAGGCTCATGCGTCAGCGCGTGGTGGTGTCCGGCTCGGAGGCGATCCCGCGCAAGGGCGGCGCGCTGCTGGCGATCAACCACACCGGCTACGTCGACTTCATCTACGGCGGCGCGGGCGCCGAGCCGCGCAAGCGCCTGGTCCGGTTCATGATCAAGAAGGAGATGATGGACGCCCCCGGCGTCGGTCACCTGCTGCGGTCCTTCCACCACATCCGGGTGGACCGCGCCTCCGGCGTGCAGTCGATGAAGGACGCGCTGGCCTACCTCAAGGCCGGCGAGGTCGTCGGGATCTACCCCGAGGCCACCATCTCCCGCTCCTTCGAGATCAAGGAGGCTCAAGTCCGGGGCCGCCCGGATCGCCGCCGACGCCGGCGTCCCGCTGATCCCGGTGATCGTCTGGGGCGCCCACCGGCTCATGACCAAGGACCACCCGCGCGACTTCTCCCGCTCGCCGAAGACGATCATCGTCAAGGTCGGTGAGCCGATGTACCCCACCGGCGAGGACGTCGCCGCCGAGACCGAGGCGCTGCGCGAGGCCATGAAGCGGATGCTCGACGAGGTGCTGGCCGAGTACCCCGAGGACGAGAAGAAGCCCGGCTCCTGGTGGATCCCCGCCCGCTTCGGCGGCTCGGCGCCGACGCCGGAGAAGGCCGACGAGATGGACAAGGCGGAGCCTGCGCGAGCGGGCCGCCAAGCGGGCCGCCAAGGCGGCGGAGCAGCGCGACGCATGATGGACTGACCCGCGTGGAGCGTCCCCTGGTGCTGCTCGTCGAGGACGACGAGGACCTGCGTACGACGACCCGGCTGGTCCTCGAGTCCCGGGGCTTCGACGTGGTCACGGCCGCCGACGGCGAGGCCGGCTGGGCGTCGTACCGGGCACGGGAGGTGGACCTCGCGGTCATCGACGTCGTGCTGCCCCTGCTCGACGGCTTGCGGCTGACCGAGCGGATCCGGGCGCACGGCGGGCAGACGCCGATCCTGCTGCTCACCGCGCGGGACCTGCCGCGCGACCAGGTGGTCGGCTTCGAGGCGGGTGCCGACGACTACGTGGTGAAGCCCTTCGACGGCGACGTGCTGGAGGCGCGGCTGCGAGCGCTGCTGCGCCGGCGCGGCGGGGCCGCGCCCACCCGGGAGGTCGCGCACGGCGCGCTCCCGGTCGACGTCGACGGGATGACGGTGCAACGCGACGGCGTGCCGGTCGACCTGTCGGCCACCGAGTTCCGGCTGCTGGCGGCCTTCCTCGACAACCTCGGCATCGTGCTCAGCCGCTCCCAGGCTGCTCGACCTGGTCTGGGAGGGCGCGCACTGGGGCGACGCGCGGGTGGTGGACGTGACGGTGCAGCGGCTGCGCGCCAAGATCGGCGCCGAGGAGATCACCACCGTGCGCGGCGCGGGCTACAAGATGGCGCGACGGTGAGGCACTCGCTGCGCACCCGGATCACCGTCGCGGTGGTGGGTGCGGCGCTGGCGACCCTGCTCGGTGTCGGGCTGGTCATCGACCACCTGGCCGCCACCAGCACCCGCGAGCGGCTGCGCACCGAGGCGTTGACCCAGGCTCGACGCGGCGATCCTGGTCTGGGAGCAGCCGGAGGCGACCCTGCGCTACGGGTTGAGCATCGACGGAGACGGGGTTCCCGACGCCCTGGCCGGGCTTCGCTCGGGCTCGGCGACGTACTACACCGACGGCCGGATGTGGGCCGGGCGACGGCTCGAGAACGGGCGGATCGCGGCCCTCGCACTGTCGGACGCGCCCGTGCGGGACGCCCGGAGGGACCTGCGCCGGCAGATGCTGGTGGCGGGTGGCGCCGCCGTACCGCTCACCGGGCTGCTCGGCTTCGCCGTCGCCACCGGCCTCAGCCGCCGGCTCCGGCGCGCGGCGGCCGCGGTCGCCGCCGGGGACACCGCCCGGCTCTCGGTCGGCGGTCGCGACGAGGTCGCGGCGCTCGCCGGGGCCGTCGACGAGATGGCCGCCACCCTCGACGACCGGCTGCGCGCCGAGCAGGCCTTCTCCGCCGATGTCGCCCACGAGCTCCGTACGCCGGTCGCAGGGCTCGTGAGCGCGGCCGAGCCTGCTGCCGCCGGGTGAGTCGACCGACCTGGTCCGGCGGCTCGTGGACCGGCTGAGGCGGCTGGTGGAGGACCTGCTCGAGGTGGCCCGGCTGGAGAGCGGCGCCGAGGAGGTCGCCCTCACCCGTACGCCGCTCTCCGCGCTGGTCCCCTCCGCCGCGGTGCTCCGCGATGCCGACGTGCTCGCCGACCCGCGCCGCGTGGAGCGGATCGTCACCAACCTGGTCGCCAACGCGGAGCGGCACGGGGGTGGCGAGGTGTCGGTGACGATCGAGGGTCCGCGGCTCGTCGTACGCGACCGGGGGAGGGGGTTCCCACCCGAGATCCTCGAGCGCGGCGCGATCCGCTTCCACAGCACCGGCCGCGGCAGCGGGCTCGGCCTCACCATCGTCCAGGGTCAGGCGCGGGCGCTCGGCGCGTCGGTCGAGCCTGCGCAACCCGCCCGGCGGCGGCGCCGAGGCGAGCATCACCTTCAGGAGCCCGGACCCATCTCCGGGTCGACCGGGTCGGTCGTCCTCAGGGTGATCTCCTGCTCCGGGTCCATGCCGTCGGGGAGCGTCCCGGTGACCCTGATGGTCAGGCTTTGCCGTAGGTCGCCGAGGCCTCGCCGTCCACGAGGTCGCTCGCCGTGACCCGGACCCGGGCCTTGACGTCGGTGCCCTCTGCACGCCTCGGGTCGCAGTTGTTGGCGACCACGGTGCCGGTCGCGATCGCCTCGTCAGCCCCCCAGTTGCTCCACTCCAGGTCCGTCAGGCTCTGGTTGCCGTCGGCGCACGCGACGGTGAACGAGGTGGGCTTGCTGACCGGCTCGTCGACGCAGTCGAGCAGGAAGGTGACCCCGGCCCGCGACGCCGCGGTGTCGGCCGAGGTCTCGACCCGGGGATGAGCGGCGACGGGCGTGGTGTCCTCGACCCCGCAGGCCGCCAGGCCGCCGACGAGGAGGAGCACACCGCCCGCGAGCGCGACGCGGTTGCTGGTCCGCTGGATGATCATGAGGATCCTTTGCTGTCCGTGCGTCGGCGGCTCTCGCCGACGACGCTAGCCTCCGCGTCGCCCCTCACACGAGGGCGGCACCACCATCACAGGACCGTGACAGTCGGATGACGATATATCGCTATGTCGGCTTGTTGCTTTGTCGACATATCGGCGATTCCGCGAGAGGAGGCCCTTGGCGACGGCTGCCCGCCCTTCAGGTCCTGAACTGGGCAGGCGCCACGCGACGCCAGTGGACGAGAGAAGGGTGCAGGCCGGGCATCCTCCGCCGGGTGACGGAAGCGGCGCTCGCACAGCGGGTGTCCACCCGTCCCGTCGGCGCTAGCGGTGCCGTCGCGCTTCGCCGTCTGCGTCGATAGCCGGTAGACGTGGCCGAGGTCGCGCGCGTCGGGCGCATAGGGAACCGAGCCCGGCCAGTGTCGGGCGTCGTTGCTGCAGACGGTGCCCTGCCCCACGTCCACCACAAGGGTCTCGCGAGGCCCTCGACGGCAGCGCGGGACCTGAGAGCCCTGCGTTTCCCGTGAAACAGTCGTTTTGTCGACATGTCGCCTTGTCGACGACGCGCTCAGATCACCCGGTCGTTGCGGTTGCGCGGGTCGATCAGGTCGACGATGCGCTGCAGGTCGCCGGTATTGGCGAACTCGATGCTGATCTTGCCCTTCGCCTTGCCGAGGTCGATCTTGACCCGGGTCTCCAGACGGTCGCCCAGGCGCTCGGAGAGCCTCGGCCAGGCCGGGGGCCTTCGGCTTGTTGCGTGTCGGCCGGCGCGTCGGGCCGCCGGTCTCGCCGACCGCCACGATCTCCTCCAGACCACGCACCGAGATGCCCTCAGCGACGACCCGCTGGGCGAGGCGGTCCTGCACCTCGGCGTCCGGTACGCCGAGCAGGGCGCGTGCGTGCCCCGCGGACAGCACGCCCGCGGCGACCCGGCGCTGCACGGCCGGGGAGAGCCTTGAGCAGGCGGAGGGTGTTGCTGATCTGCGGCCGCGAGCGGCCGATGCGCTGGGCCAGCCTCGTCGTGGGTGCAGGAGAAGTCCTCGAGCAGCCTGCTGGTAGGCGGCCGCCTCCTCGAGCGGGTTCAGGTTGCTGCGGTGCAGGTTCTCCAGGAGGGCGTCCCGGAGCATGTCGGTGTCCTCGGTCTCGCGCACGATCGCGGGGATCGTGGCGAGCCCGGCGGCCTGGGTCGCGCGCCAGCGGCGCTCGCCCATGACCAGGCTCGTAGGCCTCGGGGCCCATCTTGCGGACGACGACCGGCTGGAGGAGGCCGATCTCCTTGATCGAGTGGACCAGGCTCGGCCATCGCCTCCTCGTCGAAGACGGTCCGCGGGTTGACCGCGTTGGGCCGGATCGCGTCGACAGGCAGGCTCGGCGAAAAAGGCGCCCTCGACCGGCGCCAGACCCGAATCTTCGATCTGCGGGCCCGAAGTGGAGCCGGTGGACCTGAGGTCCGGCGACCCGCTGGGAGGCGCTCCTGCCGAAAGGTCCGAATTCTGGGCGTCCTGGTTGACAACGGAGGCCTCGGCCCGGTCAGATCCCGCACTCGGCGTCGGAGCCGGGGGAGCGGTCGGGATCAGCGATCCCAGGCCTCGGCCGAGTCCGCGGCGGGGCGCTCCAGCGTTCACGACAGGCTCCCTCGGGTGACGATCTCGCGCGCCGCTTCAAGGTAGCTTGAGCGCGCCGGGTGAACCCGGATCGTAGGTCATCACCGTCTGACCGTACGACGGCGCCTCCGAGACGCGTACCGAGCGCGGGATCGCCGTCTTGAGCACCTGGTCGCCGAAGTGCTCGCGCACCTCCTGCGCGACGCCGGCGGCGAGTCGCGTCCGGGCGTCGTACATGGTCAGCACGATGGTGGACACCGCGAGCTCGGGGTTGAGGTGGGCGCGCACCATGTCGACGGTGGCCAGCAGCTCGGCCCAGGCCCTCCAGGGCGTAGTACTCCGCCTGGATCGGGATCAGCATCTCCGCACCCGCGACCAGTGCGTTGAGCGTGAGCAGGCCGAGCGAGGGCGGGCAGTCGATGAAGACGTAGTCGAAGCGCTCCTCGCCGGCCGCGTCCGCCGTCCCGATCCGCGGGTGGGCGTCGATCGCCTTCTTGAGCCGCTGCTCCCGGGCGACCACGCTCACCGACTCGATCTCGGCGCCGGCGAGGTCGATCGTCGCCGGGACCACCCACAGTCCGGCCGCCTCGGGGCAGGGCTGCGCGATGTCGACGATGGCGAGCCCGTCCACCAGCAGACTCGTACGTCGAGGGCGTGCCCTGGCGGTGCTCGATGTTCAACGCGGTGGACGCATTGCCCTGGGGGTCGAGGTCGATGACCAGCACGCGCTGACCGAGTCTGGGTCAGCGCGGCAGCCAGGTTGACCGTCGAGGTGGTCTTGCCGACGCCACCCTTCTGGTTGGCGACGACGAGCACCCGGGTCTCCGAGGGCCGGCGCAAACTGCTCCTGCGGGATACCAGCGCGGACCATGACGGTCGCCTGCGCGGCGCGGGCCAGGGGCGTGAGGTCGTCATCGAAGCCGGCGTTGCGCTCGGCGAGCCTGCGCGGCCGTCAGGACCGTCGGCGTGGCCGTTTCACGTGAAACATCGCCGGGTGCCGACGCCCCGCCCACCTGTGGATAAGTAGGGGCAGACTGTGGATGCTCACGCTCAGCACCCCCTTCTCCGTCGGTGGAAAACCCGCCGGGGAACGTAGAGTCGCTCACGACTTCCTCCTCTTGCTCCGGCCACGGGTGGGGCGCGGACTCCGAGATCCACGCGACGACCGGGACGGCAACGATACGCGGGCCGGGTCGGCCCAAGTCACCCGCACGATGCGGATCGGACTGACATCAGCAAGGGCGGCGTCCTCGCCGCCCAGGATCTCGACGACCGGCTCCGCACAACCGAGCCGGGAGAGCACCGTCGACGCCGCCTCGATCTCCTCGGGAGCCGAGCCTGCCCTTCATCGCCAGCAGCACGCCCTCGGGCGCCACCAGGGGCATGGACCACTCCAGCAGCCGGTCGAGCGGCGCGACGGCGCGCGAGGTGACCACGTCGAAGTCGGCGGTGCCGTGGAGCACGTCCGCCCGGCCGCGCACCACCTCCACGTTGGTCAGACCCAGAGCGGCGACGCACTCCTCGAGGAAGGTCGTACGCCGCAGCAGTGGCTCGATCAGGGTCACGGTCACGTCAGGACGGGCGATCGCCAGCACGAGGCCCGGGAGACCGGCTCCGGAGCCGATGTCGGCCACGCGCGCACCCTCGGGGAGGGCGGGGGCCAGCAGGGCACAGTTCAGGACGTGCCGCTCCCACAACCGGGGCGCCTCGCGGGGCCCGATGAGGCCGCGGACGACACCGTCCGTGGCCAACCGCTCGGCGTACGCCACGGCTGCGTCGACCCGATCCTCGGGGAACAGCGCGGTGACGGCCGGCGGGGGAGGGGGCAGCGGGCTACCGCCCTCAGCAACGACCCCCGGGTCTGCCGGATCCACAGGATCCGGAGACGCCGGGGGCGTGCGGGATGCGTCGTGTTTCACGTGAAACGTCGAGGCGGGAGATCGGCTCAGGCGTCCGCGGGGAGCACCACGACGTAGCGCCGCGGCTCCACGCCCGCGGACTCCGAGCGCAGGCCGGCGGCCGCCACCGCGTCGTGCACGATCTTCCGCTCGAACGGGGACATGGGCTCCAGCGAGACCGGCTCACCGGACTCGGCGACCTGGGCGGCCGTCTCAGCGCCCAGGCCTGGGAGAGCCGGGTGCGCTTGTCCGCCCGGAAACCGGAGACGTCCAGCATCAGGCGCGAGCGCTCGCCGGTCTCGCGGTAGACCGCCAGCCGGGTGAGCCTCCTGGAGCGCCTCGAGCACCTTGCCGTCCTGGCCGACGAGCCTGGCTCAGGCTCGGCACCCACGATGGACACGGCGGCCCGGTCGGCCTCCACGTCGATGTCCAGGTCACCGTCCAGGTCGGCGATGTCGAGCAGGCTCCTCGAGGTAGTCCGCTGCGATGTCACCCTCCTGCTCCAGGCGGGACACCCGGTCGCTCTCCGCGACGGGGGCGGTCTCCTCGGTCACGGCCTCGGTCTCGATCTCGGCGCTCACTTCTTCTCTCCCTTGCTGGGTCCGGAGTTGCCGGACGGGTTGTTCTTGGGGGTCGCGCCGGTCGTGCCGCCCTTGCTGCGCTGCGAGCGGGTCTGCCGCTTCGGCTGCTGGCGAGCACTCGGACGCACCTCGGTGGCGGTCGTCGTACCGGGCTCGGCGGGCTCCTCGGTCACGGTGTGCCCGTGCCGCGCCGCCTTGGCCTTGTCCCGGTCCTGCTTGGCCTGGAAGGCCGGCGTCCCCGGGGCGGGGTTGTTGCGGATGACGTAGAACTGCTGGCCCATGGTCCACAAGTTCGAGGTGGTCCAGTAGAGGAGGACACCGATCGGGAAGGCGATACCGCCCAGGCCGAAGGCCACGGGGAGGATGTAGAGCAGCATCTTCTGCTGCTGGGCGTACGGCCCGCTCATCGCCTCGGTCGGCATGTTCTTGGCCATCAGGCTGGCGCTGCGTGGTGAAGGTGGTGGCGGTCATCGCCAGCACGAGGATCGCGGCCACGATCATGACCAGCGCGTGCGGGTCGTCACCCCAGGTGCGGGAGGCCCAGAAGTTGCCGTTGATCGGCAGGCTGCCGAAGATCTTCGACTCGCCGAACTCGTGTGCCTTCTCCTTGGTCAAGAAGCCGTGCGCCTTGTCGCTCTTGGCCGCACCGGAGAGCAGCCGGAAGAGCGCGAAGAAGATCGGCATCTGCAGGAGGATCGGCAGGCAGGACGCGAACGGGTTGGTGCCCGCCTCGCGGTACAGGCTTCATCGTCTCCTCGGCCGACCTTCTGCCGGTCGTGGCCGTACTTCTTCTGCAGGCTCCTTGACCTTGGGCTGCAGCAACTGCATGTTGCGGCTGGACTTGATCTGCTTCACGAAGAGCGGGATGAGGGCCGCGCGGATGACCAGCGTCAGGCCGATGATCGACAGGGCCCAGGACAGGCCGCCCGAACCGTCCAGGCCGATCAGGGTGAAGAACTTGTGCCACCCGAGCAGGACCGCCGAGATGATGTAGTACAGCGGCACCATGATGAAGTGACCGATGTCGCCGATGAAACCCACGAGTCAGGCTCCTTGCTGGGAGTCGGAACCGCCGGCGGTCGCCGGCAGAAGAACGGGTTGGTGCGGGTCACCGCGCCGCGGCGGGACGTGGTCCACGCCGCCGGGGGACCAGGGGTGGCAGCGCAGCAGGCGCCGGCCGGCGAGCCAGGTCCCCTTGATCGCGCCGTGCACCCGCAGCGCCTCGACGGCGTACGCCGAGCACGACGGGTAGTAGCGGCAGGTGGGCCCCAGGAAGGGGCTGACCACGAGCCTGGTACGCCTTCACCAGGCCGATCAGCAGCCACTTCATCGGGCCTCCGTGACACGCTGCAGACAACGGTCGAGGTCCGCGGCCAGTTCCGGGTACGACGCGGCGGCCGCCGCGGGCTGGGCCCGGACCACGAGCACCGACCCCACGGGGACGGTCGCGATCCGCTCCCGGACCGCGTGCCGCAGGCGCCGCTTGACGCGGTTGCGGACCACTGCGGTGCCGACGGCTTTGCTCACCACGAAGCCGACCTGCGGACCGGTCGTCGTACTGGTTCCGGACATGGCGACGACCTGCCGCTCCGAGGGGAGCAGCAGGTGCGTGACGACCGTGCGGGAACCGGCCCGGTGGCCACGGCGGCCCGCGGCCCGGAAGAGATCCGGGTCGCGCAGCCGGTGACCGGCGTCGAGCATGGACTCAGCCCCGCGGGTTCCGCTGAGCGGACACCCCCGGATGCCTGCCCGTCCTCAGACGGACAGGCTCGAGCGGCCCTTCCGGCGACGGTTCGCCAGGATGGCGCGACCGGCGCGGGTGCGCATCCGCAGTCGGAAACCGTGCACCTTGTGGCGACGACGGTTGTTGGGCTGGTACGTCCGCTTGCTCACGAATCGGCCTCTCAGGTGCAATGATCGGGAAGGGTCTGCCCACGCGCGACTCCGATCCGGAGCCGGTGGGCACGTCGGCCGCCACCGCGCAGCCACGAGCGCCCCCGGAAGGGGAGACTTCGTGGACATGCGGCACCGGTCGACTTGACCAATGAACGGTACGCGCAGGCCGGAGCAGGGGTCAAACCGGCGCCGCCCTCGCGCGGGCGCGCGTGAGATGTCCCGTCAATTGTCACCGTGCTCCTCAAAACCTGTGGATAGCGGGTTGATCGACCCCCACTCCGGCAGTTAGGTTCGACAGATCCGGGTTTCCCCGCCGGTCTCGAAGCATCCCGACGTCGCTTCTCGCCGCCCGTGCTGCTGTCCCTCCGACAGCGCTCTGACCTGCGGAAATGCCGACGAAACGGCGCTCCGGGCGGCCTCGGTCAGGCATCGTCGGCCCCGATGATGCAAATGTTCACAACCTGTGGACAAACTTGTGGACCAGAGCAGGCCACCAACAGCGAGAGGTGTGAGGCGTGACCGGCAACCCCGATCAGCCCCCGAACGACGCCACCCCCGAGAGCGCCACCGCGCGTCTCGAACGTGAGTGGGCGGTGGTCGTCGGCGACCTCCAAGCCCACCAGCGGGCATGGCTGCAGTCGAGCAAGCCGGTGACCCTGCACGGCACCACCGCGATCGTGGCCGTTCCCGACGACTTCACCCGCAAGCGGCTCGAGGGCCGGCTGCGCGGCCAGCTCGAGGACGTGCTCACCGAGCGCTTCGGTCACGAGGTCCAGGCTCGCCGTCACCGTCGACAAGCTCGCTGCAGGCCGAGCCCGGCTTCGAGGGGCACGCGTACGACGACACCCCGGCCGAGCCGTCGATCGACATGTCGACAAGTCGCCAGGTCGACACATCGACGTACGACGCCCCGCGGACCGGCGCCCCCGCCTTCGACACCGGGTACGACGCCCCGGACCGCCCGGCGCTGCTGCCGAGCCCGAGCACCCCGCCCGCCACCAGCGGGGAGTCGCGGCTGAACCCGAAGTACACCTTCGAGACCTTCGTCATCGGCTCCTCCAACCGCTTCCCGCACGCCGCGGCCGTCGCGGTGAGCGAGGCACCCGGCAAGAGCCTACAACCCGCTCCTCGTCTACGGCGAGTCCGGACTCGGCAAGACCCACCTGCTGCACGCGATCGGTCACTACGTGCGCACGATCTACGCCGGCTCCAAGGTGCGCTACGTCTCCAGCGAGGAGTTCACCAACGAGTTCATCAACGCGATCCGCGACGACCGGCAGGACCGGTTCAAGCGGAAGTACCGCGACGTCGACGTGCTGCTCATCGACGACATCCAGTTCCTGGAGGGCAAGACCCAGACCCAGGAGGAGTTCTTCCACACCTTCAACACGCTGCACAACGCCAACAAGCAGATCGTGCTGACCTCCGACCGCCCGCCGAAGCGGCTCGAGGCGCTGGAGGACCGGCTGCGCAACCGGTTCGAGTGGGGCCTGATCACCGACGTGCAGCCGCCGGACCTGGAGACGCGGATCGCGATCCTGCGCAAGAAGGCCGCGATGGACCGCCTCACCGCGCCCTCGGACGTGCTGGAGTTCATCGCCAGCAAGATCCAGACCAACATCCGCGAGCTCGAGGGTGCCCTGATCCGGGTCACCGCCTTCGCCAACCTCAACCGCCAGGACGTCGACATGACGCTGGCCGAGATCGTGCTCAAGGACCTGATCCCCGACGGCGGCGAGCCGGAGATCACCGCGCCGCTGATCATCGCCCAGACCGCGGCGTACTTCGGGCTGACCATCGAGGAGCCTCACCGGGCCCAGTCGCGGGCGGCACCTGGTGATGGCCCGCCAGATCGCGATGTACCTGTGCCGCGAACTCACCGGGCTCTCGCTGCCGAAGATCGGCGCGCAGTTCGGCAACCGTGACCACACGACGGTGATGTACGCCGAGCGGAAGATCAACCAGGCTCCTCGGCGAGCGCCGTGCGGTCTTCAACCAAGTCTCCGAGTCTCACCAACCGGGTGAAGATGCAGGCCCGCCAGGGCTGATTCCTCCTCGTCCGGTGCTGTGGAGAACTCACCCGGAATTGTGAGAACTACACGGGGAGGATTCCGTGGAGGCGCCGAGAGGTCCCTCCACACGGCCGCGCCGGTCCCCATGCCGGGCTAGGCCGTACACAGGCTCTCCACAGCCGTCGTCCACCCCCGGATCGGCCGCTGACCTGCACAGACGTGGGTTCTCCACAGATTCCACCGAACCTATGACCACTCCGTACCTACTCACGGATCCATCGAGCGCCGCACCTCTCCCGACCACCGACCTGTGGAACGACGCCCACCCCCTCGATCCGACTCGCCGACGGGCAGTGTCACGCTCAGGACGCTCGTGGCAGGATGCAACCCCAACCGATCCCAGTGATGAGGTACGACGAACGTGAAGTTCCGAGTCGAGCGCGACGTCCTCGCCGACGCCGTCGCCTGGGCTGCGCGCAGCCTTCCGGTCCGTCCGAGCGCCCCGGTGCTCGCCGGCCTGCTGATCGAGGCCAGTGACGAGGGCCTGGTGCTCTCGACGTTCGACTACGAGACCTCCGCACGGGCCACGCTCTCGGCCGAGGTGCACGACGAGGGCAAGGCCCTGGTCAGCGGCCGGCTGCTCGCCGACATCTGCCGCAGCCTGCCGAACAAGCCGGTGGAGCCTGACGCTCGACGGCACCCGGGTCTCGCTCACCTGCGGCTCCTCGCGCTTCTCGCTGCAGACGATGCCGGTCGAGGACTACCCGACGATCCCGGAGATGCCGGCCGCGACCGGCACCGTGCCGAGCGACGCCTTCGCGCACGCGGTGGGCCAGGCGGTGACCGCCGCCGGCCGCGACGACATGCTGCCGGTGCTCACCGGGGTGCGGATCGAGATCGAGGGCGACACGATCGCCCTGCTCGCCACGGACCGCTTCCGGCTCTCCCAGCGCGAGCCTGACCTGGAACCCGGGCACCCCCGACGCCACCGTCGCCGCGCTGGTGCCGGCGAAGGTGCTCGGCGACACGGCCAAGTCCCTCACCGCCGGTCCCGAGGTCACCATCGCGCTGTCCGCCTCCGGCTCCGGCGACGGGATCATCGGCTTCGAGGGCACCGGACCGGGCGGCGTGCGTCGTACGACCACGCGACTGCTGGACGGGGAGTTCCCCAAGGTCCGCAGCCTGTTCCCGAGCGAGAAGCTCACGGTCGCCAAGATCGACCGCGCCGAGGCTGATCGAGTCGGTCAAGCGGGTCTCGCTCGTCGCCGACCGCAACACCGCGGTGCAGACTCAGGCTTCCGCGACGGCGCGCTGATCCTCGACGCCGGCTCCGGCGACGACGCGCAGGCATCGGAGTCGGTGCCCGCGCAGATCGAGGGCGAGGACCTGGTGACGGGCTTCAACCCCGCCTTCCTGCTCGACGGCCTCGGCGCCATCGACCAGGCCGTCGTCGAGTCTCGCCTTCACCCAGGCCGCCAAGCCCGTGGTGATCAGCGGGACCAACGAGGAGGACGGCGAGGACGGCGGATCGTTCCGCTACCTCTTGATGCCTCGGCGACTCTTGAGCCTGAAACCACCACGACACCGAAGGGAAGTGCATCGCATGCACATCGGACTGGTCGGACTCGGCAAGATGGGTGGCAACATGCGCACCCGCCTGCGCAATGCCGGGCACACGGTCGTCGGCTACGACCGCAACCCGGACCTCGCGGACGCCGGCAGCCTCGCCGAGATGGTCGAGGCGCTGCCCTCGCCCAAGGTCGTCTGGGTCATGGTCCCCGCCGGGGACCCGACCCGCTCCACGGTCGCCGAGCTCAAGGAGGCTCCTCGGCGAGGGTGACCTCGTCGTCGACGGCGGCAACTCCAAGTACACCGACGACGCGGTCAACGCCGCCTCGCTCGCCGAGAAGGGCATCGGCTTCGTCGACTGCGGCGTCTCCGGCGGGGTCTGGGGCCTGGAGAACGGCTACGCGCTGATGTACGGCGGCTCGGACGAGGACATCGCCAAGGTGCAGCCGGCGTTCGACGCGCTCAAGCCCGAGGAGGGCGGTGCGGTGCACGCCGGCACCACCCCCGGCGCCGGCCACTTCGCCAAGATGGTCCACAACGGCATCGAGTACGCCATGATGCAGGCCTACGCCGAGGGCTGGGAGCCTGCTCGAGAAGGTCGATCTCGTCGACAACGTCCCGGAGGTCTTCAACTCCTGGCGGCACGGCACCGTGATCCGCTCGTGGCTGCTCGACCTGCTGACCGAGGCGATCGAGGCCGACACCCATCTCGACAAGGCTGCGCGGCTACGCCGACGACTCCGGCGAGGGCCGGTGGACCGTGCAGGCGGCGATCGACAACGCCGTACCCATGCACGTCATCGCGGCCTCGCTGTTCGCCCGGTTCACCTCGCGCCAGGAGGACAGCCCGGCGATGAAGGCGATCGCGGCGATGCGCAACCAGTTCGGCGGCCACGCCGTGCACACCGACCCGCCTCCGGGCGGCGAGGCCAACCCGGACTGATCGCGGGGCCCGGACGAGGGATGATGGTGCGGTGCACGTCGCCCACCTGACCCTCCACGACTTCCGGTCGTACGCCGACGTGGACGTCGCGCTCGAACCGGGCGTGACGGCCTTCGTCGGCCGCAACGGGCAGGGCAAGACCAACCTGGTCGAGGCGATCGACTACCTGTCGCGGCTGTCCTCGCACCGGGTCGCGACCGACGCGCCGCTGATCCGAGCGGGCACCGAGCAAGCGGTGGTGCGGGCCGCGGTGGTCCGCGGCGGACGCACCGCCGTGCTCGAGGTCGAGCTCAACCCCGGCCGTGCCAACCGGGCGCGGATCAACCGCTCCCCGCTGCCGCGGGTGCGCGAGCCTGGCCGGGCTGGTCCGCACGGTCGTGTTCAGCCCCGAGGACCTGGCCCTCGTCAAGGGCGATCCCGGCCAGCGCCGGCGCTTCCTCGACGACCTCCTGGTGCTGCGCACCCCGCGCTACGCAGGGGTCATCGCCGACCACGACCGGGTGCTCAAGCAGCGCAACACTCTCCTCAAGACCCTGTACGCCGCCCGCGGGTCCAGTCGCGAGGCGGCGCTCGCCACGCTGGCGGTCTGGGACGACCACCTCGTCGCGACCGGCACCGAGCTGCTGCGGTCCCGCCAGGCGCTGACCACGGACCTGGCGCCGTACCTGGGGAAGGCCTACGAGGCGGTGGCCCGGGGGGCGAGCCGCGACGATGCCCGGATCGAGTACGCCGCGACGGTGCCGGCCGCCGACGACCTCGCGGAGTCCTTCCGCGCCGAGCCTGGCGCGGCGTCAGTCCGAGGAGATCCAGCGCGGGGTGACCCTGGTCGGCCCGCACCGCGACGACCTGCTGCTGACCCTCGGGCCAGGTGACGAGCACCGGCTGCCGGTGAAGGGATACGCCAGCCACGGGGAGTCGTGGTCCTTCGCCCTCGCGCTGCGGCTGGCGTCCTACGACCTGCTGCGGGCCGACGGCGACGACCCGATCCTGATCCTCGACGACGTCTTCGCCGAGTCTCGACGCCGAGCGTCGCGAGCAGGCTGGCGGCGCTGGTGGCCGGCGCGGAGCAGGTGCTGGTGACCGCGGCGGTGGAGGCCGACGTACCGGAGGCGTTGCGGGGCACCACCTTCCAGGTCGCGGCCGGCGAGGTGACCCGTGCCTGAGCCCGAGGACGACCTGCCTGTCGAGGAGGAGGTCGAGGAGCACCGCGCGGACGGGCTGGACCTGGCCCGGGCGCAGACCCTCGGCGCCGCGGGCGCGGCGACGACCCCCGCCCGCCGGCGCCTGCCGCGCACCGGGACCACCGCCTCCGGCACCCGGCGCGGTCGCGGCCGGCCGGGCGAGGCGCAGCTGAGCGGAGCGCGCCCCGACGGCCGCGACCCGCAGGGCTTGGGCTCCGAGGTCGACCGCCTCGTCGGCGACCGCGGCTGGGGGCTGGACCTGCAGGTGCGGGGCGTGTTCGGGCGCTGGACGGAGATCGTCGGCGACGAGATCGGTGCCCACTCCACGCCCGAGACGCTCACCGACGGCACCCTGGTCGTGCGCACCGACTCCACCGCCTGGGCCACCCGAGCTCAAGGCTGTTCGCGGCGAGCCTGGTCAAGCGGCTCAACCAGGAGCTCGGCGACGGCACGGTGCGCGTGGTCGAGGTGCTCGGGCCGCACGCGCCGTCGTGGAAGCACGGTCGCCGTGGCACGCGCGACGGCCGCGGGCCGCGCGACACCTACGGCTGAGATTTCTTGTCCTGCCCTCGCGGCCGGACCCCGCTACGATGCAGCACGTTCGCAGGGGATCGTCCCGCAGGGTGAGGAGACCGTCATGAGCAACTTCGAGCCGCCGGCACCGCCGCCGCCTCCGCCGCCCGGACCGCCGGGCCCGCCGGGTGGCTACGGCGCGCCGCCGCCCGGTCAGCCCTACGGCGGCCCCGGCGGTCCGCCGTACAACGTGGGGGAGGCGTTCAGCCTACGCCTGGGCCAAGTTCCAGGCGAACATGGGCCAGATGATCCTCGCCGCGCTGGCGATCTTCGCCGGGGCGATCGTCATCTTCGGCATCTACGCCATCCTCGTCTTCGGCGTCCTCGCCGGCGACGGCCTGGAGTGCAAGAGCCGCGACGTCGCCGGCTACTGCACCGAGTACGACGCGGGCGGGCTCGGGTTCTTCGCCACCCTGCTCCTGACCGCGCTCTTCATCGGCGTCTTCTTCGTCTTCGCCCAGATCGTCGGCGCCGGCCTGATCCGGGAGGCGCTCGGCGTGACCCAGGGCCGGGCGTTCAGCACCGCCGGGGTCTTCAAGTTCGAGAACCTCGGGCCGGTCGTCGTCACCAGTCTCCTGGTCGGCGCGGGCGTCCTCGTCGGGACGGTGCTCTGCTACCTGCCGGGCATCGCCTTCGGGTTCTTCAGCAGCCTACTCGCTCTACTTCCTGATCGACAAGAACCTCGCACCGGTCGACGCGATCAAGGCGAGACTTCCGCTTCGTCCTCGGACAACCTGGGCCCCACCATCTTGTGGTACCTCGTCACCCTGGTCATCGTCTTCGTCGGCGAGGCTCCTCTGCGGTGTCGGCCTGCTGGCCGCCATCCCGATCGCGCTGGTCGGCACGGCCTACACCTACAAGCGGTTGAACAACGAGCCGATCGCTGCCTGAGCGATTCGCGGCGCTCGTGCCGGGCCGGTCCCCCTGGGGGCCGGCCCGGCGTTCTTTGGCCGCTCGGGCGTAGGGGGGACCCGGCGGCCCCCCTGCGCGGGCCTCCGACAAGGCATTCCGGGCCGCTCAGGCGGCGTTCTCGGATCCGGACCTCCCCTACGACGGGTCGCTCACGTGATCTGAGGCCCTCAGCGGGCTAGAATGGGTTCCTGGCCGAGAAACCGTCTCCTGACCACCGTCTTCCGACGCGACTCGGCCTTCGCCATGCCATCGGCGTCGGCGTTCTCCCCGTTGAGCAGAAGAGGTCACCCGCGTGTCGACTGACGACCAGGCCACCCCGCAGGGCATGGAGTACGACGCCTCCGCGATCCAGGTGCTGGAGGGCCTCGAGGCCGTCCGCAAGCGCCCCGGCATGTACATCGGCTCCACCGGTGAGCGCGGTCTGCACCACCTGATCTGGGAGATCGTCGACAACGCGGTCGACGAGGCGCTGGCCGGCTACTGCGACGTGATCAAGGTGAGCCTCAACGCCGACGGCTCGGTCACCGTCGTCGACGACGGCCGCGGCATCCCGACCGACACCGCGCCGGGTCAGGAGCCTGCCCGCGGCGACGCTGGCGCTGACCGTGCTGCACGCCGGCGGCAAGTTCGGGGGCGGCGGCTACAAGGTCTCCGGCGGCCTCCACGGCGTCGGCTCCTCCGTCGTCAACGCGCTCTCCGACCGCCTGCACCTGCAGGTGAAGAACCGCGGCTACCTCTGGGAGCAGGAGTTCTCCCTCGGCGTCCCCGACTACCCGCTGCGCCAGGTCCGTGCCCTCGAGGAGGGCGAGCGCACCGGCACGACCGTGACGTGGTGGGCCTCGCCGGACATCTTCGAGACCACCGACTACACGCTCGAGACGATCTCCACCCGCTTTCGCGAGATGGCCTTCCTCAACAAGGGCCTGCGCATCGGTTCGTGGACGCGCGGCCCAAGGCCGAGGAGATCGCCGAGGCGGTCGAGGACGGCACTGCCTCCGACGTGGACGGTGTCGCCGACGCCGCGACCGAGATCCACGCGGCCGACGTCGACGGCCACAAGGCGCTGGAGCAGGTCTTCCAGTACGAGCGCGGCCCGGCCGACTACGTCGACTTCCTCAACAAGCGCAAGACGCCGATCGGCTCGATCATCGCCGCCGAGGCGGACACCGGTGAGGACGTCCCGAACCCGATGAGCCTCGAGATCGCCATGCAGTGGCAGGCCTCGTCGTACAACGAGTCGGTGCACACCTTCGCCAACACGATCAACACCCCCGAGGGCGGCACGCACGAGGAGGGCTTCCGTGCGGCGCTGACCTCGCTCGTCAACCGCTGGGGCGAGGAGTGGGGCCTGATCAAGAAGAAGGAGGACCGGCTGACCGGTGACGACATCCGCGAGGGTCTCACCGCGATCATCAGCCTCAAGATCTCCAACCCGCAGTTCGAGGGTCAGACCAAGGCCAAGCTCGGCAACACCGAGGCCAAGGGCTTCGTGCAGTCGGTCGTGAACGACCGGCTCGGTGCCTGGCTGGAGCAGAACCCGAACGAGGGCAAGGAGATCATCCGCAAGGCGCAGGCCGCGGCGACCGCCCGGATCGCGGCGCGCAAGGCCCGCGACCTGGCCCGCAACCGCAAGGGCCTGCTCGGCGGGGGAGGCCTGCCGGGCAAGTCTGCGCGACTGCAGGCTCGCGCAACCCCGAGGAGTGCGAGGTCTTCATCGTCGAGGGCGACTCGGCCGGCGGCTCCGCGGTCATGGGCCGCGACAACAACATCCAGGCGATCCTCCCGATCCGCGGAAAGATCCTCAACGTCGAGAAGGCCCGCATCGACAAGGTCCTGGCCAACCAGGAGGTCCAGGCGATCATCTCCGCGCTCGGAACGGGCGTGCAGGAGGAGTTCGACCTCGACAAGCCTGCGCTACCACAAGATCGTGCTGATGGCCGACGCCGACGTCGACGGCCACCACATCAACACGCTGCTGCTGACCCTGCTCTTCCGGTTCATGCGCCCGCTGATCGATGCCGGCCACGTCTACCTCGCCCAGCCGCCGCTGTACCGGATCAAGTGGAACAAGCCGCACGAGCACGAGTACGTCTACTCCGACTCCGAGCGTGACGCGGTGATGCGCGACGGCGTCGAGCAGGGCAAGAAGTTCGCCCAAGGAAGCGCCGATCCAGCGCTACAAGGGTCTGGGCGAGATGAACGCCGACGAGCCTGTGGGAGACCACCCTCGACCCCGACCAGCGGGTGCTGCTGCAGGTGACCCTCGAGGACGCCGCGCAGGCCGACGAGATCTTCTCGATCCTGATGGGGGAGGACGTCGAGCAGCGGCGCTCCTTCATCCAGCGCAACGCCAAGGACGTCCGATTCCTCGATATCTAGGTCTCTAACACCCGTCCTAGACATCGATAGATCGAAGCAGAGAGAGCAATCGTGACCGAGATCCAGAGCAACCTCGCCGATGGCGGCGGCAGCGGGCGCGTCCAGCCCGTCGACCTGCAGGAGTCGATGAAGCGCTCCTACATCGACTACGCGATGGCCGTCATCGTCGGCCGGGCCCTGCCCGACGTACGCGACGGGTTGAAGCCGGTGCACCGCCGGGTCCTCTACGCCATGTACGACGGCGGCTACCGCCCCGACCGTGGCTTCAACAAGTGCGCGCGCGTCGTCGGCGACGTGATGGGTAACTACCACCCGCACGGCGACTCCGCGATCTACGACACCCTCGTCCGCCTCGCCCAGCCCTGGGTGATGCGCAACCCGCTGGTCGCCGGCCAGGGCAACTTCGGCTCTCCGGGCAACGACCCTGCCGCCGCCATGCGCTACACCGAGTGCCGGATGGCGCCGCTGGCGATGGAGATGGTGCGCGACATCCACGAAGAGACCGTGGACATGGTCGCCAACTACGACGGGAAGACCGAGGAGCCGACGATCCTGCCGGCCCGGTTCCCGAACCTGCTGGTCAACGGCTCGGCCGGCATCGCGGTCGGCATGGCCACCAACATCCCGCCGCACAACCTGCGCGAGGTCGCCGAGGGCGCCGTCTGGGCGCTCGAGCACCCCGACGCCAGCCGCGAGGAGGCTGCAGGACGCGCTCATCGAGCGCGTCAAGGGCCCCGACTTCCCCAACGGCGCGCTCATCGTGGGCCGCGAGGGCATCGAGCAGGCCTACCGCACCGGCCGCGGCTCGATCACCCAGCGCGCGATCATCGAGGTCGACGAGGACAAGGCCGGTCGCACGGTCCTGGTGATCACCGACCTGCCCTACATGGTCAACCCGGACAACCTGCTGGTGAAGATCGCCGAGTCGGCCGACGCCGGCAAGGTGCAGGGCATCAGCGACGTCCGCAACGAGACGTCCTCGCGGGTGGGCCAGCGCATCGTCATCGTGCTCAAGCGCGACGCCGTCGCCCGGGTGGTCCTCAACAACCTGCTCAAGCACACCGGTTCGCAGACCAACTTCTCGGCCAACATGCTGGCGCTGGTCGACGGCGTGCCGCGGACCCTGACCATCGACCAGTTCATCAGCAACTGGGTCGAGCACCAGGTCGAGGTCATCCGGCGTCGTACCGAGTACCGGCTGCGCAAGGCCGAGGAGCGGGCCCACATCCTGCGCGGCCTGGTCAAGGCGCTCGACGCGCTCGACGACGTCATCGCGCTCATCCGGCGCTCGCCGGACGTCGCGGAGGCGCGCCAGGGCCTGATGGAGCCTGCTCGACATCGACGAGTCCGGGCCACCGCGATCCTCGACATGCAGCTGCGTTCGCTCGCGGCCCTGCAGCGGCAGAAGATCATCGACGAGTCTCGCCGACTGGGGTCTCAAGATCGCCGACTTCAAGGACATCCTCGCCAACGTCGCGCGCCAGCGCTCGATCGTGGTCGAGGAGCCTGGGCGAGATCGTCGAGAAGTACGGCGACGACCGTCGTACCCAGATCATCGCGGCCGCCGGCGACATGTCCATGGAGGACCTGATCCCCGATGAGGACCAGGTCGTCTCGATCACCCGCGGCGGCTACGCCAAGCGGACCCGCGCCGACCAGTACCGCACGCAGAAGCGCGGCGGGAAGGGCGTGCGCGGCGCCTCGCTGCGCGGCGACGACGTGGTCGAGCACTTCATCGCGACCACCTCGCACCACTGGCTGCTGTTCTTCACCACGGCCGGCCGGGTCTACCGGACCAAGGTCTACAACCTGCCCGAGGCCTCGCGCGACGCCAAGGGCGGCCACGTCGCCGGGCTGCTGTCCTTCCAGCCGGACGAGTCGATCGCCCAGGTGCTCGCGATCCGCGACTACGAGCAGGCGCCGTACCTCGTCCTGGCGACGAAGAAGGGCCTGGTCAAGAAGACCCGCCTCGGCGACTACAACAGCCCGCGCCAGGCCGGCGTCATCGCGATCAACTTCCGCGACGACGACGACGAGTCGATCGGCGCGGAGCCTGGTCAGCAGCGACGACCACATCCTGCTCGTCTCCCGCAAGGGCCAGGCGATCCGCTTCCCCGCGACCGACGACCAGCTTGCGCCCGATGGGCCGGGCGACGTCCGGCGTGACCGGGATGAAGTTCCGCGACGGCGACGCGCTGCTGTCGATGGCCGTCATCCGCGCCGAGGAGGTCGCCAACGAGGAGGCCGAGGGCGACGCCGAGGCGCCGGTCCAGTACGTCTTCTCGATCACCGACGCCGGCAAGGCCAAGCGGAGCCGGATCGCGGAGTACCGCGTGCAGTCCCGCGGCGGCATCGGCATCAAGGCGATGAAGTCTGGAGAACGAGGAGCGCGGCTCCCTCGTCGGCGCCTTCATCGTCGTCGACGGCGACGAGATCCTCTCCATCACCGCCTCCGGCCAGGTGGTCCGCTCGCCCATCAACGACGACTTCCGGCCCACCGGCCGCTCCACCCAGGGCGTCAACTTCGTCACGCCGAAGAAGGGCGACACCGTCGCCGTCGTGGCCCGCTCCGTGGAGGCCAAGGACCCCGAGGAGGAGGCGACGGAATCGCCCGATGAGGCCCCGGATGCCACAATCGGAGGAACCGCCGAGCCCGTCTCGGGTGAGGAAGGGACCACTGGGGATCCCGGGGAGAGTGAGAGCCTGATGAGCGAGCGTGTCGACGAGACGGCGATCCGTCCGCCCGTGGACGGATCGCCGAGTGGCCCCCCGGCGACCCCGCCGCAGCCGCCGTCGACCGCCCTGCCGGCCGCGCCGGCCGGTGCCCGTCCCCGCGCGCCGCGCCGCGCCCGCCTGCGCCTGACGCGCGTGGACCCCTGGTCGGTCATGAAGACCTCGTTCCTGCTCTCCATCGCCTTCGCCGTGGTCACCGTGGTCTCGGTCGCGATGGTCTGGCAGGTCCTCGGTGCCGCCGGTGTCTGGGACTCGATCAACTCCACCATCCAGGAGAGCATCGGCGGCGAGGACGTCGCCGGCTTCCGGATCGAGGACTACCTCGGCACCAGCCGCGTGCTCGGCTTCACGATGCTGGTGGCGGCCATCGACGTCGTGCTGATCACCGCGGCGGCGACCCTCGTCGCGTTCCTCTACAACATGTCCGCCGCGCTCCTGGGCGGCGTCGAGATCACCTTGGCAGAAGACAACTGAGCCCTCGTTTTGTTAGCGGCTCCGCTGCTCCGGTAAGGTCTGTCCTCGGCTTGCTGCCGCGGGGCTTCCACCCAACAACAGCAGGCCACCCGGGCCTATAAACCAGACGGTTAGAGCACCACACTGATAATGTGGGGGTCAGAGGTTCAAGTCCTCTTAGGCCCACGGAACACCCCGGCCGCGGTCACCGCGGACCGGGGTTTCTCGTTAGAAGCAAGGAGTGGAGCAGTGAAGAAGCTCGTTCTCGCGGTCCTCGCCGCCGTCGGCGTCGTCGTGGCCGGCAAGAAGCCTCCAGGAGAGCAAGGCCGAGCAGGCCCTCTGGGCCGAGGCGACCGACACCCTCCCCAAGAACTGACCACCCCGCCCGTCGTACGACGGGCTGCGGGGCCTTGGCGCAATTGGTAGCGCACCTGCTTTGCAAGCAGGGGGTTAGGGGGTTCGAGTCCCCTAGGCTCCACCAGAACAGGCTCTGACCTGCAACGGAGCATCTAGCACTAGTCGGGCTGGATGGTCTGTTACCCACATGCTTACCGTCGACGGCGTCTGAATCGTCCCAGATGCGCTGCGAGGTCCGACTTGTCACCGTCGAAGTCTTGGGCGAGATAGACCCTCAAGGTCGTGTTCGTGTCGAAGTGCCCGAGTCTGGTCAGCGATGCGACGAACGGGCACCCCCACCTCTCCGAGACGAGTCGCCACCGTACGGCGGAACGTGTGTCCAACAGCCCACGTGAACCCAGCGCCGTCGAGAACAGCACGGATGCCATCGGCTAGCGCCCGCCCACCTGGGTCTACTCGCCGCCGACGCAAGTGGGGAACTTGCGCAGACGACACGAGACAGCCTGCTCAACAGCAACGGTCCCAGGAGTGCGCCCTGCGCGAGGAAGGTCTCGATCGTTACGAAGAGCCTCTGACTTACGAGCCAACCCGGCGTGCCCGGTCTCGTGTCGGAGACCACGTCTAGGGTCTCAGCGTGCTCACCTCCCGCGAGACTCGCGAGCCTCCTCTGGCTCGCCGTCGCGGCGATCTGGATCGTGGTTGTTGCCGTGCGGTCCAAGGACATGCGATCGAGCATCACCTCGATCCTGGTCGTGGCGATCAAGCCGCCGATCTCTCTGGTCTTGCTCGGGTTCTACGCCTACATGGCGGCTCTGGTCTGGTTGGCGTCGAAGGTCGGACTGTGGAATCCAGACCTCCTGAAGGAGACGGTCAGTTGGGGTGTCGTCTCTGGTCTCGCGCTCGTCTTCACGGTGACGAAGGCCGATGACCCGGCGTTCTTCCGCAAGGCGATGCGGGAAACCTTCGCTGCCACGGTGTTGATCGAGTTCTTCTTCGGGATCGTCGGCTTCTCCCTGCCGGTGGAGATCCTGATCCAGCCGCTGCTCCTGCTGCTGGTGGGTGTCGAGATCGCTGCGAAGAAGGATCCGTCTTCGGCTCAGGTCGCAAGTTGCGTCAGCACGCTCCTCGCCATCTTCGGCTTCGTGTTCACTGCTGGTACTGCCTTCCTCATCTGGAAGGACCCGAGCGCGATCGAGTGGGACGACGAACTCCTGATCCTCGGGATGTTGGTGTGGCTCCCGTTGGGAGCGTTGCCTTACCTGTACCCGCTGACCTGGGGCATGAGCCTACGGCGTCTTGGTCCGGATGGTTCGCTGGAAACGGGATGAGCGCCCCGTCCCGATCAGCGTTCGTGCAGCGATCGTTGTTGGCTTCAACCGCCACCGCGTCGACCTGGCTCGTGCACGCTTTCACCCGGCGCTCGAACTGGCGCGGACGTCCTCTTTCCGGGATGCGCTAGCCGTGGTCAAGGAGTTCCGAACCAACTTGCCCCCCGCAGAGTCGAGAACCGAACCGGACGACTGATCAGGTCAGTTCGGATCTGATCCCGGTCAGCCCGAAGGCAGTTCCTCTTCCGACTCTTCGTTGAACCTTCCTCGGCTGAGCATGAGCGCATGAGCTCGCTGGGCGACAGGCTGGATCTTGCTAGGCCAGCCGCTGGCGATCATCTGCAAGTGATCCATTCCGGAGGTCGCTTCGAGGGCTGCGAGCATCGATGCCAGCACGTCCTCAAGGGCTGACACTTCCTCCGCGGTGTAGGTCGAGAGGGACCGCCAGGCCCTAGGAAGATCGTCATCGATGAAGTCGAAGAAGAAGTTGAAGTACTCGGTGTCGCCGACGGCCAACACACCGCGATCACCCTCGGCAACGATCTCCACGGCCTCGATCACGCGGTTCCGCAAGCGTTGGTCGATCAACCGTTGGGATACCTGGTCTGCCATGGCGCTCATGGTTGCATCCCTAGGACCTGGAAACCTGCGCAGGATGACTGCTGCTATGACGTAGCGGTAACTGTGGGCCTGGCAAAAGGGGGTCATACCCCAGTCGCGGCTTCCGGGACGCTTCGGCTTCTAATGGCGAGCGACTCCTGCGGGTGTCGCGTAGCGTCGTCCCGTGCTCGCAGATGTGCGTCAGAGCGTTTCCCTGGGAGTGAAGGAGAAGCGTGCGGCCATCGCCGTGCCTACGCCCAAGCCTGCTCCAGGGACGGCGTTCCCGCCTCGCCGTCTCCAGGCTGAACGGTCGGTCGATCTTCGAGCCTGAACCTCTGGTGCGGCACATCCCCTGCCCTCTTCAAGAAGTTGGCTGAGCCTGAGCGCGCTGACCTTGCGCTTGCCAACGATCGCCTCAGCGGGACCGTAGAGCAGATCGACGACGGTGTGCTGCGGGCGTACGGAAAGGTGCTTCCCCGCTCGGAGTACACGGCGTTGCTCCCGGAGGTGGCTCCGCAGCTGGTGGAGCCGGGCAGCCCCTCGGACTACTTCACCCACGAACAGATCGCGACGTGGGGAGTGGACCCAGCGGTCGGATCGCCAGAGAACCCGGGGACCGCGTACTACCGAACCTTCGAGTCTCCGATGCCCAACGATGGCCACCTGTACGAGTTCGTCGTCCCGATGGTCCCGCCGAGTTGGAACGACCCTGCTCGGGTCGCCGAGTACGCGGGAGCCGTCGAGCCGGGAACCGCCGTGGCGTACTCGCTGCTCGACGTGATCCAGCCAGCGATAGACGAGGGCGAGGACTACTACGAGCACTGGGTCCTGAGCCACTTCCTCTTGGACGGGCACCACAAGTTCGAGGCCGCAGCGGCAGGAGGCCGTCCGATCCGGCTGCTTGCTCTAGTCGATCAGCGGATCAGCATCGCCAGCCCGGAAGAACTTGCGGTCATGGCCAACGCTCGTGGTGGATCGCGGCAAGCGCGTGAGGGCGCAAAGTGAGTGAGTCCAAGTCCGCGATGAAGCGAACCGCTGACCCCGAGGAGGCGATGGCCTGGCTTGCGGACCTCCCGCCCGAGGGGAGTGTCACTGGTTACGACGCTGAACGCTGGCCAGTGTCAACGTGGGGTGCTTCACGCCATGCATGAGAACCGATCCCTCGAAGGGCTTGGTAGCCACGATGACCTTCACAGGCGCAGGTGGGATGCGGGCGACGTTGCTCCGCTCATCATCGGGGACGTGAACCTCGACGAGTCCACAACTGTGACCGGGACACCCCTTGGCTTCGTGGTCCACCCGGGCAGCCCGTGGGTTCGAGTGACCTGGGCTGACTATCTGGCCAGGTTCCCCGACTTCGCTGGGACGCGGGAGTATCCGCCTTGCCACCGCTGGTTTCCCAAGGGGAGCTGGCCGGCCTCCGTGTCCGCGCCTCCGGAAGGCTCCCTCGACCAAGAGAGCCTCACGGCCTTGCTGAGAGTCCTCGCGGATCACTCCGAGGCAGGAGAAGAAACGCGCTGCTACGCCTTCTACGCCTCGCTTCCAGCCGGAGGTGACTTCGACTGCACGCACCTGTGGGAAGGGCCGCTCCGTGGCGTGGAGGACTTGATCTCTGAGAAGGGCGGGCACTACGACTTCTCGCCCACGAACATCTGGCCGGCGGATCATTCTTGGTTCGTCTGGACCGACTACGACCTCCAGGGCACGAAGGTGTCGGGGGAGCCGGGACTACTCGATGCCTTGAAGTCTGATCGCGTCCTGGAGTGCGTGGACTGGCAGCCAGAGGCGACCGATCGGGAGCGGACGTGAGAAGAGACGCCCCCGTTCCGGTTGCCCGGGAACTACTGGTCGGTGTGCGGAGACTCCCTGGTCGTGGCCGGCTCCGTAAGAAGAGGTACGAGCTTCGGTTCCGTGACGGTGGCTCGGCGTGCTGCGACATCACGAGACTCGACACCATGCTTGACGCGAGGCGTTGGCCAGCCGACTCCTCGGCTGTCCTGGCCGAGGTAGATCGGGTCTGTGAGGGCAGGGACGACTGGACGATCATCGACTGGCCGACGGGGCAGTCGTTGCAGGGCGATCGCTCAGAGGCAGGTATCGAGTCCCTCCGACATCGCAAGGGCTGGATCGATTCCTCTCCTGGGTACAAGGTGCGAGCGACGGGACGCGCAGGGCTCGACTACGTCGACTCGGACGGCGACCTGCACATCGACTCGGAGATGATGGCCGTCCCAGCCGTCGTCATCTATCGAGAGTCCATCCCAGATCACCGCAGCCGGGCCCTGGAGCGAGTCACCCGAGCCGTGGCTCTGGGCTGGCCTCGACGTGGACGTCATCCCCCGCTCCAGACTTTCAGACGATGGTCGCTCGGGCTGAGCCGCCAAGGTGCGCTCAGATCAGTGTCGTGACCTGCACGGTTACCCGTGCAAGTCGTTATCGACCGTGTCGGTCGATGTGGGGTCATGCGACTCACGGGCCGCGATCTATGCGCGTCCACGCTCAGGCTGTGGTGGTCGATGATCTGCCATGGTTCGGGATGTTGAGCCCGCGAGAGATGCAGGGGGTTAGGGGTTCGAGTCCCCTAGGCTCCACCGACAGACCCACGGCCGTAGGCCGACGGCTTCCTGTCCGTCAGTCTTCCGTTCGTCCAGCCACGTTCGCGCTCAGGTGCTCGAGGCTGTCCTTCAACGTCGCGAACTCACCCGGCTCCAGCGCCATGACCTCGGCGATCGAGTCCGGGATGCTCACGGCCTTCGTGCGCAGGTCCATCCCGGCGTCGGTGAGGGTGACGTGGACGGTGCGCTCGTCCGCGGTGCTGCGGGTCCGGGCGACGAGGCCGGCGGCCTCGAGGCGCTTCACCAGGGGAGTGACGGTGCCGTAGTCCAGGCCGAGGCGGGTGCTGAGACTCGCCCATGGTGAGGGGCGCCGACTCCCAGAGGGCCAGCATCGCGACGTACTGCGAGTAGGTGAGGCCGAGCGCGTCGAGGATCGGGCGGTAGGCGGCGGTGACGAGCCGCTGGGCGGTGTAGAGCGAGAAGCACAGCCTGCTCGCCGAGGTCGAGGCTGTGCTTCGGCGTGGCCATGGCTCAAGGGTAGGGCGCAACTACCTTGCGTGAAAGGTTTTCGCCTATAAGCATTGCGCGCAAGGTACTGGCGACGTAATATCTTGTGCACAAGGTAATTCGCCTTGGTCGTTCCCCCCGACAACCACAGGAGCCTGCTGCCATGACCGCCAACCCGAAGAACATCGCGCTGGAGCCGGCCGCCCAGGCATTCGTCGAGGCCACCAGCCAGCCGCCCTTCCTCTACCAGCCGCCCCCCGCCGAGGGCCGCGCCGCCGTCGACGGCGTCCAGGACGACCCGATCTTCAAGCCGGAGGTCGACGAGGAGTGGACCGAGGTGCCCGGCGGGCCGACCGGCACCGTGCAGGTCCGCATCGTCAAGCCGCAGGGCGCGACCGGCGACCTCCCCGTCATCCTCTACGTCCACGGCGCGGGCTGGGTGTTCGGGGACGCGCACACCCACGACCGGCTGGTGCGCGACCTCGCGGTCGGCGTCGGCGCCGCCGTCGTGTTCCCGGAGTACGACCGGGCGCCCGAGTATCAGTACCCCCACCAGATCGAGCAGGCGTACGCCGTCGCGCAGTGGGTCACGCAGCACGGCGCCGACAAGGGGCTGGACGGCGGCCGGATCGCGGTGGCCGGCGACTCGGTCGGCGGCAACATGAGCGCCGCGCTGACGTTGCTGGCCAAGGAGCGAGGCGACGTCGCGTTCCGCTTCCAGGTGCTCTTCTACCCCGTCACCGACGCCGCGTTCGACACGCAGAGCCTACCACGACTTCGCGGAGGGCTACTTCCTCGCTCGCGACGGGATGAAGTGGTTCTGGGACCAGTACACGACCGACCCCGCTCAGCGCGCCGAGATCACGGCCTCGCCGCTGCGCGCCACCACCGAGGACCTCACCGGCCTGCCGCCGGCGCTGGTCATCACCGCCGAGGCCGACGTGCTGCGCGACGAGGGTGAGGCGTACGCCGCGAACCTGCGCCGGGCGGGCGTCGACGTGACCGCGACCCGCTACCTCGGCATCGTCCACGACTTCGTGATGGTCAACAGCCTGCACGAGACCGCCGCGGCGAAGGCCGCGATCGCGCAGGCGGTCGGCGCGCTCCGGGGCGCGCTCGCCGAGTAGTCCCCGGCGCGGAGGAGCCCCGGGCCCGTGGCCCGGGGCTATCCTGCGTCGTGCTCCGAGGACTCCCCACCGTCGTACGACGACTGACGCCGGGCGCGGCGGCGGTCCTCCTGCTCGCCGCCTGCACGACGAAGCCCGGCGCCGCCGCGCCCCAGGAGCGACCCGCGCCGGAGTGCGTGACCGGCACGCTGCAGTACACCTGGGACAGCGCCGAGGACGGCGACGAGGACGGCGGCCCGGTCCCGATCACCGGCCCGGTCCGCGCGTCCGACTGGGAGCCTGTGGCCGGCGGGGCAGGCGGAGGAGCCGCTGGCGACGGGGATCACCGACGACGAGGGGCGCTTCGACGCCTGTGTCGACGGCGACCTGCCGGCCGGTGCGATCCTGCGCTTCCCGGCGTCCTCGCGCGGGCTGTGGCAGGTGGTCGACGACGTGGGCGGCCGGGTGCACACGTTCAGCGTCGACGTCACCGGCGAGGACATGGGCACGGTCGCCGTTCCGCCCAAGGACGCGGGAGCGTGGAAGATCGTCGACACCGCCGGCGAGCCTGTACGCCGATCGCGGCACCGGCTCGCCCTGCTGGACCGCGCGGGAGACGAGCGCCGCGGACTGCTCGACGCTCAGGCCTTCGTGTGGGCGGCCGGCCGCAAGGACGGCGGCTACTTCGACATTGGCGAGAGCAACTCCCCGATCCTGGCCGGCGAGGACGCCGCCTCGCGGCACACCATCGTCCACGAGGCCGGGCACTGGTGGCAGTGGCGAGCTCTACGGCGAGCACTTCCCGGCGGTGCAGAACTGCACCCCGCACTTCATCGACAAGGTCACCTCGCGCAGCCTGCGCGTGGACCGAGGGCTTCGCGGACGCCGTCGCGGCGTACGTCCTGGGCGACGACGTCTACGTCCACGACGACGGCCTGGTCCAGTCCTTCGCCTCCACCCCCGACCTGCCGGTGGCCGACGGCGACGCCGTCGAGGGCAACGTCGCCGCGTCCCTGCTCGGGCTGTGGGAGCTCGACGGCGGGTGGGAGGACGACCTCGCGCTGATGACCCGCGAGCCGAGCGGGGACTTCGCGGAGTACGTCACCGAGGACCGCCCGGCCGCGGGGCTGCCCCTGGACGCCGACGTACGCGCGCTGCTGGGCGAGCACACCATCGACTACTGACGTTCACGGCTCGCCCCTGTTTGATGTCGGCGCCGCGGCCTACTGTCGGGTCATGACCACCGCGCAGTGGACGGCCGATGCCCTCCTGACCCGCTACGACGAGGTCAGGTCCCACACGGAGCGGCTCGCTGCGCCGTTGTCGCCGGAGGACCAGACCGTGCAGTCCATGCCGGACGTGTCGCCGACGAAGTGGCACCGGGCGCACGTGACGTGGTTCTTCGAGACCTTCCTGCTGGCCGAGAACGAGGCGGGCTTCGCGCCGTACCAGGACCGGTACTGGTTCCTCTTCAACTCCTACTACGAGGCGGTCGGCCCGCGCTACGCCCGCGCCGAGCGCGGGGTGATCAGCCGCCCGGGCGCGCACGACGTGGGGCTCTACCGCGCCAACGTCGACGAGCGGGTCAAGACACTGCTCGACAGCCTCGACCAGGGCTCGATCGACAAGCCTGGCGGGCACGATCGGTCTCGGCTTCCACCACGAGCAGCAGCACCAGGAGCCTGCTGCTGATGGACATCAAGCACGTGCTCTCGCTCAACCCCCTGCAGCCGGTGTACGCCGGGCGCCCGGCTCCGGCCTCGACCCCGGACGAGCCTGGGCTGGGTCGAGGTCGCCGGCGGGCTGGTCGAGATCGGCCACCGCGACGCCGGCTTCTGCTTCGACAACGAGCTCCCGCTGCACCAGACCTGGCTGGAGCCCTACCGCCTGGCGGACCGCCTGGTGACCAACGGCGAGTGGCTGGAGTTCATGGCCGACGGCGGCTACCGGCGCGCCGAGTTCGTGGCTCTCCGACGGGTGGGGCCGGGTCAACGGCGAGCAGTGGGAGGCGCCGTTCTACTGGCAGCAGGTCGACGGGGTGTGGTTCGAGCACACCCTGCACGGCACCTTCCCGGTCGACCCGGGGGTGCCGGTGAGCCACGTGAGCCACTACGAGGCCGACGCCTACGCGACCTGGGCGGGCAAGCGGCTGCCCACCGAGGCGGAGTGGGAGCACGCCGTCCGTCGCGACGCCGGCGAGGAGACGCCGGGCAACCTCGCCGACACCGAGACCTTCCACCCGCGCGCCGCGGGTGAGAGCACGGGCCGGTTGCGCCAGGTCTTCGGCGACTGCTGGGAGTGGACCTCCTCGGCGTACCTGCCCTACCCCGGCTTCCACCCGGCGGCGGGCGCGATCGGGGAGTACAACGGCAAGTTCATGTCGAACCAGATGGTGCTGCGCGGCGGCTGCGCGCTCACCCCGGCCGGCCACGCACGGGCCGGCTACCGCAACTTCTTCCCACCGGGCGCACGGTGGGCACTGTCCGGCTGCGCCTGGCCGACGGAGGGGAGCCCCGATGAGCGCGCGACGCGAGCCCGAGATGACCGTGCTGCTGGACCCCGACTGGGCCAGCGGCAGCCTCGTCGACGACGTACGACGCGGCCTGACTAGGCACCCGCGCACCCTCCCGCCGCGCTGGCTCTACGACGACCACGGCTCGCGGCTCTTCGACGAGATCACCCGGCTGCCGGAGTACTACCCCTTCGCGGCCGAGCGCTCGATCCTCGAGGCGCACGCCGACGAGATCGTCGCGGCGAGCGGTGCGACCACGCTGGTCGAGCTCGGGAGCGGGACCAGCGAGAAGACCCGGCTGCTGCTGGACGCCTTCACCGGTGCCGGCCGGCTGGAGCGGTTCGCGCCGGTCGACGTCTCCGAGGGCACCTTGCGCGAGGCGGCGGACCAGATCGCCACGGCCTACCCCGGCCTGGAGGTCGTCGCGGTCGTCGGCGACTTCACCCTGCACCTGGCCCAGCCTGCCGCAGGGCGGGCGGCGGATGGTGGCCTTCCTCGGCGGCACCATCGGCAACCTCTACCTCGAGGAGCGCAAGGCCTTCCTCGGCGCGCTCGGCGACCTGCTGCAGCCCGGCGACTCGGTGCTGCTGGGCACCGACCTGGTCAAGAGCGCCGACCGGCTGATCGCGGCCTACGACGACAGCCAGGGCGTGACGGAGGCGTTCATCCGCAACTCCCTCACGGTCGTCAACCGTGAGACTCGGGGCGGACTTCGACCAGGACGCCTTCTCCTACATCCCGTTCTGGGACGGCCACATGGAGCGGATGGACATGCGGCTGCGCGCGGAGGTCCCGCAGCGGGTCAGTGTGCCGGGTGCCGACCTGGTGCTGGAGCCTGGCCGTCGGCGAGGAGCCTGCGGGTGGAGATCTCCACCAAGTTCCGCGTCAGCCGGATCGCCGCCGAGCTCGAGGCCGCCGGCCTCGCGGTCGCGCGGGTGTGGACCGACGAGCCGGGCGACTTCGCGCTCACTCTTGCGGTCAAGCCCTGATCCGACCGGAAAATCTGCGCCGAGGGGCTGGACGCATCGTCTCCGAGCAGGCAGGGTCGAAGGGCCGGGCTGCGGCCCGGTCTATCTACTCGGAGGTATTCCACGTGAAGAGAACGCTGACGATCGTTGCGTCAGGACTGACCGCCGCGGCACTGCTCGTGCCGACGGCCAGCAGCACGGCGGCTCCCGCCGACCGTGCCCCCGGGGGACGCACGGCCGGCGTGCCGTCGTACACACCTCCGGCGCCGGTGTGGGGCGAGTGCCCCACCGCACGGCTCAGGGCTGCCGGCGCCCAGTGCGCCAACCTCGAGGTCCCGCTCGACTACGCGCGGCCGAACGGCAAGAAGATCCAGATCGCGGTGAGCCGCAAAGCTGCACACCGACCCCGACTACAAGGGCATGATCGCGGTCAACCCCGGTGGTCCCGGCGGCTCCGGCCTCGCCTACGCCACGCTCGGCGGCGCGATCCCGAACGGCGTGGGCGCGAAGTTCGACTGGTACGGCTTCGACCCGCGCGGCGTCGGTCGCAGCACGCCGTCGCTGCGTTGCGACCCGGACTACCCGGGCGCGGGCTACGACCGCCCGAACTACGTCCCGACCCGGGCCGCGGACCTGCGCTGGTGGCGCCAGACCACCAGTGACTACTCCCGCGCCTGCGCGAAGGCCGACGCCAAGGGGCTCCTGCCGCACCTGCGCACGACCGACGTCGCCCGCGACCTCGACAGCCTGCGCAAGGCCGCCGGCCAGGAGAAGGCTCAACTACTACGGCTTCTCCTACGGCACCTACCTCGGCCAGGTCTACGCGACCCTGTTCCCGAAGCAGGTCGGCCGGTTCGTGTGGGACGGCGTGCTCAACGCCAAGAACGCCTTCTACCAGGCCAACCTCGACCAGGACATCCAGTTCGACAAGAACCTGGACACCTACTGGAAGTGGGTCGCCGACCACGACGCGCACTTCGGCCTCGGCACCGACTGGCGCGCCATCAAGCGCGGCTACTACCGCCTGCGGGCGCAAACTCGACCGCAACCCGGCCGCCGACGGCAAAGCTCGGCCCGGACGAGCTCGACGACGTGATGCTCAGCGCCGGCTACTACGTCTACGACTGGGTCGCGCTCGGCGACGCCTACGCCAAGCCTGGTCAAGACCGGCGACGGCAGCGACGTGCTCGCCAGCCTACGGCGGGCCCGGAGACGACAACGGCTTCGCGATCTACAACGGCGTGCAGTGCACGGACGCGAAGTGGCCGGGCTGGAAGCGCACCCAGGCCGACTCGTGGCGCATCCACCTCAAGCACCCCTTCCTGACCTGGGGGAACACCTGGTACAACGCGCCCTGCCTGAACTGGCCGGCCGCGTCGCAGCAGGCGGTGCGCGTCGACGGGTCGCGGATCTCGACGAAGATCCTGCTCATCGCCGAGACGAACGACGCCGCGACCGTCTACTCGGGGGCGCTGGCCACCCGCAAGGCGTTCCCGTCGTCGTACCTCATCGAGGGCGTGGGGGGCACCACCCACTCGGGCTCGCTGTCGGGCATCGACTGCACCGACAACACCATCGCGACCTACCTCGACACCGGTGCGCTGCCGGCCCGCAAGCCCGGCAACCGCAGCGACCAGCAGTGTGACCCGGTGCCGGCTCCCGAGCCGGCCGCCGCTGCGGGGCTGCGTGCCCGCAAGGCGACGGGCGGCAGCCCGGACCGGATGCCGGCCGACCTGCGTGCGGGTCTGCAGGAGGCCCAGGCGATCGGGCGCTGAGCCCGGTTCTCCCACCGGTGGCGGACGTCGTGCAGTACGGCGTCCGCCACCGGCGCGTCTCTGGCAGACTCAGCGCCGTGAAGCACCCCCGGTCCCGCGCAGCCCTCGCCTGCGCGGCGCTGGTCGGGGCCGTGCTCACCGGGTGCACCAGTGAGCCGGAGCCGGTCTACCAGGACGCGGCGCCTCCGGCGCCCGTGGCGACGGGGTACGACCCCTCGCTGGAGCCCTCGGCCGCCGCGTTGACCCTGGTGCCCACGAGCGCCACGTCGCTCACGGTCACCGACTTCGACCAGGCTCCGCCTGGTCCTGGGCTACGGCTCCCTGACCGGCGCCAGCCCGGCCGCCGAGCGGGCCGCCTTCTGGCGCAAGGCACCCACCACGGCCACGCTCTCGCTCGGTCTGCTGCGGCCCGACGACGCGCGCCTGCGTGCCGACTTCGGGATCGGCCAGGACGACGTGGCCTGGGAGGCGACGTACGACGGCGGCTGGATCCTGGTCTTCCACGAGACCGTCCCGATGGCGTCGGTGCAGCGCGCGGTCAAGGCAGGCGTCGGCCGCCTCCGGGGGGCGGTCGTCGACACCGCGCGCCACCTGGTCACCTCGGCCGCTCCGCCCGACGTCGCCCAGTCCTGGGGGGCGCAGGCGAACCTGCTGGCCCTGGTCGGTCGCGAGGCCGTCTCGACGTACGTCGACCGGTCCTGCCTGTCCTTCGACAGCGTCTTCGGCCAGGGCATGCAGGCCCAGGCTGGCCGATGCTCCGGCGGCCGCCCTGCGCGCGCTCGACGAGCCTGGACGCCTACTCCGTGGCGCTCGGCACCGAGTCTCGCCACCGTCCAGGCTCGGGCCGACCCGCAACGACGCCTTCGACCGGGTCCGGCTGGCCGAGGTGATGCCGCCGACCCGGCCGGACTTCGCCCTCGCGATGAGCCGCGGGGTGGCGGACCCGGCCAGCGGACGGCTCGGCTACACGTTGAGCAACCCCGCCGCCGCGGCCGAGCTCACCCGGACCCGGCAGACTGCCGTTCGCGGTCTGCCGCAACGGCGGCTGAGGCTCAGCCGCGCAGCGCGTCGAGCCTGTGCCTTGTCGTGGGCGCAGAAGACGGTGACCTGGTCACCGTTCGCCCGGGCCAGGCTCCTGCAGCCGCTCCAGGTTGCGCACCCGGGCCTTGTTGTCGACCGCCATCACCCGCTGGAAGGCGCTCAGCGCGGGCGGGCGACTCGCCGGCTCGCGGACCTGGTCGCCGTGGAAGAAGGCGTCGCCGGCGTGCAGCAGCCAGCGGCCGTCGTCCTTGCGGACCGCGACGCCGGAGTGCCCGCGGGTGTGCCCGGGCAGCGGCACGATGACGACGTCGTCGGCGAGCGCCGTGACGGAGGCGAACCCGAACCAGTCGTCACCGCCCTCGACGTGGGTCTCCCAGCGCGGCCCGTGCGCCCACTGGGCGGGGAGGTAACGCTGCTTCTCGGCCAGCGAGGGGTGCTGGGCGGCCTCGGTTCCGGTGGCGTGCACGTGCACCCGCGCGTGCGGGAAGTCGCCGATCCCGCCGGCGTGGTCGAGGTCGAGGTGGGTCAGCACGATGTCGGTCACCGCCGCCGGGTCGTGGCCGAGCGCACGGACCTGGGCGAGCGCGGTCTCCCCGGGGTCGAGGGCCGGGCGGACCGCCGCGAGGAACGGTCGGCCGAGCCGGTGCTTGTCGGCCAGGTCCGCCGTGCCGAACCCGGTGTCGACGAGGGTCAGCCCGTCGGGCCGCTCGAGCAGGAGCACGTGGGCGACCATCCGCGGTGCCAGCGGCGGCCGCATCGTCGCGCAGTTGAGGTGAGAGATCCGCACGGCCCGATCCTGGCGTCCCACCGCGACCGGTGACTACCTCCCGCGGGAGGATTTGTCCCGCGGTGTGGTCACCGGGACAGGTCGTGCAGGCGCTGGACGGTCGGCGAGGTGGGGACCGTGCTCGGGTCCGGCGCGGTGCCGAAGAGCCGGTCCGCCGTACCGGCCGTGGTGACGGTGAACCAGTAGTGCTCGCTCTTGTAGTGGTGCAGCCGGTGGTTGCGCCAGACCTTGCGGTACCACGCCGACCTCGGCCGGTAGTCGCTGTGCAGCAGGTAGTGGGTCCACTCGTAGCCGGACTTGATGGTGTAGATCGCCACCAGCAGCGTGAACATCGACGTCCAGGTGGGCATGACCAGCCAGGCCAGCCCGGTCCAGGCGGGCGCGAGCCACGGCCTGGGCCTGCCAGGGGATGAAGACGAGCGGGATCGCGCGCGGGTCGGCGTGGTGGAGGCGGTGCTTGCGGGCGAGCAGCGGGTCGAGGGTCAGCGGACCGACGCGGCGCGGCTTCCAGTGCAGGATGAACACGTGGACCAACCACTCCACGACCGGCAGCACCGCGACCAGGCCGACGGGCACGAGCAGACTCCCACCACGAGCCGGGCCCGGCCAGCACGCGGCCGGTGATCGCGGCGCCGAGGGCGGTGCCGAGCAGGTAGGGGCTCGGGTGCCGCCAGAACGCGGCGAGGACCTCGCCCATCCCCTGGTTCGTACGACGCCCGGCGGCCTTGTCGCCGACGTACTTGCCGTCGAGCCTTGCCGTCGATCCGGGCCTGGTCGGCTGCCACGCGACGCAGGGCGTGCGCCTCGCGCGGGCTCACGAGGCGTCCCCGATCGAGGCCAGTGCCGTGAGCAGCGCCTCGGCGGTGGGCGTCAGCACCCGGACCGCGGCCGCCCGCGCGGTGGCGGCGTCACCGGCCCGGACGGCGGCGGCGAGCAGCCGGTAGGGCTCGGCCTGGCCGACCTCCGCGGCGAGGACGGAGCCGAGCGCGGGCAGGGCCGGCTCGTAGGCGGTGCGCAGGCTGTTGAACATCAGCCGGTAGACGATCGACTCGGCGCCGTCGACGAGCAGGTCCCAGTAGTCGAGCGCGAGCTCCTGCCAGCGGATCGCCTCGGAGTCGCCGTCCATGGCGGCGACGACGTCGAGGAGCCTGGTGGGCGAGGCCCGGCCCGCCGCGTTGCGCGGCGAGCGCGGCGATGCCGGGACCCACCTCGGCCCGGACCTCGATGACGCTGCGGGCGATGGCGGTGTCGAGCCGTCCGCCGCGGACGAGCAGCCGCGGCAGCAGGTCCAGACCCGCGGACCTGCGGAAGTCGCGGACCGTGGTCGCACCGCCGTGGCGCACCTCGACCAGCCCGGTCTGCGCGATCCGTTGCAACGCCTCCCGGACGGCGGGCCGGGAGATGCCGAGCACCTCCGCCAACCGGCGCTCGCTGGGCAACGGCTCGCCGGCGGCGAGTCTCGCCGTCGAGGACGTCGTCGAGCACCTGGTCGAAGACCTGGTCGGCCACGGAGCGGCGGGTCACGGGTCGCAGAGCCATGTCGAGGACGGTAGTGCCGACTGCCCTGGTGGTCAAGTGGTCAGACCAGCGGGCAGGAGGGCGCTTTCCCGGGGGGACTGCACCGCCCGTACCCTGAGGAGGTGGTTCGGTGGTGGAGCGTGCGGCTGTGGGGCGTGCACCTCCTCGCGCTGGTCGGCGTGAGCTTCGCGGCCGGCATGGGGGTGTGGCAGTACGACGCCTGGCAGGACCGCCGCGCGGCCGAGCAGGTCGATCTCACCCATGCCGACCCGGTCCCGATCACCGACGTGCTCGGTCCCGACGACCCGTTCCCGACCGCCGGCCTGGGGCGCCCGGTCGAGGTCACCGGCACCTTCCTCACCGCGGGCACCGTGCTGGTCACCGGGCGCGAGGGCGCCGACGGTGCCGACGGGTCGTGGCTGGTCACCCCGCTGAGCGTCGGCGCGGCGGACCGCCCCGCCGTACCGGTCGTCCGCGGCTGGGTGCCGGCGGGCACCCGCATCGCCGACGTCCCGCCGCCGCCCACCGGCGAGGTGGACCTCCTCGGCTGGCTGCAGCCGACCGAGTCCGCCGAGGCCGGCGACGACGACCCCTCCGACGGGACGATCGCCCACCTGCGGGTGGCCGACCTGGTGCAGACTCGTCGACGGCCAGGACCTGTACGGCGCCTACGTGGTGGCCGAGCGGACCGCGCCCAGCGACGCGGCGGCCGGCGTGGTCGCCGCGAGCCTGGACCAGGCTTTCCCCCGGCGAGCCGCTTCACCGGCCTGCGCAACATCCTCTACGCGATCGAGTGGTGGGTCTTCGCCGCCTTCGCGGTCTTCCTGTGGTGGCGCCACGTGCGCGACGTCACGACCGAGCGGCCGGCCGAGGAGGCCGCCGACGAGACCGAGCCGGACGACGCCGTACCCTCGAAGCCGTGACCAAGGCTCTTCACCGCCTACCGCGTGCTCGCACTCGTGGTGGGTGTCCTGCTCGTCGTCGGGACCCTCGGCTCGCTGTGCAAGTACCTGCTCACGGACGGCTCCGCGCTCCAGCAGACTCGGCGACGACCTGACGCCCATCTGGCTGGTGCACGGCTGGATCTACATGGTCTACGTCGTGGTGGCGTTCGTGCTCAGCCAGAAGGCTGCGCTGGAGCATCCCCCAGGCCTGGGCCTGGTGCTCGTCGCCGGCCTGATCCCCGGCCTGATCTTCTGGGTCGAGCACCGGGTGGTCGTCCGGGTGCGCCAGGACCACCCGGACTCGCGCGGACCTGACTCAGGGACGCGGCTCGGCGGACTGCCACTGCTGCTCGCCACCGGCCTGCAGCCGCTTGGCGACGGCGGCCACGGCCGCGCCGACCAGGCCGACCAGGACGAGCCTCTTCAGGGTCTTCATCGCGTTCTCCTCGGTGTCGTCGGACGGGACCTGAGGTCCAGCATGGTCCCCTGCGCAAGCCCTCGTAGGATCGTGGCGTTGCCGGCTCACCCCGGACCGGTACGACGACATCGCTCACGAGACGAGGAAATCCATGGCAGACCAGCAGGCCGTCCTGAAGACGAACAAGGGCGACATCACGGTCAACCTGTTCCCGAACCACGCACCGCTGACGGTCAAGAGCCTTCGTCGGCCTGGCCACCGGCAACCCGGTCGAGGTCACCCCCGACGGCCCGTTCACCGCCGACCGCCGCGGCGGTACGACGGGCGAGGGCCCGTTCTACGACGGCCTCACCTTCCACCGGATCATCCCCGGCTTCATGATCCAGGGCGGCTGCCCCGACGGCACCGGCACCGGTGGCCCGGGCTACCAGTTCAAGGACGAGCCGCACCCGGAGCTCACCTTCGACAAGCCCTACCTGCTCGCCATGGCGAACGCCGGCCCGGGCACCAACGGCTCGCAGTTCTTCATCACCGTCGGCGCGACCACCTGGCTGAACTTCAAGCACACCATCTTCGGTGAGGTGGCCGACCAGGCCGGGCGCGACGTGGTCGACGCCATCGCCGCCGTCCCGACCGGCCGCAACGACAAGCCGGTCGACCCGGTCGTCATCGAGTCGGTCGAGATCAAGGGCTGACCTCGAGGACGACGAGGCGATGACCAACCCTCCGGTCGGGGTGCCGACCTGCTACCGGCACCCCGACCGGGAGACCTGGATCCGCTGCCAGCGCTGCGACAAGCCGATCTGCCCGGACTGCATGCGCGACGCCTCGGTGGGCTTCCAGTGCCCGTCGTGCGTCAACGAGGGCAGGAAGTCGGTGCGTCAGCCGACAGCGGCCTACGGCGGGCGGCCCTCCCGCAACCCGGCGCTGACCTCGATCGTGCTGATCGTCGTCAACGCGGCGGTCTGGCTCGCGATCACGCTCACCGGCGGCCTCACCAGCCGGCTCGGTGACCTGCTGGCGCTGCGGGCGCGGGGCGTGTGCTTCGACGGCGACGCGGCGATCCTGACCTCGAAGGCCGCCTGCGACGCGGGTGCCTCCGCGACCTGGGTCCCCGGCGTGCACGACGGCGCCTACTGGGAGTCTGGTCACCAGCATGTTCACCCACGTGCAGCCGCTGCACCGGCGTTCAACATGCTGGCTCTGTGGTTCCTCGGCGCCCAGGCTGGAGCAGGTGCTCGGGCGGGCCCGCTTCCTCGCGGTCTACTTCGTCTCCGGCCTGGCGGGCTCGGTGTCGGTCTACTGGCTGGCGGGCGAGTTCAGCGCGACGGTCGGCGCCTCGGGGGCGATCTTCGGCCTGATGGGCGCGCTGGTCGTGCTGGCCCTCAAGGTCGGTGCGCGGCCGCAGGAGCCTGCTGCTGTGGATCGGCATCAACGTGGTGCTCACCTTCACCCTGCCGAACGTCTCCTGGCAGGGCCACTTCGGCGGCCTGGTCGGGGGTGCGGTGGTGGCCGCGCTGCTGGCCTACGCACCGCGGGAGCGCCGCGGCGCGGTGCAGGCGGGCGGCCTGATCGCGATCGGTGCCCTGCTGGTCGTGGCGACCCTGCTCCGCAGTGCCGCCCTCGCCTGATTTCCCCAGGCTTTTCCACCGTTGTGGACGAATGACACCCATGTAGTTCTCCCCAGGCTGGGGAGAACCTTGTGGAAAACGAACGGCGCCGGTGACCCGAAGGTCACCGGCGCCGCGTCGTACGGACGGGGAGGACTACTCCCAGCGGGTGGCGAAGGTGAAGCCGACCGCCATGAAGGCGATGCCGACGAACAGGTTCTTCTGCCCCAGGTCGGTGAAGACCGCGATGTAGTCGGGGTCCTTGCCGGTCAGGAAGATGTAGAAGATGCAGATCCACAGCAGCCCGATCAGGAAGCAGCCGAGCATCCCGACCACGACGCCCCGGCCGCGACCGAGCGGGGTGCTCGGGTGCGCCGAGACCGCGAGGCCGAGGAAGAGCAGCACGAAGCCGATCAGGTAGTTCTTGCCCTCGAGATCGGCGAGGAACGACGGGCCGCCCGGCTGGACCGGCTTGCCCTGGTCGTTGAGCGCGCCGAAGCCGCCCTCGGGCCGGATCCCGAAGTAGTAGTAGAGGATCCACCCGATCCCGGCGACGATCAGCAGCAGCGCGATCGCGAAGCGGACGGTCAGCAACGGTCCGCGCTCAGGGGCGAACGGATCGTCGTCCTTCTTCTTCGACAGGCGGGGCAGGCTTCGCCACGTCTCGGCTCCTCGTGCATTTCGCCCAGCGGTGGGCTCGGGGTGGACACTGTCAGTATGACGGGTACGCACTCAGGCGCACCGCCGGGCCATCGCACCAGCAGGTCGCTGGCCTGGCGGGTCGGTACGCCGCTCGTCGCGCTCCTCAGTGGCAGCCTGCTCGCGGTGTCCGCCGCCAACAGCGACGGGACCGACCTCCGGCCCGGACGGTACACCGATCTGGCCGGTCTCGTGGAAGCCGAGGCGCAGGACTACCAGCGCGTCGAGGACCGGTTCAACGAGACTCACGGCCGAGGTGGACCGGTTGGGCGGCAACGTCAGCGACCGTGGGGTCGACAAGGTGCGCAAGCGCGCCGCCGCGCTGCGCGACCCCGCAGGCCTGACCCCGCGCGAGGGCCAGGGTGTGCGGATCACCATGGCGGACGCGCCGACCGACCTGGTCGAGGACGCCATCAAGCGCAACAAGGAGACCGACGACCCCGACCAGCGGCTCAACCTGAACCGCTTCGTCGTGCACCAGCAGGACATCCAGGCGGTCGTCAACGCGCTGTGGGACGGCGGCGCGAGCGCGGTGACCATCGCCGGCCAGCGGGTGATCTCCACGACCGGCATCAAGTGCCGCGGGCCCGTCGTCCAGACTCCAGGGCGTGCCCTACTCCCAGCCGTTCGTCATCGAGGCGGTCGGGGACCAGTCGTCGCTGCTCCACGCCATCGACGACGACTCGCTGGTCAGCGGCTACCGCACCGACTCCCTCAACCCGCTGATCGACATCGGCTGGTCGCTCGACGTCGAGGAGCGGATCAAGGCGCCGGCGTACGACGGCCTGCTGGACCTGCAGTACGCCCGTCCGCTGCGCCAGAAGTAGCCGCTAGCCGGCCGGGTTCTGCCCCGGCGGCGGGTCGAGCGGGTTCTTCGGGTCAGTGCCGGCGGCGACCTCCGGCCGTCGCTGATCCCGTCGCCGTCCGTGTCGGGGTTGTTCGGCAGGGTGCCGCGGGTGGCCTCGTCGGCGTCGGACAGCCCGTCGCCGTCGGTGTCGACCGGGCTCGGCGGGGGAGTCGGCTTGACGTAGATCGAGACGAAGATGACGACCTCGTCGCCCTGGTCGCGAGGCGTGCCCTTGGCCGGCACCTGGTCGGTGATCCGGCCCTTGGGCTGGCTGTCGTCGCTCGCGGCGGCATTGCGCACCACCGGGACGAAGCCGGCGTCGGTGATCATCTTCTCGGCCTGCGCACGGGTCTTGCCGACCACGTCCGGGACCTCGACCGGGCCCTTGGAGATGCACAGGCTGACGGCGTCGCCGGTGCCGATCGGCGTGGCCGCGGTCGGCGTCTGCTTCACGACGGTGCCCTTGGGCTCGTCGGAGGTGCACTCGGTCTCGGTGATGTCGGCGCGGGCGATGCCGGCCTTCTCCAGTGCGGCGATGGCGGGCGTGCGGCGCTGGCCGGTCACCGAGGGCATCGGGAAGTCGCAGCGGCCGCTGGAGACGGTGAGGTAGACCGTGGCGGTCGGGGCGACGTAGGCGTTGGCGGCCGGGTCCTGCTTGATGACCGTGTTGGCGTCGTAATCGTCGCTGCAGGCCACCGCGCTGTGGTCGCTCTCGAGCCCGGCCTCGCCGATCTCGCTGCGCGCGGTGTCGACGTCCTTGCCGACCACGCCCGGGACCGCGACATCGGTCGGCGAGTCGTCGAAGAGACTTCGGCCAGACCAGGTACGCCGTGCCGAACAGCGCCAGCAGGAGCACCGCCAGCAGCACCCACAGCCCGGCGCGGCCGCGGCGCTCGTCCTGCGGGGGCGGTACGGCGGCGCGCACCGCCGTCTCGGCCGGGGCCGGTCGCGGCACGGGGACCGGCACCGGCACCGGCACGGGACCGGTCGCCGGGTCGGCGACGACCGCCTGCACCGGTCGGCCGGCGAGGTAGCGCTCGATGTCGGCGCGCATCTGCGCGGCCGACTGGTAGCGGTCCTCGACCCGCTTCGCGAGCGACTTCATCACGATCGCGTCGACCTCGGGGGTGAGGTCGTGCTCGTGCCGCGACGGGGGCACGGCCGGCTCGCGCACGTGCTGGTAGGCCACCGCGACCGGGGAGTCGCCGACGAAGGGCGGACGGCCGGTGAGCAGGCTCGTAGAGCAGGCAACCGGCGGAGTAGACGTCGGAGCGGGAGTCGACGGTCTCGCCGCGGGCCTGCTCCGGGGAGAGGTACTGCGCGGTGCCGACGACGGCGGCGGTCTGGGTCATCGAGGACTGCGCGTCGCTCATCGCCCGGGCGATGCCGAAGTCCATCACCTTCACGTCGCCCGACGGGGTGAGCATGACGTTGCCGGGCTTGATGTCGCGGTGGATGATCCCGGCGCGGTGGCTGTAGTCGAGGGCCGAGAGCACGCCGCTGGTGATCTCCAGGGCCCGCTCGGGCAGGATCTTGCGGCCCTCGCGGAGGATGTCGCGCAGGGTGCGCCCGGCGACGTACTCCATCACGATGTAGGGCACGACCTCGTCGCTGCCGTCGGGCTGGCGGGTGTGCTCCTCGCCGGTGTCGTAGACCGAGACGATCGCGGGGTGGTTGAGCGAGGCCGACGACTGCGCCTCGCGGCGGAAGCGGGCCTGGAAGGTCGCGTCGCTGGCGAGGTCGGTGCGCAGCCGCTTGACCGCGACGACCCGGCCGAGCCGGGTGTCGGTGCCCTTGCGGACCTCGGCCATCCCGCCGCGGCCGAGGAGCCTCACCGAGACTCGTAGCGGCCGCCGACGACCGGGCCGTCGTTCGGTGGGGTGCTCATCCGGTCGCGCCTCCCGTGACGTCGGTGCCGAGGTCGGTCGGCAAGGTGGGCTGGGTGGCCGGCTCGGTGGGCGTGGTCGGCTCCGTCGGGGTGGTCGGCTCGGTGGGCTCGGTCTGCTCCACGGGGCCCCAGTAGTAGATGACGACCGAGTCGCCCTTGTTGAGCGTCCCGGAGCGGGAGAACTCCGCGACCGAGTCCTCCGGGCACCGGCCGTCGTTGGCCTGGTCGTAGCGCTGCGTGGAGACCTGCAGGCCGAGGTCCCTCAGGTCGCTGCGCGCGTCGCGGTAGTTGGCGGTGCACACGTAGTCGTCGGCGTTGAAGTCGACCGAGGAGTCCTCGGTGGTCGGCTCGCTGCTCGGGGTGGTCGCCTCGCTCGTCGGCGCCGAGGTGGTGTCCTCGACCGTGGGCTGCTCGCCGTCCTTGCCGCCCAGCAGCAGTGCAGCCACCACGACGGCGGCGATCACGAGGAGCAGGACCGCGATCACGACCGGCCAGGGCGACTTGCGCCGCTCCTCGGGTGTCTCCTCCCCGGCGTACGCGGCCGGGGTGTCCAGACGCTGCATCGGCGTCGCCGGTCCGGGAACCGGCACCGGGACCGGCGGCAGCACCTGGGTCGCGCCCTCGGCGGGCGTCGGCGGCGGGACCGCGGCGGCGGCGCTGGAGGGGTTGCGCATCGCGGCGGCGAAGGCGGCACCGTCGGCGTACCGCTCGGCGGGGTCCTTGGCCAGGGCGCGGGTGACCACGGCGGCCAGCGGCGCGGGCACGCTCGCGGGCAGTGCCGGCACCGGCTCCTGCAGATGGGCGAGCGCGGTGGCGACGGGCGTCTCGGCCTCGAACGGCCGGCGCCCGGTGAGGCACTCGAAGGCGACGACGCCGAGGGAGTAGACGTCGGAGGCGGGCGTCGAGGGGTTGCCGCGGGCCTGCTCCGGGCTGAGGTACTGCGGGGTGCCCATCACCGAGCCGGTGCGGGTCAGCGCGACCGCGTCAGCGGCACGGGCGATGCCGAAGTCGGTGATCTTCACGGTCCGGTCGGAGGTCACCAGGATGTTCGCGGGCTTCACGTCGCGGTGCACGATGCCGGCGGCGTGCGCGACGCCGAGTGCCTCGCCCGCCCGGGCGATGAGGTCCTGCACGACCGCGGCGTCGAGGGTGCGGCCGTTGGACCGGGCGGTCGCGAGCAGCGAGGAGAGCGGCTGGCCGTCCACCAGGCTCCATGACCAGGTACGGCGGCAGGGCGCCCGTCTCGTCGGCGCCGTAGTCGTAGACGCCGGCGATCCCCGGGTGGTGCAGGGCGGCGGCGCTGCGGGCCTCGCCCTCGAAGCGGGTGCGGAACATCGGGTCGTCGGCGAACTCCGCCTTCAGCACCTTGACCGCCACCGGCCGGCTCAGCCGGGTGTCGGTGCCGCGCCAGACCACGCCCATGCCGCCCGTGGCGATCACGGAGTCCAGGTGGTAGCGACCGGCCCGGTCGGCGTACTGGCTCTGCTCGGTCACTTGTTCAACACCGCTTCCATCACTGCCTTGGCGATCGGTCCGCCGAGTCGGCCGCCGGCGATCTCCTTGCCGGGTGCCTCCTGGATCATCACCGCGACCGCGACCTGAGCGTCCTTGGCCGGCGCGAACGAGGTGAACCAGCCGTAGGGCGGCTTGCCCTCGACCCCGCGCTGGGCGGTGCCGGTCTTGCCGGCGACGCTGACGCCGGGGATCGCGGCGGGTGAGGCCGTGCCGTTGTCGACGGTGGAGACGAGCAGGTCGGTGAGCCTGCGCGGCGGTCTGCGGGGAGATCGCGTCACGCAGGCTTCTCGGGCTCGGTGGTCTCCAGGACGTCGAAGCTCGCGGTCTGGATCTGGTCGACGAGGTAGGGACGCATCAGCGCGCCGCGGTTGGCGATCGCGGAGACGACCATCGCCATCTGCAACGGCGTGGCCTGCACCGAGAACTGGCCGAAGCCCGAGCGGGCCGTCTCCGCGTCGTTGAGTCTCGCGCGGGTCCTGGACCTTGCCGTCGATGGTGTCGACGACGTCCTCGGGGAACACCGAGCGGGCCTGCGGGCCGAGGTCGAGCAGGTAGTCGCTGTTGAAGCCGAAGGCCTCGGCCGTCTCCCGCAGACTTCTCCGGGCCGACCTTGACCGCCATCTTGGCGAAGGCGGTGTTGCAGGAGTTCTCCATGGCGGCGGCGAAGGAGATCTCCGCCGGGCTGCAGCCGGCGCGGCCCTCGTTGTCGATGAGGTTCTGCTCGCCGCGGGTGCCGGGTGCCTGCCAGGTGGAGCCGGCCGGGACCTTGTCGTCCTGCTTGTAGTCGCCGTTCTCGATCGCCGCGGCGGCCGTGACGATCTTGAACGTCGAGCCCGGGAACAGCCGGGTCTGGATCGCCCGGTTGAGCAGCGGCTGGTGCTTGTTCGCCTCCAGCCGGGCGTAGGCACTCTCCCGCGTCTCGCGGTCGTGGGAGGCCAGCCTGGTTCGGGTCGTACGACGGGAAGGAGACCATCGCCAGGATCCGCCCGGTCTTCGGCTGGATCGCGACCACGGCGCCCTCGCCGTCGGGCCCGACCGTGTCGCGCAGCGCCTGGTACGCCGCGCGCTGCGCCTTCGGGTCGAGGGTCAGCGAGACGTTGCCGCCCTGGTTGGTGTCGCCCTTGAGCAGGTCGACCAGCCGGTTGACGAACAGGCGTGGGTCCTCGCCGGAGAGCACCTTGTTCTGGCTGCGCTCGATCCCGGTCTGGCTGCCGAGCCTGGAGGTAGCCGGTCACCGGCGCGTAGAGCCTGCTTCTGCGGGTAGACCCGCAGGTACTTGTAGCGGTCGTCGATCGGCTTGCTCTGCGCGATCGGCGTCTCGCCCACCTGGATCAACCCCCGCTCGCGGCTGAACGCCGCGGCCGCGACCCGGGCGTTGCGCGGGTCGGTGTTGAGCTTGTCGGCGTGCCAGAACTGCAGGTAGGTCACGTTCGCCATCAGGGCGAGGAAGAGGAACATGCAGAAGATCGAGACGGCGCGGATCGGCTTGTTCATCGGACCGATGACCTCCTTCCACCGTTCGCAGCGAGCGGCGCATCCGCGGGATGCCTCGCAAGGCGCCGCTGCGACGGCATACCGGGTCGTACGTCGAGCGGCGGCAACGCAGCGAGGCGCCCGCGGGGCGTCGCGCAGCCGGACGTGTGGGAGGAGGTCATCGGTCGACCACCTTCACGATCTGTGTTGCCTGCTCGTCGGCGTCCTCGGTCTCGGTCAGGTCGGGCAGCGGTCGCCGCGCCTGGTCGGAGATCCGCAGCAGGATCGCGATGATCACCCAGTTCGCGACCAGCGAGGAGCCGCCGTAGGACAGGAAGGGTGTGGTCAGGCCGGTCAGCGGGATGAGCCGGGTGACGCCGCCGATGACCACGAAGATCTGCAGCGCGAAGACCGCGGCCAGACCGGTCGCGACCAGGCCTTGCCGAAGCCGTCACGCGAGATCAGCGCCGCGCGCAGGGCGCGCTCGACGACGAGGCCGTAGAGCAGCAGGACGGCCATCACCGCGGTCAGGCCGAGGCTCCTCTCCGATGGCGGCGAGGATGAAGTCCGACTCGGCGTAGGGCACCTTCTCGGGCATGCCCTCGCCGAGGCCGCGCCCGATCAGGCCGCCCCAGGCGAAGCCGTAGAGCGCCTGCACCAGGCTGGTAGCCGTTGCCGTCGGCGTCGGCGAAGGGGTGCAGCCAGATGTCGACCCGGGACTGCACGTGACTGAAGATCCGGATCGCGGTCGCCGCGCCGCCGAAGAAGAGCAGGCCGCCCACCACCAGCCAGCCGGGGCGCTCGGTGGCGACGTACAGCATGACGAGGAAGAGGCCGAAGAAGAGCAGGCTGGAGCCGAGGTCGCGCTGCAGCACCAGGATGCCGAGGCTGACCACCCACATCATCAGGATCGGGCCGAGGTCGCGCCCGCGGGGCAGGTCGATGAAGACCACCCGGCGCCCGGCGAGCGCCAGCGCGTCGCGGTGCACGACCAGGTAGCCGGCGAAGGTGATGACCAGCAGCACCTTGGCGACCTCGCCGGGCTGGAAGGCTGAACGGCCCGAGCGCGATCCAGATCCGGGCGCCGTTGATGGTGCGCCCGATCCCCGGGAGCATCGGCAGGATGAGCAGCACGATGGCCGCCAGGCCCGAGGTGTAGGTGAACCGGGCGAGCAGCCGGTGGTCCGGCAGCACCACGAGCGTGATCACGAAGAGCACCACGCCGAGGGTCATCCAGGTCAGGCTGCTGGCTGGCCAGGCCGGTGTCCTTGGCCAGGTCGAGCCGGTGGATGATCGCCAGCCCCATGCCGTTGAGCGCGGCCACGACGGGCAGCAGCACCGGGTCGGCGTACGGCGCGACGAGGCGCACCGCGACGTGGGCCGCCACGACGAGCAGGGTCAGCCAGCCGCCGTAGGCGAACAGGTTGGCGGGGACCTCGCCGTCGACACCCAGCCCGACCGAGGCGTAGGCACCGATGCCCACGATCAGCGCGAGCACCAGGAGGAAGAGCTCCGCGCCCCGCCGGCGGCGGTGGACGAAGCCCATCAGGGCGGAGTTGGTGGCCATGTCAGCGGGTCACTCGATCGGGGAGAGGTCGCTGGTGCCGGACGACGGCGTCGGGTCGGGGACCGTGGTGTCGTCGTCGGAGCCTGGACTGCGCGGCCTGCCGGGCGAGCCTGCTGGACCTTGTCGCGCGCGGAGGCGTAGTCGTCGGCGGCGATGCCGTCCTCGACGCTGGAGCGCTGGGCGTCGCTGAGTCTTGTCGACGGCCACGTCGGAGACCTCGAAGACCGAGGAGAGGCCGGGGACCTCGACGCCGCGGTAGATCACGACCTTGCCGCTGTCCTCCCCCACGTAGTACTGCCGCTGGCTCCACCAGTACGCCGTGCCGAGGACGACCCACACCAGGCCGACCAGCACCGCCAGGGCCAGCAGGCGGCGCGGCCAGATGAACCGCGGCGGCGGCTGCGGCGCGTAGCGGATCGCCTCCGGGTCCAGCGGCGGGTCGGCGCGGATCGCGTGGTCGATGCCCGGCGGGATCTCGGCGGTGACCGGCTCGAGCTCGCCGGTGTCGCCGGAGCGGTGACCGCGGAAGAGCGCGCGCGGGCGGCGCTGGCGCAGGTCGGCCGCGGCGCCGACGATCATCGGCTCGGGCGGGACGGCGCCCGCGACGGCCTCGCCGACGTCGGCCACCACGCAGGTGACGTTGTCGGAGCCTGCCGGCGTCCAGGCTGGCCCGGACCATCTCGATCGCCGAGAACTCCGGGCTGCCGCCCGACAGGATCGCGGTGATCCGCGGGTTGTCGAGCACACCGCACGCGCCGTCGCTGCACAGGAAGAGCCGGTCGCCGGCGACCAGCTCGAGGGTGAACAGGTCCGGGTCGACGTCCTGGTGGCCGTCGAGCGCCTTGAGGATGAGGTTGCGGTGCGGGTGCACGCGCGCCTCCTCCTCGGTGATCCGGCCCTCGTCGATGAGGCTCTGCACGAACGTGTGGTCGCTGGTGAGCCTGGGAGAGCTCGCCCTCGCGCAGGAGGTAGGCCCGCGAGTCGCCGACATGACCCAGGCCGAGCCGGGAGCCGTCGAAGAGCGCGATCGTCGCGGTGGTGCTGGTGCCGTTGAGGGAGGCGTCCTGGTCCACCTGCGCGCCGATCGCCACGTGCGCGTCGTGGATCCCGTCGGCGACCCGGTCCAACAGGTCCGTCCCGGTCGGGCTCGCGTCGAGGCGGCGCAGGCTCGTTGACCGCCGTACCGGAGGCGATGTCGCCGCGGGCAGCACCGCCGACGCCGTCGCACACGGCGAGCAGCCACGGCCCGGCGTACCCGGAGTCCTGGTTGTCCTTGCGCACCCGGCCGACGTCGGAGACCGCGAAGTAGTCCAGCCGCAGCGTGGGCTTCTCTGCCCGCGGCGGCGGATCGACGGTGTCCTCCTCGAAGACCCGCGGCACCTCAGCCGTGGGGTCGGGGACGGGACGCTCCGGGCTCACCGGATCCGTGGGGTCGGGCATTACTTCCTCAGGCTCCACGATGGTCTTTCCGATCCGGATCTGCGAGCCGAGACCGATGGGCACGGGCTGGGTCAGCCGCTGGCTGCCGAGGTAGGTGCCGTTCGTCGAGCCGAGGTCCTCGACGTACCACTGCCCGCCCGAGGACACGATCCGCGCGTGGCGGGTGGAGACGTAGTCGTCGTCGAGCCGGATCGCCGCGTCGTTGCCGCGGCCGATCAGCACCGGCGCCTGCGCCAGGTCGGCGGTGATGCCGGTGTTGACACCCTGGACGACCGCCACGTGGGTGGGCTGGCCCCGCCGCGGGGCCGGCGGCGGCTTGGGCTGGCGCGGCTGCTTGCCCGGCGCCGCGGGCGTCGGCACCCGCGCACCGAACATGTCGGAGCGGATCACCGAGATCGCCGACAGCACGAAGATCCACAGGATCGCGAGGTACGCGATGCGCACCAGGAAGAGGGTCAGGCTCAGACATCGGGCGTCTCCTCGAGGAGCCGGAGGACAAGAGAGGTGTGGCCCACCTGGACCCGCGAGCCGTCGCGCAGGGTCGCTCGCGCGACCTTCTGCCCGTCGACCCGGATGCCGTTGGTGGAGCCCATGTCGTGGACCTCGACGTGCACCGGACCGGCGCCGGGCGTCGTCGTACCGGTCGGTGTGGTGATGAGGAACTCCGCGTGCCGCCGGCTCACGCCGGGGTCGTTGATCCGGATGTCGGTCTCGCTGCCGCGACCGACCACCAGGCCCGGCGGCTGCAGCGGGTGCTGGGTGCCGTTGACCTCGATCACCGCCCGCGTGCGCTGGTTGCCGCGCCGCGCGTGCCCGGTCACCGCCGCCTCCGCCTGGCTGCGCACGCGGAACCGCCCGGTCCCCAGGTCGTCGGCGGGCTCGAACGCGATCCGCACCGGGCCCGGGAAGACGTAGGACTGCAGGCTCCGCGTGCTCGGTCAGCCTGCTCGGTGAGTCTCGCTCTCCAACGCCGAGTCGTACGGCGTGAGCCGCTCCAGGTCGCCCCCCGACAGGCTCCACCACGAAGCCTGTTCGGCACCAGCCGCCGCTGCCGCGAGAGCACCTGCGCCTTGTTGTCGAGTCTCGCGCTGCAGAGCCGCGGCGATCTCCACCGGCTGCACGGCGCTGCGGAAGGTGCGGGCGAAGACCCCGGAGATCGCCTGCTCCAGTCGCTGCTCGAAGCGCTGCAGTCCACCCATGCCTCTGCCCTCCTCTCCGCGGTCCGGTGCATGCTGGCCGAAAGGTCCAGCCGGCCAAGGTCACTCGATCGTATCGGTGGCGGCCCCAGCCGCCCGGAACCTCACCCCCGTCGCGGGTCAGTGCCCCCGGTTTTGGGTGCCGAGGTCGGACTGGGATAGCCTTGCGGGGCTTCACGCGCGAGTGGCGGAATAGGCAGACGCGCACGGTTCAGGTCCGTGTGTCCGAAAGGACGTGGGGGTTCAACTCCCCCCTCGCGCACGTGAACGAAGGGCCCCGGTCGATGACCGGGGCCCTTTGTCGTCTTGGGAGCCTTCGTGAGCGCGCGTGGGGGCATGCGGATCGACGCTCTCCCTGATGCCCGGAAATTCCTCTTTGAGATGTCCTTGACCGACAAGCCAGGTCAGATACGCTCGCGCAACGGCGCACGCCGGTGCGTCCGTTCCACATGGGTTCCCGGCGCGCTGCCCTGGCCCGGGTAGAGAGGAGCCGAGCATGGTCTCGCTGGGTCCGACACACGATCCCATCCTGCGACGTGCCGTCGAGGAGGTGCTGCGCCGGCACCGCCAGGTCGCACGGGTGAAGCGTCCCAGCACGCGGGTCCTGCGCGAGGCGAAGCGCCTCGAGGCCGTGACGCGGCTCGAGGTGGCGGCCTATCCCTACGCACGGCAGATCCACGCCTTGATCTCGGGAGAGGAGAGGCCGGAGCTCGACGACTGGTGCGACGCCGTGCTCGCCATGCGCGGGCGGATGGCGTTCAAGTCCGACGTCAAGCGGCTGGAGTGGCTGCGGTGGACGTCCGTCCCGTTGCCGAGCCTCGACGAGATCGAGGAGCTCGCCGTCGTGGCCTGTGTCGCTCACCACCCCGTCACGCCGGTCCCGCGGCAGCCGGACAGGGTGAGCGTGCCGGCCCCCCGCCCGGGGAAGAAGCGGAACGGCCGCTCGCGAAGCGCTCGTAGCCAGCGCCGTCGCGCAGGCGAGCGTCGGCTCCGAGCAGCGCTGGCTGCTCTCGAGATCGGCAGCATGGCGGTGCTGAACCCGGGGTCGGACGAACTGGACGTCCTGACGACCGGGTCGATCGACCGGGACTGAGTCGATGCCTCCGGGACCGGACGACGAGCCTGACCGCTCGGTACGCCAGACCCTGCTCCGCGGGTGGAGGATCGCGACGGTCCTCACCGGGATCGCGTGCCTGGTGGCCGCGGGCTTCGTCCTCGTCAAGGGCGACGAGGGACCGTTGAGCGAGTGCACGACGAGCACCACGAGGAAGCTTCCCGCGGAGCAACCCGCGCCGAGCACGGGTGCGCCGCCGATCGCGCGCCCCGCGCCGTCGGTGGAGGATCGCGCCTTGGTCGTCACCGAGGAGGTGACCAAGTGCGAGCCGACGACTCTGACGGGAGGCCTCGCGTTGCTCCTCGGCCTCGCCGCCGTCGCGCTCATCCTTCCCGCGTGGGTCAGGGCGATGCCGGACGGGGACCTCGAGACGCCGTGGGTCAAGGCTCAGCAAGGGTTCCCTAGTCTCGAAGGAGGAGGCACGGGAGAAGGCTCATGACGCGTTCACCCAGGCCAGAGTGCTGGCATCGGTGAACGACGCGATGCTGGTCGCTGCCGTCGGCCTCCCCGAGGACCCGGCAGCAGAGGAGCCGGCAGCCGACGCTCCCCCGGAGGATGCAACGACCGGAGGCACCCGGCCGCCGAGCGGCTGAAGGCGCTCCTAGGACGCCATCCGTGACGGGTCGCGGGTGGCGAGGAACTCGATCCGCTCCTTGAACGTGCGCAGCGCGATCTCGGCGGCCTGGGCGGCCTCGGCCGACTCGGCCTCGTCCCCGCTGTCGGGCCGCTGCATGTCGAGTCTCGACGTAGGCGCGCAGGGCGTCGATCGTGGGCTGGGCCAGACTTGACCCAAAGACGGACCGCCGCCACGCCCTGCGGCGATCGCAGGAACTTCTGCGCATGCTCGGAGAAGCCTGGCAGGGCAGCGACGACGTCGGTCTTGTCCGTGGCACCGCGGCCGACGTCCTCGATGACCTCGAGTGCCGCGTAGTCGTCGTACAGCCTGGGTGAGCCTTCGGGGGAGGGATCGTCGGCTTCGGCATGTGCGCCTCCTGATGGGCTAGCAAGTCTCGTCCCGTGATCGGCATCCGTCCAGTGCCGGCTGACGAACGATGGCCGGGTTCCGTCGGCTGCTGACGTAAAGATCGTGAGTTATAGCAAGTCAAATAGCAGGTAGGCGCGCCGAGACATTTGCCGGGCGGGCGTCTAGCATTTCAGTTGCTATGACTCCTGCACAGGCCCCGCGCGAGGCTCTCCGTTCGCGATGCGGCGTGGCTTGCCCGGGTCAACGACGACACCGTCCGCACGTGGTTCCTCCACCCTCGCTATCCCGCCGCCCCCGACGGCGAGAAGCGGACGACGACGTCCTGGGACGACCTCGCGACGTACTGCGCACTGTCCAAGCGTGTCGAGCCCTTGCCGGTGGAGGCTCTTGGACATCGACCCGCGAGAGGTCCATCGCCTTCTCCAGCCGGACGCGGGCAGCGCCGGGCCGGAGGCCCCGATCGCCGACCTCGAGGCCCGCCTCGAGCGCGCTCTCCTGCGGGAGGACGGGTTGCGCCGGGCGCTGCGCGAGCAGGCGATCGCGACGGCCTCGAGCCAGGACAGCGCCACCGCGCAGCGCCGAGCGCTGATGGAACTGGTCGAGGTGAGTGAGCAGCAGCGGCGACTCGACGACCGCTGACCGGCCGACCTGGCTCACCAGGGCCCGGCGAGCGCCGAGACCGGGAACCCCGGGCTGCGGTGCCCGTCCCGGCCGGTCATGGTCTGCGCGGCGACCAGTGCGTTGAGCACGCTCTCCTCGCTCGCCTGCACGACGGCCTCGTAGAGCGGGTCGATCGCGCCCCAGGGGAGGAAGTCCATCCGGCTGAGCCGCTCGGGCGCCGGGCCGATGGCGCTGTCGAGGGCGCCGCGGTTGGCGGTGGAGAAGGCCAGGAAGATGTCGCCGGAGAAGTGGCTGCCCGTCGTACCGGTGCGGGCCAGGCCGAGCGGGACGCGGCGGGCCAGAGCCTTGCACTGGCCGGGGAGCAGGGGCGCGTCGGTGGCGACGATGCCGATGCAGGAGCCGGCGCCGGGCGGCGCGAGCCAGTCGGAGTCCTCCATCGGGTTGTCGGCGACGTGCTCGCGGCCGACCTTGCGGCCGGCGACGGTGAGTCTCGCGGCGGGAGCCGAAGTTCGCCTGCAGGAGCACGCCGACGGTGTAGGTGTTGCCACCGACCCGCACCGCGCGCGAGCCTGGTGCCGGTGCCGCCCTTGAAGGCGTAGCAGTTCATCCCGGTGCCTCCGCCGACCGAGCCCTCCTCGAGCGGACCGGAGGTCGCGGCGTCGAGGGCGGCCTCCGCGTGGTGGGGCTGGACGTGGTCGCCGTTGATGTCGTTGAGGTAGCCGTCCCAGGTCTCGCCGACCACCGGCAGGTGCCAGGCGTTCTTGATCGCGGGGTTGGTGCGCAGCGACCAGGCGAGGACGCCGCGGTGGACGGCTCCGACGGCGTGGGTGTTGGTGATCCCGACCGGCAGGGCGAGGCTGCCGGACTCCTCCAGCCAGTGGCTGCCGGTGAGTCTCGCCGTTGCCGTTGAGGGAGTGGAAGCCGGCGGCGCACGAGGTACCGACGCCCTCGCGGCCCAGCGGCAGGATCGCGGTCACACCGGTGCGGACCGGGCCGTGGCCCTCGTCGAGGGCGCCGGAGCCCTCGACGAGGGTGGTGTACCCGACCTCCACGCCCGGTACGTCGGTGATCGCGTTCCACGCGCCGGGCTCACCGTCCAGCGGCAGGCCGTGGTCGCGGGCGCGCTTGCGGAGGGGGTGGTCGAGCGGCATCAGATCTCCTTGACGGTCGCGCCGAGGCCGAGACTCGCCGGGGAGGATCTCCTCGGGAGCCGCGCTCAGCATGGTCCAGCGGTCCGCGCTGCGGGGGCGCAGGTAGGCCAGGTAGTAGAGGAAGCCGACGGCGAGCGCGCCCAGCGCGATCACGATCTGCCAGAGGTTGGCCTTGCCGACCTCGTAGGTCACGTAGGCGAGGGCGATCACGATGATGACCGGCGGGAGCGGGAAGAGCGGCATGCGGTACTCCGCCGCGCCCGTCGCCCCTGTACGACGCCCGACGAGCGCCGAGAGCGCGACGAACACGTAGAGCGCGACGAGGGTGGCCCCGGTGCTGGTGATCAGCGACGCGATCGGCACGAAGGCCGCGAGGGTGGCGGCGACCAGGCCGACGAAGAGGGTCGCGAAGGGCGGGGTCTGCAGGGTCGGGTGCACGTAGCCGAACAGTCGGCTGACCGGGTCGGGGAAGGCGCGGTCCCGGGCGGCGCTGAAGAGGGTGCGCCCGGCCTGCAGGATGATCGCGACGGTCGCGTTGATGATCGCGATGGCGATGGCCAGGCTGACCGCGACGTTGACGCCGTGGGAGCCGCGCGACTCCATGAAGTACTCCATCGGGTTGTCGGCGCCGACCAGCCGGGCCATGTCGGGCGCACCGAGGAGCACGGCGGTCAGCGGCAGGATCTCGGCGGCCACCGTGACGGCGAGGGCGACGAGGACGACCTTGCCCATCACCTTGCGGGCGCCGTGGGTCTCCTCGGCGAAGTAGATCGCGGCGCCGTAGCCGTTGTAGGCGAAGAGCGCGGTGGCCGTCTGGCCGGCGATGAGGCCGAGCCCGACCCCGACGAGGGTGCCGTGGTCGCCGATGGTCTGGGCGTCCCACAGGGTGCTGACCGGGCGGGAGACGTTCGCGAAGCCGAGGGCGCAGACGACCACCACGGCCACCATCTCCAGCGCCAGGAAGACTCCGGTGATCCAGGCGTTGGTGCGGATGTTGAGGACCGCGACGCCCGAGCACACCACGATCACCACGACCCCGACCCACTTCGAGTTCGCGCCGGAGAAGGCGGCGGCGAGGTACTCGCCGGTGCCGAGCGCGATGACGCCGATGATCATCGTCAGGCTGAGCGCGTTCATCAGGAACAGCGAGAAGCCGGCGGCCCGCCCGAGCACCCGGCCGGCGAAGGCGTACTCGCCTCCCGCGATCGGGAACGCCGAGGCGAGTCTCGGCGTAGCACAGCCCCATGCACGCGGCGACGCCCGCGGCGAGCAGGAAGGCGAGGAAGGACGCGCCCCCGACGGCGGCGATCACCGTGGGGATGATGATGAAGACGCTGGAGGCGGGGGTGACCGAGGAGAGCGTGATGAGCACGTTGCCGCGCAGGGTCAGCGAGCGCGAGAGCCTGCTGCTCGTAGTGGGCACTGTGCTCGGTCGGTGCGGCTGAGGACATCGAGGTCTCCTCGGGTCGGCGGTATTCTTCGAAACATTCATCGAACAACCGCCGCGGGTCAATCGTCACAGAGCAATGCCCGCGGTCGAGCGGATGCGTCGGGAGGAGGGCGTGGGTGCCCCGGAAGCGCGACCAGGCGGCTCGCCGGCAGGGGCTGCTCGCCGCGGCCGTCGCGGTCATCAACGTGCGCGGCCCGGCGGGGGTGCGGATGAAGGACGTCGCGCGCGAGGCGGACATGGCCACCGGCTCGGTGTACTACTACTACGACGACGTCGACGAGTCCGCTCCACCACGTGCACCTGCTCGCCTCCGAGCGCTACCTCGACGAGCGCCGTACGGCGACCGCGGCCCTCGACGACCCGCGCGCCCGGCTCTCCACCATGGTCGACCTGGGCCTGCCCCGTCCCGAGGACGAGCCGCTTTCGCTCGCGCTCTACCAGGTGGCGGTCGCGAAGGCCCGGGACCCGCGCCACGCCGCCTTCATGACCGAGCCTGTGCGGCTCGCAGCGCGCGCTCTACGAGGAGATCCTGACCGAGGGCGTGCGGGCCGACGTCTTCCGGCTGACGGCGCCGGCGCGCACGGTCGCGGAGAGCCTGATCGCGCTGGAGGACGGCTTCGGCCTGGGGATCTGCTGCGGCAAGGAGGGCTTCACCTACGCGTTGTGCCGCGAGCAGGCTGATGAGCGCCGCCGCCGGGTGGACCGGCTGTCCCGACCTCTCCGAGGAGCGCTACGCGCCCGCCGCCCGCAGGTGGTGCTCGGTGCCCAGCCACGGCTTGACCCAGGTCATGTCCTCGGGCCGCAGCACCTCCCCGCACGCCGAGCACCGCTCGGCCTCGTGGGTCTCCGCGCCGCACACCGCGTGCACGAGTGCCATGTGCGCCCCGCCGTCGGGCTCGGCCGTGTGCCGCTCGCCCCAGATCGCGAGCCTGGTGGAGCAGGGGGAGCAGGTCGGCGGCGGCCTCGGTGGCGACGTACCGCTGCCGGGTGCGGCCGCCGCGGGTGTAGTCGACGGTGTCCAGCAGCCCCGCCTCGCGCATCGCCCGCAGCCGGCGGGACAGCACGGCCTCGGAGATGCCGAGGTTGTCGCGCAGCCTGCTCGAAGCGGCCGTTGCCGTGCAGCACGTCGCGCACGATCAGCAGGATCCACGGGTCGCCGAGGACGTCGAGCGAGCGGCGGATCGGGCAGTGCTCCGTCGACCAGTCCGAGCGCAGGGGCATGGCTGCTAGCCTACCCGCGTGACTTCGCTCAAGAAAGCCAGCCGGATCCACCCGGCGTGGCCGGTCGCCGCGGTCGCCTTCCTCGCGCTGATCGGGGCGGCCGGCTTCCGCGCGGCGCCGGGGGCGCTGATGGTGCCGCTGCACGACGAGTTCGGGTGGTCGACGAGCATCATGTCGCTGGCGGTGAGCATCAACCTGGTGCTCTTCGGGCTGACCGCGCCCTTCGCCGCGGCCCTGATGGACCGAGCTCGGGGTACGACGCGTCGTGGCCGGCGCGCTCACCCTCGTCGCCGCGGGGGCCGGTGGCAGCGTGTTCATGACCGCCTCCTGGCAGGCTCCTCCTGTGCTGGGGCGTGCTGATCGGGCTCGGGACCGGCTCGATGGCACTGGTCTTCGCGGCGACGATCGCCAACCGGTGGTTCGAGCAGCGTCGCGGCCTGGTGATGGGCGTGCTCACCGCGGGCTCGGCGACCGGGCGAGCTGATCTTCCTGCCGATCGTCGCGAGCCTGGCCGACGGCGCGGGCTGGCGCGCGGCGTCCCTGGTCGTGGCGGGGGCGGCGCTGGCCGTCGTACCGGTGGTGTGGTGGGTGGTCCGCGACCACCCGGAGGAGCGCGGTGCCACGCCGTACGGCGCCGCGGCGGACTGGACCCCACCGCCGCGCCAGCACGGTGGCGCCGCCCGGCGCGCGATCGAGGGGCTGACGTACGCCGCCCGCCGGCGCTCGTTCTGGGCGCTGGCCGTGGCCTTCGCGATCTGCGGTGCGACGACCAACGGCCTGATCGGCATCCACTTCATCCCCTCCGCCCACGACCACGGGATGGCGAGCACCACCGCGGCCGGGCTGCTGGCGGTGGTCGGGATCTTCGACATCGTCGGGACGATCGCCTCGGGCTGGCTGACCGACAAAGCCGACCCGCGCGCCCTGCTGGTGGCCTACTACCTCTTCCGCGGCCTCGGCCTGCTCCTGCTGCCGCAGACTGCTCGCGGCGAGCGTGCACCCGAGCATGGTGCTCTTCATCGTGATCTACGGCCTGGACTGGGTCGCGACCGTGCCGCCGACGGTGGCGCTGTGCCGGGAGGCCTTCGGCGAGCGCGGCACGATCGTGTTCGGCTGGGTCTTCGCCGCGCACCAGATCGGCGCCGCGGTCGCGGCCCTCGGCGCCGGCGTCGTCCGGGACAAGCTTCGGCTCCTACACCTACGCGTGGTGGGCGGGTGCCGCGCTCTGCGCGATCGCTGCGGTGCTCTCGGTGCTGACCGGGACCCGGGACTCAGGGGAGGAGCCGGCGACCCTGCCAGGTGCCGTGCTCCGCTAGCGGCCGGAACCTCATGAAGGCCGACTCGTGGTGGAAGTCGCGCCGCCGCTGCTCGGCCATCGCCACCGCGTGCGCCGGCGCCTCGGCGACCGCGTCGTCGCGCCCGTGCACCATCGAGGTCATCTCGCGCACGGTGCGCCAGATGGAGAACGTCGAGAAGGTGCGCGGCGGCCGCATCGCCGCGGTCGAGAACACCGCCGCCGGGTGGCCGGCGACGAGCCGCTCGACCGGCTTGCCCCAGACTCAGGAAGCGGGGCAGGCTCGGGCAGCCGGAGCCGGGCCAGGGTGACCGCCACGACCGGCTCCTCCGGGTCCCAGTCGCCGGCCCGCTGCGGCAGCGGCGCGAGCGCGGCCACCTCGCCGTAGCGGCGCAGGAACTGCAGGCGCACGTGCCAGCCCTCCGCGAGCCGGCGGCCGAGCGGGTCGCGGTCGAGGTAGCGGTCCAGAGCCGCCTCGTCGTCCCAGGCCGCGAACACCGCGAGCCGGCGCAGGCTGCAGCCGCTCGGGGGACACGGTCGGCGAGCCGAGCCGCATCATCGCCAGGGACTCCGCATGCCGCAGCCCCGGTACGGCGGCCGGCGGGCGCACCAGCGCCCGCGCGGTCACCGTCCGGGGCAGGCTCGGCGAGGTGGAAGGAGTGCAGCACCGCGCCATTGAAACAGGCGATCAGCGGCCCACCGGCACCAGCAAGCTCGTCGGGCAGCGTCCCCGGAGCGACCACCGGCCCGGCCGTCCGTCGGCGCCGCGGCCAGGCCCGCTCGCCGAGCAGGACCAGCACGGCGGGGAGCACGACCAGGCGGATCAGGGTCGCATCGACGAGGATCGCGGCGGCGAGCCCGACCCCCATCATCTTCATCTCGAGCATGGAGAGCGTCGCGAAGATCGCGAACACCGAGACCATCACCGCCGCGGCGCTGGTGATCACGCCCGCGGTGTCGGCGATCCCGCGGTGCACGGCCTGGCGCACGGGCAGGCCGCTGTCGACCAGACTCGCGCACCCGGCTGAGCACGAAGACGTGGTAGTCCATCGACAGCCCGACGAGCACGACCAGCACGAAGACCGGGATCCAGTCGATCACGAAGCCGGGGCTGGTGAAGTCGAGCAGCGACTCCCCGACCCCGTGCTGGAAGACGATCGAGAGGATGCCGAAGGCGACCCCGACCGACGCCAGGTTGAGCACCGTCGAGATCACGCCGAGCAGCACGCTGCGGAAGGCCGCGATCATCATCACCATCGTCAGCAGGAGGACGAAGCCCAGCAGCAGCGGCATCCGCCCGCCCTGCTTGTCGGCGTTGTCGAGCGACTCCGCGGCGCCACCGCCGACCTTCACCTCCGCCCCGCTGCCCGTGAAGACCTCGGGGACCAGGGTGGAGCGCAGCCGCTCGATCGCGGCCGTGGCACGGTCGTCGGACTCGTCGTACGGCATGCCGAGGTCGATCACCGACGTGCGGCCGTCCTCGGAGGTCTGCACGGTGGCACCGGTGGTGGCGAAGTCGGCGGACCTCGCCGCGGCCGCAGCGAGCCGGTCCAGCCCGGCCCGCGCAGCCTGCTCGTCCACGCCGGTCACGACGACCTGGGCCGAGGTGCCCTCGGCGGGGAAGGCCTTCGTCAGCGCGCGGTAGGTCTGCACGACCGGGATGTCGCGCGGCAGCGTCTCGGCGCTGGCCTGGTGGGTCCTCATCGACAGGGCCGGCACGGCGAGCGCCACGATGCCCAGACCGGCGACCACCAACGCCGCCGCGGGGTGCCGTACGACGGGCCCGAGCAGCCGGCCGCTGACGGATCCCGTGCGGGCCCGGGAGGTGAGCCGCCACAGCAGCGGCACGCGCGGCCTGTCGACCCAGCGCCCGAGCTTGACCAGCAGCGCCGGCAGCACGGTGATCGAGCCGAGCACGGCGATGGCCACGACCAGGATCGAGCCGGTCGCCAGCGAGTTGAAGGTGACGTCGGTGAGCACGAAGAGGCCCGCCAGGGCGGCGATCACGGCTCCGCCGGAGACCAGGATGGCGTGCCCGGAGGTCTCCGCGGCGATGGCGACGGCGTCGAGCGTCGTCCGCCCGGCAGCCCGCTCCTGGCGCTCGCGCTTGAGGTAGAACAGCGAGTAGTCGACGCCGACCGCCATCCCGATCAGCACGATCATGCTGGTGACCGTCGACTCGGCCGGGACCAGGTGCGAGATCGGTGCGGAGATGCCGATCGTGGCGACGGTGCTGGTCGCGGCGAGCAGCACCGGCAGGCCGGCGGCGATCAGCGCGCCGAACGCCAGCAGCATGAGCACCAGGGTGATCGGCAGGCTGACCAGGCTCGGCCGAGTGCAGGTCCTCGGCCACCCGGTCGTTGACCGCGTCGTCGATGGTGACGTCGCCGGCCTGGGCGAGCCGGAGCCCGGGATGGGCCTTCTGCACGGCGGCGGTCGCGGCCACCAGCGGCCCGGCGTCGATCTCGTCGGAGGTCAGGCTCCACCGGGACCAGCACGGCACTCCGGTCGGCGCTCGTCACCGGGTCGCCGACGTCCGCCACCCCCTTCAACCCGGTCATCCTGGCCCGCACGTCCGCGGCGGCGGCCCGTGCGTCGGCGGCGTCGAGGGCACCCGAGCGGGCGGTGACCAGGACGTTCTCGGTCGGCGGGCTGTCGAGGCCGGCATCGTCGAGCAGCGTCTCGGCGCGACCGGAGTCGCCGGTGCGGTAGTCGGCGTCGCTGACCTGCTGGGTCGGCACGGCGGCGGCCAGGCCCACCGCGACGACGACGAGCAGCAGCCAGGCGCCGATCGCCCGCCAGGGGTGGGTGGCGCTCCAGCGCGCGGCGCGGGTGGGCAACGCGGAGAGGTGGGACATCGGGGCTCCTGAGGGGTGCGGAAGAGATGCTCCGAGCCTCGCGGCGCGGGCGCCGCCGGTCAGGGGTGGTGCGTCCCGACCGGAGGTGGTGCCTGCACCCCTGCGCGGACCGGGTGAGCACGACAGGATGGATGCGTGAACAGGTCGTCCGAGCCCGAGGTCCCGCCGCGTGCCGGACGGTGGGAGGCGACCGGGTACGCCGCTCTCCGGTGCTCCTCCTCGTCCCGCTCGTGGTGGTCCTCGTGCTCACCCTGGTCAGCGCCGTGCTCGTCGTGGTGTGGGTCGGCGTGCTCCTGCTCGCCGGCCTCCTGCCCGTGCTGCGGGTGCTCGTCGGCTGGCACCGCACGATGGCCGGCCGGGTCCTCGGCGCACCGGTCACGGCGTCGTACCTGCCGCTGCGGGGTGGCCCGCTCGCCGGCCTCCAGGTCCGCGCCGTGGACCCGATGACCTGGCGCGACCTGCTCTGGGTGCTGTGGGCGGTCACCGCCGGCTTCGCGGTCTCGTTGCTGACGCTGGTGCTGCTGCTGGCCGTGGTCACCTGGCCCCTGTGGTGGTACGGCGCCGGCCCGCTCCTGCGCGCCCGGGCGTGGGTCGACCGCGCCCTGCTCACGATCGGACGCACCGAGCACCTGGAGCGCCGGGTCGAGGCCTTGACCGTGTCGCGTGCGGTCGTCGTCGACCACTCCGCCGCGGAGCCTGCGCCGCATCGAGCGCGACCTCCACGACGGCCCGCAGGCCCGCCTGGCGGCGGTGTCGCTGAGCCTGGGCCTGGCCGACGACCTCTTCGAGACCGATCCGGACGCCGCCCGGCGGCTGGTCAACGACGCCCGCTCGACCTCCTCGACCGCGCTCGGCGAGCCTGCGCGACGTGGTCCGCGGGATCCATCCCCCGGTGCTGGCCGACCGCGGGCTCACCGGCGCGGTGTCCGCGCTGGCGCTGGACATGGTGCTGCCGGTGGAGTCTCGCGCTCGACGTACCCGAACGGCTGCCGGCGCCCGTCGAGTCGGCGGTCTACTTCACCGTCGCCGAGTGCCTCGCCAACGCCGCCAAGCACGCGGAGGCGGACCAGACCTGGATCAGCCTGCGGCACGCCGACGGCGTGCTGCGCGGCGAGGTCGGCGACGACGGCCGCGGTGGTGCCGACCCGGCCTCCGGCTCCGGTCTCCAGGGCGTCGCCGCACGCCTGGCCGCCTTCGACGGCACGATGTCCGTGTCGAGCCCGCCCGGTGGCCCGACCGTCGTGGTCTGGGAGGTCCCGTGCGCATCGTCCTCGCCGAAGACCACGCGCTCCTGAGGGCCGGGCTCATCCAGGCTCCTGGAGGCCAAGGGCTTCGAGGTGCTGCACGCCGTCGACAACCTGCCGGCGCTGGAGCGCGCCCTGGCGGACCCCGCGGCGGACGCGGCGGTGGTCGACGTGCGGATGCCGCCGTCGTTCACCGACGAGGGCCTGCGGGCCGCGATCGCCGCCCGGGCCCGGCGTCCCGGCTTCCCCCGTCCTGGTCCTGTCCCAGTACGTCGAGCAGGCTCTACGCCCGCGAGTCTGCTGGCCAGCGGCGAGGGCGCCGTGGGCTACCTGCTCAAGGACCGGGTCTCCGACGTCGCGGAGTTCGTCGACGCCGTGCGCAGGGTCGCCGACGGCGCGACGGTGCTCGACCCCTCCGTGGTCGCCGCGGTGCTCGAGCGGCGCCGGGACTCGCCCCTCGAGCGGCTCACCGACCGCGAGCGCGAGGTGCTGGCACTGATGGCCGAGGGCCGCGCCAACGCCGGCATCGCGCAGGCCCTCGTGGTCAGCGAGAAGGCCGTCGCCAAGCACATCAACGGCATCTTCGCGAAGGCTCGACCTGCCCGCCGACACCGACGACCACCGCCGGGTACGGGCGGTGCTGGCCTGGTTGCGGGTGTAGCGGAGACCTAGCGGGCGAGCTCGTCGATGAGCCTCCGGGCCGCCTCCGGGCTGACCGGCAGGCTCTCGCTCCACGCCCGGCACCGGCCCTGGCTGGGCGAGAGCCTGCAGCCGCCGGTCGAGGTCCGTGACCACTTGGGCCAGCCGCCGGTGCAGGTCCGGCGAGCGTCGTACCAGGCCCACGAGGCGGCACGCGTTCAGGCTCCGCCACCTGCGCGCACTCGGGCAGGCGCTGGCGGAGCAGGTCGGCGGCGGTCGCCTTGCGCAGCGCCTTCTCCATCCGGGAGAAGCCGGCGGCGAGGTCGTCGCGCACCCGCGGCAGGTCGATCACGACCAGCGTGTGGCTGTGAGCGATGTCGGCGTCCACCAGCCACCCGTCGCCGGCCGCGCGGTAGAGCGCCGCCACCTGCGACTGCACGTGCTGGATGCTCGGCAGGCCGGTGAGCGGGTCCGCGCAGTCGAGGCTGTTGTAGCGCTGCTGCGTCGCCTCCGCCCAGCCCAGGGACACCTGCCGCGACAGCACCGGGTCGGCGGGCTCGCCGCTGACCGCCCGGCAGGTGTCGTCGAGACTCGGCGAGGCAGACGTCGAGGCCCTCCCCGTCGTCGGCGTACGACGCACCGAGGGCCCGGCCCGCCTCCTCCAGGTCACCGTGGTGGATCAGCGCGTCGGCGAGGTCGCGCGCCCGGTGCGGGACCAGCGCGGTCGGCCGCGCGCCGCGTCGTACCGGCCGGAACAGCGACATCAGGCCACCGCCGCCGCCACACCGACGCCCAGCGAACTCGGCGATCGCCTCGGCGCAGCGCAGGCCGGCGGTGCCGTCGCCGAAGGGGTTCGGGATCCGGGCCATGGAGCGGTAGGCGACCGGGTCGTGCAGCAGGCGCAGCGCCTCGGTGACGAGCAGGTCGGGGTCGGTCCCGACCAGCCGTGCGGTCCCGGCCTCGACGGCCTCGGGCCGCTCGGTGCTCTCGCGGACGACCAGGATCGGCTTGTCGAGGCTGGGTGCCTCCTCCTGGATGCCGCCGGAGTCGGTGACCAGCAGGTCGGCCGCGGACAGCAGCGAGACGAACTGCGGGTAGGCCATCGGCGCGCAGACGGTGATGTCGGGGCAGCGGTCGACGACGTCGCCGAGGCTGGCGCGGACCTGCGGGTTGGGGTGCAGCGGCAGCACGACCTTCAGACCGGGGGAGCGGCTGGTCAGGCTCCTCCAGCGCCTCCGCGACCCGGCGCAGCGGGGCGCCGTGCGACTCGCGGCGGTGCAGGGTGGCCACCACCAGCCGTTCGGCGGAGTCGATCGTGGCCCGCACGGTGGGGTCCTCGATCGGGTGCGCCCGCTCGCTGGTCTCGAGCAGGGCGTCGATGACGGTGTTGCCGGTGACGACGATCGCCTCGTCGCGGACCCCCTCGGCGAGCAGGTTGGTCCGCGAGAGCGCGGTGGGCGCGAGGTGCAGGTCGGCCATCACCCCGGTGAGCCGGCGGTTGAGGCTCCTCCGGGAACGGCGAGAGCAGGTCGTGGGTGCGCAGGCCGGCCTCGAGGTGCACGACGGGCACGCCGGCGTACCGGGCCGCGAGGGCGCCGGCCATCGACGTCGTGGTGTCGCCGTGGACGACCACCGCCGCCGGCCGCAGGCTCCTCCAGGCTGGGCGGTCAGCGCGGTGAGCACCCGGCTGGTGAGGCCGGGCAGGCCCTGTCCCTCGGTCATCACGGCGAGGTCCACGTCGGGCTCCATGCCGAACCACGCGTGCAGGCTCGCGGAGCAGGTCGCGGTGCTGCCCGGTCGAGATCAGCACCGGGCGCAGCCGCGGATGGGCCTGGAGGGCGCGCCACAGCGGGGCGACCTTCACCGCCTCGGGGCGGGTGCCGTAGACGATCGCCACGGGATGGCGGGTGGGCGCGTGCTGCAACGGTTCCTCCGGGGGCTCGGGTGGTGGGCGGCCTCCCTCCAGCCGCCCACCACGTCTCCGACACCGTTGGTGCCGGTTCCTTACGCGCCTGCGCGGGCGAGTGTTGCCGGATCCGGTTGCAGTCCGTGCGAGAAAAACCGGAATCGCGTAAGGAAATGCCTCCTGGGCCGTCTAGGTGGTGTCGGCTTCGCCGAATCGGTCCACGCGCGCCGAAGCGTGGACGCGAAGAACCACCAGCAGTACCGGGGACCAACAGTGGAGCAACGAGACCGAGTGACGGCGCTGCCGCCACGGCGGGAGCCTGCGCCCGCGCCGGACGGGAGCGCCCGTCATCGCGCCGGATCGCTCCGCCGCGCGCCCGCCGAGCGCCGTCGTCTCCGTGTGCTCGTCACCGCCGAGCCTGGTGCTGACGGCCAGCGTGCTGACCCTTCTCTACCTCGGTTGGTACCTCGTGGTCGACGACCGGATCGCCGCCCACCGGCAGACCTCCGCGGCGACCGAGCTCGAGCAGCGGTGGGACGACGCCGCGACGCCCGCGCCGGAGCCGAGCGCGCCGCGCACCGGTGAGGCGTTCGCGACGATCCGGGTGCCCCGCTTCGGGACGCAGTGGCGCCGCGAGGTCGTCGAGGGGACCGGTCTGGACGAGCCTGGCCCGCGGGGTCGGTCACTACCTCGGGACCGCGCTGCCGGGCCAGGTCGGCAACTTCTCCGTCGCCGGGCACCGGCTCACCCACGGCAGTGCCTTCACCGACATCGACCGGTTGCGCACGGGCGACGTGGTCGGCGTACGGACGGCGGGCTCGTGGTTCGTCTACCGCGTCACCGCCCACGAGATCGTCGAGCCGGGCGCACTGGACGTGATCGCCCCGGTCCCCGACACTCCGGGCGCCACGCCGAGCCGAGCGCTGATGACGCTCACCTCCTGCCACCCGCTCTACGGCAGCAGCCAGCGCTACGTCGTGCACGCCGAGCCTGGTGCGCAGCCAGCCCGCCGCGGACGGCCTGCCCGATGAGCCTGCGCCAGGTGGTGGGCTGATGTACGCCTGGCTCTGGCGCCACCTCCCCGGTGGCCGGCGCGCCCGTCTCGCCCAGGCTCGTGGCGGCCGCCGTCCTCCTCCTCCTCGTGTGCTTCGTGTGGGTCTTCCCCGCGATCAGACTCGCTCTCGGACCGTCAAGGCGCGACCGTCGGGTCCGCGCCCTCCTCCACCGAAGGAACAGGCTCCGTGACCGCACAGATGGTCGACCCCCTGCAGGACGGCGATCCCGTCCTGCTCAGCCGGGTCCGCGCCGGTGATCCCGACGCCTATGCCCAGGCTCTTCGAGCGCCACCGCGGCGCCGCCACCGCCTTCGCCGGCAGCCTCGCCGGCCACAGCCACGCCGACGACCTCGTCGCCGAGGCCTTCGCCAAGGTGCTCGACGCCCTGCAGCGCGACCTCGGCCCGACGGTGTCCTTCCGCTCCTACCTGCTCACCTCGATCCGCAGCATCTGGAGCAACACGGTCCGCACCGAGCGGCGCTACGACCTCGTCGAGGACTACGACGCCCTGCCGCCGACCGAGGCGCTGAGCCTGAGCGACGACCCGGACCAGCGTTTCGACAACCAGGCCGTCGCCGAGGCCTACCGCAGCCTGCCCGAGCGCTGGCAGGCCGTGCTCTGGTACACCGCCGTCGAGGGCCTCCCGCACCAGGAGGTGGCCCTGCACCTGGGCATCAAGGCCAACGCCGTCGCCGCGCTGAGCTTCCGCGCCCGCGAGGGACTGCGCCAGGCCTACCTCTCCGCGCACCTCGGCGCCGCGTCCGAACCGGCCTGCCGGACCTGGGCGCCGCTGCTCCCGGCGTACGCCCGCGGCGCGCTCGACCGCCGCAAGAAGCCCGGCCTGATCGCCCACCTCGACGGCTGCCTCGACTGCACGCTGGCGCTGGCCGACCTCGGCGAGGTCAACGACCGCCTCGGTGCGCTGCTCGTCCCGATCGTGCTCGGCCCCGGCGTCCTGGGCCTGTACGGGCTGGGGACCTCCGGTGCCGCCACGACGGCCGCGGCTCCCGGGCACGGTTTCCTCTCGGCCGCGAAGACCGGCATCGCCGCGACCGTCGCCGCCGGTGTGGTGGGCGGCGCCATCGCGCTGCCGATGGTGCTGACCGGAGCCGGGCAGCACTCGCCGGACCGGGCCGTGGCCACCACCGCGCACGTGGTCGACCCGGTCCCGACCGACCTGGTGCCCGCGCGGCGCACGGTCCTGCCGCCCCGGCCGGACACCGTCGTCCCGCCGGCCACGCGGACCACGCGGAGCGTGCCGGTCACCCCGGTCACCCCGGTCACCCCGGCCGCCTCGGTCCCGCCGGCCGTCCCGGCGGCGGAGAAGCCGACCTCACGGCCGACGCCGGAGCTCGTCGTACCCACGAAGCCCACGAAGCCCGTCCTGCCGTCGCCGGCCCCGGTGACACCCACCGCGCCGACCACGCCCACGTCGCCGACGACACCGACCACGCCGACCACGCCGACCACCCCGCCGGGCATCTCGCCCGACGTCGCCGTCGGGCAGCCCTCGACCGGCGTCACCAGCGTGCTCGGCCAGGCGCTGACCCGGATCACCGTGCCACTCCTCAACGTGCGCACCGGCACGGAGGTGAGGGTCGTGGTCACCGATGTCGTCGGGTTCCCGATCAAGGCTCGCCAGCGACGGCTGGCAGTGCCCGGGGGCCGTCGGCGGACTGCCCGGCGAGGTGATCCGGCCCGAGGCGTCGATCAGCCTGCCGGTGGAACGGTCCCGACACCGCCGTCACCCAGGCTCAGCGTCGGCGTGCTCACCTCGGGCGCCTCGCAGGCCACCGTCACGGTCGCCCAGGTCGCCGGCGTGGTGGACCCCGATCCGGCCAACAACGTCGCGACGGTGACGATCGCCCGATGAGCACCCTCGCGGACGAGGCGGTCGCGCGGGACGTCCTCGACGGCGTCGACCGCTCGGACGCCCTGCTGCTGGACCAGCCGCACATCCTGGTGTGCACCGACCACGGGACCGGCGTGACGACGTACACCGGCCCCTTCCCGACCGGGTACGACGCGCTGGCCGCCCTCGACGAGCACGAGGCCGGCCAGCAGCCCGTCCCCGGCGGGCAGTCGGTCGTCTGCGCGCTCGCCCCGCTGCTTTCCCGCGGCTGCGACGAGACCTGAGCAGAAAACTTCGCCGACTCGCGTAAGCAACGGCGCCCTGTGTTGTCAGGAGAGTGACAGCACGAGAGCAGCGCGAAGCGAGGGACGATGTACAACGGCGGTACGACGGTCACCGGGGCCACCGGAGGCGTCCTCGCGGCGACCGGCTTCGAGGGCGTCGGATTCCTGCTCCTGGCCCTCGCCGGCGCGATGGCCGGCCTGCTCCTGCTGCGCTACGCGGCGATCGACCTGAACCAGCGGACCCGCTGACGTGGCGCGAGGCAAGCGCGCGGCCGAGCGGCCGCGCCGGTTCGCACGCCGTCACCTGGTCGCGCTCGCCCTGGTGGCGCTCGCGGTGCTGCTGTTCGTCGTCGCCCGCGAGGTCCGCATCGGCGAGGCGTGGGTGCAGACCCGGCTGCTGGAGCCTGGGCGGCATCGACGCCCAGCAGATCGGCACCGCGGTGCTCGTGCGGATCGACGGCCACCTGGCGGGCGTGAGCCTCGCCGCGGGCTGCAGCATCGGCCCGCTGCTGGCGATCCTGACCCTCTGCTGCGCGCCCTTCGTCTGGTACCGCTCGATGCCGGTCAGCCGCGTCGCGGTCTCCGTCGCCCAGCTTCGCCGCCGTGCTGGTGCTCGCCAACGAGATCCGGATCGCCGCGATCATCCTCTCGATGCGTGAGTGGGGCTTCGAGCGCGGCTACGACTTCTCGCACGTCTTCCTCGGCAGCGCGATCACCACCGTCGGCTTCGTGCTCGGTGCCGTGCTCTTCGTCCGGCTCTTCGTCTCCCGACCGAAGGACGCCCTGCGGTGATCCTCGGCTCCGCCGCGGTCGACCTGGCCGCGCTCGTCCTCTGCGTGCTCTTCCTGGCCTACGTCCTCGCGATCCTGGTGCCCTTCCTGCGCCGGCGCCCGGAGCCGGCCGGCGACGCGCGCGACCTCGACGTGCACCTGATCCTGCCCTGCCTCGACGAGGAGGTGGTGATCGCGCGCACCGTCGCCCGGCTGCGCCACGACCACCCGACGGCCCACCTGTGGTGCGTCGACGACGACTCCGCCGACGCGACCGGCACGATCCTCGCCGGGCTCGCCGCGGCCGACGACCACGTGCACCTGGTCAGCCGGCGCGCGCCGGAGGCCCGTCAGGGCAAGGGTGCGGCGCTCAACGCCGCCTGGCGGCTGATCAAGGCCTGGCTCGCGACCCACGACCCGTCGTACGACGCGGCGAAGGTCGTCATCGGCGTGGTCGACGCCGACGGCCGGCTGGCCCCTGACGCGCTCGACGTGATCGCCGGTCCCGGTGGCTTCGGCGACCCGCGGGTGGGCGCCGTCCAGGTCCAGGTGCGGATGATGAACCGCGGTCTCGCCGGTCGTCCCGACGCCGGCGACCCGGCCGCGGAGACCCGGCTGGGCCGACTGCTGGTGACCTTGCAGGACCTGGAGTTCCGCACCGTGATCGCGGCGATGCAGCACCTGCGGCACCGGATCGGCTCGGCGGGGATGGGTGGGAACGGCCAGTTCACCCGGCTCGTCGTCCTCGACGCGATCGCCGCGGAGAACGACACACCCTGGCACGGTGCCCTCCTCGAGGACTTCGAGACTCGGCCTGCACGTGCTGCTCGCGGGCTGGGACAACCGCTACTGCGACGACACCTGGGTCGCCCAGGAGGGCCTGCCGCAGGTGCGCCCGCTCATCCGCCAGCGGGCACGGTGGGCGCAGGGCGGCATGCAGTGCGCGAAGTACTTCCGGCGGGTGCTGCTCAGCAAGCAGATCTCGACGCCCTCGGCGGTGGAGATCTCCTACTTCCTGATGATCCCGTGGACCCAGCTGATCGGGACCGTCGTCTACACGGCCTCGACCGGGATCCTCGCCTACTGGGCGCTGATCCACCCGACCGGCGTGACGGGCTGGTTCCTGGAGGGTGCCTGGGGCCTGATCCCGCTGGTGGCGGCCTTCGGCATCGGCCCGCTCGTGGTGTGGGGCCTGGTCTACCGGCTGCGCTGCGAGCCGACCCTGTCGCGCCGTGCCGCCGTCGGCCTCGGCCTCGCCTACTGGGGCTACACCTACCTGATGCTCGCCTCCGTGTGGACCGGGTTCTACCGGGTCCTGCGGTCCCAGCACGGCTGGGCCAAGACCAGCCGCGTGCTCGCTCCCAGCACCCCGGCCGTCGTACCCGACGGCTCCTCGATGTCCGGCGCCAGCAGGGCTCCGGCGATCCAGTGAAGGAAACCAACATGTCCCGTGTCCCCGGACTCCGCGGCCTCACCCATGGGTTGCGGATCGTCTCGGCCGCTGCGGCGCTGACGTTGCTGTCGGCCGGAGCGGCCCAGGCCGCGACCGTCAGCCAGGCCGAGGCGTCGGCGATCCAGATCGCCGCGCTGACGGTGCCGCTCATCCCGGACTCGAACGCCGCCAACGACGGCTCGACCCCGAAGGTGACCAGGCTCCCTCGACGGCCTGATCCCACTGTTCCCCGGCGTCACGCTGACCAACACCGGTCTCTACGACCAGACGGCCGTTGCCCGTGACAACGGCACCTCGGCCGCGTGCGCCGGCATCGTCGGCAACGGTGGGACCCTGTCGGTCGGCGACGACGGCAAGTGCGTCGCGTCCACCTCCGGCCCGGCGCTGGTCAACCTGCCGAGCTTCGCGGTGGCGGGCACCGGGTTCCGGTTCCGGCTCGAGGCCAGCCTCGCTCTACTCGTACTGCACCGCCGGCCCGGCCGACGGCACCACGGGGTTCTCCGCGGGCTCGACCCTGGCGAACGTCACGCTCGTCGCGCAGACGGTGATCCTCGGCATCCCCGGCCCCGAGGTGCGGATCCCGGTCAACGCCGACGGCTCGTTCTCGATCCCGGCGCCGTTCTCCTCGGTGATCAGCCTCGACGTCAACAAGGTCGACACCACCGGCCCGCAGACCTCGGCCACCGCGCTGCACATCGGGATGGGCCCGAACAGGCTCCGTCGCCTCGATCGACATCGGCAAGACGGTCTGCGGCGACAACGCCCGGACCGCCGACGTCCCCGGCCTGCCGCTGACCCCGGCCGGCCTCGCGACCGCCTCGGCCACCGCCGCGGTCCTGGGCGGCTCGGTGTACGCCGGTCGCAAGGCTGCGCAAGGGCTCGGCCACCGCCGCCTGAGTGCACACCCAGCGCCCCGGGTGTCCTGACGTCCTCAGGGCACCCGGGGTCCGGACATACTCGGGGACATGAACCCGGTCGACATCGCCGAGCCGCTCCGCTCGCGCTGGAGCCCCAGCGTCTTCGACGCCGAGCACGAGTCTCTCCGCCGCCGAGATCACCCGCCTCCTGGAGGCCGCGCAGTGGGCCCCGAGCTCGGGCAACCGCCAGCCGTGGCGCTACGTGGTCGCCCCCCCGCGGGAGCGCGGCGCACCAGGTGCTCGTGCCGCACCTGAGTCGTGGCAACTCCGGCTGGGTGCCGCGCGCCTCGGTCGTCTTCCTCTCCGTGGCCGTGGTCGGCCAGGACGGCAACGAGCCTGAGCGACCTCCTCGTGCCGCTGCACGACGTCGGCCAGGCCTCCGCGCACCTCACCCTCCAGGCGCGTGCGATGGGCCTGCACGCCCACCAGTTCGGGGGCTTCGACCACGACGCGGTCGCCGCCGGTCTCGGCGTCCCGGCCGACGCCCGCCTGGTCGCGGGCATCGCCGTCGGCGTGCGCGGCAACCCCGAGGAGGTGCCGGAGCGCGACGCCGAGCGGGAGCACCGGGTCCGCTCCCGCCGCCCGCTCCCCGAGACGGCGTACGACGAGCAGTGGGGGCACGCCTGGCCGGGTCTCGACCCGTCCGGGCCCGAGACGGCATGACCTCGGAGGTCATCGTCAGCAGCACCTGCGCCGGGTGAGGCTTCGGGCAACCGATCCCCAGCCCTCCCAGGAGGAGACATGACCACTCTCGCCACCACCTCGGCCCCCGCGACCCGGCTCCGTCTCTGGTTCGGCGCCGACGCCGTCATCACCGGCGCGAACGCGCTGGTCTACCTCGTCGCCGCCGGACCGCTCGCGGACCTGCTCGGCGGGGACGCGGCGACCTACCGCGTGCTCGGTGCCTTCCTCGCCGTCTACGCCGCCGGCGTCGCGCTCTACGCCCGCGGCGCGCTCGGTCCGGCGGGTGGCTGGACCATCGTCGGCGCCAACGCGGTCTGGGTCGCGGCGTCCCTCGACGTCGCCGTCACGGGCGCCCTCGACCTGGGCACCGCCGGACGCGTCTGGGCGGTCGCGCAGGCGCTGGTCGTGGCCGGTTCGCGCTGCTCCAGGCGCGCGGGCTGCGGCGCCGGTGACACACTGGACGTCATGACCAGCCTCAGCGACTTCTCCGCCACCGGCATCGACGGGCAGCAGGTCGACCTGTCGTCGTACGACGGCTCGGTGGTCCTCGTCGTCAACACCGCCTCCAAGTGCGGGTTCACGCCGCAGTACCAGGGGCTCCAGGAGCTCTACGACAAGTACGGCGACCGCGGGTTCACCGTGCTCGGCTTCCCCTGCGACCAGTTCGGTCACCAGGAGCCGGGCGACGAGGACGAGATCGCCACCTTCTGCGAGCGCAACTTCGGCGTCGACTTCCCGCTGTTCTCGAAGATCGACGTCAACGGCGACGACACCCACCCGCTCTACGAGTGGCTCAAGAAGGAGCAGGGCGGCCTGCTCGGCGGCAAGATCAAGTGGAACTTCACCAAGTTCCTGGTGGGCCGTGACGGCCAGGTCATCGACCGCTTCGCCCCCACGACCAAGCCCGAGAAGCTCACCACCGACATCGAGAAGGCCCTCGGTTGAGTTGGGGGTTCCCACCCGCGAGTTGGGGGTTCCCACCCGTGAGTTGGGAGTTGTCCGCCTCCTGAACCAACCGTCCCCCGGCGCGGCCCGAAGGCCACGACCGGGGGACGGTCATGTCAGGTGGGAAGTCCCAAGTCGACGGTGGGAAGTCCCAAGTCGACCTCAGACGCCCGCGAGCTCGCGGTCCTGGTCGAGGTCGTCGTCCAGGTCGCCCCGGGCACCGGGGGCCCGGCGCTCGAGGGACTCGCCCTCGACGTCGACGTTCGGCAGGACCCGGTCCAGCCACTTCGGCAGCCACCAGGCCTTCTCGCCCAGCAGGTAGAGCGTGGCCGGGATGAGCACCAGGCGGACGATGAAGGCGTCGAACACGATCGCCGAGGCGAGCGCGAAGCCCATCGACTGCACGATCGGCTCGCTCTGCAGCATGAAGGCCGCGAAGACCGCGATCATGATCGTCGCCGCCGCGGTGACCACGCGGGCGCTGTTGCGGAAGCCGTCGACGACCGCCTCCCGGGTGCTCATGCCGTGCACGTGCGCCTCGCGCATCCGGGTCACCAGGAACACCTGGTAGTCCATCGCCAGGCCGAACACCAGGCCGATCAGGAAGATCGGCATGAAGCTCACGATCGGCTGCGGCTCGAAGAGACCGAAGGTGCCGTTCTGGAAGATCGCGACCGTGGCGCCCAGGGTGGCGAGCACCGAGAGCAGGAAGCCGAGGGTCGCGGTCAGCGGGACCAGGATCGAGCGGAACACCAGCATCAGCAGCAGGAACGCCAGGCCGATGACGATCGCCAGGTAGATCGGCAGGGCCGAGCCTGAGGCGGTCGGAGATGTCGGTCGTGATGGCGGTCAGGCCGGTGATCCCGATGGTCGCGCCGGTGTCGGACTCGATGCCCGCCTGGCCGTCGCGCAGTGCGAGCAGCAGGTCCTGGGTGGCGGTCTCGTCCGGGCCGGACGACGGCGTCACCTGGATCAGCGCGCCGGTGCCCTCGGGGTTGGGCTGCACGAGCCTGGGCGTTCTTCACGTCGTCCAGGCCACCGGCCCACGCGGTCACGTCGGCGAACGCTTTGCCACGGTCGGCCTCGGCCACCTTGCGGGCATCCACGACGACCAGCAGCGGGCCCTCGCGGCCGGCGCCGAAGTGCTCGGTCATCAGGTCCGAGGCCTTGCGCTGGGTGGTGTCGCTCGCGGCGGTGCTGTCCGTCGGGAACGCCAGGTGCAGGTCCTTGAGCGGCAGGGCCAGGGCGCCGAGGGCGACGACCACGACCGCGGTGAAGGCGAGCGGGTACCTGCCCACGGTGCGGGCCCAGCGCACGCCGTTGTTGAGGACGCGGCCCTCGTCGTCGCGCTTCGGCTCGTAGCGACGTACCCGGCCGGCGAACGCCTTGCCCTTGAGCATGCCGAGGATCGCGGGCAGCAGCGTCAGCGCCACCAGTACGGCGACGAGCACCGTCGCCGCGGCGGCGAGACCCATCGCGGTGAGGAACGGGATGTTGACCACCGACAGCGCGGACAGCGCGATGAGCACGGTCAGGCCGGCGAAGACGACGGCCGACCCGGCGGTGCCGACGGCGAGGCCGATGGCGTGCTCGCGGTCGTCGGTGTGGTGCAGGCTCGTTGCGGTAGCGGGCCAGGATGAACAGCGCGTAGTCGATGCCGACCGCGAGCCCGACCATCGAGGCGAGCATGGTGGTGGAGGAGTTGAGGTCCATCACGGCGGTCATCGCCGTGACGCCGGACAGGCCGATGCCGACACCGAGGACGGCGGTGACCAGCGGCATGCCGGCGGCGACCAGGGTGCCGAAGGTGAGCACCAGCACGATCAGGGCGACGGCGATGCCGATCGCCTCGGAGGTCATGCCCATCTCCGGCTGGGTCTGCGAGCCGGGACCGTTGAACTCAGCGACCAGCCCGGCGTCCTGCGCCTTGCCGATCGCCTTCTCCAGCGCCTCGATGCTGCCCTGCTTCACGTCTGCGGGCTTCTTGACGTCCCAGGAGAAGCTCATCAGGCCGAAGCGGCCGTCGTCGGCGACCGGAGAGGTCGCGGCCGCGTCGGCGCGCGCCTGGGCGACGTCGCCGCCGGAGTCCTGGGCGCCCTTGACGTAGCGGTCGAGGTCGGCCTTGGCGAGTCTCGACGGGGTTGGCCAGCCGCTGGTTGTCGGCCGGGTCCTTCGACATCTGGGGCAGGCCCTTGATGGCCTGGATCAGTTCGGCGACGGCCGGGGCGGTCGCCGCGTCGTCGAGCGTGTGCCCCTCGCGGGCGCCGATGACGACGTTCACGCTCGCGTCGTCGAAGGCGTCCCCGGACTCGGGGAACAGACTCTTTCTGGATCTGCGCGGCCTTCTCGGACGGGATGCCGGGGATGCTGAACTCGTCGTTGAAGGGCTTCGAGACGGTGCTGGCGAGGGCGCCGACGACGACGGCGAGCAGCAGCCATGCGGAGATGAAGATCGGCCAGCGCCGGTAGGCGGTGGAGCCGAGCCTTGTAGAGCAGGCGGGCCATGGTGGAGGTCTCCTGGTGGGAAGGGCCTGACCGGGGTTCTCCGGGCAGGTGCTGCAGGGGGAGGGGGTGGAGGGAGATCAGGTGAGGATCGTGCGGAGGTCGTCCACCGTCGCGTCGAAGTGCTCGGCGAAGGTGTGCTCGGCGTCGTCCGCCGTGCGCTCGAGGGCATGGTCGAAGCAGGTCATCAGCGTGCGCAGGAGCAGCCGGACCCGGTCGTCGGGGAAGTCGGCGCCCTCGCGCTGCCGCACGCAGTCGCCCAGCAGGGTCGCGGCCATCTCGAAGCGCTCGTGCACCAGGCGGAGCAGGCGCGGGTCGCCCATCACGGCCTCGCGCACGGCCGCGAGGTCGTGCTCCGAGGAGGCCTTCTCGCGGGTCGCCTCGTGGGCGAGCGCGAGCAGGTCGTCGAAGAGCCGGCCGGTGGGACCGCCCGCGACGAAGGCGTCGAGGCGCTCCTCGGTCGACCTCGGGCTCCGGTCCGAGGACGACCTCGGCCTTGCCGTCGAAGTAGTTGAACACCGTGCGGCGCGAGACGTCCGCGGCGACGGCCAGGTCGTCGATGGTCCAGCCGTCGAAGCCCTTGTCCACGGTCAGCCGCACCGCGCACTGCTGGAGACGCAGCGCGGTCTGGTGCCGCTTGGCCTCCCGGCGATTGCACAGGCTGATCCATGAGTGCATCTTTGCACTCTTTAGTACGACGGTGCAACTTTGTGACGACCGTCACGTGGGTTTCCGGCGAGGTGGGCCTGGATACGATTCGCGGCACCTGCCGGATCCGCCGGCCCCAGTGCTGGAGCGTCCGTGACCGTCTTCCTCGTCCTCGGCCTCGTCGGGCTCGCCGTGCTGCTGGTCTCGCTGGTCGCCGGCGACGTCCTCGACGGTCACCTCGACGCGCTGGAGGCCGACTGGATCTCGACCGCCGTGATCGGCGGCTTCGTCTCGGCCTTCGGCTTCGGCGGCGCGATCGCCGACGGCGCAGGTGCGCCGATGGCCGTCAGCCTCGCGGTGGGCGCGGGCTCGGGTGTCGTCGTCGGCTGGTTCGCCTCGTGGCTGACCCGGCTGGTCAAGGACGGCCCGAGCGACGGCACCGTCAGCATCTCCGACAGCGTCGGGCGCACCGCCCGGGTGATCACCGCCATCCCCGCCGAGGGGTACGGCGTCGTCCGGGTCCTCGTCGGCGGTCACCCCCTCCAGGCTCAACGCCAGCGCGCACCTGCCCATCGAGGCCGGTGCCGAGGTCAACGTGACCGGCGTGCTCTCCCCGACCGCGGTCAGCGTGACCGAGGTCTGGCAACCCCCTCTCCCCGAGTGAAAGTCGAGACCATGGATTCCGCTGTGTGGGTGCCGATCGCCGGCATCGTCGTCCTGCTGGTGCTCCTCGTGCTGCTGGTCACCAGCCGCTACAAGGTGGCCGGTCCCAACCAGGCGTTCATCGTCACCGGCCGCAAGGGCAAGGCGGTGATCAACCCGGAGACCGGCGAGCCTGACCACGGACCTGTCCGGGCAGAAGGTCGTGCTCGGTGGCGGTGTCTTCGTGGTGCCCTTCGTGCAGAAGCTCGCCACGATGGACCTGTCGAGCCGCCGCATCTCGGTGCAGATCCGGGGCGCGGTCTCGGGCCAGGGCATCGAACTCAACCTCGACGGCGTCGCGATCGTCAAGGTCGGCGGCAACGCCGACCAGATCCGGCTCGGCGCACAGCGCTTCCTCTCCCAGCAGGCCGACATCGAGACCTTCACCCAGGAGGTGCTCGCCGGCGCCCTGCGCTCGATCGTCGGCGGCCTCACGGTCGAGCAGATCATCCGCGACCGCGCGGCCTTCGCCCAGCGCGTCGCCGACGAGTCGGAGAGACTCGCTGACCGGCCAGGGCCTGATCCTCGACGCCTTCCAGATCCAGGACGTCACCGACGACGGCAGCTTACCTCGCCGACCTCGGCCGTCCCGAGGCCGCCCGGGCCAGCCAGGCCGCGCGGATCGCGGAGGCCAACGCCCGGCAGGCCGCCGAGCAGGCCCAGATCGCCGCGGAGCAGGAGATCGCCGTCTCCCAGCGCACGCTGGCGCTCAAGCAGGCCGAGATCAAGGCCGAGACCGACGCCGCCGCAGCCCAGGCCGCCGCCTCCGGCCCGCTCGCGCAGGCCGAGCGGGACCAGGCGATCCTGGCCGAGCAGGAGAAGGTCGCCGTCCAGCAGGCCGCGCTGACCGAGCGCCGACTCGAGACCCAGGTCCGCAAGCCCGCGGACGCCGAGCGCTACCGCGTCGAGCAGGAGGCCGAGGCCCGCCGTACCGCCGAGATCGCGGCGGCCGACGCGCGCAAGGCCGCGACCATCGCCGCGGCGCAGGCCAAGGCGGAGGAGACCAAGGCTCAGCGGTGAGGCGGAGAAGGGCCGCCGTGCGGCGCTCGCCGAGGCCGAGGCGATCGAGGGCATCAAGCGCGGTGAGGCGGAGAAGGGCCGGCGTCTCGCCGAGGCCGACGCCACCCGGGCCGAGGGTGAGGCGCAGGCCGCCGCGACCCTGGCCATCGGTCAGGCCGAGGCGGAGGCGATGGACAAGCGCGCCGAGGCCTTCGCCAACTACAACGACGCCGCGGTGCTGCAGATGCTCATCGAGGTGCTGCCGCAGGTGGCCAAGGAGGTCGCGGCCCCGATCGCCGCGATCGACCGAACTCACCGTGCTGTCCACCGACGGTGCGGGCGCCCTGCCCAAGCAGGTCACCGACAACGTCGCGCAGACCCTGCAGATGCTCAAGACCTCGACCGGTCTCGACCTGGAGGCCCTGATCCACAAGTCCGTGCAGCGGGCGGCCTCCGTCGACGGCAAGGACGGTACGACGCCCGTCGAGTGAGCCCTCAGGACCGGCCCGGCCGCACCAGACCGTTGTCGTAGGCGTAGACGATCGCGGCGGGCCGGTCCCGCAGGCCCAGGCTTGGTGAAGATCCGGCCCACGTGGCTCTTCACCGTCAGGCTCGGAGATCACCAGGCTCGTCGGCGATCTCCCCGTTGGAGCGGCCCAGCGCCATCGCCTGCAGCACCTCCAGGCTCGCGGGCGGTGAGCGGGTCGACGGCCGCCCGGGCCGGCACCGCCGCGGGGCCGGTGCGGAACTGCTGCAGCACCCGGCCGGTCACCGAAGGGTCCAGCCAGTGCCCGCCGTCGGCGACCGTGCGCACCGCCCGGATCAGGTCGTCGGCGGAGGAGTCCTTGAGCAGGAAGCCCGCCGCCCCGGCGCGCAGTGCACCCGAGAGCATCGCGTCGTCGTCGAAGGTCGTCAGCACCAGCACCGGCGGGCCGTCGCCCCGGCTCGCGACCTCCGCCGTCGCGGTGATCCCGTCCACGGTGCGCATCCGCAGGTCCATCACCACCACGTCCACACCGCGATCGGCGCCGTCCGCCAGCCCGTCCAGGGTGGCCGGCACCTCGCTGCCGTCTCCGCACTCGGCGACGATCTCGAAGCCGTCGCGGCGGCGCAGGATCCGCCGCAGCCCCGAGCGGACGAGCCTCCCGGTCGTCGACCAGCACCACCCGGACCTCGCTCACAGGACGCTCGGCTTCCGCAGCGTGCGGCCGCAGGGCAGCCCCAGCCCCGACCGGGTCCGTACGTCGACCGCCCAGCCGTCCTCGTCCGGCCCGGCCTCCAGGCTCGCGCCCAGGCCTGGGCGGCGCGGGCCTGCATCCCGGCCAGCCCCGAGCCCAGGCCGTCGCCGCGGGGGCGGCCGGCCGGCAGCGGGTTGGTGATCCGCAGGTGCGCTCCGCCGCCGGCGACCCGCAGCCGGACGTGGGCGCGCGCGTCCGTGCCGCCGTGGCGCGCGACATTGGCCAGCGACTCCTGCACGATCCGGTAGAGACCGAGACCGGTGGCGGCGGGGAGCGAGGCGGGGTCGCCCTGCTCGTCGTATTCCACCGCGAGGCCGGCGCCGCTCATCTCCCGCACCAGTGCGGCGATGTCGCCGCCGCCGGGCAGCGGGTGCCGGTCGGCGCTGCCGTCCGCCATCGCACTGACGGTGCGGCGGATGTCGGTCATCGCCCGCCGCCCCACCTGCTCGGCGTCGGCCAGCGCGGCGTCCACCTCGGCGACGGCCTCGGCCGACCCGGTGACGTCGCGCAGCGCCCGGCGGGCGCCGGTGACCTGCAGCAGCGAGATGCTCAGCGAGTGCGCGACGAGGTCGTGGATCTCCCGGGCGATCCGCTCCCGCTCGGCCGTGGTCGCCTGGTCCCAGGCCCGTTCGCGGGCCGCGCGCTCGGCGACCAGGGCCCGCATCTGCCACAGCAGCATCGCGCCGACGACGAACCCGAGCACCAGGCTCGAGGGTGTGCACCGGGGCGCCGGTGAGCCCCGGCCCGATCGTCGCGCCCACGATCACCACCTCGCCGATCGCCGCGACGGCGAGGCCCTCGCGCAGGCCGTCGCGCGCGGTGATCTCCGCGGTGGCGAGGGCGAGCAGGGCCGGCGCGAGGTCCACGACCCCGTCGACGGGTTGGGTGAGCAGGAGCACGGCGGCGAGGACCGGACCGAGGATGTCGATCCACCACGGCAGCCAGGCATGGGTGCGGAACTGGACGACCGGCGGCGCCAGGACCAGGAGCACGCAGAGCAGCAGCGGGTCCGGCGGCCACAGTGCGTCCCGGGCCCAGAGCGAGCCGACCACCGCGACCAGGCTGGCCGAGCGTGCACACCGCGGGGACCCACCAGGGGTAGAGGATCCCGTGGCGGTCGAGGTTCGCCTCGATCCCGGACCGCAGCCAGCGCAGCATGACAACAGCGTAGGGAGCGGGGCGCCGCCGGTCATCCCGCCGGGGCAGCAGCGTCGTCTCCTCCCTGGGTAGGACACCGAGTGCCTGCCGTCGGCCGATGCCGGGGGCGGCGCGTGCGCCGTACCGTCGTGCCATGACCTGGAACGAGACGCACCGGCGCTGGCACGCCCTGCGTGCCATCGAGGAGCAGACTCGCGGCCTCGGAGTCCGCGGAGCCTGCCGTGGAACGACGACCACGCCCTGGTGTTCGGCAGCCGGGCCGGGCTGGTCGCGGCGCTGCGCTACCGCTGGCGGCTCACCGTCGACGCGCAGGCTCGACACGCACCTGACCGAGGGCGCGCTCGAGGAGCAGCGCCGGGTGCTGGAGCGGCGCGCCCGCGGGGTGCTCCGGGTGCTGGAGGCGGAGGACGCTCGTGCCGCGGCCTGACGAGCGGGTACGACGCATCGCCGGCACCCCGCGCTCGTTCACCGCGTGGGCGCTGGCCCACGGCCTGCAGCGGGCGATGATCCAGCGCGGCGCGCGCAAGGGCGACCTGATCAGCCGGATGGTGACGGACCCCGCGCTGCGCGAGGACCCGTTCCCGGCGTACGAGCCTGCTGCGGGAGCACGGGCCGATCGCGGCGAACCCGTTCATCTCCGCCAGCGTCGACCACGCCGTGTGCAACGAGGTGCTGCGCAGTGACGCGTTCGGCACTGCGGGTGGCCAGGGCGAGTCTGCCGAAGCCCCTGCAGTGGCTGCACCACCGGGTGATCCAGGACGACACCCTCGGGCCGGTGGACCCGCCGTCGATGCTGGCGGTGGACCCGCCGCTGCACACCCGCTACCGCAAGCAGGTCGCGCGGGCCTTCACCGCGCGCAAGGTCGGCCGGATGGGCGACCGCGTCGAGCAGGTCGCGGCCACGCTGCTCGACGACCTGGCGGGGAGCAGCGGCTTCGACCTGGTGGACCGCTACGCCTCGCAGCCTGCCGGTGACCGTGATCGCGGACCTGCTCGGGGTGCGCGAGGAGGACCGGCAGCGGCTGCTGGAGCTCGGCAACGAGGCCGCGGTCACCCTCGACCCGGGCCTGTCCTGGGTGCAGTTCCGCCGTGCCGAGGAGGCGCTGCGCGAGCCTGCACACCTGGTTCCGCGGCCACGTCGAGGACCTGCGCGCGAACCCCGGCGACGACCTGCTGAGCCGACTCGCGATCGACGACGGGCCGGACCGGCTGGACCCGGTCGAGCCTGCACCAGGTCGGCCTGCTCGTGCTCGCCGCCGGCTTCGAGACGACCGTCAACCTGATCTCCAACGCCGTCGTCCTGCTCGACCGGCACCCCGAGCAGGTGGCCTGGCTGCGGGAGAACCCCGACGGCTGGGCGAACGCCGTCGACGAGGTGCTGCGCCACCAGTCACCGGTGCAGGCTGACCCTGCGGATCGCGCTGCGCGAGACCGAGGTCGCGGGCAAGAGGTTCGAGCCCGGCCACGGCATCCTGCTCTACGTCGGCGGGGCCAACCGGGACCCGGGCGTCTTCCCCGCCCCGGACACCTTCGACGTGACCCGGCCCAACGCCGACCAGCACATCGCCTTCTCCGCCGGGGTGCACTACTGCCTCGGCGCGAGCCTGGCCCGGCTAGAGGCGGCGGTCGCGCTGCGCTCGCTCTACGAGCGCTTCCCCGGCCTGTCCGTCAGCGGCACGCCGCAGCGGCGCCCCACCCGTGTCCTGCGCGGCTACGAGCGGCTGCCGGTCAGCACCGGCGCCCGGGTGAGCGCCTGACCCCACGATCACTCGCGGCCGGCCCACTCTCCCGCCGCCGGGCCGGAGGCAACGGAACCTCCCACCGACCTCCCGGCCACGGCGGCTCTCGCAACAGCCCACCGGGCCGGCCGCGAGCTCAGGCGGACCTCGCCGTGAGGGCGACGATCGCCCGGGCAGCCTGGTCGGCCCGGGGGAGCCCCGGACTCGGCGTAGCGGGTGTGCGCCTCGGTCCAGTGCGCCACCGCGTCCTCCGCGTCGCGCCGACGGGTCGCGGCCTCGGCCAGCCCGGCGTGCGCCCGGGCCTCCTCGTAGCGGTCGCCCGCGGCCGTCGCGCCGGCGAGCGCCCGCTCGTGCGCCTCCGTCGCCGCGGCCGGGTCGTCGTCGCCGAGAAGCACCTCGCCGAGGGTGTTGAGCAGGTCGGTCTCCACGCCGTCGGCGCCGACCGAGCGGGCCAGGGCGAGCGCCTCGTCCAGGTGCTCCCGCGCGGTCGCGAGCTCCCCGCGCGCGGCCTGGATCTCGCCCAGGTTGCCCAGCGCCCGGGCCGATCCGCCGCGGTTGCCGAGCCGGTCGAAGAGAGCCAGCGCGTCCTGGGTGTGCCGCAGCGCGACGTCCGGCTCGCCGAGCCGCAGGTGCACGATGCCGATGTTGATGCCGAGGGTCGCCACGCCGTGCTCGAGGCCGAGGTCGCGGGCGATCGTCCACGCCCGGTCGTACGACGCCAGGGCGTCGGCGTACGCGCCCTGCTGCTCGTGCACGTTGCCGAGGTTGTTCAGCGCCCCCGCCTCGGTGTACCCGTCCCCGGTGCGGCGGGCGATCTCGATGACCTCCCGGTAGTGGGCCACCGCCTCCCCGGGCCGGCCCAGCCGCAGGCAGCCCGCGCCGAGCGTCGAGACCAGCGACAGACTCCTCGCTGACCAGCCCCTGGGCGCGGGCCGCGGCCCGCCCCGCCTCCAGGACCCGGATCCCGTCGAGGTGGCGCCCGCTCTCGTCGAGGTGACGGCGCAGGCCGCCCGCCAGCGCGGTGGTGCGGGCGACCTCGCCCGCCGCGAGGGTGGCGCCCACGAGGTCGACCAGGTCGCTCCAGTGCCCGTCGAGCCAGCGCCGCGCGGCCGCGACGTCCGCCTCGCTCGGGACCTCCCGGCGCTCCAGCGGGTGGAGCACCTCCACGGCCGCCCCGAGCCGCGCGAGGAGGTGGTCGAGCAGGCGCTCGCGCGCCGCGGCGAGACCGGGCTCGTCGACCGCCCGGTCGCGGCTGTAGTCCGCGAGCAGGTCGTGCATCGTGGTCGCCCCGCGCGCGTCCCGGCCGACCAGGTGCGCGTCGACCAGGCTCGGCCAGCGCCTCCTGCGCGGCGCCCGCACCCACCCCGAGGTACGCCGCCAGGTCGTCCGGCTCCAGGCCGGCGACCGGTGCCGAGCCGAGCAGCCGGAAGGCCCGTCCGGCGGCCGGGCTGAGCCGCTGCTCGGACCAGCCGAAGACCGCCCGCAGCGACGTCGCCGGATCCCCGCTGTCGCCGCTGTCGAGCCCGTCCAGGCCGTCGAGGGCGCCCGGCTCGCTCGCCAGCCGGGCCGCGACGACCCGCAGCAGGAGGGGCAGCCCACCGCACCGGGCGGCGAGCTCGGGCACGCCGCGCACCCCCCGCAGCCTGCGCGCGCAGCAGGCTCGCCGCGGCCCGCGGTGCCAGCGGCTCGAGCGCGAGCGAGCGTGCGCCGGGGCTGACCGCGAGACCCGAGAGCGAGCGGCGGCTGGTCACCACGGTGAGCGACGCGCTGCTGCCCGGGAGCAGGGGGCGCACCTGCTCGGCGTCGAGCGCGTTGTCGAGCAGGACGAGGAGTCTGTCGCCCCGCGACGGTGCTGCGCCAGCGGTTCACCCGCTCGTCGGGATCGGTGGGGATCGCCGCGTCGGGCGTGCCCAGGCTGCGCAGGAAGGCCGCCAGGACGTCGTACGGGTCCCGGGGGTCGCGCGCGGAGAAGCCGAGCAGGTCGGCGTAGACGATCCCGTCGGCGAAGCCGTCGGCCACCTGGTGGCCCCAGTGCACGGCCAGCGCGGTCTTGCCGACGCCGGGCTGGCCGGAGACCACGACCACGCCCGGCCCACCGGCCTCGGCCTCGGCCCGGGCCGCGTCGAGCGCGGCGCTCTCGGCCTTGCGTCCGGTGAAGGGCGCCGGGGCGATCGGCGGCTCCCGCGGCACCACCGCCAGCGGTACGACGGCCGGCGGGCGTGGCCGGCGCCGGCGGGTGTCGAGCTCGTCGCGAGCGGTGCTCAGCGCCCGCGCCGCCTCCGCCGGCACGGCCAGGCTCGTGCAGCAGGAGGTCGAGGACGTCGCTCGGCGGCAGGGTGGTGCCGGCGAGGTAGGCGTAGAGCGTGCTCTGCGAGATCCCGAGCCGTTGCGCGAGCGCGCCGACCTTGAGGTGCCGCAGCGGGCTGACCTGCAGCGCCCGCTTCAGGCTCCTCCCCGAAGGTCCTCACCGAGTGAGCGATCATCCCGAGATTCCAGACTTTTCCAGAGTTCCCCACTTCGCGACGAGGCCCATGATGCGCTAGCCCCGGCCCGCTGACAATCGGCGGTCCCGCCACGACCATCTCGGGAAAGGTACGTCGTGAACCCCTCCACCCTGCGTGCGCGCGTGCGCCGCCTCCTGCTCGTCCTCTTCCTCCTGCTCGGAGGACTCGTCCTGCCCGGCGTGACCCTCGGGTCCAGCCCCGCGGCGGCCGCCGGGCCGCACTACTACGTCCTCATCGGGGGGACCTGTGACGGCAACGCCACCGTCTACAACGGGCTGGACCTGCGCGGCGGCGTCCCGCTCGTCGTCGACCTACCCCGCGGGCGGCGTCGGCCTGCCCAACTGCAACCAGACCCCGATGGACCAGTCCTGGGAGATCGGCCGGCAGAACGCCCGCCAGGTGATCCTCGACCACTGGGACCCGACCGCCCGCTACACGCTGGTCGGCTACTCGCTCGGCGCGATCGTCGTCAACAAGGTGCTGGCCGACATCGTGGACGGCCGGCTGCCGCTCGACCGCAGCCGCTTCGACGCCAAGATGTACGGCGACCCGATGGCCCCGGTCGGTCCTCCGGGACGCGGCGTCGGCGCGGTCATCCCGGCCGGCTGGGGCGTGCCCTCGCCGTTCCTGGGCTACGTCTCGCCCGGCGCCGGCCGCACGTCGTACCCCGGCATCCCCTACGTGCGCTACTGCATCGACACCGACGGTGTCTGCGACTTCGACGACATCCAGGGCCCGGGCGGCTACTTCGCCCAGCACTGGTGCTACCGCTGGGTCCGCCCCAGCGACGGCCGCTCGATCATGGGCGACACCATCGCCGACGGCTTCTACAACAACGGCCCCGTCGCGATCCCCAAGCAGGACTGCTGGGGCGGCCCGATCAAGCCGTAGCGCGTCCGCTCGACCACCCCTCGTCCGCACGAACTGATGGGAATACCCATGTCCGTACGCTCGTCCCTGCCTGCCCGCATGGCGCTGCGCGCCGTCGTCCTCGGCGCTCGCCGCGCTCGCGCTCGTCGTACCGCTGAGCCAGCAGACCACGCCCGTCGCCGCTGCGGACTCCGCCGTCGACGGCCCGATCACCCGCACCGAGATCCTGCAGCGCGCGGAGTTCTGGGTGAACCGCAACGTCCCCTACAGCCAGGAGGCGTGGTACCCCGACCCGCAGGGCCGCAACTACCGCACCGACTGCTCGGGCTTCGTCTCGATGGCCCTGCACCTGTCGTCCTCGCCGAACACTGTGTCCCTGCCGGGCTTCCTGGTCCCGATCGCGTGGGCGGACCTGCGTCCCGGTGATGTCGTTGGCACGCTCGGTCCGGGCACCAGCGGGGACGCCGGCCACGTGGTGCTCTTCAACGGCTGGTCCAACGCCGCGCACACCCGGTTCTTCACCCTGGAGGAGCAGGGCGGGGCCGGTGCGGTGCGCTACGAGCGGCCGATCAACTACACGGTCGGCTCGTTCGTCGCCAAGCCCTACCGCTACCCCAAGGTGATCGAGGACGCACCGCAGGCGCGCTCGGCACAGGAGTCCGGCCGGGTGGTCTCGGCGCAGTCGGCCGACGGCCGCCTGGAGGCCTTCGCCGCCGGTGCCGACGGGGTCTGGCACGCCTGGCAGACCAAGGTGAACGGCGACTGGTCGGCCTGGGAGAAGATCGGCGGACCCACCAACGCCGAGTCTCGCCCTCGCCCCCAACGCCGACGGCCGCCTGGGGCTCTTCGCCATCAACGGCTCGACCTTCGACCACAAGTGGCAGACCGCCCCGTCCGGCTCCTGGTCGGGCTGGGAGAACTTCGGGGGCGGCGGCACGGACATCGCGGCCGGGTTCAACGCCGACGGGCGGATCGAGGTCTTCGCCTCCAGCAACGCCGGGGTCTTCCACAAGTGGCAGACCGCGCCCTCGGGCGGCTGGTCGGCCTGGTCCGGCACCCAGGGCGGGCCGGCGAACGCCCAGGCTCGCCGTGGAGTCCAACACCGACGGCCGCCTCGAGGTCTTCGCGCTCAACGGCTCGACCTTCGGCCACCTGTGGCAGACCGCTGCCTCTGGTGCCTGGTCGGCGTGGGAGACCTTCGGCGGTGGCGGCACGGACCTGACGGTCGACCACAACGCCGACGGCCGCCTCGAGGTCTTCGCCTCCGGCCCGGTCGGGGTCTTCCACAAGTGGATGACCGGCGCGACCACCTGGTCGGCGTGGGAGTCGCTGGGTGGCCCGGCCAACTCGGACCTGACCAGCGACCGGTCGACGGACGGGCGGATCGAGGTGTTCGCCATCAACGGCGACACCGCCGGGCACACCTTCCAGACCGCCCGCAACGCAGGCTTCGCGGCCTGGGAGTCGTTCGGCACCGGGGGCACCGAGATCGCCGCGACGCACAACCGGGACGGCCGGATCGAGGTCCTCGCCGGCAACCCGACGGGCGTCTTCCACAAGTGGCAGACCGGAGGCAGCACCTGGTCCGCCTGGGCGTGGCTGCGTGACGCCGGCCCGGGCCTGAGCCTGACGACGGACAGGAGAACGACGATGAACCGCAACCGCTCGCTCCGTGCCGGCCTCGCCGCCGTCGCGGGCCTGGCCCTCGCCCTGTCCGTCGCGGCGCCCGGCTCCGCCAAGCCGCGACCCAGGGACCCGGACGAGATCTATCCGAGTGACACCGCCGAGTCTCGTCGCGGCCGCCACCGTGCCGTGCGTGGCCGGCGGCCCGACCGCCGACGACAACGCCCTCGCGGCGCGAACCAACGGCCAGGCTCACCAACAAGATGGCCGGCTACATGAACGGCTACCGCGTCTCCTGCGCCCGTGCCGTCGTGCAGACGGTCAAGGGCGACGGCTTCAACCAGAAGGCGGCGGCGATCGCGATCGCCACCACCATCGTCGAGTCGAGCATCGACAACCTGCGCGACCCGGTCGACTACGACTCCGTCGGGCTCTTCCAGCAGCGGCCCTCGGCCGGCTGGGGCACCGCCGACCAGTGCCGGGACGCGGTCTACGCGACGCGCTCGTTCCTGCGGGTGATGCAGCAGTTCTACCCGAACGGCTCGTGGGACAGCGCGCCGATCGGCGAGGTCGCTGCCGACGTGCAGCGGCCCGCGGCGCAGTACCGCTACCGCTACGGCGTGGAGGCGAACGACGCGGTCAAGATCGTCGCGGCGCTGTGGAACCGCGGTGCGCGGGGCCGCTCGGCGCAGGAGTCCGGAAGGATCGTCTCCGCGCAGTCGGCCGACGGCCGGCTGGAGGCCTTCGCCGCCGGTGCCGACGGGGTCTGGCACGCCTGGCAGACGCAGGTCAACGGCGAGTGGTCGGCCTGGGAGCGCATCGGTGGCCCGGCGAACGCCCGACTCGCCGTGGCCCCGAACGCCGACGGCCGCCTGGAGTCGTTCGCGATCAACGGCTCGACGTTCGACCACCGGTGGCAGACCAGCGCGTCGGGCTCGTGGTCGGGCTGGGAGAACTTCGGCGGGGGTGGCACGGACATCGCCGCAGGTTTCAACGCCGACGGGCGGATCGAGGTCTTCGCCTCCAGCAACGCCGGGGTCTTCCACAAGTGGCAGACCGCGCCGTCCGGCGGCTGGTCGGCCTGGTCCGGCACCCAGGGCGGGCCGGCGAACGCCCAGGCTCGCGGTCGAGTCCAACACCGACGGCCGCCTCGAGGTCTTCGCGCTCAACGGCTCGACCTTCGGCCACCTCTTCCAGACCGCCGCCTCGGGATCGTGGGGCTCCTGGGAGACCTTCGGCGGTGGCGGGACGGACCTGACCGTCGACCACAACGCGGACGGCCGGATCGAGGTCTTCGCCTCCGGCCCGGTCGGGGTGTTCCACAAGTGGATGACCGGCGCGACGACCTGGTCGGCGTGGGAGTCGCTGGGTGGCCCGGCCAACTCCCAGGCTCACCAGCGACCGGTCCGTGGACGGGCGGATCGAGGTGTTCGCCATCAACGGCGACACCGCCGGGCACACCTTCCAGACCGCGCGCAACGCCGGGTTCGCCGCGTGGGAGTCGTTCGGCACCGGGGGCACGGAGGTCGCGGCCACCCACAACCGGGACGGGCGGATCGAGATCCTCGCCGGCAACCCGACCGGGGTGTTCCACAAGTGGCAGACCAGCGGCACCACCTGGTCCGCCTGGGCGTGGCTGCGCGACGCCGGACCGGGGATCGGCTGAGCGTCGTACTGCGGGGGAGGGCCCGGTGACCGGAGACGGTCGCCGGGCCCGCTCTTGTGTGGCCCCCGCCACTTTACAACCGGCACCCTCTTGTCAAAGTACCTTTACAAGTCCTACCGTTCTGTCAAGCAGCCGACGATGGCGGCGCGGAAGGAAGGCACGACGATGACCGGATCGACGCAGATCGGACAGACCGTCCCCGACGGCTCCACGGAGATGTGGAAGGACAAGAAGCGGTATCTGTGGCTCTGGGGCCTGATGGTGCCCGGCTTCGGGGTGCTCTTCGCCGTCGCCTACATCGCGACCGGCGGCTGGTGGGGCTTCACCCTGGTGGCGCCCTTCCTGATCAACTTCCTGATCCCGCTCTTCGACCTGGTGATGGGCACCGACCAGAGCAACCCGCCGGACGAGGTCATCGACGAGCTCGAGAACGACAAGTACTACCGCTGGGTCGTCTTCGCCTACGTGCCGATGATGTTCGCCCTCGTCTTCGCCGGCTACTACATCATCGGTGAGGGCAACCCGGTCGCCTGGCTGGTCAACCACGTCGGCCTGGGCGACTGGGGTGACGCGCACCTGAGCGCGAACCTGATGGCCGACCACCTCGAGCCTGCCCTGGTGGGAGAAGGCGCTGTGGGCGCTCTCGATCGCCGGCGTGGTCGGGATCGGCATCAACACCGCGCACGAGCCTGGGCCACAAGAAGGAGTCCTCCGAGCGGTGGCTGGCGAAGATCACCCTCGCGCCGACCTTCTACGGCCACTTCTACATCGAGCACAACCGCGGCCACCACGTGCGCGTCGCCACCCCCGAGGACCCGGCGTCCTCGCGGCTGGGCGAGAGCCTCTACCGCTTCTGGCCGCGCACGGTGTGGGGCTCGCTCAAGAGGCTCCTGGGAGGTCGAGGCGAAGCGCTACCGCCGCAAGGGCACGCACCCCTTCCACGTCGGCAACGACGTGCTCAACGCCTGGGCCATGTCCGTCGCGCTGTGGGCCGCGGTCATCGCGCTCAACGGCTGGGAGGTCGCGGTCTACATCCCGATCACCGTCGTGTTCGGCTTCTCGCTCCTGGAGGTCGTCAACTACCTCGAGCACTACGGCCTCAAGCGCCAGCGGGTCGGTGAGAAGCAGCGCTACGAGCGGGTGCTGCCGATGCACAGCCTGGAACAGCAACAACATCGTCACCAACATCTTCCTCTACCACCTGCAGCGCCACAGCGACCACCACGCCAACCCCACCCGGCGCTACCAGGCGCTCCGCGACTTCAAGGAGTCCCCGGCCCTGCCGACCGGGTACGCCGGGATGATCAACCTCGCGCTGATCCCGCCGCTGTGGCGCAAGGTGATGGACCACCGCGTGGTCGAGCACCTCGACGGCGACGTCACCCTGGCCAACATCGCCCCGGGCAAGGAGGCGAAGTACCTCGCCAAGTTCCCGCCGCCGGTCGAGCACGCGCTCAAGACCGACGACCTGTTCGCCCAGAAGTTCGAGGGCGAGGTGCTCGCCGCGAAGTGCCCCGGCTGCGGCTACGTCTACGACGTCGCGGCGGGAGACGAGCACGAGGGCTTCGCCGCCGGTACGGCATGGGCGGACATCCCCGACGACTGGTGCTGCCCGGACTGCGGGGTCCGCGAGAAGATCGACTTCATCCCGTTCGACCCCGAGAAGGTGGAGGCCTGATGACCATGAAGATCGTCGCCGACCTGGACAAGTGCGAGGGCCTCGGCATGTGCGAGGCCATGGCCAACGACTACTTCGAGGTGGACGAGGACGAGGACCGCGTCCGCGTCCTGGAGGAGAACCCGCCCGAGTCCGAGCGGGGTCACGTCTACGCCGCGGTGCAGGCCTGCCCGGTCCTGGCGCTGACCCTCGAGGGGTAGATTCGAGCCATGTCGATCCTCGCGGGACGCTCGACCGCGCGGGAGCAGGGGGCCTTCGCCGCACAGGACCCCGCCCCGCTGCGGGAGCGTCTCCTCGAGGCCGCGGTCGACCTGATGACCACCGCCGGCTGGGGCCGGGTCACCATGGCCCGCCTCGCCGACGAGGTCGGGGTCAGCCGGCAGACGGTCTACAACGAGATCGGCACCAAGAACGACCTCGCCGAGGCGATGGTCATGCGCGAGCTCGACCGCTTCCTCGCCGGCGTCAACCGCTCCTTCGACGAGAACCCCGACGACCTGATCGGCGCGATCCGCGACTCCGCCCGCCGCGTCCTGAAGTACGCCGAGGACAACGCGCTCCTGCACGCCGTCGTGTCCGCCACCCACGGTGCCGACACCGAGCTCCTGCCGCTGCTGACCACCCACTCGGAGTACCTCCTGGAGGGCGCCAAGCCTGGTCGTCGCGGAGCGCGTCGCGTCGTACGACGTGGACCTGCCGGAGGGACGCCTCGACGCGAGCATCGACATGGTCGTCCGGCTGGTCCTCAGCCACGTCATGCAGCCCACCTCGACCCCGGCGCAGACGGGCGACGACATCGCCTGGATCGCGGCCCGGGTGCTGGCCTGACCTGCGACGTTCCGCCCCTGGCCCTGTTGCGACGTACTACCCTCGGTCCCGGGAGGACTGCCGGGAGGACCGGTGGCGGGGAAGGTGCCATGCGGTTGGCGCGACGCGCGCGGACGAGTGCTGGGCTGACGACAGGGGCGGCAGCCCTGCTGGTCGCTGCCCTCCTGTCCGGCTGCGGCACGCCGAGCAAGGACGCCGGTGAGAAGAAGGACGACCCGACCCCGGCGTCGGCCTCCACCAGCCCGGTCCCGACGAACGCCCTCGACCCCGCGCACGCGGTCTCCGCGCCGGGCAGGTTCGACGGCACGCAGTACGGCGACGACCTGCTGCTGGTCAGCGACGAGACCCTCCCGGCCGATGTGCTGAAGCAGGTCGTCGAGATCACGGTGGGCACGGGCAAGGCCAGGAAGAAGGGGATCGCGGCCTACGACCTGCTGTCCTACGGAAACTTCTCGGTCGAGAACAAGTTCTACAACATCGCGGCCGTCGACGCCGCGAAGTACCGCGCCTTCACCGGCTCCCGCAGTGCGGAGTTCCAGGAGCAGTGGGACCGCATCGCGGGCGGCGAGATCGCGATCATGGACCGGTTGCAGAAGGAGATCCCCGTCGACGGCGAGGGCTACGTCGACGTCGGCAAGCAGCGCCTCCACGTCGGCGCCTGGTCGCCCGCCGAGGTCGACGCGATCGATGCGATGGTCAACGAGAAGTGGGGCGAGACGCTCGGCCTGCCGAAGGACAACGCGATCCTCATCAACACCGGCATCGCCTCGCCCCAGGCCGTCCGCGAGGTCATCGAGAAGAGGTTCGGCGTCAAGCGCTTCTCCATCACCGCGCTCGACATCGTCGCCTCGGAGGGCCTGGACCTCAAGGCCTACCAGAACGTCATCCCGGTCGGCGCGTTCAGCGACGCCGTCGGGGTCTTCCGCTACCGCCCGATCGGCGGGGGCCGGATCGCGCCGGACCCGGGCTGGGTCAGCTCGCACATCGTCAGCGAGGTGGTGCCGATCCTCGGGCGGGTCAGGCTGCAACAAGTTCATGATGCCGCAGGCCAAGGCCGCGCTCCTGGAGATCCAGGCGAGCAAGGCTCGCCGACAAGATCCACCCGGGCGAGTACGCCGGGTGCTACTACCCGCGCTTCATCGCCGGCTCCAACAAGGCTCTCCAACCACTCCTTCGGCCTCGCCCTGGACATGAACGTCCCCGGCAACCAGCGCGGCACGGTCGGCCAGATGGATCGTGGCGTGGTGGCGATCTTCAAGCGCTGGGGCTTCGCCTGGGGCGGCGACTGGGCCTTCACCGACCCGATGCACTTCGAGCTCGCGCGGATCGTCAACCCCGGCTGAGCCGATGGCGCGAGCGCGTCGCTCCTCCCGCGTCGGCTACTGGACAGTAGGCGACTGTGACAGCACTACTGTCATCTTCCGTGCCAGAATGCGGCCATGACGTTCGCGCTGGGTCAGGGAACCGGTCCGCTCCAGGGCCTCAAGGTCGTCGAGATCGCCGGCATCGGGCCCAGCCCGCACGCCTGCATGATCCTGGCCGACCTGGGTGCCGACGTGATCCGCGTGGAGCGCCCCGGTGGTCAGATGCTGACCGGCGGCTCGCACGACCTGCTCAACCGTGGCCGCCCGAGCGTCGCCCTGGACCTGAAGAACCCCGAGGCGGTCAGCACCGTGCTCGACCTGGTCGAGCAGGCCGACGTGCTCGTCGAGGGGATGCGCCCGGGCGTCGCCGAGCGGCTCGGGTTCGGGCCGGAGGAGTGCCACGCCCGCAACCCGCGGCTGGTCTACGGCCGGATGACCGGCTGGGGCCAGGAGGGCCCGTGGTCGCAGGCGGCGGGCCACGACATGAACTACATCGCCATCACCGGCACCCTGCACGGCCTGGGCCAGGTCAAGGAGAAGCCGCAGTTCCCGACCAACCTGGTCGGTGACTTCGGTGGCGGCTCGACGTACCTGGTCATCGGGATCCTGGCCGCGGTGCTGGAGGCCAGGACCTCCGGGCAGGGCCAGGTCGTGGACGCCGCGATCGTCGACGGCACCGCGCACCTCAACGCGATGACGGCGGCCTTCCTGGCCGGCGGCGGGTTCAAGGAGGAGCGGGCGGCGAACCTGCTCGACGGCGGCGCGCCGTACTACGACATCTACGAGACCGCCGACGGCGAGCACATGTCGGTGGGCGCGCTGGAGCCGCAGTTCTACGACCTCTTCCTGGAAGCCTGCTCGGCATCGAGGAGACGGCGCCGGACCGCTGGGACCTGGAGAAGACCGACGAGCCTGCGCACGCTGATCGCGAGCACCTTCGCCACCAAGACGCGCGACGAGTGGTGCGCGGTCTTCGACGGCACCGACGCCTGCGTCGCGCCCATCCTGAAGATCAGCGAGGCTCCCGACCACCCGCACATCAAGGCCCGCGAGGTCTTCGTCGAGCACGAGGGGATCGTGCAGCCGCAGCCCGCCCCGCGCTTCTCCCGGACCGGCGCCACGCTCTCGCACCCGCCCGCCCCGGGGGCCGGAGCGCACACCCGCGAGGCGCTCGAGGCCTGGGGCGTCGCGGACGTGGAGGGACTGCTCGAGCGCGGCGCTGCGGTGCAGGTCACGGACTGAGCGTCCGCCGGGATTGAGCCGCCCGGCACGCCGGCGGGTAGGCTGACCACGTCGATCCGGCCAGTCTTGCCCCGGATCTCGGCGCACCGCGCAAGCGGCCGCGCCCCTCACCAGAGGCACCGCTCCGACGCTCGTCGCCCGACGAGCAGCACGGCGAGACGCCCACCTGAGGGGATCGCCGCGCCTGCGCAGCGCTCTCCGGAGAGAAACACCGTGACTTCCACCTTCGCCGACCTCGGCGTGCCCACCGACCTGCTCACCGTCCTGGACGCCGAGCAGATCACCGTCCCCACTCCGATCCAGGCCGCGACCCTGCCGGACTCGATGCGCGGACGCGACGTGCTCGGGCGGGGCCGCACCGGCTCCGGCAAGACCTACGCCTTCGCGCTGCCGCTGGTCGCCCGGCTCTCCGCCGCGCCGCGCAAGCCCGCGCCGCGCCGGCCCCGTGCGCTGATCCTCGCGCCGACCCGGGAGCCTGGCCAGCCAGATCGCCGCGACCGTCACCCCGCTCGCCGAGGCGGCCGGCCTGCGCACCACCGTCGTCTTCGGCGGTGTCGGCCAGGGCCCGCAGGTCACCGCGCTGCGCACCGGCGTCGACGTGCTCATCGCGTGCCCCGGCCGGCTCGAGGACCTGATCGGCCAGGGCCACTGCAGCCTCGCCGACGTCGAGGTCACCGTGCTCGACGAGGCCGACCACATGGCCGACCTGGGCTTCCTGCCCGCCGTACGACGGCTGCTGGACCAGACCCCCAAGGGCGGTCAGCGGATGCTCTTCTCCGCCACGCTCGACAACGCGATCGACGTGCTGGTCAAGCGCTTCCTCAAGGACCCCGCGGTCCACGAGGCCGACTCGGCGCAGTCGCCGGTCGCCAAGATGGACCACCACGTGCTGCACGTCGAGCGCGAGCACCGCCTGCCCGTGCTGCTCGACCTCGTCAGCGCCCCGGGCCGCACGGTCGTCTTCACCCGCACCAAGCACGGCGCCAAGGCACTGGCCCGTCAGCCTGAACAAGAACGGCGTGCCCGCGGTCGACCTGCACGGCAACCTGAGCCAGGGCGCCCGCACCCGCAACCTCGACGCCTTCCACAGCGGCACGGCGACCACGCTCGTCGCGACCGACATCGCCGCCCGCGGCATCCACGTCGACGACGTCGCCCTGGTCGTGCACGCCGACCCGCCGGCCGAGCACAAGGCCTACCTGCACCGCTCCGGCCGGACCGCCCGCGCGGGCGCCGCCGGCACGGTGATCACGCTGATGACCTCCGAGCAGCGCAGCGACGTGCGGGCGCTGACCCGTGCGGCCGGCATCACGCCGACCACCACCAAGGTCAACAACCCCAACCACCCGCTGCTGCAGGACCTCGCCCCCGGCGAGCGCTCCCGCCCGGGCGGCATCGACCTCACCCCGGCCACGCCGCAGGGCGGCGGTGCCAGGAGCGGCGGCAGCGGCGGTGGCGGCCGGCGTCGCAACGGCCCGAAGAAGCCGGCGGCGAAGAAGGCCACCGCGGCCAAGCCCACCGGCCAGGGCTCCGGCGGCGGCCGCAACCGCTCCCGCGCGCGTCGCGGTGGCAGCGGTCAGGGCGGCTCCGGCGGCGGGCACAGCGCCGCCGGCTTCACGCTCCGGCCGGCGCTGAGCCTCAGCGGGTCGCGCGCGGGTTGCGCGCGGCCCGCGCCACCGCCGCCTCGTAGGCCGACACCAGGCCGCCGACCGACAGCGGCTTGAGCCGCTCCATGATCTCGCGGAAGTGCTCGGAGGCTCCGGCGTCGTCGTACAACGGCGCGAGCTTTGTCGTGCACCACCTCGGCGAGTCTCCTTGGCCATCTGCTCGCCGTGCTCCTGGTAGACCGATGCCGCGGCGACCGCGACCTCGCGCGGGAAGCCGAGCTCGAGCAACCGGGTGCCGATGGTGAGTCTGGTTCGCCGCCACGAGGTACGACGAGCCGCGCACCCGCAGCACGCCCAGCGCCTGCAGCGTGGCCAGGTCCTCGCCCGACAGCGCCCGCCCGGCGGTGCGCTCCAGGCTGGGCGCGGTCCATCTCGACGGGCAGGTCGGACTGCCAGGGCGCGAGCATCGTCCGGGCCAGCGCGATCTCCTCGGGCGTGGCGTCGGCGGGGATCCCGGCGACGTACCGCTCGATGGCCGACAGCGTGAACCCGTGGCTCTGCAGGCTCCAGGACCAGGCTCGATCCGCGCGACGTGCACCGCGGAGTAGTAGCCGGACCGCCCGCGCCGGATGGGCGGCGGGACCAGGTTGCGCGAGGTGTAGAAGCGCACCGTCCGCACGGACAGCCCGACCCGCTCGGTGAGACTCGTCGAGGGTGAGCAGCGCGGGCTCCTCGGCGCTACGGGATGCGGCGTGCGTCACACCCTCGGATGGGCCCTCGCTCTTGACCATGACAGTAATAGTGTCACAATCGTCGGGTGGGGACACCCCACTCCACGCCCAACGAACCAGGCAGAGAAACAAGGACGGTCATGGCAGAAGCATTCGTGTACGACCACCTCCGCACGCCGCGCGGCAAGGGCAAGGCCAACGGCTCCCTCCACGAGTCGAAGCCGGTCGACCTCGTCGTCGGGCTGCTCGACGCGCTGCAGGAGCGCAACCCGGGCCTCGACCCGAACCGCGTCGACGACGTGGTGCTCGGCGTCGTCTCGCCGGTCGGCGACCAGGGCGGCGACATCGCCAAGACCGCGGCCATCGCCGCCGGCCTGCCGGACACCGTGGCCGGTGTCCAGCTCAACCGCTTCTGCGCCTCGGGCCTCGAGGCCGTCAACCAGGCCGCGAGCCGGGTCCGCGGTGGCTTCGAGGACCTGATCATCGCCGGTGGCGTGGAGTCGATGAGCCGCGTCGCGATGGGCTCCGACGGTGGCGCCTGGGCGTCCGACCCGTCGACCGCGTTCAAGGCGGGCTTCGTGCCGCAGGGCATCGGCGCCGACCTGATCGCCACGGTCGAGGGCTGGAACCGCGAGGACGTCGACGCCTACGCCGCCGAGTCGCACCACCGTGCCGCCAAGGCGTGGGCCAACGGCTACTACGACAAGCCCGTCGTCCCGGTGAAGGACATCAACGGCCTGGTCCTGCTCGACCGTGACGAGACCGTGCGCCCCGACACCTCCGTCGAGGGCCTCGCCGGCCTCAAGCCGTCCTTCGCCCAGGCTGGGCGCCGACGCCGGCTTCGACGACGTCGCGCTGGAGAAGTACCACTGGCTGGAGAAGATCAACCACGTCCACCACGCCGGCAACTCCTCCGGCATCGTGGACGGCTCGGCGCTGACGCTGATCGGCAGCGAGCAGGTCGGCCAGGACCTCGGCCTGACCCCGCGCGCCCGGATCATCGCGACGGCCGTCTCCGGCGCGGACCCGATCATCATGCTCACCGGTCCGGCCCCGGCCGCCCGCAAGGCGCTGGCCAAGGCCGGCCTCGAGGTCGGCGACATCGACCTGTTCGAGATCAACGAGGCGTTCGCCGCCGTGGCCATGCGGTTCATGCGCGACATGGACATCAGCCACGAGATCACCAACGTCAACGGCGGCGCGATCGCGATGGGCCACCCGCTCGGTGCGACCGGCGCGATCATCCTCGGCACCCTCATCGACGAGCTCGAGCGGCGCGACCTGCGCCGCGGCCTCGCCACGCTCTGCGTCGGCGGCGGCATGGGCATCGCCACGATCGTCGAGTCTCGTCTGAGCAGCGGACCAGAGACCTCAGGACAAGGAACGACATTGAGCACCGAAACCCAGACCGCTGTCCGCTACGACCGGGACGCCGACGGCATCGTCACCCTCACCCTCGACGACCCCAACCAGAGCGCGAACACGATGAACGAGGCTCTACCGCGCGTCGATGGCCGAGGCGGTCGAGCGCCTGTACGCCGAGCAGGACGACATCTCCGGCGTCGTCATCGCCTCCGCGAAGAAGACCTTCTTCGCCGGCGGTGACCTCAAGGCTGATGGTCCAGACCACCAAGGAGAACGCGGGCGACGTCTTCGCCCAGTGCGAGAGCATCAAGCAGGCGCTGCGCCGCCTCGAGCTCTTCCCGAAGCCGGTCGTGGCCGCCATCAACGGCGCCGCGCTCGGTGGTGGCTACGAGATCACCCTCGCCACCCAGCACCGGATCCTGGTCAACGACCCGAAGATCAAGGTCGGCCTGCCCGAGGCGACCCTCGGCCTGCTCCCCGGCGGCGGCGGCGTCACCCGCGCCGTGCGCAAGTGGGGCCTGCAGACCGCGCTGATGGACGTGCTGCTGCAGGGCACCCAGTTCAACCCGGAGACCGCGCTGAAGAAGGGCGTGGTCGACGACCTGGTCGCCACCCAGGACGAGCCTGATCCCCGCCGCGAAGGCGTGGATCAAGGCCAACCCCGAGGCTGCCCTCTCGCCGTGGGACGCCCCCGGCTACAAGATGCCCGGCGGCACCCCGAAGAGCCCGGCCCTCGCCGGCTTCCTCCCGGCCTTCCCGGCGCTCCTGCGCAAGCAGACTCAAGGGAGCGGACTACCCCGCCCCGCGGGCGATCCTCTCGGCCGCGGTCGAGGGCGCGCAGGTCGACTTCGACACCGCCTCGCGGATCGAGTCGCGCTACCTGGCCAACCTCGTGGTCAACCAGGGCTCGAAGAACATGATCCAGGCGTTCTTCTTCGACCTGCAGGCCATCAACTCCGGCTCGCTCCGGCCGCAGGGCATCGAGCCCTACAAGGCCAAGAAGGCCGTCGTCCTGGGCGCCGGCATGATGGGTGCGGGCATCGCCTACGTGCTGGCCAAGTCCGGCACCGAGGTCGTCCTCAAGGACATCTCCGTCGAGGCGGCCGAGAAGGGCAAGTCCTACTCCGAGGGCCTGCTCGACAAGGCGATCAGCCGGGGCAAGTCCACCGAGGAGAAGAAGGCCGAGTCTGCTCGGCCGGATCACCGCGACCGACGACCCGGCCGCCGCGGCCGGTGCCGACATCGTGGTCGAGGCGGTCTTCGAGGACCCGGCCCTCAAGGCCAAGGTCTTCGCCGAGATCCTGCCGCACCTCGCGCCCGACGCCGTGCTGTGCTCCAACACCTCGACCCTGCCGATCACCGAGCTGGCCGCCGGCCTGGAGAACCCCGAGGACGCGAAGCGGTTCATCGGCCTCCACTTCTTCTCCCCCCGTGGACAAGATGCCGCTGGTCGAGATCATCGCCGGCAAGGAGACCTCCGACGAGGCGCTCGCCAAGGCCTACGACGTCGTCCTGCAGATCCGCAAGACGCCGATCGTGGTCAACGACAGCCGCGGCTTCTACACCTCGCGGGTCATCGGCTTCATGGTCAACGAGGGCATGGCGATGCTCGCGGAGGGCGTGGCGCCGTACTCCATCGAGCGGGCCACCACCTCGGCCGGCTACCCCGCCCCGGTGCTGCAGGCTCTCCGACGAGCCTGAACCTGGAGCCTGATGGCCAAGATCGCCAAGGCGACCATCGAGGCCAACCCTGAGTCTGCCGGTGCACCCGGGCCAGGCCGTCGTCGGCAAGATGCTGGAGGCCGGCCGGGCCGGTCGCCTGCGCGGCGCGGGCTTCTACGACTACGAGGACGGCAAGCGCGGCTCCATCTGGGCCGGTCTCGCCGACCTCTTCCCGGTCGCCGAGGAGCAGCCGCCGATCCAGGACATCCGGGACCGGATGCTCTTCGCCGAGGCGCTGGAGACCGCGAAGACCTTCGAGGAGGGCGTCATCACCTCGGCGGCCGCCGCGAACATCGGCTCCATCATGGGCATCGGCTTCCCGCCCAACACCGGTGGCGCCGCGCAGTTCATCACCGGCTACGAGAACAAGGCCACCGGCGAGATCGGCATCGACGCGTTCATCACCCGGGCGGAGGAGCTCGCGGCGAAGTACGGCGAGCGGTTCCAGCCCACGCAGTGGCTGCGCGACCTCGCCGCGTCGGGCAAGGGCTTCCCCGCCTGATCGAGCAGCCTGATCGAGCAGCCTGATCGGGCAGCACTGATCGGCTGACCGGGCCGGCACGAACGGACTATCCGTTCGTGCCGGCCCGGTCCTTTTCGCGGTGCCGCGCCCTCGCGAGGATGGGGGCATGACGGGGAGGGCAGCCTTCCGCGGCGTCCTGGTGGACGGACTGCGGGTGCGCCTCGGCGCGGTCGAGGCGGTGACAGGGGTGGACCTGCGGGTCGAGCAGGGCCAGGTGCTGGGCCTGCTGGGCCGCGCCGGTGCGGGCAAGTCGACGACGATGCGGGTGCTGGCCGGCGTCATACCGCCCAGCGAGGGCACCGCCCTCGTGGGTGGGTACGACGTGCGTGAGGCCACGATCGAGACGAGACGCGCGATCGGGTACTGCCCCGACGCGGGTGGCCTGGTGCCCGGCGCGACGCCCTGGGAGCACCTGCAGACCAGCGCCCGCCTGCGGGAGTCTGTCGCGCTGGGAGGCGCGGGGTCGCGCACTGCTGGAGCGCTTCGACCTCGGCGGCGTGGCGCACCGGGCGACGGACGGCTTCGGCCCGCGCCTGTCGCGCCGGCTCCGCGTGGTGCTGGCAGCCCTGCACGAGCCGGAGGTGCTGCTCCTCGACGAGCCCTTCGACGGCGTGGACCCGGTCGGGGTGGCGGCGACCCTCGAGGTGGTCGAGGAGGCGCGGACCCGCGGCGCCGCGGTGATCGTCTCGACGCGCCTGCGCGACCTCGCCGTCGAGACGTGCAGCGAGGTGGCGGTGCTGAGCGGAGGGAGCCGCATGATGACGATCTCCGCGGGCTTCATGGCCGGCGACGACGGCGCCCGGGCCTACCGGGCGCTCCTCGCCGGCTGATCCCGGGACGACCCGGGACCGGGTGAACACACGACGCTGCCGCGGCCCGGGATCGGTAGGGTCGGCCGGGTGACCGATCAACCCCTCCGCGTCCTCATCACCGGCGCCGCCTCCGGACTCGGCGCCGCGCTCGCCTCGGCCTGGGAGGGTCGTGGGGCGCAGGTCCTGCGTACCGACCGTGCGGACGCCGACGGCATCTTCCGCCTCGACATCACCAGCGACACCGACTGGGCCGCCGCACGCGAGCACGTCGAGCGGACCTGGGGCGGGCTGGACGTGCTCGTCAACAACGCCGGCATCGCGGGCGGCGGCCGGCTCGACGTCTCCGGCATCGACGAGTGGCAGCGCCTCGTCGACATCAACCTGCTCGGCGCGGTGCGCGGAACGGCGACCTTCACGCCGCTGTTCAAGCAACAGGCTCTCCGGGAGGATCGTCAACGTCGCCTCGCTCGCCGGCCTGGTGCACCCCGCCGGGATGGCCGGCTACAACGCCACCAAGGCCGCGGTGGTGGCGCTCACCGAGACCACCGGCCACGAGTCGGCGGCCCACGGGGTGAGCGCGCACGTGGTCTGCCCGTCGTACTTCCGGACCAACCTGATGGCCGGCGTCGAGGGCCGCGACGCCGCGCTGCAGCACGTGATGAGCAAAGCTCGTCGAGGGCAGCCCGATCAGCGCCGACGACATCGCCACCGCGGTGCTGGAGGCGATCGACGCGGGCACCGAGTCGATCGTCCCCGACGAGGCGGCGCGTGGGGCCTACGGCCTCAAGCAGACCGACCGGGCGTCGTACGACGCCGTGATGCGCGCTCAGGCCCGCAAAGCCTGGAGGCGATCGCCGATGAGTGAGCCGCGCGAGGAGTCCCGCCCGGTCCGCGACGAGGACGCCTTCGACGTCGCGGCGGTCGCCGACTGGCTCGGGCGCGGCCCGATCGCCGAGGTCCGTCAGTTCCCCGGCGGCGCGTCCAACCTGACCTACCTGCTGCGGATGGCCGAGGGCCCCGAGCCGATCCTGCGCCGCCCGCCGGCGGGCACCAAGGCCAGGGGCGCGCACGACATGGGCCGCGAGTTCCGGATCCAGGAGGCGCTGCGGCCGGTCTTCGCGCAGGTGCCGGCGATGGTCGCCTACTGCACCGAGGCGGACAGCCCGATCGGCAGCGAGCCTCTACGTGATGGAGCGCCTGCACGGGCTCATCCCGCGCCGCGACTTCGGGTTCCCGGTCAGTGCCGAGCAGGCGGACGCGCTGTGCAGCAACGCCGTCGACACCCTCGTCGCCCTGCACGCCATCGACGTCACCGCGGTGCCCGGCCTGGCGGCACTGGACAAGGGCCAGGGGTACGTCGCCCGGCAGGTCGGCGGCTGGGTCAAGCGGCTCGAGAACGCCCGCACCGACGACACCGGCGACTGGTCGGACATCACCGCCTGGCTCGAGGCGAACCAGCCCGCCGATGTCGGCTCGGCCATGATCCACAACGACTACCGCCTCGACAACATGGTGCTCGCGGCGGACGACGTCACGCGGATCATCGGGGTCCTGGACTGGGAGCTGGCCACCGTCGGCGATCCGCTCATGGACCTGGGCTGCGCGCTGTCGTACTGGGTGCAGGCCGACGACGACGACTTCTTCACCATGACCCGGCGCCAGCCCACGGCCGACCCGGGGATGTGGACCCGCCAGCAGGTGATCGACGCCTACCTCGAGCGCAGCGGGCTCTCGATCACCCCGGAGCAGTGGCAGTTCTACGAGGTCTTCGGGCTGTTCCGCTTCGCCGTCATCGCCCAGCAGATCTGGTACCGCTACTTCCACGGGCAGACCACCAACGAGGCCTACGCCTCCTTCGGTCCCGCCGTCGCCGGCTTCGAGGCGCGCTGCCGCCGGATCCTCCGCGGCTGATGGGCCTGCTGCTGCTCGTCCGGCACGGCCAGGCATCCTTCGGCGCCGACGACTACGACGTGCTCTCCGCGACCGGCTGGGAGCAGGGCCGGGTGCTCGGGCGCTGGCTCACCGCGCACGGTCCCGCGCCCGTCTCGGCGGTCCACGGCGGGATGCGCCGCCACCGCGAGACCTGGGAGGCGATGGAGATCGGCGGGCCGGACGCCGCGATCGACGAGGACTGGGCCGAGTTCGACCACCTCGCCGTGCTCGCCCGCCACGCGGAGGCCACCGGCGTCACCACGAGCCACGACGCCGACCGCCGCGCCTTCCAGGAGCACTTCGAGGTCGCCACCGCGCACTGGACGACGGCCGGCGGGGACGCCGGCTACCCCGAGCCGTACGACGCCTTCGTGGCCCGCGCCCGCCGTGCGCTCGCCGCGGCGGCCGGCCTGCCCGGGCCCACCGTGGTGGTCACGTCGGGGGGTGTGATCGCGGCACTGGCGGCTGCTCTCGTCGTACCCGACGGGGGAGCGGTGGGACCCGTCTGGGCCCGCTTCAACACGGTCATCGCGAACACCTCGGTCACCCGGGTGATCGTCGGCGCGACCGGCGCCCGGCTGCTGACCTTCAACGAGCACCCGCACCTGCCGCGGGACCTCATCACCTACCGCTGAGATGTCCGACCAGGCTGAGCAACGCCCTGATCGCGACCGTCCTCGGCACCGGGGTCGCCGTCGTCCTGCTGATCCCGGTGGCCGCGGTGCAGTATCGCCGCGACGGCCGGCTCGGCCCGCGCGACCTGATGGTGCTCCTGTCGGGCGCGATCTACGGGCTGGCGCTGTGGACCTACACCCTGCTGCCGATGCCGGTGGACGGCGACTACACCTGCGTGGGCCGGCAGACCACACCCTTCGGCACCATCGGCGAGATCGCCTGGCGTGACGCCGGGACCCGGGAGGGGCTGGCGGCACTGGCCCGGGACCCGGCGTTCCTGCAGGTGGCGCTCAACGTGCTGCTCTTCGTGCCCCTCGGGTACTTCGTGCGCCGGGTGCTGCGCCGCGGCGTGCTCGTCGCCACCGTGCTCGGCCTCGGCACCTCGCTGCTCATCGAGACCACCCAGGCCACCGGGGTGTGGCACCTCTACTCCTGCGCCTACCGGCTGCTCGACGTCGACGACCTCATCCTCAACACGCTCGGCGCCACCGTCGGCTCGCTCGCGGCGGCCGTCGTGGTCCGGCGCAAGCGGCCCGAGGTGGTCTGGCCGACCTCGCTCACGGCGGGCCGGCGGCTCGTCGGCATGGTGTGCGACGTGCTCTTCGTGCTGCTCCTCGGCTCGGCCCTGGCGGTGACCTACCGCGGGGTGCAGGCTCTACCTGCTCGACGTGCCCCTCGCGGACCTGGAGACCACCCCGCAACGCCTGCTGCAGTGGGGCGTCCCGGCCCTGGTGGAGGTGCTGGCCGTGCTGCTCGCGGGCCGCACGATCGGCGAGTGGGTCGTCGCGGTGCGGCCGGTGGCCCGGGCGCTCCCGGCACCGCTGGCGCGGGTGGTCAAGGCTGCTGACCGGCATCGGGCCCTTCCTCGTGCTCGGCGCGGTCGAGGCCGCATGGAGCGGGCCCTCGCTGCTGGCCTTCGCGGTCCTGACCGTGATCGGCGTGCTCTGCAGTCGTGGTCGCCGGGGCCTGTCACATGCTCTCGCCGGGATGGAGCCTGGAGATGGTGCGACCAGCCCAGGGGCCTTGACGGGACCGGTCCCCGGTGGGTTGGGTGACGAGGGCGGACCGATCTCCGCACCTCTCGGACCCGAAGGACCGCCATGTCTCTCGCACCGTCTCGCCTCCCTCGCGCCCGCTCGCGCGGCGCGATGATCGCCCCGGTCGTCGCGCTCTGCGCCGCGCTGGCCCTCTGCGCGCCGGCGCTGGCCGACCCGCGCGATCCGGGCCCGGGTGCGGCCGACGGTGCGGGGCTGACGGCGCAGAAGGCGGACCTGAGCCCGTACAAGGCCGGCCGGTACGTCGTGATGCTGGCCGCGCCGCCGGCCGCCACGGCCGACGCGACCCGGGCGGGCGCGGGCGAGCAGTTCGACGCGCGAGGCACGGGCGTCGCGTCGTACACCAAGAAGGCTGCGGGCCTCCCACGACGCCCTCGGCAAGGACCTCGGCTTCGACGTCGAGCGGCACTACACGATCTCCGCCAACGGTTTCGTGGCCGACCTGAGCGCGAAGCAGGCCACCGAGCTCGCGACCGATCGGCGGGTGCTCACCGTCGAGAAGGACTCGCTGGTCTACGCCGACACCTGGAACACCCCCGACTTCCTCGGCCTGACGGGCAGGAAGGGCGTGTGGAAGCAGGTCGGCGGCCAGACCGCGGCCGGTGACGGCGTGGTGGTCGGGGTCATCGACTCGGGGATCTGGCCGGAGTCGCGCTCCTTCCGCGGGAGCCCGCTCACCGCGGCCCCGCAGGGCCGGTGGGGTCTGAAGATCAGCGGGTCGGCCACCTCGATGCGCAAGTCCGACGGCGGGCTCTTCCGGGGCCAGTGCCAGGCCGGCGAGGAGTTCGCGGTCACCGACTGCAACAGCAAAGTCGGTCTCTGCCCGCTCCTACGTCCAGGGGTACGGCGCCGCGCGCACGGTCGAGGCCGACTACCTCTCCCCGCGCGACGGCAACGGCCACGGCTCCCACACCGCGTCCACCGCCGTGGGCGACCCGGTCACCGGCGTCTCGACCGAGGGCGTCGACTTCGGCGACATCAGCGGGATCGCGCCCGGCGCGAAGCTCGCGGTCTACAAGGCACTGTGGGAGACCCCCGACGGTCGCGCCTCGGGTGCAACCTCGGACCTGGTCGCGGCGATCGAGCAGGCCGTGACCGACGGCGTGGACGTCCTCAACTACTCGATCTCCGGACCGCGCGAGACGACCGTCGAGGCCGCCGAGACTCGCGTTCGAGGGCGCGGCCGAGGCGGGTGTCTTCGTCGCGGCCTCGGCCGGCAACGAGGGCCCGGGCGCATCGACCGTCGCGCACAACAGCCCGTGGCTGACCACGGTCGCGGCCAGCACGCACACCAGGCTTCGAGAACACCGTGGTGCTCGGCGACGGCACCAAGATCGTCGGGGCCTCGATCAGCCGGACCGCGCTGCCCAGCACGCGGCTCGTCGACGCGGCGAAGGCCGGCAACGGCTCCGCCTCGGCCACCGACACCGCGCTCTGCGCGCCCGGGAGCCTGGACCCGGCGAAGGCCACGGGCGTCATCGTGGTCTGCCAGCGCGGGGTCTACGACCGGGTGGCCAAGAGTGCCGAGGTGCACCGTGCGGGCGGCGCCGGCGTCATCCTCGCCAACATCAGCGAGGGCAGTCTCGACGCCGACTTCCACGAGGTGCCGACGATCCACGTCGCGGACACGGACTCGCCGAAGGTCTACGCCTACCTCGACGCGGCCGGCTCCTCGGCGACGGCGAGCTTCGTGCTCGGCAACCAGACCGGCAAGGTGACCCCGGTGCCACAGGTCGCGGGCTTCTCCTCGCGCGGCCCGGCGGCCTCCGACGACAGCGACCTGCTCAAGCCGGACATCACCGCGCCCGGCGTCTCGGTGCTGGCGGCGGTCGCGCCGCCGTCCAACCACGGCCGCGACTACGACCTCTACTCCGGTACGTCGATGTCGGCCCCGCACATCGCCGGCCTCGCCGCACTCGTGCAGGGCGTGCACCCGGGCTGGACGCCGATGCGGATCAAGTCGGCGATGATGACCACCGCCACCGACCTCAAGACCTCCGACGGCGGCCGGTCCACCGATCTGTTCGCCCAGGGAGCCGGGCACGTGGACCCGAGGGCCTTCCTCGACCCGGGTCTCTTCGTGCTCTCCGACGGGGAGCAGTGGAACGGCTACCTCACCGGCCGGGGGCTCGACACCGGCGTCCCGGCGCTCGCACCGAACGCGGTCAACGTGCCCTCGCTCGCCGCGGGGCGCGTGATGAGACTCGGTGACCCTGTCCCGGACCTTCACCGCGGCCCGCACGGGTGCCTGGCGGGTGCGCATCGACGTCCCCGGCTTCGTGAGCACGTCCAGCCGGAAGACCGTCGTGGCCCGGCGGGTGGGCGCGGAGACCAGGCTCGACCTGACCTTCCGGCGGACCACCGCCCCGCTCAGCCAGTGGGCCTTCGGCCACGTCACGCTGACCGGCCCGACCACGGTCCGGCTGCCCGTCGCGCTGCGCCCGGTCTCGGTGAAGGCGCCCACCTCGGTGGCCGGCACCGGCACGACCGGGACGGTGGAGGTCCCGGTGACCGGCGGCTTCACCGGCGGCCTGCAGGTCTCACCCGCGGGCCTGGTCAAGGGCCAGGTGCAGGAGGGCTCGCTGGCCGTCGGGAAGTACGCCCTGGCATGCGTCAGGATCGGTGAGGGCAACGACCTGGCCCGGTTCGACCTGGTCGCGCCGGACCAGAAGAGCGACCTCGACATGTACGTCTACACCGCCTCCTCCTGCGACCCGGCCACCATCACCGGCGTCGCCGGCGAGGTCGCGACGCCGTCGCCGGGCGAGACCTTCTCGCTCGAAGGCGCGCCGGCCGGCACCTACCTCGTCGAGGTGGACGCCTACGCCGCCGGCAGCCCCGGCGCCGCGGTGCCGTACTCGCTGCGGGTCTACGACCTCGGCGGCACGCCCTCGGTGGGTGGGCTCGCAGTGCGCCCCGACCCGGTGCCGGTCACCACCGGCGGCAGCACGTCGTTCGCCGCCTCGTGGAGCGGGCTGGACCCGGGCGCCCACTACCTCGGCCTGCTCGGGTACGACGGATCCCCCGGCTCGACCGCGCTCTACGTCGACACGAGCGCGCCGTAGGGGCGGTGGGCTCAGCGGCCGTCGTCGTACCCCCACCGGATCCCGAAGGCTGCCGGGACCGAAGCCACGTCGGACGGCGTGCACGCTGTTCCCGGACGAGCTCACGGAGCACGGGTGGCGAGCCGTCGTCGGCGAACTCCTCCACCCAGTCCGGCGGGGCTTCGGGCGCGAAGCGCACCCAGATGAGGGTCTCGCGGTTCTTGCGGGCCAGGCCGTGGGCGACCTCGCGGATGGCGGGGAAGCCCTCGGGCAGCACGGTGCACCAGTCGAGGATGGCGGTGTCGGGCGCGGTCAGTGGCTCGTCGAGACTCGAAGACGACGCCGAACAGCCGCCCGCCGGGGTGCTGGTGGCGACGAGCGACCCGCACCCCCGGTCCGGGCTGGATGTGCAGGATCTCCGGGGTGGGCTCCGGGGAGGAGTCGGTGTAGGGGATCTCGTGGATGGTGCCGGAGGTCGCCTGGACCAGGATCCGGGTGTGCCGGCGCCGTAGCCGGCCCTGGGCGTCGACGTCGACGACGACGGTCGCCGAGAGGTCACGCAGGTTGCGGACCGTCGACGCGCCGAGCGCCTCCAGGGTCTGGTGCACCTCCGTGCGGAGCCCGTCGCCGTGGAAGCCTGACGGCCTTGCCCACCGGCACGGTGCGCCGGCTGTCGCCGACCAGGTCGAGCAGGCTCGCCGGGCACCAGGCCGAGCAGACTCCTCGATCTCCTCCAGCGCCGCGAGCGAGCCCCGGCCCTCGGGCCGGCGTCGTCCCGAGCGCCAGTAGGCTGAGCGTGGTCAGCGAGACCGGGCTGCCGCGCTCGGCGAGCCGCTCCCGGAGCCACACGAGCGTGACGCCCCGCCGTGCGATGGCCGCGCTCAGGGTGGGCGCGAGCCCTGCGGGCTCCGCTGGTCGCAGAGGTTTCACAGCAGACCCCCGGTATGTGAAAGCACCCAACTAGCGTGATGGTACGGCTGCTGCCGACGAACACGAGGATCTCGGGGGATGATGACGATGAGGGTGGGGGACCCGGTGGTGGAGGGCCTGCTGGACAGGCTGTCGCGGGCGAGCAAGGCGGGACCGTCCCGCGCGGCCGGTCAGGGGCGGATCCTGGCCAACCTGGCCCGGGTGGTCGAGCGCGGCGCCGCGGAGGACTTCCGGCTGCTGGCCCGGCTGGCGAGCGACCACGATCCCGAGCGCGTCGCCGCGATCCAGCGTGAGGTCGACCGCCACCTCGGCTCGGGCGAGCGGCTTCCGGTGACCACCGCCGCGGTGATCGCGATGTGCGACCGCGCGCGGGTCCGCCGGGTGCTGGCCGAGGACGGCGCGACGCCGGAGGAGGCCGCGGCGATCGCCGAGGTCGTCGAGCGCCAGGCCTGGTACCTCCTGGTCTCCGGGATCGACTCCTCGGGTGACGCCGACGTCCCGCCCCCGGCGATCGGTACGGCGGAGACCTTCGACGCCGCGCGCTGGCGGGTGCTGCTCGCGCCGCTGCTGACCGCGCCCTGGTCGGGTCGCGCCGACCACCTGCAGCGCGAGGTGGCCGCGAGCGGGGACGCCTGGCTGGTCCGCCTGCTCGACGGCTGCTCCGTGGTGATCCGCGACCTCCAGGCCGAGTGGGACCGGCAGGCGATCGCCCGCGAGATCCGTCGGCTGGTGGCCTCCAGCGGGGTCACCCAGCGCGACTTCTCGGCGCTGGTCGGCACGTCGCAGTCGCGCTTCTCGACCTACATCAACGGCCGGGTGACGCCCTCGGCCACGATGATGCTGCGGATCTCCCGCACCGCGCGGACGCTGCGCAAGCGCGCCGCCGGGGAGCCCGGCGGCGAGATCAGATCAGGCTTCTTGAGGATGCCGAGGGGTGCGTGCCTCATGACCGGGGCCATCGCGGCCCAGGGCAGCGGCGGCACGCACGCGTCGGCCACCTCCTTCTCGATGGCCGCCACCATGGCGGCGACACCCTTCTCGGTGGAGGCCATCAGCGGGGTCGACTGCTCGACCTTGTCGTTCATCTCCGAGCGGATGTAGCCCGGGTAGAGCACGCTCACCTTGATCTTCTTCTGCAGCCGGGTGCCGTGGAGCTCGGTGCGCAGGCCCTCGGCGAGGTGGGCCACGCCGGCCTTGGTCGCGGCGTAGGTCGTCATCGACGACGGCATCCCGCGCATCGCGGACATCGAGGAGATCATCACCAGGTGGCCGGCCTCCTGGGCCCGGAAGATCTCCATCGCGGCCTCGGTCTGCGCGAGCGCCCCGACGAAGTTGGTCATCGCCGTCTCCAGGTTGGCGTCGAAGCGGCCCGTGCCGAGCTTGGCGCCCTTGCCGAGGCCGGCGTTGACGACCACCCGGTCGAGCCGGCCGAGTCTCATCGCGCAGCGTGCGGAAGACCCGGAAGACCGCCTCGTGATCGGTCACGTCGAGCGCGGCCAGGGCCACCCGCCGGTCGGGGTGCGCGGCGAGGATCTCCTCGCGCAGGCTCCTCCAGCCGCTCGGTACGACGCGCGGCCAGGCCCACGTCGTAACCGCGGGCCGCGAGCCTGCCGGGCCATCTCGGCACCCAGCCCGCTGGACGCACCGGTGATCAGGATCGTCTTCGCCATGGCTTCAGTCTGACGCATCTCCGCGGGTTGCTAATTGCAAGTCAATTGCAATAGCAATGAGACATCAACAATGTCGATCGAGGAGTTCCGGTGTCCGTCTACGCCCTGCCCGACCTGCCCTACGACTACGCCGCCCTGGAGCCGTACCTCTCCGGCGAGATCATGGAGCCTGCACCACGACAAGCACCACCAGGCCTATGTCACCGGCATCAACACCGCCGTCGAGCAGGCTCGCCGAGGCGCGCGAGAAGGAGTCCTTCGGGAGCCTGTCCACGCTGGAGAAGAACCTCGCCTTCCACCTCGGCGGGCACGTCAACCACTCGGTGTTCTGGCCGAACATGTCGCCGGACGGCGGTGACAAGCCCACCGGGGAGCCTGGCCGCCGCGATCGATGAGTTCTTCGGCGGCTTCGACGCCTTCCGGGCGCACTTCCAGGCCAACGCGCTGGGCGTCCAGGGCTCGGGCTGGTCGGTGCTGACCTGGGACACGCTGGCCCAGCGGCCGTACATCATCCAGCACTTCGACCACCAGGGAAATGTGCCGATCTGCATGACCCCGCTGCTCATGCTCGACATGTGGGAGCACACGTACTACCTGCAGTACCGCAACGACAAGGCGACCTTCGTCCAGCAGTGGTGGAACGTCGTGAACTGGGCGGACGTGCAGCGCCGTTTCGAGGCCGCTCGCGCGCAGACCCCGGGGCTGATCGGGTGAGCGCGCGCCGGGCGGACCTGGCGCCGGTGGTCGAGGCGGGCCAGCGGGTGGCCGGCCTGCTCGCCGCTCGCGGGCGCGGCGACCGCGACGGTGCCGCGGCGCTGATGGCCGGCTTCGCCGACGACCGGGAGAGCCGCCGGCGGCGCGCTGCTCGTGGCCGAGCTCTGCCTCGCCCAGGCTCGGGGCGGAGCGCGGCGAGGACGTCGGGGAGTCGGCCCGCCGGCTCTGCGTGGACATGGAGGCGGCGCTGGGCTGAGGGCTCGACAAGGGTGGGGCATACCGGGTATACATATCCATACCCGGTATGTATCCCCCTCGGAGGCCTCGATGTCCGTCAAGCACGCCCTGCTCGCCCTGCTGGAGCAGCAGCCGATGTACGGCTACCAGCTGCGCGCGGAGTTCGAGCAGCGCACCGGCACCACCTGGCCGCTCAACGTCGGGCAGGTCTACACGACGCTGACCCGCCTGGAGCGCGACGGTCTCGCCGCGGCGGAGGGTGAGGACGCCGAGGGCCACCAGGTCTACCGGATCACCGATGCCGGCCGCGACGAGGTCGCGGCGTGGTTCACCACCCCGGTCGCCCGCACCCAGCCGCCGCGCGACGGTCTCGCGATCAAGGCTCGCCCTCGCGGTGACCGTGCCCGGCGTCGACGTCGGCACCGTCATCCAGCAGCAGCGCAGCGCGACCATGGCCGCGCTCCAGGACTACACCCGGCTCAAGCGCCGGGCCGGGACGCCGACCACCGCCGAGCCCACCGACCTGGCCTGGAGCCTGGTCCTCGACTCGCTCGTCTTCGGCGCCGAGGCCGAGCCTGCGCTGGCTGGACCACTGCGAGGCGCGACTGCGCCGGGCGGCCACCACCCGCCCCACCGGCAGCGCGACCACCCCCGCCCCCGCCACCGAACGGAGCACCCGATGAGCGGCACCGTCCTCGACCAGGCCCGGCGCCTCGACAGCGTCGAGCGGCGCTGGCTCGCCGACGCGCGGGACCGGCTGAGCCGGACCCGCCGGACCCGCCGGACCGTCGCCGTCCCGGTCCCGAAGGCCGCGCGATGAGCGTGGTGCTGCGGCTGAGCGAGGTGAGCCGGGTGCACGGCTCGGGCGCCGGCGAGGTGCGCGCGCTCGACCGGATCTCGTTCACGGCCTCCGCCGGGGAGGCTGGTCGCGGTGATGGGGCCCTCGGGCTCCGGCAAGTCGACCCTGCTGACCATCGCCGGCGGGCTGGACACCCCGACCGCCGGCGCGGTGCACGTCGAGGGCACCGACCTGGCCGGACTGTCGGCGGAGGGTCGCGCGCGGATGCGCCGGACCTCGATCGGGTACGTCTTCCAGGACTTCAACCTCATCCCGGCGCTGACCGCCGCCGAGAACGTCGCCCTGCCGCGCGAGCCTGGACGGGGTCCCGGCCCGCCAGGCCCGGGAGGAGGCGCGGCGTGCGCTGACGGAGGTGGGCATCGGTGACCTCGCCGACCGCTTCCCCGACGACATGTCCGGCGGGCAGCAGCAGCGGGTCGCGATCGCCCGCGCGGTCGTGGCCGACCGCCGGCTGATCCTCGCCGACGAGCCCACCGGCGCGCTCGACACCGAGACCGGTGAGGAGATCCTGCGGCTGCTGCGTGCCCGCTGTGACGCGGGAGCGGCCGGTGTCATGGTCACCCACGAGGCGCGGCACGCGGCCTGGGCCGACCGGGTCGTCTTCCTGCGTGACGGCGTGGTGATCGACGAGACCGGGGCGGACCCGGTCGAGTCGCTGACCGAGCCGGCCACCCGATGAGCACGCGGGGCGGGTGGCGGGTCGCCCTGAGGCTGGCCCGCCGCGAGGCCGTGCGTCGCAAGGGCCAGACGCTGCTCATGCTGCTGCTGATCGCGCTGCCCGTGCTGGCCGTCACCGCGGCGGCGATCGTGTGGCGCACCCAGGACGTGTCCTCCGTGGAGAGCATCCAGCGGCGGATGGGCGCCGCGGCGGCCGTGGTCGAGGACAGCGGCTCGAGCGTCGTCTACCAGGCCGGCGACCCCGACGAGCGGGTCGAGCTACAGCGAGGAGGCCGCGCCCACGCAGCGCACCGAGCGCGACCTGCGCGCCGTGCTCGGCGACGAGCGCCCGATCGTGCCCTACCTGCGGGACTCGCTCGTCTTCGTGACCGACAAGGGCCGCGCGGACGTGAGCGTCGTCGCCACCGACCTCGCCAGCCCGCTCACCGCCGGCCTCTTCGAGCACGTCGCCGGGGCGAGGAGTCCCGGGCCGGGGGAGGTGCTCGTCAGCCCGGAGGTCGTCGAGCGCGGGCCGGGCATCGGCGAGCAGGCTGACCCTGCTGCGTGCCGTCGACGGCAAGGAGCGGCGGATCCAGGTCCGGGTCGCGGGGATCGTCGAGGCGACCGACACCCGCGGCGCTCCCTTCGTCGTCGGCGCCCCTGCCACCTTCGGCACCGTCGAGGGCTTCGGCCGGTGGCTCGTCGGTGGCGGCCCGGTGACCTGGGCGGACGTCCGGGCACTCAACGCGGCCGGGTTCATCGGCGCCTCCCGCGCGGTCCTCACCGACCCCCCCACCGGACTCCGCGCTCGCGCCCGAGACTCGTGGACGACGGCGGGACCGACCAGGCGGCGCTGACCGCCCTCGCCACGATCGTGGCGATGGTGATCCTCGAGGTCGTGCTGCTCGCCGGCCCGGCGTTCGCCGTGCGGGCCAAGGCCCAGGCGCACACCCTCGCCCTGGTGGCGGCGACCGGCGGCACGCCGCGCCAGGCGCGTCGTACCGTGCTGGCGACGGGGGTCGTGGTCGGCCTCGTCGGCGCCACCGTGGGCGTCACCCTCGGCATCGCCGCCGGAGCACTGGCCGTGCCGGTGGCCCAGCACTTCGACGTGACCCGCTTCGGGCCGTTCGACGTGCCGTGGCTGCTGCTGGTGCCCGTCGTCGCCTTCGGCATCGTCTCGGCGCTGCTCGCGGCCGTCGTACCTGCCCTCTCGGCCTCGCGCCAGGACGTCGTGGCCGTGCTCGCCGGGCGTCGCGGCGAGGGACTCCCCGGCCGCCGCTCGCCCCTGGTCGGGGTGGTCCTGCTCGGCGTGGGCGTCGTCGCCGCCGTGCTGGGCAGCGGACCGGGCTCGGCCGCACCGGCGTTGGTCGCCGGCTCGGCTCTGGTCTCCGTGCTCGGCATGATCCTGCTGGTCCCGGTCGCGGTGGCCCTCGCTGCTCGGCTGGCGGCCCGGCTGCCGCTCGCGCTGCGCTTCGCGACCCGCGACGCCGCCCGGCACCGCACCCGCACGGTCCCCGCGGTCGCGGCCGTCGGCGCCACCGTCGCCGGCGTCGTCGCGCTGGGCATCGCGCTCAACAGCCAGGAGGTCGCCAACGCGGAGCGCTACTCCCCGCAGGCTGCAGGAGGGCTACGGCTCGGTCTCGATCGGCGACGGCAGCGATCGCGCGGCCATCGAGACGGTGCTCGCCCGCTCGCTGCCGGCCGACCGGGCGATCCCCCTGGAGGGGGTCAAGACCTGGGACGACGAGGGCGGCTTCGACGAGTCTGCAGTTCCGCGAGGGCGAGGACGTGCTCGAGTCTGGAGTACATGTCGAGCCTGGGCTCGCCGTACCTCGTCGCGAGCGGGATCCCCGACTGGATGGGCATGACGGAGGCGGAACGCCAGCGTGCCGACGCGGTGCTCTCCCGGGACGGCATCGTCCTGCTGACCGAGCCGGGCGCTCGGGACGGAGCCGGTCCGGCTCCCCGGCTCGCCGGGGACCAGGTGACGGTGGACGTGCTGCGGTCCTCCCCGGAGACCGACGCGTCGGCCACCGGCCCGGTGCGCACGGGCTCGGCGACGGCGCCGGCCCGCGTCGTGACGGTGATCCGCGCGTCGCCGGTGATGGCCGTCCTCGCGCCCCGCCTGGTCCAGCGGATCGGTCTGGAGCGCACGACCATCGGCCTGCTGCTGCCGGGCCCGATCAGTCGCGCCGCGCAGCAGGACATCACCGAGGCCATGTCGGCGATGTCGAACGGCGGCTACCTCTACGTCGAGCGCGGCTACCAGACCGGGACGGACGTCAAGGTCATCCGCGCGGTCCTCGTCGCCCTCGGCCTGGTCCTGATGCTCGGCGGCACCTTGACCGCGACCTTCCTCGCCCTCTCCGACGCTCGTCCGGACCTGGCCACGATGGCCGCCGTCGGCGCACGGCCCCGGACGAGGCGCGCCGTCGCAGCGTCGTACGCCGCGGTGGTGGGCTTCGTCGGTGCGCTGCTCGGTGCCCCGGTGGGCTTCGTCCCGGGCCTGGCCGTGAGCCGCCCGCTCACCCAGGACTACGAGACCGGCGCGACGGTGCTCGCCGTCCCCTGGCTGCTGGTCCTGGTCGTCGTCGTGGGCCTGCCGCTGATCACCGCACTGGTCGTGGGGGCGTGCGCGCGGGGTCGGCTGCCGATGACGGCGCGCCTGGGGTGAGGGGATTCTACGAACAGTCCAACCTGACCCGTCGAGCGAAGAGAGTCCCGCCTCAGCCTGCGCTTCGCCCTCTCGCCCTCCGGCGTCCGTGCCGACCCGGCCGGAATCACGCGCTTCGTCGGCACCGGGAGTGACCGACCGGTCGCTAAGGGGCACGACGGTGATCGCGACGCGGTCCCCGAACGCCTCTCGTATAGCCCGCCCGAGACCGGCAGCCGCTGGCCCACGTTTCGACTTCTGGACCACCTCGCGGCCGTGCTCGCCGTCGACATCGCGGTGCTGGTTGAGGAGACCTTCGCCGCCGCCGAGCAGCGTCACGACCTCGCCGAAGAGGTCGCCACAGCCGCGTCCGGATTCGTGAACGCGATCGGGGACCGGGACGCCTTCGACCGGTTCCTCGTGGCGGTCCGCGCATGGGAGGCCGCGCTAGCGAACCCGGTGCGTCTTGACGACGAGAAACCCCCTTGCCGCCGACTGACGGACAAGGGGGTTTCTGCGTGCGAAGGGACTAGTCGCGCAGTCGCTCCGGGCGAGCCTGCCTGATCAACATGACATGCACAGCGATCGCCACCAGAAGCACCAGCCCGACCTCAACGGAGCCGACGGTAGCGCCGAGCTGACTCACCGCAACGATCAGGGCAAAGGCGCCCAAGTACACCAGTGCAGTGATGACGATTGCGCGGAACATCATGCGTGTCCTGAGTAGGTGAACGTGCCGTTAGCCTTCAGCCGGATCTCGATCCAGGGGTAGTAAATAGCGTAGCAACCGAACTTCACGATACAGAGACTCAACGTGGCGCTCGATCCTGGACCAGGCCTGTTCGGTGCCAATGCCACCCTGCTGGTCGAGCGTCTTCTCACGCCAGTACGCGACAACGTCCGGGTTTTCCCAGTAGTCGAAGCGGTTTACCCACCTCGTTACCTTCCACCCCGTGGTGCAGTAGTAGATCTTGTTGAAGTACTTGTAGGTCGTGAACCCCAGGGTGGACTTGCGCTTGAACCAAGCCCGCACCCAGCCGCCGCAGTTCGCGGACGTTGCGGCGGCGACACCGGGGGTGGACGACTTCCCAGCCGCTCCCTCAGGCGGGACCTCGTCCTCTCCCTGATCGGCGCCCAGTTCGATGGGCTGAGATGGGTCAGGGACCTGAGCCGCAATCTCGGGGTCGGTCTTGATGTAGTTGATGTCCTCGGTGCGCCAGGTTCCGTCGCCGATCCGCCAAAGTGCTTCCGCCATTCGGGGATCGGGAACATCGTCCCAAAGGTCGGGGAAGCCCAGGCACCCCACGGCGGAGTTCGGGAAGTAGTCCTGTTTCAGGTTCGCGATGGCAGCCTTGTCCTCCTCCGACTCCACGAAGACGGCGTAGGGAGGCTTGCCCTCGACGCATCGGTAGTAGGGACTGAACGGCTCGTCCGCAGTGGCTGGCATCGCCAGCCCCGCGAAGACCGTTGCGATGGCTGCGAGCACCGCGAGGACGGTGCCGCGCGTCCTCCGTGACCAGCCTGAGATGAGTGGTTGCACGGTCAAATCCTCCCCAAGAGTAAGGTCTAGCCGCTGAGTTTGGCAGACGTGCAATGCCGCTGCAATCACTCTTTCGACCGCGACTGATAAACCCCGGATGTCACCACCGGCGACCGTGCTGATCCGCGAGTGCGACACGCGCGCGGCAGATCTTGCGGCATAGCCCGGCGATTGATCTGAAGCAGTACGGGGGCCGACACCAAATGTCATAACGAAGGTTGACGGCTCATACTCGTATGGTCGTTCCGGAAATAATGCTCCGGTGGTGGAGGGCTGGGCCCTGGTGCGGGTGAACCCTTACAAGCGTTGTACCGCTCGCCCGGGCGGTCGCGACAAGCCGGCTCGACTCTTCCCTGGCGGGTCGGCGAATCACCACGGCCCTTCCCTCAGGCGCAGCGGCAACTGCGTGGCCTCCTCAAGCGACTAACAGTCAGTCTTGACTGTTTGTTTGTCGGGGGCCATGCTGGGCCCATGACCGCCACCACCCGCGTGCCGCAGGAGGAGCGCACCCGCGCCATGCGGCAGCGGCTGATGGAGGCGACGGTCGAGCCTGCTGGTCGAGCGCGGCTTCAGCGGCACGACGACCACGTTGGTCTCCGAGCGCGCCGGCGTCAGCCGCGGGGCCCAAGCTGCACCACTTCCCGACCAAGAACGACCTGGTCGTCGCGGCGGTGACCCACCTGACCGAGATCCGGGGCTCGGACCTGGAGGCTGCGGTGGCCCGGCTGCCGCGGGGCAGGCACCGCACGGCCGCCATCATCGAGATGCTGGGCGACCACTTCGCCTCCCCGGTGTTCACCGCGGCGCTGGAGTCTGTGGGTAGCGGCCCGCACGGATCCCGCGCTGCTGGAGGCGGTCGCGCCGCTGGAGCAGCGGGTGGGCCGCGAGACCCACCGGCTGACCGTCGAGCCTGCTGGGCGCGGACGAGTCGCGCCCCGGCGTCCGCGAGCTGGTGCAGGCCACCCTCGACCTGGTCCGCGGCCTGGGCCTGGCCAACACGCTCGGCGACGACGCGCGTCGGCGCCGCCGGATCCTCACCCAGTGGGCGCGCACGCTCGACGCCGCCCTCGACCCCGACTCCCAGGAGAACCGATGAGTGTCCTCGACGACGTGGTCGCCGACCTGACCGCGGAGGGCGACCAGGCTGCGAGCAGCGGTCGCCTCCCTCGACGAGGCGGGCTGGCGCACCGCGACCCCCGCCGAGGGCTGGGACGTGGCGACCACGGTCGCCCACCTGCTGTGGACCGACGAGGTCGCCGTGCTCGCGGCCGGCTCGCTCACCGACGAGGGCAAGCAGGCCTGGGACGCCGTGGTGCTCGACGCGATCGCCGACCCGACCGGCTTCGTGGACACCGAGGCGCTGCGGATCGGCAAGGAGGCGCCCGAGGCGCTGCTGTCGCGCTGGGACGCCGCCCGTCCCGCCCTCACCGACGCACTGCGGGCCTACCCGGACGGACTCAAGATGCCCTGGTTCGGCCCGCCGATGGCGCCCACGTCGATGGCGACGGCGCGCTACATGGAGACCTGGGCGCACGCCCTCGACGTCTACGACGCGATCGGCGCCCGCCCGGAGGTGACCGACCGGATCCGCCACGTCGCCCACATCGGCGTGCGCACCCGCAACTTCGCCTACGCCAACAACGGCCTCGAGGCTCCGGGCGAGGAGTTCCGCGTCGAGCTGACCGCGCCCAGCGGCGCGACCTGGACGTGGGGGCCGGAGGACGCCTCCCAGAAGGTCACCGGCTCGGCGTACGACTTCTGCCAGCCTGGTCACCCAGCGGGTGCACCGTGACGACACGGACCTGGTCGCCGTCGGCACGGACGCCGAGAAGTGGCTGAGGATCGCGCAGGCGTTCGCCGGACCGGCCGGCGGCGGGAGGGACCCCCGATGACCAGCATTAAGATCGCCAACTGCAGCGGCTTCTACGGCGACCGGCTCTCCGCGCTGCGGGAGCAGGCTGGAGGGCGGCGAGGTCGACGTGATCACCGGCGACTACCTCGCCGAGTCGACCATGCTCATCCTCGGCATGGACACCCTGCGCGACGCCGACCTCGGCTACGCCCGGACCTTCCTGCGTCAGGCTGGAGGGCACCCTCGGCCCGGCGCTCGACAAGGGCGTCAAGATCGTCACCAACGCCGGCGGGCTCAACCCGGCGGGCCTGGCGACGCAGGTGCAGAAGCTCGCGGCCGAGTCTGGGTCTCGACGCGAAGGTCGCCCACGTCGAGGGCGACGACCTGCGCGCGGCGAACCTGTTCGAGGGCGCGCTCACCGCCAACGCCTACCTGGGGGCCTTCGGCATCGCCTCCGCCCTGACCCGTGGCGCCGACATCGTCGTCACCGGGCGCGTGACCGACGCCAGCGTCGTCGTCGGCCCCGCGATCGCCCACCACGGCTGGACGCCGACCGACCACGACGCCCTGGCCGGCGCCGTCGTCGCCGGGCACGTCATCGAGTGCGGCACCCAGGCCACCGGTGGGAACTTCTCCGGCTTCACCGACCTGTTCCGCGCCGGCGCCCCGATGGACAAGCCGCTCGGCTTCCCGATCGCCGAGGTCGCCGCCGACGGCAGCAGCGTGATCACCAAGCACGCCGGCACCGGCGGGGCGGTCACCGTCGACACGGTCACCGCGCAGGCTGCTCTACGAGATCCAGTCCACGCGCTACCTCAACCCCGACGTCACCACCCGGCTCGACTCGATCCGGCTGCGCCAGCAGGCCGCCGACCGGGTCGAGATCACCGGTGTGACCGGGGCGCCTCCGCCGGAGCGGCTCAAGGTCGCGGTCAACACCCTCGGCGGCTACCGCAACCAGGTGGAGTTCGTGCTCACCGGCCTCGACGTCGACGCGAAGGCGGAGTGGCTGCGTGCGCAGGCTCGGCCCGCAGCTCACCGCCGCCGAGGTGACCTGGGCGCAGACGCCCGCCCGCGGCGGCGACTCCGAGACCGAGGAGGGCGCCTCGGTGATCCTGCGCTGCATCGGCAAGGACGCCGATGCCGGCCCGCTCGGCAAGCCGTTCACCGGCCCCGCCGTCGAGTCTCGCGCTCGCGAGCCTACCCCGGTTTCACCATGACCACGCCGCCGCAGAAGCCCAGCCCGTTCGGCATCTACCGCCCCGAGTACGTCGACCGGAGCGCCGTCGAGCACACCGTGGTCCACCACGACGGCACTCGCGAGGTGATCGCCGACCCCACCGAGTTCGCCAGTGCCGAGGAGCTCGACGGCGACCTGGGCAAGCGGCCCTCGCCGTACCCCGCGCCGGCGGACACGATCACCCGTCGCATGCCGCTGGGCACCTTCGTGCACGCCCGCTCCGGGGACAAGGGCGGCAACGCCAACCTCGGCCTGTGGGTGAAGAACGACGGCTCGGACAAGTACGAGGCGCGCGTGCAGTGGCTCGCCAAGATCGTCAAGGACCGCAAGATCCGCGAGCCTGGTGCCCGAGGCGAAGGACCTCGACATCGACGTCTACGTGCTGCCGAACCTCGGCGCCGTCAACGTCGTGATCCACGGCTTGCTCGGCGACGGTGTCGCCGCGTCCACCCGGTTCGACCCGCAGGCCAAGGGCCTGGGCGAGTGGGTCCGCAGCCGCATCGTCCACATCCAGGAGGACTTGGTATGACCAGAACTTCGACCACGGCTGGACCGAGGAGCAGCGCGCCCTCAAGCAGTCCGCCATCGCCTTCACCCAGCGCGAGGTGACGCCCTACCTCGACCAGTGGGAGAAGGACGGCGAGCTCGCCGCGCGAGCCTGCAGAAGAAGCTCGCCCACGCGGGCCTGCTCGGTGTCGGCGTACCGGAGGAGGTCGGCGGCGACGGCGGCACCCTGCTCGACATCTGCGCCGCCCAGGAGGGGTTCATGGAGGCCGGCTGGTCCGGCGGCGCCATGGCCAGCGCCTTCACCCACGGCATCGCGATCCCGCACATCATCCAGAACGGCAGCCCGGAGTCGGTCGACGCCTGGGTGCGCCCCACGCTGGCCGGCGACCTGATCGGCTCGATGGCCGTCACCGAGCCGGGCACCGGCTCCGACGTCGCGAGCATCAGCACGCGTGCGGTCCGCGACGGCGACCACTGGGTGATCAACGGGGCGAAGACCTTCATCACCTCCAGCGTCCGCGGCGACTTCGTCACCACCGCGGTCCGCACCGGTGAGCAGGGCGCGCACGGCATCTCGATGATCGTGGTGCCGAAGGGCACGCCCGGCTTCACCGTGTCGCGCAAAGCTCGACAAGATGGGCTGGCTGGCCTCCGACACCGGCGAGCCTGTCGTACGTCGACGTGCGGGTCCCGCTCGGCAACCTCGTCGGGCAGGAGAACCACGGGTTCTACTACATCGCCGAGAACTTCGTCACCGAGCGGATCTTCCTGGCGCTGATGGGCTACGGCCACGCGCTGCGCTGCCTCAACCTGAGCGTGCAGTACTGCAAGGACCGCGAGACCTTCGGCAAGCCGCTGGTGAAGAACCAGGTGGTGCGCGCCAAGGCTCGTCGAGATGCACCGCCAGGTCGCGATCGCACGGACCTACACCCTCGAGGTCGCCGAGCGGTACGTCGCGGGCGAGAACGTCATCGCCGAGGCCTGCCTGGCGAAGCAGACCGCCGTCGACACCGCGGTGTGGGTGGCCGACCAGGCCGTCCAGGCTGCACGGCGGGATGGGCTACATGCGCGAGTCCGAGGTCGAGCGGCACTACCGCGACGTCCGCCTGCTGCCGATCGGTGGCGGTGCCACCGAGGTGCTGACCGACCTGGCGGCCAAGGCTGCTGGGCTACTCCTGAGAGGGCGACGATGAACCTGGTGAAGCCGCTGGGCGGCGAGGTGACGGTGCACATGAAGGCGCCCGTCGAGGACGTCTGGGCGCTGGTCAGCGACGTGACCCGGATCGGGGAGTTCTCCCCGGAGACCTTCGAGGCCGTCTGGACCCACGGGGCGACCGGCCCGGCGGTGGGCGCGCGCTTCAAGGGACACGTGAAGCGCAACGGCGTGGGACCGGTCTACTGGACGCCCTGCACCGTGACGAGGTGCGTGGAGAACGAGGTGTTCGAGTTCGGCGTCGGGCTCGACGCCAACCCGATCAACACGTGGGGCTACCGGATGCAGGCCGAGAACGGCGGCACCCGGGTCACCGAGTACTTCCGGCTCACGCCGGCCTGGTACGTCCGCGGCTACTGGCTCCTCCTGGGCCGGCTGCGCGGCAAGACCAACGAGCGCGGCATGCGCACGACCCTGGAGAGGATGAAGGCGGTGCTTGAAGAGGTGAGCGAGGCGTGACCACGCAGACCCCCGAGCAGGAGCGTCGTACGGCCATGGAGGCCAAGCTCGAGGCACTGCACGCGGAGCAGGCCAAGGCCGTCGAGGCCGGCGGCAAGTACATCGCCCGCCACAAGGAGCGCGGCAAGGCTCACCGCCCGCGAGCGCATCGAGTCTGCTCGTCGACGAGGGCTCGGCGTTCCTGGAGGCGATGCCGCTGGCCGGGTGGGGCAGCGACTTCGCGGTCGGTGCCAGCCTGGTGACGGGCATCGGCGTCGTCGAGGGCGTCGAGGTCATGATCGTCGCCAACGACCCGACGGTGAAGGGCGGCGCCCTCAATCCGTGGTCGTTGAAGAAGTCCTTCCGGGCGGCGGAGATCGCCGAGAAGAACGGGCTCCCCCTCGATCAACCTCACCGAGTCCGGCGGCGCGGACCTGCCCACCCAGAAGGAGATCTTCATCCCCGGCGGGCGCGGCTTCCGCGACCTGACCCGGTCCAGCGCCCGCAAGCAGCCGACCATCTCGGTGGTCTTCGGCAACTCCACCGCGGGCGGCGCCTACGTCCCCGGCATGAGCGACTACGTGATCATGGTCAAGGAGCAGGCCAAGGTCTTCCTGGCGGGTCCGCCGCTGGTGAAGATGGCGACCGGCGAGGAGTCCGACGACGAGACCCTCGGCGGCGCCGAGATGCACTCGCGGGTCTCCGGCTCCTCCGACTTCCTCGCCGTCGACGAGCACGACGCGATCCGGCTCGCCCGCCGGGCGGTGGCCCGGCTCAACTGGCGCAAGAAGGGCGATGTCCCGACCGCGCCCTTCGCCGAGCCGGACCTCGACCCCGAGGAGCCTGCTCGACCTCATCCCGACCGACCTCAAGGAGCCCTTCGACCCGCGCGAGGCGATCCTGCGCATCGTCGACGGCACCGGCGCGGACAACGAGTCTCGCCTTCGACGAGTTCAAGCCGCTCTACGGCTCGGCGCTGTGCGTCGGATGGGCCAAGCTGCACGGCCACCCGATCGGCATCCTCGCCAACGCCCGCGGCGTGCTGATGAGCGAGGAGGCCCAGAAGGCCGCCCAGTTCATCCAGGCTGGCCAACCAGAAGGACACCCCGCTGCTCTTCCTGCACAACACCACCGGCTACATGGTCGGCGCGGAGTACGAGCAGGGCGGCATCATCAAGCACGGCGCGATGATGATCAACGCGGTCTCCAACTCGAAGGTGCCGCACCTGACGGTCATCATGGGCGCGTCGTACGGCGCCGGGAACTACGGCATGAACGGCCGCGCCTACGACCCACGGTTCCTCTTCACCGGCCGTCCGCGAAGTCCTCGGTGATGGGCCCGGCGCAGGCTCGCCGGCGTGCTGGAGATCGTCGCGCGCGAGTCGGCGGAGAAGAAGGGCCAGGTCTTCGACGCCGAGGGCTTCGTCGCCATCAAGGAGATGGTGGAGACCCAGATCGAGGAGCAGTCGCTGCCCTACGTCCTGTCCGGGATGGTCTACGACGACGGGGTCATCGACCCGCGCGACACCCGGACGGTGCTGGGCATCTGCCTCTCCGTCATCGACAACCAGCCGATCGAGGGCGCCATGAACTTCGGCGTCTTCCGGATGTGAGGGCGACTCCCATGACCATCACCCGACTGCTCGTCGCCAACCGCGGCGAGATCGCCCGCCGCGTCTTCCGCACCTGCCGCGACCTCGGCATCGAGACCGTGGCCGTGCACTCCGACGCCGACGCGGGGATGCCCTTCGTGCGCGAGGCGGACGCCGCCGTACGGCTGCCGGGGAACACGCCCGGCGAGACCTACCTGCGCGGCGACCTCGTGATCGAGGCCGCCCGCAAGGCCGGCGCCGACGCGATCCACCCGGGCTACGGCTTCCTCTCCGAGAACGCCGCCTTCGCCCGCCAGGTCGCCGAGGCCGGCCTGACCTGGGTCGGCCCGGACCCCTCCTCCATCGAGCGGATGGGCTCGAAGATCGAGTCCAAGAAGGCGATGGAGGCCGCGGGCGTACCGGTCCTCGGCAACTTCACCGCGGACACGGCCTCTGTGGAGGATCTCCCGCTGCTGGTCAAGGCGTCGGCGGGCGGCGGTGGCCGCGGCATGCGGATCGTGCGCGCGCTCGACGAGGCTCGCCGGCGAGATCGAGAAGGCCTCCTCCGAGGCCGAGTCCGCCTTCGGCGACGGCACGGTCTTCGTCGAGCCGTACGTCGAGAGCGGGCGCCACATCGAGGTCCAGGTGCTCGGCACGCCGGAGGGCACCATCGTCCTCGGCGAGCGCGACTGCTCGGTGCAGCGCCGCCACCAGAAGGTGATCGAGGAGGCTCCCGCCCCCGCGCTGCCCGAGGCCACCCGCACCGCGCTCCACGACGCGGCGAGGGCCGCGGCGGAGGCGATCGACTACCGCGGCGCCGGCACGGTGGAGTTCCTCTACGACCCGGCCAAGGACCGCTTCTACTTCCTGGAGATGAACACCCGCCTCCAGGTGGAGCACCCGGTCACCGAGGCGGTCTACGGCGTCGACCTGGTCGCGCTGCAGATCGCCGTGGCCGAGGGCCACTCGCCCTCGGTCTCCGTCGGCGAGCCGAACGGGCACGCGGTCGAGGTCCGCCTCTACGCCGAGGACCCGGCGCACGACTACCAGCCGCAGAGCGGGCGGATCAGCCGGTTCGACGTGCCGGGTGTCGTCTCCGCCTTCGAGGGCCCGGCTTCGTACGGCGTCCGGCTGGACTCGGGCGTCGGCTCGGGCGAGGAGATCGGCACGTTCTACGACGCGATGATCGCCAAGGTGATCGTGCACGCGCCGACCCGCGAGCAGGCGCTGCGCCAGGCTCGCCGGTGCGCTGGCGAAGGCCCGCCTGCACGGCCTGGTCACCAACCGCGACCTGCTCGTCAACCTGCTGCGCGACCCGGTGCTGGTGGGCGCGAGGATGCACACCACCTGGCTCGACACCGCCGACCTGGCCGCCCTCGCGGCCGCGCCCGGCGGCGAGGGCACGGTCGAGCTTGTCGGCGTTCGCGGCCGCCGTCGCGCTCGCTGAGCGGGCCCGGCTGTCACGTCCGGTGCAGGGCGCGATCCCCGCCGGCTGGCGCAACGTCGTCGCCGCGCCGCAGGTGACGACCTTCCTGCACGGCGACGAGGAGGCTCCCCGTGCGCTGGTACGGCGGCCGGCGCTTCCGCTCCGCCGACCACGAGTCGGTGACCGTGGCCGCCGCCGGCCCGGACCGCGTGGAGGTCGAGGTCGACGGCGTGGCCCGGACCTTCGAGGTGTTCGTCGACCCCGGCGACACCGACCGCGTCGACGTCGAGTCCTCGCTCGGCCACGTCGCGCTGCGCCGCAAGCCGCGCTTCGTCGACCCCTCCACCCAGGTCGCCGAGGGCTCGCTGCTGGCGCCGATGCCGGGCAGCGTGGTCACTGTGCGCGCCGCGGTCGGCGACGTCGTGAGCGAGGGCCAGCCCATCTTGGTGATGGAGGCCATGAAGATGCAGCACACCATCGCGGCGCCGTACGCCGGCACCGTCACCGAGCTCTCGGCCACCGCCGGGCAGCAGGTCGAGGCGGGCACCGTGCTCGCCGTCGTCGAGCCGGCCGAGGCCGCCTCGGAGGAGGAGGACTGATGAGCACTTTCACCGAGCCCGAGGAGCGCGTGGCGCTGCGCGAGGCGGTCAGGAAGGCTGGCCGGCAAGTACGGCCGTGAGTTCGTCGAGAAGCAGGCCCGCGAGGGCGGCAAGATGACCGAGATGTGGCTCGAGATGGGCCAGGCCGGCTTCCTCGGCGTCAACATCCCCGAGGAGCACGGCGGCGGGGGCGGTGGCATGGCCGACCTGGCCGCGGTGCTGGAGGAGTCGGCCGCGGCCGGCGCCCCGCTGCTGATGATGGTCGTCTCGCCGGCGATCTGTGGTTCGATCATCGCCCGCTGCGGCACCGACGAGCAGAAGCAGCGCTGGCTGCCCGCCATCGCCGACGGCAGCCTGCTGATGGCCTTCGGCATCACCGAGGCCGACGCCGGCTCCAACTCCCACCAGATCACCACCACCGCGACCCGCGACGGCGACGGCTGGGTGCTCAAGGGCCAGAAGACCTTCATCTCCGGCGTCGACGAGGCGCAGTCGGTGCTCATCGTGGCCCGCACCGAGGACGCCAAGACCGGCAAGGCTGAAGCCGGCCCTGTTCGTCGTGCCGACCGACGCGGAGGGCTTCACCAAGCAGCCCATCCCGATGTCGTGGCAGGCCCCGGAGAAGCAGTTCACCCTCTTCATCGACGACGTCCGCCTGCCCGCCGACGCGCTCGTCGGCGACGAGGACGGCGGCCTGTGGCGACTCTTCGCCGGGCTCAACCCCGAGCGGATCATGGGCGCGGCCATGTCGTGCGGCCTGGCGCGCTACGCGCTGGAGCGGGCCACGGCGTACGCCAAGGAGCGCTCGGTCTGGAAGGACCAGCCGATCGGTGCCCACCAGGGCATCGCGCACCCGCTGGCGAAGGTCAAGATCGAGTCTGGAGCAGGCCCGCCTGCTGTGGCAGAAGGCCGCGGCGCTCTACGACGCGGGCGACGACTTCACCGCGGGCGAGTACGCCAACATGGCCAAGTACGCCGCCGGCGAGGTCGCCTGCAACGCCACCGACGTCGCGGTGCACACCCACGGCGGCAACGGCCTGACCCAGGAGTACGGCCTCGGCAACATGCTCGTCGCCGCCCGCCTCGGCCGGATCGCCCCGGTGAGCCGGGAGATGATCCTCAACTTCGTCGCCATGCACTCCCTCGGCCTGCCGAAGTCGTACTGAGTCGGTCGGCGCGAGCGCAGTTGCCTCGGGAGATGGTCGAGGCCGCCTGGCGGCTAGCCGGTCGGTGCGCGGCAACGCCGATTCCTCCGCTCCGGTCGCTCGTGCCTCGCTCCCTCCGCTCCGTCGCTCGGCGTCCCCGCGGCGACCGACGGGATGGGCCGGGGTTTCTGGATCCGATACCGGGCCGCCGCGATCTGCGGACACGGCGGCCCGGCTCGGGCATGATCCCGCCATGCTGCGCTTCCTGCCCTACGCCGCGGTCGGCGTCCTGTGGCTGTTCTGCCTGGTCGACGTGATCACCTCGCGCGAGGACAGCGTGCGCAACCTCGCCAAGACGTGGTGGCTGCTCATCGTGCTGTTCTTCCCGCTCGCCGGCTCGATCGTGTGGCTGGTCGCGGGCCGGCCGCAGCCGGAGCGGCCGATGACGCGCGGCCAGGGCGCGGCGCCGGGCTTCCCGGAGTACGAGCGGCGGGGCCGGTTCGCCTCGGCGGACCCGGAGCGGGACGAGGACTTCCTGCGCAAGGTGCGCGAGCGGGCCGAGGAGCAGCGGGCACGCTACGAGGCCGAGCGGCGCGAGGAGCAGCGCCGGCGCGAGCAGGGTGAGGATCCCGTTCCGTAGGACCACCCGATGAAAGTCGAGTAAGTCTGTGTACTATCTCGGCTTATGACTCGGCATGACCTGCTCCCCTCCCGTCGTACCGTCCTGCAGGGCGCGGCGGCCGGCGCCGCCGGCACCCTCGTCCCGCTGGCCGGCACGAGCGCGGTGGACGCCCTGCCCGCCCGCGGCCGCGCCGCCGTGGACCGGCCGAACATCATCGTCGTCACCATCGACGACCTCGGGTGGGACGAGACCGGTTGCTACGGCAACCGGTTCAACGAGACCCCGAACATCGACCGGCTCGCGCGGGAGGGCACCCGGTTCACCCAGGCGTACGCCGCCGCGCCGCTGTGCTCGCCCACCCGGGCCGCGCTGGTGACCGGTCGCTACCCGGGCCGGACCGGGATCACCGACTACCTGCGCGGCGAGGGCGCGGCCAGCGACCTGCACCTCTCGCCGCGGATCCCGGCCATCCCCTCGGTCCTCAAGCCGCGCGGCTACCGGGTCGGGCACATCGGCAAGTGGCACCTGACCGAGACCTACCACGGCAACTACCGCTCGCGGCCGGGCAACCCCTACGCCTTCGGGTTCGACGAGGTGATCGCCTCCGAGCGCCGCTACATCGGCGGAGGCGACTACTTCGCGCCGTACGCCCACCTGCCGGGGCTGCCGAAGGGCGCCTCGCACGAGTACCTCACCGACCGCCTCGGCCTGGAGGCCGACCGCTTCATCCGGCGCCACCGCAACCAGCCCTTCTTCCTGCACGTGTCCAACTACGCCGTGCACACGCGGCTCGCGGCGAAGTCGCGGCTGCTCGCGAAGTACCGGCACAAGCGCGGGGCAGGGCACGCCGGCGCGCGGCCCACCCTCGCGGCGATGCTGGAGAGCGTCGACGACCAGGTCGGCCGGATCGTGCGGACGCTCAAGGAGGCTCGGCATCGCCCGCAACACGCTGCTGCTCGTCACCAGCGACAACGGCGGCCAGAACCGGCCGGCGAACCGCCCGCTGCGCGGGGGGAAGGGCGAGCTCTACGAGGCCGGCATCCGGGTGCCGCTCGTGGCCTGGTGGCCCGGGCAGGCCCCGGCGGGCACCGTGACCGGTGAGACTCGCCAGCACGATCGACCTGCTGCCCACCGCGGCGGCGCTGGCCCGCGGCCACGTCCCCGCGGGCGTGGACGGGATCGACCTCAGCACGGTGATCCGGGGTGGGCGCAGCAGCCGCGACACACTGTTCTGGGCCTACCCGCACCACATCGGTGCCTGGCACCCGGCGGCCGCCGTGCGCCAGGGCGGCTTCAAGCTGGTCCGGCGGCTGCGCGACGGTCGCGACCAGGCTCTTCGACCCGGTCGCCGACCCGGCCGAGACCACTGACATCGGACGGCGCGCGCCCGACATCCGCAACCGGCTCGCTGGCCTGCTGACCCGGCACCTCGACGAGACTCGACCTGTACCCGCCGCCGCCGAGCGCCACCGACTACCCCCACGTGGCTGCGGCGACCGGATTCCAACGGGTCGCCGGCCGCCCGCTGCGGCACAGTGCCCAGCACCTCACCTCCGGCCGGTTCGCGCTCACCCTGGACACCGCGCCGCTGGTGCGGGCCGGGCACCGGGAGATCCGGCTCGGCGTCGTCCAGGACGCGGGCAACCTGCTGGTCCTGCACTACTCGCACCGACGCCGCGCGATCCGCTGGGAGTCTGCGCCACCGGGGCCGGTTGATCACCCAGGGCGCCGAGCCGCTCCGCGGGCTGGACGGCACCGTCGACCTGGGCCGGCCGGGCGCGCGGCTGGCGTTGTCGGTGCGCGGCAGCCAGCTGACGGCCTACGCCGACGAGGGCTCCGGACGGTGGGAGATGCTGTTCCGCGCCGACGTCGGCGGGGTGCTGGACTTCGCCTCCGCCGCGACCCGGCGCCGCTACCGCTACGCCACCACCGGGGCGAGCCGGCTCCAGGTCCGCATCGCGTGAGACCCGACGGCCGGCGAGCGTGCGGCCGTGATGGGATCGAGCCGTGGGAGGTGTGCTGGAGGGCTTCGCGACCCTCGCCGTCGTCATCGCCCTCGGCGCCCTGCTCGCCCATGTCGGGATCATCGACCTCACCGGGCAGCGCAGCCTCTCGCTGACCGCCTTCTACGTCGCCAGCCCGGCCCTGCTCGTCACCGTCCTGGAGGACTCCGACCCCTCCCGGGTGCTGTCCGGACCGCTCGTGGCCACCGCGGCCGGGGTCGTGGTGAGCGCGGGCCTGGTGGTCGCCCTCGCCCTGTCCCGCCGGCGCGACCCGGGCACGACGGTGATCGCGATGCTGTGCGCGGCGTACGTCAACGCGGGAAACCTGGGCATCCCGATCGCGGCGTACGCCCTCGGGGACGCGGCGCTCGTCGTGCCCGCGCTGATGATGCAGTCTGCTCGTCCTGCAGCCGCTCGCGCTGACCGTGCTCGACGTGGTCACCAGCCCACAGCGGCCCTCGATCGGCAAGATCCTGTCCCGCCCGGTCACCAACCCGCTGACGATCGCCTCCTTCCTCGGCCTCGCCCTCGCGATCACCGGCTCCGAGTCTGCCGCGAGCGGTGCACCAGCCGCTGGAGCCTGGTCGGCGGGATGGCGGTGCCCGCCATGCTGATCGCCTACGGCGTGGCGCTCCGCCTGGGCCCGCTGCCCGGGCGCGGTGTGGCACCCGAGGTGCTCGCCTCCGTCGCGGTGCTGAAGATGGTCGTGCAGCCGGTCGCGGCGTACCTCGTCGGGAGGTTCGCGGTGGGCATCGAGGGCCACGACCTGTTCGCGGTGACCCTGCTCTCGGCCCTGCCGACGGCGCAGAACGTCTTCGTGATCGCGACCCGCTACGACCGGGGGACCCTGCTTGCCCGGGACGCCATCTTCGTCACGACCCTGGCCTCGGTGCCGGTCGCCGTGGTGATCTCCGCGCTGCTCGCGTGAGCCCGTTCCGGGCGCCGGTCCGACGGTCGTCGCACCCGATGTCATAGGTTTCGTCCGTGGGACTCGTCGGAGACATCGATCGCGGTCAGCGCCGCCATTCGGTCTTCGGCTTCCCCCTGGCGGTGCTCTACAAGTTCTTCGACGACCAGGGGAACTACCTCGCGGCGATCCTGGCCTTCTACGCCTTCCTCTCGATCTTCCCGCTGCTGCTGCTCGCCACGTCGATCCTCGGCTTCTTCCTCGACGGCAACCCGCGGCTGCAGGAGCAGGTGCTGGACTCGGCGCTCGGGCAGTTCCCGATCATCGGTGACACCCTCGGCCGGCCCGGCGGGATCAAGGGGTCGACCGGCGGCATCATCGTCGGCTCGCTGACCGCGCTCTACGGCGCGCTGGGCCTCGGCCTGGCCCTGCAGAACGTGCAGTCCGCGGCCTGGGCGGTGCCGCGCAACAGCCGCCCGCATCCCGTGATGACCCGGGTCAACAGCCTCTTCATCCTCGCTGTCGCGGGCACGATCATCTTCACCATCTCGATCGGGTCCGCGGTGCTGACCGAGACCCGGCTGGTCGGCGAGTTTGTCGCAGCACGGCTGGTTCCACTGGCTGGTGCGCCTGCTGACCGTGCTCATCCTCGGCTTCGCGATGACCCTGCTGCTGCGGATGGCCGCCGCGCGGGCGATCCGCGCCAATGTCGTCCGCGCGGCGCCGGGCGGGTTCACCATCGCGGTACTCTGGCAGTTCCTGCAGTGGATCGGGACGGCGTACGTCACCAACGTGATCGCCAGCGCCGACCGCAACTCGATGGCGCAGGTCTTCGGCATCGTCCTGGGCCTGATGGGCCTGCTCTACATCGGCGCCGTGATGGGCGTGCTGGGCATCGAGGTCAACGTCGTGCTGGCCCGGCGGCTGTGGCCGCGGGCCCTGCTGACGCCGTTCACCGACTCGGTGGACCTGACCGACGCCGACCGTCGCGCCTACGCGATGTACGCCCAGATGCAGCGGCACAAGGGCTTCGAGACCGTCGCGGTCCGCTTCGAGGGCCGCGACGGCGACACCCACGACATCGTGCTCGACCCCCGTACGGAGAAGGTCATCAAGCAGCACCTGCCCGGCATGCCGCCGCGTGCCGAGGCGGCGGACGAGCCGACGCAGCCGTTCCAGTCTGCCCCCGCCCCCGGCGATCTGAGGGCTCACTCCAGGCCGGGTGCTCCCGGCGCTCGCGGCTCGCGGCTCCCGGCCCCCGGCCCTGCGCGGTTGCGTCATACGAAGTGGTCGCCCTGACGACCACTTCGTATGACGTCCCGGACGTTGTCCCCAGGCCGGAAAGTGGCGGGTGTCGGGGTGTGGTGATGAGGGCACATCCGCCCCCATGGACGAGGTACGGCGGGAGCGCGTCGATGTGCTGGCCGGACAGCAGTGCGGCGTGCTCGGCCGGCGCCAGGCTCTACGCGGCGGGGATCACCCGCGGCGAGGTCCGCGCGGCACTGCGCGCCGGTCGCTGGCAGCGGGTGACCGACCAGGTCGTGGCGACGCACAACGGCCCGCTCGACGATCGCGCGCACCGGTGGGCGGCTGTCCTGCACGGTGGGCCGCGGGCCCAGGCTCGATGGCGTGTCGAGCCTGCTGGCCTCGGGACTGGAGAGGTACGCGGCCGAGCGCGTCCGCGTCTCGGTACCGCGCGGCGCCCGGGTGCGTCGTACCCGTCGCTCCAACGTGCGCCAGACCCGCCGCTGGTCCGCCGAGGACCGGGCTCCGGTCGGCATCCCGCGGACGAGGGTCGCGGTGGCCGCGATCCGCGCGGCGCTGTGGGCGGCGGGCGAGCAGCAGGCTCGGCTGCTCCTCACGATGACGGTCCAGCAGGGCCTGGCCACGGCGGAGCAGGCTGGGCGAGGAGGCACTCCGGATCCGCCGCGACCGGCGGCGCACCTTGGTGCACGTCACGATCCTCGACCTCCTCGACGGGGCCCGCGCCCTCGGCGAGCTCGACATCAACCGCGAGTCTGCGCCGTCGCCGGCTCCCTGCGGCGCGTCGCCAGGTCGTGCGCCGCGATCGGCAGGGGCGGTACTTCCTCGACCTCGCGTGGCCGGACCTCGGTGTCGTGGTGGAGGTCGACGGCATCCACCACGGGTGGGCGGAGAACGTCGTCGGCGACGCGCTGCGTCACAACGCCCTCGTCCTCGACGGCGACATCGTCCTGCGCCTCCCGCTCCTCGGCCTGCGGCTGCGGCCGGACGAGTTCTTCGCCCAGGTCGCGCGGGCACTGGAGACCGGGCGGCGGCGTCATCCGGCGGCCTGAGCAGCGCGGGTGTGCTCCTCCGCCAGCCGGTCACCGCGACGTCATGCGAAATGGTCGCCCGAGCGACCGTTTCGTATGACGCAAGCCGGACCCGGGGACGGGAGCAGGAGAGGAGAGGCGGAATGGCGGCTCACTCCGCGCGCAGCAGCCCCCGCAGCGTCTCGAGGGTGGCCTCCTCGAGCCCCAGCCCCTCCCGCAGGTACGACGCCCGGTCGCCGTGGACGTCGGCGATCGTGGCGGCGGCGGCCCGCAGGTAGGTCACGTCCACGACCAGGGTCGGCTCGAACACCTCCACCGCGTCCGGCCCGAGGTGCCGGGCGATCTCCGCCTCGGCCCGGGCGCGGGAGGCGGCGGTGCGGGCGTTGGTGAGCAGGTAGTCGGCCTCGATCGTGGCGTCGTCGACACCCGCGAGGTGCAGGAGCAGTGCGGCGACCCAGCCGGTGCGGTCCTTGCCGGCGGAGCAGTGGAAGAGCCTGCGGCCCGCCGGTGGCGAGCCTGGCGGAGGACGGCGCCGAAGGCGGCGAGCGACTTCGGGTGCGTGACGAAGGCCCGGTAGACCTCCTCCATGATCGCCACGGCCTCGGCGCGCGAGGTGAGCCCGGCGATCCGTTCCATCGGGATGCCGATGGCGTCGAAGTGCAGCGGCTCGGCGCCGGGCACGTCGGGGTCGGGGTGCAGCGCGATCTCGGCGGGCGAGCGGAGGTCGATGACCGCGCGCAGGCCGATCCGCTCGAGCAGTCCGTGGTCGGCCTCGGTCAGCCGGAGGTCGTTGGACCGGTAGAACACCCCGGTGCGGACCCGGCCACCGTCCGTCGTGGCGTAGCCGGGACCGGCGACGTCGCGGAAGTTGTCGGCCGAGGCCAACCGGAGGTACTCCTCGTTCTCGCTCACGACGAGCAGCCTAGGGACCTCTCAGCGACGCGGTGGCAGCGGCAGGAACCCGGAGGTGCGGGCGGCGTACTCGGGATAGCCGGGGCGCTGCATCATCGTCTGCTCCAGCAGGCGGGCCCCGGTGGCGAAGACCAGGAAGTAGGTCATCACGACCGGCGCCAGCACGGTGGCCAGGCCGGCGGCCCAGCCGGAGGCGAGCCCGCCGGCGAGCCAGATGCCCCACCACACGCAGGCGTCGCCGAAGTAGTTCGGGTGCCGGGTGTAGCGCCACAGCCCGGTGTCGAGCACCTGCGGGCGCTGGTCCCTCGGCTGCGCACGGTACGACGCCAGCCTGGGCGTCGCCGACCGCCTCGAAGAGCACGCCGACGAGCCACAGCACGGCACCGACCACGACGAGCGGGGACCAGCGCACGTCGAGCGCGGCGCCCACGGCCACCGGCAGCGCGACGAAGGTCAGCGCGACGCCCTGGATCCCGAAGACCTTGCGCACCGCCACGCCCATCCCGACCTCGCGGAGCGGGCCGCCGAGCACCTTCTCGTAGCGGGGGTCCTCGTCGGTGTGCGCCGCTGTCCGGCGGCCGATGTGCCAGGCCAGCCGGCCGCCCCAGATCGCCACCAGCGCGACCAGCAGCACCGTGCGCCACGAGTCGCCGGAGTCGCGGAGGAGGCCGACCGCTCCGGCCGCGAGGGCGGCGACCACGAAGCCGAGCCCCCAGGCCACGTCGACGACCGCGACCCGGCCCTGCCGCTGGGCGAGGAGTGCGGTCACCGTCATGACCGCCGCCGCGGCCACGACGACGGCCAGGACCGAGAGGAGGACGTCCATCACCAGGTCCGGGTCCACGGCAGGCCGTGCGGAGCGCCCGGACGCACCAGCAGGAACTGGTCGACGCCCATCCGCCCGTCGCGGAAGGCCATCGACCCGCCGACCAGGTAGAGCCGCCAGACCCGCACCAGGCTCCTCGCCGGCGAGACTCGGTGATCGCGTCGATGTTCTTCTCGAAGCGCTCCAGCCAGCCCGCCACGGTCAGCACGTAGTGCTCGCGCAGGGCGTGCACGTCGCGCAGGCTCCAGCCCCGAGGCCTGGAGCAGGTCCGCGGTCTCGCCCGCCGGGCGCATGTACATGTCGGGGGCGATGAAGGACTCGATGAACGGCCCGCCGCCGGGCCACTTGCCGCTGCGCGACATCTGCTGCACCAGCACCCGGCCACCGGGACGGACGTGGTCGTGCAGCACCTGCGCGTACGTCGGGTAGTTGGACCTGCCGACGTGCTCGCCCATCTCGAGGGAGACGACGGCGTCGTACTCGCCCTCGACGTCGCGGTAGTCCTGCAGCCGGATGTCCACCCGGTCGGACAGCCCGCGCCGGGTCGCCTCGGCGGCGGCGTAGCCCTGCTGCTCGGCGGAGATAGTGAGCCCGGTGACCTTCACGCCGTGGTGCTCGGCGGCGTAGAGGGAGAACGAGCCCCAGCCGCAGCCCACGTCGAGCACCCGCATGCCCGCCTCCAGGCCGAGCTTGCGGCAGACCAGGTCGAGCTTGGCGCGCTGCGCGTCGGCGAGCGGCTGCGTGGGGGAGGAGTGGTAGCCGCAGGAGTACGCCATCGTCTCCGGATCGAGGATCTGCCCGTAGAACTCGGCGCTCGTGTCGTAGTGGTGGCTGATCGCGTTCCGGTCGCGCTGCTTGCTGTGCAGCCGGCCGCGGATCTTGGCCTGGGTCGCGGGAGGAGCGGGCGGACGGCCGATGAGGTCCAGTCCGAAGGCCGTCCGCACCGCTCCCGTCAGTGCCCGCAGGTTCGGGCGGCGACCCGTCAGCCCGCGCTCCTCGGCGACGGAGAAGGCGTGCGTGAGGGCGACGTCCAGGTCGCCCCACACGTCCAGGCTCGCCGGTCACGTAGGCCTGGGCGGCGCCCAGGCTCGCCGGGGTGCCACAGCAGCCGCCGCAGCGCGTCGGGGGAGCGCAGGCTCGACGACCGGCGCGCCCTCGGGCCCGGCGTAGGAGCCGTCCCAGGCGACCAGCCGGACCGGAAGGTCGCCCCCGATGAAGGGACGCAGTGCCTCGGCGAGGGTCTCTGCGACGGCCGTCGTCGGCGCGGTCATCGGTTCTCCTTGGTCAGCGTCAGGCTGGTGGTCGTCGATGTAGCCGGCGGTGAAGCCGGCGCGGCAGTACTCCAGGTAGAAGTGCCACATCCGGGCGAAGGTCTCGTCGAAGCCGAGGGCGGTGACCTCCTCGGCCGCGGCCACGAAGGCCTCGTCCCACAGCCGCAGGGTGGTCGCGTAGTGCTGGCCGATGGCGAGGTCGTCGCTCACCCGCAGCGCGGTGTGACGTGCGGTGACCTCCTCGATCGCCCGCACCGACGGCAGCGCCCCGCCCGGGAAGATGTACTTGGTGATGAAGGTGTGCGTCGAGCGGGTCGCGAGCATCCGGTCGTGCGGCAGGGTGATCGCCTGCAGCGCGACCTTGCCGCCGGGCACGAGCACGTGGTCCAGCGTGCGGAAGTACTCCGGCCAGAACTCCGCGCCCACCGCCTCGATCATCTCCACCGACACCACCGCGTCGTACGCCGCGCCGGGCTCGTCCAGCAGCGCGCGGTAGTCGCACAGGTCGACGACCACCCGGTCGGCGTGCCCGGCGGTGGCGATGCGTTCCTGGGCGAGCCTGCTGCTGCTCGACCGAGAGCGTGATCGAGCGGACCTGCGCGCCGCGGGCGGCGGCCCGGATCGCGAGCTCGCCCCAGCCCGTGCCGATCTCCAGCAGCCGGGTGCCCGCGCCGACGCCGGCCTGGTCGAGCAGGCGGTCGATCTTGCGGTGCTGCGCGGCCACGAAGTCCGCCGGGCCGGCGCTCGCGGGGTCCTCGAACAGGGCGGAGGAGTACGACAGCGTCGGGTCGAGGAAGGCGGCGAAGAGGTCGTTGGAGAGGTCGTAGTGGTGCGCCACGTTGGCCTGGGTGTTCTCCCGCGTCCCGCGCTGGCTGTGCGGCAGCCGGGGCACGACGAAGGCGCGCAGGCGCTGCAGCGGCCGCGGCACCAGGCTGGACATCTCCGCGGCGAGCACGGTGAGGAAGTCCCCCAGCACGCCGTCGCCGGGGACGCCGTCCTCGGACCAGGCCCCGGTCAGGTAGGCCTCGCCGAACCCGATCAGGTGGTCCCGGCCGACCCGCGCGAAGAGACCGGCCGGGCGGTGCACCACGATCGCGGGACCGCCACGGCCGATCACCTCCTCGGCGTCTCCGGATCCCCCACGGATCCGGACGGTCACGTCCAGCCGGCCGACCGCGGAGCGGAAGAGCCGCTCGGCGATGCGAGCGGCCACGCCACCGGGCGCGGGCGCCGGGTGCAGGTCGGGCCAGGTGCGGACGTCGGGAGACTTCGTGACGGTCATCGGAGACTGCCTTCGCGGTGAGAGCCTGCGGGGGGAGACGGGCGGCTGCGGTGCGGACTGCTGGGGGGCGTGCTCGGGGCGGGGCTGCACGGGCAGCCGCCGGGCCCACAGCGCGATGCCGTGGGCTCGGATCAGGGCGGCGCCGCGGAGCCCGGCGAGCGGGACGCGGGGAGCCGGCGCCGGCTCCCCGCGCACGGCGGCGTCGAAGCGCGCGCCGTCGGCAGTGACCAGCCGGACCGCGATCCGCAGCCGGCCGGTGACCGGGTCGGGCGGCGGCGCGACGACCTCGTAGTGCCCGTCGGTGCCGTGGAAGGGCGAGACGTAGAGCGCCTTGTCGACGCGGCCGTGGCCGTGCTCGTCGGCGTCGAGCAGGTAGGTGTGCCGCTCGCCGTAGGTGTTGTGGACCTCCACCACCGTCGCGTCCGGGCGACCGGTGCCCTCGGCGTCCCGCCACACCCAGTGCACGGTGATCGGGTTGAAGCAGTGGCCCAGCGCCCGCGGCTGCGCCGCCATCAGGGCGCGACCGCCGCGCAGGTCGATCCCGTTCGCGTCGAGGAAGCGGTCCAGGCCCTCGCGCACGCTCGCGGTGTCGCCGGCGAAGTGGTCGCGACCCAGGAAGCGCCCGCGCCCGCCGGGCACCCGGCCCTCGTCGTCCACCCGGTCGAGGTCGACGACCCAGCCTGCGGGTGCGGTGCTCGAAGCGGTGGTCGATCGGCTGGCGGCGGTGGTGCACCAACGTGGTCCGGTACGACGTCGCGGCCGGCGCCGCCCAGGACAGGCCCAGCCGCTCGGCGGCCCGCAGGCCCGAGCGCGCGCCGTCCTCGTGGAAGCCCCAGCCGTGGTAGGCCCCGGCGAAGACCAGCCGGTCGGAGTCGATCTCCGGCAGCCGGCGCTGCGCGGCGACCGACTCCGGGGTGTAGAGGGGGTGCGCGTACTCGCGGCGCACCAGCACCTTCGCCGGGTCGACCAGGTGCTCGCCGCCGAGGGTGACGAGGTAGCGGGTGTCGGTGGGCAGGCGCTGCAGCCGGGTCAGGTCGTAGGTGACGAGCACCTGCGCGCTGGGCTCCGCCGGACGGCGGAAGTTCCACGACGCCGAGGCGTCGCCCGCGCGCGGCAGCAGCCGGTCGTCGGTGTGCAGCACGGCGGTGTTCGGGCTGTAGGGCATCGCGCCGAGCACCTCGCGCTGCGCCGCGGTGGGCTCGGTGAGCAGCCGCAGGGCCTGGTCGGGGTGCGTGGCGACCACGACGGCGTCGTACCGCTCGGGTCCGGCGGCGGTGGTCACCTCGACCCCGTCGAGGAGCTCGCGGATGCCGAGCACCGGGGTGCTGCGCCGGACCTCGCCGCCACGGGAGCGGACGGCGGTGCTGAGGGCGTCGACGTAGGTGCGCGAGCCGCCGCTGACGGTGCGCCAGGTCGGGGAGCCGAAGACCTGCAGCATCCCGTGGTGGGCCAGGAAGGAGAACAGGTACGCCGCGGGGTAGTCCAGCGCGGTGTCCGGGTCGCAGGACCACACGGCCGCGACGAGCGGCTCCATGAAGTGCCGGCGGAAGTACGGCGAGAAGCCGCCGGCGTCGAGGAAGTCCGCGAGCGTCGTCGGGTCCGCGGCGGGGTCGGTGCACGCGTCGAGCAGCCGGCGGGCGCGCCGGTGGAAGCGCGGGATCTCGCCCAGCATCCGCAGGTACGCCGGGTTGCGGTGGTTGCCGGTCCCGCGCGGGAAGATCCCGCGCCGGCCGAGTGCGCCGGCCCACTCCAGGCCGGTGCCCTCGTCGCTGATCGACATCGACATCTCCGACTCCTGGGTCGGGACGCCGAGTCTCCTGGAAGAGCCGCAGCAGCACCGGGTAGGTGTGCCGGTTGTGCACGATGAAGCCGCTGTCGATGCGCAGCATGCGGCCCGACGGGTCGGGGATCACGTGGGTGTCGGCGTGCCCGCCGATCCGGTCGTCGGCCTCGATCAGGGTGACGTGTGCGGTGCGCGAGGCGACGTACGCCGCGGTGAGGCCGGCGACGCCGGACCCCACCACGGCCACGTGCCGTGGCCGGGGCGTGGTCATCACGTCTCCAGGGGGAAGAGCGCGATCGGCTGCGTGGTCGGGTGGTCCGAGCCGCCGGCCGGCTCGACGGTGATCCCGACGCCGGTGGCCTTGGAGGCGTCGCCGTCGAGGACGAAGGTCGTGTCGGACTGCTTCGGCATCACGCCGGCCGGCACCATCTCCCCGGCGGGCGACTGCAGCCACAGGCTGGTAGGCCTTGCCGCTCGGGGCGGGCGCCATGTGCCGGGTCTGGATGACCGCCTTGCCCTGGCTGCGGGAGACCACGATGGTCGCCCGCGCGCCGTCCGGGAACTCCTTCGCGACCCGGGTCGCGTCGGCCGCGGAGAGCACCTGCTCCGCCGCGGTCGGCAGGCTCCCGCGGGGTCTGGTCGCTGGTCCACGGCTGCAGGAAGGCGGTGCCGACGGCGAGCAGCAGGACCACGGCGGCGGCCACGAGCAGCGGGGTGCGGGTCAGCCGGTGCACCAGGCCCCGGCGGGCACGGCGCTCGGCGAGGCTCGTCGGTCGTGGACACGGTGCTCGCGGGAGTCTCGGCGGTCTCGACGACGGGCGGGAGCGGACGGATCGACTGGATGCTCGCGAGCACGGCGTCGCGGACGGCGGCCGGCGGCTCGGCCGAGTCGGTGCCCAGCAGGGCGGCAGCCTCTCGGAGGCTGGCGACCTCCTCCTGGCAGTCCCGGCAGTCGTGCAGGTGCGCCTCGAATCGAGCGCGCTCCTCGGCGTCGAGGGCGTCCACGGCGTACGCGCCGGACAGCGCGTGGTCGTGATCGGTCATCGTCCTACTCCGATCGTGTCGCGAAGCCTGATCAGGCCGTCGCGGATCCTTGTCTTTGCGGTCCCGACCGGTAGGTCGAGGAGAGCGGCCACCTCCGTGTGGGTGTAGCCGCCGAAGTACGCCGACTCGATGGCCTCGCGCTGCACGTCGGTCAGCCTGCCCGAGCGCGGTCCGCACCCGGTGGGCCTCGAGCGAGGCGTGGGCCGCCTCGGCCGTCTCGTCATGGGGCACGGTCTGGTTGCCGTGCTCGTAGGTGAGGTCGCGGCGGGTGGCGGCCTCGGCGCTGCGGACCCGGTCGACCGCCTTGCGGTGGGCGATGGTCATCAGCCAGGCCAGGGCGCTGCCCCGGGCGGCGTCGTACCGGCTGGCCTGGCGCCAGACCTCGAGGAACACCTCCTGGGTGACCTCCTCGGCCTGGGCCCGGTCGCGCACCACGCGCAGCACGAGGCCATGGGCGCGGGCCGCCGTGGCGTCGTACAGGCTCGGCGAAGGCCGCGCTGTCACCACGGGCGGAGCGCTTCAGGAGCGCGCCGAGGTCGGGAACGGCGCCGGACGGCGCCCCCACGTGGGGAGCGCCGCCCGGGTTGCCGGGGACCGGATCCATGCTGCTGATCCTTCCGCCTTCTGCTCTGGCTGACGAGGGTCACTTGACCCCGGTCAGCACCTTGTCGATCACGTAGACGGTGGCGTTGGCGGTGGGGATGTTGCCGCAGAGGACGTTCGCCGTGACCGTGCCGTCAGTGACGGTCATACCCGACTCGGGGTCACCCGAGACGGTCGACTTGTCGCCCTTGAGGGTGGTCTGCTCGCCGTCGATGCCGTCGGCCTTCAGGTTCGAGCCGATCACGTGGTGCGCGAGGATGCCGTAGAGGGCGGACTTGTCGCCCATCTTCTTGCCGTCGGCGACCATCGCGTTGAGGTCCTTCTCCGGGATCGCGGCGAAGGCGTCGTTGTACGGCGCGAACACGGTCAGCGCGGCGGCACCGTTGAGCGTGTCGCCCAGGCCGTCGATGCTGCCGACGGCGGTGACCAGGGTGCTCAGCAGCGGGTTGTTGCTGGCGGCGGTGGCGACCGGGTCCTTGACCATGCCGTCGAAGGAGCCCTTGCCGGAGGTCGGGATCTTCGAGCAGCCGGGGCCGAAGGTGTCGGCGGCGGCGCCCTGCGCGTCCGAGCCTGCTGTCGCCCATCGAGTCGGACGAGGAGCCTGTTGTTGTCCGAGCCGCTCGCCTTGGTGTCGTCGTCACCACAGGCGGCGAGGCCGGCGGAGAGGGCGAGGACGCAGGTCGCGATGCCGGCGTTGCGGCGGAGGTTCTGGAGCTTCATGGTGATGCCTTCCTTAGCGGGGTATCTGTGAGTTATTCGGAGTGTTGCGTCGACCGGATGGGTCGATTTCTCGGGCTTTTTCGGGCTACTTCACGGTGACGAGCGAACTCGTGGAGACCACTGGCGCCGTCGGGGAAGGGCTCGGCGCGGACGGCGGTCTGCGCGTCGCCGTTGCCGGCGACCGCGCGCACGGCGATCCGGTGCGATCCGGAGGACGCGCCGTCCCAGCGGTAGAACCACTGTCGCCAGTAGTCGTTGCCGCCGTCCGGACCCGGCTGGGCATCCGTCCAGGCGCCGCCGTCGATGCGGACCTGGACCTTCGCGACCCCGTCGCGCTCCTGCGCCCAGGCGACCCCGCCGACGACCACGTCCCCGGCGTCGACCTGGGCGAGCGCCTTGGGGGTGTCGATCCGGGCGGAGATCTTGATCGGGGCGTCCGTGGCCCAGTCGCGCTCGGTCCAGTAGGCCTGCTGGTCGTCGTAGGTCGTCAGGGTGAGCCGGGTGACCCACTTGGTCGCACTGATGAACCCGTAGAGCCCGGGGATCACCATCCGCACCGGGAACCCGTGCTCGCGCGGCAGCGCCTTGCCGTTCATGCCGATCGCCAGCATCGCGTCGCGACCGTCGGTCGCCAGGTCCAGCGGGGTGCTGATCGTCATCCCGTCGAAGTCCGTGGACAGGATCTGGTCGGCCTTGGTGCCGTCGATGCCGGCCTTGGCCAGCACGTCGGCGAGCGGTACGCCGAGCCAGCGCGCGGCGCCGACGTACGGGCCGCCGACGCTGTTGCTGACGCAGGTCAGCGTGATGTCGCGCTCGATGAGGTCCATGCCGAGCAGGTCGTCGAAGGTGAGCGTGACCTCGCGATCGACGTCCCCGTCGATCGTCAGCGTCCAGTCCTCGCTGTCGACGACCGGTACGTCGAGCCGGGTGTCCACCCGGTAGAACTTCCCGTTGCTCGTGCGGAACGGCGTGATCCCGGGGACCTGGTCGTCCAGCCCGCGCGGGAACGGGGGCGCCGGATCGGCGGGCTTCGGCAGGGTGATGTCCTCCGGGCGGCGCTTGACTGCGGCGATGAGGCGGCCCGCGACGCCGCCGACGGCCGCGGTGGCGCTCACCGCGGCGATCGTGATCAGCAGGGTGCGCCGGCTGCCGTCGCCCTCGTGCGTCTTGCGGTCCGTGGTCGCCAGCAGCCGCAGCGCCAGCGGGCCGACGACCAGGGCGACCAGCGTCGGCACCAGGTCGACGACCTCCGCACTCGGCCGGTCCAGCACCGCACCGCCGGCGACGAGGACGAGGACCGCGAGCAGGCCCATGCCGGCTGCCAGGCGGCGCCGTGCCAGCACACCCGCCAGCGCAGCCAGCAGGAGCACCCCCGCCATCACCGAGCCGACGAGGATCGTCTTGTCGGCACTGCCGAACTGCCGGATCGCCCACTCCTTCATCGGCGTGGGGGTGCGGTCGATGACCCCCGAGCCGACGGCGAGCACTGGCGAGGAGGCGGGATCGACGAGGCCCGCCGCCAGGTGGGCCAGCCCGATGCCGAGGAGGGTCGCGAGGACGCCGTACCAGGCCCAGAGGAGTCGTGCCTTCATGGAGGTGATTCGGAGCGGACCACCCGATCGGATCGGTCTAGGGCGTGTGCGGTGTCGCCACGTGCACCAGCGCGTCGCCGGCGTTGACGATCGGCGCCCGGGTCAGCCCGATCACGATCCCGGGCCGGTCGGCGTGCACCAGCCGCACCCGGCGGCCGAAGGTGTCGGAGAGCCCGCCGAGCCGCTGACCCGCCTCGACCCACTCGCCGAGGTGGACGTCGAGGTGCAGGATCCCGGTGCCGCGCGCCCGGACCCAGCCGCTCGCCCGGGACTCGACGACCTCGACCGGGCCGTCGTCGGGCGCGGGCTCGTCGTCGATCATGCCGAGCGAGCCGAGCACGCGTCGTACGCCGCGCACGCCGACGGCGATCGCGTCCTCGTCGAAGCGCAGCGCCTCGCCGGCCTCGTAGAGCAGCACGGTGGCGCCCCGGTCCCGCCCGGCCTGGCGCAGCGAGCCGTCGCGTAGGCGCGCGTGCAGCATGACCGGGGCGCCGAAGACCTCGGCCGACTCGCGGGTGCGCGGGTCGTCGAGGTCGGCCCTGATCTGCGGCAGGTTCGCGCGGCGGTCGGCGGCGGTGTGCAGGTCGATGCCGACGTCGCACTTGCTCACGACCTCGGTCATGAAGAGGTGCGCGATCCGGCTGGCCAGCGAGCCGCGGGCCGAGCCCGGGAAGGAGCGGTTGAGGTCGCGGCGGTCGGGCAGGTAGCGGTCGCCGGTCATGAAGCCCAGCACGTTGACGACCGGTACGGCGACCAGGGTCCCGCGGAAGGTCCGGGCCGACAGCGTCGCCATCACCTGCCGGATCACCTCGACGCCGAGCACCTCGTCGCCGTGGATCGCGGCATTCACCCACACCGTGGGGCCGTCCTCGCGCCCGTGCAGCACCCGGACGGGCAGGCTCACGTCGCCGCCGGTCACCAGACGGGTGATCGGCAGACTCGACCTCCTTGGTCGAGCCGGCGCGGACCCGGACGTTGCCGATCGCGAAGGACTCACGCAGTGCCACGTGGTGGGACCCCCCGGTTCTTGCGGCGCACGCGGCGCGGTGGTCGGCCGCCCAGGTAGGAGCGCCCGGGGTCGACCAGGAAGCCCTGGCGCAGCGCCTCGCGACCGACGAGCATCCGGAAGCCCATCTCGTCGCGGCGGCTCAGGGTGAGACTCGGTGGTGACGGTGCGGCCGAGCAGACTCGATCTCGGTGAGCACGACGAAGCGCTCCTGGGTGTGGCCGGTCGAGTCTGCGCACCACCCGCCGGTCGTGGACCGGGCACTCGACGAGGACGGCGTCGTCGGCCGAGCGCTGCCAGGGCTGCACGGAGAACCGGACCCACTCCGCGCCGTCGAGCTCGAAGGGCTCGAGGTCGAAGGCGTGCAGGGCCGACGTCCGGGCGCCGGTGTCGAGCTTGGCCTTGACCGCTGCGACGCCGAGCCCGGGCAGGCGTACCCACTCTCGCCAGCCGGCGACGACCGGCGGGCTGCTTGAATGGGTGTCCACCACGCCAGCAATCCAATCAGGTCGGGAATGAAGCTCGCGATCCTCTCCCGCGCACCGCGGTCCTACAGCACCCAGCGTCTCCGCACGGCGGCCCTCGATCGAGGCCACCAGGTGAAGGTGCTCAACACCCTCCGGTTCGGCATCGACCTGTCCGGCGACCTGCCGGACCTGCAGTTCCGCGGCAAGCGGCTCTCGGACTACGACGCCGTGCTGCCGCGCATCGGCAACTCGATCACCTACTTCGGCACCGCCGTGGTGCGGCAGTTCGAGCAGATGGACGTCTACACGCCCAACACCGCCAACGGCATCTCGAACTCTCGCGACAAAGCTGCGCGCCTCGCAGATCCTCTCCCGGCACAACATCGGCATGCCGGCCACCACCTTCGTGCGCGACCGGGCCGACGTGATCCCCGCGATCGAGCGGGTCGGCGGCGCACCGGTCGTGATCAAGCTGCTGGAGGGAACCCAGGGCATCGGGGTGATCCTGGCGCCGGACATCAAGGTCGCCGAGGCGATCATCGAGACCCTGCAGAGCACCAAGCAGCAGGTGCTCATCCAGCGCTTCGTCAAGGAGTCGCGCGGTCGCGACATCCGGGCCCTCGTCGTCGGCGACCGGGTGGTCGCGGCGATGCGCCGGGTCGCACAGGGCGACGAGTTCCGCTCCAACGTCCACCGCGGGGGCAGCGTCGAGCGGGTCGAGCCTGGACCCGGAGTACGAGCGGGTCGCCGTCCGCGCCGCGCAGATCATGGGCCTCAAGGTGGCCGGTGTCGACATGCTGGAGGGCGACGAGGGCCCGCTGGTCATGGAGGTGAACTCCTCGCCCGGCCTGGAGGGCATCGAGCAGGCCACCAAGCTCGACGTCGCGGGCGCGATCATCGACTACATCGACAACCAGGTCGCCTTCCCGCAGATCGACGTGCGCGAGCGGCTCTCCGTCTCCACCGGCTACGGCGTCGCCGAGGCTCCTCGTGCACAGCGACGCCGACGTCGTCGGCAAGACCCTCGGCGACTCGGGCCTGCGCGACCGCGACATCACCGTGCTGACCCTGCACCGCGGCACGAACGTCATCCCGAACCCCTTCCCGCACCACGTGCTGCAGCCCGACGACCGGCTGCTGTGCTTCGGCAAAGCCTGGAGGAGATGCGCTCGATGATCCCGGCCCGCCGCAAGCGGACCCGGGTCAAGAAGCTCGCCGAAGCAGCCCATCCACGATGCGGCAGGATGACGCCCATGACGGACGCACCCGCTGAGCCTGGTCCACCTCGACGTCGCGGACGGCGTCGCGACGATCACGCTCGACTCGCCGCACAACCGCAACGCGCTGTCGCGCCAGCCTGGTCACCGAGCCTGGTCGACCACCTGACGGCGGCGGACGCCGACGACGACGTCCGCGTGGTGCTGCTGAGGTCCTCGGGCCGGGTGTTCTGCTCCGGTGCGGACCTCTCGGAGGCCGCCACCACCCCGATGCAGGAGGGCGCGCGGGCGATCGTCGCCCTCCAGCGGCAGATCGTCGCGCTGAGCAAGCCCGTGGTGAGCGTCGTCGAGGGCGCGGCCCGGGCCGGCGGCATCGGCATCGTGGCGGCCTCGGACGTGGTGGTCGTCGCCGAGGACGCGACCTTCGCGCTGACCGAGGTCAAGCTCGGCCTGACGCCGGCGGTCATCTCGCTCACCGTCTTCCCGCGGATGACCCCGCGTGGCGCCGCCTTCACCGCGCTCGGCGGCGAGGTCTTCACCGGTGCCGAGGCGGCGGCCTACGGCCTGGCGACCTTCGCGGTGCCCGCGGCCGAGCCTGCAGGCCAAGGTCGACGAGGTGGTCGCGAAGATCGCCACGGGTGCCGCGCAGGGCCTGCGCGAGACCAAGGGCCTGCTCGCCGCCGACCTGCTGGAGCGCATCGACGCCCACGGCGAGGAGCCTGGTCGGGCTCAGCGCGCGGCTGTTCGGCTCGGACGAGGCGCGCGAGGCGATGACCGCCTTCCTCAACCGGAAGAAGGCCTGACCCGGCTCGCCAGCCCGGCGAGCGCGCTGTCGAGGTCGTCGGCCACGACCGCGTCGTCGAGCGTGGACTGGCGCAGGAACCCCGCGTCGACCAGGCCCTGCAGCGCGCCGAGCAGCGGCTGCCAGAAGCCGCCGACGTCGTAGAAGCAGACCGGGTCGTCGTTGAAGCCGATCTGGCGCCGACTCCAGACCTCGATGACCTCCTCCAGGGTGCCGAGGCCGCCGGGCAGGCAGAGGAAGGCGTCGGCCTTCTCGGCCATCAGCGCCTTGCGCTCGTGCATGGTCTCCACGACGTGCACCTCGGTGAGGTCGTCGCGGCCCCACTCGCGCTCGACCATCGAGCGCGGGATCACGCCGATCACCTCGCCGCCCGCGTCGAGCGCGCCCTGCGCGACCGCACCCATCAGCCCGCTCCCGCCGGCGCCGTAGACCAGGCCGAGTCCGCGCTCGGCGAGTCCCTTCCCGACGTCGTACGCCGAGCGGACCAGGGCCTCGTCCCTGCCGGGCGAGGAGGCGCAGAAGACGGCGACACGGCGCAGCCCGGGGCTCTCGGTGCTCATGGCGTCGAGGCTAGGCCAGCCGCCGGCTCGCCGCTGCGTGCGGGCGCGTGGCAGCATCCGTGCCGTGACGACCTCGACGACCCACGGCGTGGTCTCGGTGCGCGGATGGAGCGTGACCGCGGTGCCGGAGGGACGGTGCGTGCTCCGGGACGAGGCGGGACGGGTCCGCGCGTCGTACCCGGTGGTGCCGGGCCGGCCCCTGGCGATGGGTGAGGTCGCGGTCAGCCTGCCCCAGGGCGAGGCCGTGCTCTTCAACGGCCGCCCCGGTGCCGCCCGGCGCTCCTCGCACGACGGGCACGTGACGTTGGACGGGCGCCGCTACACCTACCGGCACCGTTGGTGGCGTCGTCCCCTGGAGGTACGTCGCGACGGCGTCCTCGTCGCGGTGCTGCGCGCGCCCCGCGGCGGGGTCCGGGTCGTCCACGACGCGGTCGCCGACGACACCGACCGGCTGGCCGTGGCGCTGGGCGAGGTCGCCGTGCGGCCCGGGCGCGAGGGCGCGATCTCGACCCTGCTCGACGGGCTCAGCGGGCTCTGACCGCTCAACCCTCCAGGTACGACGTGAGCGCGGCGACCAGCGTCGTGTGCGCCCGGTCGACGTCGATCGAGGTGCCGAAGACCTGGTCCATCCGCAGCCCGCGCATCGCGCTCGGCAGCACCTCGGCGACGTCGTGCGCGCGCTGGTCGCTGTAGCCCTCGCCGAGGCCGTCGAAGAAGACGAGGAAGGCCCGCTCCCACAGGCTCGTCGAGGTGGGCGAGCGAGGCCGCGGTCCTCGGGTGGGTCTCGGCGAGCACGTCGCGAGGCCGGGGGAGCCCGGCCCGGATCGTCTCCACCGCGACGGCGTACGGCGACGCCAGCACCCCGCGGTAGAGGTCGGCCACCTCGGCGACCCGGCCCGCGACGGTCTCGCTCACCGGCTCGGCCCACAGCCCCGGGCCGGCGTCGATGATCAGGTCGACCACCGCCGACCAGAACCCGTCCGAGTCGCCGAACAGGTTCTGCACCGATCCCCAGCCTGAGCCCGGACTCCTTGGCGACCAGGTTGATGGAGACCGCCTCCGGTCGTCCGTCCCCCAACAGCCGCAGTGCCGTCGACAACAAGCTTGCTCCCGCGCCGCGACCCCGCGGCGGTTCGGCTTGCGTGTCGAAGCGGTCGGATCATTTGGCGTCGTACTCATCAGCCCCCCTCGGCGATGCCCTGCCCGCATTCTGACACTGCCTTGGGCCTGTAGAGTTGACTGCTTGCTGAACGGAATCCGTTCGGCGCCGGGATCGAGAGCGGACAGCGGGGGCATCGAGTCAGTGGCAGACGAGCTGGTGGCGCGCGAGGTCGCGGCCGAGCAGGTCTTCGTCGACCGGGTCTACCGGCAGCCTGGAGGAGGCCGGGAAGGCCGCCCAGCAGCCTGGCGAAGGAGGGGCACTCCCGCGGTCGGCTGGGGCACGAGGGTGGTCTCGTGGAGCGGGACGCGATGGTGTTCCAGGCGGCCAAGCGGATCGCCCAGCCTGGACGCCGCCCAGGAGGGCCTGGTCTTCGGGCGCCTGGACCTCGACGCGGCCCTCGACCCGCAGCCGCGCTACGTCGGCCGGATCGGCCTGCGGGACGACAACCGCGACTCGCTCCTCATCGACTGGCGCGCCCCCGCGGCCGCCGTGTTCTACCAGGCGACCGCCGCCGAGCCGCAGTCGGTGATCCGCCGACGCGTGCTGCGCAGACTCCGGCGCGCGCGTGGTCGGCGTGGAGGACGAGTCTGCTGGACGCCGATGCCGCGGCCGCCGCCGAGGAGCAGGGCCGCGAGCCTGCCCATCGTCGGCGAGGGCGCGCTGATGGCGCAGGCTCTCCCGGGCCCGCGACCGCTCCATGCACTCCATCGTCGCGACCATCCAGGCCGAGCAGGACAAGGCGATCCGGGCACCCGCCAAGGGCGTCGTGAGCATCTCCGGCGGTCCCGGCACGGGCAAGACGGTGGTCGCGCTGCACCGGGCGGCGTTCCTGCTCTACACCGACCGGCAGCGCTACGAGCGCGGCGGCGTCCTCGTGGTCGGCCCCTCGGGCGTGTTCATGCGCTACATCGAGCGCGTGCTGCCCTCGCTGGGCGAGACCGCGGTCGCGCTGCGCAGCCTCGGCGAGGTCGTCGACGACGTGCGCACCACCCGCCACGACGAGCCGGCGGTCGCCGACGTCAAGGGCTCGGCGCGGATGGCGGAGGTCATGCGTCGTACGGCTCGGCAGCAGGTGCCGGGCAGCCCGCGGGAGTACCGCGTCTTCTGGCGCGACGACCGCCCGGTCCTCGACCGCGGCCGGCTCGGCCAGATCCGCCGCCAGGCTGATGTCCTCGGGCCTGCGCAACAAGCAGGCTGCCTCGCGTGTCGAACGCTCTGCTCGACGCACTGTGGCGCCAGGTCCGCGGCGAGCGCGGCCGGGAGCAGGGCCGGGAGAAGTTCAACGAGGAGATCCTGGGCCGCGACGACTTCCTCGACTTCGCGCTCGCCTTCTGGCCGCCGCTGGACGCGCCGACCGTGCTCTGCTGGCTGCGCGACCCCGAGTTCCTGGCCCGGGTCTGCGACGGCGTGCTGTCGGCCGAGGAGCAGCGCCTGCTCGCGAAGTCCTGGGCGCACCTCGATCCCAGTCGCCCGATCAGCGGACAGATCGCCATCGAGGACGTGCCGCTGCTCGACGAGTCTGCGCTACGCGCTCGGCGACGTCCCGCAGAAGGCCGAGGACGAGCGTGACGACCCGCTCGCCGTGATCGAGGGGGCGGTCAACATCCAGGAGCCTGATGACCGCCTCGGACCGTGAGTTCGCCAGCGGGCCCGCCCGGCGCCCGCCGACGTCGAGCATCGAGGACGACGGATACGCCCACGTCCTCGTCGACGAGGCGCAGGACCTCACCCCGATGCAGTGGCGGATGGTCGGGCGCCGGGGCCGGACCGCCTCGTGGACCATCGTCGGCGACCCTGCCCAGTCCTCCTGGCCGCTGCCCGCCGAGGCCCGTGACGCGCGCGCCGCGGCGCTGGAGCGCAAGCAGGTCCACGAGTTCCACCTGTCCACGAACTACCGCAACTCCGCGGAGATCTACGCCCACGCGGCGGCGTACGCCGAGCGGGTGGGTCTCGACGCCGACCTGCCCGACGCCGTACGACGCACGGGCGAGGAGCCGCGGGTGCTGCCCGCCGAGCCGGACCTCGAGTCCGCCACCCGGGCCGCGGTGCTGGAGGTCGCCGGGCGCGTGTCCGGGACGGTAGGCATCGTCGTACCGGTCGCCCGGAGGTCGGAGGTCAACGCCTGGCTGGCCTCGTGGCCCGAGCTCGCCGAGGACGCCGCCGGTGCCCGCGCCGCCGTCGACTCCTCGGTCACGCCCTCGGGCGAGGACCGGGTCGTCGTGCTCACCGGCCTCGACACCAAGGGCCTGGAGTTCGACGGCATCGTCGTGGTCCGCCCGCAGGAGATCGAGGACGAGTCGGCCACCGGGCGCGCGACCCTCTACGTCGTGCTGACCCGCGCCACGCAGGCTGCTCACCACGGTCGGCTGAGCGGGCTCAGACCTCGCGCGGGTCGCCGGGGACGACGTCCTCGAAGGCGATCTCGACCTGCGCCGGGCCGAGGCCCGGGTCGGGGCCCAGCAGGTCGCGGACCACGGCGAGCACCTCGGCGCGGACCTGCTCGGCCAGGCTCGGGCAGGCTCGACGCCGTACGCCGCGGCGAGGCGCACCCGGACGGCGCTCAGCCGACGCTCGTGCACCTCGAGGTCGAGACCGGTCGGGGCGTGGGTGGGCGCCGACTGCAGGAGCCGGCGCAGCGCGGTGGTGAGGATCCGGCTGGACAGGTAGGTGCGCGAGCCGGCCGCGTCCTGCGCGGCCTGGCCGGCGGGGGTGTGCACCAGCAGCGGCTCGCCGGGCCGGGCCAGCGAGGCCACCCGCCGCATGACGGAGGAGGACACCTCGACCCAGCCGGGCTCGGTCCGCCGGGCCGCCGCCAGGGCGCGGGTCAACGGGTCGTCGGGCTCTAGCGCCATCTCGCCATCCTTTCCGAGACGGTCCGCCGGGCACGGTACAGGCTGTCCGCGCACGCTGCCCACCGGCAACGTCAGCGTGGTCGCGATCTCCTCGTAGGCTCATCTCCTCCAGGCTCCCGCAGCAGCCACACGGCGCGCTGCTGCCAGGGGAGGCTCGTCGAGACACTCCTGCAGCGCCTCCAGCAGGCTCCTCGTCCAGCACCTGGCGCAGCGCGTTGTCCTCGGTGCCCGGCACCAGGTGGGAGAGGAGCCTGGTCGTCGACGGGGACCGCCTTGCGCACCCGCAGGAGGTCCGCGGCGCGGCGGTGCACGATCCGGAACAGCCAGGTCTTCAGGCTCGAGGTGCCGGCGAAGGTGGGCAGACCCTGCCAGGCCGAGACGAGCGCGTCCTGGGTGACCTCGGCCGCGTCGGCGTCGCTGCCGCCGACCAGGCGCAGGGCGTAGCGGTGCATGCCCGGACCGTGTCGCTGGACCAGCACGGCGAACGCCTCCTCGTCGCCCACGCGCGCGGCGCGGACCAGTGCCTCATCGCTCGCGGCACCCAGGTGCGCGCGCCCCCCGTCTCCCCCGACACACCTGGGGGGTGCCCGAAGTGCCGTCGCGGATACCCGGCGGCGCACTGTGTCCCACCTCACAAGGGCTGGTGCGTGACGAATCGGGGCCGGCGCACGACCAACCTGTGTCAACGCAGACGTCCAAGGAGAGAACATGAGCGAGAAGCAGGCCACCACCACCCCCGAGGTACGCCGCGACGCGGGGGCCCTGGTCTCCGAGCAGGGCCGCACCTCGATCGCCGACACGGTCGTGTCGAAGATCGCCGGCATCGCGACCCGCGAGATCACCGGCGTGCACGACCTCGGTGGCGGCACGGCCCGCGCCGTCGGGGCCATCCGCGACCGGATCCCCGGCTCCCGCACCAACCTCGCGCAGGGCGTGGCCGTGGAGGTGGGCGAGCGGCAGGCCGCCGTCGACCTCGACATCGTCGCCGAGTACGGCGTCGCGATCGCCGACCTCGCCGGCGCGGTCCGCCGCAACGTCATCACCTCGGTCGAGCGGATGACCGGCCTCGAGGTCACCGAGGTCAACATCACCGTCCACGACATCCACGTCGAGGACGAGTCCGACGACGACGCGGCGGCTGCGCGGGTCGAGTGATGTCCAGCGAGGTGCAGCCCATCGAGCCGGCCGAGCCGGCCGAGGCGGTCGCGGCCGCCGTGCGCGCCGTGCCCGGGGTCCTCGACCTGCACGGCGGGCTGCTGAGCGAGGTCGCGACCTACCTGCCGGGCCGCATGGTCCGCGGGGTCCGGCTCCGCGAGCCCGGGGCCGAGGTCCACGTGGTCCTCGCCTGGGGTGCGCCGCTGGAGGAGACGAGCGCCGCGGTGCGCGCCGCCGCGGCCGGCGTGGTCGGCCTGCCGGTCGACGTGTGGGTGCAGGACGTCCGCGACCCCGCGGAGTCGTCGTGACCCCCTCGGAGCGCCGGGCGCTGCTGCGCCGGCACCACCCGGACCTGGGCGGCGACCCGGACGACTTCGTCCGGCTGCTCGCCGCCCTGGACCGGGATCCCGCGCCGGCGAGCGTCACCGCCGGGCCGGACGCCGGGACGACCACCGTGCTGACCCATCGGCCGCTGCGCTCGGCGTGGCGCCGTCGTACCCGTCTGCTGGCCCTGCGGGTCAGCACGGGCCTACCGCGCCGCCTGCCGGGCGCGCGGCGCTACGGCCGGCTCTGAGACCCGGCGCCGGACTCTCGAAAGGAAGCACCATGACCACCTCCACCCTCGGGCTGATCGCCGGCCTGCTCCTCACCGTCGCCGTCGTCACCGGCGGCCTGGTCGGGCTGCTGCTCGGCGTCGTCCTCGGCACCGCCGGCTACCTCGTCGGGGCGCACGTCGACGGCCAGGCTCGACCTCGGCGAGCCTGCTGAGGAACCGTCGTGGCTGACGCGATCGATCCCGCCGAGCGCGGCCGGCTCGACGTCCGCGACCGGGTGCTGACGCGGATCGTCGAGCAGGCGGTCCGCGGCCTGGGCGCGAGCTCGGAGCGCACCTCCGTCCTCGGCGAGGGCGTCGGCAGGCTCACCGGCCAGCAGGCTGCCCCGCGCCGACGTCCGCGTGGTCGGGCGGGCCGTGCACCTGCACGTCGAGGTCGGCTGCGCCTGGCCGCGGCCGCTCGGCGCCTTCGCCGAGCAGGTGCGCTCCACCCTCCGCGAGGAGGTACGACGCCAGACGGGCCTCGAGGTCCGCACGCTCGAGGTCGTGGTGCACCCGCTCGTGACCGCGACCGGCGGAGGGAGGGTCGCATGAGCACGCAACCTGTCCCGCGCGGGCGCCCGGCCGTCGCGGCCACGGGCGTGCTGCTGGCACTGCTGCTGCTCGCCGCGGGTGCCGCCCTCGTCGTGGACGCGCTCGGCAGCGGCGGGCGGGAGCGCTCCGCGTCCGTGCGCTGGCTGCTGGAGCAGGCTCGACGGCCTGCGCCCGGACGGGGCCACCACGGCGATCGGCGTCGGTGTGGCCGTGGTCGGCCTCGCCCTCGTCGTGCTCGCGCTGCGGCCGCGCCCCCGCACCCACCTTCCCGCCGGGGAGCCGGACCTGTGGCTGACCCCCGGGCGGCCGGCGTGCTCGCCGCCGAGGAGGCCGAGCAGCACCGGGACGTGCTCTCGGCGCGTGTGGCCTCGGCGAGCCGGCGCCGCGTCGTGCTGGCCGTGGTGCCCCGCGAGATCGACCCGCCGGCCGAGCCTGGCCGCGGCCGTGCGCACCGCCGTCGTCGAGGCGGTGCCCGCGCTGCAGCGCAGCCGCGTCGTCGTCCGGGAGGAGGAGGGATGAGCGAGCGACACCTGACCGATCGCCTCCTGGTCCTGCTGACCGGGCTCGGCCTGGTCGCCGGCGGCCTGGTCCTGGTGGACTGGCGCCAGGAGCGGGTGCTCTCCCTGGAGCCGGTCCTGCGCACCACCTCCGCGCTCGACCTGCTCGACCGCGAGTGGTGGCCCTGGGCCCAGGGCGGCGCCGGGGCCGTGCTCGCGCTGCTCGCGCTGTGGTGGCTGCTCGCGCACCTGCCGCGCCGCGGCCCGTCGTCCCTCTCCCTGCCGGCGCCGGAGGGCTCCGACCGGTTCGAGGTGGCCACCGGTCCGCTCGGCGACGTGCTGGCCGAGCGCCTGGAGAGCACCGGGACCCTCGACCGTGCCCATGTCGGCTTCCGGCGCCACCGCGGCCGGACCACCGCGACCGTGCGGGCCCAGGTCGCCGCCGACGCCGACCTCGCCGCCGTCCGGGCCGCGGTCGCGGAGGTCGCGGCGGAGGCCGAGGCCGCGGCGGACGTCGACGTGCAGTTCCGGCTCGCCGCCCCGCGCCGCGCGGGCAGCCCGCGCCGCAGCCGTCGCGGCACCGTGCGGCTCCAATGATCAGCCGGGGGCACACCGCCCCCGGTCCCCCCACCCCAAGGAGGAAGAAGATGGGTTTCACCGAGAAGGCCAAGAACGCCGCCGAGGACCTCGCGGGCAAGGCCAAGGAGGCCGCCGGCAAGGTGACCGGCAACGAGGAGCTCGAGGCCGAGGGCAAGACCGACCAGGCGAAGTCCTCCCTCAAGGACGGCGTCGAGGACGTCAAGGACGCCTTCAAGAAGTGAGTCGTCCCGGAGGGCCCGGTCCGCGAGGGCCGGGCCCTTCCGTCGTCCCGCACACTGGAGGGATGAGCGTGCGCGACCGCCTGGGCCAGGCGATCTTCCACCGGGTCGCCGGTCCCGACGGTGCCCGCCACCGGGACCGGATCCACGGCCGCCCGGGCCCGCGCTGGTTCGCGCCGGACAGCGCGATCGTGCGGGTGCACGGGGATGCCTCGATGTTCGTCGGCGGCATCCGCGCGCTGCTGCTGCAGAGCCTGCACCCGGCCGCCATGCGAGCGGTGTCCGAGCACTCCGGCTACCGCGGAGACATGTGGGGCCGCCTGGCCCGCACCAGCCGCTTCCTCGCGGTGACCACCTTCGGCACGGCCGAGGACGCGCAGCAGGCCGTCGACGCGGTACGCGCGATCCACGACCGGATCAGCGGGACGATGCCCGACGGCTCGTCGTACGCCGCCTCCGACCCGCACCTGCTGCGCTGGGTGCACGTCGCCGAGGTCGACAGGCTTCCTGCGCGCCCACCAGCGCTACGGCGCCGCGCCTCTCGACGCCGCCGGCCGCGACGAGTACGTCGCCCAGACCGCCGAGGTCGCCCGCCGCCTCGGCGTCGTCGACCCGCCGGCCACCGAGGCGGAGCCTGGCCGCCGTCCTCGCGGGCTACCGGCCCGAGCCTGCGCGGCACCCCCGAGGCCCGCGAGGCGGTGACCTACGTGCTGCTCCGCCCGCCGTTGCCCCTGCTCGCCCGTCCGGCCTACGGCGTCCTGGCCGCCGCCGCCGTCGGCCTGATGCCCACCTGGACCCGGCTCCCGCTGCGGCTGCCGTGGCTGCCGGTCACCGAGCGCACCGTGGTCCGGGTGCTCGGTGGGGCGGCGGTCGACACCGTGCGCTGGGCGATGACGCCTCCGCCGGCCCGCGCGGCGACGTAGCATCGCCCCATGGAGCGGGACGAGGACGAGCCGCAGCCGTGGCTGCCCGGCGAGCACCTGCCGAACGACGCCCGGCGGATGGGGCTGAGCCGCAACGTGCCCGACGGCGCGATGCTCGACTTCGCCGGCGCCCTCGACAGCCGCAAGACCTCGCACCGGCTGGTCGCCTGGGTGCTGCTCGCGGCCTTCCTGGTGCCGGTCCTGCTGACGGTGCTGCGCCTGCTCGGCTGAGCCGGCCCGCTCACTGCACGACCAGGGCGGCCTCCACCTGCTGCTCGACGCTGGGCTGCAGCGCGTCCTCACCGGTCGCGATCGCGACGCTCTCGATCCGGCCCGTGAACGCGAAGCCGTCGCGGGTGCCGTAGTCGGGCGTGACCGGCGTGCCGCGGTCGATGCCCACGTCGAGCGTCTGGTCCATCGAGAACATGTACGGCAGGGTGCGCTCGATCCGGCCCTCGCCGACCTCGACGCCGTCCACCAGCAACCGGATCCCGGCGCCGAGCCCGAGCCCGCCCCCGTCGTAGGCGACGTGCAGGCTCGGCGACGCGCGCGCCGGCCGCCAGGGGGACGCTCGCGCGCACGTGGGTCCACTCGATCGCGGCGTAGCCTGTAGGCCCAGGTGAGCAGGCCGTCCTTGACGTAGAGCGACCACCCGCCGAACCAGCCGCCCTGCGCGACCAGCACCCCGTCGCCGGGCGCGGCGAGGCGGACGGTGACCCGGTGCGAGGCGTTCCGGACGGCCGGTACGGCGTCGTCACGCAGCCGTCCCGCGCCCGGCCCGAGCACGATCGAGGCCGGCGGGGCGGGCCGGCCGGAGCCGGCGGCGGAGAAGCGCCGGGCCGGCCTTGTCGTCCATCGGCAGCACGTGGTTGCGCCGCGCCTCGGCCAGGAAGAGGCTCCTGCAGCGCGGCCAGCCGCTCCGGCTCGGCGGCCGCGAGGTCGCGCGCCTGGGTCCAGTCCGTGGTGGTGTCGTAGAGCCTCCCACCGGTCGTCCTCGAAGCGCGGCGTCTCCACCGAGGCGGGGTGCCAGGGTGCCTTGTGCGCGGCCACCGCCGTCCAGCCTTCGTGGTAGATCCCGCGGTTGCCGAACATCTCGAAGTACTGCGTGGTGTGCCGCTCGGCGGCCGCGGCGTCGTCGAAGGAGTAGGCGAAGGAGACCCCGTCGAGCGGCTCCTGCGGCACTCCGTCGATCGTCTCCGGGACGGGCACGCCGGCGACCTCCAGCAGGGTCGGCAGGACGTCGTTGACGTGGTGCCACTGGTGCCGCAGGCTCGCCGCGCGCGCGGATCCCGGCGGGCCAGTGCACGACGAGCCCGTTGCGGGTGCCGCCGTAGTGCGAGGCGACCTGCTTCGTCCACTGGTACGGCGTGTCCATCGCCACCGCCCACCCGGCCGGGTAGTGCGCGTAGGACTCCGGTCCGCCCAGGCTCGCCGGGGTGCTCCTCGAGGAAGGCCGCGATCCGCTCCGGTGACTCGGCGATGCCGTTGAAGTGCAGGGTCTCGTTGAGGGTGCCGGCGGGGCCGCCCTCGGCCGAGGCGCCGTTGTCGCCGAGAACGTAGAGCACGATCGTGTTCTCCAGGCTCGCCCCGTGCCCGCAGCGCCTCGACCACGCGGCCGACCCGGGCGTCGGTGTGCTCGGCGAAGGCGGCGTACAGGCTCCATCAGGGCCTGCCCGGTCTCCCGCTCCAGACTCGGAGATCTCGTCCCAGTGGGGGACCCCGGGCGTCCACGGCGCCAGGCTCCGCGTCCTCCGGCACGACGCCCAGGGCCTGCTGCCGCGCGAGGGTGATCTCGCGCTGGCGGTCCCAGCCGTGCGCGAACTCCCCGCGGTAGCGCTCCCGCCACTCCTCGGGCACCTGGAAGGGCGCGTGGGTCGCGCCGAACGCGAGGTAGCAGAACCACGGCTTGTCCGGTGCGTGCGTGCGGACGTCGCCGGTCCACGCGATCGCGCGGTCGGCGAGGTCCTCCGACAGGTGGTAGCCCTGCGCCGGGGTTCGCGGCGGGTCGACGAAGGTGGTGCCGTCGACGAGGGTCGGCTCGAACTGGCTCGCCTCGCCACCGAGGAAGCCGTAGAAGCGGTCGAAGCCCTCGTGCGTGGGCCAGCGGTCGAACGGGCCGGCCGCGGTCTGCTCCCACGGCGGGGTCTGGTGCCACTTGCCGAACGCGCCGGTGCTGTAGCCGTTGGCCTGCAGCACCTGGGCGAGGGTGCCGGCGCTGCGGGGGCGCAGGCCGTCGTAGCCGGGGGCGCCGGTGGAGATCTCCATGACGGTGCCGACGCCGACGGCGTGGTGGTTGCGGCCGGTCATCAGCGCGGCCCGGGTGGGCGAGCACATCGCGGTGGTGTGGAAGCGGGTGTAGCGCAGGCCGTCCTCGGCGAGTCTGCTCGGCGACCGGCGTGCGGCACGGCCCGCCGAAGGCGGAGGAGGCGCCGAAGCCCATGTCGTCGAGCAGGACGACGAGCACGTTCGGCGCCCCCTCCGGGGCCCGCAGCCGCTCGCGCCCCGGGAGAGGCGCGTCCTGGTCGCGGACGTCGAGGGCGGCCTCGAAGGCCGGGCGGGTGCGGTGGAAGGGCAGGTGGCGGCGCTCGCTCACGACGCGAGCCTCCTTCACCCGACGGCCGCGGCGGGCCGGGTCCGGCACCGGGACCGCGTCGAGCAGACGGCGGGTGTAGTCCTCGGCGGGGTGCGCGAACACCCGCTCCACCGGCCCCTCCTCGACGAGCCTGCCCGCGCGCAGCACGGCCACCCGGTCGGCGACGCGGTGCACGACGGCGAGGTCGTGGCTGATGAACAGGCACGCGAAGCCCAGGCTCGGCCTGGAGGTCCGCGAACAGGTCGAGCACCCGCGCCTGCACCGACACGTCGAGCGCGCTGGTCGGCTCGTCGGCCACCAGCAGGGTCGGCTCCAGCGCGAGGGCGCGGGCCAGGGCGACCCGCTGGCGCTGGCCGCCGGAGAGCTCGCGCGGTCTCCGGGCGGCGTACGACGGCGGGAGCCTGGACCGCGTCGAGGAGCGCGGCGACGCGGGCGTCCCGCTCGGCCGTCGTACCGACCCGGTGGATGTCGAGCGGCTCGCGGATGCTGGCGCCGACGGTGAACCGCGGGTCCAGCGAGGCCTCCGGGTCCTGGTGCACGAACGCCAGCCCGCGGCGCAGTGCGCGGCGCTCGGAGCGCGGCGCGGCGAGCACGTCGGTGCCGCCCAGCAGGACCTGACCGCCGGCGAGCGGGACCAGCCCCGCGGCCAGCCGGCCGAGCGTGGTCTTGCCGGAGCCGGACTCGCCGACCAGTCCGACCACCTCGCCCGGGCGCACCGCGAGGGTGACGTCGTCGACGGCGGGGAAGGCCCGGCCACGCCGGCGCGAGCCGTAGCGGACGTGGACGTTGCGCAGGCTCCACCACCGGCGTCTCCTCGCTCGCGGCCGCCTGCTCGGCAGCCACCGGCGTCGCGTCCAGGTCGGGCAGCCGGAGCACGGACCCCAGCAGCGCCTGGGTGTACGGCTCGCGCGGCCGGGCGAAGAGCCTGGCGGGTCTCGCCGCTCTCGACCACGTTGCCGGCCTGCAGCACCACGACCCGGTCGGCGATCTCCGCGACGACACCCATGTTGTGGGTGATCAGCACGATGGCGGTGCCGGTGCGCTCGCGGATCGTGTGCAGCAGCCGCAGGATCTCGGCCTGCACGGTGACGTCGAGCGCGGTGGTCGGCTCGTCGGCGAGCAGCACCTCCGGCTCGTTCGCCAGCGCCAGGGCCAGCACCACGCGCTGCTTCTGGCCACCGGAGAGCCTGGTGCGGGTACGACGCCAGGCGCCGCTCCGGCTCGGGGATCTCCACCTGGCGCAGCAGGCTCGACGGCTCGCTCCTGGGCGTCCTTGCGGGAGACCTTGCCGTGGGCACGCAACGCCTCGCGGAGCCTGCCAGCCGATGGTCCGCACCGGGTTGAGCGCGGTCTGCGGCTCCTGGAAGACCATCGCGATCCGCCGCCCGCGCACCCGGTTGAGGGCGCGCTCGTCGAGCGCGAGGAGGTCCCGGCCGTCGTACCGGATCGTGCCGCTCGCCCGCGCTCCGGGCGGCAGCAGGCCGAGCACGGCGCGGGCGGTCATCGACTTGCCGGAGCCGGACTCGCCCACCAGGGCGAGGATCTCCCCGCGTTCGAGGACGACCGAGACGTCCTCGACCGCGGGGCGCGGGTGGGCGAAGGAGATGGCGAGGTGCTCGATCGCGAGCACCGGGGACTCGGTGGTCTCGGCAATCTCGGGAATCTCAGGCACGACGGGCCTCCGCGAGGGACTGGGAGATGAGCAGGAGACCGAGGACCAGCGCGACCACGACGGCCAGCGGGCCCACGGCGAAGAACGGGGCGTCGTGCAGCAGCCGCACGCCGTCCTTGATGAGGGAGCCGAGCGAGGGGTGCGGCGGTCGTACGCCGAGCCCGAGGAAGGCTCATCGCGCCCTCGATGAACACCGCCACCGACATCGACACGGCGAGACTTGCACGGTCAGCGGCTCCAGCGAGTTCGGCAGCACGTGACGACGCAGCACCCACCAGGGGCCGGCGCCGGCGACCTGGGAGGCCTCCACGAAGGGCATCTCGCGCACGGTGCGCACCGAGGTCCGCACCAGCCGGCCGAAGACCGGGACCTCCAGCGTCACGATCACCACGCCCACCGTCAGCAGACCCGGCCCGAGGAAGGCGGTGATCAGGATGCCGAGGATCAGCGCGGGGAAGGCCAGGAGCAGGTCGAACACCCGCTGGGCCAGCACGTCGGTCACCGTCCACCAGCCTGGTGACCAGGCCGATCAGCACGCCGAGCAGCGCGCCTACCGGCACAGCCGCGAAGACCACGACCAGGTCCGCCCGCACGCCGTAGAGGGTGCGGGAGAGCAGGTCGCGGTTGACCTCGTCGGTGCCGAACCAGTGCTGCGCGGAGGGCCCGAGCAGGTTGGCGCCGCGGATCTGCTCCGTCGGGGAGTACGGCGCCAGCAGGGGAGCCAGCACGCCGAGGGCCACCACGAGGGCCACCAGCACCACGCCGGCCAGGCCCTTGCCCCGGCGCAGCGCGTGCAGGATGCCGTGGCGTCGTACCGGATCGGTGTCGGCGGGCAGCGGCCCCTCCGGCAGCGGGCTGAGCGGCTCGCCGGGCTCGACGGCGGTCACGGTCGGGGTCGCGGACATGTCAGGACACCCCCTGCAGGCGGACCCGCGGGTCCAGCCAGGCGTGGACGAGGTCGGTGGCGAGCCTGGGTGAGCACGAAGACCAGGACCGAGAGCAGCAGGAGCACCTGCACGACGGGGTAGTCACGCGCCGAGATGCCCTCCTCCACGAGCCGGCCGAGGCCGGGCCAGGCGAAGACCGCCTCGATGAGCACGGCGCCGCCGAGCAGCGTGCCGAACTGGATGCCCAGCACGGTCACCGTCGAGGGCAGGGCGTTGCGCAGGGCCTGCGTCGTCACGATCCGGCGGCGCGGGATGCCCAGCGCACGGGCGGTCGTGACGTAGGGCTTGCCGAGCTCGGTGTGCAGCGCCTCGGTGAGGAAGCGGGTCAGCGCCGCCCAGGCCGGCAGGGCCAGCGCCAGGGCGGGCAGCACGAGGTACTGGATCGCGATGTCGATGCGCTGGAAGAACCCGTCGGGCGGCGTACCGCCGGCGGGGAGGACGCGCAGCTGCACGGCGAACAGCAGCACGAGCAGCAGCCCGGTGGCGAAGGTCGGCACCGCGACGGCGAGCGTGTTCGCCGCCGAGAGCAGGGAGTTGAGCCACCGCTTGTCCCAGACCACCGCGGCGGTGCTGGTCGCGATCGCGCCGACCGAGGCCAGCACCAGCGCGGTCAGGGTGAGGACGATCGTGTTGACCGCGCCCGCGCCGATCAGGTCCGCGACGTCCCCCCCGAGCAGGTACGACGGACCGAGGTCGAGGTGCACCAGGTCGCCGATCCAGTGGAGGTACTGCGACCAGAAGGGCCGGTCGAGGCCGAGCTCGGCCCGGATCGCGGCCCGCGAGGCCTCGGTCGAGTCGGGGCCGGCCAGCACCGAGGCCGGGTCGCCGGGGACCCAGCGGATGAGGGCGAAGATCCCCAGGGAGGCGACGACGAGCACCAGGCCCGCCGACGCCACCCTGGTCAGGACGTAGCGCAGCACGGTGTCACCCGAGGTAGGCGCCGACGAGCCTGCGGCTCGCCCCGCTTGGACTCGTCCAGGTCGTGCACCTTCGCGGTGGAGGCGGTCTGGGGGAAGCGGACCGCGAGCCTCCAGCAGGAAGGCACCGTCGAGCAGGTCCTTGTTGAGCGCGGCGTAGTCCGCGGTCGTGACCTCGTCCGGCTTCTTCTTCCAGGCGGCGTCGGCGTGCTTGGCGTAGTCGGCGTTCACGTAGCGCGAGGCGTTGTGCTCGGCGTTGAACGGGTACGCCGAGACCGACAGCGTGGAGGGGTTGTACTGCGCGTAGGAGTGCTGCAGGATCCACAGCCCGTCGAACTTGGCGCCGATGAGCCGCTTGATCACGTCGGCCTGCTCGATCGGGTCGAGCCTGACCTCCACGCCGATCTCCTTCAGGTCGGCCTGGACGATCTGCGCGATGGCGTCGTAGTCGGGGTCGCCGGCGGAGTAGGTCAGCGGGATCACCGGCAGACTCGCCCTGGTCCGCGACGACCTGCTTGACGAGGTCACGCGCGGCGTCGAGGTCGTAGTCGTAGGTCTGGTTGGCCTTCGCGTCGTACGCCGGCGAGGTCTTCGACCACGGCAGGTTCACCGCGTCGGCGGTGCCGCGGTAGACCTCCTTGACGATCCGGTCGCGGTCCAGCGCGTGGGCGATCGCCTTGCGCAGGCGGATGTCTGCGAGGGCCTTGTTCTCGACGTTCGCGCCGACGTAGGTCTGGACGTCGGCGCCCTTCCACTGCTGGACGTCGAAGGCGTCGTCCTTGCCGAGGGACTCCAGGTCACGCTTGGTGCCGGCGAGGATCAGGTCGAGCCTGGCCCGAGCGGAGCCTGGGAGACCTGGGCCTGCGGGTCCGGGATGATCTCGACGTCGATGCCGTCGAGGTGGGCCTTGTCTCCCCAGTACTTCTCGTTGCGCTTCAGGGTGATCTTCGAGCCCGGCGCCCATCCCTCGAACGTGAACGGCCCGGTGCCGACGAACGCCTTCCCGGCGCGCACCTGCTCGAGCGAGCCGGAGTCGATGATCGGCAGGGTGTCGAGCAGGTCGAAGACGTTGCTCAGCGGGTGCGCGAAGGTCAGCGTGATCGCGTGCTCGTCGGAGGTGTCGAAGCCCGTGACGGCGGCCGCGGTGCGCTGGAACTGCACCGTCCACTTCGGGTCCGCCCAGGTCTTGATGCTGGCCTCCACGTCCTTGCTGGTGAAGGGGCGTCCGTCGTGGAAGGTCACGTCGTCGCGCGCACTGCAGGGTGAGCCTGGGTGCCGTCGTCGTTGAACTTCCACGAGGTGGCCAGGCGCGGCTTCGGCTCGACGCTGTCGAGCGGGTAGTCGACCAGGGAGTCGTAGACGTTGCCGATCAGCACGTTCGCCGCGTCGCTGGAGTTGGTGAAGATGCTCGCCGGCACGATGTCCTGGGCCGCGCCGACCCGGATCACCCCGCCGTCCTGGGGCTTGCCGGACCCCGAGCGCTGCTCGCCGACGGCCGAGGAGCACGCGCTGGCCAGGACCAGGGTGAGGGCGACGACGAGCGCGCCGAGCACGCGACGGTACGAGGATGCTGCAGGAGACACGGAAGTTCCTTTCGGGGAGGCAGGAGTGCCGAGAGAGAGGACGATCGAGCCTGGGGTCAGGCGCCGCGGCGCCGCGGACAGGCGCCGTCGGCGCCGACCGCTCCCAGCGGGTCGTCCAGCACCGGCCCGAGTGCCACGGTGCACGCGCTGATCGCCTGGATGTCCGCACCGAAGCGGGTGAACGAGACGGGCACCGGGTGCTCCAGTGCCGTGTGCGCGTCGTAGGAGTCGACGATGTCGTCGAGCAGACTCCGGGTCCCCGGTGAACGCCTGGCCGACGAGCACCACCCGGTCGGGGGAGAGCATGTCGCGCACCGAGCCCGCGAGCGCGCCGAGCGTGCGTGCGCGCTCGGCCGGGGCCAGCGTCGGGAGGGTGGCGGCGATGCAGCCCGTGCGGCCGCACGGGCACCGCACGGCAGAGCCGGTGGGGAAGTGGGTCAGGCTGGCGGCGCGGGTGACGTCGGTCTGCACACCGCGGTCGACGGCGACCGACCAGCCGATGGTGTCGCGGGCGTAGAGGTAGAGCGTCATCCCGCCCGTGCCGTGCCGTCGGTGCAGGAACTCGGTCGCCGCCACCGCCGAGATGTGGTCGCCGGTGCGCACCAGGAGACCTGTCGGCCGTGCAGGCTCGGCCTCCCGGTCCGAGGGCACCAGTCCGATCTCCCGCCACGGGGCGACCAGGCCCGCCGACAGCGGGACCCGGCCGGGTACGGCGCCGAGCAGCGTCGCGGCGATCCGGCTGAGTCTGCTCCAGGTCGGGCTCGGTGCCGAGCGGGCGTCGTACCGTGCGGGAGGAGAGGACGCGGCCGGTGAGACTCGCCGAGCGCGACGGTGGCGATCCGGCGCCCGACGTGGACACCGATGGTGACGTAGTGGGTGGGGTCGACCTCTACGGGTACGCCGGGCCGGCCGGTCACGCCCGCCCGGGCCTGGTCGGGACGCTCGCGCAGGAGGCCGGACTCGACGAGCCTGGGCGACCGTGCGGCCCACCGTCGCGATGCTCAGCCCGCTCGCGGCGGCGATCTCGTCTCGGGAGGCGCTGCGCGCACCCCGGACCTGCTCCATCACCTGGGCAGCGGCCGGGCTGAAGCGTCCCCGGGACACGGTGATGATCGGCGAGCGTGGCACGGGCACCTCCTCATTGACTAGTAAACGACTCGACAAACTGTAGGAGGTTGCGGCACCTGTGCAAGCCGGGTCCCGCAGAGTGGCCGGGTTCGGATCACGGTGAGCGAAAGCCTTGTCGCCACGCGGCGGGCTCTCCACCGTTGGGCACTCCTGTCCCCGACCTGCCGAAGGACCTCCCTCATGACCGTCAGCATCGACCGCGAGACCCCCACCCTCACCGTGCAGCAGCCTGGGCAGCCGGATCGGCGCCCGCATCGACGGCGTCCGGCTCGGTGGCGACCTCGCGCCCGAGACGGTCGCCCAGATCCGGGAGGCCCTCAACCGCCACAAGGTGGTCTTCTTCCGCGGTCAGGACCACCTCGACGACGAGGCCCAGATCGCCTTCGGCGAGCCTGCTCGGCCCGCTCACCACGGCCCACCCGACCGTCAACACCGGCAGCGCCCGGGTGCTCGCGCTCAAGGCCACCAAGGGCATGGCGGCCAACTCCTGGCACACCGACGTGACCTTCGTGGACCGCGTGCCGGCGTTCTCCATCCTGCGCGGCGTCACCATCCCGGCGTACGGCGGCAGCACGGTGTGGGCCAACACGGTCACGGCCTACGAGGCGCTCCCGCCGCAGACCAAGGCGCTGGTGGACGACCTGTGGGCCGTGCACTCCAACGACTACGACTACGCCAACCACTACACCGAGGAGGGCGACGCGAACACCCAGTTCAGCCGCGAGCAGTTCGCCTCCACGATCTACCAGACCGAGCACCCCGTCGTCCGGATCCACCCCGAGACCGGCGAGCGCTCCCTCCTGCTCGGGCACTTCGTGAAGAACTTCGTCGGCTTCAACGCCAAGGAGTCCTCCGCGCTCTACAACCTGCTCCAGGAGCGGGTCACCAAGGCTCGAGAACACCGTGCGCTGGGCCTGGGAGAACGGCGACGTCGCCATCTGGGACAACCGCGCCACCCAGCACTACGCCGTCGCCGACTTCGACACCCAGGCTGCGGGAGGTCCGCCGGATCACCGTCCAGGGCCCCGTCCCGGTGAGCATCGACGGCCGCACGAGCCGGGTGCTCGAGGGCTCGGCGGACGTCTACAACCGGCTGGACGAGCCTGATCAGCCTGACGACGGGGACCACGACGCCGCCGGGCTCAGTCCGGCAGGCTCATCTCCACCTGGGCCAGCAGCGGGTCGCGCAGCCCGGCGGCGTCGTGCTCCCACCACACGTCGCGGTAGACGACCCGTCCGGTCATCCACGGCTCGTGCCCGCGCAGCGCGATCACCTGGAACGCCGGGCCGGGGATCCGGTGCGACGGCGCCTCGAGGCCGTACGACGACGCGGCCGACCAGCCGTGCCGGGCGTAGTAGCCGGGGTCGCCCTCCAGCACGACCACCGGGGAGCCGAGCCGCTCGGCCTCCGCGACGGCGGCGGCGAGCAGGGCGGCGCCGATGCCGGCGCCCTGGCGCTCCGGGGCGACGCTGAGCGGGCTCAGCACGACGATGTCGATCGACTCCGAGCGGGCGTCCAGCCAGGCGTGGCTGAGACCGACGTGCCCGACGACCTCGTCGCCGTCGACCGCCACGAGCCTGGGCGCGGTCCAGGCCGCGGGCGACCACCTCGGCCCACACACCGCTCACCTTGGCGCCCTCGTCGCCGAAGGCGGTCTCGACCACGCGCCGGACCCCGTCGGCGTCGCGGGGCTCGTGGGGGCGGACCTGGACGTCACTCACCCGCGAACTCTCGCACGTGCGCCCAGGTGTACGCACCGGCGTCCGTGCCGAGCCCCTGCGCCACCTGGGCGGCGCTCGCACAGCCCAGCCGGGCGGCCTCCTCCGGAGCCATCCCCTCGGCGAGGGCGCGCAGGAAGCCGGCGGAGAAGGCGTCCCCGCAGCCGGTCGTGTCGACGACCTCGACCGGGAAGGCCGGGACCTCCACCACGCCGTCGGCCGAGGCGACGAGCGCGCCTCGCGCGCCCTGGGTGACCGCGACGCAGCCGACGCCGTGGTCGAGCAGCGCCCGCGCACCGTCGGCGAGCGAGCCCGCGCCGGTGAAGCCGAGCACCTGCTCGTCGTTCGGGAGCAGGAAGTCGGTGTGGGGGAGGGCCGCGGCGATCCAGGCGAGCATGTCCGCGTCCCCCGGCGCCAGTACGTCGACCGAGGTGGTCACGCCCGCAGCGCGGGCCCGCGCGAGCAGGCTCCCCGGCCGCGTCGCCGCCGAGGAACTCCGGGCCGCCGAGGTGCAGGTGGGTGAGCCCGTCGAGCAGGTCGCCGGGCAGGTCGTCGAGGGTGAAGGCGCCGTTGGCACCGATGCAGTGCCAGGCGGGGCGCTCGCCGTTCGGGCGGACCGGGATCACGGAGGCGGAGGTCTGCGCGCTGTCCTTGCGGACGAGCCCGGAGGTGTCGACGCACTCGCGGCCGAGGAGGGCGAGCAGGGTGTCGGCGACCGCGTCGTCGCCGACGGCGCCGTAGGAGCGGACGGTGGCGCCGAGCCGGCTGAGCACGACGGCGGTGCCGCCGGCGGTGCCGGCGGGCGACATCCGGATGGTCTCGACGAGCCTGGCCCTCGGAGCCCTCGGGGATGGAGGCGATGCCGAGGACGTGGGTGTCGAGGACGTGGACGCCGACGGCGGCGACGGTCATGGTCACGGGATCTCCTGGGGTGTGCCGTAGCCGCGCTCCAGCGCGGCCCGGATGACGTCGGCCTGCTGCTCCTCGGTGAGCGCGCGCGGCGTGCCGAGGGCGCTGGCGCGGTGGTGGAGCCTGGCACAGCCATTCCAGCAGCAGGGCGTTCTCGACGGCCTGGTCGAGCCCGGCCCCGAGGGCGACCGAGCCGTGGTTGGCGAGCAGCGCGGCGCTCCGGCCGGCGAGGGCCGTGCGGACGTGGGTGGCGAGGGCGGCCGTCCCGAAGGTGGCGTACGGCGCGACCCGGATCGCGCCGCCGAGCGCGAGCCTGTTGGTAGTGCAGCACCGGCGACTCGTCGAGCACGCAGGCGAGCGCGGTGGCGAAGGGTGCGTGGGTGTGCACGACGGCGCCGGCCGGCCCGTCGTCGTAGACCCCGAGGTGGAGGGCGAGACTCGGAGGTGGGCGCCAGCCGTCCGGCGAGGACCTCGCCGGAGCGCGAGACGACGGTGACGTCGTCGTCGGTGCAGGTGCCGAGCGTGACGCCGGTGCCGGTGACGGCGACCAGGTCGCCGTCCCGGGCGCTGACGTTGCCGGCCGTGCCGACGAGCAGGCCGGCTGCCGCGAGCCGGCGCGCCGCGGTGGCGACCCCGGCGCGCAGCGCGTCGGTCACCGCGGGTCCGCCGTGACCCGGGCCAGGTAGCCGGTGACGAGCTCGACGGCCTGGTCGATGAGGAACTCGTCGCCGTGCGGGTCGCGCTCGAAGGCGAGCCTGGAAGGCGCGGTCGCCGAGGCTCGACGGCGAGACTCGCCGATCGCCTGCACCTCGGCCTCGCTGTAGCGGCGGGAGTCGACGAGGCCCGCGTCGACGGCGAAGGCGAGCAGGTTCTCGGTGATCCGCTTGTTGTGGTGGCGGCCGTAGTCGTAGACGGCGGCGTTGGTCCGCCCGCGCATCCAGATCTGCATGAACGCCGGACGCCGGTGGTACACCTTCACGAACGCGCGCATCGAGGTCTCCACGAGGGAGGCCATGGTCAGGCTCACCGAGCGCCGCGAGGTCGGCGGCGACCTGGTCGTCCATCTCGGCCATGTCCCGCTCGCAGAGGGCCAGCAGGACGGCCTCCTTGTCGGCGAAGTACTGGTAGAGCGAGGCGACCGGGAGCCCTGCGGTGTCGGCGATGGAGCGGGTGGTGAGCCCGTCGACGCCCTCGGTGACGACCAGCTGCGCCGCCCCGTCCAGGATCCGCTCGACCCGCTCGCGCGAGCGTGCCTGCGTCGGCAGTCGGCGGCGGGTGGGGCCGACAGCACCCGAGGATCCTTCGGTCGTCGAGCCGTCGACGGTGGCGGAAGGCATGGCGGCAGTGTAGCCTCCCGAACCAGAAACTGACACAGATTCACGTTCTGCTGGAGGTCCGCGATGCTCCCCGACGACGCGACGAGGGTGGGCCGGCGCGGCCTGCTCGCCGGAGGCGCCCTGGCGCTCGGCGTCCTGGCCACCGAGGCGCTCGATGCCGAGGTCACCGCCGCCACCCTGCAGGAGGGGCTGCCGCCCGCGGTCGACGTCGTCGTGGTGGGCGCCGGCATCGCCGGGCTCGTGACAGCCGACCGGGTCGCCCGGGCCGGCCGCTCGGTCCTCGTCGTCGAGGCGCGCGACCGGGTCGGTGGCCGGGTGCTCAACCACGCGCTCGACAGCGGGGGGACCATCGAGGCGGGCGGTGCCTTCGTCGGCCCCACCCAGACCCGGATCAAGGCGCTCGCCGACGAGACTCGGCATCGCGACCTTCCCCGAGCACGCCACCGGGAAGAACGTCTACGTCTCCTCCAACCCGCTCCTGGGACGGCAGGAGTTCACCGGCACCGTGCCGCCCGACCCGTTCATCCTGCTCGACGCCGCGCTCGCGCTGCAGCGCCTCGACGCGATGGCCGCCCAGGTGCCCGTCGCCGCGCCGTGGACCCACCCGAAGGCCGCCGCGTGGGACGCGATGACCCTCGGTGACTGGATCCGCTGCAACACCCTCAACAGCAGGGGCATCGACAACCTCATCAAGGCCTGGACCCAGCCCGGCTTCGGGGCCGACCCCGACCAGGCTCTCGCTGCTCTACGTCCTGCACTACATCGCCTGCTCCGGCGACGAGACCCACGTCGGCACGTTCGCCCGCAACTCCGACGTGACCGGAGGCGCCCAGGAGAGCCGCTTCGTCGGCGGCTCGCAGCGGGTGCCGCTCGCCCTCGCGCAGCGGCTCGGCGCGCAGGTCGCCCTCGACGCCGCGGTCACCCGCGTCGAGCACGTCGTGGACCGGGCCGTCGTGCACACCACGCGGGGTCCGGTCTCCTGCCGCCGCGTCGTGATCTCCGCTCCGCCGAAGCAGGTGCTCGACATCGACCTGCCCGGTCTGCCGGCCGAGCGCCGCGCCCTGCTCACCCAGACTGCGGATGGGGCGGCTGATGAAGTGCGACGCGGTCTACGAGACCCCGTTCTGGCGTGCGGCCGGCCTGACCGGCTTCGGCCTCGCCGACACCGGCGCGGTCCGGGTCGCCTTCGACAACGGCGTGGCAGACACCGGGCACGGCATCCTGCTGGCCTTCGTCGGCGGCTCGACCTGGCAGCAGTACGGCAGCCTGTCGCTCGACGAGCGCCGCAGTGCCGTGCTCGCCGGCTTCGCCAAGATGTTCGGCCCGCAGGCGTTGCGCCCGATCGACTACACCGAGCACGACTGGACCCGCGAGCAGTGGACCCGCGGCGGTCCGGTCGCGACGTACCCGCCCGGGGTCATGGCGACCCTCGGCCGGCACGTCCGCAGCCCGTACGGCCGGGTGCACTGGGCGGGGACGGAGACCTCGACGTACTGGACCGGCTACATGGACGGCGCCGTGCGCTCGGGCGAGCGCGCGGCCGCGGAGGTGCTGAGCGCGCTCTAGTACGCCGTGCGCCGGGTCAGGCCGCGCACCGACGGCGCTCCCAGCGAGACCAGCGCGCTCCCGCCCATCACGGCGGCGACCACGACCAGCCACCGGTCCGTGCCGACGACCGCCGCGACCGGCCCGGTCAGGGCCAGGCCGAGCGGGCGGCACACGAACGAGCCGACCAGGTCGAAGGCGTAGACGCGGGAGAGCTTTGTCCTCCGCGACGTTCTCCTGGATGGCGAGGTCCCAGGCCTGACGCTGAAGAGCCTGCAGCCCGACGCCGTGCACCGCCGCGCCGGCGAGCACCAGCCAGAGGTCGCCGGCCAGCGCCATCGCGAGCGGGAACGCCGCGGTCAGGCTGAGCATCAGCACTCCCCAGCCCAGCAGGTGGTTCGGGCGCCAGCGCAGCGCGATGAGGCCGCCGATCACGAAGCCCGCCATCAGGGCGGCCATCGCCCCGCCCCACGCCTGCTCGCCCCACGTGTCGCCGACGACGATCGGGCCGAGCACGCCCTGCGCCCCGCCGAAGCACAGGTGGTAGAGCAGCGCCTGGGCGATGAGCAGCCACAGCCAGGCTGTGGCGCAGCACCTCCCGGGCGCCGTCGGCCGACTCGGCGAGGAGTCGTTCGCCGGCGGGGTTGGTCGGCGCCTCGGCCCGGATCAGGGCGAAGCAGCCGGCGGCCAGGGCGTAGGTGAGGGCGTCGACGGCGATCGCCCAGCCGGGGCCCGCGGTGGCGACGACGATGCCGGAGAGCGCGAACCCCACGGCGTACGACGTCTGGTTGGCCAGGCTGCGCACGACCACCGCGCGCGGCAGCCTGCTCCTCGGTCACGGTGAACCGGGTCAACGCGTTGGAGGCGGGCTGCGCGATCGCGCCGAGGCAGCCGTTGACGGCCCCGATCGCGCCGAGGAAGAGGATCGAGCCGTGCCCGGTGATCAGCACGGTGGCGCAGATCGCCTGGCTGACGCAGGTCGCGGCCGCCGAGCCCTGCATGAGCAGACTGGCGCGGGAGACGGTCGCCGAGCACGCCGCCGTAGAGGATCGTGACCACCTCGGCGAGCGCGAAGACGGCGACGACGGCGCCGAGCCTGGGTCGCCGTCCCGCCGAGGTGGAGGACCGCGAACGCCAGCGCCACCGGGGTCATCGCGGAGCCGAGGCCGCTCACCGCGATGCCGGAGACGAGCCAGCGGAAGTCGCGGGACGCGAGGGGGGACGACACCCGAGGAGAGTAGTTCGCTACCGAAGTATTCGGCAACTAAGTAGTCAGCGGCTAGCCTGACCGCATGGCTGAGGACTGGACCGACCGCCACGTCGCGCGGTGGCGGGACCACTGGCTCGACCTCGACTTCGACGAGCAGGTCGAGGGTGCCTTCGCGCGGATGAGCCGGATCTCGCACTACCTGCGTCACGCCAAGCAGCGTGCGGTGGCCGAGGTCGGCCTCACCGACTTCGAGTACGACACCCTGCACGTGCTGATGATCCGCGACACCCCGGGCTCCGCCTCGCCGACCGAGCCTGGCCGCCGAGACTCGCCGTCTCCGGCGCCGGGATGACCGGCCGTCTCGACGGGTTGGAGCGGGCCGGCTGGATCCGCCGGATCCCCTCGGTCGAGGACCGGCGCCGCGTGATCGTGGAGGCGACCAAGGCGGGGATCGCCGTCTGGCGGCGGGCGATGGACATCCGCGGCGAGGCCGAGAACGACCTGGCGGGCGCGCTCTCCGAGCGCGAAACCGCCACCTTGAACCGGTTGCTCAAGAAGGTCGCGCTGCGCGCGGAGGAGCGCACCGCCGGTCCGTGAACGCAGCCGCGCCGCCGGGCCCCACAACCCGGCGACGCGGAGGCCTCAACCCGCCCGCCGGTGGACCGCGCTCGGCGCGGACGGGGCCTGGCGGAGGGTGAGGACGGCGAGCACCCGGCGGTCGAGGTACGGCGACGGGACCAGCCCGAGCGTGTCGAAGATCCGTCGGCAGGTCTCCTCCGTCGCGCGGAGGGACAGCCCGACCTGGCGGCCGATGGCCGCGTCGGACTGCCCGTGCGCGATCAGCCTGGAGCACCCGGCGCTCCTCGGTGCCCGAGCCGGTCCAGCCGGCTGGTGGCGGCGATGTAGGTGAGCTCGAGCATCGTCGTACCTCTCCGTCCGGACGGGCTCAGACGGGGAGGACGGGCCCGCGGTGGAACCGACGGGACCGCGTCGAGGAGGGCAGGGGACGCGGTCCCGTCAGCGTCAGGAGGCTCCACGGCGGAGACGTCCGCACGCTGGAGGATCGCCAGGATCGCCGCCTGGGTACGGCGCAGCCGGCCGTAAGCTGTCGTCGAACTGTTCCTCGCGGCCGTGCACGTCGAGCCTGCGCCTCGCACATGTGGTGCCAGCGCGACCGGAGCGCGGCGACGAGCCCGGCGGGGCCGTTGAAGAAGGCGTTCCACTCCTCCCGCCACGGGAGGGCCCCGGTCAGGTCGGCGGCCGCGGCCGCCTCGACCTCGCGGATGATGCGGATGCGCTCGTGGGTCTCGTTCCAGGTCATGACGTGTTCCTTCCGGGAGCCGGCGGTGGGGAGCTCACTGCCGTGTGACGCAAGGAGGAGTGACCGCGGGGGCGTCGTGATACATCCGGATCGGCAGATTTCGGGGTGTGGGGCGCCGGGGCCGGGGCACGATGACGCCATGACCGACGCCGGCCGCCCGCCCTATCCCGCACCGCTGCCGAACGACCCCGGTCCGCCGGCGGCCCACGGCCCCGGGTTCGCCGCTCCGCCGCGCCGTCGTCCGATGCTGTGGCGCCACCTCCTCGGCCCGCTGGTCGCGCTGACCGCGACCCCGCTGGGGCTCGTCCTCGTCGACTACGGCGCGGGGCAGTACCTCCTCGACGTCTACCGCGCCCTCGAACCCGGGTGGTCGGCCGACCTGCTCTGGCTCGTCGCGGGCGGGCTCGTCCTCACCGTCGCCGCCCTGTCGGCGCGCATCTCGGGCCTGGGCCCGGTCCTCGCCGCCCTCGTGTGGGGCGTCGTGCCGTTCGTCTGGTACGTGTCCGAGCCGGGCGCCTTCTACCGCTTCGCCCGCGACCTGCCCTCGACCCACCCCTGGTTCTCCTCCGCGCCGGTCGAGCTCCCGCTGCTCGGCGCGCTGCTGCTCGGCGCGGGGATCGCGGGGCGCTGGCGCGGGCGGGAGGTGCCGTCCTGAGGAGGGTCCGCGGATCCGGCGTATCAGGAGCACTGGCTCGGTGATCCGAAGTGCGGGACGATGCAAAGGTGCCGGAACCCCTGTCCATGCTCGTCCCCGCGGCGCGGGAAGGGGACCAGCATGCGTGGGACGCCATCGTGGACCGGTTCTTGCCGCTGGTCGGCGCGATCGTCCGCGGCCACCGGCTGTCCGCGGCCGACGGCGACGACGTCAGCCAGACCGTGTGGCTGCGCCTGGTGGAGCACCTCGGCGCGCTGCGTGAGCCCGACGCGCTGCCGGGCTGGATCCGAACGACGACGCGCAACGAGTGCCTGCGCCTGCTGGCCGCGCGCGGGCGGGTGCGGCCGGTGGATCCCCAGGAGGAGGCCGCCGCGGGCGGGTTGGACGCCGTGGCCGACGACGTCGCCGACGACGCCCTGCTGGCGGCCGAGCGGCACCGGCTGCTGCGGGAGGCCCTCGGCGAGCTTCCCGCGGCGCGGCGGGAGCCTGCTCCTGCTGCTGCTCACCGACCCTCCGCTGGCGTACGAGGAGATCAGCCGCCGGCTGGGCATCCCGGTGGGCAGCATCGGACCGACCCGGGCGCGGGCGCTGGACCAGCCTGCGCCGTACCCGTGCGCTGCGGGGACTGGGACCTGACCTCGTGGGAGGCGAGCGATCGTGACTGAGTGGGACGCCCTGGACGACGACGAGTCGATGGCGCTGCTGGGGCAGGCCGTCGCCGACGGCGAGGCGGTGCCCGAGCACCGGCGGGAGGCGGCCCGCGCCGCCTTCACCTGGCGCTCGGTCGCCGAGGAGCCTCGCCGAGTCTGCTGCACGACTCCGCGCTGGACGCGGGTGCCGCGGTGCGTGCCGCGAGCGAGGGCCCGCGCTCGTTGGCGTTCGGCCGCAGCGGGCTGACCCTGGAGGTGGAGGTCGCGGGGGACCGGCTGCTGGCGGAGGTGCTCGCCGAGGGCGCGGTGGCCGGCGGCGAGGCCACCGTCACCCTGCAGCGTCCCGGGGCCGAGGACGTCACCGCCACCGCGGACGCCGCGGGCTTCGTCCGGTTCGGCGGCGTGGGGCCGGGCGCGGTGCGCTTCGTCGTCGCGCGCGGCGGGTGGTCGCTGACCACCCCCTGGGTGACCCTCTGAGGCTCAGGTGAGCGGCCCGACCGTCGGGCTCGACCCCGCCTTGGCGTCGGTCGGCGCGGCGCCCGCGGCGACCACGGCGGTGCAGGCCTGCCGCACGTCCTCGCCCGTTGCGCTCATCCGGGCCGCGACCAGCCCGGTGACGACCGGGGTGGAGAAGGACGTGCCGCTCCACTGGGCGAGGCCGTCGAAGGTCCGCACCTGGCCGACGTTCGGCGGCTCGTAGCAGGTGTAGGTCCCGGTCGGGAACGCGTTGACGAGGTTGCGCCCGCGGGCGTAGACGTCCACCCACGGTCCGTGGTTGGAGTAAGCTCGACACCGATCCGTCCGCGTCCACGGAGCCCACCGCGACCACCCAGGGGAAGGCCGCGGGCCAGAACGGCTCCGTGCTCCCGTCGTTGCCCGCCGCCGCGATGATCAGCGTCTTCTCGCCGTCGTCGAGGCCGTGGGCCGAGGCGAGCATCTCGAAGGCCAGCATGGCGAAGCCGTTGCGGGTGTGGCTGCCCGCCGAGATGCTGATCAGCCTGCGGGTGGTCCTCCTCCCGCAGCGCCTGGTCGAGCCTGCGCGACGATCTCGGACTCGAAGACCGCGCCGCCGTGCGTGAGCACGCCCTCGACCTCCACCCGGGCGCCCGGCGCGAGGCACCGGACCACGCCGGCGACGAACGTGCCGTGGCCGCCGTACGGGTGGATGGCGAGCGGGTCGATGACCTCCACGTCCTCGGGGTCGGCGAGGACGCCCTGCATCCACGGGGTCGTCTTGCTCGTGACGGCCTTGTCCCACAGGCCGGTGTCGACGACCGAGACCCGGACGCCCGCGCCGGCCGAGGCGTCGGGCTGGACGGCGGGGAAGGGCCGGGCGGCCCGGCCCGGTGGGCGCTCCGGCTCGGTGGCCGGGCACATGAAGCCCTTCGTGGCGACGTACACGACGTGGTCGGGCGTGGCGATGCCCTCGCCGAGTTCGCGGTCGATCTCCGCGAGCGTCGCCAGCACGTCCTCCTTGCGGTCGGTGCGGGCCGGGAGGCGGAGCAGCGTGAGGCTCTCGGTCGGGCTCGCGACGCGCTCCGGGCGGCCCCGGAAGCGGTCCCCGCGCTCGGCGAAGAAGGCGTCCGGGCGCTCGACGTCCTGCTCCCGGGCGAGGGCGTGGCGGGCACGGTAGAGGTAGGTGACGTCCGCGTCGTCGCGCGGCGGGCGGGTGCCGCGTGCGCCGGCGCCGACGACGCCGTCCAGGGCCTGCCGGATGACGGCGACCTGGGCCCGCAGCCGGGCGGCGTCGACGGCCGCGAGCTTCGGGTCCTCGGCGGGGCGGCCGGGGCGCCACGGGAACCGCAGCCGCTCCAGGATCGTGCGCAGGAGTCCGGGCTGCACCGGATCGGTCATGACCACACCCCCGTGGCTGAGAGCGGGCGCGTGGACCCGCCGGTGGCGCTAACGTAGACCTCCGCGACGACCGTCGTAAAGCATCGCTTCGTGGGTAGCGAGGGCCGCCGATGCAGGAACTGCTGGACCTCGCGCTCGAGGATCCCGCGACCGGCCGGGACCGGGCGGAGGAGCCTGCTCGCGAGCACCCGCGACCCGCTGACGCTGTCCTACGCGCACCAGTGCCTCGGCATCGTCGCGCGCGATGCCGGCGACGCAGGCTCCGCCGAGGCCCACCTGCGCGCCGCGCTCCGGGCCGCGCGGGCCGCGGGGAGCGAGGGACGCGAGGCCGACGTCCGGGCGACGTACGGCGCCGCGCTGGTCTACGCCGGCGAGACGCGCCGTGGTCTGGACCAGGCTCGACCGTGCCCTGGCGGGCGCGGAGGGCGAGCTCGCCGCGAAGGTCGCGATGCGCAAGGCGGCGGTGCTGGCGATCCTCGGTCGCTTCGCCGAGGCCGCCGCCCTGCTGGAGCAGGTCGTCGCCGCGCTCGACGGCAACCCCGTGTGGCAGGCCCGTGCACGGATCTGGCGCGCCCATGCCTGCCGCAACCTCGGGCACCTCGACGAGGCGGAGCGGGAGGTGCGCGCGGCCGACGAGTCTGTTCGCCGCGACCGGCTCGTCGTGGGAGCGGGTCTCGGTGCTGGAGAACCTGGCCGACCTCGCGGCCGCGCGTGGTGACCTGGCCCGCAGCCTCGCACTGGGCGCGGAGGCGCTGGACGTCTGCGCCGCGTCGGGACTGGCGCCGCGATCCGAGGCGATCGCGCAGAACGCCCGTGCCCAGGCTGGCCGCCGGCCTGGCCGAGGACGCCGCCCGCGCCCTGCGGGTCCGCCTGCGCGAGCTCGCGCTGACCGCTGTCGACGCGGCCGAGCTGTCGCTCCTGGAGGCCACCGCCCTGCACGCGGCGGGCCGGCCGGAGGAGGCCGCCGAGGCAGCGCGGGCCGCGCTCCGCGGCTTCCGGGCGGCGGGGCGGACCTGGTTCACCTGGCGTGCCCGGCTGGTCCTGCTGCGTGCGGTGCGCGGCACCCGCGCCGAGGCCCTCGCCGTCGCCACCGCGCTCGACGAGGAGGGCGCCGACGAGGCTGCCCACGCGCTCACCCTCGCGGGCTCGGTGGCCGGACCGCCCGAGTCCGCGGGGCTGTGGGAGCGCGCGGCGTCGTACCGCCGCCACCCGAACGCGCTGGTCCGCGCCGCCGCCTGGCAGGCCCGCGCGCTGGCCCGCGAGGACGAGGGCGACCGCGGCGGGGTCCTCCGCGCCGCGGCCGCGGGCCTGGACGCGATCGACGAGCACCGGCGGCTGATCGGCTCCTCGGAGCCTGCGGGCGCTCGCGACCACGCACGGCCGGGAGCCTGACGACCATCGCGCTGCGGCACGCGGCGGACGACCCGCGCACCCTGCTGCGGTGGAGCGAGCGGACCCGGGCGACGGCCCTCGCGCAGCCACCGGCGACCTCGGCCGTGACGCGGATCCCGGCCAGCCTGGCGGCCCTGCGCGACAACGGTCGCCGGCTGGCCCAGGCGCGGCAGGCGGGCGAGCCGACCGACGCGCTGGTGCGGGAGCGCCTGCGCCTGGAGCGGACCGTGCGCGCCGAGAGCCACACGCTGTCGGCGACGAGTGTCGCGCGGCAGCGCCCGCCCGCCGTCGAGGAGGTCGTCGCCGCGGTGGACGAGGGCTGCCTGGTCGAGTCTGGTCGAGGTCGACGGCGTGGTCCACGTGCTCGTCGTCTCCCACGGCACGGTACGACGCCGGGTGGCCGCGCCGGCGAGCGAGGTCACCGCGCTGCTCGCACCCGTGGAGATGCTGCTGCGCCGGGCGTCCCGCGGCCGGCCCGCGGACCTGACCGGGCTGGGCGCGCGGCTGCAGGAGGCGGTCCTCGGGGAGGCCGCACGGCTGCTCCCCGACGGGCCGGTCGTGCTCGCCCCGACGGCCCGCCTGCACGGGCTGGCCTGGTCGCTGCTGCCGGTGCTGGGGGAGCGGCCCTTCGCCGTCGTGCCCTCGGCGGGGGCGTGGCTCCGGGCCCGGGCCGCCCCTCGTCCCCGCGACCGGCGCACCCTGCTGGTGGGAGGGCCGGGCCTGGCGACCGGAGGTGCCGAGGTGCCGCTGCTCGCGGCCCGCCATCCCTCCGCCACCCTCCTCACCGGGTCAGGGGCCGGCCTCGACGCCGTGCTGCACGCGCTCGACGGGGCCGACCTGGTGCACCTCGCCGCCCACGGTGCCTTCCGCACCGACAGCCCGCTGTTCTCGGCGCTGGAGGCTGGCGGACGGGCCGTTGACGGTGCACGACCTGGAGCGGGTCCGGCGTGCGCCGTACCGGGTGGTGCTGTCGGCGTGCGAGTCCGGCGTGCTGGCGCCGGTGGGCGCGGAGGAGGCTGCTGGGCCCGGCCGCCGCCCTCTTCTCGCTCGGCACGGCGGGTCTGGTCAGCAGCGTCGCGGAGGTCAACGACGCCGCCACCGCGGAGCTCATGGTGGACCTGCACGCCGCGCTGGCCGCGGGTCGTGACCCCGCCACGGCGCTGCACGGGGTGCGCGAGCACGCGCGCGGCGACGCGGTCGCGGCAGGCACCGCGGCGGCGTTCCTCGCGCTCGGGGTGTGACGGCGACTAGCCTGCCGGTGTGGCAGAGCAGCCTGTCGAGGAGTCCGCCGTCCGGGGTGGTCTGGTCGGCCTCCTCCCGGCCCTCGCGCTGGACGCCCTGCTCGTGGGCGGCGTCGCCGCCGCCGGCGGGGTGCACATGGCCCGCCACCCCGACCGGTACGGCGCACTGGCGACCCTCCCGAACCTCACCGCCGGAGCGATCATGCTGGCGCTCGCGGTGCTGCTGGTGCAGGTGGCCCACGTGCGCTGGTCGCCGGCCGTCGACTGGCGCACGGTGCTGCTGGCCTTCGCCGTCGCGGTGCTGCCGGCCTGGTCGCTCGTGCTGGCGCTGTCGGGGCGGCTGGCGGGCGTCGTCGCCTGAGACCCCCGCGGCGTCGTACCCGCCCCCCGCATAGGCTTCCGCCATGCCAGACGAGGCTCAGCGCCAGCCTCACTGCCCGGGAAGCCATCGCGGCCGTCCAGGGGCACGAGGCCTGGGCGATCATCCGGCGCTCCACCCGCGCGGGCGACCGCGACACGGTCGGCGTCCTCGGCGGCACGCGCTCGGAGGTCGAGTCGATCACCGACATCCCCCTGGAGACGGGGGTTCCCGAGCCCGGGCACATCTGCGACCGTCTCGTCGCCGTCCCCTTCCGGCAGGTGCGCGAGCGCGGTTTCGCGGCGCACGACGACGGCACCCCGCTCGTCGTGGTCGACGTGCAGAGCGAGCACGAGTTCTCCGTCACCGACGTCGTCGCGGCGATCGACGAGGTGCCGGTGGAGTTCACCGACCGCGGCGGCTTCGAGACCGACGACGAGCAGTACGGCAAGGCTCGTCGCGCAGATCATCGGCGAGGAGATCGGGCAGGGCGAGGGCGCCAACCTGGTCATCGGCCGCAACTACCGCGCCGTCGTCGCGGACTTCGGTCCCGAGGTCGCGCTCACGGTCTTCCGCCGCCTGCTGGAGCGCGAGCGCGGCGCCTACTGGACCTTCGTCTTCTTCACCGGCGACCGCTTCCTGATCGGCGCGAGCCCCGAGCGGCACGTGTCGGTGCACGGCGGCGACGTCCGGATGAACCCCATCTCCGGCACCTTCCACCTGCGTCCGCCCGCTGGTGACACCCGCAGCACCGAGGCTCGGATGCGGGAGTTCCTGCGCGACGAGAAGGAGATCTACGAGCTCTTCATGGTCGTCGACGAGGAGCTCAAGATGATGTGCGACATCTGCACGGAGGGCGGCCAGGTGCTCGGGCCGTTCCTCAAGCCGATGACGCACCTGATCCACACCGAGTACCTCCTCGCCGGGCGTACCACGCGCGACGTGCGGGAGGTTCTGCGCGACACCATGTACGCAGCCACGGTCACCGGCTCGCCGGTCGAGAACGCGTGCCGGCTGATCGAGCAGTACGAGCCCGAGGGGCGCGGCTACTACGCCTCCGCGCTGGCGCTCCTCGGTCGCGACGAGGCCGGGGAGGCCGTGCTCGACAGCCCGATCATCCTGCGCACCGCGGACGTCTCGCCCACCGGTGAGCCTGAAGGTGACCGCGGGCGCGACGCTCGTGCGCGACTCGGTGCCGGCGTACGAGGTGGCGGAGACGCACGCCAAGGCCGGCGGCATCCTCTCCGCCTTCGGTCTCGTCCCGCCTGCTCCCGTGCCCACCACCGACATCGCCACCCTGGTCGCCGACGAGGAGGTGCTGATCGCGCTCAACAGCCGCAACCGCCGGCTCTCCGGGTTCTGGCTCGCCGACCAGGCCGGCACCCCCGCCGACCCGCGGCTGGCCGGCAAGAGCGCGGTGATCCTCGACGGCGAGGACGACTTCGTGAACATGCTGCGCCACCTCCTGGCGCGGATGGGGATGAGCAGCGAGGTCGTCCGGCACGAGGAGTACGCCGACGGCGTGCTCGACGGCTACGACCTGGTCATCGTCGGCCCCGGTCCCGGCGACCCGCGCGACGACACCGATCCCAAGATGGGCCACCTGCGCGCCGCGGTCGCCTGGCTGCTCGAGCACGAGAAGCCGTTCCTGGCCGTCTGCCTGGGCCACCAGGCGCTCTGCCACACCCTCGGCATCCCGCTGGCCTACAAGGACATCGTCTTCCAGGGCACCCAGGCGACCGTGCTGCTCGACGGGCGCCCCGAGCGGGTCGGCTTCTACAACACCTTCGTGGGCCGGGTCGCCGAGGGGACGCCGCTGCCGGAGGGCGTCGCCGTCGACGCCGACCCGGAGACGGGCGACGTGAACGCGTTGACCGGGCCGCACTTCCGGGGCGTGCAGTTCCACGCCGAGTCGATCCTGACCGAGCACGGCTTCGACATCGTGCACGAACTGGTGTGCGGCATCCTGCTGTGAGTCTCGCGGTGGTGGGCGGTCATCGAGGTGATCGGCCGCCTCCGACGGAGGTGGTGGTCGTCGACCACCACGACTCCTACACGTGGAACCTGGTGCACCTGGTCGCCGGCGTGACCGGGGCGCTGCCGACGGTGGTGCAGTGGGACGAGCCGGTCGACCTGGCGGCGTACACCCACGTCGTGCTCTCGCCCGGCCCGGGCCACCCGGGCGAGTACCGCTGGAGCCTCCGGCCGGACCAGCCCGTGCTCGGCGTCTGCCTCGGGCTGCAGGGCATGGTGCTCGCGCTCGGTGGTGAGATCGGCCGGGTCGAGCCGGCGCACGGCACGGTGGAGGCGGTGCGCCACGACGGACGCGGGATCTTCGAGGGACTGCCGTCGCCGCTGGACGCGGTGCGCTACCACTCCCTCGCCACCACCCGCCTGCCCGACGGCCTGGAGGCGACGGCGTGGGCGGCGGACGGCACGATCATGGGCGTGCGGCACACGAGGCGGCCGTGGGAGGGCGTGCAGTTCCATCCCGAGTCCATCCTGTCGGCGTACGGCGCCCGGATGGTCGGGCGCTTCCTCGGCCGGTAGCAGCCGTCCGGCGCCCCGCGGCGCACTGACCGCGGATCCCGAGCCGCGGAGGGCGGGGGCGTGGGAGGCTGGGCACCGTGGTGACGTCATGGTGACCCAGGGCGACCCGGTCGAGGCGTTCGCCCGTCTCCAGGCGCGGCACGACCGCTGCGTGTGGCTCGACGGCGGCGGCGCCCGCGACTGGTCGCGCCGGCGCTCCATCCTGGGCTGGCTCGAGGAGGACGACGTCTCGCTCTCCTACGACGCCGCGGCGCGCGAGGTCACCCGCCACGCCGGCGGCCGCTCGGTGGTGGTCGGGGACGACCCGTTCACCGTGCTGGAGGCCGAGACTCGCCGCCGGCCGGACCACCGACCAGTGGTTCGGCTACTTCGGGTACGCCGCCCGCCCGGACCTGCCCGCGGCACCGGACCCGGACCTCCCGGACGCGGTGTGGCTGCGGCCCTCGCACCTGCGCGAGTACGACCACCCGGTGCTCGCCCCCACGGCGACCGGGGATCGCCCGGCCGCGCCCTTCGACGGGATGCCGGCCGAGTACGCCGCGGCCTTCGACACCGTCCAGGAGCACCTGCGTGCCGGGAACTCCTACGAGGTCAACCTGACCTACCGCACCCGCTCGGCGAGCACGCTGAGCCCGGCCGCGGTGTACCTGCGGCTGCGCTCGGGCAACCCCGCTCCGTACGCGGGCTACCTGCAGCACGACGTACCGGGGGCGGAGGCATGGCTGCTCAGGCTCCTCACCCGAGCGCTACGCCCTGGTGACCGCGGACCGGGTGCTGGAGACCAAGCCGATCAAGGGCACCACGCCGCGCGGTGCCACCCCGGCGGAGGACGAGGCCGCCCGGGCGCACCTCGCGGCGGACCCGAAGTTCCGGGCCGAGAACCTGATGATCGTCGACCTGCTCCGCAACGACCTCGCCACGGTCTGCGACGTGGGCACGGTCGAGGTGCCCACGCTGATGGAGGTGGAGTCCTACACCTCCGTGCACCAGCCTGGTCTCCACGGTGCGGGGGCGGCTGCGCTCCGACGTCGGCACCGTGGCCGCGCTGCGTGCGCTCTTCCCGGCGGGCTCGATGACCGGCGCGCCCAAGCCTGCGCACGATGGAGATCATCGAGGAGGTCGAGGGCACCCCGCGCGGGGCCTATGCCGGGGCGTTCGGCTGGATCTCCGGCGACGGCCGGGCCGATCTCGGGGTGGTGATCCGCAGCCTGCTCAGCGCGGGTGGGGACTACCTGCTCGGCACCGGCGGCGGCATCACGATCGCCAGCGACGCCGCCGAGGAGTGGGCCGAGACCGGCTGGAAGGCGGCGCGGCTGCTCGCCGCGGTCAACCCGGCCGATCCCGGCTGAGTGGCCCGAGGACACTCGCGGCGAGCGGTCAGGAGGCGTCGTCGCCGGCGTTCTTCTCCCGAGCGTGTGCCGAGAGGCGCCCGAGCGTGGCGGTCATGCCGCGAACGGCCTGCTGCTCGTCGTACGGCTTCGGGTCGACGAGGTTGACCACCTCGAAGAGCGCGCCGTTCTGCACGAAGCCGGTGAGGTAGAGTCTGGTCCTTCTCGGCCGAGACGACGATCCGCGCCGCGTCCGCGCCGGGAACCTTCGGCTCACGCACGTCGGCGTCGTCGGGCTGGCCCATCCGCTTCCAGAAGTCCTCGAGGGTGCCGCTGAAGAGGCTGGTAGTTCGCGGACAGGGCGGGCTCGCCGGAGTCCTTCGCCGGTGCGAAGCGGCACTCGGGCGAGGACGCGGTGCCGGCGTACTTGGTCGTGGTGGCGCCGAACTGCGCCTTGACGAAGGCCACGTCGAGCGCGTCGCAGGGGTTCCACAGCGCGGGCGTCTCGCTCGGCAGGTCCGGCTTCGCGCCCACGTCGTCGTTGCCGCAGCCGGCGACCAGGACGGCGACGGCGAGCAGCGGGGCGAGGGGGCGGAGGTCAGGCATGGGGGTTCTTCTCCCGTCCGGGCAGGCGGAGCACGAGACGTGCGCCGCCGCTGGCGTTGTCGGTGGCGTGCACGGAGCCGGAGTGCCGTTCGGCGACCTGGCGCACGATGGCCAGGCCCAGGCCCGAGCCGGGCATGGTGCGGGCGTCGGGGGAGCGCCAGAAGCGGTCGAAGATCCGCGCCCGGTCGGCCTCCGCGATGCCCGGTCCCTGGTCGTCGACGGTGAGCACGCCGTCGCTGAGCCGGACCGTGACCAGGCCGCCCTCGGGGCTCCACTTGGCGGCGTTGTCGAGCAGGTTGGTGACCGCCCGCTCGAGCTCGGCGTCCTCGCCGATCACCCACCAGGGGCGGGTGAAGACCTCGAAGGTCAGGCCGGGCGCCCGGCGGCGCACCCGCTGCACCGCGTGGTCGACGACGTCGCCGAGGTCCACCGGCTCGACCTGCACCCGGATCGGCTCGTCGCGGGCCAGCGCGGTGAGGTCGCCGATCAGCGTGGTGAGCTCCTGGATCTGCGCCTGGACGTCGTCGAGCAGACTCGTCGCGCGCATCGGCCGGCAGGTTCGCGAAGCCGTCCCCGCGGGCGCTCATCGTCAGCAGACTCGACGTTGGTGCGCAGGGCCGTGAGCGGCGTGCGCAGGCTCGTGGCTGGCGTCCGCGACGAGTTCGCCGCTGACGGACCCGGCTCGCGTCCAGCGCGAGCAGCATGTGGTTGAACGCCGTGGCCAGCCGGGCGATCTCGTCGTCGCCCTCGACCGGCATGGGGGTGAAGTCCTCGGTGCGGGCGATGTCCTCGACCGACGAGGTCAGGCGTCGTACCGGGCGCAGGCCGTTGCTCGCGACCGCCCAGCCCGCCAGGCCGGCGGCGAGGACGCCGAAGACACCGAAGGCCACGGTCACCCAGCCCAGCCGGGCCAGGGTACGGTCCTGGTCCTCCAGCGGCTGGGCGATGACCAGCGCGAGCCCGTCGCGCTTGGTGGGGACGGCGACCACGCGGTAGCGCTCGCCCGCGATCTCGATCGTGCGCAGGCTCTGCCGCTCCTCGCCCTGGGCGACCTCCAGGCTCCGGCTCGCCGAACTCGATCGTCGGCCCGCGGTCGAGGACGCCCGTGATGCCCTGGAAGTTGAGGAAGGCGATCCGCGCCTCGCCCGCGCCGAGCGCCCAGGACGGCACGCCCGCTTGGCCGGCCGTCAGCAACGTGTCGGAGCGGGCGGCTTTCTCGGCCCGGTCGACCAGCGTGTTGTCGAGGGCGTCCTGCATCTGCACGCGCGCGGTGATGTAGGCACCGACCGCGACCAGGGCGACGGAGGCCGCGACCGCGACCGTCGTCAGCCAGATGACACGGCTCGCCAGCGAGCGCCGGTAGTGCCAGCGCCCGTCGAGGCCCGTCACGTGTCGGTCGCGCGCAGCACGTAGCCGATGCCGCGCACGGTGTGGATCAGGCGGGGCTCGTCGTCGGCCTCGGTCTTGCGGCGCAGGTAGCCGACGTAGACCTCCAGGGAGTTGGCGGTCGTGGGGAAGTCGTAGCCCCAGACCTCCTCGAGGATGAAGGCTGCGGTCCAGCACCCGCCGCGGCCGGCGCAGGAACATCTCCAGCAGGGTGAACTCGGTCCGGGTCAGGCTCGATGGACCGGGTCCCGCGCACCACCTCGCGGGTAGTGACGTTCATGGTGAGGTCGGCGAAGGAGAGCACCTCCTCCTCGCCGTCGTCCTCGGCCGGGATCACCCGGCGCAGCAGTGCGCGCAGCCGGGCCAGCAGGCTCCTCGAGCGCGAACGGCTTGGTCAGGTAGTCGTCGGCCCCGGCGTCCGGGCCCTCGACCCGGTCGCCGACGGCGTCGCGCGCGGTGAGCACGATGACCGGTACGTCGTTGCCCGCGGCCCGCAGCGCCCGGGTCGTCTCCAGCCCGTCGAGCCTTGGGCATCATCACGTCCATCACGACCACGTCGGGCGCGATGGCGCCGATCCCCGCCAGGGCCTCGGCCCCGTCGGCGGCCAGGTGGACGTCGTAGCCGTTGAAGGCGAGGGAGCGCCGCAGCGACTCCCGCACCGCGCGGTCGTCGTCGACGACGAGGACGCGAGCGGGCGCAGCGGTACCGGACACGCCCCCATCATGGCCGATCGGCCTGAGCGGTCGCTGAGAGAGCGAGATGTGGTCGGCCGTGCTTGGAGAGGGCGTGAGCCGGGGCAGCAGATCCCGTGCCCGGTGGAAGGCTCGACTACAGACGCCTACCCGCAGGACCCCATCAACAGGCTCTGATGTCTCTGGGGCCTTCCTACCGCGATCTGCCTGGGAGGGCCCTCCGGTTCGAACTGTGACCGGATGTACGACGCATGCCGTCGTTACGGTGGATACTTCGCCTGCAACGGGCTCTTCATCCGATGGGACAGGCTCGTGGACTACGCCCGGGATCAGCCGAACGGTCGAGACAATCCTGAGAACGCCGCTCGTCACTTCGCCATGGTTGTGCTGACGGCGAATTTCCTCGGACAGCGTGGAGCCAAGGCCGTGGCAGATGCCCACGAGTACGGTGGGGAGAATCTCAAGAGCGTGAAGCCGCGGAAAGACTCACTTCGTGATCGAGCGAACAACACCTACGCGCTCGGTTGGCTTTCTCGCTACGCGCGCTCGTACGGCAAGGACTCTCACGCAATGTTCCAGCACGGATGGCGGCTATGGCAGGACGGCTACATGTGGTCGGTGTGCAAGGGATCGAGGGGCCTCTGTGCGTCCCCGGGCACGTGCGGTAATGCCTTGCCGGGAGGGTGGTGATGGCGACGAAAGGCGTGACACGGCCTCGTCATCGAGAGAACGCGCTAGGCGTAAGCTTGTTGTGCTGGGCGACCTCTGCTGGTTCGTCTTGATGTTGGTCCCACCGTCGATTCTGCCGAGCCCTGGCGGCGCCGTCGAGTCCTATGGTCCACCAGCGCTTTCGGTTGCGGCGCTTGTCGGGATCTGGTTCGCCTCTGCGCGAGGACATATCGTCAAGGACGCGAACGGGACGCGGCTAGCGGTGGGATTGCTGCTCTTTAACTTGCTGATCGTCGTGCTGTTCATCGTGGCTGTCTTGATGTTCGTCTCGTACGACGAGCCGATGTAGACGGTTCGAACACGCGTTTCGCCCCGGGACTCGTCCTCGCCAACGGGGGCCCAAACCCGCCCCGCTAGGTCGTTCGAGTGCGGATGGGGCGAGATGCGCGAATAGTGCGAAGAGCCGAGCCGCCGCCGAGCGGTCCACCTCCGGCCTCGTGCTGCGGGCGACGGCGAGCCCGGCCGGCCCCCCGCCGGCCGGGCTCGCCGCGGCTCAGGAGCCGTAGAGCGCGCGGACTCCGGTGGCGTCGGAGGCCTGGAACTCCAGGTCGGAGGAGCCTTCCGTTGCACTGCGGGTAGTGCATGATCGACGCCGAGTCGTACGGCGTCAGCGGGCGCCAGTTGTTGTCCTCGAAGCAGGTGCCCGCCTCCGGGCGGGTGTGCTCGTGACGGAAGCCGAGCACGTGGCCCAGACTCGTGGCCGAGGATGTCACCGGGCTCCCAGGCTGCCGGAGGACCAGATCGAGTCGTCCACGAGGACGTTGCGCTGGCTCTTCGGGGAGCCTGGGGAAGAACGCCCGGGCGATGTACTGGGTGGTGTTGACCGGCTCGACCGAGAACACCACGTTGGTGTTCGAGGTGGTGCAGTTGGAGTTCTGCGAGGAGACGTAGACGAAGTTCACCTTCGACGAGGCGGCCTCCCACAGACCCGTACCGGCAGCCATCGCGTTCACGATGTCGGCCTGGCGGGTGCCGAACTTGGTGCTCACGCAGTAGGTCAGGTTGGCGACCTTCGTGGCGCTCCACTTGTCGTCCACGCCGCCGACGGTGTTGACGATCAGCCCGTCGTTGCGGGTCTCCGGAGCCACGACCTTGTCGTAGAACTCCTTGGTTCGCTTGTTGCCGGAGACGATCTCGTCGCCGTTGACGACGTAGGCGCCGTCGACGTCCTGGTACGTCGAGGCCTTGAACTCCTTGTACGACGGCACGTCGGTGTCGCTGCCCGTGGCCGAGGCGGCGGTGCCGGCGGCGGCGAAGGCGGCCACCAGACAGGCCGTGCCGATGGAGATCCTGCTGATTCGCGATGAAGACATCCAAGAACCTTTCTTCCGAGATTGGATCTCGAACGACTCAACCGCCGGATCGCTCCTCCGGCAAGAGAATCTGCGGTTCAGAAAGGCGCGGTGCAGGAACCTGAGAGGAGGTCTCAGACGTAGCGGGAGGCGACCCGGGCCGCGCGGGCGCCGTACTGGCCGCCGAAGAGACAGGCGTGCACGAGCAGCGGGAACAGGCTGGTGGAAGCCGAGCCGGTCCTCCCAACCCTCGGCGAGCGGGGAGACCTCGTCGTAGGCGCTCATCACCTGCGGCAGCCTGCGGCAGCCCGAAGAGGGCGAGCATGGCCAGGTCGATCTCCCGGTGGCCGCCGTACGCCGCCGGGTCGATCACCACCGCGCGGTCCTCCCCGGCCCAGATCACGTTGCCGTTCCACAGGTCGCCGTGCAGCCGGGCGGGCGGCTCCTCCGGCACGATCTCGGCGCCGCGCGCGACTGCCGCCTCGACGACGGCGGCGTCCTCGGCGCTCACGATGGCCTTGTCGCGCAGCACCTTGAGGTAGGGCGCGATCCTGCGCTCGGCGTAGAACTCCGCCCAGGTCGGCAGGCTCCGGTTGAGCAGCGGGAGCCGGCCGATGTAGCCGTCCTCCTCGGCCCCGAACGCAGCGGCGCCGGCCCGGTGGGTCGCGGCGAGCGCGCGGCCGAAGACGTTCGCGGCCTCGGTGCTGGGCCGGCCTGACTCGACCCAGGCCAGGATCAGCACGTCGGTGTCGACGGCGAGCACCTCGGGCGTCGCCACGCCGCCGTCGGCGGTGGCCTCGCCGAGCCAGCGCAGCCCGGCGGCCTCCCGCTCGAAGAAGTGCGGGGGCGCCCCGGTCAGCGTCTTGAGGAACGCCGTGCGTCCGCTGGACAGGCGCAGACTGACCGCGGTCGCGATGTCGCCGCCGGCCACCGGTGCGGTCGCGACCACCGCAGCGCCGAGCAGACTTGCTCGGCCCGCTGGGCGACGACCGGTTGCCTCGGCATCGGCGTGCTCCCCGGTCGTCCCCGGCGCGGCTCAGGCCTTGGCCTGGCCCTTGAGGGCGCGCGGGATCTCCTTGCCCTGCTCGATGGCGCGTTCGGGTGCCTTGACCTTCTTGAAGCCTGCGGATCGCGAGGAACACCAGCAGCCCGGCCAGCAGGACGTAGAAGCCGAACACGATGAGGAAGGCCCAGTGCAGGGCGAGGCCGGAGCCGTTCCAGTGGATGAAGTACGCGATCGCGACCGACAGCATGATCACCGCGAGCACCAGCAGGAACAAGGCGGCGCCGATCAGGCCGGCACCCACCCCTCCTGCGGTCACGCTGACCTTCAGGCTCGGACTTCGCGAGCCTGGATCTCCTTGCGCATGATGGTGGAGAAGTCGGTCTGCGCGTCCTTGATGAGGCGCCCGATGGTCGGCTCTTCGCGGAGCGGTTCGATGGCCATGCGACCGACCTTACCGACATCGGTACGATGGCTGCAGGTGCGCCGGGAAGTCTGGTCGGCAGGTGATGTCCCCTGCCCACGAAACGATGGAGCGAATCCATGACCCAGACGCCCCCCTCTCCGCACCAGGCGCCCGACGACCTGTGGCGTGGCAAGCCGGTCTGGGTGGCCAGCGACCGTCCCCTGGCCCGCTACGTCGGCCGTCCGGTGCGCGAGTTCCTCCGCGTCGAGTCCGCGGGCTCGGTCCTGCTGCTCGGCGCGACCGTGCTCGCCCTGCTCTGGGTGAACCTGCCGGTGGAGGGATGGGCGTCGGGCTACGACCACTTCTGGCACACCCCGCTCGCGGTCGAGTCTCGGCGGCTGGCGGATCGAGGAGTCCCTGCAGCACTGGGTCAACGACGGCCTGATGACGCTGTTCTTCTTCGTGGTCGGCCTGGAGATCAAGCACGAGTTCGGTGCACGGCGACCTCCGGGACCCGCGCACCGCCGCGCTGCCGATCGTCGCCGCGATCGGCGGGATGGTCGTCCCGGCGCTGATCTACGTCGCCCTGGCGGGCGGCGGCGCGACCGGGGCGGGCTGGGGCATCCCGATGGCGACGGACATCGCCTTCGCCGTCGGTGTGCTCGGCGTGCTCGGCCGTCGCGTGCCCTCGGCGGCCCGGCTGTTCCTGCTGACGCTCGCGATCGTCGACGACATCGGCGCCATCCTGGTCATCGCGGTGTTCTACACCGACGAGCTCTCCCTGGGCTGGCTCGGCATCGCCCTCGGCCTGCTCGCGGTGATGGCGGTGCTGCGCGCAGCGCGGGTGTGGGCGGTCCCGGTCTACGTCGTGCTCGGCGTGGGTGTGTGGTTCGCCCTGCTCGAGTCCGGCGTGCACGCGACCCTCGCCGGCGTCGCCATCGGCCTGCTCACGCCGGCCGTCGCGCTGCTGCGGCCCGAGGTCGCGACGGACTACGCCGCCGAGGCGCTGCGCGACAACGACCTCGACGCCGACGAGCCTGCACCGGCTGCGCTTCCTGGTCGGTGAGTCCGTCCCGGTCGTCGAGCGCCTCCAGGCGCGCCTGCACCCCCTGTCGGCGTACGTCGTGCTGCCGGTGTTCGCCCTCGCCAACGCGGGCGTCGCGCTCGACGGCATCGGCGAGGCGATCACCTCGACGGTCGGCCTGGGCGTGGGCCTGGGGCTCGTCCTCGGCAAGCCGCTCGGCATCGTGCTGGCCAGGCTTCCTCGCGATCAAGGCTCGGGGTGGGCCGGATGCCCCCGGAGACCTCGTGGCGCCAGGTCGCCGGCGTCGGCGCCGTGGCCGGCATCGGGTTCACGGTCTCGCTGTTCATCGCCGGGCTGTCGTTCAGCGACCCGGTCCTCACCGACGACGCCAAGATCGGGATCCTGCTCGCCTCCGTGCTCTCCGCCGTGGTCGGCGTGGCGATCCTGCTGACCTCGCCACGGCGGGAATGAAGACGGCTGCCCGCGGCGCTCCACCTCCATGACGACTGTGGGAATCATCGGAGCAGGACACATCGGCAGTGCGGTCGCGGAGGGTCTCCTCGCGCAAGGGCACGAGGTGGTGATCGCCAACTCGCGCGGTCCCGAGACGCTGACGGACCTCGTGAGCCGCCCGGGCGAGCGAGCCCGTGCGGCGAGCGTCACCGAGGCCGCTGAGGCGGGTGAGTGGGTCGTGGTGACCGTGCCGCTGAAGGCGCTGGAGGACATCCCGGCCGCGCCGCTCGCCGGCAAGATCGTGCTGGACACGAACAACTACTACTTCGAGCGCGACGGCCACATCGCCGAGTCTCGACGAGAAGCGCACGACGACGACCGAGCCTGGCCCAGCGCCACTTCGCCGAGTCGAAGGTGGCCAAGGCCTTCAACCACATCGGCGCCGCCGAGATCACCACCGACGGCACGCCCGCCGGGACCCCGGACCGCCGGGCACTGGCCACCGCGAGCGACCACCCCGAGGCCGTCGAGCCTGGTCACGGCGGTCTACGACGCCTTCGGCTTCGACACCGTCGACATCGGCTCGCTCGCCGAGACCTGGCGGGTCGAGCGGGACCAGCCCGCCTACGGCCCGCGCCAGACCGCGGAGGAGCCTGCGGGAGAACCTGGCGCGCGCCGAGCGCTGAGCCCCAGCGAGGCGCCGAGGTCCTCGTGCCGCCCGCCGGGCTCTGGCATCCTCGGGACATGGAAGGACGGGCCCGTGACCGCGCCGCACGCCAGGGGTGGGCGTGGTGGGTTCTCCCGCTCGCCGGGACGCTGCTCGCACAGGTGGTCGAGGGCCTGACGGATGCGCACCGGGCGCCGTACCTCGTCGGGGGCCTGGCCGCCGGATCCGCCTGGCAGGTGCTCTACCGCCGCGACCTCGCCGACCGGCTGGTCTTCCCGGTCGTCCTGGCGCTGGTCACTCTCGGGTGGGCCCTGGTGCGCGGTGCGCCGATCGAGGTGAGCGAGGACACGGTCGGCCCTGAGGCGACACTGCTCTACCTGGGTGGCCTCCTCGCCGCGCTGGTCCTCACCGAGCAGCACCTGCGGCGCCGAGACCACCGGGACGACCGGGGGGCTCAGCGGGGCAGCACCTGCGAGGAGCCGAGGAAGCGCTCGACGCTGATCCGCAACGCCACCCGGGTGGGGTTCTCGCGCGGCACGCGGTAGCGCTCGGCGTACCGCGCGCAGGCGTGGGCGACCGATGCCGCGTCGTCGAGCACCGTGGCGCTGCCGATGATGGTCGACCAGCGGGCGCCCTCGACCTGGCTGACGGCGAGCCGTGCGTCCCGGCGCAGGTTGGCGGCCTTCTGCGAGCCGCCGTCGGTGATGATCCACGCGCACTGCTGCGCGAGGTCGAGCACCGCCCCGACCGGTACGGCGTGCGGGGCGCCGTCCTTGTCGAGGCTGCTCAGCGTGCACAGGTGCCGCTCGGTCCAGAACTCCGTCAGCGTGGGCGGGAGCGCGGACCAGTCGACGGGATGAAGGACGGGCACGGTGGGTTCCTCCCGGGTGGGTCGAAGGGTGCGATGAACCCCGAACCTAGTGGTTCGGACACCTCGGGAGGCTCCCCGTGGACGACGACGCCCTCGGCCGGCTCTTCGGCGACGGGCCCGAGGTCGCGGCCGCCCGGATCCCGGTCGGCGACCAGGGTCTGCACATCGTGCTGCGGCGCCGGGGCGTGCGGGTACAGCACGCCGCGGACCCCTACGCCGCCGCGCTTGCGGTCCTCCGCGGGTCCGGCCGGGGGCTGAGCCCGGCCGGACCAGGAGCGGTCAGTCCTCGGTCGAGGTGGCCTGGCCGGCCGAGATGAGGTCCATGATCGAGGCGTCGGCGAGCGTCTGGGTGTCCCCGACGGCACGGCCCTCGGCGACGTCGCGCAGCAGCCGGCGCATGATCTTGCCCGAGCGGGTCTTCGGCAGGCTCCGGGACGATCATGATCTGGCGCGGCTTGGCGATCGGGCCGATCTCCTTGCGGACGTGGTCGCTGAGCTCCTTCACGATGTCGGCGCCACCGTCCCCGGCCTCGTTGCGCAGGATCACGTAGGCGACGACCGCCTGGCCGGTGTCGGGGTCGCTGGCGCCGACGACCGCGGACTCGGCGACCTTCGGGTGCGAGACCAGGGCGGACTCGATCTCGGTGGTGGAGAGCCGGTGGCCGGAGACGTTCATGACGTCGTCGACCCGGCCCAGCACCCAGATGTCGCCGTCGGTGTCCTTCTTGGCGCCGTCGCCGGCGAAGTAGTAGCCCTGCGCCTTGAAGCGCGACCAGTAGGTGTCGACGTACCGGTCGTCGTCGCCCCAGATCGTGCGCAGCATCGAGGGCCACGGCGAGGTGACGACCAGGTAGCCGCCGGAGCCGTTGGGCACCGAGCGGCCCTCGTCGTCGACGACGTCGGCCTCGATGCCGGGGATCGCCTTCATCGCCGAGCCCGGCTTGCCGGCGGTGACACCGGGCAGCGGGGAGATCATCACCGAGCCGGTCTCGGTCTGCCACCAGGTGTCGACGACCGGGGTGCGGTCGCCACCGATGACGTGGCGGTACCAGACATAGGCCTCGGGGTTGATCGGCTCGCCGACCGAGCCGAGGATCCGCAGCGAGGACAGGTCGAAGGAGTCCGGCACCTCGTGGCCCTGCTTCATGAACGAGCGGATCGCCGTGGGCGCGGTGTAGAAGAGCGTGACCTTGTAGTCCTGGATGATCTTCCACCAGCGGCCCGGCTCCGGGGAGTCCGGCGTGCCCTCGTAGAGCACCTGGGTGACGCCGTTGGCGAGCGGCCCGTAGACGATGTAGGAGTGCCCGGTGACCCAGCCGATGTCGGCGGTGCACCAGTAGATGTCGGTGTCCGGCTTGAGGTCGAAGACCGCGTGGTGGGTGTACGACGCGCCGGTGAGGTAGCCGCCCGTGGTGTGCAGGATGCCCTTCGGCTTGCCCGTCGTGCCGGAGGTGTACATGACGTAGAGCGGGTGCTCGGCGTCGAACGCCTCGGGCGTGTGCTCGGTCGAGGCCGAGCCGACCGCGTCGTGCCACCACACGTCGACGGCGTCGTCCCACGCCACGTCCTGGCCGGTACGACGCACGACGAGCACCTTCTGGACCTTGTCGGTCTTGGTGCGCGCCTCGTCCACCGCCGGCTTGAGCGCGGACGGCGTACCGCGGCGGTACCCGCCGTCGGAGGTGACGACGACCTTCGCCTCGCAGTCGTCGATCCGCGAGGCGAGCGCGTCGGCGGAGAAGCCGCCGAAGACCACCGTGTGCGGGGCGCCGATCCGCGCGCAGGCGAGCATCGTGACGATCGCCTCGGGGATCATCGGCAGGTAGATCGCCACCCGATCTCCCTTGCCGACCCCGAGCTCGGTCAGCGCGTTGGCGGCCTGGGACACCTCGTCCTTGAGCCTGGGCGTAGGTCAGGTCCCGGGTGTCGCCCTCCGGCTCGCCCACCCAGTGGATCGCGACCTTGTCACCCCGGCCGGCCTCGACGTGGCGGTCCACGCAGTTGTAGGCCGCGTTGAGCGTGCCGCCCACGAACCACTTCGCGAAGGGCGCCTCGCTCCAGTCGAGCACCTGGTCCCATTGCCGGTCCCAGGAGAGGCGGGCGGCCTGCTCGGCCCAGAAGCCCTCGCGATCGGCGGCGGCCGCGTCGTAGGCGTCGGCCTTGACGTTGGCGTGCGCCGCGAGGTCCGCGGGAGGCTCGAAGCGGCGCTCCTCCTTCAGCAGGTTCGCGAGGGTCTGCTCGGTGTCGCTCACGGTGATTCTCCTGATCATGAATTGGGTGGCACAGCCCACACTAGGCGCCGTACCCACTGTGCTCGCAAGGGGTTGCATCCGAGTTGCCGGAGGCCGGGACGGGTGCGCCGTCCCGGCCTCCGGTCGCCGGGGTGGGGAGGGGTCGGCTCAGTGCTGCACGGCCTGCTCGGCACCCGCGCCGGTGAGGGCACGGACCTCGAGCTCGGTGAACCTCTCCTCGGCCGCCGGCTCCTTCGAGGTGACCGTCCCGAGCCAGCCGAAGAAGAAGCCGAGCGGGATCGAGATCAGGCCGGGGTTCTCCAGCGGGAACCAGGCGATGTCGATGCTGGTGGGCAGCAGGGACAGGTTCTTGCCCGCCGGGTCCAGGCCCTTGCCGGAGACGACGGGGGAGAAGATCACCAGCGTGATGCAGGAGATCAGCCCGCCGTAGATGCTCCAGGTCGCGCCGCGGGTGTTGAAGCGCCGCCAGAACATGTTGTAGACGATCGCCGGCAGGTTCGCCGATGCCGCGACCGCGAAGGCCAGGGCGACGAGGAAGGCGATGTTCAGGTTGCGGGCCGGGATCGCCAGGAGGATCGAGACGACGCCGAGCCCGGCGGCGGCGTACCGGGTCACCCGGATCTCCTCCGCCTCGGTGGCCCTGCCCTTGCGGATCACCGAGTTGTAGATGTCGTGGGCGACCGAGGTCGACGAGGTGAGGGTGAGCCCGGCGACCACCGCGAGGATGGTCGCGAAGGCCACCGCGGAGATCACCGCGAGCAGGATCGCGCCACCGGTCGACCCGGCTCCTCCACCGACCGCCTCGGCGAGCAGCGGTGAGGCCAGGTTGCCGCCGCTGTTGGCGACGTCGCTGCCGGCGCCGGTCTTGAGCAGCGCCGCGGCGCCGAAGCCCAGGACCAGGGTGAACAGGTAGAAGACGCCGATCAGGCCGATCGCCCAGAGCACCGACTTCCGGGCGTCCCGCGAGGTCGGCACGGTGTAGAAGCGGACCAGGATGTGCGGGAGCCCGGCGGTGCCGAGCACCAGCGCGATGCCGAGGCTGAGGAAGTCCAGGCTTTGTGGGTGGTGTCGATGCCGTACTTCAGGCCCGGCTCGAGGAAGCCCGGCTTGCCGGACTCCGAGGCGGCCGTGCCGAGCAGGCTCGGAGAGGTTGAAGTCGAACTTCGCCAGCACCAGGACGACGATGAGCGCCGAGCCCGCCATCAGCAGGACCGCCTTGACGATCTGCACCCAGGTGGTGCCCTTCATGCCGCCGACCGTGACGTAGACGATCATCAGCGCGCCGACGCCGGCGATCACGCCGCTGACGGCGAGGGTGTTCTCCTTGTCGATGCCGAGCAGCAGCACGACCAGGCTGCCCGCGCCGACCATCTGGGCGAGCAGGTAGAAGATCGAGACCACGACCGTCGAGGTCGCCGCCGCGGTGCGGACCGGGCGCTGCCGCATCCGGTAGGCCAGGCTGGTCGGCCATCGTGAACTTGCCGGAGTTGCGCAGCATCTCCGCGACCAGGAGCAGGGCCACCAGCCACGCGACCAGGAAGCCGATCGAGTAGAGGAAGCCGTCGTACCCGGCGAGGGCGATGGCGCCGGAGATGCCCAGGAAGGACGCGGCAGACATGTAGTCGCCGCCGATGGCCAAGCCGTTCTGGAAGCCGGAGAACGACCGGCCGCCGGCGTAGAAGTCCGCGGTGCCGCTGGTCTGGCGGCTGGCCCGGATCGTGATGAAGAGGGTCAGCGCGACGACGCTGAGGAAGAGGACGGCGGTGAGCACCTGGTGGTCCATCAGCGCTCACCCCCTGCGTGCCCCGCGACGGCGTGCCCTGCGTGAGGGCGACGAAGCGCTCGTCGAGTCTCGCGGGCCAGCGGGTCGAGCTTGGCGTTGGAGTAGCGGCTGTAGAGCCAGGCGATCACGAAGGTCGTCACGAACTGCAGCAGCCCGAACACGAGGGCCACGTTGACGTTGCCGACCACCTGCCTGCCCATGAGGTCGCCGGCCCAATTGGAGAGCACGACGTAGAGCAGGTACCAGGCCAGGAAGGCGATGGTGGCGGGGAACACGAAGCCCCGGTAGCGGCGGCGCAGACTCGGCGAACTCCGCCGAGGCGTGCAGGCTGGTCGTAGACGGGATCGTGGCGGGCCGCCACGTCGTTCGACTCGGGCGACTCGTGGGGCGAGTCGTGGGGGGAGAGGTCGGATGACACGGGCTGCCTCCTCGGGATCGGTGTGACCGCGGTCACGGACGTCCCCGACGCTAGGAGTGACGACGCTCACGCGGGCAGGGGTGCGGTCCGGCCGTGCGCCGAGTGGGGACGGCTTGTCGATGAGCGGTCGGTACGACGCGATGAACGGCTGCCGCGGGGCCGCCTGCCGTTCACCTGCTGGTCGGCTCTCCTCCACGGCCTGCGGCTTGGCTGGGCCGGTTGGACGCACGACCCGACGACCCGAAGAGGAACCTCCCGAGATGACCACTCGACGCACCATGCTCGCCGGCGGCGCCGCCGGTGTCGGCCTCGCCGTGACCGGCTCGATGCCCACCCTCGCGCAGTCCACGCCCGGCAACGGCAACGGCCGCCCCGGCCCGGGCCGCCCCGTGCACGGCAAGGGCATCACCCCCTTCCCGCCCCTCCAGGACGACCCGGCCGGCCTGCTCGCGCTGCCCGCCGGCTTCCGGTACACCGTGGTGACCCGCGCCGGCGTCACCAAGCTCGAGGGCGGTGGCCTCACGCCCGAGGCGCACGACGGCACCGCGGTGTTCTCGACCGGCCGCGGCAAGTACCGCCTCATCCAGAACCACGAGGCTCAAGGCGGGCTCCGCGCTCGGCGTGCCCCACCGCCCGGGGACGGTCTACGACGAGGGCGCGATCGACGCCGGCGGCTGCACGGTGATCGCCACCGACAGCCGCGGCACCAACCTCGGCGAGCACGTCGCGATCTCCGGCACCTCCACCAACTGCGCCGGCGGCCCGACCCCGTGGGGCACCTGGCTGACCTGCGAGGAGACCGAGGACCGGGCCGGCAAGGCGTGGAGCGGCAACGGCAAGAGCGGCACCTACGCCAAGGACCACGGCTACGTCTTCGAGGTCTTCCACGACGGGCGCACCAACCCCAAGCCGATCAAGGCGTTCGGCCGCTACGCGCACGAGGCGCTGGCGATCGACAAGTCCCGCAAGCACGTCTTCCTCTCCGAGGACGCCTCCGGCCCGAACGGGCTGTTCTACCGCTGGACCGCGCCGCGCGGTGTCGAGTCTCGGCCCGAACCTGGCGGACAGGCTGGCCGACGACGCCGGCGTCCTCGCCGCGATGCAGATCCTGCTGCCCGACGGCTCGGTGCTGCCCGACGTCGCCTACCTGACCTCCGCGCAGGCTCGGCCTGCCCTTCGCGGTCACCTGGAAGCCGGTTCCGGACCGGGACGCCCGCACGACCTCGACCCGCAAGCAGTTCGCGGCCGCCGGAGAGGTCACCCGCGGCAAGAAGTTCGAGGGTGTCTACGGCACTGACGAGGGCGTGTACGTCGTCAACTCGTTCGCCTTCGCCGAGGCGGACCTGCCCGCCGACGCCGTCCCGCACGACGGCATGGTCTGGTTCTACGACTACAAGCAGGAGACGATCCAGGCTCGTCGCCTACTTCCCGCACCAGAAGACCGCCTCCACCGGTGCCGCCGCCAAGTACGACGACCTCGTCTTCGACGGCCCCGACAACGTCACCGTCACGCCGTGGGGCTCGTTGGTGCTCGCCGAGGACGGCGTGGGCGCCTCGCACGTGCTGTCCGCCACGCCGTACGGGCCGGCCCAGGCGATCGCCCGCAACCAGACTCAACGACTCCGAGTTCACCGGCCCGACCTTCTCCGAGGACGGCAAGGTGCTCTTCGTCAACATGCAGACGCCGGGGCTGACCTTCGCGATCACCGGCCCCTGGGAGAAGTACCTGGGCTGAGCCTCAGCCGCGCAGAGTGGCCGCCGGCGACGCGCCGAAGCGTCGCCGGTAGGCCTGCGCGAAGCGGCCGTAGTTGGTGAACCCCCAGGTGCTGGCAATCGTGCTGGCGGTGACGTCGTCGGGGTCGGAGACCTGGAGTCGGTGGTGGGCCCGGTCCAGACGCACCTGGGTCAGGTAGCGCATCGGCGACGCGCCGACGTAGCGCGCGAAACCCTCCTGGAGGGAGCGCGGGCTGACTCCGGCTCGGTCGGCGAGGGTGGTGAGCGTCCACAGGCTCGCCCGGCTGGTCGTGGAGAAGGTCGATGACGCGCTGGATGCTCGCCGGCCGGGCAGCAGGGGCGGGGCGGTGGAGGAGGTCGCGGTACTGGTGGTCCGCGGCGAGCAGCAGGCCGGTCATCACCGCGTCGGACAACCGGACCGCCATCTCGGGGTGCAGCATGGGGGTGCCATGCGTCCCGCGCTCCAGCGCGGCCGCGACGGCCTGGGCCATCAGCATCCACTGCGCCCCGAGCCCGGAGCGCAGGTCGAGGGCCGGCTCGAGCCGATGTGACCTCGGACCTCGCGGCCGGTCAGCAGCCGAAGGTGCTGCTCGAGCGTCGCCCGCTCGATCTTCAGGGTCAGCATCCGCTCGGTTCCGCGCTCCCACCCGCGGATCGCCGAGTCGCCGACGGGCCGGAAGATCGCGGCGGTCGCAGGGTCGGCGGTCATCGTGCTGGTGCCGCACCGTGACTCGATCGCTCCGTCGAGACCGACGTTCACGTGGTAGGCGACACCGAGACCCTCGACGGAGAGCCTGGGTGCGGCTGTCGAAGGTCACGATCCCGGCCGTGATGGAGGCCAGGCTGGGCGACCGTCACCTTCATCCCGAAGTCGGTGCCCCACGTCCGCAGGCTCGTTCGGGTAGAAGATCCGCTCTGCCTCCGCCGTGGCCTCGTCGAGGTCGCTCGACCGCACCACGTGGAGTCGGCTCAGGACCGCCATGCTCCCTCTTCCCCCCGAGCGCTGCTCCGGTGACCTGCGTCACACCTCTTGCTGATGCTACTCCGAGGCGTGTCGCGTGAAGTGGCCGCGGCGTCCTCGCTTTCGGGCTGCCCCCGACCCTGTGACCGCGCCTAGCGTCGATGTCAGCGACGTGCGTCCTTCGTGCGCCGTCGTCGTGGGAGCGGTCCCGGTGTGCGTCAGGTCACACGCCACAGGGGACCCGGCTCGTAATGACGACGTGCGCGCCCACGTCATGTCGCCGGGCGCGGGGTCTCGGCCGTGACCCGACCCGAACCCCGGCCACGCGCCGGACGTCCGCCGTCGAGGTATGGAGTAGCGCACATGAAGCATCGGTCTGCCGATGACCACACGCCCGCAGTGAAGGCGCCGAGGGCGCGCCCCCGCCGTCGCCGTCCGATGGGACGCACGCGGTATGCCCGCAGCCTGTCGGCCTTCTTGCTGGTCGCCGTCACCGCGCTCTTCTCCCTGCCGTCGGTCACGAGCGGCAGCACCGGGAGTGCTGCACCCAGCACGGAGGACCGGCTCTCCCTGGCCGCCGCCGGTGTGCCCGAGGCCGGGGTCCCGCTGTTCAGCGAGGACTTCTCGAACCAGAACGCCTCGCCGACCGGGGTCAGCCTCCTCAACTACACGGGCGCGGCCGGGATGACCTACACCGCCGACCCGCAGTACACGCCGGCCGGGGGGCAGTGCAACGGCTGGGTGATGAGACCGACCACGCTGCTGCCGACCACCGACGCGGGCTGCGCCAACAACCAGCCGGCCGGATGGGGCCGACCCAGGCGATGGCCGTCAACCTCGGCCTCGCCCAGGGCCAGAGCGCCGCGCAGGCCGCGAGCAACCAGGTGCTCACTGAGTACACCAACGCCCCCTCGGGCACGATCGCCGCGGGCTACGAGCTCAAGACGAACAGCGGCATCCAGGCGGTCGCCGGTCACTACTACGCCGTCTCGGCCTACTTCGCCGAGGTCAACTGCTTCTCCAACCACGCCAGCATGACGTTCTCGCTGGTCATCAACGGCACCCCGACCACGCTGAGCTCCGGTCTCGACCCCTGCACCGCGCCGGGTGGCACGACGTACGCCGACGGGACTCGCGTGGTGAAGCCTGCAGTCTGCCGCGATCCAGATGCCCCCGACCGGCACGCCGAGCCTGGGTCTGCAGGCTGTTCAACGCCCGCGCCAACGGCAACGGCAACGACGTGTCCTTCGACCTGCCGCAGATCGTGGACGTCACGCCGAGCCTGGACAAGGCCTTCAGCCCGACCACGGTCACCTCCTGCCCGGCCGGCGCGGCGACCTGCCCGCCGAGCAGCGTCTCGACGTTGACCTTCACCGTCACCAACACCACCGACCTCCAGGCCAAGCCGGACTGGACCTTCACCGACAACCTGCCCGCGGGAGTGCGGGTCGCCCCGACGCCCAATGTCGGCGGGACCTGCACCTCGACGACCGGCGCCGCCCTGGTGCGCACCGCCGCCCCCGGGAGCACGTCGATCTCGGTCACGGGCGGTGACCTGGCGCTGGGTCAGGCGTCCTGCACGGTCACGGTGGACGTCGTCTCGGCGACCCCGGGCACTTACACCAACGACGCCACCAACGTCACGACCAACCTCGTCCCGCCGGACCCAGCCTGTGCTGACGGTCGTCGACCCGAGCACGATCCGGGTCCAGAAGGACCTCCCGGACGGCCGCCGCGTCGCGAGCGACCAGTTCACCGTGAGCGTCACCGGCGGCGGGATCGCCACCGGCAACACGGGAACGACGGCCGGTACCGACACCGGAGTCCAGGCCACCGCCGCGGAGACGGCCGGCCCGGCCCGTGGCGAGCACGGCACGACGTACACGGTGAGCGAGACGGGTGCCGCGGGCGCCCAGGCTGAGCGACTACACCAGCACCTGGCGCTGCGTCGACACCGCCAACGGCAGCGCCGTCGTCGCCTCCGGGAACGGCGCCACCGGCACCTTCACCATGCCGACCGCACCAGTGCGCTCCGACATCCTGTGCACCTTCACCAACGTCCCGAAGCCTCCCGGACATCAACATCAAGAAGACCGCCGGCGCCGCGCCCGTCATCTCCGGGCCGGACGCGGCGGGCAACTACACCGTCAAGTACCAGGTCACGGTGACCAACTCCGGTGACGGCAACGGCAGCTACGGCGCGCTGGTCGACACCCCGGCGTTCTCGGCGAACCTCGTCCCGCTGGGTGCGACCTGGACGACCTCGGGCGCGGGCGCGCCGGCCGGCGGTTCGGACGCCTCGGCGCCGTACGCCCTGACGAGCGGCACGACGAGCATCGGCGCGGGTGTCACGCACACCTACGACATGGTGCTGACGTTCCGGTTCACCGACGGCAAGCCGGCCACGACCTGCGCCGGTTCCGGCACGGGCCTGTTCAACGCGGTGGCCGCGGCCTCGGGCGAGACCGGTACGACCACTGACAACTCCGCGTGCGTGAACCCGCCGCAGCCGCCGACGACCAGGCTGGTGCTCGACAAGCGGGTCGCCTCGGTGGCCGACGTCAACGGCAACGGGCTCACCGACGCCGGTGACACCATCCAGTGGGAGTTCGACCTGACCAACCAGTCCCAGGTCACCCTGACCGACGTGAAGGTCGTCGACCCCCTGGCCGGCTCCGCGACCTGTGCGACGACCACCTTGGCTCCCGGCGCGACCACGACCTGCACCGCGGACGCGGCGTACGTCATCACCGCCGCGGACGTCCAGGCCGGCTCGGTGGAGAACATCGCCACCTCGACCGGCGAGGCGCCCTGGGGCGATCCCGCGGTGCCAGGAGACGACGTGAGGTCGAACGACGACACCACGATCACGCCGCTGGACCAGACGACCAGACTCGTCCTGGACAAGCGGGTGGCGTCGGTGACCGACGTCAACGGCAACGGGATCACCGACGAGGGCGACACCATCCAGTGGGAGTTCGAGCTCACCAACGAGTCGAACGTGACCCTGACCGACCTGAAGGTCTCCGACCCGCTCGCCGGTGCGGTGACCTGTGCGGCGACCACGCTGGCGCCGGGTGCCTCGACGTTGTGCACCGCGGATGCGTCGTACGCCATCACGGCGGCGGACGTCACTACCGGTGAGGTCCTGAACGTCGCGACCGCCAAGGGCGAAGGGCCGGGTGGAGACCCGAACGACCCCAGCGACGACGTGCCGTCCAACCCGGACAGCACGCGTACGCCGGTCGAGGCGGTCGACACCGAGCTCGTCCTCGACAAGCGAGTGTCCTCCGTGACGGACGTGAACGGCAACGGGCTGACCGACCTGGGTGACGAGATCCAGTGGGAGTTCGAGTCGACCAACAACTCGAACGTCACGCTCACCGACCTCGCGGTCGTCGACCCGTTGGCCGGTCCGGTCACCTGCGCGGCGACGACGCTCGCGCCGGGCGCGTCGACCACGTGCACGGCGGACGCCGTGCACGTCATCACGCAGGCCGACGTCGACGCCGGCAAGGTCGTCAACACCGCCACGTCGAAGGGTGAGGCGCCGGGCGGCGACCCGAACGACCCGAGTGACGACGTGAAGTCCAACCCGGACACCACCACGACCCCGGTGCAGCAGGTCGCCAGACTTTCCCTGGACAAGCGGGTCGCCTCGGTGACCGACGTCAACGGCAACGGACTGACCGACCTCGGTGACGAGATCCAGTGGGAGTTCGAGCCTGACGAACACGGGAACGGTCACCCTCACCGACCTGAAGGTCAGCGACCCGCTGGCCGGTGCGGTGACCTGTGCGGCGACCACGCTGGCGCCGGGTGCCTCGACCACGTGCACCGCGGACGACGTCCACGTCATCACGCAGGCCGACATGGAGGCCGGCTCGGTGGACAACCGGGCGACCTCGTCCGGAGAGCCGCCGGGCGGCGACCCGAACGACCCGAAGGACGACGTCCCGTCGAACCCGGACACGACCACCACTCCCGTGGACCAGAAGACCGCTCTGCTGCTGGACAAGCGGGTCGCCTCGGTGACCGACGTCAACGGCAACGGGCTGACCGACCTGGGTGACACCATCCAGTGGGAGTTCGAGCCTGACCAACAACTCGAACGTCACGCTGACCCACCTCGCGGTGAGCGACCCGCTGGCCGGTCCGGTGACCTGTGCGGCCACCACCCTGGCGCCGGGTGCCTCGACGCTGTGCACGGCGGACGCGGCCTACGCGATCACGCAGGCCGACATGGAGGCCGGCTCGGTGGACAACGTCGCGACCTCGAAGGGTGAGGGCCCCCAGGGCGACCCCAACGACCCGAAGGACGACGTCGTCTCCCCGCCGGACGACACGACGACGCCGGTGGACCAGAAGACCGCGCTGCTGCTGGACAAGCGGGTGTCGTCGGTGACGGACGTCAACGGCAACGGGATCACCGACCTGGGTGACACCATCCAGTGGGAGTTCGAGCTGACGAACAGGCTCGAACGTCACGCTGACCCACCTGGCGGTGAGCGACCCGCTGGCTGGGCCGGTGACCTGTGCGGCCACCACCCTGGCGCCGGGTGCATCGACGCTGTGCACGGCCGACGACGTCTACGTCATCACGCAGGCCGACGTCGACGCCGGCACGGTGGTCAACACGGCGACGGCAAAGGGTGAGGGCCCGAAGGGAGACCCGGACGACCCGAGCGACGACGTCCCGTCCAACCCGGACACGACCACCACGCCCGTGGAGCAGGTTGCGAAGGCTGAGCCTCGACAAGCGGGTCGCCTCGGTGACCGATGTCAACGGCAACGGTCGTACCGACCTGGGTGATGAGATTCGGTGGGAGTTCGAGGCTGACCAACGAGGGCACGGTCACCCTGACCGGCCTCGCGGTCTCCGATCCTCTGGCCGGTGCGGTGACCTGCTCGCCGAGCACGGTGGCCCCCGGAGACTCCGTGGTGTGCTCGGCCGACAACGCGTACGTGATCACCCAGGCCGACGTGGAAGCCGGCTCGGTCGACAACATCGCGACGGCCAAGGGCGAGGGCCCGAAGGGAGACCCGGACGACCCGAGCGACGACGTCCCGTCCAACCCGGACACGACCACCACGCCCGTGGAGCAGGTTGCGAAGGCTGAGCCTCGACAAGAGGGTCGCCTCGGTGACCGATGTCAACGGCAACGGTCGCACCGACCTGGGTGATGAGATCCGGTGGGAGTTCGAGCCTGACCAACCAGGGCACGGTCACCCTGACCGGCCTCGCGGTCTCCGATCCTCTGGCCGGTGCGGTGACCTGCTCGCCGGGCACGGTGGCGCCGGGTGCGTCGGTGGTCTGCACTGCGGACAACCCCTACGTGATCACCCAGGCCGACGTGGAAGCCGGCTCGGTCGACAACATCGCGACGGCCAAGGGCGAGGGCCCGAAGGGTGACCCTGACGACCCGAAGGACGATGTCACGACGCCGCCCGACACGACCACCACCCCGGTCGTCCAGAAGCCGGCGCTGCTGCTCGACAAGCGGGTCGCCTCGGTGACCGATCTCAACGGCAACCACCGCACGGACCTGGGTGACGAGATCCGGTGGGAGTTCGAGTCGACCAACACGGGCAACGTGACCCTGACGCACTTGGCCGTCTCCGACCCGCTCGCGGGACCGGTGAGCTTGTGCAACGACGACCCTCGCGCCTGGCGACTCGACCACCTGCACGGCCGACGAGGCCTACGTGATCACGCAGGCCGATGTCGATGGCGGCTCGGTCGACAACGTCGCGACCGCCAAGGGTGAGGGCCCGAAGGGTGACCCGGACGACCCGAAGGACGACGTCGTCTCGCCGCCCGACACGACCACCACCCCGGTCGTCGTCGCACCGGGGCTGGTCCTCGACAAGCGGGTGACGGGTGTCGAGGACGTCAACGGCAACGGGCAGACCGATGCCGGTGACGAGATCGGCTACGCGTTCGAGCCTGACCAACACCGGCAACGTGACCCTGCGCGACCTGACCGTCGAGGACTCCATGCTCGCGGGTGCCGGGATCACGGTGACGTGCTCACCCGACGTCCTCGCACCGGGTGCCTCGGTGGTCTGCACGGCCGACGCGCCGTACGTCATCACCGCGGCGGACGTGTCCTCGGGGGCGGTCGTCAACACCGCGGGAGCCGTCGGAACCGATCCCCATGGCCACCCCAGCCCGTCCAACGACGACACGGTGAAGGTCCCGACCTCGACCGTGGGCGGTACGGCGGCCGGCCTGCCCAACACGGGCGGCCCGAGCCTTGCGCTCCTGGCGCTCGGTGGAGGGCTGGTCGCCGGGGGCGGTCTGCTCCTGGTGGGCGGTCGTCGCCGAGGGCGTGCCGACGGCCGCCACCTGAGGGCGGCCTGACATGACGAGCATCCGACGGGTGGCAGTGGCCCTCGCGGCCGCGGCCACACTGACTGGTGGCTTGTCGGGCTGCTCCGGCGAGGACTCGCCGGAGCAGCCCGCCCGGGCGGCAAGCTCGGCCCACGACACGGCGACGGTCAGCGGCGACACCGCCGACCTGGTGGACCCGGTGGGCGCGATCGACGCCCTCGGGAAGGTCACGTGTGCCGCCGACGCCGGCGGTGTGTGGTCCGGTCGAGGCACGCTCACCAACGAGGAGGGCGTCACCCGGAAGTACCTCGTCAAGTTCGCGATCGTCCGGAAGATGACCTCCGAGGTTCTGGGCAGCAAGCAGAAGGGAGCTCACGCTCCCGGCCGGAGCATCGACGGTGGTGAGGTTCCCGGAGCTCTACCGCGGTCGCGCCGGCAAGCAGGCTGGTGTGTGTGCCGCGCGTGGTCAGCGGCGGCGCGTCGTGAGGGTTCACGAGGCGGCGTAAAGCGGACACGCTCCGCCGCGTCCTCCTCGTGGGAGGGGTTTCCGAACGCCGTTGATCTCTCGATGGTTGTCCCCCTACCGCCGGAGAAGAGCGTTCGGAGACCGGCCTGCCCGGGTCCGCCCACCCCACAGGGACGGGCCTGGGCGGGCCGCGGGATCGACCAGAAAGCCTGAGGAACGACCATGCATCTCTCTCGCCGCATCGACGAGGACTGGTACGACGACCCCGACGTCCTGGCCCGGCTGTTCGCCGCGATGATGTCCGCGGAGACCGAGGCCTTGGACTCGCCCTACGTCGTGGTGCGCCGCGACCGGTCCACGGGGAGGACGCTCTTCAACGGGCCCTACGAGTCGGCGATCGCCGCACTGGCCGCCGCGGACCGCGACGAGCGGATCGAGTCCGGCCGGGACGGAGCCGACCTGGGGTTCGGTGTCGTGCGGCTTTGCCCGCCGCTGTGAGGGAGCCTGACCGACGTCGAGTCTGCTGAGCATCGCGCGCGACGGCGACGACCGTGCGTTCGACGAGCCTGTTCCGGCGGTACTACCCGTCGGCCTGCGACTATGCCGCAGGTCTGGCCGGCGCCGACCACGCCCAGGACCGGGCGGCGGAGGCGTTCGCGCGGATCTACCGGCTGGTGCGGGCCGGGCGTGGTCCGGACAAGAACTTCCGTGCCTACCTGCTGACCACCGTCCGGCACACCCACGTCGACTCGATCCGTCGTACCGGTGGCGAGATCCCGGTTGCCGACATGGCGACGGTCGGCGAGTCTCGCGGTCGAGGTGGACCTCGCGGACCAGGTCCTCGACCGGGTCGACGCCTCGCCGATGAAACGCGTCTTCACCCGGCTCCGCCCGTCCTGGCAGCAGGTGCTGTGGCGCACCGTCGTCCTCGGTGAGCCCAACGAGACGGCGGCCAGGGCGCTCGGTCTGACGCCGAATGCGCTCGGCGTGCTGGCCTTCCGTGCCCGTGAGGGGCTGCGCCAGGCCTACCTTGCCGACCATCTCGAGCACGTGGTCGACCGAGATTGCGGCACCATGAGTGCCAAGTCGCCCCGTTACGTCCGTGGTCAGGCTCACGCCCGGCGATCAGGACGCGGTGGACGCACATCTCGACGGGTGCGCCCGCTGCAGCGGGGCGGTGGCCGACCTGAGCCGGATCAACGAGAATCTCGCTGCGGTCTTGACGCCCGCCGTCGTGCTCTCGGTCGTGAGCGGTGCGCCGAGCGCCCGAGGCTCGATCGCGGCAGCCGGGCCGGTCAAGGTCGCCACCGTGGCGATGGTCGCCGGTGCCGTGGTTGCGGGCCTCGTGCTGGGCGCCGGCTACCTGCTCGGTGCCGACGGCGAGCCGCGGCGCGTGGTCCGCGAGAGCAGCCCGAGCGTCGCCGTACCGGCTTCGGCGGACAGGCCGGTGGCGGATCCCCGGCCCCGCCGCCGGGCCTCGACCCCGGTGCCTCCGTCTGTCCCTCCGGTCGTGCGGCCGAGCGAGCAGGTGAGGCAGCAGAGCCCGCCGGCCCGTCAGCCGGAGACCCGTGCGGACGCACCGGTCCCGACGATCGGCGAACCGCGTGTCTCGGTCTCCGGCAACGACCAGGTCCGGGTCGCCGACGTGACCACCGTGGTCGAGCCCGGTGGCACCCGGCTGCTGACGGTCGCGGCGAGTGGCGTCTCCGCGATGGCGGTCACGGCTGGTGGGGCCTCCTGCGAGCCGGCGACCTATGCCGCCTCGGCCGCGCGGCTGCGGTGCACGCTCCCCGCGGGTGGTGGCCGGACGGTTGTCGTCGTGCACCTGCGCTTCGCCGATCCGGTCGGGGCCGTGCGCGGCTCGCTCACCCTCACCGGCGCGGGTACGACGGCCCGCGCCATCTTCGCCACCGCGTGATCGCTCCCCTGCCCGGTCTGCCCTCACCGCCGGTCGTCGGCGAGCAGAGGAGCGACCTCGAAGACCAGGTCGCCGTCCCCGGCGGGCCAATCCAGGCTCGGCGGACCGCTCGGCGCCGGCGGCACGCCACGCCGTAGCGGCATCGGGGTAGGGCCCGGAGACGGTCAGCAGGTCGTCCGGTCGGTCACGTCGTCGGCACAGCACGACGTACCGTTCTGACCGCGGATCTTTCGCCTCCTGCTGCATGACTCCCACAGCAGGGAGACGCGCCGTGCACCGCCATCCTTACGCCGTGCGTCCCGTGGGGGTGTGACGCGGGACACCGGGTGCTGCTGGTGACACGCGTGACGGCTTCTGATTAGGTAAGGCTTACCTGATCTCGGAGGAGAGCCTTCCCGTGCCCCAGGCTCCCGCTGCACCACGTCTTCCACCCCGCCCACGCGGACCACTACGCGGCCACCATCGGCACCGGTCTCGACCACCTGCTGAGCCACCTCAAGGGTGTCGGCGGGCCGGCGACCGGCCGCCAGCCCGAGGAGGCCGAGGCGCGGGTCGCCGCGGTCGACCTGGAACGCCCGCTCGACGGCCTGGACGAGGTGCTGGCCGAGGTCTCCGCGCTCTGGCTGGACGACGCGGTGTGGTTCCACGAGCCGCGCTACGCCGCGCACCTGAACTGCCCGGTCGTCGTACCCGCGCTGCTGGCGGAGGCTCTTCGTCGCCTCGGTCAACAGGCTCGCTGGACACCTTCGACCAGAGCGTCGGCGGCACGTTCATCGAGCGCCGGCTGATCGAGTGGACCGCCGCGCGGATCGGCTTCGGCCCCGAGGCCGACGGCGTCTTCACCAGCGGCGGCAGCCAGTCCAACCTCCAGGGCCTGCTGCTCGCCCGTGGCCGCCACGAGCGCGTCGACGCCGGCCGGCTGCGGATCCTCGCCTCGGCCGAGAGCCACTTCTCGGTGCAGAAGTCCGCGCGGCTGCTGGGCCTCGGCGACGAGGCCGTCATCAGCGTGCCGACCGACGAGCGGCACCGGCTCGACCCGGTCGCGCTGGAGCGCTCGCTCGCCGCCTGCGTCGACCTGCACCTGGTGCCGATGGCCATCGTCGCCACCGCCGGCACGACGGACTTCGGCGCGATCGACCCGCTGCCCGCGATCGCCGACCTGGCCCGGGCCTACGACGCGTGGCTGCACGTCGACGCGGCGTACGGCGGCGGGCTGCTCGTCTCGCCCACCCGACGCTCCCGGCTCGACGGCATCGACCGCGCCGACTCGGTCACCATCGACTTCCACAAGACCTTCTTCCAGCCGGTCTCCTCCAGCGCGATCGTGGTCCGCGACCGGGCCACCCTGCGCCCCGCGACCTGGTACGCCGACTACCTCAACCCCCGCGAGTCGACGAGCCCCAACCAGGTCGACAAGTCCCTGCAGACCACGCGCCGCTTCGACGCGCTCAAGGCTCTGGATGACCCTGCGCACGATGGGTCCCGACCTCCTCGGCGGGTACGTCGACGCGGTGATCGACCTCGCGGCCGAGGTGCACGCGCTGGTCGCCGACGAGCCGGACCTGCAGGTCGCCGCGGCGCCCGAGCTGAGCACCCTGGTGTTCCGCTACGTCCCGCGCGAGACCGACCTCGACGACAACGCGCTCGCGCTGCTCAACACCGCGATCCGTGCCGAGGCTCTACGCCAGCGGCACCGCGATGGTCGCCGCCACCAAGGTCGACGGCGTGCAGCACCTCAAAGCTCACCCTGCTCAACCCGATGGCCACGGCCGCCGACATCGTCGGTGTGCTCGACGCGGTCCGCACCGTCGGCGCCCGGCTCGCCTCCGTCCCGGCGGGGGTGGCCCGGTGATCACCCACGACTTCGTCGGCATCGGCCTCGGTCCGTTCAACCTCGGCCTGGCCTGTCTCACCGACCCGCTGCGTGGGTCCGGCGACCTCGACGGCGTCTTCCTGGAGGCGCGCGACCGCTTCGACTGGCACCCGGGGATGCTCCTCGACGACGCGACCCTGCAGGTGCCCTTCCTCGCCGACCTCGTCACGATGGCGGACCCGACCTCGCGCTGGTCCTTCCTCAGCCTACCTCAAGCAGAGCGGCCACCTCTACCCGTTCTACATCCGGGAGAGCCTTCTACCCGCTGCGCCGGGAGTACGACGACTACTGCCGCTGGGCGGCCGAGAGCCTGCCGGGGATCCGCTTCGGCCAGGCCGTCACCGACGTCGAGCACGACGGCTCGGCGTACCTGGTCCGGACCGCGGCGGGCGCGGCCTTCCGCGCCCGCCGGCTGGTGCTCGGCGTCGGCACCTCGCCACGGGTGCCGGCGCCGTTGTGCCCCCTTCTCGGGGAGCGCGCGGTGACGCACTCCGCCGACTACCTCGCGCACCGCGAGGAGCCTGCAGCAGGAGGAGCGGATCACCGTCGTCGGCAGCGGGCAGAGCGCCGCGGAGATCTACCTCGACCTGCTCTCGGCCGCACCGGAGCACGGCTACGAGCCTGGTCTGGCTCACCCGCAGCCCGCGCTTCTTCCCGATGGAGTACACGAAGGCTCACCCTGGAGATGACCTCGCCGGAGTACGGCGCCTACCACCGCGCGCTCCCGATGGAGACCCGCGACCGGCTGGCCCGCGACCAGCGCCACCTCTTCAAGGGGATCAGCGCGGACCTCGTGGACGCGATCTACGACCTGCACTACCAGCAGCGGGTCACCGGCGACGGCCCGCGCACGACGCTGCTCACCCACACCGAGGTCCGCGACGCCCGCCCCCTCGGGCGGGCCGGCGCCCACCTCGACCTGTTGCACACCGAGACCGGCGAGGCCTTCTCCCTGCGTACCGGCGGACTGGTGCTCGCGACGGGCTACGGCCCCACCGAGCCTGCCTTCCTGCGCGGCGTGGAGGACCGGATCCGCCGCGACGCCAAGGGTCGGTACGACGTCGCGGAGGACTACTCCGTCGACGTCGCCGGCGGTGAGATCTTCGTGCAGAACGCCGAGGAGCACACCCACTCCCTGCTCGCGCCGGACCTCGGCATGGGCCCGTACCGCAACTCCGTGATCATCGCCGCGATGCTCGGCCGCGAGGTGTACCCGATCGAGAAGCGGATCGCGGTGCAGACCTTCGGAGTGCCCGACCAGGCTGCGACAGGAGGCTCGCCCGATGACCGCCTCCCTGATCGGCCAGATCACGATCGAGCCCCTCGACCTCGCTCGCGACCTCGACCTCCTGCACGCCTGGGTCACCCACCCGCGCTCGGCGTACTGGATGATGCAGGGCGCCTCGCGGGAGGACGTCCGCCGCGAGTACGCCGCCATCGCCGCGAACCCGCACCACGACGCCTTCCTCGGCCGGGTCGCCGGCCGCCCGGCGTTCCTCGTGGAGACCTACGACCCCGCCCACGCGCCGGGGATGAGCGACCTGCCGGAGCCTGCGACCGGGCGACAGCGGCATGCACGTGCTGGTCGCGCCGCCCGAGGGGCAGCCGGTCCCCGGGCTCACCACGGCGGTCTTCGACGCGGTGATGGCCTTCTGCTTCGCCGACCCGGCCGTGCGCCGGGTGGTCGTCGAGCCCGACGTCCGCAACGCCCCGATCCGCGCCAAGAACCTCGCCGCCGGCTTCACCGAGCCTGCGCGAGATCCCACTGCCCGGCAAGACCGCGATGCTCTCGGTCTGCTCCCGCGAGGACTGGCACGCCCCGGACCTCGTGGTCGTCGACCGGGCGGCGCCCGCACCGGCAGCCGCTGACGAGGACCACCTCGTGCCCGGGCCGATGACGCGTGCCCAGCGGCACCTGGTGGCCAAGGCGCTGGGGGAGTTCAGCCACGAGCGGCTCATCGCGCCGGTGCCCGTGCCCGGCGAGGAGCGCTGGCGCGTCGACACCGACCTGTCGTCGTACACCTTCGCGGCCCGGGTGCACGCCCTCGAGCACTGGGTGGTCGACGCGGCGTCCATCGAGCGGACCCGCGACGGCGTGCCGGCTGCGCCGGACGCCCAGGAGGCTGATCGCCGAGTCTGGCGCCGGTGCTGGGGATCCCGGACACGCTGCTGCCGACGTACCTGGAGGAGATCGCCTCCACGCTCGCCTCCCACGCCTGGAAGTCTGCGCCACCGCGCGGTCCCGGTGCACGAGTCTGGTCGACGCGTCGTACCAGGAGCCTGGAGTCGGCGATGACCGAGGGACATCCCGCGTTCGTCGCCAACAACGGCCGGATCGGGTTCGGCTACGACGACTACGTCGCCTTCGCGCCGGAGACCGGCACCCCCGTGCACCTGGAGTGGGTCGCCGCCCGGCGCTCGCTGTCACACCTGTCGCTGGGGGCGGACCAGACCGAGCAGGACCTGTACGACGGCGAGCCTGCCCCCCGTCGGTCCGTGCCCGCTTCGAGGCGCGGCTCGGCGAGCTGGGCCTGGCGGCCGCGGACTACCTCTTCCTGCCGGTGCACCCCTGGCAGTGGCGCAACAAAGTCGGCGATCACCTTCGCCCCCGATGTCGCCCGCCGCGACCTCGTGCACCTCGGCGTGGGCGAGGACGAGCACCACCCGCAGCAGTCCATCCGCACCTTCTTCAACGCCAGCCGTCCCGAGCGGCACTACGTGAAGACGGCGCTGGCGATCCAGAACATGGGCTTCGTGCGGGGTCTCTCGCCGAAGTACATGGAGGCCACGCCGGCCATCAACGACTGGGTCGCCTCGGTCGTGCACGCCGACGACGAGCTCGCCGGCTGCGGGTTCGAGGTGCTGCGCGAGGTGGCGGCGATCGGCTACACCGGCGATGCGTTCCACCGCCTGGCCGGCACCTCGCCGTACCGAAAGATGATCGCCGCGCTGTGGCGCGAGAGCCCCGTCCCGCGGACCGCGGAGGGCGAGCAAGCTGAGCACGATGGCCGCGCTGCTGCACCGCGACGCCGACGGCGACGCGCTCGTGACCGCGTGGATCAAGGCCTCGCCGGTGGACGCGGCGACCTGGGTCCGGGCCTACCTCGACGCCTACCTGCGCCCGCTCGTGCACTGCCTCCACGCCTACGACCTGGCGTTCATGCCGCACGGGGAGAACCTGCTGCTGCGGCTGCGCGACCACGTCCCGGTGGGCGCGTACATGAAGGACATCGGTGAGGAGGTCGCCGTGATGGGCGACCTGGCGCTGCCGCCGGAGGTGGAGCGGATCCGCGCCGCCGTACCGGACGACACGAAGCCGCTGGCCATCCACACCGACGTCTTCGACGGGGTGCTGCGCTACGTCGCCGCGATCCTCGATGACGACGGGATGCTGGCGGAGACGGAGTTCTGGGCGATCGCGCGGGAGGTGATCGAGGCGCACGCCGCCGCGCACCCCGAGCTCGCGGAGGCCGCGGCGCGCTACGACCTGCTCAAGGAGCGCTTCCGGCACTCCTGCCTCAACCGCCTCCAGCCTGCGCAACACGCTGCAGATGGTCGACATCGCCGACCAGGCCGAGTCGCTGATCTTCGCCGGCACGCTGGCGAACCCGGTTGCCCGGGAGCCACGGTGACGGTCCGGTGATCACCAGGGATGCGTGGGGCATCCCGCAGGTCAGCGCAGGCTCGGTCCTCGAGGTGGCCCGCGAGCAGGGCCGGGTGACGGCCCGGGACCGCGGGTGGCAGGCTCGAGGTCGAGCGGCGCCGGGCCGAGGGCACCTGCGCCGAGGTCTTCGGCGAGTCCGGCCGTGAGTGGGACCTGCTCGTCCGCCGTTCACTGCTGCCCGGCATCGCCCGCCGCGCGTACGCCGCGCTCGCCCCGCAGAGCCGCGCCTTCGTCGACGCCTACGTCGAGGGCGTCAACGAGGTCGTCGGGCGACCCTGGGAGCGCTGGACGCCGCTCGGCGTCTTCGCCGTGCAGCACCTGTTGTTCTCGCGCTTCCCGAGCAAGGCTCTGGCAGGACCACCTCGCCCGGGTGCTCGGCGCGGACGCCGTCGGCGCGCTGGCCCTGCTGCGCACCGAGGGGCTGCCCGGCGGCAGCAACGCCGTCGCGGTCTGCGGCGCGCGCACCGCCAGCGGTCTCCCGCTCGTCGCCGGCGACCCGCACCGGGTGATCGAGGCGGCCGGCTGCTACCAGCAGGTGCGCCTGGTCTGCACCGATCCCGCGGATGCCTTCGACGTCGCCGGGCTGACCTTCGTCGGCGTCCCCGGCATCCAGCACTTCGGCCACGCCGGCTCCGTCGCCTGGGGTGTCACCAACGCCGTCGCCGACGACGAGGACGTGTACGTCGAGGACCTGGTCCGCCACGAGGGCGCCGTCGTCGCCCGCGGCGCCTCCGGCTGGGAGCCGGTCGCCCGGCGGGTCGAGACGATGCGCGTGCGCACCGGGCCCGACACCTACGACGCCGAGCAGGTCGAGGTGCTCGTCACCGAGCGCGGCCCGGTCGTCGTCGGCGGCCCCGGCACCGCGGAGACCTTCAGCCTGCGCACGCCCGCCTTCGTGCTCGGCGACCTCGGCTTCGACGCGCTGCTGCCGCTGCTCCGCGCCCGCACGACCGCCGACGTGGTCGGCGCCTTCGCGCACTGGGTCGGCCCGGTCGACAACCTGCTGGTCGCCGACACCGCCGATGCCGTGGAGCACCGCGTGGTCGGGCGGGTCCCGACCCGGGATGCCGTCACCGGGGCCTGGACAGGCTGGGTCGCCGACCTGCCGCGGGGCACCGGCGCGGCGACCGGCGGGGTCCTGGTCAGCGCCAACGACCGCGCCACCGAGGAGTTCGCCCGGATCGGGGACGACTTCGCGCCGCCGTACCGGGCCGCCCGGATCGCGGCCCTCCTCGCCGACGGTGTCGTCACCCCGGAGCGGATCGCGGCGGTGCTCGCCGACGACCTGCAGACCGCCGGCGCCGCCTTGCTCGACCTCGCCGGGCGGCTCGTCGACCTGAGCATCCCGGCCGCCGCCCTGCGCGACCGGCTCCTCGCCTGGGACCGCCGGATGACGGCCGACAGTGTCGATGCTGCGCTGTTCGCCGCCGTCCGGGCCGCGGTGGTCGAGGCGTTCGTCGCCTCGCCCGTGCTGGCCGGCGCCGACGTGTCGCCGTACGGCGAGCCTGTACGCCCCCTGGTTCGACCTCCGCGGCCGGATCCGCCTCGCGCTCCCGGCCCTGCTCGCCGCGGAGAAGCCGTTCGCCGTCGACCCGCTCGCCGCCATTGCCGCCGCCCTGGAGGAGGTGGCCGCCGCACCCGAGCCGCCCGCGTGGGGGCCACCCACCTGGCGTACCCGCTCACCCCCCACCAGCAGTTCGGGCAGCCCGCTCCCGACGGGCATGCGCCGCCCCTGCTCCCGCTGTCCGGCGACGACGACTGCGTGCTCGCCACCCGCGCGGTCGCCGGCACCGGTGTCTGCGTCCACGGTCCCGTCGCCCGCTTCGTCTGGGACCTCGCCGGCGCCAGCCGCTGGGTGGTGCCTCTCGGCGCCGCCGGCGACCCGGACTCACCGCACCACCACGACCAGCAGGCCGTCTGGGCCGCGGGCCGCACCATCCCCCTGGAGGACCGATGAACCACGTCCCGCGGAGCACCACGCTGCGCCCGGTCGACCCCACTGCCGACGCCGCGCTGATCACCGGCTGGGTCACCGAGGAGCGGGCCGCCTTCTGGGGGATGGGGGAGGCTGAGCGAGGAGGACGTGCGCGCGATCTACGCCTACATCGACGAGCAGGAGCACCTCGCGGCGTACCTCCCGGTGCTCGACGGTGAGCCGATCGGCCTGCTCCAGACCTACGACCCGGCGGTCGACGAGATCGGGGAGTGGTACGACCGCGCGCCCGGCGACGTCGGTGTCCACCTCCTGCTCGCCGCCGACGAGCGCCGTGCCGGACGCACGCCCGAGGTGCTCGCGGCGGGCTTCGACTTCGTCGCGCACCTGCCCGGCTGCCGACGCCTGGTCCTCGAGCCGGACCTGCGCAACGCCGCCTCCGTCGCCCTGCTCGAGCGCCTCGGCGCCGAGCGCGGCCCACTCGTCCAGCCTGCGCACCAGCATCGCGGAGAAGCCCGCGCAGTTCTTCTTCCTCAGCCGCGAGCAGGCGCTGGCGATCGCGAGCGCCGCGTCAGTCCAGCAGGGCTGAGAGGTCCAGGCTCCACCTCCCCGAGATCGGCGACCGCGATCGAGCCCGTCGGCCTCTTCTCGGTCAGGGCCAGTGCGATGTCCCAGTGCTCGCCGGCGTTGACGAGGGCGGTCAGCGTCCGGGCGACGCGGTCGACCACCCAGTACTGCGCGATGCCAGCGCGCCGGTAGTCGCTCGCCTTGCGGAACAGGTCCTCCTCGCGCGTGGACGCCGACAGGATCTCGACGACCAGGACCGGGACCTCGGGCGACCAGTGCTCGTCGTCGCGGACCCGCTGGACGGCGAGGTCGGGGATGCGGAGCGTCCCGGTGGGGAGGGTGACGCCGCGCTCGTAGGTGATGAACGCTCCGGGCAGCGCGGCGCGCAGCGTGACCGCGAGCTCGAGCCCGACGGCGTTGTGGCCCCCGCGGGCGGGCGGGCTCACGATCGCCACCCCGTCGACGTACTCGCCGCGGAGGCCCTCGGGCAGGGCGTCGAAGTCGGCGCGCGACATCGGCGTCCGCTCGAGCCGTTCGAGGGTCGGCTGGTCCATGGCGGCTTCCTGACGGATCGACACGTCGTGCTCCTCCAGTGTGCATGCCTCCCCCGAGATGGAGAAGCAGGACGATGGTGCGCCAGGGGTCCGACACAAAGCCCGGAGGTGAGTCCGTGAGGCGCGTGAGCCCGTGAGACGGAGTTGACCCAACGAAATCCGGCGAGCAGATGGACCGAAACCGAAGCGCCCCAGGATCGTCCGCATGACCCTCACCAGTCCGAGCGACGACGTCGCCGCGAGCCCTGCACCGACGATCAGCCGCCGGCGTGGCCGGTGGATCGACGACTGGCGACCCGAGGACCCGCAGTTCTGGGACTCCGTCGGCGCCCCGGTCGCCCAGCGCAACCTCCTGTGGTCCATCTTCGCCGAGCACCTCGGCTTCTCGGTCTGGCTGATCTGGAGCGTCTCGTCCGCCTTCCTGGTGGCCCAGGGCTTCAGGCTTCTCGCCGCAGCAAACTGTTCTTCCTCGTCGCCATCCCCAACCTGGTCGGGGCGCTGATCCGGGTGCCCTACACCCTCGCGGTCGGCACCTTCGGCGGCCGGAACTGGACCATGGTCAGCGCCGGGCTGCTGCTGGTGCCGACGCTGTCCTTCGCCTACTTCGTGACGCGGGCCGACACGCCGTACTGGGCCTTCTGCGTGATCGCGGCGACCGCCGGCTTCGGCGGCGGCAACTTCGCCGACTCGATGGCTAACATCAACTTCTTCTACCCGGCGCGGCTCAAGGGCGCGGCACTCGGCCTCAACGCTGCGGGCGGCAACCTGGGTGTGGCGATCATCCAGTTCTTCCTCCCGGTGATCGTCGGCGGGGCCGGCATCTTCGGGATGGTGAAGGCGAGCGAGGGTGGCATCCACCTCGAGCGCGCCGCCTGGGTGTACGCCGGACTGGCCGTCGCCGCGGTGCTGGCCGCCTTCCTCTTCATGGACAACCTGTCCACCGCCAAGACGGACACCAAGCAGCAAACCAGCGTCCTCAAGCACCGGCACACGTGGGTGATGTCGCTGCTCTACATCGGCACCTTCGGCTCCTTCATCGGCTACTCCGCGGCGATGCCGCTGCTGATCAAGGCTCAACTTCTGGCGCCAGCCGGTCCCGGCCGTCCAGGGCATCGGCATCAACTTCGCGTTCTACGCCTTCCTCGGCGCCCTGGTCGGCTCGGTCGCGCGACCGCTCGGCGGCTACCTCGCCGATCGCTTCGGCGGCGGCCGGATCACCCTGCTGGCGTTCAGCGGGATGGTGCTGGGCACGCTCGGCATCCTCGCCACGCTGAGCATGCTGGAGCCGCTCCCGCCGGCGCCGGACAAGGCGAGGCTCGCGGAGATCGCCGCGAACCCCGGCGCCTTCCAGTTCCCCGACGCCGTGCGCGCCGCGGTCGACTCCAACGCCGGCGTCTTCCCGCTGTTCCTGGGGATCTTCCTCTTCGTCTTCGCCTGCACCGGCATCGGCAACGGCTCGACGTACAAGATGATCCCGGCGATCTTCCGCACCGACGCGGTCCGCTCGACCGGCGACGGTACGCCGGAGCGCGAGACTCGCCCTCCTCGACGGCACCAAGCGGTCCTCGGCCGCGGTGGGCATCATCGGCGCCGTGGGCGCGATCGGCGGCTTCCTCATCCCGATCACGTTCGGCTCGCCGTGGGTCACCGACCCGCTCGCGGCGACGAAGACCGCGTTCATCGTCTTCACCGCGTTCTACGTCCTGTGCGCCGCCGTCACCTGGGCTGTCTTCCTGCGCCGGCCGGCGCAGGCGGGCAAGGGCTACGCGGGGATCGGCATCTGATGGCACCGACCGCCCCGGCGCGCACCCACTGCCCCTACTGCTCCCTGCAGTGCGGGATGACGGTCGCGCGCCAGGGGCGCTCGGGCATCGAGATCGGTGCCTGGGAGGAGTTCCCGGTCAACGAGGGCGCGCTGTGCCGCAAGGGCTGGACGTCCGGCGCACTGCGGGGCAGCCGGGAGCGGCTGACCCGGCCGCTGGTGCGCGACCGGGCGACCGGCGAGCCTGCGAGCGGCGGATTGGGACGAAGCCCTCGACCTCGTCGCGTCGCGGATCCGCGGCCTCCAGGCCGCGCACGGCAAGGACGCGGTGGCGGTCTTCGGTGGCGGCGGGCTGACGAACGAGAAGGCCTACCAGGCTGGGGAAGTTCGCGCGGGTCGCGCTCGGCACCAGCCAGATCGACTACAACGGCCGCTGGTGCATGAGACCCGGCGGCGAGCGCCGCCAACCAGGCCTTCGGGATCGACCGCGGGCTGCCGTTCCCGCTCGTCGACGTCGAGTCGACGGACGTGCTCGTGCTGGTCGGCTCGAACCTGGCCGAGACCATGCCACCCGCCGCGCGCCACCTCGACCGCCTGCGGGAGCGGGGCGGAAAGGTCGTCGTGATCGACCCACGGCGCACGCCGACGGCCGAGCGTGCCGACCTGTTCGTCCAGCCCGTCCCGGGCACGGACCTGGCCCTGGCACTGGGAGGCTCTCCACCTGCTGGACGCCCGCGGCGCCGTCGACGAGGAGTACGTCGCGACGCGAACCACCGGCTTCGAGGAGGTCCGCCGCTCGGTGGCCGCCTGGTGGCCCGAGCGGGTGGAGCGGGTGTCCGGCGTGGCCACCGAGGAGCCTGCGCGCGCTGGCCGACCTGCTCGCCGACGCGCGCCGGGTGACCGTGCTGACCGCCCGCGGGGCGGAGCAGCACGCGCAGGGCACCGCCACGGTGCTGGGCTGGATCAACGTCGCCCCGGCCCTCGGCATGCCCGGCAAGCCGTACGCCGGCTACGGCTGCCTGACCGGCCAGGGCAACGGCCAGGGCGGTCGTGAGCACGGCCAGAAGGCCGACCAGGCTGCCGGGCTACCGGATGATCGACGACCCCGCCGCCCGCGCCCACGTGGCCGGTGTGTGGGGGATCGACCCGGACGACCTGCCCGGCAAGGGCCGCTCGGCGTACGAGCCTGCTGGACGCGCTCGGCCAGGAGGACGGCCCGAGGGCGCTGCTGGTGCACGGCTCCAACATCGTGGTCTCCGCGCCCAACGCCACCCACGTGACCCGGCGGCTGGAGGCCCTGGACCTGCTGGTGGTCTGCGACATCGTGATGTCCGAGACCGCCGCACTGGCCGACGTCGTGCTGCCGGTCACCCAGTGGGCCGAGGAGAGCGGCACGATGACCAACCTCGAGGGCCGGGTCATCCTGCGCGAGCGCGCGATCTCCCCGCCGGCCGGCGTGCGCAGCGACCTGGACGTGATCGCCGGCCTGGCCGCGCGGCTCGACGCGCCGGTCGCGTTCTCGACCGAGCCGGAGGAGATCTTCGCCGAGCCTGGGCCGCGCGTCCGCCGGTGGCAAGGCGGACTACGCGGGCATCACCTACGCGCGGATCACCCGTGAGAAGGGGGTGTTCTGGCCGTGCCCCACGCCGGAGCACCCAGGCACGCCGCGGATGTTCGCCGACGCGTTCGCGACCGCCGACGGCCGCGCGCGCTTCCTCGCGCAGGAGTTCGGCGGTGCGGCCGAGCAGCCCGACGCGTCGTACCCGCTCCACCTGACGACGGGCCGCGTGCTCGCGCAGTACCAGTCCGGTGCGCAGACCCGCCGGATCAGGGCGCTCAACGACGAGGGTGCCTTCGTCGAGCCTGCACCCGATGCTGGCCGACCGGATCGGTGCCCACGACGGCGAGCCGGTGGTGGTGCGCACGCGGCGCGGCGAGATGAAGGCGCCGGCCCGGGTCGTCACCACGATCAGGCCGGACACCGTCTTCGTGCCCTTCCACTGGGTCGGCGCCAACCGGCTCACCAACGACGCGCTCGACCCGTCCAGCCGGATGCCGGAGTTCAAGGTCTGCGCGGCCGAGGTCACTCGTTGACGAGGTTCGTCACGCCGTACGACGCGGAGGCCGCCTTGGCACGCAGGGCGGCGGGCACCTTGACGACGAAGGACACCGACTCCTCGGGGTGACCCTCCTCGTGGTGGCCCTCCTCGGGGGGCACGAAGTTCCAGCGGGCCTCACCGAGGTAGGCGCCCTTCGCGTCGTAGAAGCCGCCCAGCACCTGCAGGGCGAGGATCTCGCTCACGTCGCTGGTGATCGTCAGCCGGCCGCGCAACGCGGTGCCGTCGAAGCGCACGCCCTGGGCGGTGAACCGGTCGTCGAAGGGACCGGTGAGCCGGCCGACCGTGCGCGGGGCGGGCGTGAGGTCCTGGATGCCGGCGAGACTCGGGATCGCCGGTCGGGGTCGGCAGGCCGAGGGAGGTCTGCACCACCGGGCCGGTGGGCGTCTGCTCCGCGGCGGGGCTGTCGTCGGAGCGGCCCGCGGCGAGCCAGAGGCCGGCGACGAGGGCGAGGGAGGCGGCACCGGCGGTGCCGGCGGCGACGAGGGGCTTCACGGTGTCTCCTGGAAGGGGGTGGGGGACCCGCGCCGCGGCGCGGGTCCCCCGGGGTGGTTCGGGTGGAGCGTGCGGTCAGCGGCGGGCGATGACCGTCAGGGTGGGCGTGCTCGACGGGAGCGTCTTCGACGACCCGGCGTACGACGCCACGAGGCGGTGCGTGCCCCGCGCGAGACGCAACGTCACGGTGGCGCGGCCGTTGCGGACGACGACCGTCTTGACGACGCGGCCCTTGTCCTTGACGACGACCTTGCTGCCGCTCGGCACGCGGCTCGCGACGAGGCGGTAGGTGACGGTGCGGTTGGGCTTGACCAGCGTGGGGCCGGTGAGGCCCAGCGCGGTCGCGACCTTGCCCGGCGCCGGCGTGGCGGTGACCGTCACGGTCGGCTCGGCCGGGAGCGGGATGCGCGGGGTGACGCCCAGCGCGGAGCCGACGATGCCGAACAGGTCGGTGTTGTCGATCTCGCCCTCGAGGAGCCTTCGAGCCCGCGCCGAAGGAGAAGATCGGGACGTCCGCGCCGGTGTGGTTGCCGGAGAGGTAGGTCAGCCAGAGCGCGCCGTTCGCCGTGCCGTCCAGGGAGGTGTAGTTCGCACCCTGGTCGGCGGTGCCGAAGGTGGCCGGGGCGAAGTTCTTCACGTCCGCCTGACCGGCGCCGCCGTCGTTGATGAAGTCGTGCGAGCGGGTCGCGTCCTTGGCACCGGAGGAGCCTGCGGGTCGGCGTCGAGGTGTTCTTGCCGTCGGTGTTGACCGGCGGCGCGGCGGCCTCGGCGTTGGTGAACGTGCCCTTCTCGATGATGTTGAAGCCGGCGCACTCGTGGTCGGCGGTGACGATGACCAGCGTGTGGCCGTCCGCCTTGGCGAAGTCGTAGGCGACCTTGACGGCGTCGTCGAACGCCTTGGTCTCCTCCAGCGTCTGCGCGGCGTCGTTGGCGTGCGAGCGCTTGTCGATGAGCGCGCCCTCGACCTGCAGGTAGAAGCCCTTGCCGGACTTCGCCGACTTGTTCTTGAGCAGACTCGATCGCCTTGGTCGTCATGTCGGCGACGGTCGGCTCCTGCGCGGCCGGGTCGGCGGGGTTCTCGCGCTTGAACTTCTCGATGGTCATGTTGCCCTTCGAGAACAGGGCGAAGACCTTGCCGGCACCGGCGTCGACGCCTGCCAGGTCGGTCTTGGTGGCGACCGTCTGGGTGGTGGGCGAGCCGACGACGGTGTAGCCGTTGGACTTCAGCCTTGTCCTCGTTGGCCTGGTCGAAGCGGCTCAGGCCGCCGCCCAGGATGACGTCGGCGGTCTGGTTCGTCGCGATCTGGTCGGCGATCGGGGTGACCCGCAGGTCGTCGGTCGGGAGCGGGTTGCCACCGGTGACCTCGGGCAGCCTGGCAGGAGGCCTCGACGTAGTTCGGGCCCTGGCAGGCGCGCTGCAGGGTGTGGCTCATCTGGCCGGCGGGCGTCGCGTCGGTGATCTCGGCGGTCGAGACGTTGCCGGTCGACAGACCGGCCTGGTGCGCGAGCTCCATCAGGGTCGGGGTGATGTTCGCCTTGGCGTCGATGCCGTTGGCGTTGTTGTAGGTCTTCACGCCCGAGGACCACGCGGTGGCCGCGGAGGAGGAGTCGGTGACGTAGTTCGGCGAGAAGTCGGCCGCACCGGGCTGGCCCGAGTTCTTCTGCACGGCGTACGTCGCGACCTGACCGGTCGTGCCCAGGCTTCTCCATGTTGAGTCTCGCCGTCGGCGCCGTAGTAGCGCTGCCGGGCCGCGCTCACCTGGGTGCGGCCCATGCCGTCACCGAGCAGGTAGATCACGTTCTTGATGCCGTCCTCGGCGTTGGCCGAGGCGGACGGGGTGGCCACCAGGGTGCTGCTCGCGGCGCCGACGAGCGCCAGTGCGGCGAGGGCCGCAGTCTTCATCCGGGGGTGCACGTGCACTCCTTCGTTGTCCCGTGCGCGATCGCGGGCCGACCACGCTCGAGGCGCAGGCTAGGGACGCCCAGGAGCCGCCGGTGGGGCGGCGGGAAGACAGCGGGTGGACCGCAGGTGAAGGGCTGGGGGCGCTCAGCCGCAGACCTGGAACTCGTCGCCGTGCTCGACGACGGTGACCGTGACGACCCGGGACGGGGAGGTGCCGATGGTGACGGCGTAGTGGTCGTCGTCGGTCGGCTGGCTGCCGTAGGACGCGATCTGCTCGCCGTCGCGCACGCTGCTCAGCAGGGTGCCCAACGACTGCTTGTTGCCGGCGCAGGAATGGTCGGCGACGGCGTCGCTGTCGTGGTCGACCTGGGCCCGGGCCCAGGCGACGGCGGCTTTCTGCTCGGGTGCCAAGGCGTCGTCGCCGAGCACGGTCCGGAGCACGAAGCCCCCGCCGAGGGCGAGCAGGAGGAAGGCCGCCCCCATTGCGACCGTGCGGCGGTCGCGCGTGGTCATGGAGACCCCCTTCCCTCTCTCCGGCACGTTCACACCTGGGGGGCCGGTGGATCTGCCGTGCATCCGTGAGGACGGTGAGGACGTGAGGAGGAGTTGACCTCGCGGTGCATGCTGCGCACCCGGCCGCGAAATCTCGCCCGCCGAGCATGGAGCCATGACCGAGAGCCCCGGAGCGCCGCGACCGCGGCTCGTCGTCGTCGGCTCCGGCATGGCGGCGACCCGGCTGGTCGAGGAGCCCGTGGCCCGCGGGGCGACCGAGCGGATGCAGGTGACGGTGCTCGGCGACGAGCCGGTCGCGCCGTACAACCGGATCCTGCTGTCCGCCGTCCTGGAGGGCACCCACCGGCCCGAGGCGCTGACCCTGCGCACCCCGGGCTGGTACGCCGAGCACGGCGTCGACCTGCGCCTGGGCGCACGGGTGCTGGGGCTCGACCGCGAGCACCGCGACGTGATGCTGGTCGACGGCACCCTGGTGGAGTACGACGTCCTGGTGCTCGCCACCGGCAGCATCCCCACCCTGCCGCCGATCCGCGGCCTCGTCCGGATGGACGGCTCCCTGCACGACGCCGTGCACGCCTTCCGCAGCCTGGCCGACTGCGAGCGGCTGATGGGGGCTCTCGACCGGCCCGGGAACCGCCGCGCGGTCGTCGTCGGCGGCGGCCTGCTCGGGCTCCGGGTGGCCCGCGCGCTGGGCACCCGCGGCCTGCAGACCGAGATCGTCGAGGGCGCCGAGCACCTGCTGCACCGCCAGATCGACACCGCCGCGGGCCGGATCCTGGCCCGGGACCTGAAGCGCCTCGGCGTCGCGGTCTACACCGGCGCCCGCGCGATCCGGCTGGTCGACGGGCCCGCGCTGCGCCCGGACAACGGCTTCACCCTCGACACCGACCTGCTCGTGCTCACGGCCGGCGGACGGCCCTCCACCGCGCTCGCGCGCGGCGCCGGGCTGGAGGTGCGCCGCGGGATCGTCGTGGACGAGCGGCTGGCCAGCGTGAGCGACCCGAGCATCCACGCGATCGGCGACTGCGCCGAGACGGTGTCCGCCGACGGGCAGGGTCGCACCACCGGCTTCGTGCCGCCCGCCTGGGAGCAGGCCGGCGTCCTCGCCGGGATCCTGTGCGAGGAGCCGGTCACCTACGACGGAGCCCGGATCGTGGCCCGGCTGCGTGCGACCGATCTCGACGTCGCCGTGCTCGGCGACGCCGCGGCGGAGGTCGCCGCCGGTGGCGAGGTGGTCGAGGTGGCCAACCCGCTCGCGGGCTCCCACCGCCGGCTCGTGGTCCGTGACGGACGGATCGTCGCCGCCACCCTGGTCGGCGACCTGTCCCGGGTCGGCCTGATCACCCAGCACTTCGACCGGCGGACCGTCCTCGGACCGCGGGAGCCGGGGAACCTGCTCCTGCCCGAGCGCGCGGCGACCGGGGGCAGCGCCGCCAGTGTCGCCCAGGCCCTGCCCGACGACGCCGAGGTGTGCGCCTGCGCGGGCGTCACCGCCGGCCGGATCCGTGCCTGCTCGTCGTACGAGCAGGTCCGCGACAGCACCCGCGCGACCACCGGCTGCGGTGGCTGCGCCCCCACGGTCCGGCAGGCTGCTCGCCAGCCGCCCGGCCCTCGCCACGAAAGGTCCCTGACATGGCCCCGCACCTCCGCAAGCGAACTCGTCGTCGTCGGCCACGGGATGGTCGGGCACCGCTTCGTGCAGGCCGCGATCGAGCGCGGCCTGACCGAGACCCACGACCTCGTGGTGCTCGGCGCGGAGCCGCGCGCGGCGTACGACCGGGTGGCGCTGACGTCCTACTTCGAGGTCGGCGCGGAGGCGCTGTCCTTCCTCCCCGAGGGCCGGTACGACGACCCGCGGGTCACCCTGCGCCTGGACACCGAGGTGGTGGCGCTCGACGCGGACGAGCACGTCGTGACCCTCGCCGGCGGAGAGCAGGTCGCCTACGACGGTCTCGTGCTCGCCACCGGTGCGGCGCCGTTCGTGCCGCCGGTGCCCGGCAGGGAGCCTGGAGAACGTCTTCGTCTACCGCACGATCGAGGACCTGGAGGCGATCCGCCAGGCGGCGCAGGGCGCTCGGGCGGGCGCGGTCGTCGGCGGTGGCCTGCTGGGCCTGGAGGCGGCGAACGCACTGCACCGACTCGGCGTGCCGACCCACGTGGTGGAGATGGCGCCCCGGCTGATGGCCGTGCAGGTCGACGAGGTGGGCGGGGCGACCCTGCAGCGGCACATCGAGGAGCCTGGGCCTCACCGTGCACACCGGTGTGATGACCGAGCCTGATCGACGGCGACGCCGACGGGCGGGTCTCGGCCATCAGGCTCGAGGACCGGGAGGCGCTGCCGCTCGACCTGGTGATCTTCTCCGCGGGCATCCGGCCGCGCGACGCGCTGGCCCGCGAGGCGGGCCTCGATCTCGCCGAGCGGGGCGGCGTGCTGGTCGACGAGCAGTGCCGCTCCTCGGACCCGCACGTGTGGGCGATCGGCGAGTGCGCCGCGCCGGCCGGGCGGATGTACGGCCTCGTGGCGCCCGGCTACGCGATGGCCGAGGTGGTCGTGGACACCCTGCTCGGTGGTGCCGCGGGCGCCTTCACCGGCGCCGACATGTCGACCAGGCTCAAGGCTGCTCGGGGTGGACGTGGCGTCCTTCGGCGACGCCTTCGGGGCCGACCCCGACTGCCTGGAGTCTGGTCTTCGCCGACGCCGTCGCGGGGATCTACAAGAAGCTCGTGGTCAAGGAGAACGACTCCGGTGGCGTCGAGTTCGCTGGGCGGCATCCTGGTCGGCGACGCGTCGGCGTACGGCGTGCTGCGCCCGCTCGTCGGCAGCGGCATGGTGCTGCCGGACAATCCCGAGGAGCCTGATCCTCCCCGCGGGGCGCGGTGGTGCGGAGATCGGCCTGCCCGACGAGGCGCAGGTCTGCTCCTGCAACAACGTCACCAAGGCCGAGATCGTCGCCGCGGTCTCCGAGGGCGGCGGTTGCGACAGCCCGGCCTGCGTCACCAGGTGCACCCAGGCGGGCGCCACCTGCGGCTCGTGCAAGACCGTGGTGAAGAAGATCGTCGAGGACCACTTCGCCGCGACCGGCAAGGCCGTCGACAAGTCCCTGTGCGAGCACTTCCGGATGACCCGGCAGGAGGCTCTTCGACGTGGTGGCGGTGCATGGCTACCAGCGCTTCGACGACATCGTCGCCGGGCACGGCACCGGCCGGGGCTGCGACATCTGCAAGCCCACGGTGGCCTCGATCCTGGCCACCCTGCTCAACCACCACGTCCTCGACGGCAGCAACGCGACGCTGCAGGACACCAACGACGCCTACCTCGCGAACCTGCAGAAGAACGGCACCTACTCGGTGGTGCCGCGCATCCCGGGCGGCGAGATCACCCCGGACAAGCCTGATCGTGATCGGCGAGGTGGCCCGCGACTACGGGCTGTACACCAAGATCACCGGTGGCCAGCGGATCGACCTTTTCGGCGCCCGGATGGAGGACCTCCCGGCGATCTGGCAGCGGCTCGTGGACGCGGGCATGGAGTCCGGCCACGCCTACGGGAAGTCCCTGCGCACGGTGAAGTCCTGCGTCGGCTCGACCTGGTGCCGGTACGGCGTGCAGGACTCCGTCGCGATGGCGATCGAGCTCGGTCTGCGCTACCGCGGGCTGCGCTCGCCGCACAAGGCTCAAGGGCGGCGTCTCCGGCTGCGCCCGGGAGTGCGCGGAGGCGCGCGGCAAGGACTTCGGGGTGATCGCGACCGAGAAGGGCTGGAACCTCTACGTCGGCGGCAACGGCGGTGCGATCCCCTCGCACGCCCAGGCTGCTGGCCGGCGACCTGTCGCGCGAGGAGCCTGATCCGCTACCTCGACCGGTTCCTCATGTACTACGTCCGCACCGCCGACCGGCTGCAACGCACGTCGTACTGGATGGAGGAGATCGGCGGCCTGGAGCGGGTCCGCGAGGTCGTCGTGGACGACAGCCTCGGCCTGGGCGCGGAGCCTGGAGGCGTCGATGGCGGCGCACGTGGACTCCTACTTCGACGAGTGGAAGGCCACCATCGAGGACCCGGAGAAGCCTGGCCCGCTTCGTCTCCTTCGTCAACGCTCCCGGTGCGCCGGAGCCCGCGATCGCCTTCCAGGAGCAGGCGTCGGAGCAGCCGCGTGCGACGACGCTGACCCTCGGCACCGCGGTGTGCCGCCTCGACCAGGTCCAGCGCGAGTCGGGAGTCCCCGCACTGGTGGGCGGCCGGGCCGTCGCGGTCTTCCGCACCTACGACGACCAGGTCTTCGCGCTCTCCAACCACGATCCCTTCGGAGGCGCTTCGGTCCTCTCGCGCGGCATCGTGGGCACGCTCGGGGAGGACGCGGTGCCCTTCGTCGCGAGCCCGTTGCTCAAGCAGCGCTTTGACCTGCGCACCGGCGCCTGCCTGGACGACCCGTCGGTGGTCGTGCCGACGTACGACGTCCGCGTGGTCGACGGTGTTGTGGTGGTCGGTGCCCGGCGCGAGACACTGGACTCGTGAGCGAGCCTTCCCCTGTCCGGATTCAGGATCGGGGTCACCGCTGCCCGGCGGGCCGAGGAGCAGGTGAACCTGCTGGAGCGCCGCGGTGCGGAGGTGGTCCATGCCCCGGCCCTGTCGGTCGACCCGAACCGCATCGACGAGGCGGGTCTGCGCGCGGCGACGGAGGACGTGCTCGCCCAGCCGGTCGACATCTTCGTGGCGACCACGGGGATCGGGCTCAAGTCGTGGTTCGCCGCGGCCGAGCGCTGGGGCCTGCTCGAGGACCTGCTGGCCCACCTCGGCGGGGCGGAGATCCTCGCCCGCGGACCCAAGAGCGTCGGTGCGCTGCGGCGGGCCGGGCTGCGCGAGCCTGTGGGCGCCGGAGTCGGAGGCCTTCGAGGACGTGCTCGGCCACCTGCGCGGGCGTGACCTGGAGGGCCGGCGGATCGTCGTGCAGGAGCACGGCCAGTCGCTGTCGATGGCCGCCCACGCGCTGCGCCGGCTCGGTGCGGACGTCACGACCGTCGCGGTCTACCGCGTCGAGGGTGCCGCCGACCCCGAGCCGATGTTCGGCCTCATCGAGCAGATCGCGGAGCGCACGGTGCACGCGGTGACCTTCACCGCCGCGCCGGCCATCGCCGCCATGATGCAGGCCGCCACCTCCACCGGCCACCGCGACGAGGTCGTCACCGCCTTCCAGGCCGACGTCGTGGCCTCCTGCGTCGGGCCGGTGACCGCGGCCGCCTTCGAGATGTGGGGCGTGCCGTCGATCTATCCCGAGCGCTCGCGCCTGGCCGCGATGGTCAAGCAGCCTGGAGACCGAGCCTGCCCTCCCGCGCCGCCGGCACCACGCTCGAGGTCGCCGGGCACACGCTGCTGCTGCACGGCGACGACGTGCTGCTCGACGGCGCCGAGGTGAAGGCTCTCGCCCGCGCCGTACGCCGTCCTGCAGGCGCTCCTCGTCAACCCCGGCACGGTGGTCTCGCGCCGCGACCTGCTCACCGCCCTGCCCTCGGGCACCGCCGGCTCCGAGCACGCCGTCGAGATGGCCGTCGCCCGGCTCCGTGCGGCGCTCGGCACCCGCTGCGTGCAGACCGTCGTCAAGCGCGGCTACCGCCTGGCGGTCGCCCCGTGAGGCTGCTGACCGTGGCCCACGGCACCCGTACGACGGCCGGCAACCTGGTCGCCGCCGAGACCACCGCGCTCGCCGGCGACCGGCTCGGCTGGCCTGCCACGACGTCGTACGTCGAGCTGTGCGCGCCGCTGCTCGCCGACGCGGCCGCGGCCGTCACCGAGCCCACGGTCGTCGTCCCGCTGCTGCTCTCGACCGGCTACCACCTGCGCCAGGACCTGCCCCGCGCCGTGGCCGCCGCACCGCGCGGGCTCGTCCGCCTCGGCTCCGGGCTCGGCCCCAGCCCGCTGCTGGCCGCCGCCCAGGTGGACCGCCTGCGCGCTGCCGGTGCCACCCCCGGTCAGCCGGTCGTGATGGTCGCCGCCGGCTCCACCGACCCGCTCGCGGCCGCCGACCTGGAGGGCGCGGCCGCGCTGCTCGCCCGGGCCTGGGGCGGCCCGGTCCGGCTCGCCACCCTCTCGGGACGGGGCGAGCGCCTCGCCCGAGTGGTGCGCACGGGGGACGCGGTGTCGTCGTACCTGATGGCGACGGGGCACTTCGCCCGCACCGCCCGCCACGACGCGCTCGCCGCCGGTGCCTCGGTCGTCGCGGACGTGCTCGGCCCGCACCCGCTCGTCGTGGACCTGGTCTGCGCCCGCGCCCGCGCGCTGGCCTCGTCCCCGGTGCCCGCCTGACCTAGGCTCGACGCATGAGCGAGAGCCTGGGAAGGCGTCGTCCTGAAGAAGTCGCGCGGTCTCTACGACGGCGCCAACCTCTACCGCCGGCTGAAGGTGCGCACCTCCGCCGGCACGATCGTCAAGGCGCGTGTGGACCGTGCGCTGTGGGACGCGGTCAGCGTCGGCGACGCCGTGCGGCGCGACGCCGACGGCAACGTCACGAAGGGCTAGACCGCGACCGACCCCACGAACCGCGCGAGCCCGGCGAGTCTCGGGGATCTCACCCGCCTCGTCGAGCGTGTCGCGCAGCACCTCGTCGTGCAGCGGTCGCGCCTTCTTCAGCAGCGCCCGGCCGGCCGGCGTGAGCTCGGTGTAGATCCCGCGCCGGTCGTCGGCGCAGAGGATCCGGGTGAGCAGGCCGCGGTTCTCCAGGCGGGTCACCAGGCGGGTGGTCGCGGAGGGGGAGAGCGCGGCGGCGCGGGCGAGCCTGCTGCATCCGCATGTGCCAGCCGTCCTGGCGGCTGAGCGCGTCGAGCACGGTGTACTCGACGACCGACAGCGCGTGCTCGCGCTGCAGCGCCTTCTCCAGCGCACCCTCGATCAGCCCGTGCACGGCGGCGAGCGTGCGCCAGCCGTGTGCCCTGATCTCGACGGCGTCGTCGGCGATACCCATGGCCCCACTGTACCCGGGTTGCGCAGATAGTCCGCGCGTGCAACTATCGATAGTGTGCGTGTGCAACTAATGCAGACGCTGACTATCTACTCACGCATCCAGGAGAGCCATGCCTGTCGCCCTGCTCGCCCTCGCCATCGGGGGCTTCGGGATCGGACTGACCGAGTTCGTCATCATGGGCCTGCTGCCCGAGGTCGCCGACGACTTCGCCGTCACCGAGACCACCGCCGGCTACCTCATCTCCGGCTACGCCCTCAGCGTCGCGGTCGGCGCCGTCGCGCTGACCCTCGCCCTCACCCGGGTGCCGCGCAAGACCGCGCTGCTCGGGCTGATGGTGCTGTTCATCGCCGGCAACCTGATCTCGGCCCTCGCCCCGTCGTACGGCGTGATGATGACCGGGCGCGTGGTCGCGGCCCTGTGCCACGGCGCGTTCTTCGGCATCGGCGCGGTCGTCGCTGCCCAGCCTGGTCGCTCCGGAGCGCAAGGCGAGCGCGATCGCGTTCATGTTCGGCGGGCTGACCCTGGCGAACGTGCTCGGCGTACCGCTCGGGACGCTGCTCGGCCAGGCCGCCGGCTGGCGCTCGACGTTCTGGGCGATCACGGTGATCGGCGTGCTGGCCTTCGTCGGCATCGCCGCCCTGGTCCCCGCCCACACCGGCCGCGGCGAGGCGGCGAGCAGCGCGCGCACCGAGCCTGGCGGCCTTCCGCAGCCCGCAGGTGTGGTTCTCGATCGCGATCACGGTGCTGGGCTACGGCGGCATGTTCGGCGGGTTCACCTACATCGCCTTCACCCTCACCGAGGTGAGCGGCTTCGCCTCGGGCGCCGTGCCCGCGCTCCTCGTGGTCTTCGGCGTCGGCCTGTTCGCCGGCAACCTCCTCGGTGGCCGGGCCGCCGACCGCGACCTGGTCCGCACCCTGCAGGCTGGCCCTCGCGGCGCTGACCGCCGTGCTCGCGGTGTTCGCGCTCACCGCCGGCAACCAGGTGCTCACCGTCGTGATGCTCTTCCTCATGGGCGCAGTCGGCTTCGGTGCCGTGCCCGGCTTCCAGATGCGCGTCATGGCGTACGCCGACCGGGCGCCCACCCTCGCCTCGGGCGCCAACATCGCGGCGTTCAACGTCGGCAACGCCCTGGGTGCATGGGTCGGCGGTCTCACCCTCGCGGCCGGGCTCGGCTACACCTCGCCGCTGTGGGCGGGCGCCGGCGTCACCGCGCTCGGTCTGGCCGTCCTGCTGGTCGCGGTCCGCGCGCCCGGCGGCGAGCGCCGCAGGGCCGTCGCGGGCGCCGAGGGGTGGGGAGAACCCCACCTCCGGGTCGGGGCCTGACCTCCTCGCGGGCGCCGCCCGCTGCGACGAGCGTGGAGCCATGACCACCACGACTCTCGGGCCCACCCGACGCAGCGAGCGTGCGCTCGCTCCTGACCTGATCCGCGGCGCGATGCTGCTCTTCATCGCCCTCGCCAACGCCGGGAACTGTGCCTTCGCCGGCCAGCCCGGCCTCGACCCCGACCCGCACGGCCTGTCCCGGGTGCTCAACTTCGGGCTCTCGCTGCTCGTCGACAGCCGGGCCTACCCCGTCTTCGCGATCATGTTCGGCTACGGCCTGGTGCAGATCGCCCGCCGTCAGGAGGCCGCCGGGGCAGATGCCCGGCGGGTCCTCGTCCGCCGCAACGCGTGGCTGGTCGCCTTCGGTCTGGTGCACGCGACCCTGCTCTACTTCGGCGACTTCCTCGGTGCCTACGGGCTGATCGGCCTCGCGGCGACCTTCCTGCTCCTGCGCCGCTCCGACCGCTTCCACCGGGCCGTGCTGTGGGTGTGGGGCCTGCAGTCGATCTACCTCGTGGTCCTCCCGGTCCTCGCCCTCACCCACGACTGGTCCGGCGGCGCCGGGCTCGTCAACTCGCCGAACCCCTCGCTCGCCGCCGACTCCTACCGCGCCTCGATCGGCGAGCGGCTCGCCGAGTGGCCGGTCCACACCCTCTCCGTGCTCCCCGCCCTGCTCATCGTCTGGCTCGGCATCTGGGCGGCGCGGCGCCGGATCCTCGAGAACGTCGACCAGCACCGCACCCTGCTCGTCCGCACCGCCGCCATCGGCCTGGGGATCGCGGTCCTCGGCGGCCTGCCCTACGCGCTCGTCGCCGCCGGCGTCCTGCACCCTGCTGCGGGCACCGTCGACATCCTCGCCCTGCTCCACGACGTCAGCGGCGAGTACGCCGGACCGGGCTACATCGCCGCGCTCGCCCTCCTCGGCGCTCGCCTCTCCCGGACCGGCCGGGTCGGGGCCGTGGCCGCGCTCGGCCAGCGCTCGCTGTCCGGCTACCTCTTCCAGTCCGTCTGCTGGCTGGTGCTCTTCGCGCCCTTCGCCCTCGACCTCGGCGGCCACACCGTCGTCGCAGTGCTCGCCGCGATCGGCGTCTGGATCGCCTCGGTCGCGGGGGCGGCGGCGCTGCAGCGTCGCGAGCACCCCGGCCCGGCCGAGAAGGTGCTGCGGGGGCTCACCTACGGCCGCCGCTGAGGTTTCCCGCCCCGAGGCTCTCCGGGGTGTGCAGCCGGACCAGGAACCGCCGGGCGTGCGCAGGTGCGCGCCCGGCGGTCGCCATCGAGACCAGCACCATCACGCCGAACCCGAGTGGAACGCTCCACGCCGCGGGGGAGGTGAGCAGGGCGCCGGCCCAGCCGTCGACGTCCACGCCCGCGAGGTGGAGCACCGCGGCGCCGCCGGCGCCCAACCCGCCTGCGGCCAGGCCGGCGAGGGCGCCGGCGTCGGTCAGCCCGCGCCACCAGATGCCCAGCACCAGCAGGGGACAGAAGGTCGAGGCCGCGACGGCGAACGCCAGCCCCACGGACTGGGCGACGCCGACCTCGCCGACGGCCAGCGCCACCAGCAGCGGTACGACGACCGCGACCACCGCCGCGAGCCGGAACGCCGTCGCCACCGACCCGGTGTCGCGATCGCCTACCCACCGGCTCGTCACGTCCTGGGTGAGCACGCCGGACACCGCGACCACCAGGCCGGACGCCGTGGAGAGGAAGGCCGCGAAGGCGCCGGCGGTGACCAGCCCGGTCAGCGACTCGCCGCCCAGCCCGCCGATCATCAGCCGGGGCAGACTCCAGCACGAGCACGTCGGAGTGGCCCTCGCGGACCAGCCGGTCGCCGTAGACCCGGCCGAGGGCGGCGTACACCGGCGGCCAGACGTAGAAGAGCCCGAGCAGGGCGAGCACCGCGAGCGTCGTACGGCGTGCGCCGCGACCGTCCGGGTTCGTGTAGAAGCGCACGACCACGTGCGGCAGGCCCATCGTGCCGAGGAAGAGCGCGATGATCAGCGAGTACGTCGAGTACAGCCCGATCCCCCCGCCGCCGGCGACCGGGTCGGACCACCCGCCGCCGACGCCCTGCCCGGCGGGCCGTCCCTCGCCCCACCACACGACGACCAGGACCATCGCGGGGAAGAGGATCGCGGTCAGGCTTGAGCCAGTACTGGAAGGCCTGGACGAAGGTGATCGAGCGCATCCCGCCCGACATCACGTTGACGAGGACGACCAGCCCGACGATGACCGGGCCCGCCCACACCGGCGCGCCGATCGCCGACTCCAGGGTGATCCCGGCGCCCTTGAACTGCGGCACCAGGTAGAGCCAGCCGACGCCGACGACCAGCAGCGAGCACGCCGAGCGGACCCAGCGCGAGGCGAGCCGCGCCTCGGCGAAGTCGGGCAGCGTGTAGGCGCCGGAGCGGCGCAGGGGAGCGGCGACCAGCACCAGCAGGACGAGGTAGCCCGCGGTCCAGCCGACGGGGTACCAGAGCATGTCCGCGCCGCCGACGAGGAGCAGGCCCGCGACGCCGAGGAAGGAGGCCGCCGAGAGGTACTCCCCGCCGATCGCCGAGGCGTTGAGCCGCGGCCGGACGGTGCGCGAGGCGACGAAGAAGTCGCTCGTGGTGCGGGAGAAGCGCAGTCCCCAGGTGCCGATCGCGACCGTCGCGACGGTGACCGCCAGCACGGCGACCAGGCCGGGGACCGCGTCCGTGCTCACTCCTGTCCCTCCGCCCTGCCCTCGACGAGATCGGCGAAGTCGCGTTCGTTGCGCTCGACGCTGCGCACGTAGCGCCAGCCCAGCAGCACGAGACAGGGATAGACGACGACGCCCAGCAGCAGCCAGGCCAGCGGTACGCCGAGCACGTCCACCTCCGCCAGCCCCGGCCACAGGTGGAAGGCCAGCGGCAGCACGCCGAGCGTGGCTGCCAGGGCGACCAGGACGGCGAGGGCGAGCCCAAGCTCGCTCACGCAGCAGCGAGCGCAGGTAGACGTCGCCCAGCGCGGTCTGCTCGTGCACGTCGCCCAGCCGGCTGAGCGGGCGCCCCGCGGCGTCGTGCCGCGGCGGGCCGGTGACCCGGACCCGCTCGGTCACCGCCGCCCCCTCACTGCTGCCCTCTCACTGGGGGCCCGCGCCCGGCGGACCAGCACGTCGCGCAGGGCGCGGGTGTGCCGGCGGCTGACGGGCGGCTCGGTCCCGCCGGCGATCACCGACGTGCGCCCGGCCTCGGTGCGCACCTCGGTCACGTGGGCGAGCGCGACCAGCAGGGAGCGGTGGATCCGGTGGAAGCCCGCCGTCGCCCACTCCTCCTCGAGCGTCGTCAGTGGGACCCGGAGCAGGTACGTCTCGCCGCCCGTGGTGTGCAGTCGCGCGTAGTCGCCCTGCGCCTCCACGTGGGTGATGTCGCCGCGGTCGACGAAGCGCGTGACGCCGCCGCGCTCGACGGCCACCTGGGTGTCGGGCGCGGGAGCCGGGGGCGCGCTGGTCGCCAGCACGCGTCGTACGGCCTCGGCCAGGCGCTCGGGGCGCACCGGCTTGAGGACGTAGTCCACGGCGTGCAGGTCGAAGGCCTCGACCGCGTGCTGCTCGTGCGCGGTCACGAAGACCACCGGCGGCGGCTGCTTGAAGCGGCTGAGCACCTCGGCCGACTCCAGCCCGCTCAGCCCGGGCATCTGGATGTCGAGGAAGACGCAGTCGACCTCGCGCTCGCGCAACAGGCGGAGGCTGTCGGTCGCGGACTGGCAGGCGATCACCTCGCCGACCCGCTCGTCGGCCTCCAGCAGGTAGACCAGGCTCGTCCAGCGCCGGCCGCTCGTCGTCGACCACCAGCACCCGCAGCGCGGTCATGCACTCACCCCCGGCGCGAACTTCGGCACCCGCACGATCACCTTCGTGCCCGCACCCGGCGCCGTCTCCACGACGAGACCGTAGTCGTCGCCGAAGGTCGCGCGCAGCCGTGCGTCCACGTTGCCGAGGCCGACCGAGTCGAGACTCGGTGTCGCCGGCGAGCGCACGTCGTACCTTGTCCGGGTCCTCGCCGACCCCGTTGTCCTCGACCTCGATCACCGCCTCGTGCCCGCGGTCGTGGGCGTTGATCGTCAGCAGGCCGGTCTGGTCGGCGCTCTCCAGGCCGTGCCGGACGGCGTTCTCGACGAGCGGCTGGACGCACAGGAACGGTACGACGACGGGCAGCACCTCCGGTGCCACGTTGAGCGTCACCTGCAGCCGGTCGCCGAAGCGGGCCTGCTCCAGCAGCAGGTAGCGCTCGATGGAGTTCAGGCTCCTCGGCGAGCGTCGTGTACTCACCGTGCCGGCGGAAGGAGTACCGGGTGAAGTCGGCGAACTCCAGCAGGAGCTCGCGTGCCCGGTCCGGGTCGGTGCGCACGAAGCCTGGCGATCGCGTTGAGCGAGTTGTAGACGAAGTGCGGGCTGATCTGGGCCCGCAGCGCGCGCACCTCGGCCTCGATCATCCGGTTGCGGTGGGCGTCCAGGCTCGGCGAGCTCCAGGCTGCCCCGACACCCACTCCGCGACCTCCTCGGTCGCCCGCACCAGGCCGGCGGTCGGCGTCGGCGAGAACGCTTGCACCGTCCCGAGCACCCGGCCCTCCACGACGAGCGGGCTCACCACGCCGGTGCGCACCGGGCAGCCGCCGACCGTGCAGCCGAGTCTGGTCGCGAGCCACCGTGCGGGTGCTGCCCTTGTCGATCGCGAGCAGGCCCACGACCGCCGCCTGGTCGGCGTGGTGGCCGCCGATCCCGTCCCAGGCGAGCACCGACTCGGTGTCGGTGATGGCGAGGGCCGGCGTACCGAGCAGTGTGCGCAGGTGCCGGATCGCCCGCTCCGCGCTGGTGGTCGTCAGTCCCTCGCGCAGGGCCGGCGCCGCGAGGGAGGCCTGGTGCAGGGCGCGGAAGGCCGCGCGGTCGGCGTCGCTCCCGAGGTTCCCCCGTCGCCACAGTCGTCCGCCCGCCATGGCCCCATCCTGGCGGCAGGACTCAGCGGAAGTCGATCAGCAGCATCCCGGTGTCGTCGTCGGCCGGCGGCTCGACGGCGGGCGGGACGTTGCTCGCACCGATCGGGACGGTGTCCTCGCCGACCGGCTCGTCCGGGCTGTCGGTGACCGGGACGACGGCCGGCTCGGGCCGCGCGGTCTTGGGCTGGATGCCGACGACCGCCCGGAAGCACTCGGTGACGTAAGGCAGCCTGCATGCCGTCCATGCCGCGGCCGAAGTCGTCGTAGAACGCCAGCACCTCGCGCAGCCGCGACTCCTGCGCGGTGCGCTCGAGGCCGGCGACCCCGGGCAGCGAGCGGACCAGGTCCTGCACCGAGTCGCGGTTGATGACCTGCCACTGCTTGAAGGAGGCGTCCTCGGCCGGGCCGAAGTAGGGCGAGGCCTCGATCGCCTCGTCCAGGCCGGCGCCCGCGGTGTGGTGGCCGATGATGTTGCCGAGCCGCTTGACCCACGGGATCCGCTCGTCGCGCAGGTTCGCGATGATCGCGAAGGTCCCGCCGCGCTTGAGCACGCGCGCGATCTCCGGCAGCGCCTTCTCGGCGTCGAAGTACTCGAACGCCTCGCCCGCCACCACCAGGTCGTACGTCGCGTCCGCCGCCGGGATCTCCTCCGCGGACGTCTGCGACACCCGCTGCTCCGGGAGCCGCAACCCGAGCCGGTCGAGCATCCGCGGGTCCGGGTCGGTGGCGTGCACGTCGTGGCCCAGCGCGACCAGGTGCTCGGTGAGCTTTGCCGGTCCCGGCGCCCAGGCTCGAGCACCGTCAGCGGCTGCTCGCCCGTCAACCACGCCACGGCCTCGCGCGGGTAGCCGGGGCGGCCGCGGTCGTAGGCCTCGGCCACGGCGCCGAAGGAGAGCGCGGCCGGGGTCGGGGTGGTGTCGTCGGTAGCCATCAGGGCGAGGGTACGGCGGGGAGCGGGCTCGATCACGCAGGCACGCCTGCGTCGCCGCCGCGAGCGGGTCCTAGGCTTCCTCCGTGAGCGATCCCCATGCCTGGCTGGTCTCCCTCGAAGGCGCGCCGTCGGGCTTCACCGCCGCCCGCGACGGCATCGACGTGCTGCTCCGCGACCGCGGCCTGCGTCGTACCGGGCCCGAGCCTGACCGGGGAGTCGCTCCTGCGCGGCGCCCACGCCAGTGCGGTGCTGGAGGGATCCGCCTCCGCGCTGAACGAGGTCCGCAACGGCGGTGGCGACGAGATCGCGGCCGACGCGGTCCGCGTCTCGACCGAGCCTGCTCTCGCTGGTCCCGGTGCTGCGCCGTCAACCGCTGCAGGCCTTCGCCCGACTGCACACCCTCGCCGCCCGGGGCACGCTGCCCGACGAGTCTGCTCGGCCGGCCGCGCGACGGCGAGGCGGCCTCCAGGCTGCGCGGGATCGCCGAGTTCGCCACCGCGCGCACCTCCGCGCCCGCGCTCGCGGTCGCGGCAGTCGTGCACGCCGAGTCTGGTGACCGCCGCGCCCTTCGGGTCGCACAACGGCATCGTGGCCCGCGCGGCCGAGCGGCTGCTGCTCGCGGTCAAGGGCGTGGACGAGAAGTCGCTCGTCGTACCGGAGGCGGCGCACCTGGCGCTGCGGCGGGAGTACGAGTCCAACCTCCGCGGCTGGGCCACCGGCGGCCCGGCCGGCATGCACGCGTGGCTGATCTACGCGACCGAGGCGTACGCCGCGGCGGCCGAGGCGAGCCCGCTCAACGGCTGAGGCACCCGGACATGCAGGTGGCACCCGAGCCTTTGATCGTCTCGGGTGCCACCGCTGACACGTGAACCATGGCTACCAGGCGTGCACACTCAACTGCTGCCCCGGAAGTGTTCCGGTAGGCCAGCGCCCTGTTAGGAAGGGTGGATCGCCGCGTGGGTACCGGGATCACGTGTTGCTCTTGAGTTCTTGATGTCCTTTGTACGCCCACCCGGGGCCACCTTCAAGGCTTGTCTTTCCACCCGATCCGGGGAACGCTGGGCGGTTGGGAGCAGGCGTCAGGCCGGGCGGCGCCGGGCGCCGATCCAGACCGCCGCACCCACCGCGACCACCCCGCCGACCGCCAGTGCGGCGAGCGTCGGCTTCGGCGGCGGCAGGTGCAGGCGCGACTGCAGACTCGACCGGCCGGTTGAAGACCAGCACCGGCCAGCCGCGGGCGGCCGCGGCCTTGCGCAGACTCGCGGTCCGGGTTGACCGCGTGCGGGAAGCCGACCGCCTCCAGCATCGGCACGTCGGTCACCGAGTCGGAGTACGCATAGCTTGTTCGCGAGGTCGTAGCCCTCGCTCTGCGCGAGCAGACGGATCGCGTTCGCCTTCTCCTCGGCGTAGGCGTAGTACTCGATCTCGCCGGTGTAGCGGCCGTCCTCGGCCTTGAGCCGGGTCGCGACCACCCGGTCCGCGCCGAGCATCCGGCCGATCGGCTCGACGACCTCGCTGCCGGAGGTGGAGACGATGACGACGTCGCGCCCGGCGGCGTGGTGCTCGTCGATGAGGCGCACCGCCTCGTCGTACACGAGGGGGTCGACGACGTTGTGGAGGGTGTCGGCGACGATCTCGCGGACCGTCGCGACCTCCCAGCCGGCGCACAGGCTGCGACATGAACTGGCGCATCTTCTCGACCTGGTCGTGGTCGGCGCCGCCGATCATGAAGACGAACTGGGCGTACGCCGAGCGCAGCACCGCCCGGCGCGAGATGAGGCCGCCGGCCTGGAACGGCTTGCTGAACGCGAGCACGCTCGACTTGGCGATGATCGTCTTGTCGAGGTCGAAGAACGCCGCGGTCGGCGCCGCACCCGGTCGGGCCATGGGCTCATCGTAGGTGTCACCCGTTGCGGAAACGTCCATCTCCCCTCCACAGGGGCGATTCCGGTACGGGTCATCCACACCCGCGCGGGTCGTGGGCGTGGTCGCGTCGGGGGTGGGCGAGAAGGTCGGCATGTCCCGAAACCCGATCCCCGCCCGCCGGCGCGCCGCCGGCCCGGCGGACGTGCCTGTCCTGGTGGTGACTGCCGATGACGACCTGCTCGCGGCCCTGCTGCCGCTCGCCGCCGCGGCCGACGTCGCCCCCTCCGTCGCCCGCGACCCGCTGACCGCGCTGCGGTCGTGGCCCGTGGCGCCGGTCGTCCTCGTCGGTGCCGACCTGGCCGAGGAGATGCTGCGCGTCGTGCCCGAGGCGCGACCGCGTTGCTTCGTCGTGACCGGCGAGCGTGCCCCGCACGAGGCTCTTCCGGACCGCGTTGCGCCTGGGAGCCGAGCAGGTCGTCGAGCTGCCCGGCGCGGAGCCCTGGCTGGTCGAGTCTGCTCGCCGACCTCACCGAGCGCCAGCCCGGTCGCGCCCGCGTGATCGGCGTGATCGGCGGAAGCGGCGGCGCCGGAGCCACCACCTTCGCCTGCGCCCTCGGCCAGTGGGCCGCCCGCTCGGGCGATGCCGTGGTCATCGACTGCGACCCGCAGGGTCCCGGCCTGGACCGGATGCTCGGCGTCGAGCGCCGCGACGGCTTCCGCTGGGACGCGCTGTGCCAGACGACGGGCCGGCTGTCGGCACGTGCCCTGCGGGAGGCACTGCCACGCAGCGGCGCCCTCGGCGTGCTGTCCTGGTACGTCGACGGGCGGGTCCCCACGCTGCAGGCCTTCGCCGCCCGCGAGGCGCTCTCGGCGGCTCGCCGCGGTCACGCCGTCGTCGTGGTGGACCTTCCGCGCTCGCCCGATGCCCTCGTCGACGAGTCTCGCCGCGCGCTGCGACCTGCTGCTCGTGGTCACCGTCGCGAGCGTCGTCGGCGTCGCCGGTGCGGCCCGGATGCGGGCGCGCTTCGCCGGTCACCCGGATGTCGCCGTGGTGCTGCGCGGTGAGGCCTTCGATCCCGACGAGGTCCGCCGCGCGGTCGGTCTGCCCGTCCTGGTGCAGATGCGGGACCAGCGCGGGCTGGCCGAGGCCGTCGACCTCGGTCTGGGTCCGCTGCGCAGCACCCGCGGGCCCCTGGCGCGCGCCGCCGCACAGGTCCTGGGCGACACGGTGGGGCCCGAAGCCGACCAGCAGGTCGTCGCATGAGTGCCGACGCGCCGGTCCCGGGTCTCGTCGAGGAGGTACGACGCCGGCTCGCCGCCGAGCCCGGCGCCCTCACCCCGCACCGCGTCGCCGACGCCCTGCGCGCGGCGGGCCGTCCCGTGGGCGATGCGACCGTCCTCGCCGTCTACGAGGGCCTGCGGCGCGAGATCGCCGGCGCCGGCCCGCTCGAGCCTCTGCTCGCACTGCCCGGCGTCACCGACGTCCTCGTCAACGGGCCCGGGCCGGTCCGGATCGATCGGGGCCGCGGCCTGGAGGCGTCGGCGGTGGTGATCGGCTCGGAGGAGGAGTGCCGCCGGCTCGCCCAGCGCCCGGTCGCCAGCGGTGGCCGCCGGATCGACGACGCCGCGCCCTGGGCCGACGTCCGGCTGCCCGGCGGGACCCGCTGCCACGCCGTGCTCGCCCCGATCGCCCAGCCCGGCACCGCCATCTCGCTGCGCGTCCCGCGCCGCGGTGGCTTCTCCCTCGCGGGGCTGCGCGCTGCCGGTGCGCTGACCGACGCCGGTCACGAGCCTGCTCGCGCGGGTCGTCGCCGAGCGGCTGGCCTTCCTGGTCTCCGGTGGCACCGGCTCGGGCAAGACGACCCTGCTCGCCGCACTCCTCGGTGTCGTCGACCCGGCCGAGCGGGTCGTCGTGGTGGAGGACGCCGCCGAGCTCCGTCCCGACCATCCCCAGGTGATCGGCCTGGAGGCGCGTCCCGCGAACCTCGAGGGAGCCGGCGCCGTGGTCCTGTGCGACCTGGTGCGTCAGGCGCTGCGGATGCGCCCGGACCGGCTGGTGGTGGGGGAGGTCCGCGACGCCGCGGTCGTGGACCTGCTGGCCGCGCTGAACACCGGTCACGAAGGCGGGTGCGGGACCCTGCACGCGAACTCCGCGTCCGACGTACCGGCCCGGGTGGAGGCGCTCGCCCTCACCGCCGGCCTCGGCCGCGCCGCCGTGCACAGCCAGGCTGGCCTCGGCCGTCGACGTGGTGCTGCACGTGGTCCGCGACCGTGGCTCGGGACGCCGCCGGCTCGGCGAGATCGCCGTCCTCGTCCGCGACCGCACCGGCGAGGTGCGCACCGAGCCCGCCGCCACCTTCCTCGCCGACGGTGACCTGTCCGAGGGGCCCGGCAGCGGCCGGCTGCTCGACCTCCTCGACCGGGACCGCTCGTGAGCGCCCTGCTGGCCGGTACGTCGGCCGCGCTCGCGTTCGCTCTGCTCCTCCCCGCACCCGCGCACCTGCCGGGACCACCCCGCCGCCGTTCCGTGCTCCTGCTCGCCCTGCTGCCCGGGGTCCTGGCGGTCGCCTCCGTGCAGCAGGTCGCGCTCGGACTCGTCGTCCTGGGTCTCGCCGCCGGCGCGCTGCGGATGCTCCGGCGGGCTCGGGAGGCGCAGACCGCCGGGCGGCACCGCGCGCGGGTCGTCGAGCCTGTGCGACGCGCTGCAGGCCGAGACTCGCCGCGGGCCAGAGCGCCGAGCAGGCCCTCGGCCGCGCAGCCGAGGACTGGCCACTCGTCGGTCCGGCCGCTCGCGCCGCCGCCACCGGGGGCGACGTGACCAACGCCTTCCGCGACCTGGCGGCCGTCCCCGGCGCCGCCTCGCTGCGGATCGTCGCCGCGGCGTGGCTGGTCGCCCACCGCACCGGTCACGGTCTTGCCGACGCCCTCGGTCGGGTCGCGGACGACCTCCGCGCCGCCGAGCAGACGCACCGGATCGTGGCCGGTGAGACTCGCCTCGGCTCGCGCCACCGCTCGCCTCCTGGCCGGGCTCCCGGTGGTTGCGCTGGCCATGGGTGCGGGTGCCGGAGCCTCACCGTGGGCCTTCCTCCTCGGGTCTGCGGCCGGACTGGTCTGCCTCGTCACCGGCCTCGGCCTCGGCTACGCCGGCCTCGCCTGGGTCGACGCCCTCGCCACCGCCATCGACCGGGACGCCTGATGGCCGTCTTCCTCGCCGTGCTGCTCGCCACGACCGCCACGGCGCTCCTCGTCCCGGCGACCACGCCCTCCACCGCCCACCGGCCGGCGCCGATGCCTGCCCCCGCCCGCGACGGACTCCTGCGGCGCGGGCGTTGGCTCTGGGCCGCCCTCGCCGGCGCCGGTGCGGCCGCGCTCGTCGGTGGTCCGCTCGCCCTCCCGGCGGGTCTCGTGACCGGCGTCGTGGTCGGTGGCGTCGCCGGACGGATCGAGCCGCCCGCCGTGCGACGTCGTCGTGAGCAGGTGCGACGCGACCTCCCCCACGTCGTCACCCTCCTCGCTGCCGCCCTCCGCTCCGGCGTCGCTCCGGCCGAGGCGGTCGAGCCTGGTCTGCCGGGCGCTGCCGGGCGCGGCGTCTGACCGGCTGGTCCCGGTCGCCGCGCGGCTCCGGCTCGGCGGGGACCCGACCGCGATCTGGTCCGGCCTCGGTGCGGACGCCGAGCTCGCCTCGCTCGGCCGTACCCTCGCCCGCGCCCAGCGCACCGGCGCACCGATCGTGGCCGCGGTCGAGCGGCTCGGAACGGAGCCTGGCCCGCCACGCGCGCGCCGAGGTCGAGGACCGAGCCCGCGCCGTCGGCGTTCGTGCCGCCGTCCCGCTCGGCCTGTGCCTGCTGCCGTCGTTCCTCGTCCTCGGCATCGTCCCGCTGGCCGTCTCCCTCGCCGCCACGATCACCCACTAGCCCCGCAACCACCAGGACCGTCCACCTCTGCGGCCCTCGCCTGTGGATCGCGCCTCCTCCTCCACAGGCGACCCCCGCTCCCACCCGCCGATTCACCTCTCCCGCCCACGCTGACCCCTCCACCGGCCGCACCCGTGGCCACCACGAAGGGAGATCCCATGTTCCGCTCGACCGTCCGCCGCCTCCGGTCCGACGGACGCCGCCGCGACGAGCGCGGCGTCACCACCGCCGAGTACGCCGTCGCCACAGCCGCCGGCGCCGGCTTCGCCGGACTGCTCTACAAGGCTGCTCAGCGGCGGACTCGGCACCCAGGCTCATCAAGACCCTCTTCGACCACGTGCTCCGCCTGCTGGGACTGCGATGAGGGCCGGCTGCCGGACTCGTCGAGGCGAGCGGGGTGCCGTCACCGCCGAGCCTGGCCGTCGGTCTCCCGCTCCTGCTCGCCGTGACCGCAGGGCTCGCCTGGCTCGTCGCCGTCGCGATCGGTCAGACGCGCACGGTCGACGCCGCGCGCGAGACGGCGCGTGCCCTGGCCCGCGGCGACGACCCGGCGGCGGCGGTGGAGGCGGGCGAGAGGGTGGCGCCCTCCGGCGTACGGATCTCCTTCAGCAGTTCCGGTCGCGAGGTTCACGTGCGAGCCACCGGCCGGATGGCCGGTCCTGGTGGGCTCCTGGCGTCGCTCCCCGGAGCGGAGCTCGACGCCGAGGCGGTCGCGCTCGTCGAGGAGGGCGCCGATCGCGGCGCCGGAGCCGGTCCGTGACCGGGCATCGTGCCGCGGTCGCACGCGGGGCGGCCACGGTCCTCGTCGTCGCCATGGCGGGCCTGCTGATGCTCATCGGCGCCGCTGCCGGGGTCGTCGGTGCGCTGGTGGTCGCTCACCGGACGGCCCAGGCGGCCGCCGACCTCGCTGCCCTGGCAGGTGCGACGGACCTCGCCGAGCGCTCCGGGCGCGACCCCTGCCGCACGGCGACCGAGGTCGCCACCGCCAACAGCGCCACCCTCACCGCGTGCACGGTGCACGGCGAGGACGTCCGGGTCGAGGTCTCCGTCTCAGGCCCGCACTGGCTGGGCCAGGACCAGGACCTGCTCGCCGAGGCACGCGCCGGGCCCGACGACCCGGCTCCGTGACCGGCCCCGGCCGCTCGGCTCAGGCCCGGCCGCGCGGCTCAGACGTTGTCGTCGTCGTTGCGGCCGTGGTCGTCGCGCCGGCGCTCGAGCTCCACCTCGTCGAGCCTTCGCGGAGAGACTCGGTGAGCCGCTTCTGCTCCTTGCGGCGCTTCCAGCCCTGCTTGGCGCCGGCCTTCATCATCCACAGCCCCAGCGCGATCAGCAGGGTGGAGACGGCACCCCAGAGGACGAGCGTGCCCGGCGAGACGTCCCAGTTCAGGATCTCGGTCGAGCGGTGCTTGTAGTCGACGCTCGCCCCGAAGAAGGCTGGCGATCAGCGCGATGACACCGAGGAGGAGGACGACCAGTCCGAGGAGCAGCATGTCGGCAGATTAGGCCATCTCGGCGTCCGGCGCGCGGGAGAGCAGTGCGTCGAGCAGCGCGACCGCGCCGCGCTTGTCGAGCGGGTCGTTGCCGTTGCCGCACTTCGGTGACTGGATGCACGAGGGGCAGCCGGTCGCGCACTCGCAGGCGGCGATGGTCGCGCGGGTGGCCCGCAGCCACGCCGCCGCGGTGCGGTAGCCCCGCTCCGCGAAGCCCGCCCCGCCCGGGTGCCCGTCGTGGACGAAGACGGTCAGGATGCCGGTGTCGGGGTGGCGTGCGGTCGAGACGCCGCCGATGTCCCAGCGGTCGCACGTCGCGAACAGCGGCAGCAGGCCGATCGAGCAGTGCTCGGCGGCGTGGGCCGCGCCCGGCAGGTCGCTCACCTCGAGCCCGGCCGCGGCGAGCATCGGGGCGAGCACACCGTCCGGCACGGTCCACCACACGGCACTCGTGGCCAGCGTGCGCGGCGGCAGGTCGAGCGGCGTCTCGTCGATGACCTCGCCGGTCCGGGCCCTCCGGCGCAGGTACGACGTCACCTGGCTCGTCACCTCGACCTGCCCGAAGGAGACCCGGCAAGGCCCCCAGTCGACGTGCTCGGCCTCGGCGACGATGGCGATGTCGGTGACGTCGCGGGCCGAGGTGGTGTGGTCGACGTCGGCGCGGTGCAGGGTCGCGACGTGCTCCTCGAGGTCGAGTCTCGTCGACTAGCCAGGTCTCGCCGCGGTGCAGGTACACGGCGCCGGTGTGCGCGGTGCCGTGGGCCCGCGCGCCGTCGACGGTGCCGACGACCCGCCCGGTTCCGGCCTCGACGAGGGAGACCTGCTGCCCGCCGGCCGAGCGGATGTCGGCGAGGTCGCACGCGCGCGAGCGATCCGTCCAGAACCAGCCCGCTGGTCGGCGCCGCAGCATCCCGCGCTCGACCAGGGGAGCCGAGCACCTCCCGGGTGCGCGGACCGAAGAGGTCGAGGTCGGCCACCGTGACCGGCAGGCTCCTGCGCCGCGGCGCACAGGTGCGGACCGAGCACGTACGGGTTGTCGGTGTCGAACACCGTGCCCTCGACCGGCCGGCCCAGCAGCGCCTCCGGATGGTGCACGAGGTAGGTGTCGAGCGGGTCGTCGCGGGCGACGAACATGCCGAGCGCCCCGCCGCCGTCGCGCCCCGCCCGGCCGACCTGCTGCCAGAAGGCGGCCCGGGTGCCGGGGTAGCCCGTCACCAGCACCGCGTCCAGGCCGCTGACGTCGATGCCGAGACTCGAGCGCGTTCGTGGCCGCCATGCCGAGCAGGCGCCCGCTGCGCAGCGACTGCTCCAGGGCACGGCGCTCCTCGGGCAGGTAGCCGCCGCGGTAGGAGTCCACCCGCCCCGCGAGGGCGGGGTCGACCTCGGCGACCAGCTTCGCCCGCCCTCCGGGCGACGGTCTCCACCCCCTGCCGGGAGCGCACGAAGGCCAGCGTGCGGACGTCGTCGACGACGAGGTCGGCGAGCAGGTCGGCGGTCTCGGCCGTCGCCCGGCGCCGTACGGGGGCGCCGTTCTCCCCGGTGTACGACGTGAGGGGCGGCTCCCACATCGCCACCGCGACCTCACCCCGTGGCGAGCCGTCGGCGGTCACCGTGGTGACGTCGAGCCCCGTCATCCGCCGCGCGGTCAGGTCCGGCTCGGCGACCGTGGCGGAGGCGAGGATGAACGTCGGCGACGACCCGTAGGACGCGCACACCCGCCGCAGGCGCCGCATCACCTGGGCGACGTGGGCACCGAACACGCCGCGGTAGTGGTGGCACTCGTCGACGACGACATAGCGCAGCGACCGGAAGAACTGGGTCCACCGCTCGTGGCCGGGCAGCAGCGAGCGGTGCAGCATGTCGGGGTTGGTCAGCACGTACTCCGCGTGGTCGCGGGTCCACTCCCGCTCCTCGGTCGTGCTGTCGCCGTCGTGCGTGGAGGTCCGCACGTCGAGCCCGAGCGCCCGGATCGCCGCCCACTGGTCGTGCGCGAGCGCCTTCGTCGGCGCGAGGTAGAGCACGGAGGCGCCCCGCTGCCCGCGCGGCCCGCGCGCTGCGCGGATCGTCGAGAGCGTCGGCAGGAGGTACGCGAGCGACTTGCCGGACGCCGTGCCGGTCGCGACCACGACGTGTTCCCCACGGTGCGCCGCCTCCGCGACCGCCACCTGGTGCGCCCAGGGCAGCCCCACCCCCCGCGACCGGTACGACGCCAGCAGGGTCGGATCGGTCCAGGCTGGCCAGTCGGCGGTGACCGCGGGCCGCGCCGGCAGGCTGCTCGAGATGGGTCAGCCGGCTGGCCCGGTCGGGCAGGGCGGTGAGCCGGCCCAGGACCGCGGCCGGGTCGCGCCGCGCGGGCGGGATCGGCAGCGTCGGACGGGGCTCGGCGGTCATGTCCCGATTGTCTCAACCACCCCCGACACAATGTCGCCGACATGTCGCCGACACCGCATCTGGTGATGCCTTGACAGCAGTCTTCGTGCGCGGCAGGGAAGGGCATGGTTTGATTGAGACCATTCCTTTGTAGGTGAGCCATCCCGGGGTGAGGTCGTTGAATCTGACACTGTCGACGCGCGAGGTCGGTGGTCGCACCGTCGTTGCCGTGGGTGGAGAGATCGACGTCTACACCGCCCCGAAGGCTGCGCGACACGATTACCGAGTCTCGTCGCCGGGGGCACCTACGACCTGGTCATCGACATGCAGGGCGTCGAGTTCCTCGACTCCACGGGCCTCGGTGTGCTGGTCGGCGGCCTCAAGAAGGTGCGCGCCCACGACGGCTCGCTGGAGCTGGTCTGCAACGCCGACCGGCTGCTCAAGATCTTCAAGATCACCGGCCTGGCGAAGGTCTTCGTCATCCACGACAGCCCGGAGACCGCGCTGGCCTGATGGCGCGAGCGCGTCGGCGCTTCGCTTGCCGCGCTGCCGCGCTCGCAGTTGTCCTGCGTAGGTGGTGACCTCCGCCCGGCGGCAAGACTGTCGGCGCGCGGGACGGCGCCTCCCTGCGCCTGCGGTCGCTCGTTCCTCGCTCCCTCCGGCTCCGGGCCGGCTTCGTCCCGCGCTGCCGACGGCCGACGGCCTGCGCCGCGCTGCCGACGGCCTGCGCCGCGCTGCCGACGGCCTGCGCCACGCTGCCGACGGCCTGCGCCGCGCCGGCGGTGCTCCCTGCGTTTCACGCTTCGCGGCGCTGCGATCGCGCGCAGCGCGCCCGAACTCGACTGTGACTCGCGTCACAACCTCCGTGTGCTCCAGGTCACAGTCTGCGTAGACTCCGGCCCACGAACTCAGACCTGGGTCCTCACCCGCACCTGAACTCCTCCAGGAGGCACTCGCATGCCCCGTCCGTTGCTCGCCGACATCGAAGTCTCGGGGGGCGACCTCGCCCTCGTGATCGTCGTTGCTGCCATCGCCCTCGGCTCCCTCGCCATGGCGACCCTGTTCAGATCAGAGGTGCTCCGGGCGGGTGAGGGCACGCCCAACATGCAGCGCATCGCCCAGGCGGTGCAGGAGGGCGCGAGTGCGTACCTCACCCGTCAGTTCCGCACGCTGACGGTCTTCGCGGCGATCGCGTTCGTGGTGCTGCTGGCGCTGCCGGCACACACCGCTGACGGCGCGAGCGGCCTGCAGTCGGAGTGGGCGGTGCGGATCTTCCGCTCCGTCTTCTTCGTGATCGGGGCGTGCTTCTCCGGCGCGATCGGCTACCTGGGGATGTCGCTCGCGGTGCGGGCGAACCTGCGGGTGGCGGCGGCCGCCAACGAGCAGGGCCGGGACCCGGCGATGAACATCGGCTTCCGCACGGGTGCCGTCGTCGGCATGGCGACGGTGGGCCTGGGCCTGCTGGGCGCGAGCGTCGTGGTGATCGTGTTCCAGGACGCCTCGCCGAAGGTGCTGGAGGGCTTCGGGTTCGGTGCGGCTCTGCTCGCGATGTTCATGCGTGTGGGGGGCGGCATCTTCACCAAGGCCGCCGACGTCGGTGCCGACCTGGTCGGCAAGGTCGAGCAGAACATCCCCGAGGACGACCCGCGCAACGCCGCGACGATCGCGGACAACGTGGGCGACAACGTCGGTGACTGTGCCGGCATGGCCGCCGACCTCTTCGAGTCGTACGCCGTCACGCTCGTCGCGGCGCTGATCCTCGGCTCGCAGGCGTTCGGCGACAAGGGGCTGGTGTTCCCGCTCATCGTCCCGGCGATCGGCGCGCTGTCGGCCATCGCGGGCGTCTACCTCACCCGCCCGCGGGCCGGGGAGAGCGGACTGACGACCATCAACCGGTCGTTCTACCTCTCCGCGGCGGTCGGCGCGGTGGCGAGTGCCATCGCGGCGTTCGTCTACCTGCCGAGCGACTGGGCCGACCTCAACGGCGCCGGCGTCGGCCTCGGCGACCTGGCCAGCGGCGACCTGCCGTCGGTCGGCCCGGCGACCTTCGCCGCCGGTGCGGTCGTGATCGGCATCGTGCTGGCAGCGGCGATCCTCGCCCTGACGGGCTACTTCACCGGCACCGACCACCGGCCGGTCAAGGACGTCGGCCGGACCTCGCTCACCGGCGCGGCCACGGTCATCCTGTCCGGCCTCTCGGTGGGCTTCGAGTCGGCGGTCTACACCGCGATCGTGATCGGTGCGGCCGTGTTCGGGGCGGCCCTGCTGGCGGGCGGCTCGACCGCCCTGGCGCTCTTCGCGGTGGCGCTCGCGGGCTGCGGCCTGCTGACCACGGTCGGCGTCATCGTCGCGATGGACACCTTCGGCCCGGTCTCCGACAACGCCCAGGGCATCGCCGAGATGTCCGGCGACGTCAGCGAGGAGGGGGCGCGGATCCTCACCGAGTTCCGACGCCGTCGGCAACACCACCAAGGCGATCACCAAGGGCATCGCGATCGCGACGGCGGTCCTCGCCGCGAGCGCGCTCTTCGCGTCGTACACCCAGTCGGCGGTGGAGTCCCTGCTCGACACCGAGGGCGTCTCCGACGCCGATCGCGGGGCCTTCGGCCTGGTGTTCCTCGTCTTCGACGCCAAGGCGATCGTCGGCACCCTGCTCGGCGCGGGCGTGGTCTTCCTCTTCTCCGGCCTGGCGATCAACGCCGTCGGCCGTGCGGCAGGCGCCGTGGTGATGGAGGTACGCCGCCAGTTCCGCGACATCCCCGGGATCATGGAGGGCACGGCGCGACCGGAGTACGGCCGCGTGGTCGACATCGTCACCCGCGACTCGCTGCGCGAGCCTGGCCACGCCGGGCATCCTGGCGATCCTCAGCCCGATCGCGGTGGGCTTCGGCCTCGGGGTGGGGCCGCTCGCGGGCTTCCTGGTCGGCGCGATCGCGACCGGCACGCTGATGGCGGTCTTCCTCGCCAACGCCGGCGGTGCCTGGGACAACGCCAAGAAGCTCGTCGAGGACGGCAACCACGGCGGCAAGGGCTCCCCGGCCCACGAGGCGACCGTCATCGGTGACACCGTCGGCGACCCGTTCAAGGACACCGCCGGTCCGGCCATCAACCCGCTGCTCAAGGTGATGAACCTGGTCTCGCTGCTCATCGTCGGCGCGATCGTCAGCCTGTCGTACGGCGACAGCCAGAACGACGTCGTGCGGATCCTGATCGCCCTCGCGGCGGCCGCCGGGATCTTCGCCGCCGTGTTCATCTCCAAGCAGCGCTCGTCGGTGATCGGTGACGATGCGCCGGCACCGGCCCCGGCGGAGTCCGCCTAGCGTGCTGCGTCGCGTCGCGACGCTGCTCGTCGCGCTGGCGGTGACCCTCGCGGTCACCGCCGGCGCGGCGCCCGGCGCACCCGGCAGGTCCGCGTCCGCGCCGGCCCGGCCCGCCACGGCGCCCTCCGTGCAGCGGACGGTCGTGATCGGCCGCTCCGTGCAGGGTCGCGTGATCCGCGCGTACTACCGCGGTGATCCGGGGGCCACCCGGGTGCTCCTCGTGCTCGGCCAGATGCACGGCGACGAGGGCGCCGGGCGCAGCACGGTCGCCTGGATCCGCCAGAACGTCCGCCCGCCGGCCGGCACGGGGGTCTGGGTGATCCCCTCGATCAACCCCGACGGCGCGGCCCGCCACCGGCGGAGCAACGCCCGCGGCGTCGACCTCAACCGCAACTGGCCCACGAGCGGCTGGCGGCGCACCCCGAAGGGCAGCCGGTACTACGGCGGACCGCGGGCCGCCAGCGAGCCGGAGACGCGAGCCCTGATGCGCTTCCTGGCCGGTGCGCGGCCGAACTACGTCGCCTCGATCCACCAGCCGCTGCACGGCGTGGGCCGCAGCGGCCCAGGCATCGCGTGGGAGCGGCGGCTGGCGCGCAACCTCGGACTGCCGCTGCGGTACTTCGGCGTCGGCAACCCCACCGGGACGGTCTCACCGACGATGACCGGCTGGTACAACCAGCGCTACCGGGGCATCGCCACCACGATCGAGTACGGCGCCCGCCCGTCCACGCGCTTCCGCACGGTGGTGGCCGGCCGCGGGATCACCCGCGCGGCCGGCATCGGCTGAGCGATGCTCAGGGCCGCATCCAGTGCGGGTGCGAGCGGTTGCCCTTGCAGACGTACCGGCGGCCCTTGGCGTCCCACCCGCTCTTGCCGTACTTCGCCTTCGGGCAGAACTGTCCGCCGCGGATGCACTTCCCGCTGCTCGTCTTCGTGCAGGGCCGGGCGTGAGCGATCGAGACGGCGTCGACGACGGCAGTGCCGGGCGCGGCGGTCGCCGTGCCGGCGGGTGCGACGAGGCCCATCAGGGCGACGGCCAGGGCGGCCATGAGCAGGCTTGAGGCGCATGAGGTCTCCGAGTTCGTAGGACGCCGGTCTGCCCGGCGGACGGCATACCGTGACACGGCGATGCCCGTCCTGTACGCGGAATGGCGGAGACGGTGACATCCCGTCCAGGACGGCGTCGAGGACGTGTCCTAGCGTGGTCCCGTGCTGCCCGTCGCCCTCGCCGCCCCGCTCCGCGAAGCCCTCCTCGACGCCGACTTCACCTACGACGCCGTCAGCGACCTGCTCGGCCCGGAGGGCCACCAGGCGCTGTCCCGCAACGAGACCACTCCCGGCCTTCGTCGTACGACGGAAGGCGGACCGCTCGCCACGCTGACCCGGCTCTTCCTGCTCCAGGCCGCGGTCCCGGCCGCCGACGCCGAGCGCGCGCTGCCGGGTCTGGTCGACCGGCTGGTCAACGCGGGGGCCCTGGTCCAGAGCGTCGGCGAGGTGGCGGCGCGGCTCGACGTGCGCCCCTATGCGACCGAGGAGGGCGACCTGTGGGTGGTCAGCGACCTCACCCCCGGGCTGAACGGGGTGGCCACCCGGGTGACCGGCGACTACGTGCTGGGGATCAGCCCGGCCTCGTCCAGCCTGGCCCAGTCTCACCCTGCGCCAGGACGTGGAGTCGGCGCTCGACCTCGGCACGGGCTGCGGCGTCCAGGCGCTGCACCTGGCGACCCACAGCGACCGGGTGGTGGCGACGGACGTCAACCAGCGCGCGCTCGCGATCGCCCGCTTCAACGTGGCCCTGAACGACGTGGACGACAAGGTCGAGGTCCGCGACGGCTCCTTCTTCGCGCCCGTGGCGGGGCAGACCTTCGACCTGATCGCCACCAACCCGCCGTTCGTGATCTCCCCGGCGACGGGGGAGCGCCTGGTCTACCGCGACTCCGGGCTGCCCGGCGACCAGGTCGTCGAGCACATCGTCCGGACCGCGCCGCGCCACCTCAACGAGGGCGGCTGGTGCCAGGTCCTCGCCAACTGGGTGATCGACCGCGACCAGCCGTGGGACGAGCGGCTCGCGGGCTGGCTCCCCGAGGAGTGCGACGCGCTGGTGGTGCAGCGCGAGGTGCTCGACCCCGCGTCGTACGTCGAGCCTGTGGCTCAAGGACGCGGGTCACCACCCGGCGACCGGCGGCGACCCCGCGGCGTACGCCCAGCGCTACGACACCTGGCTCTCCTGGCTGGAGGAGCAGCGGGTCGGCGGGATCGGCTTCGGGTGGATCAACCTGCACCGCACGGGCGGGCGCACGCGCGACCTCCTGGAGTGGCCCTACGACGTCGAGCAGCCCATCGCGCCGGCGATCTCCGGGTGGGCGGAGGCCGCGATCGCGGCCGGCTCGGTCGGCCCGGAGACGCACCTGGTGCTGCGCGAGGACGTCGTCCAGGAGACCTCCGGCCCCGTCGGCGCCGAGGACCCGTCGGCGATCGTGCTGCGCCAGCAGCGCGGCTTCCGCCGCGCCCGGCAGGTCGACACGGTCACGGCCGCCGTGGTCGGCGCCTGCGACGGTGACCTCGCCGTCGGTCCGCTCCTGGACGCGGTCGGCCAGCCTGCTGGAGCGCGATCCTGCCAGCCTGCGCGAGGTGTACCTCCCCGAGCTCGTCGAGTCTCGTGGCCGAGGGCTTCCTGGCGCCGCGTGCGGCAGACTAGGGCCGTGACGAACGCAGGCTGGTACCCCGACCCCGCTGGCGCCCCGGACACCTACCGGTACTGGGACGGACAGGCGTGGAGCCAGATGACGACGAGCACGCCGCCGGGGGCAGCGCGCCGCAGCAGCCGCAGCAGCCCTCGCAGCAGCCGGGCCCGCCGTCGTACCCCCGGGCCCCGCAGCAGCCGTACGGCGCCGTCCCGCCCGTCGCACCGCCGCCGGCCGGCGGCTACGGCCAGCCGCAGTGGAGCCCGGCCCCGCAGCCCGGTGGGGGCGGCGGCAGCGGCAAGACCGTCGGCATCGTGATCGCGGCCGTGCTCGTGCTGCTGCTGATCGGCGTCGGCGGCTTCTTCGGCGTCCGTGCCCTCACCGGTGACGACGACAAGAAGGCCGACGACAACAGACTCGGAGAGCACCGACCAGAGCGAGGGCACCGACGGCACGGACAGCACCGACGGCCCGACGGACGGCAGGCTCCAGCACCGTGGCGCCCACCGGCATCCAGTGCACCGGCGGCAAGCCCGATCCCGCCACGAACCCCGGCGCCAACCCGGCCACGATCACCGGCGGTGGCCTCACGATCCCGGTCGCCAAGGGGTACCAGGTCGACGCGCGGCTCTCGAAGTCGCACGCCTTCGCCGAGCAGATCCTCGTGCAGTACAAGTCTGGTGGAGAAGAGTCTGGATCAGCGAGTTCGCCGTCGGTGGCCTGCTCAAGTCCAACGGCTTCGACGATCTGGCGAAGAGCGCCGAGATCATCATGCAGTGCCTGACCTCGAGCGACGAGATCTACGAGGGCTTCACCAGCCGCAAGGACCTCAAGAACGAGGACATCACCGTCGGCGGCAAGCCGGCCCACCGGATCACCGCCGAGATCCGGGTCGACAACCCCGACGTCCGGGCCGAGGGCGACGTCACCACGGTGGCCGTCGTGGACACCGGCAACCCCGACCAGGCCTAGGCCTGTTCATCGGTGTCGGCACCATCGGCGACCCCGTCACGATCGACCTCAGCGAGCAGATGCTGCAGTCGGTGAAGGTCGGCTGACGCCCCCGCCCGGACCGGCCACTCTGGACGCCACCGGCGACCGGACTGGACAGCACGCGCTACCGTGATCGGCCGTAAGGCTCAGCACGTCCAGCAGCACGTTCAGTAGAGAAGGTCCCTGTGGCACACAAGTTGGTGATCGTCGAGTCGCCGGCGAAGGCCCGCACCATCGGCGGGTACCTCGGCGACGGCTTCGTCGTCGAGTCCTCCATCGGCCACATCCGTGACCTCCCGAACAACGCCGCGGACACCCCGGCGAAGATCAAGGACAAGCCGTGGGGCCGCTTGGCGATCGACGTGGAGAACGGCTTCGAGCCCTACTACGTCGTCCCGCGTGACAAGAAGTCCCACATCTCCAAGGCTCAAGAGCCTGCTCAAGGACGCCGACGAGTCTCTACCTCGCCACCGATGAGGACCGCGAGGGAGAGGCGATCGCCTGGCACCTGCTGGACGAGCTCAAGCCGAAGAACATCCCGGTCAAGCGGATGGTCTTCCACGAGATCACCAAGGCCGCCATCCAGGAGGCCGCCGCCAACCCGCGCGAGCTCGACATGGACCTCGTCGAGGCGCAGGAGACCCGCCGCATCCTCGACCGCCTCTACGGCTACGAGGTCTCGCCGGTGCTGTGGCGCAAGGTGATGTCCGGGCTGTCCGCGGGCCGTGTGCAGTCGGTCGCGACCCGGCTCGTGGTGGACCGCGAGAAGGAGCGGATGGCCTTCAAGGTCGCCTCCTACTGGGACCTCGAGGGCACCTTCGACGCCGGCTCGAAGCACGACCAGCGGATGTTCCCGGCCAAGCCTGCACAGCATCGACGGGGCCCGCGTCGCGAGCGGCTCGAGCTTCGGCCAGGACGGCCTGCTCAAGGCCAAGGCCGACGTCGTCCACCTCGACCAGCGGCGTGCCGAGGCCCTCGTGTCCGCGCTCTCCGACACCTCCTACGACGTCCGGTCGGTCGAGGCCAAGCCGTACCGCCGCTCGCCGTACGCCCCGTTCCGCACCACCACGCTGCAGCAGGAGGCCAGCCGCAAGGCTGGGCATGAGCGCCTCGGTGACGATGAGCGTGGCCCAGCGGCTCTACGAGAACGGCTTCATCACCTACATGCGTACCGACAGCACCACGCTGTCCGGCAACGCGATCGGCGCCGCGCGCAACCAGGTGGCCGAGTCTCTACGGCAGCGAGTACCTCCCCGACGCGCCGCGTACCTACGCCAGCAAGGTCAAGAACGCCCAGGAGGCGCACGAGGCGATCCGCCCGGCGGGCGACTCGTTCCGCACCCCGGCGCAGACCGGTCTGACCGGCGACCAGTTCCGCCTCTACGAGCCTGATCTGGATGCGCACCGTCGCCTCGCAGATGAAGGACGCGGTCGGCCAGTCGGTCACCATCCGCCTCGGTGGGGCCGCGGCCACGGGTGAGGACGTCGTCTTCTCCGCGTCCGGCCGGGTGATCACCTTCCACGGCTTCCTCAAGGCCTACGTCGAGGGCACCGACGACAACGCCGCGAAGGACGACCAGGAGACCCGCCTGCCGAACCTGCAGGAGGGTGACCCGGTCTCCGCGGCCTCGCTGTCGGCGAGCGGGCACGAGACGAAGCCGCCGGCGCGCTACACCGAGGCGACGCTGATCAAGGAGCTCGAGGACCGCCAGATCGGCCGACCCTCGACGTACGCCTCGATCATCGGCACGATCCTCAACCGCGGCTACGTCTACAAGAAGGGCACCGCGCTGGTCCCGGCGTGGATCGCCTTCTCCGTCGTCCGGCTGCTGACCGAGCACTTCAGCCGCCTCATCGACTACGACTTCACCGCGCTGATGGAGACGGTGCTCGACGACATCGCCCGCGGTGAGAAGAGCCGGGTCACCGAGTCTGTCGGAGTTCTACTACGGCTCCGAGGACCGCGAGGGCCTGCAGCCGCTCGTCACCGGCCTCGGCGACATCGACGCCAAGGAGCCTGGCGACCTTCCCGGTGGGTGCTCCCGAGGACGGGATCGACCTGCGGGTCGGCAAGTACGGCCCCTACCTGGAGGGTCCCGAGGACGGCGCCGGCGCGCGGGTGCGGGCGAACGTGCCCGACGACCTGCCGCCCGACGAGACTCACCGTGGAGAAGGCCAAGGAGGCTGCTGGCGAACCCGGCCGGCGAGGAGATCGACCTCGGCGTGCACCCCGAGACCGGCCTGCAGGTCGTCGCGAAGAACGGCCGCTTCGGCCCCTACGTGACCGAGCTTGCTGCCCGAGGACGCTCCCAAGAGCGCGAAGGCGCGCACCGGCTCGCTGTTCAAGTCGATGTCCCTCGACACGGTCACCCTCGACGACGCGGTGAAGCCTGATCTCGCTGCCCCGCATCGTCGGCACGGGTGAGGACGGCGAGGAGATCACCGCGCAGAACGGCCGCTACGGCCCGTACCTGAAGAAGGGGACGGACTCGCGCTCGCTCACCAGCGAGGACCAGATCTTCGGGATCACCCTCGACGAGGCGCTCAAGATCTACAGCCAGCCCAAGCAGCGCGGCCGGGCCGCCGCGGCGCCGCCGCTCAAGGAGCCTGGGCAACGACCCGGTCTCCGGGCAGCCGGTGGTCGTGAAGGCCGGCCGGTTCGGGGAGTACGTCACCGACGGCGAGTACAACGCCACGCTGCGCAAGGACGACTCGGTCGAGGCGATCACCCTCGAGCGCGCGGCCGGTTCTGCTGGCCGAGCGGCGGGCGAAGGGTCCGGCGAAGAAGACCGCCAAGAAGGGCGCGAAGAAGGCCCCGGCCAAGAAGGCGGCGGCCAAGAAGACCACCGCCAAGAAGACCGCGGCGAAGAAGACCGCGGCCAAGAAGGCAGCCAAGAAGTCCTGAGCACGCCCTCACAAGGTTTCCTTGTGAGGGCCCAGGAAGGACCTCGTTCCGCCCGCGGCCGGCGATCGGCATCGTGGCGGACGTGATCCCCTGCGGACCCCACTGGTACGCCGCCGTCATGGGCACCGGCATCCTCGCCGTCGTCCTGGCCGACCCTCCGCTCCACCTCCCCGGGGCGTCGTACGGCGCGACGGGGGCGTGGTTGCTCGCCGCGGCTCTGCTCGTGGCGGTCGCGGTGGTCGGGGCACGCTCCGGGCGGCCGTTCGGGCATCTCGGCGACCCGGTGCTGGCGCACTCCTACGGCGCGACCGCGATGGGCCTGATGACCGTGGGCGCCGCCACCGGTGCCGTGGGCGGTCGGTGGCTCGGGCCGGCGACCCTGCCGCTGGAGGCCGCGCTGTGGGTGGGCGGCACCCTGCTGGGACTGGTGACGGCGCTGGTCGTTCCCTACTGCGCGATCACCCGCCACGAGGTCGGTGACGACAGCGCCTTCGGCGGCTGGCTGATGCCCGTCGTCCCCCCGATGGTGAGTGCCGCCACCGGGGCCGTCCTCCTCCCGCACCTGCCGGCGGGCGAGCCACGGGCCACCCTGTTCGTCCTGCTGTGCGCCGGCTTCGGGATCGCCCTGGTCGCGACCCTGCTGGTCCTCCCGGCGATCTGGCAGCGCCTGCTGCGGCACGGGCCCGGCGCGCCCGGGACCGTGCCGACCCTGTGGATCGTGCTCGGCCCCCTCGGGCAGTCGATCACCGCCGCCCACCACCTCACCACCGCCGCGCCCGGTGCCCTGCCCGGCCAGGACCCTGCGCTGCTGCGCACGCTCTTCCTCGCCTACGCCCTGCCGGTCTGCGGCTTCGCACTGCTCTGGCTGGGCCTGGCCGCGGCACTGACGGTCCGCCAGGTGCGCGTCGGGATGCCCTTCGCGCCGACATGGTGGTCCTTCACCTTCCCGGTCGGCACCCTCGTCACCGGGACGACGGCCCTCGCCTCGGTCACCGGCCTCCACCTGCTCACGGGCCTGGCCGCCGCTCTGCTGGCCCTGCTGGTCCTCGCCTGGGCGGTCGTCGCGGCCGGCACCGTCCGGGCGCTGGCCGCACCGGCCGCCGTCCGTCTGATCACCCACCCGTGGAACGAGTCGGAGGTGTCTCGTAGGTTCGTCCCGTGAGCCTCCCCGGGTCAGTACGCCGCGACCGGCGTCTTCGTGTGCTTCGAGGGCGGCGAGGGCGGCGGCAAGTCGACCCAGTCCCGGCTGCTGCGCGAGCGCCTGGTGGCCGACGGCTACGACGTGGTGCTCACCTTCGAGCCCGGTGACACCCCGGTCGGCAAGGAGGTGCGTCGGATCGTGCTCAGCCCGGAGACCGGCGCACTGGCCCACAAGACGGAGTTCCTGCTCTACCTCGCCGACAAGTCCGAGCACATCGAGACGCTGGTGCAGCCCGCGCTCGACCGCGGAGCCGTCGTGATCACCGACCGGTACGTCGACTCCTCCCTGGCCTACCAGGGCGCCGGCCGCGACCTCGACCCCGTCGAGTCCGGAGGAGGTCGCGCGCTGGGCCACCGCCGACCTGCGCCCGCACCTGACCGTGCTGCTCGACGTGGAGCCCTCGGCCGGGCTGGCCCGCTTCGAGGAGCGGGACCGGATCGAGGGCGAGTCGCTGGAGTTCCACCAGCGGGTCCGCCAGGGCTTCCTCGACCTCGCCGGGCGCGACCCCGAGCACTACCTCGTCCTCGACGCGCGCTCCTCGATCGAGGACGTCGCCGCCGCGATCGCGGCCCGGGTCGAGCCGCTGCTCACGCAGGCGGTGCGGGCATGAGCATCTGGTCCACCCTCGTCGGCCAGCGCGCGACGGTCGAGCCTGCTGCGCACGGCCGCCTCCGGGCACGGGATGACCCATGCCTGGCTGTTCACCGGTCCGCCCGGCTCGGGCCGCTCCAATGCCGCGATCGCCTTCGCCGCCGCGCTGCAGTGCCCCGACGCGGGCAGCGGGCCGGACTGCCCGGACGGCTGTCACGCCTGCCGCACGGTGCTGGCCGGCTCGCACGCCGACGTCACCGTGATCCGCACCGAGAAGGCTCTCCATCGGCGTCGACGAGGTCCGCGAGCCTGGTCCGCCGCGCCTCGCTGAGCCCGATGGGCGATCGGTGGCAGGTGCTCGTCGTCGAGGACGCCGACCGGCTCACCGAGCAGGCGTGCAACGCGCTGCTCAAGGCGATCGAGGAGCCGAACGGGCGCACCGTGTGGATGCTCTGCGCGCCGACCGTCGAGGACGTGCTGCCCACGATCCGCTCCCGCTGCCGCCTGGTCACCCTCTCCACGCCGACCACCGAGGAGGTCGCCGGCTTCCTGGAGGCCCGCGGCATCGGCGCCTCCCTGGCGACGTACGCCGCCCGGGCGAGCCAGGGCCACATCGGCCGGGCCCGGGCGCTGGCCTTCGACGAGGACGTCCGGACCCGCCGCCAGGAGGTGGTCGCGATCCCGGCCCGGCTGACCTCCCTGGGCCGCTGCATGGACGCCGCCACGCGGCTCGCGACGACCACCAAGGAGGAGGCCGACGCGATCACCGCGGAGCCTCGACGCGAAGGAGAAGTCCGACCTCGACGTGGCCTACGGCGTGGTCGAGCGCGGCCGGCGCCCGCGGGAGTACGGCCCGGCCCTGGCCGCGCTCGAGAAGGGTCAGCGCACCCGCGCCAAGCGCCGCCACCTCGACGTGGTCGACCGCGGCCTGACCGACCTGGTGTCGGTCTACCGCGACGCGATCGCGGTGGCCACCCGGGCGCCCGGGGCGCTGGTCAACGAGGAGATCCGCGACCAGGTCGAGCAGATCGCCCAGGAGACCTCGCCGGAGCCTGAACCTGCGCCGGATCGGTTGGATCTTCGCCGCGCGGGAACAGATGCTGGAGTTCAACGTTCCGGTCGCCTTGGCACTGGAGTCGATGATGGTGGCACTCAAGGCGCCGCAGCGCTGAGCCGGACGACGGAAGCAGGGACCGGAGTGAGCAAGAAGGTCGATCATCGCCGTGGGCGTGGTCTGGGCACTGGTGATCGCGGGCGCGATCGGGATCGGTGTCGTGGTCCTCGCCGGCGGGGACGACGACGAGCCGAGCGCCGGCACCCGGGCCAGCGACACGGTGAGCCCGAGCGCGGACGGTCGCACGATCGACGACTTCTACGGCCAGAAGGCTCACCTGGAGCGACTGCGGCGACGACGAGTGCGCCACCCTCGAGGTCCCGATCAGCCTACCAGGCTCCGGGCGACGGCTCGATCAAGGCTCGCCGTCGAGCGCACCCAGGCCACCGGCAAGCGGATCGGCTCGCTCGTGGTCAACCCGGGCGGACCGGGCGCCGGCGGCACCTACCTCGCCGAGCAGGCGGACTCCTACTTCGCGCCGGAGCCTGCGCGCGGCGTACGACATCGTGGGCTTCGACCCCCGCGGCACGGGTGACTCCTCCCCGGTCGACTGCCTCACCGACGACCAGTCTGGACTCCTACATCGCGGCCGACCCCGACCCGGACACCCCGGAGGAGGTCACCGAGAACGAGGACAACGGCGCGGAGTTCTGGTCGGGTTGCCAGGCCAAGTCGGCCCAGGCTCGGCGCGCACGTGAGCACCGTCGAGGCCGCGCGTGACATGGACGTCCTGCGGGCCGCCCTCGGCGAGGACAAAGCTCGACTACCTCGGCTTCTCCTACGGCACCCGGCTCGGCGCGACCTATGCCGAGTCTCTACCCGGAGAAGACCGGCCGGCTGGTGCTCGACGGTGCCGTGGACCCGGCGCTCAGGCTCCCGCGACGGCGCGCTGAGCCAGGCCGCGGGGTTCGAGACCGCGCTGCGCTCCTACATCCAGAACTGCGTGAGCGGCGGCGAACTGCTTCCTCGGCAGCAGCGTCGATGCGGGCCTGAAGACGATCAAGGACCTGCTCGACTCGATCGACAAGCAGCCGTTGAAGACCAGTGACACCGAGGACCGCGAGACTCACCGTCGGGCTGGCGTTCTACGGCCTGATCACCCCGCTCTACAGCAAGGACAACTGGTCCTACCTCGACCAGGCCCTCAAGACCGCGCTGGACGGCGACGGCAGCACGCTGCTGCGGCTCTCGGACTTCTATGGCTCGCGGGAGAAGGGGAAGTACACCGACAACAGCCTCGAGGCGATCTCGGTGATCAACTGCCTCGACGACCCGTACTCCATCACCGCCGACCAGGTGCCCAGCCAGTTCCCCGACTTCGAGAAGGCCTCGCCGACGTTCGGGAAGGTGTTCGCCTGGGGGCTCACCACCTGCCACGGGGACCCGTTCAAGGCCACCGACGAGCCGGACCTGAAGATCGACGGCTCGGGCGCGGCGCCGATCGTGGTGCTCGGCACGACGCGCGACCCGGCGACGCCGTACGAGGAGGCGGTGGCGATGGCCGAGGAGCTCGAGTCCGGTGTGCTGGTCAGCCGTGACGGCGACGGCCACACGGCCTACGACAAGGGCAACCAGTGCGTCGACGACGCCGTGCACGCCTACCTCATCGACGGCAAGGTGCCTGCCGACGGACTGAAGTGCTGAGCGCCTAGACCGGCTCCAGGATCGCCTGGATCCGCTGGGTCGCGAGGTCGATCACCAGCCGGGCGGCCGGGGAGAGCGTCGCTCCGGCGCGGTGCACGATCGCCATCGTGTCGTGGACCCGCGGGCGCAGCGAGACCCAGCCGGCCTCGGGCGCCAGCCGGGGGAGCAGGCTGCAGGGCGGCGCTCTTGTGGGTGACCGTGTCGGCGAGGCCGCGCCCGACCAGACTCGATGGCGGTCTCCACGTCCTCGACCTCGATCCGCGTGGTGGGGTTGTGGCCCGCCTCGTGCAGCATCCGGCGCAGCACCAGGCGCGCGGAGTCGGAGTCCTTCCACGTCGTCTCCGGCATCACCAACCGGGCCGCGGCGAGGCGGCGCGCGGTCACCGGCGAGCCCAGCCGCTCGGGGTCGGCCGAGACGTAGACGAGACTCGTCGCGAGCGATCGGCGTGATCGTCAGGCCCTCGCTGGACAGGCCGGCGACGGCGATCATGGCCGCTTCCAGGCGCCCACGCCGCAGGTTGTCCTGCACCTCGCGGGAGTGCTGCCCGACCAGGCTCCACCCGCACGCCCGGGTAGCGCTCCAGGACGTCCGCGACCAGCCCCGCACCGCCGTAGAGGCGGGCGACGCCGAACATCCCGAACCGGATCGTCCCGGTCTCCAGCGACTTGATGCTCGCCACCGCGCGCTGCGCGTCGTCGGCCGCGGCGAGCACCCGCTCGGCGTGCGGCCGGAAGGTGTCGGCCGCCGTGGTGGGTACGACGCCGCGCCCCACCCGCCGGAACAGCGGCACGCCCAGCTTGCTTCTCCAGGTTGCGCACCTGCTCCGACACCGACGGCTGGGCGTAGCCCAGGTCTTCCGCCGCGCGGGTCAGCGACCGGTGCTCGTAGGTTGCGAGGAAGCAGGTGAGCCTGGTGCAGGGAGAGCATGCGGACCTCAAGGGAAATCCTAGGGAAGCGGCAGGAAAGAGAGCCTACCCCTTGAGAGGGTGACCGCCGAGAATAGAGGGGACAACCTCGATCGGACCTCGGAGGAGGCCTCCATGTTCACCCACGACTGCACGTCCTGTGGCCGGCGCGAGCCTGATCTTCCCGGACCAGATCACGGGCCTCGACAGCCACCACGACCACTACGTCGTCCACTTCACCTGCTGGTGCGACGCCCCCCAGGCGCACACCGAGCCGCGCCTGGTCGCGGCCGCCTGAGCGGACCCGCGCGCGTCGTACGGGGGCACGATTGGGCGGCTGCTCGCCGGCCTCGGTATGCTTCCGCGGTCGCCCTCGGGCGGCGCGCCGCCTTAAACTCAGTCGGTAGAGCGAGTCACTCGTAATGACTAGGTCGTCGGTTCGATTCCGACAGGCGGCTCCGACACGGAACAGGCCCGGTCCTCGCAGCGCGAGCACCGGGCCTGGGTGTTTTCCGACCACTTCGGGAGCCTGCGTCCAGGACGGCGCACCGCGGGACCGTGGCACGCCCATGTCCTCGAAAGCGATGGACGGCGGGCGCCGAGGGGATGGGCGCGGCAGACTCAGGGTAATAGGCAGGACAAATACGGGGACGACACCTAACAAGGGGGAAGGTCATGTCCGTCCACAAAGCCCGCGCGGTGCAGCCTGCCGACGAGGTGGCCGAGCCTGCCGGGCATCGTGCTGATGCTGCTCGTCGTCGCCATCGCTGCCGCGCTGGTCTGTCTGCTGGCCTGACTACAGGGGGAAGAACATGTACATCGGACTCGGAATCGTGCTGCTGGTGCTCGGCCTGATCCTCGTCTTCGACGTGATCACGATCGACCTGAGCCTTCGTCAACGACAGCGCGCTCGGCACGATCCTCGTCGTCGCCGGCGTGCTCGCCATCGTGCTGTCGCTGCTCTACGCGCGCCCCGGACGCCGCGAGGACGTCGTGGTGCACCACCGGGACGACACCTTGCGGTGACCGCCACGCGCTGAGGCGTGATCGGGGGGCCGGGTCCTGGTGTGGTCCGGCCCCTCGTGCTGTCCGGGCCCTACAGTTCTCGCGTGGTCAAGCGCTCGTGGGTCCTCGGTCTCGTGCTCGGTCTGCTCCTCGCGGTGGGCGCCGTGGCGCCCGCGCACGCTGCTCCCGAGCGAGCGGGCACCGGCTACCGCTGCATCGTCGACGCCTTCGGGCACACCGCGGGCGGACGGATCACCTTGCGCCGGGTGGTGAACACGCGGGTCACCCTGAGCAAGAAGACCGCGCAGTCGTTCCGCTGGCGACCGATCGCGTGGGGCCTGGTCTCGGCCGAGAGCCTGGCCCGGTCACGAGACGACCCGCCAGCTGGTCGCCGCGACCGACGGCCGGATCCGCCTGGTGGAGACCCGGTGGGACACCGGTAGCGCGCTGCGCGTGCGCGTGCTCCGGGTGGTCGGCTCCGGGTACCCCGGCCGCCTGGTCGCCTTCGACGACCGCTCGCTCTACTGGGTCGCCGCGGACCGCTCGCTGCGCCGCGCGACCTGGACCGGGACCCGTCTGGTGCGCTCGACGCGGCTCCCGGTGACGCTCGGCGGTGCCACGGCGCTCGGCGCCCGCACGACCGACCAGGGCATGCGCGTCTACTGGACCGACGCGACGGGCGCGCTGCACCTGGTCGCCGACGCGGGCGCCTCCTCCACCGACCGGGTGATCAAGGCCAGCGGGTTCCGCGGGGTCACCGGCCTGCGGACCGGGGTGTGCATGTCGCCGGACCAGGTCCGCGTCCGCCCGTACGTCGGCCTGCTCAGCGTGGACCGCAGCCGGGGAGTCGCGCGCTTCCAGCGGGTGCTGCGGCCCGGGTCTCCGGCCGCCAGCAGCGTGACCGCGCCGGCGCGGGTCGGTCGGGCGGACTGGACCTGGCCGCACCTGGGCTGATGCCGGGCCTCAGGGCACCGTCGACTCGGCCGGTACGACGGCCGCCAGGGCCTCGCGGCAGGCGCGGATCGCCGGCGTCCCGCTGATGGCCGCGCGGGTGGCGGTGAAGACCGAGCGCCGCCGGTCGTCGACGTCGACGACGCGCAGGGCCGGCGGGCGTCGTACCCGCATCAGGTCGGGGAGGATGGCGACGGCGTTGCCGCTCTCGATGAGCGCGATCTGCGCCTCGAGGTCGTCGGTCTCGAAGCGGACGTCGGGCTCGAAGCCGGCCCGGCGGCACAGCCTGCTCGGCCCAGTGCCGCGAGGCGGTCCCGGCGGGCTCCATCGTCCACGGCAGGCCGGCGGTGTCGGCGACGCAGGTGATGGCGTCCCACGGCTCCCCCGAGGGCGGTACGGCGAGCCGGAGCAGGTCGGTCGTGAGCGGCTGCCGGTCGATGTCGGGATAGACGCGGGCCGCGTGACCGGGGTACTCCTCGGCCACGACCAGGTCGAACTCGCGCATCCAGGTCTCGTAGAGCGCCTGCTCGGGCTCGCGCTGCGACATGGTCACCCGCAGCCGCGGGTTGCGGGCGGCCGACTCGGTGAGCATCTGCGGCATGAAGGCGGAGGCGGCGGACTGGAAGACCGCGAGCCGGACCGTGCCGGCGGCGCCGTCGCCCTGGCTGGCGAGGTCGGAGGCGGCCGACTCGAGGCGCTGCAGGATGACGGCGGTGTGCTCGACGAGGACCTCCGCGGCGGGGGTCAGCCGGACCCGGCGGCCCACCTTCTCCAGCAGCGGTACGCCGGCCTCCCGCTCCAGGCTGCGCGAGTGCCTGTGACACCGAGGAGGCGCTCTGGTGCAGCGCCTCGGCGACCTCGGCGAGGGTGCCGCGGCGGCTCAGGCTCGTGGAGCAGTCTCAACCGACGGACGTCCAAGCTGCTCGACGCGTGGAACCATCACTCCTGCTTAACGGTTTGCATCGGAATTCATCGCTTTATCCTAGCGGTCGCCGGGAGCGACGATGTCCCCATGACCGACCCGCGCCCGGACGCCGCGCTGCTCGCCGACGTCGACACCCTGGTCCGCAGGCTGGCTCGACGAGGCGGCCGAGCAGCCGACCGCGCCCGCCGCGCGACGGCTCGCCGACGTGCTGCGCGACCCGTCCGGGCTGGACTTCACGGTCGGCTTCGTGGACCGGGTGATCCGGCCCGAGGACATGAGCGTCGCAGCGGCCAACCTGCGCGAGCCTCGCCGGAAGCGCCCCCCGCTTCCTGCCCGTGCACCTGCGCCTGCTGCTCCGGCTCGGCGCGCTGCTGTCCGTCGTCGCGCCGGGCATCGTCATCCCGATCGCCCGCCGCGCGCTGCGGCAGATGGTCGGCCACCTGCTCGTGGACGCGACCGACGCGCGGCTGGGCCGCTCGATCGCGCGGATCCGCGAGCGCGGCGTACGGCTCAACATCAACCTGCTCGGCGAGGCGGTCCTCGGTCAGGCCGAGGCCGGCCGTCGGCTCGACGGCACCCGGCGGCTGCTGGCCCGCCCGGACGTCGACTACGTCTCCATCAAGGTCTCGGCGACCGTGCCGCCGCACTCGCCGTGGGCCTTCGACGAGGCCGTCGACCACATCGAGAAGAGCCTGCTGCCCCTGTTCGAGACGGCTGCGGCGTCGCCGACGCCGAAGTTCATCAACCTCGACATGGAGGAGTACCGCGACCTCGAGACCACCATGGCGGTCTTCACCCGGCTGCTCGACCGGCCGGAGCCTGGAGCAAGCTGGAGGCCGGGATCGTGCTGCAGGCCTACCTTCCGGACGCGCTCGCCGCGATGATGCGCCTGCAGGAGTGGGCGGCCGCGCGCCGCGCCCGCGGTGGCGCCGGCATCAAGGTCCGCCTGGTCAAGGGCGCCAACCTGCCGATGGAGCACGTCGAGGCGTCCCTGCACGACTGGCCGGTCGCGACCTGGTCGACCAAGCAGGAGTCGGACACCCACTACAAGCGGGTGCTCGACTACGCGCTGCGCCCCGAGCACGTCGCGAACGTGCGGCTCGGCGTCGCCGGGCACAACCTCTTCGACATCGCCTACGCGTGGGTGCTCGCCGGTCAGCGCGGCGTGCGCGACCGGATCGAGTTCGAGATGCTGCTGGGCATGGCCGAGGGCCAGGCCGAGGCGGTACGACGCACCGTCGGCGGGCTGCTGCTCTACGTCCCGGTCGTGCACCCCAAGGACTTCGACGTCGCGATCGCCTACCTGGTGCGCCGCCCGGAGGAGGGCGCGAGCCAGGACAACTTCATGTCGGCGGTCTTCGACCTGCACGACGACAGCACGCTGTTCGCGCGTGAGCGCGACCGGTTCCTCGCCTCGCTGGCGGACCTCGACGACGTCGTACCGCTGCCCAACCGGCGACAGGACCGTGCCACCGAGGAGCCGCGCGAGACCTCGCCCGGCACCTTCGGCAACCACCCCGACACCGACCCGGCGCTGCCCGGCAACCGCGCCTGGGGCCGGGCGATCATCGACCGCGTCGCCGGCTCCGACGCCGGTGCGGCCCTGGTCGCCGAGCACACGATCTCCGACGAGGCCGCCCTGGAGCAGGTCCTCGCCACCGCTGTCGCCGCCGGTGCGGACTGGGGTTCCCGGTCCGGTGCGGAGCGCGCCGCCGTCCTGCGCCGCGCCGCGGTGAGCCTGGAGAAGGCCCGCGCCGAGCCTGCTGGAGGTGATGGCCGCCGAGTGCGGCAAGACGCTCGACCAGGGTGACCCCGAGGTCTCCGAGGCGATCGACTTCGCCGACTACTACGCCCTGCTCGCCGAGCAGGCTCGACGAGATCGACGGGGCCCGGCAGGTTCCGGTCGGCCTGACCGTGGTGACGCCGCCGTGGAACTTCCCGGTCGCGATCCCGGCGGGCTCGGTGCTGTCCGCGCTGGCGGCCGGCAGCCCGGTCGTCATCAAGCCCGCCCCGCAGGCTCAGCGCTGCGGCTCGGTCATGGTCGAGGCGCTGTGGGCGGCCGGCGTGCCGCGCGAGGTGCTGCAGGCTGGTCCACCTGCCCGAGAACGACCTGGGCCGCCGGCTGATCGCCGACGAGCGGGTCGGCCGGCTGATCCTCACCGGCGCCTTCGAGACGGCGGCGCTGTTCCGCGAGTTCCGCCCGGACCTGCCGCTGCTCGCCGAGACCAGCGGCAAGAACTCCATCGTGGTCACTCCGCACGCCGACGTCGACCTCGCCGTGAAGGACCTCGTGTACTCCGCCTTCGGCCACGCCGGCCAGAAGTGCTCGGCCGCCTCCCTCGGCATCCTGGTCGGCTCGGTCGCGAGACTCGCGCCGCTTCCGCGACCAGGCTCGTGGACGCGGTCTCCTCCCTGACCGTGGGCTACCCCTCGGACGCGACCACGCAGATGGGCCCGGTCATCGAGCCGGTCAGCGGCAAAGCCTGGAGCGGGCGCTGACCGAGCCTGGCTCCCGGTGAGTCCTGGCTGGTCGAGCCGCGGCGGCTCGACGACACGGGGCGGCTCTGGTCGCCCGGCGTCAAGACCGGCGTACGACGGGGCTCGGAGTTCCACCTCACCGAGTACTTCGGCCCGGTGCTGGGCCTGATCGCCGCCGACGACCTCGACGAGGCGATCGCGATCCAGAACCAGGTGGACTACGGTCTGACCGCCGGACTGCACTCCCTCGACCGCGCCGAGATCGAGACCTGGGTGGACCGCGTCGAGGCCGGCAACGCCTACGTCAACCGCTCGACGGTCGGCGCGATCGTGCGCCGCCAACCCTTCGGTGGCTGGAAGAAGTCGGCCGTCGGAGCCGGCACCAAGGCGGGCGGCCCGAGTCTACCTGATCGGTCTCAGCGACTGGGTCCCCGCACCGGCCACCGCCTCCGCCCCGCTCGGCACGACGGCCCGGCGGGTCCTCGACGCCGCACGCGCCCTCGGCCTGGACGCCGCCCGGACCGGCTTCCTGGAGCGGGCCCTGGGCTCGGACGCGCTCGTGTGGCAGCGCGACCTCGGCGCACCGCGCGACGTCTCGGGGCTGACAGCGGAGAAGAACGTGCTGCGGCACCTGCCGGTCCCGGTGACCGTGCGCGACGAGCAGGGCGATCCCGCCCAGCTTGCTGCGTGTCGTGGGCGCCGGGCTGCTCGTCGGCGCTCCGGTCACCGTCTCGGTGCCGGCCTCGCCCGACCGGGTCCTCGCCGACCGGCTCGCCGGGCTCGGCGTGACCGTGCGGGTGCAGGACGACGCGGCCTGGCGCCGGGTCCTGACCACCCAGCCGCCCGCGCGGGTCCGGCTGCTCGGCGGCAGCCGGAGCGCCTTCGCCGAGGCGAGCGGCGGCCGGGTCGATGTCGCGCTCTACGCCCAGCCGGTCCTCGAGGCCGGCCGGGTGGAGCCTGCTGCCCTTCCTGCACGAGCAGGCGGTCGCGGTCACCGCGCACCGGTTCGGCTCGCCGACCCCGCTGGCCGAGGGCCTGTTCCGGTAGCCCGGGTGCGGCGGGGCACAATCGCGGCATGGCCTCCGAGCATCTCGTCCTGCGCCCGGGTGACCCGGACGTCAACGGCTACCGGCTGATGACCGCGCTCGTCGTACCGCGGCCGATCGCGTGGGTCGCGACCCGATCGGCCGAGGGTGTCGGCAACCTGGCGCCGCACTCGTTCTTCACCATCGCCAGCGCCAGCCCGCCGATCGTGCAGTTCACCTCGGTCGGCGCGAAGGACACCCTGCGCAACGTCGAGGAGACCGGCGAGTTCACGATCAGCCTCGCCAGCGAGCCGCTCATCGACCTGGTCAACGGCTCCAGCGCCCGCTTCGAGGCGGAGGTCGACGAGGCGGACCGGCTGGGCATCGCGATGGCGCCGAGCGCGGTGGTCGCTCCGCCGCGGGTCGCCGCCTCGCCGGCGTCCCTGGAGTGCCGGCTGCACCGCACGATCCCGGTCGGCGACTCGGTGCTGGTCCTCGGCGACGTGGTCGCGGTGACGGTCGACCCGGACGCGGTCGTGGACGGTCACCCCGTGCTCGGGCGGCTGGCGCCGCTGTCGCGGCTCGGGGGCGACGAGTGGGGGCTGTCCCCCGAGGTCGTCAGCCGGGAGCGCCCCCGCTGATCCCGTCGAGGATCTCCACCTGGCGTGCCCACGCCTTCGAGGTCGGGTCGATGACGACGAAGTGGTCGCCCGCGACCTCGACCAGGCTCGGCGGTGCCGCCCGCGGCCTTCGCCCGGGCGACGTAGTCGACCGACTGCTGCAGCGGAACGGTGTCGTCGTCGGTGCCGTGCACGCACCACACGGGTACGCCGAGCGGGAGCTCGCTGCCCGGGGTCGTACCGCGCGTCCGCGGTGGTCGGCGCGTGCCCCAGGAAGGCCTCGACCGCTCCGGCGCCCAGCCTGCTCGCGCGCGGCCGAGCGCAGGTCCAGCACGCCGGCCTGGCTGATCACGTGCGTGACCGGGACCTCCGCGGGCCAGCCGTGCGCGGCGCGGCCCGCCGCCCAGGTGGCGAGGTGCCCACCCGCGCTGTGCCCCAGGGTCACCACGGTCGAGGTGTCCACGTCGAGGGTCGCGAGCAGGTCGATGCCGGTGGCGACGTCGTCGAAGGTCGCCGGGGCGCCGCCCTCCCCGCCCATCCCGGGGCCGACCCGCCGGTACTCCAGGTTCCAGGCCGCCCAGCCTCGCCGAGCGAGGTCGCGCGCCAGGGGGTGCCGAGCGAGCCGGCGTCGTACTCCGAGCGCCAGAAGCCGCCGTGGACGACCACCACGACACCGCGCGGCGTCCCGCCGGGGAGGTGCAAGCTCGCCGTACTGGCTGGGGCCGGGACCGTAGTCGTGCCGGACCGCGTCCTTCGCTGGGCTCACCACTCGCTCCTGCTCCTCGTCACCGCACGCCGCCAGCGCCGCCCCGGCCGCGCCGAGGGCCGCGAGTCCCAGCACGGTACGTCGGCGCACGGGGCAATCCTCGCAGGGAGACCGCTCGCCGGGTCAGTCCGCCGGCTCCCCGGGCGTGCCCTTGCCGAAGTGGCGGGCACGGTTGAGGAAGATGCCGTCCTCGTCCAGCGTGCGGACCGGCTCGGCGGGGTTGCCGCGGTACAGCGTGAAGGGCTGGTCGAGCGAGCGGCTGACGACGGAGCCGGCCGAGACCACGAGTCTGGGGCGCCAGCGTGACGCCCATGAAGACGGTGCATCCGCTCATCAGGCAGCCTGTGGTGACCGAGGCGGACCGGCTGGGTCCGGAAACGGTCCGTGCGCAGGTCGAGGCTGTGGGTGAGCACGACCGAGCCGAAGCCGAGGATCGTGGCGTGGTGCTCCAGGCTCGACCAGGTCGGCACAGTCGATGTGGTGGGCGACGGTGATGGTCGCCCAGGCGCCCAGGACCAGCCGCGGTCGCCGGCCCTCGTCCTGGGTCGGGCCGTAGAGGCCGGTCCCGCTGCGCGAGCCGGTGACGACGTTGTCCCCACCGATGGATGCCCCCTCGCCCAGGACGAGACTCGTCGAGCCCCCACACCCGGTTGCCGTTGCCGATCGAGGAGCCGGCTGCCATCCGGAGGTGGCCGACCCGCAGCACGCTACGGCCCAGGTGAGCGGTGGGGTGGATCTCCCACCCCAGCAGGCGCCGGGCCAGCAGCACCCGCAGTCGGTGCGGGAGGAAGCGCAGCAGGTGGGGAAGCAGTCCGCTCACCGAGCGCTGCTCGCGGTGCTCGTGCGGGCGCGCTCCTCGTGGATCCCGGCCGCGCGTCCCTCGGCGTGCGCGGCGTGGTGGAGCGCGGCGAGCCCCGGCAGGCAGGAGCTCCCCAGGCCAGCGGTCTCGAGCGCCTCCTCCGGAAAGCGGCACACGACGCACTGCCGCGCCTCGTCGGCACCTCCGTCCCACGTGTGCGGGGTGGCTCGCGCCACGGCCGGGTGACGGCACTCGGCGCAGCAGGGGGTCCGGTCGCCGACCTCGAGGTTGAGGTTGCACTCGTCGTCCGAGGTGCCGCACGCCGGGCAGTCCTCACCTGGTGTCCACGAACCCGTCCTGGATCCCATCGCTTCCCCCGGAGCGTGTGTCTTCTCCTGCCGAATCCGGCTGGTACCGAGGCAGATCCAACCTTGTCCCGGGGGCTCGTGCCAACAATCGGCGCCTGCGCGCTATCACTTCCGGCAAACCCTTGCGTCAGGGGCCGGGGGGATGGCTCACCGCGCACCGGGCACACTGGGATGCACCGACCCCCGACCCTGCCCACCAGGAGCACGATGAGCACCGCGAGCGTCCCTCTCCCCGACGAGAGGAGCCAGCCCGAGGACCACGTGCCGATGGCCGTCGAGGACGTCTCCGCGCTGGCGCAGGAGGCTGGGCGAGTTCCTGCTGCACTACAAGTTCGGCCTCGACGAGATGCTGACGAAGATCAACATCCTGCGCGAGGAGCCTGTCCTTCCGTGGGACCGGCAACCCGATCGAGCACGTCGACTCGCGGCTGAAGTCGATCGAGAGCCTGCGGGCGAAGGCGGCCCGGCTCGGCGTCCCGCAGGAGCCTGGACGAGATCAGCGAGCAGATCACCGACATCGCCGGCGTGCGGATCGTGTGCAGACTTCATCTCCGACGCCTACCAGGTGCTCGACATGCTCACCACGCAGTCCGACATCACGGTCCGCACGATCAAGGACTACATCGCCCGGCCCAAGCCCAACGGCTACCGCAGCCTGCACGCGATCGTGGAGATCCCGGTCTTCCTGTCCGAGAACGTACGACGCGTGCCGATCGAGCCTGCAGATCCGCACCGTCGCGATGGACTTCTGGGCCAGCGTCGAGCACAAGATCTACTACAAGTACGACAAGGACGTCCCCGGCGAGTCTGCTCGTCGAGCTCGAGGCCGCGGCACGGGTCGCGCACGACCTCGACGAGCGGATGGCCGAGTCTGCACCGCACGGTGCACGGCTACGCCGGGTCCTAGCCGAAGCGTTCGGCCAGAGCCTGCCCGCTCGGGCTCCGGCACGCCGAGCGCGACGAGCCACTCCGCGAGGCTCCCCGTCCCGCAGGCTCGCGGTGCTCGGTGGGTGCCTCCGGGCGTCGTACGGTCACGGTGGTGGCGGTGAGCGAGACGTGGCGCCCGTCGAGGTGACGGGTGACCATCAGGCCGCTGCGGAAGTGCGAGGCGGGGAAGGTGCTCGTCCAGTGGTGGCCGATGGCGACGTCGACGGGCAGCACGGGCAGGCTCGTCGGTGGTGTGGGTGAGCTCCCAACCGCCCTCGCGCAGGCGCTCCAGGCCCCAGCCGGCCTCGGAGCGGACGACGCGGTAGCGCCAGCCGTCCTGGTCGGACTCCGCGCCGTCGACGAGCGGCACCGGGCGGAGCAGGCTCATCCCGAACCCGGGGTCGCAGAGCAGTCGTTCGCCGTCGAGGACCACCTCCACGGTCATGTGGGTGCGGCCCTGGACGGTGCCGGCGGCGGGGTCGCCGACCCGGCCGAGGTGGCGCCGTACGTCGTACCCGAGCCGGTCGAGGGCGGCGGCGACGACGGTGGCGTGCTCGAAGCAGTAGCCGCCGCGGCCGCGGCCGACGAGCTTCTCGTCGAGCACGTCGAGCCCGACGCCGGGGTGCTGGTCGAGCAGCACGTCGATGTTGTCGAAGGTGAAGGTGCGCACGTGGGCCTCGTGCAGGGCGTCCAGCGCGGCGCGCGAGGGCGCGGAGCGGGTGACGCCGAGCCGGGCGAGGTAGCCGTCGAGGTCGAGCCTGTCGGTCTGCCACGCGTCGGTCATGTGCCGAGCGTAGACAGCAGACAAGAGGTAGAACACGTTCTATTCTGAGCGCCATGACCAGCACCGCGCGCCCGGCGCGCTTCACCGATCGCCGCATCGTCGTCACCGGGGCCGCCGGGGGCCTGGGCCAGGTGGTGGCCGGGCTCTTCCGCGAGGAGGGTGCGCGGGTGGTCGCGACCGACGTGGTGGCGGCCGAGGGCGTGGTGCCGTGCGACCTGGCCGACGACGTGGCGCGCGAGGAGTTCGTGGAGGCCACGCTCGCCGAGCTCGGAGGCCTCGACGTGCTCTGCAACGTCGCGGGCGTCCAGCAGTTCGCCGAGACTCGGCACGATCACCGCCGCCAGCCTGCGCAAGCACCTCGACGTCAACGCGGTGGCGCCCCTGCTCCTCACCCAGTCGTACGCCGAGGCGCTGGTCGCCAGCACGGGCAACGTGGTCTCGGTGGCGTCGATCTCCGCGGTGATGGGGCAGCCCTACAACGCGCAGTACTGCGCCTCCAAGGCCGCGCTCCTGCTCGGCATGCGCTCCCTCGCCGTCGAGACTCGGCACCCGCGGGGTGCGCGTCAACTGCGTCTCCCCGGGTGGCATCGCCACCCCGATGATCGAGGCGGCGGCGGCCGGGCTCCCGGCCGACGCCAACTGGGACCTGGTCGCCAAGAGCACCTCGGTGATCCCGGGGTTCATGCCGCCCGTGGACGTGGCGGAGTCGCTGCTGTTCCTGGCCTCCGACGCGGCCGCGTCGATCACCGGCGCCAACCTGGTCGTCGACCGCGGCGTGGTCTGGTGATGCAGGTCGGGATGACGCTGCCGGTGATGGAGCCGGACGTCACCCCCGAGTTCGCTGCGGGACTGGGCCGGGCGGATCGACGGCGGTCCGTTCGCATCCCTCTGCTTCGGCGAGCGGATCCTGTTCGACAACCCCGACGCGCTCACCCTGCTCGGTGCGGTCTCGGCGTGGACGCGCCGGGTGCGGATCGCGGCCACTGTCGTCGTACCGCAGCCTGCACGACCCGGTGCACCTCGCCAAGGCGCTCGCCACCGCGGACCGGCTCTGTGCCGGGCGGCTCTCGGTCGGGCTCGGGGTCGGCGGTCGCGAGGAGGACTACGCCGCGGTCGGGGCGGACTGGTCGAGCCGGACGATGGGCGAGATGGCCGCACGCGCCGAACGCCTGCGCGAGGTCTGGGCCGCCGGTGAGGTCGGCCCCCGCCCGCACCGCCCGCGTGGTCCCGAGTCTGCTCGTCGGCACCCTCGGCGCGCGCACCCTGCGGCACGCCGCGCGCTGGGCGGACGGGCTGGCCGGGATGACCTTGAACGCCGACGTGGCCGAGACCGAGGCGCTGTTCGCGGTCGCCCGCGACGCCTGGGCGGAGCGCGGCAGGCCGGCGCCGAGGCTCACCACGTCCTTCTGGTTCGCACTCGCCGAGACCGCGCCGGACCCGCGCGCGCAGGTGCACGCCCACCTGCGGCACTACATGAGCCTGGCTGCCGGCCGACCTGGTCGACGCGCTCGCCGTGACGGCCGGCTTCGCCGGCACGCTCGAGGAGCCTGGGTGCACTGCTGGACCGGTTCGCCGCGATCGGCGCCGACGAGGTGCAGACTCATCCCGACCGGTGGCGACCCGCGCCAGGTGGACCTGGTCGCGGACCTGCTCGATCGCCGGCTCAGCGGACGGGCTTGATGCCCGCCGCGTGCCGGCGCGCCAGGTCGGCGTAGTAGGGCGCGTTCGTCTCGATCCAGAACTGCGCGCCGGTGCCCTCGATCGGCTTCTTGACCTGGGCAGGGCTGCCCGCGGCCAGCACGCCGTCCGGGAGGCTCGGTGCCGGGCGCGACGAGCGAGCCCGCCGCGACCAGCGTGCCCGCGCCGATCTTGGCGCCGTCGAGCACCGTCGAGTCGTTGCCGACCAGGCCCTTCTCGCCGAGCGAGTCACCATGGAAGACGCAGGCGTGCGCGACCGTGGAGTGCGCGCCGATCTCGACCGTCACGTCCGGGGCGCCGTGCACGACCGAGTTGTCCTGGATGTTGGCGCCCTCGCGGACGATGATCGTGCAGATGTCGGCGCGCAGCACGGCGCCGTACCAGACGCTGGCGCCCTTCTCGATCCGTACGTCGCCGATCAGCGTGGCGGTCGGGGCGATGAACGCCTCGGGGTGGACCTGCGGGGAACGGCCTTCGAACTCGTACGCGAACACCCCTGCACGCTAGCGGTCGGCCAGCCCGAGCTCGCGCTCGCCCACCGGCGCGAAGTACGCCGCGACGTCCGCCGCCGCCACCTCGGCCAGCGTCGCCGGCTGCCACTGAGGGTCGCGGTCCTTGTCGACCACCTGCGCGCGGACGCCCTCGACGAAGTCGTGGGAGGTGTGGAAGCCGAGCGCGAGCCGGTACTCCAGGTCCAGTGCGGGCTCCAGCCGGTCCATCCCGGCCGCCTCGCGCAGTGCCCGCAGGGTGACCTTGACCGACGTCGGCGACTTCGCCTCGATCGCGTCGGCCGCGCGGGTGGCGTCCTCGGTGCCCAGCGCGCGCAGGCGGGCGAGGATCGCGAGGGCGTCGTCGCCGGCGTACGCCGTGTCGAGCCAGGGCCGCGCCTGCGCCAGCGGGGACGGCGGGGCGGGCTCCTCGAAGGCCGCCAGCGCCTCGTCGGCGTCGGTCGTCGCGAGCGCGGCGAGCAGGCCGGGCAGACTTCGCGGAGGGGGACGTAGTGGTCGGCGAAGCCGATCGCGATCGCGTCGCCCGCGCCGACCGAGCCCGCGGTCAGGCCGAGGTGCGTGCCGGTCTCGCCGGGCGCGTGGGAGAGCAGGTAGGTGCCGCCGACGTCGGGCAGGAAGCCGATCCCGGTCTCCGGCATGCCGATCGCGGAGCGCTCGGTGACGACCCGCTGCGGTGCGTGCGCGGACAGGCCGATCCCGCCGCCGAGCACGATGCCGTCCATGATCGCCACATAGGCCTTCGGGTACGACGCGATGAGCGCGTTCAGCCGGTACTCGTCCGCCCAGAACGCCGCGGCCTCGGTCCCGCCGGCCTTCGCGTCGCGCCACATCGCCACGATGTCGCCGCCCGCGCACAGACCCCGCTCACCCGCCCCGGTCAGCACGACGGTGCGCACGGTGTCGTCCTCGCGCCACTCCTCGAGCGCGGCGGTGATGATCCCGACCATCTCGTGGGTCAGCGCGTTGATGGCCCGCGGCCGGTTCAGCACGAGGTGCGCCGCCCGGCCGTCGCGGTGGAGCAGGACGGGAGGCTCGCTCGACATGGCCGTCATTGTGCCGGGCGGCGCAAGCTGGGCCGTGCGCAGGGCGGCGGCAGCGAGGGCCGCCGCACTCAGCACGAGGTACGGCGTCAGGGTGCCCACCGGCGTGCGCAGCGCCTCGATCAGCACGGGCAGCCCGAAGCCCAGGTAGGTGCACACGTAGTAGACCCCGATCACCGCACCGCGGTGCTCGGGCGGGGTCAGCGTCTCGACGTCGACCAGGCCGGCGCGCAGGCACAGGCCGTACGCCGCGCCGAGCACCACGGAGGTCGCCACGAAGAGCGCGACCCCGGCCGTGGAGTCGACGACCGCCGCGAGCACGAAGCCGGTGGCGGCCAGCAGTGCCCCGACGATCCCGGCCCGCGGTCCCCAGCCGGACCGGCGCGCGACCACCTGGGTCACCACGCCGGTGCCGAGAGCCAGCGCGGACGCGACGCCGGCCAGCCACGGGCCACCGTGGGTGCTCACCCGCCCGGCGAGCACCACGATCGGCACCGTCACCGAGGCGAACACCCACAGCGCCATCGGCACCGCGCGCGCCAGCGCCCGGCCCACGCCGAGCCGGTCGCCCTCCGGCTGCACGACGCCCGCCGTGCCGGCCTCGCCGCTGGTGGGCGGCGCGGCCACCACGCCGAGCACCACCCCCGCGAGGGAGAGCACGATGGTGAGGGTGAAGGGCGCGACCAGACTGCGCGGATCCGGAGGCGAACTCGGCGACCAGGCCGGTGGCGAGCGGACCGGAGGCGAAGCCCGCGGTGAGCACGGTGCCGGCGATCGTCGTACCGGTGCGGCCGCCGAGGTCCGCGGCCCACGCGGTCCCGGCGCTCATCGCGAGGCCGACCCCGACGCCCACGACGAGCCGGCCGAGGTAGATCCCGGCGACCGGGTGCCAGCAGAGCATGAGCAGGTTGCCCGCCGCCGCGACGGTGGCGCCGGTCAGCACCAGCGGCCGGCGACCGGTCCGGTCCGAGAGCGCGCCGCCGCCGAGCAGCCCCGGCAGCAGGCCGAGCGCGTAGATCCCGAAGGCGCCGGCGAGGACGGTCGCCGAGAGGCCCTCGCGATCGCGGAGCACGGGGATGATCGCGGCGAAGTGGTTGGTCGCCCAGCCGGAGACGAAGAGCAGGACCGCGACGACGGCGAGCCCCGGGCGACGGGTGGAGGACACGTCCACGACCCTACGACTCGCCTAGGGTGGCCCCATGTCCGCACCCCGCCGCGCCGTCGTCACGGGCGCCGGGCCCGGCTCGATCGGCGAGTCCGTGGCCCGCGCACTGGCCGATGACGGCTGGGAGGTCGTCGTCACCACCCGCCAGGCCGCGGTCGACGGGCTGGAGTGGCACGCGCTGGACCTCGCGGACCGGGGCTCGGTCGCCCGCTTCGCCCAGTGGTACGCCGAGCGCACCGATCGCCTGCACCTGCTGGTCAACAGCGCGGGGATCCACCTGGACCTCGGCTCGCGCTGGTCCGCACCGCAGGCTCGTGGACGGCCACGAGGTGCACTGGCGCACCAACTACCTCGGCACCGTCGACCTCACCGAGGCGCTGCTGCCGGCCCTGCTGACCGCGGCGACCGCCGACGGCGACGCCCGGGTGCTGCACGTCGTCTCCCAGCTTGCACGAGCGCGGGACGGTGGAGGCGATGCTGGGGCGGGAGACGCCGTACGACTCGTGGGCGGCGTACGGCACCTCGAAGGCTGGGGCTGGTCCACCACGCGGCCTGGCTGGCGGCGGAGCACGGGTGCCACGGCCTGCGCGCCATCGCGGTGCACCCCGGCGCGGTGTCGACCAACATCGCGAACCGCGGCCTGGAGACCCGGCCGGTGCTGCGCCTGCTGCGCAACCTGGCCCGGCCGCTGGAGCGCCGGGTGCTGCTGTCGCCGCGGGACTCCGCGGCCCACCTCGTCCGGCTCGGCACGACGCCCGAGGGTGTCTCCGGCTACTACCGCAAGAGCCGCCCGGCCGAGCCCGCGCCGGCCGCGACCGACGAGGACGCCCGGCTCGCGCTGGTGGACCGCACGAACGCCTGGCTCGCGGGTCGCACCTGACCTAGGCTCTGGGCCAGCAGACTCCGCGAGGTGCTTCGGCTCGGTGCCGGGCGCCAGGCTCGTCGATCTGGGTGCGGCAGGAGAAGCCGTCGGCCAGCACCACCCGCTGCGCGGCGGGGGCTCGCAGCGCGGGCAGCAGGTTGGCCTCGGCGATCGCCACGGACACCTCGTAGTGGCCCTGCTCGACGCCGAAGTTCCCGGCCATCCCGCAGCAGCCCGCGATGCTCTGCACCCGGGCACCGGCGCGCTCCAGCAGGGCGCGGTCGGTCTCCCAGCCCATGATCGCGTGGTGGTGGCAGTGCGGCTGCGCGACCACCGTGACGCCCGACAGGTCCGGCGGGGTCCAGCCCTCCACGCCCGACAGCGAACTCGGCGAGGGTCACCGTCGCGCCGGCGACCCGGGCGGCGTCCTCGCCCGGCACCAGGCTCGGTCAGGCTCGTGGCGCAGCACCGCCGTGCAGGACGGCTCCAGGCCCACCACCTGCAGCCCCTCCCGTACGTCGGGTGCGAGCGCCTCGACCATCGAGCGCAGCCGCTTGGCGGCCCCGTCGAGCCTGACCGGTGCTGATCCAGGGCAGTCCGCAGCACTCCTGCTGGCGGGTGATCCTCGGCGCGAAGCCCGCCTCGCGGAGCACCTGTGCGGCTGCGTCCGCCACCTGGGGGGCGAAGTGGTTGGTGAAGGAGTCGACGAAGAGCACGATCGGCGTACCGGTCGTCGCCGGCTCGAACGTCCGGCGGAAGGTACGCCGCGCGAACGCCGGCATCCGCCGCCGGGTGTCCACGCCGGCCGCCTTGAGCGCGACCTTGCGCAGCGGCGTGACGTCCATCGACTTGTTGGCGAGGCGCGGCATCGCCGAGCCGAGCCTGGCCCAGCGCGGCAGCCAGCCCACGGAGTAGTGGCTGCGCGGGCGCAAACTTGTTCTTGTAGGTCTGGTGCAGCACCTCGGCCTTGTAGGCTGGCCATGTCGGTGCCGGTCGGGCAGTCCGACGCGCAGCCCTTGCAGGCCAGGCAGAGGTCGAGCGCCTCGTGCACGGCCGGCGAGGACCAGGTGATGTCGCTGTCGCCGTTGACGATCTCCTGCAGCAGCCGGGCGCGGCCGCGGGTGGAGTGGATCTCCTCCTTCGTCGCCTGGTACGACGGGCACATCACCCCGCCCGAGCCGGTGTTGTCGGCGCGGCACTTGCCGACGCCGGTGCACCGGTGCACGGCCTGGCCGAAGTCGCCGCCGTCGGTCGCGTAGGCCATCGCGAGGTTCTTGCGCAGGCCCGCGTGCACGCCGTAGCGAAGGTCGGCGGTCAGCGGCGCGGCGTCGACGATGATCCCCGGGTTGAGCAGCCCGTCGGGGTCGAAGGCCTTCTTGATGCCCGACATCAGGGCGAGCGCGCGCGGGGAGTACATCCGCGGGAGCAGGCTCGCTGCGGGCCCGGCCGTCGCCGTGCTCGCCGGACAGCGAGCCGCCGAGCGAGGCGACCAGGTCGGCGGCGTCCTCGACGAACGAGCGGTAGCGCTGCGGCCCGTCGGGGGAGTCGAAGGCGAAGTCCATCCGCACGTGCACGCAGCCCTCGCCGAAGTGCCCGAACGGCATCGCGGTCAGCCCGTGCGTGGCGAGCAGGCTCGTCGAAGGAGGTCAGGTAGGTGCCCAGCCGGTCCGGAGGCACGGCGGCGTCCTCCCAGCCCGCCCAGGCCGGCCGGCCCGACGGAGCACGGCCCGCGAGCCCGGCACCGTCGGCACGGATCCTCCACAGCCGCTCCACCGCGACCGGGTCCTCGACCACGAGCGCGGAGACGCCGAGACCGGCGCCGGCGAGCAGGTCCGCCCTGCGACGCACCTCGGCGGGGTCCTCGCCCGCGATCTCGACGAACATCCAGGCGTTGCCCGCGGGCAGGCTCCGGCACGGCGGCGGCGCCGCGACGCTCGCGGATCACGTCCACGATCCGGCGGTCGATGCCCTCGCACGCGGACGGCGTGAACGCCAGCACCTCGGGGGTGGCGTGCCCGGCGGTCGGGAAGTCGGGGAAGCCGATCACCACGAGCAGGCTTGGCGGCGGGCGTGCCGACCAGGCGGACCGTGGCCTCGGTGAGCACCGCGAGGGTGCCCTCGGAGCCGACCAGGGCCCGGGTGAGGTCGTACCGCTCGGGCAGGAGGTGCTCCACGGCCAGCCCGGAGACGTGCCGCCCGAAGGTGCCGAACTCGGTGCGCGCGGTCGCCAGGTCGGCTGCGACCACGTCGCGGACCCGGTCCAGCACGCCGTTCCCGGCCTGCGCGGTGCCGGGGCCGGTCACCAGGCTCGGTGCCGTCGGCGAGCAGCGCGCGCAGCCCGAGGGTGTTGTGCGAGGTGCGGCCGAACGCCAGCGAGCGTGCCCCGCACGCGTCGTTGCCGATCATCCCGCCGATCGTGCAGCGGGTGCTGGTCGAGGGGTCCGGTCCGAACCGGAGCCCGTACGGCGCCGCCGCGGCCTGCAGCGCGGCCTGCACCACGCCGGGCTGGACCACGGCGGTGGCCGCGTCGCCGTCGATGCTCAGCACCTGGTTCATGTGCCGGCTGAAGTCGAGCACGATGCCGGGGCCGATCGCGTTGCCCGCGACCGACGTACCGGCGCCCCGGGCAGTGACCGTCAGGCCCAGGCTCCCGGGCGGCGGCCAGCGTGGCGCGGACGTCGTCGGACACGCGCGGGAACACCACCGCAGCGGGCGGGACACGGTAGAGGGAGGCGTCGGAGGAGTACGCGGCGAGGACGGCCGCGTCGTCGTTGACGTCGGTTGCTCCGTGCCGCCGGATCTCAGGAGCGATGCCGGGCACGAGACGAAATCTATCGGGTACCGGAACGACTACGCTCCGCAGCATGACCGCTGAGCAGCGCTTCACCGTCACCTACGACGCCGCCGTGGCCACCGTCGCGCTGGCCGGTCCCGGCGGCAAGGCCGTCATGGACGAGGACTTCTTCGCCGAGCCTGGCCGCCACCTTCACCGGCTTCGAGGAGGACCCGGAGGTGCGCGCGGTGGTCGTGACGGGCACCGGCCCGCACTTCTCCTTCGGCCTCGACCTGGGCGCGGCCGCGGCCACCTTCGCCCCGCTGCGCGGCGCGACCGACGCCGGCGCCCGGCAGCACCTGCTCGCCCTGATCCGGCGCTGGCAGCGCGCGCTGGACGCCGTGGCGAACCTGCGCAAGCCGACGGTCGCGGCGCTCACCGGCTGGTGCATCGGCGGGGGCGTGGACCTGGCGGCGGCGTGCGACGTACGGATCGCCTCGGCCGACGCCCAGTTCAGCATCCGCGAGGCCAAGGTCGGCATCGTCGCGGACCTCGGCAGCCTGCAGCGCCTGGTCGGCATCATCGGCGACGGCCACCTGCGCGAGCCTGGCGCTGACCGGCGACGACATCGACGCCGTCCGCGCCGCGGAGATCGGCCTGGTCAACAGCGTGCACGACGACGCCGAGGCCACCCGTACGGCGGCCGGGGAGGCTCGCCGCGCGGATGGCGGCCAACTCCCCGCTGGTCCTGCGTGGCATCAAGGACGTCCTCGACGCCGAGCGCGGCCCGCGGGTCGAGGCCGGTCTGCGCTACACGGCGGTGTGGAACTCCGCCTTCCTGCTCAGCGACGACCTCGACGAGGCGATGCGCTCGTTCGCGGAGCGACGTCCGCCCCACTTCACCGGTCGCTAGGCTCACCGGCCGGTGACCTCGCGCTTGGCCATCGTGATCCGGGCGACCTCGCGGCCGTAGCGGACCGGGACGGCGCCGAGCGCGAGCGCGCGCTGCCGCATCGGCTCGCGCAGGTCGAAGTGCTCGGTCGCGGTGCCCTCGTTCTGGATCCAGCGCGGGTCCACGCCGAGCCGCTCGACGAAGGCGAGCAGACTCGCGGGTCCCCCTCCGGCCCGGGCAGGTCTGAGAGCAGGTGCGACCACTCGCCCTCGACCGGGCCGACCCGGGCGGGCGGCTGCATGTCGTCGACGTAGATCGTCACGGGGACAGCATCGCGCACCCGTAGATGCCCACCGCCCAATGCCCACCGCCGGCCCCGCCTCATACGCGGGACCGGCGGTCGAGGACAGGTGCGGGTCAGCGGACCCGGCCGTAGAAGACCGACGAGGTCCAGATCCGCTCCTTGGCGACCGGGTGGCCCGGGCGCGAGGCGTGCCACAGCATGTGGCGCCCGGCGTAGATGCCGACGTGGTAGACGTGACCGCCGTCGGTGAAGAACACCAGGTCACCGGGGCGCGGGTGGCGCACGTGGCGCACGGCACCGGCCTGGGCGCCGGAGGTGCGCGGCAGGCGCTTGCCGAGCTTCTTGTAGACCCACTGGGTCAGGCCCGAGCAGTCGAAGGCGCGCGGACCGGTGGCGCCGTAGCGGTAGGCGCTGCCGGCACGGCTGCGCGCCTTGGCGACCGCACGCTTGCCGAGCAGGACCTGCTTCTGCTCCCGGGTGAGCGGGGCGGGCTCGGTGGACGGCGCCGGTGCAGGCGCGTCGGCGGTGGTGGCGTTGCTGACGCCGGGGGCCGGCACGAAGGTGTCGGCGTGCGAGGGCGCCGACGGGGCGGCGAGGAGCACCGTCGAGGCGACCGGTACGACGAGAAGGCGCGCGGCAGCGCGCAGGAAGGTGGTGGACATGAAGTCTCCGCAGCGACGCCTACGAAAGGTGACCTGTCGGGCTAGGGCTGCTGGTGCCCTGGAACGCGTTCCTTCGCCCCGAGCCGCCCGCCTGGTGGCGGTCGGCGTACTGCTGGTTCTCCCGTGCCCGCGACTACCTGATCATGCTCTGCGTCGCTCCACGTCGTCGCGGGCCTCGGCGCGCGTGGGCGGCCCTCCCGGGGTCGGGAAGGTCTGACCGGGTGATTCCACCCGCTTGCAATAGTTAGCGCAGTGGTCCGCGTCACGTTCCGGGCGTGGCATCCCTCACGGCCGGAGGCCGTAACGTTGCGCCGCCCTCACGACATGGGGCTGCTTGCGGGCCTGCTAGCGAGGGCGTCCTCGACGTGCGGGTCAGCAAGCAGGTACTGCGCCAGGCGACCGTCGCGGGAGCGGTGCGGGCGCACCGGCTCGGGCACCATCCGGCCCTCCGCGGTGTCCCAGAACCGGTCCACGCGCACCGCGACGCGGCGGGCCACCCGCCCGCTCAGCCCGCGGTGCGGGAGGTAGGGGGTGCGGCCGGGTCCCGACCCCCTTCTCGGCGCGGAAGAGCCGCTCGGCGAGGCGGTCGCGCTCGCCCGGCGGGAGGCTGGCTCGCGAGGTCGGCCACGAGTGCTTGCTCCAGGCTCCCGGAACGCGGCCAGGCTTCGCCGGCGACCTCGCTCCAGATCGACGCCCACGGCCGTCGTACGACGAAGGTCGAGCCGTACAGGCTTGGCCTTGGTCTGGAACAGCGCACCCTCCAGCCGCCGGCTCTGGCGGGCCAGGCTCCTGCGCCCGCCGGCGCCCGTGCGGCAGGTGGTGCCGGGCGGCCCGGCCGAGCACCTGGTTGGCCGCGCACACGTGGCGGCTCGTGCTGGCGAGGAAGGGGTCGGTGGCGCGCAGCCGGTCACGGGGCAGGTCGCGGGTGGGCCGGCACGCCTCGGCGTCGGCCAGGCGTGCGCTGAGCACGTCGTGGGTCTCGGTGACGGTGTCGGCCAGGGTGTCGGCGCCGTTGCTGCTCTCGCTCATCGCGCGTCCCTTCGGGAGGATCCCCTCCTTGCAGTGTGCGCCCGCGTCGCAGGCACCGCAAGGACCGCTCAGCGCTCTCCCCGGGCGGCGTCGAGGATCCGGTGGAGGGACCAGAGCAGGTCCTCCTGCGCGCCCTCGCCGGCGACCATCTCGTAGCCCACCAGCGTGCTCAGCGCCCAGGTCGCGTAGCGGTGGGCGTGCGGGTCGCCGACCGACTCGGTCATCGCCTCCAGCACCACCGCGTGCCGGCTCTCGTCGACCCGGCGCTGCACGGCGCCGACCCGGTCGTCGACCCCGGCCCAGACCCGGATCGCGGCCTCGGTGCGGTGCAGCAGGTCCGCGCTGGCCCGGGCCAGCACCAGCAGCCGCTCGGCCGGGTCGTCGTAGCCGCGGGCGATCGCGACGGTCTGCTCGGTGCGCTCGCGGACCCAGCTTGTCGAGGAGGGCGTCGGTGAAGTCCTGCCAGCTTGTCGAAGGAGTGGTAGAACGCGCCGGTCGTCACGCCGAGCCGGGCGCAGAGCGGGGCCAGGCTTGAGCGCGCCGTACCCCTCGCTCGCCAGGATCTCCTGGGCGCCCTGGAACCACGCGTCGCGCAGCGCCGCGTTGCGGCGGGCCGGGCGCTCGGTCACTGGGTGCTCCTCGGGTCGGGCGGGCTCATCGTAGGGGCCGCCGGGCGGTCGGCGATGATGGCGCGCATGGCGCTCACCATCGTGACCGGAGGCACCCGTGGGATCGGGGCGGCCGTCGCCGTCCGGCTGGCGACCGACGGGCACGACCTCGTCCTCGGCTACCGCCGCGACGCCGACAGCGCCGCGACGAGCGTGGCGGCGGTCCAGGCGCACGGGGTGCGCTGCGTCGCCGTGCCGGGCGACCTGACCACCGACGCCGGCATCGCCGGGCTCTTCGCCGCGGCCGCCGAGCCCGGCGAGCCTGACCGGCGTGGTGAACAACGCGGGGGCGACCTACCGGTTCGCGCCGCTGGTGGACACCCCCGCCGAGGAGGTACGACGCACGATCGACGTCAACCTCACCGCCCCGCTGCTCGTCGCCCGGGCCGCCGTCGCGGCTCTCGGCAGCGGCGGCGTGATCGTCAACATCACCTCGGGCGCGGCCACGCTCGGCTCGCCGGGCGAGTACGTCCACTACGCCGCCGCGAAGGCCGGCCTGGACCTGGTGACCCGTGGACTCGGGCTGGAGGTCGCCGAGCGCGGGATCCGGGTGGTCGCGGTCGCGCCGGGACTGATCGCCACCGACCTGCACGCCACGACCGGCGACCCGGAGCGGGTGGAGCGGATGGCACCGCAGATCCCGCTGGGCCGGGCCGGGCAGCCCGAGGAGATCGCGGAGGCGGTCGCCTGGCTGATGAGCGAGCGCGCGTCGTACGTCACCGCGACGACGCTGCGGGTCACCGGGGGCCGCTGGAACCAGGCGACGGTGGTGCCGTCCTCGCAGGCGGTGCAGGACCACCACTGCACGAGGACCGCGCCGTCGGTGGCGCGGGTCGTCGGGCCGAGGACGTGGAGGCTGCGGGTGCCACAGGCCAGGCAGCGCAGGACGCGCCGCTGTCCGGGATCGCCTTCGGGCTCGGCGGCCAGCGCCTCGCGCAGCGCCGGCGACAACATCCGCTCGACGGCGGGGCTCAGGTGGGTGAGCCGGAGGCGGGCCGAGTGCTCGAGCGCCCGGTCACGGCAGTGGAGCAGGCTCCGCCGTTCCGGCGCAGTCCATGGAGCGGACGTCGCGCAGGTCGAGCGACACCGAGCGTGGCTGCTCGTCGAGGCAGGCGTTGACCGCGGCGCCGAGCAGGGCCGTGGTGGTGATGTCGAGGTCGCCGCCGACGACGACCAGGCCGACGCAACGCTCGACCTCGGCGGTGATGGAGAACTGGAAAGTGGCTGACGGACGCATCGTCCGGCCTTTCGGAAGATCCTTCGGCCAAGAACGGAGACGCCATGATCGGCGGGACGCGAGAGACCCTCAGCCTGCGCTCGACGTTACGCCCACGAGGCGGGGAGCACCAGTGCGCGTGCGGCAGGATGGCGCCACCATCCGCCGAACCGAAGGAACGAGCATGCGCCTCGGAATGATCATCGACTACTCCGGCGGCTTCGCCGAGACCGTCGAGCCTGGTGCAGGAGTACGAGCGCAACGGACTCGAGCTGGTCGCGATCCCGGAGGCCTACTCCTTCGACGCCGTCAGCCGACCGGCTACCTGGCCGCGCGCACCGAGAAGCTCGAGCCTGATGTCGGCCATCTTCCAGATCTACACGCGCACCCCCTCGCTCACCGCGATGACCGCGGCCGGCCTGGACTTCGTCTCCGGCGGCCGGTTCACGCTGGGCCTCGGCGCCTCCGGCCCGCAGGTCATCGAGGGCTTCCACGGGGTCAGGTACGACGCCCCGCTGGGCCGCACCCGCGAGGTGATCGACGTGTGCCGGCAGGTCTGGAAGCGGCAGCCCGTCGAGTACCGCGGCAAGCACTACACGGTTCCGCTCACCAAGGAGGACGGTGGCTCCGGGCTCGGCAAGCCGCTGAAGATCATCAACCACCCGGTCCGCCCGGACATCCCGGTCTCCGTCGCCGCTCTCGGCCCGAAGAACGTCGCGCTCGTCGCCGAGACTCGCCAACGGCTGGCAGCCGCTCTTCTTCCACCCCCACAAGGCGCGGCAGGCGTGGGGGAGTCGCTGGAGGAGGGCTTCGCGAAGCGCGACCCCGCCCTCGGCGAGCTCGACATCCAGTCTGCAGATCCCGTTCCTGCTCGGCGAGGTCTCGCCGGAGGCGGAGCAGGCGATCCGCAACCAGGCGGCGCTGCACGTCGGCGGGATGGGCGCGCGCGACAAGAACTTCTACAACCAGGCTGGCCCGCCGCTACGGCTACGACGCCGAGGCCACCGAGATCCAGGACCTCTACCTCGCCGGCAAGAAGGCGGAGGCGGCGGCCGCCGTACCGGACGACCTGGTGGACGCCGTCAGCCTGCTCGGCGACGAGGACGCCGTGCGCCAGCACGTGCGGGACCTGCACGCGGCCGGCGTCCGCACCCTGCTGCTGAACCCGCTCGCCGCGACCGACGAGGAGAAGGTCGCGCAGGTGCGCCGGCTCTCCGAGATCCTCGCCGAGGTCGAGCAGGACTGAGGCCTGCTCCGACGACGCGAACGGCCCGCCCCCGCGAGGGGACGGGCCGTTCGTGCGTCGCGGGGCGTCAGGCGCGCGGCAGCGTGGCGTACTCGACGCCGGAGATGTACTGCACCGTCCGCAGCACCTGGCAGGAGTAGCCGAACTCGTTGTCGTACCAGACGTAGAGGATCGCCGAGTCGCCGTCGACGATCGAGGCACCGCCGTCGACGATCGAGGCCGCGCGGGCACCGATGAAGTCGGTGGACACCGCGTCGGTGGCGGTCGTGTAGTCCAGGTTGCGCGCCAGCGGGCCGACCAGCGAGGCCTGGCGCAGGTGCTCGTTGACCTCCTCGCGGGTGGTCTCGCGCTTGAGCCTGCAGGCTCAGGATGGCGATCGAGACGTCCGGGGTGGGGACGCGGATCGAGTTGCCGGTGATCTTGGCGTCGAGGTCGGGCAGCACCTTGGCGACGGCCGAGGCGGCGCCGGTCTCGGTGATGACCAGGTTCAGCGGCGCGGACCGGCCGCGGCGGTCGGCCTTGTGGTAGTTGTCCAGCAGGTTCTGGTCGTTGGTGAACGAGTGCACCGTCTCGACGTGGCCGCGGGAGATGCCGAAGGCGTCGTCCATCGCCTTGAGCGGCGGGACGATCGCGTTGGTCGTGCAGGAGGCGCAGGAGAGCACCTTCTCCGAGAGGTCGACGTCGAGGTGGTTCACCCCGTGCACGATGTTCGGCACGTCGCCCTTGCCGGGAGCCGTGAGCAGCACCTTCGCGATGCCGGGGCGCAGGTGCTCGGAGAGGCCCTCGCGGTCGCGCCAGATGCCGGTGTTGTCGATCAGGATGGCGTTGTCGATGCCGTACTCGGTGTAGTCGATCTCGCTCGGCGCGTTGGAGTAGATCACCTGGATCACGTTGCCGTTGGCGATGATCTGGTTCTTCTCCTCGTCCACGGTGATCGAGCCGTTGAAGGCCCCGTGGATCGAGTCGCGGCGCAGCAGCGAGGCGCGCTTCTTGAGGTCGTCGCCCTTGGCCTTGCGGACCACGACCGCGCGCAGGCGCAGGCCGTTGCCGGAGCCGGACTTCTCCACCAGCAGGCGCGCGACGAGGCGGCCGATCCGGCCGAAGCCGTAGAGGACGACGTCCTGGGAGCCCGGGCCGGGCGTCTTGTTCTCGCCGGTGGCCTCGGCCAGCGCCTGGGCGGTGAACTCCGGGATCGAGCCCGGCTCGCCGGCGGCGCGGTAGGCGCGGATCAGCAGGGCGAGGTCGATCTTGACCGCGCCGAGGTCGAGGCCGGCGATGGTCTCCAGGAAGGGGAAGGTGTCGGCGACCGACGACTCCACGCCGTCGATCTGGCGCGCGTAGCGGTGCGTCTTGAGGATGTCGATGACCGACTTGTTCACCAGCGAGCGGCTGTGGAGCAGGATCGTGACGTCCTTCTCGCGGTGCAGACTTTGCCCACGATCGGGATCATCGCCTCCGCGGTCTCCTCGTGCTGCTTCCAGCGGTCGAACTTGTCCTCGATGACGCTCAACGAAATCCCCTAGGGCGAGACGGCAAAACCGCTCGATCGTAGGCCGGGAACGGCTGCGGAACGGTAATTGGCCCGGTGCGTGGACGGCGTGGAGTCCGTCACAGCACCTTCGTGCCGTACATCTCGCCGAGCGGGTCCGCCAGCGAGCCCAGCCGCTCGCCGTCGGGGCCGGGGAAGTAGAGCGAGACCTTCGACTCCAGGTGGTAGGCGACGCCGGCGTCGTCGAGCTTGGCCCGCAGGTAGTCCCACTTCTCCCGGGTCACCGAGATGGCGATGTGGTGGTGCCCGCCGAGCACCTCGGCGTAGGGCCCGAGGTCGAGGCCGGGCAGCGTGAAGAACGCCAGCAGGTTGCCCACGCCGACGTCGAAGAAGAAGTGGTCGGAGCCGGCGTAGTCGCGGTTCTCGAAGATCTCCGTCAGCGGGAACTCCAGCAGGCCCTGGTAGAACTCGATCGTCCGTCGTACGTCGGAGGAGAGCAGCGCCGCGTGGTGGATCCCGCGGGCGCTGCTGGCCGGCCGGTCGGCCTCGGCGACGAGGTGCTCCCGCTTGATCCGCTCGCGGTCCTTGGTGATCGCGTCGACGTCGATAGTTGCCATGTCAACCATCATGCTCCCGAAGTCGTGGATACGTCAACATTCTCGGCTAGAATCGGCGCGATGGGAACGACACGGTGGCTCGACGACGAGCAGCAGGCCGCTTGGCGCGGCTGGCTCGACGTCCACGCGCGACTCAGCGCCCGGCTCGGTCGCGAGCCTGCAGGCGGCGAGCGGGCTGTCGCTGTCCGACTACGAGATCCTGGTCGCGCTCACCGACGAGGACGTGCCGGAGCACTCGTTGCGGATGTTCGAGCTCGGCGAGCGGCTCCAGTGGGAGAAGTCCCGGGTCTCCAAGCAGGTCTCCCGGATGGAGGCGCGCGGACTCGTCGAGCGGCGGCACTGCGCCGACGACCGGCGTGGTGCCTTCGTCGACCTGACCGAGGCCGGCCACGCCGCGATCGCCGCCGCGGCGCCGAGTCACGTCGACCTGGTCCGGGAGCCTGTTCTTCGACGGCCTGAGCCCCGAGCAGGTGCGCGCCCTCGCGGACTTCACCAGCGGCGTGCTGGAGCGGGTCAGGCTCCCGCTGAGCAGGCTCCTGGCGGGCGTCGCACCTGACGCTGCTGTCGTGATCGCGCCGAATTCGCGACTGTTGCGTCAGGTACGACGCGATCAGGAGCCCCCGAGCATGTCCTCCACGGCGAGCGAGGCGAAGGTCATCGCGGCGCCGAGCGGCGCCCCCGGGCCCGGGTACGACGAGCCGAACACCGACGCGGTGGAGTTGCTGGCGGCGTAGAGGCCCGGGATCGGCGTGCCGGACTCGTCGAGCACGCGGGCCGCGGCGTCGGTGACCAGCCCGCCCTTGGTGCCGAGGTCGGAGAGCACGAACCGCGCGGCGACGTACGGCGGGGTGTCGACCGGGACGAGCGCCTTGTTGGGGGATCCGGCGGAGGCGAAGAAGGTGTCGTACTCGTCGGTGCCGCGGCCGAAGTCCTCGTCCACCCCGGACGCGGCGAAGCCGTTGAAGCGCTCGACCGTGGCGGCGAGGGTGGCCGGGTCGAGGCCGCACGCCTCGGCCAGGCCCTCGATCGTGTCGGCCCGCACCCAGGTGCCGGCGGCCAGGTGTGCGGCGGCGTCTCCCTCGGGCATCGCGATCGCGGGCAGCCGGCCGTCCTCGCGGGCGTCGAAGACGAACCACGACGGCGTGCGCTCGGGCGCGGCCGCCATCACCCGGCCGAAGCGGTCGTAGGGCAGGCACTCGTTGCCGTAGCGCTCCCCGTCCTGGTCCACCATCAGCCCGCCGCGGAAGCCGAGGGTGAAGCCTCCCCGAGCCGTCGGGCTGCAGCAGGCCCGGGCAGAACCACCCCTCGCCGGAGAAGTCGGTCGCCGCGCCGATCGCGGCGGCGGCGTCGATGACCTCGCCGGTGTTGGTGCCGCGCGGTGCCATGGACCACGCCGCGTCCCCCGGCGTGCCGTGCGCCGTACGACGCTCGGGGCTGCCCTCGAACCCGCCCGCCGCCACCAGGACGCCCCGGGTGGCCGTCAGGCTCGACGGGCCCGTCCGGGGTCTCGGCGAGCACGCCCGTCACCCGTCCGGAGGTCGCGCGCACGAGGCGGGTCACGTGGTGCTCGACCAGGATGTCACCGCCGTCGCGCAGCACCATCGCGGCCAGCCGGCCGATCAGCGCCTGGCCGCCGGAGAGTGTGGACCGGCCGGGTTGGCCGGCCCGGTCGCGCTCGACCGGCGGGCGGAGCAGGGCCCCGACGCGAGGATCGAGCGCGTCCCGGCGGATGGTGGCGGGCTGGATGGAGCGGCCCATCGGGACCCGGCCGGGCGCGTCGTAGTACTCCGAGAAGGGGATCCACTCGAAGTCCATCAGGCTCGTCGGCCTCCAGGGTCGCGACCAGCCGCGGAGCCTGGGTGAGCAGTGCCTCGACCCGTGCGGTGTCGGGCGCGTCGAGGACCGCGGCCAGGTAGGCCCGCGCCCCCTCGGTGGAGTCGGGCAGCCCGGCGCGTTGCTGCACCGCGCTGCCCGGCAGCCAGCATGCGCCGCCGGAGTACGCCGAGGTGCCGCCGATCAGCGGCGTCCGCTCCAGGACCAGGGTGCGCAGGCCGGCCCTCGCCGCCAGGGCCGCGCCGGTCAGGGCGCCACCGCCGGAGCCGACCACGATCACGTCGTACGCACTCATGGCGAAACGATAACGTGTTCTAGTTCGGTGCGGGCCGGACCGCGTCCTCCAGGGCGGGCCGCACGACCTCCGGGTCGAGCTCGAGGCCGATCGCGACCAGGGTGCTCCGCTCGGGCACCGGACACGGAGCGACGTACGCCTGCCGGCCGACGACGTGGACCACCTGCCCGCGCACGCGGTTGCCGCGGCGGACCGCGAGGGTGCCCTTGATCCGGTAGGCGCCGGGCGGCGGGGCCGCGAGCAGCGCCCTCAGCGCGTCCGGGTCGACCGGCTCGCTCGCGGTGACCGCGACGGACGCGGCGTGCGTGTGACCCGAGGCGGCCGGGCGCTCGGCGCGCAGGAGGGCGGCGAGGGGCAGGCTCGTCCTCGGGCTCCTCGGCACTCGCCGCGTCGTACACCAGGGCGGGGTCGATGCGCCCCAACGAGGTCCGTACGACGTGCGCGTGCGGGTTCCGCTCACGCACCCGGGCCTCGATCCGGGCCAGGGTCTGCTCGGGGACGAGGTCGGCCTTGTTGAGCACCACGAGGGTCGCGATCGCGAACCGGGCCGGCGCGAGGCCGCCGCCGTCGACGGTGTCGAAGTACTCCACGGCGTCCACCACGTCCACCACGCCGCCGGGACGGACGTTCGGGGCCGTGCTGCCGGCGATCATCGAGGCGAGCGCGCCGGGCTCGGCGATGCCGCTCGCCTCGACCACGATCACGTCCAGGGCGCGCCGCGGCTGCGCCAGTGCGGCCAACGCGTCGTCGAGGCCGCCGGCGTCCTCCAGGCAGCACAGGCAGCCGCCCGCGATGGACGCCGGCTCGTCGACCTGCCCGCTGACGAGCGCGGCGTCCACGTTGATCGCACCGAAGTCGTTGACGACCACGCCGACCCGGGCGCCGGGCTGGCGCAGCAGGTGGTTGAGCAGCGTCGTCTTGCCCGCGCCGAGGTGGCCGGTGAGGGCGACGACGGGGACGCGACGGGACACCGCGGCATCGTAGGCCGCCGGCCCGCTCAGCCCTGACGCCCCTTCATCCGCGGGTTCTGCTTGTTGATGACGTAGATCCGGCCGCGGCGGCGCACCACCTGCGCACCGGGCTGGCTCTTGAGCGAGCGGAGCGAGCCTGCGGACCTTCACCGGGTCCTCCTTCCGGTCCGGGGGTCGACGAGCCCGTCCAGCACCGCGCCGATCAGCCGGCGCGGCACGCGAAAGGTCTCGCCCTCGATGGTCACCGGCACCAGGTCCGGTGCGCTCGCCCTCCACTGCGCGCGGCGGTGCCGCGTGCTCGAGCGGGAGGTACGACGCTTCGGGACCGCCATCTCAGGCCACCTCCCGGATCGGCCCGAGCCACGGCTCGAAGCCGTCCTCGCCGCCGCTGTGCGCGACCCGTTCGCCGGGCGCGACCAGCAGCGCGTCGAACGCCGGGCGCAGGTGTGCGGGTGCGGCACCGAGGCCGGTGAGCACGATCCGCGTGAACGGCGTACGACGCCCCCACGCCGCGTGGTCGCCGATGCTCAGGCTGTCCGCCCGCGCCGTCCCACTCGACGATCCGGCCCGGCCGGGTCGGCAGCCAGAAGCAGCCGCGCGAGCGGTGCGGACCGGCGCCCAGGCTCTCCAGCGACTCGAGCAGACGGTCGGGGTGGAAGGCGCGAGTGGACTGCAGGTCCAGGCGCCACACGCCCTCGGCGGCCAGGTCGGGCAGCGCCTCGGTGCGTGCGGGGCTGGTCCAGGCGTCGGTGGCCGCGTGGTTGTGGATGCCGCCGGTCAGCGCGACCCCGTCGAGGTCGTGGCTGCCCGGCAGGACCGCCACGCCGGGCCGGGCGAGCGCGGAGACCAGGGCCGTGGCGGCGGGATCGGGGGCGGCGTCGAAGGCCACCACGTCGGCGTACTCCACCTGGGCGGCGAGCACCTCGCCCACCCCGCGCCGGTCGTCGTGCGCGCTGTGCAGGCCGCGGTCGGCGAGCAGGTCGTCGCCGAGCAGGTCCCGGACCGGGTGCGCGGCCGAGAGCGCGGCGACGACGCCGGAGACCCGCAGGAAGCGGGCGAGCCGGGTGTCCCAGGTGAGCACCGAGCACACGTGCGCGGCCTCGGCGCCGACGGGCAGGTGCGCCACGATGCTGGCCCAGCGGCCGTCGCGGGCCAGCCGGGCGAGGGTCGGCACGACGTCCTCGCGGATCGCGCACCCGACGCAGGCGTGCTCCAGCAGCGTCTCGTGCGTCTCCAGGACGCCGGTCAGGTCGCTGACGGTCCGGGTGAGGACGCCGCGCTCGACGTCGATGTGGTGGCGCACGGCGACCGCGCCCGGCAGGTCGAACTGCAGGCCGACCATCGCCGAGGCCATCGCGTCCACCTCCACGCCCGAGACGAGGACGACGGGCACCCTCACCGCGCGCCCCGTCCGTAGCGGCGCTCGAACGCCTCGACCCGTCCCTCGCTGTCGAGCACGCGGCCCTGGCCGGTCCAGAACGGGTGGCTGTGCACGCTCACGTCCACGTCGACGACGGGGTAGGAGCGGCCCTCGACCTCGACGGTGGCGCCGCCGGAGCGGGTGGCCAGCGTCGAGCGGGTCAGCACGACGTCGCCGGTCGCGCGGTCGCGGAAGGCGACCGGGCCGTAGTCGGGATGGATTCCTCGCTTCACGGTGTTCTCTCCTCGTCTGGTTAGAATGAGAATCGTTCTCAATCATGACACAGGCACGAGCGGAAGGAGAAGGTGATGTCACGCACCTGCCAGGTGACCGGGGCGCGGCCGGCGTTCGGCAACCACGTGTCCCACTCGCACCGTCGTACGCGACGGCGCTTCGACGTCAACGTCCAGCGCAAGCGGTACTGGGTGCCCTCGCTGGGCCGGAACGTCACGCTGCGGGTCAGTGCCCGCGGCATCAAGACCATCGACCGGCGGGGGATCGAGGCCGTGGTGGCCGACCTCCGCGCACGAGGGGAGATCTGACATGGCGAAGAAGGGCAACGACGTCCGGCCGATCGTGAAGCCTGCGGTCCACGGCGGGCAGCGGGTTCACCTACGTGACCCGCAAGAACCGGCGCAACGACCCGGACCGGCTGGTGCTGCGCAAGTACGACCCCGTCGTCCGGCAGCACGTCGCCTTCCGCGAGGAGCGCTGATGGCCAAGCAGGCCAAGATCGCCGCGCAGGAGCGGCGTCGCGCCACCGTCGAGAGGTACGCCGCCCGGCGGGCCGCGCTCAAGGAGCGGGTCCGACGGGCCGAGCCCGGCTCGGCCGAGCCTGGCGGTGGCGGTGCGGGCGTTGAGCGACCTGCCGCGCGACTCCTCGCCGGTCCGGCTGCGCAACCGCGACCAGGTGGACGGCCGTCCGCGGGGCTACCTCCGCAAGGCCGGGCTGTCGCGGATCCGCTTCCGCGAGATGGCCCACCGCGGCGAGCCTGCCGGGGATCACGAAGTCGAGCTGGTGAGCCCCGTGACAGGGTGACTCCCATGGGTTCCGGCCACTCCCACCGCGCATCCGACGGTGTCGACGACCAGATCAGCGTCGGCACGACCGCCCGCACGGCGCTCCTCGCGGCGCTCGGCGTCGCGCTGCTGCTCACCCTGGTCGGCCTCGTCGTCTGGCTGCCACCGGGCGATGCCGCCGAGCAGGCCGCGAAGAACGGTGGGGCCGCGGCGCAGTTCGCCGCGCCCGGCGTGACCTTCCCGACCGCGGAGGTCGTGGAGGTCGCGCCGAAGTGCGCGGGCGGGGGCCTGCCGGACGGCTCGGGCTGCAGCACGCTGTCCGTGCGGGTGCCCGGGGAGAAGGAGCCGGTGGTCCTCGCCGTTCCCCCGGACGTGATCGACTCCGGGATCGGGCCGGGCGACAAGGTCGAGCTGCTGCGCACCCCGGCCGCGAAGGACGCGGAGATCCAGACCCCGTCGTACTCCTACTTCGCGACCGAGCGGCACGGGACGCTGCTCTGGCTGGCGGTCGGGTTCGTGGTCGTGGTGCTCGCGATCGCCCGTCTGCGCGGGCTGTTCGCGCTGGTGGGCCTGGCGTTCGGCGGCGCGGTCGTGTGGTGGTGGATGCTGCCCGCGCTGCTCGACGGAGCGTCCAGCGTCGGTGTCGCCCTGACCAGCGCGGCGGCGATCATGTTCGTGGTGCTCTACACGACCCACGGCTTCTCGCTGCGCACGAGCACCGCCCTCGCCGGCACCCTGGTCGGCATCTTCCTCACCGCCGGCATCGGCGTGATCGCGATCGGCGACGCCCGGCTCACCGGCGTCAGCGACGAGGGCGGGCAGATCCTCGCCACCTTCGGGGCCCTGGACTTCCAGGCCCTGCTGGGCTGCGCCCTGGTCATCGCCGGCCTCGGCGTCCTCAACGACGTCACCATCACCCAGGCCTCGGCGGTCTGGGAGCCTGCGTGCCGCGACCCCGCACGCCTCGCGGGCCACCGTCTTCGCCAGCGCGATGCGGATCGGACGCGACCACATCGCCTCGACGATCTACACGATCGTCTTCGCCTACGTCGGCACCGGGCTGATCCTGCTCATGCTGCTGCGCGTCTACGACCGACCGCTGCTGGAGTCGCTCTCGACCGAGCAGACTCGCCGAGGAGGTCGTGCGCACCCTGGTCACCTCGATCGGGCTGGTACTGGCCGTCCCGGTCACGACCGGGCTGGCCGTGCTGGTCGCCGCGCCCCAGGCCCGCGAGGATCAGAGCGAGGGGTCGGTCCAGGCCAGGCTGAACGACCTCGGCCCCCCGCTCGCGGGAGACCAGCCGGCCGCGCCCGGCCTGGGCGGGACCGGGCCGGAGGTTGCCGATCAGGACGCCCTCGTCGCGGTTGCCGGCCAGCAGGATGCCGGGCATGGCGAGGTCGCGCATCGACTGGATGACCGGCTCGTAGAGCGCCCGCGAGGCACCACCGGAGCGCCGCGCGATGACCACGTGCAGGCCGACGTCGCGGGCCTGGGCCAGCAGCGGCTGGAGCAGCGCGATCGGCGAGTCTCTGCTGGGTGGCGACCAGGTCGTAGTCGTCGACGACCACGAAGACCTCCGCGCCCGACCACCAGGACCGGTTGCGCAGGCTGGTCGGGGGTGACGTCGGGGCCCGGGAGCCGGTTCTGCAGGTACGTCGCCAGGTCGCTCAGTGCGGGCTGCGCCTGCGTCGCGGAGGTGAGGTAGTTGAGGAGGTACTCCTCGGGCACCTCGCCCAGCAGCGAGCGCCGGTAGTCCACGACGACGATCTGCGCCTCCGCGGGGGTGCGGGTGCGCATGATCTCCTGGCAGTAGGTGCGCAGGAAGTTCGACTTGCCCGACTTGCCGTCGCCGAAGAGCAGCAGGTGCGGCTCGGCGTCGACGTCGAAGGCGACCGGGGCCAGGCTCCTTCTCGTTGATCGCGAGCAGCAGGCTGGCGCGCCGGGGGCGTCGGGGCCAGGGCGCGCACCTGGTCGAGCGTGATCCGGTCGGGCAGCAGCCGCGGCTTCGGCCCGCTGGGACCGCGCCAGGCCTTCGCGACCGCCGAGATCATGGCGTCCACGCCGTCGCCGAGCGTGGCGGCCTCCTGCACGCTGTCGAGGCGCGGGAGGGCGCCGAGGAAGTGCAGGCTTTGCCGGGCACCATGCCGCGCCCGGGCCGGTTGGCCGGGACGAGCGCCGCGACCTTGCGGTCGATCTCGGAGTCGATGGGGTCACCGAGGCGCAGGCCCAGACTTGGTGCCGATCAGGTCGCGCATCGCGGCCCGGAAGTCCGGCCAGCGGGTGGCCGCGGTGACGATGTGCAGGCCGAAGGTCAGTCCGCGCCCGGCGAGTCTGCTGCACCTCGACCTCGAGGTCGTCGAAGTCCGAGCGCAGGGTGCCCCAGCCGTCGACGACGAGGAACACGTCGCCGTACCCGTCGTCGGCGCGGCCTTGCGCTCGCCGGCTGCGGTAGGTCTCGATCGAGTCGATGCCGTGCGTGCGGAAGTAGGCCTCGCGACGGTCCACGATGCCCTTGACCTCGGCCAGGATCCGGCGCACGACCTCGGGCTCCGAGCGGCTGCCGACGCCGGCGACGTGCGGCAGCGCGGTCATCGGCGCGAAGGTGCCGCCGCCGAAGTCGAGCACGTAGAACTGCGACTCCAGCGGGGTGGACGTCAGCGACAGGCTGGTGACGATGGTGCGCAGCAGCGTGGACTTGCCGCTGCGCGGCCCGCCGACGACCGCGACGTGCCCGGCCGCGCCGCTCAGGCTGACGGTCAGGGTGTCGCGGCGCTGCTCGCGCGGCCGGTCCACGGTGCCGATCGGGATCGTCAGGTTGCCCGCCTGGCGCCACTGCATCGACACCAGGCCGAGGTCCGGGTGCGACTGCAGGTCGGGCATCAGGCTGGTTGAGCGTGTCGGGATCGTCGAGCGGCGGGAGCCACACCTGGTGCGCGGCCGGGCCGCGGCCCGCCATCCGCTGCACCGCGATGTCGAGCAGCGAGGTGGACTCGCCGGTCACCGGCGCGGCGGCGGGCTCGTCGTTGTCGAGCGCGGGGTCGTCGAAGGTCTGCACCTCCGAGATCGTGAACGGCAGGATGCCGCGCGAACTTGCCGCCGCCGTCGCGGTCCACCCGGCGGCGCCCGGCCTCCGGCGGCCCCGACACGTACGCCGCCTTGAACCGGGTCAGCTGGGTCGGGTCCGGCTTGAGGTAGCCCAGACCGGGCACGGCCGGCAGGCTCGTAGGCGTCGGGCACGCCGAGCACCGCGCGCGACTCCTGCGCGCTGAACGTGCGCAGGCCGATCCGGTACGACAGGTGCGACTCCAGCCCGCGCAGCCGGCCCTCCTCCAGCCGCTGCGAGGCCAGCAGCAGGTGCAGCCCCAGGGAGCGACCGAGCCGGCCGATGGCGACGAACAGGTCGATGAACTCGGGCTTGGCCGTCAGCATCTCGGAGAACTCGTCGACGACGAGGAACAGCGAGGGCAGGGGCGGCAGCTGCGCACCGGCCGGGTCGCCCGACGTACGGGCCTTCTCGTAGTCGCGGATCGAGGCGAAGTTGCCGGCCTCGCGCAGCAGCCTCCTGGCGCCGCACCATCTCGCCCGAGAGGGCGTCCTGCATGCGGTCGACGAGGGTCAGGCTCCTGCGACAGGTTGGTGATCACCGCCGAGACGTGCGGCATGTCGGACATCCCCGCGAAGGTCGCGCCGCCCTTGAAGTCGACGAGGACCATGTTGAGTTTGCTCGGGCGAGTGCGTCATCGCCAGGCCGAGCACCAGGGTGCGCAGGAACTCCGACTTGCCGGAGCCGGTCGCGCCGATGACGAGCCCGTGCGGGCCCATGCCCTGCTGGGCGGACTCCTTGATGTCGAGGTGGATCGGGCCGGCGCCGTCACCGACGCCGATCGGCACCCGCAGCCGGTCGCGGGCCGGACGCGACCGCCAGGCCGCGCCCGGGTCGAAGGTGAACACGTCACCCAGGCCGAGCAGGTCCATGAAGTCGGTGGGTGCGGTGATGTCGACCGCGTCGTCGCCGACCGCGGCGCCCGCGCTGGGGGTGAACAGCGGCGTGAGCCGCCGGGCCAGGGCCTCCGCCGAGGCGATGCTGCACTGGTCGCCCTTGGCGCGCAGTGCCTCCGTGCGCAGCCGTACGGCGAGCAGCGGGACGCCGCTCGACTCCGGCTCCCCGGGTGCCCGGTCGGCCAGGCTCCAGGCGCAGGGCGGTCGCGCTGTCGAGTCTCGCCCCAGTGCGCCGGGAGGTCGATCACGGTGACGCCGTGCAGGCCGTCGGGCGGGATCACGTGGTTGCCCGGGGGCGACTCGGCCCCGTCGGTGATGAGCACGATGTGCGGGATCGCGGGCCGCTCGTCGGCGCCGAAGCGGGGTCGCTCGCTGAGGTCCGGCGGCAGCATCTGGGCGAGGTCGGTGAGCGAGGTCGTCACCATCCGGGCCGGGCCGACGGCGTCGTTCTGGTGCTGGCTGTGGGCGTGCGGCAGCCACTTCACCCAGTCCCAGTGGGCCAGCGTGGCGTCGGTCGCGAGCACCGCGACCTGCAGGTTCTCCGGCGACTGGAAGGCCGTGGCGGAGCAGAGCAGCGCCCGCGCCATGGAGCGGGCCTCCTCCTCGCCGCCGCAGACCTCGATCCGGTCGAAGGCGCGCAGGTCGATGGATGCGGGCAGGTCGGGCTGGAGCCGGTGGACGACGAGGAGCCGGTGCAGCGCCGAGGCCGACGCCGGGTCCACGTCGTCGATGGGGGCGCCCTCGGGCGGGACCAGGCTCGAGCGCGAGCGGCTGCGCGCACACGCCGTACCGGACCTGGAGGAAGGCGGGGTCGGCCGAGGACCGCTCCCAGACCCGCGAGCGGTCCTCCGCCAGCGAGGGCAGCGCGGCCGGGTCGGGGTGGATCCAGGTGAGCGCACGGCGCTGCTGGTCGGCGGCGTCGCGGGCCACGCCGCGCACGGTCGAGAGGTAGCGCAGGTACTCCGTGCGCGAGACTGCCGACCTGCTGCTGGCGCTGCTTCCGCTGCCGGTCGATCTGCACGATGATGAAGCCGAGGGTGGCGAAGAGGAACATGCCGGCCGCGATGAAGCGCAGCGCCTGGTTCTGCCCGTTGCCGCCGCCGAGCCCGGCGACCAGGACGATCGAGCCGAGGCTGCCGAGCATCGGGATCGCGTTCATCGCCACCCCGGCGGCGCCCTCGTTGGGCTGGATCTGCGGCGGCGGCTGGATCTGCAGGCTGGCCGCCGGGCATCTCGGGCCGCTCGCTGCGCCCGCCGCGCTGGGTCAGGCTGCCGGGCGTCGCCACGCGCCGTCCCGGCGTGCTGCTCTGGGTCACCGTCACGCTGTCGTCCCCTGTCGTCCCCGGATACGCGGCCCGCTCGGCGCGGTGCGACGCGGACGATGATAGGCCCGGCTCAGGACGGGTAGGGACGACCACATGACTCGGAGGACTACCCTGCGGGCAGGAACATCAATCTCGGGAGGCCCGATGCCCGGTACGACGTCCCGGCCGGCCGCGCCCGGTGCGGTCACCGCGGTGACGGTGCACGGGCCGCTGGGGGTCCTCGACCTGACCGTGCCGGCAGGCGCGACGCTCGCCGACGTGTCCGGGGTCTACGCCGCCGAGGCCGGCCTGCCCACCGCTCTCCCGCTGGTCACCCGTACCGGCGAGACGCTGCAGATGACCGCGCGCATCGACACCCTCGGGCTGCTGCCCGGCACGGTGCTCGTCGCGATCGACCCGTACGCCCGCCCGGTGCCCCGGCGGGCGCGGGCCGGCGCGGGCGACAGCGTCCCGGCGCCGGTCGCCGGCGCGGCGTCCGCCACCTGGCTCAGCATCGCCGTCGCGGTCGCCGTGGTCGCGGGCTGGGCGGCCACCCGGCTGCCGGTCGACGAGCGGTGGCCCGCGGTCGCCGTGCTGTTGGCAGCGGCGGTGGTGGGCTGCCTGCCGATCGGCACGCTCGCCGTGCACCGCGTGGTCGCCGCCCCCGCCTTCGCCGCCGCGGCGGTGCTCGCGCTCGTCTGGGACCCGCTCCCGGCGCGGCTGCCGATGGTGCTCGGTGCCGCCGCCCTGGCGGCCGCCGTGACCGCAGCGGTGGGCCGGGCGCTCGCCGAGCCGGGCAACCCGGCGGAGCCGGCGCTGCGCACCTGGCTGGTGGTCGGCGCGGGCTGGTTCGCGCTCGCCGGCGTGGGCGCGTTGACCGGCGTCTCGCCGCAGACCGTGTGGGCACTGCTCTTCCTCGGTGCCGTGCTGGCGGCCCGCTTCGTGCCGGAGGTCGCGGTCGACGTTCCGGACCAGTACCTGCTCGACCTCGAGCGCCTCGCCGTCACCGCGTGGTCCGCCCGGGAGCGCCCGTCCGGTCGCCGGGGCCGGATCGTCGTCTCGGAGCAGGCCGTGAGCGGGGTGGCCGCCCGCGGCACCCGTACCGTGCGCGCCGCGACGACGGCGGTGCTCGTGGTCGTCCTGGTCACCGCGCCGCTGCTGCTGTGGACCGCGGTGCTGCCGCTGGACCGCACCGGCGCCCGCTTCCTGGTCGGGTTCGGCGGCGCGTCGCTGCTGCTGGCCGCGCGCAGCTACCGGCACGCCGCGGCCCGGCGGATGCTGCGCATCGCCGGGGTGCTCGCACTGGTCGTCGTCGCCGCGGTGCTGCTCGGTGCCGGGCCCGGCGATGCCGCCGGTCCCGGGCTGAGCCGGCTCCTGGCCTGCGTGGCGATCGGGGTGGCCGTGGCGCTCGTGCTGGTGGCCGTCCTGGTCGGCCGGGGCTGGCGCTCGGCGTGGTGGTCCCGGCGGGCCGAGATCGCCGAGGCGCTGTGCGGTTCGGTGGCCGTCGGCTCGCTCGTCGTGGCCGTCGGATTCTTCCGTTATCTGTGGGAACTCACGAGCCTGATGTTTAGCCCCCGCGCCGGAGCGGGTAGCAAGCACGGCATCGGCTCTAAGGCAGCACTCGGGAGCCAGATCCACTGATAGCAACCGCGGGCGGATCCGCCCAACTGACCAAGGAGCAGACATGTCGAATGTCGAGTTCGGCCACGCAGAGGGTGCGCTCAAGCAGATCGCTGAGCGCGTCATCCAGGCCAAGGATGAGTTCAAGAAGCACTCCGACACGCTGGACGGCCAGATCCAGGGCCTCAAGGGCAAGTGGGAGGGCGACGGTGGCCGCGCGTTCATCATCCTCCACCAGGCGTGGACGGAGAAGCACAAGGTCGTCACCACCGCGCTGGACAAGTTCCACGCCGCGCTGACCGAGACCGAGAAGGACAACGTCGCGGTCGACCAGCAGGCCGGCGCCGGCATGAACAACCTGTTCAACAAAGCTCGGCTCGATCTGATCTCGGGCCCCAGGATCTAGGAGACAACGACATGAGCCTCGACGGACTGCGCGTCAACCACAACGAGCCTGGACAACGCCGCCCAGCACATGTACGACACGGTGAAGCGGATGGAAGACACCCTCACCAACCTCGAGAACGACATCTCGCCGAAGGTCGCGACCTGGTCCGGCGCCCAGCAGGACGCCTACCGCGTGTCCAAGCAGGCCTGGGACTTCGCGATCAACGAGCTCAAGGACCTGCTGGACCAGAGCCACCAGACGGTCTACCAGTCCAACGCCGAGTACGTCGCCGCCGACAAGCGCGGCGCCGGCCGGTTCGAGTTCTGAGCCGAGCCCGACTCGTCCGGGAGGGCCGACGCCCAGCGTCGGCCCTCTCGTCATGTCCCGGCGCCGGTACGGCTAGCGTCCGTGCCACGATGGCCTCCGTCGCGTTCGGCGGACTCTCGGAAGGTGTGAGCAGATGACACAAGGTCTGGTCGGGCTCCCGGGGCGGTCGCCTCCGGCCTGGTCCGGGTCACCGTCACCTCCGGCACCCGCCGGGTCGACCTGGTGCTGCCCGGTGCGGTCCCGGTCGCCGAGTCTGCTCCCCGAGCTGGCCCGCAGCGTGGGCCTGCTCGACCCCGCCACCGTGCACGGCGGCTACCGGGTCGGCACGGCCGACGGCCGCCGCCTGGTCCCCGACACCGGGCTCACCCTGCAGGGCGTCGAGGACGGCGGCCTGCTCACCGTGACGGCCGGTGTGGACGACCCGGCCCCGCGGGTCTACGACGACGTGGTCGAGGCGATGGCCGACGTCGTCGAGAACGACCTCCAGCCCTGGCAGCCGGCCTCCGGGCGTCGTACGGCGTTGCTGGCGGCGGGCCTCTTCCTCCTGCTGGGTGTCGCCGCGCTCCTCGTGCAGCGCGGCTCCGACCTCGCCGCGGCCGCGACCGCCGTGGTCGCCGCCGCCCTCTGCGCCGGCGCCGTCGTGCTCTCCCGCGCGCAGCGCGAGCCGGAGGCGGCGGTCGGCGTGGCCTGGCTCGGCGCGGTGTACGCCGCGGTGGCGGGGTTGATGTTCGCCGACCACGACGGCGGCCTGCTCGGCCAGCCACTGGCCCTCGCCGGTGCCGGCGCCCTGGTCGCCGGCCTGGTCTGCGTGATCGGGCTCGGCCCCGGTCGCACCCTCGTCTTCCCTCCGGTCGTGGTCGGGGCGCTGGCCCTGGCGGCCGGGCTCTACCTCGACTCGGTCGACGGCGGGATCAGCCCGGCGGCGCTGCTCACCACGGTGCTGGCCCTGGTGGTCCTCGCCGGCAGTGTCTTCCCGTGGTTGGCGCTCGGCGCGACCTCGACCCGGGTCGACCAGGCTCTTCAGCGCCGCCGACATCACCTCCGACCCCGAGGACATCGCGGCCGGCCGGTGCTCGCCGACGCGCGGATCGCCCACGAGATCCTGCTCGCGATCTCCGGCACCGTCGGGCTGCTGCTCGTGCTCATCGCGCCGATCGCGGTGAGCCGTGGCGTCACGGGCACGCTGCTGGCGGTGGACGCGTGCCTGATCGTGATGCTGCGCACCCGGCAGTACCGCACCGGCTCGGAGGTTCTCGTCGGCCTGGTCGCCGGGCTCGCCGGCCTGGCGACCACCGCGGTCGCCGTGCTGACGCTGCACGACGACTGGCGGCCCACCCTCGCGGTGCTGCTGGCGGTCGCCGGAGCCCTGCTGCTCGCCGCGACCCTGGCCCCGTCGGTGCCCTCGGTGCGCCGCGGCCGGCTGGGCGACGTCCTGGAGTCGGTGGCGCTGATCGCGCTGGTGCCGCTGCTGGTCGTCGCGGTCGGGCTGTTCGAGAAGGTCCACGAGGCGCTGGCCTGAGATGGCGACCAAGAAGGACCTCGTCGAGGCGTACTCATTCAGCCGGCGCCGGCTGGTCACGGCCTTCGTGTCCGGCGCCCCCGGTGGCCGTGAGGTCGAGCCGGCCCGCCCGGGCCGGATGATCGTGGGCGGCGTGGCGCTCGCCGTGCTGCTCATCGCCGGTGCCGCGGTGGCCGGCGCGCTCACCAAGCGCCCGCCCGTCGACTGGAGCAGCCCGGGCCTGGTCACCGACGACCACGGTGCGCTCTACGTCATCCTCAGCGACGAGCAGTCCGCGGGCCAGGCGACCCTGCGGCCCGTCATCAACGTGACCTCGGCCCGCCTCATCCTCGGTGCCGACGCGAAGACCAAGAGCGTGCCCGACAAGACCCTCGCCACCCAGCGCAAGGGTCCCTCGATCGGGATCCTCGACGCGCCCGCGACGGTGCCCGCCGCCGACCACCTGATCAACTCGGGCTGGGTCGCGTGCACCACCGACGGCGGCGGCCTGCAGGCCGACGTCCGCACGGACCCGGAGGTGCAGCGTGCCTCGGGGATCGGGTTCGTGGTGCGGGCGGAGGAGAGCAAGGCCCGCTACCTCATCGCCGAGGCCGAGGTGCCCGACCACCCGGTGCGTGCCTACCGCTACCTCATGGCCGACAACGACGCCCTCGACGCCGAGCTCCACCTCGACACCACCGACGAGATCACCGTCCCGGACGCCTGGCTCGCGCTCTTCCCGCCCGGCGGCGACCTGTCCGCCAAGGGGCTGGGCATCCCGAGCCTGGAGCCGGCCGGTCACCCTGCCCGGCTACGCCGCGGGCGCCCAGGTGGGTGACTACGTCGAGCGGGGCGACACCCGCTACGTCTACACCGGCGCCGGGTTCGCGCCGCTGACCGACTTCGCCTTCACCGTCCTGCAGCACACCATGGCCGGGAAGCGGCTGCCGCGAGCACTCCAGGCGACCACCACCGACCCGCCGTTCAAGGCGGTGGCCGCGCCCTACCGCGACTCGTCGTGGCCGGAGACCCGGGTGCAGCGCTCCGCCGCGGCGACCGACACGGTCTGCGGCCAGCCTGGAGACCGGCAAGGGCACCGAGCCTGCCGTGCGCCTGGCCACCGTGCCCACCGGGTCGCCGCTCGGCGGCGACGTCGCCGCCGGGCAGCGCAAGGTCGTCGTCGAGCCCGGCTACGGCGCGCTGGTGCGCTCCGCCGACTGGGGCGCCACCGACGGCGGCACCGTCGCGCTGGTCGACGACGGCGGCCGCAAGCTTACTCCGTGGCGGGGCCGACCGAGGTCGAGAACCTCGGCTACAAGTCGGTCCCCCCGGTCGTCGTACCGGTCTCGTGGGTGCAGCTGTTCACCCCCGGTCCTGACCTGTCGATCCTGGACGCGCTCTGCCCGCCGCGGACGCCGACCCAGGACGCCCGGAAGCCGGCCGGTCCGACGTGCTCGTGAGGCCGCGCGCCCTCGCCGTCGCGCTCGCGCTCGCGGCGAGCCCGCTGGTGCTGCCCGGCCCGCCGGCCGTCGCCGCGGAGAACCCCGAGTGCGCCTCGATCGGACCCGACGACCGCGACCGGTCGACGGTCACCGGCCCGAACGTCGCCAGCGAGGAGCCTGCAGATCCCTGCCGCGACCCGGATCGCCGCCGCGGCCAGCCGCGCTCCGGGCCAGGGCGTCAACGTGGTCGTGGTCGACACCAGCGTGGCGGACTTCGACTCCAGGAGGTACGCCGACCTGACGAGCACGCACGGCCTGACCGCCGCCGGCATCGTGGTCGGCAGTCCTCAGAAGACGCCGCCCGTCGCCATCGGCATCGCCCCGGCCGCCGGGATCAGCGTCCGGCGTTTCTACGACGCTCCCGAGGGTGCGGCCAAGGACGGCGAGAAGCCGCCGACGCCGGAGGGCCTGGTGGCGCAGCCTGCGCACGATCCCGGCAGGCCCGCGCACGATCGTGCTCATCCCGACCGCCGTCCGCGGCTCGGCGCAGCCTGCGCACCGAGATCGATCGGCTGCACACCAACGGCGCCCTGATCATCGCGCCGGCGGGTGACCGCCCGCAGGCCAAGACCGGCTTCCTGCAGGATTACGCCGGACAGCAGCGCGCGGGGGAGGACGCCGCGGCCGACGTGTGGCCGGCGGCGGACGAGGATGTCATCTCGGTCGGCATCTCCAGCCCCGGAGCGGCGGGCACCGCCCTGCGCAGGCTCCGGCGTGGACCTGGCCGCACCCGGTGTCGGCTCGTTCTCCCTGGGCGTCCAGGGCGGCTACTGCCTGGTGAGCGACCCGTCGACGTCCTGGGCCGCGGCCGAGGTCGCCGGGGTCGCCGCACTGGTCTGGTCGGTCCACCGCACCGACACCGCCGACCAGCCTGCGCGCACGGCTGGAAGGCACCGCGTCGGGCAACGGCGACGCCAGCCCGCTCACCGGGCACGGCATGGTCCAGGCGGTCGAGGCGCTGCAGCGTCCGGTGGAGGCGCTGGGGGAGGAGTCCCCGTTCGCCACGCCCGTACGACGCGGGGAGGTCCCGCCCGAGCGCGCCGACCAGGCTCGCCGGCACCCGCAAGGACGCCGTCTGGTGGGGTCTGGCGGGCGGTGGTGCGCTCGTCGTGCTGCTCGTGCTGCGGCCGGTGCTCGCCCGGCGCCGGCGCTGACAGCTAATACTACGGTCGAGTAGCATTGGCTCCCGTGACCTCGAACCTGCTGTCGGCCCGCAACCTCTCGTTCCTGCTGCACGAGTGGCTCGACGTCACCGCGCTCACCGAGCGCGAGCGCTTCGCCGAGCACTCGCGCGAGACCTTCGACGCGCTGCTGGAGCCTGAGCGAGCAAACTCGCCACCGAGCACTTCGCACCGCACTTCCGCGCCAGCGACGAGCAGGAGCCGTCCTTCGACGGCACCACCGTCACCGTGCTGCCGGAGATCGGCGAGGCGCTGCGCCGCTTCGCCGAGATGGACGGCTTCGCGCTCGGTGCGGACGCCGAGGCGGGTGGTCTCCAGCTCCCCTCGACCGTCGGCACCGCCGCGGCCACCTGGTTCACCGCCGCCAACATCGGCACCATCTGCTACGCCTTCCTCACCCAGGCCAACGCCGCCCTGCTGCACCAGCACGGCTCGGAGGAGCCTGCGGTCCCGCTTCGTGCGGCCGATGCTGGAGGGGCGCTGGTTCGGGACCATGGCGATGTCGGAGGCGCACGCCGGCAGACTCGCTGGGCGACATCACCACCCGTGCTGTCCCCGACGGGGACGCCTACCGGATCACCGGCACCAAGATGTGGATCTCCGGCGGCGACCACGAGACTCGCCGAGAACATCGTGCACCTGGTCCTCGCCCGCCTGCCCGAGGCGCCGGCGGGGACGAGGGGGGATCTCGCTGTTCGTGGTCCCCAAGTTCCTGGTGGAGGACGACGGCAGTCTCGGCGAGCGCAACGACGTCGCGATCACCGGGATCAACCACAGGCTCGGCTCCCGGGGCACGGTCAACACCGCCCCGGTCTTCGGCAGCGGCGCGTTCACGCCGGGCGGTGCGCCCGGCGCGGTCGGCTACCTCGTCGGTGAGCCGCACCAGGGCCTGCGCTACATGTTCCACATGATGAACGCCGCCCGGCTCGGCGTCGGCACGGGCGCCACCGGCACGGCGTACGCCGCCTATCTCAAGTCCCTCGCCTACGCCCGTGAGCGTCCGCAGGGCCGCGCCGTCGGCGGTGACGTCACCACCGCCCAGGTGCCCATCGTCGAGCACACCGACGTGCGCCGGATGCTGCTCGCCCAGAAGTCGTACGTCGAGGGAGCGCTCGCGCTCACCCTCTACTGCGCCCGCCTGCTCGACGACGAGAAGACCGCGCCCACCGAGGAGGAGCGCGCCGAGGCGGCGAAGCCTGCTCGGCGTGCTCACCCCGATCGTGAAGTCCTGGCCCTCGCAGTGGGGCCAGGAGAGCACCTCGCTGGCGATCCAGGTGCTCGGCGGCGCCGGCTACACCCGCGACCACGACGTCGAGCAGCACTGGCGCGACCAGCGGCTCAACCCCATCCACGAGGGCACGCACGGCATCCAGGCGATGGACCTGCTCGGCCGCAAGGTGCTCCTCGACGGCGGCGCGGCGCTGATGCTCCTGGCCGCCCGGATGGAGGCCACCATCGCCCGCGGGCGTGAGGCCGGTGGCCAGCCCTCGAACTGGGCCGACCGGCTCAAGGCACAGGCTCGACCGCTTCGGCGAGGTGACCCTCGGGCTCGCCGGGCTGGGGGAGCCGGACCAGGTGCTGGCCAACGCCACGACGTACCTGGAGGCGGCGGGGCACCTCGTCGTCGCCTGGCTCTGGCTGGAGCAGGCGCTCGTCGCGGGCACGCAGACCGGCGACTTCTACGACGGCAAGCGGCAGGCGGCGGCGTACTTCTTCCGCACCGAGCCTGCCCAAGATCACGCCGATGCTCGACCTGCTGGCCGCAGGCGACCTGACCGCCCTGGAGATGCGGGACGCCTGGTTCTGAGCCGGGACGACGAACGGCGCCGACCCGCAGGTCGGCGCCGTTCGTACCGGCGGAGGTAGGGGGATTCGAACCCCCGAGGGCGTTAACCCAACACGGATTCCAGCCGTGCGCCATAGGCCACTAGGCGATACCTCCGCGGAGGAGGTTACCGGTCGGTGACCGGCACCCGGAAATCGCCTGGCTCGGCGGTGACCGGCGCGAGCGCCCGGAGTTCGGGTGGGCGGCGGGCATCCTCTAGAGTGAGGCCAACCCCCGTGCGGCGGCATCTCGCCCAACTCCCCCAGGGCCGGAAGGCAGCAAGGGTAAGTGAGGCTCTGTCGGGTGCGCGGGGGGCCTCTTGCTTTTTCGGCGCCCAGCCGACGGCCCTGCCCGCCTGTGCGCTGTCGGGGCCGCTGGTTAGTGTTCAGGGGTGGACTCCCCGCTCGCGCTCTACCGCCGCTACCGGCCCGAGACCTTCGCCGAGGTGATCGGCCAGGAGCACGTGACCGAGCCGCTGCGCTCGGCGCTCGCGGGCAACCGGGTCAACCACGCCTATCTCTTCTCGGGCCCGCGCGGCTGTGGCAAGACCACCAGCGCCCGGATCCTCGCGCGGGCGCTCAACTGCGAGAAGGCCCCGATCGCCGACCCCTGCGGGGAGTGCGAGAGCCTGCCGCGACCTGGAGCGCAACGGCCCGGGCTCGATCGACGTGATCGAGATCGACGCCGCCTCGCACGGTGGCGTGGACGATGCCCGGGACCTGCGGGAGAAGGCGTTCTTCGCGCCGGTGAAGAGCCGCTACAAGGTCTACATCATCGACGAGGCACACATGGTGACGACGCAGGGCTTCAACGCCCTGCTCAAGGCTGGTGGAGGAGCCGCCGCCGCACCTGCGGTTCATCTTCGCCACCACCGAGCCGGAGAAGGTCATCCCGACCATCCGCTCGCGCACCCACCACTACCCGTTCCGGCTCATCCCGCCGCGGCTGCTGACGACCTACCTCACCGAGGCTCTGCGAGCGCGAGGGCGTCGCCATCGAGCCGGCCGCGCTGCCGCTGGTGGTCCGCGCCGGCGCGGGCTCGGCCCGCGACACCCTCTCGGTGCTCGACCAGGCTGCTGGGCGGGGCCGGGCCGCAGGGCGTGACCTACGAGCCTGGCCAGCGGCCTGCTGGGCTACACCCCGGACACCCTGCTCGACGACGTCGTCTCCGCCTTCGCCAGCGGCGACGGCTCGGCCGTCTTCGGGGTCGTCGACAAGGTGATCGAGACCGGCCAGGACCCGCGCCGGTTCACCGAGGACCTGCTGCGCCGGTTGCGCGACCTGGTGATCATCTCCGCCGTGCCCGATGCCGCCGCCTCCGGACTGCTCGACGTCTCCGGCGACCAGGCCGACCGTCTCGTCGCCCAGGCGACCTCCTTCGGCCGCGGCGAGCTGACCCGGGCCGCCGACCTGGTCGCGGCCGGGCTCACCGACATGCGCGGCGCCACCGCGCCCCGGCTGCTGCTGGAGCCGATCTGCGCGCGGATCCTGCTGCCCGCCGCCGACCACACCACCGAGGGCGTGCTCGCCCGGCTGGACCGCCTGGAGCGCCGGGCCGCCATCAGCGGTACGACGTCCGCGGAGTCCGCTCCGCCCGTCGCCCCCGCCGCGCCGGCCCAGGACCGCCCGGCCCCGTCGCGGGCCGAGCGTGCCGCGCCCGAGCGGGTCGAGGACCGGCCGGGCCCGCAGCGCACGCCCCCGCCCGAGCCGGCCGCCCCCGTCGCGCCCGACCCGGTGGTGCCGGTCGAGCCGGAGCCGATCGCGGTCATCCCCGCGCCGCAGCCCGAGCCGACGCCGCAGCCGACGCCGCAGCCGACGCCGCAGCCCGCACCCCAGCGGACGCCGCAGCCCGAGCCCACGCCGGAGCCGGCCCCGCAGCAGGCCAGCGCGGGCGGGCTCACCCTGGTCGACGTACGACGCCTGTGGCCCTCGGTCATCGACCGGGTCAAGGCGGTCAAGCGGGTCACCTGGATCCACCTGACGCAGAACGCCCAGGTGGTGAGCCTGGACGGCACGGTGCTCGCGCTGGGCTTCCAGGCCGACGGGCCGCGCCGGTCCTTCGAGTCCGGCGGGCACGCCGAGATCGTGCAGCAGGCCGTCATCGACGAGATCGGCATCGAGGTCCGCATCGACGCGATCATCGACCCCGCCGCCGACCCGGGCGCCCGGCCACCGGCCCCCGCCGCACCGGCGGCCGAGCCCGCGCCGGCCCCTCGCGGGGAGCCGGCCGCGCCCACGGCGTCCGACGACCCGCCGCCCTGGGCGGTCCCGGGCGAGGAGACCGAGGCGGAGCCCACGCCGCGGCGCCCGCGGATGGCCGACATCCAGGCCCGCGAGGAGGAGCGGGCCGAGGAGCCGCCCGTCGACCCCGACGCCCACGTGGACCTCGATGACGCCGAGGTCGACGCCGAGTCCAGCGCCGAGTCTGCTCGCCCGTGAGCCTGGGCGCGCAGATGATCGAGGAGATCCCGCGCGGCGGCTGAGCCGCGCCGGACCCCCACCCGAGACCCGCAGCCAGAGAAGAGACGACCATGAGCCAGAACCCGTTCGACGCACTCGCCGGTGGCGGCGGCCTCGACCTGAACGCCCTGCTGCAGCAGGCCCAGCAGATGCAGGAGCAGACCCAGGACGCCCAGGAGCGCCTCGCCGAGACGAAGGTCGAGGGCAGCGTCGCGGGCGGCGCCGTCACGGTGACCCTCACCGGCTCCGGCGAGCCTGACCGCCGTCACGATCACCCCGGACGCCCTCGACAGCACCGACCCGGACGCGCTCGCCGACCTGGGCGACCTCGTCGTCGCGGCCTTCCGCGACGCCCGTGCCAAGGCCGACGCGCTGGCCCAGGAGAGCCTCGGCCCGCTGGCCGGCGGCCTGCCCGACCTGGGTGGCGGCCTGCCGGGTCTGGGCGGACCGGGCCAGGCGCCCGGTCAGCTCGGCTTCTAGGGCCTCGCGATGTACGAAGGCGTCGTCCAGGACCTCATCGACGAGTCTCGGCCGCCTGCCGGGTGTGGGTCCCAAGAGCGCCCAGCGGATCGCGTTCCACCTGCTGCAGGCCGACCCGGTCGACGTACGACGCCTGGCGGACGTGCTGATCGAGGTCAAGGACAAGGTGAAGTTCTGCTCGATCTGCTTCAACGTCGCCGAGGACGACCAGTGCCGGATCTGCCGCGACCCCCGCCGGGACCCGAGCGTGCTGTGCGTCGTGGAGGAGTACAAGGACGTGGTGGCGATCGAGCGGACACGCGAGTTCCGCGGCCGCTACCACGTGCTGGGCGGCGCGATCTCGCCGATCGACGGCATCGGACCGGAGCAGCTTGCACATCCGTGAGCCTGCTCACCCGGCTCGGCGACGGCACGGTCACCGAGGTGATCCTGGCGACCGATCCGAACCTCGAGGGGGAGGCCACCGCGACGTACCTCACCCGGATGCTGGGGCCCCTGGGCTTGCGCGTGACGCGTTTGGCCAGTGGACTGCCGGTGGGAGGAGACCTGGAGTACGCCGACGAGGTCACTCTCGGACGGGCATTCGTGGGAAGGCAGGCAGCAACATGAGCGACAACACCACCGGTGAGCAGGCTCCCGGGTCTCGCGGCCCTGGAGGCCCTGATCGCGGTCGAGACGGAGACGGTGCGCTTCGCCGACGACATCGCGGCGTCGGTCCGTTCGTTCCTCGACGGGCTGCGCGTGGTCGCGGCGGAGGCGACGGGCGGGCAGGCGGTCTCCCTGCTGCTCCTCCAGATCAGCCAGATCGCGCTGACCGGTGCCCGGCTGGGTGTGCACCGCGACTTCGCGCCGCGCGAGGAGTACCAGCCCGACGACGGGCCGGACCCCGACGACATCGACGAGCCTGCGCCTGCAGACTCGCCGGGCTGCTGGGCGAGACTGGACACCTACTCCGCGCTCTTCGAGCCCTACCAGCCCGAGGTCATCGAGGGCCTGATCTCCGACGACCTCACCAGCATCGCGGCCGACCTCGCCGTGGGCGTGCGCCACTACGAGGCGGGCGACGTCGAGGAGGCGCTGTGGTGGTGGCAGTTCTCCTACGTCTCCTCGTGGGGCGGGCTCGCCGGCTCGACGATGAACGCGCTGCTCTCCGTGGTCGCCCACGACCGGCTGGACGTCGACCTCGACACGACGCAGGAGCCTGGAGCCTGGTCCAGGCGGCGTCCGCCGTGCTGGACAGCGCCGAAAACGGCTAGCCCGCGCCCGTAGAATCGGGCCTGGTCCCGATGTGGCAGGGGCCGTGTCCCTTCCCCGTCAGCCAGGAGTGAGTCCCTCGTGGGCATTGTCGTGCAGAAGTACGGCGGCTCGTCGGTCGCCGATGCCGCCGGGATCAAGCGCGTCGCGCAGCGCATCGTCAACACCAAGAAGGCGGGCCACCAGGTGGTGGTCGTCGTCTCCGCGATGGGCGACACGACGGACGAGCCTGATCGACCTCGCCAACGAGGTCTCCCCGCTCCCGCCGGCCCGCGAGACTCGACATGCTGCTGACGGCGGGCGAGCGGATCTCGATGGCCGTCCTCGCGATGGCGATCCAGAACCTCGGCCACGAGGCGCGCTCGTTCACCGGCTCCCAGGCCGGGGTGATCACCGACGCCGCCCATGGCAAGGCGAAGATCATCGACGTCACGCCGGGCCGGATCGAGGCCGCGATCGCCCAGGACGCGATCGCGATCGTGGCCGGCTTCCAGGGCGTCTCGCAGACGACCAAGGACATCACCACGCTCGGCCGGGGCGGCTCGGACACGACCGCCGTCGCGCTCGCGGTGGCCCTGCGCGCCGACGTGTGCGAGATCTACTCCGACGTGGACGGCATCTTCACCGCCGACCCGCGGATCGAGCCGCACGCCCGCAAGGTGCCGCGGATCTCCTACGAGGAGACCCTGGAGATGGCCGCGCAGGGCGCCAAGATCCTGCACCTGCGGTGCGTCGAGTACGCCCGCCGCTACGACATGCCCATCCACGTCCGCTCCTCCTTCTCCGAGAAGGAGGGCACCTGGGTCGTCAAGGCCGAGGACGTCGTTTCGGAGGAGAACCCCATGGAAGCCGCGATCATCACCGGCGTCGCGCACGACCGCAGCCAGGCCAAGATCACCGTGGTCGGGGTCCCCGACAAGCCGGGCGAGGCGGCCGCGATCTTCCGCGCGGTCGCCGAGACGCAGATCAACATCGACATGATCGTGCAGAACGTCTCCGCCGCCGCGACCAGCCTCACCGACATCTCCTTCACCCTGCCCGCGGGCGAGGGGCAGACCGCCATGACCGCGCTCTCGCGCCTGCAGGAGTCGGTCGGCTTCGAGTCGCTGCTCTACGACGACAGCGTCGGCAAGGTCTCCATCGTGGGCGCCGGCATGAGTCTCCTCCCCGGGCATCTCCGCGCGCTTCTTCGAGGCGCTCTCGGAGGCCGGGGTCAACATCGAGATGATCTCCACCTCCGAGATCCGGGTCTCCGTCGTCGTCGCCGAGACCCAGGTGGAGGCGGCCGTCAACGCCGCGCACGCCGCCTTCGACCTCGGCTCGGACGAGATCGAGGCCGTCGTGTACGGAGGGACCGGCCGATGAGCATCAACATCGGCGTCGTCGGCGCCACCGGGCAGGTCGGCGTCGCCATGCGCCAGATCCTCCTCGAGCGGGACTTCCCGGTCGGCGAGATCCGGTTCTTCTCCTCCGCCCGCTCGGCCGGCAAGGTGCTCCAGTTCGGTGACCGCAAGGTCGTCGTCGAGGACGCCGAGACCGCCGACCCGTCCGGGCTCGACGTCGCGCTCTTCTCCGCCGGCGCCACCGCCTCGCGTGCGCTGGTGCCCCGCTTCGTGGACGCCGGCGTGATCGTGGTCGACAACTCCTCGGCCTTCCGCAAGGACCCGGCCATCCCGCTGGTCGTCTCCGAGGTCAACCCGGAGGCCGCCGCCGAGGTGATCGCGGCGGGCCGCGGGATCATCGCCAACCCGAACTGCACCACGATGGCCGCCATGCCCGTGCTCAAGCCGCTGCACGAGGAGGCCGGGCTGGTGCGGCTGATCGCCTCGACGTACCAGGCCGTGTCGGGCTCGGGCATCGCCGGTGTCGAGGAGGCTCTCGACCGGCATCGCGGCGGCCGGCGACAAGGCCAAGGAGCCTGGCCTACGACGGCGAGGCGGTCGCCTTCCCCGAGCCGGGGGTCTACAAGGAGACCATCGCCTACAACGTGCTGCCCTTCGCCGGGAACCTCGTCGACGACGGCCAGGGCGAGACCGACGAGGAGCAGAAGCCTCCGCAACGAGTCGCGCAAGATCCTCGGCCTGCCCGACCTGCGGGTCTCCGGGATCTGCGTGCGGGTGCCGGTCTTCACCGGCCACTCGCTCGCGATCAACGCCGAGTTCGAGCGGTCGCTGACGCCGGAGCGGGCGCGTGAGTCTGCTCGCGAACGCTCCCGGTGTCGAGTCTCGCCGACATCCCGAACCCGCTCGCCGCGGCGGGCAAGGACCCGTCGTACGTCGGCCGGATCCGTCGGGACCCGGGTGTCGACGACGACCGCGGGCTCGCGCTCTTCGTCTCCAACGACAACCTGCGCAAGGGGGCGGCCCTCAACACGGTGCAGATCGCGGAGTCTCATCGCCTCCTCGCGCTGACCGGCCCCCACTCAGGCGACCAGGTCGTCCCAGCCGGCGGCGAGGTAGTCGATGAACTGCGGGCTGACGTGCTCGCCGCGGAGCACCTCCCGCGGGACCGGGCGCTCGCGCACCCGGAAGTCCGGGTCGGCGATCGCCCGGGCCGCGAAGTCGTGGTGCAGGATCGCACCGGTGCCGACGGTCACCACGTCCGCGCCCCGCTCCAGGCACCAGCGCGCGTCCGCCGCCGAGATCACCTTGCCGGCGACGCCCAGCGCCGCGCCGTGGCGGGGCAGGTCGGTGAAGTGCTCGATCAGCAGGCCCTCGTGGCCCTCGCCGCGCGGCTGCATGAAGACGTCCCACAGCGACATGTCGAGGTAGTCGAGGTGGCCGGTGGCGAGCACGCGCCGGGCGGCCTCGCGGCCCTCGGGCAGGGTGATGCCGTAGCCCTCCGGGGTGAGCCGGAGCCCGAGCCTGGAAGTCCGGGCCGGTGCTCTGCCGGATCCCCTCGAGGACCTCCAGCAGCATCCGGACGCGGTCGTCGAAGTCGCCGCCGTAGCCGTCCTCGCGATGGTTGGAGCGGGCGTCGAGGAACTGCCCGATGAGGTACCCGTGGGCGCCGTGCACCTCGACCCCGTCGAAGCCGGCCCGCTCGGCACGGACCGCCGCCTGCACGAACTCCTCGATGACGCGCTCGACGCCGCTGGTGCTCAGCGCGACGGCGTCCTTGTCGGGCTGGTCCCAGGGGCACTCGTTCGGACCGCCGTGCAGGCTCGCGTCGGAGCGCCGGCCGCCGTGGTGGAGCCTGCACCGAGGAGCGGGTGCCGGTGGCGCGCAGGCCCTCGGCGAGCCGCTGCAGACCCGGCGACTGGCTGTCGTCGGAGATGCCGAGCCTGGCCGTTCCAGGCCCGCCCCGCCGGGCTGATGAAGGCGGCGCAGGTCATCGTGAGGCCGAAGCCGCCGCGTCCGCGGGCCACCAGCCAGGCGTACTCGTCCTCGCCGAGCGTGCCGTCGGGATTGCTCTGGATGTTCGTCAGCGGGGCCAGCGCGAAGCGGTTGGCCCACGCCGGGCCGTGCGCGAGCCTGGATCGGGTCGGCGAGAGAGGCGGTCACTCCTCCATGGTGCCCGGCCGCTCCAGCGCGGTCCGCACCAGGTGCAGGGCCGCGACGACGGTACGGCGTCGTACGGCGCCCCGGTCGCCGCTCAGCCGGAGCCTCCCGGTGGTGGGTGACGCCGTCGACGTCGACGGCGAGGTGGACCAGCCCGACCGGCTTCTCCGCGCTGCCGCCGCCGGGCCCGGCGATGCCGGTGACCCCGACGCCGAGCGTCGTGCCGAGGCGTTCGCGGGCGCCGCGAGCCATGGCCTCGGCGACCTCGCGGCTGACCGCGCCCTGCTCATCGATCAGCCTGGCGGGAACGCCGAGTCCGGCGGTCTTCGCGGCGTTCGCGTAGGTCACGAACCCACCGACCAGGTACGCCGAGGAGCCGGCCCGGTCCGCCAGCCGCCCCGCCAGGAGGCCGGCCGTGCAGGACTCCGCGGTCGCGATCGTGGCCTGCCGGGCGAGCAGGAGACCGGCGACCACGTCGTCGAGGCTGCGGCCGTCGTCGGCGTACACCTGGGCGCCGAAGGCTTCGTGCAGCGCTGCGCGCAGACCGTCGTAGGCAGCGGCGGCGGCGGGGCGGTAGCGGGTGACCACCTCGAGTCTCGCCGTCGCGCACGCAGGTGGTGACCTCGAGCCCGGCGTCCTCCAACCCGCCGTGCGCCTCCTCGTGGGCCCGGAGCAGGGCGGCCAGGCTCGGACTCGGGCGGCCCCCAGATCCGGACCTCGGCCTGGCGCAGGCTCCTCGGCCCGCTCCAGCACCGCCCGGACCGGTGCGGTGGCGAGGGCGGCGGGCCACATCGGCTGCAGGCTCGCCCGGCGGCCCGGGGAGCACCACGACCGGTGCGCCGGGACCGGGTACGACGAGACCGGGCGCCGTACCGACGGGCGGGAGGATGCTCGCCCCTTCGGGCACCAGCGCCTGCTTGCGCACGCTGTGCCGGGTGGCCTCGGCCGGCGGGCTCCACCCGCGGCGGGCGTTGAGTACCGGCGACGACCGCTCCGATCCGCTCGGCCAGGCCCTCGTCGACGTGCAGCGCGCGCCCCTGCACCTGCGCGACCACCTCGGTGGTGAGGTCGTCGGCCGTCGGCCCGAGACCACCGCTGGTCAGCACCAGGTCGTGGTCGGCGAGTCTGGAAGCGCAGCGCCGCCGCGAGGTCCTCGCGCCGGTCGCCGACCACGACGGTGCGGCCGACGTCCACGCCCAGGCTCCCGCAGCCGCTCGGCCAGCCACGGCCCGTTGCGGTCGACGACGCGACCGGTGAGCACCTCGGTGCCCGTGACGACGATGCCTGCGCGCGCTGTCACGCTCAGGTGTCGACGGGTTCGACGAAGGTCTTGGTCACCCAGACCGAGGCGAGGTACCCGCCGATGGCCAGCACCGGGATCACGATCAGCATCGACCAGTGGTCCAGGTGGTCGATGAGGAACAGCAGCGCCACCACGGCCACCAGTCCCACCGCCAGGAAGCCTGCTGCTGCCCGGGTCGGGGATCTGGAAGGTCTTGAGCAGGCTGACTGCCGAGCAGCACGCACAGCGCGAAGGTCGCGACCAGCAGCAGGAACCCGGGCCCGCCGCCGCACGACGACGTCCCGCGCACCGCCTCGCAGCCGCGCAACGAGAGCCACGTCAGCACGACCATCGCCGCGCCGACGACGAGGCCGGTGAGGGCCGCGGCGCGGTACGCCGACAGCAGCGGCCCGCCCGTGGCGAGCGCCGCGATCTCGGCATCCTCCAGGGCGCTGTCGCTGACCGGCTCGGGCTCGACCTCGACGACCGCCGGCCGCGGGGCCGGCTTCGGCTTCGGGGCGCGCTGGGGAGCCGGCTTCGGCGTCGGCGCCGCGGCGGCGGCAACCGGCTCGGGTTCGGGCTCCGGCTCGGGTTCGGGCTCGGGTTCGGGCTCGGGTTCGGGCTCCGGCTCCGGTTCGGGCTCGGGTTCGGGCTCCGGTTCGGGCTCCGGCTCGGCTTCGGGCTCCGGCTCGGGTTCGGGCTCGGGCTCGGGTTCGGGCTCGGGTTCGGGCTCGGGCTCCGGTTCGGGCTCGGGTTCGGGCTCCGGTTCGGGCTCCGGTTCGGGTTCGGGTTCGGGCTCCGGTTCGGGCTCCGGCTCGGCTTCGGGCTCCGGCTCGGGTTCGGGCTCCGGCTCGGGCTCGGGCTCCGCCTCGATGACGACGGTGGGCTCGTCGACCGGCTCCTCCACGGGGACCACGACGGTCTCCTCGACCTCCGGCTCGGGGGCAGGGGCGGGTGCGGACTTCTTGGCGGCAGGACGCTTCGCGGGCTTTGAAGCGCCGGCGGGAGCGGCCGGCTTCTTCTTCCGCCCGAACAGGCTTGGGCGGCTCCAAGCTGAGCTTCCGACTTGTCCTGCTCGTCAGACATGGAGGAAGTGTGGCACGACCTGACAGCAGATCGGCTGCTGGTCAACTGGTGAAAAAGACGAGCAGGCGGATCCCCAGGGGGATCCGCCTGCTCCGCGGTCGGGCTGACAGGATTTGAACCTGCGGCCTCCTCGTCCCGAACGAGGCGCGCTACCAAGCCTGCGCCACAGCCCGCCGGTCTCCGGCTCCCGGAGGAGCCAGCACCAGCAGTGGAGCATAGCCGAGGCCCGTGCCCGAGCAGGAATCGGGGGAGCGATCAGCCCTCAGCCCGCCGGTAGCAGGGTGAGCAGGATCGCCTCGGGGCGGCAGGCGATCCGGACCCGGGTGTAGGGGTTGGTGCCGATGCCCGCCGAGACCTGCAGCCACGCGGAGCCGGGATCGCCGGGACGCGAGTCCGCCGGGTGGCGGTGCAGCCCGCGGGCCCGGGCGGGGTCGAGGTCGCAGTTGGTGGCGTACGCGCGCGATCCACCGGGCAGGGGCAGCCGCACCTGGCCACCGTGGGTGTGCCCGGCCACGATCGCGTCGTACCCGTCGGCGGCGAACTGGTCCAGCACCCGCAGGTACGGCGCGTGCGCCACCGCCAGCCGGGCGTCGGCTCCCGGGTCGGCGGGCCCGGCGACGGCGGCCAGGTCGTCGTAGGACAGGTGGGGGTCGTCGACACCGGCGAAGGCGAGCGTGGTCTCGCCGACCGTCAGCGTGGTGCGGCGGTTGGTGAGGTCGAGCCAGCCCGCGCCCGCGAACCCGGCGGTGAGGTCGCGCCAGGGCAGTCTGCGGGACGTGGGTGTGCCGCTTGCCGTCGTCGGGCAGCAGGTAGGCGAAGGGGTTGCGCAGACCGGGCTCGAAGTAGTCGTTCGAGCCGTGCACGAACACGCCGGGCACGTCGAGGAGCGGGCCGAGGCTGTCGAGGACGACCGGAACCGCGTGGCGGTGGGAGAGGTTGTCGCCGGTGTCGATGACCAGGTCCGGCTCGAGCGCGGCCAGCGAGCGCAGCCACTCCTGCTTGCGGGTCTGGCCGGGGGTCATGTGGATGTCGCTGAGGTGCAGCACGCGCAGCGGCCGCATCCCGGGCGGGAGGACGCGCAGGTCGTGACGGCGCAGGGTGTACTGCCGCGCCTCCCACAGGGCGTACGACGTCACCCCGGCCCCGGCGAGGCCACCGAGCGCGGCGGTGCGGAGCAGTGGCCGGACGAAACCCATTGCGCCAGTCTCACACCCGTTGGGCACAATCGAGGCATGAGCACCCTCAAGGACCGACTGCGCAGCGACCTCACCACCTCGATGAAGGCCCGCGACGAGGTCCGCTCCTCGACCCTGCGGATGATCCTGACCTCGCTCACCAACGCCGAGGTCGCGGGCACCACCGCCAAGGAGCTCACCGACGACGAGGTGCTCACCGTGCTTGCCAGCGAGGCGAAGAAGCGCCGTGAGGCCGCCGTCGCCTTCGAGGACGGCAACCGCCCCGAGAGCGCCGCCAAGGAGCGTGCCGAGGCCGCGGTGATCCAGGACTACCTGCCCGCCCAGGCTCGGCCCGGAGGAGATCGCCGCCATCGTCGAGGCCGCAGTCGATCAGGCCGGCGCCGCGGGCGCAGGCCCGAAGGCGATGGGCAAGGTGATGGGCATCGTCAGCCCGCAGGTGAAGGGTCGCGCCGACGGCGCGGCCGTCGCCGCGGAGGTACGCCGCCGCCTGGGCTGAGCGCGATGTCGGATCTCGGGTCGGCGCCGCGTCGTACGGCCGTGCGGCGGACGTGGGGCGTGCTCGGCGTCATCGCCCTCACCGCGGCGGTCAACGTGCTGCTGGGCTATCTCGGCCTGCTGCCCGCGATGTACGCGAGTCTACACGATCAGCGACCTGCTCGGGGTGCCGCCGTACACCTCCGACCCCGACGTCGCCCGCGCCTTCGGCTACGCCGGGATGGCGCTCGTCGTCGGCGGGTTCGTCGCGGTCAACGCGGTGCTGCACCGCTTCCTGCCAGGGCGGCCGTGGTGGATCTGGCCGGTCGCGCTCGCGTCCTACCCGTGCGCGTTCCTCACCGAGGTCTGGGCGCCCCGCTAGCCGTTGCCTCTGCCGTTCCCGTTGCCCCGGCCGGGCTTCTTGCCGTTGCCCTTCGGCTTGCCCTTCGCCTTGGGTGTCCCGTCGGAGAGGTACAGCGTCACCCTGTCGCCGGCGCCGAGGCCCGTGCCGGCCGAGGGGGAGCCTGTAGGAGACCAGGCCCCGGGCGTAGCCGGAGTCGACCATCGGGCCCCGGGCGACGTCGAAGCCGAGGCCCTCGAGGGTCGCCTTGGCGTCGTCGTAGGACTTGCCGGCGACCGAGGGCACCGGGACGAGCAGGCCCGCGACGTCGGTCGACGAGGGGCGGACGAAGTCGTCGCCGGGCAGGTACTGGGCGATCGCCTTGAAGGTGTCGCCCCAGATCGGCCCGGCCGTGGTGGAGCCGGAGGTCGATCCCCGGACGTAGCCACCGATCGACTTGCCGTCGAGGGTGTCCTGGTTGCCGTTCTTCTTCACCCCGGCCACCACCGAGGCGCCCGCGAGGTTGGGCGTGTAGCCGGAGAACCACACCGACAGGTTGCCGTTCGTCGTCCCCGTCTTGCCGGCGGCGGGGACGCCGGGGCTGAGCGCGGCGCCGAAGCCGCCGGGCGCGATCACGCCGCGGAGCACGTCGTTGACGGCGTCGGCGATCGGGCTGGCGATGACCTGGGAGCAGGACTTGTCGTAGGTCTTGAGCACGTTGCCGTCGGTGTCGGCGATCTCCGTGACCGGCCTTGCCGCGCAGTGGATGCCGCGGGCCGCGAAGGTGGCGTAGGCCTGCGCCATGTCGAGGGGGCTCACGTTGGCGACGCCCAGGGTGAACGACGGGATCTGCCACTTCGGGCTGAGACTCGATGCCCATGGCCCGCGCCAGGCTTCCACGGCTCGCAGATCCCGGTCTCCCGCTCGAGGTTGACGAAGAAGGTGTTGACCGACTTCTGGGTGCCCTCGTAGAGGTTGGGGTTCGACGATGACGACGTCGAGTTCTTCGGCGTCCAGACCTCGGTGCTCCTGTAGGGGCCGTCGCAGGTCTCGAAGTCGTTCAGCGGGAACGCACCCGGGTTCGGCGCCGGGAAGGTCCGCGTCAGCGGGATGCCCTCCTTGATGGCGGCGGTGAGGGTGAACGCCTTGAACGTCGAGCCGGGCTGGAAGCCGGCGGCGTCGCCGTACTTCTGGGGGACCGTGTAGTTGAGGAAGGTCTCGCCCTTCTTCGATCCCATCGGCCGCGACTGCGCGAGCGCACGGACGTTGCCCGAGCGGGGCTCGACGAGTGCGATCGCGCCGATCGCCGAGTCGCCCTTGTAGACGTTGCGCTCCACGGCCTCCTGGGCGGCGCGCTGGTCGCGCATGTCGATCGTGGTCTTGATCGTGAGGCCGCCGTTGAAGATCAACCGCTGGCGGTCGGCGGCGGTGGCACCGAGGGCCGGGTCGGTCTTGAGCCAGCGCACGACGTAGTCGCAGAAGAACTGCGCGCGCGAGTTGGCGCAGCCGTTGGGCTGGTTCTGCACCTTGAGGCCGAGCCTTCATCGCCTTGGCCTGGGCGGCCTGCGCGTCGGTGATGACGTTGGTCTGCGCCATCCGGTTCAGCACGATGTCGCGGCGCACCTTGGCCTGCGGGGCGTTCCGGGTCGGGTTGTAGGCCTCGGGGCTCTGCACGAGGCCACCGAGCAGGGCGGCCTGGCGCAGGTCGAGGTCCTTGGCGTTGGTGCTGAAGTAGTGCTGCGCGGCGGCCTGGACGCCGTAGGCGCCGTCGCCGAAGTAGGCGGTGTTGAGGTAGCGCTCGAGGATCCAGTCCTTGGAGTGCCGCTTCTCCAGGGCGATGGCGTAGCGCAGCCTCCTGAGCCTTGCGGCCGTAGGTGTCGTCGGTGGCCGCCTTGCGCTCGGCGTCGGTGTCGGCCTGGTTGAGCAGGGTCAGCCTGACCAGCCTGCTGGGTGATCGAGGACCCGCCCTGGGCGACGCCGCCTGACGCCTGGTTGGTGAGCAGCGCCCGCAACGTGCCCTTCAGGTCGAGCGCGCCGTGCTGGTAGAAGCGGTAGTCCTCGATCGCCACGATCGCCTGGACCATGGTGCGCGAGATCTGGCGGAGCGGGACGTTGACCCGGTTCTGGTCGTAGAGCGTGGCGATCGTCTTGCCGGACTTGTCGAGGATCTCGGTGCGCTGCGGCAGCCTGCTCGGTCTCGAGCTCCTGCGGCAGCGAGTCGACCGAGTCGGCCACGTTGCGTGCGGTGAAGCCGGCGACGCCCGCGAACGGGATGGCGAGGCCGGAGACGACGACCCCGAGGACGGCGGCGACCAGCAGCATGACGCCGAGGTGCGAGGCGATCTTGCCGGGCGGGAGCCCGTCGAACCGGGTGCGGGACATGGCGCCCAGGGTACGGGACAGGCCGGTACGCCCCGATTCGCGATGGCCGCTGCGGGCCAGGTCACACGCCTCGGCGTAGTCCGATGTGACTACGCAGGTTGGGCCCAATGAGCGGTGGTCGAAACCGTGCTCCGTCCTTTACTTTGAACCGGTCGAGAAGACCAGGCGCTGTGGGGGCGCTGGCTTCTCGGAGTGGGAACCACAAGGGGACTGACATGTGGGTTGACGACTGGGCGCCGCGCGCCGCCTGCCGTGAAGAGCAGCCGGACCAGGCTTTTCGTTCGGGGCGCCGAGCAGAACAAGGCCAAGCAGGTGTGCTCGGGCTGCGCCGTGCGCACCGAGTGCCTCGCCGAGGCGCTGGACAACCAGATCGAGTGGGGCGTCTGGGGCGGCATGACGGAGCGTGAGCGCCGTGCGCTGCTCCGCCGCCGACCGAGCGCCTCGTGGCGCAAGGTGCTCGAGGACGCGCGCGACCGGCAGGGCGCCGCGACGGTCTGACCGGCCGGCTCCCTCAGGAGCCGTCCGCGAGCAGCGTGCCGACCCGGCGGAGCCCGCCGAGGTCGTGCACGTCGCCTGCCAGAGCCGGTACGACGACCGTCTCCACCTGCGGGTGGGCGGTCGCGAACCGCTCCCGCAGCGCGCGCTCGCGCAGCACCATCCGGACCCGGTCGGCGTGCAGCCGCAGCAGGCCGGCGGCGACCGACGTACCGCCCGTGCGGCGCAGCCGCTCCGCGGCGGTGGTCGCCTCCTCGGCCGACAGCGTGCCCGCCGGCTCCGGGCTGGCCCGGTTGACGACCAGCCCGGCCAGGGGCATGTCGTCCTCGCTGAGCCGCTCGACGAAGTACTCCGCCTCGCGCAGCGCGTCCGGCTCCGGTGCCGCCACGACGAGGAACGCCGTGCCGTCGGCCTTCAGCAGCGCGTAGGTCTGCTGCGCGCGCTGGCGGAAGCCGCCGAAGACGGTGTCGAGCGCGGTCACGAAGGTCTGCAGGTCCTTGAGGAACTGCGCGCCGAGGATCTTGGTCAGCGAGTTCGTGATGATGCTCAGCCCGGCGGACATCAGGCTTCGCCGGACCGCGCGCAGGGGCGAGCAGCAGCCGCACGAAGCGACCGTCGAGGAAGTCTGGACAGCCGCTCCGGGGCGTCCAGGAAGTCCAGCGCCGAGCGCGAGGGCGGGGTGTCCACGACGATCAGGTCGTAGGTTCCCGATGCCTGGGCATCGCGATGGATCTGGCCGAGCTTCTCCATCGCCATGTACTCCTGCGTGCCCGCGAACGAGACCCGACAGGGCGATGTAGAAGGGGTTGGCGAGGATCTGCTTCGCCTTCTCCGGGCTGGCCTGGGAGAGCACCACCTCGTCGAAGGTGCGCTTCATGTCGAGCATCATCGCGTCGAGGCTGCCCGTGCCCTCGACGCCGGTCACCGGGCGCGGGGTGTTGTCGAGCGCCTCGATGCCCATCGACTGCGCGAGCCGGCGCGCCGGGTCGATGGTCAGCACGACGACCTTGCGGCCGCGCTCGGCGGCCCGCAGCGCGAGCGCCGCGCTGGTCGTGGTCTTGCCGACGCCGCCGGACCCGCAGCACACGATGATCCCGGTGCGCGGGTCGTCCAGGAGGGCGTCCACGTCGAGGGTGCCGGCACGTCCGCTGGTCGCGGGACCCACCCGGCTGGTGTTGCGGGTCATCGGGGTCCCCGCCCGGTTGTGCGCCGGAGGAGCGCTGCGGGGGAGGTGCGGAACCGGGTGGGGTGATTCATGCCATCCCCTGCTCTCGGAGGAGTCCGGCGAGCTCGTAGAGCCCGCCGAGGTCGATGCCGCCCGCCATCTGCGGGAGGCTCGTACGACGGCACGCCCAGGTCCGCCACGAGGCTGCGCTGGGAGTCCTCCAGAGCGCGCCGCTCGGCGTGCTCGGCGGCCTCCTGGACCAGCCCGTCGACCAGGTCGGGGGTGACCTCGATCCCGCCCGCGCGCAGGTCGGTCTCGATGGCGGACCGGTCGAGGGTGCCGGCCCGCGCGGCGGCGAGCCTGGTCGGCGGACAGGTCGCGCGGACGGACCAGGTTGACGACCACTCCACCGACCGGCAGACCGGCGGAGCGCAAGCTCGGCGATGCCGTCGGCGGTCTCCTGCACCGGCATCTCCTCCAGCACGGTGACCAGGTGCACCGCCGTGCGGGGCGAGCGGAAGAGGGTCATCATCGTGTCGGACTGCGCCTTGATCGGGCCGACCTTGGCCAGCCCGGCGAGTCTCGTTGCTCACGTTGAGGAACTGGGTGATCCGGCCGGTGGGCGGCGCGTCGAGCACCACGGCGTCGTAGTCGATGGCGTTCTTGTTGCGGCTGTTGCGCTGCACCGCCTCGTAGACCTTGCCGGTGAGCAGCACGTCGCGCACGCCCGGCGCGATCGTGGTGGCGAACTCGATCACGCCGAACTTGTCGAGGGCACGGCCGGCGCGGCCGAGGCGGTAGTACATCGCGAGGTACTCCAGCAGCGCCGACTCCGCGTCGATGTGCAGGGCGTGCACGATCCCGCGCCCGCCGTCGGCATCCGGGAGGCCGGTCGTCAGCCGCCGCTCCTGGTAGGGCAACGGCTCGACGTCGAACATCCGGGCGATGCCCTGACGTCCCTCGACCTCGCAGAGCAGCACGTTCTTGCCCCGCGTCGCGAGGGCGAGCGCGAGCGCGGAGGCGACCGTCGACTTGCCGGTGCCTCCCTTGCCCGTGACCACGTGCAGGCGGACCTTCCCCCAGTCACTCACCCGGGCAGCGTAGCGAGCGGCCGGTTCCCCCGAGCAGGGAACCGGCCGCTCGCGGTCTCAATCCAGGGCCAGCCCCGCGGCCGGGGCGACCCTCGCCGCCCGTCGCGAGGGCAGGACGGCGGCGACCAGCCCGGCCAGCGTCGCGGCGCCCACCACCGCCGCCAGGCTCGGCCCAGGGCAGCACCAACCCGGCACCGTCGACGACCGGCTCCACCAGCGCACGTACGCCGGCCCAGGCGAAGGTCACGCCCAGGGTGGTGCCGAGCAGGGTGGCCACCAGGGCGAGCAGGACGGCCTCGGTGGCGAGCATGCGTCGTACCTGGCGGCGGGTGAGGCCGAGTGCCCGCAGCAGGGCGTGCTCGCGCCCGCGCTCGAGCACGGACAGGCCGAGGGTGTTGGCGATGCCGACGAGCGCGATCACGACCGCGATGCCGAGCAGGCCGACGACACCACCGGTGAGCACGTCCAGGCTGGAGGTCGACGTAGGCGCGCTGAGCCAGACCGTTCTCCACGCCGGCGTCGAGCGGCGAGCCGATCGCCTCGAGGGAGCCGGCGAGATCCTCGGGGTCCGCGCCGTCGTCGGCTCGCACCCACACGGCATGGGTCGTCACCTCGGGTGCGAGCCGGGCCAGGGTGGCGGGCGCGACGAGGGCGGCGTCGCCCCAGCCCTCACCGCCGACGACGCGCAGCCGCTCGGTCCGGTCGCCGACGGTGACCGCGACCCGGTCCCCGGCGGCGACGCCGTCGCCGAGGGCGTCCCACGGCACCACGACCTCGCGGGGCCGGGGTGCCGGGAGGTCGCCGTGCAGGACACCCCCGTCGTCGGCCGGTACGGCGAGGACGGGCAGAGGGTCCAGGCCCGGCACCCGCGCGGTGGCTCCGCTGACCGGGGTCGCCGCGGCGACGCCCGGCACGGCCCGCACCTGCTGCACGACGTCCGCCGGCAGCGGGCGCGCGCCGGTCAGGGCGAGGTCCACCGGGTGCTGGTCGTCCATCTCGGAGGCGAGCGCGGAGCGGGAGCCTGGCCAGCCCGGTGAGCACGGCTGTGGTGAGGGTGACCCCGACGAGCAGCGAGGCGGTGGTCGCGGCGGTGCGGCGCGGGTTGCGGACCGCGTTGCCGGCGGCGAGGCGCCCCGAGGGCCCGAGCAGGCGCCCGGCGAGCCGGCCCGCGGCGCCGATGAGGGCGGGCACGACGACCGGGCCGAGCATCAGCACGCCGAGGAAGACCGCGGCACCTCCGGCGACGAGCGGCGGCGGGGCGGCGGTCGCGACGGCGAGGGCCAGGGCCGCCGTACCGGCACCGAGCAGGAGGACTCCCAGCGCGATCCGCAGGCGGCCGGTGGTGGTGCGCACCCGGGTGCTGTCGTCGGGCCGCAGCGCCGCCAACGGGCTGACCTGGACGACGCGGCGGGTGGGCAGCCAGGCGGCGACGAGGGTCACCCCGATCGCGAGCACCGCGGCGGCCAGCAGCCAGCCGGCGCCGATGTGCGCGTCGCCGAGCCGGGCACCGGGCCACTGCGCGTGGATGAGCGCGACCAGCCCGTGGCCCGCGCCCAGACCCGCGACGATGCCGAGGACCGCGGCGATGATGCCCAGCGCGAGCGACTCCACCCGGACCGAGCGGACGACCTGGCGCCGGGTCGCGCCGACGCAGCGCAGCAGCGCGAAGTCCCGGCTGCGCTGGGCGAAGAGGATGGTGAAGGTGTTGTTGATGACGAGCACGGCGACGAGCAGGGCCACCGTCGTGAAGAGCAGCACGATGATCGCGATCACGTCCACGCCGTTGTTGACGTCGCGCTGGAGGTCCTGGACGAAGGCGTCGACGGTCTCCGGCTCCGCGGTCGGGACGACCGCACGGATCGCGGAGGCGGCCGCGTCGTGACCACCACCGCTCCAGGCCACGCTGCCGACGTAGAGGCTGTCCTCCCAGCGGCGCAGGTCCGGCCAGAGGAGGTACACCGAGGACACCGCGTGGTTCGAGGGCGAGTCGGCGAGGCCCACCACCCGGACGTCGAGCGCCCGGGTGCCGGTGCCGATCCGCAGCCGGTCGCCGATCGCGATGTCGTCGGCCTTCGCGGCGTTGCTGTCCACCAGCGCCTCGCCGGGACCCTGCGGGAAGCGGCCGGACACCACGTCCTGCCACCGGTGCTCGGGGCGGTCCGGCACCTGGCCGATGTCGGCGTCGCTGGTCACGACCCGGCCGTCGCGGGCGAGCCTGCTGCATGGTCCAGCCGACCAGCCAGGCGTCGGCGCCGTCCCCGGGCGCGGCGGCGATCAGGCTTCGCGGCGTCCGCTGCGGAGGGGCGGTCGAGGACGGCGTCGGCGCCGTCGTAGGGGTCGGCGAGGCCGGAGGTCAGCCCGTCGCGGACCGAGGAGGAGAGCGCGGCGGTCACCAGCACCAGCACGACGCCCACGACGATCGCGAGCAGCGCGGCGCCGTACCGGCGGGTGTGGGTGCGCAGGGAGGCGAGCAGGACGGTGCGCATCAGGCGCCGGCCACGGTGAGGGCGGCGACCAGGTCGTCGCGGCTCGGGGCGGTGAGCCGGTTCGTGATCCGGCCGTCGGCGAGGACGACCACGTCGTCGGCGTACCGGGCCGCCTCGAGCTCGTGGGTGACCATGACGACGGTCTGGCCCAGGCTCGCGCACCGAGTGGCGCAGGAAGGAGAGCACCTCGGCGGAGGCGCTGCTGTCGAGGTTGCCGGTGGGCTCGTCGGCGAACACGATGGCCGGCTCGGAGACGAGGGCACGGGCGATGGCCACCCGCTGCTGCTGGCCGCCGGAGAGCCTCGGCGGGGCGGTGGCCGAGCCGCTCCTCGAGGCCGAGGGTGCGCACGATCCGCTCGAAGCGCGGGCGCAGCGGCCCCTGGGAACGCCCGGCGAGCCTCGGTGGGGAGCCAGATGTTCTGCCCGGCGGTGAGCATCGGCAGCAGGTTGAAGGCCTGGAAGACGAAGCCGACGTGGTCGCGGCGGAAGCGGGTCAGGGTGTCGTCGTCCATCTCCTCCAGCGACTGCCCGGCGACGGCGACGGTGCCCGCGGTGGGCTGGTCGAGGCCGGCCAGGCAGTGCATGAGCGTGGACTTGCCGGACCCGGACGGGCCCATGATCGCGGTGAACCGGCCGGCGGGCAGGTCGAGGTCGACCCCGCGCAGGGCGTGCACGAGGGTGTCCTCGCGGCCGTAGGCACGGGTCAGGCCGCGGGCGCTCGCGGCGAGCGTGGAGGCGGGCGGAGCGGGCGGGGGAGTGGTCTGCAGGGACATGCTCCGAGCCTCGCCGGGATCGGCCCCGCGATCGTCAGGCCACGGGTTGATCCGGTCGTACGACGCCGGGTGGACCCCTCAGGCCCGGACCAGCCCGGTGTCGTAGGCGAGCACCACGAGCCTGGACCCGGTCGCGGGAGCCGGTCTTGGCCAGCAGCCGCCCGACGTGGGTCTTCACGGTGGCCTCCGAGACCACGAACTCGGCCGCGATCTCGGCGTTGGACAGCCCGCGCCCCACCAGCACGAGGGTCTCCCGCTCGCGGTCGGTGAGCAGCGCGAGCCGGTCGTCCGGGCTCGGCGTCGAGGGGTCGGGCAGCGCCGTCGCGAAGTGCTCCAGCAGCCGGCGGGTGGTGCTCGGGGCGACCACGGAGTCGCCCGCGTGGACCGTGCGGATGGCGCCGAGCAGGGTCTCGGGCGTCGCGTCCTTGAGCAGGAAGGCCGCCGCACCGGCGCGGATCGCGCCCAGGGCGTGCTCGTCGAGGTCGAAGGTCGTGAGCACGACGACCTGCGGCGCGCCCGCCCGTGCGGTCAGCCGCCGGGTGGCCTCGACCCCGTCCAGGCGCGGCATCCGCACGTCCATCAGCACCACGTCGCAGGCCGTCACGGCCAGTCGCTCCAGGGCCTCGCCACCGTCGCCGGCCTCGCCCACGACGGTGAGGTCGGGCTGGCTGTCGATCAGCATGCGGAAGCCGGCGCGCACCAGGCTCCTGGTCGTCGACGAGGAACACCCGGATCGGATCGCTCACAGCGGGATCCTCGCGCACACCGCGAAGCCGCCGCCCGGCGCGGGCCCCGCCGTCAGCGTGCCGCCGTGCGCCGCGACCCGCTCGCGCATGCCGGTCAGGCCCAGCCCGCGGCCGTCGTCGGGCGCCGCCGCGCCCCGACCGTCGTCGCGCACCTCGACCCGCAGCGCGCCGGCGTCGGGCCGCAGCACGACGTGCGCGGTGGCGGGCCCGGCGTGCTTGCGGATGTTGGTCAGCCCCTCCTGCACGATCCGGTACGCCGTGAGGGCAACCCCGTCCGGAACGATCACCGTGGGCCCGGGCGAACTCGGCGGTGACCGCCGTCCCGGCGGCACGGGCCTCGTCCAGCAGGCTCGCCAGGTCCGAGAGCCGCGGCTGCGGCGCCTGCGGGCCGGCGTCCTCGGAGCGGAGCACCCCCAGCATCCCGCGCAGACTCGGCCAGCGCCTCGCGCCCGGTCGCGGCGATCGTGCCCAGGGCCGGCGCGGTGACCGAAGGGTCGTGCGTCCCCGCGGCCCGGGCGCCGTCGGCCTGGACCACCATCGTGGTCAGGCTGTGCGCGACGACGTCGTGCATCTCCCGGGCGATCCGGTGCCGCTCCTCGATCGCCGCCAGGGCGGCCTGCTGGGCGGCCTCGCGCTGGAGCCGCTCACCGCGCTCGACCAGCGCGTCGACGTAGGCCTGCCGGGTGCGGCCGAGGGTGCCGAGCGCCCAGGCCACGACGACGAAGAGGGCGATGGTGATGAAGTACGCGGTGACGTCCTGCGCGCGGCCCTCGTCACTGTAGATCCGCTTCACCCAGTCGCCGGCCGCGACCCCCGCACCCAGCATCCCGACCGCGAGCGCGCCCAGGGACCAGGCGGTGGTGGAGAAGCGGGCCACCGAGTAGGTCGCGATCGGGAAGGCGAGCTGGCTCCACAGCGGGTAGTCGTTGAGGAAGGGCTGGACCGCGCTGGCGGCCGATACCGCGACGAAGACCGCCACCGGGTGGCGGCGACGCCAGGCCAGTGGGGCGATCTGGACGAGCATGAGCAGGCCGTCGGGCACCGCGACCCAGATCAGGTACGCCGGCACGGGCAGCAGGAGCAGCAGGGTGAGCCCGATGTCGAACCACTTCTCGCCGCGGGGCCCGAGGCGCCACGGCTGCCGGTCCTGACGGGTCACCGCACCACCGTAGAGCCCGCGCGCAGCCGGTGCGTCAGACCACGGGTGGACTCTCAGGTCAGCCGACCGGCCAGCACGACCCAGGTGAAGAAGGCGATCCCGAGCAGCATCCCGACGTGGCCGAGGATCGACAGCGCCGGGCCTTCGGCCCAGCCTGTCGCCGGTCGTGTCGGCGGCGTGCTTGCCGGCGCCGGACATCCAACGGGCCAGGATGAGCAGCCCGATCACGACCTCGACCCACCAGGCGACCAGCGCTGCCGCGCCGACCCCGCCCGAGGGGTCGGCGAGGTAGACGATCCACACGACCAGCGCCACCACGCCGACGACCGTGTGCGCGTTCACGATCCACAGCGGGACGACGGCGTGCCCGGACTGGCTCTGCTCCGAGGACAGGCGCATCCGGGTGAGCAGCACGACGACCGCCGCCAGCGCGGTCAGCATCCAGACGGCGTTCTCGAGGTCCACGGCCGCATCGTCCCACAGCCTGTGACCCACGCCACATGGGTGGCGCGTACGCTGGGACTCCCCGGAAGGAGTCCGCCATGGCCGAACGATTCCGTCACCTGCCACCCCCGCCCGACCCGGCCGCGCTGCGCACCGGCCAGGACGTCGACCCGACGCCGCCGGAGGAGGCCGACGAGTACCGCGAGCCTGCTCTGGGTCGTCAACCGCTACGGCTGAGCCGCCCGCCGAGCACCCTGAGTAGGGTGCAGAGCATGACCAAGTGGGAGTACCAGGTGGCGCCCGTCCTCAACCACGTCGCGGCGCAGATCCTCAACAACTTCGGCCAGGACGGGTGGGAGCCTGGTGACGCTCGTGCCCGGTCAGGGCGGCAACGACATCGCCTACTTCAAGCGCCCGGCCGAGGGCTGAGCGATGACCCCCGAGGAGCGGCTCGCCGGTCTCGGGCTGAGCGTCCCGGAGGTGGTGCCGCCGGTGGCGGCGTACCTGCCGGCGGTGCGCAGCGGTCAGCACGTCTACACCGCCGGCCAGATCCCGATGCGCGAGGGCACCCTCGTCGCGACCGGCAAGGTCGGTGACGGCACGACGCCCGAGCAGGCCACCGAGGCTGCCCGCCAGTGCGCGCTCAACGCGATCGCCGCGATCCGCTCGGTGACCGGCACCCTGGAGAACGTCCGGATCGTCAAGGTCGGCGTCTTCGTCGCCTCGGCGCCGGACTTCACCGGCCAGCCCGCGGTCGCCAACGGCGCCTCGGGTTCGTTCGGCCAGTCTTCGGCGACGCCGGCGTGCACGCCCGCTCGGCCGTCGGGGTCGCCGCGCTGCCCCTCGACTCGACGGTCGAGGTCGAGGTGGTCGCGGAAGTGGTCGCGTGAGGATCCCGCTGCCGCCGGTCCCGCTGCCGGCGGAGCCTCGCCGACGTCGCCCGGGAGTACGCCGACGGCACCCGCCAGGCGGCCGAGCCGCGCAACGCGGCGACGGTGGTGCTGCAGCGCGCCGGTGCCGACGGGGCGCCGGAGGTGTACCTGCTGCGGCGCCAGGTGACGATGGACTTCGCCGGGGGCATGTGCGTCTTCCCCGGCGGTGGCGTGGACCCGCGCGACTTCGACCACGAGGTCGCCTGGGCCGGGCCGACGCCCGCCGAGTGGGCCGCGCGCCTGGGCACCGAGGAGGACCTCGCCCGGGCGCTGGTGTGCGCTGCGGTGCGGGAGACCTTCGAGGAGTCCGGCGTCCTGCTCGCCGGCTCCTCGGCCGGCGAGGTCGTGGCCGACACGACCGGCGAGGACTGGGAGGCCGACCGCGTCGCGCTGGAGTCGCGCGAGCTCTCCCTCACCGACTTCCTCGACCGGCGCGGGCTGGTGCTGCGCACCGACCTGCTCGGCATCTGGAGCGGCTGGCTGACCCCGGTCTTCGAGCCCAAGCGCTACCGCACCTGGTTCTTCGTCGCCCAGGCTGCCCGAGGGGCAGATCACCCGCGACGTCTCCAGCGAGTCCTCGGAGGTCGTCTGGCTGCCCGCGCTGGAGGCTGCGAACGAGGCGGACGCCGGCACGCTGGCGATGCTCCCGCCGACGTACCTCACCTGCCTGGAGATCGGGACCCTCGGCACCGTCGACGCGGTGCTCGCGACGGCCACCGAGCGCTCGGTGGAGATGTTCATGCCTGAGGTCGAGCCGCTCGGCGAGGGCTTCACCCTCTCGATGCCCGACGCGCTGCGACCGCTCGTGCAGAGCCGGAGGGCGTGACGTGGAGCCCTGGCACGGCGGCGCGCACGGCGCCCGGGGCCGCTGCGTCCTGGCGCCCAACCCGGGCTTGATGACGCTCGACGGCACGAACACCTGGATCCTGCGCGAGCCGGGTGCGGAGCGTTCGATCGTCGTCGACCCCGGCCCGCTGGACGACGGCCACCTCGACGCCGTGGCCGCGCTCGCCGGGACCGTCGACCAGGTCGTCGTCACCCACCACCACCTCGACCACACCGAGGCGGCGCGCTCCTTCGCGGAGCGGATGGGCTGCGGGATCCGCGGCCTCGACCCGGCGCAGTGCTGGGGCGCGGACCCGCTGCGCGACGGCGAGACGATCTCGGTCGGGGGCCTGGACGTCGAGGTGCTCACCACCCCGGGCCACACCAGCGACTCGGTCTCCCTGCTCGTGGAGGCCGACGGCGCGCTGCTGACCGGCGACATGGTCCTGGGTCGCGGTACGACGGTCATCGCCCACCCCGACGGCGACCTCGGCTCCTACTTCGACTCGATCGCCCGGATGCGCGCCCTGGTGAGCGCGGGCCGGGCGACCTCGCTGTGGCCCGCGCACGGCCCGGTCCTGCCCGACGGGGCGGCCGTGCTCGACCACTACGTGGTCCACCGTCGCGAGCGGCTCGCCCAGGTGGAGAGTGCCCTCGGCGCCCTGGGCCTGTCGGCCGGGCAGGCTCGCGCCGGACGTCGCGGAGGACCCGGACCTGCCGCGCCGGGTCGTCGAGGTCGTGTACGCCGACGTCGACCCCTCGCTGTGGGGCGCGGCCGAGTGGTCGGTGCGCGCGCAGGCTGGCCTACCTCGCGGCCCGCTGATCCGAGGGTTGCGCGCGAAGGTAAAGCCCGCACCGTTTCCCGGATTTCTGGTGAACCCTCTGCTGCAGTAGGCGGATGCTCCCCCCGCGCAGAACCCGTTCGCTGTCCCTTGCCCTGGCGGGCGCCGTCACCGTCCTGACGACGCTTGCCGCCGGTTCCGCCCTCGCCGACGACGCCGCTCCGGCGCCCGAGACCCCCACCGAGAGCGTCGCCCCGGTGCCCGAGCCGGTGCCCGAGCCCCAGCCTGAGCCAGCACCCGAGCCGCAGCCCGAGGTGAAGCCGCAGCCCCAGCCCCAGCCCAAGCCCCAGCCGAAGCCGGAGCCGAAGCCCGAGCCCGAGCCTGAGCCCGAGCCGAAGCCGGCGAAGAGCGCGCCCACCCCGCAGGCCGCCCTCGGCCCGGTGGTCGTCTCCGGGAATTCCGCGATCGTCGTGGAGGCGACCAGCGCAGCCGGCGCCGTCGTACCGATCAGCCTTCTCGATCAGCGGCGGGTGGAGCGACTTCCCGATCGTGGCCAACGCCTGCGCGCTCGGCAACAAGCTACGTCGACACCGTGGCGGAGTTCTTCGACCTCACCTTCCTCGGCGCGGGTCTCGGGACCACCTTCTCGACCAGCCGGCAGCCTGCCGGTCGGCACCTACTACGGCGCCTGCCTGTTCGCGCCCTTCTCGCTGGGCAACCTCGCGCAGTTCAAGGCTGCACCGGTTCACCGTCGAGGTGACCGACCCGCTGCCGACGATCACCGTCCCCGACGCGATCGGCGCGGAGGCCGAGGACGCCGCCGGTGCCCCGGTCTCCTTCGCGGTCACCGCGCACGACGTGATCGACGGCGACCTCGCACCCACCTGCGACGCCGTCTCGGGCGCCACCTTCCCGATCGGTACGACGACCGTCACCTGCGCCGCGACCAACTCCCGCGACGCCGAGGCCACCGACACCTTCGACGTCACCGTCACCGCGCCGCAGCCGAGCGTCACCGGGCCCACGACGACGACCGTGGAGGCGACCGGGCCCGAAGGCTCGGCCGTCGACCTCGCCGTCTCCGGGTCGGACTTCGTCGGCAGTGCGCTCACCCCTGTCTGCCGGACCGGCGGCGGGGAGGGGCCGGAGGTCGTCCCGGGCGCGACCTTCCCGCTCGGTGACACCGCGGTGCGCTGCGTGGTCACCGACGAGTGGGGCGGGCAGGCCTCGGCGTCCTTCGTGGTCAGCGTCGTCGACACCACCGGACCCGTGATCACCGTTCCCGAGGGCCTCACCGTCGACGCGACCGGGCCCGAGGGCGCGGTCGTGGAGTTCGAGGCGACGGCGCACGACGTGGTCGCCGGCGACGTACCGGTCTCCTGCGACCCGACCTCCGGGAGCACCTTCGCGCTCGGCGAGACCGAGGTGCGCTGCACCGCGACGGACCAGCCCACCTCGCTGCGTGCCCGCACGGTCCGGGCCGCGCGGGCGAGCATCAGCGCGGCGACGTTCACCGTCACGGTGACCACGCCCGCGACGACCGACCCCGAGGAGGAGGCGCCGAGCGACGGCGGTGGCGTGGGCGAGGGTGTCACCGACGTGCCCGGCGAGGTCGGCGGCGTCCAGGCCACCGCGACGGCACTGCCCGACACCGGCGCCCCGGCGCTGACCGGTCCGGTGCTGCTCGCGGTCCTGCTGCTCGGTGCCGGCGGGGCGCTGGTCTCGCGGCGCAGGGCCTGACCCGGCAGTGGGGACATGACCTCGGAGGTCATGTCCCCACCGCCCCGCGGTGGCTAGCGTGACGCCCGTGAACGCGACCGCCGGTGTCCTGCTCCGCGAGTGGCGGCAGCGCCGCCACCTCTCCCAGGCTCGAGCTCGCCAACCGGGCGGAGGTCTCGACGCGGCACCTGAGCCTACATCGAGACCGGCCGCTCCCGGCCCACGAGTGCCATGGTGGTGCGCCTGTGCGACCACCTGGAGGTCCCCCTGCGGGAGCAGAACTCCGTGCTCCCGGCCGCGGGGCACGCCCCCGCACATCCTGAGCACCGGCTCACCGACCCGCCGATGGCGGAGGCCAACGCCGCCCTGGAGACGATCCTGCGCGGCCACCTGCCCTTCCCGGCGCTCGTCGTCGACCGGCACTGGGACCTGGTCGCCGCCAACGACGCGGTCTACGCCCTCCTCGAGGGAGTGGACGCGGACCTGCTGGAGCCGCCCGTCAACGTGATCCGGCTCTCGGTGCACCCGCGCGGGCTCGGCGGGCGGATCGTCAACCTCGAGGAGTGGCGGGCGCACCTGGCCGAGCGCCTCCGCCAGGAGCACGACGCCACCGGCGACGCCGAGTCGGCGGCGCTGCTCGCCGAGGTGAGCGCCGGTGGCGTGGCGCCGCTGCGGTCGTCCGCGCTCGTCGTACCGATGGAGGTGCGGGTGGCCGACGGCACGGTGCTGTCGTTCATCTCCACGACCACCGTCTTCGGCACGCCCCGCGAGGTGACGCTGAGCGAGCCTGGCGATCGAGGCGTTCTACCCTGCCGACGAAGCGACCCGGGCCCGCCTGGTGCGGTGAGGATCAGCGGGCGCGCCGCGACATCCGCTCCATGTCGAGGATGACGACCGAGCGCGGCTCCAGGCGCAGCCAGCCGCGCGAGGCGAAGTCGGCGAGCGCCTTGTTGACCGTCTCGCGGGAGGCGCCGACCAGGCTGGGCCAGGCTCCTCCTGGGTGAGGTCGTGGTGGACGTGCACGCCGTCGTCGGCGGTGCGGCCGAAGCGGTCGGCGAGGTCGAGCAGCGCCTTGGCGACCCGGCCGGGGACGTCGGAGAACACCAGGTCCGCGACGACGTCGTTGGCCTTGCGCAGCCGGCCGGCGAGCCTGGGTGAGCAGACCGCGGGCGACGACGGGGCGGCCCTCCAGCCAGCGCAGCAGGTCCTCGTGCGACAGCGAGGCGAACTCGGCGTCGGTGACCGCGGTGACCGTGGCCGAGCGCGGGCCGGGGTCGAAGAGCGAGAGCTCACCGAACATCTGGCCCGGGCCCATGATCGCGAGCAGGTTCTCGCGGCCGTCGGAGGACGTGCGGCCGAGCCTTCACCTTGCCCTCGAGCACGACGAACGAACTTTGTCGCCGCTGTCGCCCTCGTGGAAGAGCACCTCTCCCCGGCGCAGTCGCGTGGTGGCCAGCGACGTGCGCAGCGCAGCCATGGCCTCGTCGTCGAGGGCACTGAACAGTGGCGCCTGACGGAGTACGTCGTTGTCCACGCTTCCTCCAAAGTCACATGAAACCGGGTCTGCGGCATCCTATCCAGTGCGGCATGTCACACCTAGCCAACGCGCGGGGGTGAACGGCCGGGGAGAGTGTCGGAGCCAGCACGTAGGCTGCCTCCGTGCGGCCGATCGACACCACCGACGAGACGTCGACCCAGGCTGGTGCGGCGGGCCCGCAAGATCGACCGGGTCCTCGCCGAGACCTATCCCGACGCCAAGGCCGAGCTCGACTTCGACGACGCCTTCCAGTGCCTCGTCGTGACGGTGCTGTCGGCGCAGACCACCGACAAGCGGGTCAACGCGGTGCGCCCGATCCTCTTCGCGGCGTACCCGGACCCGGCGGCGATGGCCGCCGCCGACCGCGCCCACCTGGAGCAGATCGTCGGCCCGCTCGGCTTCTTCCGGGCCAAGACCGAGTCGCTGCTCAAGGCTGAGCGCCGCCCTCGTCGAGCGGTACGACGGCCGGTCCCCCCGCGCCTCGAGGACCTCGTCACGCTGCCCGGCGTGGGCCGCAAGACCGCCAACGTGGTGCTGGGCAACGCCTTCGACATCCCCGGCATCACCGTGGACACCCACTTCGGCCGGCTCGCCCGGCGACTGGGCTGGACCGACCTGGAGGACCCGGTGAAGGTGGAGCACGCGGTCGGCGCGCTCTTCCCCCAGCGGGACTGGACGATGCTCAGCCACCACCTGATCTGGCACGGCCGCCGACGCTGCCACGCCAAGAAGCCTGCCTGCGGTGCCTGCCCGGTGGCGCGCTGGTGCCCGTCGTACGGCCTGGGTCCGACGGACCCGGTCGAGGCGGAGAAGCTCGTCCGCACGGAGGGCCCCAACTGATGCTCGGCGTCCGGGCCGCCGTGCTGGCGGCCATCGCGGTCCTGCTCACCGCCTGCGACAGCAGCAGCGGTGCGCTGGCCTGCAAGGTCGACGTCGACACCCCGCAGCCTGGTCGAGGACCGCACGGCCGCAGGGATCGCCGACTGCACCGAGATCCCGACCGCGAAGGGCGCGGCGCAGGCTGCCCGACGTCAGCCTGCACTGCCTCGGCGGCACGTCGAAGGTGTCGCTCGCGGACGTCCAGGGCCCGGCGATCGTGAACTTCTGGTCCACCACCTGCGTCGCCTGCCTCAAGGAGATGCCGGTGCTGCAGCAGTTCCACGAGCAGTACGGCGCGCAGGTGGCCATGATCGGCGTGAACTTCCTCGACACCTACCCCGGCGCCGCGATCGACTTCGCCCGGATGAAGAAGGTGACCTACCCGTCGGCGGCCGACGCCTGCGGCGACCTGCAGGGCAGCGACCTGGTGCTGACCGGGCTGCCGCAGTTCGTCTTCGTCAAGGCCGACGGCGAGGCGAAGCAGGTCGCGGGCGGGATCACCTCGCTCGACAAGATCGTGACGCTGGCCGAGCAGAACCTCGGCATCGACCTGCCGGCCCCGAGGGCGGCCTCGTGAGCGCCGTACCAGCCGACCTGCCGCAGTGGCTGCGGCCGGTCGTCGACGGTGCGCGCGCCATCCAGGGCAGCGACCTGAGCGCCTTCCTGCCGCCCGCCGACCGGGAGGTACGACGAGGCGCGGTCCTCATGCTCTTCGGCGACCGCGACGTGCTGCTCACCGAGCGCGCCCACGACATGCGCTCGCACCCCGGCCAGGTCTCCTTCCCCGGCGGCAGCATCGACCCGGGGGAGACGCCGGTCGAGGCCGCGCTGCGCGAGGCCCAGGAGGAGATCGGCGTCGACCCGGCGGGCGTCGAGGTGGTGGGCCGGCTGCCCGGTTCGTGGCTGCCGCCGTCGAACTTCGCGGTCACCCCGATCCTCGGCTGGTGGCGCGAGCCCGGCCCGATCCGGGTCGCCTCGCCCGAGGAGGTGCACGCGATCCACCGGGTGCCGCTGGAGGAGCCTGTTCGCCCCCGAGCACCGGATCCAGGTCCGCCACCCCGGTGGCTGGAAGGGGCCGGGCTTCCTGATCGGCCCCGGCAAGGACGTGATCCTGTGGGGATTCACCGGCGGCATCCTCACCCGGTTCTTCGACTTCCTCGGGTGGCTCCCCCCGGTGGCGGACCCGCCGGTGCATGATCTCCCCGACTACATGCTCGCCGAGTACGTCCGCCGGACGGCCACGCCGAGCGCGGACGGGGACGACGGCATGGACCTCCTGGAGCCGAACGAGTGAACGTTCTCGACTGGCTGCTCATCCTCCCGGTGCTCGCCTACGCCCTGTCCGGCTACTGGCAGGGCTTCGTCACCGGCGCCTTCGCCACGGCCGGCCTGCTCGCCGGTGGTCTCGGCGGGATCTTCCTGGCGCCGCTGCTGCTGAGCCGCTTCGACCCCTCGCTGGCGGTCTCCCTCGGCGCCCTCTTCGTCGTCATCCTGTGCGCCTCGCTGGGCCAGGCCCTGCTGCAGTACGCCGGCGCGCGGGTCCGCGAGCGGATCACCTGGCAGCCCGCCCGTGCCCTCGACGCGGTCGGGGGCGCGCTGCTGAGCGCGTTCGCGGTGCTCCTCGTCGCCTGGGCGCTCGGTGTGGCGATCAGCGGCACCCGGATCGGCCCGGTCACCTCGTTGGTGCGCAGGCTCCGCGGTGCTCGGCAAGGTCAACGCCGTGCTGCCGGAGTCCGCGCCGAACGCGCTGGAGGCCTTCAACAACGTCGTCGGCACCGGCTTCTTCCCGCGCTACCTGGAGCCCTTCGCGCCCGAGCAGATCGTGGAGGTCGCGCCCGGGCCGACCAACCTGCCGCGCACGGCCGCCATTCGCGCCGTACGCCCCAGCGTGGTGAAGATCCGCGGCGGCAACAAGTGCGGCCGCGGGGTCGAGGGCACCGGCTTCGTCTTCGGCCGCAACCGGGTGATGACCAACGCCCACGTGGTCGCGGGCGTCGAGGACCCGGAGGTCAGCATCGGCGGCGGCACCGAGCTCGCCCGGGTGGTGCTCTACGACCGTGAGACTCGACATCGCCGTGCTCGCCGTCGACACCGGCGACGCGCCGGTCCTCAAGTTCGACGAGGGCGCCGAGGCCGAGACGCCGGTCGCCATCGTGGGCTACCCGCAGGACGGGCCGTTCGACGTCCAGACCGGCCGGGTCCGCGCGGTGCAGAACCTCCGTTCCCCCGACATCTACGGCGACGGCACGGTCGTGCGCGAGGTCTTCTCGCTGCGCGGCCTGGTCCGCCCCGGCAACTCCGGCGGCCCGATCGTCACCGCGCAGGGCAAGGTCGCCGGCGTCGTCTTCGCCGCATCCGTCACCGACCGCGACACCGGCTACGCGCTCACCGCCAAGCAGGTGGCGGCCAGCGCGCGCAAGGGCACCTCGCCGCAGACCGAGGGCCGCGAGGCGGACACCGGCAACTGCGCGGCCTGAGCCTGTAGGAATACCCGCTTACCGGGGGATTCCTGCGGTTCTTGACCTTTGCAACGGCCAGGAACCGCAGGAATCCCCCGCTAAGCGGGTATTCCTGCAACCCCTCGGTCCCGCCCCGAGGCGATTACGCCATAGTGGGCCCATGACCGGCACGTCGATGTACCCCGCGTTCGCCGCCCCCAGCGAGAAGGCCCTCCGGCTCTTCGAGGAGATGAAGCGCTTCCTCGCCGAGGAGGTCTTCCCCGCCGAGGAGTCCTACGCCCGCTACCGCGAGGAGCAGGGACCGGAGGACCACACGGTCCCGCCGGTGGTGGAGGAGCTCAAGGCGAAGGCTCGCGAGCGCGGCCTGTGGAACCTCTTCCTGCCGAGCGACTCCGGGCTCACCCAGGCTGGAGTACGCCACGATCGCCGAGGCTCTCCGGGTGGAGCCTGGAGATCGCGCCGGAGGCGATCAACTGCCAGGCGCCGGACACCGGCAACATGGAGCTGCTGCACCTCGTCGGCACCGAGGCCCAGCAGGAGCGCTGGCTGACGCCGCTGCTGGAGGGGAGGATCCGCTCGGCGTTCGCGATGACCGAGCCCGCCGTCGCCTCCTCCGACGCCACGAACATCGAGACCCGCATCGAGCGCGACGGCGACGAGTACGTCATCAACGGCCGCAAGTGGTGGATCACCGGCGCCGCGGACCCGCGCTGCGAGGTGCTCATCGTGATGGGCAAGACCGACCCGACAGCGGCCATCCACCGCCAGCAGTCGATGGTGATCGTGCCGGTCGACACCCCGGGCGTGGAGATCAAGCGCTCCTACCCCGTCTTCGGCCACCAGGACCAGCACGGCCACTGCGTCATCGAGTTCACCGATGCGCGGGTGCCGCTGGCGAACCTCCTCGGCGAGGAGGGCGGCGGCTTCGCGGCGGCCCAGATGCGCCTGGGCCCCGGCCGGATCCACCACGTGATGCGGGCGCTGGGTGCCGGCGAGCGGGCGCTGGCGATGATGGTCGAGCGTGCGAAGACGCGGACTGCGTTCGGCGGCCTGCTCGCCGAGCAGTCGGCCGTGCGGGAGAAGATCGCCGAGTCCCGGGTGGAGCTCGACCAGGCGCGAGCGCTGTGCCACCTCGCCGCGCACACCGTCGACGCGGAGGGCAACAAGGCGGCCCGGCACCTCATCGCCGCTGCCAAGGTCGCCGTCCCGCGGGCCGTGCTCTCGGTCATCGACCGCGCCATCCAGCCTGCACGGCGCCGCGGGTATCAGCGACGCGACGCCGCTCGCCGCGCTGTGGGGATGGCACCGCGCGATGCGGATCTTCGACGGCCCGGACGAGGCCCACCTGACGACGCTGGGCCGCGCCGAGCCTGACCCGTGACCCGCTCTTCGACCTGCCCGCCTCGCTCCACGACCAGTTCCGCTGAGGACCCCGATGACCTTCGTCCAGTACGAGCACGCCGACGGCGTCGCCCGGATCACCCTCACCGACGGCGCCAGCGGCAACCCGGTCCACCCGGGGTCGGTCGCCGCCCTCCACGAGGCCGTACGACGCGCGCGGCGCGACGCCGCGAAGGTCGTCGTCCTCGCCGCCGAGGGCCGGTTCTTCTCCGTCGGCGGCGACCTCGGTGCCTTTTCCGCGGCCGAGGACGTCGAGGCATTCATCGACGACCTCGCCGAGGCGCTGCACCGCGTGGTCGGTGAGCCTGGTCCGCTCCGAGGCGATCGTGGTCACCGTGGTGCAGGGCACCGCCGCGGGCGCGGGCTTCCCGCTCGCCGCCGCCGGCGACATCGTCCTCGCCGCGGACACCGCCAAGTTCAGCCTGGCCTACACCAAGGTCGGTCTCTCGCCCGACGGCGGCAGGCTCGCTGCTCGTGCACACCCTGGGACTGCACCGCACCCTGCGCCTGGCCATCCTCGGCGACCTGCTCACCGCCCAGGAGGCCGCCGACGCCGGGCTGGTGGCGCGGGTCGTGCCCGCCGAGGAGCCTCGCCGACGTGACCGAGCAGGTCGTGGCGAGCCTGGCCGCCGGCTCCGGCACCGCGAACGCCGCCGCCAAGCGGCTGATCCGGGAGGCCGTCGTACCGGCCCCGGAGAGCGCGCTGCGCAAGGAGACGCTGTCGATCCGCGCGCTCGCCGGCTCGCCCGACGGGCGCGAGGGCGTCGCGGCGTTCGTGGAGAAGCGGGCGCCGAGGTTCAGGCTGAGCAGCGGCACGCTCTCCGTCGGCGGCTGTCCGCCGGTGATCACGGCGGACAGCCGCTGGTAGGCGATCCGGGTGATCTCGTTGTGCACCGTCGCCAGCGGGATGGGGGACAGGGTCATCACCCGGACGATCGTCGACCCGCGGCGGAAGTAGGTGACGGTGTTGCCGACGTCCCCGGCGTGCGCGCCGGTGATCGTGCCGACCGCGACGTAGCCGCGCTGAGCGCCGACCGGGACGCCGTTGATGTTCTTGGTCGGGGTGACCTTCAGCCTCCAGGTCTCCTTCCCGCGGTAGCGGATGTCGACGTCACGGCAGCCGTTGATGGCTGTGCCGATCTCCTCGAGGGCCTTCACCGCCGTCTCCTCGTCGGCGTAGCTGCGCACCAGCCTGCTCGACCTTCGGACCCTCGGGGAGTGTCCAGGCGATCTCCGCCTGGGCGGCGACGGGCAGCATGAGGAGCGGGGACTCGGGGAGGTCGGTGCAGCCGGGCAGGAAGCTCCAGGGAGCCTCCTTCTTCCACCTCGCGCCGAGGTTCGCGCGCACGAGCAGCGTGCTGCGGGCCTGCTGCGGCGTGAGCGCCACGGACGGCTCCGCCGACGTGCTCGCGGTCGTGCTGGCGGTCGGCCGATTCTCCCCGTCCGTGCCGTCGCCGCTGTCGCAGCCGGTCAGCGTGGCTGCCACGAGCAGCACCGTCAGCGCACCGATGTGCCTCATCCGTCCCCCCGGTCGTCGATGTGGGGGAGCCTAGCCCGGGCGGTCAGTCGAACTGTCGGTTCAGCACCGAGTGGCGGTAGCCGTAGGCGGCGTACACCGCCAGCCCGATCACGAACCACACCGCGAAGCGCAGCCAGGTCGCCGGCGCCAGGAAGGTGATCAGCCAGAGGCTGAACGCCACCCCGACGATCGGTACGACGGGCATGCCCGGCAGCCGGAAGGTGCGGGGCAGGTCGGGGCGCTTGTAGCGCAGCACGATCACCGCGACGCAGACCACGACGAACGCCAGCAGGATGCCGATGTTGGTCGGCTCGGCGGCCTCCGCGATCGGCATCAGCCCGGCGATGAGCGCGGACAGCACGCCCGCGATCCAGGTGACCCGGGTCGGCACGTGGCGCGTCGGGTGGGTCTTGGCGAACCAGGCCGGCAGCAGTCCGTCGCGGCTCATCGAGAACCACACGCGGGTCACGCCGAGCATGAAGGTGAACATCACCGTCAGGATGCCGACGATCGCGCCGACCGCGATGACCGTGCCGAAGCCGTCGAGGCCGATCGAGGCGAAGGCGCTGGAGAAGCCGCTCTCCGGGTCGATGTCGCGGTAGTCCTGGATTCCGGTGAGGGTCAGGCACGCCAGCACGTAGAGCACCATCGAGATGCCCAGGGAGTAGAGGATCGCCTTCGGCATGTGGCGCTGCGCGTCCTTCGACTCCTCCGCGGCGGTGGACATCGCGTCGTACCCGAAGACCGCGAAGAAGACCACGGCCGCGCCGCTCATCGCGCCGGAGAACCCGGCCGGGGCGAACGGGCTGAGGTTGTCGGTCTTGATGTGGAAGAAGCCGACCACGACGACGAGCAGCACCAGGGCGACCTTGATGCCGACGACGAAGGTCTCCACGCGCGCGGCGTTGCGCATCCCGAGGCTGAGCAGCCAGGCGACCAGCAGGCACAGGACCATCGCGAACAGGTCGATCCGGTGGCCGTCGCCGGTGCCCGGCGCGCCGAGCATCCAGTGCGGCAGGTCGAGGCCGACCTGGTCGAGCAGGAAGCCGAAGTAGCCGGAGATGCCGATCGCGACCACCGCCACGATGGCGATGTACTCCAGCAGCAGGTCCCAGCCGATGCACCAGCCGACGACCTCGCCGAGCACGGCGTAGCCGTAGGTGTAGGCCGAGCCGGCCTTCGGGATCATGCCGGCGAACTCGGCGTAGGAGAACGCCGCGGCGGCGCTGGCGATGCCGGCGATGAGGAAGGAGATCACCACGGCCGGCCCGACGCCGTCGCCGTCGGCGCTCGCGACCGCGCCGGCGAGGGAGAAGACCCCGGCGCCGATGATGCCGCCGACGCCGATCGCGGTCAGCCGCCACAGGCCGATGGAGCGCTCGAGGCCGGAGTGGTCGTCCTCGGTGATCTGGTCCACCGGCTTGCGGCGGAAGATGCCCGTGCGGGCGGGGGGACGTGCGGTGGCGGACATGGCTCTCCCGAGGGGTGCGACAGGTGGAACCTGCCCACCCTAGGGCTCAGGCCTCCGCGGTGACGACCTCCGGGTGGTGCCGCACCGGGCAGCCGCCGACGCCGGGCACCGGACGGGTGCCGAGGTCGGCGAGGTCGTAGCCGTCGGGGTAGGCTCTTGATCCGCGGCAGGTCCGCGGTGAAGACGGGCTTGCGGTGGGACGGGGTGTGCTTGAGCACCCGAGCCCGGGCCTTCATCGCGGCCCGGCTGACCTTGCGCGCGAGCGGGCCCGGCTCGGCGTAGCCGAAGGCGTCGAGGAGGGGCTCGTCCATCAGGGCGCGGCTGAACACCTCGACCGGCTTGCGCAGCGGGCGCGGGTAGAAGGTCGTCATCAGCGCCAGGGTGGAGTCCGCGACCCGGCGCCCGCCGGCGTCGAAGTCGAAGTGCGCGCGCTCGTAGTCGTCGAGCAGGTGCATGAACCCGTCGTAGGTCTCCGGGACGTCCTTGATGCCCATGTGCCGGCCGAGGGCGCGGTAGTAGTTGACCGTCGCACGCAGACTCGGTGTCGGTCAGCGGGCGCCAGCCGTAGTCGTCCAGCCACCGCTTGGGGACGACGACGAAGGTCGACAGCACGTAGCGGAAGTCGTCGTTGGAGATGTCGTAGGCCCGGTGCATCTGGTTGATCCGGCGCAGCGCGGTCTTGCCCTGGGGGCTGTCGAAGCCGTGCACGAAGGGGGCCTCGAGGAGGAGCGCGGTGTCGTCGTAGCGCTGCTGGACCTGGCGGGTGAACGCGCCGGTCTCGTCGAGCAGACGGCCGATGCTGGGCACGGCGTAGGTGCGGAAGAGCGCGAAGGCTGAGGGACTGGGTGAAGTCCCAGGCTGAACTCGTAGAGCGCGAGGTTCTGGTAGATCTCGACGTAGTCCGTCTCCGGGTCGAGTGCCTCGTTCCGGTCCCGCCACAGCGTCTTGGCCATGCTCGGACGGTACTCGGCATAACCTGACTTACGCTAGATGGAACACGTTACAGTTTTGCGGTGAGCATCCCGCCCGACGTCTTCGCCCCGGCCGCCCTCGGACCGGTCCGGCTGCGCAACCGCACGGTCAAGGCCGCGACCTTCGAGGGCCGTACGCCGCACGGCCAGGTCACCGACGAGTCGATCGCCTACCACCGCGCCCCGGCCGCCGGCGGCGTCGGGCTGACGACCGTCGCCTACCTCGCGGTGGCCCCGGACGGGCGCACCCACCGGGAGCAGATCGTCGTCGGGGAGGACACCCTGCCCGGGCTGTCCCGTCTCGCCGACGAGATCCACGCCACCGGTGCCGCGATCGCCGGCCAGGTCGGTCACGCGGGCCCGGTCGCCAACGGCCGCTCCAACGGGGTGCACGCGATCTCCGCCAGCCCGATGCCGAGCCCGCTGTCGATGCAGATGATCCGATCGGCGACGGAGAGGGACCTGACCCGGGTCACCCGGGCGTACGTCGACGCCGCGCGGGTGCTCGTGCGTGCCGGCTTCGACGTGCTGGAGCCTGCACATGGCGCACTCCTACCTCATCTCCTCCTTCCTCGCGCCCGGCCTCAACCGCCGGCGGGACCGGTGGGGCGGGCCGCTGGAGCGACGTGCGCGACTCGCACGACAGGTCGCGCGCGTCGTGCGGGAGGAGGTGGGGGACGCCGTCGCGGTCACCGCCAAGGTCTCGGTCTCCGACGGCTTCACCGGCGGCGTGACGACCCCGATGGGGATCGAGCCTGGCGCAGCCTGCTGGAGGCCGACGGGCACCTCGACGCGCTCCAGGCTCTCCGGTGGCTCCTCGCTGATGAACCCGATGTACCTGTTCCGCGGGGAAGGCTCCCGTCGCGGAGTTCGCCGCGACCATGCCGCCGCTCGTGCGGTGGGGGATGCGGACCCCGGCCGGGCGCGGCTTCCTCAGGCGCTACGCGTTCGAGGAGGCGTACTTCCGCCCGAAGGCGATGGAGCCTGCGCGCGGCCGTGGACATGCCGCTCATGCTGCTCGGCGGGATCAACCGGCTCGGCACGATGCAGCAGGCGATGGCCGACGGCTTCGACTTCGTGGTGATGGGCCGCGCGCTGCTGCGCGAGCCGGACCTGGTGCGGCGGCTGCAGTCGGGCGAGGCGAGCCGCGGGACGTGCATCCACTGCAACCAGTGCATGCCGACGATCTACTCCGGGACGCGCTGCCCGGAGTGGGCGGCGGACGAGGTCATCCCGATTCCCCTTCCCAGCAACTAGAACCTGTTCTACATTGACCCGCATGTCACAGGTCATCCCCGAGAAGCCGCTGCGGGTCGTCGTCTGGTCCACCGGAACCATCGGCCGGTACGCCGTCGCGGGCGTCGACGCCCACCCCGACCTCGAGCTCGTCGGGGTCTGGACCTCCACCCCCGGCAAGCACGGCAAGGACGCCGGGGAGGCTGGCCGGGCTGGGCCGCGAGCTCGGGATCAAGGCGACCACCGACCGCGACGAGTCGATCGCGCTGCGGCCGGACTGCATCATCCACGGGGCGATGACCGACGACCGGGTCTTCGAGTCGATCGAGGACCTGACCGGCTTCGTCCGCGACGGCGTCAACGTCGTCTCCTCCGGCCCGGTGATCCTGCTGGCGCGGGACGGCACGCTGCCGCCGGAGATGATCGAGGGCATCGACGAGGCGGGCCGTCAGGGGAACGCCAGCCTGCACGTCAACGGCATCGACCCGGGCTTCGCCAACGACGTGCTGCCGCTCGTCCTCACCAGCCTGAGCCAGCGGATCGACCACGTGAAGGTCAGCGAGATCGCCGACTACTCGACGTACTACCAGCCGGTCGTGATGCGCGACCTGTTCGGCTTCGGGCAGCCGCTGGACGCCAAGCCGCTGCTGTGGGAGCCGGGCATCCTCACCACCGCCTGGGGCCCGGTCGTGCGCGTCATCGCCGAGGGCCTGGGTGTCACCCTCGACGAGCCGCTGGTCGAGGAGGTGACTCGTCGGCCCGCGCCGCGCACGGTCTCCACGGTGTCGGTGGACGTGGAGGAGGGCACCATGGGCTCGGTGCTGTTCCGGGTGATCGGCACCGTGGACGGCGTCCCCCGGGTGACCCTGGAGCACGTCACCCGTACCGACGCGAGCGCCGAGCCGGACTGGCCGACGCCGAACGAGGGCGACGGCTGCTACCGCGTGGAGATCACCGGTGAGCCGTGCATGAAGATGGAGTTCACCCACCACGGCGAGAACGGCGACCACAACGTCTCCGGGATGATCATCACCGCGCAGCGGCTGGTCAACGCCGTACCGGCCGTCGTCGCCGCGGAGCCGGGCCTGCGCTCCGCGCTCGACCTGCCGCTCGTCACCGGCCGCGGGCTGGTGGCGCGATGAGCATCCTCGACCGCTTCACGCTCACCGACCACGTCGCCGTCGTCACCGGCGCCGGCCGCGGGATCGGCGCCGCCACCGCCGTCGCGCTCGCCGAGGCCGGTGCGGACGTGCTCATCTCCTCGCGCACCGAGTCCCAGGCTGCACGAGGTGCGGGACCGGATCGAGGCGACCGGCCGGCGCGCGGTCGTCGTGCCGGCGAACCTCGCGCACACCGACGAGGTGGCCGGCCTCGCCCAGGCGGCGTACGACGCCTTCGGCCGTCTCGACATCGTCGTCAACAACGTCGGCGGCACCATCCCGAACGCCTTCCTGGACACCGACGTGGCCTACCTGGAGGAGTCCTTCCACTTCAACGTCGCCACCGCGCACGCGCTCAGCCGCGCGGCCGTGCCGCTGATGCTGGCGTCCGCGGGGGAGGGCCGGCAGAAGTCGATCACCTCGATCAGGCTCGATGATGGGCCGCACCGCCGCGCGCGGCTACCTCGCCTACGGCGTCGCCAAGGCCGCGCTCGCGCACTGGACCCGGCTCGCGGCGACCGACCTGGCGCCGGGCATCCGCGTCAACGGGGTCTACGTCGGCTCGGTGATGACCAGCGCGCTGGAGTTCGTCGCCGGCGTGCCCGCCATGAAGGAGCAGATGGAGCAGGCCACCCCGCTCGGCCGGATCGGCGAGGCCGAGGACATCGCCGCGGCGGTCGTCTACCTGTCCTCACGCGCCGGGCAGTTCGTCACCGGCAAGCCTGCTGGAGGTCGACGGCGGCATCCAGCAGCCCAACCTCGACCTCGACCTCCCCGACCTCGAGCCCGCGACGGCCGCTGACTAGGGTCGGCCCATGACGAGCGGTGTCGCCACGGGCCATGCGATCTCTCCCGACTCGGGCGAGCACTGGGCGGCCGAGGGCGCCTGGCAGGTCGCCGAGGGGATCCACCGGATCCCGCTCCCGCTGCCGATGGACGCCCTCAAGGCGGTCAACGTCTACGTCGTCGCCGGCGACGACGGGCTGACCCTGATCGACGGCGGTTGGTCGATCCCGGTCGCCCGCGAGTCTGCTGGACAAGTGCCTGCGCTCGATCGGCTCCGGCTTCGGCGACATCAAGCGGTTCCTGGTCACCCACGTGCACCGCGACCACTACACGCTGGCCACCGTCCTCGGCCACGAGTACGGCGCCGAGGTGGCCCTCGGCATCGAGGAGCGGCCCGCGATCGAGTCTGCTCCACCGGGCCGCCGCCGGCGAGACTCGACGAGGGGCCCTTCCTGGCGCCCCTGCGCACCGCCGGCGCCGCCGAGATCGCCGAGTTCGTGGGCGGCTGGCCCCCCGGAGCTGCCCGACGCCGTGGACTGGGCCTTCCCCGACCTGTGGCTGGAGGGCGACCGCTCCTTCGAGATCGGCCGCCGCACCCTGGACGCCGTGCACACCCCCGGCCACACCCCCGGCCACTACGTCTACGCCGACCGGGCCGAGGGCGTGCTCTTCTCCGGCGACCACGTGCTGCCCACGATCACCCCGTCGATCGGCTTCACCGTGCCGGCCACCGACCAGCCGCTGGGCCAGTTCATGGCCTCCCTGGCCCGGGTCCGGCAAGCTGCCCGACCTGCGGGTCCTCCCGGCCCACGGGCCGGTGGCCCCCTCGACGTACTCCCGGGTGGACGAGCCTGCTCGCCCACCACGAGACCCGCCTGGACCAGTGCGCGGCGTCGCTGCGGGCCCGCGGTGCGGTCACCTCGCTCGTGGTCGCCAAGGACCTCGGCTGGACCCGCCACGAGCGGGCCTTCGACGACCTCGACGTGTTCAGCCGGGGGATGGCCGCGATGGAGACGATGGCCCACCTGGGTCTGCTCGTCGCGCGCGGCCAGGCCACCAGCGAGGACCACCCGGACGGCACCGTCTTCACCGCCGTAGACTGACCCGGTCCGACAGGGGAGCCCCACGGGGCTGAGAGTGCGCACTGCGCAGACCCTCCGAACCTGATCCGGTTAGCACCGGCGAAGGGAGTCATCCGATGCGCATCCGCGCGCTCACCGGCCTCACCACGCTCGCCCTCCTGGTGGGCGGCTGCTCGCTCGTCGGCCAGGAGGACGACGGCAAGGGTGCGGTCAAGAGCACCGAGGTCACCCTGGTCACCCACGAGTCCTTCGTGCTCCCCGACGAGCCTGGTCACGAAGTTCGAGAAGGACACCGGCTACCACCTCAAGATCAGCAAGCCTGGGCGACGCCGGGACGCTGACCAACCAGACTCGTGCTCACCAAGGACAAGCCGGTCGGCGACGTGGTCTTCGGCATCGACAACGCCTTCGCCACCCGGGCGATCGACGAGGGCGTGCTCACCGGCTACGCGCCGACGCTGCCGGCGGGCGCCGCGCAGTACGAGCTCCCCGGCGACGACGCGGACGCCCTGACCCCGGTCGACACCGGCGCGGTCTGCGTGAACGTCGACAGTGCGTGGTTCCGCAAGCAGGGGATCGCGGAGCCGCAGGGCCTCGACGACCTCACGAAGCCCGCCTACAAGGACCTGTTCGTCGTCCCCGCCGCGAGCACCAGGCTCGCCCGGCCTGGCCTTCCTCCTCGCGACCATCGGCCGCTACGGCGACGGCTGGGCCGAGTACTGGAAGCGAGCTCGTCGCCAACGGCGCCAAGGTGGTCAAGGGCTGGACCGAGGCCTACATGGAGGACTTCACCTTCTCCGGCGGCGACCGGCCGATCGTGGTGTCCTACGACTCCTCCCCGGCCTTCACCCTCGACAAGGCGGGCGAGCGGACCTCGACCCGGGCGCTGCTCGACGGCTGCTTCCGGCAGGTCGAGTACGCCGGCGTGCTGCGGGGCGAGGACACCAACACCGACGGCGCGCACGCGGTGATCGACTGGCTGCTCTCGCCGGAGGTGCAGGCCGCGCTGCCGCCGAGCATGTACGTCTTCCCGGTCGCCGACGACACGAAGCCTGCCCGCGGAGTGGGCGCGGTTCGCGAAGCGGCCGGCCGAGACCGAGCAGGTCGCCCCGGCCGAGATCGCCGAGAAGCGGAAGGCGTGGCTGGAGGAGTGGACCGACCTCACCTCGCGATGAGCCTCGAGGCCACGGCACGGCGGGCGGCGTACGCCGCCCTGGCCGTCGTGCCGGTCGCGGTGGTGGCGGTCTTCTTCGTGCTCCCCGTGGGCGCGATGCTGCACCGCGGGCTGTGGCCGGAGGGCCGGTTCGCACCGGGCGCCGTGCTCGACGTGCTGGCCCGTCCGCGCACCGGCCGGGTGCTGTGGTTCACGCTCTGGACGAGCACCCTCGCCACGACGCTCGCGGTCGCGCTGGGCCTCCCGGCGGCGTACGTCCTGCACCGGCTGCGCTTCCCCGGCCGGGCGCTGGTCCGGGCGGCGCTGCTGGTGCCCTTCGTGCTGCCGACCGTCGTGGTCGGGCTGGCGGTGCGCGAGTCGATCGCGCCCTCGGGGATCCTCGGCTTCCTCGACCTGGACGGCACCCCCGCGGCGATCATCGTCGGGCTGGTCTTCTTCAACGTGGCGGTGGTGATCCGCACCGTCGGTGTCGCCTGGGAGTCCCTGGACCGCCGGCCCGGTGAGGCCGCCGCCGCGCTGGGGGCGACGCCCTGGCAGGTGTTCCGCACGGTCACCCTTCCCGCGCTGCGCCCGGCGATCGTGTCGGCGGCGAGCGTGGTCTTCCTGTTCTGCGCCACGGCCTTCGGGGTGGTGCTGGTGCTCGGCGGAGTCAAGTACTCCTCGGTCGAGACCGAGATCTACCTGCTCACCGCCGACCTGCTCGACCTGCCCGCCGCGGCGGCGCTCTCGCTCGTGCAGATGCTCGCGGTCGTGGTGCTGCTGGTCGTGGTCGGCCGGCTGCGCGCCGTACCGGACCCGACGGTACGACGCGCGAGCGCCACCCCCGCGCGCCCGCACCTGCGCGACCTGCCGGCCCTCGTGGTGACCGCCGCGACCCTCGTGGCCGTCGCGCTGCCGGTCCTCGCGCTCGTCGTGGGCTCGCTGCGGCGCGACGGGCACTGGAGCCTCGACTACTACCGCGCGCTCGGCGGCTCCGCCGACGGGCTCTTCGAGGTCTCGCTGACCCATGCGCTGCTGGCCTCCCTGCGGATCGCGGTGGACGCGACCTGGATGTCCCTCCTGCTCGGGCTCGCGGTCGCCTTCCTGGTCACCCGCCGCGTGCGCAGCCGCACGGGACGCCGTGCGCGTGCCGTGCTCGACGGCTTCTTCATGCTCCCGCTCGGCGTGTCCGCGGTGACCCTCGGCTTCGGCTTCCTCATCGCGCTCGACTCCCCGCCGCTCGACCTGCGGGCGAGCCCACTGCTCGTCCCGGTCGCCCAGGCGCTGGTGGCCCTGCCGATCGTCGTACGGACGCTGGTGCCGGTGCTCGCCGGCATCGACGACCGTCAGCGCCAGGCCGCCGCCTCGCTCGGTGCCGGCCCGCTGCGCACCCTGCTGACCGTGGACCTCGCCGTGGTCTGGCGACCGCTGCTGGCGGCGGCGGGCTTCGCGTTCGCGGTCTCCCTGGGGGAGTTCGGCGCGACGACCTTCATCGTGCGCCCGGCCGAGCCGACCCTGCCCGTCGTGATCTACCGTCTGCTCGGCCACCCCGGGCCGCTCAACCACGGCAGCGCGCTCGCCGCGTCCGTCGTCCTGGCGGCGGTCACGGCGGCCGTGATCCTCGTCGTCGAGCGGCTGCGCGTGCCGGGAACGGGAGCCTGGTGATGCTGGAGTCTGCGCGACGTCTCGGTCGCCTTCGAGGGCAACCGTGCGGTGGACGGGGTGGACCTGGGCGTCGCGGACGGCGACGTGCTGGCCGTGCTCGGCCCGTCCGGCTGCGGGAAGTCCACACTGCTGCGGGCGGTCGCCGGCCTCGAGCCCGCCACCGGCACCGTCGCCTGGGACGGCACCGACCTGCGCGGCACGCCCACCCACCGGCGCGGCTTCGCGCTGATGTTCCAGGACGGCCAGGCTCTTCGACCACCTCACCGTCGCCCGCAACGTCGGCTACGCCCAGCGGCTGCGCGGCCTGTCCCGGCCGGCCGTGCGCGCCGAGGTGGACGACCTGCTCGACCTCGTCGGCCTGGGCGGGTACGCCGACCGCCTCCCCCGCACGCTCTCCGGCGGCGAGCGCCAGCGGGTCGCCCTGGCCCGGTCCCTGGCGGCGAAGCCGCGCCTGCTGCTGCTCGACGAGCCGCTGAGCGCGCTCGACACCGGCCTGCGGGCGCGGCTGGCCGCGGACCTGCGCCGGATCCTGACCGAGTCCGGCACCACCGCCCTGCTCGTCACCCACGACCAGGACGAGGCGTTCGCCGTCGCCGACCGGCTCGCCGTGATGCGCGCCGGCCGGATCGTCCAGGAGGGACCCACCGCCGAGGTCTGGGCCGCGCCGGCGGACGCCGAGACCGCCGGCTTCCTCGGCTACCCCCGGGTGCTGCGCGGCGACGCTGCCGGCGCCCTGCTGAGGCTGGTGGGCCGGCCGGCGGCGCCGGGCGCGGTCGTCGCGGTCCGCGCGAGCGCGGTGGTCGCGGGTCCCGCCGGCGGGCGGCCCGCCACCGTCCGCTCCTTCCGGCTGACCCCCGACGGAGCCCGGCTCGTGGTCGACGTGGACGGGATCGGCACGCTCGACGCGCAGGGCGTGCCCGGGTGGACCGCGGCGCCGGGGGAGCGGGTCGCCGTCCAGGTCGACGCAGGCGGCGTAGCGCTCCTCACCCCGGACGCGCCCAGGTTCTGACGAGGCGTCTCATAGACTCCCTCGGGTGTACCGCCGCGCCTATACCCTCCTCATCGGCACGGCCGCTCTCATGCTCGGCCTCGCGGTGTTCGCTGCCGTCAAGATCGACCGGCGGCTGCTCGACCCGGAGGGGAGGCTTCCTCGGACCGTCGTACATCCGGCTGCCGCTGCTGCTGATCGGGGCGCTGCTCCTCGACCTGCTGCCGCTCACGCTGTGGCGCGCGCGGGGCCGGCCCAGCCGCGTCGTACCGATCGTCAAGCACCGGCTGCGCACGCACTGGTCCAAGGAGCGCGCGATCCTCGTCGGTGTCGGCGTGATCGGCTTCTACCTGACCTACGTCAGCCTACCGGAACCTCAAGTCGTTCCTGCCGTTCGTCCGCTCCGACCCGAACGCGCCTCCGGGCGAGGTGCGGGCGCTGTCGTACGACCGGGAGCCTGCACCTGCTCGACAAGGTCATCTTCTTCGGCCACGACCCCAGCGACGTGCTGCACGGCATCTTCGGCAAGACCTTCACCGCCGAGGCTCCTCTCGCCGATCTACCTCGGCTTCCTGCCGCTCGTGCCGCTCGCGGTGACCGCGTGGCTGGTGTGGTCGCGCAACATGTCCTTCGGCTACTGGTTCGTCACCTCGCAGTGCCTGGCCTGGTCGCTCGGCACGCTGTCGTACTACCTGCTGCCGACCCTGGGCCCGGGCATCGCCTACACGTCGGAGTACTACGGCGTGAACGGCCTCGCGCACACCGGCACCACCGACCTGATGGACGCGATCGTCAGAGCGAGGGGCAACGTGCTCTACGGCGGCGCGACGGAGTCGGTGAACTCCATCGCCGGCTTCGCGAGCCTGCACTGCGCGATCACGCTGCTGTTCGCGCTGATGGTGCAGTACACCCTGCGCTCGAAGATCCTGAAGATCGTCTTCTGGGTGAACTTCGGGCTCACCGTGATCGCCACCCTCTACTTCGGCTGGCACTACGTCGCCGACGACCTCGCCGGGATCGCCATCGCGATCGTGTCCTTCTACGTCGGCGGCGTGGCCAGCGGCCAGAAGTTCGACAGACGCGGGCACTCCCATCCGACGACGACCACGTCGAAGGTCCCCGTCGACGTCGACTGATCCGCGGGGGCTCTGCCTTCCGTCGTACCTGACGAATCGGTCGTGAACTGCCGGAGTTCACGACCAATTCGTCAGGTGCGACGCATGCCCGGAGTCCGCCGCGCGAGAATTACAACCATGTAGTTCGTCAAGCCGACACGCCGGTGATTGCTGAGAAAGTTGGGATTTTTGTTTCCAATGTGACGAAATCGCACTACGGTGACGCAAGTGCGTACTCCAGGCTCTCGGGACCGGCCTGCTCGCGCTCGTGCTGACCGCGGGGGTGGTCGCGCCGGCGTTGGCGGACCCGAGCGGCGGCGACGGGAGCGGTACGCCGAGCGCGGCCGACGTCCGTGACGCCCGGTCCCGGGCCGACGCGGCGAGGTCCGAGGTGGACGTGGTGCGCGAGAAGCTCGCCGCCGCCGACGCTGCCGTCGATGCCGCCTCGGAGAAGGCCGCACGGGCCGCGGAGGCGTGGAACGGGGCGCGCTGGAAGGCACAACAGGCTCAGGCCGCCGAGCGCACGGCGAGGGCGGCCTCGGTGCAGGCCGACCGGGTGCTCGCGGTGCAGCGCGCGTCGTACCGGGACGTGGTCATCGCCTCCGTCAACGGCGGTGGCGCGCTGGAGGACGCCGGCGCGCTGATCTCCTCCGACGGCATGGGCGCCCTGCTGGAGCAGACGACCGCGAACAAGCGGATCGACGCGCTGATGCAGCAGCGCCGCGAGGAGTACGACGCCGCGGCCACCGCCGCGGAGCACGCCGAGAAGACCGCGACCAAGGCCTCGTCGGCCGCCGCCGAGGCGCTGCGCACCGCGGCCACCGCCCGGGACGCTGCCGCCTCGCAGGCAGCGAGCGCCGCCGCCACCGCCGCGTCCGTACGCCGCCAGAAGGCCGCCCTCGTGCGCACGCTGGCCCGACTCCAGGGCGTCAGCGTCGCGGTCGCCCAGCGCCGTCAGGACGGCCTCGTGGCGGCCGCCCGGGCCCGGGCCGTCGCCCGCGCCGAGGCTGCTGCCGCCAAGGCTGCCGCCGCACGGCCGAAGCCCGAGCCGAAGGAGGCCGGCAAGCCGGCGTCGAGCCACGAGCCGCGACAGGAGGACCAGCCGCGCACCCCGCCGGCCCCCTCCGGAGGTGCCCGGGCCGCGATCGCCTTCGCCCGCGCGCAGGCTCGGCGAGCCCTACCTGTGGGGTGCTGCCGGCCCCGGCTCGTGGGACTGCTCGGGCCTGACCGCCGGCGCCTGGTCCGCGGGCGGCAAGAGCCTGCCCCACTACTCCGTCGCCCAGTACGACGTCTCGACACCGATCTCGGCCGCCGACCTGCGTCCCGGCGACCTGGTGTTCTGGGGCGACGGTGGCGGCCCGTCGACCATCCACCACGTCGCGCTCTACGTCGGCGACGGCCGGATCATCCACGCCCCGCGTACCGGCCGGCCGGTGACGGAGGAGTCGATGTACTACTGGCGGACGCCGGACTTCTACGCGCGTCCGTGAAGCCGCGCCGGGTCGGCTAGGTTCTGGCCATGGCCGAGGAGTCCACGAACGCGCTGCCCCCCGAGCTGAGCGTCGACGTTCCCGCGTTGACCGACCTGCTCGACGGCCGGTACGCCGAGATCCGCCGCACCGTGCGCGAGCCTGCTACCGACGTACGCCTCCGTGCTGGAGGACGCCGAGACGATGACCCGCGCGGACTTCCGCGAGCGGGTCAAGGACGTCGTGCTGGAGATGGCCGGCACCGGTGCGACCGGCATGGGCTTCCCCGAGGAGTACGACGGCGGGGGCGACATCGGCGCCTCCATCGCCGCCTTCGAGACGCTCGGCTACGGCGACCTGTCGGTGCTGGTGAAGGTGGGCGTGCAGTTCGGCCTGTTCGGCGGCGCGATCCTGCAGACTCGGCACGAAGCGGCACCACGACGCCTACCTCGCCGACATCGTGAACGGCCGGCTGCTCGGCTGCTTCGCGATGACCGAGACCGGGCACGGCTCCAACGTGCAGGCCCTCGGCACCGTCGCGACCTACGACGCCGAGACCGGCGAGTTCGTGGTCACGACCACCACGCCGAGCGCCGGCAAGGACTACATCGGCAACGCCGCAGCGCACGCCCGGGTGGCCGTGGTCTTCGCCCAGCCTGGAGGTGGGAGGCGAGGGGCACGGGGTGCACGCGCTCGTCGTACCCGTCCGGGACGAGGCGGGCGACCCGCTGCCCGGCGTCCGGGTCGAGGACGACGGCGCGAAGATGGGCCTCAACGGCGTCGACAACGGACGCCTGTGGTTCGACGGGGTCCGGGTACCGCGGGAGAACCTGCTCAACCGGTTCGCGGACGTGTCCGAGGACGGCACCTACAGCAGCGAGATCGAGAGCCCGGGCCGCCGCTTCTTCACCATGCTCGGCACCCTGGTCCAGGGCCGGGTCTCGGTCGGTGCGGCGGGCATCAGCGCCTCGAAGGTCGCGCTCACCGTGGCCATCCGCTACGCCCTGCAGCGCCGCCAGTTCGAGGCGACCGCGGAGGACAGCGAGGAGCCTGCTGCTCGACTACGGCCTGCACCAGCGCCGCCTGCTGCCGCTACTGGCGCGCACCTACGCCCTGCACTTCGCGCAGGAGGTGCTCACCGGCGCGCTGCACGACGTCTTCTCCGGCATCGACACCGACGAGGAGTCCCGCCGGCTGCTGGAGTCGCGCGCCGCCGGCACGAAGGCGTTGGCCACCTGGCACGCGACCCGCTCGATCCAGGAGAGCCGGGAGGCCTGCGGCGGCGCGGGCTACCTCGCGGTCAACCGCTTCGCCGCGCTCAAGGCCGACACCGACGTGTTCACGACCTTCGAGGGCGACAACCACGTGCTGCTGCGAACCTGGTCGCCAAGGGCCTGCTGACCGACTACGCCAGCGACTTCGAGGACCTCGACCAGGCTCGGGATGGTGCGCTTCGTGGCGGGTCTCGCCGTCGAGACGGTGCTGGAGCGGACCAAGGCGCACCAGCCTGCTGGAGCAGATCCGGGACCTGCTGCCGGGTGGCGGCGGGGACGACTGGGACACCGACGCGGGGCTGCTCGACCCGGCGTACCACCTGGCGATGCTGCGCTTCCGCGAGGAGCACCTCATCGGCGGGGTGGCCCGCCGGCTCAAGCGTGGCGTCGACAGCGGGATGAATCCCGGCGAGGTGTTCTCCCGGGTGCAGGACCACGTCATCGCCTCGGCCCGCGCCCACGTGGAGCGCGAGATCCTGGAGGCCTTCGTCGACAAGGTCGCGGCGACGCCGGAGGGACCGCTGCACGACGTCCTCAACGCGCTGTGCGACCTCTACGCACTGAGCACGATCGAGGCCGACCGGGCCTGGTTCCTCGAGCACGGCAGGCTCACCAGCACCCGGTCCAAGGCGATCACCCGCGAGGTGGGCGACCTGTGCCGGCGGCTGCGCCCGGTCGCGGGCGACCTGGTCGCCGCCTTCGCCGTGCCCGAGGCGCTGTTGCGGGCGCCGGACCTGATCGGAGAGCAGCGATGATCCGCTCCACCCTCTCGCACGTGCCAGGCCTGGGCGGCTGGTCCGACGACCCGCTGTGGGCCGACTTCTACGACTGGACCGTCGAGCACCCGCGGCTCGGCGGTGCGGTCTGGCGCGCGGGCATCCAGAGCGACCTGCGCCTGCTCTACCGCGCCGCCGCGGAGATCGGCCGCCAGCCGGCCGGTGCCCGGGTCCTCGACATCCCCTGCGGCGGCGGGGTCGCGCTGCGCGGGCTGAGGCCCGCCCAGGACGTCGAGTACGTCGCCGCGGACATCGCCCAGACCATGCTGGACCGCACGATGCGGGCCGCCGAGGAGCGCGGCGTCGCCGACCAGGTCACCCCGCGCATCGCCGACGTGGGGGACCTGCCGTTCGAGGACGACTCCTTCGACCTGGTCGTCACCTTCACCGGGCTGCACTGCTTCCCCGACCCGGCCCGCGCGGTGATCGAGATGGCCCGGGTGCTGCGCCCGGGCGGCGTGATCACCGGCAGCGCGCTCCTCAACGACCGGCTGCGCTACGTGCCGCTGCGGCAGGTCGGCCGGCTCGCCGGGCTGCTCGGCCCCGGCTGCACCACCGGCGACCTGGAGAGACTGGTTCGCGGGCCAGGGGATCGCGGACGTGGTGATCGAGACGAGCGGCGCCATCGGCTACTTCCGCGGGGTCAAGCGGTAGTGCCCGGCCGTCGTACCGCCGCCGAGCGCAGTGCCGCGGTCTTCGACGCCCTGCGCCGCCAGCCTGCTCGACAACCCGTGGCGCGACGTGACCCTGGAGGCCGTCGCCAACGACGCCGGGGTGAGCCGGCAGACGCTCTACAACACCTTCGGCTCCCGCAACGGCCTCGCCCAGGCCTACACGCTCGCCCTGGCCGACGTGCTCTGCGACGTGATCGCGGCGACCGTCGCCGAGCATCCCGACGACCCGCGGGCGGGCCTGGAGGCAGGCCTGGTGCTCTTCTTGGAGGGCGCCGCGAGCGACCCGCTGATCGGCCGGGTCCGCGACGGCGACGCCCACCCGGACCTGGTGCGGCTGGTGACCGCCGACGCCGGTCCGCTGCTCGTGCGCGCCGGCGACCGGCTGGAGCAGATCGCCCGCACCACCTGGCCCGCCCTCACTCCCGACAGCGCACGGAGGTTCGCCCGGGTGGCGGCCCGGATGGCGCTGAGCCTACATCACCACGCCGCCCGAGCACGACGAGAGCCCGGCCGCTCTCGCGGCCGGGCTCTCGGAGGTGCTCGCTCCCCGCTAGGGGAGAGGGGCTCAGTGACCCTCGGTCTTGAACCGCTCGAAGGAGGCCACGATCTCGGCCTCGGCCTCGGTGCGGCCGACCCAGTCGGCGCCCTCGACGGACTTGCCGGGCTCGAGGTCCTTGTAGACCTCGAAGAAGTGCTGGATCTCGAGCCGGTCGAAGTTCGGCACGTGGTTGATGTCGCGCAGGTGCTCCATGCGGGGGTCGCCCGCGGGAACGCACAGGACCTTGTCGTCGCCGCCGGCCTCGTCGGTCATCCGGAACATGCCGATCGCGCGGCACTTGATCAGGCAGCCCGGGAAGGTCGGCTCCTGCAGCAGGACGAGGGCGTCCAGCGGGTCGCCGTCCTGGCCGAGGGTGTCCTCGATGTAGCCGTAGTCGGCGGGGTACATCGTGGAGGTGAAGAGGAAGCGGTCGAGGCGCATGCGCCCGGACTCGTGGTCGACCTCGTACTTGTTGCGGCTCCCCTTGGGGATCTCCACGAGGACGTCGAACTCCAGCACTGGCTTCCTCCACACGTGATTCGTCGCCCGCTGCGGCGGGCCGGCCGGGGCGCTGGTGAACCGTTGGGAGCCTGCCCCGCGCCACTGTCGGCGCCATTGTCCCGCACAATGTCCCCGAACGCGCAGTCGGGGAGGAAACCGTGGGCAAGGGTGACGCCAGCAGTCATCGCGAGAAGCACCCGCACCGGGTGCGGCGCGGCATCGCCGCGCTGCTCGGTGTGGTGCTGGTCGGGGGTGGCGCGGTCGCATGGCGGACCGGGCAGGCCGAGGAGTGGTGGCACGAGTTCGCGCGGCGACGCGGCAGGCCCGGCCGACCCGGCCGCGGTGGCCCCGCCGCCCGGGGTGGACGTCCCCGACGTCGTACGACCCGCGGCGCTGGCGCCTCCGGCGCCCGGTGCCGGGCCGCTCGACCGGGCGGCGATCGCGGCCGCGCTGGCGCCGTTGAGGGACAAGGACCTCGGTCCGCACGTCCTCGCCGCGGTCGCCCCGCTGACCGGCACCGGCTTCGCCTACCAGGCCACCGAGGGGCTGCCCGTCGCGATGCCGGCCTCCACGACCAAGGTGGTGACCTCCGCGGTCGCGCTCTTCCTGCTCGGCCCCGACAGGACCTTCGCGACCCGGACCGTCCTGGAGAGGAGCGGTACGACGCCCCGGCTGGTCCTCGTCGGGGGCGGCGACCCGTACCTCACCCGGACCCCGGCCTCGACCGACGACGGCACCAGCCCGACGTACCAGCCGAAGCGCGCCGACATCCGCACCCTCGCGCGCTCCACGGCGGCGTCGCTGCGGGCGAGCGGGGTGAGCGTCGTGCGCCTCGGGTACGACGACACGCTCTTCTCCGGTCCTGCGATGAACCCGCGCTGGGAGGCGGGCTACTTCCCCGAGGAGGTCTCGCCGATCAGCCCGTTGTGGCTCGACACCGGCCGCACGGCCGACGGCCGCACCCGGGTCGCGAACCCCTCGGCGACGGCCGCGCTGGAGTTTCGCCGCGAGCTCGGCCGGGCCGGGATCAAGGTCTCCGGCACCACCAGCCACGCCGCCGCCGCGGCGAGCGCGACCGCTGTCGCACAGGTCCACAGCCCGACCCTCGCGCAGATCGTGCAGCGGCTGCTGGAGGTCAGCGACAACAACGCCGCCGAGGTGCTGCTGCGCCAGATCGGCGTCGCCGAGGGCGGCGCGGGCACGTTCACGGCCGGCCAGGCGGCCGTCGCCCGCGTGCTGAAGGCCAACGGGATCGACCTCGGCACCTCCGTCCTGTACGACGGCAGTGGGCTGTCCCGCAGCAACCGGCTCGCCCCCCAGGTGCTCGTCGACGTGCTGCGGTGGGCGGCCTCGGACCGCGCGCCGCAGCTGCGCCCGCTGCTCGCCGGGCTGCCCGTCGCGGGCTACACCGGCTCGTTGGACGACCGGATGGACCAGGGTCCGCCGGCCGGCCGGGGCAGGGTGCGAGCCAAGACCGGGACGCTGACCGGGGTCACCTCGCTGGCCGGGATCGCGGTGGACCGCAAGGGACGGCTGATGGCGTTCGCGCTGATGGCCGACCGGGTCAAGGCGCCCAAGGCGACGCTGGCCCGCACCGCGATGGACGACGCCGCGGCGGGCCTGGGCGCCTGCCTGTGCTGAGGGCCTGTCGGCGCTCGCTCAGACGCGGGTCTTCTCGATCTCGGCCGCCGCGTCGGCGACCGTGCGCCCCGCGAAGCCGGGCCGTCCGCCGTACGGGTCCTCCTCGGTCCACAGCGTCGTCGGCGCGGCCCTCCGCACGACCGGCAGCACCTCGGCGGCGACCCGCTCGAGCATCTCCAGCTCGCTGCTCGTGCGGGAGCACGGTGGGCAGGCTGAACGACTGCAGGTCGTGGCCGTAGGCCTCGTGGAACCACAGGATCTTCTCGGCGATCTGCTGCGGGCTGCCGACCAGCACCGGGCCGCGCTCGATGGCGTCGTCGATGCTGGTGAACACCCAGTCGTTGCCGGGGGTGTGGTTGCCGGGGGCGTTGAAGAACTCGATCATCCGCTCGTACGTCGGCCCGAAGGCCCGCCGTGCCTCCTGGGTGGTGTCGGCGACGTAGAGGAAGCCGGCGCCCGCGCCGACGTAGGCGAACCGGGGGTCGTGACCGTGCCGGGCGTGCTCGGACCGGTAGTGCTCGATCAGCCGGGTGTAGGCGTCGCGGGGCTGGATGGCGTTGGCGCTGAACAGCGGGTCGCCCCACTCGGCGGCCAGGGCGGCGGAGGTGAGCGTGGTGGCCGAGCCGTGCCAGGTCCGCGGCGCGCCGGCGTAGGGCCGGGGGAGGGAGGTGACCTCCTCGAGCGGGCCGCGGAACTCACCGGACCAGGTGACGCTCGCCTCGCGCCACAGCCGGCGGAGCAGGCCGTACTTCTCGGCCAGCGCGTCCCACTGACGCCCCTCCTCGATGCCGAACATCGGCAGCTGGCGCAGACTCGTTGCCCTTGCCGATGGTGATCTCGACCCGGCCGCGGGAGAGCCTGGTCGAGGGTGGCGTAGTCCTCGGCGACCCGCAGCGGGTCGAGGATCGAGAGCACGGTGACCCCGGTCTGCAGCCGGACCCGCGTCGTGCTCGCGGCGATCGCGCCGAGCAGGACGGTGACCCCGCTGGAGAGGAAGTTGCCGGCGTGCCGCTCGCCGAGGGCGACGGCGTCGAAGCCGAGCTCCTCCGCGTGACGGGCCGAGGCGACCGCCTGGGCGAGCCGCTCGTCGGGGCGGACCTGGCGGCCGGTGACCGGGTTCGCGAGGTGCGGGACGATGTCGAGGACCTGGAAGCGCACCGTCTCACCCTACGAACTAAGTCAAGTAACTTGATAGCGTTAGTCCATGAGCCGCACTCGTGGACGTCTCCACCTCGCCGCCGCCCTCGAAGGAGCCGGTTGGCACCCCGCCGCCTGGCGCGAGCCGAACGCCCGGCCCGCCGAGTTCGTTCACCGCCCGCTACTGGACCGACCTGGTCCGTGAGGCCGAGTCCGGCCGACTCGACGTCGTGACCCTGGAGGACGGCTTCGCGATCCAGACCGACGAGCCCTTCGGCCGCGCCGACGACGACCGGACCGACCGGGTCCGCGGCCGGCTGGACGCGGTCCTCGTCGCCGCCCGGGTCGCGCCGCTGACCCGCCACATCGGCATCGTGCCGACCGCCGTCGTCACGCACACCGAGCCCTTCCACCTCGCCAAGGCCGTCGCCACCCTCGACTACGTCAGCGGCGGCCGGGCCGGCGTCCGGGTCCAGGTCGCGCCGCGCCCGCGCGACGCCGCCCTGGTCGGGCGGCGCGCCTTCCCCGACCTCGGGTACGACGACCTGGCCACCCCCGCGGGCGAGGAGCCTGATCCGCGAGAGCCTTCGCCGAGGCCGCCGACTACGTCGAGGTGCTGCGCCGGCTGTGGGACAGCCTGGGAGGACGACGCGGAGATCCGCGACGTCGCGACCGGCCGGTTCGTCGACCGCGACAAGGCTGCACTACATCGACTTCGAGGGCCGCTGGTTCGACGTCAAGGGCCCCTCGATCACGCCCCGGCCGCCGCAGGGCCAGCCGGTCGTGGCCGCGCTCGCGCACCGCTCCGAGCCCTATCGGCTCCTCGGCACCTCCGCCGACCTCGGCTTCGTCACCCCGCACGCGACCGGCGACATCGCGCCGGTGCTCGCCGAGATCTCGGAAGCGGCGGCCGGGCGCGACGAGCCGGTCCGGGTGCTCGGCGACCTGGTCGTCGTCCTGGACGAGAGCGAGCAGGCCGCCGTCGACCGGCTGGGCCGGCTCGACGCGGTCGCCGGGGCGCCGTACCGATCGGACGCGCGGGTGTTCACCGGCACCGCGTCCGGCCTCGCCGACCTCATCGCCGAGTGGTACGACGCCGGGCTGGCCGGCGTGCGGCTGCGCCCCGCCGTGCTGCCCGACGACCTGGAGGCGGTCAGCCGCCGCGTCGTACCCGAGCCTGCGGCGGCGGGGCCTGGTCCCCGACCGCTACGAGGCCGCCACCCTGCGCGGCCTGCTCGGCCTGTCCCGTCCCGCCAACCGCTACGCCCACGCCTGAGGTCCCGCCATGTCGACACCCCCCGAAGAAGCAGGTCCACCTCGCCGCGCACTTCCCCGGCGTCAACAACACCACCGTGTGGAGCGCGCCGGAGTCCGGCAGCCACATCGAGTTCTCCTCGTTCACCGAGTTCGCCCAGATCGCCGAGCGCGGCCTGTTCGACTTCCTCTTCCTCGCCGAAGGCCTGCGCCTGCGCGAGCAGGGCGGCCGGATCTACGACCTCGACGTGGTCGGCCGGCCGGACACCTTCACCGTCCTGACCGCGCTGGCCGCGGTCACCGAGCGGCTCGGCCTGACCGGCACGATCAACTCGACGTTCAACGAGCCCTACGAGGTGGCGCGGCAGTTCGCCACCCTCGACCACCTCTCGGCGGGCCGCGCCGCGTGGAACGTGGTGACCAGGCTGGGATGCCTTCACGGGCGAGAACTTCCGGCGCGGCGGCTTCCTGCCGAAGGACCAGCGCTACGAGCGCGCCCGGACCTTCCTGCAGACCGCGACCGAGATCTGGGACTCCTGGCGCGGCGACGAGGTGCTCGCCGACAAGGAGTCCGGCCGCTTCCTGGCCCGCCCCGACGCCGGCTCCTTCGCCCACCACGACGCGCACTTCGACATCGAGGGCCGGTTCAACGTGCCACGTAGCCCGCAGGGCCGCCCGGTGATCTTCCAGGCCGGTGAGTCCGAGGAGGGCCGGGAGTTCGCCGCCGCCCACGCGGACGCGATCTTCTCCCGCTACAGCAAAGCTCGAGGAGGGGCGGGCGTTCTACGCCGACGTGAAGGGCCGGCTGGCCCGCCACGGCCGCTCCCGCGAGGACCTGCTCATCCTCCCCGCGGCGACCTTCGTGCTCGGCGACACCGACGCCGAGGCTGCCGAGATCGCCCACGAGGTGCGTCTCGCGCAGGTCTCGCCGGCGACGGCGATCAAGTTCCTCGAGCAGCCTGTGGAACACCGACCTGTCCGACCACGACCCGGACGGGCCGCTGCCGTCGTTCGACCCCGTCGCCGGCGACGACCTGTTCGCGAAGGGTCGTGCCTCGGTACGGGTCAACCGCGACCCGGTCGAGATCGCCCGCGAGTGGCGCGAGCGCGCCGAGGCGAACGGCTGGAGCAGCCGCGAGTCGATCATCGAGGTGACCGGCCGGCAGTCCTTCGTCGGCTCCGCGGCCACGATCGCCGAGACCCTCGACGACTTCGTCCAGGCCGACGCCAGCGACGGCTTCATCCTGGTCCCGCACGTCACGCCGGGCGGCCTGGGCCGCTTCGTCGACGAGGTGGTGCCGCTGCTGCAGGAGCGCGGCGTCCACCGCACGGCGTACGCCGGCACGACGCTGCGCGAGCACCTCGGGCTCGCCCCCGCGGGCTCCGCCGCCGGCGCCACCGCCCGGAGCGAGGCGGCGTCGTGAGCCGCGCCCCGCTGTCCGTCCTGGACCTGGTGCCCGTCGTCTCCGGTGAGACCGGTGCGGACGCGCTGCGCCACAGCGTCGACCTGGCCCGGGAGACCGAGCGCCTGGGCTACGCCCGCTACTGGGTCGCCGAGCACCACCTCAACCCCGGCGTCGCCGGCACCTCGCCCGCGGTCGTGATCGCCCTGCTCGCCGGTGCCACCTCGACCATCCGGGTCGGCTCCGGTGCGGTGCTGCTCGGGCACCGCACAGCGCTCAACACGATCGAGGAGTTCGGGCTGCTCGACGCGGCCTACCCCGGCCGGATCGACCTCGGAGTCGGCCGCTCCGGCGGCAAGCCCCCGTCCTCGGCGCTCGCCGACGAGCCGCCGGTCGCCCTCGTGGACGGGCGCACCCCGGAGGGTCTGCTCGTGCCGCCCAAGGTCTCCGTCGAGCGGCTGCTGAAGTCGCCGCGCTTCGCCCTGCAGCAGGCGCTCCTCAAGGCTCGAGGGCGCCCAGTCCGCCGACTACGGCGAGCAGACTCGACGACATCCTCGCCTTCATCGCCGGCACCTGGGTGTCGCGCGACGGCGTGCCCGCCCGGGTGGTCCCCGGTGAGGGCGCGGACCTGCAGCCTGTGGGTGCTCGGCAGCAGCGGCGGCGAGAGCGCGCAGGTCGCGGGCAAGCGGGGGCTGCGGTTCGCGACGAACTACCACGTGAACCCCGCCGGCGTGCTGGAGGCCGCTGCGGCGTACCGCGCCGCCTTCGAGCCCTCCGACGTCCTCGCCGCCCCGCACGTCGCGGTCTCCGCCGACGTCGTGGTCGCCGAGGACGAGGCCACCGCCCGCGAGCCTGGCCACCGGCTACGGCCTGTGGGTGCGCAGCATCCGCACCGCCGAGGGCGCCATCCCGTTCCCCACCCCGGAGGAGGCGCGGGCCTGGGAGTGGACCGCGGAGGACCGGGCCCTGGTGCAGGACCGCCTCGACACCCAGTTCGTCGGAACACCCGCCCAGGTCGCCGACCAGCCTGGAGGTCCTCCAGCGCGCGGTCGGCGCGGACGAGCCTGGTGGTCACCACCATCACCCACGACCACGCCGACCGGGTGCGCTCCTACGCCCTGCTCGCCGAGGAGTGGTCCCGCCGTTGACTTGGGGTTTCCCACCCGCGAGTTGGGGTTTCCCACCCGCGAGTTGGGGTTTCGCACCCGCGAGTTGGCAGTTGTCCACCGCCCCGCGAGGTGGGAAACCCCCAACTCGGCGGTGGAAAGCCACAACTCGGGGGTGGGAAACCCCAACTCGCGGCTAGGGGCCTTCTCGCCCGCTTCCACCGCGACGGGCAGGTCGTTGCCGGCGGGCGGGAGCGGGCAGGTGGCGTACGGCGTGTAGGCGCACGGCAGGTTCACCGCGCGGTTGAAGTCCACGACGGTCTCCTCGCCCGAGAGCGGCCGCGGCACCGACAGGCTCCGCACCGCCGGGTACGTCGTCACGCCGGACGTCTCGTCGCGGAAGAGCACGAGCAGCGAGTCCGGGGTGAAGCCGGGGAAGGCGATCAGCCGCAGCGGCTTTCCCGCCACCTCGAAGGCGAAGCTCGCCGACGGCGCCGTAGACGTGCTCCAGGCCCTCGACGACCGAGCCGACGGCGGTGTCGACCGGGGCGTCGTAGGCGGTGAAGCGGGCGGCGAGGGTCCAGGCCGGGTCGGGGTCGTAGGCCGTCGTACCGGTGTAGGCGGCGAGGACCGGGGCGTCGGGGTGCCGCGGGCGGACGATGTCGGCGCCGCCGCGGCGGGCGACCTCGACGACCGCGTCGCCGAAGCGGGCGGTGACGCCGCCCCGCTCGGGGATCGGGCCGAAGGCGTGCCGCCCGGTGACGGTGACGCCGTCGACCTCGAGGGACTCACCGGGTTCGAGCTCGACGACCGGCCCGTCCGGGCCGGTGCGCCAGGCGCCGGGGGCGTCGGTGAAGCGGGCGGTGTCCTCGGTCAGCCAGTTCAGGCTGGTGACGGCGAGGAAGCCGTGCGGGTCGGCGCGGGCGCTCTCGTGGGCCCGGTGCCAGGCCTGCCAGGCCTCGCTGAAGCCTGCTGGTGGTCTCGGTGGTCATGTCCGTCTCCCTCTCAGAACGCCGGCTCGGGGTCGAGCTCGGACTTGTCGATGCCGATCCCGGCCACGTCCCACTTGGCGAAGATCTTCGCGTAGACGCCGCTGTCGATGAGACTCGTTGACGGCCGCGACCAGCACCGGCGCCAGCGGCGAGCCCTTGTCGGTCACGAAGCCCACGTCGCTGGAGCCTGATCTCGCCGAGGAAGGTGAGGTTCGGCTGGTGGACGGCGATGTACCGCAGGCTCAGGGTCGGGCCGAAGAAGAGATCGGTCTTGCCGCTCTGCAGGCCGAGCAGGATCGCCGACTGGTCCTTGAAGTACTCCACCTCGTAGGGCTTCTCGCCGGCCTCGGCGCAGTCGCCCGCACCCTTCTCGAGGATCTGCTGGAAGGCTCGACCCCGGCGTCGTCGCGACCTTGCGCCCGCAGATGTCGGTGAGCTTCGTGACCTTGTCGAGGCCGCTCTTCTTGTTGCTGACGAACGCCTGCCCGTCCTTGACGTACGTCGCGAAGTCGACCACCTTCAGCCGCTCGCTCGTCACCGCGAAGTTGGCCTGCCCGACGTCGTACTTGCCGCTCTGGGTGCCCGGCACGATCGTCTCGAAGTCTGCCGAACTGCACGTCCCAGGCTCACCCCGAGCACCTTCGCGACCGCGTTGCGCAGGTCGATGTCCAGCCCGACCTGGGTGCCGTCGGCGGTCGAGCCGGAGTGCGGCAGGAAGGTCTCGCCGACGGCCTCGGTGACGCCGATGGAGAGCCTTCCCGCTCTGCTGCACCGCCTTCGGGAGGCTTTGCGCGCAGGGCCGGGTCGGCGGCCACGCCGGACACGACGTCCTCGGTGGGCAGGCTCGACCGGCGCAACGCTGGTGCCGGCTCCGACCTTCTTGTCGTCGGCGCTGAGGGTGTCCGAGCTCTCGCCGCACGCCGCGAGGGCGAGCGCGAGGACGACGGTGGCACCGGCGAGGACGGTCCGGGTGGGCTTCACGGGGGTTCCTTTCGGGAGGTTCACAGGACGGCGGAGAGGAACGCGCGGGCGCGCTCGTTGCGGGGGTTCTCGAGGACGTCGGCGGGTGGGCCGGACTCGACGATGCGGCCGGCGTCGAGGAAGACGACCTGGTCGGCCGCCTCGCGGGCGAAGCCGATCTCGTGGGTGACCACGATCATCGTCAGCCCGGTGCGGGCGAGGTCCTTCATGACGGCGAGCACCTCACCGACCATCTCCGGGTCGAGCGCGCTGGTCGGCTCGTCGAAGAGGATCAGGTCCGGACGGTTGGCCACCGCACGGGCGATCGCCACCCGCTGCTGCTGGCCCCCCGACAGGCTGGCGCGGGTACGACGCCTCGCGGCCCGCGAGGCCGACCCGCTCCAGGAGCTCGGTGGCCCGCGCCGCGGCCTCGGGGCGTCGTACGCCGGCGGCGAGCCTGACCCTCGACGATGTTCTCGAGCGCGGTCTTGTGGGGGAACAGGTGGAACTGCTGGAAGACCATGCCGATCCCGGCTCGCTGCCGGGTGATCGCCCGGTCGGGCAGACTCGCGCAGGTGTCGGCCGTCGTCGCGGTAGCCGATCACCTCCTCGGCGACCTCGACGAAGCCGGCGTCCGGCTTCTCCAGGTGGTTGATGCAGCGCAGCAGCGTGGACTTGCCGGACCCGGAGGGGCCGAGCAGGACGGCGACCTCGCCACGGGCGACGTCGAGGTCGATGTCCTCCAGGACGAGGTGGTGGCCGAAGGCTCTTGCGCAGCCCGCGGATCCGGACCAGGGGCGTGCTCATGCGAGCCCTGCGAGGTCGGCCCGGGTGCGGCTGCGCAGCGGCAGGTTGCCGCGGGTGACCTGCCACAGCCCGCGCGTCGTACCCCCGTCGCGGCCCCGGGCGTAGTGCCGCTCCACGAAGAACTGGCCGATGGAGAGCAGCGTGGTGAGGATGATGTACCAGATCGTGGCGACCAGCAGCAGCGGGATGATCAGGTAGTTCTGGTTGTAGATCAGCCTGCACGGAGTAGAGCAGGTCCTGCACCGCGATCACGCTGACGATCGAGGTGGCCTTGAGCATCCCGATCAGCAGGTTGCCGCTCGCCGGGATGATCGACGGCATCGCCTGGGGGAGCACGATCCGGCGGAAGATCCGGCCCTTGCCGAGGCCCAGCGACTTGGCTGCCTCGGTCTGGCCGGGCTCGACCGCGAGCAGCCCGCCGCGCACGATCTCCGCGGCGAAGGCCGCGACGTCGAGGGTCAACCCGACGAACGCGGCGAGGATGCCGGTGAACAGGTGCGCGGTCTCCACGGTGGCGAAGGTCTTCACGCCCGGGATCGACAGCGAGAGCGTCGGGTAGAGCGAGGAGAGCTCGAACCAGAACAGCAATCTGCACCAGCGGCGGCACCGAGCGGAACAGCCAGATGTAGACGAAGGCTGACGGACTTCAGCACCGGGTTGTCGGAGAGCCGCATGACGGCGAGCACGATCCCGATCAGGTAGCCGCACACCAGCACCGCGGCCGTCAGCCACAAGGTGAGGGCCAGGCCGTCGAGGATCGAGGGGCGCAGGAAGAAGTGGGCGACGACGTCCCACTGGTAGTGCGGGTTGGTCGCCATGCTGCGCAGCACGAGGGCGACGATCACGAGCACGAGCGCCGCCGAGATCCACTGGCCGGGCTTGCGGCGCGCGACCAGGCGCGCGCCGAGCAGGGCTTCGTCGCCCGGAGCCGTCGTCGGCTCGGTACGCCGAGGTGTCCCGAGATCCACCGTCACTGCCGTCGCCTCCCGATCGGACAACTAAGTCGATCAAATCTATCGAGATAGTAGTCCGAACGTCGGACGGTGGTCCGGTGGGCGAGACGGGCGGCCTGGTCAGCCGGCGGCGGCCTCCTTCTCGCAGCCGTCGGAGATCTTCTCGACCCGCTGCTGCATGGCTGCGGAGGCCTTCTCGTCGAGCACCGCGGCGAGGACGTCCTTCTCCGGGATCTGGCGCTCGACGCACGCGGTGAGGGCGGCCCAGTAGTCATCGTCGGCGACCTTCGCCTTCTCCGCCGGGGTGCTGGCGGCGCTCTCGGAGAACGAGCGCATCGTGCGGAGGCCGAAGTCGACCAGCCCCACGCATGTCGACAGCGCTTCGGTGCGGACCTCGACGAAGGCCTGCGGCTCGTCGCGCATCGTGGCGGTCTCGTGGCTCGCGTCGAGCACCTTCCACTCCACGAGCCGGTCCGCGCCCGCCTTCTCCAGCACGGCGTCGCCGAGGCAGCCGGTCTCCTCGTCGGTGAAGGCGACGGCGTCCATCTCGCCGAACGCCGCGGCGAGTGCCTTCGCCGCCGGATCCGCCTGCTCGGCGCTCGGCGAGGCCGTCGGCGACGACTCCGAGGCGGGATCGTCCCCGCAGCCGGCAAGACCGAGGGCCAGGACGAGCGTCGCGGCGAACAGCGTGACGTGGCAAGTCCGAGTTGTCATGACAGGACAATCTACGGGCATTGCGCCCCCGTCCTAGGGTGGCCCCATGACCACGCCGAGCACCGAGTCGCCCGCGATGATCGACTGGGGCCCGGCCGCCGCGCTCGGCAGCAGGCTCGCCGGGGACGGCCCCGTGGTGACCCGTGCCGAGGCGGACGCCGCCGTCGCCGAGCCTGCGGGCGGGCGCGCACCGCTCGACCGGGCTGGTCCGCGACTTCACCGGTCTCGATGCACCCGAGGGCACCGCGCCGATCCTGGTCGTCGACCGCCCCGGCTGGGTGCAGGCGAACGTCGAGGGCTTCGCGGTCGCCACCCGGCCGATGGTCGAGAAGCCTGGTGGCGAGCAAGCCGCCGTCGGCCCTGGCGCTCAAGGTCGGCTCGAAGGTCACCGGTGCCGAGGTGGGCGGTCTGCTGGGCTTCCTGGCCGGCAAGGTGCTCGGCCAGTTCGATCCCTTCCACCCCGACCACGGCCGGCTGCTGCTCGTCGCGCCGAACGTCGTCCACGTCGAGCGCGAACTCGGCGTCGACCCCCACGACTTCCGGCTCTGGGTCTGCCTGCACGAGGAGACCCACCGGGTGCAGTTCACCGCTGTGCCGTGGATGCGCGAGCACCTGTTCTCCGAGATCCAGGCGATCAGCGACGCCGTCGAGCCGAGCAGACTTCCTCGACGCCGGCGTGGAGCGGATCGCCGAGGCGATCAAGGCCGGCCGCAACGGCGGCAGCATCGTCGACATGTTCAGCAGCCCGGAGCAGCGCGAGGTGCTGGACCGGGTCACCGGCATGATGTCGCTGCTCGAGGGCCACGCCGACGTGGTCATGGACGACGTCGGTCCGACCGTCATCCCGAGCGTGGAGCGGATCCGCCGCAAGTTCACCCAGCGCCGCCAGGGCGTCGGGACGCTCGACCGGGTCCTGCGCCGACTGCTCGGCCTGGAGGCCAAGATGGCGCAGTACCGCGACGGCGCGAAGTTCGTCCGCGCCGTCGTCGACAAGGTCGGCATGGAGGACTTCAACGCCGTGTGGGCCGCCCCGGAGAACCTCCCCGGCAAGGCGGAGCCTGGCCGACCCCGAGGGCTGGGTCCGCCGCGTCCTGGCCTGATGGGCCTCCACCCGGCGGTCGCCGCCACCCGCCACGGCGTACGACGCACGCTGGCCCCGCTCGACCCGGGCACCGCCGTCCTGGTGGCCTGCTCGGGCGGTGCCGACTCGCTCGCCCTGCTGAGCGCCACCGTCTTCGAGGCGCGCAAGGCGGGGCTCCGGGTGGTCGGCGTGACCGTCGACCACGGCCTGCAGGAGGGCTCCTCCGAGCACGCCGCACACGTGGTGGCGCAGATGGCCGGCCTCGGCGTGGACGAGACCGCGAGCGCCCGGGTGCACGTCGACCCCGCGGGGCTGGGTGTCGAGGCGGCCGCCCGCCGGGCCCGCTACGACGTGCTGGAGCAGATGCGCGCGCACTTCGGCGCCGCGCTCGTGCTGCTCGGCCACACCCGCGACGACCAGGCCGAGACCGTGCTGCTGGGCCTGGCCCGCGGCTCGGGGGGCCGGAGCATCGCCGGGATGCGCCGCGCGTTCGACCACTACGCCCGTCCGCTCCTCGACGTCGCCCGTGCCGACACGGTCGCGGCCTGCCTGGCCGAGGACATCGCGTTCTGGGAGGACCCGCACAACAGCGACCCCGGCTTCGCCCGGGTCCGGGTCCGGCAGCGGGTGCTGCCGGTGCTGGAGGACGAGCTCGGGCCGGGGATCGCCGCCACCCTCGCCCGCACGGCCGACCAGGTCCGTGCCGACGTGGAGGCCCTGGACGCCCTCGCGAATGCCGCCCGGGCCGAGTCTCGCCGACCCCGGCGGACTGCCGCTCGCGGGCCTCGCCGGGCTGCTCCCGGCCGTCGCCACCCGGGTGCTGCGGCTGGCCGCGCTGGAGGCCGGCGCGCGGGACGCGGAGCTCTTCCACGTCCACGTGACGGCCCTGCACCGGCTGGCGCTGGGCGCGACCAGCGGTGAGGTCCAGGCTGCCGGGCCACGTCACGGCGTACCGGGACCGCGCCCACCTCCGCTTCACCCGGACCGCTGTGGCAGGCTGACGCCCATGCTTGCGGATGATGTCGCGGACGACCTCGTCGAGGTGCTCTTCACCGAGGCCCAGATCCAGGAGCGGATCAAGGAGCCTGGCCGCCGAGATCGAGCGTGACTACGACGGCTTGGACCTCGTCCTCGTCGGCGTGCTGCGCGGCGCAGTGATGGTCATGGCCGACCTGTCCCGCTCGCTCGGCAAGCACGTCGAGATGGACTGGATGGCCGTGTCGTCGTACGGCTCGGGCACGAAGTCCTCCGGCGTCGTGCGGATCCTCAAGGACCTCGACGCCGACATCACCGGGCGCCACGTGCTCATCGTCGACGAGATCATCGACACCGGCCTGACCCTGTCGTGGCTGACGTCCAACCTCGGCTCGCGCGGTCCGGCGAGCGTCGAGATCGCCACCCTGCTGCGCAAGCCGGAGGCGCTGCAGATGCCGGTGAAGGCCAAGTACGTCGGCTGGGACATCCCCAACGAGTTCGTCGTGGGCTACGGCCTGGACTACCGCGAGCGCTACCGCAACCTGCGCGACATCGGCACGCTCGCGCCCTCTGTCTACTCCTGACCCGCGCCCGCCTGTGCGGCGCAACCATGGACCAGACAGAATGAGTCTGACGACGGCGTGTACCGTCGTCGGATCCTGGATGGTGGAGATGGGGACGGTCAGTCGGTGAAGCGGGTTTTCAGAGGGCCTTGGCTCTGGATCGGTGTGGCGGTGGTGACCGTCATCCTCGCGCTGCAGTACCTCGCGCCGGGAGGCGGGTACGACGAGGTCCCGACCTCCCAGGCTCGAGAAGTACATCGCGCAGGGCAAGGTCGACAAGATCACGTTCACCGACGGTGACCAGTCGATCCAGGCCGACCTCGACAAGGGCACGCGCGACTCCGGCGACAAGGTCGTGGCGTACTACATCAACGGCGAGCAGGAGTCGATCCTCGCGGCCGTCAAGGAGCAGGTCGACAAGGGCACCATCGACGAGGCGAACTCCAAGAACCCGCAGCCCAGCCTGCTGGGCTCGCTGCTCGCCACGCTGCTGCCCTTCGTGCTGATCATCGCGCTCTTCATCTTCTTGATGAACAACGTCCAGGGCGGTGGCCGGGGCGTCATGCAGTTCGGCAAGTCCAAGGCGAAGATGATCTCCAAGGACATGCCGAAGACCACCTTCGCCGACGTCGCGGGCTGCGACGAGGCGATCGAGGAGCCTCGGCGAGATCAAGGAGTTCCTCCGGGAGCCCGGCAAGTTCCAGGCCGTCGGCGCCAAGATCCCCAAGGGCGTGCTGCTCTACGGCCCGCCCGGAACCGGCAAGACCCTGCTCGCCCGCGCCGTCGCGGGTGAGGCGGGCGTGCCGTTCTACTCGATCTCCGGGTCCGACTTCGTCGAGATGTTCGTCGGCGTCGGCGCCTCCCGGGTCCGCGACCTGTTCGAGCAGGCCAAGGAGAACGCCCCCGCGATCGTCTTCATCGACGAGATCGATGCCGTCGGCCGCCACCGCGGCGCCGGCATGGGCGGCGGTCACGACGAGCGCGAGCAGACCCTCAACCAGGCTCCTCGTCGAGATGGACGGCTTCGACGTGCGCGGCGGGGTCATCCTGATCGCGGCCACGAACCGGCCCGACGTGCTCGACCCCGCGCTGCTGCGCCCGGGCCGCTTCGACCGCCAGATCCAGGTCGACGCGCCGGACCTCGCCGGCCGCAAGCGGATCCTCGAGGTCCACTCGCGCGGCAAGCCGCTCGACGGCTCCGTCGACCTGACCTCGGTCGCGCGGCGCACGCCCGGCTTCTCCGGCGCCGACCTCGCCAACGTGCTCAACGAGGCCGCGCTGCTCACCGCGCGCAACGGCCAGAAGGTCATCACCTCGGCGACCCTCGACGAGGCCATCGACCGGGTCATCGCCGGGCCGCAGCGCAACTCGCGGCTGATGTCGGAGAAGGAGAAGCCTGATCACCGCCTACCACGAGGGCGGCCACGCTCTCGTCGCGGCGGCGCTGCCGGGCACCGACCCGGTCCACAAGATCACGATCCTGCCCCGCGGCCGCGCGCTGGGCTACACGATGGTGCTGCCGGACGAGGACAAGTACTCCCAGACCCGCTCGGAGATGCTCGACAAGGCTCGCCTACATGCTGGGCGGCCGGGCGGCGGAGGAGATGGTCTTCCACGACCCGACCACCGGTGCCGGCAACGACATCGAGAAGGCCACCAGCCTGGCCCGGGCGATGGTCACCCAGTACGGCATGACCGAGCGGCTGGGCGCGATCAAGGCTCGGCGACTCCAACTCCGAGCCGTTCCTGGGCCGCGACATGGGCCACCAGCGCAACTACTCCGAGGACGTCGCGGCCGCGATCGACGACGAGACCAAGAAGTTCCTCGCCGTGGCGCACCAGGAGGCTTTCGACATCCTGGTCGAGAACCGCGACGTGCTCGACGACCTGGTGCTCGCGCTGCTCGACAAGGAGACCCTCGACAAGGAGCAGGTCGCGGAGATCTTCACCGCCCTGCGCCGGCGCCCCGAGCGGCCCGCCTGGACCGGGTCGCCGGACCGGATCCCCCTCCGACATCCCGCCGGTGGAGATCCCCGAGGAGATCCGCCGTCGCGCCCAGGCTCAACGGCCAGACCGCGCCCGAGACCCAGGAGGGCGGTCAGATCCTGACGCCTCCCGGTCCTGGCGGGGACGTCTACGGCGGCACGCCGGCCGCGCCGCCCACCGACCCCCAGCCGCCGGCACCCACCGCTGGGACCTGAGCCGTGGCCGATCCGATCTCCGTGCCGGAGCGCACGCCGGGCGACGTACCGGACTTCGACCACGAGCGGGCCGAGGCGGCCGTGCGCGAGCCTGCTGTACGCCATCGGTGAGGACCCGACCCGGGAGGGCCTGCAGGAGACGCCCGCCCGCGTCGCCCGCGCCTACGCCGAGTCTCACCGCCGGTCTCCGGATGGCTCCCGAGGACGTGCTCACCACGACCTTCGACCTCGGCCACGACGAGATGGTGCTCGTGCGCGACATCGAGTCTGTGGTCGATGTGCGAGCACCACCTGGTGCCGTTCACCGGCGTGGCGCACGTCGGCTACATCCCCGCCGGCAGCGGCAAGATCACGGGCCTTTCCAAGGCTCGCCCGACTGGTCGACCTCTACGCCAAGCGGCCCCAGGTCCAGGAGCGGCTGACCACGCAGATCGCGGACTCGCTGATGGCGATCCTCGAGGCCCGCGGCGTCATCGTCGTGATCGAGGCCGAGCACCTGTGCATGACCATGCGCGGGGTCCGCAAGGCCGGCGCCCGCACGCTCACCTCGGCTGTGCGCGGGATCATGCACAACCCGGCCACCCGCGCCGAGGCGATGGCGCTGATCCACAGCCCCCGCTCCTGAGTCTCACATCTGATCAGGTTTCTCTCAGTTTTTCCTGACAGGACTTGTCTTGTCTGTCAGGCTCCGGGTTCGCGCTGACGGAGGGTCGGCGCTTCCCGGGATTCTGGAGTGCCTGTGTCTTCACGTCTGCGTGGTCATGTCTTCTTCGGTTCGGTGGGCATGGCCGTGGTGCTGTCGGGCTTCGGTGTGCAGCCGGTGTGGGGTCCTCAGCCCGCGGTGGCCGCGCCGGTGGCGGCTGTTGACGACGGGGCGGAGAAGGGGCCGCTCGTGCGGCCCGACTCGATCTCGGCGCAGGTGACCGCGCGGGCGTCGGGCAAGCGGGTGGAGGACCTGTCGCAGGGTGATGCGTTCACGCAGGTGTTCGCCAATGCGGACGGGTCGTGGACCTCGGAGACGGCCTCGGAGCCGGTGCGGGCACAGGACGAGGAGGGTGTGTGGTCGCCGATCGACCTGACGTTGGTCAAGGTCGGGGGGCGGTTGGTGCCGAAGAACGCCCCAGGTGAGGTGTCGCTGTCCGCGGGTGGGGACAGGGTCTTCGCCGACGCCGTCCCCGACGACGGTCCCGGTGGTGCGGGCAAGGTGTCGTGGTCCTGGCCGAGCGAGTCTGCCGGAGCCGGTGCTGGACGGTGCGTCGGCGACGTATCGCGATGTCGTGGCTGGTGGTGGTGACCTCGTGGTCACGGCCACGGCGTCGGGCTTCACGCACAACGTGGTGCTCGAGGAGCGGCCGAAGGCGGGCGCGGACGGCAAGATCGCGCCGGTCGGTCTCACGGTCCCGGTCACCACGCCGGGTGCGGAGGTCCGCACGAACGCCGCGGGCGGGATCGAGGTCACCGCGAAGGCCGGCAAGGCCGGCAAGGCCGGTGAGATGGTGGCCTCGGCTCCGGCGCCGATCATGTGGGACTCCTCGAAGGGTGAGGACGAGCCGAAGGCCGGACCCGGTGATGCGCAGTTCGCGCCCGTCAAGGCGACGGTGGCCGACACCGCCGCCGGCGGTCGGTTGAAGCCTGGCGCCGGACATGAGCCTTCCTGACCGACCCCGACACGGTGTATCCGGTCACGGTCGACCCGCAGTTCACGTTGTACTCCAACGCCGACACCTGGGTGATGAACACCGGGATCACCTCGGGGATGGGCGCCTCGACGCAGCTGCGCGCCGGGACCTACGACGGTGGCACGCACCTGGCGCGGTCGTTCTTGAAGTTCCCCGGCGACGCGACGTGGAACGGCACCCAGATCCGTGGTGCGGTGCTGAAGCCTGTGGAACTTCGAGTCGGGCTCGTGCAACGCCGGTGCGATCCGTGCTTCGCGGATCACCGAGGCGTGGAACTCCACGAATGTCACGTGGTCGAACCAGCCCGTCGCGACCGCGACCGACCAGGTCCAGTACTCGCCTGCCCATGGTGCGAGCGGGTGTGCCGCTGCGGAGGCGCAGTGGAACGTGACCAACATCGTGCAGTCGTGGGCCAACGGGACGCCGAACTACGGCCTGCGGATGGCGGCCTACACCGAGACCAACTCCAACACCTGGCGGCTGTACTACTCGGCCGACTCCAGTGGCGGGACCGCCCGCCCGAAGCTCGTCGTGACCTACAACCGCTACCCGACCACGAGCCTCCCCGTCGGCCACGCCGTTGACGGCCTGGGCGGGGGTCAACGGTGGTGCGACGAGTCTACTTCACCAAGACCCGCACACCCACGGTGTCGGCGAAGGGCTCGGACGCCGACGGCGGCCGGTCAAGATCCTGATGCGCGCCTACGCGGCCCAGGACACCTCCTCCCAGGTGCTCGGCGGTTGCTGGACGCCCTTGGGGGCACAGGGCACGACGTTGTCGTGCACGATGCAGACCCTGCCCAACGACACCACGGTGTACTTGCGGGGCAAGGCTCAAGACTCCGCGGGTGCGTGGGGTGGCGGTTCTCTCGACGCCGCCGGTGGCTGGACGTCATGGCGTCCGATCAACGTCGGGGCGACTACTCCGGAGCCACCGGTCATCGCCTGCCCCACGCCGTACTCGAACGACTCGTGGGCTGAGACCGGTCCGGCCACCAACCTGACCTGCACGATCACTGCGACCGGCACGGGTTGGTCCGCACCGGGCTACATCCGCTGGTCGCTGAACGGCGCCCCGGAGACCCGTACCAAGATCACTCCCTCGCCGAACGCGACCACCGCACGGGTCAGTGTGACAGTGCCCAAGGACCTGGGTGCGTACGAGATCACCGCGAAGGCGGAGAGCCGTTCGGGACTGATCTCGGAGGAGGAGAGCCTACGGCTTCGGCTACGGCCCGTTCACCATGGCATCCCCGGTGACGGACCCGTCCGGGCGGGCCTCGGTCACCACGACCGATCGCGTCACCCTGGTCGCCGAGGGGCCGACCAACACCGCGACCAACCCCGAGCCGGTCGTGAAGTGGCGTGTCGCCGGGTCCGGTGAGAACGCGGCCAACGGCTGGCACGACGCCGGCGTGACCGACTACGACACCTCCACGCCTGCCGCCGGGAAGACCTCGGTCACGGCGGTGGTCGACACCTCGACCTTCGACGACGGCAACGGTGGCCCCAATCCCCGCCGCCCGGTCATGCTCGAGCCTGCAGATCTGCATGCCCTACCCCTCGACCACGGCCTGCACCTGGGCCAGCGCACCCGTGCGCGTGCTGCGGGTTCCGCACGCCTTCGGCGGCAACTACCCCGTCGCCGAGGCCGGACCGGGAGAGGTCGCGCTCTGGACCGGAGAGTTCGGGCTCTCCGAGACCGACGCCACCGAGCCGGGTTACGGCGCCGAGCCTGGGCGTGTCCCGTTCGTACGGCTCTTTCGGCGGTCCCTCGGAGGACCTCGACGGAGGACCAGCAGGTGTGTTCGGGCCTGGCTGGACTGCCTCTCTTGGCGGAGTAGAAGCCGGTTTCTCGGACGGGGTGCTCATCGACGCGACCACCCAGGACGGGACACTGATGCTTGTCACCGGAACCGGCGACACCTTGGTGTGGGCAAAGGTGACGCCTTCGCTCCGTCGCGCTGTGGGCGTGCTGCCGCAAGGGCCTTGGGAGCCCGCCGACGAGGACACCCGTCGTTCGGGCATCAGGCTTTCCGTTGCCGGAAACGGGGTAGCGACGAAGGTCGTGGTGACCGACGTCAGCGGGCTCGCGACGACTTTTGGCGTGCCCTCCCCTCCGGCGGGCGTGCTCAGTGAGTACCGCTTCACGCCGGAGTCGGTCCAGGACCCGGTCAAGGTGGGTGACACGGGAAAGATCACCTTCCTCCACGACAGCAGTGGCCGGGTGCAGGAGATCGTTTCGCCTGTACCTACTGGCGTCACGTGCGACACGTCCGCGGTGATGGTGAACGGTTGCCACGCGCTGACCCTGACCTACGGCACTAGCGGCAACAGCAAGGACCGACTCACTAACATCGATGTGGTTCACGGTGCCACGGTCAAGCACGTGACTTCGTACCAGTACGACTCCCAAGGTCGCCTCGTCGGTGTCACCAACAACAGGACGGGGCTGACGACGACCTACGCCTGGGCCGGGACGGAGGGCTCCGCCGCTCGGCGGCTCGCGTCGTACACGCCCCCGGGTCTCAAGCCGATCCGGCTCGAGTACGACTCGGAAGGCCGACTGAGTGCGATTGCTCGTGACAACCCCACGGGTGCTGGGACGACAACGCTCGAGCAGGTGCGCTACGACGTCCCGATTCAGGGTGCAGGCGCATCGGACGCGGGCCTGCCGGTCCTCGACCAGGTCGCCGTCGCCGCGTGGAACCAGCAGAGTGCCCCGACCTACGCTGCTGCTGTGTTCTCGCAGGGAGCGCCCAAAGTCGCCGCGGATCCAGCGGACGTGGCCGGTGGCGACTGGAAGGAGGCCGTGATCTCCTACACCGACGCCGATGGTCGTGGTGTCAATACGGCGCAGTTCGGCTCAGGTCGCTGGCTCCTCACCGCCGCGGACTACGACAACGGCGGCAACCTGCTCCGCACACTCTCGTCGGGTGACGTTGCAGCCGTCCAGGACGGCGAAGTGGCAGCGTCGGACGCCGGCACGCTCAACGTCTACGGCGAGGTCAAGAACTCCGCAGGCACTGTGACCATCGCCGAGGGCACGGTCCGCACCGAGACCTTCGGCCCGGCCCGGGCCGCTGTGACGACAGACGCGGGTGGCCTCGACGGCCAAACGAAGTGGGTGCGCCCGCACTCGGTGACGACCTACGACGAGGGGGCGCCCAACGACGGAATCAACGCCGTCACCGGTGCTGCATACGCCCTGCCTACCCGCGTGATCACTAGGCCGTGGGACCCCGCCACGGGTGCCGACGTCCTAGGAGCCGGCACAGTCCTCGCGGACACCCGCACGGGCTACGACGCCCTGCTGTCGGGCGACAAGTCCGGCTGGGAGCTTGGACTTGCGACGTCGACGACGACAGTGATGGGTGCGAATCAGCCCGACATCGTCAACCGCACCCGCTACGACGACGACGGCCGGGTGATCGAGACCCGGCAGCCCTCCTCGGACGGCTCGGACGCTGGCACAAAGAAGACGACTTACTACACCTCCGGCGCCAACGCGGCCGACGGCGCCTGCGGGAACAAGGCTCAATGGGCCGGTCTCGTTTGTGTGACGTCGTACGCCGGCGGCACTCTTCCTGCAGAACGTGTCGTGGGTTACGACGATGACCTGCAGCCACTCGGTGTGAACCAGACTGTCGCGGGAGTCCTGCGCCGGACGAGCACTACTCGTTACGACTCCAGCGGCCGCGTGTCGCGGTCGTGGGTCAAGACCGAGGGCGTGCAGAGGCTCTCAGCCGGTGACCGGCAGACCAACGGAGTACGACGCCAGCACGGGGCAGATCAGCGCGGTGAAACCGGTCGACAACAACGGTGACGCCATAGCGGGCCAAGGACTCGTCACCCAGTTCGATGACTGGGGGAGGCCGACCTCCTACTCCATCGACAACGGGAGCGGTGCGGAGATCACCACGACCACCTACAACGCCTCCGGCGATGTCTCTGCGGTGACCGACCCCCGAGGCACGACGACGTACCAGTACGACGGCACAGATGCGGCGGGTAAGGAGGAGCATCGCGGTGAGGTCACCAAGGTGGCTACAAGCCGCCCCGGCGCTGCCGATGTGGAGTTCTCCGGCGCCTACGACGCGAACGGCACCCTCGTCTACCAAAACCTGCCCGGCGGCCTGGTTCAGCGCACCGTGGTGGACAATGCGGGCCAGCCTGACCGGTACGTCGTACTCAGGTCGCGTCAACCTCCCTGACGCTGACGGCAACGCCGTACCCACCGACGATGTCGCGTGGCTCGGGTGGTCCCAGAACAACGACATCTTCGGACGCACGCGGGCGGAGTGGACCCCCGAAGGCGCCGCCTACACCGGAAACCTCAATGGCAGTTCCGCAACTGGCTACGCGCGCGGCTTTACCTACGATCGTGCTGGGCGCCTGACCGATGTTGTCGAGCACACGGCTGCTAGCGGAGGTACCCCCACGGTGGGAGATGAGGGTCTCGCCACGCCGGTCGGCGCTGCTTGCCAGACTCGCGCCTACGGCTTCGACACCAACGGCAACCGCACCAGTCTGACGCGCCGAGGCGCGAATGCCGACGGGACCTGCAGCAGCACCGTGGCAAAGCTCCCGGACGTGGACTTGGGACGTCGCCGACCGGCCGACCAACGCCGGATACGGCATCGATCCTCTCGGTAGGATGACGACCATCCCTGCCGTCGACTCTCGTAGCGGTGGATCAGACGTCGCGCTCACCTACTTCGATGACGACTCCGTTAGGTCGATCTCACAGGGCGCGCGGGTGACCACCTACACCCTGGACCCGGCACGCCGACGGTCCACCGAACTGACCGTCGAGGGAGGTTCCACGAGGTCGGTGGATCTTCACTATGTCGACGGCTCCGACAGCCCCGGCTGGGCGCGTCTCTCTGCTGATGGGCAGGTTACGACGACGCGGTATGTCGAGAGTCTCAGCGGCGCCCTCTCCGCGACGCTGGCGAGCAGCGGGACCAGCACGAGTGCCGCTGCTGCGCTCACGGTGACGCTGACGAACCCCCACGGGGACATCGTCGCATCGGCAAGCGTGCCGAGCTCCGGACCGGCTGCCGGCATCGACAAGCTGGTCAGCTCTACGACGAGTACGGCAACCCCGTACCCACCGCTGCGGAACAGGCTGAAGGCGAGTGGCGTCGTCTACGGCTGGTTGGGAGGACACGAGCGCGCCGCGCAGCCGCAGGGCTTCGTGCTGATGGGGGCTCGGGTCTATAACTCCGTGACCGGGCAGTTCACGTCTCGCGATCCCTTGTTCGGCGGCAACTCGACCACCTATGCCTACCCGCAGGACCCGATGAACAGCGCAGATCTCACGGGGACTTCAGGCTCCGGGATCGGGACCAAAGCGGTGTACAACGCTTGCCGGGATGCGGGATTCGGAATCCTCAAGTGCGGAAAGGTCGTCGCCGTCTCCGCCAAGATCGCTGGCTGGGTGCTGATTCGGCGGTTCTCGGCCGGGAAAGACAACGCGACGCGGCACTTCACGTGGATGGTCTATCTGTCGTACACGCTGGGGCGCGACGCAGCGTGGAAGATTGCGAAGGCTCACGAGAAGGGATCCAAGGACAAGCAGGACAGCATCAGAGACACCGCGAACAACCAGTACAGCCTCGGTTGGTACGATAGGCATAAGAAGATGACTAAGAACCACTTCGACGTCAGCAATCACTTGGGTTCTCATGAGATGGACATCAACTGGTTCATTGATCATGCGTTGAAGTCTGTACAAGGACGGCTGGCTGTTCAAGGTGAACTGCAGCGGGCTGGTCGTGGCGAGTGACTCGACCTTCGATATCGATTGCTGACGCGGTGTACCTTTGCCAAGGATCCGCCGCCGGGGATCTCGGGTGGTGTGCGGAGAGGTGGGGTGGTCGCGCATGTGGACGGTGCTAGCGCTGTCGTTGACGGTTGTCGCAGTCGTGGGTTCGGTGCCGCTTCTGCTGCTCACTCGCCGGTCTGGCACTCGGCGGACGAAGTGGTGCGGTCTCGTGGCCCTCGCCGCCTCGCTGCTCGCACTCGTCGCGCTGGCAGGACAGCCTGCTCCAACAGGTCCTTGTCTACCGTCAGGTAGAGGCTGTCGCTCCTGAAGGTGACTATCGTGCTGTTGTCGACCGTCCGTTCAAGCCTGATGGAGACCGTGACCCGAGTGCAGGTGTTCAAGGCAGGCTGGGTTCATCCGTCGCCGATGGCTGCGCTTTGCACGCAGGACATCGACTCCTCGGTCTACCTCCGTTGGGAAGGAGAGCGGTCCTTGGCCGTCATCTCCCCAAGCGGAAAAACGATGGCAACTGTTGAGATCGGTCGAGATGGAGCGGCGAGGGTGACATCACCCGGGCGTTTCCACGACTGCTGATGGCAAAGCGGGCAACGCCCGCAGGGCCGATAGGGTTCGAGTCGTGACTGACCGACCGCTCGTGATGGGGGTCGTCAACGTCACGCCGGACTCCTTCTCCGACGGCGGCCGGTACGACGACCCGGAGCGCGCCGTCGCCCACGGCCGCGCGCTGCTGGCCGAGGGTGCCGACATCCTCGACGTCGGGGGTGAGTCGACCCGACCGGGGGCCACCCGGCCGCTGCTCGCGGAGGAGCCTGGACCGCGTCGTACCGGTCATCGAGGCGCTGGCCGCGGACGGGGCGACGGTGTCGGTGGACACGATGCGCGCGGAGGTCGCGGCGCGGGCGGTCGAGGCGGGGGCGAGCATCGTCAACGACGTCTCCGGCGGGCTGGCAGACCCGGAGATCCTGGACGTGGTGGCGAGCACCGGCGCGACGTACGTCGCGATGCACTGGCGCGCGCACAGCGACACGATGCAGCAGTTCACGAGCCTACGAGCCCGACGTCGTGACCGCGGTCCGCGCCGAGCCTGGGCCAGCGGGTGGAGGCGATCCGTGCGGCCGGCGTGCGCGACGAGCAGGTCGTGCTGGACCCGGGGCTGGGTTTCGCCAGGCTCGCGCACCACAACTGGGGTCTGCTGCGCCACCTGGACCAGGTCGCGCAGGGCTTCCCGCTGCTGGTCGGCGCGAGCCGGAAGACGTTCCTGGGTCGCCTGCTCGAGGCCCCCGACGGCAGCCCGCGCCCGGTGGGCGAGCGCGAGGCGGCCGGGATCGCGCTGACGACGATGCTCGCGGCGGGTCTCGGCGGCGCGGACGTGTGGTGCCTGCGGGTCCACGATGTGCGCGCCCATCGCGACGCGCTGGCGGTTGCGGCACAGTGGGGTGGGTACACCGCTGATCGGGCAGCGGGTGGGAAGGAGGCCGGTGACTGACGAGCCTGAGCATCGACGGCATCGAGTGCTTCGCCCACCACGGGGTGTTCGACCACGAGCGGCGCGACGGGCAGGTCTTCAAGATCGACCTCGTGCTGGGGGTGGACACCCGTCCCGCCGCGGCGAGCGACGACCTCGCCGACACCGTCGACTACGGCGGCCTGGTGGACCGGGTCGTGGCGGCGGTCGAGCGCGACCCGGTCGACCTCATCGAGACCCTTGCCGAGCGCATCGCCGATGTCGCTCTCATGGACGGTCGTGTTGAATGGACGCGAGTGACGGTGCACAAGCCGGACGCGCCCATCCAGGCGACCTTCGCCGACGTACGTCTCACCATCACCCGCTCGCGGGTGCCGGGGGACACGGCGGGAAACCGAACCGGAAAGACGGAGGCCCCAGCATGACCGAGACCCCCAACCCGAACATCATCGACGCGGACACCCTCACCGGGGAGATGCGTCCGATCCGTCGAGTGGTCATCGCGCTGGGCTCGAACCTCGGCGAGAGCCTTCTCCAACCTGCAGGGTGGTGTGGACGCTCTCGCGGACACCCCGAACGTGTGGGTCACCGGCGTCTCGCCGGTCTACGAGAGCGCCCCGGTGGACTGCCCCGAGGGCTCCCAGAACTTCCTCAACGCGGTCGTCCTCGCCGACACCACGCTCTCCGCACACCGGCTGATCGACCGCGCGCTCGCGATCGAGGACGCCTTCGACCGCCTGCGGGGCGAGGCGAAGAACTCCCCGCGCACCCTCGACGTCGACCTGATCGTGGTCGGCGACCGGCGCAGCGACAAGGAGGAGCCTGCGGCTCCCGCACCCGCGCGCCCACGAGCGTGCCTTCGTGCTCAAGCCGTGGCTCGACCTCGAGCCGGACGCGGTGTTCCTCGACCGCGGGCCGGTCGCCGACCTGCTGGCCGCGGTCGGCACCGACGGCCTGACCCCGCGCCCGGACCTGGTCCTCGAGCTCGAGTGAGCGCGGCGGGCGACCCCGGCGGGGAGCCTCCGTCGGGATCACTGCGCCCGACCTCGCTGCTGACCCTGGTCGGCTGGGCGGTGGTCGGCGGAGTCCTGGGCTGGGCGCTGCACCCGGTCGCGGACCGGCTGGGCGTCGTACCGCCCCTGGTGACGGCGGGGCAACCGCTGGCGCTGGGGCTGCTCGCCGCGATCCTGGGCTACGTCGCGTGGGTGACCTACCGCGCCGTGCACGTGCGCCGCGAGCGCCTGGAGGCCCACCAGGCCGTCAACCGGCTGGTGCTCGCGCGTGCCTGCGCCCTGGTGGGCGCCCTCGTCGCCGGGGGGTACGTCGGCTACGCGCTCAGCCTGGATCGGTGACCGCGCCGAGCGGGCCGACGACCGGATCGCGGGCTCCCTCGCGGCCGCCGGCTGCGCGGTGGTCGCGGTGGTCGCCGCGCTGCTGCTGGAGCGTGCGTGCCGGGTCCGCGACGACGACGAGCCCGCCTGATGCCCGAGGGTGGGGCGGATGTGACAGGTGGGGCCTGCGTGTTCTCCCGGGTCCGAGGCGGGAACGGGCATAACGTGCAGGCATGACTTCCCCCGCCGGCAACCGTCGTCGCCAGCGGTCGACCCGTCTCGTGGTCGCCGCGCTCATGCTCGTGGTCTCGGCGCTCGCCGTCGTGGGCACGGCCCTGACCGGGTCCTGGCTGCTCGTCACCATCGCCGCGCTGGTGGCGGTCGTGCTGGGTGCCGCCGCTACGAAGATCACCCACTCCGAGTCTGCTCGACTCCCGCGAGGAGGCCGCCCGTGACCGGGCGCAGCAGGCTCAGGCCTACGCCCGGCTGACTGAGGCGCGGGTCACCGAGAACGTCGAGTTCGCTGCCGACATGACCGGCAAAGCTCGCCAAGCGCGACGCCACCGTCACCCGGCTGGAGAAGCGCCTCGGCGACGCCGCCGCGGAGCCTGGCCGACGCCCGCCGCGAGCCTGGGCGAGGCCCGCGACCTGGCGAGCACCACCCAGCGCGAGAACGAGGGGCTGAACCGGCGCCTGGTCGACGCGGAGGAGCGGGCCAGCCAGGCCGTCGTACGGGTGGCGGAGCTGGAGGCCGAGCTCGACGTCGTCACCAGCGAGCCTGCACACCGCGCGGACGGCGGCGGCGAACTGGCGCAAGGGCAAGACCGCCTGAGCCGAGGCGCCCGGGCGGCTCACTAGGATGGCCGTCCGTCGCCCGCTTCGAGAAGGACCCCCGTGACCGCCAGCGCCATCTACCTGCACATCGGGGCCCCCAAGACCGGCACCAGCCTTCCTCCAGCGGATGATCTGGCTGAACAAGGAAGAGCCTGCGCGCGCAGGGCTTCTTCTTCCCGCCGGGCAGCCGACGGATGCAGTTCGACGCGGTCTCCGACCTGCGCGGCGGCATCTGGAGCGAGGCGGAGCCTGTCCGCCACCTGGGACCTGGTCGTCGAGCGGGCGCACCGCAACGAGGGCGTGGCGGTGATCAGCGAGGAGCCTGCTGTGCGGCTCGCCGCCGGAGGTCATCGAGCGGATCGTCACCTCGCTGGCCCCGATCCCGGTGCACGTGGTGCACGCCGCTCGGGACTTCGCCCGGCAGGTCCCGGCCGAGTGGCAGCAGTGGCTGCGCTCGCGCTCGACGACGACCTACGAGCTCTACCTGGACCGGCTGCGCGACGTGCCGGACCAGTCGTTCTGGCAGACCCAGGACCCGAGCCTGGTCTACGCGCGGTGGGGCCCCTACCTGGAGCCGGGCCACTTCCACGTGCTGACCGTGCCGCCGCCGGGCTCGGACCCGAGCCTGCTGTGGCAGCGGTTCAGGCTCGATCGTGGGCTTCGACCCCGACGTCCCGCACGCGCCGCCGGGGATGCAGAACCCTTCTCTCGGCCTGGCCGAGGCGGAGCCTGCTGCGCCGGTTCAACGTGCAGATCGGCGAGCGCTTCCCGATGCGCGACCGCTACATCCGCGTGGTGCGCGACAACCTGATGCGCGACGGGCTGTTCAGCGCACCGGACCCGATCAAGATCGGCGTCCCCGCGCCGTACGTCGACTGGGTGCGCGAGCGCTCGCGGCAGATGGTCGACGACCGGCCGCGCTGGCCGGCGAGGTGGACGTCGTCGGCAGCCCGGAGGACCTCGCGGCCAACGTCGTGGACGCCGTCCGGCTGCCCTCGGAGTCTGTCCGACGGCGAGCCTGCTGGAGGCCGCGATCGCCACCATGATCCGCCAGCACGAGGTCATCGAGCAGCGGATGGACGAGCGGGACGCGCGACGCGCGGAGAAGGACGCGGCGCCGCCTCCAGCACCGGTCTCCCTCCCGCGGCGGGTGCGCGGCGCGATCGCCCGGCGGGTCCGTGGTTGATCAGCGGCTGGTGCCGCTGCGCGACCTCGCCGCGTCCTACGCCCGCACGCCCGGTGAGGTGCGCTCGGTGGCCGTCGTCGGCAACGCCCCGATGGTGCCCTCGGCGGCCCGCGCCGCGGCGATCGACGGATGCGACCTGGTGCTGCGCACGAACAGACTTCGTGCTCGACGCCCCCGGCGCGGAGCCGGTCGCCGGGCGTCGTACCGATGTCGTGCTGTGGGGCCGGATGGTGCGGGCGACGGTGTCTTCCTTCGCGGACTACCGCGCGCGGCTCTACGTCCTGCTGGAGCCGATGCGGATGTTCCACCGCCCCGAGGTCTGGCCGGGCTCCTGGCCCGCCGACCTGGGGCTGGTGGTCGCCCGCAACGACGCCGTCGCGGTGCCCCTGCTCGAGGAGCCTGGGCGTCCCGTGGCGCGCGGAGGCCCTCGCCCCCACGACCGGTACGACGGCCGCCTGGCTCGCCCGCACGCTGTTCCCCGACGCCGTGGTCCACCTGACCGGCCTGTCCTACGTCGACGACCCCTCGCCCGAGCGCTGGGACTACCAGTCCGGGGCGAGTGGCCGGATCGGCCCGGAGCACCGGGTGGCCGCCGAGGGGGCACTCCTGCGGCGGTGGTGGCAGGAGGGCCGGGTACGGTTCTGGCCGACCGACTCCGAGGAGGAAGCATGAGCCGTCCGGGTCCCAAGGACGTGGTGCGCGCGCTGCGTCGTGCCCACCGCCTGCCGGACGACACCGGCGAGCGGGTCGCGGACCTGGAGCGCCGGCTCGGCGACGCGGTCCGCGAGATCGGCCGGATCGGCCCGCAGGCTGGCGGCGCTGGAGGAGCGGGTCGAGGAGCCTGCGCGCCCGGCTGGAGGACCCCGCGCCGACGGCGGACACGGCCGAGGTCGAGGCGGCCCGCTCGGTGCTGGACGAGGTCCGGGCCGAGCACGCCCGGGTGCGGGCGCGGATCAGCGCCGCGACCGTCTTCGAGGAGCGGCTGCGGGTGCTGGAGGACCGGGCTGGCGTGGACTCCGCGACCGGCCGCGACCGCGCCTGAGCTCCCCTTCGGCCGCCTCTCGCGCCACGCAACTACCGAATCTGCTGTGAATTCCCGTCCGGGACAGCGAATTCGGTAGTTGAACCGCAGCCAGGGTCAGGCTCAGCGCGCGGTCCAGCCGCCGTCGACCTCGACAGTCGAGCCGGTGACGAAGGACGAGGCGGGCGAGGCGAGGAAGAGCAGCGCGCTCATCACCTCCTCCGGCTGGCCGACCCGGCCGAGCAGGGTCAGCCCGGCGATCTTGTCCTGCAGCGTGGCCGCCTCGGGTGTGCCCGGCTCGCCGGGGAAGGGGCCGAGGACCAGCGCGTTGACCCGGATGCCCTCGGGGCCGGACTCGGCGGCGGCGTACCGGGTGAGCCTGGAGCATCGCGGCCTTGGCGGTGCCGTAGAACGGCGGGTTGCGGTGCGACTCCTCGGCGTAGATCGACAGGTCGGGCGCGACCACGCCGTACATCGAGGAGACGTTGACCACCGCCGCCGGGCCGCCGGCCGCGGCGGAGACGGCGAGTGCGGGGCGGGCGGCCTCGATGGCGCGGGCGGAGGCGGTGACCGCGAGGTCGAAGGCCAGCCGGTAGTCCTCGTCGGTCGCGGTGCGCAACGAGCCACCGCGCGGGACGTGCGCATTGTTGACCAGTACGTCGAGCCGCCCGTGCCGCTCGGCCACCTCGCCCAGCAGTGCGGGCCACGCGGCGGAGGTGATGTCGCAGGTCGCGAACTCGACGCGCGGGATCTCCCCGACGGCCTCCGCGAGGCGCTCGGGGGAGCGGCCCACGGCGACCACGGTGGCGCCGGCGTCCGCGAGCGCGCGGACCATGGCGGGTCCGGAGCCGGCCGGAGGCGCCGCTGACGACGGCGACGGTGCCGGTGAGGTCGAAGAGGTCCATCTCAGGCTCCAGGTGCTCGGGTCGACGAGGGCGAGCGGGCCGGGGGCGACGAGGTCGTGGACGACCGCGACCTCCTCGGCGGTGAGCGGCGGGCGGTGCACCAGGGCGGCGGTGTCGTCGACCTGGGCGGCGTTCTCCGCGCCGGCGACGACCGAGGTGACCCACGGTTGCGCCAGCACGTAGGCAATGCACAGGTCGGCGCGCGAGCCTGCGGCCCAGGGTCTCGACCGCCCGGTCCAGGGTGGCGGTGATCGCGGCGCCGTCGGCCACGGCGGGCCAGCGGGCGGCGGTGCCGGCGGCCAGCAGCCCCTGCAGGTACGCCGACCGGACGGTCACCACGACGTCGGGCCGCGCGGCCAGCGCCTCCTGGACCTCGGGGGCGAGCCAGCGCCGGTCGAGCAGGTTGAACGGCAGCCTGGACGTAGCGGCAGCGCGGGTCGGCGAGCAGGGCGAGGAGCCTCCTCGGGCGTCGACAGGCTGGCGCCCGCGACCCGCGCGGTGCCGTCGGCGACCAGTCCGGCGGTCTCATCGGCGACACCCGGACGGTGCCAGTCGGCGGCGCGGTGCACGAGCAGGCCGGCGACCGAGGACGCGCCGAGCAGGCGCAGGCTGGTCGCGACCGAGGCCCGGGCGGCGTCCGCGCCCTGGCCGTCGGTCAGCGGCAGGACCTTGGTGACGACACCGGCGTGCTCGGACAGGCCGCGGCGCAGGGCGGCGCCCAGGCGCTGCTCGGAGGCGCCGTAGCCACGAGCGGTGTCGAGGTGCGTGATCCGGTTGCGTCGTACGGCGGCGAGGACCTCGCTCACCTCGGCGTCGGACGGGAGGCCGCCGGTGTTGGCGGCGCCGTAGGGGACGCCGAGCCTGGACGGTGCCGAGCACCAGAGCGGACTGGCCGAGGGGGTTCTCGCGCACCGGCAGGGGAGCGCGCAGGCTCGGTCGCGGCACCCACGAGGTCGCACAGGGTGCGCCAGTCGGCGCCGACCGGGTCCGCAATGCCGGCCAGGACCCGCGCCAGGGCGACGAAGTCGTCGAAGGTGTCGACCGTGCAGCGCAGCCCGGCCCACGCGCCGGTGCCGGAGAGAGAGGTGCGCAGGTCGCCCTCCCGCTCGCGCATCCACGGGGTGACGTGCTCGCGCTCGAAGGCGGAGCTCGCGGCGGCGTCCGCCTCGCGGAGCAGCCCGGCGGTGAAGGCCTCCGCTGCGACGCCGTACGGCAGGGCGGGGTCGTCGCCGCCGAGCCGGGCGTAGCGTTGCCCGGAGTCCGCCAGGGCCGCGACGAGCCTGGCCCACCACGTCCCCGTCCGGTACGACGTTGTCGGCGGTCAGGCGCACCACGACGTCGTCGTCGGCGAGCCCCTCCGCGGCCAGCACGAAGCGCGCGAGCGGGTCGTCGAGCGGTCCGCGCACGACGGCGACGTCCGCGGCGGTGCAGGCGGCGGCGATCACGTCGTCCTCCGGCTGGTCGCTGGTGGCGACCAGCACCGGGTGACCGGCGTTGCCGGCCCGCTGTGCGGCGAGAACCACCATCGGGCGGCCCGCGACGGACAGGAGCGCCTTGCCCGGCAGCCGCGAGGAGCCTGAGCCGGGACTGGAGCACGACCTGGACGCGCGCACTCATGACGAGGTCAGGTCAGCCGAGGATGTCGGTCAGCGTCTCGACGACGCGGTCCACGTCGGCGTCGGTCAGGTCGGGGAAGAGCGGCAGCGAGAGCTCCTCGGCGTAGAACGCCTCGGCGTTCGGGCACATCCCGCGCTGGTAGCCCGCATCGGCGTAGACGGGGTGCCAGTAGACCGGGATGTAGTTGACCTGCACGCCGATGCCGCGCTCGCGCATCTTCTCGAAGACCTCGCGGCGGCGGCCGTCGAGGATCCGCGCGCAGTAGAAGTGCCACACCGGGTCGACGCCCTCGCGCTGCACCGGGATCCGCACGCCGTCCACGCCGGCCAGGGCCTCGTTGTAGCGGGCCCAGATCTCCGCGCGCCGCTGCTTGAAGGCCTCCAGCCGTTGGAGTCTGCGAGAGCCCGAGGGCGCACGCGACGTCGGTCAGGCGGTAGTTGAGGCCGTGCTCGTGGACCTCGTACCACCAGCCGCCCTGGTCGGCGTTCGCGAACCGGTCGGCGTCGCGGACCATGCCGATGAAGTGGAACTCGTGGGCGCGCTGGGCGATCGCGTCGTCCTTGGCGACCACCGCACCACCCTCGGTGGTGGTCATGTTCTTGGTCGGGAAGAAGGAGTAGGTCGTGACGTCGGCCAGGTCGCCAACGGGGACGCGTCGGCCGCCCTCGTCGATCACAGCGCCGCCGATCGAGTGGGCGGCGTCGGCGAGGGTGAGTGCGCCGACCCGGTCCGCGATCGGCTGGAGCGCGGCGTAGTCGGCGGGGTGGCCGGTGTAGTCGACCGCGGCGACGACCTTGGTGCGCTCGGTGACCAGCGTGTCGACGGCGGCCGGGTCGATCAGGCCGGTGTCCTCCTCGACGTCGGCGAAGACGACCTTCGCACCGAGGAGGGAGGCGCCGGAGGCGGTCGCGACGAAGGTCATCGGCGTGGTGACGACCTCGTCGCCGGTGCCGACGCCCGCGCCGGCGTAGGCCATGTGCAGCGCGGCGGTGCCCGAGGTGCAGGACACCGCGCGGTGCCCGCCGGACAGCGCGCCGATCGCCTCCTCGAAGCGGGTCACGGTCGGCCCGGTCGTCAGCCAGTCACCGCGCAGGACATCGGCGACCGCCTCGACGTCGGCCTCGGTGATCGACTGGCGGCCGTAGGGGAGCATCAGATGCCCGACTCGAGGACCTCGCGGAGGTCCTCGACGCCCCACCAGATGTCGTTCTTGTCCGAGGCGCAGTGGAAGCCCTCGGGCACCGGCACCGCGTCCTTGATCGGCTGGTAGCCCCACTGCGGGGTCTCCGGCTCGATGACGTAGTACTTGCCGTCCTGGATGATCACCGCGCGGCGACCCTCCTCGGGGCTGATCATCTCCTCGTGGAGCTTCTCGCCCGGGCGAAGCCCGATGTCGACGAACTCCGCGTCCGGCACGACCGCGTGGGCCAGGTCGACGACCTTGTGCGAGGGGATGTGCGGCACGAGCAGACTCGCCGCCCTGCATCAGGTCGAAGGTGTCGACGACCATCTGCACGGCCTGCGGCAGCGTGATCAGGAAGCGGGTGCAGCGCAGGTCGGTGATCGGCAGGCTTCTCGCCGCGCTCGGCCATCGCCTTCCACTTCGGGATGATCGAGCCGCGCGAGCCGGTCACGTTGCCGTAGCGGACCACCGCGAACCGGGTCGGGTACGACGCGGCGTAGTTGTTGCCGAGGATGAAGATCTTGTCGGCGGTCAGCCTTCGTGGCGCCGTAGAGGTTGATCGGCGAGGAGGCCTTGTCGGTCGAGAGCGCGACGACCTTCTTCACGCCCGCGTCGATCGCGGCCTCGACGACGTTCTGCGAGCCGAGCACGTTGGTCTTGATGAACTCGAAGGGGTTGTACTCACCCGTGTCGACCTGCTTGAGCGCGGCCGCGTGGACGACGTAGTCGACGTCGTGCATCGCGCGGAGCAGGCGCTCGCGGTCACGGATGTCGCCGATGAACCAGCGCAGCCGCGGGTCGTCGTTGAACATCTGGCGGCACTCGAACTGCTTGAGACCGTCGCGGCTGATGATGATGAGCCGGCGCGGGTTCAGGTTGTCGAGGGCGTAGCGGATGAACGCCTTCCCGAAGGAACCGGTGCCACCGGTGATCAGGATGCTGCTCCCCTGGAGGATGGACACGCGCACGCCTTCCGTCGGACGGGAGCGGGGCCCGTCCCCGCCACGAAGAATCGGACTGACGATACCGTTGGCCGCCGCTGTCGCCGGAATCGAGGGGAGACCAGGGTGTCGAGGGTGATCGTCTGGTGCGATCTGGGTCCCGACATCGGGGTGGGCCACCTGATGCGCTGCCTGGCCCTCGCCGAGGAGCCTGGCGGCCCGGGGCCGCGAGGTGGTCTTCCTCGTCGACGCGGGCTCGGTGCCCTTCGCGGCGGCCCAGGCTCGAGGCCCGCGGCTTCGGCTCGGTCGTCCCCGCTGCGACGGTGACCGCCCAGGCTGGACCAGGCTCGCGGAGGCTCGAGCCGGAGGCGGTCGTGATCGACTCCTACCGCCTGCCGCCGGTCGCGTACGCCGCCGCGCGGGCGTCGTACCGGACGCTGGCGGTGGTGGACGGCGCGATCGGCGGCCGCGAGGCCGACGTGTACCTCGACCAGAACATCGGGGCCGAGCACGACCATCGCTCCCTGCCCGCCGGCGCGGTCAGGCTGGCCGGCTTGCGCTACGCCTTGATGCGCGACGAGGTGCTGCGGCACCGTCCCGCGCAGCCGGAGGTGCCGGCGCCCGACGGGCCGGCGCGGGTGCTCGCCTTCTTCGGCGGCACCGACGCCTTCGGAGCCGCCCCCGTGCTGACCGCCGCGCTCGCGGCGACGGGACAGCCCTTCCGGCTCTCGGTGGTCGCGGCGAGCGCGGAGCGCCGGGCCGCGCTGGAGGCGATCGCCACCGCACCGGGCCAGGAGGTCGAGGTGATCGCGCCGACCGACCGGATCGCCGAGCCTGGTGCGCGAGGCCGACCTCGTCGTCAGCGCGGCCGGCACGTCGAGCTGGGAGCCTGCTGTGCCTCGGTGCGGCGGCCGCCTTCGTCTGCGTCGCGGACAACCAGGCGGAGTCCTACGGCCGGGTCGTGGCGCAGGGGCTGACCTTCCCGCTCGGCCTGCTCTCGGGGGTGCGTGCCGACCCCGCGGCGGCGACCGCGGTGCTGGCCGAGGCGCTCTCCGACGCGGAGGCGCGCAACCGGCTGCGTCGTACCGGCTGGGAGGCTGGTGGACGGCCAGGGCCGCGAAAGGGTTGTCGCCGCGCTGCTCCCTTGATGGCACGGGCTATCACGGTTGATATAACTGGCGAGTGCGTGAGCCTGACCGACTTCCGGCCGTTCCTCCGTACCGCCTCGACGTTCTGGCGCCACAACGTGCTGCCGGAGTCCGAGCGGATCATCCTGGTGGAGGCGATGAGCCAGGACCTGCGGGTGACGCTGCGCAACCTCACGGTGGCCAACGCACTGCGCCGGATGGAGCCCGCCCGGGTCATCGTCTACAGCGGTGCCGACGAGGACTGGAACCAGATCGTCTGGACCTACTTCAACCTCGAGGAGATCTCGCAGATGGCCACGGCGTACGGCGCCGAGACCGTCTTCGACGTGCACGCGCTCGTCGACGCGCGGGTCGCCGGCACCGCCGAGCCGCTCGAGGTCGCCGGCGTCGACCTCGGCGGCGACCTGCCCGAGTCCGGCATCTCCCCGCAGTCCTTTGAGGACATCGTCTACGCCACCGCCTGCAGGATGGCGCTGGTCGCGCGCCTCGACGACTCCCCGGAGCTGCAGGCCAAGAAGGCGCACGTCGCCGCGCGCAGCGTGGAGTTCGCCAAGATCTACGACGCCCTGCTGGCCAACAACGACGTGGTCGCGCTGATCACCAGCCACGTCGACTACAACAACTTCGGGCTCGGGGTCGAGGCGGCGCTGCGCCACGACGTTCCCGTGCTCTTCCCGCAGTCCACTGGCGGACTCAAGGTCTACGGCCTGTTCCCCGAGAAGCCTGCCGGCGGACGCCCCGATCCGGGCCGGGCTGACCTCGCAGGCTCGGCGAGTTCTTCGACAAGCACCTGTGGCCGAACCGCGAGCCTGCTGCACCGCGGCTCCGAGCCTGACCCAGTGGCGCTCCAAGGCCACCCTCGGGCGTCCGTCGTGGTGGCGCGCCGGCCAGGACTTCTCCAGCATCGAGTTCGCAGACCCCGGCCGACCGCGCCGCGGTCCGGGTGCCCGCCGGGCGCCGGGTCGGCCTGGACCCCTCGAAGCCGACGGTCTCGGTGTTCAACCACGCCGTCTCCGACGCGCTCGGCACCAACTGGGAGGTCTTCGCCGACCTCGGCGACTGGATCGAGCGGACGGCCGCGTGGGCCGCCGAGCACGACGAGGTCAACTGGATGTTCCTCGACCACCCCCACCAGCACATGTACGACGCCACCGGCTTCTTCGACGGCGTCGCGGCCCGCTACGCCGACAAGCCGCACATGAGGTTCATGCGCAGCCTGGACCTGTCGAAGAACTACCTGACCGCGCTGACCGACCTGGTGCTCACCGTGCGCGGCAGCGTCAGCAGCGAGTACCCCGCCCTCGGCATCCCCGCGCTCCAGTGCGGCTGGTCGGAGTGGAGCGCCTGCGGCTTCACCACCGTGGCGGCCAGCGTGGAGGAGTACTTCGCCGAGCCTGCAGCGCCACGTCGACGGGCTGCTCGGCGGCGTGGAGCCTGATCACGCCGGAGCAGGTCGAGCGGGCGCGACTGTGGATGTGGTTCTACCGCTGCGCCTCCGACGTGCCCTCCGGCCTGGTCCAGCAGTGGCCGGTCGGCGAGGGCGACGAGCTCTTCGAGATCCTGGCGGTCAACATGCTGCACGTGGAGTCCGACGGCGAGCCCGCGTTCGCGGCGATGAACCGGATGTGGCGGCGCCGGGAGCCCTTCCTGTCCCGCTTCGACTGGGAGGTCCCCCCCGAGAGCCTGGCGATGCAGACTGGGGGTGGTGGCGTCATGAGCGGCGTCTTCGAGCCTGCCCACCCTGCACGTCGGCACGATGTTCGACCGGCCCGCCCGGCGCCACGAGCTCGCCGGTCTACCTCGACCAGGACGTGCCGGGCGCGGTGGCGCTGATCGACGGCGCGGTCCGGGCACCGCACCGGCTCGCGCGCGTCGTACGGCCCTCGGGGATGCTGGGCCTCTCGCTCGTGCGCCCGGACGGGCCGTTCACCGTGCACCTCGACATCCGCATCGACGGGCTGTCCAACGAGATGTGGCACGACAACATGCTCGGCAGCCGCGCCAAGATGGCGCGCAGCGAGGACAAGGACCGCGAGGTCCCCCTTCCCGACGTCTCCGGCCGCCACCGCCTGCTCCGCTTCACCGCGCAGGGCCGCACCATCGCCGGTGCCGCCCTCGGCCTGCGCCGCTACGACGGCGAGGCGACCCTCGAGCAGGTCTCCTTCCAGGTCTCTCCCGAGCAGGCTCGGCGACGACGGCATGCTGATGATCGGCATGGAGTCCTCGCGCGCCGACGAGCAGGTGTGGCCTACCGGCGCCGCGATGCCCGACGGTGTGGTCGGCATCGCCGTCGCCCGCATCCACCTGCGCCTCGGCTCCGAGCCGATCGCCCCCCGGGTGGCCGTCGGCCGCCACGACGACCACGGCGCGCTGGTGCTCGGCCAGAGCGGGATCTTCGTCGTCAACCCCGGAGCCCCCGACACCGGCGCCGAGACTCGAGGTCGGCGTCCGCAGCGTCGGCGGCGACCGCCTGCGCGGGCGCCGGGCCCGGGTCAAGCACCCCGGGCGCGCGGTGCGCGAGTTCGCCCAGGACCGGGTGGTCGACAAGTCCCACGGCATCGGGATCGACGTGCGCACGCTGGACGGCGGCGTCGTACCGGGTGCGGAGGCCGAGGGCGCGCGGCTGCGCCTGCCCGCCGGCACCGGCCCGGTGATGGTCCGGCTGACGAAGCGGTCGCCGTCGGGCGAGCCCGCGTTGGTCGACTGGAGCGTGCGGAGCCGCTCGCTTCGGTGAGGGCACTCGGCGTCGCCCCGCTGCTCCTCGCCTCGGCGGGGACGGTGGCGGCAGGTGGCGCCGACGAGGCGGACCCGGGCCCGTCCAGCATGTTCACCGGCGACCAGGCTTCGCCGGCAGCCTGGAAGAAACGCCGACCGGTTCCCCCTGCTCGTGCCCGCGACGATGCCCGCCGGGGCGGCGGACTCCGACGAGCCGGGCTTCGGACGGTCGAATGTCGTCGTCGAGCCGACCGAGCCCGCCGCGTCGAGCACTGGAGGGGGTTCCTGACCTCTTCCTACGGTTCTTGACCCTTGCAACGGTCAAGAACCGTAGGAATCCCCCGGTAACCGGGGATTCCTGCACCCCCTTTAGAGCAGGTCGAGCGACATGGGCGTGCCCATGGGCACGTCCTGCCGGAACTCCCGGCCCTCGATGTCGCGGAAGGAGTCCGGCGGCAGGCCGTCTGCGGGACGGACCGAGCGGACGTTGTCGGGGCCGACCTTCTCGCCGGCCCGGACGTCGCGGGAGACGAAGAGCGAGCGCCGGAAGCGCAGGCCCTCGGCCTCGATCTCCTTGGGTCCGATCCGGGCCTCGCCCATCGCCTGCCAGGCGATCTTGGTCTCCCGCACCAGCGAGGCGAACTCGCCGGGGTCGAGGGAGAAGTCCGCGTCCACGCCACCGTCGGCGCGGTCGAGGGTGAGGTGCTTCTCGATCACCGTGGCGCCGAGCGCGACCGCGGCTACCGAGGCGCCGATGCCCAGGGTGTGGTCGGAGAGACCCACCTGGACGTCGAGTGCGTCGCGCAGGACCGGGATGCCGCGCAGGTTGGACGCCTCCGGGGGAGCGGGGTACGACGCGGTGCAGGCCAGCACGACCAGTCTGCTCGTTGCCCGTCTCCCGCGCCGCGCGGACGGCGCTGTCGATCTCGCCCATCGTGGCGGTGCCGGTCGAGATGATCGTCGGCAGCCCCGTCGCGGCGATCGAGCGGATCAGCGGCAGGTCGGTGATCTCGCTGGAGGCGGACTTGATGAGCGGGACGCCGAGGCCGTGCAGGAAGTCGACGGCGGTCGGGTCGAAGGGTGCGCTGAACCCGAGCATCCCCAGGCTCCTGGGCGAGCGCGAAGATCGGCTCGTGCCAGTCCCACGGGGTGTGCGCCTCGGTGTAGAGGTCGTAGAGGCGGCGGTTGGGCCACAGCGGGTGGTCCGCGCTGAGCCGGAACATCGGGGAGTCGACGTCGAGCGTGATCGTGTCGGCCGTGTAGGTCTGGATCTTCACCGCGTGCGCGCCCGCGTCGGCGGCGGCGCGGACGATCTCGAGCGCGCGCTCGAGGTCGCCGTTGTGGTTGCCCGACATCTCGGCGATCACGAACGGCTCGGCGTCGGGGCCGATGGTGCGGCCGCCGGTTCCGATGGCGTCCAGGCTCATCGGGTGCCCTCCTCTGTGCTGTTGCCAGTGCTGTTCTCGGTGCGGTTCCTGCGTGCCCCGCGGCGGTCCTCGCGGCGCAGGCTGATCGGGTGCACCTCGATGGTGCGGCCGTCGACCGCGCGGGTCTCGGCGGGGCCCTCGGTGAAGCGGAAGCGGCGGTTCATCGAGCGGACCGCCTCGTTGCCGGCGAGCACCTCGCCGTCGAGGGTGTCGACGCCGAGTTCGTCGAAGGCGTACGTCGTCGCCTCCTTCATCACCTGCATCCAGGCCATCAGGGCCAGGCCCTCGGCCTCGACGGTCTCGCTGTCGAGGTAGAAGCCCCACGAGCAGCGGCGCTGCTCGTCGTCGATGTCGAAGAAGCCTGACGATCCCCAGCGGACGCTCGCCGAGTTCGAAGACCAGCACCCGGCGGGTGGGGTCCTCGCGGGTGCGCGCCCACCAGCCTGCGTGCTCCTCGGCGGAGATCTCGTGCGCGTGGATGCTCACCGCCCGGTTGGCGGCCTGGTTGCGCCACGCCCGCATGGCGTCGACGTCGCCGTCCCCGGCGGGACGCAGCATGGTTCCTCCTCGACTGGACCGCTGGAGTGCGGCTCCCTGCGCGGCTAACGGTAGTCTGCCCGCCATGACGACGGTTCCCCGCGATCGCCTTCGTGAGTCGATGGGTGAGGTTCTGGCCGCGCAGAGCAAGGCGCTGCCCGCCAACGACGACGCGCAGGCTGGCCGACATCGGCTTCCGCTCGCTCGACTTCAGCGAGTCTCGCCCTCCGGGTGGAGGACGAGATCGACGAGGAGCCTGAACTTCGACGCCGCCGGCCTGCGCCAGATCACCACGGTCGGAGACGTCCTCGACCTCCTGCTCGAGATCCAGGACGCGTGAGCCTCCGCAGCAACCGGGTCATCGACGCCCGCACGGGCGAGGCCCTGGCGTGGGACGAGCTCCCCGCCGTCTCGGCCCCGGCGCCTGCTGCTGTCGTCGTCCCGACGTCGTACGACGCCCTGCCGTGGGTCCACCGGCACGTCACCACCGGTGACGAGTCTGCTCGTCGTCGCGGCCGGCCGCATGGAGCCGGTGCTGCGCCAGGAGCCTGCTGGACTCCGGCTTCAACGTGGTCGAGGGCGACACCGTCACCCCCGCGACCACGCCGCGCGAGCCCACCGCGGGCCGGCTCTGGCTGCTGACCTCCGGCTCGACCGGGCGGCCCAAGCAGATCGGGCACACCCTCACCTCGCTGACCACCGTGTCCGGCGACCTGCCGCCGCGGCGCTGGCTGTGCCCCTACTCGCCGGGCACCTACGCCTGGTGGCAGGTGGTCACCCTGGGCCTCGCCGCGCCCGCGCAGGACCTCGTCGTGGTCGACCCGAGCGGCCTGGACGAGTGGGTGCCGGCCGCCGTCGAGCACGGCGTGACCGCGGCCTCCGGTACGCCGACGTTCTGGCGGCAGAGCATCATGAAGCAGCGCGACCGTCTCGGCGAGGTACCGCTGGAGCAGATCAGCCTCGGCGGCGAGCCGGTCGACCAGGCCGTCCTCGACCAGGCTCCGCGAGCCTGTTCCCCGACGCCCGGATCTCCTGGATCTACGCCTCCTCCGAGGTGGGCGCCTCGATCGTCGTGCACGACGGCCGCGCCGGCTTCCCCGCCGCGTGGCTGGATCGCGACACCCCGGGCCGGCCCCGGATCTCGGTCCAGGACGGCGAGCTGGTCATCACCTCGCCCCACCACGGCGAGGGACTGGACGGCTCGATCCGCACCGGTGACGCCGTCGTGGTGGAGGGCGACCGGGTGCTCATCACCGGCCGGCTCAACGCCGACGAGATCAACGTGGGCGGCGCGAAGGTGTCCGCCGGCGTGGTCCGCTCGGTCCTGCAGGCGCACCCCGACGTCGCCTGGGCCCACGTCCGCGGCCGCAAGGCGCCGCTGGTCGGCACGATCGTCGTCGCCGACGTGGTGCTCACCTCGGGCGCGACCGAGGACCCCGAGGCGCTGACCCGGATCACCGACTGGTGCCGCGACCGGCTGCCCGACTACGGCGTCCCGCGCCGGGTCGCGCTCCTCGCCCAGATCCCGACCAAGGAGACCCTGAAGAGCGATGTCTGATGCCACCCTCGTGCCGCCCGCCGGCGTCGTCCTGATCTCCGGCGCCTCGCGCGGCCTCGGTCTCGCGATGGTGACCGACCTGCTGGAGCAGGGCGTCAAGGTCGCGGCGTTCGCGCGCACGGTGACCCCGGACCGACGCCCTCGCCGCCCGGTTCCCCGAGACCAGCCACTTCGGCTCGGTCGACATCACCGACGCCCCGGCCACGCAGGCCTTCGTCAAGGAGGTCGAGGCGAAGCTCGGCGTCATCGACGGGCTCGTCAACAACGCCGCCGTCGGCCAGGACTCGCTCCACGTGCACACCTCCGCCGACGAGATCGCGCGGATCATCGAGACGAACCTGACCGCGCCGCTCGTGCTCACCCGGTTCTGGCTGCGCCGCCTGATGGGCAAGGGCCGTCGCGGCCGCCTGGTCAACATCACCTCGATCTGCGGCCAGCGCGGCTACCAGGGCCTGGTCGCCTACTCCTCCACCAAGGCCGGCCTCGACGGGGCCACCCGCGCGATCGCCCGGGAGATGGCCGGCCGGGTGCTCGCCAACTCGGTCGCGCCGGGCTTCTTCGCCTCGGAGATGTCCGCCGTGCTGGGCCAGAACCAACTCGAGTCGATCACCCGTCGTACCCCGTCGGGGGCGATGACCTCGCCCGAGGACGTCGTCCCGGTGGTCCGCACCCTGCTGCTCGACCAGACGAACATCAACGGCCAGGCGATCGTCATCGACGGTGGCGGCTCCATCTGACCCGCTCTCCCAGGCTCCGCGTCGGCACCGACGCGGAGCCTGAGCCGGTACGACGCCCGCTCCCACCTCTCCGACGGCCGGGTGGTCGCCTGGACCGGCCCCGCGGACGGGGTCGCGATCGACGCCGAGATCGAGCGGCCGGTGCCCCCCGCCCTCGCCGCGGCCCACGGGGCGGAGTCCTTCTGGGAGCGCTGGACCCGGCTGGAGTGCCGGGCGAAGCCTGACCGGGGTGCCGGTCGTGCTGCTCCAGCGCGGCGGCCTCGACCCGGACGCTCCGTCCGGCGTCGAGCCTGGTGACGGGCCGGCTGCACCCGGACGCCGCGACGACGGTCGTCGTGAGCGTCGCGCGCCGCCGCGGAGCCGTGTGACCTAGCCCACCGATCCGATCCGTTCCCCGGAGCGCGCGGACCGGCGTACCGTTGAGTCGTCCCGGAACCCCGGGACGCACCTGATGAGCACAACGTCCGGTACCCACACCGGCTGCCCCGCACGGAGCAGTGGTCGGTGGGACGGGAACGAAAGGTTCACGATGTCCCACGACCTCCGTGTGGGTGTCGTCGGCGCGGGTCGCGTCGGCGCCGTCCTGGCCGCCGCCCTCCGTGCGGCCGGTCACCCCGTCGTCGCCGCTGCCGGTGAGTCCGACGCCTCGCGCCGCCGCGCGGCCGGTCCTGCTGCCCGGCGTGCCCCTGCGCAAGCCGAGCGACGTCGCCCGGGCCGCCGACCTGCTGCTGCTCACCGTCCCCGACGACATGCTGCCCAACGTGGTCCGGGTGCTCGCCGACAGCGGCGCGCTCCGTGAGGGCCAGGTCGTGGCGCACACCTCCGGCCGGCACGGCCTCGCTGTCCTCGCGCCCGCCGCGGCCGTCGGCGCACGGATCATCGCGCTCCACCCGGCGATGACCTTCACCGGCACCACCGTCGACCTGGAGCGGCTGCACGGCTGTGTCTTCGGGCTCACCGCCGGCCCGGCCGAGCACGACCTCGCCGAGGAGCCTCGTCGCCGACCTCGGCGGTCGCCCCACCTGGGTGCCCGAGCAGATGCGCACGCTCTACCACGCTGGCCTCGCGCACGGCGCCAACCACCTGGTCACCCTCGTCAGCGAGGCGATGGGCCTGCTCACCGCCGCCGGCGTCGACGACCCCGCGGGCACGCTGCGCCCGCTGCTCGACGCCGCGCTGGACAACGCGCTCGCCCACGGCGACGCCGCCCTCACCGGGCCGATCGTGCGCGGTGACGTGCAGACCGTCGCGGCGCACCTGCGTGACATCGCCGCGAACGCGCCCGACACCCTGCCGTCGTACGTCGCGATGGCGTGGGCCACCCTCGACCGCGCCGTCACCGACGGCCGGCTGCTGCCCATCCAGGCGCAGAAGATCGCGACCGTCCTCAGCGCCTACGGCGACCGCCGGGTGCTGCCCCACCGCGAGAACGCATGACCACCCTCACCACGCCCGCTGTCGCACGCAGCCGGGCCGACCTCGACGCGCTGCTCGGCGCCCGCCGTGCCGCAGGCCCCGTCGTGCTCGTGCCCACCATGGGCGCGCTGCACGAGGGCCACGCGTCGCTGATGCGGATCGCCCGCGAGCGCGCCGGCGAGTCCGGCACCGTGGTGGTCTCGATCTTCGTCAACCCGCTGCAGTTCGGGCCCGGTGAGGACCTCGACCGCTACCCGCGCACCTTCGACGCGGACCTGGAGCTCGCCGGCGGCGAGGGCGTCGACGTGGTGTTCGCTCCGGTCGTCGCGGAGATGTACCCCGACGGCGTCCCGCACGAGGGCCTCGCCTCCGAGGCCGTCACCGTCCAGCCCGGACCGCTCGCGGACCTCTTCGAGGGCGCCAGCCGGCCCGGTCACTTCCGCGGGGTGGTGACCGTCGTCGCCAAGGCTCTTCGGCCTGGTCCGCCCGGACGGCGCGGTCTTCGGGGAGAAGGACTACCAGCGACTCGCGCTGATCCGGCGGATGGTGTCCGACCTGTGCCTGGGCATCGAGGTGGTCGGGGGGAGACCGACCGCGAGCCCGACGGTCTGGCCCGCTCCAGCCGCAACCGCTACCTCGACGCCGGGCAGCGGCAGCAGGCGGCCGTGCTGTCCCGGGCGCTGCGCGCGGCGCAGTCGCGGGCGTCGTACGGCGTCCCGGCGGCGCGGTGGGCGGCGATGGCCGTCATCAAGGACGAGCCGGGCGTGGAGCCTGGACTACCTCGCGCTCACCACCACGGGCCTCGGCGAGCCTGCCCGACTACCCCGAGGCCGGCACGCAGGGCCGCGTCCTCGTCGCCGCCCGGGTCGGCACGACCCGGCTCATCGACAACATGCCTCTGCAGTTCTGATCCCGAGGGAGAATCCCATGCTGCGCACCATGATGAAGTCCAAGATCCACCGCGCCACCGTCACCCAGGCCGACCTGCACTACGTCGGCTCGGTCACCGTCGACGAGGACCTGCTCGAGGCCGCCGACCTGCTGGCCGGCGAGACTCGTGCACATCGTCGACATCACCAACGGTGCCCGTCTGGAGACCTACACGATCGCGGGCGAGCGCGGCAGCGGCGTGATCGGCATCAACGGCGCGGCAGCGCGCCTGGTCCACCCCGGCGACCTCGTGATCCTCATCGGCTACGGCCAGATGAGCACCGAGGAGGCCAAGGAGCACCAGCCGCACGTGGTGTTCGTCGACGCCGACAACAAGATCATGGCCACCGGCTTCGACCCCGCCGAGACCTTCGGCGACCCGAGCCTGTCCCGTGGCGACGTGACCGCGGGTCGCTGAGTAGCCTGCACGAATGCCTGAACACCTGCGCCTGCCCGGGCGGCTCACCGCGCCCCGTCCCGGGTGGAGCACCCGCGCCGACGTCGTCATCGTCGGCACCGGCATCGCCGGCCTGACCGCGGCGCTGCGGCTGCGCACGCAGGTCGACAAGGTCCTCGTGGTGACCAAGGACGTGCTGTCCGCGGGCTCCACGCAGTGGGCGCAGGGCGGCATCGCCGCGGCCCTCGGGCCGGGCGACACCCCCGAGCAGCACGAGGTGGACACCCTCGTCGCCGGCGCGGGCGCCTGTGACGCGGACGCCGTCCGCGTGCTGGTGAACGAGGGGCCCGACGCGGTGCGCGAGCCTGATCGCGCTCGGCACCAACTTCGACCACACCGCCGACGGTGGTTCGTCGCTCACCCGGGAGGGCGGTCACCACCGCGACCGGATCGCGCACGCCGGCGGCGACGCCACCGGCGCGGAGATCCAGCGCGCCCTGGTCGCGGCGATCGAGGCGGCGCCCGACATCGAGGTCATCCAGCACGCCCTCGCCGTCGACCTGCTGCTGGCCGAGGATGGTGGCGTCGCCGGGCTCACCCTGCACGTCATGGGCGAGGGCCAGCGCGGCGGGGTCGGCGCCGTGCACTGCCGCGCGGTGGTGCTCGCCAGCGGCGGTTTCGGCCAGGTCTTCTCCCAGACCACGAACCCGTCGGTGTCGACCGGCGACGGGATGGCCCTTGCCCTGCGCGGCGGGGCGACCCTGCGCGACCTGGAGTTCGTGCAGTTCCACCCCACGGTGATGTACCTCGGCCCCGACTCGCGCGGCCAGCAGCCGCTCATCTCCGAGGCCGTCCGCGGCGAGGGCGCCTTCCTCGTCGACGACGAGGGCACCCGGTTCATGCAGGGCGTGCACGAGCTCGCCGACCTCGCGCCGCGCGACGTGGTCGCCAAGGCGATCATGAAGCGGATGCTGGAGACCGGGCGGCCGCACATGTGGCTCGACGCCCGCCACCTCGGCGCGGCGTTCTGGGAGAAGCGCTTCCCGACCATCCTCGCCACCGCCCGCTCCCACGGCGTCGACCCGGTCACCCAGGCCTGATCCCGGTCGCGCCGGCCTGCCACTACGTCTCCGGCGGGGTCCGCACCGATCTCGACGGCCGCAGCGACGTCCCCGGCCTCTACGCCAGCGGCGAGGTCGCCTGCTCCGGCGTCCACGGCGCCAACCGGCTCGCCTCGAACTCGCTGCTCGACGGGCTCGTCTTCTCCCGCCGGATCGCGAACGTGCTCCCGGGCGAGCCTGCGGGACTGGGCCGAGCCGGTCGCCGACACCCGGCCGGCCGGGCTGGTCGCCGGATCCGCGCGCAAGCAGGCTGCAGGAGACGATGACCTCACGGGCCGGTGTGCTGCGCAGGCTCCGAGGGCCTCGGCGAGGCCGCCCGGCTGCTCGACAAAGCTCGCCGGCGACGCGGCCGAGGTGATCGACCAGGAGGCCTGGGAGACGACCAACCTGCTGACCATCGCGAGCGCCCTGACAGGTGCCGCGGCGCTGCGTCAGGAGACCCGCGGCTCGCACTGGCGCGAGGACTTCCCCGAGCGCGAGGACGAGCGCTTCGCGGGCCACTTCGACGTCCGCGTGGACGACGGCGAGTCGACCCTGTCGTTCGTCGCCGCGCCGGCCACCGACGGGACCCCGCGATGATCGCCCGGACCCCCTTCGCCGAGTCTGCCCTCGACGCTCGTCGACGAGATCGCCGCGGCGGGCCTGGACCCCCGCGCGGTCTACGACCACGTCACCCTCGCGTTCGAGGAGGACCTGCCCGGCGGCGCCGACGACGTCACCAGCGCCGCGATGCCCGACATGGGCGAGGCGGTCGCCGACTTCGCCGCCCGCGAGCCCGGCGTCGTCGCGGGCCTGGCGATCGCCGAGTCTCGCCTTCGCCTACGCCCTCGGCGACACCGTGACGGTCACCGGCCGGGTGCCCGACGGCACCCGCGTGGAGCCCGGCGACGTCGTGCTGACCGTCACGGGGCCGGTGCGTGGTGTGCTCACCGCCGAGCGGACCGCCCTCAACTTCGCCTCGCACCTCTCCGGTGTCGCGACCGCCACCGCGCAGTGGGTCGACGCGCTGGCCGGCACCCGCGCCCGGGTGCTCGACACCCGCAAGACGCTGCCCGGGTGGCGCGCGCTGCAGAAGTACGCCGTGCGCTGCGGCGGTGGCGTCAACCACCGGTTCAGCCTGGTGGACCGGGCGATGGTCAAGGACAACCACGCGGTCGCCGCGGGTGGCGTCGTCGCCGCCTACGAGGCCGTCGTCGCCGCGAACCCCGGCCTCCGGGTCGAGGTCGAGGTGGTGGACCTCGACGAGCCTGCGCGCGGTCCTCGCGGCCGGCTGCACCGAGGTGCTGCTCGACAACATGTCCACCGCCGACATGGCCGAGGCGGTGCGCATCAACGCCGACGCCGGCGCGCCCGCCACCCTGGAGGCCTCCGGCGGGCTCACGATCGAGCGGGCCCGCGAGGTCGCCGAGACCGGCGTCGACTTCATCTCCGTCGGCGCGCTGACCCACTCGGTCGACGTGTTCGACCTCGGCCTGGACTTCCGTACGACGCCATGAGCCTGCTGGCGGCCGACATCGGCAACGCGCACACCGTCCTCGGGCTGCTGGAGGACGGCGAGGTCGTGGACCACTGGCGGGTCTCGACCGACGAGCGTCGTACGGCCGACGAGTGGGGGGTCCTGCTCCGCGGCCTGCTCGAGACCCAGGAGGACGCCGTCACCGGCGTCGCCGTGTGCGCGACCGTGCCGTCGGTGCTCAACGCGTGGCGGGAGATGCTCGCCGCCCAGTTCCCCGACGTGCCCCGGGTGATCGTCGAGCCCGGCGTCCGCACCGGGGTGCCCATCGTGGTCGACAACCCCCGCGAGGTCGGCACCGACCGGATCATCAACGCCCTCGCCGCCGCCTCGGACTACTCCGGCCCGGCGATCGTCGTCGACTTCGGCGGCACCGCCACCACCTTCGACGTCGTCGACGCCGCCGGCCGCTACGTCGGGGGAGCGATCACCCCCGGCATCGAGATCTCCCTCGACGCCCTCAGCCGCGGCGGTGCCCAGCCTGCGGATGGTCGAGTCTCGTCCGCCCGCGCGGCGTGATCGGCAAGAACACCGTGGAGGCCCTGCAGTCCGGGATGGTCTTCGGCGTCGCCAGCCAGGTCGAGGGGATGGTCGAGCGGCTGGTCGCCGCGCTCGGCGCGGCCGAGGAGGACGTGACGGTGATCGCTACCGGATACCTCGCACCGCTCGTCCTCGACGAGTGCCGCTGCTTCACCCATCACGAGCCCTGGCTCACCCTGCGCGGGCTCGGCCCGGTCTACGCGCGCAACGCATAAGGCCGGTTCTCCCCGGTTGGTGGCAACACCATCTTGCCAATGAATGCGGCTCGGTTAGTTCCCGATATCGGCCGAGATGCCGCGCCGGTGCTTGTCGCATTCTCGAAGATGGATATTATCGGCGATATCCAATTCGGATTATCGAATATCGAGGAGCGCAACATGGCCCAACGCGTCAACATTGTCCTGGTCGACGACATCGACGGCAGCGACGCGACGCAGACGGTCGCCTTCGGCCTCGACGGGGCGAGCCTACGAGATCGACCTGAGCGACGGCAACGCCTCGGCCCTGCGGGAGGCGCTCGCGCCGTACCTGGGCCACGCGCGCAAGGTCGCTCGCGGCGGTGGCGGCGGCAAGCGCAACGGCCGCGCGGCGGCCGCGGCGGGCGGCACCTCCGCCAAGGAGATCCGGGAATGGGCGCGGGAGAACGGGCACTCCGTTCCCGAGCGGGGGCGCATCCCCGCCGACGTGCGCGAGGCGTACGACGCGGCCCACTGACGCGGTCGAGGACCGGGCCCGTTCGCTGACAGCGGACGGGCCCGATCCGTTTCTCGGGAACGCGTAGGGTGTGAGCGGGGTTGTAGACCTACGAACAGCCCTGTGACGTGTGAGGAGCGTGCAATGTTCGAGCGGTTCACTGACCGAGCCCGCCGGGTGGTCGTGCTGGCCCAGGAAGAGGCCCGCATGCTCTCCCACAACTACATCGGGACCGAGCACATCCTGCTCGGCCTCATCCACGAGGGCGAGGGCGTCGCCGCCAAGGCCCTGGAGTCGCTCGACATCTCCCTCGAGGCGGTGCGCGCACAGGTCGAGGAGATCATCGGCCAGGGCCAGCAGGCCCCCTCGGGACACATCCCCTTCACCCCGCGCGCCAAGAAGGTGCTCGAGGCTCTCCCTGCGCGAGGCGCTGCAGCCTGGGCCACTCCTACATCGGCACCGAGCACATCCTGCTCGGCCTGATCCGCGAGGGCGAGGGCGTCGCCGCCCAGGTGCTGCAGAAGCTCGGTGCCGACCTCAACCGGGTCCGCCAGCAGGTCATCCAGACTGCTCTCCGGCTTCCAGGGCAAGGAGACCGGCTCCGCCGCGGCGGCCTCCGGCTCGACCAGCGGTGGGGACGCGCCGTCGTCCTCGCTGGTGCTCGACCAGTTCGGCCGCAACCTGACCCAGGACGCCCGCGAGGGCAAAGCCGACCCGATCATCGGCCGCGGCGCGCAGATCGAGCGCGTCATGCAGGTGCTCTCGCGTCGTACCAAGAACAACCCGGTGCTGATCGGTGAGCCCGGCGTCGGCAAGACCTCGATCGTGGAGGGCCTGGCCCAGGACATCGTCAAGGGCAACGTTCCCGAGACGCTCAAGGACAAGCAGATCTACACCCTCGACCTGGGTGCCCTGGTCGCGGGCTCGCGCTACCGCGGTGACTTCGAGGAGCGCCTCAAGAAGGTGCTCAAGGAGATCCGCACCCGCGGCGACATCGTGCTGTTCATCGACGAGATCCACACCCTCGTCGGTGCCGGTGCTGCCGAGGGCGCCATCGACGCGGCCTCCATCCTCAAGCCGATGCTGGCCCGTGGTGAGCCTGCAGACGATCGGTGCGACCACCCTCGACGAGTACCGCAAGTACCTCGAGAAGGACGCCGCCCTCGAGCGCCGCTTCCAGCCGATCCAGGTCCCCGAGCCGTCGATCGCCGACACGATCGAGATGCTCAAGGGCATCCGCGACCGCTACGAGGCGCACCACCGGGTCACCATCACCGACGAGGCCCTGGTCTCCGCGGCGACGCTGGCCGACCGCTACATCTCCGACCGCTTCCTGCCCGACAAGGCGATCGACCTGATCGACGAGGCCGGCTCGCGGCTGCGGATCCGCCGGATGACGGCGCCCGCGGACCTGCGCGAGTACGACGACAAGATCGGCGAGGTGCGTCAGCGCAAGGAGGCCGCCATCGACGGCCAGGACTTCGAGGCCGCCGCGCGCCTGCGCGACGAGGAGAAGCAGGCTGATCCTCGCCAAGTCCGAGCGCGAGAAGCAGTGGCGCTCCGGTGACATGGACGAGGTCGCCGAGGTCGACGAGGAGCCTGATCGCCGAGGTGCTCGCCGTGGCGACCGGCATCCCGATCGTGAAGGCTCTCCGAGGAGGAGTCCACGCGGCTGCTCAAGATGGAGGACGAGCCTGCACAAGCGCGTCATCGGCCAGGACGAGGCGGTCAAGGCGCTCTCGCGGGCGATCCGTCGTACCCGTGCGGGGCTCAAGGACCCCAAGCGTCCCGGTGGCTCGTTCATCTTCGCCGGCCCGTCCGGCGTCGGGAAGACGTGGCTGTCCAAGACGCTCGCCGAGTTCCTCTTCGGCGACGAGGACGCGCTGATCCAGGCTCGACATGTCGGAGTTCGGCGAGAAGCACACCGTCTCGCGCCTCTTCGGTTCGCCTCCGGGCTACGTCGGCTACGAGGAGGGCGGCCAGCTCACCGAGAAGGTGCGCCGCAAGCCGTTCTCCGTGGTGCTCTTCGACGAGGTCGAGAAGGCGCACCCGGACATCTTCAACAGCCTGCTGCAGATCCTGGAGGAAGGTCGCCTGACCGACTCCCAGGGCCGGGTCGTGGACTTCAAGAACACCGTCATCATCATGACCACCAACCTCGGCTCGCGCGACATCGGCAAGTCGGTGGGTCTGGGCTTCGGCGGCGGCGACGCGGCCGGATCCTACGACCGGATGAAGGCGAAGGTCTCCGACGAGTCTCAAGCAGCACTTCCGCCCCGAGTTCCTCAACCGTGTCGACGAGATCATCGTCTTCCCGCCGCTGTCCTCGGAGCAGATCGTCGCGATGGTCGACAACATGATCGCCGCCGTGGAGGTCCGCCTGCGCGACCGCGACATGAAGGCTCGAGCCTGACCCAGGCCGCGAAGAACCTGCTCGCCGAGCGGGGCTTCGACCCGGTCCTCGGGGCCCGGCCGCTGCGCCGCACGGTCCAGCGCGAGATCGAGGACGTGCTCGCCGAGAAGATGCTCTACGGCGAGGTCGGCCCCGGCCAGATCGTGCTCGTGGACGTCGACGGCGAGGGCCCGAACGCCGCCTTCACCTTCGAGGGGCAGAAGGTCGGCGAGCCTGCCCGACATGCCGCCGCTCGAGACGGTCAACGAAGGCCCGGCCGATGCCTCCGAGCCTGAGCGGGGACGACTCCGAGTCGGCCTGATCCTCGACGTGACGAGCCCGGTGTCCCCTCGGGGGCGCCGGGCTCGTGCGTCTCCTGCGGGCGCTCGGCTCGGTCAGGGGAGCGCGTAGCGCCCGTCCGCCCGGCGCACCACGAGTCCGTCCGCGATCAGCGACGCCAGTGCCCGCTCCCGTTGCGCGACCTGGTCCCAGGCGGCGTCCATCCGCTCCTGGCCGACGGCGCCGGGCGCATCGCGGAGCACGGCCAGCAGCCTCCCCCGGCACTGCCGGTCGGTGCCCGCATAGGTCTGCACCGGCCGCGGTGGCCCGTCGTAGGCCGGCGCGCCGGCCGCCTGCCAGGCGCACGCCTCGAGCACCGGGCAGTCGGTGCAGCGCGGACGGTCCGCGGTGCACACCAGGGCGCCGGCTCCATCACCGCGACCGACCACGTCGCCGCGGTCGGTGGGTCCTCGGGTAGCAGGGCCGCGCCCAGGTCCCGCTCGGCGCGGTTGACCGACCGGGCGGGGAACTCCACGCCGGTGACGGCGCGCCCGAGCACCCGGCGGACGTTGGTGTCGAGCACCACCTGCCGCTGGCCGTAGGCGAATGCCGCCACGGCCGCCGCGGTGTAGTCGCCCACCCCCGGCAGCGCCAGCGAACTCGTCGTACGACGCGGGGACGGTCCCCCCGTGCTGCTCGGTGATGGCGACCGCGGCCGCGTGCAGGCGCAGCGCCCGGCGCGGGTACCCCAGCCGGCCCCATGCCCGCACCGCCTCGCCCGACGGCTCGGCCGCCAGCGCGGCCGGGGTCGGCCAGCGCTCCAGCCAGGTCGCGTGCACCGGCAGCACCCGCACCACCGGGGTCTGCTGCAGCATGAACTCGCTGACCAGCACCGACCACGCCGACGCCTCCGGCCGGCGCCAGGGCAGGTCGCGCGCGTGGGCGTCGTACCAGCGCAGGATCGGCTCCACCAGGCCGTCCCCGGTCCCGGCGTCCGTCGTGGCATCACTCGTCGTCATCGCACGCCATTGTGACCTCGGTCGAGTTCGGCCCCTCCCGGCGGGTCACCCCGGTTCCCGGCCCAGCGCTGACTACCGTCGGATCCATGGCCTCCCCGCGTCGTCCCGCTCCTGCCCGGGGCCGTACGACGCGCGGCCCGCTCGAGCCCGCTGTGTACTGGCGGCGCCGGGTCTTCGTGCTCGGCGTGGCCTTCGCGCTCGTCTTCGGGATCGCCCGCGCGCTCGGTGGTGGCAGCGACGCCGGCTCCGACGACCGGCCGGCCGCGGAGCAGGCCGGCGCACAGGTGGAGCCCTCCCAGACGGTCACCGCCGGGAAGTCCGGCGCGACGGGCAGCAGCACCCCCACTGCCAGCGGCGCGACCACCGGCGCGAGCGCGCCCGTCACCCCGACGCTCGCCTCGCCGCAAGGCCCCTGCCCCGCCGCCGACGTCGTCGTGACGCCCTCGGTGCCCGCCCCGGCCGTGGCCGGTAGCGACGTCACGCTGCGCCTGTCGCTGCAGACCCGGGCCGCCGAGGCCTGCACCTGGCAGATCTCGAGGTCCAGCGTCATCGTCAAGATCTCCGACGGCTCCCGCCAGCCTGTGGACGACGCAGCAGTGCCCCGAGGCGGTGCCTACCGCCTCCGTCGTCGTACGACGCACCGTCGCCACGGTCGTGAACCTCACCTGGAAGGAGACGCGCCAGTCCGGGCCGGGCTGCTCGCGTCGTACCGGCTGGGTGACGTCGGGTGACTACACGATCGCCGCCGCTGCGTTCGGCGGCGAGCCGGCCACCGCCGCGTTCGTGCTGGTGAAGCCCTCCGCGGTGACGAGCACGCCGACCGCGAAGGCCACGCCGACCGCGAAGGCCACGCCCACCGGGACGGCCACGCAGAAGGCGACGGTCCGGCCCACGAAGAAGCCGACGAAGGCCGTCAACTAGCCCGTCCGGCTCCGCTCGTGCGGGACCTGCTCAGACGTACCGCTCGAGGATCGTCGACTCCGCCAGCCGGCTCAGCCCCTCGCGAACGCTGCGGGCCCGCAGGCTCGCCGACGCCCTCGACGGCCTGCAGGTCGTCGATGCCGGCCGAGAGCAGGCTTCTGCAGGGTGCCGAAGTGGTCGACCAGGCCCTCCACGACGTTCGAGGGCAGCCGTGGGACCTTGGTGAGCAGGCGGTATCCCCGGGGAGCCACCGCGCCGTCCAGGTGCTCGCCGGTGCCGATGCCGAGCACCTTGGCCACCGCGGAGGGGTCCACGAGGTCGGTCGCGGACAGGCTGCTCCAGGCTTGCCGAGCAGGCTCCAGCGGGTCCCGACTGCGCCGGCGCGAGGGCACGTAGTCGCGGATCACCAGGCTCGCGCTCGGTGTCCACGCCGGTCACCAGGCTCCTCGAGCCTGCAGGGCGAGGAGGCGGCCGTCGGTGCCGAGCTCGAGCACGTAGTCCTCGATCTCCCGCGCGATCCGGGTGACCATCTCCAGCCGCTGGGCGACCACGGCCACGTCCCGCACGGTGACGAGGTCCTCGATCTCCAGGGCCGACAACGTGCTGGAGACCTCGTCGAGCCGCGGCTTGTAGCGCTCCAGCGTCGCCAGCGCCTGGTTGGCGCGGGAGAGGATCTGGCCGGAGTCCTCGAGCACGTGCCGGGTGTCGCCGACGTAGGCCGCGATGATCTGCATCGACTGCGACACCGAGATCACCGGGTGCCCGGTCTGCTTCGCGACCCGGTCCGCGGTGCGGTGCCGGGTGCCCGTCTCCTCGGAGGGGATCGACTGGTCGGGCATCAGGTGCACGGCCGCACGGATGATCCGGGTCAGGCTCCCGTCGACGATGATCGCACCGTCCATCTTGGCGAGTCTCGCGCAGCCCCGTCGCGGTGAAGGGGACGTCGAGCTCGAAGCCGCCGGTGCACAGGCTGTCGACCAGCCGGTCCTGCCCGATCACGATCAGGGCGCCGGTGCGGCCGCGCAGGATGCGCTCGAGGCCGTCGCGCAACGACGTGCCGGGCGCGATCGACGCAAGGGTCTCGCGGAGTCGGAGATCGGCCGACGCGACCACTCGCGCTCCTCACTGTCATGACTGCTGGACCCACGGGCCGCGGATCCGGGGCGCACCGCCACGGTGCACAGGCTCACCCTAGCGGCGTACCCCCCGTCGCACGCGGTGGATTCCGCCGTGCCGCGCCCGCGCGTTGTCAGCAGTTGTCAGGTCCGGGGTGCGTGCGCACTGTGGAGTTTGTCGCTTCACTCGCCGGCCTCGACCACCTCCAGCGCGTGCTTGGTACGACGGTCGAGGTTGAGCAGGCGCAGCGTCGAGATCACGTCCGGCGCCTCGATCACCCGCATCCCCGCGATCATCCGGTCCCGCGCGGGGCCGCGCGCGCCCTGCGCCTGGCCGGGCTCGGCCGGTACCACCGCCAGGCTCGAACCCGAGCCGGGCTGCCTCCGCCAGGGCGCTGGGACAGGTCGCGCACCCGGCGCAGGCTCCCCGGACAGCCCGATCTCGCCCATCGCCACCACGCCCGCCGGCGGCGCGCTGACGAAGGTCGAGGAGGCCAGCGCCACCGCCAGGGCGAGGTCGCTCCCGGGATCGGTGAGCCGCGCCCCGCCCACGGTCGAGGCGAACACGTCGTGCTGGTGCAGGCTTGATCCCGCAGTGCTGCTGGAGCACCGCGAGGATCATCGCGAGCCGGGAGCCGTCCAGCCCCGAGGTCGTACGACGCGGACGCTCCGCCGCCGACAGCGTCACCAGGGCCTGCACCTCCGCGAGCAGCGGGCGCCGCCCCTCCATGGTCACCGCGACGCAGGTGCCCGGCACCCGCCCGTGGTGCCGCTCGGTGAAGATCCCGGTCGGGTCCTCCACCGCGCGGATCCCGTCGGCGCTCAGGTCGAAGCAACCGACCTCGTCGACCGGGCCGAACCGGTTCTTCACCGCGCGCACCATCCGGAAGCGCGAGTCGCGCGAGCCCTCGAAGTGCAGCACGACGTCGACCAGGTGCTCCAGCACCCGCGGGCCCGCGATCCCGCCGTCCTTGGTGACGTGCCCGACCAGCACGACGGTGATGTCGCGGCTCTTGGCGACCCGCACCAGGGCCTGGGCGACCTCCTTGACCTGCGTCACCCCGCCCGGAACGCCGTCGACGTCGGCCGCGCCGATCGTCTGCACCGAGTCGACCACCACCATCTGCGGGCGCACCTGCTCGATATGGGTCAGCACGGCGCCGAGGTCGGTCTCGGCGGCCAGGAAGAGCTCGTCGTGGATCCCGCCGGTGCGGTCCGCGCGCAGCCGCACCTGGGCCGCGGACTCCTCGCCGGTGACGTAGAGCGTGCGCTGCCGGCGCTCGGCGGTGCGCGCCGCCACCTCCAGCAGCAGGGTCGACTTGCCGACACCGGGCTCGCCGGCCAGCAGGACCGCGGCGCCCGGGACCAGCCCACCACCGAGCACCCGGTCGAGCTCGGGGACGCCGGAGGCCTCGTGCATCGCGCGGTCGGCCGGGACCTGGCCGATGGGAATCGCCCGCTGGGTGACCGGCGCGGCCGTCGTACGGCTGGTGGGGGAGGTCGTGGCGGCCGCGACCTCGACGACCGACCCCCACGCCTGGCACTCACCGCAGCGGCCCACCCACTTGGCCGTCGTCCAGCCGCAGTCGCCGCAGCGGTAGTTCGAACGTGTTTTCGAAGCCATGCCCCGAAGGTAGACCACCCCTCCGACACCCGCCCCCCGCCACGCGGTCCGTGGAAGGATCGGCCTGTGGACAACCCGCGCCCACCGGCCACCCTGGCCGACGTCGCCGAGCGTGCCGGCGTCTCCCGCCAGACCGTGTCGAACGCCGTCAACAACCCCGACCTGCTGCGGCCGGACACCCTCGCCCGCGTGCAGGAGGCGATCGAGACCCTCGGCTACACGCCGAACCGCGCCGCCCGCCACCTGCGCACCCGCTCGTCGCGGTTGATCGGCCTGCGCCTCACGCCGGCGCAGGAGTTCACGGCGAACATGGCGATGGACCGGTTCGTGCACGCGCTGGTGGAGGCCGCGCGCGACGTCGACCACCACGTGCTGCTCTTCTCCGGAGGTCCGGTGGCCGAGGGGGAGCGCCCCGACCCCCTCGGCGGGTACGACGACCTGTTGCGCGCGACGGCGGTGGACGCCTTCGTCGTGACCGACACCTACCTCGGCAACCCGCAGACCGTCGGGCTGACCCGCCGGGGCGCCCCCTTCGTCGCCTTCGGCCGGCCCTGGGACGACCCGGACGCCACCCATCCCTGGGTCGACGTCGACGGCGCCGCGGGGACCGAGGCGGCCACCCACCACGTGCGCGAGCAGGGACACGAGCGGATCGCCTGGCTCGGCTGGGAGCCGGGCTCGCGGATCGGTGAGGACCGGCGCTCGGGCTGGCACCGCGCGATGACCAGGCACGCTCTGGCCACCGCCGGCCTCGAGGCGGCGGTGCCGGACACCGTCGACGCCGGGCGCGAGGCCGCCGCCGCGCTGCTCGACTCCGCGGCGCCCAGCGCCTTCGTGTGCGCCTCGGACACGCTCGCGGTCGGAGCCCTGCACGCCCTGGCGGAGCGCGGCCGTACGCCGGGCCGGGAGATCGCGGTCGTCGGCTTCGACGACTCCCAGGTCGCCCAGGTGATGGGGCTGACCTCGGTGCGGCAGCCGCTGGAGCAGGTCGCACAGGCGCTCGTCGGCGCGCTCGCGGAGTCTGCTCGCACCGTCGGACGGCGAGGTGCGCGAAGTTCTTCTCGCGCCCACCCTCGCAATCCGTCGGACCTCCGTGTGAGGATGAGCGACGCAGGATGACCTGCGTCACATCTCGGAAGGAATGCTCATGTCCTTGCGCAGCACCCGGCGGCTCCGAGTCGCCACCCTCACCGTCTCGGCCGGCCTCGCGCTGGCCGGTCTGACGGTCTCCGGCACCGGAGCCACGGCCGCACCCGGCGGCGGCGCGGAGCCGGTGTCCACCCCCGTCCCGATCAGCACCCCGGACGGCGTCGTGTCGGCGTACCTGCTCAACGCCAAGCACGCCAACCCCGGCCAGACCCGGCTCGTCGAGCGCGCCGTGGAGAAGGCCGGTGGCGTCGTGGTGCAGACCTGGCCGCAGATCGGCGTCGTCGTGGCGCACAGCGACCGCGCGGCGTTCCGGGCCGACGTACGACGCGCCGGGGGCAACGCCCTCGAGTCCGTCGGCGCGACCCGCTCGGTGCCCGTCACCGAGGGCACGCCGGCCGGCGTGCAGTCCCCGTGGGGCCCCGGCAAGGGCCGAACCAGCGTGGCCCGGGCCGACCGCAGCGACGACACGACCGGCTCCGAGGCGACCACCGCGGTCACCCCGGACCCGCGCGAGTCCGAGCAGTGGGACCTCGCCATGATCAAGGCCGACAAGGCGCACCAGATCACCGACGGCTCCCGTGACGTCGTCGTGGGCGTGCTCGACAGCGGCATCGACGCCGACCACCCGGACCTGGCGGCGAACATCGACGTGGCCGACTCGGTCAACTGCAGCAACGCGGGGCGGCCGGACACCTCCCCGACCGGCTGGCAGCCCACCACCAGCGACCACGGCACGCACGTGGCGGGCACCATCGGTGCGGCGCGCAACGGCACCGGCATCGTCGGGGTCGCGCCGAACGTGCGGATGGCCTCGGTCAAGGTGGTCAACGACGACGGGTTCATCTACCCGGAGTACGCCGTCTGCGGCTTCGTGTGGGCCGGTGAGCACGGCTTCGACGTGACCAACAACAAGCTACTACGTCGACCCGTTCCAGTTCTACTGCGAGGACCAGCCCGACCAGTACGCCGCCAAGGAGGCCGTGCGTCGCGCGGTCGCCTGGTCGACGGACCAGGGCGTGGTGCACGCGGCCGCGGCGGGCAACTCGTCGTACGACCTGGCGAACAAGACGACCGACACCACCAGCCCCGACGACGGGACGACGGTCAACCGGACGATCAACAACGCCTGCCAGGACATCCCGACCGAGCCCCGGGCGTGGTGACGGTGGCCTCGCTGGAGCGGTTCCCGGCCACCTCGCTGGACAACCGGCTCTCCGGGTTCAGCAACCGTGGTCTCGGCGTCATCGACGTCGCGGCTCCGGGCTCGCGGATCCTGTCGACGATCGTCGCGGGCAACGGCTACGGCCTCAAGTCCGGTACGTCGATGGCCTCGCCGCACGTCGCCGGCGTGCTGGCGCTGATGAAGTCGGCGCACCCGTCGTGGACGCCGGCGCAGATGGTCGCCAAGTCTGCGTGCGCAGGCCGACGACCACGCCTGCGGCACGACCACGGCCGGTGCGCCGTGCGTGGGCACCGCCGCGGAGAACAAGCTACTACGGCGACGGTGTCGTCGACGCGCTGGACGCCGTGCAGTGATCGACTCCACCCCGGGCGCCTGCGGGCGCCCGGGGTGGGTCAGCGCTGGCGGGACCAGAGGTTGACGGCGTAGTCGACCTCGACACCCTCGTGGTGGCGCAGCACCTCCGTGGCGGTGGCGGGCGGGAGCTCGATGCGCACGACCTCCTCGAGGTCGGCGCGGGAGGCGAAGCGCCAGCCCATGTCGACCCGGTCGAGGGTCCAGCCGCGGATGCTCCAGAACCGCTCGATCTCCTCGGGCGGCGGCAGGTGGGCGAAGCCGCGCCGGAACCAGGCGCCGAAGGTGGAGCGCGAGCCGTCGTTGTCGATGACCAGGGCGGTGCCGCCGGGCCGCAGGACGCGGTCGAGCTCGACGAGGCCGGGCTCGCAGCCGGGGCCGAAGAAGTAGGCCCAGCGCACGTGCACGACGTCGACGCAAGCGTCGGGCAGCGGGATCTCCTGCGCGGCGCCGGGCCGGACCTCGGCGTTCGCGACGCCGCGAGCGCGCAGCCGGCGCCGGGCCAGGCTGGCACAGCCCGGTGTGCGGCTCGACGCCGATCACCCGCGCCGCGCGCTCGGCGAAACGGGGGAGGTGGAAGCCGGTGCCACAGCCGAGGTCGAGCACGACCCGCCCGGTCCAGTCGGCCCGAGCCTCCAGGGCGGCCCACAGGCGCCCGTCGGGGTCGGCGGCGCGGTTCTCGAGCTCGTAGGTCGCGGTGTGGTTCCAGATGTTGGGGCTCGCGATGGCGCCCCGGACCGTGTGGCTCAACGCCTCGGTGCGGAGGCGTCAGATCCGGACGATGCCGTCCGGGGTGAGCACCTGCGCGGCAAGGATGCCGGGCGTGCCGTGCGGGGCGACCCACTCGACCTTGACGTCCTCCAGCGGCGCCTCGACGGTCTCGCCGAGCCACTCGCTGACCCGCTGCGGGTCACCGGCGATCTCGATGCCGGCGAGGGAGACGGTGCCGTCCGCGCCCTGGGAGGGGTGCAGGTCGGCGGGCACGCCCCACTGGATGAAGAAGGGCGAGCTGCGGGTCGGCGATCAGGCCGTTGATGCCGATCTGCCGCCAGCGCAGGCTCGGTGCCGTCGGGGCGGTGCCGCGAGCCCGGGACCGCGGAGCGGCCCAGCCGCTGCTCGACGATCGAGATGTCGGGGACCGCCACCGCCCAGCCGAGCCAGCCGCCGCCGAGGGCGGAGCGGGCCTTGACGGCCTGGCCGAAGGGCGCCTTGTCGGAGGCCGGGTGGTCGAGTGCCTCGACGACCTCGATGTAGGTGCCGTCGGTGAGCGGGAGCGTCATGTTCCGCGTGCCGAAGCGCGGGTGCACCCCGCCGTCGGAGAAGTCTCGCCCGAGCGCTGCGCCCAGGCGTGCGGCCGTGCTGGCCAGTCCGTCGGGTCCGGCCGCGTAGGAGAGATGGTCCAGGCGCATGTCAGACATTCTGAGCGCTCACTGAGAGGAACCCCGCATCGGGGTCGTTGTCTCTTGATGTCGAGAGGTGACAGTCACCCCGGCACGGGTCAGCGCGGGGTCGCCGCAGGTCAGCGCGGATCGGCCGGGTGCAACGCCAGCGCGGAGCGCGAGCGCAGGTGCGCCTCGCAGTGGGCGACCAGACTCGTCGTACCCCTTGCGGCCGATCAGCGCGACCAGACTCGGGCTCGTTGGTGACGTAGAGCGGCTCGACGGCGACGTGGGCCTCGGTGTTGCCGGAGCAGTACCAGTCGAGGTCGTGACCGCCCGGACCCCAGCCGCGGCGGTCGTACTCGGTGATGGTGACCTCGGTGTAGGTCGTGCCGTCCATCCGCTCGACCTCGCGGAAGGTACGCCGGATGGGCGAGCTGCCAGCACACGTCCGGCTTGGTCTCCAGCGGGTTGCGGCCCTGCTCGAGCGCGAGCCCGTGCAGTGCGCAGCCCGATCCGCCGGGGAAGTCCGCGCGGTTGGCGAAGACGCACGAGCGCTGCCCGGCGACCTCGTGCATCCGGGTCTTGCGCTCGCCGTCCTCGTCCTTCTCGACCCAGTCGCGCCGCTTGACCGGCCGGCCCGGATGGGCCTGCCAGTGCGCAGGGGTGAGTCTGCTCGACGAACGCCTCGACCCGTCGCTCGTCCTCCTTGTCGGCGAAGTGCGCGCCGAGGGTGCAGCACCCGACGTCGGGGGAGTCGGCGTAGATGCCGGCACAGCCACCGCCGAAGATGCAGGTGTAGGACGACGTCAGCCAGGTGAGGTCGCACTTGAGGACCTCGCTCTCGTCGGCCGGGTTGACGAACTCCACCCACGCACGCGGGAAATCGAGCGAGACCTCAGGCACTGCTCAAATCTAGTTGAGGGGTCCGCACCGGCCGAGCAGGCACGAGTACCGTGGACGCATGCGTCTGGGCGTGCTCGACATCGGCTCGAACACCGGTCACCTGCTCGTGGTCGATGCACACGGCGGTGCCGCGCCGTTGCCGGCGTTCTCCTACAAGGAGCCGCTGCGCTCGGCCGAGCACCTCGATCCGGCGGGCGACGTCTCGCCGACGGGGATCGAGGCACTGTCCGCCTTCACCGCACAGGCCCTGCGGGTCGCGGAGGAGAAGGGCTGTGAGGAGATGCTGTCGTTCGCGACCTCCGCGGTGCGCGACGCCGGCAACTCCGAGGAGGTGCTGGCGCACGTGGAGCGCGAGACCGGCGTACGGATCGAGGTGCTGCCGGGCGAGGACGAGGCGCGGCTGACCTTCCTGGCGGTGCGCCGCTGGTTCGGCTGGTCGGCGGGCCGGCTCGCGGTGTTCGACATCGGCGGAGGCTCGCTGGAGATCGCGGCCGGATCCGACGAGCGCCCGGACGTGGCCTGGTCGCTCCCGCTGGGCGCGGCCCGGCTGGCCCGCGCGGACTTCGCCGAGCGCCCCGACGGGGGCCGGCTGCGCGAGATCCGCCGGCGGATCCGGGCCGACATCGCCCGGGACGCGGGCCACCTCCTGCGCGCCGGTACGACGCACCGCGCCTCCGCCACGTCGAAGACCTTCCGCTCGTTGGCGCGGATCTGCGGCGCCGCGCCGTCCGGGGAGGGCCAGGCTGGTGCCGCGGTCCCTGCCGCTGGCCGAGCCTGCGGCAGTGGATCCCGAAGTCTGCTGGCGATGACGCCCGAGGAGCTCGCCGAGCCTGCCCGGCGTCTCGCCGAGCCGCACGCACCAGATCGTGCCGGGTGCGCTGGTGGCCGAGGCCTGCATGGACATCTTCGACCTGCCCGAGTCTGGAGATCTGCCCCTGGGCGCTGCGCGAGGGCGTGATCCTGGAGCGGATCGACAAAGCTCAGCGTCACCGACGAGTCATGACCGGGCGCGGCAGCCGGCCCCGGATCGGGCTGTCGACGAGCTCGGTCTACCCGGAGTCCACGGCGCACGCGTTCGCCTACGCCGCGGCGGTGGGCTACGAGGCCGTCGAGGTCATGGTCGGCATCGACGCCCTCTCCCAGCAGGTCGACGCGGTCCTGCGGCTCTCCGAGCACCACGACCTGCCGGTGAGCGCGATCCACGCGCCCTGCCTGCTGTTCACCCAGCGGGTCTGGGGCGTCGAGCCCTGGGGCAGGTCTGGAGCGCTCCGCGCAGATGGCGCGCGAGGTGGGTGCCGAGGTCGTCGTGGTGCACCCGCCGTTCCGGTGGCAGCGGGAGTACGCCCGCGACTTCGTCAACGGGATCGCGGCGCTGGAGGAGTCGTCGGGGATCGCGTTCGCGGTGGAGAACATGTACCCGTGGCGGGCCTCGCGCCGGCACCTGGAGATGTACGTCCCCGGCTGGGACCCCTCCGAGGAGCCCTACGCCAACACCACGATCGACCTCTCGCACGCCTCGATCGCCCGCGCCGACCCGGTCGCGATGGCTGAGCGGCTCGGCCCGCGGCTGCGCCATGTGCACCTGACCGACGGCACCGACTCCGCCAAGGACGAGCACCTGGTGCCCGGCCGCGGGACAACCGGCGCCGCGGACTTCCTGCGCCACCTGGCCCGCGCCGGCTTCGCCGGCGAGGTCGTGCTGGAGATCAACACCCGGCGCTGCGCCACCCGCGAGGAGCGCGAGGCGGACCTGCGGGAGTCCCTGGAGTTCGCGATCGAGCACCTCGGCGCGGAGCCGGCCGGGCGCCGTACCGACGAGGCGGCGTCGGGAGGCGCCCCGTAAATTGGGGCCCATGAGTCCGGTCCGGGGGGGCGCTCGAGTCGATCTCGCGCAGCGCATTGCCGCGACTCGTGGGGGTGCTGCCGCTGTCCGCCGCCGTCCTGGACCGGTACGTCGCCGGGGAGTCGTTCCGCGAGGCCCCGGCCGTCGTCGAGGCGCTCGCCGCCGAGGGCATCGACACCACGGTCGACCACCTCACCGCCACCCCGCAGGACGAGACCCAGGCGATCGCGGCCGTGCAGGCCTACCGGATGCTGCTCGACCGGATCGGTGACGCCGGGCTGGGCGACCGGGCGGAGGTCTCCGTCGACCCGGTCGCGATCGGCCTGCTGCTGCCCGAGGGCGAGAAGCTCGCGGTCGAGAACGCCCGCAAGATCTGCCGGGCTGCCCACAGTGCCGGGACCTCGCTCACCCTGGCGATGCGCGACCACACCACGGTCGACGCCACGCTCGCCGTCGCCCAGGCGCTGCGCCACGACTTCCCCGCCACCGGGATCACCCTGCAGGCGCGGCTGCACCGCACCGAGTCCGACTGCCGTGCCCTGGCCTACGCCGGCAGCCGGGTCCGGATCTGCAAGGGCGAGGAGGACGCTCCCGCCGAGGTGGCCTTCACCGACCCCGGTGACGTCGACCGCTCGTACGTGCGCTGCATGAAGGTGCTCCTCGGCGGCGACGGCTACCCGATGCTCGCCACCCACGACCCGCGGCTGATCGAGATCGCCGGCGCGCTCGCGAGCCGCTACGGAAGGGCACCGGGGACCTACGAGTACCAGGCTGCGCCACGGCGTGCGGCCCGCCGAGCAGCGCCGCCTGGTCGCCGCCGGTGAGCGGGTGCGGGTCTACCTGCCCTACGGCGAGCAGCGGCACCGCTACGTCGCGCGGCGGCTGGCCGAGCACCCCCAGGACTTCTCCCAGGTACTGGTCTCGCTGGTGCGCCGCGGCTGAGCCTCAGCGGAACGAGTAGCCGCCGTCCGGGAAGAGGGTCGAGCCGGTGGTGACGCCGTTCAGGAGCAGGAACACGACGGCCTGGGCGACCTCCGGCTCGGTACCCATCCGGCCGATCGTCGAGGCACCCGCTTAGAAGTCGAAGGCGGCCTGGCGGACCGCCGGGTCCCGCTGGTCCCACAGGTGGCCGTCGACGGTGCCGGGAGCGACCGCGTTGACCCGGACCGGGGCGAGACTCGACGGCGAGGCCGCGGGCGAGGCCTTCGACGGCGGCGTTCGCCGCGACGTACGCCGGTGCGTCGCCGGCCGGCCGCACGCTCGCCGCCCCGGACATCAGCACGATCGAGGCGTCCGGGCCGAGCCTTGCCGAGCGCGGCCTTCACGACGCGGTACTGGCCCCAGAACTTCGACTCGAAAGGCGTGGCCGCCTCTTCCAGGCTCAGGCTCGGCGATCGGCCCCGTCACATAGGCTCGCGGCCGTGGTGAAGATCCCGTCCACCTGCTCGACCTGCTCGAAGAAGCGCGCGACTGAGGCGGTGTCGGAGGTGTCGACCGGGTGTGCGGTGGCGTTCTCACCCAGGCTCGGCGACTGCTCGCTCCAGGGTCGCCGCGGTCCGTCCGCCGAGCACGACCCGGCCCCCGGCGGACACCACCTGGCGAGCCACCTCGAGCCCGATGCCGGTGCCGCCGCCGACGAGGACGATCGTGCGGCCGGCGAAGGCGTCCGGCGCAAGGAGTGAAGTCATGGCCGAAGCCTAGGAACGCCCTGGTGAGCGGTGATCCGGTTTCCCTCCGGTGCCCGCACGTGACACGCTTCGCGGCGTACCCGAGGACGAGCAGGAAGGGAGCAGACCGTGACGAAGCGCACCGCCGTCATCGGCGCCGGCATGATGGGGGAGACCCTGCTGGCAGGCCTGGTCCGCGCCGGCCGCGGCGCCGACGACCTGCTCGTCGTGGAGAAGCGCGCCGAGCGCGCCGCCGAGCTCAGCGAGCGGTACGACGTCCCGGTGGTCGACGACGTCAGCGCCGCCGCCGCGGCGGACACCGTGCTGCTCGTCGTCAAGCCGCAGGACATGGCCGGCGTGCTCGACGAGTCTCGCCCCGGGCCTGCGCCGCGGCCAGCCTGCTGGTCTCGGTCGCGGCGGGCATCACCACCGCCTTCGTCGAGTCCCGGGTGCCCGAGGGCGTCGCCGTCGCCCGGGTGATGCCGAACACGCCCGCGCTGGTCGGCGAGGGGATGGCCGCGATCTCGCCCGGCACCTGGTGCGAGGAGTCGCACCTCGCCGAGGCCTCGGCGCTGCTGTCCTCGGTCGGCAAGGTGGTCGAGGTCCCGGAGAAGCAGCAGGACGCGGTGACCGCGATCAGCGGGTCCGGGCCGGCGTACCTCTTCCTGGTCGCCGAGGCGATGATCGAGGCCGGGGTGCACCTCGGGCTGCCGCGCCCGGTCGCCTCCGAGTCTGGCCGTGCAGACGCTGCTCGGCTCGGCCACGATGCTGCGGGAGACCGGCGAGCACCCCGGGGTGCTGCGCGAGCAGGTCACCTCGCCGGGCGGTACGACGGCCGCCGCGCTCCGCACGTTGGAGGACCACGGCCTCCGGGCAGCCTTCCTGGCGGCGCTGGAGGCGGCCCGGGACCGCTCTCGCGAGACTCGGCGGCTAGCCGCGCAGGGCTCCGGCCACGTCGAGCTCGGCGAGCCCGCGCACCCGGACCACGCCCTGGCCGGCGCCGCGCTCGTCGTAGCGCCCGTAGCGGTCGAGCAACCGGGCCTGCAGGCCCGCCCGCCGCGCGCCGACCACGTCGTGGCGCAGCGAGTCCCCGACCATCAGCGTCGCGGCCGGGTCGACCCCGAGGTGGGCGCACGCGGTGAGGTAGGCGCGGGGGTCCGGCTTGGCGGCGGGCAGCGAGGAGGAGGCGAAGACGGGGACGTCGGCGCGCAGCAGTCCGGTGCGGCGCAGGCTTCTCGGTCTGGACCGCCTGGTCGCCGTTGGTGAGGATGCCGACGGGCAGGCCGGCTGCCCGGGCCCGGTCGATCGCATCCGCGGCGTCGTCGAACGCTCGCCAGGCGGCCTGGTAGCAGCCCAGGAAGCCCGCGAAGACGTCGTCGGCGAGCGCGTCGTCGGCCAGGTCCCACCCCGGCAGGAAGGCCCGGATCCGCACCCGGCGCTGCTCGAGGTGGGTCGGCTCGCGCCGCTGCGCCCGCTCGTGGTGCCGCGCCTCGAGAACGGACCAGCGCTCGACCAGGCTCCTCCAGGCTCGGCCGGGCTCTGGGCCAGCCCGAGGCCCGTGAGCCAGGTCCGCAAGCCGCGATCAGCGGCCCCGCGGTGGTCCACGAGGGTGTCGTCCAGGTCGAGGAGGAGGGCCCGGATCGTCATGCCGAGCAGTCTGCCAGCGCCCGCCGACAGCACCCCGCGAGGCTCCGGCGGCGGGCCCGGGTCAAGGCGACACGCCGAGACCTCAAAAGTTTCACTGAGCAATCTCTTCCCCATGCGTCACATCTGGCTCTATTCTCACGCAGAGGCGTCCGCAGATCACAGGCTGGGGAAGGCGGTGACGGACGCGCAGAAAGCGTGGTTGTCATGACTCCTCCGTCGCGTGAGCGCACCGAGTCCCTGCCGGACCCCAAGTTCCTCACGATCGCCGAGGTCGCCACGGTGATGAGGGTCTCCAAGATGACCGTCTACCGCCTGGTGCACAGCGGCGAGACTGCCGGCTGTACGCGTCGGACGCTCCTTCCGGGTGACCGAGGAGAACGTCAACGAGTACCTCAGGAAGTCCTTCTACAGCGCTGGTTGAGCCGAGCGTGGCTCCGCCGCGAGGTGGGAGGCCCTGCAAGAATCCCCGCTTACCGGGGTATTCCTACGGTTCTTGACCGTTGCAACAGTCAGGAACCGTAGGAATACCCCGGTAAGCGGGGATTCCGACACCTCGCCCAGCAGACTCCGCCTGCCGGCGTGATGCGATCTTCATCCCATCTCAGTCGCTGATTCACCGCGCCCACCGACGGCCCGATAGGCTGACCCGGTGCTCCGGGGCCTGCCCGGAGCGTCGTAGCAACGTCGGGCGAGCATCGTCCGATGCTCTGGAGAGGTTCCACGTGGGTTCTGTCATCAAGAAGCGTCGCAAGCGCATGGCGAAGAAGAAGCACCGCAAGTTCGCTGAAGAAGACGCGCGTGCAGCGTCGCAAAGCTCGGCAAGTAACGCCAGAGCCTGCCGCCGGTGCGCATGGGGCGCACCGGCCCGACCCTGAGGAGTCAGTGGGATGGGCGCCGGTCGAACAGTCCTGGTCACGGGAGTCTCCCGCGACCTCGGGCGCACGTTCGCGCGCACCCTGGCCACCGACCCCGGGGTCGACCGTGTCATCGGCGTCGACGTCATCCCGCCTCGCGGCGACCTGGGTGACGTCACCTTCGTGCGCGCCGACATCCGCAACCCGGTGATCGCCAAGGTGATCGCCAAGGAGGACGTCGACACGGTCGTCCACATGAGCGTCATCGCCACCCCCGGCTCCGCCGGTGCGCGCGGCACGATGAAGGAGTCTCAACGTCATCGGGACGATGCAGGCTGCTCGCCGCCTGTCAGAAGGCCGAGCAGGTGCGCCAGGTCGTGGTGAAGTCCTCGACCACCGCCTACGGCGCCAGCAGCCGCGACCCGGCGATGTTCACCGAGGACATGGAGCCGCGCCGGCCACCGCGCAGCGGCTACGCCAAGGACGTCAACGAGGTCGAGCGCTACGTCCGCGGGTTCGCCCGCCGCCGCTCCGACGTGACGGTCACCCTGCTGCGCTGCGCCAACGTGATCGGCCCGCGCGTGGTGAGCCCGCTCGCGTCGTACTTCCGGATGCCAGTGATCCCGACCGTCCTCGGCTTCGACCCGCGGCTGCAGTTCCTCCACGAGAGCGACCTCAACCGGGTGCTGCGCCACGCCGTTCTCAACGAGACCACCGGCACCTTCAACGTCGCCGGCGACGGTCTGCTGATGCTGTCCCAGGCGCTGCGCCGGATGGGCCGCACCAGCGTGCCGCTGCCCGGTGTCGCCTTCGGCGGGCTCGGCTCGGTGCTCCGCTCGGCGCGGATGGCCGACCTGTCGCCGGAGCCTGGTCGCCTTCTTGACCTACGGCCGCGGCGTGGACACGACCCGGATGCGCAGCGTGCTGGGCTTCGAGCCGTCGTACACCACGGCCGAGGCGTTCGCCGAGTTCGTCGGCACGCTGCCCCCGGGCACCCGCCGCGCCGACTCCGCCCTGGCCGCCCTGGCCGAGCACCTGCCCCCGGTCGACGAGGACCGTCCCGCCCAGGCTCACCGTTGCCGGAGGCAAGGATGGCTGACGCCGAGATCATCCCGATCGGTACCCGCGGCCGCCCCGGCCGGGGCACCGGCACCCGCCCGTCCGCCGCGGCCCGTGGGCTGGCGCCCAAGTCCGGTACGCCGCGCAAGCCTGCGGCCGAGAAGCAGCCGAAGCCCGAGCGGCCCGCCGAGAAGCCGCTGCAGGACAACCCCGAGGACCGCCCGGTCATCGAGACCGCCTCGCTGCTCGACGACCCCGCGCCGGCGTCGGAGGCGTCGCTGCCGGCCGCCCGCACCGAGGAGCGCGGTCTGAGCCCGCTGGCCGGGATCCCGGTCGGGGACTGGCTGGCCGCCTTCCAGCACGCCGCCCGCGAGGCTCTTCGGCGACCAGTGGGAGCCCCAGGCTGGCGCGCTTCCTGGCGTTCCTGCGGCGTCGGTTGACCGGCGACTACACCGTCGACGAGTACGGCTTCGACCCCGAGGTCACCGAGCGCTTCTTCATGGCCGCGCTGCGGCCGATCGCCCAGCAGTGGTTCCGCATCGAGGTCCGCGGCATCGAGAACATCCCGGCCGAGGGCGGCGCCCTGGTGGTGTCCAACCACTCCGGCACGATCCCGGTCGACGGCCTGATGACGATGGTCTCCATCCACGACCACGCCGGGCGCTACCTGCGCCCGCTGGGCGCGGACCTGGTGTTCCGGCTGCCCTTCGTCGGCGCGCTGGCCCGCAAGGGCGGCGCCACCCTGGCCTGCAACGAGGACGCCGAGCGGATGCTGCGCGGCGGTGAGCCTGGTCGGGGTGTGGCCCGAGGGCTTCAAGGGCATCGGCAAGCCGTTCTCCGACCGTTACAAGGCTGCAGCGCTTCGGCCGCGGCGGCTTCGTGTCGGCCGCACTGCGCACCGGCGTGCCGATCATCCCGCTCTCGGTCGTCGGCGCGGAGGAGATCTACCCGCTGGTCGGCAACATCCCGTCGCTGGCCCGCCTGCTCGGCGTCCCGTACATCCCGATCACGCCGTTCTTCCCGCTCCTCGGGCCGCTCGGCCTGGTCCCGCTGCCGTCGAAGTGGCTGCTGGAGTTCGGCGAGCCGATCCGCACCGACGAGTACGACGCGGGCGCCGCCGAGGACCCGATGCTGGTCTTCAACGTGACCGACCAGGTCCGCGAGACCATCCAGCAGACGCTCTACAGCCTGCTGATGCAGCGCGAGTCCGTCTTCAAGTGACCTGAGCCCGGCCGGAGCGGCCGGGTGGCGGTCGCTACTTGAGCAGGCCGCCGAGGCTGCCGAGCAGGCCGCCCACGCCGTCGATCAGGCTCCGGGACGGCACCCTTGGGCGGAGTCGTCGTCGTGCCGGACGAGGGCTTCTTCGTCGGCAGCAGCGAGGTCACCTTGTCGACCACGTCGCCGACGTCGCGGGTGGCGGTGTCGACGGGGTTCTTCGCGGTCGGCTGGTCCGCCGGGTCGGGGGCGGTCGTGCTGGTGCTCGGCTTCGCGCCGGGCTTGGTGGTGGCCGACCTGGCCTTCGGCGGGGTGGTCGCCGCGGCCTGGTCGAGGACCGGGCCGCCGAGGATCTTCTGGACCTGCGCCATCGCCGCGAAGTCGGGCAGCCGGGTGACCTCGTCGTTGCTGCAGGTCGGGCAGGCCTCCCACGCCGCGGCGTCCACCTGGCGCACGGTCTGGGTGGCCGTGATCAGCGGGGCGCGGATCGCGTCGGGGATCTCGGTGCCGAGACCGGCGAGCACGTCCATGCTCTTGCCGGCGAAGTCGCGCAGCGCGCTGATCGGCTGCGTCTTGCCGGTCGCGGTGTAGTCGTCGAGCGCCAGCTCGGAGGCCTGCTCGGTCTGGTCGGTGAAGTCCTGCAGCGTCGAGGCGATGACGTCGGCGTCGGCGCCCTTGTCGGTCAGCCGCTGCACCTCGTCCAAGCGCGCCGAGGCGTGCGAGAGGACGGTGTCGGCCTTGGACGCGCCGTCGGACTTGAGGTTGGTCTGGGCGTCCTCGATGGCCCGCTTGACCGGGTAGAGCGCGTCCCCGGGCAGCGCGTCCTGGGAGGCCATCGCCATCGAGCCGCTGGCCGCGACCACGGCGAAGCCGCCGACGAGAGCGGCGATCCGGCGCTCGCGGGAGCCGCGGCGCTGGCGCGGGGTGAGGCGCAGCGCGAGGTCGGCCTCGGCGGCCGCGGGGGCGCGCTCGGCGGCGGCGACCAGGCTGGGTGCGCAGGGAGGAGACGAACTCGGGGCGGGCCTCGACCGGCGGGGCGGCGCGCAGCGCGGCCACCAGGCTCGAGCAGGTCGGCGTGCTCGCCGGGGTCGCTCGCGCGTCCCTCGAGCAGGGCGGCGAACTCCTCCGCTGCCCCTCGCGACCAACCGTTCCCGCGCATCACGATGTCCGTCCTTCACTCCGCCGGGGCAGGGTCGCACCGGCGCTACGAAGGTCCAACGAGCCCGGAGCCGGGGTGGTTACGGTGCGGATGGCTATTGCGCCATAGTCCGAATTGATCATCGCAACCCCTCCGGCATCAGGCTGGCCAGGTTGCGCACGCCGCGCAGCCTGCAGCTCGCTTGATCGCGCCGTCGCTGCGGCCCAGGGCCGCAGCGGTCTCCGCGATGCTCAGCCCCTGCAGGAAGCGCATGATCAGGCAGTCGCGCTGCTCGTTGGGCAGCCTTGGTGAGGGCCTCGAGGAGGATCTCGTTGGTGAGGCTCGCCAGCACGGCGTTCTCCGGGCCCTCGGTGCTGTCGTCGTGCTGGCCCATGTCCTCGGTGGTCGACTCGAGACGCGTCCGGCCGGCCTTGAAGTGGTCGGTGGCCAGGTTGCGGGCGATGGTCATCAGCCAGGCGCCGAAGTCCTTGCCCTGCCAGCGGAAGGAGGGCATGTTGCGCAGCGCGCGGAAGAAGGTCTCCGAGCACAGGTCCTCGGCGACCACGACCGATCGGGTGCGGTAGTAGAGGAAGCGGTAGACCGAGGGCTGGTAGTGGTCGTAGAGCAGGCCGAACGCCTCGGCGTCGCCGGACCGGGCCAGGCTCGACCAGGCCGATCAGCCGCTCCCGCTCCTCGGGGGAGTCCTCGGAGGAGGTGGCGAGCGTCGCGTCGCCGAAGCCTGCTGCCGCCGCTGCCGGGGGCGCGCTCGAAGCCGTCGTCGGACTCGGCGTGGGCCTCGCTCAGCAGCCAGCCCGTGCGGTCCGCGACGGGGCGGGGGCGAGACGTCGCGGCGCCGGCGATCGCCAGCGCGGGAACCGGCTCGAGAGTCAGGGCGCTCGCGACGGCGGCCCGCAGGGCGTCAAGCCCGCGCGCGACGTCGCTGCGATCCCAGGTCATGCCCGGCCCCTCCCTCGTACCCCCCGCGCTCGATACTACGGTGCTTCTCAGGGCGCTGGAACCCAAATGTGATAACCGACCGGTTGCTTCGGCATGGTCACGACAGGTGGCGCCGGACCTGCCGTCGTACGAACGCGCCGGCGACCGCCGCGCCGGTCGCGGCCGAGCCGACGAGCAGTCCTGCACGGGCGGCCTTGCGGCCGGTCCGGTAGTCGCGGATCCGCCAGCCGTGCGCCCGGGCGTGTGCCCGCAGGCTTTGGGGTCGGGGTTGATGGCGCAGGGGTCTCCGACGAGACCGAGCATGGGCAGGTCGTTGGCGGAGTCGCTGTAGGCCGAGCAGGCGGCCAGGTCGAGGCCCTCGCGCTCCGCCAGCGCCTCGACCGCGACCGCCTTGGCGGGGCCGTGCAGCATGTCGCCGACGAGCCTTGCCCGTGTAGACGCCGTCGACGTGCTCGGCCACCGTGCCCAGGGCCCCGGTCAGGCCGAGCCGACGGGCGATCAGGCTCGCGATCTCGATCGGTGCCGCGGTCACCAGCCAGACCCGCTGGCCCTGGTCGAGGTGGAGCTGCGCGAGCGCGCGGGTGCCCGGCCAGATCCGGTGCGCCATCGCCTCGTCGAAGATCTCCTCGCCGATCTCCTCCAGGCTCCTGCACGGTGTGCCCGGCGACGAAGGCCAGCGCCGAGTTGCGCGCATCGGCGACGTGCTCGGGGTCCTCCACCCCGGCGATCCGGAAGTACGCCTGCTTCCAGGCCGCGCCGAGCAGGTCCTTGGTGGTGAAGAAGTCCCGGCGGTAGAGACCCTTGGCGAGGTGGAAGATGCTCGCGCCCTGCATGACGGTGTTGTCGACGTCGAAGAAGGCGGCGGCGTGCGGGTCCGCGGGCTGGGCGAGGGCGGTCTCGACCTCGGCCGCGGCGGCGGCCGCCTCCCCGGCGAGCCTTGGATCGCTGCTGGAGGTTGAGCCGGCGGGGCCGGTCGGCGGACGCACCCATGACCCCACTCTAGGGATCCGCGGCGTCGTAGGATCGCCCTCATGCCGTTTTCCGACGCCGCGGGCCCCGACGTCGCCGAGTCTGGTGCGCTCGGCGGCCCGCGACCTGCCCGGGCGGCTCGCTGTCGTCGAGGCAGGCGGGCGGGGCCTGACCTGGGCCGGGCTCGACGACGAGGTCGGCCGGGTCGCCTCCGGGCTGGGAGCGCTGGGCGTGCTTGCGGGGCACCGGGTGCTGCTCGTGCTCGGCAACCGGATCGAGTTCGTCACCACCTACCTCGGCGTCCTGCGCGCCCAGGCCGTCGCGGTCCCGGTCAACCCCGGCTCCACGGTCACCGAGCCTGGCCGGCCTGCTCGTCGACTGCGGCGCGCGCACGGTCGTCGCCGACGGCGACACCCTCGCCGCGGTCCGCGAGGCGGTGGGCCGCGCCGAGGTCAGTGCCGCCGCGCGCGACGAGAGCCGGCCGGTGCCGCGCGTGGTCGTGGTCGGCGCCGAGGCCACCCCCACCGAGACGTCGTACGACGACCTGCGGGCCGAGGAGGCGCGCCCGGTGCCGCCGCTGCCGGACCCGGAGAAGCTCGCGGTCCTCCTCTACACCAGTGGTACGTCGGGCCGCCCCCGCGCCGCGATGCTCACCCACCGCGCCCTGCTCGCCAACGTCGAGCAGGTCGCCGGGGTCGAGCCGCCGATGATGCACAGCGACGACGTGGTGCTCGGCGTGCTGCCGCTCTTCCACGTCTACGGCCTGGGCGCGGTGCTCGGCGGGGTGCTGCGGCACCGCGCCAGCCTGGTGCTCACCGACCGCTTCGACCCCGAGGGCACGCTCGACCTGATCGAGGACGAGGCCTGCAGCCTGGTCCCGGTCGCGCCGCCGGTGTTCGCGGCCTGGCGCGACGTCGACGCGCTCGCCGAGCGGCTCGGCCCGGTGCGGATGATCCTGTCCGGCTCGGCGCCGCTGCCGGCGGAGGTGGTCGAGGAGTTCAGCGCGCTCACCCGGGTGCCGGTGCACCAGGGCTACGGGCTCACCGAGGCGGCGCCGGTGGTCACCACCACGCTGCTCTCCGCGACGCCGAAACCCGGCTCCGTCGGTGCCGCGCTCGAGGGCATCGAGCCTGCGCCCGGTCGACGAGGACGGCCGGCCGGTCACCGGCGCCGAGGCCGAGGACGCGGGCGAGATCCAGATCCGCGGGGCCAACCTGTTCAGCGGGTACTGGCCCGACGGCGCCGACGGCCCCGGCGACGACGGCTGGTGGTCCACCGGCGACGTGGGCTTCCTCGACGCCGACGGCGACCTCTTCCTGGTGGACCGGGTCAAGGAGTCTCGTCATCGTCTCCGGCTTCAACGTCTATCCCACCGAGGTGGAGGCGGCGCTGGCCGACGTGCCCGGGGTCCGTCAGGTCGCCGTGCTCGGCACGCCCGACGAGCGCACCGGCGAGGCGGTGCTCGCCTACGTCGTCCCGGACGACCCGGCACGCGACGCGGGCGCGCTCGTGGCGGCGGTCCACGCGGTCGCGGAGGAGCGGTTGGCGCCGTACAAGCGTCCGGGGCGGGTGGAGGTCGTCGAGGCCCTGCCGCGCACCGTCACCGGCAAGATCCGCAAGGGCATGCTGCGCGGTCACGAGCGTCGCCGCGCGCTGGGGATCCTCGAGTGAGCGCGCGGGTCACGCTCTACGGCCGGCCGGGCTGCCACCTGTGCGACGACGCCCGCACGGTGATCGCCGCGGTGTGCGCCGAGCTCGGCGAGGAGTGGGTCGAGGTGTCCATCGACGACGACCCCGAGCCTGGCCGACAGGTTCGCCCACGAGATCCCGGTGACCTTCGTGGACGGCCGTCAGCACGACTTCTGGCGGGTCAGCCCCGAGCGCCTGCGCCGCGCCCTCCGTCCGGGAGGCTGAGCGCCGGGCTATCCTCGGCGACCATGCCCACCGTCGTCGCTCTCCGGCTGCCTGCACGCTGGCGCCGGACCGGCGTCGTCGTCGGGCTCCTCGCGCTGCTCGCGGTGCTGCTGCTCAGCCACCGCTTCGGCCGGGCCGTGCCCACGAACAACTACCGCCCGATGATCACCACCGACGCGATCGCGACCGGCTGCTACCCGCTGCCCGGCGACGCCCGCCTCGACCTGCCGTACCAGATCCGGCGTGACGAGGACGTCGCCACGGCGACGGGCCAGCGGCGCAGCCTGCAGGGACAGTACGACCTCGTCGACCGCGACGAGGCCGAGCAGCGGCTGGTCTCCTCCTTCGAGGCGGTCGGCTTCCGTCCCACGGGCGGGACAGGTGGCGAGATCACGCTGACCAAGGGCGCCGAGCGGATCGGGCTGGTCGTGAAGGAGCCTTCCCGACACCAGCGCCGCGACCCTGGTCCGGGGGACCTTCGTGCTCGACCTGCCCGTCGTCGCGCGTGCCAAGGACGATCCGGTCTGCGGGTTCCCGTCCTCCACCAAGCGCTGGGCCGAGCCGCGGGAGGAGAAGAAGTGACCCGCCTGCTCGCGCTCAGGCCTGCCTGGCTGCCGCGCCCCGAGATCCTGCTCGGCTGGCTGGTGGTCGCGCACGTGGTGCTCAAGGCTGCTGATCTACCCGCTGGTCATGCATGCCGCGCCGGTGGGCGACGAGTCGGCGTACCTCAACGGGGGGGCGGGCGCTGTCCAACCTGGTCCGCGACGTCTTCTCCTTCCACAGCCCCGACGGCGCCGAGCCTGGACCGCAACGTGGTCGCCTCGGGCTGGTTCATGCCCGGCATGCCCGTGCTCACCGCGCCCCTGTACCTCGTCTTCCCCGACGCCTCGATCGAGCCTGGCCCGCGCCTACCTCGGCCTCGTCACGCTCATCCTGTTCGTGGTCGTGCTGCGCTCGGTCGCCCGCCGGATCGGTCCCGGCTGGGCCTGCGTCGTGGCGGTCTTCCCGGGGCTGATCCCCAGCCTACGTCGTCTTCACGTACGGCGCGTGGGGGGACCTCTGCGCCGGCCTGGTCCTGGTGCTGCTGCTCGTCCACGTGGTCGAGTCTCCTGCGCGGCGTACGACGTGGGGAGGCGCCCAGCCTCCGCGAGGGCCTGGTGCTGGGCCTGCTCGCGATCGCCGTTCTCTACCTGCGCTCCAGCACCGCGATCCTGCTCGGTGCCCTCGGCGCGGTGACCCTGCTGGCGGCGGTCCTGCTGCTGCGCGGCCGGGTCCGGCTGCGCGCGCTCGGCTCCGCGGTCCTCGCCGGCGTGGTGTTCCTGCTGCTGCTGGCGCCGTGGTCCTTCTTCGCCTCGCAGGCGCTGGGCGGCCGGGTGATCACCACGACCACCGTGCCGACGGTGATGGCCACGACCTTCGGCGACCGCAGCGAGATCTGCTTCGGCAAGTGCGACCCGGACAGCACGATGTGGTTCCGGCCGCTGCGCTACTCCCGCGAGGTGGGCCGCGCCACCGACACCAGCGAGGTCGAGGTCCTCAAGGTGATGTCGGACTACGCCCTGCGCGACCTCACCCTGTCCCACTACCTCGACCAGGTCGTGCACAACGTCGGTGCCTACGCGCTGCAGCCCAACAACTTCACCGGCTACCTCGCCCCGCCCGAGGGCCGGGGTGCGCTCGGCCGCTCCGCGGAGATGGTCGCCGACATCCTCACCTGGGCGATGTACGCCCCGATGATCCTGCTCGGCGCCGTCTCCCTGCTCTTCCAGGCCCGGCGCAGCATCGAGGCGCGGGTGCTCGACCTGCTGACCAAGGCTCGCCCTCGGCGGGCTGCTCGTCCAGCCCTTCGTGCACATCGCCGGCGCGCGCTACTGGACCACCGCCGGGCCGGTCTTCGCGATCGCGGCCTTCTCCTTCCTGCGCGAGCGCCAGCCGCCGCGGGCCACGGGACCCCGCCACCGACCGGCGTGGTGACCGCGACCGACGCGAGCGTCTTGCGGTGGCTGGGCCGGGTGCAGGTCCTGCTCAGCGTCGCCACCGCCGCGGTGGTGCTCGTGCTCCTCGCCGCCATCGTGTTCTAGACGACCGTCCCCGGGGCTCGCACGCTGCGGCGCCCAGAGCACGCGCCAGCGGCGTTGCCGACGCTCGCAGGACGACCCGGTACGGCTTCGCGCGGGCGCCTTGCCAGTGCACGCCCTGAGCACCACTCGCTGCACGATCCCCGAGCGCCGATCGTCTAGGGTCCGCACCATGGAAGAGACCGGACGCCGACGCATCGCCTACGTCCTCCCCGTCTACAACGAGGAGGAGAACATCGCGGTCTTCCACGCCGCGCTGGTCGAGGCGACCGCGCAGCGACCGGACCTCGACTTCGAGTTCGTCTACGTCGACGACGGCTCCCGTGATGCCTCGCTGGAGCGGCTCGTGGACCTGCGCGCCGAGGACCCCCGGGTGACGGTCGTGCAGTTCTCCCGCAACTACGGCCACCAGGCTCGCGGTCACCGCCGGGCTGGACCTCTTCGCCGACGGCGGCGCGGACGCCGTGATCGTCATGGACACCGACCTGCAGGACCCGCCGCGGGTCAGCCTGGAGATGATCCAGCGCTGGGAGGAGGGCGTCGAGGTCGTCTACGCCCAGCGTCGTACCCGCAAGGACACGCCGTTCAAGCGGGCGACCGCCTGGGGCTTCTACTGGGCGCTGGACCGGCTGGCCTCGATCGAGATCCCGCGCAACGTCGGCGACTTCCGGCTGATGGACGCCAAGGTGGTCACCGAGGTCTCCCGCTACCGCGAGCACGACCGGTTCCTGCGCGGCATCGTCGCCCACGTCGGCTTCCGGCAGGAGGCGCTGCTCTTCGACCGCGACGAGCGCTTCGCGGGGGAGACCGGCTACCCGCTGAAGAAGATGCTCAGACTTCGCCGCCAGCGGCATCCTCGGCTTCTCCACGACGCCGCTGAAGATGATCTCGCGGCTCGGCTACGCCATCTCGCTGCTCAGCGTCCTGCTCGCGGTCTACGTGCTCTTCATCCGGCTCTTCAAGCCCGACGAGTCGGTGCCCGGCTGGGCGTTCCTCGGGGTCGGCATGTTCATGCTCAGCGGCATCCAGACTGGTGATGATGGGCGTGATCGGCAGCCTACCTCGGCCGGGTGTACGTCGAGTCGCAGGACCGCCCGCTCTACACCCTGGCCATGGTCGCCCGGGACCAGCCGGACACCGGCCCCGGCCCGCGCCGCCACCGCGACATGGGTGCGCTCGGCCCGGGAGCGGAGTCCTGAGCAGCCGGAGCACCGCGGTCCGCTTCGCGGCCGTCGGGATCTGCAACACCGCGATCGACGCGGTGGTCTTCGTGCTGCTGCACGACCACCTCGGGATCGCGCTGGCGAACCTGGTCTCGACGACCGCCGGGATGATCTTCAGGCTTCGTCGTCAACGGGCTCTTCACCTTCCGCGCCGACAAGGCTGACCGTCCGCCACGCGGTGCTCTTCCCTGGTCACCAACGCGCTGGTGATGTGGATCATCCAGCCGCTGCTCATCCACGGCTGGCTGTGGCTGCTGGAGCACGGGCCGGACGTGGCGCTGGGGCCGATGTCCGCGGGCGACGTACGGATCGCCGTGGCCAAGCTCGCCGCCATCGCGTGCTGCCTGGTCATCAACTTCTTCGCCTACCGCTACGTCGTCTGGCCGGTCGAGCGGCGGGCCGAGGACGCCCCGGTGTGACCCATCTCCGGTTGCGCTCCCGCCGGTTTTGTTCTCACGTTCACAAACTCCTACAGTGATCGAGTCGCGCCCCACTGGACCGCTGGGTGCGGCTGGAAAGTGGAGCCTGTGAGCGCACGGAGTTCGACGGATGCCAGCCGGGCCATCCCGGAGGCCACGGTCGCCCGCCTGCCCGTCTACCTACGGGCACTGACGGCCCTGGCCGACAGTGGCATCCGCACGTGCTCCAGCGAGGACCTCGCCTCCGCGGCCGGCGTCAACAGCGCCAAGCCTGCGCAAGGACCTGTCCTACCTCGGCAGCTTACGGCACCCGCGGCGTCGGGTACGACGTCGACTACCTCCGCTACCAGATCGCCCGTGAGATCGGCGTCACCCAGGACTGGCCGGTCGTCATCGTCGGCATCGGCAACCTGGGCCACGCGCTCGCGAACTTCTCCGGCTTCCGCAGCCGCGGCTTCCGGGTCGTCGCGCTGCTGGACGCCGACCCGGCGCTGGTCGGCCAGACCGTGGCCGGCGTGCAGGTGCGGCCCTTCGCCGAGTCTGGAGGAGACGGTGCGCACCCACGACGTCGCGATCGGCGTCATCGCCACCCCGGCCGTCGCCGCGCAGGACGTCGCGGACCGGATGGTCGCGACCGGCATCACCAGCATCCTGAACTTCGCACCGGCCGTGCTGGCGGTGCCGGAGGGCGTCGACGTCCGCAAGGTCGACCTCTCCATCGAGTCCGCAGATCCTCGCCTACCACGAGCAGCGCAAGGCCAACGGTGCCGAGCCGGCCGCCGTGGCGGTCGAGACCGACGGAGGTGCGGCATGAGTGTTCTCGTCGTGGGGATGTCCCACAACTCGGCCCCGATGGCGCTCCTGGAGAAGGTCGCGCTCGACGACGACGGCGTGCAGAAGTCGATCGCCGACTCCGCCTCCTGCGAGCACGTCACCGAGGCGACGGTCATCGCGACCTGCAACCGGCTGGAGATCTACACCGAGGTCGAGCGCTTCCACGGCAGCATCGAGCAGATCTCCCGGCTCCTCGTCGAGCGCGCCGGCGAGGCCACCGAGGCGATGCTCCCGCACCTGTACGTCCACTACGACGACGGCGCGATCTCCCACCTCTTCCAGGTCGCCGCGGGCCTCGACTCGATGGCGGTCGGCGAGGGCCAGATCCTCGGCCAGACCCGCGACGCGCTGCGCCGTGGCCAGGAGACTCGGCACCGTCGGTCCCGCCCTCAACCTGCTCTTCCAGCAGGCCCTGCGGGTCGGCAAGCGGACCCGCGCCGAGACCGACATCGACCAGGTCGCGCCCACCCTGGTCAGCGCCGCGCTCGACCAGACCACCGCCGCCGTCGGCCCGGTCGCGGGCAAGGACGTCGTCGTGGTCGGCGCCGGCTCCATGGCCGGGCTGGCCACCGCGACCGTCTCGCGCCTCGGTGCCGGCCGGCTCACCGTCGTCAACCGCTCGGCCGACCGCGGCGAGCGCCCGGCCGAGCAGTACGACGCCCACGCGGTCCCGCTCGACGGTCTCGGCGCCGCGCTGGCCCACGCCGACATCGTCATCTCCTGCACCGGCTCCTCGGGCTCGGTCATCGACGCCGCCCAGGCTCGGCGCCGCGCGCGCCGCCTCCGGCCATCCGGTCGCGCTGATCGACCTGGCCCTCCCGCACGACATCGACCGCGGTGTCCGCGACCTGCCGGGCGTCTCGCTGGTCGGCCTCTCCGAGGCTCGCCGCGGCCCTGCAGGGCAGCCCCAGCGGCCGCGAGGTGCTCGAGGTCCGCCGGATCCTCGGCGAGGAGGTCACCGCCTTCCTCGCCGCGCGCCGCCAGGCCAGCGTCACGCCGACCGTGGTCGCCCTGCGCTCGATGGCCACCGGCGTCGTCGACGCCGAGATGCAGCGCCTGGAGAGCCGGCTGCCCGATCTCGACGAGCACACCCGCTCCGAGATCCGCCACGCCGTGCGCCGGGTGGCCGACAAGTCTGCTCCACGAGCCCACCGTCCGGGTCAAGGGAGCTCGCCAACGAGCAGGGCGCCGTCTCCTACGCCGCCGCGCTCGCCGGTTCTTCGCGCTCGACCCCGAGGCCGTCGACGCGGTCACCCGCCCGGTCGGCGTCGAGGAGGCCGGGTCATGACCCTGCGCATCGGCACCCGCCGCAGTGCCCTCGCCACCACGCAGTCCGGCCACGTCGCCGACGCGATCCGCGAGTCTCACCGGCACCGAGACCACCCTCGTGGAGATCACGACCGACGGCGACCGCAGCCAGGCCGCCGGCACCCCGCTCGCCGGGGCGCCCTCCACCGGTGTCTTCGTCAGCGCGCTCCGCGACGCGCTGCTGGCCGGCGAGGTCGACGTGGCCGTGCACTCGCTCAAGGACCTGCCGACCTACGCCGCCGAGGGGATCGCCCTGGCCGCCGTACCTCCTCGGGAGGACGCGCGCGACGTCGTCGTCGCCCGCGACGGGCTGACCCTCGGCGAGCCTGCCCGTCGGCAGCCGGGTCGGCACCGGCTCCCCGCGCCGGGCCGCCCAGACTCGAGGCGCTCGGACTCGGCGTGGAGGTCAGCGGGGTCCGCGGCAACGTGGACACCCGGATCGGCAAGGTGCGCAGCGGGGAGTACGACGCCGTCGTGCTCGCCCGTGCCGGCCTGGCCCGGCTGGGCCGTCTCGACGAGGCGACCGAGGTGCTCGACCCGCTGCAGGTGCTCTCGGCCCCCGGCCAGGGCGCTCTGGCCGTCGAGTGCCGGGCCGACGACACCGCGACGCTCACCCTGCTCGCCCGGCTCGACGACCCCGGCACCCGTGCCGCGGTCACGGCCGAGCGCACCCTGATGGCCCGCCTCGAGGGCGGCTGTGCGGCACCGATCGGTGCCCTGGCCGAGCCTGGCCGAGGGGGAGGAGAGCACGGAGGTCTGGTTGCGGGCCGTCGTGCTGTCCGAGGACGGCGCACTGTCCGTGCGCCGCTCCGCCTCCGCGCCGCTGGGCGCCGACCCCACGCAGTGGCCGGCCGCGGCCGCTGCCCTGGGCGAGGCCCTGGCGAACGAGATGCTCGACGAAGGCGCCGCCGAGCTGGTCGCTCCGTCACCCCCCGGAACGCCCGCCCCTGGAACCCCAGTCCACCCGTCCGCACGATCCTCAGAGGTGCACTCCGCATGACGCGAGCCACGACAGCCAACCCGGCTGCCCCGTCTCCCGCCCCCCAGGCCAAGCCCGGTGCCGTTGCCTTCGTCGGCACCGGCCCTGGTGACCCCGACCTGTTGACGCTGCGCGCGGTCAGGCTGATCGAGGACGCCGACATCGTCATCACCGAGGAGCCCGGTCACGCCGACCTGGTCCGCGTCGTCCGCGCCCGCGCCGAGGTGGTCGGCGACGAGCCCGCCCCCGAGGTCGAGTACGTCGACGGCGGCTTCGGCGAGGACGGCCAGCCGCTGACCCACGCCGCTCGCGCCAAGGTCGTCGTCAAGCAGGCCAAGCGCGGCCTGCGCGTCGTACGGCTGCTCGGGGGGACCCGTTCCTCTACGCCTCGGGTCCCGAGGAGGCGCAGGCCGTCGCCAAGGCCGGCCTCGGCTTCGAGGTCGTCCCCGGCGTCTCGTCGGTGGGCGCCGTCCCGGCGTACGCCGGCATCCCGCTGACCACCAAGGACCACCGCGAGGTGGCCGTGGTGACCTGCGGCGACAAGGTCGACTGGAGCCGGTACGCCGACACCCCGACCCTGGTCCTGCTCTCCGCGGTCGGCCAGATCGGCGACATCGCCAAGCGACTCGTGGCGCTCGGCCGCTCGCCGCAGACCCCGGTCGCGATGACCCGGGTCGGCACCACCACCGAGCAGCAGACGATCACCTCCACGCTGGAGCAGATCGCCGCCGACGCGCGCGCCGCCCGGATCGCGCCGCCGGCGATCACGGTCATCGGTGCGGTCGTCGACCTGCGCGAGAAGTCTGTCGTGGTTCGAGACCAAGCCGCTGTTCGGCTGGCGGGTGCTGGTGCCGCGCACCAAGGAGCAGTCCGCCTCGCTGTCCAACCGGCTGCGCGAGTTCGGCGGCGTGCCCGAGGAGGTGCCGACCATCTCGGTGGAGCCGCCGCGCAACCCGCAGCAGATGGACAAGGCCGTGCGCGGCCTGGTCGAGGGTCGCTACGAGTGGATCGCCTTCACCTCGGTCAACGCGGTCAAGGCGGTGCGCGAGAAGTTCGAGGAGTACGGCCTCGACGCGCGGGCCTTCTCCGGGCTCAAGATCGCCGCGGTCGGCGACAAGACCGCCGCCGCGATCGCCGCCTGGGGCCTGCGCGCCGACCTGGTGCCCTCCGGCGAGCAGTCCGCCGCCGGCCTCCTGGAGGACTGGCCCGAGTACGACGAGCAGACTCGACCCGATCAACCGGGTCTTCCTGCCTCGCGCCGACATCGCCACCGAGAACCTGGTGGCCGGCCTGATCGACCTCGGCTGGGAGTGCGACGACGTCACGGCGTACCGCACCGTCCGGGCCGCTCCGCCGCCGGCGCCGACCCGCGACGCGATCAAGACGGGCAAGTTCGACGCGGTCGTCTTCACCTCCTCCTCGACGGTGCGCAACCTCGTCGGCATCGCCGGCAAGCCGCACCCGTCGACGGTGATCGCGGTGATCGGCCCGGCGACCGCCAAGACCGCCGAGGAGCACGGCCTGCGCGTCGACGTGATGGCGCCCCAGCCCGACGTCGACCTGCTGGTCGAGGCGCTCGCCGGCTTCGGTGCCTCGCGCCGTGCCGCGATGCTGGAGGCCGGCGACCCGGTCACCAAGCCGAGCGACCGCAAGCCGAGCGCCCGGCGCCGCAAGGCCTGAGGCCCCGCCTCGTCCGTGTGCCGGAGACACCCGATCGTGGGGGTCTCCGGCACACGCGTCGTTTTCGGGGTGGGAGGATGAGGTCATGAGCGACTTCCCCCGTCCCGTGGTCCGTCCCCGTCGTCTGCGGACCACCGCGGCGATGCGGGACCTGGTCGCCGAGACGACGCTGGAGCCGCGCCAGCCTGGTGCTGCCGATGTTCGTCCGCGAGGGCGCCGGCGAGCCGATCCCGATCAGCACCATGCCGGGGGTGGTCCAGCACTCCCGCGACAGCCTGCGCAAGGCGGCCGTCGAGGCGGCGGAGGCCGGGTTGCGCGGGGTGATGCTGTTCGGCGTACCGGAGACCAAGGATGCCCTCGGCACCGGCGCCACCGACCCCGACGGCATCCTCAACGTCGCGATCGCCGACGTCGCGGCCGAGGTCGGCGACGCGCTGGTCGTGATGAGCGACGTGTGCCTCGACGAGTTCACCGATCACGGCCACTGCGGCGTGCTGACCCCCGAGGGGGTCGTCGACAACGACGCGACCTTGGAGCGGTACGCCGAGATGGCGGTCCAGCACGCCCAGGCCGGCGCCGGGCTGGTCGGCCCCAGCGGCATGATGGACGGCCAGGTCGCCGTCATCCGCGAGGCCCTCGACGCCGCCGGGCACACCGACGTCGGGATCCTGGCCTACTCCGTGAAGTACGCCTCCGCCTTCTACGGCCCCTTCCGCGAGGCCGTCGACAGCAAGCCTGAAGGGTGATCGCCGCACCTACCAGCAGGACGGCCGCAACGCCCGCGAGGCGGTGCGCGAGCCTGCTCCTCGACATCGACGAGGGCGCCGACGTCGTGATGGTGAAGCCGGCCCTGGCCTACCTCGACGTGCTCCGCCAGGTCGCCGATGTCGCCGCCGAGCAGGGCGTGCCCGTCGCGGCGTACAACATCTCGGGGGAGTACGCCATGCTCGAGGCCGCCGCCGCGAACGGCTGGATCGACCGCGAGCCTGCGATCCTCGAGACGCTCACCTCGATCCGCCGCGCCGGCGCCGACATGATCCTCACCTACTGGGCCACCGAAGCCGCCCGCTGGCTGCGCTGACGGGCTGCCGCTGCCCCACCAGGGGATCAGACGGGCGGCCCCGTGCTTCCCAGGGCTTGCCGCCAGGCGGAGGCAGGCTCTCCCCAACGCGACCGCGAGGGCGCTCGCCCCGAAAACGCGAGAGCCCCGGACCTGGGGGGTTGGCCGGGGCTCTCGCGCGTTGTTCGGGGCTACTTGTACGACGACACGCAGTCCTTGTTCGCCTGCAGCGGGTTCGGCTGGGTCAGCGACCACAGCGCGCACTTGACGGTGACCTCGAGCGGCTTGATCGCGCCGGCCAGGCCACGGACCAGGCCGTCGACCGGCTCGACGCCGGTGATGGGCCCCTCGTTGGCCGGGTCGAGCGGACCGCCGTCCGTGGTCAGGCCGGGGGTGGTGGGCTTGCTGCCCGGCTTGGGGACGGTGGGCGTGGTGGTGCCGCCGCCGGGCTTGGTGCCGCCGCCGGTGCTGCCACCGCCGGTGCTGCCGCTGCCCGTCGTGCCACCGGTGGTGCCACCGGTCGTCGTACCGCCGCCGCTGGTGCCGCCGGTGATCCCGGAGTTGTGGTTGCGGTGCTTGGTGGACTTCGGGCCGTTCACGTCGAAGGCTCGGGGGCTCCGGCACGACGTAGCCGGCCGCGGTGGTGTTGTTGGGAACCGAGGTGAAGTCGCCCTCGAGGTAGGCGTTCATGATCTTGAGGACCAGGTCGACGTAGGCGTCGCTGTGGTTGTAGCGGTAGACCGCGGCGCGCTGGCCGGCGACCGTGGACAGGTCGCCCTCGCCGGAGCAGAGGTAGACCGCCGCCGCGAGCGAGGCGTCGTCGATGTCCTGCGGGTTGCGGGCGGCGTCGTCGTCGGCGTCCACGCCGACGACCTGCCAGGTCGAGGGGATGAACTGCATCGGACCGACGGCGCGGTCCCACTGGGTGTCGTTGTCGTAGACACCGGCGTCGGTGTCGGAGATCGCCTTGGTGCCCTTCTGGCCGTTGAGCGCCGGGCCGTAGATGCCGGGCGTCGCGACGCCGTCGTCGTTGAGCACGTTGCCGCCGAAGCGACCGTGGTTGGACTCGACGCGGCCGATGGCGGCGATCAGCCGCCAGGTGATCTTGCAGGTCTTGTCGGCGGAGTTGATGACCGTCTCCGCGCGCTGGTACGCCGCGAGCGCGGCCGCCGGGATCGCGTTGGTCGAGGCCGCGTTCACGATGCCCGCCGCGTTGCCGCCGTCGAGGCCCTCCACGCCGGTCGGGTCGGACAGGCTGGCCGGGTCCTCGATGGACTCCTCCGGCACACTGGTGCCGTCGGTCACGGTGCCGGGGCTCTCGGCCGCGACGACCGGGGCCGTGACGCCGCCGATGCCGGCGACGGAGGCCGTCCACGCAGCCGACAGCAGGGCCAGCGGAATGATGGTGGCGCCGCGCTGCAGGCGCCCCAGACGCTTCCTCGACATGTCCCGTCTCTCTCCCCTGGCCCGAAGGCCGGTTTCGCGTGGGCCGCTCCCTCGTGGACCCACCTGTGCGTCGCGCGCGACCCACCGTGGTGGACCCCCGAATGGCACGACACCTGGAGAACGAATCGTGACACACCGACGTTACGGGTGTCACATGATCCAGCCCACAATGCGGGCGGCGTGGTATGTGCCCGGCGCACGACCGAGCCGGATCCGAGATCACCGCCCGGCGGCGCACCCGCGTTCAGGAGCCTCTCAGGAAGGGACCGCGATGCGGGCCGGCTGGGGTGGATCGGCGACAATGGCGCGGTGCCCGACCTCGTGACCACCGGCTCCGACGCCCTGTTCGCGCGGGCCCGCGCCGTGACCCCGGGCGGGGTCAACTCGCCGGTCCGCGCCTTCAACGCCGTCGGCGGGACCCCGCGCTTCATCCGCTCCGCGACCGGACCCTGGCTGACCGATGTCGACGGCAACACCTACGTCGACCTGATCTGCTCCTGGGGCCCGATGCTGCTGGGCCACGGCCACCCCGCCGTGCTGGAGGCGGTGCGCGAGGCGGTGGCGCGCGGTACGTCGTACGGCACCCCGACCGAGGGCGAGGTGGCCCTCGTCGAGGCGATCGTGGCCCGCACCCCGGTCGAGCGGCTGCGCCTGGTCTCCTCCGGCACCGAGGCGACGATGTCCGCGATCCGGCTGGCCCGAGGGTTCACCGGTCGCGACGTGGTCGTGAAGTTCGCCGGCTGCTACCACGGTCACGTCGACTCGCTGCTCGCCGCGGCCGGCTCGGGTCTGACCACCTTCTCCATCCCCGGCACGCCCGGCGTGCCCGCCAGGCTCCACGGCGCTCACCCTGGTGCTGCCCTACAACGACCGGGAGGCGGTCACGGCCGCCTTCGCCGAGCACGGCGACCGGATCGCCTGCCTGGTCACCGAGGCGGCGCCGGGCAACATGGGCGTGGTCCCGCCCGAGCCGGGCTTCAACCGCTTCCTCGCCGAGACCTGCCGAGCGCACGGCGCGCTGTTCGTCAGCGACGAGGTGATGACCGGCTTCCGGGTCTCGGCCAACGGCCAGTGGGGCACCGACGGCAAGGTCGAGGGCTGGACCCCCGACCTGCTCACCTTCGGCAAGGTGATGGGCGGCGGCTTCCCCGCGGCGGCCTTCGGCGGCCGGGCCGACGTGATGGCCCACCTCGCTCCGGAGGGCCCGGTCTACCAGGCCGGCACGCTCTCGGGGAACCCGGTCGCGACCGCCGCCGGGCTCGCCACGCTGACCGCGGCGACCGAGGAGGTCTACGCCCGCCTCGACGTGGTCGCCGACGCGCTGCGGGCCGGGATCGCGGAGTCCTTCACCGCCGCCGGCCTGCCGCACGTGATCCAGTCGACGGGCTCGATGTTCTCGGTGTTCCTCACCGAGGAGCCGGTGCGCGACTTCGCGCAGGCGCAGCGCACCTCCGTCCCGGCGTACGCCGCGCTGTTCCACTCCATGCTCGACCAGGGTGTCCACCTGCCCCCGTCGGCCTACGAAGCCTGGTTCGTGTCGTCCTCCCACGACGACCGTGCCGTCCAGCAGGTGCTCGACGCCCTGCCTGCCGCCGCCCGCGCTGCCGCTGAGGAGATCGGATGAGCACCCCCGACACCGTCGTCCACCTGGTCCGTCACGGGGAGGTCCACAACCCCCAGGGCATCCTCTACGGGCGCCGCGACGGCTTCCACCTCTCCACCCGGGGCCGCGCGATGGCCGACCGGGTCGGCCAGGCGCTCAAGGGCAACGACGTCACCCTGATCCGCTCCTCGCCGCTGGAGCGCGCGCAGGAGACCGCCGCCCCGCTGGCGACCGCGCTCGGGCTGCCGATCGAGGTCGAGCCGCGGATCCTGGAGTCGGAGAACCGGTTCGAGGGCCGCACCTTCGGCAAGGGCAACAACGCGCTGCGCAACCCGCTGCTGTGGCGCCACCTCTACAACCCGTTCAAGCCGTCATGGGGCGAGCCCTACAAGGCGATCGTCGAGCGGATGATGGCCGCGGTCCACGACGCCCGCCGCGACGCCGAGGGGCACGAGGCGGTGCTGGTCTCCCACCAGGCTCCCGATCTGGACCACCCGCCTGGCCGCGGAGAAGCGCTCCTTCCTGCACGACCCGCGCAAGCGCCAGTGCACGCTGTGCTCGATCACCTCCTTCGGCTTCGCGGGCGAGGAGCCTCGTCGAGATCTCCTACGCCGAGCCGGCCCTGGACCTGATCCCGACCGGCGACATCGCCGCGCCGTTCTCGGCCGGTGACGCCCCGGAGGAGAACAGGCCGGAGGGGACACCCCCCGCATGACCCGCCGCGCCCGCCTCGCCGGGCTGATCGCCCCGCTGCTGCTGATGACCGCCTGCTCCGACATCGGCGGCACCGGCGACCTCGAGTACGTCGGGGGCGACGGCGGCGTCGTCGAGGTGGCGCGCGACAAGCGGCCGGACGCGGTCGAGATCAGCGGCAAGACGATCCAGGGCAAGCCCCTCGACGTCGCGGACCTGCGCGGCAAGGTCGTCGTCCTCAACGTGTGGTGGTCCGGCTGCGGCCCGTGCCGCGCCGAGATGCCGATGCTGGTCGAGGCGGAGAAGGAGCCTGGGCAAGGAGAAGGTCGCCTTCGTCGGGATCAACATCCGCGACGCGGCCCCGGAGAACGCCGCCGCCTTCGAGCGCGACCGCGGTGTCGACTACCCCTCGCTCTACGACCCGGGCAGCGAGACCCTGCTGGGCCTGGGCAAGTACGCCCCGCCGTCGATGCCCGCGACGATCGTCCTCGACGCCGAGGGCCGGGTCGCCGCGTTGATCAACGGCCCGATCCCGTCCAAGAGCACGCTCACCACCGTGGTGAAGGACACCCTGGCGGAGTCCGATGGGTGAGTGGTTCCGCGAGCAGGCCGCCGCCGGCTCGCTCGGTCTGGCAGTGCCCGTGGCGGCGATCGCGGGCCTGGTCTCGTTCTTCTCGCCGTGCGTGCTCCCGCTGCTGCCCGGCTACCTGTCCTACGCCACCGGCCTCTCGGGTGCGGACCTCGCCGCCGGTGAGGCGAGCAACCGCCGCGGCCGGATGCTGCTCGGATCGGTGCTCTTCGTGCTCGGCTTCGCGGTCGTCTTCGTCTTCTACGGCACCGCCTTCGGCTCGATCGGCCAGTCGCTGCGCCGCTACCAGGACGAGTTGCAGGCTGGTCCTCGGCGTCGTGCTGATCGTCCTCGGGCTGGTCTTCGCCGGTGTCCTCTCCCTCTTCCAGCGCGACCTGCGGGTGCACAAGGTGCCCGCCGTCGGGCTGGGCGCCGCCCCGCTGATCGGCGCCCTCTTCGCGATCGGCTGGACGCCCTGCGTCGGGCCGACCTTCGGGGTGATCCTCAACCTGACCTTCGCCGACGGCGCCACCGCGGCGCGGGGCGGCCTGCTGGCGCTCTGCTACGCGCTCGGGCTGGGCCTGCCGTTCATCGTCGTCGCGCTGCTCTACAACCGCCTCTCCCACGCCCTGGGCTGGGTACGCCGCCACCAGTCTCGCCTTCATGCGGGTCGGTGGTGCCTTCCTCGTGGTCATCGGCGTGCTGATGGTCACCGGCTGGTGGGACCACGTCGTGCAGTGGGCCCAGCCTGCGCACCGTCGACTTCGGCGAGACGATCCTGTGAGCGCCGAGCGTCGTCCGGGCGAGCCTGACCGCACGGGAGCTGCTGCGCTGGCTGTGGCGCCAGATCACCTCCATGCGCACGGCGCTGATGCTGCTCCTGCTGCTCGCGCTCGCCGCGATCCCCGGCTCGGTGATCCCGCAGGCCGGCGTCGACTCGCTCGCGGTCACCCGGTGGAAGAGCGACCATCCCAAGGCTCACCCCCGTCTACGAGAAAGCTCGACCTGTTCGCGGTCTACTCCTCGCCCTGGTTCTCCGCGGTCTACCTGCTGCTGGTGCTCTCGCTGGTGGGCTGCATCGTGCCCCGGCTGTTCGTCTACTACCGCGCCCTGCGCGCCCGGCCCCCGGTGGCGCCGCGGCACCTGACCCGGATGCCCGTGCAGGCGTCGTACGACACCGACGTGGACGCCGCCGAGGTGCTGGCCCACGCCCGCGCGGTCCTCGGCCGGCGGCACCGGCTCCGCCCGGCCGCCGACGGTGACGACTTCGTCGCCGCCGAGCGCGGCTACGTCCGTGAGGCCGGCAACCTGCTCTTCCACCTCTCGGTGCTCATCGTGCTGGCCGGCTTCGCCGTCGGCGGGCTGTGGGGCTACCAGGGCGGCGTGATCATCACCGAGGGCTCGACGTTCAGCAACAGCCTCACCCAGTACGACGACTTCAACCCCGGCGGCCTGTTCCGCCAGTCCCAGGCTCAAGGACTTCCGGTTCACCGTCGACAAGTTCGACGTCGAGTGGCTCGACTCCGGCCCGCGGGCCGGCCAGGCGCGCAAGTTCCAGGCGCACCTGAGCCTACCGGGAGAGCCTGAAGGGCCCGGAGAAGGAGTACGACCTGCGGGTCAACCACCCGCTGGAGATCGACGGCACCGACGTCTTCCTGATCGGCCACGGCTACGCGCCGGTCGTCACCGTGCGCGACGCGAAGGGCCAGGTCACCTACACCGGCCCGACGCCCTTCCTCCCGCAGGACGCGAGCTTCTTGTCCTTCGGCGTGATCAAGCCGCCGGTGAGCAACCCGCAGACTCGGCCTGGAGGGGTTGTTCTACCCCACGTTCGACATGCGCAACGGCGACCCGGTCACCGTCTTCGGCAACGACCTCAACCCGACCCTGTCGATGCTCGCCTACACCGGCGACCTCGGCATCGAGTCCGGCCGCTCGCAGTCGGTGTACGTGCTCGACAAGACGAACGCGAAGCCTGGTGGAGAAGGACGGCAAGCCGGTGCGCGTCGACCTGCAGCCGGGGGACACCTTCCAGGCTGCCCGACAACCTCGGCTCGGTCACCTTCGACCGGGTGGACCCGTGGGTCCGCATCCAGATCAGCCAGACGCCCGGCAAGGGCGTCGCTCTCATCGGCGTGATCCTCGCGCTGATCGGGCTGTGCGCCTCGCTCTTCATCCGCCCCCGGCGGGTGTGGGTGCGGGCCACGCCCGGCACAATGGACGGCAGCGGTGGCACTCACGTCGAGGTCGCCGTACTCGATCGGTCCGGCAACGGCGAGATGGACGAGATCCTCTCCACGCTGCTCGGCCAGGCTCAAGGAGGTACCCCGGTGAAGGACGCCACGTGGGAGACGCTGAGCAACCAGGCGGTCGCGGTCGCCGGCGTCGTCTACTTCCTGGCCCTGCTCGTGCACCTGGCCGAGTGGGCGTCCCTGCGCCAGCCGGCCGCCGACCGTGGTCTGGTCGCCGCGGGCGGCGTACCAGCCTTGGGGGAGGGGGACGCCGAGACGCCGGCACGCGGCGAGCGGGTGGCCTTCCTCGGCCGGCTCGGCTTCCTGCTGACCGCGATCGCCTGCGCCGTGCACTTCGTGGCGCTCGTCGGGCGCGGCATGGCCGCGGACCCGAACCGGGTGCCGTGGGGCAACATGTACGAGTTCACGCTGACCGGCACGTTCATCGTCGCCATGCTGTACGTCGTCCTCTACCGCCGCTTCTCGCTCGGCTGGATGGGCCCGCTCGTCGTCGGCTTCGTGCTGACCACGCTGATGGTCGCGGTGATCTGGCTGCACGACTCGGTCGCGCCGCTCACCGAGGCGCTGGACTCGCCCTGGCTGGTGATCCACGTGGTCTCGGCCGCCATCGCCACCGGCGCGTTCACCCTCGGCGGCATCGCCTCGATCATGTACCTGGTCCGGCAGCGGGCCGAGCGCCGCGCCACCGAGGCCGGCCGCGAGCCTGCGCGGCTGGCTGGCCCGGGTCCCGCAGGCTCGACGCGCTGGACCGGCTGGCCTACCGGGTGCACGCCTTCGCCTTCCCGGTGTGGACCTTCGCGGTCCTCATCACCGGCCCGATCTGGGCCCACGAGGCGTGGTCGCGCTACTGGAACTGGGACCCCAAGGAGGTGTGGGCGTTCATCACCTGGGTCGTGTACGCCGGCTACCTCCACGCCCGCGCCACGGCCGGCTGGAAGGGCCGCCGGGCCGCGATGCTCGCCCTGGTCGGCGTCGCCACGCTGTGGTTCAACTTCATCGGCATCAACTACTTCGCGACGTCGAGCCAGCACTCCTACGCCGACGAGCGCCCCGCCTTCCTCGCGGACTCCTGAGGCGCGGGCCCTCGGGGGTGGGGTCCTCGGGGGTCAGGCCCTCGCGGGTCAGGCCCTCACGGGTCAGGCCTCCGGCTGGTCCGGCGGGTTCTTGCCCCGCCGCTCCTGCCGGCGCTGCCACTCGAGGTCGCGCAGGAAGGTCTCGTCGTCGTCCGGCGCGACCGGGCGGCTCGGCGGCTGCGGGCGGGACGGCCGGCGCGGGACCTGCTGGCCGCCGTACCCGCGGTCCTGCAGCCAGCGCACCGCCAGATAGGTGATGGCCGCGAAGAGGATCACGACGAGCAACAGACTTCACCCTTCAAGAGTAGGGCGGCGGTGGTCGCCGTGGGGGCGGTCCCCGGGGGTCGCTTCCGCGGGTGGCCCGCATACCCTGGTGCGGTGAAGGAGTTCTGGATCTACACCGCTCTGCGCGCCGGCATGTTCGTCGGCGCCTTCTGCATCGTGTTCGGGGTGTGGTTCCTCGTCGCCGACGCGGTCAACGTGCTGCTCGTCGTGGTGATCGCGTTCCTGGTCAGCGGCGTCGCGTCGTACCTGCTCCTGGAGCGGCAGCGCAACGCCTTCGCGGTGAAGGTCGAGGACCGCGCCGGCCGGATCTCCGAGAAGTACGAGGAGATGCGCGCCAAGGAGGACGAGCCGGAGGACTGAGCCTCCGCGAGTGGGGAGAGGGCGACGCGGGTCGTGCCGCGCCCCCACTCAAGCCAGGACGAGCCCCAGGCCGGCCAGGACGGCCCAGACCAGGCTCGGCGATCCCCGTCTGCTGCAGCACCGGGATCAGGGCCGGGCCGCGGGCTCCGCCGAGCACGGTCCGGGCCGCGGCGAGGGCCGGGACCAGGAAGCCCAGCCCGAGCAGTGCCCACCACGAGGTGAGCGCGGCCAGGACGACGACCGCCAGGGCGGCGAGCGCGACGAGGACGGCGTAGAACCCCCGGGTACGACGATCGCCCAGCCGCACCGCGAGGGTGATCTTGCCGGCGACCTCGTCGGTCGGGATGTCGCGCAGGTTGTTGGCGACCAGGATCGCGCAGGCCAGCGCGCCGACGCCGGTGCCGGCGGCGACCGAGGCCCAGCCGATCTGGCCCCACGCCTCGGTCTGCACCCAGGTGGTGCCGACCGCGGCGACCAGGCCGAAGAACACGAAGACCATCACCTCACCGAGGCCGAGGTAGCCGTAGGGCTTGGAGCCGCCGGTGTAGTACCAGGCGGCGAGCACGCTCAGCGCGCCGACGGCCAGCAGCCACCACGCGCCGGTGGCGGCGGTCAGGGCGAGCCCGGCGAGGGCGGCGACGCCGAACGAGAGGAACGCCGCCCGCTTGACGGCCGCCGGGGTGGCGAGGCCGGAGCCGACCAGGCGCAGCGGGCCGACCCGCTCGTCGTCGGTGCCGCGGATGCCGTCGGAGTAGTCGTTGGCGTAGTTGACCCCGACCTGCAGCGCCAGGCTGACCACCAGCGCGAGCAGGGCGCGCCACCACACCGCGGCGTCGGCGTACGCCGCCACGGCGGTGCCGACGAGCACGGGCGCGACCGCGGCGGGCAGGGTGCGCAGTCGGGCGCCGGCGATCCAGTGGGCAGGGGTGGCCATAGCCGTCGATTCAAGCAGGCTGCGCGCTCTCCGCGCCCACCCGGGTCAGGTACCGCTCGGCGGCCCGTGCGGCCGGGTGGATGGCGACCGCGGCGACCGCGACGATGGCCGCGATGACGAGCCAGCCCTGGGCACCCCACTCCATGGCGAGGAAGGTGTACGCCGCCGGGGCCCACACCGAGCCGAGGGTGTAGCCGAGCTGGGTGACGCCCTGGTACTCCCCGCGCCGTGCGGGGTCGGAGAGCCTCGGCCTGCAGGCCCCAGTCGCCGGCGGAGCCGAAGAGCTCGGCGCCGGTCACGGTCACGTGGCCCACCCAGACCAGCACGATCGTCACCCAGCCGACGGTGTCGTGGGTGACCAGCACGATCGCGCAGGACAGGACGAAGAAGAAGGCGCCACGACGCTGGGCGCGCAGCGAGTCGGCCACGGTGGTGATGCCGCGGGCGGCGGCGACCTGCAGCAGCACAGCCATCACGGTGTTGGTGCCGAACAGCCAGGCGAGCAGCACGCGCGGGGCGTCGGTCTCCTCGACCAGCCACAGCGGGATCACCACGTTGAGCAGCACCTGGTGGGTGTTCAGCACGCCGCTGCAGATGGACATCGCGACGTACCCGCGGTTGCGCAGGGCGCTCTTCCGGTCGCCCGCCTCCTCCAGGACCTGCTCCAGCGGCGCCTCCTCGGCGTGGTGGATCGCCCGGGGCAGGCGCGCGACGAGAGCCGCGTTGAGCAGCAGCAGGACGGCGGTCGCCAGCGGGACGGCGCGGACCACGTCGTCGCTGTTGGTGGCGAGCGCGACCCCGGCGAGCAGCGCGCCGAGGGTGTAGCCGACGTTGCGCGCGGCGCGGAAGTAGGCGTTGGAGGAGACCCGCTCCTCGCGGGGGAAGACGTCGAAGCGGTAGGCGTTGCGCGCGGCCCGGCTGGCCGTGGAGACGGTCTCCAGCACGATCATCATCGCGATGAAGGTGCCGAGGCCGCCGACGGCGAGCCAGGCGAGGTAGAGCAGCGCCTCGAGCAGCGAGGCCAGGGCCCAGACCGTGCGGGCGCCGTAGCGGTCGCTGAGCCTTGCCGAGCGGTACGGCGAGCAGGAAGGTCACCACGCCCGCGACGGTCAGCCCGAGGCCGACCTGGGCGGCGCTCAGCCCGACGATCTGGGTGAAGAAGACCGCGCTGCCGGTGAGGAAGACGCCGTCGCCGAAGGCGGAGAGCACCGACTGCGTGGAGAGCCGGCGGACCAGGGGGGTGGGACCGGCGAGACGGGCGACCCGCTCCGGAATATATCTTGACATCAAGAGAAAGTCTACGCTCCGGCGTTGACCCCTGTCGACCGACTTTCCTCCGGATCCGGGTCCGCGGTGGCCGGGAAGTGCTGGTCGCGGAAGCGCGTCGCGCTGCGCAGCGACGGCCCGGTCAGTGCCGACGCGCCGACGATCACCGCCGCGATCACCAGCCAGCCCTCGCCGCCCTGCCCGAGGGCGAGGAAGGTGAAGGCGGCGGGCGCCCACATCGAACCCATCGCGCGGGTGACCTCGGCGACGCCCTGGTACTCCCCGCGTCGGTGCGGGTCCATCAGGCTCGGCCTGGAAGGCCCAAACTCGCCCCGGAGAAGAAGAGCTCCGCCCCGGTCACCGTGACGTGCCCGAGCCACACGAGCAGCACGGTCACCACACCGGCGGTGGAGTGGGTGGTCAGGGTGACCAGGCAGGACACCACGAAGAAGGCCGTGGAGATCCACACGTACCGCATCCCGTCGCGCAGGCCTCGCACCCCCTTCGAGGTGTACGCCGGCAGGACGATGCACAGCACCGTGTTGGTGCCGTAGAGCCACGCCAGCAGGACGTGCGGGGCGTCGGTGGCCTCGACGACCCACAGGGGGATCACCACGTGCAGCAGGGTCTGGTTGGTCGACAGCACGCCGAGGCAGAACGTCAGCGCGACCCAGCCCCGGTTGCGCGCCGGGCCGGGCCCGGCAGGGCGCACGCGGGCCTCGCCGTTGGCGACGCGCAGGTCGTGCGGCGCGGCAGGCAGGCCGGCGATCCGCAGCGCGCTCACGATCGTCAGCAGGGCGGCGAAGAGCGGCGACCAGCGGATGACCTCCAGGCTCCCGGTGGCCAGCGCGATGCCGCCGACGATCGCGCCGAGGGTCAGTCCGAGGTTGACCGCGGAGTAGAGGTGGGCCTGGGTGGCGACCCGCTCCTCGGGCGGGAGCACGTCGACGACGTAGGCGCGGTAGCCAGACCGGGCCGCGGATCCGAAGACGGCGAAGACCGTGCCGACGACGAGGTAGGTCTCGAAGGAGCCGACGAACGGCAGCGCGACGAAGCAGGCGCCGCGCACCCACATGCTCACCGCCCACACCCGCCGCGGGCCGAACCGGTCGGCGACCCGACCGGCGGGGTAGGCGAGCAGGAACTCCGCGACGTTGACGAGGGTCAGCGCCAGGCCGACCCGGGCTGCCGACATCCCGACCACCTGGGTGAGGAAGACCGCGCTGCCCGTGTTGAAGGCGCCCTCACCCGTGGTGAGCAGGGTCATCTGGGACGCGAGACGTCGCCCCAGCGGCGTCGGCGGCACCAGCCGTCGCCACAGGGTCTGAGATTCCGCCCGATCGGTCCTCATCGTCGGTCATCATCCCCCAGCGACTAGGTTTTGTCGCGTGCGAGTTTGGGCGGCCTCCGGTTCCGCCGACGAGGTGAGGGCCGGGGCCCGGGCCTGGCTCGACGGCCCGGACGACGTCTCGCTGGTCGTCACCACCTCCGGATCGACCGGTACGCCGAAGCGCGTGCTGCTGGGCCGCGAGGCGGTGCTCGCCTCGGTCCGCGCCTCGGCGGCCCGGCTCGGTGCGAGCGGCCCGTGGGTGCTCGCCCTCCCGCCGTCGTACGTCGCGGGGGTGCAGGTGCTGCTCCGCTCACTCGTCGCCGGGCACGCCCCGACGCTGCTGGAGCGCGACGGCTGGCCGGCGGGCGACGGGTGGTTCACCTCGCTCGTGCCCACCCAGGCTGACCCGGATGCTCGAGGTCGCCGAGGACCGCGCGGCCCTGCGCCGCGCGCACACCGTGCTGCTCGGCGGTGGGCCGATCGGCGCGGGCCTGCGCGCCCGGGCGGCCGACGCGGGGGTGCACGTCGTGGCGACGTACGGCTCGGCGGAGACCGCCGGCGGGTGCGTCTACGACGGCGTACCGCTCGACGGGGTGGCGGTCGCGCTCGGCGAGGGCGGCCGGGTGCGGATCGCCGGGCCCACCCTGTTCACCGGCTACGACGGCGCGCCGGACCTGACCGCCGAGGTGCTCGTCGACGGCTGGTTCCTCACCTCCGACGCGGGCCGCTTCGACGAGGACGGCCGGCTGGCGCTGATCGGCCGGCTCGACGACGTCGTCGTCACCGGCGGGCTGAACGTGCCGGGGCCGGCCGTGGCGGAGCGGCTGCGCGGGCACCCGGCGGTCGCGGCGGCGGAGGTGCTCGGCGTACCGGACGCCGAGTGGGGCAACCGGGTGGTGGCCTTCGTCGAGTCTCACGGCGCCGGTCGATGCCGCGGCGCTGCGCGACTGGGTCGCCGCCGAGCACCCGCGGGCCTGGGCGCCGCGCCAGGTCGTGGTCCTCGATGCGATCCCGCTGCTGCCCAACGGCAAGCCGGACCGGCAGGCCCTGCGTGCGGAGGCGGCGCGGTGAGGGTCCTCTCGATCCCGATGCGCACCCGCTTCCGCGGCATCACCGTGCGCGAGGTCGCGCTCCTCGGCGGCCCCGGCGGCTGGGGGGAGTGGAGCCCCTTCCTGGAGTACTCGCCCGAGGTCGCCGAGCCCTGGCTGCGCTGTGCGGAGGAGGCCCTGGCCGGGGACTGGCCCGCACCGGTGCGCGACACCGTCCCGGTCAACGTGACCGTGCCCGCGGTCGGTCCCGAGCGGGCCGCCGAGATCGTCCGGGCGGGCGGCTGCCGCACCGCCAAGGTGAAGGTCGCCGAGCCCGGCCAGTCGCTGGCCGAGGACCTCGACCGGGTCGCGGCCGTGCGCGCCGCCCTCGGCCCGGGAGGCAAGGTGCGGGTCGACGCCAACGGCGGCTGGTCGGTCGAGGACGCCGTCGCCGCGATCGGCGCCCTGGACCGCGCCGCCGGCAGCCTGGAGTACGTGGAGCAGCCCACCGCGAGCGTCGAGGACCTGGCGCGGGTCCGCCGCCGGGTGGACGTCCCGGTCGCGGCCGACGAGTCGATCCGCCGGGCCGAGGACCCCTACCGGGTGCGCGAGCCTGGAGGCCGCCGACATCGCGGTGCTCAAGGTGCAGCCGCTCGGCGGCGTGCGTGCCTGCCTGGAGATCGCGGAGCGGATCGGCCTGCCCGTGGTGGTCTCCTCGGCGCTGGAGACCTCGGTGGGGATCGCCGCCGGGGTCGCGCTCGCCGCGGCACTCCCGGAGCCTGCCCCACGCCTGTGGGCTGGCCACCGTCCAGCCTGCTCACCGCCGACGTGGCGGCCGCGCCGCTGCTGCCCGTGGACGGCGCGCTGCCGGTCGGGCGTCCGGCCGTCGACCTCGCCGCGGTGGACGCACTGGCCGCCGCGCCCGAGCGGGTGGCGCACTGGACGGCCCGCCTGGCCGCCGTACGTGGGGTGCGGGAGGATCGGGAGCGATGACCTCCGCCGCCCTCGCCGACGCCTGCCTGGCCTGGCTCGCGCGCGCCGGCGTCACCGACGTGGTGGCCGCGCCCGGCTCGCGCAACGCCCCGCTCCTGCTGGCGCTGTGGGCCGCGCAGGGGAGCGGCGGGCCCCGCCTGCACACCCGGATCGACGAGCGGACGGCAGGCTTCCTCGCGCTCGGGCTCACCAAGTCCGGCGCCCGCACAGCCGTCGTCACCACCTCCGGCACGGCCGTCGCGAACCTCCATCCCGCCGTCCTGGAGGCCGCCCACTCCGGCATCCCGCTCGTCGTGCTCTCGGCCGACCGCCCGGCCCGGCTGCGCGGCACCGGCGCCAACCAGACCACCGACCAGGTCGGGATCTTCAGCCCCTTCGTGACGACGTACGACATCGCCTCGGAGGCGGACCTGCTCGCGGCCTCCCCGGCAGCCGAGGGCCCACTGCACCTCAACGTCCAGGCTCGACGCGCCCCTGGTGCCGGAGGCTCCTGCGCCCCACGCACCTACCGAATTCGTCGTGGGACCGGCCGATTCACGACAAGAATGGATGGTGCGTGGCGAGCCGGAGCCGCTGTGGCCAGGGCCCCGCACGGTCGTGGTGGCAGGCGACGACGCCGGCCCGCGTGCGCGGCAGGCTCGCCGAGGCGGCCGGGTGGCCGCTGCTGGCCGAGCCGAGCAGCGGCGCGCGCACGGGCGACCACGCGCTGCGCACCTACCGGCTGCTGCTCGGGACCACCCTGGGCGAGCGGATCGAGCGGGTGGTGGTCCTCGGGAGGCCCACGCTGTCCCGGCCGGTCACCCGCCTCCTGGAGCGGTACGACGTGGAGGTGCTCGTCGTCCCGAGCCCCGGCGTGTGGCCGCCCGCTCCGCCGGGCTCGGTCGCGATCGGCCCGCCGTCCTGGGCCGGCGAGCCGGACGACCCGGCCTGGCTCGCCGCCTGGCGCGACGCGGACCGGGCGCTGGCCCGCCGGGTGGACCGCCTGCTCGCGGAGCAGCCCACCCTCACGCCGTACGACGTCGCGAGCGCCACGCACGCCGCCCTCCCCGCCGGCGGGCTGCTGGTGGTCGGGGCGTCCAGTCCGATCCGCGACCTCGACCTGGTGGCGCGCCCCACGCCCGTCGGGAGCCGGCGCAAGGTGATCGCCAACCGCGGCCTGGCCGGGATCGACGGCACGATCAGCACCGCGATCGGTGCTGCGCTCGGCCGGCCGGGCTCGACGCGGAACCTCGCCCTGATGGGGGACCTGACCTTCCTGCACGACCAGACCGCGCTCGTCCTCGGCCCCGACGAGCCGCGTCCGGACCTCACCATCGTGGTCCCGAACGACGACGGTGGGGCGATCTTCTCGATGCTGGAGCAGGGCGCGCCCGCGCACGCGGCCTCCTTCGAGCGGCTCTTCGGCACCCCGCACGGCACGGACCTCGCCAGCCTGTGCGCCGCCCACCGGGTCGCGCACCTGAGGGTCACCTCGCGCCCCGAGTCTGGAGCAGGCGCTGGCCTCGCCGAACGGCGGGATCGAGGTCGTGGAGGCCGTCGTCGACCGCACCGGCCGCCGCGAGCCTGGACGGCGCCATCCGCGCTCTCGCCACCGAACCGGGAGAATAGCGGGGTGGAGATCGCATTCCTGCTCGTCGCCGTGGCGGTCGTCGTCCTGACGGTGACCGCCCTCTCGGAGCGGGTGGACGTCCCCGCGCCGCTGACCCTGGTGGTGGTCGGCGTCGCCGCGTCGTACGTCCCCGGGGTGCCGGAGCCTGCGTCTCGAGCCCGAGATGGTGCTGCTCGGCCTGCTCCCACCGCTGCTCTACTCCGCGGCCGTCAACACCTCGCTCGTCGACTTCAACGCCAACCGCGGCCCGATCCTGCTGCTGTCCGTGGGCCTGGTCGCGTTCACCACCCTCGGCGTCGGTGCGGTGGTCGAAACTCGTCATCCCCGACCTGCACTGGGCCCTGGCCCTCGCCATCGGCGCCGTCGTCGCACCGCCCGACGCGGTCGCCGCGACCGCGATCGGCCGCCGGATCGGCCTGCCCCGGCGCGTCGTCACGATCCTCGAGGGCGAGTCCCTGCTCAACGACGCCAGCGCCCTGGTCGCGCTGCGCACGGCGGTCGCCGCGCTCGGTACGACGGTCGCGGCCTGGCAGGTCGGCCTCGACTTCGTGATCGCCGCCGGCGGTGGTGCGGCGATCGGCGGCCTCGCGTTTCTCGTCGTCGGCTTCATCCGCAAGAAGGTCACCGACCCGCTGCTCGACACTGCGATCTCACTGGTGATCCCGTTCGCGTCGTACATCGTGGCGGAGGAGATCCACGCCTCCGGCGTCGTCGCCGTCGTCGTCGCGGGACTGCTGCTGGGCCACGTCGCGCCGATCCTGCAGTCCGCGCAGTCGCGGATCGCCGAGCGCACCAACTGGCGCACCATCGCCTACGTCCTGGAGAACACCGTCTTCCTGCTCATCGGCCTGCAGGCCGACTGGCTGCTGGCGGAGGTCGGCGACAGCGAGTACGGCGCAAGCACGATCGCCCTCGCGTGCGGCGCCGCGCTGCTGACCTGTGTCGTGCTGCGCATGGTCTGGGTGTTCGCGGCCAGCGGCCTGCTGCTGCGCCGCGGGCCGGAGGCGCGCACGGGCGAGCCGATGCCGATGCTGTGGCGCAGGCTCGTTCCTCATCGGCTGGGCGGGCATGCGCGGGGTGGTCACCCTCGCGGCGGCGTTCACCGTGCCGGAGGACACCGCCCACCGCGAGGTGCTGCTGATCATCGCGTTCGCCGTCGTGGCGGGCACGCTGCTCGGCCAGGGGCTCACCCTGCCCGCCCTGGCGCGCACGCTGCGGGTCCCCGGCCCCGACCCGCAGGACGACGCGCTCGCCCGCGCGACCCTGCTCCAGCAGGCGGCGAAGGCGGGCATCAAGCGTCTCGACGAGTCTCGCCGCCGAGGACGACGACCCGCTGCGCGTGCGGGACCTGATCATCCAGCGCATCGAGCAGCGCAACTTCGCCGCCTGGGAGCGGCTCGGCACCACCGCCGACCTGGAGAGCCCGAGCGATCTCTACGCGCGCTGGCGCGGGGAGATGATCGAGAAGGAGCGCCGCCGGGTGCTCGAGATCCGCTCCACCGGCAAGGTGCCCTCGGAGATCGTCAGCGAGGTGCTGGCGATGCTCGACGTCGAGGAGTCCATGCTGGACGCCGCCGTCGCGCAGCGTGCCGAGCTGCGGACCGCCGTCGCCAGCCGGCCGCTCGCCGGCGGCTGCGAGGACCTGCTGGCCACCCCGTTGGCCGGATCGCCCGAGGTGCCGTCGGTGCTGGCGTGCGCGGAGTGCATCGCCGACGGCGAGCAGTGGGTCGCCCTGCGGATGTGCCTGACCTGCGGGCACGTCGCCTGCTGCGACTCCTCGCCGGGGCGCCACGCCACCGCGCACTTCCGCGAGACCCTGCACCCCGTGATGCGCTCGGTGGAGCCGGGCGAGGACTGGCGCTGGTGCTTCGTCCACCACCAGACCGGCTGACCCCGCGGGCTACGGTGGGAACATGCGCCTGACCAAGTTCGGCCACGCCGCCGTCCGGATCGAGCACGACGGCACCACCCTGGTCCTCGACCCCGGCATGTGGAGCGAGCGCGAGTCGGTCGACAGCGCCGACGCGGTGCTGATCACCCACGAGCACGCGGACCACTACGACGCCGAGAACCTGCGTGCCACGGACGCCCCGATCTACACGATCGCCGCCGTGGCCGCGCAGATCCGCGAGTCCGCGCCCGACGTGGCCGAGCGGGTCACCGTCGTCGCGCCGGACGAGACCTGGACCATCGGCGGGATCGGGGTCCGCGCGATCGGGGAGCCTGCACGCCGTGATCCACCCGGACCTGCCGCGCTTCCACAACAGCGGCTACCTGATGAGCGTCGGCGAGCAGGCCGTCTTCCACCCCGGCGACGCGCTGACCGTGCCCGGCGTGCCGGTCGACGTGCTGCTCACCCCGGTCTGCGCGCCGTGGATGCGGCTCAGCGAGGGCATCGACTTCGCGCGCTCGGTCGGCGCCGCCCGCAACGTCGCGATCCACGACCGGGTCTACTCCGAGGCCGGGCTGGGGATCGTCGACGCCCAGTTCGGCCGCCTGCTCGGCGCGCGCGACCTCGACTACGTCCGGCTGGCCGACGGTTCCGACCTGTAGCCCGACCTGCGGTCCGACCTGGAGCCCCCTCGGGGATCTCTCAGGTCGACCCGGCATGATGGCGCAATGCCGATCGCACGCTCCACCGTTGCCGGTGCCGCCACCGGCGCCGTCCTGCTCGTCGCCGCCGTCGGGTTCGGGGTCGGGCTGCCGAAGGTCGTCGACGACCCGGCTGCCGCGACCACGACGCTGCCCACGCTGCCCGAGAAGGCTGGACGACCGCTTCGTCGCGCTGCAGGCGATCACGGCCGAGCAGGCCGGGCTGACCTCGGCGGAGCAGACCGCGCAGTTCAAGACCTTCGTCGCGAGCACGATCGCGAGCGAGAAGCAGGCCAACAAGTCCCTCGCCAAGGAGTACGGCGCCGCGCGGGCCCGCAGACTACATCGACCTCCCCGAGCCGGGGAGCACCCAGCAGAGCACGCCGGCGCAGGCTCGCCGTCACCGTCGTGCCCGGCCCTGCCGGCCTGCTGAACCCGAGCGGGCCGTTCTCGGTCGACCAGTCGGGTGCGCACTACCAGGCTCCAGGACGTGCAGGGGAAGCGCTGCGCGGTGATCTGGAAGGAGGCGGCCGACCCGACCACGGGCATGCCGACCGGCCAGCCTCCGACCGCCGCCGACTACAACGTCCAGTGCCGGACCGAGAGCAAGGGCCTGACCTACGACATCTTCAGCACCGGGCTGACCCCGGACGAGGTCGTCGGCTACCTCGACAAGGTCGTCGCGCTCGGCTGAGCCCGGTCCTCGACTCCAGTAGACGACGACCTTGTCGCCGAGCCTGGACCTGGTCGAAGAGCCACGCCACGGCGTCCTTGTCGCGCACGTTGACGCACCCGTGCGAGGCGCCGTTGTAGCCACGGGCGGCGAAGTCCGAGGAGTAGTGCACCGCCTGGCCGCGGGAGAAGAACATCGCGTACGGCATCGGCGTGTGGTACAGCGACGAGACGTGGTCGCGGCTCTTGCGCTCGATGGCGAAGACGCCCTCCCGGGTCGGCGGACTCGGAGGAGCCGAAGCGCACGTCCACGGTCTTGCGGACGTCGCCGTCGACCACCCAGCGCAGGGTGCGGCTCGACTTGTCGATGCAGAGCACCCGGCCGGTCGTGCAGCGCGGGTCCAGCGGGCCCGGGGTGTTGCCCCCACCGCCCGGCGGCGGCTGGTTCGTCAGGCTTCGCCCTGGGTGGGCTGGCGGGTCATCTTGTGCAGCAGGTCGAGGGTGCGCTGGTCCACGGCGCCGGTGACCGCGATCTGGCGCTTGGCCTGGAAGCCGCGCACCGCCTCGGCCGTCACGGCGCCGTAGTGGTCGGTCACGTCACCGCTGAACCACGCGATCTGCTTCAGCCGCGCCTGCAGGCTCGCGGACCCGCGGGCCGTCGTCGCCGGGGAGAGCAGCGCCGGCCCGGCCGTCGGTGTGGGCTTCGCGCTGCGGGTCGCGCTGGGAACCTCGCTCGGCGTCGCGTCCGGGGTCCCGCTCGGCGTCTCGCTGGGAGTCGCACTCGGCTGGTCGCCGGGTGTCTCGCTCGGCTCCTCGGACGGGCTGGGGGTGCCGTCCTGCGAGGGCGTCGCCGCAGGAGTGCTGGTGCTCGGCGCCGGTGCCGGCCGGTGCTGTCGCGGGGCCGCGGTCGGTGAGGAGTCCTGCCACGGCAGTGCGTCCTCGCGCACGGCCCAGCCCACGCCGTAGGCCAGGACCGAGAGGAGCGCCGCGACCACGGTGACGAGGGTGATGCGGCGAGCGAGCCGCGTCTTGGTGTTCATGTAGGAGTAGACGCCGCGGGCGGCCGGTTGGTTGCGAGCGAATTTGCGCCGATAGGCTGCCGCGGTGGCCCGCGCAGAGCTCGACAAGCAGCCCGCCGACGTCCGACGCATGTTCGATGCGGTCGCGCGGCGGTACGACCTGACCAACGACATCCTCTCGTTCGGGCAGGACCGCCGCTGGCGCAAGGAGGTGCTCACCGCCGTCGACCCGTCGTACGGCGACCGGGTGCTGGACCTCGCCGCCGGCACCGGCACGTCGAGCCAGCCGTTCCGCGACGCCGGCGCGACCGTCATCCCGTGCGACTTCTCCGTCGGCATGCTGCAGGTCGGCAAGAAGCGGCTTCCGCACCTGCCGTTCACGGCCGGCGACGGCACGAGGCTCCCGTTCCGCGACGCCACCTTCGACGCCGTCACCATCTCCTTCGGGCTGCGCAACATCGTCGACCCGCTCGCCGGGCTGGCCGAGATGCGCCGGGTCACCAAGCCCGGAGGTCGCTTGGTCGTGTGCGAGTTCAGCCACCCGACCTGGACGCCGTGGCGCACGGTCTACCTCGAGTACCTGATGAAGGCGCTGCCCGCCGTGGCCCGCGCCGTGTCCTCGGCGCCGGACGCCTACGTCTACCTCGCCGAGTCGATCCGCGCCTGGCCCGACCAGGCAGGCCTGGCCGCGATGATCGGCGAGGCCGGCTGGAGCGGCGCGGAGTGGCACAACCTCTCCGGCGGGATCGTCACCCTGCACCGCGCGACCGCCTGAGGGTTTCCGGCCGGTCGGACCCGGGCACCGTGCCCGCCATGCGTCGCGTCCTGCTGCTCCTCCTCGCGGTGGCCCTGGTGCTCTCCGGCTGCTCCGGCGCCGAGAGCGGCGGCACCGACCGGCAGAAGGTCGTGCACTGGCTGGACGAGCGCCCCGACGTCGCCTCCGTGCAGGAGCGGGGCGATCGCGTCGTCGTACGGCTGGAGAAGGGCCGCACCGACGACCAGGTCTGGGACTTCGTCGACGACTTCCAGGCCTACGCCGAGGACCTCAGCGACCGCGGGTCCTACCGCCTTGCTGTCGACGGCTTCGACGCCTACCTGCCGCCGATCGGGCGTGGCAGCCGGTCGCGCAGCGAGGCGGAGGGCGACCTCGTGCGGGCGCTGTGGTTCCGTGCGGACGGGCGGGCGACCGCGGTCACCGACGGCGCTGCCGCCTCGGTGAGCACCCTCGTGACGGCACCGGCCGCGGACGTCGCCGCGCTGGCACTGGACCTCCAGGACATCGGCGTCGACACCGGCGACTCGATCCGGGTGCAGTCCGCCGACGGTCGCACGGGCGTGCAGTGGAGCACCCGCCTTGACTTCGACGTCGACGTCGCCGCCCTGCGCGCCATGGTCGCGCTCCAGCGACGCTTCCCCCGCACCGGCGGTTGGATCAACGGCGTCGCAGGCGCCACCCGCGTCGGCGTCGTGTTCTCGCCCCGCGACATCTCCCTCGACGACCTGCGACAGCAGGCGGCCCGGCTCGTTCCCTGGCTCGACCGGGACAGGGACGCGATCGGCTGGGGCACGCTGGTGACCTCACCCCGCGGCCTGCGGGACGCGACCGAGGACCCCGCCACCCGAGCGGCGTACGTCGCGCTGGCGGCGGTCCCCGGCCTCGCCCCGGCCCGGTACGTCGACGTGCTCGCCACCGGCCTCGCCGGCTTCCGCGCCGCCCGTCGCGTGCTCGCCGCGAACCCCCGGGCGCGGCTCCGCTCGCTGGGGTATGCCCCGGCGCCCTCGCCCCACCTGGGCCAGGACCCGGACCTCGTCGTCGAGACGTTCGCCGGTGAGACCCCGCGCCGGCTGGCGTCGTACGAGAAGGTGATGGAGCCTGCCCGACGTGATCGGGGTGGTCCCCCACCTCGGCCGGCTGGAGGCTCGCGGCCGGCATCGACGACGACCAGGCTGCGCAGCGCGCTCACGGTGATGCGCGAGTCCGCGCCGCCCGGGGCGACGCTGACCGTCTCCCTCGCCGCCTCCCGCACCGGCGTACGGCGCTGGGTGGGCACGACCGCGCTCGCCCCCGACGGCAAGGTGCGCCGCGGCGCCGCGGCGGATGAGGAGCGGCTCGACGACGACCTGCTGCAGCGGGTCGAGACGACCTGGACCGAGCCTGGCCGGCTGAGCATGTGATCATGCGAGCGTGAAGCAGGAGTGGACCCCGACCGAGGCCGAGCAGCGCGAGGTGGTCCGCGCGGCCGCGGTCCACTACTGGCGCGCGACCGCGCTCCCCGGCGTGGTGCTGGTCGCGGGCATGGCCCTGCTGGCGCTCGGGCTCAGCGGCCCGGTCCTGGCGCTGGTGCTGGCCGTCCTCGCGGCAGCCTGGCTGGGGTGGGCGTGGACCTCCTCGCTGCGCAGCGCGCGGGAGGTGCTCGGGGCGGCCTACCCGGTCGGTACGACGGTCGCGGCCGAGGCCACCGAGGACGCCCTCGTGCTGAGCACCGGCACGGGCACCGCGCAGGTGGCGTGGGAGCGGTTCACCCGGCCCCGGGTGGGTCCGGTCTTCCTCACGGCCCGCGACGGCACGAGCCGCCAGTGGCTGATGGTGCCGCGCCGGCTGTTCCCGGACGCCTGGCTGGAGCGGATCGGCGTACCACCCCGTCGTGCCTGATTTTCGCAACCCTCCCATGCGTTAAATTCCCAGGTCAGACCGCCTTTGTGGTCTGCGCCACCCCCTGTGCATGCTGGTTCGGGGAGTGGCAGGATGTGGGCCACGCCACTAGTGATTCTGTTCACAAGATCACGAGAGGGAGGCTCATGGGGCTCTCACACACCGGTCCTGGTGCTCGCCGCTCTCGCCGCGTTGTTCGCGGTCGGGTCGGTCGCGATGAGCACCATGGTGGGGCCGCGGCGCTACAACCGCGCCAAGATGGACTCCTACGAGTGCGGCATCGAGCCCACGCCCCAGGCGCTGAGCGGCCGCTTCCCGGTGAAGTACTACATCACCGCGATGCTCTTCATCGTCTTCGACATCGAGATCATCTTCCTCTACCCGTGGGCCATGCAGACTCGACCAGATGGCGTGGTTCGGGCTGGTCGAGATGATCCTCTTCATCGCCACGGTCTTCGTGGCCTACGCCTACGTCTGGCGGCGCGGCGGATTGGACTGGGACTGAGCCATGGGTATCGAGGAGAAGCTCCCCAGCGGAGTGCTGCTCAGCACCGTCGAGGGGCTGGCCGGCTACATGCGCAAGGCCAGCCTTCTGGCCGGCGACCTTCGGCCTGGCCTGCTGCGCCATCGAGATGATGACGTCCGGCGGCCCGAAGTACGACCTCGCCCGCTTCGGCATGGAGGTCTTCCGCGCCAGCCCGCGCCAGGCCGACCTGATGATCGTCGCGGGCCGGGTGAGCCAGAAGATGGCGCCGGTGCTGCGCCAGATCTACGACCAGATGGCCGAGCCCAAGTGGGTGCTCGCGATGGGCGTGTGCGCGAGCAGCGGCGGCATGTTCAACAACTACGCGATCGTGCAGGGCGTCGACCACGTCGTACCGGTCGACATGTACCTCCCCGGCTGCCCGCCGCGCCCGGAGATGCTCATCGACGCGATCCTCAAAGCTGCACGACAAGGTCCAGCACGACACCCCCTTCGGCAAGAACCGCGAGGCGCAGATCCGCGAGTCCGAGGCCGAGGCCCTGGTCGCGCTGCCGACCGGCGACCAGCGGGGGCTGCTGCGATGAGCGAGAAGCAGGGCCCGGAGAAGGCCGTCGAGCAGTCGCCCGAGAACGCCCCCGAGGCGCTCGGCGAGCCGGGCCTGGAGGTCCGCGCGGTCGGCGAGCGACAGGGCATGTTCGGCGTCCAGGGCAGCGGTGACACCAGCGGGTACGGCGGACTGGTGGCCCCCGTCGTGCTCCCCGGCGCCGCGCAGCGTCCGTTCGGTGGCTGGTTCGACACGGTGGCCGACAAAGCTTGGACGCACTGGTCGAGCAGGTCGTGATCCACCGCGGCGAGATCACCTTCCACGTCCGCCGTGCCGACCTGGTCACCGTGATGCAGGCTGCTGCGCGACGACCCGGCGCTGCGTTTCGAGTTCCTCTCCGGCGTCAACGGCGTGCACTACCCGGGCGACGCCGGGCGCGAGCCTGCACGCGGTCTACCACCTGGCGTCGTACACCTGGAACCGGCGCATCCGCGTCGAGACCAGCGCCCCCGACGCCGATCCGCACGTGCCGTCGGTGGTCGCGGTCTACCCCGCCGCCGACTGGCACGAGCGCGAGACCTGGGACATGTTCGGCCTGCAGTTCGACGGGCACCCGGCGCTGACCCGGATCCTGATGCCCGACGACTGGCCGGGCCACCCGCAGCGCAAGGACTACCCCCTCGGCGGCATCCCCGTGGAGTACAAGGGCGCCACCGTCCCACCGCCGGACCAGCGGAGGAGCCTACAGGCTGATGAGCACCGACTTCTACGCCGACCCCGCCGCCGACACCAGCGACGGCAAGGTCTTCACCGTCAGCGGCCAGGACTGGAGCGAGATCGCCGACGGCCTCGGCGAGGGCGACGCCGCCGAGCGGGTCGTGGTCAACATGGGCCCCCAGCACCCGTCCACCCACGGCGTGCTCCGGCTGATCCTCGAGATCGAGGGCGAGACGGTCACCGAGGCCCGCTGCGGCATCGGCTACCTGCACACCGGCATCGAGAAGAACATGGAGTACCGCACCTGGACGCAGGGCGTGACGTTCTGCACCCGGATGGACTACCTCTCCCCGTTCTACAACGAGATGACCTACGTCCTGGGCGTCGAGCGACTGCTCGACATCGAGGACGACATCCCCGAGAAGGCCCAGGTCATGCGGGTCCTGCTCATGGAGCTCAACCGGATCTCCAGCCACCTCGTCTGCATCGCCACCGGTGGCATGGAGATCGGCGCGCTGACCGTGATGACCATCGGCTTCCGCGAGCGCGAGCCTGGTCCTCGACCTCTTCGAGCTGATCACCGGCCTGCGGATGAACCACGCGTTCATCCGTCCCGGTGGCGTCGCCCAGGACATGCCGCCGGGCGCCCTGGACCAGATCCGCGACTTCGTGGCGCTGATGAAGAAGCGCCTTCCGGAGTACGCCGCGCTGTGCAACGCCAACCCGATCTTCAAGGCCCGCCTGGAGAACGTCGGCCACCTCGACCTCGAGGGCTGCATGGCGCTGGGCCTGACCGGCCCCGTCCTGCGCAGCACCGGCTACGGCTTCGACCTGCGCAAGGCCCAGCCCTACTGCGGCTACGAGACCTACGACTTCGACGTGCAGACCTGGGACACCGCCGACTCCTACGGCCGGTTCCGGGTCCGCCTCAACGAGATGTGGGAGTCGCTCAAGATCATCGAGCAGGCCGCCGACCGGCTGGCCCGCCTGGAGGGCGCGCCGGTCATGGTCGCCGACAAGAAGGTCGCCTGGCCCAGCCAGGCTCTCCATCGGAAGCGACGGCATGGGCAACAGCCTCGACCACATCCGCCACATCATGGGGGAGTCGATGGAGGCCCTGATCCACCACTTCAAGCCTGGTGACCGAGGGCTTCCGGGTCCCGGCCGGCCAGGCCTACGTGCCGGTCGAGTCGCCGCGCGGCGAGCTCGGCGCCCACGTCGTCTCCGACGGCGGCACACGGCCGTTCCGGGCGCACTTCCGCGACCCGTCGTTCAACAACCTCCAGGCGATGGGCGTGATGAGCGAGGGCGGCCAGATCGCTGACGTCATCGTCGCCATCGCGAGCATCGACCCGGTCATGGGAGGCGTCGACCGCTGATGGCTACGAACCCGCTGGACGACAAGACGCTCGGCGAGTCTGCGCGAGATCGCGGCCCGCTACCCCGAGCCGCGCTCGGGGCTGCTTCCGATGCTGCACCTCGCGCAGTCGGTGCAGGGCAGGATCACCCCCGAGGGCATCGAGGCCTGCGCCGCGATCCTCGACATCAGCCCCGCCGAGGTCAGCGGCGTCGCGACGTTCTACACGATGTACAAGCGGCACGGCGTGGGCGACTACCACGTCGGGGTGTGCACCAACACGCTGTGCGCGGTGATGGGCGGCGACGAGATCTTCGCCCGGCTCAAGGAGCACCTCGAGATCGGCAACGACGAGGTCGCCGTGCAGCGCCAGGGCGACTCCCGCACGGTCAGCCTGGAGCACATCGAGTGCAACGCGGCCTGCGACTACGCGCCGGTGCTGATGGTCAACTGGGAGTTCATGGACAACCAGACCCCCGAGTCGGCGGTCCAGGTGGTCGAGGCGCTGCGCGCCGGCCACGAGGTCCGCTCCACCCGCGGTCCCCGGCTGTGCACCTGGCGCGAGGCCGAGCGGGTGCTCGCCGGCTTCCCCGACGGTCGCGCCGACGAGGGCCCGACCGCCGGACCGGCCAGCCTCGCCGGGCTCGAGATCGCCCGCGAGCGCGGGTGGTCCGCGCCGGACCCGTCCGCGCAGCCGGCTCAGGAGGCGAGCGATGACTGACACCCTCACCCCGGTGCTCACCGACACCTGGGACGACGCGCAGGGCTGGAAGGCTCAGCGCCTACGCCGCCAAGGGCGGGTACGACGCCCTCGACGCCGCCTTCGCGATGAGCCCTGACGAGGTCATCACCGCCGTCAAGGACAGCGGCCTGCGCGGCCGTGGGGGCGCCGGCTTCCCGACGGGCATGAAGTGGTCCTTCATCCCGCAGGACAACCCCAAGCCGAAGTACCTCGTCGTCAACGCCGACGAGTCCGAGCCGGGGACCTGCAAGGACATCCCGTTGATGATGGGCAACCCGCACGTGCTCGTCGAGGGCGTGATCATCAGGCTCCTACGCCATCCGCGCCCACAAGGCGTTTATCTACATCCGCGGTGAGGTCGTCCACGTCGTGCGCCGGGTGCAGGCCGCGGTCGCGGAGGCCTACGCCGCCGGGCACCTGGGCAAGGACATCCACGGCTCGGGCTACGACCTCGACGTGGTCGTGCACGCCGGCGCGGGTGCCTACATCTGCGGCGAGGAGACCGCGCTGCTGGAGGGCCTGGAGGGTCGCCGCGGCCAGCCCCGGCTGCGCCCGCCGTTCCCCGCGGTGGCCGGGCTCTACGCCAGCCCGACGGTCATCAACAACGTCGAGTCCATCGCCTCGGTCCCCGCGATCGTCAAGAACGGCGCGACCTGGTTCGCCTCGATGGGCACCGAGAAGTCCAAGGGCCACGGCATCTTCTCGCTGTCCGGCCACGTCGTGAAGCCCGGCCAGTACGAAGCCCCGCTCGGGATCACCCTGCGCGAGCTTCTCGACCTCGCCGGCGGTGTCCGGGCCGGGCACCGGCTGAAGTTCTGGACCCCCGGCGGCTCCAGCACACCGCTGCTGACGGCCGAGCACCTCGACGTACCGCTCGACTTCGAGGGGGTCGGCGGCGTCGGCTCCATGCTCGGCACCCGCGCGCTGCAGATCTTCGACGACACCACCTGCGTGGTGCGCGCGGTGCTGCGCTGGACGGAGTTCTACAAGCACGAGTCCTGCGGCAAGTGCACCCCCTGCCGCGAGGGCACCTGGTGGCTGGTGCAGGCGCTGACCCGGCTGGAGAACGGCCAGGGCAGCGAGGAGGACCTCGACCAGCTTGCTCGACCAGTGCGACAACATCCTGGGCCGCTCGTTCTGCGCTCTCGGCGACGGTGCGACCAGCCCGATCTCCAGGCTCCATCCAGCACTTCCGCGACGAGTACCTCGCGCACCTCGCCCAGGGCGGGTGCCCGTTCGATCCGGCCCGGTCGACCGCCTGGGCCGGGCAGGAGGTGTCGGCATGAGCGCCGGCGAGGTCGAGAAGACCGACCTGGTCACCGTCACCATCGACGGCGTCCAGGTCAGCGTCCCCAAGGACACCCTGGTGATCCGCGCCGCCGAGCAGATCGGCGTGCAGGTCCCCCGCTTCTGCGACCACCCGCTGCTCGCACCGGTCGGTGCCTGCCGGCAGTGCCTGGTCGACGTACCGGACGCGGGGAACGGTCGCGGCTTCCCCAAGCCACAGGCCTCGTGCACCCTGCCGGTCGCCGACGGCATGGTCGTCAGCACCCAGGTCACCAGCCCCGTCGCCGACAAGGCGCAGCAGGGCGTGATGGAGCCTGCTGCTGGTCAACCACCCGCTCGACTGCCCGGTCTGCGACAAGGGCGGCGAGTGCCCGCTGCAGAACCAGGCGATGTCCAACGGGCGCGGGGAGTCGCGCTTCTCCGACGAGCGCAACCGCGGCGTGAAGCGGACCTTCCCCAAGCCGATCAACCTCTCCCCGACGGTGCTGCTCGACCGCGAGCGGTGCATCGTGTGCCAGCGCTGCACCCGCTTCGCCGAGGAGATCGCGGGCGACCCGTTCATCGAGTCTGCTCGAGCGCGGAGCCCAGCAGCAGATCGGCATCGCCGAGGACGCTCCCTTCCTGTCGTACTTCTCGGGCAACGTCATCCAGATCTGCCCGGTGGGTGCGCTCACCTCGGAGCAGTACCGCTTCCGCTCGCGGCCCTTCGACCTGGTCTCCGCGCCGGGCATCGCCGAGCACGACGCCTGCGGCTCGGCGATCCGGGTCGACCACCGCCGCGGCAAGGTGCTGCGCCGCCAGGCCGGCAACGACCCGGCGGTCAACGAGGAGTGGATCACCGACAAGGACCGCTTCGCCTTCGCCTACGCGCAGGCCGAGGACCGGCTCGCCTACCCGCAGGTCCGCGACGAGGAGGGCAGCCTCCGCCCCGCGTCGTGGCCCGAGGCCTTCACCGTCGCCGCGCGCGGCCTTGCCGCGGCGCGCGACGCCGCCGGGGTCGGCGTGCTGACCGGTGGCCGGCTCACGGTCGAGGACGCCTACGCCTACAGCAAGTTCGCGCGGGTGGCCCTGGGCACCAACGACATCGACTTCCGGGCCCGGCCGCTCTCGGCCGAGGAGACCGGCTTCCTCGGTGCGCACGTGGTGCTGAGCGGGCCGGGCGCGGGCGCGGTGACCTACGGCGACCTGGAGTCCGCCGCGAAGGTCGTCCTGGTCGGCCTGGAGCCCGAGGACGAGGCCGGCGCGATCTTCCTGCGCCTGCGAAAGTCGGTCCTGGCCGGCGGCACCGACGTGATCAGCCTGGCGCCGTTCACCACCCGCGGGCTGGAGAAGGCTGCGGGCCCGGGTCGTGCTGACCGCGCCGGGCGCGGAGCCCGCCACGCTCGAGACCCTGGCCGGCGAGACTCGACGCGAGCAGCGTGCTGCTGGTCGGGGAGCGCCTGGCGAGCGTGCCCGGCGCGCTCGGCGCCGCCGCCCGGATCGCCGCGAGCACCGGCGCCCGGCTGGCCTGGGTGCCGCGTCGTGCTGGTGACCGCGGTGCGGTCGAGGCCGGTTGCCTGCCCACCCTGCTGCCCGGCGGCCGTCCGGTCGCCGACGCCCAGGCCCGGGTCGACGTCGCCACCGCCTGGGGCGCCGCCGCGCTGCCCGAGGCGGAGGGGCGCGACGCGGACGCCATCGTCGCCGCGCTCGCGGCCGGCGAGCCTGAGCGGTCTGGTCGTCGCGGGCGTCGACCCCGACGACACCGCCGACCCGGCGCTGACCCGGGCCGCGGTGGCCGCGGCCTCCTTCGTGGTGGCCTTCGACCTGCGTCGTACCGAGGTCACGGAGGCGGCCGACGTCGTCTTCCCCGTCGCGCCGACCACCGACAAGTCCGGCACCTTCGTCAACTGGGAGGGCCGGGTGCGCCCGTGGGAGGCCGCCCTGCACAACCCGGCCTCGCTTCCGGAGCCTGCGCGCCCTCGCGGGCATCGCCGACGAGCCTGGGCACCCCGCTGGGCTTCCGCACGGTTCCCGAGGTCCGCGCCGAGATGGGCCAGGCTCGGCCCCTGGGACGGCCCGCGTGTCGAGTGGGCACCTGCGACGGCCGAGTCGGCGGCTCCGGCGTCCGCAACCCCCCACCCGACCGCCGGAAACCCCCACTCGGCGGTGCGGCTGGCGACCTGGAAGCAAGCTTGCTCGACAACGGCTCGCTGCAGGACGGCGACAAGTACCTCAAGGCGACCTCGCGCACGCCGGTCGCACTCGTCACCCGGGCCGTGTACGACGCCCACGGGCCCACCGTCACCCTCACCGGCGACCGCGGGTCGATCACGCTGCCCGCCGAGATCGGCGACGACCTCGTCGACGGCGTGGTGTGGGTGCCGGCCAACTCGGTCGGCGACGGTGTGCTCGCGGACCTCGCCTCGCCCGGCAGCACGGTCACGATCAGCGGAGCGGAAGGGGTGCACGGATGAACACGACCCTCGGTGCCTTCGGCAACGACGTCTGGTGGATCATCGGCGTCAAGACCCTGCTCGTCTTCGTGATCCTGGTCCTGCTGACGCTCTTCAACATCTGGTGGGAGCGCCGGGTCGTGGCCCGGATGCAGCACCGCATCGGCCCCAACGTGCACGGCCCCTTCGGCCTGCTGCAGTCGCTGGCCGACGGCGTGAAGCCTGGCCTTCAAGGAGGACCTGATCCCCAAGGCCGCCGACAAGGTGGTCTTCGTGCTGGCGCCGGTGATCGTCGTGGTGCCCGCCTTCGTGACGTTCAGCGTGATCCCGTTCGGCCCCGAGGTGACCCTGTTCGGTGAGCGCACGCCGCTGCAGGCCGACCGACATGCCGGTGGCGGTGCTCTTCGTGATGGCGATCGCCTCGATCGGCATCTACGGCATCGTCCTCGGTGGCTGGTCCAGCGGCTCGACGTACTCCCTGCTGGGCGGGTTGCGCTCCAGCGCGCAGATGATCTCCTACGAGGTCGCGATGGGCCTGGCCCTGGTCGCGGTCTTCATGTACGCCGGGTCGATGTCCACCAGCGAGATCGTCGCCGCCCAGGACGACATCTGGTTCGGGCTGGCGCTGGCGCCATCGTTCATCATCTACACGATCGCGATGGTCGGGGAGACCAACCGGGCGCCGTTCGACCTCCCGGAGGCCGAGGGCGAGGCTGGTCGGCGGCTTCCACACCGAGTACTCCAGCCTGAAGTTCGCGCTCTTCTTCCTCGCCGAGTACATCAACATGGCGACGGTCTCCGCGCTGGCCACCACGCTCTTCCTCGGCGGCTGGCACGCGCCCTTCTGGATCGACCAGGTCTGGGCCGGCGCCAACGAGGGCTACTGGCCGGTGCTGTGGTTCTTCGGCAAGGTGCTCTTCTTCATCTTCGTCTTCATCTGGCTGCGCGGCTCGCTGCCGCGGCTGCGCTACGACCAGTTCATGGCCTTCGGCTGGAAGCGGCTGATCCCGATCTCGCTGGGCTGGATCGTCGTCGTGGCGACCTTCAAGGTCGCGCGCAGCGAGGGCGTCTTCGACGGGAACAACCAGACCTTCTGGCTGGTCGCGGCCGGGCTGCTGCTGGCGGTGTTCGTGCTCAGGTGGCTGATCCCGGAGAAGCAGGCCGACGACGGCCCGGCGCCGGTGAACCCGCCGCGCGCCGGCGGCTTCCCGGTGCCGGAGATGCCTGCCAGTGGTGCGGTTCGCGGCGCGGCGGCGCCGTTGGTGTTCCGCACGGACGTCCACACGAGCGATGCAGGGGTGCGCAATGGCTGAGCAGAAGAGCCCGAAGGGCCCCACGGTCAAGGAGCAGTTCTGGGACCCGGTCGCCGGGTTCGGCGTGACCTTCCGGACCATGTTCCGCAAGGTGGTCACCGAGCAGTACCCGAAGGAGAAGCTCGCCCACCGCGCCGCGCTTCCACGGCCGCCACCAGGCCAACCGCTGGCCCGACGGCCTGGAGAAGTGCGTGGGCTGCGAGCCTTGTGCGCCTGGGCGTGCCCCGCGGACGCGATCTACGTCGAGGGTGCCTCCAACGACGACCGGCTGGACGAGAACGGGCAGTCCGGCCGCTACTCCGCCGGTGAGCGCTACGGCCGCGTCTACCAGATCAACTACCTGCGCTGCATCCTGTGCGGGCTCTGCATCGAGGCGTGCCCGACCCGCGCGCTGACGATGACCAACGAGTACGAGTCTCGCCGACGACAGCCGCTCCAGCCTCATCTACGAGAAGTCCGACCTGCTCGCCCCGCTGCTGCCGGGCATGGAGCAGCCGCCGCACGCCCAGACTTGCTCGGCGACGACGACGTCTACTACCGCGGCGAGGGGGCCCCGCAGTGACCGCCTTCTGGATCCTCGCGCCGATCATGGTGATCGCCGCGCTGGGCCTGCTGTTCGTGCGCAAGGCGGTGCACGCCGCGCTGCTGCTGGCCGTGGTGATGATCAGCCTCGCCGTGCTGTACGCCGTGCTGCAGGCGCCCTTCCTGTTCGCCGTGCAGATCATCGTCTACACCGGCGCGATCCTGATGCTCTTCCTCTTCGTGCTCATGCTCGTCGGTGTCGACGCCTCCGACTCGGTGGTGGAGACGATCAAGGGCCAGCGCGTGCTGGCCTGGGCCACCGGTGCCGTGTTCGTGGTGATCATGGTCGTCGGGCTCACCCAGGCTGACGTTCGGCACGGCGGTCGGGCTCGACGAGGCCAACCAGGGTGGCAACGTCCAGGGGCTCGCCAACCTGCTGTTCTCGCGCTACGTCTTCATCTTCGAGGCGACCAGCGCGCTGCTCATCACCGCGGCGGTCGGCGCGATGGTGCTGGCCCACCGCGAGCGGCTCACGCCGCGTCGTACCCAGGCGGACATCGCGGCCGACCGGGTGCGCGCGTACGCCGAGACCGGCGCCCACCTCGGACCGCTGCCCCCGCCGGGCGTCTACGCCCGGCACAACGCCGTCGACACCCCGGCCCTGCTGCCCGACGGCAGCCCGGCGCCCGCCTCGGTCTCCCGGGTGCTCGCCGCCCGCGGCACCATGCAGTCCGCCGGGCTCACCGACATCGAGGCGATCAAGTCGCAGGCTCGGTGTGCAGCCGGAGCAGAAGCCGGAGACCGGCGGCAAGGACGCCGGCACCGGCTCCAGTGAGGAGAACCAAGCGTGACCGAGTACGTGGTGCTCTCGTCGATCCTCTTCACCATCGGCGCGATCGGGGTGCTCACCCGGCGCAACGCGATCGTGGTGTTCATGTGCGTGGAGTCGATGCTCAACGCCTGCAACCTGGCCTTCGTCGCCTTCGCCCACCAGCACGGCAACCTCGACGGGCAGATCGCCGCCTTCTTCGTGATGGTGGTCGCCGCGGCGGAGGTCGTGGTCGGCCTCGCGATCATCATGACCATCTTCCGGACCCGACGCTCGGCCTCGGTCGACGACGCCAGCCTGCTGAAGTTCTGAGGGAACGATGAACGCACTCTCCGCACTGACGCTCGCCGTGAGCGAGTCCGAAGCCCACATCCCCGTGGTCGCCCCGACGGAGGCCGACGGGGTCTTCAGCCTGCTGTGGTTGATCATCGCGCTGCCGCTGCTGGGTGCCGCGGCCCTGCTGCTGCTCGGCAACGCCCGGACCAAGAGCCTACGGGCACTGGATCGGGCTCGCCACGATCACCGGCTCCTTCGTGCTCAGCGTGGTCATGTTCCTGACCCTTCTCGGCCGCGACGAGGGTGACCGGCAGGTCGCGAAGCACCTGTGGACGTGGATCGAGGCGGGCCGTCTCGACGTGGGGCTGGACCTGCTCTACGACCCGCTGTCGGCGCTCTTCCTGCTGCTGATCACCGGCGTCGGCGCGCTGATCCACCTGTACTCCGTGGGCTACATGGAGCACGACCCCCGGCGCTCGCGGTTCTTCGCCTACCTGAACCTCTTCGTCGCGGCGATGCTCATGCTGATCCTCTCGGAGAACTACGTGGGCCTGTTCCTGGGCTGGGAGGGGGTCGGCCTCGCGTCGTACCTGCTCATCGGGTTCTGGCAGCACAAGCCGTCCGCTGCCGCCGCGGCCAAGAAGGCCTTCGTCATCAACCGGGTCGGCGACATGGGCCTGGGCCTGGCGATCTTCTTGATGTTCGCGACCTTCGGCACGACGAGCTTCTCCGGCGTGAGCGCGCTGTCGAGCGGCGCGACCGAGACCACGCTGAACTGGATCGGCGTGCTGCTCCTCGTCGGCGCGTGCGGCAAGTCGGCCCAGGTGCCGCTCCAGGCCTGGCTCCTGGACGCGATGGAGGGTCCGACCCCGGTCTCCGCGCTGATCCACGCGGCGACCATGGTCACCGCCGGCGTCTACCTGGTGACCCGGTCGAACTTCGTCTTCGAGGCTCGCCCCGGCCGCGCAGACCGCGGTGGTCATCGTCGCCACCGTCACCCTGCTGTGGGGCGCGATCATCGGGTGCGCCAAGGACGACATCAAGAAGGGCCTGGCCGGCTCCACGATGAGCCAGATCGGCTACATGATGCTGGGCGCCGGGCTCGGCGTCGCGGGCTACGCCTTCGCGATCTTCCACCTGCTGACCCACGGCTTCTTCAAGGCCAACATGTTCCTCGGCGCCGGATCGGTCATGCACGCCATGGACGACGACGTCGACATGCGCCACTACGGCGCGCTGCAGAAGGCGCTGCCCGTCACCTTCGCGACCTTCGCGCTCGGATTCCCTCGCGATCATCGGCGTCCCGCCCTTCGCCGGCTTCTGGTCGAAGGACAAGATCATCGAGACCGCACTGGTCGAGAACCCGGTCGTCGGCATCTGCGCCCTGCTGGGCGCCGGCATCACCGGGTTCTACATGACCCGGATGATGCTGATGACGTTCTTCACCCAGAAGCGCTGGGGCAAGGACGTGCACCCGCACGAGAGCCCGAAGGTGATGACGATCCCGCTGATCGTCCTCGCCGCGCTCTCCGCGCTCGGCGGCCTGATGCTCGCCGGCAACTGGATCGTCGACTGGCTGAGCCCGGTCGTCGGCCACGCCGAGCACGAGGAGCCGCCGATCCCGGTCATCCTCATCACCCTGATCACCATCGCGGTGGTCGCCGCCGGCGTGGCGCTCGCGTGGTTCCTCGTCGGCAGGCAGCAGGTGCCGCGCGAGGCGCCGGCCGAGGTGTCCTTCGCGACGAAGGCGGCCCGGGCCGACCTCTACGGCGACGCGATCAACGACGCGCTGGTGGTGAACCCCGGCAAGGCGACCGCGCGCGGCCTGGTCGGCGTGGACCGCTCGCTCGTCGACGGGCTGTTCACCGGGGGAGCGACGGTCGTCGCCGGCACCGGTGGTTCGCTGCGCCGCATGCAGAACGGCTACGTGCGCTCCTACGCCCTCGGGATCCTCGGCGGCGCCGTGATCCTCGTCCTGACGCTGCTGGTGGTGAACTGATGCTGTCGATCCTGATCTGGCTCCCGATCGCCGGGGCGCTGGTGGTGGCCCTCGCGCCGCGCGCGCTGAGCAAGACCATCGGGCTCGGCGTCGCGCTGGTGACCCTGGTCCTCGGCATCGTCGCCACCCTGCAGTACGACGTGGACGGTGGCCGTCGACTCGTCGAGGAGCAGGAGTGGATCAAGGCGTTCGGGGTGCACTACGCCCTCGGCCTCGACGGTCTCGGCCTGCTCATGGTGCTGCTCACCGTCCTGCTGGTCCCGCTGGTGCTCGGCGCGGAGTGGTTCAAGGCCGACGACCCCGAGGGCGGCGGCGCGCGCGCCTTCGTGGCGTGGACCCTGGCCCTGGAGGGCCTGTCCCTCGCGGTCTTCTGCGCCACCGACGTCTTCCTCTTCTACGTCGTCTTCGAGGCGACGCTCATCCCGGCGTACTTCCTCGTCGGCTCCTTCGGCCGCGCCGGCCGCGGCGCCGCGGCCCTGAAGTTCCTGATGTTCCAGGCTCGCGGGCGGGCTCATCCTGCTGGCGAGCGTGATCGGGCTCTACGTCGTCTCCGCCCAGCAGGGCGAGCCGTCGTACCTGCTCTCGGACCCGGAGAAGGCTCGACATCGGCACCGAGGCCGGCCGCTGGCTGTTCTTCGGCTTCTTCATCGCCTTCGCGATCAAGGCGCCGCTGTTCCCGGTGCACACCTGGCTCGCCGACACGACCGAGAAGGCCACGCCCGGCACCGGCGTGCTGCTCGTCTGCATCCTCGACAAGATCGGCACCTTCGGGATGCTGCGCTTCTGCCTCGGCATCTTCCCCGAGGCCTCGCAGTGGGCGACCCCGCTCGTCGTGACGCTGGCCCTGATCTCGGTCGTCTACGGCGCCCTGATCGCCATCGGGCAGGACGACATCTTCCGCCTGATCGGCCTGACCTCGCTGAGCCACTTCGGCCTGATCACCCTCGGCATCTTCACGATGAGCACCCAGGGCGCCTCCGGCTCGATCCTCTACATGGTCAACCACGGGCTCGGCACGGCCGCGCTCTTCCTCGTCGCGGGCTACCTCTACGACCGCCGCGGCACCTCGCGGATCAGCGAGATGGGCGGCATCGAGAAGGTCGCACCGGTGCTCGCGGGGCTCTTCCTCGTCGCCGGCCTGGCCACCCTCGGCCTGCCGGGTCTCTCGCCCTTCGTGAGCGAGTTCCTGGTTCTCCTCGCGGCCTTCGGCTATGCCTGGTACGTCGGTGCGATCGCCATCACGGCCGTGGTGCTGGCCGCGATCTACGTGCTGTGGATGTACCAGCGCACGATGACCGGGCCCACGCCGCCCCAGGCCGCCGACACCAAGGACCTCGGCCTGCGCGAGATCGCCGCCGTCGCCCCGCTGGTGGCCGCACTGGTCTTCTTCGGCTTCTACCCCGCACCCCTGCTCGACGCGGCCAACCCGACGGTGGGTGAGCCTGCTCGAGCACGTCGGCGTGCAGGACCATCCGCCGACGGTCGACCCGACGTCGGTGCAGCACGACGTGGAGGAGGCGCACTGATGGAGTTCATCAAGCCCGAGCTCGAGTACGCCGAGCTGCTGCCGCTCCTCGTCGTCCTCGGCGGTGCCTGTGTCGGTGTGCTCTTCGAGGCCCTCCTGCCGCGCGGCACCCGCCGGCTCCCGCAGGTCGTGCTCACCCTGGTCGTGCTGGTCCTCGCGCTCGTCGCGACGATCGTGGTCGGCTCCGGTCTCGACGAGCACCGCGGCCTCGACGGCAGGCTCCGGCAAGGGCCTGGTCGGGGCGATGGGCAGCGTCGTGGTCGACGGCCCGACCGTCTACCTGTGGGGCCTGCTGCTGGTCTTCGCGATCGGCGGGGTCGCGCTCTTCGCCGAGCGCCGGCTGGAGGGCGGGGTCTCCGCGTTCACCGGCCAGGCGGCCGCGCTGCCCGGCACCGACACCGAGCGCGACGCCTCCACCCGCGGCCTGGAGCACACCGAGGTCTACCCGCTGCTGCTGTTCGCGGTCGGCGGCATGCTCCTCTTCCCGGCCTCCGGCGACCTCCTCACGATGTTCGTCGCGCTGGAGGTGCTCTCGCTGCCGCTGTACCTGCTCTGTGGTCTCGCCCGCCGGCGCCGCCTGCTGAGCCAGGAGGCCGCGATGAAGTACTTCCTGCTCGGCGCCTTCGCCTCCGGCTTCTTCCTCTACGGTGCCGCGCTGGTCTACGGCTACGCCGGCTCGGTCGACTTCGCCGGCATCAACGAGGCCGCCCGCGCGGGTGGTGCGAACCACGGCCTGCTGCTCGCGGGCATCGCCCTGCTCGCTGTCGGCCTGCTCTTCAAGGTCGGCGCCGTGCCCTTCCAGGCCTGGACCCCCGACGTCTACCAGGGTGCGCCCACCGCGGTCACCGCGTTCATGGCCGCCGGGACGAAGGTCGCCGCCTTCGGCGCCCTGCTGCGGCTGATGTACGTCGCCTTCGGTGGCGAGCGCTGGAGCCTGGGTGCCGATGCTGTGGGTCGTCGCGATCGCGTCGATGGTGCTGGGGGCGGCCCTGGCCGTCGTCCAGAACGACGTGAAGCGGATGCTCGCCTACTCCTCCGTCGCGCACACCGGCTTCCTGCTCGTGGGCGTGCTCGGCGTGCAGAGCGCCGGCGACCTGGCAGAGGGCCAGTACTCCTCGCTGGAGGGCGTGCTCTTCTACCTGACCACCTACGGCTTCGCGATGATCGGCTCCTTCGCGCTGGTCACCCTGGTCCGCGACGCCGGCGGCGAGGCGACCCACTACGACCGCTGGGCCGGCCTGGGCAAGCGCTCACCGCTCGTGGCCGGGGCGTTCGCCTTCTTCCTGCTCTCGATGGCCGGGATCCCGCTCACCGCGGGCTTCATCGGCAAGTGGGCGGTCTTCACCTCGGCGATGTCCGCCGGCGCCCGGCCGATCGTGCTGGTGGCGATCGCGTCCAGCATCGTCGCGATCACCTTCTACGTGCGCCACATCCGGCTGATGTTCTTCGTCGACGCCCACCCGGACGGCGCGGGTGCGGTCACCCGGCCCTCGCTCCTCACCTCGGCGACAGTCGTGGTGTGCCTGGCCGCCACCCTCGTGCTGGGCGTCGTGCCGGGGCCGGTTCTCGATCTGGTCACCCATACGGGAGACTTCATCAGGTGAGACCACCTGCACGTCCGGCCGAGTCTCGCCCTCCCGATCGACGACACCGCGCTCGCCGAACGGCTGCGCGCGCGCCTGGCCGTCGTGGAGGAGGACCTCTACGCCCACGCGTCCAGCCGGGCGCCGTACGTCACCGAGGCGGCGCGACACCTGCTCGCCGCCGGCGGCAAGAGGTTCCGTCCGCTGCTGGTGCTGCTCGCCGCCGAGGCCGGACCGCGCCCGGACGCGCCCGAGGTGCTCACCGCGGCGAGCGTCGTGGAGATCACCCACGTCGGCTCGCTCTACCACGACGACGTGATGGACGAGGCCGCGCTGCGTCGCGGCGAGGACTCCGCCAACGCCCGCTACGACAACCTGGTCGCCATCCTCACCGGTGACTGGCTGTTCGCGAAGTCCTCCGAGCCTGACCGCCCAGGCTCGGCCCGGAGGCGGTGCGGATCCAGGCCGCGACCTTCACCCGGCTGGTCGAGGGCCAGATCCTGGAGACCGTGAAGCCGGGCCCCGAGGAGGACGCGCTCGCGCACCACCTCGACGTCGTCGCCGGCAAGACCGGCTCCCTGATCGCCACCTCCGCGCACTACGGCGCCCTCTTCGCCGGTGCGGAGCCGGCAGTCGTGGAGGCGCTGACGGCCTACGGCGAGCTGGTCGGCACCGCCTTCCAGGCTCTCCGACGACATCCTCGACATCGCCTCCGAGACCGAGGAGTCCGGCAAGACGCCCGGGACCGACCTCAAGGAGGGCGTGCCCACCCTGCCGGTGCTGCTGGCACGCGCGTCGAGCGACCCGGCCGACGACCGCCTGCGGGAGCCTGCTGGACCCCGAGCGCACGGACCTGGCCGCCGACGCCGCCCTGCACGCCGAGGCGCTGGACCTGCTGCGCAAGCACCCGGCGATGGCGCAGGCGAAGGCCTACGTCGTCGACCGGGCCCGGGAGGCCAAGGCCCTGCTCGCCGCCCTGCCCGAGGGGTCGGTGCGCACCGCGCTGGAGGACTTCGCCGACGTGGTCGCGGTCCGCACCGCCTGAGACCGCGCCCGGTCACACCGTGATCGGTCGCGCCTTGCACGCCCTCGGCCGAACCGTTCCGGACCCCCCTCGTTAATCTGCACCAAACCAGTTAACTTTGAGGGCATGAGCCTCCTGACGACCAACCAGGACCTCGACCCGGTCGCGCTGCGGCAGGCGTTCGGGGTGTTCCCGACCGGGGTGGTCGCCCTCGCCGCGGAGGTCGACGGCGCGCCTGTCGGCCTCGCCGCCAGCCTCCTTCACCTCGGTCAGCCTGGACCCGCCGCTGGTCTCGGTCTCCGTCGCGCGGACCTCGAAGACCTGGCCGGACCTGCGCCGGGCCCGTCACTTCGGCGTCACCGTGCTCGCCGACCACCACGGCAGCGTGTGCCGCCAGGCTCTCCGGGCCGGTGGCCGGGCGCTTCGCCGACGTCGAGGTGAGCATCAGCGAGGACGGCGCGGTGACCCTCGACGAGGGCCTGGTCCGCTTCGACTGCACGCTGTACCGCGAGGTCGAGGCCGGTGACCACATCATCGTCCTGCTCCAGGTCCATGCCGTCGACACCGGCGCCGAGGACGACGCCGGCCATCCTCTGGTCTTCCACCGCAGCGGCTTCGGCCGCCTGGAGCGCAGCGCCTGAGCGGCGTACCCCCGATCGCCTCGCGCGGCAGCGGCGCGCACCCCGCCGCTGCCGCGCGCGGCCTTTTCCGCCCGATCGCGGGCACGGGTTTTACTTCCGGCCGGGATGGGCAGATGCTCGGAGCACACAGAAACAAGATCCCCGGAGGAGATCCCCATGCGCATGACGCGCCTCATCACGGCCTTCGTCGCCGTGTTCGCCGCGACCGTCCTCGGTCTGACGGCCACCACCAACGCCCACGCGGCCACCCCGACCACCCAGGCCACCGTCGCGCAGAAGGCGCTTCCGCGCCACGTCGTGACCAACCTGCGCTCCGTCCAGGTCAAGGGCACCCGGACCGTCTACATCAAGGGCAACCTGAAGTCGGCTCCCGGCATCCGCGTCTACCTGCAGTCGCACAAGAACGGCGGCCGCCCCGGCTACCACGCCGTCACCTCGGTCCGCTCGGCCCCCGGCACCGGCGCGTTCTCGATCCGCTTCCGCGGTGTCTGCAGCACCGCCTACCGCATCGTGATCAAGCCGACCGTGCGGTACTCGCTCTACAAGCAGTACGTCGGCACCTTCACCTGCCGCTGATCCTGCGCGGCACCCGTCACACGGCGGACGCCTCGGCCACCCGGCCGAGCGTCCGCCGTCGGTGTCTCAGGGCCTCGACGGTGAAGATCGCCAGGGCCAGCCAGACCAGGCCGAAGCCCACCCAGCGCCCCGGCGGCATCGACTCGCCGAGCACGGTGATCCCGAGCAGGAACTGCAGGACCGGCGCGAGGTACTGCAGCAGGCCCAGCGTCGTCATCGACACCCGCGTCGCGGCCGCCCCGAAGCACAGCAGCGGTACGGCGGTCACCGCACCGCTCGCGACCAGCAGCGCCACGTGCCCCGCACCCTCACCGGTGAAGTGGGAGCGCCCCGCCGCTCCCAGCCACACCAGGTAGACCAGCGCGAAGGGCGCGATCACGGCCGTCTCGAAGGCCAGGCTCTCGATCGCGCCGACCCCGGCGGACTTCTTCGCCAGGCCGTAGGTGCCGAAGGAGAAGGCCAGCACCAGCGCGACCACCGGCGGCCGGCCGTAGTCCACGGTCAGCACCGCCACGGCGACGAAGCCGGTCGCGAGGGCGCCCCACTGCAGCGGCCGCAGCCGCTCGCCGAGCAGGAGCACGCCCATCAGCACCGTCACCAGCGGGTTGATGAAGTAGCCCAGGGAGGTCTCTACGACCCGGTCGCTGTTGACGCCGTAGATGAAGGTGCCCCAGTTGGAGGTGATGGTGATCGCCGCGACCACCAGCAGCAGCGCCGTACGACGGTCGCGGACGATCGCACGCAGCTGCCGCCCGCGGCGCAGCAGCACCACCAGCAGGCCCATCACGACGACCGACCAGACCATCCGGTGGGCCAGGATCTCGATGGCTCCGCTGGGCTCGAGCAGGGGCCAGTAGAGCGGGAAGGCCCCCCCACATCAGGTACGCGGCAACCCCGAGCAGCAGGCCGCGCCTGGTGTCAGCCATGCATGGTCAGTCGATCGTCCAGGTGTCGCCGGCGTTGATGAGGGCGGTCAGCCGGTCCTCGGCGCTTCCGGAGACCTTCGCGGCGGCGTCGGCGACCTGCGCGCGCGCCTGGTCGTCGTACGTCGGCCGCTCGACCTGGCGGAAGATCCCGATCGGGCTCCGGTTGAGGTAGCCCGCGTCGGTCAGCCGCGAGATCGCGAAGGCCGTGGACGGGTCCGGGTTCGCGGCGTCGTGGACGATGATCGCCTCGGCCGCGACGGACGCGGTGTCGGCGACCTCGACGCCGCCGCCGGCGCCACGGACCAGGGCCTTGTCGCCGAGACCGGTGGTCTCCTCGCGCACACCGAAGGTGATCGGCTCGCCGTGGGTGAGCGGGATCAGCGCGTGCGCGTTGTCGCGGTCCTTGATGGCGTCGAAGGCGCCGTCGTTGAAGATCGGGCAGTTCTGGTAGATCTCGACCAGGGAGGTGCCGCGGTGGGCGGCGGCGGCGGCGAGGACGGCGGTGAGGTGCTTGCGGTCGGAGTCGATGGTCCGCGCCACGAACGAGGCCTCGGCGCCGAGCGCCAGCGAGACCGGGTTGAACGGGTGGTCGAGCGAGCCGGCGGGGGTGGACTTGGTGACCTTGCCGACCTCGGAGGTGGGGGAGTACTGGCCCTTGGTGAGTCCGTAGATCCGGTTGTTGAACAGCAGGATCGTCATGTTGACGTTGCGGCGCAGGGCGTGGATGAGGTGGTTGCCGCCGATGGAGAGGGCGTCGCCGTCGCCGGTGACGACCCAGACCGACAGGTCCTCGCGGGCGGTGGCGATGCCGGTGGCGATCGAGGGCGCACGTCCGTGGATGGAGTGCATGCCGTAGGTGTCGAGGTAGTAGGGGAAGCGTGAGGAGCAGCCGATGCCGGAGACGAAGACGATGTTCTCGCGTCGGAGTCCGAGGTCGGGGAGGAAGGACTGGACGGCCTTGAGGACGGCGTAGTCGCCGCACCCGGGGCACCAGCGGACCTCCTGGTCGCTGGAGAACTCCTTGGCGGTCTGCGTCTGGCCCTCGTCCAGCGACGGCACCAGGCTCGGTGCCGGAGCGCAGGGACGGGTTGCCGAGGTCGATGGTCGTCACTTGACCGGAGCCTCCTCGTGGTCGGCGGGAAGATTGAGTCCGTGCTCGCCCAGGTCGACGGTGCGGCCCTCGGCCTCGCCGACGAGCGCGCCCACCGCCTCCGCGAGCTCGGCCGCCTTGAGCGGCAGGCCGTAGACGTGGTTGTAGCCGATGGCGTCGACGAGGTACTCCGCGCGCAGCAGCCGCGAGAGCCTGGCCGAGGTTCATCTCGGGCACGAGCACCTTGTCGTAGCGCTTGAGGATCTCGCCCAGGTCGTTGGGGAACGGGTTGAGGTGGCGCAGGTGTGCCTGCGCGACGTGGTAGCCCGCGCGTCGTACCCGGCGGCAGGCGGCACCGATCGGGCCGTACGTCGAGCCCCACCCGATCACCAGCACCTTGGCCTCGCCCGAGGGGTCCTCCACCTCCAGCGGCGGGAGGTCGTTGGCGATGCGCTGGACCTTCTCGGCACGGATGCGGACCATCTTGTCGTGGTTGGCCGGGTCGTAGGAGATGTTGCCGTGCCCCTCGCCCTTCTCCAGGCCACCGATGCGGTGCTCCAGGCCTGCGGTGCCCGGGATCGCCCAGGGACGGGCCAGGGTCTCCTCGTCGCGCAGGTAGGGCCAGAACGTGTCCGGCTCGTCGCCGTCGGAGCCGGTCGAGACCTTGTTCGGCCCGGTCGCGAAGGCGGGGTCGATGACGGGCAGGTCCTTCACGGACGGGATCGCCCACGGCTCTGAGCCGTTGGCGAGGTAGCCGTCGGAGAGCAGGAAGACCGGGGTGCGGTAGGTGATCGCGATCCGGGCGGCCTCGACCGCGGCGGCGAAGCAGTCGCCGGGGGACTGCGGCGCCACGATCGGGACCGGGGCCTCGCCGTTGCGGCCGTACATCGCCTGGAGCAGGTCGGCCTGCTCGGTCTTGGTGGGCAGGCCGGTCGAGGGGCCGCCGCGCTGGACGTTGACGACGACGAGCGGCAGGCTCGGTCATCACGGCCAGGCCGATCGCCTCGGACTTGAGCGCGATGCCCGGCCCGGAGGTCGTGGTGATGCCGAGTCTGGCCGGCGAAGGAGGCGCCGATCGCGGCGCCGATGCCGGCGATCTCGTCCTCGGCCTGCAGCGTGGTGACGCCGAAGCCCTTGTGCTTGCTCAGGCTCGTGGAGGATGTCGGAGGCCGGGGTGATCGGGTAGGAGCCCAGGAAGACCGGCAGCCCGGAGCGCACCCCCGCGGCCACCAGACCGTAGGACAGCGCCAGGTTGCCGGTGATGTTGCGGTAGGTGCCGGCGTTCATCTTGGCCGGCTTGATCTCGTACTGGACGACGAAGGTCTCGGTGGTCTCGCCGTAGTTCCAGCCGGCCTTGAAGGCGGCGATGTTGGCGCCGAGGATGTCGGCGACCTTCGCGAACTTCCGCTCGAGGAAGGTGATGGTCGGCTCGGTCGGGCGGCCGTACATCCAGGAGAGCAGGCCGAGGGCGAACATGTTCTTCGCGCGGGCGGCATCCTTGCGGGAGAGGCCGAACTCCTTGACCGCCTCGACGGTGATCCCGGTGAGGTCGACCGGCTGCACCTGGAAGCCGGCGAGGATGTCGTCGACCTCGCCGAGCTTTGTCGAGCGGGTTGGAGGAGTAGCCCGCCTTGTCGAGGTTGCGCTTGGAGAAGTCGTGGGTGTCGACGATGATCGTCGCGCCCTTGGGCAGGTCGCCCAGGTTGGCCTTGAGCGCCGCCGGGTTCATCGCCACCAGGACGTCGGGGCGGTCGCCGGCGGTCAGGATGTCGTGATCGGCGAAGTGGATCTGGAACGAGGAGACCCCGGGGATGGTGCCCTGGGGGGCGCGGATCTCGGCCGGGAAGTTCGGCAGGGTGACCAGGTCGTTGCCGAAGACCGCCGACTCCTGGGTGAAGCGGTCACCCGTCAGCTGCATGCCGTCGCCGGAGTCGCCGGCGAACCGGATGATCACCCGGTCCAGGCTGCTTGACCTGCTTGGTCTGGCTCACGTTCGGTCCACTTCTCTCGGGCGGCGGGGGCGTCCGTCCCGGCGCGCACCGACGGCGGACTCTGCGAAGTCTACGGCCATTTCTAGAACACGTTCCACATTTGGGTGGACACCTGTCCAGCCAAGGTCGGCCGCGACCTCCCCACGATAGACCGCGCCGCGCAGGCGTCGTACCGCGCTCCGAGTGATGAGCGTCTCGCCGGGTCGCGACCTCGTCGTCTCGCGACACGTCTCACATTGCGATCAAAGTCCAGTGAACATGTATTCTTTAGTCAGATTCACCAGGTGGTTCCCGAGACCACCTGACTGACTGATTGGGTGCGAGACATGAAGCGAATGATGAAGGCTGCTGCCTTGGCGATGACTGGCGCGCTGGCGCTGACCGCCTGCGCGAGCGCCGACGGTGGGAGCGACAGCAAGGACAAGACGATCAACATCGTCGGGTTCGCCGTCCCCGAGGCGGGCAACAAGGCCGCCGCCGTCGAGTTCAACAAGACCGACGCCGGCAAGGACGTGAAGTTCTCCGGCGCCTACGGCCCCTCCGGCGACCAGAGCCGCAAGGTCGCGGACACCAAGGGCAAGGACACCGACTACGTCGTGTTCTCCCTGGAGCCCGACATGACCCGCCTGGTCGACGCCGGCCTGGTCGACGAGAAGCTGGAACCAGGGCCCCAACAAGGGCATCGTCTCCAGGCTCGGTCGCCGTCATCGCCACCGAGAAGGGCAACCCGCTCGGCATCAAGAACTGGAGCGACCTCACGCGCCCCGACGTCAAGATCGTCACCCCCGACCCGGCCAGGCTCCGGCTCGGCGAAGTGGAACGTCCTCGCGCTCTACACCTACGCGAAGTCCACCGGCGCCACCGAGGAGCAGGCCAACGCCTTCCTCGTGAAGGTCTTCAAGAACGTCAAGACCTGGGCCGCCAGCGGCCGTGAGGCGACCGAGGCCTTCAAGAAGGGCGTGGGCAACGTCCTGCTGACCTACGAGAACGAGGCCATCCTGGCCAAGCAGAACGGCGAGGACCTCGACTACGTCGTCCCGGACCACACCTTCAAGATCGAGAACCCGGGCGCCGTCCTCAAGGACTCCGTCCCGGTCGCGAAGGACTGGCTGGACTTCATCCTCAGCGACAAGGGCCAGGCTGGCCTTCGTGTCCAAGGGCTTCCGCCCGGTGACCGACGTCGACATCAGCGGCGTCAAGGTCGAGGGTGCCAACGACCCGAGCAACCCCTTCCCGCCGGTCAAGGACCTGAGCACCGCCGCCGACCTCGGCGGTTGGAGCGCCATCAACAAGGAGTGGTTCGGCAAGGACGGCGCCAGACTCCGCTTCGACAAAGCTGTACGCCGAAGCCACGAAGCAGTGACCGACACGCTCGTGTCATCCCCAGGGCCGGTTCCGACCAGGAACCGGCCCTCGGGCCGTGTCAGGGGCGACAGGCTCGGGCCGCCTCCCGCTCACCCTCGCCTCTCGCCTCGGCCTCGGCGTAGCGCTGGTGTGGTTCAGCATCCTGGTGCTGATCCCGCTCGCCGCGGTGGTCGGTGCGGCCGCCGCCGGTGGTTGGGGCGCCTTCTGGGGCACCCTCACCGACGCCCAGACCTTCGCCGCCCTGCGGCTGACGGTCGTCGAGGCGCTGCTGGTGACGGTGGTCAACGCCGTGCTCGGCACGGTCGTGGCCTGGGTGCTGGTCCGCGACCAGTTCTTCGGCAAGCGGATCCTGGACGTCGTCATCGACATCCCGTTCGCGCTGCCGACGATCGTCGCGGGCCTGGTGCTGCTCAGCCTGTGGGGGCCGAACAGCCCGGTCGGGGTGAACATCGTCAACACCCAGCGGGGCATCTTCCTGGCCCTGCTCTTCGTGACCCTGCCGTTCGTCGTACGGACCGTCCAGCCGGTGCTCATCGAGACCCGACGCGGACGTCGAGGAAGCCGCCGCGTCGCTGGGCGCCTCGCGGTTCACGACCTTCCGCCGGATCATCCTGCCGAGCCTGGTGCCGGCGATCGCGGCCGGCTCGTCGCTGGGCTTCGCGCGGGCGATCAGCGAGTTCGGGTCGCTGGTGCTGATCTCGGGCAACACGCCGTACAAGACCGAGGTCGCGTCGCTGAAGATCCTCAAGTTCCTCGAGGGCGACAACCAGGCCGGGGCCGCCGCGGTGGCCGTGCTGCTGCTGATCGTCGCCGTGGTGACGATCGTGGCGCTGGACCTGATCTCGCGGAGGGTGGCGCGCCGTGGCTGACACCCGACAGATCCGGGCCCGTCGCGGCCCGGTGGCCTACGCCCTGCGGGCGTTCGTCATCGTCTACCTCGCCGTGCTGGTCATCTGGCCGCTCTACGAGGTCACCAAGCAGACCTTCGCCCCGGTCAAGGCCGGCGCCGAGGGCGGCTTCGGTGCCTTCTTCGAGCGCCTGGGCGACCCGTCGGTGTCGTACGCCTTCAACCTGACCGGGACCGTCGCGTTCTGGGCGGTCGTGATCAACACCGTCTTCGGCGTCGGGATCTCGCTGCTCATCGTCCGCTACCGGTTCCCCGGCCGGCGGGTCCTCTCGGTGCTCGTGGACCTGCCCATGTCGGTGTCCCCGGTCGTGGTCGGCCTCGCGCTGGTGCTGGCCTACAGCACCGGCAAGGGCTGGTTCGGCGAGGCGCTGGCGGGCGTCGGCTTCTACATCATCGGTACGACGCCCGGGCTGATCATGGCGACCGCCTTCGTCAGCCTGCCGCTGGTGATCCGCGAGATCGTCCCGGTGCTGGAGGAGATCGGCACCGACGCCGAGCTCGCCGCCAGCAGCCTGGGCGCCAACGGCTGGCAGACCTTCCGCCGGATCACCCTGCCCAGCATCAAGTGGGCCGTGATCTACGGCGTCGTGCTGAGCATGGCCCGCTCGCTGGGTGAGTTCGGCGCGGTCAAGATCGTCAGCCCCGGTGCCGAGTTCCGCGGCGAGACCGCGACCCTCCTCATCCAGAACCGCTACACCAACTACGAGGAGCCCACGGCGTACGCCGCCGCCTTCGTGCTCGTGCTCGCCTCCGTGCTGGCCCTCGTCGTGGTGTCCCTCATCCGCAAGGAAGATCACGCATGAGCATCGAGGTACGAGGGGTCAACAAGTCGTACGGCGACTTCGTGGCCCTGGAGAACATCAACGTTTCCCTGCCCACCGGTCAGGCTCACCGCGCTGCTCGGTCCCTCCGGTGGCGGCAAGTCCACCCTGCTGCGCATCATCGCCGGCCTGGAGTCCGCCGACAGCGGTCAGGTCGAGATCGAGGGCACCGACGCCACCCGGCTGCCTCCGCAGAAGCGCAACGTCGGCTTCGTGTTCCAGCACTACGCCGTCTTCAAGCACATGACGGTCGCCAAGAACGTCGCCTTCGGCCTGGAGATCCGCAAGCGGCCCAAGGCAGAGGTCAAGGCCAAGGTGGCCGAGGCTCCCTCGAGTCCGGTGCACCTCTCGCAGTTCGCCCACCGGCTGCCCTCGCAGGCTCTCCGGTGGCCAGCGCCAGCGCCTGGCGCTGGCCCGGGCGCTCGCGGTGGAGCCCTCGGTGCTGCTGCTCGACGAGCCCTTCGGGGCGCTCGACGCGAAGGTCCGCAAGGAGCCTGCGCGACTGGCTGCGCCGGCTGCACGACGAGGTGCACGTGACGACGGTCTTCGTGACCCACGACCAGGAGGAGGCCCCGGAGGTCGCCGACGAGATCGTGGTCATCAACGAGGGCCGGATCGAGCAGATCGGCACGCCCGACCAGGCTCTACGACGAGCCGGCCAACGACTTCGTGATGGGCTTCCTCGGCGAGGTGACCCAGGCTCGGCGGCGTACGGCTGCGCCCGCACGACATCGACCTGACGACCGCCCCGGGCGCGCCCGGGGCGCTCGCGGGGACGATCACCCGCGCGCTGCGGGTCGGCTTCGAGGTCCGCCTCACCGTCGACGTCGAGGGGCAGGCCGAGCCGGCCCTGGTCGTGCTCTCCCGCACCCACGCTCGCGCGCTGGACCTCGACGCCGGTGCCCGGGTCTGGCTGCGGCCGACCACGGGCGCCACGTCCGTGCCGGTGCTCGGGGCGGCGAGCGCCTGAGCCTGCGCGGAGACGGTGCGGGACCGGGCCCGCACCCTCTCCGCCCCCTAGGCTGGGCCCGTGAGCCTACCTCCGGGCGACGCGCGTCTTGTGCTGGCTGCTGGGGGTGGCCGTGCTGGTGTCGGTCGTCCACTACGTCGACAACTACGTCAACTACGACGACTACCCGCTGCCGGGGCCGGACGCGACGATCCCGGCGCCCTCGGCGGGGCTGGTGGCGGGCGGGTGGTTCCTGTTCACCGCGCTGGGCGGTATCGGCCTGCTGCTGTGGCTGCGCCGGCACATCACCACCGCGGCGGTCTTCCTGACCGGCTACTCCGTCTCCGGGCTGGTCGGCATCGCGCACTACACGGTGCCGGGGGCGGGCTCCATGGTGTGGTGGCGCCAGGTGCACATCGTCGCCGACATCATCTGCGGCGCGGCCGTCCTCGGCTTCTCGCTGTGGGCCGCGCGCAACTCCAACCACCTCATCCCGCCGGCGGCGAAGGGCTTTCAGCCCGACGCTTGAGCCCCTCCGCGTGCCGCCGGAATCCGTCGGCCACCCGGGCCGGCCCCGCGAGGCGCACCAGGGGCCCGCGGAGCCTCCTCCACCGTGTCGTACGACGTGGGGCCGCCCGGGCGCTGGGTGAGCCGCTGGTGGCGCACTCCCCGGACCAGGCCGAGGTGGGCGGGCAGGCCCTCGTAGACGTACGACATCAGCGCGCTCGTCGTACCGGTGGCGGGGTCGGTGGTGGGGCCGTCGAGCGCGGTGATCCGCTCGGGGGAGCGGGTCCGCTTCCCGTTCACCCACACCACGTGCAGCACGATCGGGTTGCCGACGGCCGGCGGCTGGGCGGTGACGGCGCGCTCGACGAAGGGGTTCCACTCGGCGTACCGCTCCGTGTCGAGCATGATCGCCCACACCTGCTCCAGCGGGGCGTCGATCTCGATCCGGGCGGCGGGGTGCATGCCCGCATGATGCCCGAGGATCAGCGAGCGCGCTGGGCGTAGGTGTTGGCGAGGCCCGCGATGTCGGCGACGTAGGCGTCGGAGTGGTTGAAGCTGAACACCGCGCGCCGCCACGCGTCCGCGCTGGAGAGGTCGCCGCTGTGGCACAGGTAGCGGCCGGCGGCGAGGGTGGCGTCGTCGATCTGGTTCGGGTCGGCCACGCCGTCGCCGTTGCCGTCGGCGGCCCAGGTCGCCCAGGTCGAGGGGATGAACTGCAACGGCCCGACCGCCCGGTCCCAGCGGGTGTCACCGTCGAGGATGCCGCCGTCGGTGTCGGGCACCGCCCCGAACGCCCCGCCGTCGAGCGCGGGCCCGCGGATGGCGGGCACCGAGAGGCCGTCCGCGCCGAGCGCCGACTCGTGGATCGTGCCGTGCCGCGACTCCACACCACCGAGCGCGGCGATCGTGTTCCACGCGACCTTGCACCCGGGCTGCTCGTCGGCGACGCGCAGGTGAGCCCGGGCGTACGCCGCCAGGGCCCGCGCCGGGATGCCGGTCCTGGTCGCGGTCGTCGCGAGCCAGGTCTCGTCGGGGCGGTAGGGGTCGACCGCGGGCGCCTGCGGGGCGCTGCCGACCGTCGCCACCGCGGTCGGTACGACGGCCGGCGGCGCCGGGAGCGGCTGGGACCGCGACGCGTCCTGCCCGGCGTACGCGACGGCGAGGGCGAGACCGGACAGCAGCGCCAGTCCCGCGATGACCACCGCCAGTGCGGTGGCGAACGCCCGATCGAACCTCACGACGGCGACACGTCAACGGGAGCCGGTGGGGCGCAGAGCCGGGGACGGGTGCCCCGAGATCTCCACGGACCCGTCGCCGGACGTGCGCGGAACCTGGCGGCTGCGGCGGTTGCTCACGGGTTCCTCGGTCTCGTGTGGGCTGTCTGCGGAACGGACCCAGGATATCCGCCGTGCTGCTTCCCAGAAGCCGGGGGGACGCGGGCGGATCGGCACGGGGGGAACGGGTAGCAACAGGACACGTCCCGCTGTGGAGTCACTCGGGAGCACGCCTCCTCGGGCGGCCTTCGGCGTGGCGAGACCCCGGGCGGATTTCGGTGGGCCGTTGGTCCGCCCGGGGCCGCCAAGCGACAAGAGAGCGCCCGTCGCGCGGGGCCTGGGATCCCCGACGTGCGGTCGTCGCATCATTCCCGTGACGTCGAGACTTCGGGGGCGTACCGTCGGGACCAAGGAGAGGTCCAGCCGCGATGGCTCGCCATTCGGTGCCTCGGTCAAGCAAGCGGCCAGGTCGGGAATCGCCTAGGCGGGCCCGGCTTCGGCCAGAAACGCTGGCCGCCTCACTCGAGGGCCCCGGGTGGGGCGGTTTCGCCGGTCCGCGGGCCAGTCGGCTCCACTCTCCGGGACGGCGACCGCATGTCCTGTGCGGGGCACGGGTACCGCTGGGGGCAAGACGCCGACGAGGCGGCCGTGCGCGGTCGTGGGAGGAGGTCGCTCAGATGCTGGGTGACGAGCAGAGAGGACGGCTCCGCCAAGCAGGAGAGAGGTTCCAAGCCGCGACGCGGGAGCGCGACCAGGGCGCTCACGGAGCCTGCGGGCCGCGCTGGCCGAGGCCGACGGCAACACCACTCCGGCCGAGGCGGCCGAGATCACCGGGCTCGGCACGGCGATCAGTGCGGTCCTGCTGGGACACGACTGAGCCCCGGGCCTCTCGCCCACCCTGCACGTTGGCCAGGAGGGCGAGAGCCGGGCGTCGTGCAACGTCAGCGGTAGTTGGTGAACTGCACCGCGAACTCGTAGTCCTGCGCCTTCACCAGGGCCTGCACGGCCTGGAGGTCGTCGCGCTTCTTCGAGGAGATGCGGAGCTCGTCGCCCTGGATCTGCGCCTTGACGCCCTTGGGGCCCTCGTCGCGGATCAGGCTTTGGAGATCTTCTTGGCGTCCTCGGAGGTGATGCCCTCCTTGAGGGCGACGTCGATCTTCGAGACCTGGCCGGACTGGCGCGGCTCGGAGGCGTCGAGGATCTTGAGCGACTGGTTGCGCTTGATCAGCCTTGTCCTGGAAGACGCTGAGCACGGCACTGGCGCGGTCGTCGGCCGAGGCGCTGATCTCGATCGCCTGCTCGCCCTTCCACTCGATGCTCGCGCCGGTGCCCTTGAAGTCGAACCGGGTGGCGATCTCGCGGGCGGTCTGCCCGAGGGCGTTGTCGACCTCCTGGCGGTCGAGCCTTGCTGACGATGTCGAACGAGGAATCGGCCATGGATCTCACCTGCGCGTCGTTGGGGTTTTTCTGCCGGGCGGTGCTGCTGCGCTATTGTTTCGCGTCGTCGCCGACCTTCCAACTCGGAAACGCTCTCAGGCAAGGAGCGGGGCTGGTGACACTCCCGGCAGATTGCCCGAGCGGCCAAAGGGAGCCTGACTGTAAATCAGCCGGCATTGCCTACGTAGGTTCGAATCCTGCATCTGCCACGGGAACCGATACCGCCCCTGACCAGCGACTTCGCGGGTCAGGGGCGGTTCGCTTTTGCCGTTTACCGGTCCCCGCCGGGCCGGGTGCGCGGGCGCTTCGCATGGATCACCACGGGCCGGCCCTTGACAGGTAGAGCAATGTGACATTGCATTGCCTGCGCCGGCGTGATCCAGGTCACAACAGCCGGGCGCACCGATCGTGCGCCGCGACGGCCGTCGTCGCGGACAACGCTCACCGAACCTGTCGAAGGAGCTCGTCGATGAAACTCTCCCCCGGTCGATCACCCCTGCGGATGGCGCTCGCCGTCCTCGCGCTGGCCGGCGCCGGCGCCGTGCCGGTCCTCACCCCGCCCGCCGTGGCCGCCGCCGACACGTGCGTGAAGGGCACGCTGAAGTACACCTCCCCGGATGCGGAGTCGCAGTCGTCGCTCACGGCGGCGGTGCCGCGCGCCAAGTTCGAGGTCTGGGACACCAGGCTCCCTGCTCGCGACCGGCGAGACCAACACTGACGGGACCTTCTCGGCCTGCACCGGCAGGTCCTCGGTCTCCGGCCTGGAGGTCTACTTCGGCACCACCGCCGCCGGTGGCCGGTGGCGGGTGATCCACGACGTCGTCAAGACGCCCACCAACAACGACCTGCACTGGTTCTCCACCCCCACGATCGCGACGCAGAGCGGCACCAAGGACTACGGCGTCGTGCAGCCGCCGGCCGACGAGCAGGGCGCCTTCCGGGTCCTCGCCGTGCTCAACAAGGCTCTACAGCCAGCGGGACGCGGCCTCGTCCTGCTTCGCCAAGATCGACGCCGGCACCTGCGAGACCCTCACCGTCGTCTGGGCGTCAGATCGCACCGAGGGCGGCTGGTGGGACTACCAGAAGGCTGGCGACTCCTACGTCGACTCCTCCGGGAACCTGGTCAACACCAAGTACGTCGTCCTAGACAAGTACGACCAGTGGTCGCAGCACACCATCATCCACGAGGCCGGGCACTGGCTGCAGTGGCAGTCTGCACAACCAGCGCTTCCCGGTGGTCAACGCCTGCAACCCGCACTACATCGACCGGGCCTCGTCGGAGTCGTGCGCCTGGACCGAGGGCTTCGCCGACGCCGTCGCCGCGAAGGTGCTCGGCGACCGCCAGTACGTCTACCCCGACGCCAACAAGGCCCCGGCCCCCTTCGAGCCCAGCGGCTGCACGGCCGGCCAGCAGTGCGCGTGGCCCGGTGGCCGGGCGACGCAGGGCAACGTCGGCGCCGCGATGCTCGACCTGTGGGCCGCGGACGGCGGTTGGAACAGCGGCTTCGCCGCGATGGCGACCGAGGTGAGCCCCGGCGTGAAGGCCTACTTCGCTCACCGCTACCCGTCGCCGGGCAGCACGGTGACCGGGATCTACGACCGGCACGGCCTGCAGGAGAACACCGGCGTGCTCTGACCCGGTGGACCCGTCCCCGTCCCGCTCGCCGGGGCGGGGTCGGGGTCGCTCAGGCAGGGTCGTGCGGTCCCCGCCCGAAGCCGTTGCGCTCGCGCGCCTCGTGCGTGCGGGCCTCGAGGTAGTCGACGGAGAGGGCGAGCAGGGTCGCGGCCGCGCTGTCGGGCAGCAGGTCCGGGTTCCACCGCAGGACACGCCGGGTCTCGATGGGCCGGCCCGCCAGCGGCCGGAGCGCGACGTCGTCGGGGTTGCGGGCGTGGTCGAGGCAGATGCTGACGGCACGGCCTGCCGCGACGTAGGGCCAGAAATCGATCAGGTCGACGGCGCCGAATGGCGTCCGCGGCTTGATCCCCGCGGCCGCGAAGGCTCGGTGCAGGGCCGTCAGCGTCCCGTCCGGCTCGCCGGGCGGGAGCAGCCAGGCCTCCCCCGCCGAGGTCGGCGAGGTCCACCTCCTCGCGATCCGCGAAGCGGTGGTCGCCGGCCAGCGCGACGACCGTGCCCTCGAGGGGGATGACGACCTCCTCGCGGAAGCCGGGCGGCACCGGTGCGTCGTGCTGCGGGTGGATCGAGACGAGCGTGGCGGCGACCTGCCCGCTCACGAGCAGACTCGTGCTGCCGGGCGCTCGAGGCGTCGACGTGGGGGATCACCGTCCGCTCGGGCCAGGCCTGCTCCAGCGCGGGAAGCATGCCCACGGCCACGCTGCTGTAGTTGCAGCCGAAGCGCAGCACCTCCGCGTCGGACTGTGCCCGCACCCGGGCGAACAGGCTCCTCCAGGCTGGCGCTGATCGATCGCCAGCCCTCGACCAGGGTGGCGCCCGCGGCCGTCGGGACGGCCCCGGAGCGGCAGCGGTCGAAGAGGACGACGCCGAGTCTCGTTCTCGATGCGCCGGACCTGCGCCGTCACGGCCGGCTGCGACGTCCCCAGGGCGCGCGCGGCGGCGCCCATGCTGCGGTGGCGGGACACGGCCTCCACCAGGCTCGAGGTGACGTGACTGGATACGCATCGGGTCCCCCATCCGAGTTCGAGGTCGATCCACGGGGTGAGCACGCAGCGTCGCGGTTGCTGCCCCGAGAAGCGATCCGGTGGGTCAAGCCAAGCACCGTTGGCTGGACGTGAAAAGAGGCGAACGCCGGGAGAATTGTCGGCAAATCCTGCCGCAGCGCACAGGATCGGCAGGGGCGGCCGTGACGGCGCGGGTGGGCGGCCATAACCCGGGCGTGATGAGCGATTGGGATTGGCGGCTCCTCGGGCCGCCGACGAGGCTGCCGTCACCGGCAACCACGCCGGTCTCGGAGAAGGAGCTTTGCGTGTACCGATCCCCCATGAGGCTCGCCGTGGGCGGCAGCCTGCTGCTGGCCGCGATGGCGGTCGCCCCGGCGATGTCGACGGCCACCCCTACCGTCGCCGCCGCCAAGCCGACCCCCGTCGCCCCGGAGTCCCCGGCGCTGAAGGCGTCCGAGCAGTCCAAGGCTGCCCAGACGGCCACCGACCTGCGGCTGTCCGGCGGAGAGAAGGCTGATCGTCAAGTCCGTCATCGAGGACGCCAACGGTGACACCCACGTCCGCTACGAGCGCACCTACGACGGCCTGCGCGTCATCGGCGGCGACCTGATCTCGCACAAGGACGCCCAGGGCACGGTCGAGCAGGTGACCTGGAACGTCCGCAAGGCCGTGAAGCCGGCCTCGACGACCCCGCAGGTCACCAAGGCGGCGGCCCAGAAGGCCGGCCTCGCCGCCTCCCCGGCGAAGCAGGAGAAGGCCAGTGGCGGTGAGACTCGTCATCTTCCAGGCGGCCACCGGCCCGCGCCTGGCCTACGACGTGGTGACCGAGGGCGTGCTCGCCGACCAGTCGCCGAGCCGCGCGCACTCCTACATCGACGCGCGCACCGGCAAGCCTGCTGGGCTCGCAGGAGGAGATCAAGAGCGGCACCGGCAACTCCCAGTACTCCGGCCAGGTGACGGTCGGCACGACCCAGTCGGGCTCGACGTACCAGGCTCAAGGACGCCACGGGGAACTACACGACCGACCTGAACGGCGCCCCCTACACCAGCACCAGCACCGGCACGCTCTTCACCGACGCCGACGACGTCTGGGGCAACGGCAGCACGTCGAGCCGCCAGACCGCGGCCGTCGACGCGCAGTACGGCGCCGAGAAGACCTACGACTTCTACAACACCCAGGCTCGGCCGCCGCGGCATCTGGAACAACGGCACCGGCGCCCGCAGCCGCGTCCACGTCGGCAACGGCTGGAGCAACGCGAACTGGGACGGCACGCAGATGAACTACGGCGACGGCGCCAACAACGCCAAGCCGCTCACCGAGCCTGGACGTCGCCGCGCACGAGATGACCCACGGCGTCACCGAGAACACCGCGAACCTCGACTACGGCAACCCGGACGCCGGGATCTACGTGGAGTCCGGCGGTCTCAACGAGGCGACGTCCGACATCCTCGCGGCCGGGGTGGAGTTCTACGCCAGCAACGCCGCCGACCCGGGCGACTACCTCGTCGGGGAGAAGGTCGACATCCGCGGCAACGGAACGCCGCTGCGCTACATGGACAAGCCGAGCAAGGACGGCAGCAGCCAGGACTGCTACAACTCCCAGACCGGCAGCATCGACCCGCACTACTCCTCCGGCCCGCTGAACCACTGGTTCTACCTCGCCTCCGAGGGCTCCGGCGCCAAGACCGTCAACGGGGTGAGCTACAACAGCCCGACCTGCGGCGGCGCCCCGGCGGTCACCGCCATCGGTCGCGACAAGGCGCTCAGGATCTGGTACCGCACGCTGTCGACGTACCTGACCAGCAACAGCAGGTACCCCGATGCCCGCAACGGTGCGGTCAAGGCGGCCAAGGACCTCTACGGCGCCTCGTCGGCAGAGTGCAAGGGCGTCGAGGCCGCGTTCACCGCGATCGCGGTCCCCGCGGGCACCGAGAAGTGCGACGGCACCACCACGCCCCCGCCGACCGGTGGCGCGCTGACCAACGGCGGCTTCGAGTCCGGCCAGACCGGCTGGACGGGCACGTCGGGCCCGATCAACAACGACACTGGTCGCCCCGCACACTCGGGGTCGTGGAAGGCTCGTGGCTCGGTGGCAACGGACAGTCGGCGACCGAGAAGGAGTCGCAGTCGTTCGCAGTGCCGGCGACGGCGACCTCGCCGACGCTGACCTACTGGATCCGCATCGACACCGCGGAGACCGGCAGCACGGCCTACGACACCGCGGCGGTGAAGATCAACGGGACGACGAAGCAGTCGTACTCGAACGCCTCCACCCCGCAGGCGACGTGGGTGCAGAAGACGATCGACCTGACGGCCTACAAGGGCACGACGGTGACGCTGGAGCTCTCGGCGGTCGAGGACCAGACCCTGCAGACGAGCCTTCGTCATCGACGACGTGGCGACCAGGCTTCTGAGCCTGACCCGGACCCGGCGCACGGCCCTCGCCCGAGCGAGGGCCGTGCGCCGAGCTCGTCAGTCGGCGAGCAGCAGGTCGCCCACCGGCTCCAGGAGGATCGGCTCGAAGCGCTGCACGACCGCCGCGGCCATCACGTCCAGCGGTGCCCGCGCCTCGGCCGGAGGTTCCCAGGGTGCCTCCCAGGTGGCACAGTCGGGCCACTGGGCGTAGCCGTAGAACAGCCCGTCCGCGCCGCGGTGCAGCCGTGAGCCACGCCCGCCCCGGTGCTCCCGGATCAGGCTCGGTCAGCCGCGTCCACGCGGTGACGAAGTCCTGCTCGGCGGCCGGCTCCACCCGCCACCGGTAGAGCGCGACGAATCCCGTGCCTGCATCGGTCATGGCGCCATCCTGCCCCCGTGGACCCGTCAGGCGGGGAAGGCGACGACCTCGCCGAGCACGCCGAGCCGCACCCGGTCCCCGGGAGCGGGAACGGAGTCGGCCGGGGTCCGCGCGGCCACCTGCTCGCCCGACTCCAGGCGAACCCGGATGGTGGCGTCGTGGCCGAAGAAGGCTGACGTCGAGGACCTCGCCGCCGGCGCCCTCGGCGCGGATCTGCACCTGCTCGGAGCGGACGGCGAGGCGCACCGGGCCGGACGGCGTACCGGCGCGGACCGGGACCGGTCCCAGGGCGCACTCGGCGCGGCCGTCGGCGCCGACGAGACCGGGCAGGAGCGAGGCGTGCCCGATGAAGGAGGCGACGCGCGGGTCGGCCGGCTCGAGGTAGACCGTCGCGGGTGCGGCGACCTGGAGGAACCGGCCCTCGGCCATCACCGCCACCTGGTCGGCCAGGGACAGCGCCTCACCCTGGTCGTGGGTGACCAGGACGGCCGCGGCGTCCGCCGCCCGCAGCGCCCGTACGACGGCCCGGCCCGTCTCCTCGCGCAAGCCGGCGTCGAGCGAGGAGAACGGCTCGTCGAGCAGCACCAGGCGGGGCCGGGGCGCGAGCGCGCGGGCGAGGGCGACCCGCTGCTGCTGGCCACCGGAGAGCCTGGTGCGGGAAGCGGGCGGCGACGGCGGGGTCGAGCTCGACCAGGGGCCAGCGCCTCCTCCACGACCCCGGCGGCCGTGCCGCGCTCGGCGCGAGGCAGCCCGAAGGTGATGTTGCGCGCGACGCTGAGGTGCGGGAAGAGCGCGCCCTCCTGCGGGACGTAGCCGACCCCGCGCCGCCGGGCGGGCACGCTGCGCCGCTCGCCGACGACCTCGGTGCCGGCCACGGTGATCGACCCGGCGATGGGCTCGACGAAGCCGGCCACCGCCCGCAGCAGGGTGGTCTTGCCGCAACCGGAGGAGCCGAGGATCGCGGTGACTCCGGCGGCGACGGTGAGGTCGATGTCCTGGAGCACGCTCGTGCGGCCGTAGCCGGCGGCGAGCCCGCGGATCTCGAGTGCGGTCATCAGCGGCTCCGGAGGCTCACCCTGGCCAGCAGCCAGGTGGACGGGACGGACAGGACGACGAGGGCGAGCGCGTACGGCGCGGCGGCGCCGTACTCCACCGCGGAGGCATCGGACCAGAACTTCGTCGCGAGGGTCTCCGTGCCGAGCGGGGCGAGCAGCAGGGTGGCGGTCAGGCTCGGTCGAGACCGCGAGGGCGACCAGCGCGGCGGCTGCCGCCAGTCCCGGCACGACGAGCGGCAGGGTCACCCGGCGGGCGACCTCCGGGCCGCTGCAGCCCAGGCTGCGCGCGACGTCCTCCAGGCCCGGCGGGACCGAGCTCGAAGGTGCCGCGGACGCTGACGACCGCGCGCGGCAGGAAGAGGATCAGGTAGCCCGCGACGAGCAGGGCGAGGGTCTGGTACAGGTCGGGGACCGCGCGGATCGACACCGTGACCAGCGCCAGCGCGATGACGATGCCGGGCATCGCGGACGCGGTGTAGACGCTGCGCTCGATGGTGGTGGTGAGCCAGCCGCGGTGGCGCACCGCCAGCCACACGACCGGTACGGCGGCCGCGGTCGTCACCAGCCCACCGAGCACCGCGAGGACCACGGTGTGCCCGAGCGCACCGGTCAGGCTCCGCGGTCTCCAACCCGGTCGAGGTGCCGCGGACCAGCCACCGCACCAGGCTGCCGAGCGGGACGGCCAGCGACCACAGGGCCAGCCCGGCGAGGCCGAGCAGCACGAGCGGCCGGCGCCGCCCGAGCCGGATCCGGACCACCTCGCGGCTCGCGCCCGCGCCCACGCGGGCCCGTGGACGGCGACCGCGCAGCAGGGCCTCGATGCCGAGCAGGAGCAGGCAGAAGGTGACCAGCACCAGCGCCAGCAGGGTGGCCTCGGGGCCGTTGAAGACCGTGGCGTACTGCTGGAGGATCGCGGTCGTCAGGGTCGGGTAGTTGAGCAGGCTGCAGCGCTCCGTACTCCGCCAGGAGGTGCAGGCCCACGAGCAGCGCCCCGCCCAGCACCGCCGGGCTGATCGCGGGCAGGGTGACCCTCCAGAACACCTGCCACCCGCCCTTGCCGAGCGCGGTCGCCACCTCCTCGACGGCCGGGTCGAGGCGGCGCAGGCTGGCCACCGTCGGCAGGTAGACGAGCGGGTAGTACGACAGCGTCACGACCATCACCGCGCCGGGGAAGGGACTGCACGGCGTGGGTCGTCGAGACCCAGCCGAAGCCGTTGACGAAGGCCGGAACGGCGAGCGGCGCGCACAGCAGCCCGTGCCACCATCCCCGCCCCGGTACGTCGGTCCGCTCGACCACCCACGCGCCGGCGACACCGACCACGACGCTCGTCAGCGTGCCGACGACGAGCAGCCGGGTGGTGTTCCACAGCAGGCTCGCCGATCCGGGGACGCCACAGGAAGTCGCGTGCCTCGCCCGGGCCGAGGTCGGCGGTGCTCCACAGGACGTAGCCCAGCGGCACGAGGGCCAGCGCCGCGATGGCGAGGCCGACGAGGAGGAGGGGGACGGAGCGGGACCTCAACGCGGGTGCGGACTCACAGGAAGCCGACCTCGGTCATGAGGTCCACGACCTTCTTGGAGTCGAGGTCGGAGACGTTGACGGCGGGCGGCTGCAGCGCGCTGAACGGCTTGGTCACGCCCTCGAGCGTCACGGCCGGGTTCAGCGGGTACTCCAGCGCATAGCTGTCGGCGAGGATCTGCTGGCCCTTCTCGTCGACGAGGAACTTCACGAACTTCTCCGCCTCGTCCTTCATGTCGCTGGAGGCCAGCACCCCGGCGCCGGAGACGCTGACGAAGGCGCCCGGGTCCTGGTTGCCGAAGTAGTACTGGGCGGAGTGGTCGCTGACGTCGCCGTTCTCCTTGTGGTCGCGCTCCCAGTAGTAGTGGTAGACGATGCCGACCTCGACCTCGCCGGAGTTCACCGCCTCCAGCACGAGGTTGTTGCCGTCGTACACCTTGCCGTTGGCCTTGATGCCCTCGAGCCAGGCCTTGGTGGCCGCCTCGCCCTCGAGGTCGAGGATGCCGGCGACGATCGCCTGGAAGTCCGCGCCGGTGGGGGAGAAGGAGATCTTGCCCTTCCACTCCGGCTTCGCGAGGTCGAGGATCGAGGCCGGCATGGCGGCGGCGTCGGTCTGGTCGGTGTTGTAGACGAGGACCGTCGAGCGGGCGACGAAGCCGGTCCACATCCCGCTGCGGGGGCGGTACTGCGCCGGGATGGGGGCCACCAGGTCGTCGGGCAGGCTTCTCGAAGAGCCCGGCGGCCTCGACCTGCGACATCGCCGGGGAGTTCTCGGTGAGGAAGACGTCGGCCGGCGAGGCCTTGCCCTCGGCGACGATCTGGTTGGAGAGACTCGAGGTCCTTGCCGTTGCGCAGGCTCGACCTCGATGCCGGTCTCCTTGGTGAACTCCGGCGCCGACTCCTTGAGCAGGGGCTCGTGCTGGGCGTTGTACACGACCAGGCTTCGGCTCGTCGTCACCGCCGCACGCCGCGAGGAGCGGGGCGACCAGGGTGAGGGCCGCGAGGCCCAGGCCGGTGCGGAGGAGCCTGCTTCTTCATCGGGCTTCCTGTCGGGTGGGGTGGTCGGGAGCGTAGTGAGAGCGGGGGCGGCGCAGGCGTGCGGCCCGGGCGAGGAGCAGGCTCGGCCAGCCGCCAGGCGAGGACACCGACGGCGAGCGAGGCGAGCAGTCCGCCGAGCGGCCAGCGGTTCTCCAGGTGCGGGTAGACCTGCCAGTGCGTGAGGTAGATGAGAAGCGAGGCGCTGGCGAGGGTCCCGGTGATGCCGACGAGCACGCGCGGCCAGGGCACCGTCGGCAGGCCGACGAGCACCAGCAGGCCACCGGCGATCGTCAGGTCGCGCTGGAGGTCGCCGGTGAGGTCCCAGGTGCCGAGCAGCAGGAGCCCGGCCGCGAGCAGGCGTTGCGGCGTGGTGCGGGCGACGGCGGCGGCCCACCCGCCGAGGAAGAGCCAGCCGACGAACAGCGAGGAGTGGATCACGTCGCCGTCGTACGACGACCAGGTGGCCCACCAGCGCGGCACGAGCGCGAGCGCGGTGAGCCCGGCGGCGAGGCCGAAGCGGTGCCGCCGCTCGAGTGCCATGACCCGTGGCACCGAGGTGAGCAGGCCGGCGCCGACCGCGAGCATCAGCACCACCTCGACGAACCAGAAGTGCCACGCCGGCTCGGACCAACCGCGTCCGCCGAGCAGGTCGTTGAGCAGCAGCACGGTGCGCAGCGGATAGGTCCCGGCGACCAGGCTGACCAGCCCGATCCAGAGGATCGACGGCACCGCGATCCGGGCGGCGGCACGACCGACGCGCCGCAGGCGCTGGCGGGAGTCCTCGTCGGTGAGGTGGAAGCGGGCGAAGTTCGTGCCGGTGACGGCGAGCAGCACGTGCGCGCCGCCGACGAGGGTCCACAGGTTGCTGTGGGAGCCGACGATCATCACGATCGCCAGGGCGCGCAGCGGGATCGTGGTGTCGATCCGCGCGAACCGGCGCCGGCGCGCGGGATCGAGCAGGGCGAGGTCGGCGACGGAGCGTCGCTGCCAGTCGGGAGGCAGCGCGCCGAGCCGGCGCTCGAGGAGCAGCGACAGCTCGACGTACGACAGCGAGTCGCCGCCGAGGCTCACGAAGGAGTCCTGCGGCCCGACCTCCCGGCCCAGCACCCGGGCGTAGTGCCGGGCGAGCGCGTCGCCGAGGGAGACCGGCTCGGGCGCGGGCTCCGGGTGGAGCCGGGCGAGGGCCGCGTGGTCGGGCTTGCCGTTGGCCAGGCGCGGGAGCTCCGCGACGGCGGCCGCGCGGATCGCGTGCGGCGGCAGCCCGGTGTCGGCGGCGACCTCGGCCGCGACCTCGGCCAGGGCCTCCGGGTCGGGGGCACCGGGGACGGCGACGACGAGTCTGCTCGGCGTCCGCGGCCTGCGCGCAGGCGGCGTCGTGGCCACCCAGGGCGAGGAGGGTCTCCACCCGGTCGAGGTCGAGGCGCTGGCCGAAGAGCCTTGGCGAAGCGGGCGCGCCGCCCGACGATCTCGACGAGGCCGTCGGTGATCCGGGCCAGGTCACCGGTGCGGAGCTCGGCGAGTCTCGGCGCCCCGGCGCAGGTCGGCCGGCGACTCGGCGTAGCCCATCATCACGTTGGGCCCGGAGTAGACGAGCTCGCCGACGCCGGGCGCGGCGCCCGCGACGGGCTCCAGCCGGAAGGACCCGCCGGGGATCGCGTGCCCGACCGTCTCCGGGTGCCGGGCGGCCAGGTGCGGCGGCAGGTAGGCCATCCGGGCGGTCGCCTCCGTCTGGCCGTACATCACGACCAGGCTCCCAGCCCTCGCGCGCGCCCTGCTCGGCCAGCGTGCGGACCCGCTCCGGCGCCATCCGGCCACCGGCCTGGGTCACCTGGCGCAGGCTCGGCAGGCCGGGCCAGCCCGCGACGCCGAGCAGGTCGAAGGTGTAGGGCACGCCCGCGAAGGAGGTCACCCCGCGGGCCCGGGCGTCCGCCCACAGGCCGGGGTCGGTGACCGAGCGATCGTCGAGCACGACCGAGGCGCCCACCGCCAGGTGGCTGTGCAGCACCGAGAGGCCGTAGCAGTAGTCCAGCGGCAGGGTGGTGAGCGCGACGTCCCCCGCCGTCAGCCCGAGGTACGACGCGATGGCGACGGCGTTCGACTCCAGGTTGGCCGCGGAGAGCCGGACCAGCCTTGGGCGAGCCGGTCGACCCGGAGGTGCTGAGCAGCAGCCGCAGGTCGGGGTGCAGGCTCCGGTTCACCGGCCGTGCAGGCGGCGGCGAGACTCGTCGTCGGCGGTGAGCAGCGTGGCGTGGGCGCCGGTGAGCGCGGCCAGCCAGGACACCACGAACTCCACGGTCGGTGCGGGCCTCAGGTGCACCAGCCGGCGCGGGCCGAGCGCGGCCCGGGCCGCGGCGACCGGGCCGTCCAGGCTCGTCGTAGGAGACCGTGCGATCACCCGCGTGCAGGGCGGGGAGGGTGCCGTGACGGGACAGGTCGGTGGCGAGTCCCGCCGCGACCTGTGCGCTGGCTGTGCCTTCCCCCATGGGGGAAGACTAAAGCAAGGCTGTCCTTAGGCCGGCGTCAGCAGGAAGACCGGGATGACCCGGTCGGTCCACTCGGTGTACTTCCGGTAATTCGGCCACACCGTGACCATGTGCGCCCAGGCCTTGTCCTTCTCCGCGCCGGTCAGGCTCGCGCCAGGTGCAGGTCCGGGTCCGCCCGTCGTAGCGGACCCCCACGGTCTCCGCGGCGCGCAGGTTGAAGGTCCACACGGGTGGCTTGGGCGCGCCGAAGTGCGAGCCGGCGATCAGCCAGCCGCCCTGCCACGGCACGCAGAGCAGCGGGGTCTCGCGCGGGATGCCGCTCTTGCGGCCGACGACGGTGAGCATCAGGTTCGGCAGCCCGGCGATGTCGAGCAGGGTGAGCCGGCCGCGGGTGAGCCGCTGGAGGTTCGTGTCGGTCCAGGTGACCTGGGGGAGCAGGCTTCGGCATCCACGACTGGGAGCCGATCTTGATCGCGAGCGGGGTGAGCAGGCCCATGGCCGCCACCCTAGTGACGTGCGGCGTTGCCTGTCCGTTCAACCCCAGGACGCCGGGCGATCCTACGGTGCCCATCGTGATCACGCGTGGGCTCGTCGGTGGGGTGCTGGTGTTCCTCGGCGGCCTCGTCACGGCCACGCTGCCGCAGTCGACCCCGGTCCTGAGGATCGCGGTGCTCGGCTCGATCCGCGGCCACGAGACTCGGCCGGATGGCCGGGCTGGTGCTGGTGCTGGCGGGCCTCGGGCTGCTGGCGAGTGCGTGGCTGCGGCTGTGCCGCACGGTCGCGGTCGGTGACCGGGAGACTGCGGACAGTGCCGAGGGGGTCGCCCTGGTGCGCTTCGCCTCCGCCGTGTGGTGCGCGCCGCTGGTGCTGGCGCCGCCGCTGTTCTCCCGTGACGGATGGTCCTACGCCGCCCAGGGGATGCTCGCCCGGGTGGGCCTCTCGCCCTACGACTGGGGGCCGGGGGCGCTGGCGCCCGACAACTTCCTGCCGCTGCCGACCTGGCTGACCGCTCCGCCGATCGTGCAGGCGGTCGACCCCCTGTGGTGGGACACGGCGACGCCGTACGGGCCGGTGCCGGTGTTCTTCGGCGCCCTGGCGGCCGGTACGACGGGCAACCCGTGGCTCCTCGTCATCGCCCACCGCCTGCTGGCCCTGGTCGGGCTGGCCCTGCTGGCGTGGGCCGTGCCGCGCCTGGCGTCCTGGACCGGGGCCAACCCGGCGGTCGCCTCGGCGGTCGTGCTGGTCTCCCCACTGATGGTCGCCAACGGCGTGGCCGGCCTGCACAACGACCTGCTCATGGTCGGGCTGATGGCCGCGGCGCTGGTCGTCGCGGCCGAGCGCGGCTGGGTGTGGGGCGCGATCCTGGCGGGCTTCGCCGCTGGGGTGAAGGTCCCCGGTGGGCTGGTCTGCGTCGGCATCGCCCTGGTCTCGCTGCCCGTCGGGGCCGCCCTGCTGCCGCGCCTGCGACGGCTGGTGGCCGTCGGCACGGTCGCGGTCGGCACCCTGCTCGGGCTCGGCATCGCGACCGGGCTGGGCAACGGGTGGCTGCACGCCCTGACCGTGCCCGGCGAGGTCAACACCCCGCTCTCCGCGACCACCCTGGTCGGCGGCGTCGTCGACTTCCTCGCCCTCCACCTCGGCATCGGCACCGACCCGGCGTTCTTCCGCGACCTGGTCCGCGCCGTCGGCCTGCTCGCCGCCCTGTCCATCGGCGCGTGGGTCGCCCTGGGCTGGCGCACGGGCGACCGGAGCCGGGCCCTGGCCGGCGTCGCGACCGCGGGCGCGGCCTTCGTGCTGCTCTCGCCGGTCGTGCACCTGTGGTACTTCCTGATGCTCCCGCCCTTCCTGGCCACCCAGCGGCTGCGTCCGCAGGCGATGGGCGCACTGGTGGGCGTCTCGATGCTGCTCGGGCTAGTGGCGCCGCTGGACTCCTCGCTGCACGGCGCCTACTACGCGATCGTGCTCGGCTCGATGACCGTCGCGCTGCTCATGCCGGTGCTGCTGCTGACCCGCGGCGCCCGCGAGTCGCTCGCCCGGGTCGTGGCGCCGCTGGCTCCGGCGCCGGCCGTCGCCGCCGAGCCGGTGGAGCAGACGGTGGACCAGACGGTGGACCAGACGGTGGAGCAGCCGGTCAGGCCGTGAGGACGCCCACCCGCTCGCCGGCGTGCAGGGCCAGCATCCGCGCGACGGTGCGGTCCCAGCCGAAGCGCTCGGCTCGCTGACGCGCGCCGCGCCGCACGTCCTCCTCGGGCCGGGCGGCCAGCCGGAGCACGGCGTCGGCGAGCGCGCTCGCGTCGGGCGTGGCCCACTCGCCGCTGGCCGCGTCGACGAGCTCCCGGGCGCCGCCGCGGTCGGCGGTGACGACCGGCGTGCCGCAGGCCAGCGCCTCGAGCACGGCCAGGCCGAAGGTCTCGCCGGGGCAGACCGACAGCGAGACGTCCGCGGCGGCGAGCCGGTCGCGCAGGACCTCGCGGCCGTCGACGTACCCGTGGAAGGTGACGGGGGCACCGGCGGCGATCTCCTCCAGGCTCGTCGCGGTGCGGGCCGTCGCCGTAGACGTCCATCCGCACCGGTACGCCGCGCCGGTGCAGGCTCGACCGCCGTGGCGACGGCGAGGTGCGGGGACTTCTCCCGCGAGAGCCGTCCGGCGTGGACCAGCCGCAGGCTCGCGGCCCCGGGGCGCCCGCGGGACCGGCCGGAAGGTCTCCAGGTCGACGCCCAGCGGCACCCGCTCGACCGGGCAGCCGGCGTTGGCGGCGACCGTGCGGAACTCCTCCTCGGCGTAGCGGGAAGTCACCACGACGGTGTCGAAGGCTGCGCACCAGCAGCCGGTTGAGCAGGCCGATGGAGACCTTCGAGGTGGTGTCGAGGCCCGAGCGCATCGCGAACATGTCGCCCATCCGCTCGTGCGAGAGCAGCACCGAGCGCACGCCGTTGCGCCGCGCCCACCAGGCGACCGGCAGCAGGGTCGGCTTGTCGCTCCACTCCACGCTCGTCGGCGCCCAGCGCTCCAGCACGTCGGTCACCCGCCAGGGCTCGACGATCAGCCGGTAGCCTCCGCCGACGCGGGGCGCGCGCACCTGCACGACGTCGCCGAGGTCGGTGGAGGTGACGGCGTCGACCGGTCCGGGGATCACCAGGAGTCGCTCGGCCCCCGCGTCGGCGTACCCCCGGCCGAGGTGCTCGATCGCGGTCCGCATGCCTCCCGAGGTCGATCCGACGAAGTTGGCCAATTGGGCGATCCGCACGGGGACACCATGACGACAACGGATGAACTGATGCCCACCGCACGGTTGACGGGCGCGAAAGGATGAGGACATGAGCAACCCGGAGACGGACCCGGACGAGGTGCTGTGCGAGAGCCGCCAGGCCTCCGGTGTGGAGGCTGATGACGCCGCGCGAGGTGCCGCTGGGCGGCCCCCGTGCGATGCCCGTACGACGCACGCTCCCGCAGCGGCAGCGCTCGCTGATCGGTGCCTGGTGCTTCCTCGACCACTACGGCCCGGACCGGGTGAGCGAGAGCGGCGGCATGGAGGTCGCGCCGCATCCGCACACCGGCCTGCAGACGGTCTCGTGGCTGTTCACCGGCGAGATCGAGCACCGCGACAGCGCCGGGAACGTGGCGATGGTCCGCCCGCGGGAGGTCAACCTGATGACCGCCGGGCACGGCATCAGCCACTCCGAGGTCTCCACCCCGGAGACCACCGTGCTGCACGGTGCCCAGGCTCTGGGTGGCGCTGCCCGAGGCGGCGCGTGACACCGCGCCCGGCTTCGAGCACTACGCGCCGCAGGAGGTCGCCGGCGAGGGGTGGCGCGCGCACGTCTTCCTCGGCTCGCTGCTCGGCGACCGCTCCCCGGTCACCACGTTCACCCCGCTGCTGGGGGCCGAGACCGTCCTGGACCCCGGTACGACGCTGGCGCTCCCCGTCGAGGAGGCCTTCGAGCACGGCGTGCTCGTCGACCTCGGCTCGGTCACCGTCGGCGACCTCGACGCCCACTCCGCCGACCTCGCCTACGTCCCGACCGGCGCGCAGGAGATCACCCTGGTCGCCGGCGAGGAGGGCGCCCGGCTGCTCGTGCTCGGCGGCCCGCCGTTCGGCGAGTCGATCGTGATGTGGTGGAACTTCGTGGGCCGCACCCACGAGGAGGTCGTCGCCTACCGCGCGGCGTGGCAGGAGCAGATCACCGACCCGGCGACCGGCGAGGTGCTGGACGACAGCCGGCTCGTGGCGCCGGGCCGCTTCGGCGTCGTGCCGGACCAGCCGCTGCGGCCGATCCCCGCGCCCGGCCTGCCCAACGCCCGGCTGCGAGAGCGCCGGTGATCACCGGCCTCACCTGGCTGATCGGCTTCCAGGCTGCTGGGCGAGACTCGTCGTGCGGGTCGCCGACCTGCCGGTGCCCGGGCCGGTGCTCGGGATGCTCTTGCTGTTCGTCTTCCTCCGCCTGCGCCGCTACGGCGACGACGGCCCGGTCGTGCGCGCCGGAGCCGCGCTGCTGCGCCACCTCCAGCTTGTTCTTCGTCCCGGCCGGGGTCGGCGTCGTGGTCTACCTCTCCGTGCTCGGGCGCGACGCGCTCCCGATCGCGGTGGCGATGCTCGGCTCCTGGTTCCTCGGGCTCGTCGTGGTCGCGTGGACCGCCGAGGGGCTGGAGCGGCTGCTCGGGCGCCCGCGCGACGACCTGGGGGACCTGGGGGACCTGGGGGAGACCGCGTGAACGACGCGCTCGACGTCCTCTGCTCGCCGCTGGGGCTGCTGGCGGTGACCCTGCTGGGCTACCAGACTCGGCCGCTGGATCCAGCAGCGCTCCGGCGGCCACCCGCTCGCCCAGCCGGTGCTGGTCGCCGTCGTGGTGGCCGGCACCGCCATCACCGTGCTCGACGTGGACTACGCCGACTACCGCTCCGCGACCGAGTCTGGTCGCCTTCTGGCTCGGGCCCGCGACGGTGGCGCTCGCCGTGCCGCTGCACCGGCAGGCGGACCGGCTCAAGGGCTTCGTCGTACCGATGCTGGTGGCGGTGCTGGTCGGCGCCGCCGTCTCGATCACCTCGGCGGTCCTGCTCGCCCGGGCGCTCGGCGCCGACACCGCGCTGGAGAAGACGCTGGCGACGAAGGCCGCGACCACGCCGGTGGCGATCGCGATCACCCAGTCGCTGGGCGGGATCCCGCCGCTGGCAGCGGTCTTCGCGATCCTGATCGGCATCTTCAGCGCCATCGTCGGGCCGGCGACGCTGAACCTGCTGCGGATCCGCGACCGGAGGGCCCGCGGGCTCGCCATCGGGGCCGTCTCGCACGGTGTCGGCGCGTCCCGGATGCTGCGCGAGGACGAGACCGAGGGCGCCTTCGCCGGGCTCGCGATGGGCCTGTCCGCGCTCGCGATCAGCCTGCTGGTGCCGGTGCTCGCGCTGGTCCTGTTCTGAGCCCGATCTCCGACCTGGGTCGGAGGTGCGCGCCCCGCCGGAGCGGCTAGGTTCCCTCCATGCGCGTGCATGCCTTCTCCGACGATGCCCTGGGTGACCTCGACGCGGTGGGCCTGGCCGAGCACCTCGGTGCCGGCAAGGTCTCGGCGCAGGAGGTGGTCGACGCCGCGATCGCCCGCGTCGAGCAGGTCTCCGACGCCCTCAACCCGATGGCCTACCGGGCCTTCCAGCGGGCCCGTCTGGAGGCGCGGACGCCGGGCGAGGGCTTCTTCGCCGGCGTACCGACGCTGGTCAAGGACAACGTCGACGTCGCGGGCATGCCGACCATGGCAGGCACCGACGCCTGGGAGCCGCGCCCGGCCAAGCGGGACGGCGACTTCGCCGCGATGTACCTCGCCACCGGGGTGATCCCGCTCGGCAAGAGCCAGGCTCTCCGAGTACGGCTTCAGCGCCTCGGCCGAGCACCCGCGGCTGGGTGCGGTGCGCACGCCGTGGAACACCGAGCACACCGCCGGGGCCTCCAGGCTCCGGCTCCGGCGCGCTGGTCGCCGCGGGCGCCGTCCCGATCGCCCACGCGAACGACGGAGGCGGCTCCATCCGCATCCCCGCCTCGGTCAACGGCCTGGTCGGGCTCAAGCCCACCCGCGGCCGCCTGGCGCAGGACAAGCAGTTCCGCGACATGCCGATCCGGATCGTCTCCGACGGCGTGCTCACCCGCTCGGTGCGCGACACCGCGGCGTTCTACCGCGAGGCCGAGCGGATCCACCGGGCGCTGGAGCCTGCCGCCGATCGGCGACCTCACCCGGCCGATCAAGCGCCGGCTGCGGATCGCGCTCAACACCACCGGCGTCGGCCGCGGCGCGGACCCCGAGACCACCGCGCTCACCGAGCAGACCGCGGCGCTGCTGGAGAGCCTGGGGCACACGGTGACCGAGTCCGACGTACCGGTCGGGCCGGGCTTCGCCGACGACTTCCTGCTCTACTGGTCGATGCTCTCGCTGGTGCTGCTCACCACCGGCCGGCCCGCCCACGGGCGGAGCCTGGGTCAAGGCCCAGCACGACAACCTCACCCTCGGGCTGGCCCGGCACGCCCGCCGCAACCTGCACCGCCTGCCCGGCGCCATCGCCCGGCTCAAGCGGGCCAACGCCCAGGCCGAGCCTGCACTACGAGAAGTACGACGTCGCGCTCACCCCGACGCTCGCCACCGCCACGCCGCGGGTCGGCCACCTCGACCCCACCCAGTCCTACGACGTGGTGATCGACAAGGCTGCAGGACTGGGTCGCGTTCACGCCCTGGCAGAACATCACCGGCGCCCCGGCCATCTCGCTGCCCCTTGCCACGACCGCCAGCGGGCTGCCCCAGGGGATGATGTTCGGGGCCGCTCCGGGGCACGAGGCGCTGCTGATCGAGTCTCGCCTACGAGACTCGAGGAGGCGGCGCCGTTCGCCCGGATCCAGGGCTGATCGAACGAAAACCGGCCGCGAATTTCGCACCCCCCAGGGCGCGTGTATCGTTCTGCGGCGTTGCCCCTTTAGACCAGTCGGCAGAGCGTCTCCATGGTAAGGAGAAGGTCTACGGTTCGATTCCGTAAAGGGGCTCTGGGAGCAAGGGTTCGCCGAACCGGCCGCGAAGGCGGTCGGGGACGCGAGTGCCCTGACCCCCTGGCGGGGTAAACTCAGGTGGTTAGAGCACACGGCTCATAATCGTGGTGTCGCGGGTTCGAGTCCCGCCCCCGCTACGCCAGATGACGAAGCAGCACAGCAGTACCCCCGAAGACGCATCCAGAAGGACTTCCCGTGGCCAGCAAGAGCTCTGACGTTCGCCCCAAGATCACGCTTGCCTGCGTGGACTGCAAGGAGCGCAACTACATCACGAAGAAGAACCGGCGCAACGACCCCGACCGCATCGAGCTTGTCGAAGTTCTGCCCGCGTTGCCGCAAGCACACCGCGCACCGCGAGACCCGCTGATCCCAGCGCTCTCCGAGCGCTCCGAACGACCCGCCTCCCCTCAGGGTGGCGGGTCGTCGTCGTTCTCGAGACCCGCTCCGACTCGCGAGTAGCCGAACGCCCGGACTAGGGTCGTCGGCATGCCGATCGACGCCGACCTGGTCGGCCGCGCCTTCCCCCGACCCCGCCGCGCGCCGTCACCGCGGAGGCCGTCGCGGCCTTCGCCAGCGCCGTCGGCGGGCCGCCGGACGGGCCGGTCCCGCCGACCTTCCCGATCGTGGTCACCTTCGCCGCACTGCAGGACTTCCTGGCCGCCGAGCAGGTCGAGCTTTCCCGGATCGTGCACGGCGACCAGCGCTTCCGCTACGCCCGCCCGGTGGTGGTCGGGGACGAGCCTGAGCGCCACGCTCACCGTCACCGGCGTCCGCTCGATCGGCGGCAACGACATCGTCAGCACGTCCAGTGAGATCACCGACGCCGGCGGCGCGGTGGTGTGCACCGCGACCGCCACCCTGGTCCACCGCGGAGGTGCAGCATGAGCGCGCTCGTCCCCGGCGCCGAGCTCGCCCCACGCAGCCTATGACATCACCCGCGCCGACCTCGTCGCCTACGCCGCCGCGAGCGGGGACCACAACCCGATCCACCAGGACGAGGAGATCGCGCTCGCGGTCGGCCTGCCGGGCGTGATCGCGCACGGGATGTACACCCTCGCGCTGGTCGGCCGTGCGGTCGCGGAGTGGACCGGCGACGCCGAGGTCGTGGAGCCTGGGCGCGAAGTTCGTGGCCCCGGTCGTCGTACCCGCCCGGGGGGCGGCGCGGGTCACCGTCGCCGGCACCGTGGGCGAGCGCACCGACGACGGACTGCTGGCGCTCGCGCTGCAGATCACCGTCGACGGCACGAAGGTGCTCGGCGCGCCCAAGGCGATCGTCCGTGCCTGACCCGTCGCTGGCGGAGCTCACCACGCTGCGCCTCGGCGGCCCCGCCGCCCGGTACGTCGCCGCCCCCGACGCTGACGCCCTGGTGGCGGCCGTGTCCGAGGCCGATGCCGCGGGAGAGCCGGTGCTGCTGGTGGGCGGCGGCAGCAACCTCGTCGTCGCCGACGAGGGCTTCGCCGGGACCGTCGTGCACCTGACCGGCGGCGGCGTGCAGGTCGCCGACGACGGCTGCGGGGTCGTGTCGGTGACGGTCGCCGCGGGGGAGCCGTGGGACGACCTGGTCGCCCGCGCGGTCGGCGAGGGCTGGACCGGCGTCGAGGCGCTCTCCGGCATCCCCGGCACCACCGGCGCCACCCCGGTGCAGAACGTCGGCGCCTACGGCCGGGAGGTCGCCCAGACCATCGCCCGGGTCCGGGTGTGGGACCGCGTGCTCCGCGGTGAGCGCACCTTCTCTGCCGCCGAGTGCGCCTTCGGCTACCGGCACTCGCGGTTCAAGGCCGACCCCGGCCGCCACCTCGTGCTCGAGGTGACCTTGGACTTCCACCCCGGCGACCTCTCCGCCCCGGTCGCCTACGCCGAGCCTGGCGCGCACCCTGGACGTCGAGATCGGAGAGCGCGCCCCGCTGGCCGAGGTCCGTGCGGCGGTGCTCGGCCTGCGCCGCGGCAAGGGCATGGTGCTCGACGCGGCGGACCACGACACCTGGAGCGCGGGCTCCTTCTTCACCAACCCCTTCGTGGAGGCGGGGCAGGTGCCGGACGGGGCGCCGTCGTACGCCCAGCCGGACGGGCGGGTCAAGACCAGCGCCGCGTGGCTGATCGAGCACGCCGGCTTCGGCAAGGGCTTCGGGCTGGACCGGCCGGGCGCCCGGGTCTCGCTGTCGACCAAGCACACCCTCGCGCTGACCAACCGCGGCGGCGCGAGCACTGCTGGTTTGCTGGACCTGGCCCGCGAGGTGCGCGCCGGGGTGCGTGAGCGGTTCGGGATCACCCTCGTCAACGAGCCGGTGCTCGTCGGGGCCCGTCTCTAGATCCCGTTGAAGGCGGCGGCGATCAGCGCGATGAACGCCACGACCAGGACCACCGCGATCACCGCCAGCACCGTGCCGACGATGCCGGTGATCAGCCCGCCGAGGGCGACCCCGTCGCCGGTGTAGCGGCGCGGGTCGGCGCGGATCTGGCGCCGGGCCCAGATGCCCAGCCAGATCGCGATCGGCGAGCACACCGCGCCGACGATCGTGACGATGAGGAAGGGCACCAGGAAGAGCGAGACCAGGCCGATGATGCCGAGCACCAGCGAGGTGACGGCGAGCGGGTGCGTGGGGGTGCCGTAGGCTGCCGAGGTACTGCGACGGCACGCCATAGGGCAGGGGGGCCGGGGTGATCGTCGGCTCCGGACGCGTGTCGCCCCAGGCCGGCGCGTCATAGGCGGGGTACGCCGGCTGGGTCGGCCCGCCCCCCGACGGCGGGGTGAGGGGCGGCTGGTCGCTCATGGGCACAGCGTGCCACCCCGCGTCCGCCCCGAAACTCAGCCGGCTGCGGGGTCGGCGGGAGCGGCGAGCCAGGCATCGATGTCGCCCAGCGCCCGCTCGCGCAGGTCCTGCGGCGCCCGGCTGGCCCGCAGCGACATCCGCGCCGACTCGGCGAGTCTGGTCGTCGCAGAAGCTCGTGCGCGGCCCGCATGGTGGCGTACTGGCCCGCGAGCCGGGAGCCGAACAGCAGCGGGTCGTCGGCGCCCAGGGCGACCGTCGCGCCCGCGTCGAGCAGGGTCGGCAGCGGCACCGAGGTCAGGTCGGAGTAGACCCCGAGCGCGACGTTCGAGACGGGGCAGACCTCCAGCGCGACGCCCGCGTCGACGATGCGGCGCAGCAGGTCCGGGTCCTCCGCCGCCCGTACGCCGTGCCCGAGCCGGCCCGCGTGCAGGGAGTCCAGGCAGGTGCGGATGTGCTCGGGCCCGCGCAGGCTCGCCGCCGTGCGGGGCGAGCAGCAGCCCGGCCCGCTCGGCGATCGCGAAGGCGCCGGCGAAGTCCTCGGTGCGCCCGCGACGCTCGTCGTTGGAGAGCCCGAAGCCGACGACCCCGCGGTCGACGTACTGCGCGGCGAGGCGGGCCAGCGTGCGGGCGTCCAGCGGGTGCCGGGTGCGGTTCGCGGCGATCACCACCGCCATCCCGAGCCCAGTCAGCGCCGATGCCTCGCGCACCGCGTCCAGGACGAGGTCGGTGAAGGCGGTGATCCCGCCGAAGCGACCGCCGTAGCCGCTGGGGTCGACCTGGATCTCCAGCCACCGGCCGCCGTCACGGACGTCGTCCTCGGCCGCCTCGCGGACCAGCCGGCGCACGTCGTCCTCGGTGCGCAGCACCGAGCGCGCCACGTCGTAGAGGCGCTGGAAGCGGAACCAGCCCTTCTCGTCGGCGGCCGTCAGCTGCGGCGGCCAGTCCTCGGCGAGGGCGTCGGGCAGTGCGATGCCGTCCCGCTCGGCGAGACTCGAGGAGGGTGGTGTGGCGCATCGACCCGGTGAAGTGCAGGTGCAGGTGCGCCTTCGGCAGAGCAGACAGGTCACGCACGGTAGCCATCGTAGGGGCGCCGAATGTAACGTCGAGCGGCCCGGCGTCCAAGAGGGGACATGACTGACCACCAGCAGGCCGATCCGGGGGACGTCCACCGCATCGGCGGCGACCCGGATGCCTTCGAGGCGTTCTACCGGGAGCACCTCGACACCGTCCAGCGCTTCGTGGCCCGCCGGGTCGCCGACCCGTACCTGGCCGCCGACCTCACGGCCGACGTCTTCCTCGCCGCCGTCGAGGCGGCGGCAGGCTACCGGGCCGACCGCGGCAATCCCGCGGCCTGGTTGACCGGGGTGGCGCGCAACGTCGTGGCCGCGGAGTTCCGCCGCCAGGGCCGCCAGCGCACCGCGGTCCGCAAGATCGCCGGCCGGCGCCTGCTCGAGACCGACAGCCTGGGCCGGATCGAGGAGCGGATCGACGCCGAGCGCGAGACCCGGCGCCTGTACGACGCCCTGGCGGTCCTGCGACCGCGCGACCGCGCACTCATGGAGCCTGGTCGCCGTGGAGGGGATGTCGGTCACCGACGCCGCAGCCGTGCTGGGGGTGAAGCCGGCCACCGCGCGGGTCCGGCTGCACCGCAGCCGGCGCCTGGTCCAGTCCCACTTGCTGCCGTCGACCGCGACCGCAGCCCTCGTCCCGGAGGTTTCCCCATGAGCACCACCCGTCCGCTCGACCACTTCGAGCAGTCCCTGCTGGCAGAGCCTGCGCAGCCACGTGGCTCGCCGCGGCGCCGCCCCCGCACCCCGCCGGCGCCGGCTTGCCGCCGCCGGTGCGGGCGTGCTCGCCGCGGCCTCGATCGGGGTCGGCGCGATCGTGCTGCGGCCCGACCCGTCGTTCGCGGTGACGCAGGAGGCGAACGGCGACATCGTCGTCACGCTCACGCGTCTCGACGACGCCGCGGGCCTGGTCCGCGCCTTGGCCGAGCACGGGGTCGAGGCGGAGGTCGGAAGCGACCCCGGCCGTTCCTCCCTCGAGATCCGCGCCGAGGACGCTGCTCCCGGGCAGAAGGACACCGTGACACCCGGCGAGCCCGCCGCGTCGGCCCCGCTCACCTGTGACCTGATCGGTGTCGAGACACCACCCAGCGGCGGCGTGAGCTTCCGTCTGCCCGCAGCGGCGGTGGACGCGGACGTTCCGCTGCTGATCCAGGGCGACGCGGGCGACGACTACTCCTCGATCACCGTGGCGTGGGAGGACTCCGTCTGCTGACGCCCCCGAGGAACCTGCGCCGGTCCGGCTTTGGACCCGTGTGGGTGGGGTGGGTAGAGTCACCCTCTGGTGGATCTTCCACATGATGAGTCACGCCCTGATGACGTCGGGCCTGCTCGTCAGGCGGAGGCTCCGAAGGGCACTAAACCAATTGGCAGAGCATCGGCCTCCAAAGCCGAGGGTTGGGGGTTCAAGTCCCTCGTGCCCTGCAAGAGATGACCACGAAGAAGGAAGGGTGAGCACCGTGTCGGATGCCCCGGCAGTCCGCGGAGGCCGCAAGGACTCCTCGGGTGGCAAGCAGCCCGAGAAGCGCACCGGTCCGGTGACCTTCTACCGCCAGGTGGTCGCCGAGCCTGCGCAAGGTGGTCTACCCCACCCGCGACCAGGCTGGTGACCTACTTCTTCGTCGTCCTCGCGTTCGTGCTGGTGATGATCGCCCTGGTGTCCCTGCTGGACCTCGGGCTGGGCAAAGCTCGCCTTCCAGGTCTTCACCGGCGCCGACGACATCTGATCCCGCCTTCCGGCGGGTCGGTGAAACATTCGGACAACTGATGGAGCAGCACGTGTCGGAGCAGTACGACTCGGCCCCCGAGATCGACGAGGCGGCCGACCAGGTCGAGGCCGTGGAGTCGGCCGAGGAGGACGCCGTCGAGGCGACCGCCGAGGCGGACGCGACCGACGAGACGGTGGAGGTCGACGAGACCGTCGACGTCGAGGGCGCCGACGAGATCGCGGCCACCGAGGACGAGGCTGCGGCCGAGACCGAGGACGACGCCGAGGACGAGACCCCGGCCGAGGACGAGGACCCGCTCGAGGCGTTCCGCCGCGAGCCTGTGGGCCAAGCCCGGTGACTGGTACGTCGTGCACACCTACTCCGGCATGGAGAACCGGGTGAAGCAGAACCTCGAGAACCGGATCCACTCCCTCAACATGGAGGACTACATCCACGAGATCGTGGTCCCCACCGAGGAGGTCGCCGAGATCAAGAACGGCCAGCGCAAGATGGTCAAGCGCACCGTTCTCCCCGGCTACGTGCTGGTCCGCCTCGACCTCACCGACGAGTCCTGGGCCGCGGTGCGGCACACCCCGTCGGTCACCGGCTTCGTCGGCCACAGCCACCAGCCGGTGCCGCTGAGCATGGACGAGGTCGAGAAGATGCTGGCCCCGGCCGTCGTCACCGCGGCTGCTGCCGAGGCCGAGGCTGCCGCGGCCGCCGGTGGTGGGGGCGGTGCCGCCTCGACCCCGGCCAAGAAGCCGGTCGAGGTCGCCGACTTCGACGTCAGCGACTCGGTGCTCATCGTCGACGGCGCCTTCGCGACGCTGCACGCCACGATCACCGAGATCAACGCCGAGGCCCAGCGGGTCAAGGCGCTCGTGGAGATCTTCGGCCGGGAGACCCCGGTCGAGTCTCTCGTTCAGCCAGATCCAGCGGGTCTGAATTTCGCGTCCGCGCCCGCGCGCGGAAGAATGTCTGGGTTGCCCCGCTCCGGTGGGGGACGCAGGTGGCAGAGACGTACGTCGTACGCCTCGTCATGACCACGAGAAGAAAGAGATTGAGGAATGCCTCCCAAGAAGAAGATCGCCGCACTCGTCAAGGTGCAGGCTGCAGGCCGGCTCGGCCACCCCGGCGCCGCCGGTCGGTACCGCGCTCGGTCCGCACGGCGTCAACATCATGGACTTCTGCAAGGCGTACAACGCGCAGACCGAGTCCATGCGCGGCAACGTGATCCCCGTCGAGATCACCATCTACGAGGACCGGTCCTTCGACTTCATCACGAAGACGCCGCCGGCCGCTGAGGCTGATCAAGAAGGCCGCCGGCCTCAAGAAGGGCTCGGGCGTCCCGCACAAGGAGAAGGTCGGCAAGGCGACGACCGACCAGGTGCGCGAGATCGCCACGACGAAGGCTCCCCGACCTCAACGCCAACGACATCGACGCCGCGATGAAGATCGTCGCCGGTACCGCCCGCTCCATGGGCGTCACCGTCGAGGGCGCCTGATCCACCGTGGAAGGGCCGCGCTGGCCCGCTGACCACACCTCCTCTTCGAGTTAAGGAACCACCATGCAGCGCAGCAAGACCTACCGCGCGGCTGCCGAGACGTTCGACAAGAACGAGACTCCACGCGCCGCTCCCCGCGATCAAGATCGCGAAGAACACCAGCAAGAAGAAGTTCGACGAGACCGTCGACGTGGTCATGCGCCTCGGCGTCGACCCGCGCAAGGCGGACCAGATGGTCCGTGGCACGGTCAACCTGCCGCACGGCACGGGCAAGACCGCCCGCGTCCTCGTCTTCGCCAACGGCGACAAGGCCGAGGCCGCCCGTGAGGCCGGCGCCGACCACGTCGGTGGCGACGAGTCGATCGACAAGGTCGCCGGCGGCTGGATCGACTTCGACGCCGTGGTCGCCACCCCGGACCTGATGGGCAAGGTCGGTCGTCTCGGCCGCGTCCTCGGCCCGCGCGGCCTCATGCCGAACCCCAAGGTCGGCACCGTCACCCCGGACCCGGCCAAGGCCGTCTCCGACATCAAGGGCGGCAAGATCGAGTTCCGCGTCGACCGCCACGCCAACCTGCACTTCATCATCGGCAAGGCATCCTTCTCCGAGCAGCAGACTCGCGGAGAACTACGCCGCCGCCCTCGACGAGGTGCTGCGGCTCAAGCCGTCCAGACCCAAGGGCCGGTACCTGAAGAAGATCACCTTCTCCACCACGATGGGCCCCGGCATCCAGGTCGACCCCAACCGCGTCAAGAACGTCGCGGTCGAGGACGAGGCCTGAGCCTCCCACCGTCGTACGACGCCCGCCGCTCCCTCCGGGGAACGGCGGGCGTCGCGCTTTCGGGCCGCTGCCTAGGGTGTGCGTCATGCGGCGACTGCTCGGGGCGCTCCTGCTCACCTCCACCCTGCCGTTCGCGGCGTGCACCGACGACGCGCCCGACCCGGTCGCCGACGTCCCGGCGCCGGTGACCGAGCCCAGCGGCACCACCGCCCCACCCGGTCTCGACGAGGCCTCGGCCGGTTGGGACGAGCGGCCAGACGGCCCCTCCCCGACGCCCGACGCGCAGGCTCGACGACGCCGCGCTCACCGCGCTGCTGCGCACCCGCGCCTCCGTGCCGGGCGGCGAGCGCTCCTGCCGCCCGGACCAGGTGCGGCTCTCGCTGGAGTCCTTCGACGCGGCCGCCGGGCACCGGTTCACCCAGGTCGTGGTCCGCAACACCTCCGCGGACACCTGCGTGCTCGAGGGCATCCCCGGCATCGGCGTGCGGGGGGAGTGGGGGAAGCGGTTCGTGCCCGAGGTGCGTCCCGACGACGGCCCCACGGGCGGGGTGCGCTCGAGCGTGGTCGAGCCTGGCGCCGAAGGGCCGGGCGGTGGCCGCGCTGGAGTGGACCGGCGCGCTCGCCGGCGCGCAGTCGGAGAAGGCCTCGCTGCTCGTCGTCCAGGCTCGCCGGCGCTCAGGTGCCGGTGCCGGTCCCCGCACGCATCCCGGACAGCCCCGGGCCGCTCGACATCGGCATGTTCACCACGCTCGACGTCTCGCCGTTCGTTCGGGGTTCCTGACCTCTTCCTACGGTTCTTGACCGTTGCAACGGCCAGGAACCGTAGGAATCCCCCGGTAGGCGGGTATTCCTGCAGGCCTAGGCGGTGAGCTTCTCCAGCGCCGCCAGGCTCGACGCACACGGCCACCCCGGCCATGGCCGCCTCCACCTCGGCGAGCACCGGGAAGGTCGGCGCCAGCCGGATGTTGCGGTCGTTGGGGTCGTCGCCGTGCGGGAAGGCCGAGCCGGCGGGGGTCAGCGCGATGCCGGCCTCCTTGGCCAGGGCGACCACGCGCGCCGCCGTACCGTCGAGGACGTCGAGGTTGACGAAGTAGCCGCCCGTCGGCACCGTCCACTCGGCGATGCCGAGACCGCCGAGGCGGCTGCTCAGGGCCTCCTCGACCGCGGCGAACTTGGGCGCGATCAGGTCGCGGTGCTTGCGCATGTGCGCCCGCACGCCGTCGGCGTCGCCGAAGAACTCGACGTGACGCAGTCTGGTTGACCTTGTCGGGGCCGATCGCGGCGAAGCCGAGGCGCTGGAGGTACCACGCCCGGTTCTCCGCCGACGTCGCGATCACCCCGACGCCGGCGCCGGCGAAGGTGATCTTCGAGGTCGAAGCGAACATGATCGGCCGGTTCGGGTGGCCGGAGGCGGCGGCCGGGCCGAGCGCGTCGGCGCTCTTGGCCTCGTCGTCGGTGAGGTGGTGCACGGCGTAGGCGTTGTCCCACAGGATCCGGAAGTCCGGCGCCGCGGTCGGCATCGCCATCAGGCTCCGCGGCCACCTCGGCCGAGCAGACCGCGCCCGTCGGGTTGGCGTACGTCGGCACGAGCCACAGCCCCTTGACCGCCGGGTCCTCGACGAGTGCCCGGACGGCGTCCACGTCGGGCCCGTCGGCGTTCATCGGCACGGTCACCATCTCGATGCCGAGCTCGGCCAGCATCGTGAAGTGGCGGTCGTAGCCCGGTACCGGGCAGATGAACTTCACGACCGGCTCCTCGCCCCACGGGCGCGGGGAGTCCGGGCCGCCCTTGAGCAGCATCGCGGTGATGACCTGGTACATCATCGTCAGGCTGGAGTTGCCGCCCGCGACGATCGCGGAGGCGTCCACGCCGAGCAGGTCGGCGAAGATCTCGCGGATCTCCGGCAGCCCGTCCAGGCCGCCGTAGTTGCGCACGTCCGTGCCCGCCCGGTCCTTGTACGACGTGGGCAGGCGCAGCAGGTCGTTGGACAGGTCGAGCCTGGTCGGCGCCCGGCTTGCCTCGGGTGAGATCGAGCTTGAGGCCCTGGGACTTCAGGGCGTCGTAGTCGCCGCGCACCGTCGCCAGACGCGCGGCGAGGTCGTCGGCGGACAGGTCGGCGAGGGGCGTCGAGTTCGTCACGGGTCCATCGTGCCGCATCCGCCCCCAGAACCCCTGACCGCATCCGGTCACGCCCCGCCCCGGCCCGTTCAGCCCACTTCTGTGCCGCTTCCGGACAGGTGAGCATCGGTGCACCGATCCGATGGCGACCGAGGAAAGAGAGGGGGAGCGATGCTCACGTACTCCGTGATGCTGCCGTTCTCGACGACGAAGCCCGACCAGGCTGACGCCCTACGCCTCGATGGTCGAGTGGACCGCGGTCCACCGGCTGTGGCAGGGCCAGTCGGTCGTCATCGAGCCGCACCAGGCCTTCGCCCACGCGGCCGGCGCCGGCCTGCGGATCCCGCTCGGGCTCGCGGTGACGCTGATGCCGCTGCGCCACCCCTTCGAGGCGGCTGTGCAGGCGGCGTCGCTGGCCCGGACCACCGGCCAGCCGCTGGTGGCGGGCTACGGGCCGGGCCCCAAGCCTGTTCCAGCAGATGCTGCGCGGCAAGCCCTACGAGAGCCAGGCTCGGCGCCGTGCGGGAGTACGTCACCGCGATGCGCGGGCTGCTGAGCGGCAAGCCGATCGCCCAGGACGGGGAGTACTTCACCTGCCACGGCTCGCTCGGTGTGGCGAACCCGCTGGTCGAGATCGGTCTCGGGGTGCTGCGGCCGCGCATGGCCGAGCTGGCCGGTGAGGTCGCGGACGTCGCGATCACCTGGCTGACCCCGGCCTCCTACATCCGCGACACCATCCGGCCGGCGCTGGAGGAGGGCGCCCGCAAGGCGGGCCGTCCCGTGCCGCGAATCGTGGCCGCCGTACCGATGGCGTTGGAGCGGCACGGCCGTGAGCCGGCCGAGGTCGCCCTGGCGAGCAATGCCGCGCACCTGCGCGGCCCGCACTACCAGGACATGTTGGCCAAGGCCGGCGTCGACGTCGCCGGCAAGGAGCCGATCGCGGCCGCCGCTGCGCTCGTCGAGAGCGGCGCCTTCCTGAGCGGCGACCTCGACGGCCTGGTGGCGGGACTGAAGGAATTCGAGGACGCGGGCGTGGACGAGGTGGCCCTGAACTTCACCGGGGTGCAGAACAAGTCCGGCCCGCGCAAGGCGATGGAGGAGCCTGAGGCTCGTGCTCAAGGAAGTCGGGGTGTTGTGAGATGACCGCACAGGCTGGAGGCGCCCACCACGGGCGCGACGCGTGAGGTGAAGGGCAGCCGCCGCACGCTCAAGACGTGGGGCTCGGGCCTGGTGAGCGCCGACGTCTTCGAGTCGGGCCTGGCGCCCTTCGGCGACACCTCCGCCGTCGTCGTGCTGGACCGCGCCGAGCACCTGCCCGGCGTCCTCGACAGCGGCGTCGTCGGCGCCGACAGCCGGGTCTTCGTGCCCCGTGCCGAGGACAGCGGACCGAGCCCGCTCGTGATGGGCTACGAGGGCTCGCTCAGCGACCCCGGCGGCGAGGTCCAGGTCGGTGCGTCCTTCTTCCTGCAGACCCAGGACTACGGAACGAGCGAGTACCTCTCGCTGATCGGTGCGACCCTGGTCCGCGTCGTCGACGAGGCGGACTTCGAGACCTTCCTCGACGACGCCGACCGGGCCCGTACGACGGGCGTCTTCCCCGAGTTCCTGACCCACCACCTGGTGGCGCTGTGCGACGTCCCCGCCCTGGGCGGCCGGTACGCCGAGGACGGCCCCTCGCTGCGCCTGTTCGTCGACGTCAACGGCGCGATCTCCACCTCGCCGAGCGGTCTGCGGCTGGGTGAGGTGGGCGACGACTTCGCCACCTTGGAGAAGGAGTGGCTGCGGCTCAACGGGGCCGGTGGTTCGCCGTGCTCGGTGTGCCTGGGCGCGGCGATCCCGGACGAGGTACGGGTTCCGGCGATCACCGCCCGACCGTGGCTCTCGCGCTACCACGACGCGATCGCCGGGGTTCGCCACCTCCGCGGGCGGGAGATCGGCTTCGACCACGAGATCCAGGTCTCCGGCTTCGGTGGCCGGATGACGCCGGAGCTCGCCGAGGTCGTCACGCCCGCCGACGAGCGGTCCGGTGCGCCGACCCTGCTGTGGACCGCCGATGCGGCGTTCGTGCACAGCCCGCTCACCGACCGCGTCTTCCGGTTGGAGCGCGAGGCGGGCGCGGTGGTCGAGCGGCTGATGGTGCTCGGATCCGTCGAGGCGGCGGCGGGCCCGGTGCCCGAGGAGACGCTGCTGCAGGTCCGCGACTTCTTCGCCCGCGCCGGCCTCCCCCTCTGCGACTGAGGCCTGCCATGACCGTCACGGGAACCATCGAGCGGGCGCTGCGCGGCAGCGCGGCGTCGGCGCTGGAGGGGCGGCTCGGCGAGTCTCACCCTCTGCGACCTCTACGACGCCGCGGGCGCGGCCGTCTACCACGACACCGGCTCGCTGGACCCGACCGAGATCCGTGAGCCTGGTGCGGCTGGTCCGCGCCACCGCCGGGCCGATCCTCGAGCTCGCGGCCGGCTCCGGCCGGCTCACCCTGCCGCTGCTCGGGATGCGCCGTCCGCTCACCGCGGTCGAGTCTCTCGCCGGACATGGCCGCGATCCTGCGCGCCGAGGGCGCGCGTGCCCGTGGCGGCGACCAGCCTGGAGGTCCTCGAGGCGGACATGAGCGACTTCGACCTGGGCCGCACCTTCGGCGTGGTCGCCCTCGGCGCCTCCTCGATCGCACTGCTCGACCCGGCCGGCCGCCAGGGCCTCTACGCCTGCGTGCGCCGCCACCTCGCCGCCGACGGCGTCTTCCTGCTCTCGGTCGCGCACACCCTGGAGACCGACGGCGGCACCTGTGACGACACCTACGACGTGCAGGGCCGCTCCGGCCGGGCCTACCGGATGCACCAGTTCTGGCAGCCCGGTGAGGACCACCGCACGGTCTGCGTCTACCCGCTCGACGGCGAGTCGCCCGCCTCCCCGGTGTGCCTGAGCGCGCCACGGGTGATGGACCGCGACCTCGTGGTCGCAGAGCCTGGCCGAGGCCGGCTTCACGCTGCGCGCCGAGCACCCGGTCGCCGGTCCCGGCACCGTCGTGCGCGACGTCTTCTTGGAGGTGGTCGCGTCGTGACCGCGCTGTGGCCCGCCCTGCTGCCACCCAGCCGGCACGGCGACGACGACCTGTGCCTGCGCGGCGCCTCCGGCGTGCGGCTCTCCTTCCTCGACGGAAGCGAGCGGCTGTGTGCCACCAGCGGGCTGTGGAACGTCAACCTCGGCTACGGCAACGAGGCGATCGCGAAGGCGGTCGGCGAGGCGACCCGCGACGCGTCGTACCTCGGGGTGTTCCGGTGGGAGAACGACCGGGCTCGCGAGGCAGCGGACCTGCTGTGCGAGGTCGCCGGCAGCGGCCACTTCGGCAAGGTGCTGTTCAGCACCTCCGGCGGCGCGGCCAACGACCTGGTGATGAAGTCTGGTCCGCCACCACCACGCGCTGCGCGGCGACACCCGCCGACGCCTCGTCGTGGGGCTGCGCGACAAGCCTACCACGGGCTGATGTTCGGCAGCGCCGCGCTCACCGCCGACGACCTCGGCCAGCAGGCTCGTACGGCGTCGACCGGCGCCTGGTGCGCCACGTCCCGCCCAACGACGTCGACTCGCTCGCCCGGCTGCTGGAGCGCGAGGGCGCCCAGGTCGCGGCCGTCGTGGTCGAGCCGGTGCTCGGCACGGGTGCCCTCCCCCTCGCCGAGGAGTACGTCGCTGCGCTGGTCCGCCTGCGCGACGAGCACGGCTTCCTGCTGGTCGCCGACGAGGTCGCCACCGGCTTCGGCCGTACGGGTGACTACTTCGCCTCGCAGACGTGGCCCGGCCGCCCGGACGTGATGGTCACCTCGAAGGGCCTGACCAACGGGACCTGTGCCGCCGCCGCGGTCCTCGTCTCGCACGAGGTGGCCGATGTCTTCGCCTCCGCCGACGCGGTGCTCGGTCACGCCGAGACCCAGGCCGGCACGGCCACCACGGCCGCCGCGATCATCGCCACCATCGAGCAGATGGCCGGCCTGGACGCGGTCGAGCGCGGTCGTGGTGTGGCCCGCCTGCTCGATGCCCGGCTCGACCGGCTGGTCGCCGACGAGGCCGCGGTGACCGGCCACGACGGGCGCGGCTGCTTCCGCGCGGTGACCGTCGCCGGCGCCGACGGGCGCCCGATCGCCGGCACGGACGTGGCCGACCTGGTCACCGCGATCCGCCACGCCGGCGCGGTCGTGCACCCCGGGCCGCACGGCTTCCAGGCTCATCCCGGCCCTGGTCTACACCGAGGCCGAGGTCGACGAGCTCTTCGGCTGTGTGCGTGCGGGTCTGGCCGCCTTCGCCGGGGGAGGGAAGCGCTGATGTACCCCGACCGGCCCAGCGTCACGCTCGACGGCACCGCCGCCCTCGGTCCCTGGCTGCGCGAGCGCGAGGTCGCCGGCACCGCGCTGCTCCTCGTCGACGACGGCGTCACCGGCACCGCGATCGAGGACGCCGTGATCGACGAGCTGCGCGCCGCCGGCACCAGCGTCGAGCGCCGGGTGGTCTCCGCCCGCGGCAGCGCCGTCCACCCCGCGGAGCGGCACCGCGTCGTCGTCGGCGTCGGTGGCGGCGGTGTGATCGACCAGGCCAAGGCTCACCTGCCTGCTCGGCGGCGGCGACGGCGCCCGGCGGCGGCTCGGCGCGGCCCAGCGCTGCGGGCTGGTGGCCCTGCCCCGCGACGTACGACGGCGCCAGCACCTGGTCCTCGTCCCCACCACCGTCGGCACCGGCGCCCACGTGAGCCCCAACGCGTGCCTGGAGGTGCGCGGCGCCAAGCGGCTCGTCAACGGCGACTGCCTGCGCGCCGACGCCTCCGTGCTCGACCCGGCGGCCGTCGCCGCGCTGCCCGGTTGGCTGCTCGCCGAGGGCGCGCTGGAGAACCTGGCCCGGGTGGCTGGGGTCTTCGTGGGCGACGAGCGCGACGTACCGGTCGCCGACGCGCTGGTCGAGGACGTGGTGCGCGAGGTCGTCCGGCTCGGCTACCGCGCCGACGACAGCATGGACGCGGCCGGGCGCACCGCGCTGCTCGCGATGAGCGGGCGCACCCACGGCGCCGATCTCGTCGAGGACCGCGCGCTCTACATCGACAAGTGCTGGCCGCTGGCCAACGAGGCTCTCGACCGGCCTCGGCATCCGCAAGGTGCAGGCCATCGCGATCGTGCTGCCCGCGCTGTGGCGGGCCATCGAGGCCGGTACGACGGCCGCGGGCTCCGCACGCCGGCTGGCCCGGCTGTGGGACGTGGTCCGTGCGGCCGCCCCGGTCGACCTGCCCGTCGCCGCCGGCGCCGGCCTCGACCGGCTGGTCGCCGACTGGCGGATCGCGACCACCGGGCACCGCCCGGACGACGACCTCGTGGACCGGCTCGCCGCGGGCGCCGTCCGCGCGTGGGGGGCGGGGCTGCCGATGCTGCGCGGCCTCGACCACGCCGACGTCGCCGCGCTCTACCGCGACGGGCTGCGGCGCGACCAGGACTCCGGGACCGCGACCGCGGTGCCGGCCGGATCGAGATGAGAAGGGAGGTGTATCGGATGTTCCACGAGGACGCTCCCCTGGGTCTCGCCATCCAGGAGATGGAGGCCCAGGACGCCCCGGGCTGGGGTACCGCCATCAGCGCCGTCACCGGCGCCACGCTCGTCACCGCCGTCGCTTACACGTGATCGGCAGTGATCCCCACCGCTAGAGACCTCGGAAGGAGGTGATTCAGATGGAGAACAACAAGATGCTCGAGACTCGAGATGCAGGAGCCTGGAGACCCTCGACGCTCCCGGCTGGTGGTCCAGGCTTCGTGGACAGCGTGGTCGTCACCGGCGTCACCGTCGCGGCCTACACCTGATCGGCCCTTCGGCGACAGCCGGATCAATCCGCTGCTGTGCCCGTCCTACGTGGCGGGCACAGCAGCGGCACCCACCCCGACCTTCCAGCCCTTCTCCCGGGAGACCCACCGTGACCCAGCAGATCGACGACCGCGACGCGCTGAGCCTGCCGGCTCGCCCGCGGCTCGCGGCCGACGTCCGGGTGCACCCTCCGGTCGAGGAGGGCTCGCCGTGGATCATCGAGCGCGACGGACGCCGCTACTTCCGGGTCGGCCCGGACCTGGCCCGGCTGGCCCAGTCGCTCACCGGTGACCACGACCAGCGCGAGTCGCTCGTCGTGCTCGGCCGGCCCTGGAGCGAGGACGTCCTCGAGGGGGCGTTGCGCCAGCCTGCACGGGCTCAAGGCTTGCTCGCCGACGGCGACACCCCGCCCCCGCGGCGGCGCCGGGTCAGCGTCGTACCGCCCATGACGATCCAGTTCACGGTGCTCGACCCGTCCCGGATCCTGCGGCGGCTCGCGCCGCTGACCGACCTGCTCGGCCGGCGCCCGGCGCTGCTGGGCTGCCTCGCCATCGCCGTCGGCGGACTGGTCGCGCTCGCGCTGCAGGCGCCGACCGTGGACGAGCCTGATCTCCAGCCCGGTCCCGCTGATGGTCTTCGCGGTCGTCTTCCTCGGCAACTTCCTCGCCACCGTCGTGCACGAGATGGCGCACGGTGCCGTGCTCACCCACTTCGGCGGGACGCCCCGCCGGATGGGCTTCATGCTCTTCTACCTGGTCCCCGCCTTCTTCTGCGACGTCAGCGACGGCTGGCGGCTGCCGCGCGGCGCTCAGCGGGTCCGGGTCGCGCTCGCCGGCATCGCCGCACAGTTCGTCCTGGCCGGCGTCAGCGGCCTGGTGTCCCTCACCCTGCCCGACTCGACCCTGCGCAGCAGCATGGTGCTGCTCTCCGCGGTGATCTACGTCGCGGGCTCGGTCAACGTGATCCCGTTCGTGAAGTTCGACGGCTACCTCGCGCTGATGTCCCACCTCGACATCTCCGACCTGCGCTCGCACGCCATGGCCGATGCTCGCGCCTTCCTGGTCCGTGCGCTCTTCGGTGTGCGCGGAGAGCGCGCGCTGCCGGGCCGCCGCTGGGTGGTGCCCTACGGCCTGGGCTGCCTGCTGTTCCCGCTCTTCCTCGTCGGCTTCGTCGGCCTGCGGCTGTGGTCGGAGATCTTCGCCCGGATGGGGTACGTCGGCGCGATGATCAACCTGAGCCTGGTGCTGCTCATCGTCTGCGGGATCGGCAAGGAGCCTGGTCCGCCTGCACCGGGCCGCCCTCGACGGCGGTGGCCGGATGACCCGGCTGCTCGGGGTGGACCTGGTGCTGGCGGCGATCACCCTCGCCGTGCTGACGCAGGTGCAGGTCGCCCGCACCGTGCCGGCCGGCTACACCGTCGACGGCGACACCGCGCGGCTCTACGTCACGACCTCCTCCGACGGCGACCGGATCCACCCGGGCCAGCCCGTCGAGCTCCGCGACAACGGCATCATCCGCCGCCCGCAGACCGGGGCCGCCACGGTCGGCGACGCCCCCTCGGAGCACGCCAAGATCTCGATGACCACCTTCACGCCGCTCGACCTGGACCTCGACCTCACCACCGGTGTCGTCTCCTTCCGGCTCGACGTGGCCGATCCGCCTGCCCACGACTCCGGGGTCGCCCGGGTCGAGGTCGGCCAGCGGTCGGTCGGCGGCTGGCTCTACGACTCCTACGTGGCCCCGGTCCTCTGACCCGAGCCACCCACCACCGCACGCAGGAGGTCCCGCCCATGGACGCCCCGGTCTACATGTACTACTGCCGGCCCGACACGCTCTTCCACGACGTACCGGGTTTCGAGCGGGGCACCTTCGCGCGCTCGACCGCCGCCGCCCCCGCGGGCTGGCGACGCGGCGCCGACCGCGAGTGGGTGACCCTGCTGCCGGCCGCGCCGCTGCCGCGCCAGGGCTGGAAGATCCACGTCAGCGCCACCCCGGACAGCGCCGAGCACGTGCTCGCCACGTGCTGGGACTACTGCGTCGCGCACGAGATGGCGTTCAAGTTCCTCAAGAGCACCGAGTGCCTGCTCGCCCGCTCCAGCAAGTACGCCGACCGGGCCGGCAGCGGCAAGTTCGTCACCATCTACCCGGTGGACGAGGACCAGCTCGCCACCGTGCTGGAGGAGCTCGGCGCGCTGCTCGACGGGCAGCCGGGGCCCTACATCCTCAGCGACATCCGCTGGCGCAACGGTCCGCTCTACGTGCGCTACGGCGCCTTCGAGCCGGTCCAGCCTGCGCACCTCCGCGGGCGACCTGCGCTACGCGATCGAGGACCCCGAGGGCCGGCTGGTGCCGGACGTGCGCGGGCCCGGCTTCCGCCCGCCGCCGTGGGTGGCCCTGCCCGCGCCGGTGCAGGAGGCCGTGGACGCGCGCCAGCAGACCCGGCTCTCCGACTTCCCCTACCGCCCGCGCAAGGCGCTGCACTTCTCCAACGGCGGCGGGGTCTACCACGGCACCGACCGCGACGACGCGCCCGTGCTGCTCAAGGAGGCCCGTCCGTTCGCGGGCCTGGACACCTCCGGCGCCGACGCGGTCGCCCGCCTCGACCAGGAGCGCTGGGCCTACGAGCAGGCTCGCCGGACTGCCGCACATCCCGCGCCTGTTCGACTACCGCCGCGGCCACGAGCACTACTTCCTGGTCCGCGAGGAGGTCGACGGCGAGGACCTCCAGCACCTGATCTTCGCCCGCAACCCGCTGCTGCGGGCCGACGCGCGCCCCGAGGACTTCGCGAGGTACGCCGCCTGGGCGCTGGAGATGATCGACCGGGTCGAGGAGGGGCTGGCCGCCATCCACGGCCGCGGCGTCGTGTACGCCGACCTGCACCCCGGCAACGTGATGGTCACCGCCGACGGCTCGCTGCGCTTCATCGACCTGGAGGCCTCGCGCCCGATCGAGGAGCGCACCGCCCAGTTCATGGCGGCGCCCGGCTACTCCGCGCCGCCGGGCTGCACCGGAGCGGCGATGGACCGCTACGCGCTGGGCGTGATGCGGCTGGCGATGTTCGTGCCGATGCCTTCGCTGCTGATCTGGGGACCGGACAAGGCGGGTGAGTTCCTGGCCACCATCCGCCGTTACTTCCCCGTCCCCGAGGACTTCGAGGACCGGGTCCGGGCCGACCTGACGCCGACCACGGAGCCGCTGCCGGTCGAGGAGATCGACGAGCGGCAGGTCGCCGCGGCGGCGCTGATCCGGCAGATCTCCGGCACCGGCTGGCCCGAGACCGGAGGAGCGGAGGAGCCGGAGGGCACCTGGCGCGCGCTGGCCGCGCGGATCGCCGCCGGCATCCTCGACAGCGCCGACCTCGACCGCACCGACCGGCTCTACCCCGGTGACGTGCAGCAGTTCCTCGCCCGCGGCGCCGGCCTCGGCCTCTCCCACGGAGCCGCCGGCGTCCAGTGGACCCTGCACGCGCTCGGGTACGACGTGCCGGAGTCCCACCGCGCCTGGCTGCGCGACGCCGCCCGTCGCCACCCGTGGGGCGACCCCGGGCTGGTCGACGGCGCCGCCGGCACCGCGGTCGCGCTGCACGCCCTGGGTGAGCGCGAGCTCGCCGGGGACCTGCTCGACCGGGCCGTGGCCCAGGTGGCCGAGCGACCGGGCTGGCGGCTCGCCGACGGGCGCTCCGGGGTGGGTCTGGCGCTGCTGGAGTCTGGCCGCCCGCGAGGACGACCCGAGCCGGTCCGCGTGGCTGACCGAGCGCGCGGGCGAGCTCGCCCACGCCTGGCGGGCCGAGGACGTCGTACCGGCGGAGGCGTCGTCGTGGGGCCCCGGCCTCTTCGGCGGCGCGACCGGGCCGGCGGCGTTCGCGATCGCCTGGGCCGCGGTGAGCGGTGAGGAGCAGTACCTCGACCTCGCCGCCGCGGCCCTGCGCCACGACGTCGCCGCCCAGCGCACGATCAGCGCGGGCGCCGGCAACGGCACCCTCTCCCCGCTCCTGGTGCGCGGCAGCGGCGGCACGGCCGCGGTAGCCGACCGCCTCCTCGCCCAGCGGTACGACGAGGAGCCTGGCCGCCTTCCGCGCCGAGGTCCGCACCGCCAGCGCCGTGCCCTTCGTCAACGACGGAGGGCTGTTCGGCGGCCGCGCCGGGCTGATGGTGCTGCGCCGTGCCCTCGGTGTCGCGCGCGACGAGGCGCACCTGCGCTCGCTGAGCCTGCACGTCGTCGGCTGGAACGAGCACCTGGTCACCCTCGGCCCGCTGGCCCTGCGCTTGTCGGCGGACCTCGGCACCGGCGCCGCCGGCGTGCTGCTCGCGGTGCACGGTGAGACTCGACGAGCAGCCCCTCTCCCTGCCCTTCCTGGGCCTGTCCACCCCGGCGCGGCTCGCGGAAGGAGCCCTGCGATGAGCACCACCCCGGCGATCGAGGCGATCGGCCTCGGCAAGCACCACGGCGGGGTCCGCGCGGTGGCGGACCTGTCGTTCGCCGTCCGGCCGGGCGCGGTCACCGGCTTCCTCGGGCCCAACGGCGCGGGCAAGTCGACCACGCTGCGGCTGCTGACCGGCCTCGACCGGCCCTCCGCCGGGCGGGTCCTCGTGGACGGTCGGCCGCTGACCGAGTGGCCCGAGCCGGGCCGCAAAGACCGGCGCGGTGCTCGGCGTCAACTGCGCGCACCGCGGCCGGACCGCACGCGACAGCATCCGGTGGGTCTGCCGGCTCGCCGGCGTCCCGGCCGCCCGCGGTGACGACCTGCTCGAGGAGCCTCGGCCTGTGCGGGGTCGCGGACCGTCGTACCGGCGGCTTCTCGCTGGGCATGCGGCAGCGCCTCGCGCTCGCGATCGCGCTCGTCGCGGACCCGGAGATCCTGGTGCTCGACGAGCCGATGAACGGCCTCGACCCCGAGGGCATCCTGTGGACCAAGGACCTGCTGCGCCGGATGCGCGCCGAGGGCCGCACGCTCTTCTTCACCACGCACCTGCTGTCCGAGGTCGAGGACCCGGTCGACGACCTCGTCGTGATCGCCAACGGCGCCGTGGTCGACACCGGCTCGGCGCGGTCGTTCATGGACCGCCACGACCACGGTGCGGTCGTGGTCCGCTCCGACGACCTGCCGGGCCTGGCCGCCGTGCTTCAAGCGGCCGGCGGCCGGGTGGTGCGGGTGCTCGACGGCGACCGGATGGAGGTGTCCGGCCTGGACGCCGCCCAGGTCGGGCGGATCGCCGCCCAGGCCGGCATCCCGGTGCTCGAGCTCTCGACCGGCCGCAGCCTGCACGGCGCCTTCGACGCCGCCCTGAACCCCCGCCTCGCCGTCGATGGAGGAGTCCGATGAGCACCCTGCCGGTCCGGCTGACCCAGGCCGAGCCTGATGAAGTTCACCACCGTGCGCTCGCACCTGGTCACGCTGGTGCTCGGCACCGCCGCGGTCACCGCGATCGCGGTCGCGGTGGCCGCCGCGGGCGACCAGCCGATCGGCCCGGCCGCGCCGGAGCCGGTGGCCCTGCCGATGGAGTACTTCGCCTACGTCGCCATGGTGCTCGGCGTCCTCGTCGCCACCTCCGACTTCTGCTCCGGCACCTACCGGATCGCGGCCGGTCTGGTGCCGCGACCGGGCCTGCTCCTCGCCAGCAAGTACGTCGCCGGCGTGCTGCTCGGTCTCGGCGCTGCCGTCGTCGTGCTGCTCCTCGTCCTGATCGGCGCGGCGCTCGGGGCCGACGCCACCATGGGCTCGCCGTTCGCGGCCGACCAGTGGCCTGCGCACCTGGTCAGCCTGCTCGTCGTACCGGTGGCGGTGACGATCGGCATCTCGGTCGGTGCCCTGCTGCGCAGCAGCGCCGCCGCGATCGCCCTGCTCCTGCTGTGGTCGCTCGGCGTGGAGACCGTGCTGGTGCTCCTGCTCCCGGAGGACGTCGGCGCCTACCTGCCGTTCAAGACCGTCGGCGCCAGCCGCACCGTGGTCGGTGAGACCGGCGACGGCGCGGGCTTCGCCCTCTTCGCGGCGTACGCCGGGGTGCTGGCCGCGATCGCCTTCGCCGCCCACGTACGGCGCGACGCCCCAGCCGACTGATCCGCCCGCACCCCCCACGGACGCACGACGCCCGGACCGGCCAGAGCCGGTCCGGGCGTCGTGACGTGGAGGGAGGTCAGCCGCCGTTGACGATGGCGACGAGGGCCGCGTGGTGGCGGCGGTAGGCCTCGCGGCCGGACCGGGTCATCCGCAGCCACACGCGGTAGCGGGACCCGGTCCGGACGCGACGCTGGGCGATGTAGCCCGCCTCGGAGAGGTAGGCCAGCCTGCTTGCTGAGGACCGACGCGCTGATCCCGAGATGTGCCTGCACGGCGGCGAACTCCACTTCCTGCGCGGCATGCAGCATCGCGCAGATCCGCAGCCGGTGAGCGGGGTGGATCACCGGGTCGAGGTCGTCGGCGGCGGTCATGCTCAGGCGGTACGACGCTGGTAGGCAGCGCCCGTGACCAGGACGACGATTGCCGACAGGCCGGCGCCGACGGCCCAGACCCACGCGGTCTCGGTGATCGCGTAGACCACGGCGGTGCCGCCGATGACGACGAGCATCGTGATCAGGAAGGGTGCCAGGTCGCGGAACCGGAACGCGGCGAAGGAGACGCCGCGCTTGTTCTGGACCTGCATGTTGAGCAGCAGCGCGATGGCCACCGCGCCGAACATGACGGTCGAGCGCTGCGCGGTGTCGAGCATCTGGGCGAGCAGGACCAGGGCGACGAGCACCGCCATCGCGGCGAAGAACCAGGAGGGGGAGGACCGGGTTGCGGACGGCCGAGCCGGCCTTGTCGGCGAGGCCGAGCGCGTCGCGCGCCTCGCGTTGCGTGGGGTCAGGTTTTCCGAGACTTTCCATACTGGAAAGTGTCCGCCTCACTTTCCAGAGTGTCAAGTGAGAATGACCCGAATTCCAGGGGGTTCTCGCCCCATCGCAGGTCGGCTCAGGTGATCGTGAAGTCGTCGTGGTAGCCGATCCGGGCCAGGCTCCACCCGGCCGTCCGGGAGCACCCAGTAGTGCAGCCGACGGGCGGCCGCGGTGCGAACCTGCAGGCTGGCGCGGAAGGCGAGCGCTCCGTCCTCGCGGACCCGCTGCCGCGAGCCGTTGCCGGTGCCGTCGGTCGCGCGCAGCGGGTGGACGCCGAGACCCGGCCGGTCCGGTGCCCGCCCGCAGGCGACCTCGGCGCAGACCTCGTGCACCCGGTCCATGCCGATGCCCTCGACCCGGCGCAGCGAGTCCAGGAACTCCGGTCCCACGACCGGCTCGCGCCACGGGTACCGCTCGCGGTCCGCCGCCGTCGTGCGCCGCGCCCAGCCTGGACCGGATCGCCGCCACCAGGCGCCGGCTCTCGGGCACCTGTGCGTCCAGGCTCGTCGCGCAGCGCCGCCGCGGTCTCCTTGCGCTCGTGGGCCTGGGCCCGAGAGCGCTGGGCGGACCGCTCGGCCCGCTCCGCGCGGGTCCGGGCGTGGTCGAGGTCTCGCCGCAGCCTGCCGGCCCTCCTCGGTGGCGGTGGCGAGCTCGGCCCGGAGGCGTCGTACCTCGGCGCGGGCCTGGTCCAGCGCGCTCTGGGTGCTGTCGACGAGCCCCGCGGAGGCGTCCTCCAGGGTCGCGAGCACCCGCTGCCGCGCGTCGGCGAGGTCCTGCTCGAGGTCGGTGACCAGGCCGGACGCCTGGGCGCGCAGACTCGGCGAGGTGCTGCTCGGTGCCGGCGACCAGCCGGCGGTAGTCCTCGCCCGCGCTCCGGGCGCGCTCGGCTGCCGCGTCCAGACTCGCGGATCTGGTCGGCGATGCCGCCGCTCGTGGCCGCCGGCGCCGGCGCGTGGTCGCCGAAGGAGGGCCCGGGCGGCAGGCTCCGCGGCCAGCGGGAGCACCACCGGCTCGGGGGCGTCGTCGTCGGGCAGCCAGGGCGGGCCGTCGAGCAGGAGGGCGGGCCGCACCCCGCCCGTGGGCACGTCGCGCAGCGACAGCAGCACGCGCTCGGACCCCTCGTGGGCCAGCACTCGGGCCCACACCCGCTGGCCGACCTGCAGCCGCTCCTCGGGGTGGCCGACGTGGTCCTCGGCGACCTCGCTGACGTGCACCAGGCCCTCGACCCCGGGCAGCAGACTCGACCAGCGCGCCGTAGGACCGCAGCGCGACCACCCGGCCCGCGACGCTCGCCCCGACCGGCGCCTCGGTGGCCAGTCGCTCGCGCGGATCGGGCTGGAGCGCGGCGGCGCTGACCAGCAGGCGGCGCCTGCCGTCCCAGCCGGTGACGCGGACGCGCAGGGTCTGCGCGACCCGGACCAGCCGCGCCAGGGGCGCGCGCACCGGGGCGGCCTCGGCCGCCGGCAGGATCGCGGGCGTCCCGTCGGCCAGCCGGACGACGGCCTCCTCCTCGCGCACCGCCACGACGACCGCGACCTGCTCGCTGCGGGTCGGTCCGGCCGTCGCCCGGCCGGAGCCCGCGACCGCCGCGGCGACCCGGTCGAGCACGGTGGGATCGGCCGTGGTCGCGTCGTCGAGGAGCACGAGCGGGTGCTCGTCCGAGGAGCCTGGCCGGGCCCAGGCCGGGGCGCCAGACCCGCACCGCGTCACCGAAGACGTCGAGGCCCTCGGGCAGGCGGCGCTTGAGCCTCCCAGGTCGCCTCGGTGGAGGTGAGCAGGTGCACGCTGGCGCGCTCGCCGAGCGTGGCGAGCAGCCCGGGGACGTCGAGCAGCGGCGCACCCGAGCGGGCGGCGACCGCGACCAGCGGCCGGCGCCGGGCGGGGTCGAGTGCCCGTGCGGCGAGGTCCGCCGCGGCGGCGGCCGTGTCGACGACCTCGGGCTGGGCGCTCATCGCGGCTCAGAGCAGGTCTTCGCTCGTCAGCAGGCCGGTGTCGCGGGCCCGCACGCCCGCCTCGAACCGGCTGCGGGCACCGAGCCGGGCGTTGATGGACTCCGCCATCCGGCGCACGGTGCGCTCGGAGACGCCGAGGGCGTTGGCGACGGCACGGTCGGTGCGGCCCTGGGCCCACAGCCGCAGCGCCTGCATCTCCTGCTCGTTGGTCGGCCGCGCTCGCGGTGCCGGCGCGGGCCGAAGGGCTTGGACGTGCGCCAGGTGGAGGTGAACAGTGCCGACAGGGCCGTCACCATCCCGCGGCCCGTGACGACCATCGCCCCCTGCGCGGAGTCGTCGTCGAGCGGGACCATGACGACCTCGCTGTCGACGACGATCATGCGCAGCGGAAGGGTGGGGGTCACCCGCACCTCGCCGCCGAGGTCGCTCAGCCAGTTGATGTGCTCGACGGTCGCCTCGTCGTTGAGGACCGAGTCGAGGTAGACCGCGCGCATCCGGATGCCGCGGGCCAGGGTCTCCCTGGTTGAGCGGGCGCGAGCGGCGCAGGTTCTCCGCCGACTGCGCGCCGCCGGGGTTGAACGACCAGATCGTGTGCGAGCAGCGCTGGGAGAGGTCCTCGATCCGCCGGCGCACCGCGTCCAGCCCGATCACCCGCTCGATGTCGAGGGAGTCCGGCGCCGCGGCGTGCCGGGCCTCGAGCAGCTGCCCGATCGCCATCCGGCTCTCCTCCAGGCGCACCTTGCGACTGGCGATGTCGGACTCGTACTGCGCCAGCAGCGCCGTCAGCGCCGCGTCGGGGTTGATCAGCCGCGGTTGCGCGTCACGGGCGTCGTGCACCAGGGCGAGGGCGGCCAGGCGGTTCAGCGCGTCGCCCAGGTCCGGCTCGGAGATGCCGATGGCGTCGCGGATGGTCTCGCGATCGGCCTCCGGGTCGGCCAGCAGCGTGCGGTAGACCCGCTCGGCGTTGGTGTCGAGCCCGAGCTCGGCGAGCCGTCCGCCGAGCGCGTCCGGTGACTCGCTGTCGCCCCACGGGTACAGCACGGGACATCCCTTCCCCTCGTGCCCTGTGCCGGTCGAGCGCAGGCTCCCCACAAGCGCGAGCCCGATCGGCACGGTGAACGAGCAGAGGATAGCCCGCAGCGACCCGGTTCATGCCTGAGAGCGAGCGAAGAATGGGAGGGCTCGCGCCGCCGTGTCAGGCACCCCGCTGGGTGCGCACGTGGACCCGCTCGAAGGCCATCGCGCTGCGCGGCACGACCACCTTGACCACGGAGATGTCGTCGTCGGTGCTGAGGTCGACCAGCAGCGGCTCGCTGCCCACCACCTCCCGCACCCGGCGCACCATCGCGGCCAGGCTCCTCGCCGAGGTCGTCGTGGTGCTGCCCGAAGCCCGCCGTCGCCTCGTCGTACGACGCGGTGGGGGCCGGGAACTGCCCCTTGATCCGCGCGTGCTGGTGGGCGTGGTCCATCGTGCTCCAGAAGTGCTCCAGGTCGTCGCGGCTGCCGACGATCGCCGCCAGCCGACCCTGAGCCGCCTCGGTGACGGCCCGGGAGAGCGCGATGAGCGGGTCGCCGTGGGAGCCGCTGCCGCCGCAGACGACCGGGAAGTCCCAGGCTCCAGACCAGGCACTTGAAGGTCGGTACGCCGAACCGGCTCGGCAGCAGCGCGATCGAGATCTGCCCGCCGGCACCGGTGATCGCCTCCACCATCGCGGCGCAGACCGGGTCCGGGACGCTGGAGGGGTCGATCGAGGGCGCGGCGGCGATCTCGGCGAGCGTCGGGCGGCTCAGGGCGTCCCGCTCGATCACCTCGTAGAGCGCGTGCAGCGCGGCCTCCTCGCGGCAGTTGCCGGAGGCCAGGCCGTTGCTGCTCGGGCGCAGGTCGACGGGGGACCACCGGTGCGCCGCCGGATCGCGGAAGCAGATCTCGTCGATCGGCACCGGCACCGTCTGCCCGGTCTCCATGCCGACGGCGTCGACCCAGTCCAGCGGGGTGCGCTCGCTGAGGAAGGGGCTGGGTGTCATCCCGATCTCGCGCACGTCGTAGGGCAGGTCGAGGTCCGCGGCCGCGACGGCGCGGTGCGTCACCGGCGGGCGGACCCGCTCGGCGTGCCAGAACTCGATGCCCTCCATGGCCGCGGAGACCTTCGCCAGGAGCAGGCTCTGGCCCTTGCCCTGCGAGACGCTGAGCGTCCAGGACAGCGGCCGGGTCGCCATCGCCACCGGGATCCCGAGGTGGTCGAGGCCGGTGACGTCGGAGACCCGCGTGATGCCGTAGCGCTCGAAGCGCGGGCAGATGATCTCCCAGGTCTCCTCGGGGGCGCGGGTGCGGTGGGTGCCGCTCGTGTGGACCTTGCGGGTGCCGGTGCTCATGCGAGCCTCCATCGGGTGCTCAGGGTGCCGCCCTCGTCGGCGTGGTCGCGCAGGAAGGACGGCCGGACGGCGGCGGCCGCCTCGTCCAGGCTCGGCAGGCCGCGGTCGCGGGCCGCGGCGAGCAGCACCGTGTGGTCCGGCGAGCAGGCCCACAGCCCGGCGAGGTGGCGCAGCAGCCGCTCCTGCGGCAGCCGGTCGACCAGGCGCTCCTTGTTGCGCCACCAGGTCTCGTCGTTGAGCCGCGCCGCCCGGGCGATCTCCTGCCGCAGCGCCGGTGCGTCGACCAGGTCGGGCCGGGCCCGGCGCAGGTCGTGCAGGCCGCGCGGGGGAGCGAAGGCGCGGACCAGGGTGCGCAGCACCGACTCGGGCGCGGGCAGGTCCCGCTCGGTGTCGAGCAGGTACGGGCTGTCGGCGCCGATCACGCCGACCCACTGCGCGGCGACCTCCTCCTCGCTCGTGCCGAGCTTCGCCGACGACGAAAGCACGCCAGGTGGCGGGGAAGTCCGCGTCGTACACCTGGCGGTGGCGCAGCACGGCGGCGTCGCTGACCCCCACCCCGTCGGTGGGCACGACGCGGTGCTCGACCGCCCAGTCGTAGACGTGCGGGTTGCGCCAGGTGTCCGCGCTGCGCACCCGCGCGGGTGCGGCGGTCAGGCTCCTCCAGCCGGGCCAGGGTCTCCAGGGCGTCGTACGCCTTGACGGCGGCGGCCTGCGGACGGTCCGCGCGGAACGCGTCGAGGGCGTCCAGGCTCGGCCTCCGCCTCCGGCGTCTCCCGCAGCACGGTACGACGCAGGGCCGGCCACGACCGCTCGGTGTAGTGCTGCCTCCGGCAGGTCGCCACGAGCCGGTCCGCCAGGGCGGGGGAGAGGACACCGGCCTCCACCGCGGCGGCGGTGGCGACCCGGACCCCGACGAGCGGGACGTTGCGCGCCGACAGGTCGCCCTCGCGCAGGTGCACCACGGCCACCTCGTCGTCGGCGTCGATGACCCCGTCGCGGTACATCCCGAAGACGGTGCCGGCGCCGATCATGCCCACCTGGTGCAGGCTCGGCGGCGCGCAGCGCGCCCATGCTGGAGCAGCCGACCACGTGCACGCCGCGGTCGATCAGGCTCGAGGATCTCCTTGTGCCGCACCGACACCTGCTGGTGGTACAGCCCGTCGACGATCACCACGACCGCGCCCGCCGGGGCGTCCAGAGCGATCAGGTCGCCGTGCCGGACCGGCTCGTGCACGTGGGCGTCGGGCCGGACGCTGTGGACCTGCTCGGCGGTGAGGGTGGGGCCGGTGAAGACGTGGACCGGCGAGAGGTGCGACACGGTGCTGCTCCGATCGGGGGCTAGGAGTTGCGCAGGGAGTCGACCAGCGAGATCCGGGCGCCGGTGCGCAGCACGGAGCGCTCGTAGACCCGCCCGCCGACGAGGGTGACGACGGCGACGGCGACGATGGTGAGGACGACGCTGAGGATGACCTGCCGACTCGCGACGTCCCCGGTGGCGAGCCGGACCGGCATCACCATGGAGGAGAACGGCGGAACCAGCGAGATCAGGCTGGGCGAAGGTGGAGCCGGGCTCCTGCAGGGCGACGAAGGCGCCGAGGTAGGAGCCGACCATCAACGCGCTCATCGGACCGAGCGCGCCGTTGACCTCCTCCTGGCGCGACACCAGGGAGGCCAGCGCCGCGGCCAGCGAGCCGAAGAAGAGGAAGCCGAGCAGGTAGCCGCCAGCGGCGGCCGCGAAGATCACCGCCGAGCCGTGCGGCAGGTCGTCGGTCATCCCGGTGATGGCGGCCGTGCCGAGCCCGGCGGCGCCGAGGACGACGAGCCTGGACCGTGCCGAGCAGCCCGAAGGCGAGCAAGCTTTGCCGGTGAGGAGCCTGCCAGGGCCGTACGGCGACGAGCAGGATCTCGACGATCCGGTTGCCCTTCTCCTCCACGACCCCGATGGCGACGCCGATCGCCGAGGTCATCAGCAGCATGAGCAGCGCGACCATCAGCAGCAGCGCCAGCCCGGTGCGGGCACCGCTGTCGGCCGCCTCGTCGCCGACCGTCTCCCGGCTCAGCGGGGCGACCGAGAGTGCCGACTGCTGCTGCGCCGCGCTCAGGCCGAGCCCGGTGAGCCGGTCCTGCACGGTGAGGGACTGGTGGGCGGAGTCGAGCAGCGCGCTGAGCGCCCCGTCCGGCTCGCCCTCGGTGAGCAGCCGGTCGTCGTCGAGCACGACCGCGTCGAGGTCGCCGTCCTCGACGCCCTTCCGCGCCGCGGCCTCGTCCTGGTCGGTGACCAGGCTCGACCTGCAGGCCCGCCTGGTCGGCGAGCCTGCTCCACCACGGGCGCGAGCCTCCTTGCTCGTCGTACCGACCAGGGCGACGGTGTAGTCGTCCTCGCCGATCAGGGACGGCACGACGACGAACGCCACCACCGCGACCGTGCTCGCGAGCAGGCCGAGCAGGAAGCCCTTGCTGCGGATGCGCGACTCGATCTCGCGGCGCGCCACCAGCCAGACGTCGCTCACGCCATCGCCTCCCGGAACAGGTCGGTCAGGGTCGGCTCGTCCCACGCGAAGTGCTCGACGGTGCCGAGCCCCATCGCCGTGGTGAGCACGCCGGTCGGGTCCGCCCCGTCGAGGTCGAGCACGGCGGTGCCGTCGGCGTCGGTCTCCACGACCCGCCCGGGCAGGCGGCCGGCCCAGTCCTCGCCCGCGCCCGAGACCCGGATCCGCAGCCGGGGCTCACCGGTGCGCCGGGCGTCGGCGACCGAGGAGTCGAGCACGATCCGCCCGTCCCTGAGCATCGTGATCCGGTCGATCAGCCGGTCGACGAGGTCGAGTCTGGTGGCTGGAGAAGACGATCGGCACGCCGGCCGCGGCCTTCTCGCGCAGCACCACCACCAGCGCCTGCGCGCCGATCGGGTCCAGCCCGGAGAACGGCTCGTCGAGCACGAGAAGCTCCGGGTCGTGCACCAGCGAGACCGCGAACTGCACCCGTTGCTGGTTGCCCAGCGACAGGGTCTGCACCGCGGCGTCGCGGTAGCGGCCGATCTCCAGCCGCTCGAGCCAGTCGTCGGTCGCCCGCCGGGCGGCGGCCGGGCCGAGCCCGTAGAGCCGCCCGAAGTAGTCGATCTGCGCCCCGACGGCCATCTTCTGGTAGAGCCCGCGCTCCTCGGGCATGTACCCGAAGCGCCGCCGCGCGGCCCGGTCCACGGGCCGGCCCTGCCAGGTGCAGGTGCCCGCGTCCGGGGTCAGCACGCCCATGATCGCGCGCATCGTGGTCGTCTTGCCGGCGCCGTTGGGGCCGACGAAGCCGAGGATCTGGCCGGGCCCGACGCTGAGGTCGACGCCGTCGAGGACCGTCCTGTCGCCGTAGGCCTTGATGAGGCCGGTGACCCGCAGGCTCGCCGCTCACGGCAGCGGGTGGGGGTCGGGGCAGCGGGTGCCGGGGCCGAGGCGTCGTTCGTTCCAGCCGTACGTCGTGCGCTCGTCGATCCGCAGCGGCTGGTAGCCGTCCGGCACCACCTTCACCACCGACCAGCCCATCGCCCGCACCCGCTCGGGCAGCCGGTCGGTGAGGTCGAGCACGATCGGGTCGAGGCCGTCGGCGAGGAGCGCGGCGAGCAGGTCGCCGGTGGCGAGCGGCGGCAGCGCGAGCGGGTAGGTCGAGGGCAGCGGGTCCGCCAGCCACGCGGCCAGGCTCGCGGCGCCCCGCGGCGAGGCGAGGAAGGCGAGCCGGTCGTTGTCGCCGGTCACGACGGTGGGCGGCGGCTCGGTCGCGGCGGCGCGGACCGCGAGCAGGCTGCGGTACAGCCTGCAGGCTCTCCTCCAGGGCGCCCGCGACGGCATGGCCCGGGTCGTCGGAGACCTTGGCGCCGACGCAGAGCGCCGGGCCGGTGGGTGTCTCCACCCGCACCCCGCCCACCACGCAGACCAGCCCGGGCACCGACAGCGGCAGACTCGGCGAGCACCGGCTCCATCCCGCCGCGGCGGACCAGGGCGAGCAGGTCGGCCACCCGGCGCCACGAGGCGTCCGGCGCGCCGCCGGCGAGCAGCCCGTCCACGTCGACGGCACGGGTACGCCGCCGCCGGGTCCACGACACGATCACCGCGTCCCGCTCGATCGTCTCCAGCAGCGCCGAGCGCAGCGCCCGCTCGTGGCCGATCCCGGACGCCGTGCCCGAGGGGCCCGGGTCGAACGCGGGTCCCTCGGACTCGGCCGGGTAGTCCACCAGGCCTGCGGGCACCAGCAGCCGTGCCCCGTCACGGACCCGGGTGCCGGCGTAGCGGCGGACCGGGTGCGTCAGCGGAGCGTGCAGGGCGGCGAGCCCGCTGCCGTCGTACGGCGTGCCGGAGGTGGCCTCCGGCCCGCCGTGCAGGGCCAGCCGCTCGACCGCCTCGCCCACCGCCCGCACGAGCGCGTCGCGCCGGGTCAGCGCACAGGCACCGGTCACGCACGAGGTGAGCGCGGTGCTGCTCGTCGGCGGCGGGTGCGGGCAGGCGAGCCTGGATGGCCACCCGCCACAGCCCGTCGCCCGCGAGGCCCGGAGGCTCCGCGGAGTGCGCCCGGACCAACCCGGCTGCCGGGTCGAGGAGTCCCAGCAGGTCCAGGGCGGCCCGCGGCCGGGCGGGTGCGGGCGGGGCGGTCGGCACGGTCACGAGCGGGCCGTCGGGGTCCGGACTACTCCCAGCCCCAGTTGTCCAGGGCCGTGTGGATGTCCGGCACGGGGATCACGATGACGCCGCCGACCACGATGGTCCCGGTCGTCGGGGGCGCCGGCGGCACCGGCTGCGCGTTGCTCGGCGCGGCGGCGAGCAGAGTGCCGGCGATGCCGAGCGAGCCGACGACGGCCGCACGGCGGGCCAGGCGGGCGAGACGACGGGGCGAGCGGGAGGCGCTGCGAGGAGCCATGGGGGGTAGTTCCTTCCGAGATGGGTCGTTGCTGCAGAAATCGTGACCCGGCCCCTACCCCCTCAGAAGCGGGGTCAAGCGGCCATGTCCGGGTCCGGACAGTCCCCGATTTGGCGGGGCGCCGCGGGCGCCGTACCGTTGCCCTCGAAACCTTTAGACCGCCGGTTGTCCGGGCTGCCAAGTCCGGGCCGAAGGTTCCACGGAAGTGGACGCCTGCGCAGGGGATCAGAGCAGCACCGCGGGCCTCGCCCGTTGTCCACGCCCTGAGCGCCTGCGCTCGGGGCGTTCGTCTTTCCTGGACGAGTGCGGCGGTCCCCATCCGGAAGGAGACCCATGGCGCGGGCAGACAAGCAGGCCGCCGTCGCGGAGATCGCTGAGTCGTTCAGCGAGTCCGCAGGCGCTGTGCTGACCGAGTACCGCGGTCTCACCGTCAAGGAGCCTGCAGGACCTTCGCCGCTCCCTCGGTGCGAACGCCAGCCTACGCCGTGGTCAAGAACACGCTGGCCAAGGCTCGCCGCCAAGGAGGCGGGCATCGACGGCTTCGACGACCTGCTCACCGGCCCGACCGCGATCGCCTTCATCAAGGGCGACGTCGTCGAGGCGGCGAAGGGTCTGCGTGACTTTGCCAAGGCGAACCCCACCCTGGTCATCAAGGGTGGCGTTCTGGACGGCAACCTCCTCGACGCGACCGAGATCGGCAAGGCTGGCCGACCTCGAGTCCCGCGAGGTGCTCCTGGGCAAGGCTGGCGGGCGCGATGCTCGCTTCGCTGAGCCAGGCCGTCTACCTCCTCAACGCCCCGCTCGCCCAGGCTGCCCGGCTCGCCGGCGCCCTGGAGGCGAAGGCGCAGGAGGACCCCTCGATCCTCGCAGGTGGTGCCGGCACGCCGGCCGCCGCTGACGAGGCTCCCGCCGAGGAGGAGGCTCCCACCGAGGAGCCCGCCGCCGAGGCTGCCTCTGACGAGGAGCCCGCCGAGGCCTGAGGCCTCGGCGTCACCACCACCTGAAACCCGGCCCTGCGACGGAAGTCGACGGGCCACCTGAGAAAGGAACCGCCACCATGGCGAAGCTCACCACTGACGAGTCTCCTCGACGCGTTCAAGGAGATGACCCTCATCGAGTCTCTCCGAGTTCGTGAAGCAGTTCGAGGAGACCTTCGGCGTCACCGCCGCCGCCCCGGTCGCCGTTGCCGCCGCTCCCGCCGCCGGCGGTGGCGCGGGCGGTGCCGAGGAGGCCGCTGCGCAGGACGAGTTCGACGTCATCCTCGAGGCCGCTGGTGACAAGAAGATCAACGTCATCAAGGAGGTGCGCGCGCTGACCTCCCTCGGTCTGAAGGAGGCCAAGGACCTCGTCGAGGGCGCGCCCAAGGCCATCCTGGAGAAGGTCAACAAGGAGACGGCCGACAAGGCCAAGGAGTCCCTCGAGGGCGCCGGCGCCACCGTCACCCTCAAGTGACCTCTCGCTGATCCGTCAGCACCGAGGCCGGCAGGAGCACCGCTCCTGCCGGCCTCGGGCATTTGGTCCCGCTCCGTCGACTTGGGACTTCCCACCCGCGACTTGGGACTTCGCACCCGCGACTTGGGACTTCGCACCCGCGACTTGGCACTTCGCACCAGCGAGCAGAGGCCCAGGTCGGAGTGGAAAGCCACAACTCGCGGGTGGGAACCCACAACTCGCGGGTGGGAACCCACAACTCGCGGGTGGGAACCCACAAGTCGCGCTCCGGCAGTGCCTCGCGCCGGAGGCTACTGGTGAGTACATTCGGGGTCTCGATAGTCGGGTTGGCGTGACGGGCGCCACGGGGAACGCGTAACGTGCGCCACGTGCTCGCGTTGTTCCCACGGAGCACGACCCGGGGTCAGCGGAGGAAGAGGTCAACATGGGCGTCGACGTAGCGGTGACGAACCTGACGAAGCAGTTCGGCAAGCAGACTCATCTGGAAGGGCGTCTCGCTCACGCTGCCCGCCGGTGAGATCTCGGTGATGCTGGGCCCGTCGGGCACCGGCAAGTCGGTCTTCCTCAAGGCCCTGATCGGCCTCATCAAGCCCGACGAGGGCTCGATCGTCATCGAGGGCACCGACATCGCCTCCTGCTCCGAGAAGGAGGCTCTACGAGGTCCGCAAAGCTGTTCGGCGTGCTCTTCCAGGACGGCGCCATGTTCGGCTCGATGAACCTCTACGACAACGTCGCCTTCCCGCTGCGCGAGCACACCAAGAAGGGCGAGTCCGAGATCCGTGACATCGTCATGGAGAAGATGGACCTCGTCGGTCTGCTCGGCGCCGAGATGAAGGCTCCCCGGCGAGATCTCCGGCGGCATGCGCAAGCGTGCCGGCCTGGCCCGCGCGCTCGTGCTCGACCCCGAGATCCTGCTGATCGACGAGCCGGACTCCGGGCTGGACCCGGTGCGCACGTCGTTCATCAACCAGGCTCTTCGTCGACCTGAACGCCCAGATCGACGCGACCTTCCTGATCGTCACCCACGACGTGCACTCGGTGCGCGTCGTGCCCGACCAGATCGGTCTGCTCTACCACAAGCACCTCGCCATGTACGGCCCCCGCGAGATGCTGCTGTCCTCCGACGAGCCTGTCGTGCGCCAGTTCCTCAACGCCCAGACCGTCGGCCCGATCGGGATGTCGGAGGAGAAGGACGCCGACCAGGCTCGCCGCCGAGAAGGACATGAGCCTGCCCGCGCTGCCGCCGATCCCGCTGCAGGCTCGAGCCCTCCAACGGCATCCCGCGCCGGGCCCAGCGTGAGCCCGGGGCGTGGTGCCGCGAGAACGGCATCACGCCGCCGCCGGGCTCCTTCACCAAGGAAGCCGAGCACGCCAGCGGCTCCCAGCAGCACTGACCCACATGTCCCTGACGGTTGCAAGGGCGCTCCAGCCCGTCGGAACCGCCGGCAAAGGCTCTTCGCGTTCGCTCTCGACGTCGCGCGAGGCCTCTTCCGGCGTCCGTTCCAGACACGTGAGTTCATCCAGCAGGCCTGGTTCATCGCCTCGGTCACCATCGTGCCGACGGCGCTGGTCGCCATCCCCTTCGGCGCGGTCATCGCGCTGCAGGTCGGCGGCCTGATCAAGCAGTTCGGCGCGCAGTCGTTCACCGGCTCCGCCTCCGTGCTCGCGGTCATCCAGCAGGCCGGCCCGATCGCGACGGCACTGCTGATCGCCGGCGCCGGCGGCTCGGCGATCGCGGCCGACCTCGGCGCGCGCAAGATCCGCGAGGAGCCTCGACGCGATGATGGTGCTGGGCATCGACCCCATCCAGCGCCTCGTCGTTCCTCGCGTGCTCGCCTGCATGCTGGTCGCGGTCTTCCTCAACGGCATGGTCAGCGTCGTCGGCGTCGCCGGCGGCTACGTGTTCAACGTGATCCTGCAGGACGGCACCCCCGGCGCCTACCTGGCCAGGCTTCACCGCGCTCGCCCAGCCTGCCGGACGTGTGGATCGGCATGCTGAAGGCGCTCATCTTCGGTCTGATCGCGGCCATCGTGGCGGCGTACAAGGGGATGAACGCCGGTGGCGGCCCGAAGGGCGTGGGCGACGCCGTCAACGAGTCCGTGGTCATCACCTTCCTGCTGCTGTTCGTCGTCAACTTCACGCTGAGCACGATCTACCTCCAAGTCGTGCCCCCGAAGACGGGTTGAGGTCGCGGACATGTCGAACATCAAGGCGGTCTACCAGCGGCCCGTGCAGGGCCTGGACACCCTCGGCCACGAGCCTGTCCTTCTACATCAAGGTGCTCCTGGCGCTGCCGCGCTCGATCACCCGCTACCCGCGCGAGATCCTGCGGATCCTCGCCGAGGTCACCCTCGGCTCCGGTGCGCTCGCCGTCATCGGCGGCACCGTCGGCGTCATCATCGGGATGACCTTCTTCACCGGCGCCCAGGTCGGCCTGTCCGGGTACGCCGCGCTCAACCAGGCTCGGTACGGCGGCCTTCTCCGGCTTCGTCTCCGCCTACTTCAACACCCGCGAGATCGCCCCGCTCGTCGCCGGCATCGCGCTGGCCGCGACCGTCGGCTGCGGCTTCACCGCCCAGGCTCGGCGCCATGCGGATCTCGGAGGAGATCGACGCCGTCGAGGTGATGGCGATCCCGTCGATGCAGTTCCTCGTCACCACCCGCGTGGTCGGCGGTCTCATCGCGATCGTCCCGCTCTACGTCGTGGGCCTGCTGTCGTCGTACGTCGCCAGCCGGCTGGTGGTGACCAAGTTCTACGGTCAGTCGACGGGCACCTACGACCACTACTTCAACCAGTTCCTGCCACCCGGCGACGTGCTGTGGTCCTTCGGCAAGGTGCTCGTCTTCGCGGTGGTCGTGATCCTGATCCACTGCTACCACGGCTACACCGCCTCCGGCGGTCCCGCGGGCGTGGGCGTCGCGGTGGGCAAGGCGGTGCGGACCAGCATCGTCGCGATCAACGTGATCGACCTCTTCCTGTCGATGGCGATCTGGGGCGCCTCGACCACTGTCAGGCTGGCGGGGTGATCGGGCGATGAACCGCATCCTGGCCGCCCACAAGGCGCTCGGCGTGATCTTCGTGTGCCTGCTGCTCCTCGGCGTCTGGCTCACCTACGCGACCTTCTCCAAGAAGTTCGTCAGCTACGACAAGGTCACCTTGACCACCTCGACCGTCGGTCTGCAGTCGCCCACCCGCGCGGACGTCAAGATCCGCGGCGTCATCGTCGGCGAGGTGCTCGAGGCCCGGTCCGGCGAGGGCAAGAGCGCCGTGCTGACCCTCGGCATCTACCCCGACAAGATCTCCGAGATCCCGGCCAACGTGACCGGCTCGATCGTGCCCAAGACGCTCTTCGGCGAGAAGTACGTCTCCCTCGTCGTACCGGACACCGGGCCGTCGGGCACGATCCGGGTCGGCGCGACGATCGATCGCACCAAGGTCGCCACCGAGCTCGAGGAAGTTCTCTCCGACATCTACCCGCTGCTCACCACCGTGCGCCCGGCCGACCTCAACGCGACGCTGACCGCGCTGGCGACCGCGCTCGACGGACGTGGCGAGCAACTCGGCAAGAACCTCGAGACCGTGGACTCCTACCTCAAGCGGATCAACCCCGAGATCCCCGCACTGCTGCAGGACCTCAAGGCTGACCGCGCAGGTGTCCGACACCTATGCCGACATCCTCCCCCAGGTGGCCCAGATCCTCGACAACACGGTGAAGACGACCGGCACGCTGGAGGAGAAGGAGGCGTCGCTGACCGCGACCCTGCGCGACGTGCGCAGACTTCTCCGACACCGCACGCTCCTTCCTCGCCGCCAACGAGTCCAAGTCTGCGCGAGGCCGGGGAGCCTGAGCACGCCGATCCTGCGCGCCGTCGCCCGGTACGCCGTCACGATCCCCTGCATGGCCGCGGGCATCGTCAAGGCCCAGGGCCGCCTGGCCAGTGCCTTCCGCGGCTACGAGCCTGCACATCGTGCTGGAGACCCTGCAGAAGCAGCCGCGCAAGTACACCGCGGCGGACGCCCCGAAGTTCGGCGACGACCGCGGCCCGAACTGCCTCGGCCTGCCGGACATCCCCTACAGCCAGGAGAACCCCTACCCGCCGCTGCCGCACCTCAACGACGGCATGAACGGCAACACCGGCAAGGGCAACTTCCGCCCGGCGCCCGACCAGGCCGCCTACACCGGCACGCCCGACGACGTGGCCGCGCTGCGTGGCGCGCTCGACGCCGAGTACGGCGCAGGCGACGACCTCGGCGTGCTGCTCGCCGGCCCGCTGGCGGCAGGGGGCACGCGATGATCCGCGGTCTCGACAAGCGCACCAGCGGCGACCTGGTCCGGCTGGTGGTCTTCATGGTCACCACCGCCCTCGCCACGAGCGTCCTGATCATCACGATCGGCAACCTGTCGTTCGGAGCGAAGAAGGACTACGCCGCCGAGTTCGTCGACGCCACCGGCGTCAACAAGGGCGACGACATCCGGATCGCGGGCGTCAAGGTCGGCAGCGTCGAGGACGTGAAGGTCGTCGGCCCGCACCGGGCGCTGGTGAAGTTCAAGGTGGACGCCGACACCGTCCTCAACGACGCGACGCACGCCCGGATCCGCTACCGCAACCTGCTCGGCCAGCGCTACATCTCGCTCTTCCAGGAGGGCGACACCGGCAAGCGGCTGGACGAGGACGCGAAGATCCCGACCAAGAAGACCGAGCCCGCGCTCGACCTGACGGTGCTCTTCAACGGCTTCAAGCCGCTCTTCGAGGCGCTCTCGCCCGACGACATCAACAAAGGCTGTCCTACGAGATCGTCCAGGTCTTCCAGGGCGAGGGCGGCACCCTCGAGGGCCTGCTCTCCAGCACCGCCTCGCTCACCCAGACCCTGGCCGACCGCGACAAGGTCATCGGGCGACTCCTCGACAACCTCGACTACGTCCTCGACCACGTCGCGGACCGGGACACCCAGCTGACCCGGCTCATCGACAGACTTCCGCAAAGCTGGTCGGCGGCCTCAACGACGACCGTGAGGCGATCCTGTCCTCGCTGGACTCGATCTCCGCTCTGTCCGTGCAGACCGCGGCCCTGGTGACCGACATCAAGGACCCGTTCGTCAAGGACATCAAGGAGCCTGCGCACGGTGGCGACCACGCTGGACCGCAACCGCAAGGAGATCGACCGCGCGATGCAGGTGCTGCCGATCAAGTCTGCGCAAGATCGGCCGGACGGCGACGTACGGCTCGTGGTTCAACTTCTACCTCTGCCACTTCCAGGCTCACGGTCAAGGTCCCCGGCCAGTCGACGCCGATCCTCAAGCCGAACATCCCGGTCGGCACCCAGCGCTGCAACCTCGCTGAGGAGGTGGGGGAGCGGTGAAGCCCTTCCGCGAGCGCAACCCGGTCGTCATCGGCGCGGTGAGCATCGCCACCCTGGTTCTCATGGTGGTGGCCGCCATGCGCGCCCAGGACCTGCCGCTGGTCGGTGGTGGCGACACGTACTACGCCTCCTTCACCGAGGCCGGTGGCCTCAAGGTCAAGGACGAGGTCCGCATCGCCGGCGTCCGCGTCGGTCAGGTCACCTCGATGGAGCTCGACGGCAACTCGGTCAAGGTCGGCTTCAAGGCTCAAGACCGACCAGAGAGCTCGGCGACAAGACCGCCGCCGACATCAAGGTGAAGACCATCCTCGGCTCGATGTTCCTCGCGGTCACCCCGGGCGGCGAGGGCGAGATGGCCGAGGGCGGGACCATCCCGACCGACCGCACCACCTCGCCGTACGACGTGGTGGAGGCGTTCAGCGGACTGGCCGAGACGTCGGCCGACATCGACACCGACCAGGCTGGCCGCGTCGCTGACGACCCTGGCCGACCTGACCCGCAACACCCCCGAGGAGTTCCGCTCCGCCCTCTCCGGCGTCTCGGCCCTGTCGAAGGTGATCGCCTCGCGGGACACCCAGATCAACTCGCTGCTCAAGAACCTCAACCGGGTCTCGACGGTGCTCGACTCCCGCGACCAGGACATCGTGGCGCTGATGGGTGACGCGGACACGCTGTTCCAGGCGCTGGTTCAGCGCAAGGCGCAGATCCACAACCTGCTGGTCTCGACCACCACGCTGAGCCAGAAGCTCACCGGCCTGATCCGGGACAGCAGGGCCGACCTCAAGCCGGCGCTGGACCACCTGGACTCGGTGCTGCAGGTGATCAAGAAGAACGAGAACAACCTGGAGCAGTCGATCGCGACGATGGCGCCCTTCTACCGCGTGTTCGCGAGCACCCTCGGCACCGGCCCGTGGTTCGACACCTACCTGTTCAACCTGCCGCCGGCACCGCGTCTGGGAGGCCAGTGATGAGTGACCTGCGCCGTTGGCTGCCCGTGGCCGTCGTCCTCCTGCTCCTCCTCGCCGGGGTGGTGTGGATGCTCGGCGGTGAGAGCGACCGCAAGACCGTGACGGCCTACTTCCCGCGGGCCGTGTCGGTCTACGAGGGCAGTGACGTCCGGGTGCTCGGCGTGGCCGTGGGCCGGGTCGAGGAGGTGGTGCCCGAGGGCACCCAGGTCAAGGTCGTGATGACCTACGACAAGGACGTCGACGTCCCGCAGGACGCCGAGGCGGTCATCGTCTCGCCGTCGGTCGTGGGCGACCGCTACGTCCAGCCTGTCACCGGCCTTCGAGGACGGCGACAAGGTGATGGCCGACAACACCGTCATCAAGGCGGAGAAGACCGGCATCCCGCTCGAGGCTCGACGAGATCTACTCCAGCATCGACAAGGCTCACGGTCGCGCTCGGCCCCGAGGGAGCCAACCGCCAGGGCGCGCTGACCGACCTGCTGGAGCAGACCGCGAAGAACTTCGGTGGTCAGGGTGAGCAGTTCCACCAGACCATCAAGGACTTCGGCAAGGCTCAGCGAGACCTTGGACAACAACAAGGACGACCTGTTCGACTCGGCCAAGCAGACTCGAGGGCTTCATCAAGACCCTCGCCGACAACGACGACACGGTGCGCGGCTTCAACCGCTCGCTGGGCAATGTCTCGACGCTGCTCAACGACGAGCGCCAGGAGCCTGACCACCGCCCTGACGAACCTCGGTACGGCGCTCGACGAGGTCGCGACCTTCGTCAAGACCAACCGCGCGGTGCTCGGGCGCAACATCAAGGACGTCAACCGGGTCGCCAAGGTGCTGGTCCGCCAGCGCGGGGCACTGGACGAGATCCTCGACGCCGGTCCGCTGGCGCTGACGAACCTCTACCACACCTACAACCCCAAGGACGCCACGCTCGACACCAACGCCAACATCGGCAACATCCTGCACGAGTCGACGTCCAAGCCGTCCTCGGTGGTGTGCCTGCTGGTGGCGCCGGCCGACGCCAAGGGCGACCTGTGCAACCTGATCCGCAAGATCCTGCCGCGGGGTGCCCCCTTCGGGATCGGCTCGGCCTTCTCCCAGCCCTACGACCCGACGCTCAACGGACTCGTGGAGGTGGAGCGATGAGACGCTTCGGTGCACGGGCCCGGGTGGCCGTCGCGCTGCTCGCCGGCATGCTGACGCTCTCCGGCTGCGACTTCGACGTCTACAAGTCTGCCGCTGCCCGGTGGCGCGGACACCGGGTCGGACCCGATCTCCGTCAAGGTCCAGTTCGACGACGTGCTCGACCTGGTGCCCAAGTCCTCGGTCAAGGTCAACGACGTCACCGTCGGCCAGGTGAGCGACGTGGAGCTCGACGGCGACAAGGCCGTGGTGACCCTCAAGGCTCCGCAAGGACGTCAACCTGCCCGACCAGCCGGTGGCCTCGATCCGCCAGACCAGCCTGCTCGGTGAGAAGTTCGTGTCGCTGGCGGCGCCCACCAACGGCGGCCAGGGCCGGCTCTCCGACGGCGACGTGATCAAGAACGGCGGCCGCAACCCCGAGGTCGAGGACGTGCTCGGCGCGCTGAGCCTGGTCCTCAACGGTGGCGGCATCGCCCAGGCCAAGACCATCTCCACCGAGACTCAACAAGGCCCTCGACGGCCGTGAGGACTCGGCGAAGTCCGTGCTCACCCAGGTCCGCACCCTGGTGGGTAGCCTCGACGAGCGCAAGGCGGACATCGTCTCGGCGATCGAGTCGGTCAACCGGCTCGCCGTCACCGCCCGCCAGCACCAGGACAGCATCGACCGCGCGCTCGACGAGCCTGCCGAGCGCCCTCGACTCGCTGGACCGCCAGCGCGGCGACCTGGTGCGGATGCTCGACGGGCTGACCAAGCTCAGCAACGTGGGCGTCCGGGTCATCCGGACCACCCAGGCCTCGACGGTCAGCACCCTCAAGTCGCTGGACCCGATCCTGACCCAGACTCGCGAAGGCCGGGGACAACTTCACCAAGGGGTTCAGCACCTTCCTGACCTACCCGTTCATCGACGAGGCGGTCGGCCGCAACCCGCAGACGGCGAAGAACCTGCACATGGGCGACTACGTCAACCTCTCGATCGACCTGCAGGCTCGACCTCGGCAACCTGCGGCTGCCGGACGTCGCCTGCATCCCGATCAACCAGGCTGCCGGATCTCCCGCTCGACCAGCCTGGTGGACCTCAAGACGCTGTGCGCGGGTGTCACGGCGACCCTGCAGACCTGTCTGCGCACGCCGCCCGACCTCGCCGCGTGCGCCAGCTCGCCGAAGTTCCTCTTCGACAACGTCTGCGCGGCGGTCAAGGCTGCTCTGCGGCGGCCTGCCGAACCTCACGGGGGCTCGCGGCGCCAAGGGTGCCCAGTCCAGCGCCGGGGGCAACCCGATCAACGACCTGCTCGGCAGCGTGCTGGGCGGCGGCGGTCTCAACCGGCCGGCGCCGGGGGCCGAGGACCAGGTCAACTCGATGTGGCGCGAGTTCGACGAGACCTACGACACCGACCTGGTCGACCTCTACTCCGCGGCCATCGTGGCGAAGTCCCCGGCAAGGAGCGTGTCCCGGTGATCACTCGTCGTACCCGCATCCAGCTTGTTCATCTTCGCGCTGATCACCCTGCTCGGCGTGAGTTTACGTCGGCGCCCGCTACGCCCACCTCGACCGGCTCGTCGTCGACGGCGACTACACCGTGGTCGCGCACTACCCCGACTCCGGCGGCATCTTCACCGGCGCGGAGGTGACCTACCGCGGCGTCGGCATCGGCTCGGTCGGCGAGTCTCGTCCTCACCGACAAGGGCGTCGACGTCCACCTCGACATCGAGAACAAGTGGGACAAGATCCCGCGCGACACCATCGCCCTGGTCGGCAACCGCTCCGCGGTCGGCGAGCAGTACGTCGAGCCTGCAGCCGCAGACCGACAAGGGCCCCTACCTCGTCGAGGGCTCCGAGATCGACGACGTCGCGACCCCGATCGCCACCGAGAAGCCTGCTCGGCGACCTGTCGGCCACGGTCTCCAGCGTCGACCGCGACTCCCTGCGGACCACGATCGAGGAGCCTCGGCAAGGCCTTCGAGGGCACCGGCCCGGACCTGCAGAAGATCATCGACACCGGCAACTCCTTCATCGAGACGGCCAACGACAACTTCGACCTCACCACCGCGCTGATCCGCGACGGCAACACGGTCCTGCAGGGCCAGGCTCGCCACGCAGAGCTTCGCTGCGCACCTTCGCCAGCCAGCCTGTCCTCGTTCAGCACCGCGCTCGCCGGCGCGGACCCGGCGCTGCGCAAGGTGATCGACTCCGGCTCGGTCGCGGCCACCCAGCCTGCGCACCTTCCTGGAGCAGAACGGCGTCGGTTCTCAGCGACCTGCTCTCCAACCTGGTCACCACCGGCCGGGTCGTGGTGCGCCACCTCGCCGGGATCAAGCAGGCTCCTCGTGGTCTACCCGTACGCCGTCGGCGCGGGCCAGGTCGTCGTCGGCAAGAACTCCGAGGGCAGCCTGGGACGCGCACTTCGGGTTGATCCTCAACCTGTCGCAGCCCTGCTACGAGGGCTACACCAAGTCGCGGCGCAACCCGGAGACCGAGCGCAAGGACGACCTGCCGATGCCCAACGTCGGCTGCACCGACAAGAACCCGGACGTGAACCCGCGCGGTCTGCAGAACCTGCAGCGCCCGGCGCCCGGTGCCACGAAGTACGACATCGCGGCGCACTACGACAAGGCCACCGACACGATCACCTGGGACATCCCCTCGGGCGGTTCGAGCGGCCGGGGTAACGTGGCGCCGACGACGCTCGGAGAGGACTCGTGGAAGTGGCTGTACCTCCAACCGACGCTCGACCGCCGGTGACGACGGAGACGCCCGAGCAGCCCGAGCAGCCCGAGCAGGAGGACAGCACGGCCCGCAGGCTCCGCGAAGGCGCGCTGGGCGCTGCTCGCCCTGCTGGCCGGCGTGCTCGTGGCGGGCCTCGTCGTGTCGGCGATCATCGTCTTCGGCAACGGCACGGGTTCTGGCCTGGGCGGCAAGATCGACTCGGTGCGCAAGCCGCCGGTCAGCGTCTCCAAGGACCGCGAGCAGGTGCTGGCCGCGGCCGACACCTTCGCCACCCGCTTCAACACCTACGGTCCCGACCTGCTCGACCAGCAGGGCAAGATGCCCAAGTACGCCGAGGTCGGCACCCTGATGACCGCCAAGTTCCGCACCGTCTTCGACCAGAACGTCGTGCTCGCCGAGAAGACCGTCTCCGAGACCGGGATCGCCCGGGTCGCCAACGTTCTCGGCACCGGCATCTCGCAGATCGACCACGACTCCGCGACCGTCCTCATCGGCACGACGGTCGACTCGTCGTACCCCAGCCCGGACGACCCGAAGGAGCGGATCGACTTCGCCCCGCAGCGCTTCCGCTACGAGATCTCGCTGGTCAAGGTCGACGGCTCCTGGCTGGTCGACGACCTCGACGACCTCGACGACGGCCTGCCCTCGCTCGGCAGGCTCCTCGGCCCAGGACGCCCTCCCGGGCGCCCCGACGCCGTCGTCGGGCGCCTCGTCCACGCCCTCGCCGTCGGGGAGCCCGAGCCAGGGGAGCCCCACGCCGTGAGCGCCAACCTCTACGACATCCTCGACGTCGAGGAGTCGGCCACCTCCGAGGAGATCCGCGCCGCGTGGAAGTCCGCGGTCGCCGACCTCGACCCGACCGACCGCCGGTTCCGGGCCTACAGCGACGCGGCCGGCGTGCTGCTCGACGACGACAAGCGGGCGGCGTACGACGCCGAGCCTGGCCGCCGAGCGGGAGGCCGCCGCTCCGGCGCCGGCCCCGGTCCGGGCCGCCGCGAAGCCGGTGTCCGAGCAGGGCGACGCCGCGCCCGTGGAGACCTCCGGCCCCGCCGCCGAGGAGCCGCGGACGCCGTCCACCGGCCCCGCGGGCTGGGTGCTCGGTGCGGTCGGTGCCGCGGCCGTGGTCGCCCTGGCGGTGGCTGTCTTCCTGCTCCTGCAGCCGGGCGGCAAAGCCTGTTCTCCGACAGACTCGCCGAAGAAGATCGCCGAGGCCAATGCCTCCTTCGAGAAGTCCTCGATCTCGGCCGAGGGGGCCGCGGAGCGCCTGGTCGCGCCGGTGTTCTCCTACAGCCTACCAGACGATGGCCGCCGACCTCGACCGGGTGCAGCAGTACCTCGGCCCCGGACTCGGCGCCAAGCAGGCCAGCCTGTGGCCCACCCTGACCAAGGACGCCGTCGCCCAGCAGGTCGTGGTCCGGGCGAAGGCCCAGGCCGCTGCGTTGACCCGGATCAGCAAGGACGGCAAGAACGCCACCGTCCTGGTCTTCCTGGTCCAGGAGAGCACGAAGCGCGGCACCCAGCAGACGCCGCTGCAGATGTGGGTCTCGCTCGACCTGGTGCGCAAGGCGGGCAGCGAGGACGGCTGGCTGGTCTCGGACCTGTGCGTGGACAACGGCTGCCAGAGCCTGATCTTCCCCGGCGGGGTCGCTTGACCTCGGGGGGCCTCGCCGAGCATGATCGGCGCACCGGTTCGAGGGCAGCAGGTCGAGCCTGGATCACGACTGCGAGATTCGTGCGCAGCCGGCGTTGTCCGGCGCGCGGATGTCGTGTATCGTGGCTCTTTGCGCCTGCCCTCAGATGCGCTTCGGCCTGCCCGGTGGCCGTTGACGTGGTGGACAGGGCGCTCTCGAAAGAGTCGAACCCGTCGAAGGACAACTCTTGGCCGCGCGCACCACCCCCGGTAAGTCCCGCATTTCTTTCGCGAAGATCTCTGAGCCGCTGGCACTGCCGCAGGCTCCTCTCGCTCCAGACAGACAGACTTCGACTGGCTGATCGGCAACGAGGCCCACAAGGCACGGATCGAGGCCCGGATCGCCTCGGGCATCGACGCGACGTTCAAGTCCGGTCTGGAGGAGATCTTCGAGGAGATCTCCCCGATCGAGGACTTCTCCGAGACCATGTCCCTCTCGTTCGAGAACCCGGTCTTCTACGACCCGAAGTACACCGTGGACGAGTGCAAGGAGAAGGACCTCACCTACTCCGCCCCGCTCTACGTCTCCGCCGAGTTCACCAACAACGAGACCGGTGAGATCAAGGGCCAGACGGTCTTCATGGGCGACTTCCCGCTCATGACGCCCAAGGGCACCTTCGTCATCAACGGCACCGAGCGCGTCGTCGTCTCGCAGGCTCGTCCGCTCGCCGGGCGTCTACTTCGAGCGCACCGCCGACAAGACGTCCGACAAGGACATCTTCACCGCCAAGTCTCATCCCGAGCCGCGGCGCCTGGCTCGAGTTCGAGATCGACAAGCGCGACATGGTCGGCGTCCGCCTCGACCGCAAGCGCAAGCAGAACGTCACCGTGCTGCTCAAGGCCCTCCAGGCCATCGCCGAGGACACCGGCGAGGAGTACGACTACGACGCCGTGATGGCCGACCTGCGCCAGTTCGAGTCGATCCAGGCTGACCGAGGAGAAGGACAACACCTCCGGTCCCGACGACGCGCTGCTCGACATCTACCGCAAGGCTGCGCCCGGGCGAGCCGCCGACGCGTGAGGCCGCGCTGACGCTGTTGAGGAACTACTACTTCAACCCCAAGCGCTACGACCTCGCCAAGGTCGGCCGCTACAAGATCAACAAGAAGCTCGGCCAGGACCAGGCGTTCGACCAGCAGACGATGACGATCTCGGACATGGTCGCGACCATCCGCTACATCGTCGCGCTGCACGACGGCCGGACCCAGGCTCGAGAGCGCCCAGGGCGAGATCGAGATCAGCCCGGACGACATCGACCACTTCGGCAACCGGCGCATGCGCACGGTCGGCGAGCTCATCCAGAACCAGGCTCCGCACGGGCCTGGCCCGGATGGAGCGCGTGGTCCGCGAGCGGATGACGACCCAGGACGTCGAGGCGATCACGCCGCAGTCGCTGATCAACATCCGCCCGGTCGTCGCTGCGCTCAAGGAGTTCTTCGGCACCTCGCAGGCTCTCGCAGTTCATGGACCAGACCAACCCGATCGCGGGCCTGACGCACAAGCGTCGCCTCTCCGCGCTCGGCCCCGGTGGTCTGTCCCGCGACCGCGCCGGCATGGAGGTCCGCGACGTCCACCCGTCGCACTACGGCCGGATGTGCCCGATCGAGACGCCGGAAGGCCCGAACATCGGTCTGATCGGCTCGCTCGCCTCCTACGGCCGGATCAACCCGTTCGGCTTCGTCGAGACGCCGTACCGCAAGGTCGAGAACGGCAAGGTCACCGACAAGATCGACTACCTCACCGCCGACGACGAGGACCGTTACGTCATCGCGCAGGCCAACGCCGCCCTCGACAAGAACGGCAAGTTCGCCGAGGACCGCGTGCTCGTGCGCCTGCGCCAGGGCGAGGTCTCCGAGATCCCGGGCGACGAGGTCGACTACATGGACGTCTCGCCGCGCCAGATGGTGTCGGTCGCGACGGCCCTGATCCCGTTCCTCGAGCACGACGACGCCAACCGCGCGCTCATGGGCGCCAACATGCAGCGTCAGGCCGTGCCGCTCATCCGCAGCGACAGCCCGATCGTCGGCACCGGCATCGAGTTCCGTGCCGCGGTCGACGCCGGTGACGTCGTCACCGCCACGGCGGCCGGTGTCGTCAAGTCGGTCTCGGCCGACCTGGTCGAGACCATGAACGACGACGGCACGTACTCCTCCTACCGCCTGGCGAAGTTCAAGCGCTCCAACCAGGGCACCTGCATCAACCAGCGCCCGCTGGTCGAGGCGGGGGACCGGGTCGAGGTCGGCTCGCCGATCGCCGACGGTCCGTGCACCGACAACGCGGAGATGGCGCTGGGCACCAACCTGCTCGTGGCGTTCATGCCGTGGGAGGGCCACAACTACGAGGACGCGATCATCCTCAGCCAGCGCCTGGTGCAGGAGGACGTCCTCACCTCGATCCACATCGAGGAGCACGAGGTCGACGCCCGCGACACCAAGCCTGGGTCCGGAGGAGATCACCCGGGACATCCCGAACGTCTCCGAGGAGATGCTGGCCGACCTCGACGAGCGCGGCATCATCCGCATCGGTGCCGAGGTCCGCGACGGCGACCTGCTCGTCGGCAAGGTCACGCCCAAGGGCGAGACCGAGCCTGACCCCGGAGGAGCGGCTGCTCCGCGCGATCTTCGGTGAGAAGGCGCGCGAGGTCCGCGACACCTCGATGAAGGTCCCGCACGGCGAGACCGGCACGGTCATCGGCGTCCGGGTCTTCGACCGCGAGGAGGGCGACGAGTCTGCCGCCGGGCGTCAACCAGGCTCGTGCGCGTCTACGTCGCGCAGAAGCGGAAGATCTCCGTCGGTGACAAAGCTCGCCGGCCGTCACGGCAACAAGGGCGTCATCGCCAAGATCCTGCCCGTCGAGGACATGCCGTTCATGGAGGACGGCACCCCGGTCGACGTCGTGCTCAACCCGCTGGGTGTGCCGCGACGGATGAACATCGGCCAGATCCTCGAGCCTGCACCTGGGCTGGCTCGGCAAGCAGGGCTGGGACATCAACCTGTCCGGCGACCCGGAGAACTCCGACTGGAAGCAGCGGCTGATCTCGATCGGCGTCGACAAGGCCGAGGCGAACACCAAGGTCGCCACGCCCGTCTTCGACGGTGCCCGCGAGGACGAGATCATCGGCCTCCTCGGCGCCACGCTGCCCACCCGCGACGGTGTGCGGATGATCAAGGAGGACGGCAAGGCCAGCCTGTTCGACGGTCGCTCCGGCGAGCCGTTCAAGGACCCGGTCTCGGTCGGCTACATGTACATCCTCAAGGCTCCACCACCTGGTCGACGACAAGATCCACGCGCGCTCGACCGGCCCCTACTCGATGATCACGCAGCAGCCCCTGGGCGGTAAGGCCCAGTTCGGTGGCCAGCGGTTCGGCGAGATGGAGGTGTGGGCCATGGAGGCGTACGGCGCCGCCTACGCCCTCCAGGAGCCTGCTCACCATCAAGTCCGACGACGTGCCTGGTCGCGTCAAGGTCTACGAGGCGATCGTGAAGGGCGAGAACATCCCCGACTCGGGCATCCCGGAGTCGTTCAAGGTCCTCGTCAAGGAGATGCAGTCGCTGTGCCTCAACGTGGAGGTGCTGTCCCAGGACGGCACGGCCATCGAGATGCGCGACGCGGAGGAGGACGTCTTCCGCGCCGCCGAGGAGCCTCGGCATCGACCTGTCCCGTCGCGAGCCCAGGCTCGGTCGAAGAGGTGTGAGCCGCGTGGCGCGCCTGCGGGCGCGCCACGCCTCCACCCCACCTACTTCACTTTTCAAGAACTAACGAAGGACAGCAGCCATCGTGCTCGACGTGAACTTCTTCGACCAAACTTCAGATCGGCCTGGCCACCGCGGACGACATCCGCACGTGGAGCCACGGCGAGGTCAAGAAGCCGGAGACCATCAACTACCGCACGCTCAAGCCCGAGCGTGACGGCCTCTTCTGCGAGAAGATCTTCGGTCCCACCCGGGACTGGGAGTGCTACTGCGGCAAGTACAAGCGCGTGCGCTTCAAGGGCATCATCTGCGAGCGCTGCGGCGTCGAGGTGACCCGCTCCAAGGTCCGCCGTGAGCGGATGGGCCACATCGGTCGGCCGCCCCGGTCACGCACATCTGGTACTTCAAGGGTGTGCCGAGCCGTCTGGGCTACCTGCTCGACCTGGCGCCGAAGGACCTGGAGAAGGTCATCTACTTCGCGGCGTACATGATCACCTCGGTCGACGAGGACGCGCGTCACCGCGACCTCTCCGACCTCGAGGGCAAGATCCAGCCTGCAGCGCCAGTCCATCGAGAAGCGGCGCGACGCCGGCCTCGAGGACCGCACCAAGAAGCTCGAGGAGGACCTCGCGGCCCTGGAGGCCGAGGGGGCCAAGGCCGACCAGCGCCGCAAGGTGCGCGACGGTGCCGAGCGCGAGCTCAAGCAGCCTGCGCGACCGTGCCCAGCGCGAGCCTGGACCGCCTCGACGAGGTGTGGGACACGTTCAAGAGCCTCAAGGTGCAGGACCTCATGGGTGACGAGGTGCTCTACCGCGAGATGAAGAACTGGTTCGGCAAGTACTTCGAGGGCCACATGGGCGCCACGGCGATCCAGAAGCGCCTGCAGTCCTTCGACCTCGACGCCGAGGTGGAGAGCCTGCGCGAGACCATCGCGACCGGCAAGGGCCAGCGCAAGGTCCGTGCCCTCAAGCGGCTCAAGGTCGTCGAGGCCTTCCGCAAGACGGGCAACAAGCCGGAGGGCATGGTCCTGGACGCCGTCCCGGTCATCCCGCCGGACCTGCGCCCGATGGTGCAGGCTCGACGGTGGCCGCTTCGCGACCTCCGACCTCAACGACCTGTACCGCCGCGTCATCAACCGGAACAACCGCCTCAAGCGGCTGCTCGACCTCGGCGCGCCGGAGATCATCGTCAACAACGAGAAGCGGATGCTGCAGGAGGCCGTCGACTCGCTGTTCGACAACGGCCGCCGTGGCCGTCCGGTGACCGGTCCGGGCAACCGCCCGCTCAAGTCGCTCTCCGACATGCTCAAGGGCAAGCAGGGTCGCTTCCGCCAGAACCTGCTCGGCAAGCGCGTGGACTACTCGGGCCGTTCGGTCATCGTGTCGGGTCCGCGACTCAAGGCTGCACCAGTGCGGTCTGCCCAAGCAGATGGCGCTGGAGCTCTTCAAGCCCTTCGTGATGAAGCGGCTCGTGGACCTCTCGCACGCGCAGAACATCAAGTCCGCCAAGCGGATGGTCGAGCGTGGCCGCCCGGTCGTGTGGGACGTCCTCGAAGAGGTCATCACCGAGCACCCCGTGCTGCTCAACCGTGCGCCCACCCTGCACCGCCTCGGCATCCAGGCCTTCGAGCCGCAGGCTGATCGAGGGCAAGGCCATCCAGATCCACCCGCTCGTGTGCACCGCGTTCAACGCGGACTTCGACGGTGACCAGATGGCCGTGCACCTGCCGCTGTCCGCGGAGGCGCAGGCCGAGGCCCGGATCCTGATGCTGTCGACCAACAACATCCTCAAGCCCTCGGACGGCCGTCCGGTGACCATGCCGACCCAGGACATGATCATCGGCCTGTTCTTCCTGACCACCGAGCGCGGCGAGGCCCGCGTCGGCGCGGACGAGAAGAACGAGTCTGCGCTCGTTCTCCTCGCCGGCCGAGGCGATCATGGCCTACGACCGCAACGAGATCAGCCTGCAGAACCGGGTCCGGATCCGCCTCGACGACGCCGTCGTCGACGGTGTGGAGCCGGGCGAGACGGTGCTGCTGGAGACCACGCTGGGCCGCACGCTCTTCAACGACGCGCTCCCGGCCGACTACCCGTACGTCAACGAGGAGGTCGGCAAGAAGCGCCTCGGCGCGATCGTCAACGACCTCGCCGAGCGCTACGGCAAGGTCGAGGTCGCGGCGTCCCTGGACGCGCTGAAGGACACCGGCTTCCACTGGGCGACCCGCTCGGGTGTCACCGTGTCGATCGACGACGTGGTGACCCCGGACAACAAGGTCGAGATCCTGTCGGGCTTCGAGGAGAAGGCCGCCAAGATCCAGAAGCAGTTCGAGCGTGGTCTGGTGACCGACGACGAGCGCCGCCAGGAGCCTCATCGAGATCTGGACCGAGGCCGGCAAGCGGGTCGGTGACGCGATGGAGGAGGCCTTCAAGGCCCAGCCGTCGAACCCGATCTACATGCAGGTCTACTCGGGCGCCTCCGGTAACTTCAACCAGATCCGCCAGGTCGGCGCCATGCGTGGTCTGGTGGCGAACCCGAAGGGCGAGATCATCCCGCGCCCGATCAAGGCCAACTTCCGCGAGGGCCTGTCCGTCCTGGAGTACTTCATCTCCACGCACGGTGCTCGCAAGGGTCTGGCCGACACCGCGCTGCGGACCGCCGACTCGGGCTACCTGACCCGTCGTCTGGTGGACGTCTCGCAGGACGTCATCATCCGCGAGGACGACTGCGGCACCGAGCGCGGTCTGCCCAAGGTGATCGGCGTCCGTGGTGAGGACGGCGTGGTCGTCAAGGACGACAACGCCGAGACCGCGGCGTACGCCCGGACGGCGGCCAAGGAGATCACGCACCCGACGACCGGTGAGGTTCTCGCCGGCGCCGGTGAGGACCTCGGCGACGTCAAGATCGCCGAGTCTCATCGAGGCCGGCATCGAGGAGGTCACGGTCCGCTCGGTCCTGACCTGCGACGCCAAGACCGGCACGTGCGCGAAGTGCTACGGCCGCTCGCTGGCCACCGGCAAGGCTCGTCGACATCGGCGAGGCGGTCGGCATCATCGCCGCCCAGTCGATCGGTGAGCCCGGCACGCGGCTGACGATGCGTACCTTCCACACCGGTGGTGTGGCCTCCGCGGACGACATCACGCAGGGTCTGCCCCGCGTGGTCGAGGCTCTTCGAGGCGCGTACCCCCAAGGGTGTCTCGCCGATCTCCGAGGCCGCCGGCCGCGTGGAGATCGAGGAGACCGACAAGGCCCGCAAGGTCCTGGTCACCCCGGACGACGGCTCCGAGGTCATCGAGTACGTCGTGTCGCGTCGCTCGGCGCTGCTGGTGCAGGACGGCCAGCACATCGAGGTCGGCCAGATGCTGACCAAGGGCACGCCGGACCCCAAGGAGGTGCTCCGCATCCTCGGTGTCCGCCGGACGCAGCAGCACCTCGTCGACGAGGTCCAGGAGGTCTACCGCAGCCAGGGTGTGTCGATCCACGACAAGCACATCGAGATCATCGTGCGGCAGATGCTGCGCCGGATCACGGTGCTCGAGTCGGGCGAGACCAACCTGCTGCCCTCCGACCTGGTGGACCGGGTCAAGTTCGAGGAGGAGAACCGTCGCGTGGTCTCCGAGGGCGGCAAGCCGGCCTCGGGTCGTCCCGAGCTCATGGGCATCACCAAGGCCTCGCTCGCGACCGAGTCGTGGCTCTCGGCGGCCTCCTTCCAGGAGACCACCCGCGTGCTCACCGACGCCGCGATCAACGGTCGCTCCGACAGCCTGCGTGGCCTGAAGGAGAACGTGATCATCGGCAAGCTGATCCCGGCCGGCACCGGCCTGGAGCGCTACCGCAACATCCGGGTGGAGCCGACCGAGGAGGCGCGCGCCGCGGCGTACGCCGTCACGGGCTACGAGTCCTACGACTACGAGTTCGGCAACGCCGGCGGCCGGGCCGTCGCCCTGGACGACTTCGACTTCGGTTCCTACCAGAACTGAGGTGGATGGGCCGAGCGTGTCGACCTCGTCGCCACGCTGCCGGCCACGCGGTCGAGTCCGGTGGAGCTCAGGTTCCACCGGCGGCAAGACGGCCGGAGCGCAGGAACGCCGCTTCCTCCGCTCCGGTCGCTCGTGCCTCGCTCACTCCGCTCCGTCGTTCGGCGTCCCTGCCTCACCCGGCACGTGACACCGCTACCGCCCGCTCCTGCTACGGCAGGGGCGGGCGGTCCCGCTTTGCGAGTCGTGCTGAGGTGGGGTCGTGGCCACCTTCACCATCGACGCGCTCGACGTCGGCCCCGCGGACCTCGCCGCGCAGGCTGCCCGTCGCGGCCCGGCTGCGCCGGATGATCCCCGGGCCGGACCGGCCGGACTACTGCCTGGCCGTGCTCACCGCGCCCCTCCGGCACCGTACGACGCGCGAGGGCCTGCTCGCCGCCGGCGTCGCGGTGGACCGGGTCGAGGACTTCATGATCGCCACCGCGGAGGACGGCACCGTCGACCTCACCGTCGGCGCCCTGGTGCTCTGCGCGCGACTGGTCGGCCAGCAGGTGCACCAGGGCATGCAGCGCTTCCCGGTCAACCTCGCGCTCGTGCTGAGCCGGGAGGTGCTCGGGGCGGACCTGCTGGACTTCCGGCTCTGCCTGCCGGTGGGTGTCGGGCTGATCACCGACCGGCCCGAGCCTGGAGGCTTAGAGCGCGGCCGCGATCCGGGCACCGGTGGCGGCGATCGCCTCCGGGTCGCCGGGGACCCCCGGCTCGAAGGGCAGTGCGAGGCGGTCGCGGCCCATGTCGGCGTACCGGGGGATGAGGTGGAGGTGGAAGTGGAAGACCGTCTGCCAGGCCTGCGCACCGCAGCAGTTGAGCAGGTTGACGCCGTCGGCCCCCAGCGCCGGTACGACGGCGCGCGCGATCCGCTGCGCCTCGACCGTGACGGCGGCGAGGTCGTCGGGCGCGATCTCGAGCAGGTCGCGGCTGTGCGTCCTCGGCACCACCAGCAGGTGGCCCTCGGAGCCCGGGTTGATGTCCATGAACGCGCAGGTCGAAGCAGTCTCGGCGACCTTCGTCGCCGGCACCTCGCCGGCGACGATGCCGCAGCACAGGCACGGATCGGTCATGGACCGAGGCTAACCGGCAGCACCGGAGGGCCGCCTGCGAGAATCTTCGGGTGAACGCTCCTCTCCGCACCGACGTGCTCGTCGTCGGCGCCGGACCCGCCGGGTCCGCGGCGGCCGCCTGGGCCGCGCGTGCGGGCGCCGACGTGGTGCTCGCGGACGCGGCCGTCTTCCCGCGCGACAAGACCTGTGGCGACGGGCTCACCCCGCGCGCGATCGGCGAGCCTGGAGCGGCTCGGCCTGCGCGAGTGGGTGCGCTCGCACACCGTCAACCAGGGCCTGCGCGCGCACGGCTTCGGCCAGACCCTGCACCTGCCGTGGCCGGGCGGGCACCTGCCGGAGTGGGGCAGTGCCATCCCGCGCACCGAGCTCGACGACCACCTGCGCACCACGGCGGTCGACGCCGGGGCGGTGCCGCTCGACGGCGCCCGGGCGGTCGACGTACGACGAGACGGGGACCGGGTCTCCGCGGTGGTCTTCAAGGACGGCCGCGAGGTCGAGTGCCGCCGCCTGGTCGTGGCCGACGGCGTCCGCTCCCCGCTGGGCAAGGTGCTGGGACGGGAGTGGCACCGCGACACCGTCTACGGCGTGGCGGGCCGGTGCTACGTGAAGTCCACCCGCGCCGACGACCCGTGGATCAGGCTCGCACCTGGAGTCTGCGCGACGGGCAGGACGAGATCCTCAGCGGCTACGGCTGGATCTTCCCGCTCGGCGCGGGGTCCGGCGAGGTCAACCTCGGCGCGGGCACGCTCGCCACGGCGAAGCGGCCCACGGACGTCGCGATCAAGCCGCTGATGAAGGCTCTACGCCGATGGCCTGCGCGAGGAGTTCGGGCTCGGCGACGAGCCTGCGGATGCCGACCTCCGCACTGCTGCCCATGGGCGGTGCCGTCTCGAACGTCGCCGGGCGCAACTGGGCCCTGATCGGCGATGCCGCGGCCTGCGTGAACCCGCTCAACGGCGAGGGCATCGACTACGGCCTGGAGACCGGCCGCCTGGTCGCCGAGCTCTTCGCCGAGACCCCCGGGGCGGACCTCTCGGTGGTCTGGCCGGACATCCTGCGCGCCCACTACGGCGAGTCGTTCTCCATCGCTCGGCGCCTCGCCGGCCTGGTGACGGTGCCGCGCCTGCTGCCGGCGCTCGGCCCGGTCGGGATGCGCTCGGACCTGCTGATGACCCTGGCGCTGCGCTGGATGGGCAACCTGGTCACCGACGAGGACCGCGACCGCGCGGCGCGGGTGTGGCGCTGGGCCGGGCGGCGTTCCCTGGCGCGCGATGCCCGCCCGCCCTTCAGGCTGAGTTGGTACTTCCCACCCGCGACTTGGGGCTTCCCACCGCCGAGTTGTGCGCGAGCGACACGACGCTAGGGTCGAAGTCCCAAGTCGCGGGTGGGAAACCCCAAGTCGCGGGTGGGAAACCCCAAGTCAACGAGGAGGCGGTGATGGCGCAGCGGGTGCAGCGGCTGGCGGCGTACGCCGTCATCGTCCGGGGCGAGGAGATCCTGCTCTCGCGGCTCTCCGAACGGGTCACCAAGAAGGAGCCTGTGGTCGCTGCCGGGTGGCGGCGTGGACCACGGCGAGGACCCCCGCGACGCGGTCGTGCGCGAGGTCTACGAGGAGACCGGGCTGGACGTCGAGGTCGACGAGCCCGCGCACGTCTACTCCCTCCACGTCGAGGACTCCTGGCGTCGCGGGCGCCGGGTCGACGCGCACTCGGTGCGGATCGTCTACGAGGGCTGGGTGCCCGCGGACGCGCCGGAGCCGCACGTCACCGAGGTCGACGGGAGCACCGCCGAGGCGGCGTGGAAGCCAATCGCGGACGTGCTGGACGGCACCGTGCCGACGGTGAGCCTCGTGGGGGAGGCGCTGGCGTCGTACCGGATCCGGCAGCGGCAGCGCACCGCCGCCTACGCCTACGTCGTCCGCGACGACGCGATCCTGCTCACCCGCACCTCGCACCTGGCCCCGGACCCCGGGACCTGGCACCTGCCGGGCGGCGGGATCGACCACGGCGAGACCCCGACCGACACGATCCGCCGCGAGACTCGGCGAGGAGTGCGGGCTGGAGGGCCGGGCGACCGGTGCCGCTGACCGTGCTCGACCACCACTTCACCGGCACCGCGCCCAACGGCCGGGCCGAGGACTTCCACGCGATCGGCGTGATCTACCGGGCCGAGGTGGGCCCGGGGGAGCCGCACGTCGTCGAGGAGGACGGTACGACGGACGCGGTCGCCTGGGTGCCCCTCGCCGACGTCGCCGCGGGCCGCCTGAAGGTCTACGGCTCGGTGCTCGCCGCGATCGAGGCGGCCGGAGACGCTAACGTGCAGGCGTGAGCGAGACCGTCTTCACCTATGCCGCGCCCGCCCTCAAGTTCGGCCGGGGTGCCTCGCGCGAGATCGGCCACGACGTCAGCGCCTGGGGCGCGCGCCGCGTCCTGCTGGTGACCGACCCGGGCGTGGCCGCCGTGGGTCATGCCGACGACGTGGCCGGCTCCCTGCGCCAGCGCGGCCTGGAGGTCGTGGTCTTCTCCGGGGCCCGGGTGGAGCCGACGGACGTCTCCCTGGAGGAGGCGGTCGCCTTCGCCCGCTCCGAGGGCCCGTTCGACGCGGTGGTCGCGGTGGGCGGCGGCTCCTCGATCGACACCGCCAAGGCCGTCGCGCTGCTGGTGACCAACCCCGGTGAGCCTGATGGACTACGTCAACGCGCCGATCGGCAAGGCGCGGGCGCCGCAGCAGCCGGTGCTGCCCCTGGTCGCCGTACCGACCACGACGGGGACGGGCGCGGAGTCCACCACCATCTGCGTGATGGACGTGCTCTCGCTCAAGGTGAAGACCGGGATCAGCCACGCCGCGCTGCGCCCGCGACTCGCGGTGGTCGACCCGGCGCTCTCGGCGACCCAGCCGGCGGGAGTCGTCGCGGCGGCCGGGATGGACATCCTGTGCCACGCGCTGGAGAGCCTACACCGCCCGGTGGTACGCCGACTTCGACGCCAAGACGCCTGAGCAGCGGGTGCCCTACTGCGGCTCCAACCCGATCGCCGACCTGTGGTCGGAGAAGGCCCTCGGCCTGCTCTCGACCGCCTTCCGGGGCGCCGTGCACCGCGACCCGGGCGACCCGGCGGGTGTCGAGGCAGCCGACCAGATGGCGCTCGCGGCGACCTTCGCCGGCCTCGGCTTCGGCAACGCGGGCGTGCACATCCCGCACGCCAACGCCTACCCGATCGCCGGCCGGGTGCGGGACTTCACGCCCGTCGACTACCCGCAGGACGAGCCGATGGTCCCGCACGGCATGGCCGTGGCGCTCACCGCGCCCGAGGCGTTCCGGTTCACCTTCGACGCCGCGCCCGAGCGGCACCTGCGCGCCGCGCAGCCTGCTCGACCCGTCGGCGACGGGCCGCGACGCCGCGGTGCTGCCCGACGTGATCGCCCGGCTGATGCAGGACATCCACCTGCCCAACGGCCTCGGCGCGGTCGGCTACGGCGAGGGCGACGTCGACGACCTGGTCGACGGTGCCCTCAAGCAGCAGCGGCTGCTCGCCACCGCCCCGAAGGAGGTCACCGGGGAGGACCTGGCCGGGATCATCGGGGCCTCCCTCGAGCACTGGTGAGCCGCCTCTAGGCTGGTGGGGTGAACCCGCGCCACCGCCGTCTGATCATCCCGGCCGCGCTGGTGCTGCTCCTGCTCATCGTGGTCGTGGCGGCGCTGGCGAAGTGAGGGCCCCGTGAGCAGCCGCACCGAGACGCTCGAGCGGGGCCTCGCCCAGGTGGCGGGGGACCTGCTGGCCGAGGACCGCCTGGTCCGCGCGGTCGCCTCCGGCCGCCGCCGTGCGGCCACGCCGCCGTGGCGCCGGGTCGAGCCTGCGCTGGGTGGACCTCAAGGCGGGCCGCCACCTCCAGGTCGTCCGGTACGACGCCACCCAGGCGCACACCTCGAACCACCTCCTCGGCGACGCGGCGCGCGCCGAGGTGGAGGGCCTGCTGGCCGAGCCGTTCGGCAACTGGACGGTCGAGACCACCGAGCACCTGCTCTCGCTGCGGGTGACCAAGAAGGGCGACGCGGCGCTGCACACCTCGGCCCGGCAGGCACCGGCGCCGCAGAGCACCGAGCACGACCGGGCCAAGGACCGGATGCTCGCCGAGGACGACCCGCTGTTCGCCGCGCTCGGGCTCAGCGACGCCCAGGGCCGGATCAAGCCGACCCGGCGGGCGAAGTACCGCCAGGTCGAGGACTTCCTGCGGATCCTGGACCGGTCGGTCACCGACGCCATCGCCAAGGGCCACGTCCGTACGCCGACCGCCGAGGACCCGCTGCGCGTGGTCGACCTCGGCTGCGGCAACGGCTACCTCACCTTTGCCGCCCAGCGCTTCCTCACCGAGCGTCGCGGCCTGCCCGTCCGGCTGACGGGAGTGGACGTCAAGGAGCAGTCCCGCGACCACAACAACGCGGTCGCCGCGCAGGCTCGGGATCGAGGCGACCTTCGTCGCCGGCACCATCGGCGAGGCCGAGCCTGCCGGAGCCGCCGGACGTGGTGCTCGCGCTCCACGCCTGCGACACCGCGACCGACGACGCGCTCGCCCGCGCGGTCGGGTGGGGGGCCCCGCTGGTGCTGGCCGCGCCCTGCTGCCACCACGACATCGCGGCCCAGGCTGCGCCGCGGGACCCCGCCCGCGCCGTACCAGGCGGTGGTGCGCGACGGCATCCTGCGCGAGCGCTTCGCCGACACCCTCACCGATGCGCTGCGCGCGCTGCTGCTGCGGGGGCAGGGCTACCGGGTGGACGTGATGGAGTTCGTCGACAGCGCGCACACCCCGCGCAACACCCTGCTGCGCGCGGTGCGGACCGGTGCCACCACCCCGCCGCAGGAGTACGACGACCTGGTCGCCACCTGGGACCTCCGGCCGCGGCTCGGCGAGCTTGCTGGGTCGGTGAGCCGCGTGGAGAAAGCCTGCTGTTCCTCCTGCTGCCCCTGCCCTTCGGCATCGGCTTCCTCGCGCCCGGCCCGGCGTCGGAGCCGATCGCCTCGCAGGTCGTCTTCCACTTCACCGACCCCGACGTCGTCGAGTCGAGCGGGCTGGTCGCGCGCGACGGCCTCGTCGTCACCGTCAACGACTCGGGCGACAGCAACCGGATCTTCACCGTCGACCCGGCGAGCGGCGACACCGTCGGGGTCACCCGCTGGCAGGGCGACGGCTCGGACAACGAGGCGCTGGCTCCCGCCGGCGACGGGCAGGTCTACGTCGGCGACATCGGCGACAACGCCGGCTCGCGGAAGTCCGTCGAGGTCGCGAAGGTGCCGTTCGGGCGCGGCGACCGCGAGGTGCGCGCCACGACGTACGAGCCTGGTCTACCCCGACGGTCCCCACGACGCCGAGACGCTGCTGACCGACCCCACGACCGGCCGGCTGTACGTCGTCGCGAAGGCCTTCATCGGCCAGGTGTACGCCGCCCCGGCAAAGCTCGACGCGGACCGGCCGAACCGGCTCACCCCGGTCAAGGAGGTGCTCGGCATCGCGACCGACGGCGCCTTCCTGCCCGACGGCAAGCACGTGATCATCCGCAACTACACCCAGGCGGCGGTCTACACCTGGCCGGACCTGCGCCGGGTCGCCCTGCTCGACCTGCCCGCCCAGCAGCAGGGCGAGGGCCCGGCCGTGCGCGAGGACGGCGCGATCCTGCTCAGGCTCGGAGGGCAAGGAGGCCGACGTGCTGCGGGTCGAGCCTGCCGGCCGCGGTGCAGGGGGAGGCTGACGGCACCGGCCGCGGAGCAGGCGTCGCCGGTCGTCGAGGACGAGGAGCGGTCCTGGTGGCCGTGGGCGCTCGGCGGGGCCGCGGCGGTGGCGCTCGTGGCGGGAGCCACCGGTCTGATCCGGCGGCGACGGGGAACCTAGCGAGCGTGGCCCGCCTGCGTCGTACCTCACCGGATCAGCCGGGCTGGACGCGGCGCCGCTCGGGGCGTGGCTTCGTCCACCTCGACCAGCACGGGAAGCCGCTTCCGGTCGAGGACGCCGCGCGCTGCAAGGCGCTGGTCATCCCACCGGCCTGGCAGGACGTGTGGATCAGCCCCTTCCCCAACGGGCACCTGCAGGCTGTCGGCGTCGATGACGCCGGCCGTCGCCAGTACCTCTACCACCCGGACTGGGTGGAGCGGCGATCCGCCGAGAAGCACGCGCGGGTGGTCAGGCTCGGCCGACGACTGCCGCGGCTGCGCGAGGAGGTGCTCGCGGACCTCGCCACCGACGACCTCGCCACCCGGGCGACCTGCGCGCTCGCCGTACGGCTGATCGACCTCGGCTGCTTCCGGATCGGCAACGACGTGTACGCCGAGGAGTACGGCTCCTTCGGCCTGACCACCCTCGAGCGCCAGCACGTGCGCCGCTCCGGCGACCTGCTGGTCTTCGAGTTCGTCGGCAAGTCCGGCGTCGAGCACCACGTCGAGATCGACGACCCGCAGGCGGTCGAGGCGCTCGACAAGCGGCGCCGGCGGCGTCGCAAGGACCGCCGGCTGCTGGACGTCGACGGCTCGGACGTGAACGCCTACCTGCGCGAGGCGAGCGGCCTCGACGTCACCGCGAAGGACTTCCGCACCTGGCACGGCACCGTGCTCGCGGCCGCCGCGCTCGCCGAGGCACCCGGCCCGGAGGCGTCGAAGACCGCCCGCAAGCGCGCGGTCGCCGGTGCGATGAAGGAGGTCTCGGAGTTCCTCGGCAACACCCCGGCCCTGGCCCGTTCGTCGTACGTCGACCCGCGGGTGGTCGACGCCTACCAGGAGGGCAGGACCATCCGGGCCGCCGTACGGCGTGCCCCGGAGGACGACGGCGACGAGCGGCGGGCGGTGCTGGAACGGGCCACACTGCGCCTGCTCGGCGGGCGCCGGTGACAGGATCGAGGTCATGGAGATCGAGGTCGTCGAGGGCGACATCACCGCGCAGGACGTCGACGCGGTCGTGAACGCCGCCAACCGGGCGATGCGCGGCGGGGCCGGCGTGGACGGCGCGATCCACCGGGCCGGCGGCCCGGCCGTGCTGGAGGACTGCCGGCGCCGCTTCCCGCACGGGCTCGCCACCGGGGACGCCGGGTGGACCACCGCGGGGGAGATGCCGGCCCGCTGGGTGATCCACGTGGTCGGCCCGAACCGGCACGCCGGCGAGACCGACCGGAGCCTGCTCACCTCCTGCTACCGGCGCGCCCTGGAGGTCGCCGACGAGCTCGGCGCCGCCTCGGTCGCCTTCCCGCTGATCAGTGCGGGGGCCTACGGCTGGCCCAAGGAGGACGCCGCCGACGCGGCGTTCGAGACGCTGCGCGCGACGCCCACTGCGGTGGAGCGGGTGCGGATGGTGGCCTTCGGGCGGGCGGCGTTCGACCTCCTCACCGGCCGGCTCTGACCCGGGACTTCGTCCCGAATTCGCTGACCGAACGTCACTGTCCGCGTCGTGGCGTCGTTGGTCCGGCAACCCCAGCACACCGCCGGACGAAAGGTGCGGACCATGCCGATCGAGTCTCACCTCAGCAGCCCTGCTGGTCGCCGTCGCCTTCCTCTGCGTGGCGTTCCTGGCCCGCGGCACGGACCAGGTCGTGGTCCTGCCCGCCACCGTCGCGAGTGCCGAGGAGTGGCGCTCCGCTGCCCTGCATCACTTCCAGGAGCACAAGGACCTGCGCCGCTCGGTCGCCGAGGCGCTGTCCACCCCGGGTGCCGTCACCGGCGAGGCCCGGCGCGAGTCGATGGTCGCGCTCGGAGCCCCTCGGGTCGACGTCATGGCCTAGGTCACCCAGCGAGCGCCTCGACCACGAAGTCGATCGAGCGCGTCAGCGCCTCGACGTCGGCGGGGTCGATCGCCGGGTACATCGCGATCCGGGTTCTGGTTGCGGCCGAGCTTTGCGGTACGGCTCGGTGTCGACGATCCCGTTGGCCCGCAGCACCTTCGCGACCTGCGCCGCGTCGATCGACTCCTCGAAGTCGATGGTGCCGATGACCAGCGAGCGGTGCTCGGGGTCCGCCACGTAGGGCGTCGTGTACGACGTGCGCTCGGCCCAGCCGTAGAGCGCGTCCGAGGACGCGGTGGTCCGCTCGACCATCCCCTTGAGCCCGCCCTGGCCGTTCATCCAGTCCAGCTTGCTCGGCCATCAGGAAGAGGGTGGCGACCGAGGGGGTGTTGTAGGTCTGGTTGAGGCGGCTGTTGTCGATGGCCGTCTTGAGGTTGAAGAAGGGCGGGATGTAGCGGTCCGTGGCCGCGATCCGCTCGGCGCGCTCGATGGCGGCGGGGGAGAAGATGCCGAACCACAGGCCGCCGTCGGAGGCGAAGCACTTCTGCGGGGCGAAGTAGTAGACGTCGGTCTCGGTGAGGTCCACCGGCAGGCCGCCGGCGCCCGAGGTGGCGTCGATCAGCACGAGCGCGCCGTCGCCGGCACCCGCGGGCCGGACGACGGGCGCCATCACCGCGGTCGAGGTCTCGTTGTGCGCCCAGCCGTAGACGTCCACGCCCTCCTCGGCGACCGCGTCGGGGCGCGAGCCGGGGTCGGCGGCGATGACCGACGGGGCGTCCAGCCACGGGGCGGCCTTGACCGACGAGGCGAACTTCGAGGAGAACTCGCCGAAGGTCAGGTGCTGCGACTTCTTCTCGATCAGGCCGAACGCCGCGATGTCCCAGAACGCCGTGGCCCCGCCGTTGCCGACGACGACCTCGTAGCCCTCCGGCAGCGAGAACAGGTCACCGAGGCCCTGGAGCACGCGGCCGACGGTGTCCTTGACCGGGGCCTGGCGGTGCGACGTACCGAGCAGGGAGGAGCCGGTCGCGGCCAGCGCGTCGAGGTGGCTCGTCTGGATCTTCGACGGGCCGGCGCCGAAGCGGCCGTCGGCGGGCTTGAGCGCTGCGGGGATCTGGATGTCGGTCACGAGGTCAACCTTCTCGATCGGCACGGGAGGACGGCTGACGACGTTGTCAGAGATGACCCCAGTGTGACAGGCCGATCACACCGGTGTTCAATCAGTTTCGCGATGCAAGCCTTCCTCGACCTGCGCCCCGTCGGCTACCTGCACCCCGACGCGGGAGCCTGCTCGTGGCCCGCGTCCAGGCGGAGTACGTCGAGCGCTACGGATCCCCCGACGAGAGCCCCGTCGACCCGGCCGTCTTCGACCTGCCGGAGGGCCTCTTCCTGGTCGGGTACGACGGCGCGGAACCGGTCGGCACCGGCGCCTGGCGCCGCTCCCCGGTGCACCGTCTCGGCGGCACGAGCGCGGTGGAGATCAAGCGGATGTACGTCGTCCCGGAGCGCCGCGGCCGGGGTCACGCCCGCGCGATCCTCGCCGAGCTCGAGCACACCGCGGCCGCGGCCGGCCACGACCTCGTCGTGCTGGAGACCGGTCTGCGCCAGCCAGAGGCCATCGAGTCTCTACCGCAGCGCTGGCTACGAGGAGGTCGAGGGCTTCGGCTTCTACGCCGATGCCCCGCTCTCGCGCTGCTTCGGCAAGCGCCTGGGCTGAGGCGGGCCCGGCCGGGCGAGGTCAGCGCAGGCCGTGCTCGAAGGCGAACACGACGAGTCTGCACCCGGTCGCGCAGCCCGAGCTTGCGCAGCACGCCGCCGACGTGGGTCTTGACGGTGGACTCGCTCGAGAACAGACTCGTCGGCGATCTCGGCGTTGGACAGGCCGCGGGAGACCGCGTCGAAGACCGCACGCTCGCGCGGGGTGAGCCTGCGCAGCACCTCCGGCTCGGCTCGCGGCGAGCCGAAGGTGGCGTCGAGCAGCCCGAGCAGACTCGTCGGGACCGAGCACCTGGTTGCCGGCGTGGACCGTGCGGACGGCGTCCTGCAGGCTGTTGCGGCGTCGCGGTCTTCAGCAGGAACCCGCTCGCACCGGCCCGGATCGCGTCGGCGGCCCGGCCGTCGGTACTCGAAGGTGGTCAGGACGATGACGCGGACCGGCCGCTCGCGCCGCTGGGCGCGGCTGGGCAGCAGCACCTGACGGGTGGCCTCGGCGCCGTCCATCTCCGGCATCTGCATGTCCATCAGCACCACGTCGGGCCGGCACCGGTCGACCAGCGAGATCGCCTCGAAACCGTTGGCCGCCTCGCCGACGACGGTGAGGTCGGGCGCGGCGTCGAGGATGATCTTGGTCCCGGTGCGGACGAGGTCCTGGTCGTCGACCAGGAGCACGCGGATCGCCTCGGTGCTGTCGGGCGCGCTCACGGGCCGGCCTGCGAGACGGGGATGCTGGCCTCCACGCAGAACGTCGCGTCCTCGCGTCGTACGACGAGGGTGCCGCCGACCGCCTGGAGCCGCTCGCGCATCCCGGCCAGGCCCATCCCGTCGGACCGCGCCGGGTCCACCGACGGGTTGCGCACGCAGAGCAGCAGGCCGTTGCGCCAGTCGCGCACCACCTCGATCCGGTCGCCGTCTCCGTGCTTGAGCGCGTTGGTCAGCATCTCCTGCAGCACCCGCAGCGCCACCGCCGCGGTCGCGGGCGGGAGCGGGCGGGGCGTGCCGAGCACCTGGCTGTCGACGGTGGCCACCAGTGCCGGGATCCGGCTGATGAGGTCGTCGAGGTCCGCGGAGACCGGCGACTCGGTGCCGGAGGAGAGCACGCGTCGTACCTCGGTGAGCGAGGCGCGGGCCGAGGAGGCGATGTGGTCGACGGCGGCGAGGACGTCGGGAGGGGTGGCGTCGGAGAGGAAGCGGACCGAGTCGGCCTGGCGGATGATGACGACGAGGGAGTGCCCGACGACGTCGTGGACGTCGCGGGCGAGCCTGGCCTGCTGCTCCTGGGCCTCGGTCTGCGCCTCGGCCACGGCGAGGGCGTGCCGGTCGCGCTCGGCGCGCGCACGCCAGCGCAGGCCGGAGCCCAGGAGCCACGGAACGGCGAGGGGGGAGGCGATGGTGACGATCAGCAGCGCGAGCGCGGCGGGATCGTCGGTCAGTCCGGCCGCGTCGATGCGCTGGGCGGCCTCGGTGCCGGCGTTCGCCAGGAACGCTCCGCTGAGCAGGTAGGCGGCCGGCACGAGGAGGCCGCTGACCCACAGCGTGACCACCCCACCGCGCCGGGCGCACTGGAAGATGACGACCGCGACGGCGAGACTCGTCGGCGGCGATCGACCCGCCGGCGGCGAACGTCGCCAGGCTCCACGAGGACCAGCAGCGCGACGCCGGCGATCGGGGACAGCCGCGAGAGCCCCGCTGCGGTTCCGAGCACGAGCGCCACGGCGACCCGGGTCGCGCCAGCGGGTGTCAGGTCGCCGGCCTGAGCGAGCGCGAGCTCGGTGAGGGTGACGAGCGCCATGAGGAGTCCGGCAACGGTTGCCGTGCCCCGGGTGACGTCCACCGCACCAGTATCGCGCCGGAGGGCTGCACTCATGACGTCACACCCCCGGTCGCCGAGGAAAGGGCAGGACGACCGGGGATGCTTCGGGTACGCCGCCGGCGGGAGGCCGGAGCCGTCAGCAGGTGCGGTAGTAGTACTTGTCGTCGGCACCGGGGGTGTTGACGGCGTACTTCTCGGCGATCGACTTCGAGCCGGAAGCGGTGCAGGCGCTGCGCGACAGGTCGCCGTTGAGACCCGACCGACGAGCCGTGGTTCTTGTTGACGGTGTAGTACGAACGCACCTTGGCGTTCCAGAAGCCGTACTCCCAGGTGCCACCCGTCGAGGGGTGCTGGGTGACCGAACCGGGGTGCAGGTAGGCCATCGCCGGGCTCGCCGCTCCCACGGCCGTCAGCATCATCGCGCCGGCGGCGACCGTCATCTTGATCTTGTTCATGTCTTGAAACCTCCACGAGCCGGATGGCTCCTCGGTTGTGCGGGCGCGTCGAGACTCGCCCAGGAGGCGTGCCGGCGGCCATCGGTGCGACCCGCGGGCAGCCCCCATTGCGCGGCGGGGGCATCTGTGCTGGGGCGCACGCCCCGTCAGGCGTCGACAGGGTCGCTCCCGGTCGTGCTGCGCAGCATCAGCGACGCGAGCGCCCACCGCTTGTAGCCGCGGCCCTCGGTCTCGCCCTGGGCGGGGAAGAGTCGTTGGAAGAGGTAGTCGACGTGGTGGTCGACCGCTTTGGGACTGACCTGCAGGCCCCGCCGGTCGAGCACCTCGGAGATCGCGGCCGACGTGGGCGGGACGCCCCGCTCCCCGATGCCGCGGCACAGGCTCCTCGAGCACGGCCAGGTAGTGGGTGCCGTGACGCAGGCCGGCTCCCGCCAGCGGCGCCAGGCTGGACCGGCACGCCGTACCCGACTCGACCAGCACCTCCGGGCCGATCACGGTCACCCGCTCGCTCACCTGGCACGGTCCGAGCCGGAAGGACAGACTCGGCGAACTCGAAGGGCACCACGAGTCGACGCCGCCCGGGCAGCGCGTTGACCTGCAGCGCCGCGTTCTCCTGGTCCACCACGACGCCTTCGACGTCGGTGCACAGGTTGTCCAGGCGCCAGTGGTCGCCGTGGGCCGTCACCACGCAGCGCACCCACGCGCCGGGCCGGCAGGTCAGCACCACGTCGAGACCGCAGTCGGCGCACGGACAGGAGCCCATCGTCAGGCTCGCGCCCGGGCGCACGTCGATCCGCTGCGGGGGCCCGGCGGGTGCCTGGCGCATGACGGTGAGAACCGCGTCGGCTGGGGGTGTGCGTCCACGGGGTGTTCCTCCTCCCGAGAGTCGGCCCCCGGAGCACACCATCGCCGGCCGGCCCCTCCGGTCGGCCTTTGGTGCCGCAAACCGGCACCAAAGGACGAGGTCCCGGCCGGCCGCGTCGAGCACATTGGTCGAGACCGGCAGCGCCCCGCTCGCCCGGCCCGACTCTCGGAGGTGTCATGTACCAGCGGATCATCGCGCTCGTCGCGGGCTCGCTCTTCGCGCTGATCGCCGTCCTCGGCGCGGTCATGACCGACCTCAACGACCGCAAGCTATCCCGAGCAGACTCGGCGCGACCAGCGCCCTCTACCTCGACTTCAGCGGCGAACTCGACGCCCGACGACCGTGCGCTGGCCGAGCTCGCCCGGCTCAGCGACGAGCACGACCTCGGGCTGGTCCGGATCCTGCCCGACCTCGCGGGCGACAACGACGGCCGGGTCTTCGTCCCCGTCGGCGACCGCGCCCACGACCTGCCCACCAAGGTCCACTGGTACGGCGACCAGCCGACCGGGGTGGTGCGGGGGCCCGGGGCGCTCGACCACTCGTTCGCGACCGGCCAGTACCTCGCCACCGGGCCGCGCGAGGGTCTGGACGCCTTCGAGTCGACGCTGACCGGCGAGGGCGTCCGGGTCAACCGGGTCGACAACACCTTCGCCCAGTCCCTGTCGTTCCTGGTCCGGCAGGAGAGCCTTCCGGGCCACCCTGACCGCCGGCGCGGCCCTGCTGGTCAGCATGGCCCTGTTCTGGCTGTCGGTCCGCTCGCGCGGACGGGCCCTGCGCGTCCTCGGCGGGGTGAGCGCCGTGCGCATCCAGGTCGAGGACCTCGGCCGGCTCGCGCTGACCGTCGCCCTGCCGGCGATCCCGGTCACCGCGGTGGCCGTGGGGGTCGTGGCCGCCACCCACGGCACACCCTGGCTGGCCTACTACGCGACGACGCTGGTCGCGCTGGAGGCCGGTGTCGTCCTGGTGACCCTGGCGAGCGCGTTGGTCATGTCGCTGGTGTCCTGGCCGGGCGTCACGATGCTGGCCACCCGCCAGCCCGCGGTCAACAGCCTGCGCCGTGCCTCGGGGCTGCTCAAGGCCGCCACCTTCGTCCTGGTGCTCCTCACCGTCGGCCCGGCCTGGTGGGCCTACGGCGACGCACAGGCCGCGGCCGACCAGCAGGCGCGCTGGCGCAACCTGTCCGACCAGGTCGCGCTGCGCTTCCCCGCGGGCCTGGGGGAGAAGGGCTTCGTCGAGGCCAGCGGCCAGGTCGGCCAGGTGGTCGAGGCGGCCGACGCCGACGGCTCGGCGGCGCTGAGCCTACGCCATGGACCCCGGCCAGTTCGGTGTCCAGGGCGGGCCGTACGACGCCGTGGTGCTCGTCAACAAGGCATGGCTGCGGCTGATGGACATCGACACCGGCGCCGGTACGACGGCGGTGCGCCCCGTCGATGCGTCCACCGTCCCCGAGAACCTGCGGGCCGCGCTCGCCCCCAACTTCGACCTGTGGGCCCGCGCCCCGCACTCGGGAGCCGAGGTCTGGCGCTCGCTCACCATGTTCTCGGCCACCGGGGACGCGGAGATCCCGATGGCCGCGGCCGGCAACGGCGACCTGATGTTCCCCGAGCACCCGCTGCTGCTCGAGGTCGCGTCGGCGGCGTCGTTCAACGACGACTTCCTCGCCTCGCTCACCTCGACCGACAACCTGATCTTCGACGGCCTCGACCCGACGCTCGCGCTCCTGCGCGACCACGACCTGCAGAACACCATCCAGGTCAAGTACGCCGCGGAGGACGGTGTCCTCAGGGCGCAGTTCGCCTCCTACGAGGCCTGGTTGCGAGGCTTCGCGCTCGTGGCCCTGGCCGGGGCGTTCGCCCTCGCCCTCGCGGTCAGCGCCTTCATCGCCTCGTTGATCCACGCCCGCCGCGACTTCCCGCTGCGCCTCGACGGACGTGGGTGGTCCGACGTGCTGCGGGCCCGCGTCGGTGGCGAGTCTCGTGGTCACCGGTGTGCTCGGCGCGCTGATCGTCCTCGTGCTGCCGCCCGGCGACCTCGGCCCCACCGTGGTGGCGCTGCTGGCCGGGATCGGCGCCACGGCCGTGGCCCACGTGGCCGCCTCGCAGTGGACCTTCCGCCGCATCGTGAACCGCACCATCTAGCCCGCCCGTCCCTCACCACGAAGGAGAACCCGATGATGCTCGAAGCCGTCGACCTCGGAGTCGACATCGACGACCAGCCGATCCTGGCCGGTGAGTCCCTCAGGCTGCCCGCGAGGCGCGATGACCGCTCTGGTCGGTCCGAGCGGGTCGGGCAAGACCACGCTCCTGCACTGCCTGGGGCTGCTCCAGACGCCGACCCACGGCGACGTCCTCGTCGACGGCGAGCCGACCCGCGGGTGGGGCGCGGCCCGGCGCCGCCGCTTCTGGCGCGACCACGCCTCCTTCGTCCTCCAGGACTACGGGATCATGCTCGAGGAGCCGGTGTCCTTCAACGTCACGATGGCCGCCCGGCTCTGGGGCCGTGGCGTCGCCGGCGACGCCGGCCGGCTCCGCGACGCGCTGGCCGCCACCGGCCTGGCCGGGCGCGACGACGAGCCCGCCTCGCACCTGTCCGGCGGCGAGCGCCAGCGGCTCGCGGTGGCCCGGTCGATCTACAAGCAGGCCCGGGTGATCCTGGTCGACGAGCCGACGGCCTCGCTCGACGACGTCAACCGCGACGTCGTCCTCGAGCTCGCTGCGCGGGCGAGCCGGCGAGGGCTGCACCGTCGTCATCGCGACCCACGACCCGGCCGCGATCGAGAAGCTGTGACCTCGTCCACCGCGTGGGTTCGACCCACCCGGCCGGGGTCGCTGTCGCCGGGACGACCCGATGACCGCCCCCCGGCTCCGGCTGCTGCTCGCCTGCCTGATCGGTCTCGGCGGCCTCCTGGTCGCGGCCGCGGCCAGCGGCTTCGTGAGCTTCCCCGGCTCCGCCGACACGGCGCGGCCCCGCTGTGGCGCACTGCCGACTGCCGCGGTCGTCACCGCCGCGCTGCGCCACCACCCCGAGGTCACCTCTGCCCTCGAGTCCGCCGCGAAGGGGGTCGAGGTCTCGATGAGCCGGCCCTGCTCGGGCAAGTACGCCGATCGGGCGATGATCGCGATCGACGCCCCCGGAGACGCCGCCGACGCGGTCCAGAAGTGGCTCAACACCCACGACGCCTACGGGGTCCCGGTCGAGGTCAACGACTAGTCGCCGGTCAGGCCACGTCCCGCCGCCGCACCAGCACGACGCTCAGCACGACCGCCAGGGCGACGTACACCGCGACGGTGGCCGTGGCCTGGCCGCCGCCGACCGTGTCGAGCACGCCCGGCGTCCCGTCGCCGTCGCCGGTGCCGATGATCGAGCCGATGAGCGAGCCGGCCGACGTGCCCGGCAGGACGGCGGTGAGGGCGTCCACCCAGTCGAGCAGCCGGCCGACGCCGCGCAGCAGGTTCTCCACCACGAGCGCCCAGACCAGGCCGAGACCGACCGACAGCGCAGGTCCCCGAGCGAGGGTGCCGAGCGCGAAGCCGAGGAGCGCCCACATCTCCAGCACCAGGAAGCCGGCGCCGAAGGCCTGCACCACGTCGCCGGCCGAGGGCATCACCACGTCCTGGCCCTCGGCGGCGGTGATGATGAGCGAGACGGCGAGGTCGAAGCCCAGCGTGACGAGGAGGGTCGCCAGCACGAAGATCGTCAGCGCGGTCATCGAGCCGAGCACGGCGGGCGTGCGTCGTACCCCTTGGGAGAACAGGGTCTTCCAGGTGCCCCAGCCGTAGCCGTTGCCGGCCACCAGCGCGCCGAGCACCATCGTCAGCGCACCGCCGAACATCGGCATCCCCTGCAGGAAGACGTGCGGCACGGCGTCCGGCATCAGGCTCCGCGAGTCTGCTGGGCGCGGGTGGTGCCCTCGTCGGTGAACGACGCCTCGCCGCTGGTGTAGGACAGGTAGGTGAACAGGTAGCCGAACATCAAGGCTCAGTGCGAGCCAGGCACCGAGGGTGATCCACACCGCCGGCCAGGCCCGCAGCCGCATCAGGCTCGGCTCGGGTGCTGCGCAGGGTCGCGCTCATGACGCCATCTCCTCGTTCTTGCGGGTGGTCATCTCGAAGAAGACCTCTTCCAGGCTGCGCTCGGCAGCGGTGATCTCGTGCACGTCGACGCCCTCCTCGACGAGCGCGCGGGTGACGTGGGGCGCCGCGTCGGGTGGAAGGCTGAGCACCAGCGCCCCGTCGTCGGTACGACGCACGCCGTCGTCGCCCGCCAGCCGCATCGCGACCGCCAGCGCCTCCGGCTCGGGTGTGGCGCGCAGCCGGATCGAGATCCCGCCGCGCAGGCTCGGCGACGCGCGCCTCGCGCAGCAGCCGGCCGTCGCTGATCACACCGACCCGGTCGCAGATCTCCTGCACCTCGGCGAGCATGTGGCTGGACAGCAGCACGGTCTGGCCGCCGCGGGCGAGGTCGACGACGAGCGCCCGCATGTCGGCCATGCCGGCGGGATCGAGGCCGTTGGTCGGCTCGTCGAGCACGATCAGGTCCGGGTCGCCCATCAGTGCCGCCGCGACACCGAGCCGCTGCTTCATGCCGAGGGAGTAGCCCTTGAACCGGTCGTCCCCGCGGCTCGCGAGGTCCACCCGCTCCAGCACCCGCTCGACCTCGGTGTCCGCGAAGCCGCGGTGCCGGGCCAGGGTGCGCAGGTTCGCGCGGCCGGAGAGATAGGGGAAGAAGCCGGGGCCCTCGATGAGGGCGCCGACGGGGGAGATCGCGCTCGCCGTGCCGGACGTCGGGCGGATCAGTCCGAGCAGCATGCGCAGGGTGGTCGTCTTGCCGGCACCGTTGGGCCCCAGGAATCCGTACACCTCGCCGCGCCGGACGTTCATGCTCACCTTGTCGACGGCGACGCGGTCGCCGTAGACCTTCGTGAGGCGGTCGGTGGAGGCCACCGTGGTCTGTGCGTTCATGTCCTCCAGGCTGGTCGCGGCACGCCTCGAGCGCGTCCGCCGGGACGCGGCTCCGGCGTACGCGGAATTGCGTAGGCACGAGGCTCTCGTCGTCGTACGACGTGAGGACCGGGCTCGCCTAGGTTCGGGGCATGGACACGAACATGTGGCTGGCCAAGCGCTGGTGGCTGATCCCGGTGGCGGTCATCATCGTCGGCGGCTCGGTGGCGGTGAACCTCGGGCACGACGGGCACGTCGACGCCGGGGTGGTCGGCCGGGTGCTCTCCGTGGCACTCGCGGCCCTGGCCGCCGGCTCGCTCCTGCTGCTCGACCGCTGCCCGGTGCTCCTCGTCGCGACGGGTGCCGCGAGCGGCGCCTACTTCGCGGTGGGAGGCGAGAACGGGCCGATCTTCTTCGCACTGATCGTCGCCTCCTTCGTGCTGGCGACGCGGCGGCCGTTCCGCTCGTGGTTCCCGCTGCTCCTCGTGGCGGCGGTGCTGATCTGGGCCGGGCTGCTGGTGCGCGGGCTGCGCTGGGACGACCTCGTCGTCGGCGCCTGGCAGTCGATCGGGATCGGCGCCCTGGTCTCCTCGGCCGCCGCGATCGGCACGATGCTGCGCCAGGGGCGCTCCGCCTGGGTGGACCGCACCTCGCGTGCCGCGGCCGAGGAGCGGCTGCGGATGGCCCAGGACCTGCACGACGGCGTGGGCCACGGGCTCGCGGTGATCGCCATGCAGGCCGGGGTCGCGCTGCACGTGCTCGACCCGGACGCCGACCGCTCGGGCAAGGTCCGCGAGAGCCTGGAGGCGATCCGCGCCACCAGCCGCGAGGCCCTGGACGCGCTGCGCGTGGAGCTCGCGACGATCGCGGGGGAGCCCGCGCCGCGCCGGCCCGCGACCGGGGTCGAGGCGATCCCGGCGCTGGTCGAGCGGGTGCGCTCGGCGGGGCTGAGGTTGGAGGTGATCGGCGAGCCGGGTGAGCCTGACCCCGCGGACCGGCGCGGCGGCGTACGCCGTGCTGCAGGAGTCGCTGACCAACGTGCTCCGGCACGCCGCCGCGAGCACCGCGACGGTCGTGTGGGAGCGCGGCGCCGACACGATCGCGCTGCGGGTGTCCGACGACGGGCAGGGCGGCGCGGTGCAGGATGAGGGCATGGGCATCAGCGGCATGCGCTCCCGCGTGGAGGCGCTCGGCGGCACCTTCCGTGCCGGGCCGGTGCCGCAGGGCGGGTTCGAGGTCAGCGCGGTGCTGCCCGCATGACCGGGGCGATCAGCGTGGCGCTCGTCGACGACCAGCCGCTGGTCCGGATGGGCCTGGCCACGCTGATCGAGAGCGAGCCGGACCTGGCGCTGGCCGGCGAGGCCGGTGACGGGCGCGAGGGCTTGGCCCTGCTGCGTCGTACGACGCCCGACGTGGTGCTCTGCGACATCCGGATGCCGGTCATGGACGGCCTCGCGCTGCTCGCCGAGGTCGCCGCCGACCCGGCGCTTGCGGCCGTGCGGGTGGTGGTGCTGACGACCTTCGAGACTCGACGAGTACGTCTTCGAGGCGCTGCGCAACGGCGCCAGCGGCTTCCTGCTCAAGGACGCCGAGCCGACGGCGATCCTCGACGCGGTGCGGGTGGTGGCCGACGGTGGCTCGCTGCTCGCGCCCTCGGTGACCCGCCGGGTGATCGACCACTTCGGCGCGAGCCGCGCCGAGCGGCCGCACCCGCGCCTGGGCGACCTCACCGAGCGCGAGGCGGAGATCCTCGGCTGGGTCACGACGGGGATGTCGAACGCCGAGATCGCCGAGGCACTGGTGGTCAGCCCCGACACGGTGCGCACGCACGTGAGCCGGGCGATGGTGAAGCCCAGGCGCGCGACCGCGCGCAGGCTGGTGGTCTTCGCTATCGAGTCCGGGCTGCGACGTCCGCCGGGACGTTGACGCCGGGCAGGTTGTCGGCCGCGCCGACCGGTGTGCCGATGCTGCGGGTGACGGGGACGTACCCGCCCCAGACCCCGGCGGCGACGTCCTCGGGCTCGTCGACCGGGTCACCGGCGCGGGCCTTCATCGACGCCTCGCGCAGCGGGACGGCGAGCACGGCCGTCGCCGCGAGCTCCTTGCGGGTGCTGGGCCGCATCGTCGCCGCACGGCCGGGGATCATGTGGTCGACGATCAGGTCGAGTGCGTGGATCCGCTCGTCCGGGTCCTCGACGAGCCGGGCGGTGCCGATGACCACGGCCGAGCGGTAGTTCATCGAGTGGTGGAACGCCGAGCGCCCGGCCACGAAGCCGTCCAGGCTCGGTGACCGTCACGCATACCGTGGCGCCGGCCGATCCGCGCAGCCAGCGGGCCGCCACGGACCCGTGGAAGTAGAGCGTGCCGTCGGCGTCGGGACCGTCGGTGTCCACGGCGTACGCCGTCGGGAGGACCAGGGGGTGGTCGCCGACCTGCACCCCGAGGTGCGCCACCAGCGCCTCGTCGAGGAAGGCCAGCAGGGCGGCGCGCTCGCCGACCGCGCGGTTGCGGCCGCGGTTGATCCGGGTGCGTCCGGTGGGCTCCAGTGCGGTGGTCATGGCACCATCGTGGGCGACAGGTGGCCTGGGCGCACGGGCCATTTCCCTCAGACTCTGGCAGGCCATTTTGCTCCCCGTCCGCATCGATCGCGACGACCCGCAGCCGCTCGGCACCCAGGCTCGCCGACCAGATGCGCACGCTGGTGCTCTCCGGGGCGCTCGCGGGCGGCGACCGGATGCCCGCCTCCCGCCGGCTCGCCGCGGACCTCGGCGTCTCCCGCTCGGTCGTCGAGCAGGCCTTCGACCAGTTGCTCGCGGAGGGCTGGCTCGAGGCCCGCCAGGGCGCCGGCACGTGGGTGTCCGGCGGCGTCGTGCACCGCTCCCGGACCGCTGCCCGCCGGGGCGCTCCGGCGCCCGAGCGGCCGCTGGTGATGCTCGACGCCGGCACGCCCTGGATCGACCCGCGCCACGAGGCGGTGTGGCGCCGCGCCTGGCGTGAGGTCTCGACCGCCACGCCCCCGCGCGGGTACGACGACCCGCGCGGCCTGCCCGCGCTCCGGACCCTGGTCGCCGAGCGCCTCGGCCGCACCCGCGGGCTCGCCGTGGACGCTGACCAGGTGCGGATCACCGGCGGCATCGGCGCCGGTCTGCGCCACCTGCTCGCGGTCGTGCCGCGTGCCCCGGTCGCGCTGGAGGACCCGGGCTACCGGGCCGCCGTCGCGACGGTCCACGAGTCCGGCCGCACCGTGCGGGACGTGCCCGCGCTGGAGCCGGTGCGCGACCTCGCGGGCTGCGCGGCGGCCTACGTCACCCCGGCGCACCAGCACCCGCTCGGCCGGGTCATGCCCGCCGCCGACCGGCTCACCCTGCTCGCCACCGCGCGCCGCGACGGGGCGCTGGTGATCGAGGACGACTACGACTCCGAGTTCCGCTACGACGTCGCCCCGGTCCCCGCGCTCGCCTCGCTCGACCGGGACCGGGTGGCCTACCTGGGCACCGCGTCGAAGTCGATCCTGCCGTCGCTGCGGATGGGCTGGTGCGTCGTACCGGACGGGTGGCTGGACGACTTCGACGCCCACCGCCGGCTCACCCACGACGCCCCGCCCTGGCCGGTGCAGCGGGCGATGGTCACCCTGCTCCGGGACGGCTACGTCGACGCGGTCGTCCGCTCCGCACGCCGGGTCTACGCCGAGCGGGCGCCGCGCGTGGTCGCCGCGCTCTCGCCCCACGCAGAGCCTTTGCCGGCCCGGTCGCCGGGATGTACTCCACCTGGCTGCTCCCGCACGCCCGCGCCGTCCGGGTCCGCGCGGCCGCCGAGGACGCCGGGTTCCGGGTGAACCTGCTGCGTGACTACTGCCGCACGGCGCGGCTCAGCGGGCTGGTCGTCGGCTTCGGCGGCCCGACCGACGCGGAGCCTCGACCGGGCGCTCGGGGTGCTCGTCAGCGCGCTTCGCCGATCTTGACCGGCCGCCCGGCGAGGTAGCCGACGCAGCCCTGGACGACGCCGAGGCCGACCAGCAGGGTGCAGGGCAGGGTCCAGGAGTCGGTGGCGTGGTGCAGGACGCCGACGAGGAACGGGCCACCGGCGGCGATGAGGTAGCCCACGCTCTGGCCCATCGTGGACAGCGCCGCGGTGTCGGCCGTGGTCGTCGTGCGCAGCGCGAAGCAGAGCAGCACCACCGGGAAGACCGCGCCGCCGGAGCCGAGGAGTGCCGCCCACAGCCACGCGCCCTCCTCGGGCGCGAGCGCGAGGCCCGCCCAGCCGGCGGCGGTGAGTGTGGTCAGGACCGCGATCAGGTGGCCCTGGTGGCGCATCCGGCCGGCGATGCTCGGGGCGAGGAAGAAGAACGGGACGCCGATGACGATGCTGACGGCGAGCAGCAGGCCGGCGGTCTCGTCGCTGAACCCGGCGTCGGCGTACAGGCTCGGAAGCCAGGCTCATCATCACGTAGGCGAACAGCGACTGGGTGCCGAAGAGCACCGTGACCGCCCACGCGGTGGGGCTGCGCCACAGCGCCGCGCCCCGGACCGTCGTACGGCGCTCGGCGCGGCCGCGCGCGAACGGCAGCCAGGCGAGCAGCGCGGCGACCGCGACGATCGCCCACAGGCCGAGGCCGAGGCGCCAGGAGCCCGTGGCGTTGGTGAGCGGGACGGCGAGGGCGGCACCGGCCGCGGAGCCGAGGGAGAGCACGGCCGTGTAGGCGCCGGTCATCGCGCCGACCCTGCCGGGGAAGTGCTCCTTGACGATGGCAGGGATGAGCACGTTCGCCAGCGCGATTCCGGAGCAGGCGACGAAGGTGCCGGCGACGAGGGCGGGCGTGCCGTCGAGGACACGCAGCACCAACCCGGTGGCGAGGACGACGAGGGCCAGCGCGAGGCCGCGGTCGACGCCGATCCGGCGGGTCACGGCCATGGCGGTCGCGCCGACGATCGCGAAGCACAGCACCGGCAGCGAGGTGAGCAGCCCCTGGACCGTGGGGGAGACGCCGATGTCCCCGAGGCGGTCGAGCAGCGCCCCGAGGCTGGTGACGGCGATCCGGAGGTTGATCGCGACGAGGAGGACCGCCACGACCAGGCCGACGCCCGCGCGCCGGTGCGACTGCGAGGATGGTGCAGTGGCACCGATGGGGTGCACGCGGGCGACGCTGGCCATGTCGCTAGTATGGCAGACATCGGATGATTGGATGAAAGATGCCCCTGGCACCGGCAACCCCGGCCTCCTTGGTCGACCAGGCGATCGACGGCATGCGCGCGCTCCTCTCCGGCGGCGAGTGGACCGTCGGCACCCGCATCCCGCCCGAGCCCCAGGCTCGCCGCCTCGCTCGGCGTCAGCCGCAACACGGTGCGGGAGGCGGTCAAGGCGCTCGCCCACGTCGGCGTCCTGGAGGTACGACGCGGTGACGGCACCTACGTCGCCGCCGTCACCGAGATGCGCGCCCTGATGCGCCGTCAGGCCGAGCGCGTCGACCTCGCGCACCTGCTGGAGGTGCGGCACGCGATCGAGGTGCAGGCCGCGACCCTGGCCGCGACCCGCCGTACGGATGCGGACCTGGCGAGCCTCGACACGATCATCGCCCGGCGCCGCGATGCGGTGACCGCCGGCGACGGCCCGGCCTTCATCGACGCCGACGTCGACTTCCACGTCGCGGTCGTCGCCACCGCGCACAACCCCCTCCTCGCCGAGTCTGTACGACGGCCTGGTGGAGACCCTTCGGGCCAGCATCGACGACCCGGTCCACGGCGCCGACACGCTGGCCGACGAGCACGACGCGGTGCTGGAAGCGATCCGCAGCGGTGACGGACCGGCCGCCGCGCTGGCCGCCGCCGAGTCTGCTCGATCACGTGGCGCGCTGAGGCCACTCAGGCCACCCGCACGGCTGGCTCACGCGGGGCGCGGCGCAGGGCACGCGTCCTGGTGCGCCGGGCGGCGGTGAGCGTCGTCCGCACCCGCTCCTGCTCGAACATCACGTCCTCCCAGGTGAACCGCAGCACCAGCCAGCCGTGGGCGGCGAAGGCGTTGTAGCGCCGGGCGTCCGAGCGCAACGCGGCGCGGTCGCCGTGCCAGGCGAAGGAGTCCGCCTCCAGCACGATCCCCAGCCGCTCGTCGACGAGGTCGGCACGACCGAGGAAGGTCGTGCCACCGCCCGGCGCCGGCACGCGCAGGGACACCTGCGGCCGGACGGTGAGACCGCGCACCGTGAGCGCGATCGCGCGGAGCACCGACTCGAAGGGGTTGGCCGCGTCCGGGCTCGCCCGGACGGCCACCTGCCGCATGTGCAGCGCGTGCGGGCCGCGCGCGTCCCGGACCAGCGCCCGGAGCCGGCCGGGGAGAACCCCTCGCGCAGCGCGGAGTCCGCGACGGCCAGCGCGGCGTCGTACGAGAGGTGGCGCAGGCAGTCCACGAGCGTGCGGTCGCGGGTGGTGACGCCGTCGGCGACGTCGTCCGGACCGAGGTCGAGCCGTCGCAGGCTCGACGTGCCGGGCTCGCTCCGGTGCGACCACACGTCTGCGCGGGACCGCGACCTGGGGCCGCTCGGGCGGTTGCTTCACGGCCCAGCCCCAGTGCAGCGCGGCGCTGGTCAGGCACAGCACCCCGCGCAGGGCGTGGGCGGCGGCGCGGGCGTCGTCGGCGTTCGGCAGGGCGTAGCGGCCGCGGGCCAGCCGCACGACCTCGCCGGAGCGCAGGGAGGCCTCCACCTCCGCGCGGCTCGCCAGCCGGAGCAGGGCCGCGCGCGAGGAGACACCGCCCAGGCGGGTGAGGCTCCTCCGGCACCGTCATGGCCCGAGTCTTGCCTCTCGCGGCGGTCCGCGGGATCTCCCTCCACAGACCTCGTAGCCGCGCGGACACGATGTGACGGGGGGAGAAGAGTGACGGGAGAGGCGCCTGTCGGCGTCTCTCCCGTCACCTATGTCCGCGTGAGTACGAGGCTCACTTCGCCCAGTCGGGGTTCCAGCCCTCGATGTCGCTCGCGGGGCGGGTCGACGGCCCGGTGTAGACGGCCGACGGACGGATCAGCCGCCCGGTCCTCTTCTGCTCCAGGATGTGCGCCGACCAGCCGCCGGTGCGGGCGCAGGTGAACATCGAGGTGAACATGTTGGCCGGGACCTCGGCGAAGTCGAGGACGATGGCCGCCCAGAACTCCACGTTCGTCTCCAGCACGCGGTCCGGGCGGCGCTCGCGCAGGCTCGGCCAGCGCGGCCTGCTCCAGCGCCTCGGCGACCTCGTAGCGGGCGGCGCCCAGGCTCCTGGCCGTGCGGCGCAGCACCCGCGCCCGCGGGTCCTCGGCGCGGTAGACGCGGTGGCCGAAGCCCATCAGCCGCTCACCGGAGTCGAGCAGGCCCTTGACGTACGCACGGGCGTCGCCGGACTTCTCGACCTCCTCGATCATGCCGAGCACGCGCGAGGGGGCACCGCCGTGCAGCGGGCCGCTCATCGCGCCGATCGCGCCGGAGAAGGCAGCCGCGACGTCGGCACCGGTCGAGGTGATGACGCGGGCGGTGAAGGTGGAGGCGTTCATGCCGTGCTCGGCGGCCGAGGACCAGTACGCGTCGATCGCGTGCGCGTGCTTCGGGTCCGCCTCGCCGCGCCAGCGGATGAGGAACTTCTCCGCGAGCGTCTTGCCCTCGTCCACGAGCTCTGCGGGACGACGGGCAGGTGGAGGTCGCGGGCCGACTGCCCGGCGTACGACAGGACCATGACGGCCACCCGGGCGAGGTCGGCGCGGGCCTGCTCGTCGGAGATGTCGTAGGACTGGCCGAAGCCGAACGCCGGCGCGAGCATCGCGATCGCGGCCTGGACGTCGACCCGGACGTCGCCGGTGTGCACCGGCAGGCTGAAGGCCTCCGCCGGCGGCAGGCCGGGGGTGAACGAGCCGTCGATCAGCAGGCCCCAGACGTTCTCGAACGGGACGCGACCGGCCAGGTCCTCGATGTCGACCCCGCGGTACCGCAGTGCCGAGCCTTCCTTGTCCGGCTCCGCGATCTGGGTCTCGAAGGCGACGACGCCTTCCAGTCCGTGGTGTACCTCAGGCATCGGCGACTCCTTCGTTGCGTCGGGCGGTCCGCCGGACACCCGGCGGGCCGCAGGCCACTCGCATTCTGCCGCACGCCCTTCCGCGCGCCCCCGCGTCCCCTAGGTTGGGACGCATGGCCGACCTCGACCCGACCTCCGACCTCGCCACCCTCCGGGCCGAGTACGGCGCCGTGGGGCTCGACGAGCCTGGGCGCCGATCCCGACCCCTGGGTCCAGTGGCGCCGCTGGTTCGACGACGCGGTCGCGGCGGCGCTGCACGAGCCGAACGCGATGGTCCTCGCGACCGCCTCCGCCGGTGCGCCGTCGGCCCGGACGGTGCTGCTCAAGGGGGTGACCCCGGAGCGCCCCGACGACGGCTTCGACTTCTACACCAACCAGGCCTCGCGCAAGGGCCGGGAGCCTGGCGGAGGAGGCGCCGTGCGCGCTGCTCTTCCCCTGGCACCCGCTGGAGCGCCAGATCCGGGTCGAGGGCGTGGCCCGGCAGGCTGCCGGCCGCCACGGTCGCTGCCTACTGGGCGACCCGCCCGCGCGCCTCGCAGGCTCGGTGCCTGGGCGTCGCCGCAGTCGCAGGTGGTGGCCGGGCGCGACGAGACTCGACGTGCGCTACCGGGAGGTCGAGGAGCGCTTCGCCGGCCAGGACGTGCCGGTCCCGCCCGAGTGGGGCGGCTACCGCGTGCAGCCCGCGACCTTCGAGTTCTGGCAGGGCCGGCGCAGCCGCCTCCACGACCGCCTGCTCTACGCCAGGACGGCGTCCGGCTGGGAGATCACGCGGCTGGCGCCCTGAGGCGAGCCGTTGCCGCGGTCGGTGCTGTCGTCGGACTCCCGGGAGGCGGCGTAGACCACCCCGAGCACGATGAGCACCACGATCACCGCGACCAGCAGCAGGGTCTGGTGCCGGTCGCCGGCCGAGGCGTCGTAGGCGACCTTGTCGGCCTTGGGCTTCTTGTCCGGCTGGGGCTCCTTGGCCGGTTTCGGCTCCTTCTCGGGCCGGGGGTCCTCGGCACGGGCGGCCTTCGCGGCCCGGCGGGCGGCCTTCTCGGCGCGGGCCTTGTCCCGCCCACGGGTACGACGCCGCCGGACCCGGTCGCTGCCGACCGGCAGGCTCGCCCTCGAGCGGCTCGAAGTGGGGGATCGCGAAGGTCGGCGAGACGAAGTTCCGGAACTCGTCGTGCATGCCCCGGCCGTCCTCCTCGGGCTCATCGGCGACGGGCTCGGGCTGTTCCGTGGTGGGCTCCGGCTCGGGCTCCTCCACGAGGGGCTCCGGCTCGGGCTCCTCCACGAGGGGCTCCGGCTCGGGCTCCGGGTCGGGCGTGCGCACCGGCTCGATCGGGACGGAGGTGGTGCCGGTGACCCGGGACAGGTCGAGGGGCGGGAGGTCGTCCGCGTCGTCGGGTACCCACGGGTCCGTCAGCGGGTCGGTGAGCGGGTCGAAGCGGGGGGACCGGCCGCGACGGGGTCAGCAGGCTGCGGAACTCATCGTGCGCGACGGGCTCGGGCTCGGGTTCCGGCTCGGGCTCGGGCTGGGGTTCCGGCTCGGGGTCGGGTTCCGGCTCGGGGTCGGGTTCCGGCTCGGGGTCAGGTTCCGGCACGGGGTCGGGTTCCGGCACGGGGTCGGGTGCCGGCACGGGGTCGGGTTCCGGCACGGGGTCGGGTTCCGGCTCGGGCGCCGGTTCGGGTGCCGGGCTCGGCCAGGACGCCGCCGGCACGGTGTCCAGGACGATGAGCAGTGCCTGCGCGGTCGGCCGCCGGTGGTCGGGACCGCTGATGGCGCGCATCAGCACCTCGGCCGCGAACGGTGGGAAGCCGGGCACCACCGCGGCCGGCGGGGCGGGATCACCCTCGCCGGGGTCGGCGCCGGTCAGTGCCCGGTAGGCGAGTCGCCCGAGGACCGCCGCGTCCGTCTCGCCCAGCAGGCTGCAGCAGCGCGATGGCCTGCCGGGCCGGGACCGGGTCGGGCGCGGCCGCAGCGATCAGCGCGTCGAGGTGGGCGCGCGCGTCCGACGGAGGCCCCATGTCCATGGGCGCATGATCCCGCGATCGCGGCGAGTTCGTAGCCGAATCCGACAACCCGCGGTGTCAGCCGAGCCGGGCCCGGACCTCGGCGGCGATCGCGTCGACGGCCGGTACCGCGCTGATCCGGGCCGCGATCCCCTCCGCCGCCGCCCGGTACGACGCCTCGCCGAGCACCCGCGCCACCAGGCTCGCCGACGTCGTCACCGCGCCGCCGCCGGATCGCCACGCCGGCGTCCTCGAGGCGCACCGCGTGGTCGAACTGGTCGTAGTCCACCGGCCACACCACCGCCGGCAGCCCCGCCGCCAGCGTGTGGCCGAGCACACCGGCCCCGCCGTGGTGGACGACGGCGTCGAAGCGGGGCAGGTCGCGGGCATAGCTCGACGTAGTCGTGCACGACCACGCCCGGCGGGGGCGCCACCGCGACCGCGGAGCCCAGGCTGACGTGCACCCGGACGTCGTCCGGCAGCGAGCGAGCGGCCTGACCGGCTGCGTCGAGGAGCGCCTGCTTGTGCCAGGGCAGGTGCGTGCCGGCGGTGACCAGCACGTGCCGGAGGGCGGGATCGAGGTCCGGCGGCGCGGCCTCGACGGGCGGCGTGAAGAGCACCGGGCCGACGTACCGGACGGCGGGTGGGAGGTCGCGCTCGTACTCCACCGCGCCCGGCGTCAGCGCGAGCACCCGCTCCGCGGAGTAGATCGCCTCCGAGCCGTCGTCCCGGTAGATCCGGGTCAGCCCGACGTCGCTCAGCCGCACGCCCGCGAGCCGCGGCGCGACCCGCTTGAAGGCGCGCACCCAGCGCCGCCCGGCCGCGTCGCGGGCGCGGCCGAGCGGGGTCTGTCCCGGCCGCCACCCGCCGAGGTACGACGGCGGGCCGCTCCGTCCCTCGATGGCGCACGGCGAGGGGTGCACCGTCCACCAGGGTGAGCCGACGGCGTCGGCGGCCGGACCGACCGCGCCCATCGTGAAGTCCGCGATCACCAGGTCCGGCGGGCCGGAGCGCCACAGGTCGAGCAGACTCGGCCTGGAAGTCGCGCTGCAGCCCGACGGCGGCGTGGAACTGGCGGAAGAGCCTTCCGCGGGTGGCTGCCGATCCGGTACGGCGGGTTGACCACCGTCTCGATGACCTCGTCCGCCCCGTCGAGCAGGGCCAGGGCGGTGACGCCCGACACGGCGGCGGCGGGCAGTGCGGCCGCCGTGCTGATCACCCGCACGTCCAGGTCCGGCTCCGCGGCCAGCCGGACGGCGATGCCGAGCACCGGGTGCAGGTGCCCGGCCATGGGCGGTGCGACGAGGTCGACCCTCACGCGGCTTCCTCGGCGAGCCTCGATGGCCGGGCGGTGGCACAGCGCCGAGAGACCCGGGGGAGTCGAGGTAGTCGAGGTGCCCGGAGCGGACCTCCAGGTCGCGCGGCCACCACCGCGCCAGGTGGTCGCTGCTGCTCGCCACCCGGATGGTCCGGCACTGCGGCGGACGGGTCGCGACGGCGCCGTACGCGACGACGGTGAGCCGGTCGAGGACGTCCGGGGCCAGGCCCAGGCGTCCGAGCAGGTCGAGCCCGATCGAGCCGGCCAGGACCAGGGTGTGGTCGGCCCGGCGCAGCTGCTCCTCCACGCCCGCGCGGTGGCGCGCGGCCCAGCCCGTCATCAGCAGCCGGATCCGGACGAAGAGCACGAGGTGGCGCAGGCTGCCGAGCCAGATCGGCACCTTCCGGTACGGCGCCAACGAGGCGTCGTAGGGGAAGTTGAGCCGGACCTTCGCGGCGTCCGGCACGGGCAGCGCGTCGAGAAAGGCGGTCTGGACCGGGGAGAGCGCGCAGGCTGCGCGGGTCGCTCTGCCCGGTGAGGTAGAGCACCTGGAGCCTCATCGGACCGCCTCGAAGTCGTCGTCGGCGCGGACCCGGTAGGTGCGGGTCCGCCACCGGATCGTGCGCTGCACCGCGCCGTGTCCCAGGTGCAGCGGCTGCACCAGACCCGAGGCGAGCGAGACGGCGGGCCGGTGCAGCGGGCGGCCGTAGATCCGTCGCTGCAGGTGTCGCAGCAGCAGGGCCCGGCCGCCGAGCACGGCGACCAGCGGCAGCAGGCGGCGCTCCCGGACGGAGCCGGCGAGGACCACTGCGAGCAGGTTCGGGTGGATGCCGTGCAGGAGGCTGATGGCGGCGACGGTGCGCATCGGCTGGCGGCGCAGCAGCAGGTTCGCGAAGAGCATCCAGCGGTGCATCAGCCGGGCGTAGTGGCCGGGCCCCTCGACCGTGGTGGTGAGCCACTGCGGCGAGGCCGTCTGGCAGATCGTGCCGCCGCTGCCGAGCACGGCGCCCGCGACGGCGAGGTCGTCGGTGAGGTGGCGCAGCAGGGGCGTGAAGCCGCCGATCGCGCGCAGGTCGCGCACGCGCATCGCCCAGGTCATGCCGTTGATCGTGACCGGCGCCATCGTCAGGTAGGTCATCGCCGCGTTGTTGTCGACGAACTGCTCGACCAGCTGCGCCCACACGTCCCTCCCGGGCAGGTACGCCGGCAGGCCGGTCGCCAGCGTCGCCCGCTCCAGCCCGCCGAGCAGCGCGCCCAGGCTGGCCCGGGGCAGCCGGGTGTCGTCGTCGAGCACCAGGAAGACCTCGTCGTCGCCGGCGTCCTCGAGCGCGGGCTGCAGGCTGGCGAGCTTCGGGTTGACGCCCTCGGGCGCGGGCGGGCAGAGCCGCACCTCGAGCCGGTCGACCGGGCCGATCCGCTGCACGATGTGCTGCGCCTCGGCGTCGTCCTCGTCGACCAGCCAGCAGAAGCGTGCGCCGTCGAGCGAGAGCAGGTTGTCGCGCAGCGCGTCCTCCAGTCCCGGGTCGCCGGAGAGGATCGGCTGCACCACGACGACCCGGGCGATGTCGGTGGGCTCGGTCGCCGCCGGCGCACGGCCCGCGTTGCGCAGGGTGACGACGGCCTTCGCGCCCTGCAGTCCGAGGTAGCCCGCCGCGGCGGCGCTCAGCGGCCGGCTCACAGTCGCTCCCGCTGCCACGCCACGAAGGCGTCCACGCCCTCGGCGACGGAGATCCGCGGCGGACCCAGGTCGCGCAGCATCTTGTCGGGCACGAACGTCTTGGACCGAACTCAGCACCCCCACGCCGTACGGCGTGATGGGCGGCTCGCCCGGCAGGTGCAGCACCCGCCAGGCCCGCTCCAGCACGCCGGCCGCGCGCATCGCGGTGGTCAGGCTGACCTCGCGCGAGGGCGGGTCGAAGCCGAGCCGGGCGATCACCTCGAGCAGCAGCGCCTGGATCTCGACCGGCTCGGCGTTCGTCAGGTGGTAGACCCCGGTCAGGTCGGGTCGCGCGGCGAGTCTGGATCAGGTAGTCGGCGAGGTTGTCGACGTAGATGAGGTCGCCGACGGCGGGCTCCGTGCGCCCGGTCAGCCGCGGGATCCGGCCCGCCCGGGCGGCGGCGATGATCCGCGGGAAGAGCACGGTGTCCTCGGGCCCGAAGACCGCGCGCGGGCGGCCGATCACCCAGGAGCCGGGGTAGGTGCGGACCAGCCGCTCGGAGCCGGCCTTGGTCCGGGCGTAGTCGTTGGCGAAGGTGCGCGGCAGCGGGGTCGCCTCGGTGAGGCCGAGCCTGGTCGCCGTCGCGGTAGAGCACCGAGGACGACGACACGTGCACCAGCCGTGGGCTCCCCAGTGCCGCGCACCACTCGAGCACGGTCTGCGTCGCGATCACGTTGTCCCGGTCGTAGTCCGCGCGCTGGGCGTACGGCGTCGCGCGGGCAGCGCAGTGGATCACCGCGTCGGGCTGCCAGGGCAGACTCCGGCAGGTCCGCCGGTGAGGTCCGGCCGAGGTCCACGCTCGCGTAGTCGTCGCGGTCCAGCCGGCGCCGGCCGACGCCGAACACCTCGTGCCCGGCCTCCTGCGCCATCGCGACGGTCCGCCCGCCGACGAAGCCGGACGCGCCGGTCACCAGCAGCCTCATGACACCCTCCTGATCCGTCGCCGCTTCTGGTCGGGTGCCTCCACCGGCCACCCCATCGGCACGACGGTGGGCGGCTCCGCCCGCAGCCGCTGAGCCAACCGCTCGATCTCCACGCCCACTCGCGAGATCCCCGCGGGCAGGCCGGTGACGGCGACCCGCCACTCGCGGCCGTGCTGCTCGATCCGGTAGTCGCCGAGTCTCGCCCGCCAGTGCGACCGTGTGCCGCAGCACGTCCGGGTAGACCGGCACGTCGCCCAGCAGGAGCACGTCGTCGGCCCGCCCCAGCACGGCGGCGATGCTGCGCCCCGGCCGCCCGCACGGGCAGGGGCCCGGTGCGGCCATCAGCACGTCGTCGAGCCGGTGCCGGACGACGAGCCTGGGTGGTGCGGGTGAAGTCGGTGACGAGCGGGCGGAAGCGCCGATGGTCCAGCCACTCGGGCTCGATGTGCACGTGGCCCTCGTTGAGGTGCAGCCGCCCGGCCGGGCAAGCTGACGGCAAGCAGGCCCTCGGTCGCCTGGTAGATCTGCTCGACCGGCCGCCCGAACGCGGTCCTGATCACCGTCTCGTCCTGCGGGTCGAGGGTCTCGGCGACTGAGATCACCTGCAGCGGCCGCAGCCCTGCGGGCCTCGCAGCCGCGATCCGCCGCAGCACGCTGGCCGGCGCGACGAGAACGTCGGTCCCCGGCAGGTCGCCCAGGTGGTCCTCGACCGGGACGGTCAGGTCGTGCCAGGAGAAGTGCACCCGGCGGCTGTCGAGGGTCTCGTAGAGGTTGCTGTTGGCGCGCAGGAAGAGCGCGACCCGCAGCGGCCGGCGGGCCAGCACCCGCAGCGACGCGGGCGCCATCATCTGGCCGAGCAGGATGCCCGCCCACAGGCGGCTCTCCTGCTCCGAGACGAGGAAGACGCCGCGAGTGCCGGTGGTGCCGGAGGACAGCCCGACGGTCACGCCGCCGGGCAGGGTGCCGGTGAAGTCCCGCGAGCGCTCGGCGGCCTCGGCGACCGAGAGCGCCCGGTCGAGGGTGATGCCGTAGCGGTTGAACCCCGCGAAGTCCGCCAGCACGGTGCGCTTGTCGACCACCGGCAGGCTCCGCCAGGGGACGGCCCGCGAAGTCCGCGTAGAAGGACGCCCGGGGCAGGTCCTCGCGCAGGAAGCGGTCGACGGCACGGGTGCGCGCGGCGTCGTACCGCCGGGGGAGGAGCCAGCGCTCGCGGGCGAACGCGGCGGCCACCGCCGCCTGGGATCCGGCCAACTCAGGCTCCGGCGTACCAGGCCGCGTGCCCCTCCGGGCAGTGCGCCGGGAGGATCAGCAGGTCGGGGTGCGCCGCGTCGAGGGCGTGCAGCACGGCCAGGGTGGACAGCGTCGTCGGCCAGTCGTGCATCACGTTCCTGGCCAGCCGGGACGGCGGCTTGAGGTCGCGGTAGGAGCGCGTCGTCCAGGCCGCGTCGCCCACCAGCAGCACCTGCCGGCCGCCGGAGGTGAAGAGCAGACCGAGGTGCCCGGGCATGTGCCCGGGCAGGTCCACGGCGAGCAGGCTGCGGTCGCCGAGCAGGTCCCACGCGGTCAGGCCGGCCACGTCGGCGCGGGCGAAGGACTCGACCGGGTCGAGCCGGTCGCGCAGGTCGTCGGGCAGCAGGGCCGGCAGGATCGCGTGCCGGGTCGCGGTGAGCCCACGCAGGGACAGCGCGTGGTCGGCGCCGGCGCCGCCCGCGACGATGCGGGCCCGGGGGTGGTCGAGGAGGCCGCCGACGTGGTCGCCGTGGAAGTGCGAGACCACGATGCGTCGTACGTCGCCCGGGTCGATGTCGAGCGCCGCGAGCCTGCCGCGGGAGGTGCTCCGCCTCGGGCAGGGTGACGGGCAGGGTCGTGCGGTAGAGCAGACTCCGGCAGCCGGCGGGTCGCGTCGAAGAAGTGCTGGGAGTAGCCGGTGTCGAAGAGCGTCCAGCCGTGCGTGGGGTGGTGCAGCGCGCCGACGTACGACGGGAACTCGATCGGGCGCAGCCGGCCACCCTGCCGCGCCAGCGCCTCCGGGCCCTTGCAGTGGCCCACGCGCAGCCAGTGGAAGGTGACCTCGGGCTGGTCGGTCAGTAGCACAGGACCACCCCGCCCAGGCTGATCCCGGCGCCGGTGCCCAGCAGCAGTGCGGTGTCGCCGCGCTGCAGCCGGCCGCTCTCGATCGCCACGTGCAGCGCGGAGGGCAGCGAGGCGGCGACCTGGTTGCCGTGGTCGGCGTAGATGTCGACGAGGCGGTCGGCGACCCCGAACTGCTGGCGGACCCAGTCCAGGCCGTGGTGGCTCGCCTGGTGCGGCACGACGGCCTGCAGGCTCCTCCAGCGTGACGCCGGCGTCGGTCATCAGCCCCTCCACGAAGGCCGGCAGGTGGCGGAAGGCGAGGCGGAAGACCGCGCCACCGTCCATCCGGAAGCGGCCCCACTCGGCGTAGTCGCCCTCGACCCGGTCGGGTGCGAAGCGCGAGCCGCCGCCCCGGATCTCGCAGGCGTGCGCCCCCTCGCTGTAGGTCTCGAAGCCCGCGGACAGCACCGCCGAGCCGGTGTCGCCGGCCGGGCCGACCACCGCGGCGGCAGCGCCGTCACCGAAGATCCCGGACGCGCCGAGGTCGGACCAGTCCAGCCCCACCGAGGCCAGGTCCGAGGACACGATGAGGATCCGCTCGTGGCGGCCCGCGTCGACCAGGGTCGCGGCGAGGTCGAGCGCCACCAGGAAGGCTCATGCAGGCTGGCGTTGACGTCCCACGCCGCGATGGGCCGGCCCGGGGCCAGTGCCTCGTGCATCAGCGCCGCGTTGCAGGGCAGCGGCTGGTCCGGGGTGGCGCTGGCGCCGATGATCACGTCCACGTCGTCGAGGTCCAGGCCGGCGGCGGCCAGGGCCTTTCGGGCCGCGCGGGCGCCCAGGTCGGCGGCGGTGCCGCGCTCGACGTACCGGACCCGGACGCCGGTCTTGTCTTCCACGGTGCCCGGCGCGAGGCCGAGCCGTTCGTCCATCTCCGCGCTGGTCACGGCCTCGTCCGGCACCACCGCACCGGTGCCGAGGATGCGCAGCGCGCGCCGCCCGAGAGCCTGGCACGGGAACCCCCTTCGTCGTGGTGCTTGGAGGATAGTCGGGCGGCTCGATCAGCGCCCGGCGTCGTCCAGTGCCGCCCCGGTCAGGCTCGCGGCCGAGACTCGATGAGGCTCCTCGGCCCGGTGGAAGTCCAGCGTGCGCGCGGCGCTCAGCGGCACGGTCACCAGCACGTCCGGCGGCAGCGCGGCCAGCCGGTAGCGGGTGATCAGGCTCTGCATCGCGTCGAAGGACTGCGCCACGACCTCCGAGGTGCGCACGTCGGGGCGCACCTCCGCCTCCTGCGCTGCCTCCGCCGGGGCCTCCGGCGCCCCGATCGGTACGACGTCGGCCAGGTCGTCCCCGCGCCGGAACCGCCGGCGCAGGTCGGCCGCCCACTCGGCCCGGCGGACCGAGAAGCCCCGCGCGGGCGAGGACGGCTCGTGCGGCTCGCGCGGGCCCTGCAGGGACACCGCGAGGGTGAAGTCGGCCGCCGCGGCGGCGGTCGGCTCCAGCGGCAGCGGGTTGAGCAGGCCACCGTCGACGAGCACCCGGCCGTCCACGACGGCGGGCGTGAAGAGCCCGGGGATCGCGATCGACGCGCGGATCGCGGGAATGAGCGGGCCGCGCTGGAACCACACCTCGCGCCGGGCCGCGAGGTCGGTCGCGACGGCCGTGAAGGGAATCGGCAGGTCCTCGATCATCACCTCGCCGACCAGGCTCGTCGAGGCTCGCCATCAGCCGCTCCGCGCTCGCCGCTCCGCCGCCGCCCCAGGTCGGGTCGGCCAGCCGGACCACGCGGCGTTGGGTGAGCGTCGCCGCCCAGTCGCTGAACTCCTCGTCCTTCCCGGCGGCGACCAGGCCCCCGACGACGGCCCCCATCGACGTACCGGACACCGCGACGACCTCGTGCCCCCCGCGCCCGCACCTCCTCGACCGCGCCGAGGTGGGCGTAGCCGCGGGCGCCACCGGAGCCGAGGACGAGTGCGACGCGAGCCATGTCCCCATTGTGTCGACTTGGGGTTTTCCACCCGCGACTTGGGGCTTGCCACCCATGACTTGGGGCTTTGCGACCGGCCCTGCCGGGCGGAAACTCCCAACTCGCGGGCGGGAAACCCCAAGTCGCGGGAAATGGCTTGTGAGTGAGTGCTCACTCATTCATACTGTCCGGCGTGCCACCCCGCGCTGCCCCGCTCTCGCCCGAGGATCGTCGTGAGGCCCTGATCCGGGCCACCCGTCCGCTGCTCTACGAGCACGGGCGGGCGGTGACGACGAAGGCTGATCGCCGAGGCGGCGGGGGTCGCGGAGGGCACGATCTTCCGGGTCTTCGAGTCCAAGGACGCGCTCATCGACGAGACCATCGCGCGCGCCTTCGCGCCCGGGGACGTGCTGCACCGGCTCGACGAGATCGACCCGGCGCTGCCGCTGCGGGACCGGCTGCTCGCGATGACCTCGATCCTGCAGCAGCGCTTCCTCGCCATCTTCGAGCTGGATGCGGGCGCTCGGGGCGGTCGGCCCGCCGCAGCACCTGCACGACCGGCCGGAGATCGTCACCGGCCTGGAGGAGGTACGACGCCGCCTGCTCGCCCTGATCGAGCCGGACGCCGAGCGCCTCACCACGACCCCCGAGCGGGTGCTGCACGTGTGGCGCCTGCTGACCTTCGCCGGCTCCCACCGGGAGATCGCCGACAACGACCTGCTGACCCCTGCCCAGATCGTCGACACCGTGCTGCACGGTGTGGAGAGGACCGACGGCTGATGCTGTTCAGGCTCCTGCGGACCCACCTCGCGCCGTACCGTCGCTGGCTCGGCGTGATCGTGGTGCTCCAGTTCACCTCGACCGCGGCGATGCTCTACCTGCCGCACCTCAACGCCGACATCATCGACAAGGGCATCGCCCGCGGCGACAACGACTACGTGCTGCGGATCGGCGTGATCATGCTCGGCGTCTCGCTGCTGCAGGCCGCCTGCTCGATGACCTCGGCCTACTTCGGCGGCCGTACGGCGATGGCGTTCGGCCGCGACGTCCGGGGCCGGGTCTTCCACCGGATCGGCAGACTTCTCGGCCCGGGAGGTGTCCGGCTTCGGCGCCCCGTCGCTGATCACCCGGGCGACCAACGACGTCCAGCAGGTGCAGATGCTGGCGATGATGACCTGCCTGATGGCCGTCACGATCCCGATCATGATGGTCGGCGGCGTGGTGATGGCGATGCGCGAGGACTTCGGCCTGTCCTGGCTGGTCGTCGCCGTCGTCCCGGTGCTCTTCGTGTGCATCGGCCTCGTGGTCTCGCAGATGGTGCCGGCGTTCCGCCAGGTGCAGGAGCGCCTCGACGACGTCAACCGCATCCTGCGCGAGCAGATCACCGGCATCCGGGTCGTCCGTGCGTTCGTGCGCGAGCCCTACGAGACCGAGCGCTTCGACCGCGCCAACGGCGACCTGACCGAGGTCTCGCTGCGCGCCGGACGCTGGATGGCGCTGATGTTCCCGCTCGTCATGGCGGTCTCGAACGTCGCCAGCGTCGGGGTGATCTGGTTCGGCGGGCACCGCGTCGACGCCGGCCAGATGGACGTCGGCGCACTGACGGCCTTCCTGTCCTACCTGATGCAGATCCTGATGTCGGTGATGATGGGCACCTTCATGCTGATGATGATCCCGCGCGCCGCGGTCAGCGCGGACCGGATCAGCGAGGTGCTCGCGACCGACACCAGCGTCGTGCCGTCGGCGAGCCCGGTCACCGAGGTCTCCGTCGCGGGCCACCTCGACCTCGAGGACGTCGGCCTGACCTACCCCGGCGCCGAGGAGCCGGTGCTCTCGGGCGTCAGCCTCTCCGCTCGCCCGGGCCAGACGGTCGCGCTCATCGGCTCCACCGGCGCCGGAAAGACCACCCTCGTCAACCTGGTCCCGCGGCTGCTCGACGCCACCGCCGGCACGGTGTACGTCGACGGGGTGGACGTCCGCGAGACTCGACCCCGACCTGCTCTGGTCGAAGATCGGGCTGGTGCCGCAGCGGGCCTTCCTGTTCTCGGGGACCATCGCGACGAACCTGCGCTACGGCCGCCCGGAGGCGACCGACGAGGAGCCTGTGGGAGGCGCTGGAGGTCGCCCAGGGTGCGGACTTCGTGCGCGAGATGCCGGAGGGCCTGGACACCCCCGTCGCCCAGGGCGGTACGACGGTCTCGGGCGGCCAGCGACAGCGCCTGGCCATCGCCCGCGCGCTCGTCCGGCGCCCCGAGATCTACCTGTTCGACGACGCCTTCTCCGCGCTCGACGTCGCCACCGACGCCCGCCTGCGGGCGGCGCTGCGGCCGGTGACCCGCGACGCGACGGTGATCGTGGTCGGCCAGCGGATCGCCACGATCCGCGACGCGGACGTGATCCTCGTGCTCGAGGACGGCCGGGTCGTCGGCCAGGGCACGCACGACGAGTCTGCTGCGGGACAACCCGACGTACCGGGAGATCGCCGCCTCACAGGGCATCAAGGGAGAGGAGGTCCCGGCATGAGCAAGGGCACGATGAAGCAGACCGAGCGGATCGTCCAGCAGGGCGGCCCGGGACGCGGCCCGATGGGCGGCATGGTCGGGCAGAAGGCCGACGACTTCGGCACCTCCGCCCGCCGGCTGCTCGGCCTGCTGCGGCCCGCGCGCGGTCGCGCCGTCGCGGTGCTGCTGCTCGGCATCGGCTCGGTCGCCTCGGTGGTGGTCGGCCCGTACCTCATGGGCAAGGCGACGGACGCGGTGTTCGGCGGCCTGATCGGCGGCCGGTTCGACGCCTCGCTGTCCAAGGAGCAGGTGGTCGCCGGTGCGGAGGCCAAGGGGGACGGCGGCCTCGCCGACTTCCTGCGCGGCCTGGACTTCGTGCCCGGTGTGGGCGTCGACTTCGACAAGGTCGGCCACCTGCTGCTGATCACGCTGCTGATCTACGTCGGCGGCCAGGTGCTCGGCTGGCTGCAGGGCTTCCTCGTCAACGACATCGTCCAGGCGACCGTGCGCCGGATGCGCACCGACGTCGAGGAGAAGGTGCACCGGCTGCCGCTGTCGTACTTCGACCGCCAGCCGCGCGGCGAGCCTGCTGAGCCGGGTCACCAACGACATCGACAACGTCGCGCAGAACCTCCAGCAGACGATGAGCCAGCTTGCTCACCTCCCTGTTGATGGTCGTGGGCGTGCTGGGGGCGATGTTCTGGGTCTCGCCGCTGCTGGCCCTGATCGCTCTGGTGTCCGTGCCCTTGGCGATGTTCGCCACGAGCCGGATCATGAAGCGCTCGCAGAGCCAGTTCATCAACCAGTGGCGCCAGACCGGCCGGCTCAACGCGCAGGTGGAGGAGTCCATCTCCGGGCACGCCCTGGTGACGGTCTTCGGCCGGCGCGGCGCGGTGGAGGAGGACTTCGCCAAGGCCAACGAGGAGCCTGTACGAGTCGTCGTACCGCGCGCAGTTCATCAGTGGCCTGGTGATGCCGATGATGATGCTGATCGGCAACCTGAACTACGTCGTGATCGCGGTCGTCGGCGCGCTGCGCGTCTCCTCCGGATCGCTGAGCCTGGGCGAGGTGCAGGCCTTCATCCAGTACACCCGGATGTTCACCCAGCCGATCACCCAGATCGCGTCGATGGCGAACCTGCTGCAGTCCGGCGTCGCCTCGGCCGAGCGGGTCTTCGAGTCTGCTCGACGCCGAGGAGGAGGTGGCACCGTCGTCGCTGGCTCCCGAGCCGGCGCGGGCCACGACCCGCGGCGAGGTGCGCTTCGAGAAGGTGTCGTTCTCGTACGGCGAGGAGCCGCTCATCGAGGACCTCTCGCTCGTCGCGCACCCGGGCCAGATGGTCGCGATCGTCGGCCCGACCGGCGCCGGCAAGACCACCCTGGTCAACCTGATCATGCGGTTCTACGAGACTCGACGGCGGCCGGATAACCGTCGACGGCCGCGACGTGACGGAGATGAGCCGGGCCGAGTCTGCGCAGCCGGATCGGGATGGTGCTGCAGGACACCTGGCTGTTCGAGGGCACCATCCGCGACAACATCGCCTACGGGCGGCCCGACGCGACGGAGGAGGAGATCCGCGAGGCCGCGCGGGCGACGTACGTCGACCGGTTCGTGCACTCCCTGCCCGAGGGCTACGACACCAAGGTCGACGACGAGGGCTCGAACCTCTCCGCCGGCGAGCGCCAGCTGATCACCATCGCCCGCGCCTTCCTCGCCCAGCCCGCGCTGCTGATCCTCGACGAGGCCACCTCGTCGGTGGACACCCGCACGGAGCCTGCTGCTGCAGCAGGCGATGGCCGCGCTGCGCAGCGACCGGACGTCCTTCGTGATCGCGCACCGGCTCTCCACGATCCGCGACGCGGACCTGATCCTCGTCATGGAGCACGGCCGGATTGTCGAGCAGGGCTCGCACGCGGAGCCTGCTCGAGCGCGACGGCGCGTTCGCCCGGCTGCACGCGGCCCAGTTCGCGGCGGCGGCCGTCTGAGCGTCACCGGCCCCATGCTCCAATTGCGGTGACAGGGTGCGCCGTACGACGAGAGGGCTGGAACGGTGTGGTGGTGGCTGGTGCTGGCCATCGGGAGCGAGGTCGTGGCGACCCTGTCGCTGCGGGCGTCGGAGGGATTCTCCCGCCTGGTGCCCTCGCTCGTGGTCCTGGTGGGGTACGTCGTGGCGTTCTACGCCCTCTCGCAGTCGCTGGTGCGCGGCATGCAGGCTCGGCACGGCGTACGCCGTCTGGTCGGGCGTGGGGGTGGCCACGATCGCGCTGCTGGGCCTGGTGATCTTCCGGGAGTCGCTGAGCCTGGTGCAGGTCGCCGGGCTGGGGTTCGTGGTGGTCGGCGTGGTGCTGCTCGAGCTCGGCGGGCAGCATGCCTGAGCATTTGGGATTAATCTCTATAGTCTTACTTCAGTAAGACCGTTTCCCGGTCGCCGCCGTCCCGAGGAGGTCGTCGTGACCCTGGCCGTCCACCCCACCCACGCCACCGCCCACCAGCCCGTCGAGGTCCACCAGGTCGGCGGCCGTCTCGGCGCCGAGATCTCCGGCGTCCGGCTGAGCGGCGACCTGTCGCCCGAGGTCGTCGCGCAGGTGCGCGCCGCACTGCTGCGGCACAAGGTCGTCTTCTTCCGCGGCCAGCACCACCTCGACGACGAGACCCACGCCGCCTTCGCCGAGCCTGCTCGGCGAGCCTGACCACCGCGCACCCGACGGTCAACACCGGCAGCGCGCGAGTCCTGCGGGTCACCGCCAACCGGGGGATGGCCGCCAACAGCTGGCACACCGACGTGTCCTTCGTGGATCGGGTGCCCGCGATCAGCGTGCTGCGCGCGGTGACCCTGCCGGACTTCGGCGGCAACACCGTGTGGGCGAACACCGCGGCGGCGTACGACGCCCTGCCGGCGCCGCTGCGCGCCCTCGTCGACGAGTTCGTGGGCCCACCACACCAACTCCTACGACTACGCCCAGCGCGACGAGGAGCACGACGAGCCGGACGCGAACTACACCCGCGCGGACTTCGCGTCGCAGGTCTTCGAGACCCGCCACCCGGTGGTGCACGTGCACCCGGAGACGGGGGAGCGCGCGATGCTGCTCGGCAACTTCGTCAAGGACTTCGTGGGCCTGAGAACCGACCGAGTCGATCGCGCTCTTCCAGGCTCCTGCAGAACCGCATCACCAAGCCTGGAGAACACCGTGCGCTGGCGCTGGGCGCCCGGCGACGTCGCGATGTGGGACAACCGGGCCACCCAGCACTACGCCGTCGCCGACTTCGACACCCAGCCGCGCGAGATGCGCCGGATCACCGTCCAGGGCGCCGTCCCGGTGGGTCTGGACGGACGGCGATCGGTCGTCGTCCAGGGCGACGCGTCGGCCTACACCCGCATCGACGAGTCGATCTCCTGAACGCTCAGCAGTCGTACTGGAAGTAGGCCTTGTCGCCACCGGTCACCGCGATCGAGGTGACCGGCGTGCTGTCGCTGACCTGCGCGGCCGGCACGCCGAGCAGGAAGCCCAGGTACGGCTTGCCGTCCTCCACGCCGGGCGGGTACGTCGACGCGCCGTCGTAGCCGTCGTCGACGAGCGGCGAGAGGTGCGGGTACGCCGCGCGCAAGCTCGCCGTAGGTCGAGCCGACGTGGATGCCGCCGTGGTCGGTGCGCGGCCCGCGCGCACTGACGAGGATCTGCTGGACGGTCGCCTGGTCGTCGGTGATCACGACGATGCCCTTGGGGTTGCCCTTCCAGCGGGCCTTCTCCGCGCAGACCGAGGCGCCGTCCTCGAGCCTGCCCGGTGCGCGCCCACTCCGCGCGGGTCATCCCGACCCGCACCTCGCCGAGCATGCCGGGAGCGATCGTCAGGTCGAGGTTCTTCCCTGCCTTGGGCGGGAGGCTTCGACGGCGGCGCCGTGAAGGTCCGGCTCGGGGTGCTCGTCGGGCTCGCCGTACCGGTGGTGCTCGTCGGTGACGGCTCCGCGACGGGCTCGTCCGACGAGCCGCAGGCGGTGAGGGCGAGCCCCAGGGTGAGTACGAGCGGTGCGGCGGTGCGGAACATCGGGCCTCCCGGGATTGTCGTTTCCTGTTCCGACGCCCGGGAGGCCCGATCGGTTCTCAGCGGCGCAGGATCCTGCGGGCCAGCAGGTTGCCGGCCACCTGGATCACCATCACCATGGCGACGAGCACCACGATCGCAGCCCACATCAGCACGTAGTCGAACTGGCGGAACCCGAAGCGCTGCGCGAAGGAGCCCAGCCCGCCGCCGGCCACGACGCCCGCGATGGCCGTCATGTCCACGATCGCCACGAAGGCGAAGGTGAAGCCGAGCACGAGCGGTCCGAGCGCCTCCGGCACGAGCACGGTCAGCGTGATCCGCGCCCGGCTGGCGCCCATCGCGCGGGCCGCCTCGATGACACCGGGGCTGACGGTGACGAGGTTCTGCTCGGCGATCCGGCTGATGCCGAAGATCGCGGCCACGGTGATGCCGAACGTCGCGGCCTTGATCCCGATGCCGGTGCCGACGACGTCGCGCGCGAGCGGCTGCAGGGCGGCGATGAAGATGACGAACGGGATCGGCCGGAAGCAGTTGACCACCACGTTGAGCACCCAGAACACCGGGCGGTTGGCGTAGAGCCCGCCCTTGCGGGTGAGGTAGAGCCCGAGACCGAGCCCGAGACCGAGCAGGCCGCCCACCACGAGGGCGATGGAGGCCATGACGACCGTCTCGCCGGCGGCGGCCCAGAACTCCGGCTGCAGGTCCCACAGCCGGGTGTCGCTCGCGAGCACGCTCATCACGCCACCTCCGTCCACGGCACGACGCCCTCGAGGTCCGCCAGTGCGGCATCGATCGCCGCGTCGGTCCCGGTGAGCGCCAGGGTCAGGTTGCCGAAGCCTGCTGCCCTGGACCTCCTCGATCCCGCCGTAGACGAGCTCGAAGGACACCTCGTGGCGCAGGAAGGTGGCGAAGGCCTCGGACTGGCGCACCGACCGGTCGCGGAAGGCGAGCCGGACGAACCGCCCGTCGTGGGTCTCCCGCAGCGCGGCGACCACGTCGTCGGGCGGCAGGTCGTCGACGACGGTACTGACGAAGCGCCGGGTCACCGGGTGCTGCGGTGCGGTGAAGACGTCGAGCACCGGCCCGGACTCGACCACCTTGCCGGACTCCATCACCGCGACCCGGTGCGCGATGCGTCGTACGGCGTCCATCTCGTGGGTGATCAGCAAGATGGTGATGCCCAGGCTCGCGGTTGACCTTGGCGAGCAGGTCGAGCACGTCGCGGGTGGTGTCCGGGTCGAGAGCGCTGGTGGCCTCGTCGGCGAGCAGCAGCCGAGGGCTGGTGGCGAGCGCGCGGGCGATGCCGACGCGCTGCTTCTGCCCGCCGGACAGGTCGGTGACCCGGGCGTGCGCCTTGTCGGCGAGGCCGACGAAGTGCAGCGAACTCGGAGATCCGCTTCTGCTGCTCGGCCTTGCCGACCCCCGCGACGGTGAGCGGGAACGCGAGGTTGCCCCACACCGTGCGCGACTCCATCAGGTTGAACTGCTGGAAGACCATGCCGATGCCGCGGCGCAGGCTCGCGCAAGGCCCGCTCGGAGAGCGTGGTGACGTCGACGCCGTCGACGACCACGCTCCCCGAGGTGACCGGCTCCAGGGCGTTGACCAGTCGCACCAGGGTGGACTTGCCTGCCCCGGAGTAGCCGATGATCGCGAAGATCTCGCCCCGCTCCACGCTGAGGTCGACGCCGTCCACGGCACGCTGGGCGGGTGCGCCCCGACCAGCGCCCGGGAACTCCTTGACGACCTCGCGCAGGCTCGACCAGTGCTGTGCTCACTGCGAGATCACTTCTTGGTGGCGCGCAGCTGCGTCTCGACCTCGTCCAGGCTGGCCTGGAGCTCGGCCGGGCTGGTGGTGAGGAACTGCGCCGTGCCGCCCGAGGCCTCGTTGGCGCCGTCGAGCACGTCCTTGCTGGTCTGGTAGACCTCGACGAGCTTCTTGAGCGCCTCGTTGTCCTTGTCCTCGGCGCGGGCCACGAAGACGTTCACGTAGGGCAGCGCCTTGGGGTCCTTCGGGTCGTCCTTGGCGATGGCGTCGGAGAACTTCAGGCCGGCGTCCTCGACGAAGTCGTTGTTGATGATGGCCGCGGCCACGTCGGGCAGCGAGGTAGGCGTGAGGTCGGCCTGGAGGGCCTTGACCTTGACCTTCGAGGCCGCGGTGTCGACGTCGGCGATGGTGGAGAAGGCCGAGCCGCCGCCCTTGAGCCTGACCAGGCCGGCCGACTGCAGGACCAGCAGGCCGCGGGCCTGGTTGGAGTCGTCGTCGGGGACCACCACGGTCGAGCCCTCGGGGATGTCGGCGACGTCCTTGTACTTCTTGGAGTAGAGGCCCAGCGGGTAGATCGCGGTCGCGCCGATCGGCACCAGGTCGTCGTCGTTCGCGACGTTGTACTGGGCGAGGTAGACGAGGTGCTGGAACTGGTTGACGTCCAGTCTCACCCTGGCTCAGTGCCGGGTTGGCCTGGGCGTAGTCGGCGAAGTCCTTGATCTCCAGGTCGATGCCGGCGTCCTTGGCGCGCTCCTTCAGCGTCTCCCAGTAGGGGTCGCTGGCGCTGACCGCGCCGATGACGACCTTGACCGGCTTGTCCTTCGACAGCGCCGGCGCCTTGTCGCCACCGGTCGCGCGAGGAGCGTCGTCCCCGCCGCGGACGGCGAAGAAGGTCACCACGCCGATGATGGCGAGCACGACCACGACGACGCCGGCGATCAGCGGCACGCGGGACTTGGGGGCTTCGATGAGGGGAGTCTGGTCCGACATCGTCTTCCTCTTCTCGGGTGGGCGCGACGGGTGGTCGCACCGGTGGGCGGCGGGTGGCCGATGAGTCGCCCACCTTAAAGGCAAGTAACTCGATTCGATTAATCGGGCTTGGGTGACCCGACGGTCGGCTCAAGGAGGTGGGGTGGGCAGGCATTCCCCGGTGTGACCGGCGCAACGTCGCCGGCCTGCGCGAGAGCGCTCGGCAAAACCCGTTGTCCGGCGGCGAGGTGCGGCCTAGTCTTTTCGCACACGGGAAAGGAGGTGGTCCGAAGAATGATTTCTCATCGGATGCGTGAGGTGGCTGCTCGCTAGCAGCCTGCACTCCAAGGATGCGGCTGCCCGCGAATCCAACAGCAGCCACCCGACCCGCAGGTGAGCCCGGTCCATCCGCCGGGTGAGGCTCCGACGAGCCACTCCTGCGGGTCGCTGCTTTTTCCGGGCGGGCGCCGCGAGGTGTTCCGTGTCACGGAAAGTTGCCGTCGTCAACCATTCGGCATATGGTTGATGCATGTCAACTAGTTCCACGGCGACCGCCGTACCGGGTCAGATGACCCACCGCGAGATCCTGGAGGCCCTGACCGGGCTCCTCCTGGCGATGTTCGTGGCCATGCTCTCCAGCACCGTGGTCAGCAACGCGCTGCCCGCGATCGTGACCGACCTGCACGGCAGCCAGACCGGCTACACGTGGGTCGTCGTCGCCACCCTGCTCACGATGACCGCCACCACCCCGATCTGGGGCAAGGCTGGCCGACCTGTTCAGCAAGAAGTTCGCTGGTCCAGGCCGCGCTGGTCATCTTCTCCATCGGCTCCGTCGTCGCCGCCACGGCGCCCAACATGGGCGTCCTCATCGGCGCGCGCGCCTTCCAGGGCCTCGGCGTCGGCGGCCTGACCGCCCTGGTCCAGGTCGTCATCGCCTCGATGGTCTCCCCGCGCGAGCGGGGCCGTTACAGCGGCTACATCGGCGCGGTCTTCGCCACCGCGACCGTCAGCGGACCGCTCCTCGGCGGTCTCGTCGTGGACAGCCCACTGGGCTGGCGCGGCTGCTTCATCGTCGGCATCCCGGTCGCGATCGTCGCCTTCGTCGTGCTGCAGAAGACCCTGCACCTGCCGACGATCAAGCGCGAGGTCAAGATCGACTACGTCGGCGCCACGCTCATCATGAGCGGCATCAGCCTCATCCTGGTCTGGGTCAGCCTGGCCGGCACCAACTTCGACTGGATCTCCGGTACGTCGGCCGCGCTCGTCGCCGGCAGCATCGTCCTGATCGGCGCGGCCCTGTGGGTCGAGGCCAAGGTCGCCTCCGAGCCGGTCATCCCGCTGCGCCTGTTCCGCGACCGCACCACCGCGCTGGCGACCGCCGCGTCGGTGATGATCGGTGTCGCGATGTTCGGCGCCACGGTCTACCTCAGCCAGTACTTCCAGGCTCGCCCGCGGGATGAGCCCGACCGAGGCCGGCCTGATGTCGATCGCGATGGTCGGCGGACTGCTCGTCTCCAGCATCGTCAGCGGCCGGGTCATCACCCGCACCGGGCTGTGGAAGCGCTGGCTGGTCGGCGGCATGGTGATGGTCATCGCCGGCATCTCGCTGCTCGGCACGATCGACGCGGAGACCCCGCTGGTCGTGGTCGGTCTCTTCATGGCGATCGTCGGTGTGGGCCTCGGTGCCACCATGCAGAACCTGGTGCTCTCGGTGCAGAACAACACCGCCCCCGAGGACCTCGGTGCCGCCAGGCTCGGTGGTCGCGATGTTCCGCTCCATCGGTGGCTCCGCCGGTGTCGCCGCGCTCGGCGCGGTGCTCGCCCACCAGGTCAGCAGCAGCGTCAAGGACGGCGTCCTGCAGGCTGGTGAAGGCCGGCAAGATCAGCCAGGAGCAGACTCGCAGCGATGCAGCACTCCACCGGCGACATCCCGGACCTGAAGTCGCTGCCCGCGCCGATCCGCTCGCTCTACGAGGCCTCGTTCGGTGACGCGGTCGGCCACCTGTTCATGGTCGCCGCCCCGTTCGCGGTGGTCGCCTTCGTCTGCATCCTGTTCATCAAGGAGGTGCCGCTGCGGACCAGCAACGGTCCCAGCGTCGCCGAGTCCGAGATCCAGGCGGGCGTGCTCGCCACCAGCGAGGCCGTCGACTACCCGGCGTACGACGTCGAGGGCGACAGCGCGCAGGTGGGGAACCGGCGATGACCACGGTCGCCACCGGCTCGCGCAGCGACGCGCTGCGCGAGCTCGAGGCGGAGGTCGGCGTGCTGATCCGCCGCGTCCGCCGGGTGATCGGCGAGCGGGCCCGGGCCGTGCACCCGGACCTGCTGCCCTCGTCGTACCTGATGCTGGGCTACGTCCGCGACCACGGGCCCGTGCGGGCCTCGGCCGTGGGCCAGGTGCTCGACATCGACAAGGGTGCGATCAGCCGGCAGGTCCAGCACCTCATCGACCTCGGCCTGCTCGACCGCTCGCCCGACCCCGAGGACGGCCGGGCGACCCTGCTGACCGCCAGCGCCGACGCCGTACGGCGCCTCGAGCAGGTCGCCGACGACCGGCGGGCCCTGCTCGTCGAGCGTCTGGGCGAGTGGTCACCGGAGGAGATGCGGGCCTTCGCGGCCTCGCTCCACCGCTACAACGAGGCGCTCAGCGAGCCCGGCGACGGCTGCTGAGCCGCCGCGGAGGTCTCAGCGGATCCACGCGGCCGTGTCCGGCGGGAGCACCCCGCCGGGCAACGGACCGCTGCTGATCAGCACCTCGCCCACCGGCAGGGCGACCGGCTCGACACCGGTGTTGACGACGACCGTGACACCCGCCCGGCGCACCACCAGCACGTCGTCCTCGGACTCTGCGACCGTCGTCTCGTCCGCCCCCGCGAACACCGCGCGCCGGGCCGTCAGGGCTCGGCGGTAGAACGCCAGCGTCGAGTCCGGGTCGGCCTGCTGGGCCGCGACCGTCAGCCCCGCCCAGTCCGTCGGCTGCGGGATCCACGGCTGGCTGCCCTCCGCGCCGCCGAAGCCGTACGGCGGTGCCGTGCCCGACCACGGGACCGGCACCCGGCAGCCGTCGCGCCCCGGCTCGCCGGTGCGGAACCACGAGGGGTCCTGCCGCGCCTCGGGCGGCACGTCGACCTGCTCCAGGCCGAGGCTCCTCGCCCTGGTAGAGGTACGCCGAGCCGGGCAGGGCGAGCATGGCGAGCGTCGCGGCGCGGCCGCGGGCGACGCCGGCCGGCCCTCCGCCGTACCGGGTGGGGTGGCGGACCACGTCGTGGTTCGACAGGACCCAGGTGGGCGCCGCCTGCGCGGTCGCGACCGCGGCGATGGAGCCCTCGATCACCTCCGCGAACTCCTTCGCCGACCAGGGCGTGGAGAGCCAGGCGAAGTTGAACGCCTGGTCCGAACTCGTCGGGCCGGATGAACTCTGCCATCGCCTCCGGCGTCTGGGTCCACGCCTCGGCGACGGCCATCCGGTCGCCGGGGTAGGAGTCGAGGACCTTGCGCCAGCGGCGGTAGACCTCGTGCACCTCCGGCTGCTCCCACATCGGCTCGTCGCGCACGACCCGCTCGACCATCGACTCGGCCTGCTTGGCGGCGTCCTCGCTCTTCTCCGGCAGGACCTGGTCGCGCAGGGACGCCTCCTTGAAGAGCCCGTGGGCGACGTCCACCCGGAAGCCGTCGACGCCGCGGTCCAGCCAGAACCGGAGCACCCCCTCGAACATGTCGCCGACCTCGGGGTTGCGCCAGTCCAGGTCGGGCTGCGAGGTGTCGAACAGGTGCAGGTACCACTGACCATCGGGCACGCGGGTCCAGGCGGGACCGCCGAAGATCGACTGCCAGTTGTTGGGCGGCTCGCTGCCGTCCTTCCCCCTGCCCTCGCGGAACAGGTAGCGTGCCCGCTCGGGCGAGCCAGGCGCCGCGGCGAGCGCCTCCTGGAACCACACGTGCTGGTCGGAGGTGTGGTTCGGCACCAGGTCGACGATGACCCGCAGGCCCAGGTCGTGGGCCGTCGCGAGCAGGGTGTCGAAGGCGGCCAGGTCGCCGAAGAGCGGGTCCACGTCGCGGTAGTCCGCCACGTCGTAGCCGTGGTCCTTCTGGGGCGAGCGGTAGAACGGGGTGATCCACAGCGCGTCCACGCCGAGGGTGCGCAGGTACGGCAGCCGCGAGGTGATGCCGGCCAGGTCGCCGATCCCGTCGCCGGGCGTCGGCATCTCGTCGGCGAAGTCTGCGGACGTAGACCTGGTAGACGACGGCGTCGTACCACCAGGGGTGGCTCGTGCTGGTCATCGGAACTCCTCCGGGTCGATCGCGATCCACACGTGCTCGGCGGTGGCGACGACCTCGTCGCCGGCCCCGTAGAGCGTGGCCGCGGTGAACGTCTTGCGGCCGTCGAGGGCGCGTTGCTCGCCCACGACGACATAGCGCTGCGAGGTGTGCGGCAGGTGGCGCACCTCGACGGTGATGCGGCCCAGCACGGAGGGCCGGCCCTCCAGGTCCGAGGACCAGCCGCCGGGACAGTCGAGAGCGGCCCAGGCGAGCGCCACGCTGCTCTCGTACGGCGTCCAGGTGGCCGCCACGCGCTCGGTGCCCACCGGTCCGGGGAAGATCCGCAGCCCGTCGCCGGGGCGCCGGTCGGTGCCGCAGACGAAGCAGGTGGGGAAGGGGTGCAGCCGGTGCCCGGCGTAGGCCTCCTCGGCCTCGGCGGCCCGCGTCGCCAGGACCGGTGCGACCGGGACGAGCGCGTCCTCGGCGTAGGTCGCGACAGCGACCGGGCGCCCGTCGTGGCTGATCGACGCGCCGCCGTCGGTGACGGCCAAGGTCAGCGGGGTCTCCAGCGGAGGGGGCTGGCGGAGGGTGACGGTGATCGGCCGGCCGAGTCCCTGGCCCGGCAGCCGGGCGGCGAGGGCGCCGGCCACCCAGCCGCCGTTGCCGGAGCGGGGTGGGCCGTTGAAGCGGTGGGGGACGAGCAGGGTGGTCACGACGACCAGCCTGCCAGCACCATGCGCAACAATGGTCGGGTGAGCGACCTGATCGACACCACCGAGATGTACCTCCGCACGATCTATGAGGCTGATCGAGGAGGGGATCGTCCCGCTGCGTGCCCGGATCGCCGAGCGCCTCCACCAGAGCGGCCCGACCGTGTCGCAGACCGTGGCCCGGATGGAGCGCGACGGACTGCTCACCGTCGAGGGCGACCGCCACCTCGAGCTCACCGACGACGGCCGCCGGCTCGCCACCCGCGTCATGCGCAAGCACCGCCTCGCCGAGCGCCTGCTCGTCGACGTGATCGGCCTGGACTGGGAGCAGGTCCACGAGGAGGCGTGCCGCTGGGAGCACGTCATGTCCGAGACCGTGGAGCGCCGCCTGCTCGACCTGCTGAACCACCCGACCGAGTCGCCGTACGGCAACCCGATCCCGGGCCTGGACGAGACTCGGCGAGGACAAGACCGCCGAGGACTTCATGGACGACGTCGAGCCGCTCTCGCGGGCCGCGTCGAAGGAGAGCTCCCTGGCCCTCGTGCGCCGGATCTCGGAGGAGATGCAGAAGGACGAGGCGCTGATGAGCGCCATGCACCGGGTCGGCGCGCTGCCGGACAAGACGATCACGATCCAGGCCACGCCCGACGGGGTGCTGGTCGGGTCCGGCGGTGAGTCCGCGGAGATCTTCCCCGAGGCCGCGGACCACATCTTCGTCAAGCGGTTGTAGGCGTCGACTCCGGGCCGCCGCCAGCGTGGTCAGCCACTCGCTCGTGCCCGCCTCGACCTTGTACGTCGCCAGGTCGTCGCCGCGCGTGGGGCCCCGGTTGACGATCACCACCGGCGTGCCGCGCTGGGCCGCGCGCCGGACGAAGCGGAGGCCGCTCATCACGGTCAGGCTGGACCCGGCCACGAGCAGGGTGCCGTCCGCGCCCAGTGCCTCGACGGCGGCGTAGCAGCGCTCGACCCGGGGCTTGGGGACGTTCTCGCCGAAGAAGACGACGTCGGGCTTGAGGATGCCCTCGCAGTCCCCGCAGCCGGGGACGACGAAGCCGGCCGTGTCGTCGAGGTCGACGTCGCCGTCCGGGCGCACCGCCACGTCGGCGTGCGCCGCGGCCCAGCCGGGGTTGGCGTCGTCGAGCCGCTGCTGCAGCGCGGCCCGCGGCGTCGTACGACGGCAGGAGAGGCACACCACGTCCGCGATCCGCCCGTGCAGGGCGATCGTGCGGGGCGTGCCGGCGGCCTCGTGGAGGCCGTCGACGTTCTGGGTGATGACGAGACCGGCGCCGAGGGCGGCGACGGCGCGGTGGCCGGCGTTCGGCTCGGCGCGTCGCATCCGGGACCAGCCGAGGTGGCTGCGCGCCCAGTACCGCTGCCGGGCGGCCGGGCCGGAGACGAACTCCTGGTAGGTCATCGGCATCCGCACCGGGGCGCCCGGGCCGCGGTAGTCCGGGATGCCGGAGTCCGTCGACAGGCCGGCGCCGGTGAGCAGGACGAGCGGTCCCTCGGCGCAGCGGGCCAGCGCCGCGTCGGTCGTGACCGGGTCGAGCAGGGTCATGCGCCGTAGCGCAGCCGGGCCCGCTCGCGGGCCTTCTGCGCCTCGACCTCGCGGTTCTTCGGCGGCGCGGTCGTCACCAGCCTGCTCGAGCAGGTGCTCGGTGATGTGGGCGATCTGGTGGACCGCCTCGTCGAAGGCGGCCTGGTTGGCCTGGCTCGGCTTCGTCGTGCCGCTGACCTTGCGCACGAACTGCAGGGCGGCGGCGCTCACCTCGGTGGAGGTCGCCGGCGGCTCGAAGTTGTTGAGCGGGCGGATGTTGCGGCACATGCCACCACGGTACGTCGCGCGGCCGGACTGTGCTCGGGTCCGGCGGGTACCACGCGGGGATCCCGCCCCCAGAGACCGAGGAGTGCGATGAGCGACCTCGCCCACGTCCCCGCCGTACGACGCAGTGTGGCCGCGACCCCCGAGCAGGTCTGGGAGGTGCTGAGCGACGGCTGGCTGTACCCCACCTGGGTCGTCGGCGCGGCCCGGATGCGCGACGTCGACGAGGCCTGGCCCGCCGCCGGCGCCCGGCTGCACCACTCGGTGGGCAACTGGCCGCTGCTCCTCGACGACAAGTCCGAGGTGCTGGAGTCCCGGCCCCCGCGGCTGCTGCGACTCCAGGCGCACGGCTGGCCCGCGGGTGCCGCGGAGGTGCTGCTGGAGATCGAGCCGGAGGGGACCGGCTCGCTGGTCTCCATCCGCGAGGACGCCGTGAAGGGACCGGGCTCGCTCGTGCCGCGCCCGGCCCGCCAGGCGGCGATCGTGCCCCGCAACCGCGAGACCCTGCGCCGCCTGGCCTACATCGCCGAGGGCCGCGCCTGAGGCCCTGAGGCCCTGAGGCTCAGTCCGCGCGGACGGCCTGGTCCAGCAGGCGCGACCAGGCGGTGCCGAGCAGGCTTCTTGCGCACCGCGGCGCGCGGGCCACCGCTGTCCCCGAGGGCCGAGCGGGCCGCGTTCCAGCCGCACGCGCCGTGCACCCCGCCGCCCGGGTGGGCCGAGGCGCCGGCGAGGTAGAGCCCGGGGACCGGCGTCTCCGGGCGGCCCAGGCCGGGCAGCGGGCGGAAGACGAGCCTGCTGGTGGATGCCCGACGTACCGGCGTTGATGGCACCGTCGACCAGGTTGGAGTCGGCGCCCTCGATGTCGCGCGGCCACTGCACGTGCTCGGCGAGCACGGCGTCGGCGAACCCGGGTGCGGCGTCCTCGATCGCCGAGCGGACCCGGTCGGCCACCACGGCCAGCGCCTCGTCGTCGCCCGCGATCGCGTGCGGGACGTGGGTGTAGGCCCACACGCTCTCGGTGCCGGCGGGGGAGCGGGTCGCGTCGGCGGTGGTCATCTGTCCGACCAGCACGAACGGCCGGCGCGGCACCCGCTGGGTCGACAGGTCGGCGGCGAAGTCGACGAAGCCGTCCTCGTCGACGCCGAGGTGCACCGTCCCAGCGCCGTGCGCGCCCGCGGCGGTCCACGGCGCTGGCGTGCGCAGCGCCCAGTTGAGCTTGAGTGTCGGGTTGTCCCAGTGGAAGCGGTCCAGCGCGTCGGCGGTCCGCGCGGGGAGGTGCTCGCGCCCGACCAGCCGCTCGTAGAGCGTGGGCGCGTCGACGTCGGCGAGCACCGCGCGGCGGGCGGTGACCCGGGTGCCGTCGGCGAGCCGTACGCCGCTCGCCCGGCCGTGCTCGACCTCGACCCGCTCGACGCGGATCCCCGTGCGCACCTGCCCGCCGCCGGCCTGCAGCCGGGAGACGAGCGCGTCGGCGAGACGCTGGGCGCCGCCGACGGGGACGGGGGAATCCGACGTCCTGCGCGAGCATGCTCATCAGCCAGCCGAACATCCCGCTGCCCGCGGCGTCCGGTCCGACGTCGGAGTGCATCGCGTTGCCGGTCAGCAGCACCGCGGCGCCCTCGCCGCCGAACCGCTCGTCGGCGAGGCGGTGCACGGGCAGGACCGCCTGGCGCAGCATCTCCAGCGCGTCCGCCGTGCCGAGCGCCCGCAACAGGCGCAGCGCCGAGCGCACCGGCGGGAAGGGGGTGAAGAGGGCGTCGAGCAGCGGGTCGCGGACCCGCGACCACTGCTCCCACAGCGCCAGCCAGGCCTCGCCGTCGCCGGCCGCGAACTCCTCCAGCCCGGCCGCGGTGTCCTCCACCCGCCGGTGCAGCACGGCGGCCCGGTCGTCGGGGAGCACGTGGGCCATGACGACCGGCGCCTGCGTCCACTCCAGGCCGTGGTGGTGCAGGTCGAGGCCGGCGATGACCGGCGAGGCCGCCGCGAGCGGGTAGAACGCGCTGAACAGGTCGTTGCGGAAGCCCGGCGCGGTCACCTCGGCGGTGCGCACCGCGCCGCCACAGGTCTCGTTGGCCTCGACGAGCAGCACCTCCCAGCCCGCGTCGACCAGGGCGTTGGCGGCGACCAGGCCGTTGGGCCCCGCCCCGATGACGACGGCGTCCACCGCGGTCACCGGGTGCCCACCCGCACGTCCCGCCGTCCCTGCCGTGGCACTGCCCTCATCGCCGGCCTCCCTCGTCGGTGTCGCCGAGAGGTACCCACCAGGGCGCGCCGAACACCCGCGGTGCCAACCGGGCCTAGAGCTCGAAGAACTGCGCCTTGTCCCCGGTGACCAGCACGACCCGCCCGTCCGGCATCGGTACGGCGCGCACGTGGTCCACGTCGTCGCCGTACTCCACCTGGACCAGCCGCGGGTGCAGGTGACGCTCGGCCAGGTGCACCACCGCGACGTACCCGACCCGGCGGCCGGCGTCGCGCTCCAGCACGGTGATGAACGTGCGCTTCGCGGGGAGCCAGGTGAACGCGCGCGGGTCGGTGCCGGCGAGCGCCCGGAAGTCACGGCCGAAGCCGAAGGTGTCGAGTCTCACGGACCTTCGTGACGTCGCGGACGTCGAACAGCCCGATCCGGGCACCCCAGCCGTAGGCGCTCGGCCCCTCGCCGACGCCGATCATCCGCCAGGCTCCCGAGCGGGTGCAGGTAGGAGGAGAAGCCGGGGACGTCGAGCTTTGCCGAGCAGCCTCGGGTGCGCGGTGTCGGTGAGGTTCACGGCGTAGAGCGGGTCCTTGCGCCGGTAGGTCACCAGCACGGCCAGGTCGTCGAACCACCGCACCGACTTGAGGCTCCTCGTTGAGCCCGAGCCCGTCGAGGCGGCCCTCCTCGACCAGGTCGGTGCCCTGGCGGCGGAGGGTGACCACGGAGTTGAAAGGCCCGGTCTGGCGGGTCGGGCTGACGGCGACGCGGAGCACGTCGCCCGCCTCGTCCATCGACCACCGGTCGCGGATCGCACCCTCCACCTCGCCGGAGGCGACGTGGGTGGCGGCGGCGCCGTCGAGCGCGAAGTCGAAGAGGTACGACGAGCCGGTGTCCGTGCCCGGTGACGGCATCCCGCAGGTCGGGATCGTGCAGTCGCCGATGCCGCGCTCCCAGACCGGCGAGGCGTCCTGGGTGGCGAGGTACAGGTGGTTCGCGGACTCGTAGGCGATCCCGGTCCGCCCGGCCAGCCCGATCGCGTCGAGGGTGGTGGCGCGGTCGGCGTCGAAGCCGACGATGCTGGTCGTGGCGAGCGCCAGGTCCTCGGAGGGCACCGCGACATCGGTGCAGTCGAGCAGCCGGCGGCTCTTGCCGTCGCTGGTCACCGTCGGCAGCCAGTCCTCGATGGTGGTCTTGTCGACGAGGGCGCGGTTCTCGCGCTGCGCCTGCGCCTGCGTGCGCTTGCCGCCCGGCTCGACGAACGGCAGGTCCGGCAGCCCGGACTGCAGCACCAGCCGGATCGCGCTGCCGTGCTGGCGCGCGGAGAGGCTCGCGGCGTCGTACCGGACGTCCTCGGCGATCCTCGGCTCCCTCGGGTCCGCGATCGAGATCGTCACGACCCGGGTGCCGGGGCGCTCCGGCGGGCTGCTCGTGTCGCCGCCGATCGCGACGATCGTGTCGTCGGCGAGCAGGATCTCGGCGTCCGCGACACCGGGCAGGGCGAGCGAGCCGAGGGTCGCGGTGGAGGTGCCGGTCACGTCGTAGAGGGTGAGCCGGCTCTCGCGCATCGTGGCGAGCACCTTGCCGTCGGTCTTGACGGTGTCCGGCTCGTCGATCCCGGCCTCCTGGACGTTGGTGCCGGTCGCGCTGTTGGTGACGCGGTCGGTCTGGGGGAGCCTGGGCGTTCCTCCGGAGAGGAGCGAGCGACTTGGCGGTGGTGCTGAGGTCGTTGAGGTTGCCCACCCCGTCGAGCGCCGCTCCGTTGTCGAGTGCGACGTAGTCCCGCGCGTCTCCCCAGCCCCAGGGGCTGACGAGCGCCTTCCCCCGCGTCCGGTACGTCGCGAGCAGGTCGTCGCACGACCTCGCCGGCTTCAGGTCGGCCTGGAAGGCGGCACGCCGCGGCAGCGCGTCGAGCCCCGGCGGGTCACCGGGGCCGGAGCCGCGCACCAGCGTCCCGGCGACGAAGGCGCCGGCGAGCCCGGTGACCAGGCCCGCGGTGACCAGCGGCCGGACGAGCAGTCGGCGACGGCGGCGCCGCTCGCCCGCGGCGGCGGCCAGGATGGCGGTGACCGGCGCGCGGCCGGCGTCGTAGTCGTCCCAGAGTCGTTCGAGGTCGGTCACTTCGTCCCTCCGGACAGGTCGAGGAGGTGGTCGTTGGCGGCGAGGTGGGACAGCGCCCGGGAGAGCCGGCTCTTCACGGTCCCGGCAGGCACCCCGAGTGCCTCCGCCGTCTGCCGCTCCGAGAGCCTGGACGAAGTAGCGCAGCACCACGACCTCCCGGTTCGGCTTGGTCAGGGAGCCGAGCGCGCGGTGCACGGCATCGGCGATCGCGACCCGCTCGGCGGCGTCCCCGCCGCGCTCGGTCGCGGGCCGCTCGACGGCCTCGGGTGCGTCGTACTGGCGGTCCTTCCACCAGCGGGTACGACGCGTGTCGCGCAGGCAGTTGAGCAGCATCCGGTAGACGTAGGCGTCGCGGTTGTCGACGTTGCTGACCCGCTCCCAGGCGGTGTAGCAGCGCACCAGGGTGGTCTGGGCCAGGTCCTCCGCCTCGTCGGGCCGGGCGCCGAGGAAGACGGCGGCGCGGACCAGCGAGGGCCAGGCTCTGCTCGACGTAGTCGGCGTAGGCCGACTCGTGCTCTGGTTCCACGGGTGCTCCGTCTTCCGGTTGAACGTGCTGAACCTATGACGGGACGAGGCTTGCGCCGGGTTCCATCGGTGATGAAAGACTCCGAGGCATGGCAGACAAACTCCCGTCCGTACGACGTGGTCCTCTTCGGCGCGACCGGCTTCACCGGCGGGCTCACCGCCGACTACCTCGCCGCCCACGGCGACGCGGCTCTGCGGTGGGCGATCGCCGGTCGCAGCGAGACCAAGCCTGGAGGCGGTGCGCGAGCGGCTCGCCCGCACCAACCCGGCGCTGGCGGACCTGCCGCTGCTCGTGGCCGACGCCGCGGACCCCGACTCGCTCGCCGAGGTGGTGCGCACGACCAAGGTGGTCGCGACCACCGTCGGGCCCTACATCCAGTTCGGTGGCCCCCTCGTCGCCGCCTGCGCCGCCGCCGGCACCGACTACGTCGACCTGACCGGCGAGCCGGAGTTCGTCGACCGGGCCTACGTCGAGCACAACGCCACCGCCGAGGGCTCGGGCGCGCGGCTGGTGCACTCGTGCGGCTTCGACTCGATCCCGCACGACATCGGGGCGTACTTCACGATCCAGGAGGCTCGCGAAGGAGCCTCGGCGGGGAGATCACCGCGCCGGTCGCCCTGCGTGGGGTGGTCCGCTCCAAGGCCGGGTTCTCCGGCGGGACCTTCCACTCCGCGCTGACGGCCTTCTCCCGCGCGCGGCAGATGAAGGAGGCCTCCGGTGCCCGGCGGCGGATGGAGCCGCGGCCGGAGGGGCGCCGCTCGCGGGCCTCGGTCGGCTCACCGCGTCGCGACGCCGAGTCTCGGCTACTGGCTGCTGCCGCTGCCGACCATCGACCCGTTCGTGGTGGCGCGGAGCGGGGCCGCGCTGGCGTCGTACGGTCCGGCGTTCACCTACTCCCACTACGCCGGGACGAAGACCCTGCGCTACGCCGCGGGCGGTGCCGTCGGCGTCGGCGGGCTGACCCTGGCCTCCCAGGTCCCGCCGCTGCGCAAGGCCCTGCTCAAGCGGGTCCCGCAGGGCGAGGGTCCCTCGGCGAGCCGTCGCGAGAAGTCGTGGTTCACCGTCGACTTCGTCGCCGAGTCGGCCGGCACGACTGTGCACACCCGGGTCTCCGGCGGCGACCCGGGCTACACCGAGACCGCGAAGATGCTCGCCGAGTCGGCCGTGTGCCTGGCGCTGGACGAGAACCCGAACGTCTCCGGCCAGGTCACCACCGCCACCGCGATGGGCGACGCACTGCTGGCCCGGCTGCAGCGCGCCGGGATCGTCTTCGAACGACGCTGAGAGGCGGGCCGGGGCCCCACTCCCCAGCCCGCCTGCTCGTGGTGTGCTCAGCGGGTACGACGCGCCCGGCGCTGCCGCGCGAGCACCGCGCCCGCCGCGGTGAGCGCGCCGCCGCCGGCCAGCAGCCACGTCGGCCCGGCGCCGTCCTCGTCGTCCGCGGCGTGCGCGGACCCGGCTCCCGCGTCGATCCGGCTCGGGACGTCGACGTCCGCGACCTCGACGACCTTCGGCTCCGCGTGGGGCGCCCCCGGCTTCGGCGTGCCGGCCGGCTGGTGCTTCGGCCCGGCCGGCTGGTCCCGGTCCTCGGGCTGGTCCTCGGGCTGGCCGGGCTTGTCCTGCGGGTCCGGGAGGGCGATGTCACCGGGGCCGTGCGGGTGGGGGTCGGGCTTCGGCTCCGGGTTGGTGATGTCGCCGGGCCCGTGCGGCTTGGGGTCGGGCTTCGGGTCCGGGCTCGCGATGTCGCCGGGGCCCTGCGGCTTCGGGTCGGGCTTCGGCTCCGGCACGGCGATCTCGCCCGGGCCGTCCGGCGTCGGGTCGCCGCTCGGCGGCGGCGCCACGATGACGCCGGGGCCGGCGGGGATGCCGTCGGCGTGGGCCGTGGCGCTGCCGAAGGCGATCGCACTGACCGCGATCGGGGTGGCGACGAGCAGGCGGAGGGCGGCGCGGGTGGTGCTGTTCATGGTGACTCCCTGGTCGGTGATGGGCGGTTCCGTCGGGAGTAGGAGCCGCCCGGCCCAGGGACCTTGCAGTTTTCTGGGAGAAGTTCCTCAGCGCCGGCGCAGCACGCAGATCAGCAGCGTCTCCTCGTCGTACGTCCAGTCGGTGTGCCACTCGAGCCGGAAGCCCTCCTCGAGCGCCGCCGCCACCAGCTCCCGGTCCGCGAAGTCCTCGTGGCGGCGCACGAATCCCTGGGCCAGGTCCGGCCGGGCCGGTGTGCCCGCGGCCCGGAAGGTCGCCGTCACCAGCCGCCCACCCGGGCGCAGGGCCCGCCACCAGGCCGCGACCGCCGGGTCCCGCTCGGCCAGCAGGTGCAGCGCTGTCACGCAGGTGATGACGCTCGCCGTGCCGTCCTCGATCGGCAGGTCCGCCATGTCGACCTGCACCAGGCTCAGCCTGCGGCAGCGCTGCCCGGGCGACCGCGAGCATCTCCGCCGACAGGTCGACGCCAGCGAGCGGTGTGCCCGGCCAGCGTGCGTCGATCGCCCGCAGCACCAGGCCGGTGCCGGTGCCCACGTCGATCACCGGACCGCCCGGGTCGCCGACGACGTCCGCGACGGCGTCAGCGAGGGCGCGGTGCATCGCGCTGTCGTCGTACGACGCGGCACGGGCGTCGTAGTGGGCCGTGACCGCCGCGTGCTGCTCGGCGTGCCGGCGCAGACTCGGACAGGATCGCCGCGTGCTCGTCGCGGTCGCGCGCGATCGCCGCGCGCCCGTGCCGGTTCGCGCGCCGGAACTGCATGTCGAGCACCGCCTGGGCCTCCACCGGCCCGACCCCGAAGTGCTCCTGGACGGCGATCCGGGCGCTCGCCTCGTCGGCCGCGTCGACGACGAGGGCGAGCGTCGCGAGGGGGTCCTCGGCCGCTGCGGCGAGCACCGTCAGGAAGTGGAGGCGGATCTCGAGCCTGCTCGACGCGCTCCGCGATCGGGGGCATGGGAGGCGGCACGGGATCAGCCTCGCACGGGCCGCCCGCTGCTCAGGGCAGCGACGCGGTGGCGACCAGGTGCGCGAAGACGACGGTGTTGTCGGGGTAGCCGGCCGCCGTGCGCGTCCCGCCGCAGGTGATCAGCCGCAGCAGGGGTTGCGCCGTGTCCGGCCAGATCCGGTCGTAGGGCAGGCGCTCCTTCGGCACGTCCTCGACGGCGTCGACGACGAAGACGGCGACCGCGCCGGGCCGGTGCACGCGGACGACGTCGCCGGGGCGCAGGGTGGCCAGGCTCCGAGAAGACGTCCGGCCCGTCGGGGCCGTGGACGTGGGCGACGACCACCGCGCCGCCGGGCTCGCCGGGGCGCGGGCCGGGTGCGTACCAGGCGGCCGCCCCGAAGTCCGGGGTGTCGAGGGTGCCGTCGGGCTTCAGGCCGCGCCCCGTGAGCGGCTCGTCGACACCGAGGGCCGGGACCTCGATCCGCGTCGGCTCGGCCACCCGTACGACGGGCGCGGGCGCCGCCGGTAGGTCGGGTGCCGGAGGCGGGACGGGGGTGCGGACCTCGACGGGTGCCGGGACCGGGTCGGGGTGCAGGGCGGTGAGTACACCGGTCGTCCCGGCGAGCAGGGCGAGGACGGCGGCGGTGCCGGCGAGGAACGTGCGCATGCTCGTAGGAGCACCGCGCCGCCCCGACCTTGCAGGAACTCAGCCCGGACAGGGATTGACGTCGAACGTCCGCGACCGGCTGCTGGTGAGCCCGCTCCGGTCGGTCGCGGTGAAGGTCACCGTGAGCGCGCCGCCCGTCCCGATCGGGCCGATCGAGGTGGACCAGGTGCTGCCGCTGTGCCCGGCCGCCCGCTGGCCGCTCACGGCACCGGACCAGCGCACCTGGACCGACCGGACGCCACCGCCGTCGGTCACCGGGGCGCTGACGGTGATCGTGCAGTCGGTGCCGCTGGTGGCGATCGCGCCCACCACGGGCGGGCGGACCACCGTGAGCGTGACGGCGACGAGGATCGTCCCGCCGGACCAGGTGACCGCGACCTCGCCGCGGTGCCTGCCCTCGGCGAGCCCGGCGCGTCCGGCGGTGATCCGCAGCCCGGTCGACGAGCCGGCCGCGATCGTGCCGCCACCGGTGGAGACCGAGAGCCAGGAGGTCCGGGCGCGCGCGGTGAAGCGGACGGGGCTACCGCCGGCGTTGGTGAGGCGGACCGTGTCCGACGTACCGCGGCTGCCGAGGTCGAGCGAGCGGGTGGAGGCGCGCAGGTCACCGGGCGCGGCGGCGACCGAGGGGGGCGCCGAGGCCGGCGTGGAGGCGGCGGCGGAGGTCGTCGTGGGCGCCGAGGTCGGCGAGGCACCGGGAGTGGTGGGGGCCGGCGCCGCCGGAGCCGTGGTGGTGGTCGTCGGCGGGGTGGTGGACGCGGTCGGCACCGGGTCCACGGCGTTCTCGGTGTCGTCTCCGCCGGGCCACAGCAGCACCACCGCGAGCACGCCGAGCAGGAGCAGCAGCACCCCGCCGGCTGCGGCCAGCGCGCCACGACGGCGGCGGGCGGCGACGCCGACGACCGGCAGGTCGACGTAGAACGCCACCAGTCGCTCGTCCTCGAGCACCCGGTCGCGCAGGGCGGCCGGGGCGGCGAAGGCGGGGACGCCGGCGAGCAGCGCCAGCGGGCTGACCATCAGCCGGCGGCGGTGGGCGCAGACGTCGCAGCCGTCGACGTGGCGGGCGACCCGCTTGCGGACCAGCGGCGAGAAGGTGCCGTCCCAGCCGCGCAGCACGCTCGCGAGACTCGTCGCAGTCGTCCGAGCCGCGCCGTGCGATGAGCAGCGCGCCGAGCGCGCGCTCGACCTGGTCGCGCGCGCGACTGAGCATGACGTAGGCGTTGGCCGGGGTGACGTCCATGGCCGCGGCCAGGCTCGGCGCCCTCCAGGCCCTGGCGCAGGTGCAGGTCGATCAGCGCCCGGTCGCGGTCGTTGAGCCCCTCGACCGCCGACCAGACGAGCGCCTGGAGCTCCTCGGTGACCTCGGCGTCGGCGACCTGGTCCTCGGGCCCGCTGCCCTGGTCAGGCATGGCTTCCAGCCACTCGTCGTCGTGCGCCTCGCGAGCCCGCGCGCGCAACGTGCGCAGGCACTCGTTGCGGACCACGGAGTACAGCCACGGCCGCAGCCGCGAGGCATCGCGCAGCCTGGGCGAGACTTCTCGGCCATCACCACGAACGAGTCGGCGACGCAGTCCGCGGCCTCCTCGCGGTTGCGGAGCATCGAGAACGCGAAGTCGTGCAGCCGGTCGGCGTACCGCTCGTAGACACCGGCGAACGCCAGCCGGTCCCCGGCCAGCACACCGGTGACCAGGTCCGCGTCGGGGAGCGCACCCGCGGGGGTCATGGCGCGATCGTACGGATCGCGGGCGGGTGGCATCGGCGGATCGGCACATCGGTCTCCCTCGGCTGCTGGTGCGGGACAGGGGTAGGAGCGCGGGCTCGCCGGAACCTTTCACTTTTCTCGCAGAAGGCTGCATGGGTACATCTAGGAGTGAGTCGATCGGATAACTAGCGTGAGGAGCCTCCGACGAAAGGTGCTCCACCGTGTCCGTCACCGACGAGTCTGCTCCGCAACAACGAGGCGTACGCCGCCGGCTTCTCCGGCCCGCTGCCCCTCCCGCCCGCCAAGCAGGTCGCCGTGGTGGCCTGCATGGACGCCCGGATCAACGTCTACGGCGTGCTCGGGCTCGCCGAGGGCGAGGCGCACGTGATCCGCAACGCCGGCGGCGTGGTCACCGAGGACGAGATCCGCTCCCTCACGATCAGCCAGCGGCTGCTCGGCACGAAGGAGATCATCCTCATCCACCACACCGACTGCGGCATGGTCACCTTCACCGACGACGCCTTCAAGGCCGACATCGAGAAGGACACCGGCATCAAGCCGGCCTGGGAGAGCGAGGCCTTCCCGGACGCCGAGGCCGACGTGCGCCAGTCGATCAACCGGATCAAGGCCTCGCCGTTCATCCCGGTCAAGGACAGCATCCGCGGCTTCGTGTTCGACGTGGCGACCGGCCGGTTGAACGAGGTCGCCTGAGACCTAGACGGGGCTGATCGGCAGCGACCGGCGCGGCTGGAACTCGAAGGCCGCGCCGGTGCTGAAGCGGACGACCTCCACCTCGGGCGCCTCCGGTGCCGCCTCGTCCCTGCGTACGACCAGCGCCCGCCAGCCCGCCTCGTCGGCGAGCGGGGAGACCTCGACGTCGAGGTGCGGGTCGAGCCCGTGCACGACCGCCTGGAGCGCCGCGGTCCAGTCCGGGCCGCACAGCGAGATCCAGGCGCCGTCCTCGTCGGCGGGACCGGGGCGGACGACCGAACTCGTCGCCGGAGAGCTCCGCGTCGACGTACTCGGCGGGGTTGAGCAGGGGGTGCACGGCCAGCAGCCGCAGCGCGCCCTCGACCGGGTCGAGCGTGTGCAGGTCCAGCGCGCGGGCCAGCCGCTCGGCGCCGATGCCGGCGACGCCGACGAGTCGCTTGCGGCGCAGGCTTCAGCAGACTCCGCGTCGGTCTCGGTCCGCTCGGCGACGGCCAGCGCGAACGAGCGGTCGAGCAGGTGCATCTGCAGGCAGACCTCGTCGGCGATGCGCACCAGCGCGGACTGGGAGAAGGCGGCGAGGTCGAGGTCGGAGAGCAGCGGTCCGGTGTAGTCGGCGCGGCCCTCGTCGCTCGCGTCGATCGGCGCGAGGGCGAGGGTCGCGGCGCGGGAGCGCTCGACGACCGCGAGCGCGGGCACCGGCTCGGGCTCGGGGTGCGCGTCGTCGATGACCACCGTCCACGCGCAGTGCGGGTGGCGGTCGGCGGCCCTCTGCTCGGCGCTGCGCGGCGGCCGGTGGATCGGGCGGACCTGGGCGTGCGGGTTGGAGGCGATCGCGGTCGCGTCGAAGGTCGGGTCCTCGATGTCGTGGCACATGCCGCGCACGTAGTCCTCGCCCATCGGCTCGACGTCCATCAGCGCTCCGCAGTGGTCGAGCCGGAACTCCCCGCGCCAGGGGTCGTGCACCGTGTAGCGGAAGTCCATGAACTGCGGGGGAGCGCCGATGTCGAGTCTGCAGGCCCTTGAAGATGGTGACCACGTCGCCCTGCCCGGGTTGCTCCGGTGCGTAGCCGAGCGCCGCCTGCATCCGCCGCGTGTAGACCGGGCTGGCCGCCGCCCACTCCTCGATCGCGACCTGCTGCATCTCCTCGCGCCCGAAGGCCGCGATGCACCGAGCCATCCCGGAGCGGTCGATGAGACTGACCCATCAGCAACAGGCTCCGGCACGACGACCGCGAGCTCCGCGCGCGAGAGGTCGGCGTACCTGCTCACGCCAGCCCCAGCCGCCCGGCCAGGCTTTGTCGAGGTAGGCGAGCACCTTGTCCTCGTCGGAGTCCGGGACGCCCCAGATCAGGCTCGCTGGGCCCGGCAGCCATCCAGTCCGCGAAGTCCGACTCGTCGGGACGCTTGGCGACCAGGATCCGCACGTCCGGCTGGCCCTCGCGCCCGGCCTCGGCCCACGCCTTGCGCAGGCTTGTCGGCGTTGGCCGCGACGTCGCTGGTGGTCGGGGTGGTCATCCAGCCGTCGGCGTGCGCGGCGATCCAGGCGAAGGTCTTCGGCCCCGCGCCGGCGCCGATGATCACCGGGATCCGCCCCTGCGGGGCTTGGGGAAGGCCCAGGCTCGGGCCGAAGGAGACGAACTCGCCGTCGTACGACGCCTCCTCCTCGGTCCACAGGGCGCGCATCGCCTCCAGGTACTCCTTGAGGACGGTGCGCCGCTTTCCGGCCGGCACGTGGTGGTCGGTCAGGCTCGTCGGTGTTCCAGCCGAAGCCGGCGCCGACGGTGACGCGACCGCCGGAGAGGTGGTCGAGGGTGGCGAGCGTCTTGGCGAGGGTGATCGGGTCGGACTCGACCGGGAGCGCGACCGCGGTCGAGAGCCCGATCCGCTCGGTGACGGCCGCGCAGGTGGCCAGCGACACCCACGGGTCGAGGGTGCGCAGGTACCGGTCGTCGGGCGGGCTCCTCGCCGCCCGTCGGGTGCAGCGCGTCGCGGCGCATCGGGATGTGGGTGTGCTCGGGCACGTAGATGGTGTCGAAGCCGCGGTCCTCGGCGGCCTTGGCCAACCGCGCAGGAGTGATGCCGCGGTCGGAGGTGAAGAGGACGATCCCGTTGCGCATGTCAGCAGACTAGAACGTGTTCTAGGAAAATGCTTGCGCCCGGATCGAACGTCTCCTATGTTGGACACGTGTCCAGTCAAGTGTTCGAAGCACCGCGGCAGGGTCTGAACCCCCGCCAGGCCGAGACCGTGGAGAAGTCTGCTCGTCGCCGGGCTGGCGGAGCCTGCGGGCCGTGGGCCACGAGGCGCTGACGGTGCGCACCGTCGCCCAGCGCGCGGGCGTCTCGCCGGCGACGGCCTACACCTACCTGGCCTCGAAGAACCACCTCTTCGCCGAGGCTCTTCTGGCGCCACCTCACCTCCGACGACGCTGCGGCGCCGGGTGGCGACAGCGCCACCACGCGGCTGCAGGCCACCATGCGCGCGCTCACCGCGCGGATCGTCGAGGAGCCGGAGTCTGGCCGCCGCCGTCACCCCCCGCGCTGCTCGGCACCGACCCCGACGTCGCACGGCTGCGGCTGCGGATCGGCGCGGAGTTCCTCGCCCGGTTCGAGGCGGCGATGGGGGAGCAGGCCGACCCCGCGGTGCTGGAGGTGCTGGTGCTGACCTTCTCCGGTGCGCTGCTGCAGGCCGGCATGGGGCTGATGACCTACGACGAGATCGCCGAGCGGCTGGTCTCCGCCGTCGCCGTGATCCTCCGGGGCCACTGATGGTCTTCGACCCCTACGACTACGCCTTCCAGGACGACCCCTACCCGACGTACCGGTGGCTGCGCGAGGAGGACCCGGTCCACCACGCGGAGGCCGACGACATCTGGGTGATCTCCCGGCACGCCGACGTGTTCGCGGTGCTGCGTGACGACGAGACGTTCTCGAACCGGATGGGGGTCTCCCTCGACGCCTCCGCGTGGAACCCCGAGGCGCACCGGGTGATGAGCTTCCTCGGCCTCGACGGCGCCGAGCAGTCGCGGATCCGCAGGCTGGTCTCCGCGGCCTTCACCCCCCGCCGGGTGCGGGAGGCGACCCCGGAGGTCGAGGCGCTGACCGCGCGCTACCTCGAGCGCGCCTTCGCCGCCGACGCCGAGCGCGGCGAGGCCGACTGGATCACCGACTTCGCCGGCCTGCTCCCGATGGACGTGATCTCGCAGATGATGGGCGTGCCCGTCGCCGACCGGGACGAGGTACGACGCCTGGCGGACCTCGTGGTCCACCGGGAGGACGGCGTCCGCGACGTGCCGCAGGCCGGCATGGAGGCGTCCTTCGCGCTCTTCGAGTACTACGGCGAGATGGTCGCGCACTGCCGTCGTACGCCGGGCGATGACCTGACCTCCGCGCTGGTCGCGGCCGAGCTCGACGGCGACCGGCTCACCGACGGCGAGATCATGGCGTTCCTGTTCCTCATGGTGGTGGCGGGCAACGAGACGACGACCAAGGCTGCTCGGCAACGCGCTCTTCCACCTCGCCGCGCACCCCGAGCAGCAGGCGCGGGTGCTCGCCGATCCCGGCCTGGTGCCGGCGTGGATCGAGGAGACGCTGCGCCACGACACCTCCAGCCAGATGCTCGCGCGGTACGTCGTGCGGGACGCCGAGGTCGCCGGCACGACCATCCCGGCGGGCTCCAAGGCGCTGGTCCTGCTCGGCAGCGCGAACCGCGACGAGCGGGTCTTCACCGACCCCACGACGTACGACATCGGCCGCGACAAGGCCGAGCTGGCGCAGATCCTGAGGCTTCGGCACCGGCCGGCACTTCTGCCTCGGCGCCAACCTCGCGCGGCTCGAGGCGCGGGTGGTGCTGGAGGAGACTCGTCCGCCGGGTCGAGGCCTTCGAGGTGCACCCCGAGCGCGCGGTGCGGGTGCACTCCACCAGCGTGCGCGGCTTCGCGTCCCTGCCGGTCTCGTTCACCGTCAGGAGCGCGTGATGGCTGGATCACGGAAGCCCGTCCACCCCGACCGCCGCCCGGCCGTCGTCGCGGGCGCCTCGTCCGGGATCGGCGCCGAGACCGCGCGCGCCCTCGCGGCAGCCGGCTTCCCCCGTCGCCCTCGGTGCGCGCCGGGTGGACCGCCTGCAGGAGGCTGGCCACCGAGATCCGCGAGGCCGGGGAGAGGCGTTCGTGCACGCCCTCGACGTCGCCTCGACCGCCTCGGTGGAGAAGTTCGCGGCGGCCACGACCGCCGGTCTCGGCGCGGCCGAGGTGGTGGTGTGCAACGCCGGGCTGCTCGCGCCGGGCGCACTGCTCGACGCGAGCACCGACGAGCCTGGCCGCGGAGTTCGACGTCAACGTGCTCGGCGCGCACCGCCTGGTCCGCGCCTTCGGCACCGGCATGGTCGAGCGGCAGCGCGGCGACCTCGTCTTCGTCTCCTCCGACACCGCCCTGCGGGCCCGGCCGTTCATGCGCGGCTACAGCGCCACGAAGTCCGGGCTGGAGGGCCTGGTCGAGGCGCTGCAGATGGAGCCTGGAGGGCACGGGGGTGCGCGCGTCCGTCGTACGCCCCGGGCCGACGTGGTCGGAGATGGGCTCGGACTGGGACGCCGACGCCGGCGCGAAGGTCCTCACCGAGTGGATCAAGTGGGGGCACGCCCGGCACTCGCACTTCCTCAAGGCATCGGCGGTCGCGGACGCGATCGTCACGGTCGTCAGCGCCCCGCGCGGGGTGCACCTCAGTCCGCTCGACGTGAACCCCGAAGCACCCCTGGAGGGCAAGTGAGTCTCCACGACATCCCCGAGGTCTCCACGCTCCTCGACGACCAGGACGTCAGCGTCCCCGCGATCATCAAGGGCACCGGGCACCTGCCCGAGATGCGGGTGGACCCGATCGCGCTCTTCCACCGGGTGCGCGAGGAGTGCGGCGACATCGGCCGCTTCCGGCTCGCCGACAAGCAGGTCGTCCTGGTCACCGGTGCGGAGGCCAACGAGGCCTTCTTCCGGGCGCCCGACGACGTGCTGGACCAGGCGGCGGCGTACCCCTTCATGACGCCGATCTTCGGCAAGGGCGTGGTCTTCGACGCCTCGCCCGAGGAGCGCCAGCAGATGCTCAAGAACCAGGCGCTGCGCGGCGACATGATGCGCGGGCACGCGCAGACCATCGAGGCCGAGATCCGCCGGATGGTCGCCGGCTGGGGCGAGGAGGGTGAGATCGACCTGCTCGACTTCTTCGCCGAGTCGACGATCTACACCACCTCCTCGTGCCTGATCGGCAAGCCGTTCCGCGACCAGGCTCGACGGCTCCTTCGCGGAGGTCTACCACCGCCTCGAGCACGGCACCGACGCCATCGCCTACGTCGACCCGTACGCCGACATCGAGAGACTTCCGGATCCGCGACGAGGCGCGGGAGGAGCCTGGTCGCGAAGGTGCAGGCGATCATCGCCGCGCGCCGGGCCCGTGGCGAGGTGCCGAAGGAGGAGCGAGACCTGCTCGACGTCCTCATCGCGGTGGGCTACGACGCCGACATGGTCACCGGCATCTTCATCTCGATGATGTTCGCCGGCCACCACACCTCGTCCGGCACCGCCTCGTGGGCGATGATCGAGTCTGCTGCGCAACCCGGCCGTGATGGCCGACGTCGTCGCCGAGTCTGGACGCGCTGTACGCCGACGGCAGCGAGGTCTCCTTCCAGGCCCTGCGCTCGATCCCCGTGCTGGAGGCGGCACTCAAGGAGACCCTGCGCCTCCACCCGCCGCTGGTGATCCTGATGCGCCTGGTGCAGGCCGACTTCGACCTGCTCGGGCACACCATCCCCGCCGGCACCGTGCTCGCGGCCTCGCCGCGGGTCTCGAACCGGATCGAGGAGGACTTCCCGAAGGCCGACCAGTTCGACCCGGGCCGCTACGTCGACCCGCGCCAGGAGGACCTGCAGAACCGCTGGACCTGGATCCCCTTCGGCGCCGGGAAGCACCGCTGCGTCGGCAACGCCTTCGCGATGATGCAGATGAAGGCCATCTTCTCGGTGATCCTGCGGGACTTCTCCTTCGAGCCCGTGCAGGAGCCTGGACTCCTACCGCGACGACTTCACCAAGATGGTCATCCAGGCTCGCACAGCCCGCCCGCGTGAAGTACCGCCGGAGGATCCGATGAGGGTCGTCGCCGACACCGGCGTGTGCCAGGGCCACCAGGCTCTGCCAGGGCGAGGCGCCGAGCGTCTTCGGCTTCGACGAGTCCGCCGACGTGGTCGTCGTCCTCGACGAGCACCCCGGCGAGGCGTTGCGCGCCGACGTCACCACCGCTGTGAAGTACTGCCCCGCCTTCGCCCTGTCCGTCGAGGAGGACCGAGATGAGTGACCTGACCGCACCTCTGAGCAGGGCGGAGATCGAGGAGTTCTGGGACTCCTGGCTCGACGTCAACCGCCGCGCCGAGCAGAGCGGCGACTGGCGGGTGATGGCCGAGTGGTACGCCGCGGACGCGACGTACGGCTGGATGTACGCCCCGGACGAGCACTTCATGGCCGTGGGCCGCGACCAGATCCGGGACTGGGCGATCGGCATCGAGATGGACGGCCTCGACGGCTGGCACTACGACTACGTCTGCACGGTGATCGACGAGCAGAAGGCGATGATCGTGGGCTTCTGGAAGCAGCGCTCGGGGATCCTCGACGACAGCGGCAAGGAGTACGAGATCCTCGGCCTCGGCGGCTCCTGGTTCGGCGTCGGGCGCACCGACGAGGGCGTCAAGATCGTCTGGCAGCGCGACTGGTTCGACATGCCCTCGACCGCGCACACCTTCCTGGAGATCATCCAGGCCGGCAAGGCGCCGGACACCCTGCTGAAGCGGATGTCGGTCTCCGGGCACGGCGTCCCCGGGCACTACCACCACGCCGAGTTCGCCCTCGACCGTGTGGCCGCCTCCGGTCGAGGCCGGGCAGTACGTCGAGCAGGCATCCGCTCCGGAGGTGACGGCGTGAGCGCGCTGCCGCCGCCGGCCCAGCAGGCTGATCGACGGCAAAGCTGGTCGGGGCGTCCGACGGCGCGACGTACCCGGTCCTGAACCCGGCGAACGGGCAGGAGATCGGGGTGGCTCCCGACGGCACCGCCGAGGACGTGGACAGGGCGATCGCCGCTGCCCGCCGGGCCTTCGAGGAGTCCTCGTGGTCGACGGACGCCGGGCTGCGGGTGCGGTGCCTGCGGCAGCCTGCACGCGGCCCTGCTGGAGCACGCCGACACCTTCCGGGCGCTCACCACGGCCGAGGTCGGGATGCCGGGATTCATGATGGGCGCGGCCGGGTTCGACGTGCCGGTGGACGGGCTGAGGTGGGTGACCGACCTGCTGGAGTCCTATGCGTTCGAGACCGACCTCGGGGTCGCCTCGCCGATGGGGATTCCCTCGCGTCGTACCGTGCGGCGCGAGCCGGTCGGCGTCGTCGCCGCCATCACGCCCTGGAACGTGCCGACCCAGATCAACCTCGCGAAGGCCGGCCCGGCGCTCGCCGCCGGCTGCACCGTCGTGCTCAAGCCGGCGCCGGACACCCCGTGGGTGGCGGCCGAGCCTGGGCCGCCTGGTCGCCGAGCACACCGACATCCCCGCGGGCGTCTTCAACGTGGTGACCCCGCGCTCCAACGAGGTCGCCTCCGTGCTCTCGACCGACCCGCGAGTCGACATGGTGTCCTTCACCGGCTCCACCGCCGTCGGCCGGGCGATCATGGCGGCGGCCGCGCCCACGCTGAAGAAGGTCTTCCTCGAGTCTGGGCGGCAAGTCCGCCGCGATCGCGCTCGACGACGCCGATGTGGCCGCGGTCGCCGGCGGCACCGCCTTCGCGGCCTGCATCCACGCCGGCCAGGGCTGCGCGATCACGACCCGGCTCGTCGTCCCCCGCGAGCGGTACGACGAGGCGGTGTCCGTCGCCGCGGCGACCATGGAGTCCATCGGCGCGAAGGACCCCGCCGACCCCGGCGCCATCTGCGGCCCGGTGATCTCGTCCGTCCAGCGGGACCGGGTGGCGTCCTACTTCGAGGTGGCCCGGGAGGAGGGCGGCACCTTCGCCACCGGCGGCGCGATCATCGAGCAGGACGGCTTCTGGGTGCAGCCCACCGTCGTGGCCGGCCTGGACAACTCCTCGCGCCTGGCGCAGGAGGAGATCTTCGGCCCGGTCCTCGTGGTGATCCCGCACGACGGTGACGACGACGCGGTGCGGATCGCCAACGACTCGGCGTACGGGCTCTCCGGGTCGGTCGACTCCGGCGACCTGGAGCGCGCCAGGGCCGTCGCCGCGCGGATCCGGACCGGGACCCTCGCGGTCAACGGGGGCGTGTGGTTCAGCCCCGACGCCCCGTTCGGGGGCTACAAGCAGTCCGGCATCGGCCGGGAGATGGGTGTCGCCGGGTTCGAGGAGTACCTGGAGACCAAGACGATCGCGGAGCCGGCGTGAGCGGGTCGTAGGAATCCCCGCTTACCGGGGGATTCCTACGGTTCTTGACCGTTGCAACGGCCAGTAAGCGCAGGAATCCCCCGGTAAGCGGGGATTCCCCGGCACCAGAGTGGTAGGAGTGAAATGCGATTCCAGGACAAGGTGGTCGTCGTCACGGGCGCGGCCCAGGGCATCGGCGAGGCCTACGCACGGGCCCTGGCGAGGGAGGGCGCGGCGGTCGTCGTCGCCGACCTGAACGAGGAGGCCGGCGCCAAGGTCGCCGCGTCCATCGAGGAGAACGGCGGCCGCGCGATCTTCGTGCGCTGCGACGTGTCGTCGGCCGAGTCCGCCGAGAGCCTCGTCGAGCGGAGCGTCGCGGAGCTCGGCGGGATCGACCACCTCGTCAACAACGCCGCGATCTACGGCGACATGGAGTTCAACCTGCTGATCTCCGTCGACTGGGACTACTACCGCAGGTTCATGAGCGTGAACCTCGACGGCGCGCTCGTCATGACCCGCGCGGTCCACCCCGAGATCGCCAAGCGGGGCGGGGGAGCGATCGTCAACCAGTCAAGCACGGCGGCCTACCTCTACTCCGGCTTCTACGGCCTCGCCAAGGCGGGGATCAACAGCCTCACCCAGCAGGCTCGCGCACGAGACTCGGCGGCCAGCGGATCCGGGTGAACGCGATCGCGCCCGGACCGACCGACACCGAGGCGACCCGCACGCAGGCGGGCGACGCGGCCAAGGACATCGTCCGCAACAGCCTCGCCATCAAGCGGATGGGCGCCGTAGAGGACATGGTCGGCGCGCTGCTCTTCCTGCTCTCCGACGACGCCTCCTGGGTGACCGGCCAGGTCCTGGCGGTCGACGGCGGCCAGACCTTCCGGCTGTGACCGGCGTGCTCACGGTCGGGTTCGTCGGCCTCGGCAACATCGGCAGGCCGATGGCGCTCCGGCTCGCCGCTGCCGATCACGTCGACCTCCGGGTCTACGACGTCGCGCCGGAACCCGTCGCCGGGTCTGGTCGCCGCGGGTGCCACCGCCGTCGGCTCCGTCGCGGCGATCGACGCCGACGTGGTCTGCGTGATGGTCCGCGACGACGACCAGGTGCACGACGTGGCGCGGGACCTGCCGCCCGGCGCGGTGCTCGTCCTCCATTCCACGGTGGCGCCCACGACCCCGGCCGAGCCTGGCGGTGCAGGGCCACCGGGTCCTCGACGCCCCGGTCAGCGGCGGGCCGATGGGTGCTGCCGACGGCAGCCTGGCGATCATGGCCGGCGGCGACGCCGAGGCCTTCGCCGCCGCGCGGCCGGCCCTGGAGGCGATGGGCAGCAAGGTCGTCCATGCCGGGCCGCTCGGCTCCGGCACCCGGATGAAGGCTGGCCCGCAACCTCATCCACTTCGTGGCCTTCACCGCCGTCACCGAGGCCCAGCAGACTCGCCGAGGCCGCCGGCCTCGACCTGCTCGCGCTCGGCGAGGTGGTGCGCCACACCGACGCGATCACCGGCGGCCCGGGCGCGATCATGCACCGGGCGACCGCGGCGCCGATCGCACCCGACGACTTCTGGCACGGCGTCTTCTCCCACGTCGCCGCGCTGGGGGAGAAGGACCTGGGCTTCGCGGTCGCACTCGCGGACGAGCTCGGCGTCGACGTACCACTGGCACGGGAGGCGCTCCCGCGCCTGCGGAAGGGACTGGGGATCTGATGGGCAAGTTCGACGACCTCCCGGAGGCGCGCCGTCGCGGCCTGGAGAAGATGGAGCAGGTCTACGGCTTCGACATGACCGACGGCGAGGGCGACTTCTTCCGCTACACCGCGGAGCACCTGTTCGGCGACGTCTGGCAGCGGCCCGGGATCAGCGACCGCGACCGGCGGCTCTTCCTGATCGGGCTGCTGGTCGGCCAGCGCGCCGATGACGTGCTCGGCATCCAGGTCCCGGCGGCGCTGGCCAACGGCGAGCCTGGACGCCGAGGTGCTGCGCGAGCCTGGTGATACTGGCCTGTCACTACGACGGCTGGCCCAACGGATCGCGGTTCAGGCTCGGTCGTCGAGAACGCCCTCGCGAAGGCAGCCCGCGCCGAGGGAGCCGGCTGACCAGCACCTTGTTAGCCTCGGGTCGATGAGTCGCGACGTTGCGGAGGCGGTACCGGATCGTTCGGCGATCCCGGTCGAGCCCGTGACGCTGGACTCGCTCCGCGTCGTGCCCGCGCCGGTCCCCGGCGCGCTCGGCGTGTGGCGGATGGAGACCGAGCGCTTCGGCGACGAGGAGACTCGACCTCGGCGCGACCTGGCTCGACGAGGCGGAGCGCAAGCAGTCGTCCTCCTACGTCCGGGCGGAGCCTGCGCCGCGCCTACGTGCTCGCCCACGCGGCGGCCCGGCTGGTGCTCGGCGCCGCGACCCGCACCGCGCCGGAGGACGTCGTGTGGGGCCGCCACGACTGCCCGGGCTGCGGGGAGCCGCACGGCCGTCCGCGTGCTGAGGGAGCCGCGGTGGAGTTCTCGCTGTCGCACACGCCCGGTCAGGTGCTGATCGCCGTCGCCGACGTACCGGTGGGGGTGGACGTGGAGCGCCACCCCGACGACCCGGTTGCCCTGGCCGGCCTGCTGCACCCGCGGGAGACCCAGGAGATCACCGCGGCCGCCCAGGGGACCCTCGACGGCGGCCGCGCCACCGTCCGCTTCACCCGCGCCTGGTCGCGCACCGAGGCCTACCTCAAGGGCATCGGCATCGGCCTGGGCCGTGACCCGCACCTCGACTACCTGGGCACCGACGAGGCTCCCGGTCGCAGGATCGCGGGCTGGTCCGTCCAGGACGTCCTCGTCCCCGAGGGGTACGGCGCCGCCGTGGCCCTCCTCGGTTGACCCGGCCGTGATCGAGGCGATCGGCTACGTCGGCAGCGCCGGCGCCGCCACCATGTGGCTCCCGCAGGCCTTCCGCGCCGTCCGGCACCGAGCCGACCCGGAGGCGCTGGCCGCGCTGAGCCGGACGACGTACACGGTGGCGATCGTGTTCAACATCCTGCTCACGACATACGGCTCGGTGGAGCACGCACGCCCGGTCATGCTCGCCGGCGTCGTCAACCTGGTCTGCGCGAGCGTCATCCTGTGGGCCATCCTCAGCGGCTCGCGGGGGAGGGCGGTGCCGTGATCGCCGCCCTCGGCTGGCTCGTCGGGATCATCGACGTCGGGCAGTTCCTGCCGCAGACCCGCCACACGCTCGGCCGCCGCCACGACCCTGCGGCGCTGCGCGGGCTGAGCGTGTGGACCTGGACCATCGCGACGATCCAGGGCGCGGCGTGGATCGTCTACGGCTTCGCCAACGACCTGCTGCCCATCGCGATCCCGAACCTGCTCATCACACCCGCGTGTGCGCTGATCCTGCTGGCCCGCCTGCGCGCGGGCCGCGCACCGGCCTGAGTCATCGCTGCGTTCGCCGCGCCATCGCCACCGCGAGGGTGAGCAGCACGAGGGTCCACATGACGGCGGCGGCGATCCAGATCACGTCCATGGAGACGCGCCGGCGGACCGATCGGTTGCCTCCGTCTCGAACTTCCCTGCCGTGGGTACCGCCGGGTCCGCCGCTGCTCCCCGAAGGAGGCCCCCGTGTCGACCTACCCCGTCGTCCCGCCCGAGCAGGACCACGTCGCCGGCGTCTCGGTCGGCGCGGTCCTGTCCTGACGATGGCGAGCAAGCCGAGGCTCCTGCCGGTCCGGCAACCGCGCGAGGTCGAGGGCATCGTGATCGTGCTGCACGGCGGTGGCGCGCGCCGGGGCGAGGTGATGGTGAGCCCCGCCCAGGCTCTCGGTCCTGCGGATGATCCCCGTCGCCCGCCGGATCGCGCGCGCCGGCAAGCGCCGCCTCGCGGTCTACCGTCTGCTGAACTCCTACCGCGGCTGGGACACCCGGCACACCCCGGTCGAGGACGCCCACTGGGCGCTCGACCGGGTCGCCGAGCGGTACGGCGCCGACGTCCCCGTCTGCCTGGTGGGCCACTCGCTCGGTGGCCGCGCCTCGATCCTCGCCGCCACTCGGTCCTCCGTGCGTGGTGTGGTGGCGCTGGCCGCCTTCGTCTACGCGAATGACGCCGACCGGCTCCCGCTCCGCGACCGCCGGGTCCTGTTCGTGCACGGGCTGCGCGACCGGATCGCACCGGTCCAGCGCGCTCGCGCCCTGGCCGCCCGGCTCGCGGCGCGCAACCAGGTGGGCTTTGTCGCCATACGCAACGGCAAGCACGCGATGCTCGCCGAGCACCGGACCTTCGAGCGGGCCGCAGCGGACTTCGTCACCGCCACCCTGCTCGGCACGGCGCCCGGGTCCCCGGTCGCGGAGGCGATGGACGGACCGGAGCCGGTCGAGGTGGGCTGAGGGTGCCCCCGGTAGGAGTCGAACCTACGACCTTTCGCTTAGGAGGCGGCTGCTCTATCCACTGAGTCTACGGGGGCGTACGGCGAACCATCTTGTCAGGTGCGCGCCACAGGATTCGGCGCAGGGCAGGGTGAGCGGGGAGAATGGCTCGCATACCACTGTCGGCGGTCGCCAGACCGACCGGGCTTGCCCGGGTCCGTACGGTGGGGGCGGCGCTCGCGCGTCGTACGGTCGCTGACTCGGCAAGGCGAACGAGAAGACCATGCAAGCCCGCCCCGAGGCGGCCGCACGACCAGGTGACAGATGACTCAGCACGACTCCTCCCGGCGACCGGGAGGGCCGAGCGAGCCCGGCAGCCGGGCTCGTCGCGTGTCGACCTCCCGCGCCGTACGACGCCCGCGAGGCACCCGCGGCGGTGGCCGGCGCAAGGCGCCGCAGCCGGGCAAGGCTCGTCTTCAAGGTGATCCTGTCCAGCCTCACTGCGCTCGGTCTCCTCACCGGCGTTGGTGTGGTCGCGCTCTACAACAACTTCAACGGCAACATCGACCACAAGGAGATCGCCGCCCAGGCTCGGCAGGGACCGGCCCGCGAAGGAGGAGGTGTCGGGGCCCGAGGAGCCGCTGAACGTGCTCGTCATGGGCACCGACAGCCGCTCGGGTGAGGGCAACGGCATCGACGGCGAGGCCGGTGGCGGCCTCTCCGACACGACGATCCTGTTCCACCTCTCGGCCGACCGGGAGTACGCCTACGGCATCTCCATCCCGCGGGACACGGCCGTGGTGCGGCCCACCTGCTACCGCGAGGACGGCTCCGAGATCCCCGGCAGCGGTGGCTACGTCAAGTGGAACGAGGCCTTCGCCTCCGGCGGCCCGGCGTGCACGACCCGCCAGGTCGAGCAGGCTGAGTGGGGTCCGGATCGACCACTACGTGGTCGTGGACTTCAACCAGTTCAAGGACATGGTCAACGCCCTCGACGGCGTCGAGGTCTGCATCCCCGAGGACATCGACGACCCCAAGCACGACGTCCACCTCAAGGCGGGCACGCGCGAGATCAAGGGCAAGGAGGCGCTGACCTACGTCCGCGCCCGCTACCGGATCGGCGACGGCACCGACCCCAACCGGACCCGTCGCCAGCAGGCCTTCATCGGCTCGATGATCAACAAGGCGCTGACGGCCGGCATGCTCGCGCGCCCCGACCGGCTGATCCGGTTCATGAACGCCGCGACCTCCTCGCTGCAGTCCGACCTCGACATCGCCGAGATCGCCGACATCGCCAACACCGCGCGGGGCATCGGCGCCGACAACATCAAGTTCGTCACGACGCCGTGGGTCTACTCCGACAAGGTGAGCTCCGGCATCGAGTGGACGCCCGAGGTGCAGAAGGCTGTGGCGCCTGGTGCGCCGCGACAAGCCGCTGACGGCGGAGTTCCTCAAGGACGCGCTGAGCGCCGGTGACAAGCCGGACGGTACGCCGTCCGCCGGTGGCTCCTCCTCCGCCGGGGCGCCGTCGTCGTCGGCCACCGCGAGCGACGGGGCCAGCGACAAGGCCAGCGACAAGGCCAGCGACGGCGCGACGGACCAGCCGAGCAACGGCGCCACCGGCGACGGCGGCCTGTCCCAGGAAGGCCGCGCCGCGGCCGGTCTGTGCTGATGGCCGGCACCGACGAGCCCGCCTGGAAGCGCAAGCAGCGGCTTGCCGAGATCTTCGGCGACGTCGAGCCCTCGGTCACCGAGGACGACAAGGACGAGCCTGCCGCGAAGGCGGAGCCGGCCGCGGAGAAGTGGCTCAAAGAGCAGGTGCCGCCCCACCACGGAGGGTGAAGCGGCACCTGTCGGTGTTGCGGACGATCAGCGGGTCGTGAGCGCGTCCCGGATCTGCGTGAGCAGGACGATGTCGGGGGCCTCGGCCTCCGGCTGGTCGGGGAAGAACTTCTCCTTGGCCTTGGTGTAGGGCGTGACCACGAGGAAGTAGACGACGGCCGCCATGATCACGAAGGCGATCACGGCGTTGATGAACAGGCCCACGTTGACGTTGGCGATCTCGGCCGAGCCTGAAGTCGGGCTGGTCGAAGATCTTGCCGATGAAGCCCATCAGCGTGTCGGTGAAGGTCTTCACGACCGCAGCGAACGCGGTGCCGATGATGAACGCAACGGCCAGGTCGACCAAGTTGCCCTGGAGCAGGAACTTCTTGAAGCCGGACATGGATTTCTCCTCAATTCCGAGAATTTTGGCGGTGGTGGTGCTACTCAGCATCGCAACCTATCTGCGACGCCACGTATAAGTCACGTACGACGCGACCGAGGCGGCCGTGACCTCTTCCACGTCCGCAGCGGGCAGGGCGAGCACGACCAGCCGCCCGGGGAGGGCGCCGTCGGTCGTCGTACCAGCCTCTGGGAGGGCCAGCACCTGCGCGTCCGAGGCCAGTGCCCGGGCGCTCCCGGCGCGCGGATCGGTGGCGACCAGGTCGATCCGGTCGCCCACGGTGAGCAGGCCGGCCTGGCCGGCGTCGGAGAGACGGACGGGCAGCGTGACGGCCCCCGGTGGTTGGGCGTCCGCGAGCCCGGCCCCCACCAGCCGTACGTCGGTGACCGCTTCGCCCGCGCGCAGCGGCGCCGCCAGGGTCCGTCCCTCGGGGGTCCCGACCGCCCCGCCCGGGACGACGCCCGCGGGCAGCGTCACGTCGGCGAGGTCGCCGCGGCCCAGCACGTGCCCGGCCGGCAGGTCGTGCCCGGCAACGCGCACCGTGACGGTCGGTGGGTCGGGCGGGGCGAGGGCGTGGAGGCCGGCGGCCACCGCGCCGGCGGCGAGCAGGGCGGCGAGAGGTCGGCGCCGGCGCAGGACGCGGCGTCGGAGGTCGGTCAGGGTGTCGGCGACGCGGCGCCGGGCGGAGGTGTCCATGCCCGGCACGCTAGGCCGGTGGGCGCCCGCCTGCAGGCGTCATCCACAGGCCCCGGACCTCAGGCGGAGGAAGCCGCCGCGCCGCTGCTGGACGAGCCTGCTGGAGGAGCCTGCTGGAGGAGCCTGCTGGAGGAGCCGGTGGACGAGCTCTTCGCCGGCGTCGAGGAGGTGTCGGAGGAGCCTCGCGGCCGGCGTCGAGGTGGTCGTCGAGGGGGACGACCCGCTGCCGCTGGTCTCGCTGGACGAGCCTGGAGGAGCGGCTGTCGGTCTTGTAGAAGCCGGATCCCTTGAAGACCACGCCGACCGAGTTGAAGACCTTGCGCAGCCGCCCGTCGCACTCCGGGCAGACCGTGAGCGCGTCGTCGCTGAAGGCTCTGGAACTGCTCGAAGGCGTGACCGCACGCGGTGCAGAGGTACTGGTAGGTGGGCATCGGCGAACTCCGTGTTGGCACTCTCGACTGTCGAGTGCCAAGGATACGGCACGGCCGGGAGTCCGTGGGCATCGCGCCGGACGCACCCGGCACAATGGCCGCACCATGGTGGAGGCAAGCAGCAGCACCGAGGACATGCCCGGCGTACCGACGGGGGACCGCAGGCTGGCGGGGGTTCCGCGCCTGGTCGCGACCCCTGCGCTGGATGGCCGGCATCGCCGTGCTGCTGGTGCTGGTTCTCGTCGCCGGCCTGGTGACCACGGTCGTCGTGGTCCGCCGCCCGTGGCCGCAGACCAGCGGCAGCCTGGGGCTCTCCGGGCTGGAGGGCGAGGCCCGGGTGGTGCGGGACGGTGCCGGCATCCCGCAGATCTACGCCGACTCGATGCACGACCTGATGATGGCGCAGGGCTTCGTGGCCGCTCAGGACCGCTTCTTCGAGATGGACGTACGCCGCCACGCGACCGCGGGCCGGCTCTCCGAGCCTGTTCGGCGAGGCCGGCCTGGAGAGCGACCTCGTGGTGCGCACCCTCGGGTGGCGACAGGTGGCCGAGCAGGAGCCTGACGATGCTCCGGCCGGCGACCCGCAGCGCGCTGGACGCCTACGCCGAAGGCGTCAACGCCTATCTCGCCGGCCGCTCCACCTCCGAGATGGCGCTCGAGTACACCCTGCTCGGCGTCACCGGCCTCGACTACACCCCCGAGAAGTGGTCCGCGGTGGACTCCATCGCCTGGCTCAAGGCGATGGCCTGGGACCTGCGCGGCAACCTCGAGGAGGAGATCGGCCGGGCGCTGACGACCGCCGCGGTGGGGGAGGAGCAGACGGCCGAGTCTCTACCCGTCGTACCCCTACGACAAGCATCCGCCGATCGTCCAGCAGGGCGGTCTGCTGGGCAAGGAGTTCGACCAGGACGTCGACGGCCGCGGATCCGCGCTGCTGCGCCGCCCGGCGCCGGGCGGCGGCCGGACGCTGGCGGCGCTCGCCGGCGTGAAGGGCGTGCTGTCTGGCGTACCGGCGCTGCTGGGGAAGGGCGACGGCCTCGGCTCCAACAGGCCTGGGTGGTCGACGGCAAGCACACCAGCACCGGCGCGCCGATGCTGGCCAACGACCCGCACCTGGGCATCTCGCTGCCCGGCGTCTGGACCCAGGTCGGCCTGCACTGCCGCACCGTGTCCAGCGAGTGCCCGATGGACGTGGCGGGGTTCAGGCTTCTCCGGCGTGCCCGGCGTGGTGATCGGGCACAACCGCGACATCGCCTGGGGCTTCACGAACCTCGGTCCCGACGTCACCGACCTGTACGTCGAGCGGGTGAGCGACGACGGGTGGCAGTACGACGGGAAGACCCGCCCGCTGACCAAGCGGGACGAGACGATCAAGGTCCGCGGCGGTGACCCCGTCGACATCACCGTCCGCTCCACCGACCACGGGCCGCTGCTCTCCGACCTGGTCGCCGTGGACGAGCGGTTGAAGCAGGTGGACCTCACCGACGACGGGCTGGCCGAGCAGGTGGCCGAGGTCGGCAAGGACGACGCGGAGGCCGCCGGCGACCCGTGGGACGTGGGCGTCGCGCTGTCGTGGACGGCGCTGCAGCCGCACCCGACCGCCGACGCGCTGCTCGCGCTGGACCTCGCCACTGACTGGACCTCCTTCCGTGCCGCGCTCAAGGACTTCGCGGCGCCCGGGCAGAACGTCGTCTACGCCGACACCCAGGGCCACATCGGCTACCAGGCGACCGGCCTGGTACCGATCCGCGGCCGTGGCAACGACGGCCGGACGCCGGCCGCCGGCTGGCTGCCGGACACCGGCTGGACCGGGCGCTTCGTGCCCTACGACGCGTTGCCGCACGTGCTCGACCCGGAGTCCGGGATCATCGCCACCGCCAACCAGGCCGTCATCGACCCGCGCCGCTACCCGCCCTTCCTCACCGACGACTGGGACCAGGGCTACCGCTCGACCCGGATCAACGAGCCTGCTCGCGGCCGACGACGAGCCTGAGCGTGGAGGAGATGGGCTCGATCCAGGCTCGACAACTGGAGCGCGATCGGGGAGGCGCTGACGCCGTACCTGCTCCGGGTGAAGGCTGCCCAAGGGCTACTACTCCGACGGCCAGCGGCTGCTCCGCTCGTGGAACTACCGGCAGGGAGCGGACAGCGCCGCCGCGGCGTACTTCAACGTGGTGTGGCGCCGCCTGCTGCAGCGCACCTTCGCCGACGAGCCTGCCCGACGCGCTGGAGCCCGACGGCGGCGACCGCTGGTTCTCGGTGGTCTCCTCGATCCTGCCGCGCGCGGCGAACCACTGGTGGGACGACGTCGAGACCGACGGCACCGTCGAGCGGCGCGACGACATCCTGCGCGCGGCGATGATCGCGGCCCGCGACGAGATGACCGCGCGCCAGTCGCCCAACGCCGACGAGTGGTCGTGGGGCCGGCTGCACCGGCTCGAGCCTGCGCTCCTCGACCCTCGGCGAGTCCGGCATCGGACCTATCGAGTGGCTCTTCAACCGCGGCCCGTGGCAGGTCGGCGGCGGTGGCTCGCTGGTCGACGCGACCGGCTGGGACGCCCGCGAGGGGTACGACGTCGAGACCGCCCCCTCGATGCGGATGGTCGTGCCGCTCGACGACCTCGACCGGGCCCGCTGGATCAACCTGACGGGTGCCTCCGGGCACGCCTTCAACCCGCACTACACCGACCAGACCGACCTGTGGGCCGCCGGCGAGACCCTGCCGTGGAGGTTCACCGCGGACGCCGTCGGCAAGGCCGGCGAGGACGTCCTGGTCCTCACCCCCGGCAGTTGACTTGGGGTTTCCCACCCGCGACTTGGGGTTTCCCACCAACGACTTGGGGCTTCCCACCCGCGACTTGGGGTTTCCCACCGTCGAGTGGGGGGTTGTCCGCGGGCGCCGATCACGATCCGCGGGTGGAAAGTGCCGACTCGCGGGTGGAAAGTCCCCACTCGCGGGTGGGAAACCCCAAGTCAACGGAAGCGGGTGAGCCCGGCCGGGGTCGCCGCGGCGGTCACCGGCCGGTCGTGCGGCTCGGCGGGTACGGCGGGGAGCAAGCTCCTCGTCGTACAGCAGCACGCAGGTGAAGGTGCCCACCGGCACGCGGCCCAACGCCCGGTCGTAGGAGCCGCCACCGCGGCCGAGCCGGGTCCCGTCGGCACCGGCGGCGAGCCCGGGCACGAGCACGGCGTCGGCGGTCGCGATCGCGTCCCCGCCCAGCGGCGGGCCGACGGGCTCCAGCAGGCCACGCCGGGCGGGAACCAGCCGGCCGTCGTACGCCGCCCAGTCCAGGTCGTCGTCCGGCAGCAGCACCGGCAGCAGCACCCGCTTGCCCGCGGCGTGCAGGCGGTCGAGCAGCAGGGTGGTGCCGGGCTCGGCGCCGACCGAGACGTAGCAGGCGACGGTGGCGGCGCGACGTACCTCCTCGGCGGCCAGGACCACCTCGGCGAGGTCGCGCGCGGCGGCGCCGACCCCGGTCAGTGGACGGCGCCGGCGGGCGGTCAGCAAGCTGGTCACGGAGGGCGGTCTTGGCGCCCGCGCCTTGGTGCGGTTGCGAACCGGTCACCCGACAAGCCTACGATCGGCAGCATGGGTATGAGTGGCCGGAGCAGCGGCCTGGAGATGGCGCGGGCGAAGATGGCCGACGCCGGGGTCGACCCGGTGGCGATCGAGACGTTCGCGCACTACTACCGGCTCCTCGAGCACGGTGAGACCGGGATGATCCCGGAGTCGACGATCGACCCGGTGGACATCGAGAGCCTGGCCGACGCCGAGGTGCCCGACGAGGTGGCCGCGGACGCGATCGGCAAGACGGTCGCGATCAAGGCTCAACGGCGGCCTCGGCACGTCGATGGGCATGGAGCGTGCCAAGTCGCTGCTGTGCGTGCGGCGCGGGCTGAACTTCCTCGACATCATCGCGCGGCAGGCGCTGCACCTGCGCACGGCGTACGGCGCCCGGCTGCCGCTCCTCTTCATGAACTCCTTCCGCACCTCCGCCGACACCCTCCACGCCCTGGGCCGGTACGACGAGCCTGGCGGCGGGTGACCTGCCGATCGAGTTCCTGCAGAACAAGGAGCCCAAGGCTCCTCGCCGACAGCCTCAAGCCGGTGGACTGGCCCAAGGACCCCGACCTGGAGTGGTGTCCGCCCGGGCACGGCGACATCTACACGGCGCTGCGCGGCACCGGCCTGCTCGACCGGCTGATCGCGGAGGGCTACCGCTACGCCTTCGTCTCGAACTCCGACAACCTCGGCGCCGTCCCCGCCCCGCGGGTGGCGGGGTGGTTCGCCGCGTCGGGTGCGCCGTTCGCGATCGAGGCGGTGCGTCGTACCCCCTCGGACAAGAAGGGCGGGCACTTCGCCCGGCGCAAGGCCGACGGCCGGATCGTGCTGCGCGAGACCGCCCAGACGTTGCCCGAGGACCGCGAGGCGCTGGCGGACCTGAGCCGCCACAAGTTCTGCTCGACCAACAACCTGTGGTTCGACCTGGTCGCGATGAAGGCGAAGCTCGACGAGCGCGACGGCGTGCTCGGGCTGCCCCTCATCCGCAACGAGAAGACCGTCGACCCCGCCGACCCGGCCAGCCCGAGGGTGATCCAGGTCGAGACGGCGATGGGGGCGGCGATCGAGGTCTTCGAGGGCGCCCGGCTGATCGAGGTCGGCCGCGACCGGTTCATCCCGGTGAAGACGACCAACGACCTGCTGGTGCTGCGCTCGGACGTCTACGAGATCGGCCAGGACTTCGCGCTGACCCAGGTCGCCACCGACGTGCCGTACGTCGACCTCGACACCGACCACTACAAGGTCGTCGGGGAGTTCGACAAGCGCTTCCCCGAGGGCGCCCCCTCCCTCGCCAAGGCGACCTCGCTGAAGGTCGAGGGCGACTGGACGTTCGGCCACGGCGTGCAGGTCGTGGGTGACGTCGAGCTCGACGGCAAGGGCGCGCAGCGGGTCCCCGCCGGCGAGGTGCTCTCCGGGGATGCCTGACCCCTCGGTCCCGGCGCACCGGGCCCGTGTCCTCGCGGGCGTCGCGGCGCTCGACCCGGTCGAGGTGCCGCTCTCCGAGGCGCGCGGGCGGGTGCTCGCCGCGGACGTGGTCGCGCGGCTCGCCGTACCCCCCTTCGACCACTCGGCCATGGACGGCTTCGCCGTCCGCGCTGCCGACGTCGCGCAGGTACCGGTGGACCTGCCGGTCTCCGGCGTGGTCGCCGCGGGAGACCTGGTGCCGGTGCTGCCGCCCGGCACCGCGATCCGGATCATGACCGGCGCGGAGCCTGCCGCCCGGTGCCGACCTGGTCGTGCCCTTCGAGTGGACGAGCGGCACGGACCCGGTGCGGGTGCGGCGCACGGCGGACGCGGGGCGCCACGTCCGCCGGCTGGGCGAGGACGTCGCCGCGGGTGCGGTGGCCCTGTCCGCCGGCACCCGCCTCGGGCCGGTGCACCTCGGCCTGCTGACCTCGGTGGGCGTCCCCGTCGTACCGGTGCGAGCACGGCCCCGGCTGGGTGTGCTCTCGACCGGTGCCGAGCTCGGTCGCGGGGCACGTCCCGGACAGCAACAGCGCCACGCTGCTGGCGGCGGGCGAGGCCGTGGGCGCGGCGGTATGCCGCTTCGGCCCGGTCGCCGACGACCTGGGCGGCTTCCGCGCCGCCCTGGCCGAGGCCGCCGCCGTGTCCGACCTCGTGGTCACCACCGGCGGCATCTCCGCGGGGGACCACGATGTCGTCAAGGCCGCGCTGCGCGAGGAGCCCGGCTTCTGGTTCGGCCCCGTCGCGATGAAGCCCGGCCGGCCGCAGGGCTGCGGTGTCCTGGAGGTGGCCGGGCGGCGGGTGCCCGTGGTGACCCTGCCGGGCACGCCGGTCGCGGCCTACGCCTCCTTCCTGCTCTACGTCTTCCCGGCGCTCCGCGCGCTCGCCGGCCTGCCGCAGGCAACCCGGACCGCACCACTCGCGAGGCCCGTCGAGGCGGGCGACCGGACCGTCCTGCTCCCCGGCCGGTACGACGACCGCGGACGGATCGCGCCACTGCCCGGGCGCGTCGGGCACGCGCAGGCACTGCTGGCGCGTGCGGACGCGTTGCTCGTCGTACCCGCATCGGACAGGGTGGTCCCCGAGGGCGCCCCCGTCGAGGTGCTCGCGCTGCACCCGGAGGAGGACGGACATGGCTGATCGACTGACCCACGTCGACGAGAGCGGCGCCGCTCGGATGGTCGACGTCTCCGCCAAGGACGTCACCGCGCGGGTCGCCCGGGCCTCCGGCCGGGTGCTCGTCTCGGCCGAGGTGGTCGCGCTGCTGCGCGGCGACGGCGTGCCCAAGGGCGACGCGCTCGCGGTCGCCCGGATCGCCGGGATCATGGGCGCCAAGCAGACCCCGGCGCTGATCCCGCTGTGCCACCCGCTCAGCGTCTCCGGGGTGGTGGTCGACCTGTCGGTCGCCGACGACGCCGTCGAGATCGCCGCCACCGTGAAGACCACCGACCGCACCGGCGTGGAGATGGAGGCACTGACGGCCGTGTCGGTCGCCGCCCTCACCGTCGTCGACATGGTCAAGGCCGTCGACAAGGGCGCGGTGATCACCGACGTCCGGGTCGAGACGAAGTCCGGCGGGAAGTCCGGGGACTGGTCCCGGTGAGCACCGCCGCAGGGCTGCCCGCCACCGTCGTGGTGGCCTCCAACCGCGCCGCCGCCGGGGTGTACGACGACACGACCGGCCCGCTCATCGTGGACGCCCTGCGCTCGTGGGGCTTCACCGTCGGCGACCCGGTCGTGTGCCCGGACGGCGAGCCGGTCGGTCTCGCGATCGCCGCGGCCCTCCAGGCCGGTGCCCGGGTGGTGCTGACCACCGGCGGCACCGGGCTCACCCCCACCGACCGCACGCCCGAGGTGACCCGCCCGTTGCTGGACCGCGAGGTGCCGGGTCTCGCCGAGGCGATCCGTGCCGCCGGCGTGGCCAAGGGCATCCCCACCGCCGTGCTCTCGCGCGGGCTCGCCGGGGTCGCCGGGCAGGCGCTGGTGGTGAACCTCCCGGGCTCGCGCGGCGGGGTGAAGGACGCGCTCGGCGTTCTGGAACCGGTCATCGTGCACGCGGTCGAGCAGGTCGTGGGGAGCGACCATTGAGCACCCCCGCGCGGGAGCGGATGATCGTCGGCACCCCCGGCCGGGCCTGGCCCAACGAGCTCATCTCCGGCACCGATCCGGTCGTCCGGCTGCGGCCGATCAGCCAGCGCGACGCTCGCGCCTGGCGATCGGCACGCCGTCGCAACGCGCTCTGGCTGGCCCGGTGGGACGCCACCGCGCCGCCGGGTGCCGACGCCCGGCCGCTGTCCTTCCGGGCCTTGGTGAAGAGGCTGCGGCGCGCGGCCCGGCAGGGCACGACGTACCCCTTCGTGGTGGAGGTGGACGGTCGCTTCGCCGGCCAGGTCAGCGTCAACAACATCGTCCGCGGCTCGGCGCAGTTCGCATCGGTCGGTTACTGGATCGACCAGGAGTTCGCCGGGCGCGGGGTGATCCCGCGGGCGGTGGCGATGGTGATCGACCACTGCTTCTTCCTCGGCGGGCTGCACCGGATCGAGATCTGCATCCGCCCGGAGAACACCAACTCGCTGCGGGTGGTGGAGAAGCTCGGCATCCGCGAGGTGGGCTACGCACCGCTGTTCCTGCACATCGACGGGCAGTGGCGCGACCACCGGATCTTCGCGGTCACCCGCGAGGAGGCACCCCGCGGAGTACTGGTCCGGCTGGAGACGTCGCAGCCCTGAATCACATGCGTCACAGCAATCAATCTGTGACACACCGATGGACATGCGCCCCACCGTGCGCTACCGCTCCTAACCTCTCGGTGTGGACCTGAGCAGCCTGATCTTCGTCGCACTCTTCGTGGCGTGGGCGGTCTACCTCGTTCCCAAGGCGCTGCGCAGCCACGAGGAGGAGACCGACAGCCGTTCGGTCGAGGGCTTCTCCGACCGGCTCCGGGTGCTGGCGCGGCGCGACGCCGTCTCGGCGTCGGAGTCCGTGCTGGTCTCCGGTGAGATGCCAGCCGTCGTCGACGAGGAGCCCGCGGCGCCCACCCCTGCGCCGCGTGCCTCCCGTCCGGCGCGCTCGGTGAGCGCGGCCCAGCGCCGCCGCCGGGTGCTGACCTTCCTGCTGATCCTCAACGTCGCGCTCGTCGCCCTCGCCGTCGGCAAGGTCGCGCACCCGGTGTGGATCGGGCTGTCCGCGAGCCTGCTCGCCGCCTGGCTGGTCGCCTGCCGGCTGATGGTCCGCCGCGAGCGCGCGTCGCGCGTCGCCGCGGTCCGCAAGCGCCGTCGTACCCTCGCCGAGGAGGAGATCGAGGCCGAGGACGTCGCCTCCGACGTCGCCGAGGAGCCGGTGGCCCTCAGCGACGACACCGACGAGATCCCCGTCGTGGTCGCGGAGGTGGTCGACGAGGTGCCCGTCGTCGGCCCGGCCGTCGAGGGCTGGACGCCGGTCCCGGTCACCCTGCCGACCTACGTCGCCAAGGCGCCCGCCGGCCGCACCGTGCGCACCATCGACCTCGACTCCACCGGCGTGTGGAGCTCGGGTCGCAACGACGCCGACAGCCAGGCTCGCCCGCGAGGCCGACGCCCAGCGCGCCCAGGCCGACGCGGACGCCGACGTCGAGCGACGCGCCTCCGGCTCCTGACCCGGCTGGCGTCGTACCGGTCGGGTAACGCCCGGCCATGACCGAAGAGAGCGCAGCCGACCGGCAGGCCGCCCAGCAGGCCCGCGAGCAGGAGAAGAGGTACGGCGACTCCGCGACCGCCGTCTCGCCCGACACCCAGCGTGCCGACCCCACCACCGCGGCCGACGGCGACACCGCCAGCGGCGAGTCCGCGCGTGGGGAGTCCACCGTCTTCGAGGAGCCCGGCGAGGACGCCGAGCCACCCACGGCCGGCTACGGCGAGCGGCCCGAGACCGTCGACGACAGCGGGTCGTGACCCACGACCCGGATTCGGTGCCGCCGAGACGCTGGTGCTAACGTTTCCCCTCGCTTGGGGCTGTGGCGCAGTTGGTAGCGCGTCTCGTTCGCAATGAGAAGGTCAGGGGTTCGAATCCCCTCAGGCTCCACCAATGAAGAAGAGTTCAAACCCGTGACCGGTTCAACGCCCGGAACGGGCTGGCTCAACGAAAGCAGGGCTTCCTCGATGAGGGAGCCCTGTTTCGTTTCCTGTCCGTCGTTCGTCGGGACGCGAGTTGCGGTGCAGTCTACGAAGTTGCAGCCACGTGCTGTGGATAGCGCGGAGTTCGACGAACGGGCTGGTCCAGGTGGCGTCGTCAATCTCTGCTTGCTCGTCGAGGTACAGCGCGGTGAAGAACGCCTGGTTGATGTGTCCGCGTGAGGTGTCGTCTGCGGCCTTGTAGAGGCTGTGGGGATCGTGGGCGAGGTTGAGGCTGCGCTGGAGGAGTTCAGCGCCAGCGGCGAGGTCAGCGGTCACGGCTTCCAGACGCTCAGCCAAGGCTGGCTCGCTTGCGCTGCAGGCTGGCGAGGCGCTCGTGAATCTTCTCGACGGGAAAGGTGCCGTCCTGGACGAGGTCGAGGAGTCGGTCTTGTTGCTCGGAGACCTTCTTGGTCTCGGATTCGAGCCTGGGTGGCCAGGTCGCGCTCGGTTCGCTGCTGGTCGGCCAGCGCGTCCTCGATGGCCGTTTGAAACTCAGCGACGTAGTTGGGCGTGAGGGCGACCTGCGTGTAGAAGTCGACGATCTTCTGCTCAACCTTGCCCACCGGCAGGTGCGGAAGGTCGCACTGGCCGGTCTGCTTGGCGCGGCACTTGTAGTAGCCGTAGGTGCCGCCGTTGCCCTTGACCTCGGTGTAGATCAGGCGGGAGGTGCGCCCCGTGCGCTGGCATCGTCCGCAGGAGAGGATGCCCTTGAGGTAGTGGGTCGGACTTCTGCTCGTGGACGGCCGGGCTTGATCGCAGGCTCGAGGATGCGTTGTACCCGGTCGAAGAGGTCGTGGCTGACGATGGCGTCATGGCGGCCATCGAACTGCTCGCCGTCGTACATCGTGTAGCCGGCGTAGTAGGGATCGCCGAGGATGCGGTGCACCGTGTTGCGTGAGAGCGGTCGTCCGGCCTTCCACTGGCTCGATGGCCGGGCGCGGAGACCCATGTCCTCTGCAGCCTCCACCAGGTCGGTCAGGGTGTAGTCGCCGGTGGAGTAGAGCCGAAGAGAGTGCGGACGAGGTGGGCTCGCGCAGGGTCGAGGTCGACGGTGTTGACCTGCTTGCCGTCGATGTCTTTGCGGACGTTGAGGTAGCCGATCGGGGCTCGTCCGATGGTGCCGCCGTTCCTCGCCTTGTGGGCCATCTTGAGCCTTGATGTCTTGGCCGTTCTTCTTGTTCTGCAGGTCGTTCATCGAGTCGGAGATTGTCTCCATGAACTCGGCTTCGAGGCTGTCGCCGAAGTCTTCCTTGGTGCTGATGATCTTCACTCCCAGACCGCGCAGGTGCTTGCGGGTCAGGATGGCGTCTTCGATGTTGCGGAAGGCTCGTGAGCGTGAGTAGACGAAGACGTAGCCGACCTCAGGGTGCTCGGCGAGGTAGGCCAGGAGGCGCCTGAACTCGGGCCGCTTGTCGATGGTCTGAGCACTCTTCCCCGGCTCGACGAAGACCTGCTGCACCGGCACGTCCATCGCCCGAGCTTTCGCATCGCACTCCTCGCGCTGCGTCTCGATCGAGTTGCCGTCGCCGCCGGCGTCGGCCGCGGTGTGCGTCTGCCGGACGCCGCTGACCCGGAGGTAGTGGACACCGACCTTGGTCTCCGTCACCTTCGAGGCGACGGCCTTGGCGCGCGAGGTTGCCGTCTGGGTGGCTCGACGTCGACTGCTCATAGGTTGCTCCGATCTATTGGGCTCTGAGAAATCTCGGACGCGGTTGATTGCTATTGGCGATAGTGCGCGAATATGAGAAAATGGATACGTATGACAAATGACGAGCTTCTAGAAGATTTGAAACAGTTTGTGCGAGATTCTGTTTCTGGCCCGGCCGCACAAACAGATGTGAACGCAAGGTTTGATGCCCTCCACACCGAGATGCGTGACCTTCATAGCGAGGTCGTCGATGGCATGAGCCAGCAAACCGAAACCATCGTGGCTTCGATCGAGACGCTTGACCGCCGGCATACAGCGCGTCTCGAAGACCATGAGGGGCGGATCTCAACCCTGGAGCGGCACGCCGCATGACACGGGACCGAGCATGACTATGACTCGCAAAGAGATCCTGCGCGAACTGGCCTACGTCAAGGCTGCTCTTGAGATTGTGCGGAAGCGAAGCGACGCCATGGTCCTGGCGCTTGAAGAGGATGCCATGCGTCCGTCGGGGCCTGACGGAGAAACCGATGTTGATCCGTTCCTGGTTGGCGAAGAATCGGATATCGCTGAGGCTGCTCGACGGTATGGCGAGGCTGAGGTGTCGCTTACCTCGTTGGCCCAGGAGGCTCGGGCTGAGCGTCAAGGAGATGAAGAAGGCGCTCGCACGGAGTGGCGTGAACGTCTCGCGACACCCCAACGACATAGATCAGAAGGAAATGCGCAGGCGCTTCGAGGCCGGTGAGTCGCTGGCACGGATTGGTCGCGAACTGGGGTTCAGCCGTTCGGTCGCGGAGTCGAGCTTGGTGCTTCAGGGAGTGGACGTCCAGAACGCCGAGCAAGTTGAAGAGGATGAGGACGAGAGCGCGGATGGGCATGGAGATGCCCGTGCCGTTCGTCGCTGGGCACTCGATGCCGGGTACGAAGTTGGTGTCCGTGGGCGCATTGCTGCCGACGTGCGTCAGGCGTATCAGGCGGCGCATCCCGGTGCGTAAACTTCGATTGTTGCGTATGAGGATCCGCCGCGCGACGCGCGAGCCGGGTCTGAGTGGCCCAGGATCCCGTGATCACGCGGCGCGCTCGATTGTTGCGGCGCCGGCGTCGGTGATGAGGTTGTACGGGAATGAGGCACTAGAGAGCCTCTTCGAACACCTGGCGTCGGAGTGCGTCGAGCAGGTCGAACTCGGCGGCCAGCGCGCCGTGGTCGTAGACGATGTCGCTGGGCCGTGTGGTTTGACAGCAGTTCGTGACAGCAACAAGGCCAAGAATGTACGTGTTCGTGCGTGTGCGTAGGTGCTGGATTACAGAGGCGCCAGGGGCCACCAGGGGTGTCTGAGCGCACCTCTTAAGCAGGGTGTCGAGGGTTCGAGCCCCTCCTGGCCCTCCAGAGGTCAGAGCAGCGATTTCGCTGCCTTGACCTGTGGAAAATTCACCGTTGACAGCACTTCTGACAGCAATACCGGCTGCCGGACGCTGTTGTGTGCCGCCGTCATGCGCCTGTGCGAGCAGCGTCATCGCTTGGCGTTGACCGTCTTGATCGCCGTGTTGGTAGATCTGCTGGGTCGTGGTGATGTGGGCGTGGCCGAGAATGAGTTGAGCGTCTTTGGGATTCAGCCCAGCGTTCTTCATGCCGGTAGGCTGCGGTGTGACGGGTGTCGTGGAACCGGATCCATCGCAGGCCGGCCTTCTCGCGGATCTGGTGGAAGACGCGGCCGAAGTTCCGCGGCTCGACGGGTGTGCCGACCTGGCTGACGAAGATGAGGTTGTGACCGGTCCGGTCAGGCAGGAAGCGCCGCACACCGCCCAAGGCGTCGGCGACGTAGCCGACGAGAGCGATGCTTCGCTGAGACGCCTCGGTCTTGAGCGGAACCAGGCTGGAGGCTGCCGCGGATGCGTTGGGCCTGGCGTTCGAGGGTGATCAGGTTGCGCGTGCGGTCGAGGTCGTCCCAGGACAGGCCCAGGACCTCGCCGCGGCGTAACCCGACACGTAGTACGAGCACGAAGGCGGCGTACCAGCGATGGCTCTTTGCGGCCTCGAGGAAGCGGTTGGTCTCCTCGCTGTCCCATGGCGTCACCGGGCGAGGTTGCGAGGCGGTGATCTGGACGAGCTGGCGACGTTGCGCAGCACCAGTTCTTCGCGTTCGGCGTGGGAGAGCACAGCACGCAGCAGGGACCTGGCTGCTTCGACGGTCCGTTCCCCGGTCCCGTTGGTCGCCATGGTGTTGAAGTGCCGCTGGAGGCGCGGCACGGTCAGACTTCGGCAACGGGATCTGTGCGAGGTCGGCGAGATGGTTGCGTGCCAGGCCGCGGTAGTTGTCGATGGTGTTGGGCCGGTTCTTCTCGCCGACGACGTCGGTGAGCCAGTACTCGATGTAGGCGCCGATGGTCCAGGTTCGAGCGGGGGTTGGTACGCCGCGTCGTTCGCGGCGGATCAGTTCGGAAAGGGCGTCGTGGGCTTCGGCTCGAGTCTTGCGGTAGACGTGGACGCGTTTGCGGGTACCGGCCGTGGTGTCGACGAAGACCGAACCCGCCCATCTGCCGTCCTTGCGGCGGTAGATGCTGCCTTCACCGCGGGCGTTGCGACTCATGACAGCGCCCCGTAAGCGGTGCTGTTGCGACGCTGTGCGAGGTAGGTCTCGATGGCTTCGAGTGGGATGAGGCGACGTCGACCGATCTTGATCGAACCGAGTCTCGCGCTTGTTGATTAGCCTGGTAGACCTGCCACCTGCTGACGCGAAGCATCGCGCAGGTCTCAGGCACCGTGCACAGTTGTAGCGCTGTCGCACCGAGTCGCTGGGCGTGGGTGCCGCCAGGGATCCCTGAGCCCTCGTTGGTAGAAGCCCAGTTCAACGGGACGCCGCTCACGCCAAACTCCAGGTCCTGCGGTGCGCCGGCACGAATCGCTGCGGCTCAGTGCGTGGCGTTCGGATCGGGCGGGCGCATCGGGTCGTCGGTCGGACGTCCGGGTCTCGGTCGATGGCCCGGCTGAGGCCGGTTTGGTCCAGTCGGATGCGCATGGCTTCGGGGCTGACGCCGAAGTGGTCTGCGAGGGCAGTCTGCCTTCTGCAGGCCACTTCCCCAGGCTGACTTGAGTTCGCGCCTCGGCATCAGGACGCAGGCGGCGAAGTAGTCGGCCGCGCGTTCGATGAACTCTTCACGCGGCGTTCCCTGCTGGTGTGGCCGGATTCTGTGGTTGTGGCCGTGCCAGATGACATGTCCCAGGCTCGTGCAGCAGGGTGTACCGCTGCCTGGTGAGGCTGTCGCCCGAGTTGAGGCTGATGACCCACTCGCGGCCGTTCCAGTGGCTGCTGCCAGAGGTGGCCATTGGCTCGTGGACGACGTTGATCCGGGGGAGGGAGGCGATGTGGGCCTCGGTGAGGTCGGTCGTATTGAGCAGACTGCGCAGTCTGGTGGCCTGAAGGTCAACGATGCGCCGTACCTCGTCGTGGCTGAGGTCGCTGCGGTGAGGGATCAGGCGACGGAGTTCAGTGAGTACCGACGTTGATCGGGCCGACGTCTTTCTGGCGTGACGTCCGTCGTGCGGTGGCACCCATGTGGGGGATTGGTTTGCTCGAGCGTAGGTCGGCGCTGCCGCTGTCCGAGCTCGGTGGGTGGTTGATGTGTTCATGGGTGCCTCCTTTCGTTAGGGCTGATGTTGGGGTTGGGGGGTTTGCTAGGGCTGTTCGTCTTCTCCTGGTCGGGGGCCGTGTTCGTCGTAGCCGTACTTCTTGGTGATCCGTTCGACGGATGCTTCGATCTCGCTGCGGGCCTGGGCGGGAAGGTGTCGGTACTTGCTCCGTAGGTACGGCGCGAAGGTTGGGAGGCTCTTCTTTGGGGATCCACTCGGCGGTGACGAACAGGTCGCTGGTCGGGATCCTGAGCACACCTCCGATAGCCCGTAGGGTGTCAGCGCTGGGTCGGGCGATCTCTGCCTTCTCGATCCGGGTCACGGTCGATGTCGTTACGCCGGCGAGCCTCGCGACGTCCCGGGCATCGAGCCCAGCCGCGAGGCGTCGTTCGCGGATAAGGCGACCGAGGCTATGTATATCTGATATCTGCATTCAATTTGACTCCCAATTACTATTCAATTCTCTACCTCCCATTTTCGCTCCCTATTTGCATAAATGCAAGAGGAAAGTACAATTCCGCAACATATTTTGGGCCTGCTGGACCATCTTTCGAAATTGAGAGCCAAGGGATTTGTTTGCCCAGTTGGGGCGCGGCTCGCTCGGCTGGTTTGCCGAGGAGCACGCGCTCCAACTGGGGCTAGCGGATGGGGCTGGACGTCTGCGGCTACTTGCCGGAGGTCCGGGACGACCGCCGCGAGGAAGTCGCCTTCTTGGCGGGGGTCGTCGCCGTCGACTCATCAGCGTCGGCATCTCCGGTGGCGGTGCCGCTGACGGTGCTCTCCTCGGCATCGTCCGGGGCTTCCGGGCCGGCAGCGTCGGTCAGGTCGGTTCGAGGCTCGTCCCGGCCGTTGTCGCTGAACTCCCCGACGGGGCCGTCGACGTCGGCGTCCGTGCCGTCGAGGCCGGTCGCAGCGTCGGGTTCCCCGATGCCGAACATGGCGTTGACGGCAGCCTGGCGGGCATCGGCTTCCTTGCGGATCTCGGCGACGTGGTCGTCCACGCGCGCCCGAACCTCGGGGTCGACCGACGAACTCGTCGAGCAGTCGGATGGTGCCCTCGCGGACGATGTCCGTGGCCGACCGGTTCGTGGTACTGCGCGAGCAGATCGAGCCGCTCACGCTGAACCGGGTCGAACCTGACCGGGAACGGTCGGAGGTCGCCACTGGTGGTGATGGACATGATGGTCCCTTCCTTCTGAGGGTTTCGCCTCGCCTCTGGTGCCCTCGATCCCTGCGAAAGGATCGAGAACGGGCGAGCCACCTCCTCGGGGTGGTGCACCACACGAACCTTTGATGGTTCCTGTCGGCGCAGGCTCCCGAGGGGCAGAACTCGGCTCAGATGGCAGTGCTCGGATCGAGCGGCGGCATCTGGGTGAAGTCGAACCCGAGTGTGTGCTTCTGGTGCTTCTCGCACTGCCACTCGATGCCGTTGTTGGTCTCGACCAGGTGCATGAAGCCGGCGCGACCTTCCGGGCAGAAGGGGCAGAGGCTGATCGGCTTCGTCAGCCAGATCGCCCGCCTGTCGCCACGTTCCAGCGCGCCGAGGCCGAGAGGCAGAAGTGCGAATCCATGGCGAGCCACGGCTTGCGATGCCTGGGCCAACAAGATCGCGATGCAGGCGAACGCGAGCGAGATCCCCGCGACCGCCAGCATGGGGTAGAGCGGCAGGTCGAGGCGGGTGATGCCGAAGAGCCCGCCAACGGAGATGAGCGCCGACAGCACCGAAAGCACGTCGGGTGGGAAGACCAGCCGTCGCAGACTGGTCCGCTCGTGCGGAATCCGAACGCGCTGATCCCACGTTGTGGGCGAGTTGTAGGTGACCGTGGAGCCTGGACTGCCGGCAATGTTGATGCCTCCCTTGTTCTTGCTCTGATCGATCGTGGTGGGCCCGCTGAGCCTGCTGACCGCAGTTGGAGCAGAACTTCGCGTCCGCGGGAACCGCAGCGCCACAGGTGCAGGAATTCATTGGTGTGCTGGTCATGATCTTCGCCAATCTGTCGTTGGCCCCGAGATGGTTTAGGGGCGCGGTGCGAAGAAGGTAAATGAGCGGTCCGACACCATTGCAAGTTTGATTCGCGACCGTTGGAACATTCCGTCGATATTTCTGTCCTGTCTCCGTCAATTCTGAGCGCTACTTCATAGGCGGGGTATTTGTGTCGGACCCCCGGTGCAGACTTCTGGCGGAGGTGATGGCACAGGTCGTTGCCCGGAGACGAAGGGATTGCAGTGAACAAGAACGAGAAGCCCCTGCTGGGGCTCGCAGGCGGGCTGGCACTAACGGTGGTGGCGCGACAGGTGGTCTTCGCCAGCGGCCGCGGGCTCGGGCTGACGCCGCCGCAGATCGGCGGTCTGGTCGTGACCGCCGGCGTGATGGGCCCGCACCTGATCGCGAAGGGTGGCCGGCGATGAGCCTCTTCATCACGGCGGTGCACATGGAGCCGACGTACGGTAGCGGCCACGAGCACATCGCTCTGGTGCGTTGGGTGGACACCGCCGCTGATGCCACCGACACCTCTACGCGGCAGCAGATGGTCGATTTCCTCAACAGGGGTGGTCAGGCGTGGGTTGCTGACGCGCAGGGCTCGGTCCAGGTTGGCGTGGTGAATGCCAACCCGCCGTACCTCCGAACCTTCGCTGATGGCCGGTACACGGACAATCTGCTGTCGCTGCCGCGCTTCTGACATCAACGGGGTCATACGTCTTCGCTCCCTGACTCCGGCAGGTCGCTCGGCACGGGATAGCCGTCGAGCCTGGATGTCGGAGTCGATCTGGTTGCCCCAGACCGACCAGTCCGCGTTGCTCGGTGGTCGACGCCTGGCGAAGAGTTCGAGATATGGCCCGGGGAGACCCGCTCGATGATCGCGAACTGCTCTTCGGGCTTGTGGCTGTGCTCTTGCAGCGGACCGGTGAACCAGGTGGGCTGACCCTTGAACTGGACGGGTGCCTTGCCTCTGGTGGCGAACAACAGGTGCTCGGTGGAGTTGCGGAGGTAGACGCCGAGACCGAGTCGCCATTTGACCCAGGTCAGGGGCGAGCGGACTTGGAAGCCCCAGGCTTCAGCGACCTCGTAGCCCTGGCGCAGGGTGCCGTTGGTGACCCACAGCCATAGATGAGCGTCATCGGCGATGAACGGTGCTAGCGCCTTCCCCATGCCTTTGATGCGATCCAGTGTCATGAGGTCGTAGTGCCTTGCGGCACCAAAATTGCCGCGCTGCAAGATGTCCCATGGGCAGTCAGCAAGGATGGTCCGGACCTTCCGCGGAGTCGTTGACCCGGCGGTCGGCGGCCTTGGAGCCGCTGGCGGGCTCAGTAGAGGCGTCATCGGTCGACTCCTTGAGGTGCGGCCTCGTGATCCGGGCCGTCGTCGGTGCCGCTGAGGTGGCTCGTGAGACCGTCGAGCGTGGTGATCTGGAACAGGCTCGTTCGGCAGAGCAGAGCGAGTGATGGTGTCGCGGAGTCGATCGGCTTGCCCGGCCTCGTCCATGACCCAGAGCACGATCGGCATGACGCCTTCGGTGTCGCTCGGGTTGGTGTGGCTGTTGGCTCCGTGGGTGTTGTCGGTGATCTGCCAAGCGCCGGAGTTGTAGTAGTCGACGTACACCTGGCACTTCTTTAGGAGCGTCGAGAGAGACTCCGTGCCGCGGTCGACCTCGAGGAAGTATTCGTCGTGGTAGGAGCCGTGCTCGTCGCTGGCCTGGATAGCCGCCGACAGGTCGGGCTTCAGCGTCAGACGCTCGCCGGCAACGCCGTGGTAGGCTGCGCCAGGAGTGTGGTTCGACCGTGATGTCGATGCTGGTCGCCTGAATGCTGGCGGCGTAGCCGATGAGCCTGCAGGTGGGCTTCGGCGACCGCGACGGAGTGCAGCAGGTGTCGCAGACTGGGGGTGCGGCGTCGGTAGCCAGCGGTCTGGCTGCTGAGGAAGCGTGCGCCGCCGGGGGAGAGGTGCCAGGTGGTTGGAGCGCTGCCGCCGAGTAGGCCGCCTTGGCGTCGTCGGAGGCTCCCGATGAGCCCGGCTTGTTCGAGCCGACCGAGTACTCGTCGGGTGATGCGTCCGGCGGTGTCATCGGAGGCGTGGTCGGTGAAGACGAAGCGCTGGACCTGGTCGGTGGTCAGGTAGCCGTGCTGGCCGATCCGCTGCAGGATCTGGTGCTCCCGTTGGGGGAGTTCTTCGCGAAGCCTGGCGAGCCGGGACTGGCTGAGCCGCTGCACACGGGTGGGCTCGGTCGCTTGTCCCTTCGACCGTTTGGTCGGTCCCTTACCGGTCGACGGGCGCTCGGCTACTACGGCTTCCACGCCAGGCCGTTGGCCCGCCTGCGGGCCGGGCTGGCGCCCGTTCGCTGCAAGGCCGGTCGAGCCCCCAGCGGCCCCCTGAGCGGCCTGGGTGGCCGCTGTGGCGGGCATGGCGGCCGGTCGAGTGCAGAGGGAGGAGCCGGGGGAGACGCGCACCGAAGGTGCAGCGTCTTTCGGGTCCCTTATGGGGAAGAGGAGCCGGTTGACCTGCCAGAACGGGTGGTGGAGACGATTGGCGACCGGGTAGGCGGACGGGTAGGCAAGTAGCAGTGGTTGGGGGTGCAGGTGCAAGCCAACGTGCCTGCCATGGCGCACGGCGGGGGAGGCGGGGTCGCGGTCGACTGGAGACCTGAGGGAGAGATCTGAAGTCATTGGTGTGATGTTGGGTTCGGGATGTGGTCGGTTGGTCATGGCTGGCCTCCTTTCGGCGTGCGGTTGATAGATGTGGTGCTCGTTGACGGTCGGTGCTGTGGTGCGTCCGCTCGGGTGGTGGCCGGTGGCGACTCAGCAACGGACGGCTCGAAGACTCCAGGCGCGACGGCTTTGTCGGAGGGCTCTGCTGGTTCTCTTGGATCCGTGTGGCCGGATGCGTCGGGTGTCGTATGGCGTCTCCCGATCCGGCTCGGTCCGCCTGAGGTGCTGGACGGCCCGGGTGGTGTGGTCAGGGCGATGAGTTCGTCGTCGATCTCCTCTCTGGGTCGGCCGTAGCGCTGGCTGGAAGCGAGGCGCAGGGCCTGTCCGTCGTGGCGTCGCGGGGGGAGCGGGCGAGTGCGGATGGAGCACCACGGTGCAGTGGTGCCGTCGGCCAGGATCCGGGCGTAGGCGTGGAAGGCGGGCAGGCTGCGGAAGTCGTCAGCATCGAGCAGCGGCGTGGTGGCAGCCATCTCGCGGGCGTCAGCGTCGCTGAGGGCGAACATGACCTTGGTCTGGGTGTTCGCAGCGACCGCCTCGCGGAGCCTGCCTCGGTGCCTGCGAAAAATGCTGCTGGGCAATGGTGAGCGACACGCCGAGTCCGCGAGCCTTGGGCCAGGGCGTCGCCAAGGTCGGTGCCGAGCCGGAGGACATCGACGAACTCATCGACGATGACGTGCACCGGGTGACGCTGGTTGGCGGGCAGGGCACTACGTCCGAGCGCGGTCTGCCAGAGCAGCCCGATCAGGACGGAGCCAAGCAGCGAGGCGGCCTCTGGCCCCAGGGTGCCTTTGCTGAGCGGGACAAACAGGATGCGCCTCTTCGTGAAGACGTCGCTCAGGCTGAAGCGCGGTTCGGACTGCCCGAAGACAGCGCGTAGCCCGGGGCGCATCAGGATGGGGCGGAGACGGCGTAGTAGCGGCGCGATCGTCTGCTGCTTCTGGGGCTCGGAGAGAGCCTCGAAACTGGCCCAGAAGCCACCGACACCGAGGGGATCAGCGGCGCGAATCGGGCCAACGATCTGGCGTCTGACGGCCGGACTTGCCAGCAGGCTCGGCACCATCGCCAGCGTGCTGTTGCCGCGACGGGCCAAGGTGACCAGCGCGGCGTGCAGGACGTCGGCAGTCATCGGGCCGAAGGCGTCGGGGTACAGGCCCTTGATGATGCCGAGCATGACCTCAGCCGAGAGGTCGGCTTCCTCAAGCGTGCGGCCACCAAGCGCCTGCAAGCCGATGACCTGATCCGCCAGTGGGTCCAGGACGACCACGTCATCGCGCCGATGCTCAGGGATCCGAGCCAGGATGTCGCTGACGAGATCGGATTTCGGGTCAACGATGACGACGCCATGGCCGGCCTCGATGTCTTGCAAAGCCAGGTTGGCGAGCAGGGTGGACTTTCCGGTGCCGGGTGGCCCAACGATGTGGCTGTGCCGGAGGGTGTCGACGGGCTTGGTAGCGACTGGCCGCTGGGGTGCGGCAGCGTCGCCGAGCACTCGCCCGGTCTTCGAGATCCGCGGTGAGGCGGGAAGCAGACGCGGATGCGTTGGCGCTACCGACGGGAGGTCGGCGCGTGCGTCTCTGGAGAGCGGCCACGACAAGAGGGCGGCTACCTCGGCCGTGGTCAGTTCCAAGGCTCCACCAGAGCGGCGTGCGAGCGTCGCGGAGCCTTGCGCGGCTTCTCGCGTCGAAGGGTCAGGCGGATGCCAGGGACTTCGAGTCCACGGAGTGCGGAGATGACGCCTTCGATGAGACGACTTGCTCGCGCCTGCGCCTGGATCTGGAGTTCCACCTGATGGCCGGCTGGCCCGGTCGCGGGCGTCCGCGCTGAGCGCCCGGTCGTGCTGGCTGCTGGTAGGTCGACGCCGATACGGACGATGCAAGCGAAGCGATGGTGGTCGTACTTGCTCTGTGCCCGCGCGAGGTCGGTGTGCTCGGGGAACTGACTGGCCTGAGCAATGCGTGGGCCGTCATGCGGGCCGAGGATGAGCCTGCAGCCGAAGCGTCTCGCCAGGTCGGGTCATGCCGAGCGCAGTCAGCAGTCGACGGGTGACGGGTTCGATCCGGTCGACGTCGAGCCTGTTGCTGTCGGTGCCCGCGAATGCGAAGTCGCCTCGCGAGTTGGGTCGTCGAAGGCTTCGACGCTTGCACCGTCAGTGGCCGCTACGGGGTTCGGCGAAGGAGCGCCCACGGTGGCGACTGTGGTGTCGCCACCGCTATCTGTGTCCTTTGCGGCGTCGGCTGGGGGAGTGGTGGCCAGCAGGCCAGGCACATGAGCGCGGATTGCGGCCAGTACGCGCCGGATGTCGCTACGCCGGCAGCCCAGCCACCAGGTGACCTGGCCGGCTGATCCTCGGGATTCGAGCACCAGTCGCGGGTGGTGCGACAGCCCGGCCAGCGCTTGGACCGCGTCGATGGCGGCGTCCGGGGCGGTCGGGATCGGGAGCCTGCAGCTGGAGCCACGTCATGTCGTCGGCAAGACGGTCTCGGGGGAAGAGCGGGCGAAGATCAGGCACGGTTGCCCTTCAGCGCGTTCGCGGTCTCGACGTTCGCGTTGCTCTGGCCGTTCGTCGGCTCCTGCTGATCGAGCGCCATGTGGATGACGGCTCGGGCGATCTTGGAGACGTCCGGGGAATCGCGGAGCCTGGCCGCGTACGACGAGGTTCAGATCGCGGCGGCGACTGCGCTGCACCGCGCCCGAACGACGCTGCCTGCCGTTCTTCGGCGGACGCGTGCTTGACGCGTTCCCCGGGGACTTCTGGGTCCTCGGCGCCTGGTTGCGTCGGACTCTCGCTGCTTGCCGCTCTCGACGTTCGCTCTTAAGGCCGCTGTGCTTGAGCTCAAACTCCTCTGATGCTCCGATAGCCGGACGACCGGTCTTGTGAATAGGTGTATCCATAACGTGCCTCCTTTTTGGTTAGATGCTTTGGTGCCTGCGCCTGCTTTTGCGTGTGCGCAAATGACTGCATCTACTTATGACTTGCATGAATGCAAATGGCAATGCCATACGTGATATCTACAACGGCGGCCGGTACTAGGCGACCGAGGAGCAAAACTCGCGGGTTTTCCTGACAACATTCCGGCCGCGCCGCACTCGAAATGAGGCGCGCGCGCCGATGGGTTGACTGCTGCCAAACGTCGGCCTAGAGACCGTCTCGGTGGATCCAAAGCCACCAGCCGAGCCTTGGACAGGGCGTAGATCGTGAAGCCGATCACGAGCCAGACCCAGACGGCCTTGAGGAGCAGCGCCGCTCCGTAGAGCAGAAGGCAGGCGAAGAAGATCGTGATGGCGGTCTGCAGGAAACGCCGGCTGCCGCTAGGGGGAAGTCATCCATCACGAGGCCCGCTCCTCGGCGACGGCGCCCGCGATCCTGACTGTGGGGGAGAGCGGCGACGGCGTGCTGGGCGTAGGGTTGAACATGGACATGGGTGATCCTCCTTGTTGCTGGTGCTTCTCTTGGCGGAGTGGTGCAGGCGAACGGTGGGACGGCCGATCCGAGCGGCCTGGCCGGAGCGTTACAGCGCCCCGACCAGGCCCACCTAGACGATTGAGTTGGGGTACCGCGGCGGCTCTACCTGCGCGGCCCGGTCTTCTTCGTCGTCTTCGGTTTGGGCCAGACGATGGCCCCCGCGTGCTCGGAGTGAGCCCCGGCCTGGCGAGGCGGGAAACGTCGGCCGCAAGCGACGCACAGTGGACGTCGCTTCCGGCGCATGTCGGTGAAAGGCTGCATGTAAGGCTCCTTGAGTGGGTCGGATGAGGGATCGCGCGTGATTGCTACTTCCGGGGACTGGCCTTCTTGGGCGTGGGCCAGACGATGGCCCTGGCGTGCACGGAGTGCGCCCGAGCCTGGGCCGGCGTGAGGAACCGGCAGCACGGCACACAGAACGGCTGCCGCTTCTTGTAGAGGTCGGTGAGAGATGCCATGGGGTCTCCTTCGAAGGGTCGGGTGGGGATGCGCGAACGAACGGCAATCGCGTTGGGCGGCGCTCGAGCTCGCCGACGTACTGCCGTCACGAGACCTTCTTCAAGTCGCGCTTGAGGTCGCGCATGATCTGCCGATGCAGCCGGGCGACGACGGCGAGCGCGGCAAGCACGCTGAAGAACTCGATGACCTCCTTGTGGTAGATCACGAGGTAGGCGGCAGCGATGAGCAGCAACAACAGCCAGGCAGTCACGAGGGCCTACTTGAGCCTTCAGCGGACGAGCGATGCGTCGGTAGGCCGTATTGACCGCTAGGTCATATTGGGCCATGTACTGTCCGGCGCGGCCGGCCAGCAACTGGTCGCCATCCGGGTTGATGGCCCGAGTCTGCCTCCTCCTGAGCGGCCGCGTGCCGGATCGCCATCTGGGTCAGCACGTGCGCCCCGTTGGCTGAGATCCGGGCCAGCGTCGTATCGCGAACGACATCGAGGGTGCCCTTCTCGACCATCTGCGGTCCGTCGGGCTCCCGCGGTGGGTTGATCGGGACGATGATCGGGGCCGGCGCGGGCACCGACACCTGGGTGGACTTGGACATGGGGGTGTTCCTTCCGTTGGGTCGCTCAGTCGACGGTGATGGCATCAAGGTGGTCGCGGAGCCTGCTCGATCCACTCCTCGATGTCCTGGCGGTGCAGCCCGTGGCTGTTGACGGGCTGGGCCAACAGGCGGCGGACCTCGCCGAGCATGTAGTCGGCGGCGAGAAGGTGGTCGAGGAGCAGGGTCTTCATGGCTCGTGGCCTCCCGTGATCGGCGGTGGGGCGCCACCGAATCACGGACGCAACCGACGCAGGGTCGTCATGACAGGCGGCTTTCGTCACGCGCTGTCACGGGCTGTCAGGGCGTGAAAACCCGCTTCTCGTCAGAGAAGCGGGCATGGGTTGGCCCCGTTTGATAGGTGTACATCCGGGCCCGAGTCGGGCCGGAGGGTGCTACTGCTCGGTCGGCCTTGTTGGCGAAGCCTGGATCATCGCGTGCCGCTCTTGGGACTGCTGCCGAGCGCTGACGACGTCCCACAAGGTCCGACTCAGCGCGGGGTGTGTCAGCAGGCCATCCCAGCCTGTACTCCTCGTCGCAGAACTGCGTGACGTCACCTGGCTCGCGCCAGAAGTAGCGGTGGTCCGCCAGTCCGCGCATCGGACTGTATTGCCACTGCTCGGAGATGATGATGACGGCGAGAAGGAACATCTCGTACGATCCGCAGGTATGCGTCGCGTCGCCTTCGGTCACCCAGAGCCGATGAGATCCATCAGCGTGGGCGGCTCCGCTTCATCCCAGAACGGCCGAAGACTGGGGCCGTTGAGCAGACGTACGTGCTCTTGCTCGAGGAAGTTGTCGAAGCCGACCGCCAGCCAGGCGGTTGCGTCATTGATTCCGGTATGGGCCATGAGTCGGCCTCCCTTCATGGTGGGGGCCAACCCAATAAGCATATTGTAGCAGAATATAGTTGATGTGTCAACTATCTCGGATCGGTTTGACCCACATAGTGCGCTGCTACTGGCGCAATTGGACGAGCTCCCTCACTGCTCGTGGGCGCGTCGCCAGATCGACGGAGCCTGTGTCCCGAACTCGACAGGCAACTCGCGCGAGTGCTCGATCTGGAAAGCCGCCAGGAGCCCAGTCGGGCAGCCTTGGCGCCTTCTAGAGTTGGCGGTACTCGACGCGGAGGCGCGTCCGAATCTCGATGAGAACCCACTCTTGGCTGGGCGTTACTTGCTGGCTCTCGGCGACCTGCCAAAGTCCAGAAGCGAACGAGTGCACGTAGCGAAGGACAATGGCCCGAGGCAGGTCGGTGAGGTTCTCAAGCGCGGCGGAGCCGGAGATGCAGCGCCCAACTTGATCGAGACACTGACGCATCGATTTGCTCTGGCGGCGACGGCCTACTCCGCGTGGGGGTCGCGAACGAGCCTGGTACGGGAATGCGCCGCTGCGTGCGCTGACGATAGAGGGCGTAGCGCGGCGGATGGCGGAGCTCGTCGAGGACGAGAACGTGATCGCCGAGCTCCGGCGGATCGATCTCACGCAGTCGCCCGCTTCGAAACTGGGGGATGGGTTGCGGCGACGTCGAGGCGGTGGTCCGGGGCCGGGAACCGCAGGCTACGGCGCTGGAGCAGGGATCGAGCCGTTCGGCGACGAGTCGCGCACAGACCTAACTAGGGCCGAGCCTTCGCTGGGGAAAGTCGACCGACCGGCGGAGACAACTGCGGTTGCCAATCGGAACCAAGGTAAGTCTCCGCCTGAGTCCACGCGCGACATCGAGCAAGCCGCCGAGGCAGCAAAACCTCATCGCGTGGAAAAGGGTGCGGATGACTCTGATCGCGCGGCGATTCGTGCGCGACTCGCAAGGGACCGTGCAGAGGAGCGAGTACGGCGACGCAAGAAGCGGTGGAGGATCCTCGTTCGCGACTCGCCGTTCTACCTTCTCGTCGGCGTCGTTGTGGTGGTCGCCGGTTGGCTCGAACTGCGGTCGCCGACTGGTGGCGGAACGGAGCCGACCTCGTCACCCTTGCCCATCAAGATTGACTCGGTTCAGACCGACGCGCGCCCCAAAGACGTGCCACCCGGGTGGAACGAACGAGGCCCCGGTGTCGGCGAGAGTGTCCGGTTTATCGTCAAGTTGAAGAACCCAGGACGCAAGAGCCTAGAGATGGCCTACCTCGCCGCGAATATCTACCGCGACAAGGACTATGAACCAGGCTCGATGGGCCATTCTCCGTTCTACGTCGTGTTCACCTTGGCGGATGCCCAGGGCTGGCTTGAACGTCCAGAGAAGGGATCGACTGAGCCCCTGGCGGAATCCCACTCCACCTTCGTCTCAGTCCTCTACGACGACCGGTGCGCGGAGTCGGCCAAACCTCGCATTGAGAAGATGACCGAGTCTCGACTCGACGACGGCAAGACGAACGCTCGGGCGATCAGCGCTGATAAGTTTCGCCCAACTCAATGGTCGGCGAGGATGCCCTATCTACCGCAGGCATGATCATGCGTGGATGGGACGACGAGGTCCGGACGTTCGCTGTCGACGTCGACCTGCGTCCAGGCGAGGTCGCGGAGGTCTCGGATCTCCAGAGGGGTAGCGACGTGCTATCTGTTGCGCAGGGCAGGGGAGTGCCCGGCCCCACGGCAGTTGCCGGCCGCGGCGACGAAGTCGTGGTCACCCTGCGTCTCGAGGACAGGTCGTGCAGTGCGGAGTCGACCGGCATGTCGCCAGTCGTCCGAGTCGGCCAGGCTCCCGACAAGACGACACGCAGCGTACGGCTAACAGCAATGGCCATAGACTCAAAGGCACCTAGTGCGAGTCCGCTGGAACTCGGCGCCGCCGCGGTGAACTATTCAGATTCCAACCCCTACAGGCTGGCCGTGGTGCCGGGCAGCACCGACCTTCTCGCTCCTGACCAGAGGAGCCTGCGAGAAACTGACTCGGCTTCGCACCCTGCCCGACGGAATCCTCCAGGCAGGTATCTCTGTAGGTCCGGTCTTCGGCTACGTGCCGCGTGACCAATGCGACGGCACTGGCTCGCAACGATGGGTTCGCTTTCGAGTGCGGGTCGTTCCCTGATGACGAGGCGTCCTTTGAAGCCTGCCCGTGATCCCGCCGGGCGATCTCCGGCTGAAGCACAAAGTCTTCGTGATCGCTTTGGCGCCTGACGAGTACGAGGGACTGACCGAAATCCAGTATCGCGGGAAGTTCTCGGTCACTGTTCCCGCGTCGGCGGGAACGGCCGGTCAAGGTCGTTGGGCGATCATCGTTCAGCGCGAAGGCCGCAAGCGGACTATCACGCATCTCGGCTTTGCCCGATCGACCGGGCGGGTGTCATCGATCGACCGTCGCATCACCGTGGAACCGATCGAAGGCTCTCGCAGGCTCCGGTCCCGCTCGACTCATTGCAGCCGAACATGGCCGCTATTCACTTCGGTTCGCTGCGACGAGGGTCGAACGCGCGAGGTGCGGAACTGACAGCCAACGCGAGCCGGGATCTGATCCGAGCTCTGACGGAGTACGTCTCTGAAGGGCTCTGGCTCTCGATGCTGCCTACCGGCGGTCGACCTACCGATATCGAGACGATTCATGCACAGTACGACGCCCTCGGCACCGGCCTCGCGATCGCCGGCATCGATCCAGGCATCCTGCAAGACAGGGCCTACCGAGGCATCGAGTACTCGGTCCTCGAGATCATCCGCCCCTCTCCGACTGAACCCGACCTGATCGCCCAAGACATGCAGCACTTTGGTTGGACGCGCTCCCGCGAGGTGAACGAACACGTCCGCCGAATCGAGGACAACGGACGCATCCTCGACGTCGTGAACCTCAACGCCACTAAGCAAGAGGCGGCAACGGGCGTTGACCTCCTCTACTACAACGAGACATTCGAGAGCCTTCATCGGCGTTCAATACAAGGTCGGCCGATGCGCACGGCGACAGGCTCTCGGGAGTCGATGAGCGGATGACGTCACAGATCGCGCGGATGCTTCGCGTCGAATCCTTGGGTCGAGCTCCGGTTTCACCGACCGAGCATCGCCTCGGCGGGTCCTTGATGATGTTCATGAAGTTCGCTAGGCCCGCTGACGTACGTGTCCAAGTCTCGGGCATGGCCAAGGGCTGGTACGTGCCCGCGGTCTACGCGGACGCACTCATTGAAGCCGGCCGTGCCATCGGATCCCGTGGCGGCGCGACCTTTACCCTGAAGAATCTCGACCGCTGGCTCAGCAACGAACAGTTCACCCACCTGGCGCGGGATGGCTGGATCGGCAGTGTCGGGGTCCGCGCTGCGGCTCTTCGCGACTACATCGACACCGCACTCGCCGAGCGGCGCTCGGTCATGCTTATGGAGTCGTCGACGACTTACCCGACCTGACGCGCAACGGTGAGCCCGTCGACTGCGGGCACCCAGGTCACTAGCCGGTCACGTGGACTCCGGAAGGGGACTAGTTTGACGGGCAACCCATTGACCAACTCACCCGGCTCAACCCCGAGCCCAGCGGCCACCTTCAAGATGTTGTCCAACCGGATGCTGCGCTGGCCGCGTTCGACCTGGCCGAGGAACGTCCAGTGCACGCCGCACCGATCGGCCAACATCTCCTGGGATAGCCCCTGCGCCTCCCGGTGCTGGCGAACCCGCTTCCCGAACTCGACCGTGGCGGGGGATGGGGGTTGTTTGGGCGGGGGCATGGGCCCAACCCCATCCGCCTCATGCGCAAGTATCCAGAGAACTATCGCCCCATGCGTAATCGTCCTGTAGGGTCCGTGCGCACCCGGCTGGCCCAAAGCGGCGGCCAGCCCTACGTCCCTGGGGGATAGATGCGCACGGTTCTCGGTCGTCTCCATTGTCTGGCGGTACCCCTTGCCGCTGGCCCACTCCTACTCGCCGGCTGCAGCAATACGTCTGCAGACGACCCACCCGCTTCGGTTCCATCTGGTGCGGAGTCCTTCGACATGGACACCCCGAGCTTCTCGGCCTCGGAGTCATCGTCCTTTCTGCCGCCTCCGCCCCTGGAAGGTCAGCAGGACTACGTCGGCATCCAAGAAGACAGCCAAGGCTTCAAGATGCGCGCCAACATCACCGTCTACGACGCCATCCCGGGTGCCGACACCGAAGCCATCCAGGCCGGCTGGGAGGAGGTTGGCGGCACCGGGGAACCTCCCTGCCTCGATGCCGATCTGGGTGGTGGCGACACCATCGACACCCAGACGGCTGCCTATGCCTTCGGCACCGTAGAGATCTCCAACCAGACCACTGACTTCGCTTCACCCAAGATGTGGTGGAACTTCAGTGTCCGCCGAGTCTGCTGGTGCCGCTATGGGTGTCGGTTTCACCGATGGGGCTGACTGCGGCGAGATGGAGTACCGCCTCCAGCCGGACATGACCACCATCACCGACAACACCTGGGGACCCGTGCCAGTGGTGTTCGCCTACGACGACGTCTACACCCCCAACCACCCCGAAGGCGACACCAGTCAGATCGAGGCGTTCCCGATCTACGTGGGCGGGCTGTCGGTCCCGGTCGACCTGACCAACAGCACCGGTGAGGAGATCGAGACACTCCCGATCCGCCTCGCGCCGCTGCGGGGGCTTTCGTCATGAGCAGACTTGACCTCGAGGCGATCCAGGCTGGTGGCTGGGGGAGTGCTTGCCCTGGCTCTGCTGGCTGGTGGCTGCGGCGGCAGCAGCGACGAAGGGTCGTCATCGTCATCTGATGACGACCGGGCCGGCTACCGACGGCCGGGCAGCGATCTCGACCTGAGTCAGTTCGACAAGCCGTGCCCGCTCCTCCTCCCTGACCCCGTGGTCGAGTTCTTGGACAGTGACGTCTATGTCGAGCACATGGGGCCAGACCTCTGTCGGCTCTATGACTCCGACAACGAGGACTACGTCAGCGTGTGGCTGGGCTTCCTGGTCGGTGACGAAGGAACCCCCGCACAAGCCTTCACAGAGATGCAGGCCCGGGTGGCCAAGCCGGAGGACTTGGAGGGCATCGGCGATGCAGCCATCTACGTGCCTTACGACTTCGGCGAGGGCGACGGTGGCCCCTTCGCCGCAGCGCTCGTCGGTGAGGTCATCGTGAAGATAAAGACCAGCAAGGGCACGCGGGACTCACCCGAAGCCAAGGCGATGCTCATCGAAGAGCCTGAAGCACGCGGCGAAAGCGGCACCGACCTTGGGCTACTAGGCAGCCCTATGGTGAGCGGCAGAACTCCGCCAAAAGATCGCGCCAACACAAACTGTCAGATATGTACATACTCCACTTGACAACCCAATCGCCGCCAGTGACGATCAGCACCCTTGTGGTCGCGCTCGGAGATGGCCGCAACAACGAAAGGCACATAGATGAAGTACTCCTTCGACCGCAAAGCTCATCGCGGCTGCGGTTCTCTGCGGCGCCGGTCTGGCGATCGTTCCGGCCGCGGACGCCCTGGCGTTCTCGGAGAACTGGTACAGCAGGACCAACCCGCTCAAGGCAGACGGTGACGGTCAGGCCGCCGCCTACGGCACCGTCTACACCAAGGACGGCTACGTCAAGAACCACACCTACTACCGCGACCTCGCACCGGGCGGCAACGGCGTCTACACCCAGACCGGTTACAAGTACCTGGTGATCGGTTCGGGGGGAACGCCCGTCTGGGCCACCCGCGTATACACGGACCAGAGCGCGCGCACGACCAGCAGCACCTGGCAGGACCAGTACGACGCGGACGACTACACCTCGCGTACCCACGAGGGCAAGGTCCGCGTCCACTACAAGGTCTGCGAGGACCAGTCGCTGGAGCCCGACGCCTGTAGCCGCAACCCCTACATTCTGGTCAGCCCGATCTGATCGCCGTCTCACCTAAGATCCCACAAGTGACTCTCTCGGCGGTCAGCCTTCGATGCCGTTATTCCGGCTCCTCTAGCGACGCGGTGCACATCGAGGATCTGACAATCGGGGCCGGTACCACCGGTCTCGTCGGCGTCAACGGCGCCGGCAAGTCAACCCTGCTCGCCACTCTGGCTGGTGCACGCCGGCCAGAGGGCGGGCAGGTCACGCTCAACGAGCAGAACCTGTACGGTCGCGGGCGAGACTCGGGTGCTGCCGCAGGTCGGCTACATGCCGCAGGCCTTGCACCTTCCCGCAGAGATGACCGCCGTAGATGCGCTGACCTACTACGCATGGTTGCGCGGAATATCCGCCCGCGATGCAGCGAAGCGTGCGGCCTCGCTCCTTGATCAGGTTGAGTTTCAGCAGTCGACAGAAGGACCGCGTCGGACGACTATCTGGCGGAATGCAGCGCCGGCTGGCTTTCGCGGCCAGCCTGGTCACTGACCCCACGGTGCTGCTGCTCGACGAGCCGACCACCGGCCTCGATCCCGAACAGCGAGCCAACCTGCGCCGCCTCGTCCAGGAACTGCCCGCGAGTGCCAGCGTCTTCATCAGCAGCCACGTCATGGAGGACGTCGAGAAGATGACCGACCAGATCGTGGTGCTTGCCGAGGGGCAGGTACTTCACCACGGTCCGACTCGCGCGTTCGTAGAGGACCACGGAGGACCGGAGCAGTCCGCCGAGTCTGGCATTCCTCAGCACGGTCTCGCGAGGCGCCCGGTGATCGCACGCTTCTTCGCCTGGCTCGGCCGGCCGCCCGTCGTGGCGTTGCAGTTCCTGGTCCTGTTGGCGGCAGCGAGTGTTGCGGCCGCCGCACGTGGCACTGAGTGGACTGGTTCGTGGAAGATGGCGCTCGACTGGGGCACCTTCAGCGTCGCCTTGGTCGGTCCCGTGGTCGCGGGCATGGCCTGCGCGGCATATGTGCGGATGACCAATGCTGGTGTGGCATCAGCGACGCTGACAAGCAGCCGTCCACTGCGCGCGTGGCTGCAGCCGGCGATCGCCGTTTGGTTCCTGGGGTCGGCGGCCGTCGTGGTCACCTGTTTCGTCACAACCTCGACCGCCGGTATCGCGGGGGCGCACGCCTTCCCGTCAACCTATTGGGTGATCGTGCCTGCGATCTGTCTCGTCGCGGCCAACGTGGCGGTTGGCGTGTTCGTCGGCAGTGTGGGAAAGCGTCGGTGGCTCGTACCGGTCGCCGCCGCGGTTTCGTTCGCGCTCGGCGTCTTGTCGGCCACCGGTGCAGTCCCTGAGGTGTTTCGAATCGGCGGGGTGACCGGACCGCTGGTCGGCGAGACCTTCGCCGTGTGGCCCCTCGTCCTCGAGGCCGTTGCGGCGCTCGGTACCGCCGTTGTGCTGTGCTGGGCTGCCAACCTGCCGTGGGCGCGCACCTCAACTGCCGCTCAAGTTGTTGGGCTCGCGGTCGTATTGCCAGCCGTGGTCGCCGTCGTCGCGCTCACTGTTGGCGATCAGGAACGGTATGAGGCAGTCGACGGGGATCTTCGGCTGGACTGTGCCGGATCGGCGCCACAGGTCTGCATGGCAACCGAGACCAGTCGCGGCCTCGACGAACTCGCTCCTCGCGTCGACCGGCAAGCCGCGCTTCTCGAGTCAGCAGGGGTGAGCCTGCCGAACCGCTTTGTTCAGTTGGTGCCGGTGCGGACTGCGGAGTACCTCGAATCGTCTGACGGCATCATTGACCTGCCGACAGAGCAGTTGTTGGCCGGTGACGTCAATGACGGCACTGCTACCCAAGCCCTCACGATGCCGCGGCTATGCAAGCAGTTCATGGGAAACGCCGGCCCACCCGATGCGTGGTTCGACGTGCGCCGGCAGATCGGCCGATGGCTACTGCAACGCGACGGCAGTTTGACCGTCAAGCAGACCGATGCTGATGCAGGCTTGGCTTTCTCTGCCGGTCTCCGAGCAGCGAAAGTGGCTGATCACCACCTACGCCCAGGCTCAGGAACTGCGAGATCGACGAGGTCAAGTTGCCCTGGTGAACACCTACCGGACCTGCTTGGCCATCTCGCGAGCCTGGGGGTTGCCGCGCAGCCTGCTGTTCGCGGGCCTATTGGCAGCCTGCGGTCTTTTTGCTTTCTGGGGAGACTGTGCCGCTGCCCGCGTTCGAGCAGGCGGTCATCTTGACGAACCTGGCGCCCCCGCTGACTGCGCTTCTGCTCGGCCACGCCTTGATCGACTCCACCGAAGATCTGAACCGGTTGTCGCAGCGCCCCGTGGTCTGGCTTCGCACCGCGCGCTACGTCCTGATCCAGATCGCCGCCATACCGGCGGCCGTCACACTGAGCGCCGCAGTCGACAGCGCGCTCTACGCCACGGTTCCACTGTTCGTCGCCGCTGCAGCCGTACTCGTGGTGCTGCTCGGCGACTGGTACTGGCCACCCATTCTGATCGGCATCTACGGCTGGCTTCGTTTCACGCAAGCGGAGGCGTTCCTGACCGCTGTCGATGTCGGCCCGATCCTGCTGGCCGGCGCCGTCCTGTTAGGCGGCGTGGCCTACGTGTTCGGTGAGCGCCTTCGGTCCCAGTTGTGAGCCCGATCTGGGCGGAACGGAAAACGTCCCTGAACGGTCTGACGGCCGGCGCACTGCCGTGTAAGTAGTGTGCCCCACCATCGCGACTCACCGACTCTTGAGGCGACCGGCGTGCACGCGCAGCCTGCAAGGCTCGATGTATGCGATCCGCGGCGAGTCGGTGAAGCACACCCGACCCTCGTCGCAACGCTCCACGACGACAGCCGCCGGGCAAGTACCGTCGACGCCGATCTTCCGATGGTCGACCCACCTTACCGACTTCTTTGACCCGTCGAGCCCGAACGCAACTACTGTTTGTGAGGGTTGATGTACGGCTAGTCGCGTACGCCGACCTTCTCGTGGATTTCGACGCTTAGCCCCTCAGCGATCGGGTTCTGCGGGTCAATCATTTGGGCGTTGGCGGTCGCAAAGATCGACGCGTACAGACTTCGCCAAGCCTGCGGTAGCGGCATCGGGGTGAACCGAGTACTTCAGGGCATAGCCAGCCCAGTGCTGGACCCACAACCGGCGAAGTTCGAGGGAGGGGCCGCGGCCGGCCAAGCCTGCACCTGAGTTTTCCGCATTGACGCTCGCGTTGATGGCCGCCAGTCGGAACCTTGCACCTGGCGGGAGGTCCTTGGGGACGTTGTCACCGGTCCGGATGGTCGCCTCGCTGAGGTGGGCGTCGTTGTCCAGGCTCAGCGAGTTCGAGGAGCCGTAGGGACACCCACTGCGAAACCGAGCGTTGCCGCACATCTGCAAGACGGTCAACGGCTGCGGCGAGTCCGGGATCGCGCGAGTTGAGTGGCGTGGATTCGAGAGAGTCGATGATGACGGAGGGCGGCTTGGGTACGACTGGCACGAAGGTCTGCTCACCGTCGAGCATCGGCTCCGCGAGGGCGACGTCGGTGAACTCGCAGGCCATTGCGATCCCGCTTGAGATGGGATCTGCTATGACGTCTTCTATGTGGTTTGTGGCCCAGTTCCGGAGGGCCTTCGGCAAGGTCGCGGTATCCTCCTCGCACCAGCCGCTGAGGTCGACCTGACCGCATTTCTTGCGCTCTGCGTATGCAAAGAAGACTGCGCCGTGGATGTTCCAGTGGACGCTGGCGCTGCGGCCCCCTCGGCGAGCCTGAGCAAGGTCGACGAGAACCTCTGGTCTGCTTCCTTGGTAGCCGCCGTTGGGTTCGGCCGCGATTGCCCCGCCGTCCATTGCGGCCTGAAGCACCGCTACCTGCTCTGTGGCGCCAAGAGGGGAGCCGGCCTCCGGCTCCAAAATCGCCCCGAAGGCGTGGAGAACCGAGGCACTGTCGTTCCGCTTGACGAAGGAGACGCAGCCCCCGCCTGCTAGGGGCGGCCAGGAGGTCAACCAAGAGAATCGGTCCGACAGGCTTGACGACGCAGTCATCAGAACCCCGGCGGCAGGTCTTCGTTCATGAGTTCACTCTCAAGAGCTTGATCGCGCTCCAGGCAGGGAGTGGCGTCCGCCCGCTGAAACGTGACTGCAGCGACGGATTCGGCGCGCGCCGCGCCGGGCGTGAGTGAACGAGCGAGTCTCGTCGCCGGCGTAGATGCGAGGAGACGCTGCGGGAGGGCCTACCAACCAAGCGGCCGTGCCGCTGTCGTAGCGAGCAACTACCCAGGCCCATTGCGGGTTCGTATCCGCGACGCGGGCGGCCTGAACCGGCACTGCAGCCTTGCTTGGCTTCACGATCGATCGGAATCGTTTAAGCCGCAGCGGCTCACACACCACGGCCGCGACCCTGACATCGTCGGCGCCTGCGCTAAATGGGGTTCCCGGTGTGCCCGTCGGCCGCGAGACTCGTGTCGGCTGCAGTACTTTGCTCGGCAGAGCGCGTGGCTTTCGAGGGCTCATTGCCGCAGGCGGAGACGCCGATCAGTAAGGCAGCGGCCGCAACCGGGATCATGGGGCTTCTCTTCATCACGGAACAATCCTTACCCAGTATGCGTCGCCGTCGAGAACTCGGAATGGCCTATAGAGCAACAAGTTCAATTGTCGTCCGCCAGCCTTGTTGTCTTCGAGGTCGATTCGGTCGACACTGCAGGTCATGAAGTAGCAGCCCTGGTAGGTCGAGGCGAAAGCGTACTCGTCACATGAACCCGACTTCTTCATTGCGCGACACTTGCGTCGCATTTCTCGCCGGTTCAAGTTCGGCTGGTTGCGCGGCCAGTACTTGCGAACTAACGGGTAGCCGGTTCCGCTCGCATTTCGCCGACCAGGATTGTTCCACAACTTGGACTGGGCCCGCTGGATGTGAGCAGCGGTCTCAGGAGCATCTCCGGTAAGTGACATCGTCAGGGTGGGCCTGTAACCAGGCAACACGCATCCCGCGCTGGAGGTCTGAAGGTAATGCAGGTAATCGCACCTCACGACGTTGTAGGTCGGCACGCTGGAAACAGGGGGAAGAATTTGGCAACTGGACGCGCCGCACACTCGTTGTTTAAACAGCAATCTCGGCTTAAAACCTGGTTCGGCCGAATGTCGATGTCAATGTCTTCGAAGTAGAAGTCTGGACTTCTTCGACGTAGAGGTGAGCACAGGACCGATTTGCCAGCCTGCGAGTGTCCGGGGCGCATCCGTCGGTGCACGTCATGTCATGGGTGATCCCGAAGGCTCGTTCCCGTGCCCCATGACTTATCGCTCCGGACGTACCGCACAGCCATGGTGACACGTGGCGTGAGCCAGTATGTCCTGAGCAATCGCTGCACCGTGAAGTAGGCGACCCCCGTGGTCCGAGAGTTTCGCCCGACCGTGCGGAAGATGTTCGCCCAATACTCGAATCTGCAGCCCGTAAACCGTGTTTTCGACACCCACCGGCTCGAATTTTCGAAGCACTTCGTGCCGACCGCCTGCGCGAACCGTGGGTCGACACGCCCGGTGACGTCAGACGTCGGCGGGTCACTCAGAGTCGCTTTGGTGGCTGCAATATCTTCGGCTGTCGGGGATACAGGTACAAGGCTCGCTGGAACAGGCAGCGTTGGGGTCGCCGTCCTCCGGGCAGGCCCAAGTCTGAGTTGCGGCCGGGGCTCCGTGACCGCAGCCTCTTCAGCCTGGACCATTGATTCGCGGCTCGAGTTCGTGACGAGTTTGGTCGTTGCCTCCACGTCCTCGTAGTCGGACGGGTCGTTCTCGATGGCGGTCTCAGCGGCGGCATCGTCAACGGAGTCCTCGGCGGCGTCGAGAGCAGCGTCGGTTGCCGTATCGATCGGCACCACGGCATTCAGAACCAGTCGGACACGAGCGCTGGCGTCGCCGTTGTTAGCGATCGTGATGGCGTCTGCGTCGTAGGAGGGGTAGACCTCAGCGGTGCCGGTGACCGGCGAATCGGTGCCGTACGCGAATGACGCTGGGTCCGTGGCGGCGTAGTCCGCATCTGCGATCGTGACTGACCCGGCCGCGCTCCAGTCGCTGATGGTTGCCGTTGTCTGAACTCTGTCGACGGCGCCTTGCTCGTAACCGGGTACCACGACGGCCACCGCCCTCGTCGTCCTAGCCGGCACTACCTCATCAAAGAGCACTTGATCAGCGACCGCGGTGCATGGTGCTGTGCACGTCGGCGCGGGGATGCTGGTTAACGCCGGCTTGACTTGGAAGGTTGACCGCGGAGAGACCGAGGAACTCAGTGACCCGTCGCTGGCCTGCGCATCGAAGGAGAACGTGGCATTGGCGGAGAGTACGTCTTCGGGAACCGTGACGGCTGCTGTTTCCCCGCTCGCAACCGGGTCCGACTCCAAGGTGGTGAGCAACTGGTCGGCGTCATTGAAGATCCGGAACTTCGCTGTGATCTGGTCGGAGTCGGTGTCGGTAACCGTGGCGCGCAACGCCGGCGTCCCAGTCGCCGTCACCTTGCCCCGAGACGGAGTGACATTCAGGCCCGAGGGAACGCCGGGCCGGAGTCGATAGGTGATTACCAACTTGGGGTGGTACGAAGTGTCAGTGGGGCTGAGTTCGGAGGAGCGGAACTCCCGGTAGCTCGCCGTTCCAGGTGGGAGTAGCCGCAGAAAGCCTGGAAGCCGTACTGTCCGGCGCCCGCCTGCCACGCTTGAACGGCCGACGTCACGTCCCACGATGCCCAGCCATGCGCCTCGCAGGCTCGAACCTACGGGCCCACCGTGTGGCAGGGAGTACTGAGGTGGTGAAGAGTTGGCCGCGACCGTCGGCATGTTCGACCACGTAATCGTTGACGGTGACCACGACTCGGTCAGGCGGTGCGCGACTGTTGAGCCGTTCGTGCACGACAACGACTTCACCACGCGCGTCTTGAGGGCGGCGTCGTCCACCACCCACGCGGACAGGGCAGATTGCGCAATCGTGTTGAACCGAACGAAAGTTCGCGCGATGTGGTCCCCAGAGTCTTGCGTGCCGACGCGAAGAGTCGACCAGTTGTCAACCGTTCCACCCGAGGTGTAGGCTCCCAGCGTTCTGCACGAAGGTGTCGGCAGCGGGTGACGGAATCGTGAAAGTTGGGTCGATCGTTACGGGGTAGGTCGTCGCAGGAGAGGCGAGGACGGCCGGGTCGGGACGCAGCATCAGGACGGCGTCGGCTCCGGCGACTGATGCGTCGGCAGGGTCGTGTTCGATCGTGACGTCGACAGGGCGAACATTCTCCGGAAGGCCCGCGGCATCGTTCTCGGAGTCCCACATCACCGGCCGGGGCGCGGTCAGCGCCGTGTCCCCGGGGTTACTGATGCGAACGCCGCCGGACGCCGTCTCCTGAATTTTTCGTTCCGTCCAGGTTCACCGGGATAGGCACCTCGAACCGCTGCCCCTGCGGGGGGCGCCTTCCTTAACACGACAGAGTGCGTGAAACCCGTAGGCTAAGGCGGTCACCACCAGGTCACCGGATGGAAGGGCGTCCCGGTATGTCAGAGTTGCGCCGTCGACGGTCGGTTCTGGGAGGTCGCTCGGCCATGCCAGCGATACAGAATCGCCACCCTCGCGCTCCAACGCAGCGAAAGGGTCATCCCCCCCCATCGGAGAACCGAAGGCTCAAGCGGGGACGCCTTCGGTACCCAAGCACCATCGCGGTGGACGAGCGTGGTGTCGATGTCTTGCCAGGTGCCGCCTTCGAGGAACCGCACCGGCCCAGGCTTCAAGGCTCGGTCGTGAGGCTGCCGTCGGGGTTCTGATAGGTGATGCTGTCGGCTGTGGTCTCGACCGGCACAGGGGAGCCCTGGTCGGCAACGGGTACCTCGCCCTCATTCGCATCAGGCTCCCGGCGAAATCGCTAGGCCACCGCCGGTGGCAGCAAGCACGAAAGCCACAAAACCGATCGCATGACGCCGAACAATCATCTGGATCCTCACCCAAACCCACTTACCCGGACAGCGCGGATGCGCTGCCTTCCGGTTTCCCTCCCGGATCGTGATGCGGCGCTCCTTCGAGGCACATCGACGCGGAGTCTAGGCAGGAGTAACCCCACGGCGGGGCTCTTTGCGGGAAAAAGCGGTGTCGACGGTTCGTGCCGGACAAGTTTCCGTCACCGTCTCGGGAGGCGTCATGGACCGTCCAATGGAACTCCCGACGCCTTGGCGCTGCCCCTCACGCGCCCCTTCGTCGCTGCAGGATTGCACCTACAATGACCCAGTGACAACCCGCGACACAGGCAGCCTGCCATTCTCATTTGAGGAGTTCACCAGCCTGGTACGAGGTCTACTCGCGGGCGGCGCTCGAGCCAGCAAGGCAGACGCTCTGCCGGATTCTCGTCGACCTAACGTCGAGGATCGAGGCAGAGTATGGGACGGGACGCTTTCGTCCTCCACAGAGCCGGATCAAGGATCCGGTCCGGCTTTGGACCAAGATGAACTCGTCTCGCTATGTTGAGACGATCGGGTCGGTCGCCGCGGTCCCTGACGTCATTGACGATCTCGTGGGGGTTCGGGTCGTGTGCACCAACAAGTCCGACGTGCGCCGACTACAGGCCCAGTTGAACAGCCGTCTCGAAAAGTCGAGTCTGGAACCAAGAGTCGCATCAATTTGGCGTTGCCTTCGAAACGGGGTCGGAGCGTGACTACGTCACGACGCCGAAACCGTCGGGCTACCGGGCCTACCACGCCAACCTCGTCGCAGAGGTCCCCGGCATCGGCGGCAGCAGCAACGTCCGCGGCGAGCTCCAGGTTCGGACCCTGCTGCAGGAAGGTTGGGGCGAACTCACCCACGAGGACACCTACAAGCCCGGCCAGGACGTCCCTCCGCTCGTTGACGTGCTGTCGCTACGCATGGGCGAATTGCTCGGCACGGTCGACGACATCGCAGAAGACATTCAAATAGAACTTGCTCGCGCAAGCCAGGTAGACGCCGGCTTTGCGCCCGAGGAAGCCAATCTGCGTCAACAGGAAGAGAAGCGGCCGGCCTCGGTGTCGCCTGAGATCATCAGGGCGGAGACGAGGCGAATCGTCGATGAGTTGCACAAGCCGACGTCGCTGGCCACTATCGCGGCGAGGCTACGTTCGACGTTTGGCCAAGATAATGTGACCGGCTGGTTGGGCCATCCCTCTTTCAAGGCTTTCCTCGTGGACGCTGTTCCTGGGATAAGAATCGTCCATGTAGGCCCGAGTTTACGTCGTCCCGGCTGCTATCGAACCGGATGAATCGTGGCCGCAATCACTGCTCGATGCCTTGCAGCAAGGAGAGTCGGACTGCTGACCGCGCAGTGCGTACCGTCACGTTGCACGTCATAGATTGCCAAAATGAACTTGTTAGTGCGAGGCTCGGCCGCATGGCTCAGAAGATCATCACCCTGCTCGAAGACGACCTTGACGGCGGTGAAGCAACCGAGACGGTTTCCTTCAGCCTTGACGGCTCGAACTACGAGATCGATCTGAACGACAAGAACGCCGAGAAGGCTCCGTAAGGCGCTGTCCTCTTACGTCGAGCGCGCTCGCCGCGTTGCTTCATCTCAGCGCCGTGGAAAGCGGGCCCCCCAAGCCGGCCCCTCAGCCAGCGACATCCGTGAGTGGGCGACCAAGCAGGGTCTCGACGTCCCGGCGCGTGGTCGCATTCCCGCTAGTGTGCGCACGGCCTACGACGCCGCGCGTTGACCGCGGAATACTCGAGGCGACTTCGTTCGCGCCCTAGCCGGTGTGGCCACAGTTCTACCGCAGACTCCTTCGCGGGATTAGGCCAGTTGCAGGACCCTCACGGTTGCCCTCGCGGAGTCCGCCCTCACCTTCAGGCGCCGAGAGCGGACAAGAGTTCGTCGTACTTCTGCGGCTCTACCCACGCATCTTTCAGCCCGAGCATTTCTTGCGCCGAAGCAAACTTGCGCCGCGCCGCCTCGACCTCGGTGCTTGCGTCAACAAGAAGCCTCCAGTTCGACGAACGCTCCGGACTGGTCTACGACGTCAAGCGTGAGCGTGACTCCGTCAAGATGTGCAGTCCTGCGGAGTTTCGAGACATGCACCACGCGGTGCCAACCGATCAGTTCAAGGAGGTTATGAGCCTTCCTCCTCCGAGGAGACTCCAAGGTCAAGTTCGTTTGAGGCGCCTTCAGGGATCCGCTGCTTAGCCGTCATGGTGACAGAGTCGCCTTCGGACCGAAGGCGAAGGACCGGCGAACCAGCAACGAACTCGCCGAAGGACTCTACTTCGAGATAGACCGCGTCTACTTGCCGAATTGGTGCCGACCATTCAAGTTCTACACGCTTTTCCAACTCCCTGCGAAGATCCGGTGTGATGCGAAACTTCTGTTCGACCTCAATCATGCCAACTCGCTTGCCGGGGGAGTGCGGATGTTGCCAGGAGCCAGTCCTCGCTCGCGGTCGGTGATCGCCCACGAGTCCCCTTGCACGGCCTTGGGAGCGCCTACCTCGTCCCAGCCGCTCTGGATGATAGTGCCGACGCAACTACGTGCGTGCGACCGGAGAAAGTCATGAAACTTTGTTGGCGCCCCGTTCAACTGATCAAGTTCGACTATTACGTCAGCATTCTCAAGTGCCCAAATCCACCCCTGTGCTAGCCAATGGGCCTGCAAACTGTCGCCAGAATCGAACGCGAGCGTGGGAACGATTGGCGCCATGCGGAGGCGAAGAATCCAATCGCGAAGCCACCCATCGTACTTCGCGTCGGGAAGTGCGTGAAGTGCTACTCCGACCTTCTTGGGCTCCTCTGCGGCTAGTTTCTCGCATAGAGCAAGCACTTCGGGAAGGTCATCCTGTAGCGCGCTGCGCAAGTCTTGGATCGAGACATCAACGCGCACCGGCGCGGCGTGGTCGCCCGCGACTACCCGCCCGATATCAACAAAAGAGACCAAGTTTCGTCGCCCGGCAATCGCAGAACGAATCGCATGCCAGACGACTTCGACCAAAACGCCTTCTGCCATGGATGACCATGCCGGGCTGCAAGGATCTTGATCGGTATAGACCCAAACTTCATCGGCTTTACCAAGGAGCGCGACGTCGTACCGGAGCACGTTCTCCTTCGTAGCAAGGTGAACAACGGCGTCCTTGTATCCCAAACAGGATTCTGGGTTGATGGGAATATTCCCGGTCGAGAACACGTGGCGGGCCATAGCGTCTGTGAAATAGAAGAGATCACCGTCGAAAGCGGTGTAGATGGCTGCGCAGCGGCGACGAGAGGCTAGGGCGAAGGCCCCTTCTACTGTTGCGATCCCGAGATCGGAGAGAAGAAGGCCGAACGCCTTCCTGACGGTCGATGATTTCACCGCGTATATCCCTCTCGCTGTGTCTCCGACAACTCGTCAGCGTGCCGCTTCTTCAATCCTTCCAACTCGTCGATCGCCATATCAACAGTATAATTGCTGTTGAATCCCAAGGCAATTGAATCAACCCATCGAACAATATATGCAGGCGTTAGTCCGTCAAGTTTGTTGATCAAAGAGGTCCGCCGGGCGATGTCCTCCCAAAGTTGGTCCCAGTTGTTGCCGTGTCCGACCGCATTGATCGGAAGGACGTGCTTAGCGACGGTTCGCGATATGTTCAAGGCTATTTGGAGAGCCGCCTTGCCATCGGGAGGTCCAACCTCGATATGCTCATCAATGCGCCCGGGGCGGTATGCCGCCGGGTCAATGGCGCGACGGTCGTTGGTGGCGATAATGAAGACGATGCGTTCGGAGTCTCTGAGGTGGTGAAGACGAGGTAGCATCGAGGTCGTAAGGAAGCGACTCATGTCGGTGACGCTGCTCGCCCGTTTGAGGAATACACCTTCAAACTCATCAAACAGCACGACGACATTGCGGAGGTGCGGGAGCAACTCGAAGAGGTTTTCGGCTTCGGTGGCGATCCCATCGACACCTGACGACAGTAGCCTTGACGGATCCAACTTTAGAAGCGGCCATTGCAACTCTGCGGCGATTCGTTCTGCGATGGTCGTCTTGGCGGTGCCGGGCGGGCCATAGAGCAGTAGGGACATCGACGCCAGGCTGCGGCGGCCGTCTCGGATTGGCTTAATCGTTTTGGTTTGGATGCGCTCGGCAACCGCCGCGGGCAATTCTCTAGTTCGGTTTAGCGATGGCGGATCTCCAAGTTTCAGGGCGACCCCGGCGCGAGCAAACTCGGATGTCTTCCCAAGTTGCGCTGTACTCGATAAGGAGTGCGATCGACGAGACACAATCGAAAACAGAGCGCCGGCTGGGCGAGTCCTTCGCGTCCACACCCCAGCCACGGAGACCGGAGGCGCGCTCGCTCGTTAGACGAACTGCGGGGACGAACGCAATCGCGCAACTTTCGTCAAGGACATCGGTGGCTGCGCTGAGCAGCAGACTCGCCGAGTTCTGCGGACGAAATGACGACTTGAGTGTGGTTGCTGTCGACGAGGGGCGCGGACTTGGGAACAAAGGTTCCGTCGCGATGCAAGTAGTCGGACAGGAGCACCGATATCCCGCGGCGGGCCATAGCCTTGGTTTGAAGATCGACTGCCTTCAGTGCCTTGGCGGCGCGGAGAAGAGTCGCGGTGCACGTGGCGAGGTCGAGAGCGTCAAACATCCCACCCATACTCGATTCCTGCAGTGCGAGCATGCGAGCGACGCCGAGCATCGCACCTGAGTGCGCTGGTCTCAGTGCATCGCGTAGTTGCCCAGCAAGGGGCTCGTCCAGCGTTTCGTCGTGCTCTAGCCAAGCAGCGAGCGAGTCGACCAGCAAGTAGGTGAGATACCAGTTGACGCGGCCGTCAACGAGCGCAGTCGCGCCGTCGGGATGAGGCTCGACATCTGCTTCGTAGGTATCGGTCGCCGTCATGAATCCGCGGGCTCGCAAGATTCTGGCAAGTTGTGCGGCGACGGTGCGACCGGGCCGTACGCCGTCATCTGTTGCAGTCATCGCGAGGGCACTGGACAAGCCACGAAGATGCAGTGAGACGGTGTAAATCGGGCTGGCCGACTGTTTATCCGCCAAGCGTTGATCGTCGTGCTTCTGAGGGATCGGTGAGCCTGCCGTACCAAGAGTTGAAGTCGGCGACGAAGCCGCGAGCAAGGGAGGCCCAGTTCACAGCCTCCGGGAGGGGAAAGTCGTGCCAGGTGCCGGTTTGCGTGGTTCGACCATGGGTGAGTGCCCGTTCCACCCTGGAGAGGCAGAACGCAGTGGTGGTCATTCCCTCCGTCTCGTCCTCGCCGTTGGGGCGGGCACGATCGATTTCAAGAACACCGGAGTTCCAGACTCGCGGACTCCGATGTAGTGCGACAGCGCGCTTCGCTGACGATCGATGGTTTGGCCGGCCCGGAAGGCAGCACGATCGGCGGGTCGCCGGGGGTCGGGGTGATCAACGCTGGCCGCCGCCTGACTTGGAGTCACGGCTCGTAGGCTAGCGCCGATTTGTTTCTGACGGCGCGTGTTGCTATCGAGTGTGGCTTGCCAGGTTGCAACTTGTGATCAACCAGCAAGTCGGCTGCTGGCGTGGCTTTCGCTAGAGGCGAAGGTGGAGCGGGACGGTGGGTGGTCGGCGCCGGTGACATTCACTGCCGCGGCACCACCGCGGAGTCGCTCCTCAGCCACCCACGCTCGGATCGGCAGAGCGCCGCCGAGCAGTCACAGGCGCGCAATCTAGGAGATCTCGTGGCTCGCTGTAGGCTTCAGGCATGGGCGCGGACGAGTGGTCGGCGGCGCTCGGCGCCAGTTGCGCGCAGGCGGCGAGGCTAATCGCCGGTCCTAACGAGGCGCTTCTTCCTGGCCTTCTTGGCGCGCTCAGGCTCGTGCCTTCGCTTCAGCCTCGACCATCGCCCCTGGCCGAGCATCTCCGATCAGCCTGTAGGTGTTCCGCACTCGTTCCCGGCTGAAGGTCGGCGATGTCGAACTGGTGACGGACTCCTTGCGGACGTCGACCAGAAACCGCAACTCGGTTCTCAGTTGTCCCTTGTGACCGGATTGCCGGCGAGAGGTTGAAGAGGCTCGGGAACCGTTCGGTGCTCCACCAGGTGCGCCGCCCGTCAACGTTCCGCTCCGCGAGCAGGACTAGAAGCATGGCGAGCGCGGCGGCGGACATGGACTGTATGTGGCCCTCGGTCCACAAGCTTCAAAGGGATCTTGAAGTACAGGTGAGGGGCGGCTTGCTCCGGGCCGCTTGCCTTGGCGTAGGCGGTTGACGGCAACGTGTACCTCGCGTTCAGGCCAGACTCCTCGCGCAGTGTGATCAGCGTCGACTCGCCCCTGCGCTTCTCCAACTTGACCAGTCGCAGATCTTCGAGAACGTCGAGGGCCCGAGTGACTCGCCGAGCACCGAGGGTGTTGGGCTCGTCGAGGCCGAGAAGGGCAGCCCATTGCCGGGCGAGGATGTCTGTCGTGAAGGGCTCACCCGAGCAGCGCCAGATAAGCGCGAGATAGAGCCTTGAGTGGTACCTGCCCGCCGCGTCCGCCGGCTGAAATGAGGCGCGCGAGCGGCGGCTCGACGCTTGGGTCATTGTTCCGCACGAACGATCGACGCAAGGGGATCTCATCGCGCCGTCCGGACTCGCTGGCCAGCAGTTTTGCGGTTCTCGATGGACCAAGGAGGAGCGCTCGCGAGGATGACTTTTGCCTCAGCCACTGACTCGGATCCTTTCGCTTCCTACCCGCAACTGCATGGAGTCCTACATTGTTCTACGCACAGCGACGGTTGTGCTTTGCGCTACCGGGTGAGTCTAGCGTGCAGAAAAGTGTTGGTGTCTATCTGGCTACAACTAGGCTTTTTCGACGCCTCGCCATCGTCGCCGCAGGTCAATGCTATGCGCGGCCTGGTGAGGAGGGGTACGCTCGCTGCAAGTTCTTCAGCAAGGCGTCAGGGGTACAGGAACTAGGGCTCGGCAGCCAGTCGAGATCCCGGGTTGTTGGCCCGCTGGGCACGGAGGAGTGATCCGAACAGCCAGTTCGGACCGAGACTGGCCCGAGCCTGGCGCGTCACGAGAAGGACCAGCCTGTGAACCGCGATGCTGATTCCGCAAGCAGCACGCTACCTCAGTACCCGATGGTGACGCTTGGTCATCGGAGGGGCTCAGGCCTGAGGGGTTCCGGTGGCGTGGGGCCGCGCTGGAACCGCGGCCCCACGCTTCTTCATCGGCGCCGACGTCTTCGGCGTACCCACCCCTGAAGCGAGAGGAGCAACCAACTGTGGAAGACGATGTCGAGGATGACGGTGGCGTTCGCCTTCGAGATCTCACCCAGGAGGGCGAGGTTGGCAAACTCATCGATCGTGAAGTCGAGCAGGAAACGGCAGCGCTGAATCGGAAGGTTGACGCCTACAGGGAAGCGGCTATCGATCGGCAGATGCAGGCTCGAAGAGCGGCGAGCGGCCGAGGAAGACATCGACGCTGAGGCCGCAAGGCGGTCAAGGCGTCACCTGCGGTCGGTTGGACAGGACTGAGGATCTGGGGTTGGTGTTGCGCACTCTTTCCGGGTGACAGTTATCGCTTAATGCGCCCTGCGGTCCGCAGACGTCTCGAAAGCCAACGTGCCTGGCGCGTTACGCTATTCGCGGAGAGCCTACAATCCGGGATCGCCGGCCACCGTCAGCGAGCCGGACTACATCATTGTCACCGACCTGGCTGCAACGCTCTTGCGCAGTGAAGCGTGCCTCACAGATCGGCTGGTCCTGTGAGCGAGAGTCGGCCGCAGACATCTGGCCACGGGGTTGCGGGTTCCGGCCCCGTGGCCGCTTGCCGGTCGAATGTGCGTGAGGTTTGCGGCGCTCCGCCCTGGTCTAGGCCTAGTGGTCGACGACCCGCGCCGCGCTGATCCTCGCGGTCGTATGCTCAGAGGGCAATGGCGGACTCATGGGCATCGAGCGAGGCGATCCGCCGGACGATGGAGGGGAACCGCGGACGCGATACCACGGCTGAGTTGGCGGTTCGGCGTCTGGTCCATGCGCGGGGTCTGCGGTACCGCATCAACTACCGACCGGAGCCGACGCTCAGGCGGACGGGTGATTTGGTGTTCACCAAGGCACGCGTTGTTGTCTTCATCGACGGGTGCTACTGGCACGGATGCCCAGAGCACTTCGTCATGCCGGTACGGAATCGGGAGTTCTGGGAGTCGAAGATCCGACGAAATCAGGAGCGGGACGCTGAGACCACGTCTGCCCTTCGGCAGTGCGGTTGGACGGTGCTTCGGTTCTGGGAACACGAGTCGCCGGAAGCTTGTCGCGGATGGCGTCTGTGCGGCCGTAGTCGGTCCCAAGCAGCGCCGCTGAGCGTTGCTTGGAAGTTGACTGGTCTGTGTCCCATATTGGCGAGTTTCTGTCGCCTAGGTCGCTCAGAAGTCAGTAGTGTCTACAGAACGTTTGCCGGGCACGAGCGCGGGCGCAAAACGTGTCCCGACGGTGTAGCGAAGGAGCGGTGGAGTGGCGGCGTACGGCGTGCCCCTGAAGCGATCAGATCGGCTGGTCCTCCCGACGCACCCTGACGCGCCCAGCGAAGAAAGCCTTCGTGGAGTGGTGTAGGAGCGAGAAGGCGGCCGGGCGCCTGCTGGCGATCGATCTTTTTCTCGGGGGCAGGAGGGCTCGGTGCTGGCGTAGAGTCCGCCGGTTGGACCGTTGTCGCTGCTGTGGATCACGACAGTCGAGCGCTGGAGACCCACCGTGCGAACTTCAGAGGTCTCGCGTTGGACGTTGACATGTCTGACGGCGATGCCGTCAAGGACCTCATCGCTCTGATCGCGCCAGCCGGCATCGACCTCGTCGTTGGCGGTCCTCCCTGCCAGCCGTTCAGCCGAGCGGGCCGCGCCAAGATCCGAAGCCTTGTGGATGACGGAGTCCGCGAGGAAGTGGATGCCCGAAAGGAGTTGTGGCGCTCATTCATCGAGGTCGTTCGGGCGATACGCCCGCGGGCGGTGATCATGGAGAATGTCCCTGACATGGCGATCGGGGACGACTTGGTCGTTGTGCGTGAGCTCGCGGACATCCTTGAGTCACAGGGCTACGCCGTGGACTATCGGCTTCTGGACGCGTGGCGGTACGGCGTTCCGCAACACCGCAAGCGTTTCATCCTCCAAGCGAGGAATGACGGTAGCGCTCCACTCTGGCCGGCGGCGAGCAGTGAGCGTCCGACCGTTCGCCATGCAATTGAGGACTTGCCCCAGTTGGGTGACACCACCGGCGAGCGTGAACTCGTCTACAAGGGTTCGCCGGAGCACTCCCTTGCACGCCATCTGCGGGGGGCAGCCTCGTCGAAGGTCATCCACGATCACATGACGCGAGCAGTGCGTGAGGATGACCGGGAGGCGTTCGGTTTGATGACGTCTACGACGCTCTACTCGGACCTCCCGAAGCATCTGCAGCGGTACCGGACGGATTCGTTCAACGACAAGTACAAGCGGCTGGACTGGGACGATCTTTCCCGGACCATCACGGCACATATCGCGAAGGACGGCTACTGGTACATCCACCCGTCAGAAGCCCGAACGCTGACCGTACGCGAGGCTGCTCGCATCCAGACCTTCCCCGACTCCTTCCGGTTCGCGGGCACTCGAAGCGATGCCTTCCGGCAGATCGGGAACGCCGTGCCGCCCCTTCTTGGGCGAGACTGTAGCGACTGTGGCAGCGCCGGATCAGGTTGGTGCGCCAGGTACCACGGGACTGCTTCGAGCAGCGCTGGACGACTGGGCGATGCAAGCGCGCGCCGACCGCTGGTGGCTGTTCCCGGGACCAGACATGACCCCTGTGGCGGCAATCATCGCGGCGGCACTGGACCTGCACCGACTTCCGCAGGACGCAGCCGGAAACATCATGGAGTCGGTACGCGGGGCAACAGTGCTGCGAGGTGCGCTGGAGGTGCCGACGCAGTACCTCAGTGCGTCGCGTCGGCGGGCGCTGGAGGAACTTGAGCCGCTGCGTTCAGAGGCGGGGCGGGATCATGTCGTCGCCTCGGCAGCGGCGCTGTCGCCGGCCCAGCAACGGCTGTTCCGCCTTCTCGCGGGACACAGCCAGTTGCTTGTGAGCAGCCGGGTCGCGCAGATCGTGAGTCGTCTGTTGGACCTTCCAGACCACCATCAGGGTCTTGGGACTGATATCAAGGTGGGGCTCGCGCAGGCTGGTCGGCGTTGGTGACAGGGCGGCTCTGCGTATGGCGGCCATTCGGACCATGCCGCTCGAGTCAGTCGATGGTCTCTGTCAGCGACTTGAGTCGGCTGATTCTCCTAGTGATCGTAAGGTGTCGTAGCCCACCACTTCTCCAAGTAGTGTTAATGCACCGCAGACACTGAACGGAGCAGAGCGATTGGCTAAGTCTGATTCGGAGGGCGAGCGCTTCCGCCCGCGAGCCCGCCTGCTCCAACTCCTCGGCGACCAGCCTGATCGGTAGCCCACGCCTCGCGATCTTCGAGTTGGTGAAGAACGCCTACGACGCCGACGCATCCATCGTCACGGTGACGATGGCGCGCCTCGACAAGCCTGACGCTTGGATCCGCGTCGAGGACGACGGACTTGGCATGTCGTACGAGACGATCCGCGACATCTGGCTGGTTCCCGGACACGACCACAAGGCGAAGAACCGCAAGGCAGGCAAGCGCTCACCGAAGGGTCGCCTGCCGCTCGGTGAGAAGGGCGTCGGGCGCTTCGCGGTTCACAAGGCTCGGCGGCGTCGTCGAGGTCGTATCGCGCGAGCCTGGCGGCGCCGAAGTCGTCCTGTCGGTCGACTGGGAGGAGGTCGCTCGTTCTGAGTACCTCGAGGATGCTCGGGTCGAGATCATCACTCGAGAGCCCGAAGTCTTCACTGGACGGCGCAAGGGCACTCGTGTCACCGTCACCTCGCTACGGGGGACACCTTGGACCCGAGGAGAGGTTCGACGGCTCTACCGGCAGATTACCTCAATCTCCTCGCCCTTCTCAGAGCGATCGGACAAGTTCAAGACAATTCTAAAACTGCCGAACCAGCGCTCTTGGTTGAAGGACTTGCCCAACGCTGAGACTCTTCTTGCGAGCGCACCGTGGGAGTTCTCGTTCGAGCCTAGAGAACAACAAGGCTCAGTTGGAGTTACCATTTTCGTGGGTTCAGGGGAATCCCAATCGCCCCGCGCCTCGTCAGTGATGATCGAGACGGCGTGTTGCTGGACCCAAAGGACCTTCCAGAAGCCGATTTCTCGGCTCTTAAAGAGACCAAGAAGCCGCCCCGCGCCGTCAAGAGTCTGCGCAAGTACCAAGACGGAATTGGAAAAATCACAGGTCGTTTCCTCGTGTATGACCGCGACAGAGACGTCATCGCGAAGATCGGCCACAGTGCTTCGCTGCAGGAATTCCTCAACGAGAGCGGTGGAGTCCGTGTCTACCGCGACGGCATCCGCGTCTACAACTACGGTGAGCCGAACAACGACTGGTTAGGGCTCGACCTTCGGCGCATCAACTCTCCGTCGAAGCGAATCAGCAACAACATTGTGGTGGGCGCCGTTGATCTTTCCCTCGAAGAAAGCAACGGCCTTGAGGAGAAGACCAACCGCGAGGGCTTTGTTGAGGGCATCGAGCTCGAGCGACTTCGTGCGCTGATCATTGGCGCCATTTCTGTATTCGAAGCCGAGCGGAACAAGGACAAGGCGAACCTTCGAAAGTTGCTTTCGAAGAAGCGCGACTCACTCGGCGGGGGTATCGAGAAGCCGCTGCTCAGCATCAAGAAGGTCGGCAAAGAAGCACGGTCTATCGGACAAGATCGACCCGCTGATCGTGAAGGCGCAGAAGGCCTACGACGACATGCGCGAGATCATGCTGAGAGCCTGGCACCTCGAGCATGTCCCTGGTGATCGTCTACCACGAGGTAGACCACGGGGTGCGGCTGCTGAACGCGGCGCTCCGTGGTGGCGCCGACCCGGAGGTGGTCTTAAGTCAGGCACGCGACCTCGTGGGCGTCCTAGACAGGCTTTGGGGATCTCCTACGCCGTGGCGAGTCCAAAGATCACGATGTCCGTCGTCTCGCTGAGCGCGCCGCAGAACTGAACGCCGTCAGGCTCTCGAACCACGACATTGCCTTGGAACTCCGGGTCGATCACGGGCCCAGCGCAGACCCGGTTCCGTCGCACTTTCCACTGGGTCTCGTTCTAGGTGCCGTCACAAACCTGATCGACAACAGCGTGTACTGGTTATCGTCCCGATGGCCAGAGGTCGAATCTGACACATCGCGGCGGCTACTGATGGCCGTAGACTCGGAATCTTTCGATGGACCAGCGCTGATCATCGCCGACAATGGTCCTGGATTTTTCCGACGAACTCGAGGACATGACCGAGCCCTTCTTTACGCGGCGGCCTGACGGCATCGGGGTTGGTCTGTACTATGTGAACCTGATCATGCAAGCCATCGGTGGCTCGCTTCAGATGATTGATCCTGATCTTGTTCCGCTCGGCGAGGACTACGATGGCGCAGCCCTTGCCTTGGTTTTCCCAAGGGGATGAATGTTCACGCCTCCGCGCTTCGTTGTGGTAGACGACGATCTAAGTGACCTACACCAGATTGCGGATGCGATCCAGGGACTCGGAACATCGTGCGCACGCGTGCACTACAGTTCGGAACAGGATCCAGCCAAGGAACTTTTCGTCAATTCGCGTGCGATCTTCATGGATCTTCACTCATCGAGGGCGTGGCGGCGAGCCAGTTCAATAAGCACTACGTCGAGATCCAGCGGCTGCTGACCAACTTGATTGATCCGACGAACGGCCCCTTCCTGCTTGTCCTCTGGACGGATGCAACGGAGCGGGTAGAGGAACTGCAGCAGTACCTGACAGACCACGCATACGAGGGTCGTCCTCACCTGCGACCAGTTTCCATCCTGCCGCTCTCGAAGAACGACTTCATGAACGGTGCTGGCGATCTTGTCGGCGCAGTCCGCGAGTGTCTCGCTGGCTCGCCGGCGCTGGCCGCGCTCCTTGACTGGGAGGTCGACGTTGCCGGCGCGGCAGCGCGGGTGATTTCCGGCGCACTCGCTTTAGCCACCTCGCCCCGAGTGACGGACGCCGAGGCTGGGCCGACCGGAAATCTGGCGACCTTGCTCAAGAAGATCTCCACCGAGGCGGTTGGCAAGGAAAACCTCGACGCACATCCGCGCTTGGCGATCCATGCCGCATTCCTGCCGCTCCTCCAAGATCATCTGCAGCACATTGCTCACTCTGACGGCAACATATGGAGTGAGGCGTTCAGCGAGGTAGTCGAGCCCATGCAAGAGACTCAGCAAGGCGCAGGTGGCAGACCTCAATACTCGTCTGCACGTGATGTCCGGCGATATGTTGGAATCGATCTCTCCGACAGACTGGGGAGCCATCTGCGAGGTTGAAGAAGGTTTTACATGGGAGGAGTTTGGCGTCAATTCGCAGGATGACTTCTTCGCGCACATCGAGAAGGTCGTCAAAATCAACTGGGGTAAGCACGCCGTTGGCGCTCGAGCCGTACAGATCCGGATTGGCGCCGCATGCGATTATGCTCAGAAGAGCTCGGGCCCTGTGCCGTATTTGTTTGCTGCGATGCTGCCTTCTCGAACGGATAAGGACGACGCTTACAGCCTGACGCCACGTTCCACAGGCTGGATATCCCCAGAACTCATCATTGACGGCAGTCCGGTCCAACTCTGCGCCGATCCTCGGTTTGTTCGGGTTCGTGGAGCCGCTCAGACGTCGAGTTTCAAGGTCCTTGGTCGAATCAGAGAACAACTCTTGATGGAGTTGGTCTCGTCCGTCAGCCAGCACGGTTCGCGGCCAGGGATCGTTCAGTTCCGGGCGAAGTGAAGATCCGACGCCAAAACTTTAGATAAACAAGCCAAAATGGTCCGAAGCTCGAACTCATGTGCGATCTTCTGAGGTGCGCTGCCTGTTTTGCCGTTCGAGAGACGGCAAGCGCTCCAATGAACACGTGTTCCGACGCGCGTTTAAAGAGACATACCCTCATTCGGCTGGATTAACGTTCTCACATCGGACGGCTGATGGACTGGTCGTCGAGGAGCGTCCGATATCCCAATTTGATATGACAATCAATAGGGTCTGTCGAGACTGTAATCAGGGGTGGCTCAACGACCTCGAGGAATCTGCTTACTCGGTGATCCATGAACTGACTGCAGGTAACGAGCGTGCACGTCTCTCTCGTGCGGAGGTCATCGATCTCGGCTTCTGGGCGTACATTCGGGCTCTACTGCGTACGTACGTGAGCCCAGCGGGTCGTGCTCCCGAGCAGGCTCTTCGCTGACGCCTACAGCACGCGGTCGGTTCCTGCCGGGTGTCACGTGGCTCTAGGTGGGTCGCGCAACTACGTACTTGAGGTCGGCGCGCATCAGTCCCTCCGGCTCGGTCGCGGCCGGAACTATCTGGGCTTCGTCGCGTTCGGGTTGGGAGGTCTTGTCTTTTTGGTGGGGATCTCCGATTCCTCGCCAGAGGCGGCAGAGCGTGCTCGAGACGTTGTTGAGCAACCAAGACTCTGGTTTCCGGGACGGTTCCGAAATCTGGCCCCAGTCGAGCCTGCCGGCCGGCGGTCTGCGGCTGCTCACTTCCGACCAGGCCCGAGCCGCGGCCGTGAGCCTGCTGCTACGGGTCGGTGCGTGGGATGCCGTCGACCACAAAGGGGAACGATTCGACCCGCTCGAAGTCATACCGATTCGATTCCATGACTCATTGGCATGGTCGGATCTGTCTGTCCGCGTCTCGAGCAAGTAGCCGACCCACCCGGCGCGATCCTAAGCGGTAGGCACCGCCGCGTCCCATCCGCGAAGATTCGCGCGGGGCTCAGTCCGGGCGGGGCGTGGCGCTCGGACTCGCTTGCCTGCGACCTCATTGCCGTCCTCTGACGTAGAGACAGCATCACCGGGGGCATCGTCCGACATATCCGGTTCTCCGGCGGTCTTAATCACTGGTCACTGAGCAACGGTCCGCACCAGCGCCGGCACTCCAAGTGAGCATGCATCAGCGAGCCTGTGGTCTGCGCCGTTGAATGCCTGCCCCTATAAGCGCGTTCCTGACCGTCGCGGCGTCGCAACTCAGTGCGTCGCCGACTGCGGCGAGCGACTGTCCCGATCGGTAGAGATCGACTGCGTGCTCCTTGTCTCGCGGCGTCAGGCGTGTGTTGCGGCGCGGGAGTTCGGAGTCAGCGGCCAATCGGTTCACGGCATTCCTGCTGATGGCGAACCGCGCGGCGATCGCGTTGGCCGGTTCTCCGGAGCGGTAGGCATCCAGGATCTCGTCGACTGCGGCTGCGCCGAGTCGATCCTTGAGCCGGTGCACGCGCGGTTGGCGCGGTGGCTCCTGAGCGCGAGCGGAAGGCTTGGCTGCTCGGCGAAGGGCGCTGAGTCGGTCGCGCTGGTTTGAACACCGTGCGATGAGCTCCACCATCACGAGAACCCGTGACCGGCACCGCCGGTCACGGGTTCTTCTCGTTCCGGGACGTCGACCCGGCACCGGCTCCCGGGGGCGTGGAGGGGCTGCGCCGCTGAATCGAATCTGGACAGTCGTCAAGAAAAACCTTGACAACTGTCCAGGGACCGGTAGCGTCCGAAGCCCAGCACGGACGGGGCCGGGGCGAGCACCGACCCGGCGGCGGGCCCGCCTCCTCGGTGCAGACCGCCCGTCCCCACGACAGACACGAAGGTGTGAGCATGATCGTCGCCTCTCTTCCCGCCACCCGCGCCGCCGCGGCGCCGGACGCGCCGGCGCTGCGCGACGACGAGCTCGAGCTCGACAACGCCGGCCTCGACGCCGCCGTCACGGCGGCCGCTGCCCGCCTCCGCGACGCCGGCGTCGGCCGGGGGGACGTCGTCGGCCTGCTGCTCCCCAACCGTGCGGCGCTGATCATCGCGCTGCTCGCGTCGTGGCGCCTGGGCGCGGCCGTGACCCCGATCAACCCCGTGCTCACCGGCGCCGAGGTCACCCACCAGGCGACCGACGCCGGCGCCAAGGTGCTCGTCACCGGCGACGGCGGCTCGCCGGTCGGCGGCATCGCGGGGATCGGCGTCGACGAGCTCGGCATCGGCGGCCCGGCCCCGGCCGACCCGCCGCCTGCCGTCGACGTGGCGCCCACCGACCTCGCCCTGCTGATCTACACCGCCGGCACGACCGGCAAGCCCAAGGGCGTGATGACCACGCACGGCAACATCGACGCGATGACGGGGTCGTTCATCGAGCACTTCTCCTTCACCGCCGAGGACCACAGCCTGCTGGTGCTGCCGCTCTTCCACGCCAACGGCGTCGTGCTCGGCACGCTCACCCCGCTCCGCGCGGGCGGGCAGGCGACCATCGTGGGCCGGTTCAAGGCCGACACCTTCTTCGCCGCGGTCGAGAAGCACCGGCCGACCTACTTCTCGGCGGTGCCGGCGATCTACGCCATGCTCACCGCCCTGCCCGCCGACGTGCAGCCGGACACCAGGCTCGCTGCGGCTGGTCATCTGCGGGGCGGCGCCGATGCCGGCGGAGCTCATCGCCAGGTTCGAGCACCGGTACGGCGTACCGCTGGTCGAGGGCTACGGCCTCTCCGAGACCACCACCGCCTCGTCGATCAACCCGGTCGAGGGCCCGCGCAAGCCGGGGACGGTGGGCACGGTGCTGCCCGGCCAGGAGATCAGGATCGTCGCCGAGAACGGTGCCGACGCCGCCCAGGGCGAGCCGGGCGAGGTGCTGATCAAGGGCCCGGTGGTCATGCAGGGCTACCTCAACCGGCCCGAGGACACCGCCAGGGTGCTGGTCGACGGGTGGCTGCACACCGGCGACGTGGGCCGGTTCGACGAGGACGGCTACCTGGTGCTGGTCGACCGGGTGAAGGACATGATCATCCGCGGTGGGGAGAACATCTACCCCAAGGAGATCGAGGCCGCGATCTACGAGAACCCCGACGTCTTCGAGGCGGCCGTGGTCGCCCGGCCGCACGACGTCTTCGGTGAGGTGCCGCTGGCGTACGTCGCCCTCAACGAGGGCGCCACGACGACCCCGGAGAGCCTGCTGGAGGAGCCTGACCGGCAAGGCTCGGTAGGTTCAAGGCGCCCGTCGAGATCCTGGTGCTCGAGGAGATCCCGAAGAACCCGGTCGGCAAGATCGACAAGCCGACCCTGCGCCGGCTGCCGCAGACCGCGGGCTGACCCCGCGCCGGTGCCCCGCGGCGTCGGTCCCGGATCCGATAACGCTGTCCATGGTGTGGATGCCGCGGGGGGTGTCCAATGGGGAGGACGGCTCGGGGCTGTGCGATCGCGCACGCGCCGACGCTCACCGGGTGGCGTGGGGCGTCGCCCAGGTGGAGCATGACGAAGGTGGAGCGGGGACAGTTGGACGGTCGTGGAGTCGGGCCGCAGGGGGCGCGTGCCCAGTTCCTGTGGACCGTGGTGAAGGACGCTGTCGATCGGCGCGAGGAGTTCCGCGCTGCCCGCCCGGACTGGCCGTGGGCACAGATCCTGCCGCCGCCCGACGGCGCCGCCGAGGTGCGGGGCGAGTGGGTCCGTCTCCGTGACAGCGCGGTCGTCTGCAACCTGGCGAGCCTGGCCGTCGCCCCACGACCCGAGGACTACGACGTCCTGGAGGAGCCTGGTCGCCCAGACTCGGGGGGATGGCGGTCGCCAAGATCCAGCACGACCGGACCTTCCCGCTCGAGCCGGACCCGGACCTCCCGATCGGGACCGCCTTCACCCTCGCCCTGACGCCGGCCGTCTACCGGTCGCTGTCCGCGAGCGCGGACCAGGACCTCGCCGAGCCTGTGTGCCTGCGCCTCCATGCGGTTCCTCCTGCAGGGGATGGACGACGTCGAGCCGGCACCGCCGATCGAGACGGTCGAGGAGTTCCTGCACTGCTTCGAGACCGGGTCCCTGGCGGAGTGGCGCCGCCAGGCTCATGCACTACGCGCTGGAGCCGTGGTCGCCCTACACCCGAGAGCCTGGTCGAGCCTCGCCGAGCAGGCCGGCCACCAGGACTACCTCGACGGGATGCGCCTGTTCCTCGACGCCCTGCGCGAGGAGACGAACCAGGGGGAACGGCAGACGATCGCGGCCGAGGTGCGGCGCCTCGTCGACGAGTCCGGCCTGAGCCGGCGCGAGTTCGCGCGACGGGTGGGGACCTCGGCGTCCCGGCTGTCGTCGTACGCCGTCGGTGGGACCACGCCCTCTGCGGCGATGTTCCTCCGGATCCGCCGCGCCGCCTCGCAGCCTGCGCGCGGAGGCCGCCGGCCGGCCGGCCGGCACCCCGGTGCCGCCGTCGCGCCGGCAGACCGGCTAGCCCGGCAGCCGCACCGTCACCTGCAGGCCTCCGCCCGGACGTGGCGCGAGGACCAGGCTTCGCCGTCGTGCGCCTCCGCGATGCTGCGCACGATCGCGAGACCGAGGCCCACGCCGGAGTGGTCGGTGCGGATCCGCCCGGTGCCGCGCTGGAACGGCTCGACGAGCGTGCCGACCAGACTCGGGGGAGAGCGGCGGCCCGGTGTTCGCGACCGTCAGCACCGCGCCGCCCGGCCCGGCCGCCGTGGCCACCTCGACCCGACCGCCCTCGGGCAGGTTGTGCACGATCGCGTTGTGCACCAGGTTCGTCGTCAGCCTGCAGGAGCAGCGCGGGTGAGCCCGCGGCGGTGACCGGGTCGCCGGTGACCTCGACGGTCGTGCCGCGCTTCTCGGCCAGCGGCAGCAGGGTCTCGGCGGCCTCCTCGGCGAGCAGCGAGAGGTCGACCGGCGTACGGACGAAGGCGCGGCGGTCCGCCTTGCTCAGCAGGAGCAGGGCCTCGGTGAGGTCGATGGCACGCTGGTTGACCGCGTACAGGCGCTCGACCAGGCTCGCCGTCGTCGTGGCCGGGATCCGTGCGGGCGACCTCCAGCAGGGTCTGGGTGACCGCGAGCGGTGTCCGCAGGCTCGTGCGAGGCGTTGGCCGCGAAGCGCTGCTGCTCGGCGACCTGGGCCTCGATCTGCCCGAGCATGGTGTCGAAGGCGTCGGCGAGTCTCGCGGAACTCGTCCTGCCGGCCCTCCAGGTGGATCCGGTGCCCGAGCGCGCCGGCCCCGGCGCGGCGGGTGGCGTCGGTGATCCGGTTCAGCGGGGCCAGCATCCGGCCGGCAAGCCACCAGCCGCCGACCAGGCCGAGCACCAGCACGACGCCCAGCATCATCGCGGCCTTCGGGGCGAAGGCGTCGATCAGGTCGGTCCGGTTCGGGGTGTGCGGCCACGGCCGGCCGTCCTCGGGCCCGATGATCTGGCCGTCCGGAACGTAGCGCAGCAGGAACGCCCACACCACGGCCAGCAACAGGAAGGCCGCCAGCATCAGGAAGCCGGCGTAGGCTGAGCGTGAGCCGGGCGCGGACGCTCAGACCCGGCCTCCTACCCATCACCGCCCTCCGGTACGTCGATCCGGTAGCCGACCCCCGGCACGGTCGCGATCAGCCCCGGCTCGCCCAGTCGCTTGCGCAGGGCCGAGACGGTGATCCGCACGGCGTTCGTGAACGGGTCGGCGTTCTCGTCCCAGGCCCTCTCCAGCAGGCTCCTCGGCGCTCACCACCCCGCCCTGGGCGGCGACCAGGACCTCCAGCACCGCGAACTGCTTGCGGGTCAGGGCGACGTACCGGTCCGCGCGGTAGACCTCGCGGCGGAACGGGTCGACGCGCAGCCCGGCGATCTCCCACACCGGCGGGCGGTTGTGGGCGCGCCGGCGGTCCAGGGCGCGCAGCCGGAGCACCAGGCTCGCGCAGACTCGAAGGGCTTGGTGAGGTAGTCGTCGGCGCCGATCTCGAAGCCGGACTCCTTGTCGTCGAGGCGGTCCGCTGCGGTGAGCATGATGATCGGCGTCGCGGTGCCCGAGGCGACGATCCGGCGGGCGACCTCGTCGCCGGACGGCCCGGGGATGTCGCGGTCCAGCACGGCGATGTCGTAGGCGTTGACGCTCAGCAGACCCAGTGCGGTGTCGCCGTCGCCGGCGATGTCCGCGGCGATCGCCTCCAGGCGCAGGCCGTCGCGGATGGCCTCGGCCAGGTAGGGCTCGTCCTCGACGATCAGCACGCGCATAGCAGTCCCGATGCTAGGGCGTGGGGGTGTATCGCCGGCGTATCGAAAAGTGCATACGCCGTGGCAACGCCGTTCTTCCTTGACTGGGCACATGTCCACCAGCACCGCTGTCCGCACCCTCGGCGCGCTCGTCCTCGCGGCGCTCGCGCTGTCCCTCCTCGTCGCCTGGTCCGGACCCTCCTCCGCCGACCTCGACGACGGTGAGCCTGCCCGACGGGGCCACCGCCTTCGACGACGACGCGGGCATCACCCGGCTCGACCCGGACCTGCTCGACGCGCTGCGCCGGGCCGGCCGCGACGCCGCCGCCGACGGGGTCGAGCCTGGGCGTCAACAGCGGCTGGCGATCGCGCGCCTACCAGGAGCGGCTCCTGCACGAGGCCGTCGCCGAGCACGGCTCGCGGGAGGAGGCCGCGCGCTGGGTCGCCACCCCCGACACCTCCCCGCACGTGCGCGGCCAGGCGGTCGACGTCGGTGGCGCCGGGGCGAGGTCGTGGCTGGCGGCGCACGGTGCGTCCTACGGGCTGTGCCGGATCTACGACAACGAGCCGTGGCACTACGAGCTGCGGCCGGCGGCGGTGCGCCGCGGCTGCCCGCAGCGGTACGCCGACCCCACCCACGACCCGCGGACCCGGCGATGAGCGCGGTCACCGTCTTCGGCTGCGACGCCGACGAGGCCGCGCTGGCGCGCCGGTTGGCGCCCCGGCTGGGGGTGCACGTCACGGTCACCACCGCACCCGTCTCCGCCGCGACCGTCGCGCTCGCGGCCGGGCGGCGGTGCATCAGCGTCGACCACCGCGCCCCGGTGGACGCGGCCGCCCTCGACGCCCTCGCGGCGGTCGGCGTGCGGCTGGTCTCGACCCGGAGCATCGGCACCGACCACATCGACGTCGCGCACGCCGCGCGGGCCGGGATCGAGGTCGCGAACGTGGAGTACGCGCCGGACGGGGTCGCCGACTACACCGTGATGCTGATCCTGATGGCGGTCCGGCACGCCGGGGCCACGCTGCGCCGTACCGACACCCACGACTACCGGCCGGGCGCGCGTGGGCGCGAGCCTGCGCGACCTCACCGTGGGCGTCGTCGGCACCGGTCGGATCGGGTCGGCGGTCCTCGCGCGGCTGCGCGGCTTCGGCTGCCGGGTGCTGACGTTCGATCGCGCCGACCCGGCCGGCCGGCTCGACGAGCCTGCTGCGGAGCAGCGACGTGGTCACCCTGCACACCCCCTGGTGCGCGAGCACCCACCACCTGCTGGACGCGCGGCGGATCGGGCTGCTCCGGCCGGGTGCCTGTCTCGTCAACACCGGTCGCGGGCCGCTCGTCGACACCTCCGCCCTGCTCGCCGCGCTCGAGTCCGGCCGCCTCGGCGGCGCGGCGCTGGACGTCGTCGAGGGCGAGGAGCACGTCTTCTACACCGCCCACGACGACCCGCCCGGCGACACCTGGGCACGCCTGCAGCGGCTGCCGAACGTCGTGGTCACCCCCCACACCGCCTACGCCACCGACCGGGTCCTGCGCGCCACGGTCGAGCACTCCCCTCATCCACTGCGCAGAGCTCGCGAAGGAGGCGGCATGGACCGGCTGAAGGTCGGGATCCTCTTCGGAGGACCCTCGGAGGAGCACCCGATCGCGGTGAAGTCCGCGTTGCAGGTGGTGGGACACCTCGACCCGGACCGGTACGAACCGGTCCTGGTCGCGATCACCCCGGACGGACGCTGGCGCCGGGTCGACCACCTGGCGGCGGATCCTGGGTCCGCGCCGCCGGCCGTGCTCTCCCCGGACCGCTCCGTGCACGGTCTGCTGGTGCTCGGGCCGACGGGCGTCGAGGAGGTGCGTCTCGACGTGGTGCTGCCCGTGCTGCACGGTCGCTGCGGCGAGGACGGCGCGATCCAGGGGCTGCTCGAGCTCGCCGGGATCCCCTACGCCGGCTGCGGCATCGCGGCCTCCGCCCTGGCCATGGACAAGTCGCTCACCTACCTCGTCGCGGGTGCGGCGGGGATCCGCACGCCGTCGTACCGGGTGGTGGAGGCGGGGGAGGAGCCGGATCCCGCGTCGTTCGCCTACCCCGTCTTCGTCAAGCCGGCCCGCTCCGGCTCGTCCTTCGGGGTCAGCAAGGTCGTCGCGCCTGCCGGCCTGGCCGCGGCGATCGCCACCGCCCGGCGGTACGACGCGAAGGTGCTCGTCGAGGACGCCGTACCGGGTGCGGAGGTGGGTTGCGCGATCCTCGGCGCCGGCGACGACCTGACCCTCGGCGAGGCTCGACCGGATCGGGCTCTCCGGCGGGTTCTTCCGGATCCACCAGGAGGACGCGCCCGAGCAGGGCTCGGACAACGCCACCGTGACGGTGCCGGCGGACATCTCCGAGGTGGCGCGGCAGTGCGTCCGGGAGACCGCGCGGGCGACGTACCGGGCTCTGGGGTGCGGGGGCCTGGCCCGCGTGGACCTCTTCCTGCTGGCCGACGACACCGTCGTGCTCAACGAGGTCAACACCTTCCCCGGGCTGACGTCGTACAGCCGCTACCCGCGGATGATGCAGGCCGCCGGCATCCCGCTGTCCGTCGTGCTCGACCGCTTGATCGCGGAGGCTCTCGCGCGATGAGGGACGGTTTCGCCTTCGTCGACGAGCCTGGTGCCGGGGATCCGCTGGGATGCGAAGTACGCCACCTGGGACAACTTCGTCGGCCGGCCGGTCGACGGCTACCTGGTCAACCGCATCGTCGGCACGCGGGCGCTGTGCACCGCCCTGGCGCGGGCGCAGCGCGCGGCCGCCGTACGCGGCTTCGGGCTGGTGCTGTGGGACGCCTACCGGCCGCAGCGCGCCGTCGACCACTTCCTGCGCTGGTCGGCGGAGTGGGAGGACGGGCGCACCAAGCCCCGCCACTACCCACACCTGGGCCGGGTGCAGATGTTCCAGCGCGGGTACGTCGCGACCCGCTCCGGTCACAGCCGCGGGAGCACCGTCGACCTGACCCTCTACGACCTCGCCTCCGGCGAGCTCGTGCCGATGGGCGGCGGCCACGACCTGATGGACCCGGTCTCCCACCACGACGCCCCGGGGCTGGACCCGGTCGCCGCCGAGAACCGCCGTCACCTGAGGGACGTCATGGCGGCGGCGCGGTTCCGCGCCCACCAACGCGAGTGGTGGCACTACACGCTCCTCGACGAGCCCTACCCGCGCACCTACTTCGACTTCCCGATCGCCCAGAGCCCCTCGGTGCCCTGGCCCGAGTGCTGACCTCCCGACACCGCTCCACCTGAAGGCCCCGGTCGACGACCGGGGTCTTCGTCATCTCTGCCCTCGGCGACGCGATCCGCCCACGCTCCCGAGTATCAGAAATGACTCGTCCTGACGCCTCATTGGCATCAGAAGACAACAAAACTGCCATTCCCGCGATTTCCGGACATGTCGATCCATTGCTTCGTATGGCAACACATCTGCCCAGGTGTGTCTGCCAACGAAGGAGATTGTCATGCTCAACAAGAAGTTCGCGGTTCGGATCGGTGCCCTCGTCCTCGCAGCCGTCACGGTCACAGGGCTGGCTTCTGTCGAGGCCGGTTCCGCTGGCGGCTCGATCGGGGCCGACCGGTCCGTCTGTTGCTGAAGGCCGCCGGACGCGACAGGGCGGCCGGCTCGATGCCGGCCGCCCTGCGCCGCGATGGCGTCGTCGCGTCGGCTCTTGTGCAGTGCCGCACTGGGGCGGACCGGCAGGCTGAAGTCCAGTCGAAGCCCCGGCGCTGCGGAAGGCCTGCACGGCGCCTTCGTGGTCCCCGACCTCGGCCAGCAGGTCGGCGAGCTCGAACCAGAGCCTGGGCGGCCCCCCGGTCCGAGCCCGCACCGCTGAGGGCGTGCACGCCGGCCTGGAACAGGCGCCGGGCCTCGTCGCGATCGCCGCCGGCGAAGGCCACGCGGCCATGGAGCACGTGGGCCTGCGCCTCGAGGGTGGGGGCCCCGGTCGGACGCGTCGCGATGACCTTCTGCGCGTAGTCGCGAGCAAGGTCGTGCTCGCCGCGCAGGTAGTGGGCGCGGCCGCGCAGCAGGTTGAGATAGGCGATGTCCCACGCCGAGGCGCCGGACCAGCCTGAGCCTCCTGCTCGTGGCTCTCGAGGAGGGCGAGGGCGGCCTCGGGATCCGGCGGGTCCTGGACCAGGTGAAGATTCGCCACCTCGGAGCGGAGGCGGGCGAGATTCCGGCTGTCGTCACTCTGCTCGAACAGGGCTAGGGCCTTCTGGGCCGACTCGAAGGCCGACAGGTGGGCGCCGCGCGTCGACTCGACGATGCTCGCGTTCCAGTAGGCGGAGGCCTTGCCGATGACGGAGTCGTACTTCTCGGCGGCCTCGAGCGCGCGCATGCACGTGCGCATGGCCTGGCCCGTGTCGCCCTGGAAGATGTAGGCGCCGGCCGTCGTGACAGTGGTCTGGATCGCCTCGGCGAGGCCACCGATGCCCAGACTCGTCGATGATGGTCTGCGCCTCTTCGCCCACCGCGATAGCGCGCGCGTGCTCACCGCTGTCGCGGTAGCAGCGGCTCAGTGCGATGAGTGCCTTGAGCCAGTTCGCGTCCGGCGAGGGCTGTGCGGTGAGCCTCCTCGAGCAGCACGATCGCCGCGTCCAGGTCGCCGGTGACCTCGAGGGCGCCGGCCCGCACCAGCCTGGGCCGCCCGCAGCACCGGGGGCACGTTGGCGGTCGCCTCGTCGGCGAGGACCTTGTCGATCGCCTTGAGCGCGCCGGCGCCGTCGCCGGAGACCAGCGAGAGACTCGGCGTAGTCCACGGCGAGCCGGAGTTCTTGGACGCGGTCCCGGGGGACGGTGAGGAGCAGGTCCTCGAGGGAGACGCCCATCCGGCCGGCCATCCGCTCGAGCAGTCCGGCCTCGGGGCGGCGCTGGCCGTCCTCGATCCGGGAGAGGTAGGCGGCGGAGACGTCCTCGGCGGCCACCTGGGCCTGGGTCATCCCGGCCGCGACGCGGGCGGTCCGGATCCGTCGCCCGGACCCGGCGGCGTCGATACTGCGGCTCAATTCGGCTAGATACAGGTCCACCTGACCCATTGTGCCTCCCTGGGGGTTGTCATGGTCAGCGGTGGGGGGTGCGTGTCGGGGGTCGCGCTGGCGAGCAGTCTGCTCGACGCGATCGTTGCCGTCGCCGATCTCGGCGAGCGCCAGCGCCATCGACGCCAGCCTGTACGGCGGCCGGGGTCGCGCCGCCCACCGCTGCCTCCGCCGTGCTCGCGCGCCAGTACGACGCCGCGCGGTCCAGCTCCGAGGGCGCGCTCGCGTAGGCGCTCAGCGCCTCGCGGCAGACCCGCTCGGCGGTGCCCAGGCTGCCGCAGCGCAGGTGGGCGTCGGCGACCGCAGCGGCCAGGCGGAGGGTCTCGGCGAGCCCGTCGGCGCGCAGGTCGCGCATCTGGCGCTGGGCCACCTCACCGATCGCGATCGCGCGACCGGGCTCGCCGCGGGCGCCGTAGCAACTGCACAGGGTGATGAGGGAGCGCAGGGTGTTCATGTCCGGGTTGGGTCCGGCGACGAGCTTCTCCAGGATCTCGATGGCCTCGTCGAGACGGCCGAGGGCCAGCAGGGCCTCGGCGCGGACTCGCAGGGCGGTGGCGTGCAGCGCGTCGTCGCGGTAGGTGACCACGACCGCGAGCACGGCGTCGGCCGTCGACAGCGCCCTCTCGGCGTCGCCGAGGGTGAGGGCGATCGCCGCGTGCTCGATCTGCGGCTCCAGCGAGCGGGCCTCGTGGGTGGAGAAGCCGGTCAGCAGGCTGGTGGCCGGTGGTGCCCATCCGCGCGGCGAGCGCCTCGAGCAGGTTGGCCGCGGGACGGCGCTGGCCGCGCTCGATCCGGGAGACGTACGCGGCGGTCACGGTGCCGTCGGCGAGCTCGGACTGCGTGAGCCCGGCCGCGACGCGCGAGGCGCGGATCCGGCGGCCGAGCTCGGCCGGGTCGATGGTGCGGCTCAGGCCCGCGAGATCTACGTCCACCCACACGAGTATGCCCTGAGACTGAATATGGTGACAGATATAGCGATGATTCACAGGCAATTTCCAGATTCGGTCACGGTGGCCGAGAGTGGGAGTTGACTCGGATATGAAGTGTCGTAGTAATCTACGACCACAATCATCTGAGTTTGGAGGCGGACATGCGGATCGTGATCTTCGGGGCCGGGCTGATCGGGAGCAGGCTGGCAGCACACCTCGCCGAGCGGGGGTACGACGCCGTCGCGCTCGGTCGCGGCGACGGGATCGACGTCACCACGGGGCAGGGCGTGGCGGCGGCCGTCGCCGGGGCCGAGGTGGTCGTCGATGTGACGAACTCGCCCACCTGGGCGGACGAGGAGGTGCTCGCCTTCTTCCGCGACTCGACTGCGCACCTGGTCGCCGCGGGCGCGGCGGCGGGGGTCAAGCACCACGTGATCCTGTCCATCGTCGGCCTCGACCGGCTCACCGACGCGGGTTACATGCGGGCCAAAGGCTGGCCCAGGAGGCGGGCGTCGAGGCGGGGGAGGTGCCGTTCACGATCGTGCGGGCCACCCAGTTCCACGAGTTCGTGGCGGGCATCGCCGACGCCAGCACCCGGGGTGACACCGTCCACGCGACCCCCGGCAAAGCCTGCAGACCATCGCCGCCGACGACGTCGTGGCTCGTCTCGCCGAGGTCGTCACCGGCCCGCCCGTCGGCGGCGTCGTCGAGATCGCCGGGCCCGACGTGCTGGGCATCGACGGTTCGGTCCGCCGCCTGTTCGCAGCCACCGGGGACCCGCGCCGCGTGGTCACCGATCCGGAGGCGGGCTACTTCGGCGCGGCGCTGGACGACACCGCGCTCATCGCCACGCCGGGTGCGGGGGCCTGGATCGCCCCCACGTCGTACGACGCGTGGCTGGCCACGCACTAGGGTCCGTGACGTGAAGCCTGAGCGCCGGGGTCGAGTGGGCGGTGCACTGCTGCGTCGTGCTCAGCCAGGCGAGCCGGCCGGTGCCGGCCGCCCGGCTGGCGGACCTGCACGGCGTCTCCCGCTCCTACCTCGCCAAGCACCTGCTGGCGCTGGCCAAGGCGGACATCGTGCGCGCTGTGGAGGGCCGCGACGGTGGGTACGTCCTCACCCGGCCCGCCGCCGAGATCAGCGTGCACGAGGTGGTCCGCGCGGTGGACGGGCCGGAGCCGGCGTTCCGGTGCACCGAGATCCGTCAGCAGGGCGAGCCTGGCCGCGCCCCCGGAGCAGTGCCGCACACCCTGCGGGATCGCCCGGGTGATGGCGGAGGCGGAGCGGGCCTGGCGCCGCACCCTGGCCGGTACCTCGGTCGCGGACCTCGCCGCGGGCTTCGACACCTCCCGGATCATCGAGCCTGGTCGGAGATGCGCCCGGCGGTGCTGCTGCGGACTGAGTCCCCGCACCCGCTTGAACGCCGCGCTCAGCGCGAACCCGCTGCCGTAGCCGACCTGGCGGGCGACCACCTCGATCGCGTCGTCGGAGGCGACGAGCAGGTCCGCGGCCAGCGCGAGCCGCCAGGAGGTGAGGTAGGTCATCGGCGGCTCCCCGACGAGCTTCGCCGAAGCGGCGGGCCAGGGCGGCGCGGGAGACGCCCACCTCGGCGGCGAGCGAGGCGATCGTCCAGCCGCGCTCGGGATGGTGGTGCATCAACCGCAACGCCTCGCCGACGACCGGGTCGGTGGTCGCGAGCCCGCGGGTGACCTGCTCCTCGCCGGCCAGCCAGTCGCGCAGCACGGTCACCAGGACGAGGTCGAGGAGCCGGTCGAGGACGACCTCCTGGCCGGGCTCCTCGCGGGTGATCTCCTCGGCGAGCACGCCCAGCAGGGGCGAGGTGGAGCGGCGTTGGACGATGAGACGCGGCATCGCCGCCAGCAGTGGACGGCCGGCCTCGGTCTCGGCCTCCCACGTGCCGACCAGCAGCACGTCGGAGCCGTCGCGGCTGTTGCCCCAGGTGCGCACGCCGAGCGCCATGGGCTGGGCGAGCAACCGGCCGTCCGGGTCCACGCACACGTTCCCCCGGGCGATCGTGATGCCTGGCCGTGTGCCGGGGTGGTCGGCGACGGAGTACACCGGTCCGCCGCGGATCACCGCGACGTCGCCCTCGCGCAGGCTCCCGCGGCGGCCCGAGCTCACCGGTGATCCACACCGACCCGCGGGCCACGGCGACCAGCGTCAGGGCCGGGTCGTCCTCGATCCGCACGCCCCAGGGCGGCTCCATCACCATCCGCAGGGCGAAGGCCTGACGCGCGCGGGGGCCGGAGAGGAGGTGCCCGATGCCGTCCATCGCGCCACTGTGCTGGACGATGGCACATGGAATCAAGACCTCTGGCCATGGAGAGTCTCGCTGGGTCGCGATGAGGTGGGGTCATGAGCAGCCACCCCCTCGTCCTGGTCGGCACCGCCGGCACCGGCCTCGTCGCCGGGATCTTCCTCGCCTTCGCCACCGCGGTCATGCCGGGGCTGGCGCGCGGCGACGACCGCACGTTCGTCGCGGCGATGCAGCAGGTCAACCTCGCGATCGTGAACCCGCTCTTCGTGAGCCTGTTCGTCACACCTCTGCTGGTGCTCGGCACCGCGTTCTTCACCGCTCCTGCCCGCTGGTGGGTGCTCGCCGCGCTCCTCCTGTACGTCGCCACCGTGCTCCTCACCGGGGCCGGCAACATCCCGCTCAACGACGCCCTGGCGGCGGCCGGCTCGAGCGACCCCAGTACGGCGCGGGCAGCCTTCGAGGACCCGTGGAACCGGCTGCACCTCGTGCGCACGGTCGCCGTCCTGGCGTCCTTCGGCTGCTGCCTGGTCGCGCTGGTGCGTGGGGCGTGATCGGATGCGGCGTGTGACGTGGGCCACAGGAAGCAGTTCGCCCGGAGTGCTTGCGCGCGCTAGCGGCGTACCTACTGTCGGTATCCGCAACTGCTAGTTGCACATAGACGTCGCACCAGCGTCGGTGCGCGGAATCGAGGTCACCATGCTCGCCCACGAACGCATCGGCTCCGGAGAGCCGCTGGTCCTCGTCCACGGGATCGGCCACCGCCGCCAGGCGTGGTACCCGGTCGTCGACCGGCTGGCCGAGCACCGCGAGGTGGTCCTCATCGACCTGCCCGGCCACGGCGAGTCGCCGGCGCTGGTCCCCGACGAGCGGCCGATCAAGGAGCACCTGCGCGACGTCCTCGAGGAGACCTTCGCCGCCCTCGACCTCGACCGCCCGCACATCGCCGGCAACTCCCTCGGCGGCCGGATCGCCCTGGAGGCGGCCGCCGACAACCTCGTCAGCAGCGCCACCACCCTGGCCCCGGCCGGCTTCTGGCGCGGCAGCCTGGACTTCCTCTACATCCGCGCGGTCTTCGTCGCCCTGACCGGCGCGGCGACCCTCGCCCAGCCGATCGCCCCGGCCCTGCTCAGGACCGCGCCCGGACGTGCCGCCGCGATGGGCCTGCTGATGACCCACGGCGGGCGCCTGGCTCCCGAGCTCGCGCTCGGCGACCTGCGCGGCCTGGTCGCCGCGAAGCCCGCCCTGCGCACGATCATGGACGGCGGCGAGCCCTTCGACCGGACGATCGACCCCTCGATCCCGGTCACCGTCGCGTGGGGCACCCGCGACCTCGTCCTGCTGCCCTACCAGGCCGGTCGCGCCCGCAAGGCGCTCCCGCACGCCGCGCACGTCAGCCTGCCCAAGTGCGGCCACGTGCCGATGATCGACGACGTCGACCTCGTCGTGGACGTGCTGCTCGAGGGCTCCAACCACCCCCGCCTCGGCCAGCCCCGGTACGACGTGGCCTGAGGCCCACTACGGTGAGGCTCGTGAGCCCCACCGAGGAGATGACCGCCCACGTCCGCCGGATGATCCCGATCTTCGGCGCGATGGAGCCTGGAGGTCGTCGAGGCCGGGCGGACCGCCGTGGCCGCGCGGATCCCGGCGGGTCCCAACGGCAACCACTTCGGTGCGACGTACGCCGGCTGCCTGTTCTCGGTCGCCGAGGTGCTCGGCGGCATCTTCGCCAGCACCTCCCTGGTCCTGGAGGGCGCCGTGCCGCTGGTCAAGCAGGTGACCATCGACTTCCTGCGCCCGGCGACGACCGCGGTGACCGCCCGAGCGAGCCTCACCGAGGAGACCATCGCGCGGGTGCTCACCGAGACCGCGGAGCGCGGCAAGGCGGACTTCCTGCTCGAGACCGAGGTCAGCGACGAGCAGGGCACGGTCGTCGCGCGGACCTCCGGCACCTACCAGCCTGCGTCGTCTCTGACTCCCTCCCCACGATGGGGCCTGGGTACCTCGTCCCGACTTCTCAGGTCCTTGGTCCCGGTGCCGATCGGGTTGCCGGGTACCGCTGGAAGGTGAAGGGATAGCCTGAGGGCCCACCGATCGCTCGGGAGGGGGACGACGCGGATGCACCTGGAGTCTGCCGCCGGAGGCGCACGCGCTGCTGGACGCGGTGGTCGCGATCGGGTCCGACCTCGACCTGCGCGGTGTGCTGTCGCGGATCGTCGAGGCCTCGTGCCGTCTCACCGACGCCGAGTACGGCGTCCTGGGCATCGTCGACGAGCACGGCCACTTCACCGACCTGGTCCCCAACGACGCGGCGTCCGGCCAGTTCGACCGGATCGGGATGATGCCGCAGGGCCACGGCCTGCTCGGGCTGGTGCCGCGAGAGCGGCGCGCGATCCGCGTCGACCACGTGGCCGAGCACCCGGTGTCGACCGGCGCCTTCCCGCACGAGCACCCCACGATCGACAGACTTCCTCGGCGCTCCCGTGCTGGTCGGCGAGCAGGCCTTCGGGCACCTCTACCTCGGCAACAAGCGCGACGGGGCGGAGTTCACCCCCACCGACCAGGCGCTGGTCGAGGCGCTCGCCCGCGCGGCTGGCGTGATGATCGACAACGCGCGCGCCTACGAGCAGGTCGAGTGGCGCCGCCGCTGGCTCGCCAGCACCGCCGAGGTCGGCAGCGACGTCTCCGGGACGCTGCGGGTGCAGGAGGCGCTCGACGAGCCTGGTCGTGTCGCTGCGCGAGCCTGTGCGGCGCCCAGGCTGGTCGCCTACGTCCGCCGCGACGGCGACCTGATGGAGATCCGCCAGGTCGCCGGCGACGGTGACGCGGGGGAGGTCGTCGAGCGGCTGACCGAGGAGATCCGCGAGGTGGACCGCACCCACCAGGCCGTGCGGCTGCCGCACGAGCACGGTCGCGCCACGCTCGTCGTCCCCGTGCACACCCGGCTCGCCGGATCCGGTGTCATCGTCGTCGACCAGGCCGAGGAGACGCCCTCGCTGCGCGGGATCATGCTCGACCTGGTCGCCGTCACCGCGGTGCAGGTGGCGCTGATCCTGGACCGCGACCAGGCGTTGCGCGACCGGGCCCAGCCTGCTCGTCGCCAAGGACCGCGACCGGATCGCCCGCGACCTCCACGACCTCGTCATCCAGCGGCTCTTCGCCACCGGCATGCAGCCTGCAGGGCGCCCGGGGGCTGGACGTCGCCGCTCTGCGCACCCGCGTCGACGACGCCGTCTCCGACCTCGACGTCGCCATCAAGGAGCCTGCGCGCCGCCATCTTCGAGCCTGGGCACCGGCAGCGGCCGTCCGCTGCTCGACGAGGTGCGCACCCTGCTGGGGGAGTACTCCGCGCTGCTCGGCTTCCAGCCGCTGCTGCGCGTCGCCGGGCCGGTCGATCGGGCGCTCGTCCCCGAGGCGGGCACCCACGTGCTGCTGACCCTGCGCGAGGCGCTGTCCAACGTCGTGCGGCACGCCCGCGCCGCGTCCGTGACCGTCGAGCCTGACGGCGTCCTCGGCGTGGTTCCGGATCCGGGTGTCCGACGACGGTCGGGGCTTCGACCCGGCCACCGTCCAGCCGGGCAGCGGCACCGGCAACCTGCGCACCCGCGCCGGCGACCTCGGCGGCCACGTCTCGGTCGTCTCCGCCCCGGGTGAGGGCACCACCCTCGAGTGGGTCATTCCGGCGGTGGGCTGAGGCTCCGTCTCGGTCTCCGCCTCCGGCGCCGACGCCGACGCCGGCGCCGGCGCCGGCGCGACCACCGGCCACAGCGCGCGCAGCATCCCGGTGACCGCCGCGCAGGCCAGCAGCACCAGCCCGAACCGGGTCAGCGCCTGGTCGAGGGTGAGCAGCCCCTGGGAGGCGCGGTACGCCGCGGGGGAGGCCATCACCGCCGCCACCAGGATCACCCGCACGTCGATGAGCGCGGGGGTGTCCGGCGCGGGGCGCCGCTTGCGGGCCATCAGGCACCCGCTCCGGCGAGGGCCGGGCGAGCGCCGGCGGCGCCGACCACCCCGGCCGAGCGGACCTCACGGGCCGCACCCAGGCTCGGAGTAGGCCAGCACGGGGAGGCGTTCGACGGCCGGGGCCACCAGGCGTCGTACGGCGGCGCGGATCTGGGGCGCGCAGACGAGCACCGGCCGCACGCCGGTGTTCTCGGCGGCCTGGGCGGACTGGACCAGCCCGAGCAGCACCTGTTGCGCGACGTCCGGGTCCAGCACGATGATCGCGCCCTGCTCGGTGGGTCGCAGCCCCTCCAGCATCTGCTGCTCCAGCAGCGGCTCGAGGCTGATCGCGTGCAGGGCGCCGTCCGCGACGTAGGGCGCGGCGAGGGAGGGCTCCAGCGCCGCCCGGGCCGCGTCGACGAGCCCGTCGTGCTCCTTGGAGACGGTCGCGCGCACCGAGAGCGCCTCGAAGATCGAGACCAGGTCGCGGATCGGGACCCGCTCCTCCAGCAGCGCGCGGAGCACCCGCTGCACCTCGCCGAGCGGCAGCCTGGGCCGGGGTGAGCTCCTCGATCACGACCGGGTGGCTGCGCTTGACGATGTCGGTGAGCAGGCGGACGTCCTCGCGGCCGAGCAGGCGACCGGCGTGCTGGTGCACGACCTCGGAGAGGTGCGTGGTGACGACCGAGGCGCGGTCCACCACGGTGGCGCCGCCGATCTCGGCCTGGTGCCGCAGACTCGGCCGGGATCCACTTGGCCTCCAGGCCGAACACCGGCTCCTGGGTGGGTGTCCCGGGCAGCGAGCCGAGGAAGTCGCCGATCGCGAGCACGGTGCCGCGCGGCGCCTCGCCGCGGGCGACCTCGGCGCCGAAGAGGGTGATGGCGTAGGTGTTCGGCGGCGACTCCAGGTTGTCCCGGGTGCGGACCGGCGGGATCACGATGCCCAGGCTCGCCGGCCACCTTGCGGCGCAGCGCCTTGACCCGGTCGAGCAGGTCGCCGCCCGTACGGGTGTCGACGAGGTCGATGAGGTCGGCCGACGACTCCAGCCCGAGCGGGTCGACCCGGATCTCGGCGACCAGCGCCTCGGGGGAGTCGGGGGACTCGACGAGCTCGGCGGCGGCCGCGGACTCGGTGGCCTCCTTCGCCGTCCCGTCCTCGATCCGGCTGGCGGCCATCAGCATGGCGCCGCCCGCGACGAGGAAGGGCGACTTCGGCAGACCCGGGATCACGCACAGCGCGAGGGCGCCGAATCCGGCGACGCGCAGCGGCATCTTGCGGGCGAACATCTGGCCGACGATGTCGGAGCCCATGTCGGAGTCGGCGACCGAGCGGGTGACGATGAGGCCGGTGGCGACCGAGAGCAGCAGGGCCGGGATCTGCGAGACCAGGCCGTCGCCGATGGACAGCAGCGAGTAGGTGCTGATCGCATCGCCGAAGGGCATGCCGTACTGCGCGACGCCGATCGCGAAGCCGCCGAGCAGGTTGACCAGGGTGATCACGATGGCTGCGATCGCGTCGCCCTTGACGAACTTCGAGGCGCCGTCCATCGCGCCGTGGAAGTCCGCCTCGGCGTGGACCTCGGCCCGGCGCCGGCGGGCCTCCTCCTCGTCGATGAGGCCGGAGTTCAGGTCGGCGTCGATCGCCATCTGCTTGCCCGGCATCGCGTCGAGGGTGAACCGGGCGCCGACCTCGGCGACCCGGCCGGCGCCGTTGGTGATGACGACGAACTGGATGACGAGCAGGATGGCGAAGACGATCAGGCCGACGATGAGGGAGCCACCGACGACGAAGTGGCCGAAGGTGTCGATCACCTTGCCGGCGTACCCGTCGAGGAGGACCAGGCGGGTCGCGCTGACGTTGAGGGCCGGGCGGAACAGGGTCATCACCAGGATGACGGACGGGAAGGCCGCGAACTCCAGCGGCTTGTGGATGAACATCGCCGTCATCAGCACGAGCAGCGCACCGGTGATGTTGAGCGCGATGAGCAGGTCCAGCACCATCGCCGGCAGCGGGACCACGAGCATCACGACGATGAACACGATGCCCAGGGGGACACCGAGCTTTGGTCAGCGACTTCACGGGCATGCGGCGGTCGGCCTCTCGGAGCGAGGGAGCGCCGTCCGTGGCGCTGCGGGTGGCGCCGTCCTGTCGCCGTGCCTCTGATCGGCGGCGTCCGGCGCGACCTGAGCGGTCACGTGGCGGCTCGCCGCCGCCGGGCGTGCGCGAGGACCTCCGGCGACTCGTCGGTACGACGCGGGGTGCGGTGCTCCCCACCGTGGTGGCCGGCGTTGCGGCGGCTCAGCACGAAGGCAAGGACCTGCGCGACGGCCGCCCACAGGCTCGCGCGGGATCTCCTGGCCGACCTGGCAGTGGCGGTAGATCGCCCGTGCCAGGGGGACGTCCTGCACCAGCGGGACCCGCTCCTCGGCGGCCCGCTCGCGGATCTTCGCGGCGATCGCGCCGGCGCCGCGGGCGACGACGCGGGGCGCCCCCTGCTCGGGGTCGTAGCGCAGCGCGACGGCCACGTGCGTGGGGTTGACCAGCAGCACGTCGGCCTCGGCGACGTCGGCGAGCATCCGGTTGCGTGCGGTGGCGAGCCTGGCGGCTGCGGATCGCGCTCTTGACCATCGGGTCGCCCTCGGCCTGCTTGTGCTCCTGCTTGATCTCGCTGTGGCTCATCCGGGTCTGCTTGCCGATCCGGCGGCGCATCATCGCGTAGTCCGCGGCAGCCATCCCCAGCCCGGCGATCGAGACGGTCAGCATCAGGTGGGAGACCTCGGAGGTCGCCGTCCGCAGGACGGTGTCGATCGGCAGCAGGCCGCCGACGAGCGGCATGATCGAGCGGATCCCGGACCACGCCAGCAGCGCGACGACGGAGCTCTTGCCGAGCACTTTCACGCCCTCCCACAGGGCGTGTGGGCCGAAGAGCCGCTTGGCGCCCTGCAGCGGGTTGAGCTTCTTGGGGTCGGGCTTGGCGAGCTTGGGCGAGAGGTAGAAGCCGCCCTGCGCCAGGGCCGAGAGCACGCCGACGACGAGCACCATCGAGCCGAGCAGGACCAGGGTGAGCAGGACGTGCCGCGCGCCGTCGCCCAGCATGGTCAGCGCCAGCGGGACCGACGGGTGCTCCGCGGCGCGCAGGTGGGTGCTCATCATGGTGCGTAGCGCGTCACCCTCGTGGTCGAGCAGCGGACCCATCGCGAGGGTTACCACGAGCAGGGCCAGCCAGCCGCCGAGCTCGGGGGTGCGCGGGACCTGGCCGTCCTTGCGGGCCTGCTTCTTCCGCTTCGGGGTGGGCTTCTCGGTCTTCTCCTGGTCCGCCATCAGCCGGCGCCCGTCATCGTGGCCATCGCCTGGTTGGAGAGCGAGACGAGCCGCTCGACGGCGCCCGGCAGCATCGGGAAGGACATCCCGAGCAGGAGCAGGGTCAGCCCGACCTTGGCCGGGAACATCACGTTGAGCGCGTTGGCCTGCGGCGCCACCTTCGTCAGCAGGGCGAGCGCGAGGTCGGCCACGAAGAGCACCGCGATCATCGGCAGCGCCATCTGAACCGCGACGGTGAAGAACATCGAGAACGCCGTCACCAGCACCTTGTCCCAGCCGGAGACCTGCGGCGTGCCGGTCAGCGGGAGGTACTTGAAGGTGCTCAGCAGGCCGCCGATCACCAGCAGGTGCCCGCCGGACACGAGCAGCAGCACGGTCGCGAGCATCTGGTGGAAGCGTCCAAAGACAGTGTTCATGTTCATGCCGAGCGGGTCCCAGGCCGAGGCCAGTGCGAAGCCGCCGAAGAGGTCGATCAGCGAGCCGGCCGCGCCCACGGCGGAGAACAGCAGCATCGTCACGTAGCCCATCGCGACCCCGACGAAGGCCTGGGTCGCGGTCGCCATGAGCATCCCGGGCGTCGTACCGGGCAGGGCCTGGGTGGCCAGCGTCGGTGCCATCGCCATCGAGAGGCCGAGCGCGAGGACCACCTTGGCCATCGACGGGATGCCCCGGGTCGCGAACGGCGGTACGACGGCCAGCCACGCGACGACGCGCACCGACGCGAGGAGCAGAGCGGTCAGCCTGCGCACCGTCGACGGACAGGACCACGATGCCGCCTAAACCAGCAGGCCGGGCAGGCGCGCGAACAGACTCGTTCGTGAAGGACATCAGGGTGTGCAGCATCCAGTTGCCGCAGACGAGCAGCGCGACGCCGACGCCCACCAGACTTGGGGACGAAGGACAGCGTGAACTCCTGGATCTGCGTCATCGACTGGAAGAGCGAGATCGTGAAGCCGATGACGAGCGAGGTCGCCAGGATCGGCGCCGACAGACTTCAGCGCCACCAGCATCGTCTTGAGGGCGATCTCGATGATCGCGGTGTCGGTCATCGCTAGCCCCCTCCGTACGACGCGACGAGGGACTTGATCACCAGGGCCCACCCGTCGACCATCACGAAGAGCAGCAGGCTTGAACGGCAGGGACACCATCACCGGCGGCATCATCATCATGCCGAGACTCATCAACGCCCCGCTGACGACGATGTCGATCACCAGGAACGGGATGAAGATGATGAACCCGATGATGAAGGCGTCCTTGAGCTCCGACAGCACGAACGCCGGGATCAGGGTGGCGGTCGAGACGTCCTCGCGGTTGTCGGGGAGGCTTTCGGTCGGCGACGTTGGTGAGCAGCATCGACTCGTCGTCGTCGGTGTTGTCGAGCATGAACCCGCGCAGCGGCTCCATCCCGTCGTGGAAGGCCTGCGCGTTTGTCTTGGTGCCGTCGAGGTAGGGCTGCACGCCCGCGTCGTTGATGCTGCTCAGCACCGGCGCCATGATGAAGAGGCTGAGGAAGAGCGCGAGCCCGGCGAGCACCTGGTTGTTCGGCGTCTGCTGCAGGCCGAGCGCGTTGCGGGTCAGGCCGAGCACGACGAGCACCTTGGTGAAGCCTGGTGCAGGTCAGCATGATCGCGGGCAGCAGGCTGAGCAGGGTCAGCGCGAGGAAGACGACCAGGCTGTGGCTGGGCTTGTCGGTGAGGCCGGACAGGTCGATCTGCACGCTGCCGCCGCCGTCGGGGCCGTTCGGGCCGGCGGGGCCGCCGGGCTTCGCGAGCACCAGGGCCACCTGGGGGAGCCTGGGAGAGGAGGTTCACGACGCTCGCTTCCCGGTGACGGCCGCGAGGGTCTGCTTCCAGGTCTGCGCCGAGAGCACGGAGCCGGCGAGCGGGCCGGCGGGCGCCGGCGCCGTACGGGCGGGGCGTCGGTCCTCGTCCTGGTCGTCGTTCTCGTCGTCGCTCGGCACCGGGCCGAGGCCGCCGTCGTCGAGCACGTCGAGGCCGACCTCGTCGGGCTCCACCTCGGTGAGCAGGGTGACCTGCTGCTCGGTGGTCCCGAGCACGAGCACCCGGGTGCCGACGGAGACGACCGCGACGCTCTGCCCGCGGCCGAGCGCCCGGCGGTGCACGACCTGGATGGCGGCCCCGGCGGGCGCCTTGAAGCGGCGGTTGACGCCGCGGGCGATGAGCAGGAGCAGTCCGACGACGACCGCGAGCGAGCCGAGCAGGCGGAAGGCCAGCGCGCCGAGGCTCGGGTCCGAGGCGGACAGGGCGATCATCGGCGTCAGGCCGTGGCCGCGGCGTCGAGGATCTCGGTGACGCGCAGTCCGAAGTCCTCGTCCACGACGACGACCTCGCCGCGCGCGACCAGCCGCCCGTTGACGAGCAGGTCGGCCGGGCTGCCGGCGGCGCGGTCCAGGCTCCAGCACGGCACCCGGGGTGAGCGCGAGCAGGTCGCGCACGGTCATCCGGGTGCGGCCCAGGCTCGACGGTCACCTCCATGTCGACGCCGTGGAGCAGGCTCCAGGCCCCGCGGCACGACGGGGGTGGGCGCGCTCGCGAAGGCGGGCACGAAGGGCTCGTCCGCGGCCGCCAGGTCGACCGGTTCCTCGGCGGTGATCGGCTCGCGGGCACCCGCCAGGGTCGCTTCCGGCACCAGCACCGCACCGGCGATCCCGGTGCCGATGAGCGGCACGGTGGTGAACTGCCCGCCGAGCAGGGCGGTGATGTCGAAGTCGTCGGCGCCGAGCTCGAGCGTGCTCGCGCTGCGGGCCCGGGCACCGAGCCGGTGCGCGGCGGCGTCGAGCGCAGGCTGCACGGCGGCGGCCACCTCGAGCGCGCCGATCGGGCTGGCGGCCGGGGCGTCGACGAGCCTCCTTGCCGACGAGCACCGCCACGACACCGGGTACGCCGCCGTCGAGTACCGGCGACCGCGCCGCCTGCGAAGGCGGCGGCCACGTGCGGCGAGCCGGGCTGGGCCGGCCCGAGCACGAGCGGGCTCACCGACGGCAGGACGGCCGCGGCGGCCTCGGCGACCGCCTCGGCGAGGGTCGGGGTGGCGTCGGTCATGAGTTCTCCTCGGGCGTGGTGACGATGAGCGCGGCCGGGCGCTGGCCGCGGGCTCCGGGGGTGGCGTGGGCGAAGGTGTTGCCGTCGACGGTGACGTCGAGGGGCGCGGACGCGGGGTGGCTCAGCCGCACCACGGAGCCGGGCTTCAGGTCGGCGAGCAGGCCGGGATCCAGGGTGATCGGGCGGAAGCGCACCGACACCGCCACCGGCACCCGGTGGAACTGCTCGTGCAGCAGCACGGCCGACTCCGCGCGCTGGGCCCGCTCGCGGTCGGACATGGCGCCGCTGCCGGAGGCGTTGGCGAGGTGGGGGAGCAGCCCGCTGAACGGCAGGCACACCGACATCGGGTGTGCGCGCTCGCCGATGCGCAGACCCAGGGTGACCACGACCATCACGTCGGCGGCCGCGGCGACCTGGGCGAACTGGGGGCTGTACTCGATCCCGGTGACCGTCGGCTCGAGCGCGACCAGGCCCTCCAGGGAGTAGCGCATCTCGCCGAGCAGGCGCTCGACCAGCCCGCGGAAGACGCCATCCTCGATCTCGGTGAGCGGGCGGTCCGGCTGCTCGTCGGAGCCCGGCCCGCCGAGCATGTGGTCGAGGCAGGACATCGTCGCGAAGAGCGGGATCTCCAGCACGCCGGTGCCCGGCATCGGGTCGGCGGAGAACAGCGTCATGTACGTCGACGGGCCGAGGCTGTCGACGTACTCGGCGTAGGTGCGCTGCTCGATGCCCGCCAGCGTCACCGTGCACACGGTGCGCAGCGAGACTGGTGAAGACGGTCGTCGCCTGCCGCGCGAAGCCGTCGAAGCCCAGCCTGCAGCGTGCGCTGGTGCTCGCGGCTGAGCCTGGATGGGCCGCCGGAAGTCGTACGGCGTCGGCTCGGTCGTCCGGGGACGACGCCGCGGCCGGTGCGGGGCGAGGGTCACGCAACGCCCCATCGTCGGCGCACGGGAGGACCTGAGAGGTCGTCCCGCCACCGGACGGTCAGGGTCCCGTAGTACCGATGGACTACGGAGGGTCCCGAGGACGGTCCCAGGTGGGTGCTCCGGCGGAGCGCCCCTACTGCGTGACGAACTCGGTGAAGAGCACCTCCATGACGTCACCGTGGTAGCGGTGGTCGAGGCTCCTTCTGCAGGCTCCTGGCGCAGACTTCTCGCGGGTCGCGGGGGCGGTCACCTGACCCACCGGCAGGCCGCTGAACACACCGATCGCTGCGTCCAGCGCCTGGCTCCCGTCGGTCTCCGTGGCGCCCTCGACCAGCCTGCAGGGCCATCCCGAGGCGGAGGTAGTGGCCACCGGCGAGGTTGACCTGGATCGCCTCCAGGGTCAGCACGTCGCCGGGCTTGGGAGCCGTGTCGCCCTTGGGCTTGAGGACGAGGAACCAGGCGGCGCCGGCGGCGAGGGCGAGGACGACGACGGCGATCAGGATCTTCTTGCCCTTGCCGCCCTTCGCGGGTGCCGCGGTCTCGGCGGAGGCCGGGCTCGGGGCGATCGTGGTGCTCACGGGAGGTCCTCTCGGGTGGTGACGTGGCGGCCGGAGGCACTGGCGTGCGGGTCGCTCGGGCTGGTCGGGGTGGTCGGGGTGGTCGGGGTGGTCGGGCTGGTGCCGGAGGCGTCGAGGCCGGCCTGGCGGCGTACCTCGTCGTAGGCGTCGTCCATCAGCGCCCGGGTCTCGGCGGGGGCCTGGCTCAGGACCACGATGTCGACGCGCTTGTTGATGTTCTGCGACCCGGCGCGGGCCGGGTCGACGAGCGGCTTGGTGTGACCGAAGCCGGTGGCGCGCAACCGGCCGGCGGCGATGCCGTGCACCTCCTCGAGCCGGCGCAGCACGTGCGCGGCGCGGGCCAGCGACAGGCTCCCAGTCGGTCGGGTAGTACCTCGGCTTCACCTTCTCCTGGTTGGTGTGCCCGTCGAGTCTCGATCGGCTCGGTGAGCGCCTTCAGCACCGGTGCCATGGTGTCGACGACCTGCTGCCCGCGGGCCGTCAGCACCGCCACGTCCGGCTCGAAGACGACGTGCTGGGAGACCAGGCTGACCACGAGCCCGCGGTCGTCGATGGTCGCCCGCACGTCGTCGCGCAGGCCCTTGCTGCGCAGCGCCCGGTCGATCTTCTGCCAGACCTTCAGCAGCCGCTCGACCTCGACCCGGGCCTCGCCCGCGGCCCGCTCGTTCTTGAGCCGGTCGGACTCCTGCAGGATCTTGGTGACCGTCGCGCGCTGCGGCTCGGGGACCTGCGCGAGCAGCATCTGGTACGACGCCTCGCCCGGGTCGCTCGCGCCCTTGTGGTTGCTCACCGGACTCGCGCCGTCGAGGATCGACTGCTCGCGGCCGAAGCCGACGGCGAGTCCCTCCTTGAGTCTGCTCGTACTTCTTCTCGTCCACCGTCGACATCGCGAACATCACGATGAACAGCACCATCAGCAGGGTCACCATGTCGGCGTAGGTGACCAGCCAGCGCTCGTCGGCGTGCGCCTCGTCGTGCTCCTCGTCGTGGTGACGCTTGCGCGGCGGATGGCCCTTGTTCCCGCCGGCGGACATCACGCGGCCTCCTGCTCGGGCGCGCCGGTCGGCAGCAGCGAGCGCAGGCTTTCTCCGCCACCAGGCGGGGGTTGGCGCCGGCCTGGATGGCGGCGACGCCCTCGATGGCGACCTCCATCCGGGCGCACTCCAGGCTCGCCCAGCCGCTTGAGCCGGCTCGACAGGGGCAGCCAGATCACGTTCGCGGACATCACGCCCCACAGCGTCGCGACGAAGGCGCCGGCGATCAGGTGGCCCAGGCTCCTCGGGGGTGGCGAGGTTCTCCAGCACGTGCACCAGGCCCATGACGGTGCCGATGATGCCGATCGTGGGGGCATAGCCGCCGGCGTCGCTGAAGAACTTCGCGGCCTGCTTGTCGTCGCGCTTCTTCGCGCGCAGGCTCGGCCTCGAGGATGTCGCGCACGTCCTCGGGATCGGTGCCGTCGATCGCCATCGTGACGCCCTTGACGAGGAACGGGTCGTCGATCTCGCGCAGGCTGTCCTCCAACGCCAGCAGCCCTTCGCGGCGGGCCCGCTCGGCCAGGCTCACCACCTGGGGCACCAGCGTGTCGGCCGGCTCCACGGAGCCGGAGATCGCCCGCTTGATGTTGCCGACCGCGGACTTCGCGTCGGCCATCGTGCCGCCGGCGACGGTGACCATGATCGTCGTACCGAGCACCAGCAGGATGGGCGGCAGGAGCAGCAGGCTCATCGGGTTGCCGCCCTCGAGCACGTTGGCCGCGACGATGATCACCAGGCCGAGGACGATCCCGACCGGGGTGGCGATGTCCTTCACGGCGTTACTCCTCGCTGGCGATCGGCGCGCGGTACGGCGGCCAGGCGGGTCGGGCGCGGGCGCACCGGCGGCAGGCTGGCCGCGTCGGGCAGGGCGGCGCGGGCGACGATGGAGGCGCGGTAGTCGACGACCGCGGCGAGCACCTCGTCGAGGGACTCCGACACCAGGTACTTCGTGCCGTCCACCAGCGTCACCACGGTGTCGGGTGTGCAGTCCACACGTTCGACGAGGTCCGCGTTCAGCAGGAACGTGGTCCCCGAGAGTCGGGTCAACGAGATCACCGCGGCACCTCCATGTGCGTGGTTCGTGCGGTCGTGCCGTCCGTGGCACTCCGCCGCTCCCATCGGCCGGGGAGGTGGTCCCTGACGAAAAGCACTGATTTACCGCGTGTCGGCGTGCTTTTCGTCAGGGCCACCGCCCGGAGACGGTCAGCGCTTGATGTTCACGGTTCCTCGAGCACCTGGTCGCTCGTGGTGATGACGCGCGAGCCTGGCCTGGAAGCCCCGCTGCGCGAGGATCAGGTTGGTGAACTCGGCCGACAGGTCGACGTTCGACATCTCCAGGGCGCCGGCCATGATCTGGCCGCGCTGGCCCTGGCCGGCGACGCCGAGCCTGCACGGCGCCGGAGTTGGCGGACTCGCGGAAGGCGGTGTCGCCGATCTTCTCCAGGCCCATCGGGTTGGTGAAGTCCGCCACGGCCAGCCTGGCAGATGTCGCGCTGCACGCCGTCGGAGAAGACGCCGCGGACCTTGCCGTCCGCCGCGATGGAGTACGACGTGAGTCTCGGTCCCCGCGGGCAGCGAGCCGTCGATCATGTGCAGGTCGACGTCGGTGGCCCCGCCGGTGGGCAGGCCGGCAGCGTCGAGGGCGTAGCCCTGCACCCGCATGCCGTTGGGCGCGACGAGCACGCCGGTCTGGTCGAAGGTGAAGGCGCCCGCGCGGGAGTAGACGTTCTCCGCGCCGTCGCGCAGCACGAAGAAGCCGTCGCCCTGCAGCATGATGTCGGTCGGCCGGCCGGTGAGCCTGCGCCGAGCCCTGCCCGAAGTTGGTGGACGTCGCCGCGAGCCTGGACGCCCAGGCCGATCTGGATCGGGTTGGTGCCGCCGCGCTCGGCGTTGCCGCCCGACGCCGCGGTGAGCATCTGGCTGAGGGTGTCGGAGAAGACGGTGGTGCTCGCCTTGAAGCCGGTGGTGTTGGCGTTGGCGATGTTGTTGCCGGTGACGTCGAGCATGGTCTGGTTGACCCGGAGGCCGGAGATTCCGGCGAACAGCGAACGAAGCATGGTGGTTCCCCTTCGGTGGTGGTGCTGGTGGTCAGGCGGATGCTGATCAGGTGGTCGTGCTGGGCGTCCCGCTCGGCGGGACGTAGGTGCTGCCGGAGCCGCCCGTGGCGGGGGCCGGGATCGTGGGTGCGTCGCCGACGCTGAGCACGTCGGTGATCGGCACCTTCTTGCCGTCGACGCTGAGCACCGGCCCCGAGGCGAGGTACGTCGTGCCCTGCACCTTCCCGCTCTGCTCGACGCCCTTCTCGTCGTACCAGCGCACGGTCTGGCCGATCATCGAGCCTGGCGCCGAAGGCGAAGCCTGGGTGCTCAGGATCATCGCGTTCTGGTCGGCGATCGAGCCGAGCTTCTCCAGCGAGGTGAACTGCGCGGTCTGCGCGAGCATCTGCGAGGAGTCGGTCGGGTTGAGCGGGTCCTGGTACTTCATCTGGGTCACCATCAGGCTCGAGGAACATGTTCTTGTCCTCGGCGGGGGCGGCCTTCGTCGTACCGTTGCTGGCGGTGCCGGTGACGCCGTAGCCGACGCCTTCGGTGGATCCGATGGACATGGGTGCCTCCTCAGACGGTCCGGTCGAGGCGACCGGTGGCCGGGGTCGGTTCGGTGAGGTACGACGGCTGCCGCGGCTCCTGGCGCCGGGGCTCCTCACGGGTGGGCTGCTCGCGCGGGGCCTGCTCGCGCGGCTGGCCCTCACGGGCCTGCGCGTCCGGGCCGGTGTGCAGGCCGGGCTGGGCCGAGCTCGTGGTGCCGGGGACGCTCGTCGCAGACGCCGGGCTGGACGGGAGCAGGGGCGCGAACGGGTCGCGCACGCTGACCCGGGCCTCGGCCCCGGTGCGCTCCAGCAACCGCTGCGAACTCGGGCGCGCCGCCCGCCAGCGCGCGGTGCACCGCGGCGCCCTCGACCCCGTCGCCACCGGCGAGCCGGACGTGGACCGAGCCGTCGCGGACCACGAGCGTCACCCGGACCTCGCCGAGTCTGCTCGGGCTGCAGGGTGAGGGTGATCCGGTGGGTGCCGTTCGTGGCGGTGCTCGCCATCCGGCTCACCTCCGGGAACACCTGCTGCACGACCGCCCTCCCCACCGCCGAGCCTGGGGCTTCCCCCGTCGAGTTGGGGGTTCCCACCGTCGAGTTGGGGTTTGCCACCGTCGAGTTGGGGTTTCCGCCCGTCGAGTCGGCACTTTCCACCGTGGGCGGGCTCGGAAGGGGTGCGTCCGTGGCGCGGTCGGCGGGCCGAGAGCCATCCGTCGGCCGCGCCGGTACGGCGAGGTCGACCGGGCCGGGCGCTGCCGCCGGCGACGGGCTGGCCACCGCCGGTGCGGTCGTGGAGGTCGGAAGTGCCCACTCGACGGGGGAAAGTCCCGACTCGAGGGGGGAAAGTCCCAAGTCGCGGGTGGGAAGTCCCAAGTCGCGGGTGGGAAGTCCCCAGTCGACGGGCGGGGAGGTCGGAGCGGGCGCCGCTACCCCGGCCTGCCCGGTGCTCGGCTCCTCCGCCTTCGGCGGTGAGGGTGCGGCGACGGCGGCGACCGAGGTCAGCACCGGCAGCGGCGCGGTGGGCACGGCGAGGGCTCCGGCGAGGGCGGCCGCGAAGGCGTCCCCGAAGCCGGGCTGACCCTCGGCGTCGCCGTCGGTCGCCTGGCCGGTCGCCTGGCCGGTCGCCTGGCCCTCGGCCGGAACGAGTGCCGGAAGTCCCGGCAGGAAGGGCGCGATGCTCAACTCAGGCTCCTCACCATCGCCATGATGTTGCGGACGTAGTTCTGGGTCTCCCGGTACGGCGGGATGCCGTCGTAGCGCGTGACCGCGCCCGGCCCGGCGTTGTACGCCGCGAGGGCGAGATCGGTGCGGCCGAACTTGTCGAGCAGCGAGCGCAGCAGCCGCGCCCCGCCGTCGATCGCCTGCGCCGGGTCGAGCGGGTTCTCGACGCCGAGGCCGAGGGCGGTGCCGGGCATGAGCCTGCATCAGCCCCTGCGCACCGGCCGGGCTGACTGCTCGCGGGTTGAAGCCGGACTCCTGCTTGGCGACCGCGGCGAGCAGACTCGCCGGGGACGCCCGTGCGGGCGGCGGCGGCGTTGATCAGGTCGGCGTACGGCGTGGAGGCGGAGACCCGTGCGGAGATCCCCGCGGTGGCGGCGGTTCCCGAGGTGGGCGACGCGGAGCCTGGGGATGATCCGGCGGATCATGTCCGGCTCCGACGGGACGTCCACGATGCGCACCTTGAGCCCGGTGCGCGGCGCCTCGATCATCTTGCCGTCGCCGATGTAGATCGCGATGTGGTCGGCGCCGTTGTTGCGGCTGGAGTTGTCCCAGGCGATCAGGTCGCCGGGCTGCGCCTCGGCGAGGCTCTTGACCGGCGTGCCGGAGCGGGCCTGGTCGGCGGAGAGTCGCGGCAGGTCGTAGCCCAGGGTCTTGTAGACCGACTGCACCAGGCCGGAGCAGTCGACGCCCTTCTCCTTGCTGGTGCCGCCCCAGACATAGGGGAGACCGAGGTACTTCTTGGCCTCCTCGACCACGGCCTGGCCCGCGGTGCCGCTGCTCGTGGTCGTCGTCCCGGCGGCGCTGAGCGCCTCGGAGAAGGCGGTGCCCGAGGTGGCGGTCGCCGCGGTGGTGGCGAACTGTGCGAGCTGGGCCTGGATCTGGCCGATCCGTGCGGTGACGACGTCGATGCTCATCGCGTCCCCCTCGCCCAGCGCTGGGCGGCCAGGTCGTCGGCCTCGCGGGCCTCCCGCCGCGCCGCGTCGGTACGACGCCGCTCGGCACGTGCCGCGAGCAGGTGCTCGACCGCGGCGAGCCGGGCCTTGTCGGCGCCCCAGCGCGTCCGGGCCTCGGCCGCGACGACCTCGGTGGTGACGACCGCGGTGCGGGTCTCGGCGACCAGCACACCGGCGCTCGCCAGGGCGGCCCGCTGCGCGACCAGCGCGCCGGGCGTGCTCGCGGCAGGCACGGTCGCGCCGGCGAGGACGCCGGTCAGACCGTCGAGCCGCGCGGTGAGCGCGGCCTGCTCGGCGAGCACCTGCTGCAGGCCGATCCGGCTGTCGGTCTCCCGGACCTCGCGGACCCGTACGACGGCGGCCAGGCCGCGGTCGGCGCGGTGGCCGCGCCGGTTCGTGGGGGCGCTCACGAGGCCACCAGTCCGGCGAGCCGGTCCCAGGTCTCGGCCGGCGGGGTCAGGCTCGTCCATGCCCTGGCGCAGGAACGCCTCGATGCGGGGCAGCCGCACCAGGGCGGCGTCGGCGTGCTCGTCGGCCCCGGCGACGTACGCGCCGATCTCGACGGCTCCTTGACCGAGCGGTGCGCGGCGAGCATCCGGCGCAGCCGGGCGGCGTCGCCCTGCTGGTCGAGCGTGGTCACGGCGCGGTGCACGCGGGAGATGGACTCCAGCACGTCGATCGCGGGGAAGTGCCCGGCGGTGGCGAGCCTCCCGGGTGAGCACGACGTGGCCGTCGAGGATCGAGCGGGCGGTGTCGCCGATCGGGTCCTGGAGGTCGTCGCCCTCGACGAGGACGGTGTAGAGCCCGGTGATGGATCCGTGGGCGGAGGTGCCCGCGCGCTCGAGGAGGCGGGGGAGGAGACCGAACACGCTGGGCGGGTAGCCGCGGGTTGCGGGCGGCTCGCCCGCGGACAGGCCGATCTCGCGCTGGGCCATCGCGACCCGGGTGAGGGAGTCCATCATCAGCAGCACGTCACGACCGGAGTCGCGGAACCACTCCGCGATCCGGGTCGCGGTGAACGCCGCGCGCAGCCGCTCGACCGCAGGTGCGTCGGAGGTCGCGACGACGACCACCGAGCGGGCCAGGCCCTCGGGACCGAGGTCGCCGTCGATGAACTCGCGCACCTCGCGGCCACGCTCGCCGACGAGCGCGATCACGTTGACCTCCGCGTCGGTGCCGCGCGCGATCATCGACAGCAGCGAGGACTTGCCGACGCCGGAGCCCGCCATGATGCCGAGGCGCTGGCCGCGGCCGGCGGGGACCAGTGCGTCGAGGGCCCGTACGCCGAGCCCGAGCGGCTCGGTGATCCGTGGGCGGGACAGGGCGTTCGGTGCGGCGTGCTCGGTCGAGACCGTGTGCAGTCCCTCGAGCGGTGCACCGCCGTCGATCGGGCGGCCGAGGCCGTCGAGCACCCGGCCGCGCAGTGCGTCGCCGACGTGGATGCGCAGCGGACCCCCGGTGGCGTGGACGTGGTCGCCGACGCGGACCCCCGTCGTCGTACCGAGCGGGAGGCAGACGGCCGCACCGTCGCGCAGGGCGGCGACCTCGGCGAGCAGCGGTCCACCGGCGGTGCGGATCTCCACCAGGTCGCCGGCGGCCGCCGACGGCAGGCCGCGGACCTCCAGGTGCAGGCCGACCAGCCCGGCCACGGTGCCCAGCCGCAACGGACGGGCCGCGGCGACGGCACGGTCGAGCACGGGTGCGGTGATCCTCACGACAGCACCTCCCGGACCCGCTCCATCGCGGCGTCGATGCGCAGGTCGGTGACCGAGCCGTCCGGCGACTCGACCAGCGCGTCCGCGCGGCCGAGCGAGGGGTCGGCGAGGACCTCCACGCCCCGGGCAGCGAGGTCGCGCGCCGCCTCGGCCGTCACCACGGCGGGGTGCAGCCGCACCCGGCCGACCGGTACGGCGGGCAGCACCTGCAGCACGCGCGCGACCACGTCCGCGGACGCCACCTGCGCCCCCAGGATCTCGGCGGTGAGCGCGCAGGCGAGTCTCGCTCGCCTGCTGCTCGACCGCGGCGGAGAGGTCGTCGAGCAGCCCCCTGACCTGCTCGGCGGCCCTGCCCAGCGCGGCCACGGCGTCGTCGTGCTCCGCCTGCCGGCGGGACTCGGCAGCCTGGTGCCGGGCGGTGCGCCCGGCCTCCTCGGCGGCCGCCTCCTCGGCAGCCGCGCGGCGGCCCTCGGCCCACCCCACGGCGTACCCCTGCGCCCGGGCGGCCTCGCGCGCCTTGCTCGCGAGCCCGTCCAGCATCGTCTCGGTGACGGCGTCGCCGAGCACCGACGAGCCGCCGAGGCGGGTCCACCGACCCACCCGCAGGCTCCGGCGTCGCGACGCCGCCGCGCGGCTCAGACGACGAACTCATCGTCGCTCCCTCGGCGGACCATGATCTGGCCCTGCTCCTCGAGCCTGGCGGATGGTGCGGATGACGCCCTGCTGGGCCTCCTCGACCTGGGCGAGGCGCACGGCGCCGAGCATCTCGACCTCGTCGAGGAGGTTCTCCGCGGCCCGCTCGGACAGGTTGCCGGTGATCTTCGTGCGGACCGCGTCGCTGACGCCCTTGAGCGCGAGCGCCAGGTCGGCGGTGTCGACCTGGCGCAGCACCTGCTGCACCGAGCGGTCGTCGAGGCCGACGATGTCCTCGAACATGAACATCCGGCTCTTGACCTCGTCGGCCAGCGAGGGGTCGAGGCCCTCGAGGCCTTCGACGATCTGCCGCTCCGTGGGGCGGTCCGAGCGGTTGATGATGTTGACGAGCGGGTCCACACCGCCGACCCGGGAGACCTCCGCGGGCTGGAGCATCGAGGAGAGCTTTGCGCTCCAAGATGGCCTCGACGGTGCGCACGATCTCCGGCGACGTGCGGTCCATCACCGCGATCCGGTGCGCGACCACGGCCTGCTGGTGGGCGGGCAGGCCGCTCAGCAGCAGGGACGCCTTGTCGGCGGCCATGTGGGCCAGCACCAGGGCGATCACCTGCGGGTGCTCGTCGGCGATGAAGGACCGCAGCCTGCGCGGGATCCGCGCGGTGCAGGAACTGGAAGGGCATCTGCACGGCCGCTGCGTGCAGCCGCTCCATGATCTCCTTCGCGCGCTCCGGGCCGAGCGACTGCTCCAGCAGGCTGCTGGGCGAAGCCGAAGCCGCCCTGGGTGACGTGCGCGTGCGCCGTCGCCAGGTCGTGGAACTCGCTGAGCACCTGGGTGGTCTCGTCCGCGGTCACCGCGTCGAGCCGGGCGATCTCGGCGGAGATCGCCTCGACCTCGGCGTCGGAGAGGTGCGCCATCACCTGCGCGGCGCGCTCCTTGCCGAGTCTGGATGAGGAGGACGGCGGCCTTGCGCACGCCCAGGCTGGGCGATCGCCGAGGTGGCGCCGGTGGTCATGATCGTCATTTGCGCGGCTCCACCAGCCAGCCGCGCAGCAGCGCGGCCACGTCGTCGGGCTGCTTGTCGACGAGCGCGATGAGCTCCTCACGCATCGACTCGTCCTCGTCGGCCTCCGCGGCCTCCAGCGCCGCCAGCGCGGGCGACTCCAGGGCCGGGGTGCGGTTGGCCGCGTCCAGGCGGAGCCTGCTCGACGACGTACGACGTCGCCTCGTCGCGGGCCTTGGCCCGGCGCCGGGCCTGCCACCAGGCCATCAGCGCCACCAGCATCACGCCGCCGCCGATGCCGAGGTTGCGCAGCAGCGCGTTCTTGCGGTCCGCTGCCTCGGCGGCCTTGGCCGCGGCGAGCCTCCTTGGCGTTGGCGTCCGCCACGCTGCGGTCGAAGGGCAGCACCGAGACCTCGATCGTGTCCCCGCGGGTCGGCTCGATGCCGGCCGCGCTGCTGATCTGGTCCTTGATGACCTGCGGCTGGATCTTCGCGGCGGCCGTCGCGTCGAGGGCCACGCCCACCGTGAGCCGCTTGATCGAGCCGGGCGCGGTCTCCCGGGTCTCCACGACCTCGTCGAGGGTGTTGTCGCGGGTGGTGCTGGTGTTCTCGTACGCCGAGTCTGCCGTTGCCTGCCGCCGCCGACGGGTCCATCTGGCCGTCCGGGCCGACCACGCCGCCGGCGCCGTTGGTGCCGGAGCCCGCCGGACCGTTGTACTTCTCGGTCGTCGTGGTCTCCGACAGCGGCGGGTTCTTCTTGTCGTTGGTGTACTTGCGGCTCTTGACCACGGCCTTGTCGAAGTCGAGGTCCGCGGTGACCGTGGCGGTGGAGTTGCCCGGGCCGACCCACTTGTCGAGCGCGGCCTGGATCTTGGCCTGCATCGAGTCCTCGAAGGAGGTGACCTCCTTGGCCCGCGTCGAGGCGGCGCCCGTGCCGGACTCGGTGCCGCCGGCGGTGAGCAAGCTTGCCGGAGGCGTCGGAGATGGTGACGTTCTTCGGGTCCAGCCCGTCGATGCTGCGCGCGACCAGGCTGACCATCGACTGGACCTGCTCGTCGTCCAGGCCTTCGCGCCGGGCGCGGTCTCGACGAGCACCGAGGCCGTGGTCGGCTTCTGCTCGTCGCTGAAGACCTGCTGCTCCGGCATCGCCAGGTGGACGATCGCGGTGTCGACGCCGTCCATCGCCTCCAGCGTCTTGGCGACCTCGCCCTCCATGGCGCGCTTGAAGTTCGTGCGCTCCTGGGACTCCGAGGTGGACAGGCTCTGGCCGTCGAGCCTGCTCGTAGCCGCCGGTGCCGGAGTCGCCCGGCAGCCCCTTGCCCTGCAGACTTCACCCGGTTGGCGTACACGTCGTTGCGCGGCACCATGATCGTGCTGCCGCCGTCGGTGAGCCTGGTACTGCACGCCCTCGGAGTCGAGCTCGTCGACGATCGCGCTGGCGTCCTTCCCCGAGAGGTTGGAGTACAGCGGGGCGTAGGCTGGGCGCGGACACCCAGCGGAAGACCAGGAAGGCCGCGATGAGGAGGGCCGCCGTGCCGATGACGGCGACGGCCTTCTGCCCGGCGGTGAACGCCGCGAAGGTGTCGCGGGCGCGGGCGAGTGCGTTGGAGAGTCGTTGCTGCATCGTTCAGTCCCTCAGACCTGCATCCGCATGATCTCGTTGAACGCCTCGATGCCCTTGTTGCGCAGGGCGACCGTCAGGCTGGCTGGCGACCGAGGCCTCGCTCGCGGCGATCGTGTAGTCGTGGATGTTCTCGAGCTTTGCCGGTGGCGGCCTGCACGGCGAGCCCGTCGGCCTTGTCCGTCAGGCCCTCCAGCCGGTCGAGCCCGTCGAGCACCATCGAGCCGAACTCGGTGTCCGTGCCGGCCGGTGCCTGGACCGCCGCGGGCGGCGTGATCGAGGTGGCCGGGTTGATGCTCGCCGCACCGGAGAGCGACGGGAAGCCTGAGCGGTACGACGTCCATCACCGCGCCCCGATCTGCAGCGCCGCGGTGTAGGTGTCCTGCGCGGTCTTCGTGACCTGGACCGAGGCCTGGTAGCCGCGCTGGGCCATGACCAGGCTGGCTCATCTGGGAGGACATGTCGGTGTCGGGCATCCGGACGTAGCCGTCGGCGTCCGCGAGCGGGCTGTCCGGTGAGACTCACCAAGCGGCCCTCGGCGCTGGACCGGGCGAAGCCCTCGACGTCGACACCCCCGTCCTCGCGCGGGTCCAGGACGACGTACGTCGCCCGGAAGGCCTCCTGGTCGGTGGAGCGCACCGTGTTGACGTTGGCGATGTTGTCGGCGAGCGCGTCGAGCCAGACCTGGTGGGCGCCGAGCGAGGTGTTCGCAATGCGCAGCGTGTCGAAGGCGCCCATCACGCACCGCCGCCGATCATCGCGCTCAGGCGGGACTGCCGGTCGCTGATCGCGCGGCCCATGATCTGGTACTGGTACTGGGTCTGCACCGCGGCGATCGACTCCTTGCGGAGGTCGACGTTGTTGTCGTTGGCACCGACCGGGGTGTTCGTGGCCTCGGTGGTCGCAGCCAGCGCTCCGGGGCCGGCGGTGCGCGCCGTGCCGCGCTCGATCGCCTTCTCCAGCGCGGACTCGAACTCCACGCTGCGGGCCCGGAAGCCGGGGGTGTCGACGTTGGCGATGTTGTCGGCGATCACGTTCTGCCGCGTGGACAGTCCGGTGATCGCGGTGTGCAACACGAAGTCGACGCCGTCGGACGCTGCGAAGGACACGAGCGAACTCCTCGGGGAGCACCGACCGGGGTCGGTGCATGCGGTGCCGGTCCTTCGGCGGGGGTGAGCAATCCGTCGCTCACGGGGCCTGATCGGTCTCCTGCTCGACGACCTGAGCCGGGACGGGTGGGACTTGGTCCCGAGTAGTTCGCCCGATCGGCGCTCCCTGGGCTCCGGGCGCGCGTCGTCCCTGACGCAACGGTGGGCAAGCAGGCGCTCCGGCGACCGATGCGTCAGGGACGACGGTGGCCGGAGCGGCGTCTGCCCGGGTCCACGACCCCGGCGTCACCAGCCGCTCAGAGCAGCACGATCGAGAGCACGCCGTCGCCGTACCCGGCGATGGAGACGGCGAGGTCCTCGCGCCGGCCGAGCGTCAGCGTGCTGATCCGCAGCTGGGGGTCGAGCGGCGGGCCGGCGGGGTGGAGGGCGTGCAGGCTTGAGGTGGTCGGCGCCCACGACGTTGAACATGGACGCGGCGATGTTCAGCACCTCGTAGAGGTTCTCGGCGAGGGTGTCGGTGAGCTTGCCGTCCTCGATGGCCGCCTCGGCGCCGCCGACGGGCACGAGGCCGATCGCCGCGCCGGCATGGGCGGAGAAGGTCAGGTCGCACGCGATCAGGGCGCGCATGTGGAGCCTGGTCGTCGACGTAGACGGCGACGGAGGCGGGGGTGTCCGGCCCGGGGGCGTACGGCGCGCCCGGGGACAGGGTGACCTCCCGGCCGAGCAGGTCGGTGAGCAGGTCGCGGACCTGCTTGGGCTGGGGGAGGTGGACGACCACAGCGAGCCTCAGAGCACGCTGCGGAGGGCGTCGTCGAACGCCTCCGGGGTGAACGGCTTGGCGATGAGGAAGGCGGCACCGGCCGACGCGGCGCGCTGACGCATCTCCTCGGAGCCCTCGGAGGTGACGAAGCCGAAGGCGACCTCGGAGCCGGAGGCGCGCAGCGCGGCGAGGCAGTCGATGCCGTTCATCTCCGGCATGTTCCAGTCCGAGAGGACAAGGTCGGGCGACTCGGCCCGCACCATCTCCAGCGCTTCGCGGCCGTTCTCGGCCTCGACGATGTCGTGGCCGCCGTGGCCCGCCTGGCGCAGGGTGCGGATGACGATCTGCCGCATCACGCGGCTGTCGTCGGCGATCAGGATCTTCATCGGGAGCCTCCGGAGGAGCCTGGGCTGGGGGACGTGGACGCACACGCGGACCGGGCCGCCGCGCCACGCGAGGTCGAGGCGGCAGACCTCGGCGACATCGCTGGCGAAGACCGCGCGACCGGCGGCCACGACGGGCAGCGACAGCACGCTGGGGCCGGGCATCAGGCTCTTGAGGTTGCCGCCGACCATGTTGACGAGTCTCACCGACCGCGTCGGCGACGTCGGCGTCGGCGACGTCGGCCGCGGGCAGGTCGAGCATGCCCGCGCCGAGCAGCCGGGCGGCGTCCTCGTCCAGGCTCGACGGTGACGACGCCCTGCCAGCCGCCGCTGACCGTGACGGCGGCGGACCAGGTGCCGGACGCGTCGAACGGCGAGCCCGGCGGCACCGGCCGCGGCAGGAGCACCTCCTCCTCGCCGAGCAGGGAGAGCCAGACGTCCTCGGTGACGGCGCGGACGTCGTCCTCGGCCGGGGCCTCGACCTCGTCGGCGAGCACGCTCATGCCGGCACCCCCTGGTCACCCGCCGGCACCAGGCCGAGCAGCGAGAGCCTTCTCGACGATCGCGTCCGGTGTGAAGGGCTTGATGACGTACTCGTGCGCGCCGGCGGCGAGCGCCCGCACGATGTTGCGCTGCTCGCTCTCGGTCGTGACCATCATCAGCGTCACGTCGCGCCACTCCGGGTTCGACCGGACCTCGGTGATGAACGTGTAGCCGTCCATCACCGGCATGTTCCAGTCCACCAGGCACACGTCGGGCACGACGCCCGCCCGCATCTGGTCGAGGGCGGCCTGGCCGTGCTCGGCCTCGGTGGTCTCGAAGTCGAGACCCGCGACGATGCGGCGCAGGATGCTGCGCATCGCCCGGGAGTCGTCGATGATCATGGCTCGCACGATCAGGCTCCTGTCCTGGAGAGGGTCATGGCGGTCGCGCGCCGGTACGCCGGCACCCGCCCGATCTGGTCGCGCCGCCAGGAGGCGGCGAGGTCGGCCGGCATGTCGAGGGTGGTCTCCGACGAGCCGAGCAGCAGGAATCCGTCGACGGCGAGCATCGGCAGCATCCGGCGCAGGATGTCGGCCTTGGTCTCGGCGTCGAAGTAGATGAGCACGTTGCGCAGCCAGATCACGTCGAAGGCTGCCCAGCATCGGGAACGGCGCCGCGAGGTTCATGTGCCTGACGCTCACCCGCTCGCGCAGCCGCTCGGCGATCTCCCACTCGCGGCCGACCCGGGTGAAGTAGCGCACGAGGCTGGTCGCGGGCAGCCCGCGGTTGACCTCGACCTGGCTGTAGCGCCCGGCGCGCACCCGCTCCAGCATCTGGGTGGAGATGTCGGTGCAGACGATCTCGTACTCCCAGCCGGCCGGCAGGTGCTGGTCGAGCAGCATCGCGATGGAGTAGGCCTCCTGGCCGCTGGAGCAGGCCGCGCTCCAGATCCGCAGCCGGCGGGTCATCGCCCGTTCCTCCAGCAGCGGCGGGAGCATGGCGTCGGTGAAGGCCTGGTAGGGCGTGTGGTCGCGGAAGAAGTCTGGTCTCGTTGATGGTCAGCGCGTCGACCACCTTGCGGCGCTCGTCGGCGTCGAAGGCCAGCCGGGCGACGTACTGCTCGAGGTCCAGGCCCTTGGCGTTCGCCAGCGGGGTGAGCCGGGCCTCGACGAGGTACTCCTTGCCCTCGTCGTACACCATCGACGTCTCTCGGCGTACCAGCGCCGAGACGGACGCGAAGGCGGTGGGGGCGGTCATGCCGCTTCCTTCGGCGCTCCTGGGGGCTTCCTGAGGCCTCAGACAGGTGAAGAATCGGCCGATGGGCGGGCCGTGACCAAGATCAGGGTTCTCGTCGTCGACGACTCGGCACTCGTACGACGCCTGGTGACCACCGCGCTGAGCGGAGCCTGCCGACATCGAGGTGGCCGGCGTGGCCCGGGACGGCCTGGAGGCCGTGCGGATGGTCGATGAGCCTGCGGCCCGACGTGGTCACCCTCGACATCGAGATGCCGAACCTGGACGGCCTGGGCGCGCTCACCCGGATCCGGGACAAGCACGCGCGGCTGCCGGTCATCATGTTCTCCACGTTGACCGAGCGCGGTGCCACCGCGACCCTCGACGCCCTCTCCCGTGGGGCGTCGGACTACGTCACGAAGCCCTCCAACACCGGCCAGATCGCCGACGGCATCGCCGCCGTGCGAGACCAGGCTGGTGCCGCGGATCCGCGCCCTGGCGGGCCTGCGCAAGCTGACGCCTGGCGCGGGTGGGCCGGTCGTGCGCCGCGCGCGTCCGGCCTCGGCACCGCCGGCCGGGCCGGTGAGCGCGCTGCTCATCGGCTGCTCGACGGGCGGGCCGGACGCGCTGGCCCGGCTGCTGCCGCGCCTGCCCGGCGACCTCGGCGTGCCGGTGCTCGTGGTGCAGCACATGCCGCCGGTGTTCACCGCGATGCTCGCCCAGCGTCTCGACAAGGTCTCCCAGGCTCTCCGTCCGCGAGGCCGCCGACGGAGACGAGGTGCGCCCGGGCGAGGTGCTGATCGCGCCCGGCGACTTCCACCTGCGGGTACGACGCGGCGCGGGCGCCGTGCGCGTCGTCCTCGACCAGGGCCCGCAGGAGAACTTCTGCCGGCCCGCCGTGGACGTGATGTTCCGCTCCGCGCTGGAGGTCTGGGGCGGTTCGGCGCTGGCGACGGTGCTCACCGGGATGGGCCAGGACGGCCTCGCCGGAGCGCGGCTGCTGGCGAGCGCCGGTGCGCGGGTCCTCGCCCAGGACGAGGACTCCTCGGTGGTGTGGGGGATGCCGGGCGCGGTGGCGAGCGCCGGGATCGCGGACGACGTACTGCCGCTGGAGGCGCTGGCCGACCGCATCGTCGGCACGGTCCGCCGCTCGCACGCCGCCTGAGGCCGGGGGTTACGGCTGCCGACGGCATCGGAAGCGAGGATTGAGACGGACCCGCGGCGGGGCGTTCCATGGACGGACCATCCGTCTCCTGGAGGCCTCCCTTGTCCCGTCATCGCTCCCTCCGGCGCTCTCCTCGCGTCCTCACCCGCCTGGGCTCGGCCGGGCTGCTCGTCGCCGGCGCGGCACTCGTCGCGACGACGGCGTCGCCACCGATCGCCCACGCTGCCGGGCAGTCGATCTCGACGACGACCAACGTCGGCGCCTCCACGGGGAACGGCACCTGCCTGCACCCGAACGCAGCGACCGACCCGACCAACTGCAACGCCTACACCTCGCGTGAGGACGTCTGGCTCAGCAACCTGCCGCAGGGCCTCCCCCGACGGCGACTACTTCTTCGCGGTCTCGGTTCCCGGCGCCCAGTCGGACCCGAACGACGGAGCGGCCGGCCTGCTGTCGACGGACAGCCACGCCGACCGCTCCTTCCGGGTCGCCGGCGGCACGGTGACCGCCCTCGGCACGCACCTGGTCGAGAACCAGCGTCTCCAGGTGTTCCCCTTCGACGAGACGACGAACGGCGGCGGTGTCTACATCGCCAGCGTGTGCAGTCTCGCGGACTACCCGGTGAGCGGTTCGGACTGCACGCACGACGCCTTCAAGGTCGGCCCGGACGACCCGGCGGTGGCCTTCCCGCCGACCGTGCTCAAGGACGCCGCCGGTGACTACACCCGCACCTTCGCCTGGAGCGTGGACAAGGCGGCCGACCAGACCACGGTGCAGGGCACGGGCGGCAGCGCGACGGTGAACTACACCGTGAGCGTGGGCCATGACGCGGGCACGGTCTCCGGCGTCGTGGTCGGTGGCACCATCACCGCTTTCAACCCGAACGCCGACCCGGTGGTCGCCGACGTGACCGACCAGGCTTCTCCGACGGCACCGTCTGCACCGTGACCGGTGGCGCGTCGGCCGTGCTGCAGCCCGGTGGCAACGACTTCGCCTACACCTGCGCGCTGGCCGCGCTTCCGCAGGCGCAGACTCGACAATACCGCGACCGCCACCTGGGCCGACCAGTCCGTCGGCGGCGCGCAGGCTCGCGGCCGGGAGCACGGACTTCCTGTTCAGCGACGTGTCCTTCACCGCGGCCCTGGTCGACGACTGCGCGGCGGTGACCGACAGCGCGGTGGGTGCGCTCGGCACCGTGTGCGTGGGCGACGCCAACCCGACGGCGTACCACTACGCCCGGATCTTCCCGTTCGACACCCCCGGCTGCGTCGTGCACCCGAACACCGCGACGGCCACCGCGGACGACAGCGGTACGACGAGCGGGGACAGCGCCGACGTGACGGTCTGCAAGGTCCCGCTGGCCACCGGTGCCCACACGATCGGCTTCTGGTCCAACAAGAACGGCCAGGGCGTGATCAAGGGCGGGGCGGCGCCGGGCGGCGTGTGCGCCTCGGGCGCCTACCTGCGCACCTTCGCGCCGTTCAAGGACCTGGCGGCCAACGCGAGCCTGCGCCACCGTGGCGTCGTACGTCTCGGGGGTGATCGCCAAGGCCACGGCCAGCACGATGAACCCGATGCTCAAGGCGCAGATGCTCGCGACCGCGCTGGACGTGTGGTTCACCGGGCCGGGCAGCACCGTGGCGAGCCGGCAGTTCCTGCCGCACAGCATCCTCGGTGGCGTCGTCATCGACCTCACCCACGTCAAGGGCACCAACGTCAGCAGCGCCTTCGGCGGTGCGACCAGCCTGACGGTGAGCCAGATGCTGACCTACGCGGCCTCGCAGTCGAACACCGGCGGCAGCGTCTGGTACGCCAACGTCAAGGCGACCCAGACCAAGGCCAAGGACGCCTTCGACGCGATCAACAACCAGGTGGCCTACGGCCCCTGAGATCCGTCAGGCGGTGATGTCGAGGTAGACCGGAGTGGTCGGCGCGGTCGTCGCGCCGGCCACCCGGTCGGCCACCTGGCGCTGCTGGTGCTTGTCGGAGAGCATCGCCGGGATCGCCTCGATCAACGCCTGCTGCCGGGCGAGCAGGCTGACGGGCCCGCGGCACGAACTCGTCGGGGATCGGGCCCAGGTCGGTCGGCGGCAGCCAGGGCGCGTCGCCGGGGTCGGCCTCGCCACCGATCATCTCCTCGGCGCGCTCGGCGTGCGCCTCCAGGCGGTCCAGCGCCTCGCGCCAGGACAGCGGCCGGCGCGGGGCGATGCCGTCGGGGACGGGCGGGGGCAGGGGTGCGGAGGTCATCCCGTCACCGCCGCCGCCATCGCGGCCTCGCGCCAGGTGTCGCACAGGCTGGCGCGACAGGTCGAGGGCCTGGCGGGTGGTCTCCGGGTCGCGCTTGACGTTGGCGTCGACGTAGCAGCCGCGGAGGTACTGGTAGAGCGCGGCGAGTCTGCTTGCCCGCGGGCATCTTCTCGACGTCGAGGCTCGACTCCAGACTCGATCACGATGTCCTGCGCGTGCAGCAGGTGCCGGTGCGCCTCGGTCCAGGCGCCCGCCTCCTGGGCGGCGAGCGCGCGCTCGCCGTCGAGGACGAGCCGCTCCACGAGCATCACGAGCAGCCGGGCCGGGGAGGCCGTGGCCACTGCGTTCTCGCGGTAGGCGGACTGGGCGTTGTGCACCGTTCGGGTGGCATACATCGGGGTCAGGTCCTCACTGGGTGGATGCGGACAGGGAGTCGAGGCTGGCTGGTGAGCCACGATGACTGGCTGTTCAGCCTGCGAGAGCGCGGTCTCGAGCGCGGTGTACTGCCGCTCGAGGGTCTTCCGGCGCAGGCTCCAGCCGGTCGTCCCAGTCCGCGATGCTCGCGTTCAGGCGGGTGATCGTGGTGGTGTGGCTGGTGATGGCGTTGGTGACGGAGCCGGAGTACTTGTCGCTGGCGTCGTTGGCGGCCTTCTGCACCCGCGCCGCGAAGCCGGTGGTGCCGGTGAACGCCGCTGCGACGGCGTCCGGGTCCTCGGCGTACGCCGCGGCAAAGCCTTGTCGGCGTCGAAGGTGAGACTTTGCCGTAGCGGTCGATCTGGACGCCGAACTTCGCCATCGAGGTGCCGTCGCCGGGGTAGATCGCGTCCTGCAGGGCACTCGCGACGCGGCGCAGCGTGCTGTCGCCGGCGAGCGTGCCCTTGGCGTCGGTCGTGTTGGTGGTCAGCGCGGCGATCGAGGTGAGGGCCGCGTTCACCTGGTCCACGAAGGACTTCACCGCGTCGGACCGGCCCTGTGCGTCGCGGCTGAGGGTGAGGTCGGCCGAGCCGGTGGCGTTGGTCCCGAGCGTCACCGTCACGCCCGGTACGACGTTCGCGAAGGTGTTGCTCGTCGAGGTCGCCGTGATCCCGCCGATCTCGATGCTCGCGTCCCGGCCGGCCCGGACGCTGCCGCCGCCGAGCAGAGGTGCGCTCGTGCTGTCGGTGGACTCGAAGGCCTGCGCCTCACCGGTCGCGGTGGACTCGACGAGGAGCCGGTACTGGTCGGTGCCGCCGCTCGTGCCGGTACGCACCAGGGTGGCCCGGACGCCGGCGTTCGCACCGTTGATCGCGGTGGCGAGCTCCTCCAGGGTGCCGTTCGCGGTGCTGATGGCCACGTCCGGCTGACCGTCGCGCTTGAGCAGCACGCCGGTCGTCGTACCGGTGACGCTGTCGGACTTGGCGTGCGCCTCGGTGAAGACGACCTGGTGGCTGAGCGCGGTCTGGCCGACGGTGACGGTGAAGCCGCCGGGCGCGGCGGCGGAGGTGGCGGACACGGACACGCCGGTGTTGCTGGAGGTGGCCTTGAGCGTCGACCAGCCTGCCGGTCGTCGGCTTGGCCATGGCGGCGGAGGCGGTGGCGAGGGACTGCAGCGCGGTGTTGAGCTTCTGCAGCGCGCTGACCTTGGACTGCTCGGTCGTGACCTGCGACTTCAGCCTTGGTCTGCGACTGGGACTCCAGGGTCATCAGGCTGCTCGATGATGCTGGAGGTGTTGAGGCCGCTGGCGAGGCCGCCGACGCTGGTGGTGCCTGCCATGTCGTCCTCCGTGGGTGAGCCTGGTCGGGAAACACGTGAGTGCCGGTGGGCCGGTCGGGCCCACCGGCACTCAGCCTGTGTGCGGATGCCGCGGGATCAGCCGCGGAGCAGCCTGCAGCACGCCGTTCGGGGCCGAGTTGGCCTGGGCGAGCATGGCGGTGCCGGCCTGGGAGAGGATCTGCGAGCGGGTGAGGCTCATCATCTCCTGGGCCATGTCGGTGTCGCGGATCCGCGACTCGGAGGCGGACAGGTTCTCGATCGCGACGTTGACGTTGTTGATCGTGTGCTCGAACCGGTTCTGCACCGCACCGAGTCTCGGCACGCTGGGTGGAGACCTCGGTCACCGCGGCCTGCAGCGTGTTGCTGTCGGTGATGTCGATCGCCGACACCGCGGCACCCGCGGTGAAGTCGGCGAGCGCGGTGGCGGAGATCGCGATCGTGTCGGCGTTGTCGTAGCCGACCTGGAAGGTCTGCGCGGTGCCGCCGAACAGGGCCACACCGTTGAACTTGGTGTTGTCCTTGATCCGGGTGATCTCGGTGTTGAGCGCGTCGAACTCCGCCTGCAGAGCGGCCTGCGACTCGGTGTTCTGGGTGCCGTTGTTGTACTGCACCGAGAGGTCGTTCATGCGCTGCAGCATGGAGTGGACCTCGGTGAGCGCACCTTCAGCGGTCTGCGCGACCGAGACGCCGTCCTGGGCGTTGCGGACCGCGACCTTCAGGCCACCGACCTGCGAGCGCAGGCCCTCGGAGATCGCGAGACCGGCGGCGTCGTCGGCGGCCCGGTTGATCCGGAAGCCGGACGACAGCTTTCTCCATCGACTTCGAGAGCCTGACCCTGCGTGACCGACAGGTTGCGGTACGAGTTGGTGGCCTCGATGTTCTGGTTGATGCGAAGACCCATGATATTTCCCTCCTGGAATCAGGTGTCATTGGTGGTTCTCGGGTGACCGTCCGTGGTCTCCCGTCGCGGTGGTGATCGGTACGCCGGCCGCGAGCCTGAGAGGTTTTCTCAGCAGTTTCGGGGGAGATTCAGCCGACCGCGTCCAGCGGGGCGACCGTCCCGCGACGCGCGCCGTCCGCGTGCCGGGCGGCGACGGCGGCGAAGTAGGACTCGCGGCGGCGCTGGGCGACGCCGCCGGCCTTGCCGGTGCTCTGCACCAGCGCGGGCTCCAGGGCGTGGTTGAGCGCGTCGCGCAGCAGGGTGAGCGCCTCGGCCCGCATCTGCGAGATCCGCGAGTCGGTCACGCCGAGTTCGGCGGCGATCTCCGCCATCGGCCGCTCGGCGAAGAAGTAGTCGCGAACGACGACGCGCAGCCGCTCGGGCAGGCTCCTCGATCGCCTCGCGCAGGTAGGTCAGCCGCTCGGCGTGCTCGACGAGGTCCTCCGGCGAGGGGGCGCGGGTCGGGACCAGGCTCCTCGATCGGGGTGGTGGCCGAGCCCTGCAGGGAGAGCACCTGCGCCCGCGAGACGTCGTCGTCGTTGGCGGCGACCTCGTCGGGGGACATGCCGGCCGCCTGGGCGACCTCGGCGACGCTGGGGGTGCGGCCGAGCACGTTCGCGAGCCGGCTGCGGGTCTCGGCGAGGTCGCGGGCCCGGCGCCGCACGGAGCGGGAGGCCCAGTCGACCGAGCGGAGCTCGTCCAGCAGCGCGCCGCGGATCCGGGTGGCGGCGTACCGGTCGAAGGGGACACCGCGCTCGGCGTCGTACGCCCGGGCGGCGAGGACGAGCGCGGTGAGACCGGCGGAGGTGAGGTCGTCGCGACTGACGTGCGAGGGGACCCGGCCCATCGTCTCCCGGACGATGTGGCCGACCAGAGGCATGTGGGTGGTGATCGGCTCGTCCGTCTCGCCGGCGACGGTGCCCTCGTACTCGTTCACGTCCACGAGATTCCTGGTTTCCGTCGGCGTGTCGCAGAGAAATGCGGTCCGACTGACCGCTCGGTCGGCCAATACAGGACCGAGGTCCCGGTTCTGCCTGGTCCCAAGGAGCGTCCGGACACGGGCCTTTGGGCGGAACTCCTCAGGTCCGCCCCGTCGCGAACGATGGGCGAGGTCACGAACCCCGCACCTCGGGGGCTAGGGAGAGACCGGAGAACACGATCGACATGGACAGGCTTTCGCAGATCCTGTGGCGCGAGCGCGAGTCTGCTCGAGACCCTCGCCTACAAGGCTCGACGTCGAGCGGATGGTGCTCGCCTCCGGGCGCACCCGCTGGCTCGTCAACGCGACTCGCGAGGTCGAGTCGGTCCTGGAGGACATCCGCGCCACCGAGGTGCTGCGCGCCACCGCCGCCGACGAGGCCGCCGAGGCGCTCGGCCTGACGCCCAACCCGTCGCTGGGCGCCCTCGCCGAGTCCGCGCCGGACCCGTGGCGGGGCATCCTGCTGGACCACCGCGACGCGATGGTCGCCCTGGCCCGGGAGATCGCCGAGACCTCCGAGGACGCCAAGGGCCTGATCACCGCGGGCTACCGCTCCGCGCGCGAGACCCTGCTCGCCCTGGGCAGCACGACGACCGCGAGTCTACACCCCGTCCGGCGACGCCGTCGTCGAGCCGGCCGCGCCGCGCCTGGTCGACCGGAGCCTGTGATGGCGGGGTCCTTCGGCGGGATCTCTGCCGCCAGCGCGGCCCTGCGCTTCCAGCAGGTCGCCCTCGACGTCGCCGGCAGCAACATCTCCAACGCGAGCACCGACGGCTACGTCCGGCGCCGCGTCGTCGGGGAGACGATCAGCACCAACGTCCCGGCCGTGTGGTCCCGCTCGGACAGACTTCGGCGGCACCGTCGGCATCGGCGAGGTGCGCCGGATGGTCGACCCCCTGCTCGACACCCGGGTACGCCGCGAGCACGCCACGCTCTCGGGCCTGCAGACCACCCAGACGATCCTCTCCCGGGTCGAGGAGGGCATCGGCGAGCCGGGCAAGAACGGCGTCTACGCCGCCCTGCTCGACTTCCGCAACGCCTGGCAGGACCTCTCGACCAACCCCGGCGGTGACGCCGCGCGCCAGCAGGTGCTCGGCAGCGCGGAGACGCTGGCCCAGGCGCTGCGGATCCAGGTCGGCAACGTCGCCGGCGAGGAGGCCGACCAGCGGGTGCACGTCAACAACGTGGTCTCCGAGGTCAACACGGCCGCCGCCGGCATCGCCGAGCTCAACCACAACATCCTCGTCACCGAGCAGAACGGCACCGACGCGGGCACCCTGCGCGACCAGCGGGACCAGGCTCGCGCTGCGCCTCGCCGAGTCTCACCGGTGCGGTCACCACGGTCCGTGCCGACGGGCAGTTCGACGTCTCCGTCGGCGGCGAGCCCCTGGTCTCCGGCAAGGAGGCGGGCGCCTTCGTCGTGGCCTCCGGCATCACCGCCGCCGGCGACGCCGACGGTTCGCCGATCACCTTCCGCATCGACGCCGGCTGGGGGAGCACGGTGCTGCCCACCGGCGCCGCCGGCGCCGGCGGTGAGCTGGGCGCGGTCACCGACGTGCTCACGACCGTGCTCCCGTCGTACCGGGCGGGACTGGACGCGATCGCCGCCGACCTGGCCACGGCCGTCAACACCCAGCACGCCCTCGGGTACGACGCGAGCGGTGCCCCGGGCGGGACGTTCTTCTCCTACGACCCGACCGTCGGCGCGGCCAGCCTGCAGGTCGCGATCACCGACCCGGCGCTGGTCGCCGCGTCCTCGGTGACCGGTGGCGCGCGCGACGGCGCCAACGCCGACGCGCTGAGCCGGGCCGGCGACGCCGCGAACGCCTACCAGCGCCTGGTCAACGGCTTCGGCACCAAGGTGGCCTCGCTCGACCGCCAGGTCGCCAACCAGAGCGCCCTCGCGGGCTCCCTCGACGACGCGTGGGAGCAGCAGGCGGGGGTCAACCTCGACGAGGAGACCGTCAACATGATGACCGCCCAGCGTTCGTACGAGGCCGCGGCGCGCCTGCTCACCACCCTCGACGAGGTGCTGGACACGCTGATCAACCGGACCGGGCTGGTGGGTCGCTGATGAGCATCGGACGTGTCACCCAGCGGATGCTCACGCAGAGCTCGCTGTCGAACCTGCAGACTCGGCCTCGGCCGGCTCGCCAAGGTCCAGGAGCAGCCTGTCCACCGGCCGCGTGATCAACCGGCCCTCCGACAACCCGACCGGGACGACCGCGTCGATGCGGCTGCGCAGACTCCCTGGCCGACCAGGCGCAGTACTCCCGCAACGCCCAGGACGGCATCGGCTGGCTCACCCAGGTCGACTCCGCCCTCGACTCGGTCACCACCTCGGTCAAGCGTGCTCGCGATCTCGCCCTGCAGGGCGCGAACGCCTCGGCCTCGGGCCCGGTCGCCCGCGAGGCGCTGGCCACCGAGGTCGACGGCATCAAGGCCGAGTCTGCTGTCCCGGGCCAACACCAAGTACCTCGACAGCCCGGTGTTCGGCGGGGTCACCGCCGGCAACCAGGCCTACGACGCCACCGGCGCCTACGTCGGCACGCTCGGTGACGTGAACCGCCGGGTCGCCGACGGCGTCCTGGTCAAGGTCGACGTCGACGGTCCCAGCGTCTTCGGCAACGGCGCCACGTCGGCGTTCGCCGAGCCTGGACGCGCTGGCGACCGCCCTGCGGGCCGGTGACCAGACCGGGATCAGCAACGCGATCAACACGCTCAACAGCCGGATCGACACCGTCACCAGCGCCCGCACCGCCGCCGGTACCCGGTACCAGCGCCTCGAGCAGGCCGACCAGACCGCCTCGGACGCCGGGATCTCGCTCGACAAGCAGCTGAGCACCATCGAGAACGCCGACCTCGCCAAGACCACCGTCGACCTCAAGGCTCCAGGAGGTCGCCTACCAGGCGGCGCTCGGGGCCACCTCACGGGTGATGCAGCCGAGCCTGCTCGACTTCCTGCGATGAGCGCCACTGCCACAATGACCCGCATGGACATCCCCGTCATCGAGTCTCGCCCACCCGATGCCCGGCTTCCCCGACGACGCCCGGTTCGCGCTGGTGCGTCTCGACGAGGACGGCCTGCTGCTCGGGTTCCGCTCGCTCGACAGCGCGGACCTGCAGTTCGTGGTGGTCCCGCCCGCGCCGTTCTACCCCGACTACGCACCGGAGATCGGTGACGACGTGGTGAGCGAGCTCGGCATCGAGGAGGCGGCAGCGGACGACGTCCTGGTGCTGCTGGTGGTGCACGCCGGCGCCACCCTCGCCGAGACCACCGTCAACCTGCGCGCCCCGCTCGTGGTCAACCCGGCCACCCGCAGGGCCAGCCAGGTGATCCTGGACGACACGGACCTGCCACTCGCCGCCCCACTGGTCGCCTGAGGCACTAGCCTGCTGCTGTGCTGGTTCTCTCCCGACGTGTGGGCGAAAGCGTCGTCATCGGCGACGGATCGCCCGAGGCCGTGACCGTCACCGTGCTCGAGGTGCGCGGCGACGTCGTACGGATCGGGATCGACGCGCCCCGCTCGGTCGCGGTCCACCGCGCCGAGTCTGCTGGCCGAGCTCGCCGACGCCAACGCCGAGGCCGCCTCACCCGCGCCCGACGCCGTGGCGTCGCTCTCCGAGGCCCTGCGCACCCGCAAGTAGCCACCCTCGACGGCTCCGGGGTTGCGGCGCAACTACCGAATTTGTCGTGAATCCGCGCCCGCGACGACAATTTCGGTAGTTGCGACGAGCGCCGGAGCGCCCCCCGATCCACCCGTCGGGACGGGTCTGCCGGGATCGTGTCCCGACTGTCTTTACCCGGCTCATCCGACCCCCGCCCGCGCCGATGGACTGCGCGGAAGGGAGGGACGATGGACGACGACGCAGAGATCATCGCCGAGTTCCTCGTGGAGTCCCACGAGAACCTCGACCAGGCCTGGACCGCGACCTGGTCGAGCTCGAGCAGCAGCCCGACTCGCGGGAGCGGCTCTCGAGCATCTTCCGCACGATCCACACCATCAAGGGCACCAGCGGCTTCCTGGCGTTCAACCGCCTGGAGCAGACTGACCCACGTGGGGGAGACCCTGCTGTCGCGGCTGCGCGACGGCGAGGCGGTGATGACCCCGGCGATCGCCGAGGCGCTGCTGTCGATGGTCGACACCGTCCGTGCCCTCCTCGACGTGATCGAGCGGACCAGCAGCGACACCGACCCCGCGGTCGACGTGGCGCCGGTGGTCGCCGTCATCGAAGGCCTGCTGACCGGGTCCGGTGAGGTCGCGGAGGAGCCGGTCGTGTCCCCGGCGGTCTCCTCCGTGCCCTCGCCGGCCGAGCCGGAGCCCGCGCCCGAGCCGGTCGCCGAGACCGAGCCGGAGCCGGAGCCGGTGCGCGTGGAGTCCCGGGTCGAGTCCTCGGTCCGTGTCGACGTGGACCTGCTCGACGACCTCGTCGACCTGGTCGGCGAGCCTGGTGCTCACCCGCAACCAGATCCTGCAGCGCACCGGCGGTGCCGAGGACATCGAGTCTGGTCCGCGCCAGCCAGCGCCTCGACCCGGTGGCCAGCGAGCCTGCAGGAGTCGGTGATGAAGACCCGCATGCAACCGATCGGCCAGGTCTGGTCGAAGATGCCGCGCGTCGTGCGCGACCTGTCCCACCAGGCTCGGTCGCGAGGTCGAGTCTGGTCATGGACGGCCACGAGACCGAGACTCGATCGCAGCCTGCTGGAGGCGGTCAAGGACCCGCTGACCCACCTGGTGCGCAACTCCCTCGACCACGGGATCGAGCCCCCCCGGCGTCCGTACGGCGGCCGGCAAGCCGGGCAAGGGAATACTCAGCCTGCGGGCGTACCACGAGTCCGGGCAGGTGGTCGTCGAGATCGCCGACGACGGCAAGGGCATCGACCCCGAGCGGATCGCCGCGGTGGCGCTGGAGCGCGGCGTCGTGACCCGCGAGCAAACTTGTCCCGGATGGATGCCCGCGAGGTGCTGGGGCTGATCTTCCGGCCCGGTTTCTCCACCGCGGCGGCGGTCTCCAACATCTCCGGCCGTGGCGTCGGCATGGACGTCGTGCGCACCAACATCGAGCGGATCGGCGGCAGCGTCGACGTCGCCTCCGAGCCCGGGCGCGGTACGACGACACGGGTCCGCATCCCGCTGACGCTCGCCATCATCCCGGCGCTGGTCGTGGGCGAGGGCGTCGAACGCTACGCCATCCCGCAGGCCAACCTGGTCGAGCTCGTCCGGATCGAGGGCGAGGACCTGCAGCGCCGGGTCGAGGACCTGGCCGGCGCCCCGGTGCTGCGGCTGCGCGGCAAGCCTGCTGCCGCTGGTCTCGCTGTCCGGCGTCCTGACCGGTGACCAACCGGCGAACGGCGAGCCGCTGACGGTCGTCGTGCTGCAGTCCGACGACGTCCGCTTCGGGCTGTGCGTCTCGACGGTGCACGACACCCAGGAGATCGTCGTCAAGCCGGTCGGCCGCCGACTCAAGAGCCTGGCCGTCTACGCCGGCGCCACGATCATGGGCGACGGGCGGGTCGCGCTCATCCTCGATGTCGCGGGCATCGCCGCGACCGCGGGCGTGGGCGCCGCGCAGGCCGAGACCGCCGACCAGCGCACCACCGCCACCGATGACCGCACCGCCCTGCTGGTGCTCGAGGTCGCCGACGGCCGCCGCGCAGCCCTCCCGCTCGCGGCGGTCGCTCGGCTCGAGGAGTTCGAGCGGGACCGGATCGAGCGCAGCGGCACGGCCGAGGTCGTGCAGTACCGCGAGGGGATCCTGCCCCTGGTGCGCCTCGCGACCGCGATCGGGCTGCCCGACACCAGCGACCGCAGCGAGCAGGTCAGCGTCGTCGTCCACGAGACGGGCGACGCCGGGGGAGCGGTCGGGATCGTCATCGACCGGGTCCTCGACGTGGTCGAGGTCGCGGTGAGCGCGAGCCGGGTGGGGCGTCGTACCGGCGTCACGGGCAGTGCCGTCGTGCAGGACCGGGTCACCGACCTGGTCGACCTCGAGGCCGTCGTCGCCTGGTCGGGGGTCGGCGCATGAGTGCCACCGCCACCCGCACCGCCGAGCAGTACTGCACCTTCTGGGTCGCCGACCTCTTCTTCGGGGTCGCCGTCGACGAGGTGCAGGAGGTGCTGCGCCACCAGCCGATGACGCCGGTGCCGCGCGCCGACGAGGCCGTGACCGGCCTCATCAACCTGCGGGGCCAGATCGTCACCGCCGTCGACCTGCGGGTGCGTCTCGGGCTCCCGCCCCGGGCCGCCGAGCAGGTCCCCATGAACGTGATCGTCCGCAGTCGCGGCGAGGTGGTCAGCCTCCTCGTCGACGACATCGGGGACGTGATCGACCCCGGCCGGATGGGTGGCGTGGATGCCCAGCCGGTCCCCTCGAACATGCCGCGAGGCGTGCAGGACGTCGTCCGCGGGGTCCGCCCGCTGCCCGACGCCATCTTGCTCGTCCTCGACGCAGACCGCGCGGTCGACGTAGCGACCGCGCCCGACAACCCCGGAGGAAACCCGTGACCGAGATCCTGGACGCGCCGGTGAACGGCACCGGTCCCGCCAAGAGCACCCGCACCGCCCGGCCGCGCGCCGCCGCGCCCGCCGTCGACGCGGCGCCCGCGCCCGTCGCGACCGAGGCCGACACGGCGTCGTTCGCGCTGTCGATGATGGAGAACAGCCCGACGAACATGATGTTCGCCGACCTCGACTTCGTCATCCGCTACATGAACCCGGCCTCGCTGCGGACCCTGCGCGGCCTCGAGTCCGCGCTTCCCGTCAACGCCGACCAGGTGGTGGGCTCCAGCCTGGACATCTTCCACAAGAACCCGGCGTACCAGCGCGGGCTGCTGGAGACCGCCGAGCACCTGCCCCGCCGCGCCGACATCAAGGTCGGTGAGGAGACCCTCGACCTGCTGGTCAGCGCGATCACCGACGCCGAGGGCCGCTACGTCGGCGCGATGGCGACCTGGGAGGTCATCACCGAGCGGCTGCGCTTCGAGCGCGAGCGGACCGAGGCGGAGGCCGACACCACGGCGGTCAACAAGCTCCTGTCGACCCTGAGCGCCGCGACCGACGTCGAGCAGGCCGTGCAGACCGCACTCGACACGGTGCGGGGCGAGTTCGGCTGGGCCTACGGCTCGTTCTGGAAGATCGACCCGGCCGACCGGACGCTGAAGTTCGACCGCGAGTCCGGCGACGCCGGACCGGAGTTCCGCCGGGTCACGCTGCAGGCGTCGTTCGCCGAGGGCGTCGGCCTGTCCGGCCGGGCGTGGGCGCAGCGCGACCTCTACTTCACCCCCGACATCGGCGAGATGACCGACTGCGTCCGCGCGCCGGTCGCCCAGCAGGTGGGCGTGAAGTCGGGCGTCTGCTTCCCGATCATCGTCTCCGGCGAGGTCGTCGGCACGATGGACTTCTTCGCGACCGAGACCCTCCAGCCGAGCAACCAGCGGCTCGAGGCGCTGCGCAACGTCGGCCGCCTGGTCTCCCAGGCGATCGCCCGGATCGAGCGCGAGAGCGCCGAGCGGGAGGCGGCCGCGGTGATCGCCGCCAAGGTCGCGCAGATCCTCGACGTCGTCTCCGCGGCCGCCGCCGGAGACCTCACCCGGGAGCCTGGACATCGACGGCGACGACGCCGTCGGCCAGGTGGCCTCCGGCCTGCGCACCCTGCTCGGCACGCTGCGCGAGTCGATGGGCAACATCGGCGGCACGGCCGAGTCGCTCGCCGCGGCCGCCGACCAGGCTCACCTCCCTGTCCGAGGGGATGGGCGAGGGCGCCTCGACGACCTCCGACCGCGCGGCCTCCGCCTCGAGCGCGTCGGTGCAGGTGTCCGCCTCGATCCAGACCGTCGCCACGGCGGCGGAGGAGATGACCGCCTCGATCCGCGAGATCGCCAAGAACGCGACCGAGGCGGCGACCGTCGCCACCGACGCGGTCACCGTGGCCTCGGAGGCGCAGGGCACCGTCGCCTCGTTGGGTGAGTCCTCCGCGGAGATCGGACAGGTCATCAAGGTGATCACCTCGATCGCGCAGCAGACCAACCTGCTGGCCCTCAACGCGACCATCGAGGCCGCCCGTGCCGGGGACGCTGGCAAGGGCTTCGCGGTCGTCGCCAACGAGGTCAAGGAGCCCGCGAAGGAGACCGCCAAGGCCACCGAGGAGATCGGCCAGAAGATCGAGGCGATCCAGAGCGACACCCAGGGCGCGGTCTCCGCGATCAGCCGGATCGCCGACGTCATCGCCAAGATCAACGACATCCAGTCCACGATCGCCTCGGCCGTGGAGGAGCAGACCGCCACGACCAACGAGATCGCCCGCTCGGTCACCGAGGCCGCCGCCGGCGCCAACGGCATCGCCGAGGACGTCACCCAGGTCGCCACCGCGGCGGCCGACACCCGTGAGGGTGCGCAGAACACGCTCACCTCGGCCACCGCACTGACCGGCATGGCCGGCGAGACTGCGGGACCTCGTGGGGCGCTTCGCCCTCTGAGCGGGCTGCAGGAATCCCCGCTTACCGGGGGATTCCTGCGGTTCCCGCCCGTTGCAACGGTCAAGAACCGCGAGAAGACATCAAGAACCCCTGAGGGCCTCCGCCGCCGGCGGAGGCCCTCAGGGTGCTCTCGCTTCGTCGGCCGCGTCCCCGGTGCGGCCCCGAAGCGAGGAGTGGGCTCAGCCGACCTGACGGGCCGGCATCGGCGCGGCCGTGTCCCCGCCCCGCAGCCGTACGGCGAGCAGGGCCGCCTGGGTGCGGTGCTGGAGACCGAGGCGCGAGAGCAGCCCGGTGACGTGGTTCTTCACGGTCTTCTCGGCGAGGTAGAGGCTCCTCGGCGATCTGCCGGTTGGTCATGCCCTCGGCGATGAGGAAGAAGATCTTGCGCTGCTGCGGGGTGAGACTCGCAGATGACGTCGAGCGACTTGCGCTGCATCTCCATCTGCTCCACGACCCGGCTGGCGACCGTCGGGTCGATGAGCGAGTGGCCGCCGGCGACGAGCTGATGCCGCTGAGCAGCGAGTTGCCCTCGATCCGCTTGAGCACGTAGCCCGAGGCGCCGGCGAGGATCGCGGCGGAGATCGCGTCCGGGTCGTCGTACGTCGTGAGGATGAGCCCCTTGATGTCGGGGTCCACCGAGCGCATCTCCCGGCAGATGTCGACGCCGGTGCCATCGGCGAGGTGGGCGTCGAGGATCGCGACGTCGGGGCGCAGGCTCGAGGATCTCGCGCAGCGCGACGGTGGCGCTGCCGGACTGGCCGACCACCTCGATGGTGTCGTCGGTCGCAAGGAGGGCGGCCACCCCCCGCCGGACTACTTCGTGGTCGTCGACGAGATACACGCGGATCGGGCTCTGCTCAGTCACCTAGCGATTGTCGGGCGCACCGGACCCGGAAACGGGCACTTCTACCCAGGACCGTCCGGAGGATCTGCGGGCATGGCCCGTTGGGACCAGACCCTGCCGGCCGATCGGAGGAGCCTGCGCTCAGCGGGCCCGCAGACTCGGCCAGGGCGGTGGAGATGTCGCGCTCGCTGCGGCGCGACCCGGCGAGCAGGGCGACGATCTCACCGGTGGTGAGGTGGCCGCTGTCGCCGGAGGGCTCCAGCCACTCGTCCGCCTCGGCCGCGGTGATCCGCCCCCCGACCTCGAGCCGGTACGACGTGTCGGTCAGGTCGAACTCGACGTCCGCCACGACCGCGCTGAAGTGCTCGTCGGCGACGGGGTCGTGCAGCACGACGTGCTCACCGGGCTCCAGGCCGCGGATCAGGCCCTGCTCGACGTGGCTGACGGCCAACGATCGGCTGCGCCGGGTGAACGGGCTCAGCGGGACGACGATCTGCTCCATGGGAACTCCTGCACTTGCGGTGGCGGCACCGTGCCGACATCATCAACAACACCCCGGCAGGCGGAGTGTTATGGCTGGCCCGGTCCTCTCGACCCTAGTCAATTGGGACTAGCCAACCTGATCATTTCGGCTAAGATGTGTATGCAACGTCTCCGCTCGGGTAGAGGCGTTTCACAGATGAAGTCACGTGGCCAAGCCCACCGCCACAGCACTCTCGTTCACGGGAGTAGTCAAAGTGTCCATCGTTCTTGAAGTACCCACCATCCCGACCACGCACACCGTTCGGCGTACCGCATCCTCTTCCGGGGATGACCCGCTGACCTTGAGCCCGGAGGAGCGGAAGTCCCGTACTTCCGACCTGCTCGACCGGGCCACCCGGGAGACCGGAGCCGCACGCGAGGTCCTGCTCGAGCAGGTCATCGTGATGAACATCCCGGTCGCCCGCTCGCTGGCCTCGCGCTACCGCAACCGCGGACAGAGCCAGGAGGAGCTCGAGCAGGTCGCCTGCCTCGCGCTCACGCGGGCGGTCCAGGGGTTCGATCCCGAGCGGGGTGACGACCTCCTGGTCTTCGCGGTCCCGACCATCCTCGGCGAGCCTGAAGCGGCACTTCCGCTCGGCGAGTCTGGGCGGTGCGTCCGCCGCGCCGGGTCCAGGAGATCCGTCCGCGGCTCGCGGCCGCGGAGGAGGAGCTCGCCCAGTCGCTGGGCCGGCCGCCGACGGCGACCGAGCCTGGCGGCCGAGGTCGACGCTCCGGTGGACGAGGTCGAGGAGGCGCTGTCCTGCGGCGACCTCGCGCACGCCTCGTCGCTCGACGAGCCGGTCTCGGAGACGGGGAGCACGCTCGCCGAGCCTGCTGCCCACCGCCGACGCGGGCTTCGAGCACAGCGAGGCCGTCGTCCTGCTCGGTCCCGCGTGCCGCAAGGCTCAAGCCGCGCGACCGCTGGATCCTGCGGATGCGCTTCTACGAGCAGATGACCCAGCAGCAGATCGCCGACGAGACTCGGCGTGACGCAGGTGCAGGTCTCGCGGCTGCTGCAGCGCATCTTCACCGACCTCCGCCGTGCGGTCGCTGGCTCCGCCAGCAGCAGCGCGGCCTGAGGGATACCCGCCGCCGGGCGACCGGCGGCGACTCGTGATCAGGCGGACCGCCCGAACCCACCCCCCGGGTGGTCCGCCGTCACGACGACGGTCCACCGATATAGATCTGGCCGACACGCTCGCCGGATCGAGTCGGTGGACCGCTGTCGTGCGTCGCGACCGAGGCGCCGACCGACGACTGGTCACGGGTGGAAGAGCACCTTGACCATGCCGTCGCGCTTGTCCCGGAAGTCGGCGTACGCCGCGGGGGCGTCCGCCAGCGGCAGGTGGTGGGTCGCGAAGGACTCCACGCCCAGGTGGTCCTCGGGCTCCATCAGCAGGTCGAGGATCTCGTCGCTCCAGTGCCGCACGTTGGCCTGGCCCATCCGGATCTGGACCTGCTTGTCGAACAGACTCCATCAACGGCATCGGGTCCATCGCTCCGCCGTAGACCCCGACGACGGAGATGACGCCGCCGCGACGCACCGCGTCGATCGCCAGGTGCAGTGCGGCCAGCCGGTCCACACCGGCCGAGCGCATGAGCGGCTGGGACATCCGGTCCGGCAGCAGGCCGACCACCTTGGCCATGCCCTCCGCGATCGGCGAGCCGTGCGCCTCCATGCCGACCGCGTCGATGACCGCGTCCGCGCCGCGGCCCTTGGTGGCTGCTGGACCTGCAGCAGGGCGTCGTCGTCGAGCGGGATCACCTCGGCGCCGTAGGACGCCACGCGGGCCCGGCGCTCCGGCACCGGGTCCACGACGAGCACTCGGTGACCGCGGTGGATCGCGATCCGGGCGGCCATGTCCCCGATCGGCCCTGCGCCGAGCACCAGCACCGTGTCGCCGGGGCGTAGGGCGGCGTACTCCACGGCCTGCCAGGCGGTCGGCAGCACGTCGGAGAGGAAGACGAACCGGTCGTCGCTCGGTCCCTCGGGAACCTTGATGGGCAGCGTGTCGGCGAACGGGACGCGCAGGTACTCCGCCTGCGCCCCGGGGACCTGCCCGTAGAGCCTTGCTGTAGCCGAACAGGCTGGCGCCGGTGCCGTGCTCGCGGTTCTGGGTGGTCTCGCACTGGCTGTGCAATCCGCGCGAGCACATCCAGCAGCCTGCCGCAGGCTGAGGTTGAACGGCACGACCACCCGGTCGCCGGCCCTCAGCGTGGAGACTCCCCGTCCCACCTCCTCGACGATCCCGATCGGCTCGTGGCCGACCACGTCGCCCTCCTCCATGTACGGCGCGAGGGGGTCGTAGAGGTGCAGGTCGGACCCGCACAGTCCGGTCGAGGTGACGCGCACGACGATGTCGTCCGGTCGCTGGATGGTCGGGTCCGGCACCTCCTCGACCGACATCGTGCCCTTGCCCTGCCAGGTCACTGCCTTCATGGGGTGTCCCGCCTCCTCGGCGTCATCGCTCCTGGTCGGTCTGCTTCTTCTTCCTCTTGCGCGGCGCACGGTGGCTGCTGTCGCACCACGGCAGCCGCTCTGAGCGGCCGCAGCGGCACAGCGCGACCACCGCGTGGTCCACGGGCGTGGGCTCGCCGTCGATGCCCACGACCTCGTCGGCACCACGCACGAGCAGCGGCCCGCCCGGGCACTCCGTGACGGTGACCCGGCGCCCGCTCATCCGGCGGCCCGCGTCGTCGGGTCGTGCCGGCGGTGCGAGCGGCGGCCTCCGCGCCACCGCTCCAGGAGCACCTGCCCGGCCAGCCCGTCGAGGGTCAGGCACGCCGTCGCGCCGAACAGCACGTCGTCGGCCAGCGCGGGCTCGTCGGTCACCAGCGCCCCGCAGATGGTGCGGATCGCCAGCTTGCTCGTGCACCGCGTCGGCGAGCACGTGCTCCTCGTAGTAGTCGGCCACCTCGTCGGGGAGGCCGAGCCGCCGTGCGCCCTTCGCGATCCGGTCGCAGGGCAGCGAGCTGGTCGCCTCGAAGGCCGCGAGGTGACCCAGCGCCGCCCCGCGCAGCCGGCGGTTCAGCGCGAACAGCGACATCACGTTCACCGAGGCGAGGGTCTCCCCGCCCGCCCGCTCGGCGTACGTCGCGACGTCGTCGGGCATCTCCAGGGACCGCAGCCCGCGGGCGAACAGGCTCCTGGTGCAGCCGGTCGGGCTGTCCGGAGCCGTACTCGTCGTACTGAAGGCTCCGCGAGGCCGACCTTGGCGGCGCCGTCGAGGCGCGGCAGCAGGAAGCCTGTGCGGGTCGGACTCGCGCAGGTGGTGCACGGCGCGCTCGGTGAGGTAGTCGCGGAACTCCTCCTCGCTCGCGTGGCGCTCCAGGAAGCGGGTGACCTCGGAGGGCCCCTCGGAGACCGTCATCCGGCGCAGCGCGTTGATCACCCGCTCGGCCGGGTCGTCGCCGAGATGGCCGAGGTCGTCGGCGGGCGCTGCGTCGCGCAGCAGGCTCGCGCAGGGCGTGCTCGAAGGTGCGCTCCAGAGCGGCCCGGCTCACGATGAGCAGCGGGTCCCACTCGGCGTCGGGGTCGACGCCGTCGAAGCCGCGGTAGTGCAGGCTCGTAGAGGGTCCACAGCGCGAGCCTGGAAGTCGCGATCGGTGAGCGGGTCGAGGTCGCTCACCGCGTGCGGCAGTCCGACCGGCTGGGGGCCGGTGGGCTCGGCGGTGAGAGCCCGGACGACACCCTCGCTGAGGGGGCCGCACGGCTGGGGGATCCGCATCGGCGGTTGCCTTCCTGTCGGGGGGGATGAGGGGGACCTGTGTTGTGTCCCTCGGTGGCGGTCCGAGATACTTCTGCTTGCAGACGAACGGTTCCGCCGCTGCCGCCTCGTGTGGTTGCGGAGTACCCGGACGCGCTGTGGGCACACGGGATCCCGCGGGTGACGCGGACGTTCGTTGGTGGAGGGCAGATGGAGCAGGTGGGTCCCCTGGACCTGGCTGAGGGTCACCAGACCGGGCGTTTCGTCTACGACGTCAAGGCCGGCACCTGGGAGTGGGACGACGACGTCTACGCCCTCCACGGCTACCGCCCGGGTGAGGTGCAGGTCACCACGGAGCCTGGTGCTGCGGCACAAGCACGAGCAGGACCGCGACCGGGTCGAGTCCCGGCTCCGGGAGGCGATGGCGGACGGCGCGCCGTTCAACATCTACTACCGGATCCTGGTCGGCGGTGACGTACGACGCGTGGTGCTGGTCGGCGAGGGGGAGCACGACCAGGAGGACGCCCCGCCGGGCGCCCCGGTCGACCGCCTGGTGGGCTACTACCTCGACCTGAGCCCCGAGCCTGGAGGCCGAGACCAGCGCTGCCGCCTCGGCGGCGGTCGCCGCGTCGGCCGCGGCCCGGGACACCATCGAGCAGGCCAAGGGCATCTTGATGCTGGGCTACGGGCTCGACGCCGACGCGGCCTTCGCGATGCTCAAGTGGTGGTCGCGCAACCGCAACGTCAAGGTGCGCGACGTCGCCGACCGGCTGATCCAGGTCGCCCGCGAGGGCCACGTCAGCCACCCCGGTCTGCGCCGCCTGCTCGACAGCCTGCTCGACGACCTCACCGCCCGGCGGATCACCGAGGGCTGAGCCGGGTACCACCCGGCCATGACCGACAATGGATTCCCCCGCCCAGCAGCAGACCCCGCCGGGACTGACCGGCGCGATGGACCCCGAGCCCGACCACGGTGAGCGCTCCTACGTCGGGCACGCTCGCCTGGAGGGCCAGGTCGCCCTGGTCACCGGAGGTGACTCCGGCATCGGCCGGGCGGTCGCCCTCGCCTACGCCCGGGAGGGCGCGGACGTGGCGTTCACCTACCTGCCCGAGGAGCAGCCCGACGCAGAGGCGACTGCCGCGCTCGTCGCCGACGCCGGCCGCCGGGCGCTGCCGATGGCGCTGGACCTGACCGAGCGCGAGGGGTGCGACGAGGCGGTACGCCGCACGGTCGAGGAGCCTGGGGGCGCTCGACGTGCTGGTCAACAACGCGGGGTTCCAGATGGCCCGTGACCACGCCCTCGAGGACCTCAGCGACGACCGGATCGACCGCACCTTCAAGACCAACCTCTACGCCCTGATGTGGCTCACCCGCGCGGCCGTCCCGCACCTGCGGAAGCGCCCCGGCTGCGTCGTCAACAACACCTCCATCCAGGCCTTCGAGCCGTCCACGACGCTGCTCGACTACGCCGCCACGAAGGCCGCGATCAACAACCTCACCGTCAACCTGGCGGCCTCGCTCGGCCCGGACGGGATCCGGGTCAACGCGGTCGCGCCGGGCCCGATCTGGACGCCCCTGCAGCCGGCCACCCAGGAGACGGAGAAGATCGAGCAGTTCGGCAGCGACACCCCGCTCGGACGGGCCGGGCAGCCGGCCGAGGTCGCGCCGGCGTTCGTGTTCCTCGCCTCGCCGGCCGAGGCGTCGTACGTGTCGGGGACGGTGCTCGGCGTGACCGGCGGCAAGCCCGTCTTCTAGGCCGAATGGCCCCTCGGGACCGGGGTACCGCCAGCGCATGGTTGACGAAGCGGAAGAGAACGAAGGCCAGCTTGTCCGAGGTCGCCAGCCGCAAGAGCGCGGGCGAGGTGACGCCCGGCGACGCGGTCGCGGGGCATCCCAGCGACCGCGGCGTGCAGGAGGGCTCGACCGGGCCCAACGCACGCACGGGCGACGACTACGACCCAGCCGACGTGGACCGCGAGGCCGTGGTCGACGAGACGGCCGACGACGAGCCCGAGATCGCGGAGGAGGCCGACCAGGACCAGTACCCCCGCGTGGAGGACGTGGAGGAGGACCGGGCGTGAGAACGCCGCCGGCGCTGCATGAGCGACCGCGACCTGCGGAGCAGATCACGCGCAACCTCGCCGAGTCTCCTGCAGGAGCCTGCGGGTCATGCAGACCGGCGTCCAGATCCTCACCGGCTTCCTGCTGACGGTGCCGTTCACCGAGCGGTTCCGCAGCCTGACGGACGCCCAGCAGAGCCTCTACCTCTGCGTCCTGATCGGCGCCGTGCTGACGACCCTCGTCATCGTGGCGCCGGTCTGCTACCACCGCCTGCTCTTCCGTCAGGGGGAGCGGCCCTGGCTGGTGACCGCGGCGCACGTGTGCTGCCTCGCCGGACTGGTCGGCCTCGGCGTGGTCTCCGCCGCCGTCGTGTACCTCGTCTTCGACGTGGTCCTCGGCGGACCGGCGGCACCGATCGCCGCGGCGGCGGTCGCGCTGGCCTTCATCACACTGTGGGCCGTGGTCCCTCTTACCCTCCGGGACCACGAGTGATGAGCGGAGCCTGGCGTACGACCGTCGTCGCGGTCTCCCTGACCGCGACGCTGACCGGCTGCTCGCTGGTCTCCCAGCCGGACGCGACCTCCTGGGACGACCAGGCCACGCAGGCGCTCAGCGACGCCGCCGGGCAGGTCGGCACGGCGCGGATGGCGCTGGACTCCGCCCGCAAGGGACGCACCTGGTCGTCGTACACCGTCGTGCTGGTGGCACAGGCCGAGGAGGCCATGGGCACCACGCAGGACAAGGTCTCCACGTTGCAGGTCCCGGCCGGCCGGGAGAAGAGGGCGGCGCACGTCGAGCAGCCTGCTCGACGACGCGGGCAGGGCCGTGCAGGACGCGCGCGCCGACGCCGTCGCCGGGCGGTACGACGACCCGGGGCTGCGCCGGCAGCCTGACCGACCTCGGCGACCGGCTGGAGAGCGAGGCCGGCCGGTGAAGCGCTACCTGGCCGTCCTGCTGGGCGTCCTGACCGCCATCGGCGGCTTCGTCGACATCGGCGACCTGGTCACCAACGCCCAGGTGGGTGCGCGGTTCGGGCTCGGCATGGTGTGGGTGGTGGTCGTCGGCGTCGTGGGGATCTGCCTGTTCGCCGAGATGTCCGGGCGGATCGCCGCGGTCAGCCACCGAGCCACCTTCGACCTGGTCCGCGAGCGGCTGGGGCCCCGGATGGGACTGCTCAACCTGGTCGGCTCGATGCTGGTGACCCTGCTGACCTTCATCGCCGAGATCGGCGGCGTCGCGCTGGCGCTGCAGGCTGGTCAGGCTCGGTGAACCACGTGCTGATCGTGCCCTTCGTCGCGGTCGCGGTGTGGCTGGTGCTGTGGCGTGCGAAGTTCTCCGCGATCGAGAACGTGCTCGGCCTGATGGGCCTGGCGCTGATCGCGTTCGCGGTGGCGCTGTGGCAGGCTCGGCCCGGACTGGGGCGACCTGGCCCGCACCCTGTCGCCCGGGGAGAAGCCCGCGCACGAGAGCCTGGGCGACCTACGCCTACTTCACCGTCGCGCTGTTCGGTGCCGCGATGACGCCGTACGAGGTGTTCTTCTTCTCCAGCGGCGGGGTCGAGGAGCGCTGGAGCGAGAAGGACATCGGAGTGATGCGCGCCAACGTGCTCGTCGGCTTCCCGCTCGGCGGGCTGCTCTCGGTCGCGATCGCGGCCTGCGCCGCGGTGGTCTACCTGCCGCAGGGCATCAGCGTGGACACCCTGGGCCAGGTCGGTCTCCCGGTGGGGATGGCGCTGGGCAAGATCGGGCTGGCGATCCTGGTCCTCGGCTTCTTCGCCGCGACCTTCGGTGCCGCGTGCGAGACCGGGCTGTCGACCGGCTACAGCCTGGCGCAGTACGGCGGCTTCCAGTGGGGCAAGTACGTCAAGGCCCGCGACGCCGCCGGCTTCCACGTGGTGATCCTGCTCGCCACGGTGATCGCCGCCGGGGTGCTGCTGACCGGCGTGGACCCCGTCCTGGTCACCGAGATGTCGGTGGTCTTCTCGGCGATCGCGCTGCCGCTGACCTACTTCCCGATCCTTGTGGTCGCCAACGACCCGGACTACCTCGGCGAGCACGTCAACGGACCGGTCGCCAACGCCCTCGGCCTGGCCTACCTCGTCGTCATCGTGGTCTCCGCGGTCGCGGCGATCCCGCTGATGATCATCACCAAGATGGGACAGGGCTGATGGACCTCGAGGGCTACGTCCCGCCGCCGCACCGCTCGCCCCGCTTCCACGGCTGGCCCGACGTCGAGTACGACGCCGCACTGCACCTGCTCGACCGCCGGTCGTCGACGTCGCCGGCCGCCAGGTCGCCAAGGTCGACGACGTCGAGCCTGACCCTGGACCTCGACGGCGACCTGGTGCCGACCGGGCTGCTCGTCGGCCTCCCGGCCCTGCTTCCGCGCCTCGGTCCGCGGCTCGGCGCGCTGCTGACCCGCACCCACGCCCAGGTGTACGACGCCCAGGCCGACCGGTCGCGCCCGGACGTGATCGACATGGGGCTGGTCGCCGACGTCAGCAGCGAGCCTGCACCTCTCCGTCCCGCGCGCCGGTCTGCTGCGTCCTCGCGAGGAGGTCGAGCCGCACGCCGAGAGGTGGCGGCTCGGCACGCTGCTGGGCATGCCGGTGGTCGCCTCGCCCGAGACCGGCGTCGTGGCGCGCAGCCGGCTGCTCGACGTACGGCTGGTACCGACCGACGACGGCCGTCGCCACGTGGTCGGTGCTCTCATCGTCGGCCCCGGCCGGCCGGGTGCACTGCTCGGCTACGACCGCCACGACCACCCCGGGCCGTGGGCCCTCGCGCACCTGGTGCGCTGGCTGCACCGCCACGCCCGGGTCGTGGAGACGGGCCCGGCTGTGCACATCGACCACTACGCCGGGGAGCCTGCGGATCGACCGCGAGGCGTCTTGCACGCCCCTGGCCGGGTAGTTCCCGGGTACCGATTCCCACCTCAGGAAGGGGAGCCACCATGCCCGCCAAGAAGCACGGTCCCGGCATCAAGAACCCGGACGTCTACGAGGAGCCTGCGTGACGACGGCGCCAGCAAGGAGAAGGCCGCCCGGATCTCCAACGCGATGAAGTCCGAGGGCGCCTCCACGGTCGGTCGTCGCGGCGGGAAGGCCGGGGACTACGAGGACTGGACGGTCGAGGAGCCTGCGCAAGCGGGCGGCGGAGATCGGCATCGACGGCCGCTCCGAGATGCGCAAGAGCGAGCCTGATCGACGCCCTGCGCAACCACTGAGCCGAGTTGGGGTTTCCCACCGTCGAGTCGGGGTTTCCCACCGTCGAGTTGGGGGTTTGCGCCGTTGAGTCGGGGGTTTGCGCCGTCGAGTTGGGGGTTTGCGCCGCCGGCGACAAGTGCCAACTCACGGGTGGGAAACCCCAACTCGCGGGTGGGAAACCCCAAGCCGCGGGTGGGAAACCCCAACTCGCGGGTGGGAAACCCCAACTCGCGGGTGGGAAACCCCAAGTCGCGGGTCAGACCCAGCGGGAGAACCAGATCCGGTTCAGCCACTCGCCCTTGGTCAGCAAGCTTGGTTGGTCCAGATCGGCCAGAACCACGCGAAGTTCATCGCGACCAGGATGAAGAACGCGCCGGCCACGATCACCCCCGTCGTACGACGGGTGGAGGGTTGTCGTGAGGGCCCGATCAGCGTGCCCATCGCCAAGGTGAGGGCGATGATGGTGAACGGCAGGATCGCGATCGCGTAGAAGATGAAGATCGGCCGGTCGTCGTACTGGAACCAGGGCAGCCACGTCGAGAGCGCTCCCACCACCGCGAGCCCGTAGCGCCAGTCCCGGGCGCCGATCCACATCACCACGGAGAACAGCAGCGCCACCAGCCCGCCCCACCACAGCACCGGCGTCGGCAGCAGCAGCACCTGCTTGATGCAGGTGCTGCCCTTGGCCGCGTCGCAGCCGTCGGTGCCGGGCTGGATGTCGTTGGTGACGGCGACGCCGACCGGGCGGTTGACGAGCAGCCGACTCGACGGCTTGGACTGGTAGAAGTGCGTCGAGCAGTTCAGGAAGTGGGAGTGGAAGGTGTAGACGTCCTGGTGGTAGTAGTACAGCGAGCGCATTGACTGCCACACCTCGCCGAGGCCGGTGGCGTCCTTCTCGTCCGCGGTCGGCCACTTCTTGGTGGTGTCGAGGTTGTCGGCGACGTAGGAGTCGTCCTTGCAGTGGCCCTGGCCGGTGTACTGCCGGTACTGCGTCGAGCCTGAGGTGCTCCTCGTACTCCTTGGCGTGGACCAGCCAGCCGCCCCAGGTGGCGACGTAGACCAGGCCGGCGACGACGACGAGGTGCACGAAGGCGGGGATGCCGTCGGCGATCGCGCCCTTGACGACCGCCCACCGGATGCCGAGCATCCGCCGGGCCCCGGCGCTCCAGAACCAGCACAGCAGGCCGAAGACGCCGAGGGCGGGGAGCGCGGTCCACTTCGTGCCGATCGCGAGACCGAAGCAGACCCCGCCGGCGAGCAGCCAGGGGCGGAACAGGATCCGTCCGCCCCAGCCGGTCAGCGTGCCGTCCTCGCTCGCCGCGGCGCGCCCGGCCAGCCGGGCCCGGAGCCACTGGCGGTCGGCGACGATGCAGTGCACCCCGCAGAGCAGGAAGAGCGCGAGGAAGATGTCGAGCAGGGCCAGCCGGGAGAGCACGAAGTGCAGGCCGTCGAGCATGAGCAGCAGGCCCGCGACGCAGCCGAGCAGGGTGGAGCCGGTCAGGCGTCGTACCAGTCGGCACATGACGAGGACCATCAGCGCCCCGGCGACGACCGAGGCGATCCGCCAGCCGACGGGGTCCATCCCGAAGGCCTTCTCGCCGAGCGCGATCAGCCACTTGCCGACGTCGGGGTGGACGGCCAGCGAGGGCTCGCCGGTCCACACGTTCTGGGTGTGCCCGGCCAGGATGTCGGCGTTGATGTCGGTCTTGGCGTTGCCGTCGACGTCGGTCAGGTAGGTCTCGATGTAGCCGTTGTTCAGCAGCGACCACGCGTCCTTGGCGTAGTACGTCTCGTCGAAGGAGAAGCGCCGCGGGTTGCCGAGCCCGATCAGCCGCAGGCCCAGCGCGAGCAGGCTGACCGCGATCGGGCCGAGCCAGCCGACCAGCCGCTCCCGCCCGCGCAGCCGGTGCAGCGGGCCGAGGGCGCGGGTGATCGCGTGCGGGACGCGGCGCCCGGTCGCCGTGGTGGAGAGCGTCGTCAGGTTGCGGGGTGCCGCGGTGGCGCGGGTCTCCTCGTCGACGGCGGTCACGGATCGGAAGCCTACGCGGAGGCCGTGCGAGGATCGTGGCGTGACTGGAGTCCTCGTGCTCGCGGGTACGCCGATCGGGCAGGCCGGCGACGCCCCGCCCCGGCTCGCCGCGGAGCCTGGCCGGTGCCGACGTGGTCGCCGCGGAGGACACCCGCCGGCTGCGGCGGCTGACCACCGACCTCGGCATCGAGCCTGACCGGGCGGGTGGTGTCCTACTTCGAGGGCAACGAGTCCGCGCGGACGCCGGCGCTGGTCGAGGCGCTGACCGGCGGTGAGCGGGTCGTGCTGGTGACCGACGCCGGGATGCCGAGCGTCTCGGACCCGGGCTACCGGCTGGTGGCGGCGGCCGTCGAGGCGGGGATCCGGGTGACCGCCGTACCAGGGCCGTCTGCGGTGCTCACCGCGCTCGCGGTCTCGGGCCTGCCGGTGGACCGGTTCTGCTTCGAGGGATTCCTGCCGCGCAAGGCCGGCGAGCGCGCCCGCCGGCTTGCCGACCTCGGCGCCGAGCAGCGCACGATGGTGTTCTTCGAGGCGCCGCACCGCACGGAGGCCGCGCTAGCGGCGATGCGCGACGTCTTCGGCGCCGACCGCGCGGCCGCCGTGTGCCGCGAGCCTGACCAAGACCCACGAGGAGGTACGCCGCGGCCCCCTCGCCGAGTCTCACCGGCTGGGCCGCCGAGGGCATCCGCGGCGAGGTCACCATCGTCGTCAGCGGTGCCGGCCCCGATGCGGCCGTGGCCGCCGACCCCGACAGCCTCCGCGCCGCCGTGGCCGAGCCTGGAGGAGTCCGGCATGCGGCGCAAGGACGCGATCGCAGCGGTCGCCGTCCAGGCGGGGGTCCCCAAGCGCGACGTCTACCAGGTGGTGCACATCGATGGCTGAGACGACGACCCGGATCACCAGCGTCACCCGCGACGGGCTCGTGCTCGACGTACGCGACGAGGGGCCGGTGGACGGCGAGGTCGTCGTGCTCCTGCACGGCTTCCCCGAGCGCGCCACCTGCTGGCGCTACGTCGCGCCGATCCTGCACCAGGCGGGCTACCGCACCCTGGCGATGGACCAGCGCGGCTACGCCCCGGGTGCCCGCCCGCGCGGCCGTCGCGCCTACCGGATGCGCGAGTCTGCTCGGCGACGCCCGGGTCCTCGCCGAGGCCGCGGGCGGAGGGGTGCACGTCGTCGGGCACGACTGGGGTGCGATGCCGGCGTGGCTGCTCGCCGCGCACCACCCCGAGTCTGGTCCGCACCCTGACGGCCGTCTCCGTGCCGCACCCGATGGCCTTCCTGACCGCGATGGTGCGCTCCTCGCAGGCTGCTCCACTCCTGGTACATGGGCCTCTTCCAGCTGCCCGTGCTGCCCGAGCGCCTGCTGAGCAGCCGGGGCCGGGTCGCGGACCGCCTGATCGCCGGCTTCGGGATGACCGAGGAGGACGTGGACCGCTTCCGGGCGGAGGTCGTCGACGACGGTGCCCTGCCGACGGCGCTGGGCTGGTACCGCGCGATGGCCCTGGAGGACCCGCGCCTGCTGCGGGTCAAGGTCACCGTGCCGACGACGATGGTGTGGAGCGACGGGGACGTCGCGGTCGAGGGCTGGGGCCCGCGGAGCTCCGGGCGCTGGGTCGAGGGCCCGTTCCGCTTCGTGCCGCTCGCCGGCGTCTCGCACTGGATCCCCACGCACGCCCCGGACGCGCTGGCCGCGGCGATCCTGGACCGGGTCCGCACGGCATGAGCGGCGCGAGCGAGGAGCGACCGCCTGTCCCGGAGCCGCTGCCGCACCCGGTCGTCGACAACCACTGCCACCTCGACATCGGCCGCGGCGGGGAGCCGTGGGCGACCGAGGAAGCGCTCGCGGCAGCCGCCGCGGTCGGCGTACGACGCATCGTGCAGATCGGCTGCGACCTGCCCGGCGCGCGCTGGGCGGTGGCCGCGGCGGCCGAGCACGACGCACTGGTGGCCGGGGTCGCGCTGCACCCCAACGAGGCGCCCCGGATCCACGCCGAGGGCGGCCGGCCCGCGCTGGAGGCCGCGTGGGAGGAGATCGAGCAGGCTCGCCGGCGCGCACGCCAAGGTGCGCGCGGTGGGGGAGACCGGGCTGGACGCCTTCCGCACCGGCGAGGAGGGCCGGGCCGTGCAGGTGGAGTCCTTCGCCCGGCACGTCGACATCGCCAAGCGGCTCGGCAAGACCCTGGTCATCCATGACCGGGACACCCACGACGAGGTGCTGGAGGTGCTCGACGCCGAGGGCGCGCCCGAGCGCTGGGTGATGCACTGCTTCTCCGGCGACGCGGACTTCGCCCGCGCCTGCCTGGACCGCGGGGCGTACCTCTCCTTCGCCGGCACGGTCACCTTCAAGAACGCCGCGCCCCTGCGCGAGGCGCTGCGGCTCGTTCCGCTCGACCGGGTGCTGGTGGAGACCGATGCGCCGTACCTGACGCCGAGCCCCTACCGGGGGCGGACCAATGCGTCGTACCTCGTGCCGGTGACGGTGCGCGCCATGGCTGCCGAGCGCGGTGACGACCTCACCGCGCTGTGCGCGGCGATCGAGGCGAACACCGAGCGCGCGTTCGGGGGGACGTGGTGAGTGCTTGCTCCAGCAAGCACAACCGTGTGACGCATGTGACGGATGTGACGATCATCGGGTGAGCCCGCTCACGCGCCCAGGCGGGGAACGGCGTTGCGAGTTTGCAATCGGGCGCTTGCTCTTGTTCTGGTAGGGGACATCGGCCGGGATCGGGAAGCACCGTCACGGCCAGTCCTCACGGGGTCTGAGGCCGCACGTCGTACGCGCGCGGGCTGAGGTCGGACTGGTCGCCCGAGGCCCGGGGACCACGACGTTCGGAGCACCGTGCGACTTGCGCACCTTTCCCTCACCCAGTCCCTCCGGGGAGCCGTCCAGAAGGCTGATCCAGAGCCGGATCGCCCTCGTCGCCACCGTCGCCGGGGTCCTCCTCGCCGTCTCCGCGGTGACCTTCGGCTACTCCTCGCTCACGACCGAGGTCACCTTGACGGTCGACGGCAAGGACCGCACCGTCAGCACCATGGGCGACACCGTCCAGGACGTGCTCGACGCCGAGGGCATCAAGGTGTCCGCCCGCGACGTGCTGCAGCCCGGACCGGACGAGAAGATCGAGGGTGGGGACCACATCTCGGTGCGCTACAGCCGCCCGGTGGAGCCTGACCGTCGACGGCAAGGAGAGCACCCACTGGGTGACCGCGACCGACGTCGACGGCGCGCTCACCCAGATCGGCGTCCTGTACGCCGACAGCCGGCTCTCCACGAGCCGCAGCGCGGACATCGACCGCGGCGGCGCCTCGATCGAGGTGATCACGCCCAAGACGCTGACCTTCCGGTTGGCTGGCCGCAAGCCGATCACCCGGACCGTGCCCGCCCTGACCGTGCAGGACGCGCTCGCCCAGGCTCGGCGTCCAGGTCGACGCCCTGGACCAGGTGCGCCCGGCGCGGACCGCCGCCGTGACCGACGGCGACAAGATCGTCTTCACCGACATCGTGCACCGCCAGAAGTCCGTCACCGGCGAGACCGTGCCCGCGCCGGTCAAGAAGGTCGAGGACGACTCGATGTACGACGGCGAGACCAAGGTCGTCACCGAGGGCGTCGACGGGAAGCGCAACGTGGTCTACCGGGTGATCGTCCGCAACGGCGACGTCGTGCGCCGCGTGGTGATCAGCCAGGACGTGACCCAGGCGCCGCGCACGGAGGTCGTGCACGTCGGCACCAAGACCGTCGAGGCCAACTACGCCGGCGGGAGCTCGGTGTGGGACAAGGCTCGCGCAGTGCGAGTCCGGTGGCAACTGGGCGACCAACACCGGCAACGGCTACTACGGCGGCCTGCAGTTCAACGCCAGCACCTGGCACTCCTACGGCGGCAGCGGCCTCCCGCACCAGGCCTCCCGTGAGACCCAGATCGCGATCGCGACCAAGGTCCGCGACGCCTCCGGCGGGTACGGCGCCTGGCCGGCCTGCGCCGCGTCGCTCGGCCTGCCGCGCTGACCGCGCGCGCCGCCGCTGCCACTAGGCTGGGTGGCGTGCCTGAGACGTCTGCCGTGCGACTGCTGGGTCCCGCGGAGGTCCGGGCGCTCGCGGCGCGCCTGGACCTGCGGCCCACCAAGCAGCGCGGGCAGAACTTCGTCATCGACGCCAACACGGTGCGCCGGATCGTCCGCGAGTCCGGTGTCACCGCCGACGACGTGGTGCTGGAGGTCGGCCCCGGCCTCGGCTCGCTGACCCTGGCGCTGCTCGAGGTGGGCGCCACCGTCACCGCGATCGAGGTGGACCCGGTGCTCGCCGGCGAGCCTGCCCGCGACCATCGAGGCCCACGCCCCCGGGCAGGCCGCGCGCTTCTCGGTGGTGCTCGACGACGCGCTCGCCGTCACCGAGGTCCCCGGCCCGGCGCCGACGGCCCTGGTCGCGAACCTGCCCTACAACATCTCGGTCCCCGTCCTGCTGCACCTGATGGCGCTGCTGCCCTCGCTGCGGCACGGGCTGGTGATGGTGCAGGCCGAGGTCGCCGACCGGCTGGCCGCGCCGCCGGGGTCGAAGACCTACGGCGTGCCCTCGGCGAAGGCCGCCTGGTTCGCCGACGTACGACGGGCGGGGGCGATCGGGCGCAACGTCTTCTGGCCCGCACCCAACGTCGACTCCGGGCTGGTCGCCTGGACCTCGCACGAGCCGCCGACCGACCGGGTCACCCGGCAGCAGGTGTTCGCCGTCATCGACGCCTCCTTCGCCCAGCGGCGCAAGGCGCTGCGCGGTGCGCTGCGCACCCTCGCCGGGAGGCTCGGAGGCGGCCGAGGCCGCCCTGCGCGCGGCCGGCATCGACCCGCTGACCCGCGGCGAGGCGCTGGGCATCGACGAGTTCATCGCGCTGACCGTCGCCCTCCACGAGGGCGGTGCTGCATGAGCGAGGCCATGGTGGAGCCGGTCCCGCGGGTCACTGTCCGCGCCCCCGCGAAGATCAACCTGCACCTCGGGGTCGGCTCGCCGCGCCCGGACGGGATGCACCCGCTGGCGACCGTCTACCAGGCCGTCGGTCTCTACGACGACGTCACGGTGACCGACGCCCCGGCCTGGTCGGTCGGGCTGACCTCGCCCATCGACGGCGTACCGCTCGACGGGTCGAACATCGCCGTCCGGGCCGGTCGTGCGCTGGTCGCCCACCACGGCATCGACCTCGCCGCCCGGATCACCATCGCCAAGGGCATCCCGGTGATGGGCGGGATGGCCGGTGGCTCGGCCGACGCCGCCGCGACCCTGCTCGCCCTCGACCGGCTGTGGGACCTGCAGACCAGCGACGAGGACCTGCTGCGGATCGCGGGCACGCTCGGCAGCGACGTACCGTTCGCGTTGCTCGGGGGCACCGCCCTCGGCACCGGCCGCGGCGAGTCTCGTCACGCCGCTGGAGGACCGCTCGTCGGTGTGGTGGGTCGTCGTCCTCTCCGACGAGGGGCTGTCCACGCCCTCGGTCTACCAGCGCTTCGACGTCCTCGCGCCCGACGCCGCCGCCGAGCCGGCGCTGCCGGACGCGCTGATCGCGGCCCTCGCCGAGGGGTACGCCGACGAGGTCGGCGCCCTGCTCCACAACGACCTGTGGCCGGCGGCCCGCGACCTGCGCCCGGACCTGGTCGACACCGAGGAGCAGCTGCGGCTCCTCGGCCCCGACGGGGTCCTGCTGTCCGGCTCCGGGCCGACGCTGCTGATGCTGCACGAGGACGTCGAGGAGGCGCGCAACGCGGTGGCCGAGCCTGACCGAGCGCGGGCTGCGCTGCACGATCGCCCCCGGGCCGGTCGCCGGCGCGCACGTGGTGACCTATGCCTGAGGCCGGCCGCAGCCTGCTCAACCTGGAGCGGGTCTCGAAGTCCTACGGCGTCCGCCCGCTGCTCACCGACGTCTCGCTCGGCATCGCGGCCGGCGAGCGGATCGGCATCGTCGGGCGCAACGGCGACGGCAAGACCACCCTGCTGCGGATCATGACCGGTGCCGAGGAGCCCGACACCGGCCGGGTCTCGCGCCAGCGCGGCCTCCTGATCGGGGTGCTCAGCCAGCAGGACGACTTCGACGACGCCCACACCGTGCGCGAGGTGGTCCTGCAGGGCATGGCCGACCACGAGTGGGCGGCCGACGCCCGGCTGCGCGAGATCGTCGACGTCCTGCTCGCGGGGGTGGACCTCGACCGCGCCGTCCACGGGCTTTCCGGTGGCGAGCGCCGGCGCTGCGCCCTCGCCGGCCTGCTGCTCGGCGAGCACGACCTGGTCATCCTCGACGAGCCGACCAACCACCTCGACGTCGAGGCCGTGGCCTGGCTCGCCGCGCACCTCGCCGCCCGGCCCTCCGCACTCGTCGTGGTCACCCACGACCGCTGGTTCCTCGACGCGGTCTGCCAGCAGACCTGGGAGGTGCACGACGGCATGGTGGACGGCTACGAGGGCGGCTACGCCGCCTTCGTGCTCGCCAAGGCCGAGCGCACCCGCCAGGCGGCCGCCTCCGAGGCGCGCCGCCAGAACCTGGTCCGCAAGGAGCTCGCCTGGCTGCGCCGCGGCGCCCCGGCCCGTACCTCCAAACCGAAGTTCCGCATCGACGCCGCCAACGCCCTCATCGAGGACGTGCCCCCGCCCCGCGACCGGATGGAGGCTCCAGCGCTTCGCCGCCCAGCGGCTCGGCAAGGACGTGATCGACGTCGAGGACGTCGACTTCTCGCGGGGCACGCGCTCGCTGCTCTCGCACGCCACCTGGCGGCTCGGGCCCGGCGACCGGGTCGGCCTGGTCGGCGTCAACGGCGCCGGGAAGACCTCGGTCCTCTCGCTGCTCGCGGGCGAGGCGGCACCGCAGGTCGGCCGGGTCCGCCACGGCCGCACCGTCGCCCTCCAGCACCTCTCCCAGGACGTCGACTTCGAGGACCCGGAGGCGCGCGTGCTCGCCACGGTGGAAGGCATCCGCCGGGTCACCAAGACCGTCGACGGCGAGATCTCCGCGACCTCCATGCTGGAGCGCTTCGGCTTCACCGGCGACAAGGCTCACCGCGCGCCTCGGTGACCTCTCCGGCGGCGAGCGGCGCCGCTTCCAAGCTGCTCCGGCTGCTGCTCACCGAGCCGAACGTGCTGCTCCTCGACGAGCCCACCAACGACCTCGACATCGAGACCCTCAACGTCCTCGAGGACTTCCTCGACGGCTGGCCCGGCACGCTCGTGGTCGTCTCCCACGACCGGTACTTCCTCGAGCGTGTCACCGACTCCGTCTGGGCGCTGCTCGGCGACGGCCGGTCGTCATGCTCCCGCGCGGGGTCGACGAGTACCTCGAGCGCCGTCGTGCCTCGCTGCGCGCCGCCTCCGCCGCTCCGGCGTCGTCGCCGGCGCCGTCGAGCGCCCCGTCCGCCACCGCCGCCCCCGCCGCGCCCAAGGCCAAGACCGGCTCGGCCGAGGAGCGCTCCGCCCGCAAGACGCTGGCCCGCCTCGACAAGGTCCTCGAGCGTCTCGCCGAGCGCGAGGCCGAGTCGACCACCGCGCTCACCGAGCACGCCACCGACCCGGACCGGCTGGCCACCATCGCCGCCGACCTGACCGCGCTGCAGGAGGAGAAGGAGAGCGCCGAGTCTGGAGTGGCTGGAGGCCGCCGAGATCCTCGGCTGACCACGTCGCCGTGCCTCGGGGGAGGGGAGCGCATGAGCCTGGATCGCGATGCTGGACCCGCGCCGTCTGCGGACGCCCGGGCAGTGGACCGCCGCCGTCGTCCTGGTGGTGGGGTTGACGGTCGCGCTGGTCGCATGGGGACTCGGTCACCGTGTGCGAGTCGCCGAGTCTGGAGGCGCTCGACGTGTGCGCGGAGGCCGCGACGTCGAGCCCGGACTGCCTGACCCCCGTCGTCGGGCGCTTTGCCCGGCACGCCTCGCGGGGGCGCCACCACCAGTCGTTCCAGCGCGACCCCGAGGGCTCCGTGACCGGCCTGTTCCGGGACGGCCACTACGTCGGCTACCTCGGCAGGCTCGGGGACGCGCCACTACGACGACGAGATCGACGACATCCCCGCTGCCTACCTCGCGGTGAGCATCGCCGGCCTGGTCGGCTTCGGCCTCGCGATGCCGGTGCTGGGCTACCTGGTGCGGCGCGACCGCACCGCACGGCGCCCGATCATTCGGCGAACGGGACCAGCAGACGACGCAGCAGGTCCGCCAGGTCCCGCTGGTCCTTCGCCGACAGGCCCGTGAGCAGGTCCCGCTCGGCGTCGAGCAGGGCCGCGAACGCGCCGTCCACCGCGTCCTTGCCCTCCGGGGTGAGCCGGACCAGGACGCCCCGCCGGTCACTCGGGTCGGGGTGTCGCTCGACGAGGCCGCGCGTCGTCAGCCGGTCGACCCGGTTGGTCATCGTCCCGCTCGTCACCAGGGTCTCGCGCAGGAGCCGACCGGGGAGAGGCTCGTAGGGCTCGCCGGCCCGGCGCAGGGCCGCCAGCACGTCGAACTCCCACGACTCGATCTCGTGGGTCGTGAACGCGTGGCGCCGGGCGCGGTCGACGTGGTGGGCGAGCCGGGCGATCCGGCTGAACACCGCCACCGGGCCGAGGTCGAGGTCGCTGCGCTCGCGCGCCCACGCCTCGACCAGACTCGTCCACCTCGTCCCGCATGAGACTCACCTTATCGGACCAGTCGAGAATCTTGACGTCAAGATAAATCGGTCGTACGCTCGGCTCCGACCGCCGACAGACTGGAGACTCCTCGATGAGCACCGTGTGGGACCCCGAGCGCTACCTCGCCTTCGCCGGAGAGCGGGGACGCCCCTTCGTCGACCTGGTCGCGCTCATCGACACGACCAACCCGCGGGTCGTGGTCGATCTCGGCTGTGGTCCCGGCAACCTCACCGCCCTCCTCGCCGACCGCTGGCCGGGTGCCGCGATCACGGGAGTCGACTCCAGTGCGGACATGGTGCGCGCGACGTCCGGCACGAAGGCCGCGGAGCGGATCGCGTTCCGTCAGGCCGACCTGCGCGACTGGCTGCGCGAGGCCGGTCCCGGCTCTGTCGACGTCCTCGTCTCGAACGCCACGCTGCAGTGGCTGCCCGAGCACCTCGACCTGCTCCCCGCGCTGGTGGCGGCGGTCGCCCCCGGTGGCCGGCTGGCCTTCCAGGTGCCCGGCAACCACCGCGCGCCGAGCCACACGATCCTCGCGGACCTGGCGGCGCAGCCGCCCTACGCCGAGCACGCCGCGGGAGCCGCCCGGGTGAGCTCGTACGACGCGGCGACGTACCTGCGCGCGTTGCAGGCCCTGGGGTGCACGGTCGACGCGTGGGAGACGACCTACCTGCACGTGCTCCACGGCGCGGACCCGGTGTTCACCTGGGTGTCGGGCACCGGCGCGCGGCCGACCCTGCAGGCCCTGCCGGGCGACCTCCGCCCGCGCTTCGAGGAGGAGTACAAGGCGCGCCTGCGGGCGGCGTACCCGGACGAGCGGCATGGGGTCGTGCTGCCGTTCCGCCGGATCTTCGTGGTGGCCGAGGTGGCGTAGCGCACCTTGCCGGGCTTGTTACTCGCGAGTAATGTCCTCGCCATGACCCAGGTCCAGAACCTCTGGAAGACGACCACCGGCCTGCCCGTCGTGGGCGGCACGATCGGCAAGCGCGTCTTCTCGCTCGCCTTCGCGCAGAAGGCGCCGTACTTCGCCACGATCCACCCGCGGGTGGTGGACCTGCGGCCGAACTACGCCGAGGTCGTGATCCCCAAGCGGCGCAGCGTGCAGAACCACATCGGCACCGTGCACGCCATCGCGCTGTGCAACGGCCTGGAGATGGCCATGGGCGGCCTGGCCGAGTCCACCCTCCCGAAGGGCAAGCGCTGGATCCCCAAGGGGATGACGGTCAGCCTACACCGCCAAGGCGACCGGCGACGTCACCTGCATCGCGGAGACCGACCAGGAGCAGTGGGACACCGCCGAGGGCGACCTGCCCGTGCGGGTGCGCGGGCAGGCTCGCCGACGGCACGGTCGTCATCGAGGGCGTCATCAACCTCTGGGTGACCTCGAAGAGGTGAGCCCGGCCTCCTGAGGCCTCAGGAGGCGCGGGACTCGGCGTCGATGCCGGCCGCGGCCGCCACCACGTCGATCTTGTTCTCCCCGACGTAGCGGCGCTGGACCCAGGTGGCGAGCGCGGTGAGCAGCAGGTTGAGCCCGACGTACAGGACGGCCATCACGATCGCGGCCTGCACCTGGTTGTGGAACTCCTTGTAGATCTGCTGGCCCACCTTGGTGAGGCCGGGCGCCGCGACGGCGAAGCCCAGGCTGGTGTCCTTCAGCGCGACGACCATCTGGCTGATCATCGCGGGCAGCATCACCTTCACCGCCTGCGGCAGCAGGATGATGCGCATCACCTGGGACTTGCTCATGCCGACGGCGTACGCCGCCTCGGCCTGGCCCTTCGGCACCGCGTTGACGCCGGCGCGAACCACCTCGGCGAGCACCGCCCCGTTGTAGCAGGCCAGGGCGATGACGACGGTCAGGAACCCGCCGCGGTCGTCGATCCACAGGAAGCCGCCACCCCGTGAGACGAACCACGCGAAGAACACGAAGATCATCAGCAGCAGGACCGGCATCGCGCGGAAGAACTCGACCACGACCCAGGCCGGCCAGCGGATGAAGGCGTGGTCGGACATCTTGGCGACGCCGAACACGAACCCGAAGATCACCGCGCCGATGATGGCGAAGACCGCCATCGTCACCGTGACGAGCAGCCCGTCGACGAGCAGGGCCCGGATGTACTCGGGAGTCACGAAGGGCTCCCACAGGCGGTACTCGAACTGCCCGTCGTCGTTCGAGCTTCCACAGCACGTAGGCGATCGCGGCGACGATGGCCGCCGCGGCCAGCACGGAGTAGATCCGGTGCCGGCGCCGGGTGGCGGGGCCGGGGGCGTCGAAGAGGACACTGGCACTCATCAGGCGGTCCTCCAACGGCGCTCGAGCGTGAGCGAGATCAGGGACACGACCTCGACGATGACGATGTAGCCGATGGCGAAGCAGAGGAAGATGCCGAAGCGCTGGCTGGCGTTGTCGTTGGTCAGCCCGCGCATGACGGCCAGGGCCTCGGCGAGGAAGAAGACGCCGGCCACCGAGGTGTTCTTGACCATCGCGATGAGGGCGCTGGCGACCGGCGGCACGGACGCGCGGATCGCCTGGGGGAGCACGACCTGGGTCATCACCCCGCCGAACGGGAGCCCGATGGCGCGGGCCGCCTCCGCCTGGCCGAGGGGAACGGCGTTCACCCCGGAGCGCAGGCCCTCGCAGACGAAGCAGGCGGTGTAGAGGCTGAGCGCGACGAAGGCCGTCGCGAACGCGGAGGTGAAGTCGAAGCCGCCGACGTGGATCTGCACCCACCGGAAGTTGATGCCGAGGATCGGGGCCGCGAAGTGGAAGAAGATGAAGATCAGGATCAGCGGGGTGTTGCGGACGACGGACACGTAGACCGCGGCCAGCGACCGCAGGATCGCGATCGGCCCGACGCGCATCGCGACCAGGATCGTGCCGAGGACCAGCGAGGCGACGGCGCACACGAGGAACAGGAAGATCGTGTAGCTGAATCCCTTGAGGACCTCGTCGAGGTTGTCGAGAACCGCCTGCAACGGCGTCCCCTCTCCATCCGGGGGAGCCGGGGCCTGTCGTACGACGGACCCCGGCTCCGCGGTCGTGTGTGGACTACTTGCAGGGCTGCAGCGCCGGCGGCTCGGGCGTCTTCACGCCGGACGGCCCGAGGGTGAGGTCGAATGCCTTGGCCCACGACCCGTCCTTGAACGCGTCGGTCAGCACGCCGTCGATCCACTGGCACAGACTCGGGGTGGTCCTTGCCGTAGCCGACACCGATGTTCTCGGTCGAGAACTGGTCGCCCACGACCTTCAGGCTCGCCCTCGTTCTGCGCGGCCAGGCCGGCGAGGATCGTGCCGTCGGTCGACATGGCCGGGTAGGTGCCGTCGAGCACCTTCTCGGCACACTCGGAGTAGGAGTCGGCGCCGACGCCCTTGGCGCCCTTCGCCTTGACGTTCTCCAGCGAGGTGGACCCGGTCACCGAGCACACCTCCTTGCCCTTGAGGTCGTCGATGCTCTTGACGCTGCTGTCCGACTTCACCAGGATCTGCTGGCCGGTGACCATGTAGGGACCGGCCTGGCCGACCACCTTCTGGCGGTCGTCGGTGATGGAGTACGACGCGAGGACCAGGTCGACCCGGCCCGCCTGCAGGTAGGGCTCGCGGTTGTCGGAGATGGTCTCCTCCCACTTCACGTCGTCGCTCGCCGGGTCGATGCACAGGTCGGCGATCAGCGAGCTTCGCGACCTCGATGTCGAAACCGCTCGGCACCTTGTCGGTCGCGCCCTGGAAGCCGACGCCCGGCTGATCGGTCTTGTGGCCGATGGTGATCTTGCCCGCCTTGGCGAGCTCGGCCATCCGGGTGCCGTCCTTGAACTTGCCGTCGCAGTCCTTCTTGGCCTCGACCTTCACGCCTTCCTTGTCGCCGCCCGCGTCGCCGCACGCGGCGAGTCCGGCTGCCACGGCGATGGCGGTGGCCGTGACGGCCAGCGTCTTCCTGAGTCGCATCTACTGCTCCTTTGTTCTCAGCCCGAGTTGACGAGCGGTCAGTGGCGGAGGATCTTGCCGAGGAAGTCCTTGGCGCGATCGCTCTGGGGGTTGGTGAAGAAGGACTCCGGGTCGGACGTCTCGACGATCCGGCCGTCGGCCATGAACACGACGCGGTTGGCGGCAGTGCGGGCGAAGCCCATCTCGTGGGTGACCACGATCATCGTCATGCCGCGCTCCGCGAGGTCGACCATGACCTCGAGGACCTCCGAGATCATCTCGGGGTCGAGGGCGGAGGTGGGCTCGTCGAAGAGCATCACCTTCGGCTCCATCGCGAGCGCACGGGCGATCGCCACCCGCTGCTGCTGGCCGCCGGAGAGCCTGGGCGGGGTACTTCGCCGCCTGGTGACCCACGCCGACCCGGTCGAGCAGGCTCCTGGGCGCGCTTCTCCGCCTCGGCCTTCGACTGCTTGCGGACCTTGATCGGGCCGAGGGTGACGTTCTCGAGGATCGTCTTGTGGGCGAACAGGTTGAAGGCTCTGGAACACCATCCCGACGTCCGCGCGGTGCGCCGCGAGCGCCTTGCCCTCCTCGGGGAGCGGGGCACCGTCGACGCGGATCTCGCCCTTGTCGACGGTCTCGAGGCGGTTGATGGTGCGGCACAGGGTGGACTTGCCGGACCCGGAGGGCCCGATCACCACGACCACCTCACCCCGCCCGACGGTGGAACTCGATGTCCTGGAGAACGTGGAGGTCGCCGTACCACTTCTGGACGCCGTGCAGACTCGACCAGGGGATCGCCGGGTCGCCCAGCGGGCTTCCCGACCGCAGCATCATCGGTGACGGTCATGCAGCGGGACGCTAGTCGCGACAGGTGCGGTCCGGCTAGTGCCGCGTCGCGCCGAGACCAATTCGTGACGCAAGAACCACTCAGAAGATGGCGGGTACGACGCTCAGGGCCAGCCCCACCACGATCGCCCCCACCGCCACCGGTACGGCGAGCCGGCCGCTCTGCTCCGGGGTCTCCTCCTCGTCCGCGGAGATCCCCATCTGTCGCCGCCAGTCGGCCTCCTCCTGCTCCCACTGGGCGTCCGGGGTGATCGCGCGCAGGCTGCGCCCGATCACCTGCAGCAGCAGCGTGAAGGTGCCTCCGGCGATGGTGAGCACGGTCAGGATCGCGCGCACGCCCCGGGTGTCGGTGCCGAACATCAGCCCCGCGCCCAGCAGGACCGCCACGACGAGGGCGGCGATGCTCAGGACGCTGCCGACGACCTCGTTGTTGCGGGCGACGAATCCGGTCGAGGCGGGCTCAGGCATGGGTCGAGCCTAGGTGATTGCGATTCGGGCGGGGGACGCCGCCGCCGTACCCTGGACCGGTCATGAGCACCGCATCCCAGCCCCAGCAGCACAGGACCTACGAGGTCCGCACCTACGGGTGCCAGATGAACGTGCACGACTCCGAGCGCCTCTCGGGGCTGCTCGAGGACGCGGGCTACGTCCCCTTTGTCGCCGCCCCCGAGGGCGAGCAGGCCAGTCACCCGGACGTGGTCGTCTTCAACACCTGCGCCGTGCGGGAGAACGCCGACAACCGGCTCTACGGCAACCTCGGCCACCTCGCGCCGGTCAAGGCGAGCCGGCCGGGGATGCAGATCGCGGTCGGCGGGTGCATGGCGCAGAAGGACCGCGACACGGTGGTGAAGAGGGCGCCGTGGGTGGACGTCGTCTTCGGCACGCACAACATCGGCTCGCTGCCTGCGCTGCTGGACCGCGCGCGCGTCCAGCAGGAGGCGCAGGTCGAGATCCTCGAGTCGCTCGACGTCTTCCCCTCGACGCTGCCGACCAAGCGCGAGTCGGCGTACGCCGCATGGGTGTCAGTGAGTGTGGGGTGCAACAACACCTGCACGTTCTGCATCGTGCCGAGCCTGCGGGGCAAGGAGAAGGACCGCCGGCCCGGCGAGATCCTCGCCGAGATCGAGGCGCTGGTCGCCGAAGGCGTCTCCGAGGTCACCCTGCTGGGCCAGAACGTCAACGCCTACGGCGTGGAGTTCGGCGACCGGCAGGCGTTCTCGAAGCTCGCTGCGCGCGTGCGGGGAGATCGAGGGACTGGAGCGGGTGCGCTTCACCAGCCCGCACCCGGCGGAGTTCACCGACGACGTGATCGAGGCGATGGCCGAGACGCCGAACGTGATGCCGAGCCTGCACATGCCGCTGCAGTCGGGCTCCTCGAAGGTGCTCAAGGACATGCGCCGCTCCTACCGCCAGGAGAAGTTCCTCGGCATCATCGAGCGGGTGCGTGCGGCCCTGCCGGACGCGGCGATCACCACCGACATCATCGTGGGCTTCCCCGGCGAGACCGAGGAGGACTTCCAGGAGACCCTCAAGGTCGTGCGGGAGGCCCGGTTCTCCGGGGCGTTCACCTTCCAGTACTCCAAGCGGCCCGGTACGCCGGCCGCCGAGCTCGAGAACCAGGTTCCTCAGGCCGACGTCACCGACCGCTACAACCGGCTCGTCGACCTCGTCAACGAGATCACCTGGGACGAGAACAAGCGCCTCGTGGGCCGCGAGCTGGGTCGATGGTCGCCGAGGGCGAGGGCCGCAAGGACGCCGAGACGCGGCGCCTGTCGGGACGCGCGCCCGACAACCGGCTGGTGCACTTCGAGGCCGACTTCTCCCAGGTGGACGGGGAGCCCCGGCCCGGCGACATGGTCACCGTCGAGGTCACCTACGCCGCCCCACACCACCTGGTGGCGGACGGGCCGGTGCGCGCGGTGCGTCGTACCCGCTCGGGGGACGCGTGGGAGCGCCGCGTCGCCGGACCGGCCGACGACAAGCCCACGGTGGGCCTGGGGATGCCGGGCGTCGGCGTACCGGCACCGCTGCCCGACGCCCCCGTCTGCGGCTGAGGCGGCACGACGTGCCCGCCGACGCGCCGACCATCCTCGCCACCTCGGGCGGGGTCGTCGCGAGCCCGCGCAACAAGTGGTCCGTCGGTCCGCTGACCCGCTACGCCGTGGACCTGGCCGGCGTCGAGGGTCGCGCCCCGCGGGTGAGCCTTCCTGGCGACCGCGTGCGGCGACCAGCCGGCGGTGATCCGCGACTTCTACGACATGGCGCAGGAGGCGGGGTTCCACGGCAACCACCTCTCGCTGTTCACCATGCCCAACGTCGACGACATCCGCGAGCACCTGCTCGGCCAGGACGTGATCTGGGTCTGGGGCGGAAGCGTCGCGGGCCTGCTGGCGATGTGGGAGCCTGCACGGCGTGGGCGAGGTGATGCGCGAGGCGTGGCAGGCGGGTGTCGTCCTCACCGGGGTCTCGGCGGGCTCGATCTGCTGGCACACCAGCGGCACGACGGACTCCTTCGGTCCCGATCTGCGCCCGGTCACCAACGGCCTCGGCCTGGTGCCGTGGTCCAACGGCGTGCACTACGACTCCGAGGAGCAGCGCCGCCCGCTGTTCCAGGAGCCTGATCGGGGACGGGACGCTGCCGCCGGGCTACGCCACCGACGACGGCGTGGGCGTTCTCTACCGCGGAGCGGAGTACGCCGGTGCCTTCTCCGAGGTGCCCGGCAAGGCGGCGTACTTCGTCGAGCGTGCGGCGGACGGCGGGGTCGTGGAGACCCCGCTGGACACCGAGCTCGCTGCGCTGAGCGACCGGGCTCAAAGGGGACTCAGGCGGGGGACTCCGCCTCGGGCGGCACCTCGGGGTTGTCCTTGGTCGCCTCGGTGTCGGTGTCCTCGCCGGTCGTCGTCTCCTCCGGGAGGTCGTCCGTGGCGGGGTTGTCCGCGGGGTTCGGGTCGCGCGGCTCGGTCGTGTAGGCGCCGTCGCCACCCACACCCTCCAGCCGGTTCGGGCCGCCCGGCGGCGGCGCCTGGGGCTCGGAATGGGGCTCGGGCTGCGGAGGCAACGATTCGCTCATCCCGCTGCGGTATCCCGTGCCGGGCGAATCATCCGGGCTCAGAAGCCGAACGAGGTGAGAGCCGGCAGCCCGCCGGTGCGCAGCCCGTCGAGCACGAACCGCTCGTGGGGCACGACCGGGTCGGGCAGGGCCTCGAGGGCGAACCAGCGCAGGTCTGCGCACTTGGCCGGCTCCACGATGCGCGGCTCGCCGCTCCAGGAGCGGGCGGTGAAGAAGAAGTCGACGCGCTCGTCGATGGGCAGGTCGTGGGCGGTGCGCTGCATCGCGGTGACGAAGGTGAGTGCCAGGTCGTCGACCGCCACCTCCTCACGCACCTCGCGGCGCGCGGCCTGCTCGGCGGTCTCGCCGCGCTCGACGTGCCCGGCGGCGGCGGCCCAGTGGCCGTCCATGTAGCCGGTGCCCTGCCGCAATTGCAGGAGCACCTCGGTGCCCGCCGCGCCCTCCCGCAGGAGGTAGACGTACGACGCGGGGACCACTGCGAAGCGGGTCTTGCCGGTCGCGGGGTCCTGGACGGTCACCGAGGTGCTCGAGGCTGACGTTCGCGGAACGTCAGTTGATGTCGTCGTCCTGGCCGTCGAGACCGTCGAGCGCGTCCTTGGCCTTGTCCACGCCGGTCTCGATCTTGTCGTCGAACTTGCCGCCGGTCTTGTCGGAGGCGAAGTCGGCGGCCTTGTCCAGACCGTCGCTGATCTTGTCGCCCTGGCTGTCGACCGCGTCGGTCAGGCTTGTTCTTGGCGTCGTCGAGAAAGCCCACGAGAAACCCCCATTGCTTGATGGACGCGACCCCGACCGGGCCGCGCGGAACACCTTGCCACACTAGTCCCATGCCTGTGAGCCCCTCCGCGTCCGCGCTGCCGGTGGTGGCCATCGTGGGGCCGACGGCGAGCGGGAAGACGGCGCTCTCCCTCGACCTGGCCGAGACACTGGGCGGCGAGATCGTCAACACCGATGCGATGCAGGTCTACCGCGGCATGGACATCGGTACGGCGAAGCTCCCGGCCGCCGAGCGCCGCGGCATCCCGCACCACCTGCTCGACACCCGCTCGGTGCGCGAGGTCGCGACCGTCGCGGACTTCCAGGCCTGGGCGCGCGCCGCCATCGGCGAGATCCGCGGGCGGGGCCGGATCCCCGTCCTGGTGGGCGGTTCCGCGCTCTACACCCGCGCGATCCTGGACCGCTTCGAGTTCCCCGGCACCGACGCCGAGGTCCGCGCGCGGCTGGAGGCGGAGCCGACGCCGTCGGCTCGCCGGCCCTCCACCGGCGGCTGGCCGGGCTGGACCCGGCGGCCGCGGAGCGGATCGAGCCGGAGAACGGCCGTCGCGTCGTACGCGCGCTGGAGGTGATCGAGTCGACCGGCGAGCCGTTCAGCGCCACCCTGCCCGTCCGGGAGTACGCCGACCCGGCCACCGTGCAGGTCGGCGTCGCCATCGAGCGCGACGTGCTGGAGGAGCGGATCCGGCAGCGGGTGCGGCAGATGTTCGACGAGGGCCTGCTCGACGAGGTCGCCGCGCTGCTGGCCGACGGCCTGGCCGAGGGCCGCACGGCCGCCGCCGCGATCGGCTACCGCCAGGCAGCGGCGGTGCTCGCCGGTGAGCCTGTCCGTGGAGGAGGCGATCGAGCGGACGGTCATCGCAACCCGGAGGTTCGCGCGCCGCCAGATGGCGTGGTGGAAGGACGACCCACGCATCACCTGGGTGCGCTACGACGACCCGGATCGGGTCGCCCACGCGCTGGCAGCGGTTGCTCAGCGCACGTAGACGCGGACCGTGGTGCGGGTGGGCGCCGCCCGGGTCGAGCCGGTGTAGGTCAGGACGAGCGTCTTCCAGCCCCGCCGCAGCCCGCGGTAGGTCCAGGTCGCCGACCGCGGCGTGCTGCCGATCGCGATCCTCTTCACCGCACGACCGCCGTCGCTGATCGTCACCGTCCCGGCCGGCCGGGACGCGCCAGGCGTGGTCAGGCTGCAGGGAGACCACCGCTCGGTGGCGGTAGCCCGTCGCACGGGCCCGCAGCGAGGAACGGGCGACGACCGCCGGGCTGGCGACGGTCGTGCTGGTCGCGGTCGCGCCCTCCTGCGCACGGTAGGCGGTGAGTCGCACCGCCATGCGGTGGCCCACGTCGGCCGTGGTCGCGACGTACGACGCCGCCGTGGCTCCGCGTACCGGCGAGCCGTCGCGCAGCCACTGGTAGACTCACTCGGCTCGGCGCGAGGTTCCACGTCACGCCCGCGGGCGCCATCCGCTGACCCGCTACGGCAGCCCGGACGGATCCGGGGGTGAGGGCGCGCAGCGACCGGACGGTGACCGGTGCCGAGACAGCGACGCTGCTCGCGTAGCCGTCGAGGGTGGAGGTCTGCTGGACCGACACCTGGCACCCGTCGAGGTAGTCGGCGAGGTAGAGGCGAGGGCCCTTGGTGCCGAGGAGCGAGCTCCCGCAGCGCCACTGGAACTCGACCTTCCCGGGAGCGGGGACGACCGTGCCCGGGGCCGCCTCCATCCAGGTGCTGACGAAGCCGGAGCCGGTGACGGTCGGAGGCGCGGAGGTCTGCAGCCGGTAGGCGGCGTCGTGCTCCACGCGCTGACGCGGCCAGGTGGTGGCGTTCACGGTCGCTGCCTGCGCCTGGTCGGGCTGATCTCCGGACCACACGGTGGTGAGGTGCTCCCCGCTGTAGCGCAGCGTCAGCGGCCCCGTCTCTCCTTCGCCGATGCCGGGGATCGCGTAGCGGCCGTCAGCAGTGCTGATAGCGGTCCCCAGGATCTCGCTCGTACGGCTGCGGAAAGTTCGTGACGGTGACGCCCGGGACCGGGAGCCCGTTGCCGTCCACGACGACGCCACGGGTCGGGTTGCCGCCTGGCACGACCAGGTCGCCGGCTGCGTACGACTCCCCGGGGGCGAGCGTGAGCGTGGTCGGCGCGGACGGGTCCGCGGTCCCGCCGAGCCAGGTGACGCCGAAACCGCCGGTGCCACTGGTGGCGACCGAGACGGGAGCACCGGCAGGAGCACGCGTGCTGAACTCGCCGTCGCCCGACCAGGTGGCGCCGGTGACCCGCACCCATTCCCCGTCCTCGCGCACGACGGTGCGCACGCCCGCCTTGATCAAGAAGCCCGCGGTGGTGAGGGTCCGGCCGGTGATGGTCGCCCACTCGGGGAAGTCGATGTGCGCGTCGACGACCTCGCCACTGTCGACCTGGACCGGGGTGGAGTGCTCGACGGCGTACTTCTGCCCGAGCCAGATCTGCGGAATGCTGCGCCCCGACGGCTTCAGGCCGATGAGGAGCGGGGCCTCGGTCGTCATCCAGAGCCGCACCCGCTGGTCCTCGCGTTCAACCGGGACCGTGGTCATGGTCGTCGGGGACACCCTGACTTCGACGCTGACGCTCGTCGCGCCCGCGTAGGTGATCACCACCTGGCCCGCCGGCTTGACCACCGGGTCGAGGTGGAGGTCCTGGCTGACCGGCACCACCACGGCCGAGGCTCTTGGACTCCCCGCCGCCGTACCAACGGCTCACGGTGCGGTCGGAATCGGTCTCGAACAGGTAGGAGCCGGCCGGGAGCCCGGTGATCTCGTAGCGGCCGTCGGAGCTCGTCGTTGCGCTCCAGCCTGCCGGTGATGGTGCCGAGGGCGAGGACCCGGGCGTCGGCAACCGGCGTGCCGTCCGGCAACGTGACGATGCCGCTCACCGTGACCGTGGCGGCCTGCGCCGGCGCGACGAGGGCAGGCGTGGCGAGGAGGGCGAGGACGAGGGCGCACCAGGCGGCGCGCCACCCCGAGAGTCGAGTCACCCGCGGATGTTAACCCGAGGCAAGCCGTTTCAGTGCAGGCTTCGGCTGCATGGAATCCGCCCATACCGTGCACGCCTGCGCCGGGCGGGGTCGCCGCCGAGCACAGGTAGACCCCGGCCACGCCGAGGGAGTAGGGATTCAGCGCCGGCCGGGGGCGGAAGGCCGTCTGCAGCGCGGTGTTGGCGCCGGCCGCGATGTCGCCGCCGACGTAGTTGGGGTTGTAGGCCTCCCAGTCGCCGGGCCGCCTGGTGGAGACCGCCAGGACCCGGTCGCGGAAGCCGGGGGCGAAGCGCTCGACCTGCCCGATGACGGCGTCGGTGGCGTCGCCGTCGTAGCCGCGGGGGACGTGGGCGTAGGCGTAGACCGGGTTCGCGGCGGCGGAGGAACGCGACGGGTCGGCGAGGTACTGCTGGCCGAGCAGCACGTAGGGCTGCTCCGGCATCCGGCCCCGGGTGGTCGCGAGACTCGACGGCGGCGACCTGCTCCGCCGTACCGCCGAGGTGGACGGTGCCGGCGCGGCGGACGTCCGGGTTGGTCCAGGGGATGTCCCCCTCGATGGCGAGGTCGACCTTGAACGCTGCGGGGCCGTAGGAGTAGCGCTCCAGCGCGCGGCGCACCCGCCCGGGCAGCCGGTCGCCGACGATCTCGAGGGCGCCCGCCGGTGCCGTGTCGAGCAGCACGACGTCCGGCGCTCCGCCCGCGTGCTCGCGCAGGCTCCTCCAGCGAGCGGACGTGGATGCCCGTGCGGACGGTGCCGCCGTGCTCGGCGAGCTCGGCAAGCAGGGCCCGGGTGATCGACTCCGAGCCGCCCTCGGCGACCGGCCAGCCCACGGCGTGGGCGGTGCCGGTGAGCATCAGCCCGACGGCGCTGCTGAGCGGGGTGTCGAGACGGTGGAAGGCGTGCGCGGCGACCCCGGTGAAGAGCGCGCGTGCGGGGGCGTCGTGGAACCGGGCCGCGCCCCAGGTGGCGGGCAGCAGTGCCTTCATGCCGAAGCGGCCGAGCACGAGGGGGTGCCGGGGGACGTGCACCACGGGTTGGAGGACCTCGGCCATCAGGCTCGTCGAAGCGGCGTACGACGGGTGCGAAGATCCGCTCCCAGTGCGGGCCGTCTCTCCCCAGGGACGCGACGGTGGCGGCCATGTCGCGGGTGGCGATGCCGGCCCGGCCGTCGTCGAGCGGGTGGGCGAGGTCGACCTCCGGCCAGCGCCAGCGCAGGCCGTGCCGCTCCAGGCCGAGGGCGGTGAACCACGGCGAGGCGACCCCGGTCGGGTGGAAGGCGGCGCAGTCGTCGTGCAGCACGCCGGGCAGGGTGAGCTCGCTGGTGCGGGTCCCCCCGCCGGGCCGGTCGTGTGCCTCGAGGACGGTCACCTCGAGCCCGGCGCGGGCGAGGCGGATGGCCCCGGCCAGTCCGTTGGGGCCGCTGCCGACGACGACGGCGGTGGTCACGCCAGCGACGTTACCCCGCAGGCCGAGTCCTCAGCGCCCTCAGCGCTCGACCTGGGTGGACCACAGGCTCCCTCGTGTACGGCGGCCCGCCGCCCTCCTGCGACGGCAGGTTGACGTCCGGGCTGAAGATCACCAGGAGCCTGGTGGCCCTCGGTGGGGTTCCAGCCCACCCAGCGCACGTCGAGGTCCTCCTCGGGATAGGGCGCCGCTTCGCTGGCCACGCGGAAGGGTGCGCGCAGCGCGCTGTCGGTGAAGGAGCGTGCCCACAGGCTCGTCGGAGTCGTCGGCCGGCTCGCCCGGGCTCACCCGGGCGTTGACCTTCCACAGGACGATCCCGTGCCCCCGGGCGTCCATCGCGGGGTGGACGTCGATCAGGCTGCCCAGCGCGAGGACGCCCCCGGCGCGTGGGCGCACGACCTGGGTCCAAGCAGCGCTCGCGCCGCGGCTCCCGCGGACCTGCCAGGTGAGCCGGAGCCGGCCGCCGCCGACGGCCGCTCTCGCGACCACAGCGGTGCGGCGCCACACCGTGCGCAGGCTGCCGCCGACCGTCTCCTGGCGCAGCACGCGGGCCTCGGCGCCGGTGTTGACGACGAGGGTCTGCCGGCCGGTCCGCTCGACGAGGTAGGTCCAGGTGGTGGGTGCGGCGGGCAGCACGACGGCGGGGGAGAGTGCCCGTCCGGGCCGCTTGATGCGGCGCACGGTCGTGGTCGCTCGGGTGCGTCCGTAGTCGCGCACCACGTAGACCGCGCCGGTCGCGTCCATGGCCGCGCTGAACCCGCCCACGACCGGACCGATCGTGGTGGTGCGCCACCGGTCGCCGCGCAGCCGGACGGCGGCGTACAGCGTCGGTCGTGACACGCCGCTGCGGGCGTACACGACGGCGTAGTCGCCGTCGTCGTTGCCGAGCACGCGCTCGGTCCAGCCGGCGCGGGGGATGGCTGTGGTCAACGGGTGCGGCGCGGACCAGGTCCGGTCGGGAGCGCGGACCTGGACGACGAGGCGGTTCGGGCCGTCCATCGGTGCGGAGAGGTAGGCCGCGAGCGCGGTGCCGGGGCGTCCGGCGGCCACCTGCACGGCCGCGGGGCTCTGGCTGCGAGGGATCTTGCGAGGCGCGCTCCAGGAACCGCCGGCCCTGCTTTCCCGGATCTCGCCGTCGAAGGATGTCGCGATCCGCGTGCCGGCGGCATCGACCGCGACCACCGCAGGATCGACGCTGTCGAACTGCGTGCCGACGCGGGTCAGCGGTGCGCCGGGTGCGGGCACCGGGTCGGCGATCGCGGGTGCGCCGCTGAGCGCGAGCGCCCCGGCCAGCGGCAGGGTGAGCAGTCCGAGACGTCGCATGGGTTCCTCCCTCGATGGACCTTCCTGACCGTAGGACGGGTTGAGAGGCCAAGAAGGGTCAAGCCGGATCCGGACGAATCGCGCGAGGATGACGGCATGACCGGCCGTGACCGCCTTCGCGAGCCTCCTCGACGCGGTGCTCGACGAGGACAACCGGACGCTCGACGCCATGGCACGCGGGGCGTTCGCCTCGCCGTACCACCTGAGCCGGGTGCTCTCCCGCGATGCCGGCGAGGCACCGGTGGCGTTACGGCGGCGGGTGCTGCTGGAGCGCGCGGCTTGGCGGTTGCGGGAGGGCACGAGCGTGACGGATGCCGCCTGGGAGGCGGGTTATGAGTCCCTCGAGGGCTTCAGCCGGGCGTTCAGCCGGGTCTACGGTCACCCCCGAGCGAGACCGCCGGCCGGGTCGGCGGCACGTGGCTGCCGGCCGCGAACGGCATCCACTTCCACCCGCCCACCAGCCTGTGGGTGCACAGCACGGAGCACACCATGAACCCGCTGACCGACCAGACTCGTCCGCCACGACCTCGACGACACCCGGGTCCTGCTGGACCTCGCGAAGGGGCTGCCCGAGGACGCCTTCCAGGCCGCCCGGCTGCCGGGGCACGAGGTGACCTCGTGGGAAGGCCCCGAGGAGTCGGTGGCCGCGGTGCTGGAGCACCAGGTCGGCACCAAGGAGGTCTGGCTCGCCGCCATCGAGGGCGGCGACGTCCCGTCCCGGCCGCCGGCCTTCACCGCGGCCGACCTCCTCGTGCGGCACGACGCGGTGGCCCCGCGCTGGCTGGCGTTCGTGCGCGACGTGGACCGTCGCGGCGGGTGGGACGACCTGCTGGTCGACGCGCTCTGCGAGCCCCCGGAGAGCCTTCCGAACCGGCAGCGTCATCACCCATGTCCTGACCTACGCCGCGCACCGGCGCCGACTCGCCCGGCACCTGCTCCGGCTGGCCGGAGTGAGCGCCGACGACGGCGACCCGATCAACTGGCTGCGCGCCGAGGGAGAGGCCCGATGACCACGACGTACTACACAGCGACCACGCTGGACGGCTTCATCGCCGACCCCGACGACTCGTTGGCCTGGCTCCTGCGCCAGCCGCAGGACAAGGGCGGCGCGCAGGACTACGACGCCTTCTACCGCGGCATCGGCGCGCTGGTCATGGGCTCGACGACCTACGAGTGGGTGCTCGCGCACCTCCGCGAGACCGGAGCGGCCTGGTTCTACGACGTGCCGACCTGGGTGCTGAGCACCCGCACCCTCCCGTCGTACGACGGGGCGGACGTCCGCTTCGCGAGCGGCCCGGTTGCCGGCCTCCACCCCGCCCTCACCGCCGCGGCGGGGGAACGGGGCGTGTGGGTGGTCGGGGGAGGCGACCTCGCGGGTCAGTTCGCGGACGCGGGCCTGCTCGACGAGGTGGTGGTCTCGATCGCGCCCCTCACCCTCGGTGCGGGCCGCCCGTTGCTGCCCCGCCGCCTGGAGCCTGCGGCTGCTGGAGACCGCGCCCAACGGCGCCTTCGTGACCGCGCGCTATGCCGTCGACGGGCCGCTTCTGGAGGATCGAACGGCTTGACAGGGGGTACAGGGTGGAGGAATCGGACTGTCTCGGGAGGACATCGTGCGCCGTACCCTCACCCTCGTCCTGGTCGCCTCGACCGCCACCGCGCTGAGCGCCGCGCCCGCCCCGGCGAAGCCCTCGCCGCACGCGCCGCGGCCGCCGGCCAAGACCGCGACCGCGACCGGATACGGCGGTGCGGTCAGGCTCCGTCGACGCCGACGCCACCGCGGTGGGCCTGGAGGTGCTGCGCCGCGGCGGCAACGCCGTGGACGCGGCGGTCGCGACGGGTGCCGCCCTGGGCGTGACCGAGCCCTACAGCGCGGGCGTGGGTGGAGGCGGCTACTTCGTCGTCTACGACGCCCGCACCCGCAAGGTCAGCACCATCGACGGCCGCGAGACCGCACCGGCCGGCATCGAGCCCGACGCCTTCGTCGACCCGGCGACCGGCAAGCCCTACCCGTTCACGCCGGACCTGGTCACCAGCGGCGTCTCGGTCGGCGTCCCCGGCACACCGGCGACCTGGGAGACCGCGCTCGACCGCTGGGGCACCCTCTCGCTCGCCCAGGCGCTGCGCCCGGCCGCGCAGGCTGGCCCAGCGCGGCTTCCGCGTCGACGACACCTTCGCGCTGCAGACGCGGGAGAACGCCGAGCGCTTCCGCACCTTCACCAGGCTCCGCGGACCTGTTCCTGCGCGGCGGCGTGCCGGCCGTCGGCAGCACCTTCCGCAACCCCGACCTCGCCCGCACCTACCGTCAGGCTCGGCGCCCGCGGCACCGACTGGCTCTACCGCGGCCGGCTCGGTGCGGAGGTCGCCGCCACCGTGCAGCACCCGCCGGTGAGCGGCGCCACCGACCTGCCGGTGCCCGTCGGCAGCATGACCACCGCCGACCTGGCCCGCTACCGCGCGCTGCTGCAGAAGCCCACCCGCACCGGCTACCGCGGATACGACGTCTACGGAATGGCGCCCTCCTCCTCCGGCGGCACGACCGTGGGGGAGTCCCTCAACATCCTCGAGCAGTCTGCCCGCGCCGGCCACCCCGGTCGCCGCGCTGCACCAGTACCTCGAGGCCTCCGCGCTCGCCTTCGCCGACCGTGCCAAGTACGTCGGCGACCCCGCCTTCACCGCTGTGCCCACGGGGACGTTGCTCGACGACACCTTTGCCAAGGAGCGGGCCTGCCGGGTCGACCCCGCGAGGGCCGCGTCCAAGCCGGTGGCGGCCGGTGACGTCTCGTCGTACGACGGGCGCTGCGACGCCGCTCCCGCGCCCGGGAAGGCCGACACCGACACCGAGAACCTCTCGACCACCCACCTGACGACGGCCGACCGCTGGGGCAACGTGGTGTCCTACACGCTGACCATCGAGCAGACCGGGGGATCGGGCATCGTCGTGCCGGACCGGGGGTTCCTGCTCAACAACGAGCTCACCGACTTCACCACGGTCTACGACCCGGCCGACCCGAACCGGATCCAACCCGGCAAGCGCCCGCGCAGACTCGATGTCACCGACGATCCTGCTGCGCGGCGGCAAGCCGGTGCTGGCGCTCGGCTCGCCCGGCGGCTCCACGATCATCACCACCGTGCTGCAGGTGCTGCGCAACCGGCTCGACGGTGGGATGTCCCTGCCCGCCGCGGTCGCCGCTCCGCGGGCCTCGCAGCGCAACACCGCGGCGGTGACGGCGGAGCAGTCCTTCATCGACCGCTACGGCGCCGCGCTGGCGGCGTATGGACACACGTTCTCCCCGGCCGGGGCGCCCGGCACCAGCGCGGCCGAGATCGGTGCCGTGGAGGCGATCGAGCCTGGGGCCGGACGGGCGGCTCACGGCAGTGGCGGAGCCCACGCGCCGCGGGGGCGGCGCGGCCGGGGTGGTGCGGCCTACCCTGGGCAGGTGACCTGGACCGAGATCGCCGACGAGGAGACCCTGACCGCGCTGCTCGGGGAGCCGACGGCCGCGGCATCCGGCAAGGAGCGCGCCGCGCTCACGGACGTGGACCGCGACTGGCTCGCCGCCTCGCCGTTCTGCTTCCTCGGGACCGCCGACGCGGACGGGCGCTGCGACGTCTCCCCGAAGGGAGACCCGGCCGGGCACCTGGTCCACGTGGTCGACGAGCACACCGTCGCGATCGCCGAGCGGCCGGGCAACCGCCGTGCCGACGGCTACCGCAACATCCTCGCCAACCCGCACGTCGGGCTGAACTTCCTCATCCCCGGCCGCGGCGACACCCTGCGCATCAACGGCCGCGCCCGGCTGGTCAGCGAGGCGCCCTTCTTCGACGCGATGGTCGTCAAGGGGCACCGCCCGATCCTGGCGGTGGTCGTCGAGATCGAGACGATCTTCTTCCACTGCGCGAAGGCCTTCCTGCGCTCGCAGCCTGTGGCAGCCGGAGACCTGGGACCCCGACGGCAACGTCCCGCGCCGGGCGGTGCTGGCCCACCGGCTCGAGCGGCCGGAGACCCCGGTCGAGGAGCCTGGACGCCTACTACGGCCCGTCCTACGCCGAGCACCTCTACGGCTGAGCCGCGAGGAAGGCCCGCAGCGCCGGACCGGGGTCGGCGACGGTGGTGATGTTGGCGTAGGTCACCACCAGCAGCACCACGGCAGCCGTCGCGGGCACCCAGCGCCGGGTCCGCACCGCCACCACCGCGAGGCCCAGCGCGGCGATCCCGGCGAGCACCACCATCGCCAGGTGGTACGTCGCGAAGTCGTCCACCAGCCCCGCGAACCCGGGCGTCCCGTCGGTCGCGAGCACGGTGCGCGCCGCGTCGCCCGGCAGCATCGAGAGCAGCGACGAGACGGGCGCGACCATGCCCTGCAGGTTGGCGAGCACGACCACGAGCGCGAGCCCCGCGAGCCCGACGACCGCCCCGCGCGCCACGCCCCGGCTGCGCCGCAGCGCCGCGACGAGGACGACCAGGAGGAGTGCGGCGAGCGCGGCCTTGGTCCCGTGGAAGGCCGCCCACCAGTCGGCCGATCGGTCCAGCGTGCCGTCGGCGGCGAAGGCGCCGGGCAGGCCGTCGCGCAGGGCCCCCACCCCGTCGTACCCGGGGACCAGGAGGCGCGCCACCAGGCTCGGCGCGAGGAGGACGGCGGCGATCAGGGCGGCCGTGGCGGCGGTGAGGCGGGCGTTCGAGGTCATGGCTCGACGCTAGGCGCGCCCGGCCGCGGAGGCGTCCACCGGCGGGCTGATCCGTCCGTCCGCCCGCAGGCGGATGCGTAGGCTGGGAGCGTGTACCCCTTCCTCAAGGGCCACGGCACCGAGAACGACTTCGTGCTGCTGCCCGACCACGACGGCACGGTCCACGGCAACCTCGCCGCCGACCGGGTGCGCGCGCTGTGCGAGCGTCGCGCGGGCGTCGGTGCCGACGGCGTCCTCCGGGTGGTCCGCACCGCCGTCATGGGCGAGGCCGGCTCCGGCCAGGACGCGGAGTGGTTCATGGACTACCGCAACGCCGACGGCTCGATCTCGGAGATGTGCGGCAACGGCATCCGGGTCTTCGGCCGCCACCTCGCGCAGCAGGGCCTCGTCGACCCGGCGGTTCCGGTGCCCGTCGCCACTCGTGCCGGGGTGAAGGTGCTGACCTTCGCCGGGGGCGCCGTGGACGGCGAGGTCACCGTCGACATGGGCATCCCGAAGGTCCTGGAGCAGACCGAGGTCGCGGTGGGGGAGCGGTCCTGGCCGGCCCTGCACGTGGACATGGGCAACCCGCACGCCGTCGCCTTCGTCGACGACCTCGCCGACGCCGGGCACCTCTACGACGCGCCGGCCCACGACCCGGCGGTCTACCCGCAGGGGGTCAACGTCGAGTTCGTCGTACGACGCGGGCCGCGCCACGTCGCGATGCGGGTCCACGAGCGCGGCTCCGGCGAGACCCGCTCCTGCGGCACGGGCGCCTGCGCGGTGATGGTTGCCAGCGCGCTGGCGGACGGCGCGGCGCGGGACACCGAGTACCGCATCGACCTGCCGGGCGGCACCCTGCGGATCACCTGGACGACCGACGACCGGATCCTGATGGCCGGGCCCGCCGTGGTCGTCGCGGAGGGCACCACGGATCTCTGAGGGCTCAGTCGGCCGCGGTCGGGTCCCACAGGTGGGCCGGCTCGCCGGTGGCGAGGTACTCGCGGTAGCGGTCGACCTTCGAGGTGACCTGTGCGAGCGCCTGGTCGAGTCTCGGCCGGCTGATGACGGATCCGCCGCTGGTGGCGGACCAGCAGCGCGAGCCGTTCGGGCTCGGTGCCGGCGCCCGCGCGGATCAGGCCGGCGAACTCACGGATCTCCTCCAGCGGCATCCGCGACTCGCGTAAGCTTTGGTGCACAGCCCGATCCACTCCAGGTCGGCAGCGCTGTAGCGCCGCCGACCGGCGCCGTCGCGGGCGATCTCCCCGAGCAGCAGGCGCTCGCGCTCGTAGAAGCGGAGCGTGTGGTGGCTCAGCCCGGTCTGCTCGACCACCTCGCCGATGGGATGGGTGGCAGCGGTCATGTCTTCCTCCCGAGCGCTTGACCTCGACCTCACTCTAGGCTCCTAGCGTCGGCGCCATGACCTCCTCCACCAGCACCCAGCAGACCCCGATCGGCTCCGGATTCGGCGCGAGCACCACCGCCGAGGAGGTGATCGCCGGCCACGACCTGCACGGCCGCACGGCGGTGGTGACGGGCGGCTACTCGGGACTCGGCCTGGAGACCGTGCGGCACCTGGTCGCCGCGGGAGCGCGGGTGATCGTCCCCGCGCGGCGTCCCGACCTCGCCGAGGCGAACCTGGCCGCGCTCACCGGCGTCGAGGTGGTCGCGTGTGACCTCGCCGATCTCGCGAGCATCGCCCGCGCGGGCGAGGCGGTGGCCGCCCTGACCGCGCGCGTCGACCTGTTCTTCGCCACCGCCGGAGTGATGGCTTCCCCCCTGTTCCGGGTCGGCCCGGGCTGGGAGGGCCAGGCTCGGAGTCAACCACCTCGGCCACGTCGCCCTCACTCGCCGGCTCGAGCCGCTGCTGCGCGCGCAGGGCGCGCGCGTGGTGGTCTTCTCCTCCGCCGGCCACTTCTTGTCGCCGATCCGGTGGGAGGACCCGGACTTCGCCGTCGAGTACGACAAGTGGGCGGCGTACGGCCAGTCGAAGACGGCGAACGTTCTCTTCGCCTTGGAGCCTGGACCGGCGGTGGAGCGCGGACGGCGTCCGGGCGTTCTCGCTGCACCCGGGCGCGATCATGACGCCGCTCCAGCGCCACCTCCCGCTCGCTGAGATGGTGGCGCTGGGCTGGGCCGACGAGGACGGGAACCCCGTCGACCCGGCGGCGCTCAAGAGCCTCAGCCAGGGTGCCGCGACCGGCCTGTGGGCCGCCGTCGCGCCCGAGCTCGCCGACCGGGGCGGTCTCTACCTGCAAGACGTCGACGTCGCCCCGCTGGTGACCACCGATCCCGACATGGCGATCGGCGGGGTCCGCGACTACGCGGTCGACACCGACCAGGCCGTCCGGCTCTGGGAGGAGTCCGCGCGCCGGATCGGCTGGACCACGGGCTGAAACGGGTTCCACAGGTCGCTACAGTCCGACGCATGGAACTCACCGGATCCTCCGCCATCGTCACCGGCGCCGCCTCGGGCATCGGCGCCGCCGTGGCCCGCCAGCTCGCCGCCCAGGGCGCGACCGTCGTCGTCGCCGACCTCCAGGCCGACAAGGGCGAGGCCCTCGCCGCCGAGATCAACGGCGTCTTCGCCCAGGTCGACGTCACCAACACCGAGCAGATCGCCGGGGCCGTCAAGGCCGCCGCCGAGATCGCCCCGCTGCGTGCGGTCGTCAACTCCGCCGGCATCGGCTGGGCCCAGCGCACGATCGGCCGCGACGGCCGACTCGAGTCCGCGCACTCGCTGGAGGCCTTCACCAAGGTGATCGCGATCAACCTGATCGGCACCTTCGACGTGGTCCGCCAGGCCGCCACGGTGATGAGCCAGAACGAGCCCGACGAGGACGGCGCACGCGGTGCCATCGTCAACCTCGCCAGCGTCGCCGCCTTCGACGGCCAGATCGGCCAGGCGTCGTACTCCGCGTCCAAGGGTGGCGTCGTCGGCATGACCCTCCCGGTCGCCCGCGACCTGTCCGCCTCCGGCATCCGCCTCAACACCGTCGCGCCCGGCCTGATCGACACCCCGATCTACGGCGAGGGCGAGGCGTCGGAGGCGTTCAAGGCCAACCTCGGTCAGAACGTGCTCTTCCCCAAGCGCCTCGGCACCGGTGCGGAGCTGGCCTCGATGGTCATCGAGTGCCTGACGAACTCCTACATGAACGGCGAGGTCATCCGCGTCGACGGCGGCATCCGGATGCCCCCGAAGTAGGCACCGAACTCGTCGCGATCGGTTCATCCGCGCGTCGACCGGCGATCCCTCGCCCGTCGGCGCGCGGCGCTTTTCTGGCTCTGTGACGCTGCTCTGGGACGACCAGACCCGGCTCGGTGAGCTCCGCGTGGGCCGCCGCTCCACCATCGTCGCCGGCCTGGCCGGCGCCTCGATCCCGGCGCTCGGGGTGATGCGCGGGTTCCCCGGCCTCGTGGAGAACCGCCGGGACCTGACCACCGGGGTGCGCAGCGGGGAGGTGACGACCAGGCTCGGCGATCCTGTGGTCGCGCGCCGTCGTACCGAGCCGGATGATGGTGCGCCTGCGCACCGGCGCGCGCCAGCAGGTCCTGCGCGGACGGTGGACCGACCCGCGCACCGACCTCACCGCCCGGATGCAGCCTGACCGGCCTCGGACCCGGGCGCGAGTACGCCGCCGAGGTCTGGTTCGAGACCCCCGAGGGCGAGCGCAGCGCACCGCAGGGCCTCACCTTCCGCACCGCGCCGATCCACGCCGCCGCGCAGTCGATCGTGTGGTCCGGAGACGTCAACGGCCAGGGTTGGGGGATCGACCGCTCCCGGGGCGGGATGGCGGCGTTCCGCACCATGCTGGACCTGCGCCCGGACCTGTTCGTCCACGTCGGCGACACGATCTACGCCGACGAGCCGATGCCCGAGACCCACCGGGTCGTCGAGGACGGCTCGCTGTGGCGCAACGAGCTCGACCGAGGACGTCGTCGTGCCCGCCGAGACCCTCGCGAACTTCCGCGGCCGGCACCGCTACTCGCTGCGCGACGACAGCGTGCGCGACTTCCACGCCGCCGTTCCGTCCGTCGTGCAGTGGGACGACCACGAGACCTGCAACAACTGGTACCCCGGCGAGATCGTCGACGACGACCACTACAGCGGGCAGTCGGCCGACGTGCTGGCGGTGCGTGGACGGCGGGCTTGGCAGGAGTACCAGCCGGTGCCGGTGAAGCGCCTGGTCCCCGCCGACGGCGACGGCTTCGCGCCGCGCCGGATCTACCGCAAGGTCCCGCGCGGGCAGCACCTCGACCTCTTCCTCATGGACATGCGCAGGCTGGCGCGGGCCCAACCCGGACGCCGATCCCGCGCGGCACAAGGGCGAGGCCGGGCTGCTCGGGCCCACCCAGGAGGCCTGGCTGATCGAGGGCCTGCGTCGCTCGAGGGCGACCTGGAAGGTGATCTCCATCGACCAGCCGCTGTCCGCGCCGGCCAGCCGGACCTACGACCTCGACGGCGTCTCGAACGGCGACGACGGGCCGCCGCTGGGCCGCGAGCCGGAGATCGCCCGGGTGCTGTCGGCGATCAAGCGCCACGGCATCCGCAACGTCGTGTGGATCACCGCCGACGTGCACTACACCGCGGCGAACCACTACTCCCCGGAGCGGGCGTCGTTCACCGACTTCGAGCCGTTCTGGGAGTTCATCTCCGGGCCGCTGCACTGCTCGCCGTTCACCGCCAAGCCGACCGAGCCTGGACCGGACCTTCGGCCCGCTGGTGCACTTCACCCACGGCAAGGACGAGCCGCTGCCGGTCAAGATCGCCCCGCGGCCCGACAACCAGCACATCGGCCAGGCTCGACATCGCCGCCACCGGCCAGGCTCACCGTGCGCCTCTACGACGGCGGCGGCACCGTGCTGTGGCAGAAGACCCTCGACCCCGACGAGGTCGCCGTCTAGCCCGTGCGACGCGTCCCGCTCAGCCCTGGCACCACATCGCCCCCTGCGGCCCGATGATCGTGCGTCGTTCCGTCTCGCGGCCGCCGACCGTGATCACGCAGGTGACCTTCACCCCGGGCCAGAACGCCTGGACGAACACCGCGGCGTAGTCGGGCCTGCCCCAGACCCGGGTGGTGTGCGACCACGTGCTCCCGACACCGTCGTCCTGGCCGTAGCGCTGGTCGTCGCTGGTCGGGATGATGTACGACACCCGGTAGAGCGGCTGCGTGGAGAAGACCCGGATCTTCAAGGTGGTGCGCGGCAGCGAGCGGCCGCTGCCGCTGCCACCGAGGCCGGCGGGCAGGGCGACGCCGGCCGGCAGGCTCAGGGCGGAGGCGTCGGGCTGGGTCGCGTCGACCGGCTCGGCGGTGGCCGACGGCTCCTGCGCGGGGCGCTTGCTCGGCCGCGGGCTGGGCGTCGGCATGGCGGTCGCGTCCGGACGGGCCGTCGTGTCCGTGGCGGATTCTGGGGAGGGGCCGGGGCGGGTGACGAAGGCGAAGATGCCCAACCCGACCGCGACGATCGTGATGATCCAGATCCACCGGCTCTCGCCCCCGGCTTACGAGCACGCATGCCCTCTCAACGACGCCAGAGGGCCCGGGGCTATCCCTCGGGCTGAAAACGGGAAGCATCGGGCGGGCCCGGTGGTTAGGCTGGACGACGCTTATGACGAACTCTGCTGAGAACTTCTCCCTCGCTGACGCCCTTCGTGCCACCGAGGGGTGGGACGACCCCGACGACCTGGTCGACGACCTCGACGAGCCGGACGACGCTGCCGACGACGGCTTCGTGTCCGGGTACGCCGACACCGACCCCACCACCGGCGACCTCGACCTGGTCGAGCGCCACGAGCCTGCGCCGCGTCGCCGGCCTGCGCACCGGACTCGAGGACATCACCGAGGTCGAGTACCGCCAGGCTCCGCCCGGAGCGCGTGGTCCTCGTCGGGGTGTGGACCGAGGGCACGCAGCAGGACGTCGAGAACGCCATGGCCGAGCCTGGCCCTGCTCGCCGAGACGGCCGGCTCGGAGGTGCTCGACGCGATCTACCAGCGCCGCCAGTCGCCCGACCCGGCGACGTACATCGGCCGTGGCAAGGTGGAGGGCCTGCGCGAGATCGTGCAGGCGACCGGCGCCGACACCGTCATCTGCGACGGTGAGTCTCGCGCCCAGCCAGCCTGCGCAACCTGGAGGACCGGGTCAAGGTCAAGGTGGTCGACCGGACCGCGCTGATCCTCGACATCTTCGCCCAGCACGCGAAGTCCAAGGAGGGCCAGGCGCAGGTCGAGCCTGGCCCAGACCAACTACATGAAGCAGCGCCTGCGCGGCTGGGGCGGCAACCTCTCCCGGCAGGCCGGTGGCCGGGTCGGCGCGGACGGCGGCGGCATCGGTGGCCGTGGTCCCGGTGAGACCAAGATCGAGACCGACCGGCGCCGGATCAACGACAAGATCGCCAAGTGCGCCGCGAGCTCAAGGCGATGAAGGGCACTCGCGACACCAAGCGCCAGGAGCGCCGCCGCAACGAGGTGCCCTCGGTCGCGATCGCCGGCTACACCAACGCCGGCAAGTCCTCGCTGCTCAACCGGCTCACCGGTGCGGGCGTGCTCGTCGAGGACGCGCTGTTCGCGACGCTGGACCCCACCACGCGTCGTACCCAGACCCCGGACGGGCGCGTCTACACGATGAGCGACACCGTCGGCTTCGTCCGGCACCTGCCGCACCAGACTCGTCGAGGCGTTCCGCTCCACCCTGGAGGAGGTCGCCGACGCCGACCTGATCGTGCACGTCGTGGACGGCTCGCACCCCGACCCCGAGGGCCAGCCTGACCGCCGTGCGCGAGGTGCTGGCCGACGTCGATGCCGCGGGCATCCCCGAGCTGGTCGTCATCAACAAGGTCGACGCCGCCGACCCGCTCGTGGTCGACCGGGTGCTGCGCCGTGAGCCACACTCCGTCGCGGTCTCCGCGCGCACCGGCGAGGGCATCGCCGCAGCGCTGGCCGCGATCGAGGCCGACCTGCCGCGCCCGCGGGTGGAGTTCACCGTGCTGGTGCCCTACGCCCGCGGCGACCTGATCGACCGGATCCACAAGGACGGCGAGATCAACACCCTCGAGCACACCGCCGAGGGCACCCACGTCACCGGACGCGCCACCGAGGCCCTGGCGGGCGACCTCGCGGCGTACGCCGTGTGAGTTCCGCGGTTTTTCGGCGAATTCTCTCCTGAGGACGGATGATCTCCCCGTGACTCGGCACCGCCTCGTTCTCGCTGTGCTCGTCGTGCTCCTCGCCGCCACGGTGACGGGCACGGTCTGGGCGCGTGCCGGCGCCCGTCCCGACCGCTGCGGGCTCACCGCCGAGCGCGCCGACGCCCGCGCCGCGCTGGTCACCGGCAAGGGCCCCGAGGTGCTCGTCGTGGGCGACTCCTACTCCGTCGGCGCCGGCCTGCCCTACGCCGACTCCTGGCCCACCCGGCTGCCCGGCCGGGTCCGGGTGGACGGGTTCTCCGGCAGCGGGTTCAGCGTCGGAGCGAGCGCCTGCGGCGACCGCTCGTACGCCACCCGCCTCCCGCGCTCGCTGCGCCCCGGCACCCGGCTCGTCGTGGTCGAGGGTGGTCTCAACGACTTCGACCAGCCGCAGGCCGACATCGAGGCGGGCTTCACCCGGTTGCTCGCCGCGCTCGGCGACACCCCGGTCCTCGTGGTCGGCCCGCCCGAGGTCCCGCACCGCCCGGCCGGCACGGTCCGCGCGGTCGACGCGACGCTGTCCCGGCTCGCGACCGAGCACCACACGCCGTACCTGTCGATGGTGGGGGTGGACCTCACCCTCCTCGACGACGGCGTGCACCCCGACGCGGCGGGCCAGCGGGTCTTCGGCGACGTGGTCGCGGCGAGAGTGCGGAGCCTGCTCGCGGCTTCGTGAGGGGCACCACGGGCGTGCCTGTGGAGGGGCGCCGCGGAGCGTCGGACCCGGCGTCTAGGGTTTCCCGGTGACCACCGAAGCCGCCGCCGACTCCACGCCCGTCCGCGACCTGCTCGCGGCCGCGGTGGCCGCGCTCGGCGGCCAGGAGCGCGCCGGTCAGGTCGCGATGGCCGAGGCGGTCGCGCAGGCCTTCGCCGACCGCGAGCACCTGCTGGTCCAGGCGGGCACGGGCACCGGCAAGTCGCTGGGCTACCTCGTGCCGGCGCTGCTGCACGACAAGCGGGTCGTGGTCGCCACCGCGACCCTCGCGCTCCAGCACCAAGCTCGTCGAGCGAGACCTGCCCCGCCTGGTCAAGGCGGTCGGTACGACGCCCGGGCTCGACGCGTCGTACGCCGTGCTCAAGGGGCGTTCCAACTACGCCTGCCTCCACCGCATCCGCGAGGGCGCGCCGGACGAGCAGGGCGAGCCTGATCCAGGTCCCCGAGGGCTCGATGGGGGCCAAGGTGATCGAGCCTGCGCAAGTGGGCCGAGTCGGCCGCCGAGGACGCCGGCAGCGGTGAGCGTGACGACGCCCCGCGCCACACCGAGAAGGAGTGGCGCCAGGTCAGCGTCTCCGCCCGGGAGTGCCTCGGCGCGAGCAAGTGCCGCTTCGGCCAGGAGTGCTTCGCCGAGCGGGCGAAGGAGAAGGCGCACAAGTCGCACCTCATCGTCACCAACCACTCGCTGCTCGCGATCGACGCGATCGAGGGCATCCCCATGATCCCGGAGTACGACGCCGTCGTCATCGACGAGGCCCACGAGCTCGCCGCGCGGGTCACCCAGGCCGCGACCGACGAGTCCGTGGGCCGCCGAGGTCGAGCGGGCCGCCCGGCGCAGCGTGCGCCACGTCGAGGGCAACGAGGCCGACGACCTCGCCGACGCCGGCGACGCCCTGCGGGCCGCGGTCGCCGACGCCCCGGCCGGGCGCTTCGAGCGGTTGCCCGAGGACCTCGCCGACGCGCTGGCCCTGGTCCGTGACGCGGCTCGCGCCTGCATCTCGGCCTTCCCCAAGGGTGAGGCCAAGTCCGGCCAGGAGCCGGACCCGGCGATGACCCAGGCCAAGGGCATGGTGCAGGAGGTCTTCGCGACCGCCGAGCGGATGGCCGCCAACTCCGAGCACGACGTGCTGTGGCGCACCGAGGGCAGCGACCGGATGCCGCCGACGTTGGCGATCGCCCCGCTGCAGGTGTGGGGGCAGGTGCGCGACAAAGCTGCTCGCCGACAACACCGTGGTGATGACCTCGGCCACCCTCATGCTCGGCGGCGACTTCAACGCCGTGGCCCGCACCGTCGGGCTCAAGCCGATGCCCGACCCCGAGCAGCCCTGGCGGGGCATCGACGTCGGCAGCCCCTTCGACTACGGCAAGCAGGGCATCCTCTACGTCGCCCGGCACCTGCCCCCGCCGGGCCGCGACGGCCTCGGGCCGGCCCAGCTCGACGAGATCGCCGAGCCTGGTCGATGCCGCCGACGGCCGGACCCTCGGGCTCTTCTCCAGCCGCCGCGCCGCCGAGGCGGCCGCCGAGCACGTGCGCAAGGCTCTGCCGCACCTGACCACGCTCGCCCAGGGCGAGGCGCAGGCTGCCCGAGCCTGGCCCGGCAGTTCGTCGAGGACCCGCACACCTGCCTGTTCGGCACCCTCGGGCTCTGGCAGGGGCTCGACGTCCCCGGCGACACCTGCCGGCTGGTGCTGATCGACCGGATCCCGTTCCCGCGGCCCGACGACCCGTTGATGAGCGCCCGCCAGAAGGCCGCCGACCAGGCGGGCGGCAACGGCTTCATGCAGGTCGCCGCGACCCACTCGGCGCTCCTGCTCGCACAGGGCGCCGGGCGGCTGATCCGCACGACGAGCGACCGGGGCGTCGTCGCCGTGCTGGACCCGCGGCTGGCGACCGCCCGCTACGGCTCGTTCCTGAAGGCCAGCCTGCCGCCCATGTGGACGACGACCGACCCCCAGGTCGTCCGGCAGGCGCTGAGCCGGCTCAGCCAGTCGCCTTCGCGGTGATCACCTGGCGCAGCGAGTCTCGCCACCGGCGTGCCCTGGCAGGTCTGCAGGTAGGTCCCGCCCAGCCAGCAGCGGTAGCGGGTGTCGCCGTTGACCACGCTGACCTCGATCCACTGGGTGGTGCTGCCGAAGGCGTAGCTGAGCGTGTTGTCGCCGTTGGCGTTCAGCGCGACGTACGTCGAGGTGGGGTTGCGGTTCTTGCGCTTGATCGTGACGATCGCGGCGCCACCGATCGCCTTGCTGTTGACGTTGATGCCGAAGGTGATCTTCGAGCCGGCGCCTTGGCCGCGGGTCCAGCGGTAGGTGCCCGCCGACAGCCGCGGCAGCGAGAAGACCGCGTTCGCGGCCCGCGTCGACGAGCCTGAGGGTGAAGGAGCGTCGCACGGGAGCCCGCCGGTAGGCCGCGCCCTCCTCGTAGACCCCGGGGCGCCGGTTCCACACCGCGAACCAGGCGAGCCTGCGCGGTGATGTTGGTGCCGCGTGCCGCCAGCGCCCCCTGGAGGCCCTGCAGCGAGTACACGTTGCCGGCGTCGGTGGACCCGCCGGAGCCGAGCCGGCGCCAGATGTCGAGCACGACCGTCGGCAGGCCCGCCGTCGAGGCCGGGAAGCGCTCGCTGAGGTAGCGGAAGAAGATCCACGCACCGTAGGGCTCCGCGCCGCCGTCGCTGAACGCGTCGAGCGCCTGCGAGGGCCGGCCGAGCGGACCGTAGGGCAGGTAGGAGCGGTTGTCGTTGATGCCGTCGTACATCTCGTCCTCGACCCAGCCTGGCCGTGGCCTCCATGATCCAGGCGTCCTCGTTGACGTCGTAGGCGAACTGGACGGCGTGGAAGTACTCGTGCGCCGCGGTCACCCGCAGGGCCGAGCGCGGGGAGATGCCGAACTCGGCGTAGTTGTTGTCGAGCACGCAGTAGGCCGGCGCCGCGACATGGCCCTTGATCTCGCGGTCCGTCGTGCAGTAGCCGTAGACGCCGGCGTTGCCCACGTTGCCGAGGTAGACGTCGGGCAGCGACGAGCCGCCGGCGGTGCCGTCGGAGACCGGCTTCTTGTAGCCGGCCCGGGCGTAGGTGACCGCGATCTGGGTCATCGTCGTCAAGGTGAACTCGACGTAGTCCGGCAGCCCGCCGCGGGTGCCGGGGAACAGGCCGCCGGGACCGTCGTTCTCGGTGGGGATCGCGTTGGTGCCGCTGGTCACCCAGTGCACGCAGACGAAGGCGTTGCAGGTCTTCTTCGTGGTGTGCGTGCCGTAGCAGGCGAGGTCGCCGTCACTGAAGCACTCGCTGGCCGAGTCGTCCGGGCGCGCGAGCAGCCGGGAGGCGACCTTGCGCTGGGACTTGGGCAGGTCGCGCTGGGCAGCGGCGAGGTCACGCAGCGCCAGGGTCAGGTCCTTGCCCTGCACGGGGCTCTCCGGCGTCGGGTCGGCCGGCGTGGCCGGGGCCTCCACCAGGTCCTGCACGGTCTCCAGCGCCTGCTGCGCGAGCTCGCGCGCGCTGCTGGGGTCGGGGTCCGGGTCGCCGCCGACCGCCTGGGCGGGCACGGCGAGCGCGGGCACCACCAGCACGGCGGCGAGCAGGGAGAGGAACAGCGCGGCCCAGCGGGCGCGGCGTGACGTCATGGGGAAGCCCTTACGAACGATCGGTGGGGGGCGAACCCTCCGACCATACGACAGACCCCCGACGAATCCCTCAGACCCGGCGCAGGACGGCGGTGACCTTGCCGAGGATCGTCGCGTGGGTGCCGTCGATCGGCTCGAACGCCGGGTTGTGCGGCAGCAGCCAGATCCGGCCGTCCTTGCGCTGGAAGGTCTTCACCGTGGCCTCGCCGTCGATCATGGCCGCGACGATCTCGCCGTTCTCGGCGGTCGGCTGCTGGCGGATCACGACGTAGTCGCCGTTGCAGATCGCGGCGTCGATCATCGACTCGCCGCTGACCTCGAGCAGGAACAAGCTGGCCGTCGCCGACCAGGCTGGCGGGGGAGCGGGAAGACGTCCTCGACCCGCTCCTCGGCGAGGATCGGGCCACCGGCGGCGATCCGGCCGACGACCGGCACGTTGGCCGGGACGGGAGCGGCGTCGCCGATGCCCGTCTCGTCGTAGGTGCTCTCCTCGGCGGAGCCCATCGCCTTGCGCGCGGCCATCACCTCGGGCAGGAAGACCTCCAGGGCGCGCGGGCGGTTGGGGTCGCGCTTGAGGTAGCCCTTCTCCTCCAGCACGCGCAGACTGGTGGGCCACGCTCGAGGTGCTGGTGAGGCCGACCGCCTGGCCGATCTCGCGCATGCTCGGCGGGTAGCCGCGCTTCTCGATGCTGTCCTTGATGTGGGCCAGCACCCGCTGCTGGCGGGGGGTCAGGCCGGTCGCGTCCGGGGGACCGTCCGGCGACTCGGTGACGCCGCGGCCTGCCTTGCGCTCCGTCATGGGGATGCCTCCAGGCTCTCTGCGGATCGCGGCCCGTCTCCGTCCGGTGGAGGTCCGAGCCCGTGGCCCGACGCTAACCGATCGTCTCCCGCTGTTTCAAACATCTGTTCGAACGGCGTGTCGCCGACACGCCGTCGAACAGGATTTCGAACCGGTGCTGGATTTGTTCGAACACCTGATCTAGTCTCGTACACATGTTCGATCGAACGTCTGGTCGAACCCTTTGTGTCGGACCCCCTCGATAGACAACTCCTCGACAGGATCCGCCCCCTTCCCCTCGGAGGTCACCATGAGCACGATCAGCATCGCCCCGCACCGCGTCGCCGCCCCCCGCGCCACCGCGCGTCCGGCCGCCACGCCAGCCCGGCGTTCTGGTTCGGTCCGGCTCACCCGCCGGGGCCGGGCGGTCGTGTTCCTCCTCGCCTCCGTGGCGGTCGCCGCGGTCGCCATCTGGCTGGCCGCCGGCTCCGCGGCCACCCGCGACGCCGGTGACGCCGGCGCGGTCACCGTGGTCACCGTCGCCCCGGGCGAGACGCTGTGGGACATCGCCAGCGACGTCGCCGCGAGCACCGACGACGACGTGCGCGGCGCGATGGACCGGATCCAGGACCTCAACACCCTCGACGGCAGCGTGGTCTACGCCGGCCAGGAGCTCCGGGTGCCCACCGCCACCGACTGATCCGTCGCCGACGGATGTCGGCCCACCAGCCTCTCCGCCGCTTCGACCCCGGCGGAGTGGGGAAGACGGAGGGCGGGATCCGGCTCAGTGCCGGCTCCCGCCCTTCGCGCTTTCCGGAGGCGAGCGCTTCGGCAGTGCGACCGGTGCAGCCGGTGTGGCCGGAGCAGCAGTGCGGCCCGTGTGGTCGGGCTCAGCGTGCGGCGCGCTTGCCGCCCTTCGGAGCGTCCGGGTCGCGCTTCGGCTTGGGCTCGGGGGCGGCGGTGAGGCCGATCGCCCGGGAGAGCCGGACGGCCAGCATGAACGCGAGGAAGAGGCACAGCATGCCGCCGACGGCCGCGATCGCCAGGAACGCCCAGGCGCTGGTCTTGCCGTCGTGGCGGGCGGTGGCGCCGAAGTCGATGGCGGCGAGGACGAGGTACCCCCACGCCACGAGGGCGAAGGTGATGCCGACGGCGAGGCCGAGCAGATCAGGGCGGAATCGCGCCCTGGTGCGGTCGCCTGCGCGCTTTCCTCCTGTCACGGCGGTCATTGTGGCTGATGGCTGGTTGCGACGCGCCGGCAACCCGGGAAACCGCCCGCGACGACGATCTCCGACCGCCTCCCGGAAGGTCTCGACACGCCGCGTTGTTGAACTCTCCGGGAGGACTTTCGGGCCGTTGACCTGCGCAAACGCGACAGGAGTGGGACCTTCCGAGATCTGCCCCGATCCCGGTCTTGCACCTGTGGTGGTCGCGGCGTACGGTTACCACTACATCTAGTAGTTACAAGGATGTAGTTCTCCACATCTAGTCCACAAGACGGGGTGTGGGGTTGCACAGATCACGCCCGTTTCCCCACAGCCGGACGCCGGTTGTGCACAGCGGAACCGCCCCGGGAGGAGGAGCCATGCACTGTCCGTACTGCAAGCACAACGACACGAAGGTCCTGGACTCCCGGGTCTCCGAGGACGGATGTTCGATCCGCCGCCGTCGGGTGTGCCAGTCGGCCGCCTGCGAGAAGCGTTTCACCACCGTCGAGCCTGATGCGACTCACGGTGCTCAAGCGTTCCGGGGCGACCGAGCCGTTCACCCGTGAGAAGGCCGTGTCCGGCGTGCGGAAGGCCTGCAAGGGCCGCCCCGTCGACGAGGACGACCTGGCCCGGCTGGGCCAGGAGGTCGAGGACCAGGCTCCGGCTGGCCGGTAGCCCCGAGATCGCCGCCCACGAGGTGGGCCTGGCGATCCTCCCGCCCCTGCGACGCCTCGACGAGGTCGCCTACCTCCGCTTCGCCTCGGTCTACCGCGGGTTCGACTCCGCGGCGGACTTCGAGAACGAGATCGCTCTCCTGCGCGCCGAGCGCCAGCCTGCAGAGCGAGCCGGCCCCGACGGGCTGACCACAGACGCCCGGCAGGTAGTGGGGAAGCCTGCCTGCCGGGCCACCAACCTTCCCCTGCACGCTGCGGCGTGCGTCGTACCCACCACCGACATCCGCACCGCACCGACACCAGGAGAGTCATGACCGAGACGGCCAGCAACCCGACGGCCACGCAGAAGGGGCTGAAGATCGAGCGCATCTTCAGCACCGAGGGCGTGCACCCCTACGACGAGATCACCTGGGAGCGGCGCGACGTCGTCCAGACCAACTGGAAGACCGGCGAGACCGTCTTCGAGCAAACTCGGCGTGGAGTTCCCGGACTTCTGGTCGCTGAACGCCTCCACCATCGTCACCACCAAGTACTTCCGCGGCGCCGTCGGTACGCCCGAGCGGGAGACCGGCCTGCGCCAGGCTCATCGACCGGGTGGTCTCGCGCTACGTCCAGGCGGGCATCGACAACGACTACTTCGCGACCTCGGTGGACGCGGAGGTCTTCGAGCAGGAGCCTGACCTGGCTGCTGGCCCACCAGTACTTCTCGTTCAACTCCCCGGTGTGGTTCAACGTCGGCACGCAGTCCCCGCAGCAGGTGTCGGCCTGCTTCATCCTGTCGGTGGATGACTCGATGGACTCGATCCTCAACTGGTACAAGGAGGAGGGCTTCATCTTCAAGGGCGGCTCCGGTGCCGGTCTGAACCTCTCCCGCATCCGCTCCTCCAAGGAGCCTGCTGTCCTCCGGTGGCACCGCGTCGGGCCCGGTCTCCTTCATGCGCGGCGCGGACGCCTCCGCCGGCACCATCAAGTCCGGTGGCGCCACCCGTCGCGCGGCCAAGATGGTCGTCCTCGACGTCGACCACCCCGACATCGAGGAGTTCGTCGAGACCAAGTGGCGCGAGGAGGACAAGATCCGCGCCCTGCGCGACGCCGGCTTCGACATGGACCTCGGCGGCAAGGACATCACCTCGGTCCAGTACCAGAACGCCAACAACTCGGTCCGCGTCAACGACGAGTTCATGAAGGCCGTCGAGAACGGCACCGAGTTCGGCCTGCGCTCGCGCAAGGACGGCTCGGTCATCGAGACCGTCGACGCCCGCAGCCTGTTCCGCAAGATCAGCGAGGCCGCCTGGGCCTGCGCCGACCCGGGCCTGCAGTACGACGACACGATCAACGACTGGCACACCAACCCCGAGACCGGCCGGATCACCGCGTCCAACCCGTGCTCGGAGTACATGTCGCTCGACAACTCCTCGTGCAACCTCGCCTCGCTCAACCTGCTCAAGTTCCTGCGCGAGGACGACACCTTCGACGCGCCGCTGTTCGCCAAGGCCGTCGAGCCTGATCATCACCGCGATGGACATCTCGATCTGCTTCGCCGACTTCCCGACCGAGCCGATCGGCCAGACCACCCGCGACTACCGCCAGGCTCGGCATCGGCTACGCCAACCTGGGCGCGCTGCTCATGGCGATGGGCCTGGGCTACGACTCCGACGGCGGTCGTGCGATGGCGGCCACCATCACCTCGCTGATGACCGGCACGTCGTACCGTCGCTCGGCGGAGCCTGGCCTCGATCGTCGGCCCGTACGCCGGCTACGCCCGCAACGCCGAGGCGCACAACCGGGTGATGCGCAAGCACCAGGCCGCCAACGACGACGTGCGTCCGCTGCACATCGCCGACGCCGAGGTGCATAAGGCTGGCGACCGAGGAGTGGGCCAAGGTCGTCGACCTCGGCAAGACCAACGGCTTCCGCAACGCGCAGGCCTCGGTGCTCGCGCCGACCGGCACCATCGGCTTCATGATGGACTGCGACACCACCGGCATCGAGCCTGACTTCTCCCTGGTGAAGTTCAAGAAGGCTCGTCGGCGGCGGCTCGCTGCAGATCGTCAACCAGACCATCCCGCGGGCGCTGAAGAAGCTCGGCTACGACTCCGAGAAGGTCGAGGCGATCGTCGCCTACATCGGCGAGCACGGCCACGTCGTCGACGCCCCCGGCCTCAAGCCGGAGCACTACGAGGTCTTCGACACCGCCATGGGCGAGCGTGCGCTCAAGCCGATGGGCCACGTCAAGATGATGGCCGCCTGCCAGCCGTTCCTCTCCGGCGCCATCTCCAAGACCGTCAACCTGCCGGAGTCGGCGACGGTCGAGGAGATCGAGCAGATCTACCTGGAGTCGTGGAAGGCTCGGCCTCAAGGCCACCGCGATCTACCGCGACAACTGCAAGGTCGGCCAGCCGCTCGCCGACGGTGGCGGCAAGGCCAAGAAGGACGCCGCTGCCGCGGACGCCGCGGCTGCCGAGGCCGAGACCAAGGTCGTCGAGAAGGTCGTGGAGAAGGTCGTCTACGCCCCGACCCGCAAGCGTCTGCCGAAGTCCCGCCTGGCCCGCACCACCTCCTTCACGGTGGCCGGCGCCGAGGGCTACATGACCTCCGGTGCGCACGACGACCAGACCCTCGGCGAGATCTTCCTCAAGACTCGGCAAGCAGGGCTCGACCCTCGCCGGCGTGATGGACGCCTTCTCGATCGCGGTCTCGATCGGCCTGCAGTACGGCGTCCCGCTGGAGACCTACGTCTCGAAGTTCACCAACCTGCGCTTCGAGCCCGCCGGCCTCACCGACGACCCGGACGTCCGGATGGCGCAGTCGATCATGGACTACGTCTTCCGCCGCCCGGCGCTGGACTACCTGTCCTTCGACGAGCGCTCCGCCCTCGGCATCTACTCCGCCGAGGAGCGCCAGCGCCACCTCGAGACCGGCTCCTACGAGCCCGTCGAGGAGACCGGCTCGGCCTCCGAGCTCGTCGACGCCCCCGTCGCGAAGGCCACCCCGGCCGTCGAGGACGTCGTCGAGGCCGAGGTCGACGAGGACCCGCTCGCCGGTGCCCCCGTCGTCGAGGCCAAGACCGCCAAGACCACGGCCGAGGCTCCTCGAGCAGATCACCGGCCACGCGGTCGACAGCCCGCTGTGCATGACCTGCGGCACGAAGATGCGCCCCGCCGGGTCGTGCTACGTGTGCGAGGGCTGCGGCAGCACCAGCGGCTGCAAATGACCGAGAACCCACGGCAAGGGCGGGTCGCGACGCGGCCCGCCCTTTGTCCACAACACGCCGTACCACGTTGCTTCCCCCTGGCTCGATTGGCGTAGATTTCGAACATGAGACCGAGCTCTGAAGCCTCGTTCACCTTCTCAGACCTCTTCGCCGGCATCGGCGGTTTCCACGCGGCGCTGCACGCTGCTGGCGGACGCTGGGCGTTCGCCAGCGAGATCGACGGCGACGCCGCGCGCGTCTACGACCACAACTGGCTGCGCCCCCTGCGCGAGTCCGGTGCACCGCTCCCGCCAGGCGTCTCGGAGTTCAAGGTCAACGGCGACATCGTTGCGCTGACCGATCCCGAGGTGACCGTCCCGCACGCGGACGTGCTCGCCGCAGGCTTCCCTTGCCAGCCCTTCTCCAAGAGCGGCTTCCAGCGGGGCATGGACGAGACGCGCGGCACCCTGTTCTGGAACATCGCCCGGATCCTGGCCGAGCCGTCGGTCCGGCCCTCGGTCGTGCTCCTGGAGAACGTGCGCAACCTTGCCGGGCCACGGCACCGCGACACCACGTTCCGCACGATCGTCCGGACGTTGCGAGAGCTCGGCTACCGCACTGCGGACGAGCCCGCCATCTTCTCGCCGCACCTGCTGCCTCCCACGCTGGGGGGCCGGCCTCAGGTGCGCGAGCGCGTGTTCATCCTCGCTCACTACGTGGGACCCGAGTCGGCTCAGGACCCGGCGAGCCCTCGACGACCCGATCGTGTCGCCCAAGGGGCTCGACCTGGGCTGGTCGAAGGTGCAGTGGGACCTCGGTCGACACCTGCCTCTCGAGAAGGACAGCGAGGTGGACGGCAAGTATCTTCTCGAATCCGCCGAGTCTCAAGATGATCGACACCTGGGACCGATTGCTGACGGACGTGGCCGATCGCCTCGCACCGGGCGAGCGCTTGCCAGGCTTCCCGATCTGGTACGACGAGTTTCGCTCACTCGCCGACGCGGAGGACATCATTGAGGCCGCCTCGTTGGGGGGCGCCCCGATCCCACGGTGGAAGCAGGACTTCCTCCGCAAGAACGCTATCTTCTGGCAGCGTCACCGAGAGGTCATCGCGCGCTACGAACACCTGCTCGACGCCTTTCCGCCCTCTCGCCGCAAGTTCGAGTGGCAGGCGGGAGAGCACCGGCCGCTCGCCGAGACGATCATGCACTTCCGGCCCTCGGGGATTCGAGCGAAGCGGCCTGACTACGTCCCTGCGCTGGTGGCCATCACTCAGACCTCGATCCTGGGCAACCGCCGACGGCTCACGCCGCGGGAGACCGCCCGCCTTCAGGGCCTCCCCGACACCTTCGAGTTCCGGCGGTCCGTGCCGGGCTCCAAGGATGGCGAGCCGCAGAAGGACGCGGCCTCCTACAAGCAGATGGGCAACGGGGTGAATGTCGGCGCGGCGTACCACGTGTTCCAGAAGTACGTGCGGGAGCACGCGGAAGAGATCGCAGCGGTCGCGCCCCAGGTCGTGCGCGCGGTGGAGCGATCCCCGGACAACCCCGATGACTCGTTCGCCTGAGGTCTCCGGCGCATCACAGACCGCATCGGGAGCGGTGCTGGTCCAGTGCATCCTTCGACGGGCAGTCGGCGGCCGCGGTCGGGCGACGAAATCGAGCTCCCGCTAGCGCTCTTCCCGACACGGTGTCGCGAATGCTCGCGTGCACGAGCACGGTCCAGGTCTCGGTGTTGATCGCGATCAGACCGAGGTCGAACAGGGTGTGGAGATCGGAGCGCAGCAAGACTCCGTTGGTGGTTTCCATGGAGCCGCCCGCGGCGTGTGCATGGATGTGGCACGCGTCGAGTGCGCCACTGATGTCGTCGCCGGTGATGGCGCAACGCCCGCCGTACGCCCGGAGCAACCGGTTGCGGAATGCCGGTTGTCCTTGGCGAAGGCGGATGTTGCGATAGGCCCAGACCAGGCTCGCCGGGCAAGGCTCTCGTCCCGGCCGGCCAGGTGGTCGCCGCCGGGCTGGGCCGCCCCGCCCTCGGCGATGCCTCCCGGTCGGGTCAGGTAGTCCCAGAGATCCTCGAAGGCCTCACGGCGCACGTTGCCGCCCGGAATCTTCCCGGTGCCCTTCGAGTCTGTGTCGACCCTCGTTCCAGACCCCGCCGGCGGCGGTGATGATCGCCTCCATCGCGCGAATGCGCTCACCCGGATAGTCGATGCCGAGGTAGTCGCACAACGCATGGAACCAGGCGAGATCAGTTGTGTCGCCCGTGGAGTGCCACGGGCCGCCCTTGCCCATGATCGCGGGAATCCCCAGCGCGTCCGTGATGTGGGCGGGCCACTCGGTCTTCTTCAGCTTGTGGTGCCACGTCACTCCACCCCGGTCAGCCTTGTTGACTGCCGCCCGGTACTGGTCGTCGTCGAGCGCACCCGAGTCCTTCAGCGAGCGAAGGTCGCGCAGGCTGGGTGACGAGCGAGACGTCCTGCCGTGCCGCTGCGTCGGCGAACATGGTGCGCAGTCGAGGGAAGTTCACGTTGTCGACCAGGAGGCTTGACGGCTTCCAACGCGGGGTCGCGGACGGTGGCACCTGGGTTGACGGGCATCTGGAGCGGGATGACGCACTCGGGGCGTTCCGCAGCGTGATGGACGATCGCCGCCTTCGCCAGGCTTGGTGGAGTCACGCGCGACCTCGACGAGGGCCACCATGTCGGGGTGGATCGCCGGGTCGACCAGGACGATGCCCGGCAGGCTCGGGTGACAGGAAGATGGTGGACACCACCAGCCCCGCGCCTGGGCCGCCCTGTCCGTTGGTGATGGTGAACTTGCCGCCCGGCTTATACGAGGTCTTGACCGACCACAGCCCACGAGCCTGGCTCAGCAGGTCGACGGTGTCGTGACCGTCAGCGTTGTGACCGTCGGGCAGGGTAACGATGCCGGCCCGGTAGGCGGCCAACGTGACGATCCACTCGCCAATGCCGCCCGTGATGAATCGCAGGCCCCGGTCGGAGGGGTTGTACGTCTCGACCGCGAGCCGGTACGCCCACTCCGTCTCCTGCCGCAAGCCGGCGTCGCGGTGGAAAGTGCCGCGGAGCCGGTCGAACTGCGCGAGGCTGTCCGAGTAGGTCGCCGGGGCGGGCGGGCTGGCTGCGGGCGCGCTGCCAGGCTCGGCCGCACCAGCGGGCGCCACGCTGAACAAGCCGTCCTCGGTCACGACGGGTTCGCCTTTCTCGCCTCTTGGCAGTTGCCGACAAGTAGTAGCACGCTGCTGCCGTGGTCGTCCCCGGTACGGGAGTTCAGGGAGCGGGTAGCAACTGCTCGCGCGCACGCGCGACGGCATCGGCAGCCTCGTCGACAGGAACATGCTCCCAGAGCCGTAGGACGTACCAATCGGCGTCACGGAGAGCCGATTCGGTGTCGGCGTCTCGGGCCTGGTTGCGGCTGATCTTCCACTGCCACCACTCCGCGTTGGTTCGCGGAGGGTGGTAGTGCTCAGGGCAACCGTGCCAGAAACACCCGTCGACGTAGACCGCGAGCCGGACCCGGGTGAACGCGATGTCGATCGTCCGGCGGTTGTTCCCGGGGACCTTGAACTGGACACGGAAGCGCAACCCGCGGCGGTGCAGGCTCGTGACGGAGAGCCATCTCGGGAGCAGTGCCCCTGCGAGCCAAGGTGGACATCTTCTCAGAGAGTGCACCCCCAGGACTTGTGCGGGACGGCTCCTTCTTCATGTTCCGCCCACCCTAACAAGCGCTACTTTTTCTTGCGTCGGGGCGCAGTAATGCTGACCCCCGATCCTCCCGAGAACTCACCGCGCCGACGCGTCTCGTCGATTTCCTCGGCTACGAAAGCCGCGAGCCTGTCCCACTCAGGCCACGTGGTCGGGTCCTCGTGCTGCAGGACACTAAGGAGACGACCGCGATCCAACGGCAGGTGGGCCACGTCCACTACGTCCTGCCACCAGATGTCACCCTGCTCGACACTGAAGGGGATTGCGAATCCGATCATGGGAGCGGCGCCGATGTCGAGCCACTTGGCCCACTGGTGGGGGCGGACGTCCCGGGGCTTTCGCGAGTACGTCAACTGAACGGTGTTCTGAGCGAGCACGATTTGGAAGCCCGACTTTCCGTCGGGGAACGGGCGCCACATGACCACATCGACGCCGCCATCCGTGTAGTGGTCTGGGACAAGTCTGCACCTGTGGCGGGTACGCCCATCAGATTGGCCACCCACGTTATGGCTTCGTCGAACTTAGTCGGACGCCCATCGCGGGCAGGATGAGCAAAGACCACTGCACGGGCATCCATTCCTCCCCAGGCCCGAAAGGCTTCCCTGCAGATCGCATCGAATAGGACGTCTGAACGAGGGAAGGTGCGGTCCACTCTTACGGGCGTGCCGCGAAGGCTCATGATGGCGAGGAATTGGTAAAGCGCGCTGTGAGATCCACGCTCGAAGTAAACGCCTCGCTGGTCGGCCAGAAAGGGATACATTGGCCCGAAGACCGTAGTGCGTCGCTCAATCTCTTGCAGAGCGAAGGAAAACTGGTCGTCGGTTGGCTGCCGACCAGAAGAAAACAATCCCCGCAACTCAGAGATAGAGAAGTACTCGTCCTCCGAGAATGTCGCTTCTGCTTCGATGAAGTCGGCCAGTTGATTGGGCGAGAACTCGCCCGGCGGCTCAATCCAGGTCATCGCTTGCCGCCCTCCAGAATATCGACCAATCGCTGGATCCTCCGCAGGTGCTCGAGGGTGGTTTCGTCCAGGCTCGTCGATGTCGAGCGCGATCGCTTTCTCCAGTTGTTGGCGCGCCGACCTAACCGCTCGACGTAGTTGATCGGTCGGATCTGACGCGGCATCGAGGGCATCGTCGAGATCTTGGGTCTTCTTCAGTACGGCAACAGACTCGGCCGCTAGGTTCGGCGAGGACTGAAGCCAAGCGACCGATCTGACGCGAATCTGAGATGACTCGTCCCTCGCCTTTCGTGTTTCCAAAAGCATGATGAGCAAGTCTGCAAGTTTCGTCCGAAATTCATCGGGGATCGGCCACACGTCGGGATCGACGTTCCGCGGGTCGGGTGCACCGATGAATCCGCGAATCGCGGTTCGACCCATGGCATTGCTGAAGACGCCGAAGGAACCGCGGGCGCGCGCCGTGGAGATGCGAAACACGGTGTCGACTTTGTTCTAGAATGTCGTGATCCCTATATCGAGACTTGATCTCCGTTGGAGTGCGACCCACGAGATCTGCTATCTCATTCAGGGTTCTGCCGGTGTCGTGAACGAGCCGCGCAATATACCTGGCTTGGGCGTAGGGATCCCAAGGTTCGATGCCTGAGATGTGCCGAAATCCAAGGAGCGGCGCAACAACCTCCGGATTTTTCCACCACGACCACGGGGAGTGTTTCTGGCAATTGTGCGTGCGGAAGTCTTCGCCACCCGCTGTTCTCATTGGCAAATTCTTGCCGCAGGCTAGGGTCGTCGAGTCCCATCAAGGCCGTCAGCCTTCGATTTCCCTCAACGGCCGTGTAATCCCCATTGCCGGAGGGCACGGCAATCAAGGCTTCGCTCTCGAAGAAACCATGCTCGGCGATTGACTCTGCGATCTTCAGTGGATCGTAATGCTGATTGATGTAGAGTGCGATGTCTCGCTGGCTGTGTCCACCGCCCTGCATTTCGGGCGGGAGGCGAGGATTGTCGGGATCAAGGCGCAGATCCGCAAGAGGGATTCGCTGGATCTGTCCGCTGCTAGTGGTCGACACGGGCCGAACATTAACAGTACATGTCAGAGCCCTGTGTCAGTTTGAAGGAACGCCTACGCGCGTGAGTCAGGAAGCGCTATCTTTGACGCGACGTGCCCCGACCCCACCGCCTTCACTGCCCAGTCCAAAGCGAGACTCGCCTAGGTGTGATGTCCGGGGAGGTTGGTCAGCCGGGTGACCGGTGGGCGACCTCCAATGGCGGAGTGGGTGCGGTGGTGATTGTAGAAGTGGAGCCAGGCGGGCAGCGCGGCGTTGCGTTGCTCGGTTGACTCATTGAGCCGGGCGTAGGCCCATCCGTCGGCGAGGGTTCGGTGGAAACGCTCGATCTTCCCGTTGGTCTGGGGCCGGTAGGGCCGGGTCCGCTTGTGGATGATGGCTAGGCTCAGCGCACGCGTCGCGCCAGGCGTAGGACCAGTAGGCCGGGCCGTTGTCGGATAGGACTCGTTCGATGGTGACGCCGTGATCGGCGAACCAGGCCACCGCACGCTGTAGGACACCGATCGCGGTGGCGGCCTTCTCGTCGGTACAGATCTCGGCGTAGGCGATGCGTGAGTGGTCGTCGATGACGGTGTGCACGAACGCGGTCCCGATCAATGGTCGATAGTGCTTCCCACGTTCGCCTGTGCGGAGTGCTGTCGCGATGCCGTTGGCTCGACTCTGTTGGCGGCTGAGGAACTTGTGCCCGCCGCCGTTGGGGATGTTGCCGAACTTGGTGACGTCGACGTGGATCAGCGAGCCGGGGTGCGGATGCTCGTAGCGTCGCAGCGGCTCGCCGGTAACGCGGTCGATGTGGGAGAGCCGGTTGATCCGGCAGCGGACGAGCACGGCGTGCACGGTCGAGGCCTGCATGCCGAGCCTGGCCGGCGATCTGGACCGGACCGAGTCGCTGGCGCCATCGCAGTCGCACGATCTGGCGCACCACCTCCGGCCTGGTCCTGTTCGGACACGTCTTCGGTCGTGAGCCTGCGGTCGACCATCCCGCCCGGGCCTTCGGTGCGGTAGCGGTCGGCCCACTTCTTCGCGGTGCGTGGGGCGACCGTGAACATCTTGGCCGCTGCAGCGTAGGTCCAGCCGCGGTCGACGACGAGCCTGGGCGAGCCGCAAACGGGCACGTGGGGTCAGAGCAGCGTTAGCGTGGGACACGAGGGCCTCCGGTCAGTGAAGCGTTGAACTAGACAGACTCCACTTCACAACCGGAGGCCTTCGCCTGTCAGACAGGCTCACCGGTGCCGGGCGGTACAACCTCCCTGGACATCACAACTAGGGCGACTCGGCGTAGGTCAACTCCTCGGTTCGCCCGCGGTCACGGCCCACTCCGTTCTGCTGCGTGCCGCCGTTGGCTCAGGGGGTGACGGTGATGCCGCGCGCGGCGAACGCGTCCCGGACGACCTTCGCGGCAGCGGCGCCGTCCCGCGTGAGTGCCTTGCGGTAGATCGCCGTGGCGGCGGCGTCGAAGGAGGTGTCCGGTGCGAAGTCGAACTGGGCGTCGATGACGGTGGTGTCGAAGGCGCGGGAGGACAGGCCGAGGGCCTCGTAGCCCGCGCGGGCGTCCCACAGGCCCCCGCTCCAGATCTGGCCGTCGAAGTGGACCTCGCCCTCGCGGTCGGCGACCGTCAGGTCGGTGTCGAGACGGCGCAGGCAGTGCACCGGACCGGCGGTGTACGCCGTGGAGTCCCAGTCCATGACGCACGCCTCGGGCGCCTTGACCGGCCAGCCGTACTGCTGCGCCGCGTCGAGGCCGACCGAGACGGCGAGGTAGTCACCCCAGGCCTCGCCGATCGAGCCGGCGTCCAGCGAGCCTGCCGTAGCCCGGCACCTGGGAGGCGTGGACGGCGTGGCCGTACTCGTGCACGATCACCTCGGCGTCCTCGGCGTCGTCGACCCCGCCCTTGCCCAGACGGATCCGGTAGGGCTTGTCGGTCTGGTAGCTCGTTGTCGCCGCCGTACTGGTCGATCTTGACGCTGAACGACTGCTTCACGACCGGGCGCAGCGTCGAGCCGAAGCCGAGCGACTGGATGTACTCCTGCGCCTGGTTGACCCAGAAGTAGGCCATCACCTGCTCGAACTGGTCGTCCTTGCGGTTGTAGTTGAACACCCCGGAGGCCGAGTACGCCGGCGTGCCGGTTGCGGAGTCGACGGTGACCCACCGTCCGCGCAGGTAGCCCGAGCCGTCGAGGTTGCGCAGCGGAACGGTGGCGTACTCGCCGGCCGGGACCGCGCTCGCGGAGTCCTTGGCGTCGACGAGTGACTGGTCGCCGCTGGACTGCACCGGGTTGACCTTGAAGACCAGTCCGCTCCCGGTCGTCACACCACCTCCGGGCTTGGCGCCGGCCGGGGCGGCCGACGCGGTGATCGCAAGGACGACGGCGACAGCGGCGTGAGCCGGACGAATCTGCATGCTCGGGACACTAACACCGCACGACCTTCGAGTGGAGGCCCCGAATGGGCGCATCCAAGTCGCTGACCCATCGTCGGATCGACTCAGTTTGTCCGAACTCCTGCGCACCGTGGCAAGACGTCCTAGTGTCCGTGGCATGCAGGCAAGCGCTCGTCGTCTCGTGGCTGTCGTCCTCGGAGTCCTCGTCGTCGTGGCGGGCATCGGTCTCCTCGTTCCGCAGGCCGGAGCCTCGCCCGGACGCGTCGTCAAGGACCTCGACTGCGGCGACTTCGGCTCGCAGGCCTCGGCCCAGGACTACTTCCTCAGCATCGGTGGCCCCTACAGCGACCCGGACAACCTGGACTCCGACGGCGACGGCATCGCCTGCGAGAGCCTGCCGTGCCCGTGCAGCGACGCCACGGGTGGCGGCGGTGGGGGCGGCGGTACGACGACGCCCCCGCCTCCGGCGGCACCCACGACTCTTCGCACCACGGCGCGCATCATCTCCGTCATCGACGGCGACACGGTCCTGGTGAGGGCGAGCGGCGTGAAGCGGCGGGTGCGGCTGATCGGCGTCGCGGCGCCGGCGCTGAGCCCGCGCCAGTGCGGTGGTCCGGCGGCGACCAGACTCGGCACGCAAGATGCTCCCGCGCGGCACCCGCGTGACCCTGGTGTCGGACCCCACCCAACCGCGCAAGGACGGCAGCGGCCGTCTCCTTCGCTACGTGATCAAGGGGTCGAGCGACATCGGCTACGTCCAGGTCCTGCGAGGCTGGGCGAAGGTCCAGCCCACTCGCAAGCCGTTCAAGCGGGTGACCCGCTACCGCAACGCCCAGGCCTCGGCCCAGGCCGCGCCGCGTGGGATCTGGCGCGCCTGCTGATCAGCGGCCGAGCGCGGCGCCGACCGCCTCCACCGCCGGTACGTCGGCGGGAGCCCAGTCCAGGCTCACCCAGGCTCGCCCGGCGCGACCCAGCGCAGGCTCGGCGTGCTCGGTGAGCCTGAGGGGTGCCGGAGGCGAGGGTGCACCAGTAGGTCGTGAGCACGACGACGACCCGGCCGTCGTCGTACCGGGTGGTGGCGACGCGCTCGCCGACCTCGACGACGCAGTGCAGGCTCCTCGGCGATCTCCCTCTCCAGGGCCGCGACGGGCGCCTCCCCGGGCTCCACCTTGCCGCCGGGGAACTCCCACCTGCCGGCGAGCGAGCCACCGGGGCCGCGCTGGGCGCACAGGACGAGTCCCTCGCGCAGGACGACGGCGCCGACCACCTCGATCTCCACGGCGTGATCCTGCCACCGGTGGCGGTTGCTAGCGTCGGTGCCGTGCCAGCCACCGCCCGCGCCGACGTCGTACGACGCGCCAAGGAGCCTGCTCGGACGCACGGTCGTCGGCCACGGGGTGACGGTGCGGATCACCGAGGTCGAGGCGTACGGCGGCCAGGAGGACCCGGCGTCGCACGCGTTCACCCGGACGGCGCGCTCGGAGATCATGTACGGCCCGGCGTACCGGCTCTACGTGTACCGCTCCTACGGCATCCACTTCTGCGCGAACGTCGTCACCGGGCCGGCCGAGATCGGGGCGGCGGTGCTGCTGCGTTCCGGTGAGGTGGTCGAGGGCATCGACCTGGCCCGGCTCCGCCGCAACCACCCGGCCAATGACGTGCAGGCTCGCGCGCGGACCGGGAAACCTGGCGCAGGCGCTGGGGATCACGCTCGCCGACCTCGGCGCCGACCTGCTGGCCGAGCACCCGCCGGGCGAGGACTTCACCGGGGTCCGCCTCGGTCCGGAGCGTCGTACCCGTCCGCGGATCGCGGCCGGGCCGAGGGTCGGGGTGTCGAAGGCGGCGGACGTGCCCTGGCGGTTCTGGGTGGTCGGGGACCCGGCCGTCTCGGCGTACCGGCGCAGCCCGCGGGCACCGGCGCCCGGCACTACGCTTCCGGCCCGTGAGCACTGAGCCGACGAACGAGCCGACGAACGAGCCGACGTTCGAGAACGTCACCCTGGACCCGCGCGCCAACGTCTACTTCGACGGTGCCTGCGTGAGCCACACCTTCTTCCTCGCCGACGGCACGCGGAAGTCGGCGGGCGTGATCTTCCCGGCGCGCCTGACCTTCGGAACCGCCGCTCCCGAGGTGATGGAGACCAACGCGGGCGCGTGCCGGATCAGGCTCGCGGGCTCGGAAGAGTGGGCGTCGTACGCCGCGGGGGAGTCGTTCAGGGTCCCGGGCGAGTCGTCCTTCGAGATCGAGGTGACCGAGACCCTCGGGTACGTCTGCCACTACGGCTGACGCACCCGAGGGCCATCGGGGTTGCGGGCTCAGGCCACGCCGGCCAGGCTCCGGCTCGACCTCGGCGAGGGCGGGGTCCGGCGCCCGACGGGTGCGCCGCTCCCACACCAGCCCGGCGATCGCCGCGACCGCGCCGAGCGCGGACGCCGCGGTCGCGAAGCCCAGGCCCGGCCGGAAGCCGTCGAGCAGCGCCGCCGGTGTGGTCGCCTCCGCCGTACCGGAGCCTGATGATCGCGGTGGTGATCGCCAGGACGATCGCCGCACCGACCTGCATCGAGGTCTGCAGCACGCCGGCAGCCAGCCCCTGCTCGTCGTCCTCGATCCCGCTCGTGGCCTGGATGTTGATGGCCGGGAAGCCGACCCAGCCGATGCCGATGAGGACCAGGGCGGGCAGCACCATCCCGAGGTACGACGGATCGGTGCTCAGCGTGAGCGTGAAGAGCAGGTAGCCCAGGGCCATCACCGTGGTGGTCACCGCGATGATCGGCCCGGTGCCGACGCGGTCCACCAGGCTTTGTCGGAGAAGATCGCCGAGGTGGTGACCATCAGGCCGATGGGCAGCAGGGCGAGGGCCGGTGCAGCGGCGACCAGCCGAGGCCGTCCTGCAGGAAGAGGGTCACGATGAACTGCCAGGCTGAAGTAGGAGCCGGCGAGCGCGACGATCACGATGCTGGCGCGAACCAGGCTGGCCTTGCGCAGGATGCCGAGCCGGACCAGCGGGTGCGCGATCCGGCGCTCGATCGCGACGAAGGCGGCGAACAGCGCGGCCACGCCGACGAAGGAGAGCACCGTGCGTGCCGAGCCCAGCCGGCCTCGGGTGCGGAGACGACGGTGTAGACGAGCAGCAGCATCGCGGCCCCGGAGGTCAGCGCACCGAGCAGGTCGTGACCGCCCTCCTCGGCCGGCTCGTCGCGGGGGACCAGGGCCCAGGCGGCGACCAGCGCGAGCAGCGCGATCGGGACGGGCAGCAGGAAGGTCCAGCGCCAGCCGACGCCGGTCATCAGGCCACCGAAGAGCAGGCCGGAGGAGTAGCCGCCCGCGCCGAAGACCGTGTAGATCGACAGCGCCTTGTTGCGCGCCGGACCCTCGGCGAAGTTCGTGGTGATGATGGACAGCCCGGTCGGCGCGGTGAACGCGGCGGCGAGGCCCTTGATGAAGCGGGTCGCGATGAGCAGCGGGCCCGAGCCTGACCAGGCCGCCCAGCAGGGAGGCGACGGCGAAGACCGCGAGCGCGATCAGGAAGACCCGGCGGCGCCCCAGGAGGTCGGCGGTGCGTCCGCCGACGAGCAGCAGGCCGCCGTAGCCGAGGACGTAGCCGCTGATCAGCCACTGCAGCGAGGAGGTGGACAGGTCGAGACTCGGCACCGATCGAGGGCAGCGCCACGCCGATCATCGAGACGTCGAGGCCATCGAGGAAGAGGACCACGCACAGCGTGATCAGCAGGCCCCAGGTGCGAGCGGACCAGGTAGCGGAGGAGAGGGACATGACGGCTACAGTTCCATGCGCGTGCATTCAATGCAAGAGCAAATAATGCGTTTGCATGAAATTCACGTGACGGCTAGGATGCGAGTGTGTCGAAGGCTCCCGTGTCCGCCCCGCTGGTCGCCGAGTGGCGCCAGCCTGCTGGACCGGCACGCCGCCGTGAGCCTGCGCTCTGGAGAAGGCGCTGCAGGACGAGCACGGCCTGGGCCTGAGCGAGTTCGAGACGCTCGACCGGATCGTCGACGCCAACTGCGGCAAGTACCGCATGGCCGAGGCTGGCCGGCGACATCCACCTCAGCCAGAGCGCGCTCTCCCGCGCGATCACCCGGCTGGAGAAGGACGGCCTCGTCGAGCGCTCCTCGTGCGAGTCCGACCGGCGCAGCGTCTTCGTCTGCCTGACCCCGCGGGGCCGCGCGGCCTACGACGCGGCGCTGCCCACGCACCGCGCGGTGCTCGAGGGCACCTGGGGCGCGTAAGGCCCGCTAGCCCGAGGTCAGCCCACCGGGGTCGTCCGGTACGTCGACGGAGTGCTCCCGGAGCAGGCTCGAGCGGGATCAGGCTCCAGGGCCCGCTCGTTGGTCGAGGCGAGCACGACCGGGGCGGCCGCCCCCTCGGCGTACGACTGCAGCCAGCGCGCCGCCACCACGCACCACCGGTCACCGGGGTGCAGGCCGGGAAAGGCCCACTCCGGGCGGGGAGTGGACAGGTCGTTGCCGACCGAGCGCTGGTGGGCGAGGAACTCCTCGGTCATCACCGCGCAGATCGCGTGCAGCCCGACGTCCTGCGGGCCGCACGAGCAGACTGCCGTCGCGCAAGAAGCCGGTGAGCGGGTCCGTGCCGCACGGCTGCAGCACGTCACCGAGGACGTTGCGCTCGCCCGGGCCGTCCGTGGCAGGCATGCTCAGGCCTCGTCGCGGAGCAGGACCCGGGCGAAGCGGGTCCGGTTGGCGGCCGCGTTGACGAGCAGGATCACCGCGAGCCCGATCAGGGCGTAGAGGCCGAGGACGACGAAGGCGCCGCCGGTCGCCGCATCGGGGAAGTACATCGCGTCCCGGGCGACCGTCGCGCCGGCACCCGGCGGCAGCAAGCTGGCCGATCGCGTGTCCCGCCTTCGGCAGCATCTCCGGGGCGATCGAGGAGCCGGAGATGATGAGCCCGACGGTGAAGTACAGCGCGCCGATCAGCGAGCCCGCGGGGCCGATCAGGGCGACGAACGCCGCGGTCGAGGCCGTGACCGCGAGCGAGATCAGCGCCAGTCCCCAGAAGAGCGTGAAGTGGTCGGCGCCGTCGCCGACGCCGAAGAGCGACATCGCCAGCAGGGCGACCGCGGAGGACGCCACGGCGTAGACGACGAGCAGTGCGGCGTGCCCGAGGCCGCGCAGCGCGGAGCGCTCGGTGAGCCCGCGCAGCCGGCCTAGCGCGAGCGAGGCGATCGAGCCGCCGAGGCAGAGCGCCTGGATGACGAAGCCGAGGGAGTCTGCCGGCGCTGTCGTCCTTCGGCAGGGGTACGACGTCGGTGACCGGTGGCGGGGTCGTGAGTGCCGCGACGGTCGCCACCGGCACGGGCTGCTTCGCCGCGGTGGTCTGCTGGACCTGCTGCTGCACCTGCTGCTGGTAGACCTTCGTGTACTCCGCCTTGAACAGGTTGGCCACCGCCGGCGAGGCCGCGCTCGCGACGTACAGGGTGGGTGCCTGGCCCTCGAAGGCGACGCCGCCGTAGGCCTTGCGCTCGCGGATCGCCTGCTGCAGGGCGGCCGCGTCGTCGTACGGCTCGACCTTGAACTCGCCGTCCTTCTCCAGGCTTGCTTCGCCTGCGTCTGCTGCTCGGCGCTGCCCACGACGCCGACGGACAGGTCGTGCGGGGAGGGGGAGTGCGCCATCGCCAGGTAGTAGACCGCCAGCACGAGCTGGATCAGCGCGCCGGCGACGGCGATCGCGAGGCCGAGCTTCGACAGCGTGCGCATCCCGAGGGGAGCGGAGGTGGAGTCGCTCATGGACTCAGCATCGCACCGGTGGGCGCCCGAGGGCGGGTCGACGCGTGCGTCACCCGTGTCACAGGATCGACCGGTCGCCCGGCGAGCCGATCCTCAGCCGCAGTTGTCGCAGATCCCGGTCGCGGGGATCGCCATGAAGCAGGTCGGGCAGACCGCGACGACCGGCTCGGGCTTGGCCGGCTTGGCGGGCGCCTTGGGTGCGCGCGGCGCGGCGACCCGCTTGGGCTTGGCCGCCGCGACCGTCGACTCGCGGACGACCGGCGCCTCGACGACGGGCGGCACCCAGCCGGGCGGCGGCGCGTCGGCGATCCCGAAGCGCTCGAGCAGGTCGCGTGCGGCCTGGGTCGGCTGGTGCTTGGGGCGGGTGACGATGTCGAACGGCGAGGAGGCGCCCTCGAGGAAGGTCTGCGCGTCCGGTCGGAGCGTCGCCGGGAGGGTGCGGTGCCGCCAGCGCTGCGGGGTCGCGCCCTTCTGGGTGATGGTCACCAGGTCCGGTCGGCTCCACGCGACGAGCGCCCAGTCGTCGTGATGGCTGGTCGCCCAGACCGCGACGGCGAGGTCGCCGGCGTCGGCCGCGGCGCGCAGCGCGATCCGCTCCGGGTTGGAGAAGCGGCCGCGGACGTGGAGGACACCGGGAAGGGGCTCGGTGACGTCGTACTCCTCGCCCTGGAGCCGGTCGATCAGGGGGCTGGTCTCAGGCGTGATGTCCATCGTCAACCGAGCGTAGTCGAGTCCTCCGCGACGGCATCGGTCGCCTCCGCGATGATCGCGCCCATCGCGGCGCGTGCGGCACCCGCGTCGCCGGAGCGTACGGCGCGGGCCACCTCGACGTGCAGGTCGACGGCCTCCTGCTTGGGGTGCGCCGGCATCAGGTCGTGGTGGGTGCGCCCGGCCAGCACCTCCGCGACGACCTCGTCGAGCGCGGCCAGCATCTCGTTGCCGGAGGACTCCAGCAACACCCGGTGGAAGGCGACGTCGGCGGCCAGGAAGGACTCCAGGTCGCCCGATCGCGCGTGCACCACCATGTCGTTGACGGCGGCGGTGAGGGCCGCGCACTGCTCGGGGGTCGCCCGCTGGGCCGCGAGCCCGGCGGCCACCGGCTCGAAGCCGCTGCGCAGGCTCGCCGAGCGAGCGCAGGCTGGGCCGCGCGGTCCGCGGAGTCCAGGCGCCACCGGATCAGCCGTGGGTCGAAGACGTGCCAGGTCGCCCGCGGCTGCACCGTCACCCCGACCCGGCGCCGTGAGGTGACCATGCCCATCGACTCCAGCACCCGCACCGCCTCGCGCGAGACCGATCGGCTGACGTCGTGCTCGGTGTCGATGGCGTCGAGGGTGAGCACCGCGCCGGCCGCGAGCGCGCCGTCCACGATCCGTCGCCCGAGCGCCTCGAGCACGTCGTCGTGAAGCGCGGTGCGGGCCACGAGAGCCTCCAAAGATCAGATTTATCGGGTGAAAGGGTTGTTAAAAGCAGATTAATACTTGCAGACTGTGATGGCCACCACAGCAGCAGGAGGATCCATGAGCAGCACGATGCCGTACGACGGGGGCGCGCCCCTGCTCGTCGTCATGGGCGTGTCGGGCTCCGGCAAGTCGACGGTCGGCGCGGCGCTCGCGCAACGCCTCGGCGTTCCCTTCGCCGATGCCGACGACTTCCACCCGCCCGCCAACATCGCCAAGATGACGGCCGGCCACCCGCTCGACGACGAGGACCGCCGGCCCTGGCTGGAGGCGATCGGGGAGTGGCTCGCGGCCCAGGACCGGCGAGGCGGCGTGATCAGCCTGCTCGGCGCTCAAGCACTCCTACCGCGACCGGATCCGGGCGCACGCGCCGCGGGCCTTCTTCGTCCACCTGCACGGAACCCGCGAGGTCATCGCCCGCCGTCAGGCCAGCCGTCCCGGCCACTTCATGCCCGCCTCGCTGCTCGACTCGCAGTTCGCCACGCTCGAGCCGCTCGCCGAGGACGAGGCCGGTGTCGTCCTCGACGTCGACCAGTCGGTCGACGCCATCGTCCAGCAGTACGCCGATCTCTCCGCCTGAGGAGCACCCCGACATGTCCGCACAGGCTCGTCCTCGCCGGCACCGACCTGGTGAAGCCGGTCGCCTCCGAAGGCCGCCTCGTCCTCGCCGCCCTGCTGGGCATCGGCGTCATCGTCGCGCTCATCATCGGCGCACGGCTGCATCCCTTCCTCGCCCTCACCGCGGGCGCGCTGACCGTCGGCGTCACCGCCGGGGTCAGCGTGGAGACCGCGCTCACCAGCCTACACCACCGGCTTCGGCACGACCGCAGCCGGAGTCGGCATCCTGATCGCGCTGGGAGCGATGTTCGGCAAAGCTTGCTCGCCGACAGCGGCGGTGCCGACCAGATCGTCGACACCATCATCGGCGCCGCCTCACCGCGGATGCTGCCGTGGGCGATGGCGGTCGTCGGCGCGATCATCGGACTGCCGATGTTCTTCGAGATCGGCCTGGTGCTGCTGATGCCGGTGATCTACCTGGTCGCGCGCCGCTCCGGGCAGTCCCTGGTCACCATCGGGATCCCCGCCCTGGCGGGCCTCTCGGCCATGCACGGCCTGGTGCCGCCGCACCCGGGCCCGCTGACCGCGATCGACTACCTCGGTGCGGACCTCGGCACCACGCTCGCCCTCGGCGTCGCCGTCGCGATCCCGACCGTGATCATCGCCGGCCCGGTGTTCGGCCTCGTCGGACGGTACGTCGCCGTGCCGGTCCCCGACCGCTTCGAGGGCGCCGGCGACGAGGACACCTCCCGGCGGCCGTCCTTCGCGATCACCCTCGCCTCGGTGCTCCTGCCGGTGGTGCTGATGATGGGCAAGGCGCTCGCCGACATCTTCGTCGACGACGAGGGGGACCCGCTGCGTCGTACCCTCGACATCCTCGGCACCCCGCTCATCGCGCTGCTCATCGCCGTCGTGGTCGGCATGTTCACCCTGGGGCACGGCATGGGCCGCGACGGGGTCGCAAAGTCCCTGGAGTCCTCGCTGCCCGGTGTCGCGGGCATCCTGCTCATCGTGTCCGCGGGCGGCGGCTTCAAGCAGTCCCTCGTCGACACCGGCATCGGCACGATCGTCGCCGAGCGGGTGGCGGACTCGAACATCTCGGTCCTGCTGCTCGCCTGGTTCGTCGCGGTCCTCATCCGACTCGCCACCGGGTCCGCGACGGTCGCGACCGTCACCGCCTCCGGCCTGCTCGCGCCGCTCACCGACCAGGCTCTCCAGCGGTGAGGTCTCGCTGATGGTGCTCGCGATCGGCGCCGGCTCGGTGTTCTTCTCGCACGTCAACGACGCCGGCTTCTGGCTCGTCAAGGAGTACTTCGGGATGACGGTCGGCCAGACCCTCAAGACCTGGTCGGCGATGGAGACGCTGCTCTCGGTGACCGGCCTGGTCTTCGTGATGGCGCTGAACCTGGTGATCTGACCCGCGGGTCACATCGCTCAGTCGGCGTCGATCGTCACCCGGTCGGGGTAGAAGGCCAGGTGCCCGGCGATCGGCGCCACTGCGTCGTACGGCTGCTCGTAGGACCACACCGCGTCGGTCAGGCTCCTCGCCCTCGCCGCGGATGGACAGGTACGACGCATCGCCCTTGTAGGGGCAGTAGGTCTGCGTCGTGCTGGCGGTGAACGCCTCGGCGTCGGCGTCCTCGCGGGGCACGTAGAGCACCGGCGGGTACGACGCCTCGCGCAGGCTCCAGGGCCCGCTCGGTGTCGACGAGCACCCGCTCCCCGAGGCGGACGGTGACGCGCCCTTCGTGGGGCGTGACGGTGATCGGGTGGTCGGGGCCGGGGGTCAGGCTGCGGGCGGGCCATGGTTTTCACGCTACGCGCGTGGGGTCCGCGGTGCCAGACTTGCCGCCATGAACGCCCCGGCGCCCGTGATCCTGCTGGTCTCCGCCGACGAGATCGCCACCCTGACCGACCAGTTCCGCCGATACGAGCACGACTACGACGTGCGCCCGGCGACCAGCGCCGCCGAGGCGACCGCGATCCTCAAGCAGGCACGCACGCTCGGACAGCCGGTCGCGATGATCGTGACGGACTCGCTGCTGCCCGACGAGAACGTGCTGCTCGCCATGCACGACTGGCGCACCCTGGTGCCGACCGCGCGCCGGATCGTGGCGATCCCGATCAGCCGCTTCGCCGAGGAGACCGCGGCGCTGCGGCCCTACCTGGCCAAGGGCAAGTTCGACACCTACCTCGTGCTGCCGCAGGGCCGCCGCGACGAGGAGTTCCACTACGCCGTGGTCGAGTCTGCTCAGCGACTGGGGCGCCACCGTCGCCTCGTCGGTCATCGACACGGTCCGCATCATCACGCCCGGCGCCACGCCGCTGTCGCTGGCGGTGCGCGACTTCCTGGACCGGATCGGCTTCCCGCACCGCACCTACGCACCCGACTCGCCGCAGGGGGAGGAGGCGATCGCCCTGCACGCCGAGCGGGTGGGCGGCGCGGCGACGTACCCCTTGGTGCACCTGACGTCCAAGCCCTTCGCGGACCGGCCGATCGTCGCGCCCACCTCGGTGCGCGACCTGTCGGCGCTGATGTACGGCCGGCCCTCGGACGTCGACGTGGACACCGTCGTCGACCTCGCGGTCGTCGGCGCCGGCCCGGCAGGTCTCGCCGCCGCCGTGTACGGCGCCTCCGAGGGCTTGAACACGGTCGTGCTCGAGTCCGAGGTGATCGGCGGACAGGCCGGCACCAGACTCGATGATCCGCAACTACCTCGGCTTCCCGCGCGGTATCTCGGGGATGCGCCTGGGCCAGCGTGCGCGGACCCAGGCGATCCGCTTCGGCGCCCGCTTCTTCACCGGCTGGTCCGTGGTGGAGCCTGCGGCCCGGCACCGACGGCGCACCGCACGTGCTGGTCACCGAGGGCGGCGAGGTGCACGCCCGCTCGGTGCTCGTCGCCTCCGGCGTGGCCTACCGCCGGCTCGGCGTCCAGGCGTTGGAGGACCTGGTCGGCGCCGGGGTGAACTACGGCGCCGCGATGACGGCCGCGCGCGAGATGGAGGACCGTGACGTCTACGTCGTCGGCGGCGGCAACTCCGCCGGCCAGGCGGCCGTGCACCTGGCCCGCTTCGCGCGCTCGGTCACCCTCCTGATCCGGCGCGAGGACCTGGCAGCCACCATGTCGAAGTACCTCATCGACGAGATCTCGTGGAACCCGCGGATCACCGTCCGTCCGTGCACGGAGATCATCGACGGCGGAGCCGACGAGAGCGGGCAGGCTGGGCTGGCTGCAGGCTGTGCGACGTACGGACCCGCGAGGAGGAGCGGGTCCTGGCCGGTGGGCTGTTCCTGCTCATCGGTGCCGCGCCGCACTGCGACTGGCTCGGTGAGGACGTGCTGCGCGACGAGCGCGGCTTCGTGCTGACCGGGCGCGACGTACCGACAGAGTGCTGGGTCGACGGCCTCCCGCCGGAGAACCTCGCCACCTGCGTGCCGGGGGTCTTCGCCGCCGGGGACATCCGGGCGGGCTCGATGAAGCGGGTCGCGGCGGCCAGCGGGGAGGGCGCCTCGGCGGTCTCGCTCGTCCACGGTTACCTGGAGACGCAGCGGGTATCGGCGACCTCATGACGACTGGAATCGACCTGGGCCGGCCCACCTCGGGTGACGTCATCGACCTGATCACCGACGACCACCGCCGCTTCGAGCACCTGCTCGCCCAGGCGCGGCTCGCCACGGCCGACCGGGACAACGTGCGCCGCGCCTTCGCGGACGTGCTGATCGCGCACGGGCAGGCGGAGGAGGAGGCTCGTCTACTCCGTGCTGCGACGTACGGCCGAGGACGTGGACGGCCACGACGTCGAGCACGGCAAGGAGGAGCACGCCGAGGGCAACCAGGCGCTGCTGGCCGTGCTGGAGCTCAAGGGCACCGACACCCAGGCCTTCACCGATGCCGTCGAGAAGGCTGAGCAACCTGATCTCCCACCACATCGCCGAGGAGGAGCCTGAGCATCCTCGAGCCGGCGCGGACCGAGACCTCGATCCGGGTGCGCTTCGACCTCGGCGCGAAGTGGGCGGCGCGCCGCAACGAGGCGATCGACCAGGGCTGTGGCTCGCTGGAGAACGTGCGCCGCGTCGTCGCCGAGGCCGAGTCCGAGGGGCTGCTCGACGACGAGGAGTGACCTCCACCTCATCGGGTGGACGCGGGTACGACGGGGGAGTAGACCCGGTGCATGGCGCATCCCCGAGCCGCAGCCGCGCGTGAGGTCTGGACCCTGGCCGAGCCGTTGCACGCGATCACCTACTTCTCGCCGGAGCCACTCGGGGCGTTGAGGGAGGCGGGCTACCGCGGCTTCTGGATGGGCTACTTCGCCGGCCGGGCCGCACCCCTCGGCGCTGCCGCGCCGGACCTGGTGCACGCCCTGTTCCACAACTTCGCCTACCCGCAGGTGGCCCGCGCCCTCCCGGACGCCTGGTCCTTCGCCGGTCCCGCGGCGGCCCTCGACGCCCGGCTGGGCGGCTCCGTGGCGACCCTGCGCCGGCTGCTCGGCGACGCCGATGTCGCTCGCGCCGCCGAGGCTCGCCACCCGCGCCGCCACCACCGCGCCTCTCGAGGGCCGGGCGCTGTTCGCCGCCAACCGCGCCCTCCCTGTCCCCGACGAGCCCCTCGCCCGGCTGTGGCACGCCGCGACCCTGCTGCGCGAGCACCGTGGTGACGGGCACGTCGCCGCACTGACCGTCGCCGGAATCGGTGGCCGCGAGGCGCACGTGCTGCACGCCCTCGCGACCGGCACGCCTGCCGCTCTCTACGAGACCGCGCGCAGGCTTCACCGCCGAGGAGTGGGCCGCGGTGCTCGACGGCTTCCACGCCCGCGGCCTGGCCGACGCCGCCGGTGCCGCCGGGGCGCTGACCAAGACCGGACGGCACCTCAAGCGCACCGTCGAGAAGCAGACCGACGACCTCGCCGCCGCCGCCCTCGACGCGCTCGCCGACGACGAGATCGCCGAGTCGGTGGGGCTCCTGCGCCCGCTCGCGGCTGCGGTCGTCGCGTCCGGGGAGATCCCCGCGCAGTCACCGATGGGCCTGGACCTGACGGAGGTCAGCCCCGCGCCGCCACCAGCGTGACCAGCGCGCAGGCTCCTACGAGGAAGCCGATGGCCGCCGGCAGCGGAAGCAGGTTCGCCGCGGCCAGACCGATGCCGAGCACCCCCAGCACCAGACCGGTACGACGGCTGCGGGTCGTCCGATGGGCCGCGGCGCGGACCAGGCCGAGCGCCGTCGCGATCCGTCCGACGTCGAGGTCGGTGAGCCGGATTCCCCGCACCTGCGGGGATTCGGGCGCCGAGGCGGAGAAGGTGAGGTCTGCCGAGGCACTGCCCGAGGGGCTGGCGACGGCGACGACCCGGCCTCGGCCGCGGTAGTCGGAGACGAGTCGCTCGCGAGCGTCGAGGGGGGACTCGGCGTACCACCGATCGATGCCGCAGGTCTCCGCCAGCCTGCCGGGTGTTGCGCTCGGTGTCCTCGGAGACGAGGACCGGCTCGACGCCGTCGGCCAGCAGGCGTCGTACGCCGTCGGCAGCGGTGGGCCGCACGTCGTCGGCCACGGTGATGTAGCCGATCGGGCGGGCATCGACCTGGACCCCGACGGTGACGCCGACGTCGTCGCGCGCGGCCATGCCGAGCCAGTCCGGCCGGCCGACCCGGACCGGGTGCCGGTCGACCGAGCCGCTGATGCCGCCGTCCGCGTGCTGCTGCACCTGGCTGAGCTTTGCCGCGCGCGGAGAGCCGGGCGATGGCCCGGCTGACCGGATCGTCGGCGGCGTGGCCGAGCGCGCCGGCGAACCACCGCAGGTTGCGCTCGTGATCGGGCTCGACGGGCTCGACGTTGACGACGCGGAGCCTGCCCGGTCGTGACGGTGCCCCAGCGGTCGAGCAGGACGGTGTCGACCCGGGGACCGACGGTGAGCGCGGTGCGGTCGTCGAGGAACACCCCGGCCGCCCGCGCCCGCGCGCGGGTGAACCACAAGGAGAGCGGCGTTGCGTAGGCGAAGAGGGCCGGGAGCGCGGCGATCAGCACGCAGACGACGGTCTCCGGCGACATCAACCAGCCTCCTGCTCTCGATAGCGCTGGAAGTCGCTCTGGTCGCCGGCGATCCACAGCGGCACGCTCGCCTTGAGCAGCAGGGTGAGTCTGGATGACGAAGTCCGGGTCGTGCAGGGACTCCCCGAACAGGCTCGTTGATCCGCTTCCACCGGTAGCGGACCGTCTGCGGGTGCACGCCGAGCTTGGCCGCGATCGCCGGCGCGCTGTCACGCGTCTCCAGCCACACGAGCAGCGTCTCGGACAGGATCTCGCGGGAGTTCTCGGTCTCCCCGAACAGCGGCTGCAGCAGGCTCCTGCGCGAGCCTGGCGGCGCAGCACCGGCTCCGCGTGCAGCCAGATCTCGGTGCGGAAGCGGACGCAGTCGATGACCGGGCGGGCCGGGATCACCTTGGCGGTGACCAGGTCGAGCGCGCGGTTGGCCCAGGTCCACGCGACCGGTGCGTCCGCGCGGGGGACCGGCCAGCAGACCGCGATCCGGGTCTTGGGCACGGCGGCCCGGATCGCCGCCACGACGTCGTCGGCGTCCGCGGTGGCGCACACCACCGGCTGCGGCTCGCGGCCGGGCCGGGTCAGCGCCTCCGGACCGAGTGCCTCCGCCGTCAGCGGCTCGTCGGAGCGTGACTCGACGGCGATCACCGTCACCGAGTCGGGCACCTCCCAGCCGGCGATCGCCGCCTGGGTCTCGACCTCGTCGTCCGCCCCGCCGTTCAGCAGGGCGGTGATCAGCCGCGCCCGGGCCAGCCCGGTGTCGGTGCTGCGCGCCTCGGCACCGGCGCGGTAGCCGACACCGATCTGCGAGGTCAGGTGGCCGACGAAGGCGGCCACCGCCTCGTTGATGGCGTTGAGCGCCCCGGCGGAGAGACTCGTTCTCCGCGGCACGCGCGCCGAGCTCGTTGGAGAGCGCGGCGACGGCGACCGTCATCCCCTGGTCGATCAGGCTCCTGGTCGCGCCCGCGCACGCCGACGCGGTACCCGACCTTGCGGAACATGTCCTCCACGGGCATGTACGAGACCTCGCGGCCCAGCGCCTCGTCGACGAACAGGTGCATGGCGTTGTGGATCGCGGTGAAGACGAGTCTGCCGCAGGCGGCCGTCACCGGGCGCGTCGAGCTCGGGCACGGCAGTACGCACCTGCTCGCTCACCCGCTCGGCGACCGGCCGCACCTCGCTCTCGAGGCTGCTGATCATCCACTGGGCAGAGCCCGGCAGGGACACCCGCGTCGGAGCCGGTGCCCTGCTCATGTCGTTCTGTCCTGCCTCGTCGCTGGCGCGCCCACCTCGCTGCGTCCGGGTCACCGCCTCGAGACTCGTCGTGAATGTGATGCCCACGTGTCCCACGTGCATCGTGAATCCCTCCCCTCACCGGCACACCGGTGTGAGGTGGAACATACCGCCGGAGCGGGAACAACGGGGAAATTGTCACCCAGGTGATAAGTACCGCGCTCTCCGGTGACGACCGGGGCGGGTGGCTGCGGTCCATGGCCGCCCGCTCGCGACCACCCCGGACCCCGTTGTCACCCGGCTGACAAGGCAGCACCGGTTTTGGTCACGCCTGCCCGAATCCTCTTGCGACACGTCGTCACGCTGTGAGGTCTTTGTGTGGCGGCCGTCACTATCGGCTGCTCAGGGAGGGAGGTCGTGGTGCTCGTGAGCGCGATCCGCGGGTGGGCAGGCATCGCCGACGGCGATGCCCTGGTCGCCGAGCCTGTGCCGCGACCTCGACGCCGCCGCCGTGCTCCCTCCCGCCGTCGCCCACTCGGTGCTGGTCGCGACCCGCGCCTTCGTCTCGGCCGAGGGGCGCACCGACGACGCCGCCCGCCAGGCGGGGCCGACCCTGATGCGCCTGGGCCGTCGCGCCGCCGTCCGTGGCCACAGCGCCGGCAAAGCTCGACCCGACCTGCAGCGCGTCCTCGAGGACCGCGCCCGGCTCGCGGACCCCGTCATCGCGCGGGTGCGGCCGGCCGAGCAGCGCGACGCGATCCGATGTCGGCTGCGCCAGTTCCTGCACCAGATCCACCACGCCGCGCTCGCGGGACACCGTCAGGCGCACACCATGATGGCGCTCGCGCCGAAGGCGCGCCGGGACATGGTCTCCCGGGCGCTCTTCGCCTCCGAGTCCGTTCCCGAGGAGCCTGCTCGCCCTCGCCGGTGTCGAGGCGGACGCCCGCTACACGCCGGTGGTCTGGGTCGACGGGAGCGCCGCGCGAGCGGTGAGCGACCTCCCCGACGTGCTCGTCGACGGGGCCGGGCGGATCGCGCTGGTGCCCACCGACCGCCTGCCCGACCTGGTGCTGACGCCGGAGGAGCGCGCGATCAGCGGGCCCTCCCGGCCGGCGTACGACGTCGGGGACGCGCTGGCGCTGTGCCGCCAGGCCGCAGCCGCCGTCCGGGCGGGGATCATCTCGACCGACGTACCCCTCACCTCGTGCGCGGACGTCGCCGGCGAGCCTGCTGCTGGCCGGGCGTCCCGCGTTGACCGAGCCTGCTCGTCGACAAGTACCTCGCCGCGCTGCGCGACCTGCGGCCCACGCGGAGGGTTGAGGTCGGCGAGGTGCTGCTGACCTGGCTGGAGTCGCGCGAGCCGTTGTCGGTCATCGCGCAGCGCCACCACGTCGCGCGGCAGACCGCGCACGATCGGCTCCGCGTCGGCAAGCGGCTTGCTCGGCGAGGCGCTCGACGAGCCCGCCGCGCACGCCGCGATCGTCGTCGCACTGCACGCCAGCCTCCCTGGCTGGCGCGAGGAGGTGGCTGCTCGTGCGGCCCGCTCCTAACTCCGGTTCTCCGGACGGACGTCCGGATTTCGGGCTTCTGCCCGGCTCTTCCGTTGACCCTGGAAGTCGCTCGCTTCCACGGTGGCGGTGATCACAACACGACGGCTCGGGACAGTCGCGGTTCGCGCCACGACGCCATCCGTCCCCACCCCCAGGAGGCACTGTGAACATCCTTTCCAAGACGCGCCGGAGGTCCGCGCTGGTGCTGAGCGCCTTCGCGCTCGTCGCCGGTTCTGCCGCCGCCGTGCAGCCGGCCGCCAACGCCGTCGACACCGACCCCAACCACCTGACCGTCATCTACGACGCCGAGGGCACCACCCACGTCGGCAACCAGGTCGACGCCGACATGCCGATCGGCCCCACCACGATCTCCGTCACGATCGACACGATCGCGCCGCTGCCGACGCCGATCATCGACGGCACGATGGTGATCCCGGCGAAGACCATCAACTTCGACATCCTCGGCATCCCGGCCCGGGCCAAGGTCACCATGACCCAGGTCGGCAAGATCACCGGCACCCTGACGAAGTCTGCCCTCGCCGCGCCAGGCGCTCGACCTCAAGTCGCAGGTCAAGTACGACATCAAGGCTCAGCAACGTCGAGGCCCGCGTCTTCGGCGTGTGGTGGCCGCTCGCCGTCGGCAGCAACTGCCACACCGTCAACCCGGTCACGATCAACGCCGACAGCGTGATCGACAACAGCACCACCCCGCCGACCGGCTACTTCACCATCAACGGCGGCGGCACGCTCAAGGACACCTACACCATCGGGAACTTCACCGGCTGCACGCCGCTGAACTTCTTCGACATCCCCGGCTTCTTCCCGACCTTCGGCTCGATCCCGATCAACGCCCTGGTGCCGGGCAGCGACAACACCCTGTCGCTGACCCTCAGCAACCCGCGCGCGCCGGAGTGACCCGCACACCGGTTCACCCGCCGACCCGCAGACCTGCTCTCACCTCAACCCGCAACACCCCAACCCCCATGAAGGAGATTCGAATGAACAAGCGCATCAACCGTCTCACCGGTGGTCTCATCGCGACGGCTGCTGCCGGCGCCGCTGTGGTGTCGATGACGACGACGGCTGCCCACGCGGCCACGACGTTCACCCCCTCGGGTGGTCCGAACGCCAACTTCGTGGCGTCCCGCACGGTCGGCACCAGCACCGTCACCGGTGCGAAGTTCACCGACATCCCGGCCGGCCAGGCGCTGACCTGCACCGGCTTCGGGGTGAGCGGCTCGATCGTCAACCCCGGCGTCAGCCGCCTCTACGGCGCGAACGCCGGCAACCTCTCGTCGCTCTCCGCCACCGGTTGCACCAACCCGCTCGCGGGTGCGACCACGGTCACCCCGGTCGGCACCTGGGGCGTCACCGTGACCGGCGACGCCGTGAGTGGCCTGTGGCCCGCCAAGCCTGACGAACGTCAAGGCCAACCTGGCCGCGGCGAACTGCACCTTCTCCATCGAGGGTGTCGTCAACGGCAAGTTCTCCAACACCACGCAGCGCTTCACCCCCAACAGCACCACCGCCGCGTCGGGCCTGGTCGTGTCCGCCAGCCCCGCCCCGACCGGCTCGATGTGCGTCACGCTGGACATCCAGCCCGGCGACGACATCGCCATCGACGGCTACTTCACCAACACGCCGCCGTCCGGCAGCACCAACCTGACCGTCGCCAACCCGTGACAGTCTGACCGCACCGGTGGGGCGGAGCGCACGACGCGTCCCGTCCCACCGGTGGGGTCGAACCCCGCAGCACCCGTCGTCACCCATCCTGCTCGGAGGCCAGCAGTCCATGCGAACGCGTTCCCTGCGTCCCGCTCTCACGATCAAGCGCGTGCTCACCGTGGCGTGCTTGGTCGCTGTCGTGTCGGCGCTGCTCTCGACCTCGAGCAGCAGCGCTCCGGGCGACCCGCCGGGATCGGACGACCTGCTTCCTCCCGGGAAGTACAGCCTCACCCAAGGAGTCACGAGCCTCACCCAGGGCACGGTGGTACGGCGCTCCAAGATGTACATCACCATCAACTCCAACGCCCCGATGTGGGCGGCCATCTACCCGTACCTCTACAACACACCGGTTGACAACCCGACGAGCCTACGGGGCTGGCTGCACGCGCGGTCGTCCCTGCATCCCGAATCCGTTCTACCAGCCGCCGTGCGCCACCGATGACCTCAGCACCCAGCGCCGCGGCCAGTACTCCCGCAACCCGATCTACCCGATGACCCCGCTCAAGAGCGGTGGGGTCGAGATGGGCCTCCTTGCGAAGGTTCGCGTCAACCTGATCGCGTTCGGCTCGATCCCAGCGAGTGCGACCTTGACCCTGCGGGTTCCCCGTGTCAACGGCAAGATCCAGCCACTGATGGCCCACATCTGGTTGCGGACCGAAGGAGCTTTCGGATGCGACGCGGACTACGACAGGACCGTCCCGGAGGTGGATGCCTATGTCGAGGGCAAGGTCCAGATCTCGCTGAGCGACCTGAAGGTCGACGGCGTGCCCGTTGCGCTCGGCCCTGACTGCCGGACGGAGCGTCCCGCGAACGTGGCGATGTGGGGGAGACGGCCAACGGTGGCTACTTCCCGGCCGACGGCGGTTACCTGGGTGCCTACGACGGACTGCACGCCGGATCGATCAAGGCGCTGGATTCCCCGTATTACTCAGAGCCTGCAAGGTCGGGTCATCCCGCCCTCGACTGGCCTCACGGTCCCGCCCTTCACCGGCTGCGGCGTGGCGGAGGACCTCAGCCCCTTGGTCACCGCCATGGCGTCCGGTCCGAACAATCCGGTGCGTGTGGGACAGGGCCAGCCTGGCCTTCCGCGACGACGGCATCGACCTCAACAACCTCAAGCCCTGCGACCCCAACGGCCACTGTCCGCTCCCTGCCCCGGACATCTCGGACATGCCGCCGCTGCCGAAGGGTGACCGGTGACGCGCCGCTGCTCTGCGGGCGACACGGTCGCCCTCGACGGATCCTTCGTCAACACTCCACCCGCGGGCGGCTCCGGGCTCGTGATCGCCAATCCGTGACCGGCCGGAAGGAGAGCCACATGGCAACCAGCGCTGTCCGACTCATCGTGAGTCTCGTGCTCGCGTGCGGCCTCGTCACCGCGGGCGCCGTCGAGGCTCGAGCCGGTACGACCTTTACCCCCTCAGGAGGTCCGGCCGTCAATCTGGTGGGAACGAACGTCGTCTTCCACTTCGACGAGATCGGTCAGGACTTCAGGTGTTCGCCGTTCAACATCGCCGGGCAGGTGACGTCGCCGGGAACTGGGCGAGCGTTCGGTAGCGAGGCGGTCGACCTCGGTGGGCTCACCGACACTTGCTCCAACCCGATCTGGGGGCTGACCGACTTCTCGGCCGACCCCGCGTGGCGACTCACCGTGACGGGCGCTGCCACCGGTCCGACGTGGCCGGTCCGGCTCGAGCAGATGGCCATGAGCCTCAGCGCCCTCAACTGCACCGTCAAGTTCGGCGGAGCCGTGGACGGCACCTTCGACACCTCGACGCAGAGGTTCACCCCCAGCACCTCGGCCCTGCTCGTCTCGTCGGTGACGGGATCGATGTGCGTGATGCTCGACTTCCAGGTCGGCGACCACGCGTTGCTGCAGGGCTACTTCACCAACCTCCCTCCTGCGGGCAGCGGCCCGCTCTCCATCTCCTGAGGAGACGACCATGAGACTCGGCTCGACCCGCCTGCTTGCCATCGCCGTCCTCGCACTGGGACTCGTCGGATCAGCGTCCGGCGCGGACGCGACCCAGGCGACCGTCAGTGACTACACGCCCAGCGGTGGTCCGAGCCTGAACCTGATTGGCACGAACGTCGCGGTCTGGTTCGAGGGCGGACAAGCCATCAACTGCGCGGACTTCGACCCGTCCGGCACGCTCACCAACCCCGGTGCGGCGCGGCCGGTCGGCGCACCTGCCGGCTCCATCGTCTCCCTCGCGAGCGCGTGCACCACCGACACCGGCGCGAGCCTCACGTTCATCAGCGGCACGTGGTCCTTCGAGGTCACCGGCCTCGCCACCGGGACCGCGTGGCCCGCGCGGTTCACGGGCGTCGAGCCTGGACTGGAACGCTGGCGGCTGCCAGGTGGACATGGCGGGCGACCTGGGAGGCGTGTTCGACACCGCGACCCAGCGCTTCATGCCGACGAGCTCGACGATCACTCCGACCTCCGTGGTCGGTGCAGGCTGCGCCAGCCTCGGCATCTCACCGGGCGACACCACCGAGTTCGGTGGCTACCTCACCAACACCCCGTCCGCCGGCAGCACTGCGCTGTCGCTCTCCTGAGGCGATGACGATGGGACGCCTTGTCCGCCTGCTCGCCACGACCGCGCTCGCCCTGGGTCTGGTGGCGACCGCTGCCGTCGAGGCCCGGGCCGGCACGACGTACACGCCGGCGGGCGGTCCGTCGGTGCGTCTGGTGGGCACGAGTATCTCCATCACCGACGTGCCAGCGGGGCAGACCATCACCTGCAACCAGTTCGACATCGCGGGAACGGTCGAGAGCCCCGGCTCGGTCCGTACCTTCGGCAGCGCGGCCGTCGATCTCGGTGCGCTCACGTACTTCCGGTGCACGAATCCCGTCATGGGCCCGATGCCGGTCACCGTCGATCCCGCGTGGAGCCTGGACATCACCGGCCCGGCGACGGGAACCACGTGGCCGGCCGTGGTGAACCACGTCAACATGCGCCTCGCGATGGCGAACTGCGACCTGCGGCTGGCCGGCACGATGCCCGGCGTCTTCGACACCGCGACCCAACGGTTCACGCCGACGTACGCCGCCTCGACCCTGGTGCTGACCTCGGTCGTCGGGTCGATGTGCGTGACGCTGGACTGGCAGGTGGGCGACCAGATGTCCTTCGGCGGCTACCTCACCAACGTCCCACCCGCGGGCAGCACGCCGCTGTCCCTCACCTGACCCCCATGAATCGGAGCCGCCGGTCCCGTCGGGGACCGGCGGCTCCACCCTTTCCCGGGTACGACGCCAGGCGCACCTTGTCACGCGGTTGACAACGCCCCGAGGGCACTCTCGGACGGGTGCCCGGCCCGAGGGGGAGGGGGAGGACGAAGTCCCGAAAAGTTGTCACCCGCATCACAACATCTGTGTGGCCCCCTGATGAATTGCCCCGGACCACTAGCCGCGACAGCGCGTCCCGCATTGACTGTGCGCGGAGTCATGTGACCGTAGTCACGGGAGGGAGGAAGGCCATGTCTCGGGGAGGACGGTCGATCCGCGGGCGGCACGTCGCCGTGGTGCTCGCGGGCGTCACGCTCGCAGCGGCCGGCGTGGCCGGGGGAGCGGCGCAGGTGATGCACCTGGCTGCCTCCGACACCGCGCCACCGGCGCCCGAGCGCACCGAGGAGACCTCGGCGGCCGCTCCGCTCACCACGGCTGCGGTGCCCGTCGTGGCACCCGATCCCGCGGTCGCCGTACGACGCCAGCAGGTCGGGGGACCGAGCGACTTCCCGGGGTCGCTCGGCTCCACCCCGGTCGTGGTGGTGGCGTCCTACCAGCGCGCGGCGACGATCATGACGACCGCCTCGACGTGCGGGATCCAGTGGACGACGCTGGCCGCGATCGGGCGGGTGGAGTCCAACCACAACCGCGGGCCGGCGCTGCTGGCGCCGCTGGACGGCAAGGGCGGGCGTGGCGAGCTGCCCGACACCGACCTCGGCAAGGTCGACGGCAACCTCACCTGGGACGCCCCGGTGGGACCGATGGCGCTGCTGCCGAGCACCTGGAGCGCGGTCGCGGTCGACGCGGACGCCGACGGCAGGCGCAACCCCCACGACATCGACGACGCGGCCCTCGCGGCGGCGGTGCTGCTGTGCTCCAAGGGCGACCTGACCAAGCCCGCGACACTGCGCGCCGCGCTCACGTCGTACCACCGGGCGCCGGGCTTCGTGCCCACCGTCCTGGCGCTCGCGAAGCGCTACGAGCGGCAGGCCGCGCAGGTGCCGCCGCCCCCGGCGATCACCGGCCCGCTGCCGGTCCTGCCCGACCTGTGCCGCTGCGCGGCCCGACCGGTGCTGGGCGCGAGCGCGACGCCGTCCTTCGGCACCGCACCGGGTGGCCGACCTTCTCTCGTCCCGCCGGCGGCTTCTGCGACCGCCGGCGGGACGAGCCCCACGCCCGGTCGTACGCCGAGCGCGACCCCCAGCACGACACCAAGCGCCACCCCGAGCGCCACCCCGAGCGCCACGGGGACGCCGACACCGAGCCCGTCCGGCTCGGCGACGGCGACCGAGACCCCGACCGACGCCACCAGCGCCACGGCGACCCCCACCGGCACGCCTGACGCATCGGCGCAGGAAACCCCATGAGCATGTGCAGTACCAGCGAGAGGCAGGAGGTCCGCCATGGGCGGCACCGTTGAGGTCACCGGACTCACCAAGAGCCTTCGGCTCCCAGAACATCTGGAGCGACGTCACCCTGACGTTGGCCCCCGGTGAGATCACCGCGCTCCTCGGGCCGTCCGGCACGGGCAAGTCGGTCTTCCTCAAGTCCCTGATGGGCCTGCTCCGCCCGGAGGCCGGGAGCCTGCCTGGTCAACGGCGTCGACATGGTGACGGCGAAGGAGTCGCACCGCCTGGAGTCTGCGCAAGAAGTTCGGCGTGCTCTTCCAGGACGGCGCGCTCTTCGGATCGATGAGCGTCTACGACAACGTCGCCTTCCCGCTGCGCGCGCACACCAAGAAGGGCGAGACCGAGGTCCGCGAGATCGCCATGCAGAAGCTCGACATGGTCGGGCTGCTCGGCCAGGAGCACAAGGCTGCCCGGCGAGATCTCCGGCGGCATGCGCAAGCGCGCCGGCCTGGCCCGCTCGCTGGTCACCGAGCCGGAGATCATCCTGTGCGACGAGCCGGACTCCGGCCTCGACCCGGTGCGCACGGCGAACCTCGCCCAGCCTGCTCCTCGACGTGAACGCGCAGACCGACGCCACGATGCTCGTCGTCACCCACAACATCGAGCTGGCGCGCACTCTGCCCGACAACCTCGGCATGCTCTACCGCCGCCAGGCTGGTGATGTACGGACCGCGCGAGCAGTTCCTGCTCACCGACCACCCGGTCGTCTCGCAGTTCATGGCCGGCGACCCGGTCGGCCCGATCGGGATGAGCGAGGAGGTCGACCACTCCAGCAACGCCCCGGTGCTCGACGACTACGGCTACCCCGTCGACGCGGTCGGCGCACCGACGATGGTCCGTGCCGGTGCTCGCGCGATCGAGGTCCTGCCGCGCCAGCCTGCTGCCCGCCAGCGGACTGCCGCGGCCCGCGACCGACCGGCACGCCCGTCGGGTGGCGAGCGGCGAGTCATCGCTGTACGTCGCCGACGACGAGGAGGCAGACCGACCACCTGTCGTAGCCAAGCCGGACCCCCTCACCCGCGCCCTCGACCAGACCGGCGCCTTCTTCGCCCTCGGCATGGACACGATCCGTGCCACCTTCCGCCGCCCGTTCGCGGCGCGGGAGTCTGCTCGACCAGTTCTGGTTCGTCACCAGCGTCTCGTGGATCCCCGCGATGCTCATCGCGATCCCCTTCGGCGCCGTGATCGCCCTCCGACTCGGCACCCTGACCGTCCAGGTCGGTGCGCAGTCCTTCACCGGCGCCGCCTCGGTGCTCGCCGTCGTGCAGCAGGCCGCACCGATCGTGACCACGCTGGTGATCGCGGGAGCAGGCGGTGCGGCCATCTGCGCCGACCTCGGCTCGCGGACCATCCGCGACGAGATCGACGCGACCCGGGTGATGGGTGTCGACCCGGTCCAGCAAACTCGTCGTCCCCCGCGTGATCGCCTGTGTCATCGCCGCCGTCCTGCTCAACGGGCTGGTCTCGGTGGTCGGCGTCCTCGGTGGCTACTTCTTCAACGTCGTCGTCCAGGGCGGTACGCCGGGTGCCTACCTCGCCAGGCTTCACCGCCCTCGCCCAGATCTCCGACCTGATCGTCGGCGAGACTCAAGGCCGTGGTCTTCGGCTTCCTCGCGGGCACCGTCGCGGCGTACCGCGGGCTCAACACCAAGCCCGGCCCGAAGGGTGTGGGCGAGGCGGTCAACCAGTCGGTGGTCGTGACCTTCCTGCTGCTCTTCTTCGTCAACTTCGTCGTCACCACGCTGTACCTGCAGGCTGGTGCCTGGAAAGGGGGCCTGATGAGCACCGTCGCCGGCGAGCACACCGCCCCGCGTCCGCCCAAGCCCCGACCGCCGCACCCGGTCGTCGTCAAGCGCCCGTGGTGGGACCGCCAGCCTGGACCGCGTCGTCCAGGCCGGGCGGGACATCCGGTTCTACGGCCGCGTCCTGGCCGGCATCCCGACCGCGATCCGCCTCTACCCCAAGGAGATCTGGCGGGTCCTGTCCGAGGTCGAGCTTCGGCACCGGCGCGCTCGCCGTGATCGGCGGCACCGTCGGCGTGATGACCGGGATGAGCCTGTTCGTCGGCACGGTCGTCGGCCTGCAGGGGTACGCCGCGCTCGACCAGATCGGCACCGCGGCCCTCAACGGCTTCATCTCCGCCTACTTCAACACCCGTGAGATCGCCCCGCTGGTGGCGGCGCTCGCGATGTCCGCGACCGTCGGCGCCGGGTTCACCGCGCAGGCTCGGCGCGATGCGGATCAGCGAGGAGATCGACGCGGTGAAGGTGATCGGCCTCGACGCCGTGCCCTTCCTCGTCTCCACCCGGGTGGTGGCGGGCTTCGTCGCGATCATCCCGCTCTACGTCATCGGCCTGCTCACGTCGTACTTCGGCAGCAGGCTGGTCACCGTGCAGACTGCGCGGTCAGTCCGCGGGCACCTACGACCACTACTTCCAGGCTCTTCCTGCCACCGGTCGACATCCTCCTGTCGTTCGGCAAGGTGCTCGTCTTCGCGGTGCTGATCATCCTGATCCACTGCCGCCTCGGCTTCTTCGCCAAGGGCGGGCCGGCGGGCGTGGGCCTGGCCGTGGGTCGTTCGGTACGACGCACGCTGGTCGTCGTCGCGCTGCTCGACCTGGCGCTGTCGATGGGCATGTGGGGCACCACCGTGACCGTGCGGATCGCCGGATGAGCGGGGGCATGGGCCGGCTGCGCGACGCCCTCCTCGGGGTCGGCTACGGCGTGCTGGTGCTCGCCATCGGCCTGGGCACGTGGCTCGCCTACAACCAGGTCTTCACCGACCGCAGCGACATCACCCTGACCACCGGCACCCTCGGCAACGCCCTGCAGAAGGGCTCCGACGTCAAGGCTCAACGGCGTGCCGGTCGGCAAGGTGAGCGAGATCGAGCCCCGCGACGGCGGCGCGCGGCTGACCCTGGCGCTGCAGCCCGACGTGCTCGACAAGTTCGCCGAAGACCACCACGGCGCGGCTGCTGCCGAAGACGCTCTTCGGCGAGCGGTACGTCGCCCTGGTGCTGCCCGGCTCGGGCGGACCGACCCTGGACGCCGGCGACACCATCCGGCAGGACGCCTCGGCCTCCGCGGTCGAGCCTGGAGGAGGTCTTCGACCAGCCTGCTGCCGGTGCTCAAGGCGATCAAGCCGGACAAGGCTCTCCGCGACGCTCGGCGAGCCTGGCCCTGGCCCTGCGCGGCAACGGCGCGGACATCGGCGAGGCGATGGCGTCGTGGGGCGACTACCTCACCAAGATCAACCCGCTGACCCCGAAGGCGGCCGACGACCTGGCCTCCTTCGGCCGGGTGGCGAACACCTACGCCGACGCGGCGCCGGACCTGCTCGACGCGCTCGACAGCATGACCGTCACCTCGAAGACACTGGTCGACCAGCAGAGCCAGGTGAACGCGCTGTTCGCCTCGGTGATCGCGGCCGCGGACGAGACGAACTCCTGGCTGATCGCCAACTCCGACACGATCATCACGCTGTCGAAGCAGAGCCGGCGGGCGCTGGCCGCGGTGGCGCCGTACGCCACCGAGTTCCCGTGCCTGTTCCGCTCGCTGCGCGACTTCATCCCGGTGATGGACAAGACCCTGGGCAAGGGCACGAAGGAGCCGGGCGTGCACGTCGTCCTCAACGTCACCCCGAGCCGGGGCAAGTACGTCATCGGCCGGGACGACCCGAAGTTCGCGACCAAGGGCGCGCCGCGCTGTCCCTACCAGGACGGCAGCGTCCGGCCGGCGCGGGCCACGGGCGAGGACGACGAGCCGGAGCGGATCCTGCCGCCGCCGTCGGACCGGACCCGGGCGATGTTCGCCGAGAACAACGGCCTGGGCGAGGCGAACTCCCCGGCCGAGAACCAGGCTGATCGCGGAGCCTGATGGCGCCGGAGGCGGGGATCTCCCCGTCGGCGTACCCGGCCTGGGGCAGCCTGCTGGTCGGCCCCCTCCTGCGCGGTGCGGAGGTGGAGGTCCGATGAGCAGCACGACCACGACGCGTGGGGTCGTCGTCACCCTGACCAAGTCGCTGGTGTTCGCCCTGGCCACGGTCCTCGCGACGCTCGCGCTGGCCGGCACGATCCGCAACAGCAGCGAGGGTGCGCGTGACGAGTACGTCGCCTACTTCAGCGACGTCACCAGCCTCAACAAGGGCGACGACGTCCGGATGGCCGGCGTCAAGGTCGGCACGGTCAGGCTCGGTCGAGGTGAGCCGCAAGCGGCTGGCCAAGGTGACCTTCACGGTCAGCGAGAACGCTCCGCTGGGCCAGGGTGCGCGGGCCGAGCCTGTTCTTCCGCAACCTCGTCGGACAGCGCTACATCGCGCTGGAGCCCGGCGACGTCACCGGCACCCGGTTGAAGCCGGGCTATGTCTTCGATCTCGACCACACGCAGGCCGCGCTCGACCTGACGGTGCTCTTCAACGGCTTCCAGCCGCTGTTCCGCCTGCTCGACCCGGCCGACATCAACGAGTCTGAGCGCCCAGATCGTCGCGGTCTTCCAGGGCGAGGGCCCGACGGTGGAGGGCCTGCTCAAGAGCACGGCCAGCCTGACCTCGACCCTCGCGGACCGCGACCAGGTGATCGGCGACCTGATCACGAACCTCAGGCTCCGTGCTGGGCGTGGTCAACGAGCGCTCCGACCAGACTCGACACGACGCTGGTGACCCTGCAGCAGGCTCGTGAGCGGGCTGTCCGCGGACCGCACCACCATCGGCAACACGATCGAGGGCCTGGGCGACCTGTCCCAGAGCGTGGCCTCGCTGCTGGAGGAGGGCCGGGCGCCGCTCAAGGCTTCCATCAAGTCCCTCGGCGACCTCTCGGGCATCCTCGCCGACAACGAGGACGTGATCTCCCGGTCGCTGCGGATCCTGCCGACGAAGGCTCGAGCGGTTGGCCAAGACCGCCAGCCTACGGCTCCTGGGTGAACTTCTACGTCTGCTCGATCAACGGCCGGATCCCGGACCCCGTCGGCTACTACGGCGACCGTGGCGTCAAGCCGGTCGCAGGGAGGTGCAAGTGATGGCCGGACGGGCCAGGCGCTACCCCACCGCGTTCGCCGAGCGCAACCGGGTGATCATCGCGCTGATCGGCATCGCCGCCCTGGTGGGCGTCTTCTTCGCTACCTTCTACGCCGACGACCTGCCGGTGGTCGGTGGTGGGGAGAAGCACGAGGCCTACATCGCCGAGACCGCCGGCCTGCGGGCCGGCGACGAGGTCCGCGTGGCGGGTGTGAAGGTCGGCAAGGTGACCTCCATCGGGTCTCGACGGCAACAAGGTGCTCGTCGGCTTCCGGGTCAAGGGCGTCAGTCTCGGCAAGGAGACGACGGCCGCGGTGAAGATCAAGACGCTGCTCGGCAAGAAGTACCTCTCCGTCGACCCGCTGGGCGCCGGCGAGCCTGGACGGGCCGATCGCGCTCGACCACACCACCACGCCGTACGACGTCCAGGCGGCCTTCTCCGACCTGTCCTCCACGCTCACCGAGATCGACACCGACCAGGCTCGAGAAGAGCCTGGCCACGATGTCCGCGGTCTTCAAGAACACCCCGGAGTCCGTGCGCGGGCTGGTCGACGGGCTGAGCCGGCTCTCGCGCACGATCTCCAGCCGCGACGACGAGCTGGCCTCGCTCTTCAAGTCCACGAGCAAGGTCACCGGCACGCTGTCGGCGCGCAACGAGGAGCTCGGCAAGGCTGGTCGACGACGGCAACGCGTTGCTCACCGAGCCTGGCGAACCGGCGCGAGTCGATCCGGCAGGCTCCTGCGCAGCACGACGTCCCTGGGCCGTGGTACGCAGGGCCTGGTGCGCGACAACGAGAAGCAGCCTGCGCCCGGCACTGCTGAAGGCTCGACCGGGTGGCGACCCTGCTGCAGAAGAACCAGCGCCACCTCAACGACGCCATCTCCGTCCTCGGCCCCTACTACCGGATGCTGACCGCCGCCATGGGCAACGGCCGCTGGATCGACTCCTACATCTGTGGGCTCTTCGACCCCAAGGACGCACCGGAGCCTGCACAACGACGTGGTCCGCGACTGCCGACCTGGAGGTGGGCGATGAAGTCCCCGACGATGCGCTTCCTCGCGATCGTGCTCGGCCTGGCCCTGGTGCTCGGCGGCATCGTGACCGGGATGAAGGCTGCTGCGCGACCCGGTCACCTTCACCGCCGAGTTCGACTCCGCGGTCGGGCTCTACGCCGGCTCCGACGTGCAGGTGCTCGGCGTCCCGGTCGGCAGGGTCACCAAGGTCGAGCCGGTCGGCGAGAAGGTCCGGGTCAGCATGGAGCTCGACAAGGGTGAGAAGGTCGCGGCCGACACCGGCGCGGTCATCGTGGCGCCCACCCTGGTCAGCGACCGCTACGTCCAGACTCACCGAGCCGTGGACCCGCGGCCCGGAGCCTGAAGAGCGGCGCGAAGATCACCACGACCGCCGTACCGGTGGAGATCGACGAGATGTACAAGAGCCTGGTCGACGTGGGCCAGCAGACTCGGCCCCAACGGTGCCAACAAGAACGGCGCGCTCTCGGACTTCCTCAAGACGCTGGCCGCCAACCTGGACGGCCAGGGCGCCGACCTCAACCAGATGATCAGCAAGTTCTCCGACGCCTCGGCGACCGTGTCCGGCTTCGACAAGGACTTCTTCCAGACCATCAAGAACCTCGACACCCTCAACAGCACGCTGCTGGAGCACGACAGCGGGGTCGCCGGTGCCAACAAGCAGTCTCGCCGTCGTGGCGCGCTACCTGTCGGAGGACCGGGAGAACCTCTCCTCGGCGATCACCGAGACTCGGTGACGCGCTGGCCCTGCTGGAGGGATTCATCAAGGACAACCGCAACGCCCTCAAGCACAGCGTGGACGGCCTTCGCGGGCCCACCCAGGTGCTGGTGAAGCAGCGCAAGTCGCTGGAGGAGGCCGTGCGCACGATCCCGCTGGCGCTGCAGAACTTCATCAAGGCCTACGACCCGTCCAGCAACACGATCAGCGGTCGCGGCAACCTCAACGAGTCTCACCATCTGGAGCAACGACGGCAACCGGGCCCGTACCTCGCCCGACGCGCCGCCGGTGCTGCTCCCCGGTCAGGACGGAGGGCAGTGATGGCGATCCGGCGTGCGGTCGCGGCCGGTCTGGTCGCGGCGAGCCTCGGCCTCAGCGGCTGCGGCATCCTCTCCGGCGGGGTGTACGACGCCCCGCTGCCCGGCGGCGCGGACGTGGGCGACGACCCCATCACCGTGACCGCCGACTTCACCGACGTGCTGGACCTGGTGCCCCAGTCGAGCGTCAAGGTCGACAACGTGCCGGTCGGGCGGGTCACCGACATCACCCTGTCCAAGGACGGCCGCACGGCCGAGGTGGAGATGCTGGTGCGCGGCGACCTCGACCTGCCGCGCGACACCGAGGCTCGGTTGCAGCAGACCTCGTTGCTCGGTGAGAAGTACGTCGCCCTGATCCGCCCGCAGGGCTCCACCGCGCCGGTCGCGAGCGGACGGCTCGCCGACGGCGCGGAGTTCTCGACCGGCTCGACCGACGCGGCCGCGACGGCCGAGCAGGTGCTCGGTGCGCTCTCGCTGGTCCTCAACGGCGGCGGCATCGCGCAGTTCCAGGAGATCTCCCGCGAGCCCAGCAGGTCGGCAGCGGCCGGACCGAGGAGATCCGCGGGTTCCTGGTCCAGGCTCAACCGCTTCGTCAGCGTGCTCGACCGCAAGCGCGGCGCGATCACCGGCGCCATCGACGGTCTGGCCCGGCTGGGCAAGACCCTCGACGGGGACCGCGACCAGATCGCGAAGGTCCTCGACAAGGCTCTCACCCGGCCTCAAGGTGCTGGCCGAGCAGCGTCCTCAGGCTGACCAAGATGCTGACCTCGCTGGACCGGCTCTCCCGGGTCACCGTGCGCACGCTGAATGCCTCCCAGGCCGACATGGTGCGCGACTTCCAGCCTGCTCGACCCGATCCTCACCCAGGCTCGCCAAGGCCGGCTCGGCGCTCCCGCGCTCGATGGAGATCCTGCTGACCTACCCGTTCCCGGACTCGGTGCTGGGCGCGATCAAGGGCGACTACCTCAATGTCTTCATGCTCACCAACTTCCGCACCCTCCCAGCCTGACAATCCGTGCGCGGTGGGCATCGAAGAGAAGGATAAGTGCACGTGGCCGCAACCCACGGGCACTGATGTGGCGTCGGGGCGCACCTCTCCCCGCATCCCGGCGCCACCCCTTCTCCCTCCGGCGGACAGCGGAACGACGGGCATCCCCTCGCCCAGCGTGACCGGCCCGTCGATCCTTCCCAGTGACCGGGCGAGCAGGCTCCTCGTCCGCCTCGTCCTCGCCGTCCGGCACGCCGAGCGGGACGCCGTCGGGCTCCGGCTCCACCGCCACGCCCGAGTCGTCCGGCAGCGCCAGCACCGCAGGGGGTCAGTGATGCAGCAGGCTCACTCGCAGCGTCCACACCAAGCTCGGCCTGTTCGCGCTGGTGGCCCTGCTGGGCACCAGCCTACCTCGGCGCGTCGTACGTCGGGATCACACCGTTCAGCAGCGGCTACGAGGTCAAGGTGTCCCTGCCGGACGCCGGCGGCCTGTTCGTGAACTCCGAGGTGACCTACCGCGGGGTGCAGGTCGGCGAGGTGACCGACATGGACGCCACGGCCAAGGGTGTGGACGTGACCGTGGAGATCAAGTCCGGCGCGCCGGACATCCCCGCCGACTCGACGGTCCAGGTGCGCAACCGCTCGGCGATCGGCGAGCAGTACCTCGACCTCCAGGGCAACGACTCCAAGGACCTGCTCGCCGACGGCGACCGCCTGCACGGCGGTGAGGACGCGCTGCCGCAGGAGTCTGTCCGAGGTGCTGCGCACCGGCCGGGACTTCGTGGCCTCGGTGCCCTCCGACGCGCTCAACACCGTGATCGACGAGTCCTACGACCTGTCGAAGGGCCTCAGTGGCGACGTGAGCCGCCTGGTGCGCACGTCGCTGGAGTTCCAGAAGGCCGCCGACGACAACTTCCTCGTCACCGCCTCGCTGATCCGCAACTCCCGCCAGGTGCTGCAGACCCAGGAGGACTCGGCGAGTGCGATCACGGCGTACAGCAACGACCTCGCGCTGTTCTCCCAGACCCTCGCCGACTCCGACGCCGACCTGCGCACGCTGATCGGCGCGACGCCCGGCGCGGCCCGCGAACTCGGTGTGCTGATCAAGGACGTCGGCCAGCCGCTGGCGATCTTGATGAACAACCTGGTCTCGACCGCCACGATCTTCGGCGTCAACGCCTACGGCGTGCGCGACGCGCTGATCAAGGCTCCCCGAGGCCGTCAGCATCGGCTGGGCGACCACGAGCGCCCGCGGGATCGACCTGGGCCTGGTGCCCACCTTCTTCGACCCGCTGCCCTGCACGTCCGGCTACAGTGGCACGACCCGTCACCGGGGGACCGACCTCACCGACGGTCCGCTCAACCGGAAGGCGGGCTGTACCGCCCCGCGCAGCCAGGGCAACGTGCGTGGACCGCAGGCGGTCCCGTCGAAGCCTGGCGCGGCCGGCGGTGCCCGGGGTGGCCGACATCGACGCGGCCGACGACCTCGGGGACCTGATGGGAGGCGCCCGGTGATCGGGCAGGACGTGGAGGAGAGGGCCATCGACAGTCAGGAGCCGGAGCCGGCCGAGGACACCCCCAGCGAGAGCGCGCCGCCCGAGGATGGGTCCGCTGACGACGAGGGGACGCGGGGCGGCGAGCCTGGGCCGGGTGCTCGAGCTCGCGGTGCTGCTCCTCGCCGTGGTGTTGCTGGCCTGGGGAACGGTCTCGTGGGTCCGCGCCAGCGGCCACGACGACGCCGACGTCGCCCGCGCCGAGTCTGCGTGACAAGGTGCTGATCACCGCGCGCAGCCACGTCGAGACGCTCAACACCCTCGACTCCCGCGACCTCGCCGGTGGACTGGCGAAGTGGGAGGCGGTCTCGACCGGCACCTTCAAGGACCAGACTCGCGGCCACCACCAAGGAGACCCGCGACCTGCTGGCCAGCCAGGGCAAGAGCAGCACCGCGAAGGTCGTCGACGCCGGCGTGATCGACCTCAAGGACGACTCCGCCACGGTGATCGCCGTGGCCGAGGTGAGCGTCGCCGATGCCGAGGACCCCTCGGTCAAGCCGACCGTCAAGCGCAACCGGTTCACCGTCGACCTGACCAAGGTGGGCGGCAAGTGGCTCGTCGAGTCGCTGATCTTCGTCGGGGTGGACGTCCAGTGAGCGCCGTACGACGCCACGGGGCGCTGCTCCTGGCCGTGCTGCTGCTCGCCGGCGCGGGCGTCGCCTTCTGGCAGGCCCACCGCGAGCGGGACACCGACAACGTCGGCAACTTCGCGCAGGTGGACGACGTCGGCACGGAGAAGGTGGTCGCTGCGGTCTCGACGGCGCTGGTGCGCTCGTTCAGGCTTCGACTACAGCAACCCCGACGCGACCGAGCAGGCCGCCGACGAGGTGCTGCGCGGCAAGGCGCGCAAGGACTACGACGTGCTCTTCGCGACGCTGCGCAAGAAGGCCCCCGGTCAGCAGGCTGGTGCTCTCCGCGAAGGTCCAGGTCGCCTCGGTCCAGGGAGCTCGAGGGCGACCACGCACGGCTGCTCGTCTTCATGGACCAGGCCTCGCAGCGGGTCTCCGACAAGGCGGCGTCGTACTACGCCGCGCAGGCTCTCGATCGAGGCGCAGAAGATCGACGGCGACTGGCGGGTCATCGGGATGCGTACCCTCTGACCAGGCGAGACTCGGGGAAGCGCCGCTTTGTAGGCTGCGCGCATGGCGAGGAAGAGGCGGTGGAGCCGCTACCAGCCGCCGGCCGAGCGTCGTACCGAGGCCGGGCACCCGCTCGACCCGCCGGCGACCGTGCCGGTGCCGAAGGCCAAGCCCAAGCCGAAGCCGAAGCCCAAGCCGAAGCCGGGTGGGTCCGGCCGCTCCAAGCCCTGGGTCGTGCTGGGCATCGTGGTGGCGGTGGTGGTCGCCATCGTGCTCGCGGTCCGGGCCGGCGACGACGGTGACGACGGCTCCGGCGAGGTGGAGCGCAAGGCTCGCTCGACGAGTCCTTCGTCCGCAAGGGTCTCGCCGACGCCGCGGCCGAGCCTGCCCGGACAGCAGCCGGTGGCGGTGCGCCTCGACGAGTACAGCCTGACCGTGGAGTTCTACGACCCCAACGCCGACGTGACGCGCTACGCCGAGCGCAACAGATCTACTCCGACGACCTCACCATCCGGGTGTCGAAGAACCGCTACACCGAGTACAAGCCGGTGCCCTTCGCGCTGTCCGAGGTCGACCCGGCCCGGATGGTCGCCGCAGCCGAGCAGGCCATCGACCGGGCCCAGGACCCCTACACCTGGGACGTGGTGATCCGGGTCGAGCAGGGTGAGGACCACCCGCAGATGGTCGCCCACGCGGGCGGCAAGGAGAGCGTCGACATCACGGGCGCGCCGTGAGCGAGGGGCGCGGCAGCAGGGGGCAGCGGTTCTTCGCGCGCTGGTACCCCTCGGTGATGGGCCGTGCCGAGGAGGCCGGGCAGTCCGCGATCCGGGCGCGGCACCTGGCCCGGGCCGGCGGCCGCACCCTCGACCTCGGCACGGGCAACGGCTTCTCCGTGCCGCACTACCCGCCCGCCGTCACCGAGCCTGGTGATGGTCGAGCCGAACCCGGCGCTGCGTGCGCAGTCTGCACCGCCGGACGGCGGACGTGCGGGCGCGCGCCTGGCGCATCGTCGACGGCGACGCCTACGCCCTGCCGTTCGAGGACGCCACCTTCGACACCGTCGCCGCGTCGCTGGTCTTCTGCTCCCTGGACCGGCCCGAGGCGGCGCTGGCCGAGCCTGGCCCGCGTGCTGCGTCCGGGCGGCAGCCTTCCTGTTCCACGAGCACGTCCGCGGGACCGGGCTGCGCCGGGTGCTGCAGGAGGTCGCGACCCCGGTGCAGGTGCGCGTCGCCGACGGGTGCCACCCGAACCGGGACTTCCTCGGCGCGCTGTGGCGCTCGCCGTTCACCGTGACCGAGGTCGAGCACCTGCGGATGCCCGGGGGAGCGGCGACCGTCGTACCGATGGTCGTGGGTCGCGCTCAGACGATCCCCGCCGCGACACCGACCTCGCGGTAGGCCGCGGCCAGCGACTCGACGGTCTCGTGGGCGTTGAGGCCGCTCGGGTTGGGGACGACCCACGACTCGGATCCCGACCACAGGTCGTCGAGTGTCTCCGGCTGACGGCCCGGCTTCGCCTTCGGCAGGCCGAAGGCCGCCCGGTAGGCGGTGATCCCGGCGATCGCGACCACGCGGGGCCGCTCCCGCGCGACCAGCGCGGTGAGTTCGGCGCCGCCGGCCTTGAGCTCGGCGTCGCTCAGACTCGGAGGCCTTGGCGGTCGCGCGGTGCACGACGTTGGTGATGCCGATGCCCCGCTCGCGCAGCACGTCGCGCTGGGCGTCGTCCATCCCGTCGGCAGGGTCGATCGGCCGGGTGATCACGCCGGCGCGCAGCAGCGCGGGGTAGAAGCGGTTGCCCGGGTGCGCGAAGTGGGTGCTGGTCGCGGCGGTCCACAGCCCGGGGTTGATGCCGACGAACAGCAGGCGCAGCCGCTGGCCGGGCTTCGTCGGCAGGAGGTCGGGGACGACGGCGTCGCGGAAGGACTCGAGCTCGGCCCGGGTGAAGGTACGGCGTGCCACCCTCCGAGCCTGTCACGATGAGCGCGTGAGTGCCGAGCCAGCACCGTGGAACACCTTCGTCGAGGGCGACAACCTCGACGTCCTGGCCACCCTGCCCGCCGGCTCGGCGGACCTGGTCTACATCGACCCGCCGTACAACACCGGCAACGACTTCGCCTACCGCGACGACTTCCGCGGCAAGCGCGGTGCCGGCGCCCGCGGGCGGCACGCGGCCTGGGTGGAGTTCATGCGCCCGCGGCTGGAGGCCGGGCACCGGGTGCTCGCCGAGACCGGCGCGCTCTTCGTCAGCATCGACGACCACGAGGTGGCGCACCTGCGGCTGCTGCTGGACGAGGTGCACGGCGAGGACGCCTTCCTGGCGCAGGTCGTCGTCAACCTCAACGCCAAGGGACGCCAGGCTGGGCAAGGGTTTCGCCACCTCCCACGAGTACGTCCTCGTCTACGCCAAGGACCCCGCGCGCTGCGTGCTCGACGCCACCACCGCGACGACCGTGGTCGAGGCGGACTTCCCGCTCGTGGCCGAGGACGGACGCCGCTACCGTCGCCTGCCGCTGCGCAACACCAACAAGAGGTTCAACCCGCTGACCGCGCCCACCCTGCACTTCCCGGTGTACGGCGACCCGGAGTCCGGCCGCGTCGCGACCGCGCCCTTCGCCGGCTCGGTGGAGGTCAAGCCGGTCTTCGGAGACGGAGCGCCCGCGGTCTGGCGCTGGTCGCGGCCGCGGATGGACGAGCGGCGCGACGACCTGGAGTGCCGGCTGGTGCGCGGGCCCGGTGGCGAGCGGGTGGACGTCTTCCAGCGCGACTGGCGGCACCCGGTGGGCGGGCGCCGCAAGAAGCCTGCGCACCATCTGGCTCGCCGAGGAGGTCGGCTCGACCGACACCGCGGTCGCCGGTTCAAGGACCTGCTCGGGCACGTCTTCGAGTCGCCGAAGCCGACCGGTCTGCTCCGCCGGATCCTGGAGACCATGCCCGCGGACGTGCGGGTCCTCGACTACTTCGCGGGCAGCGGGACCACCGGTCACGCGGTGGCACTGGCGAACGCCGCCGACGGCGGGCGTCGTACCTGCCTCTCGGTGAACGCCCCCGAGCCCACCCGGGTCGGCTCGAACGCCGAGCGGGCGGGCTACGCCACGGTCTCGGCGATCACCCGGGCGCGGCTGCAGGCCGTCGCCGAGCGGGTCGGCGGCGGCTTCCGCGAGCTCAGCCTGACGCCGGCCGCGCGCTCCAGGGCTGCGAGTCTCGCCGTCGAGGAAGGTGAGCAGGCGCTGCAGGTGCGGGACGGTGCGGCGGCAGCCGGTCAGCCCGAAGCCCATGTTGCCGGCGTACGACGTGCAGGTGATGTTGAGTGCCTGGCCGTTGATCGGGATGGAGACGGGGTAGTTGCCGACGAGCCTGCGCGCCGTTCCAGTAGTGCGGCACCCGGGGCCCGGGCACGTTGCTGATGATCAGGTTGAACGGAGGGCGCACCATGCCCTGCATCCCCAGCGCCGGTACGACGATCGAGGGCGCCATCCCGATGGCGCTCATCGCGACGATCTGGGTCGGCGTCATCGAGGACAGCGCCTCCTTGCCGTCCTTCATCGACCGGTTGATCGTGCGCAGCCGCTCGGCGGGGTCGGCCAGGTCGGTGGCGAGACGGACCATCACCGCGCCGATCGCGTTGCCGCCCGCGGCCGAGGCGGTACCGGCCTGCTTGGCGTTGAGGCCGACCGGGACCATCGAGACGAGGGACTTCTCGGGCAGCGCGTCCAGACTCGGCCAGGTAGGTCCGCATCGCACCGCTGCACATGGCGAGCACGACGTCGTTGATCGTCGTACCGGTCGCCTTGCCCACGCCGCGCAGCCGCTCGACCGGCCAGTCCTGGGCGGCGAAGCGGCGGGCGCCGGTGATGGACTGGTTGAAGATCGTGCGCGGCGCGGACAGGGACACCGCCGAGGTCTCGTTCCTGATGCCCTTGCGCAGCGTCTTGACCAGCGCGAGCGGCATCCCGGCGGCCTCGGCGCTGATGCTGAGCGCCCCGCGCAGGGCGTCGGCGGGCAGGTCGGCCAGCGTGCGGGCCGCGGTGGTGGCGGCGTCGACGGCAGCCGCTGGGAGCGAGTCTGCCGCCGGCTCCTCGGTACGCCGCCTCCGGGCGGCTCCCTCGGCGAAGGGCGCCGGCATGTTGCGGCGCTCGGGGTCGGAGGACAGCACGCTCGCCATCAGCCGCATCGCCGAGATGCCGTCGACGAGGGAGTGGTGGAGCTTGGTGTACATCGCCACCCGGCCGTCGGCGAGGCCCTCGATGACGTGGGTCTCCCACAGCGGGCGCTCCCAGGCCAGGCGGGTGGAGTGCAGCCGCCCGACCAGGCTCCAGCAGACTCGCGGACCCGGCCCGGCTGCGGCAGCGCGCTGTGCCGGACGTGGTGCTCGATGTCGAACTGCTCGTCGTCGCGCCACACCAGCGTGCCGCCGGTCTTCACCGAGCGGTGCGGGTGCTTGAGGAAGAGCGGGGCGATCCGCTCGGTGTCGCGCATCGACTCGAACATCTCCCGGACGTAGCCCGGACCGGCGTCCGCCGGCGGCTCGAAGAGTTCGCAGCCCGCCCACGTGCATCGGCTGGCTGCGGTTCTCGGCGAGCAGGAACGCCGCGGAGGTCGGATCGATCGGACGGAAACCGGGTACGGACACCACGCGGAGCCACCTTTCGTCGCCGGAGCCTGATCCTTGCGCGTCGTGACGCTCCTCACAAGCCGATCGCGCGTTTCGGCACCCCCACTTCCGGGGGAAGAAGGTCTGGAATGCTCCTCATGGTGGAAAGGACGCGGGCGTGAGCGATTTCTCGACCCCGGCCGGGTGGTACCCCGACGGCGACGGATGGGAGCGTCGTTGGGACGGCACCGGCTGGACCGACGAGCGACGCCGGATGGCCGAGCCCACGCAGGTCCGGCCCCCGCAGCCGCCCGCGGCTCCTCCCGCCGCCCCGCCGGCCGGCCCCCCGCCGCAGGCGCCGCAGCAGTTCTCCCCGCAGCCTCCCCAGCAGCACTGGTCCCCGCAGCCGCCGCCGGGCTATGGTCACATCCCCTCGGGCGGCGTGCCGCAGCACGCGGCGCCGCAGCACGGCTACGGCGGCTATCCGCCGGCCACCAGCCCGCCCCGCAAGAGCCGGCTCGGGCTCTGGATCGGTCTCGCCGTCGTGCTGCTGCTGGTGGCGGGCACCGCGATCACCCTGGTCGCGCTCAAGCCGTGGGACGACGGGAGCACGAGCGCCGACGACCCGAAGGACCCCGGTGGCGGCGGCTCGTCGAAGGCCGCGATCCAGGGCGACATCGACGGCGACGGCAAGGGCGACGCGCGCTACTACGTCTACCAGGACTACGACGACGTCAAGAAGGTCCGGGCGCTGAGCACCGGCAACGGCTTCAAGGCTGAGCGAGGTCGCCGTCGACCCCTACAAGGAGCCGAAGGACCTCTACTTCGACTGGGACGGTGACGGCGTCAACGAGCACCTCACCTGGGCGTTCGTGGCCTCCGGCAAGCAGATCACGCTGTCCTCCGACGACAAGGACTTCCCCGAGCAGCAGAACTTCACGCTGTCCGTCTCCAGCCTGCGCAAGTACGGCGACCCCGACATCCAGGCTCGTCGCGGGCGACTTCGACGGCGACGGTGACCAGGACCTCGCGGTCGCCGGGCCGAACGACCGCGTCGTCGACATCTCGGTGCTCGCCAACGACGGCAAGGGCACCTTCTCCGACCCCACCCTGTGGGTCTCGATCCCCAACGCGGTGATCGACGTGGTGCGGCTCTACCCCGGCGACTTCGACAAGGACGGCGACACCGACCTGTGGGCCCAGCCTGCCCGCCGAGCGCCTGGACGACAAGGCCTACAGCAGCCTACTACGCCGGTGACCGCGGCTACGCCCTGCTCACGTCCAGCGGCAAGAACTTCGAGGCCGGTGCGGTCGCCAAGTCCAGCGACTACTTCGAGGCCCTGCTCGTCGGCGACGTCACCGGTGACGGCACCGCCCACCTGGTCGGGGTGAAGACCAACTCCTACGACCAGGAGACCACCGCCCAGGTCTACGACGTCTCCAGCGGCCGTCTGCAGCCGGTCTCCGGCTTCACCGGCACCTCCAAGATCGGCCAGCGCAGCCTGCAGGGCGCGGTCCTGAGCGACGTGGACGGCGACGGCAAGGGCGACCTGGTGTTCGTGGTGAAGGCCTACAAGGAGGCCAAGTTCACCGGCGTGCAGGTGATGAAGTCGACCGGTGCGGTGCTCGACCCCGCCCTGGTGTGGGCCGAGACGCCCGCGTGCAAGGACGACGACTGCCGGATCGAGTTCATCGGCTCCCGGCGCTACTAGCCTCCTCCGGCCGAGCGCGTCGTCGGCGCGCCGGTCGGCAGGATGCTGCTCAGGACTCCAGGTCCGCCCGCAGACTCGGTGACCACGGAGTCCACCACGGCGACCAGGTCGCCGCCGGTGCGCTCGGCGACCGCCCGCTGGCGGGTGTACGACGCCCCGCGGACCGGGATGTCGAGCACCGAGGCCAGGCTCGGCCTCGCAGCCGAGGCGGCGTGCGGTGGGCAGGAGGCTGCTCGACCAGGTCGGCGAGGTCGTCGGTGACGAGCCGCTCGTTGGACTCCGCGTCCAGGATCACGATCGCGTCGACGCCGTAGCGGGCGGCGCGCCACTTGTTCTCCTGCACGTGCCACGGCGGCATCGTGGGGAGGCTTCTCGCCCGCCGCGGCGCGGCCGTCGAGCCAGACCACGAGGCAGTGCATGAGGGCGACCAGCGCGGCCATGTCGGTCAGGGTGGAGACGCCGTCGCAGATGCGGTTCTCGAGGGTGCCGTGCTTGACGGCGGGGCGCAGGTCCCAGCGGATCTCGCTGAGGTCGTCGATCACGCCGGTGGTGACCTGGTCGTGGGCGAAGGCCTCGAACTCCTCCCACCGCTCGAACTGGAAGGGCAGGCCGGCGGTGGGGAGCCTGCTGGAACATCAGCGCCCGGTTCGAGGCGTACCCGGTGTCCACGCCCATCCAGATCGGCGAGGAGGCCGAGAGCGCCTGCAGGTGCGGGTAGTAGGTCAGCAGTGCGGAGAGTACCGGCATGACCCGGCTCTGCTCGGGCAGGCCGACGTGCACGTGCACGCCCCAGATCAGCATCTGGCGGCCCCACCACTGGGTGCGGTTGATCAGGCTCCTCGTAGCGGTGGCCCTCGGTGAGCCTGCTGGCCGGTCCAGTCGGCGAAGGGGTGCGTCCCGGCGCCGTACAGGTCGATGTCGAGTCTCGTCGGCCGCGGCGGTGACGTAGCGCAGCGTCGTGCGCAGGTCGTCCATCGCGGCGGCGACGGTCGGGTTGATCCCGGTGACCACCTCGACGGTGTTGCGCAGCAGGCTCCTTGTGCAGACTTTGCCGGGGTCGGGCATCCGCGGCTTGGCCCGGGCGAAGAGGTGGGCGGCCTCGTTGCGGAGGTCGCGAGTCCGCCGGTCCACCAGCGCGAACTCCCACTCCACCCCGATCGTCGGCTCCTGCGAGCCGTGGAAGTCGATGCGCACGCGTTCAGCGTAGGGCGTGGGACCACCCTGGGCACCCTCACCGCGCACCTGCCAGCATGAGCGGATGGACGACCCGCGGACCCTCAACCGCACGCTCGACCTGTGCCTGCGCGTCGGCGAGGTGCTGCTGTCCTCCGGTGCGGGAGCCGCCGACGTGGTCGCCACGATGCGCGCGCTGGCCCGGGCGCTCGGCGTGCGCCACTCGCAGGTGGACGTCACCTTCACCTCGCTGGCGATGAGCGTGCAGCAGGGGGCCGACGAGCCGCCGGTGGTGCAGATCCGGCAGGTCACCCAGCGCGAGATCGACTACGAGGACCTGACCCGGGTCGACCACCTCGTCCGTGCCGTCGTGGGCGGCACGGCGGACCTGGAGGGCGCGCGCACCGAGCCTGGCCCAGATCGTCTCCTCCGGCCACGCGCGCCCGCGCTGGGCGGCGACCCTCGGCGTGGGTGCGATGTGCGCGGGCGTGGCGCTGCGTACCGGTGGTGGCCCGATCGTGGTGCTCGTCGCGCTGCTCGCCGCGGTGTGCATCGACCGGCTGCAGTCTGCTGATGACCCGCCGCCGCCTGCCGGGGTTCTACCAGCAGGTCGCCGGCGGTGTGGTCGCCACCGTGCTCGCGGCGCTCGGCACCCGGCTGGCCGAGCCGTGGGTGCACCTCAACGCCTCGCTCGTCGTCACCGCGAACATCGTCATGCTGCTGGCGGGCATCGGCTTCATGGGTGCCATCCAGGACGCCCTCTCCGGCTTCTTCGTCACCGGCGGCGCTCGCGTGCTGGAGGCGGTGCTGGCGACCGCCGGCATCCTCGCCGGGGTCAGCGGCGGGCTCTCGCTGTGCTCGCGGGTCGGCCTGGAGATCCCGCGACTGGTGCTGCCCCGCTTCGACCTGGTCGGGGTGAGACTCGGCCGCGCTCGGTGCCGCGATCGCTGCGGCCGCCTTCGCCTTCTCCTCCTACGCACCCAAGCGCACGCTGCTGCCGGTCGCCGTGCTCGGGGGCGGGGCGATCGCCGCCACCGAGCCTGATCGCGCAGGCGGGCTTCGGCCGGCCCTGGGCGGTCGGGGTCGCGGCGTTCGGGATCGGCCTGTTCGGCTACACCGTGGGCCGCCGGTTCCGGGTGCCGCCGCTCGTGGTCGTGGTCTCGGCCGTCGTACCGCTGCTGCCGGGGCTCACGATCTACCGCGGCCTCTTCCTGCTCGGCGAGCAGGGCGGGCAGCAGGCCGCGCAGGGGCTGCTCGCGATGGTCACCGCGGCGTCGGTCGCGATCGCGCTGGCCTCCGGGGTGATCCTCGGCGAGTACGTCGCCCAGCCGGTCATGCGCGAGGCCCGACGGGTCGAGGCGCGGCTCGCCGGCCCGCGCCTGGTCGGCGTCACGCGGTCGGTCCGCAAGCGACGGGGGAGCCGCGAGCCCGAGGGCTGAGACGGAGGGTTTCGCGAGATGGTCCTGGGGAAGTCTCACCAACCGTTCGTCCCCACTGACTCAGGAGCACCCCCATGAAGAAGACCACGCTCGGCCTCGCCAGCATCGCCCTGGCTGCCGTGTTCTCGCTGACCGCCTGCGGCGCCGACGAGGACAAGGCTGGCCAAGGAGTTCTGCGACCTCAACAAGGACCTCACCGCCGCGACCAAGTCCGGCGACGCGGACAAGGTGAACAAGGCGTCCAAGGCGCTCACCGACTGGGCCGACAAGAACAAGGACGTCAAGGGCGACGAGGACAAGTTCACCGACGCCGTCAAGAAGGAGTGCGGCGACGACGTGCCCACCCTGCCCTGATCGCTTCAGGTCTCCACGAGCCGGGTCCCCGCACGGGGGCCCGGCTCGTGGTGTCTCACGGGAGCGTGTCGATGATCGCCGGCAGCGCCGAGGTGATCACCACGACCAGGTCCTCGCGGGTCAGGCCCGCGGGATGGGCGCACCAGGTGAGCACCAGGTCCTCGACCATGGCCTGCCAGGCGTGGATGACCAGCCGGACGGCGGGGGTGTCGGGCAGGCTCGAGGGTGCCGGTCTCCTCGGTGAAGAACCGGTCGGCGAGAGCGCGGAAGGTCGCCTCGTAGATCGCACGCAGCGCCTCGTTGCTGCCCGCGGCGGTCTTGAGCAGGGAGCGGTAGGCGTCCTGGTTCTCGATGACGTAGTCGACGTAGCCGGTGATGGAGCCGAGCAGGCGCTCCAGCGGCTCGCCGTCGGACGGGGGAGCGGTGCGCCGGTAGAGGTCGTCGGCCGCGTGCTGGACGACGGCCTCGAAGTAGCCCTGCTTGCCGCCGAAGTAGTGGTAGAGCAGGCCGCGCGAGATGCCGGCCTCCTCGGCCAGGGTGTCGATCGACAGGCTCCTCCAGGGAGCGGTTGGTCAGCAGCCGGATGCCCAGGCTCGAGGAGCCTGCTGGCGCCGCTCGTCCGGCGCGAGCCGGGTGCGCGGGGAGGGGGTGGTGGCCGTCACGTGACCCACTCTATTGACAGATGTTCAATAGCGCCAATAGCGTCCTTCCCATGAGCGTTACTCCCGGTCGCACCAACGTGGACCACCTCGTCGTGGGCGCCGGCTTCGCCGGTCTCGCCGCCGCGATCAAGCTCGACGAGGCCGCCGAGCGCGACTTCGTGGTGATCGAGAAGGACAGCGACGTCGGCGGCACGTGGCACATCAACACCTACCCGGGTGCGGAGTGCGACGTCCCGAGCCAGGCTCTACTCCTACTCCTTCGCGCTCAACCCGGACTGGTCCAAGGTCTACTCCCCGCAGCAGGAGATCTGGGCCTACACCCGCAAGGTCGCCGAGCGCTCCGGCACGCTGGACCGCTTCGTGTTCGACACCGCCGTGCTCGACGCCGCCTGGGACGAGGACGCGCAGCGCTGGATCGTGCGCACCGAGGGCCCCGACGGCACCAAGGAGTACGCCGCCCGCACCGTCATCTCCGGCTCCGGCGGGCTCTCGGAGCCCCGGCTGCCCGAGATCGAGGGCATCGAGGACTTCCAGGGCGAGATCTTCCACTCCGCGCGGTGGGACCACGACGTCGACCTCGCCGGCAAGCGCGTCGCCGTGATCGGCACCGGCGCCTCCGCCGTCCAGGCTCGTCCCCGAGCCTGCAGCAGGTCGCCGGCCACGTGGACGTCTACCAGCGCACCCCGAACTGGATCATCCCCCGCAACGAGCGCGCCTTCAGCGGCCTGGAGAAGGCCGTCTTCAAGCACGTCCCCGGCGTCCAGCGCGCGCTGCGCGGTCTCGTCTACGGCACGCTCGAGGCGCGGGTCCCGGCGTTCGCCCGGTTCCCGCAGACTGATGCGCGCGGTCGAGCCTGCAGGGCAAGCGCAACATCGCCAAGGGCATCACCGACCCGGCGCTGCGGGCGAAGGTCACCCCGGACTACCGGGCCGGCTGCAAGCGGATCCTGATCTCCAACAAGTGGTACCCCGCGCTCGACGCCGACAACGTCGACCTGGTCACCGACCCGATTGCCAAGGTCACCGGCGACGCGGTCGTCACCGCGGACGGCGTGGAGCGGCCGATCGACGTGCTCGTGGTCGCCACCGGCTTCTACGTCACCGAGCCGCCGATCGCCCAGCACATCACCGGCCGGGAGGGCCGCACGCTGGCCGACGTCTGGGACGAGGGCGGCATGGCGGCGTACAAGGGGACGACCATCCACGGCTTCCCCAACCTGTTCCAGATCGTCGGGCCGAACACCGCGCTCGGTCACAGCAGCATGATCTTCATCATCGAGTCCCAGGTCCGCTACGTCGTCGAGGCAGCCAAGGCGATGCGCCGCGAGGGCCTCGCGGTGCTCGAGCCGACGCAGGCCGCGCAGGACGCGTGGACCGCCCAGATCCGCCGCAAGATGAAGCCCACCGTGTGGCAGACCGGCGGCTGCGCGAGCCTGGTACCTCGACAAGTTCGGCAACAACACCACGCTCTGGCCGGGACAGACGTTCACGTTCCGGCAGCACCTGTCCCAGTTCGACATCGACAAGTACGACGTCCGGGCGGCCCACCCCGCCCCGTCGGCACCCGCCAAGGAGAAGGTCAGGCTCGTGAAGAACCTCAGCAACAAGGTCGTCGTCATCACCGGAGCCGGCTCCGGCATCGGCCGCGCCCTCGCCGTGAACCTCGCCGGGAAGGGCGCCCGCCCGGCGCTCTCCGACGTCAACGAGGCCGGTCTCGGCGAGACCGTCGAGCTCGCGGTCAAGGCCGGCTCGCCGGACGTGCACACCGCGCGGCTCGACGTGGCGGACAAGGCGGCCTTCGCGTCGTACGCGACCGAGGTGGCCGAGCACTTCGGCCAGGTCAACGTGGTCATCAACAACGCGGGCGTCGCGCTCGCCGGTGACGCGGTGGACCTGACCTACGAGGACATGGAGTGGATCGTCGGGATCAACTTCTGGGGAGTCGTCTACGGCACCAAGGAGTTCCTGCCGCACCTGATCGCCTCCGGCGACGGGCACGTCGTCAACCTGTCCTCGCTGTTCGGCCTGCTCGCGATGCCCGGCCAGAGCGCCTACAACGCCACCAAGTTCGCGGTGCGCGGCTTCACCGAGGCGCTCCGCGAGGAGATGCTGATCGCCGGTCACAAGGTCGGCGTCACCTCGGTGCACCCCGGCGGCATCAAGACCGCGATCGCGCGCAGCGCCCGGGTCTCCGACAAGGAGGACCAGGCCGCGACGGCGAAGTCTGTTCGACGAGAAGCTCGCGCGGATGACCCCGGACCGCGCCGCCGAGATCATCGTCAAGGGCATCACCAAGAACCAGGCCCGCGTCCTGGTCGGCCTCGACGCGCACGCGCTGCACAACTTCCAGAAGTTCACCGGCTCGCGCTACGAGGACATCGTCGCGGTGCTCTCGAAGCGGGTGCTCCCGACCAAGGTGGTCTGAGCCCACTAGTCTCGCCTCCGTGGAGGCGTCGCTCGATCGGATGTGGTCGCGCAGCCGCCTGTCGCTGCGCGGCCGCATCGAGCGCTGGAAGTCCAAGCGCTACGTCGTGCTCCAGTGCGCCGTCGCCGCGGCGGTCGCCTGGTTCGTCGCCGCCGACCTGATCGGTCACCAGCGCCCGTTCTTCGCGCCCATCGCCGCGGTGGTCTCCCTCGGCACGTCGTACGGCCAGCGGCTGCGGCGCGTCGCCGAGGTCACCATCGGCGTCGCGATCGGGGTCTTCGTCGCGGACGTGCTCGTCGCCGGCATCGGCTCGGGCGCCTGGCAGGCTCGGGCTGATCGTCTTCCTCGCGATGTCGACGGCGCTGCTGCTCGACGCCGGCATCCTCTTCGTCACCCAGGCCGCGGTGCAGTCCATCGTCGTCGCCTCGCTGCTGCCCGGTGCCAACGGCGCCTTCCTGCGCTGGACCGACGCCCTCATCGGCGGCGCCGTGGCCCTCGTCGCCGCCATGGTCGTGCCGGCCGCGCCGCTGCGGCGTCCGCGGGAGCAGGCCGCCGCCGTCGCTCGCAAGATCGCCGAGCCTGCTCCGGGCGGCCTCCGACCTGATGGTCGACGGCGAGGTCACCCCCGCGCTCGAGTCTGCTCGCCGACGCCCGCGCCACCGACCGGATGATCCGCGAGCCTGCAGGCCGCCGCCGAGGAGGGCATGTCGGTCGTCAGGCTCCTCGCCCTTCCGGGTGCGCCACCGCGAGCCGCTGCGCCGGATGGTCGAGACTCGTCGACCCGCTCGACCGCGCCCTGCGCAGCACCCGCGTGCTGGTGCGGCAGACCTCGATCGCGGCCTACCGCCGCCGGCCCGTCCCCGCGTCGTACGCCGTGCTGGCGGCCGACCTCGCCGACGCCGCCGACGCGGTGGCCGACGAGCCTGGCCGCCGACCGGCTGGCCGCCACCGCCCGCGACGACGTGCTCGCCGTCGGTGCGGCGACCGGGGTGGTCGAGCGCAGCGAGGTGCTCACCGCCGAGGCGATCCTGGCCCAGCCTGCGCGCGATCGTCGCCGACCTGCTGATGGTCACCGGGATGGGCCAGGCTGGAGGCGACGGACGCGCTCCCGCCGCCGCGTTGAGAGGATGCTCGCGTGAGCAACGTCGTGGAGCACAGTGTCGAGATCGACGCGCCCGTCAGCAAGGTGTTCGCCTACGTCGACGACTTCACCCACACCAAGGACTGGATGTACGGGCTGTCCCGGATCGACCCGGTCACCGACCAGGCTCACCGGCGTCGGCGCCCAGTACGACGGGACGATGAAGGTCGGGGTGCCGCTCAAGGCGCGCATCGAGTGCACCGGCTGGGAGCGGGACCGGCTGATCGAGCCTGACCTCGGTCAAGGGCATCCAGACCACCCAGCGCTGGTCGTTCACCGACCTCGGCGACGACCGGACCCGCGTGGCGGCGTGGATCGACCACACGCTGCCGGGCGGGCCGGCGGGCCGGACCATCGCGAGCGCCGTGAGGCCCGTGGTGGGCGTCGCGGTCCGGCACACCAGCGACGCGCTGGTGCGCAACGTGCTCGCGTTGCCCTAGACCTGGGCCGCGTAGAGCGCGTAGGGGTCGTGCAGCGCGCGCCCGAGGGCGTCCTGCAGCCACGCCGCGTCACGAGCGGCCGCGCGCTGGGCCGCGTCGACCGCACCGTCGGAGGTGAGGTTCGAGGCGAAGATGCCGGCGGCGGACTTCGGCAGGAAGTCCTCGTAGACGATCGGCTGGAGCAGCCCGTCGGCGTCCCGTCGGTAGTAGGCCAGCCCCGCGTCGTGCAGGCCCTGCTCGGTGCCGGGGAAGGCGTCGATGCCCTGGGCGTCGTACAGCGCGCGGCCCTCGGGGGTCAGCGCGACCCCGCGTGCCTCGACCTCGCCGAAGCGGACGCTCAGGCTCACCGCGCACGACCGACCCGTCGGCCTCGCGGAAGGCACGCGGCTCGGCGAGCGCGCGGAAGGACGTCTGGCGCAGCAGCACGGCGGGCTTCGTGGTGAGCGGAGGGCCCTGGATCCGGTCGATCATGGTGATCCCGCGCTCGGTCATCCGGCGGTAGAGGTCGTCGATGTCGAGCACCCGCGGGGTCAGGTGGTTGATGTGGGTCGAGGCGACGCCACCGATGTCCGCGGCGACCGAGGAGATCGCCTGCAGGCGGTCGTACCAGGCCCGGTCGACCGGCTCGGGCGAGAGCGCGAAGGCCCCGGTGGCCAGGCTCCAGGAACCGGTCGGCGTCGGCGTCCTCGAGGCCACCGGCCTTCTCCGCGAGGTCGGCCAGGTCGAGCAGACTCGGCGGGGAAGAGCCGCCTCGCGCCGAGGAACTCCTCGAGCCTGTGCTTGGGTGGCGGCGTCGAAGAAGCGCCGGTCGTCCACCACGAGCAGCGAGGTGAACACCCGGAACGGGTTGGCCGCCAGGCTCCGCGCCGTCGATCGGGCGGAACGCCGTGGAGACCACCGGGATGGGCGGGCTCGCCTCGCGCAGGTCGTAGAACCCGACGGGGTACATCCCGCAGGCACCGAAGATCCGGCCCACCTGCGCGAGACTCGTCCGGCGTACCGACCCGGATGGCGCCGTGCCGCTCCGCCGTCACCCGCGCGATGGAGCCGAGGCGCTCGGCCTCGGGCCCCATCGCGGCGAGGACGTCGGTGTTCACGGCCTCGGAGACCTCCACCAGCGTGGTGTACGCCGGGACCTCCGAGCCGTAGAGCGCCGAGAGCGAGCGGGCGAACCGCGCCCGCAAGCTCGGTCGCGCCGATCATCCGAACTCGACCCCCTGCGCCAGCGGCGACTCGGTGGAGTAGTTGATCGTGTTGGTCGTGCGGCGCATGTAGGACTTCCACGCGTCCGAGCCGGACTCGCGCCCGCCGCCGGTCTCCTTCTCGCCGCCGAAGGCGCCGCCGATCTCCGCGCCGGACGTACCGATGTTGACGTTGGCGATGCCGCAGTCGGAGCCGGTCGCGGAGGTGAAGGTCTCGGCCTCGCGCACGTCGAGGGTGAAGATCGCCGAGGACAGCCCCTGGGCGACCTCGTTGTGCAGCGCGATCGCCTCGTCCAGGCTCGCGGTAGGTCAGCACGTAGAGCAGGGGAGCGAAGGTCTCCTGCTTGACGATGTCGGTCTGCGCCGGCATGTCCACGACGGCGGGTACGACGTACTGCCCACCGGTCACGCCGTCGGCACGCATGCCTCCGGTGACCAGGCGGCCACCGTCGGCCTGGGCCTGCTCGACCGCGGCCAGGAAGCCCTTCGTCGCCGCCTCGTCGACGAGCGGGCCGACGAGCGTCGATGGCTCCAGCGGCGAGCCGATGGACAGCGTGCCGTAGGCCTTGGAGAGCCGGTCGACCAGACTCGTCGTGGATCGACTCGTGCACGATCACCCGGCGCAGCGAGGTGCAGCGCTGGCCGGCGGTGCCCACGGCGGAGAACACGATGCCGCGCACGGCGAGATCGAGGTCGGCCGAGGGCGCGATCACGGCGGCGTTGTTGCCACCGAGCTCGAGCAGGCAGCGGCCCAGGCGGGCGGCGACCCGCGGGGCGACCAGGCTTGCCCATCCGGGTCGAGCCGGTGGCCGAGACGAGCGGCACGCGCGGGTCGTCGACCAGCACCTCGCCGACCGCGCTCCCGCCCAGGACCACCTGGGACAGCGCCTGCGGCGCCCCCACACGGCGGGCAGCCTCCGCGGCCAGGGCCTGGCACGCGAGCGCGGTCAGCAGGGTCTTCTCCGAGGGCTTCCAGACCACGGCGTCGCCCGCGACGAGCGCGAGGGCGGCGTTCCAGGACCAGACCGCGACGGGGAAGTTGAAGGCCGAGATGACGCCGACGACACCGAGCGGGTGCCACTGCTCCATCATCCGGTGGCCCGGGCGCTCGGAAGCGATGGTCAGGCCGTGCAGGCTGGCGGGAGAGGCCCACCGCGAACTCGCAGATGTCGATCATCTCCTCGGACCTCGCCGAGGCCCTCGGAGCGGATCTTGCCGGCCTCGATGGAGACCAGGCTCGCCGAGCACCTCCTTGTGCTCGCGCAGCGCTCGCCGAGCTCGCGGACCAGGTGGCCGCGGACCGGCGCGGGCACCGTGCGCCACTCCTCGAAGGCAGCCTGGGCAGTGCCGATCGCGGCGGTCACCTCGTCGGGGGTGTGGGAGGTCAGCCGGCCCAGACTCGGAGCCGTCGACGGGCGAGGTGGCGACCAGGTCGCCACCGTCGGCGAACGGGTCGGCCGCGCCGAGCTCGGCGAGGATCTGGCGGGCGCGGGCGGACAGGTCGGTCGTGGTGCTCATCAGGCGATCTTTCCGTAGTCGGCGAAACGGCGACCGGAGTGGGTCGCGTACAGGTCCTCCAGGGCGATGTCCTCCTGGCGCACGAAGCCCTCCTGGGGCAGCTTTGCCCTCGGCGACCAGGCTCCACCACGGCGACCGCGGAGGCCGCGGTCGTCCAGGAGATGGCCCGCCAGGTGCGATCGGTGCCCTCAGCATCGGTGAGCGTGATCGGGAGGTAGCCGCGCACGTGGTTCTCGCGGAACGGCATGCCGTTCTTGACGCCCTCGACGGCGGCGTGGAGGTAGACGATGTCGTCGTTGACCGGCGGCTTGGCCTCGACCAGGATCCGGCCCACCTCCTCGCGCCGCTCGCGCAGGCCGAGTCTCGTCGAAGAGGAAGTGCATCTGCTCGAAGTGGCCGGGGTAGCGCATGGTCTTGTAGTCGAGGCGCTGCACACGGCCCTCGTAGGTCTGGCACATCGTGCCGAGGCCGCCGGAGGTCAGCGCCGCCTCCAGACTCGATGCCGCCGATGACGACGCGCTCCTTCTCCTCCATGGCCGGCACCATCTGGCGGCGACCGGAGCGGAGCACCTCGCAGTCGTTGAGGTACTCGTTGACGACGCCCTCCGCGGACCAGTTGAAGGCGTAGCCCAGCAGCCCGGTGGGGTTCTGCGGCAGCGCGCCGACCTTGAGACCGATCGAGCGGATCGTCTCGAAGCCCTTGGCCAACGAGGCGCCGACGATGCCGATCAGGCCCGGGGCCAGGCCGCACTGCGGCACGAACGCGACGCCCGGGTGCTCCTGGGCGAGACTCGACCACGCGCTGCGTGGTGGGCACGTCCTCGGTGAGGTCGAAGTAGTGGCAGCCGACGCTGGCGGCCGCCTCGGCGACGTCGATGTTCTTGTCGTAGGGCAGGCAGGACACGACGGCGTCCACCCCGCGCAGCGCCTCGCGCAGGGCGTGGGCGTCGCTGACGTCCAGACTCGGTGGTCTCGAAGCGCAGGCCGGGGCGGGCCTGGGCGTCGTACCCGCTGACCTTGAAGCCGGCGTCGGTCAGCAGCCCGGCGACGAGCTCGCCGACCTTGCCGAGTCCGATCACGCCGACCTGGTTGATGCTTCGCTTCATCGCAGTGTCTCCTCGAGCCTGGTCCAGTCCCCGGTGCAGGTCGTCGGCCGAGATGACCAGCGGCGGGGCGAGCCGGATGGTCGAGCCGTGGGTGTCCTTGGCGAGCACGCCGCGCGCCAAGAGCCGCTCGCAGACCTCGCGGCCGGTGCCGAGCGCGGGGTCGATGTCGACCCCGGCCCACAGGCCGCGCGAGCGGAAGGAGACGACGCCGTTGCCGACCATCGCTCCGAGTCGATCGGCCAGGACGGCGCCGAGCGCGTCCGCGTGCCGCTGGTGCTCGCCGGTCGCGAGCATGGTGACGACCTCCAGGCCCACCGCGCACGCGAGCGGGTTGCCGCCGAAGGTCGAGCCGTGCTGGCCCGGGTGCAGGACGCCGAGCACGTCGCGGTCGCCGACCACGGCCGAGACCGGGACGACGCCGCCGCCGAGTGCCTTGCCGAGCACGTAGAGGTCGGGCACGACGTCCTCGTGGTCGCACGCGAACGTCCGCCCGGTCCGCCCCAGACCCGCCTGGATCTCGTCGGCGACGAAGAGCACGCTCTCGCGGGTGCACGCCTCGCGCACCCCGCGCAGGTAGCCCTCGGGCGGGATGACCACGCCGCCCTCGCCCTGGATCGGCTCGATCAGCACCGCCACCGTGCTCGGCGTGATCGCCGCCTCCAGGGCCGCCAGGTCGCCGTAGGGGACCAGGTCGAAGCCGGGGGTGAACGGACCGAAGCCACCGCGGGCGTCGGGGTCGTCGGAGAAGCCGACGATGGTCGTCGTCCGGCCGTGGAAGTTGCCGGCCGCCACGACGATCCGAGCGGTCTCGGCGGGGACCCCCTTGACGTCGTAGCCCCACTTGCGGGCGACCTTGACCGCCGTCTCGACCGCCTCGGCGCCGGTGTTCATCGGCAGCACCATGTCCTTGCCGCACAGGTCGCCGAGCGCGGCGCAGAAGTCCGCGAACCGGTCGTGCACGAAAGCCCGGCTGGTCAGCGTCAGCCGGTCCAGGCTGGGCGTGCGCCGCAGCGAGCAGGCGCGGGTTGCCGTGGCCGAAGTTGAGGGCGGAGTAGCCGGCGAGGAAGTCGAGGAAGCGGCGCCCGTCGACATCGGTCAGCCAGGCTCCCTCCGCCTCGCTGAGGACCACCGGCAGCGGGTGGTAGTTGTGGGCGGTGCGCTCCTCGGCGCGGGCCACCTCCGCGGCGGTGCGCTGCGGCGTGACATCGGGTCGCTCGGTCGCGAGACTCATGCTGTACCTCCTCTGAGGCAGGAAGATTTCCGGTGAGACCGGCTTTTGTCCGACAATCCTTCTCCACTGTAACCCAGGACACACCCCCCTCTGTCAAGCCGACGACGCGGCACGCCGCGCCCGATCGAGCGCCGGGCCCAACCGATCCGGCGCCCGTTGCGTCATCTCGGTGAAGGATGACGACGAGGAGGCGGTCGATGGCCCGGCGCGACGAGGCGTTCGCGACGTACGTCGCCCAGCGACGCCCGCAGGCTGTTCCGGACGGCATGGCTGCTGTGCGGTGACCCGCATCGCGCCGAGGACGTGGTCCAGGCCGCCCTCACCCGGTTGTACGTCGCCTGGCCGCGTGTGCAGCGCGCGGACTCCGTCGACGCCTACGTGCGGCGCGCGGTGGTCAACGCGCATCTCGACGAGCGCCGGCGACCCTGGCGGCGCGAGTCGGCGGCGGGGGACGACCTGCCCGAGCGGGTGGCGCCGGAGCCGGCGGAGCACGGGGACCTGTGGGCGGCGCTGCGGGCGCTGCCGCCGGGCCAGCGCCGGGTGGTGGTGCTGCGGCACTGGTGGGGGGCTCAGCGTGGAGGAGACCGCCGCCGACCTCGGCATCAGCCCAGGGACCGTGAAGAGCCAGACGTCCGCCGCCCTCGCGGCGCTGCGGACCAGCCTGCAAGGAGAGAACGCATGATCGAGATCGAGGAGCGGCTCGCCGCGCTCGCCCAGGACGCGCCGCTGCCCGGTGGAGCAGTCGCCGACGACGTACGACGGGGCCGGCAGCGGCTGCGGGCGCGGCGCCTCGCCGTCACCGGCGGAGTGGTCGCGGCGGCGGTGGTCGCCGGGCTCGCCTGGAGCGGTCCGGCAAGCGAGCCGGCCGACCGGCAGGCCGTCGAGCCGCCCCCGGCCACGAAGCCGGCGCTCGCGGCCGTGGTCGACGGACTGACCCGTGCCGCCGACGACGACGGCGACGGGTCGGTGGACGCGAGCGAGATGATCGCGCTGGCCCAGCGCAGCCAGCCCGGCCGCAAGGGCGGGACGGTGTTCCGCTTCGACACCGGCACGCAGTGGGCGACGGTGGTCGGCAGGCCCTGCCCGCCCGGCTGGACCTGCGGTCCGGCGACGCTGCCGGGTGCGGACCGCGCGGCCGTCGCGGTGTCGCGGGACTTCACCCAGGTCGCCGCCGCGTACGGCGACGACGTCTACGTGATCACCCTGCTCGAACGGGACTCGCTCACCCTGGAGCAGGTACGCCGCGCCGTGCTCGCCTACGTGGTGCCACGCTCCTGACCCGAATCCGATTGCGCCGGGCTGGCCCTGACCCGGGACAATGGTCGGGCTGTGAAGATCACCTACCCGCCCGGCCTGCCGGTCAGCGCCCGCCGCGACGACATCGCCGCCGCGATCCGCGACCACCAGGTCGTCATCGTCGCCGGCGAGACGGGCTCGGGGAAGACCACCCAGCTGCCGAAGATCTGCCTGGAGTCTGGGACGCGGCACACCCGACGAACGCGGCCGCCCGCGGATGATCGGCCACACCCAGCCGCGCCGGATCGCGGCCCGGTCGGTGGCGGAGCGGATCGCGGAGGAGCCTGGGGACCGAGCCTGGGGGACCTGGTCGGCTACCAGGTGCGATTCACCGACAAGACCTCGAAGCAGAGCCGGGTCAAGGCTGATGACCGACGGCATCCTGCTCGCGGAGCCTGCAGCGTGACCGGATGCTGCGCCGCTACGACACGATCATCATCGACGAGGCTCACGAGCGCAGTCTCAACATCGACTTCCTGCTGGGCTACCTGCGCCAGCCTGCTGCCCAAGCGGCCGGACCTCAAGGCTGGTCATCACCTCCGCGACCATCGACGTCGAGCGCTTCGCGAAGCACTTCGACGCGCCCGTGGTGGAGGTGAGCGGGCGGACCTACCCGGTCGAGGTGCGGTACCGGCCGCTGGTCGACCATGCGGGCCTGGCGGAGGACGACAGCGTCGACGGAGAAGGCGAGCCGATCGTCCGGGACCAGACCGAGGCGATCGTGGAGGCGGTCCAGGAGCTCGCGGCGGAGGGCCCGGGCGACGTGCTGGTGTTCCTTCCGGGGGAGCGGGAGATCCGCGACACCGCGGAGGCGCTCGCGCCGCTGGCCGAAGGCATCCGGGGCATCGACGTGCTGCCGCTGTTCTCGCGGTTGTCCGCGGCTGAGCAGCACCGGGTGTTCGCCCCCGCCCACGGCTCGCGGCGCCGGGTGGTGCTGGCGACCAATGTCGCCGAGACCTCGCTGACCGTCCCCGGCATCCGGTACGTCGTGGACACCGGCGTCGCCCGGATCTCCCGCTACTCCGCACGCACCAAGGTGCAGCGGCTCCCGATCGAGCCGATCAGCCGGGCCTCGGCCAACCAGCGCTCGGGCCGCTGCGGACGGGTCGCCGCCGGCATCGCGATCCGGCTCTACTCCGAGGAGGACTTCGAGGCGCGCCCGGAGTTCACCGACCCGGAGATCCTGCGGACCAACCTGGCGTCGGTGATCCTCCAGATGACCTCGCTGGGGCTCGGCGACATCGCCCGCTTCCCGTTCGTGGAGCCGCCGGACCGCCGCAACGTGCAGGCCGGCGTCCAGGCTGCTCGAGGAGACCCGGGGCGGTGTCGGGGAAGCAGGAGCTCACCAAGACCGGCCGCCGCCTGGCCCGGCTCCCGATCGACCCCCGGCTGGGCCGGATGCTGCTGGAGGCCGAGCAGGCTGGGCTGCGTGCGCGACGTGCTGGTCATCGTGGCCGCCCTCTCGCTGCAGGACCCGCGCGAGCGGCCCGGCGCCGAGCAGCCCAAGGAGCGCGCCCACGCCGACCAGCCTGCATGCCCGCTTCAAGGCCGAGGGCTCGGACTTCCTCACCCTGCTCAACCTGATGAACCACCTGCGCCAGCAGCAGAAGGAGGCTCTCCGGCAGCGCCTTCCGCCGGATGTGCAAGCGGGAGCACCTCAACTACGTGCGGGTGCGCGAGTGGCAGGAGCCTGGTCTCCCAGGCTGCGCCAGGTCACCAAGGAGATGGGCCTGCGGCTGGAGGCGCCCACCGACACCCCCGACGCCGACGGCATCCACCAGGCACTCCTGTCCGGCCTGCTCTCGCACGTCGGCGTGCTGGAGGAGCGGGAGAAGCCCAAGCCGGGTGCGCGCAAGGACGGCCGGCGCCCCGGCCCGCGGGAGTACCTCGGCGCGCGCGGCGCCAAGTTCGCGATCTTCCCCGGCAGCGGCCTGGCCCGGCAGAACCCGCCCTTCGTGATGGCCGGCGAGGCTGGTCGAGACCGGCCGGCTGTGGGCCCGGCAGAACGCCGCGATCCAGCCGCAGTGGGCCGAGCGGCTCGGCGCGCACCTGGTCAAGCGGACCTACTCCGAGCCGCACTGGTCGCGCAGGCGGCAGGCGGTGATGGCGAAGGAACGGGTCACCCTCTACGGCGTACCGCTCGCCAGCGACCGCTCGGTCAACTACGCGAAGATCGACCCCGAGCTCTCCCGGGAGTCTGTTCATCCGGCACGCGCTGGTCTACGGCGAGTGGGACACCCGCCACCACTTCTTCCGCGACAACCGCCGGCTGCTGGAGCAGGCCGAGGAGGCTCGAGCACCGCGCCCGTCGGCGCGACCTGGTCGTCGACGAGCACACCCTCTTCGACTTCTACGACGCGCGCGTCCCCGCGACCGCCGTCAGCGGCGCGCACTTCGACCGCTGGTGGCGCGACGAGCGCCGCAAGCAGCCCGGCCTGCTCACCTTCGACCCCGCGATGCTCACCCACGACGCGGCCGAGGAGGTCACCGAGACCGACTACCCGGAGCAGTGGTCGGTGTCCGGTGGGCTCACCTTCCCGATCAGCCTACCACTTCGAGCCGGGCGCGAAGGACGACGGGCTGACGATCGACATCCCGGTCTCCACGCTCAACCGCGTGGACGACGACGACTTCTCCTGGATCGTGCCCGGGCTGCGCGAGGAGGCTGGTGGTCGAGGCTGATCCGCGGGCTGCCGAAGCGGCTGCGGGTGAGACTTCGTGCCGGCGCCCAACACGGCGCGGGAGTTCCTGGCCGCCGTACCGCCGGGGGAGGAGGCGCTGCTGCCCGCCCTGGAGCGCTACCTGCGCTCCACGACGGGCGTGCACGTGCCGCGCGAGGAGTGGGACCTGGCCGCGCTGCCCGCGCACCTCACCCCGACCTACCGCGTGGTGGACGAGGCGGGGAAGGTGCAGGGCCGCGGCAAGTCGCTGGCCGCTCTCAAGGAGCCGCTGCAGCCACAGACTCGACCGGGCCCTTGCGGCGGTCGCCAGCGACTCCGGCGTCGCCCGCACCGGCGAGACCGACTGGGTCTTCGACGAGATCCCCGCCGCCGCGACCTGGACCCGGGCCGGGCACGAGGTCGAGGCCTTCCCCGGCCTGGTCGACGAGGGGACGACGGTGGGCCTCCAGGTCGCCGGCTCCGCCGACGAGCGCGACGCCCGGCACCGCCTCGGCGTCGTCCGGCTGCTGCTGCTCGCGCTCGGCGACGCGCCCGTCAAGGGCATCGCCGAGGGGCTGTCGAACGCCGACAAAGCTCGGCCTCTCCGGGACGCCCTACGCCGGTGTACCGGCGCTGTTGGCGGACTGCCTGCGCGCCGTCGTCGTCGACGCGGTGGACGCGCGCGAGCCCGTCCGCACCCGGGAGCAGCACGACGCCCTGCTCGCCGCCCTGCGCGGCACCGCCGCCACCGAGGTGCGCACCACGCTGGCCGAGTCTGCTGCGGGTGCTCGCCGAGTGGCGCGAGGTCGAGCGGCTGCTGAGCGGTCGCGCCGACCTGCCGCTGCTGCCGGCGCTCACCGACCTGCAGGCCCAGACTCGGGCGGCTGGTGCACGACGGCTTCGTCGGTGAGGCGGGCGCCGCCCGGCTGCGCCGCTACCGCACCTACCTGCACGCGATGCGCGAGCGTCGTACCGCGCTGGGGACCGGCGGCCCGGCCGCGCTCGCCAAGGACCGGCAGCGGCTCGACCAGCCTGCAGCCGCTGCAGGACGCCTACCTCGACCGGGTCGCGGCGCTGCCGCAGGGCCGGCCGCCGGGCGCGGGGCTGCGCGCGATCCGCTGGATGCTGGAGGAGTACCGGGTCTCGCTGTGGGCCCAGCGAACCGGTGTCGACGGACCCGTCTCCGACGTACGCCTGCGCAAGGCGTTCGACGGGCTAGCCTGAACGGATGGCCGATCGCCCCCACCACAAGCCCGTGCCGCGGGAGGCCGCCTTCTTCGACGAGCAGCAGGACGGCGTCGACCCGGCGCTGGTGACCGAGGCCGCCGAGCGGGCGGCGGTGCTCCTGGTGCGCGGCGCGCACGACAGCGCCGACGCGGGCGTCGCCGAGCGACTGGTCCACCTCGCCGACACCGAGGGCATCGAGGCGATCGCCCAGGTCTGGTCGCACGCCGCGGCCGACTCGCTCGCCGGCTGCCTGTGGCGGCTCTACCTGCTCCGGTCGTGGGTGTACGCCGACCCGGCCGGCGTCGCGCGCCAGTTCGAGGCCGGACGGGGCCGGGCGGAGTTCGCCCGGGTGGTCGCCGGGGTCGCCGACCCGCCGGGGCCCGATGAGCTTCGTCACATGGTCGACGAGGTGCTGCGGGGGATCGCCACGAGCGAGTTCGCCGACGTGCTCCTGCGCGCCGCCGCGTTCGCGCGGGTGGTGGCGGCCGGCCGCGCCGCGTCGAGCGAGGTCCCCGACGCCGACGTACGCCGGATGCTGGTCCTGGCGGAGCAGCCTGGAGGCCGCCGGTCACCTCGAGCCTGTCCCGCGGACTCGGGTGAGACCCGTACACTAGGAACCAGGAGCACGCCGGGTCGCGGCAGCCCCGGGTCCCAAAACAAGCCGCTACGAGCGGCCCTGCGCCGTGAGGCGCTCCCGGCCCGGCGTGCTCCCTCTTCCCGGGTAGGGTGACGGGGTTCCGCCGTCGGGCGGGGGAAGCGAGGGTGACGCGCGTGGCTCGGATGGGCTGGCGGACCGGTGCGGTCGTCGTCGTGGTGGCGGTGAGCGTCCTGGTCGGCATGATGGTGCTGGCCCGCGGGGCGGAGGAGGACAAGCCGCACCCCAAGCCGCCCGCGAAGCCGACGCTCACCGAGCTCGACTTCGCCGTGTGGGGCAGCAAGGAGGAGATCGCCGCCTACCAGTCGGTGGTCGACGACTACAACGCCGCCAGCAAGGACACCCGGGTCAAGGTCTCGTCCCGGCCGAGTGCGGAGTCCATGCTCGCCGACGTGCGCGCCGGCAAGGCCAAGCCCGACCTGTACCTGCTCCCGCGCTCGGAGTCTGGCCGCCACGATGGCGGAGAAGCGCAACCAGCCGCTCCTGGACCTCGTCAACGAGCGGGAGATCCCGATCGGCGACGACTTCGCCCGGGAGGCCGTCGCGGCGTTCTCGGTCGACGACGACCTGCAGTGCATGCCGTACACGGTCTCGCCGATGGTCATCTACTACAACAAGGCGCTCGTCGACTTCGACGCGATGAAGGCCCAGGACCTGCCGGTCCCGAAGCCGGACCACTCGGGGTGGAACTTCAGCGAGTTCCGGGCCGCGGCGGAGTTCGCCAGCCGGCCGCGCGCCGGCACCCGCGGGGTCTACATCGAGCCCACCCTGCGCGGCCTCGCGCCGTTCATCTACTCCGGCGGCGGCGAGGTCTTCGACGACGACACCCAGCCGACCAGTCTCGCGCTCGGCGAGGACGGCTCGACCGACGCGCTGCGCCAGACCCTGGAGTCTGCTGCGCGACCCGCGGCTGACGCTGTCGTCCAAGCAGGCTCGCCGCCCGTACGCCGCTGTCGTGGTTCAAGCGCGGCAAAGCTCGCCATGATCGCCGGCTTCCGGGGGCTGACCCCGGAGCTGCGCGCCGCCGGCATCGACTTCGACGTGATGCCGATGCCCTCGCTCGGCGCGGCCAAGACGGTCGGCGAGACCAGCGGCGTCTGCCTCGCCCCCGGGCGGCCCAGCCGCGCGGAGGCCTCGGCGAACTTCCTCAGCCTACCTCGTCGACGACGACTCGGTGCGCACCCTGGTGCAGACCGGCTACATCCAGCCGACCCGGCTCACCGTCGCACTGACCGATGCCTTCCTGCAGCCCGACCAGGCGCCCGAGCACGCCACGGTCTTCACCCAGGGCGTGCGATCCATCGTGCTGCCGCCGCTGATGACGAAGAACCACGAGCTCGCGACGCTGGTGACCCCGGACATCCGGGCGCTGGTGCTGACCCTGCCCGACGTACCGGACCTGCAGGCGGCGCTCGCGGCGATCGACGAGAAGTCGCGCTCGTTGCTCGACCCGGACTACGAGCCCTCGGAGTCCCCGTCCGGCTCGGCCACGCCCTCCGGCTCGGCGTCGCCCTCCGGCTCGGTGTCGCCCTCCGGCTCGGCCACCGACGACCGCAAGCGCGACTGACGCTTCGCGGTCTGCTCGGCCTCCAGGATCGCGCGGCTGAGCGCGGGGGCGGTGAGCCCCACCTGCCAGCCTGCGCGCGCCCAGGGCGTGCAGGCTGGTCGATGACCGCCTCCAGCAGACTCGACCGGCTCGCGGGTCGACGGCGGGGTCCACATCGTGCGGCGCAGGGTGTCGGGGGTGAGCAGGTTCTCGAGCGGGACCTGGTGCTCCTCGGCGAGCTCGCCGACGGCCGCCCGGGCGAGCTCGAGCCGCCGGGCCGCGACCGGGTCCTTGTCGGCCCAGGCGCGCGGGGCGGGCGGGCCGTCGCCGTGCGAGACCCGGGTCGGCAGGCTCCTCCTCGGGCATCTCGGCGGCGGTGCGGACCGCCGCCAGCCACTCGTTGGCGTAGCGGGAGGCGCCGCGCCCGTGGAAGCCCGGGGTGGACATGAGCGCACCGCGGCTGGCCGGCATCGCGGTGGCCGCCGCGACCAGGGCGGAGTCCGGGATCAGCCGGCCGGGCGTCACGTCGCGCTCCTGGGCGATCCGGTCGCGGGTCTCCCACAGGGAGCGCACCGCACCGAGGGTACGACGCCCACGGACCTTGTGCAGGCCCGACGTCCGCCGCCACGCGTCCACCCGGACCGTCGGCTCGAAGCCGCGCAGGTTCTCGAACTCCTGGCGCGCCCAGTCGGCCTTGCCCGCCTCGTCCAGGCCTGGGCAGCCAGCAGGTTGCGCAGGCTCCACCAGCACCTCGACGTCGAGGGCGGCGTACTCCAGCCACGGTTCGGGCAGCGGCCGGGTGGACCAGTCCACGGCGGAGTGCTCCTTGAGCAGCCTGCCGCTCCAGCAGGACCTCGACCAGGGTCGCGAGCCCGACGCGCGGGTAGTTCAGCAGCCGGCCCGCCGAACCGGTGTCGAAGAGCGCCGCGGGGCGCAGGCCGACCTCGGCCAGGCACGGCAGGTCCTGGGTGGCGGCGTGCAGGATCCACTCGCTGTCGCCGATCGCCTCGGCGAGGGGGGAGAGGTCCTCGAACGGGATCGGGTCGATCAGCCCGATGCCGGCGCCCTCGCGCTTGACCTGGATCAGGTAGGCGCGGTTGGAGTAGCGGTAGCCGGAGGCGCGCTCGGCGTCGATGGCGACCGGGCCGGAGCCCGCGGCGATCGCCGCGCAGTACGCCGCGAGCGCGTCCGGGGTGTCGATGACCGGCGGCAGCCCGCCGGCGAGGGTCAGCAGACTCGACGGGGGAGTCTCCTCCGCCTCGGTTCCCTGCTCGTCCGGCTGGTCCACCATCAGCCGGCGCCGCCCCGCTGGCCACGGCGCGACGGCATCACGGCCACCCCGTCCGGCACCGGCTCCAGGCCCCCGGCGGTGCACATCAGGCTCACCCCACGCCTCGGCGTGGGAGGACAGGTCGGCGCTGTCGACCGGCGTCCAGGACGCCCGGATCTCCAGCCTGCGCGTTGCCGGGCTCACCCTCCATCGAGCCGTAGGCTCTCGGTGGCCACCCGCGTCACGGTGCCCGACTCGGCGACGTACTCGGCCCCGTGGGCGGCGAGCGCGTCGGTCAGCCACGTCCAGCCCACGTCGGTCAGCAGCGGGTCGGTCGCCAGGTCGCTGTCGATCTCGGCGCGGCAGTAGGCCACGCAGCGGAAGGTGCCGGCCCACGCGTCGTTGCCGGCGGGGTCGTGCAGCACCACCAGGCGCCCGGTCGCGACCTCCTCGTCGTCGACGGTGACGTCGGCCGACAGGGCGGTGGCGTACGGCGCGATGCGCTGCGGCGCGGGCATCTCCTCGCAGAAGACCTCCGGGCGGAAGGTCGCCGCGCGCAGGCTGTCCACTGCCTGGGTGAACTCCCGCGGGGTCCCGGCAGCGCCGGACCCCGGGTGCGTCTCTTGCCGAGCGACCATGAGGTCACCCTAGGCCTGCGAGGGCGGATCGATGTGCGTCCCACGCCGGTCACCTGAGACCCTTGCTCCGTGACGACCGCGCCCGCCGACTCCTCCCTCAGCAACAGCGCCTTCCTGAAGGCCGCTCGCGGGGAGGCCGTGCCGCACACGCCCGTTTGGTTCATGCGCCAGGCGGGCCGCTCGCTGCCGGAGTACCTCAAGGTGCGCGAGGGCGTCGGCATGCTCGAGTCCTGCATGAACGCCGAGTCGATCACCGAGATCACGCTCCAGCCCGTGCGCCGTTACGGCGTGGACGCGGCGATCTTCTTCTCCGACATCGTGCTGCCGCTCAAGGCCGTCGGGGTCGACCTCGACATCGTGCCCGGTGTCGGTCCGGTGGTCGCGAACCCGGTCCGCACGCTCGACGACGTCGCCGCGATCCCGGACCTGACCCCGGAGCAGATCCCGTTCATCACCGAGGCGGTCCGAGCGCTGACCGGTGAGACTCGCCGGGATCAACGGGGGCACCCCGCTGATCGGGTTCGCGGGCGCGCCGTTCACCGTGGCGTCGTACCTCGTCGAGGGCGGGCCGTCGAAGGAGCACGCCAAGACCAAGGCGCTGATGTTCGGCGCGCCGGAGGTCTGGGACGCGCTGATGAGGAAGATCGCCGACATCGCGGCGGTCTTCCTGGAGACCCAGGTGGCGGCGGGCGCGTCCGCGATCCAGGCTCTTCGACTCCTGGGCCGGCGCGCTCACGCCCGCCGACTACGTCCGACACGTCCAACAGCACTCCGCCCGGGTGCTCGCCCGTGTCGGCGAGCCTGGGTGTGCCGAGGATCCACTTCGGCGTCGGTACGACGAACCTGCTCGACCTGATGGGGGAGGCCGGTGCCGACGTGGTCGGCGTCGACTGGCGCACCCCGCTGGACCGGGCGATCCCGGTCGTCGGCGACCGCGCCGTGCAGGGGAACCTCGACCCGACCCTCGTCTTCGCGCCGACCGAGGTGATGACCGCCCGCGCCGCCGAGGTGATCGAGGCCGGCCGGGCCGCCCGTGGGCACGTGTTCAACCTGGGCCACGGGGTGATCCCGAGCACCGACCCCGATCAGGCTCGCGCGGCTGACGGAGTTCGTGCAGACCTACCCGCTGGGCTGAGTCGCGGGCTCCACAGGGAGCCCACAGCCGCCCGACAGGGCGGTCCCACAGACGGCTCCGACACTGGGGCCATGGACGAGAAGAACCCCACTCCCGAGACCGAGCCGCTGCGTGCCGGTGCCTCCGGCAACCGCTGGGAGCAGCCCGAGGACACCGCGGCCGAGACGCCCGCCCCACCTGCGGCCCCCGCCGACGTACCCCCGCCGCCGGAGACCGGCGCCTACCCGGTCCTCGCCGCGCCCGTCGCGAAGCGGCGCCGGGCCCGGGCGGCCGCTGCCGTCGCGGCCGCCGCGGTCGTCGCCGGGGTGGCCGGCGCGGGCGGCTTCGCGATCGGCCACGTCACGGCCGGGGACGATGCCCAGAGCACCGGGCAGGACGCCGGACAGGACGGCGGGCGCTTCGGCGACCACCGGTTCGGCGACGGCGACCGGCCCGCGCCGCCGGGTGGTCAGCAGGGCGGCGTGCTCCCCGGCCAGCAGCAGGACCAGCAGCAGGACCAGCAGGCGCCCGACCAGGGCTCTGGCGCGGCGACCTCATGACCACGGCCGCGCCCGGCTGGGCTCCCGCGACCGGCCTGCCGGCCCGGCCCCGCGCGGCGAGCCTCGATGCCGGGATCCGGCTCGGCGCGGGGCTCGCCCTGTGGGCGGGCCTGCTGCTCGTCACCTACTGGTGGGTCGCCGACGGCGGCCTGTCCGCCCTCAACAGCGCCGGTGCCCTGCTCACCGGGCTGGGCCAGGCTCTCCGGCCTCGCCGGCTCGGTCCTGCTGCTCGCGCAGGTGGTGCTGATGGCCCGGGTGCCGGTCCTGGAGCGGGCCTTCGGCCAGGACCGGCTCACCGCGCTGCACCGGACGGTCGGCTTCACCTCGTTCAACCTGGTGCTGGTGCACGTCCTCACCGTCACGTGGGGGTACGCCGCGGGCTCGCTCGCCGCCGTGCCGCGCACCGCGTGGAGGCTGACCTGGGACGAGCCGGGCATGCTGCTGGCGCTCGCGGGCCTCGTCTGCCTGGTTCTCGTCGTGGTGACCAGCGTGCGGGCGGCCCGGCGCCGGCTGCGCTACGCCTCCTGGCACCTGATGCACCTCTACGCCTACCTCGGCGTCGGGCTGGCCCTGCCGCACCAGGCTCTGGACCGGTCAGCAGGCTCGCGACCTCTGCCTCGCGCACCGTCTTCTGGTGGGGCGCGTGGGGGCTCGCGGTGGCCGCCGTGCTGCTCTGGCGGGTCGGGCTGCCGGTGCTCGTCAACGTCCGGCACCGGTTGCGGGTCACCTCGGTCGCCGTCGAGGCGCCCGGCGTCTGGTCGGTCTACCTGACCGGCCGCCGCCTGGACAAGCCTGCGGATCGAGCCGGGCCAGTTCCTCGGCTGGCGCTTCCTCGGCGTGCCGGGGCAGTCGCGCTCCCACCCGTACTCCCTCTCCGCCGCCCCCGACGGCCGCTCCCTGCGGATCACCGTCGCCGGCGCCGGTGTCGACAGCCGCGCGGTCGCCGGGCTGCGGCCAGGCACGCGCGCCCTCGTGGAGGGGCCCTACGGCCGGCTCACCCCGCGCGCCCGGGTGGCCCGCCGGGTCGCCTTCCTCGGCGCGGGCGTCGGTGTCACGCCGCTGCGCGCCCTGCTGGAGGGCATGGCCTACGCGCCCGGCGAGGCGGTGTACGTCGAGCGCCACCAGCAGCACCCCCTCTTCGCCGCCGAGGTCGACCGGATCGCCCGCGAGCGCGGCGTCCAGGTGCTCCGGCTGCCCGGCCCGCGCCGTGCCGACGACTCCTGGCTGCCGCACCTGTCCGCCCCGGTGGACGACGTGAGCGCGCTCCGCGGCTGGATCCCCGACATCGCCGAGCGCGACGTCTACCTCTGCGGGCCTCCGGGCTGGACCGCCCTGGTCCGTTCCGCTGCCGTCGCAGCCGGCGTCCCCGACGACCAGCCTGCACATCGAGACCTTCGAGTGGTGACCTCCATGCGCCGTATCGCCCTCTGGGCCGCCAGCACCGTCTCGGTGCTCGTGCTGCTCCTCGGCTACCACACCTCGACCAGCGGCCCGAGCGACCTCGCCGCCGGTGACCGTACGACGGTCGCGGGCTCGCTCCCGGTCGCCGGGAGCGGAACGACGGGCTCCTCCGGCTCGACCGGCTCCTCCGGGTCCTCCGGCTCCTCCGGCTCCTCCGGCTCGTCCGTCACGGGAGACAGCGTGGACACCCGCTGGGGCCCGGTCCAGGTCGCGCTCACCGTGTCCGGTGGGAGGATCACCGCGGTGGACGTGCCGGTCTACCCCTCGGGCAACGGGCGGGACCTGGAGATCAACTCCTCCGCCCTGCCGATCCTGGTCCAGGAGACGCTGGACGCGCAGAGCGCCTCGATCGACATGGTCAGCGGCGCGACGGTGACCAGCGAGGGCTACCGCGAGTCCCTGCAGAGCGCGCTCGACGCGGCGGGCCTGTGACCACCCGCCGCCGCGCCGTGGAGGTGATGGGCACCGTCGTCAGCCTGGCCGTCCGCGGCCCGGTGACCGACGACGCGCTCGACGCCGCCTGGGCGGAGGCGGTCGCCGGGCTGCGCCGGGCCGACGAGGTGTTCAGCACCTACCGGCCGGACTCGGTGATCAACCGCTGGGGGAGGGGCGAGCCTGGCGCTCGCGGACGCTCCGCCCGAGGTGGCCGAGGTGCTCGCCCTGGCCGAGGACGCGCGGCTCGCCTCCGGCGGTGCCTTCGACATCGCCGCCGTCCGGTCGTCGTACGGCGGCGGGCCGGACCCGTCCGGGGTGGTGAAGGGCTGGGCGGTGGCCCGGGCGGCCGCGGTCCTCGACGCCCTCCCGGGCATCGACTACTGCCTGTCCGCCGGGGGCGACCTGGTCGGCCGGACCCGGGTGCCGGGGGCGGCGCCGTGGCGGATCGGCATCGAGGACCCGCGGGACGTGACGCGGGTGCTGGCCGTCGTACCGGTGGGGGAGGGGGCGGTCGCGACGTCGGGCACGGTGCACCGCGGCCCGCACATCCTCGACCCGCGCACCGGACGGCCCGCGACGGCGCTGCGCCAGGTGAGCGTGCTCGCGCCGGACGTGGTGAGTGCGGACATCGAGGCGACCACCGCCTTCGTGCTCGGCGCGGACGCCGCCGGGTGGCTGGCCGCGCGCGGGCGGACCGCGCTCCTCGTCGACGCGGCAGGCGCTACTTCTTGGGTGCGGCCTTCTTCGCCGGCGCCTTCTTCTTGGGCGCGGCCTTCCTCGCCGGCGGCTCGTCCGGCACCTTGCCCTTGAGGCCCACCCGGGTGCTGCCGCCGCTGCCGGCCGTCGTCAGATAGGCCTGCGCCTCGACCAGCGGCAGCAGCCGCGGGAAGCCGTAGAGCCGCGGGTCGAAGGCCGGGCTCGCCGTGCGCAGGTAGTTGCTCAGCGTCCCCAGCGGGATCCACCCCTCGTCGTCGGAGGCGTTGTTGACGGCGCGGGTGAGCAGGCTCTGCAGGTTCGGCAGGGTGGCCGGCTCGGCGGTGCGCTCGTCGTCGGTCCCGGCGGACTCCTCGGGGGAGGGGTCGAGCAGACTCGAGCCGGATGAACCGGTCGCACGCCTCCTGCAGCGCGATCGGGGTGTTGGAGCGCCCGACGGCGTACACCGTCTTGCCGGACTCGCGCAGCCGCGTCGCCAGCCGGGTGAAGTCGCTGTCGCTGGACACGATCGCGAAGGCGTCGACGTTGCCGGAGTAGAGCAGGTCCATCGCGTCGATGATCAGCGCCGAGTCGGTGGAGTTCTTGCCGACGGTGTAGGCGAAGGTCTGCTCCGGGCTGATCGCGTGCCGGTTGAGCTTGGCCTTCCAGCCGCGCAGCCCGTCGGCGGTCCAGTCGCCGTAGGCACGCTTGACGGTCGGCCGGCCGTACTTCGCCAGGCTCGGCGAGCAGGTCGCCGACGTAGCGGTGGGAGGTGTTGTCGGCGTCGATGAGCACGGCGAGGCGGTCGGTCACCGCCCCATTCTCACCGACGTCGCTCAGGACGCCGCGCTGGCGCTGGTCCCCGCGGTCGAGGCGCGGTACTCCGCGGCGCGCGCGGCCAGCGCGTTCTGCGTACTCGCGCACGGGGAGCGGCTGCTGCAGCGTCTTGCGCTGGCGCAGGCTGCAGGGTGACGAAGGTCTGGTTGCCGGCGATCGGGCGGGACTCGATCATCCCGACCCGGTGCAGCGGGCAGCCGATGACGGAGTAGTCGGGCAGGATCGTCACGCCGACGCCCTCGGCGACCAGGGCCTTGCCCATCTCCGCGCCGTCGGTGCTGTGGGCGGCGGGCGGCACCTCGGGCCCGAAGGCGCGATGGACGTAGCGGTGCATGACGTAGCCGGCGCGCATCATCACGAAGCGCTCCAGGCGCAGGCTCGTCGATCGTCACCTGCGGGCGGGCGGTGAGCGCGTGGCCCGCCGGCAGCACGGCCACCGGCCGGCCGTGCAGGAGGTCGGTCCCGTCGAGGCCGATCGGCGCGTCGTCCCCGTCGAGCACGTTGACGAGGCCGAGGTCGAGGGTGCCCTCGGCGAGCCTGCTCGTCGATCTGCGCCTGCTGGAGGGTGAGCACCTCGACGGTGGTGCCGGGGTGCCGCTCCTGGAAGTTGCGCACGGCGGGCACGAGCAGGGTCGAGGTCGCGGCGTGCACGGTGCCGACCCGGATCACCCGGGTGTCGACGCGCTGGTCGCCCGCGGCGGTGCGCAGCCGGTCGACGGCGGCGAGCACCTCGGTCATGTAGGGCAGCAGACTCACGGCCCTCGCGGCTGATCCGGGCGCCGGAGCGGCGCCGGTCGAGCAGGGTGACCCGGAGCTCGCGCTCGAGCCTTGGTGATCGCCTCGCTCAGGGCGGGCTGGGACAGGTGCAGGCTTTCTCGCTGGCGCGGCGGAGCGAGCCGTGCTGCGTCACCGCGGCGAGGTACTCCAGGCTGTTCGATCCGCATGTCGTGCTCCTGATTCCTGGCCCTGAGTGCTCCGGCCGATACCGCGATCGGCGAATCCTGCCGCGGCAGGGGTTGTCGCTCCCGCTAAGTCAAGTAAGTCTGTAGACAAACAGTAACACGAACCCGGACCTGAGGAGAGATCGTCCATGACCGCAGACCTGACTGCTCCCCGCGGCACCGCCGCCGGCGGCTGGACCGAACGCCCGAGCCTCCCCCGAGGAGTGGGTCGAGCGCGCCCGCCAGGTGGCCACCACGCTGGCGGCCGACGCGGTCGAGCGCGACCGCGCGCTCGCCGTACCGACCGCGGAGGTGCGGCTGCTCAAGGAGTCCGGCCTGGTGACCCTGCTCGGCCCGGCCGAGCACGGCGGGGGCGGTCAGGACTGGACGACCGCGCTGCGGGTCATCCGTGCGGTCAGCGCCGGTGACGGCTCGATCGGCCAGGCTGCTGGGCTACCACCTGCTGTGGTTCTGGGCCGTGCGCCTGGTCGGCACGCCGGAGCAGATCGCCGCGGTCGAGGAGCAGGCGACCAAGGAGCAGTGGTTCTTCGGCGGCGCGGTCAACCCGCGCGACGCGGACCTGCTCATCACCGACGAGGGCGAGGAGATCGTCTTCCGCGGCGAGAAGTCCTTCTCCACCGGCGGCCGGATCTCGGACGTCACCGTGCTGGAGGGTGTGCTGGAGGGCGCTGGTCACGAGGGCAAGCACGTCTTCGCGATCGTCCCGACCGACCAGGAGGCGATCCGCTTCAAGGGCGACTGGGACACCCTGGGCCAGCGCCTCACCGAGAGCGGCGGGGTCGTGATCGACGGCGTCCGGGTGCCCTGGGAGGCCGCCGCGGGCTACGTGCGGACCGACGCCGGCTGGGAGTTCCAGCCGCGGGTCTACAACACCCTCAACGTGCCGCTGATCCAGTCTCATCTTCGCCAACATCTACCTCGGCATCGCCGAGGGTGCGCTGGCGACCGCCGCGACGTACACCCGGGAGAAGACCCGGCCCTGGCCCTACACGCCGGACCTCAAGGAGTCGGCGACCCAGGAGTTCTACATCCTGGAGACCTACGGCGACCTGCGCTCCAAGGCTCTGGGCCGCCGAGGCGCTGGCCGAACGGGCCGCCACCTTGATCGAGGCGATCAACGCGCACGCCGACACCGTCACCGAGGCCGAGCGCGGCGAGGCGGAGGTCGTCATCGCCGCGGCCAAGCAGGTCGCGATCGACACCGGCCTGGAGATCGGCACCCGGGTCTACGACGTCACCGGGGCCCGGGCGACCGCGAGCTCGGTCGGCCTCGACATCTTCTGGCGCAACATCCGCACGCACAGCCTGCACGACCCGGTCGCGCACAAGCGCGCGGAGGTGGGCCGCTACGCGCTGCTCGGCGAGTCTGCCCGAGCCGACCTGGTACACGTGAGGAGGCGGCGATGAGCATCACGGACTCCCGCACCCTGCTCGAGGAGCCTCCGCGCGTCGTACGGGCCGGTGTTCGAGGAGATCGGCCTCGGCACGCTGCAGCGCGAGACCGACGACGTGCTGCCCGACCAGGAGGTGCGCCGGCTCAAGGAGCGCGGCTTCGGGGCGCTGCGCGTCCCGACCCAGTACGGCGGCCGCGGGGTGACGGTGCCCGAGCTCACGCAGGCTCTGGATCGACCTCGCGGCCGCGGACAGCAACCTGCCGCAGGCGCTGCGCGGGCACGCCGCCCTGGTCGAGGACCGGCTCTGGCAGCACGCCCGGGGCCGCGACCAGCGGGCCTGGTTCGAGCGCTTCGCGGACGGCGAGATCGCCGGCAACGCGTGGTCGGAGGTCGGCGCCACCTCGATCGACACCCAGTCGACGGTGCTCTCCGCGCAGCCGGACGGCTCCTACCGGCTGACGGGCAGCAAGTTCTACACGACCGGCACGATCTACGCCGAGTGGGCCGACGTGTACGCGAAGCGGGAGCGGCCCGGGCAGGAGCCCGACTTCGCGATCGCGCTGGTGGACACCCGCGAGCCGGAGGTCACCGTCACCGACGACTGGGACGGTTTCGGCCAGCGCGGCACGGGCAGCGGCACGACGAGCTTCGACGCCGCGATCGTGCCGGCGGAGCACGTGCTGGCCTTCGGCGAGCGCTTCCCGTACCAGACCGCGCTCTACCAGCCTGAACCTGCTGGCGGTGCTGACCGGCATCGGCAAGGCCGCGCTCGCGGACTTCGTCGAGCACGTGCGCAACCGGGAGCGGAACTACTCCCACGCCAACGCCGCGCGGGTCCGCGACGACCCGCAGGTGCTGGCCCGGATCGGTGAGGCCTCCGCCGCGGTGTTCGCCGCCGAGGCGGCCACCCTGCGGGTGGCGGGGACGATCCAGGAGGTCGCCGACCTGGCCCCGCTCGCGGAGGGACTGCCCGAGCAGGTGGCGGCCGCCAACGAGCGCGCCGAGATCGAGTCCTCGGCCGCCCAGGTCGTCGTCACCCAGGCTCGTCCTGGACCTGACGACCGACCTGTTCGACACCCTCGGCGCGTCGGGCACGGCGCTGTCGAAGGGCCTGGACCGGCACTGGCGCAACGCCCGCACGGTCTCCTCGCACAACCCGCGCATCCTCAAGGCGCGGGTGGTGGGCGGCCATCTCGTCAACGGCACCCCGCCGCCGTACGCATGGGCGATCGGGCGCACCGCAGGGTGAAAGGTCCCGCCTTTCACGGGGTCGTCGGTTCCACGGGGCCGGCGACCCCTCTGCGTCTTGCCAGACGCCGATCTTCCAGTAATGTCTATTGAACTACTCGACTTATGCTCGACCGATTCCCTGGAGACGCACCATGACCGAGATCTTCGACCGCGAGGCCTTCGCGCAGCCGCTCAAGTTCGCCTACTGGGTCCCCAACGTCAGCGGGGGGCTGGTGGTCAGCAAGATCGAGCAGCGCACCGACTGGGTTTACGACTACAACGTCCAGGCTCGCCCGTCTCGCCGAGAACAACGGCTTCGAGTACGCCCTCTCCCAGGTGCGCTACATCGCGTCGTACGGCGCGGCGTACCAGCACGAGTCGACCAGGCTTCAGCCTCGCGCTGCTGCTCGCCACCGAGCGGCTCAAGGTCATCGCCGCGGTCCACCCGGGTCTGTGGCAGCCCGGCGTGCTCGCCAAGTTCATCGCCACCGCCGACCAGATCTCGGGTGGCCGGGCGGCGATCAACGTCGTCAGCGGCTGGTTCAAGGACGAGTTCACCAGCTCCGGCGAGCCGTGGCTCGAGCACGGCGAGCGCTACCGCCGCGCGGAGGAGTTCATCCGCTACGTGCGCGAGATCTGGACCTCCGAGCACGCCGGTACTCAACGGCGACTTCTACCGCCTGCACGACTTCGACCTGAAGCCGAAGCCGCTCAGGCTCGCCGGACCGGCCGCACCCGGAGATCTTCCAGGGCGGCAACTCCACCGACGCCCGCGGCATGGCCGGCCGGGTCTCGGACTGGTACTTCGCCAACGGCAACACCCCCGAGGGCATCTCCGAGCAGATCAACGACGTCACCGACGTCGCCACCGTGCACGGGCGCAAGGTGCGCTTCGGCCTCAACGGGTTCTTCATCGGCCGCGACACCGAGACCGAGGCCCGCGACGTGCTGCGCGAGATCGTCGACAAGGCCGACCGCGAGGCCGTCGAGGGCTTCGGTGCCGCCGTCAAGCAGGCCGGCCAGAGCACCGGTGACAAGAAGGGCATGTGGCAGGACTCGGAGTTCGCCGACCTGGTGCAGTACAACGACGGCTTCCGCACCGGCCTGATCGGCACGCCCGAGCAGATCGCCACCCGGATCATCGAGTACAAGAAGCGCGGCGTGAACCTGTTCCTGCTGGGCTTCCTGCACTACCTGGAGGACGTGGAGTACTTCGGCCGCGAGGTGCTGCCGCTCGTGCGCGAGCCTGGAGGCCGCGGAGCCTGGAGCGGGTCTGATGACCGTCGAGGCACCCCCTCGCCACACCGCCGAGTCCGCCGTCGCTGCCGCCGCCGGGCTGGCGGAGCGCTTTGCGGAGGAGTCGGCGCTGCGCGACCGGGAGCGCCGGCTGCCGGTCGCCGAGGTCGAGGCGCTCTCCGCCTCCGGCCTGCTGGCGATCACCGTCCCGGTCGCGTACGGCGGTCCCGGGCTCGGTGCCGCGGTGCTCACCGAGGTGGTGCGGCTGGTCGCGACCGGCGACCCGAACGTCGCGCAGATCCCGCACAGCCACTGGGTCTACGTCAACGCGCTCGTCGAGCAGGGCACCGAGGAGCAGAAGTCCTTCCTGCTCGGGGAGGTGCTCGCCGGCAAGAGGTTCGGCAACGCGCAGTCGGAGGTCAAGAGCGCCCACGTGCGCGAGCACGCCACCACCCTGCGACCCGACCCCGAGCGTGCCGGCAGGCTGGCTGCTGGACGGCGAGAAGGGCTACGCGACGGGCGCCTACCTCGCGCACTGGATCCCCGTGCTGGCCCACCAGGGCGAGGGCGGTCCGCTCGTCGTCGCCTGGGTCGAGCGCGATGCCGACGGGGTGACGGTGATCGACGACTGGGACGGCCTCGGCCAGCGCACGACGGCCAGCGGCACGGTCCGCCTCGAGCGGGTCCGGGTCGCGGGGGAGCGCGTCACGCCGTACCACCTGACGTTCGAGCGGCCCCAGGTCTACGGCGCCTTCGCCCAGGCTCCTGCACGCCGCGATCGATGCCGGCATCGCCCGCGCCGCGCTGCGGGACGCGGCATCCTTCGTCACCACGAGGAGCCGGCCCTACCCGGACGCGCTGGCGCTCTACGACACCGACGGTGCCGCCGGCGACCCGCTCGTCGTGCAGGCCTTCGGCGAGGTCGGTCTGCAGGTGCGTGCCGCCGAGGCGCTGCTCGCCGAGGCCGGTCGCGCGGTCGACCGGGCCCGGGCGGACCTCACCGCGGCCACCGCTGCGGAGGCCAGCCTGGCCGTCGCGGCCGCCCGTGCGTCCACGACCGCCGCCTCGCTCGAGGCCTCCAGCCGGCTGTTCGAGGTCGCGGGCACCCGCTCGGCGCTGCGCTCCCTCGACCTCGACCGGCACTGGCGCAACGCGCGCACGCACACCCTGCACGACCCCGCCGGCTGGAAGGTGCACCACCTCGGTCGCTTCGCCATCGACGGCACCCCGCCCCCCAACCACGGCCAGATCTGAGCCAGACCCGAGAAAGATCGCGATGTCCCTGAAGTTCCACTGGTTCCTGCCCACCAACGGCGGCGACGGTCGCCACGTCGTCGGCGGCGGCCACGGCGTCAACACCGGCACCGCCGGACGCCCGGCCGACGTCGCCTACCTGACCCAGGTCGCCCGGGCCGCCGAGGACAACGGCTTCGAGGCGGCGCTGACACCCACCGGCGCCTGGTGCGAGGACGCCTGGCTGAGCACGGCCATGCTCAGCCAGACCAGCGAGCGGCTCAAGTTCCTGGTCGCCTTCCGGCCGGGGATCGTCGCGCCGTACCTCGCGGCGCAGATGGCGGGCACCTTCCAGAACCTCACCAACGGGCGACTGCTGCTCAACGTCGTCACCGGCGGCGAGAGTCACGAGCAGCGCATGTTCGGCGACTTCCTGGACAAGCAGGAGCGCTACGAGCGCTGCGGGGAGTTCCTGGAGATCGTGCGCCGGCTGTGGACCGGTGAGACCGTCGACTTCACCGGCAAGCACCTCTCGGTCGAGTCGGCCAGGCTCGGCCAGGCTCCCGGACCCGGTGCCGGACATCTACTTCGGCGGCTCCTCGCCCGCGGCCGGCAAGGTCGCGGCCGAGCACGCCGACGTCTACCTCACCTGGGGCGAGCCGCCGCAGGCCGTCGCGGAGAAGATCGCGTGGATCCGCGAGCTCGCCGCCGCCGAGGGCCGCGGCCCCGACCACCGGCCGATCCGCTTCGGGATCCGGATGCACGTCATCACCCGGGACACCTCCGAGGAGGCGTGGGCCGAGGCCGACCGGCTGCTGAAGGGCATCGACCCGGAGACCATCAAGCAGGTGCAGGACGGGCTGCGGCGCAGCGAGTCCGAGGGCCAGCGCCGGATGCTCGACCTGCACAGCGGGCGGACCGACGACCTGGAGATCTACCCCAACGTCTGGGCCGGCGTCGGCCTGGTCCGCGGCGGGGCGGGCACTGCGCTCGTCGGCAGCCACGAGGAGGTCGCCGACCGGATCCAGGAGTACGCCGCGCTCGGCCTGGACGAGTTCGTGCTGTCGGCCTACCCGCACCTGGAGGGCGCCTACTGGTTCGGCGAGGGCGTGCTGCCGATCCTCGCCGAGCGCGGGCTGTGGAAGGACGAGCGCCCGCAGCGGCACCACTCCTCCTCCGTTCCGTTCGCCAGCGTCGGGCGGGCCGCCAGGTGAGCGCGATCAGCACCGCCGTCGTCGTCGGCAACCCCAAGCCGGCCAGCCGCACCCTGGCGGCGGCGCTGCACCTGCACGGCGCGCTCGTGGACCGCGAGCCGGACCTCGTCGTCGACATCGCCACGCTCGGCGCCGGCCTGGTCGACTGGAGCGACCCGAGCATCGACGAGCCTGGTCACGCAGGTCGGCCGGGCGGACCTCGTCGTGGTCGCGTGCCCGACCTACAAGGCGACGTACACCGGGCTGTTGAAGGCTCTTCCTCGACCGTTTCGCGGCCGGCCAGGCTCACCGGGATCGCGGTGCCGCTCATGCTCGGCGGCGGTCCGGGTCACGCGCTGGCGCCGGAGCACGGCCTGGTGCCCCTGCTCAGCCACCTCGGCGCGGTCGTGCCGGGCGCCCCGCTCTACGTCCTCGACAAGCAGCACGACGACCCGGCGGCGTACGACGCGTGGCTGCAGCGCAGCCGGCCGGTCGTGGACAAGCCTGCTGCGGCCTGTCGCCTGATGACCGGCCCCGCGGCCGGTCCCAGCCCCCGTCGCGTCGCGGTCGCGGCGGCGGTCGGCGCGACCATCGAGTGGTACGACTTCTTCCTCTACGGCACCGCGGCCGGGCTGGTCTTCGACAAGGCTCTACTTCAACGGCCTCAGCGGCTCGGCCGCGACCTTCGCCGCCTTCGGCACCTTCGCGGTCGGCTTCCTCGCCCGGCCGGTCGGCGGACTGGTCTTCGGCCACTTCGGCGACCGGGTCGGCCGCAAGGCGATGCTGATCTGGACCCTCGTCATCATGGGGGCCGGTACGGCGCTGATCGGTCTGCTCCCGTCGTACGACTCGATCGGGGTGGCCGCGCCCATCCTGCTCGTCGTGCTGCGGGTGCTGCAGGGCATCGGCGTGGGCGGGGAGTACGGCGGCGCGGTGCTCCTCGCCGTCGAGTTCGCCCCGCCCGAGCGACGCGGCTTCTTCGGCTCCTTCGCGCACATCGGGGTCCCCGGCGGGCTCTTCCTCGCCTCCGGCGCCTTCGCGATCGCCAGCCGGCTGCCGGACGAGCAGTTCCTCGCATGGGGCTGGCGGGCCTGCTTCCTGCTCAGCATCGTGCTGCTCGCGATCGGCGCCTGGATCCGGCTCTCGGTGATGGAGACGCCCGCCTTCCGCGAGGTGCAGCAGCGCAAGGAGGTCAGGCTCGGTCCCGGTGCGCGAGCTTGTTCCAGCGTCAGCCGCGCACCCTGCTGCTGGGGATGGGCACCCGCTTCATCGAGGGCTTCACCTTCAACCTCTACTCCGTCTTCCTGCTCGCCTACGCCGTCAACACCGTCGGCGTCGCGAAGTCGCTCGTGCTCAACGCGATCATGGTCGGCGCGGTGCTCGGCGTGGTGCTCACGCTGGCGGCCGGCGCGCTGAGCGACCGCTTCGGCCGGCGACCGGTCTACCGGGTCGGTGCGATCGCGGGCCTGGTCCTCGCCTTCCCCGTCGCCGCGGCCGTGCAGTCGGGCGGCGGGCTCGCCGTCAGCGCCGCCTTCATCGGCGGGCTGGGCCTGGTCTACGGCACGGTCTACGGGCCGCTCGCGGCCTTCTGGAGCGAAGTCTGTTCGACACCCGCTACCGCTACTCCGCGCTCAGCGCGCTCTACCAGGCTCTCCGGCATCGTGGCCTCCGGGCTGACCCCGCTCATCGCCGCCTGGCTGGTGGAGTCTGGGCGACGACTCGCTGTGGCTCGTTGCGTCGTACAACGTCGCGGTGGCGGTGCTCAGCCTGGTCTGCATGGCCCTGCTCCCGGAGACCCGCGGGCGGGACCTCACGGCGTCGCCGGAGTCACCGGACCGGGGGCAGCCGGCCGGCGGGCGGCACGCCGCCGCAGCGCCCACCACAGCGGGACGCCCAACGCCGCAACGAGGATGAGCCAGGGCAGGGCGAAGCCGAGCACGGTCAGGGTCACCACGACCCCGCCGGTGAACGCGTCCCACCCGTCGCGCAGGCCGCCGAGGAAGCCGCCCGCGGTGTCGTCGTCCTTCGTCGTACCGTCCCGGTCGGCCTGCTCGATGGACACCGTGATCGTCGACAGGCTGGTCTTGTCGGCGAGGTCGCGCTGGCGCGCGACGAGGGCGTCGAGGTTCGCCTGACGGTCGGCGAGCCTGACGCTCGATCGAGACCACCTCGGCGAGGTTCTGCGCCCGGTCGAGCAGCGCCTCGATCCGCTCCACGCTGGCCCGCTGCGCCCGCACCCGGGCGGCGACGTCGACGACCTGCGCCGAGACGTCCTCCTCCGAGGAGCCTGGAGTCGGTCAGCGTGCCGACCTCCTCCAGCGCGTCCTTGGTCGCCTGGAAGCGGGCGCTCGGCACCCGGACGACGAGCCGGGCCGCGTCGACCTCGCCCTCGTCGTCGGTGCTGGTCTCCTGCGAGGTCAGCCGGCCCTGCTGCAGGTCCACGACCCTGCGGACGTCTCGTTGCGCCTTCGTCACGTCCTCCGCCTCCAGCGCGACGGTGCCGGTGGCGATGATCGCGACGTCCGGCTCCGATGCGGGGGCCCCCTGCGCCGTGCGCGCGCCGGCCTCGTCGGCGACGCCCAGCGCGGCGGGCGCCGACGACTCCGCCTTCAGGCTCGGCCGAGCCGGCCGAGTCGGCCGAGGTGCGGGCCGGGGTGGAGGAGCCGGACGAGCCGGAGGAGCAGCCGGTCAGCGCGACCAGGGCGGCGGCTCCGGCGAGGGACAGGGCGAGGCGGGTGCGGGTCGGGTGCATGCCGGTGCGACGCGGGGGCGCGCGGATCGGTTCCCGGGCTCTGGCAGGCTGGTGCCGTGGGTCGAGCAGTCGTGGTGGGTGCCGGGATCGCCGGGCTGACGGCCGCGCGCGACCTCGCCGAGTCCGGCGCCGACCTCCTCGTCCTGGAGGGCACCGACCGGGCCGGCGGCAAGCCTGCGTGGCGGCGAGGTCGCCGGGGTCACCGTCGACGTGGGCGCCGAGGCGATGCTGCACCGCCGGCCCGAGGGCAGCGCCCTCGCCACCGCGCTCGGCCTGCCGCTGACCCACCCGACGCGCGCCACCTCGCGGATCTGGACGCACGGCGCCCTGCGCCCGCTGCCGCGCTCGGTCATGGGGGCACCGCTCGACCTCGACCAGGCTCGAGTCCAGCGGCATCCTCACCGCCGACGGACTGGCCCGGGCCCGTGCGGGGCGGCCGGTGGACGCCGCCGCGGACGCCTCGGTGGGTGACCTCGTCGCCGCCCGCTTCGGCGAGGAGGTCGTGGACCGGTTGGTCGAGCCGCTCCTCGGGGGTGTGTACGCCGGACAGGCCCGCCGGATCTCGGTCCGCTCCGCCGTCCCGCAGGCTCGCTGGCCTGCTCGCCCAGCCCGCCTTCACCGCCCCGGCCCCGGCCGCCGACGCACCGCCGGTCTTCGCCGGGGTCGACGGGGGCATGTGGCGGCTGGCCGCCGCGCTCGCCGACGACCTGGCGGGGCGCCCCCGCGCCGAGGTCCGCTACGACGCGGCGGTGACCGCGATCCGCCGTACCGGCGCGGGTTTCGTCGTCACCACCCCCACCGGCGAGGAGATCGCGGACCAGGTCGTGCTCGCCACCCCGGCCGCCCCGAGCGCGCGGCTGCTGCACGAGTCGGCCCCCGCCGCGGCGAGCGAGACTCGCGGAGATCGCCTACGCCTCGGTCGCGCTGGTGACCCTCGCCTTCCGCGCCGAGGACGCCGCCGAGGCGCTCGACCGCGGCGCCGCGGGCTTCCTCGTCCCGCCCGTGGACGGGCGCCGGATCAAGGCCTCGACCTTCTCCTTCGCCAAGTGGGACTGGGTCCGCGCCGCCGGCGACGGGCTGCTCGTGCTCCGCACCTCCCTGGGCCGGTACGGCGAGGAGGCCAGCCTCCGGGTCCCCGACGCCGCCCTCGTGGAGGCCTCCCTGGCCGACCTCGCCGCGGCCACCGGCCTGTCCGCACGCCCGGTCGAGGCCGTCGTGCAGCGCTGGGGCGGGGGACTGCCGCAGTACTGGGTCGGCCACGCCGACCGGGTCGCCCGGGTCCGGGCCGCGGTCGCGGCGGTCCCGGGGCTCGCGGTCTGCGGGGCGTCGTACGACGGCGTGGGCATCCCGGCCACGATCGGCTCGGCCCACCGCGCGGTCGCCGACCTGCTCGACGGCACAATGGGGGCATGACCGATCCCCAGGCGCACCTGAAGACCAACGCGGCGAAGATCAACGGAACCAACGACACGATCCGCTTCACCATGTGGTCGGTCTTCAAGCCTGGACCGGCCGCTCGGTGCCGACGAGGTGGTCCGCAAGGGCGAGACTCGACGAGTCTGGAGGCGCTCGCCGCCGGTACTCGCGGAGCAGGACGTCGTCATCCGCGGCGTCTACGACGTCGCCGGGCTCCGCGCCGACGCCGACGTGATGGTCTGGTGGCACGCCGTGAGCAGCGACCAGCCTGCAGGACGCCTACCACCGGCTGCGTCGTACCGCCTTCGGTGCGCGGCTGGCACCGGTCTGGTCGCAGATGGCGCTGCACCGCCCGGCGGAGTTCAACCGCAGCCACCTGCCGGCCTTCCTGGCCGAGGAGCGCGCGCACGACTACGTCGCGGTCTACCCCTTCATCCGCTCCTACGAGTGGTACCTCCCGGAGGACGCCGAGCGCCGCCGCCTGCTCGCCGAGCACGGCCAGATGGCGCGCGACTACCCCGACGTGCGGGCCAACACGGTGCCCAGGCTTCGCGCTCGGCGACTACGAGTGGATCCTCGCCTTCGAGGCCGACGACCTCACCCGGATCGTCGACCTGATGCGGCACCTGCGCGGCTCGGAGACCCGGCGCCACGTGCGCGAGGAGGTCCCGTTCTACACCGGCCGTCGGGTCTCGCTGGCCGAGCCTGGTGTCCCGGCTGCCCTGATCGCGGCTGTCGATCAGCAGCAACCAGGACGGCGCCGCGGCCAGCCACAGAGCGGTCAGCGAGACGCTCAGCCGCTGCACGAGGCCCAGTCCGACGGCGTCGCCGTGCAGGAGCAGGGTGGCGGTGAGCACGGCGTCGACCGCACCGGCGACGGCGGCCACCACGCCGACGGTGAGCAGCACCCGGCGCCACCGCGGCGCGGCACCGGCCCGGCGGAGCGCGAGCGTGCAGGTCACCAGCGCCACCAGGAAGGCGACGGTCTCCACGAAGCTCGCCACCCCGTGCGGCTCGGTCACCTTGGCCCACCAGGAGCCGGTGCCGGGCGGCGGCAGGTCGGCGTCGAAGGTGTAGGAGCCCGACAGCGGTGCCGCCGTCTCGAAGACCGCGCACGCGGCGAGCAGGACCAGCGGCCCCCACACCGAGGTGTCGCGCCGTGCGAGCACCCACCCGAAGGCCACGCCCAGGCCGAGCAGGATCGCCGCGACCAGGTCGGAGATCCGGAACACGTCGGCATAGGGCTGGCCGGCCGCGGACAAGCTCGCTGATGAAGTCTGGTGCTGATGTCGGCGCGGACCGGCAGGACGAGCCTGGAGCACCCAGTCGGCGTACCCCAGCCCACCGAGGACGATCAGGGCCACCGCGACCCAGCGCAGACGGCGGCTCACTCGGCACACCCCGAGCTCTCCGGGCGCACCATCGGGAACGCGATCGTGGAGCGGATCGGGTCGCCCGACAGCAGCATCAGCAGCCGGTCCACGCCCAGGCCGAGACCGCCGGTCGGCGGCATGCCGAGCTCCAGGGCCTGCAGGAACTGCTCGTCCACGACCATCGCCTCCGGGTCGCCGCCGGCGGCCAGCAGGGACTGGTGCTCGAGGCGGCGGCGCTGCTCGACCGGGTCGGTCAGGCTCGCTGTACGCCGTCGCGAGCTCCATCCCGAACGCCACGAGGTCCCAGCGCTCCGCCAGTGCGGGCACGTCCTCGCGAGCCCGGGTCAGCGGGCAGACCGAGGTGGGGAAGTCGACGTAGAAGGTGGGCACGACGGTGGCCGGCTCGACCAGGCTCCTCGTAGAGGCTCGAGCACGAGCCTGGTCCGCGCTCAGGCTCGGCGCCGGTGATGCCGTGGGCGTCGGCGATCTCGCGCAGCCGTTCGCGCGGGGTGTCCCAGGCGACGGGTACGCCGACCGCGGCCGCCACCGCGTCGTGGACCGCGACCACCGGCCACTCGCCGCCGACGGCGACCCGCTCCTCGGTGCCGTCCTCGCCGCGTCGTACCAGCGTGGGCTCGCCGTGGACGGCCCTCGCCGCGTCCACCACGAGCGCCCGGCACAGGTGCCGCATGGAGGTGTAGTCGCCGAACGCGGCGTAGGCCTCCAGCGCGGTGAACTCCGGGTTGTGGGTGCGGTCGACGCCCTCGTTGCGGAAGACACGGCCGAGCTCGTAGACCCGCTCGACGCCGCCGACGCAGAGCCGCTTGAGGTAGAGACTCGGGAGCGATCCGCAGCGACAGCGGCAGGTCGTAGGCGTTGCTGTGGGTGACGAACGGGCGGGCGTTCGCGCCGCCGTGGACGGTGTGCAGGACCGGCGTCTCCACCTCCAGGAAGCCTTGGCGGTGCAGCGACTCGCGGATCTCGCGCAGCACCAGGCCGCGCCGGCGCAGGTGGTCGCGGGCGGTGTCGCTCATGGCGAGGTCGAGCTCGCGCTGGCGCACCCGCAGACTCCGGGGCGAGCGCGCCGTTGACCCGGCCGGGCAGCGGGTGCAGGCACTTGGCGAGCATCCGCCACGAGGTCGCGACCACCGAGCGTTCACCGGCCCGGCTGCGGCCCAGCGCGCCACTGACCTCGACGAGGTCGCCGAGGTCGCACAGGCTCCACGAAGTCGTCGAGGTCCGCCCCCAGGTCGTCGACCTGCAGGAGGCACTGCACCGTGCCGTCCCAGTCGCGGACGTCGGCGAAGACCACCCCGCCGTGGTCACGGATCGCGACCAGCCGGCCCGCGACGCTGACCGCGGTGCCGTCCTCGGCCGCCAGGGCGGCGGCGGTGCGCACCGGAGGCTCCCCGCTGCCCGGGTACGGCGGGTGGCCGGCCTCGGCGAGTGCGTTCATCCGCTCCATCCGGATCCGCACCTGCTCGGGCCGGCGGCGGCCGCGGGCCACCTGCTCCTGGTGGGCGCGGACGGCCGCCACGATCTCGTCCGCGCGCTGCTCGGGCAGGTGCTGGGGGTGCAGCGGGCGCCGGGTGCGGATCCACTCGGGGACGTCGAGGTAGCCCTCGGCGATGCCGGCGGCGATGCCGATCCGGAGCACCATCCGGGCGTCGTCGTAGCACATGAAGCGGGGGAACCAGATCGGCTCGAACTTCACGTTAGAGCGGTACAGCGCCTCCAGCCTGCCACCACCGGGAGAGCACCAGCAGCACCCGTCGCCAGCCGCGCAGCACCGGCCCGGCGCCGATCCGGCCGCCCTCCTCGAAGACCGAGCGGAGCACCGCGAAGTTGAGCGAGATCCGCGAGATCCGGTGCTCGGCACCGCGCTCGGCGAGCATGCTGACGATCAGGCTCGATGACGCCGTTGGGCGCGGCCGGGTCGCGGCGCATCAGGTCCAGCGAGATGCCGGAGCGGCCCCACGGCACGAAGGACAGCAGCGCCAGCACCGTGCCGTCGGGCGCGAGGGCCTCGGCGAGCAGGCAGTCGGCGTCGGCGGGGTCGCCGAGCCGGCCCAGGGCCATGGAGAAACCGCGCTCGGGCTCGTCGCCGCGCCACTCCTCGGCGAGCCGCTGGACCCGCGCCATGTCCTCGGCGCTGATCTGGCCGTGGCGGCGGATCCGGACGGTGATCCCCAGCCGCTGGGTACGGCGCACCGCGCGCTGGATCGGGCGCAGCCGGGGCCGGCGCCGGTGGAAGTCGGCGACGTCGATGATCGCCTCGTCGCCGAGCCTGCAGGGCGTTGAGCCCGGCGCGCTCGAAGGCGTGCGCGCCTCGCTCGCTCGCGCCGAGCACCGCCTGGGACCAGCCGTGCTCCTCGGCGTACTCCTGCCAGCCTGGCGATCGCGCTGTCCCACGAGCCCGGGTCGCCGATCGGGTCGCCGCTGACGAGGCAGACGCCGGCCTCGACCCGGAAGAGCACCACCGCTCGGCCGTTGTCGGAGAAGATCGCGGTCTTGTCGCGGCGGGTGGCGAAGTAGCCGAGGGAGTCGTGGCGGCCGTACTCCTCCAGGAGCGCGCGCACCGCCCGCTCCTCGGGCGCCGAGAGCGCCGAGCGCAGCGCCTGGGACTGGAAGACGACGGCGAAGGAGCCGAGCAGGGAGACCGCGCCGAGGAAGCCGATCAGGTCGCTGACCCAGTCCTCGGGACGGCCGCCGAAGGCGCGCGGTCCGATCACGCCGCCGGTGGCGCGGTTGACCGACCAGAGCAGCCGCTCGTTCATCGGCAGGGTGCCGTGGAAGACCTGGAGCAGGCCGAACCCGATCGCGATGCTCACCAGCAGGCAGGGGAGGAGGATCGCGATCGCCTTGACGACCGAGCGGGAGCGGACCCGGGTGGTGAACCCGCCCCGGGCCATCACCACGACCCACAGCAGCACGAGTGCGACGACGACCGCGACGTGGCTGCGCGGCCGGGTGGTCAGGCTCGCCCGCGGCGTCGGCGAGGTTGACGAGCAGGACGATGACCAGGATCCGCCAGCCGGCGCGCTTGCGGGCGCTCAGCGCGGCGGCGAGCAGACCCAGGAAGGTGGCGTAGGCGAGGTTCGGCAGGATCAGCAGGACGTTCTCACCGATGCCGATGAACAGCGGGGCGAGTCTCGTGACGCAGGGGCCGGACCAGGGCGATGAGGGCGCACAGGGCAGCCCAGCAGCCGACGACGGTGGCCGCGATGGACGGCACCCGACGCTCCAAGACCTCGATCGCGCGTCCCACGCCACCGGTGACCAGGGGTCCGGAGGGGTTCGACACCCCGGAACCCTAACCGGGCAGCACTCGGCACTCACGGATTGAACGTTTGCAATCTCTATCGACTTAGTGCACTATGGCGTCATGACTCCTCGCACTCCCGGCTCGCGCGGCGCGCTCCGCTCCGGCGAGCCTGTGTCGTCCCTGCTGTTGATCTCCCGCCACCCGATCCAGCCCGACACCTTCGAGGAATCCCCGATGACCCAGGCTCGCCGTCCTGCCCCTGCTCGAGGCCGTGCGCAACCACGCCGCCGACCCCGACCTGCTCCACCTGCTCGACCCCGCTCCCGAGGAGCGCTCCTGGATCCGCCTGCTCCGCACCGACGACTACGAGCTCTGGCTGATCTCGTGGCCCGCCGGTGCCGCGACCGACTGGCACGACCACGGCTCCTCCTCCGGCGCGTTCACCGTCCTGCGCGGCACGCTCACCGAGCACCGCTTCGACGGTGGCCTCCAGGCTCACCGACCTCGGCGTCGGCGACGGCAAGGCCTTCGGCGCGGGCTACGCCCACGACGTCCGCAACCCCACCGACCAGCCCGCGCTCTCGCTGCACGCCTACTCGCCGCGGCTGTCCACCATGACCCGCTTCCGGTTCCGTGGCGACCGCCTCGAGGCGCTCGGCGTGGAGCGGGCGGGGGAGGAGTGGTGAGCGCGCTCGCTACTGTCGTGCCCATGCACCGCCCCCGCTACGACGGCGTCGACGCCCTGCTCGCCGACGCCCGCTCCCGGCTGGACCGGGTCTCCGCCCCGGCCGCCTTCCAGGAGCCTGGTCGCCGGCGAAGCCGTGATCGTCGACATCCGTCCCGCCGCCCAGCGTGCCGCCGAGGGCGAGGTCGCCTCCTGGCTGCCGCTGCTGGTCATCGAGCGCAACGTGCTCGAGTGGCGCTTCGACCCGCGCAGCGAGGCCCGCATCCCCGAGGCGTCGTACGACGCCCGGGTGATCGTGCTGTGCCAGGAGGGCTACACCTCCTCGCTGGCCGCCGATGCGCTGCAGAGCATCGGCATCCCCGGCGCCACCGACGTCGTCGGCGGGTTCGCCGCTTGGCGCGAGGCCGGACTGCCGGTCGCCGACGACGCTGCCTGAGCCCGAGGTGACGCGAACGGCAGGTGCGCCGGGGGTTCGCCCCTGCCGTTCGTGTCACCGTGCTGTGGAACGCTGAGTAGGCTCGGAGACATGGCATACGAGGTCGAGAAGACGGAGGAGGAGTGGCGCTCCGAGTCTCACTCCCGAGGAGTACCAGGTGCTCCGCCAGGCCGGCACCGAGCGGGCCTTCACCGGCGAGTACACCGACACCGAGACCACCGGCGTCTACCGCTGCAAGGCCTGCCAGGCCAAGGCTCTTCGAGTCCGACACGAAGTTCCACTCCGGCTGCGGCTGGCCGAGCTTCTACCAGCCGATCTCGGACACCATCGAGTACCTCGAGGACGACTCGCACGGGATGAAGCGCACCGAGGTGCGCTGCGCGAACTGCGGTTCGCACCTGGGCCACGTCTTCCCCGACGGCTACGGCACGCCGACCGGCGACCGCTACTGCATCAACTCGATCAGCCTCACCCTGGAGCCGAAGGCCGGCTGATCGCCCGAGCGGTGAGTGCCGAGGGTCCTCGGCGCTAGGGTCGGGCCATGGCGAAGACCGCTGCGGCGATGGTGCAGGCCGGCGAGCGCGAGGTCCGGGTGTCCAGCCCGGACCGGGTGATCTACGAGGCCACCGAGCGCACGCCCGAGGTGACCAAGGCTGATGGTCGCGGAGTACGTCGCCGCGGTCGGCCCCGGTCTGATGCGCGCTCTCGGCGAGCGGCCCACCGCGCTGGAGCGCTGGCCGTCGGGGGTCCGCGAGGGCTTCCGGCTGGCCACCGGGCCGCGCGACAACGACGCCGAGGCGTTCTACCAGAAGCGGGTCCCCAAGGGCGCTCCCGACTACCTGGAGTCGGTCGCGATCACCTTCCCGTCGGGGCGCACCGCCGACGAGATCTGCCCGACCGAGATCGCCGTACCCGTGTGGTGCGCGCAGATGGGCACGCTGACCTTCCACCCCTGGCCGGTACGCCGCGTGGACGTCGACCACCCCGACGAGCTCCGCATCGACTTCGACCCCCAGCCCGGCACCACGTTCACCGACGCGGTGCGGGTCGCGGGGGTCGCGCGGGAGCCTGCTGGAGGAGCCTGGGCCTGAAGGGCTACCCGAAGACCTCGGGGAACCGCGGGGTGCACGTCTACGTGCGGATCGAGCCGCGTTGGGAGTTCACCGACGTGCGGCACGCCGCGATCGCGTTCGGCCGCGAGACTCGCTGTGCGCGACGACCAGGTCACCACGGCGTGGTGGAAGGAGGAGCGCGGCGAGCGCATCTTCATCGACTACAACCAGAACAACCGGGACCGGACCATCGCCTCGGCGTACTCCCTGCGGCCGCTGCCGGGCGCCCCGGTCTCGACGCCGATGACCTGGGCGGAGCCTGGCCGGGGTCACCGACCCGAAGGAGTTCAACCTCTTCACCGTCCCCGATCGCGTCGCCGACGGCGACCCGTGGGCGGACATCGACGAGGAGGCGTTCTCGCTGCAGCCGCTGCTGGACCTGTGGGACGCCCAGGCTCGCCGAGGGGGCGGGGGAGCTCAACTTCCCGCCGGACTACCCCAAGATGCCGGGGGAGCCGCCGCGGGTGCAGCCGAGCAAGAAGGTCGCCGAGCACTGGGACGACCAGGGCAACCGGATCGAGTAGGGCTCAGAGGCCCTTCACCACGGCGACCTCGCAGAGTCGCGCGAGGTCGCTGCGCACCCGCGGGTCGAGGCCCGGTACGCCGTCGGCGAGCAGCAGGTGCGCGCCGCAGCGCGCGGCCTGGCCGGGATGCCCGAGGTCCAGGTCCGGCACCATCGCCACGATGCTCTCGCACAGGTCGATCGCGCGGTCCCGCTCGGCCGGGGACAGGCGCGTGCCCGCGAGCGCCTCGAAGAGGCGGACGTCGAGGGTGTGCAGGGCCGACATGACCGCTCAACGACCGGGCGCTCCCGGCTGTTACGGCTCAGACGCCGGTGACGCCCTCGCCGCCGCCGGCCGACTGCTCCTCGAGCGACTCGTGCTCGAGCAGGTGCAGGACGGGGACGCCGAGCTTTGCGGCGCGCCCGCGAGGTCCAGTCGACGTGGAAGAACTCCGCCACCAGGTGCGGCCGGGTCAAGATGATGGCCTCGCGGCCGTCGACCTCCTTGACCTTGCGGGCCAGCGCGTCGACCGGCGGATCGGTCACGACGGCGCTGCTGCCCACGTGCGCACCGCTCGCGGTGAGCGCCTCGGCGGTCGCCCGCACGTCGTGGTCGGCCTGCTCGCGGTTCTGCTCGCGCAGGCTGTCGATCTCGTCCGGTGAGGGCGTGATCGGCGCCGCGATCAGGTCCGCCCCGCCGATGACCCCGAGCGAGGCCTCGACCGCCGCGGCGGCATCCGCCATCGGCAGCAGGACGTGGTAGACGACCTCGATCGTCGGGTCGTCGTCGAGCTCGACGTGCAGGTTCCGGACCTGGGCGGCGTCGGCGGGGGTCAGCGCCTGCTCGACGAGGAGAATGACGTCGTACGGCTCCTCGCGAGGAGCGGGGTCGGTGCTCATGGCACCATCCTGCCCCCACCCTCCCCGGCGGTCGAGGCTCACCCCCCGAGCACGTCCGCCAGGTCGTACTTCACGGGCTGCTCGAGCCTGGTCGTAGCCGCACGAGGCGGGGTCGCGATCCTCGCGCCAGCGCTTGAAGTGCGCGGTGTGCCGGAAGCGCCGGCCCTCCATCGCGTCGTACTTGACCTCGATGACGCGCTCGGGGCGCAGCGGCGTGAACGACAGGTCCTTGCCCGCGCTCCACCGGCTCTGCGTGCCCGGCTGGCGCCCCGGGTTGGCGACGAGGAACTCCTGCCACCGGCCCCACGGGTGCTCCTCGATCGGGACGACGAGGGCCTGCAGGCTCCTGCCACAGGCTCGGCCCGGCGCGCGGCGGTGAACGACGCGCTGACCCCGACGTGCTGGAGCTCGCCGCCGTCGTACAGGCCGAGGAGGAGGCTGCCGATCAGCGGCTTCTCCGGCGTGCTGGTCTTGTGCTCGCGGTAGCCCGCCAGCACCACGTCCGCGGTCCGCTCGTGCTTGATCTTCAGCATCGTGCGGGCGTTCTCGGCGTACGGCGCGCTCAGCGGCTTCGCCACCACCCCGTCGAGCCCGGCGCCCTCGAACTGGTGGAACCACTCCGCGGCGACGGCCGGGTCGGTGCTCGTGCGGGTCAGGTGGCAGCGTCCCGCGTCGGCGGACAGGCCGGCCAGCGCCTCCTCCAGGGCCGCGCGCCGATCGGCGAACGGCCGCTCGACGTACGACTCGTCGCCGAGTGCGAGCAGGTCGAAGGCCACGAAGTCCGCGGGGGTCTGCTCGGCCAGCAGGCTCGATCCGTGAGGCCGCCGGGTGGATCCGCTCCTGCAGCACCTCGAACTGCAGCCGCCCCTTGCCGTCGCTGCCGTCCTGCGCCACGAAGATCTCCCCGTCGAGCACGCACCGCTCGGGCAGGCTCGGCCCGGGCGGCCTCCACCAGGCTCGGGGAAGTAGCGGGTCAGCGGCTTGGTGTTGCGGCTCGCCAGGCTCCACCTCGTCGCCGTCCTTGAACAGGATGCAGCGGAAGCCGTCCCACTTGGGCTCGAAGGCTCAGGCCGAGCGGGTCGTGCTTGGCCGGGTCGGGCACGCCGGACACCGCCTTGGCGAGCATCGGCTGGACGGGTGGCATCACCGGAAGGTCCACGGCGCCCATCCTAGGAGCGAGCACCGACCCTCCGGGGCCGGCGCGAGGAGGGCAGGCCCTCAGGGCGCCGGGACGCCGGCAGTCGCCCGCACCCAGGCCTCGATGCCGTCGGCGTCGATGGGCAGCGCGGCGGAGAGCACCTCGCTTCCCGTGGAGGTGACGAGCAGGTCGTCCTCCGGGCGCACGCCGACGCCGCGCAGGCTCGGGCGGGACGGTGAGGTCGTGGGCGTGGAAGTACAGCCCCGGCTCGACGGTGAGGGCCATGCCGGGGGCGAGCGTGCCGTCGGCGTGCGCCTCGCGCGGCGTGCCGAGGCAGTCGTGGACGTCGAGCCCGAGGTGGTGCCCGACGCCGCAGGCCAGGTAGCGGCGGTGGTGCTGGCCGGTGGGGGAGAGCGCCTCGTCGACGGAGACCGGCAGCAGGCCCCAGTCGCTCAGGCCCGTCGCGACCACCTCCATCGAGGCGTGGTGGAAGTCGGAGAAGGAGACGCCGGGACGCACGGCGGCCAGGCCGGCGCGGTGCGCGCGCTCGACCAGGTCGTGCACCGCGCGCTGAACGGGGCTGAACCGGCCCGACGGTGGGACGGTGCGCGTCACGTCGGCCGTGTAGAGGCTGTCGACCTCGACGCCGAGGTCCAGCAGGAGTGCCTGGCCGGGGAGGATCGGCCCGTCGCAGCGGGTCCAGTGCAGGGTCGGTGCGTGCGGCCCGGACGCGACGATGCTGGCGTAGCCGGGGCCGTTGCCGAGGGTGCGGGCGTGCCGGTCGAAGGTGCCCTGCAGCCAGCGCTCGCCCCGCGCGTGGGTCATCGCGGCCGGCACCTCGGCGACCACGGCGTGGAAGCCCGCCAGGGTCGCCTCGACCGCGGCGCGCAGCTGCGCGACCTCCCACGCGTCCTTGACCATCCGCAGACTCGGCGAGGACAGCGCGCAGGCTCGGGACCGTCGGTGGGCGCGAGAGTCAGGCTCGGCGAGCGGGCGGACCGTCAGGTCGAGGGCGGCCGACCACGCGGCCAGGCCCGGCTGTGGCCCGATCCAGAGCTCGCCGTGGTCGGGATCGGCGAAGAACCCGGCCTCGCCGGGTCCTGCCGGCGGCGGCAGGTAGAGGGTGGCCTCGTGGCCCGTCGCGGTCGGCTCCAGCACGACGACGGCGCTCTCCGCGGCGCACCCGGTCAGCCAGAAGACGTCGCTGTCGGCCCGGAACTCATACGACGTGTCGCCGCTGCGGCGCGGGGCGGTCCCCGAGGCAAGGACGACCCGCTGGCCCGGCAGCCGCGCGCCCAGCGCCGCGCGGTGCCCGGCGGCGGCCGCGGCCGCACCCGGGACCACGGGCACCGGGGCGTCGGCGTCGGCCCAGTCGGAGGCGATCGCGGCGCGGAAGGCGGGGACGTCGGCGAGGCGGGGTGGGCGGCCGTGGCGCAGGGTGCGGGTCATCGATTTCCTTCGCGGGGGTGCTTGCGTGATCAGTACAATGTCACATACTATCACCAGGTGAGCGACCTCGAGAGCACCACCGACCGACCCTGGCGCGGGATCCACGTGGCGACCGCCCTGCCCTTCCGTGACGACCTCTCGGTCGACTACGACGCCTTCGCCGAGCACGTGCGGTGGCTCGCGGACAGTGGCATGGACGGGGTCACCCCCAACGGCTCCCTCGGTGAGTACCACACGCTCACCGACGAGGAGCGCGCCCGCGTGGTGGAGGTCGCCGTCGAGGCCTCGCCCGAGGGCTTCGGCGTGATGCCGGGCGTCGCGGCGTACGGGTCCCAGGAGACGGTGCGCTGGATCGAGCAGGCCGGCGAGGCGGGCGCGCAGTCGGTGCTGCTGCTGCCGCCCAACGCCTACCGCGCCGACCGCGAGACCGTCGTCGAGCACTACCGCGCCGCCGCGAGCGTCGGCGTGCCGGTGGTGGCCTACAACAACCCCTACGACACCAAGGTCGACCTGACCCCCGACCTCCTCGCCGAGTCTGTACGACGAGGGCCTCGTCGTCGCCGTCAAGGAGTTCACCGGGGACGTCCGCCGGGCCTACGAGATCCGCGAGCAGGCGCCCGGCCTGGACCTGCTGATCGGCTCCGACGACGTGCTCCTCGAGCTCGGCCTGGCCGGCGCGGTGGGCTGGATCGCGGGATACCCGAACGCCGTGCCGGAGGTGTGCCGTCGGCTCTACGACCTCGCCACCTCCGGCAGGGTCACCGACATCGCCGAGGCGCTGCCGCTCTACCGCGACCTGCACCCGCTGCTGCGCTGGGACTCCAAGACCGAGTTCGTGCAGGCGATCAAGCTCTCGATGGACGTGCTCGGCCGGCCCGGCGGCGCGTGCCGCCCGCCGCGCCGGCCGCTGTCGCCGGAGATCGCGGAGCGGGTCGGCGCGGACACCAAGCGGGTGCTCGCGCAGGGCTACCGCTGAGCCGGCTCGGTCACCATGACTGCGAGGAGGACGCGATGACATCCGTGGGCACCGAGACGGTGACCGACCTGGTGACCGCCGCGGTGGACGCCGGCTGGGTCTGGGCGGCCCTGCTGGGCACCGAGCGTGCCCGCGTGCTCGCCGCGGTGGCCGACGCGCTGGACGCCGAGGCCGACCGGCTGGTCCCGCTCGCGCAGGCCGAGACCCGGCTGCCGGAGGCCCGGCTGCGCGGTGAGCCTGACCCGCACCACCTTCCAGCTGCGCCTGCTCGGGGAGACGGTGGCGGAGGGCGCCCACCTGGGCGTGCGGATCGACCATGCCGACCCCGACTGGCCGATGGGTGCGCCGCGACCGGACCTGCGGCGCAGCGCCGTGCCGGTGGGACCGGTGCTGGTCTTCGCGGCGTCGAACTTCCCCTTCGCCTTCAGCGTCGCGGGCGGGGACACCGCCTCCGCGCTGGCCGCCGGCTGCCCCGTGCTCGTCAAGGTCCACGAGGGCCACCCCGAGCTCTCGGCCGCCGTCGGCGAGGTCGTCGCGACCGCGCTGGCCGCGGCCGGTGCCCCGCGCGGCGTCTTCGCGCTGGTCCACGACCGGGCGGACGCCCGCGCCCTCCTCGTCCACCCCGGCATCCGGGCCGCCGCCTTCACCGGGTCGGTCCCGGCCGGCCGCGCGCTCTTCGACCTCGCCCAGTCGCGGCCGGACCCGATCCCCTTCTTCGGCGAGACTCGGCAGCGTCAACCCCGTCTTCGTGACCGAGCGCGCCGCGGCGGCCCGCGCCGAGGAGATCGCCGACGGCTTCATCGCCTCCTTCACCCTGGGCGCCGGCCAGTTCTGCACCAAGCCGGGTGTGCTGCTCGCGCCGGCGGGCTCCGCGCTCACCGCACGTCTGGCCACTGCCGAGTCGCCCGGTCCGGTGCCGCTGCTCAACGACCGGATCGCGGAGGGTCACCGACGTTCCCGGGCTGCCCTGGCCGACCGCCCGGGCGTGGCGGTGCTGGGCGCGCCGGAGGCGCCGGGCGACGTACCGACGCTGCTCGTGACGACCGCCGCGACCCTGCTCGCCGACCTCGAGGGGCTGTTCGTGGAGTGCTTCGGACCCACCGCTCTCGTCGCGACGTACGCCGACGAGCGGGAGCTGGTCGATGTCGCCGAGGCCATCGACGGCCGACTCACCGCCACCTTGCAGGCCGAGCCCGACGACGTGGTCGTGCCGGTGCTGACCGAGGTGCTGGCGCACAAGGCCGGGCGCCTGCTGTGGAACCATTGGCCCACCGGTGTCTCGGTGACCGCCGCCCAGCAGCACGGCGGTCCCTACCCCGCGAGCACCGCCCCGGGCACCACCTCGGTCGGCACGGCCGCGATCGAGAGGTTCGTCCGGCCGGTTGCCTGGCAGGGCTTCCCCGACCACCTGCTGCCCCCCGAGCTGCGCGAGGAGCCCGCCCGATGAGGAGCAACCGGCTGATCCAGACGGTCGAGTCGCACACCGAGGGCATGCCCACCCGGGTGGTGACCGGCGGGGTCGGAGTCTTCCCGGGTGCCACGATGGCCGAGCGCCGCGAGTGGTTCATCGCGCACAGCGACCACCTGCGCACGTTCTTGATGTGCGAGCCGCGCGGGCACGCCGCGATGAGCGGCGCCATCCTGCAGCCGCCGACCCGGCCGGACGCCGACGTGGGCGTGCTCTTCATCGAGGTGTCCGGCGTGCTGCCGATGTGCGGGCACGGCACCATCGGCGTCGCGACCGTCCTCGTCGAGACGGGCTTGGTGCCGGTCGTGGAGCCGGTCACGACGATCCGGCTGGACACCCCGGCCGGGCTGGTCGTCGTGGACGTTCAGGTCGACGACGGACGGGCACTCGCGGTGACCCTGCGCAACGTGCCGTCCTTCGTGCTCGGGCTCGATCGCGTCGTCGACGTACCAGGGCTGGGGGAGGTGGCCTACGACCTCGCCTTCGGCGGCAACTTCTACGCGATCGTCGACCTGGAGCGCCTCGGTCTGCCCTTCGAGCGGGCCGCGAAGCAGCAAGCTGCTCGACGCGGGTCTGGCGATCATGGCCGCGATCGACGAGGACGACGAGCCGCGGCACCCGTTGCGCGAGGACATCCGCGGCTGCCATCACGTCTACCTGAAGGCCCCGGGCTCCACCGCGCGGCACTCCCGGCACGCGATGGCCATCCACCCCGGGTGGTTCGACCGCTCGCCGTGCGGCACCGGCACCAGCGCGCGGATGGCCCAGTCTGCACGCGCGCGGCGAGCTCCCGCTGGACACCGACTTCGTCAACGAGTCCTTCATCGGCACCACCTTCACCGGCCGGCTGGTCGAGCGCACCGAGGTCGCCGGGTACGACGCCGTCGTGCCCACCCTCACCGGCCGGGCCTGGGTCACCGGCACCGCGCAGTTCCAGCTCGACCCCCGGGACCCGTTCCCGGCAGGCTTCGAGTCGTGACCCGGGCGCCCGACGTCGTCGTGGTCGGTGCCGGCGCACTGGGCGCCGCCACCGCGTGGTTCGCCACGCGCGCCGGGCTCCGGGTCGAGGTCGTCGAGCGCGGCCAGGTCGTCAGTGGCACGACCAGCGCGTGCGAGGGCAACCTCCTGGTCTCCGACAAGGAGGCCGGTCCCGAGCCTGGACCTCGCCCTGCTCTCCCACCGGATCTGGCAGGAGGACCTCGGCGAGCACGGTCACCTCTGGGAGCCTGGAGCACAAGGGCGGGCTCGTCGTCGCGTCCTCGGCCGAGGGCGCCCGGGGGCTGCTGGAGCTGACCGAGCGCCAGCGCGCCGCCGGGATCGACGTCAGCCCGGTGGCCGCCGACCGGATCGCCGAGTCTGGAGCCGCACCTGCGGCCGGACCTGGCGGGAGCCTGCGTTCTACCCGCAGGACTGCCAGGTGCAGCCGATGCTGATGGCCGCGCACCTGCTCCGGCTCGCGCGCGAGCGCGGGGCGCGCGTGCGTACGGGCACCACGGTCACCGGCTTCCTCCGCGACGGCGAGCGGGTCGTCGGCGTCCGCACGGACCGCGGCGACATCGCCGCAGGCCACGTCGTCAACGCCGCCGGCACCTGGGCCGGTGAGACCGCCGCCCTCGCCGGGGTGCACGTGCCGATCCTGCCGCGGCGCGGCTTCATCCTCGTCACCGAGCCGCTGCCGCCCACCGTCTTCCACAAGGTCTACGCCGGCGAGTACGTCGCGAGCACGCAGAGCGCCGACGAGGGACTGCAGACCTCCACCGTCATCGAGGGCACCCCGGCCGGCACGATCCTGATCGGGTCCTCACGCGAGCGGGTCGGCTTCGACCGGACCGTCGCGCTCCCGGTGCTGCGCGAGACTCGCCCGCAAGGCGCTGGCCCTCTACCCCTCGCTCGACAAGGTCGCCGTGCTGCGCTCCTACCTCGGCTTCCGGCCCTACTGCCCCGACCACCTGCCGGTCATCGGCCCCGATCCGCGCGCCCCCGGCCTGTGGCACGCGGCGGGCCACGAGGGTGCCGGGATCGGCCTGTCGGTGGGCACCGCCAAGGTGCTCGTCCAGACGATGACGGGCGAGGTGCCGGAGCTCGACCTGGCGCCGTTCGCGCCCGCGCGGTTCGCGAAGGCGTCATGAGACTGACCCTCGACGGTGTCCCGCTCCCGGCCGAGCCCGGCCAGAGCGTCGGCGCAGCCCTCACCGCAGCCGGCATCCGCTCGTGGCGCACCACCCGCACCGGGGGCCGCCCGCGGGGTCTGTTCTGCGGGATCGGGGTGTGCTTCGACTGCCTCGTCACCGTCGACGGACGGCCGAACCAGCGCGCCTGCCTGACGCCCGTGCGTGACGGGATGGTGCTGGAGAGCGGAGGATCCGATGGCTGAGCCCGATCTCGCCGTGGTCGGCGCCGGGCCCGCGGGCCTGGCCGCCGCCGTCACCGCGGCCGAGCACGGCCTGCGGGTGTCCCTCGTCGACGGCGCCGCCCGCCCCGGTGGGCAGTACTGGCGCCATGCCGACGACACGGTCTCCCTCGGCCGCCGCTACGACGACCTGCGCGAGCGGCTCCGCGCGGTCGAGTCGGCGGGCAGGCTGGAGCGCGTGAACAGGCACCAGGTGTGGTTCGTCGAGCCCGGCGAGATCCCCGCGCTGCACCTCACCCCGCGCCGGGAGCCGGTCCGGGCGCGGGCGCTGGTGCTGGCGCCCGGCGGCTACGACCGGCGAGCTTCCCGTTCCCGGCTGGGACCTGCCCGGTGTGCTCGCCGCGGGCGGCGCGCAGGCGCTGCTCAAGGGCAGCCAGGTCGTCCCGGGGCGTCGTGCGGTCGTCGCCGGGACCGGGCCCTTCCTGCTGCCCGTCGCCACCGGTCTCGCCGAGGCCGGCGTCGAGGTGGTCGCGGTCTGCGAGGCCGGCTCGCTCGGCGGTTGGGCCCGCTCGCCCCTGGGCACGGCCGCCGTGCCGTCGAAGAGCGTCGAGGCGGCCCGGTACGCCGCCGCGCTCGCCCGCCACCGGATCCCGTTCCACACCCGCACCGCCGTCACCGAGGTCCACGGCGACGACGCGGTCAGTGCGGTCACCCTGTCCCGGCTCGACCGTGCGGGCCGGGTCCGGGCCGGCGTACGGCCCCGCCGCGTGGAGGCCGACGTCGTCGCGCTCGGCTGGGGCTTCACCCCCTCCCTCGACCTGTTCACCACGCTCGGTGCGCGGCTGAGGGTCGACACCGACGAGTCGCTCGTGGTCGAGGTCGACGCCGGGCAGCGCACCGACGTCCCCGGTGTGTACGCCGCCGGAGAGGTCACCGGGGTCGGCGGCGCCCTGCTGGCCTTGGCCGAGGGCGAAGCTCGCCGCGCTCAGCGTGGTGTCCGACGCGGGACGCCCGGTCGCCGAGCGCCGGGTGCGCGCCCTGCGCCGCACGGTGGGGCGCGGGCGCCGGTTCGCCGGAGCGATGCACCGGGCGCACCCCGTGCCCCCGTCCTGGGAGACCTGGCTGCGCCCCGGCACGGTCGTCTGCCGCTGCGAGGAGGTCACCTACGCCACCTTGTGCGCGGCGCGCGACGAGCTCGGTGCGGCCGACGCCCGCACGCTCAAGCCTGCTCGCCCGTCCCGGCATGGGCTGGTGCCAGGGCCGGGTCTGCGGCTTCGCGACCGCCCGGCTCGCCGCCGGCGATCGGCCGCTCACCGTGGACGACCTGGCCTCGACCTGCCGGCGCAACATCGCCGTACCCGTGCCGCTGGGGGAGCCTGGCCGACTCCTGACGGTGCCATGGCACGAGCACTAGACTCGCCGCGTGCGAGGGTCCCCGTGAGCAGCATCAGGAGCATCCGGCCGGTCGAGAAGACCAGCCTGCGCGAGCGCGTCTCGCACGGGCTGCGCGCGGCGATCGTCTCCGGCGAGCCTGGAGCCCGGGGTCGTCTACTCGGCACCCGCGCTGGGCGAGCGCTTCGGTGTCTCCGCCACGCCGGTGCGGGAGGCGATGCTCGACCTGGTGCGGGAGAAGCTCGTCGAGACCGTGCCCAACAAGGGTTACCGGGTCACCGAGATCGACGAGTCGGACCTCGACGAGATCACCGAGCTGCGCCTGCTCCTCGAGCCGCGCCTGGTCGCACAGGTGACCCCCGAGATCCCGGATGCCGACCTGCCGCGGCTGCGCGCGATGGCACAGGCGATCGTGGACGGCGCCCTCGCCGGTGACCTGATCGCCTACACCGACACCGACCGGGCCTTCCACCTGCGCCTGCTCGCCTACGCCGGCAACCGGCGGATCAGCGCCCTGGTCGAGGAGCCTGCGCGCGCACACCCGGCTCTACGGCCTGGCCTCGCTGCTGGAGCGGGGCGAGCCTGGTCGGCTGTGCGGAGGAGCACCACACGATCCTGGACGCGATCGAGGCGCGCGACGCCGTGCTGGTCGAGCGCCTGCTCGTCAGCCACATCCAGCAGGCCCGCGGTCGCTGGGCCCACCCCGCCGCCGACTGAGCGCGACCGCGCCGGGACCCGGGACGGCGGAGCCGGTGACAGGATTCGAACCCGCGACATCCTCTTTACAAGAGAGGCGCTCTACCAACTGAGTTTACACCGGCGCGCGCCCGGCGGCCCGAGCGCGCGCCCATCGTAGTCAGCGCAGGCTGCCGCACCTCGAACCGCTCGTCCGGTACGGCGATCGCCTCCTGCGCCGCGATCAGTCGCAGGCTCGCGCTCGCCCGACTCGAGCGTGGCCTTCAGCACGTCGTACACCGAGGCGACGGTGCGGCCCAGCGCGAGGGCGGGGGAGCCGGTGTCGTGGAGGTGGGCGGTGAAGAGAGCCGCGGTGATGTCGCCGGAGCCGTTGGCCTTCATCGGCAGGCGCGGGGTCTGCACGATCCAGGCCCCGTCGCCGGTGACGGCGACCATCTCGATCACGTCGGCGGGGGCGTCGTCGCGCTCCACGGAGGTGACCAGGACGGTGGAGGGACCCATCGCCCGGACCTCGTCGGCGGCGGCGAGGACGTCGGCGATGGGCGAGGGCCCGCCGAGGGCGTCGTGGCCGGTGATGAAGCCGAGCTCGAACTGGTTCGGGGTGAGGATGTCGGCGACCGGGACCACCTCGGTGCGGATGATCGGCGGGATCTCCGGGTTCACGAAGCAGCCGGACTTGGCGTTGCCCATCACCGGGTCGCAGGTGTACGTCGCCGCGGGGTTCGCGGCCTTGACCTTGCGCACCGCCTCCACGATCACCGAGGCGACCGCGGGGGAGCCCTGGTAGCCCGAGAGCACCGCGTCACAGGTCGGCAGGACGCCGCGGTCCTCGATCCCCGCGATCACCTCGGCGACGTCGGCGGGGTCGAGCAGCGGGCCGCGCCAGGCGCCGTAGCCGGTGTGGTTGGAGAAGTGCACCGTGAACACGGGCCACACCTCGTGGCCGAGGCGCTGGAGGGGGAAGACGGCGGCCGAGTTGCCGACGTGGCCGTAGGCGACCGAGGACTGGATGGACAGGATCCGCACGGAGCCATTCTCTCACCGACGAAACATGAAACCCTTTCGTGACGAAACTAGAACGCGTTACAGTGAGCCCGCCGGGCCGCCGTATGACCCCGGTCACTCGATCGAAGGATGGGAAGCGCGCATGGCGAAGCGTCCGGCAGGCAACAACTCGCGCAGCAACGAGGCCGACTACGTGGTGGTGGGATCCGGGAGGCTCGGGGGCGATCGTCGCCGGCCGGCTCGCCCAGTCCGGTGCGAGCGTGATCCTGCTCGAGGCCGGCAAGTCCGACGACAAGGGCATGCACCGCTACTTCACCAAGAAGCCCGGGATGATCGGCCCGATGCACTCCGAGCCGAAGCTCGAGCGGCTCTTCGACTGGGGCTACCGCTCGGTGCCGCAGGCGGGACTCGACGGGCGGCGGATGCCCGCGCCGCGCGGCAAGGTCGGCGGCGGCTCCAGACTCGGTCAACGGGATGGTCTACGTGCGGGGCAATCGCGCGAACTACGACTCCTGGGCGGCCGAGGGCAACGCCGGGTGGGGTGCCGACGACGTCAACGCGGCCTTCAAGCGCTTCGAGGACTTCGAGGACGGCGAGAACGCCTACCGCGGCGCCGGCGGCCCGATCCGGATCTCCCGCAAGGACAAGCCGCAGGAGGCCACCCTCCAGTTCATCCAGGCCACCGCCGACACCCTCGGCGTGAAGATCCTCGACGACTACAACGCCGCCGAGCAGGAGGGCATCGCGCGGATGCAGCAGAACGCCGCCGACGGCGTGCGCTACTCCTCCACCCGCGGCTACGTGCACAGCCTCGCTCCGCGCACGCTGGAGTTCCAGACCGAGGTGCACGCCGCCAAGATCGTCATCGAGAACGGCCGCGCGACCGGCGTCGAGGTCATCGACCAGGGCAAGGGCGGGGGCACCCGTCGTTTCATCAAGGCCGGCAAGGAGGTCATCGTCTCCGCCGGCTTCGCCAACAGCCCGCAGCCTGCTCATGCTCTCCGGCATCGGCCACGCCGAGCACCTCGCCAGCGTCGGCATCGACTGCGTCGCGGACCTGCCGGTCGGCGACAACCTGCACGACCACCTCTTCCACCCGCTGTCCTTCCACGTCCCGAGCGTCACCTTCCGCGGCAACCCGTGGACCTTCCTCAAGGGCATGGCCCGCGACCTGACCTTCGGCGGCTCCTTCCTCGACCACTCGGTCTTCGAGTCGGTCGGCTTCGTGCGCACCTCGCACGCCACCGACGTACCGGACCTGCAGCTGCACGCCCTGCCGTGGACCTATCCGAGCCCCAACCAGGACGAGCCGGTCCGGCACATGCCCGACCCGCGTCCGGGGCTCACGGTGTTCTCGACGCTGATCTACCCCAAGAGCCGCGGGACCCTGCGTCTGGCCTCGGCCGACCCGACGGCCGCGCCGCTCATCGACTACGGCTTCTTCACCGACCCGAACGACGTCGAGGTGCTCGCCGAGGGCACCGAGATGATCCGCGAGATCATGGCCTCCGCCGCGTTCGGTGGTGGCGTGAAGGCCGAGATCCACCCCGGCCCCGGAATCCCCAACGGCCCGGAGCCTGCGGCACGCGCTGCGCGAGCGCTCGACGTCGGTCTACCACGGCGTCGGCACCTGCCGGATGGGCGTGGACGACCGTGCGGTCGTCGGCCCGGACCTGAAGGTCCGCGGCATCGAGGGCCTGCGCGTCGCCGACGCCTCGATCATGCCGAGCATCACCGGCGGCAACACCAACGCGCCGTGCTACATGATCGGCGAGAAGGCCGCCGAGCCTGATCCTGGGCGGTGTGCGGTGACGACGAGCCGGCCCGCCTCGGTCACCGACGCCCTGCTGGAGCAGTCTGGTCGCCCGGGTGCCGGGCCGCACCGGCGCCACCTGGAGGCTGACCGAGGTCTACACGGGCGAGGTCCTCGTCGAGCCTGCCGCAGTCCACGCCCGAGGACATCGAGCAGGCCTTCGCCGAGGCCCGTGCGGCGCAGGCGCTGTGGGCGCAGTGGCCGGTCGCGAAGCGGCTGGAGGTCTTCGAGCGGGCGCACACGCTGCTCATCGACAACGCCCACACCACCGCGGACCTGATCCAGGTCGAGAGCGGCAAGAACCGGCGGATGGCGATCGAGGAGACCTGCGACCCGCCGATGGTGATGTCGTACTACCTCAAGCGCGCCAAGAAGGCTGCTCGCGCCCGCCAAGCACGGCGGCCCGATCCCGTTCCTGTCCAGGCTCGACCGAGGTCCGCGTCCCCAAGGGCGTCGTCGGGATCATCGCGCCCTGGAACTTCCCCTTCGCCACCGGTCTCTCCGACGCGATCCCGGCGCTCATCGCCGGCAACGCGGTCGTGGTCAAGCCCGACAACAAGACCGCGCTGTCGCCGCTCTACGGCATCTCGTTGCTGGAGGAGGCGGGCCTGCCGAAGGGCCTGTTCCAGGTCGTGTGCGGGGAGGGCCCCGACATCGGCCCGACGCTGATCGACAACGCGGACTACGTGATGTTCACCGGCTCCACGGCCACCGGCCGGGTGATCGGCGAGCGCGCCGGGCGCAACCTGATCGGCTGCTGCCTGGTTCCGGCGGCAAGAACCCGATGGTCGTGCTCGACGACGTGGACGCCGCGGAGTGGGTGGAGGGCGCGATGTTCGGCGTCTTCGGCAACACCGGCCAGATCTGCATGCACATCGAGCGGATCTACCTCCCCGAGAGCCGGTACGACGAGCTCAGGGCCGCGTTCGTGGAGCGGGCCGAGCGGCTGAGCATCGGGGCGTCGTACGACTTCGGGCCGGAGCCTGGGATCCCTCGTCAGCGTCGAGCACCGCGACCGGGTCGCCTCCCACGTCGAGGACGCCGTCGCGAAGGGCGCGACCGTGCTGACCGGTGGTCGCGCACGCCCGGACATCGGCCCGGCGTTCTTCGAGCCGACCGTGCTGGAAGGCGTCACCAAGGAGATGCTCGCCGGCGCGACGGAGACCTTCGGCCCGGTGGTCGGGCTCTACCCGTACCGCACGGTGGACGAGGCCGTCGCCCTCGCCAACGACACCGACTACGGCCTCAACGCCTCGGTGTGGAGTGCCGACATCGCACGCGCGGAGGCGGTCGCGGCGCGGATCGAGTCGGGCAACGTCAACATCAACGACTCCCTCGCCACGGCGTACGCCTCGAAGGCCTCGCCGTCGGGCGGGGTGAAGCAGTCCGGGGTGGGCGCACGGCACGGCGACCAGGGCCTGTTGAAGTACACCGACGCCAAGAACGTCGCGGTGCTCAAGAAGCAGGTGATGGGCGCGCGGCCGGGCCAGGACTACGACGCCTACGTCAAGCAGATGCTGTCGTCGCTGAAGGCTGATGCGCAGGCTCCGCGTCCGCTGAGCGTGTCCGCGGACGCGGAGCCTGCGGCGTCTGAGGGCCTCAGGCCTCGATCGCCTCGGTGCGGTCGGCGCCGCCGACCTGGATCTTGCGCGGCTTGGCCTTCTCCGCGACCGGGATCACCAGCCGCAGCACGCCGTTGTCGTACGACGCGTCGATCCGCTCCAGGTCGAGGTTGTCGCCGAGGACGAGCCTGGCGCGAGAACTGGCCGTGGGTGCGCTCGGAGGCGAGCCGCTGCCAGTCGCCGTTCTGCGGCAGGCGCTCGGCGCGGATCGTGAGCACGTTGCGCTCGACGTCGATGTCGATGCTCTCGCGGCTCACGCCGGGCAGGTCGAGCTCGAGGACGAACTCCTCGCCCCGGCGCCAGGCGTCCATGGGCATCGCGGCGGGGCGGTTGGTGGTGCCCACGCCGGACCCGAGGAGCCTGGGCGGTCAGCCGGTCGAAGTCGCGGAACGGGTCGGTGGTGCGCAGCAACATGACATGTCTCCCTTCGGATCCGCCGGCGGGATGCCGGGCGTTCGGTAGATCTGCAACACCCGTTATAGATAATCTGATCCCATGAATCAAGAGGACGGCGGCCGCGGAGTCTTCGCGATCTCGGTCGCGGCCGACCTGACCTCGTTGGCGATCCAGAACATCCGGGTCTACGAGCGCCGGGGACTGCTCGCGCCCGCCCGCAGCGAGGGCGGCACCCGGCTCTACAGCCGCGCCGACATCGAGACCCTGCACCGCATCCGTGACCTGCTCGCCGAGGGACTCAACCTCGCCGGTATCGCGCGGGTGCTGGAGCCTGGAGGCCGAGGTGGCCCACCTGCGCGCGCGTCTGCGTGCCTAGCACATTTCCGGGCGTTATCAGGTGTGAAAACAGACAGGAGGGGAATCGTCTGCGGTAACCCCCGAGGAAGGAGGTCCCCATGATCCTCGACACCGTGCTCCTCGCACTGAGCGCCGTGGGTCTCCTGAGTGCGGCCCTGGCCGGTTGCTTCGTGGTGGCGATGGCTCTGCGGGGCCGCCAGCACGTGAGCGACGTGTGGGTCGCCCCGCGGAGCGTCAGGCGACCTGCAATGACCGCTTCGACAGGCCCATCCAGAATCCGTCGATGACCTGCTGACCGGGCGCGCCCGGGTCGCTGGCCGCGCCGAGGGTGACGAACAGCGGGCTGTAGTGCTCCACCGTCGGGTGGGCGAAGGGCATCCCCGGCGCCTTGTCCTTGAACGACGCCAGGCTCGTCGACGTCGCCGCGCGCCATCGCCTCGCCGGCCCAGGCGTCGAAGTCGCTCGACCAGCCCGGCGCCTCGGCGTCGATCTGCCACGAGGTGAGGAACGGCAGGCCGTGGGTGAGGAAGCCGGAGCCGATGATCAGCACGCCCTCGTCGCGCAGCGGCCGGAGCCGGCGGCCGATCTCCATCAACCGTCCGGGGTCGGAGGTCGGCAGCGACATCTGCAGGACCGGTACGTCGGCCGCGGGGTACATGATCCTCAGTGGCACCCAGGCGCCGTGGTCGAGGCCGCGGGAGGTGTGCTGGTGGACCGGCTCGGTGCGCGGCATCATGGCCGCGACCCGGGCCGCGAGCGCCGTGGCGTCGGGCGTCTCGTAGGTCATCGCGTAGTACTTGGGCGCGAACCCGCCGAAGTCGTAGACCAGCGGAGCGCCGCTGGCGGTGAGCGAGAGCGGTGCGGACTCCCAGTGCGCACTGACGATCAGGATCGCCTTCGGTCGCGGCAGGTCGCGCGCCCAGGCGGCGAGCCTGCCCGGACCAGACCGGGTCGTCGAGGAGCGGCGGGGCGCCGTGGCCGATGTAGAGGGCCGGCATCCGTCCGGTGCTGCTGTCAGTGCTCATGTCCACCTCAACTAGTTGAGGTTTCAACTTTATTCCGGATGGGTCAGTCCAGCAAGGCCCAGTCGATCGGCTCCGCGCCGCGCTCGGTGAGCAAGCTGGTTCACCTGGCTGAACGGGCGCGAGCCGAAGAAGCCGCGCGAGGCCGAGAGCGGCGAGGGGTGCGGCGACTCCACGGCGGGGATCGGCCCGAGGTGCGCCTTGAGCGAGCGGGCGGCATTGCCCCACAGCACGGCGACGATCGGGGCACCCGACTCCGCGCGTCGTACGACGGCCTGGATCGCCGCCGCCGTGACGTGCTCCCAGCCCTGGTTCTTGTGCGAGTCCGAGGCGCCGGGGCGCACGGTCAGCACCCGGTTGAGCAGCATCACGCCCTGCTCGGTCCAGGCGCCGAGGTCCCCGTGGGCGGGCGGGACGACGCCGACGTCGTTCGCCAGGCTCCTGGTAGATGTTGCGCAGGCTGGCCGGCAGCGGCCGCACGTGCCGCTCGACGGCGAAGCACAGGCCGATCGGGTGCCCGGGCGTGGGATAGGGGTCCTGGCCGACGATCAGCACGCGGACCTCGGCGAGCGGGCGCTGGAAGGCGCGGAAGACCTGCTCCCCGGCGGGCTGGTAGCCGCGGCCCGCGGCGACCTCCTCGCGCAGGAACTGCCCGAGCGCGGCGACCCGGTCCTCGACGGGAGCGAGGGCCTCCGCCCAGTCGGCGGCCATCAGGCCCTGGTCGACGAGTCCGGCGAGCGCTCCCACGGCACGACCCTAACGGCGTGCCGGGGTTTCGCCCGGTGCCGAGGGTGGCACAACGGTGACGCGAGCCCCCCAGAGAAGCACCGACGCGAGGAGACGACATGAGCAGGACAGGTGAGACGCTCGGAGGCGACCTGGCCCTGATCTACCAGACCGGGGCGCAGCTTGCTGCCCCACCTGGCGGACCAGTTCGAGCAGGCGGAGGACGTGATCGGGCCGATCAGCGACGAGCAGTGGGCCTGGCAGCGTCACGCGGACTTCGGGCAGGGCGACTTCGGCTCCCACGTCCAGTTCAACGCCTACTGCGACGCCATCGTGGCTCACCTCAAGACGACCGCGGCCAACCTCGACGACACCGGCGCGGCGCTGTGCTACGCCGCGACCGACTACGCCGCGACCGACGCAGCCGCGCGGGCGGCGTTCGACAAGCACAAGAACGACGTGGTGCTCTGATGAGCGATGTCGTGGCCAAGGCCAACCACCTGCGCGACCGCTGCAAGGACGTGATGCTGGCGCTGGAGCAGACCGACGGCGCCCCACGGCCCAACGGCGGCACCTTCGACAAGCTTACTTCGACGAGATCCCCGGCTGGTTCCGGCCCTTCAACACCATGCCCGACACTGCACGGCTGCGGATGCGCGCGGACCGGTTGGTGCAGGAGGCCGCGAAGTACCTCAACCGCGACTGGCCGGCGCCCGCGGGCTACGAGGGCGGGCTGGCCAACGTCAACCCCGAGCCTGGCCGTCATCGACACCATCAAGGACAACCTCGCCGGGTGGGAGGGACTGGCCGCGCGCAACTTCCGGACCAACTACGCGGAGAAGTTCGAGGGCTACACCCGCAACCTCTACACCGCGACCTACGTCGGCTACCAGTCGGTCGCCGCGGTCGCGAAGGCTGTGGGAGACCGCGGACAAGGACGTCAACAAAGGCTGCTGGACGACGCCACCAAGGCCGTCGACGCGATCATCGGGATCAGCCTGGGCACGAGCCTGGAGATCGTGCTGACCCTGCTCCCGTCGGTCATCTCCATCGGCACGGCCAAGGCGGGCGAGACCGGGCTGACCGTCATCAAGGAGGCTCGCGGGAGCCGGCAAGACGGCCGTGCAGACGAGCCAGAAGATCCTGACGCCGGTCCAGGTCGTCCAGCCGCTCAAGACGGCCGTCGACAAGGCTCAAGGCGGACGTGAAGGCGAAGGAGGACGAGATCGCCCGGACGATGTCGGCGAACCTCACCTACCTCAACGCGCACCCCGACGAGTACGCCGCGCGACCGGTCGCCTGGAACCTCGCGGCGAGCGACCCGGGCACCGACCAGCAGGGACACCCGACCGACGGGCAGTCGGGCCACGACACCCTCGGCGCCGACGAGCGCACCGCATGAGCACCGAGACCTCGCCCGACGCGCAGATCCCCGACCTGCACGGCCCGATCGCCGAGTCTGGAGACCGAGGCGGTGGTCGCCGGGGGCAACGTCGTGCTGACCCTGCGCGGCCTGCGCGAGCTCACCGTCTGGGTCGCCGACGGCTACTACCGCGGGACCGAGCCCGCCGTCCTCGGCGCCGACCTCGCCCGGGCGATCCGCTTGCTGCTCGCGCGGCGGCACGACGCGCTCGTCTCGATCGGCGCCCTCGGTCCGCCGGCCATCGCGGGCTCCCGACTGGCGCGCGAGCTCGATGACTTCAACGCCGTGCAGGACACCTTCGAGGCCGAGGCGAGCACGGCGGACGGCGCGATCCGGCTGCGCACCGTGGGGATGCGGGAGTTCGTGGTCGACCTCGTTCCCGACCTCCAGCGCAGGTACGACGCGGCGGGGTTCTGCGCGGCGGCGCGCCAGGTGGGTCTCCAGGCTCGTGGGCCAGCGGGTCCAGTCGAGCCTGCGCACCCGGATGGAGCCTGTTCCGTCAGGAGCAGGCCGAGGGCGGCAGCCCGTGGTGAAGGCCGTCAGCAGGATCTTCGCCGGGCTGGGCCTGGTCCTCCTCGCCATGGCGATCACGAGCGCGGTCGCCGCGACCTTCGTCGGGCCACTGACCACGGCGGGCGACACCGGCGACGTCATCGCGGTCGGTCATCGACTGACCAGCCTCGCCGAGCGTGGCTTCGGATGGCTGGCGGTGGTCCTGCTGGCCGGCTCGCTCGCGTCGTTCCTCTTCGCGGCCATCTCGCGGCAGGACCCGACGGCCGGCTGAGCGGTGACACCCTCCCGTGGCGCCCCTCTCCCTCCCAGGGGCGCCACGCGGTGGTGCTGGCTCCGACGCGGATCTCGAGCCTTCTGGTCCTCCGGGGGCACACACCCATCGGGGTGCTCGCCCGGCGGGGCTCCCTCCAGCGCGCTGCGAGGTCCGCGTCGGTACCGAGAAAACTACGCAGCGCGCCGGCCCGGGGAATCGGGAACGCGGCCGAGGTGCGCTAGTCCTTTGGTACTAGAGGTCACCGGCGATCGACGCCGGGGCGGGCCGCGCCAGCCGGTCGAGGAAGGCGACGAGAACGGCCTCGCGCAGCCGCGGCGGAGCGACGTCGAGCAGGGCGTTGACCGGCGCCATCCGCTCCGGCAAGCCGAGTTCCGCCGCCATCGCCGGCGAGCCCGCCGGCGGCCAGCAGCAGGTCGAACTCCGCATCGCCCAGGCTCGCCGGGTCGAGGGTGCGCAGCAGGTCGGCGACGCCCGGGTCGACCGGCACCGGGCCGGCGGCGCGGGCCACGGCGACGGACTCGCCGAGCGCGGCGAGGAAGCCCACCGGGTCGGTCGTGGCGCTGACCGCCAGGTGCAGCGAGGGCGGCTGGTCGTCGTAGGAGAGCCTGCGGCTGGACGAACCAGTCGCGGGCCGCCATCTCGTCGCAGACCGTGAACACGTCGAGACCGGCGTCCGCGGTCGCCGCGACGAGCGTCGAGTCGGGCAGCGCGACCAGGCTCAGCCCGGCCAGGGCGTCGATGCCGGCGGCGATCGCGTCGGTCGCCTCCAGCGCACGCCGGACCAGGTCGAGGTAGCCGTCGTCCCCGATCGCCTGCACGGTCGCCCAGGCGCCCGCGACGGGGCCGCCGGAGCGGGTGGACTGGAGGGTGGCGTTGAGCATCGTGTAGCCGGGCCAGCCGGCGTGCGCGAAGTACTGCGGGCGGCGCAGGCTCCGGCGTGCGGTGCAGCAGCAGCGAGGCACCCTTGGGGGCGTAGGCGTACTTGTGCAGGTCGGTCGAGATCGACGTGACGCCCTCGACGGCGAAGGTCCACGGGCTGACCGCGCGGCCCAGCCGGGCGGCGTACGGCAGCACCCAGCCGCCGATGCAGGCGTCCACGTGGCAGCGCACGCCGCGCTCGCCGGCCGCGGCGGCGATCTCGGTGACGGGGTCCACCACGCCGTGGGCGTACGACGGCGCGCTGGCCACCACCAGCACGGTGCTCGCATCGATCGCGGCCGCCATGGCCGCGGCGTCCGCGCGGTGGCCGGGACCGGCCGGCACCACCCGTGCCTCCACCCCGAAGTAGTGCGCCGCCTTGTGGAAGGCCGCGTGCACGGTGTCGGCGACCACGATGTTCGGGCGCTCCACGCCGGGGTGCGCGTCGCGCGCGCCCTGGACGGCGAGCAGGCAGGACTCGGTGCCACCGGAGGTGAGCGTGCCGACCATCGTCTCCGGGCCGTCGAGGAGGTCGCGGGCGAACCCGACGAGGTCGTTCTCCATCGTCAGCAGGCTCGGGAAGGCCGTCGGGTCGAGGCCGTTGCTGCCGGCGAAGGCGGCGACGGCCTCCCGGGCGAGCGCGTCGACCTCGGCCAGGCCGCCGTCGTAGACGTAGGCCAGGGTGCGGCCGCCGTGGACCGGCAGGTCGTCGGCCTGCAGCGCCGCCAGCCGGGCGCGGATCTCATCGGGCGTCACGATCGACCTCCGTCTCGTCCAGGGTGTAGCCGCGCAGCCACCACAGGCTGAGCAGCACCAGCGCGGCGGGCAGCAGCGAGAAGCCGAGCGTGATCGCGGTGACCGCCGAGTCCGGCTGGAGCACGTCACCGGAGTCGCTCGAACGGTAGCCGCCCAGCGCGAGCACCACCGCGAACAGGCCCGGGCCGAGCGCCGGGCCGAGGGTCTCGCCCGCGGTCCAGACGCCGGTGTAGACACCCACCCTGGAGGAGCCGGTGCGACGCGCGTCCACGGCCGCCGCGTCAGGGAGCATCGCGAGCGGGAAGACCTGCACGCCGGCGTACCCGACCCCGACGAGCGCCACCGCGGCGAACACCACCGCGCTGGGGGCGTGCCCGGCGAGCACCGCGAGCGCGGCGCCGAGCGCGAGGACGAGGGAAGCGGCGACGTAGCCCTGCCTCTTGCCGATGCGCCGTCCGGCGGCCGCCCACGCCGGCGTCAGCAGCAGGGCCGGGCCGACGAAGCACACGAAGAGGATCGTGGCCGCGCCGTCGCGCTCCAGCACGTCGCCGGCGAGGTAGTCGACGCCGGCGAGCATGCAGCCGGTCGCGAGCGCCTGCACCACGAAGGTCGCCAGCAGCACACGGAAGTCGCGGGCCCCGGCGACCAGGCGCAGGCTGGTCGCGCAGGGCCGCCGGCGCCGGGGGAGATGTCGCCGACGGGTGCGTCCCGGGTGCCGCGGTAGGCGAGCAGTGCGCCGGCGAGGATGACCAGCGCCATCGCCGCGCCCATCGCCCGGTAGCCCTCGCGGCCACCGATCGCGTCGCGGATCGCGGGTGCGCTCGCGCCGGCCAGCAGGATCGTGAACGCCAGGATCGCGACCCGCCAGGTCATCAGTCGGGTGCGCTCGGCGTAGGAGTCGGTGATCTCGGCGGGCATGGCGACGTAGGGCACCTGGAAGAAGGCGTACGCCGTCGCGCAGGCGAGGAACGCCACCAGCACCCACGCGGCGTTCGCCGCCTGCGTGCCCAGGTCGGGCGCGGCGAAGAGCAGCGCGAAGCACACCGCCAGCGCGATCCCCGCCCGAAGCAGCCACGGGCGGCGCGGCCCGCGCGGGTCCACCGAGCGGTCGCTGATCCGGCCGGCGAGCGGGTTGAGGACGACGTCCCACGCCTTCGGCAGGAAGACGATCGCGCCGGCCGCCAGCGCGGGGACGGCGAGGGTGTCGGTGAGGTACGGCAGCAGCATCAGCCCCGGCACGGTGCCGAACGCGCCGGTGGCGACCGACCCGGCGCCGTACCCGGCGCGGGTGCGGGGACCCAGGCTCACTTCGCCAGCGAGCGCGAGGCCGCCGACGACGTACGACGCTTGCGGTTGGTGCCGATCGGCACGACCGGCTTGTTGTCGGTGGACCACTCGGTGATCCACTCGTCCATCGCGATCCAGGTGGTGGTGCGCGCGGCGCGGCCGGTGAGCATGCCGAGGTGGCCGCCCGGCACGACCTCGAAGCGGACCTCCTCCGCGTTCTGCAGCAGCGGGACGACGGCCCGCACCGCCGGCACCGGCGCGATCCCGTCGGTGGCGCCGCCGAAGACCAGCACGGGCACGGTGATGTCGGCCGGGTCGATGGTCCGGTCGTCGAGCTCGAAGGTGCCGGTCGCGAGCCTGGTTGCCCTTGGCGAAGCGGTGGTAGAGCCTGACCGAAGGTGCGGCCGGGGTAGGCGATCATGTTGGCGGTGAAGTGGTCGACCGCCTCGATCTGCGCCAGGAACTCCCGGTCGTCGACGTGGGTCGCGAGCGCGATCGGCTTGGTGACGAGCTTCTGGAAGGCGCTGAGCCTGGAAGGCCCACTTCACCAGCGGCTTCGGCGCCCCGCCGAGCACCTGGTAGCCCTTGGTGATCGGTCCGTTGCCGTTGAACAGGTTGAGCAGCGGGCGGAAGGGCGCGAGCAGCGGCACCAGCGAGATGTCGATGGGGGAGCCGACGACGGTGAGCGAGGCGACGGGCAGACTCACCCGAGCGCTTGTCGGCCAGCGAGAGCAGGGAGAAGATCCCGCCGAGGCTCCACCCGATGACGTGCACCGGCCGGCCGCCGGCGTGCTCGGAGACCTCGCGGATCGCGGTCGGGACGACCTCGTCGATCCAGTGCTCCATGCCGAGGTTGCGGTCGCGGAAGGAGACCTCGCCGTACTCCACGAGGTAGGTGGGGCGCCCCTCCGTCACGAAGTGCTCCACCAGCGAGCACCCCCGGCGCAGGTCGTAGCGACTCGAGGGAGCCGCGAGCGGGGTCACGAGCAGGACCGGGTCGCCCTTCTCCTGCACGTGCCCCGAGGGCCGGTAGTGGTAGACCTCGCGCAGCACGCCGTCGTCGATGAGCGTGCGCGGCATCGGACGCAGGTCGGCGATGCCGCCGTAGAGCAGGCTTTCTGCGCGACGTTGCTCGCCGCGGCGACGACCTGGTCGGGACCCGGCAGCAGGCTCACCCCGGGGACCGAGCGCAGGGGCACCAGTTCCATGGCCGCACTCTACGGCGCCGCGGGGCTCCTCGGGTGCCTCGTCCGGTGGGGGAGCGGGCTCAGGATCGCTCGGCGGGGCGCAGGGCCTTGGTGTGGCCGTCGTGCGACTCGTCCTCCAGGCTCGGTCATGAAGTCTGTCGGCCCAGGCCTTCACGTCGTGCTGGGCGATCTGCTTGCGCATCGCCCTCATCCGGCGGGTGAGCTCCTTGGGCTCGGCCTGGTAGGCCTCCAGCAGGGCGCCCTTCATGCCGTTCATGTCGTAGGGGTTGACCAGCCAGGCCTGGCGCAGGCTCGTCGGCCGCCCCGGCGAACTCCGAGAGCACCGGGGCGCCGTCGTCCTCGATCCGGCAGGCGACGTACTCCTTGGCGACGAGGTTCATCCCGTCGCGGTACGGCGTCACGACCATCACGTCCGCAGCGCGGTAGAGCGCGGCCATCTCCTCGCGGGGGTAGGACGTGTGCAGGTAGGCGATCGCCGGGCGGCCGATCCGGCCGAGGTCGCCGTTGAGGCGGCCGACGAGCCGCTCGATGTCGTCGCGCAGGTTGCGGTAGTGCTCGACACGCTCGCGGGAGGGCACGGCCACCTGGACGAAGACGGCGTCCTCGACGGTGAGCCGGCCGTCGCTGATCAGGCTCGCCGAAGGCGCGCAGCCGGGCGTAGATGCCCTTGGTGTAGTCGAGCCGGTCGATGCCGAGGAAGATCTTCTTCGGGTTGCCCAGCGCCTCGCGGATCGCGGCCGCGCGCTCGACGACGGCCTCCGAGCCGGCCAGGCTCCTCGAAGCCGGCGGCGTCGATCGAGATCGGGAAGGCGGCGGCTCGCACGGTGCGCCCGTCGGGCAGGTAGACCAGGTCGCGGTGCGTCTTGTGGCCCACCCGCTGGCGGACCAGGCGGATGAAGTTCTGCGCGGCGCCGGGCGGCTGGAAGCCGACCAGGTCCGCGCCGAGCAGGCCCTCCAGGATCTGGCGGCGCCACGGGAGCCTGCTGGAAGAGCTCGGCCGGCGGGAACGGGATGTGCAGGTAGAAGCCGATCCGCAGGTCCGGGCGCAGGCTCGCGCAGCATCTGCGGGACCAGCTGGAGTCGGTAGTCGTGCACCCACACGGTCGCGCCCTTGGCCGCCAGGCCCGCGGCCTTCTCGGCGAAGCGGCGGTTGACCTTGACGTAGGTGTCCCACCACTCGCGGTGGAACTCCGGCTTCGCGACGACGTCGTGGTAGAGCGGCCACAGGGTGCCGTTGGAGAAGCCCTCGTAGTGCTCCTCGATCTCCTCCGCGCTCATCGAGAGCGGGACCAGCGACAGCCCGTCGTCCTTGAAGGCCCGCAGCCGCTGCTCGGTGCCGCCGGGCCAGCCGACCCACACCCCGTCGTGGGCGCGCATCACGGGCTCGATCGCGGAGACCAGGCCGCCGGGGGAGCGGCGCCAGGACGGCTTCCCGTCCGGCCCGGTCACGCGGTCGACGGGCAGGCGGTTGGCGACGATCACCAGGTCGTGGGCCACGTCGTCACCCTAGCGGTGGGGGTGGTGGTCGGGCTGGCCCGACAACCGTTGTCCTGCTGGCAGGATTCCGGGTACGACGCCCGGCGACCAGGCTGGACGTCATGACCGAGAGCCTGACCGAGACCCTGCTGATGAGCCCGAGCCCGCCGCCCGATCCCGCCGTGGACCTCGATGCCGTCGCCGACGACAGCGCGCCGCGGCCCGTGCGCCGCGGGCTGGTGGCGCGCACCCTCCACGACTCCGGGTACGCACTGTCGGCCTTCCCGCTCGCCCTCGTTGCTCACGTCGTCGTCATTACCCTGCTCGCCCTCGGAGCAGCCCTGTCGATCCTGATCGGGGGCGTCCTCGTGGTCGTCGTGGCGGCGCTCGTGGCGCGGGCCTTCGCCGTGCTGGAGCGGGTCCGGCTGCGCGCCCTGCGCGGGCAGGAGGTGCCGGCGCCGGCGTACCTGCGGGCGGGGGAGGGTGACCGGTTCTGGCGGCGCACGCTCACCCCGCTGCGCGACCCGCAGTCCTGGCTCGACGTGGTGTGGTCGCTGGTCGGCCTGCTGACCGGCACGATCGCGTTCGGGATCGCGCTGGTGTGGTGGGCCGCGGTGGGCACCGGGGCGTCGTACTGGTTCTGGGAGCGCTTCCTGCCGCGCGACAGCGACCAGCAGGGCCTCGCCGACCTGGTCGGCCTCGGGGACAGCCGGTCCACCGACGTCTGGTTCAACACCGCCATCGGGCTGGTCGCGCTGCTGACCCTGCCGCTGGCCGTGCGCCTCGCGGCCGTGCTGCACAGCAGCCTGGCGTCCGTGCTGCTCACCAGCCGTGCCGAGTCTGCAGGGCCGGGTCGCCCGGGTCGAGCAGAGCCGCGAGTCCGCGCACCGGGCCGAGGCGGAGTCGCTGCGCCGCCTGGAGCGCGACATCCACGACGGCCCGCAGCAGCGCCTGATCCGGCTCGGCATGGACCTGGGCCGCGCCCGGATCCAGGCTCTCCCAGGACCCCGACCACGCCGCCCGCACGCTGGACGCCGCCGTCGCGCAGACCCGGGCCGCGGTCGAGGAGCCTGCGCGCCCTCTCCCGCGGCATCGCCCCGCCGCTGCTGGTCGACCGCGGCCTCGCCGCCGCGGTGGGGGAGATGGCCGACGGCCAGCCGGTGCCGGTGCGGGTCGTGGCCGACGTACCGAGGGGACTGCCGCTGGCGGTCGAGACCGCGGCCTACTTCGTGGTCGCCGAGGCGCTCACCAACGTGGTCAAGCACAGCGGTGCCAGCCGGGCCGATGTCACCCTGGTCGTCGTGGACGGCGCGCTGCAGGTGACGATCGACGACGACGGACGTGGCGGTGCGTCCGCGCGCCCCGGCCACGGCCTGTCCGGGCTCCAGGAGCGGCTCGACGGCGTGGACGGACGACTGCTGCTCGCCTCGCCCGAGGGCGGGCCGACCCGGCTGCGAGCGGAGGTGCCGCTGCGTTGAGGATCGTGGTAGCCGACGACTCGGTGCTGCTGCGTGAAGGCCTCCAGACTGTTGCTGGCGGAGGCCGGTCACGAGGTGGTCGCCGCCGTCGGCGACGGCCCGGCCCTCGTCGAGGCGGTGCTGGAGCACCGTCCGGACCTCGCGCTGGTCGACGTCCGGATGCCGCCGAGCCACACCGACGAGGGCCTGCGCGCCGCGGTCGCGGTCCGGACCCGGTGGCCCGGTGCGCGGGTGCTCGTGCTGTCGCAGTACGTCGTCGCGTCGTACGCCGACGGTCTGCTCGCCACCGGCGAGGGCGGCGTGGGCTACCTGCTCAAGGACCGGGTCAGCGAGGTCGCGGAGTTCCTCGACGCGCTGGAGAGCGTGCGCTCGGGTGGGACGGTGCTCGACCCGCTGGTCGTGCGGCACCTCATGGGCCGGCGCCGGGACCCGCTGGAGGAGCCTGACCCCGCGCGAGCGCGAGGTGCTGGCACTGATGGCCGAGGGGCGCTCCAACGCCGCGGTCGCCGACGCGCTGGTCGTCTCGCTGGCGGGCGTGGAGAAGCACACCCAGCGGATCTTCGCCAAGGCTCGGTCTCTCACCCGACGACGACCAGTCGCACCGGCGGGTGCTGGCGGTGGTGCGCTACCTCAGCGCGGGTCAGGCCGGGTCGTCCGGGTAGCGGATCCCGGTGCTCGCGCGCAGCGCGTCCATCTGCCGCAGGACGGTGAGGGTCTGCGCGTGCGGCACCAGCGGGCTCTCCCGCAAGCCGGCGGCCAGGCAGCCCTGCACCTCCAGGATCTCGTTGCCGTATCCGCGTCCGACCACCGGCTCGGTCCCGGCGAGGGTGACGGCGTCCTCGGGCCGGCCGACCGGGGTGAAGACGGCGGCGGTGGGGTGGTGGAAGTCGCCCTGCGACTCGATCCGGCCCAGGTCGGTGGCGATCGCGGCGCCGCGCGAGGACCAGGACGTCATCGAGGCGTTCAGCGTGGCGAGCGCACCTCCCGGGTAGCGTCCGGCGATCGCGATGTCCAGGTCGATCCCGCTCGGCGCCAGGCTCGCGGTCGCGGTCAGGCTCCTCGGCCTCGCCGAGCATCAGGTGGGCGAAGGTCAGCGGGTAGATGCCCATGTCCAGCAGCGCCCCACCGCCGGACTCGGGGGCGAACATCCGGTCCGCGGGTCCGGCGTCCACCCGGAAGCCCAGACTCGGCTGCCACGTGGCGGGGCGTGCCGAAGCGGCCGCTCGCCAGGCTCCGTGCGCAGGCTCGCGGATCACCGGGTGGCAGGCCATCCACATCGCCTCCATCAGGAAGCGGTCGTGCTCCTGGGCCAGCCGGACCATCTCCTCGGCGTCCGGGGCCCGCAGCGTCAGCGCCTTCTCGCACAGCACGTGCTTGCCGGCGGCGAAGGCCGCGCGGACGTTCTCCAGGTGCAGGGCGTGCGGCGTGGCGACGTAGACGACGTCGACGTCGGGGTCGGCCAGCAGGGCGTCGTAGGCTGCCGTGCGCCCGGGTCTGCGGCGTGCCGTGCTCGGCCACGAACGCCTCCGCACCGTCGGCCGAGCGGGAGCCGACCGCCGCCAGCCGGGCGCCCGGCACCAGGGCCAGGTCCGTCGCGAAGGAGCGGGCGATCTTGCCGGTCGCCAGGATGCCCCAGCCGGTGGTCTCGCTGTTCGCCATGGCCTCGAGCCTACGGGGCGGCGCGCGGAGGCCCGAGCGAATGACATCCGTGTGATTCGCGGGTTACAGTGGCGTCGTCCACCTGTCGAGAGTGTCGAGGAGACCTCATGAGCGCCGAGCGCAGCCACCAGGACGCCACCCCGGCCGTTCCGGGTGACCTCAGCGAGCGGGACCGCGGGATCCTCGAGTTCGAGCGCCAGTGGTGGAAGTACGCCGGCGCCAAGGAGACCGCGGTGCGCGAGCAGTTCGACATGAGCGCCACCCGCTACTACCAGGTGCTCAACGCCCTCATCGACCGCCCCGAGGCCCTCGCGCACGACCCGCTGCTCGTGCGCCGGCTGCGTCGCCTGCGCTCTCAGCGCCAGCGCCAGCGCTCCGCCCGGCGCCTCGGCTTCGAGATCTGACCCACGCCACGAGAGAGGCGGCCATGACCTTCCCCACCTGGCCTGCTCGCCCCACCCGCCCCGGTGACCAGCGCGGTGCCGTGCTGCCCTCGCCCGTCGTACTGCTGAGCGTGGTGGCGGTCGTCCTCGCCGTCGTCGCCTTCGTCGCGACCCGCGGTGACAAGCCCGCCGAGCGCGACATCTCCGCGACCACCGCCGCCAGCACCCCGGACCCCACCGACACCGCCTCCTCCGGCGGCTCGTCGTCCGCCTCGCCGACGCAGAAGGCCTCGGACAAGCCCAAGCCGAAGCCGGTCAACCGCGCGAACCAGCCGGTCGTGGTCTTCAACAACACCGCGATCAAGGGCCTCGCCGGCCGGGTCTCGGAGAAGGTCAAGGAGGCCGGCTGGCCGGTCGCCGCCGCCGACAACTGGTACGGCACCGTCCCGGCGACCACGGTCTACTACCCGCAGGGCAAGAAGGCCGCGGCCCAGGCTGCTCGCGCTCGACCTGGGCATCGCCCGGATCAAGCCCGCCGACACCGGCTCCGACATGTCGGACAAGAACCTCACGCTCATCCTCACCGGCGAGACTGGACTGAGTCTGTCTGGGCCGAGCGCGTCGCTCCTTCGTCGCGCCGCGCTGCCGGCCTCGCTGTTGGCTCGCGTAGGTCCGCCTCCGCCCGGCGGCAAGCCTGCCGGCGCGCGGAACGGCGCCTCCCTGCGCCTGCGGTCGCTCGTTCCTCGCTTCCTCCGGTTCCGGGCCGGCTTCGTCCCGCGCTGCCGGCACCTTTGGCTGGCCGGCGGGCGGGGTGAGGGTCACAGGGTTGAGTTTTCACCTGGCGGACACCGTCGTCATGTGGAGACGTGGTGGGATGGGGCAGTGAGGTTCACGACGGCCGAGGGTGAGCAGCGGTACGACACCGTGGTCGGTGTCGCTTCCCGGACGGTGGTCGGGCTCGACTTCGACGGCACGCTGGCCCCGATCGTCGACGACCCGGCGAAGGCGCACATCCACCCCGATGCCGCTGCTGCGCTGGTGGACCTCGCCTCCGAGGTGGCGGCGATCGCGGTGATCACCGGTCGCCCGGCCCGGCAGGCGCTGGACCTGGGCGGGCTGGAGGAGGTCGGCGACGCGCTGCAGGCGGCCGGCAAGGAGCCTGTTCGTGTTCGGCCAGTACGGCAACGAGCGGTGGAGGCTCGGGCCGGCGCCGGATCCTGGGAGCGCGGCCGCCGCGTGGGCTGGCGACCTTCGAGCGGGACCTGCCACGCACCTTGCGCCTGGCCGGTGCCGACGACGCCTTCGTGGAGGACAAGGGACTCGCGGTGGCGGTGCACACGCGCCGGCTGCCGGACCCCGAGGCGGCCTTCGACCGGCTGCTGCCGCCGATGCGGGAGACTCGCCCGCCAGCACGGACTGGTGCTGGAGCCGGGGCGGTCGGTGATCGAGGTCCGCTCGGCGGGCTCGCACAAGGGCCTGGTCGTGGACCGGCTGGCGGCCGTGCTCGACGCGCAGGGCTTCGTCTTCGCCGGTGACGACCTCGGCGACGTGGAGGCCTTCGAGGCGGTCGAGGAGCCTGGCCAATCAGGGCGTCGCGCCGCTGCGGGTGTGCTCGGCCTCGGACGAGCAGAGCGCGCTCGTGGAGGCTCTCCGACGTCGTCGTCCGAGGGCCGGAGGGCGTGATCGCGCTGCTCAGCCGGCTGGCCGCCGACGCGCGTGCGCGCCGCTGAGCGTCGTACCGTCTCGAATCCTGGACGACAGTCTCGCCATCCGGGATCTCGATTCGTAGTGGGTGACCTGTCACCCGTACGCTGATCCTGCTCATCCAGAGGGACTGAGGGAACGGCCCGAAGAAGTCCCGGCAACCGCCGCGAACTCCCGGACGCGCCAGCGCAAGTGACGCGGACGTCGCGGAAAACGGTGCCAAATCCGACCCGGCGAAAGTCGCACGGGACAGATGAGAAGGAGGAATCCATGAGCGCCGTTGTGACCGAGCGGGACACGACCACCGAGACGACGACCGGCTTGCGTGAGGGCGCCTTCGGGCACGCCACCGCCCTGTCCTGTCGCGAGTGCGGCCACCGGGTCGACCTGGGCCCGTTCTACGCGTGCCCGGAGTGCTTCGGCCCGCTGGAGATCGCCTACGACTTCCCGCAGGTGACCCGCGAGGAGATCGAGGCCGGACCGCGCAACATCTGGCGCTACAAGGCGCTGCTGCCGGTGCCAGCGGACATCGAGTCCAGCCCCAACACCGAGCCCGGCTTCACCCGGCTGCTCGACGCCAAGAACCTCGCCGCCGGAACTCGGTGTCGCGAAGATCTGGGTCAAGGACGACTCGACCAACCCGACGAACTCCTTCAAGGACCGGGTCGTCGCCTGCGCGCTGAGCGCCGCTCGCGAGCTCGGTGCCACCACCTTCGCCTGCCCCTCCACCGGCAACCTCGCCAACGCCGTGGCCGCCGCCGGTGCCCGCGCCGGGATCAAGACCGTGGTCTTCATCCCGAGCAACCTGGAGCAGCCCAAGCAGGTCAACTCGGCGATCTTCACCGAGAACCTGGTCGCCGTCGACGGCAACTACGACGACGTCAACAAGGCTCGCCTCCGAGATCGCCGGCGAGGAGGAGGGCTGGGCGTTCGTCAACGTCAACGTGCGGCCCTACTACGCCGAGGGTTCGAAGACCCTGGGCTACGAGATCGCCGAGCAGGCTCGGCTGGCGCCTGCCCGACCAGGTCGTCATCCCGGTCGCCTCCGGCTCGCAGGTCGACCAAGGTCGACAAGGCCTTCCAGGAGCCTGATCAAGGCTCGGCCTCGTCGAGGACAAGCCGTACCGGATCTTCGGTGCGCAGGCCGAGGGCTGCGGCCCGGTCGCCACCGCCTACAAGGCCGGCACCGACGCGATCCGCCCGGTCAAGCCCGACACGATCGCCAAGAGCCTGGCGATCGGCAACCCGGCGGACGGGATCTACGTGCTCGACATCGCCCGTCGTACCGGCGGTGCGGTCGAGGAGGTCACCGACGAGGAGATCCGCGCCGGGATCGTCCTGCTCGCGCGCACCGAGGGCATCTTCACCGAGACCGCCGGCGGTACGACGCTCGCCGTCACCAAGAAGCTCGTCGAGACCGGCCAGGCTCGACCCCACGCTCGAGACCGTCGTCATCAACACCGGCCACGGCCTGAAGACCCTCGACGCGGTCTCCGGCCAGGTCGGCGCCGCCGCGACCATCGCCCCGACCTACGCCGCCTTCAAGGCCACGGGTCTCTGATCAACCCCTCCCGCACCCGCAGCACTCGCAGAATCGAAGGAACTCCCATGGCAGTCAGCGTCCGGATCCCGACCATCCTCCGCACCTACACCGGCGGTGACTCCGAGGTGAGCGCGACCGGCGCCACCCTCGCGGAGATCCTCGACGACCTCGACGCGCGCTTCGCCGGGATCAAGGGCCGGATCGTCGACGAGGACGGCAAAGCTGCGCCGGTTCGTCAACGTCTACGTCAACAACGACGACGTCCGCTTCGAGCAGGACCTCGCCACCCCGACGCCCGACGGCGCCGAGGTGTCGGTGATCCCGGCCGTCGCGGGGGGTTGCTGAGGCGAGAGGTCTCAGCCGACGGGGGCCGGGAAGACGATCCGGCCCTCGACGTCGACGGTCGCACCGTCGCTGAGCTCCGAGCCGAGCGTCCCCTTCACCGTCAGGCTCGACCGTGACCGGGTCGCACGAGGCGCGCACGACCGTCAGCGCCCCGCTCGACTCCTCCTCGCTGGTGGCGGTCTCCACGTCGGGCCGGACGGCGACGAAGAGGTAGAGGTTCTTCGGGCCGACCTCCTGGTCACCGGTCTCGATGGGCAGGCTCGAAGGCACGACCGCCGTCGACGTCGTCCGGGAGGATCTCCCCGATGAGCCGTGCGCCGCCCACGGTGCCCCGCAGCTGCAGCATCTCGGTGTCGGGGTACTCCTCGCTGGGGCCGCAGGTGGCGGTGATGTCGTCGAGCACGACCTCGCTGCCGTCGGCCTTGGTCACCACGAGCCGGGTGGGCCCGGCCGAGCGCTCGTCCTCCGGCGCGTCCGTGTCGTCCCCGCACCCGGCGGCGAGCACGAGCAGCGGGAGCAGGAGAACGGCGGCGCGCCTCACAGGTCCCGCCAGACCCACTTGTCGATGCGGACGCCGACCCAGTCGACGCGACCCGTCCTCGCGAAGGTGCCGGTCCACAGCACCCGGAAGCGCACGGTCCCGTCCGGGCGGATCAGGCTCGGGGGGACCTGGAAGCCGAGGTAGCCGGGACCGCCCTCGTCGTAGATGTCGAGGTTGCGGACCTTGCCGCCCGGGGCGACGACCTCCAGGTCGACGTCGCTGTACTTCCAGCGACCGCGGATGATCAGCAGCGCCCGCGAGCCTGGGATGCGATCGCGGGGGATCCGTACGCCGTGCGCCGTGCGGACGAGCGAGGTCTTGCGCCAGTTGGAGGTGGTCCGGCGGTAGCGCAGGCTGCCGTCCACCACCCGCATGCGGGCGTGCCGCCGGGTCAGGGTCGCGGACCGGGTCGCGTTGGCCCGCTGGACGCTCGTGCGCTGGCTGAAGACCCGGTAGGCGCGGGAGACCCCGAACGGCTCTGACAGGGGCCCGTCCTTGGGCCCCTGGTCGTCGTCGACCGTGAGGCGCATGCGGTAGACGCCCGGAGCGACCGTGTCGCCGTTGGAGTCTCTGCCGTTCCAGCGCAGGAACGGGTCCCGGGCGTCGACGTTCCAAGGCCCGTAGACGGCGCCTCCAGGGCCGACCACCTCGAACCGGATCCCGCCCCAGGCGAGGGTGGTGGCATCGAGACCGTGCCGGAAGGCGATCTCCTGCGCGACACCGGGGTTGAGGTCGTTGGGGAAGATGACGGTCGCGCTCCGCGCCATGGAGGTCAGTGGGCGCGCCGTGCTGACATGGATGTCGGTGGCCCGGGTCGTGGGGGCCTGGTCGGCGGCGGTGGCCGTCACGGTGAACCGGTAGGTGCCGGCGGCGAGCGTCGCACCGGTGGTCAGCGAGACCACCGCGATCTCCGCGGGATGGCCCACGTGGGCGGCCTCGAGCCTGCTCGTCGGTGAGATCGCCCTCCGCGACGGTCTTGCCCAGGCCGGCGAGGACCCAGTGTGCGGAGTCGGCGTTGGTGCTCACGTGCACGGTGGCCGACTCCCAGTAGCCGTCACCGTTCTCGCTCAGCAGCGCGCCGCCGTTGACGTACAACCAGAGCGGCGCGGCCGAGGCCGGCTGGGCGCCGAGCACGGTCAGGCCCAGCGCCGCAGCGCAGAGCAGGATCAGGAAGCGACGCACGAGTCCCCCGGAGAGCGATGGGCGCGGACTCCCGCCACGCCGGTCAGCGGATCTTATGTTGCCTAGACCTGCCCTGTCGACAACAGGGTGGCCGCGAGCGCGGCGCTGGCGGGGTAGTCGACCTTGCTGACCGGCGTGCGCGGCACCTCGTCCACGAAGAACACGGTCTTGGGCACCTTGTAGTTCGAGATCAGCGCCCGGCAGTGGGCGCGCACGCCCTCCTCGTCGAGCGTCGAGCCCTCGCGGCGCTGGACGAGCGCGGTGACCTGCTGGCCCCAACGCTCGTGCGGCGTTCCGACGACGACGGCGTCGAACACCTCGTCGTGGCGCAGCAGCACCGCCTCGACCTCCTCGGGGTGCACCTTCTCGCCGCCGGTGTTGATGCAGACCGAGCCGCGCCCGAGCACGGTGACCGAGCCGTCCTCCTCGCGGCGGGCGAAGTCGCCCGGGATCGCCCAGCGCACGCCGTCGATCTCCTTGAACGTCGCGGCGGACTTCACCGGGTCCTTGTAGTAGCCCAGCGGCACCGCGCCGCGCCGGCCGAGCAGGCCCTCCACGCCGACCGGGCAGGGCGTCAGGTCGGGGGCGAACACCTCCACCTTGTCGTCCACGGTGAACCGGGGCGCGCCGGTGGGTGCCTCGGAGCCGTCGTCGATGCGGGATCCTGCGGCGCCCGACTCGGAGGCGCCGTAGGTGTCCAGGACGAAGCGGCCGGGCAGGGCCCGCCGGATCTCCTCCCGTACGCCGTCCGAGAGCGGTGCCGCGCCGTTGGACACCGCCGCGAGGCTGCTCAGGTCCCACCGGTCCGGCTCGGCGAGGATCGCCTCGGCGACCGGGCGGCCCATCGCGTCGCCGAGGAAGGTCAGGGAGACGACCCGGGCCTGCTCGACCAGGTCGAGCACACCCTCGGCGCTGAACGTCGGCTCGGTGTAGAGCGCGACGGTCTGGCCGGCGACGTGGCCGTTGCCGAGGATCCACTGACTGCCGCCGTGCATCATCGGCCCGCACGCGAGCAGCACCATCGGCGCCTCGACGGCGAGCGCCTCCTCCACGGGTCTGCTCGACCGAGTCGAGCGGTGCGCCGTAGCGGGCGGCGTTGAGGGCGGCGCGCATCAGGTCCTCGTTGCGCCACACCACGCCCTTGGGGTTGCCGGTGGTGCCGCCGGTGTAGAGCACGTAGTGGTCGTCGGCGCTGCGTCCGTTGACCGGGCGCTCGGGGGAGGCGGCGGCGAGCGCGGCGTCGTAGCCCTCGCCGAGGACGACCAGGCTCCCGCAGGCTCGGTACGTCGAGCGCGCGCACCGCCTCGACGTACTCGGGGGCGATGATCGCGGCGACGCAGTCGGCGTTGTCGTAGAGGTAGGCCAGGCTCGTCGCGCAGGTACTTGTAGTTGATGTTGATCGGCACCGCCCGCGCCTTGAGGCAGCCGTAGAGCGCGTCCACCCACTCGATCCGGTTGGTCGCGTGCACCGCGACGTGCTCGCCGGGACGGACGCCGAGACCGATCAGGTGGTTGGCCAGCCGGGTCGAGCGGTCGTCGATCTCGGCGAAGGTCCACGCCCGGTCGCGGGTGAAGATGGCGACGCGGTCGGGCAGGGCGTCGGCCATCGCCTCGAGCACGTCGGCCAGGTTGAGCGGGCGCTGCACGGTCGCTGTGGTGGGGGTCACACCGGACAGACTGCCAAACTAGAACGCGTTCTCGCTACAGAATGGGTCGAGTGACCGATCACCACTACGCGCTCGACCTGGTCTGGCAGGGCAACCGGGGCAGCGGTACGACGGGCTACCGCGACTACGGCCGCGACGTCCTGCTCACCGCCGCCGGAAAGCCCGACCTCGCCGGCTCGGCCGATCCCACCTTCCGCGGCGACGCGACCCGCTGGAACCCCGAGGAGCTGCTGCTGGCCGCGCTCGCCCAGTGCCACCTGCTGTCCTACCTGCACAGCGCGGTCACGCACGGCGTCGTCGTCACGGCCTACGACGACAGCCCGGTCGGCACGATGGCCCAGGCCGGTCAGGGTGGGCACTTCACCGAGGTGGTGCTGCGACCGCGGGTCACCGTCGCCGATCCCGCGCACGTGCAGGCTGGCCCGGGAGATCCACCACGAGGCGAGCGAGAACTGCTTCATCGCCGCGTCGGTGAACTTCCCCGTGCGCCACGAGCCGGTGATCGAGGTCGCGGGCTCCTGACACCGACCCGCCACCGCAGGGCCACCGTCCGTTCAGGGGGCTCTGGTTCAAAGCAGGCATGAGCCGCACCCGCAGGACCCTGGTCGCCGTCGGCGTCGCCCTCGCGGGCGTCGGGGTCACCACCGGCGGGGGACGCGAGTCTGCTGCGCCGCCAGGCCGCGATCGCCCGGGCCCGGATCGGCAAGCCGCTGGGGGAGCAGGCGGTCCCGGCCGACAAGACGTGGAAGAAGAAGTACGCCGGCGTACCGCTGGACCTGCTGGTGCTGGGCGACTCGATCGCCGCGGGCCTGGGCGCCGAGCGCCCGAAGGACACCCTCGGCGCGCGCGTCGCCCGCGGCCTCGCGGGCGAGCCTGCACCGCCCGGTCCGGCTGCGCACCGCCGCGATCGTCGGCTCGGAGACCTCGGCGCTGGCGGGCCAGGCTCGACGGGCTCCCGCCGGGGTACCGCGCGGACGTGGCGGTCATCGTGGTCGGCGGCAACGACGTGACCCACCGGATCCCGGTGGCGACCTCCGCGGCGCAGGCCTGGAGGAGGCGGTGGTCCGGCTGCGGGAGCAGGGGACCGAGGTCGTCGTCGGCACCTGCCCGGACCTGGGCGCGCTGCGGCCGGTGCCACAGCCGCTGCGCTCGCTGGGCTCGCGGATGTCGCGCCAGGCTCGCCGGTGCCCAGGCCGAGGTGACGGTGCGCAACGGCGCGCACGCGGTCTCGCTGGCCCGGGTGGTGGGGCCCTTCTTCATCACCAACCCCGACGAGATGTTCAGCCTCGACCGCTTCCACCCCAGTGCGCTGGGCTACAAGCGCACGGCGAAGGCGCTGCTGCCCTCGGTGCTCCTGGCGCTGGGTCATGCCCAGGACGTCCCCTTCGGGCACCACGCGCCGGCGCCGGGCGGAGGCTCGCCGGAGCGCCGAGGCCCCGCCGGTTAGCCTCGCGGGCGTGACCACGGTGCTGCTCGCGACCTACGACCTGATGCCCGACGGCGAGCCGGGCGGCGACCTGCTCGTCGAGGCCTTCGCCGAGCGCGGGGTGGACGCGCGCTGGGCGCGCTGGGACGACCCGTCCGTCGACTGGGCGGGCGCCGACCTCGTCGCGGCCCGGTCGGTGTGGGACTACCACCGCCGCCTGCCGGAGTTCCTCGCCTGGGCGTCCCGCGTCGAGGCCACGACCCCGCTGCTCAACGGAGCCGAGGTGTTCGGCTGGAACGCCGACAAGATCTACCTGGCCGAGACTCGCGGACGTCGTGCCCATGGTCCCGACGGCGCCCCTCGACGACACCGAGCTGGCCCTCGGCCTGCGCGCCGGCCTGGAGCGGTGGGGGAGCGTGGTGATCAAGCCGCGCACCGGCGCCGGCGGCAACGGGCTCGTCGTGGCGGAGAGCCTTCACCGACTACCGGCTCGAGGGCCTGGCCCGTGGGCCCTGGATCATCCAGCCGGTCGTGGAGACGGTGCGCACGGTCGGGGAGTCCTCGGTCTACGTCCTCGGCGGCGCCGCGGTGAGCCAGGTGGACAAGTCTGCCGGCCGGCGGGGCGAGCGGCGAGGTCCGCGTCCACGAGCCTGTACGGCGGCAGCACCCGCCCGGTCCCGCTCGACCCGATCCGGGCCGGTGTCGCGGTGGAGGCGGTGCGTGCCGTGGAGCGGCGCACCGGCGCCGACCTGGCCTATGCGCGGATCGACCTGATGGTCTGGCGCGACGCCTGGGTGGTCAGCGAGCCTGGAGTCGATCGAGCCGGGCCTCTACCTCGACGTCGAGCCGGCGAACGCCGCGCACTTCGCCGAGGCCGTCGTACGGCGGCTGAGCCGAGGCTGAGAAGAGCACCCCGCTCCTTGCACTCGCCATGGTCGAGTGCTAAACATGATGCTGGCACTCTCGCCTTGAGAGTGATAACGGACATCGCGAAGGAATCGCAGGAGTTATGTCGAAGGCTGATTGCTTTCAACGAGGAGGCCCGGCGTGGCCTCGAGCGTGGCATGAACACGCTCGCCGACGCCGTCAAGGTCACCCTTGGCCCCAAGGGCCGCAACGTCGTCCTGGAGAAGAAGTGGGGCGCCCCCACGATCACCAACGACGGTGTCTCCATCGCCAAGGAGATCGAGCTCGAGGACCCCTACGAGAAGATCGGCGCCGAGGCTGGTCAAGGAGGTCGCCAAGAAGACCGACGACGTCGCCGGTGACGGTACGACGACCGCCACGGTCCTCGCCCAGGCGCTCGTCAAGGAGGGCCTGCGCAACGTGGCCGCCGGCGCGAACCCGATGGGTCTCAAGCGCGGCATCGAGGCGGCCGTGAGCGCCGTCTCCGAGCAGGCTCCTCGGCCCGGCCAAGGACGTCGAGACCCGCGAGCAGATCGCCGCCACCGCCACCATCTCCGCCGGCGGCGACGCCACCGTCGGCGACGCCATCGCCGAGGCGATGGACAAGGTCGGCAAGGAGGGCGTGATCACGGTCGAGGAGTCGAACACCTTCGGCATCGACCTGGAGCTCACCGAGGGCATGCGCTTCGACAAGGGCTACATCTCGGCGTACTTCGTCACCGACCCCGAGCGCATGGAGACCGTCCTCGAGGACGCCTACGTGCTCATCGCCAACTCCAAGATCAGCAACGTCAAGGACCTGCTGCCGCTGCTGGAGAAGGTCATGCAGTCGGGCAAGCCGCTCGTCATCCTCGCCGAGGACGTCGACGGCGAGGCGCTGTCGACCCTGGTCGTCAACAAGATCCGCGGCACGTTCAAGTCGGTCGCCGTCAAGGCCCCCGGCTTCGGCGACCGCCGCAAGGCCATGCTGCAGGACATCGCGATCCTGACCGGCGGCCAGGTCATCTCCGAGGAGGTCGGCCTCAGCTCGGAGTCGGCCGGCATCGAGTTCGCTCGGCCAGGCCCGCAAGGTCGTCATCACCAAGGACGAGACCACCATCGTCGAGGGTGCCGGCGACCAGGCCCAGATCGAGGGCCGGGTCAACCAGATCCGCGCCGAGATCGAGAACAGCGACTCCGACTACGACCGCGAGAAGCCTGCAGGAGCGCCTCGCCAAGGCTGGCCGGCGGCGTGGCCGTCATCAAGGTCGGCGCGGCCACCGAGGTCGAGCCTCAAGGAGCGCAAGCACCGCATCGAGGACGCCGTCCGCAACGCGAAGGCTGCCGTCGAGGAGGGCATCCTGCCCGGTGGTGGCGTCGCGCTCGTCCAGGCCGGTGCCACGGCCTTCGACAAGGCTCGAGCTCGAGGGCGACGAGGCCACCGGTGCCAACATCGTCAAGGTGGCGCTGTCCGCTCCGCTCAAGCAGATCGCGATCAACGCCGGTCTCGAGGGTGGCGTCGTGGCGGAGAAGGTCGCGAACCTTCCCGCCGGCCAGGGCCTCAACGCCGCGACCGGTGAGTACGTCGACCTGCTGGCCAACGGCATCATCGACCCGGCCAAGGTGACCCGCTCTGCGCTGCAGAACGCCGCGTCGATCGCCGCGCTGTTCCTCACCACCGAGGCCGTCGTGGCCGACAAGCCGGAGAAGGCCGCCCCCGCGGGCGACCCGACCGGCGGCATGGGCGGCATGGACTTCTGAGTCCCGCCGCTCGACCGAGCACAGCCCACAGGGCCCCCGCGCACCGCGCGGGGGCCCTGTGGCATGTTCGGGGCATGAGCGTGACCGGGCTCCTCCTCGCCGCCGGCGCCGGCTCCCGGATGGGCATGCCCAAGGCACTGGTGCACGACGAGCACGGGTCGTGGCTGGTCCGCGCGGTGCGGGTGCTGCGCGAGGGTGGCTGCCCGCGGGTGGTGGTCGTGCTCGGCGCGGGCGCCGACGAGGCGGAGCCACTGGTCGCCGGACTCTCGGGCGTCACGGTCGTGCGCAGTGACGACTGGGCCAGCGGGATGGGCGCCTCGCTCGCGACCGGGCTGGCCGCGGCCGAGGGGGAAGCCGCGCTGGTCCACCTCGTCGACCTGCCCGACGTCACCTCGGCGGTGGTGGCCCGGGTCCTCGCACCCGGAGCGGAGGCGAGCACGCTCGCCCGGGCGTCGTACGACGGGCGGCCGGGGCATCCCGTCCTGCTCGGCCGGGACCACTGGGCCGGCGTCGCGGCCAGTGCGACCGGCGACCGTGGTGCGCGGGAGTACCTCGCCCGCCACGACCCCGTGCTGGTCGAGTGCGGCGACCTGGCGCAGGGTCACGACGTCGACACCCGCTGATTCGGCAACAGTTGCCAACCTCGGACCAACGGCGGCGGCCTAGCCTTGGTGCATGGACACCCGTGTCGCCGACCTCGCGCGCCGGCTGGGCGAGACCGGGTACCTCTGCGACGACGACCTCGCCACCGTGCTGTTCCTCTCCCTGGAGATGGGCCGCCCGCTGCTGCTGGAGGGCGAGCCCGGCACCGGCAAGACGGCCCTCGCCGAGGCGGTCGCGGTGGCGCTGGACCGGCCGCTGATCCGGCTGCAGTGCTACGAGGGGATCGATGCCACCCAGGCGCTCTACGACTGGGACTTCCCGCGCCAGATCCTGCACCTGCGGGCGCTGGAGGCACTCTCCGGCGGAGAGCGGGGTGACCTGGCCGAGGCCGAGAAGAGCCTGTACGACGAGCGGTTCCTGCTCGCGCGCCCGGTGCTCGCCGCGCTGCAGCAGTCCCCGGTCGTGCTGCTCATCGACGAGGTGGACCGCGCGGACGACGAGTTCGAGGCGTTCCTGCTGGAGGTGCTGTCCACCTTCCAGGTGACCATCCCCGAGCTCGGCACGATCCAGGCGAGCACCCCGCCGACCGTCGTGCTGACCTCCAACCGGACCCGCGAGCCTGCACGACGCGCTCAAGCGGCGCTGCCTCTACCACTGGATCGACCACCCGGGCCTGGACCGCGAGATCGCCGTGGTCCGCTCCCGGGCGCCCGAGGTCAGCGAGGCGCTCGCCCGCCAGGTCGTGGGCGTCGTCCAGCAGGCTGCGCGCCGGCAACGACCTGCTCAAGCCGCCGGGCGTCGCGGAGACCCTGGACTGGGCGCGCGCCCTGCAGCACCTCGGCACCGTCGAGTCCGAGGTGGAGACCGCGGCGCGCACGCTCGGCGCGCTGGTGAAGTACCGCGACGACGCCGAGCGCGTCCGCGCCGCCCTCGACCGGATGTTGGCCCGATGACGACGCTGCACGCCGCCGACGAGATCCTGCTCGGCTTCGCCACCGCGCTCCGCGCCGCCGGGGTCGGGGTCACCCCGGACCGGGCGCAGGCCTACCTCGACGCCGTCTCCCTGGTCGGCCTCGGCGACCGCGCGGCCACCCGCACTGCCGGGCGGGCCACGCTGTGCGCGACCCGCGACGACCTGGAGCGGCACGACCGGGTGTTCGAGGAGTGGTTCAGCCGCGACCTCGCCGCCCCGGTACGACGCCAGCGGGTCGAGCAGCCCCGTCCCGCGGCCAGCCTGCTCCCCGACGACCACGGGGGTGGCGCGGGCGAGGCCGAGGAGGACCCGGTCCGTGCGGCGGCCAGCGCCGCGGAGGTGCTGCGGCACCGCGATGTCGCCGCGCTCGACCCGGCGGAGCGGGCCCGGCTCGCGGGCATGTTCGCCGGGCTGCCGGTCCGGTTGCCGACCCGAACCGCCGCGCGTCGTACGCCGCACCGGCGGGGGGCCGTCGACGCCTCCCGCACCCTGCGCGCCAGCCTGCGCCGGATGGGCGAGCCGGCACGGATCCACCGCCGGGAGCGCGCGACCCGCAGCCGCCGGGTGGTGCTGCTGGTCGACGTGTCCGGCTCGATGAGCGGGTACGCCGACGCGCTGCTGCGCCTCGCGCACCGGATCACCGCGGCGGGCGGCGACGTGGAGACCTTCACCCTCGGCACCCGGCTGACCCGGATCACCCGGCCGCTGCGGCTGCGGGACGCGGAGCGGGCGATCGCTGCGGCGGGCCAGGCCGTGCCCGACTGGTCGGGCGGGACCCGGCTCGGGGAGACCCTGCAGGCCTTCCTCGACCGGCACGGCCAGCGCGGGATGGCGCGCGGCGCCGTCGTGGTCGTGCTCAGCGACGGCTGGGAGCGCGGCGACACCACCCTGCTCGGCGAGCAGGTCGCCCGGCTGCACCGGCTCGCGCACCGCGTCGTGTGGGTCAACCCGCACCGCGGCAAGGGAGGGCTACGCCCCGGTCCAGCAGGGGATCGTCGCGGTGCTGCCGTACGTCGACGCCTTCCTCGCCGGCCACTCGCTGGCGACCTTCGCCGCCCTGACCGAGGTGCTGGCCGATGCGTGAGGTGCTGCCCCAGTCTGCTCGCCTGGTGGGAGGCCGGCGAGAGCGTCGGCATGGGCACGGTCGTCGCGACCTTCCGCTCCGCTCCGCGCCCGCCCGGAGCCTCGATGCTCGTCGGGCCGGACGCCTCCGCGGTCGGCTCGGTCTCCGGCGGCTGTGTCGAGGGCGCGGTCTACGACCTCGCCCAGTCCGTCGTCGCGACCGACGAGCCGACCCTCCAGCGCTACGGCGTCTCCGACGACGACGCCTTCGCCGTCGGACTCACCTGCGGCGGCATCCTCGACGTGTACGTCGAGAAGGTCAGCAAGCAGACCTTCCCCGAGCCCGGCGAGATCGCCGCCGACATCGACGCGGGCCGCCCGGTCGCGGTCGCGACCGTCGTGGACCACCCCGACCCCGCGTTCGTCGGACGCCGCGTGGTGATCCGCCCCGACACCCCCACCAGTGCCAGCCTCGGGAGCCCGCGGATCGACGACGCGGTGCGCGACGACGCGCTCGGGCTGCTCGCCGCCGGCCACCACGGCACCCTGTCCTACGGGCCCGACGGCGAGCGTCGGGGGGAGGGGATGCGCGTGTTCGTGTGGGCCTTCGCGCCGGCCGCCCGGCTGCTGGTCTTCGGCGCGATCGACTTCGCCGCCGCGGTCGCCCGGGTCGGCGGCTTCCTCGGCTACCGGGTCACCGTGTGCGACGCGCGCCCGGTCTTCGCCACCGCGAGCCGGTTCCCCGGCGCCGACGAGGTGGTCGTCGACTGGCCGCACCGCTACCTCACCGCCGAGGCGGAGGCCGGCCGGATCGACCGCCGGACCGTGATCTGCGTGCTGACGCACGACCCGAAGTTCGACGTACCGCTGCTGGAGGTGGCGCTGCGCCTGCCGGAGGTCGGCTACGTCGGGGCGATGGGCTCGCGTCGTACCCACGACGACCGGCTGGCCCGCCTGCGCGAGGCGGGCGTCACCGAGGACGAGCCTGGCCCGGCTGCGCAGCCCGATCGGGCTCGACCTCGGCGCCCGGACGCCGGAGGAGACCGCGATCAGCATCGCCGCCGAGATCGTCGCCGGGCGCTGGGGCGGCTCGGGCGAGCCGCTGGCCGCACGGGAGGGCCGCATCCACGCGTGACGGCGGTCACACCCACGGGGGTAGGGTGCGGTCATGGGTGAGTCTCGCCGAGCGCCGCCGCGCCGCGCTGTCCGCATGGACGACCTTCGTCGAGGAGGGCGACCGGGCCGCGTCGCTGGTGCGTCCCGAGATCCTGGACAGCCTGGACCCGCTCGGGCGCCTCGCTGAGCCACGACGTCGTCGAGGCGCCGCTGGCCGACGAGTCCGAGACCCGCTCGTTCTGGCAGGGCTCGGCGCTGCAGGTCGCCGTCGAGCGCGTCGAGGAGGAGCCTGCGTCGTACCGCCGAGGACGGGGACCTCGTGCTCGCCGTCACCGACCCGGACACCCGCGTGCTGTGGACCTACGGCGGCCGGGTGATGCGCCGCAAGGCCGAGACGGTGAACTTCGTGCCCGGCGGCCGCTGGGACGACGCCTCGGTCGGCACCAACGCGCTGGACCTCGCCAACCGGCTGGACCGGCCCTCGATGGTGTTCAGCGCCGAGCACTACGCCCCCTTCGTGCACAGGCTGGGTGTGCTGGGCCGCGCCCCTGCACGACCCGGTCAGCGGCGCCAAGCTCGGCGTCCTCGACATCTCCACGACCTGGGAGCGCACCCACCCGATCGGGCTCGCGACCGCCCGGGTGCTGGCCCGGCTGGTCGAGCAGGCCCTGCCGCGCACCGCCGAGCACCAGCGGCCCCCGGCCGTGGAGGACCTCGTCGAGCCCGGCCTCGTGCTCAGCCTCCTCGGCACCGCAGAGGCGCGCGTCGACGGCCAGCGGCTGCTGCTCAACCGCCGCCAGACCGAGATCCTCGCGCTGCTCGCCCTGCACCCCGACGGGCTCTCGCTCGACCAGCCTGCACGCCCTGCTCTACGGCGACCACGCCGTCACCTTCTCCACCCTCAAGGCCGAGGTCTCGCACCTGCGCCACGCCCTCGCCGGCCAGGCTCGCCTCGCGTCCCTACCGCCTGCTGATGCCGATCGCCACCGACGTCGACCACGTCCTCGGCCTGCTGCGCGGGGGCAACGTCGCTGCAGCCGTCGACGCCTACGGCGGCGACCTGCTCCCCGGCACCGAGAGCCCGGCCCTGGTCGAGATGGGGGAGTACGTCGCCGTCGCCGTCCGCGAGGCCCTGCTCGCCGACCCCCAGCCCGACGCCGTCCTGCGCTACGTCGAGTCTCGCCCCCTACGACACGGCTGTCGTGGAGGCCTGCCTGCTGCGGTTGGGCCGAGACGGCCGGGCCGGGCACCCCGCCGTACCGCTGCTGAAGGCGCGGCTCGCGGTCGCGGACTAGTCCCGCAGCCGGAAACCCGGGTGGGCGTCGTCGGTCAGCCACTCCTCGTCGATCGGCACGCCGGTGAGCCGCTCGAGCAGCGTGAAGGACGCGGCCCACGTGTCGTTCTCGAGGTCGAGCCCCTTCTCCTGCGGCAGCGGCCCGCCGGGGGCGTAGACGTCACCGGTGAAGGGGTCGAAGCTGCGCACGACCCTGCCGTCGCGGACGACGAGGACGTGGTCGTCCCCCTCCACCGTGTTCGAGTACGACGCCGCGAGGCGCCCGCCGCGGCTCAGCGCCCGCACGGAGCGGTCCGCCACGAACCACGTCGTGAACAGCACGACACCCTCGGGGCGCTCGATGACGGCGACCCGCTCGTACTCCTCCGACGTAGCGCCCCGCACCGGCCGTAACGCCTGGATCGCCTGGTCGGCGGTGATTCCGGGGACCACGACGACCTGGTAGCCCTCGGGGAGGGCGCCGTCGACCCAGGCGTAGGGGCGGCCGGGATCCTGGGGCGCCTCGTGCGCCCGGGTGAAGGGGAGCCGGGCGTTGAGGGCGGCGAGCGTGCGCGGGTCGAGGATCCAGCCGTCCGACTCCGACATCGTGTAGTCCGGCTGGCCCGACGACACCGTCACCGAGATCGAAGCGGTGCCCTCGCAGCGGGCGATCGGTGCGTAGTAGTCGTCCTCGTCCTCGTGGGGGCCGTTGATGAGGAGGGTCGCCTCGGCATCGGACGAGCGGCCGGGACGGACCACGACGACGTCCCCCGCCATGTATCCGACGGTCGTCGACCCGGAGCAGTGCGACTCCAGGTCCGGCAGCGCGAGGGGCTTGTCGCCCTGGTTCTCCACGTGCATCGTCGCCGACAGCCACGGACCGTCCTCGTCGCCACCGACCTCGCCGGCCCGCACGCTCACGCGCAGGCCGCCGACGTCGATCGGCCGGCCGATCGGTTGCAGCGAGGTGCCGGGGGAGGCGGTGGTGCCCGTGGATGCGCCGTCGTACGCCCCTGCGGTCGAGGGGTCGTTCACCTCGCCGCACGCGGTCGGGACCAGCAGCACGATCCCCAGCAGCCAGGTCCCTCGCCTCATGAGGCGAGACGGTAGTCGTGGCGCCGCCGTCTCGGGTGACAACCACCGACCAACCTTCGCTGCCTAGCGTGAGCCAGGTCACAGCCACCTCGTCCCAGGGAGCGTCATGGCCCGGATCAACCTCACCGTCGACGGGCAGCGGGTGTCCGACGACGTCGAACCGCGGATGCTGCTGGTGCAGTACCTCCGCGAGAAGCTCGGCAAGACCGGCACCGTGGTCGGCTGCGACACCAGCAGGCTGCGGTGCCTGCACGGTCCACCTCGGCGGCCGCAGCGTGAAGTCCTGCAACGTGCTGGCGGTCCAGGCCGACGGCCGGAGGTCACCACGGTCGAGGGGCTGGCGGGCGAGGACGGCACGCTGCACCCGGTGCAGGAGGCCTTCCGGGAGTGCCACGGCCTGCAGTGCGGGTTCTGCACGCCGGGGATGATCATGCAGACCGTCGACCTGCTCGCGGAGAACCCGAGCCCGTCGGAGGAGGCCATCCGGCTCGGCCTGGAGGGCAACCTGTGCCGGTGCACGGGCTACCACAACATCGTGCGCGCGGTTCAGCACGCCGCCGGGGTCTCGACAGGCTCGACCAACGAGGGGGCGTCGGCATGACCGCCACCCAGGAGCCGACGACCCAGCACGAGATCGGCCGGGACCGCCGCCGCAAGGAGGACCAGCGCCTCATCACCGGTCGCACCCGGTGGACCGACAACATCACCCTGCCGGGGATGCTGCACCTGGCGATGGTGCGCAGCCCGTTCCCGCACGCCCGGATCACCGGCATCGAGACCAGCGAGGCGAAGAACGCCCCCAACGTGGTCGCCGTGCTCACCGGTGCCGACCTCGGCGAGGGCCGGGCGCGTGCATCAACGCCTGGCCGGTCGTGGAGGACCAGGTCACCCCCGCGCACGTGCCGATGCCGACCGACCGGGTCGCCTTCGCCGGCGAGACCGTAGCCGTGGTCGTGGCCCGCAGCGCGGCCGAGGCCCGCGACGCCGCCGAGCTGGTCGAGGTGGACTACGAGGAGCCTGCCGGCGGCGCTCGACCTCAAGGAGGCCGCGGCCGCCCACGAGAACGGCGGGACGATCGCGCACCCCGACCTCGGCACCAACGTCAGCGCGGTGTGGCGCTTCGACTCCGCGGAGGCCGGCACGGGCGGCGACGTCGAGGCGGCCATCGCCGAGGCGCGCAGCAACGGGATCGTGATCGAGCGGGAGTACCGCCAGCAGCGGCTGATCCCGGCGTTCATGGAGCCGCGCAGCGTGGTGGTCGACCCGACCGGCGAGCAGATCACCATGTGGTCGGCGACCCAGGTGCCGCACATCCTGCGCTTCGCGCTGGCGGCCACGACCGGCGTACCGGAGTCCAAGATCCGGGTGATCGCCCCCGACGTGGGCGGCGGCTTCGGCGGCAAGCTGCAGCAGACGCCGGAGGAGATGATCGCCTTCGCGGTCGCCCGCCGGCTCGGCAAGCCGGTGAAGTTCACCGAGACCCGCAGCGAGTCCCTGCTCACCGCCCACCACGGCCGCGACCAGTGGCAGCGGCTCACCCTGGCCGCCACCAAGGACGGCACGGTCACCGGCCTCAAGGTGGACCTGCTCGCCGACCTCGGCGCCTACGTCGCGATCGTCGGCGGGGGTGTGCCGGTGCTCGGGGCGTTCATGTTCAACGCGATCTACAAGTTCCCGGCGTACCAGTTCCAGACCACCAACGTGCTGACCAACAAGACCTGGACCGACGCCTACCGCGGCGCCGGCCGGCCGGAGGCGACGTTCGCGATCGAGCGGCTGATGGACGAGTCTCGCGGTCGAGGTCGGCGTGGACCCGCTGGTGATCCGGGAGAAGAACTGGATCACCCACGAGGAGTTCCCGTTCACCACGGTCGCCGGCCTGGAGTACGACTCCGGGAACTACGAGGCCGCCACGGCGCGCGCCAAGGAGATGTTCGGCTACGACGAGCTGCGCGCTGAGCAGGCCGAGCGCCGCGCCCGCGGCGACAAGGTCCAGACTCGGCCTGGGGGTCTCGACCTTCACCGAGATGTGCGGACTGGCGCCGTCGCGGGTGCTCGGGTCCCTCAACTACGGCGCCGGCGGCTGGGAGCACGCCGAGGTGCGGATGCTCGCGACCGGCAAGGTCGAGGTCGTGACCGGGGCGTCGGCGCACGGGCAGGGGCACGAGACGGCGTTCAGCCAGATCGTGGCCGACCGCCTCGGCGTGCCGTTCGAGGACGTCGAGGTGCTGCACGGCGACACGCAGATCTCCCACAAGGGCCTGGACACCTACGGCTCCCGCAGTCTGGTCGTCGGCGGTGAGGCCCTGGTGCGGGCCGTCGACAAGGTCATCGAGAAGGCCAAGCCGATCGCGGCGCACCTGCTCGAGGCCTCCGCCGACGACCTCGAGTTCGCCGACGGGCGGTTCACCGTCCGCGGCACCGACCAGGGGATGGCGGTCACCGAGATCGCGACCGCCGTCTTCGCCGCCCACAACCTCCCCGACGGGGTGGAGCCCTCGCTGGACTCCGAGGCGACGTACGACCCGGTGAACTTCAACTACCCTCACGGCACGCACCTGTGCGCCGTCGAGGTGGACACCGAGACCGGGCAGGTCAAGCTTGCGCAAGTACGTCTGCTGCGACGACATCGGCGTGGTCATCAACCCGCTCATCGTCGCCGGCCAGGTGCACGGCGGGCTGGTGCAGGGCATCGCGCAGGCGCTGTGGGAGGAGGCGGTGTACGACGAGAACGGCACCCTGGTGACCGGCTCGTTCGTGGACTACCTGCTGCCGACGGCGGCCGACACGATCAGGCTTCGAGATCGACCACACCACCTCGCCCGCGACCACCAACTCGCTCGGCACCAAGGGAGTCGGCGAGGCCGGCACCATCGCCTCCACACCGGCCGTCGTGAACGCCGTCGTCGACGCGGTGCGCCACCTGGGCGTCGACGACATCACCATGCCGTGCACCCCCGAGCGGGTGTGGCGCGCGATCAACGAGGGCACCTCCGGCGGCACGACCACGGAGGCCGCGATGCCCCACTTCGACGAGACGGAAGGAGGGGACCGGTGATCCCCGCAGCCTTCGAGTACGTCGCACCGGCCTCCGTCGAGGAGGCGCTCGCCGCGCTGGCCGAGCACGGTGACGACGCCAAGATCATCGCCGGCGGGCAGAGCCTGCTCCCGGTGCTCCGGATGCGCCTCAACGCCCCCGAGTGGGTGATCGACCTGGGCCGGATCGAGAGCCTGCGCGGCGTGCGCGACGGCGGGGACCACCTCGTCATCGGTGCGATGACCACCCACCACGACGTCGGCCAGGACCCGCTCGTGCACGAGCACGCCCTGCTGATCAGCAAGGCGATCACGCACCTGGCCGACGCGCAGGTGCGGCACCGCGGCACCTTCGGCGGGGCGCTCGCCCATGCCGACCCGGCCGGCGACCTGGGGGCGCCGGCCCGGGCGCTGGGCGCGACCTTCGTGGTCCAGGGCCCGGGCGGGACCCGCGAGGTGCCGGCGGAGGAGTTCTTCGTCGACCTGTTCGAGACGGCGATCTCCGACGACGAGATCCTGGTGGAGGTGCGGGTGCCGAAGCACGACGGCTGGGGGGCGTCGTACGAGAAGTTCGTGCGGATCGCCCACCAGTGGCCGATCGTGGCGGTCGCCGCGAGCGTGCGGATGGACGGCGACACCATCGCCGAGGCGCGGGTGGGGCTGACCAACATGGGTTCCACCCCGCTGCGCGCGCACTCGGTGGAGGAGGCGCTCGTGGGCCGGCCGGCGACGGAGGAGGCGGTGGCCGGTGCCGCCGCGCTCGTCTCCGACGGCACCAACCCGCCGAGCGACCTCAACGGCGACGCCGACTACCGCCGTCACCTCGCGACCGTGCTCACCCGGCGCGCGGTGCTCGCGGCCGCGGGGCGGAGCCTGAGCCCGTGGACCTCACCCACTCCTTCACCGTCCCGATCGGCGTCGAGGCAACCTGGGAGCACTTCCAGGACATCGGCGCGCTCGCGGAGTGCTTCCCCGGCGCGCAGGTCAGCGCCGTCGGGGAGGACGCCGAGGGCAACCCGACCTTCGAGGGGACCTGCAAGGTCAAGGCTCGGCCCGATCGCCCTGGTGTACGCCGGCGCCGGATCCTTCGTCGAGAGCGACCCTGCCGCCCACCGCTTCGTCGTGGACGCCAAGGGCCGGGACAAGCGGGGCAACGGCACCGCCGGTGCCAAGGTCGTCGTCTCGATGGCGGCCGACGGGGAGAGCACCCGCGTCGAGGTGGTCACCGACCTCGCCATCACCGGCAAGCCGGCGCAGTTCGGCCGTGGGGTGATGCAGGACGTCTCGGACAAGTCTGCTCGGCCAGTTCGTCGCCTGCCTGGAGCAGCGGCTTGCCGTGGAGGCGCCGGCTCCGGTGGCTGCGGTTCAACGACCGAATTCGTCGTCGGAAGGGCCGGTCGACGACAAATTCGGTAGTGACGACGCCCGCCCGGAGCCCCCGAGACCGTCCCCGACACCTCCCGCACCCCCGGCCGACGACGCGCTGGACCTCGGCTCGGCGGTGCTGCCGGTGCTGCTCAAGACCTACGGCAAGCAGGCGGCCCTCGTGCTCGGCGTGCTCGCCGGGGTGCTCCTGCTGCGCCGCTGGCGCCGCCGCTGAGGGACTCAGGAGCGCAGGAAGCCGGTGTCGGCGTACTCCTCGACGAGGGAGGACAGCGTCGCGATCCGCTCCTTGCCGGCCTCGACCAGCCGCTCGCCGGCCGCGGCCCAGCGCTCGGTGTCGGGACACATCGGCGGGATGTCGGCGAGGATCGCCGCGCTCTCGGCCAGGGTCAGCCCGACGCCCTGCGCGGCGACGGCGAGCTGATCCGGCAGATCGCGTCGATGCCGAAGCGGCGCGCGTTGCCGGAGGTCCGCTCGCTGGTGACCACGCCGTAGCGCTCGTAGTGGCGCACGGCGTTGGCCGACACGTTCGCCCGGCGCGCGACCTCGCCGATGCCCAGGCCCGTGCGCTGCTCGCTCACCGCGCCTGCTCCACCAGGATGCGAGCGGGCGCCGGTCGGGCGAGCCGGACGGCCAGTGCGAGTGCCATGACGACGACGGTAGCCCCCACCGTGATCCGGTACGCCGACATCGGGTCCGTGTGCGCGCCCAGGCCCGCCCACAGCGCGCCCACCGACGCGGTGCCGATCGCGGTCGCGATCGTGCTGAGGATCGGCAGCAGCGCGCTCCCCGAGGCGAGGTCCGCGCCGTGCAGGTCGCGCCCGGCGCTGGCGATCGTCGGCAGCATCACCGCGCCGGTCCCGGCACCCTGGAGCAGGGCCAGCGCCGCCACCACCGGGTACGGCGTGTCCAGGCGCAGCACCGTCGCCAGCACCACGCCCTGCGCGATCGCCACGGCCAGCCCGGTGCCGACGACGCGGCGCGCGCCGTGGCGCTCCAGCAGCCGCGCGGCGACCTGGATGGTCAGCCCCATGCCGAGCGCGCTCGGCACCATCAGGCCCGCACTGACCAGCGGGCTGTCGCCACGGAGCACCTGGACGTAGGTCGGCAGCAGGATCATCGCGCCGAAGTACGGCGCGGCGTAGCAGACCAGCACGGCCGCGTTGCGGGCGAAGACGGGGTCGGCCAGGAGCCGCACGCGCAGCAGCGGCTCCGGCCGCGACCACGAGCGCCGCACGAAGGCCGCGACGAGCACCATGCCCGCCGTGGCCAGCGCCGCGCGGGCCACCGCTGCGAGCTCGTGACCCCCGATCCCGAGGGTCGCCCCCACGACCCCGGGCGTCAGCAGCAGCGCGCCGAGCACGTCGAGGGGTGGGCGGTGACCGGCCGGTGGGTCGGCGGGGATCCAGCGCAGCGCACCGGCGACGGCGAGCAGCGCGGGTGGGACGGTGACGAAGAACAGAGCACGCCACGAGCCCGCGTCGAGCAGCAGCCCGCCGGCCAGCGGACCGGCGATCGGGCCGAGCAGCAGGGGTAGTCCGGTCACTGCGGTCACCCGGGCCCGCCGTTCCGGCGCGGTCGTGCCGAACCCGATCGCCATCCCGATCGGGTTGACCAGGCCACCGGCGATGCCCTGCACGGCCCGGGCCGCGATCAGCCCACCGAGGCTGCCGGTGACCCCGGCCGCGACCGAGGCGAGCGCGAACAGGACCAGCGCCCCGACGTACGAGCGCCGGGGGCCCCAGCGCGCCGCGGCCGCCGGAGCCAGCGGGAGCGCCGCCACCATCCCGAGCGCGTACGCCGTCACGATCCACTGCGCCGAGCCGAGCGGTACGTCGAAGGCGCTCATGAAGCGCGGCAGGGCGACCGCCACGATGGTGGTGTCGAGCACGGCCAGCAGGCCGCCGAGGGCCACCACGGAGGCGACGCGCAGGCTCGGTGCCGGTGAGCGTGCTCACGACGCGCCCGCCCGGGCCGTCTGCAGGGCGCGCGCCCACCAGGAGAGGCTCGGCGGCGGTGGCCTCCAGCGCGGCCTCCTCGCCGGTGGACGGCTGGAAGCCGCCGTCGGCGGCGAGCGACTCCCACGGCTGGCTGAGCAGGACGGCCTCGCGCACGGTCGTCGCCCGCAGGCTCCGGGAAGACCTGGCGCAGGCTGCTCGACGGCGCGAGCACCGCCGGCCCCGGCGCCGTAGCCCACGAAGGCGACGGGCTTGCGCGCCCACTCGGTGAAGTGCCAGTCGATGGCGTGCTTGAGGGCGGCCGGGAAGGCTGTGGTTGTACTCCGGGGTCAGCACCACGAAGCCGTCCGCCGCGGCCAGCCGGTCGCTCACCGGGCTCGGCGCGCCGCCGGGCCGGATGCCGTGCGCGGGCAGGTCGACCTCGGCGAGGTCGACGACATCAAGGGTCCAGCCGGGCACGGCGGACAGCCGTACCCGCAGCCAGGCGGTCAGTGCGTCGGCCAGTCGGGGCTGCCGGACACTGCCGACGACGAGAGCGATCCGGAGCGAGGAGAGGGTCATGCCGGCGACGCTAGGAGGCTCGCCTATGGGCGAGTCTCAAGTCACCAGGTCTCGGGCTGGGTGTAGTCGTCGTCGCCGAGCAGGTCCTGGTCCTCGCCGCGCTGGTCGGCACCGCGCTCGTTGTTGCGCTCCAGCCGCTCCTTGCGGGGATCGTCGTCGCCAGGCTTCTGCTCGGGCGGCTGCTGCGGCTCCTGCTGCTGCGGCGGCGGGTCCTGCTGCTGTTGCTGTTGCTGCTGGGACTGCTGCCTCTTGTCCCGCAGCCGCTTCTCGACGCCCGCCGCGTCCTTGCTCTGCTCCTCGCCACGGCCCGCGTCGGAGGGGCAGTCGCCCTCCTGCAGCACGTCGATGCCCTTCTGCCAGGCCTCCATCGCGCCGTCGTGGTCCTGGGCCGCCTCCCGCTCGTCGCCGACCGCCTCGTGCGCGAGCGCGAGGTCGATCCGCACGGTGCACTCCTCCCGGTCCGGTACGACGCGCAGCGCGGCGCCGTAGGCCGCGATCGCCTCGTCCAGGGAGCCCTGGGCGTGCAGCGCGGTGCCCTGGTCGAAGGGCGCGATCCAGGGCTCGAACCAGTTCAGGCTGCGCGTGTCGAAGAACTCGGCGGCGGCGCCGTCGTAGTCGCCGCGCTCGAAGGCATCCCGCCCGGCGGCGTTGTGGTGCAGCATCAGGCCGACCTTGACGGTGAAGGCCACCACGAGGAGGGCGGGCAGCAGGCCGCCGACCATGAGGGCCAGCCGCAGGCGGGCGCGCGGGTTCACCGGGCAGCCTCCTTCCGCGGCGTCTTCCGGGGGGCCAGCACGTCGGGCGTGCGCCACAGCGCCCGCCAACCCTCGCGCAGGCTCCAGCAGGAGGAGTCCGAGCAGGATCAGGCCGAAGACCCACGTCAGGTCGTGCTTCGCGGGCGGGCCGTCGCCGCGCTCGCCGTCGACGTACGACGCCCGGAAGGACTTCACCACCTGGTCCATCCCGCCGCTGCTCGTGCGGTGCAGGAACTCGACGTCGAGGTCGCCGGCGATCTCGCGCAGGTGGTCGAGGTCGGCCCGGGAGACGGCGCTCTCGCCGGTCTCGGGGTCCTCGACGTACCCGGCGTCGAGGGACAGGTCGTTCGCCGCGGGCATCCGGGCGCCGTCCTCGGTGCCGTAGCCGAGGACCGCCCCGCCGACCACGTGGTCGGCCACCTCGCCGAAGTCGGAGTCGGACCCGCCGGAGGTGGTGTCCTCGCCGTCGCCGACGTAGACGACGACCCGGCGGCGCTCGGGGTGCTGCTCCTCGGCGCGCTCCAGCACGCTCAGCACCTCCTCGACCGGCCGGTCCGCCCGTGAGCCGTCGCCCTGCCGCGGCAGACTCCAGGTCGAGGGTGTCGACGGCGGAGCGGAAGGCTGTCGCGTCGGTGCTGAACGGCAGCATCAGCCGGGCCTGCGCGCCGAAGCCGAGCATCGCGAACCGTGCCCCGGGCAGGTCATCGGCGAGCGCGGCCGGTCGTCGCGCACGCCCTCGATCCGGGGCTTGTTCCCGGCGTAGTCGAGTGCCGCCATCGAGCGGGTCCGGTCGACGACCACGAGCACGTCGATGTCGCTGAGCTGGGTGGTGACGTCGGCCTGGCCCACGCCGGGGCGCAGCAGGATGATCACGAAGGTGAGCGCGATCGCCACCCGTCGTACGACGACCAGGGTGGTGCGCCGGCTCATCGCCCCGCCTCCTGACGCGCGCGCAGCGCCAGCAGGGCCTGGAGCAGCCAGATCACGCCGAGCCCGCCGAGGCCGACGCCCGCGAGGAGCGTGCCGAGGTGCGGCCGGTCGTAGACCTGCACCACCGGAGGCCGCTCGATCCGCTTGGCCTCCAGGGCCCCGATCGCGTCGACGACCTTGCCCGCGCTGCCGTCGGCGCCGAGGACCGCGAAGGTGCCGCCGGTGCTGGTCACCGCCTCCTGGAACTGGCGTGCGGCGCTGGGCCGGGTCGCGGTCGCCGGGGCGGCGATGCCGTGCACGACCACGTGGTCCTGGCGGGCCAGGCTCCGCGGCGCCGGGCAGGTCGTAGATCCCGGTTCCGATCGGCTCGTTGTCCGAGGCCAGCACCACGGCGCGGCTGCGGTCCTCGTCCTTGTGGTCGAAGCGCTGCACGCACGACGCCAGCCCGTCGCCGGTCTGGGACTGCACCTCCCAGTCGACGACCGTGCCGGCGGTGTACGTCGCGTAGTCGTCGTCGAGCACCGCGCCGGAGGCGAACGCCTTCTCCGCCTCGTGCAGTCTGCTCCAGCACGAAGTCGTAGTCGTCGGTCAGCGGGAAGATCGTGATCGCCACCCCGCTCCAGATCGTCAGCCCGACCCGCTCGCCGCGCAGTCCGCCGACGATGGTGCGGAACTCGCGGACCACCTCGGCGTCCACCTCGGCCATCGAGCCCGAGGCGTCGAGGCAGAGCACGATGTCGCGGCTGCGCTCGTCGGCCGTCAGCGTCTGCCGCTCCTGGACCCGGCCGCCGAGCACGATCGCGCCGGCGCACGCGACCAGCGCGGCCAGGCTCAGGCAGGCGCCGATCGCGACCTGGCGGCGGACCAGGGCACGGTAGCGGGGGAGCGCGCGCAGGCGGGCCGCGTGCGCGACGAGCGCGCCGCCGCTCGTCGTCGCGCGGCCACGGGTCAGCGCCCACAGCACGAGCAGCACCAGCACGCCGAGCGCCAGCAGCACCACGACCCACGGCCAGTGGAAGCCGGTCGCTCCGCCGTTCCAGGTCAGGTCCATGCGCCCACCAGCCTCCGCGAGGCCGTGAGCGCCTCGTCGAACCGGTCGGCCGTGTCGGTCTCCGGCGCGAACTCCGGCGGGTACATCAGGGCGATCGCCTCGACCAGGCTCCGCCGGGGCCCGCTGCTGCAGGTCGGCGAGCGTCATGGTGCGGGCGGGCAGCGTGGTCACCTCGGCGACGTAGGAGCGGACCAGGTCGCTCAGGCTGCTGGTGGCCCACCCGTGGGGTGGTCCGTCCGCTGTGGACGTCCTCGGCGAGCGCGTCGATCCGGGCCAGGTGCGCCCGCCGGACATCGGGTACGTCGACCACGGCCGCCGTCACGACCGACGGCCTCGGCCTCCGGGTGAACCACCACGCGGCCAGGTAGTAGAGGACCACCAGGACCGGGAGCGCGACCGCGATCCACAGCCACCGGTCGGCGTACCCGACCGGCCCGGTGAACTCCTCCGGCATCCCCGGGACGGGCTCACCTGCGGCGCGCATGGCGTTGCCTCTCCAGCAGGCGGAAGACCGCGGTGACGGCGGAGTCGAGGTCGCGCACCCGCTCGTGGACCACCCCGAGCCTGGTCGAGGCGGCGGCGCATCCGCCGCTCCTCCTCGCCGACGAGCGCGGCCAGGCTCCTCGCGCAGCTGCCGGTCCTGGCGCAACCAGCCGGGGACCTCCTCCGCGGCGTCGACATCGACGACGTCGCGCCCGGCCAGGTCGGGCAGGGTCGGGTCGAGATCGCTGACACTCAGCAGCAGCACCTCGTGCTGGACCGTCAGCCGGCGCAGCAGGTCCGCGCTCTCCTCGGGCACGAAGGTGTCGTCGCAGACCACGACGAGGATCGTGCGGCGCCGGACCGTGCGGATGACGTAGCGCAGCAGGGCGGTGAGGTCGGCCGGCGCCCCGCTCGGGGTGATGGCGTCGTGGACGGTGCCCAGCAGCCGCTCCAGGTGCAGGCTCGCCGCCGCGCGGGCGCTCGGCGTGCTGGGCTGCCGCGTCGCCGTGGACCAGGCTCACCAGGTCGCCGTGCTGCACCGCGAGCAGGCCCATCAGCCCGCTGACGAGCACCGCGAGACTCGCGCTTGGAGACGGCCGCGTCGTTGAGCGCCGCCATGCTGCGCCCGGTCGAGACGCAGAGCAGCACGGTGTGCTTGCGCTCGGCGACGTACCTCTTGACGAGGAGCCTGGCGGCTGCGGGCCGAGGCCTTCCAGTCGATGTCCTTCACGTCGTCCCCGCGGACGTACTCCCGCAGGTCGTTGAAGTCGATCCCGCGCCCGACGTGGACCGCGGCGTACTCGCCCTCGAGCAGCCCGCGCACCTTGCGGTGGGCGTGGATCGAGAGGCGGGCCTTGATCCGGGGGAGGTGGGCGGGCATCGCAGGCGGGTCCGGCCGGTCAGGGGGTGGGGACGGCGCGGAAGACGGCGTCGATCACGGTCTCCGGGCGGACCCGGTCGGCGAGTGCCTCGAAGGCTGAGGTGGATCCGGTGCCGGAGCACGCTGTGCCGCAGGCTCGCGCACGTCCTCCGGGATGACGTAGTGACGGCCCTGGACGACAGCCATCGCGCGGGCGGCCTGGAAGAAGGCGATCGAGCCGCGGGGGCTGGCGCCGATCTCGACGTACCCGCCCAGGCTCGGGGCCGAGCAGACTCGGTGGCGTGGCGGGTGGCCCGGACCAGGCCGACGACGTAGCGGCGGATCGCCGGGTCGACGTACACACGGCGGACCAGGCCCTGCAGACTCGACCACGTCGGCGGTGCTGGCGACCGCGGCGACGCCGGTCATGTGCTGGCCCAGGGTGCCGTCGTCGATGCGCTCGAGGACCATCAGGCTCGTCGTCCTCGCTCGGGTAGTCGACGACCTCCTTGAGGAGGAACCGGTCCATCTGGGCGTGCGGGAGGACGTAGGTGCCCTCCTCCTCGATGGGGTTCTGCGTGGCCAGCACGAGGAAGGGGTCGGGCAGCGGGTGCACCGTGCCGGCGATCGAGGTCTGCCGCTCCTGCATCGCCTCCAGCAGCGCGGACTGGGTCTTGGCGCTGGCGCGGTTGATCTCGTCGAGGAGCACGAAGTTGGCGTGCACCGGGCCGAGCCTGGGTCTCGAACTCGTGACGGCGCGGGTCGTAGACCTGGGTGCCGATGATGTCGTTGGGCAGCAGGTCCGGCGTGCACTGGATCCGTGCGAAGCGGGCGTCCACGGCCTGCGCCAGGGTCGAGGCGGCCAGCGTCTTGGCCAGGCCCGGCACGCTCTCCAGCAGCACGTGCCCCTCGGCGAGCAGGGTGACCAGCAGCGCCGTACGGACGCGGTGCTGGCCCACGACCCGGCTGGAGAAGGCGGTCGAGATCCGCTCGATGCGCTCGCGCGCGGCGTCCAGGCTCGCCCTCGCTCAGCGGGACGGTCGAGTCGACGGGCGCGCGGCGCAGGCTCGGTCATGCGAGCCAACCTACCCAGCAGGCGGGCGGGCTATCCCTGACTTCAGGCTCAGCGGTCGAGCAGCCGGGTGCGCAGCGCGTCGTCGCGCTGCAGCCGCTCCAGGTCGCGCCGGCGCCGCTCGGCGACGACCGCCATCAGGACGTACTCCGGGGGAGCGTCGGCCGGGGGAGCCGGGGCCACGTGCGGGAGCACGTCGGCCAGCAGCCCGCGCGCCACCCGGTCCCGCGACACCGGGTCCAGGGTGGGCAGCCGGCCGAGGAACTGACGGACCGCGAGCGCCGTACCTGTCGGGAGTGCTGTCAGGTCGGTACGTCGCGCCCACCCCGCCAGCGGCACGGGCACCTCCGGCGGCACCGGGAGCCGCAGCGGCACCCGGTCGCGCACGACGTAGGTCCCGGCGGCGTAGTCGCCCAGCCGCTTGCCCTTGCTGCTCAGCAGGATCGAGAAGAAGGCCGGCGCACCGCTGAACCCGTAGATCTCCACGATCCCGATCAGGGAGCGGACCAGCGCGTGGTGGAAGGAGATGGCGCCGCCGTCGTCGCGCACCGTGCGCAGGCCCAGGGCGAGCTTTGCCGAGCGAGCGACCGCGCGAGAGCGTCTCGACCGTCGTCGGGATGACCAGGAACGCCAGGATCGTCGCCAGCACGATGCCCGCCCCGATCGCGGCCTCGTCGCCGATGAGCAGTCCCGAGATCACGAAGAGGAGGTAGAGCAGGACCATCGACACGAGCGTGACGAGCACGTCGATCAGGCCGCTCGCCAGCCGCAGGCCGAGCGAGGCGGCGGGCAGGTCGAGCGCGACGCCCTCGCCGGTGACGAGGTCGTCGGCGGTGACGGTGGCGAAGTCGGGCGTGGACATCGGGGACAGCCTAGGCGCTCGTCGTAGGGTGAGCGGCGTGCCGCGCATCGACCTCGACGCCTACGTGGCGGCCCACGCGCACTCGTGGGCCCGCCTCGAGCAGGCTGGTGCGCCAGCGGCGCCGTACCGGTGCGGAGGCGGACGAGCTCGTCGACCGCTACCAGCAGGTCGCCACCCACCTCTCGGTCGTGCGGACCTCGGCGCCCGACGCCGAGACTCATCGCCCACCTCTCCTCGCTGCTCGGCCGTGCCCGGATCTCGATGCTCGCCGCGCGGGTCCCGGCCTGGCGCGGTGTCGCGCACTTCTTCACCGACCGCTTCCCCGCCGCGCTCTACCGGATGCGCTGGTGGTGGATCGGCTGCCTCGCCGGAAACGTCGCGGTCACCGGCATCATGATGTGGTGGCTCGCCGGGCACCCGGAGGTCGAGCAGAACCTGCTCGACCCGCAGGCGGTGGACCAGGCTCGTCAAGAGCGACTTCGAGAGCCTACTACAGCGAGAACGCCGCCAGCGCCTTCGCCACCCACGTCTGGCTCAACAACACCTGGGTCTCGGGGCTCTGCATCGCGCTCGGGATCCTGGGCCTGCCCGTGCTGTGGCTGCTCTTCCAGAACATCGCCAACCTCGCCATCGTCGGCTCGATCATGATGCGCCACGACCGCGGCGAGGTCTTCTGGGGCCTGATCCTCCCGCACGGACTGCTGGAGCTGACCTGCGTCTTCGTCGCCGGCGGGGTCGGGATCCGGCTCTTCTGGTCGTGGGTCGAACCCGGCTCGCTCTCGCGCGCCTCCGCCCTCGCCCAGGCCGGCCGGACCGCCGTCACCGTCGCCCTCGGGCTCGGGGTGGTGCTCGCGATCAGCGGCGTGATCGAGGCCTTCGTGACACCCTCCCCGCTGCCCACCTGGGCGCGGATCGCGATCGGCGTGCTGGCCGAGCCTGACCTTCCTGGCCTACGTCTTCGTGATCGGGCGGCAGGCCGTCGCCCGGGGCGCGACCGGCGACATCGGCGCCGAGCTCCTCGAGGATCGAGTCGCGACCCAGGCTTGATGGCGCGAGCGCGACTCCGCGTGCCGACGGGCTCGCGCCATCAGAGCAGGCCTTGGGCCTTGAGGTGGAGGTAGTGGTCGGCGAGGGCCGGGGGCAGGCGCTCGGCGTCGGCGTCCACGACGTCCACGCCGAGCTTCGCGATCACCTCCCGCATCCGGGTACGACGGTCCAGGCTCGTGCTCGGCCGCGGCGGCGTCGTACACCGCATCGGCGGTGGGCCGCTCGGTGCTGCCGGCGTCGGCGAGCCGGCCCAGGCTCGGGGTCGCGGACCGAGGCGAGCACCACCCGGTGGTGGCGGGTCAGCGCGGGGAGCACGGGGAGCAGGCCGTCGGCGATCGCGGAGGGCTCGAGCGCGGTGAGCAGGACGACCAGCGCGCGCTGGCGGCCGAAGCCCTGGACGGCACCGGCGAGGGCGTCCCAGTCGGCCTCGACGAGGACCGGGTCGAGATCGGCCATCTGCTCCTGCAGCCGCGCGGCGACGTCGCGCACCCCGTGGATCCGCTGGCGGGCCCGGACCCGGCGGTCGCCGGCGAGGAAGTCGATCCGGTCACCGGCCCGGGAGGCCAGCGCGCCGAGCAGGAGAGCGGCGTCCATGGCGGCGTCGAGGCGCGGCATCCCGTCGGCGGCGTCCTCGCCCGGGGTACGGGCGACCCGCCCGGCCGAGGTGCGCGAGGTGTCGAGGACCAGGACGACCCGGCGGTCCCGCTCGGGCTGCCACGTGCGGACCACGACATGCGCGGTGCGGGCCGAGGCGCGCCAGTCGATCGAGCGCACGTCGTCGCCGCGCACGTACTCCCGCAGCGAGTCGAACTCGGTGCCCTGCCCCCGCACCCGTACGGCGGCGCGCCCGTCCAGGTCACGCAGCCGCGCCAGTCGCGAGGGCAGGTGCTTGCGCGACTCGAAGGGCGGCAGCGCGCGCACGGTGCCGGGGACGTCGTACGTGCGCTGACGGGCGGCGAAGCCGAGCGGGCCCCAGGAGCGCACTGTCACGCCGGCGGCGCGCAGGTCGCCGCGCCGACGGGGGAGCAGCACGGTGGACAGGGCTCGGGAGTCACCGCCGCGCAGCCGGAGGCGGTGCCGGTTGTCGCTGGCGCCGGCGGAGGGCTGCCAGGCGTCGCGCACCTGGAGGTGCACGCCGCGCGTCGCCTCGACGAGCAGCCCGCCGGTCGCCGGGTCACCGAGGCGGACCGTGCCGGGCGCGCGCCGGGTCAGGCGGATCGTGCCGGGTGCGGGCGCCACGGCCAGGTCGATGCCGACCAGGACGATCACCCCGAGCAGCCACAGCAGCACCGTGCTGGCCTCCGGGCGCAGCACGACGCCCACGAGGCCCAGCAGGAGCAGCAGCGGTACCCGCCCGGAGATCGCCACGAGGACTACCGCGGGACCGGGACCGAGGCGATGGCCGACTGCAGCACCTGCGCGACGTCGACGCCCTCCAGGCTCCGCCTCCGGCCGCAGCCCGAGCCGGTGCACCAGCGCGGCCTGCGCGAGCGCCTTGACGTCGTCGGGGGTGACGAAGTCACGCCCCGAGAGCCACGCCCACGCCCGGGCGGCGCGCAGCAGGGCGGTCGCTCCACGTGGGCTGACGCCCAGCGACAGGCTCGGCGACTGGCGGGTGGCCCGCGCGACGTCGACGATGTACGCCGCCACCTCGGGCGCGACCTGCACCCGCTTGACCGCCGCCTGGCCGGCCTCGATGTCGGCACCCGTCGCCACCGCCGAGACGCCCGCGGCGGCCACGTCGCGCGGGTCGAAGCCCGCGGCGTGCCGGGACAGGATGGTCACCTCGTCCTCGCGCGGGGGCACCGGCAGCACGACCTTGAGCAGGAAGCGGTCCAGGCTGGGCCTCGGGCAGCGGGTAGGTGCCCTCGAACTCGACCGGGTTCTGCGTCGCGGCGACCAGGAAGGGCCGGGGGAGCGTCCGGGTGACGCCGTCGGCGGAGACCTGGCCCTCCTCCATCGCCTCCAGCAGCGCGGACTGCGTCTTCGGCGGTGTCCGGTTGATCTCGTCGGCCAGCAGCAGGTTGGTGAAGATCGGGCCCTCGCGGAAGGACAGGCTGCCCCGCGCTGGAGTCGATCACCATCGAGCCGGTGATGTCGCCGGGCATCAGGTCGGGCGTGAACTGCACCCGCCGGGTCTCCACCGACAGGCTGGACGCCAGGGTGCGCACCAGCAGGGTCTTGGCCGTGCCGGGCACCCCCTCCATCAGCACGTGGCCGCCGCACAGCAGCGCGACGAGCAGGCCGGACACGGCGGCGTCCTGGCCCACGACGGCCTTCGCCACCTCCTGGCGCACGGCGAGCAGGCGCTCGCGCAGGGCCGCATCGTCCGGTGCGGGTGGGGTTGTCTGGGTCATCCTCGTCGTACCTCTCTCCTGAGCCGGGCGAGGCTCCTGGGCGAGCCGGACCAGGTCCTGGTCGGTCGCGGGTGGGTGGGCGTCGTCGAGCAGGGGGCCGACCTGCTCGACGGGAGTCTCCAGGTGCCGCGCGGCGGCCTGGGCCACCTCGTCGGTCCCGGCACGGCGGTCGAGGCCGAGGCGCGCGGCCAGGTCGGTGCGGGCGGCGCGACGCAGGGCCCGGGCGGCGTGCACCCGGTCGCCGCTCTTGCGGTACATCCGGCCGCGGCTGCGTGCGGTCTCCACCGCGCGGACCACGACGGGCAGCGGCTCGGTCGACAGCGGCCCGAGCCGCCGGGCACGCCAGAGCACGAGCGCCAGCAGCGCGAGGACGCCGACCCACAGGCCCGGGCCGATCCAGCGCGGCAGCAGGGAGGAGAGGGTGACCGCCTCGTCGGCGCTCGCGTCGGCGGGGTCCGGGACGTACCAGACCAGCCGCTTGCCGGCGCCCGCCAGCCGCAGTGCCACCGCCGCGTTGTCCGCGCGCAGCACCTGGTCGTTGGTCAGCGCCTGGCCGGCGCCGAAGAGCACCACGTCGGCGGCGTCGGACTCGGCCAGCACCGCACCACCGCTGTCGGCGAAGCAGCGCGCACCGTCGAGGGTGTCGTCGGGGTCTGCTGAACACGGTGACCTGGTCGGCCTCGATCCGCAGGTCGCCGAGGTCGATCCCGGCCGCGCCGTCGCCGCGCTGGCAGGAGGCCGCGAGCGCGTCGGGGAACACCGTGGTCGCGCGCAGGTTGCTGTCCACCTCCTGCACCAGGGCGTACGACGGCTCGACCAGCACCAGCCGCCCGGGCCGCGCGTGCCGGCGCAGCCGGTCGAGCGTCTTGGGGGAGAGGGCGTCGGTGCGGGTGACCAGCACGGTCGTGCGGGCGTCGACCTTCGTGTCCTCCAGCGCATCGGCCGAGCGCACCACGTCGACGTCGACACCCTGGTCGCCGAGCACCTCGGCCAGGGCCTGCGCGCCGTCGGGGCCGGGGTTGCGGGGGTCGAGCGGCTCGGGGTACTGCTCGGAGCCGGCGGTCGTCCACACGGCCAGTGCGAGCGCGGCCGCGAGGGCCAGCCCGATCGCCAGCCAGGTGCGGCTCGGGCGGAAGCGGCTCATCGGCGGGCCGCCCGTCCGGCGAGGGTGTCGTCGAGCGCCAGCAGGCTCACGGGCCTGCTCGTAGGTGGCCACCCGCTCGCCGTACAGGGTCTGGTCGAAGAGGTCGGCGCCGTGGTGGATCGCGGTGGTGTGCTGCACGAACGCCGCAGCCAGGGCACGCGCGAGCTCGTGCGCCGTCGCCTGCGGGACGTCCTCGATCCGCCCGCGCTCGACCTGGCGCACGGCCGCGGCGCGGTAGGCGTCGACGAGGGCCGCCGACGCGTCGCCGCCGGCCAGCGCGGCCTCCGCCCGGGCGCGCAGGCTCGTCGGCGCTGATCACCTCGCCGGTCAGTGCGGCGGGTCCGGGCCGCTCCGCACGGGCGGTACGACGCGCCCGGGACAGCACCAGCGCCAGCGCCGCGACCAGCCCGAGCACCACCACCGTCAGCGCCAGCCAGGACACCGCGCCGGAGCCGGAGGCACCCTCGACGGTCTTGTCGATCAAGCGCTGCAGCCAGTCCATGAGCCGCTGGACGAGGTTGTCCTGGTAGTACTTCGGGTCGGCCAGGCTCACGCCGCATCAGCCGGCGCCCCTCGTCGCCGCTGGGGTCCAGCGGCGGGTCGAGACGTCCGGCGAGCAGGGCGAGGGCCGAGGGCGTCATTCGCTGATGATCCCCGCCTCACGCAACAGGCTCCACGTCGTAGGCCTCCTTGCGCATGCGCAGGTCGAGGTACTGCATGGAGGTCACGGTCGCGAGGAAGGGGGCGGTGAAGGCGTTCTGGATCACCGAGTCGACCGCCTGGGTGAGCACGAGCAGGAGCACGGCGTACTGCGGGGCGGCCAGGACCGAGACCTGGCCCACGATCGAGAACGGAGCCGACAGCATGCTGCCGGCGATGCTGCCGATGAGCAGGGTCAGCAGCCCGATCCCGAAGGTGCGCCAGAACGCCCGGCGGGTCAGCGTCCAGGCTCCGCTCGATCGCGGCGAAGACACCGATCCCCTCGAGCATGAGCGGCGGGACGGCGAGGTAGTAGAGCCGGGTGTAGAGCCAGCACACCAGCGCGATGAACGCCGGCACCGTCACGATGCCCCACAGCACGATCGGGCCCGCGCCGGGGGAGACGACGACGACCAGCACCCACAGGACGACGTAGACGGCGAGCAGGACCGTGAACGCCAGGTAGTAGAGCGTCACCAGTCCGAGCAGGCGCCAGCGCCGCCCGTGCGTCGCCGCCCAGGCCTCGGCCAGGGTGAGCTTTGCGCCCGACCGCGGCGGCGCGGGTGACGTGCACGACCATCCCGGTCACCAGGGTGATCCCGATCTGGGCCAGCACCAGCGATGCGAACAGCGAGCCGTACGCCGCCAGCAGGGCCAGCGCGTCGCCGGTGCTCAGGTCCTGCTCGACGTCGCCGGAGGCGTCCATCGCCAGGCCGACGGTGAAGGCTGAGGACCGCCGTGATGAGCAGCGGGATCAGCATCGCGGCGGCGGTGACCAGCACGGCTGCCCCGACCGTCGCCCTCGGGTTAAAGCGGATGATCCGGAAGGCGCCGTCGTACATGTCGCCGAGGCCGAGGGGGCGCAGCGCGAACGCGCCCGGCTTGTGGGCCGCCCCGAGCACCATCCCGGGCCGGGGGCCGCCGGGCGTGGTCGGGTAGGGCGCCCAGCCGGGGGGCGCCGTCGTGCCGAAGGGGGGAAGGGCGGGCGTGCCCGGCGGCGCCGCTCCGGGTGCGGGGTGACCCGAGCCGGCCGCCGGCTCCTGCGGCGGCGGCGCGCCCGGAGGTGGGTACATCGGCCCCTCGCTCATCGATCCCCCTTGTCGGTCGCGCTCGGTCGGTGGCGGGTGCGCACATCCTTGCATCCAGGTCCGATTCATCCTGGATTTGGCGGAGGCCCCGATCTCTGCGAAGATCGTCCGGTTGCCCCGAGAAGGTTCGTCGGGGTGCGCCACACCTTGACTACTGAATCGTGTCTCCCACGCGGAGCCTGGCAAACCGGGTTTCCGGGGCGTCCGCAGCCGTGGCGAGCGTGCCGGTGGTCGACGTTTGGTCGCACCGCGCCGAGACCCGATGCAGCCGAGAAGAACAGGCTCCACTTCCCCTGCGGGAGACGTGTGTGCCTGGAACCAGGTGCGACACGCCCGACCTCGGGGGTCGGGGAGCCTGGCCCAGAGAACGAGCCAACACGGCACGGTCGTACGACGAGTAAGGACGAGAGAGACCTATGGCGGGACAGAAGATCCGCATCAGGCTCAAGGCCTATGACCACGAGGTGATCGACACCTCGGCGCGCAAGATCGTGGACACGGTCACCCGGACGGGTGCCAAGGTCGCCGGCCCGGTGCCGCTGCCGACCGAGAAGAACGTCTTCTGTGTCATCCGCTCGCCGCACAAGTACAAGGACTCGCGCGAGCACTTCGAGATGCGCACCCACAAGCGACTCATCGACATCATCGACCCCACGCCGAAGACCGTCGACAGCCTGATGCGCCTCGACCTGCCGGCCGGTGTCGACATCGAGATCAGGCTCTGAGGTTTGCCGACATGACTATTGAGCGCAACGTGAAGGGCCTGCTGGGCACCAAAGCTCGGCATGACCCAGGCTGTGGGACGAGAACAACCGCGTCGTCCCGGTGACCGTGGTCGCCGCTGGCACCAATGTCGTCACCCAGGTCCGCCAGCCCGAGCCGGACGGCTACAACGCCATCCAGATCGGCTTCGGCGAGATCGAGGGCCGCAAGGTCAACAAGCCGCAGGCGGGCCACTTCGCCAAGGCCGGCACGACGCCGCGCCGCCACGTGGTCGAGATCCGCACCGCGGACGCCTCCGAGTACACCGTGGGCCAGGAGGCTGGCCGTCGACACGTTCGAGGCCGGCCAGGCCATCGACGTGACCGGCACCAGCAAGGGCAAGGGCTTCGCCGGTGTCATGAAGCGTCACGGCTTCGCCGGCGTGAGCGCCTCGCACGGTGCCCACCGCAACCACCGCAAGCCCGGCTCGATCGGCGCCTGCGCCACCCCGGGCCGCGTCTTCAAGGGTCTGCGGATGGCCGGCCGGATGGGCTCGGACACCGTCACCACCCAGAACGTCACCGTCCACGCCGTCGACGTCGAGAAGGGCCTGGTCCTGATCAAGGGCGCCGTTCCCGGCCCCAAGGGCGGCCTCGTCGTCCTGCGCACGGCTGCGAAGAAGGGCTGATTCCACCATGGCCAAGACTGTTTCCGTTGAGTTCCCCGCTGCGATCTTCGACGCCGAGGTCAGCATTCCGCTGATCCACCAGGTCGTCGTCGCGCAGCAGGCGGCCGCTCGCCAGGGCACGCACGCGACCAAGCGTCGCGGCGAGGTCCGGGGTGGCGGCAAGAAGCCGTACAAGCAGAAGGGCACCGGCCGCGCGCGCCAGGGCTCGACCCGCGCGCCGCAGTTCGCCGGCGGTGGCATCGTGCACGGCCCGCAGCCGCGTGACTACTCGCAGCGCACCCCCAAGAAGATGAAGGCCGCCGCCCTGCGCGGTGCCCTCACCGACCGGGCGCGCAACGAGCGGGTCCACGTCGTCGAGGGTCTGGTCGAGGGCGGCAAGCCGTCCACCAAGGCCGCGCTCGCCTCGCTCTTCGAGTCGACCACCCGCCGCAAGTTCCTCCTGGTGCTGGAGCGCGCCGACAGCCTCACCTGGCTCTCGCTGCGCAACGCGCCCGAGGTGCACATCGTGGCCGTCGACCAGGCTCAACACCTACGACGTGCTCGCGAGCGACGACGTGGTGTTCAGCAAGGCCGCGTTCGACGCGCTCGTCTCCGGCACCACCGGGACCAGCGAGGCCACCGCGCCCGCTGCCCTGGCGGAGGTGCCGGTGGCCGCCGAGTCGCCCGCGGGTGCGAAGGCGCCGCTGAAGAGCGGTGGCGCGCCGAAGGGCTACGAGGTCAAGGGCAACGCCGACTCGGGCCTCTACCACGAGCCCGACGGCCAGTGGTACGACGCCACGGTCGCCGAGTTCTACTTCAAGTCCGCCGAGGACGCCGAGGCCGCTGGCTTCAAGCGTGCCGGCTCGAAGGAGGCCTGAGCATGAGCACCCTGCACAAGGACCACCGCGACATCCTGATCGCGCCGGTCGTGTCGGAGAAGAGCCTACAGCCTTCTCGACAACAACAAGTACACGTTCCTGGTGCGCCCCGACGCCAACAAGACCGAGATCAAGATCGCGGTCGAGAAGGTCTTCGGCGTGAAGGTCACCTCGGTCAACACCCTCAACCGGCCTGGCAAGGTCCGCCGTACCCGCAACGGTCTCGGCAAGCGCAAGGACACCAAGCGCGCGATCGTCAGCCTGGCCGAGGGTCACCGCATCGACATCTTCGGAGGTCCGGTCTCCTGACCGGGCTAGGTAGAGGAATCTGACTATGGCTATCCGCAAGTACAAGCCGACCACCCCGGGCCGTCGTGGCTCCTCGGTGGCCGACTTCGCCGAGATCACCCGCACCACGCCGGAGAAGTCGCTGACCCGTCCGCTCCCGAAGAAGGGCGGCCGCAACAACCAGGGCCGGATCACCACCCGGCACCAGGGTGGCGGTCACAAGCGGGCCTACCGGATCATCGACTTCCGTCGCTACGACAAGGACGGCGTCCCGGCCAAGGTCGCGCACATCGAGTACGACCCCAACCGCACCGCGCGCATCGCGCTGCTGCACTACGCCGACGGCGAGAAGCGCTACATCGTGGCGCCGAAGGACCTGACGCAGGGCATGCGGGTGGAGTCGGGCGTCGGCGCCGACATCAAGCCGGGCAACAACCTGCCGCTGCGCAACATCCCGGTCGGTACGACGATCCACTGCGTCGAGTCTCCGCCCCGGCGGTGGCGCCAAGGCGGCCCGCTCGGCCGGCAACAGCGCGCAGGCTCGTCGCCCGTGAGGGCTCCCGTGCCACGCTGCGTCTGCCCTCGGGCGAGATGCGCTACGTCGACGTGCGCTGCCGCGCCACCGTCGGCGAGGTGGGCAACGCCGAGCAGTCCAACATCAACTGGGGCAAGGCCGGCCGCATGCGCTGGAAGGGCAAGCGCCCGACCGTCCGCGGTGTCGTCATGAACCCGGTCGACCACCCGCACGGTGGTGGTGAGGGCAAGACCTCCGGTGGTCGCCACCCGGTCTCGCCGTGGGGCAAGCCCGAGGGCCGTACGCGCAAGCGCAAGGCCAGCGACTCCCAGATCATCCGTCGCCGCAAGTCCGGCAAGAACAAGCGCTGATAGGAACGCCAGAGATGCCTCGCAGCCTGAAGAAGGGCCCCTTCATCGACGGCCACCTTCTCAAGAAGGTGGACGCCGAGAACGACAAGGGCACCCACAACGTCATCAAGACCTGGTCGCGCCGGTCGATGATCATCCCCTCGATGATCGGTCACACCATCGCCGTCCACGACGGTCGCAAGCACGTCCCGGTCTTCATCTCCGACTCCATGGTCGGCCACAAGGCTCGGTGAGTTCGCTCCCACGCGCACCTACCGCGGCCACGTGAAGGAAGACCGGAAGGGACGCCGTCGATGAGCACCACCGAGCGTCAGCGCACCAGCGCGCGTCGCGAGTCGCTCCTGGGTGACCAGCCCGGCGCGTTCGCCACCGCCCGCTTCGTGCGGATCACCCCGATGAAGGCGCGCCGCGTCATCGACCTGGTCCGTGGCCTGCCCGCGGACGAGGCGCTGACCCTGCTGCAGTTCGCGCCGCAGTCGGCCTCCGAGACCGTCGCGAAGGTGCTCGCCAGCGCCGTCGCGAACGCCGAGAGCACCGAGGGCCTCGCCGCTGGTGACCTCGTCGTGTCGGTCGCGCGGGTCGACGAGGGCCCGACGATGAAGCGTTGGCGTCCGCGTGCGCAGGGCCGGGCCACCCGGATCAACAAGCGCACCAGCCACATCACCATCGCGGTCCAGCCGGCCGACGTCGTCGCGAAGAAGGGCAAGAAGTAATGGGTCAGAAGATCAACCCGAACGGCTTCCGCCTCGGCATCTCGACCGACCACAAGTCGCGTTGGTACGCCGACAAGGCTGTACAAGTCCTACGTCGGTGAGGACGTCGCGATCCGCAAAGTCTGCTCAGCAAGGGCATGGAGCGGGCCGGCATCGCCAAGGTGGAGATCGAGCGCACCCGGGACCGGGTCCGCGTCGACATCCACACCGCGCGTCCGGGCATCGTCATCGGTCGCCGTGGCGCCGAGGCGGACCGGATCCGTGGCGAGCTCGAGAAGGCTCACCGGCAAGCAGGTCCAGCCTGAACATCCTCGAGGTCAAGAACCCCGAGATCGACGCCCAGGCTCGTCGCGCAGGGTGTCGCCGAGCAGCCTGTCCGGCCGCGTCCAGTTCCGCCGCGCGATGCGCAAGGCCATGCAGACCTCGATGCGTTCGGGTGCCAAGGGCATCCGGATCCAGTGCTCGGGCCGCCTCAACGGCGCCGAGATGTCGCGCACCGAGTTCTACCGCGAGGGCCGCGTCCCGCTGCACACGCTGCGTGCCGACATCGACTACGGCTTCTACGAGGCCCGCACGACCTTCGGCCGCATCGGCGTGAAGGTCTGGATCTACAAGGGCGAGGTCGCCGGCTCCCGTGCCGAGCGCCAGGCCCAGGCCGCTGCCCGCGCCGGTGTCCCCGGCCGCGGTGGCCGTCCCAGCCGTGGTGGCGACCGTCCGACCCGTGGGTCGCGCGGCGACCGCCCGAACCGCTCGGACCGCAACGCCGAGGCTGCTGCTCCCGCCGTGGAGGGCAACCCCGAGGCCGTCGCGGCGGAGCCGACCACCGGAACGGAGTCCTGACCCATGTTGATGCCGCGTCGCGTCAAGCACCGCAAGCAGCACCACCCCAAGCGTCGGGGCGCTGCCAAGGGCGGTACGTCGCTCGCGTTCGGTGACTTCGGTATCCAGGCGATCGAGGGTCACTACGTGACCAACCGTCAGATCGAGTCCGCTCGTATCGCGATGACCCGCCACATCAAGCGTGGCGGCAAGGTCTGGATCAACATCTACCCGGACCGCCCGCTCACCAAGAAGCCCGCCGAGACCCGCATGGGCTCCGGCAAGGGCTCCCCGGAGTGGTGGGTCGCCAACGTCAAGCCCGGTCGCGTCATGTTCGAGCCTGTCGGGTGTCCCGGAGGACGTGGCCCGCGAGGCCATGCGCCGTGCGATCCACAAGGCTCCCCATGAAGTGCCGTTTCATCACGCGAGAGGCGGGTGAGTTCTGATGGCGAACGTCATCCACGCCCACGAGTTCGGACGAGTCTCAACGACGTCGACCTCGAGGCCAAGCCTGCGCGAGGCCAAGGAGGAGCCTGTTCAACCTGCGCTTCCAGGCGGCCACCGGCCAGCCTGGAGAGCCACGGTCGGCTCCGCACGGTCAAGAAGGACATCGCCCGGATCTACACCGTGGTGCGCGAGCGCGAGCTCGGCATTCGCACGGCCCCGGGTGCCGAGGAGGAGAACTGATGACCGAGTCCACCGAGACCCAGCGCAACGCCCGCAAGACCCGTGAGGGTCTCGTGGTCAGCGACAAGATGGACAAGACCGTGGTCGTGTCCGTCGAGGACCGCGTGAAGCACGCGCTCTACGGCAAGGTCATGCGCCGCAACACGCGGCTCAAGGCCCACGACGAGCAGAACGACTGCGGCGTCGGCGACCGTGTCCTCATCATGGAGACCCGCCCGCTGTCGGCCACCAAGCGCTGGCGCGTGGTGGAGATCCTCGAGCGCGCGAAGTAAATCCGTTCGGCCAGGCTCTGCCGCCTACTGAGCGACAGAGAACCGGCACGACAACCAGGAGAAATCGATGATTCAGCAGGAGTCGCGACTCAAGGTCGCCGACAACACCGGTGCCAAGGAGATCCTTTGCATCCGCGTGCTCGGCGGCTCCGGTCGCCGCTACGCGGGGATCGGCGACGTCATCGTCGCCACCGTCAAGGACGCCATCCCCGGCGGCAACGTGAAGAAGGGCGACGTCGTCAAGGCGGTCGTCGTGCGCACCGTCAAGGAGCGCCGTCGTCCCGACGGTTCCTACATCCGCTTCGACGAGAACGCCGCGGTGATCCTCAAGAACGACGGCGAGCCCCGTGGCACGCGCATCTTCGGCCCCGTGGGCCGCGAGCCTGCGCGAGAAGAAGTTCATGAAGATCATCTCGCTCGCCCCGGAGGTGCTGTGATGGCTGCCCGCAAGAAGTCCGAGCAGGACCGCCAGAAGCCCAACCTGCACGTCAAGAAGGGCGACACCGTCAAGGTCATCGCCGGCAAGGACAAGGGCGCCGAGGGCAAGATCATCAAGGTTCTCCGCGAGGAGCACCGGGTGATCGTCGAGGGCGTCAACCGGATCAAGAAGCACACCAAGGTCGTCGACCAGGGTGGTCGCGCCGGCAACACCGGCGGCATCATCACCACCGAGGCGCCGATCCACGTGTCCAACGTGATGCTGGTCGAGGGTGACGGCGTCACCCGCGTCGGCCACAAGCGGGTCGAGGTCACCAAGCGTCGTCCCGACGGCTCCGAGTACACCTCGACGCGCAGCGTCCGCATCTCCCGCAAGACCGGGAAGGAAATCTGATGACCGAGAGCACCATCGAGAAGGTCACGCCCCGGCTCAAGACCAAGTACCGCGAGGAGATCCTCCCGGCGCTCAAGTCGGAGTTCGAGATCGCCAACGTCATGCAGGTCCCCGGTCTGGTGAAGATCGTGGTCAACATGGGTGTCGGCGAGGCTGCTCGCGACTCGAAGGCTGATCGAGGGCGCGATCCGCGACCTCACCGCGATCACCGGTCAGAAGCCGGCGGTCACCAAGGCCCGCAAGTCCATCGCGCAGTTCAAGGCTGCGTGAGGGCATGCCGATCGGCACGCACGTCACGCTGCGCGGCGACCGCATGTGGGAGTTCCTGGACCGCCTGCTGTCCCTCGCGCTGCCGCGTATCCGCGACTTCCGCGGTCTCTCGCCCAAGCAGTTCGACGGCCGTGGCAACTACACCTTCGGCCTCACCGAGCAGGTCATGTTCCACGAGATCGACCAGGACAAGGTCGACCGCCAGCGGGGCATGGACATCACCATCGTCACCACGGCGACCAACGACGAGCAGGGGCGCGCGCTGCTGAAGCAGACTCGGCTTCCCGTTCAAGGAGAACTGACATGGCGAAGACCGCGCTGAAGGTCAAGGCTGCACGCAAGCCGAAGTTCGCGGTGCGGGGCTACACCCGCTGCCAGCGCTGCGGCCGCCCCAAGGCCGTCTACCGCAAGTTCGGCCTGTGCCGCATCTGCCTGCGCGAGATGGCGCACCGGGGCGAGCCTGCCCGGCGTGACCAAGTCGAGCCTGGTAACACCCAACCGTTGCAGGTCCGCGCGCCGGTGAGCGAGCGGAAACCACAGCAGAAAGAACACACATCATGACGATGACTGACCCGATCGCAGACATGCTCACGCGTCTGCGCAACGCCAACCAGGCGTACCACGACGCGGTGACCATGCCGTACAGCAAGGCTCAAGGAGGGGGTGGCCGAGATCCTCAAGCAGGAGGGCTACATCACCTCCTACGGGGTCGCGGACAACGAGAACGGCGTCGGCAAGGCTGCTGACCGTCACCCTCAAGTACGGCCGCAACCGCGAGCGTTCCATCGCCGGCGTCCGCCGGATCAGCAAGCCCGGCCTCCGCGTGTACGCCAAGCACACCGGTCTGCCGAAGGTGCTCGGCGGCCTCGGCGTCGCGATCATCTCGACGAGCCAGGGTCTGCTGACCGACCGCCAGGCCAACCAGAAGGGCGTGGGTGGGGAAGTCCTCGCCTACGTCTGGTGACAAGGGAAGGAGAGAGAAGAACATGTCGCGCATCGGCAAAGCTCCCCGTCCCGGTCCCCGCGGGCGTCGACGTCCAGGTGGACGGCCCCGTCGTCACGGTGAAGGGGCCCAAGGGCACCCTGAGCCACACCGTGGTCGCTCCGATCACGGTCGAGAAGGGCGAGGGCGTCCTCGACGTCAAGCGTCCCGACGACGAGCGCCTCTCGAAGGCCTACCACGGCCTGTCGCGCACCCTGATCAACAACATGGTCGTGGGTGTGACCGAGGGCTACGAGAAGAAGCTCGAGATCGTGGGCGTGGGTTACCGCGTCCTGTCCAAGGGCCCGACCCAGGCTGGAGTTCCAGACTCGGTTACTCCCACCCGATCATCTTCGACGCTCCCGAGGGCATCACCTTCACGGTGGATGGCCCCACGAAGCCTGGGCGTCGTCGGGATCGACAAGCAGCCTGGTCGGCGAGGTCGCCGCCAACATCCGCAAGCCTTCGCAAGCCCGAGCCCTACAAGGGCAAGGGTGTGCGGTACTCCGGCGAGCACGTCCGCCGCAAGGTCGGAAAGGCTGGTAAGTGACCATGGCGATCACCCTCAAGCACCAGCGGAACCTCTCGGCTCGCGCCAGGCTCCAAGCCTGCGCCGCCAGATCCGCGGTCGCAAGAAGATCTCCGGAACCGCCGAGCGTCCGCGCCTGGTGGTCACCCGGTCGACGAAGCACATCACCGCCCAGGTCGTCGACGACCTGGTCGGCAAGACCCTGGCGTCCGCCTCGACGCTCGAGGGAGACCTGCGCTCCTTCGACGGCGACAAGACCGCCAAGGCCAAGAAGGTCGGCGAGCTTTGTCGCCGCCCGCGCCAAGGAGCAGGGCGTGGAGTCGGTCGTCTTCGACCGGTCCGGCAACAAGTATCACGGTCGCATCGCGGCCCTGGCAGATGGCGCCCGTGAGGGCGGCCTGACCCTCTGAGCGCGAACAGGACTGAGGAGAGATCATGAGCGGACCCCAGCGCGGACAGCGTTCGGGCGGCGACCGTGGCGGCCGTGGAGGCCGTGACGGTGGTCGTGGCGCCGAGAAGAGCCAGTACGTCGAGCGCGTCGTTGCCATCAACCGTGTCGCGAAGGTCGTGAAGGGTGGTCGTCGCTTCAGGCTTCACCGCCCTCGTGATCGTCGGTGACGGCGACGGTCTGGTCGGCGTCGGCTACGGCAAGGCCAAGGAAGTTCCCGCGGCGATCGCCAAGGGTGTCGAGGAGGCGAAGAAGAACTTCTTCCGCGTCCCCCGCATCCAGGGCACGATCCCGCACCCGGTCCAGGGTGAGAAGGCCGCCGGCGTGGTGTTCCTGCGCCCGGCCGCCCCCGGTACCGGTGTCATCGCCGGTGGTCCGGTGCGCGCCGTCCTGGAGTGCGCCGGCATCCACGACGTCCTCAGCAAGTCGCTGGGCTCGTCGAACCAGATCAACATCGTGCACGCGACCGTCGAGGCTCTCCGTCTGCTGGAGATGCCCGAGACGGTGGCCGCGCGTCGTGGTCTGCCGGTCGAGCACGTCGCCCCGGCGGCGCTGCTCAAGGCCAAGGCCGAGGGCGAGGCCGCTGCGGCCGCGTCCAAGTCGGCTGCGCCCGAGGCGGTGAACGCCTGATGGCTCAGGCTCAAGGTCCAGCAGACCAAGTCGAAGATCGGCACGAAGGCCAACCAGCGCGAGACCCTGCGCACCCTGGGCCTCAAGCGGATCGGCGATGTCGTGATCAAGGAGGACCGTCCCGAGATCCGGGGCATGGTCCACACCGTCCGTCACCTGGTGACGGTCGAGGTTGTCGGAGGCGAGTGACGATGACGCTGAAGCCTGCACCACCTGCGCCCGGCCCCGGGCGCCAAGACCGCCAAGACCCGCGTGGGTCGTGGTGAGGGCTCCAAGGGCAAGACCGCCGGTCGTGGTACGAAGGGCACCAAGGCCCGCTACCAGGTCCCGGTCGCGTTCGAGGGTGGCCAGATGCCGCTGCACATGCGGCTCCCGAAGGCTCAAGGGCTTCAAGAACCCCTTCAAGGTGACCTTCCAGGTCGTCAACCTCGACCGGATCAGCGCGCTGTTCCCCGAGGGCGGCGACGTCACCCCGGAGACGCTGGTCGCCAAGGGCGCCGTCCGCAAGGGCGAGCCCGTCAAGGTGCTCGGCCAGGGTGACCTGACGGTCAAGGTCGCGGTGAGCGCGAACGCGTTCTCCACCTCGGCCAAGGAGAAGATCGAGAGCGCCGGCGGGACCGTCACGGTCCTGTGAGTGCGTTCGCAAGGGGCGCGTCGGTCGATGGCCGGCGCGCCCCTTGCGTATTTGCGCAGCTCGCTGTGTTGATATCTGACAATTGTTGATTGACTCCATCGGTCGTCGCGTGGTCGGTTACGAAGGCTCGGTCTCTCCGGGCGCACTCGACGAAGGGAAGAACGATGAGGAAGCGAATTCTCGGGATCCTTGGGGCGGGGCTGGCCGTGCTGGCCGGCCTGGGGGTAGCCAGGGTGGCGCCGGCCGCTGCGGCCGCAGCCAACGACCCGGACGGCTGGAACTGGACGTACAGCGCCGTGATCGGCAGCGAGACCTACCAGATCCGGTGGAAGGAGGGCGTGCGCGCTGCCAGCACGGCGAAGTCGAGCGCCACGATCACCGTGACCGACCGTTCCGCAGACGGGCTGGGCCAGCGCGTCCAGTGGCGCGTGTACGGCGCGACCTCATGGAACTACTGCTACAACACGACCGGCGCTGGCACCTCCAAGGTCTGCTCGGTGAGCAAGGGCAAGTTCATCCAGTACAAGGCTCTGCTTGAAGGACGGGTCCGTGATCGGCTACTGCGCCCCGCAGGACGGCTTCCAGACCTGAGGCCTCTGGCGTGGGGCGACGGTCTGTGCCGTCGCCCCACTACGCGCCTGATCGGAGGCGACAGATCGCCGGTGGTAGGCCGCCGGATGAGCCCTCGCTTCGGGCTTGCTGTTAGTCTTCAGGTCGCCTGAGGCAGTGTTGTCGTGTGCACCGCAGGTCTCGCCAGAACGGGAGGCCGGGTGCACAGTGGGGCCACGCGCCTTTCGTCACCGCTGGGATCGCATCCCGCGCCTGCAAGCTACCAAGTGTTAGAAAGAGGTCTCGAGTGCTCAGCGCGTTCGTGAACGCCTTCCGGACCCCGGATCTGCGGCGCAAGTTGTTGTTCGTCCTGCTCATCATCGTGATCTTCCGGGCCGGATCGCAGATCCCGGCACCCGGTGTGCACGTCTCCAACGTGGAGGCCTGCCTCAACATCGCCAAGGACGGCGAGAACGCCGGGCTCTACAGCCTGGTGAACCTCTTCTCCGGGGGTGCGCTGCTGCAGACTCACCATCTTCGCGCTCGGGATCATGCCGTACATCACGGCCAGCATCATCCTGCAGGCTGCTGGTGGTCGTGATCCCGCGGCTGGAGGCCCTCAAGAAGGAGGGTCAGTCCGGGCAGACGAAGATCACGCAGTACACCCGTTACCTCACGCTCGGCCTCGCCGTGCTGCAGGCGACCGGCATCGTTGCCCTGGCTCGCTCGCGCAACCTGCTGCAGGGCTGCGACAAGGACTTGCTGCACCACGACGACACCAAGACCTTCCTGGTCATGGTCGTCACCATGACCGCGGGCACCGCGGTCATCATGTGGCTCGGTGAGTCTGATCACCGAGCGCGGCGTCGGCAACGGCATGTCGATCCTCATCTTCACCCAGGTCGTGGCGACCTTCCCGACCGCTCTGTGGCAGGTCAAGATCACCCAGGGCTGGTGGACCTTCGGGATCGTGATCGCGATCGGGCTCGTGCTCATCGCGGCCGTCATCTTCATCGAGCAGGCGCAGCGCCGGATCCCGGTGCAGTACGCCCGCCGGATGGTGGGCCGCAAGATGTTCGGCGGCGACTCGACGTACATCCCGCTCAAGGTGAACCAGGCCGGCATCATCCCGGTCATCTTCGCCTCGTCGCTGCTCTACCTGCCGGCGATGGCGGTGCAGTTCAACCAGAACTCGCAGAACCCCAACAAGGTGATCCGCTGGCTCAACGAGTACCTCGTCGACCAGAGCCACCCGGTGCACATGATCGCCTACGTGCTCCTCATCGTCTTCTTCACCTACTTCTACGTCTCGATCACCTTCAACCCTGAAGAGGTGGCGGACAACATGAAGAAGTACGGCGGCTTCATCCCCGGGATCCGGGCGGGCAAGCCGACCCAGGACTATCTGTCCTACGTCCTGTCCCGCATCACGCTGCCGGGCTCGCTCTACCTGGCCCTGATCGCCATCGTGCCGCTGATCGCGTTCGTGATGATCGACGCCAGCCAGAACTTCCCGTTCGGCGGTACGTCCATCCTGATCATGGTCGGCGTCGCACTCGACACGGTGAAGCAGATCGAGAGCCGACTCCAGCAGCGCAACTATGAAGGATTCCTGCGTTGAGGCTTCTCATCATGGGCCCCCCGGGCGCCGGCAAGGGCACCCAGGCGGCCGCTGTCGCGTCCCACTTCGGCGTCCCGGCGATCTCCACCGGTGACATCTTCCGGGCCAACGTCGGCGAGGGCACCCCGCTCGGCATCGAGGCCAAGCGCTACATGGATGCCGGGGAGTACGTCCCCGACGAGGTCACCAACAACATGGTGCGTGACCGGATCGCCGAGCCGGACGCCACTCAGGGCTTCCTGCTCGACGGCTACCCGCGCACCCTGGCCCAGGTCACCGAGCCTGGACGCGATGATCGAGCCTGACCGGGCACAAAGCTGGACGCCGTGCTCGTGCTGACCGTGGACCAGGAGGCCGTGATCGGCCGCCTGCTCAAGCGTGCCGAGATCGAGGGCCGCACCGACGACACCGAAGAAGTCATCCGGCGTCGCCAGGAGGTCTACGCCGAGGAGACCGAGCCGCTCATCGCCGTCTACGCACAGCGCGGCCTGGTGGTCGCTGTCGACGGCATGGGCGAGGTCGCCGAGGTCCAGCAGCGGATCTTCGACGCGCTCGACAACATCGACCAGAGCCTGACGCCCGGCGCACGTGCTGTTCAGCCCCCGGATCGAGGTCAAGAGCCCCGAGCAGGTCCGCGCCATGCGCGCGGCCGGGCTCGTGGTCGGCCGCACGCTGGAGCGGCTGCGCGCGGCCGTGCGCCCCGGTGTGAGCACCGGCGAGCCTGGACGCGCTCGCGGAGCAGAGCATCCGGGAGCAGGGCGGCGTGCCCTCCTTCCTCGGGTACGGCGAGCCGCCGTTCCCGGCGAGCATCTGCGCCTCGGTCAACGACGAGGTCGTCCACGGCATCCCCGGCTCCCGGGTGCTGGCCGAGGGCGACGTCCTCTCGATCGACTGCGGCGCGATCGTGGCCGGGTGGCACGGCGACTCCGCGATCACGGTCCCGGTCGGCACGGTGGCGCCGGAGGTCGCGGAGCCTGCTGCGGGTCACCGAGGACGCGCTGTGGCGAGGTCTCGCCGCGGCGCGGGCCGGCGGCCGGGTCGGGGACATCTCGCACGCCGTCGAGGCCTTCGTCGAGTCGCAGGGCCGCTACGGCATCACCGACGGCTACACCGGTCACGGCATCGGCACCGCGATGCACATGGACCCCGACGTACCGAACCGCGGGAGGACGGGGCGCGGTCCGCGGCTCAAGACCGGCATGGCGCTCGCGGTCGAGCCGATGATCACGCTGGGGACCGACGACTCGGTCCTCGCTCCCGACGAGTGGACGGTGCTCACCGCCGACGGGACCTGGGCAGCGCACTTCGAGCACACCCTGGCGCTGACCGAGGCCGGCGTCTGGGTGCTCACCGCCGAGGACGGCGGCCGTGAGCGGCTGGCGGCGCTCGGCGTACCGTGCGGGGCCGAGGACTAGGCTGAGGACCATGGCGCGGCAACCGATCACCCCGGCCGCTCTGGCCGCGCGGCCGCTGCTCTTCGCCTCCGGCGAGGAGGCCTACGTCGCCGCGCAGGTGCTCGACACCCTGCAGACCCCGGACGGCGCGAACGCCGTGTGGGCCGAGGAGGTCGTGGCGACGCTCGGGCCGGGGGAGCGGGCGCTGTGCGCGCTCTCCTTCGCCGCCGGCGCACCGGGCCTGGCGCACCGGGTGACCGGCTCCGAGCACCCGCTGCAGCGTCCCGAGCGCGACGCGGAGGTCGAGCGGACCTACCAGGTCACCGAGTTCCCCACCGCCGACGAGTACGCCGCCATGGTGGAGACCGCGCTCGCCCGGATCGCCGACGGCTCGCTCCACAAGGTCGTGCTCGGCCGCTGCCTCGACGTGCTCAGCGATCCGCCCCTGGTGCCGGCCGAGATCATCGACCGGCTGCTGACCACGCGCCCCGGGCGCTACGTCTTCAGCGTCCCCCTGGTGCCGGGACCGGACGAGGGCCCGATCCTGGTCGGCGCCAGCCCCGAGCCTGCTGGTGCGTCGCGACGGCCTGGAGATCTCCTGCACGCCCCTGGCCGGCTCGGTTCCCCGCTCGACGGACCCCGCCGAGGACGCCCGCCGCGCGGCCGCGCTGCAGCAGTCCGGCAAGGACCTCGCCGAGCACGCCTTCGTGGTGGAGGCGATCGTGCACGCGCTCAAGGAGGTGTGCGAGGAGATCGAGTACCCCGCGACCCCGGAGCTGCTCTCCACCGACACCGTGTGGCACCTCGCCACGCCGATCTCGGCACGTCTCGCCGACGGCGCCGACGGCCCCAGCGCCCTGCGCCTGGCCCAGCTGCTCCACCCCACGCCCGCGGTCGGCGGGGTCCCGACGGCGGCGGCCAACGCGGTCATCGCGGACCTCGAGGGGGACCTGCGCGACTGGTTCGCGGGCTGCGTCGGCTGGGTCGACGCCAGCGGCGACGGCGAGTTCGCGATCACCATCCGTGCCGCGGTGATGGACGGCCCGCGGCTGCGCCTGTTCGCCGGTGCGGGCATCGTCGCGGGCTCCGACCCTGCCTCGGAGGTCCGCGAGACCGGCGCCAAGGCTGGCGACGATGGCCCGGGTGACCGGGCTGCCGTGAGGCCGGCTCGTCGTCGTACCTCCGGGTGGGTCGATTGGCCCGGCACTGACGGCACGTGCAAGGATGACGCCCACCAGGGGGGGAGTATTCCTTCGCCGCGGGCTCGTCATCACGATCGGACATCGCTGTCCGGTCCGGACCCGCAGGTCGCCCGGTTCGGGCGGCGGAAGAGACCTCGGGCGATCTGCTGACGCTCTACGCCCCCTGAAAGGGACGCCTCCATGGACGTGACCACCCTCGAATGGACCATCACGATCGGCGCCACGCTGGCCGTGCTGCTCTTCGACGTCGTCGTGATCGCACGCGACCCGCACGAGCCGACGATGAAGGAGTGCGCGGTCGCACTGGCCTTCTACGTCGGCGCCGCGGTCGCGTTCGGCGCCTTCATCTGGATCCACCACGGCCACGACTACGGGATCGAGTTCTACACCGGCTGGTTGACCGAGTACTCGCTCTCGATCGACAACCTGTTCGTCTTCATCATCTTGATGTCGGCGCTCAAGGTGCCGCGCAAGTACCAGCAGGAGGCGCTGCTCGTCGGCATCGTGCTGGCCCTCGTCTTCCGCGGCATCTTCATCGCCCTCGGCTATGCGCTGATCCAGAACTTCAGCCTGGATCTTCTACCTCTTCGGCGCCTTCCTGGTCTACACCGCCGTCAGGCTGGTGCAGTCCTACGGCTCGCACGACGACGAGCACCCCGAGGAGAACGGCGTCGTCACCTTCGCCCGCAAGCACATGAAGGTCGGCGAGACCTACCACGGCCTCAAGGCTCTGGTACCACGAGAACGGCGTCCGCTTCGTGTCGCCGATCGTCATCGTGATCATCGCCCTCGGCGTCACCGACATCCTCTTCGCGCTCGACTCGATCCCGGCCATCTTCGGCATCACTCAGGAGCCGTACCTGGTCTTCACGGCCAACGTCTTCGCGCTGATGGGCCTGCGGCAGCTGTACTTCCTGCTCGGCGGCCTGCTGCAGAAGCTCGTCTACCTCTCGCTCGGCCTGGCCTTCATCCTCGCCTTCATCGGCGTGAAGCCTGGTCCTGCACGCGCTGCACGAGAACGAGTCGCCGTTCATCAACGGCGGTGAGCACCTCAAGGTCTGGGACATGCCGTCGCTGTTCAGCCTCGGCGTCATCATCGTGACGCTGGTCGTCACCGCGGTGGCCAGCCTGTGGAAGACCCGGCACGAGGGCGACGACCACGTGCCGGACCACGCCACGGCGGCGCGCGAGCCGGGCGACGTGGACGACACCCCGGGGCCCGACTGGCGCTGACCGGCCGCCGGTCCGGGTTTGCGGAGCGGCTGATCGGTTAGGGTCTCTGACCGTCAGCCTGCTCCGCACCCCCGAAGGATCGCCCGTGGACCGACTCCAGGTGCAGTGGTCGGGAACGACCCGGATCTTCGACGGGCCGCGGGTCGTGGTCGGGCGCGAGTCCGACTGCGACGTACCGGTCTCCGACGGGCGGGCCTCCCGGCACCACCTCACCCTGCTGCGCGAGGGCAGCGCCTGGGTGGCGGTCGACTCCAGCAGCAACGGCACCTACGTCGCCGGCCAGCGGATCACCCGCACGCCGCTCCCGGCCGGCCCGCTCAACCTGCACCTCGGCGGCCCGGACGGGGAGACCGTGGTGGTCACCGTGCTGGCGAGCCAGCCCGCGCCACCCGCCCCCGCAGACTCCGGCTGCCCCGCAGCGGCCGGTGGCCCCGGTCTCCTCCCGTCCGGTGCCGGCCCCGGCGCCGCCGACCCCGCAGCAGCAGCCGCTCGGCGGTGAGTTCTGGAAGAACCTGCCCCCGCCGCAGGCTGCCCTCGCAGGGCGCTCCGGCCGATGCCTGGCGCCCGGTCGGCGTGCTCCCGCCCGGTCAGGCTGCCGCACGGCCACTCCGTGGTCCTGCCCCAGCGAACCCAGGCCGGCCGCTCGCTGTCGATCGGGCGCGAGCACACCAACGACATCGTCCTCGACGACCCGTTGGTCAGCCGTCACCACGCCCGCCTGGACCCGCCGACCGGCCGGTGCTCGCGGTGCTGCACGACCTCGGCTCGTTCAACGGCACCTTCGTCAACGGCCACCGGGTGCAGGGCGCCGTGCAGGCTGCCGGTCGGCGCCGAGGTGATCTTCGGCAACCAGACCTTCCGCTGGGACGGCCAGCAGGCTGGTCGCCTCGGCGACCGCCCACGAGTTCACCCTGTACGCCGACGGGCTCACCCAGGTCGTCGGCGGCGGCAAGCGGCTGATCGAGAACATCTCCTTCAAGCCTGGAGCCGAAGAGCCTCACCGCCGTCATCGGCCCCTCCGGTGCGGGCAAGTCCACCCTGCTCGGCGCGCTGACCGGCCTCAAGCCGGCCAGCCACGGCCGGGTGATCTGGCAGGGCCACGACCTGTACCAGCACTACGACCAGGCTCCGCTTCCAGATCGGGCTGGTGCCGCAGCAGGACATCCTGCACCCGCAGGCTCAAGGTCAAGCAGGGCCTGCGCTTCGCCGCGCAGGCTCCGGCTCCCGCCCGACACCACGGCGCAGGAGTGGGACGCGCGGGTCAACCACGTGGCGAACCGAACCGGACTCGTGCAGCGGATGGACAACCGGATCGGCACCCAGGCTCTCCGGCGGCCAGCGCAAGCGGGTCTCCATCGCCACCGAGTCTGCTCACCGCGCCGCCGCTGCTCTTCCTCGACGAGCCCACCTCCGGCCTCGACCCGGGCCTGGACCTGGAGGTGATGCGCCAGGCTGCGGAGCCTGGCCGACGACGGCCGCGTCGTCATGGTGGTGACCCACTCGGTGCTCGCGCTCGACGTCTGCGACAACGTGCTGGTGCTCGCCCCCGGGGGCCGGATCGCCTACTTCGGGCCGCCCGACGGCGTGCTCGCGCACTTCGGCAAGACCAACTACCCCGAGGTCTTCGACCTGCTCGACGACGCCGACCTGTGGCAGCGGATCCCGGCACCCCAGCACGCCGTGGACACCTCCCAGGCTCGCCCGGCAGGGGTACGCCGCCGTACCTGCCCCGCCGCGCCAGTCCACCTCCCGCCAGGCTCTCCACCCTGGTCAAGCGCAACCTGGCCGTCGTCTTCGCCGACCGGCTCCTGCTGGGGATGCTCGTCCTGCTGCCGCTCATCCTGGGCGGGCTCAGCCGCGTCGTCCCCGGCAGCGACGGGATCTCCATCGCCGCGGCCGGCGGCAAGATCGGCGAGTCCCAGCAGCGGGTGACCGTCCTCATCGTCGCGGCCTGCCTGATGGGCACCGCCCTGGCGATCCGCGAGCCTGGTGGGGGAGAGACCGATCTTCCAGCGTGAGTACGCCGTCGGCCTCTCACCCGGCGTTTACTTCACCAGCAAGGTGCTGGTCCTCGGCAGCGCCGCCTTCGTCCAGGGCCTGGTGGTCACCTTCCTCGCGACGGTGGGCCTGCCCGGTGCCGACGGCAGCGGCGGGACCTTCCGGGTCGCGATCGCGATCGCCCTGCTGTCGTGGACGATGGTGGTGATCGGCCTGGCGCTCTCGGCACTGGTGACCAGACTCGGAGCAGACCATGCCCGCCCTGGTCGGACTGGTGATGCTGCAGGCTCGTGCTCTCCGGCGCGCTCTTCCAGATCGCCGGCCGGTTCGGCCTGGAGCAGATCGCCTGGCTCTCGCCGTCGCGCTGGGGCTATGCCGCGGCCGCCTCGGCGATCCAGGCTCACCGACGGCTTCTCCGGCACCGACAAGGAGGACTGGATCGCCGAGAGCGGGGCCGCGCACTACCTGATGGACCTGATGGTGCTGGGGCTGCTCGGCGTGCTCGCCTTCGGGGTCGGGCTCCTGCTGGTGCGCCGCAGCGCGACCTCCGACGGCTGAGCCCGGGAATGCGTGGGGGCCGCGCGGCCTTGGGCTTTCGATGACCGCGCTCGCCCTCTCCGTCCTTGACCTCGTCCCCGTCCGCAGCGACCAGTCCACCGGCGATGCCATCGCCGCCTCCGTGGAGCCTGGCCCGCAGCGCCGACCGGCTCGGCTACCGCCGCTACTGGATCGCCGAGCACCACAACATGCCGGCGGTCGCCGCGACCAACCCACCGATCCTGATCGGGATGATCGCCGGCGCCACCGAGCGGATCCGGGTGGGTTCCGGCGGCGTGATGCTGCCCAACCACGCCCCGCTCGTGGTGGCCGAGCAGTTCGCGCTCCTCGAGGCGGCGTACCCGGGCCGGGTGGACCTGGGCATCGGCCGGGCTCCGGGCAGCGACCCGGTCACCAGCCTGGGCCCTGCGGCACGGCGGCGGGGGAGTGGAGGAGGACGCGGTGGCCCGCTTCCCGGAGTACGTCGACAACGTGCTCGCGATGATGGAGCCGGCCGGTGTCGGGCTGGCCCTGCGTGGTGGCCAGCACGTGCTGCGCGCGACCCCGTCCGCGCGGTCGGTGCCCGAGGTCTGGCTGCTGGGGTCCTCGGACTACTCCGCGCGGCTCGCCGCGGCGAAGGGGCTGCCCTACGTCTTCGCCCACCACTTCTCCGGCTCCGGCACCGCCGAGGCCCTCGAGGCTCTACCGCTCCACCTTCCAGGCCTCGCCCGAGGCGGAGGCCCCGCGGACCTTCCTCACGGTCAACGCCTCCGTCGCCGACACCGCCGAGGAGGCGCACCGCCGAGCCCTGCCGCAGCCTGCTGCAGATGCTCGCGCTGCGCACCGGCCAGCCGCTCATCGCGCAGCGCACGATCGAGGACGCCGAGACGATCGTCGCCGCCGGGCTCACCGAGGCCCAGGAGGGGGATCATCGAGGCGATGCGCGCCAAGTGGGTGATCGGCGACGCGGCCACGGCACGTGAGCAGACTCGCGGCCCTCACGGCGTCGTACGGCGTCGACGAGGTGATGGTGAACCCGGTCGGAGGCGCGCTCGCCGGCACCGACCCGCGCACCGCCCCGGCGCGGGTGCGCACCCTGGAGCTCCTCGCCGAGCCTGCCGCGGTTTGAACCCACCCCGCCGGGGGACGCTGCTCGCTGACACGGATGACGGCGCGGGCGAGGTGAGGTAGGCATGGGGGGCGAGAAGTCGCCGGCGGAGATCGGCGTCATGTGGATCAAGTGGGAGCCTGATGCAGCGCCTGCTCACCGACATGGACACGGTCGGCGGGCAGATCGACGACGTCGCCACCTACGGCACGGACGAGGTGTTCAACTCCACCGCCTTCGAGTACGAGATCCCGCTGACCGGCGTCAGCGTCCTCAAGCCGATCTCCGACGCGCTGAAGGAGTGCGGCGGCGTCATCGACGAGGTCAAGACCGGCTTCCAGGAGAAGTGGAAGGGCCTCACGGCAGCGGTCGCCCTCTCGGCGAAGGACTACGAGACCGCCGACGGCGAGCAGATGCACACCTTCCTGCAGGCCTACCTCGACCTGGTGGACAAGCCATGACCTGGACGACGATCGAGGCGGAGCCCCGCTCGACCCGCCCGCCGAGCAGAGCCGCGGCAAGGGCCACGACCCGGCGTTCATCACCGCCGCGGACACCTTCGACACCGTGCGCGACGGCTGCAACTCCGCGATCGACTGGGTCAACGGCGTCGCCGACAGCGTGGGCCTCGGGCGACCGATCGCGACCCTGCCGACCAAGAGCCTCGACCAGTACGTCGTCTACCCGCTCTCGGGCGACTACCTGCGGATCAAGCAGAACGCCGAGGCCTGCCGCACCTTCGGCAAGGCCATGCAGACCTGGGGCCACAACTTCGGCGTCATCGGTCTCAACCAGGCCCTCGCGGTCGGCGGCAGGGTCGGCGTCTCGATGGGCGCGCAGGCTCGGCCTCTACGACCTCGCCGTGCGCGGCATGGGCGGGGTGGTGTCGAAGGGCTCGGTCGTCTTCGACTACGTCGCCCGGGTCTCGGAGAAGATCGCGATCCGTGTCGAGAAGGCGCTGGTCGAGCTCGGCGAGCGCCTGCTGCGGCTCTCCTCAAGCTTGCTGCGCTGGGGTCGCGGCTGGTTCGGTGCGCTGTCGCTGGCCAAGGACCTCATCGACAAGGGCGTCGGCGCGCTCACCGAGGTGATCGACGACGTCAAGTACGTCATCGACGCGATCAACGCCTGCTTCGACCTCAAGGACGCCGTCGAGGCGTGGTGCCGCACGCAGGGCGAGCGGTTGAAGGCGTTCAAGGAGATCCTGGAGTTCGTCCAGGGCGCTCCCGGGGGTGCAAGCTTGGGCACGCCGCTGGGCGAGGCGCCGGACATCGACCCCGCCAAGATCAAGAAGACGATCGAGGACATCGTGCCGGAGTTCGGCAAGGACGGTGGCGCGGCCGAGAAGGACCTCGACGCGGCGACCAGTGGCCTGGTCGAGGACTCCGGCTACACCGACCCCGCCGACTGCGCACCCGCCGGCGGCGGGAACACGCCCCGGCCGCCGGGCTGGACCCCGGAGAACGGCGCGCCCGGCTGGATGATCACGACCGACACCAACGACGACCCCCTGCCCGCCCGATGACCGGGCACTACGACGCCTCGGCGGCCGGGCCGGACGACCGCCCGCCCAGCCTCATCGACCTGGAGTCGGTCGACGTCGACCGGAGGCTGATGGACGTCCTGGAGGCCGTCGACGAGCTGGCGGCGTCCGGCGAGGAGCGCCGGCTCGCCGAGGGGATCGATCCCGAGACGGCCGCGCTGCTCGATGCCATCGCGGGCGCCGAAGACGCGCCCCTGACCCTGCGCTCGCTGCACCAGCGGGTCCACGAGGGGCGGATGACCTGGTCCGAGGTGTGGGCCCGCCCCTCCGACTACGACGACGGCAGCCGCCTGATCTTCGCCGCGATGTCCGCGCAGGGCCGCGGGCTGCACGCGGAGGTTGCCCGCCTGGCCCAGGACGACGACGGGACCGGGAGTGCGCGCTGAGACTCGCCGCCGCGGTCGCGGTCGCGGTCCTCGGCCTCGCCGCCTGCTCGGACGACACCGACCCCCTGCGGCGCCGGCTCCCACCGCCACGACGTCGCAGGCCGCGCTCGCCTGCGAGCGGGTGCGGGGTGCCGACCTGAGCACGTGGCTCGGCGTACCGCTGGAGGTGGCGGCGAACCCGACCGACGGCGGCGGCACCGGCTGCTCCGCGCAGCACCTCGGCGACGTGCTGGTCCAGGTGCAGTGGTCCCGGGTCGACGGCGCGGACAGCCTGGAGATGGCCGCCGGCCAGGTGTTCGCGGGACGGAGCCCGCGACCCACCGTCGAGGAGACCACCCTGCCCGGGGGCGCTCCGGCGCGGACGGTCGTCACCGAGGACCCGGGTGCCCAGGTCCAGGTCGACCTGGTCACGATGTCGGACGGCGACGGGCTGCACGTCCTCGTCTCGGCCGGCAGCACGACCGGGAGGCTGAGCATCACCCGCGCCCGGCTCGAGGGCGCCGCCACGAGGATCGCCGCGGCCTACGCGGACCCGGCCGGCTGAGTGCGGGCTCTCGTCGATTGGGTTTCGTCTCTCACTTACCCATAGACTGGCGTGTCGGTCCAACGTGGGTTCCGTGTGTGGTGCACGAGCGCACGAGGTCCACTCCGCTCCCGCGGAGAGGTTCCCGGGCCGAACGGTAGACATCATCCCCGAGCAGATTGTGAGACATGGCGAAGAAAGAAGGCGTCATCGAGATGGAGGGCTCCGTCGTGGAGGCCCTTCCGAACGCCATGTTCCGCGTGGAGCCTGAGCAACGGCCACAAGGTCCTTGCCCACATCAGCGGCAAGATGCGCCAGCACTACATCCGGATCCTCCCCGAGGACCGCGTAGTGGTGGAGTCTCTCGCCGTACGACCTCTCCCGGGGACGGATCGTCTACCGCTACAAGTGACGCCCACCGGCATCACTTCCCGCCACTAGCAAGAAAGGGCTGACATGAAGGTCAACCCGAGCGTGAAGAAGATCTGTGACAAGTGCAAGGTGATCCGTCGCCACGGCCGCGTCATGGTGATCTGCGAGAACCCTCGCCACAAGCAGCGCCAGGGCTGAGCCGAACCGGCCGAGCGCGTCTCCGGACGCCGCCGGCCCAGGCCCGGCGCCACAACTGAATACCTCATCAACGTGATCGCTTAGCCGTCGTACGACGGCGAACCACCTCCGGAGCGGATGGCCGGAGCCTGGGCACCACGAACAACCGCCCGGACGCATCACGACCACACCACCGTGATCCATCGAAAGGAAGCCACTCATGGCTCGCCTCGTCGGAGTCGACCTGCCGCGCGACAAGCGCATCGAGGTCGCTCTCACCTACATCTACGGCATCGGCCGTACCCGCGCCCAGCAAGCTTGCTGAAGGCCACCGGCGTCAGCCCGGACCTTCGCGTCCACGAGTCTGGGTGACGAGGAGCCTGGTCAAGGCTCCGTGACGAGATCGAAGCGAACTTCAAGATCGAGGGTGACCTCCGTCGCGAGGTCCAGGCCGACATCCGTCGCAAGATCGAGATCGGCAGCTTACCAGGGTCGCCGTCACCGCATGGGCCTTCCGGTCCGCGGTCAGCGCACCAAGACCAACGCTCGTACCCGCAAGGGCCCGAAGCGCACGGTTGCCGGCAAGAAGAAGGCCAAGTGATCGATCGCCTCGTGCGATCTCACTGAGCCTCACGACCAGTTCCTGTTAGGAGATAGCGAATGCCTCCCAAGGCTCGCGCGGGTGCCAAGAAGGTGCGCCGCAAGGAGAAGAAGAACGTCGCTCAGGGCGAGGCCCACATCAAGAGCACGTTCAACAACACGATCGTCACGATCACCGACCCGACCGGTGCGGTGATCTCGTGGGCCTCTGCCGGCACCGTCGGCTTCAAGGGCTCCCGCAAGTCCACCCCGTACGCCGCTCAGATGGCCGCCGAGGCCGCGGGTCGCCGGGCGATGGATCACGGCATGAAGAAGATCGACGTCTTCGTCAAGGGCCCGGGCTCGGGCCGCGAGACGGCGATCCGCTCGCTGGGTGCGATCGGCCTCGAGGTCGGCACCATCCAGGACGTGACCCCCGCCCCGCACAACGGCTGCCGCCCGCCGAAGCGCCGCCGCGTCTGACGCGCACGACAAAGACTTAGAGGAGAACCGACATGGCCCGTTACACCGGACCCCTGACCAAGAAGTCGCGCCGTCTCGGCGTCGACCTCGTGGGTGGCGACGCCGCCTTCGAGAAGCGCCCCTACCCGCCGGGCCAGCACGGCCGCGCGCGGATCAAGGAGAGCGAGTACCGCAACCAGGCTCCAGGAGAAGCAGAAGGCCCGTTACACCTACGGCGTCCTGGAGAAGCAGTTCCACAAGTACTACGTGGAGGCCGCCCGTCGCCAGGGCAAGACCGGCGACAACCTGGTCCAGCTTGCTCGAGTGCCGCCTCGACAACGTGGTCTACCGTGCCGGCTTCGCCCGCACCCGCCGCCACGCCCGCCAGCCTGGTGACCCACGGTCACTTCCTGGTCAACGGCAAGAAGGTCGACATCCCGTCCTTCCAGGTCACCCAGTACGACATCATCGACGTGCGCGAGAAGTCGCTCGAGATGACGCCGTTCATCGTGGCCCGCGAGACGCACGGCGAGCGGATCGTCCCGGCCTGGCTCGAGGCGCTCCCGACCCGCATGCGGATCCTGGTGCACTCGGTGCCCGTGCGCGAGCAGATCGACCTGCCCATCCAGGAGCAGTCTCATCGTGGAGTACTACTCCAAGAAGTGATCGCCAGCCCGTCCCGGCCGCCTCTCCACGAGAGGATGCCGGGGCGGGCACGCGGCACCCCGCAGTCCCTCTTCTCCTGTTCGCAACAGGCTCTGGGTCCTCATATAGCGGTCGACCCGGAAAGGAAAGAAACCAGTGCTCATCGCACAGCGCCCCAGCCTCTCGGAGGAGAGCGTCGACCAGTTCCGGTCGCGCTTCGTCATCGAGCCGCTCGAGCCCGGCTTCGGCTACACGCTCGGCAACTCGCTTCGTCGTACCCTCCTCTCCTCGATCCCCGGTGCCTCGGTCACGAGCATCAAGATCGACGGAGTCCTCCACGAGTTCTCCACGATCGACGGCGTCAAGGAAGACGTCACCGAGATCATCCTCAACCTCAAGGGCCTCGTCGTCTCCTCCGAGCACGACGAGCCGGTCACCATGTACCTGCGCAAGTCGGGTGCCGGTGACGTCACCGCCGCGGACATCGCGCCGCCGGCCGGTGTCGAGGTGCACAACCCCGACCTGAAGATCGCCACCCTGTCGGACAACGGCGAAGCTCGAGCCGGAACCGTCGTCGAGCGCGGTCGCGGCTACGTCTCCGCCGTGCAGAACAAGGGCGCCGACAACGAGATCGGCCGGATCCCGGTCGACTCCATCTACAGCCCCGTGCTGAAGGTGACCTACAAGGTCGAGGCCACCCGTGTCGAGCAGCGCACCGACTTCGACAAAGCTCGTCATCGACGTCGAGACCAAGCCGTCGATCCTGCCCCGCGACGCGATCGCGTCGGCCGGCAAGACGCTGGTCGAGGCTCTTCGGCCTGGCCCGTGAGACCAACGTCGAGGCCGAGGGCATCGACATCGGCCCGTCGCCCGTCGACGAGCAGACTCGCCGCCGACCTCGCCCTCCCGGTCGAGGACCTGCAGGCTGACCGTCCGGTCCTACAACTGCCTCAAGCGCGAGGGCATCCACACCGTGGGTGAGACTCATCAGCCGCTCGGAGCAGGACCTGCTGGACATCCGCAACTTCGGCGCGAAGTCCATCGACGAGGTCAAGGCCAAGGCTGCACGAGATGGGTCTGTCCCTCAAGGACAGCGCTCCGGGCTTCGACCCGTCGGCGGCCCTCGCCAACTACTCCGACGACGAGGACGACGACGAGTCGTTCGTCGAGGACGAGCAGTTCTAGTCGGGCCGAGCGTGTCGCCGCCGGAACGAGCGGGCAGCAAGCTCGCCATCGGTCCGGCTCCCGGCACGCTGCCGGCCTCGCAGTTGGCTTCCGTAGGACGACCGTCCGCACGGCGGCAAGACCCAGTGAAAATCCCCGGTACCTAGTACGGCCGGATCTACGCCCGGTACCTCGTACGGCCGGGGAGAAACGAGAGAGCAATGCCCAAGCCCAAGAAGGGTCCCCGCCTCGGCGGTGGCGCCGCGCACCAGCGCCTCATCCTGTCGAACCTGGCCACCGCGCTCTTCGAGCACGGCAAGATCACGACGACCGAGGCCAAGGCGCGCACCCTGCGTCCGTACGCCGAGAAGGCTGATCACCAAGGCGAAGAAGGCCCACGCCGGCGAGAACCCGCTGCACCAGCGCCGCGAGGTCCTCAAGGTCATCCGGGACAAGGGTGTCGTGCACACCCTCTTCACCGAGATCGCGCCGACCTTCGCCGAGCGCCCGGGCGGCTACACCCGGATCACCAAGATCGGTCCGCGCCAGGGTGACAACGCGCCCATGGCCGTGATCGAGCCTGGTGACCGGTGAGTTCACGCCCTCCGCGCCGAAGGCGGAGAAGGCTGCTCCGGCGGCCGAGGTCAGCAAGCCGGCCGAGGACGCCCCGGCCGAGGTCGAGGCTCCGGTCGAGACCGGCGAGACCGAGGTCGTCGACACCTCCTCGACCGACGTCGAGACCGCCGAGGCCGAGACCGAGGTCACCGAGGAGGCTCCTTCCGAGGAGACCGCCGAGGAGTCCGACGAGGACAAGGCCTGAGCGAAGGCTCTACCGACGGCCCGTCACCCGCGAGGGTGGCGGGCCGTCGTCGTTCCCGGGGCCCATCGTCCGCCAGCGGCCGCACAGGCCGCCATCGCGGCGAGCACCGGGAGCAGGCGCCAGCACCACGAGAGCAGCCCCGGCCCGAAGGTGTCCTGGTCGGCGGCGCTCGCCCGGGCAAGCAGCATCTGGACGAGCACCACGGCCGGAGCCACGAGGATCCCGCGTCGCCACGGCCCGTCGAGCAGTGCCACGCCCCACGCGGCGACCAGCACCGGGCTCACCAGCAGCGCCTCGAGGAGCAGCAGGGGAGAGGTCGCGTCGATCCAGGCGCTCGCGGCGAGGGACTCGACGAGCGCGCGGGCCACGAAGTGCAGCGGGACCGCGGTCAGCGCGAGCGCGGCGGCAGGCACCCGCCGGTGCGGTCGCGGCTGACGAGGGCCAGCCAGCCGGCGTACAGCACGACGGGGAGGCTGGAGCGCCGCCTCCGGGGGCCCGGAGACGTCGACGCCGTCCGCGCTGGCGCACCACACGTGCAGCACCAGGTCGCTCAGCAGGACGATCGCGAGCAGCAGGCGGGACACCCCGGCAGGGTGCCACGCGCGAACTCGGCTGCGGCGGTGCCGGTCCGTAGACTGGGCTCATGAGCATCGACCTGGGTACGCCGCGCCTGCTCGAGGACAGCGAGCGTGAGGTGCTGCTCGCCGCCCCGCGCGGCTACTGCGCCGGCGTCGACCGGGCGGTCGTGACGGTGGAGCAGGCGCTGGACCTCTACGGCGCGCCGGTCTACGTCCGCAAGCAGATCGTCCACAACAAGCACGTGGTGTCGAACCTGGAGTCGCGCGGCGCGATCTTCGTCGAGGAGACTCACCGAGGTGCCGCCGGGCGCGACCGTCGTCTTCTCCGCGCACGGGGTGTCCCCGGCCGTCGTCAGCGAGGCCGCCGAGCGCGACCTCAAGACCATCGACGCCACCTGCCCGCTGGTCACCAAGGTGCACCGCGAGGCCGTCCGCTTCGCCGCCGACGGCTACACCATCCTGCTGATCGGGCACGCCGGTCACGAGGAGGTCGAGGGCACCGCGGGCGAGGCGCCGGAGCAGACCGTCCTGGTCGAGCACCCCGATGACGTCGCGCGCCTGGAGTTCCCGCCCGACGCCAAGGCTCGCCTGGCTCTCCCAGACCACGCTGAGCGTGGACGAGACGATGGAGACCGTACGCCGCCTGCGGGCCAAGTTCCCCCAGGCTGGAGGACCCGCCGAGCGACGACATCTGCTACGCCACCCAGAACCGCCAGGTCGCGGTCAAGGAGATCGGTGCGGCCGCGGACCTGGTGATCGTCGTCGGCAGCGCCAACTCCTCGAACTCCGTGCGTCTCGTGGAGGTCGCTCTCGAGGCGGGCGCCAAGGCGTCGTACCGCATCGACGACGTCTCCGAGACTCGACGAGTCCTGGCTCGACGGCGCCGCGACCGTCAGCGTCACCTCGGGCGCCTCGGTCCCCGACCACCTCGTCACCGAGGTGCTGGCCTACCTGGCCGAGCGCGGCTACCCCGACGCCCGCGCCGTGCAGACCGCCGAGGAGACGCTCGCCTTCTCGCTGCCCAAGGAGCCTGCACCGCGACCTCAAGGCCGCCGGGCGCAGCACCAAGACCGCCGTGCGGCTGTGATGGCCCGCTACCTCGACGTCCACCCGGACAACCCGCAACCGCGACTGCTGCAGCAGATCGTCGCCGCACTGCGCGACGAGGACGCGCTGATCGCCTATCCGACGGACTCCGGCTACGCGCTGGGCTGCCGGGTCGGCAACCGCGACGGCCGCGACCGGATCCTCAAGATCCGCGGGCTCGACGACAAGCACCACTTCACCCTGGTGTGCCGCGACTTCTCCCAGGCTCGGTCAGGCTGGTGCACGTCGACAACGCCGCCTTCCGCGCGATCCGCGCGGCGACGCCCGGGCCCTACACGTTCATCCTGCCGGGCATGCCGGAGGTGCCGCGGCGGCTGCTGCACCCGAAGAAGAAGACCGTCGGCGTGCGCATCCCCGACCACACCTTCGTCCAGGCGCTGCTCGCCGAGGCTCGGCGAGCCGCTGCTGACCTCCACCCTGATCCTGCCCGGTGAGACCGAGCCGCGGACGATGGGCTGGGAGATCAAGGAGGACCTCGACCACGAGGTCGACATCGTCGTCGAGGCAGGGGAGACCCCGGCCGAGCCGACGACCGTGGTCGACTGGTCGGAGGGTGCGCCGGAGGTGCTGCGCCGCGGCGCGGGGGATCCCGACCGCTTCTAGGGCGTCCCGGACGGGCGTCCGCTTTCTCGGTCGGATGAGGGCCGCCGCCCTTGGCGCGCCGGGCCGCCGGTGTGAGGCTGCCGAGCATGAACCCCGCCTCCCCCCGGGCGCTGGCCACCGCCGCGCTCGCGGTCGCCGTCGTCGCGACCGCCGCTCCCGCTTCCGCGACCGACCCGTACCGGCCGGGCGGAGGACCGTCCCTGCGGATGGTCGTCGGCGGCGCGGGCGCGACCTTCTCCTCGCCGGGCGTGACGGCGACCTGCACGACCTTCACCCTCGGCGGCGTCGTGGAGAACCCGGGGACGCCCCGGGCCCACTCGGTGCGCGCCGGCTACCTGAGCACGCTGAGACTCGTCGGGTTGCGGTACGACGACCCTCACCCCGACCGGCACCTGGAACGTGATCGTGCCGGGCGACGCCGCCGGAACCGTGTGGCCGATGGTCCTCGCCAACGCCTCCGCGCACGGAGCGAGCAGCGGCTGCGCCTTCGACGTCACCGGGACCATCAACGGTGCGTTCAACACGACCACCCAGCAGTTCAAGGCGGCGACCTCGACACTGACGATCAGCAACGTGGTCGGTCCGCTGTGCGCGCTGCTCGACGTCCAGGCCGGTGACCCGGTCGCGGTCGCCGGCACCTGGACGAACACGCCGCCGATCGGGTCGGGCCCGCTCACCCTGACGCACTGAGCACTGTCAGCGCGGGTGGGTCGCCGCCCACTGCCGTCGGACGGCGAGCAGGCCCAGGCAGGCGGCGTACCCCAGGGCCAGGGCCGATCGCGTGGCTCGACAGCCCCGACACGGTGGCCTGGACGACGCCGTCGGTGGCACGGGCGACCGCCTCGGGACGGCTGATCGCGAGCAGGACGACGACGCCCAGCATCGCCAGCGGCGGGAAGACGCCGACGGGGAAGAAGTCACTCGGGCGGACGGCGAGCGCGAGCCCCACGCTGAGCGTGACGAAGACCAGGTCGAAGAAGAGCCCGAGCCGGTCGGAGAGCAGCAGGTCCAGGACGGCCGCGGTGATCAGCAGCGCCGCCGCGAGCCGCAGCACCGCGGGGGCGCGGCGGTTGCCGGCCTCCCAGAGGGTGGCGGGCCGGGTGTGCACGGTGCTCACGTCCCCCACGCTAGGTCGTGGAGGGCCCCGTCCCGGGGATTTCAGCCCAGCCGTCGCCCGGTGGTGCTGTCGAAGACGTGCGCCGCGCCGGCCGGTACGGCGAGGTGGAGCACGTCGTCGGCCGCGACCTGCCCCCGTTCGGGCACCCGGACGGCGACCGCCGCCTCGCGTCCGCCGAGGTCGGCGGTGCCGTGGGCGAAGCCCTCGGAGCCGAGCTCCTCGACCAGGTGCACCCGCATCGCGATGCCCTCGCCGGGTGCGGCCAGGCGCCACGCCTCGGGACGCACGCCGAGGGTGACCTCGGCGGTGAGCGCCGCGGCCGTGGCGGGGTCGAGAGGGACCTCGTGGCCGCCGAGGTGGACCCGGCCACCGTCGACCCGGCCGGGGAGCAGGTTCATCTGCGGGGAGCCGATGAAGCCGGCGACGAAGAGGTTGGCAGGCCGGTCGTAGAGAGCGAGCGGGCTGTCGACCTGCTGGATCTCGCCGCGGTTCATCACCGCGACCCGGTCGCCCATCGTCATCGCCTCGACCTGGTCGTGGGTGACGTAGACCGTGGTGACGCCGAGGCTGCGCTGCAGCCGGGCGATGTCGCTGCGGGTCTGCACCCGCATCTTGGCGTCCAGGTTGGACAGCGGCTCGTCCATGCAGAAGACCTGCGGCTCGCGCACGATCGCCCGGCCCATCGCCACCCGCTGGCGCTGGCCACCCGACAGGGCGCGGGGCTTGCGGTCGAGCAGACCCGGTCAGGCCGAGCAGTGCGGCGGCGTCCTCGACCCGGCGCTCGCGCTCCTCGCGCGGCGTCCGGGCCATCTTGAGGGCGAAGCCGAGGTTCTCGCGCACCGTCTTGTGCGGGTAGAGCGCGTAGGCTCTGGAAGACCATCGCGATGTCGCGGTCCTTGGGGGCGAGCCGGGTGACGTCGCGCTCGCCGATCAGGATGCGGCCGGCGTCGACCTCCTCCAGGCCTGCGAGCATCCGCAGGGTGGTGGTCTTGCCACAGCCGGACGGGCCGACGAGCACGAGGAGGCTCGCCGTCCTCGACGACCAGGTCGATGCCGGGCACGGCGGGGGACTCGGCCCCGTCGTACCACCGCTGGGCGGCCTCGAAGGTGATGCGGGCCATCGCTGCTCCTGCCGGGTCGGGGCCACCGAGGTGTGACCTGGATCGCACGGAATGCTTGCACCTTATATGTAAGTATGGTGAACTAACAAACATGTCCTGGCGCAGTCCCACCTCGCAGGCCCCGCGTGACCGGATCAGGCTCCGGCGGGCCGACTCCCGTCGCCACCACCGCGCGATGCTCCTGCAGGAGGCTCTTCGCCGACGGTCCCGCCAGCCGCGCGGACCTGGCACGCAGCAGCGGCCTGACCCGGGTGACGGTCTCGGACCTGGTCGCCGAGTCGATCGGCGAGGGCCTGCTGGAGGAGCTCGGCGCACCCGTCGAGACCCGGGTCGGCAAGCCGCCCACGCTGGTCGGGCTGGTGCCCGACGCCAAGCAGGTGGTCGCCATCGACCTCTCCGTCGACGACCAGGTCGTCGGCGCCGTGCTCACCCTCGCCGGCGAGGTCGTGCTGCGCGACGCCCGGCCGCTCGACGGGCGCCGGGGCGCCGAGGCGGCCGCTCTGGTCGAGGAGTTCGCCGCCGACCTCGCCGGACGCAGCAGCCGTCCGCTGCTCGGTGTCGCGGTCGCCACGCCCGGCGTGGTGAGTCCCGAGGGCGTGGTGCTCGACGCACCCAACCTGGGCTGGCGCGACGTACCGCTCGCGGAGACGCTGGGTGCCACCCTCGACCTGCCGGTGTACGTCGCGAACGACGCCAACACCGCCGTGATGGGGGAGTACACCTTCGGCGGGGGCGGCGAGGGTGGGCTCCTGCTGCTCCGGCTCAGCACCGGCGTCGGCGCCGGGCTGGTGCTCGGCGGCGCGGTGCTCCACGGCAACGGCGGCGCCGCGGGCGAGATCGGCCACGTCCAGGTCGACCCCGCCGGCGAGACCTGCGGCTGCGGGCGGCCCGGCTGCCTGGAGACCTTTGTCGCGGTGCCCCGGCTGCGCCGCCGGGTCGCCGACGGCACCGCCGACGAGGTGCTCCGCGACGCCGGCGACCGGCTCGGCCAGGGCGCTCGCGCCGGTCGTGGCCACCCTCAACCTCGCCGAGGTCGTGCTCAGCGGCCCGGCCGACCTCGTCGAGCCCCTGGCGTCGTACGCCGAGGCGGCCGTCCGGGACCGGGTCATGCCGGTCTCCTCCGCCGGCTTCGCCGTCCGGGTCTCGACCCTCGGCGACGACGGCGTCCTCGTCGGTGCGACCGGCGTCGTCCTCTCGGGCGAGTCTCGGCGTCTCCTGACCCCCCGCATCACCACCAAGAAAGATCGAAGGGAACTAGCTGTGCGAATCAAGAAGACCCTGGCGGTCGCGGCCACCACCGCGCTCCTGGCCGCAACCGCCGCGTGCGGCTCGGAGAACGACGGCGACAGCAAGGACGGTGGGCCGGCGAAGGCCGACCTCGTCGTCTGGCTCAACGGAACCGACACCCCGCAGCCGGCCCGGGACTGGCTGAAGAAGACCTTCGAGGAGCAGAACCCGGGCTCCACCCTGACCATCGAGCAGCAGGAGTGGGAGGGCCTCGTCGAGCGGCTCACCACCGCGCTGACCTCGGCGGACCAGACGCCCGACGTGGTCGAGGTGGGCAACACCCAGGCACCGACCTTCACCACGGTCGGCGCGTTCAGCGACCTGACCGGCGACCTCGACGACCTCGGCGGCGACGACCTGCTGACCGGCTTCGTCGAGGGGGCCACGGTCGACGACAAGACCTTCGCCGTGCCGTACTACGCCGGCTCGACCTACGTGTTCTACCGCAAGGACCTCTTCGCCCAGGCCGGGATCACCGCCGTGCCGACCACGATGGAGGAGTTCACCAGCGCAGCCGCGAAGGCTGAAGCAGAAGAGCGGCAAGGCCGACTTCTCCGGCTACTGGCTGCCCGGCAAGGACTGGCGCGACGGTGCCGCCCTGCTCTGGGACGCCGGCGGCGACTTCGCCGCGCCGGACGGCGACGGCTGGAAGGGCACGCTCTCGACCCCGGAGTCACTTGCCGGGCTCACCGCCTTCCAGGACTTGTACGACGCTGCGTCCGGCGCCCCCGCCGACGCCAACGAGTCCGACCCGGTCACCCCGTTCTGCGCCGGCAAGATCGGCATGATGTCGCGCCCCGGCTGGGTCTACGGCATGCTCACCGACCCGAAGAGCGGCTGCCCGAAGGCTCGCCAAGCAGGTGGGCGTCTTCGCCCTGCCCGGCTCCGACGGCGGTCCCGCGCCGGTGCTGCTCGGAGGGTCCGACCTGGCCGTCTCGGCGAAGTCGCCCAACCAGGCGCTGTCGCGCAAGGTGCTCGACCTCATGCTCAGCGAGGACTACCAGACCATCCTGGCCGAGGCCGGGCTGACGCCCGCCAAGCAGTCGCTGGCCACCAAGGCTCGGTGACGACGAGTTCGCGAAGGCCACCGTCGAGGCGGCGTCGAACGCGAAGGCTGACCCCGGCCGCGGCTGCATGGGCCACGGTGGAGGGCAAGTTCGTGCTGGAGGACCTCTACAGCGAGATCGCCCAGGGTGGCGACGTGAAGAAGCTCGCCGCCGAGGCCGACGACAAGATCACCGCCGAGCCTCAACTGACCCACGGGTCAACCTGACTGCGACGCCCGGCCGGACCGAGACCGGCCGGGCGTCGTACCGGAGAGGAGAAGACGTGGCACGCGGTTCCGCACGCCGCTCGTCGCTGCCGTTCGGCCTGGTGCTCCCGGCGACGCTGGTCCTCGGGCTTGCCCTGGGCTACCCGCTGGTGCGCCAGGTGGTGCTGTCGCTGCAGGAGTTCGGCCTCGCCCAGCAGTTCGGGCAGGCGCCGACCTGGATCGGGCTCGGCAACTACCGCGACCTCCTCGGAGACGGAGAGCCTGTGGCCGGTCGTGGCGCGCACCGTCGCCTTCTGCCTCGTCAACGCCGGGCTGACCTTCGGCATCGGGCTGGGCCTCGCGCTCTTGATGACCCGGATGAGCAAGGTGACCCGCGTGCTCACCCAGTGCGGGCTGCTGCTCGCCTGGGCGATGCCCGTGGTCGCGGCGATGACGGTGTGGCAGTTCCTCTTCGACACCGAGTACGGCGTGGTCAACTGGCTCCTCAGCGCGCTCGGCGGCGACTTCGAGGGCCACAGGCTGGCTGATCGACCCGTGGTCCTTCTTCTTCATCGCCACCGTGGTCGTGGTCTGGATGAGCGTGCCCTTCGTCGCCTTCACCCTGTACGCCGCGCTCACCCAGGTCCCCGAGGACGTCGTCGAGGCCGCACAGATCGACGGCGCCGGGCCGCGGCAGCGGTTCGTCCACGTGGTGCTTCCGTCGATCCGCTCGGTGCTGCTCGTGGTGGTCCTGCTGCAGGTGATCTGGGACCTGCGCGTGTTCACGCAGATCTACACGCTGCAGAAGGCCGGCGGGATCAGCAAGGACACCAACCTGCTGGGTACCTACATCTACACGCTCGGCATCAAGGGCGGCGACTTCGGCATGGCCGCCGCGGCCGCGATGTTCATGCTCGTCCTGACGATCGTGCTCACCGCGCCGTACGTCCGGATGATGCTCAAGCAGGAGGAGGACTGAGGCGCATGGCTCGCAAGACATCCCTCCCGGCGCGGATCGGCGCCGACGCGATCGGCGTGCTCGTCTTCCTCGTCTGCGTCTTCCCGGTCTACTGGATGGTCAGCCGCTCGTTCCTGCCGCGCAACCGGATCAAGGGCGAGCACCCCGAGGTGGTGCCGACGCACGGCACCCTCGACAACTACCGCCGCGTCTTCGCCGACGGCTCGTTCACCGACGCGCTGGTGACCAGCCTGACGGTCACCCTGCTCACCGTGACGGTGGCGCTGCTGTTCGCCTTCCTGGCGGCGGTGGCGGTGAGCCGGTTCCGGTTCCGCGGGCGTCGTACCTTCATCCTGGCGCTGCTCGTCATCCAGATGATCCCCGCCGAGGCGCTGTTCATCAGCCAGTACAAGATGCTCGACGGGATGAGCCTGCTCAACTCCGTCGTCGGCCTCACCCTCGTCTACGTCGCCAGCGTGCTGCCCTTCACCGTGTGGACCCTGCGCGGCTTCGTCGCCGGGGTGCCGCGGGGCTCGAGGAGGCCGCGATGATGGACGGCTGCTCGCGCACCCAGGCGTTCTTCAAGGTCACCCTGCCGCTGCTCGCACCCGGACTGGTGGCGACCGGCGTGTTCGGCTTCATCCAGGCCTGGAACGAGTTCACGCTCGCGGTGGTGGTGATGACCGACCCGTCGAAGGAGACCCTGCCGGTGTGGCTGGTGGCGTTCACCGACTCGCGCAGTCGCGGGGTCGACTGGGGCGCGATCATGGCGTCCTCGACCCTGATCACGATCCCGGTGATCCTCTTCTTCCTCGTCGTCCAGCGCCGGATGGTCTCCGGCATCACCGCGGGGGCGGTGAAGGGATGAGGGGCGTGGTCGCGGAGCCTGGCGCTGAGGGTCCAGGCTCGGCTCCTTCGCCGGACCGGCGCTGCCCCCGGAGTGGGGCGCCCTGCTCGACGAGGGCCTGGGCGGGATCTGCCTGTTCGGCTCGAACCTGCCCGGCGACCCCGCCTCCGTGCGCGCCCTGGTCGGTGCGATCCGTCAGCGGCGGCCACGGGCACTGGTCGCCACCGACGAGGAGGGCGGCGACGTCACCCGGCTGCACCGCGAGGACGCGAGCCCGGTGCCCGGTCCGGCCGTGCTCGGAGCAGCCGACGACCTCGACCTCACCGCGGCGGTCGGTCGTGCGGTGGGGGCGGAGCCGCGTCGTACGGCATCGACCTGGACCTCGGGCCGGTCGCCGACGTCAACAGCAACCCGGACAACCCGGTGATCGGCACGCGCAGGCTTCGGTGCCGAGCCGGACCTCGTGGCCCGCCACGTCGCGGCCTGGGTGAGAGGGCTGCAGTCCGCGGGCGTCGCCGCGTGCGTGAAGCACTTCCCGGGGCACGGCGACACGGCCCAGGACAGCCACCTCACCCTGCCGGTGCTCGACGCCGACCCGGCGACGCTGCGGGCCCGAGAGCCTGGTGCCCTTCGCCGCAGCCGTCGAGGCGGGCGCCGCGTCGGTCATGACCTCGCACCTGATGGTCCCGGCGATCGACCCGAGGCACCCGGCGACGCTGAGCGCGCCGGTGCTCGACCTGCTCCGCAGCGGGCTGGGCTACGACGGCGCGATCGTCAGCGACGCCCTGGACATGGCCGGCGCCTCCGGCGAGCGCTCGATCCCCGAGGCCGCGGTGGCGGCGTTGCTCGCCGGCGTGGACCTGCTCTGCACCGGGCCGGACAAGGATGCCGCGCTGGTGCGGGAGATCCAGGCCGCGATCGTGCGCGCGGTCCGCGTTGGGCGGCTGCCGCTGGAGCGGCTGGTCGACGCCGCCGACCGGGTGGACCGCCTCCCACGAACCGTGGCTCGTGGCACCACGAGCTCCGGCTCGTGGCACCTCGAGCCGCGACAGATGGTTGCGGTCGCCCGGCGGGCCTGCATCGTCGAGGGTCCGCTGCCCGACCTCACCGGTGCGGTGGTCGTGAGTGTCGCGACCGAGGCCAACATCGCCGTCGGTGCGGGACGTTGGGGAATCGACCCTGAGGTCACCGTGCGCGAGGGCGAGGCGCTGCCGGACGGACCGCTCGTGGTCCAGGTGCGCGACGGGCACCGGCGGCCGCAGGTGGCGGCGATGCTCGCCGCGGCCTCCGGACCCGTGGTCGTGGTGGAGTGGGGCTGGCCCGGTCCGCGGACCGGGTGGGAGGACGCACCGCACCCGCGGTTGTGCACCCGCGGCAACGGACGCCCGTCCATCGCCGCGGTGGAGGAGATCTTGCGAGAGGCAGGTTGGCAGCGGTGACGGGGTTGCTCGTGGGGCTGGACATCGGCGCCACCAAGATCCTCGGCGTGGTCGCGCGCCCCGACGGCGAGGTGCTCGCCGAGGTGCGCTCGGTCAGCCCGGCCGGCGGTGACGAGGTCGTCGCGGCGGCGGCCGGCGTGGTCGCGCGCCTGCGCACCGACTCGGGCCACGACCTCGACGGCGTCGTCGGTGTCGGGATCCCCGGCCTCGTCGACACCGAGCGAGGCACGGTGCGGCACGCGGTCAACCTCGGCGTGGACGACGGCTTCGCCTTCAGCGAGCGGCTCGGTACGGCGACCGGCCTGCGCGTCGTGCTCGACAACGACACCAACGCGGCCGCACTCGGCGTGGCGACCCTGCTCGGCCGGGACGACCTGGCCTACCTGAGCATCGGCACCGGCCTCGCCGTCGCCACGGTCCTCGACGGCGTGCTGCGCCGCGGTGCCCGCAACGCGGCCGGCGAGATCGGCCACATCCCGGTCGACCCCGCGGGTCTGGCGTGCGAGTGCGGGCAGGTGGGCTGCCTGGAGACGGTCGCGTCCGGCTCGGCGCTGGCCGCACGCTGGCCCTCCGCCGACACCCCACCGGCACAGGCGCTCTTCGACGCGGCCGCGACCGGTGACGCGAAGGCTGCTCGTGTGCGGGACGTCTTCGCGGCCCATGTCGCCGACGCCGTCCGCCTGGTCGCGCTGACGGTCGACCCGGAGGTCGTCGTCCTCGGCGGCGGAGTGGCGCACGTCGGCGAGCGGCTGCGGGTCGCGGTGGCGCACGCCCTGGCCGAGCAGGCCACCGGGTCGCCGTTCCTGGCCTCGCTGGACCTCGCCGGGCGGCTACGGCTGGTGCCGCGCGACGTACCGGTCGCGGCGCTCGGCGCCGCTCTCCTGGGGCGACGCGATGGCTGACCTGCTCGTCACCGGGGGATCGCAGGACGTGGCGATCGCCGACGGCCGGATCGTGGCGGAGGCCGAGCCCGGGACGCGGATCCTCGATGCCACCGGCCTCCACGTGCTGCCTGGCTTCCTCGACCTGCAGGTCAACGGCGCCGCCGGGATCGACCTGACCCGGGAGCCGGAGCGGCTGTGGGAGGTCGCTGCCGCGCTGCCGCGCTTCGGCGTGACGGCCTTCCTGCCCACGATCATCACCTCCGCGCCCGAGCAGCGTCAGCGTGCACTCGCCACGCTCGCTGCCGGGCCACCGGCGGACTGGTCCGGCGCGGTGCCGCTCGGGCTGCACCTGGAGGGGCCGATGATCGCGCCCGCGCGCAAGGGTGCGCACCCGGAGACCTGGCTCCGCCCGCCCGCGCCGGAGATCACCGACGGCTGGTCGCGCGCGGCCGGCGTCGCGATGGTCACCCTCGCACCGGAGGCTGCCCGGCGCGCTCGAGGTCGTGGTCGGCCTCGTCGCCCGGGGCGTGGTCGTCGCGGTCGGCCACACGGAGGCGACCCCCGCACAGGTCGCGGCCGCCGTCGCGCGCGGTGCCCGCGCCGTCACCCACCTCGGCAACGCGATGCCGCCGCTGGCCGGGCGCACGCCCGGACCGGTCGGCGCCGCCCTCGCCGACGGCAGGCTGGTCGCCGGAGTCATCGCCGACGGCCACCACCTCGACGACACCACCCTCGCGGCGTACGCCGCCGCGCTGGGCGACCGCCTGCTCCTCGTCACCGACACCACCGCCGCGCTCGGCACGGCCGACGGCCCGGCCCGGCTGGGGGAGCAGGAGGTTGAGGTCCGCGACGGCACCGTGCGTCTCGCCGACGGCACGCTTGCCGGCTCCGCCGCCGACCTCGGCCAGTGCCTGCGGGTGCTGCGCCGGGCGACCGGGCGCTCGCTCGCCGGCGCCGTCGCGGCCTGCACGAGCGTGCCCGCGGGCCTGCTCGGTGACGACAGCCGCGGCCGGATCGCCCCCGGCGCCCGCGGCGACCTCACCCTCGTCGACGACGACCTGCGCGTCGTCGCCACCGTCGTCGGTGGCCGGCTGCTGCACGGAGGCACCTGATGGAGATCGTCCCCCTCGAGACCGCCGAGCAGGTCGCCGTGCTCGCCGCCGACGTGCTGGAGACGGCCGTCCGCGCCCGCGGCGACGCGGTGCTCGGCCTCGCGACCGGATCGACCCCGCTGCCCACCTACCGCGAGCCTGGTACGACGCCACGAGGCCGGCTCCGGCCCGTCGTACGACGGCGTGCGGTGCTTCACCCTCGACGAGTACATCGGCCTGCCCGCCGGCCACCCGGAGAGCCTACCGCGCGACGATCGCCCGTGAGCCTGACCGACGCCCTCGGCATCCCGGCCGGCCGGGTGCACGGCCCGGACCCCGACCCGGACGCCCTGCCGACGGCGGGGGAGCGCTACGAGGCCGCGCTGGAGCAGGCCGGCGGCGTCGACGTGCAGGTGCTGGGCATCGGCAGCGACGGGCACCTGGCGTTCAACGAGCCGGGCTCCTCGCTCGGCTCGCGGACCCGGATGAAGACGCTCACCGAGGAGACCCGGCGCGACAACGCCCGGTTCTTCGGCTCGGTCGAGGACGTGCCGCGCCACGTGCTCACGCAGGGCCTGGGCACCATCCTGCGCGCCCGTCACCTGCTGCTGCTCGTGACCGGTCCGGGCAAGGCCGCCGCGCTGGCCGCCGCCGTCGAGGGGCCGCTCACCGCGTCCTGCCCGGCCTCGGTGCTGCAGGCTGCACCCGCACGTCACCGTGCTGGCCGACGCGTCGGCGGCGGGGGCGCTCACCCGGTGCGCCCACTACCGCGAGGTCTACGACGCCAAGCCCGCCTGGCAGGTTCTCTGAGTCACGCCGGCGCGAACCGGCTGCCCTCGCGCAGCCGGGCCAGCAGCTCCTCGGGCCGCATCGGCCGGCAGATCACCCAGCCCTGGATCCACTCGATGCCGAGGCTCCTCGACGAAGTCCCACTGCTGCTCGTCCTCGATGCCCTCGGCGACCATCGCGAAGCCGAGGTCGCGCAGCAGGTACGACACGTGTGCCAGCAGCCGCCGCTCGGGCGGGCTGTCCCCGACGACCAGGCTCCGGTCGAGCCTTCACCAGGTCCCAGGACCAGTGGTTGAGCAGGGCGTAGGTCGAGTAGCCCGCGCCGAAGTCGTCGATCGCCAGCGAGATCCCGGCCGTGCGCAGCCACCGCGCGATCTCGTCGATCTCGTCGGTCCAGCCGTCGAAGGCGCGCTCGGAGACCTCCAGCGCCAGCGACACGCGGTGCTCGGCGACCAGGTCGACGAGGGTCTGCAGCAGCGGGCTGTCGCGACGCAGGCTGGCTGAACTCGACGTTGACGGTGAGCAGGTGCTGGCGCCCGAGCAGTGCGTCGATGCGTCGTACGGCGTCGATGGCCTGGCGCGCGACGGTCTCGGTCATCTCGTCGAGCAGGTCGGCGCGCTCGGCGGAGTCGACGACGACCAGGGGGGGAGAGCCGGCCGAAGACCTGGTCCTCGCTGCGCAGCAGTGCCTCGACGCCCTCGAGCTCGCCGGTGCCGGTCGCGACGAGCGGGTGCAGGACCACCTCGAAGCCGCGCTCGTCGAGCAGGCGCTGGATCACCTCGGCCTGCTGCTCGGCCTTCGGGCGTCGCCTGCCGCGCTTGGCCTCGCGCATCCGCGCCTCGGCGCGGCGGAGCACCGAGTCGATGCTCTCCAGCCGGCTGTGCGAGACTCGCCACGCCGAGCGAGGCGGTGACCTGCAGGATCTGGTCCCCGACGGCCATCGGCTCCTCGACCAGCGCACGCAGGTTCCGCTCGAGTCTGCTGGGTCGCCGCGTCGTCGGGGCAGGTCGCCATCACCACGAACTCGTCGCTGCCGAAGCGGCACATCTCGACCTTCTCCGGCAGCCGGGTGCGCAGCCGCTCGCCGATCTCGCGCAGCACCAGGTCGGAGTCGAGGTGCCCGATCCGCTCGGTCAGCCCTGCGAACCCGTCGAGGTCCAGGAACATCACCACCATCCGCTGCTCGGCGCTGCGGCCCAGGCCGTGCGCCTCGACCTTGAGCCGGAACTGCGCGTAGGTCTGCAACCCGGTCAGGTCGTCGGTCGTCGCCTGGCGCAGCAGTCGCGACTGCTGGACCGCCTGCGTGCGCGCGGTGCTCGCCAGGCGGGCCAGCGAGCGCAGCAGCCCGGCCTCGCTGCGGTTGAACGGCAGGTCGCCGCGCGTCCGCTCGACCACCAGGTGCGTCCCGCCCTCCAGCGGGACGCTCAGCACGCCCGGCCCGGTGCCGGAAGCCGAGGCGATCCGTACGTCGCCGGCCCGGACCGCCGTCCGCACGAAGCGCACCAGCAGCGCGTCGATCTGCGGCCCGGGCCACGGCATGGCCTCTCCCGCCGCGGTCAGCGCCTCCACGCCGCGCACGTTCGCCTGCAGCCGCGCCATCAGGATCTGCGCCGTCACGAAGGCCGCCAGGCACCCCGCCCCGAGCAGCCCGGTGACCACCTTCGGGGTGTCGTTGTAGGCCGTCCGCAGCACCACCACGACGACGCACGCGAGGAAGAGGCCGCCGATCACGAGCCGCAGGTCGGAGCGTCGTACGCCGTCGAGGAGCCGGGCCGGAACGCCCCCCCGCGCGCAGCAGGCTCCAGGACCGCCACCGTCGCGCAGAACGCGACCGTCGCACTGAGCACCCGGTCCAGCGGCCACAGCCCGACGTCCACCCGGTGCGCGACCGCGACCATCGCCGCCCCCGCCAGCACCTCGACGCTGCCGCGCCCGATCCCACGCCGGCCGAAGAACGCGACATGGCTCGCCAGCACCACGATCGCCCAGCAGGGCAGGAAGAGCCTGCGGCTCGCGCAGGTCGTAGGCGAACAGGATCGCCGGTGCCGTGCTCGCCCGCAGCGCGCCGGACGCGGACTCCACGACCATCCCGAACCGGATGAGCACCGGCACGCACGCCAGCGCCACCAGACTGAACGGATTCCACTCGGGCGCGGTCAGGTCGTGGACCCACGCGGTCCCGGCGATGACCGCGACGGCCGCTGCGAGCAGGGCCAGGTCGAGGCCGGGCGGGCGCTCGACACGGCCCGCGCGGCGGCTCATCACCACCCCGCGCCGAGGAACCCGAGCGGCCGGCACATGCACGCATTACCCCTGCGGGCAAGGACGCAGACGCAGGTCCGGGAGGCCATCTCTCCAGGCTATCGGCCCGGAGCCGCGCCGGGTCAGCAAAGCGGGCGCACCCAGCGTCGCCACTCCTGCTGCGGTGCGTACCCCGCCTCGCGCCAGATCGTCCGCCCCAGTGCGTCGTCGTCGAGCACCATCGCCTCGATCCGGGTGGCGCCCAGGGCCCGCAGCCGGGCCCCCGCCTCGGGATCGCGCTCCACCAGGGCCGCGACCGTCGCCGTGGAGTCGGCCGGCCGCGCGTCGTTCTCGGCGGCGGCCTCCCACAGCGCCAGCAGGGCCGGTACGTCGGCCGGCGTCGCGCGCCGCACGAGCATGGCGGTCAGCCTCCGGTCAGGACCGGCGCGCCCGGAGCGCCCGGCGCAGGTAGGTGCCACGCCAGCCGGCCATGCCGAGCGCGAGGCAGGCGCCGGCGACGAGGAACGCCCGGTTGCCCGGGTCGGCCTCGCCGGGCAGCAGGGCCGCGAAGATCGCGGCGAGGACCACGAAGAACAGGACGCCGGTCGCGGCGTGGCCGGTGCTGGGCTGGTAGGCGTCGGTAGTGCTCATCGCCGGCACAGTCTGCCAGGCCCACGGGCCGCCCCGGCGCAGGCGGGGCCTTCTAGTCGGCCAGGTCCACGACGACCGGCGCGTGGTCGGAGGCGCCCTTCCCGGCCCGCTCCTCGCGGTCGACGAAGGCGCCGGTGACCCGCTCGGCGAGCCCGGCCGAGCCGAGGACGAAGTCGATCTTGAGCCCGCGGTCGCGCTCGAAGCGCTGCCGGTAGTAGTCCCAGTACGTGTAGCCCGGCGCGTGCGCGCGGGTCACCTCGGCCCAGCCCTCGTCGAGGAAGCGCTGGAAGGCGGCCCGCTCGGCGGGGGTGACGTGGGTGGAGGCTCTTGAACTGCGCGACGTCGAAGACGTCGTCGTCGGTGGGGCAGATGTTCCAGTCGCCGACCAGTGCGGTCGGGGTGTCCAGCCAGGCCGAGGAGGCCTCGCTCAGCCGGGACAGCCAGTCCAGGCTTTGTAGACGTAGTGCGGGTCGTCGGGCTTGCGGCCGTTGGGCACGTAGAGGCTCCAGATCCGGATCCCGCCGCAGGTCGCGCCGAGGGCCCGCGCCTCCACCACCCCGGGGTCGCCCCAGCCGGGCTGCCCGGGGAAGCCGACCGCGACGTCGTCCAGCCCGACCCGGCTGATCAGCGCGACGCCGTTCCACTGGTCGAGGCCGTGGGCCGCGACGTCGTACCCGCGCGCCTGCAGGCCCATCAGGGGCAGCCTGGTCCTCGCGGGCCTTGGTCTCCTGCACCGCGAGCACGTCGACGTCGTGGCGTTCGAGGAAGGCCTCGACGCGGTCGATGCGCGAGCGCAGGGAGTTGACGTTCCAGGTGGCGATGCGCACCCCTAGAGGCTAGGCCAGCGCCTGGCTCAGGCTTCCTGCAGCCTCCAGGCTCTGCGGATTTGTGAGGCGGAGGATCTCTTGTCGGACGCCGTGGCGTGCCACTTCGATATGACGAAGGCGTTCTTCGATGAAAGGTTCTTCCATGTTCTCCTCCAAGACCAGCAGGATCTCCGTGGGCGTCATGTGCCTGATGGCGGCGGTCGCCGGCGCGGGCTCCTCGGCCGGAGCGGCCGAGAGCGACACCTCCGCGATCCCGACGTACAAGGAGTTCAAGGCCTCGACGTACCAGGACGTCGACGGCGCCTACGTCGTCAACGGCGACGAGATCGTCTCCGGCAACAAGGAGCTCAAGGAGTTCTACGACAAGGTCGTGGCGCCCGAGTCGTCGATGCACGAGGGGCTGATCGTCAACACCGTCGGCGGTGCCGACGACAAGTGGAGCGCCAGCCAGGTCGCCAACCTGACCTACTGCGTCAGCACCAAGTTCGGCACCCGCCACGACGACATCGTCGCCGCGATGGCCGCCGGCTCCGGGCTCTGGGAGGCCGCGTCCTCCAAGGTGAACTTCGTCTACGTCCCCGCTCAGGACGGCAAGTGCACCACGCGCAACAACAACGTTCTCTTCTCCGTCGAGCCGGTCAACACCACCCAGTACATCGCCCGGGCGTTCTTCCCGAGCACCCCGAAGAGCCAGCGCAACGTCCTCGTGGACGACTCGATCTGGTCCTCCGGCGCCTGGGAGCCCGGCGACATCCTCGGCCACGAACCGGCCACACGCTCGGCTTCCGCCACGAGCACACCCGGCCCGAGTCCGGCACCTGCTTCGAGGACAACAACTGGCGCCCGCTGACGCCGTACGACTCGGCGTCGATCATGCACTACCCGCAGTGCAACGGCAGGCTCCTCCGACCTGGAGTTCCAGGCCTCCGACGCCACCGGCGTCCGCGCGCTCTACGGTTCGTGACGATCGGCTGACGTACGCCGACGAGGGGGCCCGGGCGGAGATTCGGGTCCCCTCGTCGTACGCCCCTAGACTCGCGCTCCGTGGCACTCACCATCGGCATCGTCGGTCTCCCCAACGCGGGCAAGTCGACGCTCTTCAACGCGCTGACCAAGAACGACGTCCTCGCGGCGAACTACCCGTTCGCCACCATCGAGCCGAACGTCGGCGTGGTCGGCGTCCCCGACCCGCGGCTGGGCAAGCTCGCGGAGATCTTCTCCTCCGAGCGGCAAGCTGCCCGCGACCGTCGAGTTCGTCGACATCGCCGGCATCGTGCGCGGGGCCTCGCAGGGTGAGGGCCTCGGCAACAAGTTCCTCGCGCACATCCGCGAGTCCGCCGCCATCTGCCAGGTGACCCGCGTCTTCCGCGACGAGGACGTCACCCACGTCGACGGCGAGGTCAACCCCGGCAACGACATCTCGACCATCCAGACCGAGCCTGATCCTCGCCGACCTGGAGACCGTCGAGCGGGCCGTCGTACGGCTGGAGAAGGAGGCGCGGAAGAACAAGGACCTCGCCGTCCAGGCTCGACGCCGCCAAGGAGGCCAAGGAGGCCCTGGAGGCCGGTACGCCGATCATCGCCACCGCGATCGACCGCACCCTGCTGCGCGAGCTCTCGCTGCTCACCGCCAAGCCGTTCATCTACGTCTTCAACTGCGACGCCGACGAGTCTGCACGACGACGAGTCTCAAGGCGAGGATGCGCGAGCTCGTCGCCCCCGCCGAGGCGATCTTCCTCGACGCGAAGTTCGAGTCCGAGCCTGATCGAGTCTCGACGACGACGAGGCGGCCGAGTTCCTCGCCGAGGCCGGCGTCACCGAGCCCGGCCTGGAGGTGCTGGCCCGGGTCGGCTTCGCCACCCTCGGCCTGCAGACCTACCTCACCGCCGGTCCCAAGGAGTCGCGCGCCTGGACGATCCCGCAGGGCGCCACCGCCCCGCAGGCCGCCGGCGTCATCCACACCGACTTCGAGAAGGGCTTCATCAAGGCCGAGATCGTCTCCTTCGACGACCTGGTCGCCGCCGGCTCGATGGCGAAGGCCAAGGAGGCCGGCAAGGTCCGGATGGAGGGCAAGGACTACGTCATGGCCGACGGTGACGTGGTGGAGTTCCGCTTCAACGTCTAGACTCCGAATCAACGTCAGGGCCATGAGACGTGGCCTGGCGACTCGGTTGTCGTGCGCTGCTGGGTGGGGTGCAGGTGCTGACGCTGGATCGGGTCCTCGAACGGCTGCCGTGATGCACGCATGGCTTGGTTCGCGGTGCGCAGCATCTTCGTCCACGACGCCTCTCGCGAGGGCGAGCACCGCGTCTACGAGGAGCGGGTGCGCCTCTTCGCCGCACCCGACGCCGACGCGGGGATCGCGCGCGGCGAGGTCGAGGCCGCCGAGTACGCCGGGTACCTCGACGACTGCACCGCGCTGGGTCTCCACCAGTCCTTCGAGTCTGTTCGACGTCCCGGCGACGGCGCCGAGGTGTTCTCGCTGTGCGGGGCAGTGCGCTGGAGCCGGGCGACTACCTCGACAGACTTCTTCGACACCGGCACCGAGCGACAGGGCCGCGTCGGGTGATCCAGTACCTGCCGCGGGACCGCGCTCAGACCGCGGTGCGCAGGTGTGCGGTGGGCAGGTAGTCGATCTTCCAGTCGGCGTAGCAGCCGAGGTTCCCGTCGGTGGTGCAGCGCAGCCCGAGGTAGACCCAGCACACCTCGCCGTCGGCGTGGTCGGCGAAGCCGACGGCGACCTCGAAGATGTCGCCGCCGCACGGGCACTCGGCCGGCACGAGGTCGGCCTCGTCGGCGTACTCGGCCGAGTCGAGCATCAGCACGACCGAGCCGCAGGCCACACAGGTGCGCTCGGCGCAGCCCTCCTCGTCGTCGACCCGGAGCCGAAAGGCCGTCCCGCCGCAGGAGCACCGGGCGTGCACGACCGAGGAGACGGGGTAGCCGTCCGCGCTGAAGTGGGCGAGCACGCCGTCGATGTCGGTGACCACCGGCACAGCGTAGGGTCGCCGCGTGCCCGTGACCATCGCCGAGATCCACGTCGCCGATCCGCCGGACGCGTGGCGGGCGGCGGGGTTCGCGGTGGACGACGACGGCGGCTGTCGGGTCGGGACGGTGCGGATCCGGCTGGGGACCGAGGGCACGGGCGTGGTGGGGTGGAGCCTCCGCGACCTCCCGGACGGTACGACCGACCTCGACGGCGTCCCCACCACCGTCACCGCCGAGCAGCCGGATGAGCCGGCGAGCCACCCGAACGGCGTCACGCACATCGACCACGTCGTCCTGCTCAGCCCGCACGTCGCGAGGACCGTCGCGGCGCTCGAGGCGATCGGCCTCGACGTACGACGGGAGCGGGACGGGGCCCTGGGCGAGTCACCGGTGCGCCAGGTGTTCTTCCGCCTCGGCGAGGTGATCCTCGAGGTCGTCGGCTCGCCGGACGCGACCGGCGACGGGCCGTCGAGCATCTGGGGGCTGACCCACGCGGTCGCCGACATCGACGCGGCCGCGGCCCTGCTGGGCGAGCACACGACGCCGGTCAAGGACGCGGTGCAGCCCGGTCGGCGGATCACGACGGTGCGCACCCGGGAGCCTGGGCATCTCGGTGCGCACGGCGCTGATCTCGTCGTAGGCTCACCCGAGGGCGAGCCTTGGCGGCGACGAGGACCATCGTCACGGCGATGGCGACCTCCACCACCTGCCAGGCCCGGGGCCGGGCCAGCAGGGGAGCGAGCACCCGGGCGCCGAAGCCGAGGCTGGTGAACCACAGCACGCTGCCGAGCGCGGCGCCCACGCCGAACCACCAGCGCCCGGCGACCGCGCCACCGTCGTGGGCCGCCGCGATCGAGCCGAGGAGCAGGGTGTCGAGGTAGACGTGCGGGTTCAGCCAGGTCAACGCGATCGTGCGGCCCACCACGAGGCGGCGGGACTCGGCGACGGCGTTGCCGGGGTCCAGGGCCTCGGGGCGCAGCGCGCGGCGGAGCGAGGCTGGCGGCGTACCCGAGCAGGAACGCGACGCCCAGCCACCGCACCACCTCGATCATCCACTCGGCGCGGTCGACCAGCGTGCCGACGCCGGCGATGCCCGCGGAGATGAGGACCGCGTCGGACACGGCGCACACCGCCACCACCGGGCCGACGTGGGAGCGCAGCAGACCCTGGCGCAGGACCAGCGCGTTCTGCGCGCCGATGGCGACGATGAGGGACAGCAGGGTCAGCAGGCCCGCCGCGGCCGGGGCGATCACGTGTCCACGCTAGAGCCGGCATCAGATGCAGAACAGCGAATGTTCCTACAGAACATGAACCAATGCTTAACTCGATGGGTGCGCTTCGACCCGAGTCACCTGGAGACCCTGCTCGCCATCACCGAGGAGGGCACCTTCGACGCGGCCGCGCGACGGCTGCACCTCACGCCGAGTGCCGTCAGCCAACGGGTGCGGGCGCTGGAGCAGGCGGCGGGCCAGGTGCTCGTGCGCCGTACGACGCCCGCGACGGTCACCAGTGCCGGGGAGCCGCTGCTGCGGCTGGCCCGGCAGGCTGCGGCTGCTCGCCGCCGAGGCCGTCGCCTCGCTCGGCGAGCCGGAGGTGGCCGAGCCGGCGGTCGCGGTCAACGCCGACTCGCTGGCCACCTGGTTCCGGCCGGTGCTGGACGCGGTCGCCGGCCGCGGCGGCACGGCACTGCGGCTGCACGTCGAGGACCAGGCCTACGCGCACGACCTGCTCCGCCGGGGCGACGTCCTGGCCGCGACCACCAGCGAGCCGCTGCCGGTGCAGGGCTGCGTGGTCGAGCCGCTGGGCAGCATCCGCTACACACCGGCCGCCGCGCCGGCCTTCGTCGAGGCACACCGCCGGGGGCGCGGCCTGGCGTGGAGCAGCGCACCGATGGTGGTGTTCAACGAGAAGGACCACCTGCAGGACCGGGTGCTCGCCGCGCACGGTGCCACGCGTCCGCCCGTCGTGCACCGGGTGCCGAGCACCGCCGACTTCCACGAGGCGGTACGACGCGGCCTCGGCTGGGGGATGATCCTCGATCCCCAGCCTGGAGCCGGACCTGGCCGCGGGCGCGCTGGTGCGGCTGCCCGGGTCCCGCTCGGTCGACGTACCGCTCCACTGGCAGCGGTGGCGCCTCGACAGCCCGGTCCTCGCTGCCCTCACCGACGACGTACGACGCGCGGCCGGCGCGCTGCGCCGGATGCGGCCCGCTGTCGGTGGCACCCGGTAGGAACGGCGCATGAGCGACGTGTGGCCCTTCGTGCATGCCGAGCGCCGAGCGCTGGCCGACGACCTCGCCCTGTTGAGCGAGGAGCAGTGGCGCACACCCTCCCTCTGCGCGGGCTGGACGGTCGAGGACGTCGTCGCGCACGTCGTCGACACGGCACGCACCTCGCGGCTGCGCTTCGTGGCAGAGATGGTGCGCCACCGCTTCGACTTCGACCGGCAGAACCAGCGTGGGATGGAGCGCTTCCGCGGGGCCACCCCCGCTGGGACCCTCGACGGCCTGCGCGCCGCCGTCGAGCCTGCGGCTCACCCCGCCCGCGCCGCTGGACACCCGGCTGGTCGAGGCGATCGTCCACGGCGAGGACGTACGACGCCCGTTGGGCCTGGTCCGCGACTACGACACCGACGCGGTGGTCGCCGCCTTCCGGTGGCAGGCGCGCACGTCGCCCGCGATGGGCGGCGCGAAGGCGTGGTTCGAGGGGTTGAGCCTGCGGGCGACCGACGCGGACCTCGTCCACGGCACCGGGCCGGAGGTGTCCGGACCGGCGCTGGAGCTCCTGCTGGCCTCCTGCGGGCGCCCGGCCGCCGTGGCCGGTCTGACCGGGCCGGGCCTGGCGACCCTCGCCGAACGGATCGGCTGAACCTGTCGTCACCTATCGTCGGAGCCATGCTCGAGTCTCTTCGCCGGGATCCCGGTGACCGACCACGACCGGGCGCTGGCCTGGTACGAGCGGCTGCTCGGTGAGCCGCCGTCCTTCCTGCCGAACGAGATCGAGGCGGTCTGGGAGCCTGGCCGAGCACCGCTACGTGTTCACCGAGGTGCTGCCGGAGCACGCCGGGCACGCGCGGCACACCCTCTTCGTCGACGACCTCGACCGGTGGGTGGAGGCGATCGCGGACCGGGGGATCGAGCCGGCCGGCGACGAGACCTACGGCAACGGGGTGCGCAAGGTGACCTATCGCGACCCGGACGGCAACGAGATCGGGTTCGGGGGCGAGCAGGCCTCGGCCTGACCCTGCTCAGGAGGCCGAGCGGGCGTGCGCCGCGCGGACCAGGTCCACCACGGAGCGGTCGTCGGCGATGCCGAGCCGGCCCTGGCGGTCCATCCACATGGCGGCGTCGAGGGCGTCGGTCGCCAGCCGGCGCAGGTCCTCCGCGCCGAGTCTCGCCCGCCTCGGACAGGGCCTCGACGAGGGTGGCGCTGAACACCGGGACCGGGCCGTCCAGGCACCAGGTGCGGAGCAGGCCGAAGGTGGGGCCCTCGTGCAGCCAGGCGCCCGCGTCGTCGTACTCGTGCTCGGCGGCGGTGGTCACGCACCAGGGCGGGCAGGGGTGGGGCTCCTCCATGCTCGCCCCATCGGCAGGCATCCGGGCTTGCTGAAGCGCTCTAGGGTCGCGTTCATGGGAATCGGGTCGGCACTCGCGCACGTCGTGGACGCATCGATGGACCGCACGGTCGTGCTGGGCTACACCCGGCTCGGCAGCGGGCTGCGTGCCCGGTGGTGGCCCGACGACCCCGCGCCGGACGCGCTCGCGGGCCGGCGGGTGCTGGTCACGGGCGCCACCTCGGGCATCGGGAAGGCGGCGGTGGTGGGCTACCTGCGCCTGGGCGCCGCGGTCCACGTGCTCGGCCGCAACGCGGCCAAGGTCTCCGCGACGGTCGACGAGGCGCGTTCGCTGGTCCCCGGCGCGGAGGTGGTCGGTGAGACCTGCGACGTCGGCGACCTCGACGCCGTACGGCGCTGGGCGGACGACTTCACCGCTCGCGTCGACCGGCTCGACGCGATCCTGCACAACGCGGGCACGATGACGGGCGAGCGGCGCGAGACCAGCCCGCAGGGGCACGAGCCTGACGCTGGCCGTGCACGTCCTCGGGCCGCACCTGATGACCGCCCTGCTCGGTGACGGGCTGCGGGCGTCCCCGGCCCCGAGCCTGGTGTGGATGAGTCTCGGGCGGCATGTACGGCGCGCGGCTGCACGCGGACGACGCCGACGACATCGAGTACCGCCGCGGCAGCTACGACGGCGTGCGCGCCTACGCGCGGACCAAGCGGATGCAGGTGGTGCTCGCCGAGGAGTGGGCCCGTCGGGACAGCACGGGCCGCGCGCTCGTCGTGAGCATGCACCCGGGCTGGGTGGCGACGCCCGGCGTCCAGGAGCACCTGCCCCGCTTCGAGCGGCTGACCCGGCCGCTCCTGCGCCGCGACGACGACGGTGCCGACACCGCCGTCTGGCTCGTCGCCACCCGGCCCACGTCGCGGCCGCCGCACTTCTGGCACGACCGGGCGCAGCGGCCGGTGGTGCTTCCCGGGCAGCGGGCGCCCTCCCCGGATGCCGTACGACGTCTCGTCGCCCACGTCACGGAGGCCACGGGCGCCGTCATCGGCCTCTGACGGCGCCTCGAACCCGCTCGCCATCGGGCTCCCGCTGGCGCACAATGCCCTCATGCCGTCGACCAGCCAGGCTCGCCGCCTTCGCGATCGCCTCGTTCCTGTTCATCCAGGTGCCGGGGCCGAGCCTGCTGTTCACGATCGGCCGTGCGCTGACCGTCGGGCGCCGCGACGCGCTGCTGTCCGTCGTGGGCAACGGCCTCGGACTGGTCGCCCAGGTCGCGCTCGTGGCCGTCGGCCTCGGCGCGGTCGTGGCCGCCTCGACGACCGCGTTCACCGTGCTCAAGATCGCCGGCGCGGCCTACGTCGCCTATCTCGGCGTCCAGGCGATCCGGCACCGCAGTGACGCCCGTGCGGCGCTGACCGCCTCGGGTGCGGGCGACGATGCTCCGGCGCGCAGCGGCCTGACGTCGGTCCGGACCGGCCTCCTGGTCGGCACGACCAACCCGAAGACGATCGTCTTCTTCGTCGCCTTCCTGCCGCAGTTCATCGACGACGGCGCTGCCGCCGCACCGCAGCCTGCTGCTCCTCGGCGTGCTCTTCGGCGTCATGGCCGTGTGCTCGGACACGTGCTGGGCGCTGGTCGCCGGACGGGCGCGGGACTGGTTCGCCCGCAAGCCGCAGCGCCTCGACGGCCTCGGCGCGGCCGGCGGGGTGATGATGGTCGGCCTCGGCCTCACCCTGGTGACCGCCGGCAACACGCACTGAGCACGGCCGGCCGCCCGCTCAGGTCTGCTGCTGGGTCATCCCCATCCGGGCCAGCACGACGTTCTCCAGCAGCTGCACGAGGTTGTAGAGCAGCAGCGTGATCGCGGTGATGATCGCGACCGATGCCCAGAGGTCGTCGAAGCGCGCGGCCGCGCTGAACTTCTGGATCGACCCGCCGATGCCCTTGCCGGTCGAGAGCCACTCGGCGAGCAGCGCGCCGGTGACCGCGCCGGGGACGGACACCCGCGCCGCGGCGAACAGCGACGGCAGGGCGCCGGGGACGGCGACCTTGCGCAGCGCCATCGCGCTCCCGCCGCCGTAGACGCGGACCAGGTCGAGGCTCTCGCGGCTGGCTCGGCCCAGCCCGAACAACGCCGACGCCAGCGCGGGGAAGAGCACCACGATGCTCCCGATCACGGCCACCGAGGCGGTGGTGCCGCGCCCGGTGATCAGGATGATCACGGGGGAGATCGAGACCAGGGGCACGCTGCGCAGGAGCAGCGCCAGGGGGGAGCACCCCGGCCTCGACCGTCTTGGACAGCGAGAACGCCAGGGCCAGCAGCACGGCGATCGCCATGCCCACGGCGAACCCCAGTCCGGCGTCCTGCAGGGTCTGCACCGTCAGCGGGCGCAGCGCCGCGCGGTGGTCCGCGGCGAGTCGGCCCGCCGGCGCGCCGGCCTCGTCGACGAAGAGGAAGCCGAACACGTCCGCGGGTCCCTTGGCGACGTACGGCGAGACGCCGGCCAGGCTCACCACGGCCTGCCAGAGGCCGAGCACCACCAGCACGGTGACCAGGGCGTTGAGCAGCGAGCGCCCGATCGCGCGGCTCATGCGGTGCCTCGTCCCGACACCCAGGGGGTGACCAGGCGGGCGAGCAGGCCGAACACGGCGTACCCGGCCAGGGCCACCAGCGCGCACAGCAGGAACACCGCCCACACCCGCACCGAGTCGAGCCTGGCCCTGCAGCCGGATCAGGGTGATCCCGACGCTGCGGTCGGTGGCGCCCATGTACTCGCCCAGCACCGCCCCCAGCAGCGACGTCGGCACCGCGACCTGGAGGGCGTTGAGGATCGCCGGCAGGGCGGCCACCAGGCGCACGGTGAAGAGCCTGGCGGACCCGGCCGCCGCCGAAGACCCGGACCACGTCGAGACTGGCCTTGTCCGCGGCCTTGAAGCCGAGCAGCGCGCCGACCACGGTGGTGAAGAAGACCGAGAGCGCGGCCAGGAAGATCGCGGTGGCCGAGGGGTCGCCGGGCTCGGTCGCGCCGCCGAGAGCGACGATCGAGATCCCGCCGACGGCGACGAGCGGCAGGCAGTAGGTCACCACGGCGACCTGCACCACCACGGGCTCGAGCCGTGGCACGAGCAGCACGGTGGCAGCGAGCAGCAGCGCCAGCCCGTTGCCCCACAGGAAGCCGACCGCGGCCTCGTGGATGGTCACAGAGAAGAAGTCCCAGTACGCCGAGAACCCGTCGTCGGCGATCTGGCGGGCCACGGCCAGCGGTGAGGGCACCGGGTCGTACGTCGTGCCCGCGTCGGGACGGAAGGCGAGCACCGAGAACAGCCACCAGGCCAGCACCAGGACCACGGTGCCGATCAGGGCCGCCAGCCAGCCCGGCACGCGGCGGCGGGGCGTCACGACTCGGCGTCCACGCGGCCGTCGGCGCCGAAGAGCAGGCTCCGAGGCCTGGTCGACGAGGGCGTGGAACTCCGGGGTGCGCATCAGGTCCGGCGTGCGGGGGCGGGGCAGGTCCACGTCGATGACCGCCTTGATCCGTCCCGGTCGCGGTGACATCACCGCCACCTGGTCGGACAGGAAGATCGCCTCCGAGATGCCGTGGGTGACGAGCAGCGTCGTGGCGGGCTTCTCGGTCCAGATCCGCAGCAGACTCCAGGTTGAGGTTCTGCCGGGTCATGTCGTCGAGGGCGCCGAAGGGCTCGTCGAGCAGCAGCACCGACGGCTTGAGGGGCCAGCGCGCGGGCGATCGAGACGCGTTGCCGCATGCCGCCCGAGAGCCTGGGCCGGCTTGCTGTCCTCGAAGCCGCGCAGGCCGACGAGGGCGATCGACCCTCGACGTACTCCTTGTCGACGGGCCGGCCCGCGACCTCGAAGGGCAGCCGGATGTTCTTGGTGACGCTGCGCCACGGCAGCAGGGCGTGGTCCTGGAAGGCGATGCCCAGGCTCACTGGCTCGGCGCAGGCTCCGCCGGGGTGCGGCCGTCGACCAGCGCGGTGCCGGAGGAGGGGTGCTCCAGGTCGGCGAGGATCCGCAGGATGGTCGACTTGCCGCACCCCGAGGGGCCGAGCAGTGCCAGGAACGAGCCCTGCGCGCTGTGCAGGTCCGCGTCCTCGAGGGCGGTCACCGAGCGACCGCGACCCGCCGAGAAGGTCTTGGTCAGCCCGGTGACCTGGATGCCGGTGCTCATCGTCAGGGGAGGTAGTCCTTGAGCCTCCGGCTGCTCCTCGTAGATCCCGTCGATGATGCTGGTGTCGAACAGGTCGTCGGCGCTCACCTCCCAGCCGGCCGCCTTCAGCGAGGCCACGGTCTGCTGCTTGAGCTCGTCGGTGATCGTGAAGAGCCCGTTGGTCTGGGTGTCGGGGGTGGAGATGAGCTTCTTCTCCGCCTCCAGGCCCAGCCCGGTCTTCTTGGGGTCGAGTGCGCCGAAGGTCGCCTCGAGCCCGTCGCTGTTGTCGGACGCCGCCTTGTTGTAGAACTTCGTGATCAGGGAGACGGTGTCGTCCGCGCTGTTCTTGAAGACGTCGGTCCAGCCCTTGATCTCGGCGATGAGGAAGTCCTTGAGGAGGCTCCTTGTTCTCGGCCAGGTACTGGTCGGTGACGCTGAAGGTCTCGGCGACGTAGGGCACGCCGTTGTCGGCGTACGGCAGGTTGGTGACAGCGTGCCCGGCCAGGCTCGACGGTGATCGCCTCGTTGGTCAGGTAGGCCATGAAGCCGTCGACCTTGCCCTCCATCAACGGGGTGGGGTCGAAGTCGACCGGGACCACCTCGACGTCGTCCTTGGAGATGCCGTTGGCGTTGAGGATGGCCTCGAAGACGCTGGCGTTGGAGTCCTGGACGCCGATCTTCTTGCCCTTGAGGTCCTCGGGCTTGGTGATGTTCGCGCCGTCCTTGAGGGACAGGATGGTGAAGGGGTTCTTCTGGAAGGTCGCCCCGATGATCTTCAGCGGCGCCTTCTCGTTCGCGATGGCTGCGCCGATCGAGGCCGCGTCGCTGAGCGCGACCTGGACCGAGCCGCTGAGCAGGCTTGGCCACACCGGTGTCGGGACCCGAGATGCCGTTGACCTTGGTGAAGCCGGCGTCGTCGTAGTAGCCCTTGTCCTCGGCGTAGAACTCGCCCGCGAACTCTTCGTTCTTGATCCAGGAGTACTGGACGCTGATCGTGCCGTGGCCGCTGCCGCCCTCGTCCCCGGCGTCGTCGCTGCCGCAGGCGGCGAGGCCGAGCAGGCCGACGGAGGTGGCCAGGCCTGCCGCGGCGAGGCGCAGCACGCGGCGAGGTCGGTGGGAGGCGTGGGTCATCGGGTCTCCTGGTGCGCGGATGTCGGTGGCTCCGAGACGCAACGGCGGTTGCTGGGCGGTGACGCTATGAGACCGGCGTTTCAGGGACGGGTCGGTCGGTTTCCACCTCGTTAATTCCGCGCGGACGCTCCCGGAGGGCTGGTGGGCAGGCCTACGGTGGCGGTGATGAGCACCTCTCCGGACCTCGAACCGACCGCCGTCGTCAACGGCGCCGCACGGTCGCTCGCGGGCGCGCAGCCCGAGGACAACGCCCTGGACTGGCTGCGCGCGAGCGGCCTGACCGGCGCGAAGGAAGGCTGTGCCGAGGGGGAGTGCGGTGCGTGCGCCGTGCTGCTCGCGCGCCCCGGGACCGCCACCGCCACCGAGTGGACGGCCCTGAACTCCTGCCTCCTCCCGGCTGCCGCTCTCGCCGGCCAGGAGGTCGTCACCGCCGAGGGGATCGGGGCGGGCGGCGAGCTCCACCCCGTGCAGGAGGAGCTCGCCGTGCGCGGCGGCTCGCAGTGCGGCTTCTGCACCCCGGGCTTCGTGTGCAGCATGGCCGCGGAGTACTACCGGCCCGGTCGCACGTCGTTCGACCACCACGCGCTGTCGGGCAACCTGTGCCGCTGCACGGGCTACCGCCCGATCCTGGAGGCGGCCGAGGCGCTGGGGACACCCGCCGCCGACGACCCCCTCGCCGCCCGTACGACGGCGCCGGCGCCCCGCGTCGTTCCCGGCCGTGCCGACCGCTGGCTCCGGCCGGCCTCCCTCGACGAGGCGCTGTCCGCGCTCGGCGAGCCCGGTGCGGTCGCGGTCGCGGGATCGACCGACCTCGGCGTCGAGGCCAACCTGCGCGGCGCCCGCCCGGCCCTCCGGGTCGCCGTCGACCGGCTCGCCGAGCCTGCGCGCGCTCCACGTCGGGGAGAGCGTGGTGGAGATCGGCGCGGCGCTGAGCCTGAGCGAGGCCGAACGCCTCCTCGCCGGCCGCGTCCCGCTGCTCGACGCGGTGTTCCCGCAGTTCGCCTCACGACTGATCCGCAACGCCGCCACCATCGGAGGCAACCTCGGCACCGGCTCGCCGATCGGCGACCTGCCGCCCGCCCTGCTCGCGCTCGACGCCTCCGTGGTGCTGGTGTCCTCCACCGGGGAGCGGGAGGTCGCGCTCGCGGACTACTTCACCGGCTATCGCGAGAGCGTGCGTGAGCCCGGGGAGCTCATCGCCCGGGTCCGGGTGCCGCTGCCGCTGGCCGGCACCACGGCCTTCCACAAGATCGCCAAGCGCCGCTTCGACGACATCTCCTCGGTGGCGCTCGCCTTCGCGCTGGAGGTGAGCGACGGCGTGGTCACCCGGGCCGCGATCGGGCTCGGCGGGGTGGCGGCCACGCCACTGCGCGCGACCGCGGCCGAGGACCTGCTCACCGGCGCGGCCTGGACGGCCGCCGGCGTCGCGCCCGCGGCCGAGGCGCTGGCCGCGACGGGGACGCCCATCGACGACCACCGGGCCAGCGCGGCGTACCGGCGGGCGATGCTCGGCCAGGCCCTGCCCCGACTGGTGGCCGGGCGATGAGCGGGCTCGCCCGTCGTCCTCCGCGTGCGGCCGTCGGCCGGGCTCGGCCGCACGAGGCTGCTGCGCTGCACGTCACCGGACGCGCGCTCTACACCGACGACGTCGCCCTGCGCACGTCCGGCGTGCTGCACGCCCACCCGGTGGTCGCCCCGCACGCGCACGCCCGGGTCGTCGCGCTCGACCCCGCCCCGGCGTACGACGTCGTGGGGGTCGTGCGGGTGCTGACCGCCGCCGACGTACCCGGGGTGAACGATGCCGGGGTCAAGCACGACGAGCCGCTCTTCCCCGACGAGGCGATGTTCCACGGGCACGCGGTCGCGTGGGTGCTCGGGGAGAGCCTGGAGGCGGCCCGGCTCGGAGCCGCCGCCGTGGCGGTCAGGCTGGGAGCCCCTGCCGTCGGTGCTCACCCTGGCCGAGGCGATCGCGCAGGAGAGGCTTCCAGGGCGCGCGGCCCTGGCTGGCGCGCGGCTCCGTCGACGACGGCTTCGCCGCGTCCACCCGGGTGTTCGAGGGCCAGGCTCGAGATGGCGGGCCAGGAGCACTTCTACCTGGAGACGCACGCCTCGCTGGCCCTGGTCGAGGACGACGGCCAGGTGTTCGTCCAGTGCAGCACGCAGCACCCCACCGAGACCCAGGAGATCGTGGCCCACGTGCTGGGCCTGGACAGCCACCAGGTCACCGTCCAGTGCCTGCGGATGGGAGGGGGCTTCGGTGGCAAGGAGATGCAGCCGCACGGCTTCGCGGCCGTCGCGGCCCTCGGCGCACGGCTGACCGGGCGACCGGTGCGGGTTCGGCTCACCCGCCAGCAGGACATGACGATGACCGGCAAGAGGCACGGCTTCCACGCGGCCTGGAGGGTCGGCTTCGACGACGACGGCCGGATCCAGGCGCTCGAGGCCACGCTCACCTCCGACGGCGGCTGGAGCCTCGACCTCTCCGAGCCGGTGCTCTCCCGCGCGCTGTGCCACGTCGACAACGCGTACTGGATCCCGCACCTCGCCGTCGCGGGTCGGATCGCGCGCACCCACAAGACCTCGCAGACCGCCTTCCGCGGCTTCGGCGGTCCCCAGGGGATGCTGGTGATCGAGGACCTCCTCGGGCGCTGCGCCCCCCTGCTCGGGCTACCGGCCGACGAGCCTGCGCCGTCGGAACTTCTACGTCGAGGGCCAGACCACGCCGTACGGCCAGCCGGTGCGGCACGCCGAGCGGCTCGCCCGGGCGTGGCAGCAGGTGCTCGACTCTTCCGAGGCTCGCTGCCCGCACGGCCGACATCGCGGCCGCCAACGCCCAGGACCCCCACCGCAAGCGGGGTCTGGCGATCACGCCGGTGAAGTTCGGCATCTCCTTCAACTTCACCGCCTTCAACCAGGCCGGTGCGCTCGTGCACGTCTACAAGGACGGATCCGTGCTCGTCAACCACGGCGGCACCGAGATGGGGCAGGGGCTGCACACCAAGATGCTGCAGGTCGCCGCCACCGCGTTGGGACTGCCGATCGAACGGGTGCGGCTCGCGCCGACCCGCACGGACAAGGTGCCCAACACCTCCGCGACCGCCGCCGACTCCGGCGCCGACCTCAACGGCGCCGCGGTCAAGGACGCCTGCGAGCAGATCCTCGCGCGCCTGGTGCCGGTGCGGGAGCGGCTGGGCGCGGGAGCGACCTGGGAGGAGGTCGTGCGGACGGCGTACCTCGACCGGGTGCAGGCTCTGGGCCGCCGGCTTCTACCGCACCGAGGGGCTGACCTGGGACGCCGCCGCGATGCGCGGCAGCCCGTTCAAGTACTTTGCCTGGGGCGTCGCCGCCGCCGAGGTCGAGGTCGACGGGTTCACCGGCGCCTACGACGTCACCCGCGTCGACATCGTCCACGACGTCGGCGACAGTCTCTCGCCGCTCATCGATGTCGGGCAGATCGAGGGCGGCTTCGTCCAGGGGCTGGGCTGGCTGACCCTGGAGGACCTGCGCTGGGACGACTCCGACGGCGCGGGTCGCGGGAGGCTCGCGACCCAGTCCGCGTCGACGTACAAGATCCCGAGCCTGTCGGAGATGCCCGGCACGATGCGGATCGCGCTGCTGGAGCAGGCGACCGAGGACGGTGCCGTCTACGGCTCCAAGGCCGTCGGCGAGCCACCGCTGATGCTGGCGTTCTCGGTGCGCGAGGCGATCCGCGAGGCGGTCGCGGCGTTCGGCCCGGCCGGGCACGCCGTCGACCTGCCCTCGCCCGCGACCCCGGAGGCCGTGTGGTGGGCGATCGAGGAGGCGCGAGGCTGATGGACTGGCTGCACGCCCTGCAGCACCTGCGCGCGACCCGCGTCCCCGCGGTGCTCGTCACCGTCGCGGAGGCGCGCGGCCACACCCCGCGTGAGGCCGGCGCCAAGGCTGGTGGTCGCCACCGACGAGGTCTGGGGGAGCGTCGGCGGCGGCAACCTCGAGGAGTCGGCGGTACGCCGCGCGCGTGCCCTGCTGCGCGAGGGCGCCACCGCGGCGGTGACCGAGCGGCACGACCTCTCCGACAAGGCGCCCGCCGCGCACGGCGTCCAGTGCTGCGGCGGCCAGGTCACCTTGCTCTACGAACCGCAGCCCGTCCGACCGGCCATCGCGATCTTCGGTCTCGGTCACGTCGGCTTCGAGCCTGGCCCTGCTGCTGAGCCGGCACGACCTCGACCTCCACCTCGTCGACTCGCGCGCCGACCGAACTCGGCGACGACCGGCTGACGCCGTTGCTGGGCGGCCCGGCCGTCGTACGGGTGCACCGGGAGCCGGTCCTCCCCGAGCCTGGCCATCGCCGCGCTGCCCCGCGGGGTGCAGGCGCTGGTGCTCACCCACGACCACGCCGAGGACCTCGCCCTGCTCGACGCGCTGCTCCGCTCCGACGTACCGGGGTCGGTGGGGGTGATCGGCTCCTCGGCCAAGTGGACCCGCTTCCGGGCCCGGCTCGCCGACCTCGGCCACGCGCCGCAGGAGATCGCCCGGGTGCGTACGCCGATCGGCGACCCCGCCGTTACCGGCCTGGCCGGCAAGCAGCCCGCCGTGATCGCGCTGTCGGTGGCCGTCGAGCTTCTTGCCCCCGCCCGACTTGGCACTTCCCACCCGTGACTTGGGGGTTCCCACCCGCGAGTTGGGACTTCCCACCCGTGACTTGGGGGTTCCCACCCGCGAGTTGGGACTTCCCACCCGCGAGTTGGGACTTCCCGCCCGTGAGTTGGGGCAACTCGACGGTGGAAACCCCCCCAACTCGACGGTGGAAACCCCCCAACTCGACGGTGGAAACCCCCAACTCGACGGTGGAAACCCCCAACTCGACGGGTCAGTAGGCCGTGCGGGCCTCGTTCGCGAGCCAGGTGTCGAAGGGCTGCGCGGAGGAGTCCAGGCGGAGGTTCTCGATCGCCATCGACCACTCCGAGCGGGGGGCGCTCGAAGAGCCTCGTAGAACGCGCGGTCGTCGAATCCGCCGCGGGCGGCGTCCTCGCGGTCGGCGGCGTACACGACCCGCTCGAGACGTGCCCACAGCGCCGAGGACAGGCACAGCGGGCAGGGCTCGCAGGAGGTGTAGAGCGTGGACCCGGCGAGGCTGAAGTCCCCGACCTGGAGGCAGGCGGCGCGGATCGCGACCACCTCGGCATGGGCGGTGGGGTCGAGGTCGCGGGTGACCCGGTTCTGGCCGGAGGCCAGCAGGACGCCGTCCCGCACGACCACCGCCCCGAAGGGACCACCTCCCTCGGCCACGTTGGCGCTCGCCAGGTCGACGGCGCGGGCCAGCCACGTGCTGTCGTCGCTCACTCGACTTCTCCCAGTCGTTCGTAGGTCTCGGTGATGGCGCGCACCCGCGCCGGGCCGCGGCGGCGGTTCGCGGCGAGCACACCGTCGGCGAGCAGGCTGACCATCGCCATCGGTGCGGCGTAGGCTGTCGAAGGCGAGCGTGTGCTGCAACGGGCACTCGACCCACACGCTCGCCCGCGAGGCGTGGGCGACGGCGCTCGGGTCGCCGATGAGCACGACGCTCGCCCCGGTCGCGCGGGCCGCGTCCAGGAAGGCGCCGAGGTGCGCGGGCCGGCGCCGGAAGGCGACCACCACGATCACGTCCTCCGCGCCCAGGCCCACCAGGCTCCTCACCGGTGGTCTGGCCCGGCACCGGCGCGATCCGTACGTCGTCGCGGGCCTGGGCGAGTCTGTCCGCGCAGGTGCAGGGCGACCGGGTAGGCTGTTGCGCCAGCCCACCACCAGCACCCGCTGGGCGAGCGCGAGCAGGCCCGCGACCTCCGGCAGGCGGGGGTGCTCAAGCGCCCGCAGGATGGCCGCGTGCTCGGCACCGGCCAGCGTCTCGACGTTCGGGGCCCCGTCGACGCGGCGGGGCTCACCGGCGCCGCGCAGGCCGCGCAGGTGCTCGCGCACCTCGTCGAAGTCCTCGAAACCCAGGCTGCGGAACAGCCGGCTCATCGTCGCCCGCGAGACCCCGGCGAGGTCCGCCAGGCTCCGCCGCACGGTACGTCGCCAGGTCGTCCAGGTGCTCCAGCAGGGTCGCCGCCGCCCGGCGCTCCTGCGGCGTCAGCGCGTCGTGGTGGGTGGCGATCCGCTCGTCGATCCTCATGCCGGTGCCCCCGCCGTGCGCCGCGCGACCTCGAGGACCGCCTGCTCGAAGGCGTCCAGCCCGCGCGCGACGTCGATCTCGCGCACCGACTCCGCGGGGTGGTGGCTGATGCCGTCGTGGCAGCGCACGAAGAGCATCGCGACGTCCGTGATCTCGGCCATCGCCATCGCGTCGTGCCCGGCGCGGCTCCACAGCCCGCGTGGCTGGTCGTCACCGGTCGCGCGGATGCCCGCGACCACCGCGTCGGTGAGCCACCCGGCGCAGTGCGCGGCCGCGGCCCGGTGCGTCTCGACGACGTCGAGGTGCAGGCCGCGGGTCTCGCAGACGGCGAGCAGGGCCCGCTCGATCTCCTGCCACGAGCGGTCCCGCTCGGCATCGCTCGCCGCGCGCAGGTCCAGGCTCAGGCTCGGCCCGCCCGGCGATCACGTTGACCGCGCCCGGCTGCACGTCGATCCGGCCGACGGTGGCGATGGTGCCGGCCGCGCGGGCGAGCCGTTCGACGGCCACCACCATCTCGGCGGCGCCGAGCAGCGCGTCCCTCCGGCGCTCGTACGGCGTCCCGCCGGCGTGCCGCGCCTCGCCGGTCACCGTCAGGTGGAACCGGCGTGCGCCCGCGATGGTGGTGACGTAGCCGAGCGAGGCGTCGGCCTCCTCCAGGTAGGGGCCCTGCTCGATGTGCGCCTCGAGGTAGCCGACCAGGCTCCTCCGGTCGGCGGGCGGCCTCGCCGACCCGGCGCGGGTCGAGCCCGAACGCCTCGAACGCCTCCCGCAGGCTGACGTCGTCGCGGTCGCGCAGGTCCCACCACGCCTCGTCCCAGTGGCCCGCGACGGCCTGGCTTCCGAGCAGTGCCTTGCCGAAGCGGGCGCCCTCCTCGTCGCTGAAGCCGATCACCTCCAGCGCGAAGGGGAGCGGGGTCGCGCGCAGCCGCTCGGCGACGGCGACGGCCATGAGCACGCCCAGCATGCCGTCGTACGCGCCGGCGTCCGGGACGGTGTCGAGGTGCGAGCCGAGCAGCAGCGCGGGCAGGCCGGGGGTGCTGCCCTCGCGCCGGCCGCGGACGTTGCCGGCTGCGTCCTGGTCCACCTCCAGGCCGGCCGCGCGCATCCACTCCGCGGTGACCGCGTTGGCCCGCCGGTGCTCGGGGGTCAGGTGCGTGCGCTCCAGCCAGTCCGGGGAGGCCGAGATGGTGGCGAGACTCGGCGCAGCGCGCCAGGACGACGGCGGCGCTCGTCATGCGTAGACCTCCTGGGCCGCCGCGACGCCCCCGCCCGCCGGCACTCGTACGCCGGCCGCCCGCAGCACCTGCTCCAGGGCCGCCAGCGTCGTCAGCACCGCATCCTTGCGGGCGTTGTAGCCCATCGTCCCGATCCGCCAGACCTTGCCGTGCAGCGGGCCGAACGAGGTGCCGATCTCGATGCCGAAGTCCTCCAGCAGGCGTCCGCGCACGGCGTCACCGCCGGCCGCGCCGAGCTCCTCGGGGATCTCGACGGCGACGACGTTGTTCATCTTGTGCGCGAGGTCGCCGAAGACGCCGAGGCCGAGACCCCGCACGCCCTGCAGCATCGCCCGGCCGTGCAGGCTCGTGCCTGGCCACGGCGGCCTCGACGCCCTCGGCGTCGAGCAGGCGGGCGCACTCGCGGGCGGCGTAGAGCATGGAGGTGGCCTCGGTGTGGTGGTTGAGCCGGCGGCGGCCCCAGTAGTCCATGACCATGGCGAGGTCGAAGTAGTTGGAGGCGATCACCCGACCGGTCGGCTCGTCGCCGTCCTCGCGGATGCCCTGCTCGACGTGGCGGCGCCCGCCGACGACCTCCACCGCGCGCGGTGACAGCGTGATCGGCGCGGAGCCGGACGGCCCGCCCAGGCACTTCTGCAGACCGGCGGTGGCGATGTCGAGGTGCCAGGCATCAGCCCGGAACTCGTTGCCGCCGAGCGAGGCGGTGGCGTCGCAGTAGAACAGCACGTCGTGCTCGCGGCACAGCGCGCCGATCTCGGCGAGCGGCTGGCACATCGTGGTGGAGGTGTCGCCCTGCACGCAGGCGAGCACCTTGGGCCGGACCGCGCGCATCGCGGCCTCGACCTGCTCGGGAGCCACGACCTGGCCCCACGGCACCTCGACGGTGTGCACCTCCGCGCCGCAGCGCCGCGCGATCTCGGTGAGCAGGTGCCCGAACCGCCCGAACACCGGCACCAGCACGCGGTCGCCCGGCTCGATCAGCGACACCAGCGCCGCCTCGATCCCGGCCCGTGCGGTGCCGTCGACCACGAACGTCTGCTCGTTGCCGGTGGCGAAGACCTCGCGGTAGAGCGCCATCACCTCGTTCATGGTGGCGGTCATGAACGGGTCGAACTGCCCGACCAGGGGCGCCGCCATCGCCCGCAGCACCCGCGGGTCCACGCTGATCGGGCCGGGGCCCATCAGCAGCCGCGGCGGGGGTGCGATCTCGTCCATCAGGCCGTCCTCTCCAGCAGCACGCCGCGTCGCGTGCCCTCCTCGACCGGCTCTCCCCGCAGCAGGGTGTGGGTCACCGATCCTGCGAGCCTCCGGCCGTCGTACGCCGAGCCGGGGTTGCGATGCGCCAGCCGGCCCGCGTCCACGGTCAGCGGCACCGTGGTGTCGTAGGCGACCAGGTCGGCGTCGGCGCCGACGGCGATGCGGCCCTTGGCGGCGAGCCCGACCAGGTCCGCCGTACCGGTCGCCATCCAGCCGGCGACCTGCTCCAGGCCGTGGCCGCGGCGCAGCGCCTCGTCGGCCACGGCGGCGAAGCCGACCTGCAGCCCGGCGATCCCGCCCCAGGCCTGCTGGAGGTCGCCGCCACCGGCTCCCTTCATCGCCGGCGTCGTGGGGGAGTGGTCGCTCACCACGACGTCGATCACCCCGTCGGCGAGGCCCGCCCACAGCGCGGACCGGTTGCCCTCGTCGCGGATGGGCGGGCAGCACTTGAACTCGGGCGCGGCGTCGGGGATCTCGCCGGCGGCCAGGCACAGGTAGTGCGGGCAGGTCTCCACCGTCACGTGCAGCCCCTCGGCCCGGGCGCCGGCGAGCAGGTCGAGCGCCCGCGCGCTGGACAGGTGCAGCACGTGCACCCGGCAGCCGGTCTCCCGCGCCCCGTCGAGCAGCCGCCGGATCGCCGCCAGGCTCGGCCTCGTCGGGACGGCTGAGCAGGAAGTCGGCGTACGCCCGGCTCGGGGGTGGGGCGCCGCGTCGAGCACCGCGGCGTCCTCCGCGTGCACGATCAACAGGCCGTCGAAGGAGGCGACCTCCTTCAGTGCGACGAGCAGGCTGGCCGGCGTCGAGCGCGGGGAACTCCTCCACGCCGCTCGGTGACAGGAAGCACTTGAAGCCGAACACCCCCGCCTCCCACAGCCGCTCCAGGCCACCCAGGCTGTCCGGCACCGCACCGCCCCAGAAGCCGACGTCCACCGCCGCCTGCGCCGCGGCGGCCGCGCGCTTGCGCTCCAGCGCCTCGACGGTGGTCGTCGGCGGCACGGAGTTCAGCGGCATGTCGACGAGCGTGGTCACCCCGCCGAGCGCCGCCGCCCGTGTCGCCGTCGCGAAGCCCTCCCACTCCGTGCGGCCCGGCTCGTTGACGTGGACGTGGGTGTCCACCACCCCCGGCAGCAGGGACGACGTGCCGGGCAGCACCAGCGCCGCGCCCGCGTCGTACGGGGTGATCGCGGTGATCCTGCCGTCCGCGAGGTGCAGGGTGGCGGGCGCGAAGGCGCCCTCGACGAGCACCCGGCGCGCGGCGACGGTCTCGGTCACGGCGCGATCCCGGCCCATGCCTGCGGCGCCGCGGGCGCGTCGGCGCGCGAGAGCGTCGCGGAGATCAGCCCGTAGGGCCGGTCCGCGGCGACGAACACCTCGCCCGGGTTGTCGAGCCCGAAGGGGCTCAGGTCGACGAGGAAGTGGTGCTTGTTGGGGCAGGAGATGCGGATCTCCACGGCCTCGGGGCAGGCGTCGAGCGCGGCCTCGCCCATGGCGTGGATGGTCTGCTGGAGAGCGAGGCTGTGCGTGCGGGCGAACGCCTCGACGAGCGCCTCGCGCACCGTCTCGTGCCGCGCGTCCCACGCGCCGGCGGCGTCGGCGTAGCGCCAGGTGGCGGTGACGCTGGTCGCCAGGATCCGGTCGTCGGTCTCGCCGAGCGTCGTGTAGCGGTCGCGGGGGAAGCCGTGGAACTCGCTGCCGGTGCTCTTGAGGAGCACGAGGTCGCGCACGCCCGCCAGGACGTGGGTCTCCTCGCCCCAGGTCTGCACCCACGCGGTGCGGGTAGCGCCGCCGGTACGGGCGAAGGAGTGCCCGTTGGTGGGCAGCCGGTCCCAGGTGTGCTGCTCGGCGCCGAACCAGGTGCCGTTGACCCACTCCTGCGCGCGCCAGTGGCCCGCCAGGGTGAGCAGGAAGTCCTCGGTCGCGCCCACGCCGTGCTCGCGGGCGAGGGCGAAGACGGTGTTCTTCTGGGTGTCGGTGGCGTGCACGTGGCTGTTGTCGCCGTCGGTGTAGGCCGCGGCGAAGTCGCCGCGCAGGCTGGGTGGTCACGGTGAGGTCGCGCAGGACGTGGTCGGCCGTGGCGCGCTCGACGGTGACCAGCCGGCACTCGGCCTTGCCGTGCTGGAGGTCGGAGAGCTCGTAGCCGCCCATCAGGACCCCCGGTAGGTCGTGTAGGAGAACGGGCTGAGGAGCAGCGCCACGTGGTGGTGCTCGCCGTCGGTCACCGCGAAGGTGATCTCGACCCGCGGGTGGAAGGCTCGCCCGGTCCTGGGCGGCGAACCACGCACCGGTCACGAAGGACAGGCGGTGCTCGCCCGAGGCGAGGTCGGCGGCGAAGCGGACCCGGCCGTCGGCGTCGGTCACGGCCTCCTCGACCGGTACGCCGGAGGCGTCGGCGAGGACGACCGCGACGCCCGCCGCGGGACGGCCCAGCACCGCGTCGAGAACGTGGGTGGAGGCCGTGCTCACCGCAGCACCTCCGCGTCCGCGCCGACCAGGTCCGCGAGCCGGAGCAGGGCGATCTCCCCGAGTCTGCTGCCGGGTGACGTCGAGCTCGGTGGCCGGGTCGTTGCCGAGCCGCTGCTCCGGGAGCGCGAGCAGGCTCCTCGCCGTCGCGGCCCTTGGCGCGGACCAGGTAGATCCGGCCGAAGCGCTGCTCGTAGGCGGCGTTGCCCGCAGCGAGCCGGGCGGCGAGGCCGGTGTCGGCGGCGTCGACGCCGGCCTGCTCGCGGCGCGAGTGGGCGGCCGTCGTACCGGCTCCGGTGGGGCGCTCGCCGATCCGCGGGTGGTCGGCGAGCGCCCCCTCGACCTCGGCCGGCGTCCATCCCGCCACCTGCTCACGAGCGGTGTCGAGCAGGCTCGCGGCCGTGGCGTAGGGCCGCCCGGCGGACAGCGCGCCCACCCACCCGTCGATGGCCACGCAGGCCCGCAGCGCCTCCGCCGCCTCCGCGTCCGGCAGGGCGTTGAACTCCTCGATCAGCACAGGGCCTCCTCGCTCACGGCTCTGAAACTAGATCCTCCCTGTGAAGCGAGATCGAAACAATCGTTTCAGTCAGGTCAATTCGCGGGCGAGGTCGAGCAGGTCGTGGTCGCGCCCGGGCGCCGCGAGCAGGCACGCGCCGCACGGCAGGCCCGTGGAGGTGCGCAGCGGCACGGTCACCGCGGGCAGCCCCCCGATGCCCGCGACGCAGGTCAGCGCGAGGGTCGCCTCCCGCGTCTCCTGCAGCCGCGCGGCCAGCCCGTCGCCGAGCAGGGGGGCCACCGTGGGAGCCTGCGGGCAGGACGACGACCTGGTCGCCGACCAGGCTCACGGATCGTGTCCCGCGCGGCGTCGACCACCGCGCGTGCCGTCGCCGCCTCGTCCGCGCCGATCGTGCGGGCACGCTCGAACCGGCCGCGCACGTCCGGGCCCAGGGTGCCGAGCCGCTCCGCCAGCCACGTGCCGTGCTCGCGCCAGGCCTCCCACGCCTGGAGGGTGACGAAGGCGTCGCGCCAGCCCGCCAGCCTCCTGCACCGGCCAGCCGACCGGTCGCAGCGTCCGCGGCTGCCAGCCGGCGACCGCCGCGGCCACCTCGACCTCGGCGAGCTCCAGCAGTGCCGGCACGGTGACCAGGCTTTCCGGCCGGCGGCGGTGGTCGTGCCCGGCACCAGGACGGCGCCGACGCGGGCCAGCAGGCCCGCGTCGCGGGTCAGCCACCCCACCGCGTCGAAGGTCGGTGCCAGCGGAAGAACGCCGTCGCGGGGGAGCACTCCGTGGGTGGTGCGGATGCCGAACAGCCCCTGGTACGCCGCCGGGACCCGGATCGAGCCACCGGTGTCGGTGCCCAGGCCGATCGAGGCCTCACCCAGCGCCACGGCGGCTGCCGACCCCGACGAGGAGCCGCCGCTGATCCGGCCCGGCGCGGCCGGGTTCGGCGGCGTCCCGTAGTGGGCGTTGGTGCCGGCCAGGGAGTAGGCGAACTCGTCGGTCTGGGTGATCCCGCGCAGCGACGCGCCCGCGGCGAGCAACGCCGCCACGACGGGCGCGTCCGCCTCGGCCGGCGTGGTGGCGGCCAGCCGGGCCGGGTTGCCCGCGCCGACGGAGAGCCCGGCGACGTCGTAGAGATCCTTGACGGCGACGCTCTCGCCGGCCAGCGGACCGGTCGGGCTCCCGTGCAGCAGCGGGTCGCCGCGCAGGCTGCCAGACCCGCTCGTCCCAGCGGCTCACGGCCCTGCCGGGAAGTCGCTCTTGCGGATCCGGGCGTGCACGCCCTTGACCACGTCGACGACCTGGGAGATGTCGAAGTCGGTGGCGGCGCTGAGGTAGGCGTAGGCCAGGTGCGGCGCCATGCCGTAGCGGGCGCCGAGCAGCCCGATCGCCGCGCGCACGCAGTTCTGCACCGCGACGTCGAGGTCCGGGTCGAGCCCGGTCGGGACGAGGTGCTCGGCGGTCTCCGCCAACGGGCCCGCGAGCTCGCCGAAGCGGCGCACCGCGTCCTCGCGGGGCACCACGTCGAGCCGGACCGTCGCGCGCAGGGAGGCCTCCAGCGCGGTCAGCGAGACCTCGCCGTCGCCCTGCGCGAAGTGCGGGTCGCCGACGTAGGCGAGGGCGCCGTCGACCTGCACCGGGAGGTAGAGCGTGGCGCCGGCCGTCAGCAGGTTGATGTCGAGGTTCCCGCCGTAGGGACCCGGTGGCACCGAGTGGGGACGCTCGGGCGCGGCCGTCGCGACGCCCATGATCCCGAGGAAGGGCGCCAGCGGGAAGGACACCACGGGTTCACCACCCTCCCGCAGCGGGAGCAGGGCGCGGGTGCCGTCGTCGGACACCTCCGCGAAGACCGAGACGGTGCGACCGTCCGCCGGCAGGCTCACCGGGCAGCGCGCCCTTGCCGTGACGGTTGGACACCACGCCGTACGCCACCCGGGGCAGGGTCTCGACGACGGTCATCGCGAGCAGGTCGCCGGCTCGTGCCCCGCGCACCCGCACCGGGCGGGACACCACGTGCGGCCCGTCCACGCCGAACGTGCGCGGCAGCGCGGACGCCGCGAGCGCCACCGCGTCGTCGAGCACCTCCCCGTCCGGTACGCCGTGCCGGCCGAAGAAGGTACGCGGGTCGCGGCCCTGGTCCTCCAGGATCCCCTCGTGGCTGACGGTGTCGAAGGTGACCTCCGTGCCCGGGTCGACGCTCAGCACCGGGGTGTCGGTGGCGCAGGGCAGCCGGCCCCAGTGCACCGTGCCGGGCTCGGCCGGCAGGTACGTCGCCGACCGGATCGGTCCGGCCCCGGGCTGCAGGATCACCCGGCGCAGCCTAGGAGCGGTGTGCGTCGGGCGTGTTACGTCCCGGTTCGGGTCAGGAACCGAGTCCGGAGCGGCGCATCCCGAAGATCCAGCGCCGGTGCGGGTGCTCGGTCACCGACCACAGGGACTCGGTCTCCGGCCACCAGACCAGGTCCTCGGGGCCGATCGGGGTGGCCCAGCGGTGCTCGCGGAAGCCGCCCGGCGTGCCGACGTACATCGAGCCGGGGAAGACGGGCGTGCGCGAGGCCGTCGCGTAGAAGCGCCCGTCCACGACCGCGACGCCCTGCATCCGCGCCTGGCCGCGCTCGTCGATCTCCGGCACGTAGCGGCCCTCGGCGTCGCCGGTCAGCAGGTGCGTGGCCGGGTCGATCTCGAAGCGGGCGAAGCGGCGGGTCTGCTTCGGCGAGCCGTACTCGCCGACCACCAGCGCCGGGTCCTCACGGCTGCGGTCGATGGTGAAGAAGGAGAACCGGAGCCGGGAGACGCCCTCGTCGCTCACGCCCTTGTAGATGAACCGGACCGGCAGGACGTACCGGTGCCCCCAGGTCTCGTACGACGAGCCGGCGGGCACCCGCAGCAGGTCCTCCCACCGGCAGGTGTAGAGCCCCTTGCCGGTTCCGCCGACGTGCAGGTAGCCGCCGTGCCACACGATCCCCCCCGGCGTGCACCTTCAACGGGCTGAGCCCGGGCACGCCGTTCTTCACGGTCGGGGTCACCAGGAGCACGTGCCCGTAGCGACGGCGCTCCACGTCGACGACGCTGATCCGCGAGCCGGAGCCCTGCTTGGAGTACCACGACGTCGCCAGCACGTCGCGCCCGTGCCGTGCCCGGAAGCCGGTCTCGGCCGAGGTGGTGATGCCCTGGGGCATCCAGGCCGGGTCGCGCCGGTCGTGGGCGTCCCAGGTGTAGGCCGCGGTGACCTTGCGTCCGAGCAGCCGCGGGCTGGGTGCCCAGGTACGGCGCAAGCGGCCTGCCAGGTCCGGGACCATGCCGTCGATGCCCACCCGGCCGCCGCCGTCGGCCGCGAGCGCCGCCGCCAGGGCGTCGATCTCCGCGACGTTCTCCTCGGTGCGGGTCAGGTGCAGTCCGGCCACGGCGGTCAACCTAGCCGACGTCCCGAGGAGGCCTGCGCCAGAATGGAGCCGTGAGGGGCATCTTCTTCGAGGAGGAGCAGGCGCGCTCGGCCGCGCTCGCGCTGGTGCGCGGCGGCTACCAGGCCGAGGTCGTGCGCGAGCGGCTGGCCGGCGAGGACGACGACGAGGACCACCCGTGGGCGGTGCTCACCGACGCGCCCGAGGTGCAGACTCGACCTGCTCGTGGAGATGTACGACGGCTGGCTGGACGACGAGAGCGACGAGCCCTCCACCCCGGCGCCGCCGCTCGTGCTGCCCGAGGCCCCGAAGCGGATCAAGCGGCCGGAGTAGCGCTCAGCGCGCCGCGCAGGCGAACGGACCCTCGCCGCGGGCCCAGGCTGCGACGAGCGGCTGCCGGTCCGCCCAAGGCGCCTCGGCCCGCACCGCGTGGCCGTCGCGGGAGACCGTGAGGTCGACGTCGAGCCCGGTGCGCGCGGCGCTGTCCTCCAGGAAGGTCCCGAGGGCCTTCTCGTCCTGCTCGGCGCCGTCGCCCTCGAACAGCCGGACCGCGCGGACCGGGTCGCCGGGCCGGGCGAACAGCGCCAGGCCGTCGGGCGTGCCGAGGTCGCCGTACAGTCTGCTCGGCCTGGGCGGGGGTGGTCCGCCCGCCGGCACCGCACAGCGGCTGGACCGAGACGGCGGCGTAGGCGAGGCCGTCCTGGTCCCCGGCCTGGTCGAGCAGGTCGCCGAAGCCGCCGTCGTCGGCGAGCGAGTCCTTCTCGTCGGTCGTCGCCTCGGCCGCCGCCTCCACGTCGCCGCCGGTGACGATGACCGACTCGTCGGCGACCAGGGCGATGTCGAGCAGGCTGGGAGGGGTAGCGCCCGCCGACGAGGCCGTCGGCGTCGGCCTTCTGGAGATCGGCGTGGAAGACCGGCCGGTCCTTCGGGCCGGAGCGCTCGTAGCCCGCGTCGAGGAGGTCCTTCGCGACCTTGTCGAAGTCGAGGTCGCGCGACATCTTCCACACCCGGGCCAGCCCGTCGTCGCCGGTGCCCGTGGCCTCCCACTCGATGTCCTTGTCGTGGAAGGCTGCGCCGTCCATCGCCCGGTCCCAGACGGTGAGCGCCGTGCCGAAGTCGTCGCCCGCCTCGCCGCGGTCGACGAAGGTGACCGAGGTCGTGCCCGCCGGCAGGTACTCCAGCGACTCCTCCAGGTGGGAGCCTGCCGTCGAGCAGGCCGCAGCCGGCCAGCGTGGAGGCCATCAGGACCAGGGCCGGGACCGGAACCAGGCGCCCGAGGGTGTGCGTCATGGGCCCCATCATTACGCTCCAGATCATGAGCGAAACCGCAGCACACCGACTGCTGCTCGTCCACGCCCACCCTGACGACGAGTCGATCGGCCAGGGCGCGACCATGGCCCAGTACGTCGCCGAGGGCCGCGGCGTCACCCTGGTGACCTGCACGGCGGGCGAGATGGGCGAGATCCTGGTGCCCGAGTCTGGAGCACCTGGCCGCTGACAAGGAGGACCGGCTCGGCGAGCACCGGCGCGGTGAGACTCGACGCGGCGATGAAGGCGCTCGGCGTGACGGACCACCGCTTCCTCGGCGGTTTCGGCACCTACCGCGACTCGGGGATGAAGTGGCACGAGGACGGCCACGCGATCGCGGCGGACGACATCCACGACAACGCCTTCTGGAACGCCGACCTCACCGAGGCCGCGACGCACCTGGTGGAGATCATCCGCGAGGTGCGCCCGCAGGTGCTGGTGACCTACGACGAGTTCGGCGGCTACGGCCACCCGGACCACATCCAGGCCCACCGGGTGGCGATGTACGGCGCCCAGGCGGCCGCCGCGCCGTCGTACCGACGGGACCTGGGGGAGGCCTGGGAGATCAGCAAGATCTACTGGGGCGCCATCTCGGAGAGCCGGATCCGCGAGGGTCTGCGCCGGATCCGCGCGTCGGGGGACACCACGACCTTCGAGGGGATGGACCCCGACGGCGACCTGCCGCCGATGTTCCGTCCCGACGAAGACATCTCGTGCGAGGTCGACGCGAGCGCGCAGGTGGAGCGCAAAGCTCGACGCCCTGCGCGCCCACGCCACCCAGATCACCACCGACGGTCCGTTCTTCGCGCTGTCCAACAACCAGGGCGCGGAGGCCTTCGGGCGCGAGCAGTACCGTCTGGTCAAGGGCACCCCCGGCGACCTCGACCCGGACACCGGCTGGGAGAGCGACCTCTTCGCCGGCATCCCCGGCTGACCGGTCCGGTACGACGCCATGACGCTGCTGCGACGCGGCGTGCTCGCCGTGCTCGCGCTCCTCGCCGGCGCAGCGGTGTCGGTGTGCACCGTCGCGCTGCACGGCTACACCTGGGGCCTGGTCCTCGGCACGGTGACCACGGCCGCGGCCCTGGTCGCGCTGCCGCCGGGCTGGTGGGCCCGGCTTCCGTTCGCGCTCGGCTGGGTGGGCGTGCTGTGGCTGGCCACCACCCGGCGCCCGGAGGGGGACTACCTGGTCGCCTCCGACGCACACGGCTACACGTTGCTGGTCGTGGGGATGCTGGTGCTCGCCGGGGGATGCCTCGGCCTGGTCCGCCGGCGACCGGCGGACCAGGCGGACCAGGCGGAGGAGGCCTGAGACTCCCGGCTCAGAAAGCTCGTCGCGACGTCGTCGACGACGAAGGCTCGTCTGGAGCGAGGAGTCCTCGGTCGCGGCGAACCTCAAGGTGATCGTCGTGCCCTTGTAGGCACTCAGGTCGATCGTCTTCTGCGACCAGGTGGCCTTCGGGGTGGAGGCGTTGGAGTAGGAGTGCTTCGTGGTCCCGTTGACCTGCACCGTCGCCTTGTCGTAGGCCGTGCTGCCGCTCTCGGCGGTGTCGATGCGGATCCAGTAGGTCAGCGTCGGACTGGTGGCGCTGGCGGGCACGGCGAAGGACTGGGAGGCCTCCTCGTTGGCGGGGCTGCCGTTGCCGCCGAGCCACAGGCTTCCACGAGCCGGTGTGCGCGGGCTTGCTGGCGCTGCTGGTGATCGCGCCGGTGGTGCCCGTCCAACCCGTCGCACCGGACTCGAAGCCGCCGTTGGTCAGCGCGCCACCGGCGGGCGGCGTGCCGCCGCCGTCGACCGCGGTGTGCCAGATCGTGTAGGCGAGGCCGTCGGCGGACCGGTCGAGCCCGGTGGCGTTGATGTTCGAGGGGTACTTGTCGCACGCCGAGTGGTAGCAGGGGTCGTACGACGCGCCGGACGTGCCGCCCCACTTGGCGGCCTGCGCGGAGGTCTTGCGGGCGCTGGCGCCCATCGCGTAGCCGGAGGTGGGGATGCCGTAGTTCTCGAACGAGTAGTCGTCCGAGCGGCCCGCGCCCTCGACGTTCTCCTCCGGCTGCAGCCCGAGGGAGTCCCAGTAGGCCTTCATCGGCGCGGCGGCGGCACTGGTGATGTGGTTGATGAAGTAACCGCCGTTGGTGGAGGCGACCATGTCGAAGTTGTAGTACGCCTTGATCTGGCCGCGCTGGGTGGCGGTCAGGCTCTTGGCGTAGAACGCCGATCCGTTCAGGCCCTGCTCTTCGTCGGTCCACCAGGTGAAGCGCGCGTGCCCGGTCATGGCGGGGTTGGCCTTGGCGAGCTGGAGCGCGTTCTCGAGCAGGATCGCCGACCCGGAACCGTTGTCGTTGATGCCCGGCCCGGCCGAGACGCTGTCGAGGTGGGCGCCGTAGACGTAGGTCTTGGTCGCGTCGCCGCCGGGCCAGTCGGCGATGACGTTGTCGGAGGGGTAGGTGCAGGTGGTGCAGCGCTGCAGGGTGACGGTGTAGCCGGCCGCCTCCAGGGTGGACTTCACGTAGGCTCGTCGAGGCCGTGTAGCCCGCGCTCCCGGCACGCCGGTTGCCGCCGTTGGCCGTCGCGACGTCCTGCAGACTTCTGCAGGTGGGCCTGGACGTTGGCGACGGGTACGTCGGGCGCGTCGGCCGTGGGCGCGGCCTGGGCCGGCAGACCGGTGAGGCCGGCCAGGCCGGTCAGGCCGGTCAGGCCGAGCAGGCCGAGCAGGGCGGTCGCCGAGGCGGCGAGCAGGGCCGCCGGACGGCGACGGGGGGTGGGGTTCATCCCGAGAACTTCCCTTCGATGGACGTGCGTTGATGGAGATGAAGCGACGTCCGATGTCCCCGGGCAGGAAATTCTTATCCGATGAGGGGGTCCGAGCGGAAGACCTGGAGCAGACCTGGATCAGGCTCCGGAGGCGGCGAAGTGCGCGAGGGTGTCCCGGCGCAGCCCGGCGACGGTGTGCGCGACCATCCGCGCGGCCAGCCGGCGGGCCGGCTCCGGGCCGTTCGGCTCGATCACGAGCTCCCAGGTGAAGGTGCTCGATCCCGCCGACGGGACGACCGTGTAGCGCTCGCCGAGCCGGCGGAAGAGCGGCACGGTCGCGGACTCGACGACGAAGGCGTTGACGTAGCCGCGCTCGGGGTCCTCCTCCCAGCGGAAGTACCGCTCGTGGATGGTGACCCGGTTGGCCAGCGTGACCGTGCGGGTGGTGCCGACGCCGTACGGGGCGGGGGAGGTCCAGCGCACGCTGTGCAGGCCCTTGCACCAGCGCAGCGGCCGCTCCCCGTGCAGGTCCGCCCACACCTCCGCGGCCGGGCGCGGGGTCGTCAGCGAGAAGACGTAGTAGTGCGGGTTCTCGTCGTCGAACGGGTTCGCACCGAGAGGCTGCAGCGGGAAGGACGCCACGGGAGGTCTCCTGGGCTCGGGGGCACGCCGCATCCTAGGGAATCCCCCACCCCGGCCACCGGCGATTCCGGAGCATTCGCGAGCCCTCCCTAGGATGGCGCGCGTGACGATGTGGCACGGGATCTCGGGCGACGGCGCCGAGAAGCGCGAACGCCCCGGCGGCAAGGCCGTGGTGGCGGTCGTCGTCGTGCTCCTGCTGCTCGTCGTCGGCGGGTACGCCGCCGCGCACGCCGTCGCAGGCGACAAAGCCTCCCGCGTGGCGCGAAGGTCTCCGGCGTCGACGTGGGCGGGATGAGCCGCTCCGCCGCGATCGACAAAGCTCGAGCGCGAGCCTGGGCCCGCGGGCCGACGCGCCGGTGAAGGTGCGGGTGGAGCACGAGCCTGCCCGGCGAGGACGCCGCCGACGACACCACCGTGCGGCCGTCCGCGATCGGCATGAGCATCGACTACGCCGCCTCGGTGGACGCGGCGGGTGCGGGGTCGAGCTGGAGCCCGAAGCGGCAGTGGGACTACTTCGCCGGCGGCGAGGACACCGCCGCCGTCGTACGGGTCGACCAGGCGCGCTTCGACGACCGCCTCGCCGCGCTCTCGAAGGGCCTGGGCACGCCGCCCAAGGACGGTCAGGTGCGCTTCTCGGCCGACGGCGTGGACACCGTCCCGCCCGTCGCCGGCCAGGCGATCGACGCCGACGCCGCCCGCGAGACGCTCACCGACGCCTTCCTCTCGGGCAAGGACGACGTGACCCTGGAGGTCACCAAGGCCCAGCCGGACGTGGACGCCGCCGAGGTCGCCGAGGCGGTCAAGACCTTCGCCGAGCCCGCGATGGCCGCGCCGGTCACCCTCGCCTTCGGCAAGAACAACGTCGTCCTCGCGCCGGCGAGGTTCGCCGCGGCGCTGTCGATGAAGCCCGAGAACGGCGCCCTGGTCCCGGTCGTCGACCAGGCCGTGCTCACCCGGCTGGTGGCGAGCGCGACCTCCGACGGCAAGCCGGTCGACGCGACCGTGCGCCTGGTGAAGGGCAAGCCGCGCGTGGTGCCGGCCAAGCCGGGGGTCGAGTTCGACCCGGCGCAGGTGGCCGACGTCTTCCAGGGCCTGCTCACCCAGCCCGCCGGCAAGCGCAGCGGCACCGTGGACGCGAAGGTCAAGGAGGCCGCGTTCACCACCGAGGACGCGACCAACCTCAAGATCGTCGAGAAGGTCTCGGAGTTCTCCACGCACTACCCGCACGCCGACTACCGCAACACCAACATCGGCCGCGCGGCGAAGCCTGATCGACGGCACGGTGCTCAAGCCGGGCGAGGAGTTCTCCCTCAACAAAGCCTGGTGGGGGAGCGCACCGCCGAGAACGGCTTCACCGAGGGCTACGTCATCAGCAACGGCATCCTCAAGGCCTGGACCTCGGCGGCGGCGTCTCGCAGATGGCGACGACGACCTTCAACGCGATGTTCTTCGCCGGCCTCAAGGACATCCAGCACAAGCCGCACTCGTTCTACATCGACCGCTACCCGGTCGGCCGCGAGGCCACGGTGGCCTGGCCGACGGTCGACCTGCGCTTCCAGAACGACACCGACCACGGCGTCCTCATCCACGCCTGGATCGAGCCGAGCAGGCTCCTCCCGCCAGGGCACGGTCACCGTGCAGATGTGGTCCACCAAGGTCTGGGACATCGACTCCAAGACCTCCGCGCGCTACGCCTACGTCGCCCCCGCGACCCGCACGCTGACCACCTCCGACTGCGAGCCGCACACGGGCTCCTCCGGCTTCCAGGTCGACGTCACCCGGATCTTCCGCAAGCACGGCTCCTCGGCGATCGACCACACCGAGAAGTTCCACACGAACTACACGCCGGCCGACACCGTGATCTGCAAGCAGCCCGCGCCGCCGCCGAAGCAGAAGCCCGGCGACGACTGATCCCGACCGAGGTGATCCGGGCCGGGGCGTGACAGCGGTCACGTTCGCGCGTTGAATGCTGCCGTGCGCTCCCTCCTCGTCTCCCTGCTCATCGTCCTCGGCGTCCTCACCGCCGCACCCGCGCAGGCGGACACGATCCTGCCGGCCCTGCCGACCGCCCCCGAGGGCGACATCCCCGGCACCAACGACTGGTCCTGCCGGCCGACCGCGGCCCGGCCCACGCCGGTCGTGCTCGTCCACGGCACCTTCGGCGACCGGCGCCACCTGCTCGAGCCGCTCGCGAAGGCGATCAAGGCCCGGGGCTTCTGCGTCTTCTCCCTCGACTACGGCAACCGCGGCACCGGCGACATCGTGAGGTCCGCCGGCGAGCCTGAAGGCCTACGTCGCCAAGGTGCGCGCCGCGACCGGCGCCGCCAGGGTCTCGCTGGTCGGGCACTCGCAGGGCGGGATGATGCCGCGCTACTACATCAAGTTCCTGGGTGGCGCCTCCTTCGTCGACGACCTGGTCGGGATCGCGCCCTCCAACCACGGCACGCGCCTGCTCCCGGCGTTCAACCCGATCGCCGACCTGCTGCCCGGCGCGGTCTGCGTCGCCTGCAACCAGCAGGCCTGGGGCTCGGCGTTCCTGGCCCACCTCAACGCCGGCGACGAGACGCCGGGCGCGGTGAGCCTACACCCAGATCACCACCCGGTACGACGAGGTGGTCGTCCCGCACACGTCCGGCTACCTCGCCGCCGGCCCGCTGACCACCAACCTCACCATCCAGGCGAAGTGCCCGCTCGCGATCGCCGACCATCTGCTCGTGCCGACCAACCGCACGACCATCGCGCTCACGCTGGACGCGCTGACGCACCGTGGTCCGGCGCGCGCGGCGTACCAGCCCCCTTGCTAGGGTGTAGAACACGTTCTAGTTCAGGAGGTCCCGTGACCGCCACCCCCGTCGTCGAGGGCTGGTTCACCACCGGCACGGAGCCCACGCTCCTCGCCTCGCGGTGCACCGCGTGCAGCAACGTCGTGTTCCCGCCGGTCGCGGAGGACGCCCTGTCCTTCTGCCGCAACCCGGCCTGCGCCGGCGAGGAGCACGCCTCCGTCGCCCTCTCGCGGCGCGGGACCGTGTGGTCCTACACCGACGCGCAGTACCAGCCCCCGGCGCCGTACGTCCCCGCCGCGGACCCGTATGTCCCCTTCGCGCTGGCCGCGGTCGAGCCTGCCCGAGGGCCTGGTCGTGCTCGGCCAGGTCGCCGACGGCTTCGGCGTCGCCGACCTGCGCGTCGGGGCCGAGGTCGAGCTCGTGGTCGAGACGCTGCACACCGACGAGACCGGCGAGCGCACGACCTACCGCTGGAAGCCGGTCGCCGGGCAGGGGGGCGTCATGAGCGTCGCGATCGCCGGGGTGGGCATGCACCCGTGGGGCAAGTGGGGCCGCAACTTCACCGAGTACGGCGTGCACGCGGCCCGCGCCGCGCTCGCCGACGCCGGCATCGCCTGGGCCGACGTGGACCTCGTGGTCGGCGGGGAGACGGTGCGCAACGGCTACGCCGGCTATGTCGCCGGCTCGACCTTCGCCCAGGCGCTGGGCTGGAACGGCGCGCGGATCGCGACGTCGTACGCCGCCTGCGCGACCGGCGCCCAGGCCATCGACACCGCTCGCGCCCGGATCCTCGCCGGGCTGTCCGAGGTCGCGCTCGTCGTCGGCGCGGACACCACGCCCAAGGGCTTCCTCGCGCCGAACGCCGGCGAGCGCTGGAGCGACCCGGACTGGCTGCGCTTCCGGCTGCTCGGGATGACGAACCCGGCGTACTTCGCGCTCTACGCCCGGCGCCGGATGGACCTCTACGGCGCGACCAACGAGGACTTCGCGCAGGTGAAGGTCAAGAACGCCCGGCACGGCCTGGCCAACCCCAACGCCCGCTTCCGCAAGGAGGCGAGCGTCGAGGACGTGCTCGCCTCGCCCGTGGTCTCCGACCCGCTGCACCTGCTCGACATCTGCGCGACCTCCGACGGCGCGGCCGCCGTGGTGCTGTGCAGCGAGGAGTACGCACGCGGGCACGGCATCGCCAAGCCGGTGCGGGTCGCCGCCGTCTCGACGGTCACCCCGACCTTCCCGAACACCGTCATCGACATGCCGCTGCTCGCGACCGACTGCTCTGCGGTGGCCGGCGCGCCGGAGCGGACGTTCAAGGAGGCGATCGGACAGGCGGCGTACGACGAGGCGGGGATCGGGCCCGAGGACGTCGACGTCGCCGAGGTCTACGACCTGTCCACCGCACTGGAGCTGGACTGGATCGAGGACCTGCAGGCTGTGCAAGCGCGGCGAGGCCGAGGTGCTGCTCCGGGCGGGGGAGACGACGATCGGCGGCCGGATCCCGGTCAACCCGTCCGGCGGCCTGGCCTGCTTCGGCGAGGCCGTCCCGGCGCAGGCGATCGCGCAGGTCTGCGAGACTCACCTGGCAGTTTGCGCGGGCAGGCGACCGGTCGCCAGGTCGAGGGCGCGAAGGTCGGGATCACCGCCAACCAGGGGCTCTTCGGGCACGGCTCGTCGGTGCTGCTCTCCGTATGATCGGCTGAATGGCACGACTCGACGCGCACCGTCTCGGGCGCCGGCTCGCGGAGCCTGGTGGCGACGTACGACGTGCCGGGGGCCTCGGTCGCGGTGCTGACCGACGGCGAGGTGGTCGAGGCCGCCGCCGGTGTGGTCAACCTGCGCACCGGCGTCGCGACGACGCCGGACTCGCCCTTCCAGGTCCAGTCGGTCACGAAGGCTGTGGACCGCGACCCTGGTGCTGCAGGCTCGTGGACGAGGGCCGGCTCTCCCTCGACGACCCGGTGAGCCGCCACCTGCCGCGCTTCCGCACGGCGGACGAGGAGCAGAGCGCGGCGATCACGGTGCGCCACCTGCTCACCCACACCGGCGGCTTCGAGGGAGACCTGTGGCCCGACGTGCGCGACGACCGGCGCCGCCTGGGCGAGACTCGTCGACCTGCACGTCGCCAATGCCCCGCAGCACCTGCCGCCCGGCCACCTGTACTCCTACTGCAGCGCCGGGATGGGCGTGCTCGGCCGCCTGGTCGAGGTCACCCTGGGGCTGTCGTACGACGAGGCGCTGCGCCGTCGTCTCGCCGACCCGCTCGGCGTGCGCGGCCTCGCGGTGGACGCCGGGGAGGCCCTGGCACACCGCAGCGCGATCGGCCACGTGGACGCCCGGGCCGGGCAGCCCGCGCGCCCGTTGCGAACCTGGGCGCAGATGCCCGCCTCCAACCCCGCCGCCGGCAACTCGCTGGCGATGCCGGCGCGCGGCCTGGTCGCCCTGGCCCGCATGCACCTCGGCGACGGGGTCGGCCCCGGCGGGGCGCGGCTGCTGTCGCGCGACAGCGCCCGGCTGATGCGCACCGCGCAGGTGCCGGTGCCGGCGAGCGCCGGTGCCCAGCAGGGACTGGGCTGGCGGCTGCCGGCGCCGGGTGTGGCCGAGCACGGTGGCGACGCGATCGGCTGCGGCGCGATGCTGCGCACCGTCCCCGACGCGGGGGTCGCGGTGGCCGTGCTGGTCAACGGCGGCCAGATGTCCGCGCTGATCTCGACGTTGTGCGCGGAGCCTGCTGGACGGCGTGGCCGAGCTGCCTCCGCCCCCGCGGGTGCCCGCTGGGACGGGGGCCGACCCGGCGCCGTACGTCGGGACGTATGCGCTGCGCAACGAGGTCTCCGAGGTCACCACCGACGACGCGGGACGGCTGTGGCTGACCCACACCGAGCGCGGCGAGGCCGTCACGATGGCGACCCGCGCGGGTGCGGTGCTCGAGCCGGTCACCCACGGCCTGCGCCGCCTGGACGGCGAGCAGTTCGTGCGGGTCGACGGCAACGGCGCCGCCGCGGGCCGGGTGGAGTTCGTCGAGGGCGGGCGGTTCCTGCACAGCGGGCGGGCCGCGCCCCGGGTCTAGGGCTTGGGCAGGATCTCCCACACCACGTGCTCGCCGGGCAGGCCCTTGAGACTCGACGGTGTCGTGCTCCTCCAGGACGACCGCCGCGTCGTCGTCCAGCGCCTCGCGCACGGCGTCGCTGACCAGCACCTCCCCGCCCCGGGCGAGGTCGGCCACCCGTGCCGCCATCGCGACGTTGCGGCCGAAGTAGTCGCCGTCGCGGGCGACCACCTGGCCGGTGTGGATGCCGATCCGCACCTGGATCGGGCCGTGCCGGCGCAGCGTCGGGTCGCGCGGCAGGTCCCGCTGGATGCCGAGCGCTGCCCGGCAGGCCGCCTCCGCGTCGCGGAAGGCGACCATGAACCCGTCGCCGGCGGTCTTGACCACCTGGCCGCGGTACTTCTCGATCCGCGCCCGCAGCACCCGGTCGTGGGCGGCCAGCACCTTGACCCAGGTCGAGTCGCCGAGGCGGTCGTTGAGCGGCGTGGAGTTCTCGATGTCGGAGAAGAACAGGGTGACCGTGCCGTCGGAGGCGGCCATGTTGAGGATGTCCGCACGCTCCTCGGTGGCCCAGGCTCTGCAGGTCCTCCACCGTGCCCTGGATGAGCCCGGTGATGCCGCGCTCGCGCACCCGCGAGGCCGTGCGCAGCATCCGGCGCATCGCCCGCTCGGCCGACGTGGAGGGCGGCGGGGGACGCAGGGCGGCGTCCAGGTCCGACTCCAGGCTGGGTGATGTGCGCGCCCAGCGCCTCCAGCTCGGCCTGCAGCCGCGCCCGGTCCCGGGCGAAGAGCCCGACGAGCACGACGAGCGCCACGCAGAGCACTCCCAGCACGATCGCCACGGCCGTCACGATCGAAAGCGTAGAGCGGCGACAGCCGTTGTGCGTCCGCAGTAGCGTGAGATGGTGACCACTCCGGCTCCCGGCATCTCCACCCTCGGCGCCCTGCGTGCCTCCGGCCACCAGCAGAAGTCGCTGCGTGCCGAGCCTGCGCGCCAACCTCCTCGACAAGGCTCGCCCGTGGCGAGGATCCCTGGCCCGGCCTCCACGGGCTGCAGGACACCGTGATCCCGCAGGCTGGAGCGGGCCATCATCGCCGGCCACGACCTGGTCCTGCTCGGCGAGCGCGGCCAGGGCAAGACCCGGCTGCTGCGCTCGCTGGCCGGCCTGCTCGACGAGTGGACGCCGGTCATCTCCGGCTCCGAGCTCGGCGAGCACCCCTACGAGCCGATCACCGTGACCTCGAAGGCCGCCGCCGCGTCGTACGGCGAGGGGCTGCGGGTCTCCTGGCGCCACCGCGACGAGCGGTACGCCGAGAAGCTCGCCACCCCGGACACCTCGGTCGCGGACCTGATCGGCGACGTGGACCCGATGAAGGTCGCCGAGGGCCGCTCGCTGGGCGACCCGGAGACCATCCACTTCGGGCTGATCCCGCGCTCGCACCGGGGGATCGTGGCCATCAACGAGCCTGCCCGACCTCGCCGAGCGGATCCAGGTCGCGATGCTCAACGTGATGGAGGAGCGCGACATCCAGATCCGCGGGTACGTCCTGCGGCTCCCGCTCGACGTGTTCGTCGTCGCCTCGGCCAATCCCGAGGACTACACCAACCGCGGGCGCATCATCACCCCGCTCAAGGACCGCTTCGGCGCGGAGATCCGCACCCACTACCCCCGTGCGCTGGACGCCGAGATCGCCGTCGTGCGCCAGGAGGCGGACCTGCTCGAGGGGCAGGTCGACGTCCCGGACTTCCTGGTCGAGATCCTGGCCCGGTTCACCCGCAACCTGCGCGAGTCCAGCGCCGTCGACCAGCGCTCGGGCGTCTCCGCGCGGTTCGCGATCGCGGGTGCCGAGACGATCGCCGCGGCGGCGCTGCGGCGGGCGACCATCGCGGGCGAGGACCGTGCGGTGGCGCGCGTCGTGGACCTGGAGACCGCGGTCGACGTGCTCGGCGGGAAGATCGAGTTCGAGTCCGGTGAGGAGGGCCGCGAGGCCGAGATCCTCACCCACCTGCTGCGCACCGCGACCGCCGAGACCGTCCGCGAGCGCTTCCGCGGGCTCGACTTCGCGCTGCTGGTGGAGGTGGTCGAGGACGGCGCCACGATCACGACCGGCGCCGCGGTGACCGCGCGCGACGTCCTGGCCGGGCTGCCGGTGCTCGGCGAGTCCGACCTCTACGACCAGGTCTGCGAGCGGGTCTTCGGCCCCGGTGGCGGCGCCTCGGACGGCGAGCGGGCGGCCGCGATCGAGCCTGGCCCTCGAGGGCCTGTTCCTCGCCCGCCGGATCGGCAAGGACAGCGACGGGTCCGAGACGGTCTACGGATGAGCCGCTACCGCCGGTACGACGGCGGCGACCCGCTCGCCCCGCCCGTCGACATCGCCGAGGCGCTGGACGCCATCGGCGAGGACGTGATGGCCGGCTACAGCCCCGAGCGGGCGATGCGGGAGTTCCTGCGCCGCGGCGGGCAGGACCAGGCCGGCCTGGACGACCTCGCCCGCCGGGTCGCCGAACGGCGCCGCGAGCCTGCTCCAGCAGCACAACCTCGACGGCACGCTCAACGAGGTCCGCGAGTACGCTGGAGAAGGCCGTGCTGGAGGAGCGCAAGCAGGCTGGCTCGCGACGCGATGATGGACGACGGCGACCGGGCCTTCCGCGAGATGCGGATGGAGAACCTGCCCGGCTCGCCGGCCGCGGCGGTCACCGAGCCTCGGCGACTACGACTGGCAGTCGAGCGAGGCCCGGGAGGCGTTCGAGCAGATCAAGGACCTGCTCGGCCGCGAGTCTGCTGGACCAGCGCTTCGCAGGCATGAAGCAGGCCCTGGAGAACGCCACCGACGAGGACCGGCAGGCCATCAACGAGATGCTCTCCGACCTCAACGACCTGCTGGAGAAGCACGCGCGCGGCGCGGACACCCCCGAGGACTTCGCGGAGTTCATGGCCAAGCACGGCCAGCACTTCCCCGAGAACCCGCAGGACATCGACGAGCCTGCTCGACGCGCTCGCCCAGCGCTCGGCGGCCGCGCAGCGGATGCTCGAACTCGATGAGCCCCGAGCAGCGCGCCGAGGCTGATGGAGGCTCTCTGCGCAGGCCTTCGGCTCACCGGCGCTGATGGACCAGGCTGGCCCGGCTCGACCAGAACCTGATGGGCCTGCGTCCCGGAGAGGACTGGGGTGGGTCCGAGCAGTTCGGTGGGGGCGAGGGACTCGGTCTCGGCGACGGCACCGGCGTCCTGCAGGACCTCGCCGACCTCGACGCCCTGGCCGACCAGGCTCGCCCAGTCGTACGGCGGAGCGCGGCTCGATGACGTGGACTTGGACAAGGCTCGCCAAGCGGACTCGGCAACGAGGCCGCCGTCGACGCCCGCACCCTGCAGGAGCCTGGAGAAGGCGCTGCGCGAGTCCGGGGCGATGGAGCGCGGCTTCGACGGCGAGCTCCGGCTCACGCCGAAGGCCATGCGCCAGGCTCGGCAAGGCGCTGCTGCGCGACGTCGCCGAGAAGATGTCGGGCCGGCAGGGCCAGCGCGACCTGCGCCAGGCCGGTGCGGCCGGCGACCTGTCCGGGGCGACCCGGGCCTGGGAGTTCGGTGACACCGAGCCCTGGGACCTCCCGCGGACGATCCTCAACGGCGTGCTGCGGCGGGCGGGCGACCCCGAGGGCCGGCTGCTCGCGATCGACGACGTCGAGGTCGCCGAGACCGAGGCGCGCACCCAGGCGGCCGTGGCGCTGTGCGTGGACACGTCGTTCTCGATGGCGATGGACGGGCGCTGGGTGCCGATGAAGCAGACCGCGCTGGCGCTGCACACCCTGATCGGCCAGCGCTTCCGCGGCGACAGCCTGGAGCCGATCGGCTTCGGCCGCCACGCCCAGACGATGCGGATCGAGGAGCCTGACGGCCCTCGACGCGCGCTGGGCCAAGGGCACGAACCTGCACCACGCGCTGCTGCTGGCCAACCGCCACTTCCGCAAGCACCCCAACGCCCAGCCGGTGCTGCTGATCGTCACCGACGGCGAGCCGACCTCGCACCTGGAGTCCAGCGGCGACGTCTTCTTCTCCTACCCGCCGCACCCGGCGACCATCGCGCTCGCCGTCCGCGAGACTCGACAACGCCCGCCGGATCGGTGCGCACACCACCTTCTTCCGCCTCGGCGAGGACCCGGGGCTGGCGCAGTTCATCGACGCGATGGCGCGCCGGGTCGACGGCTCCGTGGTGGCGCCCGAGGCCGGGGACCTGGGCGCCGCGGTCGTCGGCTCCTACCTCGGCTCGCGCCGCGGCGGCCGCTCCGGTGGCCCGGGCTCCTACGGCGACTTCTTCGGCTCCCGGGGATTCTGGGTGGGCTGAGCGGCCCGGAGTAGGCGCCGCAGGCCGACGCACGCGAGAATCGCGGGCGATGTCCGATCTCGGTGCCGACGTGCTCGCCCTGCTGGCGCTGGCCGCGGTGACGGCCGGCTTCGTCGACGCGGTCGTCGGCGGGGGCGGCCTGGTCCAGCTTGCCCGCGCTCCTGCTCGGCCTCCCCGGCGCCTCGCCGGTGCAGGTGCTGGCGACCAACAAGATCGCCGCGGTCTGCGGGACGGCGGCCAGGCTCCGCGACGTACTACCGCCGGATCCGCCCCGATCCGCGCACCTTCGTCCCGCTCATGGCGCTCGCCCTCGCCGGCGCCTTCACCGGTGCGCTCGCCGCTTCCCGGATCCCGCGGGAGGCCTTCGAGCCGATCGTGCTGGTGGCCCTCGTCCTCGTCGGCGGGTACGTCGTGCTGCGCCCCCGGCTCGGCGAGGGCACCGAGCCTGCGCTTCTCCGGGCGCCGTCACCTGGCCGCAGCGATGGCCGTCGGCTTCGTGATCGGCCTCTACGACGGCGTCCTCGGCCCCGGCACCGGCAGGCTTCTTCGTCTTCGCGCTGGTCGGCCTGCTCGGCTACGACTTCCTGCAGGCCAGCGCCAAGGCCCGGCTGGCGAACCTGGCGACCAACCTCGGTGCGCTGCTGCTGTTCGTCCCCAGCGGCGCGGTGCTCTGGGACGTCGGGCTGCTGATGGGCGCCTGCAACCTGCTCGGCGGCTACCTCGGCGCCCGCACCGCGGTGGCCCGGGGCGCCCGCTTCGTGCGGGTGTTCTTCATCCTCGTGGTGAGCGCCTTCGTCGTACGGATCGGTGGTGGTGTGCTCGGGCTGTGGTGAGCCGTAGGCTCGGCGGGTGAGCATCCCCGTCGACCCCGCCGACCTCCGCACGGCCCTGGCCGGCTTCGGCAGCGGCTACCTCCTCAGCACGGCCTCGACCCGGGTCAAGGTGGTCACCGTCGACCCGGCCGTCGACGACGCCGGCCGGCTCCGCGTCGCCGGGCCCGGCCGCGGCACGTTGGCCAACCTGGCCGCCAACGCTGAGGTCACCGTCGTCTTCCCGCCCGCCGAGCGGCACGGTCACACCCTGCTCGTCGACGGCACCGGTGCGGTCGAGGGTGAGGATGTCGTCGTCACCGCCACCGCCGCCGTGCTGCACCGGCCGGCCGCGCACGCCGACGGCCCGCTGCCCGACGACGGGTGCGGTCACGACTGCGCGCCGGTGGGCGAATGAGTCCGTTCTGGGTCTCGGCGTTCCTCGACAGCGCCCCCGAGCACCACCAGGAGGGCGTGGGCTTCTGGCAGGCCGCGACCGGGTACGCCGTCTCGGCGCCCCGCGGCGACGGTGCCGAGTTCGCGACCCTGGTGCCGCCCGACGGCGACGACTTCCTGCGCGTGCAGCGACTGCGCCAGGGCCCGGACCGGGTGCACCTCGACCTGCACGTCACCGATCCCCGCGCGGCGGCCGACGCGGCCGTGGTGGCCGGGGCGGTGGAGCTCGTGGACCGCGGGTACGTCGTGCTCGCCTCGCCCGGCGGCCTGGTGTTCTGCTTCGTGGACCACCCGGCGACGCACCGTCCCGCCGCGACGACCCATGCCGACGGGTCGGCGTCAAGGGTGCGCCAGGTCGCGATCGACGTCCCCCGGGCGGCGTACGACGTGGAGTGGAGGTTCTGGGCGGCGCTCACCGGCTGGGAGCACCGCGTGTCGACGATCTCCGAGGCGTTCCGCGTCTTCGACGCGCCGGAGGGCCAGCCGCTGGGCCTGCTGCTCCAGCGCCTCGGCGAGGACGACGGCCCGGTGCGGGCGCACCTCGACTGGGGCACCACGGACCGCGCGGCGGAGACCGAGCGACACCTCGCGCTGGGCGCGCGGGTGCTCGCCGTGCACTCCCACTGGACGGTGCTCAGCGACCCGGTCGGCCGCACCTACTGCCTCACCGACGGAGACCCCCGATGACCGAGTCTGAGCGACCTGCGCGCCTTCCTCGATGCCCAGCGCACCACCCTGCGGCGCCAGGTCGCCGGGCTCGACGCCGCCCAGGCTCACCCAGCGGCTCGCGCCGTCGACGATGACCCTCGGCGGGATGCTCAAGCACCTGGCCTACGTCGAGGACTTCTGGCTGCACGTGATCCTGCTCGACCAGCCGCCCACCCCGCCGTTCGAGGCCGTCGACTGGGCGCGGAACCGCGACTGGGACTGGGACAGTGCCGCCGAGGACGGCCCGGGGAGCCTGCACGCCCTCTTCGAGGGCGCCGTGGCCCGCTCCGACGCGGCGCTGGACGCGGTGGACGACCCGGAGGCGCGGGCCGCGCGCGGGCGGCGTCGTACCTCCGAGCCGCCGACGGTGCGCTGGCTGCTGCTGCACATGCTCGAGGAGTACGCCCGGCACTGCGGGCACGCCGACCTCATCCGCGAGAGCATCGACGGCACGACCGGTCTCTAGGCAGGGGTGAAGCCGGGCAGGAACTCCTGCAGCAGTGCCCGGAACGGCGCTTCGGCCTCGAGCCTGGCTGAGCACGCCGACGCCACCGAGCCAGGTGCGGTGGATGAGGACGTACGACGGCGGCAGGTTGAGCCTTGATGCTCACCGTGTACGCCGGGTCCTTCGGGTTGTTGATCCGCTGGAACTGCTCGCGCATCCACACCCGGCTGAACCGGAAGCGCTCGACCAGCGTGGGATCGACGAACGGCGAGAGGTAGTCCATGAGCAGGCTGCGGCTCGATCCGGATCCGGTCCTTGAGGAAGCCCTCCTCGCGCAGGCCCTCGATCAGCGCGTCGCCGTCGCCCGCCGCGCACAGCGTGATCAGCCGGCCCATCGGCTCGGGCAGCCCGCGCTGCGGCAGGCGCGCCACGGCGCCGTAGTCGAGGACGCCGATCCGCCCCGGGCTGCCGTCGTCGTTCGGGATCACCCGGAAGTTCCCCGGGTGCGGGTCCGCGTGCAGCAGGCCGGTGCGCGCCGGCCCGGAGAACAGGAAGCGGGTGAAGATCTCGCCGTAGTGGTCGCGCTCGGCCTGGGTGCCATTGGCGATGATCGTCGCCAGCGAGCCCGCGGAGTCCAGCCACTCGGTGATCAGCACCCGGGGGCCGACCGCGACCACGTCCGGGACGTCGATGGCCGGGTCGTCACGGAAGGCCGCCGCGAACTCCCGCTGCGCCTCCGCCTCGAGCCTGGTAGTCCAGGCTCCTCCTTGGCGCGGGCCTGGACCTCCTCGACCAGCGGCTTCATGTCGACACCGGGGATGAGCGGGCCGATCGCGCGGGCCGCCCGGGCCAGGGTGCGGAGGTCGGCCATCAGCGCGTCGCCCGCGTTGGGGTACTGCACCTTGACGGCGACCCGGCGGCCGTCGTGCCAGCGGCCCTCGTGCACCTGACCGATCGACGCGGCGGCCGTGGGGGCTCCGTCGAGCCAGGTCAACCGGTCCTTCCAGTCCGCGCCGAGGTCCGTGGCGAGGATGTCGCGCACGGTCTGGGTGGGCATCGGGGGAGCGGAGTCCTGCAGGCTTGGTGAGCCTGCTCGCGGTACGGCGCCGCCATCTCCTCCGGCAGTGCCGACTCCAGCACCGAGAGCGCCCGGCCGAACTTCATCGCCCCGCCCTTGAGACTCCCCGAGGGTGCGGAAGAGGCTGCTCGGCGGTGCGCTGCTGGATCTCGCTCATCACCGCCTCGGCGGGCGCACCGCCCAGGCGCTTGCCGAACCCGACAGCGGTCCGTCCGGCGTACCCGAGCGGGAGCGCCGCGAGCCGCGCGGTGCGCGCGGCCGCCTTGCGGGGGAGGTCAGCCATGGGTCCATTGTCGCGGCGACCGCAAGCGGGCGGGGCCCGGCGTCACCGGTAGGCCTCGACGCGCACCTCGCCGGCCCGCTGCTCCTGCTGGTCGCGCACGCACTTGGCGAGGGCGAAGGAGGAGTTCACGAGGAAGAGCGCGCCTAGGCAGAGGAAGGCGCGGATCCACCCGTCGACCGGGAGGAAGTAGATGCCGCCGACCATGAAGATCATCGCGGCGGCGAAGGAGATCGCGGACTGGAGGTAGAAGGCGTAGGTCGTCTTGGTCATGCCGAGAAGGCTGGCCTGCGCGGCGGCCCGGGGTCGTGAGTCGGGCTACTCAACCGCCCCTGCAGCCCGGCACTCGAGGAGAGCCCGTCTCGCCCCGGGGGCGCTGGGTAACACCCGTCCATGACCGACCAGAACCGCATCGAAGCGATCCAGGCCGTCGTCGACCGCGTCAGGCTCGTGGCAGGACGGCGCGACCGAGGGCACCGTGGCCGAGGAGGCTCCGCAAGGGCGCCGACGAGGTCGGGGTCGACCTGTCCCAGGACGACCTCCGCAAGGCTCGCCGACGCCATCGAGGACGAGCACGGCGCCGTCGACGCCCAGGCGGTGCTCGGCGCCTGACCCGGGCGCGCGACGCAACTACCGAATTCGTCGTCCGAACGGTGATCCGGCGACAAATTCGGTAGTTGCGACGCGCACCCGGAGGTCTCAGTCCGTTGCGGGGAAGGGCACGCCGGTGTTGGCGTGGCAGCGGTACCCGTGCGGGTTCTTGTGCAGGTACTGCTGGTGGTGCGGCTCGGCGTAGTAGTACGCACCCGCCGGCTCGATCTCGGTGGTGATCGGGCCGAGGCCGCGCCGGTCCAGGCTCCTCGCCGTAGACCTTCGTCAGGCTCCCGGGCGGTGGTCTCCTGCTCGGGGGAGTGGAAGTAGATCGCGGAGCGGTACTGCGTCCCGATGTCGTTGCCCTGGCGCATGCCCTGGGTCGGGTCGTGGACCTCGAAGAACTGCTTGACGAGGTCGGCGTACGACACCTTCGCGGGGTCGAAGACGATCCGCACGGCCTCGGTGTGCCCGGTGCGCCCGCTGCACACCTCCTCGTACGTCGGGTGCGGGGTCGTGCCGCCGGCGTAGCCGACCGAGGTGGACCACACCCCCGGCACCTGCCAGTAGATCTCCTCGGCGCCCCAGAAGCAGCCGAGACCGAACTCGGCGACCTCGAGGCCGTCGGGGACCTCGTCGGTGACGAGGGGGGTGTGCAGCACCTCGTGCTCCGCGGGGAGCGGGAACGCGGGGGTGGCGCGGCCGGGCAGCGCCTCGGCGGGGTCGACCAGAACCGGTCTTGCGACGGGAGAACATGGCTCCATTGTCTCCCCGCGGGCAAGGCCGGCACGTCGGCGGTGAGTAGGCTCGACGGGTGAGCGACAACCACCTCGACGCAGCAGGGTTCGAGACCCGCGCCATCCACGCCGGCTACCGACCCGACCCCACGACCGGTGCGGTGATCCCGCCCATCTACGCGACCTCGACGTATGCCCAGGACGGCGTCGGCGGGCTCCGCAACGGCTACGAGTACAGCCGTTCGGCGAACCCGACCCGCACCGCGCTGGAGTCCACGCTCGCCGCGCTGGAGGGTGCGGCGCACGGCTTCGCGTTCGCCTCCGGGCTCGCGGCCGAGGACACCTTGATCCGCGCACTGTGCCGGCCGGGTGACCACGTGGTGCTGCCCAACGACGCCTACGGCGGCACCTTCCGCCTCTTCGACAAGGTCGCCACCAACTGGGGCCTGCAGCACAGCCCGGCGCCGGTGACCGACCCGGACGCCGTCCGCGCGGCCATCCGGCCCGGTGAGACCAAGGCTGGTGTGGCTGGAGACGCCCACCAACCCGCTGCTCTCGATCGGTGACATCGAGGCGCTGGCCGCGGTGGCGCACGACGCCGGCGCGCGGCTGGTCGTCGACAACACGTTCGCCTCGTCGTACCTCCAGCAGCCGTTGGCGCTCGGCGCCGACATCGTCGTGCACTCCACGACCAAGTACGCCGGGGGGCACTCCGACGTCGTCGGCGGCGCGCTCGTCGTGGACGACGCCGAGTCTGGCCGAGACGATCACCTTCCACCAGAACTCCATCGGCGGCGTGGCCGGCCCGTTCGACTCCTGGCTGGTGCTGCGCGGGCTCAAGACGCTCGCGCTGCGCATGGAGCGGCACAGCGACAACGCCGAGCGGATCGCGGAGTTCCTCGGCAGCCACCCCGCCGTGAGCCAGGTGATCTACCCCGGTCTCGCCGACCACCCGGGGCACGCGGTGGCCGCGCGCCAGATGAAGCGGTACGGCGGCATGGTCTCCTTCCGCGTCAAGGGCGGCGAGGCGCAGGCGCTCGCCATCTGCGGCGCGACCGAGGTCTTCACCCTGGGTGAGTCGCTGGGCGGCGTGGAGTCGCTCATCGAGCACCCGGGCCGGATGACCCACGCCAGCGTCGCCGGCACGGACCTGGAGGTCCCCGCGGACCTGGTCCGGCTCAGCGTCGGCATCGAGACCTCCGAGGACCAGGCTCGCCGATCTCGACCGCGCCCTGTCGGTCACCGGCTGATTCCCGGCTAGGGTCGGGCAGGTGAGCAGCGACGGCCCCACCGAGCCCGACCCGACCGAGCCCCGCCCGCCCCGGGACGGCGAAGAGGCCGAGCCGGAGGCGATGCAGGACCCGCCCGCCGGTCCGGACACCGACGAGCGCGAGGAGCGGCTGTTCCGCCGTTTCGCGCACCAGTGGTCGCAGCTGCGCGAGGAGCGGCGGCACGAGGCCATCCCGACGTTCAGCACCGGGCCCTCGAACTTCCGGCGCGCGGAGGTCCCCTTCGGGCTGGACCTCGCCGCGGGCTGGGCATGGCGGCTGCTGCTGATCGCGGCGGCGGGCTACCTGCTGCTGTGGCTGATCGGGTACTTCGCCGTGGTCACGGTGCCGATCGCCGTTGCGCTGCTGATCAGCGCGCTGGCGGCGCCGTTCGTGAACTTCCTGACCAGGATCGGCGTACCACGGGGGATCTCGGCGCTGCTGGTCGTGATCCTCGGGTTCGTCGTCGTCGGCGCCCTGCTCACCTTCGCCGGCAACCAGGTCGCCAGCGGCGCCCAGGACCTCGCCGACTCCGCGGTCAAGGGCCTGCAGGAGATCCGCAACTGGCTCAAGACCGGGCCGCTGCACGCGAGCGACTCCCAGATCGACCACTGGATCAAGCAGGCCCAGGACACCATCCAGTCCCGCTCGCAGGGCGGCGAGGTGGTGACCCAGGTGACCGAGGTGGGCGCTGCCCTCGGGCACGTCGTCGCGGGCTTCTTCATCGCGCTCTTCTCGACGTACTTCTTCCTCGCCGACGGCGGCCGGATCTGGTCCTGGCTGGTCCGGCTCGCCCCCCGCGCGGCCCGCGCGCGGGTCGACAGACTCGGGCCGGGTGGCCTGGATCTCGCTCGTGCAGTTCGTCCGCGCGACCGTGCTCGTGGCGCTGGTCGACGCGGCCGGGATCGCCATCGGCGCGGCGGTCCTCGACGTGCCCTTCGTCCTCGCGATCGGCGTGCTGGTCTTCCTCGGCGCCTTCGTGCCGATGATCGGTGCGACCATCGCCGGCAGCGTGGCGATCCTGGTGGCGCTGGTGGACCAGGGCCCGTGGACCGCCGTGCTCATGCTCGCCGTGGTGATCGGCGTGCAGCAGGCTGGAGGGGCACATCCTGCAGCCGTTCCTGCTCGGGCGCTGGGTCTCGGTGCACCCGCTCGGCGTGATCCTGGCGATCGCCTGCGGTGTGCTGGTCGCGGGCGTGGCGGGCGCGCTGGTCGCCGTACCGGTGGCGGCGGCGGCGAACGCCGTCGTGCTGCACCTGGCCGAGCCTGGCCGAGATGCCGGAGGAGGAAGCAGAACCGCCGGCCTCCCCGGGGGAGACCGGCGGCTCGGAAGCGGAACCTCAGCCGGTGTAGGGCTTGGCGTCCAAGATGGTCACCGTCTGGGACTTGCCGTTGACCTCGTAGGAGACGGTCTCGCCCTTGCTGCGGCCGTTGATGGCCTGGCCTAGCGGCGACTGCGGGGAGTAGACGGTCAGGCCCTCGGACTCGATCTCGCGGGCGCCGAGCAGGAAGGCTCTCCGCCTCGTCGTCGTCATCGCCCTCGAACTTGTAGGTGACGACCATGCCCGGCTCGACGACGCCGTCGTCGGGCGGGGTCTCGCCGATCTCCGCGCGGCGGAGCATGTCCTCGAGCTGGAGGATCCGGGCCTCGTTCTTGCCCTGCTCCTCGCGCGCGGCGTGGTAGCCGCCGTTCTCCTTCAGGTCGCCCTCGTCGCGCGCCGCACTGATCTCCGCCACGATCTCTGCGCGGCGGGGGCCCTTGAGGTGGTCCAGGCTCCGCCTTGAGACTTGTCGTAGGCGTCCTGGGTCAGCCAGACGGTGTTGCCGCTGGTCTGCTCGGTCTGAGACATGAAAGAAGAACTCCTGAGTTTGCTGGTCGCGTACCCGTAGGTACATGAACGGAGCAGTTTAGCGGTAGCGCGGCTGACCGGGCGCTTTGCAGCCGAGCCACTCCACCGTCGTCGCCCGGCGCTCGGTGCGGACCTCGATGTCGTAGACCTCGCTCTTGCCGGGCTTGGGGACGTACGTCGTCTCGCCCACCACGGCCTTGTCGTGCGAGATCGCGCGCAGCGAGCAGGTCGGGTCCTCGATGTCGTCGTCCATCTGGATCCGGACCTGGATGGTCGCGGTGTGGTCGTCGACGACCTCGTGGCCGATCTCCTCCGAGGAGATCTCCGGGTTGGAGTGGAACAGGATCGCCCAGGCCAGCCAGGCAAGGAAGGCGACCACGACGGTGCCTGCCAGCGCGAGGAGCCCGGCGCGCCGGAGGCGGGACGGGGCGCCGTACCGCACGGCCAGGGAATCGTCGGTCCTGCTCACCGGTTCATGGTCCCACGATGGCTTTTTCTACGATGGGCGGCATGCCCTCCTCGCACGCGCCCCTGGTCGACCGCACCGGGCTGCGGTTGATGCACGTCCACGCCCACCCCGACGACGAGTCGAGCAAGGGTGCCGCCTCCACCGCACGGTACGTCGCCGAGGGCGCCGACGTGCGCGTGGTGACCTGCACGGGTGGTGAGCGGGGCTCGATCCTGAACCCGAAGATGGACCGCCCGGAGATCCTCGAGAACATCACCGAGGTCCGCCGCCAGGAGATGGAGCGGGCCCGCGACATCCTCGGGATCTCCCAGTCCTGGCTGGGCTTCGTGGACTCCGGGTGGCCCGACGGCGACCCGAAGCCCCCGCTGCCCGAGGGCTGCTTCGGCCTGGTCCCGCTGGAGGAGGCGACCGAGCGGCTGGTGCGCCTGGTCCGGGAGTTCCGCCCCCACGTCATGACGACGTACGACGAGCGCGGCGGCTACCCCCACCCCGACCACATCCGCTGCCACGAGGTGAGCGTCGCGGCCTTCGAGGCGGCCGGCGACCCGGAGCGCTTCCCCGACGCGGGGGAGCCGTGGCAGCCGCTCAAGGCTCTACTACCACCACTCCTTCAACCGGCCCCGGATGGAGGCGCTGCACGAGGCAATGCTGGCGCACGGCCTGGAGTCGCCGTGGGAGGAGCGGCTGCGGGAGTGGAAGCCGGAGCCGGAGTGGGACGCCCGGATCACCACGCGGGTGCCCTGCGCGGACTGGTTCGGCGTCCGCGACCAGGCGCTGCTCGCCCACGCGACGCAGATCGACCCCGACGGCTTCTGGTTCGCGGTGCCGCGCGAGCCTGCAGGAGCGGGTCTGGCCGACCGAGGACTTCGAGACCGTGACGAGCCACGTCGACTCCCCGGTGCCCGAGGACGACCTGTTCGCCGGGGTCACCCCGGACGCCTGACGCGGCGGCCTGCGACACTGGAGCCATGCACGCCTTCGCCGTCTCCGTCGTCAACGCTCTCGTCCTCGCCGAGGACAAGAAGCCGGAGGACAACGACGTCGTCGCCGGGTGGACGGCGTTCTGGATCTTCATCGGCCTCATCGTCGCGGTCGTGGTGATCGGCTTCGCGCTGACCCGCAGCCTGCGCACCGCCCAGCGGGCCAAGGACGAGGGCGTCTACGGCGACGAGCCGGCGCCCGCCGACAAGCCCGAGTAGACTCCCGCTCCCCGGTCGAGTGGGGGCTTTCCGCCCACGAGTGGGCATCTTCCGCCGCGGGCCTGGTGGATGGCGACCGGTGGAGAAGTGCCGACTCACGGGTGGGAACCCCCAACTCGCGGGTGGAAACCCCCAACTCGCGGGTGGAAACCCCCAAGTCACGCCGAGAGGTAGCCGCCCACCAGCGCGACCATCTCGTCGAGCAGGCTGGTCCCGGCTGACGGCGGGCGGCTGGTCGAGGACCCAGCGCAGGGCCAGGTTCTCCACCGCCAGCACGACGACCCAGGCCGCGACCGCGGGCGAGGGCCGGCTGCTGGCGTCGGGCCGGGCGGCGAGCAGCATCGTGGCGAGACTCGCGGACCCGGCGCTCCAGGTCGGCCCGGCGGTCCCGGTTGCGGCCGATCGGCAGGCTCCTCGGCGACCACGCGCAGCACGACCGGATCGGCCTCCAGGGCGCTGACGAGAGCGTCGGCGGTGTCGCGGACCATCGCCGGGCCGAGATCGCCGATCCGGTCGCTCAACGAGGCGGCGACGTTCTCGGCGACCTCGCTCCAGTAGCGGTCGATGACGACGTCGAGGATCGCGGCCTTGTCGGGGAAGTACTGGTAGAGCGAGCCCGGGCTCACCCCGGCGGCGGCCGCGACGCGGTTGGTGGAGAAGGCGTCGTAGCCGGAGGCGACGAGGACCTCGCGGCCGGCGGTGACGATCCGCTCGACCATGTCACGCGAGCGCGCCTGCTGGGGTGACTTGCGCACCACGGTCCTCCGGATCGCGAGTTGAAAGCGAGCGAAGACTCGCGTCACGATCATGACATGACCGCAGACCTCGCCACCACCCCCGGTACGCCGCCCCGGCCGGCGTACCCACGCCGCTTCCGGGCCGGCGCCGACCGCAATCGGCGGATGGGCCGCCCGCTCAAGGTGGTCGGCCGGGTCAAGGGCGTGGACGAGGAGCCTGATGGACCGGATCGGGCGGGCGATGCACGAGCGCGACGAGCCGGCGCGCGCCTCGCGGACGCGATCCGGTTGCGAGCAGGTGCGCCCGGCAAGGTCGAGATGGGCCAGTTCCGGCAGGCGCTCGCCCACGGCATCGCCTCCGTCCCGGACGCCCCGCCAGCCCTGGCGGACTTCTTCGCCGAGGTCGAGGCGGAGCCCGCCTGGCTGGACCGGGGCCGGCTGGAGGAGGGCGCCCGGGTGTTCCGCCGGCTCGGGCAGAACGCCCAGGACGTGCTGCTCCAGGCTCTCCCTCGTCGGTGGCTACCGCTTCGGCGGCCCGACCGACCTGCTCGTCGCCACCGGTGGGCTGACCGGCGGGCAGACCCGGCGCCGGCTCGCCGAGACCCAGAAGTGGGGCGCCGCGCTCACCGACCCCGGCTCGCTCGTGCCGGTCACCGGCGAGGGCTGGCGGCTCACCGTGCACGTCCGGCTGATGCACGCCCTCGTCAACGCCGCCTTCGAGGACCGTTGGGACACCGAGCAGTGGGGGCTGCCGATCAACCAGGCCGACCAGGCCTCCACCCTCGGGCTCTTCGACGGCGTGCTGATCATCGGCTCCCGGGCGCTCGGCGTACCGATCAGCGGGCGCGAGTCGCGCGACCTCATGCACCTGTGGCGCTACGTCGGCCGGGTGATGGGCGTGCACGAGGACTTCCTCGTCGACGACGAGTGGAAGCGCCACCACATCGACTACCACGTGCTGCTGGCGCAGGGCCCGCTCACCGAGGCCGGTCCCCAGGCTCGCGCAGGCGGTCGTCGCGGCCCAGGCGGAGCGGCACTACCCGGGCTGGCCGGCACCGCTGCAAGGCCTCCGGGCGCGCTACGAGCGCGAGCGGCTGCTCTCCATGCTCACCGTCTTCCTCGGTCCCGAGAGCATGCGCGAGCTCGGCCTGCCGATGCGCCCGCCGTGGGCGCACGCCTACCTGGTCGCGCTCAACTCCTGGCGCTACCGCGTGCTGCGCCGCCTGCCCGGCGGGGACGAGCGGCTCGAGCGCTGGGGCGCCCGGCGGGCGCAGTGGCTGCTGGACGAAGCTACTTCCAGGGCGAGCGCGAGGACGTCGGTGTGCTCAACGGGTGACGCCGAGCTCGGTGAGCGTCGTCGGCAGGGTCGCCTCCTGGCCGAACCCGGTCCAGGTGAGATGGCCGCACCCGCTGTCGTTCAGGGTGAGCACGTCCGCCTCGTCGGTCACCACGGTGAGGTACTGCGGGCGCGGTGAGCACTCGCCGTCGTCGCCCCGCGAGGCCCTCGGGTGCCGCCAGGCCCGGTCCAGGGCCGCGACCTGGGCCTTGCTGAGCGGCGTGCCGTTGCCGTTGGGGCCGCAGCGCAGGGCATCGACGACGTGGCCACGCCCGGGCTCCGCCGGGGTGGGGACCCGGTACGTCTCGTCGCAGTCGAGACGCGCCGTGCTCGGTGCGGGGGCGCCGAGCACGGCGCGCTGGGCCCGCAGGCCGCGCAGGTAGGCGCCCACGAGCGCGGCCCCGTCGACCTCGTGGCCGGCCACCTCGACCGGCCCGCAGGCGACGGCGCGGACGAGCCGGGTGCGTCCGTCGTCGTACTGGAGGCTGGAGGGCGCGACCGGAGTCGACCGGGTGGAGGCCGCCGCAGGCAGCAGGGGAGGGGCCGTCGAGGGTGGCGACCCGGTCGCGGAAGTCGTCGAGCCCGCTCACCAGGGCATCCATCGACGCGACGATCCGGCGCGCGGCCTCGACGCCCCCGGGGAGGTCGGCGACGGGCAGATCGGGGCACACCCGCACGCTGACCAGCCCGTCGAGGCTGTCGACGACCTCGGGCTCGTCCGCGCCCGTCGTGGAGGCCGGCAGGGGCACGGGGCAGGCCGGCGCGCTGTAGGGGTCGGGCACGATGCGGTCGGCGACGTGGTCGTCGTGGTCGCGGGTGGTCACCGTCCCGAGTGCCGCGCCGGTGACGAGCACCGCTGCCGCGACGCCCCCGGTCAGGACGCGCCTGCGGCGGCGGGCGCGGCGCGCGGCGGCGACGACGGTGCCGGGGTCGAGGGCCACCACGTCGTCAGGGACGGCCTGCCACAGCAGGTCGTGGAGCCTGGTCACTCATCGCGGTCCTCCAGGAGTCCTGAGGTGCGCAGCGCGCGGAGGGCGCGCGCGGTCTGGCTCTTGACGGTGCCGACGCTCACGCCGAGGGTCGCGGCGGCCCGGGCCTCGGTGAGGTCGTCGAAGTAGCGCAGCACGATCACGGCGCGCTGCCCGCGCGGGAGACCGGCGAGGGCGGCGAGGACGTCGCGTCGTACGTCGGGGTCGGGGGGCTCGACGGCCCGGTCGGGCAGGTCCGCGGTGGGGAGACTCGCCGTTCCAGCGCCGTCGCCACCAGTCGGTGTAGGTCGTGACCATGGCGCGGCGGACGTAGGCGTCCACGGCCGCGGGGTCCTTGATCCGGTGCCAGCGGCGCCGAATCTTCATGAGCGCGGTCTGGACGAGGTCCTCGGCGCGGTGGCGGTCGCCGGTCAGCAGCCACGCGCTGCGCCAGAGCGCGGGGCTCCGCGCGGCGACGTACTCCTCGAACGCGGGCGCGCCTGTCGTCCCCTCCACGCTCCCGAGCACGGGGCCAGCCTCGCGCATGCACCCACCTCCCGGAGGAACGACGGGGTGGTGGCGCCGTACGGTTGTCGCTACCCGGCGACTTCCTCGGCGACGGGCAGCCCGGTGTCGCGCACGAGGTAGACCCAGGGAAAGGCGCGGCAGCCCAGGCTGCCACCCCTCGCGGGTGTGCCGGGCCAGCGAGCCGGTCCACACGACCCGCTTGTGCTCCCACTGGGTGGGGGTGCGGACCACCCGGTGGCGCAGCAGGCCGGCGCCGACCGTGTGCCAGCCCAGCCGGCCCGCGCGAGCCAGGCTCGTCCATCTCGTCGAAGGCGGTCACCGGCCCGAGCCAGCGCTCCTCGGTGTCGCCGGGCTCCTCGCCGTCGTCCTTGCCGAAGCGCTGCTGGGCGGCCTGGCGGGTCAGGCCGAGCACCTCGCCGATGGCCTGCCAGGAGTGTCCGCCCGCGCGGGCCGCCGCGACCGAGCGGTGGAGCAGCGTGCCGGCGACCCGGTCCGCCTCGGCGGCCCGGCGGACGAGGGCGAGCTGGTCCTCGGGGTCGGCGCCCGCCAGGATGGCGCGGCCGATCGCCTCGTCGAGGTCGCTCACCGCTCGTCCTCGTCGCGGCTGGGCAGCCACAGGCCGTCCTTGCCGCGCGCGCCCTTCTTGGCGCGGCCGACGAGCACGACCGCGCCGATCAGCACGAGGACGACGCCGACGGCCTGGACGATGATCCGGGCGGTGGTGGGCAGGGCGGACGCGACGGCGACAGTGAGGCAGAGGCCGACGGCGAGGACGAGTGCGCTCTTCTGGGCTTCCATGTGTCAATCCTGCGTTGACGTCCACCAGATGTCAAGAAAGAGTTGACGGCCGGCGGCTGTCGGTGCGATGTGCGAGATTCCTCCCGTGGCCCGCACGACCCGACCCGACGTCCCCGGGGAGTACGTCGCCCGCCTCCGCGCGCTCTTCGGCAGGCTCCCGGAGTGCCGGGAGGAGGATGCCTGGGTCGGCGTGCGGTGGCGGGTCGCCGGCACGACCGCGACGGTCGCGCACGTCTTCGGCGGCGAGGACCAGGCTGTTCCGCATCATCTTCCGGGCCGAGCCGGACGAGGTGATGGCCTTCCAGCACCTCGGTCCGCCGTACTTCCGGGCGGAGTGGGGCGGCAACGTCGTCGGCCTGCTCCTCGACGACGACACCGACTGGGAGGAGACTCGGCGAGCCTGCTCACCGACTCCTTCTGCCTGCAGGCTCCGCAGCGGCTGGTGGACCGCGTCGATCGGCCCTAGGTTGGCGCGGGTGAGCACCGAGGAGATCGCCGTCCGCACCATCCGTCACGAGCGGGTGCTCATCATCGGCCTGGACCGCCCGGCCAAGCGCAACGCCATCAACGCCGCCGTCACCCGCGGTCTCGACGAGGCGCTCAACCTGCTCGAGGACGACGAGTCCCTGTGGTGCGGGGTGCTGGCCGGCGGGCCGGCGGTGTTCTGCGCCGGTGCCGACCTCGCCGAGGGGCCTGGCCAGCCGACCGAGCGCGGCGGCATCGCCGGGATCATGTCGCGGGTGCGGCCCAAGCCGCTCGTCGCGGCGGTCGAGGGGTCGGCGCTCGGTGGTGGCTTCGAGTCTGGTCCTGGCCTGTGACCTGGTCGTCGCCTCGCGGGCCGCGTCCTTCGGCTTTCCGGAGGTCAGGCGGGGGTTGCTGCCGGACTTCGGCGGTGTGTTCCGCGCGCCCCGCGTCCTGCCTGCGAACGTCGCCCGCGAGATACTGCTGACCGGCGACCCGATCGACGCGGAGCGCGCCGAGCGGTTCGGCCTGGTCAACCGGCTGGTCGAGCCCGGTGCCGCGCTCGACGTGGCGCTCGGCCTGGCGTCCCGGATCTGCGCGAACGCGCCGCTCGCCGTGCGCGAGTCCCTGGCGCTGGCGCAGCGCGAGATCAACGGCGACGAGAGCGAGGACTGGGCCGCGAGCCACGCCGCGCTCGACCGGCTGCTGGTCACCGAGGACCTCGCCGAGGGCGTGCAGGCGTTCTTCGACCGGCGCGACCCGGTCTGGCGCGGTCGCTAGGGGCGCAGGGCCCGGCCCAGCCGCTGGACGACCTCGGTGGCCTCGCGGACCATCCCCGCGAAGAGGTGGGTCACGTGCCAGTGCCCCTCCAGGCGCTCGGCCTCGACCTCTACACCGGCCGCCCGGGCCGCCGCCACGAAGCGCTCCACGTCCGCGCGGAACGAACTCGTCGCTGGCCCACTGCACCACCAGCCGCGGCAGGCCGGTCAGGTCCGCCCGCAGCGGGGAGACCTCGGGGAGCGCCACCTCTCCGCCGGCGTACGACGACGCGCCGAGCTCGAGCCAGCCGCGGCTCAGCAGCGGGTCGTCCACCGTCTCGTCCAGCCCGTCGAGGCCCAGGTCGACCCACGGCGAGACGAGGCCGAGCGCGCGCGGCTGCGGCAGGCCGAGGTCGCGCAGGCGCAGGGCGAGCGCGAGGGCGAGCCCGCCGCCCGCGGAGTCCCCGGCGACCACGACGTCGACACCGGTGGCGAGCAGGTCCTGATACGCCGCGAGCGCGTCCTCGACCGCCGCGGGATAGGGGTGCTCGGGCGCGAGCCGGTAGTCGAGGACGTGCGCGACCGTTCCGGCCGCGTGCGTGAGGTGCGCCGCGGCGGCGCGGTGGGTCCGCGGCGAGCCGACCAGGTAGGCGCCGCCGTGCAGGTAGAGCAGCGCGCGGCCCGGGTTGCTCGCGGCGGTCGTGATCCGCTCGGTCGGCACGCCGCCGAGGATCGTCGTCTCGGTGACAGTGCCCTTCGGGAGCACCGGGAAGCGCATCAGCGCGTCGATCGCGGCGCGTTGGCGCTGCGGGCTCAGCCGGGTGCCGAGCACCGGCTTCACGACGCGGCGGGTCAGGAGGCGGGCCAGGGGGAGCGGGACCTGCATGGCCGCCATCCAACCAGCAGGACGCGGTCAGCCGTGCAGCAACCGGAGGCGGTCGGGAAAGACCTCGTCGGGATCGCGGGCGGCCCGCACTCGCCGGTAGCGCTCCCGGGCCGCGTCGCTGAGGAAGCGGTCCGGATGGGCGGCCTCGTCGCGGTCTCCGGTGTAGGAGCCGGCGGAGTACGGCGTCAAGCCGCTCATGGTGGTGTCCAGCCAGGCACGGCAGCGGGCGTCATCGGCCGCCGACTCCCCGATGACGTACGCCGCGAAGTACAGGCTCGGCCCGCAGGGAGAACGCCATGTCGGGCCAGGTCCGTGCGCGCTGCGGGCCGAGGTCGCCCAGGACCACGAAGGCTGGCCGGCGTCGGCAGTGCGGTGAAGGCCGGGAGCAGTGCATCGACGGGCTCGTCGAGAAAGACGTTGTCGACGAAGTAGCGGTGCCCCTCCGGGTTGGCGCGCGTCTGGGCCATCATCAGGCTCCGGCAGGTCCGCCGGGGCCGGGCCCGTGACCGCGAGCGCGCGGTCGGCCATCGGGCAGGCCAGCAGTGCCGCGAGGGACTCGGGACCCCCGTCGAAGGAGAGCCCGTCGACCACGACCACCGCCCCGTCGCCGCCCGGCGGGGTGCACGCGACGGCAGCGAGACCGACGCACGTGGGCACGTCGTTGCGGATGGCGTCGAACCACCTCAGCACCTCTCGGGCCAGCCCCGCCGGGAAGGTGAGCGACGCGTGCGTGAGCGACCGGTGCCGGGCTCGGGTGTGCAAGCGCAGGCTCGGTGACGATGCCGGGAAAGCCCGGCCCGCTGCCGCGTGCGGCCCAGAACAGGTCGGCGTTCTCGGTCGCCGAGCAGCGCACCTGCTCCCCGGACGCGAGGACCACGTCGACCGACTCCACCTGCTCCGCTGACCAACCCCAGCCGCGACAGCCCCAGCCCAAGCCGCCCTGCAGGAGGAACCCGCCCAGGGCGACGGTCGGAGCATGGCCTACCGGGAAGAAGCGGTCGTGCCCGGCGAGAAAGGCGTCCAGGTCGCCCCCGAGCACGGCGGGTCCGGCGGTGACCAGCCCCGTCGTCGCGTCGTACGTCGTCCGGGTGAGGGCGCCCAGGTCGATGACGAGGGCGTCGTCGTGCACCGACCAGGCCGGCCAGCCTGTGGCCGCCCGAGCGCACGGTGACCTGCCAGCCCTCGGCCCGCGCGCGTCGTACGCCGGCGGCGACGTCGGCGACGCCGGCCGCTCGCAGCACCGCCGCCGGCCAGCGATCGGGTCGGCGGCCGTTGAACAGCCGCGCCGCGACCGCCTCCGGGAACCCGGCCTCGCCTGGCCGCAGGTACGACCCGGTGGTGTCCGTCATCGACTCAGTCGCCGGGCGTGGCTCGCTGCTCGTCCAGGAAGGCCGACAGGCCGCGCGGCGTGGGATAGGTGAACACCTGGCGCAGCGGGACGTCGACGCCGAGGGTGTCGTAGATCTGGCCGGTGATCCGCAGGACGTGCAGCGAGGTGCCGCCGCTCTCGAAGATGTCCGAGGTCTCGTCGAGTCCTGGGTTGCCCAGGACCTGCCGCCAGATCTCGGTCAGTGCGGCCACGCGGTCCAGTGTCTCCACGAGGTGGAGGCTAGGCAGGCCGGTTCCGGAACGCTCCTGACAGCGGTCAGGATCAGATCTGCACCCGCACCTGGCAGTAGGCGTGGTCGGAGGCGGTGGCGACCACCGACGCGGTGATCAACCGGGTGTGGTGGTCGTGCAGGAGGAAGTCGCGCTGCGCGCCGCTGGCTGTCGTGGGCGTCTCGACGATGGCCTCGGTGAAGCGGCCGGGTCCGAGGACCTCGCCGAGGACGTCGCCGACGGGGGAGTGGTTGAGGTCGAACCCGGCCACGGCCGGTCCGGCCTCGGCCAGCGCTCGCAGGTCGGCGGCGAACGCCTGCCACAGCGGCCGGAAGCGGGGTTCGGCCGCACTCGCCCCGAAGCGGTGCAACGGGAAGAAGTGGCCGGTGGCGATGCCGATGTCGCCGCCGGGCAGCGCCACTCGGCCCACGACGTATCCCTTGTCGTGCAGGGTCCACTGCTCGCCGGCCGGGCCGGTGGCCGTGAGCGCCGGCGCGGGCACCGGGTGGAACGCCAGGTTGTGGAGCGGGTACCGCGACAGGATGCCGAGGGCGAGCGAGGCGCCATGGAGGAGGTGCGATTCGCTGAGCGGGTACGCCGCCCAGTGCGCGAGTCCCGCGCGCTCGGCCAGTTCTCGGGTCTGCCCGGGCCGGCCGTCCTCGTGCTCGTGGGCCTCCCGGAGGAACACCAGGTCCGGTGCGTTCGCGCGCAGCACCGCGACGTAGGGATCGAGCGACGGTGTCGCGGCCCGCTGGTGGGAGGGGCCGGTGATCCCGCCGCCGATGTTCCAGGTGGCGACGGTCAGCGGCCGGTCCGTCATCGCGTGCTCACGGGGCGGCGGCAGGACTGCGGCGCGGCACCGCGAGTCTCGCGCAGGGTGCGGCGGTCGAGCCTTGCCGGTGCTGGTGGTCGGCAAGCCGGGCAGGAACCGGTAGCGGTCAGGCACCAGGAAGCGCGGCACCGTCGCGAGCATGTGCTGGCGCAGCGCGGACTCCGGTCGCTCGGGGGCACCGGTCGCGGGCACGACGCAGGCGACGAGGAACTGCGCCCCCGCCGCGGTGTCGACGACCGTGGCAGCCGCGTCGGCGACCAGGCCGGAGGAGCGCAACGCGGCCTCGACCTCGCCGAGCTCGACGCGGACCCCGCGCACCTTGACCTGGTCGTCCTCGCGGCCGAGGTGCTCGAAGGAGCCGTCGGGCAGTCGGCGGACCCGGTCTCCGGTGCGATAGCCGCGTGTCGGGCCGTCCGGGCCGTCGAGCTCGACGAAGCGCTCCGCGGTCAGCGCCGGTCGGCCGATGTAGCCGCGGGCGACGCCGGGGCCGGTGACGACGAGACCACCCACCTCGCCGTCGCGCACCGGCGCGAGCCCGGCGTCACGCACCTCGGCTCGCAGGTGGTCCAGGACCTCGCCGATCGGGGACCGGACCGGCCCGGCGATGTCCGCCGGGCTGAGGAACCGGCAGGTGCTGACGCAGGTGGCCTCCGTCGGCCCGTAGGCGTTGACCACCTGGGGGCCGGGCGCCGGGTGCTGGGCCAAGAAGGTGGCGACGTCGTCGAGGTCGATGCTCTCGCCTCCGAGGACCAGGTGGCGCAGCGCGAGCGCGGGACGGCCGGCGTCGTCGTGGGCCTGCACCAGGGCGCGGAAGGACGTCGGGACCTGTGAGTTGAAGGTGACCCGCTCTCGCACCAGGAGGTCGAGGAAGTCCGGCATCGACTGGGCCACTCGCGGCGGGACGACCACCGCGGTGGCGCCCGCGGCCAGCGCCGTCCACAGACTCGAACACCGAGGCGTCGAAGACGAACGGGTGGAAGAGCGAGACCCGGTCGTCCTCGTCCAGCGCGAAGCGCGCGTCGACGGCCCGGAGGAACGCCAGCACGTTGGCGTGGGTGACCATGCAGCCCTTGGGCTCTCCAGTGGAGCCCGAGGTGTGGATGACGTACGCGAGGTCGTCGCCGGACAAGGGGGCCTGCTCCGGCGCCGGTACGTCGTGGGGCGTCTCGATCGCGACCAGGTGCACCGCCTCCATCCCGGCCACCGCCGCCTCGGTCGCTGCCTCTGCCCCGGCGTGCACCGCGACCGCAAGCCCGGCGTCCTCGACGAGGTAGCGCAGGCGAGCGGCGGGGTAGGACGGGTCGAGCGGCACGTAGGCTGCGCCGGCCTTGAGCACCGCGAGCACCGCGACCGGCATCTCGAGGGACCGGTCGAGCAGCACACCGACCCGGTCCCCGCGCCGCACGCCCGCAGCGGTCAGCACCGTGGCGAGACGGTCGGACCAGGCATCCAGGCTGCCGGTAGTCCAGCGTGCGCGCGCCGTCGCGGACGGCCGTCGCCCCGGCCCGTTCCTGGGCCACCCGCCCGAACAGACTCGGGCAAGGAGGAGACGCCCTCCCAGCGGTGCCGGCGCCTCGCGCCGGGCAGGCCGGCAGAGGTGTCGTCGCGGCTGTCGTCACGCACGGAATCGCCCCTCGGACTGGCTGTTCGTCGACGGATCGTCGACGGATGCGGTTACGCTACTGCGCCGGCGCGAGGGGCGATCCTGACACCGGCGAGGGTCATCGGAAAGCTTCGCGCACGACGATTGTGGGGGGTGGAGGGCTGTTGTATCTTGCAGCCGTCTGGCCATTATCGGGGTGGCCACTGTTGCCAGGGTGGACTCTCTTGTCCGACTTATCCGGGGCTTCCAGCGCCCCTCTCCCTCCGTCCGCGCCGGTCACGCTGGCCGACGTCGTCGCGGGCCACGCTGCCGCGCGCCCGTCGGCGCCGGCGATCCGGGCGGGTGCTCGCGAGACTCACCTATCGGGCCCTCGACGAGGCCGTGGGACGACTTGCGCGCGAGACTCGTCGCCCGCGGCGTACGACGCGGCGACGTGGTCGCCGTGGTGCTGCCCCGCTCCGAGCAGCAGGCCGTCGCCCTGCTCGCGGTGGCCCGTGCCGGCGGGGTCTACCTCCCGATCGACCAGCGTCACCCGGAGGCCCGACGGGCGGCCCTGGTCGCCGACAGCGGTGCCCGCTGCGTCGTCGACCTCGACGTGGTCGGGGCCGCGGACCGGGGGAGCGACCTGCAGGTGCCCAGGAGGTCGTCGGCGGTCCCGTGCGGCCGGGCGATGCGTCGTACCTCATCTACACCTCGGGCACGACCGGGCGGCCCAAGGGGGTGGTGGTGCCGCACGCTGGGTTGCTCGCCCTGGCCAGGGTCGAGGCGCAGGCTGCTCGGCGTCACCTCCTCCTCGCGCGTGCTGCGCTTCGCCTCGGCGGGCTTCGACGCGTCGATGCACGAGGTCGCGAAGACGTGGTGGGCCGGTGCCACGCTGGTCGTGCCGCCCGAGGACGTCCGGCTGATCGGGCCCGACCTGACCGAGGTGCTGCGCCGCGAACGGATCACGCACGCCACGCTGCCGCCGACCGCGATCGTCGAGACCGACCTGCCGTCCGACGTCGTGGCCGGGCTGACCCTGATGACCGCGGGCGAGGCATGCACACCCGCCGTCGTTGCCGCGACCCGGCGAGCCGGCCGGGTGCTCAACGGCTACGGGCCGACCGAGGCCACCGTGTGTGCCACCGTGCACGAGCTCGGGCCCGACACCGACGAACGAGCAGTGCCGATCGGCACGCCGATCGAGGGCACCGAGGTGCACCTTCTCGACGACGACCTGCAACCGGTGCCCCTGGGCCGGCGGGGCGAGATCTACCTGAGTGGGGACAAGGCTGGCGTGGGGCTACCTCGGCCGCGCGCTCGCCACCGCCGAGCGCTTCGTCGCCAACCCGTTCGGGCCGCCCGGCAGCCGGATGTACCGCACCGGCGATCTCGGCCACCGGCTGCCCGACGGCTCGCTCGTCTACGACGGCCGGGTGGACCACCAGGTCAAGGTCCGCGGGCACCGCGTCGAGCCCGAGGAGGTCGCCGCCGTACTGGAGACGCTGCCCGGGGTCCGGCGCTCGGTGGTGCTCGGGGTCCGTCCTGGGGAGGGCCGGGTGCCGGCGGAGCGCACCGATGTCGAGCCTGGCGGCCTTCGTCGTGCCGCAGGGTGAGGGTGTCGACCCCGTGACCTTGCGAGCGGCCCTGGCCACCCGGCTGCCCGCGCACCTCGTGCCGAGCACGGTGAGCCTGGTGGGGGAGATCCCGGTGACCACCAACGCCAAGGTCGACCGGGCCGCGCTGCTCGCCGTCCACTCCGCGCCGGCCGCGGCGGTGGCCGAACCGGGGGACGGCGATCTCCTCGCCACGCTCGGCGCCGCGTTCGCCGACGTGCTCGGGGTCGAGGTGTGCGGGCCGGACGAGTCGTTCTTCGACCTCGGTGGGCACTCGGTGCTGGCCGTGCGGCTGGTGAAGCGGCTGCGGGCCGAGCACGACGTGGAGCTCGGCGTCACCGCTCTCTTCGACGCCCCGACGCCTCGCGCGATGGCCGCGGTGCTCACCGGAGAGCCGAACGGCCGGCTGGACGGGCTCCGCGCGAGCTTCGCCGACGTGCTCGGCCTGGCGGACTGTGGGCCCGACGAGTCGTTCTTCGACCTCGGTGGGCACTCGGTGCTGGCCGTGCGGCTGGTGAAGCGGCTGCGGGCCGAGCACGACGTGGAGCTCGGTGTCACCGCACTCTTCGACGCCCCGACCCCGCGCTCCATGGCGGACGCGCTCGACCGTGCCCGGCCGCAGGCTGTCCGAAGGAGGCTCCTCGTGACCCATCCGTTCGACGACGAGGCCCGCACCTACCTGGTGCTCGTCAACGCCGAGGAGCAGCGATCGCTGTGGCCGGCCGACCTCGCGGTCCCCTCCGGCTGGACTGTCGAGCACGGTCCCGGACCGCGCCCCGCGTGTGCCGCGCACGTGGAGCGGACCTGGAACGACATCACACCAGCGACCCTGCGTGCCGCCCGCTGACGCCGTGCCCGGTCCGAGCGAGGCGACGACGGTCGTCGTGGCCACCGCGATGCCGTTGTCGACGGTGGCGCGCGCCGAGCTCAGCGAGCCTGCTCGGGCCCGGGTACGCCGTGGTCGACATCAAGTCCGCCCCTCGCAGCACGAACATCGTGCTCACCCCGGTCGTCAGCGCCCAGGCTCCTCGCCAGCCTGCGGGGCATCTTCCCGGACGCGCGCATCCTCTACACCGAGCCTGCACGACGTCGCACACGGGATCAGGCTTCGCCGGGCCACTGTCACGGATCGTCGCGCAGGGCCCGGACGGCTACTTCGTCGCGCACACCCTCGACGCCCTCGGTCCCGTGGTGCAGTCGGAGGCTCAGCTGCAGCCTGTCCGGCAGTCCCCGGCGCACCCCGCCGATGCTGGCCTCGGCGGACCCTGCGCCCGCACCGGTTGCGCCACCACGGGAGCCTCCGGAGAGACCGATGGCGACGGTGCTCTGGGTGGACCGGGCCGCGGCGGTCACTGCGCCGGCGGGGCAGTGGCTCGACCTCGCCCCGGTCGACGAGACTCGTCGCACAGGTGACCGGCTCTACGCGTCCGCGCCACGACCTCCTGTGGCCCGCGGTGGCTTCCGAGTGCGTCGTACGACGCGCCGCGATGCCGGGCACCCTGCTCGTCGACATCGGCGGGCTGGAGCCGGCCATCCGAGCCGAGTTCGCAGGTGCGGGTCGCCAGCGAGCGCATCGACCACGCCACCTGGTCGGGGGAGTTCAGCCCACCAGCGCCATGACCTCGCGCACGCCGTCGAGCCGCGAGGCCTCCAGGCCGATGTGCACCTGGTCTGCGCCGCGCTCCCGCAGGACGCCCAGCCGGGCACCGACCTGGGCCGGTGTGCCGGCCACCAGGTAGCGCTCGGCCAGGTGGTCCCAGGCGCCGGAGGCATGGGCGGCATCCAGGTAGCGCCGCTTCGACAGACTCCGACTGCATCCCGTGCCGGTCGAGGTCGTAGGAACGGGCCAGGTCCCTCACGCCCGCACGCAGCCGCGCCGGCACCGAGTCGAGACCCGCCCGGCCGTTGACCAGGTGATGTGCGGCCCACACCACCAGCCACCCGGCGCGCGCCAGGGCGCGCTCCTCGTCCTGGTCGACGACGATCCCGCCGGCGTTCCACCACAGGTCGAGCGGCGGCAGGTCGTCGGGCCGCGGGGCCTGCGCGACCACCTCGTGGACGCGCTCGACCGATGCCGCGTCGAAACCGATCCCGACCACGGCGGCGTCCGCGAGCCGCGCGGCCAGGGCGAGGGCGCGGGGCCCGTGGGCGGCAAAGCCTGGATCGCGGGGTGGTCGGTGCGCTCCCGTTCGAGGACCAGGCTCCTGGCCCCGCCAGTGCGCCTTCCCGTCGTGGAGGAGGGCACGGACGCAGCGCACGTACGCCTCCAGGCTCGGCGAGGCTCGCGCGTCGCTCACCGAGGTTGAGAACGCCGCTGTCCCCGGTGCCGATGCCGAGGTAGGCCCCGGAGGGGCAGGCGTCGTGCAGGCTGGCGACCGCGGACGCGGTGACCAGGGGGTGGCGTGTGACCGGATTGGTGACCCCCACGCCGAGCGCACGGTCGGGCACGTGCTGCGAGAGGGCGCCGAGCGTGGTCCAGCACTCGGCGTACCGGCTGGGGGAGTCCCAGACGCTGATCCGGCTCACTCCCCAGGAGGACAGCGCGCGTGCCTCCTCGAGGGTGCGCTCGATGCCCCGCGGGTTGACGCTCACCTCGATGCGGGTGCTCACCGGCCGACCACCCGGATGATGTCGTCGATCAGGCTCCGCGGGTGGGTCGCGGACCACGAAGTGGTCGCCCTCGACCCAGGTGGCCCAGGTGCGCCCGGTGGTCTCCGAGCCCAGTCCGCCCCCCGCCAGGCGGTCGCCGCGCGCGAAGTAGGAGACGATGTCGCACCTCAGTCGCGGCTCCCGGGGCCGGTACGTCGCCAGCAGGGCCAGGTCTGCGGCCAGCCGCTCGCCCGCGAGGACGGTCAGGCTCCCGCACCAGGCTCGGCGTCCAGTCTCGCCGTGCTCCTGCAGTGCGACGTGCACGACGCTCGGCAGACTCGTCGAGCAGGCGTTGGTCGTGCTCGTGGTGCCGGGCGATCCACCCGGTTCCCGGGGAGGCCGTGGCGACGGTGACCATCAGGTCCGGCTCGCGGTGGCGGGCGACCTCCCGGGCCAGGACCGAGCCCATGCTGTGGCCGAGGAACACCACGCGCGGGGAGCAGGCGGTGGCGTCCAGCGCGGCGGCGACCTCCTCGCCGAGCGCGGTCATGTCCGTGGCGTACGCCGTGGAGAGCCGCGTCTCCCGGCCGGGCAGGCACACCCCGCGCAGCCGCCACGCGGAGGGCAGTCGCCCTCCCCAGCGGGCGAACATGCTCGGTCCGCCGCCGGCGCAGGGGAAGGCGACGACGTCGACCGTGGAGCGCTCCGGTCCGGCGATGTCGGTGAGCAGCGGTGTCGTCCCCACCTCGGTGGCGTCCACGACGTTGCCCTCCCTCCAGCCGCGTGCAACCGAGGCACGTCGGCTCCCGAAAACCGATCTGGCGGTGCGTCCGACGCACTCTCTCAGGGCGTCCGCGGTGCTGACAAGGCCGATGACCCGCTCCGACACCCGGCAGATGACAGGGTCGGCGGCCGCCGCGGTTGTGGCAGGGTTCGGCCCGGCTGCGGACACCCTCAGCCATGGATCGGGGGCGCCATGACGGATGACGGCGCGCGGGCGCGCGTGCTCGTTCCCTATGGCCGGAGCGTGGCGCGTCCGCTGCAGGTGATGCCGGCGGCGGCGTCGGTGTGCGACGTGGTCTACCTGCTCCTGGAGCCGGCAGCGCCCGACGTCGCGGAGATCCTCCCTCACTTCGGCGAGGTGCTGGTGGCCGAGGATCCACAGCACGCCCTGGAGCCTGGCGAGCGCCGCGAGGATCGACGGCATCATCACCTTCAGCGAGGACCTGCTCGCCCTGACGGCGATGCTCGCGGCGCGACTCGGACTGCGCCACGCCAGCGAGGAGTCGGTGGCACGGGTGCTCTCCAAGCCCGCCCAGCGTGCGGCCCTGCACGTGGCCGGTCTCGACCCCACGCCCTTCCGCGTCGCCGAGGCGCCCGCGGCCCTGCCGGCCGCGGTCGCGGCCGTCGGCGTGCCGGCCGTGGTGAAGCCGGTCCGCGGCGCGGGCGGTGCAGCGACGTACCGGGTCACCTCGCCGGCCGAGGCGCGGGTGCTCGCCGAGCGGATCGATCCGGCACGCTTCCCCTACGTCGCCGAGCACGAGCTCCAGCCCCATCCCGACCTCGTCGGCGCACCCTGGGGCGACTACGTGTCGGTGGAGTCCGTCGTGGTCGACGGCGTCGCGCACGCGTTGGCCGTGACGGGCAAGGCGCCGCTCGCCCCGCCGTACCGCGAGCAGGGCGGGTTCGTCCCCGCAGCCCTCGACGCCGACGCCGAGCGAGACGTCGTCGACCTGGCCGCACGCGCCGTCGTGGCGCTCGGGTTCGAGCACGGGCTCGTGCACACGGAGCCTGAAGCCTGACCCCCGACGGTCCCCGGCTGATCGAGGTCAACGGCCGGCTCGGCGGCTACGCCGAGGAGCTCGTGCACGAGGCCACCGGCACCTCGCTGGTTCGGATCGGCCTCGAGTCGGCGCTGGGCCGTCCCGTCCCGACCGGGCTGCTGCCGTGCGCGGGCGTCGCGTGGTTCCACGCCCCCGAGCCGCCGTACGACGCCCGGCGGGTCCTGTCCTACGCCGGAACCGATCGGGTCGCCGCCCTCGACGACGTCGTCCAGGCGCGGGCCCGGGTTGCTGCCGGCTCGGTCCTCCAGCCGGATCTCGGCACCGGCCAGCACGTGCTCTACACCCAGGGGCGCTCGGCAGATCATGCGTCGTACCTCGCCACCTGCCGTGCGGTCGAGGAGCCTCTTCGAGGTGACCTACGAACGGCCGGCCGGGCCCTCCTGACCAATGTCAGTAGGACCGGGCTCCCGGGGCTGGTTAGCCTCGCCGCGCCGAAGTAGTGCGTGTGCGTGACGAGACTCGGGCCCCGGTCGCACCCAGGCCTGACGAGTCCTGCCGTCTCCGCAGGCACGTCCGTCTCTGGTTTGGAGTGGTCATCATGCAAGGGCTGCACCCCCGCGTCACCGATCGGGACTACGAGCCTGCGCCGCGGCGAGATCGCGACGCTCTCCAGCGACCTCACGGCCACCAGTGCGATCCCGCTGGTGCACTACACCGAGCGCGAGCACGACATGTGGCGCACCGTGTGCGGCGATCTCACGGTGCGGCACCGGGCCGACGCCGCCACCGAGTACCTCGAGTCCGCCGAGGAGCCTGGCGATCCCCCTCGAGCACGTGCCCCAGGCTGCGTGAGGTGAGCGGGCGGCTCGAGGACCTCTCCGGCTTTCGGTTCCAGGCCGCACCGGCGCTGGTGCCGCTGCGCGAGTTCTGCGGTGGGCTGGCCGGGTCGGTCTTTCACTCCACCCAGTTCCTCCGGCACCCCGACACCCCGTTCTACACCGAGGAGCCGGACATGCTGCACGACCTGGTCGGGCACGGCAACATCCTCGCCAGCGAGCGGTTCGCCCGGCTCTACCGGCTCGCCGGAGAGGCCGCCGGACGGGTCCAGACCGAGGAGGCCCTGCAGTTCATCGGCAAGGTCTTCTGGTTCACGCTGGAGTGCGGTGTGGTCCGCGAGCACGGTGAGCGCAAGGTCTACGGCGCGACGCTGGTGTCGTCGTACGGCGAGCCTGGACCACTACCCAAGCGCGGAGTTTCGGCCCCTCGACATCGCCGGCATGGTCGGCGTCGACTACGACATCACGCACTTCCAGCCGATCCTCTTCGAGGCCTCCTCGATGACGGAGGTCGAGGACGTGGTGGGGTCGTTCTGGGACGGCTGCGACGACGAGTCGATCGCGTCGCTGCTCGCCGGGGTGCGGTGAACGCGCCGCGCACGGTGGGCCCGACCTCGCTGGTGGAGCAGGCGCGGCTGACCGGGGAGTTCGCCGACTGGCACAACATCCTCTACCGCGTGACCTGGGTGCACGGGCCTCTCGACCTCAGCGCGCTGGCCGCCGCCTGGCGCGACACGTGCCGACGACACGACGTGTTGCGCCGTACGTTCGCCTCGGCCGAGGAGGCCCACACCGCGACGGACCCGCTGAGCGAGCCTGCAGGTCTACGACGCCGACGACGACACCGCCGCGCTCGACATCGTGCAGCGGGTCGTCGGGGTGCCCTTCGAGCCGATCGACTCTGCGCTGTCGCGGATCCTGGTCGTTCGGCGTGACGAGCAGCGTCACCTGTTCGCCTTCGCCGTGGACCACATCATCAACGACCAGATCTCAGGTGCACTGCTGGAGCAGACCCTCGCGACGTACTACCGCCGCCATCTGGCGGGTGCACCGGTCGACGTCACCGCGCCGCACACTTATGCCGCCTTCGCCGCGCGCCAGCAGGCGGCCTTCGCGGGGCTCTGGGGCGAGCAGTGCCGGGCGTACTGGGAGCGGCACGTCGCGGACCACGGCCTCTACCCACCGACGCTCGCCGAGGACGGCCCGCGCACCGGGACGCCAGTCCTGGCGTCGCTGCGGCGCGATCTGCCGGCCGACGCCCAGGCGCGGGTGCACGCCTTCGCGCTCGCGACCCGGACCACGCCCTTCACGGTGACGACCGCCAGCGTGCTGTCCGCTCTCCTGGAGATCACCGGTGACAGGTCGGTGGGTGTCACCGTCAACCACCACGGCCGGATGCTGCCCGGCACGGCGGAGACGCTCGGCCTGTTCGTGCAGACGGTGCCGATCCACCTGCGCGCCGCGGACCACAGCCCGGCTGCGACCGCGCGCGAGGTGCTGGGTGCCAGCCTCGACGCCTTCGAGCGCTTCGTCCCGCTGCGGGTCGCGGGACGGGCGTGGGGCATCGACCTGGTCGCTCCGGACCGCGACGCCGGCATCTACGTCAGCCACGGCGAGGAGGTGCCTGCCGACGCGGTGCTCCAGCCGTTCGAGGGCACCACCTCGGTGCACCCCGAGTTCCGGGTCCCCGGCGGCAAGCAGTGGACCGACACGGTCGCGATCGACTGGCACCTCACTGCGCGAGGACCGCAGATCGGGGCGCACTTCAACGCCGACACGTTCTCGGAGTCAGCCTGTGGAAGCGCTGCTGGCCGGCGCGGAGAAGGCGGCGCTGGCGGACCCGTCTTGAGCGCCGTCGCTCACTCGGGGGCGTGCTCGAAGAGCAGGGCGTCGTAGAACACCCCGTCCGGCGAGGGCACCACACACCGCTCCTGCCACTGCGGGCGCTGCTGGGCGGCGGCTGCCGCCACCGGTGGGCTGTCGGCCTCGCCCTCGGTGCCGTCGGGCTGGCCGCGACCGGTGAAGCACAGCACCACCGCGCGGGGGTGCTGCCGGACCGACGCCTCGATGTTGTCGAGGACCGCCTCGCAGACCTCGGTCGAGAACGGCTCGTAGAAGTAGAAGAGCCCTGCGTCCGCGGGGATGTCGAAGGTGGTGGCGTCGGCGTGGACGACCTCCAGGTGCTCGTGACCGCCGCGTGCGCGTCGTACCGCCTCGATGTTGGCGCGGGCGATGTCGCACAGGGTCGCCGACGCCTCGACGCCGACGACTCGGCGGAACGGAAGGCTCCGCGGCCAGCAGCAGCACGCGGCCCTTGCCGCACCCGACGTCGACAAAGGTCACTTCCTCGGGGACCACCCCGGTGGACGCGAGTGCGTTCCGGACGGTGCGCACCGGGGTCGCGGCGTAGCGGGCGTTGCGGCCGATCGGCATCTCCGCCGCCTCGGGCAGACTCCCACAGGCTCGACCGGCGCCCCGGTGTCGACGTCGAGGACGCTGTCGAAGGGGGCCTCGCGGTCGAGCGCCGCGAACCGGTCGTCGAAGGCCTTGCGGTACTCGAGGATCCTCAGCAGGCTCTCCCTGCCGCTCTGCTCGGTCATCGGGGCTCCTCCTCGCTGGGGGCTGTGGGTCGGACTACGGCCGGCCGGCCGTCGCCTCGCTCGGCCGGGCCCGCGCGCCGAGCTCCTCGGCCCGCCGGCGCAAGCTCGATCCGGTCGACCTTGCGGTTGGCGTTCAGCGGCAGCGTGTCCAGGGAGACGTACTGGCTGGGCAGGATGCTGTGCGGAAGGACCGCCGCGACGTCCGCCTCCAGGTCGCCCGCGGGGGAGCCGGTGTAGAACACGACCAGGCTCCGCGCCGTGCCGCTCGTCGCGGACCACCGCGACCGCGTCGTCGACGCCGGCGCACTGCCGCACCGCGTGCTCGACCTCGGCCGACTCGACGCGCCAGCCGTGCACCTTGACCTGCGCGTCCAGCCGGCCGACGTAGGCTGAGGTCGCCGGAGGCACTGGCACGCACCCGGTCACCGGTGCGGTACCAGCGCCGGCCGTCGTGCTCGACGAACCTGCCGGCGTCGTCGGCGGGGTCGAGGTAGCCGGCCGAGAGCCTGTGGGCCGCTGATCCACAGACTCGCCCTCGTCGGTGCTGTCCGCTCCCTCGTCGTCGACGAGCCGGAAGTCGAGGTGCCCGTGCACCTTGCCGATCGGGACTGTGCCGTTGGTGCCGGCCCGCACCGACTCCTCGCCGGCCCAGCGGTGCCAGCACACGCCGATCGAGCACTCCGTCGGCCCGTACAGGTTCTCCAGGCGCGAGTGCGGTGCGGCGGCCAACCAGTCCTGGACGTCGCGCACCTTCAGCGCCTCGCCGCCGAAGTAGGACCAACGCAGGCCGCCGAACGCACCCGGCTCGAGGCCGCCCATCTCGCGCGCCATCCAGATGCCGCTGGGCGTGGAGTGCCACACGCTGATGTCGTGCTCGACGAGGTAGCCGGGCAGGTCGCGGTACGCCGCCGGTGGGACCGCCTGCAGCATCGAGCCCGATCCCCAGGCGGCGAACATGTCGTGGATGCCGGGATCGAAGTTCAGGTCGTAGGTCTGCGCGAAGACGTCCTCGGGCTGGAAGTCGGCCCGGCCGTCCAGGCTCGGCGAAGTAGTGCGCGAAGCCGCCGTGGGCGACCGGAACCCCCTTGGGGATCCCGGTGGAGCCGGAGGTGAACAGGATGTAGGCCGTGTCGCCGGGAAGGGTTTGCGCGGGTGTGGTGCCCCCGGCACTGTCGAGCACCGGGACCGACGGGAGATCCGGGTGCTCCCCGTCGGTGGCGAGCAGGCCGATGCCGGCCGTGCTCGCGTCGAGCACCTGCGGAAGCACCCCGAGGCCCTGGGCGTCGGCGACCAGCGTGCTGACGCCGGCGACGCGCAGGGCGCGACGGACGACCTCGGGCGGGAAGTTCGGCTGCAGCGGGACCACGGTACGCCCCGCGTAGAGGACGGCCAGCGGTGCGACGTACGCCGTCGGGCTCTTGCCGGCGAGCACGCCGACCGGCCCGGTGGTGCCCTCGGCCAGCAACGAGGCCGCCCAACGCAGGGCGGTCTCGTGCACCTGCTCGTAGGTGAGCACGTCGGTTCCGATGCGCACCGCCGGCCGGAGCGGCGCGCGCTCCAGGCCGCGGCGGAATCGAGCGACGAGGCTCAGCGGCATGATCGTCTCCCCCTCGGTCTCGGCAAGGAGGCCGTCTCACGGGCGGCCCGCGCACGACACTCACCGATCGTCGGGCCGAGCGGGTACTGACATCCGTCAGGTCCCGGAAATGGCCCGGCGGCGGAGCCTGGACGCGTGCCCCGCGAGGGTGCGCTGAGCGGGCCGGCAGGTCCGTCGCTGAGCGCTGCCCGGAACCGGAGGGGAGCCCCCTGGAGGAGGGCGATGTTTCAGATTCGGGCGCTTTGGAAGCGTGGTTATCGTAGCCGCGCATCACCGCCCGAAGACCTTTCTCACGCTGTCGATCACTCGGGGAGACACGCATGACCGAGCCACTTACCTGCGCCACACCGCCGCCCGCCGCCGGACCGTCCCGGCCGAGATGTGGCCGAAGGTGAAGGACGTCGCAGTCACCGTGACCTGGCGTCGTTGCGGGGCGGACCACGGTGCACTCGCAGGAGCGACCGAGCGCGTCGACCTGAGCGACGGCGAGGTCCTGGAGTTCGGCATCGCGCGCCGGGGCGGCACCTTCCAACCGGGCGGTACGCCGGGCATCGGCGTCTTCGAGGTGGTCGACGGTCACCTGCTCGTCTCGAACCTGACCAGCACCTCGACCTTCGTGCTCGAGAACCTCGAGGACGGCACCGAGCTGGTCAAGGTCCGCCCGCGACACCTGCGGGTCGCGTTGCCCTTCGAGATGGCCCGGTTGCTCGTCCCGATGGGCAGCGAGATGGGCGAGATGACCCTCTTCGGCGCCTCGCCGCGGCTGCTCGCGCTGGAGAACAGGCTCCCGCGCGCCGCAGGCACGGATGTCGAAGCCTGGACACGGACACCAAGTACTTCGCCGTGCTGGTCGCGCTCTGCGAGCCCCGCCTGCGTGGTTCGTCGATGGCCGCGGTCCCGTCGGTCCAGGAGGTGGTCGCCCGTCTGCGTGGCAGCGAGCAGTTCCGGCGCGCCAACCGCAGCAGCATCAACTACCACATCGACTACCTGGCCGACCAGAAGTCGCCCGTCGGGCAGTGGGCGAAGTACGACGACGGTGGGCGGATGCACTCCCGCCGCGAGGCGCTGGTGGCCTTCGCGCTCCGCTTCGACCTCGTCGGCGAGGAGCACCTTGCTCTGTTGCCCGACCGGATCGCCGCCGACCCGCACGGCGACGACCCCGGCGGGCACGGCGGGCACGGCGACGGTCAGGTGGCCTGAGGCTCGCCTGCCGTCGTCGGCCCGGCCTCGGGCAGCGGTACGTCACGCAGGTGGCGCAGCGGCGAGAAGAACACCAGCCAGCCCGCGGCCCGAGCTGCCCACGAAGGCGATCCACAGCGTCGGCCGGATGCCGATCCAGGAGCCGAGCGCGCCGCCCAGCACCGCGCCGACGGGCATCGTTCCCCACACGATCCAGCGCACCGCGGCGGTCATCCGCCCCATCAGGCTCCGGCGGCGTGACGGCCTGGCGGTAGCTGCCCTGGCCGACGTTGTAGATCATTCCGGCGAAGTACGAGATCGCCCAGCCGAGCGGGAAGAGCAGCACCCCCCAGCCCGGGGTGGCGGCAGCAGCGACGACCTGGGGCGCGCTGAAGACGAGCATCGAGACCCAGATGATCCGCGCCGAGCCGACCCGCCGCGCGAGCCGCCCGGCGACGAGGCCGCCCACGAAGCCGCCGATCGCAGCCACCGCCAGGATGACGCCGGTCCAGGCTGGCGGCACGTCGAGGACCCGGACCAGGAAGACGATGGCCAGGGCCGAGCCCATGCCGGAGAACAGGTTCGCGACCGCGGTGCAGGCGACGATGTTGCGCAGGATCGGGTGCCGGACGACGAAGGACAGACCCTCGATCATCTGTCGGCGCAGGGTCTCCTCGGGCGTGCGCGGGGCGGGTGGCTGCTCCCGGGTGCGGATGCCGAGCAGGGAGAGCACGGAGACGGCATACGAAACGACGTCGGCGAAGATCGCGCCGACCGCCCCGACCAGCGCGACCAGCGCCGCGCCGAGGTTCGGCCCGGCCAGGAAGGCCATCGCCTGGGTGGTCCCCAGCCTTGCCGTTGGCGTCCATGAGCCTGGTCGGAGCGCACGATCGAGGGCAGGTAGTCGCCGTAGGAGACGTCGAAGAAGACCGCACACACGCCGGCCGCGATCGCGACGACGTAGAGACTGTTCCATGGTGAGCGCGTCGAACAGGGCTGCCAGCGGGATCGAGGCGATCAGGGCCAGGCGCAGCAGGTCGCAGGCGATCATGATCGGCCGCTTCGTGCTCCGGTCGACCAGGACGCCGGCGGGCAGGGCGATCAGCGCGAAGGCAGCGGTCGAGGCCGCCGTCAGCAGGCCTACCTCGAAGGTGCTGGCCTGCAAGGTCACCACCGCGATCAGTGGCAGGGTCACCCGGAGCACCGCGGAGCCGACCTCGCTGGTGGCCTGGCCGAGCCACAGGCGGAGGAAGTCGTGGTGCTTCCAGAGGCTCCCGGTGGTCGTCTCGGACGCGCCGGACGGTGCTTCCTCAACGGTCTCTGCCACACGGGAATGCTGCCCCGGTGGGGCCGGGTCCTCTCCTGCCAACTGCTAGGACGACGCGTCCTCGGCGCCGGGGCATCATGAGCCGACCCGGGAAGGGGGTGGCGGCGATGCCAAGGCAGGCTCGGGCTGTCTGACCGGCGAACGACAGTGACGAGGCGGCTCCCGCTCTCGAGCGCCCAGGCTCGCGTTCGCGCTGCAGGCGCAGCGCACAGGACGACGCGCGAGCGTCGCACTCACCTTCGCAGCGCCGTCCGGACGCTGGTCGGCCGACACCGTACGACGCGTGCTGGACGCGCTCGTGCGCCGCCACCCGGCGCTGGCCCACCGCTCGTCGTTCGCCCGGGGAGAGGCCTTCCAGGTGGCACGGCCCGCGGAGCCCGACATCGAGGAGCCTGCGGGCCGGCGTGGCCGCGGCGGTGGCCCCTCTGGTGACCGAATTCGTGGCGGCCTTCGAGGCTGACGTCGACGGACCTGCCATGGCGGCCCGTCTGGTCCGCGCCCCCGAGGTCGACCGCCTCGTCCTGGTGTTCGACCACGCGATGGTCGACGAGCGGTCGCTGCTGCTGGTGCGCCGACGAACTCGCCACTCCCGCGGTGGTGACCGGCGACGAGGCCGCCCGCTACGAGGCGGCGGTGCTGGACCGGATCGCGTTCGAGGCGGTCGCCACCGGTGAGGCCGGGCTGGCCTTCTGGGACGAGCGCCTGCGCAGGGTCGACGGTGTGCTGCCGGCTCTCCGCAGCGCTGCCGTCCCCGCGCCGATGACCACCCCGCCCGCCGTTCCTGTGCCCGCGGGGGCGCGCGGGTCGCTCTTCCCCGCCGTGCTGTTCTCGCTGCACCGCGCGGTCCGGGACGTGACGACGCACGGCGTCGTCCTCGGCTACCCGTGGGGTGGTCGCGAGGGTGGCTTCGCCGACGTCGCCGGCTGCTTCATGAACACCGTGGTCTCGGTGGACACCACGGGCCCGGGACGCGACGCCACGGCGCTGCAGGAGTTCGTGGCCGACTGGCGGCGCGAGCTCGGCCATGCCGACGTCCCGTTCACGGCCCTGACCGGCCTCGGGGGCGGGTTCACCGGCGCGGTCACCGCCCAGGCTGAGCCTTCTCGCACGCCCGGGAGCAGGTGGTCGACGTGGCCGGTGTCGAGGCCCGTCTCGAGCCGACCCGGCGCACCGACGAGATCCCGGGCATCGCGAGCTTCCTGGCCGCGGCGACCGTCGCCGACGGCGAGCCTGCGGCTGCGCCTCTACGTCGACCCGGGGTTGCTCGGCGCCGACGCCGAGGAGCTCGGCGCGCGCTGGGGCCACTGGCTCGGCGCCGTCCTGGCAGGCGTCCCCGCGTCGCCCGCACCCCGCACGCAGACGACTGGCACGCACACGACCGGAGGGTGAAGACCATGCAGGTTCCCAGGCTCAGGCAACGCACTGTGGCGACCGTGGACGCCGATCACGCAGCAGGCCGGCGCCCTGCGCATCGTCGAGGCGCACGGCAACAAGGTCCGCGACGCCGACGGCAAGTGGTACGTCGACGGCATCTCCGGAGTCCTGAACGCCTCCTGTGGCCACGGCCACCCGCGGCTCATCGACGCCGTCACACGCCGGCTCCAGCAAACTCGTCCACTACGACCCGATGGTCACCAGCCACGATCCGGGCGAGACCCTGGCGGCCCGCCTGGCCGGCGTCCTGCCCGGCGAGACTCGACGAGATCGTCCTGCTCAACAGCGGCTCGGAGGCGACCGAGGCGGCGGTGCGCATCGCGCAGCACTACTGGCGCAACATCGGCGAGGAGCGCAACCGGGTGATCGCCTTCGAGGCGGGCTACCACGGCTCGACGTTCCTCGCGCAGAAGCTCGTCCGGCCTCCCGTTCACCGTCAGCGAGTGGCAGGAGCCCTTCCCGATCGACCGGGTCGCCCTGCCGCTGCCCGCCCGCGAGCCTGCGCACCGGCGCCGCGACCGACCTCTTGGTCGACTTGTTCGCTCGTGCCCTGGCGGACGGCCCGCCGGCCGCGGCCGTGATCGTCGAGCCGCTGCTCGGGCTCGGTGGGTGCGTGGTCCTCCCGAAGGGCTTCCTGGCCCGGCTGCGCGCGCTCTGCGACGAGCACGGCGCGCTCCTCATCCTCGACGAGGTGTTCTGCGGGTTCGGTCGCACGGGGCGGATGTTCGGCTTCGACCACGATGAGATCGCTCCCGATCTCGTCACCCTGAGCAAGGGGATCAGCGGCGGCTATTTGCCGCTCGCCGCGGTGGGGGCGACCTCGACGATCAAGCGGTCCTTCCTCGCCGAGCCGATCGCCCAAGGCCTGCGCTACGGCCACACGACCGGCGGCCACGCCGTCGCTGCCGCCGTCGCCAACGCGGTCCTCGACGTGATGGCCGACGAGCGGCTCGTCGAGAACTCCGCCGCCCAGGGCGCCCGCCTGCTCGCCGGGCTGAAGTCTGCTGGAGGCCAGCGACGTCGTCACCGACGTGCGTGGTCTCGGGCTGGTGGTCGCCATCGAGGCCGACAGCCCGGAGTCCGGCGCCGCCATCGCGGACCTCGCTGTGGAGGCGGGGGTGATGGCCCGCCACGAGCGCGGCGTCATCCGGATCGCGCCCCCGCTCACCATCACCACCGAGGAGGTCGACACGATGGTCGCGGCCTTCACCTCCGCCGTCGAGCGACTGGTTGCCTCGGCGCAGCCGGTCGGCTGACGGAGTCGGCGCCGTGACCCGGACTGTGCCGTCGCCGGCCGCCACGCCGGGGGCGGCACCTGAGCACCTCTCGTCGTACGACGTGCCGGTGGAGGAGCCGATGGACTGGCTGCGCGCCCACGCCACCGCCGTGCGCGCGGAGGTGCGCACGGGCGGGGCCGTTCTGCTGCGCGGCCTGCCCCTGCGCGACGCCACGGACCTCGCCGCGGTCCGGGACGCCCTGGAGATCGGGGCGCACGTGCCGCGGGAGGCATTCGCGCTGCGCGAGGACCACGGCGACGGCATCGTGTCGCCGATCCCGTGGCCGGAGGACCTGGCGCTGTGCGCCCGTCAGGAGAGCGTGTTCAGCCACCACCCACCCGCACTCGTCCTCACCGCCTGCGTCGCAGCCTCCCGAGCCCAGCAACCGTCAGCAGGTTGCCGACACGCGGCGGGTGCTCGGGCAGACTCCCTGAGGCCTTGGCCGAGCGGGTGCGGACCCACGGCTGGACCATGCGGCGCTCCTTCCACGAGGGCTTCGGGATCACCTGGCGCGAGGCCTTCGCGGTCGCCGACCGGGACGAGTCTGGAGGCGCTACTCGAGGGCGAGGACATCGACCACGTCTGGTTGCCCGGTGGGATGCTGCGCACCTCACGGCGCCTGCCCGCGGTGATCGCGCACCCCGCGACCGACGAGCAGTGCTGGTTCAACGACCTGGTGTTCCTCAACGCCGGCAGCCTCGACCCACGCGAGCGCGACGTGCTGGTGCGCGCCTTCGGAGCCGACCTGCCCGTCGACACCTCCTTCGGCGACGGCTCGCCGGTCACCCCCGACGAGTCTCGCCGTCCTGCGTGCCGCCTACGAGGCGGTCACCCGAACGGTCCACTGGCGGGCCGGCGACCTGCTCGTGGCCGACAACCGCTCCACTGCCCAGGGCCGCTCGGCCCTCGTCGGGTCACCCGCCTTCCTGGTGGCGCTCGGCGACGAGCCGGCTGCCGGCCCGGCCGCACATCCACCCACCACAGATCGAGGAGAAGCAAGGCCATGATGCAGATCGATCCGGGCGCGAGCCTGCAGGAGATCAAGAGCCAGGCTGGACGTCGTGATCGACAAGACCGAGGGCACCGGCTTCGAGGGGACGGTCTCGGTGCTGCGCAGCCTCGCCGCGCCCGAGGGCATCCGGAACCTGCTCGATCGGATCGTCGAGGACGATGCGGCCCTGGCCGAGATCTCGGCCCGGTCCTACTACCACGCCAACAACTTCCTCAAGCTGGTCCTGCTCGCGGGCGACGCCGCACCGTGGAAGCCTGCGGCTGCACGTGTGGCACCCCCAGCCGGACGTGACCGAGGAGGTCACCGAGGACGTCCACTCGCACCGGTGGGACTTCACCACCGCGCTGCTGCTGGGGGAGTACTGCGCCCGGGAGTTCCGGGTCGGCGAGGGTGATGAGTACTACCACCTCAAGTACCTCCCGGTCGGCACGGACCAGGCGTTCACCCTCGAGGAGCAGGGCAAGGACCGGCTGGCCAACGTCTTCGAGGCGAACCTGCCCGCCGGCACGGTCTACCACATCGACCACTCCGTGCTGCACAGCATCTCCCGCTCGGGCGGGCAGGCCGCGGCCTCCCTCGTCCTGCAGCGACCGGCCGTGACGGAGTACACCAACGTCTACCGCCGCACGCCGATCGGTGACGAGGCCAAGGTCGAGGTGCCCGTCGAGCGGCCCTCCGTGGACCAGCCTGCGCGGGGAGCCTCACCCAGTTCCGCACCTGGCTCTGAGCAGCGACATCTCGGAAAGGAAGGTGGCGTCGTGACCGATCAGGCACCGGCAGTCCTCGCGGAGCAGGCGTACGGCGAGGGCGTGATCCGGCCGCTGCCCCCGCACCGGCCGCACGAGGCTCTTCGAGGAGCACGCCCGGCGTACACCGACAGCGCTCGCCGCGGTCCACCGCGACGAGCGTTGGACGTACGCCGAGCTCGACGCCGCCGCGGACCGCGTGGCGGACGCGCTGCTCGCCGCCGGCCTCGAGCCGGAGGGCGTGGTGGCGGTCATCAGCCACCGCTCGCTGCCGTGGGTCGCCGCCATCCTCGGCATCCTCAAGGCCGGCGGCGTCTACCTGCCGATCGACCCGGCCTACCCCGACGGGCGCATCGAGGAGATGCTGCGTCGCAGCGGCACCCGGATCGCCCTCGTCGAGGACGTCGTCTCATCGGTCCCGCTCGAGGCGACCGGGGTCCGCGTCCTGCCGATGAGACCGGCCGCGGCGGACACCAGCGCACCGCGGCCCACGGTGCCCGCTGGCGCGCTCGCCTACATCTACTTCACCTCAGGCTCCACCGGTGCGCCGAAGGGCGCTGCCTGCGAGCACGCCGGCATGCTCAACCACCTGCTGGCCAAGCTCGAGACGTTCGAGTCTGGGTCCCGGCTCGGTCGTCGCGCAGACCGCGTCGCAGTGCTTCGACATCTCGTTGTGGCAGGCTCTGGCCCCGCTCCTCGTCGGGGGCGCGACCCTCGTCGTCGACCCGGAGGTCATGCTCGACGTCCCCGGCCTGCTGCGCCTGCTCGAGCTCGAGCAGGTCGACGTCCTGCAGGTGGTGCCGAGCCTACCTCGATGTCCTGGTGACTCGCCTGGAACGGGGTGACCGGGTGCCGGGCGGCCTGCGCTTCGTTGGTGTCACGGGCGAGGCGGTCGGCCGTGAGGTGCTGACGCGATGGTTCGCGTGCTGCCCCGGCGTCCCCGTCGTCAACGCCTACGGCGCCACCGAGGCCTCCGACGACACCACCCACGAGGTGATCCGGGCGATGGGTCCCGACGACCAGGTCACGGTCGGCACCCCGATCCAGAACGTCCTGGTCGACGTCGTCGGCGACGACGGTCGCGCGCTCGGCGTGGGCGAGGTCGGCGAGGTGACCTTCTCCGGGGTCTGCGTCGGCCGCGGCTACGTCAACGACCCGGAGCGGACGGCGGAGGCGTTCGAGGACGACCCGCTGCGCCCGGGCCTGCGCCGCTACCGCACCGGCGACTTCGGTTCCTGGCTGCCCGACGGCCGTCTGCGCTTCGTCGGTCGCCGCGACGAGCAGGTCAAGATCAGCGGGGTCCGCGTCGAGGTCGGCGAGGTCGAGTCGATGCTGCTGCGCGTGCCCGGCGTCACCACGGCGTGCGTGGTCGTGATGCCCGACGGAGCGAGCAAGCGGCTGGCCGGCTTCTACACCGCCGAAGCGCCGATCGAGGACGCCGGCGAGCGACTGGCCGAGTCTGCTGCCGCGACCGATCGTGCCGCGTACGCTGCGCTGGCTGCCGAGGCTTCCGCTCACCGACAACGGCAAGGTCGACAAACGGGCACTGGCCGACCTGGAGACCGGCGTCGGCAGCGGCAACAGCGTGGTGCCGCCGGAGACCGCGACGGAACGCCGGATCGCGACCGCGTGGGCCGAGGTGCTCGGCCTCCCGCTGGACGAGGTCGGCCGCTACGACGACTTCTTCGCCCACGGCGGAGGCTCGCTCGCCGGGGTGCGGCTGATCATCGAGACTCGCCGGGTTGATCTCGCTGGTGGACCTGATGAACCACCCTGTCCTCGCCGACCTGGCCGCGGTCGCGGACGGCGCCGGCGGCGAGGACCCAGACCTGCTGCAGGCACTCGCCGAGCCGCCCGGTGCCGGTGCCGCGCTGGTGTGCCTGCCCTACGAGGCGGGCAATGCGCTCAACTTCGAGGCCGTCGCCCGCGCGCTGTCGGCCACCTCGCCCGTCGCCGTGTACGCCGCCGAGTACGCCGGGCCACGACGTCGCCCGCCCCGACGACGCCCTCCTCACCGTGGACGAGTCTCGCCCGTCGGCTGGCCCGCGAGGTGCAGGACCGGATCGACGTTCCGGTGTCGCTGTGGGGCCACGGCGCGGGCGCCGCCCTCGCGCTCGAGGTCACCCGCGTCCTGCGTCTCTCCGGACGGGCGCCCGCGCACGTGGTCCTCGCCGTCGGCACGGGCGACGCCGTGGCTGCGGGCGTCGACGCCGGGTCCTGGCTCCGCGACGCCGGCGCCCTCACCGACGTCGACCAGTCCCGCTCGGAGCGGGGCGCGTTGATCGAGCGGGCCTTCCACCACGACCTGGAGCAGGCGGCGTCGTACCGCCTCCCGGGCGAACCGGGCGTCCCGGTGACGCTGGTCCCGCTGCCACGGGCGCCCGGCGAGCCCGACGTCGTCGAGGAGTGGGCCGCCGCGCTGCCGGACGCGCGCACGGTGACCCTCCCGGGTGCCGGTCGCTACCTCCTGCGCAGCCACGCCGCCGAGGTGGCCGAGCTGGTGCGCGAGGTCGTCGGCGTCCCCGAGGGGGAGTGGGGCCCGTTGAGCCTGACGGGACGGCTCACCGCGACCCCGGCGGACTTCGTGACCCGGGAGTTCCTCGAGCCGCAGCCTGCGGCACGAGTCTGGACAACCTGCTGCCCTGGTACGTCCTGATCGAGAAGGCGTTGCTGGGGGAGTACCTTCGCCTCGAGATCCTCGGGGAGCGGGACGTGGCGCGACTGGCCGACGGTCTGCGGGGCTTGACTCGCGAAGGCCTCGCCGCCGGTGCAGGTACGACGCTCAGCGACATCGCTCTGGCCATCGAGACCCAGGTCGCGGCCACCCTCCCCGAGCGTGTGGTCGCCTGGCACGTCGACCGCAGCCGCAACGACCTGCAGGCCTGTGCGCAGGTGCTCTACGTCCGCGAGGAGGTGCGCGGGATCGGGGAGGCGCTGGGCGAGGCTGGCGGAGGTGGCTCACGCCCGCGCCGCCGAGGACGTCACCTCGCCGATGCCGGGCTACACCCACTTGCAGGCGGCACAGGTGATCACGCCCGGCTTCTACCTCAGCGCGGTGGCCGAGCAGGTCGTCCAGGTGTCCGAGCGGCTGTTGTCCACCCACGACCGGCTCAACCGCTCGCCGCTGGGCGCGGGCCCGATGTCGGGCCAGGAGCCTGGACTGGGACCGCGACCGGCTGGCCCGCGCCGTGGGCTGCACCGGGCCGGTGCCGCATGCCCTGGTCGCCGTCGCCTCGCGCCAGTGGCTGCTGGACGTCGCCGCGGACCTCGCCGGTGCGGGCGTCGTGCTCAGCCGGTTCCTGACCGACCTGATGTCGTGGTCCTCCAGCGCGCTCGGCCTGGTCGAGTTCGCCGGACGAGCCTGGCCGGGATCTCCGCAGCGATGCCGCAGAAGAAGAACTACCCCGTCCTGGAGCGGTTGCGCGGGCGCACCGCCCACCTCCTCGCCTTCCACGTCGACATCGCGACCGGCCAGCGCAACACCGCCTTCAGCAACTCCGTCGAGGTCTCCAAGGAGGCGGGGCTGCACGCCGCGACCCTGTTCGCCGAGACCCGGTCGGTGCTGGCCGGGACGACCCTGGTGCTCGACCGTCTGCATTGGCGCGTCGACCGGATGCGCGCGGCGTGCGCGGGGGACCACTTCGGGGGACTCACCCTCGCCAACGAGTCTCACTCTCCGCGCGGGGGTGCCGTGGCGCACCGCTCAGGTCCTCGCCGGGCGCTACGTCGCTGCGGTGCTCGCCGGGGGAGCGGACCTCGCCGACCCGGCCTTGCTGGGCTCCGTCGCCGCGGCGGAGGGCTACCCGCTCGACGACCCGGCGTCGTACCTCAGCGCGAGCCTGGACGTCGACGGACAGGTGCGGGCGAAGGTCTCTGCCGGGTCGACCCACCCCGACGCGGTCACCGCTCTGCTGGGCGAGCAGCGCGCACGACTCGACGTGCTGGAGGAGGAGTGGGCCGCACGCCGGGCCTTGGTCACGGACGCGGTCGCGGCCACCGACGCCGCGCTCGGCACGACCCTCGAGGTCCAGGAGTGGGCCGGGTGACCCGCCAGGTGGTGCCCGTGGCGCCGCGCCCGGAGCGGACGGGCCGTGCGTCGGCGGTCAGGCTCGGCCTTCGGCACCTTCGGTGAGTCTGCTCCAGGGTGCCCTGCCCGACGGCCCGGACTTCCTGGTGACGTTGCCGATCGCGCGCTGGGCGACGGCGGTGTTCGACTACGACGGCACGCGGACGGACGTCGAGGTGCTGCCCGCCACGAAGACCAAGGCCCGTCAGGTCGCGGAGGCCGTGCTCGCGCGGCAGGGCGGGGGCGGTGGGGTGCTGCGGCTGGCCGGGTCGCTGCCGGAGGGAAAGGGACTCGCCAGGCTCCTCGGCGGACCTGGTGGCCACCGCCCGGGCGGTCGGCAGCGCGGTCGGACTGGCGATGCCGCCCGTGCTGGTCGAGGACCTGCTCCGCCCGGTCGAGCCGACAGACGGGGTGATGTACCCCGGCACGGTCGTGTTCGAGCACCGCAACGTGGTGTGCCGCGACCGGCTGGGCGTGGTCCCGCCGATGACGGTCGTCGCGATCGACGAGGGCGGGACCGTCGACACGGTGGCGTTCAACGCGATCCCGAAGAACTTCACCGACGCCGAGCGGCACGAGTACGCCGCCCTGCTGACCGAGACTCACCGCGGCCGTCGCCGCCGGGGACGCTGCCGCGATCGGCCGGGTGACGACCCGCAGCGCCCACCTCAACCAGCGGTTGTGCCCGAAGCGGACGTTGAGCGCGATGACCTCCCTCAGCGCCGACGTGGGTGGGGTGGGCGTGGTGACCGCGCACAGCGGTTCCACGGTCGGGCTCCTCCTGCCGCACGACGTACCGGACTTCAGGGCGCGGCTCGCCGAGGCGATCGGTCGCTGCGGTCAGGCTCGTGGACCGCGCCCAGGTGAGCTTGTTTCCAGACCCTCGGCTTCGGCCAGCAAGGATCGCGATGACGACCTACGACTCCCTCCTCGACGCCATCGGTCACACCCCTGTGGTGCGGCTACGCACCGCGCCCGCGGAGGTGGAGGTGTTCGCCAAGCTCGAGTCTGCAGAACGTGTTCGCGATGAAGGACCGCGTGGCGCGCCGGGTCCTCACCGAAGCACGGGAGAGCGGCGTGCTGGCCGAGGGCGCGCCGGTCATCGAGAGCTCGTCGGGGACGATGGCACTGGGCCTGGCGCTGGCGGGCAGCCTGCTCGGCCACCCGGTGCACATCGTGACCGACCCGCGGATCGACCCGATCACCCTGGCGAAGGCTCGAGGCCCTGGGCTGCTCGGTGCACGTCGTCGACGCGATGACGGCCAACGGGTGGCAGAGCGCCCGGATCGAGCGGCTGACCGCGTTGCGGAACGAGCACCCGGACGCCTTCTGGCCGCGTCAGTACTACAACCCGCAGAACCCGCTCGCCTACGCCTCGCTCGCCGAGGAGGCTGGTGAGCGACCTGGGCGAGGTCGACGTCCTCGTCGGCGCCGTCGGCAGTGGTGGTTCGCTGTGCGGTACCGCCCGGGCGCTGCGCCGGGCGCTGCGTGCCGCGGGCCGCACGCGGCCCCTGCGCGTCATCGGTGTGGACGCCGTCGGCAGTGTGCTGTTCGCCCAGCCCGACCTGCCCGGGCGCCGCCAGAGCGGACTGGGCAACAGCCTCATCCCGCGCAACCTCGACCTCGCCCAGATCGACGAGGTTCACTGGCTCAACGACCACGAGGCCTTCGCCGCGACGCGCGACCTGGCCCGGGAGCAGTCGCTCTTCGCGGGCAACACCTCCGGCTCGGTCTACCAGGTGCTGCGCCACGTCGCGGCCACAGCGGCGCCCGGCACCCGGGTGGTCGGGATCCTCCCCGACCGCGGCGACCGGTACGTCGACACGGTGCACAGTGCGCGCTACTGGGCCGAGTCCGGGCTGGACCGCCTCGGCGTCCGGTCCACGCCGGTGGAGGTCGCCTACGGCACCGAGGTGAGCGACTGGTCCTGGGCGCGCGTGCCCTCGACACCGCGCCGACGGCTGCTCTTCGTGGAGTCCAACACGACCGGCACCGGCTTGCTGGCACTGGCGCGCACCCACGAGCCTGGGCCTGGCCCCGGTGTTGCTGACGAGCCGCGCGGACCGCTACCCGGGTGTCGGTGAGGCGGACTGCGAGATCATCCGTTGCGACACCAACGACGACGCCGCGGTCCTCGCTGCCGTCCGTGCCGCCTTCGCGGACGGAGAGGTCGCGGGGGTCACCACGACCGGTGAGTTCTACCTGGAGGCGGCGGCCGCGCTCGCGGCAGCCCTGGAGTCTGCCGGGCAACCCGCCCGCAGCAGTGCGGGCCTGCCGGCTCAAGTCCCAGACGCGGCGTGTGCTCGCCGGGGCCGGGGTGCCCCAGCCGCGCGCGGTCGCGGTCTCGCTGGCGGCCGAGGTGCCGGCCGCGGTCGAGCAGGTCGGCCTGCCCTGCGTGGTGAAGCCCGCCGCCGACTCCGCGTCGACCGGGGTGCTGGCCTGCGCGAACCTGGCCCAGGCCGAGGCGCAGGTGGCCCGGCTCCTGACGCTCTCCCACAACGTGCGGGGGCAGCGCGCTCCCTCCCACGTCCTGGTCGAGGAGCCTGGTCGAGGGTCCCGAGTCGAGCGTCGAGACGCTCTTCGCCGATGGCAGGTGGCACCCGGTCGGCATCACCCGCAAGACGGTCTCGCCTCCGCCGACCTTCGTCGAGCCTGCGCCACGTCTTCCCGGCCCCGCTGGACGACGCGACGGCTGCCGAGGTGACCGGGGTGGTGCGTGCGGCGCTGGAGGCGACCGGATTGCGCCACGGCGCCGCCCACACCGAGGTGCGGCTCTCGGAGCGAGGCCCGGTCGTCATCGAGATCAACGCCCGGCCCGCCGGAGGCATGATCCCTGAGGCGATCCGGCTCGCTGGAGGACCGGACCTGCTCCTCCAGCAGCCTGCGCGCCGCGGCCGGTCTCCCCGTGGAGGTGGGCGCCGCGGCGCTGCGTCCCGCCGGCATCGCCTTCGTGACGAGCCCGGCGGCGGGTGAGCCTGGAGGGGGTGACCGGCGCCGAAGACGTACGACGCCGCGAGGGTGTCGCCGAGGTGCGCCTCACCCGCGCCGCCGGCGACCCGGTGCGGCCTCCGGCCGATGCCTACGACCGGCTTGGGTACGTGATCGCGACCGCCGACTCCGTGGCGGAGCCTGGACGACGTGCTGGACGACGCCCTGGACCGGATCACGGTCCACGTGGCCCACGAGGAAGCGAGGACCGCCTGATGATCGAGATGCGCAGCGACACCTTCACCCTGCCGTCGCCGGAGATGCTGGAGGCGATGACGAGCGCCGCCCTCGGCGACGACGTCTACGGCGAGGATCCGACCGTGCGACGGCTGGAGGAGCCTGGCCGCGGAGAGGGTCGGGAAGCCGGCTGCCTGCCTGATGCCGAGCGGGACGATGGCCAACCTGGCGGCGCTGATGACGCACGTGCCGCGCGGGGGCCAGGTGCTGGTCGGCGACGAGAGCGACATCTACCTCTACGAGGCCGGCGGGGCGAGCGTCCTCGGCGGGATCGTCTACGGCCCGATCGCCACCCAGCCGGACGGCACCCTCGACCTCGCCGACCTGGCTGCCGGTTGGCCGCCGGACCTCGACGACCCGCAGTTCGCGCTGCCCGCCCTGATCTGTGTCGAGAACACCCACAATCGAACGGGCGGGCAGGTGCTCGCCACGTCCTACCTGGCCGAGCTGCGCCGCTTCGCCGACGACCGTGGCGTCCCGGTCCACCTGGACGGAGCGCGAATCTTCAACGCCGCCGTGGCCAGCGGCGTCGATGCGGCGGAGATCGCGCAGCACGCCGACTCCCTGCAGTTCTGCCTCTCCAAGGGGCTCTCGGCGCCCATCGGTTCCATCCTCGCGGGGGAGGAGGCGTTCGTCGAGCGGGCCCGGCGGCTGCGCAAGATGCTCGGTGGCGGGATGCGCCAGGCGGGCGTCGTCGCGGCCGCCGGGATCGTGGCCCTCACCTCCATGGTCGACCGGCTCGCCGACGACCACGTGCTCGCGGCGCGGCTCGCCGCCGGCCTCGACGAGACTCGACGGGGTCGAGGTCGACCAGCCCCGCGTCGACACCAACATCGTGCTCTTCCGGCCCACGGTCCCGGGCCTGGACGAGAACAAAGCTCCTGCACGCGGCGGGTCAGCGCGGTCTCGCGCTGACCGAGTTCGGCCACGGCCGGGTGCGCGCGGTCACCCACCGCGGCCTGGCCGCCTCCGACGTGGACGACGCGCTGAACATCCTGCGCGACGTGCTGCGCGGGGCGGGCTGATCTGCCGTCGTACCCCTGTCCCGCCTCCCGACCACCAAGGAGAACCATGTTCCCGCTCAGTGACGCCCAGCAGGCTCATCTGGCTGCAGCACCGGATCGCCCCCGACAGCAGGGCCTACTACTCCACGGCGGTGCTCAACCTGCACGGGCCGATCGACGCGGCGCTGCTGCGCGTCTGTGTCGTCAACGCCGTACGACGCCACGACGCCATGCGGCTGCGGCTGTGCGACGTCGGCGCCGCGGTCCCGCGCCAGGAGGTCGTGGCCGACGTCGAGGTGGTCGTGCCCGAGCACGACCTGCGCCGGGTCGCCGACCCCGAGCAGGTCCGGTCCGACCTGCTCTTCCACCAGATGCAGGACGAGTTCGACCTGCAGACGGCGCCCCTCGCGCGCTGGTCCGTGCTGCGCCTGGACGAGGAGGAGTGGCGAGCTTGCTGATGACCGAGCACCATCTCGTCCACGACGGTAAGTCCGCGCTGGCCTTCCTCAGCGAGGTGCTCGACGAGTACGTCGCGACGCTCGCAGGGGAGACCTTCGTCCCGGTGCCCGCGCCGTCGTACGAGGACTACATCGCGCACCTGAGGCTCCGCCGAGCACCGGGCGGTCGCCGAACCGGCGGTCGAGTGGTGGCGCCGGGAGCCTGGAGGACGCGTCGTTCACCACGGAGTTCCCCGGCCTGACCGCGGAGCGCTCGGCGCTCTTCGACTACCGCGGCGGTCAGGCTGCGCCAGGTGCTGCCCGCCGACCTGATGACCGCGCTCGCCGGTGTCGCCCGTGCCGAGCGGCACACCGTGTTCGCCGCCCTGCTCGGGATCTACGCCGAGCCTGTGCCGGCGCCACTCCGGGCAGGAGGACCTGGTCCTCGGCGTACCGCTGGCCAACCGGCCCTCCGAGTTCGAGCGCACGGTCGGGATGATGATCTCGACCCTGCCGGTCCGGCTGCGGGTCTCTCCGCAAGCGCCGGCGTCGGACCTGGCCCGGCAGGCGATGACCCGGGTCTTCGAGGCCGTCGAGCACGAGGCCGCGCCGATCCAGGAGATCGTCAAGGCCGTCGGGCGCAGCGGGCGCGGTCTCGACAACCCGCTGTTCAACCTCGCGTTCGGGATGCACGACCGGCAGTTCCCGGACGCCGAGATCCCCGGGGTGAGCATGGACCTGGTGGTCGGGCCGAGCACGGCCAGTGCGCGCTTCGACCTCACGGTGGTCGTCCTCCCCGCGAGCGTGCGGCGTGCCGACACCGCCGACGAGAGCCTACCACATGTCCTGGGACTGGTCCTCCCAGCGCTTCGGTCGCGCCGACGTCGAGTCTGCTCGCCACCCGTTTCCAGGCCCTGCTGCGCTCCTACGTCGACAACCCGGCGACACCGGCCGGCGAGCCTGGACATGACCGTGACCGAGCCGCTGGTGCTGGAGAGCGTGACCGAGGGACGGGAGCGGGAGGTGCCGCAGCCCGTGCCGCCGGCCGTGCCGGTGCCGGTGGCGCCCGCCGCGGACGGCGACGTCGCGCGGTGGGTGGAGGCCTTCCAGGACGTGCTCGAGAGCGACGACGTCGACGCGGACACCGACTTCTTCAACGCCGGCGGCTATTCGTTGCTGGTCCCGCAGCCTGCTCGCCCGCTACCAGCAGGCTCGCCGGCTGGCGCCCTCCGACGAGCCTGCTCTTCGAGGCGTCCTCCCCAGCCGAGCTGACGCTCGCCTGCGCGGGCCTGCGCCAGGACGCGGCGGTCTGAGCGCACGATGAGCGAGCACGTCTACTCGGCCGCCGGAGCCGACCGCTTCGCCAAGCACGGCATCGAGTCTCGCCGTCCACGGCTACGACGCCGCCGCGGCCGGCGCCACCGTGGTGCAGGTGGACGTGGCTCGCGGGCATTTCCAGGAGTTCCGCAACGTCGCCAGCAGCTACCTGTACGCCGTGGTGGACGGCCGCGGCACCTTCGTCCTCGACGACGAGCGGGTCGAGGTGGGCCCGGGAGACCTGGTGGTTGCACCGCCCGGCACGCGGATCCACTACTTCGGGACGATGCGGCTGGTCCTCACGGTGACGCCTGCCTTCGACGAGTCCGACGAGGAGCACGTCCGGTTCGTGGCGGAGTCGGAGTCGCCCTACACCTGAGCGACGCCGGCGCCGGGCGGCCTCGGTCGCGGATCCATCCGGTGCCCGAGCCTCACACGCTGCTCGCGCAGTCGATGCAGAGCCGAGCCACGGGACGCGCCTCGAGCCGGCCTTCCGCGATCGGCTCACCGCACCGCTCGCAGGTCCCGTAGGTGCCCTCGTCCAGGCGCCGCTCCGCCGCGTCGATCTCCTCCAAGTGGCGCCGCGCCTGGCGCACGAGCGCGCCCACCTGGGAGCGCTCGAAGGCGATCGTGGCGCCCTCGGGGTCGTGCTCGTCGTCGGCGTTGGTGTCGCGGGAGGCCGCGACGACCGCGCCGTAGTCGTCGGTCAGGTCCGCGAGCCGGCGCAGGGTCTGCGCGCGCTCCTCGGCCAGGCGGCGTCGTACGGCGTCCATGGGGTCATGCTCCCGCCCGGCACCGACATCGGCGGAAGTCCTGGCCGGATTGGTAGAACACGTTCTACCCTGCGGGCATGGACCTTGCCGCGATCGAGGAGATCAAGCGCCTCAAGCACCGCTACTTCCGCACCCTCGACCTCAAGCGGTGGGACGAGTTCGGCGACTGCCTCGCCGAGGACGTCACCGCGCGCTACGGCACCCAGGCGATGAGCGAGCCGCTGCACTACGACAACCGGGCCGACGTCGTCGCCTTCATGACCGAGAACCTCGGCGGCGGGATCATCACCGTGCACATCGCCAACCACCCCGAGATCGACGTGGAGGGCGACACCGCCACCGGGTCCTGGGCGTTCGAGGACACGGTGGTGGTGCCGGACTTCAAGGTGCAGATCCGCGGCGCCGGCTACTACCGCGACACCTACCGCCGCGACGCCGACGGAAAGTGGCGGATCGCCTCGACCCGGTACGAGCGGATCTACGAGGCGATGACCTCGCTCGAGGACACGCCCAGGCTTCCAGGCTCATCGCCAACCGCTGGGACCCCTCGCTCAAGCACTGACCTCCGGGGTGCTCGCGCCGAGGGCGCGCAGCGCGGCGACGTACTGCTCGACGTTGCCGAGCTTGACGTGCTCGTAGCCGCGGACCATGTCCGGCAGGCCGGCGATCTCGACCGCGCGGTCGTAGCCGTCGAGCGTCAGGCTCGCGGGCCAGCCTCGCTCACCAGGGCGCGGTAGTGGTCGCGCAGGCTCACGCTCGACCTTGCGCACGTGGGCGTAGCCGAAGACGTCGGCGCGGGTGCCGCGCAGGCGCTTCATCCTCGCCAGGGCACGCAGCGAGCCGTGGCTGCGCGGGCCGAACGACATCTTCTTGTCGCGGCCCATCGCCCGCAGCATCGGCGGGTGCAGGCTTGAACGCGACGGTGCCGCCGGGGAAGGCGTCGCCGGTGGAGGCGAGGAAGGCCGGGTCGGTGAGCAGGCGAGCCACCTCGTACTCGTCCTTGTACGCCGTCAGGCTTGAACAGGTGGCGCGCCACCGACTCGCTGAAGCGGGTCTCGGTGGTCACCGCACGCTCGGCGGCGGCGACCTCGCGGACCAGGGCGACGTAGGAGTCGGCCAGCCTTCTCGTCCTGGTAGGCGACCAGGTCCGCGGCGCGCTGGCTCACCAGGCGCAGCAGACTCGCCCTCCAGCCCGGAGGCCGCGACCGACGCAGGCGGTACGACGACCGGCGCCTCGTGCGTCGCCGCGGCGGTGCCCGCCGCGCGGAAGGCCGCCGGGTCGGCGACCGCGACGCGACCCCAGCGGAAGGCGGCGACGTTCGCCGCGACCGCGGTGCCATTGATCTCGATGGCCTCCTCGATGGCGGCGGCCGGGAGCAGCAGGGCGCCGGCCTGGTGGGCGGCACCGACGAGCAGGAAGTTCGCGGCGAGGGTGTTGCCGAAGATCCGCTCGGCCGCCTCCAGGGCGTCGAAGTCGAACAGCGCGAGGCTCGCGGTGCGGACCCGCTCGAGCAGGCCGGACTCGTCCGGGTGCTGCACGGTGGGGTCGTTGACCATGGCGCCCGTGGGGGTGCGGCTGGTGGAGACCACCGTGCGGGTGCGGGAGGCGTCGCCGTAGGTGAGGTTGCGGTCCTCGGCGAGGGTCAGCAGGTCGAAGCCGAGGAAGCAGTCCGCCGAGCCCGGGGTGAGCCGGTTGGCGGGCTCCAGATCACCGGCCGCGAACCGCAGGTGACCGACGACCGGCCCCGCCTTCTGGCTCATGCCCGTCTGGTCGAGCGACTCGACGGCGTACCCGGCCCGCAGGGCGGCGGTCGCCAGCACCTGGTTGACGGTCACGATGCCGGTGCCGCCGATGCCGACCATGAAGACGTTCTGGGTCGAGGCGACCCGCTCCTCGGCGGGGCTCGCGGCGACCGGGGGCGGCGTCGGGATGGTCTTGCGGGCGGGCTTGGTGGCCTTCGCCTTGTCCTTGGTACGGCGCTTGGAGGGCGCCGTCTCGACGGTGACGAAGGACGGGCAGTCGCCGTCGAGGCAAACTGTAGTCGGTGTTGCAGGAGGTCTGGTCGATCCGCGTCTTGCGGCCGTACTCCGTCTCGACCGGCTGCACCGAGAGGCAGTTGGACTTCATGCCGCAGTCGCCGCAGCCCTCGCAGACCGCCTCGTTGATGACGACGCGCTGGGTGCGCTGGGGGAGTGCGCCCCGCTTGCGCTGGCGGCGGGCGTCGGCGGCGCAGTGCTGGTCGTAGATCAGCACGGTCACGCCGGGGACGTCGCGGAGCAGGCGCTGGGCCTCGTCGAGGCGGTCGCGGTCCCACAGCAGCGTGCCGGCGGCAAAGCTCGCGGCGGCGGTAGCGGCCGGGCTCGTCGGCGCAGACGATGATCTTCTTGACGCCCTCGGTGGTCAGGCATTGTGCGTCAGGCTGCGGCACGGTGAGCGCGCCCTCGGCGTCCTGCGCGCCGGTCATCGCGACGACGTCGTTGTGCAGGATCTTGTAGGTGATGTTCACCCCCGCCGCGATGCAGGCCTGCACGGCGAGGCTGGGCGGAGTGGAAGAAGGTGCCGTCGCCGACGTTCTGGAACATGTGGTCGGCGTCGGTGAACCAGGCCTGGCCGATCCACTGCGCGCCTTCGCCGCCCATCTGGGTCACGCCGGTCACGGCGCTCTCCGGACGGTCGGAGATGGTGACCATGACGTGGCAGCCGATGCCGCCGCCGCCCATCGAGCCCTCGGGCAGGACGGTCGAGCGGTTGTGCGGGCAGCCGGAGCAGAAGTACGCCGAGCGGCTGGCCGAGAGCAGCGGCAGGACCGTGCGCGGACGCTGCGGCGGAGCCACCGTCACCCAGTTCTCCAGGGCGTGGCGCAGCGGCGCCAGCAGGCGGCCCGCGGTGAGACTCGCCGTCGGCCGGCACGAGCAGGCTGGCCAGTCGCGTCCTTCTTGCCGAGGATCCGCGGCGCGTTCTCGGTGCCGTAGAGCAGGTCCCGGATCTGGGTCTCCATGAAGGACGTCTTGTCCTCGATGACGACGATCTCCTCCAGGCCGGCCGCGAAGCGTCGTACGGCCTCGGGCTCGACGGGGCTCATCATGCCCAGCCGCATCACCCGGACGCCGACCTCGGCCAGCGCCTCGTCCTTCACGCCGAGGTCCTTCAGCGCCTGGCGCAGCGAGTCGAAGCAGGAGCCCGACGCGACCAGTCCGAGCTTTGGCGCCGGGGGCGTCGACCTCGGTGACGCTGAGGTCGTTGCGCGCGGAGTACTCGTGCACCAGCGCGGTCCGCGGGCCCACCAGGCTCCGCCTCCGCGCCGACGATCATCGCCGGGCGCAGCACGATCGGGCTCTGCGTGTAGGCGTAGGGGTTGCCGTTCCAGTCGATCGCGGGGGCGATCGGGTTGACCTGCAGGTCCTTGCTGTCGACGACCCACGCGCCGTCCGCGACGTCCGCGACGATCTTGAGCGCGACGACGCAGCCGGACGCGCGCGACATCTCGATGGCGTGCAGGCCCAGCGTGACGATCTCGGTCGCGTTGCGTGGGAAGAGGACGGGGATGCCCAGCGCGGCGAGCGAGCGCTCGCTGACCGCCGGCACGGTCGAGGACTTCGACGCCGGGTCGTCGCCCACGAGGAGGACGGCGCCACCGCGGCGGTTCACGCCGTACATGTTGGCGTGGCGCAGGGCATCCGTCGCCCGGTCGACGCCGGGGCCCTTGCCGTACCAGAAGCCCGTCACGCCGTCGTACTTCGCGGGGGCGGCCGGCAGGTCGATCTGGCTGCCCCACACCGCCGTCGCCGCCAGGCTCCTCGTTGAGCCCCGGCACGAACCGGATGTCGTTGGCGTCGAGCACGTCGCGCATGTCGCCGAGCATCTTGTCCAGACCGCCGAGCGGGCTGCCCTGGTAGCCCGACACGAAGGCTCGCGGTCTTGAGCCCGCGGCGCCGGTCCAGCGCCCGGTGCTCCACCAGCAGCCGCGCGATCGCCTGCACGCCGGTCAGCAGCATCGGCGGGGCGTCCGTGCGGAACCGGTCCGCCAGGTCGTACGGCGTCGCCGGCTCCGGCGTGGTCGGGCGGTTGAGCAGGACTCGGTCATGCGGGGCTCTCCTCGTGCGTGCGCGTACGTGCGGGTGCGCGAGAAGCGTGTCCTCTGCGTGCTCCCGGTCACAACACTCGCCGTCGAGTTGAGCGAAGATCCGCAACCATCCGGCTGTTTCGTCTGCTTTGTGAGCAACGATCGTGGTGTATCGCTTATCGTTTGTTGCGTGACCGACGCCGCCGTCATCGACGCCACCGACCGCGCCATCCTCGACCTCCTGCGCGAGAACGCCCGCCGCCCCCTGCGCGAGATCGCCCAGTCCGTCGGCCTCACCGTCGCCCCCGTCCAACGCCGCATCGCCCGCCTGGAGAAGCTCGGCGTGATCGAGCGCTACACGGTCCAGATCAACCACGGCCGGATCGCCACCGGCATCGAGGCCGTCATGGAGCCTGCGCTTCTCCGACGACCTCGACCTGGCGCAGGTGCTCGAGTTCGTCGCCGGCGTACCGGAGGTGGAGGAGGTGCTCACTCTCGCCGGTGACCCGGACGCCCTGGTCCGTCTGCGAGTAGAAGGCGTCGAGGACCTGCGGCGGGTGGTGGAACTCGCTCCGGTCGGGTGGGGCGGTGGCCAGCACCAAGACGCTCGTCGTACTGGAGGGGTGGACGCGGTTCGGGTGAGACCGCAAACCGTCACTCGCGCAATTCTCGCTCGCGTTAAGTATCCTCGGAGGGTGTCTACTCGCGATGAAGAGAACGAGCGGGCGTTTGCGGCCCTGGGCAGGTACGTTTACGAGTTCTCGTCGCTCTGCCAATCGATGCAGCGAGCGATAATCAGTCTCTCTGACCTAGTAGGTCCGGCATTTGAGGTATCTCGTCTTCTTATGGGAGAGATCACTGCGCGTCCACTTGCAAATGTTTGCTTCGCTGTACTGGAGAGGGCAGTTGAAGGATCATCCGACTCGGAAAAACTCGTAAAGGCCCTAAAAAGCAGGTCTTCGACGAGATTGAGCGCCGAAACGATTTTATGCACGGCGACTGGATGATCGGTTGGAACGAGTCCACTGGCATGGACGGTCCGGATGGAACTGTTGAAGTAGTAAATCGGGCATTGCCTCCAACTCTAGAGCGCCTGAAACCGGGCAGGGCCGGAAGTGACAAGTCGCGTCGAGAGGAAATAGAGGTCGCTGACCTGGAAGCCGAAGCGACCCGCTTGAGGTTGGTCCGACACACTCTAGAAGAGTTCGTCTTCGTCACTCGTGGAACATCAATGTCGCTGCCTCCCGAGATTTCCACTGAGACTCGCGAAATTGTACACGGTCTCGGCCGGGGTGCTACTCAGAAATGGGCCAGACGCCGACCGAATTCGGCCGTGGAGCGATCACTGACGTTGCCGGCTAGTAGTCTTCCTCAGACGCAGCCGCAATTGGGAGAACTTTGCCGGCCGATATGAAGTAACGCCCGGAAACCCGGCGCGCACTCGTTGCAGGCTGTGCCGAACGTTTTGGAGTCAGTCGCCGTGTCATCTCAACTGAGGCTTCGTCGGTAGGCGGTCTCGGCGGTTTGTTCATCCTCACGGCGAGGCATTGCGGCTTAGAGACGTGAGACCGTAGGGCCGTGAACCGCCTCGGCTCCGCCACGTCCCCCTACTTGCTCCAGCACGCCGACAACCCCGTCGACTGGTGGGAGTGGGGGCCGGAGGCGTTCGCGGAGGCGAAGCGCCGCAACGTGCCGATCCTCCTCAGCGTCGGGTACGCCGCCTGCCACTGGTGCCACGTGATGGCGCACGAGTCGTTCGAGGACCAGGCGACGGCGGACTACCTCAACGAGCACTACGTGAGCATCAAGGTCGACCGCGAGGAGCGGCCGGACGTGGATGCGGTCTACATGCAGGCGACGACCGCGATGACCGGCCAGGGTGGGTGGCCGATGACGGTGGTGATGGACCACGAGGGGGCGCCGTTCTTCGCCGGGACCTACCTGCCGGACCAGCCGCGGCACGGGTCGCCGTCGTTCACGCAGGTGCTGCGGGCGCTGAGCAACGCGTGGGAGACCAAGGGCGACGACGTGCGCACGACGGCGAGCAATGTCGCCGAGCACCTACGGCGGGAGGCGAGCCTGCCGTCGTACGCCATCACCAGCGAGCGGATCGACGCCGCCGTCGCGACGCTGAGCAGCGAGTTCGACGCGATGGCGGGCGGGTTCGGCAACGCGCCGAAGTTCCCGCCGTCCATGGTGCTGGAGTTCCTACGGCGCCAGGGCGGCCAGCAGGCTCGCCACATGTTGGCCCGTACGAAGGCCGCGATGGCCGGGAGTGGGATGTACGACCAGGTGGGCGGCGGGTTCGCTCGGTACGCCGTGGACCGCGGCTGGGTGGTGCCGCACTTCGAGAAGATGCTGTACGACAACGCCCAGGCTGCTGGGGCTCTACGCGCGCCTCGGTACCGAGCAGGGCGACCGCGTCGCGACCGAGACCGCCGACTTCCTGCTCCGCGAGCCTGCGCACCGAGCAGGGCGGGTTCGCCTCGGCGCTCGACGCGGACAGCCCGATCGAGCCGGGCGGGCACGCGGAGGAGGGGCTGTTCTACGTCTGGACGCCCACCCGGCTGGTCGCCGAGCTCGGGCCCGACGAGGGGGCGTGGGCGGCGGAGCCTGTTCGGGGTGACGGCGGAGGGCACCTTCGAACACGGTACGTCGACCCTGCAGGCTGCGCCACTACCCGGCGGACGAGGACGGCCGGCAGCGCTTGGCCCACGTCCGCCAGGTGCTGTACGCCGCCCGCGAGAAGCGTCCGCGCCCGGCGCGCGACGACAAGGTGGTCGCCGCCTGGAACGGCCTGGCGATCAGCGGGCTGGTGGACGCGGCCCGCCGGCTGGGCCGCCCGGACTACCTCGACGCAGCCCAGGAGGCGGGCGAGGCTCCTGCTGCGCCTCCACGTGCACGACAACCGGCTGCTCCGGGTGTCCCGCGATGGCACCGCCGGCGCGCACGCGGGCGTGCTGGAGGACTACGGGTGCGTGGCGTCGGGCTTCCTGGCCCTCGCGCAGGCGACCGCCGACCCGCGCTGGCTCACCGCGGCGACCGCCCTCCTCGACACCGCGCTGGACGGGTTCACCGCCGAGGACGGCGGGTTCTTCGACACCCACCGCGACGCGGAGACCCTGGTGACCCGGCCCCGCGACCCGGGCGACAACGCCAGCCCGAGCGGGTTCAGCGCCCTGGTGCACGCGCTCGTCGAGGCGCACGCGCTGACGGGGGAGGGCCGCTACCGCGATGCCGCGGAGGCGGCGGTCAGCACCGTCGCGGTGCTCGCGGAGAAGGCGCCGCGGTTCGCGGGCTGGTCGCTGGCGGCCGCCACGACGATGCTCGACGGGCCGCTGGAGATCGCCGTCGTCGGCCCGGCGGGAGCCGAGCGGGACGCCCTGGAGCGCAAGGCGCTGACGATCCCCGGCGCCGTCGTGGTCGCCGCCGACGGCCCGGTCGAGGGCATCCCGCTGCTCGACGCGCGCGAGGCGGTCGAGGGCCGCCCGGCGGCGTACGTGTGCCGGGGCTTCGTGTGCGAGCGGCCGGTGACCCGCCCCGAGGAGATCGGGTGAGCGAGCGCTGGCGCTCCGGGCTGGCGCTGGTCATCAGCACCGTGGTGCTGGCCGCGATGATCATGGTCGGCCCGGGCGACGAGCTCGCGGCCATCCGCCGCGTGTTCGGGATCGGTCAGGACCCGCTGGGCGCGCCGGCCGACGTACCGCCCGGCGGGACCTATGCCTTCCTGCAGACCCAGCCGCACGACACCGGCACCCCGGTGGCGTGGAGCCCGTGCCGCGAGATCCGTTACCAGGTCAACCCCGACGGCGCCCCGGGCAGCGCGAACGACGCCGAGGAGACCGTCGCCGACGCGATCGCCGAGGTCTCGCAGATCACCGGCCTGCGCTTCGACTACCTCGGCCGCACCGACCGCCGCCCGTCCTGGAAGGCCCGGCTCGTCCCGATGGGCCGCAAGGAGCCGGTGCTGATCGCGTGGGCCACCGCGGACGAGGTCGAGGAGGCTGAAGGGCGACGTCGCCGGCGTCGGCGGCGCGGTCGCGCTGGGGAACGGCACCGACGGCTGGATGCGGTACGTCACCGGGCAGGTCACCCTCGACACCGACGTGTACGACGACCTGGCCGACGAGCGCGACGGCGACGTCCGGGCGCGGGCGATCCTGCTGCACGAGCTGGGTCACCTCGTCGGCCTCGACCACGTCGACTCCCGCGCCGAGCCGATGTACGCCGACAACGTCGGCCAGCCCGACTTCGCCACCGGCGACCGCAACGGCCTGGTCGCGCTCGGCGAGGGCCGGTGCTGATGCACCCGATCGCCGCCGAGCCGGACCGGTTCCACGACGGCGGCACGGACGCCGAGCCCCCGGACCCGGCCAGCCCGCCGCGGATCGTGCTCGAGCGCGTCGAGTCCGGTGACCTGCAGCGGCGCACGGAGAGCCTTCCGGATGCTGCGCCGGATCGCCTACCGCGACCGCGAGCACGGCGTCCTGCTCGTCCCGAAGGACCTCGGCAGGCTTCGAGACCGACCTGACCTCGGTGCCGACGCTCTTCACCTGGCTGGTGCCGCGCACCGGTCGCCACCTGCCGCCCGCGCTGCTCCACGACGGTCTGGTGCACGGGCGCCACGAGCCGCCGACGTACGTCGCGACCGCGGGCGACGTGATCGACCGGGTCGAGGCCGACCGGGTGTTCCGCGCCGCGATGCGCGACACCGACACCGGGCTGGTCCGCTCGTGGCTGATCTGGTCGGCGGTCACCCTCGGCACGATCGCCGCCGGCTCGGCGTCCTGGTCGCCGGCCCGCCACCTGCGCTACCGGCTCACCGCGGGCATCACCCTGCTGCTGATCGTCGTGCTGGGCGTGCTCGCGACGCTGGACCTCTTCGACGTGCTCGACGTGCTGCCGTGGATGGGCGAGCGCTCGACCGGGCTGGAGACTCGCCGGCGGGCTGGCGGGCGCGGTCGTCGTACCGCTGCTGCTCGGGCTGACCTGGGGTCGTTTCGCCGTCGCCGGTGTGGTCAGCGGGGTCGCGCTGGCGGTGCTGCTGCACGTCACGGTGGTGCTGGCGCTGCTCACCGCGGCGTACCAGGCGGCGGAGTGGCTGGCCCGGCGCCGCCCGCTCGCGGCCGCGACGGCCGCGGGGATCGTGGTGGCCGCCTTCTTCGTCCTCGTGGTCCTGCTGGTGGGACCGTTCCGCTAGGGGTACGTCGGGCAGTACCGTCAGTATGTGACCAGCACCGAGGCTCCGGCCGCCACGACGTTCGACTCGCTGAACCCCGCCACCGGCGAGGTCGTCGGCACCCACCCGATCCACGACGCCGCGCAGGTCCGGGCGGCCGTGGACACCGCCCGCAAGGAGGCCGAGCGCTGGCGTGCCCTCGGCTTCGACGGCCGCAAGAAGGCGCTCGTGAAGTGGCGCAAGGTGATCGCGCGCCGGATGGACGAGACTCGCCGCGCTGATGGCGCGCGAGACGGGCAAGCCGACCGGTGACGCGCTGCTCGAGACCGCGCTGGCGATCGACCACCTCGCGTGGGCCGCGGGCCACGCCGAGAAGGTGCTCAAGCGGCGCAGCGTCTCCCCGGGCCTGCTGATGGTCAACCAGGCCGCCAGCGTGGAGTACCGCCCGCTCGGCGTCGTCGGCGTGATCGGCCCGTGGAACTACCCCGTCTTCACCCCGATGGGCTCGATCGCCTACGCCCTCGCGGCGGGCAACGCGGTCGTCTTCAAGCCCTCGGAGTACACCCCCGGCGTCGGCGAGTGGCTCGCCGCGACCTTCCGCGAGGCCGTCGGCCGTCCGGTCCTCCAGGTCGTCACCGGCTACGGCGAGACCGGCGCCGCGCTCACCGCGGCCGGCGTCGACAAGGTCGCCTTCACCGGCTCCACCGCCACCGGCAAGCGGGTGATGGCCTCCTGCGCGGAGACCCTGACCCCCGTCGTGATCGAGGCCGGCGGCAAGGACGCGCTGCTCGTCGCCGAGGACGCCGACCTCGACGAGGCGGCCGAGGCCGCGCTGTGGGGCGCCGCCGCCAATGCCGGGCAGACCTGCGCGGGCGTCGAGCGGGTCTACGTCCACGACCGGGTGTACGACGCCTTCCTGGACCGGCTCGTCGTGGAGGCACGCAAGGCTCAAGGCCGAGCCCGGTGGCCAGGTCGGCCCGATCACCATGCCGTCGCAGGTGGACATCATCCGTCGCCACATCGACGACGCCCTGGCCCGGGGCGGCCGGGCTCTGGTCGGCGGTCCGGTGCCCGAGGGCGCCCGCTTCGTGCAGCCGACCGTGCTGGTCGACGTACCGGAGGACTCGGCGGCGGTGCAGGAGGAGACCTTCGGCCCGACCGTCACCGTCAGCCGCGTCGCGAGCATGGACGAGGCGATCGAGCGCGCCAACGGCACCCGCTACGCCCTCGGCTCCACGGTGTTCTCCAAGGAGCACGGCATGGAGATCGCCGAGCGGCTGCGGGCCGGGATGACCGCGATCAACGGCGTGATCTCCTTCGCGGGCATCCCGACGCTGCCCTTCGGCGGCGTCGGCGACTCCGGCTTCGGCCGGATCCACGGCCCGGACGGGCTGCGCGAGTTCACCTACCCGCACGCGATCGCGCGGCAGCGGTTCAAGCCGGCGATCGCGCTGACCACCTTCCGCCGTACGGCCAAGGAGGAGCAGCAGGCTCACGAAGGTGGTGCGGGGGCTCTACGGCCGCGGGAAGAAGTAGCGCCACCCGCCAGCGCGATCACCAGGAGCCCGCCGAGCACCGTGGCGAGGCCGATGTGCTCGCCCAGCAGCAGGCCCGCCCACAGCAGGCTGAGCACCGGCTGGCCGAGCTGCACCTGGCTGACCTGTGCCATCGGCCCGAGCGCGAGACCTCGGTACCAGGCGAAGAAGCCGAGGTACATGCTCACCACCGCGAGGTAGGCGAAGGCTCGCCCAGGCCGCCGGCGAGCCCGTCGGCGGCTCCCGCAGCACGCTGACCAGCGTCAGCGTCGCCATCACCGGGCTCGCCACGACGAGCGCCCAGGAGATGGTCTGCCAGGAGCCGAGCTCCCGGGTGAGCAGCCCGCCCTCGGCGTACGCCATCGCGCAGACGAGGACGGCCGCGAACAGCAGCAGGTCCGCGCGGTGCACCTGCCCCAGGCCACCGCCCTGGGCGAGCGCGAAGCCGACGGCGGCGAGTGCACCGAGCGCGGAGAACGCCCAGAACGCGCGCACCGGCCGCTCGCCGGTGCGCAGCACCGCGAGCACCGCGGTGGCCGCCGGCAGCAGCGCGATCACGACGATGCCGTGGCTGGCGGGCACCTCGGTGAGGGCGTACGTCGTCAACAGTGGGAAGCCCGCCACCACGCCGGCCGCGACCACGGCCAGACGAAGCCACTGGCGACCGCGGGGGAGCGCCTGCCGGGTGAGCGTGAGCGCCGTGGTGGCGAGGGCCGCGGCGACGACGGCCCGGCCCGCGCCGATGAAGAGCGGGGAGAGGTCCGCGACCGCGAGCCGGCTCAGCGGCACGGTGAAGGAGAAGGCGGCGACACCGAGGACGCCCCAGCCGAGGCCGGCCGGAAGGCTGGATAGCAGGTGCCGTCGAGAGACGATAGCGCTACTCTGTACTGACATGACTAGCGATAGCAGCGATCGGATCCTGCAGGCGCTGCGCACCTGGATCCACGACGCGCCCACCGGTGCGCAGGCTGCCGTCGAGCCGCGCCCTCGTCAGCGAGCACGCCGCCAGCCCGGTCACCGTGCAGAAGGCGCTGCGCCGGCTGGTGGCCGAGGGCCTCGTCGAGTCCCGGCCCGGCGTCGGCAGGCTTCGTGCGCGCCGTACGGCCCAGCCGCGGCGCGGACTTCGGCTGGCAGACCGCAGCGCTGCGCACGCCGCGCGCCCGGCTCGGCACCCTGCCCGGCCCGCTGCGCGACGCGCCGCCCGGCGCGATCGCCCTGCACGGCGGCTATCCCGGGCCCGAGTCTGCTGCCCGAGCGCCTGGTCCGCTCCGCGCTGGTGCGCGCCTCCCGCAGCGCCGCGGCGACCGGCCGCGCGCCCTCCGCCGGGCTGCCGGAGCCTGCGGGCGTGGTTCGCGGCCGAGCTCGCCGACGCGACGCCGGCCCACCTCGCGGCCGTGAGCGCCGCGGACGTCGCGATCGCCCCGGGCAGCCAGAGCGCGCTGTCCTCGATCTTCCGTGCACTCGTGGCGCCGGGCGCGGCGCTGCTGGTCGAGTCGCCGACGTACTGGGGCGCGATCCTCGCGGCGCAGCAGGCGGGCGTCGTACCGGTCCCGGTGCCGGCGCGCCCCGACGGTCCCGACCCCGAGGACCTCGACCGGGCGTTCCGGGAGACCGGGGCGCGGGCGTTCTACGCGCAGCCGAACTTCGCCAACCCCACCGGCGTGCAGTGGAGCCCGGAGCGGGCCGAGGAGGTGCTGGAGGTGGTCCGCCACCACGGTGCCTTCCTCGTCGACGACGACTGGGCGCACGACCTGGCCATCGACAGCGCGTCGCGCCCGGTCGCCGCGCTCGACGACGCCGGGCACGTGGTCTACCTGCGCACGCTGACCAAGAGCGTCTCGCCGGCCGTGCGGGTGGCGGCGGTGATCGCGCGCGGGCCGGCACGGGAGCGGATCCTGGGGGACCGGGCGGCGGAGTCGATGTACGTCAGCGGGCTGCTCCAGCAGGCCGCGCTGGAGGTGGTCAGCGACCCCGGCTGGCGCAGCCACCTGCGCCGGCTGCGGGTGCAAGCTGCGCGAGCGGCGGGGGCTGCTGCTGGACGCGTTGCGGCCGGTGCCGGGGATCTCCGTGGGCGTCGTACCGACCGGGGGACTGCACCTGTGGGCCCGGCTGCCCGACGGCACGGACGTCGAGCGCCTGGTCCGCGACTGCGCGGCCCGCGGCGTGTGGGTCTCCGGCGGGGACGAGTGGTTCCCGGCCGAGCCGTCGGGGGCCTTCCTGCGGCTCACCTTCACCGGCCCGGAGCCCGCGAGCCTACCCGGAAGCGGCCCGGGTCATCGGGGAGGTGGTGGCGGCCGACCCGGGCTCAGCGCACGCCTAGGGGGTCCAGGGCGCCCGCGCGTTTCAGGAGCGGCGCGCCGAGGGTTCCGTGCACGAGGACCGAGGCGGCGATGGTGAAGCCCACCGTCGCCCACATCCAGTCCGAGACCAGCGCGGGCGCCTCGCCCGCGGCGTAGGCGAGGTAGTAGACCGAGCCGATCCCGCGGACGCCGAAGAAGGCGATCGTCCAGCGCTGGGGGCGGTCGAGGCGCGGGTCCCGGACCAGGGCGAGGACCCCGGCCGCGGGCCGGACGAGGAGGATGAGCGCCAGGCCGGCGGCGACCCCGCGCCCGTCCAGGTCGGCGAGCAGCCCGCGGCTGATCGCGATGCCGAGGACCAGCAGGAGCAGCAGGGTGAGCAGCCGCTCCAGCCGCTCGACGACCTCGTGCATGGCGGCGTGGTAGTCGTGACTGCGCTCGGCGGAGCGGAAGGTCATCGCGCAGGCGAAGACGGCGAGGAAGCCGTAGCCGTGCGCGACCTCCGCGGCGCCGTACGCCGTGACGAGGGCGGCGAGCGCCGTCAGGGACTCGCCCCGCTCGGCGACCCGGAGCGAGGCCAGGCGAGAGCGGAAGGCGACCCGGGCCAGGGTGTGGCCGACCGCGATGCCGATCGCGATGCCGACGACGACCTTGCCGATGCCCTGCCAGGCGAGCCAGCCGGCCCACTCGGCGGGGCTGGTGTGCCCGAGCGCGAGGAAGAGGGCGGCGTAGACGAAGGGGAAGGCGAGGGCGTCGTTGAGACCGGCCTCGCTGGTGAGGGTGAAGCGGAGCTCGTCGGGCTCCTCGATCTCGTGCTCGACCGCCGTCTGGGGACCGGCGACCTGGACGTCGGAGGCCAGCACCGGGTCGGTGGGTGCCAGTGCCGAGCCGAGCAGCAGGGCCGCGGCGAGGCCGAGGCCCAGCGTCAGGCCCAGCACTGTCATCGCCGCGATGGTGAGCGGCATGGCGATGCCGAGCATCCGCCACGTCGAGCCCCACGAGCGCCAGGTGCTCCTCCTGAGCAGGCTCAGCGGCCGGTCGAGGGCGAGGCCCACGCCCATCAGCGACACGATCACCGCGAGACTCGGTGACGTGCTCGATGACGCCCCGGTTGGCGGCCGGGTCGAGCGGCATGCCGTCGGGCAGCGGCGTCAGGCCGATGAGGAGCCCGACCGCCAGCAGCACCATCGGTGCCGAGATCGCCCAGCGGTGCAGGAGCGCGGGCAGGACGATGGCGAGCAGGAGGCTGACGCCGGCGACGAGGTAGACGACGTCCGCCGTCACGGGCGGCCCCTCGCAGGCGTGTGGTCGTGGCTCATGGACGGGTGTTACCCGATCGGCACGAACTCCACCGTGTGAACGATCAGACGGTGTAGGCTCTTGAAGACGTGCACTCCGTCGTGGGCGCCGGAGGAGTTCGCCCGGTTGGTGTTGAAATAGAGCCGCCCGCCGCTGAGACCGACGCCCTCGATCTCGAACTTGGAGTACGTCGAGGAGGTGATCCGGAAGGAGAGGTTCTGGTCGGCGGTGGCGGTCGCCGTCCGGGCAGGGGTGATCGCGCGGTAGACGAGGACGATGCTGCGGTTGGCCTTGGTCAGCGGCACGTACAGCGTCTGCTTCGCGGCGTCGTAGAAGAAGCCCTGGTGCAGGAAGGTACCGATGTCCGAGACCGTCGCACCGTTGACACGGGCACTGGCGACATCGATCACGAAGGCCTTGGTGAGCGCGATCGTCCCGGTGTTCGCCCGCAGCGGCAGCGTGCCGTTGTAGACCTGGCGGCTGCTCTTGAAGAAGAACCGGATGGTGGTGCTGCTCACCGCGACCCGGGTGACACCCGAGGGCGCCGCGACCGCGCCGTTCAGCGTGATCTTGTAGGAGCCGACCTTGTAGTACGTCGTGCCGTCGTAGCGCAGGCTTCACCAGGCTGGGCGCCGGTCTTCTCCATGGTCACGACGAAGAAGTGGTGCTTGCCGTCGATGTCGACGATGGTCATGTCGTTGGCGTGCCCGAGCCAGGTGTTGTAGGCCCGCTTGTCGGTGCCGTTGGTCATCACGACCCGGGCGCCGGTCGTCTTGTTCACCCGGTAGATCACCGCGCGGCCGTCGTCGCTGGTCCGGTTCTTGATCGAGTAGAGGTACGTCGAGCCGGCCGCGAAGCCCTGGGCGCCCGTCGTGCCGCTGGTGTCGGGCGTGGGTGCGACGTCGCCGTAGGTGTTGTAGTACGCCGCCTGGGCGGCCGGGCCGGGCAGGACGGTCAGTCCGGCGAGGACCGCGACGAGGGCGAGGACCCGAGAGAGGATGCGCATGACGGTGCTCGTGCCCGCCCGGCCGACTACCCAAACGGCTCAGGCAGCGCCGCTCGGTCCCCGGCCGTCGTTGAGGATCGAGATCTTCTGCCAGATCTTCCGCTCCAGCGACACGGTCAGCGTCTCGACCGTGCTCACCGTGTCGAGCACGATCGCGTCGCGCGACTCCTCCGCACACAGGGCGGCGGCCTTGCCGATGAGGCTCAGCGCCTCGGAGCAGTAGTCGAGGTAGTGCTCGAGACTCGTCGGGCGTGAGGTCCATCGCGACGCTGCGCTCGGTCGGGCTGAACGACGAGCGCAGGCGCTCGGGGTCCTTGGTGGCTGGTGCATGTCGACGATGTGCGCCATCGAGCGGAGCCGGTGCAGGAGGTCGAGCAGTCCGGCACGCTGCAGGCGCTCGGGCACCGAGTAGAGGAACCAGATCGCCAGCGCGGCGAACACCAGGTCGTTGACGCCGCTCTCCAGCAGCGGCACCCACTCCAGGCCCTGGTCGGGGGCGTCGGCGACGGCCGCACGGGCCGCGAGGACGAGCAGCGCGACGGTGGCGGCGAGCACGGCCAGGATGCCGACCCGGGACGCCGGACGCAGCCAGCCACGGCGCCCACGGGCGCTCGCGGTGGAGGAGGCGACCTCGGAGACCAGACTCGGCGAGGCTGGCCGACGACGCGGTGCAGCCCGCGGCCGGGGAAGCGCGCCTCGATCCGCTGCTCCAGGCGATGCACGGTGGCCAGGACCGGGGCGGCCTGCACCTTCTCCAGGGACGACACGAGGCGTAAGCCTACGATGGTCGGCATGGCTCTCGCCGTGCTCGACTGTGCCCACTTCGCGGCCGGGGAGTGCCGGTCCTGCACCTGGCTCGGGCGCCGGTACGACGACCAGGCTGGTCGCCAAGGATGCCGCCGCCCGCACGCTCGTGGGCACCCCGGGCCCGGCCTGGGAGGTGCCGGTCACCAGCCGGCCGCACGGCTTCCGCAACAAGGCCAAGATGGTCGTCGGCGGCACGGTCGAGGCGCCGACCCTCGGCATCCTCGACCCCACCGGCGTGGGCGTGGACCTGCGCGACTGCGCGCTGCACACGCCGGGGATCGAGGCCGCGCTGCCGGTGCTCGCCGAGCTGGTCACCCGAGCCGGGCTGACGCCCTACGACGTGGCGTCCACGGTGCCCGTGAGCCAGCGCGGCGAGCTCAAGCACGTGCTGGTGACCGAGTCCCCGGACGGGGAGCCTGATGGTGCGCCTGGTGCTGCGCTCGACCGCCACCGAGGCACGGGTGCGCAAGCACCTGCCGTGGCTGCGCGAGCGGCTGCCTGCGCTGCGGGTGCTGACGCTCAACATCCAGCCCGAGCACCGCGCCGTCCTCGAGGGCGAGCGGGAGGTCGTGCTCACCGAGGAGGAGACGCTGCCGATGCGGCTGGGTGGTCCGGGTGGTCCGGGTGGCCCGGCTGGTCCGGGCGGCATCGTGCTGCACCTGCGCCCGCGCAGGCTTCTTCCAGACCAACACCGACGTGGCCGCCGAGGCTCTACGCGCTGGCGGCCAAGTGGACCGCGGACCTCGCTCCGCGCCGCGTGGTCGACCTCTACTGCGGGGTCGGCGGCTTCGCGTTGCACCTGGCCGCGCCCGGCCGCGCCGTCACCGGGATCGAGATCAGCGCCGACGCGATCGCCAGTGCCGAGCGCTCCCGCGACGAGGCGGGCCTGCCCGGTGAGATCGCGTTCGCCACGGGCGATGCGACCTCACCCGAGCACGCGGCGCTCCTAGCCGGCGCCGACCTGGTCGTGGTCAACCCGCCGCGACGTGGGCTTGGTGCGGACCTGGTGGGCCGGTTGGAGGAGTCCGGGGCCGGTCACGTGCTCTACTCCAGCCTGCAACCCCGAGACCCTGGCGCGCGACCTGGCCGGCCTCGCGTCGTACCGCGTCGTGCGGGGACGGCTGCTCGACATGTTCCCGCAGACCCCGCACGCCGAGGTGCTGGTGCTGCTGAGCCGCTCCTGAGCGCCACGCAACTACCGAATTCGTCACGGAACGGGCCGGGACACGACAAATTCGGTAGTTGCGTCGCCGGGCCCGAGTCAGCGCAGCGAGTACGTCGCGAGCGAGACGCCGACGTAGTGCGCCACGAAGGCGGCGATGGTGAAGCCGTGGAAGATCTCGTGGAAGCCGAACACGCGCGGCGAGGGGTTCGGCCACTGGAAGCCGTAGACCAGGCCGCCCAGCGTGTAGAGCGCCCCACCGACCGCGATCAGCACGAAGATGGCGATGCCGATGCCCAGCCCGAGCGCGGTCGCACCGTCGAAGAAGGCCGGGATGAAGAAGATCGCGGCCCACCCGAGCGCGATGTAGATGGGGGCGGAGAGCCAGCGCGGCGCGGTCGGCCAGAACAAGCTTGAAGCCGATGCCGAGCAGCGCCCCGGTCCACACCGTCGAGAGCATCACCACCCGCGAGGTGCCGTCGAGCAGGATCAGCGCGAACGGCGTGTAGGAGCCGGCGATGAACAAGAAGATGTTGGAGTGGTCGAACCGGTTGAGGATCTGCCAGACCTTCGGTGACCAGGTGCCGCGGTGGTAGAGCGCGGAGGTGCCGAAGAGCAGGAGCGCCGAGCCGGCGTACAGCGCCGATCCGATCTTGGTGGTCGCCGTGGGAGACAGGCAGATCAGCACGATGCCGGCGGCGAGGACGAGGGGAGTGGACACGAGATGGATCCAGCCCCGGAGCCTTCGGCTTGATGTCCGCGATGGTCTCGCTGGTTTGCTCGCCGAGGTCGTCCAGCCGGGAGCGGACCTTGCCGTTCGCGTGGTGGATGGCCTGGTTCATGCCCCGAGCCTAGCGGTCACCGCGAGACGCCACGCCGGCCGGACGAGCGTGATCTCACGCTCATCCGGCCGCCGAGAACCGACCGGTCGGAGGTGGTGTCAGTGCGTGTGCGGAGGCACCGTGGCGCCCTCGGACGGCTGCACGATGACGAAGCCCTGCCCCTGGAAGGCGACCTGGAACGCCTCGCCCGAGCCGCGGCCGATGAGCGAGCCGGCGGTGAACGTCGAGCGGATCGACGTCTGCAGGTGGACCGACCAGGCGACCAGCGCCTGGGCGTCGGCGAAGGTCGGCGCCTCGGCCGGGTTGAGCACGACCGGGTCACCGTCGGTGGTGATCGCCACCCAGCCGGTGCCGCGCAGGGTGGTGTTGAACAGGCCGCCCGCGGCGATGCTGCCGCCCTTGACCCGCTCCACGTTCCAGTCCAGGCCGGCCGAGAAGGCGAGCACGTTCTTGCCGTTGACCGACAGGCCGCTGTTCTGCAGGCTGCAGGATGTGCACCTCGTCGGCGGCGTCGGCGAGGAAGACGTCGCCCGGCCCTCGACCCGCATGAGGGACAGGCCCTCACCGGTGAAGGCCTTCTTGAGGAACTTGGCCGCTCCGCCGCCCTGGTAGGCGAAGTTCACGTTGCCCTGGTAGGCGACCATCGCGCCCTGCTTGGCCATGAACGGCTCGGTGATGCGCACCCGGAGCAGACGCTTGTTCTGCAGCACCGCGCCGGCGCCCTCGACCTCGGTGAAGCGGCCGTCGATCAGGCTGCCGGAGATGCCGGCGAAGGCGTCCGCGGGCACCTGCACGTTCGCCGGTCCGCCGAACGACGGCGCGGGCTGCTGCTGCGCCCACGGCTGCTCGGCCGGCTGGTGGCCCTGCGGCTGGAACTGCGGCTGCTCCTGCTGGAACGGGGGCTGCTCCTGGGGCTGCTCCTGGGGCTGGCCCTGGGGCTGGCCCTGGTCGGCGTAGGCCGCCTCGGTCGCCGGCTGCTCGGACTGCGCCTGACCCGCGTCGGCACCGCCCGCGGCCGGGTCGCCGTTGAGCGGCGAGGTCGACTGGACCCCGCTGTCGGAGACGTGGTCGGTCCACTGGGAGCCGTCCCAGTAGCGGAGCTCGTGGCGGCCGGTGGGGTCCGGATGCCAGGCAGGCTGCGGTCATCGTCGTGGTACCTCTCTGGTTGTGGTGCCGGTCGGCCGCGGCACGGCGCGGCCGTTGCGGCTCATCGTGTCAGCCCGGTGGTCGCCCTGGAAGGGCGCGGGCGCCGGATCCGGTTCGGCGCCCCACGGACGGAGGCCGGGTGGCCTACGATCGAGAGGTGGCGGACTGGAAGCGGGGTCTACGGCGGGTGCTCTACCCCGCCTACGAGGCGCGCATGCTTCGGCGGATGCCCGACAGCCTCCCGCAGCACATCGGGGTGATGCTCGACGGCAACCGCCGGTGGGCCAAGGCCGTGGGCCGCGACACCGCCCACGGGCACCGCGCCGGCGCCGCCAACATCGAGCCGCTGCTGACCTGGTGCGACGAGGTCGGCATCAAGGTGGTCACCCTGTGGCTGCTGTCCACCGACAACCTCAACCGTCCCGCCCGTGAGCTCGAGCCGCTGCTCGAGATCATCGTCGAGGCGGTCGACTCCCTGGCCGACCAGCGCCGCTGGCGGCTGCACCCGGTGGGTGCCCTCGACCTGCTGCCCGACTCGGCCGCCAAGCGGCTCAAGACCGCCGCGGAGGCCACTGCCGACGTCGAGGGGATGATCGTCAACGTCGCCGTCGCCTACGGCGGGCGCCGCGAGATCGCCGACGCCGTGCGCTCCCTGCTCTCCGAGCACGCCGCGAAGGGCACCCCGCTCGACGAGCTCGCGCAGGCTCATCGACATCGAGCACATCGAGGACCACCTCTACACCAAGGGACAGCCCGACCCCGACCTCGTCATCCGTACGTCGGGGGAGCAGCGCCTCGGTGGCTTCCTGCTCTGGCAGAGCGCGAAGTCGGAGTTCTACTTCTGCGAGGCCTACTGGCCCGACTTCCGCCGCGTCGACTTCCTCCGCGCGATCCGGGCCTATGCCCAGCGGGAGCGCCGCTTCGGCTCCTAGCGCCGCTCGCGCGGGACGACGGCGTCGAGCAGGCCGGGAAAGGCCGCGTCCAGCGCGTCCTCCCGCAAGGTGTTGAGCGCGGCCGTGCCCTCGCGCGTGGTGCTGATCACCCCGGCCTCGCGCAGGGTCTTGAAGTGGTGGCTCAGCGTGTTCTTCGCGACAGCGACGTCGAAGGTGCCGCAGGCGACGGGAGCCTCGCTCGACCGGAGCCTGGCGGACCAGACCCAACCGGACGGGGTCGGCCAGCGCCCGCAGCACGGTCACGACGTCGAGTCTCCATGACGCGAGCCTACTGTGTTGTTCCATGAATGTGGAACAACGGCTACGTTAGTTCTATGACAGTCGAACAACGGCGGATCTCGGTCGTCGTGCTCGCCCCGGCCGCGTCCTTCCTGGTGTACGCGGACAGCACGATCGTCAACCTCACGCTCACCCGGCTCACCGGCGATCTCGGTGCCACCCGCGCCGAGCCTGGAGTGGACCATCAACGCCTACACCCTCGGCTTCGGGGCAGCGATGCTCGGCGCGGGCGCCCTCACCGACGCGCTCGGCGCCCGGCGGGCCTTCGTCGCCGGGCTGGTCGTGCTCACCGCGGCGTCGGCGGCCTGTGCCGCCGCGCCGACGATGCTCGTGCTCGACGTGTCGCGGGCGGTCCAGGGTGTCGGTGCCGCCCTGCTCCTGCCCAGGCTCGCTGGTGCTCGCCACGTCCACCGCCGCCGACGAGCACGCGCGGCACCGCGCGCTCGGCTGGTGGGCCGCGGCCGGCGGGATCGGGATGGCGGCCGGACCGCTGCTCGGCGGCCTGCTCGTGTCCGCGCTGGACTGGCGTGCGGTGTTCGGCGTCAACGTGGTCGTCGGTCTGCCGGCCGTGGTCGTGGCCCTGCGCGTCGTACCCGACCTCGCGCGTCGCCCGCGACGGGCCGACGTGCAGGGGATGGCCGCGGCCACGCTCCTCATCGGCGGCCTCGTGTTCGGGCTGATCGAGGCGCCCGCCCAGGGCTGGAGCGCGCCGGGCGTGCTCGTCGCCCTCGGGCTGGCGGTGGCCGGGCTCGCCGCCTTCGTGCACACCGCGCGCACCTCGGCGGCGCCCCTGCTGCCCGCCGCGGTGTACGCCGACCGGGGGTTCGGCTCGTCGGCCGTCCAGGGGGTGCTGCTCAACTTCACCTTCTACGGCCTGCTCTTCGGGCTCAGCCTGACGCTCCAGCAGGGCCGTGGCCTCGACGCCGTGACCACCGGGCTGCTCTTCCTGCCGCTGACCGGGCTGATCTCCCTCGGCAACCTGCGGGCCGCGGCGGCCAGCCGACGCTTCGGGCGGGGCGCCGTCGTCGCCGCCGGACAAGCAGGCCTCGCCGTGTCGCTGGTGGCCGTCGCCCTCACCAGTCGGGCGGAGGCGGAGTGGCCGCTCGTGCTGGCCCTGCTGCCGGTCGGCCTGACGGCCGGGCTGGTGGTGCCGACGCTGACCGCGCAGTCCCTCGCCGCCGTGCCCGTCGCACTGCACGGCGCCGCCTCGGCCGTCTTCAACTCCTCCCGGCAGGTCGGCGCCGCCGTGGGTGTCGCCGTCTTCGGTCCGCTCCTCGGCACCGGCCGCGCGCTGCACGACGGGTTCGAGCGCTGCGTGCTGATCGGCGCCGGTGCGATCCTCGTCTCGTTGCTGGTCGGCCTGGCCGTGGGCAGCGGGGGCCGGCTGCGAGGCGGTGGCTACGCTCGGGAGTCGTGAGCACCACCCCCCAGCCGGCGAGCAAGCCCTCCAAGCCGATCACGCTGCTGACCGTCGAGCGCACGCACCGGCTGACGCCGGGCATGGTCCGCATCGACTTCTCCGGCGACCTCGCAGCCTTCGCCGGCAGCGACTTCACCGACCGCTACGTCGAAGCTCGTCTTCGGCGACCCGGCCGAGCCTGGAGAACGGCGGCCGGCCGACCCTGCGCACCTACACCGCACTGGCGCCCGACGTCGCCGCCGGGACCCTGTCCATCGACTTCGTCGTGCACGGCGACGAGGGGATCGCCGGCCCGTGGGCTGCGGCCGCGCAGCCGGGCGACACCATCGCGGTGCGTGGTCCCGGGGGCGCCTACGCTCCCGACCCGGCCGCCGACTGGCACCTGCTCGCCGGCGACGAGGCCGCGATCCCGGCCATCCGCCAGGCACTCGCCGCGCTGCCCGCCGACGCGCAGGGGTACGTCGTGCTGCAGGTCGACGGAGCGTCGTACCAGCAGGACGTGGAGGTGCCCGCCGGTGTCGAGCCTGACCTGGCTGCACCGCTCCGACCCCGCGCACCCCTCGCTCGCCGACGCCGTCCGCGCGCTGCCGTGGCGTGAGGGCCGCGTGCACGCCTTCGTGCACGGCGAGGGCCAGCAGGTGATGCGCGAGATCCGTCCGTACCTGCTCAAGGAGCGCGCCGTCCCGCGCGACGACGTCTCCGTCTCGGCGTACTGGAAGCAGGGCCGCACCGAGGAGACCTTCCGCGAGTGGAAGTCCGCGCTAGCCGCAGAGGAGAGCACCGCATGAGCACCCCCACCCGTCTGTTCCGCACGGTCGCGATCGCCGAGGCGATCACCTGGACCGGCCTGCTGGTCGGGATGTTCCTCAAGTACGTCACCGAGACCACCGAGCCTGGGGGTGCGCGTCTTCGGCATGCTCCACGGCGTCGTCTTCGTCGCCTACGTCGTCACGACCGCCGTCGTGTGGGTGGACCGTCGCTGGTCCGCCGGCCGGGGGCTGCTCGCGCTGGTCGCGGCGGTCCCGCCGCTGGCGACCCTGCCGCTGGAGTGGTGGGCGGCGCGCAAGGGCTGGCTCGGCGACACGTGGCGGCTCCCGCAGGGTGCGGGCAGGCTCTGCCCCGGACCGCGCGGTCGGCTGGCTGCTCACGAACCCGCTGCGCGGGCTGGCCGTGGCGGTGGCCGTCGTGGCCGTGCTGACCGGGGCCGCCCTGGTCGTGGGTCCGCCCGGGTCCTGACGGAACCGGTCCGGCTCGGCCTCCGTCGCACGAGCATGATGGATCGTCGCGACACCCTCCGCCTGGTCCTGCTCGCCCTGGGGGCGACCGCGCTGACCTCCTGCTCGGGCGGCGGCACGCCGCGGCCCGCGGGGACGGACATCGAGTCTGGTGTCCTCCGACGTACGGCGTGCAGCCGGCGATCCCAGCCTGGTCCCCGCGGTGGTGGCGGGCCTCGACACCCTGGCCGGCGGTCTGTACGACGGCCTGCGCACCACCGGCGCCAACGTGGTCCTCTCGCCGTACTCCGTCCTGGTCGCACTGGGCATGACGCTCGCGGGCGCGGCCGGCACGACGGCGGCCGAGATGCGCCACGTCCTCGGAGCCGGTGCCCTCGGCGAGCGGTGGCACAAGGGTCTCAACGCGCTCACCTCCGGGATCGACGCGCTGGCGGGGGAGCAGGAGCGTGGAGACGGCTCGAAGGCCGAGCTCGCCCTGGCGACGGCGAACCAGGCTCTTCGGCCAGCGCGGCGTGGCCTGGTCGGCGGACTTCGTGGACCTGCTGGCGAAGGAGTACGGCGCAGCGCTGCGCGGCGTCGACTTCCGGGGCGCGACCGAGGAGGCGCGGGTCCTCGTCAACGACTGGGTCGAGGAGCGGACCGAGGACCGGATCGTCGACCTGCTCGCGGAGGGCGTGCTGACCACCGACACCCGGCTGGTCCTGGTGAACGCGATCTACCTCAAGGCGCCGTGGGAGGAGCCCTTCGAGAAGGGCCTGACCGCGAGGGGCGACTTCCACCGCGCCGACGGCTCGAGCGTGGCGGCCGACCTGATGCGCAACCCGTCGGCCTCCGGCACCCTCCGGACGGGCCCGGGCTGGCGCGCGCTCACCGTGCCGTACGCCGGGCGGGGGACCGCGATGACGATCGTGCTGCCCGACCCGGGGCGGTTCGCCGCGGTCGAGCGGCAGGCGGCGGAGCACGGCTTCGCGGCGTTCACGACCGGCGGGAGGCACGCCGCGGTCGACCTGACCCTGCCGCGCTGGACCTCTCGCACGAGCGCCTCGCTCGTCGAGAGCCTGCAGTCGCTCGGGATGCGGACCGCCTTCACCGACGCCGCGGACCTCAGCCCGATGACGCAGCAGCACCTCGACCTCGTCGTCTCCGACGTGGTGCACCAGGCCTTCGTCGCCGTCGACGAGGAGGGCACCGAGGCTGCGGCCGCGACGGCGGCGGTGGTCGCGGCGACCGCGGTCCCGGTGACCGAAGAATTCAGGGTGGACCGTCCCTTCCTCTTCACGATCCACGACATCGAGCACGGCACGCCGTTGTTCGTCGGGCGCGTGACCGACCCCACCTCCGCGGGGTCCTAAACCCCTGCCCGGCCTCATTTCAGCGAAAGACGGGTTTACGTTCCCCGGCCGTTCACCTGGGACCACCCGATCGGCCTTCCACCGCCGTCACCGTTCCGGAGGTCGCGCTGCCCGGCGCGCCATCTCCACAGGCCCACTCGGGGTGCCACGACTGAGGACGACGTGTGACGAGCCTGCCCCTTTCGGATCCGAGCGCGCCCGAAGCGTCCCCGCGCCGCATCTCGCGCAGGCCTTCGGGCGGGGACGCCGTCTTCGTCAACGTCTTCCGCGTCGTCGGCGCCTCCATGCTGGTGATCACCGGCGGCGTCGGCATCTTCCTCGCCGCGCAGATGGTGCCGACCTTCCGGCACTACGGCATCCAGTTCCTCACCACCGCTCGCTGGCAGCCGGAGTTCGACCTGCTCGGCATCGCCGGCGTCCTGGTCGGCACCGTCACGATCGCGCTCCTGGCCATGTCCGTGGCCTTCCCGCTGGCCCTGCTGACGGCGCTGTTCATCACCGAGTACGCGCCCAACCGGATCAAGGGCTTCCTGGTCTCCCTGGTGGACCTGATGGCGGCGGTGCCGTCGATCGTCTACGGCCTGTGGGGCTTCTTCCTGATGATGCCGCACGTCGCGGAGCCTGGCGTACTGGCTGCAGCGCAACTTCGGCTGGATCCCGTTCTTCGAGGTCAGCGGCACCGACCCGGACAGCCCCGTCTGGCTGCCGTCGCGGTACGTCGCGAGCTCGCTCTGCGCCGCCGTACCGGTCGCCATGATGGTGCTGCCGATGGCCTGCGCGATCATGCGGCAGGTCTTCTCGCAGACCCCGCCGGGTGAGCGGGAGGCCGCACTGGCGCTGGGCGCGACCCGCTGGGGCGTGATCACCTCGGTCGTCCTGCCCTTCGGCCGCGGCGGCATCATCGGCGGCACCATGCTCGGCCTGGGCCGGGCGCTCGGTGAGACGATCGCGGTCGCGCTGATCATCTCCCCGGCCTTCGAGATCAAGTGGCACGTGCTGGAGGTCGGTGCGATCTCGGTCAGGCTCGCTCATCGCGATCCAGTTCAGCGAGGCCAGCCCCTCGCAGGCTCTCGGCCCTGCTGGCCGCCGGCTTCGTGCTCTTCCTGCTGACCCTGGTCGTCAACACCTGCGCGGCGATGATCGTCAACCGCAGCCGGTCCGGAGCGGACGCCGACGCATGAGCACCACGACCACGACGCACACCGGCACGACCGGCACCACGCACCTGCCCGTCCGCGACGACGACGCCCCGCCCGCCGTACCCCGGCTGGCGATCGGCTCTCCCAACGCCGACGAGTCTCTACGTCCGGATCGGCGCCTGGGTCGCCGCGGCCGCCGTCGCCTGGCTGATCACCCAGCGCTTCCTGCCGCTGGCGGGCGTGCCCTGGTTCCTCATCGTCTTCTTCGTCGCCGGCGTGGTGATGACCGCGCTGCTCACCACGATGACGAGCACCTGGGTCGAGGTGAAGGACCGGGTCGCCGGAACGATCGTCACCGGTGCCGCGCTCGTCGTCGGTGCCGCGCTGGTCTCGACGATCGTGTTCGTGCTGCTGCGCGGGCGCCACGCGCTGCCGCACCCGAACTTCTTCTTCGACGACATGGCCGGCGTCGACCCCAAGGCAGGCTTCGACCGCGGCGGCGTCGCCCACGCGATCACCGGCTCGCTCATCCAGCCTCGGCCTCGCGCTGCTCGTCACGCTGCCGCTCGGCATCGGCACGGCCGTCTTCATGACCGAGGTCGGCGGCCGGTTCGCCCGGATCGTGCGCACCGTCGTCGAGGCGATGACGGCGCTGCCGTCCATCGTTGCGGGCCTGTTCATCTACGCGGTGCTGATCCTCACCCTGGACGTCCCTCCGTCGGGTTTCGCTGCGGGCATGGCGATCTCGGTGATGATGCTGCCGATCATCGCCCGCGCCTCCGACGTGGTGCTCCGGGTCGTCCCGGGCACGCTGCGCGAGGCCAGCCTGGCGCTGGGCGCGAGCCGCTGGCGCACCGTGTGGCACGTCGTGCTGCCGACCGCCCGGCCCGGCCTCGCCACGGCGGTGATCCTCGGCGTGGCCCGCGGCATCGGCGAGACGAGCCCGGTGCTGCTCACCTCGGGCGCGGCCAACTTCATGGTCTCCAACCCGTTCGGCGGGGCGATGAACTCGCTGCCGCTCTACATCTACAACGGCGCCCGCAGCGGCGAGCCGGCGCTCATCGACCGCGCCTTCGGGGCCGCGGCGGTGCTGATGCTGCTCGTCCTCGTGCTGTTCGTCATCGCCCGGCTCATCGCCCGCCCCGCCGGCAACCGGTCGGGCCCGGGCCTCCTCAAGCGCGCGGCGCGCGCCCTCACCGCACCTCTGAACAACCGGAGCAGGCTCATGATGTCCGCCCGCCGTACGACGCTCGCGATCCTCGCCGCCGTCGGGCTCCTCACCGTCCTCACCGGCCCGGCCGGGACCAGCGCCACGGGCGCGCCCGCCCAGCGGGCCGCGGCGTACGCGACGATCGAGGGGAAGGGCTCGACCTGGTCCAAGCCGATGGTCGACAAGTGGATCGGCGACGTCGACAGCAAGGGCATGAAGGTCGTCTACAGCGGCGTCGGCTCGAGCGCCGGCCGCAAGGCCTTCGCCGACGGCACCGTCGACTACGCCATCTCCGAGATCCCCTACCAGGGCAACGACGAGAAGAGCGGCCAGGCCGACAAGAGCGACCGGCCCTACGCCTACCTGCCCATCGTCGCGGGCGGCACGTCGTTCACCTACCAGGCTCAAGATCGGCAACCAGCAGGTCCGCAACCTGCGCCTGTCCGGCGAGACGATCACCAAGATCTTCACCAACCAGATCACCAACTGGTCCGACGCCGCGATCAGCAAGGACAACAACGGCCGGAAGTTCCCCAGCCTGCCGATCACCCCCCGTCGTCCGCTCCGACGGCTCCGGCACCACGGCCCAGTTCACCCGCTGGATGGACGCCGAGTACCCCTCGATCTGGCGCCCCTACTTCGGCAAGTCCGGCCTCACGTCGTACTTCCCCAAGAAGGGCAACCAGACCGCGCAGGCCGGCTCGGACCAGGTGATGAACACGATCAAGGGCTTCGCGGGCAACGGCACGATCGGCTACGTCGAGTACGCCTACCCGAAGAACGCCGGCTACCCGGTGGTCAAGGTGCTCAACAAGGGCGGCTTCTTCGTCGAGCCCACGACCTTCAACGTGGCTGTGGCGCTGACGAAGGCGACCATCGACAGGACCACGCTGACCCAGCGAACTCGACGGGGTCTACCGCAACCCGGACCCGCGGGCCTACCCGCTGTCGTCGTACTCCTACATGATCATCCCGACCGGGGCCGACGACCCGCGGATGACGACCGCGAAGCGCCAGACGCTGGCGGACTTCCTCTACCACTCGCTGTGCCAGGGGCAGGGCGACGCCGGTGACTACGGCTACTCGCCGCTGACGCTCAACCTGGTCTCGGCCGGCTTCGACCAGGTCAAGAAGCTCAAGGCCGCCGACAACGGCGTGGTGCTGACCAACCGCGACGTGAAGTCCTGCAACAACCCGACCTTCGACGGCAAGAACCTCAGCCACAACGTGCTGACCGACAAGGCACCGCAACCGGCCGCCTGCGACAAGGTCGGGCAGGGCCCCTGCACGACGGGGACCGGGACCGGCGCCCCGTCGACGGACCAGAAAGGCGGTCCGGGCACGACGGGCGGCACCGGCACCGGCGGCGCGACCGGATCAGGAGGCACCGGGACAGCCGGCGCGGGCGGACCGGCGACGGGCACCGCACCCGTCGTTGACCCGGAGACCGGTGCCGTCATCCCGGGCTCCGGCACGACCGGCGTCACCGTCGCCGGTGGCGACGTCTACGCCAACCCGCTGCTCGTCTCCGACCGGCCCTCGGACAGCCGGACCTTCGGCTGGCTGGCGGTGATCGAGTCGATCGCGCTGGTGGTGCTGCCGGGTCTCTTCGTGTCGGTGCTGCGCCGGCGCCGCGCGGCCGGAGCGGGCCGGTGAGCGCGCGCCGCCGCGTGCTCGGCGTCCTCGCCGTGGCCGCCGTCGCGCTCGCCGTCCTGCCCGGCGCCCCCTCGGCCGACGCCGGTCCCGCCTCGTCCGCCGTCACCGTCGCCGCCGCGGGCGGCTACACCCGGACCAAGACGGTGAGCCGCGACGTGCTCGACGTCAACGGCAACCCGGACGCGGGCCTGTCGTCGTCGTACGACATGACGGTCAGGGCGGACCGCACCACCGACCTGCGCGGTCGCGAGCGGGTGCACATCTCCTGGAGCGGCGCCCGGCCCAGCGCCGGCCGCGCCAGCAACCCCTACGGCGAGAAGGGGCTCCTGCAGGAGTACCCCGTCGTGATCATGCAGTGCCGGGGGCGCGACGACGCCGACCTGCCCCTCAAGGACCGGGTCCGCCCGGAGACCTGCTGGACCTCCTCGGTCGCGCAGCGCAGCCAACGGCTGACCTCGCGGGCGGAGTCCACCTGGCTGGCCGACCGGTACGCCGACCCGGCGGACCGGCAGCCGGTCTCGGGCATCGACCCGTTCCCCGCGGACGCCTGCAAGGGCCTCGACTCACCCGTGGCCAACACCCACCTGACCGCCTTCGTCGCCAAGTCCGGCAAGTCCTACCCGGCGTGCGCGGCGGACAAGATGCCGCCGGAGGCAGGCATCGACGCGGCCTTCCCGCCCTCGGAGCTGGCGGCCTTCACCGACCCCGAGGGCAACGGATCGGTGCAGTTCGAGGTGCGCTCCGACGTCGAGAACGAGTCGCTCGGCTGCTCCGACAAGGTGGCTTGCTCGATCGTCGTCGTACCGATCCTCGGGATCAGCCTGCGACAAGCCGGCCGGCACCACGCTGACCTCGACCGACCGCGCCTGCCGCAAGGGCGGCCGGCTTCCGGTGGGCTCCAGCAACTTCGCCGACGAGGGCGTCGACCAGGCCGTCTCGCCGTCGCTGTGGTGGTCGGCGTCCAACTGGCGCAACCGCTTCAGCATCCCGGTCACCTTCGGCCTGCCGGCCGGCGTGTGCGACATCCTCGACCCGCGCGCGCCCACCAAGTTCTTCGGCTCCGGCTGATGGCTCAGGCCGCGCTGCAGTGGGCGCCGGCGTACTGCCTGCGCAAGGACCGGTTCAACTTCGCGCTCAGCCAGATGCCCGACAACGCGGGCTGGGAGAACATGGAGGGCGGCTCGGGCCCGGCCGCGTTCGTCTCCTCCGAGCACGCCCAGGCTCGGCGCCGACCCCGTCGGGTACGCCCCGACCGCGATCACCGGCTTCAGCGTCGGCTACACCATCGACCGGCCCGACAACGGCGGCGAGTACGACCGGCTGCGGCTCAACGCACGCCTGATCGCCAAGTCTGCTCACCCAGAGCCTACCTCGGCTCCGACCTCGGTCGCGGGCATCCCGGCATGTCCGGCAACCCCCTGGCGCTGATGTCGGACCCCGAGTTCGTCTCCCTCAACAAGGGGCTGAGCCAGAACGCGCAGGAGGCCGGCGCGACGCTGCTGTCGCTCTCGGTGTCCTCGGACCTGATCCGCCAGATCACCGCGTACATCGCCCAGGACGCCGACGCGATGGACTTCATCGCCGGCAAGCCCGACCCGTGGGGGATGAAGATCAACCCGTCGTACCAGGGCCTGGAGTCGCCGCGCGACGAGTGGCCGCTGCTCGACACCTACGTCCCGCAGACGCAGAACGAGTGCCTGAAGCAGAACCCGACGGTCTACTTCACCCAGTCTCGCCTCGCCGGTCTCGACGCTGCGCACGATCGCGGACGCGCTCATCGACTCCTGGCCGAACGTGCAGACCCGCTGCGACTACGACACCGCGACCGCGACGTACAAGCCTGGGCCGCAAGGACCGCCAGAACTACGGCACCCGCTTCATGCTCGGCCTGGTGAGCCTCGGTGACGCCGACCGCTTCGGGATGCGCTCCGCGGCCCTGCAGACGACCGCCGGGACGTACGTCGCGCCCAGCCCGGGCACGCTCGCCAAGGCGGTCTCGCTGATGCACCAGGCCAAGAAGTACGAGCCCTTCGCGGTGTCCCAGAAGGACGTCGTCGCCGCCGGCACCGCCTACCCGGGCACGATGGTGGTCTACACGACCGCGCGGATGCGCAACCTGGACAAGGCCCAGGCCAAGCAGGTCGCGAGCCTTCGTCCGGATCGCGACGACCGAGGGCCAGGTGCCCGGTCGCGGCAACGGCGACCTGCCGGGTGGCTACCTGCCTCTGCGCAAGTCCGGTGTGACCGCGCAGATGTGGCGCGCCGCGCAGGAGACGGCCGACGCGATCGAGGCGCAGCGGGTGCCCGCGACGACGAAGCCGCCGACGAAGACCCCCGACGGCACCAAGAACCCCGCCACCGGCACGCCGCCCTCCGGCGCGGCCGGTGACGCTCCCGCCACCGCCGCCGGAGGCGACCCCGCCAAGACCGCGGCGGGCAAGCCCACGACCACGACCGACCAGGCTCGTCGAGACCGCGGCGACCCCGCGGAAGAAGTCGGACCTCGGCAACGTGCTGCTGCCCGCCCTGTTCGTCGTGGGTGCGCTCGCCATCGCCAGGCTCCGTGGTGTCCCAGGCTCGTCGGTCGCCGCCGGAGCGCCGGATGACCGCGACCGTGACGCCTCCGGAGACCCCGGAGACCCCGGAGGTCCCGGAGCAGGCGAGCCTGCGGGTGGCGCCCGCGCGGCGGGCCGAGCGCCCGCCGCGGGCCCCGCGCCCACCCGCGCAGGGCACGGCCGCGATGTGGTCGAGCATCTCCACGATGATCGCGCTGCTGTGCGTGTGGGCCCTCCTGCACGTGCTCGTGCTCGCCCAGATCTCCCACGCCCGCTCGCAGGACCTGCTGTTCAAGGAGTTCCGGGTCGAGTCTCGCGGCAGCGACGGCGCCGATCGACGGCACCGCGGAGCCCGGATCGCCCGTGGCGATCCTGCGGATCCCCAAGGCTGGACGTGGAGCAGGTCGTCGTCGAGGGAACCGCACCCGGCGACCTGTTCGCCGGGCCCGGGCACCTGCGCAGCACCGTGCTCCCCGGCCAGGCCGGGACGTCGCTCGTCTACGGCCGCGCGGCGACGTACGGCGGCCCGTTCGGGCGCCTCGACGAGCCTGCGCGCGGGGGACCGGATCGAGGTCACCATGGGGCAGGGCGAGGTGGCCTTCACCGTGCTCGGCCTGCGCCGCTCCGGTGACCCCAGCCCGCAGCCGGCCAAGCCCGGTGCAGCCCGGCTCACCCTGGTGAGCGCCGAGGGTGCGGGGCGGTTCTCCGGGCTCCGCCCGGGCGAGGCGATCTACGTCGACGCCGAGGCGCCGAAGGGACAACCGGCGTCGGGCAGGTACGGGCCCGCCGTACCGGACTCGGAGAAGGTGATGGCCCGCGGCGTGGAGTCCCTCCCGTCGGTCTGCCTCGGTCTGCTCCTCCTCCTCGCCCTGACGCTCGGCGTCATCGCGGCGCGGCTGCGGTGGTCGGTGGGCCTGGTGTGGGTCGTCGCCGCACCGGTCGCCATCGCGCTCGCGTGGTTCACGACGGACGCCGCCATGCGGCTGATCCCCAACCTGATCTGACCGACCGCACCGACTGCTCCACCTGCACCACCCATCCGAGAAGTACCCAACATCCCGAGGAAGAGAAAAAGATGTCTGTACGCAGAACTGTCGCGGGTGCGCTGACCGGCGCCCTCGTGACCAGCGCGCTGCTCGCGGCAAACGCGCCGTCCGCGCACGCCGCGGACCCGGACGACACCACCTTCACCCCCGTGGCGGCCGACCTGATCGGTGTGGGTTCGGACACGAGCCAGCACGCGGTGTTCTCGTTGGCGAACGCGTGGAACGCGAAGACTCCGGCGCCGGCGTTCAAGGTGGCCTCGTTCGCTGCGACCGGTGGTGGCACGATCACGCTGCCCGGTGGTGCGATCACGCGTCCGAACGGTTCGGGTGCGGGCAAGAACCTGCTGCACGCGGGCACGAACAACCCTGATGTGGACTTCGCGCGGGCGTCGAGTCTCGTTGAACGACGCGGAGAAGTCCGATGGTCTGCAGCAGTTCCCGTTCGCGGTGGACGAGTCTGTCGATGGCGGTGTCGAAGAACGTCGTCTCGAACGCTCCGGCGACGTTGACGCCGGCCCAGATCGTGGGGATCTACAAGGGTGAGATCACGAACTGGTCGCAGGTCGGTGGCACTGCTGGTGTGATCGCGCCGAAGATCCCGCAGGGTGGTTCGGGCACGCGGTCGTTCTTCGTGGCGCAGGCTGAAGGCGATGAACGGTGGTGTGGACGTCACGCTGGCTGCTTCGGTCGCGGAGGTCCAGGAGCACGACGACACCGCGATCAAGAGCGACCCGAACGCGGTCGCGCCGTTCTCGGTGGGTCGTGCCTCGCTGCTGGGTGACACCCTGCGGATCGAGGGTGGCTGGACCGCGCAGCGTGCGTTGTACAACGTGGTGCGTGGTGCCGATGTGGCCAACGACAAGGTCCAGGCCGTGTTCGGCTCGACGGGCTTCTTCTGCTCCGACGCCGCCCGCGCCCTGATCCGCGACGCCGGCTTCAAGCAGGCTCGCGACCGACGCCCGTGGCGGCGTCTGCGGCGAGCAGACCCAGAACCCCACCAGCAACTTCACGGTGAACCCCGGCAACGCCGACGACACCGACTTCACCCCGGCCTCCGCCGACCTGATCGGTGTGGGTTCGGACACGAGCCAGCACGCGGTGTACTCGTTGGCGAACGCGTGGAACGCGAAGACTCCGGCGCCGGCGTTCAAGGTGGCCTCGTTCGCTGCGACCGGTGGTGGCACGATCACGCTGCCCGGTGGTGCGATCACGCGTCCGAACGGTTCGGGTGCGGGCAAGAACCTGCTGCACGCGGGCACGAACAACCCTGATGTGGACTTCGCGCGGGCGTCGGTACTCGTTGAACGACGCGGAGAAGTCCGATGGTCTGCAGCAGTTCCCGTTCGCGGTGGACGAGTTTGTCGATGGCGGTGTCGAAGAACGTCGTCTCGAACGCTCCGGCGACGTTGACGCCGGCCCAGATCGTGGGGATCTACAAGGGTGAGATCACGAACTGGTCGCAGGTCGGTGGCACTGCTGGTGTGATCGCGCCGAAGATCCCGCAGGGTGGTTCGGGCACGCGGTCGTTCTTCGTGGCGCAGCTGAAGGCGATGAACGGTGGTGTGGACGTCACGCTGGCTGCTTCGGTCGCGGAGGTCCAGGAGCACGACGACACCGCGATCAAGAGCGACCCGAACGCGGTCGCGCCGTTCTCGGTGGGTCGTGCCTCGCTGCTGGGTGACACCCTGCGGATCGAGGGTGGCTGGACCGCGCAGCGTGCGTTGTACAACGTGGTGCGTGGTGCCGATGTGGCCAACGACAAGGTCCAGGCCGTGTTCGGCTCGACGGGCTTCTTCTGCTCCGACGCCGCCCGCGCGCCGATCGAGGCCGCCGGCTTCAAGCAAGCTCGACATCGAGGCCGACGGCGGTGTCTGCGGTGAGCAGACCCAGAACCCGACGACCAACTTCACCTACAACGGTCACGAGAACGCCGCGGTCGCCACGACCTCCACGCTCGAGGCCAGCAGCAACACCCCCGGCCAGGTGGTCCTGACCGCGACCGTGTCGTCCGACCCGGCCGCCCAGGGCACGTTCACCTTCAAGGAGGGCAGCACCACGCTGCAGAGCGGTGTCGCGCTGACGAGCGGCCACGCCACCCAGACGCTCACCGGCGTCGCCGGCGGCTCGCACACCTACACCGCGCTGTTCGTCCCGAACGACGGCTTCCTCGCCTCGGACGCCACCGCGACGGTCAGCGTGACCGCCGTCCCGGTCGCCGTCGCGACCTCGGTGAACACCCTCGCCACGAGCACCTCGGCCCGCCGGGTGACCCTCAGGGCGACGGTGGCCCCGGCTGGTGCCACCGGCACGGTCACCTTCCGCGACGGCGCCACCGTCGTCGCCTCCGGTGTCCCGGTCTCCGGTGGCTCCGCCACCCGGCTGGTCAGCGCCGCCCCGGGCACGCACCGGTACGCCGCGCAGTTCGTGCCGGCCAACCCGGGTGCCTTCAAGGGCTCGACGGACGCCACCCCGGCGGTCGTCGCGGTCAAGACCACCGCGTCGATCACCGAGTCCTTCCCGGCCACGGTCGCCAAGGGCAAGCGCGCCCGCGGCACGGTCGCCGTCACCCTCGTGGGGACGACGGCCAAGGCCACCGGCAAGGTCGTGGTGAAGGCTCGGCGCCAAGGTGGTCGGCCAGGGCACCCTCGTCGGCGGCAAGGCGACCTTCACGCTGGCGCGCCTGCCCAAGGGCAAGAAGACGCTCGTCATCACCTGGGCGGGCAACGCGCTCGCCCCGAAGGCCACGAAGGCCTTCGTCATCACCCAGAAGTGACCCGTCGGACCCGGGCGGCCGTCGTACGGCGGCCGCCCGGGCTCCGCCCTGAACCATCCGAAGGACATCCGCATGACCCTCTCGCCGCCCCCCGCCGGGCCACGACTCCTTCTCGGCCGACACCGAGACCCTGCCGCCGGTGCCCCGGCTCGACCCGGCGACCTCGGTCGACGGACCGGCCCCGGCGGCGTTGGCCGAGCCTGCAGGCGCGCGACATCACCGCCTGGTTCGGCACGCACAAGGTGCTCGACCGGGTCTCGCTGACCATGCCCGCCGGCGGCATCACCGCCCTGATCGGCCCCTCCGGCTGCGGCAAGTCGACCTTCCTGCGCATCCTCAACCGCATGCACGAGCTTGGTGCCCTCGGCCCGGCTCGCTGGTGAGGTGCTTCTCGACGGCGAGGACATCTACGACCCCGGCAAGCGACTGATCGACGCCCGCCGCTCGATCGGCATGGTGTTCCAGAAGCCCAACCCGTTCCCCGCGATGTCCATCCGCGAGAACGTGCTCGCCGGCCTCAAGGCTCACCGGCACCCGGATGCAGAGGAGCGACAAGGAGAGCCTCGTCGAGTCCTGCTTGGTCAAGGGCGGTCTCTGGAACGAGGTGAAGGACCGGCTCGACGCCCCCGGCGGCGGGCTGTCCGGCGGTCAGCAGCAGCGCCTGTGCATCGCCCGCTCGCTGGCGATCCGCCCGCGGGTGCTGCTCATGGACGAGCCCTGCTCGGCCCTCGACCCGACCTCGACCCGGGTCATCGAGGAGACGATGCTGGAGCCTGGCGCGGGAGGTGACGATCGTGATCGTCACCCACAACATGCAGCAGGCCGCCCGGGTCTCCGGCCAGTGCGCCTTCTTCCTCGCCTCCCAGGGCACGCCCGGGGTGATCGTCGAGCACGGCGACACCACGGCGATGTTCCAGAGCCCGCAGGACCCGCGGACCTACGACTACGTCAACGGCCGCTTCGGCTGATCTCGGCTGACCCCGGCGACCGGCCGGGTTGTCGGCGGGACTCAGTACGCTGGAAGCACACCCCCGGTCCTCACCGACCGGGGGCGCTCGTGCTGTCCCACCCCCGGAAGTGAGCTCCCGTGCACCTCGCCGGCATCGCCGACGCCGTCCTCGCCGACCCTGCCCTGGCCACCGCGCTGGCCGAGGCGACGCAGGCCCGCCAGCCGACCGGTGAGCCTGACCGGGCCGGAGGCATTGCGACCGTTCCTGGTGGCGGGTCTGGCCCGCTCGGGCCGCACCGTGCTGGTGGTCACCGCGACGACCCGCGAGGCCGAGCAAGCTGGTGGCCGAGGTGGGGGACCTGGTGGACCCGGGCGGGGTGGCCTACTACCCGAGCCTGGGAGACCCTCCCGCACGAGCGGCTGAGCCCGCGCAGCGACACGGTCGGCCGCCGGCTCGCGGTGCTGCGGCGGCTGTGCCACCCCGGGGCGGCGGGTACGACGGCCGCGCCGGTCAACGTCCTGGTCGCCCCGGTGCGCTCGGTCCTGCAGCCGCAGGTCAAGGGCCTGGGGGACCTGACGCCGGTGGAGCCTGGCGACCGGGGACACCGCCGAGATCGAGGACGTGGTCGCGGGGCTCGCCGGGGCGGCGTACTCCCGGGTGGACCTGGTCGAGAAGCGCGGCGAGTTCGCGGTGCGCGGCGGCATCGTGGACGTGTTCCCGCCGACGGAGGAGCACCCGCTGCGGGTGGAGTTCTTCGGGGACGAGGTGGACGAGATCCGCTCGTTCGCGGTGGCCGACCAGCGCACCATCGAGAAGGTGGACCGGCTGTGGGCGCCGCCGTGCCGCGAGCTCGCTGCTGACCGACGAGGTGCGGGCCCGGGCCGCCGAGCCTGGGCCGCACCCACCCGCAAGCTGCTGGAGATCACCGACAAGGCTCGCCCAGGGCATCGCCGTGGAGGGCATGGAGGCGCTGATCCCGGCGCTCGTCGACGAGCTCGAGCCTGCTCGTGGACCTGCTGCCGGCCGACACCCAGGTGCTCGTGCTCGACCCCGAGCGGGCGCGCGCCCGGGCCCACGACCTGGTGGCGACGAGCGAGGAGTTCCTGGCGGCGTCCTGGGCGACCGCGGCGAGCGGGGGACAGGCGCCGATCGACCTGCAGGCGGCGTCGTACCACTCCCTGGGCGACGTGCGGGCGCACGCGCGGGGGCGCGGGCAGAGGCTGGTGGACGTTCAGCCCGTTCGGGCTCGACGAGGAGGTGCCGTCCTCGGCACAGCCCGCGCCGTCGTACCGCGGCGACGTGGCGAAGGCCTTCGCCGACATCGCCGGCTGGCACCGCGCCGGCCGGCCCGTCGTGGTGGTGCACGCGGGGCACGGGCCCGCGCACCGGATGGTCGAGGCACTGGGCGAGCAGGACGTCCCCGCCCGGCTGGTCGAGGAGATCCCCGCCGGGGCGAGCCTCGACCCGGCGGTCGTCACGATCACCTGCGGCGCGCTCGCGCACGGCCTCGTCGAGGAGACGCGCGGCCTGGTCGTGCTCACCGGCGAGGACGTGGTCGGCGCCAAGGCCAGCACGCGCGACAAGGGCGCGATGCCCGTACGACGCAAGCGGCAGATCGACCCGCTGGAGTTCAAGGCTGGCGACTACGTCGTGCACGAGCAGCACGGCGTCGGGCGGTTCGTGGAGATGAAGCAGCGCGAGGTGCAGGGTGCGGTGCGGGAGTACCTCGTGCTGGAGTACGGCCCCTCCAAGCGCGGCGGGCCGCCGGACCGGCTGTTCGTGCCGGCCGACACCCTCGACCAGGTCACCCGGTACGTCGGCGGCGAGCAGCCCAGCCTCGACCGGCTCGGTGGCGGCGACTGGACCAAGCGCAAGAACCGCGCCCGCAAGGCGGTGCGCGAGATCGCCTCCGAGCCTGATCAAGGCTGTACGCCGCGCGCCAGGCCACCCAGGGCCACGCCTTCGGCCCGGACAGCCCGTGGCAGCGCGAGCTCGAGGACGCCTTCCCCTTCCACGAGACCCCCGACCAGCCTGACGACGGTCGATGAGGTCAAGCGGGACATGGAGCGCACGGTGCCGATGGACCGCCTGGTGTGCGGCGACGTGGGCTACGGCAAGACCGAGATCGCCGTGCGGGCGGCGTTCAAGGCGGTGCAGGACGGCAAGCAGGTGGCGGTCCTCGTGCCGACGACGCTGCTCGTCAACCAGCACCTGGCGACTTTCAGCGAGCGGATGAGCGGCTTCCCGGTGATCCTCAAGCCGCTGAGCCGCTTCCAGACCGACAAGGAGGCCGCGGAGACGATCGCCGGCCTCGCCGACGGCACGGTCGACGTGGTCGTGGGCACGCACCGGCTCTTCAACGCCGAGACCACGTTCAAGGACCTCGGCCTGATCATCGTCGACGAGGAGCAGCGCTTCGGTGTCGAGCACAAGGAGGCGATGAAGCGGCTGCGCACCTCCGTCGACGTGCTGTCGATGTCCGCGACGCCGATCCCACGGACGCTGGAGATGGCGATCACGGGGATCCGCGAGATGTCGACGATCACCACGCCGCCCGAGGAGCGCCATCCGGTGCTGACCTACGTCGGGGGCTACGAGGACCGCCGGTCGTCGCCGCCGTACGGCGCGAGCCTGCTCCGTGACGGCCAGGTGTTCTACATCCACAACCGGGTCAGGCTCGATCGAGAAGGCCGCGGCGAAGATCCGCGAGCCTGGTGCCCGAGGCGCGGGTCGCCACGGCGCACGGCCAGATGGGGGAGCACCAGCCTGGAGCAGGTGATGCTCGACTTCTGGGAGAAGCGCTTCGACGTCCTCGTCTGCACGACCATCGTCGAGTCCGGCATCGACGTCTCCAACGCGAACACGATGATCATCGAGCGCTCGGACACCCTGGGGCTGAGCCAGCTGCACCAGCTGCGCGGCCGGGTGGGTCGTTCGCGGGAGCGGGCCTACGCCTACTTCCTCTACCCGACGGAGAAGCCGCTCACCGAGACCGCGCACGAGCGGCTGGCAACCCTGGCCCAGCACTCCGACCTCGGTGGCGGCATGGCGATCGCGATGAAGGACCTGGAGATCCGCGGCGCCGGCAACCTGCTCGGCGGCGAGCAGTCCGGGCACATCGCCGACGTCGGCTTCGACCTCTACGTCCGCCTCGTCGGCGAGGCCGTCCGCGACTTCCGCGACGACGGCGGCGCCCCGGAGCAGCCTGGAGGAGGTCCGCATCGAGTTCGCCGGTGGAGGCCCACCTGCCGCACGACTACATCCCCAGCGAGCGGCTTCGCCTGGAGATCTACAAGCGCCTCGCCGAGGTCCGCACCGACGCCGACGTGGACGAGGTGGTCGCCGAGTCTGCAGGACCGCTACGGCGAGCCGCCCGAGCAGGTCACCGCGCTGCTGCTCGTCGCCCGGTTCCGGGCCCGGGTGCGTGCGGCAGGCGTCAAGGAGGTCACCACGGTGGGCAAGAACGTCCGCTTCCACCCGGTGGTGCTGCCGGAGTCGCGGCAGATCCGGCTCAACCGGCTCTACCCGAAGTCGATCGTCAAGCACCAGGCTCGAGTCGGTGCTGGTGCCGCGTCCGGGCACTCCGGGACGAACGGGAACGCCGCTGGAGGGGGTCGCCCTGCTTGAATGGGCGCGACTCGTCCTCGACTCGGTCATCGACCCCAAGGAGTAGGCACCGTGCGCCGTCGTACCTCTCTCGTGTCCGCTGTCGCCGCGGCGGCCCTGCTGGCCGGCTGCGGCCCGACCGACGACGCGCCGGAGCCCGGCGTGGCGGCGTCCGTGCAGGGCGAGTCGGTGCGGCTGTCCCGGGTGGACGACACGGTCGCGGCGTTCTGCTCGCTACTGGCCACCGAGGACGGCGCCCCCGTCTACGCCAAGGCCAGCGTCCGCTCGCAGGCTGGCGTGGAACTGGGCGCAGGCGATCGCGGTCGAGAAGCTCGCCGGCAAGTACGACGTCACGCTGCCCTCCGGCACGATCGACCCCGACCTGGTGAAGCGCTCCTGGAACATCGGCAACGGTGTCGACGACGAGGACTTCGACTCCTTCGAGTGGCTGACCTGGATCCAGGCTGCGGCTCAGCGACCCGCTGCTCGCGATCGGCAACAAGGAGCCTGGTGGCGCAGACCGGCCAGCCCGGTAGCCAGGACGCGGCGCTCGCCGCCGGCACCCAGGTCGTCGACACCTGGCTCGACGGGCACGACGTCCACCTCAACCCCAGCCTCGGCACCCGGGACCCGAAGCAGAACGGCTTCCTCGGCGACGACCTGTCCGTCGCGGTGAGCGGTGCCGCCCGCCAGGGCAACGAGCCTCGCCCGGTTGACGGCCCAGCAGGCCGCCCAGCCGCCCGCCGCCCAGCGCTGCGGCGCCGCGAGCGCCCCGCAGGCACAGCCCGGCGCATGAGCCCGCGCACGGCCCGGCGATGAGTGAGCCCGGCGCGGTCGACGAGTCTCGTCGCAGTGATGCGGCGGCTGCGGGCCGAGTGCCCGTGGAAGCGCGAGCAGACCCACCGCTCGCTGGTGCGCTACCTGCTCGAGGAGACCTACGAGACGGTCGAGGCGGTCGACGACGGCGAGGCGTCGGGGGACTGGTCGCACCTGGCCGAGGAGCCCGGCGACCTGTTGCTGCAGGTGGTCTTCCACGCGGCCATCGCCGAGGAGCGCGGCGAGTTCGGCCTCGACGAGGTCGCCCGCGGGATCACCGCCAAGATGATCCGCCGCAACGTGCACGTCTTCGGCGACGTCGACGCCGGCGAGACTCGACGCCGCGGCCGTCAACGACCTGTGGCAGCAGGTGAAGGCCACCGAGAAGGCCGGCCGGCGCCTCGACGACGGCATCCCGCCCGCCCTCCCCGCCCTGCTGTACGCCGACAAGGTGCTCGACCGGCTGGAGCGGGCCGGCACGCCGGCGCCGCTCGAGCCCGCCTCCGCCGACATCGGCGAGCGGCTGCTGGGGCTGGTCGCCGAGGCCCGGGCGGCCGGGGTCGACCCGGAGCAGGCGCTGCGCGACGCGGTCCGCACCCGGCTCTGAGGATCGCGGGTTTCCCCGTCGCCCCTGCGCGGTAGGTGTGCCGGTGGCCGCGCCCGCGGCCCGTGATGACTCGGCATCCGGAGGCCCCCCATGCGTCGTACCCGTCCGTCCTGGCCGGTCACCCTCGTGACCGCCCTGCTCCTGACCTTCCTCCCCGCGGGCCTGGTGGTCACCGCGTCCGCGCCGGCCCAGGCCGACGAGTGCTACACGTGGGGGCGCACGCTGCGCGAGGGCGCCTCGGGCGCGGACGTGACCCAGCCTGCAGATCCGGGTGGCCGGGTGGATCGGCTACGACCAGGGGTTCACCGTCGACGGGCAGTACGGCCCGGCGACCGCGACCGCGGTGCGCGGGTTCCAGGCGGCGTACGGGCTGGGTGCCGACGGCATCGCCGGGCCGGCCACCTTCAGCAAGATCTACGCCCTGCAGGACGCCGACTGCACGCCGGTCCACTTCGACTGGAGCGAGGTCGACGACGTGTGCTTCGGCGGGTTCCCGACGCCGGTGTCCGGCACGACGGTGGCCCAGGTCAAGGCCAACCTGATGCAGGTGATGTGGCGGGCCGAGGCGTTGCGGCACCGCCTCGGCGACCAGCCGCTCCGGGTCACCTCGGCCTACCGCAGCGCCGAGTGCAACCGCCGCGTCGGCGGCGCCTCCAACAGCAACCACCTCTACGGACGGGCGATCGACCTGGTCCCGGGCAGCAGCGCCACGACGATCTGCGGGATCGCCCGCGCTGCCCGCTCCACGGCGTTCCGGCAGGTGCTCGGGCCGGGCTATCCCGACCACGACGACCACGCGCACCTGGCGATCCAGTCGACGCGCTCCTGGTCGGCGCCCACCTGCGGGATCTGACGCCTTCCGCCGCGCCGCGCCGGGCACTAGCGTCGGCGCCGAGGGCCGGGCACCGGGTCCGGCCGGCTTCGAAGGGTGGGTTCGTGATGGCGGGCAAGTTCGAGGTGTACGAGGACAAGGCCGGGAAGTTCCGCTTCCGGCTCAAGGCGTCCAACGGCCGGGTCGTCGCCGTGGGCGAGGACTACGAGACCAAGTCGGCGGCGATCAAGGGCACCGAGGCCGTGCAGCGTGCCGCCGCCGGCGCGACGATCGACGACCAGACCGACTGAGGATCACAGCAGGCGGAGCAGCGCGGCCCACGCGGCCCGGCCCAACCGGCGGTCGGCTTCCTCCGTGCCGCCGCGCTGCATCCGCTGGCCGGCGAGGACCACCGGCTCGCCCGGAAGCACGGTCCGGTGCCCGGCCCCGGCGTCGGTGACCAGGACGGTCTCGTGCCCGTGGGCCGTACGACGCGCACGGATCGCCGTCGCGTGCTCGACCGCCGGCCAGACCCGGTCGTCGCCGCCGGCGACCAGCAGCAGCGCGGGGATCCGCTCGACCGGGATGATCGCGGCGGGCACCCGATCGGCGAAGCGCTCCCGGGAGACCCGGTAGAGGCCGTCGTAGGCGGGCGGGTCGGTGGCAGGCTCCCAGTCCGGGTCGAAGGGGACGAAGGGGAGCGGCTCGCCGCCGAGCGTCCAGTGCGAGGTGGTCCGGCCCTCGCTGGTGATGTCCGCCCACACCACGTCGCTCGGCGCGAACGCCGCCACGGCCGCCACGACGGGGGAGTGCGCGCCGGTCAGCAGCGCCGCCTCCGCGCCGAACGAGACGCCCGCGACCAGCACCCGGTCGTGGTCGCGGCGCAGCGCGGCGACCCGGTCCAGGAACGTCTCCAGCGGGATCTCCCAGGGTCCGTCGTGCTGGCCGGGGCCGCCGAACCAGCGCACCGACTCCGCCGTCACGCCGTGGGTGGCCAGCAGCCGCGCCCGGGCCGCGTCGACCCGCCCGCTCGACCCGCCGAGCACCAGCGCGGCCGTACCGGACGGCTCGTCGGGGACGAACCGCACGCCCTCGATGCCCGTGGTGGGCTCCTCGCGGGTCACTCGTCCTCCATGACGCCAGCCTAGGTTGCGGCGCTCCGCGCTGGGCACCTGCGAGACGTGAGCACCCTCGCGAGTCCCTCCCGCACGCCCGGCTGGCTGAGCCTGGCTCCCTTCGTCGCCGCTGTGGCGGCGGTAGCGGTGCTCGGCGGCCTCGCGGCCAGCGGCTCCGCCCAGACCTACCGCGCCCTCGACCTGCCGCCGTTCGCGCCGCCGTCGTGGCTCTTCGGCCCGGTCTGGACGGTGCTCTACGTGATGATCGCCGTCTCCGGATGGCTCGCCTGGCGGGCCGGCGCGGGTCGCGCGGCGCTCGGCGCGTGGGTCGTCCAGGCTCCTGCTCAACCTGGCCTGGACGCCGCTCTTCTTCGCCGCCGATCGCTACGGCTGGGCGCTCGTCGACATCGTCGCGCTCCTCGTCGGGGTGGGCGTGACGATCGCGCTCTTCGCCCGGCGCTCGCCGCTGGCCGCGTGGCTGCTGGTGCCGTACGTCGCGTGGGTGGCCTTCGCGACCGCGCTGAACCTGGCGATCGTCGTCCTCAACTGACCTGCCCGCGGTTTGTCCACATGTGACATCTACGCCCTATCAATTGTTGACTCGGCGGGCTAGCGTGCGTGCCGACCACCGTCGTCCGCTCGGGAGTCCGCCATGGTCGTGTCCGCGCACGCCTCCGACGACGTCCTGGCGCGCCCGGACGACGACCTCCGGGCGGCGGTACGACGCGACGGGCTCGACCCGCAGGCAGAGGTCGCCACGGTGCGGCAAGCTGGCGAGGGACCTGGTGCGCGCCCACGACGAGCGCAGCCTCACCGGCGTCGTACCTCCGGTGGGGGACCAGGACACGGTGGTCAGCGAGTCTGGTCGCGCGGGTGGCCGGGTTCGGGCCGCTGCAGCCTTTCCTCGACGACCCGACGGTCGAGGAGATCTGGATCAACGCACCGGACCGCGTGTTCCTGGCCCGCCGCGGCCGGCACGAGTCGACCAACCTGGTGCTCGGCGAGGCCGAGGTCGGCGACCTGGTCGAGCGGATGCTCAAGTCGACCGGGCGGCGGATCGACCTGAGCCGTCCGTTCGTGGACGCGATGCTCCCGGCCGGGCACCGGCTGCACGTGGTGCTGCAGGGCATCTCGCGGGGCTTCATGGCCGTCAACATCCGCAAGTTCGTGGTCCGTGCGCACCGGCTCTCCGGTTCGGTGGAGGCTCGGCACGCTGCCGCCGGGGGCGGCGCGGTTGCTGGAGGCCTCGGTGCGGGCCGGGCTCAACATCCTCGTCACGGGCGGCACCCAGGCGGGCAAGACGACGCTCCTGAACTGCCTGGCCGCCGCGATCCCCGGCGGGGAGCGGGTGATCTCCGCGGAGGAGGTCTTCGAGATCCGGTTCCCGCACCCGGACTGGGTCGCCCTGCAGACCCGGCAGGAGGGGCTCGAGGGCACCGGCGAGGTGCGGCTGCGGGACCTGGTGAAGGAGTCGCTGCGGACACACATGTCCAGTTGTCGCACCATGAAGATGGCTGCCGCCTGAGGGTCAGCGCCAGCCCGCCGGACCGTCGTCGAACTCGTCGTAGAGGTCGTCTTCCTCGTCCGGGTCCCACCTCGCGTCCACGATGCCGGGGTGGCCGGTCGGCAGCGAGTGCGGGTCGCCTCGCCGCCGTGCCTCGTGCTGGCGCCTCTCCCACGCCCTTAGAGCCCGGGAGCCATCGAGGATGACCCTCTCCTCGCAGTCATCGGCAGGTTTCCCGCAGCGGCACCGGCCGGAGCCCGTCTCGAAGTGGAGGAGGTGGAGCATCGTCATGTCTCGCAGCACGCGGTCTCGGCTACGGAACGCGCGGTTCTGCTCGGAGATGGCGTCGTCCAGCACCTGTCGGTCGACGTTCTCGTAGACGACCTGAACGGGGCGCTCTTCGAGTTCCTGCCGGAGCCCGGCGATGGTCTCGTCGAGCGCAGCCACCTCGCGGAGACGCTGCTCGGTCAGGCGCTCCTCCTGCTCGAGCAAGTCCTCCTGATACATCTCGATGTGGCAGGCATTGCGGCGCTTGAGGTCGATCTCGTGGCTGCCCTGGTGCTTCGAGCAGAGGCCGCACACGACGGCGCGCGATGGCAGGCCGTCGGGAGCGCGGACCTGTGCGTAGATCGCGTTGGTCCGTCCGCAGCATGTACACCCCGCCATAGCGGCAGAGTCTCATGCGGCACCGACAGATCTAGGCTGCGTCTATGTCCCGGTGGCAACTGCGTCGGCTACCCGTTGGGCCGCCTCTTCGATCGACTCGTGCTCCCAGATCCTTACGACGGTCCAGCCCTCCGCCGTGAGTAGAGCGTCCTGCTCTCGGTCGCGCTCGACGTTCCGGCGGAGCCTTCGGCGTCCAATAGTCGGCGTTGCTCCTCGGCTGCGTCCCATGGACGGGGCAGGCGTGCCAGAAACAGCCGTCTACGAAGACAGCCACCTTGGCTCGCGTGAACGCGATGTCCGGCCTGAGTCTGGCGCCGCCCAAGTCGAGCCGGTAGTCCTTGCGGAAGCGAAGACCTGCGCGATGCAGGGCGCTCCGAATCGCTACCTCGGGCTTGGTGTCGACCCGGCGATTGCCGAGCATCGTGCGCCGCGTGGCGGGCGACGACGCCCACGATTCTGGAGCCACGCGGCAAGCCTATGCAGCGTCAGGCATGGCCGAGTTGATGCCACCTGGCCCGAGGAATGAGAGACTCGAACACATGAGCGATCGACACGGCTCCTGGATGCGGCGAGCGCCGAGGTCGAGTAGGTAGTGTTCGCGGCATGACCACAGATGCTCCGGCGTTTCGTTTCATTGACCTCTTCGCCGGGGTTGGTGGCTTCCACGCCGCGCTGAGGGCTTACGGCGGAGAGTGTGTCTACGCCGTCGAGATCGACAAGGCTGCCGCATCGACCTACGAGCGGAACTGGGGCCACAGTGCACTCGGCGACATCACTGAGGACGCGAACGACGACGTGATGAACGTCCCCGCACACGAGATCCTGGCAGCAGGTTTCCCGTGCCAGCCGTTCAGTAAGTCGGGAGCGCAGCGCGGGATGGACGAGGCGCGCGGCACGCTCTACTGGAACATCCTGCAGATCATCACGAAGCGGAAGCCGAAGGTCGTCCTCCTCGAGAACGTCCGCAATCTCGCCGGGCCTCGCCATGCTCACGAGTGGCAGGTCATCATCGAGACCCTGCGCGACGAGGGGTACCGCGTCTCGGAGACTCCGGCAATCTTCTCGCCCCATCTGCTGCCGCCCGAGCGTGGCGGGCGCCCCCAGGTTCGCGAGCGCGTGTTCATCACGGCGACCCACAACCCCACCGGCTTGGGCGACGACCTCCCGGTTCACCCTGTAGCGCTTCCGAGCGACCGCATCGACGGGTGGGAGCCGAAGCAGGAGTGGCACCTCGAGGACCTCCTCGACGACTCCCACAACATCGACGGCTGCGACCTGACGGACTCTGAGCGCCTGTGGATCAACGCATGGGACGAGTGGGTGCAGAACTGGTACGAGGCGACCAACGGTCGGCGGCCCCCAGGGGTACCGATCTGGGCCGACGCCTGGACCGAGTTCGCGGCCGTGAAGAAGGCGTTCCACGGCATCCCCGACTACCGCGACCTCATGGAGGCCGACCCCGACCTTCCGCAATGGAAGGCAGGCCACCTCGCCAAGAACTACGCCCTCTACGCCGAACACAAGCAGTGGATCGACAAGTGGGCCAAGCGCTGGAAGGTCTACACCGATGCGTTCCCGGCCTCGCGCCGCAAGCCTGGAATGGCAGGCGCAAGACACCCCTCGGCTGTGGGACACGGTGATGCACTTCCGGCCATCGGGGATCCGGGCCAAGCGGCCGACGTACCTTCCGGCTCTCGTGGCGATCACCCAGACCAGCATCGTCGGCCCTCGCGAGCGTCGCCTGTCTCCTCGAGAGACGGCGCGGCTGCAGGGCCTGCCTGACTGGTTCGACTTCGGCGACCAGCGCCCTGCTGCGAGTTACAAGCAGATGGGCAACGGCGTGAACGTCGGCGCCGTGTGGCACGTCCTGCGGGAGCACGTCCTCCGCGACGAGGACGTGCTCAAGCGCACTGCCGCCGGTCGGCGAATCCTCGATGCCGTGTGGAGTGCGCCGCTCTCACCGGACGCACGCCTCGAGGCGATGGCGCCAACTAAGCCGTGATGCGCTCCTCGAGCGACCTCGTGTAGATCAAGAAGTTGTCGATGTCGGCCTTGCGGATCGACACCTTCGGCTTGCGTGGCGCGCCATCGGGCTGCCTGAAGTCTGTCTGGAACTCCTTCAGGACGAAGTCGACGTTGGCTTGGTTGACCTCAAGGACCTTCACACGAACGAAGCGCACAAACTTCCTTGAACTTCCCGGCGTACGACAGCGGGTCGTACGCCTTGCGTCCGACATGGCCGACCGACTTGCGCCACTCGTTCCAGGCGATTGTGGCGAGGTTCTCGTTGTCGCGGCCGTGCCAGGTCTCGTGCTCGTAGATCACGTACCAGAACCGGCCGTACTCATCGAGGCACTGGAAGAACTTCTCCGCCGCATTGCCTGGTGAGTCGTCCACAGCGATGTTGCTGGCCTTGAGGTCGCCGAAGTGCTCGGTGACGCCGCCACGAAGGAGCCGCAGGTCGTAGTCGTACTCCGACTTGCGCTTCTCCTTCTGGACGACCAAGAGGTGCTCGAGGCCGTGCTCCTTCACGAAGCCGCTGAGGCGGTACTCGAGGTAGAAGCCCTGCCACTCGTTCTGGAACTTGTCCGGCCAGTTGGCGGCATGCATCTCCTGGACGGCCGCAAGCCCGTCGATCCTGCTGCCGTTCAAGAACTCTGTCGTGAAGCGATCGAGAACGTCGATGTGCGGGTTCTTCTCCTCGTAGCCAAAGCGCATATACGTCTCGAACTGATCCGCTCGAATGCTGGTCAGTCGGTTGTCGTTCTGGTCTACCCGCGAGAACTGGCCGAGGGTCTGGGCCTGGAAGAGATCGTTCGTCGACACGTGTGCCGAGGAGTTGTTGAGTCCGTGCTCGATGTACGTCGTCGGGTCGAAGTCAACGAAGATCGTGGTGCCGTCGTAGTGGTAGACGCCGACGAATCGGGGCGTCAGCCCTAGGTACGTGGCGTGCGCATGGGCTGCCATCCATTCCTTCGGCATCTGGATGCGCTTCTTGTAGGCCTCCCAAGGGTTTCCGAGGTAGGTGATCTGCCTGCTCAGAATTGCTTGATCTCCGTACAACACGATCTTGTCGCCAGCGAGCGGTTCGAGCGTCGCGCCGGGCAGAGCATCGAGGATCAAGCCGAGCCGACGCTTCTGCGACGAGCCTTCTTGTCGACGTCATGAAGGAGGGCTCCATCAGGAGCGATCTGGTCGACGACGGTGTTGCCCATGCAGGTATTCGTACCAGCCGATGCCGGACGCCGTGGCCGGATTGAGCACCGTCGGCGAGGCGCACATGCGGAACACGAAAGGCCCCGCCCTCCGAAGAGAGCGGGGCCTGACTGGCTACCTGGGTAGTCAGTGCGTTTACACGCGGTCGGATCGACCGGCGATCTTGTCCTTCTTCCACTTGTAGCGCTCGGCGAGGAAGTCGCGGACCACCTCTGAGAGGACATCGCCGTCGGCCTCGACCTTCTCCCGGACGTGGGCCAGGAAGTCCTTGTGGAGCACGACCGTGAACTGCGAGTTGTCCGGCGAGCGCCTAGAACCGGTGCGGGGCTTCGGTGTCATGTCACCAGCCTAGAGCCTGGGCACCTCCGGCTCGGTGCCGACGACGAACGCCTCGCCTGGATCGAAGCCGTGGGACCTGGCGAACTCCTCACGCGTCCCCAGAGCCTCGACGAGGTACGGCATCGGCTCGCCGTCCCTGCCTGTGACGCGTTCTCCGTCCGCCGTGACGACGTCGAGCAGGTCGAAGCCGAGCACCTCGAACAACTCGGTCATGATCTCGACCAGCACGTTCGGCTCGCGGTCGGTGAAGATGGCGAGGATGCCCTGCGTCACGCTGTGCCGACGGAATCGCTCGACCACCTCGTGAGCGCTGGCGAGCATGTCGTGTCCGATGTCGAATCGGGCCGCCGGAGTGATGGGGCCGAGCCCCAGCACCACGACGCTGTCGGTGGGCACGAAGCCGAGCAGGCCGCAGACCGTCCGGGGGACGTCGGCCGCGCTGCGGATGACGACGGCGGCCATCAGTCGACCTGCTCGACGTCGAAGGTGCTCGAGTCCTGGGCAGAGCCCTCCTCGATGGCCTCCCGCGCGTTGTAGTCGCGGTCGGTCCACAGACTGCGCCACTCGTTGTCGGCGATCTGGCGAGCGTCGTCCTCGTCGTACGCCTCGACGGTCACCGGGACCGAGACGAGCACCTGCACCGACACGTCGAAGGTGCGACGCGGCGGCGTGAGTCTCACCATGCAGGGTGCGGTTCAGGTCGCGGATGAACTCGTCGGCCTCCTCGCACCATCCCCGGTCGATGGCCTCGCGACGGAACGCGGCCGAGATCTCGCGGATGTCCGAGTCCCAGTTGGTCCGGATCAACTGGACCTCCCCTCGGAGCCGGTTGACCTCGCGCTGCAGGTCCTCGACCTTGACCTCGGCGCCGGTCTTCTCCCGGATGAGGGCGGTCACGCGCTCCTTCTCGAGCCGGAGTTCCGACCGGGCGGAGTCGAGCAGGTCGACGGCGATCTTGCGCTGCTGGTCGCACAGGGCCAGGGCCTCGCGGAGTTGGTCGGGGGTGTGGTTGTCGTACATTGGGGTCACTTCCTTCTTTGGCGAGTTGGGAGTTCGGGCGGCCTCGACCTCGTTGTCGAGGCCGCCCTTCTGGCTACTTGGGTAGTCAGTCGGTGAAGACGGTTCGGGCGTGCTCGTCGGTCCAGCGCTGCTCGACGCCCCGCAGGAGCATCGAGACGAGCACGGGCGCCTCGGAGTTGATGTCGGCGACGACGAGCGCGAGACGGCCGCGCACGATGCGATGGCGGCCCTGGTGGGGCTCGACGACCCATGGCTGCCGGAGCGCGGCCGCGACGGCCTCCCAAGGGATGCATCGACGTTCTCGGACGTCCCCCGCGTGGCGGGTCACGACGACATCGGCGAGGTCCCAGCCCCTCACTGCCACGTCCTCCTGACGACGAGTTCCAGGTGAGCTAGCCGGGCCTCAGCGCGGACCAGGCGGTGCGAGAGGACCAGGACGACCGGGATCGGGAACAGGAGCGCGCCCACCGTCCAGAGCAGGAATCGAGTGCGACGGGCAGCAAGGCTCATCACGCCGACACCTCGAACGGCAGGTACGCGCCCGTGTCGATGTAGTGCTGGCGAGACGCCGACGATGCCGTGTCGAGCGACGGCAGGCCCGACAGGCTCGCCCCGTAGCGGGCGATGCCCTGGTGCTTGCTCGTGGTCGTCGAGAATCGACGCGACGTGAAGAGCCAACCCTCGTCGATCGTCAGGACGGCAATCGGCGTCGAGTACGACAGGACGACGTACGCCGCGCGGCGCTCGAGGATCGCGACCGCAACCGGGTCGGATGGCTCGAGTCGACCGATGGTGTCGACGTCCCGGCCCTCGCGGCCGGTCAGCGACCCATGGGTGCGGAACGGGCGACGCTCGGCGACCTCGTGGTGCGCGAGTCTGGTCGGGATGGTGGACATTGCTTCCTCCTCGACTGGCTACCCGGGTAGTCAGTCCGACGAGCGAGCCAGGGCATGCCGAGGAGAGGTCTCGGCGCGACCGAGCGCGCGGATGGTTGGCGAGTTGGGACGGCATCGAGCGATGCCGCTAGGTCGTCCGGGCGACCTCGACCGCCCACCAGTGCCGCGACTGGTGGGGATCGGCTACGTCCGGGTACGACGAGCAGGCCCGCGACGATCCAAGGTCGCGGGCCTGCGGTGTCGTGTCATGCGGCCTTGGCGGCCTTGGGCGCGTCAGCGGCCTCGATGGCCTGCAGGAGGGCCTGGGCCTGGGCGATCGACTCGCGCAGGTTCTTGGCGGCCGTGGCGCGCTCCGTGGCGCTGGCCTTGAGGATCTGGGCGCGCTTCGCCTTGGCGTCGCTCACGGCGGCCTTGATGGCGCCCGTGGCCTTGATCGCGGGGGAGACCTTGACCGCGACCGATCCGGCCGACGAGCCGTTGCCCGTGGCCTTGCTGCTCTTGGCGGAGGTCGAGCGCGACGCGCGGGCCGTCTTCCGCTTGGTGCCATCGGCGCCCGTGCTGGCCTCGGGCACCTCGGCGTCGCCGTTGGCGATGGCCGCGCGCACCGCCTTGGACACACCAGCGGGCGACTTGCCGACGATGGGCGCGATAGCCCGGACGCTCATGCCCTCCTCAGCGCAGGCCACGGCGACGATGGTCCAGTCGATCGCGGCCGTGTTCTTGGGCAGGGCCTTGCCGATCACCTCAGCGGCGAACGTGGTCCAAGACTTGTGCTCGGTGGCGGTCCAGTCGCCTGCCTCGCGGATGGCCTTGATGCTGGCACGGAACGCGAGGCGAGCCGCGCGGATGTCCTTGACGGCGTCGGTCAGGTCGGCGGCCAGTGCGGACAGGGTCTCAGCGGTGATGGTGCTCATGTGTCTTCCTTCTGGTGATGGCTAGTCAGGCCGTTGGGTTGGGCCGTCTGGCCCGTGGCGAGTTGGTGACTGGACACCATCCTGAGGCATGGCAAGCCGTGGTGTCAAGTCACCACGTCAACGCAATCTGAGGACTGGCTACTGAGGTAGTCACTGCCAGCCCTGACCCCATGGCCTGCCCTGACCCCATGGCCTGCCGCGCGTGCCCTGACCCCTCAGGCCTTGGCTTGGCCTGCCCTGTCTGCCCTGCCCTCAGGCCCGCAGGGGTGGCGGGGGTCCCCTTGCCCTCAGCGCGGGCCGAGCCGGTCGCAATAGCCACCCTGGCCCTGTACGGGTTCCAACGTTTGTCAGCCTACCTGGTTGAGCACCAGGCTGGGGGCCTCCTGGGGCCGTTTACACCCACCATCTCGGCGCCGTCGGCAGTGCTCGACCTGGCCTGCCTCTTCCTCAACCATCGAAGTGTGCGAAGTGTGCGGAAGTGTGCGAAGGCCTCTCGTCCGCACGCTTGGCAGTGAAGTGTGCGAGTGTGCGACAGCGTACGGAGTACGCACGCTCCGCACGGTTCACGCCCCCAGCGGCCGGACGGTTTCAGGTCTTGAAGTGTGCGGGGTTTTGATCTCTCCCCATCCCGGCGGCGACGGTGCTCTGGTTCGCCCCCGGCACCCTCGCCCCCTTGGTCCGTGTGAACGACCGGTGCCTACACCCACATGACGGGGCGCCAGACTTTTTCGGCCTCATCTGCACTTCGAGCCTTCGAGGCTCGGTAATCTTGTTAGCAGTGAAGGAGCAAGGTCTCCTTCGCCCGCTCGATTCCCATCCGGGACCTTCAGCAGCGGTGACTCAGATTGCCTGTCACCCAACTGGAGGTAACCCCCGTGATCGACCGCAGCAAGTGCCGCCAACTCCCCGACGGAACCGACCTGATCGGCACCCTCGGCGCCGCACACGAGTACAAGACCACCCCGCCCGCCTTCATCGAGGCGGCCAAGAAGGCTGGCCTCAAGCGCTACGCCACCCGCACCGTTCGCGGCCAGGTCGCGCACCTGTGGGAGGTCGACGCCGTCGAGGAACTGGCCCGCCAGCGCTTCGCCAACTCCCTCGTCGTCGACACCCACGACATCGTCGAGGCCCCGTACGAGTCCGAGGGCAACTGACCCATGGACACCGCTCTCGCAAACGAGAATGGCGCCACCCCGGCACAGGGTGACGCCAACGCTCTCGCGCTCTCAAGTCTACTCGGCGACGTCGACACTTCTGGTGCGTCGTCGTGGGAGCCCGAGGACGCCGACGAGATGGAGCGTCGGCGCCAGGAGCGCAACCGCCTCCGGGACCTGCAGTGGGAGGCTGACCAGCGCAGGCTCAAGCAGGCCGAGGAGAAGGCCGCCGAGGAGCAGAAGGCCGAAGAGGCCCGCAAGGCTTTCATCGAGCGGGAGGTGAGGCACGCTCGGCTGCAGGCCGAGGCCAAGGCCGCCATCGCCGCCGACAAGGCGGGATCGCTCGACCTGCCGGAGATCCCGACGCTGGCCGAGTTCCTGACCGCCGACTTCGACACCCCCAAGTACGTCGTCGGCGACCTCTGGCCCGCCGGTGGTCGTGTCGTGTTCGCCGCGTACCAGAAGTCCGGCAAGTCGACGACGACCCACAACCTCGTCGCCGCCCCGGCCGACGGCAAGCCGTTCCTAGGCGAGTTCGACATCGAGCGTCCGCACAAGGTGGCGCTGCTCGACGCGGAGCCTCCCGCAGCAGACCCTGCAGGAGTGGCTGCGCGACCAGGCCATCGAGAACACCGAGAACGTCCTGCCGATCTCGCTGCGTGGCCGTGAGGCGGCGTTCAACATCCTGGACGACGCGACCCGTGGACGCTGGGCCGAGACCCTGGGTGGCCTCGACGTGGACGTCCTGATCCTGGACTGCCTGAGCCCGATGCTGACCGCGTTCGGCCTCGACGAGGACGGCGCCGCTCGGCCCTTCCTCGACGCCCTCGGCGTGCTCTGCGAGGAGGCCGGGATCGCCAACTTGCTCGTCGTCCATCACATGGGCCACGGTGCGAACCGTGCTCGCGGTGACTCCCGCATCCAGGACTGGCCCGACGCCAACTGGAAGCAGGAGCGTGTAAACGCTCGCAAGGAGGACTCGCCCCGGGTCTTCTCGGCGTTCGGCCGCGACGTCAGCGTGGGCGAGTCCCGATTGGACTTCGACGCCCACACCCGGAAGACGACCATCGCCCTCGCCACCGGATCACGCAAGGACGTGAAGATCGCGGCGGCCGTGGATGACGTCGTCGGCTTCGTGACGGAGCACCCCGGCGCTTCGGTGCGCGGGATCCAGGACGGACTCAAGGAGTCGGGCCACGCTCGCGACCGCATCCGCGACGCGATCAAGCAGGCCATCGAGGACGGCTACGTCGAGGCCCGGCCCAACGAGGGTCGCGGTGGCGGTCTGCGCCACTTCGCCGTCGAGGACGAGTCATGACGTGCTGGTGCTGCGGCCTCTGGCTGCACCTCGACGAGTGCACGGGCGAGGTCCCGGAGTTCTGCCCGGCGTGTGGTGAGCCGACGTCCGGCCGCGACGACGACAACCCTCACGGCGGCTGCGGCGACGACGAGTGCTCGTTCCACACGGGCCACTGCCTGCTCGAGGAGCCCCGCTACCGGCCCGACGAGTGCGACTACTGCCGGGAGGCGTTGTGACCACCCTCGCCCTCGCCGCGCTCCTGGGGGCCTGGCTCTACATCCTGTTCAGCGGAAGGACTATCCCGTGACCGACCAGCCGTACGAGGTCGCCCGGCGCGGCTACCCGACCATCGACGAGCCACCCGCACCGCCCACCGGTGACGAGTTCACCAACGCCCGGATCATCATCAACAGCGCCCGCCTCGTGCTGCTCCCTGGCATGCCGAGCCCGAAGCTCACCGGGACCGACACCGCCGAGGACCGGCGCATCCTCGCCGCGTTCCTCCGGGAGCACGGTGTGCCGACGCCGGACTTCGTGCCCGTCGTGTACGGCTGGCTGGACTGCTACACGGGAGTCCTCGCCAACCCGGCCCATGAGCCCGGCGCCAACGGCCGGAGGGTCGCCTGATGGCCTCCGGGAAGTGGGCCGACAGTGACCGGCGCAAGCGGCTCCCGGGCGACTGGCCCGCTCGACGTGAGGCCACGAAGAAGCGCGCCGGTGGACGGTGCGAGGCCCGCCTGCCTCGCACCGGTGCTCGCTGCCCGCACCCCGGCTCTGACTGCGACCACATCGAGGCGGGCGACAACCACGACCTCTCGAACCTGCAGTGGCTCTGCCGCCACCACCACAAGCAGAAGACGAGTGGCGAGGCCATCGCAGGTCGGGCCGCCAAGAAGACCAACCCCCGCCGGAACCGCCGCACCGAACAGCACCCCGGCCTTCGCCGCAACCAGGAGGAAGCATGACCGTCGCCGCCAGCCCCGAGCGCCAGACCTTCAACGGCGCCATGGTCCGAGTCCGGCCCGCTCGAATCGAGAGCCTCGTCACCGAGGGTCGCGTCCGCGTCGCTCGCGTGCTCTGCTGCTACTGCAGCAAGATCCACGAGCACGTCGTTCCGGAGGACATCGTCCAGAGCGCACCTCTGGTCCGCACGGCTCGATGTAAGGGAGCCCCCGACTACCGGCTGATCCTCCCCGGCGACTGGACCGAGGAGCACGAGCTCCAGGCTCAGGGCACACGCCCGAAGGCCGCCGGACCCCGCGAGTACGTCCGCAAGTCCCTCGAGGGCACGATGCTGGGCGGCCTCCCGGTCCTCTGCGACGGCCCGGACTTCATCCGCGAGAGTGACCCCAAGGGCAAGAAGCGCCGCCGGATCTTCGGGCGCTGCGAGTGCGGCAACGTCGCCCTGGTCGAGGTCCAGGCCAAGGCCCAGTCCTGCGGCTGCAAGAGGGGTCGCCCCACCGACGACACGGCGCAGTACGACGCCTGGGTCGCCAGCCAGGGGCAGACCGCTAAGGCCTGAGCACCAGACATTCGAGTCCGTCGACGAATTGGAAGGAGAGGGCACATTGAGCCCGGCCACGAGGCGCCGGGACGCCCAGAACAGGTCGCCATGTGGAGCGGCCAAGAAAGGAACCATCGTGACCAACATCCTGATCGGCGGCCAGACCGCCATCGAAGAGGGCGACGCCGAGCGCATCGTCCGCACCTACACCCCCTCCGTCCAGGAGACCGCCGAGGAGCAGGCCGACGAGGCCCCCGACAAGGCCCCGATCTCCGACGCCGAGCGTCAGCGTCTCGACGAGTCGACGGCCAGCACCTTCCAGAGCGTGTTCGACAGCGACAACCAGTCCCAGGGCGAGCGCGCCGAGACCTACGTCGTTCCTGGCGAGTGGGTCAGCCCCGTCGTGAAGCAGCGCCGCAAGCAGGCGATGCTCCTCCCGCCGTTCGGCCAGATCAAGGATCTGAGCGAGCGCCTGTCCTTCGTCACGCAGTTCGACGGGATGCCCAAGCACGTCGCCGAACTCGCCCAGAAGGCCCGTCTCGCGATCGGCGCCGCCACTGAGGCCCACGAAAGCGCGAGGCACCCCGACAACCGCCGGTACGCCATCAGCACGGCCGCCAAGGACTCTGTCGTCCTGGCGATTGCCGAGGCCACCGCCGCCGTCGGTGCGTTCCAGGCCGCCGTCGATGAGTCGGTGGACGAGTGGTTCGACGGTCTGACCGCGAGCGTCGACAAGCAGCGGGCGGATGCCCTCAAGGCACTCCGCGCTGCAGAGAAGGCCTACGCCGCCTTCCGCTCGACCGTGAGCGCCGCCAACATGCTCGCGATCGAGACCGGGCGCTGGGACAAGTCCTGGCACTCCTCGACGATCCGGGAGCACGACCTGGACGTCCCCACGTCGTCGATCCGGGACGCGATCGGATTCCTCGAGGGTGACGACGACTTCGCCTCTGGTGCGTTCCTGACGGCCGACTACGGCGACTCGATCCCGCCGCACACCCTGGCGAAGACTCAAGCGCGGCGCCGAGGTCTCTGGTGGTGGCTCGTACGCCCAGCAGGTCTACCTCCGCGCCGTCAGCCCGACGGACTTCGAGGCTCGCCTCGCGGTCGAGACCAAGCACCTCATCCCGTTCCTCAACTCGGCCCCGACGGCTCCCGACCAGGCGGCTCCGGGCGAGAACGTGGCCGGTCGCAGCACCGGCGGCCCCCAGTGACCGTCGCGGCCGAGGCCGACGTGGCCCACGAGGAGTTCAAGCGCCGGATGCAGGCTCTCGAGGTCGAGGTCGCCACGCTCGTACGCGAGACGGTCACCCGCGACTTCCCGGACGTGATCGACGTCTCGGCCGAGCCTCAGGCCTGGGTGCCCTACAACACCCGCGCCTTCGCCCGCTGGTTCACCGTGGCCCTCCGGAGCCAGGCCGACCGGCTCGTGGACGTCCAGCCCACCGGAGCGGCTGGATAGGTCCGGCTCCTAGGCTGGCGTGCCAGACCGGACCAAGAGAGGCCCCATCGAGTTTCGCTCGGCGGGGCCTCTCGCCGTCTCTTCGCTGTCACAATGGTGTCGTGCCCCTCGATATGGCGTAGGGGCGCACCGGCACCGGCTCCTATGGTCAGGGTTTGGTCGGCCCGGAAACGCAGAAGCCCCTCGATCGAGACCGAACATAGCGATCTCGCACGGGGGGCTCTTGCATGTCCACTACGCAGGAGGGACACCTCTAGGGTACGGGGCGGCTACGCGGGCTCCGGCTCGTCGGCGAACCAGTCCACCTTGATCCGATCGAGGTTGACGACCTTGCCGCGTCCTGGCCCCTGCTTGGGCTTGCCGCGTACGACGACGATGGGCCTCGCGAGGTTCTCAGCGAGCATCTGGCGGCGTCCCTCGAGGTTGCTCGTCGCCCATCGCTCGGCGACCGTCTCCCCGGTCAGGTGGATGGTGTCCATGCGCTGCACGGGCGTCGCCTGGGCCGCTTCCAGTGCCGCCCTGGCCTTCTGCGCGGCCTCGAAGTTCTCGGCAGTCAGTGCCTCACCCAGAGCCTTCTGGGCAGCGGCGTCGGCCTCCCTGGCGGCCTCGAGTTCCTCGCCGCCCATGAGCACCGTTCGGATCTCGCTGTAGGGCTCGTCGCCGAACCGCTCGAGGAACCGGCGCTCGATCTCGTCGTCACAGGCCTTGGCTCCGATGGTGGCGCCACCTGGGCATGTGCCGTTCTGGCCCTGTCGGAGGCAGACGTACCGGGTCGGATAGTTGGTGCCGTCGCCCTTGGGTCGTCCTCCGGCCGTTGTCAGGTTGCCGCCGCAGCCACCGCAGCGCCCGAGGCCGCTAACGAGCAGATGGGCAGCCGGTCGACCGCCGTTGTGCTTCTTCACCCCGTGCCGCGAGGGCTGCAGCCGCTCCCCGAGAGCGCGGTACGTCGCGGCGTTGAAGATGTGCTCCCTCGACGGCTCGCTCAGGAGGGTGTTGATCAGCGTGGTGCGCTGCCACTCGAAGCCGCGCCGCGTCTTGTGGCCCTCGCGATTCAGCCAGAAGACCGTCTGCCGGAGCGAGTCTCCCCGGAGCACTCGGGCAGCCGCCTCCTCGAGGACGACCGCCTCGGCGTCGTCGCGCTCGAGGTACTTGCCGACCTTGCCGCCGTCCATCGGGTCGGGGCGCTCAACGACCCGGCAGCCGAACGGGATGGCGCCACCCGGGAAGCGCTTGGAGTTGGCGAGGCGCTGCTTGGTGTCGATGTTCCGCTGCTTGATCCGCTCGCGCTCTGCTCGGGCGACCTCGGCGGCGATGACGAAGCGCCAGCGGAAAGCCTCGGCGTCGCGCTCGGAGTCGAGGCCGTCCACGGTGACCAGCCGGGCGGGGGAGCGGACGACAGCGCCGGTCGTGGAGTCCTTGCCCTCGACGACGTCGAGCACCATGGCGGCGGCGTTCACACCCTCTCGCGTGAGCCGGTCGCTGTGGCTCGCGATGAGGGTCCCGACGTGGCCCTTCCGTGCGTCGGCCAGCCAGGCCAGGAACTCGGGCCGGTTTCGGATGGCGCCGCTGGTGCCGTTGTCGACGTGGACGGCGTACACGTCCAGCCCCAGGCTCGCGGCGAGCCTTGTGACAGTCGTCGATCATGCCCTCGAGGCTGAGGTTGGACCCCTTGGCCTGCCGAGACAGACGGATGTAGAGCGAGGCGCTCCCAGCGGCATTCTTCATGCGAAAAGTATATCTGTGTGCAGATGCGGCCGAGCCGGATCGTCGTCGGCGAGGTGCGCGCCGAGGAGTGCCTTGACCTGCTGCTCGCCCTCAACGCCGGCCTGCCGGGGATGTGCACGCTGCACGCCAACAGCGCGCGGGAGGCGCTGACCAAGGCGTGCACGCTGCCCCTGCTCGCCGGCGAGAACATCTCAGCCCGCTTCGTCGTGCCGACGGTCGCGGCGTCGATCGACCTCGTCGTGCACCTCGCGCTCGACCCGAGCGGCGCGCGCCGGGTGGTGGAGATCGTCGCGGTGCCGGGACGGATGGAGGGCGACGTCATCGAGACCGAGTCCGTCTTCGAGTGGCACGACGGGCGGCTGCGCCGCGGGATCGGGCTGCCGCCGCGCCTCGACCGCTTCCGCCGGATCGGGATCGACGTGGTCCGGCTGCTCGGCGAGGCAGACTGATGGGCGCGCTGGTGGGGCTGGGCTTCGGGCTGGGCTGCCTGCTCGTCTGGTCCGCGTTCAGCGCCTCGCCGGCACCACCGGCCGTGCGCCGGCCCGGCCGTCTGGAGCGGATCCTCGCGGAGGCCGGGATGCGGGAGGTCGCGCCCCGCTCGGTGCTGATCCTGTGCGCGGGCTGCGGCCTGCTCGCGGTGGTGCTCGTGCTGGGCCTGACCCGCACGGCCACCCTCGCCGTGGTGCTGGGGGCGCTGGCCGCTGGCCTGCCCGTCGTGGTGGTGCGCGGGCGTGCCCGGCGGCGCCGGCGCGAGCCTGGCCGAGGTGTGGCCGGAGGCGGTGGACGACCTCGCGTCCGCCGTACGCGCGGGGATGTCGTTGCCCGACGCGGTCGCCGCCCTGGCGGGGCGGGGTCCGGAGGCGCTGCGCCCGGCGTTCGCCGCCTTCGCGCTGGACTACCAGGTCTCGGGACGCTTCGGTGATTGCCTCGACCGGCTCAAGGATCGCCTGGCCGACCCGGTCGGCGACCGTGTGGTCGAGGGCCTGCGGATCGCGCGCGAGGTCGGTGGGGGCGAGCCTGGGGCGGCTGTTGCGCAACCTGTCCGGCTACCTGCGCGACGACCTCCGGATCCGCTCCGAGTCGGAGGCCCGGCAGTCCTGGACGGTCAACGGCGCGCGGGTGGCGGTCGGTGCGCCGTGGGTCGTGCTGCTGCTGATGGCCACCCGGCCGGAGGTGATCGAGCGCTACCAGTCGCCCGCGGGCGCGCTGGTCCTCGTGCTCGGTGCGGGCCTGTGCGTGCTGGCCTACCGGCTGATGATCCGGCTCGGCCGGCTCCCCGTCGAGCGCAGGGTGCTGCGATGAGCCCGGTGCTGAGCGGCGCCCTCCTCGGCCTGGGTGCGGCGACCGGTCTGCTCCTGGTCGGGGCCCGGCTCCTCGCGCTGCGTCGTCCCCGGCTGCGGCTGCGGGTGCTGCCCTACGTCCGCGACCTGGTGCCCGCCGACCGCGCGCCGGTGCCGGGGTCCACCCGCGCGGTGACGGCGGTGTTCGGCCCGGCGCTGTGGCGCGCGGCCGGGCTGGTGGACCGGGCGGTGGGTGGCGCGCCGTCGGTACGACGCCGGCTGGGCCGGGCGGGTCTCGACCTCGCTCTTCCGGAGTTCCGCGTGCAGCAGGTCCGGTGGGGGCTGGCCGGCTTCGCGATCGCGGCCGCCTACGGCCTGCTCCGGACCTGGTCTGCGCCGGGCGACGCGCTGCCGCTGGTCGTGGTCTGCGCCGGCGCGTTCGTGCTGGGCGTGCTGCTGCGCGACCAGCGGCTCACCGCGCAGGTGAAGCGGCGTGAGGACGCGATCGTGGCGGAGTTCCCGACCGTGGCCGAGCCTGCTGGCGCTGAGCGTCGCCGCCGGGGAGGCGCCGGTCGCCGCCCTGCAGCGAGTGGTCCGGCGCAGCGGCGGCGAGCTTGTCGCGCGACCTGGTCGAGGTGCTGGCCCGGATCCGCACGGGCGAGCCGGTGGCCGATGCCTTCGACCGGCTGGCGGCCGCGACCGGCGTACCGGTGGTGGCGCGCTTCGCCCGTGCCGTCGCGGTCGCCGTCGAGCGCGGCACCCCGCTCGCCGACGTGCTGCACGCCCAGGCCGCCGACGTCCGCGAGGCCGGTCGCCGCGCGCTGATCGAGCAGGCCTCGCGCAAGGAGATCGCGATGACGGTCCCGGTGGTGTTCCTGGTCCTGCCGGTGACGATCGTCTTCGCCTTCTGGCCCGGCTACGTCGGGCTCACCCTGACCTCTTGAGATCTCGGAAGGAACCCACCATGAGGATCACCCGACGCATCCGCCGGCGGCGACCCGACGAGCGCGGCGACGTGCCGGGCTGGGTGCTGGTCACCATCATGACCGTGTCCATCGGCATGGCGATCTGGACGATGGCCAAGCCGCAGCCTGGTCGGCATGCTCGAGACCGCGCTGAGTCCGGTGAAGTGAGCGCCCGGCGCGACCAGCGCGGCTCGGCGCTCGTCGACCTGACCCTGGTCGTGCTGGTCCTGCTGCCGGCCGTGCTGGGCATCGTCCAGGTCGCCCTCGTCCTGCACGTGCGTACGACGCTCGCGGCCGCCGCCTCCGAGGGCGCCCGGCTCGCCGCCACCGCGGGGGCGGGTCCGGAGGCCGGGATCCGGCGCACTCGCGAGTCTCGTCGCCGACGGCATCGGTGGCCGGTTCGCGACCGACATCGAGGTGCACCGGGCGATGCTCGGCGGCGCGCCGGCCGTCGAGATCACCGTGCGCGCGGAGGTGCCGGCCCTCGGTCTGGGCGGACCCGCGGTGCGGTTGAGCGTGACCGGGCGGGCGGTCGAGGAGGCGCCGCCGTGACCGCTCGCGACGAGCGGGGGAGCGGCCTGGTCGAGATCGTCTGGCTCGGCCTGCTCCTGCTGCTCCCGCTGCTGTGGGTGGTGCTCTCAGCGGCCGAGGTGCAGCGCGGGTCGTTCGGCGTGAGCGGAGCGGCGCGGGCGGCCGCGCGGGCGTTCGCTCTCGCCCCCGACGACGCGACGGGCGCTCGTCGCGCGGAGGCCGTCGCACGCCAGGCCCTCGCCGACCAGGGGCTGCACGAGGTGCCGGTCCGGGTGGTGGTGTCGTGCACGCCGTACCCGCACGCGTGCCACCGGGGAACCTCGGTGATCACCGTGCGCGTGGAGTCCGCGGTCGACCTGCCGCTGCTACCCGACGTGCTCGGCGCCGGAGCGCCGACGTTCCAGGCTCAGCGCCGAGCAGTCCGTCCCGATCGGGCGCTACCGGGAGGGCGGCCGGTGAGGACCGAGCGCGGCAGCGCGGCGCCGCTCATCCTCGCCTTCATGGTGGTGGTGCTGATGCTGGTCGCGGTGGTGGTGGACACCAGTGCGGCGTACCTCACCCGGCAGCGGCTCGACGAGACTCGCCGACGGCGCCGCCCTGCAGGGTGCCGACCTCGGTGCCCAGGGCCGTGAGGTCTACGGAAGCGGCCTGGGCGAAGGTCCGCTGAGGGTCTCGCGGCGTGAGGCGGAGCGGGCGGTGCGGTCGTACCTGCGCGACGCGGGTGCCTCCCGCGACCACCCGGGCCTGCGGGTCACCGTGCGCGTCGACCGCGGCCGGGTCCTGGTCGACCTGGCCGCGCCGATGGACCTCCCGCTCGGGCTGCCCGGCGCGGCCGACCGGGCGACGGTGCGGGCCCGTGGGTCGGCGGTGGTGCAGCCCGAGGGGTGAGTCACCGCAAGCCTCGCCTGGCGGTCGCGCCCCGTTGACCGTTGGTTCACCGGCCGTTGGCCGGACCTCGTGAGGGTGCAGGCGAACTGCTCGCCACGCCGGCGCTCGGGCCCGGCCGCACCCCCGAGGAACGCCACCCCGTGCGCACCCCATCCCGCGGCCTGTCCGCCGCCCTCTCTGCTGGCCTGGCCGCCGTCGTCGGCCTCGTCCCGCTCTCGCTCGCCGTGTCCGCGGTCCCGGCCCACGCCGCGTCGCCGACGGAGGTGAAGATCAACGAGATCATCACCAACAGCCCGACCAAGGCCGACGCGATCGAGTCTCACCAACATCGGCACCGAGCCGGTCGACGTCTCCGGCTGGGTCGTCAAGGACAACAACGACGCGCGGACCCTCGCCATCGCGGCCGGTACGACGCTCGCGCCCGGCGCGTTCGTGACGGTCACCGTCGACGGCGTCCCGAACGGCTTCGGCCTCGGCAACGGCGACGCCGCCCGGATCTTCCTGCCCGACGGCACCACCCTCGTCGACGGGCACACCTTCGCCAGCCACTCGGCGCCGTCGTGGTCGCGCTGCCCCGACGGCACCGGTCCGTTCGTCCAGGCCAGGTCCGAGACGCTCGGCGCGGCCAACGACTGCCCGGGCGTGGGCGACCTGGTGATCAACGAGGTGGAGTCGAGCGGCGACAGCACCAACGGCGACTGGATCGAGATCGGCAACCCGACCGGCGTGGCGATCGACGCCTCCGGCCTGGTGCTCAAGGACAACGACGACACCCATGCCGTGACCGTCCCCGCCGGCACCCTGATCCCGGCGGGCGGACGCAGTGCCGTCGTCGTGGAGAACCCCGCCGGCACCGCCCCGGCCGGCCACTTCGGCCTCGGCGGCGCGGACTCGGCGCGGATCTTCCGGGCCGACGGGACGACGCTCATCGCGTCGTACTCCTGGACGGCGCACGCCACCACGACGTACGGCCGCTGCCCGGACCTCACCGGTGCGCTGACGACGACCGGCGCCCCGACCTTCGGCACGGCGAACACCTGCGCGGACCCGGCCACGCCCGGCGACGTGCGGCTCAACGAGGTGGAGTCCAACGGCGACACCGTCGGCGACTGGGTCGAGATCACCAACGCCGGTGGGACGCCGGTCGACGTGTCCGGCTGGAAGGTCCGCGACTCCGACGCCGTCCACCCGTTCGCGGTCATCCCGGCCGGTACGACGCTGGCGCCCGGTGGTTTCTACGCGCTCTACACCGAGTTCCCCGCCCCGGGCTTCGGCCTCGGTGTCGACGACAGCGTCACCCTCTTCAAGGCCGACGGCACCACGACCGTCGACACCTACGCCTGGACCAGCCACGCCGCGACGACCTACGGCCGCTGCCCCGACGCCACCGGCGCGTGGCAGGTGACCACGGTCGCGACCCGCGGCGGGGCCAATGCGTGCAGCCCGATCCGGGTCAACGAGGTCGAGTCCAGCGACGCCGCCGGCGGGCCGGACTGGGTCGAGCCTGGTCAACCTCTCGGCCAGTGACGTCGACGTGGCCGGCTGGGTCGTCAAGGACAGCACGGACACGGACCCGACGACGCTGCCGGCGCCGAGCGTCGTACCGGCCGGTGGTCACCTGGTCGTCCACCCCCTCGCCGGCCTGGGCGGCTCGGACGCGGTGCGGCTCCTCGACCCGAGTGGGAAGGCTCATCGACTCCTACGCCTGGACCGCGCACGCGACGCAGACCTACGGCCGCTGCAAGGACGGTGTCGGCACCTTCGTCGACAACGTCGCGCCGACCCCGGGAGCCGTCAACAGCTGCCCGGGCCTCGACACCCAGGCCTGGCCCGGCTCGCCGACCGTGCGCACCGCGGACCTCGCCGAGACCTTCAACCAGGACGCCAGCGGTCTCGTGCTCGACCCGGCCGACCCGGGCGTGCTCTGGGTCGCGCAGAACAAGGCGGGCACCCTCAACAAGGCTCGTCCAGGACGGCGACGGCTACGTGCGTGCGGCGGACTGGCCGACCGGGCGCAACCCGAGGTACCACGACGGCACCGGCTCGCCCGACACCGAGGGCATCACCTTCGGCCCGGACGGCGCGGTCTACCTCGCCGCCGAGCGCGACAACGAGGTCAGCGGCGTCAGCAAGAACACCGTGCTGCGCTACGAGCCGGGCACGTCGATGAACGCCACCGACGAGTGGGCGCTCAACGGCTTGCTGCCCAGCCTCGGCGCGAACCTCGGGCTCGAGGGCATCACCTGGATCCCCGACAGCGTGCTCGTGGCCGGCGGCCTGAAGGACCAGAGCACCACGCAGGCCTACGACCCCGCGCACTACCCGGCGCACGGCACCGGCCTCTACGTCGTCGCCGTGGAGGGCACCGGCCTGCTCTACGTCCTCGCGCTCGACCAGACCGCCGCGGTGCAGGAGAGCGCGCACCTCGTCGCCACGATCGACCCGCAGACTCAAGACCAACGCCGGCCCGCCCGGGGTGATGGACGTCGTGTGGGACCCGGAGACGGCGAGGCTGTGGGCGGTCTGCGACGACTCGTGCGACGGCACCACCGTCAACCTCGGCCTCGCCGACGGCACCTGGTCGATCACGGCGGCCTACGACCGGCCCGCCGGGATGCCGAACCTCAACAACGAGGGCTTCGCGCTCGCGCCGCAGTCCAGCCTGCGTCGGCGGCGCCAAGACGGTGCTGTGGAGCGACGACGGCGACACCGACGGGCACTCGCTGCGCGCCGGCACCTTCCCGTGCACCGTGCTGCCCGACCCGGCGATCGTCAACGACGCGAAACCGGCGATCACCGGTACGCCGACGGTGGGCGCCACGTTGTCAGGGACCGCGGGCTCGTGGACGCCCACGCCGACCCGCACGTCGTACCAGTGGTTCGCCGGGGACGCCGAGATCGCGGGCGCCACCTCGGCGACGTACACGCTGACGACCGCGGAGACCGGCAAGCCGATCACGCTGCGGGTCACCGCCGGGGCGGACGGGCACACCGACGCGGTTGCCGTCTCCGACCCCACGGCGCCGGTCGCGAAGGCCGCCGTCGCCAGCACGCTCGCGCCGCGGATCACCGGGACCGCCAAGGTGGGCCGGACACTCACCGGCACCGCCGGCACCTGGAGCCCGTCGGCGGGCTCGCGGGCCTACCAGTGGCTGGCGAACGGCGTACCGATCGCCGGGGCGCGGGCGACGACGCTCAAGGTCGGCCCGGCCCTCGTCGGCAAGCGGATGAGCCTGCGCGTCACCGCCTCGGCGACGGGCTACCTCGACGGCGTCGCGACCTCCGCCGCGACCGCCCCGGTCGTGCGCGCCGCCTTCGGCCTGGGCAGGGCACCGCGCCTCCTCGGCACGCCGAAGGTGGGGCGCACCCTGACGGTCCAGCCCGGAGTCCTGAGCCCGGCGGCGACGACGGTGACCTTCGCCTGGTACGTCGACGGCAAGCGGGTCTCGACCGCACCGCGGCTGAGGCTGAAGCGCGGCTGGGTCGGCGACCGGGTCACCGTGAAGGTGGTCCTCGCCCGGCCCGGCTACACGACCCTCGTGCGAGCCACGAAGGCGGTGAAGGTGCGCCGCTGACCCGGCGCAGCACGCACAACGGGCCCCGGTCGACGACCGGGGCCCGTTGGCGTGGGGGTGGGTGAGGTCAGGCTCGCCGCGTACGGCGTCTCGGCGAACGCCGGCGCGTAAGCTCGTGTTGCCCGCGAAGGCTGACCTGGAAGCCCTGCAGGACCAGGGCTCCCGTGCGCAGCGGCACGTCGCACTTGGCGTAGCCGTTCGCGTCGGTGACCGCCGTGCACATGTCGGTGACCCCGCCGTTGAGGACCGGACCCGTGGTGAAGACGAGCGTCTGCCCGGCGAGCGGCGCGCCGCCCAGCCCGGTCAGGGTCGCCTCCACGCGCGAGTAGTTGTCCGGGGGTGTGTCGGCGATGTGGTGGGCGACCAGCGTGGGCGCGGCCCTCTCCACGACCTGGACGAGCACGGGGGAGGTGCTCGGGGCGTGGCTCTCGTCGCCGGCGTACGACGCGGTGATCGCGTGGCTGCCGGCGGCGAGACCCGGGACGGCGAGCGTCGCGTGGCCGTCGGTGAGGGTCGCGGTGCCGAGGACGGTGCTGCCGTTCCTGAAGACCACGGAACCGGTCGGCGCGGAGACGCCCGGGGCGCCGTTCGCGACGGTGGCGGTGAGCGTCACCGTCTGCCCGTACGTCGCCGGGCTGCTCCCTGACGCCACCCCGGTCACGGTCGACACCGCTCCGACGGTCTGGGAGGTCGTGCCGACCTGACCGTCGAAGTTGAAGCTCGCCGACGTACACCGCACGGATCTCGTGCTGGCCGGGGGCGAGCGTGGAGACAGCGAAGGAGGCCGTGCTGGTGGCGGCCGTGGCCGACGGCGTCAGGCCGACCGCGCCGAGCAGCGTGCCGCCGCGCCAGAGCCTGCACCGTGCCGGTGGGCTTGCCGGTGGCCGGGGCGAGCGCCGCGACCGTGGCGGTGAAGGTCACCGTCTGGCCGTGCTCGGAGACCGGGTCGTCGGAGTCGAGCGCGAGGGTGGTCGCGCCCTTGGTGACCGCCTGGCCGTTGCCCTGGTCGAGCACCCCGGTGCTGGCGACGAACCGGGCGTCGCCGCTGTAGGTGGCGGAGATCCGGTAGGTGCCCGGCGACAGCGAGTCTGAACGCACCGCTCGTCGCCCTGCCGTCCACGAGGGCGACGGAGCCTGCCGAGGGTGGCGCCGTTGACGGTGAACTGCACCGTGCCACCCGCGACCCCCGCACCCGGCGCCACCGGCGAGACGGTCGCCGTGAAGCGGACGCCCTGGCCGGACTGCGACGGGTTCACCGAGGAGGTCAGCAGGGTCCCGGTCTGGGCGCGCTGGACCTTCTGCGCGACCGAGCCGTTGCTGCCGTTGAACGAGTCGTCGCCGTCGTACGTCGCGACCACGGCGTGCTGGCCGACCCCGAGGTCGTCGACGGTGATGGAGGCGACGCCGCCGGTCCCGGAACCGACGGGAGCGGTGCCGAGGACGGTGGGGCCGTCGGTGAAGGTGATCGTGCCGGACGGCGCGCCGGCGCCGGGTGCGAGCACCGCGACGGAGGCGGTGAACGTCACCGGCTGGCCGTAGGACGACACCGGCGCCGAGTCTGGTCACGACGGTCCTGGTGGCGGCCTTGTTGACGGTGTGGCTCGCGGCGGCCGACGTGCTGGTGACGAAGTTCGGGTCCGCGCTGAGGTACCGGGCCTTCACCTGGTGGGTGCCACGGCCGAGCGTGGCGAGACTCGATCGAGGCGGTGCCGCCGGCGAGCGTGACGTAGGCGCCGGGCTCGCCGTCGATCTCGAACTGGACCGCACCGGCCGGCGTACCGGTCGCGGGGCTGACGGGGCTGACCGTCGCGGTGACCGTCACCGGCTGGCCGACGACCGACGGGTTCGGCGAGGAGGACACGGTCGTCGTGGTGTGCGCCGCGGCGACCTCCTGCTCGAGGCTGTCCGAGCCGCCGGCGAACTTCTCGTCGCCCTCGTAGTTCGCGGTGATCACGTGCTCGCCGGCGTCCAGGCCGACGGCCGGGGAGACCGCTGTGCCGTTGTTGAGCGGGACCGGCTGGCCGATCGGGTGACCGTCGGCCGCGAACTGCACCGTGCCGGTCGGCTCACCCGCGCCGGGCGCGACCACGTCGACGTCGGCGGTGAAGGTGAGCGGCTCGCCCGCGACCGCGTCCGGGTGGGACGTGGCGAGGCTGACGGTGGTGTCGGCGCGGTTGACGCCGTGGGTCGTGGCGGCCGAGTCTGCTGGAGGCGAAGTCCCCGTTGCCGTTGTACGTCGCCTGCACGTCGTGGTTGCCCGGGCGCAGGTTGCTCACGGTCAGGCTCGGCGGTGTCGCCGGCCAGGGGAACCGCGGTGCCGTAGGGCTCGCCGTCGATGTTGAACTGCACGCCTCCGGCGGGCTGGCCGACGCCGGGCGAGACCACGCCGACGGTGGCCGTGAAGGTCACCGCCTGCCCGGTCACCGTGGGCGAGCCGGTGCTGGTGAGCACCGTCGAGGTCGGCGCCTTGCCGACGACGAGCTCCTTGGTGGTGGCCGTGCTGGTGAGCAGGTTGGCGTCCCCGGCGAAGCGGGCGCCGATCGTGTGCGTGCCCGTGCTCAGGTCGTCGGTGGCCACCGAGGTCGCCACCCCGCCGGAGACCGCGACCGGGGCGCCGAGGTCGGCACCGTCGACGGTGAACTGGACGTTCCCGCTCGGGGTGCTCGTGCCGTTGACCCGCTCGACCTGGGCGGTGAAGGCGACGGCCCGGCCGTGCACGACCGGTCCGGGCTGGACCAGCGTGGTCGTCGACGGGTTCTTCTCGACCGTGAACGGCGTCGACGCCGAGGAGGCCTTGTAGAAGGTCGTCGCCGCGAACGACGCGGTGACCGTGGCCGTGCGCGGGGGCCCGCCACCGGGAGCGAGGCGGTGGCGATGCCGCTGGCGTTGGTGGTGGCGTTGACCGACGTACCGCCCGACAGGGAGAAGGTGACCGTGCGGTTCGGCAGCACGGACGCCGACAGGTTCGGGTCGGTCAGCGTGGCCCGGACCGTGACGGAGGTGTTCTGCGCACCCTCGGTCGCGCCGGAGTAGGCCAGCCTGGGTGAGGTTGTCGATGGTGACCGCGCGGTCGGTGGTGGTCGTGCTGTTGGTGCAGTAGAGGAAGCCCGAGCGCTTCCGCTCGATCGCGCGGGCCGTGTAGGCCCCGTTGGCGTAAGCTGTGCGAGTCGACGGTGACGCTCTTGGCGCCGGTGCCGCCCTGCACGCTCTCGAACACGACCGAGCCGCCGCTGAGCAGCCTGCAGCGTCGTCTGCGGTCCGCTCGCGTTGAGGCAGCCGGTGCCGTCCGAGGCGCCGCCCGCCGACAGCGTGAAGCCTGCCGCGCAGGACGGCGCCGGAGGACGGCGCGGTGATGTCGGCGGAGGCCGACGAGGCCAGGACGACGGGGATCCCCAGCGTCAGGGTGGAGGCCGCGAGAGCAGCGATCATTCGGCGCACGGCAGTTCCTTTCATCGGAGCCGGGCTCACTTGAGGATGGCGCCGGGCGCCGTGGACGAGAGGTGGTTGGCGTCCCCGAGGAAGGTGGCCGTGTAGCCGCCGTTGAGCAGCAGGGCCAGCAGGCTGTGCGGCGCCGTTGCAGGTCGCCGCGCCGGTGCCGTTGGTCACCGAGGTGCACACGAGCTTGCCGCCCACCCGGAACTCCACCGGTACGCCGGCCAGCGGCCCGCCACCGGCGGTGACCGTCGCGCGGAGCAGGCCCAGCGGCAGGCCCAGCGGATTCAGCGAGACCACCGCCGCGTCCGCCTTGGTCACCGTCGCCCGCTTGGCGATCGTCAGGCTCTTGGCGGCGGAGGTGCTGCCGTCGAAGGCCGGCGCCCCGCTGTAGACCGCCCGCAGCCTGGTGGGTGCCTGCCGGGAGCGCGGCAGTGCTGAGCCTGCGCGGTGCCGGTCGTGGACAGCGGCACGGTGCCGAGGTCGGTGGTGCCGGCCCGGAAGGTGACCGTGCCGCCGGGCACGCCGAGGCTGTCGTTCGCCGCGGTGACCTTCGCGGTGAGGGCCACGGTGTCGCCGTAGGTGGCGCTGCCGGGGGCCACCGTGAGGGTGGTCGTGGTGGCGACCTTCGAGACCCGCTGGGTGAGCCTCGGCGAGCTCCGGGGTGAAGTGCACGTCTCCGGAGTAGAGCGCCGTCACCGTGTGCGTGCCGGGTGCGAGGTCGGAGACCGCCGGGCCGGTGACGGTGCCGTCCACCGACTCGAGGGCGTCGCCCAGCGGCTGGCCGTCGACCGCGAGCCTGGACGTAGCCGGTCGGCGAACCGGTCCCGGCGACCTGGGAGCGGACGTCGACGCGGAACCGGACCGTGTCACCCACCTGTGCGTCGGCCTTCGTCGAGGTCAGGTCGACGTCGACCCCGGCCGCCCGGACGGTCTGGACGAGGATGTCCCCGCTGCCCGCGAAGCCAGGCTCCGGCGTGAAGGCCGCGATGACCGTGTGGTCGCCCGGGTCGGGCGAGGCGAGGGTCGCGCTCTCCGCGACACCGTCCTCGACCTCCACCGGGTCCCCGAGGTCCTGGCCGTCCACGGAGAACTGCACCGTGCCGTGGGGGCTGCTGTCGCCGGCGGCGACCTCCGCGCGGAAGGTGATCAGGTCGCCGTACGTCGACGGGTCGGCGCTGGAGGACAGCGTGGTCGTCGTCGCGACGACCGCCGTGCCCTCGATCACCGTGTGGCTGATCGGGGAGGCCGCGCTGCCGGTGTAGTCGTCGTCGCCGGCGTAGGTGGCGGTGAGCTGGTAGGAGCCCGGAGCCAGGTCGGAGACCTCCAGCACGGCGCTGCCCCCGGACAGCGGCGCCGAGCCGATCGACTCGCCGTTGGCGGCGAAGTCGACCGTGCCGGTCGGCGAGCCGGAGCCGGGGCTGAGGGCCGCGACGCTCGCGGTCAGCCGGACCTCCTGGTCCTGCAGCGACGGCGACGGGCTGGCGACCAGCGCGACGGTCGTGCCGGCCGGGCCGACCTGCTGCTGCACCTGGTCAGTGCCCGGCAGGTAGCGCCCGCTGCCGGCGTACGACGCCGCGAGGGTGTGGGTGCCCGCCGTGAGCGAGGTCAGCGGTGCGAAGCTCGCCGCGCCGTTGACCAGTGCTACCGGGGAGCCGACGGGGTTGCCGTCGACGAGCAGCCTGGACCGCGCCGTCCGGCGTACCGCCACCGGGGGAGAGGACGTCGACCGTCGCGGTGACACCCACGGCCTCGCCGGTGACCGTGCTGTCGTCGGTGGCGCTCAGGGTGATCGCGACCGACGCCTTGCTGACGGTCACGGTGCGCGGGGAGGCCGAGCTCGGACCGAACACGTCGTCGCCGGCGTAGGTCGCCACGACGGGGTTGCTGCCCACCGGCAGGGTGGTGACCGTCGTGCTGGCAGCGCCGTTGCTCGCGACCGCGGCGCGGGCGACCTCGGTGCCGTCGACGGTGAAGACCACCTCGCCGGTCGGCGTGCCGCCGCTGGCGGAGACGTTCGCGCCCAGGGTGACCGGCTGCCCGGTGACCGCGGCGGCGGGGTCCACCGTCGAGGTGGTGGCAGTCGGCTTGAGCGGCTCGCGGACCCGGAAGGAGACCGCTGCCGAGGTGCTGCCGGTGTGGTCGCTCGTGCCGAGGTAGACCGCCGTCACGGTGTGCTCGCCCAGGCCCAGCGTGGAGAGTGCGGCACTGGTGGCCGAGCCGTCGGTGAGCGCGACCGCGGCGCCGAAGTCGGAGCCGTCCACGCGGAACTGCACGCTGCCGGCCGGGGTGCCGCCGTGGCTCGGGGTGACCCTCGCGTCGAAGCGCACCGGGTCGCCGACGGTGACGACCGCCGGGTCGGCCGCGACGGTGGTCGTGGTGGTGATCGTGCCGACGCTGAACGCGGAGGTGGTGCTCGCCGCCTCCAGGCCCCCGTCGCCGGCGTACGACGCGGTGAGGGTGGCGTTGCGCGGCGGCCCGGCCACGGCGAGGGTGGTCGTCGCGACGCCCTGCGCGTCGGTGGTCGCCGTGGCGGTGGCCCCACCGGAGAGCGCGAAGGTGATCGTCTTGCCCGCGACGTTGCCGCCGGCCCGGTCCAGGAGCGTGGCCGAGACGGTGGCGCTGCTGCCCTGGGCCGCGCCCGCGTCACCGGTCGAGGTGATCGCCGAGCAGTTCTTCGGCGTGACGAGGAGCGTCGAGGTGCTGGACGCCCCGCCGACGGTGGTGACGACGCCCCAGGCTGCCGCGGACGCCGCTGCGCTGGTAGCCGTCGGGCTCGGCCGGTGCCTGCAGCGTCGCGCTGTAGCCGCCGCCCGCCGTGGTGGTCGTGCTCGTGGTCGCGCTGGCGCCCGGCGTGACCGGCGAGCGGTCGAGGGCCACGTTGACCGGGATGCCGGCCGCGCCGCTGCTCAGCCGGCCAGTGATCGTCACGTCGCCGCCCGCGCACGTGAGCGAGGGGGTGATCGTGCTGGTCAACGTGGTGGCGGGGGTGGGAGTGCTGGCCGAGGAGAGCCTTCTGGTCGAGCGTGAGCGACCCGCCGTCGAGCGGGATCTCCAGCAGCAGGCGGGCGGCCGAGCGGTGCGTGGGGGAGTACCAGAAGGTCTCCCGGGTGGCGCCGTCCGCGCTCTGCTGGCGGGCCTTGCGGGTGCTGATGGTGCCGGCCGGGACGGCGACGTTCTCGTCCACCACCGTGGTCGGGCCGTCGAAGGCGAGCAGGCCGTCGAAGTCGGAGGAGCCGCTGCCGCCGAGCGAGCCGGCGTCGTAACTGAAGCCGCCGGTGTAGTCGACGTCCGTGTCGTTGACCCACGAGTTCGCCCGCCTCGGTCGGGAACTGGGTCAGCCGCCAGCCGCGGCGCGGGTCCATCGAGAGGTTGATGGTCGCGGTGATGTTCGTGGAGAGGATGGAGACCTGCGCCTTCGCCGAGAGCGACTGGTTCTGGGTCTCCTTGAGCAGCGCGAGGTCGGAGCGCCGCATGAAGCGGGTGCCGGTGACGCTGCCGGAGAAGTTCGAGAGCGTCGCGTTGCCGACGCCGTCGACGGCCGCCGTGCCGTTGCCGCCGGTGATCGTCCCGGTCAGGTTGAGCCTGTACGCCGGCTGGCCCTGGTAGGTCTCGACGCCCGCGACCGTGTAGGTCACGTTCTCGTTGATCGTCACGTTGGTGCCGTCGGCGGTGTAGTTGAACACCGTGGCGTAGGTCCACGCCCAGCCGGTCGACCAGGCGGGGACCTCGTCGCCGCTCGCCTGGGCCGCCTGGGCGGGTGCGGAACCGGACGCCGCCAAGGTGGCGACCACGGTCGCGAGGACGCTCAGCCAGGCCATCCGTCGGCGGAAGGCGCGAGCCGCGCGGTGGCGGTCTCGGGGCTGAAGAGGCTGGTCGATCGGCGCTGGGAGCATGCGTCACCGTCCCGTGAGTGGGGGGTGCCACCCGAGAGGAACGGACACGGGAGCCCGTGTGGCGGAGGGAGTGGCGGGAGTCAACCAGGTCTGTGACGACCCGCACAGTCCTTTTGTGAAAGTCGTTCATGTTTTTTCGCCAAAGGGTCTCCAGAGCGAGCCCGAGGGGTTACCGAATCGCCGCACGGCAGGGCGCCCCGTAACCTTGCTCCTTGTGGCAGGCCCCGACTACGACGCCGAGATCAAGCAGCCTGACTGCGACGATGCACACCATCGAGCAGGTCCTCGACCTGCCCAGGATGGAGCAGGAGATCGCGGACCTCGGCGTCCAGGTCGCCGCACCCGACCTGTGGGACGACCAGGACAACGCCACTCGGGTGACCGGGCGGCTGTCCTCCCTGCAGGGCCAGGTGGAGCGCTTCCGCGGCCTCCAGCAGCGCATCGACGACCTCGCGGTGCTCGCCGAGTCTCGCGGTCGAGGAGGGCGACGCCGACACGCTCGCCGAGGCCGACACCGAGCCTGGCCCGGATCAAGAAGGCCGTCGAGGGCCTCGAGGTGCGCACCCTGCTCTCCGGCGAGTACGACGAGCGCGAGGCCATCGTGACCATCCGATCCGGCGCGGGCGGGGTCGACGCGGCGGACTTCGCCGAGATGCTGATGCGGATGTACACCCGCTGGGCCGAGCGCAACAAGTACCCCGTCGAGGTCTACGACGTCTCCTACGCCGAGGAGGCCGGCATCAAGTCGGCCGAGTTCGCGATCCACGCGCCGTACGCCTACGGCACGCTCTCCGTCGACGCCGGCACGCACCGACTGGTCCGGATCAGCCCGTTCGACAACCAGGGCCGGCGGCAGACCTCCTTCGCCGCCGTCGAGGTCGTGCCGCAGCCTGGAGCAGACCGACGAGATCGAGGTCGACGAGAACGACATCCGCACCGACGTCTTCCGCTCCGGCGGTCCCGGCGGTCAGTCGGTCAACACCACCGACTCGGCCGTCCGCCTGACCCACATCCCGACCGGCATCGTGGTGTCCTGCCAGAACGAGAAGTCGCAGCCTGCAGAACAAGGCGGCCGCGATGATCGTGCTCAAGGCCAAGGCTCCTCGCGAAGAAGAAGGCCGAGGAGGCCGCGCTCAAGAAGGACCTCAAGGGCGACGTCGCGGCGAGCCTGGGGCGACCAGATGCGCAACTACGTGCTCAACCCGTACCAGATCGTCAAGGACCTGCGCACCGGCTTCGAGACCGGCAACCCGCAGGCCGTCTTCGACGGCGAGATCGACGGCTTCCTGGAGGCCGGCATCCGCTGGCGCCGTGGCGCGGAGACCGCCGACGCCTGAGTCTCACCGCTCCCGCCGCCGCCAGGCCTCCTGCGCGGCGGCGTCGAAGACCACCTCCGCGCTGGTGAACGCGACGACGGCGCCGAGCGCGCCCACCACCTCGCCGGCGAGGAGCAGCACGCCGGCCGTGGCGGCGCCGAGCCCGCGCCAGGCCCAGCGGTGCTCGAGCGAGAAGTGCACCAAGCAAGTCAACATCATCGACATGCTCGATGAGAAGGCTCAGCGCGCGGTGACCCGCACCGATGCGCTGCTGTAGGGCCCCCAGCCCATCCGGTTGCACGCGCGCACCCGCACGACCCAGCGCCCCTTGGGCAGGGCGAGGGAGATCTTGTGGGTGCCCGCGCCCAGCGTCTTGGCGGTCGCCGTGCGGGCGACGACGCGACCCCGCGCCCCCACCCGGTACGCCGAGACGAGGTACCGCGTCACGGGCGCCCCGCCGAGTGCCTGGGGCGGGCGCCGGGCGGCCACGATCGTGCGCCGGCCACCCCGGGCGCCGGACGCCGCGGCGGGGCGGCGCGGGGCTCCGGGCCGGGTGGTCGTGGTCGGCGTGCTCCGCGGCGGCGGGCTCGGGCTGCCGACGGACGGGTCGACATTGCCCGTGCAACCGGAGACGAGCACCCGGTAGGCGCCGATGCTGCCGTAGGCGTCGTACCCGCCGGCGGACCAGGCCTTGCCGGAGCCGGTGCCCGACACGACGAGGTGGTAGGGCCCGCCGCTGAGCGGCATCGAGATCGTCGCGGAGAGCCCGGTGACCCCGCTGGTGGCGCGGTAGGTGTCCGGCGCGGCCGCGGCGAGCACCGTGCCGGCCGCGTTGCGGACCTGCAGCCCGACGTCGAGGTTCGCCCCCACGTCGGCGGGCTCGGCCTGCACGGTGACGGTGCCGGAGCAGTCGGTCACCGTCATCCAGTCGGTGTCGGCGGCGCTGGTGATCACGCCGCGACCGCCGCTGAGGGAGGAGAGCGGCACGGCGGTCGCGGCGTTGCCACCGGCCTCGTCAGGGCGCGGGCCGATGCCGTTGGAGCGCATCACGGCGAGGTCGTCCTCGTGGTTGTTGGCGCCGTTGTAGGCTGCCGCGCGACCACTGGCTCACCCCCGAGGTGTACGGCGCCCCCATGATCGGCCCCCACAGCGACGTACCGCTGTAGTAGCCGCTCGAGGAGGTCCCGTCGTGGTTGAGGCCCAGGGTGTGCCCGGCCTCGTGGCTGCCGGCCTCGGCGAGGTTCTTGGCGCGGTTGCCCAGCGAGCCGGGGAACACCCAGGCGGGGCTACGGGTCTCGCCGCTGGTGATCGCGTCGTAGGTGCCGATCCAGGCGATGCCGCCGCACCCGCCGCCGCACAGTGCGTCCTGCACCTTGCTGCCGGAGGTGAACGCCACCCGGGTCCCGTACGTCGGGTCGTCGACCGAGCCCCGGAACAACCCGCCGTAGGCCGGCTCCTCGGTGGTGACGTCGACGTCGAAGGGCGCGAAGTCCTCGGCCATCCGCTGCCAGGTCTCGATCACGACGGCCCGTTCGGTCGCGGAGAAGGCCGCGGAGCCGTCGAGGGACCACCCGGGGTAGAGCACACTGGCCAGGCCGTTCTTGAGCCAGGCGTTGGTGGACAGCAGACTGCCCGCCGTCGAAGTCGAGGTACACCGTCTTCGCCGCTCCGCGCCGGCTGTGCAGCCGGAACGCGTCCGTGGTGGCGTACGACGCCCCCGCCGCGGTCGTCGCACGGGTGAGCAGGCTCGGCCCGACCGGCCCGACCGGCGGGGCCGGCCAGTCGTCGACGGCGAAGGTGGTGCCGTCCACGGCGCTCACGATCGACGGGTCGGGGTCGGGGGCCTGCTCCAGTGCCGTGGCGGGCACTGCGAGACCGGCCGCCGAGACGGCCAGGGCCGTCAGAGCAAGGAGACCAGGACGCAGCATGCCTGGTCATTCGGCGCTGCGCGGTCCTGCTTGATGAGGGACCCGGGTCCTGACTTTCGGCGGTGCGCTCAGGCGTCGGGGGCGGACGCTGCCCGTGCCACCGCGACGCACCACCGGCCGGTCCGGGCGACCAGGTCGGCCTGCGGCACCGCGACCGGCTGGGTGAGGGAGCAGGCTGAGCCACGCGTCACCGAAGAGGCCGCGGTAGGACGCCGTGCGCGCCGTGCCCGCGGTGCACACCAGCGCCACCGACGGCGCGCCGAAGTCCGGCGCGCCCGGGGTGGCCGCGCAACCCTTGGCGGGCGCTGCCTTGGCGATCTCCTGCGCCCGGGCACCGGTCACCGGGGGAGCGAAGACCCAGGCCCGGGCGTCGCCACCGTCGGCCGCGGTCCACACACAGCCGTACTCGTGGGCCACGTCACCCTGGGGGAGCGGCTTGGCCTGCTGGCCGTTGCCGTACTCGGTGAGGTCGCCCGCTCCGCCGAGGGCCTCGGTGACGCCCTCACGGGGCACCACCGAGCAGAACGGCGCACGGCGCACGACGGCGGTGGCGGTGTCGAAGTCGGCGAGGTCGGTGCCCTGGTACGACGCGACCTCCGGGGCCGGCGTACGGTCGCCCGCGACCCCGACGCCGATGCCCACCGGCACGAGCGTGAGGAGTGCTGAGAGACCCAGCGCGCGCAGGACGGTCGACACGTCGGTCCACCCTAGGACATGGCTCCCAGGCCGACGCACCGGAGCCCGGGCCTCCCCGGCCGGCACAGGTCCGTGGCGTACCGTCAGGTCAGTGATTCGCTTCGAGAAGGTCACCAAACGCTATGCCGGTCCGGGGAAGCCTGCACTCGAGCAGTGCACCCTGGACATCGACAAGGGGGAGTTCGTCTACCTCGTCGGACAGTCCGGCTCCGGGAAGTCGACCGCCCTCCGGCTGGTCCTCCGCGAGCCTGCGTCCCACGACCGGCCGGGTCTACGTCGCCGGCAAGGAGATCAACCGGATGGCCGGCTGGAAGGTGCCGCGGCTGCGTCGCCAGATCGGCACCGTCTTCCAGGACTTCCGCCTGCTCCCCAACAAGACCGTCCGCGAGAACGTCGCTTTCGCCCAGCAGGTGATCGGCAAGTCCCAGCGCGACATCGACAAGGTCGTGCCCGCCACCCTCGAGCCTGGTGGGCCTCAAGGACAAGGCCGACCGGATGCCCGACGAGGCTCTCCGGTGGTGAGCAGCAGCGCGTCGCCGTCGCCCGGGCCTACGTCAACCGGCCGATGATCCTCATCGCCGACGAGCCCACGGGCAACCTCGACCCGCAGACCTCGGTCGGCATCATGAACCTGCTCAGCGACATCAACCAGACCGGTACGACGGTGGTCATGGCCACCCACGACCACGGCATCGTCGACCAGTTCACCCGCCGGGTGATCGAGCTCGAGCACGGCCGCGTCGTGCGTGACGAGGCCGGCGGGAGCCTACGGCTTCCAGCACGAGGAGGGCTGAGCGATGCAGGCTGCGCTATGTCTTCACCGAGGCTCCGCAACGGCCTGCGGCGCAACCTGTCCATGCACCTGGCCGTCATCGTCACCCTCTTCGTGTCGCTGACACTGGCCGGGATCGGGATCCTGGTCCAGCGCGAGGCCTCGATCACCGTCGACGACCTCGGCAACGAGCCTGCAGATCCAGGTCAACCTCTGCGCGCCGGACGACCCGTCCCTGCGCCGCGGCGTGGCCAACTGCTCCAGCGGCGAGACCACCGACGCCCAGAAGCAGCGCATCGAGCAGGAGCCTGAAGGCCAGCCCCGAGGTCGAGAGCCTTCGCGTTCCAGACCAAGGAGGAGGGCTTCCGGCTCGCCTACGAGCGCGCCAAGCGCAAGGACCAGGCCTCGGCGTTCGAGGGCGACAACCCCGTCGTGACGCCCCAGAAGTGGCCCGCCGCCTACAAGGTCACCTTGAAGTCGCCCGAGCGCGCCGACGGCGTGATCAGCGCCGTGGAGGGCCTCGACGGCGTCTCCGGCATCGTCGACCAGCGCGAGGTGCTGCGCCAGGTCTTCGGCATCATGACCGTGCTCAAGTACGGCTCCTGGATCGGCTCGGGCCTGCTGCTCTTCGCCGCGCTGCTGCAGGTGGCCAACACGATCCGGCTGGCCGCGCTGGCGCGCCGCCGGGAGATCGGCATCATGCGCCTGGTGGGCGCCTCGACGCTCTACATCGCCCTCCCCTTCCTCCTGGAGGCCCTGGTCACGGCCATCATCGGCGTCGGCCCGGCCGCCGGTGCGCTCGCGGCCTTCCAGGTCCTCGGCGTGGAGCGGGGGATGGCCGAGCGGGTCACCTTCCTGCCCTGGGTCGACTGGGGCGACTACGGCGAGGCGCTGATCGGCGTCTTCCCGCCCGGCATCGTGATCCTCGGCCCGGCGCTCACGCTGATCCCGACACTCCTGCTGACGAGGAAATACGTCAAAGTCTGATCCTCGGCGGTTACCGTCGGTTCGTTCACTTCCCCGAACACTGATTGGTCGTACCGTGCGCTTCTTCCCCAGCGCCCCCTGGCTCCGCCGTACCCTCGATCGGATGCCGGCTTGGGCTCATCCCCAGTGGCTCGTCACGATCCTCGCCGCCCTCGTGGCCGTGGTGGGACTCACCGTCCCGCTCGCCCACGCGGACGACGACCGTGACGACCTCAAGCACAAGCAGAGCCAGGTCAAGGGCCAGATCTCCTCCGTCAAGGGCGAGATCCACGAGGCCAGCGCCCAGGTCGCGAAGATCTCGGGGCAGGCTGGCGAACGCGCAGAAGCAGGCTCACCGCGGCCCGCACCCGCTACACCGCGGTCCGTGGCCAGTCTCGCCACCGCGCAGGCCGCGGCCGCGGCGCTGGCGACGAAGCCTGGCGGGTGCGCAGGCCAAGGCTCGTCGCGGCCCAGGCCGCGCTGGACAAGGCCAAGGCCGCCGTCGCCGGTCAGCGCGAGGCGAGCCGGGACACGATCATCACGATGGCCACGGGGGAGAACCCGGACCTGGCCCTGCTGTCGGCGTACGCCGACGGGGAGTCGATGGACGAGGTGCTGCGCAGCCTGACGGCCAACGGCGTCATCACCGGCCGCCAGCAGCAGACCCTCGACCAGGCTGGTCGTGGTGCAGAAGCGACTCACCACCCAGGAGGCCGCGGTCCGCGACGCCCGCAACGACGTGGCGGCCGCCAAGTCCGCCGCGGACGCCAACGTCGTCAAGGTCGCCGGGCTCGTCAACCAGGCCTCCACCGCTGCCGTCCAGGTCAGGCTCGCTGGTCAACCGCACCTCCAGCGCCCGGGCGGCGGTGGTCCGCGCCCGTGCCGCCGACCAGGCCGCGCTGCGCCGGCTCCAGGCGCGCGAGGCCTCGATCAAGCGCAAGATCATGGCGCTGTCCCGCAAGCAGGGCGGCAGCCTACAACGGCGACACTGGCGGGCTGCTCGCCAAGCCCGGCCCGGGGCCGGTCACCTCGCCGTACGGATGGCGGATCCACCCGATCTACGGCTACTACGGCCTCCACAACGGCATCGACTTCGGCACCGGCTGCGGCGCGCGGCTGGTCGCGGGGGAGTCCGGCACCGTCGTCGACAAGTACTTCGACGAGGTCTACGGCAACCGTCTCTACCTCGCCATCGGCAAGGTCAACGGTGCCTCGATCGTGCTGGTCTACAACCACATGAGCGGGTACGCCGTGGGCGAGGGCCAGCACGTCAAGCGCGGCCAGGTCGTCGGGTACTCCGGCTCCACCGGCTGGTCCACCGGCTGCCACCTGCACTTCATCGTGATGCGCAACGGCGAGGCCGTGAACCCCGCCCCCTACCTCTGACCAAACCCGTTGCGCCGCTCTGGGAGAATGGCGGAATGGCCAAGGCGAAGTCGGGAGCGACCCTCAACAAGGGGGACGACAACGGGCACAAAGCTCGTCGCGTCCAACAAGAAGGCGCGCCACGACTACCACATCGAGGACACCTTCGAGGCCGGGATGGTGCTCCAGGGCACCGAGGTGAAGTCGTTGCGGATGGGCCGGGCCAGCCTGGTCGACGGCTTCGTCGACATCGACGGCGGGGAGGCGTGGCTGCACGGGGTGCACATCCCGGAGTACGCCCAGGGCACCTGGACCAACCACGCCGCCCGGCGCAAGCGGAAGCCTGCTCCTGCACCGCGACGAGATCGACAAGATCGAGCGCAAGGTCAGCGAGAAGGGGCACACCGTGATCCCGCTGGCGCTGTACTTCGTCAAGGGGCGGGCCAAGATCGAGATCGGCCTCGCCAAGGGCAAGAAGTCCTGGGACAAGCGGCAGGCCATCGCCGAGCGCACCGCCGACCGCGAGAAGGAAGAGGCGATCGGCCGCCGGCTCAAGGGCATGCGTGACTGACGCCCCCGAGGTCCGGGCCTTCTGGGAGGCGCTCGGGCTTCCCGGGCTGATGGACCTGCACGTGCACTTCCTGCCGCCGAACATCCAGCGCGCGGTGTGGGCGGTCTTCGACGAGGCCGGCCCGAAGATCGGCCGGCCGTGGCCGATCCGCTACCGGCAGTCCCACGAGGAGCGGGTCGCGCTGCTGCGCGAGTTCGGGGTCCGGGCCTTCCCGACGCATCCCTACGCGCACAAGCCGGGCGTCGCGTCGTACCTCAACGACTGGTCGCGGGAGTTCGCCGCGACCGCGCCGGACATCCTGCGCTCGGCCACCTTCTACCCCGAGCCCGAGGCGGCGTCGTACGTCGCCGAGGGGATCGCCGACGGCGTCCGGATGTTCAAGATCCACCTGCAGGTGGGCGAGTTCGTCGCCGACGACCCGCTCCTCGACCCGGTCTGGGGCGTGCTCGAGGACGCCGGCACCCCGGTGACCGTGCACGCCGGTTCCGGTCCGGTCGGCAACGCCTTCACCGGACCCGACTCGGTGGCCCGGCTGCTGCGCCGCTTCCCGCGGCTGTGCCTGGTGATCGCGCACATGGGCGCCCCGGAGTACGACGACTTCCTCGTCCTCGCCGAGACCTACGCGAACGTCCACCTCGACACCACGATGGTCTTCACCGACTTCTTCGACGAGGGCGGCGCCTACCCGGCGGAGCCTCCTGCCGCGGTTGGTGGACCTCCAGGGCGAAGGTGCTGCTCGGCTCGGACTTCCCGACCATTCCCTACCCGTACCACCACCAGGCTCACCGGGCTGGCCCGGCTGGACCTGGGGGACGACTGGCTGCGCGACGTGTGCTGGCACAACGCCGTACGGCTGCTGCAGACTCCTTGAAAGCGAGGGGTTCCGCACGGGTGGGCCTCGTGCTGGACTGACGCGCATGCGCGCCCGTCTCCTCGGTCCTCGCCGCCCTCCTCCTGTCCCCCCTCGGCCTCGTCGCCCCCGCCTCCGCCAGCACCGGCGGGACGCCGGACGGCGACCTCCACCCGAACGTCGGTCTGATCGCGTTCTACGACGCCGGCGGCCGCTTCCGCTGCTCGGCCACCCTGGTCAGCCCCACCGTCCTGCTCACCGCCGCGCACTGCACGTCCGGCACCCTCGGCAAGACGCTGGTGACCTTCGACAGCGTGATCGCCCTGGCGCCGCCCTCGCCGCTGCCCGTCGCCGCCGACCCCGCCGCGGGGTACACCTCCGCCGAGTCTCGCCGCGGCCGGCTACCTCTCCGGCACGGCGTACACCCACCCGGCGTACAGCGACTTCACCGACCTCGACAACTGGAACGACGTCGGCGTGATCGTCCTCGACCAGCCGGTCACCGGCATCGCCCCCGCTCCCCTCGCCGGCCTCCACGCGGCCGACGCGGTCAAGGTGCCGCGCAAGACCCTCTTCCGCGCCGTCGGCTACGGCACCGAGGTGCGCAAGCCCGAGTCCGGCCCGCAGAAGCCCACGCCGATGAGCCTACCCGCTGCTGCGCCGCTACGTCGACATGCCCGGGCAGAAGATCACCGCGCAGATCATCCAGGCCAACGGCAACGAGAAGGACCCCTTCGGCACCGGAGGCACCTGCTTCGGTGACTCCGGCGGCTCGGTCTGGCTCGACGGCAAGGTCGTCGCCGTCACGTCGTACGGCTACACCGACAACTGCCGCTACCTCGGCGGCTACCAGCGCGTCGACATCCCCGTCGTCCGCGACTGGCTGGCGGGCTTCGGCCTCTGAGGACCGCTCCCGCGGGCCTGCCGGGAGTAACCGGTGGGCCCGCGGCGTTGCGGACCGGTAGACTGACGTCTTCACAACTCAAGAGGGGCTGATCGGTTTCGACTTGGGACGTTTGTCCCAGGGGAAGCGGGTCGAGGAGCCAGCGTCATCTCGTAAACGATCGCTGGAAACCAATAACTGCCAACGCTAAGCGCAGTTCCTTCGCTCTCGCTGCCTGAGCAGTGATCGAAGCGTCTGACCGGGCATCCGTCTCCGTCCCGGACCCAGGCGTCATCTAGGAGACTCGCTGCGTCACTCTCGCCGGGAGGGTGGCGCGGGACTCAAACCCGGCTGGGCCTGTCGGCGACGTGTCAGTGCGAGCGCCGGGGCCGAGAAAATGCCAGCACTGACTGCACCCGGAGAAGACCTGGCTCGACGCTCGAGGACCGGGGTTCGATTCCCCGCAGGCTCCACTCTTCACCATGCCGCTCACGGGCCTCGTCCCGTGGGCGGCGTGCGTGTTTCCGGCCCCTGCACGCCGCAGGTCGGCAGGGCGGAACATCCGCGATGTGAGACGTTCCTCCGCAAGTCTTCCGGTCATCGGTGTGATCCGGTTAACAATTTGTCGATCCGGGGACAGCGGACGTCGACTCATCTCCCTCACATCGAAAGGAAGTTCTCGGGATGAATCGTTCCCTGACCCGTCGTCTCCCGGCCCTGGTGGCCGCGACGGCGATCGCCGCACTGGGCCTCGGTGCCCCTGCCCAGGCGCAGTACGACGCCGACCACGCGCCGACCGCGCAGCCCTGCCTCGAGCGCGACGGCCACGGCGGCGCCGCGCGCGGGCGCCACGAGGACCACGCACCGGTGAGCGCGGCGAAGCGAGCCGCGATCGAGAAGCAGACCGCCGCCCGGCTGAAGAAGAAGGGCATCTCGTCGAGCCGTGCGGCGCTGACGGCCGCCGTCACCATCCCGGTCTACGTGCACGTGATCCGCGACGCCAACGGCAACGGCAACGTCACCGACGCGACGATCGCCCAGCAGATCGCCGTCCTCAACAACACCTACGCCGGCGGCGAGTCGTCCCAGGCCGCGAACACCGGCTTCACCTTCCAGCTGGCCAGCACCGACCGGTTCAACAACACCACCTGGCACAACGACCCGGGCGAGGAGGAGTCGGGCATCGGCTACCGCCAGCAGACCCGCAAGGGCGGTCGCAACGCGCTGAACATCTGGTTCATCGACATGGACGGCTACGGGATCGCGACCTTCCCCTTCGAGTACGACTCGCGCGACTCCCAGGGCAACCTGATCGGCAGCTACGACGGCATCCGCGTCGACTACGCCACCGTCCCCGGTGGCTCGGAGACCAACTTCAACCTCGGTGAGACCGCCACCCACGAGGCCGGTCACTGGCTCGGGCTCTTCCACACCTTCGAGGGCGGCTGCACCGGCGGCGACGACGTCGCGGACACGCCCGCCCAGCGCAGGCTCGAGCAGCGGGTGCCCGACCGGACGTGACTCGTGCACCGCTCCGGGCCTGGACCCGATCCACAACTACATGGACTACAGCCTACGACTCCTGCTACAACCAGTTCACCCCGGGCCAGAGCGCCCGGATGGCGACGTACTGGCAGGCCTGGCGGGCCTGACCCCGCGTGAGCTGCGGCCCGCTCGGCACTTCGGTGCCGGGCGGGCCGTCTGTGCGTCGTGCTGACGGGTACCTCACGAGAACCCACACCGAGGTGGGCGAACGAAAGGAAGCGTCATGGGCACTCTGTTGTGGATCGCCGCGGTGGTCCTGGTCATCGCCGGCATCGTCACCCTGATCCAGGGAAGCATCCTGCTCGGCATCGTGCTGATCGTCGTCGGCCTCCTGGTCGGCCCCGGAGGTGTCTCGATCTTCAACGGGCGCGGGGGCCGGACGGTCTGACCGCGCGACCGGGCGGCCGGGGCTAGCCCCTCGCCGCCCGGTCCACCGCCTCGTCGACCGGTACGTCGCCGCCGACCAGGTTCCACTGCCGCCCGACCGTGTCCGGGCGGTCCAGCACCGCGGCCAGGACGGCGGCGACGTCGGCGCGGGTGACGTCGCCGCGCTCGACGTCCGGGCCGAGCGCGACCCGGCCGGTGGCGGGATCGTCGGTGAGCCGACCGGGGCGGATGATCGTCCAGGCGAGCCGGCTCTCGCGCAGGGCGATGTCAGCGTCGCGCTTGGCCTCGACGTAGGCCGCCCACACCTCGTCCGTGCCCGCGGGCACCGGCTCGTCCACGCTGATGGCGGAGACCTGCACGAACCGGCGGATGCCCGCCCGAGTGGCTGCCTCGATCGACTTGACGGACCCGCCGAGGTCGACGGTGCGCTTGCGCTCCTTGTTGCCGTCCGGGCCGCCGCCCGCGGCGAAGACGATCGCCGAGCAGTCGGCGAAGGCCGCCTCGAAGTCCTCGAGTGAGGCGTTCTCGATGTCGAGCAGGCGCACCTCCGCCCCGAGCTCCTCCAGCGCGGTGCGCTGCTCCTCCGAGCGGACGAGGGCGACGGGCACGTGGCCCTGGGCGACGACGAGGGGTGCAGCAGCCGGGCGATCTGGCCGTTGCCTCCGACGATGGCGACGAGCATGGATCCAATCTACGGAGGGGCCGGTGAGGGGGTGAGAGACGCTGCCTTGCAGCGTCCTCCCAGGAGATCTTCAGGTTCCGCCAAGGTTTTACACAGAATTCGGTGACAGTTCCTGCCTCACCGTGGCATCGTTCGGGCGTTACGAGCGCGGACTGCAGGGGCACGGGGCCCGGCGCGAGCTCGTTGGGGGTTCTCGGGCATGGGTCATCTGTCGGGTCGTTCGTCGCGCGCGCTCTTCGCGCTCATCCTCGTTGTCCTGGTCGCCCTGGTCCTGCAGCAGGCACCGGCCCTCGGCGAGCCGGCGGCCGGCGCGGGTGTCGCCGCGCACAAGCCCAAGCCGGCGCCGAGGCAGTCCGACCGCGGCACGGCGGCGGGCAAGTCCCATCGCGTCGACGGCAAGAAGAACACCCACGTCCCGCGTTCCCTGCGCTCCTACTTCCCGGTGGCCAAGCCTGCGACCGGGCGCAACGTCGGCAAGGTCGAGACGGCTCCTGCGCCGACCACCGGGCGGTTCGACCCGAGGACGAGCAAGGAGATCGCGTCGCGTCGTACCGCGACGACGAAGACCTTCGCCAACGCTGACGGCACCGAGACGACCGCGATCGCTCCCGGTCCGCTGAACTACCAGGACGCCGATGGTGACTGGAAGCCGATCGACCCGTCGTTCGAGAAGGACTCCTCCGGCGACTGGGCCTCGACCGGCGGCGGGCTCGACATCGCGGTCGGCGGTGACCGGCTGGCTGAGGTCACCCTCGACGGCGACCGCTCGATCGGGTGGAGCCTCGCCGGTGCCCGGGGCGTGCCGCCCGCCGTCGACGGTGACGTGGCGACCTACCGCGACGTGCTGCGCGACACCGACGTCCAGATCCAGGCGCAGGCCGCCGGCGCCAAGGAGACGATCGTCCTGCGCTCGGCCCGCGCCCCGCGCGTCTTCGACTTCGACCTGCACCTGAACGGGTTGACCGCGCGCCTGGCCGACGGTCAGGTGAACCTGGAGGACGCCGACGGCGCGGTCGTGGCGACCATCCCGAGCGGCTACGCCACGGATGCCGCCGGGGTGACCTCGACCGCGGTGGACTACCGCCTCGTCGGTGACGACGTGCTCCGCGTGAGCGTCGACGCGGACTGGCTCGCCGCCCCCGAGCGGGCATACCCGGTGCAGGTCGACCCGACGGTGCTGACCCCGAAGCAGGCTCAAGGACGCCAGCGCGATGACCGTCCAGTCCGGCGGCGCCTACAACGGCTCGGCCGACTTCGAGGTCGGCGGGTCCAACAACGCGCGCACGTACCTGCGCTGGGACGTCTCGGCGCTGACCAACAACACGATCTACGGCGTCAACATGAGCCTGGTCAACTTCAAGTCCAACAGTTTGCACCCCTCGCGCCGTCGCGATCAACGAGGTCACCGAGAACTGGTCGATGACGCCGGGCTCCTACAACCTCGGGAACGCACCCGCGCTCGGCAGCAAAGCTCGACTCCACCTCCTTCGCCTACGGCTACGTGCCGGACCTCGGCACGTCGACCGACTGCCCGGTGCAGGGCTCGCTCTTCGAGCTCGGCGTCAAGGGCCGCGACATCGTGCAGGGCTGGGTCAACGGCGGCGCCAACAAGGGCTTCGCCGTCACCGGGTCGGGCTGGAAGAAGTTCGTCGGCCCGGGCTCGACGGCCAACAAGCCGACCCTGTACGTCACGCACAGCCCCTACAACGCGGCGTACAAGATCTCGAACCCCACGCCGAACCCGATTGTCATGCAGAACCAGAACGGCGCCATCAAGGTCACCGTCACCAACAAGAGCGCCTTCGCCTGGGCCGCGGGCGACTACTCGCTGCGGTACCGGGTCTTCGACGGCAAGGGCAAGTCGTACGCCGCGCTGACGAGCCTTCAACGCAGCGACGATGCCGGCCCTGGCCCGTGGCGCCACGACCACGGTGTCGGCGAACCTCAAGGCGATGCCCGCGGGGATGTACTTCCTCGACTTCTCGGTCGTTCGCAACAGCCCGCTGATCTGGTTCACCGACCAGCAGGTGGCGCCGGTACGGCTCGCCCTGCAGGTCTTCGACGTGCCCCCGGTCGTCACCCAGATGTACCCGCAGAACGGCTACTCCGCGCCCACCCTGCAGCCCGAGTCTGTTCGCGAAGGCCATCGACGTCGACGCGACGCCGGGCACCACGACGTACAGGCTTCAAGGTCTGCACCAACAGCGCGATGTCCGCCGGCTGCTTCACCTCGGGCACGGCGACGACCGCCTCCGGCTGGGTGGTGCCGTCCGGCAAGCCTGGTCTGGAGCACGCAGTACTTCTGGAACTTCACCTCCGGGCCGACCACCTCGCCGACGCTGACCTTCTTCACCGACGCTCCGCAGCCGGCGCTCACCTCGCACCTGGCAGGTGCGGCGTACGGCGCGCAGGAGCGCGAGTTCGACCCCTCGCTCGGCAACTACTCGACCGCCGCCATCGACGCCGCGGTGGCCACCTCGGGCCCGGACCTGACGGTCGCGCGGACCTACAACAGCGTCGACCCGCGTGCCGACGGGATCTTCGGTGCCGGCTGGTCGACCAAGTACGACGTCAAGGCCGAGAACGCGACCGGCAGCGCGCTGGTCACCATGCCCGACGGCCAGCAGGCGCGCTTCGGCCGCAACTCCAACGGCACCTACGCCGCGCCCCGGGGACGCAACGTCTCGTTCGTCGCCAACGGCACGACCACCTGGACGATGACCGACCAGGCCGGATCGGTCTACACCTTCGACCAAGCCAGCGGGCGGCTCCAGTCGGTGAAGGCGGTCACCGGGCGCGCCGAGACCTTCACCTACGACGCGGGCGGCAAGACCGACAAGGTCGTCAGCGGCAACAGCGGCCGCGGCCTGAAGTTCGGCTGGAACGCCGCCGGACGGGTGGGCACGGTCTCCACCCTCGACGCCGCGGGTGCCGTGGTGACGACCTGGACCTACACCTACGACGGCGCCCTGCTCACGAAGGTGTGCTCGCCGACCAACAAGCTGCACCGCCTACGAGTACGCCGACGGCTCGCACTACCGGACCTCCGTCCTCGACACGAAGCCCGACTCCTACTGGCGTCTGGGCGAGTCGACGGGCGACACCAAGGCCGTCAGCGAGGTCGCGGTCAACCTCGGCAAGGACGAGGCGACCTACGACGCCGGCGTCACCTTCGGCGCGCCCGGCGTCGTGGCCAACAGCACCAACACCGCCGCGACCCTGAGCGGCGCGCAGGCGATCCGGCTGCCCGGCGGGACGTCGAAGAAGAGCCGTGACATGACCGTCGAGTCTGTGGTTCAAGGCGGGCGCCTCCACGACGGCGATGCCGCTGGTCGGCTACCAGAACAAGGTCTTCGACGGCGCCACCGCGCCGACGACCGGCGTCCCGCTGCTCTACATCGGCGCCGACGGAAAGCCTGCGCGGCCAGTTCGCGGACGGAACGTTCGCCCCGACCACGTCGGTGGCCGCGGTCACCGACAACGCCTGGCACCACGCGGCCCTCACCTCGGTCGGCACCTCGACCACCCTGTACGTCGACGGCGTCAAGCAGGGTGCCTCGAAGACCTCGACGATCAACCACGTCGCGCTGACCTTCAACCAGGCTGGGTGCCGCCTTCGCGACCACGCCGGGCTCGTGGCCGTCGTACGGCACGGTGTCGAAGCGCTACTTCAAGGGTTCGATGGACGAGGTCGCGGTCTACTCCCACGGCCTCAGCGCCGGTGAGGTGACCGACCACTTCAAGGCCGCTGCCGGCACCAAGCAGGCTCACCAAGGTCACCCTGCCGAGCGGCAAGGTCACCTCGGAGGTGAGCTACGACGTCGAGACCGACCGCGTCAAGGAGTACACCGACCAGCAGGGCGGCACCTGGACGCTCGGCGCACCCCTGGTCTCCGGCACCACGACCGACATGCGCCGCACGGTCGTCGTGAAGGACCCGGCCGACCGCGTCTACCTCTACGAGTACGACGCGCTCGCCGGCTACCTGCTGCGCTCTGCGCTGCCCAACGGCAACGGGGTGCGCCCGCAGGACGCCGAGCGGTGTGCGGCTCCCTCGGCGCAGGACCCGCGGTTCTGCGCGCCCGCACCGGACGACCCGGACAACATCCAGGCTCTGGGACATCTCCGGCTCCGACATCCGCTCGATGGACTACAACGCCGACGGCCAGATGACGGCGGTCTACAACGAGATCGGCGATGTCGTCACGATGAAGTACGACGCGCGCGGCAACGTCACGGAGCGGACCACCTGCCGCACGGCGCCGGGCGTCTCGCCGGCGGACTGCTCGACGTCGTACACGACCTACCCGACGTCCACGTCGGGCTACGGTGCGCTGGACCCGCGCTGGGACAAGCCGCTGACGAAGGTCGACCCGCGGGCCGGCCTCTACTGGGCGCCCAGCTACATCACGGAGTACACCTACAACGAGGCCGGTCAGCCTGCTCACGCAGACCACGCCCTCGCCCGAGCCTGGGCAAGGTCACCAACACCTACGCGGGTGCCAGCGAGCCGGCGGTCGACGGCGGCTTCATCCCCCTCCGGGCTGCCCCTGACGACCACCGACGCGTCGTCGGCGAAGACCAGGCTTCGCCTACTTCCAGTCCGGTGACCTCGCGAAGGTGACCGAGCCCGGCGGCCTGGTCACGAGCCTTCACCTACGACGCGCTCGGCCGGACGAAGACGAAGACCGAGGCGTGGTCCGGTCGTCAGACGACCACCACCTACACCTACGACGAGATTCGTCCCGGGTCTCCAAGACGCTGCTCCCGGCGAGTCGGGACGCGATCACCGGGACCAGCCACCAGCAGCAGGTGGTGCAGACCTACGACGTGGACGGCAACGTTGCCACGACCGAGGTCAGTGACGCGCTCGGCGGTGACCCCGCGCGGCTGACGACCTACGAGTACGACGACCACAACCGGATGACCTCGGTCACCGACCCGTCGGGCAACCAGGTCTCCTACGAGTACGACCAGTTCGGCAACCAGACCTCGATGGTCGACGCCAAGGGGACCCGCACGGAGTTCGCCTACACCGCGCGCAACAAGATCGCCGAGGTTCGTCTGCGCGACCCGGACCAGAACGGCGCCGCGGGCTTCCTGGTCACCATGGCCTACGCCTACGACCCGGCCGGCCGGCTGGTGGCGACGTACGACGCGATGGGCCGCAAGGTCACCATCGACTACTTCCACGACGACCTGGTCGCGAAGAAGACGCTGACGACCTTCAAGCGCCCGGGGGAGACCCAGGAGACGCCGTACGTCCTGGAGCAGTACACCTACGACAAGGCCGGCGGGGTCGTCACCGAGAAGACCGGCAACGGCACGCGGCAGGTGACCTACACCCGCGACGAGCAGGGTCGCGTGAAGACGCAGACCGTCGGCGTCGCGCCGCTGACCCGCAAGACCACCTACACCTACGACAGACTCCGGGAACGTGAGCCGGGTCGACACCACGGGCGACAAGTCGAACGCCTCCTGGACGACGACCGACACCTCGAGCGTGTCCTACGGCTACGACGCCGCGGGCCGCCCGACGAGCGAGACGGTGACGCTGCCGTCGGGCACGGCCACCACCACCACGGCCTACGACGAGACCCGGCAACATCACCAAGGTGGTCTCCCCGCGCGGCAACGTCGCCGGTGCCAACCCCGACGACTACGCGACCACCTTCGCCTACGACGATGCGGGCAATCGCACCAAGGTGACGGCTCCGCCGACGCTTCGTGAGGAGTACGGCGCGAGTGCCACCACGGGGAGCGGGACCGAGGAGGTCGGCTACGACGCCTTCGGCGCGCCGGTGACCTCCCGCGACGCGCTCGGCCGGGTGAGCTCCGCGGAGTACGACAAGCGCGGCCTCGTCGTGAAGCAGGTCGCTCCGTCGTACACCGCCCCGGGAACGACGACCCCGGTCGTGCCGACCACGACCTTCGAGTACGACGCGAACGGCAACCAGACCAAGGTCACCGACCCGCGCGGGGTCGAGACCCGCTACGGCTACGACCGGCTGGGCCGGGTCGTGAAGGTCGACGCGGCCTCGCACGACAACGACGACCGCGCGGTGACGACCTACGCCTACACCCGCACCGGCCAGGTCAGCCGGATCGAGGGACCGCTGGGCACGAAGGTGGAGAGCACCTACGACGACCTGGACCGGCCGATCACCTCGACGCTCTTCGAGACGACGCCGGTGGCGGACACGTTCACCACCTCCTACGCCTACGACGACGCGAGCAACGTCACCGAGGTGACCTCGCCGGGGCTGAACAAGACCACCTCGACGTACGACGCGCTGGGCCAGCCTGCTCACCGTCAAGGACCCCGCCGGCGTGCAGTCGAGCTTCGGCTACGACGGCGCGGGGCGCCAGGTGATGGTCAAGGACGCCCTGGGCCGCACCTCGCGCACCGACTACGACGTCGCCGGCCGGATGACGGCGAGCGTGCAGGCTCAGTGCGGCCGGCGCGGAGGGCCCGAAGCAGACCTACGGCTACGACGTGGAGGGCAACCTGACCACCTCGACGCCGAGCGGCCTGCCCGCCTCGACGTACGAGTGGGACGCGGCGGGACGGCTCAAGAAGCAGGTGGAGCCGGCGACGGCGGGCTCGACGATCACCACCAGGCCTTCGGCTACGACGCCGCAGGGAACCGCACCCGGTTCACCGACGGGCGCGGCAACGACACGTGGTACCAGTACGGCACGTTCGGCCTGGAGTCGGTGATCGAACCGTCCACGTTGGCCCACCCGGCGCTGACGGATCGGCGCTGGCAGACCCGGTACGACCCGACGGGGCTGCCGGTCCAGCCTGACCGCGCCCGGCGGGGTGACCCGCCAGCGGGCGTACGACGCCGCGGGACGTCTGATCAGCGAGACCGGTGCGGGCGCGGAGGCGACCACCTCATCGCGGACGCTGACCTACGACCTGCTCGGCCGGCTCACGTCGGCCTCGACGCCGACCGGCACCGACACCTACTCCTACGACCAGCGCGGCCAGCTGCTGGAGGCCACCGGACCCTCGGGCGCGGCGAGCTTCGCCTACGACCGTGACGGCCAGGCTCACGCAGCGCAGCGACTCCTCGGGAACGTCGCTCTTCGGCTACACCAAGGGCCAGGCTGACCAGCGTCACCGACGGTTCCTCGGGGGCGCAGGTCGGCCTGACCTACGACAGTGCGGGGTCGCCGTCCACGATCGACTACGGTGCCGGCCGGGTACGGACCTTCGGCTACGACGCGTTCGGGCGGCAGGCCAGTGACGTGCTGAAGAACAGCGGCGGCCAGACGGTGGCCTCGACGTCGTACGAGTACAACGCCAAGGGCAGCGTGAGCCGCAAGGTCACCACTGGTGTCTCGGGGGCCTCGGACAACTCCTACACCTACGACGACGCGGCACGGCTGACGTCGTGGTCGGTGGCTGGGGGTGCGACCACGACCTACGCCTGGGACGCCTCGGGGAACCGGACGAAGGTCAACGGCGCGACCGCGACGTACGACCAGCGGAACCGGTTGATCTCCGACAACGGCACCGACTACAGCCTACAGCCCGCGGGGCTCGTTGAAGTCGCGGACCAACGGCAGCACGACCGAGGCGTTCACGTTCGACGCGTTCGACCGGATGATCAGCCAGGGTTCGAAGACCTACTCCTACGACGCGTTCGACCGGATCGCGCAGACCGGTGGGAAGAACTTCACCTACGCCGGTCTGGACGACGACGTCGTCGGAGACGGCACGTCGACCTTCGGTCGTGGTCCCGGTGGCGGGGTGCTGTCGGAGAGGTCCGGGACCCGCAACCGCATGTTGGTCTCGGACCAGCACGGTGACGTGACCGGTGCCTTCGACCCCGCGGACACCGCGCTCGCCGGGCTGCCGGACTCGCGGACGTTCGATCCGTGGGGCAAGAAGGTCGCCACGCAGGGCGCGAGACCGGCGGTGGGCTTCCAGGGCTCGTGGACCGACCCGGCGACGGGCGAGGTCAACATGAAGGCGCGGTGGTACAGCACCACCAGCGGCTCCTTCGACTCCCGCGACACCGCGTCGTACTCCTCGGGTCCCTCGATCCTGGCGAACAAGTACACCTATGGCGCAGGCGACCCGGTCACGCTGAACGACCCCGACGGCAACTGGCCCAGTCTGCGGCATCTGCAACAAGGTCAAGGACAAGGTCTCCAGCACCGTCTCCTCGGCGGTCTCCACGGCCAAGCACTACGCGAGCAATGCGTACGGCTACGCCTCGTCGGCGGCCTCCAAGGTCTACGGCTACGGCAAGGCGGCCGTGAGCGCGATCGCCGACGCCGGGCGCTGGGCCTACGACAAGGCCAAGCAGGGGCTGAACGCGATCAAGAACGCGATCGGTGCCACGATCAACTGGGCCAAGGACAGGATCTCCGACGGCATCGAGTGGGCGAAGCAGAAGGCGGCCGAGGCCGCCGCAGCCGCCCACCGTGCGGCGGTGGCCCTCACCGAGAAGACCCGTGCCGTCATCGAGCACGCGGCCAAGTACAACCCGCTGCCGGCCATCAAGGCGGCGGTCGCCCCGGTCTACGCCGGCCTGAAGACCGTGGTCTCCGCGGTCGCCAGCGCCCCGGCGCGGATCGTCCAGGCCACGGTCGACGTGGTGAAGACGACCGCCAAGCAGGTCCAGGCCATCTACGAGACGACGGTCAAGGCGGTCGGCAAGGTCGTCGAGTCCGTGTCCACCGCGGTGTCCGCGGCCGGTGACTGGGTCAAGGACAACTGGAAGACCATCGCCTCGGTCGCCGCCGGCATCGCCGTCGGTGCCGCGTGCACCGCGGTCACCGCGGGAGCCGGCAGCGTCGCCTGCGCGATGCTCGGCACGGCCGTGACCGGCGCGGTCGGCGGGGCCCTCGAGTGCCCGCAGGGCAAGTCGATGTCCGCCTGCATCGCCAAGGGCGCGGTCGACGCGGTCGTCGCCCCGGTCAAGGACGCGATCGGCTGCGTCACCGACCCGACGATCTCCGGCTGCGTCTCGACCGCCCTGTCGGTCCTGCCCGCCGCCGGCAGCAAGATCGGCGGCAAGGCGGCCGAGCGGTACCTCGGCAAGGCTCAAGGGCGGCTGCAGGCTGCTTCGCCGCGGGCACGAAGGTCGACACGGCCCAGGGCGACAAGCCGATCGAGAAGGTGGAGGTCGGCGACAAGGTCTGGGCCAAGGACATGGTCACGGGCAAGAAGCGCCTGCGGACCGTCAAGGCCGTCTCCAGCCACGTCGACACCCGGATGATGACGCTCGTCGTCGGCGGGGAGCGGATCCGGGTCACCACCGAGCACCCGTTCCACACCTCGCAGGGTTGGGTCCGCTCGGGCGACCTCAAGGCCGGCGACCGGGTGAGCCTGATCGACGGTGGCACGGCTGCGGTCACCTCGATCACCTACGACGCGAAGCCGACCCGGGTCTACAACTTCGAGGTCGAGGGCGACCACAACTACGCGGTCACCGAGACCGGCGTCCTGGTCCACAACTCATCGTGCGGCGCTGGAAGCGTCCGCTACGGCGAGCTCGACGACCTCGACCGTCCGACGGGCATGTCTGCCACGCTGACGCCCGACATGGTCGGCACGGGGACCCGGGCCAAGCAAGCGATCAGCCCCGCGGGCTTCGGTGGACGCAGTGCCGGACACGCACGAGGTCACCTTCTCGGCAAGCGACTCGGCGGGGACGGCGGCGACGCGCGCAACCTCATGACGCTCTACCAGAACCCGGTGAACAACCCCGCGATGCGTGGGTTCGAGAACCAGGTGCGTTCCGCCCTCGACGCGGGGGAGACGGTCAGCTACGCCGTGACCCCGATCTACCGTGGTTCGGAGCTCATGCCGATAGGCGTCACGATGAGCGCCCAGAGCGAGAGTCTGGACTTCTACGTCAGCATCGTGAACCGAAGGTAGGTGTGTGAAGAATGAGCGCGCTCGATCAGGCTCACCGAAATCGTGACCCCGCCGCACGACCCAAGAGCGGTGGCCTCGTGGGGACCAGTGGAAGAGGCTCTCGGCACCCCGCTGCCGGCGGACTTCAAGATCTTGGTGGACACCTACGGCGCGGGCGCCTTCGACGGCTTCCTGTGGCCGCTGCAACCCGGCAACGCCGGTCCGTTCCCTGGACATGGTGCAGCAGGCGACCGAGCAAGCTGGACGCGCTGCGCACTCTCCGGTCGACGATGGCGATTCCCTACGACGTCGCGGAGGAGAGCGCGGAGATCCTGCCCTGGGCGATCAGCGACAACGGCGACGTCTGCTACTGGGTCCGCCGGCCGGAATCGCCCCCTGACCTGTGGACGGTCGTCGTCAACGACAACGGCGGGCCGGACTGGGAGCCCTTCGACGGCACCGCGACCGAGTTCCTCGCCGCCGTGTTCACGCGTCGGCTGCGGAGCGAGATCTTTCCCGACGACTTTCCCGGCGAGGACCCCGAGTTCTCGGTGCTCGACGACTGACCTGGCTCCGCGGAGCCGAACCCGATCAACGCAAGGCGCTGGAGTACACACATGAACATCGTCCGTCGCACGCCCTTCCTCGCGCTCGTCCTCGCCCTCGTGGCCGGGTTCCTGGTCGCCCTCGCCCAGCCGGCTCCGCCGGCTCACGCGGGGGAGACGAGCACGACCAAGGGCAACTACGTCCCGCTCGCCACGCCGACCCGGCTGCTCACCAAGGCGCTCGGCACCAACGCCTCGGCTGCCTTCACCGCGGTCGGCGTCACCAACGTCCCCCGCGCCGGTACGACGGCCGTGGTGCTCACGGTGACCCTGACCAACACCGGTGCCAACTGGGGAGAGGTCTACATCGAGAGCAACTGCGGGACGGGCTGCAACGGAAACTCGGTGAAGGCGGGCTCGATGGAGGGCGGCAAGGGCCCGATGTCGAACACGGTCGTGGCCGAGATCGACCCGGCGAAGGCGACCGGTCACCTCACGGCGAGGGCCTTCACCTACACCTCCACGACGATGTCCGTGCAGGTCGACGTGGTCGGCTACTACACGACGGCCAGCGCGGGCGGCGGGTTCGTCGCGACCCGGCCGGTGACGTTGTTCGACACCCGTGCGAACGGCGGTGCCGCCATCCCCGCCGGTGGTACGACGACCCGCACCCTGACCGGCACCTCGATCCCGGCGGGAGCGACCTCGGCGTACATCGACCTGATCGCGACCGGGATCACCGCGGCCGGCACGGTGGTTGCCGTCCCGACGGGGACGGCCACGACCGGCTATCCCGCGCTCACCTTCTGGGCGGCCGCGTCGAGCAGGTCCGGACTCGTCTCGGTGAAGCCTGAGTGCCGCGGGACAGGTGACGTTCAAGAACACCAGCACCAAGCCGGTGCACCTGGTGGCCCGTTCGGAGGGCTACACGACGAGACTCGCCGACGACCGGTGCGGACCTGCGACCGTTGACCAGTGAGCCTGTGGCAGAAGAGCATGACCGCCACCAAGAAGATCGACATCCAGATCGCGGGCTACGCCGGCAGCAGCATCCCGGCCAACGCGGCGGGCGTCTTCGTGAACCTCGAGATCTTCGCGCCCAAGGGCGGCGGCAGCATCCGGATCTACCCGACCGGGCAGGCCGCCAACACCGCGTCGTACATCAACTTCACCTCCGACGGCACCTACGACCGCAGCAGCGGAGCCATCGTCGTACCCGGCGAGGGCGGGAAGATCACGGTCGAGGGCGCCGCCAACGGCGACTTCTGGATGAGCCTGCAGACCCTGGCGTACTTCGCGGCGCCGTCGGGCTACGCGAGCGCGGGTGGGACGCCGGCGTTCTCGGTGGTGCACACGAGCCTGGGCGACTGCTACGGCTACCTCGACCCGGCGGCGTCGAACGTGCGGGTGGGGTGTGATCCGCAGGACGGCACGGAGCCGATCTACGCGGTGATCTCGCCGGCGGGGCACACGTTCCGTGGTCCGTTCTCGATGGTTGCTCGTCCTGGCGGCCGGTACGTCGTGGTGGCGACCCACGCTCCGGACGGCGAGGTCTGGACCTGGGACCTGCCGTACTCGCCCGGTGCGCCGCCGGTGACCACCGCGGTCCGCACATTCCGCTACTCGCGCACCCCGGTCGCGACGGCGACCTTACCGACGGGTGCTCCGGTGGGCTTCACGGCTGATGGCCAGGGCCGGTTCTGGGCGATCGACCTCAGCATCGCCGCTCCGGAGCAGCCGCGGTGGAAGCCGCTCGACATCCCGGCCCTCGCGCCCGCGGCCGGCAACGAGGCTGACGGCGTTGAGCACGCCCGCCGGCATCCGGCTCTTCGGGGTCACGAGCACCGGTGACGTGGTCACCGGCCTGTACGCCTCGGCGACCTCGACCACGCTGGACTGGCAGAGCCTGGGGACGGCCGGGGTGGTCAACCGGGTCGCGGTCGCGTTGTCGCAGTCGGGGGAGCCGCGGCTCGCCGTACGGCACGGTGACGGCACGATCTGGAGCGCGAACCTGACCGCGGCGGGTCAGACGGCCGATGGCTGGCACCAGGTGGGCATGACGTACAACGGCGCCGCGGTGGAGCCGTCGGGCTCGCCGACGGTGCTCTACGACCCGCAGACCCAGGCTCAACGGGGTGCTCGTGTGGTCGGGCTCCGTCGGGACGGGTGCGCTGTACCGGGTGTGGGAGACCGCGCCGAACTCGGGTGACTTCGCGGGTCCGGCGGGTGGGATCTCGCTGGAGACCGGTGGGATCGCCTCGGACGTGACGGCCTGGGACTACCGCACGGAGGAGCCGTTGTACCGCCGGTTCAGGCTTCCTCTACCTCGATGCCAACTACTCCCGGAAGATCGCAACCAGCTATGCGTCCTGACCCGCAGAACCGCACGAGGAGCCGCGCAGCAGCCCTGCTGGCGGTCCTGCTGCTGGCCGGCCTGCTGGTCACGGCGGCACCGAGCGTTACGCCGCCCGCGGAGGCGGGGGAGAGCGGGGCCACCGTCCAGGGGAACTACGTGCCGCTGACCAAGCCGGCGCGGGTGCTGAGCAAGACGTTCACCGCGACGACCGCGAGCGAGAACGTGGTCTCCTTCACGGCGCTCGGTGTCCAGGGCATCCCGCGCACGGGCACGACGGCGCTGGTGCTGGTCGCCAGCCTCAAGACCACCGATCCCTACTCCTACCTCTGGTTGTGCTCGGTCTTCCTCTCCGACGGCTCGTGCCGCCAGAACTACGTCTCGCAGACCGACGGGGTCGTGGGGAACGTCAGCGGTGTGCTCACGCTGCCGGTCGACGCCTCGAAGACGACCAACCAGGTGCGGTTGACGACCACCAGGAAGGCGGCCACGGTCACCGTCGACGTGGCGGGCTACTACACCTCGACCGCCACGGGCGGCGGCTTCGTTCCGACCCGCCAGACGACCGTGCTCGACACCCGGTCGGCGCCTGAGGTGATCGTGCCGGCAGGCGGGGTGATCACCCGCAAGGCCGACGGGCGGGATCATCCCGGATGGCTCGACAGCGGCGTACCTCAACGTGTCCGTCAGGCTCGATCACGGCGGCGGGCACCGTCATCGCGGTCCCGGCGCCGGTGGACCCGGCGACGGCGTATCCGGTGATGACGTTCTGGAACGGCGCCAGGCTCCCGCAACGACCTGGCGATCGTCGATGCGCCCGCCGACGGACGGGTGACGTTCAAGAACACCAGCACCAAGCCCGTCCACCTGATCGTGCGGGCGCAGGGTTACACGACGAGCTTCGCCGGCGACCGGCGCGGACTACCAGCCGATCACCAACCACAACAGCAAGGGATCCAACGTCACGGTCGAGCCGGGCCAGAAGATGGATCTCCCGGTGGCCGGGCTGGCGGTGTGGATGATCCCGCTGAACGGCACGGCTGCCGTGCCGGCCAAGATCAGCGTCTGGCCGGTGCCCTACGACGCCACCCCCGTGTCGGGGTACATCCGGGTCTATCCGAAGGACCAGGCCGCGCCCACCACGTCCGCCCTCACCTTCAACGCGTCGATGGCAGGCTTCCGTGAGGCCACCGCGATGCTGGTGCCGGGACACAAGGTCAGCCAGTCGACGCGCTGGGTGACGGTCGAGAACGTCTCGACGATCTCCGTCAGCGTCGCGATCGACATCCACGGCTACTTCCTCGGCCCGCAGAACTACGCGACCGCCGGCGGTGAGCCGATGGTCGGGGTCGCTCGCACGAGCCTGGGGCCCTGCTACGGCTACCTCGACCCGGCCAACCAGGGGATCACCGCGGGCTGCGCGGACGACTACGACCAGGCCGGGCTGGAAACCGTGTGGTCGCCGATCGGCGCGCTGGGGGAGAAGTTCCGAGGCCCGGTGGCGGTGGCCTCCCGGTCGGGAGGCCGGTTCGCGGTCGCGGCCGTCCACGCGACCGACGGCGAAGCCTGTGGACCTGGGAGTTCGCGCACAGCGCGGGGGCTCTGCCCGACACGCCTCCCATCCGGTCCTTCCGGCGGGTCAAGAGCAACGTGGTCGCCGCCAACCTGCCCGACGGCAAGCCGGTCGGCTTCGTCACCGACGTGCAGGGCCGCTTCTGGGCGATCGACCTCGACGTCAAGGCGCCCGAGCAGCCGCACTGGAAGCAGACTCGACATCCCGGCGGCGGATCTCGCGCCCGTCGGCGACCTGACGGCCGTCACCACGGCCTCGGGCATCCAGGCTCGCCGCCCGCGCCGCGTCGGGCGACGTGGTCACCGGCTCGTACGCCGCGGGCGCGACCAGCCTGGGCTGGCACAGCCTCGGTGCGGTCGACACGGTCAGCAAGGTCGGTCTCGGGGTCGCGCAGTCGGGTGACATCCGGCTCGCGGTGCGGCACTCGGACGAACTCGGTGTGGAGCGCCTCGCTCGACCCGGCGACCGGGCTGACGGTGGACGGGTGGCACCCGGTCGGCGTACCGGACCCGGCGGTCGCGCCGGTCGGGACGCCGTCGGTGGTCTACGACCCGCAGACCCAGCGCAACGGGATCCTCGTCCGTTCGGGCGCGACGTCGACCGGTGCGTTGTACCGGGTGTGGGAGAGCACGCCGGGCTCCGGCGACTTCTCCGGTGCCTTCACCGGCGTCAGCCTGGAGTCGAGCGGGGTCGCCTCGGACCTGACGACGTGGGACTACCGCACCGAGGAGCCGCTCTACCGCCGGTGGAGCCTTCCTGTACCTCGACGGCAGCCTCTCCCGACGACTGGGGACCAGCTATGCGTCGTGACCGGTTCCACCGGTTCGCCGGTCTTCTCGCCCTCGCGTTGCTGGCTTCCGTGCTGGTGGGCTTCGCGCCGAGTGCCGTGCCGCCCGCCCACGCGGGGGAGAGCAGCACGTCGACCCAGGGCAACTACGTCGCGCTGAGCAAGCCGGCGCGGGTGTTGAGCAAGACCTTCACCGAGGCCGTCTACTGGAACAGCGCGAACGTCACCGCGCTCGGGGTGCAGGGGATCCCGCGCGCCGGCACCCGGGCCCTGGTGGTCGTCGCGACCGTCAAGAGCAGCGACGCCGAGGCTTACGTCCAGGTGGACACCAACTGGGCGAACGGCAAACGGACGCACTGGGGCGGTGTCACCGGCACGAACGGCGTGACGACGGCCGTGAGCGGCATGACCGTCGTGCCGGTCGACGAAGGCCTCGCGACCGAGCAGACTCTACCTGCGCACCACCGAGCAGCCCGCCACCGTGACGTTGGACGTGGTCGGCTACTACACGGCGAACGCAGTGGGCGGCGGGTTCGTGGCGACCCGCCCGGCGACGCTGTTCGACACCCGCAACGCCCCGGAGGTCATCGTGCCCGCGGGCGGTGTGGTCACCCGCAAGCCCGACCGGCGGGGTCATCCCCGAGGGTGCCACCGCGGCGTACCTCAACCTCGCGGTCGGCTCGATCACCGCGGCGGGTTCGGTGGTCGCCGTGCCGGCGCCGGTGGACCCGGCGACGGCGAACCCGGTGATGACGTTCTGGAACGGTGCCACCACCCACGTCGACATGGCGGTGGTGAAGCCTGCCGGCCGACGGCAGGGTGACCTTCAAGAACACCAGCAGCAAACCCGCGCACCTGATGGTGCGGGCGCAGGGCTACAGCACGAGTCTCGCCGGCGACGGGGGCGGACTTCCAGCCCTATACGTGGATCACCGGCTATCCGGGGAACTCCACGCGGGTCGAGCCCAATTCGAGCGCAGAGCCTCCCCGTCACCGGAGTCGACGTCCTCGGCATCCCCAACGACGCTGTGGCGGTACCGGTCGCCATCGGCGTGCACATCCCCGACGGCACGACCCCGGCCTATGGATCCCTCCGGATCCATCCCAAGGGCGAGGCGGGCGGTTCGACGATCTCCTCGGTCACGTTCAACGCATCGGGGGACGGTGGCCGCTCTGCAGGGGGAGTTCTCGTCCCCGGTCGCGAGGGCGTGTGGTCCAACGGGAAGGCTGAGGCAACGGCGGGTCGTGGTGGAGAACGTCTCGTCGGTCCCGGTGACGGTCTCGATCGAGGTCCGGGGCCACTTCGCGGTGTCCGGCAACGCCGTCGCCGCCGGAGGCGACCCTCTCGTCGGCCTCGCGCGCACCAGCGCCGGACCTTGCTACGGCTACGTCGACCCCACCAGCCAGGGCGTCGCGGCCACCTGCACGGACGACTACGACGACACCGGTCTCGGCGCGGTGTGGTCGCCGCTGGGCGCGGCGGACGAGAGGTTCCGCGCGCCCGTCGCGATCGCCTCGCGGACCGGAGGACGGTTCGTGGTGGCCGCGGTGCACGCACCGGACGGCGAGGTCTGGACGTGGCAGCGCGCGCACGGCGCGGGTGCCCTGCCCGACACGCCGCCCGTGCGCACCTACCGACGGGTCCGGACCGCCGTCACCACCGCCAACTCGCCCGACGGCAAGCCGGTCGGCTTCGCCGCGGACGCCGAGGGCCGCTGGTGGGCGATCGACCTCGACGTCCCCGCCCCCGAGCAGCCGGTCTGGAAGCCGCTGGGGGTTCCTGCGGCCGCGGTGGCTCCCGTTGGCGACGTGACCGCTGTCGAGACACCCACCGGCATCCGGCTCGCCGCCCGCACCGCGTCGGGCGATGTCGTCACCGGCACGTACGCCGCGGGCGCGACGAGCCTCGGCTGGCGCAGCCTGGGCGCGGTCGACACGGTCAGCAAGGTCGGTCTGGGGGTCGCGCAGTCCGGGGACATCCGGCTCGCCGTGCGCCACAGTGACAGCACGGTGTGGAGCGCCCGTCTGGACCCGGCGACCGGTGTCACCGTCGACGGGTGGCACCCGGTCGGCGTACCGGACCCGGCGGTCGCGCCGGTCGGGACGCCGTCGGTGGTCTACGACCCGCTCACCCAGCGCAACGGCATCCTGGTGCGCTCGGGTGCGACGTCGGGTGGCGCGTTGTACCGGGTGTGGGAGAGCGCGCCGGGCTCCGGCGACTTCTCCGGTTCGTTCACCGGCGTCAGCCTGGAGTCGAGCGGGATCTCCTCCGACCTGACCACCTGGGACCACCGCACCGAGGAGCCGTTGTACCGCCGATGGGGCTTCCTCTACGTCGACGGGGCCGGCTCGAAGCGGATCGGCAGCAGCCTCGTCCCCTAGGCTCTCCGGACGCACGGTGAGGGTCTGCGCGGACGTGCCGAGCGGACCCTCCTCGTCGTGCAGCACCGAGCCTGGTCACGCCGACCCCGCCGGGCCCGAAGGAGACGGTGGTGTCCAGCCCGAGCCAGCCCTCGGCCGGCGGGCGCAGCAGGTGGGCGGTGAGGTCGAGGTTGGGGAAGGCGACCTTCGCCGGGTCGGTGCGCACGGCGATGCCGTTGGTGATGTCGAGCAGGCCGGCGACGGCGGCGAGGCGGGTCACCGGCTCATCGGCGACGAGCGGGTGGTCGGTGCGCACCCAGCAGGTCGAGCGGCCGGGGCCGAAGTCCTTGCGGCGCACCTCCACCGAGGCGATGAAGCCACCGGGCCACAGGCTGCTCATGTCCCACGGCTGCAGGCTCCTCGGGCCCCGGTACGGCGGGCAGGTCGGAGCCCGCGAGGGCGGCGGTGTCGTAGGGCTCGGCGAGCCAGGCGCGCAGGATCACCACCGCCCGCCCGCCGTACGACGCGGTGGCCTGCACCAGGCTCGATGGTGCGCCCCGGCCGGAGCACCTCCACGGCGACGTCGATCGGCTCGATCGGGACGGTGCCGAGGATGTCGTAGGACAGGCGGCTGACGACGAGGTCGCCGCCGCGCCGGGCGGCCAGGTCCCGCTCGACCTCGTGGGCCAGGACGCCGAGGGCGGGCGCGATGTGCTGGGTGGCGCGGTCCCACGCGCCGCCGACGTGCTCGGTCGGGGTGAAGGTGTGCGGGGAAGTCCGGTGCCAGTACGCCACGGGTCCCATTGTCGCGGGCCGCGGGTGCGCGCCGTACCTCCGAAGGAGGGGCTGCGTTCACCTCGGCCTCTCCATCGCGCCACCTGCGACTGGTCGGCTTCCGGGCATGACTCGGAAGACCACTCTCCCCAGCCTCCTCACGCGCTCGCTCGTCGCCGCCACGACCACCGCCGTCGTCGCCCTCGGTGCGGCGACCGCCCCCGCGACCGCCGCCCCCGGCCACGGCGGCCCGCAGGCGGGCCACCACCGCGCGAGCACGCCGCTGGTGTTCGCTCACCGCGGCGCGTCCGGCTACCGCCCGGAGCACACCCTGGCGGCGTACAAGGCTGGCGATCGCGATGGGCGCCGACTACGTCGAGCCCGACCTCGTCTCCACCAAGGACGGCGTCCTCGTGGCCCGCCACGAGAACGAGATCAGCGGCACCACCGACGTCGCCGCGCACCCGGAGTTCGCGGCCCGCAAGACCACCAAGGTCATCGACGGCACCGCGATCACCGGCTGGTTCACCGAGGACTTCACGCTGCGTGAGACCAAGACCCTGCGCGCCAAGGAGCGCCTGCCGCAGGTGCGCCCGGGCAACACCGTCTACGACGGCAAGTTCGAGATCCCGACCTTCCAAGAGGTCATCGACCTGGTGAAGACCGAGTCGCGCCGCAACCACCGCGCCATCGGGATCGCGCCGGAGACCAAGCACCCCACCTACTTCGACTCGATCGGGCTCTCGCTGGAGGAGCCGCTGGTGCGCACCCTGCGCCGCAACGGCCTCGACCGCCGCGACGCCAAGGTCGTCATCCAGTCCTTCGAGACCACCAACCTGCGCCAGGCTCGACCGGCTCACGCGGGTGCCGCTGGCCCAGGCTCGTCGACGCCGCGGGCCAGCCCTTCGACCTCAAGTCGGCGGGCAAGGCCACGACCTACGCCGACCTGGTCACGAAGGCGGGCCTGGCCGGCATCGCGTCGTACGCCGACTGGGTCGCGCCGGCGAAGAACCTGATCCTGCCCCGCGACGCCGCCGGCGCCATCGGCACGCCGAGCAGCCTGGTTCCCGACGCGCACCGCGTTGGTCTGCAGGTGGTGACCTGGACGCTGCGGGTGGAGAACCAGTTCCTCCCGGCCAACTACCGCCGGGGCACCGACCCGAACGCCCACGGCGACCTCGTCGGCGAGACCCAGGCCTTCCTGGACGCCGGTGTGGACGCGGTCTTCTCCGACCAGGCCGACATCGCCGTGACCGCGCGCGACGCCTGGCTCGCGCGACGCGCCGCGGCCTGACCCGGTTCAGGGACCCGGCAGGGGGCACCATGGCGGCATGCGCCTGGGCCCCCTGCTGGCATCCCTGTCGGTCGTCCTCGCCGGAACGCTGCTCGCCGCGCCGCCCGTCGCGGCCGAGCCGAGCGCCCCGGTGCTCACCGCCCCGGCGTCGTACGCCGACCGGACGACCCCGCTGAGCATCACCGCCGCGCCGGAGACGCCGGTGAGCGTGGAGCGCATGCTCGACGGCACGTGGGTCTCCGCCGGCTCGGCCACGACCGACGCCGCGGGGCACGCGACGCTCGCCGTCGCGGTCAGCCGGGTGCCCGCACGCAACGCGCTGCGGGCCACGGCGGGCGGCCTGACCGGGCAGTACCAGGCTCGCGCTCCGGGCGATGCCCACCTGGACCCGGGTGATCGGCCCGGCCACCGTGGTCGACGAGCGGACGATCCCGCTCGCCGTCGTACGACGCACGGCAGAGGGGGTCGCGGTGCCCGGACCGGTGCTCCTGCAGCGGGTGGTGGGCGGTGCCTGGCGCACCGTGCAGACCCTGCGCGTGGACGCCACGGGGGTGGCCCGCACCCGCACCACGCCGCGCGAGGACAGCCGCTGGCGTGCGATCAGCCCGGCACAGCCGTGGGCCGCGTCGTCGGTGAGCCCGCAGGCTCGCGATCGACAACCTGCCGCCCGCCCGTGCGGTGGTGCTGCCGCGCTCGGCCCCGAAGCCCCGCGCGCTGCCCGCCCAGGCCCGCGCGACCGGCGCCGGCGCCCGGCCGGTGATCACCACCATCCCGAACGCGGTGTGGCGCAGCATGGTCGGGCGCACCTGGCACCAGGGCTGCCCGGTCGGGCGCTCCGGGCTGCGCCTGCTGAGGATCAACTACTGGGACTACTCCGGCTACCGGCGTCGCGGAGAGACTCGTCGCCGCCGCCTCCGTCGTGCGCCAGATGGCCGGCGCCCTCACCGACATGTACGACGCGAGGCTGCCCATCCGCTCGATGTACCGGGTCGACCGCTTCGGCTGGTCGAAGCGGGTCCAGGGCGGCAACGACTACGCCTCGATGGCCGCCGGCAACACCTCGGCGTTCAACTGCCGCTGGGTCGTCGGGCGTCCCGGCGTGCGCAGCCCGCACGCCTACGGCCGCGCACTCGACGTGAACACCTTCGAGAACCCCTACCTCTCCCGCGAGGGCTGGGTGCCGAACTCGTGGTGGCCCAGCCACTCCGACCCCCGAGTGGCCTGGCGCAGCAGCAGCCACGCGGTGGTGCGGATCATGAACCGCCACGGCCTGCGCTGGACCTACCGGGTCTCGGACTCCCAGCACTTCGACGCGGTGCCGCGCGGTGGCCGGCCGATCGTCGTACCGGGCTGCGAGGTCGTGGTCTGCCACTAGTCCGGTAGGTCCCGGTCTAGCCTGAGGCCGTGGCCGACTGCATCTTCTGCGCCATCGTCGCCGGGGACGCCCCGGCGGACGTGGTGCTCGACGAACCGGACTTCCTGGCCTTCCTGGACCGGCGCCCGGTGTTCAAGGGGCACGTGCTGCTCGTCCCGCGCACCCACGTGGTGACCCTGCCGGACCTGCCGGCCGAGCCTGCGCGACGGCTTCCTCGGCGCCGCGCAGCGGCTGGCGACCGCCGTCGTGGAGGGGCTCGGAGCGCAGGGCGGCTTCGTGGCGATGAACAACATCGTCAGCCAGTCCGTGCCGCACCTGCACCTGCACGTCGTCCCCCGCACCAAGGGCGACGGGCTGCGCGGCTTCTTCTGGCCCCGGCGCAAGTACGCCGAGGGGGGAGTCCGCGGAGCATGCCGCCCGGCTCCGCGCGGCCTTGGCGTCATAGGCTGCGCCTGATCGTCACCACCGACTTGAAGAGGTAGAGACACATGGGTCGTTTCGACGGGCGGGTCGCCGTCATCACCGGAGCAGCGCGCGGGATCGGGTTCGGCACCGCCACCCGCTTCGCCGAGGAGGGCGCGTCGGTCGCGATCGTCGACCTCGACGAGGCCGCCGCCGCGGAGGCCGCCGCCAAGCTGCCGCTGGCCGAGGGCGCGAAGGCCGTCGGCGTGGGCGCCAACGTGTCCGACGGGGCCTCGGTCGACGCCGCGATCGAGCGGGTGGTCGCCGAGCCGGCGGCATCCACGTGCTGGTCAACAACGCGGGCATCACCCGCGACAACCTCCTGTTCAAGATGACCGAGGAGGACTGGGACCTGGTCATGGGCGTGCACCTCAAGGGCGCCTTCTTGATGACCAAGGCCGCACAGAAGCACTTCGTGGAGCAGAAGTACGGCAAGGTCGTGAACATCTCCTCGATCTCGGCCCTGGGCAACCGCGGCCAGGCCAACTACTCCGCAGCCAAGATGGGCGTGCAGGGCTTCACCCGCACCCTCGGCATCGAGACTCGGCCCGTTCGGCATCAACGTCAACGCGGTCGCCCCGGGCTTCATCGCCACCGAGATGACCGACGCCACCGCCGCCCGGCTCAAGATGGACGTCGACGAGTTCCGCCGGCTCAACGCCGAGGCCAACCCGGTGCGCCGGGTGGGCTTCCCCGAGGACATCGCCGCCGCGGTGACCTTCCTCGCCGCCGACGAGTCGTCGTACATCACCGGCCAGACCATCTACGTCGACGGCGGCATCAGCCTGGGGACCTGACGCGCCCGGCACGCACGCTGGCGGCGCTTGACGACGGCTCCGCCCTCCAGGTCGCCGTCGCGCCGCCGCCTTGCCATCGCACGCACCGGACGCGTCAGGAACTGAGAACCCCGCAAGGCAAAGCCTCGGAGCCGTCCCCGCGACACGCGGGGGCGGCTCCGTCGTACGCCGCGGGGCTGCGCCACACTTGACGCGTGCGTCTGACTTCCCTTCGCTCCGCCCTGCCCGCCTCGCTCGTCGTGATGAGCCTCGTCCTCGCCGGCTGCGGCGACGACAAGGGTGGTGACAAGCCGGAGAGCAAGGACTCGCCGAGCCAGTCGGCCGCGCCGGACGTGCCGCAGACCTGGCCGCTGACCGGCATCCAGGCCAAGGCGGGGGAGTCGGTGGCCCAGGACCACCCGGTCATCGTCACCAAGATCGACAACTCGCCGGCCAGCGCGCCGCAGGTCGGGCTGAGCAAGGCGGACCTGATCGTCGAGGAGCCTGGTCGAGGGCGGGATCACCCGGCTGGCGGCGTTCTACTACTCCCAGGCTGCCCGGCGACATCGGCCCGGTCCGCTCGATGCGCGCCAGCGACATCGGCATCGTCTCGCCGGTCAAGGGCGTGATCACGACCAGCGGCGCCGCGGGCGTCACCATCGACCGGATCAACCGCGCGAAGATCAAGTTCTTCGCCGAGGGCGGCCCGGGCTTCTACCGCGACAGCAGCCGCCACGCGCCGTACAACCTCTTCACCAGCCTCAAGAAGGTCGCCAAGAAGACCGAGGACGGCAAGGACCAGCGTCCCGCCGACTACCTGCCGTGGGGCTCGGCGGCCGACCTCCCGGCGGGCAAGCCGGCGTCGTCGCTGTCGGCGCACTTCGGCAGCCGGACGACGAACTGGTCCTTCCAGGGCGGCAAGTACGTCAACACCAACTCCAACGCCGCCAAGGGCGACCGCTTCCAGCCCGACACCGTGCTGGTGCTGCGGGTGAAGGTCGTGGACGCGGGCTACCGCGACCCGGCGGGCAACTTCGTGCCGGAGAGCAAGTTCAAGGGCACCGGCGCCGCGCAGATCTTCCACAACGGCCGGTCGTCGACGGCACCTGGACGAAGGCGAAGTCCGACTCCGAGACTCACCCTGTCCACTGCCGCCGGCGCGCTCAAGGTGCCGGCGGGCAAGGTGTGGATCGAGTCTGGTGCCGGTCGACGGCAACGGCGGATCGGTGACCTTCGGGAAGTAGCCCCTCAGGCGTCGTCGGCCCCGGGGAGCGGGATCTCCCCGGTGTCGGCGAAGGCGTTGGGGTTGTCGAGGCCCTGCTCGACCAGGCTCTGCACGCCGGCGAGCAGGAACCCGATCGCCCCCTCGACCCGCATCGCGGCGGCCTCGGGGTCCTCCGAGGTCGCCACCGACTCCCCGGCCGAGGACATCGCGCCGAAGAAGATCCGCGAGAAGGTCTGCAGCATCGGCTCGTCGAGCTCCCAGGAGCCCGCGGCCAGCGTGGAGCGGACGATCTCCACGATGTTGGCGTACGTCGAGCGCTCCTCCTGCTCGCGGAAGCGCTCGTAGCCCAGCACGGCCGGGCCGTCCTGGATCACGATCCGGCGGTAGCGCGACTCCTGGACGACCTCCAGGAACGAGCGGAGGCCCTGCAGCGCCTTGCGCCACGGGTCCTTCTCGTTGCGCAGCGCCTTCTGGATCCGCTTCGAGGACTCCTGCTCGACCCGCTCGAAGACGGCCTCGAAGAGCGCCTGCTTGCCGGAGTAGTGGTGGTAGAGCGCGCCCTTGGTCACCCGGGCGCCGGCGACGACGGCGTCGAGCGAGGTGGCGGCGTAGCCCTTCTCGGCGAAGAGCTTCTCCGCGACGTCGACCAGGGCGCGCTTGGTCGAGGCGGAGTACGCCGCACGGCGGGTCGCGCCGGGGACCCCGGGGACCTTGGGGACCAGGCTTGGAGACCGACGCCTTCGCCACCGCCTCAGCATAGGCAGAACCGGCGCTCAGGCGTGACACCGGTCACCCCCCGAGGTGGGCGGGATCACGGTGCCGTTCCGTTTGGCATACCCCCTAGTCTGCGCCATACTCGTAGTACGTACCAGCGGTATGTCAGGTACCCACAGTCTTGCTCCCGAGAGCCTGACAGCCGCCGAGCACCAAGGGAGCCTGACCATGACCTGGAAGGCCTACCACAACCGGGGCGAGACCCTGCGCGCCGTCATCGCGACCTCATCCGTCCGTCGCGACGGGCGCCTGCCCATGGACGTCGCCGGCGTCTCGGAGACCTTCCGCGACGAGACTCGACCTGCTGGCCGCGCTCACGCTGAAGTGGCACACCCGTCTCTCCGGCAACATCGAGCAGATGCTCGCCCACCAGCCCACCGACCTCGACGAGGCCGTCACCGTCGCGTGGAGCAACACCGCGCACGAGCCTGCCCGGCGTCCGGATGATCATCGACCATTACCTCGCGCAGCCGCTCGACGCGGCGATGGGCGAGGCCATGAAGACCGCTGCCGACAAGGAGCACTACCTGCTCGCCGTGATGGCCGGCCGCTCGAGCCTGCTCAGCGAGGAGGCCGCCCGCCGCGTCGGTGCCGGCCTGGAGGAGCGGGCTCGCCTGCTCCACCGCGGCATCCCGGTCATCACCCCGGACGCGGCCTACGAGGAGCCGATCGTGCGCGGCTCGCTCCTCGAGCGGCTGCGGGCCGTGCTCGCCGCCTGACCACATCCCTCCCTCCCGGGCCCCGGGCCCGACGCGACCTCCCTCCCTTTTCGCGTCGGACCCGGGGCCCTTCCTCGTCTGGGGGATGATGGCGCCATGGCGCGCGCAACCGGATCCGGGTCGGGGAGATCGCGGCGGGCAGCCTGCTGCTGGCCTCCGCCGGCCTGCTCGACCCGAACTTCGCCGACACCGTCGTGCTGCTGCTCGACGTCAACGACGAGGGTGCACTCGGGGTCGTCCTGAACCGCCCCTCGGCGCTCCCGGTCTCGGAGGTGCTGGGGGAGTGGGGCGACGTCGTCGACGAGCCGGAGGTGCTCTTCCAGGGCGGCCCGGTCGCGACCGACGGCGCGCTCGCGGTGGCGCTGGCCGCGCCCGGCGGCGAGGGCGGCGCCGGCTTCCGCCCGGTGTGGGGGCGGCTCGGGCTGCTGGACCTCGACACCCCGCGCGAGCCTGGTCGAGGGCACGGTCGACCGGCTGCGGATCTTCGCCGGGTACGCCGGCTGGGGTGTCGGGCAGCCTGGAGGCGGAGGTCGCCGAGGGGAGCCTGGTACGTCGTCCCGGGGGAGGTGGAGGACGTCTTCGGCGACGAGGCGCCGGACCTGCGCCGTCAGGTGCTGCGCCGCCAACCGGGCGACCTGGCACTGCACGCGACCCGGCCGATGGACCCGGAGACCAACTGATTTGAGACATCGATGTCTCGTGTGAGACAGTGAAGTCTCACTCAAGGAGGCCTCATGTCCACCCGGGACACCGTGCTCGCTGCCGCGCAGCGCCTGCTCACCACCGACCCCACCGCGTCCATGGCGCAGATCGCCGCCGCCGCGGGCGTGGGCCGGGCGACCGTGCACCGCCACTTCGCCAGCCGAGAGGACCTGCTGCACGAGATCGGCCGCCGCTCGCTGGACACCTGGGGGACCAGCCTGGCGACGGTCGCGGACGCGGGCCGCTCCGGTGACGCCGATCGGATCCGCACCGCCCTGGAGGAGCCTGCTCGGCCTGTTCGTGGCCGACGCCGAGGAGGCCGGCATCGCGCTGACCGACCCGACGGTGCTCAACGAGCCGAGCCTCAAGGCGCGCGCCGACGTGCTCTTCGCCGAGGAGGTCGCGCTGTACGCCGCCGCCCAGGAGGCGGGCGTGCTGCGCTCCGACGTACCGGCGCGGTGGTTGGGGCACGCGGTCTACGGCCTGCTCGTCTCGGTCCGCGACGCGCTGGTGGCCGGTGACGTGGCCCGCCGCGACGCGGCCGACCTCGTCCGCTCGATGTTCTTCGAGGGAGGTGCCGCGCGATGACCGCCCTGCTCCCCACCGCACCCGCCACGGACCGCCGCCGGTGGGCCGGCCTGGCCGTGCTGGCCGCGAGCCTGCTCGTCGTGGTCATGGACATGACCGTGCTCAACGTGGCGTTGCCCGACCTCACCGAGGACCTGCACGCCGGCGCGCTCGCGCAGGCTGTGGATCGTCGACGTCTACTCGCTCGTCCTCGCCGGCCTGCTCGTGCCCGTTGCCGCGCTCGCCGACCGCTGGGGCCGGCGCCGGATGCTTCTGACCGGCTTCACGATCTTCGCGGTGGCCTCGCTCGCCGCGCTCCTTGCCGGCTCGTCCGGGGAGGTGATCGCGATCCGCGCGCTGCTCGGCATCGGCGGCGCGATGATCATGCCCGCGACCCTGTCGCTGATCCGCGCGCTCTTCCCCGACGCCCGCGAGCGCGCCTTCGCGCTCGGGCTGTGGGCGGCGACCGCGGCGGTCGGCGGTGCGGTCGGCCCGATCGTCGGTGGCGCGCTGCTCAGCGCGTTCAGGCTGGCACGCGGCCTTCCTCGTCAACGTCCCGCTCATGGTCGTCGCCTTCGTGGCCGGCCGGGCGCTGCTGCCGGAGAGCCGCTCGGAGCGGCCGGGCCGCGTCGACGCGGCCGGTGTGCTGCTGTCGGTCGGCGGCATGGTCGCCGCCGTGTATGCCGTCAAGCACCTCGGCAAGGAGGGCCCGGACCTGACGACGCTCGTCGTGCTCGCCGCCGGCGCCGCGCTGCTGACCACCTTCGTGCGGCGCTGCCAGCGCCAGGAGAACCCGATGCTGGCGGTCGGGCTGTTCGCGAACCCGGTCTTCCGGGCCGGTGTGCTCACCGCGCTGGTCAGCAGCACGGTGATGATCGCGCTCCTCTTCGTCGGCTCGCAGTGGTTGCAGGCTGGTCCAGGGCTGGAGCCCGCTCGTCGCGGGCGTCGCGCTGCTCCCGATGGCCCTCGGCGGCCTGGTCGGCCCGCCCCTGGCGCCCGCGGTCGCGGCCCGCCTCGGCGCCCGCAACGTGATCGTCGCCGGCCTCGTCGTGCTCGCCCTCGGCCTGCTCACGCTGTGGCTGCTGCCGCGCCCGCTGCCGTACGCCGGCGTGGCGCTCGCGCTCCTGCTCGTCGGCTTCGGCACCGCCGCCCTCGGCCTGGCGTCCGCGCTCATCATGGGCGCCGCTCCGGCGCACCAGGCCGGCTCGGCGGCCGCGGTGGAGGAGATGTCCTACGAGGTCGGTGGCGTGCTCGGCGTCGCCGTGCTCGGCAGCCTGGCTGGGGTGGTCTACCGCGGCGGGCTGCCGGCGGGTGCCGCACCGGAGGCCGTGGAGTCGATCTCCGGGGCGCTGGGCACCCCGGTCGAGGGCGCCGCCCTCGCGTCGTACGCCGATGCGTTCGGGGCGGTCGGCCTCGCCGGCGCGCTGATCACGCTGGTCGTCGCGGTGATCGTGTGGCGTGGCCTGCCGGGGGACGTGGATGTCTCCGGCGGCCACTAGACTGCACCTGTGACCACGATCGGATTCTCGACAGACACGGACGTCCGCGAGGACCGCCGTACCGTCCCGACCGACGAGGGCGACCACGAGCGGTTCTCGCACTACGTGGACAAGGACAAAGCTCACCGAGGCGATGGTCATGGGCACGCCGGTGGTGGCCCTGTGCGGCAAGGTCTGGGTGCCGAGCCGGGCGCCGGAGAAGTTCCCGGTCTGCCCGGACTGCAAGGAAGTCTGGGAGTCGATGTCCGACGACAACGACGGGTCCGGTCCCGACGCATGACCTCGCTCGGTCCGGCGTGGCCGGAGCGGGCAGCCTGGGGCACGGCGCCGTCGCTGCGTGCCTGGCAGAGCGCCGCGCTCCAGGACTACCTCGCCCGCAACCCTCGCGACTTCCTCGCCGTGGCGACCCCCGGCGCCGGCAAGACGACCTTCGCGCTGACCGTGGCCGCCGAGCCTGATCGGCCGCCGGGTCGTGGACCGGCTGATCATCGTCGCGCCCACCGAGCACCTCAAGATGCAGTGGGCCGAGGCGGCGGCGCGGGCCGGGATCCCGGTCGACCCGACGTACTCCGCGGGGGCCGGCAAGATCTCCAGCGACTACGTCGGCGTCGCGGTCACCTACGCCGGCGTGGGCGTCAACCCGCTCGCCATGCGGATCCGCACGGAGCGCTTCCGGACCCTGGTCATCCTCGACGAGGTGCACCACGCCGGTGACTCGCTGAGCCTGGGGTGAGGGCGTGCGCGAGGCCTTCGAACCGGCCGCCCGCCGGCTCGCGCTGACCGGTACGCCGTTCCGCTCCGACGTGAACCCGATCCCGTTCGTGACCTACGCACCCGGCGAGGACGGCGTGCCGACCTCGGTGGCCGACTACACCTACGGCTACGCCGAGGCGCTGGCCGACCACGTCGTACGCCCCGTCCTCTTCCTCGCCTACTCCGGGCAGATGAGCCTGGCGCACCCGGGCCGGCGACGAGGTCGCCGCCTCGCTCGGCGAGCCGCTGACCAAGGACATGACCTCGCAGGCGCTGCGCACCGCGCTCGACCCGCAGGGCTCCTGGATCCCCTCGGTCCTCCAGGCCGCCGACAAGCGGCTCTCCGAGGTCCGCCGTCACGTCCCCGACGCCGGTGGCCTGGTGATCGCCACCGACCAGGACTCCGCGCGGGCCTACGCCAAGACGCTCAAGCAGATCACCGGTGAGTCCGCGACCGTCGTGCTCTCCGACGAGAAGGCCGCCTCGAAGAAGATCTCCGCCTTCAGCGCCGACGAGAGCCGCTGGATGGTGGCCGTGCGGATGGTGTCCGAGGGTGTCGACGTCCCACGGCTGGCGGTCGGGGTGTGGGCGACCACCACCTCGACCCCGCTGTTCTTCGCCCAGGCCGTCGGCCGCTTCGTGCGTGCCCGGACCCGCGGCGAGATCGCCTCGGTCTTCCTGCCGTCCGTGCCCGGCCTGCTGACCTACGCCGCGGAGCCTGGAGGTCCAGCGCGACCACGTGCTCGGACGCAAGGTCACCGACGACGGCGACATCTTCGCCGCTGAGGACGACCTGATGAACCAGGCGAACGCCGGCGAGGCGGCCTCCGACGAGCCTGGAGGCACTGCCCTTCGAGGCGCTCGGCTCCGAGGCCCGCTTCGACCACGCGCTCTACGACGGCGCGCAGTTCGGCCACGAGGGCGAGGTCCACGTGGGCTCGGAGGAGGAGATGGACTTCCTCGGCATCCCCGGCCTGCTCGAGCCGGACCAGATGCGCTCGCTGCTGCGCCAGCGCCAGGAGGACCGGCGTCGTACCAAGCCCCGGGTGGAGGTCGAGGAGCGCGCCGCCGACACCCTCGCCGACGTCACCACCCACGAGCACCTGGCGCTGCTGCGTCGCGAGACTCAACGGCCTGGTCGCCTCCTGGAACCACCGCACCGGGCAGGCGCACGGGATCACCCACGCCGCGCTGCGCAAGGAGTGCGGGGGGCCGGCCGCCGCCGTCGCGAACGCCGAGCAGTCTGCGCAAGCGGATCGACCGGATCCGCGAGTGGTCGGTGCGCAAGTCCTCCTGATCCGCGACGAACCGCGGCTCTCGGCACCACGAACCGTGGCTCGTGGCTCCACCAAACGTGGCTAGGGGTGCTCCGAGGTGATGGGTGGTGGCAACCACGAGCCGAACCTCGATGCACCACGAGCCAGACTTCGTGGTGCCACGAGCCAGACTTCGTGCTCAGCCCTCGAACGGCCGCACGCCCGGCCCCGGCCGGGTGGCCACCTGGCGGGGGTCCTCGATGCGATGCCCGCCGGCGCAGTGCACCTCGACGTGCACGTCCTCCTCGCAGTCGCCGCGGTGCACGAACCTGGTCGGCGGGCCGCCGGGGTCGGCGAGGTGGCGGTCGCCCCACTGCCCGATCGCGAGCAGGACCGGCTGGAGCTCGAGGCCCCTGTCGGTGAGCCGGTACTCGTGCCGGGTGCGGGCGCCGTCGTCGCGGTAGGGCTCCTGGCGCAGGATGCCGTGCTCGACCAGCGTGGTGAGCCGGGCGGAGAGCACCTGGCGGGGGATGCCGGTGTGGCGTCGGATGTCGTCGAAGCGTCGTACGCCGAGGAAGACCTCGCGCAGCACGACGACCGTCCACCGCTCGCCCAGGATGGCCATGGTGCGGCCGAGGGTGCAGTTCTCGACCGACCAGGCGAGCGCCGGCGGGGTGGACATGGGGCCACTATAGGCGACCTAGGTCTCATTGACAGACCCAGGCTTGGCGCTGATCAGATGAGCCCATGACTGAGTCCGCGATCCAGACCCAGGTCGACCCGAGCGCGCTCGACGGGTTCGAGCAGGCTGCAGGCGATGCGCGAGGGCCGGCTGCCGGCCGCGCCCATCGCCGAGACCCTCGGCTTCGTGGGCTTCGACGTCCCCGAGCGGGGGACGGCGATCTTCGAGCTCGACCCCGAGTCGCGCCACTACAACCCGATCGGCAGCATGCACGGCGGCGTCTTCGCGACCCTGCTCGACTCCGCGTGCGGCTGCGCGGTGCACTCCACGCTCGCCGTGGGGGAGGGCTACACCTCGCTCGACCTCACCGTGAAGTTCCTCAAGGCGGTCACCGTGGAGTCCGGCCGGTTGCGCGCGGTGGGCACGGTGATGCAGCGCGGCCGCCGTACCGCCCTCGCCGAGGCGAAGGCTGTACGACGGCCGCGACCGGCTGGTGGCCTACGCCTCCAGCAAGCTGCCTCATCTTCTAGCGGGTCCTCAGCCGGCGTCGCCGACCAGGCTCGGCCTCCGCCTCCGCGGGGGAGTGCGGGGCGGGTGCGCCGTGCAGGGCCGTGGTGATCGTGCGCGCACCGAGGATCATCACGACGACGCCCACCGCGACCGCGATGCCGCCGAACCAGAACGGCGCCGCAGCGCCCTGGTGCTCGGCGAGCTTCAGCGCGACGTAGGGTCCGACGGCCCCACCGGTGAAGCGCACGAAGGAGTACGCCGCCGACGCGACCGGCCGCTCGACCGGGGCCGCGCCCATCACCGCCTCGGTGACCAGGGTGTTGATGACGCCGAGGAAGGCACCGGCCACGATGATGCCGACCTTGACGACCGTGCTGGTGTCGGCGCCGAGGGCCATCAGGAGCAGGTCGACGGCGAAGAGCGCGAGCGCGCCGATCAATGCGGGCACGGTGCCGAGGTGGCGCTGCACCCAGGGCGCCGCGACGACCGAGGTGAAGGCGAGCAGCAGGCCCCAGCCGAAGAAGATCCAGCCGATCTGCATGATGCCGGCGTCCGGCAGTGCGAACGGGCCGGCGGCGAGCAGCGAGAAGAAGCCGAGGTTGTAGCAGACCGCGACGACGGCGATCACGGCCAGCGCGGGGTGGCGCAGGGCGCGGAACGGGTCCGCCAGCGTCGTACGACGGGCGGCGGGCGGTGTCGCGGGCAGGAAGACCGCGGTCGCGACGAGCGCGATCGTCATCAGCACCGAGACGCCGAAGAAGGGCCCGCGCCACGAGCGCTCGCCGAGCAGGCCGCCGACGAGCGGGCCGGAGGCGATGCCGAGGCCCAGTGCGGCCTCGAAGAGGATGATCGCCTGCGCGAGGGAGCCCTTGGAGGCGCTCACGATCGTCGACAGCGCGGTCGCGATGAACAGCGCGTTGCCCAGGCCCCAGCCGGCGCGGAAGCCGATCACGGCGCCCACCGAGCCGGACATCCCGGCCAGGCCGGCGAAGACGATGATGAGGAAGAGCCCCAGCAGCAGGGTCTTCTTGGCGCCGATCCGGGTCGAGACGACGCCGGTCACCAGCATGGCGACGCCCATGACGGCCATGTAGGCTGGTGAACAGCAGGGAGACCTGGCTGGGCGAGGCCTCGAGCCTTGGCTGCGATCTCCTTGAGGATCGGGTCGACGAGGCCGATGCCCATGAAGGCGATGACGCAGGCGAAGGCGACGGCCCACACGGCGCGGGGCTGACGCAGGAACGAGCCGGAGCCGGTGTCGGTCTCGGCGGGGAGGGTGGCGGTCACGCAATTCCTTCCGAAGGAGGTTCGACGACGGCACTGGAGCACGGCCACGGCGGTCGCGAGGTCGTCGGGGGTGAGATCGGTACGACGGGAGAGGCGCTCCGCGACGAGCACGGAGACTCAGCCGGCGGATCCGGCGCAGGCTCCTCTCGCCCGGCGTCGGTGAGGGCGACCAGGCTGCCGCGCGCGTCGGCGGGGTTGCGCTCCTTGGTGACCCAGCCCAGGTCCACGAGTCTGGTGGACCTGGCCGGTCATCGTCGGCTGCGAGCAGCGGTCGACCTGGGCCAGCGCCGAGACGCCGAGCGGGCCGAGACTCGTCGAGGATCGAGAGCACCCGGGTGCCGGCGGACGGCGCGTGCTCGCGTCGTACCAACCGGACGAGGCGGGCGGCCTGGACGGACAGACTCGCCGCTCAGGTGCTCGGTGTCAGGGGTGCTCACGTCGTCCCACATTACATCGGAAACCTATGTAATGTCACGTGTCCGTGGCTCACGCCACAATGGGCGCATGCCGACCTACGTCGCCTTCCTCCGCGCCATCAACCTCGGGCCGAACCGCAAGTTCGCCAAGGCCGACATCGTCGCCGCGACCGAGGCGGCGGGCGGCACCGACGTGCTCACCCACATCAACACCGGCAACGTCCGGCTGACCAGCACGATGCGCTCGCTCGCCAAGGTGAGCGCCGCGCTGGAGAAGGCCTACGAGGAGCGAGCCGGTTTCGCGATCCCGACCGTGGTCTACACCCCGGCCGAGTCTGGTCGCGATCGCCGAGGACGCCCGCGAGGCTGACCGAGGAGCGCCCGGACCTGGAGCGGCACTACGTCTACCTGCTGCGCGAGGAGCCGGACGCCGCGAAGGCCGCCGAGGTGGAGGCGCGCAGCGACGACGTCAACCAGGTCGTCGTACGACGCCGGGCGGCGCACGTGCTGCTCGGGCCCGGCTACGAGGCGGGCGGGGTGGACCCGTTCAAGGTGGAGAAGGCCCTCGGCGTGGCCGCCACCAACCGCAACTTCAACGTGGTGACCACGCTCGCGGACAAGTGGTGCTCGTGAGTCCGCGCGCCCGCTGTGCCACCATGGAGCCGTGACCACCGCGAGCCCGGAGACGACCGATCCGGGGGTCCAGCAGGACCTCGTGCCGGAAGGGATCACGATCGCCGACACCCCCTGGGTGACGGTGGTGTGGAACGACCCGGTGAACCTGATGTCGTACGTCTCGTTCGTCTTCCAGAAGCACTTCGGCTACGACAAGCGCAAGGCCGAGAAGGCTGATGATGGAGGTGCACGAGGACGGGAGGTCGGCCGTCGACTCCGGCAGTCGCGAGGAGATGGAGCGCGACGTGCAGGCGATGCACGAGTACGGCCTGTGGGCGACCCTGTCGAAGTCCGAGTGAGCCGATGACCTCCGCCACGTCCGGCTTCGTCCGGCACCGCCGCAGCAAGCGCGCCATCGCGACCTTCTCGGTCTTCGAGGCCGACCTGCTGCGCTCGCTGGCCGCCCAGGCTCGTCGAGTCTGCTCCACAACGAGTCCGCGGTGGTCGCCACCGACCGGGACCCGCTGGAGGCGCTGCTCGACTTCTCCGGCCCGACCACCGAGCCCGAGGACCCGGTGCTGCGCCGGCTCTTCCCCAACGCCTACCGCGACGACGACGAGTCGGCGGCGGAGTTCCGCCGGTTCACCGAGGGCGGGCTGCGCGACGGCAAGGCCCGTGCCGCGGGCACCGTCATCGACGTCCTGGAGGAGGCCGGGCTGCCGTCCGAGCCGACGGAGGAGGACCTCGTCATCGACGTCGAGCCTGGACCCGCCCACGGCGCTGGTCTGGCTGCGCGCCCTCACCGACCTGCGGCTCGCGCTCGGCACCCGGCTGGGCGTCGAGGAGGGCGACGAGGAGTACTGGTACGCCCTCCCCGACGAGGACCCGCGGGCTCAGGCGCACCACATCTTCGAGTGGCTCGCCTTCCTCCAGGAGACCCTGGTCAGGACGCAGGCTTGACCGCCAGCACCGGGCAGTGCGCCTCCAGGATGATCCGCTGAGCGACGCTGCCGAGCAGCAGACTTGCCGACCGGCGTCCGGTGCCGGATCCCGACGACGACGAGCGTGGCCCGCTCCTCGTCGGCGACCGCGACCACGGCGTCGGCGACGTCGTCCACCATCTCGTGGCGCACGACGACGTCGATCCCGTCGGCGACCAGCCGGTCGTGCAGGGCCACGATCTCCGCGTCCTGCGCGAACCGGCTGTCCACCAGGCTTGCCGCCGAGGGTGGCGTTGACGACGACCAGGCGGGTGCCGTCCTTGCGGGCCAGGTCGGCGGCGTGCTCCAGTGCGGCCGCGCCGTAGCGGTCGGCGCTGTAGGCGACGACGATGCTCATCGGTTCACCAGGCTCCTCGGTCTCGTCGGTCTGCTCGGTGCTCGGGGCGATCGGCGCCCGCCGGCGGCGTACGGCGCCGACCACCATGGCGATCAGCATCAGCGCGATCACCGCGTAGACGGCCTTCGCGGCCGGCTCGCTCCACAGGGTGCTCACGTCGCCCTGCGAGATCTGCAGAGCCTGGGTCGGCTGGAGCTCCATCGCCGGGCCGAGGATGACGCCGACGATGAGCGGCAGCACCGGCAGCCCGAAGCGCCGCATCGCCAGTCCCAGCAGGCCGAGCAGCACGAGCAGGCCGAGGTCGAAGGCGGAGAAGTTGGCGGTGTAGGCGCCGAGTGTCGCGAAGAAGAGGATGCCGGCGTAGAGTTGGGGCCGGGGGATCTGCAGCGAGCTTGGCCCACAGCGGCGCCATCGGCAGGTTGATGACCAGCAGCAGCGCGTTGGCGATGACCAGGCTGGCGAGCAGGCCCCAGACCAGGCCGGGCTCGTTGTCGAGCAGGCTGCGGGCCGGGCTGGATGCCGTAGGACTGCAGCGCCACCAGCATGATCGTCGCGGTCGCGGTCGTCGGCAGGCCCAGGGTGAGCAGCGGGAGCAGGGTGCCGGCGGCCGAGGCGTTGTTGGCGGCCTCCGGGCCGGCGTCGCCCTCGATGGCGCCCTTGCCGAACTCCTCGGGGTGCTTCGAGAGCTTCTGCTCCGCGGCGTAGGACAGGAAGGTCGGGACCTCCGCGCCTCCGGCGGGCACGGCGCCGAAGGGGAAACCCAGCGCCGTGCCGCGCAGCCACGGCTTCCACGAGCGCTTCCAGTCGTTGCGGCTCATCCAGGGCTGGCCCACGGGGATGATCTCGAGCGGCTTGCGGCGCAGGTGCGCGGCGACCCACAGGGCCTCGCCGATCGCGAAGATGCCGACCGCGACGACGACCACGTCGATGCCGTCGGCGAGCCTGGGCGTTGCCGAAGGTGATCCGCGCCTGTCCCGTGCTCGTGCCGACGAGGGCGATGGTCAGGCCGAGGAAGAGCGAGATGAAGCCGCGCAGCCTTCGAGGAGCCCAGCACCATGGTGACGGCGAAGAAGGCCAGCACCATCACCGCGAAGTACGACGGCGCGCCGAGTCCGGACCACGACGTCGGCGACCCGCGGGACGAGCACCCACAGCAGCACCGTGCCGATCGTGCCGGCCACGAACGAGCCGATCGCGGCGGTGGCGAGCGCCTGGGCGGCTCGCCCGGACTTGGCCATCTTGTTGCCCTCGATGGCGGTGATCACCGAGGAGGACTCACCCGGTGTGTTCAGCAGGATCGAGGTCGTCGAACCGCCGTACATGCCGCCGTAGTAGATGCCGGCGAACATGATGATCGCGCTGTCCACCCCGACGCTGTAGGTCACCGGCAACAGCAGGGCCAGCGCCATGGCGGGCCCGATGCCGGGGAGCACGCCGACGGCGGTGCCGAGCAGCACGCCGATCAGCGCGAAGAGCAGGTTCTCGGGGGTGACGGCGGTCTGGAAACCGTCGAGCAGCAGGTCCATCAGAGCACTCCGTCCAGGATGCCGGCGGGGATGGGCAGGCCCAGGCCGACGTAGAAGCCGTACCAGGTGCCGACCGAGAGAGCGGCGCCGATCGCGAGGTTGCGCACCCACGTCCGGCTGCCGAGGACGTACGTCGTGCCGGCGAACAGCAGCGCGCCGGTGATCGCCCAGCCGAGGAAGTCGATGAGCAGCATGTTGGCGAGCAGCACGGCCACCAGCAGGCCGATCGTGCGCAGGTCGGTGCCCTGGGTGAGGTCGACGTCCTCGCCCTCCTCGGCCTCGGGTCGGTCGCCGCGGGCGGTGGCGATCGCGAGCAGCACGCCGAGCAGCAGCAGGGCGCCGCCGACGACGAAGGGCAGTGCCCAGGGCTGCACGTGCTGGTCGTTGAAGCCGTTCTCGAGCGTGGAGCCGTCGTAGACGACGTACCCGCCGACGAGGACCAGGAAGGCGGCGAGGCCGTACTGCGCCTTGTCGACCGTCCGGGGTCCGGTGGTCATGGTGCTCATGCGAATCCCAGGCTCCTTGAGGGTGTCGGCGACGCGGCTGTCCTGCTCGACGAGGAAGTCCTCGAACTCCTTGCCGGTCGCGAAGTTGTCGGTCCAGCCGTTGTCGGCGAGCGCTTCCTTCCACTCCTTCGTGCCGTGCATCTCGGTGAGGACGCCGGTCAGGTAGTCGCGCTGCTCGTCGCTGATGTCCGGCGGGGCGAGCACGCCGCGCCAGTTGGTGAAGACCAGGTCGACGCCGGCCTCGGTGAGGGTCGGGGCGTCGATGTCCTCGAGGCGCTTCTCGCCGGACACGGCGAGGACGCGCAGCTTGCCCTCCGCGATCTGCGCCTCGAACTCGCCGAGGCCGGACATGCCGACGTCGATCTTCGAGCCGAGGAGGGCCGTGGTGAGCGGGCCGCCACCGTCGTAGGAGATGTAGTTGACCTTCTTGGGGTCGATGCCCAGCGTGTCCGCGAGCCTGCATCGGGAAGAGGTGGTCGGGACCGCCGGGGCTGGAGCCGCCGCCGACGACGACACCGCCGGGGTCCTTCCGCCACGCCGCGGCCAGGTCGTCGACGGTCTTGAACGGCGAGTCGGCGGGCACGAGGATGCCCTCCTGCTCCTCGACCAGACGGGCGATCGGGGTCATCTTCAGCGGCGTGGCCGCGGACTTGTTGGTGTAGACCGCGCCGACGACCCCGAGACCCATCACCATCATCAGGTCGTCGTTGCCCTTCTCGTTGAGCAGCCGCTGCATCGCCACGGTGCCGCTCGCGCCGAGGACGTTGCGGATCTCGAAGCGCCCGGTCAGGTGGTTCTCCTGCATCGCGCGGGCCGCGGCACGGCCGGTCAGGTCGTAGCCGCCGCCGGGGCTGTTGGGGATGAACATGCGCAGGCGCCGCTTGTCGGGGTCGTCGGAGCCGCGGGTGACCCCGCAGCCGGCCGCGAGCACGGTCAGCGCCAGCACGGTGATGAGCGCCAGTAGGCGTTTCATGGAGGAACCTCCGGATCAGGTCGTGACCGCCGTCACGTGCGAACCGTGCCAGCATTGCGGCAGGCTGTGGCGCCCGTCACGCTTGCGGACGCAAAGGAGGTTGTGGTCGTTGTGGTCGCCGTTCCGCCGAGGTGAGCCTGACGCTCGCGGCGAAGGTGCTGCTCCTGCAGACTCGCCGTCATCGCGACGCTGCTCGTCGCCGTCGGCGTGCTGAGCATCCGCCAGTCCACCGCGGACTTCGCCGACGAGAGCGGCGCCCAGATGCGCAACTCCGCCGAGTACGTGGCCGCGCTCCCGCAGGTGCGCGACCAAGCCCAGGCCGCACGGGACGGCGGCCTGTCGGCCAGCAGCCTGCCGCGGGCGCTGGAGATCTACGTCGTCTACGGCGTCGACTTCTACGAGGCATCGGACGTCTCGATCGTCTCCCCGGAGGGCACGGTGCTCGCGGCGACCCAGCCGGACCTGGTGGGGGAGCGGGCCCAGACTCGGGGCCAGCGACGCGCTGCAGGGCCGCGGCTGGTCGGGCGACATCGACCACGGCGACCACCGGGCCGTCGCCGCGCACGCGCCGATCATCTCGGCGAGGGACGGCACGCTGCTCGCGATCGTGACCGCCGAGGTGGAGTACCCCACGCTCGCCGACCAGGCTCGCCCAGGCCGCGCCGGACCTCGTGCTCTACCTGGGGCTCGGCGCCCTGCTCGGTCTCGCCGGGACCTGGGTGGTCGCTCGCGTCGTACGGCGCTCGACACGGGGACTCGGCACCACCGAGTCTCGCCAACCTCGCCGACCACCGCGAGGCGCTGCTGCACGCCATCCGCGAGGGCGTGGTCGGGGTCGGCACCGACCGCCGCGTCACCGCGATGAACGACGCCGCGCGCACCACCCTCGGTCTCGACGGCGGTCCGGACCCGGTCGGCCGGCCGGTCGACGCGCTGGGCCTGGACCCGCACGTGGTCGCCCTGCTCGCCGACGAGGCCACCGACGCCCGCGACGCCCTCGCGCTCGTCGGCTCCCGGGTCGTGGTCTTCAACCGCGGCCGGGCCTCCGCGGGTGGTCGCGGCATCGGCACGGTCACCACGCTGCGCGACCGCACCGAGCTGGCCTCGCTGCAGAGCCAGGCTCGACTCGAACCTCTCCATCACCGACACCCTCCGCGCGCAGACCCACGAGTTCGACAACCGGCTGCACACGATCTCGGGCCTGGTCCAGGCTGGGGGAGTACGACGAGGTCGCCACCCTCGTCGGCACGCTCACCCGCCGCCGCGCGGAGGTCGAGGAGTACGTCGCCCAGCGGATCGCCGATCCCGCCGTCGCCGCCCTCGTCATCGCCAAGCACGCCGTCGCCGAGGAGCGCGGGGTCGTCCTGGAGGTCGATCCCGGCTCCCGCCTGCCGGCGCTGCCGCCGGACCTGGGCGCCGACCTCACGGCCGTCCTCGGCAACCTCGTCGACAACGCCATCGACGCCGCCGCCGGCACTGCCGGTGCCGCCGGGCCCCTGGTCGAGTCTGTGGCTGCACGCCGACGCCGGCGCCGTGCACCTGCGGGTGCGCGACACCGGCCCGGGCATCGCGCCGGAGCAGCGCGAGGCGGTCTTCGTCCGCGGCTTCTCCACCAAGGAGGCCGTGCCCGGTGGCCGCGGCATCGGGCTGGCCCTGGTCCGGCTGATCTGCACCCAGCGCGGCGGCGAGGTGGTCGTGGACGACGCCGAGGAGGCCGGCGGCGGGGGAGCGGAGTTCCGGGTGGTGCTCCCGCTCAGCGCCGAACTGCGGAAGGATGCGGGATCGTGACGCTGCGGGTGCTCGTCGTCGACGACGACTTCATGGTCGCCCGGATCCATGCCCGCTTCGTCGAGCAGACCGACGGCTTCGAGGTGGTCGGTACGGCCCGCAGCGGCGCCGAGGCCCTCGACCTGGCCGCGACCACGGAGCCGGACCTGCTGCTCCTGGACGTGCACCTGCCGGACTTCTCCGGCCTCGAGGTCCTCGAACGGCTGCGCGGCACCGGGCGGGACGTCGCCGTGGTGATGGTGACCGCGGAGCGCGGGTCGGCCGCGGTGCGGGCGGCGCTGCACGGTGGCGCGCTGCAGTACCTGGTCAAGCCCTTCGAGTACGACGACCTGGCCGACCGCCTGCGCCGGGTCGCCGCCACCCTCGCCAGCCTCGACGACGAGGTGGACCAGGCGACGATCGACCAGGTCTTCGGCACCGGCCGGCCCCTCGACGTACCGACCGGGCTGCCGAAGGGCCTGAGCCCGGAGACCGCGGACCTGGTCCTGGAGGCCGCGCGGCGGGCCGGGGACATCTCCGCCTCGGAGGCCGCGGAGCAGGTCGGGCTGTCCCGGGTGACCGCCCGCCGCTACCTCGAGCACTTCGTCGACACCGGCGCTGCCGAGGTCCGGTTGCGGTACGGCGGGACGGGTCGTCCCGAACGGCGGTACCGGGTGGTGGCGTGAGCGCGGTCTCGGCTTAGGCTTGCCTCAGCCCGTCCGACGACCGCCGCCGCTGGGAGCACTGCATGACCGCGATCGACGACCGCCCCGAGCCCACGGAGCCCACCGAGCCCACGGAGCCCACCGAGCCCGTGGCCCTGCGCGCCACCATGGGCGGCGACGAGCAGTCCTGGATCGAGCGCCTCGCCCTCGGCCTCTTCATCGCCGTGCCCTTCGTCGCGTTCGTCGCGGCGATCCCGGTCGCCTGGGGCGGGTGGCTGGGCTGGAGCGACGTCGTCATCACCTTCGTGATGTACGCCCTCACCCTGCACGGCATCACCGTGGGCTACCACCGGCTCTTCACGCACAAGTCGTTCAAGCCCAACCGCGCCGTCAAGATCACCTTCGCGGTCCTCGGCTCGATGGCGGTGGAGGGTCCGGTGATCCGCTGGGTCGCCGACCACCGCAAGCACCACAAGTACTCCGACAAGGACGGCGACCCGCACTCGCCGTGGCGCTACGGCAACAGCCTGCGCGGGCTGACCAAGGGATTCGTGTGGGCCCACGTCGGTTGGCTGTTCGACCCCGAGCAGACCCCGATCGACAAGTACGCCCCGGACCTCGCCAAGGACCGCGACCTGATCCGCATCTCGCGGCTGTTCTGGCTGTGGGTGCTCACCTCGATCTTCCTGCCGCCGCTGCTCGGCGCGCTGCTGACCTGGAGCCTGGCAGGGTGCGCTGACCGCGTTCTTCTGGGGCACCGTGGTCCGGATCGGCCTGATCCACCACGTCACCTGGTCCATCAACTCCATCTGCCACACCCTCGGCGACCGCCCCTTCGCCTCCCGCGACTTCTCCGGCAACGTGTGGTGGCTGGCCATCCCCCTCGGGCGGGGAGTCCTGGCACAACCTCCACCACGCCGACCCCACCTCCGCGCGCCACGGCGTCAAGCGCTTCCAGGCTCGACACCTCGGCCCGGGTGATCTGGGTGCTGGAGAAGCTCGGCTGGGTGCGCGACGTGCGTTGGCCGAGCGCGGAGCGGATCCGCGCGAAGTCGGTCACCCCCGCCGCCTGACACCTCCTCCGCCCGGCAGCGGTCTCGTCCGCGCCGTGAACCCGATTCCGGGGCCGGGCGCCGCACGCCATACCCTGGACGGCGTGCTGACGATCGACCAGGCGACGTACGACGCCCTCGTGGCGCACGCCAAGCGGGACCACCCCGTGGAGGCGTGCGGGATGGTGGCCGGCCCGGCCGGCAGCGACCGCCCTGCGCGGCACATCGAGATGGTGAACGCCGCGGGCAGTCCCACGTTCTACGAGTACGACTCGACGGACCTCTTCCAGGCTTCTACAAGGAGCCTCGACGACAACGACGAGGAGCCGGTGGTGATCTACCACTCGCACTCGGCGACCGAGGCCTACCCCAGCGTCACCGACATCAACCTGGCGAGCGAGCCGGGCGCGCACTACGTGCTCGTCAGCACGCGCGAGCACGGGAATAACCCGGGTCCCGTGGAGTTCAGGTCGTACAGAATCATCGACGGCGTCGTGACCGAGGAAGAGGTCCGCGTCATCCCTTCAGAGGAGAGCAGACTGACATGGCCATCGAGGTCCGGATCCCGACCATCCTGCGCACCTACACCGGTGGCGAGAAGGCCGTCGACGCCGACGGCACGTCGCTGAGCGCGCTCATCGACTCCCTCGAGGCCAACCACCCCGGCATCAAGGAGCGGCTCGTCGAGGACAAGGGCAACGGTGCCGAGTCTGCGCCGCTTCGTCAACGTCTACATCAACGACGAGGACGTCCGCTTCATCGGCAGCCTGGAGGCCGCGCTCTCCGACGGCGACCAGGTCGTCATCCTCCCGGCCGTCGCCGGCGGCCAGTGACCCGCTTCGACTCACTCCTCACCTCCGTCGGCGGTACGCCGCTGGTGGGGCTGCCGCGGCTCTCGGCGCCGTTCAACGCCGACGGTGCCGCTGACGGCCGCGGGGTCCGGATCTGGGCGAAGCTCGAGGACCGCAACCCGACCGGCTCGATCAAGGACCGTCCGGCCCTGAAGATGATCGAGGAGGCGGAGAAGGACGGCACCCTCCGCCCGGGCTGCACGATCCTGGAGCCCACCTCGGGCAACACCGGCATCTCGATCGCCATGGCGGCCAAGGCTCAAGGGCTACCGCACGGTCTTCGTGATGCCGGAGAACACCTCCGAGGAGCGCCGCCAGCTGCTGCGGATGTGGGGTGCGGAGATCGTCTCCAGCCCGGCCGCGGGCGGGTCCAACGAGGCCGTGCGCGTCGCCAAGCAGATTGCCGCGGAGCACCCCGACTGGGTGATGCTCTACCAGTACGGCAACGCCGCCAACGCGCTCGCGCACGAGGAGGGCACCGGCCCGGAGATCCTGGCCGACCTGCCCTCGATCACCCACTTCGTCGCCGGGCTGGGCACCACCGGCACCCTGATGGGCGTCTCCCGCTTCTTCCGCCGCGCCAAGCCCGAGGTGCGCATCGTCGCCGCCGAGCCGCGCTACGGCGAGCCTCGTCTACGGCCTGCGCAACCTCGACGAGGGCTTCGTCCCCGAGCCTGTACGACGCCGAGGCTGATCGACAGCCGCTTCTCGGTCGGCCCCCGCGACGCCGTACGACGGGTGCGGGAGCCTGCTGGAGTCGGAGGGCATCTTCGCCGGCATCTCGACCGGCGCGATCCTGCACGCCGCGCTCGGCCAGGCCGCGAAGGCCGCGAAGGCAGGTGAGGCCGCGGACATCGCGTTCGTCGTGGCCGACGGCGGCTGGAAGTACCTCTCGACGGGTGCCTACGAGGGCACCATCGACCGAGCCGAGGACCGGCTCGAGGGCCAGGCTCTGGGCCTGACGCCCTTGGGGCCGGGCCGCCGGGCCCCGTAGCCTGGGCAGGCATGACCCGGTTCCTCGGACTCGCCCTGGCCCTGTGCTGCCTGCTCGCGACAGGCCCGGCGCCCTCGGCGTCAGCCGCCCAGCCCGGCGAACTCCCGGCCTTCACGCAGGTGCAGGCCCCCAGCGTCGCGGGCGTACGACGCTACGGCCACCGCCTCGTCGTCTCCCCGGGCCGGTGGAGCCCGACCCCGGCGACGAGCCGCTACCAGTGGTACCGCGACGGGCAGCCGCTGGCCGGCGCCACCACCCGGGTCCGTGACATCGCGCCCGGCGACGTGGGCCACCGGCTCGCCGTACGGGTCACCGTCACGCACCCGACCCGGACGCCGGGCACGGCCGTCGTGCAGGCTGGGCGTGGTCAAGCACCGCGTCGACACCCGCCGCGTGGTCCGCTACTCGGTGCGCACCAAGGGCCGGGTGCCCGCCGACCTGGCGAGGTTCAAGACCCTCGCCCAGCAGACCTACGACGACCCGCGCGGCTGGCGCGGCCGGGGCGTGAAGTTCGTCCGGGTCGCCTCCGGCGGCGCCTTCACCCTGTGGCTCTCCGAGGCCGCCCGGGTGCCCGGCTTCTCCTCGGTGTGCAGCGCGCAGTGGTCGTGCCGGGTGGGCCGCAACGTCGTCATCAACGTCGAGCGCTGGCAGCACGCCTCACCCGCGTGGAACCGCGCCGGTCGCTCGCTGCGCGACTACCGGCACATGGTCGTCAACCACGAGACCGGTCACTGGCTCGGCAAGGGGCACGCGTCCTGCCCGCGCCCGGGCGCGCTCGCACCGGTCATGCAGCAGCAGTCGAAGGGCACCCAGGGCTGCCGGCTCAACCCGTGGCCGACGCTCGGCGAGTCTGCGCCGCCGCTGATCCAGTCGCCGGCTCAGCGGTGCCAGGTGAGCCGCTGCGAGCGGTTCCAGAGGCTGCCGGGCACCGGCCCGAGGCCGAGCACCCGGGTGGCCAGGTTGGCGAGGTCGCCGTTGCGGATCGGCTGGGGGCCGGAGAACCCCGGGCGCGACCGGCCCGGGTCCTTGATGAACCGCGGGTCGTTGAGCCGGTACAGGTTGGCGTGGGTGACCCCGCGACCCCACACCACGAACGGGATCCGGTAGTTGTCCCACCGCGTCGCCACGTCGTGGCCCTTGGTCCCCGGCGTGCCCCCGTGGTCGGCCGTGAGCACGACGACGGTGGAGCGGCGCAGCCGGGCGTTGTTGCGGATCGTCGTCAGCACGCCGCCGACGAGCCGGTCGAGCTTCACCACCGCCCGCAGGTACGCCGGGCTGAGCCAGCCGTAGGCGTGGCCGGTCTGGTCGGCCAGACCCAGGTGCAGGAAGGCGAAGGAGCGCTTCGTCGCGAGCAGGTCGCGACGAAAGAGCGTGGTCAGCGTGGCGTCGTCCTCCTTGCGGATGACGGTGCGCGCGATGTCCCGGGGCCACGACCGGGTGAAGAGGGTGAATTTCGTCTTCGTCGAGAACAGCGACGTCGAGCCGCCGGCCGCGTGCACCACCCGGAACACCGAGGAGACGTCGTGCCCGGCGGCCCTCTGCACGCTCGAGCCGGCGACGTCGGTGTTCCAGGTGACGCCGTGACCGCCGTGGAGCCTTGTCGATGCGGCGCCCGGTCACCATGCTGGTGTGGTTGGGCAGGGTGACGGTCTGCTCGATCTGTGCGCGCGCGTTGAGCGTGCCGGCGCCCTCGCGGAGGAGCCGGTAGAGGTTCGGCAGGCGGGCCGCGCCGAGGCGGGTGATCGCGGTGGGGTTGAGCCCGTCGAGCGAGATGGCGACGACCCGGAGGTCGGCCGCCGCGGCGGCGACCTGTCGTGCCTCGGAGGAGCCGGCCCGCTCCGCGGCGGGGGCACCGCACCCGGTCAGCAGGCCGAGCAGCAGGGCCAGGACGAGGGAGAGGGCGACGGCGCTGGCACGCCCGAGCCGGCTCGCGGTGGTCACCGTCCGAGCATAGGCCTCCGACGTGATCTCGGTCCCTGAATGCCGACTGCGGGGGTGCCGACGCCGTAGTCTGGCCCGGTGCGGCACCAGGACCACCACGACGTCGACGTCGACGCCCCGATCGGGATCTTCGACTCCGGGTTCGGTGGACTGACGGTCGCGCGGTCGGTGATCGACCAGCCTGCCGCACGAGTCGATCACCTATGTCGGCGACACCGCCCGCCAGCCCTACGGCTCCAAGCCGATCGGCGAGGTGCGGGAGTACGCCCTGGAGTGTCTGGACCACCTCGTCGACCAGGGCGTCAAGGCGCTGGTGATCGCGTGCAACTCCGCCTCGGCGGCGATGCTGCGCGACGCCCGGGAGCGGTACGACGTCCCAGTGGTCGAGGTGATCTTCCCGGCTGCCCGCCGCGCGGTGGCCGCCTCGCGCAGCAACCGGATCGGCGTCATCTGCACCCGTGCCACCGCGGAGTCGTTGGCCTACGAGGACGCCTTCGCCGCGGCGCCGCACATCGACCTCACCGTTCGCGCCTGCCCGCGCTTCGTCGACTTCGTGGAGGCGGGGGTGACCGGTGGCGAGGAGCCTGATCGCGCTCGCCCACGAGTACCTCGACCCGCTGAGCGAGACTCGGCGTCGACACCCTGGTCCTGGGCTGCACGCACTACCCGCTGCTGACCGGCGTCATCTCCTACGTCATGGGCGACGAGGTGAGCCTGGTGAGCAGCGCCGAGGAGTGCGCCAAGGACGTCTACCGGATGCTCGCGGACCGGAGCCTGATGCGCCCGGGCGGCGACCCGGCGTACTCCTTCGCGACGACCGGCTCCCCGGCGGAGTTCGAGACGATCGGGCGCCGCTTCCTCGGCCCCGAGTTCGGTGGCGGCCGGACAGTTCGCAGGGGGTCTCGCATGAGCCAGGACGTGGCACCGGAGACGACCCTGCTCAAGACCGCGGCGGCGTCGGCGGCCGAGCACTCCGTGAAGGTCACCGTGGTGGGCTGCTCGGGCTCCTACCCGGGCCCGGACTCGCCGGCCAGGCTGCTACCTGGTCCAGGCCACCGACGCGCTGCGCACGTGGAGCCTGGTGCTCGACATGGGCAACGGCGCGCTCGGCACGCTGCAGCGCTACGTCGACCCGCTCAAGGTGGACGCGGTGCTGCTCAGCCACCTCCACGCCGACCACTGCGTCGACATGACCAGCCTACTACGTCCTGCGCAAGTACCACCCCTCCGGCACCCAGCCGCGGATCCCGGTGTGGGGACCCAAGGGCACCGCCAAGCGGCTCGCCAAGGCCTACGACCTGCCCCGCAAGCCGGGGATGCGCGAGGAGTTCTCCTTCCGCGTCTACGCCAAGCCGATCGCGCTCGGCCCGTTCACGATCGAGCCCTTCGAGGTCGACCACCCGGTGCCGGCGTACGGGCTGCGGGTGAGCGCGTTCGGCAAGGTGCTGGCCTACAGCGGCGACACCGGCCCGACCGACGCGCTGTTCGAGTCTCGCCGCCGACGCCGACCTGTTCCTGTGCGAGGCGTCCTTCCGCGAGTGCGACGACAACCCGCCGAGCCTGCACCTGACGGGCAAGGAGGCCGGCGAGATCGCGACCCAGGCCCGCGCGAAGCGGCTCGTCGTCACCCACGTGCCGCCCTGGCACGACGCGCAGGAGATCCTCGCCGAGGCCAAGGACGCCTACGGCGGCCCGTTGCAGCCTGGCCGCGCAGGGCGACGTCTACGAGCCTCTGAGCCCTACTCCACCGGGTGCCCGGCGTCGCGGATGCACAACGCGATCTGCACCCGGTTGGTCGTCTCCAGGCTTCTCGAAGAGCCGCGAGACGTGGCCCTTCACCGTCGGCACCGACAGGTGCAGGCTCGCTGGCGATCTCGGCGTTCGACAGCCCGCGCCCGACGGCCGTGGCGACCTCCGGCTCCCGCTCGGTGAGCCGCTCCAGCCGGCGCTGCGCCTCCGCGGTGCGGCTGTCGCCGGAGTCGGTGCGGACCCGCTCGATCAGGGTGCGGGTGACCGAGGGGGAGAGCATCGGGTCGCCGTCGGCGACCTTGCGGATCGCGGCCACGATCTCGCCGGGCGGGGTGTCCTTGAGCAGGAACCCGTCGGCGCCGGCGGCGAGCGCACCCACGACGTAGTCGTCGGCGTCGAAGGTGGTCAGCACGATCACCCGCGGCGGGTCCGCCTCGCCGTGCAGGAGCCGGGTCGCGGCCAGGCCGTCGAGCACCGGCATCCGGATGTCCATCAGCACCACGTCCGGCGCCAGGCTCCCGGGCCATCCGGACGCCGGCCCGGCCGTCGGGAGCCTCGCCCACCACCGCGATGTCGGGCTGCCCACCCAGCATCAGCGCCAGCGCGGAGCGCACCAGCGGGTCGTCGTCGACGATCAGCACGTCCGTCACGTCACTCGCCCTCCACCCTCGCCGGCTCCTCGAACGCCCACGGTAGCCAGGCCCGGAGCACGAACGACGGCACCTGCTGCCCGTCCGGCGAGGCGGGCTCGATCCCGTGCACCAGGGTGCCGCCGCGCAGGCTCGGCGCGCTCGGTGAGGCCGACCAGGCCCAGCCCGGCGCCCGGGGTCCGGGTCGGGCCGAAGCCGATGGCGTTGCGGAGCACCACGTCGACGCCCTCGGTGGCAGAGCCGGCGACGAGCACGTGCAGCGCGGCGGCCGGGGCGTGCTTGGTCGCGTTAGTGATCCCCTCCTGCACGATCCGGTAGATCGTGCGGCCCACGGCGGCGGGCGGCGACTCGTGACCGGCCAGCCGGTCGTCGTACTCGATGGAGGCGCCGGCGAGACGCGCGTCGGCGACCAGCGTGCCCAGGTCGTCGTACGTCGGCTGGGGACCGGTGAGAGGAGCGCCGTCCCCGGTCTCGCGGAGCACCCCCAGCACCTCGCGCAGGTCGGTGAGCGCCTCGTGGGCCTTGGCCTGGATGACCGCGACGCTGCTGCGCATCTCGTCGGCGCTGAGGTCCTCGCGGAAGGTCAGGGCCCCCGCGTGCAGGGAGATCTGCGAGATCCGGTGCGCCAGCACGTCGTGCATCTCGCGGGCGATCCGGGCGCGCTCGGTGGAGCGGGCCTGCTGGGCGCGCAGGTCGCGCTCGGCCTCGGCGGTCTCGGCGCGCTGGCGCAGCGTCCACAGCAGGCTCGCGGCGCGAGCCGATGTACATGCCCCACGCCATGGTCGCGGCGACGGCGGCGATGGTGATCAGGGTGAGCAACCACCACGGGTCGGTGTCGTGCACCGGCTGCACCTGGTAGTACACCCAGGTCATCGCCAGGTTGAGCGAGGCGGCGGTGAGGATCTGCCACCACCGGCGGTGGGTGGCGAGCGAGACCACGGCGAGGGTGGAGGCGCCGCCGGACAGCGGACTCAGCGGCGTCGCCAGCAGGGTGATCACCGCGACGGCCATCGGCCAGCGCCGGCGCCAGAAGACGAGCACGAAGCACGCCAGCCCGACGGTGAGGTCGGTCCAGAACAGCGCGGGGTGCTCGTCGGCCTGGGCGTCCATCACCGGCGCCCACACCACGAAGCCGACGACCAGTGCCAGAAGGTAGCGCCACACGTGGCTCCACAGCCGCAGCGGCGGCTGGAGGTCGGCGGAGCCTGTCCATGGCCCGAGACTAGGGCTCTCGGCGGCCCGCGCGGCAGTGACCCCGGGACCGGGCACCCCCTACTTAAGTCCGTGGGGTTCGGGACGCAGGTCCGATGTGCCGGGCTGCCCGATCGGGCAGGGTGGAGGCATGATCACAGTTGATCGACTCACGGTCTCCTACGGCGGGTTCACCGCCGTCGACGACGTCGACTTCGTCGCCCAGCCGGGTCGCGTCACCGGCTTCCTGGGCCCGAACGGCGCCGGCAAGTCCACCACGATGCGCGTGATGGTCGGCCTGACGCCGCCGACCCACGGCCAGGTCACCATCGGTGGCCTGCGCTACGCCGACATCCCGAACCCCGGCCGCCACGTCGGCTCGCTGCTCGACGCCTCGGCCCAGCACGCCGGCCGCACGGGCCGCGAGATCCTCACCATCGGCGCGCAGACGATGGGCCTGCCCAAGGCCCGCGTCGACGAGATGCTCGCCCTGGTCGGTCTCACCGACGACGAGTCCAGTCGCCGGCTGCGCAACTACTCGCTCGGCATGAAGCAGCGCCTCGGCATCGCGCACGCGCTGCTCGGCGACCCGTCGGTGCTCATCCTCGACGAGCCCGCCAACGGCCTCGACCCGGCGGGCATCCGCTGGATGCGCGGGCTGCTCAAGGGCTACGCCGACCGCGGCGGCACCGTGCTGCTCTCCAGCCACCTGCTGCACGAGGTGGAGATGATCGCCGACGAGATGATCCTCATCGGCCACGGCCGGATCGTCGCGCAGGGCGACAAGAAGTCCCTGCTCGCCGGTGCCCAGGGCGCCGGTACCAGCCTGGTGACCTCGCTCGACAACGCGACGCTCACCAGCGCGCTCACCTCCGCCGGGCACGCCGTCGAGCAGGCCGGCGAGGGCCTCAAGGTCACCGCCTCGACCGAGCAGGTCGGCCGGATCGCGCTGTCCTCCGGCGTCGTGCTCACCGACCTCCGGTCCGGCGGCGTCGGCCTGGAGGACCTGTTCCTCGAGCCTGACCTCGTCGACCGCCCGCGAGGCGGTCCCCGGCGTCGCGACCGCCCCGACCCACGGAGGTATCCCGGCATGAGCACCACCGTCCCCTCGGCGCCCGGAGCGCCGGTCACCCTCGACCTGTCGAAGAGCGGCCCCACGCCGTTCGGCCGCCTCGTGCGCGTGGAGTGGCGCAAGATGGTCGACACCCGCGGCGGCTTCTGGCTGCTCGCCGTCACCGCCGGCCTGATCGGCCTGACCGTTGCGCTGACCCTGCTGATCGTGGGCCTCAACGACCTCGGGGTGACCTTCAACGGCCTCATCTCGAACGTGATGGTCATCCCGGTCTCGCTGCTCGTCCCGGTCTTCGCGGTCCTGATCGTGACCAGCGAGTGGAGCCAGCGCTCGGCGCTGACCACCTTCACCCTGGAGCCGCACCGCCTGCGCGTGATCTGGGCGAAGGCTCGTCGCGGTCTCCGCCCTCGCGGTGACCACGATCGTGGTCGCCTTCCTCTTCGGTGCGCTCACCAACGTGCTCTGCGGCGCGATCACGGGCAACGACGTGGTCTGGGACCTGGAGCCCGACCGGATGTTCTGGCTGGCCGTCAACCAGGCTCATCTACTTCGCGATCGGCTTCGCACTCGGGATGCTGCTGCTCAACACCCCGGCCGCGATCGCGCTGTACTACGTCGTCTCGCTCATCTTGCCGATGATCGTGTGGGGCGTGCTCTACAGCCTCTTCGAGTGGGCGCGCGACCTCATCCCGTGGATCGATCCCGGCTACGCCCTGCAGCCGCTGATCAGCGACATCGACCCGATGGGCGACGCGACGGTCGTGGACGCGATGACCTTCGTGCGCGTGCTGTTCACGATCGTGCTGTGGGTGGTCATCCCGGTCACGCTCGGGGCGCTGCGCCTCAAGCGCGCCGAGGTGAAGTAGCCCGGACCCGCTCCCTGCGGATCCCGGGCCCGCAGGGATCGACCTGAAACGGTCACCGGTCGTTGTCGGACACGACACCGGCCGGTGACCGTCTGCTTTCCCGCCCCCGCGACCTTTGCCGCCGTGGGCAACGGATACCTGCGCTTCGCCGCTCTCGGCGACAGCACCACCGTCGGCCTCGGGGACCCGGTCCCCGGCGGTCGCTGGCGGGGCTGGGCCCGGTTGCTGAGCGAGGCCCTGCAAGCGTCGTACGACGTGTCGTTCTGCAATGTCGCGATCTCCGGCGCCACCGCCGCGGTCGTGCGCGAGGAGCAGGCTCGCGGAGGCGGTCGCGCACCGCCCCGACCTGGCCTCGCTGCTGGTGGGCGTCAACGACACCCTGCGCTCCACCTGGTGCCCGGACCGGTTGCACGACGACCTCCACCACATCGCCGGCGAGCCTGAGCGCGGCCGGGGCGACGCTGATGACGGTGCGCTGGCACGACCACGGCACGATCCTCGGCCTGCCGCGGGTGGTGGTCCGGCCGATCAGCGAGCGGATCGCCCTCCTCAACGACGTCTACGACGACGTGCACGCGACCTACGGCGGCCTGCGTCTCGACCTCGCCCTGATGCCGGAGGTGCTCGACCGGGGGAACTGGTCGATCGACCGCTTCCACCCCTCCGAGATCGGCCACCGCGCGCTGGCGCGGGCGTGGGCCGAGCGGCTGCGGGTGGCCGGCTTCGACCTGCCGCTGCCCAGCCTCGACCCGGAGGGCGGCTGCCCGCCGAGTCGGCGCCGCGACGTGGCCTGGATGGTCACCGAGGGCGCGCCGTGGGTGGGCCGCCGGGCCCGCGACCTGGGCCCGTGGGCCGTTCGGCGGGTCTGGGCGGTCGCTCGGTAGGTTGGCTCCATGAGCACCCGCGAGGACGGCCGCGCCGACGACGAGCCTGCGACCCATCAAGATCACCCGGAACTGGCTGGACCACCCGGCGGGCTCGGTGCTCGTCGAGTTCGGCAAGACCCGCGTGCTGTGCGCCGCCTCGGCCTCCGAGGGCGTGCCGCGCTGGCGCAAGGGCTCCGGGCTGGGCTGGGTGACCGCGGAGTACGCCATGCTCCCGGCCTCCACCAACACCCGCTCCGACCGCGAGTCCGTCAAGGGCCGCATCGGTGGGCGCACCCACGAGATCAGCCGCCTGATCGGCCGCTCCCTGCGTGCGATCATCGACGACAAGGCGCTCGGCGAGAACACCATCCAGATCGACTGCGACGTCCTCCGGGCCGACGGCGGCACCCGCACGGCCGCCATCACCGGGGCCTACGTCGCCCTGGCCGACGCCTGCGCCAAGCCTGAACGTCCCGGCGGCCCTCACCGGCTCGGTCGCGGCGGTCAGCGTCGGCATCATCGACGGCACGCCGCGCCTGGACCTGCCCTACGTCGAGGACGTGCGCGCCGAGACCGACATGAACGTCGTGATGACCGGCGACGGCAAGTTCGTCGAGGTGCAGGGCACCGCCGAGGGCGCCGCCTTCGACCGCGCCGAGACTCGACGCGCTGCTCGCGCTCGCCGAGAAGGGTTGCGCCGACCTCACCCGCCTGCAGCGCGAGGCGCTGTCGGCGTGAGGCTCTTCGTCGCCTCCCGCAACGCCAAGAAGATCGCGGAGATGCAGCGGATCCTCGCCGCGCACCTCCCCGGCGCCGAGGTGGTCGGGCTCGACGACGTCGCCCCGTACGACGAGCCGGTCGAGGACCAGCCCACGTTCGCGGGCAACGCCCTGCTCAAGGCCCGCGCCGGCGTCGCCGCCACCGGCCTGCCCTCGATCGCCGACGACTCCGGCCTCTGCGTCGACGCGCTCAACGGGATGCCGGGCGTGCTCTCCGCACGCTGGTCGGGACAGCCGAGGTCCGACGAGCGGAACAACCGGCTGCTGCTCGACCAGACTCGCCGACGTACCGGACGAGCGGCGGGGTGCCCACTTCCTGTGCGCCATCGCGCTGGCCCACCCCGACGGGCGCGAGTCTGGTCGTCGAGGGCCGGATGGACGGCAGCGTGGCCCGCGAGGTGCGGGGGAGCGGCGGCTTCGGCTACGACGTGCTCTTCGTCGCCGACGAGCGCCCCGGCCTGACCACGGCCGAGTCTCAGCCGCGAGGAGAAGGACGCGATCTCCCACCGCGGCAAGGCGCTGCGCGAGATCGCGCCGCTCGCCGCGGACCTGCTGGGCTGACCCGCTCGGTGCCGGAGGCGGGACTCGAACCCGCACACCCGAAGGCACAGGTACCTAAAACCTGCGTGTCTGCCAGTTCCACCACTCCGGCTGAAGCGGCACGAGTCTAGGCGGGTGCCTGCCGGACGCCGTTGCCAGATCCGGCTTCGCGCCCTCGAAAGCCCACCGCCCCCGGGGCAGGATCGAGCCATGACGATCGACCTGGACGCCCTGACCGCGCTCTACGAGGACCTGCACCGGCACCCGGACTCGGCACCCAGGAGCGCCGGACGGCGGGGATCGTCGCGGATCGCCTCAGCGCCCTCGGGTACGACGTGACGGCCGGCGTCGGAGGCACGGGGGTCGTCGGGGTGCTGGCGCGCGGCGAGGGGCCGAGCGTGATGCTGCGGGCCGACATGGACGCGCTGCCGGTGCGCGAGGAGACCGGGCTGGCCTACGCCAGCACCGACACCGCGACCGCGGCGGACGGCACCGAGGTGCCGGTGATGCACGCGTGCGGGCACGACGTGCACGTCTCCTGCCTGCTGGGCGCGGCAGAGCAGGCTGGCGGGCGAGGACGACTGGCGGGGCCGGGTGGTGCTGGTCTTCCAGCCCGACGAGGAGGGCGGCACGGGGGCGCGCTCGCTGATCGCGGACGGCCTCTTCGAGCGGTTCGGCACCCCGGCCGTCGTGCTCGGGCAGCACGTCGCGCCGCTGCCGGCGGGCGTGCTCGGCGTGACGCCCGGACCGGCGTTCGCGGCGACCGACATGATCCGGGTGGTGCTGCACGGGGAGGGCGGGCACGGCTCGCGCCCGGAGTCCGCGGTGGACCCGGTGGTGATGGGCGCCTCGCTGGTGCTGCGGCTGCAGACGGTCGTCTCGCGCGAGGTCGGCGGCAGCGACATGGTGGTGCTGACGGTGGGCACCTTCCACGCCGGCACCCGCGGCAACATCATCCCGGACCGGGCGGTGCTCGAGATCAGCCTGCGCACCACCGACCCCGCCGTGCGGGACAAGGCGGTGGCCGCGATCGAGCGGATGGCGAAGGCCGAGGCGCTGGCGGCGGGTGCACCGCGCGAGCCCGAGGTGGAGGTGCTCTTCTCGCTGCCGGCGGTGGTCAACGACGCCGGTGCGTGCGAGCAGGTGGCGGCGGCGTTCGCCGCGACGGGGCGGTTCCTGGTCGTCGACCCGGGCGCGGTGACCGGCAGCGAGGACGTCGGGATCCTCTCCGACACGGCCGGGGTGCCCGGCGCCTACTGGCTGCTCGGCGGGGCCGACCCGGCGACCTTCGCGGGCGCGACCACGGTCGAGGAGCCTGACCGCCCGGGTGGCGGCGCTGCCGGCCAACCACTCGCCGTACTTCGCCCCGGTGGCGCGCCCGACCCTGGAGTCGGGCGTGGCGGCGCTGGTCAGCGCCGCCCGCGCCTACCTGGGCTGAGCCTCACTCGGCCCAGCGCCAGGTCGTCAGCATCTCGTCGAACTTGTCGAGCACGTCGCTGTCGCCGTCCTTGAGCGAGACGGTGAGCGAGTAGCCCTTGTCGCCGTTGATGACGAGGTACGAGCGCTGCTGCACCTTGACGTCGTTGTCGTTGGTCCGGGCGATGTCGACCGACAGCGCCGTCTGGCCGTCGATGGTGATGTTGGCGCCGTCGGTGATCTCGGCACCGGTGTCGGAGGAGACCAGGGCCTTCTTCCAGTTGTCCTTGAGGTCGTTGGGGTCGGTGTAGCCGTAGGACGACTGGGTCTCCACGATCACGTTGCCGCGCGCGGTGTTGAAGCTTGTCGCCCCACAGGAAGACCTTGTCGAGGGTCGGCACGTCCTTGTTCTGCGCGAGGAACTCGGTGGTCCCGTCGGTCCAGCCCTTGGGGAGCCTGCACGGTGTAGCCCTTGCCCTCGACCTGCGGGCCGCCGATGTCGGGGACCTCGGTGCTCGGGTCGTCGGTGGGCTCGTCGGTGGTCTTGCTGGTCGGGTCGTCGGCCTTCTTCGGGTCGTCCTTGCCGTCCCCGCTGAGCGCGACCGCGGCGATGACGCCGCCGACGATGAGCACTAGCGCGGCCACGACGCCGGCGATGATCAGGCCGGTCCTGCTCTTCTTGGGCGGCGGCTGCTGCGACCACCCGCCGGCGTACGCCGGGGCGGGCGGCGCGTAGCCACCCGGGCCGCCGGGCTGGTGCGGCGGGGAGACGATCGGCTGCTGCGGGGAGGCCACCGGCGAGGTGACCGGCGGCAGCGGCGGGCGCACCGGCGAGGCCACCGGCGGGTACGACGGCGCGGGCGGTGCCGGGGGAGCGGAGGTCTGCGCGTCGGGGTCGAGCCCGGTCACCAGCGGCTCGGGCACCTTGCCGAGCGCGAAGCCGAGCACGGCGACCGCCCACTGGCACCCGCGCACGTCCGCGCTGCCGCGGTCGCGAGCCAGCCGCTGGCCCGCGGACTCGACGGCGTCGGCGGGGTTGGCACCGCTGTCGAGCATGGTGACCAGCCCGTCGAGGGCGCCGAGCCGGACGGCGTCGGTGAGGAGGTTGATGGTGCCGCTGGAGGCCTGGCCCTCGTCGAGGTAGTCGTCGAGCGAGCCGCGGAACGCGCCGGCGTCACGGAACGAGCTCGTGGCCGTGGTCGCGGGCGAGGTTGGCGAGCGACTGGTGGAGCGAAGTCATCGGGTGTCCTTCGAGTGGTCGGGGCGGTCAGGCCGCGAGGCCGAGATCCCTGCGGAGCCTTGGCGACGTGTCCGGTCGCCTTGACGTTGTACTGCGCGAGACTCGATCCGGCCGTCCGTGCCGACGACGAAGGTGGAGCGGATGACGCCTTCGACCACCTTGCCGTAGAGCTTCTTCTCGCCGAAGGCGCCGTAGGCCCGGTGGACCTCCGACTCGGGGTCGGAGAGCAGGGTGATGCCGAGACCGTCGCGCTCGCGGAACTTCGCCAGGCTTGGCCGGGGCGTCCTTGGAGACCCCGACGACGGTGTAGCCCGCCGCCTGGAGCGCGTCGAGGGAGTCGGTGAAGTCGCAGGCCTGCTTCGTGCAGCCGGGCGTCATCGCGGCCGGGTAGAAGTAGACGATCACCTTCTTGCCCTCGCCGAGGAGGGACGCGAGGGAGACCTCCGCACCGGTGTCCGTGGGCAGGGTGAACGCGGGGGCGGTGTCGCCGGCGGCGAGGCGGGCCTGGTCGCTCATGGGATGCGGGCTCCTGACGGGCTGGTGCTGTTGCAAACGGCATGCAATAAGGTGGGATCTGCTCGGAACCATCTAACTACCCCTCTCGCCCGCTGCCGAACACCGGACGACCAAGGAGCCTGTGCCATGCACGTCCCCGACGGATTCCTCGACGCGCCCACCTCGGTCGCGACAGGGGTGATCGCGGCCGCCGGCGTGGGGGTGGCGCTGCGCAAGGCGCGCGCCGAGCTCGACGACCGCACCGCGCCGATGGCGGGCCTCGTCGCGGCCTTCGTGTTCGCCGGGCAGATGATCAACTTCCCGGTCGGCGCGGGCACCAGCGGGCACCTGCTCGGCGGCGCGCTCGCCGCGGTGCTGGTCGGTCCCTGGACGGCCACGCTGTGCATCAGCGTCGTCCTGCTCGTGCAGGGGCTGTTCATGGCCGACGGCGGGCTGACCGCGCTCGGCACCAACATCACCTTGATGGCGATCGTCGGCGTCGCGGTCGGGTACGCCGTGTTCCGGCTCGTGCTCGCGGTCCTCCCGCGCAAAGCTCGGCTCGGTACCGGTCGCCGCCGCGGTGGGCGCCCTGGTCTCGGTGCCGGCCGCCGCCACCGTCTTCACCCTGCTCTTCGCGATCGGCGGCACCGCCGACGTCGCCACCGGCAAGGTGCTCACCGCGATGGTCGGCTGGCACCTGGTCATCGGCGTCGGCGAGGCGATCGTGACGGGCCTGGTGGTGAGCGCGGTGCTCGCCTCCCGCCCGGACCTGGTGCACGGAGCCCGGGGCCCGGCCGCCCGCAAGCCCCTGCTCACCTCGGAGGCCGCCGCATGAGCGCGCACCGCAAGTTCCTCCTCGCCGGTCTCCTGGTGGCGCTGCTCGTCGCCGGCGTCGGCAAGCTACTACGCCAGCAGCCATCCCGACGGCCTCAACTACGTCGCGGAGAAGACCGGCTTCATCGAGAAGGAGAAGACCGACGGCCCCGCGTCGGACAGCCCGCTCGCGGGCTACAGCACCAAGGGCGTCGACAACGACCGACTCAGCGGGGGTATCGCCGGTGTCGCGGGCGTGCTGCTGACCCTGCTGATCGGTGGAGGCCTGTTCTACGGCCTCCGGCGTCGCGGCGGCTCCGTGGAGGATGTGGCCTCCACGGAGCCTGCCGCGACGGCAGACGTGGACTGATGGGCGCCGGCTGATGGGCGCCGGGCACGGCCACCGGCTGCACTTCCACGGGCACTCCGTCGTCCACCGGGCGCCCGCGCACCTCAAGGTGCTGGCGCTGCTGGGGTTCGTGCTGCTCGTCGTGGCCACGCCCCGGGAGTGGTACGCCGCCTTCGCGGTGCACCTCGCGATCCTGCTCGGGGTCCTCGCCCTGGCCCGGGTGCCCTTCACCTACGTGCTGCCGCGGATGGTGATCGAGGTCCCCTTCCTGCTGTTCGCGGCCCTGATCCCGTTCGTCGCGGAGGGCCCCCGGGTCGCCGTACCGCTGCCGTGGGGGTGGGACGTCACGGTCTCCTCCTCCGGTCTGGAGGCGGCCTTCGGGCTGGCGGTCAAGGGCACCCTCGGCGTGCTCGCCTCGCTGACCCTGGCCGCGACCACCGAGCCGACCGAGGTGCTGCGCGGGCTGCAGCGGCTGCACTTCCCGGACCTGCTGGTGCAGATCATGTCGTTCATGGTGCGCTACCTCGACGTGGTCACCGCCGACCTCGGCCGGATGACCACCGCGATGCGCTCGCGCGGGGTGGACCCGAGGTCGCCCCGGCACTGGCCGGCCCTGGCCCGTACGCTCGGGGCGCTGTTCGTGCGGTCCTACGAGAGGGGGGAGCGGGTGCACCTCGCCATGCTGTCGCGCGGGTACGACGGCCGCCTCCCCGAGCCCGAGCGGTCCCTCCGATGACCCCGGTGCTCGACCTGCGCGGCGTCGCCTTCGCCTACCCCGACGGCCACCAGGCCCTGTTCGGGGTGGACCTGCACGTCCACCACGGCGAGCGGGTCGCGCTGCTCGGCCCCAACGGCGCCGGCAAGACGACCCTGGTGCTGCACCTCAACGGCATCCTCTCGGCGGAGTCCGGGCACGGCGAGGGCAGCGTCGCGGTGAGCGGGCTGCCGGTGACGAGGAAGAACCTGCTGGAGATCCGCCGCCGGGTCGGCATCGTCTTCCAGGACCCCGACGACCAGGCTCTTCATGGGCTCGGTGCGCGCCGACGTCGCCTTCGGCCCGGCCAACCTCGGGCTCAAGGGTGCCGCGCTGGAGAAGCGGGTGATGGCCGCGCTGGAGCAGGTCGGGATGGCGGAGTTCGCCGACCGGCCGCCGCACCACCTCTCCTTCGGCCAGCGCCGGCGGGTCGCGGTGGCGACCGTGCTGGCGATGGAGCCGGAGATCCTGGTGCTCGACGAGCCCAGACTCGAACCTCGACCCCGCCTCGCGCCGCGAGCTCGCCGACATCCTGCGCGGGCTGGACGTGACCGTGCTGATGGTGACCCACGACCTGCCCTACGCCCTCGAGTCTCTGCCCGCGCTCGGTGGTGCTCAGCAGCGGCCGGGTGGTGGCCGACGGACGCACCTACGACGTGCTGACCGACGAGGCCCTGATGCGTGCCCACCGGTTGGAACTGCCCTGGGGCTTCGACCCCCGCACCGTGCCGGTTGATAGCCTGCCAGGGTGAGTGACACTCCCTCTGACATCGAGCGCGAGATCGAGGAGGCCCGTGAGCGTCTGGCGGGCACCATCGACCAGGCTGCTCTACCGGTCGCACCCCAAGACGATCGTGAGCCGCGAGGTCGCCCAGGTGAAGGCGCACTACGTCGACGCCGGCACCGGCGAGCCGCGCACGGACAACATCTTGAAGACCGTGGGCGCCGTCGTCGGCGTGATCGCGCTCTTCGTGGTGGTCCGCAAGATCACCCGCTGATCCCGGGACCGTGTCCGACAAGACACCGATCAAGATGCTGCACGACCGCATCTTGTGCGAGATCGACACCGAGGCCGGTGAGCGGCGCTCCTCCGGCGGCATCGTCATCCCCGCCACCGCGGCGATGGGCGCGCGCCGGCTGGCCTGGTCGCGCGTCGTCGCGGTCGGACCGCACGCCCGCGCCGTCGCGGTCGGCGACAAGGTCCTCTTCGACCCCGAGGACAAGGCGGAGGTCGAGGTCGCCGGCGAGGTCTACGTCGTGATGCGCGAGCGCGACATCCACGCCGTGGCCGCCGAGCGGCTCGGCGACGAGGCCGCGGGCCTCTACCTGTAGCGCCTGGCCCCGTCGTGCCCGCCGGGGTGGAGCCGGGTGGACCCACTAGCCTCGCCGCATGACGGTCGAGGTCGAGAAGCACGGTCCGGTCACGCTGGTCACGCTGTCGCGCCCGGAGGTGCGCAACGCCGTCGACGCCGAGCACGCACGGCTGCTGACCGAGGCCTTCACCGCGTTCGACGCCGACGACTCCGCCTCCGTCGCGGTGCTCCACGGCGCGGGTGGGGTCTTCTGCGCCGGTGCGGACCTCAAGGCGGTCTCCGAGGGCCGGGTCGACGTGGGCGCGCCGGGCGAGGGGCCGGCCGGGATGGGCCCGACCCGGATGCTGCTGTCGAAGCCGGTCATCGCCGCCGTCGACGGGTACGCCGTGGCGGGCGGCCTCGAGCTCGCGATCTGGTGCGACCTGCGGGTGGTCGACCCGGCCGCCGCCCTCGGCGTCTTCTGCCGGCGCTGGGGCGTGCCGCTCATCGACGGTGGCACGGTGCGCCTGCCGCGGCTGATCGGCCACTCCCACGCGCTCGACCTGATCCTCACCGGCCGCGAGGTCGGGGCCGAGGAGGCGTTGCGGATGGGCCTGGCCAACCGGGTGGCGGCGCCGGGCGCGGCACGCGAGGAGGCGCTGGCCCTGGCCGCACAGACTCGCCGCCTTCCCGCAGACCTGCCTGCGCCAGGACCGGCTGTCGTCGTACGGGCAGCACGAGACTCGGCCTGGACGAGGCGATCGCGGCGGAGTGGCGGCACGGCCTGGTCTCGCTGGCCGCCGATACCCTCGACGGTGCGTCCCGATTCGCCGGGGGCGCCGGGCGCCACGGGGCGTTCGACCAGCCGTAGGAGAGGGACGTCGTGGTCAACCGGGTCGGTCGTGGTTCACGTGAGCCGATGGAGCGCCTGGTCCGGATCGCGGCCCTGCTGCAGGCCCGTGCCGACGCCGGCGTGAGCGCGGAGGCACTGATCCGGGCCGCCGGGTTCGACGGCAGCGCGGATCCCGGCACCCAGATCAGCCGTGAGATCCGGCACCTGGAGAACCAGGGCTGGCACATCGAGAACCTCGCCGGGATCGGCGAGGTCGCCCACTACCGGATGACCACCGTCGACAACCGGCTGCGGGTCCGGCTCACGCCCGGCCAGCAGGCCGCCCTGCGCCGGGCGGTGCAGGCTCGCCGACCGCAGCGACCTGGCGCGCCGGCTCGGGCTCCCGGAGCCGGCGGCCGCGCCGACCCCCGCCGGCGCCGCACTGGACGCGGTCCCGCCGCCCGCACTGAGCCTGGTCGTGGACGCGGTGCGCGACCACCGGTGCTGCGCTTCGGCTACAAGGGCATCCCGCGGGTGGTGCACCCGGAGTCGCTGCGCAACCAGGTCGGCACCTGGTACCTGCGCGGCGTCGAGGACGGCGACCCGGATGCCCGGCTGAAGACCTTCGTGGTGTCCCGGATGGTCGACGCCGATGCCGACGAGGTCGGCTCGGCCCGCCGCCTGCCCGCCGCGCGGCACCACGGGCTGCACCCGATGGAGTGGGAGGTGGACCCGCCCGTCGAGGTCACCCTCGCCGCGCCGGCCCACTACGCCCCCGACGTACGACGCTGGCTGGGCGAGCCGCTGGCCGTCGTACCGGGTGCGGACGACACGGTGCTGCTGCGCTACCGGATCACGAACCGCGAGGCCCTGCGCAGCCGCCTGATCGAGCTCGGCCGCCGGGTGAGCGTCGTCGCGCCCGACGAGGTGCGCGCCGAGTCTGGTGGCGGCCCTGGAGGCGGCACGGTGAGCACCCCGCCGCGCTACGTCGCCCGGATCGCCCGGCTGCCCCAGGTCTTCGAGCAGGCTCGCCCGCCACCCCGAGGGAGTCGCGCTGGAGACCCTGGCCGCCGACTTCGGGACGACGGTCGCCGAGCCTGCGCGAGGACCTGCTCGCCTTCTACACCGCCGACCTGGCGGGGGAGTGGCTCTCCGCGCGGCCCGAGGTGCTGGAGTTTCTCGGTCCCGAGGGCACCGCCGAGGACCCGGGCACCGCGGGGATCGTGCGGATCGCGGCCGACGGCCCGGTCGACCTCGGGGTGGAGTACGTCGACGCCGGCGAGACTCGGCCACGTCTACACCGCCGCGCTGGCCCTGCTGGACATCGAGCCCGACAACGCCGAGTCGGCCGACGCGATCGACGTGCTCGCCGAGACGATGTTCGGGGAGGGTGACGCGGGCGAGGCCCCCGAGCCCGCGGTGGCGGACTGGAACCGGCTGCTCCCGCAGTTCCAGCGCGCCCGCGAGCAGCGCCGTGCGGTCCGCGTGGTCTACTCCCGGGCCTGGCAGCCGGGGGTCTCGGAGCGGGAGATCGAGCCGTACCACCTGGTCCAGACCCGGCGAGGCTGGGAGGTCGACGCCGGCCCGGTCGGCCCCGACGGCAGCCTGCGGACCTACCTGCTCTCCAACATCCGCTCCGTCGAGGTGCTCGAGCGCACCTTCGAGGTGCCCGCCGGCCTGGAGGAGCCTGCTGGCGGCGCAGCGCGCGACCACGCGGGTCAAGGTGGTGCTGCCGCAGAGCGCGCGCTGGGTGGCCGACTTCTACGCCGAGCGGGTCACCTTCGTGCGCGACGACCACGAGCACGCCGAGGTCGACCTCGGTACTGCTGCCGCCGGTCGGGCCGCGGGTGGGCCGGCTGCTGCTCGTCGCCGGCCCGGACGCCTTCGTCGTCGACCCGCCGCAGGCTGCAGGAGGAGGCCGCCGCGGCCGCCGAGGACCTGATCGCGCACCACACGGCGTCGCCGCCGGGTCAGTCGGGCACCGCGTCGTAGAGCGCCTCCGTGGCGCCGGTCGCCAGCGCCCAGTAGCGGTCGCCGTAGGACCAGTGCCACCACTCGGTGGGGTAGTTGACCAGCCCGGCCGCTCCGAGCGCGCCGGCCAGCACCCGGCGGTGGGCCAGCGCCTCGCCGGTCACCTCGGGATGCCAGGTGTAGCAGCGTCCGCCGCTCTCCTCCGGTGACGCGTCGATCGGTGTGCCCAGGTCGAGTCTCGATCCCGTCGGTGGTCTCCAGGGTGAGGTCGACGGCCGCGCCGGCGGAGTGCGGGGCGATGGCCGGGGGAGAGACGAAACGGCTCGCGAGCGCGTCGAGTCTCGGCCTCGTCCAGGTGCGGCCGGGCGGTGCGGAGGCGGCCCCGGTAGCCGTGGAAGTAGCGAGCCTGGAGGGAGGGTGGTCGGTAGCCCTCCACGAAGCGCAGCCGCAGGCCGTCGGGCAGCGCGGCGGCGGCCTCCGCGAGCCGCTCCCGGACGGGGGCGCGCAGGAGGCGCCAGGCGCCCGCGGCGTCGTGGGCCCGGGGGTCGACGGAGAGCCGCGGGACCCCCGTGACGTCGACGAGCGGCAGCGGTCCGTCGGTCCGGGTTGAGATCGAGGTCACCCGAGGGTCCGCCATCAGCACGACGTCCGGGGTCATGTCGCAGGAGCCTAGTAGGGTTCTCTTGAGCGGTTCAGGAAGCGGGCTGCCCGGCGGGTCTCGGTGACCCACGATGTCCGGGGGACCCCGTGCAACCCAACAGCCCTGTCCTGGTCGAGTTCGACGGCGAGTCCGTCCCCGGCCTCCTGCTCAAGGTCAAGGACGACGGCACGTCGCTGCTGGTCACCTTCGAGCGCGAAGGCCGCGTCTCGACGTCGTGGCTGCCCGCGGACACGGTCCGGGCGGCGCCCTGACTCAGGTCGCGTCGAGTTCGGAGTTGAGCGAGTCGACGACCTCCTGGGCGACCTCGCGCAGGCTTCACGTTGCTCGTGGAGGAGGCGCGCACGAGGAACTGGAAGGCACGCGTCTCGGAGATCCGGTAGCGCTCCATGATGATCCCCACGGCGGTCCCGATCGCCTGGCGTGAGGCCACCGACTCCTTGAGCTGGTGCTCGTGCCGCGCGCGGCCGAGGGCGATCGCCGCGTGCGCCGCGAAGAGCTCGGCCAGCCTGGATCGCGTCCGGGTCCACCCCGGGCTCGAGCGCGTAGAAGTTGAGCCCGCCCAGGGCGCCGTCGGCGGTGTAGAGCCTGCAGTCCCATCTGCGCCTTCAGCCCGAGCCGGCCCACCTCGACGACGTACTGCGGCCAGCGATCCTCGGTCGCGATGTCGTCCATGACGGTGACGCCGCCGTTGGTGATGGCGTCGTAGCAGGGGCCCTCGTGGAGCCTTGTACTGCAGCCTGGTCGACCTCCCACACCAGCGAACCGGTCCCGGCCCGCGTCTCGATCCGACCGCCGTCGCCGTTGTTGGGGCCGTGGACGATGGAGATGCCGACGTGGTCGAAGCCGGGCACGGTCTGCTGGGCCACCCGCACGATCGCGTCCAGGGTCTGGTCGAGCGAGTGATGGCTGTTGATCGACTGTGCCGCCTCGGTCAGAGCGGCAGCGAGGTCGGCAGTGCGGTCGGATTCCACGAGCGAACGATACCGGGCCCGGTTCCCGGGGCGCGACGGAACGGGTGCCTCAGCAGGCGTGGAGCAGGGCCACCCCGGCCGGCGGTCCGCTCGGGCGGCCTGCGCGCCCCTCGGCGTCGATCGGCACGACCACGTCGCCGGTCTCGGTGTCGAGCACGAGGTCTCGTCCGCGCCAGGCCAGCCCTTCCAGGGAGGCCGTGCAGCCCACGCTGTGCCAGTGGTTCGGCCAACGGCCGCGCTGCTCGACCCGGACCTCCCAGATCGGGTCGACGATCCCTCCGATCAGCACCATCGTGCGCAGCGAGCCGTCCTCGACGCTCCGGTAGGAGTACTCGTCGTCGACCCCGGGGGAGAAGACCACGTAGGTCGCCGCGAGCCCGCACCAGGCCAGGGTCACCACGGTGCCCGCCAGGGCAGCCAGCACCCGGCGCAGCGTGGTGCGCACCAGCACGACGCACCCGCTCGCCACCAGTGCCAGGCCCGGGCCGCCGAGCAGCAGCGGGTGGTCCATCCACCGGTAGGACAGCACCAGGCCGACGTTGTCGCCGGCCCAGCCGACGGTGCCGACGGCGAACAGGACGGCGCCCACCACGACCAGGAGCAGGGCGGTACGTCGCGGGGACATGCCGGGAGGATAGGTGAAAAGGCCAAGAGGCCCGGTCGGACGACCGGGCCTCTTGCTTGTCTGTACGCCATCAGGGACTCGAACCCCGAACCCGCTGATTAAGAGTCAGCTTGCTCTGCCAATTGAGTCTAATGGCGCATGCGGTGAATGCGAGGTGAAACATTACCAGCGCCCTGCGCGACCAGCGAAATCGGGAGTGCCCTCAGCGCAGGCTCCAGCACGGCCTGGGCCGCGTTGTGCCCGCCCAGCGCGCTGACCGCGCCGCCGCGACGGGCGCCGGAGCCGCACACCAGCACCCCGTCGTACGACGTCTGCACGCCCCAGCGCTCGGCCGGCGTCTCCAGCCGGGCACGGGCCGGCGCCCAGGGCCACTCCAGGTCGCCGTGGAAGATGTGGCCGCCGGGCATGGCCAGGTCCGCCTCGACGTCCTGCGGGATCTTGGCCTCGATGCAGGGCTCGCCGGACGGGGTCCGCAGCACGACCGACTCGATCGGCTCGGCCAGCACGGCGTCGAGGGAGGCGATCGCCCGGCGGAGCGCCTCGGCCTTGGCGGCAGCGGGATCGGCGGCGAAGAGCCGGGCGGGGGTGTGCAGCCCGAAGTAGGTCAGGGTGTGCGTGCCGGGCGGGACGTCGCCGAGGATCGAGGGGTCGGTGAGGGAGTGGCAGTAGACCTCGCCGGGCAGCGGGTCGGGGAGCACGCCGCCGTCCGCGGCCGCCCAGGCGGCCTCCAGGCCGGTGGCGGACTCGGCGAGGTGCAGGGTGCCGGCGAACGCGCGCTCGGGATCCACCCCGGAGCGCAGCCGGGGCAGCCGGGAGAGCAGGAAGTTGATCTTGAGCTGGGCTCCCTCGGGCTTGGTGGCGGGGTCCTCGCCCTCGCCGAGCAGGATCCGCAGCACCCACGGCGCGACGTTGGCGAGCACGAACCGCGCCGAGGCGCTGTGCTCGCGGGCTCCGTCGTGCCAGCGGACCTCGGCGCCGCCGTCGGCGCCGGGCGCGATCGCGCTCACCCCGGCACCGGTGACGATGGAGGCGCCGGCCCCGGCGGCCGCCCGCCACAGGGCGTCGGTGACCGCGCCCATGCCGCCGACCGGCACCCGCCACTCGCCGGTGCCGTTGCCGATGAGGTGGTAGAGGAAGCACCGGTTCTGCACCAGGCTCGGGTCGTGCAGGGAGGCGAAGGTCCCGATGAGGGCGTCGGTGGCGACCACGCCGCGGACCAGGTCGTCGTGGAAGCGGCGCTCGATGGCCTCGCCGATCGGCCGCTCGACCACGTCGCGCCAGACCTCCGGGTCGACCTGCGCGCGCAGCGCGGCGTCGGTGGCGAGCGGCTGGGTCAGGGTCGGGGCGACGGCCGCGGCGAGGCCAGTGAGCCCGGCGTAGAAGGCACGCCAGGCGTCGTGCTCGTCCTCGGAGCCGGTGACCTCGCGGAAGGAGGCCCGGGTGGCCTCGCCCTCGTCGCGCTCGACGTAGAGCCCGGTGGCGCGACCGCCCCGCACCACCGGTGAGTACGACGCGGTGGGCCGGCTCGCCAGCGCCAGGTCCAGGCCGAGGTCGCTCGCCACCTGCTCCGGGAGCAGGGAGACCAGGTAGGAGTAGCGCGAGAGCCGGGTCGGGAAGTCCGGGAACGCCCGGGCCGAGACCGCCGCTCCGCCGACGTGGGGGAGCCGTTCGAGGACGAGCACGGAGAGGCCCGCGCGGGCGAGGTACGCGGCAGCGGTCAGGCCGTTGTGGCCGGCGCCGACGACAACGACGTCGTAGCGGGTCATGCTCCCGACCCTATGCGGAATGGATCGGCAGGGGATATAGTTGACACGGCAACCAACATCGGTTGAAACCCCAGGAGGTGGGCGAGATGCCCGCGATCACCGTTGACGACCTGACCGTCCTGCCGCGCCTGAGCGCGCCGGGGCTCGGCGACCAGCCGCGCCCGGTCTGGCAGGTGAGCACCGCGCCGCAGGGCTACGAGGGGGAGGGCTTCCCGGTCCGCCGCGCGTTCGCCGGGATCGACATCAAGCACCTCGACCCGTTCATCATGATGGACCAGATGGGCGAGGTGGAGTACGCACCGGGCGAGCCCAAGGGCACCCCGTGGCACCCCCACCGCGGCTTCGAGACGGTGACCTACATGATCGACGGGGTCATGGAACACCAGGACAACCACGGCGGCGGCGGGACGATCACCGACGGCGACACCCAGTGGATGACCGCCGGCCGCGGCCTCCTGCACATCGAGACGCCGCCGGAGTGGCTGGTGCAGCAGGGCGGCCTCTTCCACGGCATCCAGGCTCTGGGTGAACCTGCCGCGCGACTCCAAGGCCAACGACCCGCGCTACCAGGACATCCGCTCCGGTGAGGTCGCCCTGCTCACCTCCCCCGACGCGGGTGCGCTGGTGCGGGTGATCGCCGGCAGTGTCGCCGGGCACGACGGCCCCGGCTCGACGTACACCCCGATGACGCTGGTGCACGCCACGATCGAGCCCGGTGCTCGGCTGGACCTGCCCTGGAACGTCGAGCACAACGCGCTCATCTACGTCCTCAACGGCTCCGGCACGGTCGGCGCGACCGGCGCCCAGCCGCTGCGCACCGGCCAGACCGCGGTCCTCGGAGCGGGTGACTTCGTCACCGTCACCGCCGACGCGCGCCAGGAGAGCCGCTCGCCGAGGCTCGACGTGATCGTCGTGGGCGGGCAGCCGATCCGCGAGCCGATCGCCTGGGCCGGGCCGTTCGTGATGAACACCAAGGCCGAGGTGCTCGCGGCGTACGAGGACTTCCAGAAGGGGCGCTTCGGGCTGCCGGTTGCCTGATTGACAGGTGCCTGTCAATATGGTGAGCATGACCGCGCTGCACCGGGTGATCGTGTCCGTCGCCTCGACCGAGGCCGCGCTGGGTTTCTACGGCGACCTGCTCGGCCTCGCGGTCGCGCGGCAGGGCCCGATGACCCGGCTCGGCGATGGCCCGGTCGAGTCTGCTCCTGCACGAGCGGCCGAGCGCGCCGAGCGACCTCGCCGTCGCGCTGAGCCTCCGGGTCCCGGACGTCGACGCGACGTCCGGGGCGTGGGCGGGCGCCGGCGGGATCGTGGTGGACCCCCCGGCCGACCAGCCGTGGGGGAGCGGCAGGCCGTCGTCCGCGATCCCGACGGGCACCTCGTCTGCCTGGTGGGCGAGCGTGGCTGAGCCCGACGACCTGCTCACGGAGGTGGTCGACCACGTCTTCGCGCTGGCCGGCCGGTTCACCGAGGCCGGCGACGAGATCACTGCCCCGGAGGGGCTGAGCGCTGCGCGCTGGCTGGTGCTCGGCGCGCTCCAGGACGGCCCGCTGAGCCCCGCGGAGATCGCCCGCCGCCGCGGCCTGACCCGGCAGTCGATCCGGGAGAGCGTGGCCCGCCTGGAGCGCAGCGGGCACCTGGCGCGGACCGCGGGCGCGGACCAGCGGACCTTCCTGGTCGCACTCACCGCGCGCGGTCGGGAGGCGCTGGCGCGGATCGAGCCGCGGCGTCGTACCTGGGCGGAGGAGAGGGCGGCCGCGGTGGACGTCGAGGAGCCTGCGGCGCGCGGTGGCGGTCCTGGCCCGGCTGCGGGCGCCGTAGCCTTCGGCCCATGGCCCGCCTCTTCCGCGACGCGTACGGGGTCCCGCACCTGCGCGCCGCGGCAGTCACCGACCTCGGGCACGCCCAGGGCCGGGTCACCGTCGCGGACCGGGCCTGGCAGGCTGGAGTGGCTGCGGCTGCGCGCGACCAGCGGGACGGCCGCGGTCGTCGGCGGCGAGACTCGCCGAGGCGTGGGACGACTTCGCCCGCCGGATGGAGATCGAGGAGACCGCCCGGCGTGCCTTCGCGGCGTGCACCCCGCAGACCCGGGCCTTCACCGCGTCGTACGCCGACGGGGTGAACGCCGCCCTCGCCCGGCTCGACCCGGCGGACGTCCCCGAGCCTGGCCCACCTCGGCCACCGGCCGGGGGAGTGGGAGCCGTGGACGCCGATGGCGACGCACCTCGCGCAGCAGGTGCTCTTCGGCAGTCTCGGCGAGGCGCTGTGGCTGCGGCTGGCGCACGAGGTGCTCGGCGACGACGCGCGGCTGCTGAGCCACGAGGGCCTGCGGATCGCGGGCAGCAACGCCTGGGTCGCCGGCGGGGAGCGCACCGCGAGCGGCCTGCCGATGATCGGTGGTGACCCGCACCGGACGATCGAGCAGCCGGGGATCTACCAGCAGGTGCGGCTGGTCTGCGAGGACCCGGACGACGGCTTCGACGTGCTCGGCTACACCTTCGTCGGGATGCCCGGTGTGCAGCACTTCGCGCACGCGGGCGAGGTCGCCTGGGCGATCACCAACGCCTGCGCGGACTACCAGGACCTGGTCGAGGACGGGCTGCCCCTCGCCCACGGGCTGAGCGTGCGCACGGCCTCCTGGGTGCTCGGCGAGCTCGGCTTCGACGCGCTGCTGCCGCTGCTGCGGGCGCGCACCGTGGACGACGTCGACGCGGCGTTCGAGCACTGGGTGGAGCCGGTCAACAACCTGGTGATCGCCGACCGCTCCGGAGCGGTGCGCTACCGCGTCGCCGGCCGGGTGCCGGTCCGCGCCGCCGACGGGACCTGGACCGGCTGGCTGGAGGCGCCGAACCGGGCCGACGCCGGTCCCGGCGAGGTGGTCGTCACCGCGAACGAGCGGCGCGGGCCGGAGAGCGAGGCGATCGGGTCGTCCTTCGCGCCGCCGTACCGTGCCGAGCGGATCCGGGCCCTGCTCGGTGAGCGCCGGGGCCTGACGACCGAGGACTTCGCCGCGATCCACGACGACGCGCTGCTGCCGACGGTTGCGATCCTGACGCGGCTGGTGCCCGGCGCCTTCGACGACTTCGACGGGGTGATGGCGGCCGGCTCTGCCCAGGCGGCGCGCTTCGCGGCCTGGCGCTCCCGGCTGGTACGACGCCTCGCCGCCCATCCCGCGCTCGCACCCCTCGCGACGCCCGGACCGGCACACGACCACGGTCCGCTGCTGAACCCCTCCCTCGACCCGGTCGCGCAGATCGGGCTCGCGCTGCCCACGCTCGCGCAGGAGGCCCTCGCCGGCCGGCCTCCCTTCGGCATCGACCTGCCCGCGCTGGCCCGGGCGGCGCTGGACGACCTGGCCGACGTGCCGGGCACGTGGGGGAGACCCACCGCGCGTCCCCGGCGCACGCGCTCGCGTCGGACGGCTTCGACGCGGGCATCCCGTTCCTCCCGGTCTCCGGCGACCAGGAGGCCGTGCGCACGATGGGGTCGTGGCCGGCGATCAGCGACGCGGCGACCCGCGGCGCCGTGGCCCGCTACGTGTGGGACCTGGCCGACCGCGAGGCCGGCGGCTGGGTGGTCCCGACCGGGGCGTCCGGCCGGCCCGGCGCCCACTACGCCGACCAGGCTGGACGCGTGGATCGAGGGCCGGCTGCTGCCCATCGTGACCGCGTGGGATCAGGCTGGTCGAGGACAGACTCCTTCGCGAAGAACGCCTCCGCGTAGGGGTTGTCGTTGTAGCGCTCGATGCGCGCGTAGCCGGCCCGCTCGTACATCGCGACGGCCTCGGTGAGCGAGCCGTTCGTGTCCAGCACCACCCGGCCGTAGCCGCGGGCGCGGGCCAGGTCCTCCAGGTGCCGCAGCATCCGGGCGCCCAGCCCGGCACCGCGCCAGCCGCCGTCGACCCACATCCGCTTGATCTCGGCGGTCCGCTCGTCGAGCACCGGGCGGATGCCGCCGTAGGCCACGGGAGCACCGTCCGAGGTCGCCACGACGTACGTCGCCCCGGGCTCCGGCGCGTCCGGGCCGCCGGGGTCGAAGCCGCCGGGGAAGCGGCTGTCCAGGCTCGGCGACGTAGCGCCGGGTGGCCTCGCGCGCCACCGCGTCGTCGGAGGCGACCTCGCGGAGGCGCACGGTCGCGGCCCGGACCAGCAGGTCGGCGGTGCCCAGCGCCGCGGCGAGGCGCTCCTGCTGGCGCGGGGTCAGCGGCGCGACCAGGGCGGCGGCCCGGTCCTCGGAGCGGTGCTCCAGGTCGTCGTAGGCCCGGCGCCCGGCGTCACTCAGGCTCGACCAGCCGGCGCCGCCGGTCGGCGGGATCCGCGACGGTGGCGACCAGGCCCTCCTCCTCCAGGCGCCGCAGCATCCGGGACAGGTGACCCGAGTCGAGCTCCAGCCGCTCGCGCAGGTCCCGGACGCCCACGGGCCCGTCGCTGCCGATCTCGAACAGCAGCCGCGAGACAGCCAGCGGCCGGCCGGTGCCGAGGAAGGAGTCGTCGAGCACCCCGATCCGCTGGGTGTAGGTGCGGTTGAAGCGGCGCAGCACGGCGGTGAGCATTCTCTGACTCTAGTCAGACAAACAGGGGCAATCAAGGAGAGACAAGGGCGCCTCCGTCTCGTAGGCTGACCTCCCGCACACTCGGAAAGCAGGTGGGCGTCATGAATGCCTTCACCATCGGGCTCATCGTCTTCTTCGGGCTGCTCGCCGTCGGCGCCGTGGTGACCATGATCCGTCGCCCCACGACCCGGCACGACGCCGCCCGCCACCAGGCCGTCACCGACGAGGCGCTCTACCGCCACGGGCCGCCCAACCTGCCCGGCGCCCCCCGGTGGCGGCTAGTCCGCACGTGCGAACCGGCCGGACTCGATCGAGTCCGGCCGGTTCGTTGGGGTGAGTAACGGGACTTGAACCCGCGACATCCGCGACCACAACGCGGCGCTCTACCAGGCTGAGTTTATACCCACCAGGGGCCCGAAGGCCGTGGACGAGTGTAGACGCACCCGCTCCCGAACTAGGAATCGGTATCCGTCCCGGGCACCCCGAGCCCGGTGATCGAGCCGCCGTGCCGCGCCGCGGCGGCCTTGGCGGCCTCGGCGTCGGGGCCGGGGAGCGGGACGAAGACGGTGTCGCGGTAGTAGCGCAGGCTCCTCGATGCTCTCCTGGATGTCGGCGAGGGCGCGGTGGTTGCCGCGCTTGGTGGGCGCGTTGAAGTAGGCCCGGGGGAACCAGCGCTTGGAGAGCCTCCTTGATCGAGGAGACGTCCACGATCCGGTAGTGCAGGAAGCCGTCCAGGCTCCGCCATGTCGCGGGCCACGAAGCCCCGGTCGGTCGCCACCGAGTTGCCGGCGAGCGGCGGGCGGGAGTCCGGCGGGCAGTGCTCGCGGAGGTAGGACATCACCTGCTCCTCGGCCTCGCGCAGGCTCACCCCGTTGTCGAGCTCGGCGAGCAGCCCCGAGGACTCGTGCATGTTCCGGACGAACTCGATCATCTGGTCCAGCGCCTCCGCGGGCGGCTTGACGATGACGTCCACGCCCTCGCCGAGGACGTTGAGGTCGAAGTCGGTCACCAGTGCCGCGATCTCGATGAGGGCGTCGTTCTCGAGGTCGAGCCCGGTCATCTCGCAGTCGATCCAGACCAGTCGTTCGTTCACGAGGGTGCACCCTACGCCTGCCCGGGGACGGCGCCGCCGGGCGCTTCTCAGGAGCCGCTCAGTGGCGGCCACTAGTCTCGGCGGCGTGAACGGAGGACTGGCCTGGGCGGGTCTGCTCGCCCGGCTGGTGACCGGAGGCGTGTGGATCGTCGCCGGCGCGCTGAAGATCACCGAGCCGGACGCGAGCATCGCGGCCGTGCGGGCCTACCAGCCTGCTGCCCTCCTCGCTCGCCGAGACGGTCGGCCTGGTGCTCCCCGGGGTCGAGCCTGGTCATCGGCCTGGCCCTGGTGCTCGGCATCCTGACCCGGGGTGCCGCGGTGCTCTCGTCGCTGCTGTTCGTGGCCTTCATCGTCGGCATCGCCTCGGTGTGGGCCCGCGGCATCGAGATCGACTGCGGCTGCTTCGGCGGTGGCGGCTCCGACCCGGGGGCGGCCTCGTCGTACCCCTGGGAGATCGCGCGCGACACCGCGTTGCTGGCTGCCTCCCTGCTGATCGTGTACGCCGGCCGGACCCGCCTCGCGCTGGACTCCGTGCTGTTCCCGTCGCGCGCCGCCGGCGTGCCCCAAGGAGAGGAAGACTGATGTCGAAGGCTGACGACCGGGCGCGGAGGGTCGCCGCGGAGCGTGCCGCACAGGCCAAGCGGGAGTCCCGTCGCCGGATGCTGACGATCGCGGGCGTGGCGGTGGCGATGGTCGTCATCGTGGGCGGCGCGATCCTGGTCACCGTCCTCACCAAGAAGGACGTCACCGTCAGCGACGCCGGGTCCAGCCGCTACGGGGTCACCATCGGCAAGAAGGACGCCCCGCACACCGTCGTGATCTACGAGGACTTCATCTGCCCCTTCTGCGGCGAGACTGGAGTCGCGCACCCGCGACGACCTCGCGAAGGCTCGCCGAGGACGGCAAGGTCCAGGTCGAGTACCGCCCCTTCGACCTGCTCAGCGGCCGCGTCGGCGACTACCCGATCCGCGCAGCCAGCGCGTTCTCCGTCGTGCTGGAGAAGTCCGGCCCGGAGGTCGCGAAGAAGTTCCACGACCTGCTCTACGAGAACCAGCCCTCCGAGGAGGCCGGCGACTCCGTCAGCAACGAGGACCTGCTCACGCTCGCGGTGAAGGCCGGTGCCACCGAGTCCGAGGTCAAGGACGCGATCGTGAACGTCAGCAACAAGGACTGGGTCACGAAGGCGACCGCCGAGGCGCAGAGCAACAACGTCAGCAGCACGCCGACGATCCTGCTCGACGGCAAGGTGTTCGACGACGGGCGAACCGTCGACGATCTTGCGAAGAACCTGGTGGACGCGCTTGAGTGACGACCGTGCTGAGCAACTTCATCGCGGGACTCCCCAAGGCCGAGTCTGCACGTCCACCACGTCGGCTCGGCGTCGCCGCGGATCGTCTCGGAGCTGGCCGAGCGGCACCCGGGCACGGTGCCCTCCGACCCCGCGCTGCTGCGTGACTTCTTCGCCTTCCGCGACTTCGCGCACTTCATCGAGGTCTACCTCGCGGTGGTCGACCTGGTCCGCACGCCGGAGGACGTGCGCTACCTGACCTACGAGATCGGGCGGGAGGCTCGCCGAGGGGCAGGCGGTGCGCTACGCCGAGTCTCACCTGCACCCCGTACACCTCGGTGCTGCCGGACGACCCCGAGCGGGGCATGCCGATCGAGGCCTACACGGAGGCGATCGAGGACGCCCGGGTCGCAGCCGAGCGAGACTTCGGCCTCGTGCTGCGCTGGATCTACGACGTGCCGGGCGAGTCCGGCGTACCGGCCGCCGACGCGACGCTGGGCTACGCCCTCGACCACGCCCCCGAGGGCCTGGTCGCCTTCGGCCTGGGCGGACCGGAGATCGGCGTGCCGCGCGAGTGGTTCGTGCCGCACTTCGCCGCGGCCAGGGCCGCAGGCCTGCGCTCCGTGCCGCACGCGGGGGAGACGACCGGCCCGGAGACGATCTGGACCTCGCTGCGCGACCTGGGCGCCGAGCGGATCGGGCACGGCACCTCCGCGGCCCATGACCCCGCGCTCCTCGCCCACCTCGCCGAGCACGGCATCCCCCTGGAGGTGTGCCCGTCGTCCAACGTCGCGACCCGGGCGGTCGCCTCGCTGGCCGAGCACCCGCTGCCGGTCTTCGTCGAGGCCGGGGTCGTGGTGACGATCAACTCCGACGACCCGCCGATGTTCTCCACCACGCTCAACCGGGAGTACGAGATCGCGGCCGACCTGCTCGGCATCGGCGAGGCCGGCCTGGCCGACCTGTCGCGGGCGGCGGTCCGCGCCTCCTTCGCCCCTGAGGACGTGAAGACGCGCCTGCTCGGGGAGATCGACGCCTACGCGGACCGTTCATGAGCCGCACCCCCTTCGAGGCTCTTCGACATCGACTCCCTCCTCTCCGAGGAGGAGCGGGCGATCCGCGACACCGTGCGCGACTTCGTGGCGGCCAAGGCCCGCCCGCACCTCGCCGGGTGGTACGAGCAGGCCGCCATCCCGGCGCGCGAGCCTGGCCCGCGAGCTCGGCGGGCTGGGGGTGCTCGGGATGCACCTGGAGGGCTACGGGTGCGCGGGGACCAGCGCCACGGCGTACGGACTGGCCTGCCTGGAGTCTGGAGGCCGGTGACTCGGGGCTGCGCTCGCTGGTCTCCGTGCAGGGCTCGCTGGCGATGTTCGCGATCCACCGGTGGGGCTCGGAGGAGCACCGGGAGACCTGGCTGCCGCGGATGGCGGCGGGCGAGGCGATCGGCTGCTTCGGCCTCACCGAGCCGGACTTCGGCTCCAACCCGGCGGGCATGCGCACCCGCGCGGTGCGCGACGGCGACGGCTGGGTGCTCACGGGCACCAAGATGTGGATCACCAACGGCTCGGTCGCCGACGTCGCGGTGGTGTGGGCGCAGACCGAGGAGGGCATCCGCGGGTTCGTCGTTCCCACCGACAGCGAGGGCTTCTCGGCGCCCGAGATCAAGCAGAAGATGTCGCTGCGCGCCTCGGTCACCAGCGAGCCTGGTGCTCGACGGCGTCCGCCTGCCCGACACCGCGGCCTTCCCCGACGTGCGCGGACTGCGGGGGCCGCTGTCGTGCCTCGACGAGGCCCGGTTCGGGATCGTGTTCGGCGCGCTGGGTGCGGCGCGGGACTGCCTGCAGACCGCGATCACCTACGCCGGTGAGAGGGAGATCTTCGACAAGCCGCTCGCGGCGTACCAGACTCACCCAGGCCAAGGCTCGCCGACATGACCCTCGAGCCGGCAAGGGGATGCTGCTCGCGCTGCACCTCGGCAGGCTCAAGGACGCCGGCCGGCTCGAGCCGGACCAGGTCAGCCTCGGCAAGGCTCAACAACGTGCGGGAGGCCATCGCGATCGCACGGGAGTGCCGCACGATCCTCGGCGCCGCGGGGATCACCCTGGAGCACCCGGTGATGCGGCACGCCAACAACCTGGAGTCGGTGCTGACCTACGAGGGCACCTCCGAGGTGCACCAGACTCGTCATCGGCCGGGCGCTGACCGGCGAGTCCGCCTTCCGCTGAGAAGGCCTCGGCCCCACGAGGCTCATACCTCCCGCGGGGCCGTGCTCCTTTTCTACGGCGTCCGGCGTCGCCGGCGGTGGAGGCGCGCCGCTCAGGCCGCCTCGTCGGGGCGCAACGCCCGTGCCGCCCAGCGCCCGCCCTCGCGGCTGACCTCGATGGGGTGCTCGAAGGCGCGGGTGATCGTGCTCGTGGTGACCGCGCTCGCGACCTCGCCCGAGGCGATCGTGCGGCCGTGGCTGATCAGCAGTGCGTGGCTGGTGGAGACCGGCAGACTCCTCCAGGTGGTGGGTGACGAGCACCGAGGCCACCTCGGGTGCGGTGCGGGCCAGGCGGTCGAGCACCTCGAGCAGGCTGCTCGCGCGCGGCGACGTCGAGACCGGTCGTCGGCTCGTCGAGCAGCAGCAGCCGCGGCTCGGCGACCAGCCCGCGGGCGATCAGCGCGCGGCCGCGCTCGCCCTGTGACAGCCCGGGCCACTGCGCGTCGGCGCGGTGGGTGAGGCCGACCTCGTCGATGAGCGCGTTCGCGCGCTCCAGGTCGTCGGCCGAGGGCTCCCAGCGCATCTTGGTCTCGACGGTGCCGGTCAGCCCGGTGAGGACCACCTCGCGGACGGTGAGGCGCGACTGCAGCGGGTGTCGCGGGTTGACGTGCCCGATCACCCGGCGCAGGCTCCTGCAGGCTCGACCCGGCCCAGCCGCTTGCCGAGCACGTCGACGGTGCCGCTCGTCGGGTGCACCTGCGCGCCGCAGAAGCCCAGCAGCGTGGACTTGCCCGCGCCGTTCGGCCCGAGCAGTGCCCAGTGCTCACCGGCCCGCACCTGCAGGTCGATGCCGTGCAGGATCTGGGTGCCGCCGCGGCGGAAGGTCACCTTGGCCAGGTCGAGGACGACGGGGTGGTTCACGCGATGCTCTCCTTCAGGGACGTCAGGTGGTGCCGGCTGAGGTCGGCCGCCGCGGCGGTGTCGCGCGCCGCGATCGCCTCGTGCAGCAGTCGGTGCAGGGTGTGGTCGGCGTCCTCGTCGAAGTCGGCGCGCATCCGCAGCATCTCGACCATCGTCTGGCGCACCCGCGGCACGAAGCCGTCGAACAGGCCCACCAGCAGGGGGTTGTGGGCCGCGAGGACGACCGCGCGGTGGAAGGCCATGTCGGCGTCCACGTGCTCCTCCAGGCTCTCTGGACCGCGGGCCCGCTCGGCCAGGGCGCGGCCGACGGCCCGCGAACTCGGCAGGGGTACGACGCTGGGCGGCCAGCCCCGCCGCCTCCGCCTCGATCGCGATGCGCGCCTCCAGCACGGAGGCGATGTCGGCCCGGCGCAGCACCAGGTCCCAGTCCTCCCGCGCGTCCAGCGCGGTCACGAACACGCCCGCGCCCTGCCGGCTCGCCAGCACCCCGCGGCCGGCGAGCCTGGCGGATCGCCTCGCGCACGGTCGAGCGGCCGACGCCGAGCCTGCGGCGCCAGGGTGGTCTCGCCGGGCAGGCGCTGGCCCAGCCTGCCACTCGCCCGCGCGGATCCGGTCGAGGAGCAGGCCGGCCGCCTGCTCGGCGAGCGGCTCGCGTCGTACCTGGGGCATGGGGACCTGTCTACTTGTCTGAGGAGTCCGCCCCAGTGTACGAGCCCTCAGCCACCGCGCCGGCGCCGGGCGGTCGCGTAGGACCGCTCCCGCAGGTGGCTCACCCACGCGTACTGCTCGAGCCCCGGCAGCGGGTTCGTCACCGGGTCGTACGACGCCTCGGCGTCGTCGGGCAGGGGCAGGCTCCGTCGTCAGGCTCGCCCAGGTGTCGCCAGGCCCCGCCGACCGGAGCCCAGCAGAGCCCCAGCCTGCGCTCGTCCGCCGGCCGCGCCCCGATCACGACGGGCCCGACCGGGCTGCGGTAGGGGAGCAGGGTCGTCAACGGCTGGTTCGTGCGCCAGGCCGGCACCAGCAGGTGCCGGGTGACCGGGTCCCAGCCGGTGCTGGCGAGCAGCAGGTCGCCGTGCCGGCTCCGGCCCTCGCGGATCCGCACCGCCAGCCCCGCGACGTCCGGCAGCGGCCCGGGCAGCCCGATCGCCCGCGAGGTGCGCACCAGCACCTCGTCCTCGCCGGGCTCGTCGAGCCAGGGCACGCCGGTGCGCTCCTCGCTCCCGCCGCGGGTCAGCCGGCCCGCCCAGGTCTGCCCGTCGGGGTGCAGCGGCTTGTCCGCCGGGCGCAGCGTCGCGATGCCGGTCGTCGCGGCCGCGAGCGCGCGACCGGCGAGGTCGGCAGCGGTGGTCAGCACGGGGTTCGCCATCTCCGGGCGGTACCCGGGGTGGCGCCGGCAAACGGTGGTGCCCCCGGCAGGACTCGAACCTGCAACGGCCGACTTAGAAGGACGGTGCTCTATCCATTGAGCTTACGGGGGCCGCGGACGAGGTTATCGTCCCGCTCTCGAAGCCTGTGGATGAGCGCCGACGCCGATCGTCCCGATGGGGGAGGCTGCTCTCATGGCGGCGCACCACACCAAGGACAAGGGTGATCTCGGCGTCGCCAAGGCCCTTGCCGACCTCGTCGACAAGGGCTGTCTGGTGCTTCTTCCGCTCACGGAGCACGCAGCCTTCGACCTCGTGGCCTATCGGGACGGTGTCTTCCGGCGGGTCCAGGTGAAGTACCGCGCGGCGAACGCGACGGGCGCGGTCGAGGTCGCCTTCACCTCGACGTGGTCGGACCGTCACGGAGTCCACAAGCGGAGGGTGGACCTGGCCGAGGTCGACCTCTACTGCATCTACTGCCCGGACACGGACCGTTGCTACTACGTCCGCCCGCCCGCCGGTCAGGTGTCGGTGAAGCCTGCGGATCACCCCAAGTCGCAACAACCAGCGCGCGCGAGTGTGGTTTGCCGACGACTTCGTCGACCTTCCGGAATAAACCCCCAGGGGGTATGTTGGGCCGACATGAACCCCCGCAACCGCCTCGCGGCCAGCGCGACCCTCCACTGCCTCACCGGCTGTGCCGTCGGCGAGGTCCTCGGCCTGCTGATCGGTACGACGGCCGGCCTCTCCAACGTCCAGACCATCGTCCTGGCGACCGCCCTGGCCTTCGTCTTCGGCTACGGCCTCTCCTCGCTCCCGCTGGTCCGCTCCGGGATGCCGCTCGCGGGCGCGCTCAAGCCTGGTGCTGGCCGCGGACACCATCTCGATCCTGGTCATGGAGCTCGTGGACAACGCGGTGATGGCGGTGGTCCCCGGCGCGATGGACGCCGGGCTGGGGGACGCGATCTTCTGGGGCTCGATGGTGGTGGCGCTCGCGGCGGCCTTCGTGGCGGCGTTCCCGGTCAACCGGTGGCTGATCGACCGCGGCAAGGGGCATGCCCTGCACCACGCCCACCACGGGCACGACGCTCACCGCTGAGCAGGCGTCACTCCGGCTGGTGGGCGATGGCGGTCGCGACCGCCTGGTGCACCTCGGGGTGGAAGACCGAGGGCATGATGAAGGCTCGCGTTGAGACTCCTCGTCCCCGACGACGTGCGCGATCGCGTCCGCCGCGCGAAGGCACATCTCCACGGTGACCTCGTGCGCGCGGGCGTCGAGCAGGCCGCGGAAGACCCCGGGGAAGGCCAGCACGTTGTTGATCTGGTTGGGGAAGTCGGAGCGGCCGGAGGCCACCACGGCGGCGTACTTGGCGGCCCGGGCGGGGTCCACCTCCGGGTCCGGGTTGGCGAGTGCGAAGACGACCGGGTCGGTGGCCATGTCCGCGATCCACTCCGGCTGCAGGATGCCCGGGGCGCTCACGCCGATGAACACGTCGGCGCCCACGAGGACGTCCTTCAGCCCGCCGCTGCGGCCGTCGCGGTTGGTGAGCGAGGCCAGCCTCCTGGTGGGTCAGGGACAGCGAGGAGTCGCCGCGGACGAGGGCGCCGGCGCGGTCGACGACCACGACGTCCTCGACGCCCGCGGCCAGCAGCAGACTTGACGATGGCCGTGCCGGCGGCGCCCGCGCCGGAGACGACGACCCGGGCCTGGCCGATCTCCTTCTTCACCACGCGCAGCGCGTTGGTGAGCGCCGCGAGGACGACGATCGCGGTGCCGTGCTGGTCGTCGTGGAAGACCGGGATGTCGAGACGCTCGCGCAGCCGGGCCTCGATCTCGAAGCAGCGCGGCGCGGCGATGTCCTCGAGGTTGATCCCGCCGAAGCCGGGCGCGATCAGGCTCGACCGCGCGCACGATCTCGTCGGTGTCCTGGGTGTCGAGGCAGATCGGCCAGGCGTCGATCTCGCCGAACCGCTTGAACAGCGCGGCCTTGCCCTCCATCACGGGCAGCGCGGCGCCGGGCCCGATGTTGCCCAGGCCCAGCACGGCCGAGCCGTCGGTGACGACGGCGACGGTGTTGCCCTTGATCGTCAGGCGTCGTACGTCCTCGGGGTTCTCCGCGATCGCCATCGAGACCCGCCCCACGCCGGGGGTGTAGGCCAGCGACATGTCGTCGCGGGTGCGCAGCGGGACCTTCGAGGCGACCTCGATCTTGCCGCCGAGGTGGATGAGGAAGGTCCGGTCGGAGACCTTGTGCACCTCGACACCCTCGACCGCCGCGACCGCGCTCTGCAGGCTCCGCGGCGTGCTCGGCGTCGGCCGCCGAGCAGGTCACGTCCACGGTCAGCCGGGTCGGGCTGGACTCGGCGACGTCGATCGCGGTCACCATCCCGCCGGCCCCGGCGATCGCCGTGGCGACCTCGCCGACCACGCCGTGGTCGATCGAGGTGTGCAGACGCATGGTGATGGAGTACGACGAGGCGGTGGCGGTCTTGGAAGGCACGGTCTCCAGTCAACTCCCGTGCGGGGGTTACTCGGAAGTCGCAAGCTCGCCGAACTCAACGAACACAAGTGCTGGACACGTGTCCAGTCGAGTGTCATGCTGCGCCGGTGATGCCTGAGATCGGCTGCTACGGACTGGCCGGCCACACCTCCTCGCCGCGCGACCTGCTGGCCGAGGCGGGCCTCGCCGAGGAGCCTCGGGATCGGTGCGGTCTTCCTCTCCGAGCGGTTCAACGTCAAGGACGCCGGCGTGCTCGCGGGTGCGGCCGCGGCCGCCACCGAGCGGATCGGCATCGCCACCGCGGCCACCAACCACAACACCCGCCACCCGCTGGTGACCGCGACGATGGCCAGCACGCTGCACCGGCTCAGCGAGGGCCGCTACGCCTTCGGCCTGGGGCGCGGCTTCGACCTGCTCTTCGACGTGATGGGCCTGCCCCGGGTGACCGGCGCGCAGATGCGGGACGCGATCGGGATCTACCGGCGGCTGTGGCACGGCGAGGCCTTCGGCCACACCGGGCCGGCCGGGGAGTACCCCTACCTCTCCCAGGGCGCCGACCTCGACGAGGACGTCCCGGTGCTGATGATGGCGATCGGCGAGCGCTCGCTGCGCCTGGCCGGCCAGGTCGCGGACGGCGTCGTGCTGCACACCTTCCTCACCGACGAGACGCTCGCCCGCTCGGTCGCGACGATCCGCGCCGCCGCCGAGCAGGCCGGCCGCGACCCCGCGGCCGTCCGGGTCTGGTCGGTGCTGGCCACCGTGGACGACGACATCGCCGAGGAGGCCCGGCTGCGCAAGGCTGGTCGGCCGGCTCGCGACCTACCTCCAGGGGTACGGCGAGGTGCTGGTCCGCGCCAACGGCTGGTCCCTGGAGGACCTGGCGCGCTTTCGCGAGCACCCGCTCGTGCAGGGCTACCCGGGCGCCTTCGACGCGATCGGCACCGTCGAGGAGACTCACCCGGCTGCGCGAGGAGGCGCTGCCCGCGCACTGGCTCGCGGCGTCCGCGACCGGGTCGGCCGGGCAGTGCGCGAGCAGGATCCAGGACCAGGCTCGACGCGGGCGCCGACTCGGTCGTGCTGCACGGGGCGACCCCGGCGGAGCTCGCGGGCGTCGTACGGGCATGGGGTGAGGTGCGCGACCCGGCCCGCGACGCGTTGCCCGCCAACCCCGGGTGGGTACGACGATGAGCGTCGTCGCGACCGTCGAGGAGCCTGACCCCGGCGTGGCTCTCCGCAGTCCTCGGTGCCCGGGTGGAGGAGGTGGCCGTCGCGCCGGTCGGCACCGGACAGATCGGCACCTGCTACCGGCTCACCCTCGCCGGCGACCCCGCGCTCCCGGCCACCGTGCTCGCCAAGCTGCCGGCGGTCGACCCCGCGGCGCGGGCGCTGCTGGCCAACCCGTACCGCACCGAGGTCCGGTTCTACCGCGAGATCCTGCCGACCGTCGCGGTCCGCACACCCCGGCTGCACCACGCCGCGATCGCCGAGGAGGGTGGCGACTTCGTGCTGCTGCTGGAGGACCTCGCGCCGTCCGTCCAGGGCGACCAGGTGGCGGGCTGCTCCGCGGACCAGGTCGAGGACGCGGTGGTCAACCTGGCCGGTCTGCACGGGCCGCGCTGGTGCGACCCGAGCCTGCTCGACGTCGAGGGCCCGGCGCTCAACGGGCCCGAGGACGCGGCGCTGATGGCTGGTTTGTTCGGCCCGGCCGTGGACCTCTTCGTCGCGAACCTCGACGGGCTCCTGGGCGAGGAGGACATCGCGACCGTGCGCGCCGTCCCGGCGGTGATCGAGGCGTGGGCGCTCGCGCGCACCGAGCGGTTCGGGCTGGTCCACGGCGACTACCGCCTCGACAACCTGCTCTTCCCGCCCGCCGGTCGCGGGGTCGCGGCCGTGGACTGGCAGACGCTGAGCCTCGCGCTGCCCGCGCGGGACCTGGCCTACGTGGTCGCCACCAGCCTGGATCCCGACGAGCGCCGGGCCACCGAGCGCGACCTCGTCGCGGCCTACCACCGGGCGCTGCAGGCGCACGGCGTCGCGTCGTACTCCCTCGCGCACTGCTGGGACGACTACCGCTTCGCCCAGGCTCCAGGCACCGCTGGTCGCCGTCTTCGGCCAGGCCTACGGCGCCCGCACCGAGCGCGGCGACCGGATGTTCGCGGCGATGACCGCTCGCTCCTGCGCGGCGATCCGCGACCTCGCGACGCTCGAGTCTGCTCGATGCAAGGAGTTTGTAAACTCAGCGCCCCGAGCGGTCCGTTGTGACCGTCGCCACTCCTACGGTCGTCCGGTCGCGGGTCCTCCTCGGACCCGCCCGAACCCCGAGGAGTCTGCTGCCGATGGCCGCCATCGTCGCCACCACCCAGCGCCCGCCGTCCACGCGGCGCGCGATCCTGAACACCGTCCGCGGATCGCTGGGCAACCTCGTCGAGTGGTACGACGTGTACGTCTACACCGTCTTCGCGTCGTACTTCGAGTCGCACTTCTTCGGCGGTGACGAGCCCAACGCGGGCGTCTACACGATGGCGATCTTCGCGGTCACCTTCCTCATGCGCCCGATCGGCTCGTGGTACTTCGGCCGCTTCGCCGACCGGCACGGCCGCCGCCCCGCCCTGGTGTTCAGCGTCAGCCTCATGGCGACCGCCTCGCTGGTCATCGCGGTCGCACCGACGGCGGCGACGGTGGGCAGCGGCGCGATCGTGATCCTCGTGCTGTGCCGGCTGCTCCAGGGCTTCGCGACGGGTGGGGAGTACGGCACGTCCGCGACGTACATGTCGGAGGCGGCGACGCCCGAGCGACGCGGCTTCTTCTCCTCCTTCCAGTACGTCACCCTCGTCGGCGGCCACGTGCTCGCCCAGGCTCATGCTGCTGCTCCAGCAGGCCTTCCTCAGCGACGAGCAGATCAGCGACTTCGGCTGGCGGATCGCGTTCGGCTTCGGCGCCGTCGCCGCGGTCGTCGTGCTCTGGCTGCGCTCCTCGATGGACGAGTCGCTGCAGGTCGAGGACGGCGAGGGTGCCCGCCGCTCCGGCTCGATGCGCGAGCCTGCTGACGAACTACCCGCGCCAGCCTGGCGCTCTGCTTCCTGGTCACCCTCGGCGGCACCGTGGCGTTCTACACCTACAGCGTCAACGGCCCCAGCACCGTCAAGAGCGTGTACGCCGACCAGGGCATGACCGCGACCTGGATCAACCTCGCCGCCCTGGTGGTCCTCATGCTGCTGCAGCCGGTCGGTGGGCTGGTCAGCGACCGGGTCGGCCGCAAGCCGCTGCTGGTCTTCTTCGGCATCGGCGGCGTGCTGTTCACCTACCTGTTCATCACCACGCTGCCGGACGTGAGCACGCCGATGGGGAGGCTTCGCGTTGCTGGTCGTGAGCTTACGTCCTGCTCACCGGCTACACCTCGATCAACGCGGTGGTGAAGGCCGAGATGTTCCCGGCGCACGTCCGCGCCCTCGGGGTCGGGCTGGGCTACGCGCTGGCGAACTCCGCCTTCGGCGGCACCGCCCCGCTGATCTACGAGGCGGCCAAGAAGCACGACCACGTCGGGCTGTTCGCGGTCTACGTCACGATCGCGGTCGGGGTCTCCCTCGCGGTCTACGTCTTCGGGCTGCGCAACCGCCGCGACACCTACCTCGACCGGGAGCAGGCCCGCACCTGAGGCCACGCCCTACGATGGCAGCGCGATGCGGATCCTGCTGGTGGAGGACGACCCCGGTGTCGCCGAGGCGCTCACCCAGGCCCTGCGGCGCAACGGCTACCAGGTCTGCCACGCGGCGACCGCGGCCGCTGCCCTGGAGGCCCATGCCGACGCCGAGTCTGCTGCTGCTCGACATGGGCCTGCCGGACCGCGACGGTCTCTGGGTCTGCCAGGAGGTCCGCAAGGTCTCGGCCGTCCCGATCGTGGCGCTGACCGCCCGCCGTGCCGAGCGGGCGGTCGTCGCCGCGCTGCGCGCCGGGGTCGACGACTACGTCACCAAGCCCTACAGCCTCGACGTCCTGCTCGCCCGGGTCGAGGCGGTGCTGCGTCGCGCGACCCCCGTCGTGGCGCCGCCCGCCGCGGACCTCGGTGTGGAGCCTGCTCGCCGAGTCCCGCGAGGTGCGGACCGCGGACGGCGTCGTGGCGCTGACCGCCAAGGAGTTCGAGCCTGCTGCGGGCCCTGGCCCGCACGCCCGGTCGCCCGGTCAGCCGCGCGGCCCTGATGGAGGAGGTCTGGGACACCACCTGGGTCGGCGCCTCGCGCACCCTCGACGTGCACGTCGCCGGACTGCGGGCCGAACTCGGCGAGAGACTGCTCATCGAGACCGTCCGCGGGATCGGCTACCGGGTGGTGCCCGAGCCGTGAGGCGGCGGCTGCTCGTGCTCACCGTCGCCGTGATCGGCGTGCTGCTGGCGGCGCTGCTGGTGCCGACCGTCGTCAGCGACGCCTCGGCCCGGACCCGCGAGTCTGCACGAGCGCCGGCTCGCCGCCGCCACCCGGCTCGCGGCGCTCGCGGGCGACGCGTCCACCGAGCAGCAGGTGCGCGCCCTGCAGCCGGACCTGCGCCGCTTCCACGAGGTCTACGGCGCCGCGGTGGTCGTGCTCGACGCCGACGGCACCGTGCTCGCCGGATCCGGCACGGCCCGCGGCCCGGCGGTCGACGCCGCCGTGGCGGCGGCCCTCGACGGCAACCCGTCCACCGCACCCGACCCGGTCTGGCCCTGGCACAGCGACCCGATGGTGATCGCGACCCCGATCGGGCGCGACGCCCAGGTGCTCGGTGCGGTGGTCGTCGTGCAGCCCACCGGCGACGTACGACGGGCGGTGGCCTGGCGGCTCGGGCTCGTCGTCGCGCTCGGCCTGGCCGCGCTGGCGGTGGTCGCGCTGCTCGTCGCCCTCCCGCTCGTCGGCTGGATCCTGCGCCCGGTGCGGGACCTGGAGCGCAGTGCGCGGCGTCTCGGCGAGGGCGACACCACGGCCCGGGTGCCGGGAGCGGGACCGCCCGAGCCTGCGGCAGCCTGGCGACGACGTTCAACACGATGGCGGAGAGCGTCGAGGTCTCCCAGCGCCAGCAGCGCGACCTCGTCGCCGACGTCTCCCACCAGCCTGGCCAACCCGGTGACCGCGCTCCGGCTGCGCCTGGAGGCGCTCGCCGAGGAGCGGGCCGGCGAGGACCTGGGCGCCGCGATCGAGGAGACCGACCGGATCGCGCGAGCGCTGGAGGGCCTGATCGAGGTGAGCAGCGCGGGCTCCCGCGACCGGGAGCGCACCGCGGTGGACCTCGTGGCGCAGGTGCGCGACCGGATCGCCCTGTGGGAGCCGCTGTTCGGTCACCTGCTCAGCGTCCGGCTCGAGCCGGGCACGGCGAGCGTCGTGGTCGAGCCGGACCTCGCGCCGGTGGTGGTCGACGCCCTGCTGGACAACGCGCTCAAGTACGCACCCGGTGCCGCGGTCGAGTCTCGGCCTGCGCGCCGACGCCGACGACTGGCTGCTGCTCTTTCGCGACCACGGTCCCGAGCCTGAGCACGGCCGAGGTGGACGAGCTCGGGCGCCGCTTCCACCGGCTGCCCCGGCACGCGGACGTCGAGGGCACCGGCCTCGGCCTGGCGATCGCCGCGGGCCGGCTGCGGGACGCGGGCGGCTCGCTGCGCCTGGCCGCCGCCGGCCCCGGGCTGCGCGCGGAGGTCAGGATCCCGCGCGGTCGCGCCTCCTGAAGTACGCCAGCGCGCCCGGGTGCAGCGGCAGCGGCTCGGTGAAGATGCCGGCCGCCGCGGTCGGCTGACGCACGTCGGGCACCAGCCGCGCGATCCGCTCCTGCTCGTCGAAGATGACCGACGCGACCCCGGCGGCCAGGTCGTCGGACAGTGCTGGGCTGGCCACCAGGTGCGTCTTCACGCTGACGGTCTGCACCGCCGCCGGCAACCGGTACGGCGAGGCGGGCAGCGGCCCCGCGACGTACTGCGCCCCGTGCTCGGCCACCAGCGACGGCACCAGCGCACCGAGGTCGAGCACCCGCACCGGCGTACCCACGGCGAAGTCGGCGATCGGGCGGATCGGGAAGCCGCTCACGAAGCACACGGCGTCCACCCGCCGCGTGGCCAGGGCGGCGAGCGCGTCGGCGAGCACCGCGTGGGAGACCTCGACCCCGGCCAGGTCCACCCCGGCCGCGGCGAGGGTGCGGGACACGGTGAGCAGGGTGCCCGAGAGACGTTCGCCGACCGCCACCCGGCGCCCGCGCAGGCCGGCGAGCGTGCGGACGGGGGAGTCCGCGCGCACGACCACCTGCAGGAAGCTCGTCGTAGAGCCGCGCCAGCGCCACCAGCCCGGTCGCGCCCTCGAAGGGCGCGCTCCCGGCCACCGCCACCGCGGCCGTGTCGCCGAGGCAGAAGCCGATCTCGGCCCGCCCGGCGACGATCTGCAGCACGTTGTCGACCGAGCCCCCGGTGGTGACGGTGCCCGCCGAGGTCGCCGGCATGAGGTCGCCGACGACCCGGGCCAGCGCGGCGCCGTACTGGTCGAAGACGGCGCCTCGGGTGCCGGTCGCCAGCCGGACCCGGCCGGACGCCTCGGACCACGGCCGGGCGTCGGAGCAGCCGGCCAGGCCGATGGCCGCCGTGCTGGCGAGCAGCGCGCGCCGGGTGAGCACGGTGCTCAGCCGCGCAGGCGGCCCATCCACTCCTCGATGGCCTCCGGCGTGCGGGGGAGGGCGGCGGACAGGTTGCGCACGCCGTCGGCGGTGACCACGACGTCGTCCTCGATCCGGATCCCGATGCCGCGCAGGCTCCTCGGGCACGAGCAGGTCGTCGGCCTGGAAGTACAGCCCCGGCTCGACGGTGAGCACCATGCCCTCGACCAGGTCGGCGTCGCGGTAGGTCTCCGGTGCCGCGTGCCCGCAGTCGTGCACGTCCATGCCGAGCATGTGGCTGGTGCCGTGCAGCGTCCAGCGGGCGTAGACCCGGGAGTCGGGGGAGAGGGCCTCCTCGACCGGCACCGGCAGCAGGCCGAGGTCGTCGAGGCCGTGCGCGAGGACGCCCATCGCGGCGTCGTGCCCGGCGAGGAACTTCGCACCCGGGCGCAGCGCCGCGAGCGCGGCGTCCTGGGCCTGCAGGACCAGCGTGTAGAGGTCGCGCTGGAGCGTGGTGAAGTCTGCCGCTCACCGGCAGGGTGCGGGTGATGTCGGCGGTGTAGAGGTTGGCGTTCTCGACGCCCATGTCGAGCAGGATCAGCTCACCGGGAACGACGGCGCCGGAGTTCTCGATCCAGTGCAGGGTCGTGGCGTGCGAGCCGTTGGCGACGATCGAGTCGTAGCCGAGGTCGTTGCCCATCGTCCGTGCCCGGCGGAAGAAGGTGCCCTCCAGCCAGCGCTCGCCGTGCTCGATCACCCGGTCCCACTCGCGCACGCAGTCCTCGAAGCCGAGCGTGGTCGCGTCGACGGCGGACTGCAGGCTCGCCGACCTCCCACTCGTCCTTGACCAGGCGCATCTCCGAGAGCACCCGGGCCGACTCGGTGTCGCGGGCCTCGTCGGCGGCGACCAGGCCGTCGACGGCCGCGGAGACCTGGCGGTGCACGCGGGTCTTGGTGCCGCTGCCGAGCGCCCCTGCGAGGTCGTCGACGTGGCGGACCTCGACGCCGAGGGCAGCCTCCAGGCTCCTCGGCCGAGGGGCGCTTGCCGGCCCACAGCGCGCCGTACTGGCGGTCACGGAAGAACTCGTCGCTGTCGCGGCCCGAGCGCGGGCGCGCGTAGAGCACGCAGGAGCCGTCGGGCTCGACCACCAGCGTGGCGTCGGAGGTGTGGTTGCCGGAGAAGTAGGCGTGCGCGGTGTCGGCGCGGAAGCGGTAGTCGGTGTCGAAGGCACGCACCTGGTAGCCGCCGCCCGGCAGCACCAGCCGCTCACCCGGGAAGGCCTCCGCGAGCCGCTGCCGGCGCGCCGCCGCGAGGTCCGCCACCGGATGCCGCTGCACGTCGCTGGGACGGTCGTCCCAGCCGGTGCGCATGAAGGCCGCATAGGCCTCGGGGACGGCGGGGTCGTGCTGCTCGGTCTTCGGCTCGGTGGGGGTGTCCTCGGTCACCTTTCCCACTCTACGCCGCGGCGTACAGTTGGCGATCAGGGCTTGACCCGAGCCTCCCGATAGGCTTCCGCTCATGTCAGGAAGCCCGCGCAACAGTGTTGCCTTCACGGTCGTGGTGACCGTGGCGGTGACCGTCGGCGCACTCCTGACCCTCGTCCTGCTCGCGCTCTCCGGCGCGCCCGGCACCACGGTGCTCGCCGTCGGGCTGGCGGCCGTGCCGGTGGGGCCGGTGCTGGCGGCGTACCTGTGGCTGGACCGCTACGAGCCCGAGCCGCGCCCGCTGCTGGTCGCCGGACTGGGCTGGGGCGCCTTCGTGGCGACGATGGCGGCGCTGGTCATTCAGGGCATCGGCGGCCTCGTCGTACCGGTCACCGACAACACCTCGCTCGCGATCGTCGCGCCGGTCGTGGAGGAGGCCAGCAAGGGCCTCTTCCTCGTGCTGCTGCTGTGGTGGCGCCGGGCCGAGGTCGACGGGATCCTCGACGGCATCGTCTACGCCGGCATGGTCGGCGTCGGCTTCGCCTTCACCGAGAACGTCCTCTACCTGATCGCCGCCTACAACGGCACCGACGGCGTGGGGCCCGGCGGCCTGGAGGCGGTCACCGGCACCTTCGTGCTGCGCTGCCTGTTCAGCCCCTTCGCCCACCCGCTCTTCACCGCCTTCACCGGCATCGGCATCGGCATCGCCGTCGACTCGCGCAGCAGGTCGGTGCGTTGGATCGCGCCGCTCGGCGGGTACCTCCTGGCCGTGCTCGCCCACGGCATCTGGAACGGCTCGACGGTGTTCGGCTTCGGCAGCCTTCGTCGTCGTGTACGTCGTCATCATGGCGCCGGCCTTCATCGGCATGGTCGCACTGGCCTGGTGGGCGCGCGAGACCGAGGCGCACGTGCTGCGGATGGCGCTCACCGACGCCGCCGACCGCGGCCTGCTCCCGGCGACCGACATCGGCTGGGTGGTGGACCTGCGGGCCCGCCGCACGGCCCGCAAGCACGCCCGCCAGCAGGGCGGCCCGGCGGCGGAGCGCGCCATGCGCGACTACCAGCAGGCGGCCATCGAGCACCGGCTACCTGCACCACCGGCTGCTGCGCGGCACCGCTCCGCGTGACTGGCAGGCGCGTGGACAGGACTTCCTCGGTCGCATCCAGGCGGCCCGGCCTCGGATCGCGTTCCCCGGACAGGTGGTACCCCAGCGATGACCCCCGGACACCCATCGCCGCTCAGCGGCGACCTCACCAGCAGCCGAATGCTGACCGAGGTCGTCCGGCTGCACGGATCCCTCAAGGCGGCACCGCTGCCGCTCGACCTGCCCGGCGTCGCCGCGCTGCGGGTCGGGCGCGACCACGTCATCGAGCAGACTCGAGGACTACGTGATCCCCCGGCTGACCGAGATCGAGGCGCCGATGCTCGTCGTCGTCGGCGGCTCCACCGGCGCGGGCAAGTCGACGCTCGTCAACACCCTCGTCGGGCACAAGGTCACCACGCCCGGCATCCTGCGCCCCACCACGAAGTCGCCGGTGCTCGTGCACCACCCCGACGACGCACGCTGGTTCGGTGCCGACCGGCTGCTGCCGGAGCTCTCCCGGGTGCAGCAGGCCACGAACGACCAGTCCGCGATCCAGGCTCGTCGCGCACCCGCACGTGCCGCGCGGGCTGGCGATCCTGGACGCTCCCGACGTGGACTCCGTCGACGAGCGCAACCGCGAGACTGGCCTCCCAGGCTGCTCGCCGCCGCGGACCTGTGGCTCTTCGTCACCTCCGCCGCGCGCTACTCCGACCAGGTCCCGTGGGACCACCTCAAGGCTCGCGGTCGACCGCAACACCGCGGTCGCGCTGGTGCTGAGCCGCACCCCGGCCGACGACGTCGCGACGGTCTCGGTCCACCTGGCCCGGATGATGGCGGCCCGGGGGCTCAAGGACAGTCCGCTGTTCGCCGTGCCGCAGGGGACGGTCAGCGACGAGGGGCTGCTTCCCGCGTCGTACGCCGCGGAGGTGCGGGGCTGGCTGGATGCGCTCGCCGCCGACGCCGCCGCCCGGCGCGACGTGGTCAACCAGACCGTCGCCGGTGCCGTCCGCACGGTGACCCGCAAGGCGTTCCCGATCGCCGACGCCGCCGCGCAGCAGGTGGCCGCGGTCTCGGGTCTGCTCGCCGCCGCCGACCAGGTCTACGACGACGCCGAGTCCTCGCTGGTCACCGCGGGCGGCGACGGCACCCTCCTGCGGGGCGACCTGCTGGCGCGCTGGCAGGAGTTCGTCGGCAGCGGGGAGCCTGGTCCGCTCCCTGGAGGCCAAGGTCGGCTTCGTGCGGGAGCGCCTGGTCAACGCCATCAAGGGCAAGCCGCAGCAGGCCGAGCGGGTCGCCGTCGCCGTCGAGATGGCGCTGGAGTCCCTGGTCGCCGACCACGCCGAGCGGGCCGCCGAGCGCGCGTCCGCCGCGTGGCGCGAGGAGGGCTACGGCGAGGCGCTGCTCGCAGCGACGCCCGACGACCTGACCCGGGCCGGGCGCGGGCTGCGCTCGCGCTCCGAGCAGGACGTCCGCGCGTGGCTGGAGGAGCCTGCAGGAGCCTGGTGCGCACCGAGGCGGGCGACGCCCGGCACAGCGCACGCTTCCTGGCGCTCGGCGTCCGAGGGCTGTCGGTGACGCTCGCCGTCGTCGCGCTCGCCGGCGAGGACCCGCGCGGCCAGGCTGCGGAGTCGGTGCGGCTCGGGCGCTCGCTGCTCGACACGATCCTCGGTGAGGCCGGTGCGCGCCGGGCGGTGGAGCAGGCGCGCGCCGGCCTCCTCCAGCGGCTGCGGGCCCTGATGGGCGCCGAGCGCGCCCGCTACCTCGCGCCGGCGGCGCAGTGGGAGCTCAAGCCCGACGCCGCCGACCAGCCTGCGCCAGGCGGCGCGACGTGTGGACGACCTGCGGTTCGCCGCGGCGAAGAAGGGAACGGGTGGACACCTGTGACGCAAGGCAGCGACACCTCGACGACCGGGACGAGCGGGACGAGCGGGCTGGGCGACCTCGCGACCCGCGGCACCCCGGTGGGTGACCGGGTCGCCGGGCTCACCGCCGCCGTCACCGCGGCCCGGGGCCGTGTCCCCGACCCGCTCCTCGACGAGGTGAGCACCGCCGCCGAGCGCGCGACCGGCCGGCTGCGGCTCTCCGCGCGGCACACCGTGGTCGCGATCGCCGGGGCGACGGGCTCGGGCAAGTCCTCGACGTACAACGCGCTCACCGGCCTGGAGGCTCTCCTCCGTCGGCATCCGCCGGCCCACCACCTCCTGGGCGACCGCGGTCGTGTGGGGGAGCGAGGGCGCCGGTGAGCCTGCTCGACTGGATCGGCATCCCGCCGCGGCACCAGACGATGCGCGACTCGATGCTCGACACCCGGCGCGAGGACAACGCGCTCGACGGCGTCGTGCTGCTCGACCTGCCCGACCACGACTCCACCGAGGTGTCCCACCACCTCGAGGTCGACCGGCTGGTGGCCGTCGCCGACCTGATGGTGTGGATCCTCGACCCGCAGAAGTACGCCGACGCGGCCGTCCACGACCGCTACTTCAAGCCGATGGCGACCCACCAGGACGTCATCCTGGTCGCGCTCAACCACATCGACACCGTGCCCGTCGAGCGACGCCAGGCGATGATCGACGACGTCCGCCGGCTGCTGGCCGAGGACGGCCTGCCGAACGTCCAGGTGCTCGCGATCTCTGCCAAGGAGGGGATCGGCATGGCCGAGCTCCGCGGCGAGATCCAGCGCCGGGTGCGGGACAAGGCGAGCACCACGGCCAGGGTCGAGGCGGACGTGGCCGCGGCCGCCGCCCGCCTGGAGGCCGCGGGCGGCGACGTACCCGCTCGTGAGCCTGCCGGCCCAGCGCTACCGCGACCTCGAGGAGGCCGTCGCCGACGCGGCGGGCGTCTCCGCGGTCGTCGACAGCATCGAGCGCAGCGTCGGCTCGCGCGCCCGCAGCGCCGTGACCTGGCCACCCCTGCTGCTCGGCGGCAAGGGCGACCCGGACGTCGCGGCGCTCGACCGTGAGCCGCGCGTCGCGCCGCTGGACCGGGCGCGGGTCGACACCACCGTGCGCGGGCTCGCCGACGAGGCCGGTGACAGCGTCGGCAAGGGCTGGGCGCCGCACGTGCGCACGGCGGCGACCGGCCGTCTCGCCGAGACCGGCGACGAGCTCGACCGCGAGACCGGCAAGGTCGATCTCGGTGGCCGGCTGCCCGTCTGGCTGCCCGTCGTGCGGGTCCTGCACTGGCTGCTCCTGCTCGCCTTCGTCGGTGGGCTGGTGTGGTGGGGCTACGCCGCGATCGCCGGCAAGAGCGACGACCTGTCGAAGGTCGCCGGGCTCCCGCTGCCGCTGGTGCTGGCGATCGCCGGGCTGGTGCTCGGGCTGGTGCTGCACGTCGTCGGCCGGGCGCTGGTCGGCGGCTTGGCCCGGGCTCGTGCCGAGGAGGCCGACGAGCGGCTGCGGGCGGTCGTGCACCGGGTGGTCGACGCCGAGGTCGCCCAGCCGGTGACCCGGGAGCCTGGCCGCCTACGGCGCCTTCCGCCGGGGGATCACGGCTGCCAGGCCGTAGCCCTCCTCGGGCGTCGCTCCTGTCACGAGGGGCGCCACTTCCTCTCCACAACCCGGTCCCACCGGGTGCACTGTCCACAAGCGCGGGCCGCGCCGGGGCGGTTCGTCGCGTGCCTGCGCTGAACTGTCCCCGATCGGTCGCACGGGCGACCGGCGCGGACAGGAGGTGCGGGTGATGGCGAACGAGACGATCGTGACGGTGCAGGGCTGGGTGGCCGGCGTGCCGGTGCTGCGGGAGGCGGGTGGTGCGCCCGTCCTGAACTTCCGGATCGGGTGCACCCCACGGCACTTCAACCGGGCCAGCGGGCAGTGGGTCGACAGCGAGACCCAGTGGTACGGCGTGAGTGCCTGGCGCCGGCTCGCGGCCCACGCGGGCGACTCGCTGCGCCAGGGGGGACGCGGTGATCGTGCACGGCCGGCTCAACCACCGGCCCTACGTCAACAAGAGCGGCATCGAGGTCGTGGCGATGGAGATCGACGCGTTCAGCATCGGTCACGACCTCAACCGGGGGACGGCGACCTTCGTGAAGTCGTCACCGGCGGCCGAGAGCTCTTCGGCAGCCGACCCCGCGCAAGGGGGTGCCACCGCCGCTGCGTAGCCTTGGTCCCATGGCGGAATACGTTCTCTCCCTGCGCAACGTCCGCAAGGCCCACGGCGACAAGGTCGTCCTGGACAACGTGACGCTGTCGTTCCTGCACGGCGCCAAGATCGGCGTCGTCGGCCCGAACGGCATGGGCAAGTCGTCGCTGCTCAAGGCTGATGGCCGGCCTCGACGTGCCCAACAACGGCGACATCGTGCGCGACCCCGACGCCACGGTCGGGATGCTCCAGCAGGAGCCGCCGCTGACCGAGGGCAAGACGGTGCTGGAGAACGTCGAGGAGGCGGTCGCCGACACCAAGGCGAAGATGAAGCGCCTCGAGGACGCCTACATGGAGATGGGCGACCCCGACGCCGACCAGGACGCCCTGATGGCCGAGACGGGCGAGCCTGCAGACCGAGCTCGACAACATCAACGCCTGGGACCTCGACAGCCGCCCGGAGCAGGCGATGGACGCGCTGCGCTGCCCGCCCTCGGACGCGCTCGTCGACAACCTCTCCGGTGGTGAGCGCCGCCGCGTCGCGCTGTGCAAGCTTGCTGCTCCAGCAGCCCGACCTGCTGCTCCTCGACGAGCCGACCAACCACCTGGACGCCGAGTCGGTGCAGTGGCTGGAGGGGCACCTCAAGTCCTACCCCGGCGCCGTCCTGGCCGTCACCCACGACCGGTACTTCCTCGACAACGTCGCCCAGTGGATCGCCGAGGTCGACCGCGGCTCCATCCACGGTTACGAGGGCAACTACTCGACGTACCTGGAGACGAAGAAGGAGCGGCTCAAGGTCGAGGGCGCCAAGGACGCCAAGCGGGCGAAGATGCTGGAGAAGGAGCCTGGAGTGGGTCCGCTCGAACGCCAAGGCCCGCCAGACCAAGTCCAAGTCGCGCCTGGCGCGCTACGAGGAGATGGCCGCCGAGGCCGACAAGGCCCGCAAGATCGACGCCGCCGACATCAACATCCCGCCCGGCCCGCGGCTGGGTGACGTCGTCCTCGAGGCCGAGCACCTCACCAAGGGCTTCGAGGGCCGGACCCTGTGGAACGACATCTCCTTCACGCTGCCGCGCGCCGGCATCGTGGGCGTCGTCGGCCCCAACGGCGTCGGCAAGACCACCCTGTTCCGGATGATCACCGGCGGCGAGGAGCCCGACTCGGGCAAGGCTCAACGTCGGCCAGACCGTGAAGATCTCCTACGTCGACCAGAGCCGCGGTGGCATCGACCCGAACAAGAACGTCTGGGAGGTCGTCTCCGACGGCCTGGACTTCATCAAGGTCGCCAACTTCGAGATGAACAGCCGCGCCTACGTCGCCTCGTTCGGCTTCAAGGGCCCGGACCAGCAGAAGAAGGCCGGCGTCCTGTCCGGTGGCGAGCGCAACCGCCTCAACCTCGCGCTCACCCTGAAGCAGGGCGGCAACATGCTCCTGCTCGACGAGCCCACCAACGACCCGGACGTCGAGACCCTGTCCTCGCTCGAGGACGCCCTGCTCGACTTCCCGGGCTGTGCCGTGGTCACCTCCCACGACCGCTGGTTCCTCGACCGCGTCGCCACCCACATCCTCGCCTGGGAGGGCACCGAGGACAACGAGGGCGAGTGGTTCTGGTTCGAGGGGAACTTCGCGTCGTACGAGGAGAACAAGATCGAGCGCCTCGGCGTCGAGGCCGCCCGTCCCCACCGCGTCACCCACCGCCGCCTCACCCGCGACTGAGCCGGTCGGCGTCGGCGCGCCCTCGACCGGCACACCACGCGAGGTCGAGCCGGGCGACGCCGGACGCGACGCCTGCCCGCGGGCCGGTCGGGGTGCCGCCGGCGTCAGGACCGGTGCCTCTCGGGCGAAGCAGGGAGGCGCCGGCGGCGGGGTCCCGTCTTCCGGCCCGCGGGCAGGTGGCGGGGGAGGCGGCGCCCGGCACGACGTCTGCCGGCGGCGGAGCCGGGGTCAGCGGAGCTCGCGCTCCGGGTGCGCCGCGATCAGGCTGGTCGCAGACCGCGTCCATGACGCGGCCCAAGGCCATCAGGTCGTCGTTCGGGACCAGGTCGATCAGTGACTGCCGCACGGTCTCGACGTGGTCGGGGGCGGCGGTGCGCAGCATCTCCAGGCCGGCGTCGGTGAGCCGGCACACCACGCCGCGGCCGTCCTCCGTGGAGCCGCCGCGCCGGACCAGTCCGGCGCTCTCCATCCGCTTGACGGTGTGCGTGACCCGGCTGCGGCTGTGGGCGAGCGACGCGGCGAGCCTGGGCCATCCGGAGCCTGGCCGTCGGCCTCGGAGAGGCGGACCAGGATCTCGTACTCGACGGCCGAGAGACCGTGGTCGCGGCGCAGGTCCTCGTCGAGCCGGTCCAGCAGCAGGGTGGTCCCGAGGAGGAAGGCGCGCCAGGCGCGCTGTTGTTCCTCGTCGAGCCACCGCGGGTCAGTCACCGGGGCAGTCTAGGAGATCGTCGCGGCCGCTCACCGCAGGTCGTGCCGCAGCACGACGCGGGGATGGCCGGCGAGCACGGAGGTCGTGTCGGCGGCCCACCGGAAGCCGGCCGCCTCGAAGGCTGGCGCGGATGCCGGCGTAGGCCATCGTGAGGTCCACCTGGGCGCCGCCGTTGTCGAGCGGGTAGGCCTCCAACGCGGGGGCACCCTGGTCGCGAGCCCACTCGACGGCACCGGTGATGAGGGCGTGCGAGATGCCCTGTCCGCGGTGCCCCGGTCGCACCCGGATGCACCACAGCGACCACACCGGCAGGTCGTCGACGTGCGGGATCTTGCGGTTGCGGGCGAAGGTGGTGGCCGAGCGGGGCGCGACCGCGGCCCAGCCGACCGGCTCCTCGCCGTCGTAGGCGATCACCCCGAGCGGCCCGTCGGCGAGCAGGCTCTCGACGTAGGCGCCGCGCTCGCGCCCGCGCATCGCGTTGTTGACCTTCGAGGGGATCCGGTAGGCTCAGGCACCAGCAGACGCTGGCGTCCGGGCGCTTCGGCCCGACCAGTGCGCGGACGTCCTCGAAGACGGTGGCGGGCCGCACCTCGATGCTCATGCAGCGAAGGTACGGCCCGCGACCGACAACCGGCGAAGACTCGGGTCAGGCTCAGGAGAGGCGCTCCAGGATGAGCGCCATGCCCTGGCCGCCACCGACGCACATGGTGATCAGGCCGGTGGTCTTGTCGTGCCAGTCCAGCGAGTTCAGCAGGGTGTTCTGGAGGCGGGCGCCGGTCATGCCGAAGGGGTGGCCCACGGCGATCGCGCCGCCGTTGACGTTGAGCTTCTCCAGCGGGATGCCGAGGTCCTCGGCGGAGGGCAGCACCTGAGCGGCGAAGGCCTCGTTGATCTCGGCGAGGTCGATGTCGTCGATGGTCATCCCGGCGTGCTTGAGGGCGTTGCGGGTGGCCTCGACCGGGCCGAGGCCCATGATCTCGGGGGAGAGGCCGGAGACGCCGGTGGAGACGATCCGGGCGAGCGGGGTCAGGCCCAGACTCGGCGGCCTTGGTGTCGGACATGATGACGACCGCGGCCGCGCCGTCGTTGAGCGGGCAGCAGTTGCCGGCGGTCACGACGCCGTCCGGGCGGAAGACCGGCTGCAGCCTGGGAGATCGCGTCGTAGGTGACCCCGGCGCGCGGGCCGTCGTCGGCGGAGACGACGGTCCCGTCGGCGAGGGTGACCGGGGTGATCTCCCGCGCCCAGAAGCCGTCGGCGATGGCCTTCTCGGCGAGGTTCTGCGAGCGCACGGCGAAGTGGTCGAGGTCCTCGCGCTTGAGGCCGCGGATGGAGGCGACGTTCTCGGCGGTCTGGCCCATCGCGATGTAGACGTCGGGGAGCAGGTCGTCCTCGCGCGGGTCGTGCCACACCTTGCCGCCCTGGGCGTACTCCTCGGTGCGCACCTGGGCGTCGGCGAAGAGCGGGTTCTTGGTGTTGGGGATGTGGTCCGACGTACCGAACTGGAAGCGGGAGACCGCCTCGACGCCGGCGGAGATGAACACGTCGCCCTCGCCGGCCTTGATCGCGTGGAAGGCCATCCGCGTGGTCTGGACCGAGGAGGAGCAGTAGCGGGTGATCGTCGCGCCGGGGATCTCGTAGCCCATGAGCGAGGTGACGATGCGGGCCATGTTGTTGCCGGCCTCGCCGCCGGGCAGGCCGCAGCCGAGCAGGAAGTCGTCGACGTCGTTGGGGTCGAGCGCGGGGATCTTGTCGAGCGCCGCCTTCGCGATGAGCGCGGTCAGGTCGTCGGGGCGGAAGTCCTTGAGCGAGCCCTTGTTCGCGCGGCCGATCGGCGTACGAGCAGCGGAAACGATGACGGCCTCGGGCATGGGCACTCCTCGGGAGGTGGTGAGCCGGTGACGGCAGAACCCGCTCAGCGTAGTAGGCCAGGACTGGAACAGGTTGCAGTGGTGTCGGATGCCACATCGGGCGGACCGTCCCTCGATCCACCGGCCGGTACGGCGCGCGAGCGTGACAGCATGCCCGTCGTGCGGCACCGCTACGACTGCCCCTTGCGCTGGGCTGACCTCGACCTGCTCGGCCACGTCAACAACGTCCGGTACGTCGACTACCTCCGGGAGGCGCGCGGTGCCCTCCTCCGTGCCTGTCTCGAGGCCGCCGGGGTGGAGCGGCACGAGGGCGACGGGTACGTCGTGGTGCGCCACGAGGTCTCCTTCGTCGCCCCGCTGCTGTTCCGCACCAGGCTCGGTCGCCATCGACTCCTGGGTCACCGAGGTCCGCGGGGCGAGACTTCACCCTGGGCCACGAGATCTACCTGGAGAGCGAGACCGGGGAGCGCGTCGTCTACCTGCGAGCGCGCACCGTGCTGGCGCCGTTCGTGCACGCCAGCGGCGAGCCGCGCCGGATGAGCGAGGCGGAGCGGGCCGCGCTGGCGCCGTACCTGGAGGAGACGGGGGAGCGCTCGCGCCCGGTGCTCGTCGACGTCCCCCGCGAGGACGCCGCGCACTATCCCGTCACGGTGCGCTTCTCCGACCTCGACATCTACCGCCACGTGAACAACGTGACCTACTTCGAGTACTTCCAGGAGGCGCGGATCGCGCTGTTCTCCCGGCTCCGCAAGGCGCTCAAGGAGTTCCCCCGGATCAACGTCGTGGTCGCCCAGACCGACCTGGAGTACGTCGCCCCGGTCACCCTCCGCGTCGAGCCCTACGACTGCTGGTCGGTGGTCACCCGGATGGGCACCAAGTCGATGACGATCGAGTCGGAGTCTGGTCGACACCTCGGGCGCGACGCCGCGCGGGGGCGTGCTGGCCCGCTCGCGCACGGTGCTGGTGTTCTTCGACCTCACCACGCAGACCTCGGTGGTCCCGCCGCCGGGCTACCGCGAGGCGATCGTGGACGCGCTCGGCGGTCCGCTCGCGCGGGCCTGAGGCTCACAGCCCGGTGAAGTCCGGGGCGCGGCCCTCGGCGAAGGCGGTCAGCGCCTCCCGGTTGGCCGGCCCGCCCATCAACTCGGCGAAGGCGGCGTTCTCGCGCTCGCGGGCCGCGCGGACCGCTGCACGGTGCGGCTCGGTCATCGTCCGCTTCACCGCGACGAGCGAGGAGATCGGCCGCCGGGCGAGCAGCGTGGCGTGCTCGCGCGCCGTCGGCAGCAGGCTCCTCGCCGGGGCAGACCCGCCACACCAGGCCCATCGCCAGCGCCTCCTCGGCGGAGATCCACTCGGCGGAGAGCAGCGCCCAGGCGGCGTTCTGACGGCCCACCAGTGCCGGCAGGAGGTACGACGACGCGGCCTCCGGCGCGACCCCGAGCGAGGTGAACGGGCACTTGAGCCGGGCGTCGGCCGCCATGAAGGCGAGGTCCGCGAAGCCGAGGATCGTCGCGCCGATGCCGAGCCCGAGACCGTTGACCGCCACCACCAGCGGCTTGGGGAAGTCCACGAGGGCGTCGATGAGTCCGGGGAAGCCGTGCCGGCCGTGCTCGAACGCCGGGTCGGTGGTCATCCGGTGCATCTCGAGCAGGTCCGTGCCCGCGCTGAAGGCCCGGCCGGCGCCGGTCAGGAGCACGACGGCCACCTGCGGGTCCTCGGCGGCGGCGAGCAGGGCGTCGGTGGTGGCGTCGTACAGCGCCTCGTCGAAGGCGTTGAGGGCGTCGGGGCGGTCGAGCACGAGGGTGCGCACCCGGTCGGCGTCGGAGACGTGCAGGCTCATGCGCCCAGAATAGAACGTGTTCTAGAGATCGAGGCTCGCGCAGCCGGCGCAGCGCCCGGTGCCGGGCCACCCGGACGGCGACGGCACTCATCTCCAGCGTGCTCGCGGTGGTCGCCACGTCCATGTCGAGCACCTCGGTGCACGCGATGACGTCCCGCTCGCGCGGGGGCAGCGCGGCGAGCGCACGGTGCACCCACTCGTCGGCGATCAGGCTTCCCTCCGGCCCCGGTACGACGGGCGGCGCGTCCGCCTCGAGGAGCTCCCTGCCCCCGCGCCCGGCTGCCCGAACGACGCCAGGCGTTGGCACCGTGGTTGCGGGCGATGCCGAAGAGCCAGCCGCCGAAGTCGGAGGAGCCTGCCGTGGAAGTCGGCGATCCGCTCCGCGGCGACCATCCAGGCGGCGGCGGCGAGGTCCTCGGGAGACTCGGTGCCCGGCGCCGCCCGCGCCTCGAGCCACGGCTGCAGGCGGCCGGCGTGGGCGCGGTACAGGCTCGCTCCACGCCAGCGCCTCACCGCGCTTGGCCGCGGCGACTCGATCGTCGTCGGCGCGCACCGCTCGTCCCCACCCCTACCCTCGCCAACGGCCTGACCACGTGGCTTCGTGGCCGGGCGCCATTGTCCCCGAACTCCGCCCCCCTCCGGGCGGGAATCAGCGGGTTTTCTTTACCTTCCCCGGCCGGCGGTCCGGGGTGTCCTCGCCCCGGGCCTGCTGGTCCCGCCCCTGCTGCTCCCGCCCCGGCTGGTCCCGGCGCCCGTCGTCCCGGCCCTGGTCGTCGCTCCGGCGCAGGTCGCTGTCGGCGGTGTCCGCGGGAGAACCGTGCCGGCGCTCGTCCGCGGAGTCGTCGCGGGGGTCGCGGCCGTGGTCCTCGTCGTTCTTGGCGTTGTCCTCGCCCCGCGTCGAGCGGGGGGCGTCGCCGGAGCGGCCGGGTGCGGTGCCGCGAGGCGTCTCGAACCCGTGCCCGCGTTCGAGGCCGCGGTCGGAGGCGTGCTCGGAGCCGGACGTCGACGCGCCCGGCAGCCCCGGGGACAGGGGGCTGCCGGGCGAGACGATGGAGACGTCGGGTTGTGGGGTTCCGACGTCTCCGTGACTCGGCGGACCGGAGGGCTCCAGGCTGGGTCGGGCCGTCGGCAGGGGACAGTGGGATGTCCGTGCCGTGCGGTGCGCCCGCGGCCCAGGTCGCCGTCGCGATGGCAGCCACGGTGGCTGTCGCGACGGCGATGCGGAGTCCAGCCGTCCGAGTCGTCCGGGGGCGGCCGGTTGCGAGTCTCGCTCCGAGCTCCGCCAGCACACCCAGGAACACCGGGTCGGGCTCGAGCGTCGGCGGGGCGACGCGGAGCCGTTCGGTCCGGTGGTTCGTCATGACTCGTCTCTCGGGTGGGGAGTCAGTCCTCCCCCCCCCAGAGGGGGACTGCCTTCACCGAGTACATGTAGGCGCCCGGCCCCGGTGTTACGTCGTGGCGCGAGTTTCTTTCACTCGACACCGACCTCGGCTCGGCCCAGGTCCCGGCGCAGCCGCTTGAGGGCGCGGTGGTGCGCCACCCGGACGGCGACCGCGCTGATCTCGAGCGCCTCCGCGGTCGTCGGCACGTCCATGTCCAGCACCTCGCGGCACACCACGACGTCGCGCTCCCGCTCCGGCAGGGTGGCGAGCAGGCGCCGTGCCCAGTCGCCGCCACTGGTGCCGGCCTCGGGGCCGGGGTCGCCGCGGCCGGTGTCACCGTCGAGAGGGATCCGCTCGCGTCGTACCGCTCGGCGCTGGGCGTTGAGGGAGAGCTTGCGGGCGATGCCGAACAGCCAGCCCGCGAAGTCCTCGGAGCCTGCCGGTGAAGCCGGCGATCTTCTCCGCCGCGACCAGCCAGGCGCTCGACGCGATGTCCTCGGGGCTCTCCTCGCCGGAGGGCCGGCCGCGCAGCCAGACGACAAGCCGAGAGGCGTGGGCTCGGTAGAGCTCACGCCACGCATCGGGGTCGCCCCGCTTGGCTGCGGCGACGACGTCGTCGTCCGTCGTCACCGCGCCTGGTCCACCAGCGCTTCCTGCGGCCGGGGGAGCGGTGGGTGGCACCGCTGTCGCTGTCGGGGTGGGGAACGGAGCCGAGGGAGGGCGTCGGAAGGTCCGGAACGCGATCGAGTCCCGGCGGTGAGGGAACCGCCGGGACACCGGGAATCGTGGGAAGTGAGGGGAGCGGCGACTCCACCTTGCCGGGTGGGTCGCCCGTGGGTGGCGCCGGTTCTGGGCCCCTCGGAGGGCCGGCCCGACGGGGGATCGGTCGCGGTGGGCGCGCTCGAGGGCGCCGGCACGCCCGACTGGCCACCCGCGGGAGCCGTGGGAGCCCGGCTCCCGGCGGGTGGCGTCGGCGTCTCGGAGGATGGGGCCCCCTCGTCGCCGGGTGTCGGGTCGGTCGGCTGCTGCGTCACACGATCCTCGGGACCGAACGGAGACTCCGTCCCGGGCAGGGCACCCGCTGCCCACGAGGTCGCACCGACGGCGATCGCACCCCCAGCACCATCGCAAGCCGCGCACCAGCCGACCGACCCGGTCGCGCGGCGGGCGTCGTCGAGCCGGACTCAACTGCGTCAGTCTGCGCGAGCAGTACCGGATCCGGATCGACGGGGCGCACCTCGGCGCGCAGCGTCTCGATCCAGTCCGGGCGGGTCATGGTTCACTCTCTCCAGATGTCCGAGGCGACCGGGCCCGGTCGCGACGGGAGGGTGTCCCCTCGTGCAGTACCTGTCACGAGGTCGGCGGCGCGTTACATCTTCGCCGGAAAGTTTTCCGGCGCACCCGATCGGCGGGATCGGAGCCGATCAGCCGGCGGTGTTGACCATGAAGGTCGCGGCATGGGTGACGTACTCCCAGAACCGCGCGTCCTGCTCGGGGGTCAGGCTCGACGCTGTCGAGGCCGGCCCGGAAGTGGGTGAGCCAACGGTCCCGGGCCTCGGTGTCCACGGCGAAGGGCGCGTGCCGCATCCGCAGCCGCGGGTGCCCGCGCTGTGCGGAGTACGTCGTGGGGCCGCCCCAGTACTGCACCAGGAAGTGCAGGAAGCGCTCCTCGGCCGGGCCGAGGTCCGCCTCGGGGTACATCGGCCGCAGCACCTCGTCGCCCGCGACGCCCTCGTAGAAGCGCGCCACGATGCGCCGGAAGGTCTCGAACCCGCCGATCTCCTCGTAGAAGGTGGTCTCCTCGCTCACCCGGCCATCATCCCTCGGTGTCCGTGGCGCCCGACGGCGCCCCGGGCGGAGCGGTCTCCTCGTGGCGGCGGTCCTCGCGGTGCCACACCACCCGCTGGGCGAACGGGATCTCGATGCCCTCGTGGTCGAAGCGGGCCTTGATCCGCTGGCGCAGGGCGCGCGCGACGGCCCACTGCTCCAGCGGCGCGGTCTTGACCAGCACCCGGATGGTGATCGCGTCGGGCGTCAGCATCTCCACGCCGGTGACCTCCGGCTCCTCGATGATGACGTGCTTGAAGTCCTCGTCGTCCCACAGGTCGTGGGCGACGTCGCGCAGCACCCGCTGCACGCGGGCCAGGTCCTCGCCGTAGCCGACGCCGACGTCGACGACGGCCCGCGACCAGTTCTGGCTCTTGTTGCCGACCCGCTGGACGGCGCCGTTGGGGACGTACCAGACCGTGCCGTCGAGGTCGCGCAGCCGCGTCATCCGCAGCGTGACGGCCTCGACGGTTCCGTTGGCCTCGCCGACGTCGACGACGTCGCCGACGCCGTACTGGTCCTCGATGAACACGAAGATGCCCGCCAGGAAGTCCTTGACCAGGGACTGGGCGCCGAAGCCCAGCGCGATGCCGATGATGCCGGCGCTGGCGATGATCGGGGCGATGTCGACGCCCATCTCGCTGAGCACCATCGTGCCGGCGATCGCGACGATGACGAAGGTGACGATGCTCTTGAGCAGCCCGGCCATCGTGGCGGCGCGCTGCTTGCGGCGGGCGGCCACGGCCGACTCGACCCGCTCGGGCATCACGCCGCGCTCGGCGCGGGCGGCGACCCGGTCGATCAGCCGGTGCAGCAGCCAGCGGGCGACGAGGCCGAGCAGGATCAACCCGATGATCGCCAGCGGCTTGCCGATAAGCACGTCGGACCACTGCGCGAGGCGGCGGTTCCCCGTGACGTCCCAGGTCAGGTCGCACACCTGCTCGCCGTCGGCGCAGGGGCTCGTGGTGGCCGTTGCCGTCAGGAGTTGCGCAAGCATCCCGCCAGTGTCCCAAAGTGCCGGTGAGACGTTCACCGCCCACCACCTGCCCCCGCGGGCGCGGGAGCCGATATCCTCTGTCCGTGACCACTGCTGTACGACGTGTCCTCGCCCTGTGCACCCTCCTCGGCGCAGGCGCGGTCCTGCTCGTGGCCGGCGCCGGCTCGGCCTCCGCCGACACCCCCGTGCCGCGGCCGGGCAGCTGGGAGCCCAAGCCGGACATCGACGTGCTGCACGCCTTCCTCGTGCTCGGCGGCATCCCGCTGCTGGCCTTCGTCGTCATCACCCTGCTCTACGTCGCCCCGGCGCTGGCTCGCGGCGAGAACCTCAGCGTGAACGCGCTCGAGCCGGAGAGCCAGTGGCTCGGCGGCCCGCGCAAGGCGGCCGGCGAGCCTGGCCGCGCCGGACTCCGAGGACTCCAAGGCCGGCGGCGCCGGCGGCGGCTGGTAGCCCGCGATGAGCAGCACGGGCCTGAGCGCCACCGAGCGGGCGAGCCTCGACGTCACGATCCGCACCGCCGAGCAGACTTGTGCCGTGCGGAGATCTCGGTGTTCGTGGGGCCCGTGACGGGCGAGCCGCGCGACTTCGCGACCAGCCTTGCACAACACCTTGGTGCTGCCCGCGCGCAGCATCCTGATCATGGTCGACCCCGCCCGGCGGGTCGTCGAGATCGTCACCGGTGGTCACACCCGCCAGCCTGCTCACCGACGACGAGTCGGCACAGGCCGTCGCGGCGATGACCGAGCGCTTCGCCGCCGGCGACCTGGCCGGTGGCCTGAACCGCGGCATCGAGCTCCTGGGCGAGACTCGCCAAGGACTGACCGGCGACACGACGCCTGCACGCACGACGGCCCGGCACCCCGAGGGGTGCCGGGCCGTGCTGCGTCCGGGGCGCCTGAGCGTCAGCGCTGCGCGTCGCGCGCCTGCGCGGCCAGCGCCCGGGCGACGTCGGCGCGGCCCTCGCGCACGTAGCGCACCGCGCCCGGGTTGACCGTCTCGGCGTTCTCGGCGAGCCAGGCGTCCACCGTGTCCAGGGTCGCCTGCGTCGCCACCCGGCGCGGGAAGATGAACTCCAGCGCCACCGAGGCCTTGTGCGCGCCCAGCCGCTCCCAGGAGCCGGCGACCTCGGCGAGGTAGCGCTCGACGTACGGCGCCAGGACCTCCTCCTGGCCGGCCTGCCAGAACGCGTGGACCACGCTGCGCTGGGTCTCGTTGGGCACCGACGGGTCGAGCAGGGCCTGGGTCCAGGCGCGCTCCTTGGCCTGCGGCGTGCCGATCGCGGCGCGGGCGGCCGCGGACATCTCCTGGCCGGAGATGGTGTTGTCGCCGGCCAGGCTCGGCGTCGATCCGGGCGTCGTCGGCCTTGCCGAGTCGGGCCAGCGCGCTGAGCAACGCCCAGCGCAGGTCCTGGTCGACGGCGAGGCCCTCGAAGACCAGGCTGCCGTCGAGCAGCCCCTCCAGGTCCGCCACGGCGGCCTCGCTGCGCGCCGCGGCGGCGTAGGACCGGGCGAAGGTGAGTCTGGTGGTCGGTGCCCGGCTCGGCGTCGGCCAGCAGCCCCCGCAGGCCCTGCTCCCAGCGGGTGGCGAGGCTCGTCGCGGGTGGTGGGGTCGCTGTAGAGGGCGACCGCCTGCGCGGCGTAGACCGGGATCCGGCTGACGCCCCACGCGTCGGACTCGCTGCCGATGTTGCCGAGCACCAGGTCGACGTACTCGGTGGCGGACAGGCTCGGCGTCGCGGGTCATGTCCCAGGCCGCGCTCCACACCAGGGCCCGGGCCAGGGAGTCGTCGAGGTCGGAGAGCCGGGCGCTCGCGGTGGCGCGAGAGTGCTCGTCGAGGCGGATCTTGGCGAAGGCCAGGTCCTGGTCGTTGAGCAGGAGCAGGCTCGGGCTGCGCCTTGCCGACCAGGCTCGGGCAGGCTCGGTGCGCGCGCCCTCGACGTCGACCTCGACGGAGTCGGTGCGGACCAGGCGGCCCTCGACGGTGTTGTAGAAACCGATGCCCACCCGGTGGCGTCGCAGCGTCGGGTGCTCCTCGGGCGCCGCCTGCTCGATCGCGAACGAGGCGTAGGTGCCCTCCGCGGTCAGGCTCGAAGGCGGGGGAGAGGGTGTTCGTGCCGGCGGTCTGCAGCCACTCCTGTGCCCAGCCGCTCAGGCTCGCGCCCGGACGCCTTCTCCAGCGCGGTCAGCAGGTCGGTGAACTCGGTGTTGGCGAACTCGTGGTCGTGGAAGTACTGCTTGAGACCGGCCAGGAAGGGCTCCAGGCCCACCCAGGCGACCAGGCTGCTTGAGCACCGCCGCACCCTTGGCGTAGGTGATCATGTCGAAGTTGACCTCGACCGCGTGCAGGTCGAAGTTGTCGGCCGCGATGGGGTGCGTCGAGGGCAGCGAGTCGGCGCGGTAGCCGGTCTGCTTGCGGGCATTGGTGAATCCCGTCCACGCATCGTCGTACGACGTCGCGAGGGCCTCGGCGTGGTAGCAGGCCCACTCGGCGAACGACTCGTTGAGCCACAGGTCGTCCCACCACTTCATGGTCACCAGGTCGCCGAACCACATGTGCGCCATCTCGTGCAGGATCACCGAGGCGCGGAACTCGTAGAACGAGCGCGGCTGGCGCGAGCGGGGGAGGTACTCGTCGCGCAGGGTCACCGCGCCGGCGTTCTCCATCGCGCCCATGTTGTACTCCGGCACGTAGAGCTTGGTCGTACTTGCCGAACGGGTAGGGGTAGCCGAAGGCCTCCTCGAAGAAGGCGAAGCCCTGCTTGGTGAGGGTGACGATCTCCTCGCGGTCGCGCTCGAGGTAGTCCTTGAGGGACTGGCGGGAGTAGTGGCCGAGCGGGATGGTGCCGTGCGCGCCCTCGTAGACGTCCTGGACCTCGTAGTAGTCGCCCGCCACGATCGCGGTGATGTACGTCGACATCGGCTTGGTCGCCGGGAAGCTCCAGACCGCCACGCCCTCGCCGGCCGGGGTCGGCTCCGGAGTCGGGGCGTTCGAGACGACCTTCCAGTGCGCCGGCGCGGTCACGGTGAAGGTGAACGGCGCCTTGAGGTCGGGCTGCTCGAAGGTGGTGAAGACCCGGCGCGCGTCGGGGACCTCGAACTGGGAGTAGAGGTAGACCCGGTCGTCGGCCGGGTCGACGAAGTGGTGCAGGCCCTCACCGGTGTGGGAGTAGGTGCAGTCCGCGCGGACGACCAGGACGTTGTCGGCCTGCAGGTCCGGGAGCGCGATCCGGCTGTCGGCGTACGCCGTGGCGGGGTCGAGCGCCACGCCGTTGAGCGTGATCTCGTGCACCGTCGCGCCGACCAGGTCGGCGAACGTGCTGCTGCCGGGCTGGCGGCAGGTGAAGGTCAGGGTGGTGGTCGATCCGAATGTCTCGACACCGGCGCGGGTCGCGTCGCTGAGGTCGAGGTCGACGGCGTACGAGGTCACGTCGACGAGGGCGGCGCGGGTGGCCGCCTCGTCGCGGGTGAGGTTGGTGCCAGGCATGCCGTCCATCCTTGCACCAGGCCTGCATTGTCAGACAACTCGGGATCGACGGCGCGAATGACAACGGTGTAACTTCCAAAAGTCAACGCGACACGCCAGTGATTCGTGAGTTTTTCGGGGTTTTGTTGCGTCGTGGGGTCGATGTGGCCGATGGTGTTCGACATGCGCAACCGGGCTGTGGTGATGCGCTGGGGGACGTCCGTCGTCGCCAGCGCCCTGTTCGCGACCCTCTTGGTCCTCGTGGGGATCGCGGGACGGGTCGACGCTCCTGTCAACCGATCGGCAGGGGTGACCGATCTCTGCAGTGGTTGGAGCGGGTGCAACAGCGCGGGCTACTCCGACGCCGGCTACGGCGCCGTGAGCGGCCGGATGTACTGGAACATGTACGCCGGGCACAACTGCACCAACTACGTGGCCTACCGGATGATCAAGGCCGGCATGTCCACCACCCGGCCCTGGGTCGGCGGCGGCAACGCCAGCGAGTGGGGCTTGCAGATGAAGTCGATCACCGACCAGGTGCCGAGCGTCGGCTCCGTCGCCTGGTGGGGCCGCTACAGCAACGGCAGCGGCTCGGCCGGCCACGTCGGCTACGTCGAGCGGGTCGTGTCGCCCAACGAGATCATCATCTCGATGGACAGGCTGGGGCGGCACCTTCCACTGGCGCCGGATCACCAAGGACAGCGGTCGCTGGCCGACCGGGTTCATCCACTTCACCGACAAGAAGTCGACCACCACCGTCGCGCCCGCCGTCACCGGCACCGCGCAGGTCGGCACCGTCCTGCAGGCCGACCCCGGCACCTGGAGCCCCACCGCCGCGCGCAGCGTGCAGTGGCTCGCCAACGGAGTCGCGGTGCCCGGCGCGACCGGGCTGCGCCTTGCCGTGACCCCCGCGCTGCTCGGCAAGACGATCGCGGCGCGGGTCACCGGCAACCGCGCCGGCTACAAGCCGGTCACCGTGACCTCCAAGGCCACCAAGGCGGTCGCCCCCGGCGTGATCACGCCGAGCGAGCCGCCGGTCCTCTCCGGCGAGCCCTTCGTCGACGGCACCCTCACCGCGACCGCCGGCCGCTGGAGCGTCGCCGGTACCGCGATCGAGTGGCGCTGGTACGCCGACGACGTCCGGATCCGCGCCAACGGCGGGCCGAGCCTGGCCCTGACCCCGGCGTACGACGGCAAGACGATCAAGGTCGTCGCCGTGGCCCGCAAGGCCGGCTACAACGACGCGACCGCCCCCGCCACGGGGAAGGCCGGCCCGGTCCTCGCCGGCAAGATCACGGTCAGCAAGCCGATCACGGTCACCGGCACCCGCCGGGTGGGCTACCAGGTCCTCGCCGTGCCGGGCACCTACGACCCCGCGAGCGTCGCCGTGTCGTACCAGTGGCTGCGCAACGGGGTGCCGATCCCCGGCGCCACCGGGATCCGCTACGTCCAGACTGCCGCCGACGTGGGCCGGGTGCTGACCGTGCGCGCCTCGCTCAGCAAGGCCCGCTACATCCCGGCCAGCCAGGTCGCCGGTGCCGCCCTGCGGACCCAGGCGGTCCCGACCGTTGCCGTCACCCCGATCGGCCTCAAGGGCTCGGCGCTGGTCTCCCTCCGGGTCACCGCGCCGGGCGCCAACCCGGTCGTCGGCTGGGTCGACGTCACCGTCGGCCGGCACACGAGGACCGTCCAGACTCGTCAACGGCAACGCCCGGGTGACGATCGAGGACCTCGCCGCCGGCAGCCGCGACGTGCGGGTCTACTTCCGCGGCAGCACCGTGGCGCTGGCCAAGCGCTGGACCGGCTCGGTCGTCGTCAAGTGACTTCGTGGGTGGTGGCGGGAACAACCCGCCGCCGCCCGGGAGTTGTCCGGTCATGACCAAGAACCGCGCGGACCTCTGGTTCGACCCGCTCTGCCCCTTCGCCTGGATCACGTCCCGCTGGATCCTCGAGGTCGAGGAGGTGCGCGACATCGAGGTGCACTGGCACGTGATGAGCCTGGCCTACCTCAACAAGGACCGGGACATCCCCGAGGCCTACCGCGAGATGCTGGCGCCCGCGTGGGGTCCGGTCCGGGTGCTGCTCGCCGCCCAGGAGAAGTACGGCGAGAAGGTGCTCCGCCCGATGTACGACGCCTTCGGCCAGCGGATCCACCTCGAGGGCCGCAAGGCTGCACGAGCAGCCCGACGGTGGCCTCGCGCTGATCGCCGAGGTGCTGGAGGAGACCGGCCTGGACGCCTCCCTCATCGAGGCGGCCACTGACACGTCGTACGACGAGGCGGTGGCGCGCTCGCACCACGAGGGCATGGACGCCGTCGGCGACGACGTCGGCACGCCCACCATCCACGTCAACGGCTCGGCCTTCTTCGGCCCGGTGCTCTCGAAGATCCCGCGCGGCGAGGACGCCGGCCGACTGTGGGACGGCACCGTCGCGGTCGCGGCCTTCCCGTACTTCTACGAGCTCAAGCGCACCCGCACCGGAGACCTCGACTTCTCCTGAGTCGACGGGCCGAGCCGGCCACGCGGTCGAGTCGCGCAGGGCCTGAGTGGACGTGGCGGCAAGCCGGGCGGCGCGCGGGAAGTCCCGTCCGCCGCCGCTCCGGTCGCGCGTCCCTGGCTCCCTGCGCTCCGGCGGCCGCGGTTCCTGCGCTGGCCGCCGGAGCGGCGCTGGTGCCTCCCGGTTCGCCATGGGCCCGCGGTCAATAGGATCCTCCCCATGACGCATGTCCTCTCCGCCGTCGCCTGGCCCTACGCCAACGGCCCGCGCCACATCGGCCACGTGGCCGGCTTCGGCGTGCCCTCCGACGTGTTCAGCCGGTACCAGCGGATGGCGGGCAACGACGTCCTCATGGTCTCCGGCTCCGACGAGCACGGCACCCCGATCCTGATCGCCGCCGACGAGGCCGGGCTCACGCCGCAGGAGCTCGCCGACAGGAACCACCGGCTGATCGCGGAGGACCTGGTCGGGCTGGGCATCGCCTACGACCTCTACACCCGCACCACGACCCGCAACCACCACGCGGTCGTGCAGGAGCCTCTTCCTCGGGGTCTACGAGAACGGCTACTTCGTCGAGCAGACGACCTACGGCGCGATCTCCCCGTCCACGGGACGCACGCTGCCCGACCGCTACATCGAGGGCACCTGCCCGATCTGCGGCTACGACGGCGCGCGCGGCGACCAGTGCGACAACTGCGGCAACCAGACTCGACCCGCACGACCTGATCGACCCGCGCTCGAAGATCAACGGCGAGACGCCCGAGTTCATCGAGACCCAGCACTTCTTCCTCGACCTGCCGGCCCTCGCCGACGCGCTGCAGGAGTGGCTGGACGGCCGCGAGGCGACCGGGTTGTGGCGGCCGAACGTGATCCGCTTCTCCAAGAACATCCTGGAGGAGATCCGGCCGCGGGCGATGACCCGCGACATCGACTGGGGCATCGCCGTACCGCTCGAGGGGTGGCGGGAGAACCCCACGAAGAAGGCTCTACGTCTGGTTCGACGCGGTCATCGGCTACCTCTCGGCCTCGATCGAGTGGGCCCGCCGCTCCGGGAACCCGGACGCCTGGCGCGACTGGTGGAACGACCCGGGGGCGCTGTCCTACTACTTCATGGGCAAGGACAACATCACCTTCCACTCCCAGATCTGGCCGGCCGAGTCTGCTGGCCTACGCCGGGAAGGGCGACAAGGGCGGCTCCCCGCGGGAGTACGGCGAGCCTGAACCTGCCCACCGAGGTGGTCTCCAGCGAGTTCCTCACGATGGAGGGCAAGAAGTTCTCCTCCTCGAAGAAGATCGTCATCTACGTCCGCGACCTGCTGGCCCGCTACCAGCCGGACGCCTTCCGCTACTTCGTCGCCGCCGCGGGTCCGGAGAACCAGGACTCCGACTTCACGTGGGCGGAGTTCGTGCGCCGTACCAACGACGAGCCTGGTGGCCGGGTGGGGCAACCTGGTCAACCGCACCGCCAACCTGATCGCGAAGAACTTCGGCGAGATCCCGGCGGCGGCGGCGCTGACCGCCGAGGACCAGGCCGTGCTCGACGCGACCGAGGCCGCGTTCGGCGTGGTCGGCGACCTGATCGGCCGGCACCGCCAGAAGCAGGCGATCGGTGAGGCGATGCGCGCCGTGGCCGAGGTCAACAAGTACGTCTCCGACACCGAGCCGTGGAAGATCAAGGACGATCCCGAGCGTCTCGGCACGGTCCTGCACGTGATGGCGCAGTGCGTCGCGGACCTCAACCTGGTGCTCAGCCCGTTCCTGCCGTTCTCCGCCAACGAGGTCGACAGGGCCTTCGGCGGCGCCGGCGCGATCTCCCCGATGCCGCGCATCGAGGAGGTCGCCGACCTCGACGACCCGTCGCGGTCCTACCCCGTCATCACCGGCGACTACGCCGGCTTCCCGTCCTGGCAGCGGCACCCCGTCGCGGTCGGCACGCCGGTCGCCAAGCCGACCCCGGTCTTCACCAAGGCTCGACACGGCGATCGTGGAGGAGGAGCCTGGCGAGGCTGGAGGGGTGAGGCTCGCCGCTCGACCTCGCGACGCGCAAGGCTCTGGCGCGGCGTCGGCCGCGCGGTCGACCTCACCGGCGAGCACTCCTGGCTGCGGGCGCCGACCAGTGCCGGCCCGGTCGTGCGCGACGGCTGGCTGGCGGCGGAGGCTGCCCTCCACGACGGCTACGTCGAGGAGGCCACCGCCGGCGCCGGGCTGCTCGCCTCCATGGCCGAGCTCGACGGGCCCGGCTTCCGCGCGGCGGACCTCCGCCCGGAGGTCCGAGCGTTCTACGAGCACACCGCCGACTGGCACGTCGAGGTGTGGAGCCCGTGGGCACCCTGGGCCTGGCCCGGCGGGGAGCCTGGTCTCCCGGCTCTTCGGCAAGCGGGTCGAGCAGGCTGGCCCTGCCGATGCGCCCCCTCGACGTGGCGCGCGGGATGGACTCGCGGGTCTCGGTGATCCGCGACGCCGGCGGACGCCAGGTCGGCGCGGGCTGGCTGCGCACGCTGCGCGCGACGGGGGAGTTCGTCTTCTCCGGCTGCTACGGCCACCGCACCCTGCCCGGCGCGGACCGGCCCTCGGTGCACGTCGCCTTCCCGCTGGAGTCGGGCAACGTCCAGGTGTTCCTGCGCCCGCAGGTGCTCGCCGACGGATCGCTGCTCCTGGAGTCCCCGGCCGGACGGTTCGGCGCGGACGGCGCCTATGTCGTGGTCGAGGACGGCGGCGCGACGTACGCCTCCCGGGCGCCGGTGCACGAGACCTTCCACGTCCACCTCGACGACCGCGACGTGCTGCGCACCGACCACGTGCTGCGGCTGGGGCGGGCGACGGCGATGCGACTGCACTACAAGCTTGCTGCCGCCGGCGTAGGCTCGCGGCCATGAGCACGGCCTTCCTGCTCACCTCCCTGGTGATCGTCGCGACGCCGGGCACCGGCGCGCTCTACGCCATCGCCGCGGGCCTGACCCGCGGCGCCCGCGCCGCGGTCCTCGCCGCCCTCGCCGGGACGCTCGGCACGGTCCCGCACATGGTCGCCGCGATCACCGGCCTGGCCGCGCTGCTGCACGCGAGCGGGGTGGCCTTCGCGGTGCTGAAGTACGCCGGCGTCGCGTACCTGCTCCTCATGGCCTGGTCGACCTGGCGCGACCGCGGTGTGCTCACCGTGGACGAGGCGACGGCCCCGGCCTCGACCCGGGCGGTGCTCGTCTCGGGGATCACCCTGAACCTGCTCAACCCGAAGTCGACGATCTTCTTCTTCGCCTTCCTGCCGCAGTTCGTGCCGGCCGGGGCCGGTGCGGTCCCGGCGATGCTGGGGCTGAGCGCGGTCTTCATGGCGATGACCTTCGCCGTCTTCGCGGCCTACGGCGCCTGTGCCGCCGCGTTGCGCGACCGGGTGCTGTCGCGGCCGAGGGTCGTGGACCGGCTGCGCAAGGCGTTCGCCGCGAGCTTCGCGCTGCTGGCCGGACGGCTGGCGCTGGAGTCGCGCTGAAATCCGGTTGAGCGCCGTCGGGAGCGCTGCGAGCATCGGCGCCATGGCGGACAGGCTCGACGTGTGGTTCACCGACGACCCGGTGGCCTTCCTGGCACGCGCGGGTGAGGCGCTGGCGGCCGAGCCGGTCACCGGCACGGTGCTGACCACCAACGCCCGTCGGATCGCCGACCACGGCTACCCGCGCGGCCTGCCGGACCGGTGGTTCGCCCTGGTCACCGGCCCGGCCGGCGACATCCGGGGGATCGCGATGCGGACCATGCCCTTCGCGCCATGGGCGCCGTACCTGCTGGCGATGAGTGAGCAGGCCGCCGTCGCGCTCGCCGACGCCGCGCTGGCCCGGGGCGCGGAGATCGGTGGGGCCACGGGCCTGCGACCGGCGACCGACGTGTTCGCCGCGCGGGTGGCGGCGGCGTGTGGAGCCGAGGTCACCGTGCACCTGCACCACCGCCTCTTCGGCCTGCGGACCCTGCTCGAGCCGCGCACCGTGCCGGGCCGCCTGCGCGAGGTCCGCGCCGACGAGGAGGAGCCTGGCCCTGACCTGGATCCACCGGTTCTTCGCCGACGCCGACGAGCAGGCGGGTCGCGCGGCCGGGCACCTCGGCGAGGCCTCCGCGTTCGGCATCGACGACGTGCGGCGCAAGCGCGCCGAGGGTGTGCTGTGGGTGTGGGTCGACGCCGAGGACCGGCCGGTCCACCTCGTGGGGGCCAACCCGCCGTCGTACGGCGTGGTGCGGATCGGTCCCGTCTTCACCCCGCTCGCCGAGCGCGGCCGGGGCTGGGCCGGCGCTGCGGTCGCGGAGGTCTCGCGCCGGGTGCTGGCCCGCGGTGAGCGGCCGGTGCTCTTCACCGACCAGGCGAACCCGACCTCCAACCGGCTCTACCTGGCGCTCGGCTACGAGCCGGTGGCCGACACCGTGCAGGCTCGACATCACCTCCTAGCCTGCAGCCATGGCCCTGCACCCCCAGGCCCGCCGGGCGGTCGAGAACGCCGCCGGCGCGCTGCCCGTCACCGACCCCGCCTTCGACGTCGCCGCGGCCCGCGCCGCCGACCGGGAGGCCGCGGCCGCCCAGGAGAGGGTGCCGGTCGCGCAGGTGCGCGACGTCGACGCGGGCGGGGTGCCGGCGCGTCTCTACCTCCCCGAGGGCTACGACGCGGTGGTCGTCCACGCGCACGGCGGCGGCTTCGTGCTCAACGACGTGGAGGTCCACGACGCGGCGGTGCGGCGGTTCGCGACGATCGCCCGCGCGGCCGTGCTGAGCGTGGACTACCGGCGCCCGCCGGAGCACCCCTTCCCGGCCGCCCCCGACGACGTCGGTGCCGCGGTCGCCTGGCTGGGCACGCAGCCCGGGCTCGCGGACCTGCCGACGTTCGCCCACGGTGACAGCGCCGGCGGCAACCTCGCGCTGGTCACCGCGCTGCGTCACCCGGACCGGTTCACCGGCGTCGCGCTGGTCTACCCCTTCCTCGACCCGACGGCGGCCTTCGACTCCTACACCAGCGCCGCCGAGGGCTTCGACCCGAGCGAGGCGGCCTGGTACTGGCAGCAGTACGCCGCCACGCCCGCCGACCTCACCGACCCGGACCTCGCGCCGCTGCTCTCCGACCGGCTCGGCACCCTCCCACCGACACTGGTCACCACCGCCGAGCACGACCCGCTGCGCGACGAGGGCGAGCACTGGTGCTGCTGCTCGCCGAGGCGGGCGTCGAGGTGGTCGGCACCCGCTACCTCGGCCAGGTCCACGGCTACTGGCGCCACGCCTCGGTCTTCGACGCGGCCGAGCCGACCATGCGTCAGGTGGCGGGGTGGATCCGGATGCTCGTCGAGCGCGTCACGGGTGCAGCGCCGCGCCCTTGAGGACCTTGTCCACGGCGTTGCGCGGGCCGTGCAGCGCGATCCCGACCAGGTCCAGGTCGGCCGTGGCGACGGCCGCGACGGCGGCGCGGTTCGCCTCGTCGTACCCGGTCCGGAACATGTCGGCGGTGTAGACCGCCAGCGGGATCTCCCGCCGCACCGCCCGCTCCCGCGCGGCGGACAGCACCTGCGCGGACGCCTCGAAGACCAGCACGGGCATCCCCAGCAACGGCAGGTACGACGTGCCGTCGGCGTCGGCGTAGGGCGAGCCCACGAGCCGTGGGCTCGCCGCCGCGATCCCGCTGGTGAGGAAGGCGGTCACGTTCAGCCGCTGCCAGGTGAGCAGGTCGTCGCGGACGGCGACGGCGATCTTGGTGTCGAACGGAGGCGTGAGGATCTCGGTCACCGTCCTATCGTGGCCGCGGCGCCGGCGCCGGTCTTGTACGTTCCTGACATGGCGAGCGGACCGCGGATCCGGGCCTGGCGACCGGAGGTCCCCGGGCTCGCCGAGGTGCTGCACGGGCACTTCCCGCGCCACGCCTATCCCGCGCACACCCACGACACCTGGACCGTGCTGCTCGTCGACGAGGGCACCGTGCGCTACGACCTGGGCCGCCACGAGCGGGCCACGGCGCGCGCCCGGGTGACCGTCCTGCCGCCGCACGTGGCCCACGACGGGCGCAGCGTGGAGGCCGGCGGGTTCCGCAAGCGGGTGCTCTACCTCGACGCCGACCGGCTCGACGCGGAGCGGGTCGGGCGGTGGGTGGACGATCCGGACGTGAGCGACCCGGTGCTGTGGCGCGCGGTGGACCGGGTGCACCGGGTGCTCGCGCACCCGGGCGACGAGCTCGCCGCCGAGTCGGGCATCGCCCTGCTCGGCGAGCGGCTGGGCCGGCACGCGGCCCGGGTCGCGCCCGTCGCCGAGGCCCGGGCGGCCGGCCTGGCCCGGCGGATGCGGGAGTCTGCTCGACGCGCGGGTGGTCGAGGGGATCACCCTCGCGGAGGCGGCGCGCGTGCTGGGTGCGGACCCGGCGTACCTGGTCCGGGTGTTCGGGGCCGAGGTCGGCGTGCCCCCGCACCGCTACCTCGTCGGGCGCCGGATCGACGCCGCCCGCCGGGCCCTGCTGCGCGGGGAGCGGCCCGCTGACGTGGCCGCGGCCGTCGGCTTCCACGACCAGGCGCACCTGCACCGGCACTTCCGCCGGATGCTCGGGGTGACGCCGGGGAGTACGCCCGCTCGGCGTAGGCCTCGCCGGGTGCTAGCCCGGGTCGACGACCTCGAGGGTCCCGTCCGGGCGCTGCCACAGGCCCGCGACGTGCAGCCGGCGCAGCCCGCCGAGGTGGTCCCAGGCGTGGTAGATCAGCCGCAGCGACGTGCCGTCCACGAACGCGCTCGCGCCGCCGGGGCCGATGTTGCCGGTGGAGGCGGTGGAGAGCAGCGGGTTGCCGTGGTTCTGCCGCACGCAGGGCCCCTCCGGGCCGGCGCAGATGGCGTACCCGGTGGCGTAGCGCCCGTCCTCGTAGGAGTTGCCGGAGTAGAAGAGGTAGGTCACCCCGCGGAACTGCACCATGCTCGGGTTCTCGATGGTGATGCCCTCCCACCCCCGCACCAGGGTCAGCAGGCTCGACGGTCCGCGAGCCCTCCTGGAAGCCGGTGCCCTGCCGGTTGAGCCTGGCGGATGAAAAGGCCCGCGGGGCGCCCGCGGACGATCCCGGAGAACTTCCACAGCAGCCACGGGACGCCGGTGCTGTCGACGAAGACGTCCGGGTCGATGACGCCGAGTCCGGGCCCGGCCGTAGCAGAGCGGCTCGCCCACCGCCCGGAACGGGCCGGCGGGGGAGGAGGCCCGCGACAGGCCGATGCAGTTGTGCCGCTCGCCGCCGGTGGTGCCGGCCGGCGCGGCGTACGCCGCCGTCCAGCCGTCGCCGACCTTGTCGACCCCGGGCGCCCACAGGCTCTGCCCGCCGTTGCGGGCGCTCACCCACGACGCCGGCTGCAGCGGGTCGACCCGCGCGCCCCCGGCATCGGTCAGCGGGGTCCAGGTGCGCAGGTCGCGGGAGACGAGGGTGGGCAGGCGCAGGTGCGAGGTGTTCGTCGCGTAGGCGAACCACCGGTCGCCGTAGCGGAGGATGTCGGGATCGGCGAAGTAGCCGCGGTACGCCGTACCGGGTCGCCAGTCGGTGCTTCCCGGCGCCACCGCGATCGGGGTGGGCCGCTTCTGGGCGGGCAGGCTTCTGCGCGAGCCGCTCCGCGAGCCTGGGCGAGGTCCTGCATCTCCCCGGCCGCGACGTCGCTGGGCAGCACGGTCGGCACGGCGGTCGGCTCCGGGATCAGCGGCGCCTCCGTGCTGCCGGAGGCCGAGGGCGCGGCGGCAGGCGCGCTGTCGCCGTCGGTGCACGCCGACAGCGACAGCGCGGCCACGACGAGCGCGGCCGCGAGTGCGCGGGCTCCCATGCTTTCACTCCCTCCCCCGAGCACAGCCTAGACTCAGCGACGCCATGAGTGAGCCTGTTGCGCGACCTGCCCAGACCTTCGCCGAGGCGGAGGACGCCCTGCTGTCCCGCTGGCCCGAGACCCGGCTGGAGCCCTCGCTCGACCGGATCCGTGCGTTCACCGAGCCTGCTCGGTGACCCGCAGCGCTCCTACCGCTCGATCCACCTCACCGGGACCAACGGCAAGACGTCGACCTCGCGGATGATCGACGCCCTGCTGCGCGCCCTCGACCTACGCACCGGGCGCTTCACCAGCCCGCACGTGGAGAAGATGAGCGAGCGGATCAGCATCGACGGCGAGCCGCTGGACGACGAGGCCTTCGTGCGGGCGTTCAACGACATCGCGCCGTACACCCACCTGGTGGACCAGGCCGAGGCGCACCCGCTGAGCTTCTTCGAGACCGTCGTCGGGATGGCCTACGCCGCCTTCGCCGACGCTCCCGTCGACGCCGCCGTCGTCGAGGTCGGGATGGGCGGCTCGTGGGATGCCACCAACGTCATCGACGCCGACGTCGCGGTGGTCACCCCGATCGCCGTCGACCACGCGAGCCTACCTCGGTGGCACGCCCGTCGAGATCGCCCGCGAGAAGGCCGGCATCATCAAGGCGGGCTCGGTCGCCGTGCTGGCCCAGCAGAGCGCCGACGTCGCGGCGGTGCTGCTCGAGCGCGCGGCCGAGGTCGGCGCGACGGTCGCCCGCGAGGGCCTGGAGTTCGGCGTCGTCGCCCGGGTGCCGGCCGTCGGCGGCCAGGCGATCACCCTCCAGGGCCTCCGCGGCCGGTACGACGACGTCTTCCTCCCGCTCTACGGTGCCCACCAGGCGCAGAACGCCGCCGCCGCGCTCGCCGCCGTCGAGGCCTTCGTGGGAGGCGAGGAGCCGCTGGGCGACGACATCGTCCGCGGCGCCTTCGCCGAGATCACCTCGCCGGGCCGGCTGGAGATCGTGCGCCGCAGCCCCACCATCGTGCTCGACGCCGCCCACAACCCGCACGGCGCGGAGGCGGTGGCCGCCGCGCTGGAGGACTCCTTCCAGTTCGACCCGCTCATCGGTGTCGTCGGGGTGATGGGGGACAAGGACGCCGAGGGCCTGCTCGCCGCCTTCGAGCCGCACCTCGCGCACGTCGTGGTCACCCAGAACTCCACCGCCCGGGCCATGCCCGCCGACCGGCTGGCCGTCGTCGCGCGGGAGGTCTTCGGGGAGGACCGCGTCTCCGTCGTACCGTTCCTCGCCGACGCCATCGACGAGGCCGCCGGGCGGGCCGAGTCGGCCGGCAGCGACGCCCTCAGGCTCGGGCGCGGTGCTGGTGACCGGCTCCGTGGTCACCGTGGGCGAGGCGCGGCTGCTGCTCGGCGGCCGCAAGTGAGCGAGCGCGAGAAGTCCCCGCGCCGCGGGATGTGCGCGGCCGTGCTGTCGCTGGAGGCAATCGCGGTCGCGCTCTCGACGCCGGTCATGATCACCATCTCCGAGGTCAGCGCGCCGCTGGCGCTCTCCCTCGGCCTCGGCCTCGCCGTGGTGTGCGTCCTCGCGGCGGGGATGCTGCGCCGGGAGTCGGGGTACTACGTCGGTCACGCCGTCCAGGTGGGCGCGATCGCGCTGGGCTTCCTGGCCCCCATGATGTTCGTCGTCGGGGGCCTGTTCGCGCTGCTCTGGGGCTCGGCCTACGGCCTCGGGCTCAAGATCGAGCGGGAGCGGGCGGAGGCCTTCGCGGAGTACGACCGGCGCCACGGCTCGGTTGACTAGATACCGCTGGGTAGAGTGACCGCGTGCCTGTGATCATCGACAAGGCTCCTCCGCATCGGCGAGGGCAAGATCCTTCGCCGACTCGAGGGCATCGCGAAGGCCGTCAACGCCATCGAGGACGACTTCAAGGCGATGTCGGACGACGAGTGCGCGGGGGATGACGGACGAGTTCCGCAAGCGTCTCGCCGACGGCGAGGACCTCGACGACATCATGCCCGAGGCGTTCGCCACGGTGCGCGAGGCGGCCCGCCGCGTGCTCGGCCAGCGTCACTTCGACGTCCAGGTCATGGGCGGCGCGGCGCTGCACCTCGGCAACATCGCGGAGATGAAGACCGGTGAGGGAAAGACGCTCGTCTCGACCCTCCCGGCGTACCTCAACGCGCTCGAGGGCAAGGGCGTCCACGTCGTCACGGTCAACGACTACCTGGCCAAGTTCCAGTCCGAGATGATGGGCCGCGTCCACCACTTCCTCGGCCTGAGCGTCGGCGTGATCCTGCCGTCGATGCGTCCCGCCGAGCGGCGCGAGGCCTACGCCTGCGACATCACCTACGGCACCAACAACGAGACTCGGCTTCGACTACCTGCGCGACAACATGGCCTCCTCGCTGGAGGAGTGCGTGCAGCGCGGCCACAACTTCGCCGTCGTCGACGAGGTCGACTCGATCCTCATCGACGAGGCCCGGACCCCGCTGATCATCAGCGGTCCGACCCAGGACGAGGTGAAGTGGTACGACGAGTTCGCCAAGATCGCGCAGAAGGCTCACCAAGGACGTCGACTACGAGGTCGACGAGAAGAAGCGCACGATCTCCGTCCTCGAGGCCGGCATCACCCGGGTCGAGGACCACCTCGGCATCGAGAACCTCTACGAGTCGGCCAACACCCCGCTCATCTCCTTCCTGCACAACTCCATCAAGGCCAAGGAGCCTGTTCCGCAACGACAAGGAGTACGTCGTCATGGAGGGCGAGGTGCTCATCGTCGACGAGCACACCGGCCGCATGCTCGCGGGGCGCCGCTACAACGACGGTCTCCACCAGGCCATCGAGGCCAAGGAGGGCGTGAAGGTCCGCGAGGAGTACCAGACGCTCGCGACCGTCACCTTGCAGAACTACTTCCGCCTCTACGACAAGGCTCTCCGGGATGACCGGTACGGCGCTCACCGAGGCCTCGGAGTTCGACAAGATCTACGGCCTCGGCGTGGTCCCGATCCCGACCAACAAGCCGATGCTGCGCAAGGACCAGGCCGACCTGGTCTACCGCACCGAGGAGGCCAAGTACGACGCCGTGGTCGACGACATCGTCGAGCGCCACGAGAAGGGCCAGCCGGTCCTGGTCGGCACGGTCTCGGTGGAGAAGTCGGAGTACCTCCACCAGGCGCTCACCAAGCGCGGCGTGCCGCACTCGGTCCTCAACGCCAAGGTGCACGCCGAGGAGGCCAAGATCGTGGCCCTCGCCGGCCACAAGGGCGCGGTCACCGTGGCCACCAACATGGCCGGTCGCGGCACCGACATCATGCTCGGCGGATCGGTGGAGTTCCTCGCCGACCAGGAGCCTGCGCAAGAAGGGCCTGGAGCCGACCGGCGAGACCGCCGACGAGTACGAGGCCGCGTGGCCCGCGACGGTCGAGCGGTTCAAGGAAGAGGTCGCCAAGGAGCACGACGAGGTCCGCGGACTCGGCGGCCTCTACGTCATCGGCACCGAGCGCCACGAGTCGCGCCGCATCGACAACCAGGCTCCGCGGTCGCTCCGGCCGTCAGGGCGACCCGGGCGAGAGCCGGTTCTACCTCTCGCTGCAGGACGAGCCTGATGCGCCTGTTCAAGTCCGACTGGGTCGACCGGGTGCTGGTCATGCTCAAGATCCCGGACGACGTCCCGATCGAGAACAAGCGGGTCACCAACGCCATCGCCAACGCGCAGGGCCAGGTCGAGTCGCAGAACTTCGAGTCCCGCAAGAACGTCCTCAAGTACGACGACGTGATGGACCGCCAGCGCAAGGTGATCTACGGCGAGCGCCGCGAGGTGCTCGAGGGCGTCGACCTCGAGGAGCAGGTCCGCACCTTCATCGACGACGTCGTCACCGGCTTCGTCGGCGGCGCGCTCGACGAGTTCTCCGAGGAGTGGGACCTCGAGCAGGCTGTGGACCGACCTCAAGCAGTTCTGGCCGGTCTCGATCTCCTGGAAGGACATCGTCGAGGACGCCGGCTCGCAGGCCGCGCTGGAGAAGTCCGAGTCGATCGAGAAGCTCAAGGCGGACGCGCACGCGGCGTACGACCGCCGCGAGGAGGAGGTCGGCGAGGAGGTCGCTCGCGAGCTCGAGCGCCGCGTGCTGCTCTCCGTGCTCGACCGCAAGTGGCGTGAGCACCTCTACGAGATGGACTACCTGCGCGAGGGCATCTACCTGCGGGCCTACTCCCAGCGCGACCCGCTGGTGGAGTACCAGCGCGAGGGCTTCGACATGTTCGCCGCCATGATGGACGGCATCAAGGAGGAGACCGTCGGGTTCCTCTTCAACCTGGAGGTCCAGGTCGAGGAGGAGCAGGAGGTCCACTACCACGCCGACGGCACGGCCCACGCCGGCCCGATGCACGAGGGTGCCTTCGCCGAGCCGCCCGTCCAGGCTCGGCGCCGGCGGCGGGGTGGACCTGTCCACCATCTCCGAGGAGGCTCAAGGGCACGCCGAAGGTCACCGCCAAGGGCCTCGACACCCCGAAGCAGCCGCAGAACCTCTCCTACTCCGCCCCGGACGAGACCGGGCACGAGGAGGTCCGCGGGAGCACCGCGTCCAACGCCGACGACGAGTTCGCCGACGTCGGCCGCAACGCGCTGTGCCCCTGCGGCTCGGGCAAGAAGTACAAGCGCTGCCACGGTGCCCCCGGCGGTCCGACGGGTGTCGCCCTCCGAGGTTGAGTGGGGGTTTCCCACCCGCGAGTTGTGACTTCCCACCCGGAACCCGGGTGGGAAGTCCCATTTCAACGGTGGGAACTGCCAAGTCGAGGGTGGGAAACCCCCACTCGACCTATTGGAGGCCCATCCGCGGCTCGCCGCCGAGCAGGCCGGTGCCGGTCCGCACGCAGGAGCCGCCCCTCGGCGTACCGGCGTTGTAGGCCTGGCGCACGCACGAGCGGACGGCGAGACTGGCCCCAGTAGTTCGGGTGCAGCGACTCCTGGACGTAGTACGGGCTGGAGGAGCCGATGGTGCTCACCGTGCGGATCTGGTTGACCCACTCGGTGCGGTCGACGGCGCCCGCCGACGTCCAGGCTCGCCAGGCCGACCTCCTCGTAGAGCCCGACGCCGCTCTCGCACAACCGGCGGCCGGTGAAGGCGCTCGTCAGGTTGAGGACCTTGGCGTTGGTGATCCCGGCCGAGGTGATCGCCCCGGTCACCGCGTTGTTGATGGTCGGCAGCGCGGTGTTGTTGGCCCACGCGGCGTCGCTGTCCCAGAAGCCGCAGCCGCCGGTGCTCTGCCGGGAGTAGCCGCTCTGGCTGTAGCGCAGGGTGTTGGGCAGCGGCGAGGGGTAGTTCTGCACGAGCATGGTCCACTGCGTGTCGGCGTACCCGGCGTTGCGCATGGCGGTGCGCACGTTGCCCAGCGCTCCGGCGATCCTCGCCTTCACGGCGGCGATGTTGGCGCTGGAGAAGTTCGCCGTGACCGAGGAGTCGTCGGAGCAGTAGTCCTTCCACCAGGTCGGCGAGAGCAGGAAGTCCTGCACGCACTGCTGGACGATGCTGGCGAAGTTGAAGTCGTTGCCGCCGATGGAGACCACGACCATCCGCACGTTGTGGGTGCCGGCGAAGGTCTGCAGGGCGCGAGCCTGGCCGACCCCCTCGGTGCCGCTGTAGAAGTCCAGGCCGGGCTTGAAGGTGTCACCGGTGGCGGTGGCGGACTTCGCGCCGGAGCAGGCGAGGTTGAGGCTGCTCACGCCGCCGCCGATGTGGATCTCCGCGCTCCGGGAGCGGTGGCAGCGCTCGATCGCCTCGCCGGTGCCGCTGGCGTTGTCGTAGTACGCCGTCGGGCCGAGCGCGTCGGCGCGGGCACTGCTGTCGTTGGAGGAGCCGGCCCAGCGGCCCGCCTCCCCGGAGATGTAGGAGTCGCCGACCGAGACGACCCAGGGGGAGCCGGCCCCGGGGCCGTCGGCGTGCGCGGGGGAGGCGGTGAGCGGAGCGACGAGGGTCGCGCTGACGGCGGCGAGGGTGGCCGCGAGCGAACGGATCATGACCAGCAACGTAGTGACCTGGGTCACAGGTGAACAAGAGTCAGGTTCCCTAGGCGAAGTCGAGCGCGGTGCAGATCCAGTGCTGCTGGCTGCGCTCGAAGCGCACTGCGAGGGCTCGGGAGCGCTCGCCGTGGCGCACGTGCACCCCGCACTCGACGACGTCGTGGGTCACGAAGCAGGCGTGCACGCTGTGCACCCGCGGTCGCACCGCCTGCACCCGGGCCAGGCCGGGCTGGTGCCCGCCGGCCCGGGCCACCAGGTGGGCGCGGCGGCGCAGGTCGGCGTACACCTCGGGGTCGGTCCAGCGCACCAGCCTGCGAGGCCGGGCGGTCGCCACCGACGATCTCGACCGCCGCCTGGACGAAGCGCGTCGTCCACTCCTCGATGCTGCGCCGCACCCGCCGGTCGATCGGTACGACGGCCGCCCCCGGCCGGGTCGGTGGTGGCTGCGCGACCGGTGGGCCCTGCCGGGGGAGCAGGCTGAGCGCGAGGCTGCCCTGCGCGGACGCCACGGGCACGGCCAGCCGCACCCCGGTGGGCGGTGGTGGCGCGAGGCTCATCGGCGCTCCCGGGGAGGCTGGCAGGCGGAGCCGCTGGCCGGGATGGAGCAGGTCGGGGTCCGCGCCCACCACCTCGACGTTGAGCGCGTGCACCCGGCGCCCGTACGACGCCACGTCGCTCGCGCTCGCGCCGGCCCCCAGCGCCCGCGCGGAGATCGCCCAGAGGCTGTCGCCGGGCCGGACGAGCACCGTGCGTGCGGGCTCGGTGGTGCCGGCCGCCCGGTCGGGGAGCGGCAGCCCGGCAAGGCTCGCCGGCGCGGGCGGGTCCGGGTGCGCGCTCGCCGGCCCGGCGAGCACCGCCACGCCGCAGAGCGCGAGCAGCAGGGCCCGGACCGGGCCGACGGGGTGCGCGGGGGCGCCGGGCCGGCGGAGCCTGCCCCGCGACGGTGCTCCAGGTGGTGGTCACCAGCAGCGCGGTCGCGAGCAGGGCGAGGGCGGCGCAGGCCTGGACGAGCAGCCCGGGGAAGTCGCCGGCCGGGTCGCGCGCCAGCGCGGCGGCGGGAGCGGCGGCGAGCCGCACGAGGGCGGCGGCGCCGAGGGTGACGAGGAGGCCGAGCAGGGCAGCGCGGCGTCGTACGGAGGTGGTGTGCATCCCGAGAACCTTTGCGTTTGCTTCCGTTTGCCTCAGGATGCGTTGATTAGACAAGGATCGTCAAGTGGTCAGTGTGCAGCCGTTGCCGGAAGCGGGACGGCGGCGTGCGAGGGTGTCGGCCATGGGCTGGGAGGACGAGTCTGTTCGCGGTGTTCGACGACCTCGAGGCACAGGCGAGCGCGCTCTACGCGGGCGACCGGAGCGCCGAGGTCGCCGACCGGAGCCGCGCGGAGTACCAACAGGTCAGCCTGGCCAGCCGGCTGATGGCCAGCACCGGCACGAGCCTCACGCTCCGCGTGCGCGGCGCCGGACCGGTCACGGGCACCGTCGAGCGGGTGGCCGAGGGCTGGCTGCTGCTCGCCGCGGGGGAGCACGACTGGGTCGTCCACCTCGCGGCCGTGAGCACCGTCGAGGGTGCCTCGGTGCGCTCGGTCCCCGAGGTCGCCTGGTCGCCGCTGACCCGCCTGGGGCTGGCCTCTGCGCTGCGCCGGCTCGCCGAGGCGGGGGAGCGCTGCGTGCTGCACCTGGTCGACGGCTCCCGGCACGACGGCGTGCTGCGCCGGGTGGGCGCCGACTTCTGCGAGCCTGGTCGAGGGGGAGGACCGGCGGACCGTGCTGGTCGCCTTCGACGCCCTCGCCGCGGCCCAGTCGCGGCCCTAGGCTCCTAGGTCGCTTCCTCGTCGTACGGCGGGCGCTCGCCGGGCGCGAGCGGCTCGTGCCGCACGGCCGGCTCGTTGTCGCGCACCGCGTCCTCGAGTTCGTCGAGACTCGGCCATCGCCTCGGCGATGTGCTTGCGGACGATCGCGCGCGGGTCGAGGTCGCGCAGACTCCAGGTCGGCGTACTCCGGGCCGAGCTCCGAGCGCAGGCTCGTCGCGGGCGTTGTTGGCGAACGTGCGCAGGCTGGCGCACGAACCGGCCCGCCTGCTGGGCGAGACTCGGGCAGACGGTCGGGACCGAAGACGAGGACGGCGAGGACCGCGATGACGACGAGCTCGCCGAAGCCGATTCCGAACACGTCGTCCCGCCGGCGACTAGAACTTGTTGGTCGGCGTCAGGCCGAGCCTGGAGGCCGGCGAGCCCGCGGCCGCGGCCGTCGAGGCGCTCGGCGACCGCGCTCAGTGCGGTGGCGGCGGGGGCGGTCGGGTCGGACTCGACGATCGGCTTGCCCACGTCGCCGCCCTCGCGAAGGGAGACGTCGAGCGGGACCTGCCCGAGCAGCGGCACGTCGTAGCCGAAGCGCTCGGACAGCGTGGCCGCGACCCGCTCGCCTCCGCCGCTGCCGAAGATCTCGAGGCGGTGCTCCTTGCCCTCCTCCGCGCAGTGCGGGCAGGGCAGGTAGACTCATGTTCTCCACGACACCGACCACCCGCTGGTGCATCATCGAGGCCATCGTGCCGGCGCGCTCGGCGACCTCGGCGGCCGCCTCCTGCGGCGTGGTGACCACGACGACCTCGGCGCCGGGCAGGTGCTGGCCCAGCGAGATCGCCACGTCGCCGGTGCCCGGCGGCAGGTCGAGGAGCAGGACGTCGAGGTCGCCCCAGTAGACGTCGGCGAGCATCTGCACCAGCGCCCGGTCGAGCATCGGTCCGCGCCAGGCGACGACCTGGTCGCGGCGCGGCTTGAGCCTGCCCGATGGAGATCACCGAGACGCCCGAGGGGGTCGGCACCGGCATGATCAGGTCGTCGACCTGGGTCGGGCGGGAGTCGGCGACGCCGAGCATGGCGGGCACCGAGTGCCCGTAGATGTCGGCGTCCACGACGCCCACCTTGCGTCCGGCCTTGGCCAGCGCGAGGGCGAGGTTGACGGTGACCGAGGACTTGCCGACGCCGCCCTTGCCGGAGGCGATGGCGTAGACCTTGGTGAGCGAGCCGGGCTGGGCGAAGGGGATCTCGCGCTGGGCCCGGCCGCCGCGCAGCGTGTCGTGCAGGCCGGAGCGCTGCTCGGCGCTCATCACGCCCAGGCTCCACCTCGACGCCGGTCACGCCGTCGAGCGCGACCACCGCGGCCGTCACGTCACGGGTGATGGTGTCCTTGAGCGGGCAGCCGGCCACCGTCAGCAGCGCCTTGACGGTGACCACCGAGCCGCCGTCTCCGGGGGCGATGTCGACCGAGTCGACCATGCCGAGTCTCGGTGATGGGCCGCTTGATCTCCGGGTCGTTGACCTTGCTCAGGGCCGTCATGACCTGCTCGACGGAGGGGGACTGCTGCGTGCTGCTCACAACGCCCGAGTCTAGTTCGTGGGCGGCTGCGGGCGGTCGTCGGCGCCCTCGTGAGACGCCGCACGGTCCTCCTCGTCGCGGTCCTCGAGCCTGGGCGAGCAGGGTGCGCAGACTCGGAGCGGACGTAGTCGCGGGTGGCGACCTCGCCGACCGCCATCCGCAGCGCGGCCATCTCCCGCGCCAGGAACTCCATGTCGGCGTGCGCCCGGGCATCGGCCTGGCGGTCCTGCTCGGCGACCACCCGGTCGCGCGCCTCCTGGCGGTTCTGCGCGAGCAGGATCAGCGGGGCGGCGTACGACGCCTGGAGGCTGAGCATCAGCGTCAGGAAGATGAACGGGTACTCGTCGAAGCGGGCGCTCGCGGGTGCGACGAGGTTCCAGCCGACCCACACCACGACGAAGAGGGTCATGTAGATCAAGAAGGTCGCGGTGCCCATGAACCGCGCGAACTCCTCGGCGAAGACCCCGAAGGCGTCGCGGTTGAACGTGGGCCGCTTGACGATCTTGCGCCGCTCCTCGCGGGGCGTGTCCAGCCGCTCGGTACGCCGCGGGGTGCTCATCGCTCTCCGCCGTTGCGGTGGCGGGCGCGGTCGCGCCAGTTGGCCGGGAGCATGTGGTCGAGCAGGTCGTCGACGGTGACCGCGCCGATCAGCCGCTTGTCCTCGTCGACGACGGGCGCGGCGACCAGGTTGTAGGTCGCCAGGTGGGCGGCGACCTCGGCGGTCGAGGCCTCCGGGCGCAGCGGCTCGAGGGAGTCGTCGAGGGCGCCGGCGACCAGCGTGGAGGGCGGCTCGCGCAGCAGCCGCTGGATGTGGGCGACGCCGACCAGCCTTGCCGGTCGGGGTCTCCAGGGGCGGGCGGCACACGTAGACCAGCGCCGCCAGCGAGGGCGTCGACCGGGGTTGCGCACGTGCGCGAGGGCGTCGGCGATGGTGGCGTCGGGGCCGAGGATGACCGGCTCGGAGGTCATCATCGCGCCGGCGGTGTCCTCGACGTAGGACATCAGCCGCCGCACGTCCTCGGCCTCCTCCGGCTCCATCAGGCTCGAGCAGGATCTCGGCGGTCTCCGGCGGCGGACTCGCGGACCAGGTCGGCCGCGTCGTCGGGGGACATCTCCTCCAGCACGTCGGCGGCGCGCTCGGAGTCCAGCCCCTTGAGGATCTCGACCTGGTCGTCCTCGGGCAGGCTCCTCGAGGACGTCGGCGAGCCGCTCGTCGTCGAGCGCCAGGGCCACGGCCGTACGACGATCGACCGGGAGGTCGTGCAGGATGCTCGCCGCGTCGGCAGGGCGCATCTCGTTGAGCGCGGCGATCAGGTGGGTCGCCCCCTGGTCGCCGGTCTGGCGGTGCAGGCCGACGACGTCGCGCCACTCCACGACGTGGGTCTGGCCGCGCCGGCGGAAGCCCTTGGACGCCTCGCGCACCGCGACCCGGCTGAGCACCCAGTCCCGGTTGCGCGCGGGCTCCATCGCGACGTCGTAGACCGTGCCGGTGACGTCGGAGCCCTTGATGGTGACCGTCCGGTCGAGCATCTGGCCGATCACCAGGGTCTCGGTCGAGCGCTGCTCGAAGCGACGCATGTTGAGCAGACCGGTGGTGTAGACGTGCCCGCTGTCGATATTGGTGACACGGGTCATCGGGACGAAGATCCGTCGCCGGCCGAAGACCTCGGCGACCATCCCGAGCACGCGCGGCTGGGTGCCCTCGGTGCGCATGGCGACGACGAGGTCGCGGACCTTCCCGACCTGGTCCCCCTGGGGGTCGAAGATCGGGAGTCCGACCAGCCTTGCCGCGAACACGCGGGACGGGGTGGTGCTCACGTGGGTCAACGCTAGGCCATCGGCCCGCCGATCACCCGCCGGACCGGTCCCGCGGGTCTACCCTGGCCGCATGGGTGCACGAGGGATGGCAGGAGCGGGAGCGCTCGCCGCGGCGGTCCTGCTGCTCGCGGGCTGCGGCTCCGACGACGGCGACGACCGGGCCGGCGACACCGCCTCGCCCTCCGCGAGCGACACCACGAGCGACGCCACGAGCGCCACCACGAGCGCCACCACCGCGCCGGGGGCGACCACGACGCCGGCGCCGGCCGGCACCCCGGCCTGCGCCACCGTGTGGCGGACCGGCCGCACCCTGCCGCCCGGGTACGACGGCTGTGCCGACGCCGGGCTGCTGGTCGCGCCCGACGTCCTGGGCTGCTCCTCGGGCCAGGGACTGGTGCGCTACGGCGAGCGGTTCTGGGCCGTTCCCGGCGGTCCGGTGCAGGGCGGGAAGGGCACGCTGGCGAGCCTCCCGGGATTATCAGAAGGTGGTCTCGACCTGCCGCGGATGACGGTTTCGCCTCGCACCGTGCGTTAAAGTGACCGCACGCGAGAAGGGACCGGTCCGGCCCTTCGGGGCAGCAACGATGTTGCCGATCCACCCAAGACCCGACCGGACCCTCGGAGGTTGCTCATCGTGCGTCGTCTGCTCCTGGTGCTGGTCACCGCTGTCCTCTGCCTGCCGCTCGCCGCGGCGCTCCCGGCCGCCGAGGCGGCGCCGGCCGCGCCCGCCGCGGTCGCGCAGGCGCCCGTCGCGGCGCAGGTCGCCGCGAAGCGCGGCCCCTACGCCTGCTGGCGTGCTGCCAACGCGACCTGCCGCATCAACGGCGGTGTCACGTTCAGGCTCGGCCAACGGCTCCGACGCCCAGAAGTGGGCGATCATCAACCGGATCGTGTCCACGATCCGTCGGACGCCGTCCACCGCCACGATCCAGATCATGAGCCTGGAACATCATGTCCCGGGGCGGGGTCAGCGCGCTGATCGACGCGGCCAACCGCGGCGTGCGCGTGCGGGTGCTGATGGACGGCGCCAACCGCAGCAAGGACGTCCCGAACCCGGGCTTCACCCGTCTGGTCAAGGGCCTGCGCGCGGCCAACCGCGCCAAGAGCGCGAGCCTTCCCGAAGACCCGCTACAGCCTACGCGAAGACCTGCCAGGGCTCGTGCCGCCGCGGCAACGCCGCCTCCGCGCACGCCAAGTACTACATGTTCTCCAAGGTCGGCGCGACGCGGAACGTCGTCATGCAGGGCTCGGCCAACCTCACCGCGGCCGCGGCGTCGAACCAGTGGAACGACCTGGTGACCTACACCGACAACGCCCCGCTCTACGGCTTCTTCAACACCACCTTCGTGCAGATGTGGCAGGACCGCTACGTCTCGCCGAGCTGGCGCCAGTTCAAGGGCTCGACCTACGAGATGTACTTCTCGCCGCGCCTCAACGGCGACGTCGACCCGCTGACCTACCAGGCTCCAGCGCGTGCGCTGCACCGGCACGACCGCCGGCCGCAACGGGCGCACCGTGATCCGGGCGGCTCCCGACGTCTTCCGCGGCACCTGGGGCATGACCGTGGCCAGGCTCCTGCGCAAGGCTGTGGAACGAGGGTTGCGACATCAAGATCGGCTACACCGTCATCGGCGTGGACGTGAAGAGGTACATCAGCGCCCCCCGGTGGCCGTGGCCCGGTCCCGCACCGCCAGGCTCGCCCAGGACGTCGACGGCGACAAGGTGCTGGACAAGTACTTCCACCTCAAGGCGTGGACGATCAACGGCCGCTCGATCGCCAACGGCAAGGACCAGAAGTCCTACTACTGGATGATGCAGGGCTCCTCGAACGTCTCGGACCTGTCGAAGATCTCGGACGAGAACATCGGTGTCTTCAAGTACGCCTCGGTCACCTTGAAGTACCAGAACTACATCGACCGCTGGTTCACGAACCCGCCGCGCAGCCGGCCGGTCATCCCCTCGCGGGTGCCGAAGAACGTGGACCCGTACGCCAAGATGGAGATGGACTGACGCCGTGAGCGACCTGACCGGGCGGGCCGTCGCGACGGCCCGCCGGGTCGTCGCGACAGTCGGGCGCACGCGGGTGACCCGCGTGGACGGCGACGGCATCGACCTCGTCGTCCACGGCGAGGACCGGGTCGTGGACGTGCTCTTCGACGGCCGGCGGATCTGGTCGTTCTGGCTGTGGCGCGACACCGAGCGGCCGCACCGCAGCCTCAACCGTCGTACGGTCGCGTGGCCGGAGCGGATGAAGCCCTACCTCAAGGGCGAGACCGAGTCTGGTCTTCCGCGACCACGTGCTCGGCGCCGACATCGGCCGCTTCGAGCAGCGCTTCGGTGAGGACTCGGGCCGGGTCGCCTTCGTCAACAGCCAGGGCCTGGAGATCAGCCTCGACAAGTCGGGCCGGTTCAGCCCGACCTTCGGCGGTCGTACGCCGGAGCAGACTCGCGCCGTTGCTGGACGCCATGGACAGCGTCATCGCGATGCTCGCCGAGCTCGACGTCCAGGCGTTCCCGGCGTACGGCACCCTGCTCGGCGCGGTCCGCGAGGGCGACTTCCTCGGCCACGACTCCGACGCCGACCTCGGCTACGTCTCGCGCCACCACACGCCGGTGGACGTGATCACCGAGTCCTACCGGCTGCAGCGCGCGGTCAGCGAGCGCGGCTTCGCGACCTACCGCTACAGCGGCGCCGCCTTCCGGATCGACGTGCAGGAGGCCGACGGCTCGGTCCGCGGCCTGGACCTGTTCGGCGGCTTTCACGACTCCGGGCGGCTCTACCTGATGGGCGAGGTCGGCACCGACTTCGAGGAGAGCCTGGCTCTACCCGTTCACGACCTGCACGCTCGCCGGGCGCGAGTACCCCGCACCGGCGCGGCCGGAGAAGCTCCTCGAGGCGATGTACGGCGCGGCGTGGAAGGTCCCGGACCCGGCGTTCAAGTTCGAGACGCCCCGCTCGACCACCCAGCGCCTCAACGACTGGTTCCGCGGGATGACCTTCTTCCGCCGCGAGTGGGAGCGGCGGATGATCCGTGCCGGCGCCCGGGTCCCGCAGGGCAAGCCCTCGGGCCTGGCCCGCTACGTCGCCCAGGAGGCCCCGGCGGGTGCCACCATCTTCGACGTCGGCGCCGGCCTCGGCACCGACGCGCTGTGGCTGGCCGGCGAGGGCCGCACCGTGCGTGCCTACGACTACGTGCCCCGGGCCAGCCGCGGCGCGCTGCGCGGGGCGACCCAGCGCGGGCACGACCTGAGCGTGCGCGCGCTCAACCTCACCGACTACCGCTCGGTGCTCAGCGAGGGCGCCCGGGTGGTGCGCGAGCCGGGGGAGCGGGTGATCCTGGCGCGGCACGTGCTCGACGCCACCAACGGACCCGGCCGCGACGGCCTGCTCCGCTTCGCCGCCCTCGCGCTGCGCGGCGGCGGGACGCTCTATGCTGACGTCTGGACCGGGGGCGGTGAGCAGCCGTACGGGCTCCGTCCGCTCGACATCGACCAGGCTGGTCGAGACTCACCACGCGGCACGGCGGCACGGTGGTGTCCGTGAGCCCGGTGAAGGTCAAGGACGCGGACAAGCAGATCAAGCGATTGGTGGCGCAGTGGGCATGAGGGGCGGCCGAGCGGCCAAGGACGAGCTCCAGGAGCCTGCGGACCCGGGTCGAGAGCATCGAGGGCTCGATCGCCGAGCCTGCGCCGGCACCACCTGCGCCTGGCCGGGCCTGACCGACCTGGTCCAGGAGCCTGCTGGTGCCGATCGCGAAGCGGGACGAGGAGAAGGTCGCCGCCGCGATCGACAAGTTCCAGCAGGGACTCTGACCCCGTGGCGCGCCGCGTCTTCCTCCACATCGGACTGCCCAAGACGGCGACGAGCCTACCTGCAGACCATCCTGTGGTCCTCGCGGGACCAGACTGCGCGCCGAGGGACTGCTGCTGCCGGGCACCGAGCGCCGTGACCACCTGTGGGCCTCCCGCGTCGTGCGCGAGGGGGAGAAGATCCGCAAGCGCCCCGAGCGCGAGCAGACCTCCTGGGACCGGCTGCGCACCGAGCTCGCCGGGTGGGACCGCGACGGCCTGGTCAGCCACGAGTTCTTCGCCGCTGCGAGTGCCGAGCAGGCCGTGGCCATGGTCGAGGCGCTCGCCCCGGCGCAGGTCGAGGTCGTGGTCACCGCCCGCGAGCCGCTGGGCCTGTTCACCGCCAGGCTGGCAGGAGAGCCTGAAGAACAAGAGCACCACCCCGATGGCGGAGTACTCCCGGGCCGTCTCCCCGCACCCGACCGCGATCTGGAACTGGCGCACCCTCGACCTGCGACTGGTCCTGGAGCGCTGGTCCCAGGCCGTGCCGCACGAGCGGATCCACGTGCTGCCGCTGGACCGTACCGCCGCCCGCGAGGAGATCTGGCACCGCTTCGGTGGCCTGCTCGGTCTCGACACCGCGGCCTACGACCTCTCGCAGTCCTTCCCCAACGAGTCGATGGGCGTGGTCGAGGCGGAGCCTGTTGCGCCGCGTCAACGGCCACCTCGACGGCTTCGACAAGGCCTTCGACCGCGGCGTCTACATCCGCACCTTCCTCGCCGACGAGCGCCTGGTGCCGCGCAGGGGTGAGCCCTTCTGGCCCTTCCCGGACCAGGTCGAGGACTGCCGCGAGCGCTCCCGCGCCGCGATCGCCTACCTGCGCGAGCACCGCGTGGACGTGGTCGGCGACGTCGAGCACCTGCGGGTGCCCGACGAGCCTGCCCGAGCGCCGTACGCCGGACAGCGTCACCGACGCCGAGGTCGCCGACGCCGCCACGGAGCTGGTCGCCACCCTGCTCGGCGACGTGCGGGCACTGCGCACGGCGGCGCCGGCGGCGAGCGTCAGCCCGCGCTCCGCACGGTTGCCGTGGCGTAGACGTAGTGGTGGTCGCTGACCTGGCGCGACACGGGGGAGCGGTCCTCGACGTAGTCGCTGAAGGCGACGTCGGGGGTGGCCGTCACCCAGTCGACCGCCAGCGCCCGCGCGGGGTGGCAGCCGCCGGCGGTGGAGCCGCCGATCGCGGCGACCATGCCGGTGGGCGGCATCACCCGGCAGAAGAACTCCTCGCGGCCGTTCATGTCGCCGGTGAGGAAGATCGGGATGCCGTCGGCCTTGAGCCGGTTGATCACCGAGACCGCGGTGTCGAGACCGGCGGCACGGCTGCCGGCGTACTTCCCGCCACCCGCGGAGGTGTGCATGTTGAGGAAGTAGAACTCGAGCTTGGTCTGCTTGTGGCGCAGCCGGACGATGGTCTGCGGCCGCACGCTGTGCATGAAGGTGATCGCGAAGGAGTCGGTCGAGACGAGGTCGAAGACCTTCGGGTCCCAGATGATCGAGTTGTCCGGGTCCGAGCCGCCCGGCCAGGCCTGGAAGCCGAGCCCGTTGGTGATGCCCGCGAGCCTGGCTCGACTTGACCTCCTGCAGGCCCGCCACGGCGACGCCGGAGCGGCGCAGGTAGTCGATGGTCTGGGGGTGCGCCAGGCTCGCGCTCGGCCACGAGGCGTGCTGGCCGCCGGGGTCGGTGTGCTGGGTGGCCAGCACGTTGAAGGTGCCGATCTTGAACGAGACGTCGCGGATGCGGGTCCGCTGGGACTCCGCGGCGATCCTCAGGCTTCTCCAGGTCCGGGTTCACCGGGGTGCCCGCGGACGGGCTCGCCTTCGGTGCCGCGGGGGCGGTCGCGGTGAGGGGCTCGATCAGGCTCGCCGTCGACCTCGCGCTCCTCGGCGTCGTGCCGCGGACGGGACGGGTCGGCGGCCTGTGCGATGTCGGCGCGGGCCGCGACCGGGTCGGTCGCGGCGTCCGGAGCGCCACCGTCCCACAGTGTCGCGACGCCGAGCAGGATCGCGCCGAGCAGCACCACCGCCACCACCGGGAGGAGCCTCCGAACGCGCGGCAGAGCGGCGTGGTCCGGAGTGGTCGGGCATGGCGGGTATCGTACCGGAGGCCCTGCGCATCGGCGGGGTTGTCGGACAAGGCCCGGAGGAGGATCGCGGTGAGCGGCACGCGGTCCTTCCGCTCCGACATCCAGGGTCTGCGTGCCCTGGCCGTCGGCCTGGTGATCCTCGCCCACGCGGGCTTCCGCACCGCCTCCGGCGGGTTCGTCGGGGTCGACGTCTTCTTCGTGATCTCCGGCTTCCTGATCATCGGGCTGCTGCTGCGCGAGGCGGGTGAGTCGGGGCGGATCTCGATCCTCGACTTCTACGCCCGCCGGGCCCGGCGGGTGATCCCGGCGGCGACGGTCGTGCTGGTCGCGACGGCCGCCGCGTCGGCGTACCTGCTGCCGTTGACGCGAGGCCAGGAGGTCATCAAGGACTCGGTCTGGGCGGCCTTCTTCGCCGCCAACATCCGCTTCCGCCTCGTCGAGACCGACTACTTCTCCCAGGGCGAGCCGCCGTCGCCGGTGCAGCACTACTGGTCGCTGTCGGTGGAGGAGCAGTTCTACATCGTCATCCCGCTGCTCCTGCTCCTCGTCGCCGTGCTGGTACGACGCCAGGTGCTGCGCCGCGCGACCTTCGCCGTGCTCGGGGTGGTCGCCCTCGGCTCGCTCGCGTGGTCGGTCCACGTGACCTCGACCGACCCGACCGGCGCCTACTTCTCGACCGCCGCCCGGGCCTGGGAGACTCGGCATCGGCGGGCTCGCCGCGGTGCTGGTGTGGGGCCGCTCGCCGCGGCTGGGGCGGTGGGCCAGCGAGGGGCTGCTCGCGCTCGGCCTGGCCCTGGTCGCCTACGCGACGCTGACGTTCGACGCGCGCACGGCGATGCCCGGCAGCGCCGGCCTGGTGCCGGTGCTGGGGGCGGCGCTGATGCTGGCGGCGGGCAGCACGACGGGCGCACCCTCGACGTACCTGTTCCGGCTGTTCTCGATCGCCCCGGCGCGGGTGGTGGGGGACTGGTCGTACTCCCTCTACCTGTGGCACTTCCCGGTGCTGCGCCTGGCCGAGGAGCACTGGGGCGAGCAGCGGCTCTCCAAGCCGCACCTGCTCCTCGCGCTGGTGCTGATCTTCGCGCTGAGCGCGGCGAGCCTACTACTTCGTCGAGCAGCCCTTCCGCAAGGGCGTGCGCTGGCGGCCGCGGCTGCGTGCGATCGCGCTCTACCCGGTCAGCCTGGCCCTGGTGGTCGTGACCGCCGTGGGCGCGCACGCCTGGGTCGACCGCCAGGCTCGCCGCGCTGGACGACAACCCCGAGATCGCGGTCTCCGACTACGCCAAGGACGGGCTGGACCGCGACCCGGCGGTCGCCCTGGTCGAGGCATCGGTGCTGGCCGCGCAGGCGGACCGGCCGATCCCCGGGGGCCTGCGGCCCGAGCCTGGGCGCGGTGCGCGAGTCGGTGGCCCCGCTCGGCGAGTGCGACTACCGCACCGAGACCCGGGAGCCTGTGCGCCTTCGGCGACCCCGACGCCGAGCGCACCATCGTGGTCACCGGCGACTCGCACGCCCGGCACTGGGGCCCGGCGCTGACGACGATCGGGAAGAAGTACGGCTACCGGGTCTACCAGGCTGGTCTACAGCGGCTGCCCGGCGATGACCTACACCCGGCTCACTGACGGCGGCCGGCCGTGGACGGTGTGCGCGGACTTCAAGGAGTGGGCGCGCGAGCAGGTCCGCGACCTGCATCCCGACCTCGTGGTGATCGCCAACAACGCCTACGAGTCGAAGCCCATGAAGGCCAACCAGGTGCGGGGCCTGCGCGAGGAGCCTGGGTCTGCTGCGCCCGCTCGCCGGCAAGGTGGCGATGATCGGCAACAGCCCGAAGGTGGCGAAGTCGCCGGGCAACTGCCTCTCGGTGCGCGACGCCGACCTCGGCGACTGCCTGCAGGAGCCCGAGGCCGAGAGCACCCGGATCCAGGGTCAGTTCCGCGCCGCGGTCACCGCCCTGGGGATGACCTACGTCGACGCGCACCGGTGGTTCTGCGCCGAGGACCGCTGCCCGGCGGTGATCGGCGACATCGTCCCGCTGCGCGATCGCGAGCACGTCACGGTGGAGTACTCCACCCAGGCTCGCCGAGCCGCTCGCCGCGGCGCTCGGCCTCGCCCGCTGAGTCGCCCCGCTCAGGTCGGCCGGCCCCGTGCCGATCGGCCGGAGGCCGAAAGTCGCGCGCGTTATCGGATATTCCGAAATGACACCGTTGTTATTCACAGAATTACGCGGTTGTAGTTATTCCGAATGTCTTGCGGGGCTGTCGAGTGACTGATGAGATTCGTGTGACTTTTGTGATTTCAGCGGTTTTCGCTGTCGAGGGGAATTCAGAATGCGCCACCGGTTCACCGGAGTACGACGACTGCTCGCGGCCGTGGCCGCCGGAGGCCTGGCACTCACGCTGGCCCCGGGGCTGACGCACGCCGGGGACCCGTTGCGGCTCGCCGCGAAGAACTGCGCGACCCTGCGCGGCATGCAGATGGTCGAGGCCAACATCAAGTCCGGCATGACCGCCGCACAGACCCGCTCGGACCTGCTCAAGGTCTATGCCGACCGGCCCGACTTCGTCGCCCTCAACGAGATCGCCGGACGCACCGACGCCGTGCTCGCCCCGGTCGGCTACCAGCCTCTTCCGCACCCCGGGCCGCTACACCGGATCCAACGCCGTCGTGTGGCGCACCGACCGCTGGAGCGCCATCGCCCAGGGGACGATCTACGTCAGCGCCGTCCCCGGCAAGACCGCCAGCCAGACCACCGAGTCTCGGCCTGCGCTACGCCAACTGGGCGACCCTGCGCTCGGTCGACGGCTGCCAGACGATCTCCGTGGTGGCCTACCACGTGGCGCCGCGGACCGCGCCGATCGGCGACCTGCTGCTCCCGTCGGTCTACAAGATCGGCGGCCCGGCCAACCAGGCTCGCGGCCGACGGGCCGGTGCTGCTGGCCGGTGACCTGAACCGCCACGTCGGCGACCGGTCCTACCCGCGGGCCGCGCTGTCGGCGTTCCAGGCTGAAGTCGACCTGGGACCTGGCCGGCAAGGCGCTGCCGACCCACGACCCGCGCGACGCGACGATCGACTACATCTTCGTGCGCAACGCCGCACAGTTCGCCGTCACCCGTCAGGCTGACCCGCGAGGCTCTTCTCCGACCACGACGCGGTGGTGACCAACCTCGCCATCAACAACCGGATCGCGGTCGCGCGCACCGCGCCGACCTTCGTCCGCGGGCACGTCGTGAACCTGCCCTACTCCACCAGCGGGGTCTCGCGTCGCGCCGTGCTGAGCCGGATCATCCGGGCGATCGGCCTGGCGCCCAAGGGCGCCATCGTGCAGGTCGCCACCGACCGGCTCGGCGACCCCGTCGTGCTCAACGCGCTGCGCAACGCCTACCGGCGCGGCGTGACCGTGCAGCCTGGTCACCACCAACACCAAGTTTGTCGCCGCAGGAGAACGCCCTGCGCTCGCTGCTCGGCACGGTACGACGCGGCGGCTCCTGGGCCATCCAGCGCCCGAAGCGCGCTGCCGCCGGCCTGCCGCCGACGGTGGTCATGGTCAACCACACGGCGAATGTGTCGATGCTCGGCGTCCAGGTCGACCAGCCGCTGGACTACCGGATGGCGTCGAGCCCCGCCCGCGGCCAGTTCACCCTGGAGAAGCCGGACTTCCTGGCGCTGCGGACGAAGTTCGCCCGCCAGATCGGCTAGCGCTCAGGCGCGCTGGGTCAGGCCCTTGCCGGCCGCGACGCCGCGCTTGACGGCGGCGCTGGCGACCAGCCTGGGCGACCCCGGCCACCTGGCCGGCGGCCTGACCCGCGGCCTGGCTGGCTGCCTGGCCGGCGGTCTTGAGCTCGGTCTCCGACCTGCTGGGTCGCGGCCAGCGGGGCGAGCAGGCCCTGCAGCCCGACCACGCTCTGGTTGGTCTCGCGCACGGCGGCGGTCAGGTCCACCAGCAGCACCTCGAGGGCGGGCGCGACGTCGTAGGGCGTGGGGTGCTCGGTGGGGTGCTCGGTCGTCATGGGCGCGATGGTGGCACAGGGGGTCCGCGTGACGTCCCTCACGTCCCGGTCTCGCCCCTCCTTCGAGGGCGGCTGGGGAGGCTACTCGCGGGTAGAGTTCGGCCGGTACACCACCTGTCAGGCTGAAAGGGAACCGATGTCGCGCCTGTGCCAGACCGAAGGACTCAACGAGGACCAGGTCGAGATCCTCAAGGCCGTCCGCCAGTTCGTGGACGAGCAGATCATCCCGGTCGCCCAGGACCTCGAGCACGCCGACGAGTACCCGCAGGAGATCGTCGACGGGCTCAAGGAGGCTCGGCGTCTTCGGCCTGACCATCCCCGAGGAGTTCGGCGGCCTGGGCGAGTCCCTGCTGACCTACGCCCTCGTCGTGGAGGAGATCGCCCGCGGCTGGATGAGCGTCTCCGGCGTCATCAACACCCACTTCATCGTGGCCTACCTGCTCATGCAGCACGGCACCGAGGAGCAGAAGCAGAAGTACCTGCCCCGGATGGCCACCGGCGAGGTGCGCGGCGCCTTCTCGATGTCCGAGCCGGGTCTGGGCTCCGACGTCTCCGCCGTCTCCACCAAGGCGACGAAGAAGGACGACGGCTCCTACTCCATCACCGGCCAGAAGATGTGGCTGACCAACGGCGCCTCGTCCACCCTGGTGGCGCTGCTGACCAAGACCGACGAGGGTGCCGAGTCGGTCTACAAGAACATGACCACCTTCCTCGTCGAGAAGGAGGCCGGGTTCGGCGAGACCGCCCAGGGCGTCACCGTCCCCGGCAAGATCGACAAGATGGGCTACAAGGGCGTCGAGACGACCGAGTCTCATCCTCGACGGCCACGAGATCTCCGCCGACCAGATCCTCGGCGGCGAGCCGGGCAAGGGCTTCTTCCAGATGATGGACGGTGTCGAGGTCGGCCGCGTCAACGTGGCCGCCCGCGCCTGCGGTCTGGCCTGGCGCGGCTTCGAGCTCGGCGTCGCCTACGCCCAGCAGCGCAAGACCTTCGGCAAGGTCATCGCCGAGCACCAGGCGATCCTCTTCCGCATCGCCGACATGGCGACCAAGGTCGAGACCGCGCACACGATGATGGTCCGCGCCGCGCGCCTCAAGGACACCGGCCAGCGGATGGACGTCGAGGCCGGCATGGCCAAGATGGTCGCCTCGGAGTACGCCAACGAGGTCGTCGAGGACTCCTTCCGGATCCACGGCGGCTACGGCTACTCCAAGGAGTACGAGATCGAGCGGCTGATGCGCGAGGTCAAGTTCATGCTGATCGGCGAGGGCACCTCCGACATCCAGAAGATGATCATCGGACGCGCGCTCCTCAAGGACTACAAGGCTCAAGTGAGCTTGAGCGCACGACGGGCCGCCCTCCGAGGGCGGCCCGTCGTCGTTTTCCGGCTCCCGCGATGGCCTAGGGTCGTCGCGTGATCGCGACCGTCAGCACCGTCAAGGACACGCTCGCCAACGTCCAGCGCTTCGTGCGCGGCAACCTGGCCGGGGGAGTGGACCACATGGTCGTCTTCCTCGACGGGCCCGACGCCGAGGTCGAGGCGTGGCTGGCGGACCAGGAGCACGTGACCTGCCTGGTCGCCGACGACGCGTGGTGGGGCGGCAAGCGGCCCGCGGACCTCAACGACCGGCAGCGGCTGCACGCCAACATCACCAAGGCGGTGCTGACCGTCGTCCCGGGGGTCGACTGGCTCTTCCACGTCGACGCCGACGAGATCTGCCAGATCGACCGGGCCGCGATCGCGAGCGTCCCCGCGTCGTACGACGCCGTGCGGCTCGCGCCGCTGGAGGCGGTCAGCCGCAAGCACTGGGACGCCAGCCCGACCTGGTTCAAGCGCCTGCTCGGGGAGTCGGACCTCAAGGCTGCTGGAGGTGCTGGGGGTGATCGAGAAGCCGGCGAACGGGCAGTACTTCCACGGCCACGTGGAGGGCAAGACGGCGACCCGGCCCCGGCTGGACCGGTGGCTGACCATCCACCGCACGGTGGACGAGAAGCGCGACGAGGTGCCGCACTTCAAGGCGCCCGGGCTCAACGTGCTGCACTACGAGTCCTACTCCGGCGAGGACTTCGTGCGGAAGTGGAGCGCGATGCTCGCGGCCGGCCCGGAGATCAGCCTGCGCCCGGTGCGGGAGCGGACCAAGGCCGCGGTGCAGGCGCTGATCGGCAAGCCGCTGGGCGCGGAGCCTGCGCGAGCGCTACCTGTTCCGCATCTTCGAGGCGACGACCGAGGACGACTTCGACACCCTGCGTGAGCCTGGGCCTGCTCGTCGAGGCGGACCCCACCCGGGGCACGCACACGCCGGAGCCCTTCGCCGGCAAGGACGACCTGGCGGCCGCGCTGGCCGCGCTCGCCGACCAGCCCAAGGACGTCTTCGGGGTGTGCAAGCCGGTCGGTCCCGCGCAGGAGGTCCTCTCACGTCTTGGAGCCGGTGACGGCAAGAAGTCGTGGTGGCGGAAGAATGGCCGCTCGTGAGCAGCAAGACACTGAGCGCGAAGACGAACCCGGGCAACTTCTTCGAGGACTTCACCATCGGTCAGCGCATCGTCCACGCGACGCCGCGCACCGTGACCGAGGGCGACCGGGCCGTCTACGGCTCGCTCTACCCCACCCGCTTCGCGATCCCGTCGTCGGCGTCCTTCGCCGCGGCCGTCGGCCTCGACCCGCACCCGGTGGAGGAGCCTGATCGCCTTCCACATCGCCTTCGGCAAGACCGTGCCGGACATCTCGCTCAACGCCGTCGCCAACCTCGGCTACGCCGAGTGCCGCTTCCACCAGCCCGTCGTGCCCGGTGACACGCTGGCCACCACCTCCGAGGTGATCGGTCTCAAGCAGAACTCCAACGGGAAGTCGGGCGTGGTCTACGTCCGCTCCACCGCCACCAACCAGCGAGGTGAGGTCGCCCTGGAGTGGGCCCGCTGGGTGATGGTCCACAAGCGCGACACCGGCGCCGCGGCGCCCGAGACCGTCGTGCCCGAGCCTGGCGCCGGTGGTCGACGCGAGCGACCTGGTGCTGCCCGAAGGCCTGGACTTCTCCGGCTACGACTTCGCCGCCGCCGGTGAGCCGCACCGCTACGACGACTACACGGTCGGGGAGAAGATCGACCACGTCGACGGGGTGACCCTCACCGACTCCGAGCACCAGCAGGCCACCCGGCTGTGGCAGAACACCGCCAAGGTGCACTTCAACACCGAGGCCCGCCCCGACGGCCGCAACCTGGTCTACGGCGGCCACGTCATCTCGCTGGCGCGTGCACTGTCGTTCAACGGTCTCGCCAACGCCCAGGCTGGTCGCGGCGATCAACGCGGGCGCGCACACCGCGCCGGCGTTCGCGGGCGACACGATCTATGCCTGGTCCGAGGTGCTCGACAAGGCCGAGACGTCCGTGCCGAGCGTGGGAGCGCTGCGCCTGCGGCTGGTGGCGACCAAGGGCCGCGACGAGTCGACGACCCTGCGCGGCGAGGACGGCAAGTACGCCGAGGGCGTGCTGCTCGACCTGGACTACTGGGCGCTCATCCCGCGCTGACCTTCACGTCCTTGATCAGGTAGGTCACCTCGTCGTCGGTGGCCCGCTCGACCTGGTCGAGCCTGACCTGCGTCGGGTGGTCCTGGCCCTCGGGCCAGGTCACCTCGGCGTCGGCGATGCCCGGGGCGTTGGCCTTGGCGATGATGTCGTTGATGCTCAGCCGGGCGAAGGCGGCAGCCTGCTTGCCCTGTGCGGGCTTCTCCAGCCGGGTCGCGGAGGTGACCTTGCCGCCGGCGACGGTGACCTCGACCGGGCCCACCATTGGGCAGAAGCAGATCACCTCGAGCCGGTAGGTGTAGTTGGCCGGCGTGAACTCCGGGTAGGTCTCTCGGGTCGGCGACGCGCTCGGGCTGGGCGAGCCGGTGGCCGAGTCTCGCCGGGTCGGCGGCCTTGTCGTCGTTCTCGCGTCCGCACGCGGACAGGCCGAGCGCGAGGACGGCGGAGAGCGCGGGCAGGACGACACGGCGCGGATGCATGGGGCTCATGATGCCTGGGACGGCCACAGGGGAGTGGAGGTTCCCCGGCCGCGGGCGCGGCGCACTGAAACGTGTTCCACCTTTTCGGTTTCAACACGTGACCCCGATCACACTGCGCCGTTACTCTGATAGAGGTCTCATCGAGACTTCGGATCCCGGCGTTGCTCCCGGAAGGGTTCTGGTCTTGTCACTGGTACGTCTCGCGCGCGTGGTCTGTGCGGCGCTGCTCGTCCTGCTCGTCGCCGCCTGCGGCTCCCGACTCGACCCCGACACGGTCGCCCGGGCCGGAGGCGGCTCCGGCGGCAACGGCTCCGGCGACGGCTCCCTGGCCGGTGCCGACACCGGGACCACCGGTGGCTCCGGTGACACCGGCGCGGTCGGCGGGACCTCCGCCGGCGGCGACACCGGCACCGGGTCCGGCGGGTCGGCCGGCACCTCCGGCGGAGGTACGTCGGCCGGAGGCTCCACCGGCGGGGGCGCCTCGACCGGCGGCGGCTCCACGGGAGGCGGCGCCAAGGGCTCGGCCACCGGCGGGGTCAAGGCCGGCTCCTGCACGGGCTTCAAGAACCAGAAGGGGATCACCGACAAGACGATCACCCTGGCGAACATCTCCGACATCTCCGGCCCCGTGCCCGGCATCTTCGAGTCCGCCCAGCAGGCGACCCAGGCCTACGTGAAGTACTTCAACTCCACCGGCAGCATCTGCGGGCGCAAAGCTGGACGTGGTGCTCCTGGACAGCCGCGCCGACGCGGGCGCCGACCAGCAGGCCTACGTCAAGGCGTGCGACAACGCCTTCGCCGCGGTCGGCTCGATGTCGGCCTTCGACAGCGGGGGCGCGGGCACGGCCAACAGGCTGCGGCATCCCGGACCTGCGCTCGGTGATCGTCAACCCGGAGCGCCAGGCCTGCAAGACCTGCTTCGCGGCGTACTCCATCCGGACCAACTTGATCCCGGACTCCGCGTCCAAGTGGTTCGCGCAGAAGTTCCCGAGCGCGGTCAAGAACGCCGCGGTCCTCTACGTCAACGCCGGCGCCGCGCCGGTCAACGCCAAGAGCATGGCGGCGGGCTACGAGAAGGGCGCGGGCTGGAAGGTCAACTACCTGCAGGGCATCGACGTCGCGGAGTTCAACTACGCGCCGTACGTGCAGCAGATGAAGGACAAGGGCATCAAGGCGGTCGCCTACCAGGGGCCGTACCAGTACGCCGTGAAGGCTCAAGCAGGCCATGCAGCAGCAGGGCTTCAAGCCGGACTTCTACCTGCAGGACCCCACGATCTACGACAAGCGCTACCTCGACCAGGCGGGCGGGCTCGCCGAGGGCGACTACATCTACGCCGCGAACGACCTGTTCGAGAACAAGGGCAACGCCGAGGTGCAGGCTCTACCTGTCCTACCTGCAGCAGGTGAAGCCCGGCGCGATCCCCAACTACTACGGGCTCTACGCGTGGTCGGCCACCCGGCTCTTCGTCGAGAAGGCGATCGCGCTCGGCGGCAAGCTCGACCGGGCATCCCTGGTCCAGGCGGTCCGCGCGACGACGGCCTGGACCGGCAACGGCGCGCACACGGCGATGAACCTCGGCACCGCGAACACCCCGCCCTGCCTCAAGGTCGCCCAGTACAAGGGCGGTCGCTGGCAGCAGGTCTCGCCCGGCTCCTACCTGTGCGGCCGGGTCGTGAACTCCGGCATCGGCGGCTGAGGAGGCAGGCGTGGGCTCCCTGTTCGCCTTCACGCTGCTGGGCCTGTTCACCGGCGCGGCGTACGCGATCATGGCCTCGGGGCTGGTGCTGACCTACACCACGACCCGGGTCTTCAACATCGCGCACGGCGCCTTCGGCATGGTGCTGGCCTTCACCTTCTGGGACTTCACCCAGCGCCAGGGCCTGCCGACGCTGCTCTCGCTGTTCCTCGTGCTCGGCGTGGTCGCCCCGGCGATCGGCTGGTTCATCCAGCGCTTCGTCACGCGGGGGCTGGGGGAGGGGCCGGTCTCGGTCGCGCTGGTCGTCACCGTCGGCCTGCTCGTCGGCCTGATCGGCCTGGCCCAGCAGATCTGGAAGCCCGAGGCGCGGGTGCTGCTGCCGTTCTACGCCGACACCGGCTGGCGACTCGGCGACACCTACATCACCGCGCACCAGGTCGTCACCATCGTGTGCTCGATCGTCGTCGCGATCGGCCTGTACCTGCTGCTCAACCGGACCCGGATCGGCGTCGCCATGCGGGCCTCGGTCGACAACCCCGACCTGCTCCGGCTCTTCGGCGGCAAGCCGGACACCGTCGCCGCGCTGGCCTGGGCGATCGGCATGTCCCTGGCCGCGCTCGGCGGCATCCTGCTCACCCCGGTGGTCGGGCTGGACTACTACGCCCTGACCCTGCTGGTCATCAACGCCTACGCCGCCGCGATGCTCGGGCGCCTCAAGAGCCTCCCGCTGACCTTCGCCGGCGCGATGGGTCTGGGCATCCTGGAGTCCCTGGCGGTGGCCTACCTGCCCACCCAGGGCTTCTGGTCCACTGTCCGCCCGGTCATCCCGGCACTCTTCCTCTTCGCGATCGTGGTGATGATGCCGCAGGCCCAGCCTGCGCATCGGCCAGGTCAAGGGCATCGTCGCGGCCCCGGTGCCGCACGTGCGCAAGGCGGTCGGCTCCGGCGGCGCACTGCTCGCCGTGGCCTTCGTGCTGATCGGCCTGGTCTCCCGGGCCGACGTGCTGCTGATCGGCGTCGCGGCGACGTACGCGATGGTGATGCTCTCCCTGGTCCTGCTGACCGGGTACGGCGGCCACGTCTCCCTCGCGCAGTTCACCTTCGCCGGGGTGGGCGCGCTGGCCTACGCCAGACTCGACGAGCCCAACCTGCTCGGGCTGGCGCTGGCGGCGCTGATCGCCGCGGGGGTCGGCGCCCTGGTGGCGCTGCCCGTGCTGCGGCTGACCGGGCTCTACCTCGCCCTGTCGACGCTCGCCTTCGCCGTGCTGATGGACAAGATGATCTTCCAGGCGGAGTTCGCCTTCAAGTTCAACGGGACGCTGGCGACCGAGCGGGTCTCGGTGCTCGGCGTGCGGATCGGCAGTGACACCTCCTACGTGTGGTTCATGGTGCTCTGCTTCGTGCTGATGGGGCTCTTCCTGCTCTGGCTGCGCCGCGGCGCGCTGGGCCGGATCCTGATCGCGATGCGCGACAGCCCGTCCGGCTGCGGCACCCTCGGCCTGGACCTGCGCTGGTTCCGGGTCGGGCTGTTCTCGCTGTCGGCCGGCATGGCCGGCCTCGCCGGTGGCCTCTTCGCCGGCCTGCGCGGCACGGTCGGTGCCGCGGACTTCCTGTACTTCCAGTCCCTGCTGGTGCTGCTGCTCGCCGTGGTCTTCGGGGTCACCTCGGTGACCGGGGCGCTGCTCGGTGGCACCGCGCTGATGCTGCTCCCGGTGTGGCAGTCCTCGCAGCCGGAGCTCGCCGGGCTGCTCTTCGCGGTGCTCGGCTTCGGCGCGGTGCTGCTGGGCCGCGACCCCAACGGCATCGCCAACCACCTGTTCCGGCTGGGGCGCTGGGCGGACGGGCGCGTCGTACCGCAGCCTGCAGGAGCGCTTCCGCGAGCGGATGGACGGGCTGCTCGAGGCCCGCAAGCCCGAGCGCGCACGCTCGGTCGACGAGCCGGTCACCGAGCCGGTCACCGAGCAGATCAAGCCGATCAACCAGGGGGTGAGCCTGAGATGGCCGCACTGCTCGAGGTCGAGGACGTCGTGGTCCGCTTCGGCGGCGTGACGGCCGTCGACAGCGCCCGGTTCAGTGCCGAGCGGGGCCAGATCACCGGCCTGATCGGTCCCAACGGCGCGGGCAAGACCACCTGCTTCAACGTGATCACCGGGTTGCAGCGGCCGACCTCCGGACGGGTCCGCTACCGCGACCGCGACGTCACCCGGTGGCCGGTCCACCGCCGCGCCCAGCACGGCATCGGGCGCACCTTCCAGCGGTTGGAGGCCTTCGGCTCGCTGTCGGTGCGCGACAACGTCCGGGTCGCCCGCGACATCGCCGGTGGGCCGCTGGCCTGGGTCCGGCCGTCGGGGCGCGGTGCGGTGGAGATCGACGCGCTGCTGGACCGCGTGGGCATCGGGGAGTACGCCGAGGAGCGGGCCGACGCCGTACCGACCGGCACGGCGCGGCTGCTGGAGCCTGGCCCGCGCACTGGCCTGCGACCCGCAGGCTCCTGCTGCTCGACGAGCCCTCCTCGGGCCTGGACGAGACCGAGACCGAGGCCTTCGGCGCGCTGCTCACGGAGCCTGGCCGGCGAGGGCGTGGCGATCCTCATGGTGGAGCACGACATGGACCTGGTGATGGCGGTCTGCGACGACATCCACGTCCTCGACTTCGGCCGGATCATCGCCTCCGGCACGCCGGCCCTGATCCGCGACGACCCGGCCGTGCAACGGGCCTACCTCGGCTACGCCGAGACCGACCACACGACCGAGATCCAGGCCGTCCCGGACATCGCACTGGAGGTGGCGCCGTGAGCGTCCCGATCCTCGACGTCGTCGACCTGCACGCCGCCTACGGACGGATCGAGGTGCTCCGCGGCGTCGACCGGCCGTCCCCAAGGGCGCGGTGATGGCGCTGCTCGGTCCCAACGGCGCCGGCAAGTCCACCCTGGTCAAGGTGATCAGCGGGCAGAAGGCCGCCACGTCCGGCGACCTGCACCTGGCCGGCATCCACGTGAAGGGTGCGAAGTCCGAGGAGCCTGGCGCGGGTCGGGCTGTGCACCGTCCCCGAGGGCCGCTCGGTCTTCCCGAACCTCACGGTGGAGGAGAACCTGCGGCTGATGTCCTACGCCGGCGTACCGGCCGCGGCGGTGCTGGAGACCGCGTTCAGCCTACTTCCCGCGGCTGCACGAGCGGCGCCACCAGGCTCGCCGGCACGATGTCGGGCGGTGAGCAGCAGATGCTCGCCATGTCGCGGGCCCTGGCCTCCGACCCGGCTCTGCTGCTGCTCGACGAGCCTGTCGATGGGCCTCGCCCCGCTGATCGTCGAGGAGGCTCTACGAGACGGTCGCCCGGATCGCCGAGTCCGGGGTCTCCATCTTGTGCATCGAGCAGTTCGCCCGCACCGCACTGCGGGTCTCCGACTACGCCGCCGTCATGACCGGCGGCCGGATCGTCGCCACCGGCGAGCCCGGCGAGATCCTCGCGACCATGGCCGACGTCATCCTGGGAGGGGCAGCATGACCCGCGCACCACACCGCACCCGTCTTCTCGTCGTCGGCGGAGTCGTCGCCTCGGCGCTGCCGCTGGTCGGCCCGCCGGGGCAGTCCGCGCAGGCGGCCGACAGTGCACCGGCCTACGGCGGCTTCACGGCCGCCGCGTCCTCGACCCCGGTCCGGATCGAGGTCTTCGAGCCGAGCCTGCCGATCCCGGTGGACGCCGGGAAGGCGCAGGCTGGAGTTCGACCTCGGCTACAGCCGGGTGAAGTCCGACTCCGGGCAGTCGACCGGGCGGGCCAGCCTGTTCTGGCCGGGCGACCCGATCGGCGAGGGCCTGAAGACCTTCGCCGAGCAGGCTCGGCCTGCCGGCCACGCCGCTCACCGAGAACGGCTACCCGGTGCAGGTGAACTCCCAGTACCCCGGCGACCCGAGCACCCAGAAGGACAACAAGATCCCCGGGTCGATCCAGCAGACCACCTCCGGGGACCGCACGGCGATCGCGGAGACCGGCTTCTCGCCCGACGGTGCCGTCCTCGGCCCGGACGCCGACGAGGGCTCCGGCGGCTCCGCGCCGGCCAACCCGCTCACCGGGCTGACCGAGCAGACTCAAGGGCCTGCTCACCGGCGGCCTCGGGGCCAAGGCGGGCGGCGCCCCGGCCAACCCGCTGGGCCTGCTCGTCGACGTCGACGGCTACGTCTCGGTGTCGAAGATGGACGCCAGCAAGGGCCCGGTCACCGCGGTGTCCCGCTCACTGCTCGGTGAGGTCCGCCTGCTCGGCGGCCTGGTCACCCTCGGCGGTGTCGAGACGATCGCCCGCACCACCAGCGACGGGAAGACCGGCAAGGCCACCGGCAAGGCGGTCTACGGGAAGATGGCCGTCGCCGGGCAGGAGTTCGGCCTCGGCCCGGACGGCGCGATCGTCAGCGGCAAGACGATGCCGATCCCCGGTCTGAGCGACCTGCCGGGCGACGCACTCAAGCGAACTCGGCATCACCATCACCGTCCCGAAGCCGGTGCGCACCGTCGACGGCGACCTCGCCACCAGCGAGTCCGCCGGGCTGCAGATCACCATCGACACCAAGGCTCCTCGCGCCCGTGCTCAAGGCGCTGCCCGTCAGCGCGCTGGGTCAGCCTGATCCCGGCCGAGGCCGGGCCGCTCAAGAGCGTGGTCCTCGGCCTCGGCGCGCTCTCGCCGCGGATCGTGCTGACGATCGGCGCCGCGCAGGCCACCGTCGACACGGTCCCGCCGATCGACGTCGTCCCCGTCACCCCGCCCGGTACGGCGCCCGCCGGCACCCCGCCCGCCACCGCGACCGGCGCCGTCCCGAAGCCGGCGGCCGGCTCGGTCGGCGTACCCCCTGCCGCGGGTGCGCCTGCACCCGCCGGTGCCGCACCGGCACCCACCGCCGGCGCCCCGGTCGGCGACCTGGTCGACGCGGCTCCGGCCAGCGCCGGGCTGCCCCAGCCTGTTCTCGATCCCGGGGATGCTCCTGATCGGTGCCTTCGCGCTCGCGGCGGTCGCCGGGGCTCGGTTCCGCCGGCTCGGCGCGGCCGCGCTCGGTGGTGGCGCCCCCTGTCCGCACGGCCTCGAAAGCGGCCTTCCCGACCTCCGAAAGGCCTGAGCCATGACCGCTGTGCCCTCCTCCCGCACCACCGGCCTCCCGCGCGCCGGGGAGTCCCGCTCCGGCATCGCCCCGCTCAAGGGCGACAACGCCGCCCTGCTGCAGGTGGTGCTGTTCTGGGTCGGCGCGATCCTGCTGCCGCTCGGTCTCGTGGTCATCGTCCTGGGCTGGTACGGCGCCGCCAACACGCCGTACCAGTACGACCAGCTTGTCCTACCTCGTCTCCGGCGGCCTGCTCGGCCTCGGGCTGACCTTCTGCGGCGGCTTCCTCTACTTCGGGGCCTGGCTGGCACGGATCGCCGCCGACGGCCGGGAGTCCTCGAAGCGGCTGGCCGACACCCTGCTCCTGCTCGCCGAGATCAGCGGCACCAGCACGGCCGAGGCGGTCGACCTCGGTGCCATCCCCGTCGTCGCCGGGGACGGCACGACCATGCACCGCCGCGACTGCGCCCTCATCGCGCACCGCGACGACCTGCGCCCCGTCGGCGAGGCGAACGCTCACCTCACCGCGTGTCGCGTGTGCCGTCCCGGCAGCCGGGGATGACACGATGCCGGGCGTGGACCTCTCGGCGGAGTCCGTTCCCGGGACCGTGCTGAGCGCGAAGGGCACCCGGCTCAACCGGCGTGGCCGCGAGACGCGACGCCTGCTGCTGCGCGCGGCGGTGCACTGCCTCGCGGAGGGTGGCCCGGAGGCGGTGAGCGCCAACGCGGTCGCCCGGCGCGTCGGTGCGACCTGGGGCACGATCCAGCACCAGTTCGGCGACGCGGACGGCCTGTGGGCCGCCGTGCTCGACTACATCGGGTCACAGGCCGGGTTCACCGCGCTGCCGGCGCCGACCCAGCCGGACGTCGGCGAGCGGGTCAAGGCGGTCATCGACCTGATGGGCCACGCCGTGCAGCCTGCCGAGCGCGATCGCGTTCTACCAGGCTCCGTGCCGGCCTGCCGCACCGCCGCGACCAGGCTGGAGGAGGCCTTCCCGCACACCGCCCGGGCGATCGCCCGCTGGGACGAGGAGTGGGCGGCGCTGTGCGAGCGCTCGTTCGCCGGGCTGGGCATCGAGGCGAGCAAGGCTGATGCGGGTGCGCCACCTGCTGCCTGGCGCGCTGCGCGGGCTCTTCGCCGAGGGGGACCTCGGCGGCTACGTCGACGTCGAGGAGGCCCGGCGCGGCCTCACCGACGCGCTGACGGCCTACCTGCGCTGACCCCGTCGCCGTCACCGGAGTCGCCGGGGACCGCGAACCACCGTGCGAGCGGCAGCAGCGCGAGCACCAGGACCGCCGGGATCACGAAGCCCGGGCGCAGGCTCGTCCTGCCCGACCACGCCGGTGAGCACGGCGCCGAGCAGGCCGCCGACGTAGTTGAACTGGTTGAACCGCGCGATCACCGCGTCCACCCGCTCGACCGAGCCACCGGCGATCCGCGCCGCGGCGGAGAAGCTCAGCGGCGCCACCACCGAGATCCCGGTGCCGACGATCGTGAAGCCGAGCACCGCGACCGGCCAGGTCGGCGCCGTGGTGACCACGACGAGCCCCGCCGAGGCGACGACCGCGCCGATGCGCAGGACCGGCACGGCGCCGTACCGCTGGACGAGGGAGTCGCCGGCCAGCCGCAGGACCAGGCTGGCCGCGAGGTAGGGGAGCGTGGCGAGGGCGACCCACCGCGACGGGGCGTCGAGCACCTCGTCGAGGTAGACCGCGCCCCAGGTCTGCGCGGCGGTGTCGACCATGTAGAACACCACCATCCCCAGGCCTACCAGGAGGATCGGGCGCCACGGCACGCCGGGCAGGTCAGCCGGCGCGGCCTGGTCGAAGGCGTGGCTCTCGGCGCGCGGCAGGAAGGCCGCCGCCGCCATCGCGACCGGTACGACGGCGAGCAGCGCCGACCAGGACAGGTCGAGGTCGGCGGTCGCCAGGGTGAGGCCCGCGCCCAGCAGCCCGCCGAGGGTCCAGCCGCCGTGGAAGCTCGGCAGGATCGGGCGGCCGTACTGCCGCTCGATCGCCACCGCCTGCATGTTCGTGGAGGCGTCGACCACGCCGAGCGCGATGCCGTACACCCCCACCCCGAGCAGGTACGCCGCCCAGGCCGGTGCCGCGAGCATGAGCGCCGCGCCCGCGCCGATCGCGACCAGGCCCACCCGGAGCAAGCTGGGCGCTGGAGGTCCGCGCCGCGAAGCGCTCGGCCAGCACCGAGCCCAGGCCCGCGAGCAGCACGATCCCGAGCAGGACCAGGGAGACGCCGAGGCTCGCCGAGGTCCCAGCGGTCCTTGATGTCGGGCAGCCGCGTGGTGAGGCCGATGAAGACGAAGCCCTGCGTGGCGAAGGCCGCGGCGACGGCCAGGCGGCGGCGGGCGAGCGAGACCGTCGGTGTCATGGCCGGATCCTAGGCTGGCAGGATGGTGTCATGGCCGATTCCGTGACCCTGGTCCGCCACGGCGCCACCGAGTGGAGCGTCTCGGGACAGCACACCTCGACGACCGACCTGCCGCTGCTGCCCGAGGGCGAGGCCGCGGCGCGCGCGGTCGCCGGGCGGCTGGCCGGGAGCACCTTCGCGGAGGTGCTCACCAGCCCGCTGCGGCGCGCCCGGCACACCGCCGAGTCTCGCCGGCTACCCCGACGCCGAGGTCTGCCCCGACCTCACCGAGTGGGCCTACGGCGACTACGAGGGCCGCACCACCGCGCAGATCCGCGAGCACGATCCCGGCTGGACGATCTGGACGCACCCCACGCCCGGCGGGGAGAGCGCGGAGCAGGTCGCGGCCCGCTGCGACCGGGTGATCGAGCGGGTGCGCGCCGCCACCGGCCCGGTCCTCGTCGTCGCCCACGGCCACGTCCTGCGGGTGCTCACCGCCCGCTGGCTCGGCCTCGGTCCCGCGGAGGGACGGCTGTTCCGGCTGGACACCGCGACCGTCTCCGTGCTCGGTCACGAGCGCGAGACGGCGGCCCTCCTGCGCTGGAACGCTTGACGGCGAGCGGCTGGGCGCAGCACGGTGTCGGACATGCCGAGCGAGGAGCAGGGCCCCGGAGCGGGGGGCGTGCGGGTGGAGTGCCCGCGCTGTCCCGTCCCGGTGGCCGAGACCGGTGACGGTCGCTGGTCGTGCCCGGACCACGGGGTCGTCGTACCGCTGTGGCGCACGGTGGAGGCGTCGTACGACGCCTTCGCGGCCCACCTGCAGCGGGTGGACTCCTTCCCGACGTACCTGCCCTGGCCGCTCGGCCCCGGCTGGAGCGTCAGCGACTTCGCGGCGGTCGCCCCCACCGAGGGGCCCGCGCACGCCACGATGACCTGCGTCTCGGGCACCAGTCAGGCTCGACGGCCCGGTCGACGTGATGGTGGTCAGCGAGGAGCCCGGCACCGGCTTCGGCGCCCGCATCGCCGGGCTGGCCGGCGCGGACGGCGCCGAGTTCTGCTCGACCCGGGCCACGAGATCGACGGCCCCGCACCGGTGCGCGTGCGCGCGGACCAGTACCCCGTCGGCCTGTGGCCGGTCTCGGTCAGCACCTCGCCGGGGGAGTGGGACCGCTCGGTGCTCGCCGGTGAGGCCGGCGGCCGATGGCTGTGGCTGGTGCTGCGGCCGGCCTCGGCGATCCTGCTGCTGCGCGACGACTGGATCCTGCGCGACGTCTCCGCGACGGGCCCGCGACTCGTCGCGCTGCCGTTCGGGGGTGCCACGCCGTCCTGGTGAGTCCGCTGCGCGGACATTCCCGGGAATTTGCGGCGTTCCGCCGCGCGCCCCCGCCTCGATGGTCCAGCCTTCGGGGGACACCAGGAGGCAGCGATGGGACGCACAGGGCAGAGCCTGCGCCGCAAGACCGCCCAGACGATCGGGCAGCGCTCGTCGGGCACCGGCCAGGCACACGGCAGCGGCAGCGGCTGGGGCGCGCGCCTGCGTTACGGCTTCGACAACACGATGTCCCGTGGTACGCCGGCCCTGGTGGGCTGGCTCTTCGTCGTCACCGTCGCGCTGGTGCTCCTCTTCGCCGTCATCGACGTGGTGTTCCGCCTGCGCGAGGGCGGGATCGGCTTCGCCGATGCCTCCTTCCAGGCGCTCATGCACGCGCTCGACCCGGGCACGGTCGCCGGCGACACCGGCTCGTGGCGCTTCAAGATCACCATGCTGGTGCTCACCATCGCCGGCCTGTTCATCGTCAGCGCCCTGATCGGCGTCATCGCCGCCGGCATCGACGCGCGGATCGCGGACCTGCGCCGTGGCCGCTCGGTGGTGCTGGAGAAGGAGCACACCGTGATCCTGGGCTGGTCGGACTCGGTGTTCACCGTGATCAGCGAGCCTGACCATCGCCAACGAGAGCCGCCGCAAGCCGGTGATCGCCGTCCTCGCACCGCTCGACAAGGTGGACATGGAGGACGAGATCCGGGCCAAGGTGCCGGACCTCAAGGGCACGCGCGTCGTCGTCCGCTCCGGCTCGCCGACCGACATCGACGACCTCGCCCTGGTCAGCCCGTCGACCGCGCGCTCGGTCGTCGTGCTCTCGCCCAGCGGCGTGGGCGAGGAGAGCCTTCGAGCCCGACCGCGAGGTCATCAAGACCCTGCTCGCGCTGCGCACCTCCGACGGAGACGACGAGGGCCCGCGCGTGGTCGCCCGGCTCCGCGACCCCGCGAACCTCGAGGTCGCCCGGCTGATCGGGCGCGACCGTCCTGGCCGGACCGCGTTGCTCGACATCCGCGAGACCGTCGCCAGGCTCGTGGTCCAGACCTCGCGCCAGTCCGGCGCCGCGGCGGTCTACCGCGAGTCTGTTCGACTACGACGGCGACGAGATCTACTTCCTCGCCGAGCACGGCCTCTCTGCCTCGACGTACGCCGACGCCCAGGCTGCGCTACGAGAGCGTCTCGGTGATCGGCCTCTCCGACGGCACCGGTGCGCTGCTCAACCCGCCCGCCGACACCGTGATCGGCGATCGCGCCCTCATCGTCGTCGCCGAGGACGACTCCGTGCTCGCCACCGCACCTCAGTCCACCAGCACGGTCGACACCGGTGCCTTCGCCGACGCGCACGTCGAGGAGCCCCGTCCCTCGCACGCGGTCCTCATCGGCTGGAACGAGCGCGCCCCGGTGGTCATCAGCGGTTCGACCGCTACGCGGCACCCGGCTCGACGCTGACCGTGCTGTCGTCGTACGACGTGCCGGAGACGCCGGCGCTGACCCACCTCACCGTGACCGTGGTGGCCGCCAGCACGACCCAGCGCTCGGTGCTCGACGAGCACGTGCCGCCGGACGCCGACCAGGTGCTGGTGCTGTGCTACTCCGACCACCTCGACGCGGAGGCCGCCGACGCGACGACGCTGATCACCCTGCTCCACGTGCGCGACATCCTCGCCCGCTCCGACAGCAGCACGCCGGTGGTCAGCGAGATGATCGACGACCGCAACCGCGCGCTCGCCCAGGTCGCCGACATCGACGACGTCGTGGTGAGCGGTGAGATCGTCAGCCTGATCGTCGCCCAGGCTCTCCGAGGACGCCCGGATCGAGCCGGTGCTCGCGGACCTGCTCGACTCCGACGGCAGCGAGATCTACCTGCGCCCCGCCGAGTGGTACGTCGCACCGGGCCGCGAGATCACCTGGGCCACCGTCGTCGCCTCGGCCTCGCGGCGCGGCGAGACGGCCATCGGCTTCTCCTCCCCGGCGCTCGCCGAGCCGGGCTCGCGGGTGGGCGTCGTGGTGAACCCGGCCAAGAGCGAGCCGCTGTGCGTGGAGCCGGGCGACCGGGTGGTCGTGCTCGCCGGTCTCTGAGCGCATGGCCGGTGGGGGGTGACGGGGATGACACCGTCCTCGGCTCGTTGTCTGACAATCCGCGGCACTAACCTTCTTCGGTGACGATCGACCTCCACACCCACTCGCGCGTCAGCGACGGCACCGCGTCCCCGCGCGACCTGGTGCACGCCGCGGCGACCGCCGGGCTGGACGTCGTCGCGCTCACCGACCACGACACCACGCTCGGCTGGGACGAGGCCGCCGCGGCCGCCGTCGACGCCGGCATCGCGCTGGTGCGCGGCATCGAGATCAGCACCCGCTTCCGCGGCGCCGGCGTGCACCTGCTGGCCTACCTGCCGGACGCCTCCGACGTACCGCTCCAGGAGGAGCCTGGCCCGGATCGTCGCCGGCCGTGAGGACCGGGTGCCGACCATGCTCGCCCGCCTGCGCGAGCTCGGCATCCCCGCCACGCGGGAGGCGCTCGCCGAGGCCACCGGTGGCAGCGAGGTCACCGGGCGTCCGCACATCGCGGACCTGCTGGTGCACCTGGGCGTCGTACGCGACCGGGACCAGGCGTTCGCGGAATACCTCGCCGAGGGCGGCCCCGCCTTCGTCGACCGGTACGCCGCCGAGTCTGGTCACCATGATCGGCCTGGTCCGGGGCGCCGGCGGGGTGCCGGTGATCGCCCACCCGTGGGGCCGCGGCTCCGCGCACGTCCTCGACGAGCCCGCGATCGTCGTGCTCAAGGAGTCGGGGCTGGCCGGCCTGGAGGTCGACCACCTCGACCACGCCCCGCACACCCGCGCGCGGCTGCGGGAGATCGCCGGCCGGCTGGACCTGGTGGTCACCGGCTCCAGCGACCACCATGGGACCGGGAAGACCGGTCACGACCTCGGCTGCGAGACCACCGCACCGGACCAGGCTGGCCCGGATCCTCGACCAGGCTGCCGGCTCACCCACCACGATCGTCGGAAAGGCGGGCTGACATGGTCGAGCACGTGCTGTTCGTCGAGGTCTTCGTGACCCTCTTCGTCATCATGGACCCGGTCGGCACCGTCCCGATCTTCCTGTCGCTGACGGCCGGCCGCTCGCCGGCCACGGCCAAGCGCGCCGCCTGGCAGGCGGTCGCGGTGTCCTTCCTGGTGATCACGCTGTTCGCCTTCTTCGGCCAGCAGATCTTCAACTACCTGCACATCTCGCTGCCCGCGCTGCAGGCCGCCGGCGGCCTCCTGCTGCTGCTGGTCGCGCTCGAGCCTGCTGACCGGCAACGAGCAGGAGCACGTCGCCAACGGCGACGCCAACATCGCCCTCGTCCCGCTCGGCACCCCGCTGCTCGCCGGACCCGGCGCGATCGTCGCGACGATGCTGTTCGTCCAGGACATCGACGGCTGGTCCAGCGGCATCTCGGTCGCCCTCGGCATCATCGCGGTGCACCTCGCGCTGTGGGCGGCGATGCGCTACTCGCTGCCGATCCTGCGGCTGATCCGCGAGAGCGGCGTCCTGCTGGTCACCCGGATCGCCGGTCTGCTGCTCTCCGCGATCGCGGTGCGACTCGTCGCCGACGCCGTGCGCGCCTTCATCGCCGGCGAAGGCTGACCCGCGAGTTGTGGGTTTCCACCCGCGAGTTGTGGGTTTCCACCGCACCGGGAGTCGCAAAGTCCCAACTCGCGGGTGGGAACCCCCAAGTCGACTACTTGCGGCCGAGCGACTGCAGCCGCTGCAGCGCCGGGCGGGGGACCAGGCGGCTCGCGGTGACGATGGTCTTGTAGCGCTTCGACGGGATCGAGACGGCCTTGCCCTTGTCGAAGTCGGCGAGCGCCTCGCGCACCAGGCGGTCCGCCTCCAGCCACAGCGGCTTGGGGGCCGAGGAGTCGCGGTCGATGCCCAGCCGCTCGTGGAACTCGGTCCTCACGAAGCCCGGGCACAGCGCCATCACGGTGACGCCCTGGCCGGCGTACTCGTCGTGGGCCCAGCGGCTGAACGAGTTCACCCACGCCTTCGCCGCGCTGTAGGTCCCGCGCGGGAAGAACGCCGCCACGCTCGACACGTTGATCACCCCGCCGCGGCCGCGCTCGACCATGCCGCCGAGCGCCGCGTGGGTGAGCCGGAGCACCGCGCGCACGAGCACGTCCTGCTGGGCCTGCTCGACCTCCAGCGGGTTGTCGAGGAAGCGCTCCTTGAGCCCGAAGCCCGCGTTGTTGACCAGCAGGTCGACGCCCTGCGCGCGGTCGGCCAGCCGGGCCTCGACCCGGGCCAGCCTGGTCGCTGTCGGTGAGGTCGGCGGGCAGCACCTCCACCGCCACGTCGTACGACGCCCGGAGGTCGGCCGCGACGGCCTCCAGCCGCGCGACGTCCCGCGCGACGAGGACCAGGTCGTCGCCGCGGGCGGCGAGCCTGGCGAGCGAATTCCAGGCCGATGCCGGCGGTGGCGCCGGTCACGAGTGCGGTGCTGCGTGCAGACGACATGGCGCCAGTGAACCATTCGGTCCCGCGCCACGTGTGCCCACTCCGCCCGCGGCGTGGTCGGTTCCGGCATGATGGCCCTGATGAACAGCGCGAAGGCTCCCGGCACCACGATCCTGGCTGTCGCCAACCAGAAGGGTGGCGTGGCCAAGACGACGTCCGTGGCGTCGATCGGTGCGGCCCTCGCGGAGCGCGGTCAGTCGGTGCTCCTGGTCGACCTCGACCCGCAGGCCTGCCTGACCTTCTCGCTCGGCATCGACCCCGAGGACCTGGAGTCGTCGGTCCACCACGTGCTGACCAAGGGCACGGCGGTCGAGGAGGTCATCCTCACCACCGACGACGGCGTCGACCTGCTGCCGGCCACCATCGAGCCTCGCCCGGGCCGAGGCCGACCTGCTCACCCGCACCGGCCGCGAGCACGTGCTGCGCGGCGTCATGGAGGACCTCGCCGCCTCCGGCACCCACTACGACTGGGTGCTCCTGGACTGCCCGCCCTCGCTCGGGGTGCTCACGGTCGCGGCGCTGACCGCCGCCAGCGGCGTGCTCATCCCGCTGCAGTGCGAGACCCTGTCGCACCGCGGCGTCGGCCAGCCTGCTCGACACCGTCCACGACGTCCGCCGCTTCACCAACCGCGACCTCGCCGTGTGGGGCGTCCTCCCGACCTTGTACGACGGGCGGACCAACCACGCGCGGGCGGTGCTCGACACCATCTCCGAGACCTACGACCTCGAGGTCGTCGAGCCGCCGATCCCGAAGACGATCAAGTTCGCCGAGGCGCCTGCCGCCGGCCGCTCGATCCTCGCCACCAGCCGCACCAGCAAGGGCGCGCAGGCCTACCGCGAGGTGGCCGGCGCCCTGCTCGCCCGGGCGGCGCGCTGAGTCGTGGGCGCACACCGAGCAGGCTCCGCAGGGCCGGCACCGGGCGCCGGTGGCCGGCAAGCGGCGGGCCGCCGTACGCCCCCGCTACGGCCGGATCACCGCCTTCGGCGCTGCCGTCGCGGTGACCGCGATCGCCGTCGCCGGTGGTTTCGGGCTGCTGCCCACCGGCGGTGAGCGCCCCGATGCCGCGAGCGCGCTGACCAAGGTCCCCGCGTCCTCCGCCAGTGCCACGCCGCGCGCGGACGCGCGCTCGGCGGAGACCAGCCCGGCGCTGGACGCCGACGCCGCACCGACGGCCGCGCTCAGCGAGTCCACGGCGCTGCCGCCGGCCTCCGGCAAGGGCCGGCGGATCGTGTTCAGCCAGGGCCGGCAGCGGGTCTGGCTGGTCGAGGGGACCGGCGACGTGGCGCGCACCTACCTGGTCTCCGGCAGCGTCACCGACAACCTCGCGCGCGGCACCTTCGCGGTCTACTCCCGCAGCCGCAACGCCGTCGGCATCGACGACTCCGGCACGATGGAGTACTTCGTCCGCTTCACCCACGGCACCGGCGGCTCGGCCATCGGCTTCCACACCATCCCGGTCGACGACGGCAAGCCGGTGCAGACGCTGAAGCAGCTCGGCACCCCGCTCTCGCACGGTTGCATCCGCCAGGAGCGGAGCAACGCGATCGCGCTGTGGGACTTCGCGCCGATCGGCACGAAGGTCGTCGTCACCGCCTGATCGGCCCTCGGCCCCCGGGAACGCCGATCGGCAGGGACCCCGGAGGGTTCCTGCCGATCGAGGAGATGTGACCCGAGGGTCAGGCGGGCTGCGTCTCCGCGCCGCCCTGCGGCTGATCGCCGGCCTGGCCGCCCGGGCCGCCCGAGCCGCCCCGGCGACGGCGGCGGCGGTTGCGGCTCGCGCCAGCCGGACGCTCGGCGCCCTCAGCAGCAGGGGCCGAGCCCTCGGCCGCCGTGGCCTCGCCCTTGACCGGCTTGCCGCCACGGGTGCGGGTGCGGGTCCGGGTGCGCTCGCTCGTACGACGCTCGCCGGAGCGCTCGCCGCCACGGCCACCACGCTCGCCACGCTCGCCGCGGTCGGCCCGCGGGGCCGGGGGAGCGGGCGGGACGATCCGGCCCTTGGTCCCCGGCGCGATGCCCTGGTCGTGGAAGAGATGCTCGGAGGTGGAGTAGGTCTCGACCGGCTCGTCGAAGGGCAGGTCGAGCGCCTTGTTGATCATCTTCCAGCGGTGCACGTCGGTCGCGTCGACCAGCGTGATCGCGATGCCGGAGGCGCCGGCCCGGCCGGTGCGGCCGATCCGGTGGACGTAGGTCTTGTCGTCCTCGGGGCAGGTGTAGTTGACCACGTGGCTGACGCCGGAGACGTCGATGCCGCGGGCCGCGACGTCGGTCGCGACGAGGACCTTGATCTTGTCCTCGCGGAACTTCGTCAGCGCCTTCTCGCGCGCGACCTGCGCCATGTCGCCGTGCAGCGGGCTGGCCTTGAAGCCGCGCTCGACCAGGTCGTCGGCGACGCGCTGCGCCTGACGCTTGGTGCGGGTGAAGACGATCATCTTGTCGGCGTCCTCGGCCTGCAGCAGGCGGCCGATGATCTCGGGCTTGTCGAGGTCGTGGGCGAGGTAGATGAACTGCGCGGTGGCGGGCACCGTCGCGTTCTCGTACGACGACTCGGCGCGGATGTTCATCGGGTGCCGCATGTGCATCCGGGCCAGCGAGACGATCGCCGACGGCATGGTGGCCGAGAACAGCATGGTCTGGCGGGTCTCCGGCGTCATCCGGAGCAGGCTTTCTCCACGTCGGGCAGGAAGCCGAGGTCGAGCATCTCGTCGGCCTCGTCGAGCACCAGGGCGTGCACGTGGGACAGGTCGAGCACGCGGCGGTTGGCGAGGTCGATCAGCCGGCCCGGCGTACCGATGACGATGTCGACGCCGGTCTCGAGCGCCTCGATCTGCGGCTCGTAGCCCACGCCGCCGTAGATGGTCAGCACGCGCAGGCCGCGGTCGCGGCTGGCGATCTCGAGGTCGCTGGAGACCTGGATCGCGAGCTCGCGGGTCGGCGCGACGATCAGTGCCTGCGGCTTGCCCTGCGGGATCTCGGCGTAGTCGGGGTCGCTGGGCGCGACGCTGCGCTGGATGACCGGGATGCCGAACGCCAGGGTCTTGCCCGTGCCGGTGCGGGCCTGACCGATCAGGTCGGTGCCCATCAGTGCCACGGAGAGGGTCATCTCCTGGATGGCGAAGGGGTGGGTGATCCCGGCGCGGTCGAGCGCGTCGCAGATCTGCGGCATGACGCCCAGGTCACGGAAGGTGGGCGCAGCAGTGGTCTCGTTGGAAGTCAGTGTTCTGTTCGCTTTCGTGAGTGTCGTCGGCCGGTCGGCAGGCGCCAGAATCAAAGCGGCCGATTCACACTCAGCCGCGCACATACGTGGGCGGGTGCCCTGCGGGCCGTCGCGCTCCCGGGGGAGGCGGACAGGCTCTCGCTGGGGTCCATGCTACTTGTACGCTGCCGACATGGCTGAATCCGCCGACGCGACCGCCCTCGCCGCCGACTCCGACCCGGCGTACCGCGAGGCGGTCGTCGACCTCCTCGCCGCGATCGCCTACGGCGAGATCTCCGCCTTCGAGCGGCTGGCCGAGGACGCGAAGGCTGGCGCCGAGCCTGGCCGACAAGGTCGACCTCGCCACGATGGCCAGCGGTGAGCCTGACCAAGGTGCACGCGCTCTCGGACCGGATCCGCGCCTTCGGTGCCGACCCGTTCGCCGCGATGGCCCCCTTCCGCGAGCCCCTCGACGAGTTCCACCGCCACACCGCGCCCGCGGACTGGTACGAGGGCCTCGTCAAGGCCTACGTCGGCGACGGGCTCGCCAACGACTTCTACCGCGAGATCGCGGCGTACCTCGACCCGGAGACGCGTGACCTCGTCATCACCTCGATGGAGGAGGGCACCCACGCCGCCTTCGTCGTCGACCGGGTCCGCTCGGCGATCTCGGCCGACCCACGCCTCGGCGGTCGACTGGCCCTGTGGGGCCGCCGGCTGATGGGCGAGGCGCTCACCCAGGCGCAGCGGGTCGCCGCCGACCGCGACGCGCTCACCGCGCTGCTCGCCGGTGGAGTGGACCGGCCGGGTCTCGACCTGGCCGCGCTGGGCCGGATGTTCACCCGGCTCACCGAGCGTCACATGGCACGGATGGGTGAGGCTCGGGCTCGACGCCTGATCCTCGGCCCGCGGTGTCCAGCCGGGCGGCCCGAAGAGGTAGCCCATCCGCTCGCGCCAGGCTCGTGGCGTTGCGGACGTTGCGGGTGATCTGCGCGTAGTCGCCGTACTGCAGGCTTGATGAGGTGGTGGGTCTCCACCGGCTTCGTGAGCCCGTACGTCGGGCGGTGCAGGCTCGGCCTGGAAGGTGCCGAGCATCCGGTCCCAGACGATGAGCATCCCGGCGTAGTTCTTGTCGAGGTACTCCGGGTCCGAGCCGTGGTGCACCCGGTGGTGCGACGGGGTGTTGAAGACCAGGCTCGATCGGGCGGGGCAGGCGGCCGATCGTCTCGGTGTGCACGAAGAACTGGAAGACCAGGTTGACGCCGAAGGCGACGTAGATCGTCCACGGCGAGAAGCCCAGGAAGGGCAGCGGCAGCCAGAAGAAGAACTCGAACCACGGGTTCCACTTCTGCCGCAGCGCGGTGCCGAAGTTCATGTACTCCGAGGAGTGGTGCGCCTGGTGGGCCGCCCAGCCGACGTTCACGCGGTGCACGAAGCGGTGCGAGCCGTAGAAGCCGAGGTCGACCGCGACCAGGACGAGCGGCCAGTACCACCAGGCGTCGGTCGGCAGGTGGAAGGGCGCGAGGTGCACGAAGGCCAGCGTGTAGACGAGGAACGAGCCGACCTTGAAGGCCAGCGTGAAGGCCAGGGAGATCAGACCCATGCTGAGGCTGGTGCGGGTGTCCTTGCCCAGGTAGCCCGTGGGCGGCCGGCCGGTGACCGGGTCGTCGTGGTCGAGCCACCTCAGTGCGGCGAGACTCGACCAGGATCGTGAGGACGAAGAACGGGATGGCGTAGGTCACCGGGTTCTTCATCGGGTCGAGCAGGTCGTGCACGGCGCCTCCTTCGAATTGACTCGCTGGTAAGTTACTACGCAGTCAATTCGGTTGGCTAGGGTTCGCCCATGACCTCGGTACGACGCTCGGGCACCAAGGGCGTCGCGCGCGCCGACCGCGAGGAGCAGATCCTCGACGTGGCGGGACGGGTCTTCGGTGAGCGCGGCTTCGCGGCGACCTCGGTGGCGGACGTGGCGCACGAGGCAGGGATCTCCAAGCCGCTCATCTACAACTACTTCGGGTCCAAGGAGGGGCTCTACGAGCGCTGCCTCGAGCACGCGCTGGACCTGGTCCTCGGCGAGATCGAGCGCTCCGCCGACCTCGGCGCCGTGGGTCTGCAGCGGGCGCTGGTGACCCTCGACGGGATGTTCCGCGTGCTCGACGGCCGTCCGTGGGTCTGGGCCGTCGCCAACGACGCGACCGCGCCGGAGAGCACCGCCGCGCTGCGCGCCACCTACGAGCAGCGCCTCGACGGTCTGGCTCGCGAGGGGGTCGGCGAGTCTGCTGAGCCTCGCCGGTGACGACGACGCGCTCGACGTCGACGCCATGACAGCCGTGTGGAGCAGCGTGTTCGCCTCGCTGGTCACCTGGTGGTGTGCGCACCCGGGAGAGAGCGCGGAGGCGATGAGCCGGCGTTGCGAGCGGCTCTTCGACGCGGTCTTCGGGGTCAGCCTCGACGCCTGATCCCGCGCCGGGCTCAGTGCGGGACGACCGCGGAGACCAGCGCACCGGCCATCAGCACGCCGATCGCCGCCAGGACCACGATCCCGCCGGTGAACCCCGGCAGGCTCGTGTGCGTGCGCAGCGCGATCTCGGTCCGGGTCCAGCGGTGCCAGCCGACGCCGAGCGCCACGGCGGCCACCAGGACCAGGCCGAGGGAGAGCGCCAGCCGTGCGGTCGTGGAGAACTCCAGGGCGGGTGAGCCTGACCGCGACCGCGCCCGCCACGAGGGCGAGCGAGGTCCGCACCCAGGCCAGGAAGGTGCGCTCGTTGGCGAGGGAGTCGCGCGGCTCGGGCTCCTGGCCCACGTCGTACACCCGGTGCGGGCGGCGCTGGGGGCGTGCGCCCGGAGGGATGGTCACAGGGCCAGCATGCCGGAACCGGTGAACGCGCGGTGGGCGCTGCCCGGATCCACCTCACCGGCGCACTAGGCTGACCGGGACGTCCCCCGTACCGGAAGGCGACTCTAGACGTGGCAGCGATCGAAGCCGTCGGCGCCCGCGAGATCCTCGACTCGCGCGGCAACCCCACCGTCGAGGTGGAGGTCCTCCTCGAGGACGGGTCCTTCGCCCGGGCCGCAGTGCCCAGCGGCGCGTCCACCGGCGCGTTCGAGGCGGTGGAGCCTGCGCGACGGCGGCGACCGCTACGCCGGCAAGGGCGTCCAGCAGGCGGTCACTGCTGTGATCCAGGTCCTCGGCCCGGCGATCGAGGGCCTCGACGCCGCCGACCAGCGCCTGATCGACCAGACCCTGCTCGAGGTCGACGGCACGCCCAACAAGGCCAAGGTCGGCGCCAACGCGATCCTCGGCGTCTCGCTCGCGGTCGCCCGCGCGGCGGCCGACTCCGCGGACCTCCCGCTCTACCGCTACGTCGGTGGCCCCAACGCCCACCTGCTGCCGGTGCCGATGATGAACATCCTCAACGGCGGCTCGCACGCGGACTCCAACGTCGACATCCAGGAGTTCATGATCGCGCCGATCGGGGCGCCGACCTTCCGCGAGGCGCTGCGCGTCGGCGCGGAGGTCTACCACGCGCTCAAGTCCGTGCTCAAGGACAAGGGCCTGGCCACCGGGCTGGGCGACGAGGGCGGCTTCGCGCCGAACCTGGAATCCAACCGTGCGGCCCTCGACCTGATCGGCGAGGCGATCGCCAAGGCGGGCTACGAGCTCGGCAAGGACGTCGTGCTCGCGCTCGACGTGGCGGCCAGCGAGTTCTACGACGACGGCAAGCTTACACCTTCGAGGGCGCGAAGAAGTCCGCGGAGGAGATGACGGCCTACTACGCCGAGACTCGTCGCGAGCCTACCCGATCGTCAGCATCGAGGACCCGCTCAACGAGGACGACTGGGACGGCTGGAAGGCCATCACCGACGCTCTCGGTGACAAGACCCAGGCTCGTCGGCGACGACCTCTTCGTCACCAACGTGGAGCGCCTGCAGCGCGGCATCGCCGAGGGCCGGGCCAACGCGCTGCTGGTGAAGGTCAACCAGATCGGCTCGTTGACCGAGACCCTCGACTCCGTCGACCTCGCCCACCGCAACGGCTTCCGCTGCATGATGAGCCACCGCTCGGGCGAGACCGAGGACACCACGATCGCCGACCTCGCGGTGGCGACCAACTGCGGCCAGATCAAGACCGGCGCCCCGGCGCGCTCGGAGCGCGTGGCGAAGTACAACCAGGCTGCTGCGCATCGAGGACGAGACCGGCGACGCGGCACGGTACGCCGGCGCTGCGGCCTTCCCGCGCTACCAGGGCTGATCCCGGAGGATCCTCATGGCTGACGAGCGCCGAACGTCCCGCAAGCCGGGCCGCCCCGCGGCGGGGCGGTCCGGGCCGCGGTACGCCGAGCGCCTCAAGGCCCAGCGCAAGCAGGCGGCCCGCGACCGCCAGGCCGCGCTGGTCCGAGCCCGCGCCGAGCACCAGCGCAAGTCCCGGCTGACCGGTCGGGCCGCTGTCCTGGTGCTCGTCCTGGCGGTGCTCGCGGTGTCGTACGCCTCCTCGCTGCGCGCCTACCTCCAGCAGCGTGAGCAGATCGACGCGCTGCAGGAGACGGTCGCCCAGCGCACGGACAACATCGACGAGCTCCAGCGCAAGGTGGAACGCTGGAACGACCCGGCGTACGTCAGCCAGCAGGCCCGCGAGCGCTTCGGGTACGTCCCGAAGGGGGAGACCCCCTTCGTCACCGTTCGCAACGGCAAGCCGCTGGACGCCTCGGCGAAGCCTGGCGGACCCCTCGACGGTGGCCGACCCCGACCGCCGCGCCTGGTACGTCGACGCGTGGGACTCGGTGAAGGCTCGCCGGCCACCCGCCGACCCGGGTCCCGGCGCCCAAGAACGAGATCCAGGCGCCCCAGCAGGACCTCGCCGAGTGACCGAGCGCGCGAACGACGAGGCGGTCATGGCCGCTCAGGCTCGGCCGGCCCGTCCGCGGGGTGCACGCCATCGGGCACCGTTGCCCGTGCGGCAACCCCGACGTGGTGACCACCGAGCCGCGGCTGCCCAACGGCACGCCCTTCCCGACGACCTACTACCTCACCTGCCCGCGGGCGGCGTCCCGGATCGGGACCCTCGAGGGCACCGGGGTGATGAAGGAGATGCAGGAGCGGCTGGGCACCGACCCGGAGCTCGCGGCGTCGTACCGTGCCGCGCACGAGGCGTACCTGGCCGACCGTGCCGCGGTCGCGGAGGCCGGCGGCTTCGACGTCCCCGAGATCGAGGGCATCTCCGCCGGCGGCATGCCCGACCGGGTCAAGTGCCTGCACGTGCTGGCCGGGCACGCGCTCGCCGCGGGCCCGGGCGTGAACCCGCTCGGCGACGAGGTGCTGGAGTCTGCTCGGCGACTGGTGGGCCAAGGGCCCGTGCGTCACCGTCGCCGAGGAGTGAGCGGCCGGTGAGCGAGGCGCCGATCGCCGCGATCGACTGCGGCACCAACACCATCAAGCCTGCTGGTCGGCAACCCGGCGGTGCATCCCGACGGCGTACGTCGCGAGAGCCGGATGATCCGGCTCGGCCAGGGCGTGGACGCGACCGGGATGCTCGCGCCGGAGGCGCTCGAGCGGGCTTGGGCCGCGCTCGACGAGTTCGCCGTGATCATCGCCGACGCGGGCGTGCGGAGGGTTCGCTTCTGCGCGACCTCCGCGACCCGGGACGCCGCCAATGCGGCGCAGTTCGCCGCCGGTGTCCTCGCTCGGCTCGGGGTCGCGCCGGAGGTGCTCTCGGGCGAGGAGGAGGCGCGGCTCGCGTTCGACGGCGCGGTGCGCGGGGTCGGTGCGGGGCTCACCGGCCCGGTTCTCGTCGTCGACATCGGTGGCGGCTCGACGGAGCCTGATCCTCGGCGACCCGGCGAGCGGCCCGAGCGCCGCGCACTCGATGGACATCGGCTCGGTGCGCCTGCACGAGCGGCACGTGCGCCACGATCCCATCGACGCGGTCGAGATCGCGGCGGTCGTCGCCGACGTCGACGCGGCCCTCGACGCCTGCCCGGTCGATCCCGCGGCGGCGGCCACCGTCATCGGCGTCGCCGGCACGAACACCACCATCGCGGCCGGCACCCTCGGCCTCGAGGTCTACGACCGCGCCGCCATCCACGGCCAGGTGCTGGCGATCCCCGACGTCCAGCGACTCGTCGGCCGGCTGCTCGGCATGAGCGTCGCCGAGCGGCGTGCCCTGGGCTGGATGCACCCCGGCCGCGCCGACGTGATCGACGCCGGCGCGCTGATCGTCTCGCGGGTGCTGGGGCGGGTCGCCGTGCCCGACCTGGTGGTGGCGGAGACCGACATCCTCGACGGGATCGCCTGGTCCCTGCTGCGATGAGCGACCCGGCGGAGGCGATGGCGCAGCCTGGACGCGCGCGTCGTCGCGTGCCGGGCCTGTCCGCGGCTGGTCGCGTGGCGCGAGCTCGCGGGTGCGGAGCCGCGGGCGTCGTACGCCGGGGAGGACTACTGGTCGCGCCCGGTGCCCGGGTTCGGCCCGGCCGACGCCCGGATCTTCGTGCTCGGGTTGGCACCCGCCGCGCACGGCTCCAACCGGACCGGCCGGATGTTCACCGGGGACCGCTCGGGGGACTGGCTGTTCGCCTCCCTGCACCGCACCGGATTCGCGAGCCAGGCGAGCAGCACGCACCGCGGCGACGGGCTGGAGTTCGTGCGACCTGCGGATGGCGGCGCCGGTGCGCTGCGCGCCGCCCGCCAACAAGCCCACGCCCGAGGAACGCGCCACCTGCGCCCCCTGGCTCGACGAGGAGCTCGCGATCCTCGCGCCGACGCTGCGCGTCGTCGTCACCCTCGGTGCCATCGGCTGGCGGCGGCGCTGGTGGCGCTCGGCCGCGCCGGATGGGCCGTCCCGCGGCCCCGGCCACGCTTCGGCCACGGCGCCGAGGTGTCGTTGACGCGGGCCGACGGGCGGGGCGTCGTGCTGCTCGGCTGCTTCCACCCCAGCCCCCACAACACCTTCACCGGGCGGCTGACGGAGCCGATGACCGACGAGGTGTTCGGCCGGGCGCGCGAGCCTGGCTGGGATAGTGGGGCCGTGAGCAACGACCTGTACGCCGTCACCGTCCTCGGCCACGACCGGCCCGGCATCATCGCGGAGACCACCGCGGGCCTGGCCGGGCTAGGCCTCAACATCGAGGACTCGACGATGACCCTGCTGCGCGGGCACTTCGCGATGATGCTGCTGTGCCGCGGCGAGGTCGAGGCGTCCGCCGTCGAGTCGGCGCTCGCCTCCCTCGCGGCCGGGGGAGACCTGGACGTCGCGGTGCGCCCGGTGCGCGACGAGGTGGCACCCGGTGCCGGCGGCACGTCCTGGGTCCTCACCGTCCACGGCGGCGACCGGCCAGGCATCGTCTCCGAGGTCGTCGCCCAGGTGGCGACCGCCGGCGGCAACATCACCGACCTGACGACCCGCCTGGCCGGTGGGCTGTACCTGCTCGTCGCCGAGATCGCGCTGCCCGACGGGGCCGACGCCGAGGCGGTCGGCGCCGCGATCCGGTCCGCCGCCGAGCGGGTCGGCGTCACCGCCACCCTGCGCGCCGCCGAGACCGACGAGTTCGTGAGCCCCGAGCAGGGCAGCGTCCGGGTCGCGGCCTGGACCGAGGCGGAGCCTGGGTGTCGAGGGGCGGGTCCGCGACGTCGTACGTGCGCCGGAGGGGGTGCTCTCCGCCCGCGGCGCCGACGTCGAGCCGACCGACCCCGAGGTCGTGCAGGCTCGCCGCCGACCTCGTCGCCACCATGCGGGTGAGCCCGGGGTGCGTGGGCCTGGCGGCGAACCAGGTCGGCGTCGGCGTACGGGTCTTCTGCGTGGACGTCACCCAGCACCCCAAGGCCCGTACGACGCACGGCACCTTCGTGCTCTGTAACGCCGTCGTGGAGGAGTCGAGCCGCAACGAGAAGGCCCGCGAGGGCTGCATGAGCGTGCCCGACCTCACCGGCGACGTGAAGCGCGCCTCGCGGTTGACGGTGCGCGGATGGCTGCCCGGCACCGGCGAGGAGGTCGTGCTCGCCACCGACGCCTTCGAGGCGCGCGCCCTGCAGCACGAGATCGACCACACCGACGGCTTCCTGTTCCTCGACCGGGTGGCGGGGGCGCACGCCATCTATCCTCGCCAGACCTACCTGTAGCCCGGCTGCAGGCCCCCGTATCCCAACCGGCAGAGGAAGCCGCCTTAAAAGCGGCGCAGTCTGGGTTCGAGTCCCAGCGGGGGCACTCCTAGAGGATGTTGCGCAGCGCCGCGCCGACCTCGTCGCTCGTGGTGGCCGCGGCCAGACCGGCGCCGACCGCGACGTTCTTGCGGGCGTTCTCCTCGGCTGCCTCCTTGCCGGCGCTCCCGGCCTGGACGCCGAAGTAGGCAGCGACGATCGTGGCGATCGGGGAGACGACGGCGCCGAGGACGAGCCCGATGTCGGAGGCCTCGTCGAACTTCCACAGCGCGACCGCGAAGACGACGACGATCGCGATCACCCCGGCGATCACCGCCGTGATGCCGTACTTCCAGCGGTCCGCTGAGTCGGGAGCGGTCATGGCAGGCCTCCTTCGCCGTCCTCTTGATTTGACTGCGTGTGATAAGTCGAGTCAATAGTCTCTTCGGATGGTTGCGCTTCTGCCGAGAGCAGAACTCCGCGCCGACCCGTCCGACGTGCCGCCGAGGCGCCCTACGATGAGGCATGGCCGAGGACCAGGACGAGACCGAGCCGCTGTGGCGGGACCTGCTGGGGCGCCAGCCTGCGCCGGGCCCGGCGCGAGCGCGGTGCGACGCTGACCGAGATCTCGCGGCGCGCGGGGATCTCGCCGCAGTACCTCTCCGAGATCGAGCGCGGCGTCAAGGAGCCCAGCAGCGAGATGATCGCGGCGGTGGCGGGCGCGCTCGGGCTGACCCTGCTGGACCTCACCTCCGCCGTCACCGGGGACCTGTACGTCGCCGCGCCCACCCGTGAGTCTGCGCCCGGTCTCGACCGCGCTGGCCCTGGTCGCCTAGCCGGAGTCAGGCCCGTCCGGGGAGGACCCGCTCCTCGAGCACCCGGTCGATCAGCCCGTAGGCCTGCGCGGCCTCGGCGGTGAACACCCGGTCGTGATCGGTGTCCGCCCGCAGGCGCGCGACGTCCTGGCCGGTGTGGCGGGACAGGATCCGCTCGATGTCCGCGCGCACCCGGACCACCTCGTCGGCCTGCAGGATCAGGTCGGGGATCGGCCCACGCCCCGACGCGGCGGGCTGGTGCAGGACCACGCGGGCGTGGGGGAGCGCGGACCGCTTGCCGGGCGCCCCGGCGGCGAGCAGCACCGCACCGACGGCCACGGCCCGGCCGATGCAGGTGGTCGCGACCTGCGGGCGGATGTACTGCAGGGTGTCGTGGACGGCGAGCATCGCGCTGGGGTCGCCGCCCTCGCAGTTGATGTAGAGTCTGGATGTCGCGCTCGGGGTTGTCGGCCTCGAGGAAGAGCAGGCTGGGCGACGAGCGCGTTGGCGACCCCCGCGTCGACGGCTGTGCCGAGGTAGACGATCCGCTCGGTGAGCAGGTGGGAGTAGACGTCCATGATCCGCTCGCCGCGCGGGTGCTGGGCGATGACGTTGGGGATCGTGTAGGCTGCTCATCGGGCTGCTCCCGTCGTGAACGCGCCCAGCCCGGCGGTACGGCGCACGGGCGGCGCCACCTCGTCGTACGACGCCACGATCGCGTCGAGGAAGCCGTAGTCGAGTGCCTCCTGCGCGGTGTACCACCGGTCGCGCAGCGAGTCCTCGAAGACCCGCTCGACCGGCTGGCCGGTGTCGGAGGCGATCAGGCCGAGCACGGTGTCGCGCATGTGGCGCAGGTCCTCGGCCTGCAGGCTCCACGTCGGCCGCGGTGCCGCCGATGCCGGCCGAGCCCTGGTGCATGAGGATCCGCGCGTGGGGCAGCGCGCGGCGGCGGCCGGGCTCGCCGGAGGACAGCAGGAACTGCCCGGCGCTGCAGGCGATCCCGAGTGCGAGCGTGGAGACCGGGCAGGGCACCAGCCGCATCACGTCGCGGATCGCCAGCATCGCGGGCACCGAGCCGCCGGGGGAGTGGATCCACAGTGCGATCTCCGCCGAGGCGTCCTCGCCGGCCAGGCTCATCAGGTGGGTGGCGAGCACCGTGCCGTTGTCGTCGTCGAGCACTCCGTCGAGGACCAGGACGCGCTGCTGGTAGAGACTCGCGCCGTCGCCGGTCGTCGAAGAGCCGGGGCTTGTTGTCGTCGGTCATGACGCCACCTTGCGGCGGTGGTGCGCCACGGTCCAGGGTGCGCTGCCGAGAGCGGAGAAGCGCTGCTGGGAGCAGCAGTTGACTTCATGTCCACCTGAAGCGGCACAGTGGTCCCCATGCATCGTCACCACCGCGACCACGCGCACGACAGACTCCCTCGACACGCTCCGGGAGGCGCTCACCGCCGGCTTCTGGGACGAGCGCTACGCCGGCAGCGACCGGGTCTGGAGCGGACGCCCCAACCAGCGCCTGACCGAGCAGGTCGCCGACCTGGCGCCGGGGACGGCTCTCGACGTGGCGTGCGGTGAGGGCGGTGACGCGATCTGGCTGGCGAAGCAGGGGTGGAAGGTCACCGCGGTGGACGTCTCGCAGGTCGCGCTCGCGCGGGTCGCGGACCATGCCGAGGACGAGGGTGTCTCGGAACGGCTCAGGCTCGGCTTCTACGACGCCCTCGAGGACCCGCGCCCGGCCGGGCGGCACACCTTCGACCTGGTCACCGTGAGACTTCCTGCACGTCCCCGTCGAGGACTTCGACGCGATCTACCGGGGCATCGCGGCGGCCGTCGCACCCGGCGGCCGGCTGCTCGTCACCGCCCACCACCCGCACGACGTCGCCAGCGGCGCGCGCCACGACCACGGACCCGGCCTGCTCTTCGAGCCGGACCGGGTGCTGGCGGCGCTCGGCGCCGAGGAGCCCGGCTCCGACTGGGAGGTCGAGGTCGCCGACACCCCCGAGCGCGTGCAGCAGACGGCCGACGGCCCGCTGGAGGTGCGCGACACGGTGGTGCGGCTGCGGCGTCGTACGACCTGAGGGGGCAGAGGGGCCTGCGGGAACCTTCGGCGCACGCCGGGCGTTCCACCGGCATGAGGCCCCTAGACTGGGGGCCTGATCGTCGCAACCCCCGCGGAGGAGACATGCAGAGCAACAACCCGGTGTTCCGGCGCTCGGAGGAGTTCAACCGGAGCGGTGCTGGGGCGTACCAGCAGTTCGGACAGCCGCAGTACAGCGGCCAGCCGGGCTACCCCGCTCCGCAGGCTCCCGTCCAGCAGGGCCGGATGACCATCGACTCGGTCGTTCAGTCCACCGCCATCACCCTCGGCATCACCATCATCGCTGCCGCGGCGACGTGGTTCCTCACCCCCGACGTCGACAGCACTGAGGCAGTCAGCACCCTCTCGGCGTTCCTGATCATCGGCTCGGGTGCCGCCTTCATCCTGTCGCTGGTCAACTCGTTCAAGCGGGTCATCAGCCCTGCGTTGGTGATGGTCTTCGCCCCGGCCGAAGGTGTCGCACTGGGCGCGCTGAGCAAGTTCTACGACGCCGCCTTCGGTGCGAACGCCGACATGGGCGGCATCGTCGTCCAGGCCGTCGTCGGCACCTTCGCCGCCTTCGGCGGCACGCTCGCGGCGTACAAGTTCTTCGACATCAAGGTCGGCCAGAAGTTCCGCACCTTCGTCATCGCCGCGATGTTCGGCATGGTCGCCCTCAGCCTCATGGAGGTCGTGCTCGGCCTCTTCGGCAACCAGATGGGCCTCTTCGGCTTCGGCCCGCTCGGCCTGGTCTTCGCCATCGGCGGCCTGGTGCTCGGTGTGTTCATGCTGATCCTCGACTTCGACTTCGTCGAGCAGGGCATCGCCAACGGCCTGCCGGAGCGCGAGTCGTGGCGGGCCTCCTTCGGCCTGCTCGTCAGCCTGGTCTGGATCTACACCAACCTGCTGCGCATTCTCGCGATCCTGCAACAGGATTGATTCAGTCCGGCTACAAGCCTGGTTGGCTGGCGATCTGGCCAGGACTATGACGTTCAGGCACTCTCGGGAGGTTTCTTAGTATGCGGCGATCCGCAGTCTTGTTTGGTTGGACCGCGACCACGGTGGTGGTCCTGTTGTTGGCAATGACTGCACGTGCTGAGGCAGTCGCAACGCTGGAGTACAACCTTGCCAACGGCGACAATGGCATCGGGAGTCTGCTACCGGGTGAGTGGATGTAGTGCCGAGGCCAAGAGTAGTCACGGGGCAGTTAGTTTTTATCCGCGTGGCGACACTTTCAAGATCCAAGATCGGGACAACGACGGCAGGCGAGTCGGCGCGTATTGGGAACTGACCGATGGATCGCGCCGGGGTCTGTGTGTGAGGGCCGGCGGAACGGTGTGGACCCCAACGGGACATCGCGGCGCGTATGGGTACTGCAACAAGAACTTTCCTGAGGGCAAGCGGGTACGGTTCAAGATCGGCACCTGCGACGCAGATGTGTCACCTTGCAATAAGCCAAGCCAGTACGGCCAGTGGTCAGCCTATGCGTCGATAAGCACCTCGCCCTGACGGTCGTAGGTCCCCGATCAGGCCGCAGGATGCGCGCTACTCACTGTCGCCAATTTCCCGCATCTCGTGCTCGTCGGGCGCCTCGCCGGGGACGTGCTGGCGGCTGCGGCGGTGGCGCAGGCTCCACCCACAGGCCTCGTACGCCGGCCCGGCGGCCGCCGATCTCGGTGCCGTCGAGTTCCGGTGCCCGGCTCGTTGACGGCCTGGACCGCGGCGCGGGTGATGGGCAGGACGCCCTCGCCGCGGAAGGCCTCCAGGGCGACTTCGTCGGCGGGGACCTGCTCGAGCGCGGCGAGCACCGAGGGGACCAGGACGCCGGCCAGCCTTGCGGTAGCCGACGACCGAGGGGTGGAACTGGTCGGGGCCGAAGAGCAGGGCGGGGGCGGCGGCGAACTCCGGGCCGAGCACGTCGCCGAGGGAGACGGTCCGGCCGCCCTCCTCGATGACGGCGATGGTCTGGGCCGCGGCGAGCCGGCGCGACCAGGCGCGGGCGACCTGGCGCAGGGGAGGGGCGATCGGCTGGACGGTGCCGAGGTCGGGGCAGGTGCCGACGACGACCTTGGCGCCGGAGGCCATCAGGCGTCGTACGCCGTCGGAGAGGTAACGCACCGACTGCGAGGGCCGCATCGTGTGGGTGACGTCGTTGCCGCCGATCAGGATGACGACGACCTCGGGCTCGATGGGCAGTGCCCGGTCCACCTGGGCGGCGAGGTCGGAGGACTTCGCGCCGACGACGCAGAACTCGCGCAGGTAGACCCGCCGGTTCGCGTGCTCGGCGAGCGCGGAGGCGATGAGGGCGCCGGGGGTCTCCTCGACCCGGTCGACGCCGTAGCCGGCGGCGCTGGAGTCGCCGAGCAGTGCGATCCGCAGGGCCGGGCCGGGGCGCCCGCGGCCGTACCAGCCGGTCGCGTCCGGCGGCGGCTCCTCGCGGGCGGGGCCGATCGTCTTGCGCGCCAGCCGGGCCTCGGCGGTCAGCACGCCGTAGAGGCCGGCGCCGAGCGCGGACAGACCGCCGCCGCCGTACAAGGCCGCGGCGGCCAGCCTTGCGGGCTGCGGACGCCTTGCTCACGGCGGTAACTCTACGGAGGCACCGATACGGTGAGCACATGGAGTACGTCGAGTCCCTGCTGGAGTCGATCGGCAACACCCCGCTGGTCCGGCTCAACCGTTCCCTCGACCTGCCCGCCGACGGACCGTTGGTGCTGGCGAAGGTCGAATACCTCAACCCCGGCGGGTCGGTGAAGGACCGCATCGCCACCCGCATGATCGAGGCCGCCGAGAAGTCCGGCGCCCTCCAGCCCGGCGGCACGATCGTCGAGCCGACGTCCGGAAACACCGGCGTCGGGCTCGCGATGGTGGCCCAGCAGAAGGGCTACCAGTGCATCTTCGTGTGCCCCGACAAGGTGAGCGAGGACAAGCGCAACGTCCTGCGCGCCTACGGCGCCGAGGTGGTCGTCTGCCCGACGGCCGTCGCGCCCGAGCACCCCGACTCCTACTACAACGTGTCCGACCGGCTGGCGAGCCAGCCGGGGGCGTGGAAGCCCGACCAGTACTCCAACCCGCACAACCCGCGCTCGCACTACGAGGAGACCGGGCCCGAGGTCTGGCGCCAGACGGAGGGCCGGATCACCCACTTCGTCGCGGGTGTCGGCACCGGCGGCACGATCAGCGGCATCGGTCGCTACCTCAAGGAGCAGAACGGCGGCGTCCGGGTCGTCGGCGCGGACCCGGCCGGGTCGGTCTACTCCGGAGGCACCGGGCGCCCGTACCTCGTCGAGGGCGTCGGTGAGGACTTCTGGCCCGAGACCTACGACCGCGACATCGCGGACCGGATCATCGAGGTCTCCGACGCCGACTCGTTCGCCTTCACCCGTCGCCTGGCCCGTGAGGAGCAGATGCTCGTCGGCGGCTCGTCGGGCATGGCGGCGTACGCCGCGCGCCAGGCTCGCGCAGGAGCCTGGCGGCCGAGGGCCGGAACGACGCGGTCATCGTCGTCCTGCTGCCCGACTCGGGCCGCGGCTACCTGAGCAAGGTCTTCAACGACGACTGGCTCGCGCAGTACGGCTTCAGCACGGGCCAGCCGCAGCCGGCCCGCACCGTGGGGGAGATCCTGCGCACGAAGACCGGGCCGCTCCCGGCGCTCGTGCACACCCACCCGAACGAGACCATCGCCGAGGCGATCGGCATCCTGCAGGAGTACGGCGTCTCGCAGATGCCGGTCGTGCGGGCCGAGCCGCCCGTGGTGGCAGCCGAGGTGGCCGGCTCGGTCTCCGAGCGGGCACTGCTCGACGCCCTGTTCACCGGCAAGGCGCGGCTCAGCGACTCCGTCGAGCAGCACATGTCGCCGGCGCTGCCGACGATCGGCTCGACCGAGGACGCGCAGGCCGCCGTACCCCTGCTGGAGGGGGCCGACGGTGTGCTCGTGCACGAGGACGGCAAGCCGGTCGGCGTGCTCACCCGGCACGACCTGCTGCTCTTCCTCGCGCGCGGCTGAGAGTGTGACTCACCTCACAACGTCCGTTTGAGAACCGGCCGGGCCGGGTACCTGCGCCCGACAACGTGTCGGCGGGGGTGGCCGGCCCGGACCCGATCCGGACGGAGGTGTGTCCCCATGTGGGACTTCATCGTCGAGCGCCGTGAGGCGATCGCGTTCAACACCTACCAGCACGCGCTGCTGGTGGCCGAGGCCGTGCTCCTGGCGACCCTGATCGGGGTCGCCCTGGCGGTGCTCGTGACGCGGGTGCCGCGGCTGAGCACGGCCGCGGGACTGATCAGTGCCGTGGGGCTCACGCTGCCGTCGTTCGCGCTCATCGGCCTGCTGCTCCCGGTCGCCTCGATCGGGCCCACGACCGCGCTCATCGCGGTCACCTTCTACGCCGTGCTGCCGATCCTGCGCAACGCCGTCACCGGGCTGCAGGGCGTCGACCCCGCGCTGCTGGAGTCCGCCCGCGGGATGGGCCTCAGCGAGCCTGGCGGTCCTGTGGCGGGTGCGCCTGCCGCTGGCCTGGCCGGTGATCCACGCCGGCATCCGCACCTCGACCCAGATGTCGATGGGCGTGGCCGCGATCGCCGCCTACGCGCTCGGGCCCGGCCTGGGCGCCTACATCTACACCGGCCTGACCCAGATCGGCGGCGTCAACGCCGTCCGGTACGCCGTGGTCGGCACCGTGGGCATCGTGATCGTCGCTCTGCTCGCCGACCTGTTCCTGCTCCTGCTGGGGCGCCTGACGATCTCGAGGGGGGATCCGCGCATGACCACCACCGAACACCCCGAGCAGTCCGAGCAGTCCGAGCAGTCCGCCGAGGGGGCCGGGTCCGCGCGGTCGGTCAGCGGTGCCGAGATCGTCCTCACCGACGTCGTCAAGCGCTACCCGGGGCAGAAGGCCGCCGCCGTCGACGGGCTCAGCCTGAGCATCCCGGCCGGTGAGATCGTCATGTTCGTCGGCCCGTCCGGCTGCGGCAAGACCACCTCGCTGAAGATGATCAACCGGCTGATCGAGCCGACCTCGGGCACGATCACCATCGACGGCGTCGACATCCGCAAGCAGAGCGAGAACGAGCCTGCGCCGGCGCATTGGCTACGTCATCCAGGGCGGCAGCCTCTTCCCGCACATGACGGTGGAGCGCAACATCGCCGTCGTGCCGCGCCTCCTCGGCTGGGACTCCGGGCGGATCCACGACCGGGTGACCGAGCCTGCTGGACCTGGTCGGCCTCGACCCCGACCGCTACCGCGGCCGCTACCCCAAGGAGGCTCTCCGGCGGCCAGCAGCAGCGCGTCGGCGTCGCCCGCGGCCTCGCCGCCGACCCGCCGGTCATCTTGATGGACGAGCCCTTCGGTGCCGTCGACCCGATCACCCGCCAGCGGCTGCAGGACGAGCCTGCTCAGCATCCAGCGCGAGACCGGCAAGACGATCGTGTGCGTCACGCACGACATCGACGAGGCGATCAGGCTCGGGGACCGGATCCTGATCTTGCGCGAGGGCGCGCAGGTCGCCCAGTACGACACCCCGGAGGCCGTCCTCTCGGCGCCGGCCGACGACTTCGTGGCCGACTTCGTCGGTGCCGGCTCCTCGCTCAAGGCGCTCACCCTCGCCCGGGTCGGCGAGGTCGAGCTCCGCGAGACCGTGACCGCACGCATCGGCGAGTCCGTCGAGGAGGTCAAGCGGCGTGCCGAGGCAGCGGGGGAGAACTGCGTGGTCGTGCTCGACGAGCGCGGCCGTCCGGTGGGCTGGCCCTTCCTGCGCCAGGCTCCGCGGGACGAGCATCATGCGCCCCGAGGGTGACCTCGTCGACGTCGACGTCCGCGCCACGCTCAACGACGCGCTCGACACCATGCTCTCCAGGCTCCCACGGCGGGGCCGTCGTGACGGGGGACCGCGACCAGTTCCTCGGCGTCATCGACTTCGCCTCCGTCACCGACCACATCCGGGCCCTGGAGGCCGAGCAGTGAGCGCGGTGGCGGCGCCGGCCCCACCGGACGCCGGCGCCCGGCCCGCGAAGCCCTCGCGCTGGCGCAGCATCCCGCGCGACGACCGCGGCATGCTCGTGCTGCCGCCGGTCATGGTGGTGCTGATCCTCGGCGGCTACCTGCTGTGGCGTTCCTCCGCCGACCTCGACGACACCGAGCAGCGCCAGCCTGCGCTGGTCGACGGTGCGCACCCAGTTCGTCGAGCACCTGGAGCTCACGCTCGCGGCGTCCGCGCTCGTCGTGCTGGTCGCGGTTCCGTTGGGCGTCCTGCTCACCCGGGGCCGTCTGCGCCGGCTGGCGCCCGTGGTCGTCGGCGTCGCGAACGTCGGCCAGGCGGCGCCCTCGATCGGCCTGCTCGTGCTGCTCTACATCTGGCTCAACGACTACGGCTGGACCGGCTTCGGCGTCGCGGTGCTGACCCTGACGCTCTACGGCCTGCTGCCGGTGCTGCGCAACACCATCACCGGCCTCCAGGGCGTCGACCCGACCCTGGTCGAGGCGGGGCGTGGCATCGGCATGTCGCAGGCTCGCCGTCCTGGTGCGGGTCGAGTCTGCCGCTCGCGCTGCCGGTGATCATGACCGGTGTCCGCACCGCCCTCGTCCTGGTCGTCGGTACGGCGGCCCTGGCCACGTTCATCAACGGCGGCGGCCTCGGCGGCATCATCAACTCCGGGATCACCCTGTTCCGCTTCGAGGTGATGGTCGCGGGCGCCCTGCTCGTCGCCGCGCTCGCGCTCGCCGTCGAGTGGGTCGGCCGTCTCCTCGAGCTCCTCGTCCGGCCGAAGGGTCTGTGATGCGACACCTGCGCCCCCGCGTCCTCGCGGCCACCCTCGCCGCCAGCCTGGTGCTGGCGGGCTGCGGCCTGCGCACCGCCGGCGGCATCGTCCCCGACGCCACGCTGGCAGGGCCGCTGGCCGACGCGCCGAGCCTCGACGGCGTCGAGATCAAGGTGGGCTCGAAGAACTTCTCCGAGAACATCATCCTCGGCAAGATCGTGCTCATCCTCTTCAACGCCGCCGGCGCCTCGGTCAGCGACCTGACCAACATCCCCGGCAGCGCGTCCGCGCGACAGGCCCAGGCTCTCCGGCGCCATCGACGCGATGTGGGAGTACACCGGCACCGGCTGGCTGCAGTACCTCGCCCAGCCGACGGCGATCAAGGACCAGCAGCGCCAGTACGACGCCGTCCGCGACCTCGACCTGAAGCGCAACGACCTGGTGTGGCTGCCACCGGCGCCGATGAACAACACCTACGCCTTCGCGATCACCCAGGCCAGCGCGAAGAAGTACGGCATCACCAAGTTCGTCGCAGATCAAGAAGGTCCCGGCCGCCGAGCGCACCTTCTGCGTGGAGTCGGAGTTCCGCGACCGCAACGACGGCCTGGAGGGGATGCTGAAGACCTACGACGTCCCGCTCGACGAGGCCGGCGGGGTGCCGACGAAGAACCTGCGCACCTTCCAGACCGGAGCGATCTACGACGCCACCGCGTCGGGCAACTGCACCTTCGGCGAGGTGTTCACCACCGACGGCCGGATTCTCGCGCTCGACCTGAAGGTGCTCCAGGACGATCGCCGGTACTTCCCGAACTACAACGTCTCGCTCGTCCTGGGCAAGAAGGCTGCACGACGAGCACCCCGAGATCGAGGACCTGCTCGCTCCGGTCACCGAGAAGTCTCACCGACAAGGTGCTGATCAAGGCTCAACGCCGAGGTCGACGTGGACGGGCGCGAGCCCACCGACGTGGCCCGCGACTGGCTCGCGGACCAGGGCTTCATCGAGTGACGCTCAGGGTGACGGGCTCCAGGTAGCGCATCACGTGGTGGGGCGCGAGACCGAGCGCGTCCCACAGGGCGAGGCCGCCCGGATTCGCGGTCTCCACGTGCAGCCACACGGTGGTCGCACCCTGCTCGGCACCCCAGTCGAGCAGGCTCCGCGAGCACGTCGCCGGCGAGCCCGCGGCGGCGGTGCCCGGGCTCGACGGTGACGCCGTAGATGCCGAGCCAGTCCCCGTCGAGCGTGGCCTGGGCCTCGGCGAGCGGGTCGCAGCCGGTGCCGATCGTTGCGTGCGCCCGGAGGCCGGTGACGGCGAGCTCGGCGTCCTGGCGGCGCCGGCCCAGCGCGCGCCGTACGACGGCCAGGCCGGCCAGCCGCAGGCTCGGACTCGCCGTGGTCGAGCGGCACCCAGCCGGCGGCCCGCGCCTCGTCCTCGACGGAGGAGCCGGCCTCCACCTGGATGAGCGGGTCCCGCTCGCGGGCGGCGTAGAAGGCGACCACCTCGGCGAGGGCATCGGCCACCGGGCGGCCCGGGTCGCCGACCGCGAGGCAGGAGTTGGCCCGCTTGCGCAGCCGCCCCACCGGCGCGGGCTCTCGGCGCAGGCTCCCACTCGCCGAGCGGGACCCGCTCCAGGTCCGGCCACAGCACGCCGGTGCGTGCCTCGGACTCCCGCACGCCGACCCGCTGGCGCACCGAGGGGCGGGGCGGGACCGGCTTGCCGGAGACGATGTCGGCGAGCGCGATCTCGACCGCCGTACCGGTCTCCGGCTGCACGACGCAGGACGCGGCGTTCCAGGACAGGCAGACCCCGAGCAGGTCGGTGAAGGCCGGACCGCCGGTAGGGCCGGTCTCGCCGCGCACCAGGCGCCGGACCACGACACGCTGGCCGACGACGTGCGGACCGAGCAGGTGGCGTCCAGATTCGGGGGTCTGCGCGCATCCGCCACGGCCGGGATACTAGGCTGACCTCCGGTACGAAACCTATTCGTGCACATCTTTCGCAGAGCACCGTCTGGCCAGGAGGAACCGATGACCTACGTCATCTCGCAGCCGTGCGTCGACGTCAAGGACCGCGCGTGCGTGGACGAGTGTCCGGTCGACTGCATCTACGAGGGCAAGCGGATGCTCTACATCCACCCCGACGAGTGCGTCGACTGTGGTGCGTGCGAGCCGGTGTGCCCGGTGGAGGCCATCTTCTACGAGGACGACGTCCCGGAGGAGTGGAAGGAGTACTACGACGCGAACGTGAAGTTCTTCGACGACCTCGGCTCGCCCGGTGGCGCGGCCAAGATGGGTGAGATCGACAAGGACGCCGCGTTCGTGGCCGGCCTCGAGCCCCAGAACCAGGATCACTGAGCCTGACGTGATCGAGTCTGGGAGCCGTCTCGGGCCGGCTGCCCGACTTCCCCTGGGACCGCCTCACGGACCACGCCGCCACGGCGCGCGCCCACCCCGACGGCATCGTCGACCTCTCGATCGGCACCCCGGTCGACCCGACGCCCGAGGTGGCGCGGGCGGCACTGGCCGCGGCCGCGGACTCGCCGGGCTACCCGCTCACGGTCGGCACGACCGAGGTGCGCCAGGCCGTGGTCGACTGGCTCGCGCGCCAGCACGGCGTCACCGGGCTGGACCTGGACCAGGTGCTGCCGCTGATCGGCTCCAAGGAGTCTCATCGCCTCGCTGCCCTCCTTCCTGGGGCTGGGCGCGGACGACCTGATCGGCTACCCGGCACTGGCCTACCCGACGTACGAGGTCGGTGCGGCGCTGGTCGGCGCGAAGGCCGTCGCGACGGACGCGCTGACCGCCTTCGGCCCGGAGACGCCCGCACTGCTGTGGGTGAACTCCCCGTCCAACCCCTCGGGGCGGATCCTGCCCAAGGAGCACCTCAAGAAGGTCGTGGACTGGTGCCGCGAGCGCGGGGTGCTGCTCGTCTCCGACGAGTGCTACCTCGACTGCGTCTGGGAGGGCGAGGCGCACTCCGTCCTGCACCCGGACATCTGCGGCGGGTCCGCCGAGGGCATCCTCGTCGTGCACTCGCTGTCGAAGCGCTCCAACCTCGCGGGCTACCGCTGCGCCTTCGTCGCCGGCGACCGCGCGGTGATCGCCGGTTCGCTGGCGGTGCGCAAGAACCTCGGCCTGCTCATGCCCGGCCCCACCCAGCACGCGATGGCCGCCGCGCTCGGCGACGAGACGCACGTGGCCGAGCAGCACGAGCGCTACCGCGCGCGTCGTACCCGGCTCCGGGGGGCGCTGGAGGCGGCCGGCTACACGATCGACCACTCCGAGGCCTCGCTCTACCTGTGGACCACGAAGGGTCCCGACGGCCCGGACTCCTGGCGACTCGTCGCCGAGTCTCGCCGAGAAGGGGATCCTCGTCGCGCCGGGTGCGTTCTACGGCACCGCCGGCGAGCGGCACGTGCGGATCGCGCTCACGGCGACCGACGAGCGGATCGACGCCGCCGTCGCCCGCCTCACCGCCTGACCGGGAGCCGGGGTCAGCGGAACACGTCGATGTGGACGTGGTCGCGGTGCTCCAGGATCGCCCGGTCCCCGGGGGAGTCCGGCGGGTCGTAGTCGCGCCAGCCGTCCCGGCCGGCGGTCCAGATCCGGTCGTCGAAGATGACGGTGCGGACGTCGAGGCGGGCGGCGTTGGCGACCGCCCACTGCGCCATCGCCCAGCCCCGGGCGTTGTTGGCGGCGTTGACGGGGCGCACGAAGACGTCGATCGCGCGGCCGTCGTAGTGGGCCGAGCCCTCCATGTGCCCGGTGCTCACGCCGTCGGGGTCGAATCCTCCGAGGGAGAGCCGCCCGAAGCGCTCCAGCAGATCCTTGCGGACGGCATCGGCGCGCGGGGTCAGGCCCATGCCGGTCGGCTCGGTGTCCGCCTCCGGAGCCCCGCCGTCGAGGTCACAGGTGAAGGCTCGCGGGGGAGTGGCCGGTCAGGGCGGAGGCCAGGGCCCGGCCGTCCTCCTCGTGGTCGGCGTAGGCGTCCGGGTACGCCGAGCGCTGCACCCGCTGCGCCGCCACCGTGATCTCCATCGACTCATAGCCTCGCACCCGGGCCAGTGCGTCGTAGAAGGCGTTGGTGGCGTAGACCGGGTCCAGGATCTGCTCACGGCTGCCCCAGCCCTGGGAGGGCCGCTGCTGGAAGAGGCCGAGGGAGTCGCGGTCGCCGTAGTCGATGTTGGTGAGCTTGGACTCCTGGAACGCGGTGGCCAGGGCGATCGAGGCCGCCCGTGCGGGCATCCCGCGCCGGACCGCCACCGCGGCGATCAGGGCGGCGTTCTCGGCCTGCTCGCCGCTGATGTCGACGGTGTGCCCGTTGACGGTCACCGTGCAGTCGCCGGAGGGGCCGCCGACGATGGAGTCGGTGGCCTTGAGCACGGCGAAGCCGACGGCCACCACGGTCGCGACGACCGCCAGGCCGACGACCATCGCCAGAGCACCCCGCTTCACGGCTCCCAGTGTCCGGCCCTGGCCAAGCGCGAGGTCAGTTCGCGTGCAGCGCGGCGTTCAGGGCGATGCCCTCGCCCTGCCACGGAACCGCCTCGATCGCACCCGAGACGGAGTTGCGGCGGAAGAGCACGTTGCTGGCACCGGAGAGGCTCGGCGGCCTTCACGACCCGCGCCTCCTGGCCGGGCTCCAGCACGGTGACCTTGGTGCCGGCGGTGACGTAGCAGCCCGCCTCGACGACGCAGTCGTCGCCGAGGGAGATGCCGATGCCGGCGTTCGCGCCGAGCAGGCAGCGCTCGCCGACGGAGATGACCTGCTTGCCGCCGCCGGACAGGGTGCCCATGATCGAGGCGCCGCCGCCGACGTCGGAGCCGTCGCCGACCACCACGCCGGCCGAGATCCGGCCCTCGACCATGGAGGTGCCGAGGGTGCCGGCGTTGAAGTTCACGAAGCCCTCGTGCATCACGGTGGTGCCGGAGGCGAGGTGGGCGCCCAGGCGCACCCGGTCGGCGTCGGCGATCCGCACACCCCCCGGGAGGACGTAGTCGACCAGGCGCGGGAACTTGTCGACGCCGTAGACGGTCACGTGCTGGCCGGCGGCCTGCAACCGGGCCCGGGTGGTCTCGAAGCCCTCGACCGCGCAGGGGCCGGCAGAGGTCCACACGACGTTGGTGAGCAGGCCGAACTGGCCGTCCAGGTTGAGCCCGTGGGGCTGCACGAGGCGGTGCGAGAGCAGGTGCAGGCGCAGCCACACCTCGGCGGTGTCGGCGGGGGCGGCGTCGAGGTCGGCGATCGCGACGAGGTTGACCTTGCGGGTGACCCCGCGGGCCTCGTCGGAGCCCTCCAGCGCGGTGAGCTCCGCAGGAGCCTGCGCGTCGGCGGGCTGCTCGCCCAGCGCGGGCGCGGGGAACCAGGTGTCGAGGACGGTCTCCCCGTCGGCGGCGTACGTCGTCAGGCCGAAGCCCCATGCGGCAGTCACGTGAGCAGAGTCTAGGCGCTGGGGAACCGACGGCACGCCGCCGCCGTCCGAGCGGGCATGACTCGTCGTGTGACCTTGCCCGCAGCCGGGCTGGCCGTGCTCGCCCTCGTCGTCCCGGCCGGCATCTCGGTCGCTGCCGCGCTCGGCGGTGACCACGGACCGGTCGGTCTGGAGGTCACCGTGCAGGACTGGACCGGCTGGTCGCGCGAGCAGCCCGCGCCGTCCACCCGGACGGTGCGGGTGGACGAGGACGACCACTTCACCGTCGACGCGGTCGGCGGTGACATCACGATCACGGTCGTGGCGATCAGCGGCGGCGAGGTCCGGGTCGAGACGGACGCCAACCTCGCCTCGGGCGGGAGCCTACGACGACCTCGACGACAGCCTTCCGCCTGGACCGCCCCGGCTCGGTGGAGCCTGCAGACCCCCACCATGGACGGCGGTACGACGATCAGGCTCGCCGCGCGCTGAAACCCTCCGGGTCAGCCGTTGGCGAGGATCGCCAGCTGCCGGCCCTGTGCGACCAGCCGGCCCTGGTCGTCCCACGACTCGACGTCCTCGTCGTGGTAGCCCGCGATCACGTGCCGCGAGACGACGTGGCCCAGGGCCCACACGGTCTCCGGGCGGCGCCGGTAGTGCACGGTCAGCCTGGATCGTCGCCGACGCGAGGTGGCCGATCTCCGCGGTGACCGGCGGGAAGGCGTCGACCATCGCGCCGGCCAGCAGGGCGTCGACCGGTCGCTCGTCCGCGGCGCGGATCCAGCACAGCGACTCGGTGGTGCCGCTCGGCTCGCCGGTCAACCACCCCGGTGCCTGCGGCGCACGGTAGGCGTAGCGGTCCAGGATCGGCACCATCCCCTCCGGCACGAGCGCGCTGACGTCCACGCAGTCCTCCGGTGCGGGCGCCGGCGGCGCGCCGTGCGGGGTGTGGGTGAAGTCTGCCGGTCGCGTCCCAGTCGTGGGTGCTCACCACGGCGTGGGCGATCTCCTTGCCCTCCTGGACCAGCACCGCGTCGTACGTCGAGATGCGGCGGCCCTTGCGCACCTCGCGGACCCGGATCTCGCCGGGTCCGGGCAGGCCCGGGCGGAAGTAGGTGATCGAGATGCTCAGCGCGTCCGGGTGGGCGGACTCCTGGAGCACGGCGTGCTGCAGGAGGGCGAGCACGTAGCCGCCGTTCGGCGTCCGGTTGGCGGTGTTCCAGTCGGCGGTGAGCCGGACCAGGTGCACCCCGTCGCCGGTGCGCTCGGAGGCGACGGCCTCGTCGAGGAGGTAGCCCATCGTCACTCGCCGGTCACGCCGTCGATGCACTCGCGGAGCAGGTCCGCGTGCCCGCAGTGCCGGGCGTACTCCTCGATCATGTGCACCAGGACGTCGCGCACGCTGGCGGTCTCGGTGCCCTGGCGGAAGGTCACCTCGCGGGCCAGGTCGTCGTCGGTGGCGGCGTCCAGCCAGGCGTCGGCCCGGGCGACCTGCTCGTGCCAGGCGGCCCAGGCCGCGGCGACGGCCTCGTCGGTCGGCTCGACCTGGGCGAAGCCGGCGTCGCCGTCGTCGTAGATCCGGTCCTGCTCGACCTCCACCAGCGCGCACTGGAACCAGAAGTGCTCCACGCGCGCCAGGTGCCGCACCATCCCGAGCAGGCTCAGCGAGCTCGGCGGCACCGAGCGGGTCGCGAGCCTGCGCGGGGGACAGGCCCGCGCACTTGCGCACCAGGGTCGCGCGGTACTGGGAGAGGTAGTCACGGTAGTTCGCCAGGCTCGCCGGTCATGGCGCTCAGCCAACGCCAGGACCACTGCTCCCGGCAAGTTAGCCTGGGCGGGAACCGCTCGGGACGGGAGAGACGATGGACGTGGCACCGGGACGAATGCTGGGGCGCTACCGCATCGAGTCCCTGCTGGGTCGCGGTGGCATGGGGAGCGTGTACGTCGCCACGGACACCGAGCCTGGGCCGGTCGGTCGCGCTGAAGGTGATCAGTGCGGAGTACGCCGAGGACCCCGAGCTCGCCTCCCGCTTCCGCCGTGAGGCAGAGGTGCTGGCCAGTCTCGACTCACCGCACGTCATCGCGATCTTCGACCACGGTGTCTCCGACGGCACGCCGTACCTGGTGACGCAGGCTGGTGCGTGGCGGTGACCTGGAGGCGCTGGTGCGGGCCCGGGGACCGCTGCCGGCCGAGTCTCGCCGTTCCCGTGGTGGCCCAGGTGGCCGGTGCGCTCGACGACGCGCACCGCGCCGGTGTGCTGCACCGCGACATCAAGCCGGGCAACGTCTTGCTGCGCGACGCCGACGACCGGCCCCTCTTCGCCTACCTGTGCGACTTCGGGATCGCGCAGCCCGCTACCGGCACCCGGCACACCCTGCCCGGTGACCTCGTCGGCACGGTCGCCTATCTCGCGCCCGAGCCTGTCCGCGGGGGAGCCGGCCAGCCCGGCGAGCGACGTCTACGCGCTCGGCTGCCTGCTCTGGTACGTCGTCGCGGGCTGGCCGCCGTACGAGGGAAGCATCGCGGCTCTGCTCGAGGCCCACCGCAGCGCCCCGGTGCCGCAGACTCGCGGAGGACGTCGCCGACGCCGCCCGGATCAACGCGGTGCTGCGCATCGCCATGGCCAAGGACCCCCGCCAACGGTTCGCCAGTGCCGCCGACGTGGCGGCCGCGCTGACCGCTCCGGAGCCGCTCCCTTCGGCTCGCGCCGCGCTCGCGGCACCGCCTGCGCGGCGCCGGCGCCGCCGGAGAGCACTGGCCGTCGGCGTGCCGGTCGTGGCCGGTGTCACCGCCCTCACCCTCGCCCTCACCCTGCGGCCGTGGGCCGACGACGCAGACCCCTCGGCGACCGGTGGGGAGCGCGACGCCCCGGCCGCGCGGGAGCCCGCCCCGGCGCCGTACGACGGGCCGGTGGCATTCGACCTCGACGGCAACGGCTTCGGCGACCTCGTCGCCTTCGACGGGGACGAGGCGCCCGGCTTCGGCGTGACCTACTACTCCGACGGCACCTCGCTCACCCGACGCCCGCGCACGGACCCGGAACGGCGCCTCGCCTCCGCCTGGGGCGACATCGCGCCCGGCACCCGCGGGCTCGAGCAGGTCTCGATCGTCTACCGCGGCAGTCTCTCAGAAGATCGTCGTGCTGGTGACCGACGATGCCGGGCGCACACTCAGCACCCGGCCGACCTCGATCGAGTCTCGACACTGCCAGCGGTGTGGACCTCGTGACCGGGGACTTCGACGGCGACGACGACGCGGACGTGGCGCTGCTCCTCCAGGACGCCCGGAAGAGGACCCGGCTCGTCGTGCTCCGTGCGACCGGCAACGGCGTGCTGGCCGCACCCGCGGGATGGGGCACCCCGGCCGACGCCGTGCCGGACGCCAGCGGCCTGTGGGCCGAGGACGCGGACCGCGACGGCCGCGACGACCTGCTCCTCGCCGCCCCGACCCAGCCGATTCCCGACGGCGTCGACCCGGCCCGGTACGAAGGCGCGACCGGCTTCCAGGTGATGCGCTCGACCGGCACGGCGTTCGACGTGGGGGGCGAGCGGGTGCCCGAGCCGCTGATCGACGTCGGTGTGAGCGTGCTCGACGACTTCCTCGCGACGGGCGGGGTCTCCGACGCGACCGTGGTGATCCGTGACGGCAAGGTCCAGGTCCGTCTCTTCGAGTACGACGGCCAGCGCTTCGCCGCCCGCGGGAATCCGCAGGTCTTCGACTGGGAGGGTGGCGACGTCAGCGACCACGAGGCCGAGCCGGGCGTCGCGGCGCCGCGGGTCACCCGCGCCGACTTCGACGGTGACGGATACGTCGACCTGGCGTTCGCGTTCACCGCCACCGCGACCGGCGACGAGCCGATCTGGGTGATGTCGAACCGCGCAGGCACCTTCGAGGCGCCGCGGCGCTGGGGCGTGCTCGGCGCCTGCGAGAGCGCTGGGTTCTGCGTGAACGCGATCGACGACCAACGCGCCTGAGCGAATCCGATTCGCGGGCACGGCCCGTGCGCCGTACGCTTTCCCCACAGCGTTCGAGCCGTCATCAGCGGCGAGCTCCGGGAAGAAAGCCCGACAGGGCAAGTAGAACCCGGCGGGCAGGCCCGTCACAGCCGTAACGAGGGGCCCGTGAGGGCAAGCAGGGTGGTACCGCGGTCCGAGGATCGTCCCTGCGGCACAGCCGCAGACGCAGACGAACCCAGGAGAGCGAAGCCCGATGACCTACCCGAAGGTCAGCACCGACCCGACGACCGACCAGGGCGCCGTGCCCGGCTCCCCGCGCTTCCCCGCGATCGAGGAGCGGGTCCTGGCCTACTGGGCCGAGGACGACACCTTCCGCGCGTCCGTGGAGCAGCGTGACCCCGGGGCGAACGGCGAGAACGAGTTCGTCTTCTACGACGGCCCGCCGTTCGCCAACGGCCTGCCGCACTACGGCCACCTGCTGACCGGCTACGTCAAGGACATCGTGCCGCGCTACCAGACGATGCGCGGCAAGCGGGTCGAGCGCCGCTTCGGCTGGGACACCCACGGCCTGCCTGCCGAGTCTGGAGGCGATGCGCCTCAACGGGATCAAGACCACCGACGAGATCGTCGAGATGGGCATCGACAAGTTCAACGACGCCTGCCGGGCCTCGGTGCTCAAGTACACCGGCGAGTGGCGCGAGTACGTCACGCGCCAGGCGCGCTGGGTCGACTTCGACAACGACTACAAGACCATGAACCCGGAGTTCATGGAGTCGGTGCTGTGGGCCTTCAAGAGCCTCTTCGACAAGGGCCTGGTCTACGAGGGCTTCCGCGTCCTGCCCTACTGCTGGAACGACGAGACCCCGCTGTCGAACCACGAGCCTGCGCATGGACGACGACGTCTACAAGATGCGTCAGGACCCGGCCGTCACGGTCGGCTTCGAGGTCACCACGCCCGGCGAGCCTGCAGGGCGTGAAGCCTGCTGATCTGGACCACGACGCCCTGGACCCTGCCGAGCAACCTCGCGGTGATGGTCGGCTCCGAGATCGACTACGTCGTCGTGGACCACGAGGGTCAGCGCCTCGTGCTCGCCGAGGCCCGCCTGGCGGCGTACGCCCGCGAGCCTGGGCGACGAGCCGACGATCACCTGGCGGGGCACCGGCGCCGACCTCGTCGGGCTCGTCTACGCACCGCCGTTCACCTACTTCGCCGACCACGCGAACGCCTTCCGCGTCGTCCCCGCCGACGAGGCCGTGACCACGACCGACGGCACCGGGCTGGTGCACAGCGCCGGCGCCTTCGGTGAGGTCGACAAGGAGGTGACCGACCGTGAGGGCATCGAGCCGGTCATGCCGGTGGGCAAGGACGGCCGGTTCACCCACCCCGTCACCGAGTACGCCGGGATGCTGGTCTTCGACGCCAACCCGCACATCATCGACGACCTGAAGGCCGCCGGTGGCGCGGTCACGCCCGGCACCGTGCTGCTGCGCCGCGAGACCTACGACCACTCCTACCCGCACTGCTGGCGCTGCCGCGAGCCCCTGATCTACAAGGGCGTGAGCAGGCTGGTTCGTCGAGGTCACCGCGATCAAGGCGCGGATGGCCGAGACTGAACCAGGAGATCCGCTGGGTCCCCGAGCACATCAGGGACGGGCAGTTCGGCAAGTGGGTCGACAACGCCCGCGACTGGTCGATCACCCGCAACCGCTTCTGGGGCTCGCCCGTGCCGGTGTGGAAGTCGGACAGCGAGGAGTACCCGCGGATCGACGTCTACGGCTCGTTCGAGGAGATCGAGCGTGACTTCGGCCGGTTGCCGCGCAACGCGCAGGGCCTGCCGGACCTGCACCGGCCGTGGGTGGACGACCTCACCCGGCCGAACCCCGACGACCCGACCGGGCAGTCGACGATGCGCCGCGTCCCCGACGTGCTGGACGTGTGGTTCGACTCCGGCTCGATGAGGCTTCGGGCAGGTGCACTACCCCTTCGAGAACAAGGAGTGGTTCGAGGAGCACTTCCCGGCGGACTTCATCGTCGAGTACATCGGCCAGACCCGCGGGTGGTTCTACACGCTGCACATCCTGGCGACCGCGCTCTTCGACAAGCCTGCCTTCTCCTCCTGCATCAGCCACGGCATCGTGCTCGGCTCCGACGGCAACAAGATGTCGAAGTCGCTGCGCAACTACCCCGACGTGGCCGAGGTGTTCGACCGCGACGGGGCCGACGCGATGCGCTGGTTCCTCATGGCCTCGCCGATCCTGCGCGGCGGGAACCTGGTCGTCACCGAGCAGGGGATCCGCGACGCCGTGCGCCAGGTGATGATCCCGCTCTGGAACACCTGGTACTTCTTCTCGCTCTACGCCAACGCCGAGAACTACGAGGCCAACGTCGGCCGCGCGGAGTCGCTGGGCTCGACCGACCCGCTCGACCGCTACCTGCTGGCCAAGACCCGGCAGTTCGTGGAGAAAGTCTGTCGGCGGAGATGGACGACTACGCCATCGCGGACGCCTGCGAGACCACCCGCACCTTCCTCGACGTGCTGACCAACTGGTACGTCCGGCGCTCGCGCGAGCGCTTCTGGGAGGGCAAGCCGGAGGCCTTCGAGACGCTGGCCGCCGTGCTCGACGTGGTCTGCCGCGCCGTGGCGCCGCTGCTGCCGCTGACGACCGAGGAGATCTGGCGCGGGCTGACCGGCGGCCGCTCGGTGCACCTGACCGACTGGCCCGATGTCGCCGGCCTTCCGGCCGACGACGCCCTGGTGGCGGCGATGGACCAGGTCCGCGAGGTCTGCTCGGCCACCTCCGCGCTGCGCAAGGCCGCCCGCCTGCGCAACCGGTTGCCGCTGTCGGCGCTCACCGTCGTGGTGGACGACCCGGCCGCGCTGGAGCCCTTCGCCGCGATCGTCGCCGACGAGGTCAACGTGAAGACGGTCCGGCTGCTGGCCGCGGACTCCACGGAGGCCGCGGGCTTCGGTGTCGAGCAGAAGCTCACCGTCAACGCACGGGCCGCGGGTCCCCGCCTCGGCAAGGACGTCCAGGTCGCCATCAAGGGCGCCAAGTCCGGTGACTGGGCGCTCGATGCATCCGGTGCGGTCGTCGCCGGTGGCCTCGCGCTGGTCGAGGGCGAGTACACCCTGGAGACCGTCGTCGGCTCCGCCACCGCGGACGTCGCGACCGGGATGCTGCCGGGCGGCGGCTTCGTCGTGCTCGACACGGTCGTCACCCCCGAGCCTGGCCGAGGAGGGCCTCGCGCGCGACCTGGTGCGGGCCGTCCAGCAGGCCCGACGCGACGCGGACTACGACGTGACCGACCGGATCGAGCCTGACCATCGGCGGCAGCCCGGCGGTGCTCGCGGCGGCCCGCACCCACGAGGCGCTGATCGCGGGGGAGACCCTGGCGACGTCGTACCGGGTGACGGAGCAGGCGGATGCCGGCGGGGTCGAGGTCGTGGTCGGCGAGGGGGAGAGGGCCGCGATCTCGCTCGTGCTCGCCTGACCGGGGCGAGCCGGGCGTAGGATGCCTGGGCACGACCGCGGGGGGCGGTCGGCGTCTGGTCGGAGGATGACGTCGATGAAGGTTTCCAGCCCAGAGCCGGACAGCGAGCCTGGCGCAGGTGTTCGCCGCCATCGCGGCGCTGACCTATGCGGGTGCCTCGACCGAGGACGTGCACCAGGCGGTCGTGGACGCAGGCTCTGCGCCTGGTCACCGGCGTCGACCACGCCAGCCTGATGATGGTGCGCGACTCCGCGTTCGTCACGGCCGCCGCCACCGACACGGTCGCGCTCGGTGTCGACCAGGCGGAGATCCGCCTCGGGGAGGGCCCGTGCCTCGACGCGATCGTGGAGGACACGATGTACCTCGACCCCGACCTCGCGACCGGCTGCGACTGGCCGCGGCTGGCCGAGTTCGTGCTCGCGCGGACACCGGTGCGCGGCGGCGCCGGCATCCGCATCGTCGTCGACGGCCAGAAGGTCGGCGCCCTCAACCTGTGGAGCGACGAGCCGGGGCGGCTCGACGCGCGCTCGGCGGACGAGGCGATGGTGCTCGCGGCGTTCGCCTCCCAGGCGGTCGCCGCGGCCCACCACCGCGAGCAGGCGGCGTCGCTGCGCGAGGGCCTGCACAGCAACCGTGAGATCGGCAAGGCGGTCGGGCTGCTGATGGCCTTCCACAAGGTGGACGACGCGAAGGCGTGGGAGATCCTGCGCAAGACCAGCCGGGACCTGAACCGGAAGGTCACGGCGATCGCCGAGGAGATCGTCGACTACCACAACTCGCCCTGGTGAGAGGGCGGGCGCCGAACCGGAGCCGAACCCTCGGCTGGTTGACTGTCACCCGTGCCCTCCCTCGACCTGTCCGCCGACGTCGTCACCCTGACCCGCCAGCCTGGTCGACATCGAGTCGGTCAGCCGTGACGAGCAGGAGATCGCCGACGCCGTCGAGGCCGCGCTGCGCGCCCTGCCGCACCTGAGCGTCGTACGACGTGGGCACACCCTCGTCGCCCGCACGGACCTCGGCCGGCCGAGCCGGGTGGTGGTCGCCGGTCACCTCGACACGGTGCCGCTCAACGACAACCTCCCGAGCCGCCTGGACGCCGAGGCGGGGATCCTGCACGGGCTGGGGACCTGCGACATGAAGGGTGGCGACGCCGTCATCCTGCGCCTCGCGGAGACGGTGACCGAGCCGGTGCACGACGTGACCTACGTGCTCTACGAGGCCGAGGAGATCGACTCCGCGTTCAACGGGCTGCGCCTGCTCAGCGAGTCCGACCCGGACCTGCTGGCGGCGGACTTCGCGATCTTGATGGAGCCGTCCAACGCGGTCGTCGAGGCGGGCTGCCAGGGCACGCTGCGGGTCGAGGTCCGCACCCGCGGCGAGCGGGCGCACTCCGCGCGGAGCCTGGCGGGGCGTCAACGCGATCCACGGCGCGGGCGAGGTGCTCGCCCGGCTCAACGCCTACGACGCGCGGCGCCCCGTCATCGACGGGCTGGAGTACCACGAGGGTCTCAACGCGGTCGGCATCAGCGGCGGGGTCGCGGGCAACGTGATCCCCGACGAGTGCGTGGTGACGGTGAACTTCCGCTTCGCCCCGGACCGCTCGGAGGCCGAGGCGCTGGCCTTCGTCGAGGACTTCTTCGACGGCTTCGAGGTCACCCTCACCGACAGCGCCCCGGGTGCACTTCCCGGGCTGGAGCAGCCCGCGGCGCGGGCGTTCATCGAGGCCGTCGGCGGCGAGGTCAACCCGAAATCCGGGTGGACGGATGTCGCGCGGTTCACCACTCTCGGCGTGCCTGCCGTCAACTACGGGCCCGGTGACCCGATGCTGGCGCACAAGCAGGAGGAGCACGTCGAGACCGCACAGATCGAGCGGTGCGAGGCGCAGCTGCGGACATGGCTGCTCGCCCCCACCGAGAAGACCGAGGAGACGGCATGACCAGGCGCAACGGCCCCGGACCCCGGCCCAGCAAGGGTCGTCCGGAGGGCTCGACCACCGATCAGCGGCTGCTCGACAGCCGCGGCGACGGCGGATGGGTGCACACCGACACGTGGCGCGTGCTCAAGATCCAGGCCGAGTTCGTCGAGGGCTTCAACGACCTCGCCGAGCCTGGGCCCGGCGATCTCCGTGTTCGGCTCGGCGCGGCTCCCGGCCACCCACCCGGCGTACGACATCGGGGTGCGGGTGGGCGCCGCGCTGGCGAAGGCCGGCTTCGCGGTGATCACGGGTGGTGGCCCCGGCGCCATGGAGGCGGCCAACAAGGGTGCGACCGAGGCCGGGGGCGAGTCGATCGGGCTCGGCATCGAGCCTGCCCTGGGAGGCCAAGGCTCAACGACTACGTCGGCTTCGGGCTCAACTTCCGCTACTTCTTCGTGCGCAAGACGATGTTCGTGAAGTACAGCCAGGGCTACGTCGTGCTCCCCGGTGGCCTCGGCACGCTGGACGAGTCTGTTCGAGGCGATGACCCTGGCCCAGACCCTCAAGATCACCCAGTTCCCGATCGTGCTGATGGGCGTGGAGCACTGGCAGGGCCTCATCGACTGGATGAAGGGCTCGATGCTCGAGGACGCCCGGATCAAGCAGTCCGACCTCGACATGCTCACCCTGACCGACGACGTCGACGAGGCCGTGGCGCTGATGGTGGCCGCCCGCGACCGGCACGCCTGAGCCGCCATGTCGCACCTGATGATGTGGGTCTTCGCGCTGCTGATCGTGCTCGCCATGGGCGGGGTCGCGATGCTGGCCGCGGGCTACGGCGAGCCGATGGCGCCGGCGTACGACGACCGGCCGGACGCCGTCGTGCCCGCTGCGCGACCGATCGAGGCCGGCGACCTGCGCACGGTCCGCTTCTCGCTGGCGCTGCGGGGCTACCGGATGAACGAGGTGGACGCACTGCTCGCCCGGCTCGCGACCGAGATGGAGGCGAGGTCCCCGGCCGCGGCCGAACCGGGCGAGGCCGGTGAGGCGAGCGCGCCGGAGGACCCCACCGTGCGCCGTACCGCCGAGGAGTGGGCGGCCGCGCACCCCGTCGGCACCGACATCCTGGACTTCTCGATCGAGAGCGTGGACCAGGTCGAGTCCTTCCTCGACCAGTGGTCGCGCCGGCTCGACCACGTCACCGCGGAGGAGAACGACGACGTCCGGGCCGCGGGCGCCTACGTCGGCGAGGTCCTGGTCCGCGCGGTGCCCGGCGCGCGGTGGGTCCGGCACCCCGCCTTCACGCCCACGCCGGTGGTCGCAATGCCCTCGGGACGCTTGGAGAACCCCATCGGCAAGGCGATGAACCGCTACGACGGCGACGAGAGCGACAGCATCGCGTCGTGGCTCGACGCCGCCCTGGCGAGCGAGCCGGACGAGACCGCGCGCGGCTGATCCGCGAGGGTCGCTGCACGGTTTGTGCGGCATGGGCGATAATGGTCCGCGCACAGCGGGGTGCACAGGGCCCCCCAGCACGCTTGAGGTAGTGGAAGAGGGGTGCCGCATGGCGGCGATGAAGCCTCGGACCGGCGACGGTCCGCTCGAGGTCACCAAGGAGGGACGCGGCATCGTGATGCGCGTTCCGCTGGAGGGCGGTGGCCGGCTCGTGGTCGAGTCTCAATGCCGAGGAGGCTTCCGCGCTCGGCGAAGCGCTCAAGAACGTGGTCGGGTGACCTCACCCGCTGCTCAGCCCGCTGCCCCGGTGCTGCCGGGGCAGGTCGACCCGCCCGGGTTCGCGCTCAGCGAGTCTGCTGCCCGGCGCCATCAAGGGCGTCGAGGTGGTCGCGCTGCCGGTGCTGCCCGGTGAGGACGGCGAGCCCGTCCTGCTCGGTCCCGGCGCGGCCGAGCTCGCCGACGAGCTCGGCATCGACCTGGTCGGCGCCGCCGAGGTGCACGGCCTGACCGGTGCCACGGCCGAGGTCGGCGTCGTTCCCGTGCCCGGGGGGACGGCCGCCAATCCCGACCTGCGACTGGTCCTGCTCGTCGGGGTGGGCGCGGCCCGCGCCATCGACCTGCGCCGCGCAGGCGCCGCCCTGGCCCGCGCGACCCGGGACCGCGACGCCGTCGCCACCTCGATCCCGCTCGTCCACCTCGACGCGGACGAGGCCGTCGAGGCCTTCGTCGTCGGGGCCATGCTCGGCAGCCTTCGTCTTCCACTGGCGCTCCACCGGCGCCGAGCACCAGCCGGTACGACGCGTGGTGCTCGCCGGCCCGACCGTCACCGCCGACCGGGCCGTCCTCGAGCGCGCGGTCGCGCTGGGCGGGGCCGGCTGGCGCTCGCGCCTGCTCGCCACCGTCCCCTCGAACCTGAAGAACCCCGCCTGGCTGGCCGAGCAGGCCCGTGACATCGCCGCAGCCTCCGGCCTCGGCATCGACGTCTGGGACGAGGAGCGGCTCGCCGCGGAGGGCTTCGGCGGGATCCTCGCCGTGGGCGCCGCCTCCGCGACCCCGCCGCGGCTGATCCGGCTCGACTACACCCCCGCCGGTGTGTCCGCCCGGGCCGCGAAGAAGCCTGCCCCTGGTCGTGCTCGTCGGCAAGGGCATCACCTTCGACACCGGCGGCCTCTCGATCAAGCCGAGCGCCTCGATGGCCTCGATGAAGCGCGACATGACCGGCGGCGCCGTGGTGCTGGCGACCATGGCCGCGCTCGCCGACGTCGACTGCCCGGTCCGGGTCGTCGGCCTGGTCGCCGCCGCCGAGAACGCCATCTCCGGCACCGCGCTGCGTCCCGGCGACGTCATCACGCACTGGGGCGGGCGCACCACCGAGGTCGGCAACACCGACGCCGAGGGCCGCCTCGTCCTCGGCGACGCGCTCGCCTACGCCGTCGAGAAGCTCGACCCCGCCGTCGTCGTCGACATCGCCACCCTCACCGGGGCGGTCAAGGTCGCGCTGGGCCAGCAGGTCGGTGGGCTCTTCGCGACCGACGACGCGCTCGCCGGCGCCCTGGCCGGTGCGGGCGAGCGGGCTGGGGAGCCGCTGTGGCGCTTCCCGCTCTACGCCGGTTACGAGGACAGGCTCGCCTCGAAGGTCGCCGACGCGAGCAACGACCCGGGCGGGGCCGGCGCGATCACGGCGGCTCTGTTCCTGCAGCACTTCGTGGGTGACGTGCCGTGGGCGCACCTCGACGTCGCCTCGGTCGGCGACACCGAGAAGGAGTGGCACGAGTGGACCGTGGGTCCCTCGGGCTTCGGCTCCCGGCTGCTGCTGACCTGGCTCGGCTCGCCCGATCCGGTCGCGGAGATCGGCGCCTAGGCGCCGATCACTCGCCGATCACTCGCCGCTCACTGCCCGGTCACTCGCCGGTCTCGGGGATCCAGACCTTCTTCGCCACCAGCAGGCCGTCCCCGACGGGCAGCAGGGCCGGGACCAGGCCGTCGGTCTCGGCGACCTGCTGGACCAGGTCGCGGATCGCGACCGTCTCCTCGTCGCGCTGGGCGGGGTCGGCCACCCGGCCGTGCCACAGCGCGTTGTCGAAGACCACCACGCCGCCAGGGCGGAGCAGGCGCAGCGCCTCGCCGAGGTACGCGCCGTACTCCCGCTTGTCGCCGTCGGCGAAGACGATGTCGTAGTGGCCGTCGGTCAGCCGGGGCAGCACGTCGAGCGCCGAGCCCGCGATGGTGCGCACCCGCTGCGGCGTGACGCCGGCCTCCTTGAACGACTCCCGTGCCAGGCGCTGGTGCTCGGCCTCCACGTCGACGGTCGTCAGCACGCCGTCGGGGCGCATGCCGCGCAGCAGCCACACGCCGGACACGCCGGTGCCGGTGCCGATCTCCACCACCGCGCGCGCCTCGAGCACCGCGGCGAGCAGGCGCAGCGCGGCGCCCGCGCCGGCGCCGATCGGCGTGACGCCGACCTCCTCGGCGCGCGCTCGCGCCGCCGCCAGGACGTCGTCCTCACCGACGTAGGAGTCGGCGAAGGTCCAGGCTGGTCGCGGTGATCGGTGTCGGAGCCACGACCCACACCCTAGGCCGTCGGCGGCCCGGGGTGTCGGAGGCCGGGAACAGAGCCTCCATGCCGTTCGTTGACCTTCTTCACAGGGAACGTTCAGGACGGACCCCTACCGTGAGAGGAGCCAGGAGACCTTGGCACTGATCCAGCGGAAGAAGGCCACGATGAGGGAGCCCGTCGATCCCCAGCCTCAGGACCTCGCCTGGGAGAGCATCGTCGAGCAGCACTCCGATCGTGTCTACCGCCTCGCCCTGCGCCTGACGGGCAACCGCCACGACGCCGAGGACCTCACCCAGGAGGTCTTCGTCCGGGTGTTCCGCTCGTTGCACACCTACACGCCCGGCACCTTCGAGGGCTGGCTGCACCGGATCACCACCAACCTCTTCCTGGACCAGGCCCGTCGCAAGCAGCGGATCCGCTTCGACGCGCTCTCCGAGGAGCGGGCCGCGCGGATCGCGAGCGCCTCGCCGGCGCCCGAGGCGGCGTACTCCGACCAGACCTTCGACGACGACGTCGAGGCGGCGCTCGCCGCGCTGCCCCCTGACTTCCGTGCCGCCGTCGTGCTGTGCGACATCGAGGGGCTCAGCTACGAGGAGATCGCCGAGATCCTCGGCGCGAAGCTCGGCACCGTCCGCTCGCGGATCCACCGTGGCCGGGCGCTGCTGCGCACCGCGCTGGCCCACCGCGCCCCCGCCGGCGGTCGCACCCAGTACGCCGGCCCGGCGCCCGTCGCGGCCGGAGGGACCTCGTGATCGGGCACCTCGGCAACCGGGTCAGCGCACTGCTCGACGGTCAGGCTCTCCGCCAAGGAGACCGAGGAGGCGTGGGCACACGTCTACTCCTGCCACGCCTGCCGTGACCTCGTCGAGCGCGAGGGCTGGGTGAAGACCCGGCTCGCCGCCTCTTGCGGTGGTGACCGGGAGGCGCCGTCCGGGCTCAAGGGATCGCTGATGAGCCTGCCGCCGGGGATGCCTCCGGGGGAGGCCCTGCTCGCCGGCTCCGGCGCCGGGACGGCCCCGCGTCGTACCGGCGCCGTGATGATCGGCGGCGGTGCCGTCGGCGCGGCGATCCTCGGCGTCGTGGCGCTCGGGTTCACCTCGGGCAGCACCCCGCCCGCCGACCGGCGCCCCCCGGTCACCCAGATCAATTCCTCGGTACCGACCGCGCCGCCAACCCCGACGCCGACGTCCTCGACGTCGGAGATCCCGCGCCTGGGACGGCCGATCCCGATCGGCCGCGTCCTGCCCTGAGACCCCCCGGTGTGGGTGGATCGGCAATGATGTGCAGGTGAACGACGAGTACGACGGCGAACCCACCGAGCCGATCGCCCAGGCGCGCACGCCGGAGCCGGCCTCGCAGTGGGCTCCGCCCGGCCCGGGCGCCGAGCGACTGCCGGTGAGCGAGCCCGAGCGGGCCGCGGCACCGGACGCGGCGCCGGAGCCGACCGCCGTCCTCCCGTCCGAGGCACTGATGGCGCCCTCGCTGCTCCCGCCCCCGCCCGCCACCCCGCCGAGCGCGGCGGACCTGTCCGTGCGCCGGCCCACCGGCGCCGGGCGTGGGCCGGCGTGGCGCTGGCCGCTGGTCGCGCTGGTCGCGCTCGTCGTCGGCCTCGGCGGCGGGCTCCTCGGCGCGCTGGGCTACGACAAGGCTCGCTCAACGACGACCCGCAGGGGCCGGGGTACACCGACACCGGGCTCTCCGGCGTCGACCTGAAGGACCAGGCTCCGCTGGCCGCGCCCGGCTCGGTCGCCGCCGTCGCGAAGGCGCTGCTGCCCAGCACCGTCCAGATCCTCGCCGAGTACGACGGTCAGGAGGCCGGCGCGACCGGCTCCGGCTGGGTGATGGACGGCGACGGGCACATCGTCACCAACAACCACGTCGTCGCCGAGGCCGCCAAGGACAACGGCCCGATCGTCGTCATCGACCACGACCGCAACCGCTACGACGCCGAGGTGGTCGGCCGCAGACCGGTCTACGACCTGGCGATCCTCTACGTCAAGAAGCACGACAAGGTCGACCCCGGCGAAGGCTCGGACGGTCCGCGACGCTCCAGGTCGGCGAGCCCGTGGTCGCGATCGGCTCCCCGCTGAGCCTGCCCGACACGGTGACCTCGGGCATCGTGAGTCTACCTGCACCGTCCGGTGACGACCGGGTCGTCGGCCGACGAGTCGTCGTACATCGACGCGGTGCAGACCGACGCCGCGATCAACCCCGGCAACTCCGGTGGTCCGCTGGTCAACCAGCGCGGTGAGGTGATCGGGGTGAACTCCGCGATCGCCACCGCGGGCGGCGGCTCCACCGACAAGGAGGCCGGCAACATCGGCGTCGGCTTCGCGATCCCGGTCGAGCAGGTGCGGGTCACCGCGGACCAGATCCTCAAGACCGGCAAGGCGCAGTACCCGGTGATCGGGGCCAAGGTGAAGACCGGCGGCATCCCGACCGGCGACGGTGCCACCCTCGACGAGATCATCGCCAAGAGCCCGGCCCAGAAGGCGGGGTTGAAGAAGGGCGACCTGATCACCCGCGTCAACGACCAGCGGGTCACCGACGGGATCGCGCTCATCGTCGCGATCCGGACCTACCAGCCGGGGCAGACGATCGAGTTCACCGTCGAGCGCGGCTCGGGCTCGCAGAAGATCAAGGTCACCCTCGACGGCGAGGACGGCTGAGCCCGCTCAGCGGTCCTCGGACTCGACGAAGGGGTGCTCGGCGACGTACTGCTCGGCATGGCGGTACTGCTCGGCGATGTAGTCCTCGAGGCGTGATCGCTCCACCCGCCACTGCCCGCGACCGCCGATCTTGATCGCGGGAAGCTCGCCGCGGCGCACGAGCGCGTAGACCTGCGCGCTCGAGGTGTTGAGCACCTCGGCGACGTCGGCGAGGGTGAGGAACCTCGAGGTCTCCGGCATGGGCCCATCGTCGCATCCGGTAGCGCCGTTGCCGAGTCCGCCGCGCGCGCCTGTGGAGGACGGTGGCGGAGGCACCCACCGAGCCTGCATGATGTGCACGTGTCCAGGGATCTCGGGATTTCCCCGGTCACGCCCGCCCCACCGCCCGCGCTCCGCGCGGCTCGGCGAGGCTGGCGTGACCCGCGGTTGTGGCTCGGCGTGCTGCTGATCGCCGGTTCGGTCGTCCTCGGTGCCCGCCTGCTGGCGGCCGCCGACGACACGGTGACGGTGTGGGGGATGGCAGCGGACCGGGGGAGCGGCACGCCGGTCGCGGCCGGCGACCTGGCGGTGCAGCGGGTGCGCTTCTCCGACGGTGCCGCGCTCGCGCACTACTTCCCAGCCGACCAGCCGGTGCCCGACGACCTCGTGCTCACCCGGGCGGTGGGGGCCGGCGAGCCTGCTGGCCCGCTCGGCGGTGGGCGCCGCGGGCGACGTACCGGAGCCTGGAGGTGCCGCTCGCGGTCGACCCGCAGCGGGTGCCTCCCGACGTGGGGACCGGTTCCGTCGTCGACGTGTGGGTGACCGGCTCGGACCGCCCGGCGCTCAGCGGCGTGACGGTCGTCGCCGCGCCGTCGTACGACGACGGGCTCGCGCTCTCCGGCACCCGGCAGGTCGTGGTCGCGGTCGACGACGAGCGGGCCGCGGCGTTCGAGCGGGCGCTCGGCAAAGCTCGACGACCCGGTCATCCGGATCCTCCAGCGCTCATGACCCCGACCGTCGTCGTCCTCGTGTCGACCGGAGCCGCCTGGGAGGCGCGGGCGCTCGAGCCTGCTGCAGCAGGACCGTCGTACCGTCGTGCTCAAGCGGTGCGTCGATGTCGACGACCTGCTCGCCACGGCCAGCCGCGGTCAGGCCGAGGTGGCCGTGGTCGGGGCGGACCTACCGGGACTGGACCGGAACGTGCTCGACGACGTCACCCGGTGGGGCATGCGGGTGGTCGCCGTCGCGACCGAGATCGAGCGCGCCCAGCCACGTGCGGAGCAGATCGGCATCGCCACCGTGCTCGACGCGACGCGGGTCGAGGAGCCTGGTCGCGACCGTGGTGGCGGCGCCGCCGTCGGAGGACACCGTGCCGACCCTCCCGATGGCCCCGGCACCGGTCGCCGCCCGTGGCCAGCCCGGCCGCGTCATCACGATCTGGGGTCCCGGCGGCGGGCCGGGGCGGACCACCCTCGCGACCGCCCTCGCCGGGGAGCCTGGCCCGGCGCGGTCTCGACACGCTGCTCGTCGACGCCGACCCGCACGGTGGCTCGGTGGCCCAGCGAACTCGGCATCCTCGACGAGGCATCCGGGCTGCTAACCGCGGCCCGGTTCGTGGCGGCCGGGACGGTTGCCGAGCGGTTCCCGGGAGCACAGCGCCGGCTCTCCGAGCGACTGCGGGTGCTCACCGGGCTCCCACGGCCGGACCGGTGGTCCGAGATCCGCGCCGGCGCGCTGACCGCGCTCGTCGAGCACGCTCGCCTCGAGGGTCAGGTGGTCCTCGACACCGGCTTCTCCCTCGAGCAGGACCCGGCCGCCGACCTGGGCCGGCCCTCGCGCAGCGACCTGACTCGCGAAGCCCTGGAGATCGCCGACGAGGTGCTGCTCGTCGGCGCCGCGGACCCGGTCGGGCTGGCCCGGCTGGCCCGGGCGGTCAGCGAGCCTGCACGAGCCTCCGGCCGGACCCGCCGATGCGGGTCGTCGTCAACCGGATGCGCTCCAGCCTCGGCTGGCGGGAGGGAGACGTCGCCGCCATGCTCGCCGAGTTCGGTGCGAGCCGCGGTGTGCACTTCCTGCCCGACGACCAGGCGGCCGTCGACCGGGCGCTGGTCGCCGGCCGCCTGCTCCTGGAGTCCGGTGACGGCGCGCTCACCCGCGCCGTCGGTGCCCTGCTCGACGCGATGGTCAGGCGCTGAACAGCAGCATCAGGCCGCCCGCCGTGAACGCCACCATGACCACCAGCAGCGGGAGCCGACCGGTGATCTGGTCCTTCTTCGGCAGCAGGGTCAGCGCGCGGTCGTGCGCCGCGACGGCTGCCACGACGTGGCCGATCACCACTGCGAGCACCTTGATGGTGGCGAGCACCGTCGGGTGGTAGGAGAACCAGTACGACGGCTCCACGCCCGCCGTACCGAGGATGTCCCAGCCCTTGCCCAGCGGGTCGCTCGCGCGCGCGAGCGTCTGCGTGCCGACATCGACGAACAGCGTGAGGTAGTGCGCGACGATGTAGCCGAGGATGATCGGCACGATCGAGTGGGCGTACTGACGTGGCAGCCTGACGCCGGGACATGCCGTCGACGGCCGGCGTCAGGGCGCTGCCGAGGCTGAACAGCAGCCCCGCCGTGCACACGAAGACCAGCAACGCGACGTTGTCGAGGTAGACCTTGTCGATGCTGGAGTTCTGGAAGAACTTCACCCAGGGCGAGGACTCGCGGAACGAGTCGAAGGCGGTGCTCCCGAAGAGCACGCCGACGACACCGACCAGGCCGGGGGTCGGCTCGATCGTCGACAGGTTCGCCAGCGGGCTGCGCACCACCAGACGGCCCTCGTGGCGGGCCCACGGGGAGAGCCTTCGCGATCAGCGACGAGTACACCTCGAACGGGTCGGCCCGCTCGTAGAAGCGGTTGCCGAAGACCGCGCCCCCGACGAGCATCACGCCGACGTACACCGCACACCAGAAGCGGACCGAGCCCGACTCGGTGGGGTACTTGTAGGCGAGCTCCAACCACACGAACGCGTAGAGGCCGAGCGCCGCCGGCCAGTAGCCGAGCCGCTCCGGGTAGGGCACGACCCCCTTGTCGGGGTCGCTGCCGGCGAGCCTTCGCGATGCCCGCGTTCAGCGTGCGGACCGGGCTGATGGCCTTCCAGACCGGACCCAGCAGCGCCGAGGCGAAGACGAGGCCGACCCACCACCACACGTAGAAGATCCCGAAGAACGGGTTCGTCAGGACGTTCTGCCCGGCGACGGCGCAGAAGATCGTGTAGAGGGCGAGGACCATGCCGACCACGCGGAGCGCGATCGCGAAGGCGGGGGAGCCGGTGACCCGGTCCAGGAAGGACGAGGCGACGCGGCCGGGGTGCTGGCCCCCGTCGTACCGGGGGCGCCTCCAGGCGACGACGAGGACGGTGAACGAGACCACGAGCGCGGCCACCGCGCCCGAGACGGCCAGGCTCCAGGGAGATCGGGAGATCCGCCTGGCCACCGATGCCGTGGGCCTCGACGACGCCGTTCACCTGACTTCGAGTCTGGACGACGATCTGGTCCAGGCTCGTGCGACTCGACGGCGACGACGCCGGGCCGGTCGATCTCGATCTTCAGAGTCGTCTCGCCGACGCCGTACTCGGTCTGTTGCTCCGGCTCCGAGTGGACGTGCAGGCTCGCCGGGCTTGTCGGCGGTGACCTTGAGGTCGATCGGCTGACCGGTGCCGACGTCGACACGGTCACCGCTCGGGTCGACCTTGCCGTCCTTGACGGTGATGTTCACGACGACCGGCTTGTCGGAGCTCGCCTTGTCGTCGCCACCGCAGGCGGTGACGGACGCGAGCAGTGCGACACCGGTGAGCACGGCGCCGACAGCGCGCAGGCGTTGCATGGATCCTCCTCGTCGGGGAGCCGACATGCAGTGGACCGTGCAGGCCCGGCTCCCGGTTCTCTGCCAGAATCTCACGGTGACCCCAGGGCGTCCGGAATGGGGCCGGACGTCGTTCGCCGGGGGGTCCTGCAGAGTCTGGAGCATGACGTGGTGGATCGGGTGCGGCCGCGCGACCTGACGTTCCTCGCTGAGGAGACGCCGGAGACGCCCCTGCACAACGCCACGATCGAGATCTTCGACCCCGGCGAGGGCGAGGGCGCCTTCGACCACGCGCGACTGATCGCGTTGATCCGCGACCGGATCGCCTTCGTCCCGCGGTACCGCCAGCGGCTGCAGTCCGTGCCCGGACATCTCGCCAACCCGGTGTGGGTCGACGACGAGAACTTCGACCTCGGCTTCCACGTGCGACGCTCCGCCCTGCCCCGTCCCGGTACGTCGGCCCAGGCTCCTCGAGCTCGTGTCGCGGATCGTGTCGCGCCCGCTGGACCGGACCCGGCCGCTGTGGGAGATCTACTACGTCGAGGGACTCGAGGGCGGGCGGGTCGCACTGCTCTCCAAGACCCACCAGGCGCTCGTCGACGGAGTGCACACCGTCGACCTCGGGCGCCTGCTCCTCGACCTCCAACCGGAGGCGCGCGAGCTCGATCCCGACGACTGGGCGCCTCGTCGCTCGCCGAACCCGGCGCGGCTGCTCGGCGGCGCGGTGCGGGAGAGCCTCACCGACCCCGGCGTGCTGCTCGACACGGTGCGGACCGGGTCGCGTGCCGTGGCCCGAACGACGGACCGGCGCAGCGAGCGGGCGCGCTCCTTCGTCGCCGCGGCGACAGGGCGGCGGCCGAAGAGCCGGCGCGGGGCGATCACCGGTCCGCTCTCGCAACAGCGCCGGGTGGTCACCGTGGAGACCCGGCTGTCGGACTACCGCGCGGTGCGGCAGGCGCACGGTGGGACGGTCAACGACGTGATTCTGGCGACCGTGACCGGTGCGCTGCGCGGTTGGCTGATGACTCGTGCGGAGTCGCTCGGCGGGATGCGGCAGGTTCGTGCGGTCGTCCCGGTCTCGGTCATCGACGAGGAGCTCGAGGCGACCTCGCTGGGCAGCCAGATCGCCGCCCACTTCGTGGACCTGCCGGTCGGCGAGCCCAGCCCGGTGGTGCGCCTGCACCAGGTGTCGTACTCCTTCCAGGCGCACAAGGACACCGGTCGCAGCGTCGCCGCGAACCGGCTTGCCGGCATCGCCGGGTTCGCGCCAACGACCTTCCACGCGATCGGCTCGCGGGTCGCGGCCGCAGAGCCTGCGGCGCGGCTACCAGGCTCTCGGTGACCAACGTGCCTGGCCCGCAGGCGCCGCTCTACGCGGCGGGCGCGCGGATGCTGGCCAGCCTACCCGGTGCCGCCGCTCACGCCCGGCCACCCGCTGGCGATCAGCGTGACGTCCTACGACGGCGGCGTGTTCTACGGGATCACCGCGGACCGCGACTGGATCCCGGACGCCGAGCTCCTCGGCGTCTGCGTCCGCGAAGCACTCGACGAGGCTCCTGGACCTCTCCTCGGCGACGCGGGAGCAGGCTCCGCGAGGGCGCCGCGCAACCAAGCCCAAGCCCAAGCCCGGCGGCAGGACCAGCCTGACCGGACCAGGCTGACCGGAGCGGAGCCGTCGCTCAGGCGACGAGCGGCGGCGGTGCGCCGCGCGGGTCGGGGGAGCGGGCCGGGACGTAGGTGATCCGGCCCTCGGCATGGGAGAGGGTCAGTCTCGGCGGTGGAGTCCACACCGGCCGGCCGGTCTCGCCGTCGATGTGCAGACTTCCACGGCGTGCGGTGGGTCAGGGTGTGATGGTGCCGGCAGAGCAGCACCAGGTTGTCGAGGCTGGTCGCGCCGCCGTCGGCCCAGTGGACGACGTGGTGCGCGTCGCAGGCGAGAGGCAGCCGGGTGCACCCGGGAAGGCGCAGTGCCGGTCGCGCACGAGCAGGGCCGACCAGATCGCGGGGGTGACCAGGCGCTGTGCGCGGCCGACGTCGAGGACCTGGCTCTCGCTGCCGAGGACGGCCGGGAGGATCTCGGCGTCGCAGGCCAAGCGGCGTACGGACTGCGCCGACAGCCGGGCATCGGCGCCTGTCCGGCCCTCCTGAGACCGGCCCTGGTCGATGACGCCCTGGCTGAGGCTGGCGTGGTCGATCGTCACCACGACCCGCGGCAGCGACCCGTGGTCGCGCGGCAGGGTGTCGGTGGCGCGGAGCCTGGTCGCAGGCGTCGACGAGCGCGTCCCAGAGCCGGGCGTCCGGCTGGCGCGGGTCTCGGCCGTCGTGCGGGCAGCCAGCTTGTCGGGCAGGGGATGGTGGTGGCCCGGCCCTCGGCGTCGAACATCGGCTGGTCGCGACCCGAGGCACCGCCGCAGGACCCGGGCTCGGTGACCTGGGGCGCAGCCAACGGCAGGAGCACGCTCTTGATCCGCTCGGCGTCCTCGACGGTGCCGTAGCCACGCACCCGCACGCCACCCAGGCCGTCCTCGGCGAAGGACAGGTAGCGCGCGTGGTGCGCGCCCCGCTCCGCCTTGTCGCGCAGCAGGTCGGCGGCCACGGCCAGCCCGTCGGGGTCGACCTCTCGCACGACGTCGGCGAAGGCGGTCTGCAGGGCGGTGGCGTTGTGGCCGTGCTCCTCGACCAGCGCGAGCATCCGGTCGGCGACGGCGGCGCGGAGCCTCGGGATGGCGGGGGAGGGTCTGGACCTGGCCGGCGATGACCCGGGCCTGGGGAAGGGTGACCCGGCCGGTCTCGAGGGCCTCGCGCACGGCCGGGAGGCTCCTGCAGTCGCGCGGCGGCGCGGACCAGGCCGCCGCCGGTGCCCTGGTGCCCGCCGGTGAGGTGGGTGAGGAAATCCTTGGTCGAGGCCCAGCCGAGGTCCATGGCGGCACCGGTGGCCTCGAGCCTGCGTCGTCGCTCCCAGCAGCGCGGCGTCGAGGAGGCTGCGGGCGCTGGCGATCGCCATCGCCGCCTCGACCGCGTCCGGTCCGGCTACCGTGGACCAGTCGGTCGCGGCCAGGTGCGCGACGCGCTCGGCCACGGCGGAGGCCTCGGCGAGTGCGTTGGAAGAGCTCATGCCCGCACGTTACTCGAACACATGTTCGAATGACAAGGGCCGAGGCAAGCCCGCGAGGCACGGGGCTCGGATCCGAGACTGCCGGCGGCGCAGCGTCGTGCGGGTGGGAGGATGGGGCCGTGATCCCGCTCCACATGGGCGCTCTGCATCCGGTCGAGCAGGTCGCCACCATCGTCCTGGCCTTCGGGCCGTTCGTCGTGCTCGGGATCGTGATCGCCATCCGCCGCCGCTCCGAGCTCGCCGAGGAGCGGGAGGAGGAGCGGGAGGAGCGGGAGGAGCGGAAAGAGGAAGAGGCCCGGCTCCGTGCGGAACCGGACCTCGACGAGGACTGAGTGCTCAGCGCGCGACTAGCGCGCCAGCCAGGCCTTGCCGGTGCGCTCCTCGGCCCGCAGCGCACTGCCGAGCAGACTTGGCGATCAGCCTGCTCGATCTTGCCCGCGACGAGCGGGATCTTGACGGTGATGTCGAGGGTGACGGTCTCGGTCGTGACGCCGTCCTTCTCGACGAGCACCGCAGTACCGGCCATCTCGCCGGGCTTGCCGGGGATGGTGACCCGGACCTCGGCGTGCGAGGGGCTGGACCAGGTCTCGGTCTGCACGATGGTCGTGGAGTCGCCCACGATCTTCTTCGCGAAGGACGGCACCTTGTCGGTCGGCTGGGTCATCTCGATCCGCACGGCCTTGGCGTCGACGTTTCCCTCGATCTCCGCTGCGTACGAGGTGGCCCGCTGGTTGCGGCAGACCTCCTGCCGGAACTCCGGGTCGGACAGCATGGCTGCCACCTCGATCAACGTTGCGTCGTACGTCATCTCGTGGACGAGACGTGTTGCCATGTCAGCGATCTCCCCTCAGCCAGGCCGTGCCCACGGAGTGCTCCACGGACAGGCCTGCATCGATGTTGTCGGCCATGAGCGCCTCGAGCTTCCCGCCGATCAGCGGGACCTTGACGCTCACGTCGAGTCTCCTGGACGTAGGTCGTACCCGCACCTGCCGGGACCAGCCGCACGGTGCCGGTGGCCCTGGTGGGCTTGCCCGGCGCGGTGATCTCGATCGTCGCGGTCCCAGCGGCATCCGGCCACTGCTCCCGTACGACGGCGCGCGTGGTCTCGCCCGCGATCTTCTTGGCGATCGCCGGCAGCCCCGCGGTGTCCTGGACCTGGTCGCTGACCAGGGTGAACCCCGCCCCGGAGGGGGTGATGCTCACCTCGATCGAGACCACGCCCTGCTCCGCGGCGACCTTCTCCCGGAACGCGGGGTCCGCGAGCATCGCGAACACCTCGCCGGGACCCGCCTCGTAGGCGAGTCTCACGTCGGAACCTCATGGGCGCCATCATGGCGCACCGGCAGCCCGCACGGAGGTGACCGGCCGGTAACTGCGTCATGTTGTCCGCGTCACGCGTTCGCCCTACGTTGAGGGGGTGTCAATGACGACGCTGCTGCCCTCGGCCTCGGGGGCCGACCGTGACCGTATCTTCGCGCAGGCCGCCGCCGCGGCCGGTCCTCCGAAGGGGACGGGCGGACCGCCACGCGATGCGCTCCCGGAGATGCTGCAGGCCTACTACCGGCACGTCGCGACCGAGGAGCCTGGCCGCGCGCAGCGACGTCGACGTCTACGGCGCCTACGCCTCCCACCACCACCTGGCCCAGGATCGCGAGCCGGGGCAGGCGAAGGTGCGGGTGTTCACCCCGACGGTGGCCGAGCACGGCTGGTCGGCGGCCGGGCACTCGGTGGTCGAGGTCGTCGTCGACGACATGCCCTTCCTCGTCGACTCCCTGACGATGCTCCTGGCCCGCCTGGTGCACGACGTGCGCACGGTGGTGCACCCGACGTTCGACGTACGACGCGACGTGGCCGGGCGCCTGCAGTCGGCCGAGCCCGTCGTCTCCGGCTCGGTCACCGCTCCCGAGGGCGCGGTCCGCGAGTCCTGGATGCACGTCGAGGTGGGCCGCCTGGGCGGCGACGGGGACGACCACCCCGAGCAGGTCGCGGCGGCGTGCCGGCGGGTGCTGGCCGACGTGCGGGCCGCGGTCGACGACTGGTCCGGCATGCACGAGCAGGTGACCGACATCGTCGCGGGCCTGGCGACGAGCCCGCCGCCCCTCGACACCGACGAGGTACGACGCGCCCGCGAGCCTGCTGGAGTGGCTGGCCGACGAGCACTTCACCTTCCTGGGCTACCGCGAGTACGTCCTCGACAAGGTCGCCCTGCCGGGCTCGCAGGAGGCCGAGGACGTGCTGCGCCCGGTCGCCGGCACCGGGCTGGGCATCCTGCGCGAAGGGCCGAGCAGCGGCGAGTCCTCGGTGGCCTTCAGCCGGCTGCCCGACGCGGTGAAGGCGAAGGCGCGCGAGAAGACCCTGCTGGTGCTGGCGAAGGCGAACTCCCGCTCGACGGTGCACCGTCCGGCCTACCTCGACTATGTCAGCGTCAAGACCTTCGACGAGTCTGGCGAGGTCGTCGGCGAGCGCCGCTTCCTCGGCCTCCTGTCCAGCGCGGCCTACACCGAGTCGCTGCTGCACATCCCGCTGCTGCGGGAGAAGGTCGAGGAGGTCCTGCGCCGCAGCGGCTACGACGCCCGCAGCCACGACGGGGCCGCGCTCCTCGACACGTTGGAGACCTATCCGCGCGACGAGCTCTTCCACACCCCGGTCGACGAGCCTGGCCCCGATCGTCGAGGCCGCCATGCAGGCCCGGGAGCGCCGTGCGGTGCGGCTGTTCATCCGCCGCGACACCTACGCGCGCTATCTCTCGGTGCTCGTCTACCTGCCGCGCGACCGCTACAACACCGGGGTCCGCCAGCGGTTCGTGCAGATCCTGGCCGAGCAGATCGGCCGCGGCCGGATCCGTCCGGACGACGTCGAGTTCAACGTCAGCATCAACGAGTCCACCACCGCCCGGGTGCACTTCGTGGTGCACATGCCCAAGGGCGAGCCTGATCCCCGAGGACATCGACACCGCGGACCTGGAGCGGCGCCTGGTCGAGTCGTCGCGCTCGTGGCACGAGGACTTCCTCCAGGGCCGTCATCGCCGAGTACGGCGAGGAGGCCGGCGCCCTGCTCGGCCGCCGCTACGCCGACGCCTTCCCCGAGGCCTACAAGGAGGACTTCAGCCCCCGCACCGCGGCGGTGGACCTCGGCCGGGTGGAGGCGATCGAGGGCGAGTCCGGCACGGACCAGTCGCTGTACGCCGACCTGGACGCCGCCGACGGCGAGGCCCGGCTCAAGGTGTTCCGGGTGGGCGAGCCGCTCTCGTTGAGCCGGGTCCTGCCGATGCTGTCCTCGATGGGCGTGGAGGTCGTCGACGAGCGGCCCTACGCGCTGACGGGCCTGGAGCGCCGTACCCACGTCTACGACTTCGGCCTGCGCTACGGCGAGGCCCTGCCCGACCACGCGCGCGAGTCTGTTCGCGGACGCGCTGCGGGCGATGTGGGACGGCTACACCGAGACCGACGGCTTCAACCGACTGGTGCTGCGCGCCCAGGCTGACCTGGCGCCAGGCGATGGTGCTGCGGGCGTACGCGAAGTACATGCGCCAGGGCAACAGCCCGTTCGCGCTCGACTCCATCGAGCAGGCCCTGCTCGACAACGCCGAGTCTCGCGCGGCTGATCGTGCTGCTCTTCGAGACCCGCTTCGACCCGGGTGCCGGGCAGGGCCGCGAGGAGCGCGAGGCCGGGTTGGTCACCAAGATCCGCACCGCGCTGGACGATGTGGTCAGCCTCGACCACGACCGGATCCTGCGCTCCTACCTCACCCACGTCCAGGCCACGCTGCGCACCAACTACTTCCAGGACGACGACGGTGCGCCGAAGCAGTACCTCTCGCTGAAGCCTGGAGCCCTCGGCGATCCCGGACCTGCCGGAGCCACGGCCGAAGTTCGAGATCTTCGTGTACTCCCCGCGGGTCGAGGGTGTGCACCTGCGCTTCGGCGCCGTCGCTCGCGGCGGGCTGCGCTGGTCGGACCGGCGCGACGACTTCCGCACCGAGATCCTGGGTCTGGTGAAGGCGCAGATGGTGAAGAACACCGTCATCGTGCCGGTCGGTGCGAAGGGCGGCTTCTACGCCAAGCAGACTGCCCGACAGCAGCGACCGCGAGGCCTGGCTGGCCGAGGGCGTGGCCTGCTACAAGACGTTCATCCGCGGCCTGCTCGACGTCACCGACAACCTGGTGGGCGGGGAGACGGTGCCGCCGCCGTCGGTCGTGCGGCACGACGCGGACGACTCCTACCTGGTGGTGGCCGCCGACAAGGGCACCGCGACCTTCTCCGACATCGCCAACGGGGTGGCGGCCGACTACGGCTTCTGGTTGGGCGACGCCTTCGCCAGCGGCGGGTCGGTGGGCTACGACCACAAGGCGATGGGCATCACGGCCAAGGGCGCCTGGGTGTCGGTACGACGCCACTTCCGCGAGATGGGCGTCGACTGCCAGAACGAGGACATCACCGTCGTCGGCATCGGCGACATGTCCGGAGACGTGTTCGGCAACGGGATGCTCTGCTCGGAGCACATCCGGCTGGTGGCGGCCTTCGACCACCGCGACATCTTCCTCGACCCGGACCCCGACGCCGCGACGTCGTACGCCGAGCGGAAGCGGCTCTTCGACCTGCCGCGCTCGAGTCCGGCAGGACTACGACAAGTCCCTGATCTCCAAGGGCGGCGGGGTCTACCCCCGCAGCGCGAAGTCGATCCCGATCAGCGCGGAGGTCCGCTCGGCGCTGGGGATCGCGGGCGCGGTCGAGCGGATCACGCCGGCCGAGCCTGATGCGGGCGATCCTGCTGGCGCCGGTCGACCTGCTGTGGAACGGCGGTATCGGCACCTACGTCAAGGCCGCCTCCGAGACCCACGCCGAGGCCGGTGACAAGTCCAACGACGCGATCCGCGTCGACGGCGGCGACCTGCGGGTGCGCTGCGTGGGCGAGGGCGGCAACCTCGGGTTCACCCAGCGCGGCCGGATCGAGTACGCCGTCGACGGCGGCCGGATCAACACCGACTTCATCGACAACTCCGCCGGTGTGGACACCTCCGACCACGAGGTGAACCTCAAGATCCTGCTCGATCGCGTCGTGGCCGACGGCGACCTCACCGGCAAGCAGCGCAACGAGTCTGCTGGCGTCGATGACCGACGAGGTCGCCGAGTCGGTGCTGCGCGACAACTACGAGCAGAACCTCGCCCTCGCGAACGCCGCGAAGAACGCGCCCTCCCTGCTGCACGTGCACGAGCAGTGGATGGCGCACCTGGAGTCCGAGGGGCTGCTCGACCGCGAGCCTGGAGGCGCTGCCGCCGACGCGCGAGGTGAAGCGCCGGATCGAGGCGGGTGGGGTGCTCAGCCAGCCCGAGTCTGGCGGTGCTGATGGCCTACACGAAGATCGTGCTCGCCGAGGAGCCTGCTGGCCTCCGACCTGCCCGAGGACCCGTACCTCTCGATCGACCTGCAGTCCTACTTCCCGGCGCCGGTCCAGGCCGGGTTCATGGACCAGGTCGACGACCACCCGCTGCGCCGGGAGATCATCGTGACCCAGGTCGTCAACGACCTGGTCAACGGTGCGGGGATGACGTACTGGCCGCGACTGTGGGGGAGACCGGCGCGAGCCCCGCCGAGCCTGACCAGGGCGAACTTCGTGGCGCGGGAGATCTTCGACTCCCTGGAGTTGCGCCGCGAGCCTGGAGGAGTACGACAACGTGCTCGACGCCGCGCTGCAGACCCGGATGCGCGTGGAGATGCGCACCCTGGTGGAGCGGGCCTCGCGCTGGCTGGTCACCAACCGCCGCCCCCCCGCTGGACAGCCAGGGCAACGTGGAGTTCTTCGCCGCGCCCGTCCAGGACACGATGCTGCAGGCTCCCCGAGTCTGTTGACCGGCACCGAGTCTGGCGTCGTACGAGGCCCGCAAGAAGATGCTCGTCGGCCAGGACGTGCCGGAGGACCTGGCCTCGCGGGTGGCGTCCTTCGACGTCGCCTACACGCTGCTCAACGTGGTCGAGATCGCCGACGCCGCGGGCCTGGAGCCGGCCGAGGTCGCCCGCGTGCACTTCGCGCTCGGCGAGCGCCTGGGCGTCTCGGCCCTGCAGCAGCGGATCGTCGACCTGCCGCGGGCGGACCAGTGGCAGACGATGGCCCGGGCAGCCCTGCGCGACGACCTGCACGCGGTGCACGCGCAGCTGACCGGGGAGGTGCTGGAGGCGACGGCGGACCTCGCGGTGGCCGACGGCGACGACCCGCAGGAGGTCGCCGCACGCCGGGTGGCCGCCTGGGAGGAGAGCGTCGGTGGCGTCGAGAAGGCCGTCAGCGCACTCACCGCGGTGTGCACCGACGAGCCGACCGACATCGCCAAGGTGTCCGTGGGATTGCGGGTGGTGCGTGGGCTGCTCGCGTAGCAGCCCGTGCGATGCTGGCCCGCATGGAGCTCCACGATGCCCTCCGCGACGTCGTCACGCGCCACGGCGAGTCGATGCTGGCCGACAGCATGGGCTTCCGTGGCGTCCTCGACGACGTGCTCGAGGAGGACCAGGCGAGCACCGGTGACATCAACCTGCTGACCGACGCGGTCCGCTTCGACGTGCTCACCCCGTTGAAGGCGATGATCGACAGCGGTGCCGACGCCGGACGCGCGGTCGAGGAGGCCGGTGCCCGCCTCGCGCGCGACCGCGGGGGCGACCCGTTGTCGTCGAGCCTGGGCGGCCGCCGTTCTTGGGTACGCCGTGGGCCGGGTCCCCGCCGCGATCGTGCTCCGCTACCGCTCGCAGCGCCCGCCGTCGTACCTGCCGCCGCCGGCCGGCGCTCCGCGCCCGCCCGTCGTCAGCCCGCCGCCCCCGCCGGTGACGAGCCCCCCGCCGGCCGGGGCACCACACCCCCACTTCGTCAGCGCGATGCCGAGCCCGACCACGCCACCGCGCAAGCGCCGGAGCGGACTGGTCGCGGTCGCCGCGGCGGTCGCCGGGGTCGTGGTGGTCGGTGGCGGCGTGACCGCCATCGTGCTCGCGAACGGCGGCGACGATCCCACGCCGAAGTACCCCGGGTCGAGCGGCTCCACGGAGGTCGACGTCAGCCCCGCCGCCCTCGACCGCCGGTACGACGCGCTCGCCTCCTCGATCAGCAAGGGCGCCACCGAGTGCAAGGCCGGCGCGCCCACCAGCGGCCAGAGCGAGGTCGTGGACTGCACGGTCAACGCCGGCACCCTGCGGCTGGTGACCTACGCCGACGAGGACGCCGCGAAGGCAGCCCGCACCGCGCGCCTGGACTACCGCGCCGGCACGCTGACCGCGGACACCGGCACGACCGCCCTCTACGAGTACGACCCCGAGCGGGGCGGCACCTCCGACCCGGCGGTCGTCTACTGGGACAGCACGAGCGCCCGGCAGTCGGCGACGCTCACCGGCGGCGGCACCGCGGAGATCGCCTCGCTGACCGAGGCTCTACACGGCGACCTCGCCGCGGGTCGCCGTCCCGACCGCGCCGGCCGACCCGGTGCTGCGCGAGTTCGTCGACCTCAACCTGGAGTCTGTCCGGCTGCACCCGCCAGCGCACCTTCTTCGCCGGTGAGACCGAGGAGAGCAAGTGCGAGGCGGGGGAGTCCGGCATCGTCGTCAACGTCGGGCGCTACCAGGACCGCAAGGGGATGCTCGACGACCGGGCTTACTACAAGAGCCAGTTCGACAAGGCCGGCAAGCGCAAGGGCAAGGGGACCTGGCGCTTCGGCACGGGCAAGGCCGAGGGCGCCTACTACGCCTACCTCGACAGCAGCGGCAAGACGGCCACGCTCTACTGGGACTGGGACAAGGCCGACTGCAACTGCTACGGCGTCGCGTGGAGCCTTCCAGGGCGACCTGGCGAAGCTCGAGAAGTGGTGGCCCGGCGAGGACGACTGACCTGTCAGGTCAGTCGGGCACCGGCACGGTGTCGGCGAGGTCGGGTCGCGCGATCCCGGCCACGTCGGAGCGCACCAGCAGCGCCATCGTGGTGTCGTCGCCGCCGACCTTCGCGGGCTCGGCGAGCCAGTCGGGCAGCCTGGTCGCGGACCCAGGCTCAGCCCGTGGGTGCGGCAGAAGCCCAGCAGTCTGCTCACCGGTCTCGCGCCACCACCCGGACGCATCGACCCGAGGCTTCCCGAAGCCGTCGGTGGTGAGGTAGACCAGCGCCACGTCCCGCTCCGCCACGTCGAGGACGGCGATCCGCAGGGCCTCCAGCGGCCGCGGCTGGCACAGCGAGCCTGGTGTGCACGCCGTCGAGGTCCCCGTCCTCCGGCAGCGGGCGGGCGGCCTCGCCCGCCGAGGAGACCAGGACCGTGTCGCCGTCGCCGATCTGCAGCAGGAGCACCAGCCCGGGCAGGGCCGCGGCGGCCAGGATCGTGCTGCCGTAGGGCCGCAGCGGGTCCCGGGCCGCGCTCAGCGTGAGCTCGGGCGCGGTGAACGGGTGCGCCTCGGCGTGGTGGCGCACCTTCGCGGTCCAGGTCTCGACCAGTCCGGCCGCGGCGCCCCGGAGGAGACCCCGCACCGCGTCCTGGTCCGGGCCCGCCTCGGCCGCTGCGGGCAGGATCCGGCGCAGGCTCCTCGACGGCACTGACCACGGCCATCGCCGCACCGGTGTCGCTGCGGAAGTGCGCGCGGTGCCCGTGCCCGTCGGCGACCGCGGCGACGGCGTACCCCCGCTCGGGATCGCTCCAGGTGAGCACCGCGTCCTGCAGCGGCAGACTCGTCGCGCACGTGCACGGAGCCGATCGAGGAGCCGGACAGCGTCGTCCAGCGCACGGTCATCCGAGGGTGCTCCAGATCGGGTCGCCGACCGGGCTCGGGGGCGCGGCGCCGACACCGGTGCCGGGGCCGACGACCGGGCGCGAGGCGACCTTGCTGGCGGCCTTGGAGGCCCAGACGATGTACTCGACGAGTCTGCTCGGGATTGTCGGCGCGCAGCAGCGGCACGTCCTCGTCGCCGATGAAGCGGCGCATCGAGTGCATGTCGGCGTCGCGGCCCACGCCGAGCGCCAGCCGGACCGCGGTGGCGCCCCAGCGGTTGTTGAGCAGTGCCTGCAGGCCTTCGGCGAAGGTGACCCCGCTGCTCTGCGTGGGCCGCCCGTCGGAGACCAGGATGATCGCGGGCGGGAAGGCGCTGTGCGACTCGTCGAGGCTCGTCGAGGGCGCCGGCGAGGGTCTGCAGCGCACTGCCCAGGCTCGGTGAACCCGCGCGGCACGGCCTCCAGCCGGGTCCAGTGCACCTGGTCCACCGGGGTCGGTTGCTCGATGACCCACTGCGGTTCGTTGGCGAAGGCCAGCACCCGCACCAGCAGACTCGGCGTGCGGGTTGGCCCGGGCCTCGTCCTTGAGGTGGGGGAGCACCTCGGTGATCGCGTTGTTGAGCGCCTGGATGCGCCCGCCGCGCAGCATCGAGCCCGAGACGTCGAGGACGAAGATGAAGTGCAGTGGCTTGCGGGCCAGCGCCCCACCGAGTCGGTCGCTCATCGGGTGCTCCTTGGGTCCAACGTGGGCGGGTCGGGTTTCAACTTCCCGTGTTCTGCCGAGGCTATACATTGTCACGCAGTCCAGAGCAGCGGATTTACCCACGGATCACGGAGGTCGGGCCACCCATGGTGCTGGCAGAGGGCGTCGAGGTGGACCTCGGCCCGTTGGGGCGCGCCTGGGTGACCTCGCTGCTCGGCCAGGGCGGGCAGGGCTACGTCTTCGAGGTGCGCCGCGACTCCGGCGAGCCGCTGGCGCTGAAGTGGTACAAGCCGGAGAGCGCCACCGCCCAGCAGTACGACGAGATGCAGCAGACTCGTCGAGATCGGCTCCCCGCACGGGCGGTTCCTGTGGCCGCTCAGCATGGCGCGGGTCGCGACCGAGCCGAGCTTCGGCTACGTCATGCACCTGCGCCACCCGCGCTTCCTCGGTTGAGCTTCCTGCTGCTCAACGCCGATCGCGACGGCAACCCGCTCGACGTCTCCTTCGCCTCGATCATCGAGCCTGTGCCGTCAGGCTGAGCTACAGGCTTCCTGCGCCTGCACGCGCGCGGTCTGTGCTACCGCGACATCTCCTTCGGCAACGTCTTCTTCGACCCCGGCAACGGCAACGTGCTGATCTGCGACAACGACAACGTCGGCATCGACAACGGCACCGGCCGGGTGCTCGGCACGCCGTACTTCATGGCGCCGGAGGTGGTGCGCGACACGACGTACCGCACGCTGCCGAACACCGACACCGACCGTCACTCGCTGGCGGTGCTGCTGTTCTACGCGCTCTTCCTCGGCCACCCGCTGGAGGGCGCTCGCACCGACTCCGGGATGCGCGACGCGCAGTGGCTGATGACGCACTTCGGCACGGACCCGCTGTTCTGCATGCACCCGACGCGCTCGGACAACCGTCCGGCGCAGATCGTGCAGCAGTACTGGAAGATCTACCCGCAGTTCGTGCGCGACCTCTTCGTCCAGGCCTTCGTCGAGGGCCTCGACCAGCCGGGCGCGCGGGTCACCGAGGGGCAGTGGATCAAGGCCCTGGACCGGTTGCGGGACGGCATGCTCGCCTGCCCGGCGTGCGGCACGACGAACTTCTGGGCCCCGGGCGCGGAGTCGGTGACCTGCTGGCAGGACGGCACGGAGTTCCGTCCGCCGTACCTGCTGGACCTGGGGCGGCGCACCATCGCCGTCGGCCCGCAGTCGACCATCCGCTCCGACCACCTCACCTCCGGCATCGACCAGCCGACCGTGCTCGCGCGGGTGCGCCAGCACCCCGAGGCCAAGGACCGGTGGGGTCTCCACAACGCCTCGGACTTCTCCTGGCCGGTCGCCTACCCGGGCGGCCAGAGCTTCCTGCTGCAGCCCGACCGGACGATCGAGCCTGGTCGAGGGTGCGAAGATCCAGATCCGAAATCCCACCGTGCAGGTGCGGCGCCCGTCCGTCCCGGCACCCGGTCCGCAAGGATGACGCCCATGTCCCTGGTGGTCGAGGTCGACGGACGCGTGCTCCGGCTCGACGGCAAGTCGTCGTACCGGATCGGTCGCGCTATCGAGGCCGACGTCGTGCTCACGGCGGGCTCGGTGTCGCGCCAGCACGCCGAGATCCGCCGCTCCGGAGACGGCTGGGTGCTGGTCGACGCGGGCAGCCAGTTCGGCACCTTCGCCGACGGGCAGCAGATCTCCGAGCAGCCGATCACCCGCCGGACCGCGGTCCGCTGCGGGCCGCCCGCGCCGGGCGCTGAGCCTGGTCGTCGTCCCCGCGGACCAGTACGACGCCCCGCAGTCCTCCAGCGCCACCGCGGCTCCCGTCTCCGCGCCGGTGCCGCCCGCCCCGGTGCCTCCGGCTCCCGTCCCGCCGCCCGCCGTCCCGCCCGCGCAGCCTGCCGCCGCCGGCCCCGGGCGCGCGACCCGCGGGTGCGCCCGGCCTGCCGCCGCCGATCGCCGGCAACGACGCCACCCAGATCCTCGCGGCCGCTCCGCAGGCCGGCCCGCCCGGTTTCGGCGGCCCGCCGCCTCCGCGCACCGGGCCCGACCTGCTGCTGGTCGCGGAGGGCCGGGAGCACCGCTTCCGCCACCCGGCCCAGATCACCGTGGGGCGTCGTAGCGACTGCACGGTGGTGATCGCCGATCCCGCCTGCTCCCGGGTGCACGGCCGGGTCGACGCCCACCCGGGTGGGTGGACCTGGACGAACCTGTCCAACGAGGGCACCTACCTCGACGGCCGCAAGGTCGGCACCCAGCACTTCGACGAGCGGATCTCGCTGCGCCTCGGGCACCCGGTCGCGGGGCCCGAGCCTGACCCTCGTGCCGATCCTCTCGGCGGCCGAGGAGGAGCGCCGGATCGGGCGCCGCCGGCTGCGCAAGCGGCTCGTGATCGCCGGGGCGGTGCTGGCGACGCTGGTGCTCATCGGCGGCGTGCTCGGCGCGGCCTTCCTGATCGGGCGCGACGACAACGGCGACCGGCGGGCCGACGGCGGGGGCGACGACCCGACCACCGCCTCGATGGAGGTCCTCACCGCCGCCGAGCCTGGAGTCGGCCAAGGCGGCCACGGTGAAGATCACCGCCGACACGGTCTCGGCCAGCGAGGGCCGGATCAGCCTACGGCGGCTCGGGCTCGATCATCCGCAAGGACGGCCTGATCCTGACCAACGCCCACGTCGCCGCACCGGCCTCGCCGGGGCTGGACGCGCTCTACCCGGACCTCGACTTCGAGAACCCGGACTACCTGCTCATCCACCTGACCGACGGCCGCACGGACACGAACGCCCCGGCGGCGTACCGGGCCAAGGTGGTGGAGGCCGACGGCTCCCTCGACGTCGCGGTGATCCAGGTCTACGCCAACGCCGACGGTAGCGACCTCGACGACGACCTCGACCTCCCGACGGTGCCGGTCGGCGACTCCGGCGACCTCCGCGCGGGGGACGACGTGACCGTGCTGGGCTTCCCGGCGGTCGCGCGGTCGCAGGACTCGATCACGGTCACCACCGGCGTCGTCTCCACGATCATCAACGACCCGCAGGCTCGGGCCGCGCTCGGAGCCTGGACACCGACGCGCGGATCGCGCCCGGCAACTCCGGCGGCATGGCGATCAACAACGACGCGCAGGCTGATCGGCATCCCGACGGCCCTGGTCTCCGACCGCAGGCTCGCCGGTGCTGAGCGGGCGGATCCGCTCGATCGACGCGGTGAAGAAGGCTGATCGAGAAGGCCGAGGAGGAGGTCGGCTGATCAGGCTGGCCTTCTTGACCGCCTTCTTCGCGGTCTTCTTGGCGGCGCTCTTCTTCGCCGTGGTCTTCTTGGCCGGAGCCTTCTTCGCGGTCTTCTTCGCGGCGCTCTTCTTGGCGGCCGTCTTCTTGGCCGGAGCCTCCTCGCCGCGGCTGGTCTTCGCCGCCTCGACGGAGCGTTGCAGGGCGGCCAGCAGGTCGACGACCTCGCCACCGGTCTTGGCGGAGGTCTCGGTGCGCTGGACCTCGCCGCCCTCGATCTTCGCCTTCACCACGGCGTCGACCGCGTCGGCGTAGTCGTCCTCGAACTCCTCCGGGTCGAAGTCGCCGGCGAGCGTCTCGATGAGCATCTCCGCCATCTTGACCTCTGCGGGCTTCACGTCGCCGACCTCGACCTGGAAGTCGGGCTGGCGGATCTCGTCGGGCCACATCATCGTCTGCAGCACGATCACGTCGCCGGCCGCGGTCTCGCGCACGCGCAGCACCGCGGTCGTGGTGCGCTGGCGCAGCGCCACGGTCACCACGGCCATCCGCTTCGAGTCCCGCAGGGCCTGGCGGAGCAGGGCGTACGGCTTGGCGCCGGTGCCCTCGGGCTCGAGGTAGTAGGACTTCTCGAACAGCAGCGGGTCGATCTGCTCGGCCGGCACGAACTTCTCGACCGCGATCTCGCGGGAGGAGGTCGTCGGCAGGTTGGCCATGTCCTCCTCGGTGAGGATGACCATCTCGCCGTCCTCGGTCTCGTAGCCCTTGGCGATGTCGGAGTAGGGCACCTCCTCGCCGTCGATCGAGCACACCCGCTGGTACTTGATCCGGCCGCCGTCCTTGGCGTGCACCTGCCGGAACGAGACGTCGTGGCTCTCGGTCGCGCTGTAGAGCCTTCACCGGGACGCTGACCAGGCCGAAGGAGACGGCACCCTTCCAGATCGCACGCATGTGCCGAGGGTACCCCTGAGAACCCCCTCCAGCCGCCTGCGAACATGTCCGGGTGGACCAGACCTTCGGCATCGTCGGCGGCGGGATCGTGGGCCTCGCCGTGGCCCGCGAGATCACCCGCCGCCGCCCCGGCGCGCGCGTCGTCGTGCTGGAGAAGGAGGCCCGCGTCGGCCAGCACCAGACCGGTCACAACTCCGGGGTCGTGCACGCCGGGATCTACTACCGCCCGGGCAGCCTCAAGGCCGAGTCTGTGCACCCGCGGGCGTCTGCTGCTGCGCGACTACTGCGCCGAGCACCGGTTGCCCTACGACGCGTGCGGCAAGGTCGTCGTCGCCGTCGACCCCGGCGAGGCGGCCCGCTTCGACGCCCTGGAGCGCACCGCGCGGGACAACGGCGTGCCCGGCCTGCGCCGGCTCGACCCGGCCGGTCTCGCCGAGGTCGAGCCGCACGCCGCGGGCTACGCCGCCCTGCACTCGCCCCACACCGCGATCACCGACTACGTCGCGATCACCCGAAGCCTCGCGGCGGAGGTGGGCGTCGCCGGCGGTGAGGTGCACTGCTCCAGCCCGGTCACCGGGATCGGGCGCACCGCTGGGCGGGTCCGGGTGAGGACCCCCGCGGCGTCGTACGACGTCGACCGGCTGGTGCTCTGCGCCGGCCTCCAGTCCGACCGGCTCGGCCGCCTGGCCGGCGGCGGCGCGGACCCGCGCATCGTGCCCTTCCGCGGGGAGTACCTGCGGGTGCGGCCCGAGAAGCAGGCGCTCGTGCGCGGCATGGTCTATCCGGTGCCCGACCCGCGCTACCCCTTCCTCGGCGTGCACTTCACCCGCCGGGTGGACGGAGCGCTGGAGGTGGGTCCGAACGCCGTCCTGGCGCCGCACCGCGACGCCTACCGCCGCCGCTCGGTCAGCGCCGCCGACCTCGCCAGCATCGTGTCCTGGCCGGGCTTCTGGCGGATGGCGGGCCGGCACTGGCGCACGGGCGTGACCGAGGTGCGCGGCTCGCTGTCCGTGCGGTCCTACCTGCGCGCGGCCCAGCGCTACGTGCCGGACATCGGTCCCGACGACGTCGAGCGCGCCGGCTTCGGCATCCGCGCCCAGGCCGTGGAGCGCGACGGCACCCTCGTCGACGACTTCCGGATCGAGCACGCCCACGGCGTCACCAGCGTCCGCAACGCCCCCTCGCCGGCCGCCACGTCGAGCCTGGCGATCGCCGAGCACGTCGTGGAAGCGATCTTCTCGGCATGATGGATACCGTGCCCGACCTGCTCCCGATGCTCGCGACCGTGGCAGACTCGATCCCGCTCGGCGACGAGTGGTCCCACGAGGTCAAGTGGGACGGCATGCGGGCGCTCGCCTTCGTGAGCTCCGCGGGCGTGCGTGTGATCAGCCGCAACGGCAACGACATCTCGCCGGCCTGGCCAGAGCTCGCGGTGGCACCGTCGTCGCAGATGGTGATCGACGGCGAGATCATCGGGCTGAACGAACGCGGGGTGCCCGACTTCCGGGTGCTGGCGGAGCGCCTCCACGTGCGCAACCCGGCAACGGTGTCCCGGCTGGCCCGGCAGACCCCGGCCACCTTCATGGCGTTCGACGTGCTGAGTGCCGACGGCCACGACCTGTGCGACCGCCCGCTCGACGAGCGACGCGAGATCCTGGCGGGGCTCGACCTGGGAGCCTCGGGGTGGCAGGTGCCGCCCGCCTACGACGACGGCCGCATGCTGTGGGACGCCACGGCCGCACAGGGCTTCGAAGGTGTCGTCAGCAAGCGCCGCGGATCGGCCTACCGCCCAGGTCAACGGACCCGCGACTGGCTCAAGAAGGCCCGCCGTCACCGCGGCTCCTACGTCATCGGCGGCTGGCGTCCCCAGGTCGGCACGGCCGATCGCCTCGCCGCCGTCCTCGTCGGCGAGCCGACCGCCGACGGGCTGCGCTACCGGGGCCGTGTCGGCAGCGGTATCGGACCCAGGCAGTCCCGGGTCCTGGCCGATCTGCTCGCTGCGCTGGCCCGAACGACGAGCCCCTTCGCCGATGAGGTGCCGCGCGCCGATGCCGACGGCACCCGGTGGGTGGAGCCGGTGGTCGTGGTGGACGTCGAGACCCACGGTGTCGGCTACGAGCGGCTGCGTCAGCCCGCTTACCAAGGCGTTCGGAGCGACCTCACGCCGGAGGACCTCGCCTGATGCCGAAGAAGGCCGAGCACCCGCAGACCGAGGTGCACGTCGACGTCGAGGGCCGCACGCTGCGCCTGACCAACCTGGAGAAGGTGCTCTACCCGCAGACCGGTACGACGAAGGGCGAGGTCCTCGACTACTACGCCCGGGTCGCACCGGTGCTGCTGCCGCACCTCGCCGGCCGCCCGGTGACCCGGATCCGGTGGCCGCACGGTGTGGGGGACAAGAGCCTTCTTCGAGAAGAACGCCCCCGCCGGCACCCCCTCCTGGGTCCGCACCGCCGACGTGCCGACCACCGGGAGCCGGGGCCCGAGCCGGCACGGCGACACCCTCCGGTTCCCGATCATCGACCAGGCTCGCCACCCTGGTGTGGGCGGTCAACCTGGCCGCGCTCGAGCCTGCACGTCCACCAGTGGACGGTGGACGAGGACGACGAGCCGGTCGGTGCGGACCGGGTCGTCATCGACCTCGACCCGGGCGAGCCGGCGGGGCTGCACGAGTGCTGCGCGGTGGCCCTGCTCGCCCGCGACGCGCTGGCCGAGCGCGGCCTGGACGCGCTGCCGGTCACCAGCGGCAGCAAGGGCCTGCACCTCTACGCGCCGCTCGAGCAACCGCTGCCGTCCACGGAGACCAGTGAGACTCGCCAAGGAGATCGCCGAGGAGCCTGCAGGCCGCGCACGGCGAACTGGTCACCGCGACGATGACGAAGTCCCGGCGCCGCGGCAAGGTGTTCCTCGACTGGTCGCAGAACGCCGGCTCGAAGACCACCGTGGCGCCGTACTCGCTCCGGGGGACCGCACGCCCGCAGGTCGCCACCCCGATCGGCTGGGACGAGGTCGAGGCCGGTGCCGAGGACCCGCTGGGCCTGGAGCAGTTCTCGATGGCGCAGGTGCTCGAACGGGTCGAGACCTACGGCGACCTCTTCAGGCTGACCCGGCGGCGCATCGCGTAGACGTCGAACTCGGTCACCGCGCCGGCCGGGTCGCCGCTGGTGCCCACCGCGCTGGCGAGACTCGTCGGGGGAGGTGGCGTGGTCGGCCTCGTCGAGCGTGGCGTCGATGAGCAGTCTGGATCTCCGACGTGGCGTGGCTGACCCGCAGCGCGGTCTGCTCGATCCGCCAGCCCGCCCGGCCCAGGCTCGTTGAACAGCCCCATCAGCGTGGTGTTCTTCTCCGCGGCGATCCCCCTCGAAGCCGTCGGCGGCCTCGATCAGGTAGACCGGCCGGGTGACGGCGAGCGCGGCGGCGTCGTACAGCGGCACCCAGAGGCGCGCGTACTCGTGGACCCGCTTCGTGCTCACCCCTCCAGTGTAGGACCCTCAGGCCGAGCGCAGCGGTCGTACGGCGACGGGGTCCACCACGTTGCGCAGGTCCGCACCCGCACCGAGGACCAGCCCGTTGCCGACCACCGCGGGCGCGTCGACCACGTCGGCGACCACCACGGTCACGTTGTCGCGGGTGCCGGCGTCGACGGCGGCGCGGACCAGTCGCTCGGCGGCCATGCTTCGCGAGTCGCCGCTCAGCAGGGGAGCGATGCGCGCGTGGGGGAGCACGTCGCTCATCCCGTCGCTGCACAGCAGCAGCCGGTCACCGGGACGCAGGTCGAGCGGCTGGACCACCGGCACGGGCACGTGCTCGCCGTCGACGGCCTGCAGCACCACGTTCTTGTACGGCGAGGCGGCCGCCTCCTCCGGCGTCAGCCGGCCGGCGTCCACCCAGGCCTGGACCAGGGTCTGGTCGTGCGAGAGCCTGGGTGAGCCGGCCCGCGCGCAGCAGGTAGGCCCGGGAGTCGCCGACCTGGGCCAGCGCGGCGGAGATCCCGTCGGTGAGGAGCGCGGTGAGGGTGGTGCCCATCCCGGTGCGGGCCGGGTCCGCGGCGATGCCCGCGACGAGCCTGGTCGTGCGCGTCGGCGACCGCGGCGCGCAGCAGGCGGTCCGGGTCGTAGCCGGGCGCGGCGAGCGAGCGGGCGCTGACGATGTAGGCGGTGGTGGCCGAGGCGATCTCCCCGGCGGCCGCCCCTCCGACGCCGTCGGCGACGCAGAGCAGGTAGGGACCCGCGAAACCGGCGTCCTCGTTGTGCTCGCGCACCGGGCCGGTCTCGCTCAGCGCGGCGAAGCGGAACTGGAGCATCAGGGCACCTCCCGGTCGACGACGGCGACCCCGGCGGGTCACCGCCGAGTCTCGCCCCTGTCCCTGTGCAACGCCTGGCAGCCGCCTGCGGGTTCCCGGTGCTCGGGAGGCGTCAGGAGCGGAAGCCGACCTGTCCGCTGGTGCTGCGGCCGATCTCGACGTACGCCAGGCTTGGCGACGGGGACGACGGTGACCTTGCCCTTGGTGTCGGTCAGCGTCAGGACGCCGTCGTTGGCGAGCGCCTCGGAGACCAGCGCGGTGACGCCGTCGTTGGTCTCGTCGGTCTCGATGACCAGGCTTCGCGGGCGGTGTTCTGCACACCGATCTTGACCTCGACGGTCATGGTTCTCTCCTCGGGTCCGGGGCCGGCCCGCGCCTGCGGGCCGTTCGCGTCGCCAGCCTAGTCAGCCGGCGGTCGTACGACGGGTCGGGCCCGTCTCACTCCTCGTGCTCGTCGGTGAGCGGGTACCCACCGATGCCGCGCCAGGCCAGGCCGGACACCAACGTGGTGGCCTGGTCGCGGGTGAGCCCGGCGAGGCCGTTGTCGGTGTCGGTCATCCAGAACCGGGCACTGACCTGCGCCATTCCCACCAGGGAGACCGCGAGCAGGCTGCGAGGCGGCCGGCGGCAGCGAGGTGTCGTCCTCGATGACCGCCGCGATCAGGCTCCGCGCACTCGGTGGTCACCCGGTCGACGTGCCCGCGCACGGCCGGCTCGTTGGTCAGGTCGGACTCGAAGACGAGGCGGAAGGCACCGGTGTCGTGACCGACGTAAGCGTAGAACGCGTCGATCGCCGCAGCCACCCGCTGCTTGTTGTCCTGGGTGGACTGCAGGGCCTTGCGGCAGTTGTCGATGATCGCGTCGCAGGCCGCGTCGAGGATCGCGAGGTAGAGACCGAGCTTTGCCGGGGAAGTGTTGGTAGAGCACCGGCTTGGACACCCCGGCGCGCTCGGCGATGTCGTCCATCGCCGCCGCGTGGTAGCCCTGGGCGACGAACACCTCGAGCGCGGCAGCCAGCAGGCTGCGCGCGTCGTTCCCGTCGCGGCAGCCGTACGCCGCGCGGCCGTGTCTCGTCCAGGTCGAACCGCTCCGTCACCACCCCCTGAGCCTACTCGCTGGTAGCCGCGGGCTTGGCGCCGAGGCCCCGTCCAGACGGTGGGACGTGGCGCGTCCGGGTTGGGCGGGGCGGGGACCATGGGGGAGCGGGGAACACCCGGGCGTCCGGCAGCGTTGTCGCCGAGACCATCCCCGCGCCGCACCGACGACTGAGGAGTCAATCCCGTGAGCTTTCCCGCGCTGGTCGAGCCGGCCGACGAGCCTGACCATCGACGAGGTCCGCCGCTACAGCCGGCACCTGATCATCCCCGACGTCGCGATGGACGGCCAGAAGCGGCTCAAGAACGCCAAGGTGCTGGTCATCGGCGCCGGCGGCCTCGGCAGCCCCGCGCTGCTCTACCTGGCCGCGGCGGGCGTCGGCACTCTCGGCATCGCCGAGTTCGACGAGGTCGACGAGTCGAACCTGCAGCGCCAGGTCATCCACGGCATGTCGGACCTCGGCAAGCCGAAGGGCCAGTCCGCGAAGGAGTCGATCCACGAGATCAACCCGCTCGTGAACGTGATCCTTCACAACGAGCGTCTCGACAACGACAACGTGCTCGAGATCTTCAAGGGCTACGACCTCATCGTCGACGGCACCGACAACTTCGCGACCCGCTACATGGTCAACGACGCGGCGTACTTCCTCGGGATCCCCTACGTCTGGGGCTCGATCTACCGCTTCGACGGCCAGGCCTCGGTCTTCGCGCCCACGATGGCCGACGACGCGCCCTGCTACCGCTGCCTCTACCCCGAGCCGCCGCCGCCGGGCATGGTTCCCTCGTGCGCCGAGGGCGGCGTGCTGGGCGTGCTCTGCGCGTCCATCGGCTCGATCCAGGTCAACGAGGCGATCAAGGCTGCTGATCGGTGCCGGTGAGCCGGCCATCGGCAAAGCTGGTCATCTACGACGCCCTGGAGTCTGGAGTGGCGCAAGGCTCAAGGTCCGCAAGGACCCGAACTGCGCACTGTGCGGTGAGAACCCCACCGTCACCGGTCTGATCGACTACGAGACCTTCTGCGGCGCGATCTCCGAGGAGGCCGCGGACGCGGCCGTCGATGCGACCATCTCGGTCACCCAGGCTCGCCTCGATGCTCAAGGAGAAGGAGGAGGGCAGCCGCGACTTCGTCCTCGTCGACGTCCGTGAGCCCGCCGAGGCCGAGATCAACCACATCCCCGGTGCGGTCCTCATCCCCAAGGGCGAGTTCCTCAACGGCAACGCGCTCGGCCAGGCTCCCCCCCGGTCGACTCCGGCAAGCAGGTCGTCCTGCACTGCAAGAGCGGTGTCCGCTCGGCCGAGTGCCTGGCGATCGTCAAGGGCGCCGGCTACGACGACGCGGTGCACGTCGGCGGCGGCGTGGTGGCCTGGGTCAACCAGATCGACCCGAGCCAGCCGTCGTACTGATCCGTCGCACTGGTCGGCCGCCGAGCCCTCCGCTCACGGCACGAGGCCCCGCGATCCTCTCCGGATCGCGGGGCCTCGTCGTTCCCGGAGGTCAGGGGTTGCGGACGTCCACGGTGATCGAGCCGTCGGTGTTCTCCGCGGTGACGGTGGCCTTCACGCCCGCACCGGCGACCTTGACCGAGTTGGTCGGGTTGGTCGCCGTCCAGTAGGCGTTCGGGTCGGTGTCGTCGAAGGTCGGCACGCCCGGCACCGAGGGGGCGCAGGCCGCCAGGGTGTCGTAGCCGCTCGCCGTCGCGACCTGCTTGTGCAGGCAGACCGGGTCGGTCGCGGACAGCCCGAAGGTGGCGTCGAAGGGCTCGCGCCGGTTGCTCGGGCTGGTGCCGTCCGGGTAGGTCAGCGAGTCCGGCCGCACGTCCACCGGCAGCGCGTAGCCCACGCCCGGGTGGGTGGTCGTGTTGTTGTCGGCGTAGGCCAGGTCGACCAGCCACACCAGCATGCCGTTCTGGTAGGGGAAGCGCTCGGCCCACTTCGGCCGGGTGACCCCCTCGGAGTACTGGTACGGGCCCTGCTGCAGCGTGGTGTCGTAGCCGACGTACTGCCGGTTCTCGATGAGGTAGTAGCGCGGGGTCACCTTGGTCTCGGTGCCGGTGGAGCGGGTGAAGCCGTAGGCGGTCCAGCCGGACCTCGCGCTCTCCGCGCCGTCCTTGAACGGCTTGCCCTTGCCCTTGATCACCACGTTGTCGACGAAGGCGCCGGCGCCGTTGGTGCCGCCGTCGGAGCGGTAGCGGATCCGGAACAGCGACGCCTTGCCGCCGGGCCGGTAGGTCCAGGTGTGGTGCGCCCAGTCGGACGTGCCGTCGAAGGCGGCCAGGCTCGGTCCACTCGGTGCCGCCGTCGAGGGAGTACTCGGCGTAGACGTGGTCGTAGTCCGCCTCGGTGTCGTACCAGAGGTCGGCGTCGACCCGCACCGACGGGCTCTTGGGCACCGCGCGGGTCAGCGTGGCCCGGCGGTTGTTGCTCGTGCCGCTGTACCAGGAGTACCGGCCCGTGCGGGGCGTGGTGAGACTTGGTGACGGTCGTCTTGTCCGGGAGGTCGACCTTGACCGCCTGGTCCTGCCCGGAGACGGTGTTCTGGGACGGGTTGGTCTGGAGCCTGCCCTGCTGCCCGGCCCTCACCTCGGAGTAGTCGAGCCAGCCGAGGAAGAGCCTTCTCCTCCGGGCCCATCAGGCTCGGGGTGGTGCCGTTCTCGTGGCCGTGGCTCAGCCACGAGCCCGCCGACATCAACGTCCAGAAGCCGGTGCTGTTCTCACCCGTGTTGGTGGTGTCGTAGAAGTCCGGCAGGCCGAGGTCGTGGCCGAACTCGTGGGTGAACACGCCGAGACCGCCGTTCTCCGGCTCCACGGTGTAGTCGCCGATGAAGTACTTCGACTGGCCGATCCGGGCGCCGCCGGACAGGTTGCGAGCGCTGCCGACCGCCGGGCCGACCTTGCCGTCGAGGTCGCCGTTGACGTACCAGCGGTGCGACCAGATCGCGTCCTCGCCGAAGCCGCCGTCCTCACCGCCGCCGGCGTGCACCGCCTGGAAGTGGTCGAGGTAGCCGTCGGGCTCGTTGAAGTCGCCGTCGCTGTCGTAGTCGTAGCGGTCCCACACGTCGAACTGCGCGAGGTAGGCGTCGACCTGCGCGGGCGTCTTCCCGGCCTTGAGTCGCGCGTCGTACCAGGCGTTGCCGGTGTCGGCGATGAACTTCCAGGCGCCGCCCTTGTTCTCGACCGCGTTGTCGCCGTACGTCGAGGCGTTGCCGGGCACGGTCACCCAGTCCTCGGTGGTGATGCTGACGTCGTACCGGCCGCTCGACGAGCTTCTTGTAGTAGTTGCGGAAGGACTCGCCGTCGCCGTTGAACATCTGGTCGTAGTGGCCGACGTTGAAGTCGGGGACCCAGTACGTCGAGTTGTCCTTCGCCGGGTCCGGCTGCGGGATCTGGTTGTGCTGCGGGCCCGGGTCGGTGCCGGACTCGGGGGTGCTCTGGGTGCCGAAGTCGGCGAGCATGGTGAGGATCTTCTCGCTCTTCTCGACCGGGAACTCGACGTAGTCACCCGCACCGAGCTTCACGGTCGCGCCGCCGTCGGCGCGCTGCACGGCCTTCGCGCTGCCCGCGTCGATCAGCGCGCGGGCCTTGCGCTTCTTGGCCCGCTCCTCGGCGGTGCGCGGACCGGGACGGTCGTCGCGCTGGGGCTTGACGGCCGGGTGGCTGGCGTCGTCGGTCGGGGGGTTCGCCTCCGCCGGGTGCAGCATGGTCCCGCCGAGGGCCAGGGCGGCGCCGAGCGCGAGACCGGATGCCAGTTTCTTCACGTGATCCTCCGAGATGTGGGTAGGCCCGGGCGCCGGACGATGTGGGCGCCGTGGGTCACCTCACCGGAGATCCGCCGGTGTGGCAAGAGATCTGCACAAAGATGAGGCAAGTCCGATCACGGTGTGCCGCGGTCCCACCAGCACCGCACGTAACCGCGACGGGCTGTCCTCGTTGATCCGAGCATCTCCACAGGCGTTTTTCACCGAGGGAGCACCTGAGAGCCCCGTCCCGCCGGACGGGGCTCTCGGCGTCTGCGCTGCCGGGCGTGCGGTGTTGAATGGCGCCCGTGGACGAGGGGTACGTCGAGACGGTGCTCGACCTGGTCGAGCGGATCCCGCCCGGCCGGGTGACGACCTACGGCGCGCTCGCGGCGGTCGTCGGCGGTGGCCCGCGCCAGGTCGGCTCGGTGATGGCCCGGTACGGCGCACCGGTGCCCTGGTGGCGCGTGGTGCGCGCCGACGGCACGCTCCCACCGAGCCACGACGAGCGGGCGCGGGAGACCTACCTCGCCGAGGGCACCCCGCTCCGGGGGAGCGGGGGCCTCGACATGACGCGGGCGTTCTGGGATCCCGCGACGGGGGACTGAGCCCAGCCCGTGATCAGCCGTTGATCAGCCCAGGGCGGCGACGGCGGCGTCGTAGTCCGGCTCGGAGCCGATCTGCGGCACCAGACCGGTGTGGAGCACCGAGCCGTCGGTGTCGACCACGACGACCGCGCGGGCCAGCAGACCCTCGAACTTGCCGTCGGTGAGACTTCACGCCGTAGTCCTCGCCGAAGGAGGTGCGGAAGCCCGAGGCGGTCGTGACGTTCTCGATGCCCTCGGCGCCGCAGAAGCGGGCCTGCGCGAACGGCAGGTCCTGCGAGACGTTGATGACGGTGGTGTTCTCCAGGCCCGCGGCCAGGCTCGTTGAACTTGCGCACGCTGGCCGCGCAGACGCCGGTGTCGACGCTGGGGAAGATGTTCAGCACGGCGCGCTGGCCCTGCGGCAGCGAGACGGCGGCGAAGTCGGAGCCGACCAGGTCGAAGGCCGGGGCGGGAGTGCCGACGGCCGGGAGCTCGCCGACGGTGTGGACGGGGGTGTCCCCGAGTGCAGTGGTAGCCATGTCCAGATGTCTAGCAGGTCCGTCCCCGCCGGCGCGCCGCGGTCCGCTCAGCGGAGCCGGCCGAGCACGCCGACGGCGCGTCGTACGTCGACCAGGCGGCGCTCCCAGGTGATCCCGACGGTGGTAAGGAGCAGCCCGGCCAGCCCGATCCAGACCCACTTCGGGAAGTCCCCGGCGTAGGGACCGAGCTCGCGCAGCACCACGATGGCGCCCACGCTCGCCCCGGCCAGGAGCGGCGCGCTCCACCGGACGGCCGCGCCCGCGACGGTCAGCACCAGGCAGGCGGCACCGAGGACCAGCGCGCGCAGCGAGACCGGGTCGCCGAGGACCCACAGCAGCGAGGGGATCGTGCCGAGCAGCAGCCCCGGCAGCAGCGCCTCGGCGGTGCCCACCTGCGGCGAGCGGCGCATCCGCCAGCCGCCGATGGCGAGCAGAGCGGCGGCCAGCGGCAGGGTGTAGGCCTCCGGCTGGTGGACCTCCAGGTCGGCGAGGCGGACCCACGAGGCGAGCAGGAGCAGGCCGGCACCGACCCAGGCGAGACTCGCGGCGGGAGTCGTGCACGAGAGCGGTCGCGGTGACCAGGGCGCCGGCGACCGTCAGCCACAGCGCGGTGAGGCCACCCAGGTCGCTGGTGGTCGCCAGCGAGCCCGTCAGCGCGAGCAGCGCGGTCAGGACGGCCGGCACCTCGACCTCCTCCTCGGCGAAGGCGATCGCCAGCAGGCCCACCGCCACCAGGACCGGTACGGCGAACCACGCCGGCCCGCCGCCGAGGACGTCCACCAGCGCGACCACCGCGGTGCCCAGCAGGGGCGCGGCGGCGATCTTGCCGCCGACCCGGGCCAGCACGGTGCGACCGACGAGCGCCAGTCCGAGCGCGAGCACGGTGCCGGCGGCCGCGACCAGCGCGGTGAGCGCGGCGCTCGGCAGCGCGGCGAAGGCCGCCGCGGCCGCGAGGACGAGGGCCACCACCGACAGGGCAGCGGAGCGGGCGGCCGCGCTGGCGATCGCGGTGAGCACGACCACGGTGACGGGCAGGGCGAGCGGCACGTCGTACGACGCGAGGGTGACGGCGAGTGCCAGACCGGTCGTCACGCCGGCGGCCTGCAACCAGGCCCGGCGCGATCCGCCGGCGAGCAGCGCGACCAGGGCGAGCGGCACGAGCACCGAGGGCGCCAGCAGCAGCGGCTCGGTCACCGGAGCCGGGCCGGCGAGGCGGGTGGCCAGGGCCTGGCTGAACGCGCGGTTGTCGGTGCCCCAGCGGGCCAGCGCGACCGTCAGGGTCACCAGCGAGAGCCCGGTCAGCACGAGGCTGCCGAGGGCGGACGGCGCGATCGCGACGACCCGCATCGCGCGGGGGAGCAGGGCCAGGGCGCCCACCCAGACCGCGGTCACGAGCAGGGCGACGACGTTGAGGGTCGCGGTGCCGGTGTCGATGCACGGCAGGGTGAGCACGAGGGTGACCACCATGGCGGCCCCGCTCGCACCGACGAGCGTCAGGGTGCGGTGCCGCAGCACCACGCCGGGAGCGAGAAGGACCGCGGCACTCACGAGCAGCGACCAGCCCGAGCCCTCGACCCACAGGCTGGTGCAGGTTCGGCGAGATGAGGGCGTCGGTGGCGGCGGCGCCGGCGGCGACGAGAGCGGCGAGCCCACCGGCGACGGTGGCCGACCACTGCAGGGGCACCAGGCCCGTCGTGCGGCCCAGCAGGACCAGGCCCAGCGCCGCGGCGGTGACGACGTGCGCGACGGGCAACGAGTGGGAGGTGAGGGTGGCGAGGCCGGACCAGGCGACGACGAGGGCGATGCCGGTGATCACCTGAGGGGCGACCAGCCGGGGCTGGCCGCCGACCCGGACCAGGGCCAGGAGGAGCGAGGCGACCAGCACGACGCCGCCGGTCACGACGGCGGTGACGTCGTCGGAGTCCCCGCCCAGCCACCCGGCCGCGCCGGCACCGACCACGTCGAGCGCGAGCAGCCCGAGCGCCACCACGACCAGGGACTCACCGGCGATGCGCAGACCGCCGCGGTGCAGGAGCAGGGCGCCGCCGCCGGCCGCGAGCGTGAGCCCGCCGAGCACCGCCGTACGCCCGCCGACCCCGAGCGCCGACCACGACACCGCGAGGAAGACGACCGCCGCCACCAGCAGGCAGAAGGCGCCGAGCCCGAGCAGGATCTTCGGCACCGAGGTGGACGCGACTCCGGTGCGCGCCGGGGCTGGTGCCGGCGCCGGGGCCGGGTACGACGGCAGCGGCGCCTGCTTCGCCACCGGCGGCGTGCTCGGCGGCGCGAGCGGTCCACCCACGGGCGTGGTCACCGCGGCCGCGGGTGCGGGCACGTCGTGGAAGGCGTCACTGGCACCGCGCAGGGCGCCGACGAGCTCGTCGGCACGCCGCAGGGTGCGGAACAGACTCGACGGCGATCGGGTGCCGTACCAGGAGGTCGCAGGCGGGGCAGACCGGGGCGCGGAGGGGCAGCGCGGAGCGGCAGTCGGGGCAGAGCGTCGAGTCGGCGTAGCGCATGCACCCATTCCCTCAGCCGGCGTGGCCGGCGGGGATCGTGCGCGGACTCAGCAGCGCTGAGTGCTCGTACTCAGCCCGGGAAGCGGAAAAAGGTGAAGGGCCCTCGTGAGTATGAGTCACAAGGGCCCTTCGGGTTGACCGGTACTGGTGACGCTCCCGGTCCACCCGCCTGCTGCTCGGATCCCGCGAGCCTCGTCACCCGGCTCGCGCGGCCGGCGTCCCCGTGGGGCCGCCTCGACCTCGCCCCGAAGGGCTCCGTCATGGCCGTGCGGATCCTCGCCTTCCGGCGGATCCCGCTCTCCCGGAGGAGTGCGTGGGAGAAGTTCTACGCCTGTCGCTGGAGCGTTGGCAAGCGTTTTCCCCTGGTTTTTCGGGGGTTTTCGTTCCTCCACCGAACCTCGGCGTGTCGTCCACAGACACGCCAAGTCCCCCTCCACAGAAAGCGGCCGTTCGTCCCCAGGTCCGTCCACGGCCTGTGGAGGAGGGACCCGGCAGACTGGTGCCATGGACCGACCGCCGCTCGCCGAGCGCCACGACCTGCTCCCGCACCCCGAGGGCGGCTGGTACCGCCAGACCTGGGCGGCGCCGACCACGGTCACACTGCCCGACGGACGGGTCCGGGCGACCGCGACGCTCATCTACTTCCTGCTGCCCGCCGGGGAGTCCTCGGCCTGGCACCGGGTGCGCTCCGACGAGTCTGTGGCTGGCCCACACCGGCTCGGTGATGCTGGAGGCTCGGCGGCGACGGCGCCACCCCGGACGTCGTACGACGGGTGGAGGTGGGTGCTGAGGAGCCCCAGGCCCTCGTCCCGGCCGGCGTCTGGCAGCGCACCGTGCCGTCCGGCGCCGACGCGCTGGTGAGCCTGCGTGGTCTCACCCGGCTTCGACTTCGCCGACTTCGAGCTCGCCTGAGCCCCTCTCCCGGGACGCCTGCGGGGTTTCCGTCGGACCCTGGTGGTTGAGTGGCGTCCGTGGAGAAGGGGAGCAGCACGCAGGCGCGGTACGTCCTCCGGGCGGGGCCGCCGCCCGGCCCTGCGCCGGAGCTCGACGAGCAGCAGCGCCGCGTCGTCGACCACCCGGGCGGTCCGCTGCTCGTCCTCGCCGGTCCGGGCACCGGCAAGACGACCACCCTCGTGGAGGCGGTCGTCGAGCGCATCGAGCGGCGCGGCGCCCGGCCCGACCAGGTGCTCGCGCTGACCTTCTCCCGCAAGGCCGCCGACCAGGCTCCGGGACCGGGTCAGCGCGCGGCTGGGCCGCACGACCGGCCACCAGGCTCAGCTCGACCTTCCACTCCTTCGCCTACGCGCTGGTGCGCCGCTACGCCCCGGCCGAGGCTCTACGAGGCGCCCCTGCGCCTGCTCTCGGCCCCCGAGCAGGACGTGGTGCTGCGCGAGCCTGCTGGCCGACCACCCCGAGTCCGTCTCCTGGCCGGACCGGTTCCGCCAGGCCACCGCGACCCGCGGCTTCGCCCGCGAGGTGCACGCGGTGCTCGGCCGGGCTCGGGAGAAGGGGCTGGACGGGGAGGAGCCTGCGCCGGCTGGGAGAGGCCGAGGGCATCGAGGAGTACGTCGCCGCCGGGCTCTTCCTCGAGCAGTACCTCGACTCCCTCGACAGCCTCGGCGCCACCGACTACGCCGACCTGATCCGCCGCGCGGTGATCGAGGCGGAGGCCAACCGAGCCGAGTCTGCGCGAGCAGTTCCGGCACGTGTTCGTCGACGAGTACCAGGACACCGACCCCGGTCAGGTGGCCCTGCTCCGCGCGCTGGCCGGCGACGGCCGCGACCTGGTCGCGGTGGGCGATCCGCACCAGTCGATCTACGGCTTCCGCGGGGCCGAGGTGCGCGGCATCCTCGAGTTCCCCACGCAGTTCCCGCAGGCCGACGGGCGGCCCGCCGAGGTCGTCGCGCTGCGCACCATCCGCCGCTTCGGCCCCGGCATCCTCGCCCCGGCGCAGCGGGTCGCCGGCCGGATCGGTCTGCCCGGCACGATCCCGGAGGCGGCGCGCGAGCCTGTTCCTCGCCCCCGAGGCGGCGCCCGGCCCGCAAGGTCGTGGCCAGGTGCAGGTGCGCACCTTCGACACCGAGCGCGCCGAGTCCGAGCACCTCGCCGACCTGCTGCGCCGCGCCCACCTGGAGGACGGGATCGGCTGGGACGAGATGGCGGTCCTGGTCCGCTCGGGCCGGGCGAGCATCGGTCCGCTGCGGCGGGCGCTGGGCGCGGCCGGCGTACCGGTCGAGGTGGCGCGGGACGAGGTGCCCCTGGTGCGCGACCCGGCGGTGCTGCCGCTGCTCGATGCCCTGCGCGCGGTGGTCAACGCCGACAACGACGATCCCGAGGACGTCGAGCACCTCGACGCGGCCCGGGCCGAGGCGCTGCTGACCGGCCCGCTGGGCGGCCTCGACGCGGGCGACGTCCGACGCCTGGCGCGGGTGCTGCGCCAGCGGGAGAAGGACACCGTCCCGGCCGGGGGCACGCCGCGCAGGCTCGCGCGCGCTGGTGCGGCTCGCGGTGCTCGACGGCACCTTCCTCGACGGGCTGGAGGGGCCCGACCTGGACCGGGCCCGTGCGCTGGCGCAGTCTGCTGGCCCGGGTGCGAGCCGGCCTGGAGTCCGGCGCCGGGGCCGAGGAGCCTGCTGTGGGGCTGTGGTCCGGCACGACCTGGCCGCAGCGGCTGCGCCGTGCCGTGGAGAGCGGCGGCGGCGCGGCCCGGCGCGCGCACCGCGACCTGGACTCGATCTGCGCCCTGTTCGACATCGCCGCCCGCGCCGGTGAGCGACGCGAGCACCTGGGCGTGCAGCCCTTCCTCGAGGAGCCTGGTGCAGCAGGAGATCCCCGCCGACACTCTCGCCGAGCGCGGCGCCCGGGGCGCCGCCGTTCGGCTGCTGACCGCCCACCGCAGCAAGGGGCTGGAGTGGCGCCCGGCCGTCGTCGCGCACGTGCAGGCCGAGGGCTGGCCGGACCTGCGGCGCCGTTCGACCCTGCTCCAGGCCGACCGGATCGGCACCGACGGCGTACTGCCTCCGGTCTCCACCCGGGAGTCTGCTGATGGAGGAGCGCCGGCTCTTCTACGTCGCGTGCACACGGGCGCGCGAGCGGCTCGTCGTCACCGCGGTCCGCTCCGGGGAGGACGAGGGTGAGCAGCCGTCGCGGTTCCTGGAGGAGCCTGGGCAGCACGGTCGAGCACGTGGTCGGCCGCCCCCCGCGGCCGCTGTCGCTCGACGGACTGGTCGCGGAGCCTGCGTCGTACGGTCGCCGAACCGGAGGCCGACCCGGGCCTGCGCGACGCGGCCGCTCGCCGGCTGGCCCGGCTGGCGGGGGAGCGGCTCGGCCGGCGCGCGCTGGTGCCGGCCGCCGATCCCGGCACCTGGTGGGGCACGCGAGCGGTCAGCCGCTCCGAGCAGCCGGTGCGCGAGGCGGACCGGCCGGTGCCGATCTCGGCGAGCATGCTGGAGGCGCTCGCCGTCTGCCCTACCCAGTGGTTCCTGACGCGCGAGGCGGGGGGCGCCGGGCGGGCCCACCAGTCGGCCAACCTCGGCGAGCCTGGTGCACGCCCTGGCCGAGCGGGTGGCCGCCGGGGACGCGCCACCGGATCCCGACGCCCTGATGACCTACGTCGACGAGGTGTGGGACCGCCTCGACTTCCGCACCCCGTGGTCCAAGCAGCGCGAGCACGACCGCGTCCGGGCGGCGCTGGAGCGCTTCGTCGACTGGCACGAGGCCAACCCGCGGGAGCCTGGTCGGCCGCGAGGCACGGTTCTCGACCGTGGTCGAGGTGGACGGCGAGCAGGTCCAGGCTGACGGGCTACGCCGACCGGGTCGAGCTCGACACCGACGGCCGGGTGGTGGTCGTCGACCTCAAGACCGGCCGCGGCAAGCCCAGTGACACCTCCGTGCGCACCCACGTGCAGGCTCGCGCTCTACCAGTACGCCGTCGACCACGGTGCCCTCGACACCGACCCCGCGCTGCCTCCGCGCCAGGCGGGCGGGGCCGAGCCTGGTCCAGGCTCGGGCTGACCGACGGCGGGCCGGACGCGACCGTGCAGCCGCAGCCCGTGCAGGACGAGGACGGGCCCGAGCGAGCCGAGTCTGCGTGCCCGGCTGGCGCACGCGGCGTCGTTGATCCGGGAGGAGCGCTTCCCGGCGGTGGCCGGCCAGCAGTGCCGCACCTGCACCTTCGTCTCGCTCTGCCCGGCCAAGAGCGCCGGATCGGTGGTGGCCCAGTGAGCACCGACGCCCGGATGCGGATCGAGAGCCCGGCCGACCTGCAGCGCGCGATGAAGGCGGCCTTCCCGCCGAGCGAGGAGCAGTGGGCCGCGATCAGCGCGCCGCTGGAGCCGGCCGTCGTCATCGCCGGAGCCGGCTCCGGCAAGACCACGTTGATGGCCGCGCGGGTCGTCTACCTCGTGCTCACCGGTCAGGTGCGGCCCGAGGAGGTGCTCGGCCTGACGTTCACCACCAAGGCGGCGGCCGAGCCTGCGCCAGCGGATCCGGACCGCCCTGCGCGACGCGGGCGCCCTCGACCTCGACGTGATCGGCGCCGACGGCGAGGAGGTGCTGGAGCCGACGGTCGCGACCTACAACGCCTACGCCGCCGGGCTGCTCACCGACCACGGCCTGCGGATCGGGCACGAGCCCGACACCCGGGTGATCACCGACGCGGCCCGCTACCGGCTCGGCGCCCGGGCCGTGGACCGCTTCACCGGCGACATCGAGCACCTCACCGACCACCCCGAGACGGCCATCCAGAACCTGCTCGCCCTCGACTCCGCGATGAGCGAGCACCTGGTCGCGCCCGACCGGGTGCTCGGCCACGACGCCGAGGCCCGCCGCGGCTTCGAGCGGGCGCGCGCCGAGGAGGCTGGCCGGCAAGGCCCGCAAGACCTACGTCGAGGTGATCGACAAGGCGATCTCCGCGATCGACCGGCGTGCCGAGTCTGCTGCAGGCTCGTGGCGGCGTACCGGCGGCTCAAGCGGGACCTCGGCCTGATGGACTTCTCCGACCAGATCGAGTCTGGGTGCCCGGCTCGCGGCCGAGCGACCCGAGGTCGGCGAGGTCGAGCGCGGACGCTTCAAGGTGGTGCTCCTCGACGAGTACCAGGACACCTCCGTCGCCCAGGCGATCATGCTGTCGCGGCTGTTCTCCGGTCCCGATCCCGCGCACGGCCTCGGCCACGCGGTGACCGCGGTCGGCGACCCCAACCAGGCGATCTACGGCTGGCGCGGAGCGTCGGTGGCCAACATCCTCAACTTCGCGGAGACCTTCCCGACGGTGGCGGGCTCGCCCGCGTCGTACCCGCTGACGATCAACCGGCGCTCCGACCGCCGGATCCTGGAGGTGGCCGGCCACCTCGCCGAGCCGCTGTACGACGCGCTCGAGTCGAGGGGCGCCGGCGTGGCCCGGCTGCGGGCGCCCGAGGGCGCCGCCGACGGGGTGGTCGAGGCGCAGGTGTTCGAGACCCAGCGCGAGGAGCCTGGCGTGGCTGGCCGACGCCGTGCGCGCGACCCACGGCGGCGAGCCCGGCGACTGGGCCCGGATGGGGGTGCTGACCCGCGAAAACGCGCACGCCGAGCTCGTCTTCGACGCACTGACCCAGGCCGGCGTGCCGGTCGAGATCGTCGGCCTGTCCGGGCTGCTTCGGCTGCCGGAGATCGCCGAGGTGGTGGCGGTGCTGCGACTGCTCCACGACGTGACCGACAACGCCGCGCTCCTCACCCTGCTGGCCGGTCCGCGCTGGGGGATCGGCGCGCGCGACCTGCGGCTGCTCGGGCAGCGTGCCGGCGAGCCTGGCCGGACGGCGTGGGCGGGCCGAGGATGCGGTCTCGGTCAGCGAGCAGGCTGGTCGCGATCGCCGATGGCATCGACCCGGCCGAGATCGCCTGTCTCGACGACGCCCTGGCGGACCCGGGCGAGGCGGCGTACTCCGCCGAGGCCCGGGAGCGCTTCGCCCTGCTCCGCGACGAGTCTGCGCCACCTGCGCGCGGCTGTCGGCGAGCCGCTGCTGGACCTGGTCCGCCGCATCGTCGACGTCACCGGTGTCGACGTCGAGCCTGGCCTCCGCGGTCAGCCCGGCTGCGGGAGCCCGGCGTGACAACCTCGACCTGTTCGTGAAGGCGGTGGCCGACTTCCAGGCCGTCGACGGCGACGTGACCCTGCCGGCCCTGCTGGCCTACCTCACCGCCGAGGACGACCAGGGCAACGGCCTCGACATCGCCACGCCGACCGAGGCCGACTCGGTCAAGCCTGCTGACCGTGCACCGCTCCAAGGGCCTGGAGTGGGACACGGTCTTCTGCGTCGGGGTGTGCGAGTCGCGCTTCCCCTCCGCGCAGGGGCGCACGCTGTGGGTCTCCTCGCCGGCCGTGCTGCCGGCCGCGCTCCGCGGAGACGCCGCCGACCTGCCTCAGGCTGCAGGGCTTCGACAAGGCGGCGCTCGACGACTACCGCGCCCGGGCCAAGGCGCACGAGGCCGACGAGGAGCTCCGGCTGGGCTACGTCGCCTTCACCCGCGCCGCGCACCGGCTCGCCGTGACGTCCTTCCAGTGGGGGCCGCGCAAGACGCCGTACGGGCCGTCGGCGTACCAGGAGGTGGTGCGGGAGCGCCTCGAGGCCTGGGGCATCCCGCCCGAGCCGTGGCTGCTGCGCCCGGGCAAGGGCGCGGAGAACCCGTATGCCGCCGAGGACCCCGCCCAACCCTGGCCCGTCGAGGGCTACGGCGAGGAGGCCCGCCTCCGGCGCGAGGCAGCCACCCGTGTCCTCGCCGCCGATCCCGGGCAGCCCGATCCCGACCTCGACATCGTCACCGCCGCGCGGGTGGCGGAGTGGGACGCCGAGATCGACCAGCCTGCTCGCCGAGGCGCGTCTCGCCGGCGCCCAGGGCACCAGCGAGGTCGCCGTGGCACTGCCGTCCTCGCTGTCGGCGACCGCGCTCGGCCGGATGCGCGAGGACCCCGAGGCCTTCGCCCGCGAGCCTGGCCCGGCCGATGCCCCGCCCACCCGCTCCCGCCGCGCGCTTCGGGACCCGGTTCCACGCGTGGGTGGAGACCCGGTTCGGCCAGCAGGGGCTCTTCGAGCCCGACGACCTCGCCGGGCGTGCCGACGCCGGCATCGAGGACGACGCCGACCTCAAGGAGCCTGGTCGCCCGCTTCGAGGAGGGGCCGTTCGGCTCGCGGGTGCCGCTCGCCGTCGAGGCCCCCTTCGCGCTCGTGCTGAGCACGATGGGCGGCGGCCGGCAGGTGATCCGGGGCCGGATCGACGCGGTCTACGCCGAGCCGGACGGCGGGTTCCTGGTCGTCGACTGGAAGACGAGCGCGCGGCAGGACGCCGATCCGCTGCAGGCTCGCCCTCTACCGCCTGGCCTGGTCGGAGTCTGCGCGGCGTACCGCTCGACCAGGTGCGGGCCGGCTTCCACTACGTCCGCAGCGGAGCGCTGGTGCTGCCCGACGACCTGCCCGACCGTGCGGGCATCGAGGCGCTGCTGGAGTGAGCGAGACACGGGGGTCCTAGGCTCGGGACGTGACCTTCCCGCACCTGTCCCTGGTGGCCGACCCGCACGACCGGCAGGGCCTGCTCCGCACCGACGACGCCTGGCTGCAGCAGCGCTGGGAGGACCCGGCGAGCCGGGTGCTGGTCATCGCAGGGACCCGGGTGCGCCCCGGCGAGGGCGGGCTGGAGTGGGTGCCGAGCGCCCAGGCGCCGGACGGGCTGCGGATCCTGCTCGGCGAGCGGGACGGGACCACGTGGTGGGCGGTCATCGTGCCCGGTGACGTCGTGAAGGCCGAGCCCGAGCGCTGGCTGCCGCTGCGCGGCCTGCTGCCCCACCTCGCCGGCGACACGGTGCGTCAGGCGCCGCTGGTGTTCCACGCGATGGGGCTGGCGGAGTGGCACTGGGCGACCCGGCACTGCCCGCGCTGCGGTGGCACGCTGACGCCGCGCGCGGCCGGGCACGAGCTGGTGTGCACGCAGTGCGGCAAGCCGCAGTTCCCGCGCTCGGACCCGGCGGTGATCATGCTGATCGCGGCGGGCGAGCCGGGCAGCCCGGAGGAGCGCTGCCTGCTCGGGCGCGGGCCGACCTGGCCGGAGGGCCGGTTCAGCACCCTCGCGGGCTTCTGCGAGCCGGGGGAGACCCTGGAGGACGCGGTCCGGCGCGAGGTGCTGGAGGAGACCGGCGTGGCGGTGGGCGAGGTGACCTACTTCGGCAACCAGCCCTGGCCGCTGCCTGCCAGCCTGATGATCGGCTTCCACGGGCGGGCGATGAGCGAGGAGATCGTCCTCGACGACGCGGACGTCGAGGACGCCGCGTGGTTCACCCGCGAGCAGATGCGCGCCGGGGCCGAGGACGGCTCCCTGGTGCTGCCGGGCGGGGTCTCGATCAGCCGCTCCCTCGTCGAGGACTGGTACGGCGGAGCGCTGCCCGGCAGTCTGGTGAGTCTCAGGCGCCGAGCCTGCTCCAGGCTCGTCGAGCCTTGGCCTTGACCTGCGCGACGCTGGGGTTCGTCTGGGCGGTGCCGTCGGTGTAGACCAGCGTCGGCACGGTCTGGTTGCCGTTGTTGGCCGACTCCACGATCGCGGCGGTCTCCGGCTGCTGCTCGATGTCGACGATGTCGTAGGCGATGCCCTCGCGGTCGAGCCTGGCTCTTGAGCCGCTTGCAGTAACCGCACCACGGGGTGGTGTACATGACGAACTGGGCGTCGGACATCGATCGACCTCTCTGCCGGGGCCCGCGCGGACCTGCGCGGCCTTCGTCCCTCCAACCTAGCCAGCCGGTCCCGCATTCCCCCGGGGGATTGCGTCGGACCTCCGGTCTAGGGTCGGAGACGCCGTACCGGACCGCCCACCGACTCCACTCGCAGAGGAGCCCTCCGCCCCGATGACCGCGACGACCGACCCCATCGAGCGGCTGCTGTCCGCGCTCGACCCCGAGCAGCGGCAGGTGGCCGAGACGTTGCGCGGACCGGTGCGGGTGCTGGCCGGTGCCGGGACGGGCAAGACCCGTGCGATCACCCACCGGATCGCGCACGGGGTGCTGGCGGGGGTCTACGCGCCGACCGAGGTCCTGGCGGTCACCTTCACCACCCGCGCGGCCGGCGAGCCTGCGTCAGCGGCTGCGGCGACTCGGCGCGCCGGGGGTGCAGGCGCGGACCTTCCACAGCGCGGCGCTGCGCCAGCCTGCGCTACTTCTGGCCGCACGTGCACGGCACGGAGCCTGCCCGAGCCTGGTCGAGTCCAAGATCGGCATGCTGGCCGCGGCCTGCCGCACCATCGGCGTCCGGACCGACCAGGCGCTGCTGCGCGACCTCGCCTCCGAGATCGAGTGGTCCAAGGTGAGCAACATCGGCGCCGACGACTACGCCCGGCTGGCACCGGCCAAGGGCCGGGCGGTGGCGGACCAGACGCCGGAGACGATCGGCCGGGTCTTCGCGGCCTACGAGGACGTCAAGCGCGACCAGGGCCGGATGGACATGGAGGACGTGCTGCTGCTGACCGCGGGCGTGCTGGCCTCCGACGAGCGGGTGGCGGCGCAGGTGCGCCGGCAGTACAAGTGGTTCGTCGTCGACGAGTTCCAGGACGTCTCGCCGCTGCAGTCCGCGCTGCTCGACCTGTGGCTCGGCGGGCGCGACGAGCCTGTGCGTGGTCGGTGACCCGGCGCAGACGATCTACTCCTTCGCCGGCGCCGACGCGGGCTACCTGCGCGACTTCCCGAAGCGCTACCCCGGGACGACGTCGATCGAGCTCGTCCGCAACTACCGCTCCACCCCGCAGGTGGTCTCCGCGGCCAACCAGGCTGCTCGCCGGCACGACGAGCGCCGGCGTGGAGCTGCGCTCGCAGCAGGCCTCGGGCTCGTCGGTTCGGTACGTCGGGGAGCCCGACGAGGTGGCCGAGGCACGCAGCGTCGCGGACCGGGCTGCGCGGCTGCACCGGGCCGGCACGCCCTACGGCGAGATGGCGGTGCTGTTCCGCATCAACGCCCAGTCGGAGACCTTCGAGGACGCGCTGACCGACCGCGGCATCCCCTACGTCGTGCGCGGAGCCGCGCGCTTCTTCGAGCGCCGCGAGGTGCGCGAGGCGGTGACCCGCCTGCGCGGCGCGGCCCGCTCGGGCGAGGCCGAGGGACTGCCGTGGGTGGGCGTGGTCCGCGACGTGCTCGGCGGCATGGGCTGGACGCCCGAGCCACCGACGACACGCGGCCAGGCGCGCGATCGCTGGGAGTCCTTCCAGGCGCTGGTGGACCAGGCCGAGGACTTCGCGACCGAGCGCGGGATCGAGGCATCGGTGGCGGCCTTCGTGGAGGACCTCGACCGGCGCGCGAACGAGCAGCACGCGCCGACGGCCGACGGGGTCACCCTGGCCACCTTCCACGCGGCCAAGGGCCTGGAGTGGGACGCGGTCTTCTGCTGCGGAGTGCAGGACGGCACGGTGCCGATCAGCCTACGCCAGCCAGGAGGGGGCGCCGCCGGGCGCGGTCGAGGAAGAGCGCCGGCTGCTGTACGTCGGCATGACCCGTGCGCGCCAGGAGCCTGATGGTCTCCTGGGCGGCCGCCCGCAACCCCGGTCAGGCGCCGCGCCGCCAGCCCTCGCGCTTCCTCCTCCCCCCTGCTGCCGGAGTCCCAGCAGCCGCAGGCCACCCGAGGCCGGTCCAAGGTCGCCCGGTGCCGGGACTGCCTGCAGCCGCTGGGCAGCGCGGCGGAGAAGAAGCGCGGACGTTGTGCCCACCACCCGGTGCGCTACGACGAGGCGCTCTTCGACCGGCTCAAGGCATGGCGGCTGGAGACGGCCCGGGAGGCGGGGGAGGACGGCAAGCCGCTGCCGGCGTACGTCGTGTTCACCGACGCCACGCTGGAGTCGATCGCCGAGCACAAGCCGGCCTCGATCAGTGCCCTGGCGAAGGTCAACGGCGTCGGCCCGAACAAGATCGAGAAGTACGGCGAGGCGGTGCTCGCACTCGTCTCCGAAAATCTTTGAGAAACCCCGATAAATGATTTGCACGCCCTGATACGCGCCCGTTACGGTCATCAGGCAAACATCGATCTGCGCATCACAGCCCTGGCACGGCTGGCGCCCTCAAGGCCCCGAAGGAGGTGGCGAACGTGAAGAACATCGTGATGATCCCGATGACCGACGTGAACGTCGAGCAGGCTCGCGCTGTCCGCGCTCGCCTGCGCCACCTCCGCTCTCGCGACCCTCGAGGTCTGGGGCACTGCGGTGCGCCCGAGCACGACCGCCGCTGCCGCTTTCGCGCCGTTCGCCGCCAATGGTGGCGACGTCGCGCCGGCTGACGGCCCGTTCGTCAAGCGGGAGCGCGGCATTGCCGCCCACGTCCCGGGTCCGCCCGCCTGGAGCCATCCCAGGCTGATCCTTCCATCGCCCCGGCAGCCTCCAGGCCGCGGAACCCGACAGACCGGGATCCGCGGCCTTCGTCTTTCTCAGGACCTGAGAAGAGCGAAGTCGCAGATCCCTCGAGGAAATACGACCAACGCGATCAGGTCATCGAAGAGGAGGTGAAAGCAGATGACGACCAGTGTTCTCGAGCCGACGCTGGACGAGCTTGCTGCCGTGCCGGCTGAACGACGCGGAGCCTGTGGTTCGCCGAGTCCCCGTCGGACGTCGAGTCCGCCAAGGCGCTGTGCCAGGCGTGCCCGGTCCAGGCCCTGTGCCTGGCCGGCGCCCTGGAGCGGCGGGAGCCGTGGGGCGTGTGGGGTGGCGAGCTTGTTCCTGGCCGGCGTGGTGATCCCGCGCAAGCGGCCGCGGGGCCGGCCCCGCAAGGACGCCACCGTCACCGCCGCGTAGGCACCGCACCCGCTCGCCGAGCGAACAGACCAGACCCATCTGAACGAACCTGAACGAAGGATCCGACATGTACAACATGCTGAACGAAGACCTGGCGCGCGCGCAGATGTCCGCGCGCCTGGGAGAGGCGCACCAGCCTGCGCGAGGCCGCCCAGGTGGCCCGCGCCCGCCGCTTGAGCCGCAAGGCCGAGCGTGCAGCGCAGCAGGCTCGTCTCGCCCTCGCTCGCGCTCTCTGATCCGGACCGGGTCCCGATGACCCGCCCGGCAGCGAGGCAGAACGTCCTCGGAGGCCTCCTCTGGGGCACACCTGATCGCGGGTGAAGATGAAGGGCCGGAACCGACCACCGTCGGTTCCGGCCCTTCGCATCTTTTCGGTCACGACGCCGCGCGCGAACCGTCCGGGCTCCTACCCTGGGGGCATGCCCGTCTCCTGTGACTTCTGTGGCCGGCGCGCCGACGGTGACACGCCGCCGCTGACCTGGACGTCCGCAGTCGAGCGCGGCCGGGTGCGCCGCTACTGCGACGAGTGCTCCCGGGCCCACCTCCGGGCGATGGAGGCCAAGGCTCGACAGCGAGTGGTGGTGACCGGGCCCGCTCACGGCAGCAGGCCGAGTCTGGTCCCATGCGCAACCGCAGTCGGGATGGCGTCCCCAGGAGGTCGCGACCGGAGCGTCGCGCGGCCCGAGGTCGAAGGTCGCCGACCAGGTGCTCGGCGTGTCGCCCTCCAGGTAGCGGCACAGGTCTCGCACCGCCCAGGCGAGCGCGAAGGTGTCGAGGACCGGGTCCGACGGCGGCGGCCGGGTCCGGGCACCCCGTGCGGCCTGGGCGAGCAGCAGCGGCCGGCGTACGTCGGCCACGGCCTCGTGCGCGTCCACGCAGCGCAGGCACGCGGTCCGTCCAGGCTCGACGAAGGGCCCGACCCGACGGCCGGTGGCGGCACCGCTGACGACCAGGTGCGGGACCGCGTCGCGCACCCACGGGTCCAGCAGACTCGCGGTCCAGCGGACCGGCGCTCACGACGAGGTGCACCGCAGCGGTCCCGGCACGCCGCAGCCCCGCCTGGTCCAGCAGGGGCCCGAGGAGCTCCTCGAGCGCGGGCGGTGCGTCGACGGCGATCGTCGCGCCCGCCCGGGCCGCCTGGCGTCGTACGGCGTCCGGGCCGGCCTGCGCCCGCAGCACCTGGTCGGCGCTGCCCACCTCCCCGTCCGGCACGACGACCAGCAGCCCCGCGGCGCGCAGCCGCTCGAGCAGCGCGGGCTCCGCGTCCGTCTCCTCGGGCAGTCCGCGCGGGCGGGCCAGCGCCGTGAGCAGGTCGCGGACCCCCGGTGCGTCGGCGGCGCGGACCACCGGCTCGTCGAGCCCGACCTGCACGACCCCGGGGGAGCGGGTGAGGATCGGCGTCCCGGGACGCAGGACCAGGCGCCGGGGCCCGGGTGCGGAGGTCATGGCAGCAGCGTGCCACTGCTCGGCGTGGCGTGCGCCGGGCTCTCCACAGGCTCGCGGGCCCGTGGAGAGCGGCGCGGGAGAAACGGCCGCGGGCGGCACCACCGATGGTGGTGCCGCCCGCGACGGGTCGGTCTGTGGGCCGGGAGATCAGGCCTTGCCGAGGATGCGGTTGAGGTTGGTGCCGCACTCGGGGCAGACGGCCTTGGCCATCCGGGTGCCCTTGTCGTTCACCTTGACCTCGCCCTCAGCCTCACGCTTGGCCTTGCACTTCACGCAGTAGAACTCGCCGCTCCAGGTCTCCGCCATGACGGCCTCCTTGCCATGTTTCATCTGTTGGTCGTCGCGACGGGGGTCTTTGGGGGAAGCCCGCCGGGGCTCGGAGCCGGACTCCGAACCTCCATGACCCTACGGCACGCCGCCACACGGGCGCAGTAGCGTGCCCCGCATGTCTGAAACGGCCTCGAAATCCTCCACCCCGCCGGAGCCTGACCCACCTGCGCCTCGAACGACCCGCCGAGGGGGTCGCGCTGCTGGTCCTGGACCAGCCCGAGCCTGCGCAACGCGATGAGCGACGAGATGACCGCCTCCTGGGTCGCGGCGGTCGACCACCTGGCCGCGGACCCGTCCGTGCGGGTGGTCGTGGTGACGGGGGAGGGCAAGGCCTTCTGCTCCGGCGGCAACCTGTCCTGGCTGGCCTCGGAGCCGGACGCGAGCGTCGCGGACCTACGTGCCCGGATGCTGCCGTTCTACCGCGCCTGGCTCTCGATCCGGCGCCTGGAGGTGCCCACGATCGCCGCGCTCAACGGCGCCGCGATCGGAGCCGGCCTGTGCCTGGCCCTGGCCTGCGACATCCGGTACGCCGCGCGCGGGGCCCGGCTCGGGGTGCCGTTCACGAAGCCTGGGGATCCACCCCGGCATGGCCGGGACCTACCTGCTGCCCGACGTGGTCGGCTCCGCCGCCGCCCGCGACCTCTTCCTCACCGGTCGTGTCGTGGAGGCCGACGAGGCGCTGGGACTGGGTCTGGTCTCGCGGGTGCTGGACCCGGAGACCTTCCGCGCCGAGGTGCTGGCGAGCGCCGGCGCCATCGCGGAGGCCGCGCCGATCGCGACCCGGCTCACCAAGCGGGCGCTGCAGTGCCCGCACGCCAGCATCGAGGCGGCGCTGGAGTGGGAGGGCCTGGCCCAGCCGGTGACCCTGGCGACCGAGGACCTGCTCGAGGGGATCCGGGCCGCGCAGGAGAAGCGGCCGCCGGTCTTCCGCGACCGCTGAGCGTGCCGCGGACGCCCCGGCACGCAACGAGGCCCCCGGTGCGCAGCGACCCTCGCTTGCCTTCCCCTTGCGAGCGAGGACTGCGACCCGGGGGCCCGTCGGAGGAGACGCTAGGCAGCCGTGACGGCGGGGTCAATCCGGCGCGGGGTGTCGCTGTGGAGGATGCTGTGGACGCACTTGTGGATGAGGTGCGCAGCCGGTGGACGACGGTGCCGGATCGGTGAGTTCGATGTGGACGGATGGGGGAAAATGAGCGAGCGGAGGGCGCCGTACCGCGAGGTGACCTGCGGAAACACTGCCCACAGGTTCTTCCACTGGCTGTGGAGAACAAATACTTCAGTCCCGAAGGGAGCGTGACCGGGGTCACATGACCGACCAGGTGTACGACGGCAGTCCCGTGGCGGCGCTGCGCCGGATCGCGTTCCTGCTCGAGCGCGGGCGCGCCGACAAGCCTACAAGGTGAAGGCCTACCGCGGGGCCGCGGCGGCGATCCTGCCGCTGCCGGCCGACGAGGTGGCCGAGCGGGCGCGCACCCGGACCCTCACCGAGCTTCGCCGGCGTCGGGTCCAGCACCGCCCGGGTGATCACCCAGGCGGTCGAGGGGCGGGTGCCGGACAAGGCTCGCCGAGACCGAGGAGGAGTACGGCGCCCCGCTCACGGCCGACGGCGCGGGCACCACCCTGCGCGCCGCCCTTCGCGGCGACCTGCACTCCCACTCCGACTGGTCCGACGGTGGCTCGCCGATCGAGGAGATGGCGATGACGGCGATGGAGCCTGGGCCACGACTACCTCGTGCTCACCGACCACTCGCCGCGGCTCAAGGTCGCCCGCGGGCTGTCAGCGGAGCGGCTGAGCCGCCGACCCGGCGTCGTCGCGGCCGTCAACGAGCACCTCGCCGGGGCCGGCTTCCGGCTGCTGCGTGGGATCGAGGTCGACATCCTCGACGACGGCGGGCTCGACCAGTCCGAGGAGATGCTGGCGCAGGCTCGACGTACGGGTCGCCAGCGTGCACTCCAAGGCTGCAGATGGAGCCTGAGCAGATGACGCGGCGGATGGTCGCCGCCGTCCGCAACCCCTTCACCAACGTGCTCGGTCACTGCACCGGCCGCCTGGTCACCGGCAACCGCGGGACGCGGGCGCAGTCCCGCTTCGACGCCCGCGCCGTCTTCGAGGCCTGTGCGGAGGAGGGCGTGGCCGTCGAGATCAACTCCCGGCCCGAGCGCCGCGACCCGCCGACGAAGTCTGCTGGAGTCTGGCCCGCGACATCGGCTGCGTGTTCTCCATCGACTCCGACGCCCACGCACCGGGGCAGTCTGGACTACCCGCTGCTCGGCTGCGAGCGCGCCGAGGCGGCCGGCATCGACGCCGACCGGATCGTCAACACCTGGCCTGTCGAACGCCTCCTGACCTGGGCGAACCCCTAGGTTGTGGCCATGGGTGCGCGGAGCAAGCCGCGAGTGGAGGTACGACGGTCGGGTCGCCGCCGTCGTACCGTCTCGGCGTACCGCGACGGCACCAAGATCATCGTCCTCGTCCCGGACAACCTCACCGGCGAGGAGGAGCGCGCCTGGGTGACGAAGATGGTCGCCCGCGTGGAGCGCAAGGAGTCGCGCGCCGCCGCACCCCGCAAGTGGGACGACGCGGCGCTGATGGAGCGCGCCCAGCGGCTCAGCGACGCCTATCTCGGCGGCCTGGCGGTGCCGGACTCGGTGCGCTGGGTCGGCAACCAGCGCGCCCGCTGGGGCTCCTGCACGCCGCGGGACCGCTCGATCCGGCTCTCGGAGCGGCTGCAGCGGATGCCGGAGTGGGTGCTCGACTACGTCATCGTGCACGAGCTCGCGCACCTGATCGAGCCGCAGCACGACGAGAAGTTCTGGGGCTGGGTGGCGCACTACCCGGCCGCGGAGAAGGCCAAGGGCTACCTCGCCGGCTGGTCGGACGCGGCCCGGATGCCGCGACCGCCGTCGGAGGAGGTCTATCCCGCCGGCGACGCGGTCGACTGAGTCAGCCCAGCACGGCCCGGGCGCGCGCGATCAGGGTGTGCATCTCGGGCTCGAGCTCCGGCAGGTCATCCACCGGCCACCAGCGCACGGCCAGGGACTCGTCGCTGACGACGGCCTGGGCGCCGGGGCGGGCCGCGGCGGCGTAGCGGACGTCGAGGTGGCGCACGTCCCCACGCTCACCGCAGAAGGCCACCGTGTGCAGGTCGAGCCTGCACCGGCTCGGGGTGGAGGTCCAGGTCGGTCAGACCGCTCTCCTCGTGGGCCTCGCGCAGCGCGACCCCGGCGAGGCTCGCGTCACCCTCCTCGGCGTGACCGCCGAAGTGGAACCAGCGCTGCGCCTTGCGGTGCAGGTTGAGCAGCACGTGCTCGCCGGTGGCGTCGAGGACGAGGGTGCCCGCCGTCACGTGGTCCGGGTACGACGAGCGCCACATCCCGTCCGGGGCCGACTCCAGGTGCGCGACGTAGCGCCGGCGCAGGCTCCTCCTCCGCCGGGTCCGGTGCGCGCCAGGACTCCAGGACGCGCAGGGCGTCCGCGTGGAGGCTCACTCCTCGGGGGCGTCGGTGGTGCCGGGCTCGTCGAGCAGGCTTTGCGCAGGCTCGGCGTCGAACTCGTCCGCGGACAGGCTCCTCCGGCGGGGTCGCCTCGGCGCGGAAGGACAGCGGGTCGTCCAGGTCCGCGGCGCTCGGCAGCAGGTCGGGGTGCATCCACACACCGTCGCGGGCCTCCGGGCCGGAGCGGGCGCGCAGGCCGCCCCACAGGGTGGAGGCGTCGCGCAGCCGGCGCGGGCGCGACTCCAGGCCGACGAGGGCGGCGAAGGTCTGCTCGGCGGGGCCACCGGCGGCCCGGCGGCGTCGTACGGCCTCGCGGAGTCTGGCCGCGGCAGGCATCCGCTCCTCGGTGGCCTGGCCGACGACCTCGTCGACCCAGCCCTCGACGAGGGCGAGGGCGATCTCGAGGCGGCCGAGCGCGGCGGTCTGCGCGGGCGTCTGCGGCGCCTCGAAGAGCCCGCCCTCGAGCAGGCCCTGGATCGCCTCGGGGTTGGTGGGGTCGATGCCGCGCAGGCTGCTCCTGGACCCGGTCCTGGATCTGCTGGGCGTTGATCTCCAACCCGCGGGCGTAGTCGGTCACGGCACCGATCAGGTGCTCGCGCAGCCACGGCACGTGCGCGAACAGCCGCTGGTGCGCGGCCTCGCGCAGCGCGAGGTAGAGCAGTACATCGTCCTCGGAGACGTCGAGGCCCTCGGCGAAGGCGCGCACGTTGCTCAGCACCAGCCCGGCCTTGCCGGGCGCGCCGAGCGGCAGGCCGATGTCGGAGGCGGTCAGCACGTCGCCGGCCAGCGCGCCGAGGCCCTGGCCGACCTGCATCGCGAGCATCCCGCCCACGGCCCGGCCGATCATGCCGACGAAGGGCCCCGCCGCCGCCCGCATCTCCTCCGGCAGACCGCTGGACAGGCTGGCGACCGAGCGGGCGGCGACCGGCTCGACGAGCACCTTCCACACCGGCTGCGTCTCGACCAGCCACTCCGCTCGCGACCACGCGGCCGTCGTGCTGACCCCGGAGGGGAACTCGGTGGTGGCGTCGAGCCAGTGGTCGGCCAGCCGTACGGCGTCGGCGACCCGGTCCTGGTCGCGCTGGCCGGGGGAGGGGTCGGGCTCCTGCGCGGCGTGCTGGCGGGCGATGTCGCCGGCGGCGTTCCAGTTGAGCGGGCCGTCGTAGGGCTGCATCAGGGACTGCAGGCTGCTGGAGGAAGGCCGCCCCGCCTCCGGGCCCGAACGGGCTCGCCCCGCCGGGGAGGCCACCGCCGCCGAGCATCCCGAAGAGCCTGCTCGAAGGGCGTGCCCTTGAACGGGTTCGGCTGGTCGTCGCCCGGGTTGCCCGGCTCGTTGCTCATGCCTCCGAATTTACGCCCGATCGCCAACCGGCGGTGTCGGGGAAGGCCCTGGAATCACCCCTAGACTCCTCATCCATGACCTCTCCCGCCGTCCGCCTGGTCGCGATCTCGGAGGAGCCGCTGTCGGTCGCCGGCGTGCTCGACAGCCTCGAGGACCCGACCGCGGGCGGTCTGGTGCTCTTCGTGGGCCGGGTCCGCGACCACGACCACGGGCAGGGGGTCACCGGGTTGTCGTACTCCGCGCACCCCAGCGCCCTCGACCGGCTGCGGGAGGTCTGCGAGCGCGTCGCCGAGGAGCACGACGTGACCGGCGTGGCCGCCGTGCACCGGGTCGGCGACCTGGACATCGGCGACCTTGCGGTCGTGGTCGCCACCACCGCGGGGCACCGCGGGTCCTCCTTCGAGGCCAGCCGGGCGCTGATCGACACGCTCAAGGCGGAAGTGCCGATCTGGAAGCACCAGCGCTTCGCCGACGGCTCGGACGAGTGGGTCGGGAGTCCCTGACCCGCGTGTCCTGACCGATCCGTCCCCGGGGCCGACCTACGCTCGGAGGATGGAGATCCTGCTCTGGCTCGTGCCTGCCGGCGTCGCGACGGTCGTCGCGATGCTGTGGGTCGGCTGGTGGGGTCGTGAGGGCCGCGGCCAGGTCGACCGCGAGACCGCTGCCCGCCGGCTCGGCGAGGCGCTCTCCCGCGAGCGCGGCCAGCGGCCCGGGTACGCCGTGCCCGAGCGCGAGGAGGACCGCTCCACCGGGGTGGCCCTGCGCGCCTCGCGCCGCCGTCCGGTGGTGCTGCCCGGCAGCGCCCTGCCGGAGCAGGCGGCCGAGGAGCCCGAGGTGCGCATCGTGGAGCCGCCGTCCGCCGGCGAGCAGACCGCGCGGGACCGCCGCGCGTCGTGACCACCCTCACCCACGGGCACGTTGGCGCGGTCTGAGAGGGTAGGCGCCATGAGCCAGCGCCTGATCGCCGTGTGCATCGCGGGTCCGCTGGCGCTCATCCTGGGCGGGATCGCGCTCGCGGTGCCGCTGCCGTACGCGTCGTACAGCCCGGGGCCGACGTTCGACATCCTCGGCAAGGACGTCAACGACGCCGAGGTCATCCAGGTCGACGGCCACCAGGCCTACTACGACAAGGGCCAGGCTCCGGTTCACGACCGTGGTCGCGTCGTCGTACGGGCAGAAGGCGACCCTCGGCGACGCGCTGACTCGTTGGGTCGACCCCGACAAGGCGGTCGTGCCCTACGACGTGGTCCACCCCAAGGACCAGTCCGCGGAGCAGGAGGAGGCCGACGGCGCGGTCCAGATGACCACCTCCCAGGACACCGCGAAGGCGGTCGCGCTCAAGGAGATCGGCATCGACCCGCCGACCGCCGTCCAGGTCGCCTACGTCGACCCGAAGGGCCCGGCGAAGAACAGCCTGCTCGTGCGCGACATCTTCAAGGAGGTCGATGGCCAGCCGGTCACCACCCCCGACCAGATCGTCGCCGCGGTGAAGAAGCACAAGGACCTCACCAACGTCGAGTTCCGCATCGAGCGGGACAAGAAGGAGACTCACCGTCCGGGTGAAGCCCGTCCTGCAGGACGGGACGGTCCGGGTGGGCGTCACCCTCGGCCTGGGCTACGAGTTCCCCTTCGACATCCAGGCTCCACGTCGACCCGAGCGTCGGCGGCCCGAGCGCGGGGCTGATGTTCTCGCTCGCGATCTACGACACCCTGACGCCCGGCTCATTGACCGGCGGGGCGACCGTGGCCGGCACCGGCGAGTCTGCTCGCCGACGGCAAGGTCGGCCCGATCGGCGGGATCGCCCAGAAGATCGCCGGTGCCCAGGACGCGGGCGCCGAGTCGTTCTTCGTGCCCAAGGAGAACTGCCCCGACGTCAAGGGCCTCGACCCCGACCTGCGCCTGGTCAAGGCGACCACGATGCACGAGGCGCGCCAGGCCCTGGAGAAGTGGGCCGGCGACCACGACGCCAAGCCTGCCGACCTGCTGACCCTCCGAGCCTGCACCCGAGAGCGAGCCCATGGACTACGAGCCTGGACGTCGACCCGGCCCTCGCGGCTGCCGTGCTGGAGGTCGAGAAACACCTCGCCCGTGCCGGGTGGGACCAGCCGGCGCGCCTCTACGCGCTCGTCGACACCGCACAGGCTGGTCGAGCAGGAGCCGGCCCTGGCCGCGCAAGCTCGGCCTCGACCAGCCGATCGAGCGCGGCTCGCTGACGCCGATCGAGCAGGAGGAGCCTGCCCCCGGGACGACAAGCTTGGAGGAGGTGCTGCCGGGCATCGTGTGGCCCGGCGTGGTCACCGGCTGCGCCGCGGTGGTGGAGCGGCTGGTGCTGCCGCCGGCCGCCGACGGCCAGGTGCCCGAGGACCCGGAGGCGGCGCTGCAGTTCGCCCGGGAGCACCCGGACGCCGAGGAGGTACGCATCGTGGCCGGGGTGACCCGGCACGGTGCGGCGTACTGCGCACTGCGCATGCGCAGCCAGGACGACGACATGGCGGTGATGGGCGGACCGGACCTGGTGCCGGGCCTGCTCGAGTCTGTTGCGGGCCACGCTGGACGACGCGGAGGACGACGATGAGTGACCTGTTCGACGAGGACCCGGAGCGCCCCGCGCCCGAACGACCCGGCCGGCGCGCTCGCGCGCTGGTGATCACCGGGGTCATCCTGGTGCTCGGCTTCTTCCTGCTGACCGCGTTCGCGTCGGTCTACACCGACCGCCTCTGGTACAAGGAGGTCGGCTACGGCCGGTGTTCAGCACGATGCTGTGGACCAAGGTCGGGCTGTTCGTCGCCTTCGCGCTGCTCATGGCCGCCATGGTCGCGGTCAACATGCACCTGGCGTACCGCTTCCGCCCGCTCTTCCGGATGACGCCCAGCGACGCCAGCGTCGACCGCTACCGTGACGCCGTCACCCCGATCCGCGGCTGGCTCCTCGCCGGTGTCGGGATCGTGGTCGGGATCTTCGCCGGCACCTCCGCCGTCGGTCAGTGGCGCACCTTCCAGGCTGTGGCACAACGGCGAGCAGTTCGGCCGTCAGGACCCGTTCTTCCACAAGGACATCGGCTTCTACCTCTTCGAGCCTGCCCTGGTGGAACTTCGTCGTCGACTTCGTGATGGCCGCGACCGTCGTCGCCCTGATCGGCACCGCCGTCGTCCACTACCTCTACGGCGGCATCCGCCTCCAGCAGGCGCACGACCGGCTCTCCGGGGCGGCGCAGGTGCAGGCTCTCGGTGCTGCTCGGGATCTTCGTGCTGGCCAAGTCGGTCGACTACTGGCTCGACCGCTACGACCTGGTCACCGACGACCACCGGCTGTTCACCGGCATGAACTACACCGCCGAGAACGCGCTGCTCCCGGCCCGCAACATCCTGGTCGGCGTGGCGCTGATCTGCGCGGTGCTCTTCTTCCTCAACGTCTGGCGCAAGACCTGGCAGGCTGCCCTCGGTCGGCCTGGCCCTGCTCGCCCTCTCGGCCGTGCTGCTCGGCATGATCTGGCCGGCCATCGTGCAGAACTTCCAGGTCAAGCCGTCCGAGGCGGACAAGGAGAAGACCTACATCCAGACCAACATCGACGCCACCCGCCAGGCCTACGGCCTCGACGACATCTCCACCGAGACGAACTTCCAGGGTGTGCCCACGGGCGCGGCGACCCAGGCCCGTGGCCTGGAGGTCCTCCAGCAGGCTGACCACCACGCCGGTGGTCGACCCGCTGCAGGTGCGCGACACCTTCCAGCAGCGCCAGCGGGTGCGCGGCTACTACTCCGTACCGGCCGTGCTCGACGTCGACCGCTACACCATCGACAAGCAGGAGGTCCCGCTCGTGCTCGGGCTGCGCGAGCTCGACCAGGCAGGCATCCAGTCCTCGGACCAGAACTGGTCCAACCTGCACACCGAGTACACCCACGGCGAGGGCCTGATCGCGGCGTACGGCAATCGCATCAACATCGACGACCAGGCCAACGGTCGCATCCAGTGGGCCGAGGGCATCCGCGGCGAGGGCAACGGCGGCGGCGACGACCTCACCAAGGCCGGCAAGTTCGAGACCCGCATCTACTACGGCGAGAAGAGCCCGTCGTACTCCATCGTGGGCAAGGCCGACGCCAAGGCCAACGACGTCGAGCCTGAGCCTGCCGAGCACCGGCGACGAGAAGGACTCCGAGCGCCAGACCACGACGTACGACGGCAAGGGCGGCGTGCCGGTCGGCGGCACCTTCAACCAGGCGATGTACGCCATCAAGTTCGGCGAGCCGAACTTCCTGCTCTCCGGGCGGGTCAACAAGAACTCCAAGGTGCTCTACAACCGCACGCCCATCGAGCGCGTGGAGAAGGTCGCGCCGTGGCTGACGCTCGACGGCGACCCGTACCCCGCGGTGGTGGACGGCAAGATCGTGTGGATCCTCGACGGCTACACGACCTCGGACAAGTACCCCAACGCGCAGCGTGAGTCCTTCGACTCGATGACCGACGACTCGCTGCAGCAGACCACCGGGCTGCAGACCATCCCGACCGACGAGATCAACTACATGCGCTCGGCGGTCAAGGCCACCGTCGACGCCTACGACGGCACGGTCACCCTGTACCAGTGGGACGAGGACGACCCGATCCTCAAGACCTGGATGAAGGTCTTCCCCGGCGCCGTGAAGGACAAGTCGGAGATCAGCGACCAGGCTGATGGCCCACCTGCGCTACCCCGAGGACCTCTTCAAGGTGCAGCGCTTCCAGACTCGCGAAGTACCACGTCGACGACGCGGGCGAGTTCTACTCCGGCGACAACCGCTGGGAGGTGCCGGAGGACCCGAACGCCTCGCGGGCGGTCTTCCAGCCGCCGTACCGGCTGTTCTCGACGGGGGTCGATGGCACGACGGACTGGTCGCTCACCTCGGTGTTCAAGCCGCGCGGTGAGCAGAACACCCTGGCGTCGTACCTCCAGGTGAACTCGGACGCCACCTCCGACCACTTCGGCCAGGCTCCGGTTGCTGGAGATGGCCGACGAGAACACGCCCGGCCCCGGCCAGGTCGCCAACGAGATGCAGGGCAACGACGCGGTCGCCAAGGAGCTCGCGCAGTACCGCGTGGCCGGTGCGACTCCGCCGCGCTTCGGCAACCTGCTGACGCTCCCGGTCAAGGGCGGGCTGATCTACATCCAGCCGGTGTACGCCGCCCGGAGCGCCACCTCGGCCTTCCCGATCCTGCAGTACGTGATCGTGAAGTACGGCGCCGGCGTCGGCATGGACCGCAACGTGGTCAAGGCGCTGGGCAAGGCCCTCGGGGTCGACCTCGAGGACGGCACGACGCCCACCACGCCCCCGACGACACCGCCGACGACCCCGGAGCCCGGCACCGGCACGCCGCCGACGACGGGCACGGACCAGACGCTGAACGCCCAGATCGCGACCGCGCTGCGCAACGCCGACACTGCCTTCAAGGCGGCCGAGACGGCGCAGAAGGCCAACGACACCGCGGAGTGGGTGCGCCAGGCTCGGCCTCGCCCAGGCCGCGGTCGAGAGGGCCGTGCAGGCTGGCGAACCAGCGCGACAAGCAGTGAGGGGAGCGCACCGGTGAGCGAGATCGAGGTCGTCCACCGTTTCCTCGGCCGGCTCCAGGAGCCTGGACGTCGCCGGCGCGCTCGCCCTGTGCGCCGACGACGTCGTCTACCAGAACGTCCCGCTGCCGCCCGCGCGCGGGCGACGGGCGGTGGCGCGTCAGCTGCGGACGATGACCAAGGTCGGCACCGGCTTCGAGGTGGAGATGGTCAACATCGCCGCCAACGGCCCGGTCGTGCTCACCGAGCGGATCGACGTGCTGCGCCGCGGGGGCTTCCGGATGGAGTTCTGGGTGTGTGGCACGTTCGAGGTCCGAGACGACAAGATCGTCCTGTGGCGCGACTACTTCGACTGGACGACCTTCCTGACCGCAGGCGTGCGCGGCGCGGGGCGGGCGCTCGTCGGCGCCGCCCGCCGGCGCCGGCGCTGACCTCCTGCCGGGCGGTGGCGTCGTGCTGCTGACCCTCGACCTCGTCGGCATCTTCGTCTTCGCCATCTCCGGCGGCCTGGTCGCCGTGCGCAACCAGACTCGACATCGTCGGGGTGGTGGTGCTCGCCATGGCCACCGGGCTCGGCGGGGGAGTGATCCGCGACGTGGTGATCGGCGCCGTGCCGCCGCCCGCCGTCCAGGACTGGCGCTACCTCGTCGTACCGGTCGTGGGGGGCCTGGTCACCTTCTGGCTGCACCCGGCCGTCGGTCGCCTGGAGCGGATCGTCAACGTCTTCGACGCCTTCGGCCTCGGCCTCTTCTGCGTCGCCGGCGCCCTCAAGGCCCACGACCTCGGCCTCGGCCCGGTCCCCGGCGCCGCGCTCGGGATGGTCACCGGGGTCGGCGGCGGCATCATCCGCGACCTCCTCGCCGGCCGGGTGCCGGTCATCTTCCGCAAGGGCGAGCCTGTACGCCATCCCCGCCCTCGCCGGGGCGGCCGTCGCCGCGACGGGGGTCGAGACTCGGCGTACCGGCGGCGGTGATCGTCGGCCCGGCCGCCGCGGTCACCATCGCCTGGCGCCTCCTTGCCCTCTCGCGCGGCTGGACCGCCCCGCTGCCCCGCACGTAGACCCCGATTTGGTGGCCTTCGGCCCCATGTCGTAACGTTGGGTTCACCGACGCGGGGTGGAGCAGACTCGGTAGGCTCGCTGGGCTCATAACCCAGAGGTCGCAGGTTCAAATCCTGCCCCCGCTACAAAGAACAGGGCCTGGTTCGTGGAGACACGAACCAGGCCCTGTTGCTTTCCCCCGGGCCACCGTGGCGACGGAGTCTCAGTCAGGCGGCCCCAGCACCGAGCCGCGCCGCGGGTCCAGCAGACTCGCTGACACCGTGCTCGTCGAGACCGTCGAGGAGCACGTCGGCGCCGTGCTCGATCTTCGCCACGAGCTCGTCGGGCAGCAGCGGGAGGACTGCGAGCAGCGTGATCTCCCGGCCGTCCTCGGTGCGCAGCGTGCCGAACTCCGGTGGGAAGCGCAGGGGCGGGGCCAGCATCACGCCGCAGAAGCCGGTGTCGTCGGCGTACGGCTTCGCCGGGTCGCCGTTCGGCACGGAGTGCCACGCGCCCAGCCAGGTGTCGTACTCGTGCGGAAGGCGGGCGAGGACCTTGAGCGTCCGGATCGGCCAGTAGTGACGCTCGTCCTGCCAGGAGGCCTGGTCGATCGGCCAGTCCGCAGGCAGCAGGATCATCACCTCGGCACGGTCCGGGACCTGGCCGACGAGGTCGGGCGGCACCGTCATGGGCCGGTCGCTCATGCCCGAGGTGACGAGCGCGTGGTACGGGCGCTGCGCCGTCGCCGGCACCAGGTGCACGTCGATGTGGACCAGGTCGGAGACGAGCTCGTGGAAGACGGTCGCCACCGGTCCGATGTGCGCCTCCAGGTGAGCGTCGATCGCCTCGATCGTCTCGCTGCACCCGCCCCCGACCAGGCTCCGGACCGCTCTCGCGTGCCGGATGGCGCAGGACGTTGCCGCCCTGGTCCTTCTTCTTCCTGATGCGCATGCGTGGGCCGCCGCCTTCCGAGCAGGTGTCGTCGACACGTGGACGTGCTGCGAGCCAGGGTGCCAGACGGCGGTGACGTCAGGGGGTTGCCGGCCGAACGCCGCGCAGGTGGCGCCCCTGTGCCCGGCTGGCGCGCACCAGCGCGTCGAGCACGGGCGGGAGCAGCGGGTTCGGGTCGTCGGTACGACGCAGCACGTGCACCTGCCGGCCCGCGTCCACCGCGCTGAGGGGGAGCGGGCGGACGCCCTGGTCGCTGGTGTGGGAGAGGGCGGGGACCAGGGCGACGCAGACGCCGGCCGCGACGATGCCGCGCAGCACGGTGTAGTCGTTGCTGCGGTAGTCGACGCGGGGTGCGAAGCCGCGTGCGGCGCAGAGCCGGTCGAGGGTGCGCGACCCGGCGGTGCCCTCCAGGCTGCTGGCCCAGCGCTCGCCGGCGAGACTCGGCGAGGTCGACCGACGGTGCGTCGGCGAGGCGGTGGCCGCGGGGGAGCAGGACGAGCAGGCTCCTCGCGCAGCAGGCCGGTGCGGGTGAGCTGGCCGGGCCACGGGGTGGGGACGGCGTCGTACTCGTAGACGAGGGCGAGGTCGAGCGCGCCGCCGAGCAGCCGGGGGACCAGGTCGGCGGGCTCGGCCTCGTCGAGGAGCACCTCGACACGGGCGCGAGAGCGGGCGAGCCGGGCCAGGGCCTGCGGCAGGAGGCTCGCGCTGGCACTGGGGAAGGCTGCCGATCCGGACCGCGCCCTGCCCGCCCGCCGCCATCACCCGCACCTCGCGCTCGAGCAGGTCGAGGCTGGTCGAGCAGCGAGCCGGCGCGCCGGGCCAGCGCCTCCGCGGCCGGGGTGGGCTGGACCGAGCGCGGCCCGCGCTCGAGCAGGGTCAGGCCGGTGGCGCGCTCGAGCGCGGCCATCTGCTGGGAGACCGCCGAGGCGGTGAACCGGAGGCGGGCGCCGGCGCCGGCGAGCGAGCCCGTGGCCAGGACGGCCCGGAGGGTGCGGAGGTGGGTCGGTTGGAGCACCAGGAGAACTTAGCCCAGCCACAGCGTTGTCTGTTGCTCGCGCCCTGGGGCGGTCCTGGCGACGAAGCGAGGATGGGCGGGTGACCAACGACCTCCTCGACCACAGCCCGCTCGACCTGATGGACCAGTGGGGGCCGGAGAAGGTCGTCTGCGTCTCCGACAGTCGTACCGGCATGCGCGGCGTGCTCGTCATCGACAACACCGCGCGGGGCATGGGCAAGGGCGGCACGCGGATGGCGCCGACGGTCACCGTCCGCGAGATCGCCCGCCTGGCGCGGGTGATGACGCTCAAGTGGGCGGCCGTCGACATGTTCTACGGCGGCGCGAAGGCCGGCATCGTCGCCGACCCGGCCGCGCCCGACAAGGAGGCGGTGCTGCGCGCCTTCGCCCGTGCGCTCAGCAACGAGGTGCCCGCGGAGTACGTCTTCGGCCTCGACATGGGCCTCACCGAGGACGACGGCGCCATCCTGCTCGACGAGCCGGCCGCGGTACGGCGGTCGGCACCCCGCACAGCCTCGGCGGCATGCCCTACGACCGAACTCGGCGTGACCGGCTTCGGCGTCGCCGAGTCGGTGTCCGCGGCGGCGCAGTGGTGCGGCGACGACCTGCGCGGTGCCCGGGTGGTGGTCCAGGGCTTCGGTGCCGTCGGCGTGGCGGCCGCGGAGCGGCTGAGCGCCCTCGGGGCGTCGGTCGTCGCCATCAGCACCGGCACGGGTGCCCTGCACGACCCGACCGGCCTGGACGTGGCGGAGCCTGGTGGCGCTGCGGCGTACCCACGGAGACGACCTGGTGCGCCACCACGACGCGACGCCGGTCCCGCTGGGCGGCGAGTCTGGGCTCGACTGCGACGTCCTCGTCCCGGCCGCGACCCAGGACGTCATCGACGAGGAGGCTCGCCGGCCGGGTCAAGGCGCGGATCCTCGTCGAGGGCGCGAACCTGCCCACCTCACCGGCGGCGCAGCAGGTGCTGCGCGAGCGGGGCGTGGTCGTGGTGCCGGACTTCATCGCGAACGCCGGTGGTGTGATCGCGGCGGGCTTCGCGATGGACGCCCGCCTCTCCGCCTTCCGGCCCGACCCGGCGCCGGTGCTCGACACCGTCGCGACCCGGCTGCGGGCGAACACCGCGACGGTCCTGGACAGCGCTCGGGACCGGGAGGAGACCTCGCACCGCAGTGCCCGCCGGCTCGCCGAGGAGCGGGTCCGCGGCGCGATGGCCGCGCGCCGTCGGCTGCCCGTCGGCTGAGCGGCCGTCGGGCTCAGCCCGTCAGCCCGTCAACGCCGGGATCCGGCGCAGCCCGTGCGCCAGGATCCCCACCCCCGCGAACAGTGCGAGGGCGAGGAGCGCCGGCCCGGTCCAGCCGTACGCCGACCACGCGCCGCTGCCGAGGTTGCCGAACACCGACGACCCGACGTAGTAGGAGAACAGGTAGAACGCCGCGGCCTGGCTCGCGCTGGCGCCGGCCGCGTGCGCCCGCACCGCCACCCAGCCGCTGGCGATGCCGTGCACGACGAAGAACCCGGCGGTCAGCAGGCCCAGCCCGACGACGATGACCGGCAGCGACGAGGAGAGCGTCAGTGCGACCCCGGCGAGCGCGGCGAGGCAGCCGATCGGCAGCACGGTACGACGCCCGACCCGGTCCGCCCACGCGCCGGAGACCGTCGCGCTGATCGTGCCGAGCGGGTAGACGAGGTAGAGCAGGCTGATGGCGCCGAGGCTGAGGTGGTGCGGCGCGGCGGTCAGCCGGAAGCCGAGCGCGTTGAAGACCACGACGAGCGCCCCGACGGAGAGACCGCCGAGCACGTAGAGCCGGCGCAGCGCGGGATCGGCGAGCGCCGCCCGCGACATCGCACCGAGCGCGAGGTCGTCGCGGCGCCGTGCGGTGAAGTGCTGTGACGGCGGGAGCGCCAGGGTGACGGCGACGGCGCACACCACGGCGAGCCCCGCCGCGGCGGCCAGCCCCCAGCGCCAGTCGAGCAGATCGGTCACCGGAGCGGTGAGCAGGCGGCCGACCATGCCGCCGAGCGCGGTGCCGCCGATGTAGAGCCCGGCGGCACGGGCCTGGGCGGAGGCGTGCAGGCTCCTCGCGCAGGTACGCCGTGGCGACGGCCGGCAGCCCCGCGAGCACCACGCCCTGGACGAAGCGCAGCACCAGCAGGGCGTGCCACGACCAGGCGAACGGGCACAGCAGGGCCACCAGGCTGGCGAGCCACACCGCGCCGACGATCATCCGGGTCCGGCCGAGCACCTCGGACGCAGGCCCGGCGACGAGCAGCCCGACCGCGAGCCCGGCCGTCGTCAGGGACATCGACAGCGTGGCCTGGGTGGGGGAGACGTGGAAGTCGGTGGAGAACGCCGGCAGGAGCGCCTGGATGTCGTAGAGCAGGACGAAGGTGACCATGCCGGCACAGACCATCGCGGTCATGATCCGGCGGTACCCGAGGGAGCCCCGCTGGTGGCCGTCGAGGGCAGCGGGCGGGGCGGCGAACACAGTCACCGGACCAGCGTGCGTCGCCGAACGTCATACGTCCAATGTCTGCTTCGGCGCTTCATCATGCGTGATGCGTATGATGATCGCCATGCGTGTCCGCGACCTCGAGTGGCTCGTCGCCCTGGCCGAGCACCGGCACGTCACGGACACCGCCGCCGTGCTCGGCGTCAGCCAGCCGACGCTCTCCCGGGCGCTGTCCCGGGTCGAGGCCGAGCCTGGGCGTGCGGCTGTTCGAGCGCGTGCCGGAGGGCCTGGTGACCTCGCCGCACGGGGCGTACGTCGTCGAGGCGAGCCGGGACCTGGTGGCGCGCTACCGGCGAACCACCGCCGAGGTCGCAGCCCGCCTCGACCCCGACCGTGGCGTGGTCCGTCTCGCGTTCCTCGACTCGATGGCGACCTCGCTCGTGCCCAAGCTGCTGCGCGGCTTCCACCAGGAGGCGCCGGGGGTGCGGGTCGAGCCTGTCCCAGGAGCCGGGGCACCGGATCCGCGACGACTTCGCCGCCGGAGCCGTCGACCTCGCGGTCACCTCGGGCCGGCCGGGCGAGCACTTCGGGTGGTTGCCGCTGCAGCACGAGCGGCTCGTCCTCGTCGTCCCGCCCTCGCACCGGCTGCGTCACCGCAAGCGGATCGGCCTTGTCGAGTCTCGCGGGGGAGGAGATGGTGATGACGCCGCTGGGCTTCGGCTTCCGCTCCCTCGTGGACGGGCTGCTCGCCGATGCCGGGGTCGCGGTGAAGGTGTCCTTCGAGAGCGTGGACCTCGCCACGATCGAGGGCCTGGTCGCGGCGGGCCTGGGCGTCGCGATCGTCCCGGAGGCCTTCGCCGGTCTCTCGGGGACGGTCGGCATCGCGCTCGCCAGCCGGGGTGCGCGTCGTACCGTCGGGCTGACCTGGCGCACCGACCGCGAGCCTGGAGCCCGCGGCCGCGCGCTTCCGGGACTTCGTCGCCGCGTTCAGCCGAGCGCCGCTCCCCGGCTGATCAGGTACTGCCCGGCTGTGTAGGTCGCCATCACCCCCGACTCCACCCACGGCGCCGGTGCTCGCAGCAGGAAGGTGCGTGCCCCGAGCAGCGAGTCCGACAGCAGGAACAACCCGGCGCCGGTCGCGGTGCGCACCCGCGCCCGCCGGGGGACGTCGTTCCCGAGCCGCGTGGCGGCGGCGGTCATCGTGGCGAGCAGCCCGGAGTAGGCCAGCACGGTGGGGCCGAGTGCCCGCTCCTGGCGAGCCGCCGCGATCGCCACGACCGGCGCGGTGGCCGCCCAGACGCCGGCGATCGCCCGCACCGCCGGGCTGCTCCGGGCCGGCGTACGACGCTCGCGGAGCCGGTGCAGTCCGTGCAGGTAGGCGAGGTGGCCGATCCCGAAGGACCCGGCGCCGGCCGCGAACCGGCCCGTGCCCTCGCCGAGCAGCAGCACGTCCCCACCCCAGCCGGCGACCTCGCCGGCCAGCGTCGAGGCGCGCAGCGGCGAGCCCGCCGCCCGCGGGTCGGTGGCCAGCGAGGCGGCGAGCAGGGGCATCAGCAGCGGCTTGGTCACCCGGCGCGCGCCGTGCGCCCAGATCCGGGACGACCCGGCCACCACGGTGTCGGTCGCCGCGAGGGCGCCGTAGGCGAGCCTGGAGCCGGTTCGTCGTCCGCATCCCGCCAATCTAGGCCCACCGTGCCCGGCTAGGCTCGCCGCCAGCCTGTGCCCGGGTCGGGGCGTAGGGCACCACGAGCAGTCGCATGCCGGCCTCGACGGGGGTGCGGTCGGCCTTGCGGCCGTTGCACGTGTGGCACGCGGCCACGGTGTTCAGCCAGGTCCAGCCGCCACCGCGGCTCTGCGGGAGCAGGTGGTCGACGGTGGAGGCGTGCCGGTGGCAGTAGGCGCACCGGTGGCGGTCGCGCTTGAGGACCCCCGAGCGGGAGTACGCCGCCGGGCGGTACATCCACTTCGCCGCGACGTACCGGACCAGGCGGATGACGCGCGGCCACGGGTGCGGCCCGATCATCCGGTCGTCGTGCGCCTCCTCGACGGTGGCGACCTCGCGGAAGAGCATCCGCACCGCGTGCTGGAAGCTCGACCGTGCCGAGCGGCTCGTAGGAGGCGTTGAGCAGCATCACGGCGGTCATGGCGCCGCCACCTCCTTTCCGCGAGGGACTGGTCGTGGTCCTCCTCGATCGTGGGCGAAGCGTGGGCAGCCGGTGTTTCCGGCGGGCCACGAGGGCGTGAAATGCAGAAGACCACTGGGCGGTGGCCCCTGGCAGGACGGTACGCCTGGCGACGGGTCACCGCCCAGCGGTTTTCGATCAGGTGCGCCGCGGACTCACCGGGCGAAGCGGGTGTACGTCGCCATCCGGACGGTGCGGACCTCGGTCCGGGAGTCGCTGCCGCCCTGCTGCATCCAGCGCCAGCCGCGGCCGAACCAGAGCAGGGCGTCGACGTAGACCTGGGCCTGGCGGCGCAGGGCCGGGCTGGCGGTGCCGAGGCCGAGCTTGGCCGCCTCGGCGTCGACCGGGTTCCAGGTGGGCTTGTGGCCGATGGTCTGGCAGACCTGCTCGGTGCGGGAGAAGCAGGTGGGGGTGTTGTCGAACTGGTAGTACTCGTTGCCCGTGGCCCGGAACCGGGCGCCCCAGCGGGCGTTCCACTGGGCCCAGGTGAAGGGCGTGCCGTTGTCGGCGGTGTCGATGACCGCGCGCTTGCCGGGGATCCCGGTCCTGGTCAGGGCCGCGCTCACCTTGGCGGCGAAGGCGACATTGCTCGCGACCGCGTCGTAGTGGGTGGCGCCGAGGGCGAACCCGCGGGTGTACTGGACGCCGCTGGCGCGCAGCAACCGGACCGCCTCGTCGACGGTGAGCCAGTCGGCCGAGCCGGCGTCGAGGTAGACCGTGGTGCGTGGAAGGCGGGAGAGGTACGCCGCGGCCCAGCGGGCCATCGCCGTGCGGGTGCCGGGCGTCGGGTCGGGCATGGTGCGCCCGTCGGCGCCGTGGTTGGCGGAGATCGCCAGGTCCGGCTCCAGGACGACGACCGCGCGGGCAGTGCCGATGCCGGCGCCGATCTGCTTGATCCAGGCCTGGTAGCGCGCCATCGACCAGGACATCGCGGGCCGCTTGCCGCCCACCACCTCGCCGTCGGGCCACAGCCCGAAGACGGCGAGCCTGGACCAGGGCATCGGGGTCGCTGCGGCGCGCGTCGGCGACGTAGGCCGCCACGGAGCGCTGCGCCGTCGTGGGGTTGCAGGTGCCGCAGTTGGCGAACCAGCGGGCCTTCGGCGTGAGCGCGACCCGGCCCAGCAGGTACTTGCGGGTCGGGTCGGTCGCGGCGAGGTAGTTGAGCAGGCTCCGGGTTGGCCTTGGTCCGGATCAGGGAGTAGCGCCAGGTCCCGCTGTTCGCGAGCGGGTTCGCCGGGTTGAGCGGGTCCGCGCCGGCGGGACCGGTGAGGAGCCCGAGCGCGCCGAGCAGGAGGCAGAGGAACGTGAGACGACGCATTGGCTCCTGATCGGCACGCCCGGTGTGCGGCTTAGGAGACCGGTGCCTCGCCCAGGGTCGCCGTCGCGGTGTGCGACCGGCCGTCGGTGCCGGTCCAGGTCAGGCTGACCCGGTCGCCGGCGTCCTTCGCGGCGATCGCCTTCTGCAGCGCCTCGGCGGTCGGCACGGCGACGCCGTCCACCTTGGTGATGGTGTCGCCGACGGCGACCCCGCGTCCGCGGCGGCGGAGCCCTCCATCAGCCTGCGCCACGAGCGGCGTCGTCGCCGACGGGTCGAGCCCCACGCCGAGGTAGCCGTGGTAGCCCGAACCGACGTTGCCGCTCTCGTCTCCGTCCTCGATCTTGCGCACGACCGACTCGACGGTGGCGATCGGGATCGCGTAGCCGACGACCTGGCGGCTGCCGGAGGACGCGGCGACGTTCATCCCGACGACCTGGCCGTCGCTGTCGAGCACCGCGCCACCGGAGTCGCCGGGCACGACGTAGGCGTCCATCTGGATCAGGTCGGTGAGCTCCGTGCCGCCGCTGCCGTCGGTGGACTCGACGGTGATGTCCTGACCGAGCGCGGAGACGGTGCCGGGGGAGGCGGTCAGCGAGCCGCCGTCGCCGCCCGCGTCACCCACGGCGGTGATCTCGTCGCCGACCTGCGCGGCGTCGCCGGACAGGTCGGCCGGGGTGAGCCCGCTGGCGTCCTCGAGTTGCAGGACGGCGACGTCGGTGACGGCGTCGCCGCCGACGTACCGGGCGGTGTAGGTCCTGCCCGTGGAGACGTCGGTGACCTTGATGGCGGTGGCGCCCTCGACGACGTGGTGGTTGGTCACGACCTCCCCGTCGGAGGTGAGGACCAGGCCGGTGCCGGCGCCGGTCCCGTCGGTGAGGGTGGAGGTGATCTGGACGATGCCTGCCGACTGCTCCGCGGTGGCGTCGCTCGCGGTCTCGGCCGAGGTGGACCCGAGCCCCTGGTCCGGTACGACGAAGCCCTGGCCTCGCTGCGCGTAGGGCGACGTCGGCGCGACGCCGGTGCCGTCCTGCGCGGTCGTGGAGGGCCCCTGCTCCGTCGTACCGGCGCTGGGGGTGGGCCCGTCGTCGAGCAGCCGGGTCGCGACGGCGGCGCCCGCAGCGCCGGTGCCGACGAGCAGCACGGACGCGGCCACGCCTGCTGCCACGAGACGACGGGTACGGCGCGCCGGGACGGGCGGCGGTGGGGGCGGCAGGTAGGGCGGCGGCGGGGGAGGAGTCAGGCTGCTCATGCCGTCGAGCGTGCGTCGCGATCCTGTGCGTTCGTTGTGGAAGGGCCAAGGAGTGGCCACGAAGCTCAGGCGAGCGTGCGGCCGATGCCCTGGGCCGCCACCTGCAGGGCGCTGAGCAGGCGGGCGCGCTCCCGCTTGAGGTTCGGGACGACGATCCCGAGCGCGGCGAGCACCGGCCGGTCGAGCGGGTCGCCGTCGCCGGCCGGGCCCCGGCCGCGGACCGGGACCGCGATCGAGCACGCGCCGAGGGTCATCTCCTCGACGGTGGTGGCGTAGCCCTCCTCGCGGACCTTCTCGAGTCTGGTCGAGCAGACGCCCCGGCTGCGTGATCGTGTACGCCGTCTGCCGGGTCAGCCGGGCCAGGGCCCGCTCCCGCACGTCGTCCGGTGCGTGGGCGAGGAGCACCTTGCCGACCCCGGTGGCGTGCAGCGGCAGCCGGGAGCCGGCGCGGCTGACGACGGGGACCGAGACGCGCCCGGAGAGCCGTTCGACGTACAGCACCTCGATGTCGTCGCGCACCGCCAGGTGCACGGTTGCGCGGGTGGCGGCGTGGAGGTCGTTGAGGAAGGGCGACGCCGCCTGCTGCAGGCCGGCCTGCACCGGCGCGAGCATGCCGACGTCCCACAGCCGCCGGCCGATCACGAAGTGACCGGTCGGGGTGCGGGACAGCGCGCCCCAGGCGACCAGGCTCGCCGGCCAGCCGGTGGCAGGTCGGCAGCGGCAGGCTCCGCACGGCCGGCGAGACTCGGTCAGGCTGAGCCGGCGGTGGCGGTCGTCGAAGGCCGCCAGGATCGCGAGGGCCCGGCTGGTGACGGTCGCGCCGGGGCGGGACACGTTGCCGGACATGCTCGACAGTGTCCCACTCCGGCCGCGTCGGTCAGTGCGTCTCGGGCGCGGTGTGCACGTGCGCGGGGACGGTGGCCAGGGCGGCGACCGCCAGCACCGCGGCGACCGCGAAGGCGTAGAAGCCCCACGGGTAGGCGATCCCGGCCGTGACGAGGGCGCCGCCGAGCGAGGGCCCGACGATCGCGCCGACCCGGCCGATGCCCGCGGACATGCCGAGCGCGGTGCCGCGGATCTCCGGCGGGTAGAGGTGGCCGACGAAGGCGTAGACGAGCACCTGCGCGCTGAACACGAAGATGCCGGTGAGCATCACGGCGGCGTAGACGAGCAGCGAGGAGTCGAGCCGGATCGACAGCACGGCCAAGAAGGCGGCCGCGAGGCCGAACCAGGCCAGCACCGTGGGCTTGTTGCCGCGCGAGTCGGAGATGACGCCGGCCGCGAGCAGGCCGATCACGGCGCCGACGTTGAGCACCAGGAGCAGGCCGGTGCCGGCCTTGATGGAGTAGCCCGCCTCGCCCATGATCTTCGGCAGCCAGGTGTTGAGCCCGTAGACGAGCAGCAGGCCCATGAAGGAGGCGACCCACAGGCCGAGGCTGACCCGCAGGTAGCGGCCGCGGACCACGTCCGCGCTGCGCGGGGCCGTGGCGGCCTGCGTCGTACCGGCGGCGCGGAGGTAGGCCTCGGACTCGGGCAGACTTCGCCCACATCACCGGCAAGGTGAGCAGCCCGGCGACACCGCCGACCACGAACATCGCCTCCCAGCCGAAGGCGTCGATCACCCACAGGCCCAGCAGGGCGGTGAGCACCGCGCCGACGTGGTAGCCGGTCATCATCCGGGTCACCGCGGATCCACCGCGCCCGGCGCTGGCGTGCTCGCTCATGTAGGCCAGGGCGGTGGGCAGGCACGCACCGAGGCCCAGGCCGGCGAGGAAGCGCAGGATGGTGAACTGGGTGACGTCCTGCGCGAACGCCACCGCCACGGTGAGCACGGAGAAGATCGCGATGCTCGCGATCAGGCTGGTACGACGCCCGAACCGGTCGGTCAGGGGACCGATCGCCACGGCGCCGATGCCCACGCCGACCAGGCCGATCGTGGAGGCGGTGGTGAGCGAGGCGTCGGTGAAGCCGAGCGCGCCGGTCTTGGAGAGGGTGGGGATGACCGCGCCGAGGACGACCAGGTCGAAGCCGTCGAGCGCGACCGCCATCCAGCACAGCGCGACCGGCCAGAAGCCGCCGCTGGCGGGCGTCGTGCGGCCGGGAGCCGCGGGAGCGGAGGTGAGGTTCATGGCCGGACCGTGACACGCGTCACCCGCCGTCGACCACACGCGACTTCCGTTCAGTGGAAGTGCGATGAGGCGGCGGTCACAACCCCCGGCGTACCTTGCCGGCATGGCCCCGACCACTCCCGGCGTTCCCCGGCTCAGCACGCAGACCGAGGTGAGCGACGAGATCGCCGCCCTCGCCAAGGCGTACGACGCGGCCGGCGTCGTCGAGCGCTCCCCGCGCCTCGACTACCCGCCGTACCGGAGCTCCGTGCTCCGGCACCCCACCGAGGACCCGCGGCACGCGGACCCGGAGGGCATCGAGTCTGGTGGCGCCGGTCTTCGGCCACTCCGACGTGCACCCGCTGGAGGCGGACCTCACCATCCAGGGCAGCGGCGAGCCCATCGGTGAGCGCACCGTGCTCACCGGCCGGGTGCTCGACGGCGCGGGCCGCCCGGTGCGCCACCAGGCTCGTCGAGATCTGGCAGGCCAACGCCGGTGGGCGCTACGTCCACAAGCGCGACCAGCACCCCGCCGCGCTCGACCCCAACTTCACCGGGACCGGTCGCTGCCTCACCGACGACGACGGCTGGTACCGCTTCACCACGATCAAGCCGGGCCCCTACCCGTGGGGCAACCACCGCAACGCCTGGCGCCCGGCGCACGTGCACTTCTCGCTGTTCGGCACCGAGTTCACCCAGCGGCTGATCACCCAGATGTACTTCCCCGGCGACCCGCTCTTCGCGCTCGACCCGATCTTCCAGGCGATCACCGACCCGGCCGCCCGGGACCGGCTCGTCGCGACGTACGACCACGACGTGACCACGCACGAGTGGTCGACCGCCTACCGGTGGGACATCGTGCTGACCGGCACGCACTCCACCCCGATGGAGCAGGAGGGCCACGATGACTGAGTCCCTGGTGCCGACGCCGGGCCAGACCGTCGGCCCGTTCTTCCACTTCGCGCTGCCCTTCGAGCGCGGCCACCAGCCTGGTCCCGCCCGGTACGACGGGCGCGCTCCGCCTCCACGGCACGGTCCACGACGGCGCGGGCGAGCCGGTCGCCGACGCCCTCGTCGAGATCCGGCAGGCCGGTCCCGACGGCCACCTGCCGCGCGTGGAGGGCTCGTTGTGCCGCGAGCACACGGCCTTCACCGGCTGGGGCCGCGCGGCCACCGACGCCGCCGGACGCTACTCGTTCACGACCGTCGAGCCCGGCGGCGACCGGCCCTTCTTCTCGGTGCTCGTGCTGGCCCGCGGACTGCTCGACCGGCTCTTCACCCGGGCCTACCTGCCGGAGGTGGACCAGGACGACCCGACGCTCGCCGTGGTCCGCGAGACCGACGGCAGCCTGCGCTTCGACATCCACCTGCAGGGACCGCGGGAGACCACCTTCCTCACCTTCCCGGGGCACCGGCGGTGAGCCTGCTGACGCCGGGCGCGCACCGCAGTGCCGATGCCTTCGGCGACGACGCCCTCGTCGCGGCGATGGTCGCCGTCGAGGTCGCCTGGCTGCGCGCGCTGGAGGAGGTGGGCGCCGCGGAGCCGGGCGACGCCGACCGGCTCGCCGCGGCGGAGCCCGACCTGTCCGGCCTCCTCGCGGCGACCGAGGACGCCGGCAACCCGGTCGTGCCGCTCGTGGCCCGGCTCCGTACGGCGGTCGGTGACGACGGGCTCGCCGCCAGGGTCCACCGCGGCCTCACCAGCCAGGACGTCCTCGACACCGCGTTGGTGCTGCTCTCCCAGGACGCCCTGGGCCGGGTGCACGCCGACCTGAGCGCCGCCACGGAGGCGCTCGCCGCGCACGCGGACCGGCACCGCGGCACGGTCATGGCCGGCCGGACGCTCACCCAGCACGCGGTGCCCGTGACCTTCGGGCTCAAGGCCGCACAGTGGCTCGCCGGGGTGCTCGACGCGCGCGACGCGGTCGAGGAGGCCCTGGCCGCGCTGCCCGTGCAGTGCGGCGGCGCCGCCGGGACGTTGGCGCTGGTGGGGGAGCCTGGGCGCCGAGCCGGTCGCGGCCGCCGAGGCGTTCGCCCGCGCGTGCGGGCTGGCGTGGCCGGGACTGCCGTGGCACACGAACCGCTCGCCCGTCGTACGGATCGGTGGGGCGGTGGCCGGCGCGGTCGCCGCCGTCGGCGTGATCGGCACCGACGTGGCGCTGCTGGCGCGGCCCGAGATCGCCGAGCCTGCGCGAGGCCTCCGTCCCCGGCCGGGGCGGGTCCTCGACCATGCCGCACAAGCAGAACCCCGTGCTCAGCATCCTGGTGCGCAGCGCGGCGCTGCAGGCACCGCTGCTCCAGGCCCAGCCTGCAGTCTCGCCGCCGGGCAGGCCGCCGACGAGCGGCCCGACGGTGCCTGGCACAGCGAGTGGCCCGCACTGGTGCGTCTCCTGGACCTCGCGGTGGTCGCCACCGCGCAGGCGGCCGAGTCTGGTCGCCGGCCTGCAGGTCGACGCCGGCGCGATGGCCCGCCGGGTGGACGCGGCGTCGGCCGACCTGCTGGCCGAGCGTGGCGGCGGCGGCGCCCCGCGCGACTACCTCGGCGTTGCCGATGCCTTCGTGGACACCGTCCTCGCGCGGGTGCGCCGTGGTTGAGCCGACCGCGACCCGCCTCGCCGGCGGCCCGGGCTCGCCCCGTCTGCTCGTCGTCGGCCCCTCGCTCGGCACGTCCGTCGAGGCGCTGTGGGACCGCGCGGCGGCCCTGCTCGCGGCCGAGGGCTACGAGGTCGTCGGCTGGGACCTGCCCGGGCACGGGCGGAGCACGCCGACGACGGAGGCCTTCACGATCGCCGGCCTCGCGGACGCCGTACGACGCCGGGCGGAGGCTCGTCCGAGCTTCTACGCCGGTGTCTCCCTGGGCGGCGCCGTGGCACTGGAGCCGGCGGTCGACCCCGGGGCGTTCCGGCACTCCGCCTGCCTGGCGAGCGCGATGCGGATCGGCGAGCCGGAGGGCTGGCACGACCGCGCTGCACTCGTGCGCCGCGCCGGCACCCCGGTGATGGTGGCCGGCTCCGCGCAGCGCTGGTTCGCGCCCGGCTTCGTCGAGCGCGAGCCGGCCGTCGCGGCCCGGCTGCTCGACGGGCTCCAGCACACCGACGCCGAGTCCTACGCCCGTGCCTGCGAGGCGCTGGCTGGGTTCGACCTGTCCGGGCGCCTCGCCGAGGCCCGGATCCCGCTGCTCGTCGCGCCGGGCGAGCACGACGAGGTCGTCACCGCCGCGACCGCGGGCGAGACCGCGGCGGCCGCCCCCGGGACCACCCTGCGGGTGCTCGCCGGCTGCGGTCACCTGCCACCCGCCGAGGCACCGGCCGCCGTCGTCGCCGCCCTGCTGGAGGCCCATGCGTCCGTCGTACCCGAGAGCACGCCCGAGAGCCGAGGAGCACTGTCATGAGCGAGATCCACCAGGCCGGGATGAAGGTGCGCCGTGAGGTGCTCGGCGACGCGCACGTCGACCGTGCCGAGGCCGCGACGACGCCGTTCACCAGCGACTTCCAGGAGTCTCATCACCGAGTACGCCTGGGGAAAGGTGTGGACCCGGCCCGGCCTGGACCGGCGCAGCCGGAGCATCGCGACGCTGACGGCCCTGCTCGCCCTGCGGCACTGGGGAGAGTTCGCGATGCACGTGCGCGCGGCCCGCACCAACGGCCTCAGCGACGAGGAGATCGCCGAGGTGATCCTGCAGAGCGCGGTCTACTGCGGCGTACCGGTCGCCAACCACGGCTTCGCCGTGGCGCGCGAGGTGCTGGAGGAGCCTGGACGCCGATGCCTGAGCAGCCCGCACGCACCGTCGAGAGCACCCGCGTCGGCATCGTCGGCGGCGGGCCGGCGGGGCTGATGCTGTCCCACCTGCTTCACGTCGCCGGCATCGAGTCGGTCGTCGTCGAGACGCGCACCCGGCACGAGATCGAGAACACCCACCGCGCCGGCATCCTCGAGCGCGACAGCGTCCGGCTGCTCGTCGACTCCGGCGTCTCGGACCGCGTGCTGCGCGAGGGGCACGAGCACCAGGGGGATCGACCTGCGCTTCGACGGCGTCAGCCACCGCATCGACTTCGCGGCACTGGTGGGGGCCTCGACCTGGCTCTACCCGCAGACCGATGTCTTCGTCGACCTGGCCGACGCGCGGGAGCGGGACGGCGGTGATGTCCGCTTCGCGGTCACCGACACCTCGGTGGTGGACCTGACCAGCGACCGGCCGGCGATGCGCTTCACCGACGCCGCCGGTGTGCCGCGCGAGGTGCGCTGCGAGGTGCTGGTCGGCGCCGACGGCTCGCGCAGCACCACCCGCGGTCACGTCACCGGTCGCGCCGAGGCTCTTCCGGACCTACCCCTTCGCCTGGTTCGGGATCCTCTGCGAGGCACCCCCGAGCGCCGAGGAGCCTGGTCTACGCCCGCTCCGAGCGGGGCTTCGCGCTGATCAGCCAGCGCACCGAGACCGTGCAGCGGATGTACTTCCAGTGCGACCCCGGCACCGACGTCGCGGACTGGTCCGACGACCGGATCTGGGCCGAGCTCCAGGCCCGGGTCGCGGGCGAGGACGGGCTGCGGCTGCAGGAGGGGCCGATCATCTCCCGCACGGTGCTGCCCTTCCGCTCCTTCGTCTGCGAGCCGATGCGGCACGGCAACCTGGTGCTCGCCGGCGACGCCGCGCACACCGTCCCGCCGACGGGGGCCAAGGGGCTCAACCTCGCCCTCGCCGACGTGCGGGTGCTGGCGGAGGTGCTCGAGCGGGTCGTGCTCAAGGGGGACCGCGACGCGCTGGACGACTACACCGCGCTCGCGCTGGAGCGGGTGTGGAAGGCCCAGCACTTCTCGTACTGGATGACCACGCTGCTGCACCGGGTCGAGGACGCCTCGGAGTTCGACGTACGACGCCAGGCTCGGTGAGCCTGTCCTCGATCGTCTCCTCCGCGCACGGCTCCCGGTGGCTGGCCGAGGGCTACACGGGCTGGCCGTCGGCCTGAGCCATCTCCGGCACGGGCGTGCGCAGCCGGCCGGTCTCCAGCCAGAGGTCGAGGTTGTCGAGGGTGAGTCTCACGCATCGCGGCGCGGGTCTCCTCGGTGCCGGAGCCGACGTGGGGGAGCAGCACGACGTTGTCGAGCGCGGTGAGCGCCGCCGGCACCTCCGGCTCGTGCGCGTAGACGTCGAGCCCGGCCGCGCCGAGCCGGCCCTCCTGCAGCGCGGCGACGAGCGCGTCCTCGTCCACCACCGAGCCGCGGGCGACGTTGACGAGCACGCCGTCAGGCCCCAGGGCGTCGAGCACGGCGCGGCCGACCAGGCCGTCGGTGGCGGGACCGCCCGGCACGATCGCGACCAGGTTGTCGACACCGGCCGCGAGGTCCCGCGCGCTCGGGGCGTAGGTGTAGGGGACACCGGGCACCTCGTGCCGGGAGTGGTAGGAGACCGTGCAGCCCAGGGCGAGGAGGATCTCAGCGAGCCGGCGGCCGATCCGTCCCAGGCCGAGGATGCCGACCGTGCTGCCCGCGACCTGCCCGGTGAGGGGGAAGGCCCCGGCCTCGGGCCAGCGACCCTGGCGGACGAAGCGGTCGGCCTCGACCATCCGCCGCCGGGTCGCGATCAGCAGCCCCAGGGCGGTCTCCGCGACCGCGTCGTCGAGCACCCCGGGGGTGTGGCTGACCAGGATGCCGCGCTCCAGGCAGGCAGGGATGTCGATGTTGTCGTAGCCCACGCCGTGGTTGACGATCACACCCAGCCGGGGCAGGGCGGCGATCAGGTCCGCACCCACCTGCCCGGTGTTCGTGCACACGATCGCGACCACGTCCGCGCCGTGCTCGGCGAGGAAGGCGGACCGCCCCTGCGCCGGCAGGTCGAGGGCGTCGTACCGCTCGCCGGCGGCGTCGTGGAGCCTGGGGGCTCAGGGGCGGGACACGGAGGACGGTGGGGCGGCTCACCCCTCCAACATAGAGGCGGCCCGCAGCATCTCCGCACGGGTGGCGACCTTGACCCGGACCCGCTCCTGCGGAGCGCCCAGGGCGATCTCGTGCGCGTCCAGGCGCTCCCACCCGGTGTGGGTGACGACGTCGACGTCGCGCTCGGCGAAGTAGGCGTCCACGTCCTCGGGAGCCCGGGCGCTCGCGGTCCGCTGCGTCTCGGCGAGCAGGTGGCCGACGGTCTCGGCGGCGTCGCTCTTGGTGTGCCCGATCAGGCCGACCGGGCCGCGCTTGATCCAGCCCGTGACGAACGTCCCGGGGAGCGGGTCGCCGTCGAGGTCGAGGACGCGGCCGCCGTCGTTCGGGATGACCGCGGCGCGCTCGTCGAAGGGCAGGCCCGGCAGGGCGCTGCTGCGGTAGCCGATCGCCCGGTAGACCTGCTGCACCTCCCAGTCAGTCACCTCGCCGGTGCCCTCGACGTTGCCGTCGGCGTTCGGCGAGTGGGTGCGCTCGGTGCGCAGGGTGGTGACCCTGCCGGCCTCGTCGGTGACGATCTCGACCGGTGCCTCGGCGAAGTGCAGGTGGATCCGGTGCGGCTTGCCGACGGGGTCCGCGCCGACCCAGCCTGGTCAGCGTGTTGAGCACCATCTTCTGTGCCTTGTGCTGGGCGATGTGCGCCATCCCGTGGGCGTCCACGTCGAAGCCCTCGGGGTGCACGACCACCTCGACGTTCGGCGAGTGGTTGAGTCTCGCGCAGACTCCAGCGGTGAGAACTTCGCGTACGCCGGGCCGCGACGCGCGAACACGTGGACGTCGGTGATCGTCTTGGCCACCAGGCCGGCGTGGACGTGCGGCGGGATGTCGGTCACGAGCATCTCCTCGCCGGTCTTCGCCAGCACCCGGGCGACGTCCAGGGCGACGTTGCCCACGCCCAGCACGGCGACGCTCGTGGCGTCGAGCGGCCACTCCTGCGGCACGTCGGGGTGGGCGTCGTACCAGGACACGAAGTCGGCGGCGCCGAGCGAGTGCTCCTCGCCGGGGATGCCGAGGTCCCGGTCGGTCATCGCGCCGGTCGCGACCACGACGGCGTCGTAGAACTCGCGCAGGTCCTCCAGGCTTCACGTCCACGCCGTACTCCACGTTGCCGAGGAAGCGGACCTCCGGCTTGGCGAGCACGCGCTGCAGTGCCTTGATGATCTCCTTGATCCGCGGGTGGTCCGGCGCGACGCCGTAGCGGACCAGACCGAAGGGCGCGGGCAGGCGCTCGAGGATGTCCACCGACACGGGGGTCTCGGACTTGGTGAGGATGTCGGCGGCGTAGATGCCGGCCGGACCACCGCCCACGATGGCGACGCGAAGAGTCATGCCGACGAGTCTGGCCGGGGCGCCGCCCTCACAGAACGAGGTTGTGGTTGGGTGCTCACAAGGTACGGTTGTGACCATGTTGGGACCGCACGTGCCGGAGCTCCGAGCCCTCGAGCCTGCTCGTCACCGTCGCGCGCACGGGCTCGCTCGGCGCAGCCGCGGCCGAGCCTGGGGATCACCCAGCAGGCGGCATCATCCCGGGTGCGCACGATGGAGGCACTGGTGGGGGAGCCGCTCGTCGCGCGGAGCAAGCGCGGCTCCGAGTCGACCCCGACCGGCGAGCTCGTCGTGCAGTGGGCCGGTCGGGTGCTCGACGCCGCCCAGGAGCTCGACGCCGGCATCACCGCCGTCCGGGCCGATCGCCGGGGGCACCTCGACATCGCCGCCAGCCTCACCATCGCCGAGCACCTGCTGCCGGGCTGGCTGGTCGGACTGCGCGCCCAGCAGGTGCAGCGCGGCCAGCAGCCCACCGACATCACCATGACCGCCACCAACACCCAGCGGGTCACCGCGATGGTCGAGGCGGGCGAGGTGAGCGTCGGCTTCGTCGAGGGTCCCGATGCCCCGCGCGGGCTGCGGCACCGGCTCGTCGGCACCGACGAGCCTGCTCGTGGTCGTCGGCCCCGGGCACCCGTGGGCCCAGCGGTCCCGGCGCCGGGTGAGCGCGTCGACCCTGGCGGCCACCCCGCTCGTCGTGCGGGAGGTGGGGTCGGGGACGCGGACCGTCCTGGAACGCGCGCTCGCCGACCTGCCGATGGCCGCCCCGGTGCTGGAGTCTCTCCAGCACCGCCGCCGTCCGGGCGGCCGTCGCGGCCGGAGCCGGGCCCGCGGCGGTCGGGGCGCACGCCGTACGGGACGACCTGGCGACCGGCCGCCTGGTGCGGGTCACGGTGACCGGGCTGGACCTCACCCGCCGCCTGCACGCGGTGTGGAAGGGCGGCGCGCAACCGCCGGAGGGACCGGCGCGGGAGCCTGGTCGCCTGGGCCGCGCGGCGCTCCTGACTCAGGTGTGCGCGGGGTGCCGCGCGGAGAGCCGGGCGATCGAGTCGTCGGTGCACTCGGCCCAGAAGGAGCCGACGACGTCCTCGACCTGGCTGAACGAGTCGGCGACGTAGAGCACGTCCTGGTAGTCGGTGATGTCGTACTGCATGCTGCCCATCTCGCCGATGTCGAGGGGGCGGATGGTCATCCCGCGGAAGGCCTCGATCTCGCCGGGGGAGGACAGGATGCCGGCGCCGTAGGCCTTGAGACTCGCCGGACTCCCAGAGCACGCCGAACTCCAGGGTGAACCAGAAGACCTTGCTGACGAACTCCAGCGCGGCGGCGCTCTCGACCCGGCGCGAGGCGTGGCCGGCCGCCTCGTAGAGCGCGGTGAAGCGGGGGTTGGCGAGGGTGTTGCCGTGGCCCACGACCTCGTGGAGCACGTCCGGCTCGGGTGTGTAGAGCGGGACGGAGTGGTGGCGGACGTACTGGGTGGACCAGAACGCCTTGTCGGCGAGCGAGCCGTAGAACTCGCGGAGCGGGACCAGGCCGGCGGCCGGCTGGTAGCGGTAGCCGGTCAGCGGCTGCAGCCACTCGCTGACCTCGGCGAGCCTGGGGGATCCGGTCGATGGGCAGGCCCAGCGACTCCTTGCCGTCGAGGAACTCCCGGCAGGCGTAGGCCCGGTGCTTGGTCACGAGCGCCTCGCTGACGACCTTCCAGACCTCGTGCTCCGCCGCCGTGTACGACGCCACGGGCGCCGGCGTGCCGGGGACCCACGCGCTGGCGAGGGTGGCGAGGGCGTCGCGGCGGGCGCGGTACTCGGGGTCGGCGAAGCCCGGGTGGCCGGCGCCGAGGTGGACCTTGAGCGAGCCGTCCTCGTCGGCGGTGACGGGCGCGAAGTACTGACCTTCCTCGAACATGCCTGCAGTGTGTGACCTGGTCCACAGAAATGCCAGTCTGGTCGGACAAATGGCTGGCGATTGCGCCGATCGGTGGCACGATGTCCAGCATGGACACCGTCGACCGAGCGATCTTGGACATTCTGCGTGCCGACGCCCGGACCTCGATCCGAGAGGTCGCCGCACAGGCCGGGATCAGCCGCGCGAGCGCCTACGCGCGGGTCAAGCGGATGACCGAGGAGAAGGTGATCCGCCGGTTCACCGTCGACGTGGACCCGGCGGCGGTGGGGCTGGGCCTGTCGGCGTACGTCCACGTGCGGACCAAGCAGAACTCCTGGAAGTCCTTCCGCACCAAGGCCTGGCAGCTGGAGGAGGCCGCGCACGTCGCACTCGTCACCGGCGACTTCGACTGCGTGATCCTGGTCCGCGCCCGCGACGCCGACCACCTGCGCGAGCCTGGTGCTGGAGCGGATCCAGGCGCTGCCCGAGGTGGTCGCCACGCAGACCGTGCTCGTCTTCGAGGAGCACGTCGGCGCGCTGTGAGCGAGCTCAGCGGCGCTTGCGGTCGTGCCGCTCCAGGAACTCGTGGAGGTAGGTCCAGGTGGTCTCCGGCGCCTTGGTCCCGGTCAGCACGCCGAGGTGACCTCCCGGAGCGAGCGGGAGGACCACGTCGGGGGAGTGCGGCAGCAGCGTGCCGACGTGGTGCGCGGCAGCGGGCGGGACGAGCACGTCGGTGCGCCCGGCGACGTTCATCACCGGGACGGTGACCTTCGCCAGGTCGACCAGGTGGTTCGGGCCCTGGACCTTGCCCGTGGCGAGCTCGTTGCGCAGCGCGAGGCGCTGGTAGACCTGCAGCGTCGCCCGGCCGGGGTAGGCCAGCATGTTGTTCATGATGTGGTCGACGGCCTGCACCTGACCGAGGAACTCCCGGTCCTCGCGCTTGTTCCACAGCGTCCGCGGCTTCTTCAGGTACGTCGGCAGGGCGGTCGCCTTGAACCCGATGCTCACCAGCGGGGCGGGCACCGATCCGGCCGCCTTGAGCGCGCCGCCGACCAGCCGGCCACCGGTCACCTTCGCCACGGCCTGCACCGGCCGGAGCAGCGGCTGCTGGGAGAGGTCGAAGGGACTGGCCACCATCGCGACCGAGCGGATCGGCAGGTCCTGGTGGACGGCCGTCGTGCCCAGGGACAGGAGGCCACCCATGCACCAGCCGACCAGGTGCACGTCCCGACCGCCGGCGTCCTCGGACACCTTGCGGATCGCGGGCGGCAGCACGTCGTTGATGAAGTGCTCGATGCCGACCTTGCGGTCCACGCCCTTCAGCGGTCCGTAGTCGAGGAGGTACGTCGGGCGGCCGCGGCCGACGAGGTCCTCGGCCAGCGACAGCCCGCGACGCAGGTCGAAGCAGGTGGCCTGCGAGCCGAGCGGCGGCACCAGCAGCACCGGGATCCCCTTGCTGCGCACGCCCTTGACCTTCGCGTAGCGGTGCAGGCTCGCGGGTGCGCCCGCTGTCGATGACCTCCGAGGGCGTCCGGGTCAGGTCGGCGATCCCGCGCCGGACCAGGAAGTCCCAGAGGTTGAGCACGGACTGTGCGGTGGGAGCCTTCGGTGATGCCACGGGGCACAGTGTGGACCCGGTCGTGCCGCCGCGTGGCAGAACCATCGGATCCGATGGTTGCGGCGCGAACCATACATCGGATCGCCGAGCAGAGAAAGTAAAGAAAGCCGCATTGCCGTGACGGAGCGTCGCGGAGTGACGTTTCCTGAACTCAGTGGCTCGGGACCGCTCACCCCGTTCATCCACTCTCCTCTGAAGAGGTACTGCCATGCTTCGAACCCTCGAGCGTCTGCGCGCGGCGCGGCGCGACCAGAACGGCTTCACGCTCATCGAGTCCCCTGATCGTCATCATCATCCTGGGCATCCTCGCCGCGATCGTCGTCTTCTCGGTCCGCGGCATCACCAACCGGGGCGACACGGCTGCCTGCAAGGCGAACGTCAAGTCGGCGCAGACCGCGGTCGAGGCGTACTACGCCCAGGCGAACCAGTACCCGACGGCGATCGGCCAGATCACCACGCAGGCGCCCACCGCGACGCCGCCGAGTCTACAGTGCTGCTGCAGGAGGCCCCTCCGGCCGGCATCATCACCTTCGGCGCCACCTCCTCCGACGAGCCGACCTACAAGTCGCTCGCGTCCTGCTGAGCGGGCCCTGAGCTCTTCCGGAGGGCCGCCGTCCGGCGGCGGCCCTCCGTTCGGCATCCATCGCGTCGACACCTGAGGGGTCTCCCGTGTACCACCACCTCCACCGCATCGGTGACCGCATCGACCAGTCTGCTCGCTGCGCTGTGGGAGGTGCGGGGAACCGACCTGCTGCTGACGGTCGGCCTCCCGCCGATGCTGCGCGTCGACGGCGCACTCACCGCGGTGCCCGGTCAGTCGGCGCTCACCGCCGAGGAGACCGACGCTCTGCTGGCGGAGATCCTCACCGCCGAGCAGCAGACGGCGTGGGAGTCCCAGCACGAGTACGACTTCTCCTTCTCCTGGCGCGAGCACGCCCGGATCCGCGGCAACGCCTTCACCCAGCGCGGGCTCACCGCCGTCGCGCTGCGGATGATCCCGCGCACCGTGCCGACCCCGGACGAGCCTGGGCCTGCCGCCCGCGCTGCGCGAGCCTGTCGATGCGGCACCAGGGGCTGATCTTGATGACCGGGCCGACCGGGTCGGGCAAGTCGACGACCCTCGCCTCGCTGATCGACCTGATCAACACCCACCGCGGCTGCCACATCATCACCGTCGAGGACCCGATCGAGTACGTCCACGACCACAAGCGGGCGGCCGTCAACCAGCGCGAGGTCGGCACCGACACCGCGACGTTCAGCGACGCGCTGCGCTCGGTCCTGCGCGAGGACCCCGACGTGCTGCTCGTCGGCGAGATGCGCGACCTGGAGTCCATCCAGTTCGCGCTGACCGTGGCCGAGACCGGGCACCTCGTCTTCGCGACCCTGCACACCAACGACACCGCCCAGTCGCTGGGCCGCATGATCGACGTCTTCCCCGCCGAGCAGCAGGCCCAGATCCGGGTGCAGGCTCGCTGCCGCGCTGTCGTGCGTGGTCTACCAGCGGCTGATCCCCAAGGTCGGCGGCGGCATGACGGCGGCGTACGAGGTCCTGGTGGCCACGCCCGCTGTGCGCAACCTGATCAAGGAGGGCAAGACGCACCAGCCTGCGCAACTCGCTGGTGACCGGCGCCCAGGACGGGATGCTCACCCTCGAGCAGTCGCTCTCGCACCTGGTCCAGACCGGGGTGGTGAGCCTGGAGGACGCGGCGGCGCGCAGCCTCTACCCCAAGGACATCGACGCCCGGCCGCGGTACGCCGCGGGCGTGGGCCGCTGAGGCGCATGCCCGCCGCCACGGCGGAGCGCTACTCGCGGCTGATCCACTCGCCGTTCGGCATGGTGATCTGCGCCGGCCCCACCGGTGGCGGCAAGACGACGACGCTCTACGCCTCGCTCGGCGAGTCTCAACAGCCCCGAGAAGAACCTGATGACGATCGAGGACCCGGTGGAGTACACCTTCGACTCGATCAACCAGATCCAGATCAACGAGCAGGCCGGCATCACCTTCGCCGGCGGGCTGAAGTCCATCCTGCGCCAGGACCCTGACGTGATCCTGGTCGGCGAGATCCGTGACGTCGACACCGCGCGGATCGCCGTGCAGTCGGCGCTCACCGGCCACCTCGTGCTCTCCTCGCTGCACGCCACGGAGGCGGTCTCCGCGCTCTACCGCCTGCTCGACATGGGCATCGAGGCCTTCCTCATCGCCTCCTCGGTGACCGCGGTCGTCGCCCAGCGCCTGGTACGCCGCACCTGCACGTCCTGCCTCGCGCCGTACCAGCCCTCCCCGGACGAGCCTGGCGTTCCTGCACACCTTCGGCGGGCAGGAGCCGATCGGCGGCTTCCAGCACGGCACCGGCTGCCACTTCTGCGCCCACACGGGCTACCTGGAGCGGATCGGCGTCTACGAGATGCTCGTGGTCACCGACGAGGTGCGCGAGGCTGATCGTGGACCGCGCCCCGCACGACCAGATGCGGAAGCCGGCCCGCAGCCAGGGCATGCGCACCCTGCAGGAGCAGGCCGCCCAGCCTGGTCACCCACGGCACCACGACCGCGGCCGAGGTCATGCGCTCGATCTACGTGGCAGGAGTCTGAGATGCCCAAGTTCGCCTACGTCGGCGTCGACCTGACCGGCGACCGGGTCAAGGGGACGCAGAAGGCCGCGAGCCGCGGCGACGCCGAGGTGGCGCTCTACGAGCAGAACCTGCGCGACCTGCGGGTGCACGAGAAGAAGAGCATCCTGCAGTACGAGATCTCCGGGCCGCGGATCAAGCGGGAGCAGGTCATGCACCTGTCCCGCCAGATCGCGGCCTTCCTGCGGGCCGGCCTGCCGATCCTCGACGCCGTGCACGCCATCGGCGCCGAGAGCGAGAACTCCTCGGTGCGCCGGATGATGCACGACATCGAGGACGGGCTGCGCACCGGCGAGCGGTTCTCCGACACCCTGGAGCGCTATCCCAAGGTGTTCCCGGAGTTCTACCGCGGGATCGTGCGCTCGGCCGAGCCTGACCGGCGAGCCTGGACACGGTGCTCTCCCGCCTGGCGATCTACATCGGCCGCGACCTGGAGGCGCGGCGCAAGATCAAGTCCGCGCTCATGTACCCGCTCGCGGTGGCGGGCATGTCGGTCGTGACGGTGCTCGTGCTGGCGATCTACGTGCTTCCGAAGTTCAAGGACTTCTTCGCCGATCTCGATGCCGAGTTCGCCGCTCCCGACACGCATCCTGCTGGGCATCACCGACTTCCTCGGCGAGTGGTGGTGGGCGATCGTGGGCGGCCTGGCGATCCTCGCGCTGCTCTTCGTCGTCTCCCAGCGCTTCGAGCGCGGAAAGTACGCCTGGCACGCCTTCCTGCTCAAGGTGCCGGTGCTGGGCGAGACCATCCAGTACGCGCTGGTGGAGCGGTTCTGCCGGGTGATGGCCTCGATGGTGAGCGCGGGCGTCAACCTGCCGGAGGCGATCGCCGTCTCCACCGACTCGCTGCGCAACCGGGTGTTCATGAGACGCCTCAACGGCGTGACCGAGCAGATGCTCGAGGGCCAGGGCCTTGCGGGCCCGCTCGCCCGGACCCGGCTCTTCCCCGGCACGGCGACCTCGATGCTCCGCGTCGGCGAGGACACCGGGTCGATGGACACCCAGACTCGAGGTCACCGCGGAGTACTACGAGGACGAGTCTGGACTACAAGATCGCCAAGTCGACCGCACTCTTCGAGCCGGTCGTGATCATCGTGATGGGCGCCATCGTGGGCTTCGTCGCGGTCGCCCTGGTCTCGGCGATGTACGGCATCTTCAACCAGGTGGACATCTGATGGACTGGCTCGAGCGCCGACGCCGGGCCGCGCGCTCGGACGCCGGCGTGACGCTGATCGAGACGCTGGCGGCCGTTGTCATCCTCGGCATCGCCGGCGTCGCGGTCATGGCCGGGCTGCAGGCTGAGTGTCAAGGCCTCGGACATCCACCGCAAGCAGGCGACGGGCGGCGCCTACGTGCGCAAGCTACGCCGAGGCGATCGAGAAGTACCTCGACACCACGGGCAACTACGTCCCGTGCGCAGGCACGGGTGCCTACACCCCGGCGGTGGTCGGGTTCAGCGCCCCGGCCGGCTACACGGCGAGCGCGACCGTGGCCACGCCGCTCGACGGCAGCGGGGCGGCGATCACGACCGGCTCCTGCCCGGGGCGGGACAAGGGCGTCCAGCGAGTCACCCTCACCGTCACGAGCAACGACAGCCGCGCGGCCGAGCGGCTGACCGTGGTGCTCCGCAAGGCCTGCGGGACGGGGACGTCGTGCAGGCTGAGGGAGCGCCTGCGGGCGGCAGGTTCCGACGACGAGGGCCTGACCCTGCCCGAGCCTGGTCATCACCGTCGCCATCATCGGCATCGTGCTGACGGCTCTCGTCGGCGTGGTGATGGGCTACCTGCGCAACACCGTGGACACCCAGTCGCGGCTGACCGAGTCCCAGGACGTCCAGTTCGTGGCGACGTACTGGCAGCGCGACGTGGCGAGCATCGGGGTGCGCAGCTACGACGCGGTGACCAAGACCTTCCCGCTCCAGCAGTCCGTCAACGTGGCGCCGGCGTGCGCCCTGCCGGCCGGCGCGCCGGTCGTGACCCTCGCCTGGAGCGAGTACGCCTCGGCGGACTCCACCGCGACGCCCACCCGGATGACCGTCACCTACCTCGCCCGCTCGGCAGGCTCGGCCTACGAGCCTGGTCCGGGTGCGCTGCAACGGAGCGACGGTGAAGTCCACGGTGCAGGTCGCGCACAGCCTGCGCTCGTTGCCCACGGTGACCTGCGACGTCGCCTGCACCGGGAGCGGGAGCAACGTGCCGTCCGTCGTGAACCTCGCGCTCGCGGTGCTCGACCCGAACGGCCACGGCACCGTCGCCTACACCGCAACCCTCTCGGGCGAACGGAGGCAGTCATGAGGCAGTGGCGGGTGCGACTGCGGCGACCGCGCGGCGACGAGGGCGCTCTGCTGATCTTCGCCATCATCATCATCACGACCGTCGCCCTGGTGACCGGCATCGTGCTCACCCGGGGCGACGGCAGCCTGCGGGCGACCGTCGCGCTGCGCGACGTCACCCGGACGTCGTACGCCGCCGACGGGGCCGCGCAGGTGGCGATCAACGCGCTGCGCACGGGATACAACACAGGCAACGGCGAGCCCGACCCGTGGTACTACACGAACGTCTCCGGGACGGGCTGCTTCGGCTACAACGGCGTCGCGCCGACCACGACCCCGATCAGGCTCCCTCGTCCTGAACAACCTCATGCCGTTGGTCTCCGGCGAGAACACCCAGGCGCTGTCGGCACGGGTGGAGTGCACGCCGGACGACGCGACCGGCGCCCAGGGCTCGGCGGTGCCGATCAACAGCAGCAACAAGCCCGGCTACGCCATCGTCACGCTGGGCGACCCGAGCACCCACACCGGCGGCACCGTGACCGCGACCGACCCGCTGCGGGTGCACGGCGGCATCTACGCCAACGGGGCGATCAGCGGCCAGGTGACCGTCGACGCGGGCACGGTCCGCGCGACGGGCAGCTGTGCCGGGACCACCGTGACCGGAACCGCGACGAAGTCCTGCGGCACGGGTCCGGCCATCGACGACCCGAACTACGGCCACGAGTCTGGGCACCACGGTGCCGGACCTGCGGACGCCGCCGACCTCCTGCACCGCCGGGGTCGCCACCTTCAACCCCGGCTACTACGACAACGCGCAGGCACTCAACACCGCGATGGGCCTGTGCCGGGTGATGTGGTTCAAGCCGGGCAACTACTACTTCGACTTCCACGACGAGGCCTGCGCGGACGTGTGCCCGGACGGGGTCTACGCCGGAACGACCAACCGGTGGACGATCCCGCGCGGGGTCGACGTCATCGGCGGGACCCCGACCAACCCGAGCACGGGAGCCGTGCTGGCTCGGCCGCCGTCGCCGCTGCCCTCCGACGCCGACGGGCTGGTCCCGGGCAACTGCCAGAGCCCGATCACCGACGTGAACGCCGTCGGCGTGCAGTTCGTGTTCGGTGGCAACAGCCGGATGTACCTCGACGGCAACGGGGGCACGGGCGCACGGATGGAGGCTCTGCGGGACCTACCACGCCGATCGTCCGCCGATCGGTCTCTACGGGCTCAAGACCGGGGCCACGCCGACGGTCACCAACGACACCCCCCGCGACATCAGCAACGGCGGCAGCGTCGTCGCGCCCGGCTCGTTCACCGGCGCCACGGTCGCCAACCTCAAGGCGGGCGGCGCTGGCGCGACCTGGACGACCACCAACGGGAACGCTGTCTCGACCACGCTCAAGATCGACGGCTTCCAGCCCAGCGCGACGGTGCCCGCGGGATCGGTGCTCACCGAGGCGACCCTGCGGGTCACCCACAAGGAGCCCGCGACCGGGGCCAATTTCGCTGGCAGCGCGAAGGCTCACCGTCGGCAGCCTGGAGCCTGACCACCGCGGTCACTGCCGCGACCTCGGCCACCACCACGGCCATCCCGGTCACCGGCGCCAACCTGACCGCGCTGCAGAACGCCGTCCACGACGCGGGCTACACCGGGGCGGCGGTCGAGTACACCGCCACCGCGAAGCAGAACAACGCGACCACGACGGTCGGTCCGATCACCCTGGACCTCAAGTACGCCGTGCCGGTGCTCCGGGGCCAGAGCGGGACCTGCGTGGCCTCGGGCACGTCCTGCCCGCTGCTCTCCACCGACCCGTCGGGCAACAACAAGATCAACATGTACCTCCAGGGCACGACCTACGCGCCGCTGGCGGACTTCAACATCGTGCTCAGCAACTTCAGCGCCGAGGTCGCCAAGTTCGGCATCGTCGCCCGGCAGCCTGGAGTTCGACGTCAACACCGGGAACCCCCGCTACACCGGGCCGGTCTTCGAGATCCCGGACAACTCGCCCGGCTTCGGGTTCGAGACCACCCTGCTCCGGCTCGACGTCTACGTCTGTCCCGGCACGACCTGCACCAGCGGCGGCGAGCCTGGCACTGCGGTCGAAGGTCCGGCTCTTCGACCAGGGCGGCACGCCCGGCCCACCGAACCGGCAGGTCTCGGTCCTGAGCCTGGAGCCACACCCGCTGAGCGAGCAGGCCTTCCTCGATCTCGCCGTCCCGGTCATCGCCGGCATCCTCGGGCTGGCGATCGGGTCGTTCCTCAACGTCGTCGTGCACCGGGTCCCGGCGGGGGAGTCGGTGGTGCACCCGCCGTCCGCCTGCCCCCGGTGCGGTACGCCGATCCGGGCGCGTCACAACGTCCCGGTGCTCGGGTGGCTGGTGCTCCGCGGGCGCTGCTTCGACTGCGCGGAGCCGATCAGTCCCCGCTACCCGCTGGTCGAGGCGGGCACCGGGGTGGCCTTCGCGCTGGTGGCGCTGCGTCTCGGGGCGGACGAGACGGGTCTGCGGCTGCTGCCGGCGTACCTGTTCTTCGCCGGCGCCGGGATCGCGCTCGCGCTGATCGACCTCGACGTGCGCCGGCTGCCGGACGCGATCGTGCTGCCGTCGTACCCGGTCCTGGCGGTGCTGCTGGCGCTCGGCGGCGACGGGCACGCGCTGGTGCGGGCGGGGCTGGGCGCGCTGGTCCTCGGCGCCTTCTTCCTCACCGTCTGGCTGCTGGTGCCGGGCGGGATGGGCTTCGGCGACGTGAAGGCTGGCGGGTCTGGTGGGCGCGATGACGGCCTACCTGACCTGGGGCACCTTCCTCGTCGGAGCCTTCCTCGGCTTCCTGCTCGGTGCGGTGGCCGGGGTGCTGCTCATGGCGGGCGGCCGGGCCGGGCGCAAGAGCGCGGTCCCCTTCGGGCCGTTCATGATCCTCGGCGCGTGGGCGGCGATCCTCGGTGCCGGTGGCCTCGGCGACTACTACCTGGAGTCGATCGGCTTCTGAGGCGGGGCGCTCACGCCGTGAAGCAGACCAGGCAGGAGTGCGGGTCGTGCTGGATGCCGCTGGCGTGCAGCCGGTCGGCGCGGTGCAGCAGGTCGTCGAGGGCCCGCTCGGAGGCGGCGATCTCGACGATCGCGTCGGCGAGCTCGGGCGCGATCCGCGGCCCGGCCTCCTGCGGCTGCTCGGCCAGGCGGGTGGCGGTGGCGTTCATGGTTCCTCCCCAGAGTCATGACCGAGACCTGCTGTGGCGTCGAGCATGACCGCGCGTGCGGGCGTACGGCAATGGCTGCGGCGAAGGTCGGCACGAAGGAATTCGACGCCTCGCCCGAACGGACTAGGTGACCGGGACCCCCGTCACTGGAGCGCGGCGGTGAGCCTCATGACGTTGTCGACGTACCGGCTGCGGGGTGGGCGCTCGCCCCACTCCTCGAGCGTCAGGCTCCTTGGAGATCGCCCGGTAGTCGTCCTCCACCTCCCGCAGCCGTACGACGACCGCCGGGTCCGGCAGCATCAGGGACACCTCGTAGTTGAGCCCGAACGAGCGCATGTCCATGTTGCTGGAGCCGATCACGGCGACGTCGTCGTCGATCGTGAAGTGCTTGGCGTGCAGGATGAACGGCGCCGGGTAGCGGTAGATCCGCACCCCGGCCTCCAGCAGCGCCTTGTAGTACGACGCCTGCGCGTGCCCGACCATGAACTGGTCGGAGACCTCGCTGACGAACAGGCTCCACGTCCACCCCGCGCTCGGCGGCGGTGGTGACGGCGTAGAGCAGCGACTCGTCGGGGACGAAGTACGGCGAGGTCAGCGAGATCCGCTGCGTGGCGGCGTAGATCAGCGTGGTGAACATGCGCAGGTTGTTCTCCGCGACGATGCCGGGGCCACTGGGGACCACCTGGCACGGGACGTCGAGCACCTCGTCGGGTCGCTGGTCGGGCTCGCCGAAGACGGCGATGAGACCCGACGACCTCGCCCGTCTCGACGTACCAGTCCGAGGCGAAGACGGCGTTGAGGCCGGCCACGACCGGGCCCTCCAGGCGGACCATCGACTCGACCCACTCGCGCCCGGCCCTGTGGTTCTTGGGCTTGTTGTAGCCGGGCTCGGTGAGGTTGAGCGAGCCGGTGAAGCCGACGGCTCCGTCGACGACGAGGATCTTGCGGTGGTTGCGCAGGTCCGGGCGGCGGAAGCGGCCCTGCAGCGGCTTGATCGGCAGCATCGGGTGCCACCGGATGTCGGTCGCGCGGAGCCTTCTTCAGCAGCAGGCTTGTAGGCTCGGCAGGCCGCGGGAGCCGAGGTGGTCGAAGAGCAGCCGTACGTCGACCCCGCGCCGGGTCGCGCGCACCATCGCCTGGAACAGCGGGTCGGTCACCTCGTCCCAGGCGGTGATGTAGAACTCCACGTGCACGTGGCTGCGCGCCCGGTCGACCTCGCGGGCCATCTCCTCGATGACGCCGCGGTAGTCCGGCCACAGCCTGCACCTCGTTGCCGCCGGTGAGCGGGAGCGCGCCGAGGTGGTGGTTGAGCGCGGCGACCCGGGCGATCGGTGCGGGCAGCCGCGCACTGTCGAAGGACAGCGGCAGGCTGGTCGGCGCGCTCGCGGATCGCGGCGATCGCGCGGCGCTGGCGCTTGACCCGGCGGTTGCCGAGGCGGGTGCGGCCGAACAGCAGGAAGATCGAGAACCCGATGATCGGCTCGATCATGATCAGCAGCAGCCAGGCCATCCCGGTCGACGGCTTGCGGTTGCCGGGGATGATCCCGAGGGCCACGAAGCGCAGGGCGATGTCGATGCCGAGCACGGTCCAGCCCAGGGTCGAGGTCGGATCGGGCCAGGTCATGGCTGCACCCTATGGAATCCTGGCGCGATGACGCCTCCAGAGCACGGCCTGATCGGCCGCGTCGCCGGCGCGGTGACCGGGCGGGTGGCCGGTGCGGTGCCCGTCGAGGAGATCCTCGACCAGATCGACGTCAACGCGCTGCTCGACCGGGTCGACGTGGACCACCTGCTCGAGCGGGTGGACGTCAACCGCCTGCTGGACCGGGTGGACGTGGACCGGCTGCTCGCGCGGGCCGACGTCGAGACGCTGGTGCAGCGTGCCGGGATCCCGGACATCGTCGCCGACACCACCGGCGACCTGGCCGGACGGACCCTCGACGTCGCCCGCCGCCAGGTGGTCGGTCTGGACGCGGTGGTCGGCGGGATCGTGGACCGGCTGCTGCGTCGCACCGGTCCCGCACCGGCCGGCCCGCCCGCGCTGGTGGGGGAGTCGTGAGCCGCCGCGCGTCGGTCACCGGACGGTACGCCGGCCCGGTCAGCCGCGCGCTGGCCGCGGCGATCGACGTCGGGGTGGTCCTGGCGTCGTACTCGCTCGGGGTGGCGACGGCCGGCTTCCTCAGCCGGGCGCTGCTCGACGTCTCGCTGGAGAAGGGCACCGGTGTCGTGGCGACGCTGGTGCTGCTCGCCTGGGGCGCGGTCTACCTCGCGGCGAGCACCACGGTCACCGGCCGCACCGTCGGCAAGGCGGTCGTCGGGCTCAAGGTCGTCTCCCGCACCGGCCACCCGGTGCGCCCGCGGGCGTGCCTGGTCCGCGTCCTGGTGCTCCCGCTGAGCACGTCCTTCTTCGCGATCGGGCTGCTGCTGATCGTGCTGCGCCGCGACCACCGGGCGCTGCACGACCTGCTGGCCCGGACCGCGGTCGTCTACGACTGGGGCGACCGGCAGGCCGAGCCTGCCGGGACCGCTGGCGGCGTACCTGCGGGCGCACGAGGCGGGCTGACGGAACCTCCACGGTAGAATTCAACAGCCTGTTGAAGTTCCTGTGGACAAAGGAGTTCCAGATGCGCCCGCAGCACCCCGTCGTGATCGTCGGCGCCGGCCTGGCCGGCCTCGCGTGCGCCCGCACGCTCACCGCCCAGGGCCGGGAGGTGGTGCTCCTCGAGGCCTCCGACGCGGTCGGCGGCCGGGTCCGCACGGACGTCGTCGACGGGTTCACCGTCGACCGCGGCTTCCAGGTCCTCAACACCGCCTATCCCGCCCTGCGCCGCGAGGTCGACCTCGGCGCGCTCGACCTGCGGCCGCTGCCGCGCGGGGTCCGGGTCCGGCGCGAGGGCGCCGTGCACGAGGTGCCGCACCCGCTCGCCGGTCCGGCGGCGCCCTGGCGGGCGCTCGCCTCGGGTGCGACCGGGCTGCGCGGCAAGGCGGCCGTGGCGTCGTACGCCGGGCGGGTGGTGGTGTCCTCGGCCGACGGGCTGAAGCGGCGCCCGGACCGGCCCGCGAGCGAGGTGTGGCGTGAGTCCGTGGGGGAGGAGGTGGCCCGCGACGTGCTGGTGCCCTTCTTCTCCGGCGTGGTGCTGGAGCGGGAGGTGAGGACCTCGCGGGTGTTCACCGACCTGATGATGAGGTGCTTCGCGCGGGGCTCCTCGGCGGTCCCGGCGCGCGGGATGCAGCGGCTGCCGGAGGCGATCGCGGACGGGCTCCCGCCCGGGGTGCTGCGTCGGGAGACGCCGGTCGCCGAGGTGGCGGCGCACGGGGTGGTGCTGGCCGACGGTGCCGAGGTCCCGGCCGCGGCGGTCGTGGTCGCCGCCGACCCGCTCGCCGCTCACCGCCTGGTGGCGGGCCTGGGGGAGCCGCCGGCGATGCGCGGCGTGCGCACCCACTACTTCGCGACGCCGCCGTGGACGGGCCAGAGCGGCACGCTCGTCGTGGACGCCGACGGCTCGGGCGTGGTGACCTCGGTGGTGCTCACCGCCTCCGCCCCCGAGTACGCCGCCGACGGGCGCTCGCTCGTCGCGACCTCCGTGCTCGGCGATCTCGCTCCTGCCGATGTCGAGCGGGTGGCCCGCGAGCCTTCACCAGACGCCGGAGGGGGACTGGGAGCCGGTGGCGGTGTGCGACGTACCGGCCGCGTTGCCGGCCATGACCGCGCCGCACGAGCTTGCTGCCGCCGTTGCGGGTGGATGGCGTACTGGTGGCTGGGGACCACCGCGCGACCAGACTCGATCCAGGGCGCGCTGGCCTCGGGGCGGCGGGCCGCCCGGGCGGTGCTGGCGGGCTAGGACCCCAGCCGGTCGACGTAGGCGACGACGCGGTTGAACAGCGCGGTCACTCCGGAGGGGTGGTGGTGCGCGGCACGGGTGCCTCGGCGAGCTCGTAGAGCAGCGGCCGCGCGGCCAGCACGCCGGCGGACTCCGCGACCCCGGCGGCGACCCGTGCGGCGTCGCGCACGGCCACCGGGTCGACGGTCCACAGTGCCTCGAAGATGCGCTGGCGGTCGGGGACCTCGCTCTGCCCGGGGATCTCCCACGCGGTCAGGCAGGCGACGCTGTCGGGCGCGTCGCACACGACCGCCCACTCGCGGCGCATCGGCGCGTCCTCGGCGAGGGTCGCGCGGACCGGGCCGCTCGCCTCGTCGGCGGTGTCGGGCCAGTGATCGGCGAAGACGACCGCGGCACGGGCGACCCGGCTCAGGCTCGTTCCACCGAGGCGCGGAGGGGCGGTAGAACTCCGCGCGCTGGAAGGCGCCGAAGAGCACCGGGCGGTCGGCGACCGCGCAGCACTCGTCCTCGATCGCCCACGACAGCGCGATGAGGGTCGACTTGCGCAGCCGGTGCGTGGCCAGCGTGGGGTGGCGGCGGCGCAGACTCGGCGAAGATCGACGGGTTCGCCGGCGCGCGCGTGGCGGAGGCCTCGGCGATCGCGACCTCGAGCCGGATCCCGGCGTCGCGGCGGCGGGCGACCTGGCGCACCAGCTCGACGTCGGCGTCGGTGTAGCGCCGGTGCCCGCTCGGCAGGCGCTGGGGGACCGGGAAGCCGTGCCGGCTCTCCCACATGCGCAGCACCGCGGTGCTCACGCCGGTGCGGTGGGCGAGGTCGCCGATGGTGAGCTCGGCCGGCTGCGAGGAGGCAGCCTCGGGGGCTTGCGCCGGGGCCTCGGGATGGTCCATGCTCACCAGTGTAAATCTAAACAAGCCGTTGAATTAGTCTGTTGAAGTATTTGAGCGAGGAGAGCGCGATGAGCACCGAGCCGGACCGGAGTGCACTGGTCGCCCTCCTGAGGCGGGCGGCGACGGGCGACGTCGACGCCTTCGCCGCGTTCTACGACGCCACCTGCGGCCCCGTCTACCGCCTGGCTCGCGGTCTCACCGGCGCCGCGGAGCCGGCCGAGCACCTGTGCCGGATCGGGTACGTGCGTGCCTGGCGCCACGCCGCGTCGTACGACGCCCGGGCCGGCTCGCCCCTGGTGTGGCTGCTCCTGCTGACCCGCTCGGTCAGCGAGGAGCCTGGCGGCCGCCGCCTGAGCGCTCGGCGGCTCAGCCGAGCAGACTCGCGCACGCCGGCCACGGCGAAGGCGTTCCAGCGCGGGACGCCGCGCAGCAGGTAGTGCCCCAGCCCGCCCATGTCGGTGAACCCCGCGTCGGCGACCTCGGCCGCGCGCTCGACGTAGCGCCGGGTGGCGCGCGCGGAGGTGATCTTGTCGCGGCGCCCGTGCGCGGCGCGCAGCACCTTGCCCTTCAACGGCTCGACCGGCTCGTCGGCGGGCAGCCACGGCGCCAGTGCGACGACACCGACCACGCCCGGCTCGTCGGCGACCGCGACCCCGGTGCGGGCGCCCATGGAGTGCCCGACCAGCACGAACGGCAGGTCGTGCTCGCGGCGCAGCGTGTCGAGCGCCCACCGCGCGTCGGGCACCGGCGAGGGCTCGCGGTCCGGCGCGGCGTTCCAGCCGCGGACGGCGTACCGGATCACCGCGACGCCGACGCCGTCGGCGGCCAGGCTCCTCGTGGAGGTGACGGCCCAGCGCGCGGGCGCGGCGCCAGGACAGGCTGCGGCCGTCGATCGGGGAGGTCCCGTGCTCGGCGCCGCCGTGCAGCACCAGGGCGATCGCGCGCGGCTCCACCGGGAGCCAGGTGTCGGTCAGGGTCGGTTCACTCACGGTGCCTCCGCAGCAGGCTGGTAGGCCTCCAGCGCCTCCGCGCGCTGCGTGGCGTGGTCGACCAGGGGTTCCGGATAGCCATTCGGAGTCCCCGCCCGCCACGGATGGTGCACGTCCGGCTTGCCCAGCCCGGCGAGCTCGGGCACCCAGCGGCGGATGTAGTCCCCGTCGGGGTCGAACTTCGCGCCCTGGGTGATCGGGTTGAAGATCCGGAAGTACGGCGCCGCGTCGGTCCCGCACCCCGCCACCCACTGCCAGTTGTGCTGGTTGCTCGCCAGGTCCCCGTCGACGAGGTGGGTCATGAAGTGCCGCGCGCCGTGCTGCCACTCCACGCCGAGATCCTTGACCAGGAAGGACGCCACGATCATCCGCACCCGGTTGTGGATCCAGCCCTCGCCGAGCAAGCTGGCGCATCCCGGCGTCCACGATCGGGAACCCGGTGCGGCCCTCCGCCCAGGCCTGCAGCCGCGCGTCCCGCTCCTTGCCGGTGACGTAGGGCAGGTCGCGCAGGCTCGGGCCGGAAGTACTCCCGCGCCGAGTCCGGCCAGGCGTGCAGGACGTGCGCGTAGAACTCCCGCCACGCCAGGCTCGCGCCGGTAGGTCGCCGCGTGCGGGTTGCGCGCGTCGAGGTCGGCGAGCATCGTCCGCGGGTGGATCGCCCCCCAGCGCAGGTACGTCGACATCCGCGAGGTCTCGTCCAGGTCCGGCCGGTCCCGGACGTCGTCGTAGGGCGTGCCGCGCCACTGCTCCCACGCGGCGAGCGCAGCCGCCTCGCCCGCCTCGGGCAGGCTCACCTCGCCGAGGTCCGGCTCGTCCGGCAGGTCGTGGCCGTCCGCGGAGATCCAGTCCACGGAGGCCGGGTCGGACTCCGCCGGCTTGCGCCAGCCGTGCTCGGCCCACGCCCGCGCGAAGGGCGTGTAGACCTTGTAAGGGTCGCCCGTCCTCGTGTGCAGCCGCCCCGGTGCCACGGCGTACGGCGACCCGGTGCGGACCAGCGGCACCTCGCCCAGGGCCTCCTCCACCCGCTCGTCGCGGGTGGCGCCGTAGGGCGCGAAGTCCGCGCTGACGTGCACCGCGCCCGCGCCGACCTCCTCGACCAGGGCTGGCAGCACGTCCTCGGGCCGCCCGCGTCGTACGACGAGACCGGGGCCGTGCCTGCGCAGGTCGGCGTCCAGCGCCCTCAGCGAGCGGAGCAGGAAGGCCGTGCGCGGCGCGCCCGACGGGCTCAGCAGGGCCTCGTCGAGGACGAAGAGGGGCAGGACCGGCCCCTCGGCCGCAGCGGCCAGGGAGCGCCGGGTGGTCGCCGAGCCGGAGGTCGCGCCGGAACCAGAGGATGCTCGGGGTCACCCCTTCATGCTGGCAGACGGGCGGTGGGCGGGCCAGGAGCGCCGGGAGCCGCTCTCCGCGGGCCCCGTCGCGGGCGCGTTAACGTTGCGGCATGCGGGTCCCCGAGTACTCCGACGACCGGCTCGCGGCGGACCTCGTGGCCGCCGCGGCCGAGCCTGGGTGAACCCCTCACCGCCGCGTCGTACGACGCCTGGCAGCGTGCGCACGACGCGGCCTCCCCGGCCCTGCTGATCCGGAGGTTCGGGTCGTGGAAGCAGGCCTGCGCGCAGGCCGGCCTGGCGAGCAACAAGACCCGGTCGACGACCCGGCGGTGGAGCGACGAGGACGTCGTGGCGATCGTGGCCGACTACCTGGCGGCTCCGGGCAGCACGGGCAGCCTTCGCGGACTACACCGCCTGGGCGCGTGAGCGCCCGGACACCCCGAGCGGGGCGACCCTGCGCCAGCGGTTCCCGTGGGCGGAGGTCAAGAAGCGGGCACAGGCACACGACCCGGGAGCGGATGCGCGACAATGACAGCATGACTGTCATTCCCGGCGACCGGCTGGCGGCGCTCGAGCCCGCCTGCGCCCTCGACGACGCCCTGGCCCTCTTCGACAGCCTGCCGGCGGTGCGGGCCGAGGAGGTCACCGGCCGGTGGCACGGCCGGGAGGCTGGCGACCGGGCACCCGATGGACGGGCTGCTGGAGGCCTCGGGCTGGTACGGCAAGCAGTTCGACTCCGTCGACGCGGTGCACCCGCTGCTCTTCTGCACCCCGGGCGGATCGATCGTGTCGGTGGACCCGCGGCGGATCCCGTTCGGGATCGTGGACCGGATCCCCGAGGGTGTGGTCGCACGGGGCCGCGCGGTGATGGGCGCGGCGCTGCCGGTGCTGCGCACCCGCAAGCCGCGGGCGCGGCTGCGCAACGTGGAGTACCGCGGGGTGGTGACCGCGGGGATGAGCCTACGACCACCTGCCGATCATCGACTTGTTCCGGCGAGTCGACGAGCGCACGCTGCTGGGCTGCATGGACCTGCGCGGCGCGCCGCCGTACTTCTTCGTGCTGGAGCGCGACTGACCCGCCCCGGCCTCAGGCCGGGGGATAGGGCGCGTCCCGGAGCAGCCGGGCCAGGTGCGCGGCATTGCTCGCCAGGGTCTTCGTGGTGCCGGCGGTCTTCTCCGGCTCGGGGTCGAGGTCCTGGTAGTCGATGCCCTGCATGGCCTCACCGACCCAGTAGGTGACCGCGTTGGCGGGGATGGTGAAGCCGACGTCGGACAGTGCCTGGTAGACCTCAGCGCTGACGTGGTGCGCGCCGTCCTCGTTGCCGACGACCGCGACCGCACCGACCTTGCCCGAGGTGAGCGTCCGGCCCTCGTCGTCGGTCTCGCCCAGGCTCGGCGTCGAGACGCTCCAGGACCATCTTGCACACCGCCGTTGGCTGACCCATCCAGATCGGCGTCGCGATCACCAGGATCTCGGCGTCCAGCATCTTCTGCCGCAGCGCCGGCCAGCCGTCGCCGTCGCCCTCGTCGGTGCTCACCCCGAAGGCCACCGGGTGGTCGACCACCCGGACCAGGCTCGCCCTCGACGTCGTGCTCGCGCAGCGCGGCGAGCAGCCGGTTGCCGAGCAGACCCGAGACTCGACTCCGAGGGGGACTTCCGCAGGGTGCAGCAGAGCACCAGGGCACGCAGGGATCCGGTCGTCTCGTTGTCTGCCATGGCGGGCCGGTACCCGCGCCGCGCGCCCCCACCCGGGCCACCATCCCCGCCATATAGCCCGCAGGACGTTCCTGAAATGTCCGATCGGTCATTCTGCGGGCCCTTCCGCCGCACCTACGCTCCGAGCACACGGGTGGTTCGTCAGCCAGGGGGGATGGAACGCGATGGCCTACACACCTCGGGCGTGGACCGGCACGGCGATCCCGAACACCCTGCTGTGGCACTACCTGCGCCGCTTCACCGCCGGCTACACCCCGGCCCTCAACCAGCAGGTCAACGCCGCCGGTGGCTTCACCAAGTGGTTCGAGCGGCAGGCTGACGTCGTACTACAGCGACTCCTGGTACGGCGCCACGGCGGCCTGGTGGCCCTCGGTCAACGCCAGCCCGGCGACGCTGTGGAAGCGCGACCAGGACGGGGTCGAGTCGATCGGGATGGCGGATGCCAACTACGAGCGCTGGGCGCTGGTACGACGCCTCGGCTCCCAACGGCAGGTGCTGGAGACCATGGCCGGTGCGTGGGAGCACCACCTGCACGTGCCGGCCACCGGCGAGGTCGGGCCCTTCCGCACGGCGTACGGCAAGGTGATCCGGGCCTACTCGCTGGCGCGCTACGAGGACCTGCTCAAGGCGGCGATCACGCACCCGGCGATGTCGGTCTACCTCGGCAACGCGAACTCCTCCAAGAGCGCCCCCAACGAGAACCTCGGCCGTGAGTCTGCTGGAGCCTGCACACCGTCGGGCGCGGTGCCTACACCGAGGCGGACGTGAAGGCCTCGGCCCGCATCCTCACCGGCTACCGGGTCGACTCCTGGCGCACCTGGGCGGTGTCCTACGACCCCGGCCAGCACTGGACCGGGCCGGTGAAGGTGATGGGCTTCAGCCACGCCAACAGCGCGCCGGACGGGCGTCCCGTGGTCGCGGCCTACCTCAAGTACCTCGCCCACCACCCGCTGACCGCACGCCGGGTGGCGACCAAGCCTGGCCCGGCGCTTCGTCTCCGACGACCCGCCGGCCGCACTGATCAACCGGCTGGCGGCGGTCTACCTCGCCAACGACACCCAGATCCGGCCGGTCCTGCGCTACCTGATGGCCTCGGTGGAGATGCGCTCGGCGTACGCCGTCGGGACGAAGGTGCGCACGCCGACCGACGACGTGGTGGCCACCTGGCGCGCGCTCGGCGCGCAGGCTCACCGCACGCCCGGCCGACAGCGATGCTCCCGCCGGCGCGAACGCGATCCTGTGGCAGACCGACGGCGTGGGCCTGCGGCCCTTCTGCTGGCAGCCGCCGGACGGCCGGCCGGACACCGCGGCCGCCTGGTCCGGCGCCTCCCGCTTCCTCAACTCCCTCGACGTGCACTACACGATGTCCGGCGGCTGGTGGCCGACGGTCGGAGTGAAGTACCGGACCGCGGCCTCCTGGCTGCCCGCCAGCCGGATCCGCTTCGACCAGGCTCGTCGACCACCTGGCCCGCACCCTGCACGGCCGCGGGTCCACGGCCGTGCTGCTGCAGGCGGCCTGCGAGGCCACCGGCCTCGGCCCGGCCACGATCATCACCGCGAGCAGCGACCTGGTCCGCTGGGAGATGCCGCGACTGCTCACGGTCTTCCTCGACTGCCCGACCCACATGACGAGGTGAGTGCGATGGACAACTGCGGATGCCCCGAGTTCTCGGGCCTCTCGCGGCGCGGCCTGCTGCGCGGCGCGCTGGCCGTCGGTGCCGGGATCAGCGCCACCGCGACCTTCGGCACCGCCTTCGTCGAGACGTCGTACGCCGCCACCCGCTCGGCCCCGAGGGTGCTCGTCGTGCTGTCGATGCGCGGTGCCGCCGACGGGATGAGCATCGTGGTGCCGCACGGTGACCCGGTCTACTACGCCGCGCGGCCCGACATCGCCATCCCCGCGGCCCAGCCTGCTCGCCAAGGACGGCTTCTTCGGCCTGCACCCGCACCTCGCGCCGCTGCTGCCGCTGTGGAACGCCGGCAAGATGGCGGCGGTGCACGCGACCGGCCTGCCCGCGCCGAACCGCTCGCACTTCTCCGCGATGGAGCAGGTGGAGGACGCCGCGCCCGGCTCGACCACCCGCTCGGGCTGGCTGAACCGGCTGATCGGGCGCGACACCTACGCCAGTCCCCTCCAGGCCCTGCAGATCGGTACGGCGATGCCGCCCACCTCCCTCGCCGGCCCGGAGCGCAGCATCGCCATCGAGAGCGTCGACGACATGCGGATGTCCGGGGTCGACGAGTGGGACACCAACGGGCGGCGGACCCGCTCGATGAAGACGATCTGGGGCAGCGCGCCCGGCCCGCTCGGTGCGGCTGCCCGCGCCACGATGTCGGCCATCGACGACTTCGCGCCGGTGAAGCGGACGGCGGAGGCACCGGCCAACGGCGCGTCGTACCCGGACGGGGACTTCGGGCGCGCGATGCGGGCCGTGGCCCGGACCATCCGCGGGGACGTCGGCGCGGAGGTGATCACCGTCGACTTCGGCACGTGGGACCACCACGTCGACCTCGGCACCCTGGAGTGGGGCGCCATGGAGCGCATGACCACGGAGCCTGGCGAAGGTGCTCAGCGCGTTCTTCACCGACCTGGGCGCGCTGGGCGAGAAGGTCACCGTGGTGAGCCTCTCGGAGTTCGGCCGGCGCACGAAGCAGAACTCCAGCCTACGGACTCGACCACGGCTGGGGCAACGTCATGCTGCTGCTCGGCGCGGGCGTCAAGGGCGGTTACCACGGCACCTGGCCCGGTCTGGTCGACGACAACGACGGCGACCTCAAGGTGACCACCGACTACCGCAGCGTGCTCGCCGAGGTGGTGACCAAGCGGCTCGGCGCCTCCTCGGCCACGGTGTTCCCGGGCTTCACGCCCGAGACGGTCGGGGCGCTGGTCTAGAGCGCCACCAGCAGCAGGACCACCGCGACCAGCGGCAGGCTCAGGCTGCGTGAGCGCCGCCCGTGCCTTGTCGGGCGAGGAGAGCAGCAGCACCAGGCCGGCCGCCACCATCGAGCCGGCGCCGGTGAGGACCAGCGTGCTGCCGACGGTCTCCTCGTCGGCCAGGTGCGCGCCGACGCCGGCGAAGGTCACCACGGCGAGGAAGAGGTTGTAGAAGCCCTGGTTGAAGGCCATCTCCCTGGTCGCCTCGGCCTCCGCCGCGGTGATGCCGAAGGTGGCCCGGGTGCGGGCGCTGGTCCAGGTCAGGGACTCCATCACCCAGATGTAGACGTGCAGCAGGGCCGCGAGCGCGGCGAGGACGAGTGCGGCGGCGGTCATCGCCCCTCCTCGGCGAGGTACGACGCGAGCCCGGTCGGCGCGCGCCCGGTGAGCCGCTCCACGTGGTCGGTCACGGTGGCCAGGCTCGCCGGCGGCGATCGCGGTGTAGGTGGAGACCCAGGCGTCGTACTGCCACTGCGGGGCGGGCCAGCGCAGCCGGGAGGCGTAGGCCTCCTCCACGCTCTCGTCGTGGTAGGTCACCGTGCGTCCGGTGTGCTCGGTGAGCAGGGCGGCCACCTCGGCGAAGGACAGCGCCTCGGGGCCGGTCAGGTCGTAGGTCGCGTCGCGGTGCGCGCTGGGGTCGGTGAGCACCTCCACCGCGCTGCGGGCGATGTCGGCACGGGTGACCGCGGAGACCCGGCCGTCACCGGCGGGTCCGCGGATCACTCCGTCCTCGCCGACCAGGTCGGGCAGGAAGTCGAGGTAGAAGGCTGTCGCGCAGGAAGGTGTGCCCCAGCCCGCGGGCACGGATGTGCTCCTCGGTGGCCCAGTGGTCGCGGCCGAGGGTGAACGTGCAGTCCGCGGCCGCGCCGAGGAACGAGGTGTAGACGACGTGGCGGACCCCTGCGTCGGCGGCGGCGTCGACGAAGGTCCGGTGCTGCTCCAACCGGTCCTCGGCCTCCGCGCCGGACACCATGAAGAGGGTCGTCACGCCGTCGAGCGAGGCACGCGCCGACTCCGGGTCGGCGTACGACGTGCGCGCGACGCTCGCGCCGGCCAGGCTCGGGGGCCCGGGCCGGGTCCCGGACGAGCAGGCGCTGCTCGACGCCGCGCTCCGAGAGCGCTCGGGCGACCAGTCGCCCGAGCGCTCCCGTGGAGCCGGTGATCCCGAGGACCGTCAAGAGAGGTCCTTCTCCTTCAGCCAGTCCTTGGCGATGGTCGCTGCGGGCAAGCTTCTCGTCGACGCTGCGCGCGTTGAGCGCGATCAGGTCCTCCGAGGTGAGCGCGGCGCTGACCTCGTCGATGACCTTCTCGGCGTCCTTGTCGACATCGCCGCTCGCGACCGGGACGACGGCGGAGGCCAGGAAGAGACCCTTGGTGTCCTCGAGGGTGACCAGGTCGTTCTTCTTGATCGAGGGATCGGCGGTGTAGATCAGGCCGACCTGGATGTCGCCGTCCTTGAGCGCCTTGACGGTGAGCGGGCCGCCGCTGTCCTCGATCGGGGTGAACTTCACGTCCACGCCGTAGGTCTTCTTCAGGCCCTTCGGGCCGTTGGGGCGGCTCTCCGCCTCGGAGTTGGCGCCGAAGACGATCGGGTCGGTGACCTTCGCGAGGTCCTCGATGGTCTTCAGGCCCCACTTGTCGGCGTACTCCTTGGTGACGACGTAGGAGTCCTGGTCGGTCGCGGGGGACTGCTCCAGGAGCCGCTCGCCCTTGGGCAGGGCCGCCTCCAGCGCGGTGTAGACCTCGTCGGGCTTGGTGGCGCTGGCCTTCGGGTCGAGCGCGATGAGCAGCGGGCCGGTGTACTCGGGGAACAGGTCGATCGAGCCGTTCTTGATGTCGGCGAGGTAGACCTCGCGCTGGCCGATGCGGAAGTTCCGCTCGACCTTCACGTCGTGCGACTCCAGGGCTTGGGCGTAGATCTCGGCGATGATCTCGTTGGAGTAGTAGTCCTGCGAGCCGATGACGATGGTGCCGCCGTCGCCGCCCCCGGAGGCGAGCGGGTCGGAGTCACCGCCGCCGCACGCGCTCAGGGCGAGTGCGCTGGCGGCGACGAGGACGAGGCCCCTGCGGAAACGGGTCATGGTCAACCTTTCGACGGTGCGGCCCCGGCGGGGTCGCTGGTCCGGGTGCCGGTGGCACGAGTATGCCCGCGGCTGGCGCGCTGGAGGGCTCCCAGCGCGAGATCGAGGATGAGTGCGAGCGCGGCGACGAGGAGCGCGCCGGCCAGCATCTGCGGGTAGTCACGGCTCTTGAGACCCGCGAAGAGGTAGCGGCCCAGCCCCGTGTCGGAGATGTACGCCGCCAGGGTGGCCGTCGCCACGATCTGCAGGGTCGCCGCGCGCAGGCCGCCGATGAGCACGTCGGCGCCGAGCGGGATCTCGACTCGGGTGATGATCTGCCACTCGCTGAGACCGATCGCGCGCGCCGCGTCGACCGCGCCGGGATCGGCCGCCTCGACGCCGGCGTAAGCACCCGCGAGCAGGGAGGGGAAGCCCAGCGCGACCAGGGCGAGCAGCGGCGCCTCCACCCCGATGCCGAGCCACAGCCCGAGCAGGGTGAGCAGGCCCAGGGTGGGGACCGCGCGGACCGCGCCGGCCAGCGCGACCACGACCAGCCGGCCGCGGCCGGTGTGCCCGATCAGGATCCCGAGCGGGACGGCGAGCACGGCGGCCACGGCCACCGCGGCGAAGGTGACCCACAGGTGCTGCAGGAGGCGGGTGTCGATGCCGCTCGGGCCACCCCAGTGGCTGCCGTCGGCGATCCAGGACAGCGCGTCGCTGAACAGGTTCACGCGCCCGCTCCTGCCGTCGTCCGGGAGGAGCGCTGCCACGGGGTGAGCAGCGCACCGGCAGTGACCACGAGCAGGTCGAGGACGACGGCGAGCAGCATCGTGAGGAGGACGCCGGTCAGCACCTCCTCGCGGATGTCGCGCTGGAAGCCGTCGGTCAGCAGGCTGCCCAGGCTGGAGATGCCGACCAGGGCGCCGATCGTGACCAGGCTGACCGAGACTCACCGTGACCACCCGGATCCCGGAGACGAGGACGGGCAGCGACAGCGGCAGGTCCACTCGCCAGAAGATCCCGGTGGGGGAGTAGCCCATCGCCTCGGCCGCCTCCCGCACGCGCGGGTCGACGGAGCGGAAGGCGTCGGCGGCCGTGCCGGCCAGCAGTGCGGTGCCGTAGACGGCCAGCGCGACGACGAGGTTCGTCTCGCTGCGCAGAGGGATCGACAGCAGCACCGGGACGACGATGAGCAGCGGCAGCGCGGGCACGGAGTAGAGCAGGCTGGCGACCCCGAGCACCACGGTGCCGACGCGCGGCCAGCGGTAGGCGACCCGGCCGAGGACGACCGCGACGACCACGCTGATCAGGACGGCCGGCACGGCGAGCAGCAGGTGCTGCCACAGCAGACTCGACGACCTGCTCGTGGTTGAGGCGGAGCCAGGTCAAGAGAGCACTCCCACCGGCCGGTCGTCGCCGTCCACCACGACCCGGCGGCCGCCGTGGTCGACGGTGCGCAGGCTCCGCTCGGCGCGGTCCACGCCGACGAAGTCGCGCACGAAGTCGTCGGCCGGAGCGGCCACGATCTCCTGCGGGGTGCCGACCTGGGCGATGATCCCGCCCGTCTTGAGGATGACCACCTGGTCGCCGAGCTGAAGGCCTCGTCGATGTCGTGGGTGACCAGCACGATGGTCTTGCCGAGGCTCGGACTGCAGCGCGACGAGCTGGTCCTGCAGGTCGCGGCGCACGATCGGGTCGACCGCACCGAAGGGCTCGTCCATGAGCAGCACGTTGGGGTCGGCGGCGAGCGCGCGGGCGACCGCGACCCGCTGCTGCTGGCCGCCGGAGAAGCCTGGCCGGGGTAGCGCTTGCCGAGGGCGGGGTCGAGGCCGACCTTCTCCAGCAGGCTCGTTGGCGCTCGCGCGGGCGGTGGACCGGGCGACCCCGTTGAGGACCGGCACGGTGGCGACGTTGTCGAGCACCCGTCGGTGCGGCAGCAGGCCGCCGGCCTGCGGGACGTAGCCGATCGAGCGGCGCAGCGCGACCTTGTCGAGTCTCGCGCACGTCGCGCTCGTCGATGAGCACCTCGCCGAGCGTCGGCTCGATCATCCGGTTGACCATCCGCATCAGCGTGGTCTTGCCGGACCCGGACGTGCCGACCAGGGCCAGCGTGCGGTGCGAGGGCACCGTGCAGGAGAACTCCGCGACCGCCACCGTCCCGTCGGGGTAGGTCTTGCTGACGCCTCGGAACTCGATCCCCATCGTTCACCCTCTCGGTGCTGTCCGGGCAGGTCGCCCGTGGGTGGAGACACCCTACGGGCCCCTACGGACAACGCTCGGTCGGTGAGACGGCGTGCGACGCAGGTCCGCGCACGGTGAGAGGCCGGACGAGGATCCCGGACCGGGCCCGTATCGGCTGGCGCACACGGGTACCGCCGGGAGGAACCGAACGAGAGGAGCCTTGACATGAGCACGATCGAGAAGAGCGTCGTCGTGGACGTGCCCGTCCGCACGGCGTACGACCAGTGGACCCAGTTCGAGAGCCTTCCCCCAGTTCATGGAGGGTGTCGAGCAGGTCACCCAGACTCGACACCACCCACCTGCACTGGCGTGCCGACATCGCCGGCGTGCACCGCGAGTGGGACGCCGAGATCGTGGACCAGACGCCGGACGAGCGGATCACCTGGCGCGCGACGGACGGTACGACGAACGCCGGCACCGTCTCCTTCGCGCCCGAGGACGGCGCGCTCGCCACCCGCGTGACGCTGCGGATGGATTTCGAGCCGGAGGGGATCGTGGAGAAGGTCGGCGACGCGCTGAACATCGTCGACCGCCGCACGGCGGGCGACCTCGACCGCTTCAAGACCTTCATCGAGGCGCGCGGCACCGAGACCGGTGGCTGGCGCGGCGAGGTGAAGCCCTCAGGTGCGGACGACCCGGCGCTCTGAGCGTGACGCGGGCCGCCCGGGGAGTCAGCCCTGGGCGGCCTGCGTGACGATCCGGTCGAACCGGGCACCCATCTCCTCGGCCAGCGCCTGCGCGGCCTTGAGCGGGCGGACCATCACCATGAAGTCGGTGATCAGGCCGTCGGCGTCGAGCACGAGGAAGTCGCAGCCGGTGATCTCCAGACCTGCGACCTGCGCCTCGAACACCAGCGCGTGCCCGTCCTGGTCGCCGAGTCTCGCGCACGTAGCGGAAGTCCTCGAACACCTCGATCACCTGGCCGAGGATGGCGGCCGTGATCGCCTTGCCGGGATAGGGCTTGTGCGCGACCGGGCTGCGGAACACCACGTCCTCGGCGAGGCAGGCCCGCATCGCCTCGACGTCCTGGGCCTCGACGGCCGCGCGGAAGCCACCCGGCGTCGTGCTCACAGCGCTGCCGCCGACTCGGTGCCCTGCTTGATCGCACGCTTCGCGTCGAGCTCGGCCGCGAGGTCCGCGCCACCGATCAGGTGAACGGCGCCCGGGAAGCCGGACGCGGTCAGGCTCGTCGTAGAGGCCGCGGACCGACTCCTGACCGGTGCACAGCACGACGTGGTCCACGTCGAGCACCCGCGCCTGGCCGTCGACGGTGATGTGCAGGCCGTCGTCGTCCACCCTGTCGTAGGACACGCCGCTGACCTGGTGCACGCCGAGGTCCTTCACCGTGGTGCGGTGCACCCAGCCGCTGGTCTTGCCCAGGCCCTTGCCCTGCGCGGACTCCTTGCGCTGCAGCAGCCACACCTCGCGCCTCGGGGTGCGCGGCGCCTTGTCGGTCACACCACCGCGGACGACGGCCGGGTCGGCCACGCCCCAGTGCGCCTTCCACTCCGCGACGGTCTCCGGGGTGTGCGCCAGCAGACTCGGTGACGTCGAACCCGATCCCGCCGGCACCCATCACGGCGACCTTGGCGCCGATCTTGACCCGGCCGGTGATGGCGTCGGGGTAGGACACCACCTTGGGGTGGGTGATGCCGGGGATCGCCGGGGTGCGGGGCTCCACGCCGGTCGCGACGACGACCTCGTCGTACCCGGTGAGGGAGCTCGGGGGTGGCGCGGGTGGAGAGGCTTGACGTTGACGCCGAGCACCTCCATCCGGCGGCGGTAGTAGCGCAGCGTCTCGGCGAACTCCTCCTTGCCGGGGATCTGCATCGCCAGCCGGAACTGGCCGCCGAGCTTCTCACCGGCCTCGAAGAGGGTCACGTCGTGGCCGCGCTCGGCCGCGCTCACCGCGGTCGCGAGGCCGGCCGGCCCACCGCCGACGACCGCGACGCGCTTGGCGCTGCGGGTCGGGCCGAGCACCAGCGTGGTCTCGTGGCAGGCGCGCGGGTTGACCAGGCAGGAGGCCCGCTGTGCCTTGAAGGTGTGGTCCAGGCAGGCCTGGTTGCAGCCGATGCAGGTGTTGATCTCGTCGGCGCGCCCGTCGCGGGCCTTGGCCACCAGGTCCGGGTCGGCCAGGAACGGCCGGGCCATCGAGACCAGGTCGACGCCCTGCTCCAGCAGTGTCTCGGCGACGTCGGGGGTGTTGATCCGGTTGCTCGCGCAGACCGGGATCGTCACCTCGGCCTTGAGCCGCAGCGTGCTGTCGGCCCACGCCGCGCGCGGCACGCTGGTGACGATGGTGGGCACCCGCGCCTCGTGCCAGCCGATGCCGGTGTTGAGGACGCTCGCGCCCGCGTCGGTGATGCGGTGCGCCAGGCTCGACGGTCTCCTCCCAGGTCTGCCCGTCGGGGACCAGGTCGAGCAGAGAGATCCGGTACATCACGAAGAAGTCGGGCAGGCTCCTGGCGGATCCGGCGCACGATCTCCACCGGGAAGCGCATCCGGTTCTCCGCCGTACCGCCCCACTTGTCCGTACGACGGTTGGTGCGCGCCGCGAGGAACTGGTTGATCAGGTAGCCCTCGGACCCCATGATCTCGACGCCGTCGTAGCCCGCCTTCTGCGCCAGGCTTGGCGGAGGCGACGAAGTCGTCGATGGTCCGATCCACGGCGCGCGTGGACAGGGCCGAGGCCTTGAACGGCGTGATCGGCGACTTGGTCGCGCTGGCGGAGACACTGAACGGGGTGTAGCCGTAGCGGCCCGCGTGCAGCAAGCTGCAGCGCGATCCTGCCGCCGTTCTCGTGCACCGCGCTGGTGACCCGCTGGTGGCGGTGCGCGTTGAGGCGCGTGGTCATCTGCGAGCCGAAGGGCAGCAGCCAGCCGCGGATGTTGGGGGCGTAGCCGCCGGTGACGATGAGGCCGACGCCGCCGGCCGCGCGCTCGGCGAAGTACGCCGCCGACTCGTCGACGTGCCAGGGCCGGTCCTCCAGGCCGGTGTGCATCGAGCCCATGACCGCGCGGGACTGGAGCTCCAGGCCGCCGACGACGGCGGGGGAGGTGAGCAGCGGGTAGTTCATCGGTTCTCCTCGGTGTGGGCGTCGAGGTACTCGGTCAGCCAGCGGATCCAGAACTGCTCCATGAGCAGACCGCCGCGGAGCACCAGGTAGATGTCCAGGTCGGCGCCGGCGAGGGCGCCCGGGTCGGGGAAGTCGCGGGCCTCGAGGAACTCGTAGAGCGAGAGCCGCTTGGTGTGGTCGTCGAGTCTGCCGGCGCAGGTCGTCCAGCAGGGCCGCGCGGGTGGAGTCACCACCGAGCGATGCCCCGCGCATCTTTACCCCGAGGCTGCTGCGCACCGGGTCCGGCACGGTCGGCTCGGCGATCCAGCGGGTCGGCTCGGCGCGGCCGGCGTCGGTGACGGCGTAGACCTTCTTGGTGGGGCGGTCGGCCTGGGGCACCGTCTCCGCGGTGATCCACCCGTCGCCCTCCATCCGCGCGAGCACGCGGTAGATCTGCTGGTGGGTCGCGGTCCAGAAGAAGCCGATCGAGGCGTCGAAGCGCCGGGTCGGCTCCGAGCCGGACGCGGCGCGCTCGCTGAGCGAGACCAGGATCGCGTGCTCGAGGGCCATGGCAGCAGCATGCCCCGCTCGGACCGGCTATGCAACTAGTTGCGCAACTTGTTTCAGGTGTCCTGCCTCACCCCGACGAGGCGTGGGAGAGGGCACCACGAGAAGTGGGAGATGGCACGACGAAGAGTGGGGAATGGCACCACGAGGCGTGGGAGAAGGCACCGCGAAGCGTCGGGGATGGCAGGACGAGGAGTGCGGGATGGCACACGAGGTGCTGATCGCGGCTGTGGATCAGCCAGGAGCCAAGGCTCGAACTGCCATGAGCCAGGGTTCGTGGTGCCACGAGCCACGGTTCGTGGGGGAGGGGGTCAGCGCTGGGCTCGGAACTCCTTCATCCGCGCGATGTAGCGGCGCAGCCCGCGGGCGGGCACCGGGCGCGGCCAGTCGGTTGCGCGGAACCAGGCGTCCGAGCCGCCGTCGACGAAGACCACGCTGCCGCACAGGAAGTCGGCCGCGTCGGAGAGCATGAACACCACCCACGCGGCGAGCCTGGCCGGCATCGCCGAAGCCGCCGATGGGCACCGGGAAGGCCTTGATCCGGCGCGCCTCGGCGGGCGTGGCGAGTCTGCTGCTCCAGCAGCGGGGTCATGATCGCGCCGGGCGCGAGCGCGTTGAGCCGGATGCCGGCTCCGGCCCAGGCGGGAGTGACGGCGTTGCGTCGTACCCAGTGGGCGAGGGCGGTCTTGCTCGCCGCGTAGGCGAAGGTCGGCGCCGCCTTGCCGAGCAGGCGCAGGGTGCGCACCGCCCGCTCGACGTCCCCCTCCGCCAGCGCCCGTACGACGCGGCCGGGCACCAGCGGGACGGTGGTGGTCGAGTTGCTGGCGAAGACCACCACCTTGGCCCGGTCGGCCGCGGCGAGCGCGGGCCGCCAGGCCTCTAGCGACTCGGTCACGCCCAGCACGTTGACCTCGGCGATCAGCCGAGCCCGGTCGCGTCCGGGTGCCGGGCCGAGGCCGGCGGCGAGGACCGCGCCGTCGAGGACGCCGCCTGCCTTCTCCAGCACCGCCGCCGCGGCGGCGCGCCGGCCCGCAGGAGTGGAGAGGTCGGCGGTGACGTCGGCCTGCTGGATGTCGATGCCGATGACACGGTGGCCGTCGCCGACCAGACGGTCGACGACGGCCGCGCCCATGCCGGAGGCCGAGCCGGTGACTGCGTAGGTGCCCACGGCCCGAACTCTAGAACGTGTTCTCGTTCAGCGGGGCCCGCCGAGCACCCCCGCGTCGTACGCCTTGAGGACCGACGCCTTGTCGCCGGCTGTCAGGCTTTGCCGTCCTTCACCGCGGTGTCGAGCCGGTCCGACAGGTCGGTACGACGCTCCGCGTCCCGCGCCGCGCGCACGGTCTCCAGCGCCTTGGTGACCTTCGCCTGGTCGACGCCGAGCTCCTTGGCCAGCGCCTTCGCAAAGGCGGCCTCGCGGGCCGTCCGCTCGGCCTCGGTCGGCGGTGTGGGCTTCTCCCCGGCCGCCGGCTTCTCGGCGTCGTCGGGCCGGGTCGCCTCCCGTGCCGCGTCGATCGCGTCGGACACCTTGGACTCGCTGACGCCCAGCGCCTTGGCGAGCGCGGCGGCGTCCTCGCCGGGACCGCGGCCGTGACCGGGGCCGCCGGGCCCGCGGTCGCCGGCAGGGGCGCTGGACGAACTCGAGGAACCGGTGTCGTCCGCGGCGTGCGCGGAGAGGGTCGCGGCGGTGGCGCCGCCGGCGACGGCTCCTGCGGCGAGCAGGGCGGCCGCCCGGGTGCGGTACTTCGTCATCTGTTGTCTCCTCTCGTGACCCGCCTCGTCGCGGGACTGCTCCCGACGGTGGCGCGCCCGGTTGGGAGCGCGCTGCGGCGGAACTGGCAGGTCGCTGTGAATCGCGTGAGGTGCGCTACCCTGGAGGCACCACCGAGCGCCGTCGTCACGACGCCGCCCCCGGTGACGTTCACCAGATCGGCGCCTCCCGCAGCAGCGCGAGCCGCCGGCGAACCTGGCGGATCCGTCCGCCTTGGAAGGACACCTGTGGCTCGAGGAGGCCAGCGGGGCGCGACGCAGCAGCGTCGGAACCCCCAGGCGGCGCGACAGCGCCGCAACGAGGAAGGCATCATCCCGCAGGCTCGCGCGCGCCGTGCGCGAGGTCGAGGCGGCGGTCGCTCGTCGCTCGGCGATGCCGGAGGTGCGGGCGAAGTTCCAGGTCGTCGCGCTCCTGGCCCGCGAGGAGCGGGCCCGGGTCAAGGCCGACGAGAGCCTGTCGGACAGCCGGCGCGGCGAGGAGCTCAAGCGCCTCGACGGCATCGCCACGATCCTCGCCCAGACCGCAGCGCGGGACAGCACGCTGTTCACCCTGCTCGACGAGAACGCCGAGATGTCGGAGTCGGCCAAGGCCCTGCGCCGCGAGCTCGCTCCGCAAGGCCGGCGTCGACGAGCCCGAGCCCGAGCCCGAGCCGCAGACCGAGAGCCCCGAGGTGATCGCCCTGCTGGAGAAGCGAGTCATCCCGCTCTCCGTGCAGGCCCGTCAGGCTCGCCAACCCCTTCCTCGCCCCCGACTTCGAGCACGCCCGCGCCAAGGTCCGTCCGCGCCGCCTCGCCGGGTGGGAGCCTGCTGGAGCCGCTGTTCCGCTCCTTCGAGCGCGCGGCCCCTGACGCCCCGGCGTGCATGCCGCTGCCGGACGCCGACCAGCCTGACCACCCTCACCGGCCTGCACGGCCCGGTCGGACGCGAGTCGATGCACCACCAGGCGCAGGCGATCGGCTCGGCCGCGCTCGGCCACCGCACCTACCTGCTCGCCGACGAGCCCGGCCTCGGCAAGACCGCGCAGGCGCTGCTCGCGGCCGAGGCCGCCGGCGCGTTCCCGCTCCTGGCCGTCGTGCCGAACGTGGTGAAGACCAACTGGGCGCGCGAGGTCGAGATCTGGACGCCGCACCGCAAGGCCACCGTGCTGCACGGTGACGGCGACGACGCCGACGGCTTCGCCGACGTGTTCATCGTCAACTACGAGATCCTCGACCGGCACGTGGGCTGGCTCGGCAACCACGGCTTCCGCGGGATGATCGTGGACGAGGCGCACTACATCAAGAACAAGTCCTCCCAGCGCTCCCAGAACGTCCTGGAGATCTCGAGCCGGATCCGTGCCCGGATCGCGCGGCCGCTGCTCATGGCGCTGACCGGCACCCCGCTGATCAACGACATCGAGGACTTCCGGGCGATCTGGCAGTTCCTCGGCTGGATCGACGACGTCGTGCCGCAGGGCGACCTGATGGAGGCGCTGGAGGAGACCGGGCTGACCCCGGCCGACCCGGCGTTCTACCCCGCCGCCCGGCGTGCCGTCATCGACGAGGGCATCGTGCGCCGTCGCAAGATCGACGTCGCCGCCGACATCCCGGCCCGCCGGGTCGCCGACATGCCCGTCGAGCTCGAGGGCGAGGCCGGTCGCTCGATCCGCAAGGCCGAGCAGGAGCTCGCGCGCCGCATGGTGGAGCGGTACGACGCAGCGCTCTCCACGCGCCGCGCCGGTGCCGTGGTCGAGGGCATCGACCACCACCTGGTCCGCCAGGTCGCGGGCTGGGAGCGCGAGGACAACTCGGCCAAGACCGGCGAGAACGTCTTCACGATGATGCGCCGCATCGGCCGGGCCAAGGCCGGGCTCGCGGCGGACTACACCGCGCAGGCTGGCCCGCAACGTCGGCAAGGTGGTCTTCTTCGCCAAGCACATCGACGTCATGGACACCGCCGAGAAGACCTTCGCCGAGCGGGGGATCAAGTACAGGCTCGATCCGCGGCGACCAGTCCTCGACGGCCCGGCAGAAGTCGATCGACGCCTTCGTCAACGACCCCGAGGTGCAGATCGCGGTCTGCTCGCTCACCGCCGCGGGCGTCGGCCTCAACCTGCAGGTCGCCTCCAACCTGGTGCTGGCCGAGGCTCTCCTGGACCGACGCCGAGCAGACCCAGGCGATCGACCGGGTGCACCGGATCGGCCAGGCCGAGCCGGTCACCGCGTGGCGGGTGATCGCGACGCAGACCCTCGACACCCGCATCGCCGAGCCTGATCGACAAGAAGGCCGGGCTCGCGGCCCGCGCCCTCGACGGCGCCGGCGAGGAGGTCGAGGGCGGCTCGATCGACCTGCAGACCGAGGCGCTGGTCGCGCTGCTGACCGCGGCACTGGAGGCCCGGGGGGCCTGATGTCCCCGATGTCACAGTCCGGCCCGCTGCCTCGTCCTCCTGCCATGAGCACCCTGATCGCAGTCGCAGGAGGAACGGGCCTGGTCGGCCGCCTGGTCGTGGACGAGGTACGACGCGCGGGCGCGACGCCTGTCGTCGTCGCCCGGTCCGCGGGCGTCGACCTGACCACCGGAGCGGGCCTGGACGCCGCGCTGGCGGGCGTGGACGCCGTCATCGACGCCAGCAACGTGGAGACGATGAGCGGTCCCACCTCCGTCGCCTTCTTCGAGGCCGCCACCGGGCACCTGCTCGCGGCGGGGGAGCGGGCCGGGGTGCGCCACCACGTCGCACTCTCGATCGTCGGCTGCGACCGGGTGGACCTGCCCTACTACCTGGGCAAGCGCCGCCAGGAGGAGCCTGGTCGCGGCCGGCCCGGTGCCGTGGACGGTGCTGCGGGCCACCCAGTTCCACGAGTTCGCCGGGCAGGCTGATCGACCGCAGCCCCGGCCCGCTGGCGATCGCGCCGCGCATGCTCAGCCAGCCCATCGCGGCGGCCGAGGTCGCCGCCGCGCTGGTCGCCCGGGCCCTCGGTGAGCCGGCCGGCCTCGCGCCGGACCTCGGCGGGCCGCAGCCGGAGCGGATGGACCGGCTCGTGCGCCGCGAGCTGCGCCGGCGCGGGGCGCGCCGGCTCGTCGTACCGGTGCCGATGGCGGGGCGGACCGGTCGCCAGGTCAAGGACGGGGGTCTGCTGCCGGGACGCGGCGCGACGCTGGGCACGCAGACCTTCGACGCGTGGGCGCGTGGCTGACCGGCAGGCCGAGCTCGCCGAGCAGTACGACGCACTGCGCCCCCGCATGGTGCGCGTCGCCTACGCCATCCTCGGCTCGCGCGCCGAGGCCGAGGACGTCGTCGCCGACTGCTGGACCCGGCTGGTCGAGGCGGACCGCCGCGACCCGGTGCGCGACCTCACCGGCTGGCTGACCGTCGCCGTCGCCCGGGCGGCCACCGACGTGCTCCGCTCGGCCCGGGTGCGGCGCGAGGAGTACGTCGGACCCTGGCTCCCCGAGCCCTTCGTCGTCGCCGACCCGGCCGACCGGGTCACCCTCGACGAGACCGTCGGCTACGCGCTGCTGGTGGTGCTGGAGTCGCTCACCCCGGCCGAGCGCACGGCGTTCGTGCTGCACGACGTCTTCGGGCTGGGCTTCCCCGAGGTCGCCACGGTGGTCGGCCGTACGCCCGCCGCGGTGCGCCAGGCTCGCCTCCCGGGCCCGCGCGCACCTGGCCGCGCACGCGCCGCGCTTCGAGGTCGACCGCGGTGCCCACGAGGAGGTGCTCGGCCGCTTCCTCGCGGCCGCCGCCGGCGGTGACCTGGCCGCCCTCGTCGCCACCCTCGACCCGGACGTGGTGCTCACCTCCGACGGCGGGGGCGTGGTCAGGCTCCGCGCGCCGTCCGGTGCTCGGCGCCGACCGCTCCGCCCGCTTCCTGGTCGGCCTCGTCACCAAGTACGTCGCCGCGCAGGCCGAGGTCGACCTGGTGCTCGCCAACGGGCTGCCCGCGGTCGCCGTACGGCAGGAGGGGGTGCTGACCTCCCTGGTGCTCCTGACCGTGGCCGAGGACCGGGTCCGTCGCATCGACATCGTCCGGGCGCCGGCGAAGGCTGGCGGCGGCCGACCCTCGGCGGGGACTACCTCGATGAGGGCCGCGGAGCGAGCCGCCGGTCGGCGTACCGGAATCCGGCGACGAGGGCCGCGAAGAGCAGGGTGATGCCCGCGCTGACGACCGCGACGTGGCCCCAGCCCTTCTCACGGAAGTCCAGGAACGGGTAGGGCACCCAGCGGGTGCCGGCCTCGACGGCCAGGGTCACCGCGAGCCACGCGAGCGGCCGGGCGAAGGCCCACGTGAGGGCACGTCCGTCGACGCGGGGCCGTGGGCCGAAGGCGAGCCAGCCCACGACCGCGAGCAGCGGCACCGCCATGTGGAGCAGGCTTTGTCGGCGAGCCAGTCGGCGCCCTGGAGGTCGAGCAGCGGGCGGAGCAGGAAGAAGTGGACCAGGCCGGTGACGGTGATCCCGACCGCGCCCGCGAGACGCAGTGACCGGAAGGCGGCGCCGTCGCGGCCGGGGTCGCGGGCCAGCAGGACCGTGCAGATCGCGACCAGGAGGTTGCTCTGGATGGTGAAGTAGGCGACCAGTCGCGCCAGCCGGATGCCGAGCCCCGGCTGGTCCTCCTCGGCCAGCACCCGGCCGCCGTCCAGCACCAGGCCGAGTCTGGAGCAGCAGTGCCGCGAGCACCACGACGGCCGTCGTGGTGTGCCAGGCCCGGGCGGCTGTCACGGGGTGAGGATCCGCTGGATCGCGTCGCCGTAGAGCGCGACGAGGTCCTCGGTGGCGGCGCCGGTGACGATCGGGTCCTCCCGGCGGAAGACCAGGTTGAGCAGTCCACCGAGCCTGGGCGACGGCGAGCGCGACCCGCAGACTCGCGGTGCTCGCCGCTCAGCCGGGGGGCGAGCGGGGCGACGTAGGTCTCGGCGGTGTGCCGGACCATCTCCTCGCGCACCTGGTCGAGGTGGGCAGCCTGGGCCAGGGCGAGGTACCGCTGGCGCAGCAGCGGGCGGGCGGGGTCGAGGAAGTAGGCGACCAGGGCGTCGGCCGACGGTCTCCAGCGGACCGTCGAGGACCGCGCCGATGCCGCCGGCGGTGTCGACGCAGCGCAGGAACAGCGCCTCCTTGGAGCCGAAGTGCCGGATCACCAGGGCCGGGTCGACGCCCGCCTCGGTGGCGATGGCGCGGACCGAGGCATCGAACCCGCGCTCGGCGAAGAGCCGTCGGGCGGCCTCCTCGATGGCGGCCCGGGTGGCGCGGCCGGCGGGGCGCAGGTGGCTCTCGTCCGCGGGGCGGGCGGGCGAGGAGGTCTTCGTCACACCGCAACCGTAGGCCATCGGGCGAGAAGGTCAACGGTGTTGACAGTCACGTGGTCAACGCCGTTGACTCAGCGCTCGTGACCTCGACCACCCCTGCCCCCACGCCGGCCGTCACCGGCCGGGCCGGCTCCCCGCTGGTGACCGTCGCCGTGCTCTGCTTCGGCGGCCTGGTCGCGGCGCTCACCCAGACCATGGTGATCCCGATCCAGGGCGAGACTCGGCATGCTGCTGCACACCAGCGAGGCCAACGCCTCCTGGGTGGTCACCGCGACCCTGGTCGCCGGCGCGGTGGCGATGCCGATCTCCGGGCGCCTCGGCGACCTGTTCGGCAAGCAGCGGGTGCTCGTGGTCAGCGCCGTGCTGCTCGTGCTCGGCTCCCTGGTCTGCGCGCTCAGCAGACTCGCTCGCCCCGATGCTCGCCGGCCGGGTGCTGCAGGGCTTCGCGATGGGCTTCATCCCGGTCGGCATCGCGCTGATGCGCGAGGTCGTCCCGCCGCAGTACGCCGCCACCGGCATGGCGGCGATGAGCGCGACCCTCGGCGTGGGCGGTGCCATCGGCCTGCCGTTGTCGGCGTGGATCGTGCAGGACTTCAGGTGGCACACCCTGTTCTGGGTCTCCACCGTGCTCGCCGCCCTGGTCGCGGCCGCCGCGATCGTGCTCGTCCCGCACGTGCGCGACGCCGTCCCCGGCCGCTTCGACGTCGTCGGCGCGGTCGGCCTCGCCCTCGGCCTGGTCGCCCTGCTCGTGGCCGTCTCCAAGGGCAACGAGTGGGGCTGGGCGCACGGGCGCACCATCGGACTGCTCGCCGCGGGCGTCGTGGTGCTCCTCGCCTGGGGCAGCTACGAGTCGCGGGTCGCGGACCCGCTGTGCGACCTCCGCGTCACCTCGCGCCGCCCGGTGCTGCTGACCAACGTCGCGGCCATCGCGATCGGCTTCGGGATGATGGCCCAGGCCATCGTCGTCCCGCGGTTGCTGCAGTCGCCCGAGGCGACCGGCTACGGCCTGGGCCAGAGCCTGCTCGAGACCGGCCTGTGGATGGCCCCCGGCGGACTCGTGATGATGGCCTTCTCCCCGGTCTCGGGTCGTCTCATCGGGCTGCTCGGCGCGCGTCGTACGCTCATGATCGGGGCGGGCGTGCTCGGCCTCGGCTACGTCTTCGCGATCTTCCTCACTGACGCGCCGTGGCAGCTTGCTGGTCTCCAACTGCATCACCTCCGCCGGCATCGGGATCGGGTACGCCGCCATGCCGACCCTCATCCTGGAGTCGGTCCCGATCAGCGAGGCCGGCTCGGGCGTGGGCATCAACGGACTGATGCGCTCCATCGGCACCAGCGTCTCCTCCGCCGTGATGGCCGCGATCCTCACCTCCGCCACGATCGACCTCGGCGGGCACGAGATCCCCGACGCCGACGCCTTCCGGATCTGCTTCGTCGTCGGCGCCGCCGCGGCCTTCCTCGGCGTCGTCCTGGCCGCCCTGGTCCCGGCCCGGCAGGCTGCGCCGAGCCGCTGAGCGCGCGGCGTTATCGGATCTGTTTCCCGCGACAACGAATCACGGGTAACCGGAACCTCCGCCGCACCGGTTCGTTGACCGGTGTGCGAGGTTGCGGTGACTGGGGGTTCCGCGACACGCGCGGAGCGGCCCCGGGGCACCGACCGGGGCCGCTCCACTCATCTGCGCAAGGATGGTGCGGTGTCCGGCCCGCTGATCTCCACCGACCCTTCCGCCGACGAGGCACGACGCGCCGCGCTCCGCCGGATGCGCACCGTCGCGGTCTCCCTGCTCCTGCTCGCCGCCGCGGTCTACGTCACCACCCTCGGCGAGGACGGCGCCTGGGGCTTCGTCAACGCAGGCGCCGAGGCCTCGATGGTCGGCGCCATCGCGGACTGGTTCGCGGTGACGGCGCTGTTCAAGCACCCGCTCGGGCTGCCGATCCCGCACACCGCGCTGATCCCCAAGCGCAAGGACGACCTGGGCCGCGGACTGGAGGAGTTCGTGGGGGAGAACTTCTTGCAGGAGGAGATCATCCGCGAGCGCGTCCTCGGCGTGGAGATCGCCCAGCGGGCGGGGGACTGGCTCGCCGTGCCGGCCAACGCGGAGCGGGTCGTGACCGAGGGCTCCGAGATCGCCGCGCTCGCGCTCGGCAAGGTCCGCGACGAGCACATCGAGGCGCTGGTGACCGAGGCGCTGGTGCCGCGCTTCCGCGAGGAGCCGATCGCGCCGCTGCTCGGTGGGCTGCTGGCCGAGGCGCTGCGCGACGACCTCCACCACGGCCTGGTCGACCTGATGCTGGAGGAGATGCACGACTGGCTGATCGCCAACCCCGACACCGTGCACGAGGTGATCGGCGAGCGGGCCCCGTGGTGGGCGCCGGAGTCGGTCAACACCTACGTCATCGGCCGCCTGCACCTGGAGATGGTCCGCTGGGTCGGGGAGATCCGCAGCAACCCCGACCACCGGGCCCGGCGGGCGCTGGACTCGATGCTCACCCAGGCTCTCCGCGGACCTGCTGGAGAACGACGCCACCCAGGCCCGCGCGGAACGGCTCAAGGAGCGCGTGCTCGACCACCCGGCCGTGATCGCGACCGCCATCTCGCTCTGGAAGGCGCTGCGCCGCGCCCTGCTCACCTCCCTCGACGACCCCCAGGGCGCCGTACGACGGCGGCTGCTGACCGAGATCGAGGCCGCCTCCGCGCGGTTGCGCTCGGACGCCGGCCTGCGCGCCCGGATCGACCGGCTGGCCGCCGACGCGGCCGTCTTCGCCGTCGAGCGGTACGGCGCCGAGTCGACCGCCGTGATCACCCACACCATCGAGCGCTGGGACGGCAAGGAGGCCGCCCGCCGCATCGAGCCTGCACGTGGGCCGGGACCTGCAGTTCATCCGGATCAACGGCACGATCGTCGGCGGCCTGGTGGGGGTCCTCATCCACACGGCCTCGGTGATGATTCACTGAGGCCCATGTTCGGCCGCAAGCGCAAGGAGCCCGAGCCCACGGGGCCGGTGCCCGTCGACGTACCGATCCGGGACGAGGTGATCCGGCTCGGTCAGTTCCTCAAGGCTCGCCAACCTCGTCGACTCCGGGGCCGAGGCCAAGCCGGTGATCGCCGACGGGCTGGTGAGGGTCAACGGCGAGGTCGACACCCGCCGGGGGCGCCAGACTCCGCGTCGGGGACGTGGTGGAGCTGGCCGGGCAGGCCGCCCGGGTGTCGGACTCCGACGCCCCGGACGACCTGCCCTGGTAGGCTCACTTCACGTCGAGCAGGTCCACCACGAAGATCAGCGTCTCGCCGGGCTTGATCACACCGCCGGCGCCGCGGTCGCCGTAGCCCAGGTGCGGCGGGATGACGAGCTGGCGGCGGCCGCCGACCTTCATGCCCTGCACGCCGGTGTCCCAGCCCTGGATGACCTGGCCGATGCCGAGGCGGAAGTCCAGCGGGGCGCCGCGGTTGTACGACGCGTCGAACTCCTCACCGGTGGAGTGGGCGACGCCCACGTAGTGCACCGACACCGTGCTGCCGGCGGTCGCCTCGGCGCCGTCGCCGACGGTCAGGTCGGTGATGACGAGGTCGGTGGGCGGGGTGGGGTCGACGAAGTCGACTTCAGGCTTCTGGCTCATCCCGCCAGCCTATGCCGGGAAGCGGTGCTCCCGTCCGGCAGGTCGGGGTAGGCTGCGCGCAGCGCACCCCACGGGAGGTGGGGCGCCCGAACGCGTCTCGGGGGGATCGGTGCGGGGCAACGCCACAGGGGCCGAGACCTGGTCGTCCCCGGAGTCTGCCACGGGGCTGGTCTACGCCGCGGGCAGCCACCCCGGCCGGGTGCGCACCGTCAACGAGGACTCCTCCCTCGTCGCCCCGCCGATCTTCCTGGTGGCCGACGGCATGGGCGGCTACGCCCGCGGTGACGTCGCGAGCCGGCTGGTGGCGGAGTCCTTCGAGCCGCTGGCGGCGCTGAGCACCGTGCAGCCGCGCGACGTCGAGGCCGCGATCGGCGCCGCCCAGCGGCAGGTGGCCGCGCTGGCCTCGGAGTTCACCTCCGCCCCGGGCTCGACGCTGGTCGCGGCGGCGTACGTCCTCCAGGACGGGCACGCCTACTGGCTGCTGGCGAACATCGGCGACTCCCGGGTCTACTCCTGGACCGACGGTGTCCTGGAGCAGATCTCCAAGGACCACTCGGTCATCCAGGAGCCTGATCGACGCCGGCCAGATCTCCCGCGACGAGGCGCTGGCGCACCCCGAGCGGCACGTCGTCACCCGCGCGATCGGCGCGCTGACCGACTCCCAGGCCGACTTCGCGCTGGTCCCGGCGGTGGCCGGCTCCCGGCTGCTGCTGTGCTCCGACGGGCTGCACACCGAGTCTCTCCGACACCGCGATCCTGCACATCCTCTCCGAGGGGATGGCACCCGACCGGACCGTGGCCACCCTCGTGGAGGCGGCCGTCGCCGCGGGCGGCAACGACAACGTCACGGTCGTGGTGGTCGACGTCGTGGGCGTCGCCCCGGCTGACGAGAACACCCTGCCCTCACCGGGTGGCCCGCGATGAGGGCCAGCCTACCGCCCCGGCGAGCTCGCGACGCTGGTCACCGCCGACGGCGTGGTCCTGGCCGCTCCCGACCGGCTCGCCGAGGTGGCGGCGCTGAGCGAGCGCGGCCTCGAGCCGCTGACCGTGGTCGAGGTGCTCTCCCGCGGCGCGCTGACCGACCTGCCCGACTTCGCCGTGGTCCGGTACGACGGCCGCGAGGTCCACCTGATCCTCCGCGGCCCCCTGGAGGTCCGCGTCGGCGACTTCGCACTCGACGGCCGCGAGGCCACGACCTGGGCCGAGGGGAGCACCGCCCTGCCGGCCGGCTGCTCAGTCGAGGTGGCCCCGCTCGGCGTACCGGTCTCCGGGCCGGCGCTGCCGCTCGCCGGAGGCGTGGTCCGCAGCGCCGGGGTGAGCCTGGTGCCCGCAGCCCGCCGCGGTGCCCGCTCCGGTGCCCGCTCCGGTGCCCGCTCCGGTGCCCGCTCCGGTGCCCGCTCCGGAGCCCGTCCCCGAGCCGGCCCCGACGCCGCCCCCGGCCGAGCACACCGTCGTCCGCCGCCCCGCACCAGCGCCCGCGACCACCCCTCCTCCGCCGCCCGCGCCCTCCCAGGCTCGTCCCGGCCGGCCCACCGCCGTCGAGCCCGCCGCCCGGCTGGGAGCCCGCCGAGTCGCCCGAGCACGACGGTCGCACGATCACCCCGGCCCAGCCTGCAGGCGCTGCGCGCCGGCCAGGTCCCGTCCTCGGCCGCGGCGCCGCCCCCGCCGCCGAGCGCCGTCGTGGTGGCGCTGCTGCTCTCGACCGGCCGCGTGGTGCAGGTACGACGCCGCGTGCTCATCGGCCGAAGCCCGCGGGTGCAGCAGGTCGGCGGCAGCGCGAACCTGCCCGCGCTGGTCACCGTGGACGACCCCTACGTCTCCAGCACGCACCTGGAGATCTCCGCCGAGGGCGCCAAGGTGACCGTCACCGACGTCTCCACCAACGGCACGCTGCTGGCCCGGCCCGGCCGCACACCGATCACCCTCGACCACGGCGTGCGCACCGAGTCTGTCCATCGGCGACGTGCTCACCCTGTCCAAGGGGCTCACCGTCACCGTCGTACCGGCTCCGGGGGCATGAGCATGAGCATGCGCCCGCCCGAGATCCCCGGCTTCACCTACGTCGACAGGGTCGGCGAGGGCGGCTTCGCCGACGTCTTCCGCTACCAGCAGGAGCCCGCCGACCCGGCAGGTCGCCATCAAGGTGCTGCGCAGCGGCAGCGACCGGGGCGCGCTGGAGCCTGTTCCGGGCCGAGGCCAACGTGATGGCCCAGGCTCTCGAACCACCCCTCGATCGTGCCGATCTACCAGGCCGGGGTGAGTCTCGGACGGCCGCGCGTTCCTGGTGATGGAGTTCTGCCCGCCGCCGCACGTCGCCCAGCGCTTCCGGGCCAACCCGCTCGGCGTGGACGAGGTCCTCGACATCGGCGTCAAGATCGCCAGCGCGGTCGAGACGGCCCACCGGGCGGGGATCCTGCACCGCGACATCAAGCCGCACAACATCCTCACCAGCACCTTCGGCGTCCCGCTGCTCACCGACTTCGGCATCGCCTCGGTGGTGGGCGAGGCCGGCGCCAGCGGGCAGGGGCTCTCCATCCCGTGGTCGCCGCCGGAGGTGCTCTCCGCCGACAGCCACGACGTGCGCAGCGACGTCTACTCGCTCGCCGCCACGCTCTACTCGCTGCTCGCCGGGCACGCGCCCTTCGAGCGCCGCGACGCCTCCAACGAGAACGCCGGTCGATGCGCCGCATCGAGCGCGGCCAGGCTCTCCCCGCTGCGCCGCCCGGACGTGCCCGCCTCGCTGACCGAGGTGCTGCGCCGGGGGATGGCGACCGACATCGCCAAGCGCCAGGTCTCCGCGATGGTGCTCGGGCGCCAGCCTGCAGGACGTGCAGATCGAGTCTGCGGCAGTCGCCGACCCGGCTGGAGGTCATGGACGCCTCGCCGACGGCGCTGGTGCAGGAGCACCCCAACGACGCGCGCACCCTGGTCCGCCCGGTGTCGGTGATCATCCCGGCCGCGGTGGAGGCGCGCTCCGGCCCGTTCCAGCCCGCTCTCGACGAGTCGACCGGGCAGCCCGGGACCGGACCGCACGCGACCGGCGGGACCGGGCGGACCGGCCCGCGTCGTACCGAGGGCCGGAAGATGGGCTGGGCCGGCCGGGTCGCCGCCGGCGTGGTCGCCGCGCTCGTGCTCGGCGGCATCGGCTGGGCCGTGCTGGCCGGCGGCGGCGACGAGGAGGACCCCCGCGACGGAACGCTGCGCGGGGAGAAGCCCGCGGACCCGGTCGAGCCGTTCGACCTGCCGGCCGCTCCGGTGGTCACCAAGTCCGGCAAGGGCCGCACGTGGACCTTCCGGTGGAAGCAGACCGAGCCCCGTGAGGGCGACCAGTTCAAGGTCGTGATGACCGGCGACGGCATCCCCAAGCGCGCGCCGGACTACACCGAGGAGACGAGCCGGACCGTGACCATCCAACGCGACGCCACCGTCTGCGTGCAGGTCTCGCTCTCGCGCACCGGGAGCCAGCCCTCGCCGCCGTCCCAGCAGGTCTGTGCGGTGGGCCAGTGATCACCCGGTGGCGGCGGACCGCGTCCGCGACGGTGCTGACCCTCCTGCTCGGCACCCTCGTCGTGCTCGCCTACAAGTACGACGGCAAGCCGTTCACCGAGGTCGACCTCAACGACGGCGGCGTCTGGGTCACCAACCGCGACATGGGTCTGGCGGCGCGGCTGAACCCACAGATCAAGGAGACCCGACCTCGGCGTCGACGCCGCGAGCGCGGACTTCGACATCTTCCAGCGCGCCACCAACCTGTTCCTCGACGACGCCTCCACCGACCGCTCCGTCAAGCCCGTCGACGTCGCCCGCGCGGCCGTCCAGGACCCGACCATGCTGCCGACCGGTGCCGTGGTCGCCCAGGGCGGGAGCACCTTCGCGGTCGTCGACGTCGTCACCGGCAAGGCCTGGGTGCGCCCGGCGAGCCGGCTCTCCGGCTTCTCGGCCAAGTCCGAGAAGCCCGACGTCAAGGACGCGCTGTCGGCCGCGGTCGGCACCGACGGCCGCGCCTACGTGCTGGGCCGCGACGGCAAGGTCACCACCTTCACCATCGACGACACCGGGGCCGCGGTGGCCGGCGACGGCCTCCGGCTCGGCAAGGACCTCGGCACCGACCCCGCGATGGTGACGCTGAGCGTCGTCGGGGACACGCCGGTCCTGTTCAACCGCCGCTCCCGTGAGTCTTCTCCGCCCGGACGCCGACCCGGTCACCGTCGAGACCGCCGATCTCTCCGCCGTGCAGCCTGCAGCAGCCCTCCGGGGACGGCAACGACCTCTACCTGGCGACCTCCGAGGGCCTCTTCAAGACCTCGCCCGAGGGCGGCGGTCTCGACCGGGTCAGCCGCGGCTCGGTGGCCGGCCGACCCGCGGCACCGGTGGTGCTCGACAGCACCGGGTGCGTGTACGCCGCGTGGGCCGATCCCGGCTCGACGAACAACTACCTGCGCGACTGCCCCGACGACTCCTTCGACGACACCGCGCCGATCACGGGCATCCAGGCCGGCGCCTCCCTGCAGTTCCGGGTCAACCGGGACGTGGTGGTGCTCAACGACGTGGTCACCGGGGACACCTGGCTGGTCCAGGAGCCCGGCAAGGCCAAGGTCGACAACTGGCCCTCGGTGGACCCGCAGAACGAGAACCGCTCCAGGCTCAAGCAGACCACCGACGAGATCCCCGACCAGGAGAACCGTCCGCCGGAGCCGCAGGACGACGCCCTCGGCGCCCGTCCCGGGCGCTCGACGGTGCTGCCGGTGGTCGCCCTCAACGACCACGACCCCGACGGCGACATCATCAGCATCTCCAAGACGCAGTACGTCAGCGGCCCGGAGCCGAGGTCAAGATCGTCGGCGGCGGCACGCGACTCCAGGTCGCCGTACCAGCCGACGCGGAGGGGATCGCCACCTTCCGCTACTACGTCACCGACGGCAAGGTCAACGACGAGCGCTACGCCCAGGTGCGCTTGACCATCCGCAAGGACGGCCAGCACAGCAAGCCCAAGGCTGATGCCCGACCGCAAGCCTCAGCCTGACGGTCACCCGCGGTGCGACGTCGGACTACTACCTGCTCGCGGACTACTTCGACGAGGACGGCGACGACCTCACGCTCACCGAGGCGACCGCGCGCGGGGGAGAGGTGGAGTTCCGTCCCGACGGCACGATCAGCCTTCACCGACAGCGGCACGGGCAGCAAGGTCTCGGAGATCCAGTACACGATCGAGGACGGCTTCGACACGATCACCGGCAAGCCTGCCGGTCCAGGTGGTCGGGGACACCGCGCCGCCGGAGCCTGGTGCCGGACCTGGCCTCGGGCGTGGCGGGCACGCACGTCGTCGTGCAGCCGCTGACGAACGACCGCAACCCCGAGGGCAAGGACCTCGCGCTCAAGAGCGTCAAGGTGGTCGGCGACGACAGCGGCACCGAGATCTCCAAGGACCTGGAGTCGGGCACCTTCACCTTCACCTCGACGAAGGCGAAGAGCCTACTACCTGCAGTACGCCGCCTACAACTCCTCGGCGACCAAGACCTCCTTCATCCGGCTCGACATCGAGTCGCCGCCCAAGGACAACCGGCCGCCCATCGCGGTGCGCGACAAGGCGGTCATCACCCCGGGCGGCACCGCCCAGGTCGACCTGCTGCTCAACGACCTGGACCCGGACGGCGACGTGCTGGTGGTCAAGCGGGTCAGCCGGCCCTCGATCCCCGGCGTGAAGGTCTCCATCGTCGACAAGCGGCTGGCGGTGGTCAGGCTCCGCCACGGACATCGTCGGCCAGCAGGCCACCGTCGACTACGTCGTCTCCGACGGCCGCAGGCTCCACGACCGGATCGCTGGTGATCACCCAGCGCGGGTCCAACCAGGCCAACCGGCACCCGGTGGCCAACAAGGACCAGGTCACCGTCCGGGCCGGCTCGGTGACCACGATCCCGGTCCTCGCCAACGACTCCGACCCCGACGGCGGCAAGCCGCGGCTGTTCCAGTCCGACCTCAGCAACGAGCAGGACCTCGACGTCTGGGTCGCGGGCGACACGCTGCGGCTGCGGGCGCCGGACAAGCCCGGCAGCCTACTCGGTGATCTACGGCGTCCGCGACACCGACGGCCTCAAGGCGACCGCCGAGGTGAGCATCTACGTCGTCGCCGACTCGGCGAAGAACAACCACCCGCCCCTGCCGCAGCCGATCATCGACCGGGTGATCGGCGGACGTCCCAAGGTGATCTCCGTCGACCTCACCGGGGCCGACCCGGACGGCGACTCGGTCGCGTTCCGCAGCATCCTGACCGCGCCCTCGCTGGGCCGCGTCCTCGACACCGGCGTGGACTGGATCCGCTACGAGGCCTTCGAGGGCAAGGTCGGCACGGACTTCTTCCAGATCCTCGTCCAGGACAAGTACGGCGCCACCGGCGTCGCCGAGGTCCGGGTCGGCGTGGTCGCGGCGGAGAAGGAGAACCAGCCGCCGGTCGCGCTCGACGACAACGTGCTGGTCCAGCCGAACCGGATGATCTCCTACAACGTGCTCGGCAATGACGTCGACCCCGACGACGACCCGCTGCGGATCGCCCAGTCCAACAGCACCGTCAAGGGAGCCAAGCACGAGAACGGCTTCATCGAGGTGCCGGTCGGCGACGCCCCCGACAGCGGCGCGGCCGCGACGAACGTCGGCTACACCATCGAGGACGCCGCGGGCGCGCGCGACAACGCGGTGCTCAAGGTGCGGGCCAGCAAGGACGCGCCCTTCTACGCCCCGATCGCCAACGACGACGTGGCCGAGTACCAACGAGATCATCGGCCGCGACCCGGGCGAGACCGTCAAGGTGCCGGTGCTCGACAACGACCTCGACTTCGACGGGGCCAAGGCCGACCTCAAGGTCACCAGGCTGCGATGCAGGTGACGGTGGCGACTGCGAGGTGGTCGACCACGACACCAAGGTCGAGGTCAGGCTCAAGGCGCAGGACCAGGTCGTGCTCTACCGCCTCGACGACGCCGACGACGAGTCCACGGGGACCTTCGGGGTCATCTTCGTGACCGGCACCGAGAACGTCCCGCCGCAGACTGACCACCGACGAGGAGAAGGTCCCCGTCGAGGACACCGCCGACCAGCCCGTGGTCTTCGACCTGCGGGACCTCGTCGTGACCCGGGCCGGCCGGGAGGCGCAGATCGTGCCCGACTCGCTGCCGACGGCGGTCAACGGCGCGGTCAACCCGGTCAAGGGTGAGCCGACCTCGCTGAGACTTCACGCCCGACAAGGGCTACGTCGGGTCGGCGTCGGTCACGGTCGCGGTCGCGGACGGCCCGACCGCCACCAAGGACGCGCTCACCTCGCTGCTCACCATCCCCATCGACGTCAAGCCCTCGGAGAACGTCGCCCCCGTGATGCGCAACGCCGCCGTCGACGTGACCGTCGAGGGCGACGCCGCCGAGGTCGACCTGGCCGGGCTGACCACCGACGCCAACGAGGACGACCTCGGCACGATGGTCTACCGGGTGAGTCTCGGCCGACAGCGGGCTGAGCGCCGAGGTGCCGACCGGGGAGAGCATCCTGCGGATCAAGGCCGCCGGGGGCGCCAAGGCCGGCGACACCCTGCGGGTGCGCGTCGTCGCCGACGACGGTCACGGTGGCACCACGGAGGGAGTGGTCACCGCCCAGATCGTCGGCAGCGACCGGCCCCTGCTGCAGATCCCGCCGATCGCGGTGACGGCCGCGAAGGACGAGGCGAAGTCGATCGACATCTCCGACTACGCGGTGAACCCGTACCCGGGCGAGCCGCTGGAGGTCAAGAACCCCCAGATCGAGGGCGCCGGGCGGCTCAGCGACCTGCGCACCGACGGCTCGACGGTCTCCTTCCGCACCGGCGACTCCGGGACCTCGACCCTCCGGGTGACGGTGGCCGACGCCTCGGGGGACCGGACCCGCGAGGTGCCGGCCCGGATCGCGGTCACCGTGATCGACGTTCCCGAGGCCCCGGACCGGCCCACCCTGTCCTCCGTCGAGGCGTCCTCCGCCGTGCTGTCGTGGCGCGAGCCGGACTCCAATGGTGCGCCGATCGAGCAGTACGAGGTGCGCGGCTCGCACGGCTTCCAGCAGGCCTGCACGACGACCACCTGCCGTCTGGAGAACCTCGAGCCGGGGGAGACCTACACCTTCACGGTGCGCGCGAAGAACTCCGAGGGCTGGGGCAAGGAGAGCCCGGCCTCGACCGAGATCACCCCGAACAAGGCGCCGGACCTGATGACGCCGCCGACGATCGTGGTGGAGTCCAAGCCCACCGGCGGGTCGATGGACCGGCAGTCTCACGGTGCGCTGGACCCCGCCCAACAACGAGGGGTCGCAGATCACCTCCTACGAGATCAAGGAGGCCGGCAGCGGCCGGACCTGGCAGGCCTCGGGCGGGGAGACCTCCAAGGTCATCGCCGGGCTGACCAACGGCACGTCGTACGCCTTCGAGATCCGGGCGATCAACGAGGTCGAGCCGCGCCGCGAGTTCTCCGGTGCTTCCAAGGCGGTGGCTCCGTTCGGCGTGCCGATGCGCTCCGGCGTCGCGCCGAGCCTGGTCGCCAGCGAGGCGGACAAGCTACACCGAGCAGCCCTACGTGCGCATCACCTGGTCGAGGTGGTCGGTCTCGCAGAGCAACGGCAACCCGGTCACTGGCTACGTCATCAAGTGCAGCGGCTGCGCGCAGTCGACGTACAACGCCCCCGCCTCGGCCACCTCGAAGGCTCTTCGACGCCAGTGCCGGCATCCGCAAGGGCAAGACGGTGACGTTCACGGTGGCGGCCGCCAACGACGCCGGCACCAGCGACCCGAGCCCGAGCGTGTCGGGCCGGCCGTGGACGAAGGCCGGCCCGGTGCGCAACCTGGTCGAGGTCGGCTCATCGCCCTCGGACCGGGTCGCGCGCATCGGCTGGGACGCCCCGGCCGACGACGGCGGCCTCGCGATCCACCACTACGTCGTGGAGACCAACACCGGCTACCGCACGACCGTCGCCTCCGCGCCGGGCAACGGCGGCACGGCGATCACCTTCCCCGACAACGGCACGCACTCGATCCAGGTCTGGGCGGTCACCTTCAACGGCAACCGCGCCGTCGAGGGACAGGCCGACGGACTCGGGGGCATCGAGACCTGGGGCCAGCCCAACCCGCCACCGGGCGGCACCACGACGAGCACGGACTACTACAAGGTCGACGTCACGCTGCAGCCCGGCACGGAGAACGGCAAGCCGGTGACCGGCGTGCAGTACAGCGACAACAACGGCGCCAGGCTGGGTCGATGCGCGCTCGGGCGAGCACTACCGTGCCGACGTTCCCGAGGGCGGCTCGTCGAAGACGATCCTGGTCCGCACGGTCTCCGCCGCCGACGGCGACCGCAAGTACAGCGCGCCGAGCCGGGTGACCGCCACCTCGCGCGAGAAGACGATGACCGTCCGCTTCGACTGCCCGCTGCTGGGCGGGGCCTGCCGGGTGCGGGTCGACGGGGACGGCTTCGTCCACGAGGACCGCGGGGCGACGGCCAGCCTCTCCGGGCTGACCCCGAACGACAACTGCGCGCCGAGCCTGGACACCACCGTCAACGGTGCCTTCGGCTACTACCTCGGCGGGAACTCGTGCCGGTTCACCGGCTCGGGCTCCGCCACCGTCACGACCAGCGGCGTCAGCGTCTCGACGCCCTAGCCCCCGAAAAGGACATCCATGTCGCTCACCGCAGAACAGACCGAGTGGTTCTCGCAGACGTTCGCCCAGGCTCGTCGCGAACGTCGAGCAGGCGATCGTCGGCAAGACCGAGGTGGTCCGGCTGGCGTTCGTCGCGCTGCTCGCCGAGGGGCACCTGCTGCTCGAGGACTACCCGGGCACCGGCAAGACGTCGCTGGCGCGCGCGATCGCGCAGACCATCCAGGGCGAGCACCACCGGATCCAGTTCACGCCCGACCTGCTGCCGAGCGACGTGACCGGGGTGACGATCTACGACCAGCGCGCCCAGGAGTTCGAGTTCCACAAGGGCCCGATCTTCTCCAACGTCGTGCTGGCCGACGAGATCAACCGTGCCTCGCCGAAGACCCAGTCCGCGCTGCTGGAGGTGATGGAGGAGAGCCAGGTGACGGTCGACGGGATCACCCACGCGGTCACGCCGCCGTTCATCGTCATCGCCACCCAGAACCCCATCGAGCAGGCCGGCACCTACCGGCTGCCCGAGGCCCAGACTCGACCGCTTCCTGATCAAGACCTCGCTGGGCTACCCCGACCACGAGAACACCGTGCAGATCCTCGTCAACGCGCCGAAGGGCAAGGCGGCCACCGTGGTCCGCCCGATCATCAGCGGCGACAACGTGCTGCACCTGATCCAGGCTCGCGCAGCAGGTGCACGTCGAGCCGGCGATCTACGAGTACGTCTCCACCCTGATCGAGAACGTCCGCAACGCCCCCGAGGTCGTCCTCGGCACCAGCGTCAGGGCCGGGCTCGCCCTGGTCCGCGCGGCGCGCGCCTGGGCGATCTCCTACGGCCGCAACTACGTCGTGCCCGACGACGTCAAGACGCTGGCCGTGCCCGTGCTCGCGCACCGGATGGTGCTCGACCCCGAGGAGGACTTCCGCGGCACGACGACCGAGGACGTCGTGCGCAAGGTCCTCGAGCGGGTGTCGGTGCCCCTGGAGCCGGCTGCTCGATGAGTCCCCGCTCCTGGGTGGCCGGCCTGCGCCGTACGCTCACCGCCCTGTCCCGGCGTCGCCGGGCGCTGGGTGGTGCGCTGCGCGAGGACCTCGCTCGGCGTACCCAGGCGGTGCGCACGGCGCTGCGCCCGGTCACCGAGACGGTCACCGCGGCCGGCTGGACGGTCGCCGGGCTGGCGTTGGTGCTGCTGGTCGCCGGACCGCTGCTGCACTGGCGCGAGTCTGCTCGTCGGCGGCATCTTCCTGGCCCTGGTGCTGCTGATCGCGGTCGCCTTCGTGGTCGGCCGGCAGCCGCTCCAGGCCCGGCTCGACCTCGCCCGCGAGCGGGTGATCGTGGGGGAGCGGGCCAACGGCTACCTCACCCTCACCAACCCCACCGGACGCCGCTCGCGCCCGCTCGTGGTGGAGTTCCCGGTCGGCCAGGGCCGGGCGGCCTTCGACCTGCCCGCGCTGGGCCCGGGCGCCACGCACGAGGAGCCTGTTCGCGATCCCGACCGAGCACCGTGCCGTGCTCGACGTCGGGCCGGTCGTCGCGGTGCGCGCCGACCCGCTGGGCCTGCTGCGCCGCGAGGCGCACCTGAGCCGCATGGACCGGCTCTACGTCCACCCGCGCACCCTGCGCGTCGAGGGCTCGGCCGCCGGCCTGGTCCGCGACCTCGAGGGCCGGACCGTGCCGAAGGTCTCCGACAACGACGTCTCCTTCCACGCCCTGCGCGGGTACGTCGCCGGCGACGACCGCCGCCACATCCACTGGAAGTCCAGCGCCAAGACCGGCACGCTCATGGTCCGGCAGTTCGAGGAGACCCGCCGTTCGCACCTGCTGACGCTGGTCAGGCTCGCGTCTGGAGGACTACGCCAGCGACGACGAGTTCGAGTCTGGCGATCTCGATCGCCGGCTCCCTCGGCACCCAGGCGCTCGCCGACGGCCAGCGGCTCAGCGCGGCCTCCTCGCACGCGACGATGCCCGCCTCTAGCGCGCAGCGCTTCCTCGACGGGCTGTCCGGCCTGGCCTACGACTGGCAGGCCAAGCGTCTGCTCGAGGTCACCCGCCACCTCGGCAACGACGAACTCGCCGCCAGTGTGATGGTGCTGTGCGTGGGCTCCGGGGTCACCATCACCGAGCCTGCGCCGCGCCCGGCAGTTCCTGCCCGTCGACACCCGGGTGATCGCGGTGCGCTGCATCACCGGTCACGAGCCCTCGGTGCGCTGGCTCGGCGACCTCGGCGTCGCGACGATCGGCCGCCTCGAGGAGCTCGGCGTCGCGGTACGACGGGTGGCGGCATGAGCAGCGCCAGCGTGAGCGGCAGCAACCGCGCCGTGATGGTGGTCGAGCAGCGCCGTCGGGGTGCCCGGCCGATGCCGCCGTGGTGGCTCGCGCTCGTCGACACGGTGCTGGTGGTCGGTCTGGGCATCCTCTGCGCCTGGCCGCTGGGCGCGGCGTTCACCGGCCGGCGCTGGCTGCTCGCGGTGACGGTGGGCCTGGTGCTCGGTGTCGCCGTCGGTTGGCTGAGCGCCCGCTTCCGGTGGGGGCCGTGGCTGACGACGCTCGCCGCGGCCGCGTCGTACCTCGCGGTGGGCTCGGCGGTCGCCCTGCCCGCCAAGGCCCGCAACGGCTTCCTGCCCACCGCCGACTCGCTGCACGACGTCGTGGTCGGCACCGTCGACGCATGGCGGGAGTCGCTGACCTTGCCGACCCCGCTCGGCGAGACCGGCGTCGTGATCATCGTGCCGCTGGTGACCGGGCTGGTCGGGGGGCTGGTGTGCGCCGTGCTGCTGTGGCGCTCGCGGGCGCCGGGCCTGGCCGGGCTGGTGCTCGGCCTGGTCGTGGTGGTGGCGGCGGCCTTCGGCGACATCCAGGCCGGAGGCGTGCTGGTCCGCGGCATCGTGGTCACGGCGGTCGCCGTCGTGTGGCTGCGCTGGCGGCTGCTGCGCCAGGTGCGCACCCGCTGGGGCCGGCGGGTGCTGGCGACCCTGGTCGTGGTCGGCGTCGCCGGTGGTGCCGCCGTCGGGCTCGGTGTGCTGGGTGGGGCGTCGGGGGAGCGGGTCGTGCTGCGCGACCACGTCGACCCGCCGTTCGACCCGCACGACTACCCGAGTCCGCTGGCGAAGTTCCGCTACTACAAGAAGGAGCCGGTCAAGACCGGCACCACGCTCTTCACCGTCGACGGCCTGGAGAGCGGCACCCTGGTCCGCTTCGCCGTGATGGACAGACTACGACGGCATCGTGTGGAACGTCTCCGGAGGACCGGGCTCGCTGCACGACTCCGGCACCTTCCGCCGCTTCCGCAACGACCCGGACGCCAACGCCAAGGCCACCGTGCGCGGCTCGATCACGATCGGGGACTACACCGGTCCGTGGGTGCCGAGCGTCGGCGAGACCCTCGCGATGACCCCGGTGCGCGACGGCCGCACGGACGACGAGGCCGCCGGCGAGCCTGGTGATCAACCGCCAGACCGGCACGGTCGCGCAGATCGGCGGGGTGCGGCAGGGCACCACCTTCCAGGTCGAGGCGGTCGTCCCGCCCATGCTGTCCGACGAGGAGATCGAGACGCTCAAGGCCGACTCGTCGGTCTCGCTGCCGCCGCCGGCGATCGTGCCGGAGGAGCCTGATGGACCGGGTCCAGCGCTGGCAGACCGAGGCCGGGTTCTCCGGTGGCACCGACGGCCTGCTCGCGGAGTTCCTGCGTGACTCCTTCCGCGAGCACGGCTACTACTCCGACGGCATCGACGACTACACCCCGGCCGGCCACGGAGCGAGCCGGCTGGCCGTGCTGACCAAGACCGCGACGCCGGTCGGCAACGCCGAGCAGTACGCCGCCGCGATGGCCCTCGCCGGGCAGCGGATGGGCCTGCCGATCCGGGTCGTCATCGGCTTCAAGGTGCCGCCGGGCGGCGGCGACGTGCGCGGCGAGAACGTCACCGCCTGGACCGAGGTCAAGGCTGCAGGGTGCCGGCTGGGTGCCCCTCGACCCGACCCCGCCCGAGGACCAGAAGGCTGCGCAAGCCCAACGACGAGCCCAACGAGGAGCCGCAGCCGCAGGTGCTGCAGCCGCCGCGGGTGCCGGGCGAGCCCAAGGAGGCCTCCGACAACCTCCAGCAGGGTGACGGGCAGCGCAGCGAGCCTGGACGTCCTGGAGGTGCTCGGCACGATCATCGGCGTCGTCCTCGACGTCGGCAAGGTGCTCCTGGTGCTCTCCCCGTTGTGGGGCGTGCTCCTCTACAGTTTGCTGCGCCGCCGGCGCCGCCGTGCCGGCGACCCGACCGCGCGGCTGACCGGCGCCTGGCGCGAGACTCGACGACCGGATGCGAGACCTCGGTGTCCGCAAGGCTCCCGGTGCGACCCGGCGGGAGAGTGCCTACGCCGCCGCCGAGCGCTACGACGCCGCGCCGGTGGTCACGCTGGCCCACACCGCCGACCGCCACGTCTACGGCGACGGCGAGCCGACGCCGGAGGAGGCGAAGGCCTACTGGGCCGACGTCGACACCGCCCTGCGGCGCATCCGCAAGGCGACGCCGTGGTGGCGCCGGCTGCTGGCCCGGTTCTCGCTCGCGTCGGTGCCGTGGCGCTCCGGCCTGGAGCGGGTGCGCGCCCGGCTGCGGCGCACCGGCCGTGCGGTCCTCACCCGGGGGCCGATCGGATGGACCGGGCGGGCCGTGCGCCGGGCGTCCGCGCGCGTCGTACCGCAGCGCTGGCGGCGGGACCGCCGCTGACGGACCGGCCGTTGACAAGTGACAGCCATGTCACTAATGATGCTGGGGTCGTGACGCCGGTCACGAGGAGAGGGCTCCCCGCATGCTGTCCACGCTCACCCGTCGTCTCGCGGTCCTCACGGTCCTCGCCGCGCTCGCGGCCCTGCTCGCCCCGGCCGGTGCGGCCCGTGCTGCCGCGGCCGCGACGCCCGACCCGTTCTTCACCTACTCCGGCAGCACGCCGCTGGCCGACTACGCGCCCGGTGCCGTCCTCAAGGCGCGTACGGTGCCCTACAGCCTGGCCGGGATCCCGCTGCCGCTGAGCGTGCGCCAGATCCTCTTCCGCAGCACGGACGCCCAGGGCCGGCCGATCGCCGCCGTCACCTCCGTCATCAAGGCGCCCCTCGGCACGACGAGCAAGGTGATCTCCTACCAGTCGTTCTACGACTCGCTGAACCCTGAGCACGGCCCGTCGCGCACGTTCACCGGCAGCACCGAGCTCGGCGGCATGGTCGCCCACGTCGAGACCGCGCTCGTCTCGGCGTTCCTGCTGCAGGGCTATGCGATCGTCATGTCCGACACCCAGGGCCCGACCGCGGACTTCGCCGCCGGCCCCGAGTACGGCTACGTCACGCTCGACTCGGTGCGCGCCAGCCTGCGCGACCCCGGCACCGGCATCGCGCCCAGCGCCAAGGTCGGCCTGATCGGCTACTCCGGCGGCGCGATCGCCACCAACTGGGCCTCGACCCTCGCCCCGACCTACGCCCCGGACGTCAACGCGCGCATCGTCGGTGCCGCCGAGGGCGGCGTCCTGGTGCGGCCCTCGGCCAACCTGGACTACGTCGACGGCAGCCAGGTCTGGGCCGGGGTGATCCCGATGGCCGTGATCGGGGTGTCGCGCGCCTACGGGATCGACCTCACGCCGTACCTCAACGACTACGGGCTGGAGGTCTACCGCAAGATGCAGAAGGCCTCGATCGCCGAGGTGCTCGGCGCCTACCCGGGCCTGACCTGGAAAAAGATGACCAAGCCGGAGTACGCCGAGCCGTCGAGCGTCCCGGTCTTCGTCAGCACCGTCAACCAGGCTCAACCTCGGCACCCGGCCCAGCCCCACCGTGCCGATGTTCATCGGCCAGGGGAGCGGCGGCGAGCTCGAGGGCACCACCGCGCACCCGGTGCTCGGCAAGGGTGACGGGGTGATGGTGGCCGGCGACGTGCGCACGCTCGCCCGGCAGTACTGCGCCGACGGGGTGCGGGTGCTGCACCGCGAGTACGCCCTGAGCCACTTCACCTCGGTCGCGCTGTGGCTGCCCGAGGCGATCGCCTGGCTGGGTGCTCGCTTCGGCGGCACGCCCGCGCCGAGCAGGCTGTGACTCGATCGCACCGGGCAACCCGCTGACCCCGCTCGCCGGCACCCCCTAGGAGCCGGCGCGCGGTGCGCGCGTCAGGACTGGTGCACGTAGGAGTCGAGTCTGGTCGCGCTCGAACTCCAGCCTGGTCGATCTTGTGCTTGACCAGGTCGCCGATGCTGACGATGCCGACCACCTCGCCGTCCGCGGCGGCGGGGATGTGCCGGAAGCGGCCCTCGGTCATCACCTGGAGCACCTCGTCGAGGTCGTCCTCGGGTGAGCACGTGTGCACCGAGGTGGTCATGATCGCCGAGACCACGTTGTTGATGACCGTGCCGTCGCTGTGCAGGCGGCGGACCACGTCGCGCTCGGAGACGATGCCGTCGAGGCTGGTGCCGTCGGCGCTGACCACCACCGCCCCGATGTTGTGCTCGGCGAGCGTCGCGAGCAGACTCGCGCACGCCGGCGTCGGGACGGATGGTCACCACGTCCTTGAGGGACTTCGAGTGGAGCACGTCAGCGATGCGCATGTGACGCAGGTTACTCGGCGGTGGGCCCTTCGTCACCGTCTACGACGGGCCGGTGCCGCCGCGAGCGCAGGTCGGAGACCGTGCCGGGGCCGGTGCGCGGCCAGTCCGGGTCGTCGTCCCCGCCCCCCATGCTGCCGAGGAAGGACAGCGCGGCCTCGTGCAGGTGGCCGTTGCTGGCGAGCGCGTTGCCGCCCCAGGGACCGTCGCGGCCGTCGAGGGAGGTGAACCGGCCGCCGGCCTCGCGGACGATCACGTCGAGCGCGGCCATGTCGTAGACCTCGAGCTCCGGCTCGGCGGCCAGGTCGACGGCGCCCTCGGCGAGCAGCACGTAGGACCAGAAGTCGCCGTAGGCCCGGGTGCGCCAGACCCGGCGCATCAGCGCGAGCAGGTCCTCGCCGATGCCGCGGTCCTCCCAGCCCCGGATCGAGGCGTAGGAGAAGGAGGCGTCCTCCAGGCGTCGTACGTCGGAGACGTGGCACTGCGTCGCCTTCATCAGCGACCGGCCGGTCCAGGCGCCCTGGCCGGTCGAGGCCCACCACCGTCGCTGCAGCGCGGGCGCGGAGACCACGCCGAGCACGACCTCGTCGTCGACGACCAGCGAGATGAGGGTGGCCCACACGGGCACCCCGCGCACGAAGTTCTTCGTGCCGTCGATCGGGTCGATGATCCAGCGTCGCTGGGAGTGCCCGGAGGTGCCCTGCTCCTCGCCGGTGACGGCGTCCCGGCTGCGCGCCTTGGAGAGCGTGCGACGGATCGACTCCTCCACCGCCTGGTCGGCGTCGGTGACCGGCGTCAGGTCGGGCTTGCTCATCACGTGCAGGTCGAGCGCACGGAACCGGGCCTGGGTCAGCGAGTCCGCGTCGTCGGCGAGCAGGTGCGCCAGACGCAGGTCGTCGGTGAAGTCGGGTGCGGCCACAGGGGCACCCTAGCGGCGTCGAGGGTGGCGGTGGCTTGCCCGGGTAGTGCACGATTCAACAATGGAGATCAACGGCGTCCCGCTCCACCCCCTCGTCGTCCACGCCGCGGTGGTGTTCACCCCGCTCGCGGCCCTCGCGGCCCTCGCCTACGCCGTGCCCTCCTGGCGCGACCGGGTGCGCTGGCCGCTCGTCGTCCTCGCCGCCATCTCGCTGGTGAGCATCTGGGTCGCCTACCTCTCCGGGGAGGACCTGCGCACCGACCGCTTCGGGAGCGTCACCGGCACCCTGGCCGAGCGGATCGAGGACCACGAGGAGTGGGCGGAGAAGCCTGCGCATCGGGGTCACCGTCTTCGCGGTGCTCGCCTTCGTCAGCGCCTGGCTCCACACCCGCACCGGCGCCGTCCGCATCGCGCTCACGGCACTGACCGTGCTGGGCGCGCTGGCGACGCTCGTGCTCGTCTACAAGACCGGCGACGCCGGCGCCCGGGCGACCTGGGCGCAATGATCGGGTGACTCTCGGTTCTCCACGCAACTACCGAATTCGCTGTGAATCGTCCCTCCGGACAGCAGATTCGGTAGTTGCGTCGCACGCCCGGCCCCAGCGCGCGTCGACTCCTCAGTAGTCGGTGACCGACCGCGCGGCCAGGAGCCGGCGGAAGGAGGTCACCCGCACCGGGTCGGCCGCCCCGGCGGCGATCGCCTCGTCGAGCCCGCACTCGGGCTCGTCCTCCCCGTGGGTGCAGCCTCGGGGGCAGTCCTCGGTCATCTCGTCGAGGTCCGGGAACGCCTCGATGAGGTGCTCGGGCTGCACGTGCGCGAGCCCGAAGGAGCGGATGCCCGGGGTGTCGATGATCCAGCCCTCGTCGCCCGCCAGCGGCAGCATCAGCGCCGACGTCGAGGTGTGCCGGCCTTGGCCGGTGACCGCGTTGACGTGACCCGTCTCGCGGCCGGCGTCGGGGATCAGCGCGTTGACGAGCGTGGACTTGCCGACGCCGCTGTTGCCGATCAGCACGCTGACCTCCCCGCGCAGGCGGTCCCGCAGCGCGCCGAGCCCGACGATGGTGCGGTTCGGCGCCCGCGAGGAGACCTCCCACGGCACCCCCAGCGATCGGTACGTCGCCAGCAGGGTCTCCGGGTCGGCCAGGTCGGCCTTGGTGAGGCAGAGCAGCGGAGCCATCCCGCCGTCGTACGCCGCCACGAGGGCGCGGTCGATCCAGCGGGTCCGCGGTTCGGGGTCGGCGAGCGCGGTGACGACGACGAGCTTGGGTCGCGTTCGCGACGATCACCCGCTCCACGGGGTCGTCGTCGTCGGCGGTGCGGCGAAGGACGCTGGTGCGCTCCTGCACCTCGACGATCCGGGCCAGTGATCCGTCGGCGCCCGACACGTCGCCCACCACGCGCACCCGGTCGCCCACGACGACGCCCTTGCGGCCCAGGGGCCGGGCCTTCATCGCCAGCACGGTGCGGCCCTCGACGAGCAGGGTGAACCGGCCGCGGTCGACGGTCACGACGAGACCCTCGACGGCGTCCTCGTGGGCGGGGCGGTCCTTGGTGCGGGGGCGGGTACGACGGCGCGGCCGCTCGTAGTGCTCGACGTCGTGCTCGTCGTACCGTGCCATCGCGGGCCTCAGAAGAGCCCGGACCAGAAGCCGGCGAAGTCGGGGAAGGTCTTGCTCGTGGTGGCGACGTCCTCCACCAGCACGCCGGGGACCGCGGCACCGACGATCACGCCGGCGTGCGCCATCCGGTGGTCGGCGTAGGTGTGGAAGACGCCGCCGGTCAGCGCGGCGGGGCGGATGCTGAGTCCGTCGGGGTGCTCGTCGACGTCGGCGCCCAGCCCGCCGAGGCTCCTTCGCCAGCGCGGCGAGCCGGTCGGTCTCGTGGCCGCGGATGTGCGCGATGCCGGTGAGGTGCGAGGGGGTCGTCGCGAGCGCGCAGAGGGCGGCGATCGCGGGGGCCAGGCTCGCCGACGTCGTGCAGGTCGGCCTCCAGGCCGCGCAACCCGTCGGTGGGGCCGGTGACCCGGAGCCCGTCGGGGGTGCGCTCGACCGTGCAGCCCATCCGGGCGAGCAGGCTCACGCAGCGCGTCGCCGGCCTGGGTGGTGCGCTGCGGCCAGTCGCGCACGGTGACGGTGCCGCCGGACACCGCGGCGAGCGCCAGGAAGGGCGCGGCGTTGGAGAGGTCCGGCTCGATCGCCTCGTCGTACGCCGCGACGGGGCCGGGGGCGACCGCCCACCGGTTCGCGTCGGAGTCGTCCACGGAGACGCCGCGGTCGCGCAGCATGGCGATCGTCATCTCGATGTGGGGCAGCGAGGGGATCGGCTTCCCGTCGTGGCGCACGTCGACGCCGGTCTCGAAGCGCGCCCCGGCCAGGAGCAGCGCGGAGACGAACTGCGAGGACGCCGAGGCGTCGATGACGACCGTGCCGCCGGAGACGACACCGGTGCCGCGCACCGTGAACGGCAGCGCGTCGGCCTCGTCGATCGCCACGCCCAGGCCGCGCAATGCGGAGAGGATCTCGCCGACCGGGCGCTTGCGCATGTGCGGGTCACCGTCGAAGCGCACCTCGCCCGCGACCAGGCCCGCCACCGGCGGCACGAAGCGCATCACCGTGCCGGCCAGCCCGCAGTCCACCGCGGTCCGCCCCGCCGGCACCGAGCCGTCGAGCGGCCTCACCGCCCAGTCGTCGCCGCTCGTGTCCACCGAGGCGCCGAGCGCGGTGAGCGCCTGGGCCATGAGCAGGGTGTCGCGCGAGCGCAGCGCGCGTCGTACGACGCACGGGCCGTCGGCGATCGCGGCCAGGACCAGTGCCCGGTTGGTCAGCGACTTGCTGCCGGGCAGGCTCACCGTCGCGTCGACGGGACCGGTGACGGTGGGTGCGGGCCAGGGATCGGGAGTGCTCATCTCCCGCGTGAGTCTAGGAGATGCGCGCCTTGGCCCTGGTGCCGAGCAGCGCCGCCTCCCGCTTGGCGTCGTGCGCGGCGTGCTTGGCCCGCCACGCGACACCCGGCTTGCCGGCCGTGTCGAGGGAGGCGATGAGCAGGCCGCCGGCCAGCGAGAGGTTCTTGGCGAAGTGCACCAGCCTGCGCCTTGCGCTCGTCCGGGTCGCTCGCCTCCCAGAACCGGTGGTGGGCCGCAGTCGAGGGCAGCAGCGTCGCGCCGAGCACGGCGGCGGAGAGCCGGGGCGCCTTCCCGGTCGCGAGGGCCGCGCCGGCGGCGAGCCTGGAGGGCACCGCTGATCCGCACCCAGGTGGTCGGGTCCTGCGGGACCTTCACCGACGGCGGGGTCGCGTTGGCGACCGCGGGCGCCAGCACGTCCGTGACGGGCGCGGCCTCCTTGGCGCGTTCGGGGGCGTCCTTGAGGTCCTGCACCCCGTTGGCGAGGAAGTACGACGCCAGCAGGGGCCGGGCGAGAAGTCTGCTCAGGGCCATGACCGATCGGTACCCGGGCAGCGTCGGTCCAGACCGGTAGGTTGACGCGCATGTGCGGTCGTTACGCCTCGAGCCGGAGTCCGGAGGACATCGTCGAGGAGTTCGAGGTGCTCGATCCCCGCTTGGAGCGGGCGATCCCGCCGTCGTGGAACGTCGCGCCCACCGACGAGGTCTACGCCGTCATGGAGCGCCAGCCGCGCAACGAGGCGGGGGAGCGCGAGGGCGACCCCGAGCGCCAGCTGCGTGCGCTGCGGTGGGGACTGGTCCCGTCCTGGGCCAAGGACGAGAAGATCGGCAGCCGGATGATCAACGCCCGGCTGGAGACGGTCACGGAGAAGCCGGCCTTTCGCAGGGCGTTCGCGTCGCGGCGCTGCATCGTGCCGGCCGACGGCTACTTCGAGTGGTACGAGACCGATCGCAAGGGGGCGAAGGGGAAGCCTGGTCAAGCAGCCCTTCTTCATCACGCCCGAGGACGGCTCGATCCTCGCGATGGCCGGCCTCTACGAGATCTGGCGCGACCGCTCCGTGCCCGAGGACGCCGAGGGCGCCTTCCGCTGGACCTGCACCGTCATCACCACCGAGGCCACCGACCAGACTCGGCCGGATCCACGACCGGATGCCGCTGCTCGTCGACCACGACAGCCGGGCGGCCTGGCTGGACCCGCGCCACACCGTGACCGACCTGTCCACGCTCCTCACGCCCGCCCAGCAGAGCGGGCTGACCGCCTACCCGGTCTCCCCGGCCGTCGGCAACGTCGCCAACAACGGCCCCGAGCTTGGTCGAGCCGCTCCCGCTCGACGGCGGTCCCGGCGACGACGACGCCCAGGGGACGCTGCTGTGAGCACCGAGCGCCTCGTCCCGACCGAGCACGGCGAGGGCCGGCTCGTCCTGCACCGCGCCCGCAAGCCGGTGGCCACCCTGCTGCTCAGCCACGGCGCCGGCGGCGGGATCGAGGCCCGGGACCTGGCCGCGCTCGCCGCCGCCCTGCCCGGGCAGGGGGTCCACGTCGCGCTCTTCGAGCAGCCCTGGCGTCGGGCGGGCAAGAAGGTCGCCTCCGCGCCACCGACCCTCGACGTCGGCCTGCGTGCAGCCGCGGGCGCGTTGCGCGCCCGGGTCCCGCTCGTGGTCGGCGGCCGGTCCGCGGGTGCCCGGTCGGCCTGCCGCACCGCCGCCGGGCTCGACGCCCGCGGCTGCCTGGCGCTGTCCTTCCCGCTGCACCCGCCGGGGAAGCCGGAGCGGTCCCGTCTCGACGAGCCTGGCCGGGGCGGACGTGCCGACGCTGGTGGTGCAGGGGGAGCGGGACCCGTTCGGACGGCCCGAGGAGTTCCCGGACCCGCTGCCGGGGCGCACCGACCTGGCCGTCGTACCGGGGGCGGACCACGGGCTCGCCGTGCCCAAGCGCGGGCCGGTGAGCGAGGACGAGGCGATGGCGATCGTCGTGGAGTCCACCCTGGAGTGGATCGTGCGGGAGATCCTCGGCGCGGGCTGAGCGGGAATGCGGGGGCGACCAGGGGTGTTCTCAGTTCCATGATCACGACGCTGGACAGGCCCCGGGCGGCTGGCGACGTACCCTGGGACACGATGACCGAGACATCTGACCTCACCTCGCTCGACGCGACCCTCGGCGACCCCGAGGAGATCGACGTCGAGACGGAGACCCCGGAGGACCGGGCCGCGCGCTTCGAGCGCGACGCGCTGCCGTTCCTCGACCAGGCTCTACGGCGCGGCCATGCGGATGACCCGCAACCCGGCGGACGCCGAGGACCTCGTCCAGGAGACCTTCGCCAAGGCGTTCTCCGCCTTCCACCAGTTCAAGCCCGGCACGAACCTCAAGGCCTGGCTGTACCGGATCCTGACCAACACCTTCATCAACAACTACCGGAAGAAGCAGCGCCAGCCCCAGCAGTCGCTGGCCGGCGACACCGGTGACGTCGAGGACTGGCAGACTCGCCCGGGCGGAGGCGCACACCTCCAGCGGGCTCAAGTCGGCGGAGATGGAGGCGCTGGAGCACCTCCCCGACAGCCAGGTCAAGGATGCCCTGCAGCGGCTCCCGGAGGAGTTCCGGCTCGCGGTCTACCTCGCCGACGTCGAGGGATTCGCCTACAAGGAGATCGCCGAGATCATGGAAACGCCGATCGGGACCGTCATGTCCCGCCTGCACCGCGGTCGCCGCCAGCTGCGCGACATGCTCTCCGACTACGTCCGCTCGGGCGGCGACGCGCCGCTGGGAGGCCAGTGATGTCCGCATCCGACACCAGCCACGAGCACCTGCACGACGGCGACCCGAGCAACGCGGAGTGTGCCGACTTCCTCGAGCGCATCGTCCGGCTCATCGACAACGAGCCTGGAGTCCGGTGACTGCGCGGTCGTCCGTGCCCACATCGACTCCTGCAGCCCGTGCCTGGAGCGCTACGACCTCCAGCGCACCGTGAAGGCCGTGGTCGCGCGCTCTTGCGGCGAGACCGCACCGGCCGAGCCTGCGCGCCCGGGTCCGGGTGCAGATCCAGGAGATCCAGGTCAGTCTGCGCTGACCTTCTCCCGACGGCGCGGGTGCGGGATGATCCCCGCATGACCCAGCGCACCGTCCTGATCACCGGCTGCTCCTCCGGCATCGGCGCCGCGGCCGCCGCGCGGCTGGTCGCCGCCGGCTGGGACGTCTGGGCCACCGCCCGCCGTCCCGAGACCCTGGCCGGGCTCGCCGACGCGGGCTGCCGCACCCTCGCCCTCGACGTCACCGACGAGCCGTCGATGACCTCCGCCGTCGCGACCGTGCGGGACGCGTCCGGCCGCATCGACGCCCTCGTCAACAACGCGGGCTACTCTCAGTCCGGCGCCCTGGAGTCCCTCGACGTCGCCGACGTCCGCCGCCAGTTCGAGACCAACGTCTTCGGCCTCCTCCGGCTCACCCAGGCTCGTGCTGCCCGCGATGCGCGAACAACGCTCCGGGCGGATCGTCAACATCGGCTCCATGGGCGGCAAAGCTCACCTTTCCCGGCGGCGGCGCCTACCACGCCAGCAAGTACGCCGTCGAAGCCCTCTCCGACGCGCTGCGCTACGAGGTCGCCGGCTTCGGCATCCGGGTGGTGCTGATCGAGCCCGGCCTGATCACGACGAACTTCGAGGCCGCCGTCGCGGCTGGGATGCCGACCGGCGACGGCCCCTACGCCGACTTCAACGCCCGGGTGCAGTCCGCCACCGCCGCGGCGTACGACGGCCCGATGGCCCGGTTCGGCGGTCCGCCCGAGGCGGTGGCCGCAGTGATCGAGAAGGCGCTCACCAAGGCCCGGCCGAAGGCGCGCTACACCGTCACGGTCTCCGCGCCCGCCGCGATGGCCGCCCGCAAGGTGCTCGGCGACCGCGGCTGGGACCTGGCGATGCGGGCGCAGTTCCCGCGTCCGCGCTGAGCCCGAAAGCGACGAACCCCCGGACCTCGCGGTCGGGGGTTCGAGCGAACGCTGTGCCGTGGAACGGGCTCAGCCTGTTCGGGCGCTTGCCGTGGTTCGCGCCCTTCTTGCGGCGCGCGCGGCGCTTGCGGCCGGTCTTGCCCATGGTTCCTCCTCGAGTCGATCGGTCCAGTGTCTCAGGTCGGGCGGTGCCGCGGAAATCGGCCCGAGGGGCGGTCCGCGCCCTCAACCCAGCCGGGCCAGGAAGCGCTCCGCGTCCACGACCACCCGGGTGACCTCGCCGGAGGCCGCCAGCCTGCCCGGCGCTCCGCCGGGACCGGCCTCGCGCGCGGAGACCGCGAACCGGCGCAGCCGGCCGTCGGCGTACACCTGCCGGGCGGTGACCACCAGCGTCCCGCCGACCGCGGTCGCGGCCAGGTGCTCCAGGTCGACCCGGGTGCCGACGCTGGTCTCGCCGGCGCCCAGGTCGGGCTCGACCGCGGCGCAGGTCGCCGCCTCGCACCACGCGAGCAGTCGCGGGGTGCCGAGCACCGGCAGGCTCCCGGAGCCGACCGCGAGCGCGGTGTCGGCCTCGGTCACGGTGAAGGTCAGGGATGCCTCGCCCACCGCAGCCCCCTCAGATCCCGAAGGTGCTGCGCGGGTAGGGCGCGTCGACGTCGGTGATCACGTTGACCAGGTACGGCACGTTCGCCGAGAACGCCCGGTCCAGCGCCGCACCGATCTGCCGGGGGTCGCTCACCGTCTCACCGGCTCCGCCGAGCGCCGTCACCACCTGGTCGTACGACGTGCGCGGCGCCAGGTCCGCCGCCACGTCGTAGCCGTAGAGCATCTGCATCGGGCCCTTCTCCAGGCCCCACGCCGAGTTGTTGCCCATCACCATCACCACCGGCAGCTGGTGGCGCACCAACGTGTCGACGTCCATCAGCGAGAACCCTGCGGCGCCGTCACCGAGCAGCAGGACGACCTGCGCCGACGGGCGGGCGATCCGGGCCGCGATCGCCGCACCGAGCCCCGCGCCGAGGCAGCCGTAGGGACCGGGGTCGAGCCAGCAGCCGGGGCGCTGGGGCTCGACGAACTTCCCGGCGAAGGACACGAAGTCCCCGCCGTCGCCGATCACGACGGCGTCGTCGGCGAGCCGGGGCACCAGCTCGCCGTAGATCCGCGCCGGGTGGATCGGGTCCGCCTCTGCACCGAGCAGGCTCCGCGTCGCGCGCGGCGGCCGCGGCGACGGTGTCCTGCAGGGAGGTGATCCAGTCGCTGCGCTGCGGCTGCGGGAGGCCGGCCAGGGCCTCCAGCAGGCCGTCGAGGACGGCGGTGAGGTCGCCGGAGACGGAGTCGGCCAGCGCGGCGTGCCCGGAGAGCCTGCTCGGCGGAGTCGGCGACGTGGACGACGGCGGCCGGGGTGGCGCCGTCCTTGCCGCCGAAGACGCCGTAGCCCAGCCGGAAGTCCAGCGGGGTGCCCACCACGACCACCAGGTCCGCGCCGCCGAGCGCGGCCCCGCGCGCCTTGGTGACCAGCAGCGGGTGCCCGCCGGGGACCACCCCGCGGCCCATGCCGTTGGTGATCGCCGGCAGCCGCATCTCCTCCACCAGGCGCAGCGCGGCGGCCTCGGCGTGGTCGGCCCACACGTCGGTGCCGAGAACGAGGACCGGTCGCTCGGCCTTCGCCACCAGCCCGGCGATCCGCGCGACGGCGTCGGTGTCGGGGCTCGCCCCGCGCAACGCGCCGACCGCGGGCCGGGTGCCGGTGCCGACGTTGAAGAACTCATCCATCGGGACGTCGACGTAGACCGGCCCCCGGTGCGAGGAGCGGGCCAGGGTGAACGCGTTGTCGAAGCCCGCCGCCACGTCGTCGGCCGTCATCAGCGTCGCCGCGTGCTTCGTCACGGGCGCCACGATCGGCAGGTGGTCGATCTCCTGCAGGGCACCCGTGCCCCAGCGGTTGTTGGGCGCCCGCCCGCCGACCACGACCATCGGGGAGCCGGCGAAGCGGGCCTGGGCGAGCGCGCTGACCCCGTTGGTCACCCCTGGCCCCGCGGTGAGCACGGCGAGCCCGGGCACCCGGGTGAGCCTTGCCGGTCGCCTCGGCCGCGAAGGCCGCCGTCTGCTCGTGGCGCACGTCGAGCAGGCGCACCGGTGGTCCGGCACCCTCGGCCTGGGACCTCACGGCGCCGTCGTACATCGGGAAGACGTGGGCGCCGGACAGGGTGAACATCGTCTCGACGCCGTGGGCCTGCGCGACGGCGACGGCGAGACTCGCCGGCATGCCCGCTGAGGGTGCCGTCCGGGGGAGTGGTGGTGGTCACCTGCGCACCGTACCCACCCCGTCCGACGGAGCGGGAGGGCTTCAGGCGAGGAAAGCCGGGTGCACCCGGCGCAGGGAGGCGACCAGGCTCAACAGCAGGTCCGAGCGGATGGCGGGGTGCCGCGGCGAGATCGTGAGCCTGGAGGTAGAGCGCCCGCAGCACCGCCTGGGCGTTGCCCGTCGTGGCGTAGGGATCGGCGCCGGCGGTGGTGCGCGCCCGCGCGCCGCTCTCCAGGCGGCGGATCCACGGCTCGACCACCGACAGCGGCACCCGGTCGCGGCGCAGGATCTCCATCACGGCGTGGGCGATCCGGTCCGGCTCACCGTGCTGCAGCGCGGGCGTCTCCTCGTGCAGGACCCGGTCGGCGACCACGTCGAGCAGCACGGTGAGTCTCGGTCGCGCCGAAGTACGGCGAGCGGGCCAGCGCCCCCAGGGCGTCGGCGCCGTTGGCCGCCGCGTGCGCCCAGCCCTTGCCCGGCACGAAGCCGCGCAGGTCGCGCTCGCGGACGTACCAGGCGGCCAGCCGGTCGCCCCACTGCATGATCCTGGTCTGCGGCTGCCGGCGGACCCGCGTGTCGCGGTCGATGCACTCGGCGAGCACCAGCGCGGAGAAAGCCTGCGCCGGAAGACCGTGTCGGTGCCCTGCTCGCCGATGCCGACGTCGAGGCCGGCGCACATGCCGTCGCCGAGCCCGGCGAGCAGGTCGTCGTAGACGCCGTGCTCGGTCCAGGTCGCCAGGAAGGGGTAGGCGATGCCGTCGCGGACGTAGGGGTCGGGGTCACCGAGCATCCGGGTCAGGTCCGCGGTCAGGTCGGAGAGCCGGTGCTCTGCGGGTGGCGTGCGCTCGCCGTTGCGGAGGCCTTGCTGGAGGCGTGTCCAGTCCACCGACGCCATCACTGAAAACCCCTCACCCACCAAGCCGGAACCAGATCCCCCCACGGATCGCTGCGCACGCTCCAGAAGGCATTGTGCCAAAGGGGGTGAAGCGCCCCGGCGTCCGGTCCGTTACGTTTGCGGTCGTGCCCTCGTTGTCCGCCATCGCGCGGCGCCACACGGACCTCTCGGCCCCTGACATCGCCTGGCTGCAGCTTGCTCCAGGCCGACTGGCAGGTCATCGCCGACCTGTCCTTCGCCGACCTGGTGCTCTGGCTGCCCGACCGCGAGGGGACCGGCTTCTGGGCCGGGGACCAGATGCGCCCCACGACCGGCCCCACGGCGTACGTCGACGACATCGTCGGCACCTTCTTGCCGATCGGCTGCCGCAGCCTCGTCGACACGGCCTGGGAGACTCGGCCGGATCGCGCGGGAGGGCGACCCGGAGTGGCGCGACGACGTACCGGTGCGGATCGAGGCGATCCCGGTGCGCCACGAGGGCAAGGTGGTCGCGGTGATCAGCCGCAACACCAACCTGCTCGGCGTCCGCACGCCCAGCCTGCTGGAGATCAACTACCTCCGGGCGGCCTCCGACCTGGCCCACATGATCGCCGCGGGCCGCTTCCCGAACGCCGGGCAGCGCAGCGACCACGCCGACTCGCCCCGGGTGGGGGACGGGTTCGTGCGGGTCGACGCCGACGGCCGGGTGGTCTACGCCAGCCCGAACGGGCTCTCGGTCTACCGCAAGGCTCGGGCTCACCGGCGACCTCACCGGGCACCGCCTCGCCGACCTCACCCGCGACCTGGTGCCGCCCAAGCGGCGCCCCGACGAGGAGACCCTCAGCGCCGTCCTCGGCGGCCGCGCCCACCGCGACACCGAGCTCGGCTCCTCCGGCGGCCCCGGCGACGGCGTCTCGCTCATCGTCCGCTCGATCCCGCTGCGGCCCCAGGGCGAGCACATCGGCGCGATGATCCTCCTGCGCGACGTCACGGACCTGCGCCGGCGCGACCGCGAGTCGATCACCAAGGACGCCACCATCCGCGAGATCCACCACCGGGTGAAGAACAACCTGCAGACGGTCGCCGCGCTGCTGCGCCTCCAGGCCCGTCGCATCGGCTCGGAGGAGGCCGTCTCGGCCCTGGAGGAGGCGGTACGACGCGTCGGCTCGATCGCGATCGTCCACGAGATCCTCAGCCAGGCCGTCGAGGAGACCGTCGCCTTCGACGACATCGCCGACCGGCTCGCCCGGCTGGTGACCGACGTGGGGTCCACGACCGCCCACGTCGGCGTCCGACGCGAGGGCTCCTTCGGCGTGCTGTCCTCCGAGATCGCCACGCCGCTGGCCATGGTCGTCATGGAGCCTGATGCAGAACGCCGCCGAGCACGGCTACGAGGCCGGTGCCCGGGGGGAGATCGTGCTTCGCGCCGAGCGGCACGGCGCGGTCCTCGACGTGGCGGTCGAGGACGACGGCCGCGGCCTGCCCGAGGACTTCGACCTCGACGGCGCGACCAGCCTGGGGCTCTCGATCGTTCGCACGCTCGTGGAGTCCGAGACCGGCGGACACCTGACGCTCGGGCACGCACCCGACGGCGGGACCCGGGCGGCGATCAGCCTGCCTGTCGAGTAGGCCGGGAGCGCGCCGAGACCGCATCGCTCAGCGGCTAGGCTGCCGCCGCAGGAGCGAGGACGCGCTCGCGTCGAGGGATCAGACCGGCTGGCGAACGCGGGCGCGGGCGTTGCGGCGCTTCAGCGCACGACGCTCGTCCTCGCTGAGGCCGCCCCAGACACCATGGTCCTGTCCCGCCTCCAACGCCCACGCGAGACACTGCTCGCGCACGTCGCAGCGTCGGCAGACCGCCTTGGCCTCCTCGATCTGGAGGATGGCCGGGCCGGTGTTGCCGATCGGGAAGAACGAACTCCGGATCCTCGTCGAGGCATGCGGAACGGTGTCGCCAATCCATGGGTGGGAATGCCCTCTTTCCAATACGTGCGTGGGCCCTGATGCAGGGCACGCGTGAAACCGCAAAAGTGAACGGCTTCACGATCGCTTCCGCCAGCGTTCCAAGGATTCGTTCTCGAATCAAGCGATTCAGTCGTCTGTTGGGTCACAAACCGCAGGAAACGACCCGAATCGGTCCTGATCTAGGCTGGACGACCGTGACCCAGCGTTCCACAGGCCCCGGGCCTGTCAACCCGCCGCCGCTCACCGCGGCCGCCTCCCTGGTGGCGGTGCAGGCGGTCGTGCTCCTGATCCTCGCGGTGCTGGAGACGGCGAACCTGAACGACGAGCGTCGCTCGCTGGGCCTGTCGACCACCGTCTTCTTCGCGGCGTACGGCGTGGTGCTGCTCGCCGCCGCGTGGGGCCTGCACCGTCGTGCGACCTGGTCGCGGGGCCCGGTGCTGATCACCCAGGCTGATCATGCTGGGGCTGGCCTGGAACATGCGCGAGCACGTCGTGATCGCGATCGCGCTGCTGGTCTGCGCGTTGATCGTGCTCGCGGGGATGCTGCACCCCGACACCCTCGAGGCGCTCGACCGGGACCCGACCGTGCGCGACGAGGGAGATCAGCCCTCGGACTCCAGCGACTGACGGAGCCTGCTCGAGGGTGCGGCTGAGCAGCCGTGACACGTGCATCTGGGACACGCCGATCTCCTCGGCGATCTGCGACTGGGTCATGTTCTTGAAGAAGCGCAGCAGCAGGATCTTCTTCTCCCGGGGCGGGAGGTTCTCCAGCAGCGGCTTCACCGACTCCCGGATCTCGACGTGCTCCAGGGCCTCGTCGTCGACGCCCATCGCGTCGAGCATGCTCTGCCCGGCGCCGCCGTCGGAGTCGTCGTCGGTCGCGTCGAGGGACAGCGTGGAGTAGGCATTGCTCGACTCCGGGCCCTCGACGATCTCCTCGACCGAGCAGCCGATCGCCTCGGCGAGTCTCGCGCGCGGTGGGGGAGCGGCCCAGGCTCTGGGTGAGACTCGGCGGTGGAGGCGCTGATCTGCATGCGCAGGCTCCTGCAGCCGCCGCGGGACCCGGATCGCCCAGCCCTTGTCGCGGAAGTACCGCTTGATCTCGCCGATGATCGTCGGCGTCGCGTACGTCGAGAACTCGACCCCGCGCTCGGTGTCGAAGCGGTCGACGGACTTGATCAGCCCGATCGTGCCGACCTGGACGAGGTCCTCGTAGGGCTCCCCGCGGTTGCGGAAGCGGCGCGCGCAGTGCTCCACCAGCGGCAGGTGGAGGTGGACCAGCGCGTCCCGGGCGGTGTCCCGCTCGGCGCTGGAGACGTCCTCGTCGCGCAGCACCACGAAGAGCGCGGCGCTGCGTCGTCGGGTCTCCTCGACCGACGAGGCGCGCCGGTCTTCCCGAGAGGTGTCGGCGGTCATGACTCGAGCGAGGACCGCACCGTCAGCCGCACGGCGTAGCCGCCGGGGGTGCTGTCGATGGCGGCCTCGGCGGCGAGGGTGGCGAGCACCTGCCAGCCGAAGGCTCTCGTAGTCGGGGGCGCTCGGCGTCTGTGCCGTCCCGGCGATGGTGACGGCGAGACTCACCGGGCAGCAGCCGGAACCGGCAGTCCAGCACCGTGCCCTCGTCCGCCTCGTCGAGCACCATCGCGGCGGCCTCGGACACCGCGATCCGCAGGTCCTCGATGTCGTCGAGGGTGAAGTCCAGGCGGGCGGCGAGACCGGCGGTCAGGGTGCGCAGGACGGAGGCGTAGGCGCCGTCCGCGGGCAGCCGCAGGCTCGACCTCCGCGGGCTCGCCGGTCGTGGCCGCCGCGCCGGCCACCGGGCTGCTCGTCTCGGACATGCCGCTCCTGTCGAGAGATGTGGGAACTCGGGACGAGGCGAGCCTACGGCACGCGCACGCGCAACGGCCGCGCCCCGGGAGCAGGGCGCGGCCGTCGTACGGGTGGTGCGTCGATCAGGGCAGCGGCAGCAGGCCACCCAGGCCGAGCAGGTCCAGCAGGGTGCCGAGGCCGGTCGGGTCGAGCACCGTCTCCAGGCCCAGGCCGCCGAGCAGGCTGCCCAGGAGGTCGTCGAGGCCGAGGGCCGCGAGCACCTGGTTGACGACCGCGAGCAGCGTCGCCGGGTCCGGCGCCGTGCCGGTGGTGAGCAGGTCGCACAGCGGAGCGGCCTGCGGGGCGTAGGCTGCACAGCAGCGCCAGAGGGCTGGCGACGCTGCCGTTGGGGATCAGGCTTGGCGAGGGTGTCGCAGATGGGCTGCGGGATGCCGGCGTCGCAGAGGCTCTGGACCGGGCTGGCGGCCGGGCCGGACGGCACCGCGGTGCACTCCTGGTAGCGGCTGCGGGCGGTGGCGTCGGCCTTCTTGGCCGAGTTGTAGTTCGCCTTGGACTTGGCCTGTGCGTTGCGGGCGACGGCGTAGTGCCGCTTCGCCTTGGCGACCGTCTTCTTCTTGGCCTTCTTCGCCTTCTTGCCGTGCGCCTTCTTGGCCTGCGCCTTCTTCAGGGTCTTGAGCGCCTTCGCCGCGGTGGCGTTGGCACGCTTGAGCGCGGCCACGCTCCGGCCGTACGTCGCGTGCGCGCGGTTGGAGGCGTTCTTCTGGCTGGTGCAGTCCGGCGAGGCGGCGGCGGGTGCTGCCGCGGCGGCGGGTGCCTTCTGGACGGGTGCCGCGGTGGCGGGCACGCCGACCGAGGTGAAGGTGAGGCCCAGGCCGACGGCCGGGGCGAGGACGAGCTTGAACAGAGCGCGATGCATCGCGGGGTGTCTCCCTCCCATTGGTCCGGGCGGGGACGCCCGGAGCATGGTGGCAGCATCGGCGGAACCGGCCCGAAATGCGGGAAACCGCGCACCCCGGGGGGTGCGCGGCTCCCGAATCAGGACGTTCGTCCCGGTGTCAGGCCGGGCTCAGGCCTTCTTGGTCTCCCAGAAGATCTCCGCGATCTCGTCGATCTTGGCGAGCAGGCTGGTCGGCCACGTCGGCGTCGAGGCTGCCCTTGGTGCCGGTGGCGCCGGCGAGCCTTTGGTGGCCTCGTTGACCAGCGTGTGCAAGCTGGGGGTACTTCTCGAAGTGCGGGGGCTTGAAGTAGTCGGTCCACAGCACCCACAGGTGGTGCTTGACGAGACTCGGAGCGCTGCTCCTTGATGAGGACCGCGCGGGTGCGGAAGTCCGGGTCGTCGCTGTCGGCGACCTTGGCGATGACGGCCTTGATCGACTCGGCCTCGATGCGGGCCTGGGCCGGGTCGTAGACGCCGCAGGGCAGGTCGCAGTGCGCGGAGACCTCGATCGACGGGGCGACGAGCTTTGCGGGTGAGACGCGAGAACATGTGGGTCCTCTCCTCTGTATCGACGGTTGTCACGTGGGTCGAGTCTGCTGACTGCGACACTACTCGGCATGGCACCGGAGGCAACGGGAGGTCCCGCGGTACGACGCCGGGTCGGCCTGGCCGTCGTACGGGGCGACTCGATGCGGCCGACGCTGGCTCCCGGGGACCGGCTGGTGGTGGCCTACGGCGCGCGCGTGCAGCCCGGCCGGGTGGTCGTCGCGCGCTTCCCGGACGGCACGGTGGTGGTCAAGCGCGTGGCCGAGCGCCGGGGGAGCGGCTGGTGGCTCCTGGGCGACAACCCGGACGCGGGCGTCGACTCCCGGCACCGGGGACCGATCCCGGACGCGGACCTGTGGGGCGTGGCCCGGCTGCGGCTGTGGCCGCGACCCCGGCTGCTGTGACCCGGATGGTGTGACTCCCGAGCCTGTGACCTGTCTCATCCGGACTCCCGGCGGGCCGGGGAGGCGTGTGTGGGAGGATCTTTCTTCGTGGCTGCTGACCTTCCTTCCCCCCACCCGCGCGCGGGTGAGCCGGTGTTCGACCTGCACCTGGGCGGGAAGATGGCGACCGTACCTACGGCCGACGTCAGCACGAAGGACCAGGCTCTCGCTGGCCTACACCCCCGGTGTCGCCGAGGTCTGCGAGGCCATCGCGGCCGATCCCGACCTGACCCGGCACTACACGTGGGTGCCCAACACCGTCGCGATCGTCACCGACGGCACCGCCGTCCTCGGCCTGGGTGACATCGGCCCGGCCGCGGCGATGCCGGTGATGGAGGGCAAGGCGGTGCTCTTCAAGCAGTTCGGCGGCGTCGACGGCGTCCCGATCTGCCTGGCGACCACCGACGTCGAGGAGATCATCGAGACCGTCGTCCGGCTGGCGCCGAGCTCTCGGCGGCATCAACCTGGAGGACATCTCCGCGCCGCGCTGCTTCGAGATCGAGGACCGCCTCAAGGAGGCCCTCGACATCCCGGTCTTCCACGACGACCAGCACGGCACCGCGGTGGTCACCCTCGCGGCCCTGGTCAACGCGCTCAAGGCTCACCGGCCGCAACCCCGAGTCGACCCGGGTGGTCATCTCCGGTGCGGGCGCGGCCGGCGTGGCGATCGCGAAGATCCTGCTCGCCGCCGGCATCAAGGACATCGCGGTCACCGACCGCAAGGGCGTGGTCAGGCTCCGAGCGCCACGACCTCACCCCCTCGAAGAAGGCGCTCGCCGAGCCTGACCGCCGACCAGTGCGGGCGCAGCGGCACCCTCGCCGATGCCTTCGACGGCGCCGACGTCTACGTCGGCGTCTCCGGCGGCACCGTGCCCGAGGAGATCGTGGCGACCATGGCCGAGGACGCGATCATCTTCGCGATGGCCAACCCGAACCCCGAGGTGCACCCCGACGTGGCCCACCGCCACGCCCGGGTGGTCGCCACCGGCCGCTCGGACTTCCCGAACCAGATCAACAACGTGCTGGCCTTCCCGGGCATCTTCCGCGGCGCCTTCGACGTCCACGCGAGCGCGATCACGGAGAACATGAAGGTCGCCGCCGCCGACGCGCTCGCCGCCCTCGTCGGCGAGGACCTGTCCGAGGACTTCGTGATCCCCTCGCCCTTCGACCCCCGGGTCGGGCCGGCCGTGGCCGCCGCTGTGGCCGAGGCCGCACGCCGCGACGGCGTCGCGCGGGCCTGAGCCCCGCCCCGGACCGCTAGTCTCGGGTCTCGTGTTCGCCGTCTACGCAGACTCCTTCGCCAGGCTCCGCCGACGACCCGCTGACCGGCCTCGTGCTGGGCGAGCGGCCCGACCCCGTCGTACCGGACGGCTGGACGACGGTCACCGTCAAGGCCGCCTCCCTCAACCACCACGACCTGTGGTCCCTGCGCGGGGTCGGCCTCAAGGCCGAGGCGCTGCCGATGATCCTGGGCTGTGACGCTGCGGGCTACGACGAGGAGGGCAACGAGGTCGTGGTCCACGCCGTCATCTCCGACCCCGCGTGGGCCGGTGACGAGACCCTCGACCCGCGCCGGTCGCTGCTCTCCGAGCGCTACCAGGGCACGCTGGCCGACAAGGTGGCCGTGCCGCGCCGCAACGTGGTGCCGAAGCCCGCCTCGATGTCCTTCGAGGAGGCGGCCTGCCTGCCGACGGCGTGGCTGACGGCGTACCGGATGCTGTTCACCCAGGGCGGGCTCAAGGCCGGCGACACGGTCCTGGTCCAGGGCGCCGGCGGCGGCGTCGCCACGGCCCTGATCGCCCTGGCCCGCGCCGGCGGCCTGCGCGTGCTCGCCACCTCCCGCGAGGAGGCCAAGCGCGCCAAGGCGCTCGAGCTCGGCGCGCACGAGGTCTTCGAGTCCGGCGCTCGGCTGCCGGTGAAGGTCGACGCCGTGATGGAGACCGTCGGTCGCGCGACCTGGTCGCACTCGGTCCGCTCGCTGCGCCCGGGCGGCAAGATCGTCATCTCCGGCACCACCTCCGGCCCGAAAGCTCGACGACGCCGAGCTCACCCGGATCTTCTTCCTGCAGGCTCTCGGTGATCGGATCCACGATGGGCACCCGCGACGAGCCTGGCCTCGCTGGTCACCCTGCTCGACGCGACCGGCCTGCGGCCGGTGATCGACCGGGTGCTGCCGATGACCGAGGCGCGCGAGGGGTTCGCGGCGATGGCCCAGGGCGAGGTGTTCGGGAAGATCGTCTTCACCCGCTGAGCGGCCCTCCGGGGCAAGGAAAATCGGTTGGCGGGAATCGATGTCGGTGCGCCACGATTGACTCCTGACAGCACGTCGGGCGAACAGCGATGAATTTTCTGCCCGGGCGCTGTCGAAAAGGTGTCGGCTCGTTCGTGGAACAGGTGAAGCGAGAGCCGCCCGACTCGTCCGGCAGCACCTGGTCGGCCACCGCTGGACCCTGCCTCCCTACCGTTAGGACCCCGTCATGACCGCGCCCCTCGAGACCGGCGACATCGCCGAGTTCGAGCAGGACTTCACCCGTGGCTCCGTCGCCACGGGCCGGACCCCGCTCGTCATCAAGGCTCCTCGTCGCGGCGACCTTCGTCGTGATCCTCAACGAGACGATCATGGTCAACGCCGTGCCGCGGCTGATGACCGACTTCGAGATCACCTCCACCACCGCCCAGTGGGCGCTGACGGTGTTCATGCTCACCATGGCGGCCGTGATCCCGGTGACCGGCTGGTTCCTCCAGCGGGTGACCACCCGGACGGCGTACGCGACGGCGATGATCACGTTCAGCACCGGCACGCTGGTCGCCGCGCTGGCGCCGACCTTCGGCGTGCTGCTGGTCGGCCGGGTCGTCCAGGCCGGCGGCACCGCGGTGATGATGCCGCTGCTGATGACCACCCTGATGACCGTGGTGGCCGCCGAGGACCGCGGCCGGGTGATGGGCCAGGTGACCCTGGCGATGTCCTGCGCCCCGGCGCTCGGCCCGGCCGTGTCCGGCGTCCTGCTGCACATGGGCTCGTGGCGGCTGATCTTCGTCGCCGTGCTCCCGATCGCGGTGCTGGTGGGCTTCTTCGGTCACCGCGCGCTGGAGAACGTCGGTGAGACGACCGCGAGCCCGGTGAGCCTGGCTGAGCGTGGTGCTGGCGGCCGGTGGCTTCGCGACCTTCGTCTACGGCCTGAGCAAGGTCGGCAACGCCGCGTGGCCGGAGCCGACCGCGCTCATCGGCGCCGGTGTGGTGCTGATCGCCGCCTTCGCGCTCTACCAGGTCCACCTGCAGCGCTCGGAGCGTCCGCTGATGGACCTGCGCACCCTCAAGCACCGTAACTTCACGGTCTCGCTGGTGCTCATGTCGGCCGGCTTCATGGCCTTCCTCGGCTCGATGATCCTGCTGCCGCTCTACCTGCAGGACCTCCGCGGGCTCTCCGAGCCTGCAGACCGGTCTGCTCGTCATGCCCGGTGGTCTGGCGATGGGTCTGCTCGGCCCGCAGGTCGGCAAGGCTCTACGACCGGATCGGCGCCCGTCCGATCGTGATCCCGGGCTCGATCGCGATGGTGGCGCTGCTCTTCGGGATGAGCCGGATCGGTGCCGAGACGCCGTACGTGATCATCCTGGCCCTGCACATCGCCCTGATGATCAGCCTGGCGACCATCTTCACGCCGGTGTTCACCATCGGCCTGGGGGACCTGTCGCCGCAAGCTGTACTCGCACGGCAGACTCGCTGCTGGGCACGCTGCAGCAGGTCTCCGGTGCCATCGGCACCGCCCTGCTCATCGTGATCATGACCAACCGCGGCAAGCACCTCGCCGAGGGTGGCGCGAGCCAGGGCGATGCCTTCGTCGGCGGCCTGCAGTGGGCCTTCGCGACCGGCGCCGTCATCGGCCTGGTGGTCGTGGCGATGGCGCTCCTGCTGCCGTCGAAGGCGGACGCGCCGGCTGCCCACCACTGAGGTCTGCGGAAGCGCAGGAATCCCCGGTTACCCGGGGATTCCTGCGCTTCTTGACCGTTGCAACGGTCAAGAACCGTCGGAGGACGTCAAGAAGCGGTCCATCGCCGGCCAGCAGTGGGCCTTCGCGACCGGCGCCGTCATCGGCCTGGTGGTCGTGGCGATGGCGCTCCTGCTGCCGTCGAAGGCGGACGCGCCGGCTGCCCACCACTGAGGTCTGCGGAAGCGCAGGAATCCCCGGTTACCCGGGGATTCCTGCGCTTCTTGACCGTTGCAACGGTCAAGAACCGTCGGAGGACGTCAAGAAGCGGTCCATCGCCGGCCAGGCTGAGACTCGGCGGCGCGCGGGCCGGCGACCAGGCCGAGGTGGCTCAGGCCGTCCGCGGCGGCGTACCGGGCACCAGGGACGACGTCGGCTCCCGCGGCCACGGCGGGCCCGTCGGCGATGTTGTCGGTCCGGCTGCCGACGAAGAGCACCCGGGTCCGTACGTCGGCGAGGTGCACCTCGCGGCCCCGGCCGAGCCGGACCGTGCCGGAGGCCGACTCGTTGCGGGCCATCAGCCGGGTGTGGATCTGGTGGTAGGCGCGGCCCGGGTAGCCGGGCATCTCGGCGATGAACCCGTCGATGGCGGACGTGCGGGCGAGCGTCTCGGCGTCGAGGATGTTCTTCGCTAGGTGGACGGCCTTGGTGAGTCTCGCGCTTGGGCGCCATCGCGCGGTAGGCTGGCCCGCACCAGGTGCCGCGGCACGCCGCCGAGTGCGGCGGTCGGCACCGTCATCGCACGCGAGCCGAGCAGCCGGTCCGCGGCGATGAGCGGCTGGACCGCGGGGATCTTGGTGTAGTCGATCGGGGTGCCGAAGGCCGTCAGCGAGGCGATCGGCAGGTCCGGGTGTGCGGCGGCGGTGAGCAGGCTCATCGTGCCGCCGAGCGACCACCCGACGAGGTCCACGCCGTCGGCGGGCTCACCGGCTTCGGCGTGGTCGGTCAGCACCGCGTGGATGGCGGTCGGCAGGATGTCGTCGATCCACGTCTCGAAGCCCATCGCCCGGTCGGCGAAGGTGATCGCGCCGTAGTCCACCAGGTACGTCGCCCGCCCGCTCGCGAGCAGGTGTGCGGCCAGGCTCTGGCCGGGGCGCAGGTCGAAGCAGCGCGCGGCGACGGCCAGCGGCGGGACGAGGAGCACCGGACGCGGCGCGGTGGCCGGGGTGCTGCGGTCGTAGCGGGTGAGCCGACGGTGCGGGGCGTCGCTGAGGACGGTGGCCGGCAGGCCGTCGTACTGCTCGATGCCGGGGCCGAGGGGGGAGATCGCCCAGGCGTTGCGGGCGGCGGTGGTCAGGCTCTGAACTGCGGTGGACACCGCGCCATGGTGACTGGTCGGTAACTTCGCGTCCACCGAAAGTGACGAGCCTGACGCCGCCGCCCGCTCCGTGCTGATCGGGCGGGTCAGGAGCAGGGCACGATGTCCTGCGCGCCGAAGACGCCGCCGTAGACCCGGCCCTGCGTGCCGGCCATGGTGCGGACCTGCGGGTCGGCCCAGGCGAGCGTCGTCAGCGCGGGCCCACCGTTGCCGGCGACCCGGACCTTGCGCGCGTTCAGGCGCAGCACGAGCCGGTCGGCCGTCGTACCGGGGAAGCAGACCGAGCCGCGCCGCTTGGTGCGCGCCTGGGCGAAGGTGACCCGCTCACCGGCGGCGACGCCGCCGTAGCGCAGGGTGGCGATGGCCTGGAAGCCCGAGGGGTGCGGGCTGGAGGCCTCCCACGTGCCGGTGACGGAGACGGAGAGGCCACGGGTCCGGCCGGACGGTACGACGAACACGGCCCGGCCGTCGTGGATGCGGCGCGGCGTGGTGGACCACCAGCGGTTGCGCAGGCCCTGCTGGAGCGAGACCTCGCAGCCCTCGCAGTGCGCGATCCGCACCACGACCCGGGTGCGGTGGGCGGCGCCGGCCTGGGTGCCGGCCTGAGAGCCTGGCCTGGGCGGGTGCGCCGCCGAGCGGCGCGAGCAGCCCGGCGAGCAGGGCGAGGAGGGTGAGAAGGCGGGCCGAGACGGACATGGGGGACTCCTGGTGGTGGGGGATGGTTGCACCAGGGCAGACGCCCGCGCGGGGCGTTTGGTTGCGAGGACTTCCCGATCAGTCCTGGGAGCGCCAGCTCGCGGCGCCGATGATCATCATCCGCAGGCTGGCGGCGGGCGGTGTCGGCGATCCGCTCCTCCTCCGGCGAGCCCGGGCCGGCGGCGATCAGCCGCTCGGCGGCGGTGACCATCGCGCCGACGATGAGCGAGGCGAGCACGCTCAGGTCCCGCTCGGACCAGGTGTCGGTGCCGGGCAGGTGGGCCAGGTCGATCGCGAGTCTCGCGCTCGGCGGTGTCGATGCCGTGGGCGATGGCCTCGCGGACGGTGGCCGGGCCGGCGAAGCGCTCGCGGGCGATGAAGCCGAAGTGCCGGTGGTTGAGGTGCACCTGGTCGACCAGCACGGTGACCGACCCGTCGATGATGGTGCCGAAGTCGGCGCCGGCCGTGCGCCGCAGGCTCGCGCAGCAGGGCCCGCAGGGTGTCCAACGACTCCTCGACGAGCGCGAGGCCGAGGTCCTCGATCGAGGGGAAGTGGCGGTAGAAGGCCGTCGGCACGATGCCGACCTCCTTGGCGACCTGCCGCAGGGACAGCGCGACCAGGGTGGTCTCCTCCGAGAGGGCCAGCGCCGCGTCGAGGATGGCGCGGCGAGTCCGCTCCTTGCGCTCGACGCGGGTCTCGGTCATGTGCCCGATCCTACGTCGGTGAACATGTGTGCACTATCACGCGGGCAGGTCGTTGACCGCCGCGGGGAAGGCGCGGGAGAGTTTCGGTGTACAGACGTACACCCAATCTTCCGCCAACGAAGGAGGCGCGATGTCCGCGCTCATCTCCCCGCCGGCGCCGAACGGCGTGGTGGAGCGGCTCCTGCGCTCGCGGCTTGCCGCGGCCCTGGCCACGCCCCACACCGTCGACCGCTACCTCGAGCGCTTCAACCCGATGTGGGCCGCGCACGAGGTCCGTGCCCAGGTCGTCTCCGTGCAGCGCGAGACCGAGGGCGCCGACACCGCCCCGGTCGCCACGCTCACCCTCCAGCCCACCAGCACCTGGCGCGGCCACCGCGCCGGCCAGCACGTCCTCGTCGGCGTCGACCTGCCGGGCTCCGGCAAGCGGCACACCCGGGCGTTCTCGATCTCCTCGGCAGCCTCCGCGCCCGGCGAGCAGATCACGCTCACCATCCGCGCGCACGACGAGGGCCGGGTCTCGTCGTACCTGGTCCGGGAGGCGCGGCCCGGCCAGGCTCGTGCACCTCTCCCAGGCGCAGGGCGAGTTCACCCTCGTGGAGAGCCCGGCGACGCCGACCAACAACCACCTGCTCTTCATCACCGGCGGCTCCGGCATCACGCCGGCGATGTCGATGGTGCGCACCCTCCTCCGGGACGGGTACGACGGCCGGGCCGGTCGCAAGGTGACCTTCCTCCACTTCGCGCGCGGCCCCGAGGACCAGATCTTCGCAACGGAGCTCGCCGAGATCGCCGAGGCCGACAACGACGTGACCGTGCACCTGCGGCACGGCGCGCAGGTGTTCAGCGAGTTCGAGTCTGCGGCGCCTCGTCCCGTCGTACCGCGACACCGACACCTGGCTGTGCGGCCCCGCGGGCCTGGTCGAGCCTGGTCAAGGAGGCCTACACCGACGACGCGGGCGAGCTCTCGCCGCGGCTGCGGATGGAGTTCTTCAAGCCCGCCGTCGCCCGCGCCGCGCAGCCCGGCGAGGACGTCGAGGGCGAGGTGTCCTTCACCCGCTCCGGCAAGACCGTCGCCGCGACCGGCACCAGCCTGCTGGAGCAGGCCGAGGAGCCTGGGCCTGAACCCGGAGTTCGGGTGCCGCATGGGCATCTGCTTCTCCTGCACCAAGACCAAGACCGCCGGCACCGTCCGCAACGTCCTCACCGGCGAGGAGTCCTCCCTGCCGGACGAGGAGATCCGCATCTGCGTCACCGCCGCCGCCGGCGACTGCCACATCGACCTCTGAGGGAGACCGACATGAGCACCGACACCCTGACCCCCGAGCCCCTGGCCGACGAGAAGTACCACGGCCTGACGCCTGCGCAGATCGAGCAGGCTCGGCGCCGAGACCCGACGACCTGCGCCAGCGCGTGATCGCCGACCTCGGCGAGGCGGACGCGGAGTACCTCCGCAAGGTCGTCACCACCCAGCGCAAGATGGAGATCGCCGGCCGCGCGCTGTTCTACCTGCCCGTCGTCGGCTGGCTGCCGGCCGTCGCCTGCCTGAGCGTGTCGAAGATCCTCGACAACATGGAGATCGGGCACAACGTGATGCACGGGCAGTACGACTTCCTGGGCGACCCGGCCTTCAACTCCCGGATGTTCGACTGGGACACCGTGTGCCCCGGCGAGCAGTGGAAGTACAGCCACAACTACATCCACCACACGTTCACCAACATCGTGGGCAAGGACCGCGACGTGGGCTACGGGATCCTGCGGATGGACCCCGACCAGAAGTGGCACCCCTACTACCTGGGCAACCCGCTCTACGCCTTCCTGCTGATGACCTTCTTCGAGTGGGGCGTCGCGCTGCACGACCTCGAGGTCGAGAACATCGTCTCCGGCAAGCGCAAAGCCTGGCCGACAACAAGCCGCTCTACCCGGGCCTGATGAAGAAGATCCGCCGCCAGGCGCTCAAGGACTACGTCCTGTTCCCGGCCCTGACCGGCCCGCTGTTCCCGCTCACGTTCGCGGGCAACGCGACCGCCAACCTGGTGCGCAACATCTGGGCGTTCAACATCATCTTCTGTGGCCACTTCCCGGCCGGCGTCGCGTCCTTCTCCGAGGAGGAGACCGAGAACGAGACGCGCGGGCACTGGTACCTGCGGCAGATGCTGGGCTCGGCCAACATCACGGGCAGCAAAGCTCATGCACCTGATGAGCGGCAACCTCTCGCACCAGATCGAGCACCACCTGTTCCCCGACCTGCCGGCCCGCCGCTACCCGGAGATGGCCGTCGAGGTGCGCGAGATCTGCCAGCGCTACGGCCTGCCGTACAACACCGGGAGCCTGGGCAAGCAGCTCGTTCAGCGTGTTCAAGAAGATCGTGCGCTTCTCGCTGCCCGGCGGCGACGCCAAGGTGGCGCCGGTGCCCGGCCCGGACGCCGTGACCGACGACTCGTTGGCAGCCTGAGGTCCGCCGGGGGAGACTGGGCGCATGAGCGGACGTGACCACCTGAGCAAGGGCGAGATCGCGAAGGACGCCGTCCAGGCGGGTGCCGAGGCGGCCGCCAACACGGTCGGCGAGGTCGCCACCATCCTCACCAAGGCGGTCGGCGAGGTCGCCGCAGCCGTGGGCGGGTTCGCGACGGAGATCTTCGAGATCCGCGACTCCTCCCGGCGCGCGCTCGCCGAGCACGGCGAGAGCGTCCCCGCTGTCGACCCGGCGGCCCCGGTCGCCGACGACGAGGACTGAGCGCCGGCGTCAGTCGAAGGCGAGCCGGAAGGCCGCCATCCGGAACGAACCGAGCCGACGGGCCCCGCGCAGGAAGGCGAGGGGCCCGTCGCTCGCGAAGTCCCAGCGCGAGCGGCACGGTAGTGCCTTGGCGCTGCCCTTCATGGTCACGTCCGCGACCTCCGGGTGCTCGGGGATGCCGGGCTGCTCGACGAGGCCGGTGAAGGGCACCCGCAGCGCTGCTCGGGAGGCGTCGGTGAACGACGCCGAGACGATCGGGCGCCGGTCGACGGTGGCGGTCCAGTCGGTCGAGGTGACCGGCCCGCGGTAAGCTGCTCTCGGTGTCGAAGTCGCACAGCCTGCTTGGGGATCGCCCACGGCTCGCGGCCGCCGGCCTGCGAGGCGGGGGAGTCCACCCAGATGTCGGTGATGGTGACCGCGCCCTTGCCGGCCGCGTTCTTCGTCGTCCGGGCGACGAGCAGACTCGTGATAGGTCAGCGGGCTCGGCTCCTCGTAGGAGACCAGCGCGACGCCGTACGTCCCGGCGGGGTGGCGCTCGTCGGCGTCCTCGCGCAGCCGGAAGGCCGAGAGCCACAGCGAGCCGTGCATGTGCCAGGGCGCAGGGGGATAGGCCCGCTCCTCGCTCACTTCTCGGCCTCCGGGTCGAGGAAGAGTCTGCGCGGAGTGCTCGATCTCGGTCTCCAGCGCGGCGGGCAGGTCGTCGGTGAGCTCGGCGGCCATCGGGCTCTCCTCGCGCGGGCCGAGCCCGGCGGCGGCGCGCTCGACGGCGGCGGCCACGTCGATCGTCGTCGCCTCGCGCACGTAGGGCTTGTCGAGGCTCCTTGGCGACGTACTTGGCCACGAAGCGACGCAGGCTCGCCCTCCACGTTGGCGGCCCTGCTCGTGAGCGAGGCGCGCAGCCCCTGCGCCTTGAGCCGTACGACGACCTGGGCCGTGCGCGGCGGCGTCACCTCCAGCGCGATGGCCAGGTCGGCCCGGGCGTGCGCGGTGATGACGAGCGGAACGGTGATCTCGGCGTCGAAGTGCTGCTTGTCCATGCCGAGGTCGATGGTGAAGCGCAGCGCGACCGGGAGGTCGACGTGGAAGGACACCGGGTCCGCGCCGGCGCGCTGCCCGGTCGCGGTGCCGATCCGGCCCTGGGCGGTGACCTTGGCGATCCGGCCGGGGCCGACGCCCAGTGGCCCCACGTCGATCGGGCGTCCGGACAGCACGTTGACGCCGGCGAGCACCCGCTCGGCGGTGACGGCGGTCGCGAAGAAGCGCTCGCCCCAGGTCGCGTAGTCGATCGGCTCGTCGCTCACGCGGAGGACACTAGCGGGCGCGGACGGCCTCCGGGCCGGTCGCGAGCCCGCGGGTGGTGAGGTCGAGGGTGCGCTCGATGGCGGCCTCGCGCTCGGCGTCGTCGAGGTCCTTGAGCGGCCCGTCGACCAGCAGCAGGGCCAGCCCGTGCACGGCGGCCCAGGGTCCGGCTTCGGCGCCCGGGCGGTCCTCCGCGGCGAGCCAGCCCACGGCGACCAGGCTCGTCCAGCATCTCGCCGAGCAGGGCGTAGGGCGCCGGGGCGTCGGCCATCGGCTCGGAGGGAAAGCGCAGGCTGCCCGGTGAAGCAGGTGCGGAAGATCCCGGGCTCAGCCAGCGCGAACCGGATGTAGCCGCGCCCCGTCGAGCGCAGCCGGGCGATCGCTCGCTCGGTGGCGTCGCCGCCGGCCGGCACCTCGGCGAGGAGGTCGCCCATCGCGGCGACCATGCCGTCCATCGCCAGCGCGCGGGCGGCCTCCAGCAGGTCGGACTGGTTGGCGAAGTGCCGGTACGCCGCCGTGGGGGTCACTCCCACCTCGCGGGCCGCGCCGCGGATGGTCACCGCGTCCGGCCCGCCGGTCGCCGCCAGGCTCGGCCGCGGCTCGGGCGAGGGCGTTGCGCAGGTCGCCGTGGTGGTAGGCTGTCGCGAGAGGTCACGGGGAACATGTTGACACCCGTACACATTCATGCCAAGTTAACGCCCATAAAGTTTACGCCCGTACACATGGAGGTCGTCATGTTCCGCTGGATCGGTGAGCTCGTCACCCGGCGCTCGCGCCGGGTGCTCGCCCTGGGCCTGCTCGGGGTGGTCGCCGCGGCCGTCGTGGGCATCGGCGCCTTCGGCAAGCCTGCAGACCGAGGGGTTCGACGACCCCGGCTCCGACAGCAGCCGCGCCGCGGCGCTGCTGGAGGAGCGCTTCGCGGGTTCGACCGACTACGTCCTGGTCGTCGGTGCCGCCGACGGTGACGTGGACTCGGCCGCCTCCGCGGCAGCCGGCCGGGAGCTCACCGAGCGCCTGCGTGCCGACCCGTCGCTGGCCGACGTCACGTCGTACTTCGACGGGCGGGCCGGGCCGCTCCGCTCGACCGACGGCTCCCACGCGCTCGTCACCGCCGCGGTCGCGCCGGGAACCGACGCCGACCCGGCGCACGTCCTGGACGCCTACCGCACCGCCGACGGCCCGCTGCGGGTCGCGGTCGGCGGCGCCGACGTGGTGGGGGAGGAGATCGGCGGCCAGATCGGCAAGGACCTCGGACTGGCCGAGTCGATCGCCATCCCGCTGATCCTGGTGCTGCTCGTGCTGGCCTTCGGCAATGTCGTGGGCGCGCTGGTGACCCTCGGCGTCGGCCTCGCCGCGATCCTCGGCACCTTCGCCGAGTTTGTCGATCCTGGGCTCGGCCACCGACGTCTCGATCTACGCCGTCAACCTCACCACCGGCCTCGGTCTCGGTCTCGCCGTCGACTACGGGCTGCTCATGGTGGCCCGGGTGCGCGAGGAGCGGGCCGCGGGCCGCGACTCCGAGGCCGCCGTACGACGCGCGGTGGAGACCGCCGGGCGCACGATCACCTTCAGCGCCACCACCGTCGCCGTCGCGCTGGCAGCCCTGCTGATCTTCCCGATGTACTTCCTGCGCTCCTTCGCCTACGCCGGCATCGGGGTCATGCTGATCACGGCGTTCAGCGCCGTGGTCATCCTGCCCGCCGGGCTGAGCCTGCTCGGCGACCGGATCGACGCCTGGCGGGTGCCCCGGGTGCGTGGCATCCGCGGCGAGGAGGCGCCGGCGTGGCGCCGGCTCGCGGGCTTTGTCACCCGCCACCCGGTGCTCAGCGCGGGTCCCGTGGTGGCCGCCCTGCTCATCATGGCGGTCCCGCTCGCGGGCATCGAGTCTGGGCACGCCCGACGACCGGGTCCTGCCGACCAGTGCCTCCAGCCGTGAGGCCGGCGACGCGCTGCGCACGGAGTTCGCGGGTGATGGCACCCACCCGGTCCAGGTGGTCACGACCTCCTCGGTCGACCAGACCGCCCTGGCGTCGTACGCCGGCCGGCTGGGCGCGCTCGACGACGTGGTCCGCGTCGACGTCCGCCCGGGCGAGGGTGCGGACCTGCTGTCCGTGGTCACCGACCTCGACCCGCGCTCGGCGGCCGCCCGGACCCTGGTCGACGACGTCCGGGCGGTCCCGGCTCCGGCGGGCACCGAGGCCCTGGTCGGCGGGGCGAGCGCGGAGCCTGCACGACCAGATGAGCGGCATCGGCTCCCGGCTGCCGTGGGTGGCCGGGTGGCTGGTGCTCACCACGATGGTGATCCTGTTCCTCTTCACCGGCAGCGTCGTGCAGCCGTTGCGGGCGCTGCTGCTCAACGCGGTCGGCCTCGGCGCCACCCTCGGCGCGATGGTCTGGGTCTTCCAGGACGGGCACCTGGCGGGGCTGCTCGGCTTCACCCCGCAGCCGATGGACTCCTCGATGATGGTGCTGCTGTTCTGCGTCGCCTTCGGGCTCTCGATGGACTACGAGGTGTTCGTGATGAGCCGGATCAAGGAGATGCGCGACCTCGGCATGGGCAACGAGGAGGCGCTGGTGCACGGTCTGGCGCACACCGGCCGGATCGTCAGCACGGCCGCCGCGCTGATCGCGATCAGGCTTCTTCGCCTTCCTGGTGAGACTCGGTCAGGCTTCATCCAGTTCTTCGGGCTCGGCACCGGGCTGGCGATCCTGATCGACGCGACCCTGGTCCGCGGGGTGCTCGTCCCCGCGAGCATCCGGCTGCTGGGGGAGCGGGCCTGGTGGGCCCCGCGCCCGCTGCGCGCGCTGCACCGCAGGTTCGGGCTCTCCGAGGCCGTGCCGGCCTGAGACGCGACGAGGGGCCCGGCGGAGATCCGCCGGGCCCCTCGTCGTACCTGCTCAGTCCTCGGGGTCGTCGAGCCGGGCCAGCCAGGTCGCGAACCGCTCGACGGCGGTCTCGAACTCCGGGTGGGTGTCGACGAACTCCTGCAGCCGCTCGCCCAGCCAGGCCAGAGTGACCTCCTCGTCACCCCGGCGCTGCTGGAGGCTCCTCGATCCCGCGGTCGGTGAAGTACATGGTTCCTGAGCCTGTCGATGGATCAGGCGAAGGCTTCGCCGATCAGGACCTTCGCCTCCTCGAGGTGACGCTTGGCCGTGCCGACCGCCGTCGTCGAGGACGCCTTGCGGGTGATCGGCTCGATCTCGCGGTCCAGGCTGCGGCACCACGTTGAGGTAGTACGACGGCCACGGACCCTGGTTGTAGGGCTCGTCCTGGACCCACTTGACCTTGGCGTTCGGGTACTTGGCCGTCTCGGCCTTGATCGCCTCGACCGGCCACGGGTACAGGCTGCTCGACGCGCAGGATCGCGACGTCCTCACGGCTGCTCTTCTGCCGCTCGACCATCAGGTCCCAGGTGAGCCGGCCGGAGACCAGCAGCACGGTGGAGACCTTCGCCGGGTCCACGGTGTCGTCGCCGACGACCGCGCGGAACTCGCCGCTGGTGAAGTCGGCCGGCTGCGAGGCCGCCTCCTTGCGCTTGAGCATCGACTTCGGGGTGAAGACGATGAGCGGCTTGTGCTCCTCACCCAGCGAGTGCTGGCGCAGCAGGTGGAAGTACGACGCCGGGGTGGACGGCTGGGCGACGACCATCGCGTCGTCCGCGCAGAGCGTCAGGAACCGCTCGATGCGGGCCGAGGAGTGGTCCGCGCCCTGGCCCTCGTAGCCGTGCGGCAGCAGCAGCACGACACCGGAGTCCTGGTTCCACTTGGTCTTGCCGGCGGAGATGTACTCGTCGATGACCGACTGCGCGCCGTTGACGAAGTCGCCGAACTGCGCCTCCCACAGCACCAGTGCCTCGGGCCGGGCGACCGAGTAGCCGTACTCGAAGCCGAGCGCGGCGTACTCCGAGAGCAGGCTGTCGTAGACGAAGAACTTCGCCTGGTCCTCGGTGAGGTTGGCCAGCGGGGTCCACTCGTCGGCGTTGTGGCGGTCGATGATCGTCGCGAAGCGGGACACGAAGGTGCCGCGGCGCGAGTCCTGGCCGGCCAGGCGGACCGGGCGGCCCTCCATGAGCAGTGAGCCGAAGGCGAGGATCTCACCGGTGCCCCAGTCGATCGGGCCGTCGGCGATCGCCGCGGCGCGGCGCTGCAGCCTGCGGCATGACCTTCGGGTGGACGGTGAAGCCGTCCGGCGGGGTGACGTAGGCGTCGGCGATCCGCTTGAGGACCTCCGGGGTCACCGCCGTCTGGGTCTCGCCCTCGGGCTTGTCCGGGTAGTCCGGCACCGTGGTCCACTCGTCGGGCTTGGTGTCGGCCTCGCGCACCTCGGTGAAGACCCGCTCCAGCTGCTGCTGGTAGTCGCGCAGGACCTGCTCGGCCTCCTCGATCGTGATGTCGCCACGACCGATGAGCGACTCGGTGTAGAGCTTTGCGCACCGAGCGCTTCTGCTCGATGAGGTCGTACATCAGCGGCTGGGTGTACGACGGGTCGTCGCCCTCGTTGTGCCCGCGGCGGCGGTAGCAGACGAGGTCGATGACCACGTCGCTGTGGAAGGTCTGGCGGTACTCGAAGGCCAGCCGCGCCACGCGGATGCAGGCCTCCGGGTCGTCGCCGTTGACGTGGAAGATCGGCGCCTGGACCATCCGCGCGACATCGGTGCAGTAGAGCGTCGAGCGCGAGGAGCCGGGGGAGGTGGTGAACCCGACCTGGTTGTTGATGACGACGTGGATCGTGCCGCCGGTGCGGTAGCCGCGCAGGCTGCGAGAGGTTGAGCGTCTCGGCGACCACGCCCTGCCCGGCGAACGCGGCGTCGCCGTGCAGCAGGACCGGCAGCACCGGGAACTTCTCGCCCTGGTTGAGCACGTCCTGCTTGGCGCGGGCGATGCCCTCCAGCACGGGGTCGACGGTCTCCAGGTGCGAGGGGTTCGCGGCGACCGAGACGTTGATGGTCTCGCCCGTGCCCGCGACGAACTCGCCCTCGGCGCCGAGGTGGTACTTCACGTCGCCGGAGCCCTGGACCGTGCGCGGGTCGATGTTGCCCTCGAACTCGCGGAAGATCTGGTTGTAGGACTTGCCCACGATGTTGGCGAGCACGTTGAGCCGGCCGCGGTGGGCCATGCCGATCGCGACCTCGTCGAGGCCGGCCTGCGCGGCCGCCTCGGCGATCTCGTCGACGACGGGGACCGTGGTCTCGCCGCCCTCGAGGGAGAAGCGCTTCTGGCCGACGAACTTGGTCTGCAGGAAGGTCTCGAAGGCCTCGGCCTGGTTGAGCCTTCAGCAGGATCCGCAGCTGCTCCTCGCGGGGCGGCTTGGAGTGCGGCTGCTCGACGCGCTCCTGGATCCACCGGCGCTGCTCGGGGTCCATGATGTGCATGTACTCGATGCCCGTGGTGCGGCAGTAGGAGTCGCGCAGGATCCCCAGGATGTGGCGCAGGCTTCATGAAGCGGCGGTCGCCGCCGCCGAAGGAGCCGGTCGGGAACTCGCGGTCGAGGTCCCACAGGGTCAGCCCGTGCGACTCGATGCGCAGGTCGGGGTGGCTGCGCTGCTTGTACTCCAGCGGGTCGGTGTCGGCCATCAGGTGGCCGCGCACGCGGTAGGCGTGGATCAGGCTCGAGGATGCGCGCCTGCTTGTCGATCTCGTCGTCGTGCGAGGTCGCGACGTCGGCGTTCCAGCGGATCGGCTCGTAGGGGATCCGCAGGGCCCGGAAGATCTCGTCGTAGAAGCCCTCCTCGCCCAGCAGGTAGCGGTGCACCTGGCCGAGGAACTCACCCGACTGCGCGCCCTGGATGACCCGGTGGTCGTACGTCGAGGTCATCGTCATGATCCGGGAGATCGCGTTGCGGGCGATCGTCTCCTCCGACGCGCCCTGGAACTCCGGGGGGTAGTCCATCGAGCCGACGCCGATGATCGCGGCCTGGCCCTGCATCAGGCGGGGGACCGAGTTGTTGGTGCCCAGGCCGCCGACGTTGGTGAGGCTGACCGTCGTGCCGGAGTAGTCCTCCATGGTCGACCTTGTTGTCCTTGGCCTTGCGCACGATCTCCTCGTACGCCGTCCAGAACTGCGCGAAGTCCATCGACTCCGTCGCCTTGATGCTCGGTGCGACCAGGCTGGCGGGTGCCGTCGGGCTTGACCTGGTCGATCGCCAGGCCCAGGTTGATGTGCGCCGGGGTGACCATGGTCGGCTTGCCGTCGACCTCGGCGAAGGTGTTGTTCATAGCCGGCTGGGCCTTGATCGCCTTGATGATGGCGTAGCCGATGAGGTGGGTGAAGGACACCTTGCCGCCGCGGGCGCGCTTGAGGTGGCTGTTGATGACGATCCGGTTGTCCCACAGCAGACTTCACCGGGATGTTGCGCACCGAGGTCGCGGTCGGCACGGACAGCGAGATGTCCATGTTCTTCGCGGTCGCCGCGGGGATGCCGCGCAGCACCGTCAGGGTGGGCTCGTCGCTCGCGGTCACGGGAGCCGGGCGGGGAGCGTCCTTGGGCGTGGGCTTGGGCGCGTCGGCCTTCGGCGGCGTCGGCGTGGTGGTGGAGGCGGGGCTGACCTGCGGGGCCGGGGTGGCCTTCGGGGTGGGCGCGGCAGGCGCGGCCTGCGCGGCGGCCGGGGCCGCAGCAGCCGGCGCCGGTGCCTTCGCCGGCGCGGCCTGCTTCGCGGGCGCCGGCGCGGTCACGGTGGCGGCCGTCTTGCCGTTCGTGCCCGTACCCTTGAAGTACGCCGCCCAGGCCGGGTCGACGCTGCTGGGGTCAGCCTCGAACTGTTCCTTCATCTCCTCCACGAGCCACTCGTTGGCTCCGAAGTCGACTGGTTCGGGGGAACCGTGGGACTGGTCTGACGACTGCGTCACGACGTGCTTCGCCTCTTCCGAAATGAGCTTTGTGCCCCCCCGCCGTCGGTAGCGGGCGGTGTCGACCGCCAAGGCTAGTCCCCCACGGAAGCAAATACCGCCCCTCGGTCGCCCTTTGCGGCAGGGTGTTGCGCAACCGACACCGACCGCGCTTGTGTGGTGGGGATCGAGAGGGGGCCAACGCCATGCGAACAGCACCAGATCGGATCTCCGCGAGAGCACGCCGAGGCTCGGCCCGAGCCGGCGCGGTGGGGCTCGCGATCGCCGTACTGATGGGCTTTGCGGCCTGCTCGGGCGAGGAGGAGAAGCCGGCGCCGAAGCCGGAGAGCTCGGCCACCCCCGCGCCGAGCACGGTCGCGACCGACACCGCCCTGGGCAGGGTGCACGGTGCGCTGCCGAAGGCGCGCGCGGACCGGGTCGTGGCGGATGTCACGTCCGTGGTCGAGGCGTGGTCGGCGGAGGCGTTCGAGGGGGAGTACCCCCGCACCGACTTCGGCGACGCCTTCACCGGGTTCACCGCCGGTGCCCGGGCGCTCGCCGCGAAGCCGACCTCGCTGCTCAGCAACGTGGCCGTGGGCGACCGGCTCGACAGGCTCGCGGGTCGCGCAGCGGGTCGTCCGGGTCGACGTCCTCGCGCCGCAGGGCAAGGTCGCCGGCGCGACCGCCCGGGTGCGGCTCGTGGTGCAGGCTCTCCGCCGGCTCGATGGACCGGACCCAGGTCCTCACCGGCCGGCTGCTGCTGACGCCCACCGCTGCGGGGTGGCGGGTCTTCGGCTTCGACGTACGCCGTGGGGAAGGAGCTCGACATGCGTGCCCTGATCCGTACGACGCTGCTCGCCCTGCTGCTCGGGGTGACCGCGCTGGTGGTCCCCGACAGCACGCCGGCCCCGGTCCGGGTGACACTGGTCAAGATCGACCGCGCCGACGGCATCGACGTCAGCCCCGATGTCGTCTGGGTGCTCGCCGTCGGCTCCGACGCCCGGCCGCGGGAGAACCCGCTGCGCACCCGCGGCGACGCGCTGCAGGCTCATCGGCATCAACACGCGCACGCACGCCGCGACCTCGATCGGCATCCCGCGCGACTTCTGGGTCCACCTCCCGGGTCACGGCTCGAACCGGATCAACGCCGCGATGTACTACGGCGGTCCGAGGCTGCTCGGTCGTGCCGTCGGGAACCTGGTCGGCGTCCAGCCGGACTACGTCGCGGTCGCCACGTTCAGCGGCCTGGCCGACCTGATCACGGGGATCGGCGGGATCACCGTGAACAACCCGCGCGCCTTCGCCGACGCCCACCTGCACCCGCAGGGCTGGCGCAAGGGCCGGATCAGGCTGAACGGGATGAAGGCCGTCGAGTACGCCCGGGTCCGCAAGTCGCTCCCACGCGGGGACTTCGACCGCTCCGCCAACCAGCAGCGGGTGATCCGCGGCATCCAGCGCCGGGTGGCCGAGCGCGCGGCGCAGCCGGGCTTCATCGAGGGGCAGGTGCTCAGCGTGATGCGGCACCTGCACACCCAGGGCGTCTCGCCGGCCCAGCCTGTTCCGGGTCGCGCAGGCCATCGCGCAGGTCGACCCGGCGAAGGTGACCGGGTGCATCCTCTCCGGCACCGGTACGTCGATCAACGGGGCCAGCGTCATCCTGCCCAACACCGCGCTGGCGCGTCGCTACGGAGACGACGCGCGCCGGGACGCCACGATCAAGCGCTGCTGACGCCGTCGCGGGCCTCGCGGGCGCCGCGGCCGGCGAGGGCGTCCGCACGCTCGTTGCCGGGGTCGCCGGCGTGGCCCTTGACCCAGTGCCAGGCGACCTCGTGGCGGGCGGCGGCCTCGTCGAGCCGGCGCCACAGGTCGTCGTTCTTCACCGGGGCCTTGGCCGCCGTGCGCCAGCCGTTGGCCTTCCACTTCGCCACCCACGCCATGATCCCGTTGCGGACGTAAGCTTGCTGTCGGTGTGCAGGTCCACCTCGGCCGGCCGGGTCAGCGTCTCCAGGGCCACGATGGCGGCCATCAGGCTCCATCCGGTTGTTGGTCGTCGCCGGGTCCCCGCCGTGCAGGCTCCAGGCTCGTGCTCGCCGTACCGGAGGACGGCGCCCCAGCCGCCCGGTCCGGGATTGCCCAGGCAGGCGCCGTCGGTGTGGATGGTCACGCGGGAGGTCGGCACGACGAGCAGGGTAGACCGGTGGCGGGGCGTGGCCGCGCAGGGCACGATGGCCGGGTGAGCAGGAAGTCGAAGCGCGAGAGCCACCGCCGCAAGAAGGTCGCCGGACGGCTCCGCGCCGCCGTCCGCGACCAGGGCCACGTCGAGCTCCGCCGTCGCGACGACGAGCCACTCACCGGCTTCGTCGTCGGCCTCGACCAGCACCGCGTCGAGTCTCGCCCTGCTCGGCGAGCCCGGCCTCGCCGACGGCGTCGAGGAGGTCCGGCTGCGCGACATCGAGAAGGTCCGCAAGCGGCCGGCGGCGGTGGGGGAGACACCCGTCCGGGGCCGGCTGAGACCTACCTGGAGGAGATCGAGGAGCCTGGCGCACGCCGTCGTGGACGAGGCCTTCGAGGAGGGCTGGCCCTACGACGCGCAGGGCGTCGAGGAGCCTCACCGACCTGCAGAAGGCGGTGCGGGCGCTGGCGTGCGTCGTCCGGCGTCCGGAACCGGCGCACGAGCCCGCGGACGACTGACCGGGAAAAAGCAAGAGCGCCTCCGGCAGGATTCGAACCTGCGACACCTGGTACCGGAAACCAGTGCTCTATCCCCTGAGCCTACGGAGGCATGCCGCCGGGCGAGCCCGGCGATGCGATCCCGAACACTACCGGGCGATATCGGCGCGAAGGAAACCGGCACGCGCCGATAGGCTGGCGAGGTGACTCCGGACCAGGCTCTCCACGACCATCGTCGCGGCTCTCTCCTCGCTCGTCGAGGAGGGCGCCCTGACCCTGCCCGACGGCGTCCCGGCGGAGGTCACGGTGGAGCGACCCCGGCAGAAGGGGCACGGCGACTACGCCACCAACGTGGCGCTGCAGGCTGGCCAAGAAGGCCGGGACCAACCCGCGCGCGCTCGGTGAGCAAGCTGGCCACCCGGCTGCGCGACGCCGAGGGCATCGCGGCGGTCGAGCCTGGCCGGCCCGGGCTTCCTCAACATCACCGTCGAGGCGGGCGCGCAGGGCCAGGTCGCGGCCGAGATCGTGGCCGCCGGTGCGTCGTACGGCCGGGCGCAGACGCTGGCCGGGCGCAAGATCAACGTGGAGTTCATCTCCGCCAACCCGACCGGCCCGCTGCACCTGGGGCACACCCGGTGGGCGGTGCTGGGCGACGCGATCGGGCGGGTGCTCGCCGCGGCGGGCGCGGACGTGACGCGGGAGTTCTACATCAACGACCGCGGCGTGCAGATGAACCACTTCGCTGACTCGATCATCGCCTCCGCGCTGGGGCAGCCCAAGCCCGAGGACGGGTACGCCGGCGGCTACATCGACGACCTGGCCAAGGCCGTGGCGGAGGCGAGCCCCGGCATCTTCGAGCCTGCCCGCGGAGGAGCGGCGCGCGGCGGTGCGGGCCAAGGGCTACGAGATCCAGGCTCGCCGAGCAGCAGGCCCAGACTCGAGGGCTTCAACACCCACTTCGACGTGTGGTTCTCCGAGTCTGTCCCTGCACGAGTCGGGCTCGGTGCCCGAGACCCTGCAGCGGCTCAAGGACCTCGGTCACGTCTTCGAGAAGGACGGCGCGCTGTGGATGCGCACGACCGACTTCGGCGACGACAAGGACCGCGTCCTCATCAAGTCCGACGGCGAGCCTGACCTACTTCGCCTCCGACACCGCCTACTACCTCGACAAGCGGGCCCGCGGCTTCGACCACTGCATCTACCTGCTCGGAGCCGACCACCACGGCTACGTCGGCCGGGTCCGGGCGATGGCGGCGTGCGTCGGCGACGACCCCGACCAGACCCTGGACGTGATGATCGGGCAGACTCGTCAAGATCCTGCGCGACGGTGAGGAGCTCAAGGCTCTCCAAGCGCAAGGGCACCATCGTGACCCTGCACGAGCTCTCCGACGAGATCGGCGTCGACGCGCTGCGCTACTCCCTGGCCCGCTACCCGGCGGACTCGCCGCTGGTGCTCGACGTGGCCGAGATCACCAAGCAGTCCAACGACAACCCGGTCTACTACGTGCAGTACGCCCACGCGCGGACCTGCCGGATGATCGAGAACGCCCGGGACCTCGGCATGAGCCTGCCCGACGACTTCGACCCGGCCCTGCTCGACCACGAGCGCGACGGCGAGCTCGCTGCGCGCGCTGGCGGAGTACCCGCGGGTGGTGGCGAGCGCCGCCGAGCCTGCGCGAGCCGCACCGGGTCGCGCGCTACCTGGAGGACACCGCCTCGGTGTTCAACAAGTGGTACGACACCAAGGAGTGCCGCATGCTCCCCCAGGGCGACGAGCCGGTGCGGCCGGTCAACGAGGCCCGCCTCGTGCTGACGGTCGCGACGCGGACCGTGATCGCGAACGGCCTGGACCTGCTGGGCGTCTCCGCGCCGGAGCGGATGTGAGCGGCCGGGTCCCGCCGGGCGACTACGCCGGGACCTCGCCGCACTGGCTGCGCGAGCCGGCCGACGTCGACGCCCTGGTTCCGGCTCTGTGGTCCAGGCTCGGCGCGCAAGGAGGACGGTGTCCTGCACGTCGCCGGCCTGGCGGTTCCGGACCTGGTCGCCGACGTCAACACCCCGGCGTACGTCCTCGACGAGGACGACTTCCGCGGCCGGGCGCGGGCATTCCGCGATGCCTTCGCGGGCTACGACGTCTACTACGCCGGCAAGGCATTCCTGTGCACGGCCGTCGCGCGCTGGGTGGCGGAGGAGGGGCTCAGCCTCGACGTGTGCAGCAACGGCGAGCCTGAGCGTGGCGCTCCGGGCCGGCGTCGACCCCGCCCGGATCGGCTACCACGGCAACAACAAGACGGCGATGGAGCTGCGCCGCGCGGTGGACGCGGGCGTGGGCCGCATCATCGTCGACTCCTACGACGAGATCGAGCGTCTCGCCGACGTCGCCCGTCGACTCGGGGTCATCCAGGGCGTGATGGTGCGCGTGACGGCGGGAGTCGAGGCGCACACCCACGAGTTCATCGCGACCGCCCACGAGGACCAGAAGTTCGGCTTCTCGATCGCCGCGGGTGCCGCCTTCGAGGCGGTCTCGCGGGTGCTGTCCCACGACAGCCTCGACCTGCGCGGCCTGCACAGCCACATCGGCTCGCAGATCTTCGACACCTCCGGCTGGGAGGTCGCCGGGCGCCGGGTGCTCGGGCTGCACGCCCGGGTCGCCGCGGAGCCTGGGCCACGTCGCGCCCGAGCCCGACCTCGGTGGCGGCTTCGGCATCGCCTACACCACCCAGGACGACCCGGCCGAGCCCTCCGTGCTCGCCGAGCAGATCACCAAGATCGTGACCGCGGAGTGCGCGGCGCTCGGCATCGCCGTGCCCCACCTGTCGATCGAGCCCGGCCGGGCGATCGTCGGGCCCTCGATGTGCACGGTCTACACCGTCGGCACGGTCAAGGAGGTCGAGCTCGACGGCGGCGCCACCCGCACCTACGTCAGCGTCGACGGCGGGATGAGCGACAACCTCCGCCCCGCCCTGTACGACGCCGACTACTCCTGCACGCTCGCCTCCCGCGCCTCCTCCGCGGCGCCGGTGCTGGCCCGGGTGGTTGGCAAGCACTGCGAGTCCGGCGACATCGTGGTCAAGGACGAGTTCCTGCCCGGCGACGTCGCCCCCGGTGACCTGGTCGCGGTCCCGGCGACCGGCGCCTACGGCCGCTCGATGGCCTCCAACTACAACCACGCCCTCCGCCCGCCGGTGGTCGCGGTCAAGGACGGCGTGGCACGGGTGATCGTGCGCCGCGAGACCGAGGACGACCTCCTCGCCACCGACATCGGCTGACTCCGCGCGCCGGCACGCAACGACCGAATTCGCTGTCGATCGGCCCTTCTCCCGACGAATTCGGTCGTTGCGACGCGCGTCAGGAGCGCCCGAGCAGCCGCACCGGCCCGTCCCCGTGCTCGCGCAGCACGTCGCCGGGGTTGGCGAGGGCGCACGAGCGCATCGACAGGCAGCCGCACCCGATGCAGTCGTCCAGGGTGTCGCGCAGCCGCTCCAGGCGCGTGATCCGCTCGTCCAGGGTGGTCCGCCACGAGCGGGAGAGACGGGTCCAGTCGGCCTTCGTCGGCGTCCGTCCCTCCGGCAGGGTGGCGAGCGCCGCGCGGATGTCGGCCAGCGAGATGCCGACGCCCTGGGAGACCCGGACGAAGGCGACCCGGCGCAGCACGTCGCGGTGGTAGCGGCGCTGGTTGCCGGCCGTGCGCACACTGGTGATCAGTCCCTCGCGCTCGTAGAAGTGCAGCGCGGACACGGCCACGCCGGCCCGGCGGGCCACCTCGCCGGGGGAGAGGTCGTGGTTCCGGATCTCCCGGTTCATTTCGCTCATTGACCTCAACCTTAGTTGAGGTTGTCGGATGGGCACATGCACGCGATCCGGCACCACGCCTTCGGCCCCGCCTCCGTCCTCCGCCTCGAGCAGACTGCCCGACCCCGAGCCCGGCTCCGGGCAGGTGCGGATCGCCGTCGAGGCGGCGGGCGTCCACCTGCTCGACACCTACCTGCGCGCGGGCACCGGGCCCGCGACCGTCGCCGCGCCCGCGCTGCCGATGGTCCCCGGCCGCGAGGTCGCCGGCGTCGTCGACCGGGTCGGCGCGGTCGTCGACGACAGGTGGCTGGGCAAGCGGGTGGTGGTGCACCTCGGGCCGGCCGGACGGGGCGGGTACGCCGAGCGGGTGGTCGCGGACGTGACCCGCCTGCACGTCGTACCGGACGGGATGGAGGCGGCCACGGCTGTCGCCGCGATCGGCACCGGGCGCACCGCGGCGGGCATCCTCGACCTGGCCGCGCTCACCGCCGACGACGTCGTCGTGGTGACCTCCGCGGCGGGCGGCCTCGGCACCCTGCTGCTGCAAGGTGCGCGGAACGCCGGTGCCCGGGCGGTCGGTCTCACCAGCGGCCCGAAAGCTGCACCTCGCGCGGCGCCACGGCGCCGACACGACGGTGGACTACCGCGACCCCGAGTGGCCCGCCGTCCTCCGCGCCGCCGAGCCGCGACTGACCGTGCTGCTCGACGGCGTCGGGGGCGACGTACCGCGCCGGGTGCACGCGATGCTCGCCGAGGGCGGCCGGACGGTCCGCTTCTCCGGCGACCGCGAGGGCTACGACGGGGGCCGGGTCGTCGACGTGCTCGGCCCCGCGCTCGCGAGCCGGGTCCCGGAGCCTGGAGAAGGCCGCGCTGGAGGCGGCGGCCGACGGCTCCCGGGTGCCGTACGTCGGCACGGTCCTCCCGCTCGCCGACGCCGCTCGCGCGCACGAGGTGCTGGAGACCCGGCAGGCGCTCGGCAAGGTCGTGCTGGCGGTCGGCCGGTGACCGCGCTGGCCGAGGCCACGGTGGTCTCGCCGTGGCGGGGCCGGCACGCCCGGACGACGCTCGGCGTCTTCTCGCTGGCGTTCCTCTTCGCCTTCGAGGCGCTCGCCGTCGCCACCGTCATGCCCGACGTGGCCGCCGACCTCGACGGCCTGCGCTGGTACGCCGTCGCCTTCGGCGCCCCGCTCGCCGCGGGCATCGTCGCGCTCGCCGCCGGCGGCCCGCAGGTGGACCGGCTCGGTCCGGGGCCCGCGCTGAGGATCGGGCTCGTCGTCTTCGGAGCCGGCGTGCTCGTCGCGGGGCTCGCGCCGGACATGCCGGTCTTCGTGGTCGGCCGCCTCGTCCACGGGTACGGCGGTGGGCTGATCGGCGTCGCGCTCTACGTCGTGATCGCCCAGGCCTACCCCGAGTCCCTGCGGCCGCGGGTGTTCGCGGTGCTGACCACCGCCTGGGTGCTGCCCGCGCTGGTCGGGCCGGTGCTGGCCGCGCAGGTGGCGGACCGGTTCGGCTGGCGGTGGGTCTTCCTGGGGGTGCCGTTCCTGGCGTTCGCGGCCTGGCTGCTCGTCGCCGACGCGCCGTCGCGCCCGGGCTCCGCCGAGCCGGTGCCGGGCCGGCTGCGCTGGGCCCTGGCGGCCGCGGCCGGCGCGCTCGCGGTCAGCCTCGGTGGCCAGCGGGTGGTCGCGGGCTGGCCGCTGCTGGTCGCCGCCGGCCTGGCGGCGATGGTCGTCGCCGGGCTCCGGGTGCTGCCGCCCGGCGCGTGGAGCGGTGGGCCCGGGTTGCCCGCCGTGCTCGGCACCCGCGCCGCGATCAGCACCTCGATGGCCGCCGCCGAGGTCTACGTCCCGCTGCTGCTGGTCCTGCAGCGCGACCTCAGCATCGCCCAGGCGGGCTGGGTGCTCACGGCCTCGGCGGTGAGCCTGGTCCGGGGGCGCGGTGCTGGCGGCGCGGTGGAGCGCGCTCGCCGACCAGGACCGCCGGGTCCGGCTCGGCGCCGGGCTCCTCGCGGCGGGGGTCGCGGGCTTCGCGACGGTGTCCCTGCCCGCCGTACCGCTGCTCGTGGTGGTGCTCGCCTGGGGCGTCGCCGGGCTCGGCATCGGGATGGCCTTCTCCACGCTCTCGGTGCTCGCCCTGGCGACCGCGGCCGTGGGGGAGGAGGGCCGGGTGTCCTCGGCCCTGCAGACTCAACGACTACCTCGTCAACGCAGCGGGGGTCGCCGTCGGAGGCGTCGTCTTCGCCACCTTCGCCGACAGCGCGCCCGCCGCCGCGGCGACCGGGCTGGTGCTCGCCGCCGCGGTGGTCGCGACGCTCGGGCTGGTGCCCGCGCGCCGGCTCGGCGGCCGTGCCGACTAGGCCGGCACGCGCAGCGAGAACCGGGCGCGGTACTGCTGGGGCGAGACGCCGACCCGGTCGCGGAAGTGCTTGCGCAGCGCGGCCGCCGTGCCGAAGCCGGACAGGGCCGCGACCCGGTCGATGCCGGCATCGCTCGTCTCCAGCAGGCTCCTTGGCGCGCCCGACCCGGGCCTGGGCCAGCCAGTCGCCGAGGGTCAGCCCGGTCTCCGCGCGGAACCTGCGGGTCAGGGTGCGCACGCTGAGGCCGCACGAGTCGGCGACCTCGTTGAGGCTGACCGGCCGGTCGAGCCGGTCGAGCAGCCACGAGCGGACCTCGGCCATCCCGCCGCCCTCGTCGGCGAGCGTGGGGCGGGGCACGAACTGGGACTGGCCGCCGCCGCGGTGAGGTGGCGCGAGGGTGGCCCGCGAGACGTCGGCCGCGGCGGCCGCGCCGAGGTCGCGGGCGATGATGTGCAGGGTGAGGTCGATGGCGGCCGAGGCGCCGGCGGCGGTCAGCACGTCGCCCTCGTCCACGAACGACTCGTCGGGCCGGAAGTCGACGCGCGGGAAGGCCGCACGGAACTCGTCGGCGGCGCGCCAGTGGGTGGTCGCCGCGCGCCCGTCGAGCAGCCCGGAGGCGGCGACCGTGAACGCCCCGGTGCAGTAGGACACGACCCGCGGCGCGCCCAGCCCGCGAGCCCGACCGGGTCGCCGGTGGCCGCGGAGGTCTGCCAGGGCGGCACGATGACGGTGTCGACCTCGGTCAGGACCGAGCGGTCCGCCGTCACGGCGACCGAGAAGTCGGCGGCCGTCGGAACCGGGCCCCCGTCGAGGCTGCAGGTCACCACGTCGTACGCCGGCCTGCCGTCGACGTGTGCCGCGCCGAAGAAGCGCGAGGCGATGCCGAGCTCGTAGGGGTAGACGCCCGGCAGTGCGATGACGCCGATGCGGTGGGGAGCGTGCGCGGCCATGGCCAGATCATGACACATGTCGTCCATCTGGCCACTGTTGTCCCAGGCCCCGCCGCGCGAGGCTGGACGCCCCGGACGGACCGGGAGAGCCTGGACGAAGGAGAAGGACATGCGCGCAGTGCGCTACACCGGCGTCGGGGCGGCGGCCGAGGTCACCGAGCCTGATCGAGGTCGACGAGCCCACCGCGACCGCGGGCGAGGTGCTCGTCCGGGTCGGCGCCGTCGGGCTCAACCCGGTCGACGTGAAGATCCGCGCGGCCGGGGTCGACTTCGGCCCGATCCGGTACACCCCGGCGCCGGGCTGGGACGTCGCGGGTGAGGTCGTCGCCGTCGGCGACGGCGTCACGTCGTTCGCGCCCGGCGACCGTGTGTTCGGCCTGGCCCGGTTCCCCGAGGCCGCCCACACGCTGGCCGAGCCTGGTCGCCGTGCCGGCGAGCGACCTGGCGCGGGTACCGGCCGCGTGGACCCTCGCCCAGGCGGGGGCGGCGCCCCTGGCAGTCCTCACCGCCTGGCACGCCCTCGAGGCCGCCGGCCTGACCGGCGATGCCCGCGGTCGCCGGGTCCTGGTGCTCGGCGGCGCGGGCGGGGTGGGCCACCTCGCGGTCCAGGCTCGCCAAGGCGCGCGGCGCGTACGTCGTCGCCACCGCCAGCCCCGCCAAGCACGAGGTGCTCGCCGCACTCGGCGCCGACGAGACCGTCGACTACCGCGACGACGCGGCCCTGGCCGCGATCGAGCCGGTCGACGTCGTGCTGTCGACGGTCGACGACGGCGTACCGCCCCTCGGCGTCGTGCGGGAGGGCACGGCGGTCATCACCATCACCGGCTTCCCCGAGGGCGCCGAGGACGCGCTGCGAGCATCCGGCGCGGCGAGGGCCGAGCGGATCATGGTCGTCGCCGACGGTCCGGCTCTCGCCGAGGTGGCCGCGCTCGCCGACAGCGGCCGGCTCGACGTGCTGCTCGACACCGAGCTTCCGCTCGCCGACGTGGTGAAGGCACAGGAGCGGCTGGAGACGGGCCGGGTCACGGGGAAGGTGGTCGTGACGGTGCCGTGAGACTCGCCGGCCGGGCATCTCCCCGGGTGTCGTCGCCTCTGCCCGGGTGGTCCACCACCCGGGTGGAGGCATGAACACGTGGTGACGAGCACCGGACGTCTGTCCGCGTTCTGCCGTCGCTGACGGCGCTCGACCCCGGCGCCGATACGATCGCCGGGTGAACAGTCCCCCTCAAGGTCGCCGTGCTCGGCTGTGGCTCCGTGGGGTCGCAGGTGGTCCGGCTCCTCGGTGAGCAGGCGGACGACCTCGCGGCTCGGGTGGGCGCCCGCGTGGAGCTCGCCGGTGTCGCGGTACGACGCCTCGACGCCCCGCGCGAGGTCGACGTCCCCGCCGAGCCTGCTCACGACGGACGCAGCCGCGCTGGTGGCCCGCGACGACATCGACCTGGTGATCGAGGTGATCGGCGGCATCGAGCCCGCTCGATCGCTGATCCTGACCGCGCTGGAGAACGGCGCGTCGGTCGTCACGGCCAACAAGGCGCTGCTCGCCGAGGACGGTCCCACGCTCTTCGAGGCCGCCGAGAAGGCCGGCCGCGACCTCTACTACGAGGCGGCCGTCGCCGGCGCGATCCCGATCCTGCGCCCGCTGCGCGAGTCGCTGGCCGGTGACCGGGTGACCCGGGTGCTCGGCATCGTCAACGGCACCACGAACTTCATCCTCGACAAGATGGACACCCAGGGCAGCGGTTTCGCCGACGCCCTCGACGAGGCCCAGTCGCTGGGCTACGCCGAGGCCGACCCGACCGCCGACGTCGAGGGCTTCGACGCCGCCGCGAAGGCCGCGATCCTGGCGAGCCTTGCGTTCCACTCGCGGGTGACCGCGGCCGACGTGCACCGCGAGGGCATCGCCGACGTGACCGCCGGCGACGTGCGCTCCGCCCGCGAGATGGACAGCGTCGTCAAGGCTGCTCGCGATCGCGGAGCCTGGTGCCCGGTGCTGCCGGTGAGGACCCGGGCGTCAGCGTCCGGGTGCACCCGGCGATGATCCCGCGCAGCCACCCCCTCGCCAGCGTGCGCGAGGCCTACAACGCGGTCTTCGTGGAGTCCGAGGCTGCCGGTCAGGCTGATGTTCTACGGCCCGGGCGCCGGCGGCTCGCCGACCGCGAGCGCCGTCCTGGGCGACCTGGTGACGGTGGCCCGCAACCACCGTCAGGGCACGCGCGGCGTCGGTGAGTCGGCGTACGCCGACCGCGCGGTGCTGCCGATGGGGGAGACCCGCACCCGCTACCACGTGGCGATCGACGTCGACGACCGTGCCGGTGTGCTGGCCACGGTGGCGCAGGCGTTCGCCGAGCACGGGGTCTCCATCCAGACCGTCCGCCAGGAGGGCCGGGGCAACGACGCCCAGGCTCGTCGTGGTCTCGCACGAGGCGACGGACGCGGCACTGGCCGCGACCGTCGAGCACCTGCGGGGCATGGAGATCGTCCGCGACGTCACCTCGGTGATGCGCGTCGAGGGAGTCGAGGAATGACCCATCAGTGGCGCGGTGTCATCGAGGAGTACCGCGAGCTCCTCGAGATCCCGCAGGACACCCCTGCCGTCACCCTGCGTGAGGGCGGCACCCCGCTGGTCCACTCCGGCTGGCTGTCCGGGGTGACCGGCGCCGAGGTGTGGCTCAAGGTCGAGGGCAACAACCCGACCGGCTCGTTCAAGGACCGCGGCATGACCACGGCCCTCTCGGTCGCCGTCCACGAGGGCGCGAAGGCCGTGGTCTGCGCCTCGACCGGCAACACCTCCGCCTCGATGGCGGCGTACGCCGCGAAGGCCGGCGTCACCCCGATCGTGCTCGTGCCCGAGGGCAAGATCTCGGCCGGCAAGATGGCCCAGGCCGTGCTGCACGGCTCGCAGGTCATCCAGGTCCGCGGCAACTTCGACGACTGCCTGCGGATGGCGCGCGAGATGGCGTGGAAGTACCCCGTCGCGCTCGTGAACTCCGTCAACCCGCACCGCCTCGAGGGCCAGAAGACCGCGGCCTTCGAGATCGTGGACTTCCTCGGCGACGCTCCGGACTTCCACCTCCTGCCGGTCGGCAACGCGGGCAACATCTCGGCGTACTGGCTCGGCTACCAGCAGTACGCCGCCCTGGGCCGGGCCACCAAGCGCCCGGTGATGCGCGGCTTCCAGGCCGAGGGCGCCGCCCCGCTGGTCACCGGCGAGCCCTTCCCGGACCCGGAGACCGCGGCCACCGCGATCCGGATCGGCAACCCCGCCTCCTGGAAGGCTCGCCGAGGCCGCGCGCGACGAGTCCGGCGGCCGCTTCGCCGCGGTCTCCGACGCGCAGATCCTGGCCGCGCAGAAGGAGCCTGGCGGCCAAGGACGGCGTCTTCGTGGAGCCGGCCTCCGCCGCGGGCATCGCGGGTCTGCTGGCCGAGCCTGGCCGCGGGGGAGTCCTACGCCGGCACCACCGTCGCGATCACCGTCACCGGCCACGGCCTCAAGGACATCGCCACCGCGCTGGAGGGCCTGGCCCTGCCGGACTCGGTCGTCGACGCCGACGTCGACCAGGCCGCGCACGCCGCGGGCCTCTGACGCCGATGACCTTCGTGGAGGGCCCGGTCCGGGTCCGCGTGCCCGCGACCTCGGCCAACCTCGGCCCCGGCTTCGACACCCTCGGCCCGGCGCTCGACCTGCGCGACAGCCTCGAGGCCGAGGTGACCGGAGGCGGCCTCGTCGTCGAGGTCCAGGGGCACGGCGCCGCGGACGTCCCCCGCGACGAGCGGCACCTCGTGGTCCGCGCCATGCGCGCCACCTTCGAGCGACTCGGCCAGTCGCCGGCCGGGCTGCGCCTGTCGTGCACGAACGTCATCCCGCACGCCCGCGGCCTCGGCTCGTCCTCGGCCGCGATCGTCGGCGGGGTGTGGCTGGCCCGTGAGTCTGGTCGCCGGTGGCCGGCTGCTGCTCGACGACACCGCCCTGCTCGACCTCGCCGCGCGGATGGAGGGTCACCCCGACAACGTCGCCCCGGCACTGCTCGGTGGCTTCGTGATCTCCGGCCAGGACCCCGACGGCTCGTTCTGGGCGGTCCCGGGTGCCGTGGACCCGCGGGTGGGCGCGGTCGTCTTCGTCCCGCCGACCCCGGTCGCGACCGAGGCCGCGCGCGGGCTGCTCCCGGCCGACGTACCGCACGGCGACGCGGCGGCCAACGCCGGCCGGGCCGCACTGCTCGTCGCCGCGCTGTCGCAGAACCCGGAGGAGCCTGCTGCGCGCCACCGAGGACCGGCTGCACCAGGACTACCGCCGCCCGGCGATGCCCGAGAGCCTCGCGCTCGTGGAGGCACTGCGTGCCGACGGCGTGCCGGCGGTCATCTCCGGCGCCGGCCCGACCGTGCTCGCCTTCACCGACGGCCCCGGTACGACGGCCGCCACCGCGCTGCTCGCCCGCTGCCCCGACGGCTGGACCGCGCAGGCGCTCGCCGTGACGCCCGTCGGCGCCACGCCCGCGGACTCCCGCTGAGCCGCCCGAGCGCGGTGGTACATTGACCGTGCGTCGCACTCGTCGGCGCCCGCACGTCCGCTCGGACGTGCCGATTCTCCGGTCTCGGCCGGACCCGCGTGCCTGGCTCGCAGGGTCGTCCGTGCCGGATCCATCCAGTTGCCGTCCCGAGCGGCGAAGCGCTGCGGCCGGGACGGGCATGACGTGGGAAGGGCTCACGTGACCGAGACTCTCGACTCCACCGAGAAGGCGCCCAAGAAGCGCTCCGGTGGACTCAACTCCATGCTGCTCGCCGACCTGAAGGCGATGGCGGGCGGCATGGGCATCCCGGGTGCCGGGAGCATGAAGAAGGCTGCCCTGGTCGAGGCCATCAAGGCGTCCCAGGCGGGCCAGGGTGCGCCGCGGAAGGAGCAGCCGAAGGCCGAGGAGCCGAAGGAGCAGCCCAAGGCCCAGGAGCCGAAGGAGCAGCCCAAGGCCGAGCAGCCGAAGGAGCAGCCCAAGGCCGAGCAGCCGAAGGAGCAGGCTGAGGAGCCGAAGAAGGCCGAGCCGAGCCGCCAGCAGGGCAAGCAGCAGGGCGGCCAGCAGGGGCAGAAGCAGCGCCAGGGCAACCAGCAGGGCAACCAGCCGAAGCAGGGCAACCAGGGCAACCAGGGCAACCAGCAGAACAAGCAGAACCAGAAGCAGGACGAGCCCCGCAACGCGCCCGAGGACGACGGCCACGACGACGCCGACGGCGAGGGTGGCGAGGGCGGCAGCCGCCGCAACCGCCGTCGCCGCGGCCGTGACCGGGACCGGACGACGCGCGCGGGCCGCGAGCCCGACACCGAGGTGCGCGAGGACGACGTGCTGGTCCCCGCCGCGGGCATCCTCGACGTCCTGGACAACTACGCCTTCGTGCGCACCAGCGGCTACCTCGCCGGTGCCGACGACGTGTACCTGTCGCTGTCGATGGTGCGCAAGTACGGCCTGCGCCGCGGTGACGCCGTCGCCGGCCAGGTCCGTCAGCCCCGCGAGGGCGAGCGCCGCGAGAAGTTCAACCCGATGGTGCGGATCGAGACCGTCAACGGGGTGGACCCCGAGCAGGCCAAGAACCGTGCCGACTTCGACCAGACTCACCCCGGTCTCGCCGAGCGACCGGCTCCGTCTGGAGACCGGCCCGGACGCCGTCACCGCACGGGTGATCGACCTGGTCACTCCGATCGGCAAGGGCCAGCGCGGCCTGGTGCTCGCGCCGAGCGACGCCGGCAAGACCGCGACCGTGCAGGCCATCGCCAACGCGATCACGGCCAACAACCCCGAGTGCCACCTGATGGTCGTGCTGATCGACGAGCGCCCCGAGGAGGTCACCGACTTCCAGCGTGCGGTCAAGGGCGAGGTCGTCGCCAGCACCTTCGACCGGCCGGCGGCCGATCACACCACGCTCGCCGAGTTCGCCATCGAGCGCGCCAAGCGCCTGGTCGAGCCTGGGCCACGACGTCGTCGTCCTGCTCGACGGGCTGACCCGCCTGGGCCGGGCCTACAACCTCACCGCTCCGGCCAGCGGCCGGATCCTGCCGGGTGGGGTGGACGCCGCCGCGCTGTATCCCCCCAAGAAGCCTGTTCGGTGCCGCGCGCAACATCGACAATGGCGGCTCGCTCACCATCCTCGCCACCGCCCTGGCGGACGGTTCGAAGATGGACGAGGCGGTCCTGGAGGAGCTCACCGGCACCGACAACCTGCGCCTGCAGACCAGCCGCGAGTCGGCCGACCGCGGGCTGCTCCCGGCGGTCGACGTACGGGCCTCGGGGACGCGTCGCGAGGACCAGCTTGCTGACCAAGGAGGAGCAGGCGGTGCACGCCGCACTGCGCTCCGAGCCTGGCCGGAAAGGACGCCGCCGATGCGCTCGAGCAGGCTGATCGGGATGGTTCACAACAGCGCGACCAACTACGAGTCTGCTGGTCCGCCTGCAGCGCTCCTGACGCGGGGAACAACTCCGCCACCCCCGTGGTTTGGGGTGGCGGAGTCTTGCGCCGTAAGATCTCCTGTTGGCTCCGGTTCACGTCCGCATCCCGCGAGACGACCCGGGCCCCTTTGAGAGGACACCCATGAAGAAGGACATCCACCCCGACTACGTCGCGACCCAGGTGACCTGCACCTGCGGTGCCACGTTCACCACCCGCAGCACCGCGACCTCCGGCTCGATCCACGCCGACGTCTGCTCGCAGTGCCACCCGTTCTACACCGGCAAGCAGAAGATCCTCGACACCGGCGGCCGCGTCGCCCGCTTCGAGGCCCGCTACGCCAAGGCTGCCAAGAAGTAGTCGCCTCCGAGCGCCGGTCCGCCCCACGGGGTGGGCCGGCGCTCGTCATTTGTCCGCTGGGGTTCTTGACCTCTTCCCTCGGTTCCTGGCTGTTGCAACGGTCAAGAACCGTAGGAATCCCCGGGTAAGCGGGGATTCCTGCACGACAAGGAGCCAAGGTGTTCGAAGCCGTCGAGGGCATGCTCGCCGAGCATGCCGAGCTGGAGACCCGGCTCGCCCTGCCCGAGACCCACGCCGACGCCCGGCTGGCGCGCACCCTGAACCGTCGGTACGCCGAGTCTGAACGCGATCATCGCCACCTGGCGCGAGTGGCGGCAGGCCGGCGAGGACGCCGAGGCCGCCCGCGAGCTCGGTGCCGACGACCCCGGGCTCGCGGCGGAGGTCGAGGGCCTGCTCGCCCAGCAGGAGGAGGCGGCCGAGCGGCTGCGCCGGCTGCTGGTCCCGCGCGACCCGGCCGACGACAAGGACGCGCTGCTGGAGGTCAAGTCCGGGGAGGGCGGCGAGGAGAGCGCGCTCTTCGCGGGCGACCTGCTGCGGATGTACAGCCGCTACGCCGAGCGCCGCGGGTGGAAGACCGAGATCCTCGACGCCACCGAGTCCGACCTCGGCGGCTACAAGTCGGTGACCGTCGCGGTGAAGAGCAGCGGCGCCACGGAGCCGGGCCAGACGCCGTACGCGCTGCTGAAGTTCGAGGGCGGGGTGCACCGTGTGCAGCGGGTCCCGGTGACCGAGTCCCAGGGCCGGATCCACACCAGCGCGGCGGGCGTCCTGGTGATGCCCGAGGCCGAGCAGGTCGACGTCGAGATCAACGACAACGACCTGCGCATCGACGTCTTCCGCTCCTCGGGCCCCGGCGGGCAGAGCGTCAACACGACCGACTCGGCCGTGCGGATCACGCACCTGCCGACCGGCATCGTGGTGAGTCGCCAGAACGAGAAGTCGCAGGCTGCAGAACAAGGAGCAGGCCCTGCGCATCCTGCGCGCCCGGCTGCTCCAGGCCGCGCAGGAGGCCGCCGACGCCGAGGCCAGCGACGCCCGGCGCAGTCAGGTCCGCACGGTCGACCGCTCCGAGCGGATCCGCACCTACAACTTCCCGGAGAACCGGATCTCCGACCACCGCACGGGCTACAAGTCCTACAACCTCGACCAGGTCCTCGACGGCGACCTGCAGCCGGTCCTCGACTCCTGCGTGGAGACGGACATGGCCGCCCGGCTCGCGGCGCTCGAGGAATGAGCCCGCGGGAGCCTGGTCCGCGCGGGCGCCGTGCGGCTGGCCGAGGCCGGGGTGGCGAGCCCCGAGCACGACGCCGCCGAGTCTGCTCGCCCACGTGCTCGGCACGACCCGCGCCCGGCTGCCCCTGGTCGGTGCCGTGGACCCCACCTCCCAGAGCCGGTACGACGCCCTGGTGACCCGCCGCGCCGCCCGCGAGCCGCTGCAGCACCTCACCGGCACCGCCGCCTTCCGCTACGTCGAGGTGGCGGTCGGCCCCGGCGTCTTCGTCCCGCGCCCGGAGACCGAGCCTGCTGGCGGGCTGGGCGGTCGACCGGGCTCGCGAGGTGCTCGCGGCGGGGGAGACCCCGGTCGTGGTGGACCTGTGCACCGGCTCCGGGGTGATCGCGCGCAGCCTCGCCGACGAGGTGCCCGAGGCCCGGGTGCACGCCGTCGAGCCTGGACCCGGCCGCGCACGCCTGGGCCGAGCGGAACCTCGCCGGCACCGGTGTGGACCTGCGCCAGGGCGACCTGGCCACGGCGTTCGACGACCTCGCGGGGCAGGTGCACGTGCTGGTGAGCAACCCGCCGTACGTCCCGCTGGAGGCGTGGGAGTCCGTCGCGCCCGAGGCACGCGACCACGACCCGCACCTGGCGCTGTTCTCCGGCGACGACGGCCTGGACGCGATCCGGGTGATCGCCCGGCGCGGCCTGGAGTCTGCTGCGCCCGGGCGGCGTCGTGGGCGTGGAGCACGCCGACGTGCAGGGGGAGGCGGCACCGGCCGTCTTCAGCGACCACGGCCGCTGGGAGGAGGTGCGCGACCATCGCGACCTCGCCGGACGGGCGCGCTACCTCACCGCCCGCAGGCCACGATGAGAGGATGGACGTCGTGAGTGCCGAGCGGTTCCCGACCGAGACCGACGAGGAGCGCGAGGCGGCGCTCGACGCCGCCAGCCAGGCCGTGCGTCGTGGCCGCCTGGTGGTCCTCCCCACCGACACCGTCTACGGCGTCGGTGCCGACGCCTTCGACGCCGACGCCGTCACCCGCCTGCTGGCCGCCAAGGGCCGTGGCCGCGAGATGCCGCCGCCGGTGCTGGTGGGCACCAAGGGCACCCTGGACGCGCTCGCGACCCGGGTGCCGGCGTACGTCGCCCCGCTGGTCGCGGAGTTCTGGCCCGGGGCGCTGACGCTGGTCTGCTTCCAGCAGCCCTCGCTGCAGTGGGACCTCGGCGAGACCCGGGGCACCGTCGCCGTACGGATGCCCGACCACGACCTCACCCGGGCGCTGCTGGACCGCACCGGCCCGCTCGCGGTCAGGCTCGGCCAACCTCACCGGCAGCCCCGCTGCGCTCGACGCGGACGAGGCCGACGCGATGCTGGGCGCCGCGGTCGACGTGGTCGTCGACGGCGGGACCGCGCCGGGCGGCGTGGCCTCCACCATCATCGACGCGACGGGGGAGCGGCCCCGGCTGCTGCGGGCGGGCGCGATCGCCGTCGCCGAGATCGACGCGGTGCTCGCCGGCCTCGGCGTCACCGTGGACACCGGTGAGGAGGACGAGCCGGCGGATGCGTGAGTACGTCGTCGTCTTCCTGGTCGCCGCCGCGGTCACCTACCTGCTGACGGTCGTCGCCCGCGAGATCGCGGTGCGCACCGGCGCGGTGGCCAAGGTGCGCGACCGCGACGTGCACGACGAGCCGGTGCCCTACCTGGGCGGGCTGGCGATGCTCGGCGGCCTCTGGGCGGCGTACTTCGTCGCCAAGGCGCTGCCCTTCCTGGGCCAGGACCGGGCCTTCGTCTTCGACGACGCGCTCGCCGTCCTGCTGGCCGGCACGCTGGTCTGCGCGGTCGGCATCATCGACGACATCATCGACCTGGACGCGCTGACGAAGTTCGGTGGCCAGGTGCTCGCGGTGGGGGTGCTGGTCTACTCCGGCATCCAGTTCCGCTACTTCTACCAGTCGCAGGGCGAGGTCTTCGCGCTCGACCCGGGCCAGGGGGCGCTCCTCACCGCCTTCGCCGTGGTCGCGACGGTGAACGCCGTCAACTTCATCGACGGCCTCGACGGGCTCGCCGCGGGCGTGATCGGGATCAGGCTCGGCGGCCTTCTTCCTGTTCTGCTACTCGCTGTCGTACCTCAACGACGTCACCCGGGCCACCACCGGCGCCCTGCTCTCCGCCGCCCTGGCGGGGGTGTGCGTGGGCTTCCTGGTGCACAACTTCCACCCGGCCCGGCTGTTCATGGGCGACTCCGGGTCGATGCTGATCGGGCTGGTGCTCTCGGCCACCGCGATCACGATCACCACCCAGTTCGCGCCCGGCGACCTGACCCAGGGCGCCGACGGCACCCGGGCCAGCCTGCTGCCCGTGCTGCTGCCCGTGCTGCTGCCGATCCTGATCCTGCTGGTGCCGCTGGTGGACCTGGTCCTCGCCGTCGTACGACGCACCCGGGCCGGGCGCTCGCCGTTCGCCCCCGACAAGCAGCACCTGCACCACCGGCTGCTCGAGATCGGGCACTCCCACCGCCGGGCCGTGGTCATCATGTGGCTGTGGGCCGGGCTGATCGCCTTCAGCGTGGTGGTCGCCAGCCTCTTCACCGGACCGGTCGTGTGGGGCATCCTGGGAGCCAGGCTTCGTCGTCACGGTGACGCTCACCTTCGTGCTCCCGCTCGTCCACGCCCCGCTGGTGGACCAGGTGCTCGACCAGGTGCTGGAGCCGGCCGAGCCGCCGGTCCCGGAGGTCGTCCCGCCGGCGGCGGGCACCCCCGATTCGGAGCCTCCCGGGACTTTGTGATAACTTTCACGAACTCCTGGAGAGCACTCTCCGAGACCGACGACCGCGACGAGCAGAACGGCCGCCGATGATGACGACCGACACCCGGACCACCCGCGTGGTGACCCGTGCGGCCCTGGTGGCCGCGGCGGCCGCCGCGGGCCTCGTCCTGGTTGCCGCGCTCGTCGCCGGCAGGTCCGCCGCGGCCGGTGCCGCCGTCGGGGAGTGATCGCGGTCGGCGTCTTCGCCTTCGGCTCCTTCGCCGTCGAGGCGGTCTCCCGGCTGATGCCGGCGGCCTCGCTGCTCTTCGCGATGGTGACCTACACCTTCCAGGTGGCGGCGATGGCACTGGTCTTCGTGGCGCTCAACACCTCCGGCCTGCTGGACGACGAGACTCGACGGCAGGCTGGGTCGGCGGAGCCATCATCCTGGGCGCCTTCGTGTGGATGGGCGTGCAGATCGCGCTCGCCACCACGGCCCGTATCCCGGCCTTCGAGACCCCGGCGTCCAGGCCGTCCGAGGGCGGTGCGCGATGAGGTTTCGAGACTGCTATTGTCCGGGGCGCAATGAGTCAGCCCGAGGAGAAACCCAAGGGCGATCCGTGGCATGCGTTCGGCTACGTCGTGGCCGGGGTCGCGTTCTACGGCCTGCTGGGGTGGCTCGCGGACCGGTGGCTGGGTACCACGTTCCTCGTTGCGGTGGGCATCCTCGCGGGTGCCGCGCTGGGGATCTACATGACCGCCCGCCGGTTCCGCATGGAACCACCAGATCAGCCCCACAGCCCCAAGCCCGACATCACAGACGAGCAGTGAACGCAGAGGAGACCTGGTGATCATCGCAGCCAGCGCCACCATCGCCGCCGAGGGTGGGGAGGAGTTCCACGCTCCGGGCCCGAGCCTGTTCGACCTGCCGGCCATCGCCGGCGGCGTCACCAAGCCGATGGTGCTGCTGTTCCTGGCCGCGATCGTCGTCTTCGCCTTCCTCTACGCCTCCTCGCGCAAGCGGGCGCTGGTGCCCGGCAAAGCCCAGTTCGCCGGCGAGGGTGCCTACGGCTTCGTGCGCAACAGCGTGGCTCGCGACATCATCGGCAGCCACGACTTCCAGAAGTTCGTGCCCTACCTGGTCACGGTCTTCTTCTTCATCCTGGTGAACAACCTCTTCGCCAGCGTCCCGTTCATCCAGTTCCCGACGTTCAGCCGCGCGGGCATGGCCTACGCGCTGGCCGGTCTCTCCTGGGTGGTCTACAACGGGGTCGGTGTGGCCAAGCACGGCCTGCTGGGCTACCTCAAGGCTGCAGAGCGTCCCGTCCGGCGTCAGCCCGGTGATGTACCCGCTGCTGGTCCCGCTGGAGTTCTTCTCCAACATCCTGGTCCGCCCGGTCACGCTGGCCCTGCGTCTGTTCTGCAACATGTTCGCCGGCCACATCCTGCTCGCGCTCTTCGCGACCGGTGGCCTCTACCTCATCGAGCACGTCGGCGGCATCGGCTACGTCGCCGGCCCGCTCGCCTGGGTGCTGGCGATCCTCGTCAGGCTTCCTCGAGATCCTGGTGCAGTTCCTGCAGGCCTACGTCTTCGTCCTGCTGAACGCGATGTACATCCAGGGCGCGCTCGCCGACGAGCACTGATCTTCCCGTCCGCTCCACAACCCCACAGTTCTCGCACGAGAAAACAACCCGAAAGGAAAGAAGCCATGGGTGGCTCTCTCAACATGATCGGTTACGGCCTGGCCGCCATCGGCCCGGGTATCGGCATCGGTCTCATCTTCGCCGCGTACATCAACGGCGTTGCCCGCCAGCCCGAGGCGCAGAGCCGCCTCCAGTCGATCGCGATCCTCGGCTTCGCGCTCGCCGAGGCGCTGGCGATCATCGGCATCGCCCTGGCGTTCGTCCTCAAGGCATCCAACACCTGAGCCGAACCGGCCTCCTGTCAGTAACGAGATCTAGGTCAGGTCCATGAAGTCACTGTTGATCGTCGCCGCCGCCGAGGCGGAGGAGCACAACCCGCTCGTTCCCGAGTGGATCGAGGTCGTGCTCGCCCTCGTCGTGTTCGGCATCCTGTTCTTCGCCATCAAGAAGTTCGTCGTCCCGAACTTCGAGAAGACGTTCGCCGAGCGCTCGGCGGCGATCGAGGGCGGCATCGAGGCGGCCGCGACCAAGCAGGCCGAGGCGGACGCGAAGGCGGCCGAGCTCGAGAAGCAGGCTGGCCGACGCCCGGCACGAGGCCGCGCGCATCCGCGAGGAGGCGCGCGAGCAGGGTGCCGCGATCGTGGCGGAGATGCGGGAGCAGGCCCAGGCCGAGTCCCAGCGCATCGTCGACCACGGCAAGGCGCAGATCGAGGCGGAGCGCCAGCAGGCGGTCACCTCGCTCCGTGCCGAGGTCGGCACCCTCGCGACCGGCCTGGCCGGCCGCATCGTCGGCGAGTCGCTGGACGACGACGCGCGTCAGGCGCGGGTCGTCGAGCGCTTCCTCGCCGAGCTGGAGACGGCTGACGCCGCCGACGCGGGGCGGGACGCCTGATGGTGTCCTTCCGCACCGCGTCCGCGGACGCCGTGGCCGCCCTCACCGACCAGGTCGGTGGGGTGGCCGAGGCGTCGGCCGCCACGGTGGCGGGCGACCTGTTCGCCGCTGCCGCGGCCGTGCGCGGCGAGGCGTCGCTGCGCCGGGTCATCACCGACCCGTCGGTGCCGGCGCAGGCCCGCGCGAGCCTGGTCGGCGACCTGTTCCAGGGCAAGGTCGACGGCATCTCGCTCGACCTGCTCCGGGACGCCGCCGGCCGCCGCTGGTCACGCCCCCGCGACTTCGCGGACGCGCTGGAGCAGCTCGGCGTCGTCGCCGCCGTCCGATCCACCGGCACGCAGGGCGAGACGCTGGTCGACCAGGCTGTTCGCCGTACGCCGCCTGGTGACGGAGAGCAGCGACCTGCGCAACGCGCTGTCCGACCCGGTCCGCTCGGCCGCCGACAAGGGCTCGCTCGTCGAGTCCCTGCTCGCCGGCAAGGCACTCCCGGCCACGGTGCAGGCTGGTCAAGCAGGCGCTGTCCGGGTCGTACCGGACCGTGGTCGCCGCGCTCGAGGACTACGAGCGCACCGCCGCGCAGGTGCAGGGGGAGGGCGTGGCCACGGTCCACGTCGCCCGTCCGCTGCCCGCGGCCGACCAGGAGCGGCTCGCCGCCGCACTGACGCGGCAGTACGGCCGCCCGGTGCACCTCAACATCGTCATCGACCCCGAGGTCCTCGGCGGCCTCCGGGTGGAGATCGGCGATGACGTCATCGATGGCACCGTCGTCAGCCGCCTCGACGACGCCCGCCGCAAGATCGCCGGCTGACCCCGGCCGATCACCGCACCACCCACGACTTCACGCAGTAGACAAGAGAGAAGGCACCTGAGATGACGGAACTCTCCATCCGTCCGGACGAGATCCGCGACGCCCTCGCCAAGTACGTCGCCGACTTCGAGCCCGCCGCCGCGAGCAAGGAGGAGGTCGGCACCGTCGCCTCCGCCGGTGACGGCATCGCCCGCGTGTCGGGTCTGCCCTCCGCCATGGCGAACGAGACTCCTCGAGTTCGAGGACGGCACGCTCGGCCTCGCGCTGAACCTCGAGGACCGCGAGATCGGTGTCGTCATCCTCGGTGACTTCGACAAGATCGAGGAGGGCCAGACGGTCCGCCGCACCGGCGAGATCCTCTCGGTCCCCGTGGGCGAGGGCTACCTCGGCCGCGTGGTCGACCCGCTCGGCAAGCCGATCGACGGTCTCGGCGAGATCGCCACCGACGGCCGCCGCGCCCTGGAGCTGCAGGCGCCCGGCGTGATGGCCCGCAAGTCGGTCCACGAGCCGCTCGCCACCGGCATCAAGGCCATCGACTCGATGACCCCGATCGGCCGTGGCCAGCGCCAGGCTGATCATCGGCGACCGCGCCACCGGCAAGACCACGGTCGCGATCGACACGATCATCAACCAGAAGCAGAACTGGGAGTCGGGCGACCCGTCCAAGCAGGTCCGCTGCATCTACGTCGCGATCGGCCAGAAGGGCTCCACCATCGCCTCCGTGCGCGGTGCCCTCGAGGAGGCGGGCGCGCTGGAGTACACCACCATCGTCGCCGCCCCGGCCTCCGACAGCGCGGGCTTCAAGTACCTCGCGCCGTACACCGGCTCGGCCATCGGCCAGCACTGGATGTACGACGGCAAGCACGTCCTGATCGTGTTCGACGACCTGACCAAGCAGGCCGAGGCCTACCGCGCCGTGTCCCTGCTGCTGCGCCGCCCGCCGGGCCGCGAGGCCTACCCGGGTGACGTCTTCTACCTGCACTCGCGTCTGCTGGAGCGTTGCGCGAAGTCTGTCCGACGCGCTGGGCTCCGGCTCGATGACCGGCCTGCCGATCATCGAGACCAAGGCCAACGACGTCTCGGCGTTCATCCCGACCAACGTCATCTCGATCACCGACGGCCAGATCTTCCTGCAGTCGGACCTGTTCGCCGCCAACCAGCGCCCGGCGATCGACGTCGGCATCTCGGTCTCCCGCGTCGGTGGCGCGGCGATGACCAAGGCGATGAAGGCCGTCACCGGCTCGCTCAAGGTCGACCTCGCGCAGTTCCGCGCGATGGAGGCCTTCGCGATGTTCGCCTCCGACCTCGACGCCGCCTCCAAGCAGCAGGCTGGCCCGTGGCCAGCGGCTGATGGCGCTGCTGCGGCAGCCGGCCTACTCGCCGTACCCGCTCGAGGAGATGACCGTCTCCCTGTGGCTCGGTACGTCGGGTCGCCTGGACGTCGTCCCGACCGACGACGTGCTGCGCTTCGAGGGCGAGTTCCTCGACTACCTGCGCCGCTCGCACGAGGGCCTGCTGGCCGGCATCCGCGAGACGCAGAAGTTCGAGGACGAGGACGGCCTCGTCGCGGCGTACGACTCCTTCCTGAACCAGTTCGAGACCTCCGAGGGCGGCAGCATCAAGGCCGGGCACGAGCCCGAGGCCGAGGCGCTGGGCGACGACGAGCTCGAGCAGGAGCAGATCGTCAAGCAGAAGCGGGGCTGACGCATGGCCGTATCGCTGCGTGAGTACCGCGCGCGGATCAAGTCGACGGAGTCGATGAAGAAGATCACGCGCGCCATGGAGCTCATCGCTGCGTCCCGGATCATCAAGGCGCAGCAGCGGGCACAGGCGGCAGCGCCGTACGCCCGTGAGTGACCCGTGCCGTGTCGGCGGTGGCGACGTTCTCGAACGTCGACCACCCGCTGACCCGGGAGGAGGAGAACCCGAAGCGCGCCGCAGTGCTGGTCATCACCAGCGACCGGGGCCTGGCGGGTGCCTACTCCTCGAGCGTCATCAAGGAGGCCGAGCGCCTCTCCGGCCGGCTGCGCGAGGAGGGCAAGGAGATCGACTTCTTCCTCGCCGGGCGCAAGGCGGAGGCGTACTTCAAGTTCCGCGGCCGCGACTACGTCCAGGCCTGGACGGGCTTCTCGGACCAGCCGACGTACGACAAGGCGGCGGAGATCGGCCGCGAGCCTGATCACCGCCTTCCTCAAGGAGCAGGGCGAGGAGGGCGACGTCGACGAGGTCCACGTCGTCTACACCCGGTTCCGCTCCATGCTGACCCAGGAGCCGACGGCGATCCGCCTGCTGCCCCTGGAGGTCGTGGAGGGCGAGGAGACGCCGGAGGGCGACGACCTGCTCCCGCTCTACGAGTTCGAGCCGTCGGCGGAGCAGGTGCTCGACGGCCTGCTGCCGCAGTACGTCCAGAGCCGGATCTTCTACAGCCTCCTGCAGGCCGCGGCCTCCGAGACTCGCCGCCCGCCAGAAGGCCATGAAGGCCGCGACGGACAACGCCTCGGAGGCTGATCAAGAAGGCTCACCCGGGTCGCCAACCAGGCACGCCAGGCGGGCATCACCCAGGAGATCAGCGAGATCGTCGGTGGCGTCAACGCGCTCGCCGACGCCCAGGCTGCGAACGACTGACCCACCAGAGAAAACACCTAACGGAGTAAGACATGACTGCAACGGTTGAAGAGACCACCGCCAGCGGTGCGGCCTCGGTGGGTCGGATCGCGCGGGTCATCGGCCCGGTCGTCGACATCGAGTTCCCCGTCGACGCCATGCCCGAGATCTACAACAAGGCTCGAGGCCGACGTCACCCTCGACGGCGAGACCTCCACCCTGCCGCTCGAGGTGGCCCAGCACATCGGTGACGGCGTCGTCCGCGCGATCTCGCTGAAGCCGACCGACGGCCTGGTCCGCGGCCAGACCGTGACCGACACCGGCGCCCCGATCGAGGTGCCCGTCGGCGACGTGACCCTCGGCAAGGTGTTCAACGCCACCGGTGACTTCCTCAACCTCGAGGAGGGCGAGACGCCCGAGGTCACCGAGCGCTGGGGCATCCACCGCAAGGCGCCCGCCTTCGACCAGGCTGGAGTCGAAGACCCAGATGTTCGAGACCGGCATCAAGGTCATCGACCTGCTCGCGCCGTACGTCACGGGTGGGAAGATCGGCCTCTTCGGTGGTGCCGGCGTCGGCAAGACCGTGCTCATCCAGGAGATGATCGCCCGCGTCGCCAAGAACCACGGTGGTGTGTCGGTGTTCGCCGGTGTCGGCGAGCGCACCCGTGAGGGCAACGACCTCATCGAGGAGATGCAGGACGCCGGCGTGTTCGACAAGGTCGCGCTGGTGTTCGGCCAGATGGACGAGCCGCCGGGCACGCGTCTGCGCGTCGCGCTCTCCGCGCTGACGATGGCGGAGTACTTCCGCGACGTCCAGAACCAGGACGTGCTGCTGTTCATCGACAACATCTTCCGGTTCACCCAGGCGGGCTCCGAGGTCTCCACCCTGCTCGGCCGCATGCCGTCGGCGGTGGGCTACCAGCCCAACCTGGCCGACGAGATGGGCACGCTGCAGGAGCGGATCACCTCGACCCGCGGCCGTTCGATCACCTCGATGCAGGCGATCTACGTCCCCGCAGACGACTACACCGACCCGGCGCCGGCCGCGACCTTCGCGCACCTGGACGCCACGACCGAGCCTGTCCCGCGACATCGCCTCGCAGGGCATCTACCCGGCCGTGGACCCGCTGACCTCGACCTCGCGGATCCTCGACCCGCAGTACATCGGTCAGGCGCACTACGACTGCGCGATCCGCGTCAAGCAGATCCTGCAGCGCAACAAGGAGCCTCCAGGACATCATCGCGATCCTCGGTGTCGACGAGGCTCTCCGAGGAGGACAAGATCATCGTCTCCCGGGCGCGCCGCATCCAGCGCTTCCTGTCGCAGAACACCTACGTCGCCAAGCAGTTCACCGGCATCGAGGGCTCGACGGTTCCCGTGGCCGACACCATCGAGGCGTTCAACAAGATCGCCGACGGTGAGTACGACCACGTCGCCGAGCAGGCGTTCTTCATGTGCGGCGGTCTCGACGACGTCGAGCGCAACTGGGCCGAGATCCAGAAGAGCCTCTGATCATGGCGGACACGACGGTCGAGCACCTGCACGTGGAGACTCGTCGCTGCGGACCGGACCGTGTGGTCCGGTGACGCGGCGATGATCATCGCGCGCACGCTCGAGGGTGACATCGGCGTGCTGCGCGGTCACGCGCCCACGCTGTCGCTGCTGTCGGCGTCGGTGATCGAGATCCAGGTCGCGGGCACGAACCAGATCGTGGTCGCGGCTGTCGACGGGGGCTTCCTGTCGGTGGCCAACGACCGGGTCTCGATCCTCGCCGAGCGGGTCGAGCGCGCCGAGGACATCGAGGTCGAGCAGGCTCGCGTCGACCTCGAGGAGGCCAAGCGCCTGCTCGACTCGAGCAACGAGGCCGAGCAGCGGGTGCGCCATGCCGAGGCACGCATCCGCGCGGCGGAGAAGGTCAGCTAGCACGCGTATGGTCTGGTGGGAGTGGCTGCTCGACGCCTGTGGCGCGCTCCTGCTGTTGTTCGTGCTGTACGGCGCCGGACTCATCGTCCGGCGCCGTCTGCTGTCCCGGAACGGTGGCACCTTCGAGCTGAGCCACCGCTATCGCACCGATCGCCCCGAGCGCGGCTGGGTGCTGGGCCTGGGCCGCTACTCCGGGGAGACCCTGGAGTGGTTCCGGGTCTTCTCGCTGTCCCCGCGGCCCAAGCAGGCCTGGCGACGCGAGGAGGCTGCTGTACGACGGCCGCCGGGAGCCTCTGGGCGCCGAGCAGGCCTCGCTGTACCCCGACCACCTCGTGATCCGCTGCCAGTCCCCGCACGGTGAGGTGGAGGCTGGCGATGAGCGTGTCCTCGTTGACCGGCTTCCAGGCCTGGCTCGAGGCGAAGCCGCCCGGCACCGACTGGAACCGCATCTCGGGCTGAGTCCCGCCCCCTCCCGCCCTTCTCCCCGCCTACCCGCGTCGTCGCGTCGCAGGGGGCCATGCTCAACGGGCAATTCGAGGAAGAGGTACGCAAGGGTTCTCGGATTTGTGGCTTTTTCGCGACGTGACCCTTGACACATCGTCCAAGCGGACGCAGGTTGTACCTGCGTGTTACCTCGAGTAACACGTCGCTTGTTGGGAGAGGCGAGCGGTTCGACGTACCAGCCGACGGCGTTGTGGGAGCAACCCGGGAGCAGGTGCGCCAGCCTGCACACCCCGGGGAGGGCCTCTCGTGGTCTCGCGATCACTCCACACAGCAACCGACAGCACCGATCAGCACACCGACCTCGGCGGCACCGACGCGGTGATCGCGCTGCGCGGCGTCACCAAGTCGTTCGGCACGACGACGATCCTCGACGACGTCAGGCTTCGACGTCGCCCGCGGCAAGATCACCGCGGTGCTCGGTCCCTCGGGCACCGGCAAGTCGGTGCTGCTCAACACGATCATCGGGATGTACCCGCCCGAGAAGGGCCAGATCTACGTCGACGGCGAGCCGATCGTCGGCATGCGCCACCGCGACCTGATGCGGGTGCGCCGCAAGTTCGGCGTGCTCTTCCAGGACGGCGCGCTGTTCGGCTCGATCAGCCTCTACGACAACATCGCCTTCCCGCTGCGTGAGCACACCGACCTCACCGAGGCCCAGGTCCGCGAGGTGGTGCACACCAAGGCGGACATGGTCGGCCTGGTGAAGCACCTGGACAAGATGCCCGGCGAGGTCTCCGGCGGGATGAAGAAACGCGCCGGCCTGGCCCGGGCGCTGGCGCTGGAGCCGGAGATCGTCTTCTTCGACGAGCCCGACTCGGGCCTGGACCCGGTGCGCGTGGCGCACCTCGACGAGCCTGATGCGGGCGGTCCAGGAGGTCACCGGCTGCACCTTCTTCGTCATCACCCACAACATCGACTCGGTCAAGCGCACGGCCGACCACATCGGGATGCTGTTCCGCTCCCGCCTGGTCGCCTTCGGCCCCGCCGACGAGGTGCTGTCCAGCGACCGGCCGATCGTCGAGCAGTTCTTCGCCGGGCGCGCCCGCGGTCCGATCGGCATGGACGAGATGGCCGACGCCGAGGCGGATCACGACCTCGAGACCAGCGGCGCCGGCTCCACCGGCGCCTGAGTCACCACCGCGTGTGCCGTCGTACCCGCCCACCGGTGTGCCCGGCCCACGCTCCAACCAGGGAGAGAACATGACCATCGACGAAGCCGTCCACGACGAGCCCGACACGACCACCGACACCCCGCGCGCGGAGCCCCCCACCGCGTCCCGGGCCGCCCGCGACTGGCGCCGGGTCGCCGCCCTCGCGCTGGTGGTGCTGCTGGTGCTGGGTGCGCTGGGCTACCTCACCGTGCAGGCTGCGCGGCGCCCACCGCGACCTCGACCGGTACGACGCCGCGAGGCTCACCCAGGCCGAGGTGCTCGAGAGCGCCCGCGGCCTGGCGGTGGCGCTGACGAGTCTACGACTACCGCGACCTCGACTCCCAGCAGCGACAGGCTGGGGAAGTCCTCCACGGACGCCTTCCAGCAGAAGTTCGCCGAGACCAACAAGACGCTCGGGCCGATGTTCACCCAGGCTCCAGGCCTCCGCGAAGGGCACCGTGGTCGACATCGCCGTGAAGGAGGTCCAGGGCGATCTCGCCACCGTCCTGGCGCTCGTCGACCAGGCGGCCACCAGCAAGCAGAGCGACAAGCCCACGACCCAGGCCAGCCGGCTGCGCCTCCACCTGGTCCGGCAGGGCGACCAGTGGCTGCTCGACAGCGTGGACCTGCTGTGAAGGTGTCCGGTGAGGCGCTGGCGGGGAGCGCCCGCGGCTTCGGCGGCATGGTGGCGATGTTCCTCGACTCGATGGCGGTGACCGTGCGCGCGCTGGTGCGCCGCCGGTTCTCCTGGTGGGAGTTCGTGCTGCAGACCCGCTTCCTCGCCTCGGTCTCGCTGCTGCCCACCGTCCTGATCGCGATCCCGTTCGGCCTGGTGCTGGTGCTGACCGTCGGTGGTCTCACCAGCCAGGTCGGCGCGGCCTCGCTGGTCGGTGGCGTCAACTCGGTCGCGACCGTGCGCCAGGCGGCGCCGATCATCAGCGGCATCGTGCTGGCGGGCGCCGGCGGATCGGCGATCTGCGCGGACCTCGGCTCCCGGGCGATCCGCAGCGAGATCGCCGCCATGCGGGTGATGGCGGTGGACCCGCTCGAGCGACTGGTCGCCCCGCGGATCCTCGCCACCATGCTGGTCAGCATCCTGCTCAACGGGGTGGTCGCCTTCGTCGGCATCGTCAGCGGCTACCTGTCCGCGGTCTACCTGCTCGACAGCACCGCCGGCGGCTTCCTGCACTCGTTCAGCGCCTTCTCGCAGCCGGCCGACCTCATCGAGTCGACCGTCAAGGCGGCCATGTTCGGCGTGGTCGCGGCACTCGTCGCGTCGTACCAGGGGCTGAACGCCCAGCACGGCCCGGCCGGTGTCGGTGACGCGGTCAACCGCTCGGTCGTGGTGACCGGCGTGCTGCTCTTCGTCATCAACCTCGTGGTCAGCCAGATCTTCCTGCTCGCCGCGCCGCCGAGGGTGGGGTGAGGGCGTGACGACGTCGCTCCAGGTCGGCCCGCGCGGCTGGCTCGACGGCATCAGCCGCCCGCTCGGCACGATCCTGCGCCGTCAGGGTGCGATGCTGCTCTTCTGCGTGCACGCCGTGGCGACGGTCCCGCTCGCACTGCGCCGCTACCGGCACGAGGTGTGGCGCCTGCTCGCCGAGATCGCCTTCGGCAAGGGGCTGCTGACGGTTGCCGCGAGCACCGTGTTCGTCTCCGCGCTGCTGTCGGCGGTGATCGGCGTCCAGGCTCGGCCTGGAGGGCCTGCAGGGCCTCAACGTCGTCGGTCTCGCCCCGCTCTCCGGCCTGGTCGCCGCCGTCGGCAACACCCGCGAGCTGGCGCCCCTCATCACCGCCTTCGGCCTCGCCGCGCAGATGGGCTGCCGGTTCACCGCGCAGGCTCGGCGCGATGCGGATCAGCGGCGAGATCGACGCGATGGACACCATGGCCGTGTCCAGCATGGAGTACCTCGTCACCACCCGGCTGATCGCGGTCTCGATCTTCGTCGTCCCGCTCTACCTGGTCTCGCTCTCGGGCGCCTACCTGGCCTCCGAGACTCACCGTGCAGGCTCATCGCGGGGCAGGGGACCGGCACCTACTCGCACTACTTCTACCTCTTCCTCGACACCGGCGACGTCCTGCTGTCGATCCTCAAGGTGGTCGTGCTCGGCCTGCTCATCACCTTCATCCACTGCTTCTACGGCTACACCGCCTCCGGCGGGCCGGAGGGCGTGGGGGTCGCCTCGGGCCGGGCCATCCGGGCCAGCATCGTGACGATCGCGCTGGCCGACATGCTGATGACCCTGCTGTTCTGGGGCACCTCGACCGGGGTGCGGGTGTAGCCGTGGACCTCTACTCGCTCGCTGGCGACCAGCGCGCCCTGGGCCGGCTCGGGGTGGTGTTCTCCGCGCTCGTCCTCGGCGTCACCGGGCTCGTCATCGCCCAGTTCAACGGCCTCTTCTCCGGCGACCCGAGCCTGCGGGTGCAGCTGCCGCCCAACAGACTCGGTCGTCGCCGTCGGCAGCCCGGTGACCTATCGCGACGTGCGCATCGGCAAGGTGCTCGACACCGCCGGTCCGGGCGCCGGCACCGTCCCGGAGCCTGAGGGTCACCATCGAGCGGCGCTGGCTGGACCGGCTGCCGCGCGACGTGGTCGCAACGGTCGGGCCGGTCTCCATCTTCGGCAACCAGTACGTCCAGTTTGCTCTCGCCGAGCGACGACGGGCCGGCCGGGCTCGCGGACACCGCCACCATCCCGGCGTACGACGCCCGGGAGACGCCCTCGCTGCAGGGCACCTTCGTCTCGCTCAACGACCTGCTCAAGGAGGTCAGCCCCGCCAAGGCTCAACGCCGGCCTGTCCGGCCTGGCGACCGCTCTGCAGGGGCAGGGCGAGGAGGCTCGGCAAGACGCTGGTCTCGACCAACGACTGGCTCGGCCTGATGCTGCCGCTGTGGCCGACCCTGGTCACCGACCTCGACCAGGCTCGCGCAGGTGGCGGGCGGCTTGGAGCAGGTGACCCCGGAGCTCCCTCTCCCTGGTGAAGAACGCCACCACCTCCGCTCGCACGGTCAACGAGAACGCCGCGGCCTTCCGGGCCCTGGTCTCCGACGGCGGCAAGGCTGGTGAGCACCACCGCGGGTCCGCTGCGCGACACCCTCGGCTCCTACGCCGACACCGTCGAGGGGGCGGTCTCCCTGCTCGCCGCGCTCTCGCAGGGACCCGACGTGATCACCCGCCTGCTGCGCGGCATCGACACCTGGGCCGGCTCCTGGGCGCCGGCGCTCGCCGACGGGATGCCCGATGTCCGGCTCGCCTCGCTGTCGGTGCGCAACCCTGCCGACCTGACCCTGGTGATGGCCGCCGGCGGCAACCCGGCCGACATCGTCCGGCTGCTCAACGAGGCGGTCCGGCCCGGCTTCGCCAACCCGCCGACCTACCAGGGCTGCCCCGCCCAGGCTCTGCGCGTTCAGCAGGCGCCCGGCCGAGGGGAGCACGCCATGAGCAGCGGTCGTCCCGTCCATCCCGCCCGGCTGCTGGCCTCGGTCGCCGCCTTCGTGGCGCTCGCGCTGCTGCTCACCGTCTTCGTGGTGATCTCCGTGCTCGACCTGGGACGGCGCAACGGCACGGAGTACCACGCGCTGGTGGCCGACGCCGCCGGCCTGCGCGCCGGCGACGACGTCAACATCGCCGGCCCGGAGGTCGGCAAGGTCACCGCCGTCGACCTGCGCGACGACGACGTGCGGGTCACCTTCGTCGTCAGCGGTGACCACCGCCTCGACACCGACACCCGTACGGCGGTCCGCTACGCCAACCTGATCGGCACCCGCTACCTGGCGCTGCTCCCGCCGGCCTCCGGCACCAGCGGCGCGCGTCTCGACCCCGGCGGCACACTGCCGTCGCGGCAGAGCCTGCCGACGGTCGACCTGACGGCCGTGTTCGACGGCTTCCAGCCGCTCTTCGACGCCCTCGACCCGGCACAGGTCAACGAGCCTGACCTCGTCGATCATCGCGATCTTCCAGGGTGAGTCGGGCACCGTCGCCAACCTCGTCCAGCAGGTCGGCACGATCACCACCCACCTCGCCGGCCGCAAGGAGGTCATCTCGACCGTGATCACCAACCTCGCCGACCTGCTCACCAGCGTCAACGAGCAGGGCGACGCGCTCGGTCAGATGATCGACAGGCTTCGGCAGCGTGGTCGGCAACCTCGACGACCAGCGCACCGTGCTGGCCTCCACCATCGACGGGCTCGCCACCTTCGGCGAGAGCGCCGCGCGGCTCACCCGGCGCTCGACCGACGCGATCAACGCCGACGTCGACGGGGTGAGCAAGGCGGCGGAGACGCTGAGCAAGAGCTCCGGCGCGATCATCGACCTGATGCGCGACGTACCGGCCACGGTCGATGCGCTCAACCGGATCCTCGACTCCGGCTCCTTCGCCAAGGTCTACCTCTGCAACCTGGACCTCACCGTGACCGGCCGGCTGAACCTGTCGCTGGTGCCGGGCGTCCCGGCGCCGCAGGACCCCAAGGGCCTGCAGGCGCCAACCGGGACCGTCGGCGACCCGGCTCGCGTGGGAAGGATCTGCCGATGAGCCTGGCGTGACTTCGACCTCGACGACTGGCGGGTCTCGGACCGCGACCCGATCAAGGTCGCCGCCGTGGCGGGAGTGGTGCTGCTGGCACTGGTGCTCCTGGCGCTCAACCTGACCCGGCTGCCGCTGATCAGCCACCACCAGGGGTACTCCGCCTACCTGGCCAACGCCTCCGGGCTCAGCGGCGGGGAGACCGTCCAGGTCCGCGGCGTACGGGTCGGCAAGATCACCGCGGTCGTCCTGGTGGACGACAAGGTCCGGATCGACTTCGAGGTCGACGACGACGTGGACCTGGGGGAGGACACCGCGGCCCGGGTCAAGGTGCTCAACCCGCTCGGTTCGCAGTTCCTCGAGCCTGCAGCCCGCCGGACCGGGGACGCTCGACGAGCCGATCCCGCTGGAGCGCACCTTCGCCAGCCGGACCCTCGTCGGCGAGACTCGGCCGGGTCTCCGGCCAGGCTCGACAAGACCGACATCCCGCAGCTTGCAGGAGGCGCTCGACACCGTCACCGCGACCCTCAACGGGACCTCGGCCGACTCCGTCGAGCGGGCCCTCACCGGCCTCAACGACTTCGCGACCAACCTCGCGGGCGACGCCGACAAGATCAGCGAGTTCGGTCGCCGCCGGCAGCGACGTCGTCAAGATCATCAACGAGAGGCGCGACGTGCTCGTCAACATCGTCAGCCAGGGAGACGCACTGACGGCGGTGCTGCGCGAGCGGCGCCAGGCGATCAGCCGGCTGGTGCGCGGGACCGCGGACCTCAGCGCCCAGGTCGCGAAGATCCTGTCCGTCAACCAGGCCAAGCTCGGCCCGATGCTGCGCAACCTGGAGAAGATCTCCCAGGCGCTCGCCACCGAGAACGAGACGCTCGGCCGGGCGATCCCCGCGATGGCCCAGGCTCAGCACGAACATCGCCCGGGTGACGGGGACCGGCCGCTTCGTCGACATCGTGGTGCCCGACGGGCTGATCCCCGACGCGGTCATCCAGCAGTGCACCGACGGCGCCTTCCCGAAGAAGAGCGACCCGCGCGTGGGGTGCCGGCCGTGAGCGCCCGGCTCCGCCGTGCGGCGGTCGTCACCCTGGTCGCCGTAGTGCTCGTCGGCGCGGCGGTGGTCGGCGTCAAGGTCCTCACCGGGTCCGACACCTACCGCGTCACCGCGACCTTCACCGAGATGCCGGGCGTCTACCCGGGCAACGCGGTGAAGATCCTCGGCGTCCGGGTCGGCAGGGTGGTCCGGGTCGACCCCGGCGCGAAGGGCGTCGAGGTCGAGCTCGAGATCGACGACGCGCACCGGCTGCCGACCGACGTGAGCGCCTTCCTGATGGCCCCGAACGCGGTCAACGACCGGTTCATCGAGCTCGCGCCGGCGTACTCCGGTGCGGGGTCGCGGGTGCCGGACGGGGGCCGGATCGCGCCGGACCACACCGTCGTGCCGCAGTCGGTGGACCAGATCATCGACAGCCTCGACGAGTTCTCGCGGCTGCTCGGGCCGCAGGGCGCGAACGCCGACGGCTCGCTGTCACGGGTGCTCGCCTCGCTCGCCGACACCCTCGGCGGGCAGGGGAGCACGGTGCACCAGACTCGTCGACAGCCTGGGCACGACGCTCGACGCGGTCGGCAAGGACGGCGACGCCGTCACCGACGGGCTCAACGACCTCGGCGACCTGACCACGGCGGCCGCCTCGGTCAGCGGCACCTACCGCCGGCTGGCCGAGAACCTCGCCGCGGTCAGCGGCGGGCTGGCCGGGGACGCGCCGCAGGTGACCGCGGTGCTGACCAACCTGCAGGACCTGCTGTCGGAGCCTGAACACCTTCGTGACGAACAACAAGGACCAGGCTCTCCGGCACGATCAGCAGCCTGTCCGGGGTCGCAGGGGAGATCGGCAAGCAGCAGAGGGCACTGACCCGGCTGATGCGCACCGCGCCGCTGGCGGTCTCCAACACCGGCAACACGGTGGTGACGACGCCCGACGGCAAGGCGATCCGCGCCCGCCTCGACCCGGTGCGCAACGCCGGGGTCCGCTCGACGGTCTGCGGCGACGGCCTGCTCCGGCTGATGGCGGTCGCCCTCGAACCGACCGTCACCAAGCGGGAGATCCTCGACCTGGCCTGCGGCGCCGACCGCTGGCTCGACGAGTCTGCCCAAGCCCGCCGGGACGCCCGACGCCTCGGCGTGGTCGCTGGCCAACCTGCGCGGGCTGGGAGGCTGAGATGACCAGGTTCGCACGACTGCTGCCCGTCGCGCTGCTGGCGCTGGTGCTGTCCGGCTGCTCCCTGAGCCTGCAGGACATGCCGAAGCCCGGCGGGCTCGAGGGGTCGACGTACAGCGTGACGGCGTCCTTCGACGACGTCCTCAACCTGCCCGCCAACGCCGAGGTCCGCGACGGCGCCCGGATCGTCGGCGAGGTCGGCTCGATGGAGGTCGACGGCTACCGCGCCCGGGTCGAGCCTGCGCTTCCTCGACGGGGTCGAGATCCCGCGCGGGACCACGGTGGAGGTCCGCTTCGACAACCCGCTCGGCGACCAGTACGTCGAGGTGCACAAGCCCACCGAGGGAGGTGCCTCGACCGCGCTGCTGCGCGAGGGCGACACCATCGACGTCGGCGACACCGCGGCGGCGCCCACCGTCGAGGACACCCTCGGGGCCTTCGCGACCATCCTCACCGGTGGTGGCGTCGGCGACCTGCACACGATCTCCCGCGGAACTCAACGCGGTCTTCTCGGGCAACCAGCAGCAGGTCCGCCAGGCTGCTCGGTCGCCTCGAGACCTCCGCCCGGCTGCTCGCCGGGGGACTCGGGCCGATCGACCGAGCGCTGACGCAGGTCGGCCGCCTGGTGAAGCGAACCAACGACGGCAGCGACGTCCTCGTCGACGGGCTCAAGGAGATCGCGCCCGCGTTGAAGGTGCTCGGCGACCTCAACGACGACTTCAAGACCCTGCTCACCGGCCTCGACGGCTTCGCCAAGGCCGGGAACGCCGTGGTGGCCCGCAGCGGGGACCAGACGGTCAAGGCGCTCGACGACCTGGTGCCGGTGGTGAGGCAGATCGTCGACTCCCGCGACCTGATCACCCCGGTGCTCAAGAACGTGCGGGTGCTCGCCGACCAGGTGCCGAAGGTCGACGAGATACGGCTACGCACGGGCCTCCGTCGTCGCCCCGATCGCCTTCAGGCTCGGCCCCCTCCGTCGCGAGCGGAACCGTCCGGCAACGCTCGGCGGTGACCTCGCTGATGACGGCTCTGGGTCCCCTCGAGTCGGGGAGGCAGCCATGAGCCGGACGTCCCTGTGGCCGCGGCTGATCGGCATCCTCGTCGGCACCGCGCTCGGTCTCTACTACATCGGCATCCAGATCATCGGGTGGTCCCCGGTCGACAACGACTACAGCGTCAGCGTCGACGTGCCCGCTCCGCGGGTCTGTTCGAGGACAGCGAGGTGACCTACCGCGGCGTCACCGTCGGGAAGGTCGACACGATGACGGTCGGCCCGGCCGGCGTACGTCTCGACCTGGAGTCGACCAAGGACCAGCCGATCCCCAGAGACGTCGCGGCCCGGGTGCGGATGCTCTCGGCGCTGGGGGAGAGCCTACGTCGACCTGGTGCCGAACGGTGCCGCGGAGCCCGAGACCGCCGACGGCGCAGTGATCGCCACCGCGCAGGTCCCCACCAGCGTCAGCCAGGCGCTGGAGAGCGGCACCAGGCTGCTGCGCTCCATCGACCCCGACGACCTCGAGGTGGTGCAGACGCTGTTCGCGGACGCGTTCAGCGGCCTGGCGCCGGAGCCTGCGCACCCTGGTCGTCAGCGGGCAGCGCTTCCTCAACGCCGTCACCGAGGCGGCCCCCGGCACCCGCAGGCTGATCCTCGACGGACTCACCGTGCTGCGCACCGGCAACGCCACCCAGCAGCAGACTCGCCCAGATCATCAGGTCCTTCGACCTGCTGTCCCAGCAAGCTCGCCGACAACGACGCCGACTTCGCCCAGGCTTGCTCCGCGACGGCGGGTCCGCGGCCTCGACCATCGAGGAGCCTGGTCCGCACCCAGAGCGAGCCGTTCCGCACCCTGCTCCAGGGCTCCGGCGCGATCGGGACCGCCCTCAGCCAGAACTCCGCCGCGATCAAGGTGCTGTTCGGGCTGCTGCCCAAGGTCAGCACCGACCTCAGCCAGGTCGCCCGCGACGGCGTCTTCCACGGTGACCTCACCATCAACGTCGGCCAGCCGCTGTGCAGCCACGGCCCGCTGCCACTGCCCTCCACCTCCGGTGGCGGGACGCCGCAGCCCTGCGCGAAGGGTCCGCGCCTGCTGCAGCGCGGGCCGGACTAGGAGATCGCGATGCAACCGACCGTCCGCCGTGGTGCCCTGGTGGGGCTGCTCGCCCTCGCCGGTGCGCTGCTCACGCTGCCCGCCAGCGCCGACCAGGCCCCGTCAGGGGTGCCTGCCTCCGTCGTACGGGCCGCGGTGCCGCAGGTCCCGCCCGGCTGCCGCCCCCGCCGCAACCCTCCGCCCACGGAGTACGGCGTCGTGGCCCGGATCGAGTCCGGCTCGATCGACGCCGGCGTGCTGAAGATCGAGGACATGGACGTCAGCATCTGCGGCGTCCTGCGCCTGGTCCGCAGCGGCGAGTCCGCGTGCCCGGTCTCCACCCAGGCTGGTGATTCCTGCCGACGGGGTGAAGGCCAACGCCCTGCGCGCCGTCTTCGACATCATCCCCGGCAAGCCGCTCGAGGTGCCGGTCAGCATGAGCGCCAGCGCCACCCGGTCCACCGTCTCCTGCACCGGCAGACCCAGGGGGGCTTCAGGGCCGACCTCAACGTCGCCCTGCAGGGGCGCGCACGCCTGTTCGGCCTCCAGTGCGTGATCCCGTTCACCGGCGTCGCGAAGGCCGTCATCACCGGCCCGCTCCTCTCCCCCGCCGTACGAGGGGACCGCGACGTTGAAGGGCGACAGACTTCACCGTCGCGAAGGTCGCCAACCACGACAAGTACTGCCCGGGCGAGCCTTCCCACCCGCATCGACCGGCTGGTCCGGCTCCCCATCACCAAGGTCCCGATCGACCTGAAAGCCAAGATCACCGTCTACCAGGACCCGGCGTGAGCCCCGGGCCTGAGAGGAGACACCGATGAGGATCCACCCGAGCCGCCGCCGTGCGGGACTCGCTGTCACGAGTGTCGCCGTCACGGCGCTGGCGCTCTCCTTTCCCGGCGCCGCGGGCGCCGACCCGAACCCGATGCCGAAGAACCCCTACTACTACACCCGACCGGAGTCTCCCCGTCTTCGACGGCATCCCCTTCGCGTTGAGCCGCGACCCGCAGCTGCCGGCGTCCGTCGCGGATCTTCGCTCCGGCGATCCGTCCTGTGCTGCCCCGCCGCCGTTGACGGCGACCGACTCCGCGTCGGCGGAGGGCTACACGCTCCCGGTCCGGATCAAGGTCACCAACGGGATGATGCTCGCCGGCTACTCGCCGGCTGCGGCGCACTGGAAGCAAGGTGTCCCGTTCTCGCTGCAGCTACGAGGCCTGACGGGCTGGGTCAACGCGCGGGTGCAAGCTGCCCTCGATGAAGATTCTGGTGGACCCCGCCGATGCGGTGATGTGCGACGGAGCGCGTCTCGCCGTCGCTCAGCCCGGCACGGCACCGTACCCGGACTGGGACTGGGCTGCCTGGGACGACCCCGGGAACGGGTCCTGGTCCCTGTCGCAGCAACCTGACGGGTCGATGGAGGCTGCGCCTCCCGGCACCTTCATCTCCTACATCTACCGCCTGTTCGGTGCCGACAACCCGGGCCAGACCCTCGTCATCGAGAACACGAAGGTGAAGAGCGTCAAGGCAGCGCTGTCGGGCCTGACGCCCAGCGGCGCCCTGGGTCTGAGGGTCGACCTCGACATCGACCTCGACGTCGTGCGCGGCGACCACGAGCCGGGGGTCCAGTTCCCGCTCGGCGTGAGCGGGACCTTCACCACCGAGGTGAAGGCACCGTTCGCGGCCCCCACGGCGAACGTCCCCTGGGATGTCGGGCAGGTGAAGCCGGCCAAGCATCCGTCGTACCTTCCGACGAGCACGCTGAGCGGGGCGGTGGAGGGTGCCAGGCTCCACCGTCGGCTCTTCCGACGTCGGCATCGACGTCAGCCGCCTCAACGACGTGACGGACGCCCAGGCGAAGGGCATCGCGACCTCGCTCTACTCCTTCCTCTACGGGGTCGATCCGTGGGGGCAGGGCATCGTCTTCGACGAGCCCAACGGAGACCAGTACAGCCAGTGGTCCGGAAATGTCTCCCAGGGTCTGGCGCCCTTCTTCCCGCCGGACCGCGGCGTCGCGGACGTGAGCGCTGACATGACCATCGAGCGGATCGGCCTCCCCAAGGGCCCACCGTCCGGCTACGGCTTCGACTAGCCGCATCCTCCGACTTCTGCCTCACGGCAGCAGCCCGCCAGCGCACGCGGCGGGAGCCCCCATGAAAGGAATCACGATGAAGGTAACTCTGCGCAAGACCGCCGGACTTCTCGGCGGTACGGCCCTGGCCCTCGCCGCCGTCGCGACCAGCACACCCGCGGCTCACGCCAACCCGAACTGGACGCTCTACAACGAGGGCACGGGCGCTCCGCTCACCAGCACGGACGTCCTCTCGGCCACGGGTACGGCGGTGTTCGGCGCCACCATCGCCGGCAGCCCGCACAACATCACCTGCACGTTCAACGCCAGCAACCCGCTGACGGTGACCACCACGGGCCCGTTCTCGGGTGCCCCGGGCACGACGCTCACGGTCAACGCCACGCCGCCCGCCTCGACGGTGTGCAAGAACCAGGCCGGGGTCAACGTTCCGGTGGCGCTCACCGGCACCTGGGGTGTCTCCTTCGTCGTGCCGGCCGCGGGCACCACGCCGGGTCAGGCTCTACAACGGCGCGCTCACCGGCACGCTCAACGTCCCGGCCAACGCCGTCACCGCGAACCTGTCCAACATCGTCGCCGGGTGCTCGGCGACCGGCCCGACCGTCGCCAAGAACTTCGCCGGCGGCTACAACGCGAGCAGCGGTGTCATCACCGGCAACGCCAACCAGGGCTTCGCCGTGACGGCTGCCGGCGGCTGCGTCGTCACCAACACGCGCCTGACCAGCGCGAGCCTGACCGCGAGCCCGATCATCGACCTCCAGTGGTGATCGAGGCTCTCCGCCTGAGATCACCGAGCACCGGTGATCAGCCGAGGGGTGGTTCGAGTGGCTGCTCGGGCCACCCCCGGTGACCGGCACCCGACGGATCGGGTGCCTCTTTCCAGCAGTGTGAGATTGGAGTTTCCCATGAAGTTGTCCAGATTGCTGCCTCGCAGGTCGGCGGTCGGTGTCGCCGTCGCGAGCAGCGCGGTCGCCCTCCTCGGGCTCGGCTCGAGCCCGGCCTCGGCGGAGCCGACGCTCCCGCCCAACCTCGCCATGTACGCCAACTGTCCGGTGAGCGACCCCTCGGTCGCGAGTCTGCCTGTACATGGAGACCACCAGTGCGCAGGCTCAAGGTCGGCAAGTTCGACCTGCGTACCCAGGACCCGATGAAGGTCGAGTTCGGCATCCGGTACGACGCGAACTTCGACTCGTTCGCGGTCGCACCGACCAACGGCCACAAGATCCTCACCGCACCTCCGATCGAGGTGCCCGGTGGTGTCCTCGGCATCCCCGGCGCGGGCATCGGACCGCTCGCCGCCTACGTGACGCCGGAGCCTGACCGCGTTGCCGACGGTCAACGTCAACAACCTCGTCCTCCAGCAGGGCACGACGCTGGGCCTGAAGGTGAAGGCGCGGGTGCACAACCCGTTCACCGACGTCCTCAGCATCCTCGGGCCGGGTTGCTACATCGGCAGCAACACGAAGCCGATCGCCCTCAACCTGACCACGGGAACGACCTCCCCGCCACCCCCGAACACGCCGATCAGTGGTGCCTACTCGCCCGGCCAGCCCGAGGGCTGGGGGATCCGCTTCGACGGGGTCCGAGCCGTCGACAACGCGTTCGCGGCCCCCGGCGCCAGCGGGTGCGGGACGCCGTTCGGCTACCTGAACCCGACGGTCAACCTGATCGCCGGGGTCCCCGCCGCTGCCGGGAAGAACACCGCGGTGCTCGACGCCACGGTGCACGTCACCGACGCCAACGAGGTCCGCGAGGCCCTGGGGCTCGACCCGGTCTACCAGTGACCCGCACGTGATGCGTGGCGGCCGGCCGCGACCCACCCACAGCCGCGGCCGCCCGCCACCTCTCCACCTCTCTGACAGGGATGAGATGAAGACTCGGATTCATCGGTCGACAAGAGCCTACGACGCCGGCACCGGCGTGGTGACCGGCAACGCCAACCAGACCTTCGGCGTGACGTCGACGGGCTGCGTGGTGACGAGCACCGGATCACCAGCGCGAACCTCACCCCTCACCCCGGTCATCGACCTCCCATGGTGATCGCACCCTGAGCGGCCGGGCGGCCGGCCCCATCCTGCCGCCCGGTCACACCGGCGCACCTCCTGCTTCGGCGCCGGTGACGAGAAACGCGCGGTCGGCGTCGCACCTCTCCCGCGGCGCCGGCCGCGCCCGTTCCCGCTCGCAGCACTCAGTCGGCGAAGAGGCCGCGGATGTCGTCGGCGCCGATGGAGGTGCTCATCGCGCCGTCGCCGTCGATCACCTGGGCGAACAGACTCGGCCTTGCGGGCCTTGAGCTCCATCACCTTCTCCTCGACGGTGTCGGTGGCGACCAGGCGGTAGACGTGGACGTGCTCGGTCTGGCCGATCCGGTGGGCGCGGTCGACGGCCTGGGCCTCGGCGGCAGGGTTCCACCAGGGGTCGAGGACGAAGACGTAGTCGGCCTCGGTGAGGGTCAGGCCGACGCCGCCGGCCTTGAGCGAGATGAGGAAGACGGGCGCGGTGCCGGCGCGGAAGTCGTCGATGACCGCGGCGCGGTCCCGCGTCCCTCCGTCGAGGTAGGTCATGCGGATGCCCGCCGCCTCCAGCCGGGTCCGCACCCGGGCGAGGAAGGAGGTGAACTGGCTGAAGACCAGCGCCCGGTGGCCCTCGGCGGTGATCTCGAGCAGGTGGTCGACGAGCACGTCGAGCTTGGCGGAGCCGACGGTGTCGTGCTCGGCGTCGACGAGGGCGGGGTCGAGCGCGAGCCTGGCGCAGCGTGGTGAGCGCGCTGAAGATGGCGACCCGGTTGCGGTCGAAGTCCTCGACCAGGCCGAGGATCCGCTGCCGCTCGCGGGCCAGGTGGGTGTCGTAGATCTTGCGGTGGCGGGGGGTGAGGTCGACGGCGAGCACCTGCTCCTGCTTGGGCGGCAGGTCGTCGGCGACCAGGCTCCTTGGTGCGGCGCAGCAGGAACGGCCGCACCCGGGCGCGGAAGCGGTCGAGCACGGTCTGGTCGGCGTCCCGCTCGATAGGGCGCACGACGCGCTCGGCGAAGCGGCGCGGCCACGGGTACAGCCCGGGCACGGTCACCGACAGCAGCGACCACAGGCTCCATCAGCCGGTTCTCGAACGGGGTGCCGGTGACGGCCAGCCGGAACGGCGCGTCGATCATCCGCACGGCGGTGTAGGTCTTGCTCTGGTGGTTCTTCACCTGCTGCGCCTCGTCGAGGACGAGGCCGGACCAGCCGACGGCGGCGTACTGGTCCTGCGCGAGTCGCAGCAGGGTGTACGTCGTCACCACGATGTCGCTGCCGGCCGCGATCTCCGCGACGTGGTCGGTGCCGCGGCGCACCACGCCGACCCGCAGGTCCGGGGCGTGACGGGCCGCCTCGTCCGCCCACGCGGTGACCACGCTGGTCGGCGCGACGACGAGGAAGGGCGGCTCGCCGGGCCGCTCGGTGCGGGCGTGCGCGATCAGCGCGAGCACCTGCAGCGTCTTGCCGAGGCCCATGTCGTCGGCGAGGATCCCGCCGAGCCCGTGCTGCCACAGGAACGCCAGCCACCAGAAGCCCTCGCGCTGGTAGGCTGCGCAACGTGGTGACCAGCCCGGTCGGCTCGGGGCGGGGGATGTCGGTCAGGTCGCGCAGCGCCTCGGCGCGTCGTACCCACTCCGCGACCTGGGTGTCGACCAGCCCGGTCTCGGCGAGCCTGGGCCCACAGCCCGAGGTCCTGGCGGCCGACGCCGATCCGCTCCCCGTCGCGCTCGTGCAGGCTCGGCGGCCGCGGCCACCACCTCGCGCAGCCGGTCGAACTCGGGTCGGTCGGTGGTGACGTAGCGCCCGCTGGGCAGGACGAGGTACTCGTTGCCGAGGGTGAGCGCCGCCAGCACGTCGGGCAGCGGGATGCCCTCCTCGGCCACCCGGACGGTGACGGCGAGGTCGAACCAGTCGGTCGAGCCCCGCTCGTCGTCCGTCTCGACCAGGTCGAAGCGGATCTCCGGCGCCTCGTCGATCTCGCGGAAGTCGGGGCGCTCCTCCTCGACCACCCGCACGCCCTCGATCGTGCGCAGGTGCGGCAGGTCGTGGATGGCGAGGGTGAGCGCGTCGCCGTCGGCGGCGGTCGCGGTGCGCAGCAGGTGGTCGGGGACGAGGGCGAGCAGGGCACGCTCGGCCACCCGGTCCCGTACGCCGCCCAGGGGGTCGCTGCTGCCGACCGGGCAGTCTGCGCGTGGCGTCGTCGCCGTAGGACCACGTCCAGGCGAGTGCGGCCTTCGTCGCGCTGTGCCAGGTCACCGTCAGCACCAGCGTGGGTGTCAGCGGCTCGGGCAGACTCGATCGCGGCGGTCTCCGCACGCACCGGCAGGTGCCGCATCAGCACGGGCAGACTCGGCACGGAAGGCCTCGGACTCTGCGGGCGGCACGGTGAAGCCGGGTCCGTCGACGAGGTGGCGCACGGCCAGCGGCATCGGCGCGGTCAGGTCGGCGAGCACGAGGTGGCCGAGCGCGTCGAGCAGTCCCACGGCGGTCGCCGGGTTGCCGATCGGTACGACGCCGTCGCCGCGCCAGGTCTCGTCGCCGAGACTCACCACGCCCTGCACCTCGGTGCCGCCGGTCTCCGCCTCACCCAGCCGGACGACGACCTCCGCCGCCTCGTCCGCCACGTCCACCGTCGCCACGGCCCCACCGCCGAGCAGGGTCACTCCGGCGTCACGGGCGGTGCGCAGCGCACGCACCACCTGGCTGCCGAACTCGTCGAGCGAGGGCGTCACCCCGGTGCCGTAGCCGCGGTGCCCGGACCACAGCGTGTGCAGGGCGGTGACCGCCTCGGCCTGCGCGCGCGGGAAGCCGCCGGTGATCGCCGCCGCGGCCACGTCGGACCAGTCCGCGCCGGTCTTGACCCACGGCTTGTTGCGGCCCGCGCGCAGCGGCCGCACGTGCAGCGTCGTGCCGGGGGACTGGTAGGAGCGCCGCGGCGGCGCGAGGCTGATCTCCAGCGCCAGGGCGACCTCCTCGCGCGGCTCGGAGCGCTGGCGGTCCAGGCTCGGTGACCACCCGCTCCAGGGTCCGCCGCCACGCGGAGGCCGGCGCGGCGGAGGTCTGGGCGAAGGACTGGCGCAGGGTCAGCGCCAGCGCCGCGCCGTGCTTGCACACCGAGCGCACCGGGCAGGTGCACACCGTGAACAGCCAGCCGTCGTAGCCCTCGGCGGGCGCCTCGGCGTGCAGCCTGGACCTGGTACGGCGTCTCGCGCGAGCCCTGCACGTCGGCGGTCGCGGTCACCGAGGCCTTCGAGAGCATCCCGATCTCCGGGCGTCGTACGGCGCCGCGGGCCGCGATCTCGCGGGCGCGCTCCAGCGTCCCGGCGTCGAAGTGACGCTCCAGGAAGGCATCGGTGAGCCTGGGCGAGGACGTTCACGATCGGATGATCGCTCCCTGGGGAGTGGTCATCCCTCCATCGTGACACGCAGGTCCGACCGTTCCCGCATCGCTGGCGCCGCCTCAGCGGCCGGTGCGCCGCCTCTTCCCGCTGCCCTCCGGGAACGGCCAGTCCATCGTGATCGAGCCGCCGGGGGACAGGGCGGCCCAGCGGGCGGCGAAGTCGTCGTAGCGCGCGAACAGGCGCTCGAGCAGGCCCGCGTCGATCCCGCCGCCCGCGACCCGTCCGGGCCAGGCGGGGTCGGGTGCGCGCCAGCCACGGGCGACCTCCCACAGCGCCACGCTGGCCGAGGCGAGCGTCTCGGAGCGGCCCATGTCGGCGGACTCCTGCGCGGTCGGCGCACGACGGCGCTTGAGCGAGGCCCGGCGCTCGGTGGGGTCGAGCGGCCAGAACATCCCGTCGTCGCCGTCCGCGGCCGCGAGCCGTCCGTAGACGCCGCCGCGCAGGCCGTCCTCGACCTCCACGATCAGGTGCGCGACGTCGTGCGGCACCCGGTCGCTGTGCCCGGGACCGTTGCGCGGCGCGAGCGCTGCGCCGGCCTCACGGCGCACGGCGATCTCGTAGCGCCCGCGCAGGCCTTGGTGAAGGTGACGTCCACCCGCCCATCGTCCGCAGCGCGGCACCCGGGCAGCAAGCGGTTATCCGCGCTCGCCACCCGGCACCCACAGCACGTCGCCACGCTCGCGGTTGGCGTGGCGGGCCAGGATGAAGACGAGGTCGGAGAGCCGGTTCAGGTAGGTGATGGCGAGCTTTGTTCATCGACTCGCCGTGGACCTCGTACGCCGCCCACGCGCCCCGCTCCGCGCGGCGGACCACGGTCCGGGCGACGTGCAGGCTGGGCCGCCGCGGGCGTGCCGCCGTTGAGGATGAAGGACCGCAGGCTTCTCCAGCGGCTCGTTGTAGTGGTCGCACCAGGCCTCGAGCCGGTCGACGTAGTCCTGCTCGATGCGCAGCGGTGGGTACTCGGGGTCGGGCACCACGGGCGTGCACAGGTCGGCGCCCACGTCGAAGAGGTCGTTCTGCACGTGGGTGAGGACCTTCACCACGTCCTCCTCCAGCCCGCCGGTCGCGATCGCCACGCCGAGGTGGGCGTTGGCCTCGTCCACGTCGGCGTAGGCGAGCAGCCGGGGATCGGTCTTCGTGGTCACGCTCATGTCGCCGAGCCGGGTCTCGCCGGCGTCGCCGGTCCGGGTGTAGATGCGGGTGAGGTTGACCATGAGGCGACCATAACCGGCAACACGCGCGAAATTTTCGGGGGCTCAGTGCAACCGATCGGGGTATCCGAGCGTCATGGTGGGTAGAGAGGCCCGTGGGAGGGTCCGGATCTCGGGAGGCCAAGGATGAGCGTGACGACGATCAGCACCGACCTCGACACCACCGGCGCGGTGCTCGTGCTCGAGGGCGACCTCGACGTGCGCAGCACCGGCGAGATCCGTGCGGCCCTCTACGAGCACCTCCGGGTGCACGGCTCGTACGCAGACGGCCGGGTCGTGGTCGACCTGAGCCGGGTCACCTCCGTCGACGAGACCGCCCTCAAGGTGCTCGCCGCCGCCAGCCGGCGTGCCCGCCGGCGCGGGGGAGCGGTCGTGCTGCGCGGTGCCTGTCCCGCCGTACGACGCATGCTGCACCTGACCCACCTGATCCGTCTGGTCGAGCTCGAGCGGGACCCGGTCCCCGCCTGATCCGCCGCGTCGTGGCCCCGCTGTGGAGAACCACACACCGAACGACCGTTACCAACCGGTAGCGATCGCACCTAGTCTTCGCTCTATGAGCACCACGTCCGACGCCGCCGCCACCCCCGAGCAGACGCCGCCCGTCAAGGACCGCCCCTGGGTGATGCGGACCTACGCCGGCCACTCGACCGCCGAGGCGTCCAACGCGCTCTACCGCACGAACCTCGCCAAGGGTCAGACCGGCCTCTCGGTCGCCTTCGACCTGGTGACCCAGACCGGCTACGACCCGGACAGCCCGATGGCGCGCGGAGAGGTCGGCAAGGTCGGCGTGCCGATCCCGCACCTGGGGGAGATGCGCAAGGCTCTTCGACCAGATCCCGCTCACCGAGATGAACACCTCGATGACGATCAACGCCGTCGCGATGTGGATGCTCGCGATGTACCAGGTGGTCGCCGAGGAGCAGAACCCCGAGATGGAGCCGGCCGAGGTCGCCAAGGCTCCTCGCGGGCACGACCCAGAACGACATCATCAAGGAGTACCTCTCGCGCGGGACCTACGTGTTCCCGCCCGAGGCGTCCCTGCGGCTGATCGCCGACATGATCGCCTACACGGTGAACTACATCCCGAAGTGGAACCCGATCAACATCTGCAGCTACCACCTGCAGGAAGCCGGCGCGACGCCGACCCAGGAGGTGGCCTACGCGCTGTGCACCTCGATCGCGGTGCTCGACCAGGTCAAGAACTCCGGCCAGGTCTCCGACGACGACTTCGAGAAGGTCGTCGGCCGGATCTCCTTCTTCGTCAACGCCGGGGTCCGCTTCATCGAGGAGACGTGCAAGATGCGCGCCTTCACCGAGCCTGTGGGACGAGATCACCCAGGAGCGCTACGGCGTCCAGGACCCGAAGATGCGCCGCTTCCGCTACGGCGTCCAGGTCAACAGCCTCGGCCTGACCGAGGCCCAGCCGGAGAACAACGTCCAGCGGATCGTGCTGGAGATGCTCGGCGTGACGCTCTCCAAGAACGCGCGCGCCCGCGCCGTCCAGGCTGCCCGCCTGGAACGAGGCGCTCGGCCTGCCGCGGCCCTGGGACCAGCAGTGGTCGCTGCGCCTGCAGCAGGTGCTGGCCTTCGAGTCCGACCTGCTCGAGTACGACGACATCTTCGACGGCTCCCACGTCATCGAGGCGAAGGTCGCCGAGCTCAAGGCCGGCGCGCGGGCCGAGATGGACCGGGTCCAGGCCATGGGCGGCGCGATGGGAGCCGTCGACTACATGAAGTCCGAGTCTGGTCTCCTCCCACGCCCGGCGCCGGGCCCGGATCGAGGACGGCGAGGAGATCATCGTCGGCGTCAACAAGTTCACGACCACCGAGCCGAGCCCGCTGACCGCGAACCTCGACGAGGCGATCATGACCGCGGACCCGAAGGCCGAGGAGGCGGCGCGTGCCTCGGTGGAGGCGTGGAAGGCGCAGCGCGACGAGACCGAGGTCGCCGAGGCGCTCGCGAAGGTCGCCGAGGACGCCAAGAGCGACGTCAACCTGATGGAGGCGACCCTGGCCGCCGCCCGTGCCGGCGCCACCACGGGTGAGTGGGCGGCGACCCTGCGCGAGGTGTTCGGCGAGTTCCGCGCCCCCACCGGCGTCGCCGGGGCCGTCGGTGTCGCTGCCGCCGGTGCTGAGTCGACCGCGGTCCGCGAGGCCGTTCGAACGACGGGCGAGGAGCCCGGTGGCCGCTTGCGCCTGCTCGTCGGCAAGCCCGGCCTGGACGGGCACTCCAACGGTGCCGAGCAGGTCGCCGTGCGTGCTCGCGACGCCGGCTTCGAGGTGATCTACCAGGGCATCCGGCTCACGCCGGAGCAGATCGTCGCGGCCGCCGTGTCCGAGGACGTGCACTGCGTCGGCCTCTCGATCCTCTCCGGCTCGCACATGGAGTCTGGTCCCGGCGGTGCTGGACGGCCTGAAGGCGGCCGGCATGTCCGACGTACCGGTGATCGTGGGCGGGATCATCCCCGACTCCGACGGCCGGGCGCTGGTGGAGCTCGGCGTGGCCGCGGTCTACACGCCGAAGGACTTCGGGCTCACCGAGATCATGGGCGGCATCGTCGAGGTGATCCGCAAGGCCAACGGCCTGGACTGACCCCGGCCTCGGTCTCCTCAGCCGGCGTCGATGACGCGGGCGAGGGAGTCGGGGTCGCGCCCGACCACGGTCGTGCCGTCCGTGGCGGTCAGGATCGGGCGCTGGATGAGCCTCGGGTGCTCGGCCAGGAGCGCCACCCAGGCGTCGCGCCGGGCGGCGTCCTTGGCGGGCAGGGCGACGCCGAGCCTGCGGGCGTCGGCCGTCCGGGCGATGTCCCAGGGCTCCAGCGCGAGGCGGCCCAGCACGTCCTCCAGACTCGGCGACAGTGGGCGGGTCGTCGAGGTAGCGGCGCACGACGTACTCGCTGCCGGCGGCTCGCAGACTCGCTCTCGGCGGTGCGGCACTTGGAGCAGGCGGGATTGAGCCAGATCTCGATCACGGGGCAGACCCTAGCGACGTGCGTCACGAGTGACCCCGGTCACGTCGGTTAGGTCTGCCTACCCTTTCTCACTTATCCTCGTGCACGTGGGCAAGGACAAGAAGAAGTCGAAGGGGAAGCAGAAGGCTCCCCAAGACGAAGTGCTGCGTCTCGAAGTCGAAGTGCGGTCGTTGCCCCCTGCGCATGCTCAAGGAGGGCACGCTGCCCGACGGCTACACCGTCAAGCGTCGGGTCCTGGTGACCACGAGCGGCAAGAAGGTCACCAAGAAGGCGCTCCAGAAGGCCGCCTGATCCCCACGACGATAGGGTGCCGCGCATGGCGGCTCCTCGCTTCACCGACCAAGCTCAACGTCCAGATCGGCAACGAGTTCGCCGCGCACAACCAGTACCTCGCCTGCGCGGTCCACTACGACGCGCTGACGATGCCCCAGGCTCGCCGGGCTGTTCTACGCCCAGGCGCTGGAGGAGCGCGAGCACGCCATGATGATGGTGCAGTACCTGCTCGACACCGACGCCCCTGTGGAGATCCCCGGCGTCGAGGCACCCGTCGCCACCTTCGCCGACATCGTCGCGCCGATCCAGGCTCGCGCTGGAGCAGGAGAAGCGGGTCACCGAGCAGATCTACGGCCTGCTGCGGATCGCCCGCGAGGAGAACGACTTCGCCTCCGAGCAGTTCATGCAGTGGTTCATCAAGGAGCAGGTCGAGGAGGTCGCCACCATGAACGACCTGCTCGCCGTCGTCACCCGCAGCAAGGACGACATCAACGCGATCGAGGACTGGGTCGCCCGCGAGCAGGGTGCCGGCGCGACCGACCCGACCGCGCCGGCGGCCGCCGGCGCCTGAGCCGCTAGGCCACCTTCGGGTGGCGGCGCCGGTAGACCAGCGTCGCCGCGGCGACGCCGACGGCCAGACCGAGCAGCGCGAGGAGCCCGGGGGCCTTGTCCCCGCCCACCGCCAGGCCGATGCCGAGGCCCAGCACGCTGCAGGCGATCGCGATGCTCGCCACGAGCACGTTGAAGAACATCTCCCCGAGGAAGATCCGCGAGAAGGCTCTGCGGCGGGTGCGCCGGGGCGCTCGGTGCCGGCAGCGGCGTCGCCCGCACGACCGCGCTCACCGGCAGCCGGCCGTAGATGTGCGGGAAGGTCTCGCTCACCCCCGGAGCCGGCGGCTCCTCGACGACCGGGACGTCGAGCCGGTCGGTGTCGATGTGCAGCAGCACCAGGGGCTCGCTCACCTCGCCGTAGAACCGGTCCCGCACGCCCGTCCACTGGTCGGCCCGGCTGGCGTGGATGAAGCCCTCCTCGGCGAGGCTGCGCCCCAGCGTCGAGGTCGTGTAGGCACCCGAGCGCTGGGCCGCCGCCCACTCCGAGGCGAGCGCGAGGTGGAAGATCGTGGCCATGCGGGCGATCCTGCCAGCCCGGAGGTGGTTCGTTGCCTACGGTGGTGGCGATGAGCGGCGAGGGGGGACCGGGGGAGCCCGGCAGGCGGGCGCGACGGGTGAGCTCCTCGCGCTCGGCGTCGGTGCGCCGTACCGGACGGCGGGGGCGGCGCAAGGCCGCGCGGCCGGGGCGCACCGTCGGTGCGGTCATCCTGGCGAGCCTGCTCGTCCTCGGGGTGGTGACCGGGACCGGCGTGAGCCTCGCCTACCGGCACTGGAACAGCAACCTCGACGTCGAGGACATCGACGCCCAGCCTCGGTTCGGACCGGCCGGACAACGCGGTGAAGGGCCAGGTCAACATCCTGGTGCTCGGCGACGACACCCGCGAGGGCAAGGGCAACAAGGCTCGACTCGGCCAGCGGCGGCGGCTCGGACACCACGATCCTGATCCACCTCTCCGCGGACCGGACCTTCGCCTACGGCGTCTCGATCCCGCGCGACATCATCGTCGACCGGCCCGCGTGCACCAAGAAGGACGGGGGCGCCGTACCGGCGCAGAAGGACGCGATGTGGAACGTCGCCTACACGGTCGGCGGGCCGGCGTGCACGGTCAAGCAGTTCGAGAAGCCTGACCGACGTCCGCGTCGACAAGTACGTCGTGGTAAAGTTCTCCGGCTTCAAGGACATGGTCGACGCGCTCGACGGCGTCGAGGTCTGCATCCCGGAGAAGATCGTCGATCCGGAGACCCACATCACCCTCGACGCCGGGACCCGCCGCATCCAGGGTGACGAGGCGCTGGCCTACGTGCGGGTGCGCAAGGGCGTCGCCGGCGGGGACGGCAGCGATCCGCAGCGGATCAAGCGCCAGCAGGCCTTCATGGCCTCGATGATCAACGGCGCCTTCCGTGCCGACATGCTGGCGCGCCCGAACCGGCTGCTGAGCCTGGTGAACGCCACCACGAAGTCGCTGACGACGAACTTCGAGAACGTCGCCCAGATGGCGGACCTCGCCGGCTCGCTGAAGGGCATCGGTCTGGACAACATCTCCTTCGTGACCACCCCGTGGGAGCCCTGGCCCGAGGACCCGAAGAACCGGATCCAGTGGCAGCCCTCGGTCGCGAAGGCTCGTGGAGCCTGGTGCGCCGGGACAAGCCGCTGACGCGGGAGTTCGAGGACGACGCGATCAACGCCGCGACGAATCCCGACGGCTCCGCCTCGACGTCCCCGTCCGGCTCGGCCTCCCCGTCCGGCTCGCCCTCGCCGAGCCAGGACGCCTCCAGCGAGGCGCCTGAGGTGCGACCGCGCTCGGCGGGGCTGTGCTGAGGCGTCGTAGCCGGACGGGCAGTACGAGGGCTGGCTAGAAGAGCCGGTCCTCGGCGTTGTCGAGCCCCCGCAGGGCGTCGTAGTCCACGACCGCGCAGGCGATCCCACGGTCCTCGGCGAGCACGCGGGCCTGGGGCTTGATCTCCTGGGCGGCGAAGATCCCGCGCACGGGGCCCTTCGCGGTGAGCAGCGGATCGCGGTTGAGCAGACCCAGGTAGCGGGTGAGCCTGCTCGACCCCGTCGATGTCGCCACGGCGCTTGATCTCCACCGCGACGCTCAGCCCCGCCTCGTCGCGGCACATCAGGTCGACCGGACCGATCGCGGTCGGGAACTCGCGGCGGACGAGGGTGAGGCCGGGCGTGAGGGTGGCGGGGTGCTCGGCGAGCAGCCTCCTGGAGGTGCTTCTCCACGCCGTCCTTCTGCAGGCCCGGGTCGACGCCGAGGTCGTGCAGGCTGTCGTGGAGGATCTCCTCGATCAGGATCCGCAGCGTGTCCGGCGTGGCGCCCTTGGCGGCCTTCGCGGTGACGGTCCACTCGACCTGGCCGTCCTCGGTGCTGCCCTCCCGGACGGTGCACGGGGGTGACATCCAGTTCAGCGGCTTGTAGGAGCCGCCGTCGGAGTGCACGAGCACCGAGCCGTCGGACTTGAGCATGAGCACCCGGGTCGCCATCGGCAGGTGGGCGGTCAACCGGCCGGCGTAGTCGACCTGGCAGCGCGCAACGACGAGTCTCACGAGCGACGAACATACCCGCCGCCCCGTACGCCGCCGTGCCCCGCACCGCCGTGGTGTGACCTCGGTCTCGAAGTGTCCACATGGTTACCGACCGGTAGCGGGTCGGCTCGGGGCCTGCCAGAATCCGGCGCATGACTTCGAGCGAGCAGATCTTCAACACGCTGGTGCTGCCGTACCTGAACCACGCGGTGCGCACCTACGAGTCGGGCTACGCCTCGGTGGCCGACATCGACGCCGCGATGTGCTTCGGCTGCGGCTACCCGAAGGGCCCGCTGACCGTCGTCGACGAGTCTCGGTGCCGCTCAGGTCCGCGACCTGCTCGCCGCCCGGTACGCCGAGACCGGCGACCACCTGCACCAGCCCGCGGACCTGCTGGAGAAGCTCGTCGCCGAGGGCCGCACGTTCGCCGACGAGGCCGCCGCCGCGGGCGAGGCCGCCGCGCCGGAGTTCAAGCACGACATCACCAAGGTCGGCGTCGTCGGCACCGGCACGATGGCCTCGGGCATCGTCCAGGTCTTCGCCCAGGCCGGCTACGAGGTCATCTACGTCGGCCGCAGCCAGGACAAGCCTGGACGGCGTCCTCGGCTACATCACCAAGAACCTCGACCGCGCCATCGCCAAGGGCAAGAGCACCGAGGGCGACAAGGACGCGCTGCTGGGCCGCCTGACCGGCTCCACCGAGCGCGAGGCGCTGGGCGGCGTCGACATCGTCGTCGAGGCGATCGCCGAGGACCTGGACATCGCTCGAGTCTGTTCCGCGACCTCGACAAGATCGTCAAGCCGGGCGCGATCCTGGCGACGACCACCTCCTCGCTCCCGATCACCCAGGCTCGGTGCCGCCACCGGTCGCCCGCAGGACGTCATCGGCATGCACTTCTTCAACCCGGCGCCGGTGATGAAGGCTGGTCGAGATCATCACCACGCCCGACACCGCGGCCGACGTGGACGAGACCGTCCGGGCACTGACCGCCAACGTCGGCAAGGTCGGCGTCTCGGCCGGCGACCGCTCCGGCTTCATCGTCAACCTGCTCCTCTTCCCCTACCTCAACGACGCCATCAAGGCTGGCCGAGGGCGGCGAGGAGCCTGGCCACCATCGACGCCGCGATCAAGGAGACCGCGAGCCTTCCCGATGGGCCCCTTCGAGTTCGCTCGACGTGGTCGGCAACGACGTGTCGCTGGCCATCCAGAAGGAGCCTGTACGGCGAGTTCGGCGAGCCCGGCTTCGCCCCGGCGAAGACGCTGGAGGAGAAGGTCGCCGCCGGCGGGCTCGGCCGCAAGACGGGCAAGGGCTTCCACACGTACTGAGCCGCGGAGCGCCCGATAGGGTGCACCGCGTGACTCTTCACCACACGGCTCTCGGTTCTACCGGGAGCCGTGTGGTCTTCCTCCACGGGCTCTTCGGCCAGGGCAAGAACTGGACCGGCATCGCCAAGCAGGCTCAGCCAGCAGCACCGGGTGCTGCTGCTCGACCTCCCGCACCACGGCCGCTCGGACTGGCTGGAGCGCTTCGACTTCGTCGAGACCGCGGCTCTGGTCGCGGAGGCGATCCGTGCGGAGGGCGCGGAGCCGGTGGCCCTCGTCGGGCACTCGCTCGGCGGCAAGGTCGCCATGGTGCTCAGCCTGCTGCACCCGGAGTCTGGTCGAGCGGCTGTGCGTCGCCGACATCTCGCCGGTCGCCTATCCCTCCGGCAGCGAGTTCCCGGGCTACATCACGGCGATGAAGAACCTGGACCTGAGCCAGGTCGTGCACCGCTCGGACGCCGACCGGCTGCTGGAGCCCGCGGTGCCCGACACCACGGTGCGCGCGTTCCTGCTGCAGAACCTGCGCCGCGACCCGGCCGCGCCGGCGGGCTGGAGTCGGCAGATGAACCTCGACGTGCTCGGCCGCGACCTGGGGGTCATCGGCGACTGGCCCGAGGCCGCGCTGGCCGCCGCGGCGCCGTACGACGGGCCGGTGCTGTGGCTCGCCGGAAGCCGGTCGGGCTACGTCCAGCCCGCCTACGACGCCGCGATGGACCGGTGGTTCCCGAGGAACCGCAAGGTGACCCTCAAGGACACCGGGCACTGGTTGCACTCCGAGCGCCCGGAGCTCTTCGTGGAGATCCTCCGGCGGTTCCTCGGGGACGGCTGACTACCAGATCGACTGCGCGTACTCGGGGTGGTCGACGAACGGGTTCCGGTTGCCCTGGTAGGTGTTGTAGATGACGTCGTTGCGCGCCCGCTCCGCGGCCGAGACCGGGTCGGCGGCGCTCCAGGCGAGCAGCACCGAGATCTTGCCGAGGTAGGGCACCGTGCCGTTGACGGTGTTGTTGAGCTCCAGGTCGGCGAAGCCGTCACCGCCCTCGTAGCGCACCGCCATGTACATCAGGCCGCGGGCGATGTCGCCCTTGACCGAGTCGCGCGGCTCGAAGGAGTCGGCGTCGCTGAAGCAGCCGGAGCAGTTGGCGACCGCGGAGCCGCCGTTGTCGAAGTCCTTGTTGCCGCGGGTGGAGTTGACGGTGACGTCCTCGGGCCGCAGGTGGTGCAGGTCGGTTCCGGGACCGTTGCTGGTGCCGAAGTCGCCGTGGCTCTGCGGCCAGGTGTGCTCGCGGTTCCACTGCCCGACGCTGCCGCCGTTGTTGGACTTCGCGATGGAGCGGCCGGAGTAGATCTCGATGATGTTGTTGCTGTTGGCCGGGTCCTGGTCGGTGACCTTGAGCGCGTCCCAGACCTGCGTGTAGGTCAGCGTCCGGTTGCCGTCGATGATGCCGTGCAGCGCGGTCGCCAGCGCGGCACCCGACTTGCCGGCCGCGGCGTCGTAGTAGCCCGCCGGGATGTCGGAGGAGCCGGGGTCGCCGGGCGGGGTGGTGGTGCCGCCGCCGGCGAGCGCGAACGCGCTGCTGTTCGTCAGGCCCGGGTGGGAGAAGTACGCCGCCAGCGTGCCGGTGACGTCGATCTGCTTGCCCAGCAGCGACGGGTTGGTCTTGAGTCCCCACGCCGAGCGGAAGGCAGCGGGGATCTGCACGTAGAGCATCGACCCGGTCGCGGTGGTGCCGGGGGAGTCGGCCAGGGCCAGGGCGTAGTCGTTGGGGAACCCGCTGGTCACCACGGTCGAGGTCGCGGTGGGCTGGCCCACGACGTACCCGCGCACGGTGGCCGCGGAGGAGTTCTGGGTGCCGATCGCCTGGGCCACCGTGAGCGGCGTGGCCGCGTCGGCGGGCGCCGGCCGCGGGGCGACGAGGAGGAAGGAGGACAGGAGGAGGGTGAGGACGAGGACGCCCAGCGGCGACCGTCGCATCCCGAGCATGCGAGTCATGGGGGAGATCCTGGCCCAGCAAGCGCCCCGCGGCCAGCCCCCCGCGCCGGGTTCACGTGCTCGTCACCGGATGTTGTCAGCCACCCGCCTGCCGGGCGCGGTACGCGGCGACGGCGTTGCGGTTGCCGCACGTGACCGAGCAGAACCGCTTGGAGCGGTTGCGAGACAGGTCGAGCACGACACCCTCGCAGGCCTCGTCGGCGCAGATCGCGAGCCGGGACATCTCGTCGGCGCGCACGACGTCGATCATCGCCATCGCGGTCTCCACCACGATCCGCTCGGCGAGCGGCCGCTCGGGGTCGATGGCGTGCACGTGCCAGTCCAGGCCGTCGTGGCGGCGCAGGCTGGGGGAGCGCACCGGCCTCGCGGAGCATGGCGTTGAGGATCTCCACGGCGCCGTCGCGAGAGGCGGTGAGCACGTCCCGCAGCCGGGGCACGACGGCGCGCACCTCCTCCAGGCTCGGCCTCGTCACCGTCGTGGCGCCCGGTGTAGGCGAACTCGGCGAGGAACTCGGCGAGGCTCCTCGGGGCTGGTCATCCCGACCGGCTCCAGGGCGGAGTTCACCAGCGTGACGGCGGCCCGGAGCGACACGGCGGTGTCATGAGCGAAAACCACGTTGACAGGTTACCGCAGTCCGCTCTAGCGTCATGGACCATGAGTACGTTGACCAGTGACGAGCCCCAGACTGCGCGACCGGGAGCCGGCGCCGGTCTGATGCTCGCCCTGGTCTCCGCCTTCGCCTTCGGGCTCTCCGGAGCGCTGGCGCGCCCCCTGCTCGACAGCGGCTGGAGCGCGGGCGGGGTGGTGCTGCTGCGGATCGCCGTGGGCGCGCTCGCGGTGCTGCCGCTGGGCGTGCGTGCGATGCGCGGGCGCTGGCGACTGCTCCGTGCGGCCCTGCCCACCCTGGTCCTCTACGGCGGCCTGGCGGTCGCCGGAGCTCAGTTCTGCTACTTCTCCGCGGTGCAGACCATGGAGGTCGGCCCGGCCCTGCTCATCGAGTACACCGCTCCGGCCGCGGTGGTCGTGTGGATGTGGCTCGTCCACGGCCAGCGCCCGGGCCGGGTCACCGTGCTCGGTGCGGCGGTCGCCGTGCTCGGCCTGCTCCTGGTGCTCGACCTGTTCTCCGGCGCCGACTTCGACCTGCGCGGTGCGGCCTGGGCGTTGGCGGCGATGGTGGGCGCCGCGGCGTACTTCGTCATCTCCGCCGACGAGCGCCACGGCCTGCCGCCGATGGCGCTGGCCGCCGGCGGCCTCGTGCTCGGCGGCGTGATCCTCGGCCTGCTCGGGCTGCTGCGGCTGATGCCGGTGGAGACCTCCTCCGCCCCGGTGGAGTACGCCGGCCTCGAGGTCGCGCCCTGGCAGGCGATCCTCGCCCTCGGGCTGGTGACCGCCGCCCTGGCCTACGGCACCGGCATCGCCGCCGGCCGGCGCCTGGGCTCCCGGCTGGCCTCCTTCGTGGCTCTCAGCGAGGTCGTCGCCGCTGTCGCGTGGGCCTGGGCGCTGCTCGGCCAGCCTGCCCGGCGTGGTGCAGCCTGCTGGGCGGGGTGCTGATCGTCCTCGGCGTGGTCGGGGTCCGGCTGGGGGAGCCGGCGGTCGCCACCGAGGAGCCCGTGCTCGGCTAGGCGGCGCCTAGCGTTCGTCCTGGCGCTTGACCACGACCTCGCGGATGATCAGCAGCACCGCGGCGGCCGCCGGGATCGCGAGCAGGGCGCCGACGACGCCGAGCAGCGCGCTGCCGACCAGTGCGGCGATCACGATCACCGCACCCGGCAGGTCGACCGAGCGGCTCATCACCCGCGGGTAGATCACGTAGTTCTCGAACTGCTGGTAGATCACGTAGAAGATCACGCAGATGATGCCGGTCTTGACGTCGGTGGCGAAGGCGATCGCGGAGACGATGACCGCGCCGAGGGTGGCGCCGATCATCGGGATGACGTCGAGAACCGCGACGACGAAGGCCAGCGCGACGGCGTACTTGCTGACCGGCGTGAACCACAGGAACACCAGTGAGCCTGATGCCCGCGCAGAGGGCGACGATGAAGGCACCGGAGACGTAGCCGCCGATGTTGGCGATCACCTTGTCGCCGAGCCTGGCCACCCGGTCGCGCCGCGAGGCCGGCGCGAGGCGGTAGATCGCGGCCTTGCTGTTGTCGAGGGAGGCCAGGAAGTAGAGGGTCAGGACGACGATGACGAAGGCGTTGAAGAGCCCGGAGACGAGCCTTGAGCCCGATACCGACGGCGTTGCCGAAGACCGCGGCGACGAGGTCGCCCTCGTTGAGCCTTCTTCTCGATCTTCTCGATGATGTGGTACTCGTCGTCGATGCGCTGGATGCGCTTGTTCTTCTGCAACTGGTCCAGCCACTCGGGCGCGTTCTTGGTGATCGCCTGCACCTGGTCGGTGATGACCGGCACGATCGCCACGACGAAGAGTGCCACCAGCCCGAGCGCCGCCAGGATCACCACGGTGACCGACAGCGAGCGGCGCAGCCCGCGCCGCTCCAGGAACATCACCGCCGGGTTGAGGCCGGCGGCGAGGAAGAACGAGACCACGACGAGCATCAGCACCGAGCCGATGCCCACGATCGCCTGGAAGAGCCAGAACGCCGTCAGCGCCCCGAGCGCGCCGACGAAGCCGTAGTAGTACGGCGAGCGCCGGTCGAAGGGCTTGCCCGGCTGGCCGTACGGCGCCTCCTCGCCAGCCGGCTCCGGCGCGGCGGGGTCGACCCCGCCGTGCTCGGTCACGCCGTCCGGCGCCTCCTCGACGGCGCCGGACCCGCTCAACTCTCGTCCTCGCCGAAGCCGGCGACGAGGTCGGCCAGGGAGGACAGGCTGGGCGGTGATGGCGGCACGGCGCTTGGTGAGCCGGTCCAGGCTCGGCGCGGCGCGACGCGATCTCGCGCTGCAGACTCGGACTCACCGCTGGCGGCGACGGCCTCGGCCTGGGCCCGCGCCGAGGCGATGATCTGCTCGGCCTCGCGACGGGCACGGGTGAGCAGGCCCTCGGACTCCGACTGCGCGGCGGCGCGGTTGGCGGCGGCCTGCTTGCTGGCCTCGGCGGCGCGCGCCTCCGCGGCGGTGGCGCGCTGCTCGGCCTCCTCGACCAGGCGGCGGGTCTCCGCGACGGCGCTGTTGTGGTGGTCGGTGGCCTCGCGGGCCAGCCGCTCCTTCTCCACGGCCAGCGCGCGGCGGGCCTCCTGGACCTCGCGGTCGACCGCGGCCCGGGCCTGCTCGACCTCGCGCTGGGCCTGGCTGCGCTGCTCGGAGACCTCCTGCTCGGCGGCGAGGCGGTGCTGGTCGGCCTCGCGGCGGGCGGCCGCACGGGTGTCCTCGGCCTCGCTCTGCGCCAGCGCCCGCTCCTGCTCGGCGTCGGTGAGCAGGCGGGTGCGGTTCTCCTCCAGGCCACGGAGCCTGGACCGCACGCATGTCGTCGGCCTCGCGGGCCGCCTCCGCGCGGATCGCCTTGGCGTCGCGGGTGGCCTGGTCGCGGATCTCGGTCGCGTCGGACTCGGCCGTGGCACGGATCTCGGCGGCCTCCTCCTCGGCGAGGCGCAGCATCGCGCTCGCCCGGCCCCCCAGCCCGGCGTACGACGGGGTGTCGTTCTCGGCCAGGCTCGGCCTTCGCCTTGGCGAGCTCCTGCTCGAGCTCGATGACCCGCTGCTCGGACTCGGTCAGGCTGGCGCCCAGGGTGGCCTTCTCGCTGGCGAGCCTGGCGGATCTGGGTGTCGACGGCCTCGCGGTCGTAGCCGCCCTTGCGCACGATCGGCAGGCTGCCGCCGGCCGGAGCGTTGAAGCCGACGGGCCGGGGCGCGCCCGCGGGCGCGGCACCGCGCGGGGCGGGGCGCGGCGAGGTCGCGGCCGCGCGGTCGGGCTGCGCGGCCGTCGGGCGGTCCGAGCCGGCGGGAGGACGGGGGGCGGGGGCGTCGCTCTTGACCGCCGGGATGACCTGCGTCGGCTCCTCGTCGCTGGACTTGGTGGTCGTCACGGGGGCGGACTCCTCGGTGGTGTGGGGCTCGTCGTCGAAGATGGACAGACCCTGATCGCTCATGGGGACGGAGCCTCCCTGGCTCTCGGTGCGGGCAGTTGGGGGGATGGGCCCCATGATCCCCGATGGACCTGAGCTTTCCCAGCCCGGCCCGCCGGATCCGGGCGGCAGGCGAAAAAGGCCGACGGGCCGGCGCGTGGTGCGCCGGCCCGTCGTAGGTCCGCCTCAGATGCCGCGGAACAGGTTGATCTTGTCGAGGTGCTGCGCCCGCAGGCTCCTCGTCGCGCACGCCGAGACCCTCCTCGGGGGAGAGGCACAGCACGCCGACCTTGCCCTGGTGCTTGTTGTGGTGCACGTCGAGGGCGGCCTGGCCGGTGTCCTCGAGCCTTGTAGGTGCGCGACAGGGTGGGGTGGATCTTGCCCTGCGCGATGAGGCGGTTGGCCTCCCACGACTCGCGGTAGTTGGCGAAGTGGCTGGAGATGATCCGCTTGAGGTTCATCCACAGGTAGCGGTTGTCGTACTCGTGCATGTAGCCCGTGGTCGAGGCGCAGGTGGTGATGGTGCCGCCCTTGCGGGTGACGTACACGCTCGCGCCGAAGGTCTCGCGGCCCGGGTGCTCGAAGACGATGTCGATGTCCTCGCCGCCGGTGAGTCTCGCGGATGGCCTTGCCGAAGCGCTGCCACTCCTTCGGGTTCTGCTTGGTGCCGTCCTCGTTCCAGAACTTCGGGGCGAGACTCGGAGCGGTTGATGACCATCTCGGCGCCCATGTTGCGCACGATCTGGGCCTTCTCCTCGTTGGAGACCACGCAGATCGGGTTCGCGCCGCCGTTGAGGGCGTACTGGGTCGCGAAGCCACCGAGGCCGCCGGAGGCGCCCCAGATGAGGACGTTGTCGCCCTGCTTCATGTTGCCGCCGTTGGCGGAGACCAGCCTGGCGGTACGCCGTGCAGTTCACCAGGCCGGGGGAGGCGGCCTCCTCCCAGGTGAGGTGCTCGGGCTTGGGCATGAGCCTGGTTGGCCTTGACCATCGCGACGTCGGCGAGGCCGCCGAAGTTGGTCTCGAAGCCCCAGATGCGCTGCGAGGTGTCGAGCATCGTGTCGTTGTGGCCGTCGGGGGCCTCGAGCCGACGGAGAGGCAGTGCGCGACGACGCGGTCGCCGGCCTTCCAGCGGGTCACGCCCGGGCCGACGGCGAGCACGACGCCGGACAGGTCGGAGCCGACGATGTGGTACGGCAGGTCGTGGCGCTTGGCGAGTCTCGGACTCACGGCCGTAGCGCTCGAGGAAGCCGAAGGTGGAGACGGGCTCGAAGATCGAGGTCCACACGGTGTTGTAGTTGATGGCGGAGGCCATCACGGCGACGATCGCCTCGCCGGGACCGAGACTCGGGCATCGGCACCTCGTCGACGTGCAGGGACTTGCGCGGGTCCTTGTCGCGCGAGGCGATGCCCTCGAACATGTCCACCTCGTCCTTGTGGACCGTCACGGCCCGGTAGGACTCCGGGAGGCTCGAGGTTGGCGAAGTCCTCCGAGGAGGTCCCTTCGGCCTGGATGGCGTCGAGAATGTGCTGCACGGTCGTCGTCTCCCTAGGAATGCTTGCGGATGGCAATACGGCCGCGGCGAAGATTACCCATCGGTAACCACCTCGTGGGGGCTTCGTGACGGGCGTCTCATCCGCGGCGATGTCGTCGCGAGTGCACCGTCCTGGGCTCGGCGGCGCGCTGATGGGTCACCATAGGCCCCGTGACGTTGCATCTGGGTGACCCGTCCACGAAGGAGGGTGCCGACCTCGTCGACCTCAACGCCGACGTCGGGGAGTCCTTCGGCCGGTGGCAGGCTGGGCGACGACGCCGCGCTGCTCCCGCACCTCACCAGCGCGAACGTCGCGTGCGGCTTCCACGCCGGCGACCCGCTCACCCTGGTCCGCACCTGCGCGCTCGCCGTCGAGCACGGCGTCGTGATCGGCGCCCAGGTGGGCTACCGCGACCTCGCCGGCTTCGGGAGGCGGTACGTCGACGTACCGGCCGCGGAGCCTGGAGGCGGACGTGCTCTACCAGACTCGGCGCGCTCGACGGCATCGCCCGGGCCGCCGGCGCCCGGGTCGCCTACGTGAAGCCGCACGGTGCGCTCTACCACGCGGTCTCCCGCCACCCGGAGCAGGCGGCGGCGGTGGTCCGCGCGGTGGTGGCCTTCGGCGGGCTGCCGGTGCTGGGCCTCGCCGGCTCGGACTTCCTGGCCGCGGTCGCCGGCGCCGGCCTGGCCGCGGTCGGCGAGGGCTTTGCCGACCGGGGGTACCTCCCCGGTGGCGGCCTGGTTCCCCGCTCGGAGCCCGGCGCACTCCTGCTCGACCCGGCCGAGGTCGCCGCGCAGGCGGTCCGCCTCGCCCGCTCCGGCGTCCGCTCGCTGTGCGTGCACGGCGACTCGCCGGGCGCGCCCGGCCTCGCGGCGGCCGTCCGGGCGGCGCTGGACGCGGCCGGGGTCGCGGTGGCGCCGTTCGCATGAACCTCCTCCCGTACGGCGACCGCGGGCTCCTCGTCGAGTCTCGCCGACACCTCCGCGGTGGTGGCCCTGGTGGCACACCTGCGGACGGACCCTGCTGTCGCGGAGGTGGCGCTCGACGTCGTACCGGGGGCCCGGACGGTGCTCCTCGTCGCCCGGCCGGGGGTGTCCGTCGACCGGCTCCGCGGGGTAGTCCCTGACGAAAGGCACGCTTTCGGAGACGAGATCAGTGCTTCTCGTCAGGGACTACCGCGGCGGGAGCTCGTCGTGCCGGTCGCCTACGACGGCGCGGACCTGGCCGAGGTCGCCGAGCCTGACCGGGCTGAGGCCCGAGGAGGTCGTGGCGGCGCACACGGAGACGCCGTGGCGGGTGGCGTTCGGGGGGTTCGCGCCGGGGTTCGCCTACCTCGTCGGCGGTGACCCGCGGCTGCGGGTCCCGCGCCGCGAGCGCCCACGCACCCGGGTGCCGGCGGGCTCGGTGGGGCTGGCGGGGGAGTTCAGCGGGATCTACCCGCGCAGGCTCGCCCGGCGGCTGGCAGCTGCTGGGCCACACCGAACTGGTCCTGTGGGACGCCGACCGCGACCCGCCGGCGCTGCTGACCGCCGGGACGACCGTGCGTTTCGAGGCCCGATGAGCGCGCTCGTCGTCCGGGCGGCCGGTGGACCGGTGCTCGTCCAGGACCAGGGCCGGCCCGGGCACGCGGCGATCGGCGTCGGCGCCTCCGGGGCCGCCGACCGCGTCGCCCACGCCCTCGCCAACCGGCTGCTCGCCAACGATCCCGGCGCCGCGACCCTCGAGGTAGTGCTCGGCGGGCTGGAGGTCGAGGCCGCGGGGACGCTCTGGGTCTGCGTCACCGGCGCGCCCGCGCCGCTGAGCGTGGACGGTCGCGCCGAGCCGACGGGCGCGGTGCTCGCGCTGCGGCCGGGCCAGCGGCTCGCCCTCGGCACCCCGGCGAGCGGCCTGCGCTCCTACCTCGCCGTCCGTGGCGGCCTCGACCTGCCCGCGCTGCTCGGCTCCCGTGCCCACGACAGCCTCGCCGGTCTGGGCCCGGGGCCGGTGCGAGCGGGGGACGTGATCGCCATCGGCCGCGAGGTCGCCGGCACGATCGGCGTGGACGCCGTCCCCGCCAGCAGGTACGACGCCCCGGCGACCGTGCGCCTGCACCGCGGCCCGCGCGACGACTGGGCCACCGGCCTCGACGCCCTGGTCGGCACGCCGTGGCGGGTGGCGGCGGACAGCGACCGGGTCGGGCTCCGGCTCGAGGGGGAGCCGCTCGGCGTCGTACCGGACCGCGAGGAGCCTGCCCAGCGAGGGTGCCCTGCGCGGCGCGGTCCGAGCTGCCGCCGGACGGACGGCCGGTGGTGTTCGGCCCCGACCACCCGGTGACCGGGGGCTATCCCGTGGTCGCCGTGGTGGCCGATGCCGATACCGACCGGCTGGCCCAGGCTCAGGCCGGGCGAGGAGCCTCCGGTTCCGCTGGGCCTGAGCGTGCTCAGTGAGCGCCGCCCGCGGCCGGCTCGACGAGCTCGACCAGGACGCCGCCGGCGTCCTTGGGGTGCACGAAGTTGATCCGGCTGTCCGCGGTCCCGCGGCGCGCCTCCGGGTAGAGCAGGCGCAGGCCGCGCTCGCGCAGGATCGCGGAGACCTGGTCGAGGTCGGTGACCCGGTAGGCGAGCCTGCTGCAGGCCCGGGCCGCTGCGGTCGAGGAACTTCGCGATCGTGGAGTCGGCGTTGAGCGGCGCGAGCAGGCTGGATCTTGGAGTCGGTGTCGCCGACCGCGACCATCGCCTCGCGCACCCCCTGCTCCTCGTTGGTCTCCTCGTGGGTGACGTGCATGCCGAAGTTGTCGCGGTAGAACGCGATCGCCTCGTCGAGGTCCGGCACCGCGATGCCGACATGGTCGATGGCGGTGAACAGGTGCGTGGGGACTGCGCTGGTGACCGGGTCAGTGATGCTCATGCGCGCCATTGTGCCGTCGCACCCTCCTCCGAGGGGTGTGACGAGTGCCTCACCGACCGCACGATGGACCCCTCGCCGGGCCTGGATACCCGCGAGTAGAGTCGAAATGTTCCGACCACACGTCTGCACGGAGGATCCATGTCCGACAACCCCAGCGTCATCGTCGCCGGCGCCCGTACGCCGATCGGCCGCCTCCTCGGTGGCCTCAAGTCCCTCTCGGCCGCCGACCTCGCCGGTGTCGCCATCAAGGGTGCGCTGGAGAAGGCGGGCGTCGCGCCCGACCAGGTCGACTACCTCATCGTGGGCCAGGTGCTCCAGGCCGGTGCCGGCCAGAACCCGGCCCGCACCGCCGGTCTCGCCGCGGGCCTGCCCGCGAGCGTCCCCTCGATCACCATCAACAAGGTGTGCCTGTCGGGCATCAACGCCATCGCCCGGGCCGACGCGCTGATCCGCGCCGGCGAGGCCGACATCATCGTCGCCGGCGGCACCGAGTCGATGACCAATGCTCCGCACCTGCTGCCCAAGAGCCGCGACGGCTTCAAGTACGGCGACACCACGCTGGTCGACTCGATGGCCTACGACGCGCTCTACGACCAGGCGACGCAGCAGGCGATGGGCAACCTCACCGAGGCCGTCAACGCCGAGCGCGACAACGGCCTGACCCGTGAGGAGCAGGACGAGTTCTCGGCCCGCTCGCACCAGCGTGCCGCGGCCGCGCAGAAGAACGGCGTCTTCGACGACGAGATCGTCCCGGTGAGCATCCCGCAGCGCAAGGGCGACCCGGTCGTCATCAGCGCCGACGAGGGTGTGCGCGGCGACACCACGGCCGAGTCGCTCTCCGGCCTGCGCCCGGCGTTCTCCAAGACCGGCACGATCACCGCCGGCTCGGCCTCGCAGATCTCCGACGGCGCGGCGGCCGTGGTCGTCACCTCCAAGGCCAAGGCCGAGGAGACCCGGCCTGCCGATCCTCGCCGAGATCCTGAGCCACGGCCAGGTCGCCGGCCCCGACTCGAGCCTGCAGACTCCAGCCGGCCAACGCGACCCAGAAGGCCCTCGACAAGGCCGGACTGAGCGTCGCGGACCTCGACCTGGTCGAGTTCAACGAGGCCTTCGCCGCGGTCGGCATCGAGTCGGCCCGCGCCCTCGGCCTCGACGAGGACAAGGTCAACGTCAACGGCGGCGCGATCGCCATCGGTCACCCGCTGGGCGCCTCCGGTGCCCGGATCACGCTGCACCTGGCGCTGGAGCCCAGCGCCGCGGCGGCGGCGTCGGCGCGGCCGCCCTGTGTGGCGGCGGCGGCCGGGGCGACGCGCTGGTCATCCGCGTCCCCTCTGCCTGACCCGTTGCCTGAGCAGGACATCCAGGGCGGCCGCCGCGGGATCACCGCGGCGGCCGTTCCTGCCTTGGTCGAGAAGGCCCGCACCGGCGACCCGCGCTCCGTGGGCCGGCTGGTCTCGCAGGTCGAGGACGAGTCGCCGCTCCTGCCGGAGCCTGATGCGCGCACTCGCGCCGCACACCGGCCACGCCCGGATCGTCGGTCTGACCGGCTCGCCCGGGGTCGGGAAGTCGACCTCGACCAACGCCCTCATCGGCGAGTCTGCGCCGCCGCGACCGACGGGTCGCGGTGCTCGCCGTGGACCCCTCCTCGCCGTTCTCCGGAGGCGCCCTGCTGGGCGACCGGATCCGGATGGGCGACCACGTCCTCGACCCGGGCGTCTTCATCCGCTCGATGGCCGCCCGCGGCCACCTCGGCGGACTGGCCTGGACCACTCCCCAGGCCCTGCGGGTGCTCGACGCGGCGGGCTTCGACTACGTCCTCGTCGAGACCGTCGGCGTCGGCCAGAGCGAGGTCGAGGTGGCCGGGCAGGCCGACTCGACCGTCGTCCTGCTGGCCCCGGGCATGGGCGACGGCATCCAGGCCGCCAAGGCCGGCATCCTGGAGATCGGTGACCTCTACGTCGTCAACAAGGCCGACCGCGACGGTGCCGACAAGGTACGACGCGACCTCCGGTCGATGCTCGGCATCGCCGAGCGTCGCGAGGACGTGTGGCGCCCGCCGGTCCTCAAGACCGTCGCCTCCACCGGTGAGGGCGTCGCCGACGTCGTGGACGCCCTGGAGGAGCACGGCGACTGGCTGCGGGACAGCGGCGAGCTCCAGCGGCGCCGGGTCCGCCGCGCGCGGAGCGAGATCGAGACCCTCGCCCTCACCGCGCTGCGCAAGCGCTGGGGGAGCGTCGGCGACGGCGACCGTCTCGACGACCTCGCGGCGGCGGTGGTGGCCGGCGAGACCGACCCGTACACGGCGGCCGGCACCCTCACCGACGGCTGAGCCCGCTCGGTAGGAATCAGTGCGGTGACCAGCGGGCCGGGCTCCCGGCGCCCTGGGCCGGGATGGTCAGCACCGCGGTGCCGGTGCCGATGCGCACCCCGCTCGGCTGGCCGATCACCACGCTCGCCCGCTCGTCGGGCTCGGTGAGCCCGTCGGCGCGGATCGGGATCGCGATGCTCGCCGTCAACCGGCCCGGCAGGACGGTGAGCCGGGCCCGCAGGGCCGGCAGGTCGTGCCCGATGGTCGCCGACCCGGAGCGCACGGTGAGCGCCACCGAGGTGGGCCGTCCGGCCATCCGGTCCAGACGGACCACGGCGAGCGCGGAGCGACCCTCGGCGGCGTTCTTGACCGAGACCGACGCGACCGGCACCGGGAAGCCCGGCTGGCCGCGACCGTCGAGGGCGGTGAAGCAGTAGCCGTGCCGGCGGGCGCCGCGCACGACCTTCGTGACCGCGTCGACCGACAGCGGTGAGCGATCGACGCCGTCGTGCTGGAGCACCACGTTGCGGCCCCGGCGCAGCGCGCCGAGGATCCGGGCGGCGATCTGGTCCGAGCCTGCCGTGGCTCCAGTCGAGGGAGTCGATGCTCCACAGCACCGGGGTGTAGCCCAGGCCGACGATGTCGGCGCGCACCCGGGCGTTCATCGCGCCGTACGGCGGGCGCATCAGCCGGGTCGGGTGCACGCCTGCGCGCACGAAGGTGCGGTTGGTGCCGGCGATCGAGGCCCGGACCTGCTGGTCCGAGCGCGAGGGCAGGCTCTCGTGCGCCCAGCCTGTGGTTGCCGATGAGGAAGCCGGAGCGCTCGACGAGACGGGCCAGGCTCGGGATGCGCCTGGACCCGGCTGCCGACCATGAAGAACGTCGCCGGCACGTGCAGGCTCGCGCAGGATCCGGACCAGCCGCGGCGTCGTACCGGGCACCGGGCCGTCGTCGAAGGTCAGCGCCACGGTGCCCGTGCAGGCACCTGCCCGCCCGGCGGGGGCCGGGCGCGGCCGGGGTGCCGCGGCACCGGCCAGCCTGCGCCGCGGGGACGTCGCGCCCGGCGGCTTCGGTCGGGACCGGGCCGGCGCTGAGCGCGTGGGCGAGGAGCAGGATGGCGACGGCCGAGGCGGCGGTCGCGAGCCTCCGTCCCGTGACCACCGTCCGGGCACGGGAGAGCAGCACGCTGAAAGCATGGGGTCTGAGAGCGTCGGAAGTGGGCATTTCGCAGGGGGCACGCCGTCCTCAGTGGCGGACGTCACCGGATCCGTCGAGCGCGGAGAAGCAGTAGCCGCGGTGCCGGGCCTTCGTGACGACCTCCGTGACGGCCGCCACGGACAGCGGGGAGCGGGCCACGCCGTCGTGCTGGAGCACGATGTTGTCGCCGGGGCGCAGCGCTCGCAGGATCCGGCGGGCGATGTCGCGGGTGCTGCCGTCGGCCCAGTCGCGGGAGTCGATCGTCCACAGCACCGGGAGGAGTCCCTCGCGGCGCAGAGCCTGGCGGGCGGTGGCGTCCAGGGCGCCGTACGGCGGGCGGGCGAGGCGGCCCGGCCGGACGCCCGCGCGGATCAGCGCCTGGCGGGTGCGGGCCGACTCGCGTCGTACCTGGGGGCCGGTGAGGGTGCGCAGGTCCGCGTGCGACCAGGTGTGGTTGCCGACGGTGAAGCCGGCCCGCTGCACCAGCCGGGCGGTCTCGGGGTGGGCGGCGACGTTGCGGCCGACCATGAAGAAGGTCGCCGGCACGTGCAGCCGCTGCAGGCTCGCGGACCAGCCCGGGCGTCACCCGCGGAGCCGGGCCGTCGTCGAAGGTCAGCGCGACCCGCCCCACGCAGCGCTTGCGCTCGACCGGCGCGGGCGCGGGCGCTGGCGAGGGCGCGGTCCCCGGTGCCGGGTCGGCGGCCGCGGCGGGGACCGCGGTCACGGACGGCATGGCGGCCTGCGGCGGGAGGGGGAGGAGAGGGACGAGGACGGCGAGGAGCCCGAGGGTGAGGACGATCCCGAGGCGAGCAGTGGTGGTCACGGGAGGAAGACGCGGAGACATGCCCGCAGGTTGCGTCGGCGATCTCACAACCCGGCGGCAGCGACGTCACAGGACCGTGACAGGTGCCGGAGCGCCGTGCACGCCTGATAGAACGACGGGGTGAAAGACGTCGTCATCCTCGGCTCGACCGGCTCGATCGGCACCCAGGCGCTCGACCTGGTGCGCGCCAACCCGGGCCGCTTCCGCGTGGTCGGGCTGACCGCGGGCGGCAGCAACCCGGACCTGTTCGAGCAGCAGGTCGCCGAGTTCGCCCCCCGCTTCTCCGGGCTCGGGGAGGAGGCCAGCACCGAGGCGGCGGCCGAGCCCTGCGACGTCGTCCTCAACGGGATCACCGGCGCGGTCGGCCTGCGTCCCACCCTCGCCGCGCTGGACGCGGGGACCACGCTGGCACTCGCCAACAAGGAGTCGCTCGTCATGGGCGGTCCGCTCGTCCTGGAGCGCGCGAAGCCCGGCCAGATCGTGCCCGTCGACTCCGAGCACAGCGCCTTGGCGCAGTGCCTGCGCGCCGGCACCCCCCAGGAGGTACGACGCCTGGTGCTCACCGCGAGCGGCGGCCCCTTCCGCGGGCGTAGCCGCGCCGAGCTCGCCGACGTCACGCCGGAGCAGGCCGCCGCCCACCCGACCTGGGACATGGGCCCGGTCATCACCATCAACTCCGCGACCCTGGTCAACAAGGGCCTGGAGGTGATCGAGGCGCACCTGCTCTTCGGCATCCCCTACGACCGGATCGAGGTCGTCGTCCACCCCACCAGCGTGGTCCACTCGATGGTGGAGTTCGTCGACGGCTCCACGATCGTGCAGGCCAGCCCGCCGACCATGCTCATCCCGATCGCGCTCGGCCTGGACTGGCCCGAGCGGGTGCCGAACGCCGCGCCGGCCGTGGACTGGACCCGCCCGGAGACCTGGGAGTTCCTCCCGCTCGACGACGAGGCGTTCCCGGCGGTCGCACTGGCGCGCGCCGCGGGGGAGCGCGGCGGCGCCGCGCCCGCGGTCTACAACGCTGCCAACGAGGTCGCGGTGGAGGCGTTCCGTGCCGGTCGCCTGCCCTTCACCGGCATCGTCGACGTGGTCGCCAGCGTGGTTGCCGCCCACGACGTACCCTCGGGAGAGCAGATCTCGCTCGACGACGTGCTCGCCGCTGACGCGTGGGCGCGTGAGGCTGCCGCCCGCACCATCGCCGCACGACCGCACTGAGGACACCCGAGACGCCCGTGATGACCGTTCTGCTCTACACCCTCGGCGTGCTCGTCTTCGCCCTGGCGATCCTCGCCTCCATCGGCCTGCACGAGCTGGGGCACATGATCCCGGCGAAGGCGTTCGGCGGGAAGGTCACCCAGTACTTCATCGGCTTCGGCCCGACCGTGTGGAGCAAGCAGGTCGGCGAGACGGAGTACGGCATCAAGGCGGTCCCGCTGGGCGGCTACGTCAAGATCGTCGGGATGCTGCCGCCGGGCGCGGACCACCTGGCCGACAGCGTCGAGATGGACTCCGCGGGCAACCAGGTGATCAAGGTCCGCAAGTCCAACACGGGCATGTTCACCCAGGCTCATCTCCGACGCGCGCGCGGCCGAGTGGGAGACCATCACCCCCGCCGACTCCGAGCGGCTGTTCTACCGGATGCCGTGGTGGAAGAAGGTCATCGTCATGGGCGGCGGCCCGACGGTGAACATCCTGATCGCCTTCGGCATCTTCGTCGGTGTCTTCGCGACCTACGGCAACGCCGGGGACCCGGCCATCGAGACCACCGTCGGCGAGGTCTCGGCCTGTGTGAAGCCCAGCAGCGAGACGGGCGAGGTGTGCACCCCCGAGGAGGCTCGCGAAGCAGCCCACCCCGGCGTACCAGGCGGGCATCGAGAAGGGCGACCGGATGGTCTCCTTCAACGGCGTCGCGATCACCAGGCTGGAAGCAGATGCAGGACCTGGTCAGGAAGAACGGCACCGCGCAGGCCACCGTCGTCGTCGAGCGCGACGGCGAGCAGCGGACCTTCCAGACCACGACCGTCGTCCGTCCGCCCGCCAAGGCGGGAGGCGCGACCGACGCGAAGGTGGGCTTCCTCGGCGTCACCCCCCGCAGCCACCCGACCACGGGCGGCGTCGGCTACACCCTCGGCCAGATGGGCACGATGACCGTCGACGTCGTCAAGGCGCTCGGCACCCTGCCCACGAAGGTCTGGGGCGTGGCGCAGGCGATCGTCGGGGTCAAGGAGCGCGACCCGATGGGCCCGGTCAGCATCGTCGGCGGCGGCCGGCTGGCGGGGGAGACCGCCTCGCACGAGGAGATCCCGGTCAAGCAGAAGATGATCTCCCTGCTCATGCTGGTCGCGGGCTTCAACTTCTTCATCGGCATGTTCAACTTCGTGCCGTTGCTGCCGCTCGACGGCGGGCACATCGCCGGGGCGCTGTGGGAGGCCCTGCGCCGCGGGTGGGCCCGGCTGCGCCGGCGTCCCGACCCGGGGTACGTCGACGTCGCCAAGCTGCTGCCCGTCGCCTACGTCGTGGGGCTGGCCATCCTGGTGATGGGCGTCGTGCTCATCGTGGGCGACCTCGTCGTGCCCGTGCACCTCGAATCCTGATCTCCACCTCCCCGCGACTAATCTTGAGGTCATGACGTCCATCAGCCTGGGCATGCCGGCCGCACCGCCGCCGGTGCTCGCCCCCCGCCGCCCGACCCGCCAGATCCAGGTGGGCAAGGTCGGGGTCGGCAGCGACCACCCGATCTCGGTGCAGTCGATGACGACCACGCTGACCAGCGACGTCAACTCCACGCTGCAGCAGATCGCCGAGTCGACCGCCGCCGGCTGCGACATCGTCCGGGTGGCCTGCCCGAGCCAGGACGACGCCGACGCGCTGCCGGAGATCGCCCAGCACAGCCAGATCCCGGTCATCGCCGACATCCACTTCCAGCCGAAGTACGTCTTCGCCGCCATCGAGGCCGGCTGCGCCGCGGTGCGGGTCAACCCCGGCAACATCAAGAAGTTCGACGACCAGGTCAAGGAGATCGCGGCCGCGGCCAAGGACCACGGCACCTCGATCCGGATCGGCGTCAACGCCGGCTCGCTCGACAAGCGGCTGCTGGAGAAGTACGGCAAGGCCACGCCCGAGGCGCTGGTCGAGTCCGCCGTCTGGGAGGCCAGCCTCTTCGAGGAGCACGGCTTCCGCGACTTCAAGATCTCGGTCAAGCACAACGACCCGGTCGTCATGGTCCGCGCCTACGAGTTCGCTGGCCGAGGCCGGCGACTGGCCGCTGCACCTCGGCGTCACCGAGGCCGGCCCCGCCTTCCAGGGCACCATCAAGTCCGCCACCGCCTTCGGTGCCCTCCTCTCGCGCGGCATCGGCGACACGATCCGGGTCTCCCTCTCCGCGCCGCCGGTCGAGGAGGTCAAGGTCGGCATCCAGATCCTGCAGTCGCTCAACCTGCGCCCCCGCAAAGCCTGGAGATCGTCTCCTGCCCCTCCTGCGGCCGCGCCCAGGTCGATGTCTACACCCTGGCCGAGCGGGTCACCGCCGGCCTCGACGGCCTCGAGGTCCCGCTGCGCGTCGCGGTCATGGGCTGCGTCGTCAACGGCCCCGGTGAGGCCCGCGAGGCCGACCTCGGCGTCGCCTCCGGCAACGGCAAGGGCCAGATCTTCGTCAAGGGCGAGGTCATCAAGACCGTCCCCGAGGCCGAGATCGTGGAGACCCTCATCGAGGAGGCGATGAAGATCGCCGAGTCGATGGAGCCCGTCGAGGGCGCGGAGCCGAGCGTGTCCGTCTCCTGACGGTTCGCTGACACCGCCCACGCCCTAGGGTGGTTCCGTGTTGACCACCCGGCACGGCGTGCGCGTCCTCGCGACCGCCGACGTCCCCGCGTTCGTGGAGCCTCGCGAGCCAGGACCCGGTCGTCAACGTGTTCGCGCTGCACCGCGCCCACACCACCAACCTCGAACCGCGCTGGCTCGGCGGCGAGATGTGGGGCCGCTTCGACGGCGGCCACCTCGTCGCGGCCTGCCACGTCGCCGCCAACCTGGTCCCGGTGCAGGCCCGCCCCGAGGACGCGGTGGCCTTCGCCGAGCGTGCGCTCGCGCGGCGTCGTACCGCCTCCACGCTGGTCGGCCAGCAGAGCGCCGTCCGGGCCTTCTGGGACGAGGTCGCCCCGCACTGGGGCGAGCCCCGAGACACCCGCTGGGACCAGCGTCACCTCGTCCTCGACGGCCCGCCCGCGGTGGCTCCCGACCAGGGTGTGCGAGCCGGGGTCCAGGGCGACCTCGGCACGCTCTACCCGGCCTGCGTCGCGATGTACACCGAGGAGGTCGGCGTCTCGCCCGAGTCCGGTGGAGGCGGCGACCTCTACCGCGCCCGCGTCGCCCAGGCTCATCGGCCGCGGCTGGTCCTTCGTCCGGTACGACGGCGACGAGTCTCGTCTTCAAGGCCGAGGTCGCGTGCGCCACTGCGCAGGCCGCCCAGATCCAGGGGGTCTGGGTACCACCGCACCGACGGGGCCAGGGGCTGGCCACGGCCGGGATGGCCGCCGTGGTCCACCAGGTGCGGGCGCGGATCGCGCCGACGGTCTCGCTCTACGTCAACGACTGGAACACTGCCGCGCGCGCGGTCTACGAGCGGGTCGGCTTCGTGGAGACGACGCGTTTTGCGACCGTGATGTTCTGACCGCGACGTTCTAGAGGCTCACCAGGTGACCTCCTCGGCCGTGACCACCTCGGTGGTGATCCCGGGGTACTCGGTGTCGGCGACGAAGAAGTTCGTGAACGCGATCATCTCCTTCGCCCCGACCGGCACCGTGCTGCCGTCGGGCAGGGGGAGCGGCCACGGGCCCTCGTCGGTGGTGTGCCCGTCGGCGACCAGCACGGTGTCGTAGCCCTCGACCTGCGAGCGGGCGGCGGTGCTGCGCACGCAGGCGTCGGTGGCGGCGCCGCACAGCACCAGGCGGGTGACCCCGAGTGCGTCGAGCCGCGCGCGCAGGTCGGTGCCGGCGAAGGAGTCGAGGTAGGTCTTGGCCACGACCGGGTCGCCCTCGCCCGGGCGCACCTCCTCGACGATCTGCCAGGCCTCGGAGCCGGGCACGAACGGCCCCGCCTCGTGCTGGACCCAGATCACCGGCACGTCGTCGGCGCGCGCCCGGTCGATGAGGCCGCGGATCCGCGCGATCACGCCGGCGCGGTCGTAGGCCTCGGCGGTGTTGCCCTGCTGGACGTCGATGACGAGGAGTGCGGTGGTCATGCTGGGCACGCTAGACCGAGCCTCCGACACAACGCCACCACGCGGGGAGAGCGCTCAGCGCCCGACCCGGGGCAGGCCGTTCCAGAGCAGCCGCGAGGCGATGTCGGTGACCTCCTCCAGCGGCGCTCCGGGGTGCTCCTGCCACCACCGCGCGACACCGTCGACACCGGTGATGAGCAGGCTCGACGACGACCGCGGAGCCGGTCGCGCCGGGCTCGAGGCCCGAGCGGGCGAGGTCGGGGGCGAGCATGGCGGCCACGGCCTGGGCCCGCGCCGTCCGGTACGCCGCCAGGACGCTGTCGAGGTCCGGGTCGCCGGTCGGGATCGGGTCCACGAGCAGCCGTCGGGCTGCGGGACGGTGCCGGGCGAAGGAGAGGTACGCCGCCACGGTGGCGCGCAGCCGGTCCGCACCCGCGCCGGCGCCGGTGATCCCCGCGCCGACCTCGGCGAGCATGGCGGCGTTCTGGGCGTCGAGCACCTGCAGGTAGAGCTCGCGCTTGGAGCGGAAGTGGTCGTAGAGCACCGTCCGGGACACCCCGGCCGCGGTGGCGATCTCGCCGACCGAGGTGGCGTCGTAGCCGCGCTCGGCGAAGACCTCGACGGCCGCGGCCTCGATCCGCTGGCGGCGGGCGGGCGCGCTGAGCCGGCGGCGGACGGTGTCCGTCGTGGCCACGGGTGCCTCCTCGTCGTCGTACCCACAGGGTTGTCGGTAGTAGGCCTCAGGGCCTTGACCTGCTGTGGTGCTGGTCACGATACTCGGTGTCGCCAGTTACCGACACTAGTGTCGGTTGATCTCATGGGGGAGACCAGATGACCCACCGCCTCGACCGCCGCACCCTGCTGAGGCTCCTCGGCCGCCGTCGGCGCCGGCGTGGCGCTGGCCGGCGCCGGCCTGGCGCCCGCCTTCGCCGCCACGCCGGGCAAGAACGCCGTGGTCCTCGGTGGCGGCATGGCCGGGCTGACCGCCGCCCACGAGCTCATCGAGCGCGGCTTCGCCGTCACCGTCTTCGAGCCCTCGGCATGGGGCGGCAAGGCGCGCAGCATCCCCTTCGCCGGCACCGGCGCCGGTGGTCGCGCGGACCTGCCGGGGGAGCACGGCTTCCGCTTCTTCCCGGGCTTCTACCACCACGTGCCGGACACGATGCGGCGCATCCCGTTCGGCTCCGGGACGGTCGGCGACAACCTGGTGGCCGCCAGCGGCGGCAAGTTCCTGCGCGGCGGCGACCACGCGGACGCCTTCGTCTTCGGTGTCGGTCCGGACCCGCAGCAGCCTGCTGACCGTGGACGGCCTGCGCCGTTTCCTGCTCGACAACCTCGGCGGGCACGCGGTGCCGCCGCAGGAGCCTGACGTACTTCGTCGAGCGGCTGCTGGTCTTCCTCACCAGCCTGCGACGAGCGCCGGCTGGGGCAGTGGGAGAAGGTCTCGTGGTGGGACTTCGTCGGCGCCGCGAAGCGGTCCCAGCCCTACCAGAAGATCCTCGCCGCCGGCCTGACCCGCAACCTGGTGGCCGCGAAGGAGACGATCGCCAGCACCCGCACCATCGGCAACATGGGCGAGGCGTTCATCTACAACATCATGGGCCGGGGGAACGACGGCGCGCTGGACCGGGTGCTCGACCTGCCCACCAACGAGGCGTGGATCGACCCGTGGACGACCTACCTGCGCGGGCTCGGCGTCCGCTTCGTCCCCGGCCAGCGACTGGTGCGCTACGAGACCTCCGGTGGCCGGATCACCGCCGCCGTGCTCGCCGACGCCGCCGGTACGACGAGCCGCGTCGAGGCCGACTGGTTCGTCAGCGCGATGCCGGTGGAGCGCGCCGTACCTACCCTCACGCCCGACGTGCTCGCGCTCGACCCGGGGCTGAGGGGTCTCTCCGCGCTGCAGACCGACTGGATGGTCGGCATCCAGTTCTTCCTGCGCGACCACGTCGAGGTCACGAAGGGGCACATCACCTTCATCGACTCGCCCTGGTCGCTGACCGCGCTCACCCAGGGCCAGTTCTGGGCCGACCGGCAGATCCCGCGCGACTACGGCGACGGCGAGGTCGTCGACATCCTGTCCGTCGACATCTCCAACTGGGACGCGAAGGGCATCCTCTACGGCAAGCCCGCCAAGGAGTGCACAGCGACGGAGATCGCCGCCGAGGTGCTCGCCCAGGTCCGGGACCACCACACGGTGGGGGACCTGATGCCCGAGGGCATCGTGCACTCGTGGTTCCTCGACCCGGGCGTGCAGTGGGACGCGGCGAACCGGCGCAACACCAACGAGACGCCGCTGCTGGTCAACACCGTCGACTCCTGGCGCCACCGCCCGACCGCGCGCACGAGGATCCCGAACCTGCTGATGTCCGGCGACTTCGTGCGGACCGACATCGACCTGGCCACGATGGAGGGTGCCAACGAGTCCGCCCGGCACGCCGTCAACGCCATCCTCGAGGAGTCCCGCTCCACCGCGGCGCGGGTGAAGACCTTCCAGGCTCTACGACCCGTCGGAGTTCGAGGCGCTCAAGGCCGCCGACCGGCTGCTCTACGGCTTGGGGGCGCGCAACCTGCTCGACCTGGGCTGAGGGCGGGACTGGCACAGTGGTCCCATGCCCGTCCCCTTCACGGCCAAGGCCGTCACCGGTGCCTTCTTCGTCAGCGGCGTGATCCACCTCGTCAAGCCCGAGGTCTTCGAGCCGCTCATCCCCGAGCAGACTGCCCGGCGGGGCGCGCCCGTGGGTGATCTGGAGCGGGTACGCCGAGTCGGCCTGCGCCGCCGGGATGCTGCACCCGCGTACCCGCAAGGCGGCGGCCTACGCCAGCGCCGCGCTGCTCGCCGGGGTGCTGCCGGGCAACGCGAAGATGGCCGCGGACGCGCAGAAGTCCTCGAACACGGCGTACAAGGTGGCGACGATGGTCCGAGTGCCGCTGCAGGTGCCGATGATCCGCGGGATGCTGAAGGCCGCGCGCTCCGCCTGAGTGTTACTGGTTCGCGGCCCGTCGTAGGACGGCCGTAGGCTGCGCAGCGTGCTGATGCGGATGTCGACCCTGTTCGTTCGGACCCTGCGCGAGGACCCCTCGGACGCGGAGGTCCCGAGCCACCGGCTGCTGCTGCGGGCGGGCTACATCCGGCGTGCGGCGCCGGGCGGCTACTCGTGGCTGCCGCTCGGGCTGCGGGTGCTGCGCAAGGTCGAGGCCGTCATCCGCGAGGAGATGGCCGCGATCGGCTCGCAGGAGGTGCACTTCCCCGCGCTGCTGCCGCGCGAGCCCTACGAGGCGACCAACCGGTGGACCGAGTACGGCGACGGCATCTTCCGGCTCAAGGACCGCAAGGGCGCCGACTACCTGCTCGGGCCCACCCACGAGGAGATGTTCACGCTCCTGGTCAAGGACCTCTACGGCTCCTACAAGGACCTGCCGCTGAGCCTGTTCCAGATCCAGACCAAGTACCGCGACGAGGCGCGGCCCCGGGCGGGGCTGCTGCGCGGGCGTGAGTTCATCATGAAGGACTCCTACTCCTTCGACGTCGACGACGCGGGCCTGGACGCGTCGTACGCCGCCCACCGCGACGCCTACGTCCGGATCTTCGACCGTCTCGGTTTCGACTACGTCATCGTCAAGGCCACGGCCGGCGCGATGGGTGGGTCGAGGTCGGAGGAGTTCCTGGCCCGCGCCGAGGTCGGCGAGGACACCTACGTGCGCTGCACCAAGTGCGACTACGCCGCCAACGTCGAGGCCGTCGAGGTGCGTCCTCCCGCCCCCGTCGCGTACGACGACGTCCCCGCCGCGCACGCCGAGAACACCCCGGGCACGCCCACGATCGACAGCCTGGTCGCGCACCTCAACGCGGCGTTCCCCCGGGCGGACCGGCCGTGGACGGCCGGCGACACGCTCAAGAACGTGCTCGTCGTGCTCAAGCACCCCGACGGCACCCGCGAGCCGCTGGCGATCGGCCTGCCCGGCGACCGCGAGGTGGACCAGAAGCGGCTGGAGGGCCAGGCTCGAGCCGATCGAGGTCGAGCCGATGGACGAGGCCGAGCTCGCGAAGCACCCCGCGCTCGTCAAGGGCTACATCGGGCCCGGCGTGCTGGGGGAGGAGGCCGCGACGGGCATCCGCTACCTGGTCGACCCCCGCGTCAGCGAGGGCACCCGCTGGGTGACCGGCGCCGACGACGCCGGGCGCCACGTCATCGACCTGGTCGCCGGCCGCGACTTCACCGCCGACGGCACGATCGAGGCCGCCGAGGTCCGCGACGGCGACGCCTGCCCGAGTCTGCGACGGCGGCGTGCTGGAGTCCGCGCGCGGCATCGAGATGGGCCACGTCTTCCAGGCTCGGCCGCAAGTACGCCGAGGCGCTGGACCTCAAGGTGCTCGACGAGAACGGCAAAGCTCGTCACCGTCACGATGGGCTCCTACGGCGTCGGTGTCTCCCGCGCCGTCGCGGCGATCGCCGAGGACACGCTGGACGAGATCGGCCTGTGCTGGCCGCGGGAGGTCGCGCCCGCCGACGTGCACGTGGTCGCGGCGGGCAAGGACCCGGCCGTCTTCGAGGCGGCGGAGGGGCTCGTCGCGGGCCTCGTCCACGCGGGCGTCGACGTCCTCTACGACGACCGCGCCGGCAAGATCAGCCCCGGCGTGAAGTTCAAGGACGCCGAGCCTGATCGGCGTGCCCACCATCGTCACCGTGGGCCGCGGGGTCGCCGACCCCGAGAACCAGGTGATCGAGGTCAAGGACCGTCGGACCGGCGAGAAGCAGGAGATCGCCCTCGACGGCGCGGTCGAGGCGATCCGCACGCTTGTCGAGGGCTGACGCCGTGGCTGTCGAGGCGGTCATCTTCGACTGGGGCGGCACGCTGACGGCGTGGCACGACATCGACTTCCACGCGGAGTCGCTGGCCCTGGCGCAGGCGGTGCTCACCACACCCGACACGAGCGACGACCACCACGCCTTCGCGCAGCGGCTGCACCGGGCGGGCAGCGTGATCTGGGGCCGCAGCCGCGACCACCAGCAGAGCGCGACGATCGGGGACCTGTTCACCGAGGCCGGGCTCGAGCACGATCCGGAGCCTGCTGGAGGCCTACTACGCCTTCTGGGAGCCGCACACGCTGACCGATCCCGAGGTCGGCCCGCTGTTCACGTGGCTGCGGGCGGAGGGGATCAAGGTCGGCGTGCTGTCCAACACGATCTGGCCGCGCCGCTGGCACCGCGGGTTCTTCGAGCGCGACGGCGTGCTCGAGCCTGATCGACGGTGACGTCTACACCAGCGAGGTGCCCTGGACGAAGCCGTCACCGGACGCCTTCCGCGCCGCGATGGACGCGGTCGGCGTGACCGACCCCGCCCGGTGCGTGTACGTCGGTGACCGGCTCTTCGACGACGTGTGGGGCGCCCAGCACGCCGGGATGCGCGCCATCCACGTCCCGCACAGCGCCATCCCCGCCGAGCAGGTCGGGCACACCGAGGGTGAGCCGGACGCGGTGGCGCACCGCCTCGCCGACATCCCCGAGTCTGCTCGCGCCCTGGCGCTGAGGAAGCGCGCCGCAGACGCCGGAACCGGCCGCGGAACTGCAGGTTTGTGCACTGCATATTTATGAGGATCGCAAGGTGCAGACCCCGGCGGATCTGTGTTGCATGATTGTGCACAGGTGATCGGTGAGCCCCACCTCTCCCGTCACCCAAGATGACCGTTGTCCCCGGTCACCAGTGGTTCGCGGCCCCGTACTTCGGGGGACGTCTCGGGAGTTCCCCGAAGGACGGAGGCCGCGAACCGCTGGCGTTTTGGACCACGATCCTCGGGGCCAGGGCTCGTGCTCCGCGGTAGCGGGGCCGGCCTCAGCGGCCGGGGAAGTCCTCGGCCCGCCCGCCGAAGCCGAGTCCGCGGACCGCGGCATCCACCAGCGCGCTGACCGCCCAGGCCCGGGTGCTGCCGGTGCTGTGCGCCACGAGGTAGGCGTAGGTCCGCGCGGCGTCCTGCTCCGGGCGCAGCGCCCGGGTGAGCACGGCGCGCTGGGTGCCGAGCTCGGCGGGCAGGGCGTAGCCCGGTGCCGCCGGCTCGGGCTTGCCGCCCGCCGCCCGGATCATCGCCTCGACCTGGTCGCGCCGGGTGCGGTGCAGGCGGTAGGCGGCGGTGAGCCGCGCGAACAGGCCGGGAGCCGTCGAGCGGGAGGTCTGCGCGCCGAGCGCGCCGTAGACGAAGACCGCGGCGTGCTCGGCGGCCAACGTGGTCTGCAGCGCCTCGACCGCCTCCGCGCCGTTCGGGGACGCGGTCGTCGTGGGCGTCGGGTCGCTCACAGGGCCACCCGCTGCTGGGCGACCGCGGCCGCCATCGAGGCGAGCAGGCTGGGCCAGGGCACCGCTCTCGGCCCGGCCTGCGGCCTGGACCAGACGGTCCTGGAGCCGGGTCTCGGCCTGGTCGAGGCCCTGCAGGGCCGTCGCACGGTTGCCGGCGACGGCAGGCGGCTCCGCCGGGTCGGCGCCGCCGAGCTCCTTCAGGTGGGCGGCGTGCAGCGCAGCGAGCCGGGTGGTGGTCGCGGCCAGGGGCGGGTACGTCGTACCGGTGGCGGTGGCGAGGGCCGCGACCGAGGCGACCGCGGTGGCCACCTCGGCGACCAGGTCGCCGTCGGCGTCCACGGCCGGAGCCGTCGGGGTCACCGCGCCCGACACGCCCGGGTCGTCGTCACCGCCGAGCAGGCTCGTCCACGGGGTCGCAGCCGGTGGCCAGCAGGGCCGCACCGGCCAGAGAGCCCGTCACCAGGGCGCGGCGCGTGATCGGGGTCGCTCGTGCGGGCACCGGGGAACCCTATCTCCACCCGCTATGGTGGGCGGGCACAGCCACAACAGGACACGGGAGGACTCGATCATGGGTTCGGGCCAGGGCGCTCAGCGAGCGACAACGGAGCGGATCGAGCACGTCCTCACGGGCCCGCTCGCCGAGTCTCGGTCTCGACGTGGAGGCGGTGGAGCTCACCCCCGCCGGCAAGCGGCGCGTGCTCCGCGTCGCGCTCGACACCGACGGCGGGCCGACGCTCGACGACGTGGCAGCCGCGACGAAGGTCATCGACAAGATCCTCGAGGGCGACGCCTCCGCGGTGATGGGCGAGCCTGCCCTACACCCTGGAGGTCACCTCCCGCGGCGTGGACCGGCCGCTCACGCTGCCGCGGCACTGGCGGCGCAACGCCGGACGCCTGGTCAAGGTGAGCCTGGCCGACGACACCACGCTCACCGGCCGGATCGGCGACTCCGACGAGGAGGCCGTGAGCGTGGACGTGGACGGCGCCGAGCGACGGGTGCCCTATGCGGACGTGCGCAAGGCGCTCGTCCAGATCGAGTTCAACCGCAAGACCAGCGACGACGAGAAGGACGCCGAGTGATGGACATCGACCTGAACATCCTGCGCACGCTGGAGCGGGAGAAGGAGATCAAGTTCGACGTCCTCGTCGAGGCGATCGAGCAGGCTCTGCTGACGGCGTACCACAAGACCGAGGGCTCGGTCGCCCAGGCGCGGGTGGAGACCCGACCGCAAGAGCGGGCACGTCAGCGTGCTCGCCGCGGAGCCTGGACGGCGAGGGCAACAAGGTCGGGGAGTACGACGACACGCCCGCCGACTTCGGCCGGATCGCCGCGACGACGGCCAAGCAGATCATGCTGCAGCGCCTGCGCGACGCCGAGGACGAGATCAGGTTCGGTGAGTTCTCCGGCAAGGAGGGCGACATCGTCTCCGGCATCATCCAGCAGGGCCGCAACCCCGACGACGTGCTCGTCGACCTCGGCAGGCTCGAGGCCCAGCGCGCCCTCGAGCGAGCGGGTGCCGGGGGAGGACTACAGCCACGGCACCCGGATCAAGTGCCTGGTCGTCTCGGTCCGCAAGGGCATGCGCGGCCCCCAGATCACGCTCTCCCGCTCGCACCCGAACCTGGTCAAGAAGGCTCTTCGCCCTCGAGGTCCCCGAGATCGCCGACGGCACCGTGGAGATCGCCGCCCTCGCCCGCGAGGCGGGGCATCGCACGAAGATCGCGGTGCGCTCGACCGTCTCCGGCGTCAACGCGAAGGGTGCCTGCATCGGTCCGATGGGCCAGCGGGTGCGCAACGTGATGTCGGAGCCTGCACGGCGAGAAGATCGACATCGTGGACTGGTCCGAGGACCCGGCGGCGCTGGTCGCGCACGCGCTCTCGCCCGCCCAGGTGCAGTCGGTGACGGTCGTGGACGCCGCGGCGAAGTCGGCGCGGGTCGTCGTACCGGACTTCCAGGCTGTCGCTGGCCATCGGCAAGGAGGGCCAGAACGCCCGTCTCGCCGCCCGGCTCACCGGCTGGCGCATCGACATCCACTCCGACGAAGAGGCCTGAGCCACGCCGGTTCGGTCCCTCGACCGGACAGGCGGTAGAGTTGAGCCTCGGTGGCTCGCCGACTGAAATCTTCCGCACGCCCGGACGCACTCCCCTCCACGGGGCCCGTCCGGACGTGCATCGGATGCAGGCAGCGGGCCGCCAAATGCGAGTTGTTGCGGCTGACCGCCGGCTCGGGGACCGACGGCCCGCTCGTCGTGCTCCCCGATCCTGACGCCAGCGCGCCGGGCCGTGGAGCGCACCTGCACCCCACGACCGGCTGCTACGACCTCGCGGTGCGGCGGAAAGCCTTCTCCCGTGCGCTCCGGGTCACTCCGGGTGCGGGTGGGCTGTCCACTGCGCCGGTGGGGGAGTACGTCGCCTCGCGGACCGATCCGACCGACAGAAACTGGAGCAACAGACTCATGAGCACTCGATGAGTACCTCGCGATGAGCCAGTTCGTTCTGCACCACCCACCAACGGTCTGAGATCCACCCCCGGGTCTCGGCCAGAAGGAGAACCGTGGCCAAGACCCGAGTTTCCGAACTCGCGAAGCAGTACGGCATCCCCAGCAAGGAAGCGCTGGAGAAGGCTGAGCGCGATCGGTGAGTTCGCCAAGACGGCGTCCTCCAGCATCGAGGCTCCCCCGCCGTGAAGAAGTTCGAGGCGACCTACGGCGCCGAGCCTGCTCGCCAACATGAAGCCTGCCGGCGACGCCCCCGAGGCGCCCGCCAAGGCGGCGCCCAAGCCCGCCCCGGCCAAGAAGGCCGCCGCGCCGGCGCCCGCCGCCCCCGAGGCTCCGGCCGCCCCCGAGGCGCCCGCTGCCGCCGCCCCCGAGGCGCCTGCCGCCCCGGAGGCACCCGCCGCCGACAAGCCGGCCGCGCCGCGTCCGGGCCCGCGTCCGGGCCCGAAGGCGCCGGCCGAGAAGCCGGCTCCGGAGGCCCCCGAGGCACCCGAGGCTCCGGCCGCCGAGGCGCCCGCCGCCCCGGCAGCCCCGGCAGCCCCCAAGCCGGGTGCGCCCAAGCCCAAGGCCCCCGCCCCGGCCCCGCGCCCGGTCGGCAAGCCCAGCGGCACCCCGCGCCCCGGCAACAACCCGTTCGCGCCCAGCCAGGGCATGGGCCGTCGTCCCGCCCCGCCGCCGCGCGAGGGCGAGGCCGGTCCGGCCGGCCCGCGTCCGCCGGCCGGTGCCGGCGGTGGGCGTCCGGGCATGCCGCGTCCCAACCCGGCGATGATGCCGAAGTCCCCGGCCGCCTTCGGCGCCGGTCCCGGCGGTCGTGGTCCGGGTCGTCCCGGTGGTGGCGGCGGTCGTCCCGGTGGCGGTGCCCCCGGTCGTGGCGGTGCTCCGGGTCGTCCCGGCGCCGGTGCGGGTGCGGGCGCTCCCGGTCGTGGTCCCGGTGGCTTCGGCCCCGGTGGCGGCGGTCGTCCCGGTGGCGGTCGTCCCGGCCAGCGTGGCCAGACCCAGGGTGCCTTCGGGCGCCCCGGCGGTCCGGCCCGGCGGGGTCGCAAGTCCAAGCGGGCGCGTCGCCAGGAGTTCGAGGCCATGGAGGCCCCGACGATCGGCGGCATGCGGGTCCGCAAGGGCAACGGCGAGACCGTTCGCCTGGCGCGCGGCTCGTCCCTGACGGACTTCGCCGAGAAGATCGGTGTCGACGCCGCCTCGCTGGTGCAGATGCTCTTCCACATCGGCGAGATGGTCACGGCCACCCAGTCGGTGGGCGACGAGACGCTCGAGTCTGCTCGGTGAGGAGCTCAACTACGTCGTCGAGATCGTCTCCCCGGAGGACGAGGACCGCGAGCCTGCTCGAGACCTTCGACCTCGAGTTCGGCGCGGACGAGGGCGGCGAGGAGGACCTGGTCGTCCGGCCGCCGGTCGTGACCGTCATGGGTCACGTCGACCACGGAAAGACCAAGGCTCCTCGACGCGCTCCGCGACGCCAACGTCGTGGCCGGCGAGGCCGGTGGCATCACCCAGCACATCGGTGCCTACCAGGTCCACACCGAGGTCGACGGCAACGACCGCCGGATCACCTTCATCGACACCCCGGGTCACGAGGCGTTCACCTCGATGCGTGCCCGTGGTGCGCAGGCGACCGACATCGCCGTCCTGGTGGTCGCCGCCGACGACGGCGTCATGCCGCAGACGGTCGAGGCGCTCAACCACGCGCGGGCGGCCAACGTCCCGATCGTGGTCGCGGTCAACAAGATCGACAAGGAGACCGCCGACCCCACGAAGGTCCGCGGACAGGCTTCTCCGAGTACGGCCTGGTGCCCGAGGAGTACGGCGGCGACGCGATGTTCGTCGACGTCTCGGCCAAGGCCGGGCTGCACCTCGACAAGGCTGCTCGAGGCGATCGTCCTGACGGCCGACGCCTCGCTCGACCTGCGGGCCAACCCCGTGCAGGACGCGCAGGGCCCTGGTCATCGAGGCGCACCTCGACCGCGGTCGCGGTCCGGTCGCCACGATCCTCGTCCAGCGCGGCACGCTGCGCGTGGGTGACTCGATCGTCGCCGGTCCGGCCCACGGCCGGGTCCGCGCGATGCTCGACGAGCACGGCAACGAGCTCGAGCGAGGCCGACCCGGCCCGTCCGGCGATGGTTCTCGGCCTCTCGTCCGTCCCGGGCGCCGGCCAGAACTTCCTCGTCGTCGAGGACGACCGGATGGCGCGCCAGATCGCCGAGAAGCGGGAGGCGCGCGAGCGGGCCGCCCTGCAGGCCAAGCGCCGCGTGCGTCGTACCCTCGAGGACTTCATGGCCTCCATGGAGAAGGGCGAGAGCCAGGAGCTCAACCTCATCCTCAAGGGCGACGTGTCCGGTTCCGTCGAGGCTCTCGAGGACGCCCTCGCCCAGATCGACGTGGGCGAGGAGGTCAGCCTGCGGGTCATCGACCGCGGTGTCGGTGCGATCACCGAGACCAACGTCGACCGGCCGCCGCTTCCGACGCCATCATCATCGGCTTCAACGTCCGGCCCCAGGGCAAGGCGGGCCAGATGGCGGAGAAGGAAGGCGTCGAGATCCGCTACTACTCGGTCATCTACCAGGCGATCGAGGAGATCGAGGCGGCCCTCAAGGGCATGCTCAAGCCGGAGTACGAGGAGCACGCGCTCGGCCAGGCGGAGATCCGCGCGATCTTCCGCTCCTCCAAGATCGGCAACATCGCGGGCTGCATGGTCATCGACGGTGTCATCCGCCGCAACGCCAAGGTGCGTGTGCTGCGCGACGGCGCCGTGGTGGCCGACAACCTCGACCTCGCCTCGCTCAAGCGGGAGAAGGACGACGCGGCCGAGGTCCGGGAAGGCTTCGAGTGCGGTCTCGTGCTCCGCAACTTCCAGGACATCAAGGAGGGCGACATCGTCCAGGCCTTCGAGATGCGGGAGATCCCGCGGGGCTGACCCCCGCACCACTGTTGTGCCGCCCGTCCCGGTCCTGCCGGGGCGGGCGGCGCGGCCGTTCTACTGATAGGAAATGACTCATGGCCAGCCCGCGCGTGCGCAAGATCGCCGACCGGATCCAGGTGATCGTCGCCGAGTTCGTTGGAGCGACGGATCAAGGACCCGCGCCTCGGGTTCGTCACCGTGACCGAGGTCCGGCTCACCGGTGACGCCCAGAACGCCACCGTCTACTACACCGTCCTCGGCGAGGACGCCGACCAGCAGGCGAGTGCCCAGGCGCTGGAGTCGGCCCGCGGGATGATCCGCTCCGAGGTCGGCAAGCGGCTGGGGATGCGCACGGTCCCGACGATCGCCTTCGAGTTCGACGGCATCCCGGAGTCCGCGCGCCACCTCGACGAGGTGCTCGCCAAGGCCCGCGAGGCGGACGCCGCCGTGGCCGCCGCGCGCGAGGGTGCGCAGCCCGCCGGCGAGGCCGACCCGTACAAGAAGCCGCGCGAGGTCGACGAGGACCTGGACGAGGCTGTCGAGGACGACGAGGCCTGAGTGGCTTCCGTCCCCTCCGGGCTGGTCGTCGTCGACAAGCCCGCCGGGATGACCTCCCACGCGGTGGTCGCCCGCGTCCGTCGTACGCTCGGTACCCGGAAGGTCGGTCATGCCGGCACCCTCGACCCGATGGCGACCGGGGTGCTGGTCCTCGGCATCGAGCGGGCGACCCGGCTGCTCGGGCACCTGATGCTGACCGAGAAGACCTACTCCGCCACCGTCCGGCTCGGCCAGGCCACCACCACCGACGACGCCGAGGGGGAGGTCACCTCGAGCGCCTCCGCCGCGGAGGTCACCGAGGAGGCCGTGCGCACGGCGCTCGAGGCGTTCCGCGGCGAGATCGAGCAGGTTCCCTCGACCGTCTCGGCGATCAAGGTGGACGGGCAGCGGGCCTACGCCCGGGCCCGCGCCGGTGAGGAGGTCGAGCTGAAGGCCCGGCCGGTGACGATCCACGAGGTCGCGGCGGACGGCTTCCGTCGTGAGGGCGGGCTGCTCGACCTCGACATCCGGGTGCGCTGCTCCAGCGGGACCTACATCCGCGCCATCGCCCGCGACCTCGGCGCCGTGCTCGGCGTCGGCGGGCACCTGACCGCGCTGCGCCGCCATGCGGTGGGCGCGTTCACCCTGGACGCCGCGAACACCGACCTCGACGAGCTTCACCCCTCACCCCGTTGGCCGAGGCGGCCCGGGCGTCCTTCCCGGCGCTCGACCTCGACGGGGAGCAGGCGCAGGCGGTCCGGTACGGGCGCCCGCTGCCGCTCGACATCACGGAGCCTGACCGCGGTCTTCGCCCCGGACGGGGAGTTCCTGGCGCTCTACCAGCCGCACGGCAAGGTCTCGAAGCCCGCGGCGGTGTTCGTCGGCTGAACCCCGGTATGGAAGAGTTGCCGCCGTGCGAGTGTGGCGCGACTTCTCCGAGGTGCCGAGCGAGACCGGCCGCACGGTGGTGACGATCGGGAACTTCGACGGCATGCACCTGGGCCACCAGCACGTCGTACGACGCGCGCGGGAGGTAGCCGCGGAGGTCGGGGTCGACCAGGTGGTCGCCGTGACCTTCGACCCGCACCCGATCGCGGTGCTGCGCCCCGAGCACGCCCCGCCGACGCTCACCACGATCGACCAGCGGCTGCGGTTGCTCGGTGAGTCGGGGGTGGACGACGTGCTCGTCATCCCGTTCTCCCGCGAGATCGCCTCCTGGACGCCCGCGGAGTTCATCCAGCGGATCCTGCTCGACACCCTGCACGTGAAGGCCGTGGTGGTCGGAGCGAACTTCCGCTTCGGCAACCGCGCCGCAGGTGACTGCAACCTGCTGCGCGCCGCGGGCGCCGAGCACGACTTCGTGCTCGAGGAGGTCAGCCTCGACGGCGGCCCGCAGGTGTGGTCCTCGACGTACGTGCGCACCTGCCTGGCCGCCGGCGACGTGTCCGGCGCCGCGGAGGCGCTGGGCCGGGCGTTCACGACCCGCGGCGTGGTGGTCGAGGGCGACAAGCGCGGGCGCGAGCCTGGGCTACCCGACGGCCAACGTGCCGGTGCGCCCGGGCGCCGCCGCCCCCGCCGACGGGGTCTACGCCGGACGGCTGACCGTGCTCGACGGCCCGGACGCGGGCGCGACGTACCCGGCGGCGATCAGTGTGGGCACCAACCCGACCTTCGCGGGGGAGCGGGATCGGCGGGTGGAGTCCTACGTCCTGGACCGCACCGACCTGGAGTTCTACGGCCACGAGGTCGAGGTGGCCTTCGTCGAACGACTGCGCGGGATGGTGCAGTTCGCCTCGGTGGAGGACCTGCTGGAGGCGATGGCCGGTGACGTGGCGCGGGCCCGGACGATCCTCGCGGGCTGAGATGAGCCTCCCGGACGACGTGCCCGCCGCCGAGCGGTGGTTCGTCGACCACGGCCTGCCCTACTTCGTCGACGGCTACCGCGCCGGGGTCGCCCGCGGGCTGCGCCGGGGCCGCCTGGTCGTGGTGTTCGCGGTCGCGGTGGTGCTCGGCGCCGTTGCCGGTGTGGCGGTGGGCGCGGGCTGGGGCGCGGCCGCGGGGCTCGGCGCCGCGCTGACGGGGGCCGGGGTCGTCCTGGCGGTGTACGCCGTCGCGACCCTGCGGGCCTGGATGGTGGTGGGTTGGGCGGTGCGCCGCACCCTCGGCTCGCTCGGCCTGGTGCTGCCGCTGGTCACGCGGGCGCTGCCGCTGCTGCTGCTCTTCATGACCTTCCTGTTCATCAACACCGAGGTCTGGCAGGTCGCCTCCAGCCTCGACGGCGGCGTCCTGTGGGTCTCGGTGTTGCTCTTCGCAGCGATCGCGGTCGGCTTCCTGCTCACCCGTCTGCCCGAGGAGCCTGGAGAGCGTCGACCCCGACGTGCGTGGCCTGGAGCGCGCCAACCTCCTGCTGGTCCTGCTGGTCGCGCAGGTGGTCCAGGTGCTGCTCCCGGCGCTCGCGGTCTACGCCTTCTTCCTCGTCTTCGGCATCGTGGCGATGGAGCCCTCGGTCATCACCACCTGGCTCGGTCACGCACCCGAGCCGCCGAACGGCCCGATCGGCGACTGGCTGGGGGAGCGGCTGAGCCTGGAGCTGCTGCGGGTCTCGACCTTCCTGGCGGCGTTCAGCGGTCTCTACTTCACGGTGTACGCCGTCACGGACGAGCTCTACCGCAAGCAGTTCTTCACCTCGGTGATCGCCGAGCCTGGAGCAGGCGGTCGAGGCACGGACCTCCTACCGCGCGTTGCGGGCGCAGGAGCCCCCGCGATGACGCCGGTGGTCCTGGACTGCGACACCGGCACCGACGACGCGGTCGCGATCCTGCTGGCCGCACTCCACCCGGACCTGCACCTGCTCGGCGTGACGACGGTGTGGGGCAACCACGACGTGCGGGACACCACCGACAACACCCTGCGCGTGCTCGACCTCCTCGGCCGGGGCGACATCGGGGTGCACCCGGGCCGCAACGAGCCGGTCCGGCCGCGGATCGCGCCGCTTCCCAGCGGGCGTGCGGACCTGCCGCCGGCCCTCGACCTGCCGGCGCCGGTCTCGACCGCCGGGGCAGAGGCGGTGGAGTGGCTGGTGGCGACCCTGCGGGAGACGACCGAGCAGGTGGCGCTGGTCGCGACCGGCCCGCTGAGCAACCTCGCCGCCGCGCTCGCCGCCGACCGCTCGCTCGTCGGCTCCGTCGCTCGGCTGGTCGTGCTGGGCGGGACGCACCGCCGGGCCGGCGTCACGCCGTACGCCGAGCGGAACGTGTGGTGCGACCCCGAGGCCGCCGCCGACGTGCTCGCCGCCCGCTGGAGCGACCTGCTGCTGGTCACCATGGACGCGACCTTCTCCGCGCCGCTCGACACCGCCGACGCCGCGCAGCCTGCGAGCCGTGGGCACCCCGGCCGGGACCGTCGCGGCGGACCTCGTCGACGCCCGGATCGCCTGGTACGACGGCCCCGCGCCGCTCCACGACCCGCTGGCCGTCGCGGCCCTGGTCGCGCCGGAGCCTGCTGACCACGCTGCGCGCCACGGTGCAGGTGGAGCGCACCGACCCGGAGCGCTACGGCGCCACCGCCTTCGCCGCCGAGCCGGACGAGCGGCGCGGCCGGGCCACCGTGGCCGTGCGAGCCGACCACGACGCCTACCTCGGACTGCTCCGCGACACGCTCGGACCTTAACTGCACTAAGTCGATCGTGTTAATCTCCTGGCCATGGAGATCGGACTGCGACGACGTTCCGTGCTCGGCCTCCCGGTGGCAGGCCTCGCCGCCGCCGGGGTCGCCCAGCTCCCCTCCCCGCGGGCCTGGGCCGGCGCACCGGCGATCCTCAAGCCGCTCCCGCCGGAGTGGTTCGTCGACTACGGCACCAATGCCGAGATGCGCTGGGCCTCGGTGGACCCGCGCGAGCAGCGCACCTCGCAGGCCCGGCTGTTCGTGCGCAACCACACCCGGACGCCGCAGATCGACCCGGCGTCGTACCGGTTGACGATCGCGGGGGACGGCCTGCGCGAGCCCGCCGGGGTGAGCCTGGGCCTGGCCGAGCTCAAGCGGCGCTTCCGGCACGTCGAGGTGGCCGCCGTGCACGAGTGCACCGGCAACGGCCGCAGACTTCTACGACACCCAGCAGGGCACGAAGGCCTCAGGCACCGCCTGGACCCTCGGTGCCGTCGGCTCGGTCACCTGGCAGGGTGTGCGCCTGCGCGAGGTGCTGCGCTGGGCCGGGCTGCGGCCCGAGGCGGTCTCGGTGCAGGGCGTCGGCCTCGACGACGAGTACGTGGACAAGGGCGAGAACCTTGGTCACGTGCGCCGCCCGTTCCCCATCGCCAAGGCGCTCGACGACGCGCTGCTCGCGTGGGGGGCGAACGGTGAGCCGCTGCTGCCCGACCACGGCTTCCCGCTGCGGCTGGTGCTGCCCGGGTGGGTCGGCATCGCCAGCATCAAGTGGCTCGGCTCGCTGGAGGTCTCGACCTCCGAGTCGACCTCGCCGTGGAACACCCGGTGGTACAACATCGGCGGCCCGCTCACCGTCAACCCGGTCCGCTCCGCCTGGGAGCCTGCCGTGGAACGCCACGCTCGCGGCCGGTCGCCCGGTCGTGCTCACCGGCCGCTCGTGGTCCGGAGCGGCGCCGATCGCCCGGGTGGAGGTCAGCACCGACGGGGGCACGACGTGGCAGCGCGCCCGGCTGCGCCCGGAGACCGGGCGTCGTACCGAGGGGCACGGGTGGACGCGTTGGACGCACACCTGGCACCGCCCCTCCGCGGGCAGCCACCAGCCTGCTGGCCCGGGCCACGGACCTGCGCGGGCGCACCCAGCCGGACGTGGCCGCCTTCAACCCCAACGGCTACTTCTTCGACGCCGTGGTGAAGCACCCGGTCACGGTCGCCTAGGCACGCCCTAGTCCTGGACCCGTCCGCGGAGCCTGCTTGGTCTGCCCGCGCTGGCGCTTGGCCTCCAGCCGCCGCTCCTTGGAGCCACGGCTGGGCTTCGTCGCGCGGCGCGGCGGAGGCGGCGGCGCCAGCAGGCTCCCGGATCCGGGCGGCCAGCCGCTCACGGGCGGCGTTGCGGTTGCGCAGCCTGGGAGCGGTGCTCGTGCGCGACGACGCTGATCGGGCTGGTGAGCCGGGCGCGCTGGCGCTCGTCCAGCACGGCCGACGTCCGCGGGTCCCAGGCCAGGCTCGACCCGGGTGTCGGAGGTGTTGACCGACTGCCCGCCGGGCCCGGGGGAGCGGGAGAAGCGCTCGACCAGGCTCGCCGTCGGGAACGACGAGACCCGCGGGCAGGCCGGGGCCGGGTGGGACGCTCAGGTCCATTCAGCCTGACGGTGACCGGTACGCCGGACAGGGCCGCGTTGCCCGACACGTCCAGTCGCTCGGGGTCGGTCAGGTCGTTGATCGACACGCCCGCGACCCTGCTCGCGATGCCCAGGCGCACTCCCTCGCGCTGGTGGCCGTAGCCGTGGGGGAGCGAGACCACGCCGGGCATCACGTCCTCGGTGGCCTTCACCTCCACCTCGACCTTGCCCACGCGGGAGGTCACCGTGACCAGGGTGCCGTCGACCAGGCCGCGGGCGTCGAGGTCGGCGGGGTGCATGAGCAGGTGGTGGCGCGGTCTTCCCTTGGTGAGCCGGTCGGTGTTGTGCATCCACGAGTTGCAGTCGCGCTGGTGCCGGCGGCCGATGAGCAGCAGACTCGTCGCCGCTGGGCGCCTCCTGGGCGCGCAGCCGGGCCAGGTCGCCGGCGACGAGGTCCGGCAGGGCGGCGATCCGCTTGTCCTTGGTGAACAGCCGCCCGGGCAAGCTTGGTCCGGGCGCAGCGCACCGATGTCGACGCCCTCGGGGTGCTTGCGGAGCCTGGCTGATGGTCACGCCGGACTTCCCGGTGCGCAGCAGCATCCCGATGATGAACGACGGGCTGAGCCGCAGGCGCGCCGCGGTCAGCAGCCGGCGCTTGAGCGGCGCCTTGCGCTCCAGCCGCTTGCTGACGCGGAGGTAGAGGTCGCGGAAGATCTCCCAGTCGTGGCGCTGGTCGCGGTCCTTGGGGAAGATCGCCGGGGTGAACCGGGCGGTGTCGCGGACCGCGAGCACGTGGAACGGCAGGTCGTAGTGGTCGCGCTCCAGCAGCGTGGTCGGCGGCAGGATCACGTCGGCGTGCCGGGTCGTCTCGTTGAGGTAGATGTCCACCGCCGCGCAGAAGTCCAGGCCCTCCAGCGCCTTGTCGAGCGCACCACCGTCGGGCGTGGAGAGCACGGGGTTGCCGGCGATCGTGAGCAGGGCGCGCACCCGGCCCTCGCCGGGCGTCTCGATCTCCTCGCGCAGCACCGAGACCGGCAAGCTCGCCGCCGAACTCCGGCGCCTGCCGCACCCGCGAGCGGAACCGGTCGTAGTGCCCGCGTCCCAGCAGTCCGCGCCCCACGGCGTCGACCGCGGGGGAGGTGAGCATCGCGCCGCCGACCCGGTCGGTGTTGCCGGTGACCAGGTTGAGCAGCCTGCACCGCCCACTGGCAGACGAGCCCGAACTCCTGGGTCGAGACCCCCATCCGGCCGTACGCCGCGGCTCCGTCGGCCGCCGCCAGGCTCTCGCGCCACCCGCACGACGACCTCGGCCGGCACCCCGCTCGCCTGCTCGGCGGCCTCGGGGGTGAAGCCGGCGAGCGCCTGCTCGACCGCGTCCAGCCCCTCGACGTACGACGGCGGGGTGGTCAGGCCCTCCGCGAACAGCGTGTGCAGCATCGCCAGCAGCACCCAGGCATCGGTGCCGGGCCGGACGAAGTGGTGCTCGTCGGCGACCCGGGCTGTCTCGGTGCGGCGCGGGTCGAACACGACCATCCGCCCACCGCGCGCCTGCAGACTCGCGCAGCCGGCCGGGGAAGTCCGGCACCGTCATCAGCGAGCCGTTGGACGCCATCGGGTTGGCGCCGAAGACCAGGAAGTACGACGTGCGGTCGATGTCCGGCACCGGCAGCAGCAAGCTGGTGGCCGTAGAGCAGGTGGCCGATGAGCCTGGTGGGGGAGCCTGGTCGACCGAGGTCGCGCTGAACTTGTTGTGCGTGCGGAAGGACTGCGTCACGGCGATCCCGTGGGTCAGCGCGCCCAGGCTGTGCGCGTTCGGGTTGCCGAGGTAGAGCGCGAGGGCGTCGTCGCCGTGCTCGTTGATCGTGCGCGCGATCCCCTCGGCCACGAGGTCCAGCGCCTCGTCCCAGCCGATCTCCTCCCACCGCGCGTCGGCGCCGCGGCCGGTGCGTCGTACCGGCCGGCGCAGGCGGTCGGGATCGGCGTGGATGTCGCCGATGGCGACGCCCTTGGGGCAGATGTGCCCACGCGAGAGCGGGTCGTCCGGGTTGCCGCGAGCGCCGGTCACCCGGCCGTCCTCGATGGTCAGGAGGAGCCCGCAGGTCGCCTCGCACAGGTTGCACACGCCGATCCGCTGCTCTGCCACGCTGGCATCGTCACACGTCGTGCCGGGGGAGCGCCATCACCCCCCGGCGTCATCGCGGGTCAAGGATTCGGTTGCCTCGCAGACCCGCTGTTAGCCTTGTGCGGTTGCCGTCAGAACGGCCGCGGATCAAGAGAGCCTCCAGGATTTCAGGCTGGGGCGCCGCGCAACGAGCGAACCGAGGAGAACTCATGGCAGTCGGAACCGACGCTGAGACCAAGAAGAAGATCATCGCCGAGTACGGCACCACCGAGGGTGACACCGGTTCGCCGGAGGTCCAGATCGCGCTGCTCTCGCACCGCATCAGCCACCTGACCGAGCACCTCAAGAAGCACAAGCACGACCACCACAGCCGTCGTGGCCTGCTGCTCCTCGTCGGCCAGCGCCGCCGTCTCCTCAACTACCTGAAGAAGACCGAGATCGAGCGCTACCGCTCGATCGTCGAGCGCCTGGGCCTGCGTCGTTGATCTGAACGACCGAAGATGCACTCGAACGGGTGACCCCACGCGGGGTCGCCCGTTCTGCATTTCGCCTCCGGCTCGATAGTGTGGCCGGTGACAATCACGTCCATTCCCGCGGGGCAACGCGTCCCGCACGTTCGAATAAGAGAAAACAGTTGACTGAACCCGTCATCTCCGAGGTCGAGACCGTTCTCGACAACGGCAAGTTCGGCACCCGCACCGTCAAGTTCGAGACGGGCGTCCTCGCCCGCCAGGCCGCCGGATCGGTGAGCGCCTACCTCGACGGCGACACCATGCTGCTGTCGGCGACCACCGCCGGCAAGCACCCGAAGGACCACTTCGACTTCTTCCCGCTCACCATCGACGTCGAGGAGCGGATGTATGCCGCGGGCCGGATCCCCGGCTCGTTCTTCCGTTCCGAGGGTCGACCCGGTGAGGACGCGATCCTCGCGTGCCGCCTCATCGACCGCCCGCTGCGCCCGACCTTCAAGAAGGGCCTGCGCAACGAGGTCCAGGTCGTCATCACCGTCATGGCGCTCAACCCCGACACGCCGTACGACGTGCTCGCGATCAACGCCGCCTCGCTGTCCACCCAGGCTCTCCGGCCTGCCGTTCAGCGGCCCGGTCGGCGCCACCCGGGTCGCCCTCATCGAGGGTCAGTGGGTCGCCTTCCCGACGCACAGCCAGCCTGGAGAAGGCCGTCTTCGACATGGTCGTCGCCGGCCGGGTCACCGACACCGGTGACGTCGCCATCATGATGGTCGAGGCCGAGGCCACCGAGGACGTCATCGAGCCTGGTCCGCGGCGGCGCGCAGGCGCCGACGGAGGAGGTCGTGGCCTCCGGCCTCGACGCCGCCAAGCCGTTCATCAAGCAGCCTGGTCGAGGCCCAGGTCGAGACTCGCCAACGTGGCCGCCAAGCCGGTCCAGGAGTTCCCGATCTTCCTCGACTTCGAGGACGACGTCCTGGAGGCCGTCGAGGCCGCCGTCGGTGCCGACGTCGCCGCGCTCTACAGCGTCAGCGGAGACCGTGAGCGCGCCCTGGGCAAGCAGGGAGCGCGATGCCGAGGGCGACCGCATCAAGGAGGCCCTCCTGGAGAAGCTCGGTGACCAGTTCGCCGGTCGCGAGAAGGAGGTCGGCGCGGCCTACAAGGCCGTGACCAAGCAGGCCATCCGCACGCAGGTGCTGCGCGACAAGGTCCGCATCGACGGCCGCGGCCTGGCCGACATCCGTCCGCTGCACGCCGAGGTCGACGTGATCCCGCGGGTCCACGGCTCGGCGCTGTTCGAGCGTGGCGAGACCCAGATCCTGGGCGTCACCACCCTCGACATGCTCAAGATGGAGCAGCAGATCGACACGCTGTCGCCGGAGAACCACCGGCGCTACATGCACAAGTACATCTTCCCGCCGTTCTCCACCGGAGAGACCGGCCGCGTCGGCTCGCCGAAGCGCCGCGAGGTCGGTCACGGCGCGCTCGCGCGTCGTGCGCTGCTGCCGGTGCTCCCGAACCGCGAGGAGTTCCCCTACGCCATCCGCCAGGCTCTCCGAGGCGATGGGCTCCAACGGCTCCACCTCGATGGGCTCGGTCTGCGCCTCGACCCTGTCGCTGCTGCAGGCCGGCGTCCCGCTGAAGGCCGCCGTCGCGGGCATCGCGATGGGTCTCATCTCGGGCGAGGTCGACGGCAAGACCGAGTATGTCGCGCTGACCGACATCCTCGGTGCCGAGGACGCCTTCGGCGACATGGACTTCAAGGTCGCCGGCACCAAGGAGTTCGTCACCGCGCTGCAGGCTCGACACCAAGCTCGACGGCATCCCGGCCGAGGTCCTCGCCAAGGCCCTCACCCAGGCCCGCGACGCCCGCCTGGCGATCCTCGAGGTGATGAACGAGGCCATCGACGCTCCCGAGGAGATGTCGGTCCACGCCCCGCGGATCATCACCGTCAAGGTGCCCGTGGACAAGATCGGCGAGGTCATCGGGCCCAAGGGCAAGGTCATCAACCAGGCTGCAGGACGACACCGGCGCCTCGATCTCGATCGAGGACGACGGCACGGTCTACATCGGTGCGACCAACGGCGAGGCGGCCGAGGCCGCCCGGGCCGCGATCAACGCGATCGCGAACCCGACGATGCCCGAGGTCGGCGAGCGCTACCTCGGCACCGTCGTCAAGACCACCAACTTCGGTGCCTTCATCGCGCTGATGCCGGGCAAGGACGGGCTGCTGCACATCAGCAGGCTGCGTGCCCTCGCCGGCGGCAAGCGCGTGGAGAACGTCGAGGACGTCGTCTCGGTCGGCCAGAAGATCCAGGTCGAGATCGGTGAGATCGACGACCGCGGCAAGCTCTCGCTCGTCCCCGTCGTCGAGGACGCCGAGGGCGACACGGAGTCCGCGGAGGAGTCCGAGGACGCGTGAGCACCACGTCCCGCACGTCGACGGCCGGTCAGCAGCACGCTGACCGGCCGTCGGCCGTTTCCCGCACGTCCACGCGCACCCTGGAGACGGTGCGTGACGAGGCGGGCCAGATCACCTCCGTCGTACGCCGCTCGCAAGCTGCCGTCGGGACTGCGGATCGTCACCGAGCAGATGGCCGGTGCCCGCTCGTCCTCGATCGGTGTGTGGGTGGGGGTCGGCTCGCGCGACGAGACCGCGACCACCCACGGCGCCTCCCACTTCCTCGAGCACCTGCTCTTCAAGGGGACCGGCGAGCGCTCCGCGCTGGACATCTCGATCGCCCTGGACGCGGTGGGCGGGGAGTTCAACGCCTTCACCGCCAAGGAGTACACCTGCTTCCACGCCCGGGTGCTCGCCGACGACCTGCCGCTGGCCGTCGACGTGCTGGGCGACATGATCACCGGCTCGACGATCGCCGCGCCCGACGTGGACGCCGAGCGCGACGTGATCCTCGACGAGATCGCGATGCACGACGACGACCCCGACGACGTGGTGCAGAACCTGCTCGCCGCGCTCGCCTGGGGTGAGCAGACCCCGCTGGGCCGGCCGATCGCGGGCACCGACGCCTCCATCGAGGCGATGACGCGCGCTCAGATCCGCCGGTTCTACCAGCGCCACTACGTGCCGGCCAACACGGTGATCTCGGTCGCCGGCGCGGTCGACCACGGTGCGCTGGTCAAGGCCGTGACCCAGGCGTTCGCCCGGCAGGACTGGCTGCGCGGGGAGTCCGCGCCCGTCGTACCGCGGGCGGCGGCGGGTGCGCGCCGGCCGAAGGTGTCGGCCGGAGCCGCCGAGGTGCACCGGCCCTTCGAGCAGGTCAACCTGGTCATCGGCCGCGAGGGCGTGACCCGGGAGGACGAGCGCCGCTACGCGCTGGGCGTGCTCAACACCGCCCTGGGTGGTGGTACGTCGAGCCGGCTCTTCCAGGAGGTCCGCGAGGTGCGCGGGCTGGCGTACTCGGTCTACTCCTTCGCCAGCCAGTACGCCGACTCCGGCCTGGTCGGTGTCGCGGTGGGCTGCCTGCCCGACCGCACGGAGGAGGTGCTCGCGGTGGTCCGTGAGCAGGCTGACGACGATCGCCTCCGAGGGGATCACCGCCGACGAGTCTCGCCCGCGGCAAGGGCGCGCTGGTGGGCGGGATGATCCTGGGCCTGGAGGACTCCGGCTCCCGGATGATGCGCCTGGGCAAGAACGAGCCTGGTCCACGGCCACGTGCTCGGCATCGACGAGGTGATCGCCCGGATCGAGGCGGTCACGCTCGACGACGTCCGGGAGGTCGCGGCGGAGGTGTTCGGCCGGCCCGAGTCTGCTCGCCGTGGTCGGACCCGCCTAGGAACGCGCAAGAGCGCGGCCCGCCCACCGGGTTCCGGTGGGTGGACCGCGCTCCGCGGCACGCTAGGAGCGGCCCTGGGCGGGCTCGGCCAGGCTCCGGCTCGCCGGGTGCGGGCTCCGGCTCCACCGACTCCACGGAGAGGGCGAAGTCGTCGCCGTGCTCGGTGACGCCGGCGATGACGGCCTGCTCGATGGCCTCCTCGCCGTAGCGCTTGCGGACCATCAGCGGGTCCTCGCGCAGGTCCTTCATCAGGGACGCCGCGAGCCCGATCATGATCACCACGAACGGCAGGGCAGCCACGATGGTGATCGTCTGCAGGCCCTCCAGTGCATCGGTGCCCCCGGCGAGCAGCATGACGGCGGCGACCGCGCCGGTGGCGACGCCCCAGAAGACGACGACCGGGCGGCGCGGCTCCGTCGTACCGCGCTCGGAGAGGCTGCCCATCACGATGGAGGCGGCGTCGGCGCCGGAGACGAAGAAGATCGCCACCAGGGCCATCACCAGGATGCTGGTCGCGGTCGCCCACGGGAACGCCTCGAGGGTGCCGAAGAGCCTGGGCCTCCAGGCCGTCGGCACCGGCGATGTCGGTGCCCTTCTCCTGCAGGTCGATAGCGGTGCCGCCGAGGATGCAGAACCACAGCACGCTGACGACGCTCGGCACGAGCAGCACGCCGGTGACGAACTGGCGGATCGTGCGACCGCGCGAGATCCGGGCGATGAACATCCCGACGAAGGGCGTCCAGGAGAGCCACCAGGCCCAGTAGAAGACCGTCCACCCGCCGAGCCAGGCCTCGGTGTCGGGGCCCTCGGCGCCGGTGCGCGCGGCCATCATCGCGAGGTCCTGGACGTAGGCTGCCGACCGAGGTCGGGACCAGGTTGAGGATGAACACGGTCGGCCCGACCACGAACAGGAAGAAGGCCAGGACGACGGCGAGCACCATGTTGATGTTCGAGAGCCACTGGATGCCCTTGGCGACGCCGGAGACGGCGGAGAGCACGAAGGCCACGGTGAGCACGGCGATGATCACGACGAGCGCGCCGTTGCCGAGCGGGCCGATGTCACCGACGATCTCCAGGCCACTGCTGATCTGCAGCGCGCCCAGGCCCAGGGAGGTGGCCGAGCCGAAGAGCGTCGCGAAGATGGCGAACATGTCGATCAGCCGGCCCGCGCCGCCCGAGGCGCGCTTGCCGAGCAGCGGCACGAACGCCGCGGAGATCAGCCTGCACGCGGCCCTTGCGGTAGACGCCGTAGGCGATCGCGAGGCCGACGACGGCGTAGATCGCCCAGGGGTGCAGCGTCCAGTGGAACATCGTGGTCGCCATGGCGGTCTGCACCTTGGCGTCCGGGTCGCCCTCGGTGCCCGGGGGCGGGGTGGCGAAGTGGGAGAGCGGCTCGGAGACGCCGTAGAACATCAGGCCGATGCCCATCCCGGCGCTGAACATCATCGCGATCCAGGAGACGGTCTTGAACTCCGGCTCCTCGTCGTCGCGCCCGAGCGGGATGGTGCCGTACTTGCTGATCGCCAGCCACACCACGAACACGACGAAGCCGCTGGTGACCAGGACGAACAGCCAGCCGGTGTTCGTCATCACCCAGTCCAGGGCGTGTCCCGAGGCGGTGGAGAGCGAGTCGGTGCCGACCAGCCCCCACACCACGAAGGCGATGCTCACCAGGGCGGCGAGCCCGAACACGATCGGGTCCAGGCCGCTGCGCGGCGGGTCCTCGGGCTCGATGGCCTGGTCCAGAGCCGGGTGGGGCACGACGTCCGCGGCCGGCGCGCTCAGCGCGGCCTCGGCGATCTCGGCGGCTCGATGGCTGTCAGCAGGTCTCTTCAGGCTCTTGAGTCACGAAGAGTTCTGGTACCCGCTCACCGCGAGCTCACGCCGTGACGGTCGTCACAAGGCCGCCCTCGCGGACGGAGCCGGGCGGAATCGCTCCCCGCGGCCGCGGTCAGCGGCGGCCGATGATGCCGATGACCGGCGGCTGCTTCGAGTCGACGATGTAGACCCGGAAGCCGCCGTCGCGCAGCCTGCGCGGAGGCCTTGGCGAGGATGTCCGGAACCTGCTCGGGGCGGCTGGTGTCGAAGAACAGGTTGACCGAGCCGCCGGGCATCAGCCGCTCGTGCAGCAGGGCGATCTCCTCGGAGGCGTCGCGCACCCAGAACAGGTTGACGTCGAAGGCGAAGACCTTCGTCAGCCGCTTGACCGGCACGCGCAGGGTGGCCAGGTCGATCTGCCGGACGGTGAGCCGGCCCGCCTCGATGTGCTCGGCGCAGCGCTGCTTGGTGCGGTCCACCCCGGCCTCGGAGCGGTCGATGGCGAACATCTTGCCCTTGCCCTCGAGCCGGCGGCAGATGAGGTCCGCGGCAGCGCCGTTGCCGCAGCCGATCTCCAGCACGTGGTCGTTGGGCTGGACGTCCATGAAGTCCACCGCCCACCGGATCCGGCTCGGGATCTTGTTCACCATGGGGGTCAGCCTGCCAGAACGCGTCCCCGCACGACGCACTACCTTGGTCCCGTGAGCACTCGTGTCGCGCAAGAGGCAGGTTCGGGGGACGGCGGACGGCTCCGCGTCGGGGTGCTCGGCGCCCGCGGCAAGGTGGGTGTCGAGGTGGTCCGGGCGGTCGAGGGGGCCGACGACCTGGACTTCACCGTGGGGGTCGACCAGGGCGACCCGATCTCCGCGCTCGTCGACAGCGGCACGCAGGTGATCGTCGACTTCACCCACCCCGACGTGGTGATGGACAACCTCCGCTTCTGCATCGAGAACGACATCTCCGCCGTCGTCGGCACGACGGGCTTCGACGACGCCCGCCTCGACACCCTGCGCGGATGGCTCGCGGACAGCCCCGGCACCGGCGTGCTGATCGCCCCGAACTTCTCCGTCGCGGCCATCTTGATGATGCGCTTCTCCGCGATCGCCGCACCCTTCTTCGAGTCCGTCGAGGTCGTCGAGTCTGCACCACCCGACCAAGGCCGACGCGCCGAGCGGCACCGCTCGTCGTACCGCCGAGCCTGATCGCGGCCGCCCGTCGCGAGGCCGGCAGCCCGCCGATCCCCGACGCCACCAGCACCGCCCTCGACGGCGCCCGCGGCGCCGACGTCGACGGGATCCGCGTGCACGGGCTGCGCATCCGCGGGCTGGTCGCGCACCAGGAGGTCGTCCTGGGTGCGCTCGGGGAGACGCTGACCATCCGGCACGACTCGCTCGACCGGGTCTCCTTCACGCCCGGCGTGCTGACCGGCGTACGGCGCATCGGAGACTTCCCCGGGCTCACCGTCGGCCTCGAGAACTTCCTCGACCTTCCCTGAGTCCGGCGGCGCGAGCGCGGTCGAGTGCGGAACGCGTTGCCTCCGTCGAGCGGCAAGCCGGTCGGCACGCGGAGCCGCTAGAGCAGCCGCAGCAGGGCCGCAGCGGCGGCCGAGCCGAACACCACGACGAGGAACGGCGCGCGCAGGAGCAGCAGCACCACGGCCACGCCCAGCGCGACCACGCGGGCATCCAGGACCAGCGCCCTGCCCTCGGGCGCGGCGAGCACCTGGACCGCGACGAGCGCGGCGAGCAGGGCCACCGGGATGAGGTCCGCGATCCGGGCGACGACGGGGTGCGCGAGCACGCGCCCCGGCACGGAGAGACCGGCGAGCCTTGAGCAGGTAGCAGCCGACGCCGGCGCCGAGCACGGCCCACCACATCAGCGCTCACCTCGCCGCAGCGCGCCGACCAGGACGGCGACGCCCGCCGCCACCAGTACCGGTACGCCGGCCGGGGTCACCGTCACCGCACCGGCGGCCACGAGCGCCGCGAGCAGCGCCGTCACCCGGGTCAGGGGCGTGGTGAGCCGCGGCCACAGCAGGGCGAGGAAGGCGGCGCCGACGGCGGCGTCGAGACCGAGGTCGCGCGGGTCGCCGAGCCTGCTCCCCGGCGACCGCGCCGAGACAGGTGGCGAGGTTCCAGAGCACGAAGATCGTCACGCCGGTGGTCCAGAAGCCGGTGCGTGCCAGGTCGCGGTCAGGCCGGTTGACCGCCATCGCGGTGGACTCGTCGATGAGCACGTGCGCGGCGGCGGCCCGGCGCCAGCCGCGGTAGCCCAGCAGCGGCGCCATCCGCAGCCCGTAGAGGGTGTTGCGCGTACCGAGCAGCAGCGCCGTGAGCGCTCCGGAGACGGCCGAGCCGCCGGCGCCGAGGACGCCGGCGAGGGCGAACTGCGAGGCGCCGGTGAACATCAGCAGCGAGAGCACGCAGGTCTGCGCGACGCTGAGACCGGAGGCCACCCCGACCGCACCGAAGCCTGATCCCGTAGGTGCCGGTCGCGACCGCCACGCCGAGGCTGTCGCGGACCACCCCGCGGCGGTCCTGCGCGCTCACGTCAGCGCGGTGTGCAGGCGGACCTGCTTGAGCGTGGCGCCGTCCTCGTCGGCCAGGCTCGCGGCTGGCGCCGTCGGGTCCCCAGCCGGCGCTGGTGAGGAAGGCGCGGAGCACGTCGTCGTCCGCGTCCACCCAGCACACGCCGCGGCGGAAGCCGTCGGCGACGAGGGTGTCGACGCAGGCCTGCAGCAGCCGGGAGCCGTGCCCGGCACGGGTCTGCTCGGGGTCGATGGTCAGGCTCACCCACCTCGCCGTCGGCGGAGGGGTCCGCGTCGGCGTCGGGGTTCGGCCCGGTGAGCGCGAAGCCCACCACCCGGTCGTGCAGCAGGGCCACCAGGGCCCGCTGCCGCGCCTGGGGCGGGCGGGCGAGGGTGCCCCGCCAGGCCTCGGCGAGTCTCGTCCACCCCGACGCCACGGTCCGCGAGCCTGCGCGGCCAGCCGGCCGTCGTACCGCTGCTGCCAGGCGCGGAGCCTGCACCGCGGCGATGCCGGGGGCGTCGGCCGGCCAGCCGACCCGGACGGAGACATCAGCGGAGACCACCCGGCCAGTGTGTCAGGCGGCCCGGCTGGGACGGCTCGCTAGGGTCGGGTGCATGGAGAAGCGCAACCTCGGTGCGAGCGGCCTCAGGATCTCGGCCATCGCCTACGGCAACTGGCTCACCCACGGCTCCCAGGTCGAGGAGGACGCCGCGCTGAGCCTGTGTGCAGCGTGCCCTGGACGAGGGCATCACCACCTTCGACACCGCCGACGTCTACGCCAACACCGCCGCCGAGACGGTGCTCGGCAAGGCGCTGGCGGGGGAGCGGCGCGAGGGCCTGGAGATCTTCACCAAGGTCTTCTGGCCGACCGGTCCGGGCGGGCACAACGACCACGGCCTGTCCCGCAAGCACATCATGGAGTCGATCGACGGCTCGCTGCGCCGCCTCGGCACCGACTACGTCGACCTCTACCAGGCGCACCGCTTCGACCACGAGACGCCGCTGGAGGAGACGATGCTCGCCTTCGCCGACGTCGTGCGCTCGGGCAAGGCGCTCTACATCGGGGTCTCGGAGTGGCGGGCGGAGGAGATCCGCGCCGCGGCCGGGCTCGCCAAGGAGCCTGCGGGTGCCGCTGATCTCCAACCAGCCGCAGTACTCCATGCTCTACCGCGTCATCGAGGCCGAGGTCGTGCCGACCTCCAAGGAGCTCGGGCTCGGCCAGATCGTGTGGTCCCCGATCGCCCAGGGCGTGCTGACCGGCAAGTACCTGCCCGGCCAGCCGCCGCCGGCAGGCTCCCGCGCCACCGACGACAAGGGTGGGGCGGACAACATCGGCCGGTGGCTCAAGGACGACGTCCTGGAGCGGGTCCAGCCTGCTGCAGCCGATCGCGGACGCGGCCGGCCTGAGCCTGGCCCAGCTCGCCGTGGCCTGGGTGCTGCAGAACGACAACGTCTCCGCCGCGATCATCGGCGCCAGTCGCCCCGAGCAGGTCACCGAGAACGTCAAGGCCGCCGGCGTCACGCTCGACATCGACACGATGACCGCCATCGACCGGGTGCTCGACGGAGTCGTCCTCACCGACCCGTCGCTGACGAGGTCGCCGCGCCGCTCGGAGGTGCTCGGCTGAGCGGCTACCGCTCGTAGGTCAGCGCGACCGCGACCGACGACAGGTCCGCCCGGTCGACCAGGCGCAGGTCGAGGGCCTGGGGCAGGCCCTCGAAGAGGTACGGCCCGTGGCCCACGACGCGTGGGTGCACGAGCGAACTCGTAGCTCGTCGATCAGCCCACGCTCGGTCAGCGACCGCGCCAGCCTGTACGCCGCCGACGAACAGGGCGTCGCCGGGCGTGGCCCGCAACCGCTCCACCGTCGCCACCAGGCTCCTCACCGCGGATCAGGCTCGGTGTTCCACCCCACCTGGTCGCGGGTGCTCGAGACGACGTACTTGCGTGCGGGGTCGATCACCCGGACGAAGGGGTCCTCCGATGCGGGCGCGCCCGGCGGCTGCCGGAAGGCGTCCTCCATCGGCTCGTAGGTCACCCGCCCGAAGAGCAGCGCGCCCGCGCGGCTCATGCTCCGCGCCGTGTGGGCGTGCAGGCTCCTCGTCGGCCGGGATGGCGCGGTGGTCGTAGCAGCCGTCGAGCGAGAGGTTGAGGGAGAAGTGGACCCGCATCCCGTCACGGTACGCCGAGCGGGCGGACCTCAGAGGCCGAAGCGGTAGCGACTGGTCGGGACCAGGTCCAGCCCGTCCGCGGCACCGAACCGGGCGCAGACTGTCCATCAGCACGGTGAGCCGGCGCTGCAGGCTCGGTGTCGTCGCCGCCGCTGCCGTAGAACGCGTGCGGGTCGTCCATCCCGGCCATCGGGAACAGGCTCCTCGACGATGCCGGCGACGTCCTGGGCTCCGGGCGTGAGCGCCTCGAGGACGGGGTTCTGGACGTAGCCGAAGGTGCCCTGGGTGTCGATCGCCACCTGGGTGTGCCGGTCCAACCAGTCGTTGCGCCACTCCTGCACGCTCATCGTCGCGGGCCGGCGCAGGAAGGCGAGGTTCGCGAGGGCGTCCGCCCGCTCACCGTCCGGTACGACGGGCGGGGGGATCGGCGTGCGCTCCTCCACCAGCCAGGCGTCCGTGCTCTCGTCCACCTCCTGCAGGGCGGCGAGGGCGGCCGCCGGGTCCTCGGTCCAGACCGAGACGACGGCGGTGATCGGCGTTCCGGGGCCGAAGCGCAGCGCCGCCGCGACCGGCTCGTCGTCGACGTTGACCTGCAAGGTGGTGGCACCGCCGGCCGCGAGCGCGGTGCGGAAGGCCGGTGCGCGCAGCACCGAGCCGGGTCGGGCGCCGTGCAGCGCCGCGACGAGCTTCACCGCTGGTAGTCCTCCGGCAGGGCCTGGCCGATCTTCACCCGGGACTTGGGGATCCGCATGAACTTCATCTGCATCGCGCGGGTGAGGGCGTAGTAGGTCGTGCCCTTGAGCGGCTCGTCGGGGAAGCGGCGCTTGAGACTCGCGCCGGATCCGTCGGCGCAGCAGGAACATGTCGGTGAAGACGAAGAGCACCGTCAGGAAGAGCACGTAAGCTGCTCGCGACCGCGAGCGTCTCGCTGCCCGACCAGCCCAGGACGAGCATCAGGATCATCAGCGGGATGACCATCTCGACGATGGAGAAGCGGGCGTCGACGTAGTCGCGGATGAAGCGGCGGACGGGGCCCTTGTCGCGCGGCAGGAAGTACTTCTCGTCGCCGGACTTCATGCCCTGGCGGATCGTCTTGCTCTGCTCGGCGCGGTGCTCGCGCTGCAGCCGCGCCATCTCCTTCTTGTCCCGCGGGGCCCGGGCGCGGGCCTTGGCCGCGGCTTCGGCCTCCTTGCGGGTGGGCGTGGGACGACCCTTGCCGCCGGGCTTGGCCGGGGTCGCGGGGGAGGCGGACGGAGCATCGGTCTCGGACTTGCGACGGAACACGCGGGCGCTTTCGTGACGGGAACCGCTGCCGGGCCAGGCAGCCGGGGCCAGCCTAGGCCATGGCCCGGCAGCGGTCCCGTCGTACGTCGTGCGTCAGTCGGAGTCGGGCGACGGGATCGTGCCGCCGGGCACGTCCGCCGGGGCGTAGACCCGGTCGTCGCCCGGGTAGGGCACCCGGAAGGCGTGCGTGCTGTACCAGGTCCACCGGTTCATCAGGCTCCGGAGCGACCGAGTCCGCCCGAGCGCCCTTGCCGGTCAGGTGCTGGCGGCTCTTCCACTGCGCCCACTGCGCCGCGAGGTCCTGCTGCGCAGGAGCGACCTGCGCGACCGGGGCGGCCGGTGCGGGCGGGGTGTCCAGGCCGCAGGCCGGGGGCGTGGTGATCGCCTCGGTGAGCGGGATCCGGTTCGCCACCGCGTCGTACGGCGTGAAGTCGGGCTTGCTCGTGAAAGCGCCGTACATCGGCGTGGCCGCGGCCAGCCGCTGGTTGAGCGGGTGCGCCCCGAGGATCTGCTGGATCGTGCGGACCATCGTGATCTGGGAGTAGAACCGGCTGTCCACCACGCCGTGGCGAGCCCACGGGCTGATCACCTGGATCGGGGCGCGGTGCCCGTCGACGTGGTCGACGCCGTTCTGGCTGTCGTCCTCGACGACGAAGATCGCCGACTGCTTCCAGTACTTCGAGTGCGAGATGGCCTCCACCACCCGGCCCACGGCCAGGTCCCCGTCGGCGACCGCGGAGCGCGGGGTCGTCGGCCCGCCGGTGTGGTCGCTGGAGAACCACATCATGTTGAAGTTGGCCGGCCCGTTGGCGCGGAAGGCTCCGCTCCCAGATCGCGGCGCGGTAGATGTCGGGGATGTCGAGGGCGTAGGGCGGCGCCTCGGGCACGGTGATGGCGTCGAGCGAGGGGATCACCGAGCCGTAGTTGCCCTTCAGGCTCCGGCGTGGTGAGCCTGGGCCGGGTCACCGCCGGCGTCCACGCCCCGGGTCGCGCAGTAGTACTGCTGCCAGGTGCCCGACGGCTTGCCCTCGGTGTAGAGGAACTCCCCGAAGTTCCGGGCGGTCCGGCCGGTGTCCAGCACGGAGGACCACAGGAAGCCCGAACGCTGGTGGCCGAGCACGTCCTCCTCGGTGTCGTAGCTGCGGACGTACTCCCCGGCGCTGGACTCGGTGTACTCCGGGTTGTCGCCCTGCATGATCCAGTTGTGACCCTCGGCGGAGTTGGTGCCGATGTCGTAGGTGTTGTCGTAGAGGCCGAACTGGCGGGCCAGGGCGTGCTGGTTGGGCGTGACCTGCTCGCCGAACTGCGCCAGCGAGGCGTCCCCGTTGCCCTGGGGCAGGTCGCCGTAGACCTGGTCGTAGGTCCGGTTCTCCTTGACGATCATGAAGACGTACTTGATGGTCGAGGGGTCGCCGATGCGCCGGGGCACCGGGACCGGCTTCGCCTTGCGGCCCCGGGCGGTCTTCACGTCGGTGTCGCCGGGTCCCCAGCCGTTCTGCTTGAAGACGGTGGCCGTCTGCTTCCGGATCTCCTTGTCGGAGGGCAGGGCGAACCGGGTCAGCGACCCGGTGGTGCTGTGGGTGCCGTGGCCGGTCGCGGGCGTCGTGCCGGCGCCCTTGTCGATCTTCACCTCCGGTCCGCGGGCGTCGATGCCGCGGGTGTTGGTGACGACCACGCGGTCACCGACGGTCGCGACCTCGGAGGGGTAGTAGTCGGTGGGCAGCAGCCCCACGAAGTCGACCGGCGCCTTCGGGCTGCCGTGGTAGCGGTAGACGGCGACGGCGTTGGCGCGGCCGAGGCTCACCAGCAGGTGCCCGTCGTCCGTGAGGGTCACCGCGTTGGGCTGGTAGCCCACCTCGGAGGCCGGCCAGGGCTGGGTGTCGATGCGCTGCTCGACCTGGTCGGTGCGGGTGTTGACGACCGAGACCGTGTCGTCGTTGGTGTTCGTCACGAAGAGTGCCTGTCCCGCGGCGTGGAGGGCGGTCGGGTGCAGGCCGACGGCGATCGAGCGGACGGCGGCGCCCGGAGCGGCCGTGTCGATCACGCTGAGGGTGCCGGTCGTGGACGTGCCCCGGTGACCGTCGGCGGGGACCGCCGTGCCGTAGGAGTCCATCGTCGTCTCACCGGGGCGGGCGGCACGTCCGCCCTCGTTGCTGACGTAGAGCTTCGTGCCGACCAGCGCGAGTCGACGCGGCGCGGTGCCGACGGCCCAGGACTGGCGGGCGGCGCCGGTGGCGGGGTCGATCGCGAGCACCCGGTTCTGGCCGTTGAGGGCGACGTAGAGCGTCGTGCCGTCGGCGGAGTACGCCGACTGGCCGGGCAGCGCGGAGCGCCCGCCCACCGCGGGGAGCGCGATCTTGGTCGGCGTGCCGAGCGAGCCGTCGGCGTTGACCGGGAAGCGGGTCACCGCGTCCTTCTGCGAGACCCACAGGACGCGACCGTCGGGGGAGAAGGTCGGGGCCTCCTGACCCACGCTGGCGTCCGTCCAACGCTGGTCGACGCCCGATGCCGTCCCCACCCGCCACACCAGCCGGTACGTCGAGAGGTCGAAGACCTGCAGCGCGACCGACCGGTCGTTGCTGGTGACCGCCAGGAAGCGCCCGTCCGGGCTGGGTGCGGAGCCCATGAACTTGCCGTACTCGGTCACCAGCCGCTCGCCGATCGGCTTGATCATCTGGTTGGAGGAGACCTGGAGGCCGTCGGCGTACTCCGTGCCGACCTGGTGGTCGCCGAAGATGTCGGTGGAGCCGTAGGCGACGCCGCCGCCGGCCACGGCGACCGCGAGCGTCGTCGCCACGGTGAGCCGGAGCCGTCGCCGGCCAGTCTTCTCGACGCGCCTTCTGATGACCTGCATGAGTGTCCTTCCGTCAGCGGGAGAACAGGTCGACGAGGCCGTCGACCTGCCAGAGCGGGTTCGGCGCGTCCCCCTGCGGGGTGCGCACCAGGAAGAAGCCGTTGACCTCCTTGGGGCCGTCGCCGTCGGCGACGTAGCGCCCGTCGGCGGTGACGTCGAGTCTGGTACGTCGCCGAGCCCACCGCCTGCGAGCCGGGCAGGTGCCAGGACACGACGCAGCGCCAGTCGTTGCCGGGGCCGCGGTCCTCCACGCGCGAGCCGCCCTTGTCGCAGTCGGCGGTGGCCGCCAGCCTGCTCCTCGGTCACGTCGGGCCGGTTCAGGCTGGGCGGTCTGCACCCGGTAGAGGTGGGCGAAGGAGGTCGCGAGGGAGGCCTCCAGGCTTCGCCCTCTCGACTCCCGAGCCGCTGACCGGGCTGGCCACGGCGGCGACGACGGAGGCCACGGCGACCAGGCCGGCGAGCGGGAGCACGGCCAGCGTGGCGGCGCGGCGCCCGCCGCCGTCGTACGCCGGGCCGGTGAAGTCGCGCCGTACGAACAGGTGGTGGGCCGTGGCCGTGGCCACCACCGCCCAGACCAGGCTGACGGCGATCCCGGTGAGGAGCGCACCGCCCTGCGCGGGCTCGGTGAACAGGCCGCGCCAGGCGAGGAAGGCGTTGCTGGGCAGGGCCAGTCGCACCACCGCCGGCACCGGCAGCACCAGGACGAGGTTCATCGCGACGGCGAGCACCGCGGGGACGAGCAGGCCCATGGGGGAGCGGCCGAGGACCACGGAGCCGAGCAGGCCGACGCCCGCGAAGGCGAGCGTCGGCGCCAGCACGCACAGCCAGGCGAGCAGCACCGTGCCGGCCGCCTCGCCCGTGCTCAGCAGGCGTCCGTCGAGGCCGACCAGCGGATGGTTCCCGGCGGCGCACAGACCACCGGCGGTGCTGGAGACCGCGAGGCCGGTGACCATGAGCAGGAGCAGGGTCAGGCTGGCCAGCGCCTTGGCCACGAAGATGCGGTGCGGCGAGCGCACCGCGACCAGCAGGTGCCGCCAGGTGCTGAGCCGGTCCTCGGCGGCGAAGACGTCGCCGGCCACGACCGAGGTCAGCAGGGGAAGCGCCCAGCCTGCACGCGAACGCGAGCACGACCAGCGAGCCGGACCACCCGGTGGCGTGCATCCACCGGCCGAACACGGTGTCGGTCGGCAGCGACGACTGCTGGCTCACGATCGCGACGAAGCCGCCGGGCGCCAGCCAGCACACGAGCAGCACGAGCCGGATCCGCCACGTGGAGACGAGTTCGACGAGCTCGAAGCGGTAGCCCGCCGTCAGTGCCGCGGGCCGGGCGAGCTCCGGGGGAGCGGTCAGCGTCATCCGCGCTCCTCCGTTCCGGTGAGGGCGAGGAAGGCCGCCTCCAGAGGAGGTACGACGGGAGCGAGCTCCCGCACCGCGACCCCGGCGCCGACCAGCCGGACGACCAGACTCGTCGAGCGCCGCCACCGCGCCGCGCACGACGAGGGACCCGGACGGACGCGGGTCGTCGGCAGGCTGCAGGGTCAGGCCGGGCACACCGGCCGCGACCCGGCGCGCGGCGAGCGGGTCGGAGGTGGCGAGCCGGTAGGCGAGGTCGCCGCTCTCCGCGGCGAGCTTCTCGACCGGCCCGGTGAAGAGCACCCGGCCGGCGGAGAGGATCGTCACCTCGGCGCAGAGCGCGGCCAGGTCGTCCATCCGGTGGCTGGACATCACCACGCTCACGCCGTCCTCGGCCAGAGCGGTGATCACGTCGTGCACCTGCCGCTTGCCGGCCGGGTCCAGTCCGTTGGCGGGCTCGTCGAGCACGAGCAGGCGCGGCCGGGTGATCAGTGCGGCGGCGAGGCCGAGGCGCTGGCGCATGCCGAGCGAGAATCCCCGCACCCGGTCGTCGGCGACGTCGGTGAGCCCGACCTGCGCGAGTGCCCGGGCCGCGGCGTCGTCGCGGCGGCTGCCGCCGCGCAGGGCGACCAGCGCGGCGAGGTTCTGGCGGGCGGTCAGCGAGGGGTAGAGCCCGGGGCCGTCGACGAACCCGGCCACGCCGTCGGGCACGGACAGCACCCGCCCGAGCGTCGTGCCGAGCACCTCCAGGGTGCCGCCGTCAGCGACGGCGAGACCGAGCAGGAGCCCGAGCAGGGTGGTCTTGCCGGCGCCATTGGGGCCGACGAGCCCGTGGACCTGGCCCGCGGCGACGTCGAGGTCGATGCCGTCGAGGGCGACCACGTCGCCGAAGACCTTGGTGAGACCGCGCGCCCGGACGGCGGTGGAGCAGTGCATGTCATGCCTCCCGAGAGGGAACCACGACACGCTATTCGGCGGCCCACGACGGGCGCGGGTCCTTCAGGCGAACGTTCGGCGAACGTCACCGGGTCGCTGTCCGGAGGATCAGTCCTTGTGCGTCTTGCCCGGCAGGTCGAGCATCCGCTGCAGCGCGGTGAGCGCGTCTGCCTCGGTCTGCGCGTCGACCTCGATCTGGTTGACCACGTTGCCCTCGACGAGGTTCTCCAACGCCCACACGAAGTGCGGCAGGTCGATGCGGTTCATCGTCGAGCAGTAGCAGACGTTGCGGTCCAGGAACATGATGTTCTTGTCCGGGTGCGCGTTCTTGAGCCGCTGCACGAGGTTGAGTCTCGGTGCCGATCGCCCAGCCTGGTGCCGGCCGGAGCCGCCTCGATGGTCTTGATGATGAACTCCGTGGAGCCCACCAGGTCGGCCTTGAGCACGACCTCGTGCTGGCACTCGGGGTGGACCAGCACGTTGAGGTCCGGCACCTTGGCGCGCAGACTCGTCGATGACGTCGGCGGAGAAGCGGCCGTGCACCGAGCAGTGGCCCTTCCACAGGATGATCCGGGCCTTCGCGAGGCTCCCTCGGGGCTGACGCCGCCGTCGGGCTTGAACGGGTTCCACACGACGCACTCGTCGAGGGAGTAGCCGAGCTTGAGCACGGCGGTGTTGCGGCCCAGGTGCTGGTCGGGCAGGAAGAGCACCTTCGTGTCGGCGCCCTTCTGCTGGAACGCCCAGTCCAGGGCGACCTCGGCGTTGGAGGAGGTGCACACCACACCGCCGTTGCGCCCGCAGAAGGCCTTGATGTCGGCGCTGGAGTTCATGTAGGTGACCGGGACGACGCTGTCCTGGACGCCGGCCGCGGCCAGGGCGTCCCAGGCCTTCTCGACCTGCGCGATGCGCGCCATGTCGGCCATCGAGCAGCCGGCGGCGAGATCGGGCAGGATCACCTTCTGGTCCGGGCCGGTGAGGATGTCGGCGGACTCGGCCATGAAGTGCACGCCGCAGAACACGATGAACTCCGCGTCCGGGCGGGCAGCCGCGTCGCGCGCCAGGCTTGAAGGAGTCGCCGGTGACGTCGGCGAACTCGATGACCTCGTCGCGCTGGTAGTGGTGACCCAGCACGAACAGCCGGTCGCCCAGGCCTTCGCCTTGGCGGCCCGCGCGCGGGCGACCAGGTCCGGGTCGGAGGCCGCCGGCAGGTCGCCGGGGCACTCGACGCCCCGCTCGGAGAGCGGGTCGGAGCCGCGGCCGAGCGGCAGCAGCGGGAGGTCGACGGTCGTCATGGCCTCATCCTAGTTTGGCCGGCCCCGCCGGCCGCGAGGTGCTCACAGCAGCGCCCCGTCGTGGAGGTACGGCGCCGGGGGCGCCATCCCGCGCAGCCCGAGGTAGCCGCGGGTGCTCAGCACCAGCCGGGCGGCCAGGCCGACGTCGACCGCCCAGGCGTTGACCGCGGTGACGTGGGAGGCCAGGAAGGAGCCCTCGGCCCGGGCCAGGCACTCCCACAGCAGCATCCGCGCCGTCGCCTCCTCGCGCGCGGCGAGCACCACCAGGCGGTGCGGGCTCGCGTAGGCGTACCCGCTGCGGTCAGCCGCGACCACGAGGTCGCCGTCGGCGGCCAGCGCGTCGTGGTCGGGGCCGTGCGGCCCGCCGCGGTGGTGGCGGTCGAGGTCGTCCAGCCACTCCCTGTCCGCCTCCGTGCCCGCGCGCAGCCCGGTGACGACGGGCAGCGCCGACCGGTCGACCGGGCCCTCGAGGCGCAGGTGAGGGTGCAGCGCGAAGCCCGCCGCGTGGTAGCGCCGGGCCGCCAGCGGGTCCGCGGAGGCCGAGAGCATCGCCCGCGGGCAGCCCGCGCCGTGCCGCTCGGCCGCCGCGAGCAGACGGGCGCCGATGCCGGAGCCCTGCAGGCCCGGGCGCACCGCGAAGGTGACCAGGCACCACACCTGCTCCCGCCGGATGCTCGTGGCGATGCCGACCACCGCGCCGTCGGCCTCGGCGACCCAGCAGCCGGGCCCGTCGGTCGCGACCAGCCGCCGGGTGCGGGCGATCCAGGCGGAGCCGTCCGGGCGTCGTACCGGGTCGGGGTCACCTGCGCCCCGCAGGCGCAGGTCCAGGGCGTGGAAGGCGTCGGCGCTGATCTCCTCGGCGATGTCCACGTCGTCGGTGCTCATCGGTCGCACGATCACGTCCCCGACCCTAGAGATTCACGTGCCGGACGCCTCCTGATTTTCCGTGGTTCCGGGGCCGCCGAGAGCGTCACGTCCATGGCTGACCTCGACCGACGTCGTTTCCTGCAGATCACCGGTGCGAGTCTCGCTCGCCGGGCTGACCACGAGCCTGCTCGGCAGCGTGGAGCGCGCCGCCGCGGTGGCCCCGGCCCGTCGTACCGGCACCATCCGGGACATCGAGCACGTGGTGATCCTGATGCAGGAGAACCGGTCCTTCGACCACTACCTGGGCGCGCTGCGCGGGGTGCGCGGGTTCGGCGACCCGCACCCGGTCCAGCCTGCCCTCGGGCAAGCCGGTCTGGTACCAGCCCAAGGGCGGCGGGGGCGGCGACCTGCTGCCCTTCCACCCCGACGTCGACGACCTCGGCGGCGCCTACCTGCAGGGCCTGCCGCACTCCTGGCCCGACGGTCAGCGGGCGATCAACTCCGGTCACTACGACCAGTGGGTGCCCGCGAAGGGGACGGCGACGATGGCCTACCTGCAGCGCCAGGACGCCCTCTTCCACTACGCGCTCGCCGACGCCTTCACCGTGTGCGACGCCTACCACTGCTCGTTCATCGGCAACACCGACCCGAACCGCTACTACCTGTGGTCGGGCTGGACCGGCAACGACGGCAAGGGTGGCGGCCCGGTGCTCTACAACGACGAGAAGGGCTACGACTGGACCACCTATCCCGAGCGGCTGGAGCGCGCCGGGGTGTCCTGGAAGGTCTACCAGGACGAGGGCACCGGCCTGGACGCGGCGGGATCGTGGGGCTGGACCAGCGACGCCTTCATCGGCAACTACGGCGACACCTCGCTGCTCTACTTCAGGCTCCTACCGCAACGCCCGGCCCGGCGACGCCCTCTACGAGAAGGCCCGGGTCGGCACCCGCAACCGCGACGGCCAGGGCTACTTCGACCTGCTCGCCGCCGACGTCGCCGCGGACCGCCTGCCGCAGGTCTCCTGGATCTCCGCGCCCGAGGCGTTCACCGAGCACTCGAACTGGCCCACCAACTTCGGCGCCTGGTACCTCTCCAAGGTCCTCGACACCCTCACCGCCAACCCCGAGGTGTGGGCCAAGACCGCGCTGTTCATCACCTACGACGAGAACGACGGCTTCTTCGACCACCTGGTCCCGCCGATCGCGCCCAGCCCGGTCGTGCCGGGCGCCTCGACGGTCTCGACCGCGAACGAGCACTACGCCGGCGGCGACCCCCGGGCGGCGCCCGGCCCGTTCGGGATGGGCCCGCGGGTGCCGATGTTCGTCGTCTCGCCGTGGAGCACCGGCGGCTGGGTGTGCTCGGAGACCTTCGACCACACCTCCGTGCTGCGCTTCCTGGAGCAGCGCTTCGGCGTCCGCGAGCCGCAGATCACCCCGTGGCGGCGCGCGGTCGCGGGCGACCTGACCTCCGCCTTCGACTTCTCCCGCCGCCAGGCGAGCGTCCCGCCGCTGCCCTCGACGGCGGCGATGGCGCCGCGGGACCGCAAGCGGCACGCGACGTACGTCCCGGCGGTGCCGGCCACCGGGACCATGCCGACCCAGGAGCCGGGCGTGCGCCCCGCCCGTCCGCTCGGCTACGACCTCGCGGTCGAGGAGCGCGACGGCGGCCCGCTGCGGCTGCGCCTGGTCAACCGGGGCGCGCTCGGAGCGCACTTCCACGTCCGGCTGATCGAGCCGGCCGCCGTGCCGCACAGCCTACACGGTGGAGGCCGGCAAGAGCCTCGACGTCGTGCTGCCCCTCACCGGCGCCTACGAGGTGCACCTGCACGGTCCCGACGGCTTCTTCCGCCGCTACGCCGGCGACGCGAGGCTGCGGCAGCCGCGGGTCGCCCTGGAGCCGCTCGGCCACGGCTCGGGCAAGCCTGCGCCTGCGGGCGGACGGGGCGAGGCAGGCCCAGGTCTCCTGCGCCTACGACGGCGACCGCACCCTGCGCGGCGGCAAGGTCGACCTCGACACCCGCGCCACCGGCGGCTGGTACGACGTGACGCTCACCCTCCCCGGCGGCTTCGTGCGCACCCTGGCCGGCCACCTCGCCGGGTCCCGGCACAGCACGAGCGACCCCCAGGCTGGGCTGACGGCGCGGCGCTCCCGCCCCCGGGACCGTCCCGTCCGCCATGATGGCGCCATGCGCGTGCTCGTGGCCCCCGACAAGTTCGCGGGCACCCTCACCGCCGTGGAGGCGGCCGAGGCGATGGCCGAGGGCTGGCGCCGCCAGTCGCCGGACGACGAGGTCGTGCTCGCGCCGATGTCGGACGGCGGGCCGGGCTTCGTCGACGTGCTGCACGCATCCCTGGGCGGGGAGCCTGCTCGCCGTGGTGGCCGAGGCACCGCAGGGCCAGGGCCACGAGGTGCCGGCCACCATCCTCCTCACCGACGGCACGGCGTACGTCGAGAGCGCCCAGGCCTGCGGCATCCACCTCACCGAGGGTGCCCTCGGTGAGTTCGCGACGACGGTCGGCGTCGGCCAGCCTGCTGCTGGAGGCCGTCAACGCCGGCGCCGAGCGGGTCGTCGTCGGGCTCGGCGGCTCGGGCACCAACGACGGGGGAGCGGGCCTGCTCGCCGCGCTCGGCGCCAGTGCCGACGTCGCGCTCGACGTGGGCGGGATCTTCCTGGAGGGCGTCGCCGACGTCGACCTGAGCATCGCCCGCGGCCTGGTCGACGGTGTGGAGATCGTGGCGGCGACCGACGTGGACAACCCGCTGACCGGGCTGTTCGGCGCGACCAAGACCTTCGGCCCGCAGAAGGGCCTGGACGAGGAGATGCAGGTCCTCCTCGACGGCTACCTGGAGCAGTGGGCGGCGGCGACCGATCGCCGGCTCGCGCTGGAGCCGGGCGCGGGCGCCGCCGGCGGGATCGGCTTCGCGCTGCTGCTCCTCGGCGGGCACCGGGTCTCCGGCATCGAGTCTGGTCGCCGAGGCGGTCGGCCTGGCCCGGCAGGCAGCCACCGCCGACCTGGTGCTCACCGGTGAGGGCGCCTTCGACTTCAGCAGCCGGGCCGGCAAGGTCCCGGCGGGGGTGGCGGCGATCGCCGCCGCCGCGCTGCGCCCCTGCGTGGCCCTGGCCGGCCAGGTGCTCGTGGGGCAGCGGGAGATGCGCGCGCTGGGGATGGACGCGGCGTACTCCCTCGTGGACGCCGTCGGCGAGGAGCGCGCCTTCCGCGACCCGGCCGGCGCGTTGAGCGAGACTCACCGCGCGGGTGGCGCGGACCTGGTCCCACTGAACAAGAACATGTTCTAGATTGACCGCGTGACCGACACCAGGCAGCGCTTCGACGACCTCCGTCAGGCCCAGCACGCCGATCCCGCCGACCTCGACGCCCTGTGGGCAGACCTCGCCGTCGTGGAGGTGGAGGAGATCCTCGGCGCGTGGCGCGGCGGCGACTTCGCCACCGGCCACCTGGCCAGCACGGTGCTGGAGAAGGTGCGCTGGCACGGCAAGCGCTTCGACGGCCCGCTCGCCGCCATACCGCTGGTGTGCCGCGACGACGACGGCGCCCTCTACTCGAACCTGAAGGCGGGTGGCGGCGGAGAGGCCTCCCTGTGGCCGGTCGGCTTCCGCGGTGAGGTCACCGCGACCATGGTCTACGACAGGATGCCGGTCCTCGACCACTTCAAGAAGGTCGACGACGACACCCTGATGGGCATCATGGACGGCAAGTTCGGAGGCGGCCTTCGGCATCGCCGACCTCTACTACTTCTGGCTGGAGCGCGAGGCATGAGGACCACCGTCGTCCTCGTCGAGGAGCCGGGCGCGGGCTTCACCTTCGCCGAGGTCGAGTCTCGACGAGCCGCGCGCCGACGAGGTGCTCGTCCGGATCGTCGCCACCGGCCTGTGCCACACCGACCTGACCGTGCCCACCATGCTGCCCGCCGAGATGATGCCCACCGTCGTGGGACATGAGGGCACCGGCGTCGTGGAGCAGGTCGGAGCCGACGTGGTCGGCATCGAGGTCGGCGACCACGTCGTGCTCTCGTTCCGCTCCTGCCGGGCCTGCGCGCCGTGCCGGGCGGGCGACGTCGGCTACTGCGAGCAGTCGCTGCTGCTCAACTACATGGGCATGCGCGCCGACGGCTCCACGACGATGAAGCGGGGCGAGCAGACGATCTTCGGCAGACTTCTTCGGCCAGTCCAGCCTCGCCCGCCACGCCCTGGCGTACGCCGACAACTGCGTCGTCGTCGACAAGGCGCTCGACCTGACCCGGCTCGCCCCCTTCGCCTGCGGCTTCCAGACCGGGGCCGGCACGGTCCTCAACGTGCTCGACCCGGCCGCCGACGAGCCCGTCGTGGTCTTCGGCGCCGGCGCGGTCGGCCTCGCCGCGGTCGCCGCGGCCCGGGGTGCCGGTGTGGAGACGGTCGTCGTCGTGGACCCGGTCGCCGCGCGTCGTCGGGTCGCCGAGGGGTACGGCGCCACCGCCCTCGATCCCGCCGACGAGTCCGCCGGCCCGGTCGTGGACCGGGTCAAGGCGCTCACCGGCGGCGGTGCGGCGTACGCGATCGACACCACGGCGATCGCCGCGGTGGTCCTGCAGGCCCAGCACTCCCTGCGCGCACGCGGCCTGCTGGTGGCGCTCGGCCTGGGCGCGCCGGAGTACACCATCGACGCGATCGACCTCCTGCAGTCCGGCAAGATCGTGCGCTCCTCCATCGAGGGCGAGGCCGATCCGCTGCGCACCATCCCCGAGCCTGATCGCGCTGCGCGAGGCGGGCCGCTTCGACGTGGACCACCTGGTCACGACGTACCCGTTCGAGGCGATCGCGGACGCCGTGGCGGACGCGAAGGCCGGCGCGGTCGTCAAGCCGGTGCTCGTCTGGGGGGAATAACCGGGTCTGTGCGACCATTGGACTGTCGAACACCGACCTGACACACCCTGGAGTGAGCATGAGCGACAAGCTTGCTGCGGAGGCGGCCACAGCCACGAGGCCCCCGGCGCGACCACGACCGTCGCGACCCCGGTGGACCTCGAGCGCCGTGAGGACCAGATCAACCTGAGCCCGGTGGCGGCGACGAAGGTGAAGAGCCTGCTCGAGCAGGAGGGTCGTGACGACCTCTCCCTGCGGATCTCGGTGCAGCCCGGTGGCTGCTCGGGCCTGCGGTACCAGGCTCTTCTTCGACGAGCGCACCCTGGACGGCGACGTCGTCACCGACTTCGACGGCGTGGGCGTCGTCGTGGACCGGATGAGCGTCCCCTACCTCAACGGCGCGGTCATCGACTTCGTCGACACCATCGAGAAGCAGGGCTTCACCATCGACAACCCGAACGCCACGGGCTCCTGCGCCTGCGGCGACTCGTTCCACTGAGGTTGACGTGGGGTTTTCCACCCCTTGAATTGTGAGAAACCCACCGGGCAACCGGTGGGTTTCTTGCATTCCGGGGCGACCGGCGGTGGGTTTCTCACAACTCAACGGTGGAAAGCCCCACGTCAACTAGTCCAGGTGGAGGTGGAGGGCGTTGGCCGGGCGCTGCGCGGCCTCGGAGATCTGGATCTCCCGCTTGCCCGTCTCCTTGGGCTGCTCGTCGAAGTGGATGCTGGGGGCGGGCCGGGTGGCCTTGACGGCGGCCTGCTCGAGCCGGCGGCTCACCGCCTCACAGTCGGCGTGCAGGTCGCGGGGTGCGGCGATCTCCTCGTACGGCGTCATGTCCTCGACGCTAGGCGTTACCGCGGGGTAGAACCATCCGTACTTGCCAGTAAGGCCGTGTCGTCTCGGTTAATGTTCCGTGTCGTGACTGCACCCACGGGCTCCCTCCTCATCGCCGGCTCGATCGCGACCGACCACCTGATGACCTTCGGCGGCAAGTTCGCCGACTCCCTGGTCGTCGACCAGACTCGACAAGCCTGTCGGTCTCCTTCCTGGTCAACGACCTCGAGATCCGCCGCGGCGGCGTCGCGCCGAACATGTGCTTCGGCCTGGCCCGGCTGGGCCTGCGCCCGGTGCTGGTGGGTGCCGCGGGCGAGGACTTCGCCGACTACCGCTCCTGGCTGGAGCGCAACGGCGTCGACTGCGACTCCGTGCACATCTCCGAGTCCAAGCACACCGCCCGCTTCGTCTGCACGACCGACACCACGATGGCCCAGTTCGCCTCCTTCTACCCGGGTGCGATGAGCGAGGCGGCCCAGATCGAGCCTGCTGCCCATCGTCGAGCGGGTCGGCACGCCGACGTACGTCCTCATCGGCGCCGACGACCCCGAGGCCATGAAGCGCCACACCGAGGAGTGCCGCCAGCGCGGCTACGCCTTCATCGCCGACTGCTCCCAGCAAGCTCGCCTTCGCCGAGGGCGACCTGATCCGCGACCTCATCGAGGGCGCGGCGATCCTGTTCTCCAACGAGTACGAGTCGCACGTCATCGAGAAGAAGACCGGCTGGAGCGCCGAGGAGGTGCTCTCCAAGGTCGGGATCCAGGTCACCACCCTCGGCAAGGACGGCGTCCGGGTCACCTCCAAGGACGGCACCTCGTTCGAGGTCGCCGCCGCCAAGGACGTCGAGGCCGTCGAGCCGACCGGCGTCGGCGACGCCTTCCGCGGCGGTTTCCTGGCCGCGCTCTCCTGGGGCACCTCGCTGGAGCGGGCCGCGCAGGTCGGCTGCGTCCTCGCGGCCTACGTCGTGGAGACGGTCGGCACGCAGGAGTACGACTTCACCACCGAGCAGTTCGTCGAGCGGGTCCGGGTCTCCTACGGCGACGAGGCGGGCGAGGAGATCGCCAAGCACCTGGCCTGAGTCAGGCTCAGGCGCCGCACGACGTAGCGGGGCGCGCCGTCCGCGGCGCGCTCCTCGCCGACGTACTCCTGGCCGCGCATCCGGCACCACGCCGGTACGTCGTACCGGGCCGCGGGGTCGTGGGCGAGGACCGCGAGGAGGTCGCCCACGGCCACGTCCGGCAGTGCCTTGGCCAGGCTCGATGATCGGGCGCGGGCAGGGCAGGTCGCGGCAGTCGAGACTCGATCACAGCCCGGCTCCCGCCCGGATCTCGCCGATGACGTCCGTGAGCGCCGCGCAGAACGCGTCCACCTGGGCGTCGGTGGTGTCGCGGGCCAGCGAGACCCGCACGTTGCCGTGCGTGAGCGCCCCCATCGCGGCCAGCACGTGGCTGGGCTCCAGTGTCGAGGCGGTGCACGCCGAGCCGCTGGCGACGCCGAAGCCGCGCGCGGCGAGCGCCGTGACGATCTCGTCGCCGGCGACGTAGAGCGCCGAGAAGGTCACCAGGTGAGGGAGCCGCGCCGTGGGGTGGCCGACCACCTCCACGTCCGGCACCGCGGCGGCCACCGCCCGGATCCGGTCCACCTGAGCGTGCTGCCGGGCGGCGACCTCGTCGCGCTCGGCGAGGACCGCCTGCAGCGCCGCGGCGGCGGCGAGCGCGCCGGGCACGTCGGGGAAGCCGGGCTGGTCCAGGCCGTCGTCGCCCGGGAAGGGGTTGGTCCAGCGGGTGCCGCGGCGCACCGCGAGGACGCCGACGCCCGCCGGCCCGCCCCACTTGTGCGCGGACGCGGTGAGCGCGTCCCAGCGCTGGGGGAGCGGCACGTGCCCGACCGCGGCGGCCGCGTCCACCAGCAGCGGTACGCCGCCCGGCAGGTCCACCTCGTCCACCGGCTGCCGCGTCCCGACCTCCTGGTTGGCGGCCTGCAGCGCCACCGCGCCCACACCGCGGGCGGCCGCCGCCGCGGCGAGGGCGGCGCGGTCCACCACGGCGTCGGCGTCGACCGCGACGGAGGCGTGCGCGGGGGAGTCGCGCCACTGCGCGGCGTGCAGGACCGCGGAGTGCTCGACCGCACTGTGGACGATCCCGTCCCGGCCCGTGGCCGCCGTCAGGCCGAGCAGCCCTCGGTGCACCGCCTCGGTGCCGGAGGAGGCGAAGCCCACCTCGTCGGGGTGCGCGCCGAGCGCCTCGGCGAGGACCGCCCGGGCGTTGTCGAGCAGCAGCCGGGCGTCGCGGCCCGGGCCGTGCAGGCGGCGCGGGTCGGCGTAGCCCCGGTCCAGGGCGGCGAGCAGGGTCTCCCGCGCCGCCGGGTGGAGACGCGCGGCCGACGCGCTGTCGAGGTAGACCTCGGGGGTGCTGCTCACGCCAGCACGATACGGCCACGCCCGGCCGGGGGCGTGCGCGCCCGAAACACCGACCCCACGCGGCGGTCGGGGTCGCTCTCCGCTAGTGTTCGCAGTAGTTCTGACCCTCGAGAGGAAGGCTCGTTCGTGGGCTGGTGGCACCCCGAGCGTTCGCGGGCGAAGCGGCGTTTCCGTCGCACGATCCCGCTCGCCGGATTCGTCGTACTCGCGGCCGCGTTGTCCGGTTGCTCGACCGACACCCAGTGGGAGCGGTTCGGCATGCCGGAGATCACGACCGTGCAAGGCATGCACATCCTGCACCTGTGGCAGGGCGCCTGGATCGCCGCGCTGGTCACCGGTGTGATCACCTGGGCGCTCATCATCGGCGTCCCGATCTACTTCCGTCGTCGCAGCGACGACGAGGTCCCGGTGCAGACGCGCTACAACCTGCCGATCGAGATCTTCTACACGATCTTCCCGGTCATCATGGTCGTCGCCTTCTTCTCGCACACCGTGCGCGTGCAGAACATCGCGCTCGAGCACGTCCCGAACCCGGACGTCGTGGTCAAGGTCGTCGGCCAGAAGTGGCAGTGGACCTTCAACTACCCCGACTCCGAGGCTGCCGGCGGCAAGAACCTGTTCATCAACAGCACCGGCGGTGACGACATCCCGCAGCTTGGTGATCCCGGTGGACAAGACGGTCGAGTTCGACCTCTACAGCCCCGACGTCATCCACGACTTCGGCGTCCCGGCGTTCGCCATGCGCATGGACGTCGTCCCGGGCAACGACAACTCCTACCAGGTCACCCCGACCGAGACCGGCACCTACGACGGCAAGTGCTACGAGCTCTGCGGCGCCTACCACTCGCGGATGCTGTTCACCGTCAAGGTCGTGACCCAGTCCGAGTACGACGCCTTCCTGGCCAAGGCTCGCCGCCGACCCGGACCACGTCTCCGACAGCCCCGTCCAGGGCGGCCGGTACTCCGAGCACCTGATCAACGACGACGAGGAGGGTCACGAGTGACCGCCACGCTCGCTCGCAACGCGGACGTCGCGGAGCGCAAGCCCCTGGGCAAAGCTTCTCGTCCGTGCGATGACGACGACCGATCACAAGGCTGATCGGCAACCTGTACTTCGGCACCGCCATGGCCTGGTTCATCGCCGGCGGCATCATGGCGCTGCTGATCCGCTCCGAGCTCGCCTACCCGGGCAGCCAGATCGTCAACGAGGAGCCTGTACAACCAGGCTCTTCACGATGCACGGCACGATCATGCTGCTGCTGTTCGCGACGCCGCTGTTCTTCGGCTTCGGCAACGCGATCATGCCGCTGCAGATCGGGGCGCCGGACGTGGCGTTCCCGCGCCTGAACATGTTCGAGCTACTGGCTGTACCTGTTCGGCGGCCTCATCGCCGGCGCCGGCTTCCTCACCCCGCAGGGCGCGGCCTCCTTCGGCTGGTTCGCCTACACGCCGCTCTCGGACTCGGTCAACAGCCCCGGTGTCGGTGGCGACCTGTGGATCATGGGCCTGTGGATGGGTGGTCTCGGCACCATCCTCGGCGCGGTCAACTTCATCACCACGATCATCTGCATGCGTGCGCCCGGCATGACCATGTTCCGGATGCCGATCTTCACCTGGACGGTGCTGATCACCGCGATCCTGGTGCTGGTCGCCTTCCCGATCCTCGCCGGCGCGCTGCTCTCCCTCGAGGCTGATCGCCAGGCTCGGTGCCCACGTCTTCGACACCTCACACGGTGGCGCGATCCTGTGGCAGCACCTGTTCTGGTTCTTCGGGCACCCCGAGGTCTACATCATCGCCTTGCCGTTCTTCGGGATCATCTCCGAGATCCTGCCGGTGTTCAGCCGCAAGCCGATCTTCGGCTACATCGGCCTCGTCGGCGCGACCCTCGGCATCGCGATCCTCTCGGTGGCCGTGTGGGCGCACCACATGTTCGTCACCGGAGCCGTGAACCTCGCGTTCTTCTCCGGCATGACCTTCCTCATCGCCGTACCGACCGGTGTGAAGTTCTTCAACTGGATCGGCACGATGTGGGGCGGATCAGTGCGCATGGACACACCCATGCTCTGGTCGATCGGCTTCCTGACGACCTTCCTCTTCGGTGGCCTGACCGGCATCATCCTGGCCAGCCCGCCGCTCGACTTCCACGTCTCCGACTCCTACTTCGTGGTGGCGCACTTCCACTACACGGTGTTCGGCACGGTGGTGTTCGCGATGTTCGCCGGCTTCTACTTCTGGTGGCCCAAGGCTCACCGGGCGGATGCTCGACGAACGGCTGGGCAAGATCCACTTCTGGCTGCTGTTCATCGGCTTCCACACCACCTTCCTCATCCAGCACTGGCTGGGCATCGAGGGCATGCCGCGTCGCTACGCCGACTACCTGCCCGGTGACGGCTGGGAGTTCATGAACCAGGTCTCGACGATCGGCGCCTTCATCCTGGCGTCCTCGCTGCTGCCCTTCTTCTACAACGTCTACGTCTCCCGCAAGGGCCCGCTGGTCAACACCGACGACCCGTGGGGATGGGGCCGGTCGCTGGAGTGGGCGACGAGTCGCCCGCCGCCGCGCCACAACTTCCACTCGATCCCGCGCATCCGCTCGGAGTCGCCCGCGTTCGACCTCCACCACCCGGAGATCGCCGCCATCGAGATGTACGACGAGCCGGTCGCCGCGGGCGCCGGGTCCAAGGAGGTCGACGCCTGATGAAGATCGAGGCATGGATCTTCGGCGTGACCACGATCTTCCTGGTCCTGGTCAGCCCCGCCTACTGGTTCATCACCGACGCCGGTGACTCCGGCGCCGACTGGACCGGCACCTCGGCCCTGGTCATGACGACCCTGCTGTGCGCGATGGTCACCCTGTACCTCGGGTTCCACGCCGGCCGCATGGACGCCCGGCCCGAGGACCGCAAGGACGGCGAGATCGCGGAGGGCGCCGGCGAGACTCGGCTTCTTCCCGCCGTACTCGTGGTGGCCGCTGTGGTGCGCCGCCACCCTGGGCGTCATCGTCTTCTCCGTCGCGGTGCTCGCCTGGTGGCTGATGATCATCGGGATCGTGCTCGGTGCCCTGGCCCTCTCCGGCTGGATCTTCGAGTACTACCGCGGCGAATACGCACACTGAGTTGTCCGGGGCGAGCGCGTCTTCGCCCCGGCGGTCGGCAGCAAGTTTGCTGGGCGCGTGGCTCTCGCCGCGCTGCCGCCCTGTTGGTCGGGGCGAGCGCGTCTTCGCCCCGGCGGTCGGCAGCAAGTCTGCTGGGCGCGTGGCTCTCGCCGCGCTGCCGCCCTGTTGGTCGGGGCGAGCGCGTCTTCGCCCCGGCGGTCGGCAGCAAGTTTGCTGGGCGCGTGGCTCTCGCCGCGCTGCCGCCCTGTTGGTCGGGGCGAGCGCGTCTTCGCCCTGAGCACGTCCGCTATCGGCGGTGTCACACTCACGGTGTGACACCGCCGACGCGCTTTGGGCGAGGTTTTCGTGCACCGGACAGGTACGATTTGTCGGTGTTCTCCACCATCCGTCGCTCCCGCCTCGTGCGGAGCGCCGCTGTCCTCTCGGTCCTGGCAGTGGCGGCCTCCGGCTGCGACGGCTCCGGCTTCAGCCCCGGCGGAGGCGGTGACGACAGCCCCGAGACCACCGCGGCCGCGGTCGTCAAGGCCAAGGTCACCGCGAACGTCACGGCCGGCGCGACCGGCGTACCGGTCAACACGGTGCTCAAGGTCGCCGCGTCGGACGGCACGCTGAGCGCGGTCACCGTCACCTCGAAGGCCGGCCCGGTCCCCGGCAAGATCGTCGGCGGCGAGCGCTGGGTCGCCAGGCTCGCGCCTCGAGCCCGGTGCCCGCTACCGGATCCGCGCCGTCGCCAAGAGCTCGGACGGCTCCACCGTGGAGAGCCTCACGCCGTTCACCACGCAGGCGCTCGGCCTCGACCAGGCTGACCTACCCCTCGGTCGCCCCGCTGCAGGGCGAGACCGTCGGCATCGGCATGCCGGTGATCGTGCACTTCGACGTGCCCGTCACCAACAAGGCGGCGTTCGAGCGCAACATGAAGGTCACCGCGACTCCCGCCCAGGCCGGCTCCTGGCGCTGGGTGAGCGAACACGAGGCGCACTGGCGCCCCGAGGCGTACTGGAAGGCCGGTACCAAGGTGCACGTCGCCGTCGACGTCAACAGCGTCCCGGCCGGCAACGGCGTCTACGGCCGGAGAGCCGCGACCTCGACTTCAAGATCGGCGACGCGCACATCTACAAGGTCAACGCCAAGACCCACCAGATGAAGGTCTTCTCCAACGGCAAGGCTGCTGCGCACCCTGCCGATCACCACTGGCAAGGAGGGCTTCACCACCCGCTCCGGTGTGAAGGTGATCATGGAGAAGTTCGCCACCAAGCGGATGAACTCCGAGACCGTCGGCATCGCCCGCGGCTCCTCCGAGGCCTACGACATCGACGACGTCCGCTGGGCGATGCGCCTGACCAGGCTCCGGCGAGTTCATCCACGCCGCGCCGTGGTCGGTCGGCTCCCAGGGCGTCGCCAACGTCTCGCACGGCTGCACCGGCATGAGCACCGAGAACGCGGGTTGGCTGTACTCCATGTCCCGCCGCGGCGACGTCGTCCAGTACGTCGGCACGACCCGCCAGATGGAGCCCGACAACGGCTACGGCGACTGGAACATCTCCTGGGCGGACTACCAGGCGGCCTCGGCCCTCTGAGTCCACCAGCACCCCAGGAAGCCCCGCTCCGGCGGGGCTTCCTGCATTCCGGGTGCGCCCGGATACCAGCGCGGTCTGCCGGGCCGTCCCCGGCGCCTCCCGGTGGGGCCTCTCGGCGGCTTCGACGGGGACCCGCCGTCGGCGTCCACCCGGGCGCGTGACGGGCTTCTCCTCACCCAACGCCGGCGGCACCCCGAGGCGCCGGCGAGAGGCCCCACCGTCCGGCACCGGAGACGGCCCGGCAGACGGCGGCGTCCTCGCCTGCAGAGTCGGGCGGTGCGCCTCAGGCGTCCGGAGCCCGGCCCCCTCGCCGGCGCCTCGGGGCGCTGCCGGCGTGGGAAGCACGCCCCCGTAGCGTCGAAGAGTGGCGCCGGCGGCGGCTCGTCGAAGTCGCCGAGGGGGCTGGGGGACGGCCGCCGGAGGCGCACCGCCCGACCCAGGAGGCCAACCGACGTCCGGAAGTGCGAAGGGCGCCACTCCCGCTGGGGGAGTGGCGCCCTTCGGCTGCCGGGATCAGTGCTCGGTCGGACCGTGGCGGTTCGGGCCGGCGGCGATCTGCGACTCGAGCTCGTGGAGCTCGTGCTCGGAGTGGTGCTGCGCCTCGTGCAGGCTCCTCGGCGGTGGGCTTCTGCACGTTGTCCGCGAAGAACAGCGCCTGCAGGCTTGGCCCGCAGCTTGCGGACGCGCACCTGGCGGCCGGCGAGACCCGAGGCCTCGATCTCCTCGACCGTCTCCGGCTCCGGGTCGCGGTCGCGAGCGGTGAGCGTGTAGGCCTTGGCCTCGGGGAGGGGCAGGTGCTTCTCGGCGTACCCACCCTCCGGCGAGCGCACCAGGACACCCGACTCGTAGCCGTGCAGGAGCATCTCCTCGTCGTGACGCTGCAGCGAGATGCACCAGCGGCGCGTGATGATGAAGGCGATCACCGGTCCGATGAACACCGCCCCACGCATGAAGTAGGTGATCTCGTTGATGCTCAGGTGCAGGCTTTGATCGCGATGATGTCGTTGCCGCCCGCGGCCCAGGAGAGGCCGTAGAAGGTCATCAGCGCGACCATGATGGCCGTGCGCGTGGGGGCGTTGCGGGGACGCTGGAGCAGGTGGTGCTCGCGCTTGTCACCGGTGATCCACGACTCGATGAACGGCAGCGCCATCAAGATCATCAGCATCAGCGGGGGCATGACGAGGATCGGGAGCATGACGTTCCACGAGATCGTGATGCCCCACAGGTGCGTCTCCCACGCGGGGATGATCCGGAGCAGGCCGTCGGGCCAGCCCATGTACCAGTCGGGCTGGGAGCCCGCGGTCACCTTGGACGGGTCGTAGGGGCCGTACTTCCACACCGCGTTGATCGAGAACAGACCGCCCAGGAGGGTGATCACGCCGAACACGATGAAGAAGAAGCCACCGGCCTTGGCCATGTAGACGGGGAGCATCGGGTAGCCGACGACGTTCTCCTCCGTGCGGCCGGGACCAGGCCACTGCGTGTGCTTGTGGTAGACGAGCAGCAGCATGTGGGCGGCGACCGGGCCGAGCAGGATGCCGGGGATCAGCAGGATGTGCATCACGTAGAACCGCGGGATGATCGCGTCACCCGGGAACTCGCCCCCGAAGAGGAAGAACGACATGTAGTCGCCGACCACGGGGGAGGCCTTCATGAAGCCGTCCGCGGCCCGGACGCCGGTGCCGGAGAGCAGGTCGTCGGGCAGGGAGTAGCCGGTGAAGCCCTCGATGGTGCCCAGCAGGAGCAGCAGGCAGCCGATGACCCAGTTGAGACTCGCGCGGCTTGCGGAAGGCGCCGGTGAAGTAGACGCGCATCATGTGGATCATCATCGAGGCGATGAAGATCATGGCCGCCCAGTGGTGCATCTGCCGCATGAGCAGACCACCGCGGACGTCGAAGGAGATGGTCAGCGCCGAGTTGAACGCCGACGACATCTCCTTGCCGCGCAGCGGGTCGTACGCGCCGTTGTAGTGCACCTCGGTCATGCTCGGGTCGAACCAGAGCGTGAGGAACACGCCGGTCAGCAGCAGGACGACGAAGGACCACAGCGCGATCTCGCCGAGCATGAAGGACCAGTGGTCGGGGAAGACCTTGCGCAGGTTCTTCTTCATGGCCGTGCCGAGTCCGAGGCGCTCGTCGGCCCAGTTCGCGATCGCACCGGCCCGCTGGGCGCCCTTGGTGGGCGCCGCCGGAGTGGTGCCGTTGGTCGTAGCGACCTTGCTCATGTCACCAACGGTCATAGTAGTCACGCTCCCAGAAGGCTCGGGCCGACCGGCTCGTCGAAGTCGCTCTGCGCGACCAGGTAGCCCTGCTCGTCGACCTTGATCGGCAGCTTGCGGCAGCGGACGGCCGGCGGGGCCGAACACCACCTTGCCGGAGTCGGCGAGGTCGAAGGTGGACTGGTGGCACGGGCAGAGCAGGTGGTGGGTGGTGCGCTCGTTCAGCGAGATCGGGCAGCCGACGTGGGTGCAGATCTTGGAGTAGGCGACGATGCCGTCGACCGTCCAGTTCTCCCGGCTCCGGCCCTGGGCGTCCTTGCCGGGCTTGATGTCGTCGGGGTTCATCCGCAGCAGGATCAGCGACGCCTTGGACTTGTGGATCTGGAGGTTGACGCCCTCGACCTCGGTCGGGTCGATGTCGTAGCGCTCGGGGTTGTGCAGCGCGTCCGGCTGGCAGTTGACCAGGTCGCCCATCTCGAGGTCCGAGGCGAGGATCGGGGTCCAGATGCCGTCGCGGACGATCCGCATCGGCTTGTCCTTGGTGCCCTTGCCCCAGATCGTGTGGTGCAGGCTTTGTCGCCCGGCAGCGGACCGAGGTCACGCAGCATCACGATCGCGGGCAGGCCCAGCAGGCCGACCGCACCGAGCAGCGAGTTGCGGATCAGCGGACGGCGGCCGATGCCGGACTCGTCCAGGCCGGCGGAGAGCGCCTGCAGGGTGCCCTCGCGGTCCTCCTCGGAGGAGCGGGCCGGGTGCCGCAGACTCGCTGATCTCGTGGTCACCCATGAGCTTGCGGGCCCAGTGGATGACGCCGACGCCGATCAGCAGCAGCGCCATGCCGAGGGTGAAGCCCAGGGCCATGGTCGAGGCGCCGAAGCCGGCGACGACGTGCCAGTTGTCACCGATGTCGAGGGTGAAGTACGCGACCAGGAAGAGCACCACGCACACGGCCGAGAGGCCGAACAGCGTGGCGACCCGGCGCTCGGCGCGCTTCTCCTTCGCCGGGTCGACGTCGGTGGGCCGCCACTGGTGCTCCGGGAGCCCCGGGTCGGCGATCGGCTCGACGGGCACCAGGCTCGTGCCCGGTCGGGTCGGGGGTGTGTGCGTCGCTCACGCTGCCGCCTCGTCCTTCTTCTTGCTCGAGCGGGTCGTGTGGGCCGCGATCCAGACCGCGAAGCCCACCAGCAGGCCGATGCCTCCGACCCAGGCGATGATGCCCTCACTGACCGGGCCCAGGCTGCCCAGCGTGAAGCCGCTGTAGGCTCGGGGCCTTGTCCAGGGTCTCCAGGTAGGCGATGACGGCCTTCTTGTCCTCCGGCGGGATGTTGCCGTCGGAGAAGGTGTCCATCGACTGCGGGCCCGTCAGCATGGCCTCGTAGATGTGCTTGGAGTCCACGCCGCGGATCTTGGGGGCGAAGCCACCGCGCGGCATGGCGCCGCCGGAGCCCTCGAAGTTGTGGCAGGCGGTGCAGTTGGCGAGGAAGATGTCGCTGCCGCGGGTGACGAGCAGGCTCGCGGTCGGCGTCGTCCTCCTTGCCGTCGCCGTTGAGGTCGCCGGGGCGCTCGGTGTCGTAGAGCCCGGCGTCCGGTATGGCCGGGCCCGTGCCCAGCGAGGCGACGTACGCCGAGAGCGCGGCGATCTCCGACTTGGTGTACACGACCTCCTTGCGCGGCGCCTGCACGCCGGGCTGGGCCATCGGCATGCGGCCGGTGCCGACCTGGAAGTCGACCGCGGCGGCGCCGACGTCGGTCAGGGCCGGGCCGTACTGCGAGCCGCCCTGGGTGAGCACACCCTGGCCGTTGGCGCCGTGGCAGAAGGCGCAGCCCACGAGGAAGAGCTCGCGGCCCTGCTTGACCAGGCTCTTCCTGGTCGGCCTTGGAGTTGGCCTGCGCGGGTGCGAAGGCGGCGTAGAGCCCTCCGGTGAGCAGCAGGCCCAGCAGGAGCACGACGAGGCCGGCGATCGGGCCGCGACGGTGCCGCGAGAGGCGACCGGCGGAGCGGTTGAGGAGTCGCACAATCAGTCCTTCGAGTCCAGGCAGGAGGAGTTCGGAGCGGGGGTGGCGATCGGATTTCCCATCGTGCGCCTCGTCACTTGATCAGGTAGATCGTGGCGAACAGTCCGATCCACACCACGTCGACGAAGTGCCAGTAGTAGGACACGACGATCGCGCTGACCGCCTGCTCGTGGGTGAACCGGCGGGCGACGTAGGTGCGGCCGAGGACGAAGAGGAAGGCGATCAGGCCGCCGGTCACGTGGATCCCGTGGAAGCCGGTGGTGAGGTAGAACATCGTGCCGTAGCCGTCGTGCGGGATCGTGACGCCCTCGTGGATCGACTCGGAGTACTCCAGCGCCTGACCACCGACGAAGATCGCGCCCATGATGTAGGTCAGGATGAACCACTCGCGCAGGCCCCACTTGCCCACCTGCAGCAGCGAGCCGGAGCGCCCGACCTGGCCGCGCTCGGCGGCGAACACGCCGAACTGGCAGGTGAACGAGGACAGCACCAGGATCGTGGTGTTGATGCTCGCGAACGGGACGTTCAGCAGGTCGGTGTTCTCCGCCCACATCTCCGGCGACACCGACCGGATCGTGAAGTACGACGCGAAGAGCGCCGCGAAGAACATGAGACTCGCTGGACAGCCAGATGATGGTGCCGACGGCGACCATGCTGGGTCGGTCGTGCTGGCCGTGCAGGCGCGAGGCCGGGAGAGATGCCGAAGCCTTGGATCGCCACGTGCGCCATTATGGCGGTTCCCGTCGGTGACGGCATCTCGACCCCCCGTTATGAGCCCCTACCAGGCGGGACCTAGGCTCGAAGAGGCCCGGATCGGCCCTGGTCGACCGGAGCGGCTCGAGGAGGTACGCGTGGGACTGGTGGGGAGCGCCGCCGTCGAGAACCTCCCGCGCTTCGACGCCGGTTCCTTCTTCTCCCAGTGGGGGATCGCGCCGCTGCCCCTGGTCGTCACCGTGTGGGGTGTGGGCCTCTACGCCCTCGGGGTGGTCACGCTGCGCCGCCGCGGCGACGGCTGGCCGGTCGGCCGCTCGATCGCGTGGGGCGTCGGGATGGCGGCGTTCTACGTCGCGACCTCGTCCGGCCTGGCGGCGTACGACACCGTGCTGCTGAGCGTGCACATGGTCCAGCACATGGTGCTGTCGATGGTCGTGCCGCTCTCGCTCGCCCTCGGCGCGCCGGTCACCCTCGCGCTGCGCACCCTGCCGCGCGCGCCGCGCCGGTGGCTGCTCGCGCTGCTGCACTCGCGCCTGGCCAAGGTGCTCGGCTTCCCCCCGCTCACGTTCGGCCTCTACGTGCTCTCGCCGTGGGCCCTCTACTTCTCCGGCTGGTACGACGCCTCCCTGCGCACGACGTACGTCCACGAGATGATGCACGTCCACCTGGTGGTGGTCGGCGCCCTCTTCTTCTGGCCGATCGTGGGGGTGGACCCGCTGCCCGGCCGGGTCGCGCACCCCTTCCGGGTGCTGCTGACCGTGATGACGCTGCCCTTCCACGCGTTCCTGGGCGTCACGATCATGGGTCAGAAGACCCTGCTCGGCGGCGACTGGTACCCCCGGCTGCACGACGGGCCGATGGGCGCCTGGCTCCCCGACCCGTACGACGACCAGAGGCTCGCCGGCGGCATCCTGTGGGGCGCGGGCGACCTGGTCGGTGTCGTCTTCTTCGTCGTGCTGTTCATCCAGTGGGTGCGCTCGTCGATGAAGGAGGCCGAGCGGGAGGACCGCCGGCTCGACCGGCTGGAGGCGCGCGCCCGGGCGGCGGGCGAGCGAGCGCAGGAGTAACATCGCGCGACGTGAGTCTCTCCGAAGTCTCTGAAGGTGCTCGTCTACAGCGACGACGTGCACACCCGCGAGCAGGTCATCCTGGCGCTGGGCCGTCGCCCGCACCCGGACCTGCCGGAGCCTGGAGTACGTCGAGGTGGCCACCGAGCCGGTGGTGATCCAGCACATGGACGCGGGCTACCTCGCCCTCGCGATCCTCGACGGCGAGGCCGTTCCCGCCGGCGGGATGGGCATCGCCAAGCGGACTCAAGGACGAGATCTACGACTGCCCGCCGCTGGTCGTGCTGACCGGCCGGCCCCAGGATGCCTGGCTGGCGACCTGGTCGCGTGCGGACGCCGCCGTGCCGCACCCGCTGGACCCGATCCAGGCTGGCCGAGGCGGTCGTCTCGCTGCTGCGCTCGCGCGTCCCGGCGTGAGCACGTGGCCCGACGTCCTCGGCGCGCTCGTCGCCGGGGAGGACCTGACGCCTGCCCAGGCGAGGCTGGGCGATGGGGGAGATCCTCGCCGGTGAGGCGACGCCCGCCCAGATCGCCGGCTTCGCGGTGGCGCTGCGCGCCAAGGGCGAGACGATCGAGGAGCCTGTCCGGCCTGGTCGAGGCGATGTACGCCGTGATGACGCCGATCTCGGTGCCCGGGCGCCTGCTCGACGTGGTCGGCACGGGCGGGGACCGCTCGTTCTCGGTGAACATCTCCACGATGTCCGCGATCGTCGCCGCCGGCGCCGGCGCGCGCGTGGTCAAGCACGGCAACCGCTCGGCGTCCTCGCAGGCCGGCACGGCCGACGTGCTCGAGTCGCTGGGCGTGCGGCTGGACCTGCCCGCGGAGCGGGTGGCCGAGGTCGCCGACGAGGCCGGCATCACCTTCTGCTTCGCCGCGGCCTTCCACCCGGCGCTGCGGCACGCGGCCGTGCCCCGGCGCGAGACTCGGCATCGGCACCGCCTTCAACGTGCTCGGCCCCCTCGCGAACCCGACCAAGCCGGCCGCCCAGGCGATCGGCTGCGCCGACCCGCGGCTGGCGCCGGTGATGGCCGGCGTGTTCGCCGGGCGCGGCGTCGACGCGTGGGTGTTCCGCGGCGACGACGGCCTCGACGAGCCTGACCACCACCACGACCTCCTCGGTGTGGGTGGTCCACGGCGGCGAGGTCACCACCACGACCGTCGACCCGGCCGCGCTGGGGCTGGCCCCGGCGAGTGCCGAGGACCTGCGTGGCGGCGACGCGGCGCACAACGCGGGCGTCGTACGACGGCTGCTGGCGGGGGAGACCGGGCCGGTCCGTGACGCGGTGCTGCTCAACGCCGGTGCCGCCCTGGCGGTGTACGACGCCCCGGGCCAGCCCGTGCCCGACGCGCTCGCCGCCGGGATCGCCCGCGCGGCCGAGGCGATCGACTCCGGTGCGGCTCAGGGCACGCTCGAGCGCTGGGTCGAGGCGGCCTCCGCCTGATCCAGCGCCGGCCAGGTCCACACCAGCGGGTAGCCGGTCAGGCACAGCAGGGCGAACGCCGTGAACACCACGGGCGCGCTCAGCAGCACGACGATCGAGAGGTGGAGCAGCACGCCCAGGGCCGGGGCGAGCCGTCGTACCCGACGCCACCACAGGCCCAGGCCGATGCCGATCTCGGCCGGCACCGTCGCCCAGGCGGCGAGCCGGGCGGGCACCCAGTCCGGCGAGAGCGAGCCGATCAGGTGCCCGCTGAGGAACTCCGGGTTGGCCTTGCTGAGCCCGGCGAACAGGTAGCAGGCCGAGACCGCCGCGACGACGAGCAGTCTGCGGCCACCAGGGGGACCGTGCCGCCCGCGGCCGCACGCCGGCTCCCGGCGCCCGGCGCCCACGCGCGGTCCGAGCAGGCTGTGGCGAACAGCACGCACAGCACCACCAGGAGGAAGCGGTGGTTGCTGTAGAGCCTGCTGGTCGGCGGCCATCAGCAGCGCGTTGCCCGCTGCGATCGTCAGGCAGGACAGCGGGACCAGCACGCCGAGCGCGAGCAGCACGCAGGCCAGGCCCATGGTGAGCACCCAGGCCGAGAACGGCACCGAGGCCGCCGACGGCAGCCAGGCTCGCGACCGGGGTGGTGACCCGGTCCCGTTGCAGTGCGTTGAGGAAGCCCGCTCCCTCGTGGCAGGTGAGCAGCGCGCCGGCCGCCAGCAGCACCCGGCTCAGCGCGACCGGTCGCGGCGCGACCCGCAGCGTGGTCAGCACGCGACCGCCCGGTGCTCGGTCCCGCCCGGGAGGGTACGGCGCACCTCGACCCGCGCCGCCTGCGGGAGCCGCGCGCACAGCCGCTCGGGGAGGAAGGACGGCCAGTCGACCTCACCGCGCGGATTGGCGGTGGAGCGCTCCAGGTCGAGCACGTGCGTCGTACCGGCGCGGTCGGTCCAGGTGGCGGTCACCACGCCGTAGCCGGAGTACATCTGGAAGCCGAACCGGCCCGGCTTCGGCGCGAGCAGCAGGATCGCCGCGGGGACCACGAAGAGCGCGAGGGCCACGGCGAGGACGGCGCGGTCGCGCCAACTCGTGACGAGGCCGGGGGGAAGCACCTGGCGAACCTAGCGCCGCGGCTCGCCCGGCGGAACGGGATCGGGACTCGTCCCGATGGCCCGAAAGGACTAGACGCACTGACCCGACGCCGGTCCCGGCGGCCCCGGCCGGCGACCTAGCGTGCAGGTGCCGGGCCGTGGGGGCCTGGCGCACGAGGGATTCTTGGGAGGGACCGTGTCGCTTCGACGCGCCATGACGACCGCGCTGGTGACGACGGTGGGGGGCTCCGCGCTCGCCGTCGTACCGCTGCTGGTGCCGGCGTACGCCGACGTGGACGCGCCCGCCGCGGCCGCCGCGCTCGACCTGCCGGCCGGGGTGACGGTGAGCGCGACGACCGGCGACCCGGTCACCCGGGCTGTGGCGGACACGGCCGCCGACGCCGACACGCGCTTCAACGACTTCCCGTCCCGGGGCAGGCTCCTACCTCATGCTCTCCAGCGGCGATGCGAGCAAGGTCTTCGAGGGCGTCCCGACCTCGCAGGCTGAGCACCGACATCGGTCAGGACGAGGCGCCGGACGCCTCCACCTTGACCCTCACCGTCGCTGCCGGCACGGCCAACGCGGGCTGCCTCTTCGTGGACTTCGCCTTCGGGACCGAGGAGGTCCTCGGGCTCACCTCGACCACGGCGGGCGACGACGACGAGACTCACCATCGTCTCCGGCGGCACGGACTACGCCGTCAACGCCGGGAGCGGCTACTTCGCGCAGGACGACCCGAAGACGACGAAGGTCCCGGACTGGCCGGCTGGCGCGGCGCCGAGCCTACCAGGTGAACCAGGCTGCGCTACTGGCACAAGCCGGGCGACCCGGGCGACCCGGTCCCGGGCACGGCGGAGGACCCGTACCTGCCGGCCGTGACGGGCCTCAACCACGTCACCACCCGCGACACGGCCCGGGTCCCGATCGACGTCAGCGGCGGCGACGTCCAGGTGACCCTGCGGGTGAGCGACGCCCCGGCCATGAGCAACGGCGACCTCGACTCGGTCGGCTTCTTCGACAACGTCCGGCTGCGCACCAGTCTGTGCCAACGGCCTCGGGGTCGAGCCGCACCCGGACACCCGCGAGGCGCCGGCCGCCTGCTGCGGCGTGATCCGCGGGATCCGCGGTGTCGGCAACGCGCTGGTCTACGACCCGGTGCCCTCGACCGACGCGATCGAGCGCTACGACAGCGCTGCCAACGGCTGGCGCTCGCCGTCGAGCGTGCCCGTGGAGGCTCCGCTTCCGCTGGTACCGCACCACGGTGGGCAACCGCTACAACGGCGACATGCGGAGCCTGGGAGGCCATCGACAACGCCGACCGGCAGAGCCTACGTGCCCACCGCCGTCGACCGGGGGATGGTGCTGATCGTGCTCGTCACCGGCGTGGTCGACGGCCGAAGGGTCGAGACCTTCCCCTCGACCAACGACGCCGAGACCTGGTACGTCACCACAGCCATCCAGAACGGCACCTTCCAGGAGGGCGTCGCGCCCGTCATCAGCGGACCCGCCGGCGGTGCGCCCTCCGTCGGTGACACGCTGACCGCCCAGATCGGCAACACGGTGCCCCGCCAGGACACCTATGCCTGGCAGTGGTACGCCAAGACACCGGGCTCCACCGGGCTCGGCACCGCCATCTCCGGCGCCACCGCGCAGACCCTGGTCATCGGTGACGCGCAGGCCGGCAAGGTCATCTCGGTCCAGGCCACCGCCCGGCGCGACCAGTTCGACCCCAAGGCGTGGCCCAGCGACCCCTACGGACCGGTCCGGCTCCAGGAGTGGCAGCAGACGCCCGCTCCGGTGGTCGTGAGCGACGGGACGCCGAAGGTGGGGGAGACGCTCAGCGTGGACACCGGCGCGTGGCTGCCGACGCCGACGTCGTACAAGCCTACCAGTGGAAGCGCAACGGCGGCGTCATCGCCGGTGCCACCACGGCGACGTACGCGCTCAAGGCGGTGGACGCCGGCACCACCCTCAGCGTCGACGTCTCCGGAGTCCTGACCGGCTACCCCCAGACGCCACGCGCCTCGGCCGGGGTGGCCGTCGCGGGCGACGTGATGACCGGTGCCCCAGTCAGCGTCAGCGGCACGGCCAAGGTCGGCTCCCGGCTGACCGGTTCCGCCAGCGGCTGGATGCCGTCCGGATCGTCGCTGAACTACCAGTGGTACGCCGGCACGACCCTGGTGCAGTACGGCATCAAGAACACCCTGGTCGTCCCGGCGTCCGCCGCCGGCAAGCGGATCACGCTCAAGGTGACCGGCACCCGGTCCGGCTACGACACGCTGACGCGCGCCAGCGCGGCGACGGCCGTGGTCGCCCGCGGGACGCTGCTCCCCGGTTCGGTGGCGATCACCGGGACGCTGCGCACCGGTCAGACGGTGCGCGCCTACGTCGGCGCCTGGGGGCCGGCCCCGGTGGCCGTCGAGCTACCGCTGGAAGATCGGCACGGCCTACGTCACGGGCCCGGCCGGAACCCTGAGCGTGCTCAAGCCTGCCCGCCCGGGCACGCGGCAAGCGGATCACCTTGGTGGTCACGATCCGCAAGACCGGGTACAACACGGTGGTCCGGGCGGTCGCCAGCAGCGTCGTGCGCTGAGCTCCGGACTCGGTCTCGGGGCCGGTCTCAGTCGAGGCCGAGCGAGAACGCTGCCTCGAGGTCGTGGCGGGAGTAGGCCCGGTAGGCGATGTGGGTCTCGGTGTCCACCACGCCGTCGACCTTGTTGAGCCGGTCGGAGACCACCGTGGCGATGTCCTCGTGGTTCTTGACCCGGACCAGCGCGATGAGGTCGATCTGGCCGGTGACCGAGTAGACCTCGCTGACGCCGTCGAGCGCGGCGATCGCGGCGGCGACCTCGGGGATCCGCGCGGTCTCGGCCTGGACGAACACGATGGCGGTGATCATGGGGCCACCCTAGTGAGCGCGGCGCCTGCCAGCACCGGCACGTGCCGCGCCGCTCCGCCCACCGGGCAGGTCCACTCGCCGACCACGTCGACGAGCCGCACGCCGGGAGACTCCAGCCAGCGCAGGATCCGCTCGGTCTCCTCGGCCGTCGCGGCGGGGGTCGGCCCCAGGCCTGGGGCACGACGGTCTCGGCCGTTCCCCGCAGCGTCTCCACCCAGGCCACCGCGTCGGCGCCGGGTGGGATGTGTCCCGCGGCGGCCAGCCGCCCGTGCCGCACCACGTGCACCGCCCAGCGGCCGTCGTCCTCGCGGCGGGTGGCGATCACCTCGGGGCAGCGGGTGAGCGCGGCCAGGCGCTGGGTGCGGGCCGCGCCGCGGATGAAGTCGGCCAGCCGGTCCCGGTGGTGGGCGGCCTCCTCGAAGCGCTCCTGCTCGGCGAGCGCGCTCATCCGGGCCTGGACCAGGTCGACGACGTCGTCGGGGCGGCGCAGCAGGGTGTCCTGCAGGCTGGCGCACCACGGCGCCGTAGGACTGCGCGTCGACGCTGCCGTCGCACGGCGCCAGGCAGCGGTGCAGGCTCGGCCAGCACGCAGGGCGAGCGCGCTGGTCGCCGGCCGAAGCGGTCGTTGCACTGACGGATCGGGAAGACCTCGTGCAGGGCCTCCAGGGAGGCTCTCCGCGCGGGCCCGGGAGGAGAACGGCCCGACGTAGTCGGCGTCGTCGTCGAGCACCCGCTTGACCAGGGACAGCCGCGGCCACGGCTCGCGGGTGAGCCTTGAGCCAGGTGACCTTCTCCGGGTGCCGGGAGCGGCGGTTGTAGGGCGGCTTGTGCTCGGCGATCAGCCGCAGGCTCGCGGACCTCGGCCTCCAGCGGGGTGGCGCACTCGATGCCGGTCACGGACGCGGCGAGCCTGGACCATCTGGCCGATCCGGGTGCGCTTCTCCGAGGCGGTGAAGTAGGAGCGGACCCGGCGACGCAGGTCGCGCGAGGTGCCGACGTAGAGCACCCGGTCGCGCTCGTCGCGGAACAGGTAGACCCCCGGCGCGTGGGGCAGGCCGTCGGCGAGGTGGCGCTTGCGCCGCGAGGCGGAGGCGACCTTGGAGGAGTAGCCCTGCAGGCTCCTCCAGCGTGTGCACGCCGAGCCCGCCGAGGCGCTCCATCAGCCCGTGCAGCACGTCGACGGTCGCCCGGGCGTCCTCGAGCGCACGGTGGTTGGGCGTGGTGGAGGCGCGGAAGACCCGCGCCAGCGAGGACAAACTTTGTGGTTGGGCGTCTCGTCGCGGCTGACCACGTGGCGGGCGAGCCTTGACGGTGTCGAGCACCTCGAAGTCGGGCCAGACGATGTCGAGCTCGGAGGAGAAGTGCCGCAGGAAGCCCACGTCGAAGCGCGCGTTGTGGGCCACCAGCACGCTGCCGGCGGCGAACTCCAGGAAGGAGGGCAGCGCGGCGTGGATGGGTGGCGCGTCGGCGACCATGCCGTTGGTGATGCCGGTCAGCACGGCGATGAACGCCGGGATCGCGGTGTGCGGGTTGACCAGGGTCTGGAACTCCCCGAGCACCTCGCCGCCGCGGACCTTGACCGCGCCGATCTCGGTGATCCTGTCGCCGTCGCCGACCGAGCCCCCGGTGGTCTCCAGGTCCACCACGCAGAAGGTCACCTCCCGCAGCGAGCGGCCCAGGCTCCTCGAAGGATCGCTGGTCCTCCCACCGGGGCGCGGACGGGACGGTCGAGGTCATGGGAGGACCGTAGGACGCACCTCCGACGCAATGGCGCAGACCGGCCGGGCGCGGGCTCGCCTCGATGGTCGCCGCGGGGCTCCCGGGCGGCTCCGGGGCGGCTCCGGGGCATTTGTGTCGGACCCCCTTGGCACCGTGGTCCCCATGACGACGAGGATCGATTGCGACACCTGTGTGGTGCGGGGGCTCGCCTGCCACGACTGCGTGGTGACGGTGCTGCTGGGGCCCCCGCCCGAGCTGATGATCGACGACGAGGAGCCTGCGCGCCCTCGACGCGCTGGCCGAGGGCGGGCTGGTGCCCCCGCTGCGGCTGGTGCGCCCAGTGAGCGCTCCGGAGGTGGAGTCGGCATGAGCGGATGACCGTCACCGCCGTGACTCGTGGGGCAGGAGCGCCTGGTGAGACGCGTGTGACCCGTGTCTCGGCGAAAGCGCGGCCAACACGCGCGGGAGGGTTTGGCCTCGCCGCGAGGCGCGTCTAGGCTTCTCGCTCAGGTGTCCGTGGCAGTGGATCGACCGATCCGCGCGGGCACCGCGCTGAGTCCGGCGTCGCGTGCGGCGCCGGAGCCGGGGACCCAACCACATCTGGGGCGAGTCCCGCACGAGGGGCGAACCCGCCCGTCCGCAGTCGGACGCGTGGGGGAGCAGGGAGTGCGGGTAGGGCAAGTCGTGCCCGAGCCCGTCAGGCTCACCCGGTAGGCGTACGACTCGCAGAAGGGGACCGCCAGGCTCGTGCTGAACGGCCGCACACGCACCACCGCTTCGCTCGCCGCACTGGCCCTGACCGGGACGATCGCCTTCTCCGTCAGCGCGCCCAGCGGCCCCGCGAACGCCGAGCCCGACATCCAGACCGTGCGCGCGCGCGTCGACAAAGCTGCTGCACCAGGCCGAGCAGGCCTCGGAGCGCTCCAACGACGCCCGCCTCGAGCCTGACCGAGCCAACCGCGACCTCGGCTCGCTGGAGGCCGACGAGAAGCGCCAGGGCACCGTCCTCGACGGTGTGCGCGACGACGTCCGCGACGCGCTCATCGAGCGCTACCAGAACGGCGGCGCCGGCCCGGCCGGCGAGCCTGCTCTCCTCCGACTCCGAGGGATTCCTCGACGAGGTCTCCACGCTCTCCACCGTCGACGGCATCCAGGACTCGCTGCTCTCCGACTACGACGCCGAGTCTGGCCGCCTACAGCATCCGCCGCAGCCAGACCGAGGAGCGGCGCAACGAGGTCCGCAAGCTCGAGGCGAGCCTGGCCAAGGAGAAGAAGAGCGCCGACGACAAAGCTCGCCGAGGCCAAGGCGCTGCTGTCGAAGCTCGAGGAGGCGCAGCGCACCGCGATCCTCTCCCGCGGCGACGTGCGTGCCCCCGACGCCGGGTCGATCCCGGCCTCGGGCCGCGCCTCGGCCGCGATCAAGTACGCGCTGGCCCAGGTCGGCGACGCCTACGTCTACGGCGCCGCGGGCCCGAGCGCCTTCGACTGCTCCGGCCTGACCATGATGGCCTGGGCCCAGGCGGGCGTCAGCCTGCCGCACTCCTCGCGGGCGCAGATGGGCTCGGGCACCCCGGTCTCCAAGAGCGACCTGCAGCCCGGCGACCTGGTGTTCTACTACAGCCCGGTCAGCCACGTGGCGCTCTACCTCGGCAACGGCATGATCGTGCACGCCGCCAACCCGGGTGCCGGTGTCAAGGTGTCGAGCGTCGACGAGATGCCCTACGCCGGAGCGGTCCGGCCTGGGTGACCCGACGGGTCATCGTCGCGGCGCTGGCCGCCGCGGTCCTGCTCGCCGGAGGCTGCTCCGACGACGGGTACGTCGCACCGACCCCGGCCGAGCGGACCGAGGTCGCCGACCCAGGAGTCGCCGGCGCGACCGTCACCACCCTGCAGGACGCCCTGCGCGACCCCGACGCGGCCGCGGCGCTCGGCGCCGATGACCGCGCCGCGAGCCTGCTCGACGCGCTCGCGCGCAATGTCGCGAACCTGCGGCTGAGCGACGTCACCCTGCGCTACCTCACCGAGACCGGCCGCACCTCCGGCCAGGACTCCTGGGACGGCCTGGTCGCGATCACCTGGCGGGTGTCCGGCTTCGACGAGGCCTCCTCCCGGGCCGAGGTCCCGTTCACCTTCGCCGACGGCGGGCGCAGGATCGCCGCGATCGGCGGGGACACCGGGCGGCTGCCGCTGTGGCTGACCGGGCCCGTCGTCGTACGACGATCGGCGGGGGCGCTCGTGCTGGCGGCCGGGACGGCGACCGACGCTGATCGGTACGCCCGTCGCGCGACGCAGGCGGTGCGCAGCGCCCGCGCCCTGCTCGGCGGCCGGGAGCGCCTCGTCGTGGAGGTGCCGGCCGATCCGGGGCAGGCTCGCCCGGGCGCTGGACGCCGACCTGGGCACCTACAGCGCGATCGCCGCGGTCACCGCGCCCGTCGACGGGACCCGGGTCGCCGGGAGCCCGGTGCACGTGTTCGTCAACCGGTCCGTCTACGACGCCCTGGACCCGGTCGCCGCCCAGGTCGTGATGACCCACGAGGCGGTCCACGCCGTCACCGGCGCGGTGCTGGCCCAGAGCGCGCCGCTGTGGCTGGTGGAGGGCTTCGCCGACTACGTCGCGCTGCGTGACGTACGACTGCCGCAGACGCGGACCGCCGCACAGGTCATCCGGCAGGTGAAGAAGGAGGGCGTGCCGCAGCGGCTGCCCGCGGACACCGACTTCGACCCGTCGGCGAGCCACCTCGGGACGGTCTACGAGGCGGCCTGGCTGGTCACCGTGACGCTGGCCGAGCACCGCGGGCAGGCCGCGCTGGTGGCGTTCTACCGCAGCGTGCTGGGCGGGGCCCAGGTCGCGGCCGCGCTGCGCGCCGGCTTCGGCTGGTCCGAGGCCGACCTGACGTCCGCCTGGCGCTCCCGGCTGGCCTCCCTTGCGGGCGTGCCAGAGTAGGGACGTGGAGACCCGGACGGCCGCGCGGCGGGTGGCGATCGGCACCGTGGCCGTGGGGGCGGTGGGCTTCGTGGTCCTAGCCGTGCTGCGGGTGCCGTGGGACGGTTTGTCGTCGCCGGTGCCGGCGTCCTCGGTCTTCTCCCCGGCCGACATCGAGCGCGCCGAGCACTACGCGCGCTGGGGCCGGGTGTGGAGCCTGGTCCGCGCTCGCGGTCTCCCTGCTCGTGGCCTGCTGGCTGGGCTTCGGCCGCCGCGGGCCGGCGTGGGCCGCGCGGGTGCCCGGCTGGTGGTGGGTCCGGATCGTCGTCGTGGTCGCCGCGCTGACGGTGGTCGGCCGGGTGGTCACCCTGCCGTTCGGGTACGCCCTGCGGCGCCCGGCGCTCGACGAGGGCGTCGCGACCGGCAGGCTGGGGCGCGTGGGCGCTCGACGTGGTCAAGAGCGAGGCTGATCACGATCGTGTCGACCTCGCTCGCGGTGGTCGTGCTGGTCGGCTGTGCCCGGCGCTGGCCGCGCGCCTGGCCGGCGGTCGCCGGTGCGCTGGGAGCCGGGCTGGTGGTCGCCGGCTCCTTCGTCTACCCCTTGCTGATCGAGCCGGTCTTCAACTCCTTCGAGCCGCTGCCCGACGGCCCGCTGCGCACCGAGGTGCTGGACCTGGCGCACGCGGAGGGGGTGCAGGTGGACGACGTGCTGGTGGCCGACGCCTCACGTCGTACGACGGCCCTGAACGCCTACGTCTCGGGCTTCGGCGGCACCCGCCGCGTGGTCCTCTACGACACCCTCGTCGACGGCACCCCGCGCGAGGAGGTGCTCTCGGTGGTCGCCCACGAGCTCGCCCACGCCAAGTACGACGACGTGGTGACCGGTACCGCGCTCGGCGCCGCCGGCGCGCTCGCCGGCATCGGGCTGCTCGGCCTGCTCGTGCCGCTGGGGGAGCGCCGCGGCCGCGAGGCGGTGCCCCGGGTGCCGGCGGTGCTGGCGCTGGCCGCGCTCGCGACGGTGCTCTCGGCTCCCCTGCAGAACAGCGTCAGCCGCCAGATCGAGAACCGGGCGGACCAGACGGCGCTGGAGCAGACGAGGGACCCCCAGGCCTTCGTCGCGCTCCAGCGCCGTCTCGCCCTGCGCTCCCATGCCGACCCCACACCACCGGCATGGTCGCAGTTCTGGTTCGGCTCGCACCCGACCGTCCTGCAGCGGATCGGCCTGGCGCGGGCTCAGAACTGAACGTTCGCGAACAACCCGCGGACCGCGTCCCCGAAGAGCCCCACCGAGACCAGGATCGCCACGGCGATCAGGGTCATGAGCAGGGCGTACTCGACGGAGGTGGCGCCACGCTCGTCGGAGGGACCGAGCTCCGTCATCGTGCTGGCTTCCATCGCGCACCTTCCTTGGGTTGCTCGTTCCCGGGACGACGTACGACGCCGTCCGCACGCACGAACGGCCGGGCTGCACCAGCCCGGCCGTTCGCGATGTCGATCCGCTCGGATCAGGCGTTCGCCACGTCGGTCGCGGTGCCGTTGAACATCGCGGCGAGGTTGCCGCCGAGGAGGCGGACCGCGACGATGATCGCCACGGCGATCAGGGCGACGAGCAGGCCGTACTCGACAGCGGTGGCGCCGCGCTCCTCCATCTTGGCGAAGCGGGCGTTGAGCAGGATCTGGAGGTACTGGACCATCGGGGTTCCCCTTTGCACTGGTTGAATCGTGTCCCCGGGGAGTGCTTTCCCCGACACCCAGAACTCTGCCGGATCCGAGACACCGGAGGGATCGGGAGTTCGGATTCTCGCCGCTAGTCAGTTCTGACTAGCCAGTGGACGTGATCGGGACCACGGAGTCCCGGGGGCCTCAGCGCGCGGACGGCTGGACGGTCGACAGCAGCCCGATCCGCATCGCCGTGACCAGGGCCTGGGCGCGGTTGGCGGCCCCAGCCTTCTGGTAGATCCGGGCGATGTGGGACTTCGTCGTGGACTCGCTGAGGTAGAGCCTTCTGGCCGATCGCGGCGGCGTTCAGGCCTTCGGCGAGCAGCAGCAGGACGTCGTGCTCGCGCTCGGTCAGGGCCGTCGACTCCGCGGACTGGCGGCGCATCATCGCGCCCACCAGGCCGGCGCACACGAAGGCCTTGGGGGAGACAGCCGCGTGCCGGGCCGCCTTGATCACCTCGGTCGAGGGCGCGTCCTTGCCGACGAAGCCGGACGCACCGGCCTGCATGGCCGCGAAGATCTGCTCGTCCCCGGAGTGCATGGTCAGCACGATCAGGCCGACCTGGTCGCTCTCCTTGCGCAGCGTGCGGACGACGTCGAGACCTGTCCCGTCCTGCATCTGCAGGTCGGTGATGACGACGTCCGGGGAGACATCGTGGAAGGCTCGCGATCCCCTCGGCGACCGAGCCCGCGGTCGCGACGACCTCGAGGTCCGGCTCGAGGTCCAGCACCGCCCCGAGCCCGTTGCGGATCGAACTCGTGGTCGTCGATCAGGAGCACACTGATGCTGTCGCTCATCTCATCTCCTCCGATGTCGTCTCCGCCGGGTGCGCCCCGACGGCATGGCGGGGAACCTTGAGGGACACCGAGACGGTGAGCCCTCGGCTGGCGTTGTCCCGGACCACGAGCTCCGCGCCGACAAGTCTCGCACGTTCGCGCATGATCTTGAGCCCGTGGGAGTCGCTGCGGGCGGCCTGCAGGCCGACGCCGTCGTCGGTGACCGTGATGATCGCCTCGGGTGCATAGACCTGGCACCGTACGTCGATCGAGGTGGCCCGGGCGTGCTTGACGGCGTTGTTCATCGCCTCCTGGGCGATCCGGAACAGGCTCGGCCTCCACCTCCGGCCGCAGCCGGGCGGGCTGCTCGTCGAGGCGGACCCGGATCGGGATGCCCGAGGACTCCGACAGGTGGCGGGCCACGCTGCTGATCGCGCCGCCGAGGCTCTCCGCCTCGCCGATGCTGGTGCGCAGGTTCATCACCGAGCGACGGACCTCGGAGACCACCACGGAGACGCGCTCGCGCAGCATCGCGAAGGTCTTCGCCTGCTGCTCGTCGGCGGGCCGGGCGGCGAGCGCGTCGACGAGGTAGCCCAGCGAGGCGATGTCCTGGGCGACCCCGTCGTGCATCTCACGGGCGAGGCGGTTGCGCTCGTCGGCGGTGGCGGCGTCGCGGAACTGGGCGAAGAGCAGTGCGGCGTCGAGCCTTCACCGCGTTGTCGCCGAGGCTGGCGGCGACCTCGGCGAGCGGGATCGCGCTCGGCTCCCCGCCGATCGGCAGCAGGCCGGCGACGATGGCCTGGTCGCTGACCTCGAAGGCGAAGCCCTGGCCGATCTCGACCGTGCCACGGCGCTCACCCAGCCCGCGTCGTACGTCGCCGGCCAGGGTCTCGCAGGCCGCGAGGTCGCCGGTGTCGAGGTCCACGGTCGCGGCCACCGGGGTGAGGTCGTCACCGCGCGGGACGAAGAGCACCAAGCCGCGGTTGGGGATCCGGTCGCTGACGTCGCTCAGCATCTCGCCGCCGAGGGCCCCGACGTCGAGGCCGGAGCTCAGGCTCCCGGCCAGGGCGAGCAGACTGCTTGAGGTGCTCCTGGGCGTCCCGGTACGGCGCGAGCGGGTCCGGGCGGCGGTCCCCGGAGAAGGTGACGCTGGCGATGAGGCTCAGGCCCAGCCCGGTCATCACCCAGGTGAAGATGCCGACCGCCTGGTCGTTGGTGATCCGCTCCCACCACATCAGCGCGAGCGCGACGACCGCGATCACCTCGACGAAGACGGTGCGCAGCATGGTGCGGATGCCGGCCGTCGCCGTGGCGTAGAGCGGGGGCACGACCAGTGCGGCGAGGATGGAGGGCCCGTAGGGCATGCTCACCGCGCAGATGATCCCGATCGTCGCCGCCTCGGTGGTCGGGCTCAGTGACAGCCTGCAGGCTCACGGCGGGTGGCGGTGACGCCCTGGTAGATCCAGACCAGGCCGATGAGCAGCAGCGCGAGCACGCCCTGGCTCTGGCGCAGCCACAGGATGGGTCCACCGATCGCGAGCAGGGCGAAGAGCCGTGCTGCGGCGACGACGGCGAAGGTCTGGCTGCTGGCCATGGGGTGACCCTAGGGCTCCTCAGCCCCGGAACGCATCGATGGCGTTCAGGACGGGGGGGCCGATGACGACGATGAGCAGGCAGGGCAGGATGAACAGCACGAGCGGGATCATGATCTTCACCGGCACCTGCTGCGCCTTCTCCTCGGCGTACTGGCGCCGCTTGACCCGGATCTCGCCCGACTGGACGCGCAGCACCTGGGCGATCGGGATGCCGAAGTTGTCGGCCTGCACCATGGAGCCGGCGAAGGTCTTGAGGTCCTCGACGTCACTGCGCTCGCCGAGGGTGCGCAGCGCCTCGGCGCGGCTGCGGCCGAGCCTGCATCTCGCGCAGCACCCGGGAGAACTCCTCGGCGACCGGGCCGCCGGTGTTGCGTGCGACGTGCTGCAGGGCGGCGTCGAAGCCGAGCCCGGCCTCGACGCTGATGGTGAGCAGGTCGACGGCGTCGGCGAGCGTGCGCTTGATCTGGTCGGCGCGCTTCTGGGCGACGTTGTAGAGGTAGAGGTCCGGGCTGAAGAAGCCGAGCACCACCCCGACGAGGGCCGCGAGCAGCACCATCGTGGTCGACAGCGCCAGCAGGAGAGCGAGCACCACCAGGACGATCGGTACGACGACGGCGCCGAGCACCTTCGAGGAGATGACCCGGTCGACGGTCCATCCCGCCGGGTTGCCGGCCGACTCCAGGCTTGCGCCGGATCCGCTCCGCCTGGTCGGCACCGGTGATCCGGCGGCCGAGCCCGAGGGCCCGGTCCTGCAGCGGGTTCACGACGCGGTCGGTGAAGGACTGCTCCGCCTCGGCGACGAGCGCCGGGTCGGCCGTGCCCTGCTGCTCGAGCGCGCGCAGCGCCCGGGACAGTCCGTCGGACGGCTCCGTCCTCGTGAACGCCGCACCGAGCACGGCCACCGCGGCGAGGAGGAGGACGAAGGCGAGCAGGAGCAGCATCAGACGTCCACCTTGACCAGTCGAGACATCGAGAAGGTACCCAGGCTCATCAGGACGATCCCGATGCCGAGGAGCGCCCAGCCCCGCGGGTCGTGCAGGAACGGGTTGAGGAAGGCTGCGGTCGGAGAGGTAGAGGTACAGGCAGAACAGCGGCGGCATCGCGCACAGGATGATGGCGGAGAACCGGCCCTCGGCCGAGAGCGTGCGCACCTGGCGGCGCAGGTAGGCCCGCTCGCGCATCGTGCCGGCGACCGTGTTGAGCAGACTCGGCGAGGTTGCCGCCGACCTGGCGCTGGATCCGGATCGCCATCACCGACCAGGCGAAGTCCTTGCTCTCGAAGCGCTGGGCGACCCCCTCGAAGGCGTCCTCGATCGGCATGCCGATCCGGGCCTCCACGAGCACCCGCTTGAACTCCGAGGCGATCGGCTCCGGTCCCTCCCGGACGACGGTGTCGACGGCCTGGGCCAGCGACAGCCCGGCGCTGAGCGCACCGGAGATCAGGCTGGAGCACGTCGGGCAGGGCCGTCTCGAACGCCTTGCGCCGGCGGTTGGCCTGGAAGGTGAGGAACAACGGGGGCAGGAAGTAGGCGATCACCATCGCCAGGACGCCGACGATGATGTTGCCGCCACCCACGAGCAGGCCCACCACGCCACCGGCGAAGACGGCGGCGATGTGGACCAGCAGCCACTCCGACGGCTTGAAGCCGCTGCCCGCGGCGGTCAGCCGCTGCGAGAGCCGGTCGTCGAGGCCCCGGTTGCGCTGCAGCACCCCCGCGGCCGCGGCCTTGGCCTGCTCCAGCATCGGCTCGCTCGCCGGCCTCGACTCCTTCGCGACCGGCCGGGTGACCTGGGCGCTGTAGGCCTCGACGCGCTCGGCGATGCTCATCGGCGCCGGGCGAGCGGGCACCAGCAGGACGGCGACGGTGACCAGGCCGAGGGCGAGCACGCCCAGCCCGGCGTACAGGACCCAGGGCGGGGTGTCCCAGCCGCCGCCGGGGGAGCGCAGCGTCACCGACGGCTCCGGGTCCCGCGCGGGCTGGTCGCCGGAGGAGGTCTGGATCGGTGCGAGCGCGCGCGCCAGCACCGGCTCGCCGCCGGTCGGCAGGGTCACCTCCACGGTGGCCTGGTCGGCGTCGAAACCACTGGGCAGCGGAGCGGTGACCAGGACCTGGCTCGCCAGGGTGTCGGCCTCGGAGCGGAAGTCCGCGGCCAGGGCGGTGCCGCTGCTCTCGATGACCCGGCCGTGCCCGGCGGTCGCGAGCGCCCGCAGGGGTGCGAGCGCGGGGCCGGTCTGGCCCAGGCTGACCACGTCGACCAGGGTCTTGGTGTCGCCGATCTTGGCGCCGAGTGCCTCCAGGGTGACCTCGCCGCCGGTGTCGGCGCCGTCGGAGAGCACCAGCACGGTGCGCTGACCGGTGTCGCCCGCCGCGTCGACCGCGGCGGCGACGCCGTCGTACAGGACGGTGTCGCGGGCCAGGCGCAGGCCGCCGACGACCGTGCGCGCGGCGGCCCGGTCGGTCGTCGGCGCGAGCGCCACGCTGACGCTGTTGTCGAAGGTGACGATGCCGACCTCGACGTCGGCGGGCACCGTGTCGAGGAAGGTCGTGGCGGCGGCCTTGGCGGCGGTGAAGCGGCCCTGCTTGTTCATCGAGGCGCTGGTGTCGATCGCGAGCACCGTGGTGCGCTTGACGGCCGAGCCGTTGCCCGCGGGCGCCGCGGTGGCGCTCAGGGACTCGCCGTCCAGGGTGGCCTCGACCCCGGCGAGGTCGACGTCGGCGCCCTCGGGCACGTTGACCAGGACGCTCAGGCTGCTGCCGTCGGACTCGACGTGAGCGATGGTGCCGTCCTCGGCGGACGCCGCGCCGGCGGGCAGCAGCAGGGCGGCGAGCAGCGCGGCGAGCAGCACGAGTGCCCGGCGCGCGGACATCAGATCCGCTCCGTGCGGAAGATCGTCGGGTCCACGGCGACGTTCGCGTAGGCCAGACTTCTCCAGGAACTTCGGGCGCAGCCCGGTGGTCCGCAGCCGCCCGAGGACCCGGCCGTTCTCGTCGAAGCCGGCGCTGTTGTCGAAGACGAAGACGTCCTGGAGGGTGATGATGTCGCCCTCCATCCGCTCGACCTCGGTGATGTGCGTGATCCGGCGCGAGCCGTCCTTGAACCGGGTCTGGTGCACGATCAGGTCCACCGCGGAGGCGACCTGCTCGCGGATGGCGCGGATCGGCAGGTCCATCCCGGCCATCAGCACCATCGTCTCCATGCGGGCGAGGGTGTCGCGCGGGCCGTTCGAGTGCAGGGTGCAGATCGAGCCGTCGTGACCGGTGTTCATCGCCTGGAGCATGTCCAGGGCGGAGGCGTCGCGGACCTCGCCGACCACGATCCGGTCGGGCCGCATGCGCAGGCTGTTGCGGACCAGGTCGCGGATGGTGACCGCGCCCTTGCCCTCGATGTTCGAGGGGCGCGACTCCAGGCGCACCACGTGGTCCTGCTTGGTTCGCGAACCGGCAGCGTCCTCGATCGTCACGATCCGCTCGTCGGAAGGGATGAAGGAGGACAGCACGTTGAGCGTCGTGGTCTTCCCGGCGCCGGTGCCGCCGGACACGATGACGTTCAGCCGGCCGCGGACGCAGGCATCCAGGAAGTCCGCGGTCTGCGGGGTCAGCGAGCCGAAGTTGATCAGGTCCTGGACCGTCAGCGGGTCGGTGGAGAACTTCCGGATCGTCAGCGCGGAGCCGTCGATCGCCAGCGGCGGGACGATGGCGTTGACGCGGCTGCCGTCGGGGAGGCGGGCGTCCACCATGGGGGAGGACTCGTCGACGCGGCGGCCGATGCGGGAGACGATCTTGTCGATCGTGCGGCGCAGGTGGGCCTCGTCCGCGAAGTGCGCCTCGGCCTTGACCAGCCGCCCGTCGCGCTCCAGCCAGACGTCGTCGTGGCCGTTGACCATCACCTCGGAGACCTCGGGGTCGCGCAGGTACGGGTCGATCGGGCCGTAGCCGAGGATGTCGTCGGTGATCTCCTGGGTGACCCGGGCCCGGTCGGCCGCGCTCAGCGGCCGGTCCTGCGCGCCGAGCACCTCCGACAGCACGCTGCGCACGGTCTGGTCCAGACTCGTCCTGGTCCATCTCGGCGTCGTACAGGTGGGGGCCGAGTCTGCTGGAGGAGCTCGGCGTGGACGCTCGACTTGAGCTCCTCGATCCGGTCGACCTCGGGGTTGGCGATCGAGCGCCGGGAGGTCGGGCGGCTCTCCGCGCTCGCGGCGGCGGCGCGGGCGGAGAGGGGGCCGGCGGTCGTCGGCGTGCTGCCGGCGGGCTCGGGCCCGGCGGGCGTGGCCGGTGCGGTGGGCGCCTTGGGCGCCACGGTGGCGACGGCGCTCGCACCCTCACCGGGCTCCGCGGCGTGCCTGCCCTGGGCAGCGGCCTCACGGCGGGCGGCGGCGAGACGTTCGGACAGGCTGCTCATGAGTTCCTCCCGCGGCGGAAGAAGCCGCGCGACCGGGCCGTCTCCGGGGTGCTCTCCGGCATCGCGGCGCCGGGCGCGGTCACCGGCTCGCCGGTGACGGATGCCGCCAGGTGGAAGTAGGCCTGGCTGGCCGGGTGGTGGGGCTTGTGGGACACGATCGGGGTGCCGGAGTTGGTCGCCGCGGCGATGTCCACCGCGGTCGCGACCTGGGAGGTGACCGGCATGCCGAGGATGCTCTCGACCTTCTCCACGCTGATGCCGACCTCGTCGTCGGCGCGGTTCAGCAGCAGGTGCCGGTGACCGCGGGCGATCGAGAGCATGTCCATCGTCTCGAGGGCGACCTTCACGTTCTTCAGGGTCGGTACGTCGAGGGTGGCGATGATGACGCACTCGTCGGTCTCGTCCAGCGCGGTCAGCGTGGCGTCGTCGAAGGACGGCGAGGTGTCGACCACCACGTAGTCGAAGCCGTCGCGCAGCGCGCGCAGGATCCGGGAGATGAGCAGCGGGGTGATCCGCTCCCGCACGTCCGGGTGGGCCGGCGCGGCCAGCACGGTGAGCGAGTCCTCGTGCCGGGTGAGCAGGCCCTCCAGCATCGCGAGGTCGATGGAGTCCTCGGAGCCGACGGCCTGCTCGATCGAGTGCGTCGGGAACAGGCTGCATGGTGATCGCGACGTCACCGAAGGCGAGGTCGAGGTCGACCAGGCAGACCTTCCGGGCACCGCGGTCGGTCAGCGCGAGGGCCAGGTTGACCGAGGAGGTGGTCTTGCCGACGCCGCCCTTGGGCGAGAACACCGTGACGACCCGGCCGAGCCTGGCGTGCGCCGCCCGGACCGCGCAGCGCCTCGAAGAGCCTGGTGGGCGCGCTCGACGGCCTTGGTGAGCGCCTTGTCGTCGCTGTCGGCGACGACCACGTCCCGCACACCGGCGTGCATGGACCGCGCCAGCACGTCGGTGTCGAACTGCTCGCGGACCAGCACCACGCTGACCGTGGGCCGCTTGATCCGCAGGCTCCTCGGCGCACTCCAGCGCGGTGTCCAGGTCCAGCGACGGGCCGAGCACGACGACGTACTCGTCGGGGTGCTGGTCGAGCCAGGCGTACATCCGCTCGACCGAAGCGACCGAGTGGGATCCGGTCGGCAGTGCGGCGAGGAGGACCGGGACCGAGGCGGAATCCGCCTCGACGATCACGGGCATGTCCGCTCCTCTCAGTCGAAGAGGTTGTCTTTGGTGACCGGGGTCCCGGTCTTCACGGTGCTCTTGTCGTTGAGCAGCGCGATGCTGAGACTCGCCGCTCTTCTCCGCGAAGCGGACCTGCTCGGCCTGCTTCTGGGTGACGGCGACGGTGACGAGGCGCTGCAGGCTCGGAGTCGTTCGAGGCTCTTGGAGTCGCCGGACCCGCTGGTGTCGGCGGCATCGCCCTCCTCCCTCTTGACCGTCTGGCTGCCGTCGGCGAGGACCGTGACGCGGTCGAGCAGGACCCGGGTCAGGACCGGGTGCCCGGAGTCGTCGAGGAGGGTGGAGATGACCGAGATCTCCGCACCGGCGCGGGTGAAGCCGCCGACCCGGCCGTCGTCCTTGACCAGGATCGAGATGGCGAGCTTTGCCCGCCGGGATCGGCAGGGTGGCGGCGGCCTCGACGTCCTCCAACGCCCCGAACTTCACCGGGACGAGTCTGCTCGCCGGGGTAGATCGTGGTGAGCGCGACCTTGTCGCGCAGCGGCTTCGAGTTCTCGCTGGCGCCCTCGAGGAGCCTGCGCCTTGGCGATGTGCGTCAGCTGCACCTTGCCGTTCTTCAGCGCGTCGTCCAGGCTCTCGCCCGGCTCGATCTCCTGCGAGGCGGTGAGCACCTCGACCGCGTCGTACTTCGCCGCCGCGCGGTTGTCCGCGTGGCGCGCGTAGATGAAGACGAGTGCGACGCCCAGCGCGGCGATCACCGCGGCAACGACGAGCAGCAACCTGCGACGGTCCACTTCAGAGCCCTCCCGCTCCCCATGTGCTGACTCGACGTACGTCCCTCCGACAAACGCCGGCCAGCGACCAATCCCGAGTCCCGCGCCTCCGGCCTCCCGTCCTTCGGCGCAGGCTCGGACGCTAGCGAAGGTCGAGGGGTGGAGTGACGGAAATCGCAAAACCGTTGGAAGTGACATCGGGCTGCCTACGGGAGAGGTGAGGTGTTCACGAGTAAAGAGCGGCGATCTCCTCGCGGCACTCGCGCAGGACGACGTTCCGCTTGAGCCTTGAGGCTGGGGGTGACCTGCCCGGCCTCCTCGGTCCAGTCGGCCGGCAAGATGGTGAACTTGCGGATCGACTCGGCCTTGGAGACCGCCTTGTTGGCCTCGTCGACCGCCGCCTGGACCTCCGCGCGCAGGTCGTCGTCGTCGACCAGGTCGGCGATCTTGCCGGACTTGCCGTGCTGCTCGGCCCAGGCGGGGAAGGCCTCCTCGTCGATCGTGACGAGTGCGCCGATGAACGGCTGGCCGTCGCCGACGACCAGGCACTGGCTGACCAGCGCCGAGGCGCGGACCCGGTCCTCCAGCACGGCCGGCGCGACGTTCTTGCCGCCGGCGGTCACCAGGATCTCCTTCTTGCGGCCGGTGATCCGCACGAAGCCCTCGTCGTCGACCTCGCCGACGTCGCCGGTGTGGAACCAGCCGTCCTGCAGGGCCTCTGCGCTCGCCTCGGGGTTGTTCCAGTAGCCGGTGAAGACCTGGCCGCCCTTGAAGAGCAGGCTCCCCGTCGTCGGCGATCCGTACGGCGGTGCCGGGGATCGGCCGCCCGACCGTGCCGACCTTCTGCGCGTCCGGCAGGTTCACCGTGAGCGCGGCGGTGGTCTCGGTCAGCCCGTAGCCCTCCAGCACGGTGACCCCGATGCCGCGGTAGAAGTGGCCCAGCCGGTCGCCGAGCGGCGCCCCGCCGGAGACGGCGAACTCGCAGCGACCGCCGAGCGCCGTGCGCAGCTTGCCGTAGACCAGCCGCGAGAAGAGCGCGTGCTGGGCGCGGACCCGCACCGGAACCCGGCCGTTGTCGAGCGCGCGGGACCAGGCGATCGCGGCCTCGGCGGCGCGGTCGAAGATCTTGCCCTTGCCGTCGGCGGTCGCCCGCTGGGAGGCGGTGTTGAAGACCTTCTCGAAGACCCGCGGCACGGCGAGGATGAACGTCGGCTGGAAGGTCGCGAGCTGGGGGAGCAGGTTCTTGATGTCCGCGCTGTGGCCCAGCCGGGTGCGGGCCTTGATGCAGCCCACCTGGATGATCCGGGCGAAGACGTGGGCCAGCGGCAGGAAGAGCAGCGTGGAGGCGCCCTCGGTGTCGAAGAGACGCTCCAGGCTCGGCGACCGCGACGGTGAGTCTCGTTCTGGAAGTTGTCGTGGCTGAGCATGCAGCCCTTGGGCCGGCCGGTGGTCCCGGAGGTGTAGATCAGCGTCGCCAGGTCGCCCGGCCCCGCCGTCGTACGACGGGCCTCGAGATCGGCGTCGCCGACCGCTTCCCCGAGCCGGGTCAGGCTCGGCGACGGCGCCGTCCTCGATCGCCCAGACGTGCTCGAGGGAGGTCAGGCTCGCCGCGCACCGCCGCGACCCGGGCGGTGTGGGCGGCGTCCTCGACCACGATCGCGCGGGCGCCGGAGTCGGAGAGGATCCAGGCGATCTGCTCCTCCGAGGAGGACTCGTAGATCGGCACGGTGGCCGCACCGGCGAACCAGATGGCGTAGTCGAGCAGCGTCCACTCGTAGCGGGTGCGCGAGATCAGCGCGACCCGGTCGCCGGGGGCGATGCCCGCGGCGATCAGGCCCTTGGCGACCGCGGAGACCTCGCCGAGGAATTCCGCGCAGGTGACGTCGGACCAGCCGCCGTCGCCGTCGGGCCGGCTGAACTGCACGGCGTCCGGGGCTTCGGCTGCGTTGCGGACCACGTCGTCGGTGAGGTTGCCGGTGGCCGGCACGGTGACGGTCTGCGGGGTGGAGTACTCACGCACCTTCGCAGGCTACCGCTCGTCGGCCCGGGGAGTTCTGCGTCACGTCGTCGCAGTGGCCGGAGCCGGGCGGGAGCAGGGTCCGGTAGCCTTCCGGCATGGCCGAACAGACGTCTTCGTCGATCGTTGTCGACGCCCCCGCCGCGGACGTGATGGCCGTCATCGCGGACTTCGCGGCCTACCCGGCCTGGGCCAAGGGCGTCACCGTCGCCGAGGTCCGCTCGACCTACGACGGCGCCGACCCGAAGCAGGCTGGCCGCGCCCGCGAGGTGTTCTTCGCCCTCGACGTCTCGCCGATCAAGGACGAGTACACCCTCGCCTACGACTGGGACGGCGACGCGCAGGTCACCTGGACCCTGGTCGAGGGCAAGATGCTCAAGGCGCTGGAGGGTGCCTACGTGCTGCGTGCGACCGGCGCCTCCTCGACCGAGGTGACCTACCGGCTGGCCCTCGACGTCTCGATCCCGCTGATCGGCATGCTCAAGCGCAAGGGCGAGAAGATCCTCATCGACACCGCGCTCAAGGGGCTGAAGAAGCGCGTCGAGTCCGGCGCCTGAGCGAGCCGTGCGGATCGTTCTCTTCACCGGCAAGGGCGGCGTCGGCAAGTCCACCGTCGCTGCGGGCACGGCTGCGCTCGCGGCGGCCCGAGGCCTGCGCACGCTGGTGATCTCGACCGACGCGGCGCACTCCCTGGCCGATGCCTACGGCGCGGTCCCGGCCGGTTCGAGCGGCGACCGGGCCTCCGAGCCCACCGAGGTGGCGCCGCACCTGTTCCTGCAGCAGGTCGACGCCCAGCCTGCGCTTCGAGCAGTCCTGGGCCGACATCCAGCGCTACCTGCTCTCCGTCCTCGACGCCGCCGGGATGGACCCGGTCGCGGCCGAGGAGATGACCGTCATCCCGGGGGCGGAGGAGGTGCTGGCACTGCTGGAGCCTGCGCCAGCACGCCCGCTCCGGGCAGTGGGACGTGATCGTGGTCGACTGCGCGCCCACCGCGGAGACGCTGCGCCTGCTGGCGCTGCCCGAGGCGCTGGGGTGGTACATCGAGCGGCTGCTGCCCATCCAGCGGCGCCTGGTCCGGGCGCTGCGCCCGGTGCTGAACCGCGCGGCCGGCGTACCCATGCCGGGGGACGCGGTCTTCGACGCGATCACCCGCCTGCACGCCGAGACTCGACGAGGTGCACGCCCTGCTGTCGGGGCCGGAGGCCAGCGTGCGGCTGGTGCTCACCCCCGAGCAGGTCGTGCTCGCCGAGGCGCGGCGGGCCTACACCAGCCTGTGCCTGTTCGGCTACCGCGTCGACGGGGTCGTCGCGAACCGGATCTTCCCCGCCTCCGACGCCGACCCGTGGCGTGCGGCCTGGGTGGAGGCCCAGGCCGGGGTGCTGGCCGAGGTGGCCCAGTCCTTCACTGGGCTGCCGGTGTTCACCTCGGAGTACCAGCCCGCGGAGCCGGTCGGCGTGGAGGCCCTGGCCGCCCTCGCCCGCGACCTGTACGACGACGCCGACCCGCTCGCGCCGCCGCTCGGCGACGGGCCGTTCCGGGTGACCCGCCCCGAGGCCGGGGGAGCCGTGGTGCACCTGGCGCTGCCGTTCGTGACCCGCGCCGAGGTGGACCTCGCCCGCAACGGTGACGAGCCTGGTGATGACCGTCGGCTCCTACCGCCGCCTGCTGACGCTGCCCGCCGGCCTGGCCCGGCTCACCGTGGCCGGCGCGCGGGTGATCGAGGGCGAGCCTGCGGGTGCGCTTCGCCGAGCCCGCGCCCGCCGCCACCGGGAAGGAGGCGCGATGAGCGACGAGCACGAGCCTCGTGAGCCGGAGGTCGGCAGCGTCGGCGAGGAGGCGATGAAGGCTCTTCGGCGCCCTGGCCGACCTCGCCAAGCAGCAGGGCGGTGAGGCCGCCGGCAGCCTCGGCGACCTGGCCGGCCACGCCGCCTCGATGGCCCACGAGGTCAACGAGCACATCGCCACCGGCAGCGCGGAGTGCCGCTACTGCCCGGTGTGCCGGGTGGTGCACGCGGTGCGGGAGACCTCGCCGGAGGTGCGCACCCACCTGCTGAGCGCGGCGTCCTCGCTGCTCCAGGCGGCTGCCGGCTTCATGGAGACGCTCCCGCCGCCGCCCGGGAGCGCGACCGGGGGCACCCCGGGACACGCGCGCGGTCCCGCGGTGGAGAAGATCGACCTCGACGCCGACGACCCCGACCTCGGAGACACCCCGTGAGCACACTGACCTGCGGCATCGACATCGGTGGCACCAAGATCGCCGGCGCCGTCGTGGACCCCGACGGCAATGTCGTCGCCGAGAACCGGGTGGAGTCCCCGGCCACCGACCCGACCGCGATGGAGGAGGCCGCGGCCCGGCTGGTCGCCGGCTTCGCCGCAGAGCACGGCATCACCGCCGTGGGCGTGGGCGCCGCGGGCTACGTCGCCTCGGACCGCTCGACGGTGCTCTTCGCCCCCAACATCGCCTGGCGCAACGAGCCCCTCGGTGCCGACCTGGCCCGGCTCACCGGGCTGCCGGTCGTGGTCGAGAACGACGCGAACGCCGCCGCCTGGGGCGAGTTCCGCTACGGCGGCGGCGCCGACGTGGACGACCAGGCTGATGGTCACCGTCGGCACCGGCGTGGGCGGCGGGGTCGTCATCGACGGTGCCCTGCTGCGCGGGGCGCACGGGGTCGGCGCCGAGATCGGCCACCTGTGCGTCGTACCGGACGGGCGGGTGTGCGGATGCGGCAACCACGGCTGCCTGGAGCAGTACGCCAGCGGCACCGCCCTGGTCCGCGCGGCCCGCGAGGCGGTGGCGGCCAGGCTCGCTGCTGGCCCGCGACCTGCTGCAGCGCGCCGGCGGGGACCCGGCGAAGATCACCGGGCCGATGATCACCGCGGCGGCCCAGGACGGCGACCGGTTCGCGATCGAGCAGTTCGAGCGGCTCGGGCAGTGGCTCGGGCACGGCATCGCCTCGCTCGTCGCGGTCCTCGACCCGGCGGTCGTCGTGATCGGCGGCGGCGTGAGCGAGGCGGGAGCGCTGCTCATCGACCCGCTGCGGGCCTCCTTCGAGCACGAGTCTGAGCGGACGTGGTTACCGCCCGACCGCGGAGATCCGGCTCGCCGAGTCCGGGCAACCGAGCCGGCGTGATCGGCGCCGCGGACCTCGCCCGCAGCCTAGTGCGATGACGCACCGCTCCTGGGTCGGCGTCGACGTGGGCGGCACCAAGGTGCTCGCCGTGCGGATCGGGGAGTCCGGCACGGTGGAGCAGACCGCGACCCGGCCGATGCCGGGCCGCACCGCGCCCCCAGAGGCGGTCGAGGAGGCGGTGGCCGCAGCGGCCGCCGACGTCACCCTCGCCGAGCCGCCCGTCGCCCTCGGTGTCTCCGCGGCCGGCCTGGTCGACGCGGCCGGCGAGCGGTACCTGTTCGGCGCGCACCTGCCCTGGCGCGACGTACCGGTCCGGGCGCGGCTGGAGGAGCGCACCGGGCACCGGGTGGTGCTGGACAACGACGCCAACTGCGCGGCGTACGCCGAGTTCGCTGGCCGGTGCCGCCCAGGGGTTCGCCTCGGTCGTGCTGGTCACCATCGGCACCGGCATCGGCGGCGCGCTCGTCCTCGGCGGCCGGCTGGTGCGCGGCGCGCACGGCCTGGCGGGGGAGTTCGGGCACATGCAGGCCGTGCCCGACGGGCTGGCCTGCGAGTGCGGGCTGCACGGCTGCTGGGAGCAGTACTGCAGCGGCCGCGCGCTGGAGCGGGTCTCCCGGGTCGCGCTCGGCCGTCACCTCGACGGGCCGGAGGTGACCGCGATGGCGCTGGCCGGCGACGAGGTGGCTCGCAACGCCTTCGCCTCGATCGGCACCTGGCTCGGCGTCGGTACGGCGGCCCTGGTCTCCGCCTTCGACCCCGAGGTCGTCGTCGTGGGCGGTGGCGTCTCCGCCGTCGGGGACCTGCTGCTCGCTCCCGCCCGGGTGGGCCTGCGCGGCGCGCTCCAGGGCACCGACCACCGGCCGGTGCCGGACATCGTGCCCGCGGCGCTCGGCCCGGGCGCCGGAGCGATCGGGGCGGCGCTGCTCGCCCGCGACGGGCGGCCCTAACTCGCTGCTACAGGACGGCGCCGTCGTCCCAGGGGTCGCGCGGGTCGCTGGGCATCCGCAGCACGAGGTAGCCGAAGCCGACCAGGAAGGCACCGACCAGCGCCCAGGCGACCAGTCGCGGGACCGAGATCCCGGTGACGACCACGACGAGCAGCACGGCCGGGGCACCGAAGACGCCGATCCAGGCCAGCAGCCGGTCGACCGGGGTGCGGGGCAGCGGGCCGAGGGTCGGCGGGACGAAGCGGTCCTCGTCGTGCTCGGCGAGGCTCGGGCGGCTCCTCGGGCTCCGCGGGGAGCACCGGCTCGGGCGCGGGCTCCGGCTCGGCGGGGGCCTCGTCCTCGTCCTCGAGGACGCGCTCGCCGTAGTTGTCGACGATGGCCCGCCAGGCGGCGTCCTCGTCGGGCTCTCGCTGCACGCAGCCAGCCTACGTCGCACTCACCCGCGCGACGAACGCCGCGGACCGCTCGAAGATCGTGGGGGCGTCGTTGTCGAGGGTCGCGACGTGGAAGTCTGTCCCGCAGACTCGACGCGGGTGACGTCGGTGGAGGAGACCCCGTCGAGGATGACCGGCTCGGACGAGCCGTCCACGACGTGGTCCTCGAGCGAGCGGAAGTAGAGCAGCGGCGCGGTCACCTTCGGCAGGTCCGCGATGATCCCCGGCCAGCTCCCGATGAAGGAGTGGATCGCGCGCAGCGGGGTGCGGACGTAGCCGGACTCGTCGACGCCGGGCTTCTTGATGTCGTTGGCGATCGCCGGGAACGACGGGACGACGTGCTTGAGGACCGGCAGCAGACTTCACGTCGAGCCGCTTGGTGGCGACGGCGGGGTTGACGACCATCACCCCGCCGAGCGCGTCGCCGAGGTCGGCGGCCAGCCTTGAGCACCAGCGCCCCGCCCATCGACAGCCCGCCCGCGACGACCACGTCGTGCTCGGTGTGCAGCGCCTCGTAGGCCTCGCGCACGGCGCCGTACCAGTCCTCGAAGCGGCGCCCGTTGAGGTCCTGCCAGGTCGTGCCGTGGCCGGGCAGCAGCGGGACCCGGACGCCGTACCCGAGCGCGCCGAGGTGCTGGCCCCAGGGCCGCATCGAGGCGGGGGAGCCGGTGAAGCCGTGGCTGAGCAGGACCCCGACCCGCACCCCTCCGGTGAGTCTCGGGGCGGGCGGCGACGGTGAGGGGCTGGGTCAGCGACGACATGGCGCGATTGTGCCGCAACCAGGTGACGGGCGGGATACGCCCCGTGCCCGCGGAGGCACTACGCTGCGAGGCAGGCGGTGTCCGATCGGGCGGGTGCCGAAGCGTTGGGGAAAGGTGCGTCTTCCGGTGTTCTACTGGTTCCTGAAGTTCATCGCACTCGGGCCGCTGCTCAAGGTCGTCTTCCGGCCACGCGCCGAGGGTCTCGAGAACGTCCCGTCGAGCGGGCCGGCGATCCTGGCGAGCAACCACCTGTCGTACGCCGACTGGCTCTTCATGCCGCTGGTGATCCCGCGGATGGTGCGCTTCGTCGCCAAGGCGGAGTACTTCACCTCGCCGGGCATCAAGGGCTGGCTGCAGAAGAACTTCTTCTCCGGCACCGGCAACATCCCGATCGACCGCACCAGCGGTGACGCCGCCTCCGGCGCCCTGGTCTCGGCGAAGCGGGTGCTGGCCGAGGGCGAGTCTGTTCGGCATCTACCCCGAGGGCACCCGCTCCCACGACGGCCGGCTCTACCGCGGCAAGACCGGCATCGCCCGCCTCGCTCTGGAGACCGGCGTCCCGGTGATCCCGACCGCCGTCGTCGGCACCGACGTGGTGGCGCCCCCGGGCAAGAAGTTCGGCCGGATCACCCGTCCGACCGTGCGCTTCGGCAAGCCGCTGGACTTCTCCCGCTACGCCGGCATGGAGAACGACCGCTTCATCCTGCGCTCGATCACCGACGAGATCATGTACGAGATCATGCGCCTGTCCCAGCAGGAGTACGTCGACATGTACGCCTCGCGCGCCAAGGCCGAGTCCAAGAAGGCCGACAGCGCGGAGGGCGAGCACCGCAAGCTCGCCTCCTGAGCATGAGCGGCGGTACGACGCGGGCGGCGCTCGCGGTCGAGAACCGCATGTTCCGCGCGCTCGCCGTGCTGCGCGTGGTGGTGCTGGCCTACACCCTTGCCGTCAGCGTCTACCGCAACAACTACGACCGCCCGGCTCTGGGCTGGGCCTGTGTCGCGGTGATGGTCGTGGCGACCTTCGCCTTCGTGGTGGCCTATGCCGCGCCCGAGCGGCGCAGCCCCGCCCTGCTCGGCCTGGACCTGGGTCTCGCGGTGGGCCTGCTGGTGATCACGCCGATCGCCAAGGGCGAGTGGTTCCACGCCACCGTCCCGGGCTACTGGATCATCGGTGCCCTGCTCGCCTGGGCCGCTCGCTGGGGCTGGCGCGGCGGCACCGTCGCCGGTGCCGTGCTCGGTGCCGTGGACCTGCTGCTGCGCGCCGAGGTCCACGAGAAGGACTGGGGCAACGTCTTCCTGCTGCTGCTCGGCGGCTCGATGGTGGGCTTCGTGTGCGAGTCGCTCAAGGAGATGGCGGCCCAGCGCGACGAGGCCCAGCGCGAGGCGGCCGCCGCGGCCGAGCGGGCCCGGCTGGCGCGAGTCGTGCACGACGGCGTGCTGCAGGTGCTCGCCCTGGTCCAGCGCCGCGGTGGCGAGCTCGGCGGCGAGGCGGCCGAGCCTGGGCCGGCTCGCGGGGGAGCAGGAGCAGGCGCTGCGCACGCTGATCCGCTCCCAGGACGCGGTCAGCACGCAGGCGACCGGTGCGAGCGCCGACCTCGCTGCGGCGCTCGGCACGCTGGGCACGCGGCCCGGCGTCGAGGTGGCCCTGCCCGCCGGCGCGGTCGAGCCTGCCCTCGACGGCCGTGGCGGAGCCTGGTGGCCGTCGTCCGCGCCTGCTTGGACAACGTCGAGCGGCACGTCGGCGCGGGCGCTCCCGCCTGGGTGCTGGTCGAGGACCTGGGCGACACCATCGAGGTCTCGGTGCGCGACGACGGCCCCGGCATCCCCGCCGGACGGCTGGAGAGCGCCGCCGCGGAGGGCCGGCTCGGCGTCGCGGAGTCGATCCGCGGCCGGGTCCGCGACCTCGGCGGCACGGCCAGCCTCGACAGCGGCGGCTACGGCACCGAGTGGACCTTCACGGTGCCCCGGGTGGTCCGGTGACGATCCACTCCGGCCACCCCTTCGCCGACCCCGACCCCGATCCGGTACGACGCCTGCGCGGCCGGCTCGGCGGCGCGGTCACGCTGTGGACGGCCGGCGAGGCGGGCGAGCGCGCCGGGCTGACCGTCACCTCGCTGCTGGTCGCGATGGGCCCCGAGCCACGGCTGCTCGCGCTGCTCGACCCGGACTCCGACCTGGTCGAGGTGCTGCGCGAGACCGGGCGCGCGGTCGTGCAAGCTGCTGTCGTGGCACGACCGGCAGACTCGCGGAGGGGTTCGCGGGCACCGCGCCGGCGCCCGGCGGGCTGTTCCGGCAGGCGGAGTTCGTGGACACCCCGCACGGGCCGCGCCTGGCCTCGGCGGGCTCCTGGGCCGACGTACGGCTCGAGGGGGAGCGCACGGTCGGCTGGTCGGTGGAGGTCGCCGCGGTCGTCGAGCACGCCGTCGTCGGTGAGGACGACGACCCGCTGCTGCACCGGCGCGGGCGCTTCCACCGGCTAGGGTCCTGAGTCATGACGGACCCGATCCGGGTGATGGTCGTCGACGACCACCCGATGTGGCGCGACGCCGTGGAGCGCGACCTGCAGGCGGCGGGCTTCGACGTCGTCGCGGTGGCCGCGACCGGCACCGAGGCGATCAACCGGTTCCGGGCGACCCGGCCGCAGGTGGTCGTGCTCGACCTGCAGATCCCCGAGCCCAGCGGGGTCGAGGTGACCGCGACCGTGCTGGCCGACGCGCCCTCCTCGCGGGTGCTCATCCTGTCCGCGTCCGGCGAGCAGGACGACGTGCTGGCGGCGGTCAAGGCGGGCGCGACCGGCTACCTGGTCAAGTCCGCCTCGCGCGAGGAGCCTGCTCGGCGCCGTACGACGGGTGGCGGCGGGGGACAGCGTCTTCACGCCCGGCCTCGCGGCGCTGGTGCTGGGGGAGTTCCGGCGGATGAACCAGCCGGAGACGCCGCCGGGGGAGAGGCTCACCGAGCGCGAGACCGAGATCCTCAAGATGGTCGCCAAGGGGATGTCCTACAAGCAGATCGCCGAGCGGCTGGTGCTCTCCCACCGCACGGTGCAGAACCACGTGCAGAACACCCTGCGCAAGCCTGCAGATGCACAACCGCGTCGAGCCTGACCCGCTACGCCATCGAGCAGGGCCTCGACGAGGACTGATCCCCGCTCAGTCGCCTCGGGCGGGGTGGCGCCTGCCGCCGGCGGGCGAGGCGTCGACCAGGTCGTGGTGGACGTTCCAGTCCCGGCGCAGCCGCTCCTCCTGCTCGGCCTCGTAGGTCTTGCCCTTGCGGGTGCGGCGCGGCAGCGTCCCCGGGACCCGGTCGAGGCCGGCGTTGAGCGCGGTCAGCACCGGGCCGGTGCGCGCCACGACGCCGGTCAGCCGGGTGCGCGGGATCTCCAGGCTCGTCGGCGATCTCGTCGCCGAGGAAGAGCCGCTCCAGGGCGTGCACCAGGCGCGGCGCGTGCCGGGCGAGCCGGCGCGGCAGCACGCCCTCGATCTCGGGTACCAGGAAGTCCCGGTTGATGCTCGCCACCAGCGAGCGGCAGTAGTCGTCGACCTCGGGACGGGTGAGCAGGTAGATCTCCTCCAGCCGCTCCTGCTCGGCCGCGTCGCGCGGCAGCAGGGCCTCCTCGATCCCGAGCAGGTGCCCCAGGTAGCGCCAGCGGGCGTACGCCGCCGCCTCCTCCTCGGGCAGGTACGGCGCCCCGATCCGCCGCATCGCGCGCAGCGGGATCAGCGTGAACTCCACCAGCGTGTAGCCCAGGTAGGCCTGGCAGATCGGCACCCCCAGGCCGTGGCGTCCCAGTCCGGCCGGCGGGCGAGGTCGGCTCGCACGAGGGCGTGGATGATCCGCACCCGCACGGTCAGCCTCGAAGCCGTCGGAGAAGCGCTCCAGGCCGCCGGGCTGGTTGACGGCGAGCAGCCAGGAGCCGACCTCGAGCGTGCGGGCGCCGGCGTTCTCGACGTACCGGCCGGTGAGACTCGAGGGGCCGGGAGGCGGCGGAGTTGGCGTACCCACTGACCAGCGACGCGGCGCCGAGCACGATCCCGGAGGCACGGGAGTAGCGCGAGGTGTAGCGGCTGGCGTGGTCGATGGCCGCGGTGTCGAGCCAGGTGGGGGTGTCGTCGAGCGCGGCGAAGAGTGCGCGCAGCGAGTCCGGGGCGTCGGCGACGGCGTCGATGCCCTCGCGGCAGGCCTGGCGCAGCATCCGCATCGCCGGCCCGTGGCCGAGGGCGGGGAAGTCGGCCACGAAGGCGTCGGCGAGCGGGTCGCCGCGCCACATCGCGTCGAGGTAGGCCTCGGTGAACGACCCGAACCGACGGCGGGCCTCCTCGACCCGGCGCAGGCTGCTCGGGACGGCGACGGGGAGCCTGCTCGGTGACCATGCGTCCAGGCTAAAGTGAGGAAGTCTCACCTTCTATTCACTTTTGTGGAGGACCCCGATGGCCCAACGGCAGCGGGCTCGGCCCCGCCAGGAGCGGGCCGTGCAGACCCGGCGTCGGCTCCTGGACACCGCCGTCGCGATCCTCGACCGGGACGGCATCGACCGGCTCACCACCACCGCGGTGATCGAGCGTGCACACGTCAGCAGCGGCACCTTCTACCGCTACTTCAACGACCGCGCCGAGTCTGCTCGCCGTGCTGCGCGACGAGGCGGTGCGGGCGATCAGCGACGACCTGATGGTCTCGGTGGTCGACGCCCTGGAGCCTGGACCTCGACGCCGCGCTGCGCCTGGTCGTGCGCACCCTGGTGGACGGCTTCGAGCGGCACCGCGGCGTCATCCTCGCCATGGTCAGCCAGCCGCCGGCGGGCTACAACGCCAACGTGCTGCCCGAGATCGAGGCCCAGCCTGCACCACCTCGCCACCCTGCTCCCGCGCCGTCACCTTCCCGGGCTCGACCCGGACCGGCTCGAGGGCGTGGTGTTCATGCTGATGGGCGTGCTCGTCTCGACCTGCCTGCGGATCGCGCTGGGCCGGCCCGACGGAGTCGACCGGGAGCAGGCTGATCGACCTCACCGTCGCCATGATCGGCGCCGGGCTGGAAGACTCCTGACGTGGCCGACCTCCTCGGAGATCGCGGACGAGCTTCTACGCCCTGCCCCTGGCGGAGTTCACCCCTGCCCGCGACGCGCGCGCCAAGGAGGCTCAAGGGCACCGGCCTCGCGGCCCCCGTGAAGGCGCTGCGCAAGCCGAGCACCGCCGCCTGGGTCCTCAACCTGCTCGTGCGACGCGAGGGCGCCCAGGTCGACCAGGTGCTCAACGTCGGCGCCGCTCTGCGCCAGGCCCAGCAGGCCATGTCCGCCGGCGAGCCTGCGCGCGCTCACCAAGCAGCGCCGCCAGGTCACCGCCGCCGTGACGACCCAGGCCCGCCGGCTCGCCGGCGAGGAGGGCATCCGGGTCACCGAGGCCGTCGCCGAGCAGGTCGAGGCGACGCTGACCGCCGCGATGGTCGACGAGGGCTGTGGCCGGGCGGTGCGCAGCGGGCTGCTCGTCGGCGTGCTCAGCACGACCGGCGTGGAGGAGCCTGAGCGAGGCGGAGCCTGGCCCGGAGCGTGGCGCTGCCGGAGGCGCTGGGGTTCAGCGCCACCCCGCGCGAGGCGCCGGTCCCGGGACCGCCCGACCTGCACGTCGTACCGGACCCGGACCGGGCGGCCAAGGCCCGCGCCGCGGCCGAGGAGCGCCTCGCGGCGGCCGACGAGGAGCACGAGGCCGCCCGGGAGACCTACGACGAGGCGGTCGGCGAGGTGGACCGGCTGGAGGCCCGCCAGGCTCCAGGTCCAGGCCGAGGCCGACGAGCCTGCGCCGCCGCCTGGCCGACCTGGAGGAGCAGGCCGAGGGGCTGGAGGAGGAGCTCGCCGAGGCGGAGGAGGTCCGTGACGGCGCCGCCGCGGAGCCTGCGCACCGCCACCGCCGAGCGGGACGCCGCGCAGGCCGCGGTGGACCGCCTGGGCTAGCGCCCGGTCACCTCGTCGATCTGCTCGCGCAGGATGTCGGCGTGCCCGGCGTGCCGGGCGACCTCGCTGGTCATGTGCGCGACCACCCAGCGCACTGTCCAGGGCCGGCCGTCCTCGGGGTGCTCGACCGGCGTGCGGTCGTCGAACCCCGCCGCCGCGAGGTTCCGGTCGCTCTCCGCGATGGCGGTGCGGTAGTCCGCGACCACCTCCGCCGGGGGCGTCCCTTCCGGTACCTCCATCGTGAAGTCCACGTCGGCATGCGCCGGGTCGCCGGTGAGGACGTGCCCGAACCAGTAGCGCTCGCCGTCGGTCAGGTGCCGCACCAGGCCGAGCAGGGTGGTATCGGAGACCACCAGCCGGCGGCGCAATCTGCTCCTCGTCGAGGCCGTCCAGGCTTCTTCAGCACGCTGTGCCGCGCGAAGTCGAGGAAGGCCAGCGCGATCTCGCGCTCGCCGCCATCGGGGTTCGGCACCCGCTCGCGCTGGGTCTCCAGGCTCACCCATTGCTCGGCCCTGCCTGGGTCTCGTCCTGACCGGAGTCCTCGAGGGTGACCCCGGCGACGCCCCAGGCTGTCGCGGGGGATCTCCTGGACGACGACCCGGATGGTGTCCGGGCGGATCCCCATGACCCGCTCGTACGTCGCCGTGAGACCCGGCGATCAGCGCTCGCTTGCGGTCCTTGTCGGACGGACTGGCGTTGAGGACGTGGATCAGCGGCATCGCTCAGCCCTGCTCGCGCACGATCGCCAGCACCCGCCGGTCGATCCACGCCAAGTCCGGGTCCACCCGCATCTCGTAGTTCTCGGTGCCCACCCAGGCCCGGAAGTCGCGGTGCCCGGCGCCCGCGGCGAAGGTCTCCAGGCTCGGCCTGCAGGGCGCCGTCGACGACGACCTTCTCCTCCTCGGTGGACGCGGTGAGGTAGAGCTCGTGCAGGCCCAGCAGCCGGGTCAGGCTCCTCGAGCGGCGCCGGGTGGTCGTCCACCCGCAGGTCCACGGCGACGTCGTCGAGGCCGCCGTAGCCCGCCTCCTCACGAACGACGAGGATCGCTGCGGACTGCCGGCCCCGCCTGTCGCCTCCCGCCGCGTCACCTGCGGCCAGCGCGGCCATCAGGCGGTCCTGCAGGGGCGCGTCGGCGTCGCTCGCCAGCCAGGCGCGCTCCATCTCCTCCACGACCTCCTCGCCGGCGAGGCAGTTGCCCTGGACGGCGTACCCGTCGCCGGTGCGGCCGCCGGCCCACGGGATGCAGTCGGCGCCCGTGTGCGAGGCGGCCGTGCCGTCGAGGTCGACGATGCCGACCTGGCGGTGGGTGCGGCCCTCGTCCTCCTCGATCAACCGCTGCAGGGCGACCGGTGCGGTGGCGCCCTCGTCGAGGTGGGAGAGCACGAGGCCCTTGTAGGCGACATTCGCGTCGGCCTGGGTGGCGACGGCGCCGACGCCGGCGACCGCAGCGGGCACCGCTGAGCCGACCGCGAGGAACTTCGAGGCCACGGCGACGCCCCACGTCTCGCCGTCGGCCGAGCGGGCAACGATGGAGAAGGTCATGGGAATCAGCCTAGGCACGGGCGTAGGTTGGCTGTATGCGCGTCGGAGTGCTGACCGGTGGAGGGGACTGTCCCGGGCTGAACGCGGTGATCCGTGCCGTGGTCCGCAAGGGCGTCAAGGAGCACGGCTTCGAGTTCGTCGGCTTCCGCGACGGCTGGCGAGGTCCGCTGGAGGGCGTCACGATGCCGCTCGGGATCGAGCAGTGCCGCGGCATCCTGCCCCGCGGCGGCACGATCCTGGGCTCCTCGCGGACCAACCCGTTCGCCGTCGACGGCGGCGTCGAGCGGATCCGGGAGAACCTCGCCGCGGCGGGCGTCGACGCCCTGGTCGCGATCGGCGGCGAGGACACCCTCGGCGTCGCCACCAGGCTGGCCGACCTCGGCGTCCAGGTCGTCGGCGTGCCGAAGACGATCGACAACGACCTCTCCGGCACCGACTTCACCTTCGGCTTCGACACCGCCGTCAACATCGCCACCGAGGCGATCGACCGGCTGCACACCACCGCCGAGTCGCACCACCGCGTCCTGGTCGTGGAGGTGATGGGCCGCCACGCGGGCTGGATCGCTCTGCACGCGGGCATCGCCGGGGGAGCGAGCGCGGTGCTGATCCCGGAGGTGCCCTTCGACATCGACGCGGTGTGCGCGCACGTCGAGACCCGCTTCCGCAGCGAGTACGCCCCGATCATCGTGGTCTCCGAGGGTGCCGTCCCGGCCGATGGCACCGGGATGACCCTGGCCAGCGGTCGGAAGGACGCCTTCGGCCACGTCCGTCTCGGGGGCATCGGCGACCGGCTCGCCTCCGAGATCGAGCACCGCACGGGCAAGGAGGCGCGCGCCGTCGTCCTGGGGCACGTCCAGCGGGGTGGCACGCCCACGGCCTTCGACCGGTGGCTGGCCACCCGGTTCGGGCTGCAGGCGATCGACGCCGTCGCCGAGGGGGGAGTACGGCGTGATGGTGGCCCTGCGCGGCACCGACATCGTCCGGGTGCCGCTCATCGAGGGCACCGGGACGCTGAAGGTCGTCAGCGCCGAGGAGTACGCCGAGGCGCAGGTCTTCTTCGGCTGACCCGCGGGTCACATCTCCAGGTCCACGACCAGGGCCCGGTGGTCCGAGAGCGCCATCGCCCGCGCCTCCGACCGGGCCGGCAGGGCCCGGTCGGCGAGCACGTGGTCGAGTTTGTTCGCTCGGGTCGTCCACGGGGAAGGTCGGGTCGGCAGCCAGGGGGTGCAGGCCGGTGATCCGGGCAGCGCGGTCGAGGCCCATGTTGAGGTCGCCGGTGAGCAGGAGCGGTCGCCCGGCCCCGGACAGCGCTCGGGTCAGGTGCGCCAGCTGCCGACCGTTCCACCAGCGCACGAACGACAGGTGCGTGGTCGCGACCGTCAGGTCACCACCCGGCGCCCGCAGGCTCGCGACGACCGCGACGCGGGGCTCGTCGCGCACCATCGTCGGACGCCACTGCCCGCCGAAGCGGACGGGCACCCGGGTCGGCAGCACCGGCAGGCGCACCACCTCCCAGCCGGTCACCTCGTGCCTGCTCAGCAGCGCGATACCGTACGCCGCGTCCTCGGGCTGCTCGCTGCCCGTCGCCGCCGTCCAGGTGGCGCCCGGACTGCCGGACAGCGCCGCCACGAAGCGGTGGTACGGCGCACCCATCGCCTCCGCCGCGACCGCGGTCAGGTCGGCGTGGCCCGAGCGCTGCTGGTTGCGGTCCACCTCCTGCAGCGCGAGCACGTCGGGGTCGAGCTCGGCCACGGCCGCGGCGAGGACCCCGGGGTCGACGTCCACGTCGCGGGGGCTCCGGCCGTTGAGGATGTTGAAGGTCGCGATCCGCATCGGGGCTGCGGTACCCCGGAGATCGGTGCGCATAGCCGTCGGACAGCGGGGTACCGGGCGGTCCGAGGTGATGGCGGATGGTGCACGACGACGCCTCGGCCCGCGCAGCGCGTCCTGCCGGCCCGACGGGGCAGGACGCGCTGCGCGAGGCGCTCAAGGAGGTGGGCGTCGCGCTCAAGGAGGCCGAGACCCCGTTCGCGCTGGCCGGTGGCTACGGCCTGTGGGCGCGCGGCGGCCCGGAGCCGGAGCACGACGTGGACTTCATGGTCGCCGAGGAGGACGCCGCGCGGGTCCGCGACCTGCTGGCCGCTCGCGACCTGGTCGTCGTCCAGCCGCCTGAGGACTGGCTGTTCAAGGTCTTCATCGACGAGGCGATGGTCGACGTCATCTTCCGCGTCGACGGCGAGACCATCACCCGGGACCGCTTCGACGCGGCCGAGGTGATCGAGGTCGAGTCCGTGCGGCTGCCCGTGCTGCCCGCCACCGTGCTGCTCGCCGACAAAGCCTCAACGCGCTGGAGGAGCACGCGTGCGACCTCACTCCGGTGCTGCCGGTCGCGCGCGCCGTACGCGAGCAGGTGGACTGGACCGAGGTCGCCGTCCGCACCGCCGGCAACCCGTACGCCGAGGCCTGCCTGCTCCTGCTCGAACGGCTCTCCGTCGCCGAGTCTCAGCGACCCGATGACCCACGCGGAAGGTCGAAATGCTTCGCTTTCCGCGCGCGCTGCGCGAAGGTGATGCCGGAGAACGGCTCTCTGCTCGGGAAGGACGAGGCCCATGACCACTGAGACCACGCCCGGAGGCCCCGTCGACGCCTCCGGCCACGGCCAGCCGGAGCCTGAAGCGGGTCCTCGGGCCCGGACTGCTCCTGCTCTTCATCGTGGGCGACATCCTCGGCGCCGGCGTCTACGCCGTCACCGGGCGCCTGGCCGGGCAGGTCGGCGGTGTCGCCTGGCTGCCCTTCCTGGTCGCCTTCGCGATCGCGACCCTGACGGCGTACTCCTACCTGGGTCTGGTCACCAAGTACCCCCAGGCGGCGGGCGCCGCGCTCTACGCCCACAAGGCCTTCGGGGTGCACTTCGTGACCTTCCTGGTCGCCTTCACCGTGGTCTGCTCGGGCATCACCAGCGCATCGACGTCCTCGGGACTGCTCGCCTCGAACCTGCTGATCGGGCTCGGCGACGACTCGCCCGGCAACGGCGCGGTGCTCGCCGTGGCGCTCGGCTTCATGCTGCTGCTCGCGCTGATCAACCTGCGCGGCGTGGGGGAGAGCGTGAAGTTCAACGTCGTGCTGACGATCATCGAGATGGCCGCGCTGGCCATCGTGATCGGCATCGGGTTCTGGGTGATCGGCAGGGGCGACGGGGACCTCGACCGGATCACGGTCTTCGAGAGCCCCGACGACAAGGGCCTGTTCATGGCCGTCACCATCGCCACGGCCATCGCCTTCTTCTCGATGGTCGGCTTCGAGGACTCGGTCAACATGGTCGAGGAGACCAAGAACCCCGAGCGGATCTTCCCGAAGATGATGCTGACGGGCCTGGGCATCGCGGTGATCATCTACATGCTCGTGGCGATCTCGGTGATCGCGGTGATCCCGGCCGACCAGGTCACGCACCCGGCCAACGAGGAGGCGGGCATCCTGCTCGACGTCGTCCGGATCGGCGCCCCCGACCTGCCGATCGACGACTTCTTCCCGTTCATGACCGTCTTCGCCGTGGCCAACACCGCACTGATCAACATGCTGATGGCCAGCCGCCTCATCTACGGCATGGCCCGTCAGCACGTGCTGCCGCCGGTGCTCGGCAAGGTGCTGCCCAAGCGTCGCTCGCCGTACGTCGCGATCGGCTTCACCACGCTGCTCGCCTTCGGCCTGATCATCTACGTCCGGCTGGCCTCGGGCAGCACGATCGTCGGCTCCCTGTCCGGGACGACGGCCCTCCTGCTGCTCGCGGTCTTCACGATCGTCAACATCGCGTGCCTGGTGCTGCGCCGCGACCCGACCACCGGCTTCAGGGCGCCCACGATCGTGCCGGTCCTCGGTGCCCTGCTGTGTGCCTACCTGCTCGGCCCGTGGGCCCGGCTGGAGGAGGACATGATCCAGTACAAGATCGCCGGCGGGCTGCTCGTGCTCGGCGTCGTGCTCTGGGCGGTCACCCGGCTGTTCTTCAAGCCGGAGGGCGGTCACTTCGCCGACATCGAGCACATGGACATCGACCCTACCGACGACCCCGTGTGAGCCAGGTCGTCCACGGGTGGTCGCCGAGTCGGCGGCCACCGGGGGTGAGCCGTAAACTCGTCGCGTGAGCACCCTCCCGTCCCTCGAGCAGTTGCACGCCATCGGCGCGAAGCAGCAGCCGTCGTACGACGACCCGGCCGCCCTGGCCGCCGTCGTCGACCGGTTGCGGACGCTTCCCCCGCTGGTCTTCGCGGGCGAGTGCGACGAGTTCGAAGGCCAAGATCGCCGCGGCCAGCCGCGGAGAGGCCTTCCTGCTCCAGGGCGGGGACTGCGCGGAGACCTTCGTCGACGCGACCGCCGACAACACCCGCAACAAGCCTGCGGGTGCTACTGCAGATGGCGGTCGTGCTGACCTACGCCGCGTCCGTGCCGGTGATCAAGGTCGGCCGCCTCGCCGGGCAGTACGCCAAGCCCCGCTCCTCCGACAGCGAGACGCGCGGCGAGGTCACCCTGCCGGCGTACCGGGGCGACGCGGTCAACGGCTTCGACTTCACCCCGGAGTCGCGGCGCCCGGACCCGCAGCGGCTGCTCGAGGTCTACCACGCGTCGGCCTCGACGCTGAACCTCGTGCGCGCCTTCACCACCGGTGGGTACGCCGACCTGCGCCAGGTGCACACCTGGAACTCCGAGTTCGTCCGCAACAGCCCCGTGGGCCAGCACTACGAGGCGATGGCGGCGGAGATCGACCGCGCGCTGACCTTCATGCAGGCGATCGGTGCCGACCCCGACGAGTTCCACCGGGTCGACTTCTACTCCTCGCACGAGGCGCTGCTGCTGGAGTACGAGCACGCGATGACGCGCATCGACTCGCGCACCGAGAAGCCCTACAACGTCTCCGGCCACATGGTGTGGATCGGGGAGCGGACCCGGCAGGCTCGACGGCGCGCACGTGGAGTACTTCAGCCACATCAGCAACCCGATCGGCTGCAAAGCTCGGCCCGTCCGCCACCGCCGACGACGCGCTGGCCCTCGCGGCGAGGCTGAACCCGGCCAACGAGCCGGGCCGGCTCACCTTCATCACCCGCTTCGGTGCCGGCAAGATCCGCGACGGCCTGCCGCCGCTGGTCGAGAAGGTCACCGCCGAGGGCGTGAACGTCGCGTGGGTGTGCGACGCGATGCACGGCAACACCTTCGAGGCCTCCAACGGCTACAAGACCCGCCGCTTCGAGGACGTGCTCGACGAGGTGCAGGGCTTCTTCGACGTCCACCGCGCCCTCGGCACGGTCCCGGCCGGCATCCTGGTGGAGAACACCGGGGACGACGTCACCGAGATCATCGGCGGTGGCGAGCAGACTCGACGAGTCTCGGCCTGGCGCACCGCTACGAGTCGGTCGTCGACCCGCGGCTCAACCGCGTGCAGTCGCTGGAGATGGCTTTCCAGGTCGCCGGCATGCTGCGCCACTCGTAGGTGGCGGCCTTGCAGGAATCCCCGCTTCAGTGGGGAAACCTACGGTTCTTGACGGTTGCAACGGCCAAGAACCGTAGGAATACCCCGGTAAGCGGGGATTCCTGCAAGTCTCGGTCCACCGACATGGCAGGCTCGCCGTCGTGATCGACCTCCGCTCCGACACCGTCACCCGCCCGACGAAGGCGATGCGCGCGGCCATGGCCGCAGGCTGAGGTCGGCGACGACGTGTACGGCGAGGACCCGACCGTCCGCGTGCTGGAGGAGCGGGTCGCGGCGCTGTTCGGCAAGCCGGCCGCGCTGTTCACGCCCACCGGCTCGCTGGCGAACGTGCTCGCCGTCGCGGCGGTCGTCGCGCCCGGCCAGGAGGTGCTCTGCGAGGCGCGGGCGCACATCGCCCGCGCCGGTCTCGGCGCCCACGGCGCGGTCAACGGGATCACCATGCGCACCTGGTCCGACCCGCGCGGCCAGGCCGACCTCGCCCGGATCGGGGAGGCTCTTCGCCCCCGACCTCGGACCGTACTTCGTGCGGACCGCGGCGCTGTCGGTCGAGAACACCCACAACTTCGCCGGCGGCGCGGTGCTGCCGATCGACGACCTCCGTGCCCTGCGCGCCTACGCCGACGAGCAGCGGGTCGCCGTCCACCTCGACGGCGCGCGGATCTGGAACGCCCATGTCGCGACCGGCACGCCCTTCGCCGACTACGGCGCGATCGCCGACGTGCTCGCGGTCTGCCTCTCGAAGGGGCTCGGCGCCCCCGTCGGTTCATTGATGCTCGGCAGCACCGACGCCGTCGCCGAGGCCCGGGTACGACGCAAGCGGCTCGGCGCCGGGATGCGCCAGGTCGGCGTGCTGGCCGCGGCGGGTCTGCACGCGCTGGACCACCACGTGGAGCGGCTGGCCGAGGACCACGCGCACGCCCGGCTGCTCGCCGAGGCCGTCGGCACCGACCCCGCAGGTGTGGACACCAACATCGTCGCCCTCGACTGTGCGGACGCACCGGGCCTGGTCGCCCGGGCACGCGAGGCGGGCGTGCTGATCGGCGCCGTCGGGGCGCGGACCGTCCGGCTGGTCACCCACCTGGACATCTCCCGGGCGGACGCCGAGCAGGCGGCGCAGGTGCTCGCCGGCCTGCTGCGCTGACCAGGCTCGTCCGCTAGGACGCGGGAGCGCCGAGGAACCGGACCTCGCTGATCGCGGTGAAGTCCCGGCTGTTGGGGCCGGTGCCCGGCGCGGTGACGGTGAGCAGGTGCACGGTGATCGTGCGGGTGGCGATCGGCCCGAGCTCGGCGGGCTGCATCTCGCGGCGGTCGGCGAGCCTCCTGGGTGACCCGGGTGCCGTCGTCGAACTCCCACTGCACGGCCCGGACCCGGCGGTTTCCCTGGTACCAGTTGTCGGTGCCGTCGACCTTCGCGTAGCCGTTGATCATCGCGACCTCGGTGATCACCACGTCCTGGCCCAGGTCGAAGGTGAGGGTCTCGCCGGTGCCGTCACCCGCCATCCGCCAGGCCGTGCGGGGGTTGCCGTCCCACATGTTCGCGGCGACGAAGCGCACCGGCTTGCCGGCCCGGTTGCGGCTGGGCGGCGCCTCGGCGGGCACGGTCGCGGTCACGCCGGGCGTCAGGTCGACGACGTCGGCGGGATCGGGCGGCGTGACCGGCGCACCGGTGCCCGTGGCGTCGGGCTCGTCCGGTGTCGTGGAGGACGGTACGTCGGAGGGCGTGCTCGACGTCGTACCGCTCGGCCGGTCGTCGGCGGCCTTGTCGTCCCCGTCGTCCCCGCCGAGCAGCAGGATGCCGCCGACGCCCGCGACCAGGGCGAGCAGCGCGACCGCGACCACCCACGGCAGCCACGGCGTCCGGCGCCGGGCCGGTGCGGGCTCCTGCGAAGGCGGGGGAGGAGCGGGCGGGACGGGGCCGAGCCGGGTGGCGGTGGCGTCCGGTGCCGACGTCGGGGCGTCCGCGAAGAGCGGGTAGCGCGCCGAGGGCGGCAGCTCGTCCGACCGGCGGCGGGACCACCGGCCGGGGCGGCGGAGGCGCGCTCGAGCCGGGCGCGGCCTCGGGGTGGCGGCCGGGCACCGGCTGTCCGCAGTTGGTGCAGAAGCGCCCGACCCCGAGCTCGTGCCCGCAAGCTGGTGCAGTACGTCGGGGTGCTCATCGCGGGGTCAACCTACCGCGATCTGCCCTTCACCCGGTGTTCGCGCGGCGACAGGCCTCCGCCTCGATGTCGGCCAGGTCGTGCTCCAGCACCCGGCGGCTGTGGTCGTAGCTGAACCCGCCGAACATGGCCCACATCGCCCGGGACATGGCCGAGCGGTGGCTCATCTCGACCGTGGTGGTCATGGCGAGGCGGGTCCGGTGGCCCTCCGGGTCGGGCGTGAGCCGGTACGCCGTGCGGATGACGTCGTCGCCGACCTCGGCCTCCACCACGGCGCGCCGCGGCGGGTCCGCCTCGACGACGTGGAGGTCCTCGGTGCCGTGGTGGCCGAAGAGGTTGCGTCGTTCGCGCCAGGCGGTGCCGACGTCGTACTCCCCGTCGGTCAGCGACTCGCACGCGCTGACGCTGCGCAGCACGGTGTCGGCGTGGGCGATGTCGGTGATGACGTCCCAGACCTGCTGGGGTGGGGCCGGGATGGTCCCGTGGACGTGGATGATGTGACCGGCCATGGTGACTCCTGTTGGGAACGACCCCCCGCGTCCCATGGTGCGCCTGTCGCGGCCGGAACGCCAGGGGCGCGGCGCTCAGACGGCGAGGTGGGTGACCTCGGCCTCGATCTTGCGCCGCGGCGCGAGACTCGACGACGAGCATGGCGGCGAGCACCATCAGCCCACCCGCGAGCATCCGTCCCGTCGGTGACTCCCCGCCGAGCAGCACCGCGAAGAAGGCAGCGAAGACCGGCTCCATGCTCATGATGATCGCCGTGCGCGTCGGCGGGAGGTGCGACTGCGCCCAGGTCTGGGCGAGCATCGCGGCCGCGCCGGCGACCAGCGCCATGTAGACCAGCGACGCCCAGTCCGCGCCGCGCTCGGGGAGGACGACGCCGGGCGCTCCGGTCGTCAGCGCCGCTGCCAGGCAGATCGCCGCGATCACCAGCACCTGCAGGATCGACATGCCGAGCGCGTCACCGGCGCTCGACCAGGCGCCCAGGCCGACGATGTGGGCGGCGTAGAGGAAGGCCGCGACGAGGGTGATCGCCTCGCCGTACCCGATCGAGAGGCCGTCGAGGGTCAGCACGCCGAGCCCCGCCGTCGCGAGCCCCACCGCGGCCCAGGTGGTGGCGGTGATCCGGGTGCGCAGGACCGCGGCGGCGAAGAGCGGGGTCGCCACGACGTAGAGGCCGGTGACGAAGCCGGACACGCTGGCCGGGGTGTGCGCCAGGCCGGCGGTCTGCAGGATCTGCGCGACGCCGTACAGGCAGCCGAGCACGACCGCCCGGCGTCGTACGACGGGGGACAGGCGCGCGATCGCCCGCGGCGCCACGAGCACCATCGCCGCGCCCGCGACCAGGAAGCGCACGGCCAGGAAGTCGACGGTCGGCACCCGCTCGAGCAGGTCCTTGATGAGGAAGAAGGTCGAGCCCCAGCAGGCAGTCATCGCGAGCAGGGCGAGGCTCGCCAGCAGCGCCGTGCGCCGCGGGTGCCCGGACGACGGATCAGACGACATAGAGGACGATCGTGCTGCCCTTGCGCACCCGATCGCCCGCGCCCGGGTCGGTGTCCCAGGCCACGGAGCCGGAGAGGTAGATGCTCGCCCGCTCCTTCTTGACCTTGAACCCGAGGGCCTCCAGGCTTGTCGACCGCGGAGTCGGTGCTCGAGTAGCGCACCGACGGCACCGTCACCGACTCGGGGCCCTTGGAGACGACGAGGTCGATCTCGTCGCCCTTGTAGACCACGCCGGAGGCGGGGGTGTGGCTGATCACGCGCCCCTTCGGGACGGTGTCGCTGAACTCGGTGTCGGTGACCTTCACCTGCAGGCCACGTCCCTCGAGGGTCTTCTCCAGGCTTCGCGGCGTCCAGGCCGGTCCACTTGCCGACCTTGATCGGCTGGCGGCCCTTGCTCACCACGACCGCGACGGCGGTGTCGACGGGCAGGCCCTTGGACTCCGCGCTGCCGTACGCCGGGGAGCCTGGCGATGACCTGCCCCTGGGGCACGGTCTCGGAGTAGCGCGGCACCTGGCGGCCCAGCACCATCTTGACCTCGCCCAGCCTTGGCCTCCGCCCGGTCGACGGTGAGCCCGGCGAGGTCCGGCACGTCGTAGACCTCCGGCCCGCGGGAGACGGTGAGGGTCACGTCGTCGCCGGGCAGGACCCGGTCGCCGGGGCGCGGGTCGGTGGAGACCACGACGCCCGGGGCGACGTTGTCGGAGTAGACCTGCTCGACCTTGTTGCCGAGGCCCGCGTCGTCGAGCCTTGCCCTCCGCCGCGGCCTGGGCCAGGCCGACCACGCTGGGCGTGGTGGTGTAGCGGCCCCAGCCGAACCAGTAGCCCCCCGCGGCCAGGGCCGCGACGAGCACCACCAGGACCGGGGCGAGGGCCAGGCCGCGCCGGCTCCGGCGCTCGCGCACCGGCGGCGGGGCGACGTCGACCGGGGCCGGGCGCGAGGGGGCCGGGCGCGGGGCACGCGGTTGCGCACGGGGCTGCGGTGCGGGCGGCGGGGGTGCCGGGAGCAGGTCCGGGATGCCCTGCCACAGCGAGTCGACCGGCTCCGGGGTGGTGTCGCCGCCGACCTCGTCGCGCGCCTCGGGCTCGACCACGCGGGAGCCTGGGCATCAGGTCGGCGTAGAGCTCGGGGTCCTCGCGGACGCCCTCGTGCAGCGCCTGGGCAACCCGGCGGACGTGGTGCAGCAGCACGGTCGCGTCGCCCGGGCGCAGGCTCGGGTCGCGGGTGGTGGCGCGCGCGACCAGCGCGTCGACGTACGCCGGCAGGCCCGGCACCACGCCGGAGGGCGCCGGCACGTCGTGGTGCACGTGCCGGTAGGCCACGGCGATCGGCGACTCCCCGGTGTGCGGCTTGGTGCCGGTGAGCAGACTCGAAGAGGATCACGCCGGCGGCGTACACGTCGGCGCGGGCATCGGAGCGCTGCTCGACGACCAGGCTCCGGCGCGAGGTAGGACACCGTGCCGATCAGCACGCCGCTGGTGGCGGTGTGCTGGGTCTCGGAGCCTGACTGCCTTGGCGAGGCCGAAGTCGGCGACCTTGATCCGGCCGTCGTCGGCGATGAGCACGTTCTCCGGCTTCACGTCGCGGTGGATGAGCCCGGCGCGGTGGGCCGAGGCCAGCGCGGAGAGCACCGGGTCGAGGATCGCCAGCGCCCGCTCGGGCGACATCGGGGCTTCCTTGCTGATGGTGTCGCGCAGGGTGTGGCCCGGCACGTGCTCCATCACCAGGTACGTCGTACCGTCCCCGGACTCGTCGCGGCCCTGGTCGTAGACCGCCACCACGTTGGGGTGGGACAGCCTGGCCGCGGCCTTCGCCTCGCGCACGAACCGTCGCGCGAAGGAGTCGTCCTCGGTGGTGGCGTCACCCAGGCCCGGGTGCATGATCTTGACCGCGACGGTCCGGTCGAGCCGGGTGTCGACGGCTTCGTAGACGCTGGCCATCCCGCCGCGCGCGATCCGCGGGCCGATCCGGTAACGGCCGTCGAGGAGGCGCCCGTACTGGTGGTCCTCGGTACGTCCTGCGGGGTCGCCGGGCCGCGCGGCGTGGTCGCCGCGGGCGCGCTGGTCGTCGTGCACAGCGACCCTCCTGTGCAAGCTCTGCCGGACCGGCCGGGGAAGGTGACCGGAAAGGTCATCGTACGGGCCGCCACCCCAGCATCCCGGCGGCCACGCCGGTGTGATCCCGGACCGGTCGGTCGTGGAAGATGGGCCCATGAGCGACATCCCACTGGCCGAGCAGGACCTCTCCGCCCTCGTCGAGGAGTGGCTGGAGTGGGACCAGGCGGCCGAGCCGGATCGGCGTCACGCCGGCCAAGGTGCGCACGATGGTGCGCGAGCACCAGCTCGCCGCCGCCGTCCCGGCCGAGGGCCGCAAGCAGGGCATCCCGGCGCTCTTCCTCGACGGGGAGGAGCCGGTCAAGGGCCTGCCGGGCCTGCTGACCACCCTGCACGACAACGGCTTCGACGACCGCGAGTGCATCGCATGGCTCTTCCTCGACGCGGACCTCCCCGGCCGCCCGATCGACGCGCTGCGCGAGAACCGCGGCTCGGAGGTCAAGCGGCGCGCCCAGGCGCTCGGCTTCTAGCGGGCCTCGGTGTCCAAGCGCACCACGCAGGTCCTGACGTCGGTCGCCACCGTCGTCCTGCTGATCGGCGTGTGGTGGCTGCAGAACCGCGACGCGGGCTCGCCGGAGCCGGACGCCGCGCGGGACACGCCCTCGTCGGCACCGTCGTCGGCACCGTCGTCGGCACCGTCGTCGGCACCGTCCACCCCACGGTCCTCTGCCGCCTCGGAGCGCCCCGACACCTCCGGCCTCCCCTCCGTCGACCTCGCCGACCTGCCGCCCGAGGCCGCCGAGACGCTCGACCTCATCGACGCCGGCGGGCCGTTCCCGTATCCCGGCAAGGACGGTTCGACCTTCGGCAACCTCGAGGGCCGGCTGCCGAAGCAGCCGCGCGGCTACTACGCGGAGTACACCGTGCCCACGCCCGGCGCCGAGAACCGCGGCGCCCGCCGGATCATCGTCGGCGACGGGGGCGAGCCTGTACTGGACCGGCGACCACTACGACTCCTTCGAGAGGATCCGCCGATGAGCGGTCTCGCCGCCGTCCTCGCCGGCCGGCACGCGCCGGGGGTGCACCGCTGGTCCTCGGCCCTCGACGTCGCCGACGTCCGCGAGGCCGTCGAGCACGCCTCCTGGTCCTTCGGGTACGTCGACGGCGTGGGTCTCGACACGACGCCTGCGGTGCTGCGCGGGATCGGCGACGCGCTCGCCTTCGGTGGGCACTACGGGGCCAACCTGGACGCGCTCAACGACTGCCTGCGCGACCGGGGAGGCCCCACGGTGCTGCTGTGGGACGCCTGGGGTGCGTTCGCGCGCACCGAACCGGAGCGGTTCGCGGTCGTGGTGGACGTCCTGCGGGACCGCGACGGCGACGAGCCGCCGCTGCAGGTGCTGCTGCGCGGGCCGGGGCCCGACGGCGTCGTACCGCTGCTCGACTAGCGAGCGCGCCGCGTCGCCGCGGTCGCCAGCCTGCTCCAGCACCTGGCAGGCGCCGGCGTCCCAGCCCTCCGCGGCCTGGCCGGCCCGCAGCGCCTCGACCGCCTCGCGGGCGAGACTCGTCGATGCGCGTCTCCACCTGCTCCCGGGCGCCGGAGCCGTCGATGATCGTGCGGAGGTCCGCGACCTGGTCCTCGTCGAGCGCGCTGCCGAGACCGGCGTCGAGCCGGGAGGCCTCCTCGGGGGAGGAGGCCTCCAGGGCCAGCGCGACGAGCACCGTGCGCTTGCCCTCGACCAGGTCGTCGCCGGCCGGCTTGCCGGTGGTCGCCGGGTCGCCGAAGACGCCGAGCAGGTCGTCGCGCAGCCTGGAAGGCCTCGCCCAGCGGCAGACCGAAGCCGGTCAGCCGCTCGATCGTGGCGGGACCGGCGCCGGCGAGGGCGGCGCCGATGTGGACGGGGCGCTCGATGGAGTACTTCGCGGACTTGTAGCGCAGCACGGTCGTGGCCTGCTCGACGCTGGCCCGGCCCCGCGCCTGCACCGAGACGTCGAGGAACTGCCCCGCGATCACCTCCGAGCGGCACAGGTCGAAGACGTCGAGCGCGGGCCCGACCCGGTCCCAGCCCAGGCCGCAGCGGCGGAGCAGACTCGTCGGACCACGACAGCAGCAGGTCGCCGAGCAGGATGGCCGCCGCGGCGCCGTACTGGACCGGGTCGCCGCGCCAGCCGTCGGCACGGTGCTCGGCCTCGAAGCCGCGGTGCGTGGCCGCCCGGCCGCGGCGGGTGTCGGAGGCGTCCATCAGGTCGTCGTGGACCAGCGCGCTGGCGTGCAGCAGGCTCCAGCGAGGCGGCGGCGCGCGCCACCGCGCGCGCGTCCTCGCCGGTCGGTACGCCGGCCACCGCGGCGTACCCCCAGTGGCAGAAGGCCGCCCGGAAGCGCTTGCCGCCCGAGACCGTCGCGCGCGCCTCCGTCAGCAGCCGCGCGGCGTCGGCGCCCAGCGGTGCGAGGCGGGTCGTCTGCTCGGCGAGGAAGGTGTCGAGCGTCGCCTGGACCTCCGCCCGGAAGGAGGTGGGGTCCCAGCGCTGCTCACTCACCGGGCCAGCCTAGTGATCCTCCACACTTGCGAGATCCCCGGCCCCGGAGGCCCGCGCCCGCCTACACTTCGGCCCATGGTTACCGGTGCCGGACGCTCCCTCGGCGACATCATCCGCGAGGGCGGTCGCTCGTTCTCGTTCGAGTTCTTCCCGCCGAAGGACGAGGCGGGCGAGACCCAGCCTGTGGGACGCGATCCGCGCGCTCGAGCCGTACCGTCCCTCGTTCGTCTCGGTGACCTACGGCGCCGGCGGCAGCACCCGTGACAAGACCGTCGCCATCACCGGCCGGATCGCCCGGGAGACCTCGCTCATCCCGATGGCCCACCTGACCTGCGTCGGCCACACCCGCGAGGAGCCTCGAGAGCATCCTCGACGCCTACGACGCCGAGGGCGTCGCCCACGTCCTGGCCCTGCGCGGCGACCCGCAGGAGGGCCCGCGCGCCGAGTGGACGCCGACCGACGGCGGGCTCAACTACGCCGTCGAGCTGGTCGAGCTTTGCTCGCGCCCGCGGCAGCTTCCGGGTCGGCGTCGCCGCCTTCCCCGAGGGCCACCCGTCCGCGGAGTCGCTGGACCGCGACGCCGACGTGCTGGTCGAGAAGGCCAAGGCCGGGGCAGAGTTCGCCGTCACCCAGATGTTCTTCCGCGCCTCCGACTACTTCGCCCTCGTCGAGCGGGTGCGCGACCGCGGCGTCGACATGCCGATCCTGCCGGGCATCATGCCGATCCTGAACCTCAGCGCCATCCGCCGCCAGGGCGAGCCTGATCGGCACCAGCGTCCCGGACGAGATCGTCGCCCGGATCAGTGCCTACGACGGCGACCCGGCCGCCGTACGCGCTGAGGGCATCCGGCTCGCGGCCGAGCCTGTGCGACGAGCCTGCTCGCCGGCGGTGCGCCCGGGCTGCACTTCTACACGCTCAACCGCTCCAAGGCGACGCTGGAGATCTTCGAGGCGCTGCAGATCACCGTCTGACGACTCAGGCGGGGCCGATCAGCCCCGCCACCAGCGCTGCCGACTGGGCCACGAAGGGCACGCCCGCACCGGGTGCGCCGTGCGCGCCGGCGACGTACACGTTGGGGATCGGGGTGCTCGGACCCAGCCGGGAGCGGACCGTGCCGCGGCCCTGCCACAGCACCCCCATCGGCGAGCCGTGCCAGTGCTCCACGAGGTCGCGCGGGCTGAGGTCCACCCGGGTGACGAGCCTGGTCGCGGACGTCGATGCCGTGGCGGACCAGCGCGTCGACCATGTCCTCGGCGATCTTGCCGCGCCCGTGCAGGGTCCAGGCCGCGCCGCCGTCGGGGGCGGAGATGCCCGGGCGGACCACGATCGTGGGCTCGGCGTTGAAGACGATCTCGTGCGTCAGCGGAGGTACGTCGCCCGCGAGCCCCAGGTGCGCGACCACCGGCGGGATGGCCGGCATCGTCCGCTCGACGTACGGCGCCAGGGTGGGCAGGCGGCGCGGGTCGACCGCCACCACGACCGCATCGGCGTCGGCGTCGCCCTCGCTCGTGCGCACGGACACCGCACGGCCCTCGCGGAGGACCACGTCGCCGACCTCGAGGCCGGTGCGCACGGTGACCTTGCGGGTCTCCAGGCGCTGTTCCAGCAAACTCGGCGATGCGCGCCATCCCGCCGGGCACCCGCCAGCCACCGAAGGTCTGCTCGAGGTAGGACCACACGCCCACCCACGACGGGACGTTGCGCAGGTCGTGCCCCTCCGCGGTCGCGTGGTGGCCCGCGACCAGCGCCAGCCGCTCGTCGCGGAAGTCGTGGCGCAGCCGCTTGAAGAGCGTCTCGCGGATCGCGAAGAGCCTGGTCCAGGCTCCTTGGGCAGGGAACGGCGGTCGGCCGGCTCGGCGGGCGCCTCCACGTAGTGCCGGCGCAGGATGTCCCACACCGGGCCGTAGATGTCGACGTGCTTGGCCCAGATCGCGCCGAGGCCCTTGCCGAGGCTCGTCGAAGGCCGCGACCTGGTCGGCCCGGGAGCCGCCGGGGAGCCGGACCGAGGTGCGGTCGGCGAAGCGATGCTCACGCAGCACCTCCAGCGGCTCCAGGTCGGTGCCCGACTCGGCCTCCAGCGGGCGGCCGGTCTTGCGGAACAGGTCGCGCAGCGCCGCCGGCACCAGCGTGCCCACCGGCCCGCCCTCCCAGCGGTAGCCGTCCTGCTCGACCGGCGCCAGCGCGCCGCCGATCCGGTCGGAGGCCTCCAGCAGCGCCACCTCGTGGCCCTGCTTGGCCAGCCGCGCCGCGGTGGCCGCGCCGCCGAGGCCGCCGCCGACGACGACGACCCGCATCAGGCGACCTCGATGGGCGTGGCGCCGGTGAGGGCCAGCGAACTCGTCGTACGTCGTGGAGAAGACCGCCGCCGGATGACCGGCCCCCGCCCAGACCACCTCGTGGCGGGCGAGCCACGGGTCGACGTACGTCGGGACGGGAGCGGGGTGACCGATCGGGGAGACCCCGCCGATGACCTGCCCGGTGTGCTCGCGGACGAAGTCCGGGGTGGCCCGGCGCAGGGGGCCGCGACCGATCGTCGTACCGGCCCGGGCGGTGTCGACCCGGTGCGCGCCGGAGGTCAGGATCAGGACGGGTGAGCCGTCGGCGTCGAAGAGCAGGCTGTTGGCGATCGCGCCGACCTCGCAACCGAGCGCCTCGGCGGCCAGTGCGGCCGTGTGGACGGTGTCAGGCAGAATGACGATCTCGCCCTCACCCCCGCGAGCCTGGTGCTCCGCGCGGAACCGGGTGATCGAGGGATGCTCGGCCGACATGGGGGAGACCCTATTCCAGGCCTGTCGATGCAGGAGGAACGGATGACCAAGCGACCACCCGCCGTGACTGTCGCGTGCTGGCTGCTCTGGTTCCTGGTGGCCGCCGGTGCGCTGGTGTGCGTGATGGTCGTCGTCCAGCGCGACGACCTCGGCGCCGTCTGGTCGCCGGTCCAGGTCGGGGACAGCACGGTCCAGCCGGTGGAGTTCGTCCCCGTCATCCTGGTCCTGTACGGCGTGACGGCGGTTCTCGCCGCGACCCTCATCGCGCTCTTCCGCGCCCGCAACAACTGGGCCCGCCACTCGCTCGCCGCGATCGTGGTGGGGATCTTCCTGGTGACGGTCGCGACCGTGCGCACCGACCCGCCCCGGTTGGTCGAGTGGGCCGCGATCGGCGCCGCCGTCGTCTGCGGGGTCACCCTCGTGTTCGTCTGGCACCCCCAGTCCCGCCAGTGGGTGCGCGAGCGCCGGCGAGCGCCTCGGGAGCCCGCCGCGCAGGAGGCCGCCACCGACGCTTGACGTCCTGTCGGGGGTCGGGTGTACCTTCGAGTCGTTCGAACATCTGTTCGAACGACGCCTCGAAGGAGATGCCCGTGGTTTCGTCGCCGCTCGCCCCGCAGCACGCCTCGCCGCCCTCGTTCGGTCCGGACGCCCTGCCCGCGACCACGCACAGCCTACCTGCTCCGCGCCGCCGCGTCGCTGAGCGAGGCGGTCGCTTCCCCCGATGCCCCGACGCGCTACGCCTGCGCCCACGTCGCGGCCCTGCGGGCGGCGGCGGCCCTGCTCTCCGCCCGCGCCCGCCCGGCGGCGCCCCGCAAGCGCCCCCAGAAGAACGCCTGGGTCCTGCTCACCGAGGTCGCCCCGGAGATGGCGGAGTGGGCCACCTTCTTCGCCGCCGGTGCCGGCAAGCGGGCGGCGGCCGAGGCGGGCTCGACCCGCGCCGTCTCCGAGCGCGAGGCCGACGACCTGGTCCGGGACGCCGATCGGTTCCTCGCGCTGGTCGAGCAGTCGCTCGGGCTGGCCCCGCACGCCGCGGTGGGCGCGCGGATCGCCGCGCGCGTGGCCGGCTGAGGCGACGCGGGCCGGTCACGAGACGACGGGGGAGGGCGGACGGATAGTGTTCGGGACATGGCCTCTCGCGAGCAGCGCGGTTCGGTGCGGACCGCCGTCGTCTGGGACGCCCTCGAGGCAGCCCTGGCGGGCGGCCCGCGGGACGTGGTCGACCTCGGTGGCGGCACCGGCGGCTTCGCTGTCCGGCTCGCCGAGTCGGGTCACCACGTGCGCGTCGTCGATCCCAGCCCGGACGCGCTCGCCGCGCTCGCCCGGCGAGCCCAGGAGGTCGCCCTCGACGTCACCGGGATCCAGGGCGACGTCACCGACCTGGTCGAGGTCGTCGGTGCCGGCACCGCCGACGTGGTGCTCTGCCACGGCGTCCTCGAGGTCGTCGACCCCGCGCTGGCGCTGGCCCGGATCGGTGAGGTGCTGCGCCCCGGCGGCCTGCTCAGCCTCGTCGTCGGCCAGCGGCACGCAGCCGTCGTCGCCCGGGCGATGGCCGGGCACTTCCAGCAGGCGCGCGGACTGCTGGACGGCCAGGAGCCGCTGGACGCGCGAACCGGTCGCCGGTTCACGTCCGGGGAGCCTCGCGGCCCTGCTCGCCACGGCCGGCTTCGAGCCCACCACGGTGCACGGGGTCCGGGTCTTCACCGACCTGGTCCCGGCCGCTCTCGTCGACCTCGAGCCCGGTGCCTCCGCCGCGCTCGTGGAGCCTGGAGCGCGCGGTCGCCGGGCGCGCGGAGTACCTGCCCCTGGCCACCCAGGTGCACGTGCTCGCCACCCGGGCCTGATCTCGCCCCGCCCGCCCTCGTTCGGCCCGCCCTCGTTCGGCCCGCCCTCGTTCGGCCCGCCCTCGTTCGGCCCGCCCTCGTTCGGCCCGCCCTCGTTCGGCCCGCCCTCGTTCGGCCCGCCCTCGTTCGGCCCGCCCTCGTTCGGCCCGCCCTCGTTCGGCCCGCCCTCGTTCGGCCCGCCCTCGTTCGGCCCGCCCTCGTTCGGCCCGCCCTCGTTCGGCCCGGTCTAGCCCGGCTCGGTTGCGCCGGGAGCGGTCATGCCGGACCGCGCTCGGCAGGTCCCGTCGCCGGCCTCACCCCTGGGTGGACGACACCTGGCCGCCGCGGCGACCCGGGGCGGGCCGAGCCGCGCGGGGGTTCCCCATGACCGCGGCGCCCCCGCCGGCGTCCCCGCCGCTCGCACCGCAGCCGGAGTGCCCGCTGTTGCACGTGGACATGGACGCGTTCTACGCCTCGGTGATGATCCGTGACCGGCCGGACCTGCACGACGTACCGGTCGTGGTGGGCGGTGGCCACCGCGGTGTGGTCCTCTCGGCGAACTACCCCGCGCGCCGCTTCGGCATCCGCTCGGGCATGTCCGGCACGGAGGCCCGCCGGCTGTGCCCGCACGCGGTCACGATGCCGCCGGACTTCACCCTGCTCACCCCGGTGTCCAAGGCGATCATGGAGACCTTCCGGACGGTCACCCCGGTCGTGGAGGTGACCTCCCTCGACGAGGCCTTCCTCGACGTCCGCGGTGCGGGGCGGCTGTTCGGGTCGCCGGAGGCGATCGCCGAGCGGCTACGTGCCCGCATCCGCGCGGAGCACGGCATCACCTGCTCGGTCGGCATCGCGGCCACGGTCTCGGTGGCCAAGGCTCGCCAGCCGGCAGGCCAAGCCGGACGGGGTGCGGGTGATCCCACCCGGCCGGTTCGTCGCCGAGGTGCACCCCCTCGACGTCGGCGTCCTCTACGGCGTCGGTGAGGCCACCCGGCAGCGCCTGCACCGGCTCGGCCTGGTCACCGTGGGCGACGTCGCGGCGCTGCCGGTCGAGCAGCCTGCGCCGGATGCTGGGCGGACACCTGGGCGGGCACCTGCACACCCTGGTGTGGGGCACCGACCGCAGCGAGCCTGTGCCCGGGCGGGGCCGGTGTGTTCGGGTTCGGCGAGGGTGAGCCGGAGGGCAGCATGGGCGCCCAGCACACGCTGGCCGTGGACCTCACCGACCGCGCGCGGCTGCACCGTGAGCTTGCTGCGGCTCACCTCCCGCGTCGCCGCGCGGGTCCGTGCGGCCGGCCGGGTGGGGCGCACGGTCGCCATCACGGTGCGGTTCAGCGACTTCACCACCGTCGCGCGATCGCGCACCCTGCCCGAGCCGACCGACGTCACCCAGGAGGTCTACGACACGGCGGTGGCCCTGCTCGACACCCTGCTCGACGCGATGACCGTGCGCCGGCCCTCGGTCCGGCTCGTCGGGGTCCGGGTCGAGGGCCTGCGCCGCGTGCGTGACGGCGACAGCCGCCAGATGGCGCTGGGGGAGCGGGACCCGGGCTGGCCGGACGCCGACCGGGCCGTCGATCGCGCGGCGAGCCGGTTCGGCTCGGCCGCCGTCCGTCGCGCCAGCCTGCTCTCCGCGGCGGACTCCGCACCCCGCCCGCCGGGGTGGCCCGTTCAGGTCATCCGGTGAGACCGACTGCACAATTTCGGGGGACGCCCTACCGGGCCGCGAATTGCCTGCCTACACTTGGGGGACAGTCAGCGAACGTGTCGGAGGAACCGGTGCCACTCTCAGAAGAGGAGGCCTTCGTCTGCTCGAGCAGATGGAGCGCGCCCTCAGCGAAGAGGACCCGAAGTTCGCCTCCACGCTGCGCGGCACCACTCTTCGCCAGGCAGCGCGTCGTCGCGCGATCCTCGCCGGTGTGGTCTTCGCCGTCGGCGTCGCGGTGATGATGGGCGGCGCCGTGAGTGGGTACTGGCCGGTCGGCGTCGCCGGCTTCGTGGTCATGCTCGGCTCGGCGACCGTGCTGCTGACCGCTCTCAAGGGCCAGCGTGGCGGCGCGAGCGACGCCCACATCGCCGCCCACCCCTCCGGCTTCGGCGTCGTCGACGGTGGCCGCAGCCGCCGCTCCGGCCGCGGGTCGAGCCGCGGCTCGTCCGGCTTCATGGGCACTCTGCAGGCGCGGTGGCGCCGGCGTCGGGACCGCGGCGGCTTCTGAGCCACCTCGACGGTGGCCGAGCGTGGCCCACCTCGAGTGCCTTGCGCTGAACCGGCGCGGCTGAGCGCTCGCCGCAGCGCCGCCGTTCTCCGCCGCTCTCCGCCGCCTCGGGGCAGCGGGTCAGCGCCGGCGCACCGCCCGCCACACCGAGCGTGGCAGCCACTGCGCCAGGCGTCGCTGCCGCGGACCCACGCCCGCGTTCAACGCCGCGACGACGAGCTCCACGTCCTCGCGGGAGGCGGGCCGGACGGCGGTGGCAACCGAGCCGGGCCGGGCGTAGCGGGCGCGCTCGACCCCGTGCACGAGGCGTTCGAGGGCGTCGGCGGCCTGCGGTGCGGCGTCGGCGCCGGTCCGCGGGCGCTCCATCGGTGGTGCGGCGGGATCGGCGAGGTGGTCGAGCAGCACGGTGCCGGCCTCGCGAGGGGAGCGGCCCTCGGGCCAGGGCACGCCGAGGTCGAGGGCGGTGGCGCGGACCTCGGCCCACTGCTCGTCCGGCCCGCCCCCCCCAACCGGGTACGACGCGCCGTGGTCCGGACCGACCGCGGACCCAGCAGCAGCGCGGCCACCAGGAGCAGCAGCAGGAGCACCCCGCCGCCGACGGCGAGGTTGCGGCCGGTGTGGCTGCTGGCACCGGAGTCCGTCGCGCCGGTGGCGGCCGGGGCCTCCGTCGGCCGGGTCGGGACGGCGCTGGGGGCGACGGTCGCCGTGCCGCTGGGGGCGGCGGAGCCTGGTGGCGTCGCCGGGATCCTCCTCGCTGCGGTCGACCGGGACCCGGGAGTAGTCGGGGACGCTCTCGACCCGGCCGGACGGGGTCGGCTCGAAGCGCACCCAGCCGGCGCCGGCGAAGTACAGGCTCGGGCCAGGCGTGCAGGTCGTGGCTGCTGTACTCCCAGCGCCCGTCGTCCATCCGGGTGGGCTCCAAGAAGCCGACCGCGACCCGGGCCGGGATGCCGACGACGCGGGCCATGACGGCCATCGCCGAGGCGTACTGCTCGCAGTAGCCGACCCGCCCTCCGGGCGCGAGGAAGGACTCCAGGGTGTCGTTGCCGGTGCCGGCGGGTGCCCTGCGCAGGTCGTAGGTGAAGCCGCCGTCGCTGCGGAAGAAGCGCTGGAGCATCAGTGCGCGCTCGTAGTCGTTCTTCGCCGGCTGGGTGACGCTGCGGGCGAGGTCGCGCGCGATCGCGGGAATGCCGGGGGGGCAGGCTCGAGCATCTCGTCGGGCACCGTGCCGCCGGGTGCGTCGCGGAAGAAGCGTCCGTCGGTGCCGTAGCGCGGCGCGATCGAGGTCAGGGAGTACGACAGGCCGCGGGTGTCGAGGTCGTCGTCGGCGGCGAGGAAGTCCATCGAGGTGGGGTCGAAGCGCCAGTCGCCCTCGGCCCGCACCGCAGCGGCCGGGAACTGCGTGGGCAGCCAGGTCGAGTTCAGGCTGGTCGGTGACCTGGACCTCGTAGTCGTACTGCGCGCGGGGCACCGACTCCGACAGGCCCACCGGCGCGGGAAGGGCGCCGTCGGCGGTGTTCTCCTGGGGCACGTCGCGGTCACCGCTGCTCCACTCCTGCCCGGTGAAGCGGTTGAGCACCGAGATCCGCAGGTACGACGGCGCCGGGTCGTCGGTCGCGACGCGCACCAGCGGCACGTCCTCGCCGCGCTCGAGGTCGCGGCGCATGTCGGCGATCGGCTTGCGGATCCGGATGTCGCCGCCGTTGCCGCCGCTGCCGAGGTCGAAGAGGTCGGTGCTGAGCACCGGCACGAAGAGGGGGACCACGAGGGCGAGCACCGTCGCGGTGATGCCGATCCGCCCGGCGCCGGCCTTCGCGGCCTCGCGCACCGGGTGACCGTGCCGCCACGGGGTGCTGTCCTTGGGCCCGAGCGCGCGCCCCCACCGGAACAGGTGCTCGCGGGCGTCGAGGTGGAGCAGCACCAGGAAGCCGAGCGCGGTGAGGGCGAAGCCCACCCAGCCGGGCCCCTCGTCGAGGAGCCCGCTGGGCACGGAGTAGATCGCGAGCAGGGCGAGCCCGGCCCCGGGCACCCGGCGGAAGGTGCACGCGATGGTGTCGACGAGCACGAGGAAGACCGCGGCGCAGACCAGCAGGAGCGGCCACAGCGCGGGCACCCGCGGCCCGACCGGGGCGCTGTAGGTCCGGGCGGTGTCGACGGCGGTCGCCAGCGCGTGCCCGATCTCGCCGCTGGGCAGGGGGGAGCCGGTGATCTGCCAGGAGACCACGAGGGTGACGACCACGACCTGCGCCAGCGCGATCAGCCAGCGGGGGACAGCCCGCCACCGCAGGACGGTGCCGACGGCGACCACGACGAGGCCGACCACGAAGGCGCGGCCGAGCAGGCTGCGCGGCTCGGCGAGGAAGCCCTGCCACGCGGTCAGCGCCATCCAGGTGGTGGCGAAGGCGACCACTCCGAGCAGCAGCGTGGGGCCGGCAGGAGCGGTGCTCGCCGAGCGGCTCATGACCGCCTCCCGCCGCGCGAGGGCGCCCGGCCGAGATCGCGCCAGGCGGTGTCGAGGCGGTCCCGGGGGCCGACGCCGGCCGCGCGCCAGCCGATCGAGAGCAGCGGCGCAGCGGCGGCGCCCGTACCGTCGCTCAGCCGCGCGGCGGTCCACTGTTGCACGTCGAGGACGACGGCGAGGGCAGCCCCCGCGTCGTGGCGGATGCGGCGCAGCGCCGCGGTGTCGTTGGCGGCGTGCGCGCCGAGGACCGCCACGACGACCCCGCCCCGCGCCTGGTCGCCGGACCAGGTGGTGTCCAGCGTGGGCCGCGGGGTCAGGTCGAGGACGGCCAGCCGGCGCAGCGCCGCGTCGGCCCCGTCGGCCTCGGCTCCGGAGGCGGTGGCGAGCTGCACGGCGTACCCGTGCTGCTCGAGGTGCACCAGGACGGAGGCGGCCGCGACCACGGCCGACTCGAAGGCTGGAGGCGGGGCCCTGCCCGCGGTGCGACTGGGCCCGGTTGTCGAGGACGACGGTCGCGTGCGCCTCCCAGGGCTGCTCCTCGCGGCGCACCATGAGGTCGCCGATCCGGGCCGAGCCTGCGCCAGTGCACCCGGCGCAGGTCGTCGCCGCGACGGTACTCGCGCACGCTGACGTCCTCGGCCGAGCCCGACGCGAACGCCTGGGGCCGGTGCTCCCCGGCTCCCTGCCAGCCGCCGGAGAGCGGGATCGCGGGCAGCGGCAGCACGCGCGGGGTGACGACGAGCTCGGCGGTGCCGCCGATGTCCCGGCGGCGCTCGACCAGGCCGAAGGGGTCGGTGATCCGCACGCTCAGCGGGCCGACCCCGAACCGGCCGCGGATGTCGGAGCGCACCGGGTACGTCACGGTGCGCTCCCAGTGCTGGCCCAGGCCCTGCAGCACGAAGCGGGGCCGGCTGCCGAGGGCGTAGGGGAGGGTGTCCTCGATGAGCAGCGGCCCGTCGGCGCGGCGCCGGTCGCTGGCGACGCTCAGGTCGATCCGGGCGGCCTCGCCGGCGCGGACCAGGCGCGGCCAGACCGTCCGGCTGACGACCGGGTCGTGGCGGCGCCGGCTGACGACGAGGGCCGCGACGAGCGGCAGCGCCAGGACGAGGACGCCGACCCGGGTCAGCGCCGGCTGGCCGAAGACGATCGCGCAGGCGATCGCGGTCACCCCGGCGGCGAGGAAGGCGCGCCCTCGCAGGGTCAGCGAGGAGAGCGCGGAGCGGAGCATCGCCGGGTCCGGACTCAGGCGGCGCCGTCGGGCACGGGCACCTGGGCCGCGAGGGCCTGCAGGATCCCGGCGGCGTCGCGGCCACCGACGGCCGCCTCGGCGCTGGGGAGCAGACGGTGTGCCAGCACCATCGGCAGCAGCGCCCGGACGTCGTCGGGCAGCACGTAGTCGCGCCGGTGCAGGGCGGCCCGGGCCTTGGCGGCGCGGACCAGGTGCAGGGTGGCGCGGGGTGAGGCGCCCAGCAGCAGACTCGGGGTGGTTGCGGGTGGCGGAGGTGAGCGCGACGGCGTACCGCTGCACAGCGTCGGAGACGTGCACCTGCGCCACGATCCCGCACAGCCTTGCGGATCTCGGCGCTGTCGGTCACCGGGTCCAGGTCGTCGAGCGGGTTCACGGTGCCGTGGCTGGAGAGCATCGCGATCTCGGCCGCCGCGACCGGGTAGCCGATCGAGACCCGGGCCATGAAACGGTCCCGCTGGGCCTCGGGGAGGGGATAGGTGCCCTCCATCTCGACCGGGTTCTGGGTCGCGATCACCATGAAGGGCGACTCCAGGCTGGTAGGTGACGTTGTCGACGGTGACCTGACGCTCGGCCATGCACTCCAGCAGCGCGGACTGGGTCTTCGGCGAGGCGCGGTTGATCTCGTCGCCGATCACGATGTTGGCGAAGACCCCGCCGGGGCGGAACTCGAAGGTCCGCGTCGACTGGTCGAACACCGACACACCGGTGATGTCGGAGGGCAGCAGGTCGGGCGTGAACTGCACCCGGCGCACGGTGGAGTCGATGCTGCGGGCGAGGGCCTTGGCCAGCATCGTCTTGCCGACGCCGGGCACGTCCTCGATGAGCAGGTGTCCCTCGGCGAGCAGCACGACGATCGCGGCGCCCACGACCTCGCCCTTGCCCTCGATGACCCGCTCGACGTTGGCGCGGACCTGCGCGGCGACCCGCGCGACCGTGTCGACGTCGGCCACGGCGGGGGCGGGGGTGCCGGACGGCGGCGCCGGCGGACCCGGCGGCGGGCTCATCGGTGGGGTGGTCGGCGTCTCCACAGCGAACTCCTCGTCGTGCTCTCCCTCGGGGGACCAACCCTACGGCGCGGGTGGCTGGGTCGCGCTGCTCCACCGTTCCCCACTTTTCCCTCCACTCTGCTCCACCTCGCTCCCCGGCGCGCTGACCAGCGCTGACCTGCGCTTTTTCATGGCGTGGGGGAGCAACGCGCCGCGACTCGGGGAGCGTCGGTGGTTGACGGTGGGGGAAAGTGGAGTACTGTGGGGGAAAGTGGAGGAACGGCGAAGTCCGATCGGACGGCGGGGGGTGGCCCGATGCTCTTCATGGGCACCTACACCCCGGAAGCTCGACGAGAAGGGCCGCCTCTTCCTCCCGGCGAAGTTCAGGGATCGACTGGCGGAGGGGCTCGTGGTCACACAGGGACAGGACAAGTGCCTGGTCGTGTGGCCCACGGACGTCTTCGCGGAGGAGGCCGAGCGGGCATCCGCGCGGCCGATGACCAGCCGCTCGGCGCGGCGCTACGCCCGGGTGCTGTTCGCCGGCGGTGACGAGAGCACCCCCGACAAGCAGGGCCGGATCGGCATCCCCGCCCACCTGCGGGACTACGCCGGCCTGGAGCGCGACGTGGTCGTGATCGGGGTCCGGGACCGCCTGGAGATCTGGAACCCCGCCGCCTGGCGCGAGTTCCAGGCCGAGGCGCTGGAGGAGTTCGCCGACCTCGACGAGGACGAGGACTGACCAGCAGCAACCAGCAGCAACCGGCAGCAAGCAGCAGCACCTGACAACAGCACAGCGGATCCGCAGGACGAGGTCTCAGCCCGCTCCCGCTCCCGACACCTCGATGTCGCCACCCACCTGGGGCACCTTCCCCGGCACCAGGCGATCCGACGACATCGAGGACACCCCGCCGTCTGGGGCACCTTCCCCGGCACCAGAAGGCACCCGAACACACCGGGCACGGGAGCGGGCAGGGACCTGGCTCTGCGGATCCGCCTGATTTCCAGCAGTTCCAGAAGTTCCACCGGGTCGAGGGGTCGAAGCCATGAGCGTGACGCGGACGCACGAGCGTTCTCCGCAGCCGCGTGTGCGGGAGATGGCGCGCGAGGCGCTGCTCCTCATGATGTTCTCCGCCGCCGTCTCCTCCGTGTGCGCACTGCTGCTCGTCCTGACCCAGCCTGCTCGGGCCCACGGGACGCTGAGATGGCCGGCCCCCGCCACGTCCCCGTCCTGCTCGACCGGGTCGTCGCTCTCCTCGCGCCCGCGCTCGACGCGGAGGGCGCCGTTCTCGTCGACTGCACGCTCGGCCTCGGTGGCCACAGCGAGGCCGTGCTCGAGCGGTGCCCGCGGGCCCGCGTGGTCGGCATCGACCGCGACCCGCAGGCGCTGGCGATGAGCCGGGAGCGGCTCGCGCCGTACGGCGAGCGGTTCACCGGCGTGCACGCGGTCTACGACGAGATCCCCGACGTGCTCGCCGACCTCGGTCTCGACGAGGTCGCGGGCGTGCTCTTCGACCTCGGCGTCTCCTCGATGCAGCCTGGACCTGCCCGAGCGCGGGTTCGCCTACGCCGTGGACGCGCCGCTCGACATGCGGATGGACGGCAGCACCGGGCCGACCGCCGCCGACGTGCTCAACACCTACAGCGCGCGCGACCTGGCCCGGGTCCTCAAGGAGTACGGCGAGGAGAAGATGGCCCGCCGCATCGCCGAGGCCGTCGTCCGTGAGCGCGCCACCGAGCCGTTCTCCACCTCGGGCCGCCTCGTCGCCCTGCTGTACGACGCGATCCCGGCCCCCGCGCGGCGCACCGGCGGTCACCCCGCCAAGCGCACCTTCCAGGCCCTGCGCATGGAGGTCAACGACGAGACTCGGCGTGCTGCGCCGGGCGATGCCGGCCGCGGTCGAGGCGATCGGGCTCGGCGGCCGGGTGGTCGTCGAGTCGTACCACTCCCTGGAGGACCGGCTGGTCAAGCGCGTCTTCGCCGACGCGACCCGGCTCGACGTCCCCGACGACCTGCCCTTCGTCCCCGAGGGCGCCGAGCCGTCGTACCGGCTGGTGACGCGGGGCGCCGAGCAGGCCGACGACGCGGAGATCGAGCAGAACCCGCGGGCCGCGTCCGTCCGACTCCGCGCCATCGAGCGCATCCGCACCACCCCACCGAGCAGGTCCAGCAGCACCACTGGCAAGGGAGCCGCCTGATGTCCAGCACCGCACCGCAGATCCGTCGCCTGCAGACCGTCGCGCCGCGGATCGCCCAGGCGGCCCTGCAGCGAGCCCGGCTCACCGTCGTGCCCCGGGCCCGGCGCTCGCGCGCCCCGCGGGTGCCCTTCGTGACCTTCGTGAGCGTGATCCTGCTCGCCGGCGTCTTGGGGCTGCTGCTCTTCAACACCTCCATGCAGCAGGCGTCCTTCCGCGCGACCGCGCTGCAGAAGCAGGCCACCGACCTCAGCGCCCAGCAGGAGGCGCTGGAGTCTGCAGATCCAGGCGCTCGGCAAGCCGGACCGGGTCTCCGCGCTGGCGCAGAAGATGGGCATGGTCGTCCCGTCCCAGGCCGGCGTGATCGATCTCGCCACGGGCAAGATCACCGGCGCCCCGGCGCCCGCGTCGGGCGCCGACAACATCCCGCCGCACATGCCCGGCCCCACCAAGCCGGACGAGTCTGAACGTGCCGCCCGCGAAGACCGACGGCGCGTCCACCGCCGATCGGTGATCCACGCCCGTAAGGTCGAGTCGTCCGCAGGACCCGACCGCTGCCCGCGACCAGGACGAGAGCGTTGAGCCGACCGAATCCCCTCCGCACCCTCCGTGGCACCCGTCCCCGACGGGGCTCGCCGCAGCCTGCGCATGAAGGTCGGCTTCCTGATCATCGCGATCGTGCTCTCGGTGTTCGCCGGACGGCTGCTGCAGGCTGCAGGGCGTGGACCCGCACTCCTACGCCCAGATGGCCGCCGCCGAGGGATCGGTCGACATCGTGCTGCCCGCCACGCGCGGGGAGATTCTCGACCGCAAGGGCCAGCCGCTGGCCCAGACCGTCGACGGCCGGATGATCATCGCCAACCCGATGGTCACCGCCGCGATCGCGCCGCAGGCTCGCGACGCTGCTGTCCCAGCGCCTCGGGGTGGACTACATCGAGACGCTCACCCGGCTGCGCACCAAGGCCAGCCAGTTCCAGTACGTCGCCCGGCAGGTCCCGGCGGCCAAGGCGGAGAAGCTCGTCTCCGACGTGCGGGCACTGTTCAAGGACGACAAGGGCCGGCCCTTCACCGGTCTGACCACTGAGCGCGACCCGTTGCGCATCTACCCGGACTCCGACGTCGCAGCCAACCTCCTGGGCTTTCTCGGCACGCCGAAGAACGACGGCACGGCGCAGGCGCTGGCCGGGCTGGAGAACTCCTTCAACAAGGACCTGTCCGGCAAGGACGGCGAGGCGCGCTACGAGGTCGGTGCCGGCAACCAGATCCCGCTCGGCAACAACACCGTCACCCCGGCCGTCGACGGCAAGGACCTGACGCTCACCATCGACAGCGAGCCTGCAGTACTACGTCCAGCGGGTGCTCCAGCAGACCGTGCGCAAGGCCGGGGGCGACTCGGGCACCGCGATCGTGCAGGACACCCGGACCGGTGAGTCTGCTCGCGCTCGCCGACTTCCCGACGTACGACGCCTCCGACCCGTACCGCTACGACAAGAGCCTCTACAAGTCCGCCGCCCTGACCGACCCCTACGAGCCCGGCTCGGTCGAGAAGGTGCTCACGATCAGGCTCCCTGGTCGACGCGGGCAAGGCCTTCAAGGAGCAGAAGTTCCGGGTGCCCGGCAAGGCTCAACCGGCAGGACCGGCCGATCGGCGACTACTGGGAGCACCCCACGATCCGGCTCACCCTCGCCGGGATCATCGCCAAGTCCTCCAACATCGGCACCGTGCTCGCCGCCGACCAGTTCGGCAAGGGCCAGCCTGCGCCGCTACCTCACCGCCTTCGGGCTGGGGGAGCGCACGAACATCGGTCTGGACGGCGAGACCCGCGGCATCCTGCCGCAGGGCGCGGCGTGGACCTCCCAGGTCGGCGACCGGATCGCGTTCGGCCAGTCGCTGTCGGTCAACGCGCTGCAGATGATCACCGCGGTCAACACCATCGCCAACGGCGGGATCCGGGTCGACCCCTCGCTCATCCAGGGTGAGGCGACCACCGACCGCGGGCAGAAGGTCGGCACCGATGTCGCCACCTCGCGCCGGGTGATCAGCGCGGCCGCCGCGCGCGAGACGATGCTGATGATGGAGCGCGTGGTCGACCCCGACGTGGGCGTGGCGCCGGGCGCCGCGGTCCCCGGCTACCGGGTCGCGGGCAAGACCGGCACCGCCCAGCGCGTCGTCGACGGACGGTACGACGGCAGCACCACCGTCTCCTTCGCGGGCTTCGCGCCCGCGGACAACCCGCGGTTCACGATCTACGTCGTCGTGCAGAACCCGCGGGCCGGCAGTGGTGGCGGCTCGACCGCCGGTCCGGCATTCTCGAAGGCTGATGAGCCTACACCCTGCGCCGCTACGGCGTCCCGCCCACGGGCGCCAAGCCCAACCAGACCCCGGTCGAGTGGTGAGTCAGCCGACCCGGCCCGACCACCCGCACCGTACGTCCCTCGACGACGTCGCCCGGTCGCTGGGCCTGCCTCCTGTCGAAGCCGGTGCCGACCTGCTCGGTGTCACCCTCGACTCGCGCCGGGTCCGGCCCGGCGACCTCTACGCCGCCCTGCCGGGCAGCCGCGCGCACGGCGCCTCCTTCTCCGCGCAGGCCGCGGCGGACGGCGCGGTCGCGGTGCTGACCGACGCGGCGGGGGAGGGCGACGCCCGCGCCAGCGGCCTGCCGGTGCTGGTCGTCGAGAGGCCCCGGGCGGTGCTCGGCGAGGTCGCCGCCCTGGTCTACGGCCATCCGGCGGCGTCCCTGCGCACCATCGGCGTGACCGGCACCCAGGGCAAGACCACCGTCACCCGGCTGCTCGACGGCGGCCTGCTGGCCGCCGGTGTGCGCAGCGCGGTCGTGGGCACCGTCGGGACGCGGATCGCCGGCGAGGAGGTGAGGACCGCGCTCACCACGCCCGAGGCGCCCGACCTGCACGGCCTCTTCGCCCGGATGCGGGAGCTCGACGTCACCGCCTGCGCGATGGAGGTCTCCAGCCACGCGCTGGTGATGGGCCGCGTCGACGGTGTGCGCTTCGACGTCGCCGTCTTCACCAACCTGGGCCGCGACCACCTGGACTTCCACGCCGACGTCGAGGACTACTTCCAGGCCAAGGCGATGCTCTTCACCCCCGAGCACGCGGCCCTGGGCCTGGTCTGCACCGACGACGAGCACGGGCGCCGGCTCGCCGCCGAGGCGCCCATCCCGGTCCGTACCTACGGCCTGACCGGGCCGGCCGACTGGACGGCCACCGACGTCGCGCTCGGCGCCGACGGCTCGCGCTTCACCGTGCTGGGTCCCGACGGCGTGCGGGTGTCCGCCGCGGTCCCGCTGCCCGGGGACTTCAACGTGGCCAACGCCCTGGCGGCGATCGCCGCCGCCGCCGAGGCGGGATACGACCCGCAGGCGGTCGCCGACGGGATCGCGGCCTCCGGCGGCGTACCCGGGCGGCTGGAGCGGGTGCCGACCGGGCGGGACCTGACCGTCGTGGTCGACTACGCGCACAAGCCGGACGCCGTCGAGGCGGTGCTGCGCACGCTGCGCCCGGTGACCCGCGGCCGACTCGTGATCGTGATCGGCGCCGGGGGCGACCGGGACACCGGGAAACGCCCGGTGATGGGCGAGATCGCCGCCCGGCTGGCGGACCTGGTCGTGGTCACCGACGACAACCCCCGCTCGGAGGACCCGGCCGCGATCCGTGCCGAGGTGCTGGCCGGGACCCGCGGCGGGCCGGCCGAGGTCGTCGAGATCGGCGACCGCCGGGCCGCGATCGCCGCCGCCATCGACGGCGCCGGCCCCGGGGACGTCGTCGTCGTCGCGGGCAAGGGCCACGAGTCCGGCCAGGAGATCGCCGGCGTCGTGCACCCCTTCGACGACCGCGAGGTCGTGCGGGAGGTGCTGGCCCGGTGATCGCGCTGCGCCTGTCCGAGATCGCCGCCGTCGTCGGCGGGACCCTGCACGGTGACGACGTCCTCGTCTCCGGCCCCGCCTACGTCGACAGCCGCACCCCCGTCCCCGACGGGCTCTTCGTCGCCGTTGTCGGCGAGCACACCGACGGCCACGCGTACGCCGACGGCGCGCACGCCGTGCTCGGCAGCCGCCCCACCAGCGCGCCCACCGTGGTGGTCGGCGACGCGGTCGCGGCGCTGGGCCGGCTGGCGCGCCACGTCGTGGACCGGCTCGACGCCACCGTGCTGGCGATGACCGGCTCCCAGGGCAAGACCGGCACGAAGGACTTCCTGGCCGCGGTGCTGCGCACCCTGGCGGGCGAGGACGCCGTGGTGGCCACCAACGCCAACAACAACAACGAGGCTCGGCGTACCGCTCACCGTGCTGCGGGCCACCACCGCGACCCGCTTCCTCGTGGTGGAGATGGGCGCCCGTGGTGTCGGGCACATCTCCTACCTGTGCGAGATCGCCCCGCCCGACGTCGCCGCGGTGCTCAACGTCGGCACCGCGCACGTGGGGGAGTTCGGCGGGCGCGAGCAGATCGCCCGCGCCAAGGGGGAGATCGTCGAGGCGCTGCGCGCCGAGGGGACCGCCGTGCTCAACGCCGGCGACCCGCTGGTGGCCGCGATGGCACCGCGCACGTCCGCCCGCGTCGTCAGCCTTCGGCGAGACCGGCGACGTGCGCTGGGAGGACCTCCACCTCGACGAGACTCGGCAGGCCCGGGTTCGTGCTCGTCCACGACGGCGATCGCAGCGAGGTCCGGCTGCTCGAGGTGGGACCCCACCAGGTGCTCAACGCCGCCGCGGCCGCCGCGATGGCGCTCGCCGCCGGATTCGGGCTGGCCGAGGTCGCCCGGGCGCTCGGCAGCGTGCGGTCGGCCTCGCGCTGGCGGATGGAGGTCACCGAGCGCGCCGACGGCCTGGTGGTCGTCAACGACGCCTACAACGCGAACCCGGACTCGATGCGAGCCGCGCTGGAGGCGCTGGCGGGCATCGGACGGCCCTCGGGGCGTCGTACCGTCGCGGTGCTGGGGGAGATGAAGGAGCTCGGCGGTGAGCACGAGACGGGCCACCGCGCCGTCGGCGCGGACGCCGCCCGGCTCGGCATCGACGTGCTCGTGGTGGTCGGCGAGGCCGCTCGCGGCATCGCCGAGGGTGCGGCCCAGGGTGAGGCCCCGGGCACATGTGAGGTGATCGTCACGGCGGGCCGTGAGGAAGCCGTGGCGTGGGTGCGGCAGAATGCCGGACCGGAGGACGTCGTCCTCGTCAAGGCGTCCCGGGGCGCCGCGTTGGAAGTGGTAGCGGAGCAGGTGCTGGAGGAGACGACGCCATGAGAGCCATCCTGCTCGGGGGCGGCATCGCACTGCTGATCTCGCTGCTCGCCACCCGCGTGGTGATCACCCTGTTCACCCGCTGGGGCTACGGCCAGGAGATCCGCGACGACGGCCCGACCAGCCACCACACCAAGCGCGGCACGCCCACCATGGGCGGGGTGGTCATCATCATGGCCACGGTGATCGCCTACTTCCTCGCCAAGTCGATCACGATGACGACGCCCAGCGCCTCGGCGCTGCTCCTGCTCTTCCTGTTCGTCGGCATGGGCCTGGTCGGCTTCCTCGACGACTTCATCAAGATCTCCAAGCAGCGCAGCCTCGGCCTGCGCAGCAAGGCCAAGATGGCCGGCCAGACGGTGATCGCGCTGGTCTTCGGCGGGCTCGCGCTCTCCCCGTGGCTGGAGGACGAGAACGGCCGCACCCCGGCGAGCGAGAAGGTCTCCTTCCTGCGCGAGCCTGGACTGGTTCGTGCTCCCGACCATCCTGGCGATCCTGCTGATCTGGCTGTTCGTGGCCGGGTTCAGCAACGCGGTGAACCTGACCGACGGGCTCGACGGCCTGGCGGCCGGTGCCTCGGTGATGGTCTTCGGCGCCTACATGCTGGTGAACATCTGGCAGAACAACCAGTTCTGCCAGGACGAGCCCAGCGCGAGCCTGCTACAACGTCCGCGACCCGCTCGACCTCGCGATCATCGCGGCCGCGATCACGGGCGCCTGCTTCGGGTTCCTGTGGTGGAATGCCTCCCCGGCGAAGATCTTCATGGGCGACACCGGCTCGCTCTCGCTGGGTGGCGCGCTCGCCGGTTTCGCGATCCTGACCCGCACCGAGTCTGCTGCTGGTCATCCTCGGCGGGCTCTTCGTCCTCGAGACCGTCTCGGTGATGATGCAGGTCACCTGGTTCAAGGCCACGAAGAGGCTCACCGGGGTCGGCCGACGGATCTTCCGGATCGCGCCGATCCACCACCACTTCGAGATGCTCGGCTGGGAGCAGGTCACCGTCGTGATCCGGTTCTGGATCATCACCGGGTTGTGCGTCGCGACCGGGCTGGGCATCTTCTACGCCGAGTGGGTCTCGCGGCTGTGACCGATCCGAGCAGCCTGGGCCGCACGGACTCCTGGGCCGGCGTACGCGCCGTGGTGGCGGGCTTCGGCGCCAGCGGTGCCGCCGCCGTCGACAACCTGCTGCACCTCGGCGCCGACGTGCACGCGGTGGCCGAGTCGGTGAGCCCGAAGATCCTCGAGCGGGCCGAGTCTGCTGGAGGTGCTCGGCGCGCGGATCGACGTCCACGAGGGCGCCACCGCACAGCCTGCCCGCCGACGCCGACGTGCTCGTCGTCTCGCCGGGCCTCCGGCCGGACGCACCGATCGTCGTGGCCGCGCGCGAGCGGGGAGTCCCGGTCTGGGGCGAGGTCGAGCTGGCCTGGCGGCTGCGCGACCCCGCCCAACCGGCGCCGTGGCTCTGCATCACCGGCACCAACGGCAAGACCACCACCGTGCAGATGCTCGACAGCATCCTGCGCGCCGCCGGGCTGCGCAGCGTCGCCGCCGGGAACGTCGGCCTGCCGCTCACCGAGGCCGTCATGGACCCCGAGCCGTACGACGTGATCGCGGTCGAGGCTCTCCAGGCTTCCAGCCTGCACTACACCGACTCGATGGCCGCCGAGAGCGCCGCGGTGCTCAACGTCGCCGAGGACCACCTGGACTGGTACGACGGCCCGGAGGGGTCCGACGCCATGGCCGCCTACGCCCGGGACAAGGGCCGGATCTACACCGGCGTCGAGCGCGCGTGCGTCTACAACGCGGCCGACCCCGGCACCGAGCAGGCTGGTGCGGGACGCCGAGGTGGTCGAGGGCGCCCGCGCGATCGGCTTCACCCTCGGCGTGCCGGGGCCGGGCATGGTCGGCGTCGTCGACGACATCCTCGTCGACCGGGCCTTCATCGAGGAGCGCTCCACCAGCGCCGCCGAGCCTGTGCACCTTCGACGACCTCGCCTCGCGTGCCCCGCACTTCGTCGCCAACGCCCTGGCCGCCGCCGCGCTGGCCCGGGCCCACGGGGTCAGCCAGGCCGCGGTGCGCGACGGTCTGCGGGCCTTCCAGCCCGACGGGCACCGGATCGCGGTGGTCGCCGAGCACGACAGCATCACCTGGGTCGACGACTCCAAGGCGACCAACCCGCACGCCGCCGCCTCCTCGCTCGCGGCCTTCGCACCGGTGGTCTGGGTCGCCGGCGGTCTCGCCAAGGGCGCGAGCCTTCGACGACCTGGTGCGCCAGGTGGGGGACCGGCTGCGGGCCGTCGTCCTCATCGGCCAGGACCGCGACGTGATCCGCCAGGCGCTTTCGCGACACGCTCCGGATGTGCCGGTGATCGACGTGGACAGCACCGAGACTGGGGACGTTGTCGGTGGCGACCGGATGGCTCGCGTCGTCGCGGCAGCGGCCGAGGTCGCCCAGGCGGGGGACACCGTGCTGCTGGCGCCGGGATGTGCGTCGATGGACCAGTTCGCCGACTACGCCGCCCGGGGCGATGCCTTCGCCGCGGCGGTCCGGGACCACATCCAGCGCTAGCCACTGCAGGGGGACGTCATCACCACCGCGAACCCCGAGAAGGCTCCGCCTCGGTCTCCGCTCCCGCTTCGCGGTCCGGCGCCCGGGCTGGACCAGCGCCCTCAAGGACGCGCTGGACCGCCCGCTGACGACCTACTACCTGCTGCTCGGCGCCACCGCGCTGCTGCTCACCATCGGGCTGATCATGGTGCTGAGCGCCTCGAGCGTCTACAGCTACCAGCAGACCGGCGACTCCTACACCGTCGTACGACGCCAGGTGATGTGGGTGCTGCTCGGCGTGCCGTGCGCCTTCCTCGCCTCGCGGGTCTCGGTGCGCTGGGTGCGCGGGCTGACCTATCCGGCGTTCTCGCTCTCGCTGCTGCTGCTGGCGCTGACCGCCAAGGTCGGCGTCGAGGTCAACGGCAACAAGAACTGGCTGGCGCTCGGCCCGCTGCAGATCCAGCCCTCGGAGATCGCGAAGCTCGTCGCTGATCATCTGGGCCAGCCACATCTACGCCAACAAGGAGCGCCGCCTGGGCAACCTGCACCAGATGCTGGTGCCCGTGGTGCCCGGCATGGTGCTCGCGACCTCGCTCGTGGTGGTCGGCCGCGACCTCGGCACCGCGCTGGTGTTCTTCGCTCTGCTCGTCTCGATGCTGTGGGTGGTCGGCGCCCCCGGCAAGGCTCTTCGCGCTGGCCTTCTCCGGCGTCAGCGTGCTGGCTCTGGGCCTGGCCGCCACCGATGGCGAGCGGCTGGCGCGCATCTACAACTTCGCCGACCCGTTCAAGGACTACCACGGCACGGGCTGGCAGCCCGCGCACGGCCTGTACGCCATGGCCAGCGGTGGGATCTTCGGCGAGGGGATCGGCGCCAGCCAGCAGAAGTGGGGCCAGGCTGCCGGAGGCGCACACCGACTTCATCTTCGCGGTGCTGGGCGAGGAGCCTGGGACTGATCGGCACCCTGCTCGTCATCGCGCTCTTCCTGGTCCTCGCCTACGCCGGCATCCGGGTGGCGCGCGAGACCAAGGAGCCCTTCGTGCGCTACTGCTCCTTCGGCATCGTGATCTGGCTGCTCGGTCAGATGATCATCAACGTCGGCATGGTGCTCGCGCTGCTGCCGGTCATCGGCATCCCGCTGCCTCTGGTCTCCTACGGCGGCTCCAGCCTGCTGCCCACCCTGGCCGCGCTGGGCCTGGTGATCGGCTTCGCCCGTCGCGAGCCGGCAGCCGCCCGCGCGCTCAAGCAGCGACGCCGGGCCCGTTCGGCCGGGCTCTCCGCCCGCGGGTAGGTTCTTCCTCGTGCGAGTTCTGTTGGCCGGTGGGGGAACGGCGGGGCACACCTCGCCACTGCTCGCGACGGCGGACGCGCTGCGTCGCCTCGACCCGGACGTCGAGGTGACCTGCCTGGGCACCCCGCGCGGCCTGGAGAACAAGGTGGTCCCGGCCGCGGGCTACCCGCTGCGCCTGGTCCCGCCCGTCCCGCTGCCGCGCAAGCCCGGCAAGGACCTCGCGCTGGTGCCCTCGCGACTGCGGGGCGCGGTGAAGGCCGCGCTCGAGGTGGTCGACGAGGTCCGCCCGGACGTCATCGTCGGCTACGGCGGCTACGTCTCCATGCCGGCGTACCTCGCCGCGCGGCGCCGCAAAGCCTGCCCCTGGTCGTGCACGAGCAGAACGCCCTGCCCGGCATCGCGAACAAGTTCGGCGCCCGGAAGGCGACTCGGGTCGCGGTCAGGCTTCCCCGACACCCCGCTCAAGGGGGCCGAGTACGTCGGCCTGCCGATCCGCCGGATGATCTCCACCCTCGACCGGCCGGCGCTGCGGGCCGAGGCGCGCGCGTTCTTCGGTCTCGACCCGGACCTGCCGACGCTGGTCGTCACCGGCGGCTCGCAGGGCGCGCGCCGGCTCAACCAGGCGGTCAGTGGTGCCGCGCCCGCGCTCGCGGCGGCCGGCATCCAGGTGCTGCACGTGGTCGGGCCCAACGGCGCGAGCGACCCGAGTCTGGTCGGCCCCCCGTCGCCTCCGGCGTCCCCTACGTCGTGCTGCCCTTCGTCGAGCGGATGGACCTCGCCCTGGCTGCGGCGGACCTGATGGTGTGCCGCTCGGGGGCGTCCAGCGTCGTGGAGGCCTCCGCCAGCGGCGTACCCGCCGTCTTCGTGCCGCTGCCGATCGGCAACGGCGAGCAGGCGCTCAACGCCCGGCCTGTCGTCGAGGCCGGGGGAGCGCTGCTGGTCGAGGACGCCGCGTTCACCGCCGACCGGGTCGCCGAGACGGTCCCCGCGCTCTTCGCCGACCCCGGCCGGCTGGCCGCCATGGGCGCCGCGGCGGCCCACCTGGTGCCGCGCGACGCCGACGAGCGGCTGGCCCGGATCATCCAGGACGCCGCCCGGTGAAGATCCCCGTCCCCGACGAGATCCTCCCCGCCGACCGGCTCGGCCGCGTCCACCTCGTCGGCATCGGTGGCGCCGGGCTCTCCGGCATCGCCCGGCTGATGCACCACAGCGGCGTCGAGGTCAGCGGCAGCGACGCCAACGACTCCGCCGTCGTGCGCGCCCTGCGCGAGGAGGGCATCACCGTCCACGTCGGCCACGACGCCGCCCACCTGGACGGCGTCGACACCGTGGTGGCGACCACGGCCGCGCGCGAGGACAACCCCGAGATCGCCGGCGCGCTGGCCCGTGGGCTGCGGCTGTGGCCGCGCTCGGCCGGCCTGCAGTCGGTGCTGCTCGGGCGGCGGGTGGTGGCCATCGCCGGCACCCACGGCAAGACCACCACCACCGCCATGACCACGGTCGCGCTGCAGGAGGCCGGGCTCGACCCGACCTTCGCGATCGGTGCGGAGGTCGCCTCGCTCGGCACCAACGCCCGCCTCGGCTCCGGTCCGGTGGCCGTCGTCGAGGCCGACGAGTCCGACGGCGCCTTCCTCGTCTACACCCCCGAGATCGGGGTGATCACCAACGTGGACCCCGACCACCTCGACCACTGGGGCACCGAGGAGGCGTACGCCGCGGCCTTCGCCGAGTTCGCTGAGCGAGCCGGCACGACCATCGCCGAGGACGCCGGCCTCGCCGACGTGACCGCGGCCTTCGCCGACGGCGCGACGATCCGCGGCACGGACCTGGTGATCGAGGGTGGCCGCACCCGGTTCCGGGTCGAGGCCCGCGGCGCCGACCTCGGCGAGGTCGAGACTCGCCGTGCCCGGGCGGCACTACGCCCAGGACGCGCTCCTCGCCCTCGCCGTCGGGCTCGAGCTCGGCGCCGATCCGGCCGCGCTGGTCCGCGGGCTGGGTCGCCACCAGGGCGCCAAGCGCCGCATGGAGTCGCTCGGGGAGAGCGGCGGCGTGCGCGTCTACGACTCCTACGCCCACCACCCCAGCGAGATCCGGGGCGACCTCGAGGCCGCCCGCTCGCTGGTGACCGGCGACCAGCGGCTGATCGTGGCCTTCCAGCCGCACCTGGTCTCCCGCACGCGGATCTTCGGCACCGCGATGGGCCGTGAGCTCGGCGCCGCCGACGACGTCCTCGTCCTCGACGTGTACGTCGCCCGGGAGGACCCCGATCCCGAGGTCACCGGAGCGCTGGTGGCCGGGGCGGTGCCGCTGCCGGGCGACCGGGTCCGGTTCGTGCCGGAGCGCTCGGCCGTCGTACCCGCGCTGGTGGAGGTGGCCCGCCCCGGCGACCTGGTGCTGACCCTCGGCGCCGGGGACGTCACCGCCCTCGCGCCGCAGCCTGCTGGCCGCGCTCGCGGAGGGCGGTCGTGGCTAGGCTCAGGCTCCCGCGGCGGGCTCCCGGCGCCGACCGCGCCCAGGACCGGGCGCGCAAGGCCTTCGCCCGCCGGCAGCGCGCCCGGCGCTGGCTGACCTGGCGCTACGTGCTCGCGGTGGTGCTCGCGCTGGCGCTGGTCGGGTTCAGCGTCTACGCGCTGTACTTCTCCTCTTGGCTGCGCGCCGACGGCGTGGAGGTCGTCGGCAACGACATGGTCACCCAGAAGCAGCCTGCTCGCCGCGGCCGAGGTGCCGACCGGCGGTCCGCTGGTCCGGGTCGACCTGGACGCCATCGAGAAGCGGGTCAAGTCGCTCTCGGCGGTCAAGGACGTCGACGTCTCGCGCAAGTGGCCGCACGACGTGCGCATCGAGATCGTCGAGCGCAAGCCGATCGCGGTGCTCGACCTCGGCACCAAGGTGCTCGCCCTCGACGCCGACGGGACCTCCTTCGCGGCGCCGGCGCGCAAGCGCGAGGGCCTGCCCCGGATCCGGGTCGGCAGCGGCGCCGACAAGGACGCCCTGCGGGAGGGCGCGGCCGTCGTCGCCGCGCTCTCGCCCGAGGTCGCCCGGCTCGTCGACCACGTCGAGGTGCGCACCATCGACGAGATCCAGACTGCTGCTGCGCGACGGCCGGAAGGTCGAGTGGGGGAGCGCGGACAGGCTCGCCGGACAAGGCCGCGGTGCTGCTGCAGCTTGCTCAAGCGCAAGGCGCAGGAGTACGACGTCTCGGTCCCGGGCGCGCCCACCACCCGCTGAGTTTTCAGAAAAGGCGTGGGGCGCGGCGTGTCTGCGCCGTACGGGTCCTCGGCGTCCCTACCGTCTTCATCACGACGAGGTTGACATAACTATAACCCTCAGGTTGAGGGTAAGAGTTGTCGACACGCCGGCTGGCCACGGGGAAGCGGTCCGGCCGCCTTCGTCGGTGAACGGACACCAGCAAACTCATCGCAACACCGGAGAGGTGGAGCCCACCGTGGCAGTCTGCACAGAACTACCTGGCCATCATCAAGGTCGTCGGCATCGGGGGCGGCGGCGTCAACGCCGTCAACCGGATGATCGAGGTCGGTCTCAAGGGCGTCGAGTTCATCGCGATCAACACCGACGCCCAGGCGCTGCTGATGAGCGACGCCGACGTGAAGCTCGACATCGGCCGCGAGCTCACCCGCGGCCTCGGTGCGGGCGCGAACCCGGACGTGGGCGGCAAGGCCGCCGAGGACCACGCGGAGGAGATCGAGGAGGTGCTCAAGGGCGCCGACATGGTCTTCGTGACCGCGGGCGAGGGCGGTGGCACGGGCACCGGCGGCGCGCCCGTCGTGGCCCGGATCGCCCGCTCGCTCGGCGCGCTGACCATCGGTGTGGTGACCCGTCCGTTCACCTTCGAGGGCGCCCGCCGCAAGAAGTCCGCCGACGAGGGCATCGAGAGCCTCCGCGAGGAGGTCGACACCCTCATCGTCATCCCGAACGACCGGCTCCTGCAGATCTCGGACCGCAACGTCTCGATGCTCGACGCCTTCAAGCAGGCCGACCAGGTGCTGCTCCAGGGCGTCTCCGGCATCACCGACCTGATCACGACGCCGGGCCTGATCAACGTCGACTTCGCCGACGTCAAGGCGGTCATGAGCAACGCCGGGTCCGCCCTGATGGGCATCGGCTCGGCCCGGGGCGAGGACCGCGCGCTGCAGGCCGCCGAGATGGCGATCAGCAGCCCGCTGCTGGAGGCCTCCATCGACGGGGCGCACGGCGTGCTGCTCTCCATCGCCGGTGGCTCCGACCTCGGCATCTTCGAGATCAACGAGGCCGCGGCGATGGTCGCCGACGCGGTGCACGAGAACGCCAACATCATCTTCGGCACGATCATCGACGACGCCCTCGGCGACGAGGTCCGGGTGACCGTCATCGCCGCCGGCTTCGACGGTGGCCTGCCCAAGCGCCGTGAGGACACCGCCGTACGACGCCCGCAGCAGCAGGCGCCCGCCTCCCGCCCGGCGCAGCAGGCCCCGGCCACCCCGGCCCGGTCCGAGCAGCCGGCCCGGTCCGAGCAGCCCCGCACCGAGCAGCCGGCCGAGCCGCAGCCGGTCGGCGTCCGCAACGACCGTGCGCCGATCCAGGCTCGACGAGGGCGACGACCTGGACGTGCCCGACTTCCTGAAGTGAGCCGTGTTCGTCTTCCGTGAGCGCCTCGACCTCGACCCGGAGCCCCTGAGCGGGCTCCGGGTCGAGGTGGCGTTCACGGACGCCTCGCTCGACCTCCGCGAGGGCCCGGACCTGACGGACACGCTGGCCTCGCTGGAGGCCACGCTCGACGCCGAGGTCGCCCGGGCCAGCCAGGTCCACGGCGACGAGGTCGTGACCGTCGAGGACGCCTCCGTGGTCCCGGAGGCCGACGCCCTGGTGACCACCCGGCGTCGTACGGCGCTGATGGTCCGGGTCGCCGACTGCGTCCCGGTCCTGCTCGCCGACCGCGCCGGGGGCGTGGTCGGCGCCGCGCACGCCGGGCGCCGCGGCGTCGAGCCTGGACGTGGTCACCCGGACCGTCGAGCGGATGCGCGCCCTCGGCGCCGGCGAGATCTCCGCCTGGATCGGCCCGCACGTCTGCGGCGGCTGCTACGAGGTGCCCGAGGAGATGCGCGCCGAGGTCGCCGGCCGGGTCCCCGAGACGCACGCCGAGACCACCTGGGGCACCCCCTCGCTCGACCTCGGTGCCGGTGTGGCCGCCCAGCCTGACCGCCGCCGGCGTCGCCGTCACGGCCGTGCCCGGGTGCACCCGCGAGGACGCCCGGCTGCACTCCTACCGCCGCGACGGGGCCGCCTCCGGGCGCTTCGCCGGCCTGGTGTGGCGCTCATGACCCGCGCCGACGACCTCCGCGCGAGCCTGGCCGCGGTCCGGGAGCGGATCGACCGGGCCGCGACCGCCGCCGGCCGTGCCCCCGAGGACGTCGCGCTGGTCGTGGTCACCAAGTTCTTCCCGGCCTCCGACGTCCGGCTGCTCGCCGACCTCGGCGTCACCGACGTCGGCGAGAACCGCCACCAGGAGGCCGAGGCCAAGGCCGCCGAGTGCGCCGGCGTGCCGCTGCGCTGGCACTTCATCGGCGGGTTGCAGTCCAACAAGGCGGCCGCCGTGGCGCGGTACGCCGACGTCGTCGAGTCCGTCGACCGGCCCAGCCTGGTCGGACGGCTCGACCGCGGTGCGGGGGAGAGCGGTCGCACGGTCGAGGTGCTGCTGCAGGTCAGCCTCGACCCACCCGGCCAGGAGCACCGCGCCGGCGCGGACCCTGCCGACCTGGCCTCGATCGCTGACGCCGTCGCCGCGGCCGAGCACCTGTCCCTGCGCGGTCTGATGGCTGTCGCGCCCCTCGGCGAGGACCCGGCCACCGCCTTCGCGCGGCTCGCCGAGATCCGCGCTCGCTTCACCCAGCAGCACCCCGACGCCACCCGTCTCTCCGCCGGGATGAGTGGCGACCGGAGGCCGCGATCACCGCCGGTGCGACACACGTGCGCATTGGCTCCGCGGTCCTCGGATCGAGGCCCTCGGTCCAGTAATGTCCGAAACACCACCACAGGCTCCCGAGACTCGGGGCCAGGGAACACGGAGGCAACAGTCATGAGCGGTGCGATGCGCAGGATCGGTGAGTACCTCGGCCTGCTGGAGGACACCGGCTATGACGAGTACGACGAGGAGCAGACCGAGCAGCGGCCCGCACGCGAGACGCGTGAGCGCCCGGCCCGGCCGGTCCGCGCCGTACCGTCCGGCTCCGTCGCCGACCTCGACGAGCGCCGCCGGCAGCCCGTCGCCGTCGCGCCCCAGCCCGAGGTGGCCGAGCCTGTCCCGGATCACCACGGTGCACCCCACGACGTACAACGACGCGCGAGCCTGTCGGCGAGCAGTACCGCGAGGGCATCCCGGTGATCATGAACCTCACCGAGATGGACGACTCCGACGCCAAGCGGCTCGTCGACTTCGCCGCCGGGCTGATCTTCGCCACCCGCGGCAGCATCGAGCGGGTCACGAACAAGGTCTTCCTGCTGTCCCCGCCGAACGTGACGGTCGCCGCGGAGGACAAGCAAGCTGATCGCGGATCGCGACTTCTTCAACCAGTCCTGATCCGCGCGAGCGCGTCGGCGCTTCGCTTGCCGCGCTGCCGCGCTCGCGGTTGTCTCGCGTAGGTGGTGCTGTCCGCCTGGCGGCAAGACTGCCGGCGCGCGGAGCGGCGCCTCCCTGCGCCTCCGGGCGCTCGTTCCTCGCTTCCTCCGGCTCCGGGCCGGCTTCGCCCCGCGCTGCCGGCCCGCTGCGCGGCGGCTACGGGTCCTGCGTGGCTGCGGGACATGCGTCCCGGCTGTGCGATCCCGGCGTTCGCGTCGCCCGGGCACCCGATAGGTTGGGGGGCGTGAGCATCGCCGGGTGGATCATCGAGGGCATCCTCTTCGCCTTCATCGGATTCCTGTGGGTGCGGCTCATCACCGACTGGGTGCAGATGTTCGCGCGCTCGTGGGAGCCGCGGGGTGCGGCACTGGTGTTCCTGGAGTCTGTCGTACTCGGCGACCGACCCGCCGATCAACGCGCTGCGCAAGGTCATCAAGCCGATCCGGATCGGCAACTTCGCCCTCGACCTCAGCCTTCTTCCTGGTGATGGTCGTGGCCTACATCCTGCTCTCAGTCAACCGCAGCGTCGTCCTGTTCTGAGCCACGGCTGCGGGTCTCACGACCCAGTGTTCGGGGGCATTTCGCGGGAGCGACACGCCCCGGCCGCGCGGACGCAACGGCGGGTGATGCGGGCTTCTCGACTGCAGGCGCTAAGGTTCGGTGAGACAGTTTGTCCTTAGTACTTCCGAAGATAGGTGAGGTCATGCCGCTGACGCCTGAGGACGTGAGCAACAAGCGCTTTACGCCGGTCCGGCTGCGCGAGGGCTACGACATGGGCGAGGTCGACCAGTTCCTGGACGAGGTGGAGGCCGAGCCTGGCTCGCCTCACCCAGGAGAACGACGACCTCCGTGCGAAGCCTGGCCGCGGCGCAGGCTGACGGCGGCGCCGGCTCCGGCTCCTACTCGGCGTACGACGCGCCGACGCAGGCTCGCCCCGGTCCCCGAGGTCGCCGCTCCCGAGCCGCCGGCCCCCGTGGAGCCGCCCGCTCCGGTCGAGCCCGTGGCCGCTCCGGCGCCCGCTCCGGTCGCCGCGCCCGCCCCGGCTGCCGCCGGTGGTGTGGAGACGATCCGCGTCGAGACGGTCCCCGAGGCCTCCAACGCGGCCGCTCGCCTGCTCGAGATCGCGACCCGCAACGCCGACGAGCTCGTCGAGGACGCGAAGAACGAGGCCGACAAGATCGTCGGCGAGGCGCGTACCAAGTCCGAGCGTCTGGAGTCCGAGGCCAAGGTCAAGGCCGACCGCCTCGAGTCCGACGCCCGCACCCGTGCGGAGATGCTCGACAGCGAGACCGCCGAGCGTCGTACGCAGGCTCTTTGGTGACCTGGAGAAGGAGCGCGACAAGGCTCTCCGCCGAGGTCGAGACGCTGCGCTCCTTCGAGCGTGAGTACCGCTCGCGTCTCAAGAGCCTACTTCACCCAGCAGACTCGAGTCGCTGCAGACCCCGGGCGACACCCTCGCCCCGGTCGAGGAGGCCCCGGCCCCCAAGCGACTGCGCTCGATCCTGGGCGAGGAGGAGGGCTGAGCCTCCGGCTCCGCTCCACCTGAGCACTTCGAACGGCCGGTCCGCCCCTCGTGGCGGGCCGGCTGTTCGCATTTCGGTACGACGGTGCGCCTGCTTGGACCGGGTTGTCCGAGCCGATACCCTCCGCAGCAGCCTGTCCGACTCCCGTCGCAGGCCGTCCTTCCTGAGGAGTCGTCATGGCCCGCACCACGAAGAAGACGTTGGCAGGCAAGGCCACGTCCGCCGCCCGGAAGATGATCCGCCCGCGCAAGGCGGCGACGGCCGCGAAGGCGGAGCCCGCGAAGAAGGCGGCCCCGGCGAAGAAGGCGGCTCCGGCGAAGAAGGCGGCCCCGGCGAAGAAGGCGGCCCCGGCCAAGAAGGCGGCCCCGGCCAAGAAGGCGGCCCCGGCCAAGAAGGCGGCCCCGGCCAAGAAGGCGGCCCCGGCCAAGAAGGCGGCCCCGGCCAAGAAGGCGGCCCCGGCCAAGAAGGCGGCCCCGGCCAAGAAGGCGGCCCCGGCCAAGAAGGCGGCCCCGGCCAAGAAGGCGGCCCCGGCCAAGAAGGCGGCCCCGGCCAAGAAGGCGGCCCCGGCCAAGAAGGCGGCCCCGGCCAAGAAGGCGGCCCCGGCCAAGAAGGCGGCCCCCGCGAAGAAGGCGGCCCCCGCGAAGAAGGCGGCCCCCGCGAAGAAGGCGGCCCCCGCGAAGAAGGCGGCCCCCGCGAAGAAGGCGGCCCCCGCGAAGAAGGCCGCCCCCACGACCCCGGCACCCGCCAAGAAGACTGCGGAGCCGGTCACGAAGCCCACACCCGTGAAGAAAGCACCCGTGAAGAAGACCCCTGCCAAGAAGGCCGCTCCGAGCACGCTCGTCGTCCTCGAGCACGAGGAGGCCTGGTCGAAGTCCGAGCTCGCCGAGGTGCTCGCCGAGCCTGCACGAGCAGCGCGGCCACAGCGCCGAGATCCTCGAGGAGCAGGAGGCCGACCTGTCGGGCCTGCTCCGCGACTCCGGCGACGGTGCCGGCCAGGACCAGGCGGACCTGGGCGCCACCAGGCTTCGAGCGCGACCAGGGAGCTCACCGTCCTCAACCACGAGCGGGAGAAGGCTCGCCCAGATCGACCGGGCGCTGGCCCGCATCGACGACGGCACGTACGGCGTGTGCGAGTCCTGCGGCAACCCCATCGGCAAGATGCGGTTGATGGCCTTTCCCCGTGCCACACTGTGCATGACATGCAAGCAGCGCGAGGAACGCCGGTAGACGACCGCGGCGACGGCCCCGACGAGACCCGGAGCCCCCTGCTCGCCGCTCCCCAGACCTGGCTGCTCTTCGCCGTCGTCGGCGTCAGCCTGCTGGCGATCGACCAGGTGGCCAAGGTGCTCGCCGTGCGCCACCTGACCGACCGGCCGGACGTGGAGCCTGGTGGGTGAGGTGCTGCAGCCTGCACCTGACGTACAACCCCGGTGCGGCGTTCAGCCTCGGTACCCGGTTCACGGTCGCCCTCGCCGTGCTCGCCTCGGTCGCCACCGTGGTGGTGCTCTGGCTGAGCCGCCGGGTGCGCAGCCGCTGGTGGGCGGTCGCGCTCGGGCTGATGTTCGCCGGGATCACCGGCAACCTGGCCGACCGCATCTTCCGCGACCCCGGCCCGCTGCGCGGCCACGTCGTGGACTTCCTCATGCTGCCGAACTGGCCGGTCTTCAACGTCGCCGACATGTGCATCAACGTCGGGGTGGCGATGATCCTGGTCCAGGTGCTGCGTGGCATCGCCCTCGACGGCACCAAGGTCGCCGACAAAGCGGACAAAGCGGACAAAGCGGACAAGTCCGGCAAGCCCGCCAGCACCGCGGACGGGACGACGGAGGGCGAGGCATGAGCACGCTCGACCACCGCACCCTGCCGGTCCCGGACAGCCTGGAGGGGGAGCGGGTCGACATCGTCCTGGCCCAGGCTCTTCGGCGTCTCCCGGACCCGCGCGGCCGAGTCTGGTCGCCGACGGCCGGGTGCAGGCTCGACGGCAGCCCGGTGGCCGGCAAGAGCGAGCGGGTGCTGGGCGGCGCGGTGCTGGACGTCGCGATCCCGGCCGAGGCGGACCCGCTGGAGGTCGTCCCCGAGATCGTCGAGGGGATCAAGATCATCCACGACGACGACGCCATCGTGGTGATCGACAAGCCGGTCGGCGTCGCCGTGCACCCCTCGCCGGGCTGGCGTGGGCCGACCGTCGTCGGCCACCTGGCCGGCGCCGGCTTCCGGATCTCGACCTCGGGTGCCAAGGAGCGCGAGGGCATCGTCCAGCGCCTCGACGTCGGTACGTCGGGCGTGATGGTCATCGCGAAGTCCGAGCACGCCTACTCCGTGCTCAAGAACGCCTTCCGCCACCGCACGGTCGACAAGACCTACCACGCACTGGTCCAGGGCCACCCGGACCCGCTGGAGGGCACCATCGACGCGCCGATCGGGCGCCATCCCCGCCACGACTACAAGTTCGCGGTCATGGACGACGGCCGGCACAGCGTCACGCACTACGAGACGCTGGAGGCGCACCGCTTCGCCAGCCTCCTGGAGGTCCACCTCGAGACCGGCCGCACCCACCAGATCCGGGTGCACATGAGCGCGCTCAAGCACCCCTGCGTCGGCGACCTCACCTACGGCGCCGACCCGGTCCTGGCCCGCAGGGTCGGCCTGGAGCGGCAGTGGCTGCACGCCGTCAGGCTGGGCTTCGAGCACCCCGACGGCGGCTACGTCAGCCTACGAGTCGACGTACCCCGACGACCTGGCCCGGGCCCTCGACGTCATCCGTGACAGCCACTGACCTGCTGCTGCGCCCGGCCACGCCGGAGGACGCGAGCGCGGTCGCCGAGGTGCACCTGCGCGCCCGGGCGGCCTCGCCGATGCCGCCGGCCGGGCACCCCGACGAGGAGGTCCGGGCCTGGCTGGCGAGCCGGATCGGCGGCGGCGACGAGGTCTGGGTCGCCGTGACCGACCGGGTCGTGGGCTACGCCCGCTTCACCCGGACCTGGCTCGACGACCTGTACGTCGTCCCGGAGGCCGCCGGTCAGGGCGTCGGGAGCGCCCTGCTCGACCTGGTCAAGGCCCGGCTCGGGCCCGGCTTCGGGCTGTGGGTCTTCGTCTCGAACACCCCGGCCCGCGCCTTCTACGCCGCCCGCGGGTTGGTCGAGACCGAGCGGACCGACGGCTCCGGCAACGCCGAGCGCGCCCCCGACATCGCGCTGACCTGGCCCGGCTGAGGTTCGCGGGGGTTGGTGTCGGACCCACCTGCCACGATCATCGGGTCGGGTCGCGTAGGCTGATCTCCTTCCCCGACCGAGTCCACCCACCACGTGATGAGGAGTCACCCCACCTGATGGCAGCCGGTTCCGGGGAAGCGGACTTCGTCCACCTGCACGTCCACACCGAGTACTCGATGCTCGACGGTGCGTCGCTGCTCGACGGGCTCTTCACGCGTGTCAACGACCTCGGCATGACGTCGATCGCGATGACCGACCACGGCAACCTGCACGGTGCCTACGACTTCTACTCCAAGGCCAAGAAGTACGGCGTCAAGCCGATCATCGGCATCGAGGCCTACATCACCCCCGGCACGCCGCGCGGCGAGCGCCGCCGGGTCCGCTGGGGCCAGAGCAACGGTCCGGACGCGGCTGAGGAGGGCGGCAACGACGTCGCCGGCGGTGGTGCCTACACCCACATGACGATGTGGGCGGAGAGCACCGAGGGGATGCACAACCTCTTCCGGCTCTCCTCGCGCTCCAGCCTCGAGGGCTACTACTTCAAGCCGCGGATGGACAAGGAGATCCTGGCCGAGCACAGCAAGGGCCTCATCGTCTCCACCGGCTGCCCCTCCGGCGCGATCCAGACCCGGCTGCGGCTGGGCCAGTGGGACGAGGCCGTGCGCGAGGCGGCCGAGCCTGCAGGACATCTTCGGCAAGGACAACGTCTTCCTCGAGCCTGATGGACCACGGCATCAGCATCGAGAAGCGGGTCCGCGACGACCTGCTCCGCCTCGGCCGGGAGATGAACATCCCGCCGATCGCCACCAACGACTCGCACTACAACAACCCCGAGGACGCCGACGCCCACGACGCCCTGATCTGCGTCGCCTCCGGCAAGCGGCTCTCCGACACCAACCGGCTCAAGTTCGACGGCGGCGGCTACTACATCAAGTCCGCGGCCGAGATGCGCGAGTCTGTGGGGCGAGCGGTTCGGCATGCCGGAGGCGTGCGACAACACCGTCGCGATCGCCGAGCGCTGCGCGGTCGAGTTCACCGAGTCCACCGGCGGCTACATGGCCCGCGCCGACGTGCCGGCGGGGGAGACCGAGGAGTCCTGGTTCCGCAAGGAGGTCTGGCGCGGCATCGAGGCGCGCTACCCCGGCGAGCGGCTGGACCAGGAGGTCAAGGACCGGGTCGAGATGGAGCTCGCGATCATCTCGCAGAAGGGCTACTGCGGCTACTACCTCGTGGTCGCCGACTTCATCCAGTGGTCCAAGCGCAACGGCATCCGGGTCGGTCCGGGCCGTGGCTCGGGTGCGGGCTCGATCGCGGCGTACGCGTTGAGCATCACCGACCTGTGCCCGCTGGAGCACGGCCTGTTCTTCGAGCGCTTCCTCAACCCCGAGCGCCCCTCGATGCCCGACTTCGACATCGACTTCGACGACGCCCGCCGCGGCGAGGTCATCCAGTACGTCAGCGAGAAGTACGGCGCCGAGCGGGTCGCCCAGATCGCCACCTTCGGCCGGCTCAAGGCCAAGGCCGCGATCAAGGACGCCGCGCGGGTGCTCGACCACGGCTTCGCGATCGGCGACAAGATCACCAAGGCGCTGCCGCCCGACGTGATGGGCAAGGGCGTCCCGCTCAAGGACATCTTCAACACCGAGCACAAGCGCTACAACGACGGCGGCGAGTTCCGCTCGCTCTACGAGCAGGACGCCGAGGTCCGCACGATCTACCAGACGGCGCTGGGCCTCGAGGGCCAGATCCGCAACTGGGGCGTGCACGCGGCCGGCGTGATCATGTCGAGCGAGCCGCTCATCGACATCGTCCCGATCATGGCCCGCCCGCAGGACGGCGCGGTGATCACCCAGTTCGACTACCCGATGTGCGAGTCGCTCGGGCTGGTCAAGATGGACTTCCTGGGCCTGTCCAACCTGCGCATCCTCGAGGACGCCCTGGTCAACATCAAGGCCAACAAGGACGAGGACGTGGTGCTCGAGGAGCCTCCCGTTCGACGACCGGGCGACGTACGAGCTGATGGGCCGCGGTGACACCCTCGGCGTCTTCCAGGCTCGATGGCGGCGGCATGCGTGCGCTGCTGCGCTCGATGCAGCCCGACCAGTTCGCCGACATCACCGCGGTCTCCGCGCTCTACCGCCCCGGCCCGATGGGTGCGGACTCGCACAACAAGTACGCCCGCCGCAAGAACGGCCGGGAGCCGATCGAGCCGATCCACCCGGCGCTCGCCGAGGCGCTGGAGCCGGTCCTGGGTGAGACCTACGGTCTCATCGTCTACCAGGAGCAGGTGATGGCGATCGCCCAGGTGCTGGCCGGCTTCACCCTGGGTGCCGCCGACAACCTGCGCCGTGCGATGGGCAAGAAGAAGAAGGAGGAGCCTGGACAAGCAGTACGCCGGCTTCCAGGCGGGGATGCTGGAGCGGGGCTACCCGCAGAAGGCCATCGACACGCTGTGGGAGATCCTCCTCCCGTTCTCCGACTACGCCTTCAACAAGTCGCACTCGGCCGCCTACGGCGTCATCACGTACTGGACGGCCTACCTCAAGGCGAACTACCCGACCGAGTACATGGCCGCTCTCCTGACGTCCGTCAAGGACGACAAGGACAAGATGGCGATCTACCTCAACGAGTGCCGCCGGATGAAGATCCAGGTGCTCCCGCCCGACGTCAACGAGTCCGCGCACAACTTCACCGCGGTCGGCCGCGACATCCGCTTCGGCCTCACCGCGGTGCGCAACGTCGGCTCCAACGTGGTCGACGGGATCGTCGCGTCGCGCCGCGAGGACGACCGGTTCGCCGACTTCAACGACTTCTTGTCCAAGGTGCCCGCCACGGTCTGCAACAAGCGGGTCATCGACTCCCTCATCAAGGCCGGCGCCTTCGACGACATGAAGCACAAGCGCCGTGCGCTGGTGGCGATCCACGAGACCGCCGTCGACCAGTACGTCGACATCAAGCGCAACGAGGCCATCGGCCAGGACTCGCTCTTCGCCGGTCTCGACGACGACGAGGGCGACGGCGGCTTCGGGGTGAGCGTGGCGATCCCGGACATCGACGAGTGGGACAAGATGACCCTGCTCGGCCACGAGCGGGAGATGCTCGGCCTCTACGTCTCCGACCACCCGCTGCTCGGCCTGGAGCACGTGCTGTCCAACGGCACCGACTGCACGATCGGCCAGGCTCGTCACCGACGAGAGCCGCCCGCACAACTCCACGGTCACCGTGGCCGGCCTGGTCACCTCCATCCAGCGCAAGATCACCAAGAACGGCGACCCCTGGGCCACCGTCACGCTGGAGGACCTCGAGGGCTCGATCGACGTGCTGCTGTTCCCGAGCAGCCTACCGGCTCGCGGCGCCGTACCTCGTCGAGGACGCGATCATCCGGGTGCGTGGCCAGGCTCGACACCGAGCGGGAGGCCTCGCAGGCTGCGCGGGCAGGAGGTCACCGTCCCGGACCTGGACAAGGGCAGTGACGGCCCGGTCGTGATCAGCCTGCCCTCGACCCGCTGCACCGGTCCGGTGGTCCAGCAGCCTGCGTGACGTGCTGATCACCCACCCCGGCCTGACCGAGGTCCGGCTGCAGGCTGCTGAGCCGCGACGCGACCCGGCTCATGCGCCTGGGGGACAATCTCCGGGTGACTCCCAGCCCTGCTCTCTTCGCCGACCTCAAGCAGGCTCCTCGGACCGGGGTGCCTGGCCGGATGAGTCCCGCAGCAGTGGCGCGGGTCGCGACCGTGCCGGTGGCGGTCGGCGCCGTCCTGGGTGCCGTCCTCGGCGCCGTCGGCGGCTTCGCGTGGTGGACCTGGTGGGGTCCGGCGCCCGACGGCAAGATCTACAAGACCTCGGCCGGCCCGAAGTGGTACCCCGACCCGTTCGACCCGGGCATCACCCGGGACTTCAGCGGGACGGCGACGTACGTCGTGATCGGCTTCGGGCTCGCGCTGCTGCTCGGCCTGGTGGCGGGCTGGCTGTGCCGCGACACCGCCCTGGTCGGGATCGCGGCGGTGGTGGTCGCCAGTGTCGTCGCCGCGGTGGCGATGACCCTGGTCGGCATCAGCCAGAGCCCGGGCGACCCGCAGGCCCAGGCGAGCGTCGCGACGATCGGCAAGGCCTTCCCGGGTCACCTGGAGGTGGCCGGGTTCACGCCGTACCTGGTGTGGCCGGTGGGTGCGCTGCTGGGCTTCCTGGTCGTGATGCTCTCGCTCACCTCCGGATCGTCGCGACCCGCGCAGCCGTCAGCCGCACCAGGCCAGCAGGGCTGAGACTCGACCTCCATCCCGCGCCGCCCGGCGGAGACGTAGACCGTCGGGTGGTCCAGCGCGGACGCGTCCACGACGGTCGGGTGCGCCCTGCGCTGCCCGAGCGGCGAGATGCCGCCGACGACGTAGCCGGTGGCGCGCTCGGCGGCCCGCGGGTCCGCCATCGCCGCCTTGCGCCCGTCCACGGCACGCGCCAGCGCCTTGAGGTCCAGGCTGGCCGGCCACCGGGACCACGCCCACGACCAGGGCACCGTCGACCTCGGCGAAGAGCGTCTTGAGCACCCGGTCGGGGTCGATGCCCAGCACCTCGGCCGCCTCGGTGCCGTACGACGCCGCCCGCGGGTCGTGGTCGTACTCGTGCACCGTGAACGCGACCCCCGCCGCCGTGAGCGCGGTCGTGGCCGGCGTTCCTCCGGGCTGCTTCCTCTTCGCCATGACTCCCCGTCCCGCTCAGCCGCGCAGGGCCTCGACCGCGACCCGTGCAGCGTGCCCGATCGCCAGGCTCCGCCTCCATCTGCACCGCGGCCGGCACCGCGGAGCGGGTGAGCACGGCGACCGCGACCCGCTCGCCGGTGCCCAGGCTCGACCACGCCGGCCTCGTGGCGCAGGTCCAGGAAGGTACCGGTCTTGGACCGCACCCGCACCTGGTCGCTCACGAGCTCGACGGCGAGGCGGTGCCGGACGAGCCTGGTGGCCGAGCATCTCGCGCAGCCGCTGCGCGACGCCGGGCGCGCCGACGCCGTCGGTCCAGACCCGGTCGAGCAGGGTGACCAGGGACCGGGCGGTGCCGACATTGGCCCGGGCCGGGTCGAGCTCGTCGATGACGTGCCCGCCGCCCGGCGTACGGCCCCCGCCGGTGAGCGCGAGCCCGGCCGCGGTGACGGTTCCCGAGGTGCCGTAGATCGCCCGCATCGGGTGGCGCAGCACGATCTCCGGGAAGCCGAGCGCGACGATCCGGGCGGCCACCTCGTCGCGGCCGAGCCGGTCCAGGAGCAGGTCGGTCGCGGCGTTGTCGCTGACCGCGAGCGCCAGCCTGCAGCAGGTCCTCGGCGGCGACCCGGCTCGGGTGGCGGAAGGCGGCGACGCCGGTCGGGCCGCTGGTGGTGACCTGCGGGTCCAGACTCGAAGGGCTCGGCCGGATCGAGCTCGCCGCGGGCGAAGGCGTCGAGGACGACGAGGGCGACCGGCAGGCTTCACGACCGAGGCAAGCGGCCACAGGCTCGTCGGCGCCGAAGCCGAGCTCCTGCCCGGTCCCGAGGTGGCGGGCCAGCAGCGAGCCGGTGAGCCCGACCGCGGCCCACTCGCGCTGGATGTCGGCGACCTGCGCCGCGTGCTCAGGACGCATCGCGGGCCGCCGTCCCGCCGAGTCCCTCGGCCAGGCGCCGGACCAGCGCGCGCTGCTGGTCCGGGTCCACGCCGGCGCCCTCCAGCCGGTAGCCGCGGACCAGGGGAGCGGCCAGCGGCGACCAGGCGACTCCCTCGCGGCCGGCCTCGGCCGCACTGGCGAGCACCACGTCGTCCCACTCGTGCACGCGGGTCCAGGCCTCCGTGCCCGGCGTGCCGACGACGACCTGGTCCGCGCGCAGGCCGGCGGCGAAGGCGGCGGTGCGCAGCGGGTCCCGGACGGCCGGTACGTCGTCCTCGGCGAGCAGGTGCACCGCCCGCGCCGGAAGGCTCGCGCTGGCGCACCGGCCGGCGCAGCCCGTCGAGGTGGAAGGTGCGCGGCGGCCGGGAGTCGACGTGCGCGATGCCGAGCGGGACGAGCACGTCGGCGGCGTCGGGCGCGGCGGGGAGCAGCGCCAGCGCGGCGGCTCCGGTGCGCAGCGCGGTCTCGCGGGCGGGCGGGTCGGCGACGGCGAAGCCCACGCGGAGGCCGGGCAGCCCGCGCCGTACGGCGGCCCGGGAGGCCGCCGCCACTCCCTCCGGTACGGCGACCACGAGGCCGCCGGCGTCCCCGAAGGCCCGCTCGATCCGCTCCACCCCGGCCAGCACGTCGTCGGCCAGCGGCAGCAGCCGCTCGCCCTCGGCGGTCAGGTCCACCTTGCGCGAGGAGCGCCGCAGCAGGCTCACCCCGAGGTGCCGCTCCAGCGCTGCCACCCGGCGGCTCGCGACCGGCTGCGGCTGGCCGCACGCCTCCGCGCCGCGGGTGAAGCCTGCGCTCGTGAGCGACCGCGCTGAACGTGCGCAAGGACGCCACGAGATCCATGCGGGAAACATACAGATCCGGCATGAATCGGGGCGCGTCTGTCTTGGTCCGGCAGGACCGGCAGGGGTCATCGTCGCGTCATGACTCCCCACTCTCGGATCACTCGCCGCTCGGCGCTGGGCGGTGCGGCGGTGCTCACCGGCACCGTCGTCCTCGCCCGTCCCGCGGCCGCCACCGCCGACGCCGTCGGCGCCATCGACGCCGTGCGTGCCGTCGAGGCCCGCCACCACCGCCGGGTCGGGCTCTACGCCCGCAACCTGCGCACCGGCCGGGTGCTCGCGCACCGCGCCGACGAGCGGTTCGCGCTCTGCTCGACCTTCAAGACCTTCGCGGTCGGCGCCCTGCTCGATGGCCGCCTGGTCGCCCCCGACCGGCACGTGCTCGACCGCCGGGCCTCCTACCCGCCCTCGCTGGTCCGGGGCGAGTCTGTGGGCGCCGGCGACCCGGCGCTGGCTGGCCGAGGGCCACGACCCGACCTTCGCGGAGGTGTGCGAGGCGGCCCTGCGCGACAGCGACAACGGCGCCGCCAACCTCGTGCTCCAGCGAACTCGGCGGCCCGGAGGTCGTGACCGGGCTGTTCCGCGACCTCGGCGACCGGACCAGCCGGGTGGACCGCTGGGAGCCGGACCTGAGCGGCTACGCGCCCGGGCAGGAGAACCGACACCAGCACCCCGCGCGCGCTCGGCACCAGCCTCGTGGCGCTGCTGCAGGGCCGGACGCTGGCCGGCCGTGAGCGCGCGCGGCTGCTCGGCTGGTTGCGCGAGACCCGGACCGGCTCGCCGTTCCGCACGGTGCTTCCGGCGGGCTGGACGATCGCCGACAAGACCGGCTCGGGGGACTGGGCGACGCGCAACGACGTGGGGATCGCGTGGTCGCCCGGCGGCGTACCGGTCCTGGTGAGTTCGCCTGACCCGTGCCGACGATCCGGACGCCGACCGGCTCGACGCCCCTGTCGCCGAGGCGTTCACGGTGGCCCTGGAGGCGCTGCGATGAGCGTACGGATCGCCGCCCTGGAGGAGCGGCACGCACGCCGGATCGGGCTGTACGCCCGCAACCTGCACACCGGCCGGGAGAACCAGCCACCGTCCCGACGAGCGGTTCGTGATGTGCTCGACGTTCAAGGTCCTGGCCGCGGCGGCCGTGCTCGACGGACGGCTGGTCACGCCGGACGCCCAGGTGCTGCGGCGCCGGGCGAGCCTGGCCGCCGTCGCTGGTGGAGGGCGCGGGCTACGCCGTGCGGATGCAGGCCTGGCAGGACGCGGGCCACCGGCCCCGGGTCGCGGAGGTGTGCGAGGCGGCGGTGGCCGAGAGCGACAACGCCGCCGGGAACTGGCTGCTCGGGCTGATCGGCGGGCCGGCCGCGATCACCCGGCTGGCCCGCGACCTCGGCGACCCCGTCACCGCGCTGACCCGCTGGGAGCCCGACCTCAACCAGTGGGTGCCGGGCGCCACCCGGGACACCACGACGCCGCGCGCCCAGGGCAGGAACTACGCCGCCCTCCTGCTCGGACGCGCGCTGGCTCCCTCGGACCGCCGGCGCCTGCACGCGTGGATGACGGCCAGCACGACCGGCGCGGCCGCACTGCGAGCGGGGCTGCTGCCGGGCTGGACGATCGCGGAGAAGACCGGCTCCGGCGACTTCGGCGCGCGCAACGACGTGGGCCTCGCCCGCACCCCGGACGGCGCCCCGGTCGTGATCAGCCTGCCTGACCCACGGCCTGCGCGGCACCGATGCCCCGCTCGATGCCGCGCTGGCCGACGTGGGCCGGGTGTGCGCGCAGGTGTTGGGGTGAGCGCGCCACGATGGGGGACATGAGTGAGCCCACCCCGCCCCGCCGACTCCGGCTGATCATCGAGGCCGACGACTTCGACGACGCCGTGCGCTACTTCCGAGACGTCCTCGGCATGCCCGAGCAGGCCGCCTTCGCCACGACCGGCGACGACCGGGTCGCCATCCTGCACGCGGGCCTGGCGACCCTGGAGATCGCCAGCCCCGCGCACGCCCGGGCGATCGACGAGGTCGAGGGTGCGCCGCCCACGGCCGGTCCGACGCTGCGGATCGCGATCGAGGTCGACGACACCCAGGCGGCGCTCGACGCCTCGACCGCGGACGGGCGGCCGCTGATCGCGCCGGCCGTCGAGACGCCCTTCCGCTCCCTCAACGGGCGGGTGCAGGGTCCGGCCGGATGGCAGGTGACCTTCTTCCAGGAGCTCGAGACGCTCGAGGAGCGCAGCGCGCGCGACGGCTTCGCCACCGACGACGAGCGGCCCTAGTTCGGCGACCAGCGGGTGCGCGCGACCTCGGTCGCGGGCAGCGAGGTGATCACGTTGATCGCCCGCAGGCTCCGCGCGGAGCAGGTCGGTGACCAGCACCAGCCGCTCGGCGGTGTCGGTGGCCTCCAGCAGCCTGCTGACGCTCGCCGAGAGGGAGCGGCGAGCAGGCCGCGAGGGTCCAGGACAGGAACGACGGGTCCTTCGGCGGCTCGCCCTCCAGCGGGTCGCCGGCGATCTGCCGCACCACCTCGCGGTACGCCGCGAAGGTGCTCCGGGCGCGCTCCACCGACTCGACCGGTACGTCGACGGGCGGCTCCGGCAACGCCTGCACCTCGCCCATCGGGAAGGTGTCGGTCGTGCGGAGCCGGTCGAGCCTGGATCCGGTCGCGGCCCACGGCCACCACGTCGAAGGTGCCGTCGGGGTGGGCCTCGACGTCGGTGAGCCTGCAGCCGCACGCCGACCCGGAAGAGCGACTGTGCTCCGTGGTCGCCCACCTCGTATCCCTCGCGGATCGCGACCGAGCCGAACACCCGCTCGGCCGGGTCGGGGATCCGGAGCAGGTGGTGGACCAGGGCGCGGTAGCGGTCCTCGAAGACGTGCAGCGGCATGCTGACCCCCGGGTAGAGCACCGCGTTGAGCGGGAACATCGGGAGCTCGTCCGTCACGGGTTCAACCTAGTCCCCGCCCGGTCGCGGACGCCGCGATCAGCCCGGCGCGCCCTCCGCGCTCGCCTTGATCCCGGCCAGCGTCGTGCGCATCCCCGCGCGCAGGCTCGCCGTGAACTGCTCCTGGCCGCCGAGGTAGCCCTCCGTCAGCCCCAGTGACAGCGGGGAGATTCCCTCCGGGGTGGCCCGGCGCTGGTGCAGGACGGTGCCGCCGTCCTCGGCCGGCTCGAGGGCGAAGGACCAGACCGACCAGTTCTCCTCGATCCGGAAGGCCAGGCGCCGCTCGGGCTCGTGGTCGACGACCTCGCCGTGGGTGATCCAGGCGAGTCTCGCCGTGCACGTTGCGGTTGGTGAAGCGGGTGCCCGGGCCCGTCGTACCGGGCTCGGCGAGGCGGGTGGAGTCGACCTGGGGGCTCCAGGCGGCCATCCGGGTGAGATCGCCGACCAGCGCCCACACGGCGGCGGGGGAGGCGGCGATCGTGACGTGCTCGTGGAGGTCCACACGCGTCCCTTCGAGATCAATGCGACCGATCGGTCGTAGATTGGGCAGCCTAGCAGACTTTGCGACCGGTCGGTCGGGTATCTTCGGCTCATGAGCGACGGACGACGCCGGCGGGGCGACCGGACCCGGCAGCGCGCGGCACGCGCCGCGGCCGAGCCTGGCGACGGTCGGTGGCCTCGAGGCGATCACAGTCGGTGGCCTCGCCGAGGCGACCGGCGCCAGCAAGAGCGGCCTGCTCACCGTCTTCGGCAACCGCGAGGAGATCCTGCTCGCCGCCGTCACCGAGGCCCGCGACCTGTACGTCGAGCACGTGATCGCCCCCGCCTGGCCGGCGGCCGCGGGCGCGCCCCGGCTGCACGCCCTGCTGGCGCAGTGGGTGGCGTACCTGCGTGCCGAGGTCTTCCCGGGCGGCTGCTTCGTGGCGAGCACCTCGGCGGAGTACGGCCATCGCACCGGCCGGGTCGCCGACGCCGTGCGCGCGCTCAAGCGCGAGTGGCTGGACCTGCTGGAGCGCGAGCCTGGCGACCGCGGGCGCCGCCGACCCGGCCGAGGCGGCGTTCCGGATCGACGCCTACCTGGTGGCCGGCAACACCCGTCGTGAGTTCTACGGCGACGACACGGCCCTCGAGGTCGCCCACCGGCTCGCTGCCGCGGTCGTCCCGGCAGGCGTCACCGGCACCGGGCGGAGTGCCCCGCGCCCGTAGAATCGGGGACATGTCCCTCATCCGCCGCATCGACCTGCGTGACGCCGGCCCCGACGTCGACTACCGCGCAGCCGTGCCCCGTGCCGACTTCGACATCGAGGCGGCGGTCCCGGCGGTGCATGCGATCTGCGAGGAGGTCCGCACCCGCGGGCTGGACGCGATCGTGGACTTCGGCGAGAAGTTCGACGGCGTCCGGGTCGACGACATCCGCATCTCCCCGGCGGCGCTGCGGACCGCGCTCGACGAGCCTGGACCCCGGCATCCGTGCCGGGCTGGAGGAGTCGATCCGCCGGCTGCGGGCGACCTGCGCCAACGAGCCTGGAGACCGACGCGGTCACCGAGTCTCGCCCCCGGCGCGCGGGTGACCCACCGCAAGATGCCGGTCGGCCGGGTCGGCCTCTACGTCCCCGGCGGCCTGGCGCCGCTGGTCTCCAGCGTGCTGATGAACGTCGTGCCCGCGCAGGTCGCCGGCGTGGAGTCGATCGCGCTGGCCAGCCCGCCGCAGAAGGAGTTCGGCGGTTCGGTGCACCCCACGATCCTGGCCGCGTGCGCGCTGCTCGGCGTCGAGGAGGTCTACGCCGTGGGCGGCGCCCAGGCGATCGCGATGTTCGCCTACGGCACCGGCCCCTGCAGGCGGGTGGACCTGGTGACCGGCCCCGGCAACATCTGGGTGGTCACCGCCAAGCGGATCCTCAAGGGCCAGATCGGCATCGACTCCGAGGCCGGCCCGACCGAGATCGCGATCCTCGCCGACGACACCGGCGAGGCGTCGTACGTCGCCGCGGACCTGATCAGCCAGGCCGAGCACGACCCGCTGGCCGCCTCGGTGCTGGTGACCACGTCCGAGCGGCTGGCCGCCGCGGTCGAGGGTGAGCCTGGAGACCCAGGTCGCCGCGACCAAGCACAGCGAGCGGATCACCACCTCCCTCGCCGGGCAGCAGTCCGCCATCGTGCTGGTGCGCGACCTCGAGCAGGGCCTCGACGTCGTCAACGCCTACGCCGCCGAGCACCTGGAGATCCACACCGAGGACGCCGCGGCCTGGGCCGCGCGGGTGCGCAACGCCGGCGCGATCTTCGTCGGCCCGCACGCCCCGGTCAGCCTCGGCGACTACTGCGCCGGGTCCAACCACGTGCTGCCGACCGCCGGTTGCGCGTGCCACTCCTCGGGGCTGTCGGTGCGCGCGTTCACCAAGTCGGTGCACGTCGTGGACTACTCCGAGGCCGCGCTGCGCGAGGTCGCGGGTCACGTGGTGACCCTTGCCGAGGCCGAGGACCTGCCCGGCCACGGTGCCGCGGTCACCGTGCGGGTGGCCCGATGACCTGGCCGCCGCTGCGCGAGGAGCCTCCAGGGCATCGAGCCGTACGGCGCGCCGCAGCCTGCCTGTCGACCAGGTCCCCGTCCAGACTCAACGTCAACGAGAACCCCTACGGCCCGTCGGCCGCGTGCGTCGCCGACATCGCGGCGGCCGCGGGGGAGGCGGCCGCGACCCTGAACCGCTACCCGGACCGGGAGTTCGTGGCGCTGCGCCAGGCACTGGCCTGGTACCTCTCCCGCGACACCGAGGCCGGCATCACGCCTGAGCAGGTGTGGGCCGCCAACGGCTCCAACGAGGTCATGCTGCAGCCTGCTGCAGGCCTTCGGCGGGCCGGGCCGCACGGCGCTGAGCCTTCGCGCCGACGTACTCGATGTACCCGGAGTACGCCCGTGACACCCACACCCGATGGGTCGCCGGGCACCGCGCCGAGGACTTCTCGATCGACCTCGACGCCGCGCACGACCTGGTCAAGACCGAGCAGCCGGGCGTCGTCCTGCTGCCCAGCCCCAACAACCCGACCGGCACCGCGCTGCCGCACGACGCGATCGGCGTACTCTGCGAGGCGGCGGGGGACGGGCTGGTCGTCGTCGACGAGGCCTACGGCGAGTTCCGGCGCACGGGGGTGCCGAGCGCGCTGGATCTCTTGCCGACGTACCGCAACCTCGTGGTGACGCGCACCATGAGCAAGGCCTTCGCGGGCGCCGGGCTGCGGCTGGGCTACCTCGCTGCGGCGCCAGAGATCTGCGACGCGATCCGGGTGGTCCGGCTGCCGTACCACCTCTCGGCCCTCACCCAGGCCGTCGCGCTGGCGGCGCTCAAGCACGCGCCCGAGCCTGCTCGGCCGGGTCGACGAGCCTGCGCGCCGAGCGGGACGGGCTGGTCGCGTGGCTGCGCGCCGAGGGGTACGACGTGGCCGACTCGGACGCCAATTTCGTGTTGTTCGGGCGATTCGCCGACCGTCATGCTGTCTGGCAGGGTCTCCTCGACCGGGGAGTCCTGATCCGGGAGACCGGGCCGGACGGCTGGCTGCGGGTCTCGGTCGGCACCCCGGACGAGATGGCGGCCTTCCGGGCCGCACTGCGAGAGGTCAGCACTGAAGTGAACGGAGAGCGCGCATGAGCCGCACCGCACGCATCGAGCGGCAGACGAGCGAGTCGAAGGTGCTCGTCGAGGTGGACATCGACGGCACCGGCCGTCACGACATCTCCACGGGTGTGGGCTTCTACGACCACATGCTCACCGCCTTCGCGCGACACTCCCTGGTCGACCTCACCGTCCAGACCGAGGGCGACGTGCACATCGACGCCCACCACACGACCGAGGACACCGCGATCGCGCTCGGCCGGGCGCTGCGCGAGGCGCTGGGGGACAAGAAGGGCATCCGCCGCTTCGGCGACGCGACCGTCCCGCTGGACGAGGCGCTCGTGCACGCCGTCGTGGACGTCTCCGGCCGGCCCTACTGCGTGCACACCGGCGAGCCCGAGGGACAGCAGTACGTCCAGACTCGGCGGCTCCGGGGTGTCGTACCTCGGCTCGCTGACCCAGCACGTCTTCGAGTCGATCGCCTTCCACGGGCACTTCGCCCTGCACGTGCGGGTGCTCGCGGGCCGCGAGCCGCACCACATCGTGGAGACCCAGTTCAAGGCCTTCGCCCGGGCCTTCCGCGACGCGGTCGCGCTCGACCCGCGCGAGACCGGGATCCCCCTCCACCAAGGGTGCTCTGTGACGGGTCCTTCCGTCGTCGTCCTCGACTACGGTTCCGGCAACCTGCGCTCCGCCGTCCGCGCGGTCGAGCGCGCCGGTGCCTCGGTGAGGTTGACGAGCGAGCCTGGACGCGGCGATGGAGGCCGACGGCCTGGTGGTGCCCGGGGTCGGGGCCTACGAGGCGTGCATGCGCGGCCTGCGGGCGATCCGCGGCGAGCGGATCATCGCGCGCCGGCTCTCCGGCGGCCGGCCGGTGCTCGGCATCTGCGTGGGCATGCAGGTCCTCTTCGACAAGGGAATCGAGCACGGCGTCGAGACCGAGGGCTGCGGCGAGTGGCCCGGTGTCGTCGAGCGGCTGCAGGCGCCGATCGTGCCGCACATGGGCTGGAACACCGTCGAGACGCCGCCCGGCACCCGGCTCTTCGCGGGCCTCGAGGACGAGCGCTTCTACTTCGTGCACTCCTACGGCGTGCGCGACTGGACGCTGGTCACCAACGACCGCACGCCCGACAGCCACCAGCCGCTGGTGACCTGGGCGGAGACGGGATCGGTGGAGGGGGCGGGCGACCGCTTCGTCGCCGCCGTCGAGAACGGACCACTCTGCGCCACGCAGTTCCACCCGGAGAAGTCGGGGGACGCGGGCGCCCAACTGCTGAGGAACTGGGTGACTTCACTGTGACTGCCTATCTGGGTCTGCTGCCCGCCGTGGACATCAAGGGCGGCCAGGCCGTCCAGGCTGGTGCAGGGCGTCGACGGCTCGGAGAAGCGTTTCGGCGACCCGATCGAGGCCGCCCTGCGCTGGCAGGAGGCCGGTGCGGAGTGGCTGCACCTGGTGGACCTCGACGCCGCCTTCGGGCACGGCGAGAACCGTGCCCTGCAGGCCGAGATCGTCGGCCGGCTCGACATCCAGGTCGAGATGAGCGGCGGCATCCGCGACGACGACTCGCTGGAGGCCGCGATGGCGACTGGCTGCCGGCGGGTCAACATCGGGACCGCCGCGCTGGAGCAGCCCGAGTGGTGCGCGAAGGCCATCGCGACGTACGGCGACCGGGTGGCGGTGGGCCTCGACGTCCGCGGCCGCACGCTGGCCGCCCGCGGCTGGACCCAGGAGGGCGGCGACCTCTACGAGACGCTGGCCCGGCTCGACGCCGAGGGCTGTGCCCGCTACGTCGTCACCGACGTCAACAAGGACGGCATGCTGCAGGGCCCCAACCTGCAGGCTCCTCCAGGACGTCTGCGCCGCCACGTCGCGCCCGGTCGTCGCCTCCGGTGGCGTCACCACCCTCGACGACATCCGGGCGCTGATGGACCTGGTGCCGATCGGCGTCGAGGGCGCGATCGCCGGAACCGCGCTCTACACCGGCCAGTTCACCCTCGAGGACGCGCTCGCGCTGACCAAGGGCGGGCTCGTATGACCCTCGCCGTCCGGGTGATCCCCTGCCTGGACGTCGACGGCGGCCGCGTCGTCAAGGGGGTCAACTTCCAGGACCTGCGCGACGCCGGGGACCCCGTCGAGCTCGCCAAGCCTGTACGACGCGGAGGGCGCCGACGAGCCTGACCTTCCTCGACATCTCCGCCTCCCACGAGGGCCGGGCAACGACGATGGAGATCGTCTCCGCCACCGCCGAGCAGGTCTTCATCCCGCTCACCGTCGGCGGCGGCGTCTCCTCCGTCGAGGACGTCGATCGCCTGCTGCGCGCCGGTGCCGACAAGGTCGCCGTGAACACGGCCGCGATCCGCCGGCCCGAGCTGGTCGCCGAGATCGCCCAGCGCTTCGGCAACCAGGTGCTCGTGCTGTCCGTCGACGCGCGCCGTGTCGGCCCGCACGGGCCGGCGACCGGATCGGGCTTCGAGGTCACCACCCACGGCGGGCGTCAGTCCGCCGGCATCGACGCCGTCGAGTGGGCGGTCAAGGCCGCCGAGTACCGGCGCGGGGGAGATCCTGCTGAACGCCATGGACGCCGACGGCACCACCGACGGCTTCGACCTGGAGCCTGATCCGCGCCGTGCGTGCCGAGGTCTCCATCCCGGTCATCGCCTCCGGGGGCGCCGGCGCCGTCGAGCACTTCCCGCCCGCCGTCGCGGCCGGCGCGGACGCCGTGCTCGCCGCCACCGTCTTCCACTTCGGCACGCTGCGCATCGCCGACGTCAAGCAGACCCTCGCCGGCGCGGGCGTGCCCGTCCGCTGAGCGGGTAGGAGGCGGCCATGACCTACCAGCCGTACGACCCGGCCGGCGCCGCTCCCGCAGCCGTGCCCGGTGAGGACCCGCTCGGCAGCGCCGGCCCGTGGCGCGTCCTCGTGGAGTACTCCAACCAGGGCCAGGCCAAGCCCGCCACCATCGTGCAGATCGGCCGCACCCTCCACGCCGACCGCTCGAACGCCCTGCTGGCAGCCCGCCGTGCGGCCTTCGAGTACGACCCGCCCGACCCCTGGTCGCCGAAGAGCCGCGAGGTCTTCCGCGACGGCCCTGACGGGTTCCTGGTGATCATCGAGGGCGCGACCTCGACGTTCCACATGAGCGTGCGGATCGTGGCTCCGGTCGCCGAGAGCCTGAGCCACGACGACACGGCGTCCCGCACCGAGCCGGTGGGGGACGCCGTGTCGCTCGCGCGCGGGCTACTTCTGCCAGCCGACCGTCTCGGGGAGCGGTGTCGCGAACAGCGTGCCGCCGATGTTGGCGAGGCCGCGGGACACGCCGTAGATCGAGGGGCCACTGAACAGTGGGAGCGAGCCGTAGAGCGCCAGCGCCTTGCGCTCGACGACATTGGTCTGCTTCAGCCTGCTCGGCCAGGTCGGGGATGTTCGCGAGTGCGGCGATCTCCTTGTCGAGCTCCGGCGTGCCGGTGCCGGTGATGTTCTCGTCGCTCGTCGAGCCGTAGGTCGGGAACATGTAGTGCGCCGAGAACGGGTCGGTGAGCCGGTTGCCGGCGAGGAAGATGTCGTACTTGCGCCCGCTGATGACCGCGTCGAACTCGCTGTCGGCGACGGTCTTGATCGTGAGCTTGATGCCGACGGTCTTCAGGCTGGGCGGCCAGGGCGTTGGCGGTGGCCTTCTCGAGCGGGTCGTCGCCGATCAGCGTGTAGGTCAGGTCCAGCGGCTCGCCGTCCTTCTCCCGGATGCCGTCGTCGCCAGGCTTCCATCCGGCGCCGTCGAGCAGGTTCTCCGCGTCGGCCGGGTCGTGCGGGATCACCTTCGAGACGTTGTCCTCGTAGCCCTTCTGGAAGGAGAAGACCACCGACGAGCCCGGCAGCGGCTCCTTGTAGTCCAGGCCCTGCAGGTTGATCGCGGCGATCTGCTTGCGGTCGACGGTCTCCAGCACCGCCTTGCGGACGTCGATGTCCGAGAGCAGCGGGGACTTCGCGTTGACGTAGAAGTAGTACTCGAAGGGACTGCCGGACTTGCGGACCTCGGTGCCGGAGACCCCGGAGATCTGCTTGAGCCCCTCGGCGTCACTGGCGCTGACGTAGTCGAGTCTCGTGGTTGCGGAAGGCGTTGATGGTCGCCTGCGAGTCGTCGCCGAGCCCGACGTAGACCCGCTTGTCGAGCTTTGCCGCGGCGCCCCCACCACTTCGGGTTCCGCTCGAACACGGCGTCACCCGTCTGCTGGTTGTAGGCTCTTCACCACGTAGGGACCGGCGCCCCACTGCGGCTGCACCTTCTTGAGGTACGCCGTGTTGAACGTGCTCGCGTCGGCGGCGGCCTTGGGGTGGAGCAGCGTGGTGAACAGGGCCGACCAAGCGGGGTTCGCGCCCTTGAGCCGATCACCGCCTGCCGGTCGCTCGTGCCGGCGTGCACGGACGTGATCTGGGCGTAGGAGAGGGGATCGGTGCCGACGTAGGCCTTGTCGGAGCCGTTGTTCGCCTTCCAGGTCGCCTCGACGGCGCGCCAGTCGATCGGCGTGCCGTCGTTGAAAGCCGCCTTCGGGTTGATGTCGATCGTCACCGTCTGGTTGCCGCCGGCCGTGGTGACCTTCACCTTGCTGAAGTAGTCGGGGTTGTACTGCACCTCGCCGGTGGGCGAGTAGGTGATGGTGTCGGCGTTGTACCAGAACCAGAACCGCTGCGCGCTGAGGTTCGCGTCGGCCTGGAACGGGTTGCCCTGCTCGAAGACCGAGCCTGGCACGCGCAGCGTGCCCCCGTCCTTGACCTTGTCGTAGGGCTGCGGGTTGTAGTCGACGGCGGCCGAGGCGGCCGTGACGCCGGACGAGGTGTCCTGGTCCCCGGACTTGTCAGCGGTGCAACCAACCAGACCGAGGGTGAGGGCGGCGGCCGTGAGGGCCACCAGCCCGCCTCGCTGGTTCCTGAGAGCGGTGCGCATTCGTGTTCATTTCCTTCCTGGGTGGACGACACCGGTCGGTGCCGGATCGGGCTGCGCCGCGGACGCTCCGGCAGGGGAGGCGTCCTCGGTGGCGTGGCACGCGGCGTGGCTGCCCGCCCCGGTCTCGGCGAGGGCCGGGCGCTGGAGGCGGCACCGGTCCTGGACCGGCGCGGGCAGGGTCGGTCGCAACGGGCACCGGTCGGCGAACACGCAGCCCGGCGGGAGTCGTGCGGCACTCGGCGGCTCGCCGGTGAGCACGATCCGCCGCCGTGACCGCTCCCGGGCCGGATCGGGGATCGGCACCGCCGACAGCAGGGCCTGGGTGTAGGGATGCCGTGGGCGGGTGAAGATCTCGTCGGCCGAGCCGCTCTCGACGATGTGACCGAGGTACATCACCGCGACCGAGTCGGCGATGTGGCGCACGACTGCGAGGTCGTGGGCGACGACCAGCAGGGCCAGCCCGAGCTCGTCGCGCAGTCGCGCCAGCAGGTTGAGGATGTCCGCCTGCACCGAGACGTCGAGGGCCGAGACCGGCTCGTCGAGCACCAGCAGGCGGGGCCGGGTCGTCAGGGCACGAGCGATGGCCAGCCGCTGGCGCTGACCGCCCGAGAAGGCGGACGGGAACCGGTCGAGCGAGTCGGGCGAGAGCCCGACCAGGCTCGAGCACCTCCGCGACCCGACGCCGCGTGGTCGCGGCGTCGTGCCCGGTCGCACGCAGGGGCTCCGCGAGGAGGTCGAACGCGGGCAGCCGCGGGTCGAGTGCGCCGGCGGGATCCTGCATCACGATCTGCACCGACTGCCGGAGGCGCCGTCGCTCCTGGCGCGTGGCCACGGTCCCGGCCCCGTTGCCGAGGATGGTGATGGTGCCCGCCTCCGGCCGCTCGAGGCCCAGGATCTCCAAGAGGGTGGTGCTCTTGCCGGAGCCCGACTCGCCCACGAGGCAGAACGTCTCGCCCGCGTGGACGGTGAAGCCCACGTCGCTGACCGCTGCGAGGGTGCCGACCCGGCGCCGCGTCAGGCTCCCGCGCGTGATCGGGAAGGTACGCCGAAGACCCTCGACGCTCAGCACGACCTCGGCCCCGGTACGGCGCTCGGGCGGCGTCGTGGCCTCGGCCGTGAACACCTCGCCCGGTGAGCGGCCGAGCACCTCGCCGGTGTGCAGGCACGCCGCTTCGTGCCCGGGCCCGACGGGTGCGAGCGCCGGCTCGGTCTCGAGGCAGGAGGGGGTCTGCAGCGGGCAGCGAGGCGCGAACGGGCAGCCGGTCGGGGCGACCAGCGAGGACGGCGGATCGCCGTGGATCGGCGCCAGGCTCCGCGCGCGCCGGGCGCTCGGGGTCAGGGACGGACCCGAGCAGGCCGAGCGTGTACGGCGCGGCCGGAGCGGCGAAGAGGTCCTCGACGCCCGCGCGCTCGACGACACGGCCGGCGTACATGACGGCGACGTCGTCGGCGTGGCCGGCGACGATCCCCAGGTCGTGGGTGATCAGGAGGACCCCGGCGCCGGTCTCGGCCTTGGCGACCTCGAGCACCTCGAGGATCTGCGCCTGCACGGTCACGTCGAGTGCCGTGGTCGGCTCGTCGGCGATGATCACGTCGGGGTCGTTGGCGATGGCCAGCGCGATCACGACGCGCTGGCGCATCCCGCCCGAGAACTGGTGCGGGAAGTCGCGGGCGCGAGATCGAGGGTCCGGGATCCCGACGAGGTCGAGCAGACTCGACGGCTCGCTCCCACGCGGCCTTCCGGGAGACCGGCGTGTGCACCCGCACCGCGTCGGCCAGCCTGACGGCCAATGTTGAGGATGGGGGTCAGCGCGGAGAGCGGGTCCTGGAACACCATGCCGATCCGCGCACCGCGGATGCGTGCCATGCCTCGCTCGTCGAGGCCCAGCAGGGGCTCGCCGTCCAACCGGACCTCGCCGGATGTCCGGGCGCCCGGCGGGAGCAGGCCCATGATCGCCGTGGCCGTCGCGGACTTGCCCGAGCCCGACTCGCCGACCAGCGCCAGGGTGCGACCGCGGTGCAGGTCGAGGTCGACGCCGCGCACGGCGGCGACCGGGCCGTGCTCGGAGGCGAAGCCGACCGTGAGGTCCCGCACGGTGAGGAGGGGTGCGCTCATCGTCGGCCTCCCGCCGAGGACGTGGGGTCGAGGGCATCGCGCAGCCCGTCACCGATGAGGGTGACCGACACGGTGAGCAGGACCAGCAGGACCGAGGGGACGACGAAGAGCCAGGGTGCCGACGTCACGCTGTCCGAGCCGTCGGCGAGCATCGACCCCAACGACACGTCCGGGGTCTTCACCCCGAAGCCGAGGAAGTCTCAGCGACGTCTCGCTCAGCACGGTGCCGACGACGCCGAGCCCGAGGTTGACGATGAGCAGCGCCCCGAGGTGGGGTACGACGTGGCGCAGCACGATCCGCCACGGCGCCACCCCCATGAACTCCGCCATCCGCACGTAGTCCCGTTCGCGCAGCGAGGTCGAGACCGACCACACGACGCGGGCCGTGAACATCCAGCCGAACAGGGTCAGCACGCCGATCAGCACGCGCCAGTCGCCGCCCACACGGTTCGAGACCAGCGCCAGGATCAGGAACGACGGCACGACCAGCAGGAAGTGGACGAGGGTCAACGCCCACCGCTCGGTACGTCCACCCAGGTACGCCGCACCGGCGCCGACGACCGTCGCGATCAGCAGGGTCAGCACCGACACGCTCACCGCGATGATCAGCGAGCGGCCCAGTCCGTGGGCGGCCTGCGCGAACACGTCGTTGCCTCCTTGCGTCGTCCCGAGCCAGTGCTGGCTGCTCGGCGGCTGGGTCAGGGCGAGGAAGTCCTGCTCGTCCCACGCCCACGGCGTCATCAGGTGTCCGAGGGCGGCGTACAGCACGAGGAGGCCGAGGATGCCGACGCCCGCGAGCGCGGCCCGGTTGCGCGCGAACCGGCGCGCGTAGAGCCGGCGGCGGCCGAGGCGCACGTCGACGAGTGCGCCGGGGTTCGTGAGGTCCATCGCTCAGGCTCACCCGGACCCTCGGGTCGAGCAGCACCGTGGCGAGGTCGGCGAGGATGGCGCCGACGGCGGTCATCAACGCCCCGAACGCAGCCACCGCGACAACGCCGTGGACGTCGTTCTGCGCGATCGTCGAGGTGAAGTAGGACCCCATGCCCTGCCAGCCGAACACCGTCTCGGTGATGATCGCGCCGGTGAACACGGCCGGGATCGTGAACGCGACCGACGTGGCGGTCGGGATCAGCGATGCGCGCAACGCGTGGCGCCGGATCGCCTGGGCGCGGGTGAGCCCGGTCGCCCTGGCGGTCCGGACGAAGTCGGCGTTGAGGGTGTCGAGGAGGAGCGAGCGCTGGGTGAGGTGCCAGCTGGCGTAGCCCACCACCACCAGGTTCAGGGTCGGCAGGACGAGGTGGTCGACCCGGTCGACGACGCTCGGCCACCAACCGGTGACGCCGACGGTGCTCGCGCCGGCGACATGGAGCACGGTGTGGCCGACGAGGTTGTTGAGCCAGACGGCGATCCCGACCAGCCCGAGGGCGCTCACCGCGCTCGGGATGTTGTAGAGCACGACCGAGATGCCCTGCGTGAGGCGATCGGCGGCGCCGTACTGGCGGCTTGCGGTGTGCACCCCCAGCGCGATCCCGAGCAGCATCGACACCACGGTGCCGACGAGGACCAGCTCGCCCGAGGCCAGGACGCGGTAGCCGAGCTCGTCGTTGACGCGCACGCCCACCGGGGAGGTGCCCCAGTCGAAGTGCAGCACGACGTTGCGGAGCCAGAACCACCACTGGTGGAACACCGACCAGCCGGGGTCGAGCCCGAACGGGTGCAGCGCGCTGGCGACCTGCTCCTCGGACGGCCGCGGCCGCTTGTCCCGGTAGTTGGATCGCGGGTCCAGGAACCAGCCTGGCGAGGAAGAACGTCGCGTTCGTGGCGACGACGATCATCGCCAGCCAGCCGAATGCCTTCCTGGCGACGTAGCGGATCAAGGCAATTCCTCTATCTAGTTGACTGACTCACTCGACTTTTCACAGTCAATCATGCCCGCGCGCCACCGCGCCAGTCGACCGTGCGGCCGCCGCTGACGGGCCCCCTCAGCCCTCCCAGCCCGGCGGGCGGTGCACCTTCGGCAGCCTTCCCCACCACCGCCCGGTACGACGCGTCGACCGCCTCGAGGAGCTCGTCGTCCGGGATCGCTCCGGCCAGCGCGAGGTTGTTCCAGCCCGAGCGGCCGATGTAGGGCATCACGCTCGCGTCGTCGGGGTAGCGGTGCAGCCACTCGTCGGCGACCTCGCGGGTCGCGCCGGCCTTGACGCCGACGTGCTCGGCACCGAGGAACGCGAAGATCTTGGCGCGCTCGCCCTCGCCGACCTTCACCACCGGGTACTCGTGGTCCCAGGGGTTGTCCGGCCAGGCCCCGGGCTTGGCGAGGCAGTGCTCCAGCAGGGCGTTCACGTCCACACGGCGACGATATCCACCGGCGCATCCACCGGCGCGCGGATCGGCGAGGCGCGTGCACGCGCCGTCGGCGAGGTCGTTGTCCCCGGGTCGGAATAGGCTCGCCGCGGCCCCGGTTGGGCCCAGGTCGTGCAAGGTGAGAGCAGGGAAGAGTCTATTGGCAGCGTCTGGCAGCACCGGTACGACGTCGGCGGGTTTCGGCGTCCTGTGGGTGGCCATCAAGCGCGAGCCGCTGATCTTCACCCTCTCGACGGTGGGCAGTGTGCTCTTCGGTGCCCTGACCGTGGCGGACGCGTGGGTGCTGGGCTGGTCGACCGACCACGTCGTGCTGCCGGCGTTCCGCGACGGGGAGATCGGCGCGGGCCTGCTCTGGGCGGTGCTCGGGCTGTTCACCGGCGTGGCGATCCTGCGCGCGGTCGGCATCGTGGCGCGCCGCCTGGGCGCCGGCGTCATGCAGTACCGGATGCAGGCGCACAGCCGCCGCGCGGTCACCCGCCAGTACCTCCGCCTGCCGATGGAGTGGCACCAGCGGCACCCCACGGGCGAGTCTGCTGTCGAACGCCAACTCCGACGTCGAGGCGGCGTGGGGCCCGATCGCGCCGCTGCCGATGGCGGTCGGCACGATCGCGATGATGGTGATCGCCGTGGTCCAGATGCTGCTGACCGACCTCGCGCTCGCGGCCGTCGGGCTGCTGGTGTTCCCCGTCGTGATCGGCACCAATGTCGTCTACCAGCGCCTCGCGCAGGGCTGGGCGACCCGCGCGCAGCAGCTGCGCGCGGAGCCTCTCCGAGATCGCCCACGAATCCTTCGACGGCGCGCTCGTCGTCAAGACCCTGGGCCGTGAGCCGGAGGAGACCGCGCGCTTCCGGGCGAAGGCGGCCGACCTGCGGGAGGCCAACATCAAGGTCGGCCGGATCCGGGCGGCGTTCGACCCCACGCTCGCCGCGCTGCCCAACCTGGCGGTGCTGGTGGTGCTCGTGCTCGGCGTCCACCGGGTCACCTCGGGGGCGACCGTCGCCGGTGACGTGGTCACGGTGACCTACCTGCTGACCGTGGTCTCCTTCCCGATCCGCTCCATCGGCTGGCTGCTCGGCGACTTCCCGCGCAGCGTCGTGGGCTACCGCCGGGTGGCGGCGGTGCTGCGGGCCACCGGGGCGATGGAGTACGGCGACCAGCGCCTCCCCGCGCACACCGGCGGCGCCCGCCTCGAGGTGGACCGCGCCGCCTTCGGCTACACCCCGGAGCGACCGCTGCTGCGCGAGCTCTCCTTCGACGTCGAGCCCGGCCGCACCGTGGCCCTGGTCGGCGCGACCGCGTCCGGCAAGAGCACGCTCACCACCCTGCTCGCGCGGCTCGTCGACGTCGACGAGGGCGCGATCCGGGTCGACGGCAGGGACCTGCGCGACCTGGACCGCGGGGCGCTCGCGGAGTCCCTGGCCGTCGTCCCGCAGACCGCCTTTCTCTTCGACGACACGGTGCGCGGCAACGTGACGCTCGGCCTCGACGTACCGGACGAGGCGGTGTGGGCCGCGCTGCGCACCGCCCAGGCCGACGGCTTCGTCGCCGCCCTGCCCGAGGGCCTCGACAGCCGGCTGGGGGAGCGCGGCACCACGCTCTCGGGCGGCCAGCGACAGCGGCTGTCCCTCGCCCGCGCACTGGTACGACGCCCGCGGCTGCTCGTCCTCGACGACGCCACCTCCGCGGTGGACCCCGAGGTGGAGGCCCGGATCCTCGGCGCGCTCGGCGAGGAGGACACCACCCTGGTCGTGGTGGCCTACCGCAAGGCGACGATCGGGCTGGCCGACGAGGTGCTCTTCCTGGTGGACGGGGCGATCGCCGACCGCGGTCCCCACCGCGACCTGGTCGCGCGCAACGCCGACTACGCCCGGCTGGTCAACGCCTACGAGAGCGACGAGGTGCCCGCATGAGCACCACCACGAGCACCACCATGAGCACGGCCCCGAGCACGGCCACGAGCACCGCGCTGAGCTCCGGTGAGGAGATCGGCGCCTGGGAGACCATCCGCCGCGGCGTGCGGCACTCGCCCGAGCCTGGTCGAGGGGATCGGCTGGACGCTGGCGCTGGCCGTGCTCGCCTCGGTCGGCCAGGTGGTGGTCCCGATCGCCGTGCAGCAGACCGTCGACAAGGGGCTGCGCGGGCCCGACGGCCCGGACCTGACCTACACGACCTGGCTGGCCTTGGCCGCGGCCGCCGCGATCGTGGTGACCAGGCTGGGCGTCGTACGCCATGACGGCGCGGCTGTTCTCGACCGCCGAGCGCGGCCTGGCGACGCTGCGGGTCAAGGCCTTCCGCCACGTGCACGACCTGCCCCTGCTCACCCAGAACACCGAGCGTCGCGGCGCCCTCGTCTCGCGCGTGACCAGCGACGTGGACCAGGTCAGCCAGTTCCTGGTGTTCGGCGGGCTGCTGTTCGTGGTGAGCATCGGGCAGATGCTCATCGCCACCGTGGTGATGGTGTTCTACAGGCTGGCAGTCTCGCGATCGTCGTGTGGGTCTGCTTCGCCCCGCTCTTCCTCAGCCTGCGCTTCTTCCAGCGCAAGTCGGCCGCGGCCTACGGCGTCGTACGACGCCAGGTCGGCGTGCTGCTCTCCGCCGTCTCCGAGCCGGTGGTCGGTGCCGCGGTCGTGAAGTCGTACGCCGTCGAGGAGCGCACCCAGGCCCGGATCGACACCGCGATCGAGACGCACAAGGCGGCGAGCACGCGCGCGCAGGGGTTCACGGCGTTCTCGTTCAGCCTGGGCGGCATCTCGGCGGGCTTCGCCAACGCCGGCGTGCTGATCGTGGGCATCTGGCTGGGCCAGGGCTTCGCCTGGGGCGGCGGGATCACGGCCGGCGAGGTGCTGGCCTTCGCCTTCCTCGTCACCCTCTTCGTCGGGCCGGTGCAGATGGGCACCCAGATCCTCACCGACGCCCAGAACGCGATCGCCGGCTGGCGCCGCGTGATCGGCATCCTGGACACCCCCGCCGACCTGGTCGACCCCGGCCCGGACGGCCGCACCCTGCCGAAGGGCGCCATCGACGTCCGCTTCGAGGGTGTCGGCTTCGCCTATCCCGGAGGTGCGGAGGTGCTCTCCGACGTCGACCTGGTCGTCCCGGCGGGGCAGCGGGTCGCGGTCGTCGGGGAGACCGGGTCCGGCAAGTCGACCATCGCCAAAGCTTGCTCACCCGGCTGATGGACCCCGGCCGGGGCCGGGTCCTGCTCGACGGCGTGGACCTGCGAGAGATCAGCGAGACGGCGCTGCGCAGCAGCGTGGTGCTGGTGCCGCAGGAGGGCTTCCTCTTCGACGACACCCTCGCCGCCAACGCCCGCTACGGCCAGCCTGGGCGCCACCACCGCCGAGATCGAGCAGGCCGCCGATGCCATCGGCCTCGGTGACTGGCTGGCCGGGCTTCCCGACGGGGTCGAGACCCGGGTCGGCCAGCGCGGCGAGGCGCTCTCGGCGGGGGAGCGCCAGGCCGTCGCGCTGCTGCGCGCCCAGCTCGCCGACCCCGACCTGCTCGTGCTCGACGAGGCGACCAGCGCGGTCGACCCGGAGCCTGGAGACCCGGATCGCACGAGCCCTGGAGCGCCTGATGTCCGGCCGCACGTCGGTCACCATCGCCCACCGGCTCTCCACCGCCGAGGCCGCGGACGTCGTCGTGGTGGTCGACCGGGGCCGGATCGTGCAGCACGGGCCGCACGACGAGCTGGTCGCCCAGCCGGACACCCCTTACGCGAGGCTGCACGCCTCGTGGGTGGCGCAGCACGGATAATGGAGCCCGTGAGCCTTCCCGCCGACCTGGCCGACCGCCTCAAGCGCACCCCCGACGGGTTGGTGCCCGCGATCGTGCAGCAGCACGACACCGGTGAGGTGCTCATGCTCGCGTGGATGGACGACGAGGCGCTGCACCGCACGCTGACGACCGGCCGGGCGACGTACTGGAGCCGCTCGCGGCAGGAGTACTGGGTCAAGGGGGAGACCTCCGGCAACCCCCAGCACGTGCACGAGGTCCGCCTCGACTGCGACGGCGACACCCTGCTGGTGAAGGTGGACCAGGTCGGTGTGGCCTGCCACACCGGCGCCCGGACCTGCTTCGACGAGGGGTTGCTCGGTGGCTGAGCCGGGGCGCCGCGCCTTCGGGCCGACAGTGCTGCTCGGCCTCGCCGGAGCCGGCCTCGCGGCTGTCGCCGGTCACCGGCAGATGCTGACCGTGCCGGAGTCGACGCTGGTCGCGGCCGGCGGGCTGGCCCGCGGCGTGGAGGACCGGTCGGTGCAGTTCCCGCTCGCCGGTGCGCTGGCGCTGGTCGCGCTCGCGGCGTGGGGGGTGCTGCTGGTCTCCCGGGGCGTCGTACGACGCGTGGTGGCGGTGCTCGCGCTGCTCGCCGCCGCCGGCATCGGCGCCGTGGTGATCGTCGGCGGCTTCGTCCAGGACGACCAGGCACGCACCGACCTGGCCGTCCGGCTCGGCCTCGACGGCGCGAGCATCGACGTCGAGCGCACCCCGTGGCTCTGGCTCGCCCTCACCGGCGCCCTGGTGGCGCTGGTGGCCGCCGGTCTCGCGGTCCGGCTGGTCCCGTCGTGGCCCGAGATGGGCACCCGCTACGACGCCCCGACGGGTGCCGGCCCGCTCCCGGAGAGCCCCGGCGCGGACCCGGCGGAGCGGAGCAACCTCGACCTGTGGAAGTCGCTGGACGAGGGCAGCGACCCGACGCAGGAGTGACCCCCTAGAATCGTCCCGACCGACCCGCTTGAACGAGGAGTTCCCACTCATGGCCGACAGTCACGGCAACACCCCCGCCGCTTGGACCGCAGTCCTGGTCTCGCTGGTCGGCTTCGTGATCGGCGCCGTCGGCACCTCGCTCTCGCCCATCAACTGGCCGCTGTTCTGGATCGGCGCGGTCATCGCGGTCGGGGCCGGCCCGCTCTTCCTCGTCCTCGCCAAGATGGGCCTGCACGAGTCGGGCCACTGATCCCGTGACCCTCACGGCACCTCCCGCGCCCGCCGGCGAGCAGACTCGCCGGCGCCGGATGGTGCCGCCCCTGGCCCTGGCCGGGGGTCTGGCGGCCGTCACGGTCGCCCTGCACTTCCGCGACCCGCACGAGAAGGGCACGTGGGGGCTGTGCCCGACGGCGGCGCTCGGCTTCTCCTGCCCGGGCTGCGGCGGCCTGCGCGCTGTCAACGACCTGACGAACCTCGACCTCGGCGCCGCCGCGTCGAGCAACCTGGTCTTCGTCCTGTCGATCCCGCTGCTCCTGCTGGCCTTCGGCCGGTGGTCCTACGGCCGGTGGACCGGCCGGCCCTGGGAGCCCTCGCCGCGCGCGATGCGGATCGGGCTGAGCATCGTCGCGGTGGTGCTCGCTGTCTTCACGGTGGCGCGCAACACGCCGGCCGGCGCCTGGCTCGCTCCCTGAGCCGCCCCGTTCCGCACCAAGCACTCCGCACCAAGCACACGACGCCCGGACCCTGTGGGTCCGGGCGTCGCGACGACGATCGCCTGTAGAGCGAGTTGCCGCTCGCGAGCAGCGCGATCTGCAGGACGAGGCCGATCACGGACAGCGCGGTGCCGATGATGCCGCAGATCCAGCCGCCCTTGATGATGCCCTCGTTGGCGTAGTGGGCGCTCTTCGACTCGTCGAGAGCCTTCTTGCCCATGATGATGGCCGGGATGCCGGTGAACAGACCACAGCAGATGATGCTGAGGATGCCCAGCACCAGGATGGTGGTGCCCCGCGGGTGGTTGCCGCCGGCGGCGAAGTTGCCACCGCCGTAGCCACCGCCGGGCGGCGGGGGAGGGGTTCCGTAGTTGGGCGGCTGGTTGTAGGCCAACGTGGTTCCTAACCGTCGGGCCCGGCGAAGTCCGGGCGGTCGCAGGAGCCTAACCGGGCAGACGCCTCCCAAACCACCGCGAACCACCGGGAATCGCCGTCCAGAACCCCGGCCACCCTGCGAGGCGTTCCCTGCTGCGTGGAACACTGACGACGATGGGAACTGTGCTGGACGAGATCGTCGCCGGTGTTCGAGAGGACCTCGACCTCCGGCGCTCGCGCGTGCCCGAGGCCGACCTGCGGGCGGCGCTGGCCGACGCGCCACCGCCGCGTGACCCGATGCCGCACCTGCGCGGCGCGGGCTCGAGCGTGATCGCGGAGGTCAAGCGGAAGAGCCCGAGCAAGGGCGCCCTGGCCGACATCGCCGACCCCGCAGCGCTCGCCCGGGCCTACGCCGACGGCGGAGCCGCCGCGATCAGCGTGCTGACCGAGCAGCGGCGCTTCGGCGGCAGCCTGGACGACCTGCGCGCGGTCCGGGCCGCGGTCGACGTACCGCTGCTGCGCAAGGACTTCATCGTCACCGAGTACCAGCCTGCTGGAGGCCCGCGCTGCCGGTGCCGACCTGGCGCTGCTCATCGTGGCCTCGCTGCCGGGCGACCGGCTGGACCGGCTCCACGACGCCGCCCGGGCGCTGGGGCTGACGGTGCTGGTCGAGGTGCACGACGAGGCGGAGACCGAGCGCGCCGTCGCGCTGGGCGCCGAGCCGATCGGCGTCAACGCCCGCAACCTCAAGACGCTCGCGGTCGACGCGGCCACCTTCGGCCGGCTCGCACCGCTCATCCCCGACGACCGGGTCAAGGTCGCCGAGTCCGGGATCTCCGGGCCCGAGGACGTGCAGCGCTTCGTCGAGGAGGGCGCCCGCGCGGTGCTCGTCGGCGAGGCGCTGGTGAAGGACGGCGCCCCCCGCGAGGCGGTCGCCGCGATGACAGGGATCCGACGATGACGTACGACGCCGACGCACTCGGCTGGTTCGGGGGCACCGGTGCCTTCGGCGGCCGGTTCATGCCCGAGGCCCTGATGGCCGCCCTCGACGAGCCTGGACGTCGCCTGGCAGAAGGCCATGGCCGACGCCAGGCTTCGTCGCGGAGTTCGAGACCCTGCTGCGCGAGTACGCCGGCGTCCCGAGCCTGCTCTACGACGCCACCCGGCTCTCCGAGCGGGCCGGTGCGCGGATCCTGCTCAAGCGCGAGGACCTCAACCACACCGGCGCGCACAAGATCCGCAACGTGCTCGGCCAGGCCCTGCTCACCAAGCGGATGGGCAAGACGCGGGTGATCGCGGAGACCGGCGCCGGCCAGCACGGCGTCGCCAGCGCGACTGCCGCGGCGTACCTTGGCCTGGACTGCACCGTCTACATGGGCGAGGTCGACACCGAGCGCCGGGCGCTCAACGTGGCCCGGATGCAGTCTGCTCGGTGCCGAGGTGATCCCGGTCAAGAGCGGCTCGCGCACGCTCAAGGACGCCATCAACGAGGCGCTGCGCGACTGGGTCGCCAGCGTCGACCACACCGCCTACCTGTTCGGCACGGCCGCCGGGCCGCACCCGTTCCCGAGCCTGGTGCTCAGGCTCCGTGCGCGGCATCGGCGACGAGGCCCGCCAGCAGTGCCTGGACCAGTACGGTGCCCTGCCGGACGCCGTCGCGGCGTGCGTGGGCGGCGGGTCCAACGCGATCGGCCTGTTCGCGGGATTCGTGGACGACCCGGACGTGGCGATCTACGGCTTCGAGGCCGGTGGGGACGGCGTCGACACGGGTCGCCACGCGGCGACGATCTTCGCCGGTTCCATCGGCGTGCTGCACGGCGCGCGCACCTTCGTGCTGCAGGACGAGGACGGCCAGACCGTCGAGTCGCACTCCATCTCCGCGGGCCTGGACTACCCGGGCGTCGGCCCGCAGCACGCCGCACTGTCGGCGGGTGGCCGGGCGACGTACCTGCCGGTGACCGACGCGGAGGCGATGGACGCGATGTCCCTGCTGGCGCGCACCGAGGGCATCATCCCGGCGATCGAGAGCGCGCACGCCGTCGCGGGGGCGCTGCGGGTCGCGAAGGAGCGGCCCGGCCAGACCATCCTCGTCAACCTCTCCGGCCGCGGCGACAAGGACATGGGCACCGCCCTGGAGTGGTTCGGGCTCGGCACCGCGGGGGAGCGGAAGTGACCAGCAGCAGCATCGCCTACGACAAGGCCCGCGCCGAGGGCCGCGCCGCGCTGGTGGGCTACCTGCCTGCCGGCTTCCCCGACGTCGCGGGCAGCGTCGAGGCGTTGAAGGTGATGGTCGACGCCGGCTGCGACGTGATCGAGCTCGGCCTGCCCTACAGCGACCCGGTCATGGACGGCCCGATCATCCAGGCCGCCGCCCAGCAGGCGCTGGAGGCGGGGGTGCGCACCGCCGACGTGCTGCGCGTCGTCGAGGCGGTCGCCGCGACAGGCGTGCCCGTGCTGGTGATGACCTACTGGAACCCGATCGAGCGCTACGGCGTGGAGCGGTTCGCCCAGGACCTGGCGAACGCCGGCGGGTCCGGCCTGATCACCCCCGACCTGACGCCCGACTTCGCGCCGGAGTGGGTCGAGTCCGCGGACCGGCTCGACCTCGACAAGGTCTTCCTCGTCGCGCCGTCGTCCACCGACGAGCGGATCGCGATGACCACCGCGGCCAGCCGCGGCTTCGTCTACGCCACCGGCATCATGGGCGTGACCGGCACTCGCCAGGCGACCGCTGCCGGGGTGGCTCCGCTGATCGCGCGCACCAAGGCGACGACGGACCTGCCGGTCGGCGTGGGCGTCGGAGTGAACACCGGCGCGCAGGCCGCGGAGCCTGGCGTCGTACGCCGACGGGGTGATCGTGGGCTCGGCCTTCGTCCGCGCCCTGCAGGAGCACGCCGGCGACCACGCCGCGGGACTGGCCGCGGTCCGGGCGCTCGCCGAGGACCCGGCCGCCGGAGTGGCGGGAGGCGTGCGTGCGTGATCGGCTGAGGGCGACGCTGGCACTGGTCGTCGTCGGGCTGCTCGCCGCGGGCTGCGGCACGGGCGGCGCGGAGAAGGGCTTCACCGGCACCCGGCTCGAGAGCCCCTACCAGGCGGCGGACATCGCGCTGACCGACACCGCCGGCCGGCCCTACTCCCTGGGTGCAGATGCCGACAAGCCGCTCACCCTGGTCTTCTTCGGCTACACCCACTGCCCGGACTTCTGCCCGCTGGTGCTCAACAACATCGCGGCCGCGGTCAACCTGCTCGACGCCGAGGACGCGAAGAAGGTCGACGTGGTGCTCGTGACCACCGACCCGACCCGCGACGACGAGAAGACGATGCGGGCCTACCTGGACCGCTACAACAAGTCCTTCATCGGGCTGACCGGTGACCTCGACACCATCATCAAGGTCGGCGAGCCGCTGCACGTCTACGTCAACGACGGCAAGAAGCTCGCCGACCGGGGGCTACGACCTGGGTGGCCACTCGACGTTCACGCTCGCCCTCGACGGCTCGCACCGCGCCGTCACCCTGTGGAACCAGGAGACCTCGGCCAAGGAGTTCGCGGCCGACATCCACACCCTGCTCACCGACGACTGACCCACGACTGATCGAGACCGAGGACCCGCCGTGCTCACCCAGGCTTCTCACCGCCAGCATCCCGAGCCCGGCCAACGGCGTGTGGCACATCGGGCCGTTCCCGCTGCGCGGCTACGCGCTGTGCATCATCTTGGGCATCGTCGTCGCGATCTGGCTCGGTGAGAAGCGCTGGCAGGCCCGCGGCGGCACCCTCGGCGAGATCCAGGACGTCGCGCTGTGGGCCGTCCCGTTCGGTCTCGTCGGAGCGCGGCTCTACCACGTCGCCACCGACTGGAAGAAGTACTTCGGCGCCGGTGGGGAGCCGATCGAGGCGCTCTACGTCTGGCACGGCGGGCTCGGCATCTGGGGCGGTGTCGCCCTCGGTGCGCTCGGCGCCTGGCTCGGTGCGCGCCGCAAGGGCATCCGGCTGCTGCCGCTGCTCGACGTGCTCGCGCCCGGGGTGCTGGTCGCCCAGGCGATCGGGCGATGGGGCAACTGGTTCAACCAGGAGCCTGTACGGGCGCCCGACCGACCTGCCGTGGGGCCTGGAGATCGACAAGGACCACTACAGCGGCGCCTACCTGGCCAGCAAGGACTACGCCGACGCGCTGGCGGCCAACGGTGGGGTGCCGCCGGCCATGGAGACCTTCCACCCGACCTACCTCTACGAGTGCATCTGGAACCTCGCCGCCTTCGCGCTGATCATCTGGCTGGAGCGGCGCTTCCGCCTCGGCCACGGCCGGGTGATGGCGGCGTACGTCATGGCCTACACGCTGGGTCGCGGCTGGATCGAGTACATCCGCATCGACGACGTCCAGGCTGAACGACGTGCTGGGGCTGCGCTTCAACGTGTGGACCTCGATCGTGCTCTTCGTCGCCGCGGCGGCGTTCTTCGTCTGGTCGCTCAAGAACCGGCCCGGCCGCGAGGAGAGCGTGTACGTCGACGGGCGGAGGCCCGCGCCCGAGGGAGCCGGCGAGAGGACCGGGGAGAAGACCGGCGAGGAGACCGCGGAGAAGACCGGCGACGAGCCCTCCGAGGACACCGCCGAGGACGATCCGTCCACGATCTGAACTCATTTATCCAAATAAATACAGCCGAACCACTAGACTTAAGGTCTTCACTGGTTCGGCCATCGGGGGCCGCGAGCGGGTAGGGGTGCCCCCGTCATGTCGCGTGCTGCTGTTTCCACGCCTGCGCCGTCCCCGGACGACGCCTGGCCCGCGGAGGACGTCCCTCGCGTGCTCGGTGTGCGCTACTCCCTGCAGGACCGGGTGTTCCTGCACGTCGTCCGGGTGCTGGCGTTCACCGTCCTCGCAATCACCTCCGGCATCGGCATCTTCCTCGGCGCGCAGTCGGTGCCGACCCTGCGCCACTACGGGCTCTCCTTCTTCACCGAGTACCGCTGGCTGCCCAGCCAGGACATCGTCGGCATCGCCGCGGTCGTCCTCGGGACGCTGCAGGTCGCGGTCATCGCGCTGCTGCTCGCCTTCCCGCTCTCGCTGCTGACCGCGCTCTTCATCACCGACTGGGCGCCCGCCTGGGCCCGGCCCCTGCTGGTGCGGATGGTCGACCTGATGGCGGCGGTGCCGGGCATCGTGTTCGGCCTGTGGGTGCTCATCGTGATCCAGCCGCACGCCACTGTGGTGACCCACTGGATCAGCAAGCACTTCGGCTGGATCCCGTTCTTCCACGTGCGCACCGACGTGGACTACCCGATCTGGACGCAGGCGCCGGGCTACCCGTCGTACGCCGGCTCGGCGGCCATCGCCGCGCTGGCCGTGGCGATGATGATCTTCCCGATGGCCACCTCGGTGATGCGCGAGGTGTTCGCGGAGGCGCCGGCAGGGGAGAAGGAGGCCGCGCTCGCGCTCGGTGCCACCCGCTGGTCGATGGTGCGCACGGTGGTGCTGCCCTTCGGTCGCGGCGGCATCATCGGCGGCACGATGCTGGCCCTGGGCCGCGCACTCGGCGAGACCATCTCGGTGGTGATGGTGATCTCGCAGGCCTTCGAGATCAAGCCGTACGTGCTGGAGTCCGGCACCGCGACCATCTCCGCGCTCATCGCCTCCGGCTTCAAGGAGGCCTCGCCGGCGCAGACTGTCCGCGCTGCTCACCGCCGGCTTCCTGCTGTTCGTGATGACGCTGGTCGTCAACAGCCTGGCCGCCATGGTCGTGGCCCGCTCCCGTGGCGGCGGGGTGACCGAGCTGTGACCACGCTCGCGCCCCCCGCCGCGCCACCTCGCCGAGCCCGAGGCGCCGCCGGCCGAGACCCTGCGCCAGGCCGGCCACCGCACCCGCGAGGACGTGCTGACGCTCGTGGGAGCGGTCGTCGGGTCCGTGGCGACGACCTGGCTGCTCTACACCCAGATCCTGCCGTTCTCCGGCGCCGTCGGGTTCACCGTGTGCTGGTACGCCGTCTTCGTCGCCTTCTACGCCGGCCTCACCGCGCTCACCCAGCCCCGCCGGATCGTGGTCGACCGGGTGGTCACCGCCGTGGTGATGGCCGCGCCCGCGCTGATCGGCCTGGCGCTGCTCAGCACGGTGGTCAGCACGGTCTGGAAGGGCCTGCCCGCGCTGAGCCACCTCAACTTCTTCACCGACGACATGGCGGGCGTGCGCGCCGAGGACCCCTTCACCCGGGGCGGCATCGCGCACGCCATCCTCGGCACCGTCATCGAGGTCTGCATCGCCGTGGCCATCGCGATGCCCCTGGGCCTGGCGACCGCGGTCTACATCTCTGAGGTCGGCGGCAAGGGTGCGGTGCTCGTCCGCACCGTCGTCGAGGCGATGACGGCGCTGCCCTCGATCGTGGCCGGCCTGTTCATCTACTCGATCTGGATCGTCAGCCTCGGCATGGAGACGAGTGGGCTCGCCGCCTCCCTGGCGCTGGCCGTGATGGCGCTGCCGATCATGGCCCGGGCGAGCGAGGTCGTGCTCCGCGTCGTCCCGAACGGGCTGCGCGAGGCGTCGTACGCCCTCGGGGCGGGGCGCTGGCAGACGGTCTGGAAGGTCGTCCTGCCGACCGCCCGGCCCGGTCTGGCGACCGCGCTCATCCTCGGCGTGGCCCGTGCGGTCGGCGAGACCTCGCCGCTGCTGCTGACGTCCGGCGCGTCCACCTTCTTCAACGCCGACCCGCTCCACGACCCGATGAACTCGCTGCCGCTGTTCGTCTACTCCGCCGTCACCACGGGCAGCCCGCAGATGGAGCAGCGGGCCTACGCCGGTGCCGCGGTCCTGCTCGTGGTCGTGCTCTCGCTGTTCCTGCTCGCCCGCGTGGCGGCCAGGGGAAGGAAGAACCGATGACCCCGCTGCTGCGCCGAGGTGCCCGCACCGTCGCGCTCGCCCTCGCCGGCTACCTCGCCGTCGCCGCCGGTCCTGGTGCCGCGGTGGCCGCCGCACCGACGTACGAGCCTGATCAAGGGCTCGGGCTCCTCCTGGGCCGGCAACGCCGTCGCCGAGTGGGTGGCCGAGGTGGACGCCAAGGACATCAAGGTGGTCTACACCGCCAACGGTGCCGCGCAGGGGCGCAAGGACTACGCCAACAAGTCCAGCGACTTCGGGGTCACCGACTCGCCGTACCGCGGCAAGGACCCGTCGACCGGCGCGGTGGACTCCTCGCTGGGCCGCTCCTTCGCCTACCTGCCGATCGTCGCGGGCGGCACGGCGTTCCCCTACAACGTCACCGTCGGCGGCAAGAGGGTGAAGAACATCCGGCTGTCGGGGGAGACCCTGGCGAGGATCTTCACCAACCAGATCACCAACTGGAACGACGCGGCGATCACCAAGGACAACAACGGCCGCGCGCTGCCGTCGATCCCGATCATCCCGGTCGTGCGCGCGGACGGCGCGGGCGTCACCAACCAGTTCACGACCTGGATGGTGAGCCAGTACCCCGCACTGTGGAAGGACTGCAACGGCGGGCGGCTCGCCGCGACGGACTACTTCCCGCTCAACTGCGGCGAGGCCCGCGGCCAGCAGCGTGCGCAGACCGGCTCCGACGGCGTGATGAACTTCCTCAAGTCCAAGGGCTCCGTGGGCGCGATCGCGATGGAGGAGTACTCCTACCCTCTCGCCGCCGGCTACCCGGTCGCCAAGTCTGCTCAACAAGGCCGGCTACTTCACGCTGCCGACGCAGTACAACGTCGCGGTGGCGCTCACCCGTGCGCAGATCAACGACGACCCGAAGGATCCGAACTACCTCACCCAGAAGTCTGGACCAGGTCTACGTCAACCCGGACAAGCGGACCTACCCGCTGTCGTCGTACGTCTACGCGATCATCCCGACCGCCGCGAACGACTCGAAGATGACGACCCCGAAGCGCCAGGCGCTGACCGACTTCCTCCAGCACTCGGTCTGCGTGGGCCAGTCGGCGATCGGTCCCATCGGCTACTCGCCGCTGCCCGTCAACCTGGTCCAGGCCAGCCTCACCCAGGTCAACAAGCTCAAGCTCGCCGACCCGAAGGTCGTCTTCGACGCCTCGATCATCAAGAACGTCAAGAACTGCCACAACCCGACCTTCGTGCCGGGCAAGCCGTCGGAGAACTACCTGGCGAAGATCGCGCCCTTCCCGGCCGAGTGCGACCGGCCCGGCCAGGGCCCGTGCGGCGACGACGTCGGCACGTTCAACGACAACCCCGGTGGCACCGGCACCAAGACCCCGAGCGGCGCGCCCGCCGCCGGCGCCGCGCCGGGCGCCGGGCCGGCGGCCGGCCCGGGTGCCGGGGCGCCGGCGGTCGACACCGACGGCGACGGCGTGCCGGACGCTCCGGCCGCCGCGGGTGGCGCGCCGGTGGTCGGCGCCGACGGCTCCACCACCGGTACGACGAGCGACGGGATCACCACGGTCGCGACGACCCTCGACCCCGACGCCCGCTCCGGCCCGCCGAAGGTGCTCGCTGCCCTGGTGCTCGGGCTCTTCCTCGGCGTGCTCGTCGTACCGCCGGTCGTCGGGCGACTCGCCGGGACCCGCAGGCGGTCGCGATGACCACCCTGCGCCGGCGCGCCGAGCGCGTCTGCTTCGCCGTCGCCGTGCTGCTGGGCGTGCTCGCGGTGGTCGCCCCGTCCGGCACCGCACCGGCCGGCGCGGCCGGTGGCCTGACCCGGACGGTGACCGCGCAGCGAACCTTCGTCGACGCCGACGGCAGGACGACGGTCGCCAGCACGAACAAGATCACCCTGCACGTCTCCCAGGCCGACAACCTGCGCGGACGCCAGGAGATCAAGGTCAGGCTGGGAGGGCGCGACCCCGACCGGCGCGGTCGTCGCCGACCCGAACTCCTCCGAGGGCCGCAACCAGGAGTACCCCTTCGTGCTGCTGCAGTGCCGCGGCGTGGACGCCGACAAGGTGCCCGCGGGCCAGACCCGGCTCAGCCCGGAGACGTGCTGGACGCAGACCTCGCCCGAGCGCTACCTCGCCGCCGCCTCGACGACCCCGGCCTGGCGCTTCGACGCCTATGCCAGCGCCCCTGACCGCGCCCCCGTGGTGGGTGAGCCCGCCGACCTGCCGGACGCCTGCACCAAGGCTGGCTCCGGCGACGACCGCACGCTGGGTGCCCTTCAAGGCCGCCGGCGGCAAGACCTACTACGGCGGCCCGGACCCCGAGGCCGGCTGCACGCCTGCGGCGCCGGAGACCGACTCCGCCGAGCGCGGCGGCGTGCCGAGCAACACGACGTACGGCATCACCGGCAAGGACGGCAAGGGCAGCGCGGACTTCGCGGTGTGGACCCGCGCCGAGAACGGCTCGCTGGGCTGCTCGGCGAAGGTGCGCTGCGCCCTCGTCGCGGTGCCCGTCGTCGGGGTCAGCCTGCGACGCCTTCGGCTACGAGTCGCCCGCCGGTCAGCCGCAGACCAACAAGGCCGGCGTGCCGCTGACCGACGCGCAGAAGACCAGTGCGGACACGACCTGCCGCCGCACCGGCGCCTACGCGCCGGGGGAGCCCGCCACCACCCGCAGACTCGGACCAGGCGGTGCGCGGCAACCTGTGGTGGAGCGCGTCGAACTGGCGCAACCGGATCACGGTGCCGCTGACCTTCGCGCCCACGGCCGAGGTCTGCCCGCCGGAGTCGGCGGAGAAGCCGCTGGAGCCTGATGGGCTCGGTCGTGCTCAACGAGCCTGACCGCCTCCTGGCGCCCGAAGTTCTGCACCACCGACAGCCTGTTCTCCTTCACCCACGTGCAGCAGTCCGAGTCGCTGGCGCGCAGCCTGCTGGAGAGCGGCGAGATCACCGGCGCGTTCAGGCTCCACCCCGCAGCCGGGCGGCTACCAGCGCCCGGTCGTCCAGGCACCGGTGGCGCTCGGCGGCTTCGCGATCGCCTTCTCCATCGACGACGCCGACCAACGACGGCGGGAGAGCCTGCGGCTCAACGCCCGCCTGGTCGCCAAGCCTGCTCAGTGCGTCCTACCCCGCCACGTCGTTCGTGCGCTCGGGCCACGCAGGGCTGGGGGACAACCCCTACAACCTGACGGTGGACCCGGAGTTCAAGGCGCTCAACCCGGGGATCGCGGAGAGCACGACGCTGGAGTCCGCGGCGGCGCTGCAGGTCTTCTCCTCCAACTCCGACATGGTCTGGGCGCTGACCCGGTGGATCGACGCGGACCCGGAGGCCCGGGCCTGGCTCGACGGGAAGCCCGACCCGTGGGGGATGAAGGTCAACGCGGCGTACCAGCGCATCGAGTCTGCCGGTCGACAACTGGCCGCTGCTCGACGAGTTCCTCGCGCCGCAGTGGTACATCGACCAGAACCGTTGCTATGCCAACAGCCCCACGCCGTACCTGCAGACTGGTCGCGAACCCGCTCTCCGGGCTCGGCCCGGTCAGCCTCAACCTGCAGTTCGCCAACTCCGCCGTCGCCACCGTGTGCCGCTACGACGGCAACGACGCGACCACGCTGCCGCTGCGCACCGAGGGGCGCCAGGCCGTCGGGCACCGCTTCGTGCTCGGCCTGGTCTCGCTGTCGGCCGCGCGCCGCTACAACCTGCGCACCGCGGACCTGCAGACCGCCACCACCCTCGCGCCGACGGCGACCTTCGCCGACGCGGGCGGGCGCACGTTCGTCTCCGGCGACTCCGCCGGCCTCGCCGCGGCCGCGCCGCTGCTGAAGCCGGATGTCGAGGACGGCACCTGGGCACTGGACTACGCCGCCCTCTCGACCGCCAAGGGCAGCAAGGCCTACCCGGGCGCTTTGCCGGTCTCCGCGGTCTTCCCGACCAGTGCCCTGGACGCCGCGACGGCGGCCAGGCGGCGCGCTTCCTGTGCTACGCCGGTGGCCCGGGTCAGCGCCCCGGCCAGGCCAACGGCGAGCCTGCCGGCGGGCTACCTGCCGCTGACCGCGGAGAACGGGTTCGGCGGCGAGGAGTCCTACCTCGCGAGCGCGGTGGTCGCGGTGCGCACCCAGAAGGGCGCTGTCCCGGCCGTGGGCGCCGCGCCGGCGACCACGCTCGCGAAGGCGTGCGACTTCTCCAAGGCCGCCCCGCCGGTGAAGACGCCGCCGAAGAACACCGACCAGAGCGGGCCCGGCACCGGGGTCGCGCCGGCGGTGGCCGGTCCGGCGGGCGTCGTACCGTCGGCGGCGGGCGGGGGACCGGCCGTGGCCGCGCCGTCCGCCGCAGCGGCGGGTGACCAGGCTCGCGCTCACCTCGGGGGAGCGCTCCTCCCTGGGCCGGGTCGGGCTGCCGACACTGCTGCTGATGGCCGCGCTGTGCGCGGTGGCCGGTGGCGTGCTGCGCTGGCTGGAGTCTGCTGCAGACCGGCCTCGCGGCCGCCTGGGCGCATCGTCCGCGGAGGTCGCGATGACCCTCGCGCCCACCGGGCCCGCCCGGACCGAGGTCCACAGCGGTGAGGTCGACGCCTCCCCGCCGCCGGGCATCGCGGACCGCCAGATCCGGGTCGCGGGCGGCCGCGTGCTGCTCGGCGTCTCCCTGGTGCTGGGCTGGGTCCTGCTGTACCTGCTGGTTCTGAGCGACTTCGAGCAGAACCACGCACAGAACGTGCTGTACGGCGAGCCTACGCACCCAGGCTCGCCGAAGGCACGGCACCGACGGGCGCGCCGGTGGACACCGGCGCGCCCGTCGCGCTGCTCTCGATCCCCTCGCTCGACGTCGAGGACCTCGTCGTCGTGGAGGGCACCCGCTCGCGCCAGGCTGCAGGACGGTCCGGGCCACCGGCCCGGCACCGTGCTCCCGGGTCAGCAGGGCGTGAGCGTGGTCGCGGGGCGCTCGGTGTCCTACGGCCGGCCCTTCGCCCACCTGCCGGAGGTCCGGCGCGGCGCGCGGGTGGTGGTCACCACCGCGCAGGGCCGGTTCACCTACGACGTGACGGGCATCCGCCGCGAGGGCGACCCGTCACCGGCGCCGCCTGGCGCCGGAGCGAGCCGGCTGACGCTGATCACCGCTGCCGGCAAGGGCTCGCAGGTCTCCCTGCTCCACTCCTCCGAGACCGTGTACGTCGACGCGGTGCTCTCCTCCGGCGCGGTCGCCGCCGGCCCCCGCTCCGGCACCGACCCCCGCCCCGAGTCTGCTGGAGTCCCACGTGGACTCCGGCACGCTCGCCGAGCTCGCGCTGAGCCTGCAGGCTGCTGCTGGCCACGCTCGCGGGCTTCGCCTGGTCCTGGACCCGCTGGTCCCACCGGGCCGCCTGGATCGCGGGTGCGCCCGCGGTCGTGGGTGCGCTCTGGTTGGCCTCGTCGATCGGAGCCCGCCTGCTGCCCGCCCTCCTCTAGCCGGGCAGGTCTCGCGATGCGAGACCGAGGACCACGGGAAGCGCGTGCCGCGGTTACCGTCCTCCTCACGCTCGGGAGTATCTCTACTGGATTACTAAAAATAGGTCATCCGATGTTGATTCCCCGGAAGTCTGCTTCCGTCGCGTTCGTGGGGCTGGCCACCGCCGCCGGGCTCACCCTCACCTTCACCCCCGCGCAGGCCGACCCGGCCCCGCAGCCCCAAGACGTCGTCGCCACCGGCTCCGACATCATCCAGAACTCCTTCAACTTCCTCGCCGACGGCTACCACGAGCCTGCCGGGCTACAACACGGCCGGCAACCGCTGGCGCTTCGTCAACTTCGACTCCTCCGGCGACGCCCAGGGCCGCAGCGCCTACACCGATCCGCGGCGACTCGCCACGATCACCGGCAACGGCACGATCGGCGAGAACGGCGTGAAGTACATCAAGCAGTCGGACGTGAAGCCTGCTCAACCCGACCGTCGGCCTGCGCGCCGGCCAGGACCTCGTCGTGCGCCCCTCCGGCGGCGGCGCCGGTGGACGCGACGCGATCATCAACGACGACCAGGGCTGGATCGACGTGGGCCGCAGCCCCGACGGCCTCTCGGCGGACAACCAGAACACGATCCAGGCCAAGCAGGGCACCAAGGCTCTACCGGGTCCAGATCGCCACCGACCGCCAGGCTCATCGCCGTCGCCGCGACCACCAACGCGCCGGCCACGCTCAGCGCGGACGACATCCTCAAGATCTACACCGGGCAGTACACCAAGTGGAGCGACGTCCCGGGCTACACCGGCCCCGCGCCCGACGACACGATCATCCCGCTGACGCTGCCCTCCGACGCCGGCATGTGGAACACCTTCCTCGCCAACGTCAAGCGGCAGAACCCGGGCAACAGCACCTTCACCGGTCGCAACAACCCGAACTCGTTCAACGTCCAGCAGAACGACCCGACCGCCATCGCGCTGCTGCCCGAGGCCCAGCGCAAGAACGCGATCGTGCCCTTCCCGCGCGGGCGCTACCGCACCCTGAACAAGGGCTACTACACGCTCACCTCGGACGGTCAGAAGACCAACAACTACAACACCGAGGACGGCCACCGCACCGCGGCCGACGCCAGCGCCATCAAGGCTGCTCGACGGTGACAGCACGGCCGACAACAACACCCCCACGGCGCCGTACGGCGGCAACTTCGCCTACAACGCGCTGATCCGGGAGTCGGACCTGACCTCCACCACCCCGTGGCAGCCGGGCAGCACCCTGAACTGGGTCAAGGCGCTGTTCTACAACCCCGACGGCCCGGCGCCCTTCGTGCGCACGCCCGCCGGCCAGGCCCTGCTCGAGGCAGCCGGCGTGACGCCGGACTACCACGTGTTCGGCACCGACAACGCCGAGATCGCCGTCGACTGACCGCGCCCGGGAACCAGGAACCGTCATGACGAACTCCACCCTCGCCCGTCCGCGGGTCCGCGTGGCCGCCGTGCTGCTCGTGCTGGCCGTCGGCGTCGCCGGCGTGCTGGTGTGGCGCCTCGGCAAGGACCCCGTGGCGCCGTACGACGACGCGCGGTCCACGGGCTTGCTCACCCTGTGCAAGCACGGGGAGCGGGTGAGCGGCGGCAAGGCTCGACGCGCGGCCGTTCGCCGACGTCGTGCTGGGCTCCACGGCGCTGCCCGCGGGCAGCGACCCGGAGGGCGCGGTGGCGACGCTGTTCGCCTACCAACCGCGTGAGGGCGTGGGGCCCGAGGAGTTCAGCGGCTCGCCGATCACCGCAGCGGTGGCCTTCGCCGACCCGGCCCGGCCGGCGACGCGGATCACCAAGGAGGCGTGGACGCTGCAGGACTTCGTCACCGCCTTCCCGGCGGACCTCGACGGCTTCGTCCAGGCTGCGGCTCGTCCTCGGCACTCCCGCCGGCGGCACCCTCGCCGACCACTACGACACCGCCGACATCGAGGTCGACGGCGACTCGTGGGAGTCTGGTCGGCGGCGGGGACGCCTCCTGCGCGGATGCCGGCTCTGCCGTGAGCGGTTCCTGACCCAGCGGTCAGCACAGACCTAGGAGACACACATGCAGACCATCAAGAAGAGGTGGAGCGCGGCCCTCGGGCTCGCGCTCGTCGCCTCGGCGCTCGGCGGCATCGCCGTCGCGGCGCCCTCCTTCACCGGCGACCCCGACAGCCTGGAGTGGTACGTCGGCGACAACGCCTCGGTCGACGACCCGGCCCGCACCGCCGTCGGCCTGCACCTGTACGACGCCTCCGGCACCGAGGTCACCTCGGGCTCCGTGAACGCCGCGCTGCCGCCGTTCGCGGCCGCCGGGGGCACCGTGCGCGCCGACGACACCTACGCCACGCTGTTCGTCCACGCCGCCCGCTCGGGCAGCGCGGCCGGCGCGTGGCCGGGCGTGCAGGCCACCGGCACCGACAAGTTCAGCGGGACCGGCGCGGTCAGCGCTCCCGCGGCGCTCGCCGGCAAGCCCTACGTCCGCACCGCCGGCGGGGCGAGCCTCGCCGACGCCGTCGCCACCTTCCCGGCCTCGGGCCAGGGCACCTACGGCGGTGTCTTCGAGCCTGCGCCTGCGCACCAGGCTCGCCGGCCCAGGGCGTGACCGACCGCTACGCCTCGGCGTTCGTCAAGGTCACCGGCGACCAGTGGTCCGTCGTCAGCGGCCCGGTGGTCACCCCGCCGAAGTCGGCGACGACGACCAAGGCGGTCGCCCCGGCGAGCTCCTACTGGGGCCGGGCCTACGCCGTGACGGTCACCGTCACCGGAGCCGGCGCCAACGGCGGCACGGTCGTGGTCAAGAGGGGCACCACCGTGCTCGCGACCAAGGCGCTGGACGCGGACGGCGTGATCACGCTGCCCGTCGCCGGCACCCGGCTGGCGCCGGGGACGCACACCCTCAGCGTCACCTACGGCGGCACGGCGCAGACCCTACCGAGCCAGACGACCCGTGCGATCCGGATCCTGCAGGCCCCGTCGGTCACCTACGGCAAAGCTCGCGGCGACGACGATCAAGCGCACGACGTACCCGAAGATCACGGCGCGGGTCGCCGCGACGAGCGTGCCGGTGGCGTACCTCACCGGCACCTTCACGGTGTACGACGGCGCCAAGGTCATCAAGCGCGTGACCCTCAAGGCGGCGAACCTCGGCAGGCTCACCGTCACCCTGCCGAGGCTGGCGAAGGGGACCCACAAGATCCGGGTCCTCTACTCCGGCAACGGCTACGTCGCCCGCAGCGCCAGCGCGTACTCGACGCTGATCGTCAAGTAGCACCCGCAGCAGCCGGTCGGCCGCCGGGGGAGACCCCGGCGGCCGGCCACCCCACGAAGGAGAAGTGCCGTGTCCGATTCCACCCTCGTCATCCCCGCCGTCGGCCCGGAGTCGCCGCCCGCGCCGCCGGTTCCGGAGTCGCACGGCCCGCTGCCCGGCCGTCTGGAGGCAGAGGCGGTGTCCGCCTGGTTCGGGCAGCGCAAGGTGCTCGACCGGGTCTCCATCGACGTGCCCGCCGGCCAGGTGACCGCGCTGATCGGGCCCTCGGGCTGCGGCAAGTCGACCTTCCTGCGCATCCTCAACCGGATGCACGAGTCTGGTGCCGGGCGCGGCGCTGGCAGGGGAGGTGCGCCTGGACGGGACGGACATCTACGACCCCGACCGCCGGCTCACCGACGCCCGCCGGGCGATCGGCATGGTGTTCCAGAAGCCCAACCCGTTCCCGGCGATGTCGATCCAGGACAACGTGCTCGCCGGGCTCCACCTGGTCGGCGCCAAGATCCGCAAGTCCGAGCGCGAGGACCTGGTCGAGGAGTCGCTGACCCGGGCCGGGCTGTGGGCCGAGGTCCGCGACCGGCTGCGCCAGCCCGGCTCGGCGCTGTCGGGCGGACAGCAGCAGCGGCTGTGCATCGCGCGCTCGCTCGCCGTACGGCCCCGGGTGCTGCTGATGGACGAGCCGTGCTCGGCCCTCGACCCCACCTCCACCCGCGTGGTGGAGGAGACGATCCGCGAGATCGGGTCCCAGGTGACGATCGTGATCGTCACCCACAACATGCAGCAGGCGGCCCGGGTCTCGGACCGCTGCGCCTTCTTCCTCGCCGCTCACGGGACCCCCGGCGTGATCGTCGAGCAGGGCCCGACGGGCGTGATCTTCGACGACCCGCAGGACCCCCGGACGGCGGACTACGTCAACGGCCGCTTCGGCTGAGCGGTCCCGCGGTGTCCAGGACCGCGTCACCTCGGCGAGACACGGCGTCACAGAGTGGTAATCTGAGCGCTCCGCCGCGTGGGCCAGTGCTGTCCCTTGCGCCCCACCTTCCGTGGACGTCCTCGCTCGCTCAAGGCGACGGGGTGACACGGACGTAGTCGACGGGAGAACCCTGGTGCCCTATTCGCACGCGTTCCCGCCGCCGGAGGGTCTTTACGACCCGCGTCACGAGAAGGACGCCTGTGGCGTCGCCTTCGTCGCGACGCTGACCGGTGAGGCCAGCCACGACATCGTGGTGAAGGCCCTGACGGCCCTCCGCAACCTGGATCACCGCGGTGCCGCCGGCGCCGAGGCCAACTCCGGCGACGGTGCCGGCATCCTGCTGCAGGTCCCGGACGCCTTCCTGCGCGCCGTGGCCGCCGACGCCGGGGTCACCCTCCCCGCCGCCGGCTCGTACGCCGTGGGCACGGCCTTCCTGCCCGGCGACGAGGAGCAGGTGGCCAAGACCCGTGGCCGGATCGAGGAGCTCGCCGCCGAGGAGGGCCTGACGGTCCTCGGCTGGCGCGAGGTGCCGGTCAACCCGGACATCCTCGGCACGATGGCGCTCAGCGTCATGCCGACCTTCACCCAGCTTGTTCGTGCAGGCGCCCGGTGGCGCACTCAACGGCATGGACCTCGAGCGCCTGGCCTTCTGCCTGCGCAAGCGCGCCGAGCGCGAGACCGACGTCTACTTCCCGTCGCTGTCCTCGCGCACGCTCGCCTACAAGGGCATGCTGACCACCGACCAGACTCGACAACTTCTTCCCGGACCTGCGCGACGAGCGCATGGCCTCCGCGATCGGTGTCGTGCACTCGCGGTTCTCGACGAACACCTTCCCGAGCCTGGCCGCTCTCGCACCCGTTCCGCTTCATCGCGCACAACGGCGAGATCAACACCGTCATGGGCAACCGCAACTGGATGCGGGCGCGCGAGGCGCTGCTGGAGTCCGAGGAGATCCCGGGCGACCTGGAGCGGCTCTTCCCGATCTGCACCCCGGGCGCCTCGGACTCGGCGTCCTTCGACGAGGTCCTCGAGCTCCTCCACATGGGTGGTCGCAGCCTGCCGCACGCGGTGCTGATGATGATCCCGGAGGCGTGGGAGAACCACACCGAGATGGACGCGCAGCGGCGCGAGTTCTACAGCCTTCCACTCCACGATGATGGAGCCGTGGGACGGCCCGGCCTGTGTCGTCTTCACCGACGGCACCCAGATCGGCGCGGTCCTGGACCGCAACGGCCTGCGCCCCTCCCGGTTCTGGGTGACCGAGGACGGCCTCGTCGTGCTGGCCTCCGAGGTCGGCGTGCTCGACCTCGACCCGGCCACGGTGGTCCGCAAGGGCCGGCTGCAGCCGGGCCGCATGTTCCTCGTCGACACCGAGGAGCACCGGATCATCGAGGACGAGGAGGTCAAGGACCAGGCTGGCCGCCGAGCACCCGTACGGCGAGTGGCTGCACGCCGGGATGATCCACCTCGACGACATCCCCGAGCGCGAGCACATCGTGCACACCCACGCCTCGGTGACCCGTCGTCAGCAGATCTTCGGCTACACCGAGGAGGAGCCTGCGCGTCCTGCTCACCCCGATGGCCAACACCGCCGGGGAGCCGCTCGGCTCGATGGGCACCGACACGCCCATCGCGGCGCTGAGCGAGAAGCCGCGGCTGCTCTTCGACTACTTCAGCCAGGCTCTTCGCGCAGGTCACCAACCCGCCGCTGGATGCCATCCGCGAGGAGCCTCGTCACCTCGCTCTACGGCTCGATCGGCCCGGAGTCGAACCTGCTCCACCCGGCCCCGGCCTCGTGCCGGCAGATCGTGCTGCCGTTCCCGGTCATCTCCAACGACGACCTGGCCAAGATCCGCCACATCAACCGCGAGGGCGACCACCCGGGCTTCATCACCCACGTCTCCCGCGGCCTGTACGACGTGCAGGGCGGCGGCGCGGCCATGGCGGCCCGGATCGACGAGATCTGCGCCGAGGTGTCCGCGGCGATCGCCAGCGGCGCGCGGATCATCGTGCTCTCCGACCGGCACTCCACCGCCGACCTGGCTCCGATCCCGTCGCTGCTGCTGACGGGCGCGGTCCACCACCACCTGGTGCGCGAGAAGACCCGCACCCAGGTGGGGCTGCTCGTCGAGGCCGGCGACGTCCGCGAGGTGCACCACGTGGCGCTGCTGGTCGGTTACGGCGCGGCCGCGGTCAACCCGTACCTCGCCATGGAGACCGTCGAGGACCTCGCGCGCGAGGGCTACTACGTCAAGGCCGAGCCCGAGCAGGCCGTGAAGAACCTGATCAAGGCGCTCGGCAAGGGCGTCGTGAAGGTGATGTCCAAGATCGGCGTGAGCACCGTGGCGTCGTACACCGGTGCGCAGATCTTCGAGTGCATCGGCCTCTCCCAGACGGTCGTCGACAAGTACTTCACCGGCACCACCTCCAAGCCTGGGCGGCGTCGAGACTCGACGTCATCGCCGAAGAGGTGGCCGCACGCCACGCCAAGGCCTACCCGCCGGCCGGGATCGTGCCCGCGCACCGCGAGCTCGAGATCGGCGGCGAGTACCAGTGGCGTCGCGAGGGCGAGCCGCACCTCTTCAACCCGGAGACGGTGTTCCGCCTGCAGCACGCCACCCGGACCGGTCGCTACGACATCTTCAAGCAGTACACCGCGGCCGTGGACGAGCAGTCCGAGCGGCTGATGACGCTGCGGGGACTGTTCAAGTTCAAGGACGCCGGTGCGTTCGGCCGGACCCCGATCTCCATCGACGAGGTCGAGCCGGTCAGCGAGATCGTGAAGCGGTTCTCGACGGGAGCCATGTCGTACGGCTCGATCTCGCGGGAGGCGCACGAGACCCTCGCCATCGCCATGAACCGGCTCGGCGCGAAGTCCAACACCGGTGAGGGCGGCGAGGACTCCGAGCGGCTGCACGACCCCGAGCGGCGCAGCGCGATCAAGCAGGTCGCGTCCGGCCGCTTCGGCGTCACCAGCGAGTACCTCACCAACGCCGACGACATCCAGATCAAGATGGCGCAGGGCGCGAAGCCCGGTGAGGGCGGCCAGCCGCCCGGCAACAAGGTCTACCCGTGGGTCGCCAAGACCCGGCACTCCACGCCGGGCGTCGGCCTGATCAGCCCGCCGCCGCACCACGACATCTACTCGATCGAGGACCTGGCGCAGGCTGATCCACGACCTCAAGAACGCCAACCCCTCGGCCCGCGTCCACGTGAAGCTGGTCTCCGAGGTGGGCGTCGGCACGGTGGCCGCGGGTGTGTCCAAGGCGCACGCGGACGTCGTCCTGGTCTCGGGCCACGACGGGGGAACCGGCGCCTCGCCGCTGACCTCGCTCAAGCACGCCGGTGGTCCCTGGGAGCTCGGCCTCGCCGAGACCCAGCAGACGCTGCTGCTCAACGGCCTGCGCGACCGGATCGTGGTGCAGACCGACGGCCAGGCTCAAGACCGGGCGGGACGTGGTCATCGCCGCGCTGCTCGGTGCCGAGGAGTTCGGCTTCGCGACCGCCCCGCTGGTGGTCTCGGGCTGCATCCTGATGCGGGTCTGCCACCTCGACACCTGCCCGGTGGGCGTGGCGACGCAGAACCCCGCGCTGCGCTCGCGGTTCAGCGGCAAGGCCGAGTACGTCGTGAACTTCTTCGAGTTCATCGCCGAGGAGGTCCGCGAGTCTGCTCGCGGAGCCTGGGCTTCCGCTCGATCGAGGAGGCCATCGGCCAGGTCGAGGCGCTCGACACCGTCGAGGCCGTCACGCACTGGAAGGCGCAGGGTCTCGACCTGGCGCCGATCCTGCACAAGGTCGACATCGCCGCGACGCACTTCCCCGAGCAGGACCTGCGCAACACCGGCACCCAGGACCACGCGCTGGACAAGTCCCTCGACGTGACGGAGATCCTGCCCCTGGCGGCTCCGGCGCTGGAGCGGGGCGAGCCGGTGCGGGCCCAGGCTGGCGATCCGCAACGTCCACCGCACCGTCGGCACCATCCTCGGCCACGAGGTCACCAAGAGGTACGGCGGCGACGGGCTCCCCGAGGGCACCATCGACCTGACCTTCCTCGGGTCGGCGGGCCAGTCCCTGGGCGCGTTCCTGCCGAAGGGGATCACCCTGCGGCTGGAGGGCGACGCCAACGACTACGTCGGCAAGGGCCTTTCCGGCGGCCGGATCGCGATCCGGCCCGACCGCGCGGCGACGTTCAAGGCCGACGAGCACATCATCGCCGGCAACACCATCGCCTACGGCGCGACCTCGGGTGAGATCTTCATCCGCGGCGGCGTCGGCGAGCGGTGCTGCGTGCGCAACTCCGGAGCCACGATCGTGACCGAGGGCGTGGGCGACCACGGCTGCGAGTACATGACCGGCGGCCGGGTGGTCGTGCTGGGCAAGACCGGGCGCAACTTCGCGGCCGGCATGTCCGGCGGCATCGCCTGGGTGCTCGACCTCAAGGACTTCCGGGTCAACGGCGAGTCTCGTCGACCTGCGTCCGGTGAGCGAGGAGTACGCCGGCGAGCCTGCAGGCCATCGTGCGCAAGCACTTCGAGGAGACCGGCTCCGAGGTTGCCGGTGCGCTGCTGGACGACTGGGAGGCCGCACTGCCGCGGTTCACCGAGGTCATGCCGCGCGACTACGCGAAGGTCCTGGCGGTCCAGGCCGAGGCGGAGGCCGAGGGCCTCGACGCCGACGCCGCCGCCAACCGAGTCATGGAGGTGCTGTATGGCTGACCCGAAGGGTTTCCTCAAGAACACCCGCGAGGTCGCGACCCGTCGCCCGGTCGAGGAGCGGGTCAACGACTGGAACGAGGTCTACCCGGGCGGGATCGGCCGCGCGCTGCTGCCGATCATCAACGTCCAGGCGAGTCGCTGCATGGACTGCGGCATCCCGTTCTGCCACTCCGGCTGTCCGCTGGGCAACATCATCCCGGAGTGGAACGACCTGGTCTGGCGCGACGACTGGGAGGGCGCGATCGAGCGCCTGCACGCGACCAACAACTTCCCGGAGTTCACCGGTCGCCTCTGCCCGGCTCCCTGTGAGACCGCCTGCGTGCTCGGCATCAACCAGCCGGCCGTGACGATCAAGAACATCGAGGTCTCGATCATCGACAAGGCCTTCGAGTCCGGCTACGTGCGGCCGCAGCCGCCGGAGTGGCTCTCGGGCAAGACGATCGCGGTCATCGGATCGGGGCCCGCGGGCCTCGCCGCCGCTCAGCAGACTCACCCGGGCCGGACACACCGTGGCCGTCTACGAGCGGGCCGACAAGCCCGGCGGGCTGCTGCGCTACGGCATCCCCGAGTTCAAGATGGAGAAGAAGCACCTCGACAAGCGCCTCGAGCAGATGATGCGCGAGGGCACGGTGTTCCGCTCCGGCGTCACCGTCGGCGAGGGCAAGGCTCACCGGCCAGGCGCTCAGGGACCGGTACGACGCCGTGGTGATCGCCGTCGGCTCGACCGTCCCGCGCGACCTCCCGGTGCCCGGGCGCGAGCTCAAGGGCATCCACCAGGCGATGGAGTTCCTGCCGCAGGCCAACCGCGTCGCGCTGGGGGAGGAGGTCGAGGGCCAGATCCGCGCCGACGGCAAGCACGTCGTGATCATCGGTGGCGGTGACACCGGGGCCGACTGCCTCGGCACCTCGATCCGCCAGGGTGCTGCCTCCATCACGCAGCCTGGAGATCATGCCCCAGCCGACGGAGGACCGTCCGACCAACCAGCCGTGGCCGACGTACCCGATGCTGTTCCGGGTCTCCTCCGCGCACGAGGAGGGCGGCGACCGGGTCTACGCCGTGTCCACCCAGGAGTTCCTCGGCGACGAGGACGGCAACGTCCGGGCGCTGCGCCTGGTCGAGGTCTCCTTCGAGGGCGGCAAAGCCTGGTCGAGCACGAGGGCACCGAGCGGGAGATCCCGGCCGACCTGGTGCTCTTCGCGATGGGCTTCGTGGGCCCCGAGCAGCCCGGCCTGGTCGAGCAGACTCGGTGTCGAGCCTGGACGAGCGCGGCAACGTCAAGCGCGACAAGAACTACGCGACCAACGTTCCCGGCGTCTTCGTCGCCGGTGACGCGGGCCGCGGCCAGTCGCTCATCGTGTGGGCGATCGCGGAGGGCCGGGCGGCCGCCGCCGGTGTGGACACCTTCCTCACCGGCAGCACCCAGCTGCCCGCCCCGATCCCGCCGACGGCGCGCCCGCTGGTGGTCTGAGGCACCGCTTCCGTCGAGACGGCGCAGACTTCATCTCGAGTTTGCGTCGTCTCGACTTTTTCTACCCGCCGGTCACCGATAGGGTTTGGAACGTGCGAAGAGCCAAGATCGTGTGCACCCTCGGCCCGGCGACCGACTCGGAGCGGAGGATTCGCGAGTCTGGTCTACGCCGGCATGGACGTGGCGCGGCTGAACATGAGCCACGGCAGCCACGCGGACCACGCCGAGGTCTACCGCCTGGTCCGCGAGGCCTCCGACGCCAGCGGTCACGGCGTGGGCATCCTCGCCGACCTCCAGGGCCCCAAGATCCGTCTCGAGCGGTTCGCCGACGGCCCCGTGCCGCTCAAGCGCGGCCAGCGCTGGACGATCACCACCCGCGACGTGCTCGGCGACGCGACGATCTGCGGGACGACGTACAAGGGGCTGCCCGGGGACGTCGCGCCCGGTGACCCGCTGCTCATCGACGACGGCAAGGTCCGGCTGCGGGTGGTCGAGGTCGTCGACGGCACCGACGTCGTCACCGAGGTGCTCGTCGGCGGCAAGGTCAGCAACAACAAGGGCATCAACCTGCCCGGGGTCGCGGTCTCGGTGCCGGCGTTGTCGGACAAGGACGAGGCCGACCTGCGCTTCGCGCTGCGCATGGGCGTGGACTTCATCGCGCTGAGCTTCGTGCGCAACGCCAAGGACGCCGAGGACGTGCGCGCCATCATGCGGCAGGAGGGCGTCGTCGTCCCCGTCATCGCGAAGATCGAGAAGCCGCAGGCCATCGAGAACCTCGACGAGGTCGTCGCCGCCTTCGACGCCTTCATGGTCGCCCGCGGTGACCTGGGCGTGGAGTGCCCGCTGGAGGAGGTGCCCTTCCTGCAGAAGAAGATCATCGTCGCCGCCCGCAGCAACGCCAAGCCGGTCATCGTCGCCACCCAGATGCTCGAGTCGATGGTCACCAACCCCGCCCCGACCCGCGCCGAGGCCAGCGACGTGGCCAACGCCGTGCTCGACGGCGCCGACGCCGTGATGCTCTCCGGCGAGACGAGCGTGGGGGAGCACCCCATCCACACCGTCGAGACGATGGCCCGGATCGTCACCGCCACCGAGGAGCACGCCCTCGTCGACGAGACCTTCAGCCGCTTCGGCCGCATCGAGTGGGACCCGCACACCCGCTCCGGCGTCATCGCGAAGGCCGCCGAGGAGGTCGCCCAGCGGGTCGGCGCCAAGTACGTCGTGGCGTTCACCCAGTCCGGTGACTCCGCCCGCCGCCTGGCCCGGCTGCGCAGGCTCCATCCCGGTCCTCGCCTTCACCCCGGAGGCCCGCTCGCGCTCCCAGGCTCGCCGTCTCGTGGGGCGTCGAGGCCTTCCAGACCGGCACCGTCGAGCACACCGACGAGATGGTCCGCCAGGTCGACGAGGAGCCTGCTCAAGATCGGCCGGGTGCAGGAGGGCGACCTCGTCGTCATCGTCGCCGGCAGCCCGCCCGGCATCCCGGGCTCGACCAACGCGCTGCGCATCCACCGGATGGGGGACGCGATCAACGAGGTCGCTCCGGCGTACCGGCGCCGCTAGGAGGGTGGCCGCAGGGTCCCGCGATCACCCCAGGCTTCCAGGCTGCTCCTGCGTCTGCGGGCGCACCTCGATGAACACGTAGCCGGCGTTCTGCAGATCGAGGTCCGAGCCCTTCGTCCCACATCCGAGGTCCATCGACGTCAGCGGGCTCACCGACGACGTCCAGCCGAGCTCGGCAACCTGTTCCCGCAGCGCGTCGCACTCGACGCCGCTCTCGACGACCAGCGATCCGCTGACGTCGGCACCCGACGTGCCCTGTGCCTTGGTGTAGTCTGGGTTCGACGACCTGCACCACGCCGGGGAGGCTTCGCGAGTGCCGCCGCGAGGACCGCGACCTCCGCGGTGCATCCGTCGGCCGCACAGGAGGGCAGACTTTGTCCTCCCGGTCGGCGAGTCTCAGAGTTGAGGTGCGACTTCTCGGACCGGCTGCAGGCCGTGAGCACGAGCAGCCCGACGAGCGGGAGGACCAGCCAGGAACGTCTTGCGGGCCGTCTCATCGGTCCCGCGCGATCGTGTAGGTGGTGGTCGTCACCGGCCCGCTGTTGCCCACGAAGCCATCCTTGCGCAGGCTGGTCCTTCGACTCGACCAGGGAGGGATCGTCGGACTGGTCGACGAGCCGGCCCCCGGCGGTGTAGGTGTCGAGCGAGTGGTTGCCGCCGATGCTGTCGGTCGGGTGGTCGAAGCGGACCGTCGTGCGGTTGGGCTGGTCCGGGTTGTCCTCGCCGTCGGTCAGGGGCACCAGGTCGCCGGTGTTCTCCAGGGACAGCGTCTGGATGCCGTCGGGCAGGTGCGGCACCTGAGCAGTGGGGGCACCGGCGGTGACCACGTCCTTGACGTTGAAGCGGTCGGTGAACGAGCCTGTCGTTGGCGAGGTGGACGGCGGTCATCCCGCCCTGCGAGTGCCCGACCAGAGCGACGGGGGCGTCCGGCGGGATGCCGGCGCGCTCCATCGCCTCGCGGATGCCGCGGGAGTAGGCCGTGTCCTGCCCGCCGATCAGCCTGCAGGTTCGCCAGTCCGTCGCGCGCGTCGGGGCTGCCGGGCGGGAAGGTGTCGGTGCCGGGCAGGTTCACGATGTAGCGCGCGTCGTCGCCCTCGCCGATCTTGATGATGTCGATCTCGCCGTTTCCACCGCCGTTGGTGTCGCGCAGGTTCCTGATCAGTTTGTTCGATCGAAGCGGGTGCTGGCAGGTGACGGTCACCGGTGCCGCCCTCGGTGACGACCGGGTCGGTGTCGTCGAACAGGCCGGCGAGGTCGCCGGCGATGTCGTTCGTGGTGAGGTGCGTCGGATCGAGCCCGAGCCTGGGCGAGCAGCGCCTCCCGTACGCCGGGAGGCAGGTTGCTGATCAGTCCGTCCGCCAGTCCGCCGCCGCCGTTGATGAGGTGCTGGACGACCTCGGGATGATCCTGCAGGAAGTCGATCAGTCTGCTCCTGGGTCATCTTCCCGAGTCTGGTCGCGGTGGTCGTAGAGCAGGCTTCGCCAGCAGCGGGTTGCGCGCAGCGGTGAGCAGGGCGCCGACGCCGCCGATCAGCAGCAGGCTCGGCAGCACCGTGCCCAGCAACCGTCCGCCCAGGTAGTCGAGCGCCTCGAAGGCCTGGCGCTGGAGATCGTCGACCCCACGCAGGATGGTGACGTTGGCGCGCATCGCGAGCGCGTCGACCTCGAGGTCGACGGCCTCGAAGGCGACGCCACCAGGGCCGATGGTGGCGCCGAGCACGGCGGACTCGGCGCTGGCGAAGGTGCCGGGGGAGAGGATCGAGGACTCCACGAGGTCGCCGTTCGCGGCGATGCCCTTGTCGTCCCAAGCATAGGTCCGCATGTCGTCGCCGGTGTCGTCGAAGAGGCGCGCGAGGGTCTCGATGTCCTCGTACCTCGCCTCGATCCCGCCGGCGCCGCCGGTGACCGAGACGATCCCGCCGCCCTCCTCACCCATCGACCTCACCCTCCTTGCCCCGGACCCGCGCGAGCACCGGCCCGACCCAACGGGCCAGGTCGCGCGGCTCGACCGCGGTGGCGCGCGCCACCGGGATGCCGGCGACCAGGTCGGGGTCCAGCGCGAACCACTGCGCGCCCACCCGCATCCAGACCACGACCCCGGCCCCGCTCAGTCGCGTGCCGTCGTCCTGCAGTCCGGGCACCAGCACGCGCAGCCGGGCGGTGAGCCGGTCGTGGACCGCGTTGAGCAGGCCGAGCGTGTCGGCGGCACCGTAGGCCTCGCCGTCGGCACCCGTGGTCGCGCGGGGGAAGCGCTCCACCAGCGCCGGCAGCAGGTCGTCGCGATGTCGCTGGGCGCCCACCTCCACCGCGGCCATCAGGCTCGACCGGCAACGTGAAGCGCGAGGGTACGACGGGCTCCGCGTCCTCCTCCGGCGGCGTCGTCACGGGCAGGCGCACCAGGTGGGCGAGCATCTCGGGCAGCGCGGCGACCGCACCCCAGGAGAGCTCGAAGTCGGCGCCGCTGACCGTCCCGAGCGAGACGGCCGTCTGGCCGTGGACCGCGACCCACGCCCGCACCTGCTCCGGTGCCCCGGCCCCGAGCCGGAGCCCGAGCTCGACCTCCAGCAGCGCCTCGGGGCGGCCGAGGACGGTGAGCGCCTCCCGCAGGGCGGTACGCCCCGCCTCCGCCTCGGGCTCGGGATCGTCCGCCGCGGCGTGTGCCCGTCCGGCTTGCTGGGCGAGCAGGCCGGCGAGCGCGTCCTCCGGCGACGGCGTCTCGGAGGAGAGCCGGGCGTACCAGGCGCGCCGTGCCTCGTCGGCAGCGGTGCCGGCGGTCCCGTCCGCCGGGTCGACCGCGAGGGCCGCCTCGACGGCCGCGACGTCGAAGGGCAGCCGGACGGAGGCGTCCTGCGCGAGCGCCACGAGCCGGGCGAGCTCCAGCCGCACCCGCCCTGGTACGACGACGGGGGACTCGGACCCGGGGACGGGGCCCAGGTTGACGGTGGGCATCAGACCTCGATCCCGAGATGGTCGGGTGCGTCGAGCCAGGCCTTGTCTCCTGGCGGCGGCGACTTGTACTGCGCCAGCCGGACGTCGCGCGGGTCGGGCTCGTCGCCGCCACCGCCGAGTCCCACCAGGTTCCCGACCGCGCGGACGCCGTCCTTGACGCCCTCGACGATGGCGTGCCCGGCCTCCTTGAGCCGGTCGAGGGCACCCTCGACGAGGTTGCCGACCATCCGCTCGATCCGGTCGATCAGTGCCTTGATCTCGTCGACCTTGTCGGCGTGCGCGCGCAGGCTTTGTCGGCGGCGTCCTCGTAGTCCGCGGCGATCCCGCGCAGGCGGGTGGCCCGCTCGCGCACCTGGGCGCGCATCCGCTCGCCGCTGACCGACCACCAGTGCGCGGTGTCCGCGGAGCCGACCAGGCTTGTCCGCGGTCGCGCGCAGGTCGGTCGCCCGCTCGTCCATCTTCGTGGCGAGCCGGCGGATGACGGCAGTGTCTCCGTACATGACCCCCCTTAGGCCTTCCGGCCCCGGTCATGCCCCTTGCCCACGCTTGTCAAACCGCCGGCTTCGCAGGGTGGGTGCCCCGGGTGGGATTCGAACCCACACTGGACGGTGTTTGAGACCGCTTCCTCTGCCGTTGGGATACCGGGGCGGCAGCGCCAGAACGGTAGCCCAGATCCGAACCGACCCCCACACCGCCCGGCCCGATAGCCTTGCCTCGTGACCGAGACCGCCCCGACCACCCCGCCGGCGCCGCGCACCGTGGTGATCGCCGAGGACGAGACCCTCATCCGGATGGACCTCGCCGAGATGCTCGCCGAGGAGGGGTACGACGTCGTCGGCCAGGCCGCAGACGGGCAGAAGGCCATCGAGCCTGGCCGAGCAGCACCGCCCCGACCTGGTGATCCTCGACGTCAAGATGCCCGTCCTCGACGGGATCGCGGCGGCGGAGGCGATCGCCGGGCAGCGGATCGCCCCGGTGGTGATGCTGACCGCCTTCTCCCAGCGCGAGCCTGGTCGAGCGGGCGCGGGAGGCCGGCGCGATGTCGTACCTCGTCAAGCCGTTCTCGCAGAGCGACCTGGTCCCCGCCATCGAGATGGCGGTGAGCCGGTTCGCCGAGATCCGGCAGGCTGGAGACCGAGGTCGCGGACCTCACCGAGCGGCTGGAGACGCGCAAGGCCGTCGACCGGGCCAAGGGCGTGCTCCAGGAGCAGGCTCTCCCTGAGCGAGCCGGAGGCGTTCCGGTGGATCCAGAAGACCGCGATGGACCTGCGGATGTCCATGCGGGAGGTAGCCGAGGGTGTGGTCACCCACGGTGTCCCCGGTGGGTCTTCCTCGTAAAAAATCCGTGTGACGGGGGTCTCAGGTAACAGATTCGTCAGGATTCGGCCCGAGAGACGCCGAGTTGCTTCCGGATGCCCACCGACCGGTGTAGGTTCCCGCGGCAGGACATCTCGGTGGGTGGCGAGGTCTGCCTGCCGCAACGACACAGGAAGTGGGATTGTCTTGAGGCGAAACAAGGTATTCGGGGTCGGCGTCGCGGTGCTGGCCCTCAGCCTTTCCATGACCGCGTGCGGCTCGGACGACGGCGACAACGGCAGCGACGCCAAGGGAGGCAGCCTCTGCGGCAAGAACCTCGCATTCCTGGGCGCGCTCACCGGTGACGCCGGTGCGCTCGGCCAGAACATGGTCAACGGCATCGACCTGGCGCTGAAGGAGTACAACGCCGACAACGCCGACTGCAAGATCAGCCTGAAGAAGTTCGACTCGCAGGGCAGCCCCGACAAGGCGCCGGCGCTGGCGACCCAGATCATCAACGACGACTCCATCGTCGGCCTGATCGGCCCGGGCTTCTCGGGTGAGTCGCTCGCCACCGGCAAGACCTTCTTCGAGGCCGGCCTGCCGTCGATCTCGCCGTCGGCCACCAACGTGACGATCACCCAGCAGGGCTGGACCACCTGGCACCGCGTCATCGGCAACGACGACGCGCAGGGCAAGGCGGACGCGAAGTACCTGACCGAGACCGCGGGCGCCAAGAAGGTCTTCGTCGTCGACGACGGCCAGGACTACTCAAGGGCCTCGCCGGCACCGTCAAGGACGCGCTCGGCGACGCGCTCGTCGACTCCGACCAGATCTCGGTCGGCGACACGAACATGTCCGCGATCGTCCAGGGCGTGAAGTCCTCCGGCGCCGACGCCGTGTTCTACGGCGGCTACTACACCGAGGCCGGCCTGCTGGCCAAGCAGACTGCGCCAGGGTGGCTTCAAGGGCACGTTCATGTCCGGTGACGGCTCCGAGGACCCGAACTTCGTCAAGGTCGCCGGTGCCGAGGGCGCCAACGACGCGGTCCTCTCCGCCCCCGCCGCCCCGGCCCCGGCCGACTTCGGCGCGACCGGTCTCTACGCGACGCAGGCCTACGACGCGGCGAACATCTTCCTCGCCGCGATCAAGGACGGCGCGAAGGACGGCAAGGCCATCAACGAGTTCATCGGCAAGTACACCGGTGACGGCGTCAGCGGCCCGATCGCCTTCGACGAGAACGGCGACATCAAGGAGTCGAAGATCTTCGCGTACTTCGTGAAGAACGGGAAGGCTCGACGTGGAGAAGCCCGAAGAGATCAACTGATCGTCCCTGAAGCACTGACCAGACTGCGGCCGGAGGCGATCCCTCCGGCCGCAGTCGAGCACAATCGCGGAGGGAACTCCTTTGGACTTCGGCAACCTTTTCGGGAGCCCCGAGAATTTCTTGAGCCTACACCATGGGTGGGCTCGTGTTCGGCGCGATCTACGCGCTCATCGCACTCGGCTACACGATGGTCTACGGCGTCCTGCAGGCTGATCAACTTCGCCCACTCCGAGGTCTTCATGTACGGGACCTTCGCCGTGGCGTGGGTGTTCATCCTGCTGCACGGCACCGGCAGTGCGACCTGGAGCCTCGGTGAGGCCGTACCTGTCTTGCTGGTCGCGCTGGTCGCGGCCTGCGCGCTGTCAGCAGGCGTGGCGCTCCTGCTCGAGCGGGTGGCCTACCGCCCGTTGATGAACAAGAACGCGCCCAAGCCTGATCGCGCTGATCTCGGCGATCGGCGCCTCGTTCGCGCTGGCGGAGGCGATGGGTCTTCGTGACCGCTTCGCCGAGATCTTCCACCTCGACGACGACCTGGCGAACTACGTCGCGCCCGGCAAGGCCCGCGACGTCTTCTCCAACCCGGTGACCATCCGTGAGCACGACCTGTTCAGCATCGGTGGCTACCAGGTGTCCGACGTCGACCTGGTGATCGTGGTCGCAGCGCTGCTCATGATGGTCGCGCTCGACCAGTTCGTGCGACGTACCCGCTTCGGGCGCGGCATCCGCTCCGTCGCCCAGGACCCGGAGGCGGCCGCCCTGATGGGCGTCAACCCGACCCGGGTCGTGCAGGCTGACCTTCCTCATCGGCGGCCTGATGGCCGGCGTGGCGGCGACGCTCTACATGATGAAGGTCGGGGTCACCCGCCAGAACGCCGGCTTCATCCTCGGCGTGAAGGCCTTCACCGCTGCCGTCATGGGCGGCATCGGCAACCTGCGCGGTGCTCTCCTCGGGGGTCTGGTCCTCGGCGTGATGGAGAACTGGGGCTCGGCCCTGTTCGGCCAGAACTGGAAGGACGTGGTGGCCTTCGTGCTGCTGGTCCTGATCCTGCTGGTCCGTCCCTCCGGCCTGTTGGGCGAGTCGCTCGGAAAGGCGCGTGCCTGATGGGTCTCCTGCTCAAGGGCCTGCGGGCCGTCGGTGCGCGCTGGGACGAGATCGTCATCGGCTTCAACAGCAAGCCCGCGCCGATCAGGCTCGGGCTCACGATCCTGTTCGCCCTGTTCTTCTACGCACTGCCGCTGCTGCGGCCGCCGCTCCTGACGACGAACCAGATCGACTTCGGCGGCGTGATGTTCCAGGTCGCGGCGTTCGCGCTGGTGGCCGTGGGCCTCAACATCGTCATCGGGTACGCCGGCCTGCTGGACCTCGGCTACGTCGGCTTCTACGCGACCGGTGCCTACACCACCGGCGTGCTCACCTCGCAGCACGGCTCGTGGCCATTCTTCCTGGCGCTGCCGGTCGCGATCGCGGTCACCATGGTCACCGGCGTCATCCTCGGGGCACCGACCCTGCGGGTGCGCGGTGACTACCTCGCGATCGTGACGCTCGGCTTCGGTGAGATCATCCGGATCTGCGTGAAGAACATCGAGTGGCTCGGTGCCTCGGCCGGCATCAAGGACATCCCGCACCCGAACACGATCGGCCCCGAGGCCGAGCCGCCGTTCAAGCCGGGCGGTCTGTTCGAGATCCCCCGGGTCGAGTGGAACGGGCTCGTCCCCTCCCTCGACTTCGACCACCCGACGCACTTCCTGGTGTTCGGCGCGACCAACGCGATCCCCTACTACTGGCTCATCCTCACGGCCTTGATCCTGGTCCTGATCGGCGACCGCCTGGTCAAGGCCAGCCGGGTCGGCCGGGCCTGGGAGGCGACCCGCGAGGACGAGGACGCCGCCGAGCCTGATGGGCGTGCCGACCTTCCGGTTCAAGGCTCATGGCGTTCGCGCTGGGTGCCGCCATCGGTGGTCTGTCCGGCTCGTTCTACGCCAGCGGCCAGGGCGGCTACATCAGTCCCGACAGCCTTCCCGCTGCTGTTGTCCATGCTCTTCGTCGCAGCGGTCATCGTGGGCGGCTCGGGCAACCGGTGGGGGGCGATCGTCGGCGGTGCGCTGGTGGCCTACCTGCCGGAGCGCTTCCGTGAGTTCGCCGACTTCCGGCTGCTCTTCTTCGGGGTGGCGCTGACGGTCCTGGCGACCTGGCGCCCCGAGGGCCTGCTGCCACCACGGCGGACCCGCCGGGCCAAGGCGGTCGCGGCCGAGATCGAGGCCCTGGAGGAAGGCGAGCCTGGACCCCGAGCCTGGAGGAGGAGCCCCGCAATGTCTGAGTCCTACGCGTCGTACGACGCTCCCAAGGCACTGCTCGAGGTCGACCAGGTCACGTTGAAGTTCGGTGGCCTGACGGCGCTCAACGACGTCGACTTCAACATCAACCAGGGCGAGATCCTCGGTCTGATCGGGCCGAACGGCGCCGGCAAGACGACCTGCTTCAACGTGATGACCGGCGTCTACCGGCCCACGTCGGGGCAGGTGCGCCTCGACGGCACCGCACTGACCACGATGAAGCGGCACAAGATCACCAAGCTCGGCCTGGCCCGGACGTTCCAGAACATCCGGCTCTTCAAGACGATGACGGTGCTCGAGAACGTGATGGTCGGCACCGACGCGCACAGCAAGGTGGGCTTCTGGGACGCCCTGCTGCGCACGCCACGGCACCGTCGCACCGAGTCGGCGTCGCGAGAGCGGGCCATCGAGTTCGCTCGGAACTCGTCGGCATCAAGGCCCGGCACGACGAGCTCGCCGCCAACCTGTCCTACGGCGACCAGCGGCGCCTCGAGATCGCCCGTGCCATGGGCACCGGTCCGGAGCCTGCTGTGCCTGGACGAGCCGGCGGCCGGCTTCAACCCGGCCGAGAAGGTGAAGGCTCATGGAGCCTGATCCGCAAGGTCCGCGACGAGGGCTACACCGTGCTGCTCATCGAGCACGACATGCGCCTCGTCATGGGCGTGACCGACCGGATCGTGGTGCTGGAGTTCGGCCAGAAGATCGCCGAGGGCACGCCCGCCGAGATCCGCGACAACCCGGCGGTCATCGCCGCCTACCTGGGGGTGGATGAAGATGCTTCTTGAGGTCGACGACCTGCAGGTGAACTACGGTCACATCGAGGCCATCCGCGGCATCTCGTTCTCGGTGCCGGAGGGCACCGTGACCTCGCTCGTCGGTGCCAACGGCGCCGGCAAGACGACCACGCTGAAGACCATCTCCGGGCTCCGCAAGGTGCGCGGCGGCGCGGTTCGCTTCGAGGGCGAGGACATCACCCACCTGGCGCCGTACGAGCGGGTCAAGCGGGGGATCAGCCAGTCGCCCGAGGGGCGCGGGTGCTTCCCGGGCATGACGGTGCGGGAGAACCTCGACATGGGGGCCTACCTGCGCAAGGACCGCAAGACGGCGGCCTACCGCGACGACATGGACCGGGTGTTCACGCTGTTCCCGCGCCTGGAGGAGCGGGAGAAGCAGGCGGCGGGCAGCATGTCGGGTGGTGAGCAGCAGATGCTGGCCATCGGCCGGGCGCTCATGTCGCGCCCGCGGCTGCTGCTGCTGGACGAGCCGTCGATGGGCTTGGCGCCCAAGGCTGATCCAGCAGATCTTCACGATCATCACCGAGATCAACGAGCAGGGCACCACCGTGCTCCTCGTGGAGCAGAACGCCGCCCAGGCGCTCAAGCGCTCCCACGAGGCGCACATCCTGGAGACGGGCGAGATCGTCCGCTCCGGCAAGGGCGAGGACCTCGCCGTCGACCCGGCCGTCAAGGCGGCCTACCTCGGCGGCGACGTCTAGCCCGCCGGCAACGCGAGAGGGGCCCCGGACGCTGCGTGCGTCCGGGCCCCTTCGTCGTGCTGCCTACAGGATGCCGCGGGCCTGGAACGCGGCCTTCACCGTGGCCGCGTCGGTCGCGCCGTAGAGCGCGTTCGCGGTGGCGACGGTCGTGTTGGCCGCTGCCGCCCACGAGGTGTTGGCGGCGTAGGAGAACTGCGCCTCGAGGATGATCTTGGTGGCCTTGTCACGACCGAGGGACTTGTTGATGTCCCACAGCGCGTGGCTCCAGATCTCGCCGTCGGCGTGCACCTCGCCGGTGCGGTTGGCGACGGTCTTGGTGGTGTCGAGGCGCCGGATGCAGTGCGGCGTCGTCGAGGTGTACGCCGTGGAGTCCCAGTCCATCACGCACGCCCACGGCGTCGTGGCGGAGTCGGGGGAGTTGGCCTGGGACATGGTGGCCGCCAGGTAGTCGCCGAAGCCCTCGCCGATGGCACCGCCGTCGCTGGTCGAGCCGAAGCCGGGGACCTGGTCGTCCTGCACGGCGTGGCCGTACTCGTGCCACACGACCTCCTGGTCCTCGCCGTCGTCGACCCCGCCGGTGCCGATCGTGATGACGTCCGTGGACGGGGTGTACCACGAGTTGTCCTCGGTGGTGCCGTTGACGTTGAGGTCCTGGGCCTCGGCGTTGACGTCGGTGAACCCGAGGCTGCGGATGTAGGTCTGCAGGCGGTCGACCGCGTAGTAGGCGTTGACCTGCTCGAACCGGTCGTCGTCGCGGGTGTAGCTGAAGGTCCGCGTCGAGGAGTACGCCGCCGGCTGCTTGCCCGAGGTCTTGTTGACGACCTTCGCCCAGGTCCCACGCAGGTAGCCGGAGGTGTCGAGGTTGGCCAGCGTCACCGACTTGTACGCCGCCGCGGGCACCGCCGAGGCGGCGTCGCTGCTGTCCCTGAGCGCCTGGTTCTGCTGGCTGACGACGGGGTTGGGGTCGAAGACCTTGCCGGTGCCGTCGGCGTGCCGGCGCTCGTCGACGACCTTCACGACAGTGCCCTTGTCGGCGTTGACGAGGACCTGCTTGTCCTCGGAGGTGCGGACCTCCCAGACCAGGGTGGCCGGCGCGCTCGCCGTGGCCGGGAGGATCGCCAGCCGGGCGCCGCGGGCCTTGCCGTGCGACTTCGCGACGCCGACCGCGGAGGCCTTGCTGTGCCCGGCGGTGACGTCGGGCAGGCCGGCGACCGAGCGGCGGCCGTCGTCGACCCTGGCGAGCGAGCCGGTGTGCACGGTGTAGTAGCCGCCCAGCACCGGGATGCCGCGGTAGGTCTGCGCGTAGGTCGTGTGCGTGCCGAGCAGGCTGGTGCGGGTCTGCACGAGCGTCAGGTCGGCGGGGACGGGCGCGGCAGCCGCGGTGGGGGAGGAGGCCGGGCTGGGGCTGGCGCCGGCCGGGGTCATCGAGGTGGCCGTGGCGGCGAGGCTCGCCAGGGCGAGGGCTGCGAGTGCGGACCGAGAATTGCGTCGCATGCGGAGATGCCTTTCCGAGAGGGGTGGGTCTCCGACAGACAACCACTCCACCCGGGTTCGGCGTAAGACCCTCGCCGAAGATATTTCAAGGCGTTGCCTGTCACGCCGCTGTTCTTGCGGAGTGACAGGCAAAAACTAGAGAACCTTCGACAAGAAGGCCTGGGTGCGCTCGTGCTGCGGATCGGCGAGCACCTCGCTGGGCAGGCCCTCCTCGACGACGACCCCGCCGTCCATGAAGACCGAGCTTGTCGCCGACCTCGCGTGCGAAGCCCATCTCGTGGGTCACCACCATCATCGTCATGCCCTCGGCGGCGAGGTCCTTCATCACGGCCAGCACGTCGCCGACCAGACTCGGGGTCGAGCGCGCTCGTCGGCTCGTCGAAGAGCATCATGTCCGGGTCCATCGACAGCGCCCGCGCGATCGCGACCCGCTGCTGCTGGCCACCGGAGAGGTGCGCCGGGTAGGCGCTCTCCTTCTCGGCGAGGCCGACCTTGTCGAGGTTGCGCCGGGCGACGGCGACCGCCTCGTCCCGGGAGCGCTTGCGCACCTTGCGCTGGGCGATGGTGAGGTTCTGCAGCACCGACATGTGCGGGAACAGGTTGAACTGCTGGAACACCATCCCGATCCGCGAGCGCAGCGCGTCGATGTCCACGTCGGGGTCGGTCGCCTCGATGCCCTCGACGAAGATCTGCCCGCTGGTCGGGGTCTCCAGCAGGTTCACGCAGCGCAGCAGGGTCGACTTGCCCGACCCGCTCGGGCCGATCACGCACACGACCTCGCCGCGGGCGACGTGGAAGTCGATGCCCTTGAGCACCTCGTTGGAGCCGAAGTACTTGTGCAGGTCCTGCACGTCGATGGCGGCGGAGGCGCGGTCCGCGCTCGGGCGGGCGTCACTCGGGGATGCGGTCATCAGCGGGCCCTCTCGGCCTTGGCTTCCAGGCGTCGTACGACGATCGACAGCGGGACGGTGATGATCAGGTAGCAGAAGCCGACCACGATGATCGGGGTGAGGTTCTGCTCGCTGTTCATCCCCTCGCGGCCCCACTTGGTGAGTCTCGTACTCGTCGAGGGAGAGCCCGAGCAGGTAGATCAGCGAGGAGTCCTTGGTGAGCAGGATCAGGCTCGTTGGTCAGCGGTGGCAGCACGATCCGGAACGCCTGCGGGATGACCACCGAGACCATCGCGCGGGAGTGCGACATGCCGAGGGTGCGGGCCGCTTCGTACTGGCCCTTCGGCACCGCCTCGATGCCGGCGCGGATCGTCTCGGCCATGTAGGCGCCGCCGACCAGGCCCAGGGCGATGGTCGCGACCCCGAGGTTCCCGCCGGGGATCTCGTAGTCGGGGAAGGCGGTCGAGAAGCCGGGGCCGAAGCCGAGGAAGACCACCAGCGCCGGCAGGCCGCGGAAGAACTCGATGACACCGGTGGAGATCCACCGGAACGGCGGGACGCTGGAGAGCCGCATCAGGGCGAGCACCAGCCCGAGCACCAGGCCGAAGGAGAACCCGCACGCGGTGTAGACGACGGTGTTCTTGAGCGCCACCGTCAAGACGTCGGGGAACTGCTTGCGGACCAGGTCGTCCTTGAAGAAGGAGTCGCGCAGCGAGCCCCAGTCGACGCCGAGGATGGCGACCAGGAGCAGGACGAGGAGGGCGGCGTAGATCGCGTAGCGGGTGTACGCCGCCCGCTTTCGCTTGGTCAGTGCCATGCGGGTGCCGTCACTCGCTCTTCGAGCCGAACCACTTCTCGTGCGCCGCCTCGTAGGCGCCCTTGTCCGCGATGCCGGCGTTGATGGCCTTCAGCAGGGCGTCGTTGCCGCCCTTCTTCACACCGAAGCCGTAGGACTCCCCGGTCTGGAACTCCTTGGTGACCTCGGTGTCGGGGTTCTGGCTGACGAAGTAGTCGACCAGGCCGTTGTCGTTGACGCCGGCATCGACCTTGCCGGTCTTGACCGCGGTCATCATGAGCGCGGAGTCCTCGAAGGAGACCGCCTTGGCGCCCTTCGGCAGGTTCTTCTTGACGTAGTCGGCGCCGGTCGTGCCCTCCTGGACCGCGATCCGCTTGCCGGCCAGCCTGCTCGAGGCTGGTGTAGCCCGCGCCCTTCTTGACCAGCAGCGCCTGGGTCGCCTCGAAGTACGGCTCGGAGAAGTCCATGACGGCCTCGCGCTCCGGGGTGATGGTCATCGCCCCGGCGGAGACGTCGCAGTCGCCGTTCTTGGTGGCGTTGCCGGTGGTGATCGTCTCCCACGGGGTGTCGATCACCTTCGTCTCGAGACCCTCGGCGTCGGCGGCGATCTTCAGCACGTCGATGTCGAAGCCGACGATCTGGCCGTCCTTGGTGAACTCGAACGGCTCGTAGGGCAGGTGGGTGCAGATGGTCAGCGTCCCGTCCTCGACGAGCCTTCACCCCCGACTTCGTGGTCGTCGTGTCGGCGTCCTTGGCGCAGGCCGAGAGGCCGAACGCGAGGGCGGTGACGGCGGTCAGGGCGAGGGCAGGCACTCGAGACTTCTGCATGGCGGCACTGTAGGCCCTTACCGGGCCCGGCACGAGGACCCGCCGATCACGGTGTGTGGATGTTCCACGATCGTGACCTGAGCGACCCCGCGATGTTGCACGCCAACTCGGGGATACCCCTGTCGGCCCTGTGGGCCTGGGCGTAATGTGGGCGCCCGGACCGCACGAAGACGCGCGGTTCCCGTCTTGGGTGAGGAAGGCAGGGACCGATGAGTCGATACTCGCTGGCGACCCGCGTCGCGACGCGCGACGACGCGCCGATCCTGGCGGAGCCTGTGGAGCGAGGCCCTGCGCCGCGCCGACCGCTCCGAGCAGGTCGCCGACCTCGAGTCGATCATCAAGGCCGCCGAGGCCTCGCCGGAGCAGCGCGTCGTCGTCGTCGAGTACGACGGCCAGGTGGCCGGTGCCGTCCACCTCCGGATCACCACGCTCTCCCCGCTCAACCTCGAGACCTGCGTGCAGTCGATCCACCCGTGCGTGCTCGACCAGTTCCGTCGCCACGGGGTCGGTCACGCCCTGATGGAGGCCGCCACCGCGTTCGCGGAGGAGAACGGCGTCCTGCACGTCGTCACCGCCGTCCCGCACGCCTCGCGGGAGTCGAACCGGTTCATGGCGCGCCTGGGCCTGGCCCCGGTGGTGATGTACCGGGTCGCGCCGACGACGCTGCTGCGCAACCGGGTCTCCTCGCAGCGCACGAGCGCGGGTGCCGACAGTGGCCGGAGCAAGGTGCTCGCCGCCCGGCGCTCGCTGCGGCGGGCGCGCGCGGAGCGGCTCGGCCTGCCCGAGCAGGCCTGAGGTTCTCAGCCCTTCGGGCTGGGGTCGCGCTCCAGCAGCGCGCAGGTGATCCGCGAGGTGCACACCCGGCGACCGGCCTCGTCGCTGACGACGATCTCGAAGGCTGGCCATCGTCCGGCCGCGGTGCAGCGGGGTGGCGACGCCGGTGACCACGCCGGAGGTCGCCGAGCGGTGGTGGGTGGCGTTGATGTCGGTGCCGACGGCGAACCGGTCGGGCCCGGCGTGCAGCGCCGCGGCGACCGAGCCGAGCGTCTCGGCGAGGACCACCGACGCGCCGCCGTGCAGCAGGCCGTAGGGCTGGGTGTTGCCCTCGACGGGCATCGTCGCGACCACCCGCTCGGGGTCGACCTCCACCAGACTCGATGCCCATCCGCTCGTTCAGCGCGCCCATGTTCGCGCGCAGGAAGTCCGCGATCTCCTCGTTCGACGTCATGGGGCGAGGGTAGCGACGCGTCCGCCTCCTGGCGGTGTCGGCCGGTCTCGGTAGAGTCGCCGGGTGCCCGAGAACACGCGACCGCGACTGCTGCTCCTCGACGGCCACTCGTTGGCCTACCGCGCCTTCTTCGCGCTGCCGGTGGAGAACTTCTCGACCGCCACCGGGCAGAACACCAACGCCGTCTACGGCTTCACCTCGATGCTCGTCAACGTGCTGCGCGACGAGCAGCCGACCCACGTCGCGGTCGCCTTCGACGTCTCCCGGCAGACCTTCCGCACCGAGGAGTACGCCGAGTACAAGGCCAAGCGCAACAAGACGCCCGGCGAGTTCAGCAGCCAGCCTGCCGCTGATCGAGCGGATGCTCACCAGCCTTCGGCATCGAGTTCCTCAAGGCGCCGGGCTACGAGGCCGACGACATCATCGCGACCCTGGTCACCCAGGCGCTGGCCGACGAGACCAGCGGCCTGGAGGTGCTGATCCTCACCGGCGACCGCGACTCGCTGCGGCTGGTGACCGAGCGCTCGACGGTGCTCTACCCGATGCGCGGGGTCTCCGACCTGGCCCGGATGACGCCGGCCGCCGTGGAGGAGAAGTACGGCGTCCCCCCGCACCGGTATCCCGAGCCTGGCCGCCATCGTCGGCGAGGTCTCCGACAACCTGCCGGGCGTGCCCGGCGTGGGCGCCGGCTTCGCCGCGAGGTGGATCAACACCTACGACGGCCTCGACAACGTCATCACCCACGCCGACAAGATCACCGGCAAGAAGGGCGAGTCCCTGCGTGAGCACCTCGGCGACGTGATCCGCAACCGGCGCCTCAACGCGCTGGTGCGCGACCTGCCGCTGGAGAAGCAGATCGACGACCTGGTGCTCGGCGAGTGGGACCGCGCCGCCGCCCTGGAGCCTGCTCGACGAGTCTGGAGTTCCGCGGTGAGCCTGCGCACGCGGATCATGGACGTCGTGGCGCCCGACGAGGACGTCGCCGTCGAGCCGGGGGTGGAGCCTGGACGGCGCGACGCTCGCCCCCGACGCCGTCGCGGACTGGCTGGACGCGGTCGGCACCGACCCGATCGGGGTCAGCGTGCGCGGCACCTGGGGCAGCGGCACCGGCCGCGTCACCGGGATCGGCCTGGCGCACGCGGACGGCCGGGCGGCGTACGTCGACGTGGAGGCGATGAGCCCCGCCGACGACACCGCGCTGGCGGCCTGGCTGGGCGACACCGCCAAGCCCAAGGTGCTGCACGACGCGAAGGGTCCCGTGCTGGCGCTCGCGGCCCAGGGCTGGCCGCTGGCCGGAGTCCGGGAGGACTCCGCCCTGGCGGCCTACCTCGTCGCGCCGGACCAGCGCTCCTACGACCTGGCCGACCTCAGCCTGCGCTACCTGCACCGCGAGACTCGCCCAGGCCGAGGACGACGACCAGGGCATGCTCTTCGACGAGGACCAGGCGAGCGCGGGGATCGCGCGCAGCGCGATGGTCCAGGCCCGCGCGGCGCTGGACCTCTCCGTGGAGCCTGGCCGACGAGGTCGAGCGAGCCGGTGGGCACCGGCTGCTCACCGAGGTGGAGATGCCCTTGGTGTCGGTGCTCGCGCACATGGAGCAGACCGGCATCGCCGTCGACACCGAGCACCTCGAGAGCCTGGAGGCGCACTTCGGGGAGGAGGTGCGCAAGGAGGCCGAGGAGGCCTACGCCGTGATCGGCAAGGAGATCAACCTCGGTTCGCCCAAGCAGGCTCCAGGTCGTGCTCTTCGAGGAGCCTGGCCATGCCGAAGACCAAGCGCACCAAGACCGGCTACACCACCGACGCCGACGCCCTGCAGAAGGCTCTACGCGACCACCGACCACCCGTTCCTGGCCCACCTGCTGCGCCACCGCGAGGTGATCCGGCTGCGGCAGACCATCGAGGGGCTGCTCAAGACGGTGCAGCCGGACGGGCGGATCCACACCACCTTCCACCAGACGATCGCGGCCACCGGGCGTTTGTCCTCGACCGAGCCGAACCTGCAGAACATCCCCGTCCGCACCGAGGAGGGCCGCCGGATCCGCGAGGCCTTCGTGGTCGGTCCCGGCTATGCCTCCCTGATGACCGCGGACTACAGCCAGATCGAGATGCGGATCATGGCGCACCTGTCCGAGGACGAAGCCTGCTCATCGAGGCCTTCCGCACCGGGCGGGACTTCCACGCCGAGACCGCCTCGCGGGTCTTCGACGTCGCGCCCGAGGACGTCACCCCGGAGATGCGGGCCAAGATCAAGGCGATGAACTACGGCCTGGCCTACGGACTGTCCGCCTTCGGCCTCTCCCAGCAGACTCGGCATCGAGCCGGGCGAGGCGAGCGGTCTGATGGCGGAGTACTTCGAGACCTTCGGCGGCATCCGCGACTACCTCACCGGCATCGTCGACGAGGCCCGCAGCACCGGCTTCACCGAGACCATCATGGGCCGGCGCCGCTACCTGCCCGACCTGACCAGCGACAACCGGATGCGCCGCGAGGCCGCGGAGCGGATGGCGCTCAACGCGCCGATCCAGGGCTCGGCCGCGGACATGATCAAGGTCGCCATGCTGCGCACGCAGTCGGCGCTGGAGGACTCCGGCCTGCGCTCGCGGATGCTGCTCCAGGTCCACGACGAGTCTCGTGTTCGAGGTCGCCGAGGGCGAGACCGAGGCGCTGGACGCCCTGGTGCGCGAGCAGATGGCCGGCGCCGCCGACCTCACCGTCCCGCTGGACGTCTCGGTCGGGACGGGCCGGAGCCTGGCACGAGGCCGCGCACTAGGCACGAGCCCGGCCGAGGGCCGCGCGGGTCAGCGGGGATCGAGGAACCGCAGGCCGGTGTAGGTGCTCAGTGCCGCCTCGAAGACGGGGAAGTTCGCGATGCCGGACTCCTTCGCCTTGGCGCGCTGCCGGCGTTGCCGGCCGTGCACGACCACGTGCGTCCAGCCGTTCTCCGAGTCGTGCTCGGAGGTGACCGTGTCGATCTCGTCCCACGGCAGGGGCACCCCCTCGACCACCAGGGCGGACGGCTCGAGGACGACCGCACCCAGGTCGATCGACTCGCCGGCGCGGAGCCGCTCCTCGAAGGTGGCGAGCCCGGCCGCCACGGCCAGGCTCCCGGATCCGCGCCTCCATCTCGCCGCTCACCCCGGCCCGGTCGGGGCCGCCCGCGATCCCGACCTGCCCGCTCTCGAAGTGCAGCACCCGGTGCCAGGGCGCGGTCGTGAGCCTGCCCCGGCGGACCATCCGGATCCCGTCGGGATGGATGCCGACGTACTCGTTGCCGCGCCAGCGGACGAACAGCCCGCAGGCGAGGGCGACCACCCCCATGAGGACCGGGGTGATCCAGCCCCATGCCGCTCCGTCGGCGGCCCGGGGGACGAACACGATGCCGAACACCACCGCCGCGATCGCGAGCAGCACGCTCGGCAGGGAGACCGAGCCCTCGTAGAACATCGCCGGCCCCCCGCTCGCCCGCTCCGGACGGTCGCCGGCCACGAGTGGCGCGGCCCGCAGGTCGCGGCGCCCGGCCCGGATCAGCGCGACGAGGAGGACCACCGCGAGGAGCACGAAGGCCGACCCGACGCCGAGACCGACCAGGCGCACGTCGTCGTCCCTGCTGGTGCCCAGCGTGGCGACGTACCCGAGCCCGACGAGTCCCACCAGGCCCAGCCACACCGCCGAGCCGGTGGAGAACCGCGTGAGCGCGCGCAGCGCCGCGGCGTGGGTGTCCGTGCCGAGATCCATGCGGCACGGTAGCGGCCGGTGACCGAGCGATGTCAACAGGCCGGGGAGGCTCCGTCGTCGGCGCCGGGCTCTAGCGTCGTGGCGTGAGCACACAGGAGTCGCTGCTGCCGGAACCGGTCCGCGTCGACGTCGACGGGGTGGAGATCGCGACGTACGTCCTGGCTCCGGCGCGGCCGCGCGGCGACGTGGTGCTCTGCCACGGCACGCCGTGGTCGGCCCAGGTGTGGGCCGGAGCCGCCCGCTCGCTCAGCACCGGCCACCGGGTGTTCCTGTGGGACATGCCCGGCTACGGCGCCTCGCCGGTGGGGCCGGAGGTGCCGATCGACCTCGCCTCCCAGATGACCCGGCTGGCGCGGCTGCTGGAGCACTGGGGCCTCGACCGGCCGCGTGTGGTCGCCCACGACATCGGCGGAGCCGTGGCCCTGGGCGCCCACCTCCTGCACGAGCGGGAGTACGACGCACTGTTCCTCTGGGACGTGGTGACCCTCGAGCCGTGGGGATCGCCGTTCTTCCGCCTGGTGGCCGAGCACGACGACGTTTTCGCCCAGGCTCCCGCCCGCGCTGCACCGGGCCCTCGTCGCGGAGTACGTCGCCGGAGCGGCCCACCGCCCGCTCCCGCCCGACTGGGCCGAGCGCCTGGTCCGGCCGTGGCTGGGGGACCCGGGGCAGCCGGCGTTCTACCGCCAGATCGCCGCGCTCCGGCCCGAGCACACGCGACCGGTCGCCGAACGACTGCCGCAGGTGCGCTGCGGTGTGCGCATCGGCTGGGGCGCGGCGGATCCCTGGATCCCGGTCGAGCAGGCGACGCGGCTGCGCGACCTGCTGCCCGGCAGTCCGCCCGTCGTCCTGCTCGAGGAGGTCGGACACCTCAGCCCGGTCGAGGCGGCCCCGGCGGTGACCGGCGCGCTGGCGGACTGGCTGGACCGGCCGGCCGCCGACGGCTAGGAGGCCGACTGCGGCTGGGACTCCCGCTTGTGCCGGAACATCTGCAGCGCGATCAGCAGCGCCACGACGAAGGCGTCGACAGCCGCGACCGTCAGGGCGAGCCCGCGCACCGTCTCGGCCTGCGCGCCGACGAGGACGAGCACCAGGACGCCGGCCGCGATGAGGTACTTCGTGGCGCGACCGCGTTTGGCGAGACCGGCGTAGACCAGCAGCCTGGAGGACCGAGAGCAGGCCACCGAGGACGGCGAAGAGCCAGAGCCTGGTCCTGGACGGCGGCGTAGTCCTTGCCGCCGATGAAGGTGAGCGCCAGCCCCGAGAGCAGGTACGTCGCCGCCACGCACGCCGCACCCAGGCCGGCCAGGAAGCCCAGCCCCTTGAGGACGGCCGCCCGGCTCTCGCCGGCGGTGGACATCGACGGGAAGAGGATGACCACGGCGAACTGCGGCAGGAAGAGCACCGCCTTGGTGACGATCAGGCCGCCGGCGTAGAGCCCGGCGTCGTGCTCGTCGAGGACGCTGCGGGCCACCACGACGTCGAGGTTGGAGAGCGCGAGGAAGGCGAGCAGGGCGACCGAGCCTGCCGGCGGTCTCGCGGACGACGTCGCGGCGCACGTGGTGGTCGTGCGACGTACCGGGGCCGTCGGTGCGCTGGCGCAGCGCCCAGTGGCCGATGGCGACCGGCAGGCAGGAGGCGATCAGCACGCCGATCATGGCGCTGGTCTCGGTGTCCCACACCAGCAGGAAGGCGCCGCCCAGCACCACGCGCGGGACGCCGACCGCGAGGTACACCAGGCTCAGCGGCAGCCACCGGCGCTCGCCCTGCAGGACGCCCGCCTGGCCGCCCATGATCGTGGTGGGCACCACGCACAGCGCCAGCAGGATCGCGGGCAGCGGCCCGTCGAGGCGCAGCAGGTGCCACACGGCGGGGGTGGCGGCCAGGGTGATCGCGCCGAGGATCAGTGCGCTGCCCCACGTGGTGCGCAGCACCGTCTCCTCGATCGCGGCCACGTCGTCGGGCTCGGCGGAGATCCGGCGCGCGGCGGTGGCCTGCAGCCCGAGCCTGGACCACGGTGAGCACCATGAGCAGGGCCATCAGGCTGGCGACCTCGCCGTACTGGCTGGGGCCGAGGAGCCGCGCGGCGACCATCTGGAAGGCGTAGGTGCCGACGTTCGTGACGGCCATCGCGATGGCGATGCCTGCGGTGCTGCGCAGGAGGTCGAGCACCCGGCTCGTGCTGCGGCCGGGGGAGTCGGACGCGGTGAGGGTCCGGGATTCGGGATTCGTGGGCACCACGTCCCCGAGCCTATGTGGGCAGGACGCAATGATGAGACTCCGGCACGGCGGAGGAGAGAGCAGGGTGCAGGTGGTCACACGCGGCGAGCGGTGGATCGCGCTGTGGTGCGTGCTGCTCGCCGTGGCGATGCTCGGTCCCGCGCTCGGCGGCGGTCCGGTCCTGGCCTACGACATGGTGTGGGTGCCCGATCTCGCGCTCAACCGCGACGTGCTCGGCCTCGGCAGCGGGCTGCCCCGCGCGGTGCCGTCCGACGCGGTGGTCGCGGTGCTGGACGAGGTGCTGCCCGGCATCCTGCTGCAGAAGGTGGTCCTGCTGGGCCTGCTCGCCCTCGCCGGGTACGGCGCCGCGCGGCTCGTCCGCGGCCCGGCCGTCGCTCGGGTGGCCGCCGCCGGCCTCTTCGAGTGGAACGCCTTCGTCGTCGAGCGGCTGCTCATCGGGCACTGGCCGGTGCTGGTCGGCTACGCGCTGCTGCCCTGGGTGCTGCTGCTCGGGCGACGCTGGCGGGCCGAGGGCCGGCTGCCCGCTGTGCTGCTGCTCGCGCTGCCGATGGCCAGCCTGTCGGCCTCCGCCGGCCTGGTCACCGCGACCGCGCTGCTCGCCTCGGCGTGGGGGAGCGGCCGGCGCCGGCTGCTGCTCCTGCTGCTGGCCGCGGCCAACGCGCCGTGGCTGGTGGCCGGTCTCGCGCACGCCTCGACCGCGACCACCGACCCGGCCGGCGCGCACGCCTTCGCGCTGCACGACGAGGGCCCGGTCCCCGGCCCGCTCGCGGCGCTCACCCTCGGCGGCATCTGGAACGCCGAGGTGGTGCCGGACTCGCGCACCGGGGTGCTCGGCTGGGTCTGCCTCGTGGTCCTGGCCGTGCTGTGCGCCGCCGGCGCACGCCGGTGGTGGCGCGAGCGTGAGCAGCGCGACCTGCTCGTGTGCTGGGCGATCGGCTGGCTGGTCGCGACCGTCACCTGGGTGGCACCCGGTGCGGTCGGCTGGCTCGGCGAGTCCGTGCCCGGCCTGGGAGTCGTGCGCGACGGCGGCCGGGTGCTCGGCCTCTGCGCACCGCTCCTCGCCGTCCTGGCCGGGTACGGCGTGGCGGAGCCTGGCCGCGCGCACCCGGGCCCTGACGGCCGCGGCCCTGCTGGTCGCCGCGCTGCTGCCGGTCGCGCTGCTCCCCGACGCCGCGTGGGGCGCCGGTGGGCGGCTCGACCCCGCGACGTACCCCGACTCCTGGAGCCGGGCCCGGGCCGAGGCTGGCCGGTGCCGGCCTCGACGGCGACCTGCTGGTGCTGCCGCTCACCGCCTTCCGGCAGCCCTCGTGGAACCACCACCGCACCGTCTTCGACCCGCTCGGGCGCTACCTCGGCCGGCCCTACGTCGCCAGTGACGTCCTCGTCGTGTCCGGCCGGCCGATCGCGGGGGAGGACCCGCGGGTGGCCGCGGCCGCGGAGGCCCTGGAGGCGGCGACACCGCAGGAGCGGGCCGAGCACCTGCGTGCGGCGGGCATCGGTGGGGTGGTCGTGGACCACGACGCCCCGGGCGCCGAGCGGGTGCCCGGGATCGCCGGCCGGACGGTGGCGGAGGCCGGCGCCCTCACCGTCATCGCGCTCGACGGCACGCCCGCGACGCACACTCCAGGCCGGGCCGCGGAGGTCGCGACGGGGCTCGCCTGGGCGGCGTACGTCTCGGTTCTGGTCACGGGCGCGGCCGGTCTCGTCCGGAACGCGGTGCGGAGGCGACGGCGCTGATAGGCTGTCCCCAACCTTGAGGGAGGGGAATGATGGGAACCATCGTCAGCATCGTCGTCGGAGGGGCGGTCGCCGCAGCGACGATCGTCGGTGTCGTCCACCAGCAGACGTCCACGCCGGACAAGTCGCCGGTCAGCGTCAGCGAGGTCGGCATCAGCTACGGCTCCAACTGAGCCGTCCGCGACGCGGAACGACGAGACGCCCCGGGAGCATCGCTCCCGGGGCGTCTTCGCGTCCTGGACCTCAGCGGGTCGGACCTCAGCGGGTCAGGGCCCGCTCCCTGCGCTGCGGCAGCAGCCGGAACCGCCGGCTGCCGGCCTCGGCGCCGATGACCGCCGCGAAGGCGGACTGGGCACGGTCCCACGAGTAGGCGTAGGCTCATCGACAGTGCCTCCTTGCCGAGTCTCGCGCCGCCGGCGCTCGTCACCGAGCAGCGCCATCAGCGCGGCGGTGAAGCCGACCTTGTCGTCGACCAGCACGCCGGACACCCCGTCGTCGATGGACTCGCGGGTCCCGCCGGCCGAGCGGTAGGCGATGGCCGGTGTGCTGTGCATGCCCGCCTCGCCGATGACCAGACCCCAGCCCTCCTTGAGCGAGGGCAGCAGCAGCAGCCAGGCTCGCTCGTAGGCCTCGTGCTTGGTCTCCTCGTCGACGTGGCCGAGGAAGCGGACCGCGTCGCCGGCACCCCGCGCGGCGGCGTAGGCGTGCAGGCTCCTCGCGCCACCAGCCGTCGCCGACGACCTCCAGAGTCAGGCTCCGGGTGCACCAGCCGAGCGGCGAGCACGGCGTCGATCGCGTGCTCGACCTGCTTGTGGGGGACCAGCCGGCCCACCACGGCGACGGTCGGCGCCGCGGCCTTGCCCGGCGCGGTCAGCGGTGCCGGCTCGGTGCCGTTGTGCACGACCGTGACCCGGGCCGGGTCGACGCCCAGGCTCGGCGAGACTCGGCACGGGTGGCCTCCGAGACCGCGACGTACCGGCACCGGCGGTAGAGCCACGGCGCGAGCCGGCTCTCGATCCACCAGCCGACCCGCCCGGTCAGACCGGGGTAGACGACCGGCCACTGCTCGCGGTGGACGTGGTGCACCAGCACCACCACCGGCCTGCGGGTGACCAGCCGGGTGAAGAACGGCAGGCCGTTCTGCACGTCGACGACCACGTCGGGGTCGCCGAGATCGCCGCGCCGCAGTGCGCGCATGCCCTCGAGGTAGACCGTGAGCCTTGGTGCCGCGGCGCACGTAGCGCACACCGTCGACGACCTCGTCCGCCGGCGCGCCCTCGTAGGCAGCGGTGAACACCGTGACCCGCGCTCCACGAGCGACCAGTCCTGCTGTGACCTTCTCCAGGTAAAGGCTCCGCACCGCCACCCTCAGGATTGCGCATATCGCGCCAGGCTGAGGCAGACGACGTCCCTCCCCTGGAGGTCCTCCCAAACCTCCATAACGGGACATCCTACCTGTAGGGTCGCCGCGTGCTGGGACTTCGCGAGAACACGGCCCCCGAGGGCGCGTGAGCACCGAGTCCCTCGCGCTGCCCGCCGTCCGGCGCTCCCGCCTCGTCGCCTGCTGCGCGCTCCTCGTCGGCCTGGCCCTGGTCCAGGACCCGGGCCTGCTCGTCCCCGACACGAAGTTCGACCTGGTCGCGGCGCCGGGCGACTGGCTGACCCGTGCGCTGCACGTGTGGGACGCCGAGGGCGGGTTCGGTCAGGTGCAGAACCAGGCCCACGGCTACCTGTGGCCGATGGGCCCGTTCTTCTGGCTGCTGCACACCGTCGGGATCCCCGGCTGGGTGGTGCAGCGGCTGTGGCAGTCGCTCGTGCTCTGCGTCGCGATGGCCGGTACGGCGAAGCCTGGCCCGCGCCCTCGGTGTCCGCTCCGACCTGGCCTGCCTCGTCGCCGGCTTCGCCTACGCGCTCTCGCCGCGGATGCTCACCTCGCTCGGCCCGATCTCGATCGAGGTCTGGCCGAGCGCGCTCGCCCCCTGGGTGCTGCTGCCGCTGGTGATCGGAGCCGAGCGCGGGTCCCCGCGCCGCGCGGCGGCACTGTCGGGGCTGGCGGTCGCGATGGTGGGCGGCGTCAACGCGGCGGCGTCCTTCGCCGTCGTACCGCTCGCGGTGGTGTGGATCCTGACCCGCACGCCCGGCCCGCGCCGGCGCGCGCTGCTGCTGTGGTGGCCGGTGTTCGCGGCGCTGGCGACGCTGTGGTGGATCGTGCCGCTGCTGGTGATGGGCGCCTACAGCCCGCCCTTCCTCGACTTCACCGAGACCAGTGCGGTGACCACCTTTCCGACCACGCTCTTCGACGCGCTGCGCGGAACCTCCCACTGGGTCCCCTACGTCGACGAGGGCTCCCGGGCCGGCAACGAGTCGATCCGCACCTCCTGGCTCGCCGTCAACACCGCCGTCGTGGTCGTCGTCGGGCTGGCCGGGCTCCTCGACCGACGTACGCCGCACCGCACGTTCCTCGTCCTCGGCCTGCTCTCCGGACTCCTGCTGGTCACCGCGGGGCACCACGGCGCGGTGCACGGCTGGTTCTCGGGCGACATCGCCGCGCAGACTCGACGGGGCCTTCGCGCCGCTGCGCAACGTGCACAAGTTCGACCCGGTGCTACGGGTGCCGCTCGTCCTGGGCCTGGCGTTCGTGCTGGACCGCGCGGTCGCCGCGTGGCGCCGGGCCGACCGCGAGCGGGTCAACGCCGGGATCCTCGTCGGAGCCGTGGTGCTCGGCGTCCTCGGCTCCGCCACGCCCGCGCTCGCCGCCCGTGCGGAGGCCCAGGGCGCGATGCTCGGCGTGCCGGACTACTGGCAGCAGGCGGCGGACGACGTCGCCGCGCGCTCCCGGGGTGGGACGGCGCTGCTGGTGCCCGGCTCGGCGTTCGCGGAGTACCTGTGGGGAGATCCGCAGGACGAGCCGATGCAGTGGCTGGCGAGCTCGCGCTGGGGCGTGCGCAACGCGGGGATCCTCGCCGAGCCGGGGCAGATCCGGATGCTGGAGGGCCTGGAGCGGAGGTTCGCCGAGGGGCACGGCTCGGCCGGGCTCACCGAGGCGCTGCGCCGGGCGGGTGTCGAGCAAGCTCGTCGTGCGCAACGACCTGCGCGCCACCGACGACGTGCCGGACACCGCGCTCGTGCACCAGGCGATCGAGGACTCGCCCGGGCTGGAGCGGGTCGCGACCTTCGGGCCGCTCGTCGGCGGCGAGGCCTGGGAGCGCGACGGCGACCGGCGCACCGTGCGCGACGGCGGCCGCCAGGCGTCGTACCCGGCCGTGGAGGTGTTCACCGTGCCCGGCGCCGAGGACGCCGTCACCACGAGCGACCCGAGCGTGGTCGCGGCCGGACCCGAGGACCTCGCCGACCTGGTCGACGCCGGGGTGCTGGGGCAGGCGCCGGTCCGGTTCGCCGCGGACGCCGACCCCGACGACGACGCCGGCCGCCCGCGCCGGGTGGTGCTGACCGACGGGCTGCGGGCCCGGGAGCGGCAGTTCAGCCGGATGCACGACGGCGCGTCGGCGACGATCACCCCCGGCGACGTACGACGCACCACCGGGCCGGTCCGCGACTTCCCGCTCGGTGGCGACACCGACGACCGCTGGTCCACGACGGCGCGGCTCGAGGGCGCCGCGGCCCTGTCCGCCTCGTCCTCGGCCTCCGACGCCGGCGCGCTGGGCGGCAGCGACCGCGGCCGGCTGCCGTACGCCGCGGTGGACGGGGACACCGCCACGGCCTGGGCTTCGGACCCGACGGATCCCGCGCCCTGGTGGCGGATGGAGCTCGACGACGCTGCCCGGGTGACCCGGGTCGGGCTGACCGCCGCGGCCGACGCTGGCACCCAGCGGGTCCGCGTCGTGACCGCTGCCGGGCGCTCCGCGGTCGTGGAGCCTGAGCCCCGGCGGCACCCGGCAGGTCCCCGTCGCCGCCGACGGCACGACGCCCTGGGTTCGCGTCGAGGCCGTCGATCCCGGGCCGGGCACCGTGCTGGCGCTCGCCGACGTCGACCTGCCCGGGGTGGACGTGCGCAGGGTGCTCGACCTGCCACGGCTGCCCGCGTCGTGGGGGACCCCGGACGTGGTGGCGCTGCGAGCCGACCAGGACGGCCGCACCGGCTGCGTGGTCGTCGCTGGCAGCCCGCGCTGCGCCGCGCGCACCCAGCGCAGCGGTGAGGACGGCACGACCCTGCGGCGCTCGTTCGCCCTGGCCGGCACGCGCACCTACGACGTCGCCGTGACCGCCGTGCCCCGGCCGGGTGCCGCGCTCGACGCGCTGCTGCTGCGCGGCCAGGCCGCCTCGGTGCAGGTGTCCTCGACGGCCGTGCCGGACCCGCGCGCGGGCGCGACCGCCGCCGTCGACGGGGACGGCACCACGGCCTGGCTCGCCGGCGCCGACGACGAGCGCGCCTCGATCAGCCTGTCCTGGCTGGGAGTGCGCAACGTCCGCGGCATCGACCTGGACCTGGTCCCGGCCACCGCCGCGCGCCGGCCGACCGACCTGGTGCTCACCTTCTGGAACGGCCGCAGCAGCACGCAGCGCCGGGTGGAGCCTGGACGAGGACGGCAGCGCCACCTTCGCGCCGGTGCGCGCCGAGCGGGTCGAGGTCGGGGTGGTGAGCGCGGAGGACGTGACCGACCTGCGCCGTGGGGGGACCTTCGGCGTCGTACCGGTCGGGATCGGGGAGATCACCCTCACCGGCGTGCCCTTCCTGCCCACGGCCCTGCCGAGCGCGCCGCTGACCCTGCCCTGTGGTTCCGGGCCGGACGTGCGTGTGGGGGAGCGGCTGCTGCGGACCGCGATCACCGCCTCGCCACACCGCCTCGCCTCCGGCAAGGCGGTGCCCGCGACCGTGTGCGGCGCGGCGACGGTCGAGTACCGGCAGCGGGCGCACCGACGTGACCGCGACGTCGTCGGACGCCTTCGCTCCCGGCACGGTCGTGCTCACCGCGCCGGACGACCCGGGCGAGCCCGCCGTACGGACGGCCGGGCTGACCGACCACGGCTCCGTACGACGCACGCTGACCGGTGCCGTCGGTGGCGGCACCGCCGTCCTGCGCGAGAGCGCCAACCGCGGCTGGGCCGCCGAGCAGGGCGGTACGACGCTCGACCCGGTCGTCCTCGACGGCTGGCAGCAGGGCTTCGTCAGCACCGGCGGTGACCCGGTCGAGGTGCGCTTCGCGCCGGACCCGGCGTACCGGGCCGGTCTGCTCGCGGGCCTGCTGCTCGTGCTGGTGCTGCTGGGCGCGCTGGTCCGGATGCGGCGTACCGGCGACGCGGAGCCGGCCGCCGACCGGCGGCTCTCGCCCCTGCTCGGCGTACCGCTCGCCCTGGTGGTGGCGGCGCTCAGCGCGGGCACGCTCGGCCTGGCGATCGGCGTCGCGGTCGTCGCGGCGACCCTCGCCGGACGACGGGTGGCCCGCCTGGAGGAGCCGTTGCCCTGGCTGCTCGCCGCGCCGGTGCTGGTGGCCGGGCTGGCCTACGCGCTGCGCCCGTGGGGCACGACTCAGGAGTGGGCGGGCTCGATCGCCTGGGTGGGCTACCTGTCGCTGGTGCCGCTGGTGGCCCTGCCGGTCGCGGCCTCGATCTCGCGCAGCGGGAAGATCCGCTTCAGCCGCATCGCGGGCCGTTCGACCAGCCGGTAGGCCACCTCGGCCGCCGCCAGGGACGCCGCCACGGTGACCAGCCACAGCGTCCAGAAGTGCCCCCGGAACAGACTCGAACCCCAGCGCGGGCGCGACCAGGTCGAGCAGCAGCAGGTGCAGGCAGAACAGGCTGTACGACGTGAGGCCCAGGTGTCGCGCGGGCGCGCTGCCGAGCACCCGGCCGAAACGCGAGCCGGGGTCCGCGGAGAGGCCGGTGAGCACGACGAGTGCGCCCACGCCGGTGTACAGCAGGTTCTTGACCAGGGACTCCGCGGGCGTCGGCGGCAGCAGCGCGGTCGGGCCGGCGAGCGGCGTGGTCGCGGCGAGCATCAGTGCCGCCACGAGGGTCCAGCAGACCCCGGGCTCGCGACCGAGGGCGAGCACCCGCGCGGCCAGCCGGGAGGGCCGGTCGGTCTGCTGCACGACGTGGGCCAGGGCGAGCCCGATGCCCGCCGCGAACCAGCCCAGGTAGGCCGGCAGCCACTGCAGCGAGGGGCCCTCGCTCCAGTCGTCGGTGGCCCAGGCGCCGTCGACGTGCCACCACACGGCCACCGCGGCCATCACGACCAGGACGGCGACGACCCGGCGCGGACGCAGGCCGGCGCCCCGGCGGCCCGTCGCCGCGAGCATGAGCAGGGGAAGCACGAGGTAGAAGGTCGCCTCGACTCCCAGGCTCCACATCTGGCTCAGCCCGGCAGGCAGGGAGCGGTCCACGAAGGTGTTGCCGAGCACGAGGGTCACCAGCCAGTCGCGCACACCGAGGCCGGCGTTCTCGTCGAGCAGGACGAGCGCGAGGGCGACCGCGACGACGTAGACCGGGAAGATGCGCAGGAAGCGCTTCCACAGGTAGTGCCCGGTGGCCGGGTGGGGGAGCCCGAGGGCCGCGCGGGCGAGGTAGGGCCGGGAGAGCAGGAAGCCGGAGAGCACGAAGAAGAGCGCCACGCCGACGTCGAGGCGGGCCAGGAAGTGGCCCCAGGTGCCGTGCCCCTGGTAGAGCCCGGCGTAGAAGCCGACGTGGGTGGTCAGCACCGCGAGCGCGCCGACGGCGCGCAGCGCGTCCAGCACCGGGAAGCGTGGCGCGACCTGGACCTTGCTGGCCTGGCTCATGGTCCCTCCTCCGGCTCGACCGTTCCGACGACCACCCGGTCGACGCACACCGCCACCCCGTCGTCGGTGTCGCCGAGTCTCGACGGCGTCGAACGCTCCGTCCACCTTGACGTAGAGCCGGTTGAGCCCGCGGCGCAGGTTCGCCAGCCGTGTCGTGTCGCCGGCCGTGATGCTCAACCCCGAGTCGTCGGCGGCGAGGTAGTCGACACGCAGCCACCAGTCCCGCTCGAACAGCGGGGTCTCCAGGGGAAGGCGCTGGGGCGTGCGCAGCGACCACCCGCAGCCCGGCACCGGACCGGGGGCGGTGAGGGTGGCCGGCGCGACCCGGGCCGGCACCACCGAGCCGTCGCCGGCGAGGACGTGCAGGTCGTCGCTGACGTCGGGGAAGCGCGCCGCCGGGCTCAGCAGCGGGAGCACGTAGGCCGAGCCTGCCGTAGGTCGCGTCCACCGACCCGGTCACCCGGGTCGGCAGGAACTGGTTGGCCAGGTCCACCCGGCCCTTGCCCTCCAGGTCCGCGCGAGCGGTGCTGAAGAACGACTTGCCCGGGTTGTCCTCGTGCCAGGCTCCGGGCGTACGTCACGGTGCTCCACACGCCGCCTGCGCACACCACGAGCAGCGCCAGCCCGACCGGCGCCACGCCGAGGCGTCGCCTCAGCAGCGGCTCGGCCCGCTCGCGGCTCGGCTCCTCGGCGCCCCGCAGGCTCCATCGTGGCCAGCCCCAGGGCGAGCACCACGGCGCACATCGCGTCGGTGAGGTAGCGGTACTCCGTGCCGCTGATCGCGCCGACCACCTGTGCACGGGTGGTGAGCAGCAGGACGTAGTCCGCGCCGAGGTACGACGCCAGGAAGAGCCATGCCCGCAGGGTGCGCTCGCGGCGCAGAGCGAGGTAGCCGACCGCCAGCGCGATCGCGATCCAGCACAGCACCACCAGCGCCGGCGGCGGGTCGGCCTGGCCGAGCGGCGCGATCAGGCTGGCCCCAGCGCCACGGGCCGCCCAGAAGCGCGGAGGCGAAGGAGGACCCCACCATCTCCCGGGCCAGCGGGCCCGCCTGCTCGGGCGCGGCGGTGTCGGAGATCTGCGGGACGTGGGCGAGGTAGACCGCGAGGTAACCGCCCGCGGCCGCTGTCGCGACCACGACGACCGGCCAGTGCCGGCGGACGATCGTGACGACCCGGCGCACCGGTCCGCCGGTCGCGAAACAGCCCACCGCCACGAACGCCAGCGTCGGGAGGACCAGCAACGTCTTGACGTAGCAGCACAGCCCGAACGCGAGCGCCAGCGCGACCACCGCCAGCCATCGCCGGCCCTCGCCGCGCAGGTAGCGCACCCACGCCGCGACCGCCACGAAGAAGACCGCCTGCAGCGGGAGCCTGGTTGAGCGCCGCGGCCCACCACACGAACGCCGGCACGGTCATCGCGGTCGTGAGGTACAGCGCGAGCACGGCCAGCGTGCGCCGGCGCCAGCCGAAGAGGGTGAGCAGGAACCAGAGACAGGCCAGCGCGGCGACGCTCGCCATGAGCAGCGACATCAGCGCCAGCAACGGCCAGGCTCAACGACTCCGGCCGGGCGCCGATCCAGGCGAGCAGCCGCCCCCAGGGCATGAGCCTGGGCGTCGTACGGCTCCAGGAGACGAGAGCCCAGCGAGCCCCCGCGCGCCTCGTCGACGAGCCGGTAGTCGTCGACGTAGAACCACGCGCCGAGCACCACCCAGGCGCGGAACGCGAGGTGCGCCCCGACCATCGCGAGCGCCACGGCGAGGTAAGGCCGGGGTCGCGCTGCGGGGGTGGTCGGGGACGGCACGGCAGGACTATCGCACGCGGGGCGGCGCGGCCGGGCACGTGCGGCTTCGGCGTCGTGTGGGTGAAGAGTCGGCGAACAAGTGTGACGCGTGCCATAATGCGATCGAGGTCACGCTGAGGGAGGGGTGGCCGGTTTCCTTGGGAGGGGAAAACCGCTATGCGCAAGGCTCTTGCGCCGGCACTGGTGGGAATCGGAGCATTCCTGCTGATCGCCGGCATTCTCGCAATGGTCTGGGCCCCGGGGGCCGTCAAGAAGACCCCGCTCGACGTCAACACGACGACCCGGCTGACCGGCGAGGCGGCGAAGATCGACACCTCGGGTGAGATGGTCTCCAAGCCGATCTACGCCCAGAACATCACCCGCGTGGACTCCGAGGCGTCCACCGACGACACCGCCGTGTGGAGCCAGAACTCCTGCGTGGCGTTCGGCGCCGGCGGCGACTGCTTCGCCAAGGACGACCCCAACAAGGTCATCGTGCCCGAGGACGAGTCTGGTCACCGCGAGCTCGTCGGTCTTCGGCACCGACCGGGTCTCCGCCGAGGGACTGCCGGCGAGCAAGGCTGCCGAAGGGCGTCGCCACGGCCGGTGGCACCACGACCAAGGGCATCGTCAACAAGTTCCCCTTCGACACGAAGAAGAAGGACTACACCTACTGGGACGACACCGTCGGCCAGGGCCTGGACGCGAAGTTCGACCGCGTCGAGAAGCCTGCGCGGCCACGAGACCTACGTGTTCAAGGTCGAGGTCTCCAAGGCCCCGATCGAGGTCGCCGAGGACACCCCCGGCACCTACAGCGACACCAAGGAGATCTACGTCGACCCGGCCACCGGCTCGATCATCAACCAGACCGAGCAGCAGCAGCGCTGGCTCGACGACGGCACCCAGGTGCTCGACCTCAAGATCGGCTTCACCGACGACCAGGTCAAGACCAACGTCGACGAGGCCGAGAGCAACGGCCGGAACCTGACGCTGATCACCACCGTCGTCCCGCTGGTCGGCCTCATCGGTGGCGTCGTCCTGGTCGCGGCCGGCCTCCTGCTGGCCCGCCTCGGTGGCGGCGCCCGCAAGCGCGACGACGCCGACCGCCCGCTGGTCAGCGCCTGAGCGCACCCGCTCGACACGAGACCCCGGCCCCGCGAGATCCTCGCGGGGCCGGCTTCTTCTCTCGGTCCTACGATCGGTCCGTGCCCCGGTTCCAGGCTCCGCACCCGCATCGCCGCCCCGCCGGCGGACTGCTTCGCGCTGTCGTTGACCGTCGAGGCGCACACGGCGTCGCTGGACCACTCCCGCGAGCGGGCCGTCGCCGGCCGGACGTCGGGACGGATGGAGCCTGGGGGAGACGGTGACCTGGCGGGCGACCCACTTCGGCGTCCCGTTCCGGATGACCGTCGCCATCACGGCGTACGACGCCCCGCACCGCTTCGTCGACGAGCAGGTCCGCGGCCCGTTCGGCCACTGGCACCACGAGCACCTCTTCGAGCCGCTCGCGGCGGGCGGCACGCTGATGACCGACGAGGTCTCGTTCCGCTCGCCGCTGGGCCCGCTGGGTCGCGTCGTCGACGCCGCCGTGCTGGCGCGCTACCTCGAGCGGCTGGTCGAGCAGCGCAACACCTGGCTCCGCACGACGCTCGAGACCTGAGGATCAGCCGGCCAGGTCGGCGCCGAAGATGGCCGTGCCGGGGGTCAGCACGCCACGCACCCGGGACCAGCCGCCCCACAGCCGCTCGTGGTCGGCCGGCCACTGCGGCTCCAGCAGGGTGGTGATCCGGAAGTCGTGGCCGGCGAGCAGGGCGACCCAGTCGCCCAGGGTGCGGTGGTGCTCCACGTACGCCGTCCTGCCGGTCTCGTCGTCCACCTCGACGTAGGGCGTGCGGTCCCAGTAGGACTGGGTGGCGGTGAGGCCGTCCTCGGTGGGGTCGTCGGGGAACATCCACCGGGTGGGGTGGGTGATGGAGAAGGCGAACCGGCCGCCGGGGCGCAGCACGCGCGCGGTCTCGGCGACGGCCCGCTCGATGTCGGCGACGAACTGCAGCGCGCCGAAGGAGGAGAAGACGACGTCGAAGGAGTCGTCGGCGAAGGGCAGGTGGGTGGCCGTGCCCCGGACGCTCGGCACGACGACCCCGGTCATCTCGTCGATCCGGCGCGAGTGCTGCAGGCGACGGTGGGACAGGTCGAGCCCGAAGGAGCGCCCGCCCTGGCTGCGGATCCAGCGCGAGCACTGCCCGGCGCCGGAGCCGACCTCGAGCACGTCGCGGCCGGCGAGCGGGCCGAGGATCCCGGCGGAGGCCTCGGTCAGCCCCTCGGGACCCCACAGGAAGCCGACGTCGCCGAGGAACTCCCCGTGCGTGGCCTGGTACTCGTCGGCGTACCGGTCCCAGTCGGCGCCGTTGGCGCCGCGGGACTCCGTCTCGTCGGCGTCACGGCGATGGGCCGTGACCGGGCGCTGCGGCCATTCCTGCACGGTCCCCGAGCGTAGTGCCGTGAGTTGGACCCGCGAGCACCGGGACAGGTACCCTGGCATGTCTGCGTCCTGACAGGTCGCTGACCCGTGCGCCCATCCGGGGCGGCGCGGACCCTCTACATCTGCCCATCCAAGGACTGTCCTTCTCTATGACCAGCACCCTCTCGACCCCGCTCTCGAGCCACTACGACGACAACGCGCCCCAGGTCGCGATCAACGACATCGGCTCCGAGGCGGACTTCCTGGCCGCTATCGACCAGACCATCAAGTACTTCAACGACGGCGACATCGTCGACGGCACCATCGTCAAGGTGGACCGTGACGAGGTCCTGCTCGACATCGGCTACAAGACTGAGGGCGTCATCCCCTCGCGCGAGTCTGTCGATCAAGCACGACGTCGACCCGTCCGAGGTCGTCCAGGTGGGCGACAAGGTCGAGGCCCTGGTCCTCCAGAAGGAGGACAAGGAGGGTCGCCTGATCCTGTCCAAGAAGCGCGCGCAGTACGAGCGCGCCTGGGGCACGATCGAGGAGATCAAGGAGGCCGACGGCGTCGTCGAGGGCACCGTCATCGAGGTCGTCAAGGGCGGCCTCATCATCGACATCGGCCTCCGCGGCTTCCTCCCCGCGTCGCTGGTCGAGATGCGCCGGGTCCGCGACCTGCAGCCCTACGTCGGCCAGACGCTCGAGGCGAAGATCATCGAGACTCGACAAGAACCGCAACAACGTGGTCCTGTCCCGCCGCGCCTGGCTCGAGCAGACCCAGTCCGAGGTGCGCCACGGCTTCCTCACCCAGGCTCCAGAAGGGCCAGATCCGCAAGGGTGTCGTGTCCTCGATCGTCAACTTCGGTGCGTTCGTGGACCTCGGCGGCGTCGACGGTCTCGTCCACGTCTCGGAGTCTGTCCTGGAAGCACATCGACCACCCGTCCGAGGTCGTCACCGTCGGTGACGAGGTCACCGTCGAGGTCCTCGACGTGGACATGGACCGCGAGCGCGTCTCCCTGTCGCTGAAGGCGACCCAGGAGGACCCGTGGCAGCACTTCGCGCGGACCCACCAGATCGGTCAGATCGTGCCCGGCAAGGTCACCAAGGCTCGTCCCGTTCGGCTCGTTCGTGCGGGTCGAGGAGGGCATCGAGGGCCTGGTCCACATCTCCGAGCCTGGCCGAGCGCCACGTGGAGATCCCCGAGCAGGTCGTCCAGGTCAACGACGACGTCATGGTCAAGATCATCGACATCGACCTCGAGCGTCGCCGGATCTCGCTGTCGCTCAAGCAGGCCAACGAGACCACCGCCGCGGTGGACGTGGAGGAGTTCGACCCCACGCTCTACGGCATGCCGGCGACGTACGACGAGCAGGGCAACTACGTCTACCCCGAGGGCTTCGACCCGGAGACCGGCGAGTGGCTCGAGGGCTTCGACGAGCAGCGCGCGGTCTGGGAGGACCAGTACGCCAAGGCGCACGCCCGCTGGGAGGCGCACGTCAAGCAGCAGGCCGAGGCCAAGCAGGCCGAGATCGAGGCCGGCGAGGCCAACTCGTACTCCTCCGCTCCGGCCGAGGACACCACCGGCGGCGGCTCGCTCGCTTCCGACGAGGCGCTGCAGGCGCTCCGCGAGAAGGCTCACCGGCGGCAACTGATCACCTGATCAGCCAGCAGCACAGCACGAAGGCCCCGACCGGACGGTCGGGGCCTTCGGGCATTTCTCGGGGCGTCTCAGGGCTCTCGGGACGTCGGACGCGGAGGGCTCAGTCGAACCAGGCGGCCCGGCGCCGAGCCGAGAGGCCGTCGTGGCGGGCCCAGGCGACGAGCGTGCCGAGGACCGCGATCAGCAGGAGCATCAGGAGTACGGTGGTCATGGCAGAAATTCTGCTCTTGGCGCGATCCTGCCACCAGTGGCAGAAAAGCCGCATTGCGTTGATTTACTGCCACCCGGGTGAGACGCTGTCCGGGTGAGCCTGACCAATGTCGCCGTCCTCGCCTTCGACGGCGTCGCGCCCTTCGAGACTCGGCATCCTCTGCGAGGCCTTCGGCCTCGACCGCACCGATGACGGGGTGCCCGCGATCGACTTCGCGGTGTGCGCGGAGGACGACCGTCCGATCCGCTCCTCGATGGGCTTCACGATCCAGGCCGAGCACGGGCTGGACCGGCTCGCTCAGGCCGACCTGATCGGCGTCCCGGCGATCAAGGAGGTCGACGCCTCGCCGGCCGTCATCGAGGCGATCCGTGCGGCGTACGACCGCGGCGCCCGGCTCATGTCGGTCTGCAGCGGCTCCTTCATCCTCGGTCAGGCCGGACTGCTCGACGGCCGCGAGTGCACCACGCACTGGATGCACACCGAGCGGATGCAGCGGATGTTCCCCGCGGCCAAGGTCGTCCCCGAGGTGCTGTACGTCGACGCCGGTCAGGTCGTCACCAGCGCCGGCAGCGCCGCCGGGATGGATGCCGCGCTGCACATCTGGCGCCAGGAGCACGGCGCCGCGATCGCCAACATCGTGGCCCGGCGGGCCGTGGTGCCGCCGTACCGCGACGGGGGGCAGGCGCAGTTCATCGCCCGTGCCGTCCCCGACTGCGACGCCGACACCCTTGCCCCGCTGCTCAGGTGGGTCGTGGAGAACCTCGCCGAGGACCACGGGGTGGAGGCGCTCGCCCAGCGTGCGCTGATGTCCCCGCGCACCTTCGCCCGGCGCTTCCGCGATGAGACCGGCACGACCCCGCACACCTGGATCACCCGGCAGCGGGTCGCCGCCGCCGAGGAGCCTGCTCGAGCGCACCGACCACCCGGTCGAGCGGATCGCCGGCGAGGTCGGCTTCGGCAACGCCGCGACCCTGCGCCACCACTTCGTCCGGGTGCGCGGGGTGAGCCCGCAGAGCCTACCGCCGCCAGTTCGCCTGCTGAGCACGCTCAGCGAGCGCGGGGCGCGTGGTTGCCGCGCTGCTCCTCCTGCTCGACCAGCGCTCCCAGGTCGCGCAGCCGGTCCAGGCCCTGCACCGCGCGCGCCATCCGCTGGTTGGCGGCGAAGCGCTCGCGGTGGCGATCCAGGAACCACCAGTAGCCCGCGGTGAACGGGCACGCGTCGTCGCCGACGCGGACCTTCGGGTCGAACCGGCAGCCACCGCAGTGGTCGCTCATCCGGTCGATGTAGGCGCCGCCCGAGGTGTAGGGCTTGGTCGCCATCGCTCCGCCGTCGGCGTGCTGGGACATCCCGACCACGTTCGGCACCATCACCCAGTCGTAGCCGTCGACGAAGGCCCGGTGGAACCAGTCGGTGACCTGGGTGGGGGACCAGCCGCGCTGCATGGCGTACGACCCGAGCACCATCAGCCGCGGGATGTGGTGCACCCAGCCGTGCTCGGCCACGCCGTCCAGTGCGTGGCTCAGGCAGCGCGCGTCGGTGGCGCCGGCGTCGAGGCCGGCGAACCACTTCGGCAGCCGCTCGCCCGCGCCGAGACTCGTTGCGCCGGCGGTAGGCCTCGCCCTGGTGCCAGTAGAGGTGCCACACGTAGTCACGCCAGCCGATCACCTGCCGGACGAAGCCCTCCGCCGAGGCGATCGGCACCGCACCGGCGCGGTAGGCCTCCTCCGCGCGCCCGACCACCTCCAGCGGCTCGAGCAGGCCGAGGTTGAGCGGTGCGGAGACGAGCGAGTGCGCCATCCAGGGGTCGCCCTCGAGGATGGCGTCCTCGTGGGCACCGAAGTGCGGCAGCCGCTCGGCGACGAAGTGGTCGAGCGCGGCCAGCGCCTGACGCCGGGTGGCCGGGAAGCGGCGCGGGGCGTCGCGGCCGAGGAAGGCGACGTGCCCGTCGCGCTCCCAGCGGTCGAGGTCGGCGCGCACCTCCTCGTCGATGTCGTCCTCCTCCGCCCACCACGGCTCCGGTACGCCGAGCGTGGCCGCACCCTTCGGCGGTGGCTGCCGGTTGTCGTGGTCGAAGTTCCAGCGTCCGCCCTCCGGCCCGCCGTCGCCGGCGAGCAGCACGCCGTGCGCCTGCCGGGCGCGGCGGTAGAAGTCCTCCATCAGCAGCCGCTTCGGCCCGCGGCCCTCGGCCCAGCGGGTGAAGTCGGCCCGGGCGGTGGCGAAGCCGCGTGGGTCGAGGACGGTGACGTCGAGGCTCGGTGGCCAGGCGACGCACCAGCCCCACCGCGGCGTACGACGTCGGGTGCACGACCTCCACCGCACCGTCGTGCTCCGCGGCGACCCGGCGGACCACGTCGGCGTACCCGCCCTCGGTCCGCACGAGGACCGCGCGCTCACCGAGCTCGCGGGCGCGGTGGCGCAGCGCGGACAGCACCAGGTGCGCCTTGGCGCGGTGGAAGCGACGGCGGGCGAGCACCGCCCGGGACTCGATGAGCAGGACCGGGCCGCGGTGGTCATGGGTGAAGTGCGGGCCCAGGCTGGTCGGCGAACAGCCAGCGCAGCGTCATCCGGCTCAGGGTAGCCGCTGCACACTGGGAGCCATGCTCGTCACCGCGACCGGACCCGCGTCCGTCGAGGACGCCTGGCAGCGCTACGTCCTTCCGGCCCTCTGGCCGCTGTGGGCGCCGCAGATCCGGACGGTGCGGCTCGCGACGGGCACCCCCGACGACCCCCTGGTGCCGGGCGTGCGGGGCACGGTGCTGGGTCCGCCGCCACTGCGGGTGCCCTTCCGGATCCTCGCCGCCGACGACGCCGGGCACCGGTGGGCCTGGCGGGTCGGGCTCGGCCCGCTCGGCGTCACCATGGAGCACGGCGTCGACCCCGGCCCCGCCGCGGTGGGGTGCACGGCGTGGGTGCGGATCCGGTTGCCCGGACCACTCGCGGCGCCGTACGCGCCCCTGGCCCGGCTGGCGCTGCGGCGTCTGGTGGCGGGCTGAGCGGGGCCCGGGGACAGGCCGGGGATAAGTTGGTCGGGTGGCTCGCACCTATCTCGCTGACCCCCACTCCCACGCTCGTCCGAACGAGGTCGTCGTCCGGCATCTCACGCTCGACCTGAGCGTCGACCTCGACGCCCGTCGCCTGGTCGGCAGCGCGACCCTCGAGCTGGAGCACCTCGACCCGGCCGCCACCACGCTGGTGCTCGACACCTGGCGGCTGAGCATCGAGCGGGTCACCGCCGACGGCGCCGAGGTGCCGTTCACCCTCGGCGAGGAGGACCCGGCGCTCGGGCAGGCCCTGCAGATCGAGATCGGCACGAGCGACCGGGTCGTCGTGCACTACGCCACCAGCCCCGAGGCGCGCGCCCTGCAGTGGCTGGAGCCGGCGCAGACCGCCTCGGGCAAGGCGTTCCTGTTCACCCAGTCCCAGCCGATCCTGGCCCGCACCTGGATCCCGTGCCAGGACAGCCCCGCCGTCCGGATGACCTACGACGCCACGGTGCAGGTGCCGCCCGAGTCTGCTGGCCGTCATGAGCGCGGAGAACCCCACCGAGCGCTCGGCGGACGGGCGCTACCGCTTCGCGATGCCGCAGCCGGTGCCGTCGTACCTCGTCGCGCTGGCGGTGGGCGACCTGGAGTTCCGCGCGATCGGGGCGCGCAGCGGGATCTACGCCGAGCCGTCGGTGGTGGAGGGCGCCGCCTGGGAGTTCGCCGACACCGAGCAGATGATCGAGGCGGCCGAGCGCCTCTACGGGCCCTACCGGTGGGGGCGCTACGACATCTTGGTGCTCCCGCCGAGCTTCCCCTACGGCGGCATGGAGAACCCGCGGCTCACCTTCGCGACGCCGACGGTGCTCGCCGGCGACCGCTCGCTGGTGACGCTGATCGCGCACGAGCCTGGCGCACTCGTGGTCCGGCAACCTGGTCACGAACGCGACCTGGAACGACATCTGGCTCAACGAGGGCTTCACCGTCTACTTCGAGACCCGCATCGACGAGGAGGCTGTACGGCGCGCCGTACGCCAGCATGCTGCTGCGGCTCGGACGCCAGGACCTCGCCCGCGCGGTCGCCGACGAGGCGCCGCGCGACACCTGGCTGGAGTCTGGACCTCGCCGGCCGCGACCCGGACGAGGGGCCGACCAAGATCCCCTACGAGAAGGGCTCGCTCTTCCTGCGCACGATCGAGGCGGCCGTCGGGCGGGAGCGCTTCGACGCCTTCCTGCGCGCCTACTTCGACCGGTTCGCGTTCGAGTCGATGGACACCGCCTCCTTCCTCGCCCACCTGACGAGCGAGTCTGCTGGAGCCGTCGGGCGTCACGGCCGAGGAGCCTGCAGGTCGAGGCGTGGGTGCACGGCCCCGGCGTGCCGGACAACGCTCCGGAGTTCGCCTCCGACGCCTTCGACCGGGTCGACGCCCAGGTGGCCGCGCTGATCGCGGGGGCCGCGCCCGAGGCTCTCGACACGACCGGTTGGGTGAGCCAGCAGTGGGTGCACTTCGTGCGTGCCCTGCCCCTCGAGGTGTCCTTCGACGTGCTGGCCGCGGTCGACGCGGCCTTCGGGTTCACCGGCAGCGGCAACCTCGAGATCGCCACCGCCTGGTTCGAGCCTGGCCGCCCGCTCCGGCTTCGCCTTCGCCGAGCCGGCCGTGGACGCGGGCCTCGCCGACTTCCTGACCCGGCACGGGCGGGCGCTCTACGTCCGCCGTGTCTACGACGCCCTCGCCTCCTCCGAGCCGGGCCTCGCGCGCGCTCGCGAGATCTACGCGACCGCGCGGCCGACGTACCACTCGGTGACGCAGGGGGTCGTCGACCGGATCGTCGGACGCCCCTGACATGGCCGCGACGGAGGCGGAGCCTGGCGCAGGTCATCCTCGACCTGCTCGACCAGCGCCACCCCGGCGCGACCATCTGCCCCTCCGACGCGGCGCGGGCCGCCGCCGGCGACGACGAGTGGCGCGGCCTGATGGAGCCGGTCCGTGCCGCCGCCCGCGGCCTGGTCGCCGACGGGGTCGTCGAGATCACCCAGGGCGGCGAGGTCGTCGACCTCGCCACCGTGCGCGGACCGATCCGGATCCGGCGGGTCGCGGACTAGCGGTGCTGTCCCGGCACGCGGTAGCCGCGGAAGACCACCGCCTGCCGGACCCGGAAGCCGAGCCGCTCGTAGAGCGCGATCGCCCCGGTGTTGCTCGCCGCGACGTGCAGGAAGGGCTGCTCGCCGCGCGCGGCGATCGCGTGGGCGGCGTCGGTCACCAGCGCCGCCGCCAGCCCGCGCCCCCGCGCCTCGGGGGCCGTGCAGACCGCGCTGATCTCGGTCGCGCCGGGTGGCCGCAGCCGCTCGCCGGCCATGGCGACCAGCCGGTCCCCGTCGCGCACGCCGACGTAGCGCCCCATCTCGTGGGTGCGCTCCCAGAACGGCCCCGGCTTGGTGCGCTCCACGAGCGCGCGCATCGCGGCGGAGTCCGCCGGGCCGAGTGCGACGACCTCGACGCGGGCCGGCGCGGGCAGCACGTCGAGCACCATCTGGAAGCCGTCGAGGGTGAACACCTGCTCCCACTCCGCCGGCGGCGTCAGGGGGCGAGCCTGAAGAGGTCGGCGAAGGCTCCCGGGCCCAGCAGTGCCGCCAGGTCGGACCAGTCCTCGGGCTCCGGCTCGGGTGGGAGCGCCGAGAAGGTCGCCACCTGGGCGTCGTAGGCCAGCGCCCGGCCCTTGCTCCGGGCGAGGCCGGCATGCCGGGAGGTCAACGCCGCATGGACCGGGTGGTCCAGGCCCGCGTCAGGCATCGTCCGGGCCCATCATGAGCCCGGTCACCCGGCGGCTGAGCGCGAGACCGAGCACCAGGAAGCCGGCCAGCAGCGCGAGCCGAGCCAGCCCGGGCAGGTCGAGCGCGTCGCCCACCAGACCCCCGAGGCCGGCGACGGCCAGCACCACGGGCACCATCAGCAGGCCGGCGACGATCGGGTGCTCACGGAACCAGGCCTGGGTGCGGGTCGGGCTGGGCATGGCGCCATTGTGCCGTGCTCAGCCGAGCCGGCTCCGCAGCACCTTCCCGGTCAACGTCCGCGGCAGCGCGTCCAGGAACGACCACGTCTTCGGTCGCTTCGGCGGTGCGAGGTGCTCGCGCGCGAACGCCGTCAGCACCTCCTCCGTGACCGTGCCGACCACCGCCGCGCACACGCGCTGCCCCCACTCCGGGTCCGGTACGCCGTGCACCGCGACCTCGACCACGCCCGGGCACGCGCCGAGGACCTGCTCCACCTCGGTGGGGTAGACGTTGACCCCGCCGCTGATGATCAGGTCCTCGCGCCGCCCGTCGAGGTAGACGTAGCCGTCGTCGTCGATCCGGCCCAGGTCGCCGACGGTGAACGCGGATCCCCGCCAGGCGGCGGCGGTCTTCTCGGGGGCGCCGTAGTAGGTGAAGCGGGCGAAGTCCGGGACGGTGCACCACAGCGTCCCGTCGGGATCGGCGCTCATGGTGCGGCCGGGACGGGCGCGGCCGACGGTGCCGGGGCGCTCCTGCCACTCCTCGGAGCGGCAGGCGGTGAACTGGCCCTCGGTGGAGCCGTAGAACTCCCAGGTGGAGCCGGCCGGGAACTCCGCGACCATGCGGCGCTTGACCTCGACCGGGCAGGGTGCCCCGGCGTGGGCGACGAGCCGGAAGCAGGACAGGTCCGGCGTACCGTGCTCGTCCCACCACGCGAGGAGCCGCTGCAGGTGGGTCGGCACGCAGAACATCGTGCTCGGTCGCTCGCGCTCGATGGCGGCGGTGACGGTGGCCGGGTCGAACGGTCCCGGTACGACGACGCGCCCGCCTGCCAGCAGGGTGCCGAGCGCGAAGCGCAGCGGCGCGGAGTGGTACAGCGGGCTGAGCACGAGGTTGACGTCGCCGGCGTCGAAGCCCCACAGGTCGCGCTCCTCGTCCCACAGCGCCTGCGCGTCGGCGGGGGAGAGCAGGCCCGACCACACCCCCTTGGGTACGCCGGTGGTGCCGCTCGTGCAGTGCATGGGTCGGCCGAGCGGCAGCCCGGGGGCGGGCAGCCCGGCACGCAACGCGTCCAGGCTCCGCGGCGGAGGTCACCACGCGCGTGGGGGAGAGCCCCGCGAGGATCCGCTCGCGCTCGGAGGCGGTCAACCGCGGGTCGAGCGGGATCGGGAAGACACCGGCGGTGAGCAGGCGCCACACCGCGTCGACGTAGTCGAGGGAGCCGGGCACGAGCAGGGCGACCCGGTCGCCCGCGGCCGGGCCCGCGGTCTGCGTCGCGACGTCCACGAGGTCACAGTAGGGTCATCGCGTGCGCGTCGGACTGACCGGGGGGATCGCCTCGGGGAAGAGCACCGTGTCCAGCATCCTGCGCGAGCTCGGGGCGGTCGTCATCGACGCCGACCAGGCTCGCGCGGGAGGTCGTCGCGAAGGGCACGCCGGGTCTGGCCGCGGTCGTCGAGGCCTTCGGGCCCGAGCCTGCTCACCGCCGACGGCGAAGCCTGGACCGTCCGAGGATGGGCGCGCTCGTGTTCGGCGACGAGACCTTGCGCCGGCGCCTGGAGGGGATCGTGCACCCCCTCGTCTTCGAGCGGTACGCCGAGCTCGAGGCCTCCGCGCCCACCGACGGGGTGGTCGTCCACGACATCCCGCTGCTGGTCGAGTCCGGCCGGGCGGGGGAGTTCGACGCGGTGATCGTCGTCGAGGCGCCCGAGGAGGTCCAGGTCGAGCGGATGGTGCGCGACCGCGGCTGGACCGACGAGGAGGGCCGGGCACGGATCGCCGCCCAGGCCACTGCCGAGGAGCGGCGTGCCGTGGCGACGTACCTCATCGTCAACACCGGGACGCGCGAAGACCTCCGCCAGCGTGTGACGGAGGTCTTCGAGCGACTGGCGGGCTGAGCCCCCGTTCAGGCAGCCAGGTCGGGGTCGCCGAGACGGCGCAGGCTTCTGCAGCGCCTCGCGCTCCAGGCTGGCGCACCCGCTCGGCGGAGATGCCGTGCTTGACGCCGATGTCGGCGAGCTTGTGCTGGCGGCCGTCGGTCAGGCCGTAGCGCGAGCGGATGATGTCCGCGGCCCGGGCGTCGAGTCTGGTCGACCAGGCTGTTGAGCCGGTCGCGGGCCTCCACGTCGAGGACGGTCAGGTCCGGGCCGGGCGCGGTCTCCTGCGCCATCAGGTCACCCAGCGAGGTGTCGCCGTCCTCGTCCACGGGGGTGTCGAGGCTGACGTGCTCACGGCCCCAGGCCATCAGGTCGAGGACCCGGTCCACCTCGATGCCGAGACTCGGCGGCGATCTCCTCCGGCTCCGGGTCACGACCCAGCCTGCCGCTCGAGGGTACGACGCGCGCCGCCGACCTGGTTGAGTCTCCTCGACCACGTGCACGGGGAGCCGGACGACGCGGGCCTGCTGCGCGATGCCGCGGGTGATCGCCTGGCGCACCCACCACGTCGCGTACGTCGAGAACTTGTAGCCCTTCGCGTAGTCGAACTTCTCGACCGCGCGGATCAGGCCGGTGTTGCCCTCCTGGATGAGGTCGAGCATCGGCATCTGCGCGCGGCCGTACTTGCGCGCGATCGAGACGACCAGGCGGAGGTTGGCGTTGATGAACTCGGTGACCGCCTTGCGGCCCTCCTCGGCGAGCCACTCCAGGCTCGGCCTGGGAGGCCTGCTTGGGGGCGCCGCCCTTCTTGCGGCCCACGCGGCCCTCGGCGAGGAGGTGCTCGGCGAGCAGGCCGGCCTCGATGGTCTTGGCGAGCTCGACCTCCCGTGCCGCGTCGAGCAGGGGCGTCCGCGCGATCTCGTCGAGGTAGAGGCCGACGCTGTCGCGCCCCTCGATCTCCCGACCGGTGTTGCGCGTCCTGTTCGCAGTTGCCGTGGCCATCGCGTCCCTCCTTCATCGTGCGGACGGGGACTTCCGCACTTGGTTCCCAACACCAGGGGTCGGTCCCGGATTCCCGGGTCCTTGGTGATGCTCTATCCGCAATGACGTGCGGCATCCCCTGGAAGTTGCGAGAAAAAGGGAATCTCAGCCACTTCTCAACTTCGCAGGTCGGCCTCCGCGAGACCCAGGCGGTCCAGGATCCATGCCAGCGTGAAGGCGCGGTCCTCCCACGCCCGGTACCGCCCGGACACGCCGCCGTGCCCGGCTGCCATCTCGGTGCGCAGCAGGACGTCGGCCTGCGGCGCGCGCTCCCGCAGCCGGGCCACCCACTTGGCAGGCTCGACGTAGAGCACCCGGGTGTCGTTGAGGGAGGTCTCGGCGAGGATCGGGGGGTAGGGGAGGTCGGCTACGTTCTCGTACGGCGCGTAGCCCGCGATCCGGTCGTAGGCCTCGGGGTCGTCGCTGGGGTTGCCCCACTCGTCGTACTCGGGGACGGTGAGAGGCAGGCTGGCGTCGAGCATCGTGGTCAGCGTGTCGACGAACGGTACGCCGGCGACGAAGCCGCCGAACGCCTCGGGCGCCTGGTTGGCGACCGCCCCGATGAGCAGGCCGCCGGCGCTGGCGCCCTCGGCGACGATCCGCTCCGGCGTGGTCCAGCCGGTCTCCACGAGGTGGCGGGCCGCGGCGGCGAAGTCGTCGAAGGTGTGCTGCTTGTGCTCGAGCTTTGCCCTCGTCGTACCAGTGGCGGCCCATCTCGCCACCCCCGCGCACGTGCGCGATCGCGAACGCCGCACCGCGGTCGAGGGTGGAGAGCCGGGCGACGGAGAAGTACGGGTCGATCGAGGCCTCGTAGGCGCCGTAGCCGTAGAGGTGGACGGGGACCGGGTCGGTGCCGGACTCCCCGCGCACGCCCTTGCGCACGACGAGCGAGATCGGCACCTGCGCACCGCCGGCCGAGGTAGCCCACAGCCGGTGCTCCTCGTAGTCGCCGGCGTCGTAGCCGCCGAGGACGGGCGCCTCCTTGCGCAGCACCAGACTCGCCGGTGCGCAGGTCGTGGTCGTAGACCGCGGAAGGGCGGGCCAGGCTGGTCATGCCGACGCGGATGGTGGGCTGCTCCCAGGCCGGGTTGCTGCCCGCGCCGACCGTCGCCAGGCTCGCCGGGGAACTCCACCAGCCGGTCCGTGGCGACGGGTGCCGCCGGGTCGTCGCCCAGGCCGAGCACGCGCACCTGGCTGGTGCCGCCGCTGCGCTGCTGGACCACCCAGTGGCCGGCGAAGGCGTCGACGTCCTCCAGCCGGACCGCCGGGTCGTGGGGGAGGACCGGGCGCCAGCCGGACGGCGGGGTCGGCTCGGCCGGGGCGATCGCCAGGCTCGAACTCCGGGCCGCTCGCGTTGTGGAGCACCAGGAAGTGGTCCCGGCCCCCGACGACCGCGTGCTCGAGGGAGTACTCCACGCCGTCGGTGCGCTCGGCGAAGAGCACCGGCCGCGCGGCCGGGTCGGTGGCGTCGAGGACGTGGTACTCGGAGGTGGTCTTCGAGCTGGCGGCCACCACGACGTACCGGCGGCTGCGGGTGCGCCCCACGCCGACGAAGTAGCGCCCGTCGGGCTCGTGGAAGATCGACTCGTCGTCGGCCTGGGCGGTGCCGAGCCGGTGCCGCCAGACCTTGTCGGGGCGCCACGACTCGTCGACGGTCGTGTAGTAGAAGTGGGCCGGCCCTCCCGGCCCTCCCGGCCCTCCCGGCCCTCCCGAGCCGGTGCTGTCGCCCCAGGTGACGCCGCCCATGACTCCGGTCAGGCTCGTCGTCGAGCAGACTCCCGGGTGCGCAGGTCGAGCACGCGCACGGTGTAGCGCTCGTCGCCGACCACGTCGACGGCGTAGGCCAGCAGCACGTCGTCGGGGCTGACCGAGGACCCGCCGAGGGAGAAGAACTCGTGACCCTCGGCGAGGCTCGTCGAGGTCGAGCAGGACCTCCTCGCCGGGCAGCGCGGGCTCGTCCGGGCGGGCGTCGGCCGCGGGCTGCGGGGGAGTCCAGTCGTCGGGATCGGCCACCGGGACGCGGCAGGTCGCGCCGTACTGACGGCCCTCGAAGGAGCGGCCGTAGTACCAGTGCCCGCGCACCCGGGTCGGCACCGACAGGTCGGTCTCCAGGGTGCGGGCCTTGATCTCGTCGTAGATCTTGGCGCGCAGGCCCGCCAGGTGCGCCGTGCGCTCCTGGGTCCAGGCGTTCTCGGCCTCCAGGTGGGCGAGCACCTCGGGGTCGTCCTTGGCCCGCAGCCAGTCGTACTCGTCGGTGCGGGTGCGCCCGTGCGGCGCGGTCGTGACGGGACGGCGGTCGGCGCGGGGCGGCTGTACGTCGGACATGCCGCGAACGCTACTGCTCGGCCGGTTGCTACTGCTCGGCCGGTTGCTCCGGGACGGGCGGGCGCCACCGCTCGAGCGCCGGGTCGTCGGCGGGGAAGGAGCGCACCGGCCCCGGCGGCGTCTCCGCGGTCTCGAAGCGGACGGTGACCACCCCGCGCCCGGCGCCCCACACCCACCCGCGGCCGTGCTCGTCGTGCACCACGTCCATGCCGGGTGCCCACGTCGTACCCCGTGGGCGGGCGCCGGCCTCCTCGGGCCGCTCGGTCTCCTCCGGCTCCGGCTCCTCGGCCGTCTCCTCCGCGAAGAGGTCCTCCTGGACCCAGTCCGCGAGGCCGGAGACCCCCACCCCCAGCAGCCGTACGCCGCCGGAGGTGTCCAGGTCCGCCAGGAGGCTGGCGGGCCAGCCGGGCGATCGTGGCGGCGTGCTCGGTCGGCGCGGGCAGGGTCGCGGAGCGGCTGAGCGTGGTGAAGTCGTACATCCGCACCTTCAGGGTGACGGTGCGCCCGGACAGCCCGCTGGCCTTCATCCTCTTCGCGACCTCCCCCGCCTGGCGGGTCACGATCGCCTCCATCTGCCGGCGGTCGGTGAGGTCGTGCTCGTAGGTCCCCTCCACGCTCACCGACTTCGTCTCCCGGTCCGGGACGACGGCACGGTCGTCCTCGGCGCGCGCGAGCTGGTACAGCGCCGTACCGAGCGACCTGCCGACCTGGCGCACCAGGCTCGTCCTCGGTCACCCGCTCGAGGCTCCGCGACCGTGGAGATGCCGGCCCGGCGCAGCCGCTCGACCGTCGCCGGGCCGACCCCGGGGATCACCTTGACGTGCATCGGGCGCAGCAGGCTCCCGCTCGGTGCCGGGCGCGACGACGACCAGCCCGTCCGGCTTGTCCAGGTCGCTGGCGATCTTCGCCAGGAACTTCGAGCTCGCCACGCCCACCGACGCGGTGAGACCTCCGGTGACCTCGCGGACCCGGGTGCGCAGGTCCTCGGCGAAGGCGGTGACCGTGGCGACCTCCAGGTCCGGCAGGCCCGCCTGCTCGAGGTCCACGAACGCCTCGTCGAGCGACAGCGGCTCCACTAATGGCGAGCACGAGCGGAGCAGGCCCATCACCGCGGCGCTGGTGGAGCGGTAGGCCTCGAAGCGCCCGGACAGGTACGCCGCGTGGGGACACCGGGCCCGTGCCTCCCGGGTCGACATCGCCGAGCGGACACCGAAGACCCGCGCCTCGTACGACGCCGTCGACACCACCCCCCGCCCGCCGGTCCCACCGACGACGACCGGCTTGCCCCGCAGCGACGGCTTGTCACGCTGCTCGACCGCCGCGAAGAAGGCGTCGAGATCCAGGTGGAGGATCGAGGACCGCGCGCGCACCGTCGTCACGTTAGCCCTCACCACCCCCAGGACCGTCCCCCCTGCTCTCCACAGCCCGCCCCAGCACGCCGCCTCTCCACAGCCCCCGCTCCGCCCGACCCCCCTCCGTCGGGGCCTCCCACGAGCCTCGGCCCATGACCACCACCGCACCCCCTCTCCTGACCGTCCACTCCCACGAGGACCTGATCGCGCTCGCCCCGGTCCTGCTCGGCTTCTGGCCACGCGAGTCGATCGTGATGCTCACCCTCGGCTCGTCCCGGCCCTTCCACGGGCGCCTCGACCTGCCACCGCGCGACCGGCTCGCGCATGCCGGCCCGCACCTGTTCGACGATCCGCTGCTGCACCCGGCGCTCCGGCACGGCGCCCGCGCCGTGGTGCTGCTCTACTTCACCGCCGACCACTCCACGGCCCTCGCCGCCCACGCGGTGCTCCGGGCCGGATGTGCGCGTCTCGGGCTGCCGATCGCGATCGCGGTCGTCGCCGACGGTTCCCGGTGGGCCGACCTCGAGGACACCGGCGGGGCCCCACCCGTGGCCTACGACGCCGCCGGGCACCCCTTCGTCGTCGCGGCGCTGGCCTCCGGCCGTCTCCGCCACGCCAGCCGTGCGGACCTGGTGGCCTCGCTGGAGCCCGACCCCGCGGCGCTCGACGCCGTCCTCGACGCACTGGTCGACGCCGGTCACGCTCCCGGCTCGGCTGACGGACTGCCGCTGGGTGGCCGGGCGGTGCGTGCGCAGGGCGACTGGGTGGTGGAGACCGTGGCGAGAGGCGTCTCGGACGACGGTCCGCCCGGGCCAGCCGTCGTGGCGCGACTGGTCCGGATGCTGCAGGTGCCCCGGGTGCGCGATGCCGCCTGGTCCTCGATCGACCGAGCCGGGGCCGGCGGCCACGTCCGGTTCTGGACGTCGGTGCTGCGCGCCACGCCCGACGAGCTCGCCGCGCCACCGGCCACCCTGCTCGGCTGGGCGGCCTGGCAGGACGGCGACGGAGCCCTCGCCTGGTCGGCACTGGCCCGCGCCGCTCGCGGGGACCCGGGCTACCCGCTCGCCGCCGACCTCGCCCGGCTTGCTGCACCACGCGGTCCCGCCCGAGGTGTGGCCCGGCGGGTTCGACTGGACGCTCGGCCTCCCGTGCGGAGGTTCCTACTAGTGTCGGGCCATGGGTGATGAGGTCGCCGCACAGGAATTCACGCCTGCCGACCGGACGCGCTACCGGGAGAAGGTCCGGCGCTGTCTCGACGTCTTCGAGCGGATGCTGCGCGAGTCCGCCTTCGACACCGACGATCCGTGGACCGGCATCGAGGTCGAGACTCAACCTCGTCGACGAGGCGGGCGACCCGGCGCTGCGCAACGACGAGGTGCTGCGTGCCATCGACGACCCCGGCTTCCAGACCGAGACTCGGCCAGTTCAACATCGAGACTCAACCTGCCCCCGGGCCCGCTCGCCGACGGTGGGCTGATCGCCTGCGAGGAGCGCCTGCGGGACAGTCTCAACACCGCCGAGGAGCGAGCGGCCGCGCTGGGCGCCCACCAGGTGATGATCGGGATCCTGCCGACCCTGGCTCCCGAGCACCTGGCCGACGACGCGATCAGCGCCAACCCGCGCTACCGGCTGCTCAGCGAGCAGATCCTCGGCGCGCGCGGTGAGGACATCACGATCGACATCCACGGCGTCGAGCGGCTGCGCACGACGGTCGACACGATCATGCCGGAGGCGGCGTGCACCAGCACGCAGTTCCACGTCCAGGTCAGCCCGGAGCGGTTCGCGTCGTACTGGAACGCGGCGCAGGCGATCGCGGGGGTGCAGATCGCGGTGGGTGCCAATGCGCCGTACCTGCTGGGGAAGAACTTGTGGGCCGAGACCCGCATCCCGCTGTTCGAGCAGGCGACCGACACCCGGGGCGAGGGGTCTCAAGGTGCAGGGCGTGCGTCCGCGGGTGTGGTTCGGCGAGCGCTGGATCACCTCGGTCTTCGACCTGTTCGAGGAGAACGTGCGGTACTTCCCGCCGCTGCTGCCGGTCATCGACGAGGAGGACCCGCTCACGGTCCTGGAGGCGGGCGGTACGCCGAACCTCTCCGAGCCTGCGGCTGCACAACGGCACGATCTACCGCTGGAACCGGCCGGTCTACGACGTCGCCGGTGGCCTGCCGCACCTACGGGTGGAGAACCGGATCCTCGCCGCCGGGCCGACCGTGGTCGACACGGTGGCGAACGCCGCCTTCTTCTTCGGACTGGTGCGCGCGCTCGCGGAGAACGAGCGGCCGCTGTGGTCGCAGATGTCGTTCAGCGCGGCCGAGGAGAACTTCCACACCGCGGCCCAGCACGGCATCGACGCCGAGGTCTACTGGCCCGGCCTGGGCCGGGTCCAGGCGACCGAGCTCGTCGTGCGCCGGCTGCTGCCGCTGGCGCACGAGGGCCTCGCCGCGTGGGGCGTGGGTGCGGAGGAGGCCAGCCGGTACCTCGACGTGATCGAGCAGCGCTGCCTGCAGCACACCAACGGCGCGGCGTGGTTCACCCGGCAGATGCAGCAGCGACACGACGAGGACCGGTACGACGCGCTGCGCGCCGTCCTGGGGGAGTACCGCGCCCGGATGCACGAGAACGAGCCCGTCCACCGCTGGTGAGGCCGCGGGTCGGCCGGCTCACCCGCGTCCTGCCGGGGAAGCGGGCTCGGTGGCAGCCGGCGGCCGCACCCGTGCCCAGGACTGGCCGGCGCCCGAGCGGGGGTCGTGCCAGGCGCGCCGGGTGATGACGACGAGGTCCGGGCGCACGCCCAGGCTCACCGGCGGCGTGCCCGACGGCCGCTGCCCAGGCGAGGTCCTCGGTGTCGGTGTCGCCGGCCATCCGGGTCAGCCAGACCAGCGGGACCGCACCGGTGTCGATGCTGTGCCGGGCCATCGCCTCGACGATCTCCACTCGCAGAGCGAGGTCGAGGTCCACCTCGGGGCGCACCTCGAAGGTGCGGTCCAGGCCGCCGGGGATGCCGACGTGCAGGACCGTGGGGAAGCGACGGCGCCGCTCCGTCCGCGCGTGCTGGTGCACCGCCCCCCGCAGCACCCGGCGCAACAGCAGGGGCAGCGGCTCGTGGAGGCCCGGACCGGTGGTCATGGTCAGCAGCCTGCCTGATTCCGGCGGCCCGCGCGGACCTCCTCCACAGGGCCCGGGGGAGCGCGGGGATAGGTTGCCGGCATGACCTCGCCCCTGATCGACGCCACGGAGCCTGGCGGAGCGGCTCGCCGACGTGACCGTGCTGGACGTGCGCTACCGGATGGGCGGGCCCGACGGGCGCGAGGAGTTCGCGGGGGGCCACGTCCCCGGGGCGTCGTACGTCGACCTGGGGACGGCGCTGGCCGCCGCACCCGGACCGCGGGGTCGTCACCCGCTGCCGGACGAGGGCGACTTCGTCGCGGCCATGCGGGCGGCGGGGGTGAGCGACGGCCGGCCGGTGGTGGTCTACGACGACTGGGCCGGGCACGCCGCGGCCCGGTGCTGGTGGCTGCTGCGCTTCTTCGGCCACCCCGACGTCCGGGTGCTCGACGGTGCCTGGCCCGCGTGGCGCGGGGCCGGGCTCCCGGTCGAGCAGGGCACGGGCGGGCCGCGGGAGCCGGGGGACTTCACGGCTGCGACGGCACCTGCGATGCCCGCGGTCGGCGTGGACGCGGTGCGCGGCGTGGAGGTGCTGATCGATGCCCGGGCGGCGCAGCGGTACCGCGGCGAGGTCGAACCGATCGACCCTGTCGCCGGTCACGTTCCCGGCGCGCGGAACGTGCCGACGACGTGCAACCTCGGCGCGGACGGCCGCTTCCGCGCGCCCGCGGAGCCTGGCCGGGGTCTACGCCGAGGTCGGGGCGGTGCCCGGTGCCGACGTCGCGGTCTACTGCGGCTCCGGGGTGACCGCGGCCCACGACGTGCTCGCGCTGGAGATCGCCGGGGTGCGCGCCGCGCTGTACCCGGGCAGGCTGGAGCGAGTGGGTCGCCGACCCGAGTCGCCCGGTCGAGACGGGCGAGCCGGGGGAGCGCGCCTAGCGCCTCACCAGTGCACGCCGCGGAAGAGGCTGGGCGAGCAGCATCTGCTCGGTCTCCCGGTGGTTCGCGGCGGGGGCCTCCTCGGCGGCGGCTGCTGCCTGCGAGGTGGGCTTCTGGCCCTTCGCGGCCGCCGAGTCCGGGAAGACCTGGTAGGCGAGGTTGAGCACCCGGAAGGCGGTGCGCGGGGCGATCGTGTGGGCCAGTCTCGCCCGCCGTGCCGAGGGCGGTGTTGATCTCGTGCGGCTTGTCGACCATCGCCTTGATCACCACGTCCGCGGCCTGCGCGGGGGAGATGGTGGGGAACTTGTCGTAGATCTTCGTCGGGGCGATCATCGGCGTCCGCACCAGCGGCATGTGCACGTTGGTGAAGGTGATGCCGTGGCCCACCACCTCCGAGGACACGACATTGCTCCAGGCGTCGAGCGCGGCCTTGGAGGCGACGTACGCCGAGAAGCGGGGCGGGTTCGTCTGGACGCCGATCGAGGAGATGTTCACGATGTGCCCGGAGCGCTGGTCGTGCAGACTGCGGCATCAGCCCCATGACCAGGCGGATCGCGCCGAAGTAGTTGGTCTGCATGGTCCGCTCGAAGTCGTGGAAGCGGTCCTGGGAGAGCCTTGAGCGAGCGGCGGATCGAGCGCCCCGCGTTGTTGACGACGTAGTCCACGCTCGGTAGGCTCGGCGACCAGTCTGCTCGCACAGCCGGTCGATCGCGGTCAGGTCCGAGAGGTCGCACGCGAAGACGTGCGCCTGCCCGCCGCGGGCCTCGATGTCGGCCTTGGTCTCCTCGAGCTTCTCCTTGCCGCGGGCGACGAGCACCGGGATGCCGCCGGCCTGGGCGACCTTGAGCGCGACCACCTTGCCGATGCCGGAGGAGGCGCCGGTGATGACGACGGTCTTGTCCTTCAGCGCGGCACGCGCCTTGGGGTCGCGGCCGACGGTGTTGTCGAGGTTCTCCTCCCAGTAGGACCACAGCGAGCGGACGTAGGTCTCCAGCGGCGGCACGCTGATCCCGGAGCCGGCGAGCGCCTTCTCGGTGATCCGCGAGTCGAAGACCGACGGGAAGGAGCCTGTGCGCCAGCACCTCCGCCGGGATGCCGAGCCGGCCGATCGTCTGGTCGAGGACCAGTCTGCGCCGGCATGGAGCGGACCACGGCGGTCATCAGGTTGATCGGGCGCAGTGCGCGCGGGATCAGCCCGAGCGGGCCGGCCGTGGTGACGGAGCGGTTGACCGGGGTGGCGAAGCGCGGAGCGCCGGCGGCGGCGCAGAAGGCGTTGATCATCTCCACGACCGGCTGCGGCTCGGGGTTGACCAGGTGGAAGGCCTCACCGTCGCGTGCCGGCAGGTGAGCGAGGTGGTCCATCGCCTTGGCGACGTAGTCCACCGGGACGAGGTTGGTGTCGCCGAGGTCGACGCCGACCAGCGGCAGCCACGACGGCAGGCTGTCGCGCAGTCGCTTGATCAGCGGGAAGAAGTAGTACGGCCCGTCGATCTTGTCCATGGCGCCGGTCTCGGAGTGGCCCACCACGATGGCCGGACGGTAGACCCGCCACGGCACGCTCGCCTCGTCGCGGACGATCTTCTCCGACTCGTACTTCGTGCGGTGGTACGGCGACGGGAGCGGCTGGCCCTCCTCGAACATGGTCTCGTCGAAGCGGCCCCGGAAGTCACCGGCCGCCGCGACCGAGGACACCTGGTGGAAGGTGCCGACCTGCAGCGCCTCGCCGAGGGCGAGCGCGTTGCGGGTGCCCTCGATGTTCATCGCGTCGTTCGTCGCGTCGTCCGCGGTGATGTCGTAGATCGCGGCGAGGTGGAAGAAGTGCTCGACCTGCCCGGCGTGCTCGGCCACCCACTGCGCGTCGACACCGAGCGCCGGCTGGGTCAGGTCGCCGACGACCGGCTGCACCCGGTCGGAGCCCCACTGGCGCACCAGCGCCTCCATCCGCCCGAGCGAGGACGCGCGGCACAGGACGTAGACCGGACCTTCGCGGTGGTCGACGAGACTCGGTGATGAGGTGACGCCCGATGAAGCCTGTGGCGCCGGTCACGAAGTAGGCCATGCGCGAAGGCTACGCCCAAACGAGGGTCGGCGGTCAGGGATGTTCAGCGCCGCTGACACACCTTTTGCGTGGGCCTGCTCGACCTGTCAAGCCTGGTCGGCAGCGCGGCGGGAGGCGGCGCGATGGCGGACTTTGCTGACCGCTCATGCCGCCAAAGACGCGCTCGACCTGTCAAGCCTGGTCCGAGCCGCCGAACATGATCTCGTCCCAGGCTCGGGACCGAGGCGCGGCCACGCTTCTTCTGCACCGGCCGGCGGTGCTTGGCCCGCTCGGCCTCGGCGGCGGCGTCCTCGGCGGACGTCTCCTCGGCGGTGGCGCGGATCGGCTCGTCCAGGGTCGGCTGCTCCTCGCGCTCGCGGGGGGCGCGAGGCTCCGGGATGTCGACCAGGGTCTCGGCGGCCTCGCCGGCGACGAGGCCGAGCGCCTGGTCGAAGGAGTCGCCGAGCGGGAGGCTCCTCGGGCGCGTCGCCACCGAGCGGCAGACTCGTCGGCCGGTACGGCGGCGAGGCGGCGCTCGCGGACCTGCTGGAGGTCGTCGCGGGCCGGTGCGGCCGGCTCCGGGAGCGCCTCGCCGACCAGCCAGCGGGCATCGTCGTTGTCGGAGAGCGCGTAGTTGCCGGGGGCGTCGTAGGTGAAGCGGGCGGTGCCGGTGCGTCCCGCGGCGGTGTAGGCGCCGGTGAGCACCCAGCGCCCGGTCTCGCGGCGGTAGGCGTCCCAGGTGACCTCGGCCGGGTCGGCGCCCTGAGCGCGCAGGTGGGCGGCGACCGCATCCCCGAGCACGCGGCTCTGGGTGTGCGCCGCGGAGCCCTCGCCCGGCGTCCGGCGCAGCGAGGCCTTGAGCGCCCGCGCGGCCACGTGCTCGCGCTCGGCGAGCACCGGCGCGACGTAGGGCATGATCGCGTCCACGGTGGTCCCGGCGGCGGTCGCGACGGCCTCGGCGCTCTCGCCGGCCCGGATGCGGGTCTGGATCTCGCGCGGACGGATGCTGCTGCTCATCTTGGTCTCCAACTGGCCGAGTCGGGTGGTCTCCCCGCGCACCGCGGTGCGCAGGTCAGGGGTGATGTCGAGGGTGAACTCGCTGCCCTGGTCGTCCACCAGCAGCAGGCGGCGGCGGTCCGGGGACGTGCCCGCCAGCGACAGCGCGGTGACGGCGTCTGGCGCCGTGCCCGCGTCGTCCTGCTCGGTCACTGTGTCGTCCTCGGTCGTGTCATGCCTGCTCCGGTCCGCTGAGCCTACGCCCGCGGGTGCCCCGGATCCGGTTGGCCGCGCGGCGTGTGGGTGATCTGTCGACATTTCGCTCACGACCAGGCTCGCCCTGCCCCGGACGTACTGCCAGCCCGCGGCGTCGCGCCGGAACCGGCTCACCTCGTGCAGCGACCGCTCCCGCCCGTCCTCCACGAAGGACGCCCGGAACTCCACGACGCCGCGCCGCTCCTCCGGCCCACCGGCCTGGGTCGCCAGCACCTCCAGCCCGGTCCAGTGCACCGCGGCGTCGAGGTCGAGGCGCTCCGGGCGGGTGGCGGGGTGCCACGTCGCGAGGAGGTACGACGCGTCGCCGACCACGAACGCGGCGTACCGCGAGCGCATCAGGCTCCTCGGCGGTCGCAGCCGCGGCGAGCCCGCGGTGCAGCCGGCCGCAGCACGCGTCGTACGACGCCCCGGAGCCGCAGGGACAGGCGCCGCGGCTCACGCGCCCAGCACGCGGTCGAGGTAGGGGTTGGTGAGGACCCGGTCCGGGTCGAGCCGGTCGCGCAGTGCGACGAAGTCGCCGAAGCGGGGGTAGCGCGCGGCCAGGTCGCCGGCGTCGAGGTGGTGCAGACTTTGCCCCAGTGCGGGCGGCCGTCGTGGTCGCGCACGATCGACTCCATCAGTGCGAAGTAGGCCGTGTGGTCGGCGTCGCGGTGGGTGTGGAAGGCGAGGTAGAAGGAGTCGCGGCCGTAGGAGGTGGACATGGCCACGTCGTCGGCGGGGGCGACCCGGATCTCGACGGGGAAGGAGACCCGCAGGCCCGAGCGCTCGAAGGCCGTGCGGCACGCGCGCAGGACGTCGAGGCCGGCCTCGCGGGGGACGGCGTACTCCATCTCGCGGAAGACCACGCGGCGCTCGGTGGTGAAGACCCGGTGCGCGACGTCGGTGTAGGTGCGCGGGCCCAGCAGCCGTGAGGCGAACCGGTTGGCGGCGGGGATGGCCCGGGGCACCCGGTTGAGCAGCGCGGTCTGAGCGCCGAAGACGGTGTTGGAGAGCAGGTCGTCGTCGAGCCAGCCACGCCAGCGCGACAGCGGCTCGGCGGCCGTGAGGTCGGTGCCGACCCGGGTGTTGCGCTTGGTGAGCATCCGGTCGGCGTGCGGGAACCAGTACATGTCGACGTGGTCGTGCGCAGCGGTCAGGTCGTCGAAGGCCGCGAGCGCGTCGGCCCAGGACATCGGGCGCTCCTCGGCACGGAGCAGGAAGAGCGGCTCGACGGCGAAGGTGAGGGTGGTCAGCACGCCGAGCGCGCCGAGCCCGGCGCGGCCGAGGTCGAGCAGGTCGGCGTTCTCGGTGGCCGAGGCGCGCAGCACCTCGCCGGTGCCGGTGACCAGACTCGAAGCCGACCACCTGCGCCGCCAGGCCGGCCGCCCGGCCACCGGTGCCGTGGGTGCCGGTCGAGACGGCGCCGGCGAGGGTCTGCTCGGCGATGTCGCCCATGTTGTGCAGGCTCAGCCCGAGCCGCTCCAGGCTCGGCGTTGAAGACCTTGAGCTGGGTCCCGGCCCGCGCGGTCACCGTCATCGCGTCGCGGTCGATGGCGACGATGCCGCGCATCCGCTCGGGCAGCAGGTGGACGTGCCGAGGCGTGGCGATGCCGGTGAAGCTTGTGCCCGGTGCCGGCGGCCTTGACGCTCTGCCCGGCCTCGCGCGCCGCGCGCACGACCTCGGCGACCTCGGCGGCGTCCGTGGGGGTGACGGTCCGCAGTCCGCTCGCCGACTCCAGGCCCGACCAGTTACGCCAGTTTGCTCATGCTGCGCGAGGGTAGCGGGAACCCGGGTGGCGAGTGCACCGACCAGGGCGAGCAGGCCACCCGCCGCGCAGACGAGGTACGCCGGCGAGGCGCCGTGCGCGTCGATCACGACGCCGGCGACGGCCGCACCGGGGGCGAGCCCGGCCGCGAGCCCGGTCTGGATGAATGCCATCCCCTCGGTGAGCCGGGCTGCCGGCAGCACCTTCTCGGCCAGCGACATCGCCGCGATCAGGGTGGGGGAGATGGCGAGCCCGCCGACGAGCAGCACCGCGCCCATGACCGGCAGCGAGGGCACCAGCGGCAGCGGTGCCATCGCGACCAGCATCCCGAGCGCGCCGGCGCGCAGCCGGACGAGCGGCCCGCGCTTCCAGGTGATGGCGCCCGACACGACGCCGGCCACCAGGCTGCCGAGCGCCCAGATCGCGAGCAGGAAGCCGGCGGCGCCCTTGTGCCCCTCCTCCTCGGCGAAGGCGACGGTGACCACCTCGGCGGCACCGAAGAGCACCCCGAGCGCGGCCGCGACGACGGTCAGCGGGGCGATGGCCGCCCACGGGATCGGCGGCCGGAGGCCCTCCGCGGCGACGGGCGGGTGCACCGGCGGCTGGGTGCCGCGCTGGGCGGCGAAGGCGTAGGTGCCGATGGTGCCGGCCACCAGCGCGGCGAGCAGACCGGCGGCTGGGTGCACCGCGGTGGCGAGCATGGTCACCGCGATCGGGCCGACGAGGAAGACCGCCTCGTCGGCGACCGCCTCGAAGGAGAACGCCGTGTGCAGCCGCTCCGGCTGCGCCGCCAGGGTGTGCGACCACCGCGCTCGCACGCAGGTGCCGACCGAGGGCAGGGCGGCGCCCGCCAGCGCCGCCAGGAGGTACGTCGACCAGCGCGGCCAGTCCCACTCCAGCGAGCCCATCGCCAGGGCCAGCCCGACGCCCCACACGGTGATGACCACCGCGAGCACCCGGCCCTGCCCGAGCCGGTCGATCAGCCGCCCCTGGGGGATCGCGAAGACCGCGTTGGCGATCAGCGCGACCGCCGAGACCGAGCCCGCGAAGCCGTAGGAGCCGGTCTCGTGCTCGGCGAGCAGGACGATCCCGAGACCCACCATGGAGATGGGCAGTCGCGCCACCAGGCCGGTCAGGCTGAACAGCGCCGTGGCCGGCGTGAAGATCAGGCGGTAGGTCTGCAACATGGCGGCGTCATCCTGCTCCCTACGATGGAGGCGTGCCCAATCGTGATCCCTACGACGCCCTGCTCCTCGTCTCCTTCGGTGGTCCCGAGAAGCCGGAGGACGTCGTCCCCTTCCTCGAGAACGTGACCCGTGGCCGCGGGATTCCGCGCGAGCGCCTGGAGCAGGTCGGCGAGCACTACTTCCTCTTCGGGGGCAGGTCGCCGATCAACGACCAGAACAAGGCCCTGATCGCCGCGCTCGAGACCGAGCCTGGCCGAGCACGGCGTCGACCTGCCGATCTACTGGGGCAACCGCAACTGGGCGCCCTACCTCACCGACACCGTCGAGCAGATGGCCCGCGACGGCGTACGACGCGCGGTGTGCGTGCTGACGTCGGCGTACTCCTCCTGGTCGAGCCTGCCGGCAGTACCGCGAGAACCTCGCCGACGCCCTCGACGCGCTGCCCGCGGGCCTGGAGCCGCCGCGGCTCGACAAGGTGCGGGCCTACTACAACCACCCGGGCTTCGTCGCCGCGAACGTCGACGGGGTGCTCGCCGCGCTCGCCGAGCCTGCCCGAGGAGGTCCGCGACGACGCCCGGCTGGTGTTCGTCACCCACTCGATCCCCACCACCATGAGCGACAGCAGCGGCCCCGAGGGCGGCGCCTACGTCGCCCAGCACCTCGATGTCGCCCAGGTCGTCGCCGACGCGGTGCGCGATGCCACCGGCGTGGAGCGGGCGCACGAGCCTGGTCTACTGCTCGCGCTCGGGCTCGCCCCGGACGCCGTGGCTGGAGCCGGACGTCAACGACCGGCTGGAGGAGCCTGGCCGGGGAGGGCGCGGCGGGCGTCGTGCTGATCCCGGTGGGCTTCGTCTCCGACCACATGGAGGTCGTCTACGACCTCGACACCGAGGCGCTCGCGACCGCCGAGAGGCTCGGCCTGCCGGCCCGGCGCGCCGCCTCCGCGGGCGTCGACCCGGCCTTCGTCAGCGCGATCCGCGAGTCTCGTCGTCGAGCGTGCCGCGGCCGCACGGGGCGAGGAGGTGTCCCGGCCGGCGCTCGGCGTGCGAGGAGCCTCGCACGACCGCTGCCCGGTGGGCTGCTGCCTGGGCGAGGGCCGGGAGGACCGGCTGGCGGCACGCCGGTGAGCGCCGCCACCAGTCCCGGGGAGCCTGCTCGAGGCTCGCCCTCGAGGTCGCCCAGGAGGCCGCCGGGCCTGGTCCGCGAGCGGGCCACCGGGACGGTCGAGGTCGCCGCCACCAAGACCAGCGACATCGACGTCGTCACCGCCGCCGACCGGGCCTCGGAGGAGCCTGATCCGGGCCCGGGTCCTCGCGGCCCGTCCCGACGACGCCTTCCTCGGCGAGGAGGGCGACGACGTCGCCGGCACCTCCGGCGTGCGCTGGATCGCCGACCCGATCGACGGCACCGTGAACTTCCTCTACGGCCTGCCCGACCACGCCGTCTCCCTGGCCGCCGAGGTCGACGGCGAGGTCGTCGCCGGCGTCGTGGTCGCGGTCGCGAGCCGGGAGGTGTACGCCGCCTCCGTGGACGGCCCCGCCACTCGCGACGGCCGTCCGCTGGCCGTCCGCGGCCCGGCGCCCCTGGGCCAGCGGCTGGTCGCCACCGGGTTCAGCTTACGTGCGCGAGGTGCGCGCCGTCCAGGGCGCCGCGGTGGCCCGGCTGCTTCCCGAGGTCCGCGACATCCGCCGCTCGGGGTCCTGCGCGATCGACCTGTGCCGCGTGGCCGCCGGCTCCCTCGACGGCTACGTCGAGGAGGGCGTCCACCTGTGGGACCACGCTGCCGCGGGGCTGGTCGCCCGCCGCGCCGGCGCCCGGCTCGAGCTCCTGCCGGGGGCGGGCGGCCGGGAGTCTGCTCGTGTGTGGCCCGGATCACGGCTTCGCGGAGCTCCTCGCCGCCGTACGTGACGCCGGTTTCACCGGGGAATAACGGGTACCTCGCCGCCGTTGTGGCGGCTCGCATCCACCCGGGTGTCGCAAACCGACACCGATGGTGCACAATCTGCCGCGCTGATCAGTACGAACCACGTGCTGAACGGCCGGTTCACTTCAGGGGAGAGGACACGTCATGGCGACTGACTACGACGCACCGCGCAAGAACGAGGACGAGCAGTCCGAGGAGAGCATCGAAGAGCTCAAGGCGCGCCGCCACGACAAGAACTCCGGCAAGGTCGACGAGGACGAGGCCGAGGCGGCCGAGTCGTTCGAGCCTGCCCGGTGCGGACCTCTCGCACGAGGAGACTCGCTGTCGAGGTGAAGCCCAAGCAGGACGACGAGTTCACCTGCATGAGCCTGCTTCCTGGTCCACCACCGCAGCCAGGCTGGCGGACCCGAAGAAGATGATCTGCCGCGACTGCGCCTGAGCACGTCCGGCCCATCCGCCCGGACCGGCCCCTGAGGGGGACCGGTGCCGGGCGTTTGCGTTGGCGGGCGCTCAGACGTCCTTGCGCAGCGGCGGCGGCAGACTCGCCGGTGGACTTCAGGTAGTAGCCGGCCGCCCGGCGCTGGGCGAGCATCTTGGCCAGCGCCACGAGGGTGCCGCTGACCGCGGCCCAGGCGACGGCCTCGCGGAACTCCACGTCGGGGTCGGCGGGGTTGGCGGGCGGCTGCTTGCCGGTCGCGGCCTTCCAGCCGCCGTCGAGTGCCTTCTTCGCGACCGAGGCCGCGCCGAGCGCGGCGACGAGAGAGAACGCCGACCAGACCTTGGAGTCGTCCTTTGCCATGGTCCGAGCCTAGCGGGCGGCTAGCGCGACGCGCTGCGCGCCGCGTTGAGGGCGCCGGCGAGGGCCTGGGGGTGCCGCGAGACCACCAGCCAGTACGGCGCCGGGTCGGCCGGGTCGGTGACCTCCACCTTGACCGACTGCTTGAGGTAGGGACGCAGCAGCAGGTAGGCCCGGGCGTCGGCACCCGGGCCGGAGACGTGGCGGGTGGCGTCGGCGTCCAGCGCCTCCGCAGGGCCCAGGTGCTCCAGGCTCGATCCGGGCCCGCCCGGCGAGGAACCAGCCCTCGTCGACGACGAGCCGGGCGCCGCCGTAGGAGCGCAGGAAGAGGGCGAGCAGGGCGAGCAGCAGTCCGGTGATCACCCACGGCAGCAGCGGCGCCTTCTCGATGAGCGCCACGATCATGGCCAGCCAGAAGGTGGCGATGAACATCGTTCCCTGGGCCCACCAGCGCAGCGGGACGCGCAGCCGCTCGGCGTAGGCGGCCCTCGACGATGTCACGCCGAGGATGATCCCATCTCGCTCTTCTCCTCCATCGCCTAGGGTCTCCCCGTGCCTGCCGACCTCGAGATCGCCGTCCAGCAGCCTGGACCCCGACCTGCCCCTGCCGGCGTACGCCCACCCGGGCGACGCGGGCGCCGACCTGCTCACCACGGTCGACGTGCAGGCTGGCACCGGGGGAGCGGGCACTGGTGCCGACCGGGATCGCCATCGCCCTGCCGGAGGGGTACGTCGCGCTGGTGCACCCGCGCTCGGGCCTGGCCGCGCGCCACGGCCTGTCGATCGTCAACACCCCGGGCACCGTGGACTCGGGCTACCGTGGCGAGATCAAGGTGCTGCTGATCAACCACGACCCGGTCGAGCCGATCACCTTGAAGCGGGGCGACCGGGTCGCCCAGCCTGGTGGTGCAGCGCTACGAGCGGGCCGCCTTCGTCCCGGTCGCGAGCCTTCCGGACAGCGTGCGTGGCAGTGGCGGCTACGGTTCTACCGGAGGGTTCTCGAACCCCGACGAGCCTGGCTCGCTGACGAGCCCTGAGGAGGAGAGCATCGTGAGGCTGCGGCGCAAGGGGGCGCCCGAGGAGACCGAGCAGGTCGCCACGGACGAGACCGCCACTGAGGGCACGACCGACGCCGAGGCGGCGGCGGACGGGCCCTACGACGTCGACGAGTCTGCCCGAGGACGGCGTGCCGCGCCTCGACCTCGGCTCGCTGATCATCGCCCCGCTGCCGGACCGCGAGCCTGCGCGTCCAGGTGGACGAGCAGTCCGGCGAGGTGCGCGCGGTGCTCCTGGCGACCGAGGAGGGCGCGCTGGAGCCGCGCGCCTTCGCGGCGCCGCGCCACGGTGATCTCTGGGCCGACATCCGCCCGCAGATCGCCGCCGACGCCGCCCGCCGCGGTGGCACGGCCACCGAGCGCGAGGGCCGCTTCGGCACCGAGCTGGTGTGCGAGGTGCAGGTGGCGCGTCCCGACGGACAGGCCGGCACCCAGACCTCCCGCGTGATCGGCGTCAACGGACCCCGCTGGCTGCTGCGCGCGACCTTCCTCGGTGAGCCCGCCCGCGCGCCGGAGGCGGCGCAGGAGTGGGAGGCCGCGATCTCCCAGGCTCGCCGTCCGTCGCGGCAACCACGCCATGCCGGTGGGGAGCAGGCTGCCGCTGAACCTCCCCGACGGGGCGCAGCCGAGGCCCGCGGCCGACTGAGCACTCCCGTGGCCACCAAGAGCCGCCTGCGGCGGACCATCAGCAAGTGGGCGAACAACGCCGAGGCGGACGCCCGCGAGATGCGCCGGACGTTCACCCGCGAGGGCGTCGTCGGCATCGCCGAGGCCCCGGACCGTGAGCCGGTGCGCCTGCGCGGCACGCTGCGCACGGTCACCCTGCGCCCGCGCGGCGGCGTGCCCGCCCTCGAGGCCGAGCCTGTACGACGGCACCGGCACCATCACCGTGATCTGGCTGGGCCGCCGGCGGATCGCCGGGATCGGTCCCGGCCGGGCGATCGAGGTCAGTGGCCGGATCGGCCTGCACGAGGACGGCCGGATCCTCTACAACCCGCGGTACGAGTCTGCTGTGACCGGCACGGAGGAGCACGAGGAGCACACGCTCTCCGCCGACGCCGGGAAGCGGATCGGCGTCGACACCGTCGAGGCGCTGGTGCGCCACCAGGCTGGCCGCGGCGCTGGGTGGGCGGCGCGGGATGCTCGAGGCCGCCGTACCGGGGCTGGTGTTCACGGCGGTGTGGATGCCCACCGACAACCTGCGCTGGGCCCTGATCGCGAGCCTCGGCGTCGCGGGCATCGCGCTGCTCCTGCGGGTCCTGCAGCGCACCACGATGCAGTACGTCTTCAACGCCATCTTCGGCATCGCCATCGGCTGGGCCTTCGTGCAGTGGGCCGACAGCGCCGGGGCGACGGAGGACGAGAAGAAGGCTGGCCTTCTTCCTGCCCGGCATCCTGATCAGCCTGGCCTACACCGTCGTGCTGGGCGGGTCCTGCCTGGCGGGCTGGCCGGCGCTGGGCTTCATGCTCGGCGCGGTCGCCGAGGACCCGATCGGCTGGCACTCCAACCGCCAGGTGGTGCGGCTGTGCAGCCGGTTGACCTGGGTGATGCTGCTGCCCGGCGCGATCGGGGTGCTGCTCCAGGGCCCGGTCTGGCTGATGGGCGACCACGGGGTGATCGGCACCGACACCGCGGTGTGGCTCATCTTCGCGCTCAGAACCGTCCTGGGCTGGGTGCTGCGGATCGGTTCGTGGGCGCTGATGATCTGGCTGCTCGCGCGCAACGCGACACCGCTCGAGCCGGCGGCCGAGGCGGAGCCCGGCCCGGCCTGAGGCGCTACTTCTCGGGGTGCGAGTCGGGCGCCAGCAGGCGCTCCAGGGCGTCCTCGGCCTCGCTGGGCACGACGAAAGCGAGCTCGTCCCCGGCCTCGACCGGCTGCTCCGGGGTCGGCACGTAGACCTGGCTGTCGCGCAGGATGGTGACGAGCGCGCAGTTCTCGGGCAGCGGGATCAGCCCCGAGGCCTTGCCGACGTACGGCGAGTCCGCGGGCAGGGTCATCTCGACCAGGTTGGCGTTGCCCTGGCGGAAGGTGAACAGCCGGACCAGGTCGCCGACGGTCACCGCCTCCTCGACCAGCGCGGACATGATCCGCGGGGTCGAGACGTTGACGTCGACGCCCCAGGCCTCGGTGAACAGCCACTCGTTGTTGGGGTGGTTGACCCGGCCCACCGTGCGCGGCACGCCGAACTCGGTCTTCGCCAGCAGCGAGGTGACCAGGTTGGCCTTGTCGTCACCCGTCGCGGCGATGACCACGTCGCACTTGTCGAGACGGGCCTCCTCCAGCGAGGACAGACTCGCAGGAGTCGGCCAGCAGCCACTCCGCGTCCGGGACCCGCTCGGGGCGGATCGAGTCTGGGGGACTTGTCGATGAGGAGCACCTCGTGGCCGTTCTCGATCAGGCTCCCGCGCGATCGAGCGACCCACGGCGCCGGCACCGGCGATAGCGACTCTCATGGTCTGTCGTCTCCTCAGGCTGCTCAATCGCCGTGCTCGGGGCCGCGGCCCAGCACGTCGTACGAAAGCTCCGCGGTCTCCTCGCGGGTGATCAGGTGCAGCATGTCGCCCTCCTGGATCACGCTGTCGCGGTCGGGCAGGACGCCCTCCCCGAGCCGGTCGATCCAGGCGACCCGGCACCGGCCCTGCTCCTGCAGGCTGGCCGACCCGTGCACCCACCCACACCTCGGGGGCAGGGACGTGGTCGACCCGGATCGTGCCGGAGGGGTCGCGGAAGTCCGGCTCGGCGCCGGCCGGCAGGATCCGGCGCAGCACCTGGTCGGCGGTCCACTTCACGGTGGCGACCGTGGTGATGCCGAGGCGCTGGTAGACCTCGGCCCGGCCGGGGTCGTAGATCCGGGCCACGACCTGCTGGATCCCGAAGGTCTCGCGCGCCACGCGGGCGGCGATGATGTTGGAGTTGTCACCGCTCGAGACGGCGGCGAAGGCGTCCGCGCGGCGGATGCCGGCCTTCTCCAGGACCTCCTGGTCGAAGCCCATCCCGGGGATCTTGTCCCCGTTGAAGCCCGGCCCGAGGCGCCGGAAGGCGTCAGGCTCGGAGTCGATGACCGACACCGTGTGGTTGCGGTCCTCGAGGCTGCGGGCCAGGGTCGAGCCGACTCGACCGCATCCCATGATCACGACGTGCACGACGGGAACGCTATAGCACCGCGGATCGTGGCGCCGCGTCCCGCCTCCCGCCGCGAGTTGTGGGTTCCCACCCGCGAGTTGTGGGTTCCCACCCGTGACTTGTGGGTTCCCACCCGTGACTTGTGGGTTCCCACCGGTGCACAAGTGCCAACTCGTGGGTGGGAAGTGCCAAGTCGCGGGTGGGAAGTGCCAACTCGCGGGTGGGAAGTGCCAAGTCGCGGGTGGGAAATCCCAAGTCGCGGGTCCGGGTGCCGCTCGCGACGCCACCGGGCGGGCGGGCATGCCTTAACGTTGCGCCCGTGGGTGTCGGTGACGTCTCGAAGCGGATCCTGCTCGGACGCAAGCCTACGCAGCGCACAACTGGGGGAGACGCTGCTCCCCAAGCGCATCGCGCTTCCTGTTTTCGCCAGCGATGCGCTCTCCTCGGTGGCCTACGCCCCCGACGAGGTCTTCATCATGCTGGCCATCGCCGGCGCGTCGCAGTACGTGTGGTCGTGGAAGATCGCGATCGCGGTCGCGCTGGTGATGGCGGCGGTCATCGCGTCGTACCGCCAGACCGTGCACGCCTATCCCTCCGGCGGCGGCGACTACGAGGTGGCCACCGTCAACCTGGGCCGTACGGCGGGCATGACGGTCGCCAGCGCGCTGCTGGTCGACTACGTGCTGACCGTCGCGGTGTCGATCTCCTCCGGTGCCAACTACGCCTCCTCGGCGATCCCCGCCTTCCAGGACCACGAAGCACTCGTCGCGGTCGTCCTGGTGCTGGTGCTGATGGCGATCAACCTGCGTGGGATCCGGGAGTCGGGGTCCTTCTTCGCGGTGCCGACGTACCTGTTCATGTTCGCGATCCTCGGCATGTGCGCCTACGGCTTCTTCGAGATGGCCCTGGGCGACCTGCCGCTGGCCGAGAGCGCCTCGCTCGACATCATCCCGAAGGAGGGCTGGGAGGACCCGCTCACCACGTTCGGGCTGATCGTGCTCCTGGCCCGGGCCTTCTCCTCGGGCTGCGCTGCCCTCACCGGGGTGGAGGCGATCTCCAACGGCGTGCCGGCCTTCAAGCGGCCGAAGAGCAAGAACGCCGCGACGACGCTGCTGCTGCTCGGCCTGATCGCGATCTCGATGATGCTCAGCGTCATCGTGCTGGCCAAGCAGATGGGCCTCAAGTACGTCGACCCGCACGAGCTCGACCGGCTGACACTCGACGGCGCGCCGCTGCCCGACGGCTACGACCAGCACGCCGTCATCGCGCAGATCGCCCAGGCGGTCTTCCACGACTTCAGCCCGGGCTTCTACTTCGTCGTCACCGTCACCGGCGTCATCCTGGTGCTCGCCGCCAACACCGCCTTCAACGGCTTCCCGGTCCTCGGCTCGATCCTGGCCAAGGACGGCCTCGCCCCGCGCGCGCTCGGCGCCCGGGGCGACCGGCTCGCCTACAGCAACGGCATCGTCTTCCTCGCGCTGATGGCGATCGTGCTGATCATCGCCTTCGACGCCGAGACGACCAAGCCTGATCCAGACTCTACATCGTCGGCGTCTTCGTCTCCTTCAACCTCAGCCAGGCTCGGCATGATCCGGCACTGGACCCGGCACCTGGCCACCGAGCGCGACCCGGGCGAACGACGCCGGATGGTCCGCTCGCGCACGATCAACGCGGTCGGCCTCTCGTTCACCGCCGTCGTCCTCGTCGTCGTGCTGCTCACCAAGTTCCTTGCCGGTGCCTGGATCACGATCCTCGCCATGTGCTTCTTCTTCGCCGTGATGAAGGGCATCAAGAAGCACTACGACAACGTCGAGCGCGAGACTCGCCGCCGACGAGACCGACAAGGCGCTGCCGACCCGGGTGCACGCGATCGTGCTGGTCTCCAAAGCCTGCACAAGCCGACGCTGCGGGCGCTGGCCTTCGCCAAGGCCACCCGCCCGAACTCGCTCGAGGGCGTCTACGTCTCCGTGGACGAGAAGGACACCGCCCGCCTGCTCGCCGAGTGGGACGAGCGGAACACCGGTGTCCCGCTCAAGGTGCTCCACTCGCCGTACCGCGAGGTGGTCCGGCCGATCATCGAGTACGCCACGGCGATCCGCGGTGCCAACCCGCGCGCGGTCGTCGCCGTCTACATCCCCGAGTACGTCGTCGGTCGCTGGTGGGAGCAAACTGCTCCACAACCAGACCGCGCTGCGGCTCAAGGGCCGGCTGCTGTTCACCCCGGGCGTGATGGTCACCTCCGTGCCCTACCAGCCTGCGCTCCTCCGGCATCGCCCTGGAGCGCGAGGAGCGCGAGGAGCACCGGGTGCGGCCCGGTGACCTGCGCCGTGGCCGGGTGGACGACGAGCACTCGTCCGGGCAGATCCCACGGTGAGCCGTCCGTCCGGACGACGGCTCCGCGCCCGCAAGGCACGCGGCGCGGCGGTGACCGGCCGGCGGTTCGAGGTCGAGGTCGGGCCCGTCGCGCACGGCGGTCACTTCGTGGCCCGCGCGGAGGACCGGGTCGTCTTCGTGCGCCACGCGCTGCCCGGGGAGCGGGTGGTCGTCGAGGTCACCGAGGGGACCGAGGGTGACCGGTTCTGGCGAGCCGACGCCGTCAAGGTGCTCAGCGCCTCGCCGGGCCGCGTCCCCGCCCCCTGCCCGTACGCCGGCCCCGGCCTCTGCGGCGGTTGCGACTTCCAGCACGTCGACCTCGCCGCACAGCGCCGGCTCAAGGCCGATGTCGTGCGCGAGCAAGCTGCGCCGGGTCGCCCGCCTGGACGTGGATGTCGAGGTCGAGGCGGTGCCCGGCGACGTGGACGGCCTGCACTGGCGTACCCGGCAGCGCTACGTCACCCTGCCGGACGGGCGCCGCGGCATGCGCAAGCACCGCTCCCACGAGGTCGTCCCGGTCGAGGAGTGCCTGCTGGAGGCCCCCACGGGCCCGTCGTACGACGTCCGCGGACACGTCTTCGAGGTCGCCGACGGCGGCTTCTGGCAGGTCCACCCCGGAGCTCCCGAGGCGCTCGTCGACGCGGTCCTCGCCGCGCTCGGCCCGCGGCCGGGGGAGTCGGTGCTCGACCTGTACGCCGGCGTCGGGCTGTTCAGCCGCTTCCTGTCCGACGCGGTCGGCCCGGAGGGGCGGGTCGCCGCGGTCGAGGGCGACGCGGCCGCGTCCGCGCTCTCGGCACGCAACTGCCCGGGCGTGGTGGTCCGGGCCGGCGACGTCGGCACGGTGCTGGCCGACGACCTGCCCGCGCCGGTCGACCTGGTCGTGCTCGACCCGCCCCGCGCCGGCGCCAAGCGGGCCGTGGTCGAGCAGGTGGTGCGCCGTACGCCACGGGCGGTGGCCTACGTCGCCTGCGATCCCGCCGCGCTCGCCCGGGACCTCGCGATCTTCGCCGAGCACGGCTATGCGCTGGAGTCGCTGCGCGCCTTCGACCTGTTCCCGATGACCCACCACGTCGAGTGCGTGGCGTTGCTGGAGCCTCAGCGCACGACGGCGTAGCAGAGCTTCTGCACGCCGTTGGCGTAGACTCTCGCTCTCGACGAGCTCCAGCTTCCGGCGGTCCTTGTCGGTCTCGCTCCACATCCGGGTGCCCGCTCCGAGCACCCACGGGAAGACGAGCAGGTGGAAGCGGTCGATCAGGTCCGCGTCGGCGAGGCTGCGCGCCAGGCTGGCGGAGCCGTGGATCGAGATCGGGCCGCCGTCGGTCTCCTTGAGGGCCGCGATGTCGTCGAGGGAGCGCAGGATCGTGGTCTCGCCCCAGTTGTCGACGAGGTCGGAGCCCTGCAGCGTCGTCGAGAGGACGTACTTCGGCATCGCGTTGTAGCGGGGGAACTCCTCGGTCATCGAGGGCCACACCGGCGCGAATGCCTGGTGACTCACCCGCCCGAGGAGCATCGCGCTCGCCTCCTCCTGCTCGCGGCCCTTGAGACTCGTAGACCTCGGGGAGGAACTCGATGCCCTGGAAGGTCCAGCCGCCGTTGCGGTAGCCGTCCTCGGGGCCGGGAGCCTGGACGACGCCGTCGACGGAGACGAAGGCGGTGTAGATCAGGGTGCGCATGGTGACCTCCTGGGTCGGGTGGGGGCGCTTGTCATCCTCTCCACGAACGGTGCCGGGCCGGTACGACAACGCGCCGGAAGTTTTCTCCAGGTGAGGGCAGACTGGCTTGTCCTCAACCCGACTTGAGGTTCTACGGTCGCGCCATGAGCATGGAACAGGTCGCGTGGAACCAGGTCTACCGAGGGATGCACGGACCGGACGAGCAGCGTGCCTTCAACGCGGCCACCGCCCGCCGGATCCTCTCCTTCGCCCGGCCGCGACGCGGGGAGCCTGATCGGGTTCGTGGTCCTCAGCGTGGTCACCTCCGCGCTGGCCGTCGCCACGCCGGTGCTGGCGGGCCGGGTGGTGAACGCGATCGTCGAGGGCGGCAAGGAGCAGGTGGTCACCACGCTGGCGCTGGCGATCGCCGGCCTCGCGGTCGCCGACGCCGCCTTCGGCCTGCTCGCGCGCTGGCTGTCCGCCCGGATCGGCGAGGGGCTGATCCTCGACCTGCGCACCTCGGTCTTCGACCACGTCCAGCGGATGCCGGTCGCCTTCTTCAACCGCACCCGCACCGGCGCCCTCGTCAGCCGGCTCAACAACGACGTGATCGGCGCGCAGCGCGCGTTCAGCACCACCCTGTCCGGGGTGGTCGGCAACTTCGTCACGCTGACCCTCACGCTCGTGGTGATGCTGGGGATCTCCTGGCAGGTGACCCTGCTGGCCCTGGTGCTGCTGCCGGTGTTCGTCGTGCCCGCGCGGCGGATGGGGCGCCGCCTGGCCGGCATCCAACGCGAGGCCGCCGACCACAACGCCGCGATGGGCAACCAGATGACCGAGCGGTTCTCCGCGCCCGGCGCCACCCTGGTCAAGTCTGTTCGGCCGCCCGGACCAGGAGTCGGCGGAGTTCGCCGCGCGAGCGCAGCGGGTCGCCCAGATCGGGGTCCGCACGGCGATGGTGCAGACCACCTTCGTCACCGCGCTGACCCTGGTCTCCGCACTCGCCGTCGCGGTCGTCTACGGCGTGGGCGGGCTCGCCGCCATCCGCGGCAGCCTCGACGCCGGTGACGTGGTCGCCCTCTCCCTGCTGCTCACCCGGCTCTACGCGCCGCTGACCTCCCTGGCGAGCGCCCGGGTGGACGTGATGAGCGCGTTGGTGTCCTTCGAGCGGGTCTTCGAGGTGCTCGACCTGGAGCCGCTCATCAAGGAGCGCCCCGGCGCCGGGGCACTGCCCGCCGGTCCGGTCGCGGTCGAGCCTGGACGACGTGCACTTCTCCTACCCGGCCGCCGACAAGGTCTCGCTCGCCTCGCTGGAGGCGGTGGCGGTGCTCGACGCGCGCGGCGGCGAGGAGGTGCTGCACGGCGTCTCGCTGCGTGCCGAGCCCGGGCAGGTGGTCGCGCTGGTGGGCTCCTCGGGCGCGGGCAAGTCGACGCTGGCCCAGCCTGGTCTCCCGGCTCTACGACGTGGACTCCGGCGCGGTGCGGCTGGCCGGGGTCGACGTACGGGACCTGACGGCGCGCTCGATCCGGGACGCGGTGGGCATGGTGACCCAGGACGGCCACCTGTTCCACGACACCATCCGCGGCAACCTGCTGCTGGCACGGCCCGGGGCCGGCGAGGACGAGTCTGTGGGACGCGCTGAACCGGGCCCGGCTCGCCGACTTCGTGCGCTCGCTGCCGGACGCGCTCGACACCGTCGTGGGGGAGCGCGGCTACCGGCTCTCCGGCGGCGAACGACAGCGACTCACGATCGCGCGCCTGTTGCTCAAGCAGCCGCAGGTGGTGATCCTCGACGAGGCGACCGCCTCGCTGGACTCCACCTCGGAGGCGGCCGTGCAGGCAGCGCTGGCCGAGGCGCTGGCCGGGCGGACGGCGCTGGTCATCGCGCACCGGCTCTCCACCATCCGCGCGGCGGACCTGATCGCGGTGGTCGAGGACGGCCGGATCGTCGAGCGCGGGACGCACGGCGAGCTTGCTGGCGGCCGGCGGTCGGTACGCCGAGTCTGTACACGACCCAGTTCGCTGGTGATCTGCCTTCGGATCGTGTATCTTGACGTCAAGAGATATCGGAGCCCCGAGGACTCTGCGAACTTAGGTCAGCCTCACTATCCGTACGCCGCATCGCGGCGGCAGGATGGCCGGAGAGACCTACCGACAACGATGAAGTCGATGAGGACGGAGACGCGATGGCCAGCAAGAACAGGCTTCGGCGCCAAGAGCACCCTGGACGTGGACGGCAAGTCCTACGAGATCTTCCGCCTCGATGCGGTCACCGGGGGAGGGCCTGGACGTCGAGAGCCTGCCGTTCTCGCTGAAGGTCCTCCTGGAGAACCTGCTCCGCACCGAGGACGGCGCGGACATCACCGCCGAGGACATCAAGGCCCTCGCCGGGTGGGACGAGAACGCCCAGCCCGACAAGGAGATCCAGTTCACGCCGGCGCGCGTGATCATGCAGGACTTCACCGGCGTGCCCTGTGTCGTCGACCTCGCCACCATGCGCGAGGCGATGGCCGAGCTCGGTGGCGACGCGACCAAGATCAACCCGCTCGCCCCCGCCGAGATGGTCATCGACCACTCCGTCATGGCCGACGTCTTCGGCACGCCCGAGGCGTTCCAGCGCAACGTCGAGATCGAGTACGAGCGCAACCGCGAGCGCTACCAGTTCCTGCGCTGGGGCCAGGGCGCCTTCGACGACTTCAAGGTCGTCCCCCCGGGCACCGGCATCGTGCACCAGGTCAACATCGAGCACCTCGCCCGCACGGTCTTCACCCGTGAGGTCGACGGCGAGCTGCTGGCCTACCCCGACACCTGCGTCGGCACCGACTCCCACACCACCATGGTCAACGGCATCGGCGTCGTCGGCTGGGGCGTCGGCGGCATCGAGGCCGAGGCCGCGATGCTCGGCCAGCCGGTCTCCATGCTCATCCCGCGCGTCGTCGGCTTCAAGGCTCTCCGGCGAGGCTGCCCGAGGGCTCCACCGCCACTGACCTCGTGCTCACGATCACCGAGATGGTGCGCAAGCACGGCGTGGTCGGCAAGTTCGTCGAGTTCTACGGCCCCGGTGTCACGGCGCTGCCGCTGGCCAACCGCGCCACCATCGGCAACATGTCGCCGGAGTTCGGCTCGACCATCGCGGTCTTCCCGATCGACGAGGAGACCACGAACTACCTGCGGCTGACGGGCCGCTCCGAGGAGCAGATCGCGCTCGTCGAGAAGTACGCCAAGGAGCAGGGCCTCTGGCTGGACCCGGCCGCCGAGCCGCGCTACTCGGAGAAGGCTCGAGCCTGGACCTGTCGACCGTCGTGCCGTCCATCGCGGGGCCCAAGCGCCCGCAGGACCGCGTGCTGGTCTCGGAGGCCAAGGAGTCCTTCCGCAACGCGCTCGGCGACTACGCCGGCGACGACCAGCAGACCACCGGCTACGACGAGGCCGTCGAGGAGTCCTTCCCGGGCTCCGACGCGCCCTCGCACGACCCGGCGCAGTCCAACGGCGAGGCCGCCCCGGCCGCGCAGCACCTCTCGGCGGCTCCCGTCGACGGTGGCCGCACGTCCAAGCCGGTCGAGGTCACCCTCGAGGACGGCACCACCTTCACGCTGGACCACGGTGCCGTGACGATCGCCTCGATCACCTCCTGCACCAACACGTCCAACCCGTCGGTCATGATCGGCGCCGCGCTGCTGGCGAAGAAGGCCGTCGAGAAGGGCCTGGTCCGCAAGCCGTGGGTCAAGACCACGCTGGCCCCGGGCTCGCAGGTCGTGAGCGACTACTACGACAAGGCCGGCCTCACGCCGTACCTCGACAAGGCTGGGCTTCAACCTGGTCGGCTACGGCTGCGTCACCTGCATCGGCAACTCCGGCCCGCTGATCCCCGAGGTCTCCGCGGCGGTCAACGAGAACGACCTCGCCGTCGTCTCGGTGCTCTCCGGCAACCGGAACTTCGAGGGCCGGATCAGCCCCGACATCAAGATGAACTACCTGGCGTCCCCGCCGCTGGTCGTGGCCTACGCGCTCGCCGGCTCGATGGACGTCGACCTGTTCAACGACCCGCTGGGCCAGGACACCGACGGCAACGACGTCTTCCTCAAGGACATCTGGCCCTCGCCGGCCGAGGTCGAGGAGACCATCGCCGGGGCGATCAACTCCCAGATGTTCTCCGACTCCTACGCCGACGTCTTCAAGGGCGACGAGCGCTGGCGCTCGCTCCCCACGCCGGAGGGCAACACCTTCACGTGGGACGAGAGACCCGACGTACGTCCGCAAGGCGCCCTACTTCGACGGCATGCCCGACGAGCCGGCCCCGGTGACCGACATCGACGGCGCCCGGGTCCTGCTCAAGCTCGGCGACTCGGTCACCACCGACCACATCTCGCCGGCGGGTGCGATCAAGAAGGACTCGCCCGCGGGTGCGTACCTCACGGAGAACGGCGTCGAGCAGCGTGACTTCAACTCCTACGGCTCGCGCCGGGGCAACCACGAGGTCATGATCCGCGGAACCTTCGCCAACATCCGCCTGCGCAACCAGATCGCGCCGGGCACCGAGGGCGGCTTCACCCGCGACTTCACCCAGGCCGACGGCCCGGTGACCTTCGTCTACGACGCCTCGGTCAACTACCAGGCCGCCGGCACCCCGCTGGTCGTCCTGGCCGGCAAGGAGTACGGCTCGGGCTCGTCGCGTGACTGGGCGGCCAAGGGCACCTCGCTGCTGGGCGTCAAGGCGGTCATCGCCGAGAGCCTACGAGCGGATCCACCGCTCGAACCTCATCGGCATGGGCGTCATCCCGCTGCAGTTCCCCGAGGGCGAGAACGCCGAGTCGCTGGGCCTGTCGGGCGAGGAGACCTTCTCCATCACCGGCATCACCGCGCTCAACGACGGCACCACGCCCTCGACCGTCAAGGTGAGCACCGACTCCGGCGTGGAGTTCGACGCGGTCGTCCGCATCGACACCCCCGGTGAGGCGAACTACTACCGCAACGGCGGCATCATGCAGTACGTCCTGCGGAACCTGCTGCGGGGCTGAGTCCCGCACCTGCTCCACGCGAACGGCCCGTCCCTCCGGAAACGGAGAGGCGGGCCGTTCGTCGTCTGCCGTACGGTTCCGCCCATGCGCGCCATCCCGCCCAGGCTTCGACCCCGCCGCCGTCGCAGCGATCGACGCGCGACTGGCGGGGGTGGCGTTCGACCACGGCGTGCGGGTGCCCTGGGCCATCGAGAGCGGCAGCCGGGCCTGGGGCTTCGCCTCACCGGACAGCGACTACGACTGCCGGTTCTTCTTCGTCCGTCCCTCGGCCGCCTACGCGGCTCTCTGGCCGGCTCGTGACGTGATCGAGACGCCGCTGGAGGGTCTGCTCGACGTCAACGGCTGGGACCTCGGCAAGGCGATCCGACTGGCGACGGCCGGCAACGCCACCGTGGGCGAGTGGCTGCGCTCCCCGTGGGTGTACGACGGAGACCCTGCGTTTCGCGACGAGTCTGCTGGCGCTCGTGGACCGCGTCGTCGACCCGGCCCGGCTGCGCCGCCACTACCTGCACGTGGGTCGTGCGCAGTGGCAGCGGGCGGCCGACGGCCCAGCCATGGTCGTTCTCAAGAGGATCTTCTACGCCGTGCGCCCGGCGGTCACGCTGCGCTGGCTCGACGACCACGCCGGCGTGCCACCGATGAGCCTCGACGAGTCTGCTGGAGCAGGCCGACGTCCCCGCTGACGTACGCGTGGAGGTGGAGGAGCCTGCGCGAGCGCAAGGCGCGGACCCGGGAGCCTGGGCAGTGCGCCCGTGCCGCCGGCCGTCGCGCGCTGGGTCGAGGGCATCTTCGCTGCCGAGCCCGACCTGTCGGTGCCGCGCTCGCCCCGCCAGCGGACAGAGGCGGAAGCCGGATTCCAAGCACTGCTCGCGCGGTGGGCACCCGCCTGAGATCCGGGGTTTGACCCGGCCGCAGCGGGAGACCATGGCGCTCATGCGTCTCGTCTCGGGGTCTCGCCCGGCTGCCCTGCTCACCGTCCTTCTCGGCGTCCTGCTCGCGCTCACGACCGTCCCCGTCCTCGCCGGTCCCGCGCACGCCGCGTCCGTCGTGCTCAGCGGGAGGATCACGGGTCTCGACGCCAGCGGTGCCAGCGTTCCCGTCCAGGACGTGTTCGTCGAGGTCAACCAGGCCAACGGCGACAGCCTCGACCCGCGGGCCTACGACTACACCGCGGCGGACGGGACGTACTCGATCACGGTCCCGGCCACGGGCACCTACCAGGTCTCCATCGAGTGCTGGGGCGACTACCCCTGCGCCGACGTCTACGCGCCGGAGGCGCCGGTCACCCGGACGATCAGCGCGAGCACGACGCTCGACGCCGACCTCGACCGGTGGGGCCGGATCACCGGCACCGTGCGGAAGGACGGCACCGCCACGGCGTGGCCCAACGGCGAGATCACCGCCAACAACGACGGGCGCGACTACTGGAGCAGGCTGGCCCGCCGTGAGCGTCGCCGCCGACGGCACGTTCACCATCGACAAGGTCGCGCCGGGCACGGTGACCCTCACGGGCAACGAGCCCTACGGCGCCGAGGGCTTCCTGACCGTCGTACCGGGGCAGAGCCTTCGTGGTCGCCCCCGGCCAGACGCTCGCCGCGAACCTGGCGGTCACGGACTGGAAGGGCTTCTACCTGCGCGCGGTCGACCCGAGCGGCGCGCCGCTGGAGAAGGTGCGCTGGAACGTCTTCTCCCGGCCCGCGGGCGGCGGCGCCTGGGACGACGGCCTGCAGTACGGCCCGCTCTCCACCGGTGCCGACGGCCGGATGTCCTTCGAGGTCCGCGACGACCGCGAGTACACCGCGTGCTTCTACGACGACGTCTACGGCCCCGAGGGCCCCTCTCGCGCCGACCGCTATGCCACACGCTGCCTCGGTGGCTCGCCGGACCTGTCCGGCGCGACCGCCTGGAGGCCCACCGCGGCCCAGCCCAAGGCTGAAGCAGGACCTCGCCCTGCCGGTCGCCGGGAAGTCGATGCAGCCGGCCGAGCCCTGGACCACGGGCACGGGGGTCACCGCGGTCGGCACGCCCATCACCGTCGACCCCGGGACCTGGAGCCCCGCGGAGACCACGCTGGCCTGGCAGTGGAAGTACTGGGACGGCACGCAGTGGGTGGCGATCGCGGGGGCCACCTCGCCGACGTACACGCCGACGGCCGACCTGACCGGCAAGCGCCCCGTCGCCTTCATCACCGGCACCGCGCCGGGCTACGCCCCCGCGACCCAGGCCTGGGGCAACAACGTGGTCGGCGGCAAGGCGCCGACGATGACGGGCAGCCTGTCGATCACGGGCCCGCTGACGGTCGGCTCGACGGCCACGGCCAACGCCGGCACGTTCACCCCGGCGAGCACGAGCACCAGGCTGGCAGTGGTTCCTCGACGGCCGCCGGCTGGCGGAGGGCTGGAACGACAGCGTCACCATCACCGCGGACATGCAGGGCAAGAGGCTCGAGGCCCGGCTCACCGCCTACGACTGGGCGAGTGGTGAGAACGAGTACTTCAACCGGGTCTCGGTGACCGTGCCGTCAACGCTCACCGGCGCCACCCCCACCATCTCCGGTACGACGGCCGTCGGCTCCACGCTCACCGCCGCCCCCGGCACCTGGACCACCGGCACCACGTTCGGCTACCAGTGGCTGCGGGCCGGGGTCGCGATCAGCGGCGCCACCGCGGCGACGTACCAGGCTCGCGGCGGCGGACCAGGGCAAGGCGATCTCGGTCAAGGTGACCGGGACCAAGGCCGGCTACACCGCGCTGTCCAAGACCTCCGCGGCGACCGCGGCCGTGCAGGGCGTCTTCACCGCACCGGCGCCGACGATCAGCGGTACCAAGGCCGTGGGCTACACCCTCACCGCCGTGCCGGGGACCTGGTCGCCGGTCGCGACGACGACCACCTACCAGTGGTACCGCTCGGGTGCTGCGATCTCCGGCGCCACCGCGACGACGTACAAAGCTCACCGCGACGGACGCCGGCAAGACGATCACCGTGAAGGTCACCGGCGCCAAGGCGGGCTACGTCACCAAGGCGGTCACCTCGGCCGCGACCACCGCGGTGCTCAAGGTGTTCACGACGGCGCCGGTGCCGACGATCTCCGGCACCCGCAAGGTGGGCTACGCCCTGACGGCGGTGCCCGGCACCTGGTCGCCCACCCCGACCGGCACGACCTACAAGTGGTACCGCTCGGGGGTGCTGATCAGCGGCGCCACCGCCAGCACCTACAAGGCTGACCTCGCTCGACAAGGGCAAGACGATCAAGGTCGTGGTCACCCGCTCGCTGGCGGGCTACCTGACGACCGCCAAGACCTCGGTGGCGACGGCGGCCATCGCCTGAGCCTCGCCCCTGGCTACGGTGGGGGCATGCTCGTCGCGTTCAGCATCAGCCCCGCCACCTCCGACGACACCGGTGGGGTGTCCGAGGCGGTCGCCGCCGCCGTCCGCGTGGTCCGGGACTCGGGGCTGCCGAACCGCACCGACGCCATGTTCACCACGATCGAGGGGGAGTGGGACGAGGTGATGGCGGTGGTCAAGCAGGCCGTCGACGTCGTCGCCGCCACCTCGCCGCGGGTCTCGCTCGTGCTCAAGGCCGACATCCGGCCCGGCTTCACCGGTGAGTCGACCGCCAAGGTCGAGCGGGTGGAGAGGGCGCTGGAGCGGTGACCCAGCCGCCCCCACCACCGCTCCCGCCGCCCCCGCCCTTCGCGCCGCCGCCGTTCCCGCCGCCGGTGGCGCCTGCGCCGCGGCGAGGCAAGACGCTCGCGGTGGTGCTCGCCGTGGTCGTGGCGCTCGTCCTGGTCACGGCGGCGGTCGTCGTACCGCTCCTGCTGACCCGCGACGACGACGAGGCCAGCGCGGGCCCGAGCGACCTGTCGGCCGTGAAGTCCTACGACGGCCTGACGAACAAGCACGTCCCCCTCGGTCAGAGCCTGGACTACCCGCAGAGCCCGCCGGTGGGCGGCGACCACGCCCCGGTCTGGATCGAGTGCGGGGCCTACGACGAGCCGCTGCCCGAGGTGAACGCGGTGCACGACCTCGAGCACGGCACCACCTGGCTGACCTACCGGCCCGACGACGTCGACGCCGACGGCGTCGCGCGGTTGACGGAGCCTGCTTCCGGCGAACGGCCTGCTGTCGCCGTACCCGGACCAGGACACGCCGGTCGTGATCACGGTCTGGGGCCGCCAGGCTCGCGCTGGACGGGCCGGACGACCCGCGGATCCAGGCTCTTCATCGACGCCTACGGCGCCGGGGACACCGCGCCCGAGCCGTTCGCCTCCTGCAACGGGGGAGCCCGCCCCGAGCAGGTTCCGGACCCAGGCGTCTCGGCGTGAGCCACCGGTTCGCGTCGGTGCTGCTCGTGGACGAGCGCGGCTGGCTGCTGCTCCAGGAGCGCGACGAGAACCCGGTGATCGACCCCGGGTGCTGGGGCTTCGTCGGCGGCCACGTGGACGAGGGCGAGGAGCCGGACGCGGCGGCGTACCGCGAGCCTGGCCGAGGAGACCGGGCTGCGCATCGCGCCGCCGGGGCTGCCGCGGTGGCGGGAGTTCACCATCTTCCACGCGGCCTACGGCACCCACGACCCGGTCCACGTGTACGCCGCCGCGACGACCGCCACCGACGCCGACATCGTGCTCGGCGAGGGCCGGCGGATCGTGTTCGTCGACCCGGCGGGTCTCGGCGACCTGCCGCTGACCGGGGCGGCGAGTGAGATCCTGCCGGTGTTCCTCGCCTCCGACCGCTACCAGGAGTCTGCTCCCATGACCTTCACCGTGATCCCCGTCCCGGGCCCCGGCGCCGAGGACGTCGTCGTGGCCACCTCCGGCCCGGACGCCGGCTCGGTCTTCACCGGCACCGAGGACGGCTCGATCTTCCGGGTCAGCCCGGACGGCGCGCGGGTGGACCTGGTGGCGCACACCGGGGGCCGTCCGCTCGGCATCGAGCACGCCGACGACGGCCGCCTCCTCGTGTGCGACGCCAAGCGCGGGCTGCTCTGGGTGGACCCGGCGACCGGGGGAGTCGAGCCTGATCACCGCCGACGTCGACGGCACGGCGATGGTGTTCTGCAACAACGCCGCGATCGCGCCCGACGGCACGATCTGGTGGTCGGACTCGTCCACCCGGTTCGGCATCGAGCGGTGGAAGGACGACTTCGTCCAGAACACCCGAACCGGCCGGCTGATGCGCCGCGACCCCGACGGCACCGTCACCGTCGTCCTGGACGGCCTGGCCTTCGCCAACGGCGTCGCGCTCTCGCAGGCCGGCGACTACGTGGTGGTCGCCGAGACCGGCGCCCGTACCGTCGTCCGGCACTGGCTCGCCGGCGAGCGCGCGGGCACCCGCGACCTGCTCGCGAGCGACCTGCCGGGCTATCCCGACAACATCGCGCGCGGCTCGGACGGGCTGATCTGGATCAGCATCGCCAGCCCCACCGACCCGCTCGTCGAGCGGCTGCAGACCGGGCCGCTGGTGCTGCGCCGGCTCGCCACCCGGCTGCCCGAGGCGCTGCAGCCCAAGCCCAAGCAGACCGTCCGCGTCGTCGCCTACGACGACCGGGGCAGCCTGGTGCACGACATCGACCTGCGCCCCGAGGAGCACGGCGCGTCGTACCACATGGTGACGGGGGTGCGGGAGCACGAGGGCCGGCTGTGGCTCGGCAGCCTGCACGAGCCGGCAATCGCCGTCCACGACCTGTGACGGCCTAGACTCGATCCCATGTCCGTGCTCGACCAGATCTCCCAGCCGCGCGACCTGCGGGCCCTGTCCGAGGACGAGCTCACCCAGGCTGGCGGCCGAGATCCGGGACCTGATGATCCGGACCGTGGCCACCAACTCCGGGCACCTCGGGCCGAACCTCGGCGTGGTCGAGTCGACCCTGGCGATCCACCGGGTCTTCGACTCCCCGCGCGACAAGATCGTCTTCGACACCGGCCACCAGTCCTACGTGCACAAGTCTGGTCACCGGCCGCGCCGGCGACTTCGCCTCGCTGCGCCGCGAGGGCGGGCTGAGCGGCTACCCGAGCCAGGCCGAGTCCGAGCACGACATCGTGGAGAACTCCCACGCCTCGACCGCGCTGAGTTTACGCCGACGGTCTCGCCAAGGCCTACGCTGTGCGCGGCGAGGACCGGCACACCGTCGCGGTGATCGGCGACGGCGCGCTCACCGGCGGGATGGCCTGGGAGGCACTCAACAACATCGCGATCCAGCACGACAGCAAAGTCGGTCATCGTCGTCAACGACAACGGCCGCTCCTACACCCCGACGATCGGTGGTCTGGCGACCGCGCTGACGAGCCTGCGGACCAACCCGCGCTACGAGCACGTGCTCGACATCGTCAAGCGCCGGCTCACCGCCGTGCCGGGGGTCGGCGCGGCGGCGTACGACGCCCTGCACGCCATGAAGAAGGGCCTCAAGGACGCGCTGGCCCCCCCAGGGCCTGTTCGAGGACCTCGGGCTCAAGTACGTCGGCCCGGTGGACGGCCACGACCGGGGCGCCATGGAGCAGGCGCTCGCCCAGGCCAAGCGCTTCGGCGGCCCCGTGATCGTGCACGCGATCACCCGCAAGGGCTTCGGCTACGACCCGGCGGAGCGCCACGAGGCGGACCAGTTCCACGCCCCCGGCCCGTTCGACGTGCAGACCGGCGCGGAGAAGCCCAAGGGGCTGATCTGGACCGACCACTTCGCCGACCACGTCGTGCGGATCGGCGAGCGGCGCCCGGACGTCGTGGCGATCACCGCCGCGATGATGCACCCGGTCGGCCTCGACAAGTTCCAGGAGCGCTTCCCCGAGCGCACCTTCGACGTGGGCATCGCCGAGCAGCACGCCGCGACCTCCGCGGCCGGGCTCGCGCTCGGTGGGCTGCACCCCGTCTTCGCGGTCTACGCGACCTTCCTCAACCGGGCCTTCGACCAGGTCCTGATGGACGTCGCCCTGCACCGGTGCGGCGTCACCTTCGTCCTCGACCGCTCGGGCGTCACCGGCGACGACGGAGCCAGCCACAACGGCATGTGGGACATGTCGATCCTTCAGGTCGTCCCCGGCCTGCGGCTGGCCGCGCCGCGCGACGTGACCCGGATGCGCGAGCCTGCTGGACGAGGCGGTCGAGGTCGCGGACGCGCCGACCGTCGTCCGGTTCCCGAAGGGGCCGCCGCCAGAGGACGTCGCGGCGGTCGGCACGGCCGGCGGCTGCGACGTGCTGGTCCGCGACGGCGCGCGCGACGTGCTGGTCGTCTCGGTCGGGGCGATGGCACCGGTCGCCGTCGAGGTGGCCGCCCGGCTGCGCGACCAGGGCATCGGCGTCACCGTCGTCGACCCGCGCTGGGTCAAGCCCGTCGACCCCGCCCTCGTCGAGCTCGCCCGCACCCACCGCCGCGTCGTCACCATCGAGGACAACGGCGTCGTCGGGGGCGTGGGGGCGGTGCTCCTGCAGACCCTCGCCGAGGCCGGCGTGCGCACCCCGGTCCGGCTCCACGGCATCCCGCAGGAGTTCCTCGACCATGCCAAGCGCGCCGCGATCCTCGAGCGCATCGGCCTGTCGGCCTCCGCCATCGCCCTGCAGGCGGTGCACGACATCACCGCGGAGCCGGCGCCGGAGGGCCGGTCGCTCCTCGATGTGGACGGGACGCGCTGAGCTGAGGAAAGCCCTGGTCGCGCTGCTCCTCGCGACCACCCTGCCGCTGGCGGCCTGCTCGGACGACCCGCCCCCACCCGCCTCGACCGGCGGGGCCTACGACGACGTCGCTGCCCTCATGCAGCGGACCCTCAGCCAGCGCGCGGCCGCACTGGCGCGGCACGACCGGGTGCTCTTCCGGCGTACGCTCGACCGCTCGGACGCCGGGCTGCTGGACAGCCAGCAGACCTACTTCGACAACCTCGCCCAGGCTCCCGGTCGGCAAGGCTGTGGATCAAGGTCGTCCCGGACACCATCACCCCCGTCGAGGGCACCGAGGTCGGTGCCGGCGGCGAGGAGTACTGGGCGGAGGTGGTCGTCGGCCTGCGTCTGCGGGGCTTCGACGTGACCGTGGTCCGCACCCGCGACCGCTACCGCTTCGTGCCGACCGAGGACCAGCGGCTGGTCGTCGGGTCGACCACCGACGACCACTGGGAGTCCGACCACCCGGGCAACACCCAGCCCTGGGACCTCGGCGAGATCCACGTGCGTCAGGCGCCCGGCGTGCTCGGCATCTTCGACGGCTGGACCGTCGACGACGCGGGGACCGTGCTCGACGCGGCGAGCAACGGCCGCTCGGACGTGCGCGCCGTCGTCGGGCCGGGCACCGGCAGCGCCGCCGGCAACGGCGTCGTCGTGTACTCCCTGCAGGACCCCACCTTCCTCGACGGGCTCGCCGGGCAGACCGTCGGCGACCCCGACCGGGCCGACGGGCTGACCATCGCGGTGCCGGCCGATGCGCAGGCGCCGGGCAAGGGCGCCGCGTCGTACCGGATCTTCGTGAACCCGCGGGTCCTCGGCGAGCCCGCCTCGGTGGTGGGCCGGCTGGTCCGCCACGAGCCTGACCCACGCCCTGCTCGGCGCGCGCGGCCGCGGTGCGCCGCTGTGGCTCAGCGAGGGCCTGGCGGAGTACGTCTCGGTCCGGCCGATGTCCCCGGGGCAGCGCCGGCTGCCCGCCCGCGCGCTCGAGGTCGGCGGCCGCGCGACGGAGCCTGCCGGGGGAGGCGGAGTTCGCCGGCCCCGACGCCGAGGCCTGGTACGCCGTGTCCTGGTGGGCGTGCGAGTACGTCGCCAAGACCTACGGCGAGTCCACCCTGCTGGTCCTGCTCGACCGCCTGGCCGGGGGCGCCGACCAGGCCGCGGTGCTCCAGGAGGTGCTGGGGATCAGCGGCGCACAGGCTTCGCCCAGCGGGGCGTGGCGCTGATGACGACGACGTACCGCGGTTGAATCCGGCTCGCCGGGTAATGTCCGGCGGGCGGGTGCTCGGCGTGCTCGCCGCTGATCCTCAAGGAGCACGATGAGCCTCTTCCGCACGAAGTCCGTCGAGCAGTCCATCGCGGACACCGACGAGCCCGACCACCGGCTGCGCAAGGACCTGTCCGCGCTGGACCTGACCGTCTTCGGCGTCGGGGTGATCATCGGTGCCGGGATCTTCGTGCTCACCGGCACGGTCGCGGCGAGCAACGCCGGTCCGGCGCTCGCGCTCAGGCTTCGTGATCGCCGCGGTCGCCTGCGGCCTGGCGGCGCTGTGCTACGCCGAGTCTCGCCTCGACGGTCCCGGTCGCCGGCAGTGCCTACACGTTCAGCTACGCCACGCTCGGCGAGGCTGGTCGCGTGGATCATCGGCTGGGACCTCGTGCTGGAGTTCACGGTCGGCGCGGCGGCGCTCTCGACCGGCTTCTCGGCGTACCTGCAGGAGGTGCTCGACATCGTCGGGGTCACCCTGCCCACCCAGATCAGGCTCCGCGGCCGACGGCTTCGTCGACCTGCCCGCCGTGGTCATCGCGCTGCTGGTGACCGGGATGCTGATCCGCGGCACGAAGTTCTCCAGCCGCGTCAACCAGGTCGTCGTGGCGATCAAGCTGGTCGTGGTCGCCGCGGTGATCGTCGTCGGCGTCGCGCACATCAAGGTCAGCAACTGGACGCCCTTCATCCCCGACGCCCAGCCCACGCCCGACTCCGGCGGCGGCTTCGCCGACGTCCCGCTGATCACGAGCCTGCTCGGCATGGAGCCCGCGGTCTTCGGCGTCGCCGGCGTGATCTCCGGCGCCGCCATCGTCTTCTTCGCCTTCATCGGCTTCGACATCGTCGCCACCACCGCGGAGGAGACCAAGAACCCCCAGCGCGACGTCCCGATCGGCATCCTCGGCTCGCTCGCGATCGTCACCGTCCTCTACGCCGCCGTCAGCCTCGTCGTCACCGGGCTGCGCTCCTACAAGGACATCGACCCCGACAGCGCCGCCCCGCTGGCCGACGCCTTCAAGGGCGCCGGGGTGGACTGGATGCCCGACCTGATCTCGATCGGGGCCTGCATCGGGCTCGTCGTGGTGGCGATGATCCTCATGCTGGGGCAGTCCCGGGTCGCCTTCGCGATGGCCCGCGACGGGCTGCTGCCGCGCCACTCGCCAAGGTGCACCCGACCTTCGGCACGCCGTACCGGATCACGATCATCACCGGCGTCGCGGTCGCCGCGCTGGCCGGCTTCGTCGACCTGACCACACTCGCGCACCTGGTCAACATCGGCACCCTGTTCGCCTTCAGCCTCGTCAGCATCGGTGTCGTGGTGCTGCGCCGGACCCGGCCGGACCTGCCCCGCGGCTTCCGGACGCCGATCGCGCCGGTGGTGGCGACCGTCTCGGTGATCATGTGCGTCTACCTCATGCTCAACCTGACCGGCGACACCTGGATCCGGTTCGTGGTCTGGATGGCCATCGGTGTCGTGGTCTACGCCCTCTACGGTCGAGGCCACAGCCGCCTGGGCCGAGCCGAGGAGACGGACCGGAGCCCGGTCGGCTGAGTCGCGCCGGGCGCTACCAGTCGGCGCGGCGCACCATCGCGTAGCGGAACGCCCCCCCGCAGGTGGACCTCCGAGGTCCAGTAGACGACCCGGCCGGTGAGGCCCACCCCGGTCACGTCGAGGGTGAGCACCGGCTCCCCGGGCGTGCGGTCCGCGAGCGCGGCATCGTCGGCGCCCAGGGCGTCCGCCCCCGGGCGGACGACCTCCCATCCGACCCGCTCGCCGGTGAGGGCGAGAGCCACCTCGACCATCGGCCGCGTCGGGTCCACCTCGGTGTCCGGCCCCAGCACCGGTACGACGTCGCGGGCCAGGGTCACCGGGCGGTCGTCGGCTGACCAGCGCTTGTGGACGCGCAGCACCGTCGTCCCCGGCGCCAGGCTCGTGCTGCTGCGCCTCGTCCAGGGTGATCGGTGAGCGCTCCACCGCGAGCACGTCGAGGCGCGGGGTGTGCCCCATGGATGCGATCAGGCTCGGAGGTGTCGATGCGCTGGTCGAAGCGGGCCGGGATGTTCAGCAGGCTGGTGTTGACGACGGTGCCGGCGCCCTTGCGGCGGTGGATGTAGCCGCGCTCCTCGAGCCGGACCAAGGCCTCGCGCACGGCCGGCCGGCTGGTGGCGAGGCTGGCCGCGAGGGACGGCTCGCTCGGCATCGTGGTGCCGTGGCGGGCCGCGTCGAGCCAGACCTGGTGCAGGCGGTCGTCGAGGGAGGGTTCGAGGGGAGCGGACACGTGCCGACCCTAGTGCGGGCGCAGGATGCGGCTGGTCACCTCAGACTCGGCGACGACACGACCCGCGCGGACCACCCAGCGGGGCGGCGCGTGCTCGCGCAGGACGTCCACGAGGCGCTCGTCGTGGTGGACGCACAGGTTCGCCACGTTGCCCTCCGCGATCTCGTGACCCTCGATGCCGAGGACGCGCGCCGCACGACGGGTGATCATGTCGAGCAGGCGCGCCTGGTCGGCATCGGTGAGGAAGCCGAGGGTGTGCGCGGCGAGGAAGGCGACCTCCAGCAGGTTGTGGCGCCCGAAGGGGTAGTAGGCGTCCTCGATGTCGTCCTGGCCGAGGGCCACCGCCAGCCCGTCGTCGAGGAAGCGTCGTACGGGAAGGTGCAGCGGGCCGGTGTGGGGGTCCGAGACGAACCCCAGGCCGGCGGTGCGGGCCAGGTCGACCAGCCGGATCACCGACGGCAGGGGATAGGTGCCGATGGCTCGTCCGTGGCAGGCCACCCCGCGTCCGCGCAGGCCGTGGTCGAGCATCGCCTCGGCCAGCATCGCCGTGGTGCGCAGCGACGGGTCGCCGGCGTCGTCGACGAGCATCGCGACCCGGGCGCCGGTGCGCTCGGCGAGCGCGCAGGCCCACTCCACGTGCCGGAGCGCGTCGCGGTCGCTCGCCTCGATCCACGGGATGCCACCGACGACGTCGGCGCCCGGGCCGAGCGCCTCCTCGCACAGCCGTGCCGCACCCTCGTCGCGCAGCAGCCCGTCCTGGGGGAAGGCGACCACCTGGATGTCGACGAGACCGCGGTACTCCTCGCGGACGGCCAGCACCGCCTCCATCCCCTCCAGCCCGGCCGTGGTGTCGACGTCGACGAAGGCCTGCACGTGCAGCACCCCGTGGGTGACGGCCCGGTCGAGCGCCCGGCGGACGTTGGGGACGATCCAGGAGCGGTCGTAGTGCCGCTTGACCGCCGAGGCGTCCTCCACGATCGAGCGCATCGCCGCGCCCATGTCGTCGGAGGTGTACGCCGTCAGGGCACCGTCCCCGGCCATCGGCAGCGTGTAGACCTTGTCGAGGTGCATGTGCCCGTTGACGAAGGACTCCGTGACGAGCCGGCCGCCGGCATCGATCCGGGTGCCCGCCTCCGCGGCGTCGGCCTCGCCCACGAGCGCGTAGCGACCCTCGCGAACGCCGAGGCTGACGACGCGCCCGTCCACGAGCCGGGCGTTGTCGACGACCAGGTCGAGGCCGCTCATGCCGCGAACTCCACCGACTCGTCGAGGTTGACCGCGCGGCGCAGGGTGTTGCCGACCGGGCAGGTCTCGACGCCGTGCACGAGGAGCCTGCTGCTGATCGGCGCTGAGCGCGCCGTGCACGGTCACCCGCACGATGATCCGGGCGATCCGCAGGGCCCGTTCGCCGGGATCGAGCGGCCCGCCGGTCGGCCGGTTGACCCGGAGGGAGAGGCGGACGGTCGCGCGGTCGTAGTCGAAGTCGTGCTGTCGCGCCACGCCCCGCAGCGTCCCGGCGATGCAGCCGCCGAGCGCGGAGAGGACGAGCCCGAACGGGTTCGGCGCGACACCGTCGCCCTCGAACTCGCGCGGCTCGTCGATCACCACGGAGTGCTCGCCGCCGACCACGGCCAGCGAGGCGAAGTTCTGCAGGCTGTGCACGACGACGTCCCGGTTCGCGGAGGCGAGGTTCTGCTCGGTCATGGTGACTCCCTTGGCTGGACTACCTGTCAGACAGGTTCTACCTCACCTGTCTGACAGGTTCCACTGGCGAAGTCTGCCGAAATCGGCGACGCGACGGCGCGACCGGCAGGGCGGAGGTCACACACCGGGCGCCCGCGCGCCGGGAGCGGTGGGGCATAGGCTTGCCCGGTGACCTCGCCGACCCGCCTCGTCCACATCGTCGACGAGGTGCCCGAGCCTGGCCGACGTCGACACCCTGACGATGGTCGTCGCGCTCGACGGCTTCCTCGACGCCGGCAACGCCGGCGCCCTGGCCGCCCGGCACCTGGTCCGCACCGGTGCCGCCTCGCCGGACGGCGGCGGCGTCGTGGTGGCGACCTTCGACGTGGACCAGCCTGCACGACTACCGCGCCCGGCGGCCCCCGATGACCTTCGCCCGCGACCACTACGAGGGCTACGACGCCCCGCGGCTCGTCGTACGGCTGCTGCACGACCACGGCGGCGCGCCGTACCTGCTGCTGCACGGGCCGGAGCCCGACATCCGCTGGGAGGCCTTCTGCCGGGCCGTGCGGGAGGTCGTCGAGCGGTTCCGGGTCCGGCTCGTGGTCTCGATGGGCTCGGTGCCGATGGCGGTGCCGCACACCCGGCCGATCGCGATCACCCACCACGCCAACAACCCCGACCTGCTCACCGGGACCAGCCCGTGGCGCGGTGAGCCTGCGGGTGCCGAGCAGTGCACAGGCGCTGCTGGAGGTGCGGCTGGGGGAGTGGGGCCACGACGCGCAGGGCTTCGTCGCGCACGTGCCGCACTACCTGGCGCAGGCTGGACTACCCGCGCGCCTCGCAGTCGCTGCTGGAGCAGGTCGAGTCTCGCCGCGCGGCTGACCGTGGACCTCAACGACCTCGGCGAGACTCGCCGTGGACCGCGAGGAGGAGATCAGCCGCTACCTCGCCGCGAACGACGAGGTGCAGGAGGTCGTCACCGCGCTGGAGCAGCAGTACGACACCTTCGCCCGCGCCGAGGCGGAGGGCAGCAGCCTGCTCGCCGAGGACGAGCCGCTGCCGACCGGCGAGGAGATCGGCCGCCAGTTCGAGCAGTTCCTCGCCGGCCTGGACGACCCCGAGGACAACGGAGGCGCACGTGAGTGACGAGGCTGGACGGGTGATGGGTGAGGCCACCCGTCGACTGGTGGACCTGCTCGACCTGGAGCGCCTCGACACCGATCTCTTCCGCGGCCAGCAGCCGGAGACCATCCGGCAGCGGGTCTACGGCGGCCAGGTCGCCGCGCAGGCGCTGATCGCGGCCTCGCGCACCGTCGAGGAGGGGTTCAGCGTCCACTCGCTGCACTCCTACTTCCTGCTGCCGGGCGACTACACCATCCCGATCATCTACGACGTCGAGCGGATCCGGGACGGCAAGTCCTTCACCACCCGGCGGGTGCTCGCCCGCCAGCACGGCCGCCCCATCTACTACCAGACGGTGAACTTCCAGCGCCCCGAGGAGGGCCTGGAGCACCAGGACGTGATGCCCGAGGTCAAGCCGCCCGAGGAGGGCCTCGACCTGATGCAGGCTGATGACCGAGCGCGGCTCCGACGACGGTCTCTCCAAGGAGTGGGCGGCACTCGACGTGCGCTGGATCGGCAACTCCGCCTACGGCCTCGAGCCCGACCCGATGCACCCGTCCAAGACCCAGGTCTGGATCCGCGTCGACGGCCGGCTCACCGACGACCCGATGGAGCACCTGGCGACGTTCACCTACGCCAGCGACGTCTCGCTGCTCGGCGCCACCCTCGCCGCGCACCCCGACGACGGACCCGACAAGGTCCAGATGGCCTCGCTGGACCACACCATCTGGTTCCACCGGCCTTTCCGGGCCGACGAGTGGTGGCTCTACGACCAGTGGTCGCCCTCGGCCAGCGGTGCGCGCGGTCTCGCACTCGGCCGGATCTTCACCCAGGACGGGACGCTCGTCGCGACCGTCGCGCAGGAGGGCTTGATCCGCCCCCGCCGTTGACTTGGGGGTTCCCACCCGCGAGTTGGGGTTTCCCACGCGTGAGTCGGCGGTTCCCACCCGCGACGACGGTGGAAACCGCCAACTCACGGGTGGAAAACCCCAACTCGACCTAGAGGTTGGTGGTGCGGCCCAGCAGGTGGATCGTGTCCGAGCCCGCCTTCGTCAGCGAGAAGGCCGAGCCCGTCGCCGTCTCCTGGTAGCCGAAGGCCACGGTGGAGGGCAGGAAGGTCGGCTTGCGGAACGACGCCTCGACCTTCACCGCGCTCGGCAGCCGGTTGTCGATGGCCGCGACGCTGCGCGCCATCGTCCAGTAGCCGTGCGCGATCTGGCGCTTGAAGCCGAGCGCCTTGGCCGTCGGGGCGCTGAGGTGGATCGGGTTGATGTCCCCCGACACCGCGCCGTACTTGCGGCCGAGGTTGGCCGGCAGCCGCCAGGTGACCGGACCGGCGGCCACCCGCTCGTAGGTGTCGGGCCACTCGGCGTCCGGGTTGCGCCGGCCGCGGCTGAGGTACGCCGAGGTCTCCTCCCAGACGAGCTCGTCACCGACGGTGCCGGCCGTCTTGAACAAGAAGATCGTCCCGGCCGGGTGCGGGACACCCTCGCCGACGCTCATCACGACGCTCAGCGTCTCGCCGAAGGTGATCCGCCGGTGCTGGGTGATCGCGTTGTCCAGGTGCACCATGCCCATCGCGGGCACCGGGAAGCCTGCGGTCGGCCAGCGCCTTGAGCCTGGAGCGGGAACGACAGCATGTGCGGGTAGGGCAGCGGGACGGTGTCCTTGAGCTCGAAGCCGCAGACCTCGGCGAAGGGCTCGACCATCTCCCGGGTGATGGTGACCGGGGGACGGGTGAACACGAACCCGTCGTACCCGCCGACCTTGGCGATGCCCGGCAGCGAGCCGAGGACCGGGATCGCGGGCAGCGCGGCCCGGACCAGGTCGCCGACGCCGGAGCCTGCCGTCGAGGGTCTTCGTGACGACCATGTCAGGCACCCAGCATCATCTGGCCGCAGACCCGCACCACGTTGCCGTTGACGGCGGTCGAGGCGGGGGAGGCGTACCAGGCGATGGTCTCCGCGACGTCGACCGGCAGGCCGCCCTGCGACATCGCGTTGAGGCGCTGGCCGACCTCGCGGGTCGCGAAGGGCACGGCCGCGGTCATCTGGGTGATGATGAAGCCGGGCGCGACGGCGTTGATGGTGATGCCGTCCTTCAGGCTTCTCGGTGAGCGAGTCGACGAAGCCGATCACGCCGGCCTTCGAGGCGGCGTACGACGTCTGGCCCAGGTTGCCCGCGATGCCGGCGATCGAGGCGACGCCGATGATCCGGCCGTTGGCGTTGATGACGCCCTGCTCCAGCAAGCTCGGCGGTGATCCGCTCGGGCGCCTCGAGGTTGATCTGCAGCACCTTGCCGAAGCGCTCCGGCGTCTGGTTCGCGAGCTTCTTGTCCATGGTGACGCCCGCGTTGTGCACGACGATGTCGACGCCGCCGTGCTTCTCCTGCAGGTGGTGCGCGATCCGCTGCGGCGCGTCGGGCGCGGTGATGTCGAGGGTCAGCCAGTCGCCGTCGAGCTCCTTCATCACCTTGACCAGGTCGTCGGCGGCCTGAGGAACGTCGAGGCCGACGATCTTCGCGCCGTCACGGTGCAGCACCCGGGCGATCTCCTCGCCGATGCCGCGGCTGGCGCCGGTGACGAAGGCGATCTTGCCCTCCAGTGGCGCGGTCCAGTCGGTGAGCGCCGCGCCGTGCTTCTCGTCGTGGGCGCCGATGCGGACCACCTGGCCCGACACGTACGCCGACTTGGGGCTCAGCAGGAAGCCGAGGGTCGAGAGCACGGAGTCCTCGTAGCCCTCGGCGACGTAGACGAGCCTGGACGGTGCCGCCCTTGCCGATCTCCTTGCCGAGGCTGCGGGTGAAGCCCTCGAGCGCGCGCTGCGCGATCCGGGCGCTGCCCTCGGCGAGCCTGCGGCGGGGTGCCGATGACGACGACGCGGGCGCAGGACTTGAGGCTGCGCAGCACCGGGGTGAAGAACGCCTGGAGCTCCACGAGGCTCCTCGACGGTGCTGATCCCGGTCGCGTCGAAGACCAGGCCCTTGTACTTCTCGCCGTCCTCCTGGGTGCTCGCCGAGGCGATGCCGAGGACGTCGAGCAGACCGGGCAGGGACTCGATCAGGCGGCCGCGGCCGCCGACGAGCACGGTGCCGTCGACCAGCGGGTCACCGGCGGAGTAGCGGTCCAGGCTTGGTCGGGTTGGGCAGCCCCAGATTCTTGACGAGGAGCCTTGCCGATCGGGGAGCTCACGAAGCCCTGGTACTTGTCAGTCATGTGCACCATGTAACTAGATGTGTAACTCTGAGTCCACATTTCGTGATCTCGCCCTCAAAGGGTTCTCCCGCGGGCGCTGCTGAGTGAGGATTGATCCATGACCGAGACTGTTCGCCGCGCCGCCGTACTCGGCGGTAACCGGATTCCGTTCGCCCGCTCCAACGGGGCCTACGCCACCGCCTCCAACCAGGAGATGCTGACCGCCGCGCTCGACGGCCTCGTGGCCCGCTTCGGGCTGGAGGGCGAGCGGCTGGGCGAGGTCGCCGGTGGCGCCGTCCTCAAGCACAGCCGCGACTTCAACCTGGTGCGCGAGTCCGTGCTCAGCACCCGGCTCGCACCGGAGACGCCGGCCGTGGACCTCCAGCAGGCGTGCGGCACCGGCCTGCAGGCGATCAACTACATCGCCAACAAGATCAAGCTCGGCCAGATCGACTCCGGCATCGGCGGCGGCGTCGACACCACCTCCGACGCCCCGATCGCGATCGGCGAGAAAGCTGCGCAAGAAGCTCATCCAGGCTCAACAACGCCCGCAGCGCCAAGGACCGTCTCGCGATCCTCGCCACCATCCGCCCCGGTGACATCGGCCTGGCCATCCCCTCGAACGGCGAGCCGCGCACCAGGCTCTCCATGGGCGAGCACCGGGCGCTGACCGCCCTGGAGTGGCAGATCGCCCGTGAGGCCCAGGACGAGCCTGGCCGTCACCTCGCACCACAACCTCGCCAAGTCCTACGACGAGGGCTGGCAGGACGACCTGATCACGCCGTTCCGCGGCCTGGAGCGCGACAACAACCTGCGCGCCGACTCCTCGCTGGAGAAGCTCGCCGAGCTCAAGCCGGTCTTCGGCAAGGGCGAGGCCGCGACGATGACCGCCGCGAACTCCACCCCGCTCACCGACGGCGCCTCCGCGGTGCTGCTCGGCACCGACGAGTGGGCCGCTGAGCACGGCCTCGAGGTGCTGGCCTACTTCGTCGACTCCGAGGTCGCGGCCGTGGACTTCGTCAACGGCAAGGAGGGCCTGCTGATGGCCCCCGCCTATGCCGTGCCGCGGATGCTGGAGCGCAACGGCCTGAGCCTGCAGGACTTCGACTACTACGAGATCCACGAGGCCTTCGCCTCGCAGGTGCTCTCCACCCTCGCCGCGTGGGAGAGCCCGGTGTTCTGCAAGGAGCGCTTGGGCCTGGACGCGCCGCTCGGCTCGATCGACCGCAGCAAGGCTCAACGTGAAGGGCTCCTCGCTCGCCGCGGGCCACCCCTTCGCCGCGACCGGCGGCCGGATCGTCGCCAACGCCGCGAAGATCCTCAAGGCCAACGGTGGTGGCCGGACCCTGATCTCGGTCTGCGCGGCCGGTGGTCAGGGCGTCGTCGCCATCCTGGAGGCCTGAGCCTTCCCGCTCCGCGACGACAGCGGCCCGCCCCGAGACCGGGGCGGGCCGCTTCGTCGTACGGGGGCGGGTCAGGGCTTGCGCGTCACCAGGGCCAGCGCCGAGGTCACCATGTAGTTGCGCACCTGCTCCGCCGAGATCTCCCCGACCGTGGGGATGCCGGGCGCCAGGCTCGCTGACCAGGATGCCGAGCCGGGCCAGGCTGCAGGGCGCCGAGGCCCGAGGCGTAGAGCGCGTTCGCCAGCAGCACCGGGTCGTCGCTCAGCGTGAAGGCGCCCTTCTCGACGCCCTCCGCGAGGGTGTCGGAGAGGACCGTCAGGCAGGACGTGATGCCGCGCCCGAGCCGGAACAGCGGTCCTTCGGCGATCTCGTCGAGCAGGCTCCTCGCCGGGTCGGACCATGAGCGCCTGCGCGCAGTCGACGAAGGCCGGGTGCGCGACGCCGTAGTCGACGAAGGCGCCGACGATGGCCTCCAGTCTGCTCGCCCGGCACGTCGGTCGCCTCCGCCGCCGCCGACATGGCCGCGTGCAGGCTCCTCCAGGTAGCCCACCAGGGTGAGCGCGAAGAGCTCCTCCTTGCCGGTGAAGTGCCGGTAGACGATCGCCCGGTTGATCCCGACGGCGGTGGCGACCTCCTCGATCTGCACGTCGCGGACGCCCTTGGAGTCGAAGATCTGGCGCGTCGCCGCGATGATGTCGGCCTGCCGGGCCCGCCGGCGAGCGGCCGCGGCCTTGCGCCGCCCGTCCGTCGCCGGGGCCTTGCCCGCGGGTGCGTTGGTCGCCATGGGAGAAGTGTACGGCTCGTGCAACTCGGTGTTGCAACATCTGTGACGGAATCTTCACCGGACGGAGACCGGCAGTGACGGTCGTGTCATCACCGCCCGCCGCCGCCATGTCGTTCTCACTGCGTCGGGCGGCAGTGGTCCGAGACGACGTCAGGGCCCTGATGCGCCCATGGAGCGGACCGTCTCGATCGTGTCCGCCTCGCCGGCGCTCTTGTCGTCCCGGTAGCGCACCACCCGTGCGAACCGCAGCGCCAGCCCGCCCGGGTAGCGCGTCGAGCGCTGCAGCCCGTCGAAGGCGATCTCCACGACCTGCTCGGGCCGCACCGTGACGACCCACCCGTCGTCGGAGACCTCCAGGCTCGCGGAAGCGCTCGGTCTGCCAGGCGAGCATCTCGTCGGTCATCCCCTTGAACGTCTTGCAGGCACCAGAATTACTCAAGGGCTGACTAGAGACCGACTTGTCTATTCCAGTCGCCGACGTACATCTCGAGTCGCGCGAACTCGGCAGGTGTGAGCATCCGGTTGTGCGCGACGTAGTTGCGGGCGCGTTCTAGTTCATCAAGGCGCTGCTTCAACCAGTGTTGAGACGGGATCAGGTCCTCGAACTCCGGCCAATTGTTCACAATGATGTCGGTCAGTCCGCCGAAGTCTACGAACCCGAGGATGTCCCGACTCTGACCCTCAAGCCACGAGTTGTCGTCGGCATCCTTCTGCCTAGTCGTCGCTGTGTCGCGCACTTTTCTGGGCACTCGCGCCGAGTCCCACCAGGCTGGATCCGCGTCCGCCAATCGCGAGCGGATCAGGTCACGAACGGAGGCCTCGAAGCAGTAGATGATCGCGTAGAGCCTCGACATCCGCAGAGACTTCGTTCCGCGTCGCTATGGAGAACGGGGCTAAGGCCTCATGAAGCAACTGATCCTCGCCTGCGCCGTCGTTCATGCCGACCCGGACGCCTGCTCGGCGAAACGTCTCAGCCTCCGCCTCGAACATGAGGCTACGAAAGAGCCAGCTACGTAGCTGGTCGCCGCCGTCGATCACGCCAGCAGGTTCTCGCGGAGGGAGCGGAAGATGGCGTTGTAGACCTCGAGGTCCTTCGTCGCAGGCAGATGCACCTGGATGGTGTAGTGCAACTGCGTAGTCAACGTAGGTCGAATCGGCTCCGTAACTGCCTCATCCGACTCCGCCTCAGGAAGCGCGCCCGCTGGTTCGTCTCGCCTTAACTGATCGGGTAGGGGCGACGTGAGGCTCTTCGCATTCAGGTCGGCGCGCCCAAGGAGGGCGTAGAAGGTCATTGCCTGGACCTGGGCCACGCGATCGGAAGAGTTCAGTTTGGACTTGAACAGACCCTCAACAGCAGGTCTGTCGGCCGGAGTGGGCTTCTCGTTAACGTGAAAGACATCGGCATATGCCTCATGAAGAGCCTCCGCCATGACGGCCTTCGACTTCGATCGATCACGGTACGCGTGATATCTGGGCGTTGGCGACCCGTCAGCAGTCAAGAACCCCAGATCCTTAAGAAGAGGGATCGCTGATCGATCGTTGCTGCTTGTAAAACCGAGTGCTTTCAGATGCTCGACCGTGAACTTCTCGGGAGCAACGCCACCGATGATCTTGTCGAAGATCGCGTCAACGTTCTTGGTCGATGGCATGTAGCGCGTCGTAAGCATCGTTCTCATCCTTGAGATGGTTGGCGGGCGCCCCACGAAGCGAGGTTCGACCCGCAACGCTATTCGATGGTCGGGAGGTTGTTGTCACTTCGGATCGAGAAACGCCCGAACGGCATCGATTGTGTCTGCCTCACTCGCTGTCTTGTCGTCGCGGTAGCGCACGACGCGGGCGAAGCGGAGCGCGACACCGCCGGGGTAACGGGACGATCGCTGCACCCCGTCGACGGCAATCTCGACGACCTGCTCCGGCCGAACGGTCACGACCCAGCCATCATCGGAGATCTGAAGTTCTCTGAACCGCTCGGTCTGCCACGCGAGAATCTCGTCGGTCATTCCTTTGAAGGTTTTCCGACCATCAGAAACGCGTTTCGTGACTGATCCTGCAAGGTCTTGCCGAGCATCGTGAAGCCGGTCGGCGAGGACTCGTCACGCGCGCCGAGGTGGATGTTCGACAGCCAGCCGCGGCGGCGCCCGGAGCCGTGCTCGACGGCGAGCACGACGAGGTCGAGGGTGTGCACCGGCTTGACCTTGACCCAGGCCGAGCCCCGCCTCCCCGCGTCGTACGACGCCCCGGCGGCCTTGACGACGACACCCTCGTGGCCCTCGGCGAGCGCCGTGGCGGCGAAGTCCTCGGCCTCGCCGACGGAGGTGCCGACCCAGCGGCGCACCCGGTGCTCGGGTGGGACCAGGGCTTCCAGGCGCGCCCAGCGCTCGCTGGCCGGGACGTCGAGGAGGTCCTCGCCGTCGACGTGCAGCAGGTCGAAGAAGTACGGCGCGACGACCGCCTCGCCCGCGCCGGAGGAGGTGCGCGACGCGGTCTCCTGGAAGGGCCGGGGCCGGCCGTCGGCGGTGAGCGCGAGGGCCTCGCCGTCGAGGACGACCGAGGAGGCGGGCAGTGAGCGGACGACGGCGACCACCTCGGGCAGCCGGGCGGTGACGTCGTCGAGGCTGCGGGTGGCGACGACGACCTCGTCGCCGTGGCGGTGCACCTGCACCCGGATGCCGTCGAGCCTTGGCGTCGACCCCGACGAGTCCGTCGGGACCGGCCGCCTTCGCGACGGCGGCGGCGACGTCGGGGGCGGAGGAGGCGAGCATCGGCAGGACCGGGCGCCCGACCGTGAGGCCGACCTCGCCCAGCGCGCCCGCGCCGTCGAACGCCGCGTCCACGACGTACGTCGTCCCGCCGGCCAGCATCGCCGCGCGGCGTACGGCGGCCAGGGGGACCTGCGCGGCCTGGGCCAGCGCCTCGGTCGTCACCGCCTCCAGCGCGCCCTGGCGCACCTCGCCGACCGCGACCGAGCGCAGCCACGCCTGCTCCGGCGCGGTGGCCCGCCCGAAGAGCCGACCACGGCGAGCGCGCGGGCGCCCGCGGACCCGGGACCGGACAGCGCGGCCATCGCCGCGAAGGCGGCGTCCACCTCCACGACCGACAGGGAGGCGTCTTGCGCCGGAGGCGGCAGTGCCGTCAGGGACCGGTAGCCCAGCCCGGTGCGCCGCTGGCGCAGCCTCCCGCTGAGGAAGTGCGCGACGAGCGCGCGCTCCACGGGCTCGGCGGAGGAGAGCAGCGCGGCGATCAGCCGCACCTTCTCCTTGCGCGAGCGGGTCGCGGCGACGGCCGTGGAGGTGTCGACGGGCTCACGCAGCAGCATCAGTGCGTCGCTTCGAGCACCGCTGCGCTGACGGCGCCGTCGATCACCTGCTCGTAGACCTCGTCCAGGTCGAGGACCTCGGCTCCGGTGCCGGCGAGGTCGCCGAAGTAGCCCGCGACCTCCAGCGACACGAAGCCGTGCAGCGATGCGAAGAGGGCCATCGCCGTCTGCAGCAGGCGCTCCTCGGGCAGGCCGGCGGAGCGGACCATGACGGCCAGCGCCTCGATCGCCTCCAGGGCGGCGGCGTAGAAGCCCTCGCGGTCGATCGGCGGCCGGGTCAGGGCCGCGTAGCGCTGCGGGTGGGTGCGGGCGAACCGGCGCAGGCTCCCGGCTCAGCGCACGCAGGCCGTCGGTGCCGGCGTGGCCCATGGCGGCCGCGCGGACGTGCTCGCCGAGCATCCGCATCGCGCGGACCTGGACCAGCGCGCGGAGGTCCTCCAGGTTCGCGACGTGGTTGTAGAGCGAGGAGACGCGCGCCTCGAGGCTCGGCGGCGAGCGAGGTCATGGTGAGGGCGTCGTACCCGTCGCGGTCGACGAGTGCCTCGGCGGCCTGCAGCACGGCCTCCTGGTCGAGGCGGCCGCGCCGGCCACGCGTGGAGTCGATGGTCAACTGCCCTCCGGGAGCGAGGAGTGGTGAAAGTCCTTCGTACCTGCGCGAGAGAGCCTAGTCCACCCCGGTCGTCGGTGGCCGAGCCTAGGCTGGAGCGGTGATCCCTCCGGACGGCGTACGACGCTGGCGGCCCGGTCGTCCGGTCCCCGTCGCCGCGCTGCTGCGGCAGCAGCGCCGTGGGGCGGGCGACCCGACCCACCGCCTCGACGTCGAGGGCAGGCACTGGCGCGCGAGCCGGACCCCGGAGGGGCCGGTGACCCTCGCCGTCGGCAACGCGGACGCGGCCGGCGAGGTGCACGCCCAGGCCTGGGGGCCGGGTGCGGCCTGGGCGCTCGACCAGCCTGCCGGCGCTGCTGGGCGAGGAGGACGACTGGTCCGGCTTCGAGCCCCGTCATCCGGTGCTGGCCGAGGCGTGGCGCCGCCACCCCCACCTGCGCCTGGGCCGCACCGACCGGGTCCTGGAGGCGATCGTGCCCTCGATCATCGAGCAGAAGGTGACCGGCCAGGAGGCCTTCGCCGGCTTCCGGGCGCTGGTACGACGCCACGGCGAGCCCGCGCCCGGACCCGGCCCGCGGGTGCGGCTGATGGTGCCGCCCGACGCCGCCACGCTGCGAGCGATCCCGTCCTGGGAGTGGCTGCGGCTGCACGTCGACCCGGCCCGCTCACGTGCCGTCGTGACGGCCGCGCGCCACGCCGAGTCGCTGGAGCGGATCGTGGGCGTGACCGGATCCGAGTCCGACGTACGCCTGCGCAGCCTGCCCGGGATCGGCGTCTGGACGGCCGCCGAGGTGCGCCAGCGCGCGCTCGGCGACCCGGACGCGGTCTCCTTCGGCGACTACCACGTGGCCAAGGACGTCGGCTGGGCGCTGACGGGGGAGCCGTTCGACGACGCCGCCCTGGCGTCGTACCTCGCGCCGTGGGAGGGGCACCGCGGCCGGGTCCCGTTCCTCCTCGCGGCGGCCGGTCTGCACCGCCCGCGACGGGGGCCACGGATGTCACCGCGTGAACATCTGCGGACGCGTGACCTATTCGCGTGATATCTGTTACACCGTGGAACAGGCAGCCGATCGGGGCTGCCCCGGGTGGGCTCCCGGCGGGAACGACAGAGGTGAGGCATGGGCGCGCAGATGTTGGCTGCCCTGGGGGAGGCGAGGGCCGGCGACCTCGCGACCCTGCTGGCGAGCGCCGACGCCGCCGCACTGGTGAGCGCGATCCGCGCGGCTTCCGACGAGGAGATCCAGGCGTGCACGGCCACCGCGGAGCGTGAGCAGGCGCTGGTCGTGGGCTTGCTGACGCGCGTGGGCGAGCTCGCGATCCCCGGCCAGGCTGGCCCGGACGCACGGCCGCGTGCGCTGGGAGCCTGCCCAGCGGTGCGGGGTGCACCGTGGACCTGCACCACGGCCCCATCAGCGGGACGCCGGACGTGGTCGTCACCGGGACCGCGCGGCGAGCTGCTGCGGCTCGTCGCCGGCCGACTCGACGTGGCCGTCGCCTACCTCGGTGATCAGATCCGGTTCCACGGCGCGAGCGATCTCGCCCTCGCGCTGGCCTCGCTCTTCGCCGTCGACGGCACCGCCCCGGTCATGGGGACGCCGGTCGACGTCCGCGACATCGACCCGGTGGATGTCTCGCGGGTCCTCACCGGCGTCCCCGCCGACCACCTCCGGTCGGTGCTGGCGTCGGACTTCCGGCCGGTCGTGCTCGACGAGATCTTCGCGCGCATGCCGTCCTTCCTGAACGGCCGCAAGGCCGCCGGCGTCCAGGTCACGGTCGGCTTCTGCCTGACCGGGCGCCCTGACGGAGAGGTGGACCGTTACGTGCTCCGACTCAGCGACGGTCAGGCGACCGTCCTCGCGGGGGAGGCGGCCGGCGCCGTGCCCCCCGAGGACTGCCAGGCGAGCGTGACCTGCGAGGCGGCCGACTTCCTGCGGCTGGTCACCGGGCACCTCAGCGCTGTCTCCGGCCTCCTGCGGGGGCAGGCTGCGGGTCAGCGGCGACAAGGCTGGCGGCGTTGCGGGCGAACTCCGCGTTCGACGTACCGAGGGCGGTGGCGGGATGAGCGCGGCCCTGACGACCGGACGCAGCGTCCTGGACAACCTCACCGGCCGGTTCAAGGCGGGGGTGGTCACCACCGGTGAGACTCGTCAGGCTCGCGGTGGAGTCCATCCAGTGGGGCTTCGCCGACATCGTCGCGCGGCGCTTCTCCTGGACCGAGTTCATGCTGCAGTGCTGGTTCATGACCCGGGTCTCGCTGCTGCCGACGATCCTGGTCTCGATCCCGTTCGGCATCATCACCTCGGTCCAGATCGGCGCCGCGGCCAACCAGATCGGCGCGCAGTCCTTCATCGGCGCGGTCAACGGCATCGGCGTGCTGCGCCAGGGCGCACCGCTGGTCACCTCGCTGATGATCGCCGGCGCGGTCGGCTCCGCGATCTGCTCCGACCTCGGTGCCCGCACCGTGCGCGAGGAGATCGACGCGCTCAAGGTGATGGGCATCTCGCCGATCCAGCGGCTGGTCGCCCCGCGCATCCTCGCCGCGCTGCTCGTCTCGGTGCTGTTGACCGTGATCGTGGCGATGACCGCGATGACCACGGCGTTCATGATCGTGGTCGGTCAGGGCCAGATCTCCTCCGGCACCTATCTCGACTCCTTCGTCGGCCTCGCCCAGCCGGCCGACTTCATCCTGGCCGAGATCAAGGCCTTCATCTTCGGCTTCGTCGCCACGATCGTCTCCGCCCACAAGGGGCTGACCGCTCGCGGCGGCCCGAAGGGAGTGGCCGACGCGGTCAACCAGGCGGTCGTGCTCAGCGTGATCCTGCTCGCCGTCATCAACGTCGGCCTGACCCAGGCCTACGTCATGCTCTTCCCCGGAGGTGCCTGATGGCCCAGGTCCAGGCTCGGTCGCGGCCCCGGTGCCCGCGTCTCCGACTTCGTCGTGGGTGCGGCCGACAGCGTGATGAAGACGCTCGCCACCTTCGGCGACTTCGTCACCTTCGCCCTCAAGGTGTTCCGCGAGGTGCCGGCGACGGTGACGATGTACCCCAAGGAGACGCTGCGCCAGATCAAGGACATCGCCTGGGGCAGCGGTGCGATCCTGGTCGGCGGCGGCACCGTCGGCGTCATGATCCTGCTCTCGGTCGCAGCCGGCACCTCCATCGGCATCGAGGGCTTCAACGGCCTCGAGATCGTCGGCCTGGCGCCGCTGACCGGCTTCATCTCCGCCAGCGCCAACACCCGTGAGACTCGCCCCGCTGATCGCCGCGCTCGCGCTGGGCGCCCAGGTCGGTTGCCGGTTCACCGCGCAGATCGGCTCGATGAAGATCCACGAGGAGGTCGACGCCCTCGAGGTGATGGCGGTCAGCGCGATGCGCTACGTCGTGACGACCCGGGTGATCGCCTGCATGGTCGCGATCCTGCCGCTGTACATGATCGGCCTGATCGGCTCCTACGTCGCCTCGCAGGCTTCTGTCGTCCTCCTGTTCGGGCAGTCACCGGGCCAGTACGACCACTACTTCTCCACCTTCATCCAAGGCCGTGACATCTTCTTCTCGGTCATCAAGATCCTGGTCTTCGCGCTGACCGTGGCGCTGATCCACTGCTGGTACGGCATGAAGGTCGGTGGCGGCCCGCAGGCTGTCGGCGAGGCCACCGGCACCGGGATCCGCGCCAGCATCGTGTCCATCGTCGTGCTCGACATGGTCCTCACCCTGCTGTTCTGGGGTGGCGACCCGGGCTTCCGGATCTCGGGGTGAGGTGAGCAGATGGCACGGGAGATCTCTCGCAACCAGGCTCGCGCGACGCGGGCTGATCGCCCTCGTGGCGATCGCGGTCATCGGCGCGTTCGTGACGCTGCGGACCAACGGCACGTTCGGCTCCCAGCCGCACGTCACCGCGACCGTCGCGAACGCCGGCGGCTCGCTGCGCGCGGGCTCGGACGTGAAGATGAACGGCGTGATCGTCGGCAAGGTCGCCGACATCCGCCGCTCCGACGACAAGGCACACGTCACGGTCGACATGGCGATGTCCTCCTCGGACCTGAAGTGGGTGCCGGGCAACGTGGTCGCCCGGATCCTGCCGGCCACCGTCTTCGGCACGACCTTCGTCGACCTCGTCGTCCACGGCGCGCCCGACGGCTCGCTGAAGGCGGGCGCCGAGGTCCAGCCGGACGCCTCCCAGGGCACCCTCGAGTCGCAGCAGGCGCTCGACGACATCGACCGCCTGGTGGACGCGCTCGGCCCGGCCGAGCCTGGCCTCGGCGATCGGCTCGGCGGCCGAGGCCCTCTCCGGTCGCGGCAACCGGATCGGACGGACCGTCAAGACGCTCAACGCCTACCTGGACCGGCTCAACCCGCGGATGCCGCAGGTGCGCTCGGACCTGCAGGCCCTGGCCACGACGACCAAGGCTGGTCAACGACATCGCGCCGGACCTGCTCGACGCCACGGACGACGTCCTGGTCACGATGAACACCATCGTCACCCAGCAGGCGTCGTTCTCCGCGCTGATCGCGGGCGGCACGAACCTCGCTCGCACCAGCCGGGCCTTCCTCGCCAAGAACCAGGCGAACCTGGTGAGGTTCATCAACGGCTCGGCCGCGCTGCTCGACGCCGTCTACGACAACCGCAAGGCGGGCATCACCGACGCCTTCGCGATCAACATCGCTCTCGGCAGCACGCTGCCGTCGGCCGTCAAAGAGGGATTCGTGAAGACGGAGGGCAACCTGCTGTTGACACCGCCGGACTACTACACCTCCCCACCGCGGTTCCGGCCGACCGGCACCAGCCCCGCGGGCTTCGGCGCACTGGGGGGTGAGTGATGACCGGGCTGCGTCAGATCGTCATCAAGTTCACCGCCTTCGCCGTCGTCAGTGCCCTGCTGGGCCTGCTGCTCATCAACACGATGCAGAACGGCGTGGGCGGGGACACGGTCGACTACACCGCGAACTTCACCGACGTCAACGGCCTGCGCAAGGGCGACGACGTCAAGGCCGCCGGCGTCCGGGTCGGCCAGGTGAAGGACATCGAGGCCACCGACGACGGGGCCCGGATCACGCTCGCGGTGCTCAAGGACCAGCCGCTGCTGGACAACACCAAAGGCTGGTCATGCGCTACCAGAACCTGCTCGGGCAGCGCTACATCGGCCTGGTCCAGCCCGCCACCCGCGGCAAGGCGCTGCCGGAGAACACCGAGATCCCGGTCGCACAGACCGATCCGGGGTTCGACCTCACCGAGCCTGCTCAACGGCTTCAAGCCCTTGTTCAAGGTGCTCCAGCCCGGCGACGTCAACACCCTGGCCAGGCTCGCTGGTCAAGGTGCTCCAGGGCGAGGGCGGCACGGTCGAGCAGACTGCTCGGCCAGACCGCCCAGGCTCACGAACTTCCTCGCCGACCGCGACGGGGTGATCGGCGACGTGATGACCAACCTGAAGCCGGTGCTCGACAACCTCACCGGCCAGGACGCCCAGATCAGCACCACGATCCGCGAGTCGAAGCCTGCTCATGACGGGCCTGGCCGCCGACCGCAAGTCGATCGGGGCGTCCATCGACGGCGTCAGCCGGCTGGTCGGGGTGACCAGGCTCGCTGTTCAAGGAGGTCAAGGTGCCCTTGGTGAAGGCGACGGACCGCCTGGTCACGGTTGCGGACATGTTCGCCCGCTCCCGCGGCACCCTCGTCAAGACGATCCCGGCCTTCGGCACCATCTTCGAGTCGCTGGGTCGCGCCACGTCGTACCAGAACGCGCTGAACGTCTACGTCTGCTCCCTGACGATCGTGCCGCTGGTCGGCAACCTGTCGGGCAATACGAACGGCGGCCCGTGGCGGGAGGTGTGTCGATGAAGCCCATGAACGAGCGCGATCCGCTGCGGATCGGCATCATCACGATCATCGTCATCGGCCTGATCGGCGCCGGGGTGCTGGTGCTCAGCGTGGCGAACTTCGGGACGAAGACCTACACCGCCGGTCTGGAGCACACCGCCGGCCTGCGCAAGGGCGAGAGCGTCCAGGTGCACGGCGTCGAGTCCGGCAAGGTGACGGGGATCGAGTCTGCAGGACGACCACGTGCTGGTCACCTTCGCGCTCGACTCCGGCATCGATCTCGGTGCCCGCAGCAGCGCCACGGTCAAGGTCGCGACCCTGCTCGGCACGCACTACCTGGAGGTGGATCCGAAGGGGAGCGGCAGCCTTGCCGACGACCGGATCCCGCTGGAGCGCACCTCGGTGCCCTACAACCTCCAGGACGTGCTCGAGGAGGGCACCGACGCGATCGAGAAGCTCGACCCGGAGCTCCTCGCCAAGGCACTGACCACGATGGCGGGCACCCTCGGCGCGAGCGAGCAGGAGATCGGTCCGGCCCTGCAGGGCGTGGCCCGGCTCTCCGAGGTGATCTCGCGTCGCTCGGACCAGGTCGGCGACCTGCTCGCCTCCGCCCGCAAGGTCACCGACCAGGCTCTCCAACAGCAGCCAGGACATCGTCGGGCTGATGAAGCAGACCAACCTGGTGGTCAGCGAGATCACCGCACGCCGCGAGGCGATCCACCGCCTGCTCCTGGCCACCACCGACCTGGCGAAGTCGCTGAACGCGGTGGTGAAGTCGACCGAGGGCAAAGCTCAACCCGGCACTGCGCAACCTCAACACCGTCATCGCAACGCTCAACGGGCAGAGCAAGCAGATCACCCACGTGCTCGACGTGATGGCACCCGCGCTCCGCTACCTCGCCAACGCAACCGGCAGCGGCCCGTTCGTGCCGCTCTACATCAATCCCAAGAATGGGCCCGGTCTGCTGCCCGACGACTGCGCTCTCAAGCGCCTGAACATCCCGGGGCTCTGCTCATGATGCGCACACGCGACCTGCTCCGCTCCGTCGGCGTCCTCCTCGCCGTCGCCATGGTGCTGCTCACCTCCGGGTGCGGCGCGCTGCCGAATGCGAGCACGACGACGATCAAGGCCTACCTCGCCGACTCCGCGGGACTTTTCGTCGGCAACGACGTCGGCATCCTCGGCGTCACCGTCGGTGAGATCACCTCGATCGAGCCCGAGGGCGACAAGGTCCTGGTCACCATGGAGATCGACGCCGACCAGCCCGTTCCGGCCGACGCCGGAGCGGTGGTGGTGGCCCGCTCGGTCGCGACCGACCGCTACATCGAGCCTGACGCCGGTCTACCGCGAGGGCAAGAAGATGGCCGACGGTGCGACGATCGGGTTGGACAAGACCAAGACCCCGGTCGACTTCGACCAGGTGCTCGCCGCGCTCAACGAGTTCGCCACCGGCATTGGCGGCAACAAGGAGACGACGAAGGCCGTCCAGCGGTTCATCGACGCCGGCACCAGCGCCCTGCAGGGCCGCGGTCCGCTGTTCAACCAGACCATCCACTCGCTCGCCGACGGGGTCGACGGGATCGCGGCGCAGCGGGAGAACGTCGCCGCGACGCTGAAGTCGCTCGACACCCTGCTCTCGACGATCGCGGCCAACCAGGGCACAGCGCGGACGTTCATCCAGCAGGTCTCGCGTGCCTCGTCGCTGCTCGCCGACGAGCGGGAGAACTTCAAGACCACGCTGCGCGCGCTCGACGCGGCAGTGACCACGGTGGCGAAGTTCGCGGTCGACAACCGCGAGGAGATCGTCAAGGGCGTCAACGGCACCACGACGTTGATGAAGACGCTGCTCACCAAGCAGAACCAGGTCGACCGAGTCTGCTCCGGACACTCCCGCTCACGCTGCAGAACCTGGAGCCTGATGCCGGGCAACGCCTTGCCGGTCCGGCTGGACCCGCTCAACGTCCTGCCGCTCGGCAACATCTTGGGGCCGGTGTGCAGCAACGCCGTCCTCAAGCCGCTGTGCGACCTCCTCAACGGGACGGCGGTCGGCCGATGAGCGCGACGACACTGCGCACGACCCGCGCACTCCTGGTCGCCGTCCTGGCGCTCGCGCTGGGCGTCATGACCGGCTGCGGTACGACCATGCGCGACCTGCCGATCCCGGGCACGGGTGTCTCGGGGGACACGATCGAGGTCAAGGCGCAGTTCGCCGAGGCACTCAACCTCGCCCAAGGCGCACCGGTCAAGGTCAACGGCGTCGACATGGGCCGGGTCAAGGAGATCACGGTCGACGACTTCACCGCCGAGGCCACCTTGACCCTCAAGGCCGATGCCGAGCCTGCGCGAGGGTGCTCGCGCCCGGCTGCGCTACACCACGCCGCTCGGCGAGTCTCTTCGTCGACGTGACGAATCCGGCGCAGGGCAAGGTGCTCGCCGACGGAGCGAAGCTCGGGCTCAAGGACACCGACACGGCGCCCACGGTCGAGAACGCCCTGGCCCAGGCCTCGCTGCTGATCAACGGCGGTGGGCTGGCGCAGCTGCAGACGGTGACCGAGGAGCTCAACTCCGCGCTCAACGGCAACGAGGGCGACTATCGCACCCTGCTGGACCGGGCGAAGGTGTTCCTCACCCAGGCGAACGCCACGAGCACGAGCATCGACGCGGTCCTCAACTCGCTCAGGCTCGCTGTCGAAGACGCTCAACGGCCGCAAGGGCACCATCAACCGGGCGGTGCGGGAGATCGCGCCGGCGGCGAAGGTGCTGCGGGAGAAGACGCCGGACTTCACCGCCCTGCTCGCCGAGGTCGAGAAGTTCGCCCAGACCGCCAACGGCACGGTGAACGCGACCCGCAACCAGCCTGCTGACCCTCCTCAAGGAGGTCGAGCCGGTCCTCGCCGAGTTCGCCAAGAACAACGGCGTCTTCGAGACCTCGATGCAGAAGGTGATCGCTGCCGCTGCCGCCGCCGACGAGGTGGTGGCGACCGACTACCTCAACATCGGCCTGACGCTCCACCTCGACGGCATCGAGGTCGGCGACCTGGTCGGTAGCACCCTCAAGGGGCTGATCGGCCTGCTCGGCCTGAAGCCGGGCACCCCGGCGGCGGACCTGCTCGAGGCGCTCGGTCTGGGCGGCCTGCTGAGCGGGCTGACCGGCGGCCGGACCACGACCACGGGCACGAAGTCCGGCATCACCTCCGGCGCCACGTCCGGGACCAGGTCCGGCTCGCCAGGCGGTACGACGACCGGCGGGTACGACCCGCTGGGTCTGGGCCCGCTCCTGACCGGGCTGCTCGGAGGGGGGCGCTGAGATGCGGAACATCATCACCAACAAGGCTCTACCTGAGCCTGATCGGCGTGATCATGGTGCTGGTCTTCGCACTGGCCTACATCTTCGCGCAGGTGCTCGACCAGCCGCTGACCTCGCGACCGGTCGAGGTCAAGGTCGAGTCTCGCCCAGACCGGCGGGCTCTTCGAGGGCTCGGCCGTGACCTACCGCGGGGTCAAGGTCGGCAAGGTCCGCGAGATCGTGCCCTCCAAGAAGGGCGTGGAGGCGACCGTCGCGATCACCTCGGGCACCAAGATCCCGAAGGGCTCGCTCGCCAAGGTGCGCAGCCTCTCGCCGGTGGGGGAGCAGTACCTCGACTTCCAGCCGCCGAAGGCCGGCGGGCCGTTCCTCGCCAGCGGCGACGTGATCCCGGCGGAGTCGACCGACCTGCCCAAGAGCCTCAGGCTCGACGGTGATCGCGGTCAACAACGTGCTGCGCCAGATCGACGACAAGAAGGCTGCGGATCGTGCTGAGCGAGCTGAGCACGGGTCTCAAGGGCACCGGTGACGACCTGGGGAAGATCCTCGACCAGGGCACCGCGATCCTCGACACCCTCGACGCCGTGTGGCCGCAGACCGACCGGATCATCAGCAATGCCGGCACAGTGCTCGCGATCCCCAACGACAACGCCGACTCGCTGCGTCAGGCTGGCGAGGTCCGCGAAGCAGTTCGCCCGGTTCCTGCGTGACTACGACCCCGAGCCTGCGCCGTCTGCTCCAGCGCGGGCCGGGCCGACCAACGAGACTCACCAGGCTCGTCAACGACGCCGACAAGGTGCTGCCGGGCTTCTTGTCCACGGGGGTAACTTTCACCGACATGTTCCTCTCCTACGAGCCGCACCTGCGGGCGTTGCTGCAGAACTACTCCCCGGGGCTGCGCTCACTGCTGGCGAAGGTGCAGGGCGGGGTGCTGCGGATCAAGATCATCACCGACGACTACAAGCACTGCGAGTACCACTCTCCGGTCTCGGCCATCGCGCTGGACCCGCGCATCAACGAGCGCAAGCCGTTGGTCCGTGACCGGCACTGCTCCGCGGACTTCCTGCAGCGGGGTGCCGACAAGGCTCCGGGGCCGGTCCGTTGAGCGGCGGCGACGGTACGCCGAGCGTGACGAGCAAGGGACCGGAGCAGAAGTCGGCCCGGCCGGGCTCCGGGCCGAGCACGCTCGTGATCGCCCTGGTGGCGCTGCTCGTGGTGGCCCTCGTCGGCTGCGCCTGGCTGGTCAAGGTCAACCGGGACAAGGACGCCGATGTCAAGGCGGGCCAGGACCGGGCGAAGATCGTCGAGGAGCCTGCAGGCGGAGAAGAAGGCCGACCAGGACGCGGTCACCGCGGCCAAGGCCTTCGTGACGAAGGTGACGACGTACTCCTACCAGCCGGGCCAGCACGACTTCGCCTGGGTCAAGGAGCCTGCTGAACGAGAAGGTCCGCACCGAGCCTGGAGCAGCGCGCGGCCGACCTGCAGAAGGCGATCGTGGCGAGCAAGACCTCGGCCAAGGGCGAGGTCGTCGACGCGATGGGCCGCGTCGTGGACGCCACCCAGGTCGAGGTGCTCGCCTTCGTCGACCAGGGGATCACCGACCCCAGCGGCAAGGTGAGCGTCGAGGAGTCGGCGATCCGGCTGGTCATGAAGAAGGTCGACGAGGCCTGGCGGGTCGACTCGCTGACCTTCCTCAACAAGGTCGGCGCCTGACGCGCGTCCGCGGACCACTAGATTGGCGTTCGTGGCGCACTCCGATTCCGACCCGCTGACCGGGCTGAGGACGATCCTGCGCCGGTTCCTGCTCACCGTCGTCGGCGTGCCCTTCGTGGTGGCGATCGCGATGTCGCTGGTCGACTCCTACCGTCGGCGCGGCAAGCGGCCCAAGCCGTTCCCGACGCGGGAGCCGCGCACGGTGTCGGTCGGCGACGGCGAGATGACCACCTACACCTACGGTCGCGACCTGTACGACGACATGCTCGCCGCGATCGAGGGCGCGCAGCGGCAGATCCTCTTCGAGACCTACATCTGGAAGGGCGACGCCACGGGGGAGCGGTTCAAGCGCGCACTGGTCGCCGCAGCCGACCGGGGCGTGGAGGTCTACTGCATCTACGACGCCTTCGCGAACCTCGTCGTGTCCCCGGCGTTCCAGCACTTTCCCTCGCACGTGAAGGTGCTGCGCTACCCGGTCTACGCCGCGGGCTGGCGCTTCTTCGACCTGCGCCGCTACGGCCGCGACCACCGCAAGATCCTGGTGGTCGACGACAGCGTGGGCTTCGTGGGCGGCTACAACATCGGCTCGGCGTACGAGACGGAGTGGCGCGACACGCACGTCCGGATCACCGGGCCGGCGGTGTGGGACCTCAAGCGCGCCTTCGCCGACTTCTGGAACCTCAACCGGCGTCGTCGGCTGCGCGGGTCCGAGCGGCCGCTGCTGCTGGAGACGGCCTCGACCTGGGAGCCGCGGGTGCGCGTGCAGCGCAACGTGCCGCGACTGTGGATGTTCCCGATCCGGGCGATGTACATCGAGGCGATCACCCGGGCCAGCCGCAACGTGTGGCTGACCCAGGCGTACTTCCTGCCTGACGAGGACTTCATCGCGGCGGTCAAGGACGCCGCGCGGCGCGGGGTCGACGTACGACTCCTGCTGCCGTTGAAGTCCAACCACATCGTCGCCGACTGGATCTCGCGCGGGTACTTCAGCCAGGCTCCTCGACGCCGGGGTGCGGATCCTGCGCTACCGCGACGCGATGGTGCACGCCAAGACCGCCACTGTCGACGGCAACTGGTCCACCGTCGGGACCGCGAACATCGACCGGCTCAGCCTGTCGGGGAACTTCGAGATCAACGTCGAGGTGATCGACGAGGAGTTCGCCCGGGAGCCTGGAGGCGATCTTCGAGGTCGACCAGTCGCACTGCCTGGATCTCACCAGCGGTGAGTGGGAGGCGCGCGACCTGCACCGCAAGTTCACCGAGCCTGGTCCTGGCCCCGCTTCGCCCGCTGCTCTGAGAGGCATTGACGAACATACCTGTTCGTGAAACCGTCGCGGGCATGCCCACTCTTCCGCGAGGCCGCCACGGGCTGAGCCGGGCCGAGGTCCAGGCTGCCCAGCGGGAGCGGATCTTCACCGCGATGGCCGACGCGATGGCCGAGCGCGGGTACGTCGCGACGCCCGTCGCCGAGATCATCCGCCGGGCCGGCGTGTCCCGGGAGACCTTCTACCAGCAGTTCGCCTCCAAGCAGGACTGCTTCCTCGCGGCCTACGACTGGGCGACCGACGCCCTGCGCACCGGCTTCGCCGCCGGTCTGGCCGCCGAGGGCCCACCGCTGGAGCGCTTCGGCACGCTGCTCGCGAGCCTATCTCGCGGCGCTGGCCGAGGAGCCCCGGCGCTCGCGGCTGTTCCTGGTCGAGACCTGGGCGGCCGGCACCGACGTGCTGCTGCGCCGGCTGGCGGTCCAGCGCGAGGCGGGCGACGCGCTGGCCGAGGTGCTGGGTGCCCGCGACGAGCAGGACCGGTTCGCCTGCGAGGCGCTGCTGGCGGCCGTCGTGCAGCCTGGTCACCGCCCAGGTGGTGCTCGACGACCCGGCCGGCCTCGCCGCGCTGCACCCCCGGCTCGTCGCGCTCGCGGCGTCGCTCATCCCCGATCGATGAGGAGAACCGCCATGTGGTTCCGTCCCCCCCGTCCGCCACCTCGCCGGCAAGCAGGTGCTCGTCACCGGTGCGGCCAGCGGCATCGGCCGCGCCGTCGCCGAGCAGGCCGCCGAGCAGGGCGCGGTGCTGCACCTCACCGACCTGCAGGGCGACCTGCTCGCCGAGGTCGCCGCCGGCATCCGGGCCCGCGGGGGTCAGGTCGCCACGGCCGAGCCGGCCGACGTCTCCGACCACGAGCAGGTACGACGCCTGGCCCGCCGCGTCACCGAGCGGCACGGCCCGATGGACGTGGTCCTCAACGTCGCGGGGATCGCGATCTGGGGCACGGTGCGCAGCCTGGAGCCCCAGCACTGGCAGCGCCTCGTCGACGTCAACCTGATGGGCCCGATCCACGTCATCGAGGAGTTCCTGCCGCCGATGATCGACGCCGGCCGCGGCGGGCGACTCGTCAACGTCTCGTCGGCGGCGGGCATCATCGCGATGCCCTGGCACGCGGCGTACAGCGCCACGAAATTCGGCCTGCGCGGGGTCTCCGAGGTGCTGCGCTACGACCTGCGCCGGCACCGGATCGGGGTCAGCCTGGTCTGCCCCGGCGGCGTCGACACCGGTCTCGTGGAGACGATCCGGATCGCCGGCATCGACCAGCACAGCCGCTCCTTCGTGCGGGCGAGGAAGCACTTCCAGAAGCGCGCGGTCTCGCCCGAGCAGGCCGCGGCCGCGATCTGGAGGGGCGCGCTGCGCAACCGCTACTGGGTCTACACCTCCGCCGACATCCGGCTGGTCCACCTGCTCCAGCGCTGGTTCCCGCCCGGCTACGCGCTGGCCATGCGCGCCTTCAGCCTACGGCGCCAACCGGGTCCTGCCCGCGGTCGAGCGGGCCCGCCGCCCGGAGCCTGCCGTGAGCGCCCGGATCGAGCCCGGCACGTGGCGCGAGGTCGGCCCCCTCGTCGCCGGCTTCGCCCGGGTCGCCGGCCGGGTCCAGGGCACCGAGCCGCCGGCGGTCTTCCTCACCCTCGGGCGGCACCGCCGGCTGTTCTGGGGGTGGCTGCACTTCGCCGGACGGCTGATGCCCGGCGGACGGCTCTCCCGGCGGGAGTCGGAGTCTGGTGATCCTGCGTGTCGCGGCGCTCCGCTCGTCGGCGTACGAGCTGACGCAGCACCGGCGACTGGGCCGGCGAGCCGGCCTGACCGAGGCCGAGATCGCCGCGATCGAGGCGGGCGCGCACGACCAGCCCGGGCTCAGCGACCGCGAGCGGCTCCTGCTGCGGGCCGCTGACGCGCTGGTGGCCGACCAGGACCTCCCCGACGCGCTGTGGGGCGCGTTGGGTGCGCACTTCGACGACCGTGAGCGGATCGAGATCGTGCTGCTCGCCGGGCACTACGCGATGCTCGCCACCGCGCTGCACGTGCTCCGGGTGGAGCCGGACCGGCCGCGCTGACGAGGTGGCTGCAGGAATCCCCGGTTACCCGGGGATTCCTACGGTTCTTGACCGTTGCAACGGTCAAGAACCATAGGAACTGGTCAAGAACCCCAGGGTGGCCGGCACTGTCGGCGGTGTCTCGTACGCTGGAGGCATGCGTCCGGTCACCGATCTCGAGCGTCGTGTCGCGCCCTTCCACGTCCAGTCCGAGTACTCCCCGTCCGGTGACCAGCCGGCTGCCATCAAGGAGATCTCGAAGCGGCTGGACGACGGCGTGCAGGACGTCGTGCTGCTCGGCGCCACCGGCACGGGCAAGACCGCGACGGTGGCGTGGGTCGCCGAGCAGGTGCAGCGCCCGCTGCTCGTGCTGCAGCCCAACAAGACCCTGGCCGCGCAGTTCGCCAACGAGCCTGCGCCAGCTCTTCCCGGACAACGCGGTCGAGTACTTCGTGTCGTACTACGACTACTACCAGCCCGAGGCCTACGTCCCGCAGACCGACACCTACATCGAGAAGGACTCCTCCATCAACGAGGAGGTCGAGCGGCTGCGGCACTCGGCGACCAACAGCCTGCTCACCCGCCGCGACGTCATCGTGGTCTCCACGGTGTCCTGCATCTACGGTCTCGGCACCCCCCAGGAGTACGTCGACCGGATGATCCGGCTGCGGGTGGGGGAGGAGCACGACCGGGACTCGGTGCTGCGGCGGCTGGTCGAGATCCAGTACACCCGCAACGACCTCGCCTTCACCCGCGGCACCTTCCGGGTGCGCGGGGACACCCTCGAGATCTTCCCGGTCTACGAGGAGATGGCCGTGCGGATCGAGTTCTTCGGCGACGAGATCGAGCGGCTGATGACGCTGCACCCGGTCACCGGCGAGGTCCTCACCGAGGACACCGAGGCTCTACGTCTTCCCGGCCAGCCACTACATCGCCGGCCCGGAGCGGATGGAGCGGGCGATCCGCGGCATCGAGGCCGAGCTCGCCGAGCAGGCTGGAGACCTTCGAGAAGCAGGGCAAGATGCTCGAGGCGCAGCGGCTGCGGATGCGCACGACGTACGACATCGAGATGATGCGCCAGGTCGGCTCCTGCTCGGGCATCGAGAACTACTCGATGCACATGGACGGCCGCTCCCGCGGCAGCGCTCCCAACACGCTGCTCGACTACTTCCCCGAGGACTTCCTGCTCGTCGTCGACGAGTCGCACGTCGCCGTGCCGCAGATCGGCGGGATGTACGAAGGCGACATGTCGCGCAAGCGCAACCTCGTGGAGCACGGCTTCCGGCTGCCGAGCGCGATGGACAACCGGCCGCTGCGGTGGGAGGAGTTCCTCGACCGGATCGGGCAGACGGTCTACCTCTCCGCGACGCCCGGCGACTACGAGACTCGACAAGGTGCAGGGCGACGTCGTCGAGCAGATCATCCGCCCGACCGGCCTGGTCGACCCCGAGGTGGTCGTGAAGCCGACCAAGGGCCAGATCGACGACCTCATCCACGAGATCAGGCTGCGTGCGGAGAAGGAGGAGCGGGTCCTCGTCACGACCCTGACGAAGAAGATGTCCGAGGACCTCACCGACTACCTCCTCGACGCCGGCATCCGCACCCGCTACCTGCACTCCGAGGTGGACACCCTCAAGCGGATCGAGCTTGCTGCGCGACCTGCGGCTCGGGCTCTACGACGTCCTGGTCGGCATCAACCTGCTCCGAGAGGGCCTCGACCTCCCCGAGGTCTCCCTGGTCGCGATCCTCGACGCCGACAAGGAGGGCTTCCTGCGCTCGGACAAGTCGCTCATCCAGACGATCGGCCGCGCGGCGCGCAACGTGTCCGGCGAGGTGCACATGTACGCCGACAAGATCACCCCGTCGATGGAGTCGGCGATCGAGGAGACCAACCGGCGCCGCGAGCGCCAGGTCGCCTACAACACCGAGCACGGCATCGACCCGCAGCCGCTGCGCAAGAAGATCGCCGACATCACCGAGATGCTCGCTCGCGAGGACGAGAGCACCCAGGAGCCTGCTGCAGACCTTCGCCGACGCGGGGGTCAAGGGCCGCGCCGGCGGCGTGAAGCCCAAGAAGTCGCCGACCCCGCAGTCTGCGCTCGACCGACGTCGGTGGCCACGCGGCGGAGCCTGGCCGGACTCCCGAGCGCGGACCTGGCCCAGGCTGATCCAGGACCTCACCGACCAGATGAGGTCCGCCGCGGCGGAGCCTGCAGTTCGAGCTGGCCGCGCGGCTGCGCGACGAGATCAGCGAGCTCAAGAAGGAGCCTCCGCCAGATGATGGAAGCGACGAAGTGAGGAGCCCGTCGCGAGCGTGACCAAGTCCACTCGGTCGCCGGCTCGGAGCCGGTCCCGGCCCAGGTCTAGCCTGCTCGGGTGACAGGCGACGCGGCGAGGGAGACCCCCGCGCGCCGCCGCTGGCTGGTCTGGGGCGTCGGCCTCACCGTCTACGCCCTCGCCGTCTTCCACCGCAGCAGCCTGGCCGTCGCCGGGCTCGCGGCGACCGAGCGGTTCGACATCTCGGCCAGCCAGGCTGGCGTCGTTCACCATGCTCCAGCCTGCTGGTGTACGCCGCCATGCAGATCCCGGTCGGCCTCATGGTCGACCGCTACGGCTCCCGCACCGTGCTCACCGTGGCGGTGGCCGTGGTGAGCCTGGGCCAGGCCGCCTTCGCCTTCGCCGGCGACTACCCGACCGCGCTGGTGGCCCGGGCCATGGTCGGGGTGGGCGATGCGATGACCTTCATCTGCGTGCTGCGCCTGGTGACCTCGTGGTTCCCGCGCGGCCAGGTGCCGCTGGTCAGCCAGGCTCACCGGCAACCTCGGTCAGGCAGGCGCGCTGGCCGCCGCGGCCCCGATGACCTGGGCGCTGGGCCAGGCTCGGCTGGACCCGGGCCTACCTCGCGGGTGCGACCGCCGGGCTGGTGATGCTGGTGGTGGTGCGCCTGGTGCTGCACGACTCCCCGGAGCGGGCCCACCTGCGCGGCGTACCCATGTCGGCACGGGACCTGGCCCGCAGCCTGGCCGCCTCCTGGGAGCAGCCCGGCACCCGGCTCGGACTGTGGATCCACTTCTCCACGCCGTTCAGCCCGGCACTGCTCGGCCTGCTGTGGGGCTTCCCGTTCCTGGTCAGCGCCGAGCACCGCTCGGAGGCGACCGCGGGCGCGCTGATCTCGCTGCTCTTCCTGACGAACCTGTTCTACGGCCCGCTGATGGGCTGGCTGGTCGGGCGGCACCCCTGGCACCGCTCGACCATCGGGCTCACCATCGTCGGCGCGATGGCCACCGTGTGGGGTGCCGTGCTGCTGTGGCCGGGCGACGCCCCGCTGTGGCTGCTGGTGCTGCTCGTCGTGGTCGTGGGCGCTGGTGGACCGGGATCGATGGTCGGCTTCGACGTGGCCCGCACCAGCAACCCGGACCACCGCACGGCGAGTGCCAGCGGCATCATCAACGTCGGCGGCTTCACCGCCTCGCTGGTCGTCATCGTCGCCGTCGGCGTCGTCCTGGACGCGCTGTCCAGCGGCTCGGGTGACTCCTACGGGCCAGGAGCCTTCCACTGGGCGATGGCGGTGCAGTACCTGCTGTGGGGCCTCGGCGCGGCGCAGATCGTGCGCTACCGCCGCCGGATCCGCGCGCTCACCACCCGCGACCAGGTCGCCGGCGGCTCCTCGATGGTCGAGTTCACCCCCGCCGCGCGGTGAGCCCCACCAGGCGTGCCACCACCAGCGCCACGTAGAACACCCCCGCCACCTGCTCGACCATCACCAGCGAGCGCGCGTGGGCGAGCACCGGGTAGACGTCGGAGAGCCCGACGCTGGTCAGCGTCGTGAACGAGAGGTAGAGCAGACTCGAACCAGGGGAGCGCCTCGCCGGCGTCCGGGCTGGAGTAGCCGACGAAGGAGCCGGGCCAGACGACCTGCGCGGCGGCGTAGAGGTAGGCGAAGCCCCAGGCGACCACGGTGAAGGCCGCGCCGGTCGCGAACAGGCTCGTCACGGGTGACCTTGTCGTCGTGGAAGAGGTAGCGGATCAGGGCGTAGGAGACGAAGAAGTAGAACGGGACGTGGAAGGCGGCGGAGGCCACCACGACCCAGCCGACGTCGGGCTGCATCGCCTCGGCGACCGCGAGCACGACCGCCGGGGCGCCGAGCAGCAGCGCGACCCAGGTCAGCACCTCCGTACGGCGCACCGCCCAGACCGAGATCAGCACGACCACCATCTGCGCGACGCCGGCGAAGGCCCTGCCCACCGTCGAGCCCTGCAGCCCGGGATAGGCGAGCACGAGCACGAGTCTGGGCCACGAGCAGCACCGCCGAGGGGTGCGCGACGACCGCCTGCAGGGGTGCCGGGAGGCGGGAGGCGGGCTGCTGCACGCCCTGATCCTAGGCACCGGGACCCCGGAACCCGCGAATGCGATGGCCGGGGCGTGACCCGTTCGCGGCGGGGGGGCGTTGACCCTGTGCGGTATCCGATGTGGTCCACGTCCTGGGTGTCGCGTTGGTCACAAACGAGAACGTGTTCTACTATTCCCGCAACGGGAGCAGGAGAAGGAGGGGTCGTGGCGTTCAACGCCCAGTCGGTCGTGCGCGGCCCCGGCGAGATCGCGCTGATGGTCGTCGAGGTGACCAAGCGGATCTTCACCCGCCCCTTCCAGTTCCGTGAGTTCCTCGAGCAGGCCTGGTTCGTGACCAGCGTGACGCTGATGCCGACGATCATGGTGTCGATCCCGTTCGGCGCGGTGATCTCGCTGCAGGTCGCCAACCTCACCGGCCAGGCTCGGTGCGGAGTCCTTCGCCGGGGCCACCGCCGTGCTCGCGACGGTCCGGGAGGCGGCGCCGATGGCGGCGGCGATGATCATCGCCGGTGCGGCCGGCTCGGCGATCTGCTCCGACCTCGGCGCCCGCAAGATCCGCGAGGAGATCGACGCCATGGAGGTGCTCGGCATCGATCCGCTCGAGCGTCTGGTGGCACCCCGGGTGGTCGCCACCATGTTCGTGGCCGTGATGATCAACGGCATCGTGATCGGGACCGGCATCGGGGGCGGCTACTTCTTCACCGTCATCGTCAAGGGCGGCTCGGCCGGTGCCTTCCTCTCCACGTTCACCGCCCTCGCCTCGCTGCCCGACCTCTACATCGCGATGATCAAGGCGGCGATCTTCGGCTGGCTCGCCGCGATCATCGGCTCCTACAAGGGCCTCAACGCCGGCGGCGGGCCCAGCGGCGTCGGCCGCGCCGTCAACGAGTCGGTGATCGTCGCCTTCATGGCGCTGTTCTTCCTCAACGCCGTGATCACCGCGATCTACTTCCAGGTCGCCCCGCCGGTGGGGTTGTGATGGCTGTCGTCTCCGAGTCGGCCTCCAGCACGCTCAAGTCCGGGCGCTCCACCCTCGAGGGGTACGGCGACCAGCCTGCTCTTCTACGTCAAGGCGATCTCCTGGGCGCCGCGCGCCGTGCGCCGCTACCCCCGGGAGATCAGCAACACCCTCGCCGAGGTCGCCTTCGGCGCGGGCGGGCTCAGCCTGATCGCCGGCTCCGCGGGCGTCATCGCCTTCATGGCCTTCTTCGCCGGCACCGAGGTCGGCATCCAGGGCTACGCCTCGGTGAGCCAGATCGGCGTCGGCAAGTTCAGCGCCTTCATCTCCGCCTACTTCAACACCCGCGAGGTCGCCCCGCTCGTCTCCGCGATCGCGCTCGCGGCCACCGTCGGGTGCGGCTACACCGCGCGCCTGGGCGCGATGCGGATCTCGGAGGAGATCGACGCGCTCGAGGTGATGGGCATCCCGTCGCTGCCCTTCCTGGTGACCACCCGGATGGTCGCGGCGTTCATCGCGGTGATCCCGCTCTACATCGTCGCGCTCTGTGCGTCGTACCTCTCGCCGCGGCTGATCGTGGTCTACATCTACGGTCAGTCGCCGGGCACCTACGACTACTACTTCCTGCAGTTCCTGCCGCCGATCGACATCCTGTGGTCGTTCTTCAAGCTGCTGTTCCTCGCCGTGGCGGTGATCCTCATCCACTGCTACTACGGCTACACCGCCTCGGGCGGGCCGGCCGGCGTGGGCCGCGCGGTCGGCAAGGCCATCCGGACCAGCATCGTGACGATCGTGGTCGCCGACTTCTTCCTCGACCTTCGCCATCTGGGGATCCACGACCACCGTGCGGATCACCGGGTAGGGGCGCGGGGTCCGATGCTGGTCAACATCCACCACGACAACGCGCGCGAGCACAACCGGCTGCTCGTGGCCGGGGTCGCGTTCCTGACCGTGATCGCGATGCTCGTGTGGCTCTCGATCTCGCTCTACAACAAGGCCTTCGACTCCACGACCACGGTCACCGTCAAGGCGGACCGGGCCGGTCTTCAGCTCGCCGAAGTTCGGCGACGTACGGATCCACGGGGTGCTCGTCGGCCGGGTCGACAAGATCGACCAGGACGGCGAGCAGGCGGTCATCACGCTGGAGCCTGAAGCCCGACGCCGCCAGGACCATCCCCTCCAACATCAGCGTGCAGATCCTGCCGACCACGCTCTTCGGCCAGAAGTTCGTCTCCTTGGTGCGCCCGCAGGGCGCGGCCGCGCGCCCGCTGCGCGACGGCGACGTGATCCCCTCGGACCGGGTGGAGACGAACGTCGAGCCTGAGCCAGGTGCTGGCCGACCTGTTCCCGCTGCTGCGCGCGGTGCGTCCCCAGGACCTCAACCGCACGCTCAGCGCGCTGGCCACCGCGCTCGACGGCCGCGGTGACCAGATCGGGCGGACGATGGACCGGACTCGGCACCTACGTCGGTGCGATCGGCGAGCACCTGCCGACGCTGCGCCAGGACCTCATCTCGCTGGCGGAGGTCGCCGACGCCTACGACGTCGCGGCGCCGGACCTGCTCGACGTCCTCGACAACGTCACGGTCACCAGCAAGACCGTCGTCGAGAAGAAGCGGGACCTCGACACCTTCTTCTCCGACCTCACCGGCCTGGCGAACACCGCCACCCGGGTGCTCGCGAGCAACGAGCAGAACCTGATCCGGATGGGGCAGGTGACCGCGCCGGTCATCGGCCTGCTCGCGAAGTACTCACCCGAGTTCCCCTGCCTGATCCGCGGCGCCGCCAACTACGAGCCGATCCTGTCCAAGACCTTCGAGGGCGACGTCGTCAAGCAGTACATCGAGATCGGCGCCCCGCAGTACCGCGTCTACGACGAGCGCGACCTGCCGACGTACGGCGAGGTCGGGCACGGCCCGTGGTGCGCGGGCCTGCCGAAGTTCACCGTGCCGGGCAAGAAGTACACCTTCGACCAGGGCACCGACCAGGACGAGAAGGGCGGATACCTGCCGTTCCCGATCCCCGGGGTGCCGAACCCGAACCCGGTCAGCCTCGACGGCTCGGCCGGCAGCACCGCCGAGCAGCGCCTGGTCAACGCGATGCTGGCGGGCAGCAGCGGCCACTCGGCGGACGAGCTACGGCGCCCTCGGCGCCCTGCTCTACGGCCCGGTCGTGCGCACCGGGAAGGCGGCCTCGTGAGCAGGCTCGACCGCCCACCAGGCTCCTCAACCGCCGCAACGCCACGACGACCGCGGCGGCGATCAAGCTCGGCATCTTCACGGTCATCTCGATCGTGGTGACCGGGATGCTCGCGGTGATCATGGGCAACATCGGCTTCGGCGACCGCAACGAGTTCAAGGCGGTCTTCACCAACGCCACGATGCTGGAGAAGGGCGACGACGTCCGGGTCGCGGGGGTCAACGTCGGCGAGGTCAAGGACGTCGAGCACTACCACCGCTCGATGGCCCTGGTGACCTTCAAGGTCGACGCCGGGGTGGACATGACCACCTCCTCGCGCGCCGAGATCCGCTTCCTCAACCTCGTCGGCGACCGGTACCTCGCCCTGACGGCCGGCAGCGATGCGAAGGACGCCAAGGCGCTGCGCGACGGCGCCACCATCCCGGTCCAGAACACCTCGCCGTCGCTGGACCTGACCACGCTCTTCGACGGCTTCAAGCCGCTCTTCGCCGCGCTCACCCCCGACCAGGTCAACGAGCCTGAGCATGAACCTGGTCCAGGTCCTCCAGGGCGAGGGCGGCACCGTGAAGAGCCTGCTCGCGCACACCGCCTCGCTGACCAGCACGCTGGCCGACCGCGACGCGCTGATCGGCCAGGTCGTCACCAACCTCAGGCTCCACGCTCAAGACGGTCGACGCGCGGCACCAGCAAACCAGCACGCTGGTGGTCGAGTTCAAGGACTGGATGAGCGACCTCGCCAGGGATCGCGACACGATCGGCTCCTCGCTGGACAACATCTCCCAGCCTGACCGTCACCGTGGCGGACTTCCTGCGCCGAGGCCGGCCACTGCTCAAGGAGGACATCGCCGCGCTGCGCGAGCCTGTCCAAGCCTGCTCAACAAGCCGGAGAACCGCAAGAACCTCGCCGAGTCTGCTCGACCGGATGCCGGAGACGATGACCGACCAGACCCGGACCGGCACCTACGGCTCGTGGTACCAGTACTACGTCTGTGGTGTCTCCGCGCACATCAAGCTCGCCGATCATCGGCGAGCAGGCCCTGCTCAAGCAAGTCGACGAAGTACATCGAGAGACTTCTCGTTCAAGTCCACCGCGCCGAGGTGCCAGAAGTGATGGCCCGACCGACCGACGCCCGCATCCTCCGCCTCGGCGTGATCACCCTCGTGGTGATGGCGCTGGTCTCGGCGGCGACCTTCAACCTGGGCAAGTTCCCCGGCTTCCGTGGGACGACCTACTACGCCGAGTTCAGCGACGCCAGCGGCATCCACAAGGGCAATATCGTCCAGGTCGGCGGGATCCGGGTCGGCCGGGTCACCGACGTGGCGCTGGCCGGGGACCGGGTGAAGGTGAAGTTCGAGCTCAAGGGCGACGTGGAGTTCGGCAAGGAGAGCAAGGCCTCGATCAAGGTGCTCAACCTGCTGGGGGAGAAGTTCCTCGACGTCCAGCCCGAGGGCTCGGGGCAGGCTTCGCCTCCGGCGGCACGATCCCGGTCGAGCGGACCCAGGCGGCGTACGACATCGTCGGGGTGTTCACCGACCTCACCAACACCACCGAGCAGATCGACACCGGCCAGCTTGTCGACGGCGCTCGACACGGTGGCCGACACCCTCGACGTGTCCGCGCCGGAGATCCGGGCCTCCTTCGACGGCATCGCCCGGCTCTCGCGCAGCGTGGCCTCCCGCGACGCGGAGATCCAGAGCCTCTTCGAGAGCCCGAAGTCCGTCAGCAAGGTCCTCAGCGAGCGCAGCCAGGACATCGTGTCGCTGATGAAGAACAGCGACCTCGTCTTCAAGGAGCTCACCAAGCGCCGCGACGCCGTGCACGCGCTGCTCGTCAACGCACGCACCCTCGCGGTGGAGCCTGCGGGGACTGGTCAAGGACAACGAGAAGCAGATCGGGCCGGCCCTGCAGGAGGTCGACGGACTGGTCTCCTTCCTGGTGTCGAAGAAGCAGAAGATCAAGGAGACGCTGGCCGCGCTCGGCCCCTATGTCTCCATCCTCAGCAACATCATCGGCACCGGCCCGTGGTTCGACGCCTACGCGTCCAACCTGCTCGCCCTGCCCACCGGTGAGTTCGTGCCCGGGACGGTGGACTGACGCCATGGTGACCACCGTCCTCAAGCGGATCGACCGGCGGCTGCTGGTCGTGATCGGCGTGCTCCTGCTCGTCGCGGTGACGCTCAACCTGTTCCGCTCGCCGGCCGAGATGCGCACCGTGACCGCGCACTTCCCCCGCGCCGTCAGCGTCTACGCCGGGAGCGACGTGCGCGTCCTCGGCGTCAACGTCGGCAAGGTGACCGCGGTGATCCCGGAGGGCAACTCGGTCCGGGTCGAGATGGAGTACGACGCGGCGTACAAGATCCCGGCGGACGCGAAGGCCGTGATCGTCACCCCCACGCTGGTCGCGGACCGCTTCGTGCAGACTGACGCCGGTGTGGAAGGACGGCGACAAGGCGATGGCCGACGGAGCCGACATCGCCCTGCCGCAGACCGGCGTCCCGGTCGAGCCTGGACCGGATCTACGACAGCCTGCAGTCCCTCACCCGGGCGCTCGGCCCGAACGGCGTCAACAAGGACGGCACCCTCGACCACCTGCTGGAGGCAGGCCGGAAGGCCTTCGACGGCGAGGGCGCGAAGGGCAACCAGATGATCCGCGACCTGGCGCAGGCGGCGCAGACCTTCGGCAACGGCGCCGGGCCGCTCTTCGAGACGGTGACCTACCTGGCGAAGTTCACCGAGACGCTGGCCAAGAACGACACCCTGGTGCGGGCCTTCATGCAGGACCTCACCGGCGTCTCCTCGATGCTCTCGGAGGAGAGCGACGAGCCTGGAGAAGGCCGTGGCCTCGGTCGCCTCGGCGGTCGGCAGCGTGAAGGGCTTCGTGACCAAGAACCGCGACGGCTTCGTCACCGACGTGCGCAAAGCCGACCGAGGTGATGAACACGATCGTCTCGGAGAAGGACAACCTGGAGACCGCGATCAAGATCGCGCCGACCGCGATGGCCAACCTCCAGGTCGGCTTCGACCACGTGACCGGCTCGCAGAGCAGCCGGATCGGCATCGGCGGCTACATCTGGGACGCCGACGGCTTCATCTGCGCGGTGATCCAGCAGAACCCGGCCATGCCGGCGGCGCTCAAGGACACCACCTGCGCGCTGCTCAAGAAGGTCCTCGAGCCGGTGCTGGCCAGTTCGCCGTGGCTGCCGCCGAAGTACAGCCAGTTCCTGCCCAAGACCACCGCCGGCGCGACGCCGGGCGCCGCGAGCGGCACCACGGGAACGGGTGTCGCCGGCGGCACCGACACCGACCAGGGCATCCGGCTGCCGCAGTCGACTGCGGTCACCTACGCGACCGGCGACGGGGCCACCGTCCAGGACCTGCTGGGAGGAGGCGCATGAGCACACGACCGGTTCGCCGCTGGCGGACGAAGGTGACCGCGGCCCTCGCCGGCCTCGCGGTGCTGACCGGGTGCAGCAGGCTTCGACGGCGCCTACGACCTGCCGCTGCCGGGCCACGAGGTGGACGGCGACGACGCCTTCGAGGTCACGGCCTACTTCCACGACGTGCTGAACGTCGTACCGCGCTCCCCGGTGATGGTCGACGACGTGGTCGTCGGCGAGGTCTCCGAGGTGCGCCGCTCGGGATGGAACGCCAAGGTCAAGCTTTGCTGGTCCGCAAGGACGTCGACCTGCCGGACAACACCATCGCCGACATCCGCCAGGTCTCCCTGCTCGGCGAGAAGTACGTCGCCCTGGCGGCGCCCACCCAGCAGGCCGCCACCGGCCGGCTCTCGGAGGGCGACACCATCGAGCCTGGCCGCGACCGGCCGCAACCCCGAGGTCGAGGAGGTGCTCGGTGCGCTGTCCTTCCTGCTGACCGGCGGCGGCGTCGCCCAGACTCGGCACCATCACCCGCGAGGCCAACCTGGTGATGTCCGGGCGCGAGGACCGGCTCAAGGCGCTGCTCGGCTCGCTCGACGGGGTCGTCGGCACGCTCGACCAGCAGAAGGTCCAGATCATCAACGCGCTGCAGTCGCTCAACAACCTGACCTCCACGCTGAACAAGGAGAAGGACACGATCGGCGAGGCGCTGGACGCCACCGGTCCCGCGGTCAAGGTGCTCGCCGACCAGCACGACGAGCCTGATCGACATGCTCGGCGCGCTGGACCGCCTCGGCAAGGTCGGCACCCGGGTGATCAACGCCAGCAAGGACGACGTGCTCCGGATCCTGGCGGACCTCAGCCCGATCCTGCGCAAGCCTGCGCGAGGCGGACGAGCAGACTCGCGCCGGGGCTCAACCTGCTGGTGAGCCTTCCCGTTCCCGCAGTCGGCCAACAAGATCGTGAAGGGCGACTTCGCCAACACCATCGCCCGTGTGGACCTCGACTTCACCAACCTGTTCCGCAGCCTCGGCATCCCGATGCTGCAGGCTGCCCGACGTGGGCGAGGTGCTCAACCAGGTGACCCGCTGCCTGCAGAGCGGTGACCTGTTCGGCACCGCCTGCGCGAAGGTGCTCAGCAGCCTCGACCTGCTCAAGGACCTCAAGGCGCAGTGCAAGCTGCCCGACCTCAGGAACAGCCCCGTCTGCAAGCCTGCTCAGGCTCGCTGCCCAGCCTGGACCTGGGCAAGGCTCCTGCAGGGCGGCCTGATCGGCCCGAACGGTGCGCTCTCGGGGCTGACCCAGGGGCTGGTGCAGCCCGGGGCGTCGTACGGCGACACCGACGAGTCTGCTGGGAGCGAGCGCATGAGCCGCGGGGTCCGGATCCGGCTGATGGCCTTCGTGGCCCTCAGCGCCATCGGCATCACCTACGTCACGGCGAGCCTATCTCGGCGTCGTCGACAGGTTGACCGGCCGCAACATCACCGTCACCGCCAGCCTGCCCGGCTCCGGCGGCGCCTTCGAGGGCAGCGCGGTGACCTACCGCGGGGTCAAGATCGGCAAGGTCACCAAGATGACCGCGACCGAGCAGGGCGTGGACCTCACCCTCGACCTGCGGCACGACACGAAGGCTGCCGCTCGACGCGAAGGTGGCGGTGCACAACCTGTCGGCGGTGGGGGAGCAGTACGTCGACTTCGAGCCGAAGGGCAAGGACGGCCCCTACGCCGCCGACGGCGCGCGGTTCAAGGGCGATGCCTCCTCGCTGCCCGTCGACGAGGGCGACCTGCTCGTCGACCTCAGCCGCTTCGTCAACTCCGTCGACAAGGACAGCCTGCAGAAGGTCGTCAAGGAGTTCGGGCTGATGTTCGGCGACACCGGCCGTGACCTCCAGCGCCTGCTCGACGGCGGCTCGGCCTTCATCGAGGAGGCCAACGCGCACACCGACGAGACGATCGCGCTGCTCGACAACAGCCTGACCGTGCTGCGCACCCAGCGTGGGCAGAAGGAGAACATCCGCAAGTTCGCGAAGGACCTGAACACCGTGACGAGCGCGCTGCGCCGCCAGGACGGCAACCTGCGCACGGTCCTCGGCGACACACCGGGCGCGGCGAAGGCGGTCCAGGGCCTGCTGGAGGACCTGGAGCCGACCCTGCCGGTCCTGCTGGGCGACCTGATCACGACCGACCAGATCCTGCTCAGCGAGACTGCCCGGCCTCGAGCAGGCTGTTGGTGACCTACCCGGCGCTCATCGCGGGCGGCCCGACCGGCAGCACCTCCGACGGCTGGGGCCACGTGAACCTGCAGTTCGACTACAGCGTGCCGCCCTGCACCGAGGGCTACGTCCCGCCGGAGAAGTGGCGCTCCACCCAGGACCTCACCGACGCCGAGCCGGCCGACGTGCAGTGCACCGCGGGCCCCGAGTACGTCGCGCGGGGCAGCCGCAACGCGCCGGGCATGCGCAAGAACAACGCCTCGCCCGCCCGCGTCTACAGTGGCGTCTACGACCCGGCGACCGGGTCGGTGCCGGGCCTCGTCGACGAGCAGGGCAACCCGGTGCGGATCAACCAGCCGGAGGACCTCTCGGTCCTGGGAGGGGATGCGTGGAAGTGGCTGCTGATCGGCCCGGTGGCGAGCAAGTGAGCGCCCCGATCCCCCGGAGCCCAGCCGGGTCCGGCTCAACATCGCGCTGTACGTCGCCACGGTGCTGCTCGGCTGCGCGGCGATCTGGATGGGCTTCCTGATCGCGTCCAACGACGTGTGGCCCCCGTGGAAGGACGACGACCCGGCCGCGGCGACCCCGGGCGTGGGCAAGGACATGGGCGGCGGCGTGGTCACCGCCGTCGACGCGGCCGACCGGGCCGACCAGGACCGGGTGGCCGCCCAGCCTGAAGGCCGCCAGGTCGATGGTCGAGGCGATGGTCAACCTCGACTACAAGAACGCCGACGCCGCGATCGCGGCGGTGCAGGCGCAGGCGACCGGCGACTTCCGCACCCAGTACGACAAGGCCGCCGCCGACGTGAAGAAGCTCGCGACCCAGGCCCAGTCCAGGATGGAGGGCACGGTCATCTGGACCGCGCTGGTGGCCGGCGACCAGGACTCCGCGACCGTCATCGCCGCCACCACCGGCTCGGTCGCCAACAAGACCACCGACTTCAAGAAGCGGGCCAACCCCTACCGGGTCCAGGTCGAGCCTGGTCCTGGTGGACGGCAAGTGGCTGACCAAGGACTTCCAATTCGTCGCCTGAGGAAGGACCGATGACCCGTCCCACCCCCCCGCCGTCCCGCCAGGCTCGCGAGGCGGGACCCAGCGACCGCGCAAGATCGCCGGCCAGGCGCCCGCCCCGGTCGGCGCGGCGCCGGCCGACGACGTACGGGCGCCTGCTGCCGGGTCCGCCGTCCCGCCCGAGGAGCAGCCGCGCACCGCTGACGACGCCGTCCGCGCTGGTGCGAGCCCGGGAGCGAGTGCCGCAGCGCGTGCGGCGGCGGAGCCGGCGGACGAGGTTCCCGCGCGGCCGGGCGTGCTGGCCCGGCAGAAGACCACCCGGGTGCTCATCGCGACCCTCGTCCTGGTGGCGCTCGCGCTCACCCTGGAGTGCCTGATGCTCGTCGTCGACAAGGTCGGCGGCGACGACACGACGGCGCGCGACCGCTCGGGCGACGGCATCGGCGCGGTCAGCGTCCCGGCGGACCGGCCGGTGCTCGCCGACGACCTCGACGTCAAGGCCGGCGTGGACGCGGCAGCCAAGGCAGCGCAGGAGATCGTCGCGGTGGACTTCCAGAAGTTCGACGACGAGGTCGACAAGGCTGCGGACCTGATGACCGCCCGCTTCGCGGAGAGCCTACCGCACGACCACCGCGGACATCCGGAGCGCCTTCATCGCGAACAAGACCGTCGTGCAGGCCACGGTGGTCGCGCAGGGCGTCTCGACGGCCAGCCGCACCCGGCTGCAGGCGCTGGTGTTCCTGAACCAGTTCGTCCAGCGCACCCGCGACGGCAAGCCGGAGACGGTGGCGACGCCGTACCGGGTGCTGGTCACGATGGTGAACACGAACCACGGCTGGCTGGTCGACGGCCTGGCCACCGACGTCGAGAAGAAGGCGGACTCCGGTGAGTAGTTGCCCCAGGCCCACTAGAACACGTTACAGTTCTGCGTCGTGAGCACCCCAGTCAGCCGTGACGTCGCCATCGTCGGCGCGGGACCGGCCGGGCTGTTCGCGACCTACTACGCCGGCTTCCGCGGCCTGCGGGTCGCGCTGATCGACTCGCTGCCCGAGCTCGGTGGCCAGGTGACCGCGATGTACCCCGAGAAGGCGATCCTCGACGTCGCCGGCTTCCCGACCGTCAAGGGCCGCGACCTCGTCGACGGCCTGGTCGCCCAGGCGCTCACCGCGGAGCCGGTGCAGACTGCTCGGCCGGACCGCCTCGGACCTGGTGGTCGAGGAGGAGAGCGGCGTCGAGTCTCACCCTCGACGACGGCACCGTGGTCGCGGCCAAGACGCTCATCATCACCGCGGGCATCGGCAAGTTCAGCCCGCGCCCGCTGCCCGCCGCCGCGGACTGGATCGGGCGCGGTGTGGAGTTCTTCGTCCCCGGCTTCGCGCCCTACGCCGGCAAGGACGTCGTGGTCGTCGGGGGCGGCGACAGCGCCTTCGACTGGGCGCTGCACCTGGAGCCGATCGCCCGCTCGGTCACGCTCGTGCACCGCCGCGACGCCTTCCGTGCCCACCAGCGCACCATCGAGCAGGTCGAGGCGTCCTCGGTCGAGATCGTCACCCGCGCCGAGGTCACCGCGCTGCGCGACGCCGACGGCGGCAGCACCGGTCCGCTCGCCGAGGTGGAGGTGACCGTCGAGGGCGACGCCAAGGCCCGTCCGGCGCAGGCCGTCGTCGCCGCGCTCGGCTTCGTCGCCGACCTCGGCCCCCTGCAGCAGTGGGGCCTGGAGACGCACCGCCGCCACCTCGTCGTGGACCCGGCGATGCGCACGAACCTGCCGCGCGTCTTCGCCGCCGGCGACATCACCGAGTATGACGGCAAGGTCCGCCTCATCGCGGTGGGCTTCGGCGAGGCGGCCACGGCCGTCAACAACGCCGCCGTCGTCGTCGACCCCACGGCCCACGTCTTCCCGGGCCACTCCTCCGAAGGCGGTTGAGCATGAGCAACGGACGCGACCAGGTCAAGCCTGAGCGAGCAGGAGGTGCAGGCCCTCCTCGAGGAGAACCTCAAGGTGCAGGTGGCGGCCAACGGCCACCAGGGCTACCCGCACCTGACCACGCTCTTCTACGTCGTACGGGACGGCAAGATCGCGTTCTGGACCTACGGCCGCAGCCAGAAGATCGTCAACCTCGAGCGCGACGACCGGGTGACCGCCCTGGTCGAGGACGGCACCGACTACTTCGAGTCTGCGCGGGGTCTCCATCGAGGGCCGCGCCGAGATCGTGCGCGACCGCGACACGATCTTGGAGATCGGCAGGGCCGTCTCGGTGCGGATGTTCGGCGTCGACTCCTTCGAGGCGCTCGGGGACATCGGCGCGCAGACCGTCGAGAAGCAGGCGACCAAGCGGGTGGGCGTGATCATCCACCCCGAGCGGGTCGCGTCCTGGGACCACCGGAAGATGACCTGAGGAGACACCCATGAAGATCAAGGTCGACTTCGACCTCTGCGAGTCCAACGGGCTGTGCGAGGCGATGGCCCCCGAGGTGTTCGAGCCTGGACGACGACGACTTCCTCCAGGCTCCACGCCGAGAAGACCACGGACGAGAACATCGACGACGTCAAGCGTGCCGTCGCGGCCTGCCCGCGCGCCGCGATCTCGCTGGTGGAGGAGTGAGCGTGGGCGAGACCTCGCTGGAGGGCAAGGTCGCGATCGTCACCGGCGCCGGAGCGGGACTCGGCCGTGCCGAGGCCCTCGCCCTGGCCCGGGCCGGCGCGCGGGTGGTCGTCAACGACCTGCCGGGCGCCGGGGACGAGGCCGTGGAGGAGATCCGGTCGTTCGGGGGAGAGGCGCTCGTCGTACCGGGTGACGTGAGCGAGCGGGCCACCGCCGACGCCATGCTCGCCGCGGCCGTCGAGCAGACTCGGCGGGCTCGACATCGTCGTCAACAACGCCGGCATGACCCGCGACCGGATGCTCTTCAACCTCGCCGACGAGGAGTGGGACGCGGTCATCGCCGTCCACCTGCGCGGGCACTTCCTGCTCTCGCGCAACGCCGCGTCGTACTGGCGCGAGAAGTCGAAGCAGTCCGAGAGCGGCCAGGTCTACGGCAGCGTCGTCAACACCGCCTCCGAGGCCTTCCTCGGCGGCTCGCCGGGCCAGGCCAACTACGCCGCCGCCAAGGCCGGCATCGCGGCGCTGACCCTGTCCACCGCGCGTGGCCTGAGCAAGATCGGCGTGCGCGCCAACGCCATCTGCCCGCGGGCCCGCACCGCAATGACGGCCGCCGTCTTCGGCGAGGACGAGTCCGGCCAGGCTGTCGACCCGTACTCCGCCGAGCACGTCGCCCCGCTCGTGGCCTACCTCGCCTCGCCGGCCGCCGAGAGGATCACGGGCCAGGTCTTCGTCGTCTACGGCGGGATGGTGGCCCTGGTCGCCGCCCCCGTCGTCGAGCAGCGCTTCGACGCCGCCGGCGACCTGTGGACCGGCGACGACCTCGACAAGCGACTCGGCGGCTTCTTCGCCGACCGCGACCCCTACGTCGGCTTCGCCGCCGACTCGATCATGAGGCTGAGTGTGTGATGGGACGTCTGGACAGCAAGATCGCGATCGTCACCGGCGGCGCGATGGGCCAGGGCGAGGCGATCGTGCGCGCCTACGTCGCCGAGGGCGCCCGGGTCGTGATCGCCGACGTGGCCAAGGAGGAGGGCCGGGCGCTCGCCGACGAGACCGGCGACGCGGCCCACTTCGCCCATCACGACGTCAGCGACGCCGCCTCGTGGGCGAGCCTGGTCGAGGACACGACGTCCCGCTTCGGTGCCGTGAACGTGCTCGCCAACAACGCCGGCATCCTCCGCTTCGGCGACATCGAGCGGATGCCGCCGGAGGAGGCCGAGTCTGCTGTGGCGGGTCAACCAGAACGGCGTCTTCCTCGGGATGCAGGCGGTCTCCCGCACCATGCGGAAGAACGGCGGCGGCTCGATCATCAACGCCTCCTCTGTCGAGGGCCTGGCCGGGATGCCGTCCTGCACCGCCTACGCCGCCACCAAGTGGGCGATCCGCGGCATGACCAAGTGCGCGGCCATGGAGCTCGGACCCAAGGGGATCCGTGTCAACTCGGTGCACCCGGGCATGATCGACACCCCGATGACGCGGGTGCACGGCGGAGACGCCGCGATGGAGTACGGCGCCAGCAAGGTCCCCCTGCGCCGGGTGGGTGTGCCCGACGACATCGCGCCGGTCTACGTCTTCCTGGCCAGCGACGAGTCGTCGTACATCAACGGCGCGGAGATCGCCGTCGACGGCGGCGTCACCTCTACGCACGCCTTCGGCGCCTGACGGCCGCTCGGACCCGACGAATCAATCGCGGAGGATCAGGTGGACGGCCTTCTCCATGTGCGCGGCGGTCTCCGCGGCGGTGGAGCGGCCGGTCACCCAGGCGACCAGCGCCGAGAGCCACACGTCGCCGATGACGCGCGCGATCGCGACGTCCTCGTCGGTGAGCGCGTCCTCGGCCGGCTCGCCGCCGTGCATGGCGTGGGTGACGATCGAGGTCATCGCCATGCCCACGACGTGGATCTCGTTGGCGACGCTGCTGTCGGCGAACATGAAGGCGCGGGTGAGCGCCTCGGTGGTCTTCGGGTCGCCCTGCATGCCGCGGGCCATCCGCTTGAGCACATAGAGCACCCGGTCGGCCTGCGTGTCGCCGGGGATCTCGCGCTCGTGGAGTCGCTTCGCGGCGTCGTCGAACTGGCGGCCCAGGGCGCTGACGAGCAGGTGGATCTTCGAGGGGAAGTACCGGTAGAGCGTGCCCAGCGCGACGTCGGCGTGCTCGGCGACCGCGCGCATCTGCACCGCGTCGAAGCCGCCGGACTTGGCGAGTCTCGTAGGTCGCGTCGAGGATGCGCTTGCGGCGCTCCCGCTGCGCCGACGATCCGAGGTCGTCGGACGTGGACGGGTTCGCGATGCTCACGGTGTGTCCCCCCTGGGTGTGGTGTGACGAGGCGGCCGGTTTCGGACCCAGTGGATAGGCTACCGGCAGGTAGCGCATAATTTGGAACACGTTCCACCACGTATTTCGTTCAACCCTGCTCCCCGGGAGCCAGACAGGGGAGAGGTACCTCCATGCGGATCGCGATGTTGTCCTATCGCAGCAAGCCCCACGTCGGCGGGCAGGGGATCTACATCCGCCGCCTGACGCGCGAGCCTGGCGGCGCTCGGCCACACGGTCGAGGTCTTCTCCGGCCAGCCCTATCCCGAGCCTGGACGAGGGCGTCGCCCTCACCAAGGTGCCGAGCCTGGACCTCTACCGGCCGGGCGACGAGTTCCGCAACCCGCGCCCGAGCGAGTTCCGCGACCTGGTGGACGTGGAGGAGTGGCTGACCATGCGCAGCGGCGCCTTCCCCGAGCCGCTCACGTTCAGCAAGCGCGTGGTCAAGCTCTGCTCAGGGCACGCCGCGACGACTTCGACATCGTCTTCGACAACCAGACCCTGGCGCTGCCGCTGCTGGAGGTCGAGGACCGGGCCGGCGTCGGCCTGCCGCTCGCCGCCACCATCCACCACCCGATCATTATGGACCGCCGGATCGGTCTGGCCGCCGCCGTGTGGGCCAAGCGCAAGCCGCGCTCGCGCGTCCGCTTCGAGTTCCCCAAGATCGGCGTGTGGCGCTGGTACTCCTTCCTCGGCCAGCAGAAGCGCACCGCGCCCCGACTGCGCCGGGTGATCGTGCCCTCGGAGTCCTCCAAGCGCGACGTCGTACGCGAGTTCGGGGTGGACCCCGCGCGGATCGAGACGATCCTGCTCGGTGTCGACGACCGCTTCGTGCCGCCCTCGCAGCCGCGCGTGCCCGGCCGGATCCTCGCGATGGCCAGCGCCGACGCGCCGCTGAAGGGCATCTCGGTGCTGCTCGAGGCTTTCGCCAAGCCTGGTCGTCGAGCGCGACCTGGAGTCTGGTGCTCGTCACCAAGCCGAAGGAGGGCGGGGTGACCGAGAAGCCTGATCGACAAGGCTCGGCATCGGCGACCGGGTCTCCTTCGCCAGCGGCCTCACCGACGACGAGTTCGGTGGCGCTGATGGGCTCCGCGGAGCCTGGCCTGCGTGCCCTCGCTCTACGAGGGCTTCTCGCTGCCGACTGCCGAGCCTGATGGCCTGCGAGACGCCCCTGGTGGTCTCCCGTGCCGGTGCCATCCCGGAGGTCGTCGGCCCGGACGGGCTGTGCGCGGACGTCGTCGAGCCCGGCGACGTCGGTGCCCTGACCAAGGCCCTGGCCACCCTGCTCGACGACCCGGTACGACGGGCCGAGATGGGTGCCGCCGGGCGCCGGCGGGTGAAGGAGCCTGTTCAGGCTGGAGTGCTGTCGCGGTGAGCACCGCGGCCGTGCTGGAGGACGTGATCGCCGAGTACCAGGCCGAGCGCAAGGCAGAGGAGAACTGACATGCTGACCGTTGACTTCGACCGTCTGGGCCTCCAGGCCGGTGACCGCGTCCTCGACATGGGCGCGGGCGCGGGCCGGCACAGCCTTCGAGATGTACCGCCGCGGTGCCGACGTGATCGCCTTCGACATCGACGCCGAGGAGCTCGAGGGCGTCCGCGACCTCTTCGTGGCCATGAAGGAGGCCGGCGAGGTGCCCGAGGGCGCCGAGGCCGACGTCAAGCAGGGCGACGCGCTGGCGCTGCCCTTCGCCGACGGCGAGTTCGACCGGATCGTGTGCTCGGAGGTGCTGGAGCACATCCACGACGACGTCGCGGCGATCCGCGAGCCTGATCCGCGTCCTGCGTCCTGGCGGCACCCTGGCCGTGACCGTGCCCCGGTGGCTCCCCGAGGTCGTCAACTGGCGCCTGTCGGCGGACTACCACAACGCCGAGGGTGGCCACATCCGGATCTACACCGACCACGAGCCTGGTCGACAAGGTGACCAAGGGCGGCCGCTCCAACGACGGCACACCCGGCGACGCCATGGTGTTCGAGGGCAAGTCCTACACGCACGGCCTGCACACGCCGTACTGGTGGATCAAGTGCGCCGTCGGCGTCGAGAACGACGACCACCCGCTGGCCAAGGCGTACCACAAAGGCTGCTGGTCTGGGAGATCATGAAGCAGCCCACGGCGCTCAAGGCTCGCCGGCAAGGTGCTCGACCCGACGATCGGCAAGAGCATGGTGCTGTACTTCCGGAAGCCGGAGACGGCGTGACCCGGGGAACCACGCCCGAGGTCCCGCTCTCCCGGCTGCCGTACGTCGACGGCGTGCTGTCCGCGCAGCAGGTCGCCGACACCGCCGCGGCCATCGCGGCGATGCAGGAGCCGTGGGGCGCCGTGCCGTGGACCAGCGGCGAGCACGTCGACATCTGGAACCACGTCGAGGCCGCGATGGCGATGCTCGTCGGCGGGCAGGTCGAGGCGGCCGAGCGCGCCTACGCCTGGATCCCGACGATGCAGCGCGCCGACGGCTCCTGGCCGATGAAGATCGTCGGCGGCCTCGCCGACGACGAGCGCGGCGAGGTCAACATGTCGGCGTACTTCGCGGTGGGGCTGTGGCACCACTGGCTGGTGCGCCGCGACATCCGCTTCATCGAGCGCTACTGGCCCTCGGTGCGGGCCGGCCTGGACTTCGTCGTCTCGCTGCAGGACCCCTTCGGCGGGATCCGCTGGACGCCCGTCGACGACTTCTGCCTGCTCACCGGCAGGCTCCTCGATCTACCACTCGCTGCGCGCCGGGGTGGCGCTCGCGGACCTGATGGACGACCCGCAGCCGGAGTGGGAGCCTGGCCGGCGGCCGGCTCGGGCACGCCGTGCGCTCGCACCCCGACCTCTTCGCCGACAAGTCGACCTACTCGATGGACTGGTACTACCCCGTCCTCGGCGGGCCGGTCCGGGGCGAGGCCGCGCGCGAGCCTGCTGGCGAAGCGGTGGTCGGAGTTCGTCGTACCGGGGCTGGGGATCCACTGCGTGTCCACCAACCCGTGGGTGACCGGCGCGGAGACCTGCGAGCCTGGCCATGGCCCTCGACGTCATCGGCGACACCCGCCGTGCGCTCACCCTGCTCGGTGACATGCAGCACCTGCGCGAGGGCGACGGGCGCTACTGGACCGGCTGGGTCTACGCCGACCCGAGCCGTCCCGCACCCGAGGGCGAGCCGCGCGACGTGCACTGGCCGCACGAGCACACGACGTACACCGCCGCCGCGGTGGTGCTGGCGGTCGACGCGCTGGGGGAGACCTACGGGCACGCGACCCCGGGCTCGGGGATCATGCGCGGCACCTCGCTGGCGCCGCACTTCGACGAGATCGCGCTGGAGTGCGACTGCACCCCCACGCCGGTCCGCTGACACGAACCGTGGCAGGTGGCACTGCCAACCGTGGCAAGTGGCACTGCCAACCGTCGCGCGTGGCACGACGAGCCGCGGTTCGAGAAGCCATCCCTGACGGTTCGTGGTGCCACTTCCCACGGTTCGTGGGTCAGAGCGGGTCTCCGGCCGCTCCTGAGGTCCGCTGGAGGACCCGCAGGGAGCCGACGGCCTCGATCTCGGTGAAGGCGCCGCTGGCCAGCGCCGGCAGGTAGATCAGGCTCGTACGGCGGCCGGCCGCCGTCGGCGGGGTCGGGGAAGACGTCGTGGATGGCGAGGTAGCCCCCCGCGCCCACCCAGTGCACCCACCCCGCGAAGTCGTCGCGGGCGGGCTGCTCGCCGTGCCCGCCGTCGATGAACAGCAGCGAAAGTGGCGTGCGCCAGTGGGCGGCGACGGTCGTGGACTGCCCGACGATCGCGACGACCTGCTCCTCCAGCCCGGCGCGGGCGATGTTGCGCCGGAACCGGCCGAGGGTGTCCATCAGGCCGAGCTCGGGATCCACGACGGTCGGGTCGTGGTGCTCCCAGCCGGCCTGGTTCTCCTCCGAGCCGCGGTGGTGGTCGACGGTGAAGACCGTCCCGCCGACCGCACGGGCGGCGGCGCCGAGGTAGATCGCGGACTTGCCGCAGTAGGTGCCGACCTCGAGGGCCGGTCCGAGCGGGAGCCGCTCGCGCGCGACCCGGTGCAGGAGCGCACCCTCGTCCTCGGGCATGAAGCCGTCGGCGCGGCGCGCGTGGTCCAGCAGGTCGGACGGCATGGTGTCGGTCACGCTGCCACTCTAGTAGAGTTAGAACGCGTTCTAGTTTCCAAGGAGTGCCGATGTCCCTCGGTATCAGCGACGACCAGGTCGAGTCTCGCCGGCAGCCTGCGCAAGTGGGCCGCCAGCCTCGGGCCGGTCGAGGCCGTGCGTGCGGCCGAGGGCGAGGTCACCGCGTCGTTCGACGAGGTGTGGGCGATGGCGGCGGAGATGGGGGTCGCCGCCATCGCCGTACCGGAGGCGGAGGGCGGGGGAGGCGGCACCCTGCTCGACCAGGCGGTCGCCCTGGAGGCGTGTGCCCACGAGCCTGGTGCCGGGCGGGCTGCTCGGCGCGGCCGTGGGGAGCCTGCTCACCGGACGCCCCCGGCGGTACGGCGTCCAGGTGCACCCCGGCGGCGTCGTCTGGGACGGCGGCACAGCGGACGAGCAAGCTGCTGCTGGGCGAGGGCTCCGTGGCCGCCGAGCCGGGGGTGGACCTGAGTGCGCGGCACGGACGCTTCACGGGCGGTGCTGGCGCCGCGGACGAGCGGCGGCGTCTGCTCGCGATCACGCTGGCGGCCGCGGAGGCCTCCGGCGTGGCTCGCTGGTGCCTGGACACCGCCGTCGACTACGCGAAGGTGCGCGAGCAGTTCGGTCAGCGGATCGGTGCCTTCCAGGCGATCAAGCACCTGTGCGCGCAGATGCTGGAGACCGCCGAGTCGGTCACCGCCGCCGCCTGGGATGCCGCCGCCGCGGGCGACGCCGACGACGTCGAGCAGTGGTCCTTCGCGGTGGACGTCGCCCAGGCCACCTGCTTCGACGGTGCCGTCGAGATCGCCAAGTCCTGTATCCAGGTCCTCGGCGGGATCGGGTTCACCTACGAGCACGACGCGCACCTCTACCTGCGCCGGGCGCTCACCCTGCGGGCCCTGGCCGGGTCCGCGGACGAGGCCGCCGAGCGGATCACCGTCGCCGCCGTCGCCGGGGTCCGCCGCCGGGTCGACGTCGACCTCGAGGGTCGCGACGCGACCGTGCGCCCGGAGGTCGCCGCTGAGGCGGTCCGGATCGGAGCGCTGCCCGAGGAGGAGCGGCGAGCGGCGCTGGTGGAGGCGGGCTACCTGACGCCGCACTGGCCGGCGCCCTACGGGCTCGGCGCCGATCCCACCCTGCAGCCTGGTCATCGACCAGGAGCCTGGGGCGCGCGGGCGTCGTACGGCCGGACCTGGTGATCGCCGGCTGGGCGGTGCCGACGATCCTCGCCCACGGCACCGACGCCCAGCGCGAGCGCTTCGTGCGGCCCTCGCTGCTCGGCGAGCCTCACCTGGTGCCGGCTCTTCTCCGAGCCGGGGTCCGGCTCCGACCTGGCCTCGCTGCGCACCCGGGCGGTCCGGGTCGGGGGAGGGTGGTCCCTGACGGGGCAGAAGGTGTGGACCTCCGTCGCCGAGCGCGCCGACTGGGGCATCTGCCTGGCCCGCACCGACCCCGACGCCCCGCAGCACAAGGGGATCACCTACTTCCTCCTCGACATGCGCTCGCCCGGCATCGAGGTCCGCCCGCTGCGCGAGATCACGGGGGAGGCGTTGTTCAACGAGGTCTTCCTCGACGACGTCTTCGTGCCCGACGAGTGCGTGGTCGCCGAGCCCGGCGACGGCTGGCGGCTGGCGCGTACGACGCTGGCCAACGAGCGCGTCGCGATGGCCTCGGCCCGGCTCACCAAGAGCGTCGAGCGGGCCGTGGAGCCTGGCCGCCACGCGTGACCTCGGAGCGCTCGCCCGCGCCGAGATCGGCCACCAGGTCGCGCTCGCCACGGTCTGCGGGCTGCTCGGCGTCCGGACGACGCTGCGGGCCCTCGGCGGTCACGGTCCCGGCGCGGAGTCCAGCGTGGCGAAGCCTGCTGGGGGTCCGCAGCCGCCAGGACTCCTCCGGTCTCGTGGTCCGTCTGCAGGGGGACGAGTCTCGCTCTCCTCGGCGCACTGGGCAAGTCGTCCGACGTACCGCTGGCGGCGGACGTGTGGGAGCAACTGAACACCCGCTGCCTGTCCATCGCCGGGGGCACCACCCAGATCCTGCGCAACGTCGCCGCCGAGCGGATCCTGGGGCTGCCGCGCTAGGCTGGCCTCGGGCAGGCGCCGCAGGATCTCGTCGAGCCTTCACGGTGTGCTCCGCCAGGACAGCCGAGTGCTCGTCGAGCTTCGTGCCGTGGCTGTCGAGCCTCGCGCCGTAGCCGTCGAGCCTTGGTGCCGTGCTCGTCGAGGATCCGGTCGAGCTTTCTCGCCGTGCTGGGCGAGGATCTCGTAGATCGCCTCGATGTCGTTGGTGTTGCGCTCGACCCGGCGGCCGAGGTCGGGGTGGGGCGTGGTCATGGTTCCTCCGAGATGGTCTGAGGCCTGCGACCCTACGTCTGCGCACGCCCCTCCGCCACCGGCTCCGCGGAGCCTGTAGACAACCGCTCGCGACGCCACGAGTTCCAGTGCCAGTGCAGGAACCGGTCGGTCGCGCGGACCAGGTGCGCGGAGCGGATCGAGGGGAAGATGTCGAAGGCGTGCTGGGCCCCCGGCGACTCGGCGTAGGTGACGGTGCGCTTCGAGGTCCCCCGCAGCGCCCGGACGAACGCGCGGGCCTGACCGGGGTCGACGAGGGTGTCGCGAGAGCCGTGGATGACGAAGAAGTCGGGGTCGTCCGGGGTGACCCGCAGCAGCGGCGAGGCCTGCTCGAAGACCTCCGGGGCGTCGGCGAAGCGGCGCTGCACGATCCGCGGGGCGAGGAAGGTGTCGCGCATGAGACTCGGCCGAGCGCAGGCCGCTCGCGCCGGCCCAGTCGTAGACGCCGTAGTAGGGCACCGCGACCTGCACCGAGGTGTCGGCCTCCTCGAAGCCGGGCTGGAACTCCGGCGCGTTCGGCGTCACCGCCGCAAGCGCGGTGAGGTGCCCGCCCGCAGAGCCGCCGGTGATCGCGAGGTAGTCGGGGTCGCCGCCGTAGTCGGCGATGTGCTCCTTGATCCAGGCGATCGCCGCCTTGACGTCCACGATCTGCGCGGGCCACCGGTCCCGCGGCGCGAGCCGGTAGTTGATCGCCACGCAGACCCAGCCCTTGGCGGCCAGGTGCTGCATGAGCGGCAGGCCCTGCTGGTCCTTGTTGCCGATGGTCCAGCCGCCGCCGTGCACCTGCAGCAGCACCGGCGCGCCCGCGGCCGGGGTGACCTCGGAGGTGTAGACGTCCAGCAGCCCCCGCTTCCCGTACGGCGCGAACGGGATGTCGCGGTGCACCTCGACCCCGGTGCTGCGAGCCGCCCAGCCGAACGCGAACGGGTTCGCGATCCGTCGCCACGGGGTGGCCAGGCTCGGCCGGGGTGGGCTTGGCGTCGAGTTCGCTCGACGTAGTCCACCCCGAGTCCCTCGACCAGCGCGTCCTCGGCGTCCTTGACGGCTGTGCGGCTCTGCGCGATCAGGTAGGCGAGCCCGGCCGAGCCTGAGCCCGGCGAGCACCAGGCCGCGCCAGTCCCGGCGCGCGCCGCGGCTGTGCGCGAGCGCGTCGGCGGCGGTGAGACCGAGCACGTGCGGGGCCAGGCTCACCGGTCAGCCAGCCGGCGAAGAAGGCGGGGATGCCGGGCCGGAAGCCCGGGATCGGCCGGATGGCGTTGGCGGTCAGCGCGGCGGTGATCGCCTGGCGCCGTACGAATCCCATGACGTGAGGATATCCGCTTCGATGTGAGAGACTGAAACCTGTTCTAGTTTCATGGGGGTCACGGATGGACCGGCTGTCAGGGCTCGACGCGAGCCTTCCTCTACCTGGAGACGCCTGCGCAGACTCATGCACGTGTGCGCGGTGATGATCCTCGATCCGGCGACGATGACCACGCCGTACTCCTTCGCCGCGCTGCAGCAGCGCATCGGCGACGCGGTGGAGGACGTACCGGGTTTCACCCGCAAGGTCCGCGGCGTGCCGCTCGGCCTCGACCACCCGGTCTGGGTGCGCGACCGGGCCTTCGACATCGAGCGGCACGTGCACCGCCTGGGTCTCCCCACCCCCGGCGGGTACGCCGAGTCGATGGACCTGTGCGCCCACCTGGCCTCCCTGCCGCTGGATCGCTCGCGGCCGTTGTGGGAGATGTGGGTCGTCGAGGGCTACCGGCCGGAGGGGGAGACGGAGAAGGTCGTCGTCTTCGCCAAGATGCACCACGCCACGGTCGACGGGGTCTCCGGCGCGAACCTGATCTCGCACCTGTGCTCGCTCGAGCCCGACGCCGCGCCGCTGGCGCCCTCCGAGCAGCGCCACCCGCGCGACCCCGGCCGGGGCGAGTCTGCTCGGCCGTGCCGTCCTCGGTACGGCGGCCCGTCCGGTCACCCTCGTCAAGGTGCTCAAGCCGTCGGCCCAGACTCGTCACCAAGAGCATCGGCCGGGCCCGGAGGGGGACGGCGATGGCCGCGCCCTTCTCCGCCCCGCGCACCTCCTTCAACGGCACGATCACCTCGCACCGCTCGATCGCCATGGCCGACCTCGACCTCGAGGAGATCCGGCGGATCAAGAAGGCGACCGGCACCACGGTCAACGACGTCGTGCTCGCGGTCGCGGGCGGGGCGCTGCGGGCCTATCTCGAGGAGCGCGACGAGCCTGCCCTCCTCCTCCCTGCTCGCGACCGTCCCGGTCAGCGTGCGGGACAAACTCGCGTCGTTCCGCTGGGGCCAACAAGGTCTCCGCGCTGTTCACCAAAGGCTCGGCACCGACGTCGCCGACCCGGTCGAGCGCCTGCGGATGCTCGCCGAGCGCAACCAGCACGCCAAGGAGCACCACAACGCCATCAGCGCCGACGCGTTGCAGGACTGGGCCGAGTTCGCCGCGCCGCGCACCTTCGGGCTCGCGGTGCGCACCTACGCCAACCTGCGCCTGGCCGAGCGGCACCCGGTGGTGCACAACCTGGTGATCTCGAACGTGCCGGGCCCGCCGATCCCGCTCTACTTCATGGGCGCCCGGATCGAGGCGCTCTGCCCCCTCGGCCCGGTCTTCCACGGAGCCGGGCTGAACGTCACGGTGATGTCGAACGCCGGCAAGATGCACGTCGGTGCGATCGCCTGCCGCGAGTCCATGCCCGACGCCGACGCGCTCACCCGGCACTTCCCGGACGAGCTCGCCCGGCTCGGCGCAGCGGTCGCCGGCTGAGATCGCGCCGCCGGGCGTTGACGGTCGCGGCGGCCTCGACGAAGCGCGGCACGAACCTCTCCGCTCCGAGCACGCAGCCGGCGTGCCCGTCGTCGACCTCGTGGATCGTCGCGCCCGGGATCGCTCGCGCAAGGGCGATCTGGCGCGGCGTGGGGACGACCCGGTCGCGCATCATCACCACCACCGCGGTCGGTACGTCGACCCGGCCGATCCACGGCCGCGAGTGGTGCCGGCCGAGGGCCGCGAGCGCCTGACCGACGGCCCACGGGCTGGTCGAGCGGAGCTCGCGCAGCGCCCACGCGTGCAGGTCGGTCGGTTCCAGCCCACCGCCGCGCACCGCTGCCCGGGCCGCCCGCAACGCGGTCCGGGAGCGGGACACCCCGCGCAGGGCGAGCATCGAGCCTGCCCATCCCCAGGAAGAAGCCGCGCTCGGCGGCGCTGAGCCTGGAACCGGTCGGTGGTCGCGGCGAGCACCAGCCCGGCCACGATGTCGGGGTGCTGGCGCCAGACCCGTTGCGCCACGATCGAGCCCATCGAGTAGCCGCCGACGACGACCTGCTCCAGGCCGAGCACGTCGACCAGGGCGGCCACGTCGTCGGCGCAGTCGGCGAGCGAGAACTCCGGGCCCTGGATGCCCTGGCCGTGCCAGCGCTGGTCCAGGGTCACCACGCGGAAGCGCTGCGCCAGCGCCTCGATCGCGGGGAACCAGGTCAGCAGGCCGGTGGTCCCCAGGGCGTGCAGCAGCACGATCGCGGGAGACTCGGGGTGCGGCCCCGGCGTGTCGGTCACGTACGTCGTGCCGCGACCGGGCAGACTCCAGCAGCCGTCCGGCGGGGATCTGGACCTCCGGGAGGGCCACCCGGCGGCGCGCGAGCGTGACGAGTGAGACGGCCTCCATGCGGACCAGACTAGAACACGTTACAGTTTCCTCGTGGATGCTGAGGCGATCAACGCAGTCCGCGCCGTCGTCGGCGAGGTTCTCGAGCGGGACGCGGATGCCCGGAGCCTGGGCGGCCTGGGCCGCGGCCGGGCTGACCGCGCTGCCCGTCCCCGAGGAGCACGGCGGTGACGGGCTCGGTCTCACCGAGGTCGCCGTGCTGCTGCGCGAGGCGGGCCGCAAGGCGGTGCAGGTACCGGCCTGGGAGACGCTGTGCTGCGGCGCGCTGACCCTCGCGTCGTACGGCACCGAGACCCAGCGCAAGGACCTGCTCCCCGGCATCGCCGCCGGAGAGGTGCTCGTGGTCCCGGCGCTGCGCGGCCGCGCGACGTACGACGGCGCCACGGTCACCGGCCGCAAGCTCGCCCTGACCCATGCGGAGTCCGCGCACCACTTCCTGGTCCTGGCCACCGAGGGCGAGCGTGAGGTGGCGCTGCTCGTGGACGCCTCCGGACCGGGGGTCACGCTCGTGCCGTCGAGCGCGTCGAGCGGCGCTCCGCAGCACGCCCTGGTGCTCGACGGAGCCCACGCCGAGCCGCTGGAGGACGGTGCCGCCGAGCGCCTGCGCGACCTCGCCGTCGCCGGACTGGCCGTCACCGCCGCCGGTGTGCTCGCCGGAGCGCGCGACCTCACCGCGGAGTACGTGAAGGGCCGCCGCCAGTTCGGCCGTGCCCTCGCGGAGTTCCAGGCGGTGTCCCTGCAGATGGCCGACGTGTACGTCGCCTCGCGGACCCTCGACCTCGCCGCCGACAACGCCGTGTGGCGCGTCGCCGAGGGGCTGCCGGCCGCCGACGACCTCTCGGTGGCGGGCTACTGGGCGAGCCAGGTCGCGCCCTACGCCTTCCGCACCTGCCACCACCTGCACGGCGGCATGGGCGTCGACATCACCTACCCCCTCGTCGGCTACACCACGTGGGGCTCCGACCTCGCCCACGCGCTCGACACCACGGCCGCCCAGGTGCTCGTCGAGGACCCGGAGTCGAAGAACCTCGAGCTCACCGAGGCCCAGCGCACGCTCAAGGCCGAGGTCCGGGCCTACTTCGCCGGCCTCGGACACGACGAGCCGGCCGACCCCGGACCGGACGGCGCGTGGGACCGGCACGGCCCGTCGTACCAGCGGCTGATCCGGCGAACTCGGCACCGACGGCTGGATGGGCGTCGGCTGGCCGAAGGAGTACGGCGGCCACGGGCTGGGCGAGATCGAGCAGACGATCTTCGCCAACGAGGCGCAGTACGCCGACGTGCACCTGCCCGCCGTCACGCTGCAGACCGTCGGTCCGACGCTGATCAGGTACGGCACGCAGAAGCAGAAGGACCTTTTCCTGGAGCGCATCCTGAAGGGCGACGTGCACTTCGCGATCGGCTACTCCGAGCCCGACGCCGGGACCGACCTGGCCTCGCTGCGCACCACCGCGCGACTGGTCGAGGATGACGGCGACCCGTACTACCTGGTCAACGGACAGAAGCTCGTGGACGACCGGCGGCCACCAGGCCGACTACCTGTGGCTCGCGGTGCGCACCGATCCCGACGCCCCCCAAGCACAAGGGCATCTCGATCCTCATCGTCGACACCAAGGATCCCGGCTACTCCTGGACGCCGATCATCACCGCGGACGGCTCGCACCACGTCAACGCGACGTACTTCAACGACGTCCGGGTGCCCGTCGACATGCTCGTGGGGGAGGAGAACCAGGGCTGGAGGCTGATCACCACCCAGCTCAACCACGAGCGGGTGATGCTCGGCCCGGCCGGCCGGATCGAGGGTCTGCGCGACCGGGTGGTGCGCTGGGCGGACGCGGCCGAGGTCTCCGACGAGCCGGACGTGCGCGACCTGCTCGGCAAGACCACCGCGGTCTTCCGGGTCAACGAGTCTGCTCAACTGGGAGGTCGCCCGCGCGGCGGCGTCCGGGGAGCCTGAAGGTGGCCGACGCCTCCTCGTCGAAGGTGTTCGCCGCCGACCAGGTCCAGCACCTGCTCGCCGACCTGGTCTCGCTGGTGCACCGTCACGGCGACGCCTCCGAGCCGGAGACCAAGGCGCTGCTGGACTATCTCGACGCGCAGGCCAAGCGGAACCTCGTCATCACCTTCGGCGGCGGGGTCCAGGAGGTCCAGCGCGAGTCGATCTCGATGTTCGGCCTCGGCCTGCCGCGGGTGCCCCGGTGAGCGCGGAGCCTGGTGGACGCGGCCGTCCACGAGAAGGTGATGGCCGAGGCGGAGCGGATCAAGGGCTGGGGCGAGGCCGCCGAGCGGACCGCGCGCGACGAGGTCAACCAGCCGACGATCAACAACTGGCTCGAGGCGATGGGCCTCGACAGCCCGCGCTTCTCGGCCGGCGAGGCACCGCCCTCGATGGCCCAGGTGTGGACGATGTACGGCCTCGGCGGCAAGCCGTCCGAGGACGACCCGCTGCACGCGATGATGCGGGCGCTGACCGAGGCCGGCTTCACTGCGGTGCTGGGCACCAACTGCGAGCAGTCCTACGACCGCTACCTGCGGGTGGGGGAGCGGGTGCGGGTGACCACCGCGCTCGACTCCGTCGTCGGGCCGAAGGCCACGGGGATGGGCGTCGGCTACTTCGTGACCTCCCGCAACACCTGGTACGTCGCCCATCCGGACGGGCGCGACGAGCGGGTGGCGACGATGCTCTTCCGGGTCCTGAAGTTCGTCCCGAAGGGTGCGTCGTGAGCGGCCCGGTGCGCCCGGTCGTGAACCGGGACAACGCCTACTTCTTCGAGGGCACCCGCGCGCAGGAGCCTGCGCATCCAGAGGTGCAACGCCTGCGGGGTGCTCCGCCACCCGCCCGGCCCTGCGTGTCCTGACTGCGGGGCCTTCGACCGCGGCTTCGTCGTCGCGGGGGGGAGAGGGCACGGTCTTCTCCTACCTGGTCCACCACGCGCCCCAGGTGCCCGGCAAGGAGCCTGCCGCTGGTCATCGCCCTCGTGGACCTCGACGAGGGCGTGCGGATGGTGGCCGAGGTGACCGGTCCCGTGGAGATCGGCGACCGGCTGCGCGTGGGCTGGAACGTCGTCGACGACGAGCCTGACCCTCCCGATCTGGACGAAGGTGGATGCACGATGAAGGTGGGAGACCGGCTCCCCGAGTGGAGCCTGCCGATCACGCCGACCCTCGTGGTCTCGACGGCGATCGCGACCCGCGACTTCCAGGACGTCCACCACGACCGGGACGTCGCGCAGGCGGCGGGCTCGAAGGACATCTTCGTCAACATCCTCACCTCCACCGCGCTGTGCGAGCGCTACGTCACCGACTGGGCTGGGCCCGACGTGCAGGTCCGGGGCATCGCGATCCGTCTCGGCGCGCCGGCGTACCCGTACGACACCTTCTCCTTCACCGGCGAGGTCACCGAGGTCGCCGACGGCGAGGCGACCATCAAGGTGGTCGGCGCCGTCTCGCTCGGCGAGCACGTGATCGGCACCGTCAGGATCGCCGCGTGAGCGCCCGGACCCTGTCCGGCAAGGCCGCGATCGCCGGGATCGGGGCCACGGAGTTCTCCAAGGACTCGGGTCGCTCCGAGCTCCAGGCTCTCGGTCGAGGCGGTCCGCCACGCCCTGGCGGACTGCGGACTCACGCCCGCGGACGTCGACGGCCTGGTCACCTTCACCATGGACACCTCCTCCGAGATCGCCGTGGCCCGCGAGACTCGGCATCCCCGAGTCTGCGCTTCTTCAGCCGGATCAACTACGGCGGCGGCGCTGCCTGCGCCACGGTCCAGCAGGCCGCGATGGCCGTCGCCACCGGCGTCGCCGACGTCGTCGTCGCCTACCGCGGCTTCAACGAGCGCTCCGGTGACCGCTTCGGCCAGGTCTCGGCGTGGGCTGCCCAGCAGGTCAACACCAACGGCCTGGACAACGCCTGGACCTACCCGCTCGGGCTCTCGACCCCGGCCGCGACGGTCGCGATGCAGGCTCGCCGCTACATGCACGAGTATGGCGCCACCTCCGCCGACTTCGGCGCGGTCGCCGTCGCGGACCGCCGTCACGCCGCCACCAACCCGGCCGCCTTCTTCTACGGCAAGCCGATCACCCTGGAGGACCACCAGGCCTCACGGATGATCGCCGATCCGCTGCACCTGCTCGACTGCTGCCAGGAGTCCGACGGTGCCCAGGCGATCGTCGTCGTCTCCGCGGAGCGGGCCCGCGACCTGGCCCAGCGGCCGGCGTACGTCACCGCCGCGGCCCAGGGCTCGGGTCGCGACCAGTTCGTGATGACCTCCTACTACCGCGACGACATCGGCATCCCCGAGATGGGCGTCGTCGGCCGCGAGCTCGTGGCGCCAGTCCGGGCTCACCCCTGGCGACCTGCCGATGGCGATCCTCTACGACCACTTCACGCCGTACGTCCTCATGCAGGCTGGAGGAGCTCGGCTTCTGCGGCCGCGGCGAGGCCAAGGACTTCGTCAAGGACGGCGCGATCGAGGTCGGCGGGCGGTTGCCGATCAACACCCATGGCGGCCAGGCTCGGCGAGGCCTACATCCACGGCATGAACGGCATCGCCGAGGCGGTGCGCCAGGTGCGCGGTACGTCGGTCAACCCCGTCCGCGACGTGGAGCACGTGCTGGTCACCGCGGGCACCGGCGTGCCGACGAGCGGGCTGGTCCTCAGCGCGTGACGTGCGGCTCGCCCGGCACGTGGTAGAGCCGGCCCTCCTGGGCCTTCACCGTCGCGACCAGCACGAAGCTCATCGTGACCAGCAGGGCCCACGCGCCCAGGCTTCGAGGTGTGCACGACCTCCCACACCTCCACCTGCCCGGGGTAGCGCCACGCGTCGAGCAGGGTGGCGAGGTTCTCGGCGAGCCAGAGGAAGAAGCCGATCAGCAGGAAGGACAGGGCGAGCGGCATCCGGTAGCGGGCGTCGCCGACGGTGAAGTGGACCGCGCACCGGCGCAGCACCCACAGCCCCGCGAGGGCCAGCGGGACCCGCAGGTCGGGGATCCAGTGGTGGGTGAAGAAGTTGGTGTAGATCCCGATCGCCACCAGCGTCACGGGCAGCGCCGGGTAGTGCGAGACGCGCAGGTCGAAGCGCCGCCAGGCCTGGCAGATGTAGGAGCCGACGGCGGCGTACATGAACCCGGAGAAGAGCGGCACACCGGCGACCATGGTCACCGCGTCGCCGGGGTAGACCCACGAGCCGACGTGCACCTTGAACGACTCCAGGCCGAGGCCGAGGGCGTGGAAGGCGAGGATCACCAGCACCTCCCGCCAGGTCTCCAGGCCGGCGGCCCAGAAGCCGAGGGTCAGCAGCACGCACCACACCAGCAGCGCGTCGTACCGCGCCACCGGGAGCGGTACGACGAAGGCGAGCGCCAGCCCGGCGAAGACGCCGATGGCGAAGGCGCACGACTGCGACTCCAGCCAGCCGAAGCGCACCAGGCTGGCCGACGAGACGGCGCACCTGCGCTACTCGACCCAGGAGTTGTCGTGCTCGGCCATGAACGCCGCGCGCTCCTCCGGTGTCCACTGCTCGCCGCGGGCGAGCCGATCGAGGCCCTCGAAGTAGGGCTCGCGCGGTGCGCCCGGCGCGAAGTGCAGGAGCATCGAGGCGGGCGCACCGGACTCGTTGCGGAAGCCGTGGACGCCGCCGGGCGGCACGTGCACGAAGTCCCCGGGTCGGTAGTCGGCCCACTGCTCCCCGTCGTGGATCCGGATCTCGCCGTCGAGGACGTAGAACGACTCGGCCATCGTGCGGTGGAAGTGCGGGTCGGGACCGCTCACGGCGGAGGAGAACTCCCAGCGGTAGAGCCCGAACAGGCCGCCGGTGGCCTCGCCACGGGCGAGGTAGTGGACCCGGTTGCCGTTGGGGTAGACCAGGTCGGCCGCGGTGTCGCCCGGGCGCGCCCAGGCCGAGACCTCGCCGTCGCCGTCGTAGAGGGGCGGGGGATAGGACATGCCGTCACCGTACGACGCGCGCCTTACTCCGAGCGGGAGGCGGCACCCACGCCGATGCCGACCGCGATGCCGAGCAGCACGCCGAGGATCAGCAGCACGAACTGGTCGGTGGCGAACCACAGCAGGACGCCGCCGAGGGCACCCAGGCCGAGCCACGTCCAGTTCATCCTTCGACGGTAGCCCGGGTGTCCACGTGACCGGTCCCACACGCGGAGTCCCACAGGTCTGTGGGACGATGGCGAGAAGAGCCTTGCGTGCTCTGGGGTCGGTGAAAAATCCGAGCCGGCGGTGACAGTCCGCGACCCGATCGCAGCCAGCGATCGGTTGACCAGGTGGAATTCCTGGACCGACGGTCAAAGTCCGGATGGGAAGTGCACGCACGAGCGTCCGACGGACGAGCCGGCTTGTCGAGCCGCCGCCCGCCGTACGTCCTGCAAACCCCGGAGTCCGCAGCATCGGACGACGAGAGGCCAGCAGTGACCAGCAAGCTTCACCCGGGAGTACGACGCGATGCGTCGCGCCCTCGCCCTGGCGGCGAGCCCCGGAGTCCCACTCCACCCGAACCCGCGGGTCGGCTGCGTCCTGCTCGCCGACGACGGGACGGTCGTGGGGGAGGGCTACCACCACGGCGCCGGCACGCCGCACGCCGAGGTGGAGGCGCTGAGGGTCGCCGGCGACCGCGCCCGGGGGCGACCGCGGTCGTCACCCTGGAGCCCTGCAACCACACCGGACGCACGGGCCCCTGCGCGCAGGCCCTCATCGCTGCCGGCGTACGACGCGTGGTGATCGCCCAGCGGGACCCGAACCCGCTCGCCAGCGGCGGTCGCGACACCCTGCTCGCCGCCGGGATCGAGGTGGAGGACGGCCTGCTCGCCGCGGAGGCGGCCGAGGTCAACCGGGCATGGACCTTCGCGCACCTGCACGGCCGGCCCTACGTGACCTGGAAGTTCGCGACCACCCTCGACGGGCGCAGCGCGGCGGCCGACGGTTCCTCGCGCTGGGTCTCCTCGCTGGCCGCCCGTCGCGACACGCACGTCCTGCGCGGGCTGTGCGACACGATGATGGTCGGCACCGGCACGGTCGCGATCGACGACCCGCAGGCTCACCGTGCGCGACGAGCACGACCGCGACGTCGCCCACCAGCCGCTGCGCGCGATCGTCGGTGAGCGCGAGATCCCCGCCGGCAGGCGGGTCCTGGACGACGCGGCCGAGACCGTGCACCTGCGCACCCACGACCCGGTCGAGGCGCTGCGCACGCTCTACCGCGAGCACGACCGCCACCACGTCTTCCTCGAGGGCGGGCCCACGCTGGCCGCGGCCTTCCTGCGGGCGGGCGTGGTCGACGAGGTCGTCACCTATGTCGCGCCGCTGCTCCTCGGTGCCGGCGCCTCGGCGGTCGGCGACCTCGGAATCACCACCATCGGGGACGCGTTGCGCCTCGAGATCGTCGACACCACCGTCGTCGGAGAGGGCGCGGACGCCAACGTCCGCCTGGTCCTCCGGCCCAGCAAGGAGGACTGAGCGTGTTCACCGGCATCGTCGAGGAGTTCGGCACCATCGAGGCGATCGAGGACCGGGGCGACGCCCTGCGCCTGACCATCGCCTCCGACATCACCCTGTCCGACGCGGGTCTGGGCGACTCGATCGCGGTCAACGGCTGCTGCCTGACCGTCGCGGAGCGCACCGACGGCACCTGGACCGCCGACGTGATGGCCGAGAGCCTCGCCAAGACCAGCCTCGGCGACCTGGCCGTGGGCGACCGGGTCAACCTCGAGCGGGCCGTCACCGCGGAGAAGCGCCTCGGCGGGCACATCGTCCAGGGCCACGTCGACGCGGTCGGCGAGGTCGTGCGCCGTACGCCCAGCGAGCACTGGGAGATCGTGGAGATCGCGATGCCCGCCGAGCCTCGGCCGCTACCTCGTCGACAAGGGCTCGATCACCGTCGACGGCATCTCGCTCACGGTCGTCGAGGCCGGCGAGACCACCTTCACCGTCAGCCTCATCCCCGAGACCCTCGCCCGCACGACGCTCGGCTTCCGGGCGCCCGGAGAGCGGGTCAACCTCGAGGTGGACGTCATCGCCAAGCACGTCGAGAAGCTCGTGCGTGCCTACACCAGCAAGGAGAACTGAGATGTCCGTGCGACTGGACGACGTGGAGCGGGCGATCGCCGACATCGCGGCCGGCAAGGCGGTCGTGGTCGTCGATGACGAGGACCGCGAGAACGAGGGCGACATCATCTTCGCCGCCAGCAAGGCGACGCCGGAGGCGATGGCGTGGACGATCCGCTATTCCAGCGGCGTGATCTGCGCGCCGATGCCCGGCGCCATGCTGGACCGGCTGGAGATCCCGCTGATGACGCCGCACAACAAGGACGCCTACCGCACGGCGTACACCATCTCCGTCGACGCCCGTGACGGTACGACGACCGGCATCTCCGCTGCCGACCGGGCGCACACGGTGCGGGTCCTGGCCGACTCCGCGACCGAGCCGTGGGAGCCTGACCCGGCCTGGGCACGTCTTCCCGCTGCGCTACCGCGAGGGCGGCGTGCTGGTGCGCCGCGGGCACACCGAGGCCGCGGTCGACCTGTGCCGGCTGGCCGGGCTCACCCCGACCGGGGTCCTGGTCGAGGTGGTCAACGACGACGGCACGATGAAGCGCGCGCCCGAGCCTGCGCGAGTTCGCCGACGAGCACGGCCTGGCGATGATCTCGATCGAGGACCTGGTCCGCTACCGCCGTCGCGTGGAGCGGCACGTGGTCCGCGAGGCCGAGACCCGGCTGCCCACGCGGCACGGCGACTTCACCGCGATCGGCTACACGATCACCGTCGACGGCAGCGAGCACGTCGCCCTGGTCCACGGCGACCCGGCGACGTTGACCGAGGACGGCCCGGTGCTGACCCGGGTGCACTCGGAGTGCCTGACCGGCGACGTCTTCGGCAGCAACCGCTGCGACTGCGGACCCCAGCCTGGACGAGGCCCTGGAGCGGATCGTCGCCGAGGGCCGCGGTGTGGTCGTCTACCTGCGCGGCCACGAGGGCCGCGGGATCGGCCTGGTCGCCAAGCCTGCAGGCCTACCAGCCTGCAGGACGGCGGCCGTGACACGGTCGACGCCAACCTCGACCTGGGCCTGCCCGCCGACGCCCGCCACTACGGCGCCGCGACCCAGATCCTGAAGGACCTCGGGGTCGAGGAGGTCCGGCTGCTGACGAACAACCCCGACAAGGTCTCCTCGCTGGAGGACTACGGGATCAAGGTCGCCGAGCGTGTCCCCTTGACGCCGCACCCGAACGACCACAACCTGTCGTACCTTCTCACCAAGCGCGACCGCATGGGCCACGACCTCCCCGACCTGGAGGCGCCCGACCTCGAAGGAGCCAACTGACATGGCCGGACACGGTGCCCCCGACCTCGCCCCCGTCGACTGCCACGACCTGCGGGTCGCGGTGGTGGCGGCCAGCCTGGCACAGCGTCGTCATGGACGGGCTGATCGCCGGCGCCCAGCGGGCCTTCGCCGACCACAAGCTCGAGGCGCCCGTGGTGGTGCGGGTGCCCGGGGTCTTCGAGCCTGCCGGTCACCGCGGCGGCCCTCGCGCCGTCGTACGACGCGGTGATCGCGCTGGGCGTGGTCATCCGGGGCGGCACCCCGCACTTCGACTACGTCTGCAACGCCGCCACCGACGGCCTCACCCGGGTCTCGCTCGACCACCACACGCCGGTCGGCTTCGGCGTGCTCACCTGCGACAACGAGGAGCAGGCGCTGGACCGTGCGGGCCTGGAGGGCTCGAACGAGGACAAGGGCTACGAGGCGGCGTCGGCCGCGCTGCAGACCGCCGCGACGCTGAAGAAGATCCGTTCGCGCGGCTACACGGGCTGAGACCGGGCGCGGGGAGCCGACGGCCACGCCGTAGGCTCAACCCCCGTGAAGACGTTCGACGAGTCTGTTCGCAGAGCCTCAGCGAGAAGGCACAGACGCGGCCCGAGGGGTCCGGCACCGTCCGGGCGCTCGACGCCGGCGTCCATGCGATCGGCAAGAAGCTCGATCGAGGAGGCCGCTGAGTCCTGGATGGCCGCCGAGCACGAGGGCAAGGACGCCACCGCGCTGGAGATCAGCCAGCCTGCTCTACCACGCCCAGGTCCTCATGATCGCGAGCGGACTCTCGCTCGAGGACGTCTACACCCACCTCTGAGGAATCACCCGATGCTGAAGATCGCCGTCCCCAACAAGGGCGCCCTGTCCGAGGCTGCCTCGGGCATGCTGCGCGAGGCGGGCTACGCCCAGCGCACCGACTCCAAGCAAGCTCACCAAGATCGACCCCGACAACGAGGTCGAGTTCTTCTACCTCCGTCCCCGCGACATCGCGCTGTACGTCGGCGAGGGGACCCTCGACGCGGGCATCACCGGCCGCGACCTGCTCCTGGACTCCCACGCCACCGCCACCGAGGCGCTGCGACTCGGCTTCGGGCGCTCGAAGTTCCGCTACGCCGCCCGCCCGGGCACGGCGAGTCTCGGTCGCGGACCTCGCGGGCCTGCGGATCGCCACGTCGTACGACGGGGTGGTGAAGCGGCACCTGGCCGAGCAGGGGGATCGAGGCATCCGTCGTACGGCTGGACGGTGCGGTGGAGACGAGCATCCAGGCTCGGCGTCGCCGACGTCATCGCCGACGTCGTGGAGACCGGCAGCACCCTGCGCAACGCGGGTCTGGAGGTCTTCGGGGAGGTGATCCTCGAGTCCGAGGCGGTGATGATCACCCGGGTGGGCGCCGAGCCCACGGGCGTGGAGACCTTCACCCGGCGGCTCCAGGGCGTCCTGGTGGCGCGGTCCTACGTGATGATGGACTACGACATCGAGGCCGCGAAGGTGGAGCAGGCCACGGCGCTCACGCCCGGCATCGAGGGCCCGACGGTCAGCCCGCTGCGCCGCGAGGGCTGGGTCGCGGTCCGGTCGATGGTCCAGCGGGCCACCGCGCAGCGCACCATGGACGAGTCTCTACGCGCTGGGTGCGCGCGCGATCCTCACCACCGACATCCACGCCTGCCGGCTCTGATGACCCAGCAGCCCACGACTCCCCCCGCCCTGCCGCACACCTGGCGGCCCTTCGGCCCACGGATGGCGGCGCTGGTCTTCGGCATCGTGCTCGTCGGCGCCTTCGTGTGGCTGTGGGTGAACTTCGACCCGGACACCCAGGCCTCGGTCAACGTCTACGAGCGCGGCACCGTGATCGCGATCGTGCTCGGCGGCCTGGCCCTGCTCAACGCACTGGCCCGTTCCCGCGTGGTCGCTCGCGAGGACGGTCTCGTCGTCGTCAACGGCTACCGCAAGCGGGTGCTGCCGTGGTCCGAGGTCGGCACCCTGCGGATGCCCCAGGGCGCGCCCTGGCCGCACCTGGAGCAGGGCGAGGACGAGCGGGTGGCCCTGATGGGCATCCACGCCTCCGACGGTCAGCGCACCGCCGTCGCGGTCCGGGAGCCTGCGCGCGGTCGTCGCCGCCCACACCGGCTGATCCCTCAGGCGGCCCGGATGCCCCAGGTCGCCGCGAAGGACGCACCCGGCTCCAGCACGACGAGGTCGTCGCCGGAGTTGAACGCGTCCGGGGGTGCGGTCATCGGCTCCACGGCGACACTCACGCGGGGCGTGGCGGTGTCGTCGGCGGTGTAGACCTGCAGCCACCGGTGGTGCTCGTCGACCCAGAGGTCCACCCCGGCGCCGTCCGCGCGCAGCCGCACCGTCGCGAGGCCGTCCGCGTCCCGGTCCAGGTCGGTCAGGGCGTGGTTGAGCACGGTCCCGCCGAGTCTGTCCGTGCAGCCCGGCGAAGGGCACCCGGCCGGTCGGCAGCAGCCGCTCCTCGTCCACGTCGAGCGCGGTGCGGGCAGCCAGCCCGACGTCCCACCCGTCGACGGGCCCGGGGCCTGCGAGCAGGTACGGGTGCGCCCCCGAGGCGTACGGCGCGGGCGAGTCCGCGAGGTTCGTCGCGGCCTGCGTGACGCTCAGCCCGTCCGGGCCCAGCGCGTAGGTGGTGCGCAGGTCCAGCGCCCACGGGTAGCCGGTCTGCGCGGGCAGCAGGTAGCCCAGGCTCCAGCAGCGCCGGCTCCTCCCGCACGACGGTCCACGACACCCAGCGCACCAGCCCGTGGGAGGCGTTGTGGCGCTTCGGCTCGGTCAGCGCGAGTCGCTGGGTGCTGCCGGCGAAGTCGTAGCGCCCGTCGCGGATCCGGTTGGGCCAGGGGACCAGCAGGCTGCCCGCGACCGCCGGACGGCATCGCGTCCTCGGCGAAGCCGTCGACCAGGTCGCGGCCGTCGTGCCGGAGCACGCGCAGCACCCCGCTCTGGGTGACGACGGCGTCGTAGCCGTGGGCGGACAGGTGGTGCTGCTTCCCGGTCGGTGCGCTCACGCAGCCAGCCTAGGTGCGGATCACCACGTCGGCGCGGGCCCGGGTGTCCTCGCGCGTGTGCAGCGCCTCCTCGTCGGCGAGCCAGTCTGCCCAGTACCGCTGCTGGTCCTCGCCGTCGCGGGCGCGCCACCGGGCCAGGCGGACGTCGCGGTCGGCCTCCACCCACACGAGCAGCGTCACCAGGTCGTCGTACGACGCCGCGGCGGACCCGACGCCCTCCAGCACCAGCAGCGGCCCCGGCTCGACGGTGCGGGTCTCGGCCCAGCCGCCGTCGTACCAGTCCCAGCGGCGCCAGGTGCCGGGCCGGCCGGCCGCCAGCGGGCGCAGCAGCGCCTCGACCGATCGGCCCAGCCCGGGCAGCCCGCGCCAGCCCTCCAGCATCTCGTCGGTGCCGAGCACCACGGCGTCGGGGGCGAGCGCGGCGAGCGAGCGGGCGAGCGTGGTCTTGCCGGAGCCCGCCAGGCCGTCGACGCAGATCAGCCGGCCCGCGCCGAGGGTGGGCGGCGCGGCGAGCGCCCGGGCGAGGATCTCAGAAGGCGAGGCCGTGGCCACGGTAGGTCGCGACCTCCTCGACGAAGCGCTCGCCCTGCGCGAGCAGCACGGTGTGCCCGTGCTCGAAGGGCTCACCGGACTTCGCGTGCCGGAACCACACCAGGTCGCCGATCGACAGCGTCGGTGCATTGGTGCCCACGAGCGGGGTCTGCACCTCGCCAGCGCCCTCCAGGGACGTGAGGCTCAGCCCGGCCGGCGCCCACGGCGTCGGCACCCGGTCGGCGCCGGCCGGGCCGGACGCGATCAGCCCGCCGCCGTGCACGGTGGCGACCTCGGCGTTGGGCCGCCGGGTCACCGGGAGACCGAAGAAGGCCGCCGGCTGGGGGCTGAACGACTGGTAGTGGTCGAAGAGGGTGGGCCCGAACAGCCCGGAGCCCGCGGTCACCTCGGTGACGACCGGGTCGCTCGCGGAGGACTCGATCGAGCCCGAGCCGCCGGCGTTCCAGAACGCCAGTCCCGCGAAGTCGCCGTGCCCGGCGAGCGCGTCCAGCGCCTCCCCGATGGCCGTACGGCGCACCTCGAGTCTGCGCCACGGAGAGCCTGCTTGATCTTGCGCACGATCGCCGACTTCGCCCGCTGGTGCGGCACGTCGTCCGGCACGCCGGCGACCTGGCCCTCGTAGGTCATCACCCCGACCAGCCTGGAAGCCCGGGCGGTCGATCACCGCGCGGGCCAGGCTCGACGACCGCCCCGACGTCGTAGAGCGGGGAGCGCTTGGGGCCGACCGCCTGGCCACCCCAGCGCAGCCCGGCGTCCACGTCGAGCGCGACCCGGACCGGGACGGCGGTGGAGGCGCGCAGCGCGTCGACCACGTCGAGGTGAGCGGCGTCGTCGATCATGATCGTGATCCGCGAGGCGGCCCGCGGCGAGGCCACCAGCGCGCTCAGCGCGGCCCGGTCGACGCTCGGGTAGGCCACCACCACGTCGTCGCTGACGTCGTTGTCGACCAACCACAGCGCCTCGGCCAGCGTGTAGGCGAGCACCCCGGCGAACCCGGGTGCCGCCAGCGCGCGGCTGATCAGCGCGGGCACCCGCAGCGACTTCGAGGCGACCCGGATCGGCGTCCCGCCCGCGCGGCGGGCGAGGTCCGCGGCGTTGGCGTCGAAGGCGTCGAGATCGACGACGAAGACCGGCGTGGAGAGCGGAGTGGGCCAGGCCTGCACGGCCTCGCCCAGGCGCCGCCAGAGGCGGTTGCGAGCGACGTACGAGTGGTGCACGTTCGTCATGCTTCCACGGATGCGAGACTTCTCCGGTGACCGAACCGCCGGAGCAGCGCCGTCTCCAGGGCTCCGCGTACGTCCACGACGACGGCTCCGCCGATCCCGCCCTCACCGCCGTCCTGCAGGGGTACGACGCGGGCGCGGCGTCGTACCCGGAGGCGATCGGGGTGCTCGCCGGTGCCCGGCTGCTGGTGCCCGTGGTCGCCCTGCTGGGCGAGGTGGAGACCGGCGCGGACGGTCTGGCGCGGGACAAGTCGAGCGACATGGCCGCCGTGCTGCTGACCGGTGCCGACGGCAGGCTGGCGCTGCTGGCCTTCACCGGCCTCGCCACGCTCACCGCCTGGGACCCGCAGGCGCGTCCGGTCCCGGTCGCCGCCCGGACGGCTGCCGCGACGGCCGTGCAGGAGGGCGCCGACGCCCTCGTGGTCGACATCGCGGGCCCGCACCGCTTCGTGCTCTCCGGTGACGACCTGCACCGGGTGGCCGCGGGCTGGACGCCGGTGCGGCTGGAGGACGGTGGCTGGGGCTGGTTGGGTGCGCCCGTCGACGAGCACCTCGCCGATTAGCCGCTCGCCGATTAGCCCCTCGGGGAACAAAGGGTCTAGCATCTGGCGTTGACCGATCTGTCATGCCCTCACGGGGATGGCAGATCCTACAAGCGGGGACCAGCACCATCGTCTCCCACCCGCAGCGGCCGCCAGGTCGTCGGGTCCGGTCCATGGAGAGCAGCGACAGCATTTCGCCGCGGCTCGTGACTGGCTTCCGCTTGGACTAGCGGGAGCCTCTTCTCATTTGCAGGACCGAAGACCTCCCGACCGACCGAGTTTGGAGGACACATCAGCACCGAGCCTGCGCATCAACGAGCGGATCCGGGTTCCCGAGGTCCGTCTCGTGGGACCCAACGGCGAGACCGTCGGCATCGTCCCCACCGACCAGGCACTCAAGGCTCGCGCAGGAGGCCGACCTGGACCTGGTGGAGATCGCCCCGATGGGGAAGCCCCCTGTCTGCAAGGCTCATGGACTACGGGAAGTTCAAGTACGAGAACGCCCAGAAGGCCCGTGAGGCGCGACGGAACCAGACCAACGTCATCATCAAGGAGATGAAGGCTCCGGCCGAAGATCGACGCGCACGACTACGAGACCAAGAAGGGTCACGTCGTTCGCTTCCTCAAGGCCGGCGACAAGGTCAAGATCACCATCATGTTCCGCGGCCGCGAGCAGCACCGCCCCGAGCTGGGCTACCGGCTGCTGCAGAAGGCTGGCCGAGGACGTCACGGAGCCTCGGCTTCGTGGAGTCCAACCCCAAGCAGGACGGCCGCAACATGACCATGGTCATCGGCCCGCACAAGAAGAAGGCCGAGGCCAAGGCCGAGGTGAAGGCCGCCAAGGAGGAGCGTCGCGCCGAGCGCGAGGCCGAGGCGGCCATCGACGCCGCCGCCCAGGCGGAGCGGGTCGCCCAGAAGCCGGCCGCCCAGAAGAAGGAACGTGGTCGCTCGGAGAACCTCGATCCCGAGATCGACGCCTGAGACCGACGCGAAAGAGAAGGAAGACACGAGATGCCGAAGAACAAGACGCACTCCGGTGCCAGCAAGCGGTTCAAGGTCACGGGCAGCGGCAAGATCCTGCGCGAGAAGGCCGGCAAGCGCCACAACCTCGAGAAGAAGGCCTCCAAGGTCACCCGTCGCCTGACCGGCACGGTCGAGGTTGCCAAGAACGACGTCCCGCGCGCGAAGAAGATGCTCGGTCTCTGACCGGCCCTTCGCACTGAGCACTGAAACAAGGAGTTAAGAGATGGCACGCGTCAAGCGCGCAGTGAACGCGCAGAAGAAGCGTCGTACCACCCTCGAGCGGGCCAGCGGCTACCGCGGCCAGCGCTCGCGGCTGTACCGCAAGGCCAAGGAGCAGGTCACCCACTCCCTGGTCTACAGCCTACAACGACCGCAAGAAGAACAAGGGCAACTTCCGCCGCCTGTGGATCCAGCGGATCAACGCGGCCGCCCGCGCCGAGGGCCTGACCTACAACCGCTTCATCCAGGGCCTGAACCTGGCGGGCATCGAGGTCGACCGCAAGATCCTCGCCGACCTCGCGGTCAACGAGCCGGCCGCGTTCTCGGCCCTGGTCGCGCAGGCCAAGGCCGCGCTGCCCGAGGACGTCAACGCCCCCAAGGTCTCCGCCTGATCGTCGGGACCCGAGCATGACTCCTCTGAGCGCGGGCAACGCCCGCGTCAAGGAAGCACGCAAGCTGCACCGCCGTCCGGAGCGATCCGGGCGGCGGTGTTTCCTTGCCGACGGCCCGAAGGCCGTCGAGGGCGCGCTGGAGGCCGGCGTGGTCGTGGAGGTCTTCGCGACCCCTGACGCCGCCGTCCAGCACGACGCCCTGCTGGCCGGTGCCCCGGTCACCCTCGTCGACGAGCGAGCCCTCGGCGGGCTCAGCGACAGCGTCAACCCGGCCGGGCTGGTCGCGGTGTGCCGCTTCCTCGACGGCGCCCTGCCCGAGCGGCCCGGGCTGCTGACGATCTGCGCCGACGTGCGCGACCCCGGCAACGCCGGCAACGTCATCCGCACCACCGACGCAGCGGGCGGGGACGGTGTGGTGCTCGCCGGCGACGCCGTCGACGCCTACAACCCGAAGACCGTGCGGGCCAGCGTCGGCAGCCTGTTCCACCTCCCGGTCGTCGTCGAGCGCGACCCGGCCGCTGCCGTGCGCGCCGCGCAGGCCGCGGGCCTGACCGTGCTGGCCGCCGACGGCGGGGGAGAGGTCGACCTGTTCGAGGCCGACGAGCCTGCTCGCCCGGCCCACGGCCTGGCTGTTCGGCAACGAGGCGTGGGGCCTGCCCGCCGAGCCTGGCGGCGCTGGCCGACCACCGGGTGCGGATCCCGATCCTGGGCCGGGCGGAGTCACTGAACCTGGCCACCGCGGCCTCGGTGTGTCTCTACGCCAGCGCACGCGCCAGAATGGGCTAGTGGCCACCTCCGTCGACGCGCTCGACCTGCTGCCCGACGGCGTCGTCGTCGCGGACGCCGGGGGAGCGGTGACCGCGATCAACGCCGTCGCCGCCCGGATGCTCGGCGTCGAGCAGCCCGGCGCGCTCGGCCACCCGCTGGCCGAGGTGCTGGCCCTCACCGACCACGACGCGCAGGCGTGGACCGCCGCCAACGCGCCGTATGACGGGCTGCGGACCCGCTCCGGCGTGCCCGAGCAGTCCTGGCTGCTCCCCGACGGCACCGAGGTCCTGGTGACCGCCCGGCTGCACCGCGCGGCCCGCAACGGGCCGGTGGAGTCGGTGGCGATCTCGCTGCGCGCGGGCCGCGGCCGGGCCCGGCTGGACCGGGACCGCTCCGACCTGGTCGCCACCCTGGCCCACGAGCCTGCGCTCGCCGCTGACCGGTGTGAAGGGCTTCGTGCACGCCCTGCTCAACCGCTGGGACAAGGCTCAACGACGAGCAGAAGAAGCTCATGCTCACCACTGCGGGAGCCGATGCCGACCGGCTCAGCCGGCTGATCGCCGAGCCTGCTCGACGTCGCCCGGATCGACACCGGCCGGCTGCAGCTGCACCGCCAGCCGGTGGACCTGGAGCCTGCGGGTCACCCGGGTCCACGACTCGATCGCCGTGGCCACCTCGACACCCATCGAGGTGCAGGTCGAGCCGGACCTGCCGAAGGTCGACGCCGACTCCGACAAGGTGATGCAGGTGCTCACCAATGTGGTCGAGAACGCCGTGCGGCACGGCAGCGGGACGGTGCGGATCTCCGTCGAGCGCTGGACCGAGGACCCGTCGTACGTCGCGGTGGTGGTGACCGACGAGGGCGAGGGCATCCCGGTGGAGCCTGCGCCAGCGGGTGTTCACCAAGTTCTGGACCGCCAGCAAGGGCGGCGGGTCCGGGCTCGGGCTCTACATCGTCAGCGGACTGGTCAAGGCGCACGGCGGTGTGGTGACCGTGGACGACCGGCCGGGCGGCGGAGCCCGGGTGGTCACCGCCTGGCCCGTCGCGGAGACAGGAGAAGACCGATGAGCACGAGCGACCAGCCCGCCGACGTCCTGCGCCGCTACCTGGCGGCCTCCCGCGAGGCCCTGCTCTGGAAGCCTGGACGGCCTCGGCGAGCGCGACGTGCGCCTGCCGCGCACGCCCACGGGCACCAACCTGCTGGGCATCGTGCTGCACTGCGCCAACGTCGAGATCGGCTACTTCGGACCGACCTTCGGCCGTGCCTGGCCCGAGCCCGGCCACCCGTGCCTGATCCCCGACGATGCCTACGAGATCCGACCCGCAGGCGGACTGGTGGGTGCCGGCGGACATCTCCGCGGCGGACGTGATCGACTTCTACCGCGCCGCCGGGAGGTTCAGCGACGCGGTCTTCGACGAGTCGCCGCTCGACGCCGTGGGCCGGGTGCCGTGGTGGCCCGAGGAGCGCGCGGAGGTCCGCCTGCACGCCATCGCGGTGCACGTGCTGAGTGACATCGCCCGCCACGCCGGGCATGCCGACGTGCTTCGCGAGCAGGCCGACGGGGCCGCCGGGATGCGCGCCGCGGCGAGCAACCTGCCCGACGGCTTCGACTGGCCGGCGTACGTCGACCGGCTGACCGGGATCGCCGACGGCTTCGCCGACTGATACCGGTTCGCGCCCGGGGTCCGGGCCTTCCTAGACTTGGCCCACGATGTCTGGCCCTAACACTGACTACGACCCTGTGGAGGTCGCCGCCGTGAGCCCTGCCGAGGTGGAGGCCGCGCGCGACGCCGCACTGGCCGCGATCGCCGCCGCCACCGACCTGGAGCAGGCTCAAGGTGGTGCGCACCGAGCACACGGGCGACCGCTCGCCGCTGGCGCTGGCCAACCGCGAGATCGGCGCGCTGCCCCCGCAGGCGCGCAAGGAGGCGGGCCAGCGCGTGGGCCAGGCCCGGGGTGCGGTCAGCAAGGCGCTCGCCGCCCGGCAGGCCGAGCTCGAGGTCGAGAACGAGGCGCGGATCCTCGTCGAGGAGGCCGTCGACGTCACGCTGCCGACCGATCGGCAGCCGGCCGGTGCCCGGCACCCGCTGACCACCGGCGCCGAGCCTGATCGCCGACATCTTCGTGGCGATGGGCTGGGAGGTCGCCGAGGGCCCGGTCATCGAGGCCGAGTGGCTCAACTTCGACGCGCTCAACATGGGCCCGAACCACCCCGCGCGCACCACCCAGGACTCGATCTGGACCGCGCCGGAGGAGAACCACGTGGTGCTCCGCACCCAGACCAGCCCGGTCCAGGCGCGCACCATGCTCACCCGCCAGCCCCCGATCTACGTCGTGTGCCCGGGGCGGGTGTTCCGCGCCGACGAGTACGACGCCACGCACTCTCCGATGTTCCACCAGGTCGAGGGCCTGGTCATCGACGAGGGCATCTCGATGGCGCACCTCAAGGGCACCCTCGACCACTTCGCCAGCCAGATGTTCGGTGAGGGCATCACCACGCGCTTCCGCCCGTCGTACTTCCCCTTCACCGAGCCGTCGGCCGAGGTCGACCTGATCTGCTTCGTCTGCCGGGGCGTCGACTCGGAGTCCTGCCGCACCTGCCGCGGCGAGGGCTGGATCGAGTGGGGTGGCTGCGGCATCGTCAACCCGCGCGTGCTCCAGGCGTGCGGCGTGGACTCCGAGCGCTACTCCGGCTTCGCGTTCGGCATGGGCATCGACCGGACGCTGATGTTCCGGCACGGCCTGGAGGACCTGCGCACCCTCTTCGAGGGCGACGTGCGCTTCACGACGGCATTCGGGAGTGAGCTGTGAAGGCCCCTGTCAGCCTGGATCCGCGAGCTCGTCGACCTCCCCGCGGAGGTCACCACCGAGACGCTCACCGATCGGCTCACCGCGCTCGGCCTCAAGGCTGGAGGCGATCACCGCCGCCGGTGCGGGCATCACCGGCCCGCTGGTGATCGGCAAGGTGCTCACGATGGAGCCCGAGCCGCAGAAGAACGGCAAGACGATCAACTGGTGCAGGGTCGACGTCGGTGAGGCCAACGGCACGGGCGAGCCGCAGGGCATCGTCTGCGGCGCCCACAACTTCGCACCCGGCGACCTGGTCGTGGTGATCCTGCCCGGCGGCGTGCTGCCGGGGAACTTCGAGATCTCCGCGCGCAAGACCTACGGCCACGTCTCCGCGGGCATGATCTGCTCGGTCCGCGAGACTCGGCATCGGCGACGACCACGACGGCATCCTCGTGCTGCCGCCCGACGCGGGCGCGCCCGGCGACGACGCGTTCGGCCTGCTCGGGCTCGACGAGGAGGTCATCGAGTTCGAGATCAACCCCGACCGGGCCTATGCGCTGTCCCTGCGCGGGGTGACCCGCGAGGCGGCGCTCGGCTTCGGCGTACCGTTCACCGACCCGGCGCAGCGCACCCTGCCCGAGCCGGATGGCGGCGCCTGGGAGGTCGTCGTCGACGACCCGGCCGGCTGCCCGGTCTTCGCCGCCCGGCTGGTGAGCGGCTTCGACCCGGCCGCGCCGACCCCCGACTTCATCAAGCGCCGCGTCGAGCAGGCAGGCATGCGCTCGATCTCGCTCGCCGTCGACGTGACCAACTACGTCATGCTCGGACTCGGCCAGCCCATCCACGGCTACGACGCCGACAAGGTCGCCGGTGCGCTCGGTGTCCGCCGCGCCCGGGAGGGTGAGAAGCTCACCACCCTCGACGACGTCGTGCGCGAGCCTGAGCCCCGAGGACCTGGTCATCACCGACGACTCCGGCCCGATCGGCCTGGCCGGTGTGATGGGCGGTGCCACGACCGAGATGTCGGCGACCACGACGCGGGTGCTGATCGAGGCGGCGCACTGGGACGCCGTGTCGATGTTCCGCACCGGCAAGCGCCACAAGGCTCACCTCCGAGGCCGGCAAGCGCAACGAGCGGGGTGTCGACCCGTTCCTGCCCGGAGTCGCGGCCGACCGCGTCGTCGAGCCTGCTCGTCGAGCACGGCGGCGCGACCGCCGAGCCCGGCTTCACCCTCGTCGGGACCGCCCCCGAGCGGCCCACGATCACGATCGCCACGGACCTCCCGGCGCGGCTGAGCGGCATCGACATCTCCGCGATGACCACGGTCGAGCACCTGCGCGCGATCGGCGCGACGGTGAGCGAGTCGGGCGAGTCGGGCGCCGGCACGGTCGACGTCGTCCCGCCGAGCTGGCGCCCGGACCTCAACGACCCCTACGACCTGGTCGAGGAGGTCGTCCGGATCGTCGGCTACGACCAGGTCCCGAGCATCGTCCCGCGTCGCGCGAGCGGCCGCGGCCTGACCCGCACCCAGCGGCTGCGCCGCCGGATCGGCCGCACCCTCGCGGGTGCCGGCTGCGTCGAGGTGGTGAGCCTTCCCGTTCGTCGGTGGGGCCACCTTCGACCGGCTCGGCCTGCCGGCCGACGACCCGCTTCGCACGACCGTCGACCTGGCCAACCCGCTCTCCAACGAGGAGCCGTCCTACACCACGACCCTGCTCCCCGGGCTGCTCGACGCCGCCGGCCGCAACGTGGGACGGGGTGCACCGGGCGTCGCGCTCTTCGAGACCGGCACCGTCGCCTTCCCCTCCGACAACGGCCCCGCGCCGATCTACGGCGTGCACACCCGCCCGAGCGAGGCGGAGCCTGGAGAAGCCTGTTGGAGGCGCTGCCCGTCCAGCCGTTGCACCTGGCCGTGGTCCTCGCCGGCGAGCGCACCCGCTCCGGCTGGTGGGGCGCGGGCACGGACGCGGCGTGGAGCGATGCCCTGGCCGTCGTACGACGCCTGGCCGACGAGCTCGGTGTCCGCATCGACGTGGCGAGCGCCGCCCGGATGCCCTGGCACCCCGGCCGCTGCGCCGCGATCTCGGTGGACGAGGTGCTCATCGGCCACGCCGGCGAGGTGCACCCCAACGTGTGCAAGGCCTTCGGCCTGCCGCCCCGCAGTGCCGCCGTCGAGACTCGACCTGGACGCGCTGATGGCCGCGGCCGACGAGGTGACGCCGGGCCCGGTGTTCTCCACGATGCCGCTGGCCAAGGAGGACGTCGCGCTGGTCGTCGACGACGCGGTCACCGTCGCGGCCGTCGAGGCGGCCCTGCGTGAGGGCGCCGGCGAGCCTGCTGGAGTCGCTGCGCCTCTTCGACGTATACACCGGCGAGCAGGTGGGTGCCGGGAAGAAGTCGCTGGCGTTCGCGCTGCGCTTCCGCGCTCCCGACCGCACGCTCACCGAGGCCGAGACCGGCGCCGCGCGGGACGCCGCAGTGGCGGCCGCGGCCGAGCGGGTGGGAGCCGTCCAGCGCTGACCCCGCACCCCCGGTTGCACGAAAACATGCAGAGGCCTGTATATTCATGCACATGAGCAAGGTTCGGGTCGCGGTCGCCGGCGCCAGCGGGTACGCAGGCGGCGAGGTGCTGCGGCTGCTGCTGGGACATCCGGGCGTCGAGATCGGCGCCCTCACCGGCGCCAGCAACGCCGGTGAGCGTCTCGGCGCGCTGCAGCCGCACCTGGTGCCGCTCGCCGAGCGGGTGCTGGAGCCGACCACGGCCGACGTGCTCGCCGGTCACGACGTGGTCTTCCTCGGCCTGCCGCACGGGCAGTCCGGCGCACTCGCCGCGGAGCTCACCGCGCGCGACGCCGACGTCGTGGTCGTCGACTGCGGCGCGGACTACCGGCTGGAGGACGCCGCCGCGTGGGAGCGGTTCTACGGCAGCGCCCACGCCGGCACCTGGCCCTACGGCCTGCCCGAGTCTGCCCGGCAACCGGGAGGCGCTGCGTGGGACCCGCCGGGTCGCCGTCCCGGGCTGCTACCCGACGATCTCCTCGCTCACCCTCGCCCCGGCGGTGGCGGCGGGCATCGTCGTACCGGACGTCGTGGTGGTGGCCGCGTCCGGCACCAGCGGCGCCGGCAAGGCCGCCAAGACCCACCTGCTCGGCAGCGAGGTCATGGGCAACACCAGTGCGTACGGCGTCGGGGGAGTCCACCGGCACACCCCCGAGATCACGCAGAACCTCGGCCGCCTCGTCGCCGGGGGTCCGGAGTCGGTGAAGGTCAGGCTTCACCCCGCTCCTGGTGCCGATGTCGCGGGGGATCCTCGCGACCTGCTCGGCGCCGCTGGCCGGCCCCCTCACGACCGAGGAGGCCCACGACGTCTACGCGAAGGCCTACGCCGAGGAGCCCTTCGTGCACCTGCTCGCCCCCGGCCAGTGGCCGCAGACGCAGGCCGTGCTCGGCTCGAACGCCGTGCACCTGCAGGTCGCGGTGGACCAGGCCGCGGGACGGCTGGTCGCGGTGGGCGCCGTCGACAACCTCGCCAAGGGCACCGCCGGCGCGGCCGTGCAGTGCATGAACCTCGCCCTGGGTCTCGACGAGACCACGGGCCTGACCACGGTAGGACTGGCCCCGTGAGCGATCAGCAGACCTTCTCCCTCGCCCGCTTCCCGGAGACCCTCGCGGTCGTCCGGCTGCCTCCCGGCGCGGAGATCCCCACCTGGGCCGAGTCGTCGTCGGTGTTCTCGATCACCGCGACCGCCACCGAGACCTCGCTGGTCTGCGCGGGCCGCAGCGTGCCGAAGAAGGCGCGCCACGAGAAGCCGCTGACGGCGTTCTCGGTCGAGGGCACGCTCGACCTCTCGGTCCCCGGCATCCTGGTGACGCTGCTCGCGCCGCTCGCCGAGGACGACGTCAACGTCTTCGTGATCTCCACCTTCGACACCGACTGGATCCTGGTGCCGACCGCCGACGCGGACAAGGCCGAGGAGGCGTGACGACGATCGGGGCACACCGTCGCCCCCGCCGTCCCCGTCTGATCCTCGTCACCCGAAAGCAGATCCCATGAGCGTCACCCATCCCGCCGGCTTCGTCGCCGCCGGCGCCGCCATCGGCCTCAAGGCCAGCGGCGGCAAGGACCTCGCCCTGGTCGTCAACCAGGGCCCCACCTTCGACTCCGCCACCGTCTTCACCAGCAACCGCTGCAAGGCCAACCCGGTGCTGTGGAGCGAGCAGGTCGTCAAGGACGGCGTCGTGCGCGCCGTCGTCCTCAACTCCGGCGGTGCCAACTGCTACACCGGTCCCGAGGGCTTCCTGACCACGCACCAGGTCGCCGAGGAGGTCGGTACGGCGCTCGGCGTCGGCGCCGGTGACGTGGTCGTCTGCTCGACCGGCCTGATCGGGCTCGTCAACGACCGGCAGACGCTGCTCGACGGCGTGCGCACCGTCCACGCCCAGGCTTCTCCGCCGACGGCGGGCAGGACGCCGCCGAGGCGATCATGACCACCGACACGGTCTCCAAGCAGGTCGTCGTCGAGGGAGACGGCTGGTCGATCGGTGGGATGGCCAAGGGTGCCGGCATGCTGGCGCCCGCGCTGGCGACCATGCTCGTCGTGGTCACGACCGACGCCGTCGTACCGGCTCCGGAGCCTGGACGCCGCGCTGCGGGCGGCCACCCGGGTCAGCCTTCGACCGGCTCGACTCCGACGGCTGCCAGTCCACCAACGACACCGTCACCCTGCTGGCCAGCGGCGCGTCCGGTGTGACGCCCACGGCGCAGGAGTTCACCGCCGCCCTCACCGACCTGTGCACCCAGGCTGGCGAAGCAGGCTCCTGGCGGACGCCGAGGGCGCCGACCACGAGATCGCGATCACCACGCTCCACGCCGCCACCGAGGACGAGGCGGTCGAGGTCGGCCGCAGCGTCGCGCGGAGCAACCTCTTCAAGGCGGCCGTCTTCGGCAAGGACCCCAACTGGGGCCGCGTCCTCGCCTCGGTCGGTACGACGAGCGCCGCCTTCGACCCGGCGGACCTCGACGTCGCGATGAACGGTGTGTGGGTGTGCCGCAACAGCACGCCCGCCGAGGATCCGGCGCTCGTCGACCTCGGCCCGCGGGCGGTCACCGTGACGATCGACCTCAAGGCCGGCGACGCCGAGGCGACCGTGTGGACCAACGACCTCACCCACGCCTACGTCCACGAGAACAGCGCGTACTCGTCATGAGCGAGGAGAAGATGACCGAGCCGGGCAAGCCCGACCCCGACAAGGCCAGGACCCTCGCCGGCGCTCTGCCCTGGCTGAAGGCCTACCACGGCAAGGTGATCGTGGTGAAGTACGGCGGCAACGCCATGACCGATGACGTGCTCAAGCGGGCCTTCGCCGAGGACATCGCGTTCCTGCGCTTCGCCGGCTTCCGGCCGGTCGTCGTGCACGGCGGCGGACCGCAGATCTCGCAGATGCTCGGCCGGCTCGGCATCGAGTCGGAGTTCCGTGGCGGCCTGCGGGTCACCACGCCGGAGGCGATGGACGTCGTCCGGATGGTGCTGGTCGGGCAGGTGCAGCGCGAGCCTGGTCGGCCTGATCAACGAGCACGGCCCGTTGGCCGTCGGCCTGTCCGGTGAGGACGCCGGGCTGTTCACCGCCGAGCAGACCGGCACCGTCGTGGACGGCGAGGAGGTGGACCTCGGCCTGGTCGGCGAGGTCGCGCAGGTGCGGCCCGAGGCGGTCCTCGACCTGATCGAGGCCGGCCGGATCCCCGTGGTGTCCAGCGTCGCGCCGGACGTCGACGGCGTGGTCCACAACGTCAACGCCGACTCCGCCGCCGCGTCGCTCGCCGCCGCGCTCGGTGCCGAGAAGCTCTTGGTGCTCACTGACGTCGAGGGGCTCTACCTCGACTGGCCGGACCCCGAGGAGGTGATCGGCGAGATCAGCCCGGAAGCCCTGGAGAAGATCCTGCCGACGCTGGCCAGCGGGATGATCCCGAAGATGAAGGCCTGCCTGCAGGCGGTGCGTGGGGGAGTGGAGCGCGCGACCGTCGTCGACGGCCGCCAGGGAGCACGCCGTGCTGCTCGAGCTCTTCACCGACGAGGGTGTCGGCACCCAGGTGCTGCCCGGCGTCACCACCAAGACCCGCAAGGCCCGGGAGGCCCTCAAGTGACCACGAACGCGCAGTGGACCGAGCGGTACGCCGGCTCGCTGATGAACACCTTCGGCCCCCCGAAGGCTCGTCCTCACCCGTGGCGAGGGCGCTCATGTGTGGGACGCCGACGGCCGCGAGTACGTCGACCTGCTCGGCGGCATCGCCGTCAATGCCCTCGGCCACGCCCACCCGCGCCTGGTCACGGCGGTCACCGAGCAGCCTGCAGACCCTCGGCCACATCTCCAACTTCTTCGCCAGCGCTCCGCAGATCGGCCTCGCCGAGCGGCTCGTGTCGCTGCTCGGCACCGAGGCCCGGGTGTTCTTCACCAACTCCGGTGCCGAGGCCAACGAGGCGGCGTTCAAGGCTGACCCGTCGTACCGGCCGTACCAGGATCGTGGCGACCGCCGGTTCCTTCCACGGCCGCACGATGGGTGCGCTCGCGCTCACCTCGAAGCAGGCCTACCGCGAGCCCTTCGAGCCGCTGCCGGGTGACGTCGTCTTCGTCCCCTACGGCGACGAGGCCGCCCTGGCGGCGGCGGTCGACGACCGCACGGCGGCCGTCCTCGTCGAGCCGGTCCAGGGCGAGGCGGGCGTCATCGTCCCGCCGCGCGACTACCTGCCGGCGGCGCAGCGGATCGCCCACGACAACGGCGCCCTGCTGTGGCTCGACGAGATCCAGACCGGCGTCGGGCGGACCGGGGCGTGGTTCGCGCACCAGCACGCCGACCTGGTCGACGCGCCCGTCGTCCCGGACATCGTGACGTTGGCCAAGGGGCTCGCCGGTGGCATCCCGATCGGTGCCTGCATCGCCACCCAGGGCAGCGGGAAGGCTCTTCGACCCGGGCAACCACGGCACCACGTTCGGCGGCAACCCGGTCGCGGCCGCTGCGGCGCTGACGGTGCTCGACGTGATCGGCGAGGACGGCTTCCTCGGCCGCGTGACCGAGGCGGGGGAGCGGCTGAGTGCCGCCGCGGCCGCCGACCCGCGGGTCGTCGAGACCCGCGGCGCCGGGCTGCTCGTCGGCCTCACCCTCGCCGAGCCCAAGGCCGCCGAGGTCGTGACCGCCGCCCAGGACGCGGGGTTCATCGTCAACGCCGCCACCCCGGAGCGGGTCCGGATGGCCCCGCCGCTGGTCCTCACCGACGCCGACATCGACGCCTTCGCGACCGCGTGGCCCGGCATCCTGGACGCGGCGGGGGTGTCGGCATGACCCGCTCCTTCCTGCGAGACGACGACCTGACGGCTGCCGAGCAGGCAGAGGTGCTGGCCCTGGCCGCGCGGCTCAAGGCCGAGCCCTACGACCACCGGCCGCTCGCCGGCCCGCGCACCGTGGCGATGGTCTTCGACAAGCCGACCCTGCGCACCCAGGCGTCCTTCGCCGCGGGCATCGCCGAGCTCGGCGGCCACCCGATGCTGGTCGACGGCCGACTCGCCGGGATCGGCAAGCGCGAGTCCGTCGCGGACGTCGCCCGGGTGCTCGGGCGCCAGGCCTCGCAGATCGTGTGGCGCACCTTCGCCCAGGCGGACCTGGACGAGATGGCCGCACTCTCGGGCGTCCCGGTGATCAACGCGCTCACCGACGACTTCCACCCCTGCCAGCCTGCTCGCCGACCTGCTCACCGTCGCCGAGCACAAGGGCACGCTGGCCGGGCTGACGGTCGCCTTCCTCGGCGACGCGGCCTGCAACATGGGCAACTCCTGGGCGCTCGCCGGCTCGTTGGCCGGGATGCACGTGCGCTTCGGCTGCCCCGAGGGCTACGCACCCGCCTCCGCCGTGCTGGACACCGCTGCTGGACTGGGAGGCAGCGTCGCTGTCACCGCCGACCCCGTCGAGGCGGTCACCGGCGCCGACGTCGTCGTCACCGACACCTGGGTCTCGATGGGCAAGGAGGACGAGGCGGCCGCGCGTCGCGCGATCTTCGGCCCGTACGCCGTGACGGGCGAGTCTCGTCTCCCACGCCCAGGACGACGCGATCGTGCTGCACTGCCTTCCGGCGTACCGGGGCTCGGAGATCGACGCCGAGGTCATCGACGGCCCCCGGAGCGTCGTGTGGGACGAGGCCGAGAACCGCCGGCACGCCCAGAAGGCGATCATGACCTGGCTGCAGGACCGCTGATGAGCGAGCACGCCCTGACCCCGCTGACCAAGAGCGCCCGCCAGGCGCTCGTCGTCGAGCCTGCTGGAGAGCCGCGAGGTGCGCTCCCAGCACGAGCTCGCCGACCTGCTCGGGGCCCGGGGCGTGCACGTCACCCAGGCCACGCTCAGCCGTGACCTCGTCGAGTCTCGACGCCGTCAAGGTGCGCGGCCCCAGCGGGACCCTCGTCTACGCCGTACCTGCCGAGGGAGGCGACCGCACGCCCGTCCCGGGCGAGAGCGCCGCCGCCCAGCACCGCCTGTCCCGGCTGGCCGCGGAGCCTGCTCGTCAGCGCCGAGGCCAGCGCCAACCTCGTCGTCCTCCGCACCCCGCCGGGTGCGGCGCAGTTCCTCGCGAGCGCGATCGACAAGGTCGAGATCTCCGACGTCCTCGGCTGCATCGCCGGCGACGACACCGTGCTCGTGATCGGGCGCGACCCTGCCGGGGGCGAGGCCCTGGCCCACCGGTTCACCTCCCTTGCCGAAAGGAACGAGTAGTTGAGCAAGGTCCTGACCTCCCTTCCCGTAGGAGAGCGCGTCGGCATCGCCTTCTCCGGCGGCCTCGACACCTCCGTCGCCGTCGCGTGGATGCGCGACAAGGGCGCGATCCCGTGCACCTACACCGCCGACATCGGCCAGCCCGACGAGCCGGACATCGCCGGGGTGCCGCTGCGCGCCAAGGAGTACGGCGCCGAGATCGCCCGTGCCGTCGACATCAAGCCGCAGGCTGGTGGAGGAGGGCCTCGCCGCGCTGGCGTGCGGTGCCTTCCACATCCGCTCCGGCGCCAAGGCCTACTTCAACACCACGCCGCTCGGCCGTGCGGTCACCGGCACCCTGCTGGTGCGCGCGATGCAGGCCGACGGCGTCAACATCTGGGGTGACGGCTCGACGTACAAGGGCAACGACATCGAGCGGTTCTACCGCTACGGCCTGATGGCCAACCCGGAGCCTGCGCATCTACAAGCCCTGGCTGGACGCGGACTTCGTCGCCGAGACTCGGTGGCCGGCACGAGATGAGCGAGTGGCTCCTCGCGCACGGCCTGCCCTACCGGGACTCCACCGAGAAGGCCTACTCCACCGACGCCAACATCTGGGGCGCCACCCACGAGGCCAAGACGCTGGAGCACCTCGACGTCTCCCTGGAGACCGTCGAGCCGATCATGGGCGTGAAGTTCTGGGACCCGTCGGTCGCCATCGAGTCCGAGGACGTCGCCGTCACCTTCGAGGCCGGCCGCCCGGTCGCCCTCAACGGCAAGCGGTACGACGACGCGGTCGCCCTCGTCGTGGAGGCCAACGCCATCGGCGGGCGCCACGGCCTGGGCATGTCCGACCAGATCGAGAACCGGATCATCGAGGCCAAGTCGCGCGGCATCTACGAGGCGCCCGGCATGGCGCTGCTCTTCGCGGCCTACGAGCGCCTGCTCAACGCGATCCACAACGAGGACACCCTCGCGAACTACCACCTGGACGGGCGCAAGGCTCGGCCGGCTGCTCTACGAGGGCCGGTGGCTCGACCCGCAGGCGCTGATGCTGCGTGAGTCCATCCAGCGCTGGATCGCCTCGCTGGTGACGGGGACGGTCGTGCTGCGGCTGCGCCGCGGTGACGACTACACCATCGTGTCCACCGAGGGATCGAACTTCTCCTACCACCCCGAGAAGGCTCTCCATGGAGCGCGTCGAGAACGCCGCCTTCGGTCCCACCGACCGCATCGGCCAGCCTGACGATGCGCAACCTCGACATCGCCGACAGCCGCGACAAAGCCTGGAGCAGTACGCCGGCCAGCCGCTCGACCAGGGCACGGTGCTCGTCGAGCACGGCACGCTCTTCGGTGAGATCGCCCGCCGGCGGCTACGACCGGATCACCGCCAATCCGGAGGGTGGCGAGGAGGCCGAGGCGATCCTGGAGGACGTGGCGATGGAGTCGGGGACCGACTGACGTGACCGATGGCTTGGGGCGGGGCGAGCCGACTCGTCGTACCGTCGCCCGGGTGCTGCCCGTCGACCCGGGGGCACGGTCCTGCTGCTGCTCGGGTGTGACCCGGCGGTGCCCGAGGTGCGCTACTGGTTCACCGTCGGCGGCGCGGCCGACCCGGGGGAGTCGCTGGCGGAGGCCGGTGTGCGCGAGCCTGCGCGAGGAGACCGGCATCCGCGTCGAGCCGGAGGCCCTGGGGGAGCCCTTCGGCACCTTCGAGGTGGAGTTCTCCTGGAACGGGCGCCCCTACGTCAACGAGTCGACCCTCTTCGCCGTGGGCGTCGAGGAGACGCCGATCAGCCTTCGAGGGGCTGGACCTGCTGGAGTCGCAGTCGATCTTCGACGCACGCTGGTGGACCCCCGAGGACCTCGAGACCGACGGCCGCGCGGTGGACCCGCGGCTGATCGACCAGATGCGGGCGGCGATCGCGCACGTCCGGGGAGGATGAGCAGATGACCACGGGCAACGAGCTCAGCGGGACCAACGAGGGCAAGGCTCTGGGGCGGCCGGTTCGAGGGCGGACCCTCACCGGAGCCTGGAGGCGCTGTCGCGCTCCACGCACTTCGACTGGCGGCTCGCGCTCTACGACCTCGCCGGATCCCACGCGCACGCCAAGGCGCTCGGCGCGGCCGGTCTGCTGACGGGGGAGGAGGAGCTCGAGCCTGCACCGGGGGCTCGACGCGCTCGCCCAGCGCTACACCGACGGCCGGCTGTGGGCCGCGGACTCCGACGAGGACGTCCACGGCGCGCTGGAGCGGATGCTGATCGAGGAGGTCGGCCCCGACGTCGGCGGCAAAGCTGCGCGCCGGCCGCTCCCGCAACGACCAGATCGCCACGCTCTTCCGCAGCCTACCTGCTCGACCACGAGCGGGTGGTCACCGGCCTCGTCCTGGACCTGGTCACCGCGCTCGCGGACCAGGCGGAGGCGAACCTCGGCGCGATCATGCCCGGGCGCACGCACCTGCAGCACGCCCAGCCGGTGTTGCTGTCCCACCACCTGATGGCCCACGCCTGGGCGCTGCTGCGCGACGTCGACCGGCTGCGGGACTGGCATGCGCGGGTGGTCAGCGACTCGCCGTACGGGAGCGGGGCGCTGGCGGGCCAGAGCCTCGGCCTCGACCCCGAGTCTGGTCGCTCGCGAGCCTGGGCTTCACCGGGTCGACCGCCAACTCGATCGACGGTACGGCGTCGCGGGACTTCGTCGCGGAGTTCGCCTTCGTCGCGGCCCAGATCGGGGTGGACGTGAGCCGGATCGCCGAGGAGATCATCTTGTGGGCGACGAAGGAGTTCGACTTCGTCACCCTCCACGACTCCTGGTCGACGGGGTCGTCGATCATGCCGCAGAAGAAGAACCCGGACATCTCCGAGCTCGCGCGCGGCAAGGCCGGCCGCCTGATCGGGAACCTCACCGGGCTGCTCACCACCCTCAAGGCCCTCCCGCTCGCCTACAACCGCGACCTGCAGGAGGACAAGGAGCCGGTCTTCGACTCCATCGACACCCTCGAGGTGCTGCTGCCGGCGTTCACCGGCCAGGTGGCCACGCTCGTCTACAACACCGAGCGGATGGCCGAGCTCGCTCCCCAGGGCTTCTCCCTGGCGACCGACATCGCGGAGTGGCTGGTGCGCGAGGGCACGCCGTTCCGGATCGCGCACGAGCTCGCCGGCGCCTGCGTCCGGGCCGCCGAGGCGCGCGGTGTGGAGCTCGCGGACCTCACCGACGAGGAGTTCGCGGCCATCTCGCCCGCGCTCACCCCCGACGTACGCCTCGTGCTGACCATCGAGGGTTCGGTCGCCTCCCGCTCCGGCCGTGGTGGCACGGCACCCGTGCGCGTGGACGAACAAACTCGCTGACCTGCGCAAACGCGTTCAGGAGCACCGTCCCCGCAGGCTGAGGGGCACCCCGATTTGCAACGAGGGGGACGTGTGCTGTTAATGTTCTTCTCGTTGCGGGGAACGCAGCGAAAACCTCCGGGCCAAGGGCCCAAACAAGAGGCTTTCGGTGTGTCCGCAGCAGGGTTCGGACTCCGGTCCGAGGCTCCGGGTCACCGGAGTTGACGAGCAGGATCCGAACCAGTAACGTTTCACAGGTTGCCCCGCGACCGAAGGCCCGCCAGGGCCCGAGGCGCGAGAGCGTGTGATGTTTGAGAACTCAACAGTGTGTCATGCATAGATTCGATTGTGACGTTTGTGTGCTTTCGATCATGCGGCTTTGGTCGTGTGGTTGTTTGCTTGTCAATGAAGTGATTCTGTGGACAGAGATGTCAGCAGTTTGAAGTTTGTTGGGATTTTGATTTTCTTATGGAGAGTTTGATCCTGGCTCAGGACGAACGCTGGCGGCGTGCTTAACACATGCAAGTCGAGCGGAAAGGCCCTTTCGGGGGTACTCGAGCGGCGAACGGGTGAGTAACACGTGAGTAATCTGCCCTGCGCTCTGGGATAGCCACCGGAAACGGTGATTAATACCGGATATGACTGCTACCCGCATGGGTTGGTGGTGGAAAGTTTTTCGGCGCAGGATGTGCTCGCGGCCTATCAGCCTTGTTGGTGAGGTAATGGCTCACCAAGGCTTTGACGGGTAACCGGCCTGAGAGGGTGACCGGTCACACTGGGACTGAGACACGGCCCAGACTCCTACGGGAGGCAGCAGTGGGGAATATTGGACAATGGGCGGAAGCCTGATCCAGCAACGCCGCGTGAGGGATGACGGCCTTCGGGTTGTAAACCTCTTTCAGTATCGACGAAGCGACCTTTTGGGGAGTGACGGTAGGTACAGAAGAAGGACCGGCCAACTACGTGCCAGCAGCCGCGGTAATACGTAGGGTCCGAGCGTTGTCCGGAATTATTGGGCGTAAAGGGCTCGTAGGCGGTTTGTCGCGTCGGGAGTGAAAAACAGCCAGGCTTAACTGGTTGCTTGCTTTCGATACGGGCAGACTAGAGGTATGCAGGGGAGAATGGAATTCCTGGTGTAGCGGTGAAATGCGCAGATATCAGGAGGAACACCGGTGGCGAAGGCGGTTCTCTGGGCATTACCTGACGCTGAGGAGCGAAAGTGTGGGGAGCGAACAGGATTAGATACCCTGGTAGTCCACACCGTAAACGTTGGGCGCTAGGTGTGGGACCTATTCCATGGGTTCCGTGCCGTAGCCTAACGCATTAAGCGCCCCGCCTGGGGAGTACGGCCGCAAGGCTAAAACTCAAAGGAATTGACGGGGGCCCGCACAAGCGGCGGAGCATGCGGATCAATTCGATGCAACGCGAAGAACCTTACCTGGGTTTGACATACACCGGAAGCCCCCAGAGATGGGGGTCTCTTTGATACTGGTGTACAGGTGGTGCATGGCTGTCGTCAGCTCGTGTCGTGAGATGTTGGGTTAAGTCCCGCAACGAGCGCAACCCTCGTTCCATGTTGCCAGCGGATTATGCCGGGGACTCATGGGAGACTGCCGGGGTCAACTCGGAGGAAGGTGGGGATGACGTCAAGTCATCATGCCCCTTATGTCCAGGGCTTCACGCATGCTACAATGGCCGGTACAAAGGGCTGCGATCCCGTGAGGGGGAGCGAATCCCAAAAAGCCGGTCTCAGTTCGGATTGGGGTCTGCAACTCGACCCCATGAAGTCGGAGTCGCTAGTAATCGCAGATCAGCAACGCTGCGGTGAATACGTTCCCGGGCCTTGTACACACCGCCCGTCACGTCACGAAAGTCGGCAACACCCGAAGCCGGTGGCCTAACCCTTGTGGGGGGAGCCGTCGAAGGTGGGGCTGGCGATTGGGACGAAGTCGTAACAAGGTAGCCGTACCGGAAGGTGCGGCTGGATCACCTCCTTTCTAAGGAGCACACCCGCGTCCGGCAGCCGAATGAGCCTGTTGGTGTTATGGGGTGTTCACTAGTGGAACACAATCGTCTTGCTGAGTCTTGTCTTGTCGCCTTGTGGTGGTGGGGTGGGTTCTGAACGTGTGGCACGCTGTTGGGTGTCTGAGGCATCAGACGCGTCCGTCCTTTGGTGGGTGGGGGTGCTGGTTGGCTTCTGGTTGTTTGACTTCTTGATAGTGGACGCGAGCATTACACCCGCGTGATCCGGAGTTGTTCGGCGTTTGTCGAGTCTGCTTTGGGTTGGTGTGGGTGTTGTGTTGTTTCGTATCGAATTGATTGTTTTGTGTGTTCTCTTAATCGGTTTGTTCCATGAGGGCCACTGGTGCTGCGGACAGTTTCGGTTGTTTGTGTGTGTTGGTGGTTTGTTGTGGGCAAGTTGTTAAGGGCACATGGTGGATGCCTTGGCATCGAGAGCCGATGAAGGACGTTGGAGCCTGCGATATGCCCTGGGGAGTTGGCAACCGAGCGTTGATCCGGGGATGTCCGAATGGGGAAACCCAGCACGAGTCATGTCGTGTTACCTGCACCTGAATAAAATAGGGTGTGTGGAGGGAACGTCGGGAAGTGAAACATCTCAGTACCGACAGGAAGAGAAAACAACCGTGATTCCGAGAGTAGTGGCGAGCGAAATCGGATGAGGCTAAACCTCAGTTGTGTGATAGCCGGCAGGCGTTGCAGTTGGGGGGTTGTGGGAGTGTTGTTGCCGTCTCTGCCGGGGTGGCGCACAGTAAGAAACCTTAGACGAGGTCGAAGTCCGTTGGAAAGCGGTGCCGTAGCGGGTGATAGCCCCGTAGACGATAGTGTGAGGCTGTGTTCAGCATTTCCCAAGTAACACGCCACTCCTGGAATGGTGTGTGAATCTGGCGGGACCACCCGTTAAGCCTAAATACTCCTCGATGACCGATAGCGGACCAGTACCGTGAGGGAAAGGTGAAAAGTACCCCTGGCGGGGAGTGAAATAGTACCTGAAACCATGTGCCTACAATCCGTCAAAGCCTTATGCCCTTCGGGGTGGGGGGTGATGGCGTGCCTTTTGAAGAATGAGCCTGCGAGTTTGCGTTGTGTGGCGAGGTTAACCCGTGTGGGGAAGCCGTAGCGAAAGCGAGTCTGAATAGGGCGTTTGAGTCGCACGATCAAGACCCGAAGCGGAGTGATCTATCCATGGGCAGGTTGAAGCGCCGGTAAGACGGCGTGGAGGACCGAACCCACTTCAGTTGAAAATGGAGGGGATGACCTGTGGATAGGGGTGAAAGGCCAATCAAACTCCGTGATAGTTGGTTCTCCCCGAAATGCATTTAGGTGCAGCGTTGCGTGTTTCTTGCCGGAGGTAGAGCACTGGATAGCCGATGGGCCCGACCAGGTTACTGACGTTAGCCAAACTCCGAATGCCGGTAAGTGAGAGCGTGGCAGTGAGACTGTGGGGGATAAGGCTTCATAGTCGAGAGGGAAACAGCCCAGACCATCGGCTAAGGCCCCTAAGAGGCGGCTAAGTGGAAAAGGATGTGGAGTCGCAGTGACAACCAGGAGGTTGGCTTGGAAGCAGCCACCCTTGAAAGAGTGCGTAATAGGCTCACTGGTCAAGTGATTCCGCGCCGACAATGTAGCGGGGCTCAAGCCGCCCGCCGAAGCCATGGCATTTGCATTTAACCCAAGCCGCACTTGATGTTGGTTCAGGGGTGCAGATGGGTAGGGGAGCGTCGTGTCACGGGTGAAGGGCCGGAGTGATCCAGGTCTGGACGTGACACGAGTGAGAATGCAGGCATGAGTAGCGAATCACGGGTGAGAAACCCGTGCGCCGATTGATCAAGGGTTCCAGGGTCAAGTCTAATCTGCCCTGGGTAAGTCGGGACCTAAGGCGAGGCCGACAGGCGTAGTCGATGGACAACGGGTTGATATTCCCGTACCGGCAACTTGGCGCCCATGCTGAACCCGGTGATGCTAACCACCCGAAGCGCACGTGACCGATCCCTTCGGGGTGAGGCGTGTGTGTGGAGCGTGGGATCCGACCCGGTAGTAGGCAAGCGATGGGGTGACACAGGAAGGTAGCCCAACCGCCGCGATGGTAGACGGCGGGTAAGCATGTAGGACGTGACCTAGGCAAATCCGGGTTGCAACCCTTTGGTGGGTGAGTCTGAGATGTGATGCCGAGGCCGTAGGGCCGAAGTGGGTGATCCTATGCTGTCGAGAAAAACCTCTAGCGAGCCATGAGCCGCCCGTACCCGAAACCGACTCAGGTGATCAGGTAGAGAATACCAAGGCGATCGAGACAACCATGGTTAAGGAACTCGGCAAAATGCCCCCGTAACTTCGGGAGAAGGGGGGCCCGGATCGTGTACTCACTTGCTGAGGAAGCGTGAAGGGCCGCAGAGACCAGGGGAAAGCGACTGTTTACTAAAACACAGGTCCGTGCGAAGTTGTAAGACGATGTATACGGACTGACTCCTGCCCGGTGCTGGAAGGTTAAGAGGACGGGTTAGACGCAAGTCGAAGGCTCAGAATTTAAGCCCCAGTAAACGGCGGTGGTAACTATAACCATCCTAAGGTAGCGAAATTCCTTGTCGGGTAAGTTCCGACCTGCACGAATGGAGTAACGACTTTCCTACTGTCTCAACCATGGACTCGGCGAAATTGCACTACGAGTAAAGATGCTCGTTACGCGCGGCAGGACGGAAAGACCCCGGGACCTTTACTATAGTTTGGCATTGGTGTTTGGTTCGGCTTGTGTAGGATAGGTGGGAGACTTTGAAGCAGCCACGCCAGTGGTTGTGGAGTCATCGTTGAAATACCACTCTGGTCGTACTAGATGTCTAACCTAGGGCCATGATCTGGTTCAGGGACAGTGCCTGATGGGTAGTTTAACTGGGGCGGTTGCCTCCCAAAATGTAACGGAGGCGCTCAAAGGTTCCCTCAGCCTGGTTGGCAATCAGGTGTTGAGTGTAAGTGCACAAGGGAGGCTTGACTGTGAGACAGACATGTCGAGCAGGGACGAAAGTCGGAACTAGTGATCCGGCGACTCCGAGTGGAAGGGTCGTCGCTCAACGGATAAAAGGTACCCCGGGGATAACAGGCTGATCTTCCCCAAGAGTCCATATCGACGGGATGGTTTGGCACCTCGATGTCGGCTCGTCGCATCCTGGGGCTGGAGTAGGTCCCAAGGGTTGGGCTGTTCGCCCATTAAAGCGGCACGCGAGCCTGGGTTTAGAACGTCGTGAGACAGTTCGGTCCCTATCCGCCGCGCGCGTAGGAAACTTGAGAAAGGCTGTCCCTAGTACGAGAGGACCGGGATGGACGAACCTCTGGTGTGCCAGTTGTACCGCCAGGTGCATGGCTGGTTGGCTACGTTCGGAAGTGATAACCGCTGAACGCATCTAAGCGGGAAGCACGTTTCAAGATGAGGTTTCCCACCCCCTTTGTGGGGTTAAGGCCCCCAACAGATTATTGGGTTGATAGGCCGGAGGTGTACAGCAGCAATGCCCAGCCGACCGGTACTAATAGGCCGAAGACTTGCCACAACAAACCCCCAACACACATCAACAACGATTCGATACACATCGACCCAGGTCGATACAGTTTGATGCTGTCACGGGACAACACACTGCGCGTCCACTACAAGACCAACCCCCACCAACCCCCACCGGGGTTTGGTGGAAGGGTTCATAGAGTTACGGCGGCCATAGCGGCAGGGAAACACCCGGTCCCATCCCGAACCCGGAAGTTAAGCCTGCCAGCGCCGATGGTACTGCAACCGAGAGGCTGTGGGAGAGTAGGACGCCGCCGGACAAACATTCGCCAAAGGGCCAGCAGAAATGCTGGCCCTTTGGTGTTTTGCGTCTCTGGAATGTCCACGAGCCTGTCCACAGGAGATGTCCCGCCGCTCGTTCTCCACAGGAGCGAGCGACAGTCCCTCCCGAGGTCGGGGGTCTGTCGCAGACTCGGGGAACACGAAGGACGGAGGACATTCATGGATGACAATGCGGTCCGGCTCGTGGGCCGGATCTCGGCGGTGCCGCGGTTGCGCACGCTGCCGAGCGGGGACGAGTTGTGCGTGTGCCGGATCTCGGTGGCTCGGACGCAGGTCAGGACGCTGCCCTCGGGCAGGCGGGGCCCGTCGGTCGACGTCGTGGACCTGGCCGCCTGGGCATCGCGACCACGACGCACGATGGCGGGCTGGCGCGAGGGGGACGAGGTGGAGGTGGAGGGCGCCCTGCGCCGGCGGTTCTACCGCGTGGGGGAGCGAACGATGTCGCGGGTGGAGGTCGAAGTCACCGGGGCGCGGGTGGTTCGTCGCGCAGCGACCGGATGAGCACGCCCAGGCTCGGCTTCGGCTGGAAGGAGGTGGCTTTCTCCGGCAGCAGACGATCGGCCTCGGCGATCTCGATGACGAGGTCGACGGAAGGTGCGGGCATGAGCACGGAGACGTCTTGACGGCGAGCGGCAGCGAGGGCCTCCTCGACGCTGTGGTGGTAGGACAGGGCGCTCGGACCGTGGGGGAGAGCGGGAACGATCCTGCGGTGGAGCGTCTCGACGGCGGCCTCGCGGACGTCGGGGTCCAGGGTGATCACGGCCCAGCGCTCTCCGTCGGTGGCGGCCAAGCGGGTCGCGGAGAGTGCGGCGACGGCGTCGGCCTGGGATCGCTCCTCGTACGCCAGGCCGACGCTGAGGACAGCGTCGCGCAGGTGGCCGAGCCCGGTGCCGGCCAGCGTGCGGTGGATCGGTCCCAGGAAGAGGGGGGTCGTGCCCTGGTCGACCAGCATGGCGAGCCCGAAGTCGGTGGGTGCCGGGCCGCTCGTGCCCTCGGTCTGGCGGCGTTGCAGGCGGAGGTAGGCGGCGTAGCGGTGGTGGCCGTCGGCGATGAGCGCGCGGCTCTCGGCGAGCTCCTCGGCGATGCTGGCCAGGGTGGCGGTGTCGCGGATGGCCCAGATCCGGTGCTGCTGCTCGCTGCGATCGGTGAAGGCGTGCTGCGGCTCGCGGCCGGCCACCGCGGCTTGGAGGTCGCGGAGCCGGTCGCTACCGCGGTGGACGAGGAGGATGGGCGCCGGGTTGAGGCTCCATCTCGGACATCCGGTCGGCGAGGTCGTCGGCCTGGGCCGGGTGGATGCCCTCGTGGGGCAGCACGGCGCGGTCGGCGGGCCGCGTGGCCCTCCGTGAGACGTCCAGGGCACCGACGAGTCCCCGGACGGTCATGCCGGCGGAGGTGTACTCGTGGAGGTAGAGCGCGGGGGCGGTGTCGTGGCGCACGTACCCGCGGGCCTGCCAGCGCAGGAGACGGGCCGAGACGTCGCGGTAGGGGCGGGCGAAGGCGCGGCCTGTGGTGGGGTTGCCGACGCGTGCGGGCGAGAGCATGAGCCCTCGGAAGGGCTCGAGCCGGAGCGGCCCCGCGACGTACGGCGGTGTCACGAGCGCTGCGGGGTCCATCAGGGCATCGTACGGAGACGGACGTGGCCGCTGCTGGCAAGGTGGACCTTGTGTTGCTCACATCGACGGTGCCGCTGACCGAGGCCTACGACCTGGCGATGCTCGACCTCGACGGAGTGGTCTACATCGGTCCCGAGGCAGTGCCGGGAGCGGCAGAGAACGTCGCGGCGGCGCGCGAGGCAGGGATGCGTGTCGCGTTCATCACCAACAACGCCTCCCGGACCCCCGAGGCCGTCGCCGGCCACCTGCGCGACCTGGGGGTCACGGCCGAGAGCGGCGACGTGGTGACGAGTGCACAGGCGGCGGCCCAGGTGGCGGCGCAGCGCTGGGGATCGGGCGCGCGGCTCGTCTGCCTGGGGGCGCAGGGACTGGAAGCGGCGCTCCTCGAGGCCGGGCTGGTCCCGGTCGGCGCGACGGACGACGCGGTGGGTGTGGTGAGCGGGTACGGCCCGGACGTGCCGTGGCACGCGATCATGCGGGTGGCGGTGCGGGTTCGCGACGGACTGCCCTGGATCGCCTCGAACACGGACCGGACGATCCCCACGGCGTTCGGGGTCGCGCCGGGGCACGGGGTGCAGGTCGAGATGCTGGCGAGGTTCAGCGGGGTCGAGCCGGTCGTGGCGGGAAAGCCGGAGCGGCCCCTGCTGGAGGAGACGGTACGACGCGTGGGTGGTCGCCGGCCGCTGATGGTGGGCGACCGGCTGGACACCGACATCGAGGGGGCGCGGAACGCCGGGGTCGACTCGCTCCTGGTCCTGACCGGAGTGACCGGCCTCGCGGAGCCTGGTGGCCGCGCCGCAAGAGCCTGCGCCCGACGTACCTGTCGGGGGACCTGGCCGGACTGGGGGTGGCGCACCAGGCACCGGAGCGCGACGGCGACACCTGGACGCTGCCGGGCTGGCGGGGACGGGTGAGCGACGGCGGGCTCGAGGTGCGGGCCGCGGCCGACGGCGGGGCGCCTGACGACGCGTGGCGGGTGGCGGCCGCGGCGGCGTGGAGCCTACCGGGACGAGACTGGATCGGTGCCCGACATCACCGCGGCAGGGCTCCCGGCGGCGAGCGGTGCGGCGCGGTAGCCTCGCGCCATGACCGAGGTACCCGTTCCGGCGCCCACGCCGACCGGCATCGATGACGTCGACCGTGTGCTCGACCTCGTGGCGGGCCTGGACAACAGACCCCTCGAGGAGCACGCAGCGGTCTTCGAGGAGGCCCACGCGGGCCTGCGGCACACGCTCGACAACCCACCCGACGCGTCCTAGTGCCGCCGCGCAGACTGCGCCTGGACGCCGAGCTGGTACGACGCGGCCTGGCGCCGTCCCGGGAGCGCGCGGCCCAGGCTCATCGCCGAGGGCCGGGTGAAGGTGTCGGGCGCGCTTGCGTCGAAGCCGGCCACCGGGGTGACCACCGATGTCGCGATCGTGGTGCTGCAGGGCGAGAACGGCCCGGACTACGTCTCGCGGGGCGCGCACAAGGCTGGTGGGCGCGCTGGAGGCGTTCGGCAAGGCCGGGCTGCGGGTCGAGGGCCGGCGTGCTCTGGACGCGGGGGCGTCGACGGGCGGGTTCACCGACGTGCTGCTGCGTGCGGGTGCCGCCGAGGTGGTGGCCGTGGACGTGGGCTACGGGCAGCTGCACTGGTCGATCCGGCAGGACGAGCGGGTCGTGGTGCACGACCGCACCAACGTGCGGACCTTGGTGCCCGAGCAGATCGGCGGCCCGGTGGACCTGGTGGTCGGCGACCTGTCGTTCATCTCCCTGGTGCTGGTGCTGGACGCCCTGCTCGGGGTGACCGAGGACGACGGCGACCTGGCGCTGATGGTGAAGCCGCAGTTCGAGGTCGGCAAGGACCGGGTGGGCAAGGGTGGCGTGGTGCGTGATCCGGAGCCTGCGCGCGGAGGCGGTGCTGGGTGTCGCGCACGCCGCGGCCGAGCGCGGCTGGGGGGCGCGGGCGGTGACGGTGAGCCCGCTGCCGGGGCCCTCGGGCAACGTGGAGTTCTTCGTGTGGCTGCGCAAGGGCCCGGTGGAGGTGGACGACGCGTCCATCGCGGAGGTCGTGCGGCGCGGTACGTCGGACCCGGATGAGAAGGTGGGGCCATGACGAACCCGGCGACCACCGAGCAGGACGTGCCCCGGCGCGTCCTGGTGCTCGCGCACACCCGGCGGGACGAGGCGCGGGACGTGGCGCGGGCGTTCGTCAAGGAGCCTGAGCGGGCACGGGATCGTCGTGCGTCTGCTGCGGTCCGAGGCCGAGGACCTGGGGCTGGACCCGGCGGGCTACGAGCCGGCGGTCGAGCCTGACCGACTCCGAGAGCGACGCCAGCCAAGGCTGTGAGTCGACGGTCGTGATCGGCGGCGACGGGAGCATCCTGCGTGCCGCGGAGGTCACCCACGAGAGCCTGACGCCGGTGCTCGGCGTCAACCTGGGCCACGTTGGCTTCCTGGCCGAGGCCGAGCACGAGGACGTGGCGGCGACGATCGACGCGATCGTGCAGCAGCGCTACACCACCGAGGACCGGCTGACCCTGGCCGTGCGGGCCTTCGTCGGCGGCGAGGAGGTCTACTCCACCTTCGCGGTCAACGAGGCGAGCGTGGAGAAGGCCGCGCGCGAGCGGATGCTCGAGGTGGTCGTCGAGATCGACAGCCGGCCGCTCTCGCGGTGGGGCTGCGACGGGGTGGTGTGCGCGACGCCGACCGGTTCGACGGCGTACAACTTCAGCGCGGGCGGACCGGTCGTGTGGCCGCAGGTCGAGGCGCTGTGCATCGTGCCGCTGAGCGCCCACGCGCTGTTCGCCCGGCCGATGGTGGTGGCGCCGTCGTCGGTGATCGCGATCGAGGTGCTCGAGGGCAACCAGGGCTCGGGCGTGCTGTGGTGCGACGGCCGGCGCAGCGTCGACCTGCCGCCGGGCGCGCGGATCGAGGTCAGCCGCGGGCAGCGGCCGGTGCGCCTGGTGCGCCTGCACGAGGCGCCGTTCACCGACCGGCTGGTGGCCAAGTTCGGGCTCTCGGTCGAGGGCTGGCGGGGTGCGGCCGAGCCTGCGCCGCGAGGCACGCGCCCGTGGGCAGGGGGAGCCTGTCGTGATCGAGGAGCCTGCGGATCAGGCTCGCTGGGTGTCATCGACGCCTCCGTGCTGGAGGCTCGGGCCCGGCCTGACCGTGATCACCGGCGAGACCGGTGCCGGCAAGACGATGGTGGTGACCGCGCTCGGCCTGCTCCTGGGCGGCCGGGCCGACAGCGGCGCGGTCCGGGCGGGTGCCAAGCAGGCGCGGGTGGAGGGCTTGATCGCGGCGCGGGCCGTGCCGGGCCTGGCCGCCGCGGTCGAGGACGCCGGCGGCGAGGTCGAGGACGACGGCATCGTGCTCGCGCGCAACGTGAGCGCCGAGGGCCGGTCCCGGGCGTTCGCGGGCGGTGCCGCGGTGCCGGTCTCCACGCTGGCCGGGATCGCCGAGCCGCTGGTGGCGGTGCACGGCCAGTCCGACCAGCACCGGCTGCTCAAGCCGCAGACCCAGCGGCACGCGCTGGACCGGTTCGGGGCCCTCGACGACCTGCACAGCCGGTACGCCGGCCTGCACGACGAACTCGTGAGCACCGAGCAGGAGCCTGGTCGAGGTGATCGCGACGGCGCGGGAGCGCGCCCGCGAGGCCGACCTCCTCCGCCACGGCGTCGAGGAGGTGGCCGCCGTCGAGCCGCAGCCCGGCGAGGACACCGAGCTCGCGGCCGAGGAGGCCCGGCTGGGCCACGCCGACACCCTGCGCGGCGCGGCGGAGCAGGCGCGCGAGGCGCTGTCGAGCGAGCACGGCACGCCGGACGCGATGGGTGCGGTCGCCGCCGCCCGTGGCCTGCTGGAGGGCGTGCGCGACCACGACCCCGACGCGGCAGCGCTGGCGGACCGGGTGGCCGAGGTGGGCTACCTGCTCGCCGACGTCGCGGCCGACGTGGCGTCGTACGCCGCCCGGGTGGACACCGACCCGGCCCGGCTGGCAGCGGTCTCCGAGCGTCGGGCGGCCCTGACCGGGCTGACCCGCAAGTACGGCGAGACGATCGACGAGGTGCTCGCGTGGGCCGAGCGGTCTGCGATGCGGTTGCTCGACCTCGACTCGACCGACGAGCGGATCCAGGACCTCGCTGCGCGGGCGCGCTCCCTGCGCGAGCAGGCTGGCCGAGGCGGGCGCCGCGCTCAGCCAGGCCCGGGTCGCCGCCGCGGAGAAGGCTCTCGGCGGCGGTGAGCGACGAGCCTGACCCTGCTCGCGATGCCGCACGCCCAGGTCACGATCCGGGTCGCGCCGCGCGCCGTCGAGGCCCCGGCCGACCCCGAGCACCCGCCAGCGGACGTGCTGCGGGTGGGGGAGCGCTGGGTCCGCTTCGGGCGCAGCGGCCTGGACGAGGTGGAGTTCCTGCTCGCGGCCAACTCCGGGTCCGAGCCGCGCCCGCTCCACAAGGGCGCCTCGGGCGGTGAGCTCTCCCGGGTGATGCTCGCGGTGGAGGTCTGCCTGGCGGGCACCAGCCCGGTCCCGACGTTCGTCTTCGACGAGGTCGACTCCGGCGTCGGCGGAGCCGCCGCCGTCGAGATCGGCCGTCGTCTCGCCACCCTGGCCGATGACGCCCAGGTGCTGGTCGTGACCCACCTCCCGCAGGTCGCCGCGTTCGCGGACCGGCACGTGCTGGTGGAGAAGTCCAGCGACGGCACCATCACCAGGCTCCGGCCTGGTCACCCTCGACGACGCGGGTCGTGAGCGCGAGTCTCTCCCGCATGTTGGCGGGCCTGGCGGAGTCCGACACGGCCCTCGCGCACGCGCGGGAGCCTGCTCGACCTGGCGCGGCGGCGTGCAGGCTGAGGCATCACCACGTAGGATGGAATCCCGTGAACATGGCGCCGGGTAGCGGTACGAATCGACAGGCAAAGCACCTCTTCGTGACCGGGGGCGTCGCCTCCTCGCTCGGCAAGGGTCTGACGGCCTCGAGCCTGGGCCGGTTGCTGCGCTCGCGCGGCCTGCGGGTGACCATGCAGAAGCTCGACCCGTACCTCAACGTGGACCCGGGCACGATGAACCCCTTCCAGCACGGTGAGGTGTTCGTCACCAACGACGGCGCGGAGACCGACCTCGACATCGGCCACTACGAGCGCTTCCTCGACACCGATCTCAACCAGATCGCGAACGTGACGACCGGGCAGGTCTACTCCTCGGTGATCGCCAAGGAGCGCAAGGGTGAGTACCTCGGCGACACGGTCCAGGTGATCCCGCACATCACCGACGAGATCAAGGACCGGATCCTGGCCATGGGGCGCGGCACCGGTGCCGACGCGGTCGACATCGTGATCACCGAGATCGGCGGCACCGTCGGCGACATCGAGTCGCTGCCCTTCCTCGAGGCCGCGCGCCAGGTGCGCCACGACATCGGTCGCGACAACTGCTTCTTCCTGCACGTCTCGCTGGTGCCCTACATCGGCCCGTCGGGTGAGCCTGAAGACCAAGCCCACGCAGCACTCGGTCGCCGCGCTGCGCCAGGTCGGCATCCAGCCCGACGCGATCGTGTGCCGCGCCGACCGTGAGACTGCCCGAGGGCATCAAGAAGAAGATCGCGCTGATGTGCGACGTCGAGCAGGAGGCAGTCGTCACCGCCGCCGACGCGCCCTCGATCTACGACATCCCGAAGGTGCTGCACCGTGAGGGTCTCGACGCCTACGTCGTACGACGCCTCAACCTTCCCTTCCGCGACGTCGACTGGACGCTGTGGGACGACCTGCTGCGCCGGGTGCACCACCCGAAGGAGGAGGTGAGCGTCGCCCTGGTCGGCAAGTACGTCGACCTGCACGACGCCTACCTCTCGGTCGCCGAGGCGCTGCGCGCGGGCGGCTTCGCGCACGAGGCGAAGGTCAACCTGCTCTGGGTGGCCTCCGACGAGTGCGAGACCCCGGCGGGTGCGGCCAAGCACCTGGCGGACGTGGACGCGATCTGCGTGCCCGGTGGGTTCGGCATCCGCGGCCTCGAGGGCAAAGCTCGGCGCGCTGACCTACGCCCGCACCCACGGCATCCCGACCCTCGGGCTGTGCCTGGGCCTGCAGTCGATGGTGATCGAGTACGCCCGGACCGAGTCTCGGTCTGACCAAGGCCGGCTCCACCGAGTTCGACCCGGACACCCCGGAGCCCGTCATCGCCACGATGGAGGAGCAGAAGTCGATCGTCGACGGCGCCGGCGACCTGGGCGGCACGATGCGCCTGGGGCTCTACCCGGCTGCCCTGACGCCCGGCTCGCTCGCCGCCGAGGCCTACGGCGCCGAGACGATCGAGGAGCGGCACCGCCACCGCTACGAGGTCAACAACGCCTACCGGGCCCCGCTGGAGGAGGCCGGGCTGGTCTTCTCCGGCATCAACCCCGACCTCGACCTGGTGGAGTTCGTGGAGCCTGCCGCGCGAGGTGCACCCCTACTACGTCGGCACCCAGGCGCACCCCGAGCTGCGCTCGCGCCCGACCCGCCCGCACCCGTTGTTCGCCGGCCTGGTCGGCGCCGCCATCTCGCGCCAGCGCGAGACCCGCCTGGAGATCGACGAGTCCGGGTTGCACCCCGAGCCCACCGAGGACTGAGCGATGGGCAGTGTCCGGGACGTCCCCGAGTCGTGGCCGGTCGAGTCGTCGGCCGACCTGCACCGTGACGCCTGGGTGCTGGCCCTGCGCTCGGACCAGGTACGACGCCCGGGGGACCACGACGAGGAGTCCTTCCGCCGGCTGGTGGTCGAGCACCCCGGCGCCGCGGTGGTGCTCGCGCTCGACGAGGACGACCGGGTGCTGTGCATCCGGCAGTACCGCCACCCGGCGCAGGCCCGTCTCGTCGAGCCTTCCCGCCGGCGTCTGCGACCACCCGGGCGAGGATCCGGAGCAGGTCGCCCGGCGCGAGCCTGCGCGAGGAGGTCGCGCTCGAGGCCGAGCGCTGGACGCACCTGCTCTCGACGTACAGGCTCGCCGGGCTACTCCGCGGAGCGGATCCACTACTTCCTCGCCGAGGGCCTGAGCCCCGCCGACCGTGGTGACTTCGAGCTCGCGGCACGAGGAGGCCGACCTCGAGGAGGTCTGGGTGCCCTTCGCGGAGCCTGGTGGAGGCGGTGCTCAGCGGCGAGGTGGGCGACGGGCCGGTCGTCCAGGTGGTGCTCGCGCTGCAGGTCCTCCGCGACCGAGCCGCGCGATGACCGAGCCTGGACGCGATCGACGCGGCCATCGTCCGCGAGCCTGCAGGACGACGCGCGGCTGGCCAACAACGTGCTGGCGGCCCGGGTCGGCATCGCTCCGTCGACCTGCCACGGCCGGGTGCGCGGGCTCTTCGAGCGCGGGATCATCCGGGGCGCCCACGCCGAGGTGGACCAGGCCGCGATCGGCCGCCCGCTGCAGGCGATGATCTCGGTCCGGCTGCGCCCGCACGCCCGGGGCGAGCCTGGCCGACTTCGCCCGTGCGATGACCGAGTCTGCCGGAGGTGCTCAACGTCTACTTCCTCGCCGGCGCCGACGACTTCCTCGTCCACGTCGCGACGGCCGGCTCGGAGGAGCCTGCGCGAGTTCGTCGTCAACCACCTCAGCGGCACCCGCGACGTCGCCATGACCGAGACCAGCCTGATCTTCGAGCACCTACGCGGCCGGCCCGCCGAACCTGGTTCGGCGCGACCTGCGTCACAGGCCTGATCGCCGACGATCCGATCCGGGTTGCGCCGCCCGAGACGAATAATCGCTGCAGCCTCTAGCGTCGTACCCGGATTGTCTTCACCATTTCCTGTGAACGGGGAATCCGCATCGGAACGCCCGCGACCAGGAGGGGACCCGTCATGCGCGTCGGCGTGCCGAAGGAAGTCAAGAACCACGAGTACCGCGTCGCCATCACCCCGATCGGCGTGCACGAGTCTGGTCGCGCACGGCCACGAGGTCGTGGTCCAGGCCGGCGCGGGCGTCGGCTCCTCCATCGACGACGCCGACTACGTCGCCGCGGGTGCCACGATCGTCGCCACCCCCGAGGAGGCCTGGGGCACCGACGGCGGCGTCGACCTGGTGCTCAAGGTGAAGGAGCCCGTGGCGGAGGAGTACCACCGCATGCGCGAGGACCTCACCCTCTTCACCTATCTCCACCTGGCCGCCGACAAGCCGCTGACCGAGGAGCCTGCTGGCCCGCAAGGTCACCGGCATCGCCTACGAGACCGTGCAGGCTGCCGTCGGGCGCGCTGCCGCTGCTCTACCCGATGTCCGAGGTCGCCGGCTGCCTGGCGCCCCAGGTCGGCGCCTACTCCCTGATGAAGGCCCAGGGCGGTCGCGGGGTCCTGATGGGCGGCGTCGGCGGGGTCGCCAACGCCAAGGTCGTCATCATCGGCGCCGGTGTCTCCGGCCAGAACGCCGCCAACATCGCGCTCGGCATGGGCGCCGACGTCACCCTGCTCGACACCGACCTGGACAAGTCTGCGGATGTCCTTCTGGCGCTACAACAACCGGGTGCACGGGCTGGCCTCCTCGAAGTCGACCCTCGAGCAGCAGGTCCGCGAGGCCGACATGGTCATCGGTGCGGTGCTCATCCCCGGCGCCGCGGCGCCAAGGCCTGGTCAGCAACGAGCCTGGTGTCGCAGATGAAGCCGGGCTCGGTGCTCGTGGACATCGCGGTCGACCAGGGCGGCTGCTTCGAGGACACCCGGCCCACGACCCACGCCGACCCGACGTACCAGGTGCACGGCTCGACGTTCTACTGCGTGGCGAACATGCCCGGTGCGGTGCCGAACACCTCGACGTACGCCCTCACCAACGCCACCCTGCCGTACGTCGTGGCGCTCGCCGACAAGGGCTGGCAGGCTGCCTGCCGGGCCGACGCCAGCCTCGCCCTGGGCCTGAACACCCACGCCGGCCGGCTCACCAACGCCCCCGTCGGCGAGGCGGTCGGCATCGCGTCGGTGCCGCTGGAGGACGCGCTAGCCTGACCCGGTGAGTGGCGCAGGTGCGGTGGACCGTGCGGTCCGGACCTACCTGGACCACCTGACGGTCGAGAAGGGGCTGGCGGCGAACACGCTGTCGTCGTACCAGCGCGACCTGCGGCGCTACCGCGAGCACCTGGCGGGAGCCGGGATCGACCACCTGGACGGGGTCCGGGAGGCGACGGTGACCGAGTTCCTGATGCGGTTGCGCGAGGGCGACGCCGACCACCCGCCGTTGAGTGCGTCGTCGGCGGCGCGCACGGTGGTGGCGGTGCGCGGCTTCCACAAGTTCGCCGTCGCCGACGGCTTGGCGCAGGCCGACCCGGCGGCCGGGGTGAAGCCGCCGACGCCGGCGAAGCGGCTACCCAAGGCGCTGCCGCTCTCCGACGTGGAGGCGATCCTGGAGGCCGCCGGTGCGCCCGGCACCCCGCTCGCGCTGCGGGACCGGGCCCTGCTGGAGATCCTCTACGGCACCGGTGCGCGGATCTCGGAGGCGGTCGGGCTGGACGTCGACGACGTGTCCGGGCTCGCCGAGGACGACACCCTCCTGCTGCGCGGCAAGGGGAGGCAAGGAGCGGCTGGTGCCGGTGGGCCGGTTCGCGCGGGAGGCGCTGTCGGCGTACCTCGTGCGGGGGCGACCGGCGCTGGTCGCCCAGGCGACGCCGGCGCTCTTCCTCAACGCTCGCGGCGGCCGGCTCTCTCGTCAGTCGGCGTGGGCGGTGCTGGTCAAGGCGGCCGAGCGCGCAGGTGTCACCCGCGACGTGTCACCGCACACCCTGCGGCACTCCTTCGCCACGCACCTGCTCGACGGTGGCGCCGATGTCCGCGTCGTGCAGGAGTCTGCTCGGCCACGCCTCGGTGACCACGACCCAGGTCTACACGCTGGTCACGGTCGACAACCTCCGCGAGGTCTTCGCGACCGCCCACCCGAGAGCCCGTGATGCCTGACGCCTACGACGCCATCCTCGAGCACGTCGACGCGCAGGGCCTCACGCTCTACGACCACCGGGAGGAGGCGATCCTCTCCCTGCTGGCCGGCGACAACGTCGTGCTCGCCACGCCGACCGGCTCCGGCAAGTCGCTGGTCGCGATGGCCGCGGCGACGGCCGCGCTCGCCGAGGACCGGGTGACCTTCTACACCGCGCCGATCAAGGCGCTGGTGAGCGAGAAGTTCTTCGACCTGGTCGAGGTCTTCGGTGCCGCGGACGTCGGCATGCTGACCGGCGACGTGGCCGTGAACGCCGATGCCCCCGTCATCTGCTGCACCGCCGAGGTGCTGGCCAACATCGCCCTGCGTGAGGGCGCAGGTGCCGACGTCGGCATGGTGGTGATGGACGAGTTCCACTTCTACGGCGAGCCGGGCCGCGGCTGGGCCTGGCAGGTGCCGCTGATCGAGCCTCCCGCAGGCCCAGTTCCTGTTGATGTCGGCCACCCTCGGGGACACCTCGGAGGCTCGCCGCCGACCTGACCCGCCGCAACGGCCGGGAGACCTCGGTGGTCGACCAGGCCGAGCGGCCCGTCCCGCTGGACTTCTCGTGGTCGTTGGAACCGATGGGGGAGAAGCTCACCGAGTCTGGTGACGACCGGGCAGGGCCCGGTGTACGTCGTGCACTTCACCCAGGCCGCCGCCGTCGAGCACGCCGTGTCCCTGCTCGCCGGACCCGGCCGCCTCGACACCGCACTCGCCAAGGACCGCAAGGAGCAGATCGCCGAGCGGCTGGCTCCGGTCCGCTTCGCGGCGGGCTTCGGCAAGACGCTGAGCAAGGCTTGCTGCGCCAGGGCATCGGCGTGCACCACGCGGGGATGCTGCCGCGCTACCGGCGCCTCGTCGAGCAGGCTCGCGCAGGCGGGCCTGCTCACGGTCATCTGCGGCACCGACACCCTCGGCGTCGGCATCAACGTGCCGATCCGGACCGTGCTCTTCACCGGGCTGGCGAAGTTCGACGGCTCGCGGCAGCGGGTGCTGCGCACCCGCGAGTTCCTGCAGATCGCGGGCCGCGCGGGGCGCGCCGGCTTCGACACGGCCGGGTACGTCGTCGTCCAGGCGCCGGAGCACGTGATCGAGAACGAGAAGGCCAAGGCGAAGGCGGCCGCCAAGAACGCCGCCATGAGCGCCGAGAAGCAGGCCAAGCGCGCTTCCAAGGCGCAGGCTGAAGAAGCCGCCGGCCGGCACGGTGGTCTGGACCGAGCAGACCTTCGACAAGGCTGGTCGAGGGCAAGCCCGAGCCGCTGAAGTCGCAGATGAAGGTCGACAACGCGATGCTCGTCAACGTGCTCTCCCGCGAGGAGGACGCGTTCCCCGTGATGCGGCGGTTGATGACCGACAACCACGAGGACCGTCGTACCCAGGCTCCGGCTGGCCAAGCGCGCCGTCCGCCTCGCCCGCAGCCTGGTGACCTCCGAGGTGATCACCCGGCTCGACGAGGCTCGACGGCTTCGGCCGCCGCTACGTGCTCACCGAGGCACTGCCGGCCGACTTCGCCCTCAACCAGCCGCTCTCGCACTTCGCGCTGGCCGTGCTCGACGTGCTCGACCCGGAGAGCCCGACCTTCGTGCTCGACGTGGTCTCCGTCGTGGAGGCGACCCTGGAGGCGCCGCGGCCGCTGCTGCTCGCCCAACGGCACGCCGCTCGCGGGGAGGCCATCGCCGCGCTCAAGGCCGACGGCGTCGAGTACGACGAGCGGATGGCCCTCGTCGAGGACATCACCTGGCCCGAGCCGCTCGCCGACCTGCTGGAGCCGCTGTTCGAGACCTACCGGGAGCGGCACCCCTGGCTCGCTCCCGACGCGCTGGCGCCCAAGTCGGTCGTGCGGGAGATGTGGGAGCAGGGGATGGGCTTCACCGACCTGGTCTCCCGCTACCAGGTCGCCCGCTCGGAGGGGCTGGTGCTGCGCTACCTCACCGACGCCTACCGGGCGCTGCGGCAGACCGTCCCCGCGTCGTACCGGACCGAGGAGCCTGGAGCTCCTCGTCGACTGGCTCGGCGAGACCGTGCGCCAGGTCGACTCCTCGCTGCTCGACGAGTGGGAGGCGCTGGCCGACCCCTCGCACGCGAGCACGCAGGTCAGCCACCACGAGCCCCCGCCTCCGCCGCGCCCGCTCAGCCAGCAGGGCCGGGTCTTCGACGTGATGGTCCGCAACGCGCTGTGGCGCCGCGTCGAGGCTCGTCGCGCGCGACGACGTCGCCGCGCTGGCCGCCCTCGACGAGGGCGCGGAGTGGGGCGAGCAGGACTGGGACACCGCGATCGGGGACTACTACGCCGAGCACGACCGGCTGCTCACCGACGCCGACGCCCGCGGCCCGGCGCTGCTCACCGTCGAGAAGGGGCCCGAGGTCTGGGTGGTCACCCAGACGCTGCACGACCCGGACGGGCACGACGACTGGGTGATCCGCGCGGAGGTCGACCTGGCGGCCAGCGACGCGGTGGGCGAGGCCGTCGTACGGACCCGAGAGATGGGGAGCCTGACCGGCTGATGCGGGAGCGGCCCACGCTGCCGACTAGGGTGACCCAGGCCCGACCGAACCGCCCCGAGCTCCGGAGACGATCCTGAACACCGCGCTGCCCGCCGCCGTCCTGTGGGACATGGACGGCACCCTCGTCGACACCGAGCCCTACTGGATGGCCACCGAGTCGGCCATCGCCGAGGAGCACGGCGGCACCTGGACCCACGAGGACGCGATGAGCCTGGTGGGCAACGACCTGCTGGTGTCGGGGGAGTACCTCAAGACCAAGGCTCGGGCTGGCGCAGTCGGCCGAGGAGGTCGTCGAGATGCTGCTCGACGGGGTGGTGGCGCAGGTGCGGCACGCAGTGCCGTGGTGCGAGGGCTCGCGGGAGCTGCTGCTGGCGCTGCGCGCGGCCGGGGTGCCGTGCGGGCTGGTGACGATGTCCTACCAGCGGTTCGTCGCGCCGATCCTGGAGCACCTCCCGCCGGAGACCTTCCAGGTGATCGTCACCGGCGACATGGTCAGCGAGGGCAAGCCGCACCCGGAGGCGTACCTCACCGCGGCGGCCGCGCTCGGCGTCGACCCGGCCACGTGCGTGGCGATCGAGGACTCCCCGACCGGAGCGCGCTCGGCGGAGGCGGCAGGGTGCCGTGTGCTCGTCGTACCGAACCACGTGCCGGTGCCGGAAGGGCCCAACCGGGTCTTCCGCGACTCGCTGCACGGGATCACTCCGGCGGAGCCTGGCGACTCTCTGACCCGATCCGGCGGGAAGGGGGGTGGGGTGCCGCCCCAGGCCGGGCAGATCGCGGTGTGCGCGCACCACTTGCACCCCGCGCCGGGACGCGCCTCGAACTCGCGCAGGCTCGGTCGCGGCGCGGATCGCGTCCCACACCGCCTGGACCTTGCGCTCGGTGGCGATCAGGCTCGCGCTCCTCGGGCTCGTAGCGCAGCACCGGCCGTCGCCGAGGTAGATCAGCCTGCAGCATCTTCGGCACCACGCCGCGGGTGCGCCACAGCACCAGCGCGTAGAACTTGAGTCTGGAAGAGGACCTTGCCCTCGAACATCTCGCTGACCGCGTTGCCGGTCTTGTAGTCGACGATCCTGATCGCCCCGTCGGGCGCCACGTCGACCCGGTCGATCACCCCGCGCAGGAGCAAGCTTTGGTGTCGGTGAGCGACTCCACGTAGAGCTCGCGGTCGGCGGGCTCGAGGCGGCGCGGGTCCTCGAGCGCGAAGTAGCGGGCCAGCGTCGTGCGGCACGACAGCAGCCAGGAGGCGATCTCCGGGCCGTCCTCGGGGAACATCTCGGTGACCGCGGGCTCGACCGCCTGCAGGCTCCTCCCATGCCGGCAGCACCATCGTGTCGGCGACCTCGGGCGTGCGCTCGGCCGCGGGCAGGTCGAAGAGCCTGCTCGAGGACCCGGTGGACCAGGGTGCCGCGCACGGCCGCGGACGAGGCGGGCTCGGGCAGCCGGTCGATGGTGCGGAAGCGGTAGAGCAGCGGGCAGGCTGAGGAAGTCCCCGACCCGCGACGGCGAGAGCGCGCCCAGCACCTCGACCCCGTCGACGCGGGTGCCCCCGCGCTCGGCCGGGTCGGCCGGCTCGATGCCGGCCGGGGCGGGACTCGTCGTCATGTCCTCGACACTAGGCGAGCCCACCGACACCCCGGCGGCCGACACCCGCCGGATAGCCTCGGGGTGTGTCCGGTACGTCGCCCCCCGCCCCGCCGCGGCCCCCCGTGCCCCGGGGCATGTTCCGCATCGGCCGGATCGCGGGCAGCGACGTGCTCGTCTCGACCTCCTGGTTCTTCGTCGCCGCCCTCATCGCCTGGATCATGGGCCCGCGGGTGGAGGACGTGCAGCCCGGCCTCGGCGGCTGGAAGTACCTCGTCGGGCTCGCCTTCGCGATGGCGCTCTACCTGGCGATCCTGCTCCACGAGGCCTCGCACGCGGTGGTGGCACGCTCCTACGGGTTCCGGGTCGAGGCGATCACCCTGCACTTCCTCGGCGGTGCCACGACCATCGACGGCGAGGCCCGCCGGCCCGCCCAGGAGTTCTGGATCGCGGTCGTCGGCCCGATCACCTCGCTGCTGGTCGGCGCGGGCGCGCTCGGACTGTGGTTCGTGATGCCGGAGGGCCTGCTGCGCCTCGTCGTGGAGGGCCTCGCCGGCGCCAACATCGTGATCGGCATCCTCAACCTGGTTCCCGGCCTGCCGCTCGACGGCGGCCGGGTGCTCAAGGCCGGGGTCTGGGCGCTCACCGGCAGGATGCACACCGGAACCGTGGTGGCCGCCTGGGGCGGCCGGGTCGCGGCCGGGGCGGTCGTGCTCTGGGCGATGCTCAGCGCCGGTGCCGGCTCGGTGGTCAACCCGATCGTGCTGGTCATCGTCGCGGTGTTCCTGTGGACCGGTGCCAGCCAGGCGCTGGCCGCCTCGGCCGTCGTACGCCAGCTTGTCGCGGGTGGTGGCCCGCGACCTCGCGCGACCGAGCATCACCGTGCCCGCGGACCTGCCGCTCGCCGAGGCGCTGCGCCGGGCCGAGGAGTCCGGCGCGCGCGGCATCGTCACCGCCACCACCGACGGCCGGCCGGTCGGCGTCGTCGAGGCGGACGCGGTCCGCTCGGTGCCGCAGGAGCGGCTGCCCTGGATGCCGGTCTCGGCCGTGGCCCGCAGCCTCGCCGACGGGCGGGTCCTGCCGGTGTCGATCCAGGGCGACGACCTGCTGGGCGTGCTGCGCCGTACGCCGGCCTCGGAGTACGTCCTGGTCGGCGAGGACGGCAGCGTGCACGGCGTGCTCGCGACCGCCGACATCATCGCCACGATGCGGAGCAGGTAGCCGGAACCGATAGATTGCGCCGGTGAGCGACGCAACTCCCGACGTACCCGAGGACGCCTGGTCCGGAGTGCACCGAGGCCCGCTGCGCGCGGGGGAGTGGGTGCGCCTGCTGGACGGCAAGGGCCGCCGGCACAACTTCGCCCTCGAGCCCGGCAAGCGCTTCTTCTCCAACAAGGGCCACCTCGACCACGACGACCTGATCGGGCGTGACGAGGGCTTCACGGTCACCTCGTCGGTGGGCGGGGAGTACCTCGTCTTCCGCCCCCTGCTGTCGGAGTACGTCGTCTCGATGCCCCGCGGCGCGGCCGTGGTCTACCCCAAGGACTCCGCGCAGATCATCGCGATGGCCGACATCTTCCCCGGCGCGCACGTCGTGGAGGCGGGCGTCGGCTCCGGCGCGCTGACCTGCTCGCTGCTGCGGGCCGTCGGGCCGCACGGCCGGGTGTCGTCGTACGAGCGGCGCGAGGAGTTCGCCGAGGTCGCGCGGCGCAACGTCACCCAGTTCTTCGGCGGCGACCACCCGGCGTGGACACTGTCGCTCGGTGACCTCGCCGAGGCGCTGCCCGCCTCCGGCGAGCGCTGCGACCGGATCATCCTCGACATGCTCGCCCCGTGGGACTGCCTGGACGCCGCGGCGGACGCGCTGCTGCCCGGCGGCATCGTCTGCGCGTACGTCGCCACGACCACCCAGCTTGTCGAAGTTCGTCGAGGCGGTGCGGGTCCACGGCGGCTTCACCGAGCCCGCCCCCTGGGAGTCGCTCGTCCGTGACTGGCACGTCGAGGGCCTGGCCGTGCGGCCCGGGCACAAGATGATCGGGCACACGGCCTTCCTGGTCACCGCGCGGCGGATGGCACCCGGTGAGCGGGCGCCGCTGAAGAAGCGCCGCCCGGCGCCCGGCGCCTACGGCCCCGACTACGCCGGCCCGCGTCCGCCCGGGGTGCCGGAAGCCCCTGTCGAGGACTGATCGAGCCCGGGCCTGCCGGCCCGCAATCGAATCGTTGCCACCAAAGCGTGGCGAACCACTTCCGTGTAACACTCCCGCGAGTAGGGTCGTCGGCAGGAGGTGTCGCCATGACCAGCATGGGAGAAGGCACGGGTAGCCACCGCTCTGCGAGTCGCGAGGAGCCTCGAGGAGCAGGTCCGCTACCTCGAGGACGAGGTCCACGACCTGCGCCGCCGGGTGGTCGAGACGCCGGGCGGCGGGAGCCGCTCGCTCGAGATGCGCCTGGCCGACGCACAACGCTCGCTCGCCGCGGTGACCGCGCAGAACGAGCGGCTCGCGACCACTCTGCGCGACGCGCGCGACCAGATCATGAAGGCTCAAGGAGGAGGTCGACCGGCTGGCCCAGCCGCCGGCCGGCTTCGGGACCTTCCTGGCCCGCAACGAGGACGACTCCGTCGACGTGTTCACCGGCGGCCGCAAAGCTGCGCGTCACGGTCAGCCCGGCGGTCGACCTCGACAGCCTGCGCCGCGGCCAGGAGGTCATGCTCAACGAGGCGCTCAACGTGGTCGCCGCCTTCGACTACGAGACGGTCGGCGAGGTCGTCATGCTCAAGGAGGTGCTGGCCGACGGCGAGCGCGTCCTGGTGATCGCGAACGCCGACGAGGAGCGGGTGGTCAAGGCTCGCCGAGCCGCTGCTGACCGAGACCTTGCGCGCCGGCGACTCGCTGCTGCTCGACGCGCGCGCGGGCTACGTCTACGAGAAGGTGCCGAAGTCCGAGGTCGAGGAGCCTGGTCCTCGAGGAGGTCCCGGACATCACCTACGAGACCATCGGCGGTCTGGGCAACCAGATCGAGATGATCCAGGACGCCGTCGAGTCTGCCGTACCTCTACCCGGAGTCTGTTCGCCGAGCACGAGCTCAAGCCGCCCAAGGGCATCCTGCTCTACGGCCCTCCGGGCTGCGGCAAGACGCTGATCGCCAAGGCCGTGGCCAACTCGCTGGCCAAGAAGGTCGCCGCCAAGACGGGTGCTGAGGGCAAGTCGTACTTCCTCAACATCAAGGGCCCCGAGTCTGCTCAACAAGTACGTCGGCGAGACCGAGCGGCACATCCGCCTGGTGTTCCAGCGTGCCCGGGAGAAGGCCTCGCAGGGCACCCCGGTCATCGTGTTCTTCGACGAGATGGACTCCCTCTTCCGCACCCGCGGCTCGGGCGTCTCCTCCGACGTCGAGAACACGATCGTGCCGCAGCCTGCTCAGCGAGATCGACGGCGTGGAGACGCTGGAGAACGTGCTGGTGATCGGTGCCTCCAACCGCGAGGACATGATCGACCCAGCCATCCTGCGCCCGGGCCGGCTCGACGTGAAGATCAAGATCGAGCGCCCGGACGCGGAGTCGGCACGCGACATCTTCAGCAAGTACCTCACCTCCTCGCTCCCGCTGCACACCGAGGACGTCGCCGAGTTCGGTGGCGACAAGCAGGCCGCGGTCGCCGGGATGATCCAGGCGACGGTGGAGCGGATGTACACCGAGACCGAGGAGAACCGCTTCCTCGAGGTGACCTACGCCAACGGTGACAAGGAGGTCCTGTACTTCAAGGACTTCAACTCCGGCGCGATGATCCAGAACATCGTCGACCGGGCGAAGAAGATGGCCATCAAGGACTTCCTCGACCACGACCAGAAGGGGCTGCGGGTCTCGCACCTCCTGCAGGCGTGCGTCGACGAGTTCAAGGAGAACGAGGACCTGCCCAACACCACCAACCCCGACGACTGGGCGCGGATCTCGGGCAAGAAGGGCGAGCGGATCGTGTTCATCCGCACGCTCATCACCGGCAAGCAGGGCACCGAGCCGGGCCGGTCCATCGACACGGTCAGCGACACGGGCCAGTACCTCTGACAGTTCCTTGGCGCCACCTGACAGGGTGGAGCCCGCAACGTTCCCACTCTCCGGAGGAGTCCTCATGATCAAGAAGCTCGTCATCGTCGCCCTCGTCGCGCTCGGCGTCACCGCCGCCGTCAAGGTCGCCAAGGGTCGCTGACCCGCCGCACGTGACGAGCCCCGCGCCCGGGTCGGGTGCGGGGCTCGTCTGCGTCGGAGCCGGTCGCCGGGCTGGTCCCCGGGATCACTCCGCGCGCAGGTACCAGGCGCGCACCAGGTGGTACGCCCCGAAGCAGCCGAGGCCGGCCGCGACCACGACGATGAGCCACGGACCCAGCGGCTCGTCGCGGAAGCGCACGATCGCCTGGTCCAGCCCGCCGGACTCCGAGGGGTCGTGCTCGAGCGCGGCGCGCACGAGGAGCAGTGCGATCACGCCGAAGGCCAGACCGCGGCTGAGGTAGCCCGCCCGCGCGAGCACCTCGACGGCCCTGCCGACCTCGCCGGTGCGGCCCTCGGCGTCGATGTCCTTGCGCCAGCGGTCGGAGAGGCCGCGGTGGGCGCTGGCGACGGCGATCGCGAGCACCACCGCGCCTGCCAGCACGACGAGCACCGGGCCCGCCGGCATGGCGAGCAGACTTCCCGGTCCACCCGCCGCCGCCGGACCCGCTGGAGCCGGCGTCGCCGAGCGCGGTGCGCACCGCGAGCACCGACAGCCCGGCGAGCACCACCGCACGACCGGCGGAGCCCAGCCGGCTGAGGTGGCGTCGTACGCCGTCGTGGTCGCGGTGTCCGCCCACGGCCTGGCAGACCTGCCAGACCACGAGGGCGGCGAGGCCGGCGGCGGCGAGCCAGAGCGCGATCGCGCCGAGCGGCTTCTGGGCGATCTCGGCGAAGGCGCCCTTGCCGGAGGCCGAACCCTCGGCGTGGCCGAGCGCGAGCCTGCGCGGCCAGCCACCCGATGAGCAGGTAGACCACGCCGTAGGCGACGAAGCCGGCGCGCGCCAGCGCGTCGAGGGCCGGGTGGTCGCGGGCCTCGCGTGCCGCGCGCTCGGCGGCTTGACCGGGGGCGCTCATGGTTCCTCCTGGCTGTGCACTACCCCGGAGCGTACGGCGCATCCCGGCCGCGCGGTCCGCGTAGGCTGGGTGGCATGAGCGTGCGGCGCGTGATGGGCACCGAGGTGGAGTACGGCATCTCGGTGCAGGGCCAGCCCACGGCGAACCCGATGGTGGCCTCCTCGCAGGTCGTCAACGCCTACGCCACCGCCACCGTGCGAGCCCGTCGCGCCCGCTGGGACTTCGAGGAGGAGTCGCCGCTGCGCGACGCCCGCGGCTTCGACATGTCCCGCCAGGTGGCCGACCCGACCCAGTCTCACCGACGAGGACCTGGGCCCGGCCAACGTGATCCTCACCAACGGCGCGCGGCTCTACGTCGACCACGCGCACCCGGAGTACTCCACCCCCGAGGTCGTCACCCCGCTGGACATCGTGCGCTGGGACAAGGCGGGGGAGCAGGTCATGCTCGACGCCGCGCGGCTCGCGCAGAACCTGCCCGGCAACCCGCAGATCGTGCTCTACAAGAACAACACCGACAACAAGGGTGCGTCGTACGGCGCCCACGAGAACTACCTGATGCGGCGCTCCACGCCGTTCGGCGACATCGTGCGGCACCTCACCCCGTTCTTCGTCAGCCGCCAGGTGATCTGCGGCGCCGGCCGGGTCGGCACCGGTCAGGACGGGCGCGGCCAGGGCTTCCAGATCAGCCAGCGCGCGGACTTCTTCGAGGTCGAGGTCGGTCTCGAGACCACGCTCAAGCGGCCGATCATCAACACCCGCGACGAGCCGCACGCCGATCCGGAGAAGTACCGGCGGCTGCACGTGATCATCGGCGACGCGAACCTGAGCGAGATCGCGACCTACCTCAAGGTCGGGACGACCTCGCTGGTGCTGGCGATGATCGAGGACAAGTTCATCGACCGCGAGTCTCGCGGTCGACGTACCGGTCGCGTCGTTGCGGGCGGTGTCCCACGACCCGACGCTGCGGCACGAGGTGACCCTGGCCGACGGGCGGCACCTGACGGGTGTCCAGTGCGCAGCTGGAGTACCTCGACCTGGCCAGGAAGTACGTCGAGGACCGCTACGGCGCCGACGCGGACCCCCAGACCCTCGACGTTCTGGCCCGCTGGGAGGACGTCCTCGACCGGCTGGAGACCGACCCGATGTCGCTGGCCGACCAGGCTCGACTGGGTGGCCAGGCTCAGGCTCCTGGAGCAGTACCGCCAGCGTGACGGCCTGGCCTGGGACGACGCGAAGCCAGGCTCATCGACTACCAGTACTCCGACATCCGGCCCGAGAAGGGCCTGTACCACCGCCTGGTGCAGGCCGGGCGGATCCAGCGGCTGCTCACCGACGACGAGGTCGAGGCGGCGATGACGAACCCGCCGGAGGAGACCCGGGCCTACTTCCGCGGCCGCTGCCTGGAGAAGTACTCCGGCGACATCGCCGCGGCGTCGTGGGACTCGGTGATCTTCGACCTGCCCGGGCGCGACTCCCTCCAGCGCGTCCCCACGATCGATCCGCTGCGCGGGACCCGCGCGCACGTGGGCGGGCTGATCGACTCCTGCGCGAGCGCCGAGGAGGCTGGTCCGCGCGCTGAGCAGGTGACCCCTGCCGAGAACCCTCGTCCGCACAGCCAGCGAGTGGATAGGGTTGCAGCATGGCCCAGGAGCAGAAGCAGCCGCGCAAGGCGGAGGAGACCGAGGAGACGACCGACGTCGCCGCCGAGTCCGACGTCGCCGAGCGCAAGGAGTCGCTCGACGAGGACGTGGACGCGATCCTCGACGAGATCGACGACGTCCTCGAGTCCAACGCCGAGGACTTCGTGAAGTCGTTCATCCAAAAGGGTGGCGAGTGAGCGACGCACGCATCCCGGCCGCCTTCCTGCGCCCGGGCACCTCCTCGTTCAGCGACTTCGTCGCCGAGAACGCTCCCGACCTGCTGCCCGCGCGCCGCTCGCTGCCCGCCGGCAGCGCCGCCGGTTCGCGCCGCACGGCACGACGATCGTCGCCGCCACCTTCCCCGGCGGTGTCGTGATGGCCGGTGACCGACGCGCCACGATGGGCAACGTCATCGCGCAGCGCGACATCGAGAAGGTCTTCCCCGCCGACGAGTACTCCGTGGTCGGCATCGCCGGCACCGCCGGTCTCGCCGTCGAGATGGTCCGGCTGTTCCAGGTCGAGCTCGAGCACTACGAGAAGATCGAGGGCACGATCCTCTCCCTCGACGGCAAGGCCAACCGGCTCTCCGCGTTGATCCGCGCCAACCTCGGGATGGCGATGCAGGGCCTCGCCGTCGTCCCGATGTTCGCGGGCTACGACCTCGCCAGCGGTGCCGGGCGGATCTTCGGCTACGACGTGACGGGCGGACGCCACGAGGAGGCATCCTTCTTCTCGGTCGGCTCCGGCTCGCTGTTCGCCCGCGGTGCGCTCAAGAAGGCTCTACCGCGACGACCTGAGCCCCGACGACGCCGTGCGGGTGTGCCTGCAGGCGCTCTACGACGCCGCGGACGACGACTCCGCCACCGGCGGCCCCGACCTGACCCGCCGGATCTTCCCGGTGGTCTGGGTGATCACCGCCGACGGCGCCGTGCGCCAGTCCGAGGAGAGGCTCGGCGCACTCGCCGACGAGCCTGGTCGCCGCGCGCTTCGTGCGGCCCGACGGCCCGGTGGCCCCGCTGCCCGGCGGTGGAGAGGAAGTCTCATGAGCACCCCGTTCTACGTCTCGCCCGAGCAGGCTGATGAAGGACCGGGCGGACTTCGCGCGCAAGGGCATCGCCCGCGGGCGCTCGCTCGCCGCGGTGCAGTACGCCGACGGCGTGCTGCTGGTGACCGAGAACCCCTCCCAGGCGCTGCACAAGGTCTCCGGGCTCTACGACCGGCTCGCCTTCGCCGCGGTCGGGCGCTACAACGAGTTCGAGAACCTCCGCATCGCCGGCGTCCGGCTCGCCGACATGCGCGGCTACGCCTACGACCGGCGCGACGTCACCGGTCGCGGCCTGGCCAACGCCTACGCGCAGACCCTCGGCACGATCTTCTCCTCCGGCGGCGAGAAGCCCTACGAGGTGGAGATCTTCGTGGCCGAGATCGGCGAGACCGCGGCCGACGACCAGATCTACCGGCTCACCTACGAGGGGCGCGTCGCCGACGAGCACGGCTTCGCGGTGATGGGCGGGGACGCAGAGACCGTCACGTCGTACCTGCGGGAGAACCACGTCGACGGCGCCGACCTCGCCTCCGCGCTGCGGGTCGCGGTCGGGGCGCTCGGCCACACCTCCGACGGCGGGCAGGTCCAGGACCGGGTGATCCCGGTCGAGGACCTCGAGGTCGCGGTGCTCGACCGCACCCGGGTGCAGCCGCGGAAGTTCCGGCGGATCCTTCCGGCGCGGCTCGCCGAGTTTGCTCGGTGAGCGCGGTCCGGCCGAGGCGGCGCCCCAGGTGCACTCCTCGGAGACTCCCGGCGAGGCCGGCTCCGGCGAGCCCCCCGGTGGCGCCTCCGCTCTGAGGCGGCCTGCGCTCAGATCCGCTCGATGATCGTCCCGGTCGCCATGGCGCCTCCGGCGCACATGGAGATCAGGGCGGTGGAGGCGTCGCGGCGCTCCAGGCTCGTGCAGGGCGGTCGTGATCAGGCGGACGCCGGTGGCGCCCACGGGGTGACCGAGGGCGATGGCGCCGCCGTTGACGTTGACCTTGTCGAGATCGACGCCGTGCACCCCCGCCCAGGACAGCACGACGGAGGCGAACGCCTCGTTGACCTCGAAGATGTCGAAGTCGCCGATCGCCATCCCGGTGCGGTCGAGGAGACGCTGGGTGGCGTCGATCGGTCCGTCCAGGTGGTAGTACGGGTCCGAGCCGACCAGGCACTGGGAGATGATCCGGGCGCGCGGGGTCAGGCCCAGCGAGCGCGCACGGTCCTCGTCCATGACCAGCAGCGCCGCGGCGCCGTCGGAGATCTGCGAGGAGGTGCCGGCGGTGTGCAGCCCGTCCTCCAGGACCGGCTTGAGCCCCGCGAGGCCGTCCGCGGTCGTGGCGCGCAGGCCCTGGTCGGCGTCGACGACGCGGGTCTCGCCGGTCGGCTCGCCGGACTCGGACAGGACCGGTGCGGAGATCGGCGCGATCTCGCGCTTGAACCGCCCCTCCGACACCGCGACGGCCGCCTTCTCCTGCGAGGCCAGGCCGAGCGCCTCCAGGTCGGCACGGGACAGGCCGCGGTTGCGGGCGATCCGGTCGGCGGCCTCGAACTGGTTGGGCATGTCGATCGACCAGTCGGCGGGCCGCGGGTCGCCCATCCCGGGCGGGACGTTGGCACCCAGCGGGATGCGGGACATCATCTCCACGCCGCAGGCGATGCCGACCTCGATCGTTCCGGCGGCGACCATGTCGTTGACGAGGTGGGTGGCCTGCTGGCCCGAGCCGCACTGGGCGTCGAGAGCGGTGCCCGCGGTGGCCTGCGGGAGGCCGGCGTAGAGCCACGCGCGTCGTACGGCGTCGTTGGACTGCTCGCCCGCCTGGCTGACGATGCCCCCGACGACCTGCTCGACGAGCGCCGGGTCGACCCCGGCCCGGCGGAGCACCTCGGCCTGCACGAAGCCGAGCGTCTGCGCCGGGTGCAGCCCGGCCAGCCAGCCCTTGCGCTTGCCCAGGGGAGTGCGGACGGCCTCGACGATCACAGGGTTGCCCATGGCGGCACGATAGCACCGAACTAGAACGTGTTCTCGTTCGTCGAGAAACGCTGAACGAAACCCTTTCGTAATCCCGCGATGCTTTGTACGGTGGCTCTAGAACGTGTTCCACCCCGTAGCCAGCGAAAGGTTCGTCGCGTGACCGAGTCTCCTCATTCCCGAGGGATGGGATCCCACCGATCCCGACATCAACGAAGTCGCGCTGCCGCACGACGAGTTCCGTGCCCTGCGGACCAACGAGCCGATCCGGTGGATCGAGCAGGTCCCCGAGGCCCGCGCGGGCTTCCTGGACACCGGCTACTGGGCGCTGACCCGGCACGCCGAGGTGCGCCAGGTCTCGAAGGACAACGAGAACTGGTCCGCCATGGAGAACGGCGTGATCATCCGCTTCGCGCCCGACATGACCCGTGATCAGGTCGAGGTCCAGCGTGCGATGCTGATCCACCACGACCCGCCGGACCACACCAAGATGCGCGGCATCGTGTCCCGCGGGTTCACCCCGCGGGTGATCGCGGCCCTCAAGACGGTCCTGGAGGATCGCGCCCGCGAGATCGTGGCGGGGGCGGTCGCCAAGGGCAGCGGCGACTTCGTCGAGGACATCGCGGCCGAGCCTGCCGCTGCAGGCGATCGCGGACTTCCTCGGCGTACCGCAGGAGGACCGCAAGAAGTTCGTTCGAGTGGTCCAACCAGATGATGGGCTACGACGACCCCGACATCGGCGCCGACCCGGCCGTGGCGTCGATGGAGATCCTCGTCTACTTCGACAACCTCGCCAACGAGCGGCGCGCCAACCCGCAGGACGACATCGTCACCAAGCCTGATCAGTGTCGGCCTCGACGACGACCACGGCGCGCTGACGAACGACGAGTTCGGCTTCTTCGTCATCCTGCTGACCGTCGCGGGCAACGAGACCACCCGCAACGCGACCAGCCACGGCATGCACGCCTTCTTCGAGCACCCCGACCAGTGGGAGCCTGTGGAAGAAGGAGCGGCCCGAGACGGCCGTCGACGAGATCGTCCGCTGGGCGACGCCGGTGACGGTCTTCCAGCGCACCGCCAAGCAGGACACGGAGCCTGGCCGGCCAGGCGATCAAGAAGGGCGACCGGGTCGCCATGTTCTACGCCTCGGCGAACTTCGACGAGACCGTCTTCGAGGACCCGTTCCGCTTCGACATCACCCGCGAGAACAACCCGCACGTCGCCTTCGGCGGCCACGGCGCCCACTACTGCCTCGGCGCCAACCTCGCGCGGCTGCAGATCAACCTGATCTTCAACGCGATCGCCGACCTCGCCCCCGACATCGAGCCTGGTGGGCAAGCCGCGCCGGCTCCGCTCGGGGTGGCTGAACGCGATCAAGGAGATGCAGGTCAAGTACGCCTGAGCCTTCAGCGCAGGTTCAGGGCGGCTCCGCGACAATGGGGCCGCCCTGAGCCTTATTTCCGGAGGTTCCATGCGCGTCCTGGTCGTCGACGACGAGCGCCGTCTGGCCCGCTCGCTGAGGCTCGGTCTGGAGGCTGAGGGCTTCGCTGTCGACGTCGCCCACGACGGCACCGACGGGCTGTGGCTGGCCCGGGAGAACGACTACGCCGCGATCGTGCTCGACCTCATGCTCCCCGGCATCAACGGCTACCAGGTCTGCGCGACGCTGCGCGCGGAGGAGATCTGGACGCCGATCCTGATGCTCACCGCCAAGGACGGCGAGTGGGACCAGGTCGAGGGGCTCGACACCGGCGCCGACGACTACCTCACCAAGCCGTTCTCCTTCCCCGTGCTCGTCGCGCGGCTGCGCGCGGTCGCGCGGCGCGGCGCGCGGGAGCGACCGACCGCGCTGGAGTCTGGGGGACCTGGTCATCGACACCGCCGCTCACCGGGTGCGACGCGGAGGGGACGAGATCCCGTTGACCGCGCGCGAGTTCTCCGTCCTGGCCTTCCTGGCCCGGCACCGGGGCGACGTCGTCTCCAAGCGACAGATCCTCGACGCGGTCTGGGACGGCGACTTCGAGGGCGACCCCAACATCGTGGAGGTCTACGTGCGCCACCTGCGCAACAAGGTGGACCGGCCCTACGGCCGCGCGGCGATCGAGACCGTACGCGGCGCGGGCTACCGGCTCGCGAGCGACGGAGGCTGACGTGCGACGTACCTCCATCCGGGTGCGGACCACCCTCGCCGCCGTCGCCGTCGTCGCGGTGGCCCTGCTCGTGGGTGCCGCGGCCCTGGTGCTCGCCGTGCGTGGCTCGCTGCGGGACGGCGCGGAGACCACCGCCGAGCACCGCGCCGACGCGCTCGTCGCGCAGGTCGACGCGGGCCAGGTGCCGGTCGTGGACGACGAGGCGGACGACGAGGCGGACGACGAGGCGGACGACGAGGCGGACGAGGACCCCGGGGACGTCGTGTGGCAGGTGACCGGTCCGGACGGAGAGCCTGCTCGCGGCGTCGGCCTCGCTCCGGGGCCCGCTGGCGGAGGACGGGACCGTCGAGCCTGCCCGGCGCGGACCACCCCTATGTCGTCGTCACCGAGGACTCCGAGGACGGTCACGTCGTCGCGGTCGCGGTCTCCCTGGAAGACGTCGAGGAGACCACCGCCGCGCTGGCCGCGCCGCTGCTGCTCGGCCTGCCCGTGCTGCTGCTCGTCGTCGCGGGGACCACCTGGCTCGTCGTCGGCCGCGCGCTGCGCCCCGTCGAGCGGATCCGCCGCGAGGTCGAGGAGATCACCGGTGCCCGCCTGGGGCGGCGGGTGTCCGAGCCCGCCACCCGGGACGAGGTGGGCCGGCTGGCCCGCACGATGAACGCCATGCTCGCCCGGCTGCAGGACTCCCGCGACCGGCAGGAGCAGTTCGTCGCCGATGCCTCGCACGAGCCTGCGCTCGCCGCTGGCCAGCATCCGGCAGGCCGCGGAGGTCTCCCAGGCGCATCCGGCGGCGCTGCCGGACGGCGAGCCTCGCCGAGACCGTGCTGGAGGAGGCGGTGCGGGTGCAGGTGCTCGTCGAGCAGCCTGCTCGTGCTCACCCGCGCCGGCGAGGGACGGGACCGCGCCCCGCGCGCCGAGGTCGACCTCGACGACCTCGCCCTGACCGCCGTACGACGGGTGGTGCGCCCCGGCCTCGACATGGACACCACCGCCGTGGGCGCCGCCCGGCTGCACGGCGACCCGGTGGCGCTCGGCCAGGTGGTGCGCAACCTGGTCGACAACGGCGCCCGGCACGCGCGCACCCGGCTCGCGGTCGCGGTGGCGCAGGAGCCCGGGAGCGTGCTGCTCAGCGTCGAGGACGACGGGCCGGGCATCGCACCCGCCGACCGCACCCGGGTCTTCGAGCGCTTCGTGCGCCTCGACGAGGCCCGGGCACGCGACGCCGGAGGAAGCGGCCTCGGGCTGGCGATCGTGCGCGAGGTGGTGAACGGTCACGGCGGGTCCGTCGCGGTGGAGGACGGGGTGCTCGGGGGCGCCCGGTTCGTCGTGAGGCTGCCCGGCTGAACGCGCCTTCAGGAAGGTTCAGGGAGCCTTCAGCGACCCCTCGGCAGGCTGAGGTCATCAGCCCCGATCGAGAGGAAGATCCCATGAGCACCACCCTTCTCCGCCGCAAGCGCGTCGTCCTTCCTGCCCTGGCCACCGTTGCCGCGCTGGCCGTCGGCGGCACGGTCTGGGCCGCCTCCGCCGACGACGTCTCCGGTGACGAGCGGGACCGGGTGGCGGCGGCCGCGACGAAGGCGGCCGGCGGGGGTGAGGCTGTCGAGGTCGAGAGGAGCGACGACCGGGGGGAGGCCTACGAGGTGGAGGTCCGCACCGACGGCCGCGAGGTCGAGGTCACCCTGGACGAGGACCTGAAGCCGGTGGCCGAGGACCGCGACGACGACCGGGGCGACGGGCCGGACGCCGACGACCGGGTGCTGACCGACGCGGAGCGCGCGGCCGCCGGGCGGGCCGCGCTGGCCGCGGTCGGCGGCGGCACCGTGCTCGACGTCGACCCGAGCGACGACCCGGGCGCGGCGTACGAGGCCGAGGTGCGCGACGCGCGGGGCGTCGAGTGGGACCTCGACCTGGACGCGTCCTTCGCCGTCGTCGCCCAGCACGCCGACCGCTGAGCGCAACGCTCGCGAGGGCGCCGGGTGCAGTAGCGTTCGTGCTGCAAGCAGGCCGACAGGAGGGCGCCATGAGCGACGTCAACACCGAGCAGTTCCAGGGTTTCTCGGAGAACCACTACCAGCACGGGATGCACACGCTGGCGTGGATCTCGCTGTGGACGATCATCGTCCTCGGCGTCGGTGCCGGCGTCTTCGGCTTCCTGTGGGGCGTCACCCACTGAGCGAAGCCCCCACGCCGCGGGCCTGGAGCCCGTGGCGGACGGTGGTCGCCTTCGGCTTCGTCAGCCTCACGGCCGACATGGTCTACGAGGGCATGCGCTCCATCTCGGGTCCGTTCCTCGGCGCGCTCGGCGCGTCCGCCCTGGTGGTCGGGATCGTCACCGGCGCCGGCGAGGCGATGGCGCTGCTGCTCCGTCTCGCGACCGGGCCGTGGGCCGACCGCAGCGGGCGGCACTGGCGGCTGACCGTCGTCGGCTACGCCCTCACCGCGGTGTGCGTGCCGCTGCTGGCCCTCGCCCCCGCGGTCGGTACGGCGGGCGTGGCGCTCGCCGCCGCGCTGATCCTGCTCGAGCGGGCGGGCAAGGCCATCCGCAGCCCCGCGAAGTCCGCGCTGCTGGCGCGGGTCGCCACGGGAGGCAGCCTGGGCCGGGCGTTCGGCGTGCACAAGGCGCTCGACCAGGTGGGCGCCTTCGCGGGACCGCTGGCCGTCGCCGGCGTCACCGCTCTGACCGGCGTGCTCTGGCCCGGCTTCGCCGTGCTCGCCATCCCCGGCGCGATCTCCCTGGTGCTCCTCGCCCAGGTCGCCCGACGTGCGCCGGGCATCACCGAGCCCGAGGAGGTCGCGCCCGACGAGGCCGAGCGGCGCGGCCTCGGGGCGGTGCTGGGCGTCGACCTGCCTGCCCGCTTCCACGTGTTCTCGACGGCCGCCGCCCTGGCGACGGCGGGGCTGATGACCTTCGGGGTGATCTCCTACCGCTTCGTCGAGGACGGCCTGGTGCCGATCGCCGCGGCCCCGGTGGTCTACGCCCTCGCGATGGCCACGGCCGCCCTGGCCGCGCTGGCGACGGGCTGGGCGTTCGACCGGGTCGGTGCGCGGGTGCTGCTCGTCGTACCGGTGCTGGTGGCGGGGGTCCCGCCGCTCGCCTTCGCCGGTGCCCTGGCGCCCGTGCTGGCCGGTGTCGCGCTCTGGGGCGTGGCCACGGGCGTCCTGGACTCCACCGTCAAGGCCCAGGTCGCGGCAGTGGTGCCGGCCGCCCGCCGAGCCACGGGCTACGGCGTCTTCGCGGCCGTCCAGGGTCTCGGCGCCGTCGCCGGTGGCGCGGTCGCGGGTGCGCTGGTCACCGCGCACACCGGTCGGACTCGCCGCGGTGGTCGCTGCCGCGCAGGTGCTCGCACTGGTGCTGCTGGTGCTCACCCTGCGTCGTCGCTGACGTTGGTCCGCACGACGAGGTCGTCGACGACGTCCTCCAGCCGCCCCGTGCGCTCGTACGCCGCCCGCTGGTGCACCGACCCGCCCTCGCCGAGCAGCCGCTCCACCCCCGCGCGCGCCCGCTCCTGGTCCCCGGTCGCCGACAGCCTGCTCCTGCACGGTGTCGAGCAGCAGGCCCACGACCTCGCGTGCCGGCCGCAGGGCCGCCGTGAGCGGGTGCAGCAGTCGCCCGCCGAGTCCCTCGCGGGCGGCACGCCAGGTGGCAGCCCGGACCGAACTCGGCACGCCACAACCGGGCCGCGTCCGGCGGCTCGGTGCCGGGCTCGGCGTACCGGTCGACGAGGGCGCGGGCCAGGACCGCGACCAGGACGGCGTCGTCCGGGTCCGTGCAGACATCGGCGATGCGCACCTCGACGGTGGGATAGGCTCCGGGCCAGCCGGGCGTCGTAGTAGAGCATGCCCTCGTCCCGTGCGGCGCCGGAGTCGATCAGCGACCGGCCCACCTGCCGGTAGCCCTCGACGCTCCCGAAGCGCTCGGTCGGCCCGGCGCTCGGCCACTGGCCCCAGGCCAGCGCCCGCCACGAGGCGTAGCCGGTGTCGCGGCCCTCGTGGAAGGGCGAGTTCGCGCTGATGGCGAGGAGCACCGGCAGCCACGGCCGCAGGGCGTCGAGCACCCGCACGCCCTCCTCGTCGGAGGAGATCCCGACGTGGACGTGCATCCCGCAGGTGCCGGCAGGCCGGGCCAGACTCGCCGTAGGTGTCGACCATGGCGAGGTAACGGTCGTCGCGCGTGGTCCGCGGCGCGAGGATGGCGAGCGGGCTGGTGCCGGCGGCGGCGGTGCGCAGACCGGCGCCGTCGGCGGCCTCGGCCGCCAGTGCCCGGCGACGCACGAGGTGGTGGCGCAGGCTCGCCGGAGTCGCTGACCGGAGGGGTGCGTGTCTCGAGTCTGGTGGCGGTAGAGCTCGTGGTCGAGGTCGTCGCGCTCGGGCAGGTCGTGCTCGTCGGCGTACTTCAGCACCTGCTGGGCGCGCGGCGTCGCCAGGCGGGTCTCCGGGTCGACGAGGAGGAGGCTCCTCCTCGACGCCGAGCGTGCGGGCGTCCATGGCGGGGGAGTACCCCGTCGGGGACCGATCAGGCGGGCGTCAGTCCCGCGCGGTGAGGATCAGCGGGTCGCCGTCGGTGATCGCGACCGTGTGCTCGGCGTGCGCGCCCCGGGAGCCGTCGGCGCTGCGGATGGTCCAGCCGTCAGGGTCGAACACGATGTCCGCGGTGGTGTGCAGGAACCACGGCTCGATGGCGATGACCAGGCCCGGGCGGAGCTTGAGGCCACGGCCGGCGCGGCCGTCGTTGGCGACGTGCGGCTCGCCGTGCATGGTCCGGCCGACGCCGTGCCCGCCGAACTGCAGGTTCACCTCGAGGCCCGCGGCGTGCGCGACATCGCCGATCGCGGCCGAGATGTCGCCGAGCCGGTTGCCCGATCGGGCGGCGGCGATGCCGGCGGCGAGGGCCTGCTCGGTGGTCTCGATGAGTCGCAGGTCCTCCTCGCGCGGCGTACCGACGACGACGGACAGCGCGGAGTCGGACACCCAGCCGTCGACGGAGGCGGCGAAGTCGACCGAGAGCAGGTCGCCGTCCTGCAGGACGTAGTCGAAGGGCAGCCCGTGCAGCACGGCGTCGTTGACCGAGGTGCACAGCACCTTGCCGAAGGGGCTGGCGCCGAACGACGGGTGGTAGTCGATGTAGCAGGACTGGGCGCCGGCGTCCTTGATCATGCGGTGGGCCAGGCTCGTCGAGCCTCCAGCAGGTTGACCCCGACGGCGGCCTTCTCGCCGAGAGCCTTGATCACGGACGCGACGAAGCGACCGGCAGGACGCATCTGCTCGATCTGGGTCGGGGTACGGAGAACCGATCACGGGATCCAGCCTACTGACCGGTGCCCGGATCCACGACGACGGCGCTGTGGCTGGAGGCGTCGTCGGCGTCGAAGGCGATCCCCTGGAAGTCCTCGGCCCGCCCGACCCAGACCGATCCGGTGATCGTCTGGTTGTCGCCGGGGTCCAGCGAGGTCTCGCCCTGGAGGGAGGCGTCCTGCCACTCGCCGTCCACGACCCCCTTGACCCGTATGCCGTCGAGGTAGATCGTCTGGTCGCTCCGGTTCTCGGCGTCGAAGACGAAGGTGCACTTCACGCTGGAGTAGCCGTCGCCCTCCGGAGAGTCCCCCGCGCAGGCTCGCCGAGGTCACCTTGATCCGCAGGTCGCCGTCGTCGGTGTCGAAGGCCTGCCCGACCTTCTCGCTCGGCTCCGGCGGCTTCACCCAGTCCAGCGCGTCCCCGAGCCAGCGGATGAACACGAAGGTGACCAGCACCGCGATCACCAGGCCGACGGCCGACAAGCCCAGGCCCCAGCCCGCCATGGCCGTCCCGCGGGAGATGCGGCGCCCGCGCTTGATGCCGGCGAGGCCGAGCCCGATCCCGATCGCGGCGGTGAGCAGCGCGAGCAGGCTCAGCAACGGCACGATCGCCAGCGGCAGGGTCACCAGGCCGAGCACCAGGGCGCTGATCGCGAGCCCGTTGCCGGGCGGCCGCGGCTCGACGTTCTGGAAGGACCCCGGCGGCGGAGGCGGATACGACGGCGGCAGGCTCACGCCCGGAACCTATCCCCGCCGGCGTCGTTCCACACCTCGCCGCGGCGCACCGGGCCTAGTTGGTGGGCTTGTCCGCTCCGACGACCCACATCGCGAAGAACTGCGAGCCGCCGCCGTAGGCGTGGCCGAGGGCCTTGCGAGCGCCCTCCACCTGGTGCTCGCCGGCGGCACCCCGGACCTGCAGGGCGGCCTCGCCGAAGCGCAGCATCCCGGAGGCGCCGATCGGGTTGGAGGAGAGCACGCCGCCCGAGCAGTTGACCGGGATCCGGCCGCCCATCGCGGTCTCCCCGGCCTCGGTCAGCCTCCAGCCGGAGCCCTCCTCGGCGAAGCCGAGGTTCTCCAGCCACATCGGCTCGAACCACGAGAAGGGCACGTAGATCTCGGCCGCGTCGATCTCGTCGATCGGGCTGGTGATGCCGGCCTGCCTCCACAGCGCGGCAGCAGCGTCGCGACCCGCCTGCGGGTTGACCTGGTCGCGCTCGGCGGCGGTGGTGGCCTCCGAGCGCATCACGGTGCCGTGGATCCAGGCCGGGTTGGGCGACGACTTCGCGGTGTCCTCGTCGACGATCACCAGCGCGCAGGCGCCGTCGCTCGACGGGCACGTCTCGTCGTACCGGATCGGGTCCCAGAGCATCTGCGAGGCCAGCACGGACTCGACGGTGGTGCCCTCGTTGTGCAGGTGCGCGTAGGGGTTCTTCAGGGCGTTGTTGCGGTCCTTGGCGGCCACGATCGCGCCGATGTGGGTGGGTGCCTGGGAGCGGCGGATGTAGGAGCGCACGTGCGGTGCGAAGTAGCCGCCGGCACCGGCATGGACGGGCATGTTGAACGGCAGCGGCACGGAGAGCGCCCACATCGCGTTGGACTCGGACTGCTTCTCGTAGGCGACCGTCAGCACCCGCTTGTGCACGCCGGCCTGGACCAGCGAGGAGGCCACGATCGCGGTCGAGCCGCCGACGGAGCCGGCCGTGTGCACGCGCAGGAGCGGCTTGCCGGCCGCGCCGAGCGCCTCGGCGAGGAACAGGCTCGGGCATCATCACCCCCTCGAACAGGTCCGGGGCCTTGCCGACGACGATCGCGTCGATGTCGTCGAGGCTCAGGTCGGCGTCGAGGAGCGCGCGGTCGATGGCCTCGCGGCACAGGCCCGCCATCGAGACGTCCTCGCGCTTGGCGCGGTGGTGCGTCTGCCCGACGCCGATGATCGCTGCAGGCTGCTTGCCCATCAGATCCGCTTTCCTTCGGTAGAGGCTTCCAGGGTGCACACGAGGTTCTGCTGCAGGGCGGGGCCGCTGGTGGCGTGGGCGAGGGCCTTGTCGGCCTCGCCGGCCCAGATCCGCGAGGCCGCCTCGCCGACGCGGATGCCGCCGCCGGAGAACATCGGGTTGCTGGCGAGCGCTCCACCGGACGGGTTGACCACGACGTCCGCGCCGAGGCCGAGTCTCCTTGCGCAGGATGAGGCTCCTGGTGGCTGAACGGCGCGTGCAGACTCGGCCACCTCCACGCCGCCGAGGTCGAGCGCTGCGCCGGCCCGCTGGGCGGAGGGGGAGCGGGTCAGGTCGCGCACGCCCAAGCCCATCGGGTCGATGTTGTGCGCGATGCCGGTCAGCCAGGCCGGGCGCTCGCGGACCTCGCGGGCCTTGTCTCCGGCCGCCAGGACCAGGGCGGCGACGCCGTCGGTGACGGGGGAGCAGTCGTGCTTGCGCAGCGGGTCGGCGTACATCGGGCGGGCCAGCAGGCTCCTCGACCGACGAGCCGCCCTTGCGGATGGCGTGCTCGTTCTTCTCCGCGTCGGTGAGCGAGCGGTTGACGACCTCGGCCATCGCCCGCTCGTCCCACGCGCCGGCGTCGATGCCCGCGCGGGCCTGCAGGCCGGCCAGCGACACGGTGTCGGGCCACAGCGGCGTCATCGTGTACGGCTCCAGGCTGAAGGGCGAGGGTACGACGCAGCACGCCCGCCGAGCTCTTGCCGAAGGCGTAGACCAGGGCGGTGTCGACCTCGCCGGTCTGGATCTTGATCCAGGCCTCGTACATGGCCCAGGCCAGGTCCATCTCGACGTGCGACTCGTTGACCGGCGGGATGACGCCGATCGCGTCGACCGCCTGGACGAAGGAGAAGGAGCGGCCCGCGAGGTAGTCGGAGGACCCGGAGCACCAGAACCCCACATCCCGGCGGGTCCACCCGGTCTGCTCGTAGAGCTCCTTGAACACCGGAACGAGGAGGCTCCACGCAGGTCGGCGACCCGTCGAACCCGGGCATCTGTCGCTGGGCGAACCCGACGACGGCGACGTCACGCATCTGTCTGTGTCTCCCTTCTCAGAGGTGGTGCTGGTAGGTCTCGAAGTCGGCGTCCGGCTCCCCGGTCGGCGCGAAGTGGTCGATGTTCTCCAGGGAGTACTTCCACTCCTCCTCCGGCTTCCAGACGGCCTTGACCCGCATGCCCATCCGCACCTCGTCGGCGGGCACGCCGAGGATCAGGTGCAGCACCGCGATGTCGGCGCCGTCGAGCAGGACGTAGGCCGAGACGTACGGCGGAGTGATCTTCTGGCCGAGGAAGGGCACGTTGACGATGCAGAACGTCGTGATCGTGCCGGTCTGCGAGAGACTCGACCTCCTCCTCGGTGGGCGTGCCGTCCGAGGGGCAGGCGCTGCGCGGCGGGACGTAGACCTTCTGGCAGGTGGGGCAGCGCTGGCCCATGATCCGGCCCTCGTTGAGACCGCGGTAGAACAGCGACTCCTCCGGTGAGGCGGCGTAGTCGTAGTCGAGGGAGACCTTCGTGACGACGCCGCTGACCGGCTCGTCGCTGGCCGCCGCGGGTGCGGGGGCCTCGCTCTCGCCGGGGGCGAGCGGCTCGAAGCACGCGATGTCGTTGATGTGGCCGACCCGCTCGGCGGCCCAGCGCACGCGCACCCGCATCCCGGTGCTGACCTCCTCGGGGGAGCCTGACGTCCAGGGCGTGCAGGAGCGGTGCGTCGGCGCCGTCGAGGGTGACGAGCGCGAAGGCGAAGGGCCGGTCGAAGGGCTGGTCCTTGACGGGCTCGGGGACCCAGGTCCAGGAGGTGAGCGTGCCGACGGAGGAGACCTCGACGAAGTCGGTCGTCGCCTCGTGGGTGACGGGGTCGAATTCCAGCGGAGGTACGACGACCTGGCCGGCCGAGGTGCGGCCTCCGACGACCACGCCGTCGCGGAGCCCGGAGAGGAAGCGACCGAGCACCGGGCCGGTCGATCGCGTGTAGTCGAAGGCCACCGTGACCGGGGCCTGCAGGGTGCGGCTCATGGCGAAAGTGAAACACGTTCTAGAAATGCTTCGCAACGACCGGCATGATTCGTCTCATGAAACTGGGACTGCAGGCTGGGCTACTGGGGCGCGCAGCCGCCGCAGGGCGTCGGAGAAGCTCGTCGCGGCCGCGGAGGAGTCCGGCTTCGACGCGATCTTCACTGCCGAGGCATGGGGGAGCGACGCCTTCACCCCGCTCGCCTGGTGGGGCCGTGAGACCTCGCGGGTCCGGCTCGGCACCTCCATCGTGCAGATGTCCGGCCGCACCCCGACCTCGATCGCGATGCATGCGCTGACCCTCGACCACCTCACGAACGGCCGGGTGATCCTCGGCATGGGCGTGAGCGGCCCGCAGGTCGTGGAGGGCTGGTACGGCCAGCCCTTCGAGAAGCCGCTCGCCCGCACCCGCGAGGTGGTCTCGATCATCCGCAAGGTGCTCGCTCGCGAGGCGCCGGTGACCAACGACGGGCCGCACCACGCGCTGCCCTACCGCGGCCCGGGCTCGGTCGGGCTCGGCAAGCCGCTCAAGCCGATCGTGCACCCGCTGCGCGCCGACCTGCCGATCTGGCTCGGCGCGGAGGGGCCGAAGAACGTCGCCCAGACCGCCGAGATCGCCGACGGCTGGATCCCGATCTTCTACACGCCCAGGAGCGCGGGGATGTACCAGCCGTGGCTGGACGAGGGCTTCGCGCGACCCGGCGCGCGTCGTACCCGTGCGGACTTCGAGATCGCCGCCACCTGCCACCTCCAGGTCGTCGAGGACGCCGCGCAGAAGCAGGCGGTGATCGAGGGCATGAAGCCCTTCGTCTCGCTCTACATGGGCGGCATGGGCGCCAAGGAGCAGAACTTCCACAACCAGGTCTTCACCCGGATGGGGTACGGCGAGCCTGGCCGCCGAGGTGCAGGAGCCTGTACCTGGCCGGGGAGAAGGACAAGGCCACCGGCCTGATCCCCGACGAGCCTGGTCGACGACATGCACATCATCGGCACGCCCGGCGAGGTCAAGGAGCGGGTCGCCCAGTGGGAGGAGACCGGGGTGACGACGCTGCTCCTGTCGTGCCGCAGCGCCGGCGAGGTCCGTCAGGTCGCGGAGCCTGTTGGCCTGATCCCTGGCGGGTGTCGGAGCGGCGGGCTACCGTCGTGGCCATGCTGCGCGAGCCGCACGAGAACGTCGCCACGGTGCTGGTCGATCCTGCCCTGCTCCGTGACCTCGAGTCTGGGCTGATGGAGCCTGGACCTGTGGGTCTGGCCGGTCCGCACCGCGCCGATCTGCGTCGACGGCCCGCGGGCGGAGTTCCAGCTGCGCCGGCGGATGGTCGAGGCCCAGCGCGGAGCCTGGGACTGTGCCGCGCACTGGGTCCCGGTGTGGATCAGGCTTCGGCGAGCGGTGGTGGAACGGCGCCGAGCCGCTGCCGTGGTCCGCCCACCGGGCGCTGTGGGACGTGCTCGACGCGCATGCCGAGCAGGTCCGCTTCCGGCGCCGGCTCGGCGGCGTGCAGCCGCTCCTCGCCCCGATCGAGCGGCAGGCCGGCTGACTCTCGGCGTCGTACCTGACGCATCTGTCGTGAATTCCCTGCAATGACGACCGACCCGTCAGGTGCGACGCCGACCAGCACAAGGAAGGGTCCTTGCCCGGATCTAGAACACGTTCTAGTCTGCGGGATGTGACCGACACGCTCCGGACCCCCGCTCACAACGGCCACCTCATGCTCGCCGCGCTCAAGCGGCACGCACACCGCCCGATCGTGCACCTCGGCGACGTGACCCTGACGGGCAAGGAGACCGCGGACCGGATCTCGCAGTACATCCAGGCGTTCGAGTCCCTCGGCGCCGGACGCGGCACGCCGGGCGCGCTGCTCGCGCTCAACCGGCCCGAGGTGCTCTTCATCCTCGGCGCCGGGCAGACCCAGGGCTTCCAGCGCACCTCGCTGCACCCGCTGGGATCGGCCGACGACCACGCCTACGTCATCAACGACGCCGGCATCAGCACGCTCGTCATCGACCCCTACTTCGCCGACCGTGCCGTCGAGCTTGCTCGGCAAGTGCCCCGGCCTCAAGCAGGTGCTCACCATCGGGCCGGTGCCGGACGCGCTCGCCGACGTCGGCACGGACCTGACCGCGGTGGCGGCCTCCTTCGAGCCGAAGCCGGTCCAGGCGGCGCTGCTGGAGCCCGAGCACATCACCTCGATCACCTACACCGGCGGAACGACCGGCAAGCCCAAGGGCGTGATCGGCAACGTCCGCGCGTTCTCGACGATGGCGCAGATCCAGATGGCGGAGTGGGAGTGGCCGGCCGAGCCGCGCTTCCTCATGTGCACCCCGCTCTCGCACGCCGGTGCGGCCTTCTTCGTGCCCGTCGTGCTGCAGGGCGGCACGCTCTTCGTCTCCGCGCGCTTCGACCCGGCCGACGTGCTCAGGACCATCGAGGAGAAGCGGATCAACTCGCTGATGCTCGTGCCGAGCATGCTCTACGCGCTGATGGACCACCCCGACTCGCACACCCGCGACCTCTCCTCGCTGGAGACGGTCTACTACGGCGCGTCCGCGATCAACCCGGTCCGGCTCAAGGAGGCGATCGAGCGCTTCGGGCCGATCTTCGCCCAGTACTACGGGCAGTCCGAGGCGCCGATGGTCATCTCCTACTTCCCCAAGGGCGACCACGTGGACGCCGAGGGGCGGCCGGTGGAGAGCCGGCTGACGTCGTGCGGCCGTCCTTCGGCGTACCTCCGGGCGGCGCTGCTCGGCGAGGACGGCAACCCGGTCGCTCCGGGTGAGCCGGGGGAGATCTGTGTGGCGGGACCGCTGCTGTCGGCGGGCTACTGGCAGGCTGCCCGAGGCGACCGCGGAGACCTTCCGCGACGGCTGGATGCACACCGGCGACGTGGCCCGCGAGGACGAGGACGGCTTCTGGTACATCGTCGACCGCACCAAGGACATGATCGTCACCGGCGGCTTCAACGTCTTCCCGCGCGAGGTCGAGGACGTCGTCGCCGAGCACCCGGCGATCGCTCAGGTCGGGGTCATCGGTACGCCGCACGAGAAGTTCGGCGAGGCGGTGACGGCCATCGTGGTGCTGCGGGAGGGCCACGAGTCTCACCGACGTGGTCGTCGCGGAGATCCAGGCGGCGGTCAAGGAGCGCAAGGGCTCGGTGCAGGTGCCCAAGCAGGTCATCGCCGCCGACACGCTCCCGCTCACCGCGCTCGGCAAGCCGGACAAGAAGGCGCTGCGCGCGCAGTTCTGGACCGGCGAGCGCTCGGTGGGCTGAGTCCGCCGGCGGCTACGCTCGGCGGGTGCGCCCTGGCCGGATCGTCCTCCTCAACGGAGCGTCCAGGCTCGGGCAAGACCGCGCTCGGGCGGGCGCTGACGGCGCTGCTGCCCGACCCGTGGTTCCTGGTGCCCGCCGACGCGATCGGCGCGATGCGCTCGGAGCCGGCCCGCGCCCTGTCGGAAGCCGAGGTCGCGGCCTTGCTGCGTCGTACCCGGCGGGGCTACCACCGGATGGTCGCCGGGCTCGCCGCCGCGGGGAACGACGTGGTGATGGACTACCCGCTGAGCGAGCCCTGGCGCCTCGAGGACCTGCTCGCCGTGCTGGACGGGTACGACGTCACGCTGGTCGAGGTCTGGTGCGCCCCCGACGAGCGGGAGCGCCGCGAGCGGGCTCGTGGGGACCGTCCGAGCGGGCTCACCCGTGCCCAGGAGCACGTGTACGAGCAGCCGGACCGGGACCTGCGGGTGGACACCACGACGACGTCGCCCGAGGCGGCCGCCCACCAGGTCGTGGCGTGGTTGGCCGGCGCGAAGGGCCCGAAGGCGTTCGACCGGCTGCGCGCCTCAGCGTGAGCCCAGCCGCTGCCACACCCGCGCGGGCACCCGGTCGAGCAGGGCACCCATCGCACCCAGCAGCACGTCGACGTCGACGGGGGAGTAGCCGCCTTGCCGGATCACGAGCAGCGAGTCGCCGGTGATCCGCCAGGACAGCGCGGGGTGGTGGCGCAGCACGTCGCGCACGTCGGACAGCAGCAGGCTCCTGGGCGAACTCCGGCGACGGCGAGTGCACGGTGAAGGCCGCGTCGAACTGCGGGTCGCCGATCTCGATGTCGCGACCGGTCAGCGCGTCGACCCAGCGACGCAGGGTCGTGGTGGGGCCGACGGCCAGGTCGGGCGCCGTCACGCCCAGGTTGAGCGCGATCACCGAGCAGGTGTGGGTGGTGCTGTCCTCGCCGCTCCCGCTGACGTAGCGGTAGTCGAACGCCGTGAACGGCCGTGACTCGTAGCGCCCGAGCAGGACGTTGGTGGCGCGTCGGCTCCTGCCACGCTCGAAGGGAGCGCCGCTGAACCGGCCGACGAGGGCGGGGTCCTCGGGCCGGTACTCCCACTCGCGCGACTGGGCGAAGGCCGCGAGGCCCTGCTGCCGCTCCCGTGCCCGGCGGGCCGAGGCGACGACGAGGACCGGCAGCAGCACGCAGAAGCCCACGAAGACGGCGAGGAACAACCCGAGGATCAGGAGCGCGGCCATGGCGCTCATCCTGCCCCGATAGCGTGGAGCCATGCCGGATCTCGTCGTCGGGTTCGACCTCGACATGACCCTCATCGACACCGCCCCGGGGTTCCGGGACGTGCTGCGTGCGCTGGGCGCCGAGCCTGGAGGTCGACTTCCCGGTCGAGGAGATGACCCGGCGCCTCGGACCGCCGCTGGACCTGCTGCTGGAGCCCTACCTGGACGCCGAGCGGATCCCGGCCGCCGGCGACCGGTTCCGAGCGCTCTACCCGGACCACGCGATCACCAGCGTCCCGGTGCTGCCGGGCGCGCACGACGCCCTGGCCGCCGTACGACGGCGGGGTGGGCGGATCGTCGTGGTGACCGGCAAGTTCCCCGAGAACGCCCGGCTCCACCTCGACCACACCGGCCTCGACGTGGACGTCCTGGAGGGCTGGGTGTGGGGCGTCGGCAAGGCGGACGCACTGCGCCGCGAGGGTGCCTCGGTCTACGTCGGTGACCACGTGCACGACGTGGAGGGTGCCCTGGCGGCGGGTGCCACGAGCGTCTCGGTGCTGACCGGGGGCTGCACCGCCGAGGAGCCTGTGGGAGGCCGGCACGCACGTGGTGCTGGAGAGCCTGCACGACTTCCCGGCCTGGCTCGACGAGCACCTCGGCGCCGTCAGCGCCCCTTGAACTCCGGCGCGCGCTTCTCCAGGAACGCGCGCGGGCCCTCCTTGGCGTCCTCGGAGGAGAACACCGCGGCGCCCACCTTCGCGTCGTCGGCCCAGCAGTCCTCCTCGTGGCGGCCCTCGGAGTCGCGCATCGTCTTGAGGATCGCCTGGACCGCCAGGGGGCCGTTGGCGGCGATCCTGTCGGCGATCTCGTGCGCCTTCGCCAGCGCCTCCCCGTCCGGTACGACGTGCCCGATCAGCCCGAGCTCCTTGGCCTCCGGGGCGAGCAGGGTGCGTCCGGTGAGCAGCGACTCGGCCGCCACCGTGTAGGGGATCTGGCGGGGGAGCCGGACCGCGGAGCCGCCCATCGGGTAGAGCGACCAGCGGGCCTCGGCGACGCCGAACTTCGCCGACTCCCCGGCGACCCGGATGTCGGTGCCCTGCAGGATCTCGGTGCCGCCGGCGATCGCCGGCCCCTCGACGGCGGCGATGAGCGGCTTGGTGAGCCGGAAGCCCTTGAGCAGGCCCTTGATGACGGTGGGGTCGTACTCGCCGGACTCGAAGGCTCTCCGACGGCGGCTTCTCGTCGGCCTTCTTGAGGTCCATGCCCGCGCAGAAGTAGCCGCCCGCGCCGGTGAGGATGCAGACCCGGATCTCGGGGTCCTCGTTCACCCGGTCCCAGGCGTCCTCCATGATCCGCAGCATCTCGCTGGAGAGGGCGTTGCGGCGCTCGGGCCGGTTCATGGTGACGACCAGCTTTGTGACCGTCCTGCTGGACGAGGCAATCGCTCATGTGAACCACGCTAGCGAAAAAGTGAAACGTGTTCTAGTCTCGGCGTCGTGGCCCTGAACATCGCCGATCTCTTCGAACATGCCGTCGACGCCGTGCCCGGCAAGCCCGCCGTGCAGGTGGGCGAGCGGGTGATCACCTTCGCCGAGCCTGGAGGCGGAGGCCAACAAAGCTCGCGCACTTCCTGCAGCAGCAGGGCATCGGGAAGGGCGACCACGTCGGGCTCTACTCCAAGAACAGCATCGAGCACGTGATCGCGCTGATCGCGATCCTCAAGGTGCGCGCGGTCTCGATCAACGTGAACTTCCGCTACGTCGCGGGCGAGCCTGGAGTACCTCTTCGACAACGCCGACCTCGTCGGCCTCGTGCACGACCTGGTCTACGCACCCCTGGTGGCCGAGGTGCTGCCGAAGGTCGGCGCGATGAAGGCCGTCGTCGCCGTACCGAACCCGCTGGAGCCGGACGACGCGAGCGACCTGTCGTCCTTCGGCGGCGTCACCCTCGCCGACGCGGTCGCCGGGCAGTCCGCGGAGCGCGACTTCGGCGAGCGCAGCCCCGACGACATCCACATCATCTACACCGGCGGCACGACCGGCTTCCCCAAGGGCGTCATGTGGCGCCACGAGGACTTCTGGCGGGTGCTCGGCGGCGGCATCGACTTCATGACCTCCGAGCCGCTGGAGGAGTACGACCAGTCGAAGAAGGCGCTCGAGGACAGCCTGGTCACGCTTCCGCTCAGCCCGCTGATGCACGGTGGGGCGCAGGCCTCGCTGCTCATGCACCTCTTCGCCGGCCAGGTGACGATCCTGGAGCCCCGATTCGACCCGGTCCGCACCTGGGAGGCTGGTCGACCAGCACGGCGTGCAGATGCTCTTCATGACCGGCGACGCGATGGCCGTGCCGTTGATCGACGCCTACGAGGCCGGGGGGTACGACGGCCAGACGCTCTTCGCGATCGCCTCCTCCGCCGCGATCTTCTCCAAGTCGGTGAAGGAGCGCTGGATGAAGGCCTTCCCCAACGCGGTCTTCACCGACTCGGTCGGCTCCTCCGAGACCGGCTTCCAGGGCACCGGCCTGCAGGACGCCAGCGCCCTGTCGACCGACGGACCGGTCGTCTCGATCCCGCCGACGACGGTGATCCTCGGCGACGACAACCGGCCGCTGGACCCGGTGAAGGACGTCGGCAAGATCGGCCGCACGGCTCGCTCGGGCAACGTCCCGGTGGGCTACTACAAGGACCCGGAGAAGTCGGCGCGGACCTTCGTCGAGATCGACGGCGTGCGCTACTCGATCCCCGGTGACAACGCGCGGATCGAGGAGGGGAACCGGATCACCCTGCTCGGCCGCGGCTCCAACTGCATCAACACCGGCGGGGAGAAGGTCTACCCCGAGGAGGTCGAGCAGGCGATCAAGGCCCACCCCGGCGTGTACGACGTCCTGGTGGTCGGCCTGCCGGACGACAAGTACGGCCAGGCGGTCACCGCCGTCGTCGAGGCGCGTCCGGGTCACACCGTCGAGTCTGGCGGAGCCTGCGCACCTTCCTGCGCGCTCACCTGTCCGGCTACAAGGCGCCGCGCGCGCTGACCGTCGTGCCGGAGATCCCGCGCAACGCGACGGGCAAGGCGCAGTACCCCAAGGCGAAGGAGATGGCCCTCGCCGCCCGCACCACCCTGGACCAGACCGACACCGCAGGAGCCAACGCCTGATGCGCACCCCGCTTTGCGAGGCCTTCGGGATCGAGTACCCGATCTTCGCCTTCACCCCGTCCGAGCACGTCGCCGCCGCCGTCTCCCGCGCCGGTGGGCTCGGGGTGCTCGGCTGCGTCCGCTTCAACGACCCCGACGAGACTCGACCGGGTGCTCACCTGGATGGACGACAACACCGACGGCAAGCCGTACGGCGTGGACGTGGTCATGCCGATGAAGGTCCCCACCGAGGGCACCTCGACCGACCTGTCGGCCTACATCCCCGAGGACCACCGCAAGTTCGTCGACGAGACCCTGCTCAGGCTCGGCGTGCCGCCGCTGCCGGAGGGCGAGGGCCGCGAGGGCGTGCTCGGCTGGCTCCACTCGATGGCCCGCTCCCACGTCGACGTCGCGCTCCAGCACCGCCCCGTGCTCATCGCCAACGCGCTCGGCACCCCGCCCAACGACGTGATCGCCGAGTGCCAGGCAGCAGGCCTCAAGGTCGCCGCCCTGGCCGGTGCCCCGAAGCACGCGCAGAGCCACGTCGCCAACGGCGTCGACATCATCATCGCCCAGGGCTACGAGGCGGGCGGGCACACGGGCGAGATCGCCTCGATGGTGCTGACCCCGGACATCGTGGACGCCGTCGGGCCCGACGTACCGGTGCTCGGGGCGGGGGGCATCGGCTCCGGCCGCCAGGTCGCGGCCTCGCTCGCGCTCGGCGCGCAGGGCGTGTGGACCGGGTCGATCTGGCTCGGCACCGAGGAGTACCGCAACCTCGCCTCCAACCGGGGCTGGGAGACCGCCTTCCTGCGGGCGACCTCCTCCGACACCGTCCGCACCCGCATCTACACGGGCAAGCCGGCCCGCCTGCTCAAGACCAGGTGGACCGAGGCCTGGGCCGAGGAGGGTGCGCCCGCGCCGCTGCCCATGCCGCTGCAGAACCTGCTCGTCGCGGACGCCCACAACCGCATCAACGCCTCCGGCGACCCCGATGTCATCTCGATGCCCGTCGGGCAGATCGTCGGCCGGATGAACGAGGTGCGCCCGGTCGCCGAGGTGATGGCCGACCTGGTCGCCGAGTTCGAGGACACCGTCAAGAAGCTCGACGGGATCGCCGGCACCTGAGCCCACGTGACACGGACCGCAGGTCTCTGCCCCCCGTTGACCTGCGGTCCGTGTCCCGTGCCGCGCCCTCGGCGGAGGCCTAGGCTGGCGGCATGACCCGCAACGTGCTGATCGCCGGAGCCGGACCCGGGGTGAGCGGCTCGCTCGCCCGCCTCTACGCCGCGGAGGGCGGCAGCGTGGGCCTCCTCGGCGCCGAGGAGGACGTGCTCGTCGCCCTGCGAGCCGAGGTGGAGGCGGCCGGTGCGCTGGCCGGCTCCTCGGTGGTCGACCTGACCGACGACATCGCCACCCGCGGCGCCGTGACACGGATGGGCGAGCACGTCGGCCATCTCGACGTGGTCCACTTCAACCCCTCGGCGTACCGCGAGAAGGACCCGCTCACGCTGAGCCCCGAGGAGCCTGCTGGACGACGTACGTCTGGGTGTCGGGTCGCTGCTCTCCGTGCTCCAGGCCGCGCGGCCCTTCCTGCGGCCCGGCGGGCGGATCACCGTCACCGGCAGCATGGCTGCCGACAAGCCGTGGTTCGGCGCCGCCTCGCTGGGTGTGCAGAAGGCGGGGATCCGCAACCTGGTGCACAGCATCGACGCGTCGCTGAAGGACGACGGCGTCCGAGCGGTCTCGGTGACGGTGCGCGGCCTGCTGGCGAAGGAAGGCCCGTTCGCGCCCGACAACGTCGCGAGGGCGCTGCGCGCCGCGATCGACCAGGACGAGGCCGACTGGCAGACCGAGGTCCCGTACGACGGGTGAGGCCCGCTGAGGGCCGCCGTCAGCCCGTGATGCTGGGCTGTCCGGTCTCGACGTGGCCGACGACCCGGCGGCTCCAGGTCGCGTCGCTGCTGACGGTCACGGTGAAGTCGTACCAGCCGTCCTGGTTGGTCACCGCGTCGAAGTAGTCGCTGCGCGTGCTGCCGCTGGGCACCGTGTAGGTCCACGGGCCGTCGTCGCGGTAGTGGTTCGACGTGATGGTGAAGGTCACCGACGAGCCGGAGGAGTTGGCGAGGTCGAACCACAGTGCCGGCGTCGTCGACCCCGTCTTGGCCGCGATCCGCGTCGTCGCCTCGACGGCCCGGCCGGCGGCGGTGGCGGCGTTGCCGGTGAACCGGCGCAGGAACCGGTTCGGGCCGACCACCGTGAGGTCGTACCTGCCGTCGCCGTAGCCGCTGCCGACGTTGAAGAAGTCGGTCGTGGTCGTCGCCGGGTCGACGGTGTACTGCCACGGACCGCCGCCGCGGAAGGCGTTGGCGTAGGCCGCGTAGTGCGCGGACCGCGTGGCCGGCGCACCGCTGTTGGTCATCGAGATGTTGACCTTGATCGTCGTGCCCGAGACGGTCCAGGAGGAGACGAAGGCGCTCGGCTGGTAGGGCACCGGCCGGGCGGGCTTCGTGCCGGGCTCCTGGACCGGCATCGCGTTGCCGTCGACGACCGGCGCGTTGGAGCAAGCTGGTCCGCAGGGCACCGGGGGAGGGCAGCGGGGGGAGCCCGGTGGTGGGGTGCGCGAAGTCGAAGGCCGAGGTGAGGTCGCCGCAGACCGAGCGCCGCCAGGCGCTGATCGTGGTGCTCGGTGCGCTCTTGCCGATCGCGCTCGTCCACTTCTCCAGGAACTGGATGACGGAGGTGTGGTCGAAGACCTCGGAGGACACGTAGCCGCCGCGGGTCCAGGGCGACACGATCAGCAGGGGCACCCGGAAGCCCAGCCCGACCGGCTTACCGTTCACGAACTCGTCGGTCTGACCGCCGGACGGCACCGGCGGCGGGACGTGGTCGAAGAAGCCGTCGTTCTCGTCGTAGTTGACGAAGAGCACGGTGGAGTCGAGGACGGCCGGGTCGGCGTTCAGCGCGGTGAGCAGGTTGCTCACCAGCCACTCGCCGTTGCGCGTCGGACCGGTCGGGTGCTCGGAGTTGAACTGGTCGGTGACGATCCACGAGACCTGCGGCAGCGTCCCGGCGAGCACGTCCGCCTTGACCGCGCCGACGATGTCGGAGGCGATGTTGCCCGAGCCGGAGGGGACCTTGCTGTTGGCCTTCTTCTTCGCGGCGGTGCTGGTGTCGGTGGCGGGGGAGAACGCCTTGAAGTACTGCAACGCGTTGTCGCCGTAGTTGTCGCTGCCCTGGTAGACCTTCCAGGCGATGCCGGCGGTCTCCAGCGACTCGGCGTAGGTCTTCCACGTGAGGTTCTTGCCGAGGAAGTCGCCGCCGTTGCTGTAGGTGCCTCCACTGTGGGCCGCGTCGATCGTGCCGGAGAAGAGGTAGAGCCGGTTCGGTCCGGTCGAGGACAGCACGGAGCAGTGGTAGGCGTCGCAGATCGTGTAGGCGTCGGCGAGGGCGTAGTAGAACGGCAGGTCGGCGCGAGTCAGGTAGCCCAGGGTGGCGGCGCCCTTGGCGGAGACCCACGCATCGAGCTTTGCCGGCGTTCCACGCGGCGTGCTGGTCGCTCCAGCCGTGCGGCAGGTCACCGACGCACTGCGGGTCGTGGGTGCCGTTCTTGGGTCCCGACCCCAGCGGGAAGGGGTACTGGCGGCCGGTGCCGCTCGGCTGCTCGAACACCGACCGGCCGCCGGACAGGCTGGATCGTGCTGCGGTCGCCGAACCCCCGGACGCCACGCATGCTGCCGTAGTAGTGGTCGAAGCTCGCGGTTCTCCTGCATCAGCACGATCACGTGCTGCACGTCCTTGATCGTGCCGGTCGGGGCCGCGGCCCCGACCGTGCGCGGCGCGGCGTCGGCACGCTCGCTCCCGGACCCGGCGAGCGCGGCAAGGCCGACGGCCGAGGTGCGGGTCAGGACTTTCCGGCGACTGAGACTCCACGAGTGCTCCCTCCGAGGTCGGGTGAGACCGTTCCACGCCGGAGGGCACGGCGGCAAGGTGCGTCACCGAGCCGCCATCGCCTGGTCATCTCCCGTCTGTCGTGGACACGTCCTCGACCCAGGCTCGCACCCCGTGCCAAGGTGGTGCGCATCACAGTCCGACATGGGGGTCGAGATGGTGCACGACAAGCGCGCACGCCACGCCGTACGACGGCTGCTGGTGGCCGGCACGATCGCCGCCCTGGTGGTGACGGGCGCGGTGCTGACCGCGGGCTCGTCGCAGGCCGACCTCTCGCTCGCCGGTGTCCCACGGGCCACCTGCGGCAGCGGTGACCTGCCGGAGACGGCCGAGCAGGGCCGGGTGCCGAAGGCGGACCACGACTCGGGCCGTGCCCTGCAGGGCTACCGGTGCAACACCGAGCAGGTCGGGCACCACGGCTCGCGCACGGCGTTCGGCTCGGGCGGGTACAAGGTGCAGCGCTACACCGACGTGACCGGTCGGACGTGTGCGTACTACGACTCCGCGTTGATGGTGGGCCTCAACCTGCAGGGCCTGCTCAACGGCGGCGCCGGGCTGGGCGTGGTGGTGCTCGACATGACCGACCCGGCACATCCTGTCCAGACGGCCAACCTGCTCACGCCGGCCATGCTGCAGCCACACGAGTCGCTGCTCGTCAACAACGAGCGGGGGCTGCTCGCCGCCGTGATGGGGACCCTCGGCACGGCGCCCGGGATCCTCGACGTCTACGACGTGAGCCAGGACTGCCGCAAGCCGCGGCTCATGTCCACCACGCTCAACGGCGTGCTCGGCCACGAGAGCGGCTTCTCGCCGGACGGCAAGACCTTCTGGACCGCGGGTGCCGCGGGGTTCACCCTCACCGCCGTGGACCTGACCAACCCGCGCACCCCGCGGGTGCTGCGCACCAAGACCGGCGTCGTCTACCACGGCCTGCGCCTGTCCGACGACGGCCGGACGATGTACGTCGCGAACATCGGCAGCCCGAGCATCCTCAACGGCTCGGCGATCGACGGCGCGGGTCTGGACGTCCTCGACGTCTCCGACATCCAGGACCGCCGGCCGAACCCGCAGATCCGCACGCTCTCACGACTCACCTGGGAGGAGTCCTCCATCCCGCAGGTGGCCGAGCCCTTCACCCGCGACGGGCGGCAGTACGTCTTCGAGGTCGACGAGTTCAGCGACCTGTTCGGCGACATCACCCGGATCAACTCGGCCAAGAGTCCGGTCGGGGCGGCGCGGATCATCGACGTGACGGACCCGCGGGCGCCGTACGTCGTCTCCAACGTGCGGCTGGAGGTGCACGACCCGCAGGTGCGCGCCGCGGTGATGGGCGACCCGGGTGCCCAGGAGATCGTGCGCAGCTTACACCGGCCACTACTGCTCGCTGCCGACCCGCGCGGACCCGCGGATCGCGGCGTGCTCGATGATCGGCTCCGGGCTGCGGCTGTTCGACATCTCCGACGTCGCGCACCCGCGGGAGGTGGGCTACTTCAACCAGCCCGGGCCCGATGGCGCCTCCGCGCTCTCGCAGCCGGCGTGGGACGTGGCCCGCAAGCAGGTCTGGTACACCGACATGGACGAGGGCTTCTTCGCCGTCGGCCTGCGCGGGCCGGCCGCGGCGCTCCTTCCCTGAGCCGTCCGGTCAGGGGTACGACGTCCCGCGCTCCGCACGCACCCAGGCCGTCCCCGGCGCCGGCACCCCGGCGGCCGCCAGCACGCGCTTGAGCACCTTGTTGGTGGCGGTGCGGGGCAGGTCCTCGACGACCCGGACGTAGCGCGGCCACGCCTTGTCCGACAGGTCGGACTGACCGGCCAGGAAGGTCTCCAGGCCCCCGGGGTCGAGCGCCCCGCGCAGCACCAGCGCCGCGGCGACCGGTCCCCGACCTTCGGGTCCGGTACGGCGTACACGGCCGCCTCGGCGACCGCGGGATGGCGCAGCAGGACCCGCTCGACAGGTGCCGCGGCCAGGTTCTCGCCGTCCACGCGCAGCCAGTCGCCGGTGCGGCCGGCGAAGTAGACCCAACCGTCGGCGTCGCGGTAGGCCAGGTCGCCGGACCAGTACATCCCGCCGCGCATCCGCTCCTCCTCGGCCGCCTCGTCGCCGTAGTAGCCCGCGAAGGCGCCCCGGCCGGTGGTGTTGACGAGGCTCGCCGACGGCGGCCTCGGCGTTGAGCAGCCGGCCTGCCGCGTCGAAGACCGCGTCCGGGGTCTCCTCGCCGGACGCGGCGAGCACCTTGATCCCGTCGAGCGGCATCCCGAGGCTGCCCGCGGGCATGCCGGGCCGGCGCTGGACGATCACGGCGTTCTCGGTCGAGGAGTACGAGTCCACGACCTCGCACCCGAAGCGACGGGCGAAGTCGGCGATGTCGCCCTCGTTGGCCTCGTTGCCGAACACGATCCGCAGCGGGTTCTCCGCGTCGTCCGGCTGCGCCTCGGTGGCGAGGACGTAGGTGAGCGGCTTGCCGACGTAGGCTGGCGTACGTCGCCCCGAAGTCGCGTACGTCGCCCAAGAAGCCGCTGGCCGAGAAGGGGGCCACCGCGAACGCCGCCCCGGTGGTCAGCGCCGGAGCCCAGCCCGCCATCACCGCGTTGGAGTGGAAGAGCGGCATCGCGACGTAGTGGACGTCGTCGGCGGTGAGCCCGAGCCGGCCGACCAGGTGGGTTCCGGGGCCGGTGATCTTCTGGTGCGTGACGCGGACCGCCTTGGGCGAGCCGCTCGTGCCGCTGGTGAAGATCAGCATGAACAGGCTGTCGGGGTCCGGCCGGACCGCCGGGAACGGTGCGTCCGGCGCGGCCAGCGCGGCGAGCGCCCGGCCGGGGGAGTCGACGACCACCTGGCAGTCCGCCTTGGTGACGTCCGCGGCCAGCGCCTCGCCCCGGCGGGTGGAGTTCAGCCCGACGAGCACGTGCCCGCCGAGGCCGGCCGCCGCCAGGTGCAGCGCGAAGGCCGGCCCGTTGGGCAGCAGGACGCCCACGTGGGGCGGACTCCCGGGATCCAGCACGTGCTCGAGGTCGGCGGCGAGCCGGGCCGCGGCGGCGACGTACTCGCGCCAGGTGAGGGTGCGGACCGAGCCTTCCTCCCGCCAGCGCAGCGCCGGACGATCGTCCTCCGCGCGGGCGAGGAGCAGGTCCCGGACCGTCATGCGAAGGCTGCGGCCGATCGCCAGCGCCTGCTCGGTGGCACCGCCGAAGAGGAACTCGAAGCGCTTGCCGGTGGTGAAGTACCGGTGCGCCTCGCCGTCCAGGTCGATGCCCACGCCCCCGTGCACGTGCACGGTCGTGTGCGCGATCCGGTGGCCCGCGTCGGCGGCCCAGAGCCTTCGCGGTCGCGACCTCGGTCGCCGCCGGCAGCCCCTCGGACAGTCGCCAGATCGCCTGCCAGAGCGTCAGTCGCTGCCCCAGCACGTCGATGAAGCCGTCGGCCAGGCGCTGCGACACCGCCTGGAAGGTGCCGATCGGACGGCCGAACTGCTCGCGGGTCTTGGCGTACTCCGCGGTCAGCCGCAGCGCGCCCTCGGTGACGCCGAGTCTGCTCGGCGGCCGAGAGCGCGACGAGCAGCTGGCCGAAGCGCTCGGCAACGTCCGCGCCGCCGATCCGCGTGGCGGGAGTGCCGGCGAAGGCGACGAGGGCGGCGACGTCGCCGTCGCTCGTCCGCTGCGCCTGCCGGTCCAGGCCCTCGGCGTCGGCGAGGTAGACGCCCACCCCGTCGGGGCCGGTCGCGGTGACGAGCAGCGCGTCGGCCGCCATCCCTCCGCGCACCAGCGTCTTGGTGCCGGTGAGCGCGCCGTCGGCGTCTGCCGTGACGGTGGGGGAGGCGGGCAGGTGCGCGCGCTCCTCGGCCACCGCGGCGGCGTACAGACCGCGGTCGGCAGGCTGACCGGCCCCGGTGAGCAGCGTCGTGCACGCCACGTGGGTGGCGAGGGGGACCGGCGCGACATGACGGCCGACCTCGACCAGCACCCGGGCGAGGGTGACCAGGTCCAGACTCGGTCCAGTCGAAGGCGTCGCCCAGCGTCGCCCACAGCGCGCGGTCGAACCGGTCGCCCTCCGCCTCGACGGCCTTGAGGCGCTCGTTGGTGGTCTTGTCCCCGAGGATCGAGGCCGTCGACTCGGCGGCCTCGTCCTGCTCGGGTGTGAAGATGAAGTCCATGTGTCCGCTCCTCAGCGCTTCGCGGCCGGGAGGCCGAGTCCTACGTAGCCGATGATGTCGCGCTGGATCTCGTTGGTGCCGCCGCCGAAGGTCATCACCAGCGACGAGCGGTGGAAGCGCTCCAGCCGCCCGGCCAGCACCGCGCCGGGGGACTCGCCGGTCACGCCCGCGTGCGGGCCGACGATCTCCATCAGCGCGCGGTAGACCTCGGTCGCCAGACCGGAGCCGTAGATCTTGGTGGCCGAGGCCTCGGCGGGGGAGAGCGCGACGCCGTGGTCGGCGTCGGCGGCGAGCCTTCCAGTTGATCAGCGACAGTGCCTCGACCCGGGCGTGCGCGCGGCCGAGCGCGATCTGCACCCACTCGGTGTCGATGACGCCGGTCTCGCGTGCCCAGTCCTTGACCAGGCCGAGGGAGTGGATGAGCGGAGCGGCCGAGGTCAGCGCCACCCGCTCGTGGTTGGTCTGGTTGGTCATCAGCGCCCAGCCGCCGCCGCGCTCGCTGATCAGGTTGCTCGCGGGCACGCGTACGTCGGAGTAGTACGTCGCCGACGTACCGACCCCGGCGACGGTGTGCACCGGCGTGTAAACTCACGCCCGGCGCGTCGGCGGGCACCAGGATCATCGACAGGCCCTTGTGGCGGGGTGCGTCGGGCTCGGTGCGGCAGGCCAGCCAGATCCAGTCGGCGTACTGGATGAGCGAGGTCCACATCTTCTGGCCGTTGATCACCCACTCGTCGCCCTCGAGCACCGCCTTGGTCTGCAGCGAGGCGAGGTCGGTGCCCGAGCCCGGCTCGGAGTAGCCGATGGAGAAGTGCAGGCTCGCCGGCGAGGATCTTGGGGAGGAAGTACTCCTTCTGCTCCTCGCTGCCGAAGCGCATGATCGTAGGCCCGACGGTGTTGAGCGTCAGGTAGGGGATCGGTACGCCGGCCACGGCGGCCGCGTCGGTGAAGATCAGCTTGCTCCACCATCGAGCGGGCCTGGCCGCCGTACTCCTTGGGCCAGCCGATGCCCAGCCAGCCGTCCTTGCCGATCTGGCGGATGACGTCCTTGTAGACGCCCGCCTCGCCGAACTCGCCGGTGGCCGACGCCAGCCCGGCGCGGATCTCGGGGGTGACGAGCTTGGGCGAAGTAGTCGCGGAGCTCCTCGCGCAGGGCGAGCCTGCTGCGGCTCCAGGTCGATGTGCATCGGGTCTCCTGTGACGGGTCCTCGGCGGGGCGTGTCGTTGCCAGCGTAACGGCAAAACTGTAACGTGTTCTACATGACCGACACGCCCCTTTCCAATGTGCGCAGCCTCGACCAGGGCGCCGCGCCCACGCGCTACGCGCGGGGATGGCACTGTCTCGGCCTCGCCGAGGACTTCCGCGACGGCAAGCCGCACGCGATCGAGGGCTTCGAGACCAAGTCTGGTCGTGTGGCAGGACTCGCAGGGTCAGGCTGAACGCGCTCGACGGCTACTGCCGCCACATGGGCGGCGACCTCACCCAGGGCGAGGTGAAGGGCGACCAGATCGCCTGCCCGTTCCACGACTGGCGCTGGGGCGGCGACGGCAAGTGCAAGCAGATCCCCTACGCCCGGCGGGTGCCGCTGCGAGCGCGAACGCAACGCTACGAGACGGTCGTGCGCAACGGTCGGCTGCTCGTGTGGCACGACCCGGAGGGCTCGGCCGCCGACCACGAGATCCTGCCGCCGGAGCCTGCCGGACGTCATGACGGAGAAGTACACGCCGTGGTCGTGGCACATCAAGGACATCAACGGCTCGCACTGCCGTGAGCCTGATCGACAACGTCGCGGACATGGCGCACTTCTACTACGTGCACTTCGCGTTCCCGACGAGCTTCCGCAACATCTTCGACGGCCACACCGCCACCCAGTTCATGGAGTCGAAGGGGCGGCCCGACACCGCCGGCGGCGGGTACGGCGACGAGAACTCCACGCTCAAGTCCGTCGCGACCTACTACGGACCGGCGTACATGATCAACTGGCTCGAGGTCGACTACAAGGGCTTCGTCACCGAGGTCATCCTGATCAACTGCCACATCCCGACCGGCCCCTCGTCCTTCCGGCTGCAGTACGGCATCAGCGTGCGCAAGCCCGAGGGCCTGGACGAGAAGACCTGCGCCTACATCGCCGAGCGCTACACCGAGTCCTTCGGCGACGGCTTCCTGCAGGACGTCGCGATCTGGGAGAACAAGGTGGCCGTGCAGAACCCGCTGCTGTGCGAGGAGGACGGCCCGGTCTACCAGCCTGCGCCGCTGGTACGAGCAGTTCTACGTCGACGTCGCCGACATCAAGGCGGAGATGACCGACCGCTTCGAGTTCGAGGTCGACACCACCAAGGCCAACGAGTACTGGCACGCCGAGGTCGCCGAGAACCTGGCCCGGATGGCCGCCGACGGCGAGACCGTCGGGCACTGAGCCATGGCCTCCTTCGTCCCGCGCAGCCCGGAGACCCTCGAGGACCAGCGCCTCTACACCGAGGACCGCCTGGTCGAGGTCGCCTGCCTCGACTGCCTGGCCCGGGTCAGGGTGAAGAAGAACAGCGACCACCAGACCTCCGTGCAGTGGAGCGCGGAGGCCCGGGCGGCGTGCCAGGAGTTCGTCCTCCGCGACGCCGGTCCCGGCCGTCGGGACGTGCACAAGCCGTGCTCGCGGCTGATGGCTAGCATCGACGACGCCGTCCGGGCCGGAGCCTGTCCCGGTCGGCGCGTACGACGGCTACTGAGCCCCCTGCTTGAGGAGTTTCGTGGACATCGAGTCCTTCGTCCCGGACGTCGTCGGCGTGGTCGAGGAGACCGCCGACGCCAAGTCCATCGAGCTTCGCCGTGCCTGCGGGCGAGGAGGAGAGGTTCGCCTACAAGCCGGGCCAGTTCCTCACCGTCGCCGTGCCGAGCACCCAGACCGGGATCGCCGCCCGCTGCTACTCGCTCTCCAGCAGCCCGCACGACGGCGGCCCGCTGACCGTGACCGTCAAGCGCACGGCCGAGGGGTACGCCTCCAACTGGATCTGCGACAACCTCTCCGTCGGCGACACCCTGCGCGTGCTGCCGCCGTCCGGGATCTTCACCCCCGCCTCGCTGGACGCCGACCTGCTGCTCTTCGCCGGTGGCTCCGGAGTCACGCCGGTCATGTCGATCACCCGGACGGCGCTCGCCGAGGGCTCCGGGCGGGTGGTGGTCTTCTACGCCAACCGCGACGAGAAGTCCGTGATCTTCGCCGCCGAGTCTGTCCCGCCTCGCCGCCGAGCACCCCGACCGGCTGCAGGTGATCCACTGGCTGGGGTCCGTCCAGGGTCTGCCGACCGAGGCGCAGGCTGAAGGCCTTCTGCGCCCAGCACGGCGGCTGGGACTCCTTCGTGTGCGGCCCGGCGCCGTTCATGAAGATGGTCACCACCGTCCTCAAGGAGCTCGAGGTCCCGCGCAGCCTGCGCCACCAGGAGAAGTTCGTCTCCCTCGGGGGCAACCCCTTCGGCGACCTCGCCGAGGTCGAGGCGGCCGAGAGCGAGATCGCATTGGCGGACTCCGACGACGACGGTGCCGCCGCCGACGTCTTCGCCGACGCCCCGGCCGGGCCGGTCAAGGTGGAGGTCGAGCCTGGACGGCGAGGAGCACACCTTCGACGACTGGGACCCGCGGACCAAGGCTGCTGGACTTCCTGGAGAGCAAGGGCGTCAAGGCGCCGTACTCCTGCCGGGAGGGGGAGTGCTCGGCCTGCGCGATCCGGCTGCTGGAGGGCGAGGTCCGCATGCTCCGCAACGACGTCCTCGACCAGGAGGACCTGGACGACGGCATCCGGCTCGGCTGCCAGTCGGTGCCGGTGACCGACCACGTGAAGGTCACCTACTCCTAGGACTCGCCCCGCGCCCGGCGGGTACCTCCGGCGCATGCCGACCGTCGAGCGCACGATCACCGTCCCCAAGCCCGTCTCCGTCGTCTGGGACTACCTCAGCGACTTCACGAACACCGAGGAGTGGGACCCGCCCACCGTCTCCACGACCCGTACGTCGGGCGACGGCGGCGTCGGCACGACGTACAAGAACGTGTCGTCGATGCTCGGCCACGAGACCGAGGTCGACTACGAGGTCGTCCGCTTCGAGCCGGAGCAGGTCTTCGAGCCTGACCGGGAGCGCCAACGGCCTGAGCCTGCGCGACACGATCACCTTCGAGTCCGGCCGGGACACCACCACGGTGACCTACCGCAGCGAGTTCTCCCCGCACGGCGTCGCCAAGCTCGCCACTCCGGTGATCGCCGGTGGCATCGAGGTCCTCGGCTCGAAGGTGGCCGCCAGCCTGGAGAAGCACCTGCTCGCGCTCTAGGCGAGCCGCGCCGCCAACCGGGTCGCGATCATGTGCGCGATCGACTCGATGGAGATCATCGGGTTGACGCCGGAGGCGGTGGGGAAGCAGGACGCGTCGGCGACGTACAGGCCGGGGACGTCCCAGGTCTGGCCGTCCGGGTCGACGGCGGAGGTCGCGGCCGATCCGCCCATCCGGGCGCTGCCCATGATGTGCAGTGCCGCGAGCGCCATCGTCGCCGGTGCGGCGCCCGCCGCCCGCAGGTCGGCCTCGAAGCCCTCGATCGAGCCGATCCGGCCGGGCTCGTAGGCTGACCGTGCGGTGGTGGGTGGAGGCGATCCAGTCGGCGCCGGCGGCCTCGGCGATGCGCGCTCCGCCGACGAGGCCCCGGACGAGGTGGTCGGTGTCGCGCGGGGAGAGCTGGTACTTCACGACCGGCTCGCCGTCGCGGCCCACCCGCACGGTGCCGCCCGGGTCGCGGTCGCGGACGATCACCGCGACGCCCAGGGTGTGCTTGAAGCCGACCATCCGTCGGCGGAAGTCCGCGGAGCCGCGCCAGTTGACGAACCCGGACCCGAAGCCGGGCGTGAGCGGCGCGGTCTCGTAGAGCACGCCGTAGCCGTCGCCGTCGAGATCGGTCAGCGCGTCGACGTAGCGGCTCTGCATCGAGCCGACCCAGCCGTCCACGGGCTCGTTCATCCGGCCCCAGACCGCGGTGGCCGGGTGCAGGCGGAGGTAGCGGCCGATGTTGGGGTTCGCCAGGCCGCTGCGCTGCAGCAGTGCCGGCGTCTGGATCGCGCCGGCGGCCACGACCACGGCGCGGGCGCGGACCCGCACCCGGTGGCCGTCGGCGGAGCCTGCCCTCCACGCCGGTGGCGCGACCGAAGTCTGGTGCTGACGGTGCGCACGCGCACGCCGGTGAGGATCCGGGTGCCGGCCGCGGCGGCGTCGGCCAGCCAGGTCTTCGCGGTGGACTGCTTGGCACCCACCCGGCAGCCCATCCCGCAGCGGCCGCACTCGACGTCCTGGTCGCAGCCGAGGACGTTGCGCGGCATCGCCGCCGACTCCCAGCCGAGCGCCAGTGCGCCGCGCTCCAGGATCGCGTCGCGCGGCGCGGCCTTGTCGTGCTCGGTGTTGACGCCGAGCCGGGCGCAGACGGCGTCCATCGAGGCGTCGTACTCAGGCGTCGTGAACTGGGTGGCGCCGAGCGAGGCCCACTCCTCGCGCACGTGGTCGGGGGTGCGGAAGGACGTCGTGTAGTTGACGACCGTGCCGCCGCCCAGCCCGCGGCCGGCGACCAGGCTGCACCTGGCCCTCGGCCGTCGCCTGCGGCGCGAGGGCGTAGAGCCCAGGAAGCCCGTCTCCTCACCGCCGTCGAAGTGCCGCTCGTCGTGGAAGCCGCCCGCTTCGAGCACCACGACGTCGAGCCCGGCCGCGGCCAGCACCCCGGCCGTCGTACCGCCGCCGGCTCCGGAGCCGACGACGACCACGTCGCAGGACAGGTCGGTGTCGCGGGTGACGTCGAGAGGCTCGATCACCGGGGCCGGAGCGTCGGTACGACGCCCGAGGGGCCCGGAGTAGCCCATGCCGTCCCACAGCCCCGGGCCGCCGGTCATGTAGTACGGGAACAGGGCGGCGGTCTTGAGCCCCTGGAAGAGCGCGCGCTTCGCGCCGACCCGCGAGTCGGACAGCGAGAGCAGCACCTGCTCGCGCTCGGGCTGGCTCAGGCTCGGAGAACCGGCGCGGCCGGCCGGTGAGCGCGACGCCGAGCGCGCGGGTGTCCCACAGGTCGAGGAGCGTCCTGGTCGGCGCAGGCTCGCTCGCCCGCGGGTTGGCCTCGGCGATGCGCAGCGCCAGGCCGTGCGCGCCCACGTCGGTCGGAGACGGGACTCCGTCGCCCCCGGTCGCGAAGGTGTCGGCGATGAGACCCATCGCCCGGACCTGCCGAGGAGTGAACGCCATGAACGGACTCTAGGGTGTCGCGATGCCCCGGGGCGAGGGTCACGGTGGTAGCGTCTTTCCTGTTGAAAGCGGTCCGCACGCCGGGCCGTCACTCCGCCGGCAAATCCAGCCGACGGCGGTCACTGTTGTAGCACCACCTGGTCAATCCACGAGGCGCGGTTTCAGTTGGTTTCAGCCCACGCGGACCACTCGGCCCGCGCGGCTCTCATGGATGACACAAGGAGAAAGAACATGGCGCTCGGCACCGTGAAGTGGTTCAACGACACCAAGGGCTTCGGCTTCATCGCGCAGCAGGACGGCGGCGCTGACGTCTTCGTCCACCACACCGGCATCGCCGGCAGCGGCTTCAAGTCGCTCGCCGAGGACCAGAAGGTGGAGTTCGACGTCACCCAGGGTCCCAAGGGCCTGCAGGCGGAGAACGTCCGCGCGATCTGATCGTTCCTGATCGGTCTCTGTCGGGGCCGGGTGGCAGGGTTCGTCCCATGACGAGCGCTGTGCCCGGCCCCGACGGCTTTTGCGGTGTCCCTGGGCGGTCTCCGCCCCCGAGTTCCCCGCCTACCACGACACCGAGTGGGGCTTCCCGGTCGTCGACGACCGCCGCCTGTTCGAGAAGGTCAGCCTCGAGGGCTTCCAGTCCGGCCTGTCCTGGCGCACCATCCTGGTCAAGCGCCCGGCCTTCCGCGCCGCCTTCGCCGGCTTCGCGATGGAGACCGTCGCGGCGTACGACGAGAGCGACGTCGAGCGACTCCTCGCCGACGCCGGCATCGTGCGGCACCGCGGCAAGATCGAGGCCGTGGTCAACAACGCCGCACGCGCCCTGGAGTCGATCGCCGACCGCGGCTCGCTCGCGGCGTACTTCTGGTCGTGGGAGCCGTCCCTCGACGAGTCTGGGGGAGCCGCAGGCCCTCACCACCTCGCCGGCCGCGATCGCGATGTCCAAGGACCTCAAGAAGCGCGGCTGGCGCTTCGTCGGGCCCACTACCGCCTTCGCGTTCATGCAGGCGATGGGGCTCGTCAACGACCACGTCGAGGGGTGCGTGACCCGGGACGAGGTCGCAAGAGCCCGCGCGGACTTCACCCCGCCCGTCTAGCCTCGCCCGCATGGTCGAGTCTCGCCCGGCGCCGTCTTCGCCTGCCTCCGCCGCCGCGGGTGCTGTGGGCGGACCTGGTCGCGCCCCGTCGTACTGGCTCGCGGGTGTGGCTCGAGACTCGACACCGGCGAGCAGTGGCCAGAGGTGCTGGAGTCGGTCGAGAACGAGCGCGTCGTCTGGTCCTCGCTGTGGGCTGCCCGTCCCGACGACCGGGTCGAGTTCGCTGATCGAGTCGGACGGCGGCGACTCCGCGCTCACCTTCGTCTGGCTCGCCGCCGATCCGCTGCCCGGTCACGCCAGCCCGTTCCGCTACCGGCTGACGGTGCTGTTCGCGGCGGAGCCTGCGGTACTCCTACGGTCAGTGAGCCCCGAGCAGGTGGGCGCCGAGCAGCGCGATCGTGTCGGGCACGAAGCGCTCGGCCGCGACCATCTCCCGCAGGCTCCGCGACGCTCACCCACGCACCCCAGGCGACCTCCTCGGGCTGCCAGGTGATCGGGCCGTCGTAGACGCAGGTGAAGCAGAACGCGTGGTAGCGGGTGTGGTCGTCGGCGTAGTCGCCCTCACCCAGCCCGGTCAGCGCGACGCCGGTGACGCCGAGCTCCTCCTGCGCCTCGCGGACCGCGGCGTCGTACGGGTCCTCGCCGATCTGGAGCACCCCGCCCGCGGCGAAGTCGTGGAAGCCGGGAAAGACGTCCTTGGTGTCGGTACGACGGTGGACGTACACCTCGCCCGCGCGGTTGCGCACGACGACCGCGGTCGCGGCGTGGCGGAGGTTGCCGGCGCGGACCTCGCGGCGGGTGACGACCTCGCCGGTGGGGTGCCCGGCGTCGTCGTAGAGGGGGACGAGCTCGTCGCCGGGTGAGGCTCACCAGCCGCGCTCGCGCCACTCCGCCAGGTGCGGCCGCTCGGCGCCGAGCGTCGAGTCCGATCCGTGCCCGGGGTAGAACCAGGTGTCGTCGGGGAGCGTGCCGAAGAGCCTTGGTCTCGACGTCGTCGATCAGCGTGCGGAAGGCGTCGGCGTCGCCGAAGGTGTTGCCGACCCCGCCGGGGAACAGCGAGTCCCCGGTGAACAGGTGCGGCGAGCCCTCGGGATCGCGGTAGAGCAGGCAGATCGAGCCCGGGGTGTGGCCGGTGACCCGGATGACCTCCAGGGTGCACGAGCCGACCGCCACGGTGTCGCCGTCGCCGACCCGGTGGGTCACCGGGACACCGGTCTGCGAGGTGATCTCGTCCGCGTCGGGCTCGCCGGCGACGACCGCCGCGCCGGTGGCCTCCACGACGGCGGCCAGCGCGCGGTGGTGGTCCCAGTGCTGGTGGGTGGTCACGACGGTGGTGAGCCCGGCATCGCCCACCAGCCTGCAGCAGCAGGTCGGGGGAGTCGGCGGCGTCGATGAGCACCTGCTCGCCGGTGTCGTGGCAACGCAGCAGGTAGGCGTTGTTGGCCATCTTCTCGTCGACGGCGACCTTGGTGATCGTCAGTGCGGGCAGGGCACGCTCGTCGACGGGACCGCCGACCTTCACGTCTCCGGTGTAGGCTCATCGTCCCTCCAGGGTGGGCAGCGAACCGTTCGTGCTGGACAGTAGCGAGCCGGCGTCGCGACCGGTCGACCACCAGGCCAGCGCGGCGGCGGGGCCGCTCACGGTGACCGCGTCGGCATCGGGGGAGCCGAAGGCCCAGCGGGCGGGCTCGTCGGTGGCGACGACGTGGAAGCCGGGGCCGTCGTACCGCTCGGCGGAGGAGGCGAGCAGGTCGAGCGCGAAGGCGGGCGGCCAGTCGGCGGGGGAGTAGCCGGCGCCGAGGTCGGCGTGGTGGATCTCGACCTCGCTGCGCCGCATGGACGGTACGGCGGCCGCCGGCGTGACCCGGCCACCCGGCGTGCGCTCGAAGGTGACCTCCGGCCCCAGCCCGTCGGCGACGCCGGCGACCTCCCCGAAGGCGGCGCACGCGGCACGCAGCCGCGTGCGGATCGCCGACGGCGGCTCGGCGGCGAGCGCGTCGATGTCGCCGTCGCGGGCCGCGCTGTCGACGTACATCGTGGTCGGCACGCCGTCGCGGATCCCGCGCAGCACGCCGGTCAGCGCCTCCGCGTTGAGGGCGAGGTGGGCCGTGACATGGGCACGGGTCCAGCCGTCGCAGAGGCTGTCCTCGGCGAAGGCGGCGTCGCCGAGCCCGTCGACCGTGCGCAGCAGCCGCGCGTCGGCGGCGTCCAGTGGAGTGGTCACGAGCACATTCTGCCGGTGGCCCGGCCGTTGTCGGTGGCGGGTGAGAGGGTGAGAACCTGTCGCGGGGGCTTGCCTGCGCGTCGTACGATGGCGAACGTTTGTTCGAAGGGTCTCGACAGGCCCGACCGACGAAGTAGCAAGGGACCGGTAGTGCAGGATCAGCCTGATCATCCGTGGGGCGCGCGAGCACAACCTCAAGGACGTCTCGATCGACCTTCCGCGCGACTCGCTCATCGTCTTCACCGGGCTGTCCGGCTCGGGCAAGTCGAGCCTGGCCTTCGACACCATCTTCGCCGAGGGCCAGCGCCGTTACGTCGAGTCGCTGTCGGCGTACGCGCGCCAGTTCCTCGGCCAGATGGACAAGCCGGACGTCGACTTCATCGAGGGGCTCTCGCCCGCGGTCAGCATCGACCAGAAGTCCACGAGCAAGAACCCCCGCTCGACGGTCGGGACCATCACCGAGGTCTACGACTACCTGCGCCTGCTCTACGCCCGCGCGGGCCGTCCGCACTGCCCCACCTGCGGCGCCCCGATCGAGCGGCAGACCCCGCAGCAGATCGTGGACCGGATGCTCGCCCTCGAGGAGGGCACCCGCTTCCAGGTGCTCGCGCCGGTCGTGCGCGGGCGCAAGGGCGAGTTCGTCGAGTCTGTTCCGCCAGCCTGCAGTCGCAGGGCTTCTCCCGCGCCCGGGTCGACGGCGAGACGCACAACCTGGACAACCCGCCGACGTTGGACAAGAAGTACAAGCACACCATCGACGTCGTGGTGGACCGGCTCGCGGTCAAGGAGAGCGCCAAGCGCCGGTTGACCGACTCGGTCGAGACGGCGCTCGGCCTCGCCGGTGGGCTCGTCGTCTTCGACCTGGTCGACAGCGGCCAGGAGCCTGAAGTTCTCCGAGAAGATGGCCTGCCCCAACGAGCACCCGATCGAGACCGACGACCTCGAGCCGCGCTCGTTCTCGTTCAACTCCCCGTTCGGCGCCTGCCCGTCCTGCACGGGCCTCGGCACCCGGATGGAGGTCGACCCCGAGTCTGGTCGTCCCGGACCCCACCGCGACCCTGGCCGAGGGTGCGCTGCAGCCGTGGAGCCACGCCCACGTCGCGGACTACTTCGGGCGGCTGCTGGTCGCCCTGGGCGAGGAGCTCGGCTTCGACGTCGACACCCCCTGGGAGCAGGCTCGGCACCAAGGCGCAGAAGGCGATCCTCGAGGGCCACTCCACCAAGGTCCACGTCGTCACCCGCAACCGCTACGGCCGCCAGCGCTCCTACTACGCCGACTTCGAGGGCGTGCGGACCTACGTCGAGCGCCGGCACCGCGAGGCCGAGAGCGACACCAGCCGCGAGCGCTTCGAGGGCTTCATGCGCGAGGTCCCGTGCCCGGTGTGCCGGGGGAGCCGGCTCAAGCCGGTCTCGATGGCGGTGACCCTGGGCGCGCTCGACAAGGGCGGCAAGAACATCGCCGAGGTGTGCGCCCTCCCGATCAACGAGGCGGCGGCGTACCTCAACGACCTGGACCTGTCCGCCCGCGAGCGCCAGATCGGCGAGCGGGTGCTCAAGGAGATCCAGGAGCGGCTCAACTTCCTGCTGGACGTGGGCCTCGACTACCTCTCCCTGGACCGGCCCTCGGGCTCGCTGTCGGGTGGCGAGGCGCAGCGGATCCGGCTGGCGACCCAGATCGGTGCCGGCCTGGTCGGCGTGCTCTACGTCCTCGACGAGCCCTCGATCGGGCTGCACCAGCGCGACAACCAGAAGCCTGATCGAGACCCTGGTCCGGCTCAAGGACCTCGGCAACACCCTGATCGTCGTCGAGCACGACGAGGACACCATCCGGGTCGCCGACTGGATCGTCGACATCGGCCCCGGTGCCGGGGAGCACGGCGGCCAGGTGGTCCACTCCGGCACGGTCAAGGACCTGCTGGAGCACCCGGACTCGATGACCGGGCAGTACCTGTCGGGCCGGCGCGAGATCCCCGTCCCGGCGATCCGTCGCCCGCGCACCGTGGGCCGTGAGACTCAAGGTCATCGGCGCCCGCGAGCACAACTTGCAGAACATCGACGTCGCGTTCCCGCTCGGGGTGTTCTGCGCGGTCACCGGCGTCTCCGGGTCGGGCAAGTCGACCCTGGTCAACGACATCCTCTACACCTCGCTGGCCAAGCAGATCTACAACGCCCGGGCGATCCCCGGCCGGCACCAGAAGATCACCGGCCTGGACCACGTGGACAAGGTGATCCACGTCGACCAGTCACCGATCGGGCGCACGCCGCGGTCCAACCCGGCGACGTACACCGGGGTGTTCGACCACGTCCGCAAGCCTGTTCGCGCAGACGCCCGAGGCGAAGATGCGCGGCTACCAGCAGGGCCGTTTCTCGTTCAACGTCAAGGGTGGGCGCTGCGAGGCGTGCGCCGGCGACGGCACGATCAAGATCGAGATGAACTTCCTGCCCGACGTCTACGTCCCGTGCGAGGTCTGCCACGGCGCGCGCTACAACCGCGAGACGCTCGAGGTGCACTACAAGGGCAAGACCATCGCCGAGATCCTCGACATGCCGATCGAGGAGGCGCTGGAGTTCTTCGCCGCGGTGCCGGCGATCGCCCGCCACATGAAGACGCTCGTGGAGGTCGGCCTGGGCTACGTCCGGCTCGGGCAGCCCGCCACGACGCTGTCCGGCGGTGAGGCGCAGCGGGTCAAGGCTGGCCGCGGAGCCTGCAGAAGCGCTCGACCGGGCGCACGGTCTACGTCCTCGACGAGCCGACGACCGGCCTGCACTTCGAGGACATCCGCAAGTCTGCTGGGCGTGCTGTCGAGCCTGGTCGACAAGGGCAACACGGTGCTGGTGATCGAGCACAACCTCGACGTCATCAAGACCGCCGACTGGATCATCGACATGGGGCCGGACGGCGGCTCGCGCGGTGGCACCGTGGTGGCCGAGGGCACGCCCGAGGAGGTGGTCGCGGTCGCGGCCAGCCACACCGGGCAGTTCCTCAAGCCGCTGCTGGACGGGCGCGCGGCGAAGCAGCCGGGCCGGCCCAAGCGGGCGCCCGCGGCGCCGGAGGCGAAGGCACCGGCGAAGAAGACTGCCGCCCGGCGACCGGCCGCGAAGAAGGCCGCGGCGAAGAAGACCACGACCCGCAAGCGGACAGCCACGTCATAGCCTGATCTCAGGAATCCCCCGTAGCCTGAGCGCATGACGGCCCCCCTGAGCAGGCGACGTGCACTGTCCGGCGCAGCGACCCTCGGCATCGGCGTCCCCCTCCTCGCCGCGTGCGGCGACGACGGCGGTACGACGGCCGGCGACCCCGCCACCAGCGAGGCACCCACCAGCAGCGCGCCGACCTCGGCCGCGACGACCGAGTCCACCGCGGGTGGCTCGAGCGCGGCCGCGAGCGGTCTGGTCCCGACGGCCGACGTACCGGTCGGCGGAGGCGTGATCCTCAAGGGCGACGAGCTCGTGGTGACCCAGCCGAAGGCCGGCGAGTTCAAGGCGTTCAAGGCGGTCTGCACGCACCAGGGCTGTCTGGTCGACTCTGTCAAGGACGGCAAGATCGTCTGCCCGTGCCACGGCAGCACCTTCGACATCACCGACGGCTCGCCGCAGGGCGGGCCGGCCCAGACGGCGCTCTCCGCGGTGTCCGTCTCGGTCGAGGGCGACCAGGTCGTCCAGTCGTGACGCCGCCGGCGGCCCGTCGGGGAGAGGTACGGGCGAGCCGGCGGATCGTGTTCTCGGGACTCGGCGCTCTCGGCGTGGCCGCCGCACTGGCCGGCTGCGCCGGGAGCGACGGGGGCGGATCGTCCACGCCGTCGGTCGCGGCGGGTGACGAGCCTGGCGTCGGCCAGTGACGTCCCGGTCGGCGGCGGGGTGGTGCTCACGGACAAGAAGATCGTGCTCACCCAGCCGACGGCGGGGGACTTCAAGGCATTCACGGCCGTCTGCACGCACCAGGGCCAGGCTCGTGACGTCCGTGGACGGCGGCAAGATCCTGTGTGCGCACCACGGCTCGTCGTACTCCGCGGCGACCGGCGACGTCGAGGGCGGTCCGGCGCCGTCGGCGCTGGCCGAGATCGCGGTGAAGGCTCAGGGCGACAAGATCGTCGCGGCCTGAGCCTCGGCGCGCCAGGCCTCGTCCCGCGCGGCGGGGCGGCGGTCCAGGCGCGCGTCGAGGAGGAGTCGTGCCTCGTCGTACCGGCCGGCGCGGAGCAGGGCGGCGATCCGCGCCTCCTCGACGATCTCGCGCTGGGCGTCGGAGCCGCCGAGCCGCCACACCTGCGGCGACAGCGCGGCCAGCCGGTCGGCGCCCTCGCTCCACCGGCCGGCGGACAGCAGGGCGAGCGCACCGGCGAGGGGGAGCGACCACCTCGCGGTGGGTGGCGCCGCCGTGCCGCGCGCACCAGCGGGCCAGGCTCCTCCAGTCCGGCGGTGTCCTCCACCGCCAGCAGCGCGACAGCGGCATGCATCCCGAGGAAGGCCGTCGCGGGATTCTCCAGCACGGAGCGGCCGGTGAGGGCGACCACCTCGGCCATCGACGGTACGTCGGAGCAGCCCGGCGTGAGCGCCCAGCGGAAGAGCAGCGAGCCGGTGTCGACCAGCGCGCGGCAGCCCACGGCATGGCGGGGCTGGAGCCTGGGCGTCGTACCGGCGCCGGACGGCAGCGGTGTCGCCGAGCGAGAGCTCGTGCAGCGCCGCGTGCCAGGAGAAGTGGGTGAGGCTGTCGGTGCGCGCGCCGTCGCCGAGCACCCAGGCGTCCATCCAGGCCAGCCCCGCGACGTGGTCGCCGGTCTCGTAGTGCGCGTGCGCCCGGGCGTGGGCGGCGTGCCCGCCGCTCGGCTCCACCGAGAGCGAGCGGCAGGACAGACTCCATCGCCTCGTCGAAGCGGCGCTGCTCCTGCCGGACGAAGGCCATCAGCCCGTTGATCCAGGGGTCGTCGCCGTAGGCCGGTGCGGCGGTCTCCACGATCGACCAGGCCTGCTCGGGCAGGTCGGTCACGCCGGCGAAGGCGATCGTGGGCATGGCGACGGAGAGCAGCACTGCGTCGCGCGGGTACGACGCCAGGTGGCTCAGCAGCGGTCCGTGGTCACCCTGCAGGTGGCGCTCGACGGCGTGCACGTGGCTGCGCTCCCGCTCGGTCGCGCGCCCGGCGTGCAGCCGGGCGTCGGCCAGGCGGGCCGGGATGTCGGCCTGGACGCACATCTCGTGCGCGAGCAGCGCGAGCGTGGCGTGGCCGAGGGCGAAGGTGGGGTCGAGCGTGACCGACGTGGCGATCCGGGCAGCGGCGCCGGCACGGAGCCGGAGCAGGTCCCGGACGCCGTCGGTGTAGGCCTCGGCTGCGGCCTGGCTGGTGGTCAGGGGGTAACCGTAGGCGTCGCGACAACAACCCATAAGTACAGTAAACCACCTGACATTGCTCGATAAGAGATTGTCGGCGGCGATCCGTAGGGTTGATCCTGTGGCGCCCGCAGTGAACTACCGTCCCGCTCCGGGGTCGATCCCCACCCAACCGGGCGTCTACCGGTTCCGCGACGCCAAGGGCCGGGTCGTCTACGTGGGCAAGGCGAAGAGCCTGCGGGCCCGGCTCTCGTCGTACTTCCAGGACATCGGGAACCTGCACCCGCGCACCGCCACGATGGTCACCACGGCGACCTCCGTCGAGTGGACGGTGGTGAAGACCGAGGTCGAGGCGCTGCAGGCTGGAGTACTCCTGGATCAAGGAGTTCGACCCGCGCTTCAACGTGAAGTACCGCGACGACAAGTCCTACCCGTGGCTGGCGGTGACCGTCTCCGACGAGTTCCCGCGGGTGATGGTGGGGCGCGGCGCCAAGCGGCGCGGCACGCGGTACTTCGGCCCCTACAGCCACGCCTGGGCGATCCGCGAGACCGTCGACATCCTGCTCCGGGTCTTCCCGATGCGCTCGTGCAGCAACGGCGTCTTCAAGCGCTCCAGCCAGATCGGCCGGCCCTGCCTGCTCGGCTACATCGACAAGTGCGCCGCGCCCTGCGTCGGCAACGTCTCGCCCGAGGACCACCGCGCGATCGTCGACGACTTCTGCGAGTTCATGGCCGGGCGGACCAAGCCGTTCATGAAACGCATCGAGCAGGAGATGTACGCCGCCTCCGAGAACCTCGACTTCGAGAAGGCCGCCCGGCTGCGCGACGACCTCGGCGCGATGCAGAAGGCGCTGGAGAAGCAGGCGGTCGTCTTCGGCGACGGCTCCGACGCCGACGTCATCGCGGTCGCCGAGGACCCGCTCGAGGTCGCCGTGCAGGTGTTCTACGTCCGCGGGGGGCGGATCCGCGGCCAGCGCGGCTGGGTGGCCGACCGCACCGACGAGGGCGACACCGCCTCGCTCGTCGAGCACTTCCTCCTGCAGGCTCTACGCCGGCGTGGCGCCCGAGGACGCGCGGGACGCCGTACCGCGGGAGATCCTGGTGCCCGAGCCTGCCGCCCGAGGCGGCGACCTGGGAGCAGCTTGCTCTCCGACCTGCGCGGGTCGCGGGTGGAGATCCGGGTGCCCCAGCGCGGCGACAAGCGGACCCTGCAGGAGACCGTGGCGCGCAACGCCAAGGAGTCCCTGGCCCTGCACAAGACCAAGCGCGCCAGCGACCTGACCACGCGCAACATCGCGCTCGGCGAGATCGCGGAGGCGCTCGAGACCGACGAGGCGCCGCTGCGCATCGAGTGCTACGACGTCTCGCACATGCAGGGCACCGAGATCGTCGCCTCGATGGTGGTCTTCGAGGACGGCCTGGCCCGCAAGGGGGAGTACCGCCGCTTCGTGATCCGCGACCAGGAGGGCTCGGACGACGTCGCGGCGATGCACGAGGTGATCACCCGCCGGTTCAAGCGCCTGCTCGACGAGCAGGCGCGCTCCGAGCTGCGGCCGGGCGACCCGGAGAGCGGCAGCGGGCCGATGCTGGTCGACCCGGACACGGGACGGCCGCGGAAGTTCGCCTACGCGCCCGGCCTGGTCGTGGTCGACGGCGGCGCGCCGCAGGTGGCCGCCGCGAAGCGGGCCCTCGACGAGTCTCGGCATCGACGACATCCCCGTCTGCGGGCTGGCCAAGCGGCTGGAGGAGGTCTGGGTGCCGGGCGAGGAGGACCCGGTGATCCTGCCGCGCACCTCCGAGGGGCTCTACCTGCTGCAGCGCGTGCGCGACGAGGCGCACCGCTTCGCCATCACCCACCACCGCAACCGGCGCTCGAAGTCGATGGTGGAGAGCGTGCTCGACGGCGTGCCAGGGCTGGGGGAGGTGCGCCGCAAGACACTCCTGCGCCACTTCGGCTCGCTGCGCAAGGCTGCGTGCCGCGACGGTCGAGGAGATCGCCGCCGTCCCCGGTGTGGGGCCGCGGACCGCGGTCGCGATCAAGGCCGCGCTGGAGCAGGAGGACACCGAGGCGGCCTCTCGGAAGCGGGCTGCACCACAATGACCACATGAGTGAGAGCACCCACGGACCGCTCGTGGTCATCACCGGGATGACCGGTGCCGGCCGGAGCACCGCGGCGAAGGAGGCTGGAGGACCTCGGCTTCTTCGTCGTGGACAACCTGCCCCCGAGCCTGCTGCCCGACGTCGTCCGGCTCGTCGACGAGAGCCACGGGCCGGCCCAACCGGTGGCCGTGGTGGTCGACGTCCGGTCCGGGTCGTTCTTCCAGGGCCTGCGCAGCGCGCTGGCGCACCACGTCACCGGGCGCGACACGACGCTGGTCTTCCTCGACGCGACCGACGAGGTCCTGGTCCGTCGCCAGGAGGCTGCGCGGCGCCCGCACCCGCTGCAGCAGGGCGGGCGGCTGCTCGACGGCCTCCAGCGCGAGCGGGGCGTGCTCGCGGACCTGCGCTCCGAGGCGGACCTGGTCATCGACACCAGCAACCTCAACGTGCACCAGGCTCACCGACCGGATCACCGAGGCGTTCGGCACCTCGGAGTCGACCCGGCTGCGCGTCACCGTGATCAGGCTTCGGCTTCAAGTACGGCATCCCCGTCGACGCCGACTACGTCGCCGACATGCGCTTCCTCCCCAACCCGCACTGGGTCCCCGAGCTCCGGCCGCGCACCGGCCAGGACGGCGAGGTCGCGTCGTACGTGCTGGGGAGGCCGGGCGCGGAGGAGTTCCTCGACGCCTACGTGCCGCTGCTGGAGGGCGTCGCCCAGGGCTACCTGCGCGAGGGCAAGCGGTTCATGCGCGTCGCCATCGGCTGCACCGGCGGCAAGCACCGCAGCGTGGCGATGAGCGAGGAGATCACTCGCCGCCTGCTTGCCCAGGGATACGTCGCCCGCTCGATCCACCGCGACCTCGGTCGTGAGTGACCAGCGGGCCCAGGCCGTGGTGGCGCTCGGCGGCGGCCACGGTCTGCACGCCTCGCTCAGCGCCCTGCGGCACCTGCTGGACGACCTGACCCTCGACGAGTCGACCGCGGTCGTCACGGTGGCTGACAACGGCGGCTCCTCGGGCCGGCTGCGCGGGGAGTTCAACGTGCTGCCGCCCGGCGACCTGCGGATGGCCCTGGCCGCGCTCTGCGGCGACGACGAGTGGGGCGACACCTGGGCGCGGGTGCTCCAGCACCGCTTCGCCGGCGAGGGCGAGATGCGCGGGCACGTCGTCGGCAACCTGCTCATCGTCGGGCTGTGGGAGTTTGCTCGGCGACCACGTCGACGCCCTGGACTGGGTCGGTCGGCTGCTCGGTGCGCGCGGCCGGGTGCTGCCGATGGCGCTCACCCCGATGGACATCACCGCCGCGGTCCGCGGGCTGGTGCCCGGCGACCCGGACGCGCTGACCGCGGTGCGCGGCCAGGTCGAGGTGGCGACCACCGACGGTGTGATCGCCTCCATCGCGCTGGACCCACCGACGCCGGAGGTCAGTCCCGCGGTCGTGGAGGCGATCGAGTCCGCCGACTGGGCGGTGCTCGGGCCAGGCTCGTGGTTCACCTCGGTGCTGCCGCACCTGATGGTGCCGGCGCTGCGTGAGGCGCTGGTGCGCACCGAGGCCCGCCTCGTCGTCGTTCTCAACCTGGAGGAGCAGGAGGGGGAGACGCCCGGCTTCGGCCCGGCCGACCACCTCGCGGTGCTGGCCGAGCACGCGCCCGACCTGCACATCCACACCGTGCTCGCCGACCGGGGATCGGTGGGTGCCGAGCAGTCCGAGTCTGGAGGAGCCTGGAGGAGATGGTGCAGGCCCTCGGCGCCCGGCTGGTGGTCGACGACGTGGCCGCCGAGGACGGCTCCCCGCGGCACGACCCGTGGAAGGCTGGCGGCGGCGTACGCCCGCATCTTCGGAGCCGCGTAGGTCACGTCCTCGCCGGCGTCGGGGGTTGTTGACCCGCGTGGGAGGATCGTGGCCATGGCGATGACGGCACAGGTGAAGGCGGAGCCTGGCCAGTACCCCGGTCACCAAGGCGTGCTGTCGCAAGGCGGAGGTCGCCTCGACGCTGCGCTTCGCCGGCGGGCTGCACATCGTCGGTGGCCGGATCGTCGTGGAGGCCGAGACCGACACCGGTGCCGCCGCGCGCCGGCTGCGCAAGGACATCTCCGAGATCTACGGCCAGTCCTCCGACGTGGTCATGGTCCAGGGCAACGGGCTGCGCAAGGGCAGCCGCTACATCGTCCGGGTCGCCAAGGACGGTGAGGCGCTGGCGCGCCAGACCGGGCTGCTCGACCAGCGCGGCCGCCCCGTCCGCGGCCTCCCGCCGGCCGTCGTCTCCGGCGGCGCCTGCGACGCGGTCGCCGCGTGGCGCGGCGCCTTCCTCGCCCACGGCTCGCTGACCGAGCCCGGCCGCTCGTCCTCGCTGGAGATCACCTGCCCCGGCTCGGAGGCGGCGCTCGCCCTCGTCGGCGTCGCCCGCCGGCTCGGCATCCAGGCGAAGGCGCGCGAGGTCCGCGGCATCGACCGGGTCGTCATCCGCGACGGCGACGCGATCGGCCAGCCTGCTCACCCGGCTCGGCGCGCACGAGACCCTGATGGCCTGGGAGGAGCGGCGGATGCGCCGCGAGGTCCGCGCCACGGCCAACCGTCTGGCGAACTTCGACGACGCCAACCTGCGCCGCTCCGCCCGGGCGGCCGTCACCGCCGGCGCCCGGGTCGAGCGCGCCATGGAGATCCTCGGCGAGGAGGTCCCCGACCACCTCCGGATGGCCGGAGAGCCTGCGCCTGCAGCACAAGCAGGCCTCGCTCGAGGAGCCTCGGCCAGCCTGCACGAGCCGGTGCTCACCAAGGACGCGATCGCGGGCCGGATCCGGCGCCTGCTCGCGATGGCCGACAAGCGCGCCGAGGACCTCGGCGTCCCCGACACCGAGGCCTCGCTGACCCCGGAGATGCTCGCCGAGGGCTGAGCCCTCGGGGTTGTTACCTGGCCGTACCGCGGACGACGGGCGGCGCCGCCTCAGGTGCCGCGGCTAGGGTCGCTAGGGACGCATGATCTGTGTCACTCGGCACCACCCCAGCCTGACGACATAAGGAGCAACCACGGTGACTGTCCGCGTAGGCATCAACGGATTCGGCCGGATCGGCCGCAACTTCTTCCGCGCAGTGCAGGCCAGTGGGGCGGACATCGAGATCGTCGGTGTCAACGACCTCACCGACAACGCGACCCTCGCGCACCTGCTCAAGTACGACTCCATCCTCGGCCCGCTGGCCGCCGAGGTCACCTCCACCGACGACGCGATCATCGTCGGCGGCACGGAGATCAGGGCGTTCGCCGAGCGCGACCCCGCGGCGCTGGGCTGGAAGGACCTCGGCGTCGACGTCGTGGTCGAGTCGACCGGCTTCTTCACCGACGCGACCAAGGCCCGCGCGCACGTCGACGGCGGCGGCGCCAAGAAGGTCATCATCTCCGCGCCGGCCTCCAACGAGGACGTCACCATCGTGATGGGCGTCAACCACGACGTCTACGACCCGGCCGCGCACACCGTGATCTCGAACGCCTCGTGCACGACCAACTGCCTCGGGCCGATGGCCAAGGCGCTCAACGACGGCCTCGGCATCGTCAAGGGCCTGATGACCACCGTGCACGCCTACACCGCCGACCAGAACCTGCAGGACAACATCCACAAGGACCTGCGCCGGGCCCGCGCCGCGGCGATCAACATCATCCCGACGTCCACCGGCGCTGCGAAGGCGATCGGTCTCGTCCTGCCCGAGCTCAAGGGCAAGCCTGGACGGCTACGCCCTCCGCGTCCCGACGCCGACCGGCTCCCTCACGGACCTCTCCTTCGAGGCGTCCCGCGAGACCTCGGTCGAGGAGGTCAACGAGATCGTCAAGGCGGCTGCCGACGGCCGCTACCTGGTCTACTCCACCGACCCGATCGTCTCCTCCGACATCGTCACCAACCCGGCGTCCTGCATCTTCGACGCGCCGCTCACCAAGGTGATCGGCAACCAGGTCAAGGTCGCGGGCTGGTACGACAACGAGTGGGGCTACTCCAACCGCCTCGCGGACCTCATCACGCACGTCGGCGCTACGCTCTGACGCTTGTGACCGACAACAACGGCCTCGCTCCCGAGTTCCTGCACAGCGTCCGCGGCAAGCGCGTCCTGGTCCGCTCGGACCTCAACGTGCCCCTGGACGGCGCGACTATCACCGACGACGGCCGGATCCGGGCCAGCGTCCCGACGATCCGGACCCTGGCCGAGGCCGGTGCCCGGGTCGTCGTGACCGCGCACCTCGGCCGCCCGAAGGGGGAGCCGGACCCGGCGTACTCCCTCGGGCCGGTCGCGGCCCGGCTCGCCGAGTTCGCTCGGCGCCCCGGTGGCCTTCGCCACCGACACGGTCGGCGACTCCGCGCAGGAGATCGTCGCCGCGCTGCGGGACGGCCAGGTCGCCCTGCTGGAGAACGTCCGCTTCAACGCGGGCGAGACCAGCAAGGACGACGCCGAGCGCGGTGCCTTCGCCGACCGAGCTCGCGGCGCTCGCCGACGCCTTCGTCTCCGACGGCTTCGGCGTGGTGCACCGCAAGCAGGCCAGCGTGTACGACGTCGCACAGCGCCTCCCGCACGCCATGGGTGGCCTGGTCGCCACCGAGATCGACGTGCTGCGCCGGCTCACCGTGGACCCTGCCCGTCCGTACGTCGTCGTGCTGGGCGGCTCCAAGGTCTCCGACAAAGCTCGGCGTGATCGACAACCTGCTCGGCAAGGCCGACAAGGCTGCTCATCGGCGGGGGATGGTCTTCACCTTCCTCAAGGCCGACGGCCTCGAGGTCGGCAAGAGCCTCCTCGAGGAGGACCAGGCTCGACACGGTCCGCTCGTACCAGGCCCGCGCCCAGGAGCTCGGCGTCGAGATCCTCCTGCCCACCGACATCGTGGTGGCCGACTCGTTCGGCGACGAGGGATCGGCGCGCGTCGTACCGGCCTCGGAGATCCCGGCCGAGAGCCTCGGCCTCGACATCGGCCCCGAGTCCGGCGCTGCCTTCGCGGCGGCGCTCGCGGACGCCAGGACGGTGTTCTGGAACGGTCCGATGGGCGTCTTCGAGCAGGCGGCCTTTGCCGAGGGCACCCGCGCCGTCGCCGAGGCGCTGACGAAGGTCGACGGCCTGTCGGTCGTCGGTGGCGGCGACTCGGCCGCCGCGGTGCGTACCCTCGGCTTCGACGAGGCCGCGTTCGGCCACATCTCCACCGGCGGCGGCGCCAGCCTGGAGTACCTCGAGGGCAAGGAACTGCCCGGCATCACGGTTCTGGAGGACTGATGGCCACGACAAAGCTCGACCGCCGGGACCCGCACCCCGCTCATGGCGGGCAACTGGAAGATGAACCTCAACCACGCCGAGGCCGTGGTGCTCGTCCAGAAGCTCGCCTGGACGCTCTCGGACAAGCGCCACGACTACGGCAAGGTCGAGGTGGCGGTGATCCCGCCGTTCACCGACATCCGCTCCGTGCAGACGCTGGTCGACGGTGACCGCCTCTCCATCCGCTACGGCGCCCAGGACGTCTCGCAGCACGCCTCCGGCGCCTACACGGGCGAGATCTCCGCGCCCATGCTCGCCAGGCTCGGCTGCTCCTATGTCGTCGTCGGCCACTCCGAGCGTCGGCAGTACCACGCCGAGACCGACGAGATCGTCAACGCCAAGGCGAAGGCGGCGCTGGGGGAGAAGATCACCCCCATCGTCTGCGTCGGCGAGGGCCTCGAGGTCCGTCAGGCCGGCGAGCACGTTCCGTTCACCATGGCCCAGGTCGAGGGCTCCCTCGCCGGGCTGTCGAAGAAGCAGGTCGCCGGGCTCGTCATCGCCTACGAGCCGGTCTGGGCGATCGGTACCGGCGAGGTCGCCACCCCCGACGACGCCCAGGAGGTCTGTGCCGCGATCCGCGGCCAGGTCCGGGAGTCGTTCGGGGACGAGGCGGCCGACGCCGTCCGCATCCTCTACGGCGGCTCGGTGAAGGCCGCGAACGTCGCGGGGATCATGGCGAAGGCCGATGTCGACGGCGCTCTGGTCGGCGGCGCGAGCCTGGAGGCGGACGAATTCGGAGGGATCTGCCGCTTCTACGACATGCCGGTGCTGTCGTAGTACCGGGCCTGACGTAGGATTCCCGCGTGTTGTCGACGCTTCTCACCATCCTGCTCGTGATCGCGAGCCTGCTGCTCATCCTCCTGGTGTTGCTGCACAAGGGACGTGGCGGCGGACTCTCGGACATGTTCGGCGGCGGCGTGTCGAGCCTCCCTGGGCGGTTCCTCCGTCGCAGAGCGCAACCTCGACCGCTTCACCATCGGAATCGGCGTCATCTGGTTCGCGTGCGTGATCGCACTCGGGCTGCTGCTCGCCTATCAGAACTGATCGACTGCAACTGGCCCGCTCACGTTCGGGCCGCTTGATGCTGGAGGAGAGAATCCGTTGGCTGGTGGTGGGAACGCGATCCGCGGTAGTCGCGTCGGTGCAGGTCCGATGGGCGAGGCTGAGCGTGGTGAGGCCGCGCCCCGTCAGGCGGTGACGTACTTCTGCGCGAACAGCCACCGCTCGGTGATCACCTTCTCCGTCGAGGCCGCCGTGCCCGACTCCTGGGACTGCCCCAAGTGCGGGCTGCCTGCCGGCCTCGACTCGGAGAACGCCCCGCCGGCGCCGAAGATCGAGCCGTACAAGACGCACCTGGCCTACGTGAAGGAGCGCCGCTCCGACAAGGAGGCTGAGGTCATCCTCGACGAGGCGATCCAGCAGTTTGCGCTCGCGGCGGAAGTCCGGCGAGATCATCTTCTGAGCCTGGGTGGCGCGAGCGCCGCGCTCCTTCGTCGCGCCGCGCTGCCGCGCTCGCGGGTGGCTTGGGTAGATGTTTGCGTCCGGTTGGCGGCAGGACTGCCGGCGCTCGGAACCTCGCCTGCCTGCGCCTTCGGTCGCTCGTTCCTCGCTCCCTACGGCTGCGGGCCGGCTCGGTCCCGTGCTGGCCGGCTCCGCCTGGCGGCTAGCCTCTGCGACGCGCCACCGGGGCGTCGTGTGCGGTCGGTCCAGTAGGTGGTTCGACCCCGTAGCGGCGTGCGTCGACGGCTCTCCTCTCCCCGATGGCTGTAGGAGGGGGCGCGCGGTCGGTGCTACGGACGGCGGTCACTGGGGGACCGCCTCGACGACGAGGTTCTTGCGGTAGTGGAAGCCTCCGCCGGGGAGGGTGGCCCGGTCGGTGCAGGTGATCAGCACCAGGCGGCGCGCGACCTCTTGGAGGAACAGGCTCAGGGGCAGGTGGCGGCGGTCCACGGCGCGCACGCGCACGACCCGCCAGCGACGTACGGCGCCGGAGGCATCCACCGTGGTGACCTGCTGGCCGACGCGGACCCGGGCGAGGCCGTGGAAGGCGCCGGGGCGGTCGTGGTCGTCGGAGACGTGCCCGGCGAGCAGAGTGGTGCCAACCAGGGACGAGAGCGGGACGCTGCCGTCCCACAGACCGGCCCGGCGACGCTCGTGCGGGGCGGGGAGGGTGGCACCGCGGAAGCCGACGGACTCCAGGGTGGCAGCCACCCCCGCGACCGGTACGACGACCCGGGCCTGCCCGGGCGCCGAGGAGGACCGGGCAGGCGTGCTCCGGCCGCCGCCCGTGTCGACTGTCGGATGTCCGGGCACGGCGGGCTGCCGGGGTGCGGCGAGCGAGGTCTCGACGGACAGGCCAGCCGCCGTCCACGGTGAGCCCGCGCTACGGGCTGAGGGCAGCAGCCGCTCGCGGTAGGTGAAGCAGCCGCCCCGACGCAGCCGGGTGCGCCCGACCTGCACACTGACATCGTGCGCCACCGCGAAGGTGCCGTGGGCGGCGACCGGGGCACCGGCCCAGCGGGAGCCCGTGCACCGCTGGTGGCTGTCGGGCGCGACCGGACCGAGGAGGAGCCACTGACCGGTGTGTGCGACGCCCTGCGAGCCGGTGACGCGCACCGTGTCGACCAGGGTGTCGCCGACCCGGCTGCGCTGGAGGTTGACCTGCGTGGCGAGCGCCGGAGTCACCAGGACGGCCAGCGTGGTCTCCTCGGCGAGACCGGCCGCCGTCCACGGCGCACCCGCGGTGCGCGCGGAGGGCAGCAGCCGCTCGCGGTAGGTGTAGCAACCGGCCCGGGGGAGCCGGGTGCGGCCGACACGCACCGTGCCGTCACCAGCCACGGTGAAGGTGCCCCGCGCGGTCACCGAGGCGGCGGACCAGGTCGCTCCGGCGCACTGGCCGCGCGCCGGGGCGACCGGACCGAGCAGGACCCACTCGCCGGTGAGCGGCACGCCCTCGGTGCCGGTGATGGTCGCCGCGTCCTCGACCGTGTCGCCGGCCAGTGCGCGCTGGCGGTCGACCCGGGTCGCGAGCCTCGGGGCCGGCAGCACGACGAGTGCCGTCTCCTCGGCGATGCCGGCCGCGGTCCATGGCGTAGCGGCCGTGCGGGCGGAGGCGAGCAGTCGTTCGCGGTAGGTGTAGCACCCGGCGTGCGGCACCGGGGTCCGGCCGACACGCACCGTCCCGTCGCCGCTGACCGAGAACGAGCCGTGGCCGGCGCTCGGGGCGCCTGCCCATCGCGCGCCCCCACACGACTGCCGGCGATCGGGGGCGACCGGACCGAGGAGCACCCACTCGCCGCGCAAAGCGGCGCCGCCGCTGCCGGAGACGACGACGGTGTCCTCGAGGGTGTCGCCGACCAGTGCGCGCTGCCGGTCGATCCGGGTCGCGAGGTGCGGCGTCCGCAGCGCCGGCGCCGTGGCGGAGGCCGTCAGCGCGCGGCGACCCGCGGAGGCGGCGACCCGCTGGTAGCGAGCACCGAGGACGTAGCGCAGGTAGCGGTGCTCGGGCACTTGCTCGTAGCGGACCCGGACGCCGACGGCACCGGCACCGCTGCGCCGCCACGTCAGCGCAGGGACCGCGCCGCCGCCGGAGCGCAGGGTGCGCGCCGACGAGCCGTTCGCGAAGGTGGCACCGCTCAGGCTCACCCGGACGACGAGTCTCGGCACCCAGGCGCCGCGCGCCGAGCGCAGGCCCAGGCCGCTCACCGTGCCCACGGCGCCGTCCGTCGACAGGAGCGGCCGCGCGGGGACGTAGCCGGTCCGCGTCGGCGCGTTGCGCTCGGCGTCGCCGAGCAGGACACGGGCGGTGCGGAGGATGCGGGCGTGCAGGGACGGGCTCTCGCGGCGCACCTCCGCCATCCGGTCCGCCATCCGGCCGGGCTGGGAGTTGAGGCCACGCAGGTTACCGACGGTCCACCACAGGGCGGCGGCGAGGATCGCGTCGTGACGGGCCGCGTCGAGCCGCGTGGACAGCAGGTACGCGACGACGGGGTCGGTGACCAGGCTCGGGCCGGGCGGCCCGTGAGGGCCAGCGGCGCGTCCCGGTGTCGAGACAGATGCCGGGTGGGCCGCCGGGGATGCGGGCGATGCCGAGGCTCGTGGCCGGCGCGGGTCGTGTACCCCGAGAAGCCGGCTGGCTCGGGTGGCCCGGGCCGATCCGGGCCGCCCGGGCGGGAGCGACGGGGAGCCCGATCAGGGTCAGCAGGACGAGCGCGGCGAGCACGCCGCGGCTGAGGAGGCGAAGAGGTGTCATGCCGACAGATCCTCGGCAACATCCCGACAGCCGAGCAGCGCACGGCACAGCACCTGTGGACAGACCGCGCGGGCCTGTCGCCTGTGGAGAGAAAGTGGACGCTCAGGTGACCTGAGCGCACCGAGTCACAGGAGGGACGCGGCCTCGCTGTCGAGAAACCAGACCGTCTCGGCGATGCCACGCACCCCGCGGGCCGGCGTCTCGCGCAGCGCACCGGCCTCGTCGGGCTCCGCCAGGTCGGCCAGCCCACGCTGCACCGCCTCTGCCTTGCCGGCGCCGCTCACCAGGAACCACACCGCCTGGGCGCGGTTGAGCGCCTCGAAGGTCAGGCTGACCCGGTCCGGCGGCGGCTTGGGGGAGTCGTGCACCGCGATCGCGATCTCGTCCACGGCGTCCAGCCCCGGGTGGCCCGGGAAGAGCGAGGCGATGTGCCCGTCCGGGCCGACTCCGAGCATCAGCACGTCGAAGTCGCCGCTGCCGGTCGAGCGCACCGTGGCGGCGTACGACGACGCCGCCTCCTCCGCGGACGCGGCGTCGTCGGAGGAGGGCACCTCGTGCACCCGCCGCGCGCCGACCTCGTCCAGGAAGGCGGCCTTGGCCTGACCGACGTTGCGCTCGGGGGAGTCGCCCGGGACGAAGCGCTCGTCGCCGAAGTAGAACTGCACGGCACCCCAGTCGACGCCGGAGTCGTCGGCGAGCCGGGCGACCTCGCGGTGGATCGCCTCGGCGATGGTGCCGCCGGTGAGCCCGATGTCGGGGATGTGGCCGGCGGCCTGGGCGTCGGCGATCCGGTTGAGGAGCTCACCGGCCACGGCCGTCGCGAGCGTGGCGGCGTCGGGATGGACCTCGACGAGGGGAGCAGGTCGGTCGGAGGTCATCGTGCGCGCTTCTCCCGGTAGTAGCGGATGAGGGACTGCGTGGAGGCGTCCTGCCCGGCGAGCACGTCCTCGTCGCCGGTGAGCGCCGGAGCGATCTGGAGGGCCAGCCTGCTTGCCGAGTCTCGACGCCCCACTGGTCGAAGCTTGTCGATGCCCCAGACGACGCCCTGGGTGAAGGTGATGTGCTCGTAGAGCGCGATCAGCCTGCCCGAGCACCGACGGGGTCAGCGCCGGCGCCATGATCGAGGTGGTCGGCCGATTGCCGCTGAACACCCGTGCCGGGACGATCGCCTCGTCGGTGCCCTCGGCGCGCACCTCCTCGGCGGTCTTGCCGAAGGCGAGCGCCTTGGTCTGGGCGAAGAAGTTCGCGAGCAGCAGGTCGTGGACGTCGGTGTCGCCGTCCCGCAGCGGGTACGCCGGGGTCGCGAACGCGATGAAGTCCGCCGGGACCAGCCGGGTGCCCTGGTGGATGAGCCTGGTAGAACGCGTGCTGGCCGTTGGTGCCCGGCTCGCCCCAGAACACCTCACCGGTGTCGGTGGTGACCGGCGTCCCGTCCCAGCGCACGCTCTTGCCGTTGGACTCCATCGTGAGTTCGCTGGAGGTACGCCGGGAAGCGGTGCAGCAGGCTGGGCGTACGGCAGCACGGCGTGCGACTGCGCGCCGAGGAAGTTGGAGTACCAGACGTTGAGCAGACCCATCAGCACCGGGACGTTCTCGGCCAGCGGGGTGGCCTGGAAGTGCTCGTCGACGGCGTGGAAGCCGGCGAGGAACTCCTCGAAGCGCTCGGGCCCGATCGCCACGACCAGCGAGGTGCCGATCGCCGAGTCGACGGAGTAGCGGCCACCGACCCAGTCCCAGAAGCCGAAGGCGTTCGCCGGGTCGATGCCGAAGTCGGCAACCTTGTCGAGGGCCGTGGAGACCGCGACGAAGTGCTTCGCGACGGCGCCCTCGCCCGTCGTGCCCAGGCCGTCGAGAAGCCACGAACGGCACAGGCGCGCGTTCGTCAGCGTCTCCAGCGTCCCGAAGGTCTTGCTGGAGACGATGAACAGCGTCGTGGCGGGGTCGAGGCCCGCGAGGGTCTGCGCGGCGTCGGTGGGGTCGATGTTGCTGATGAACCGGCACTCCAGGCCGTCCTGGACGTACGGCTTCAGCGCCTCGTACGCCATCACCGGGCCCAGGTCCGACCCGCCGATGCCGATGTTGACGATCGTGCGGATCCGCTCGCCGGTGACGCCGGTCCAGCGGCCGGAGCGGACGTCCTCGGCGAAGGCATAGACCCGGCGCAGCACGTCGTGGACGTCGTCCACCACGTCGTGCCCGGCCACCTCCAGGTCCACCTCGGCCGGCTGGCGCAACGCGGTGTGCAGCACGGCGCGGTCCTCGGTGACGTTGATGTGGTCACCGCGGAACATCGCGTCGCGGCGCGCCTCCAGCCCGACCTCGGCCGCCAGGTCGAGGAGCGCCGCGAGCACGTCGGCGTCGACGAGGTTCTTCGACAGGTCGACACGCAGGTCGCCGGCGGTGTGGGTGAACCGCTCGGCGCGTGTGGCGTCGTCGGCGAACCACCGCCGCAGGTCGGGGGCGAAGCCGTCGGCGAGCCGGGTCAGGCTCTCCCAGGCCGCCGTGGAGCGAGGATCGACGGGAGCCGCGCCCACGAGTCTCAGCCCTTGGCCTTGTCCATCTGCGCCTGGACGGTGTCGGTGAGTCTCGGTCCACGACGCCTTGAACTTGTCGACACCCTCGGTCTCCAGGGTGAGGAAGACGTCGTCGACGTCGATCCCCGCCGCGACCAGGCTGGTCGAACACCTCCTGCGCCTCGCCACCCTTGTCGGTGACCTGGTCACCGGTGACCTCGCCATGGTCGGCGAAGGCCTGGAGCGTCTTCTCCGGCATGGTGTTGACCGTGTCGGCCACGACCAGGTCCGCGACGTAGAGGGTGTCGGGGTAGTCCGGGTTCTTCACGCCGGTCGAGGCCCACAGCGGCCGCTGCGCGTTCGCGCCGGAAGTGGCGAGGGCCTGCCAGCGCTCGGAGGCCAGCACCTCCTGGAAGGCGGCGTAGGCGAGCCGGGCGTTGGCGATCGCGGCCTTGCCGCGTAGCGCCAGCGCCTCCTCGGTGCCGATCTTCTCCAGACGGGCGTCGATCTCGGTGTCCACGCGGGAGACGAAGAAGGAGGCGACCGAGCGGATCGTGGACAGGTCGATGCCCGCGGACTTCGCCTTCTCCAGCCCGGAGAGGTAGGCGTCCATGACCGCGCGGTAGCGCTCGACGGAGAAGATCAGGGTCACGTTGACGCTGATGCCCTCCGCGATCGCCGCGGTGATGGCCGGCAGACCCTCCAGCGTGGCGGGGATCTTGATCAGCGCGTTCGGTCGGTCCACGGCGGCCCACAGTGCCTTCGCCGAGGCGATGGTCGCGTCGGTGTCGTTCGCCAGCGTCGGCTCCACCTCGATGGAGACCCGGCCGTCGTCCGCGGTGCGCTCGGCCACCGGCTTCAGCACGTCGCACGCGTTGCGCACGTCGTCCGTGGTGAGCGCGAAGATCACCTCGTCCACGGACGAGCCGTCGGCGACCAGGCTGCGGACCTGCTCGTCGTACCGCTCGCCGTTGGCGATGGCGCCGGCGAAGATGGTCGGGTTGGTGGTGACGCCGACGACCGACGAGTTCTCGACGAGCTCGGCGAGGTTGCCGGTCTCGATCCGCTCGCGGGACAGGTCGTCGAGCCAGATGGACACCCCTGCGTCAGCGAGGGCCTTCAGTCGATCGGACATGCTTCCTCCTCGTGCTCGTGTGCGTGGGTACGACGCCGGTCAGTCCAGCGCCGCAGCGGCGATGCTCTCCCGGGCGGCCTGCGCGACCGCCTCGGGCGTGAAGCCGAACTCGCGGAACAGGGTGGCCGCGTCGGCGCTCGCGCCGTAGTGCTCGATGCTGACCATCCGGCCAGCGTCGCCGACGTACTCGCGCCAGCCCTGCTTGATGCCGGCCTCGACGGAGACCCGGGCCTTGACGATCGGCGGGATCACGCTGTCGCGGTAGGCCTGGTCCTGCGCCTCGAACCACTCCAGGCAGGGCATCGAGACCACGCGGGCCTGGACGCCCTCGGCCGCGAAGTCTGCTCACGGGCGGCGACGGCGAGCCTGGACCTCGGAGCCGGTGGCGATGAGCACCACGTCCGGCTGGCCGCCCTCGGCGTCGAGCAGGACGTAGCCGCCCTTGGCGACCTCATCGGTGCTCGCGAAGCCGTCCGTGCCCCGCGGGAACGTCGGGACGTTCTGGCGGCTGAGGATCAGCCCGGCCGGGCGGTCGGTGTTGCGCAGCACCTGCAGCCACGCGGCAGCCGTCTCGTTGGCGTCGGCCGGGCGGACCACGTCGAGGCCGGGGATGGCGCGCAGCGCCCACAGGTGCTCGATCGGCTGGTGCGTCGGGCCGTCCTCGCCCAGGCCGATGGAGTCGTGGGTCCACACGTAGGTCACCGGCACCTGCATCAGCGAGGCCACCCGGACCGCGCCGCGCATGTAGTCGGAGAAGGTGAGGAAGGTGCCGCCGAAGACGCGGGTGCCGCCGTGGACGGCGATGCCGTTCATGATCGCGCCCATGCCGTGCTCGCGGATCCCGAAGTGCAGCACGCGGCCCTGGTAGGGGTCGGCCGGCCACTCCTCGACGCCCCGGTCGAGCGGCAGGAAGGACTTCGCGTCCTTGATGGTCGTGTTGTTGGAGCCGGCGAGGTCGGCCGAGCCGCCCCACAGGCTCCGGAAGCACCGGGGCGAGGGCGTTGATCACCTTGCCGGACGCCGCGCGGGTGGCCACGCCCTTGGCGTCGGCCTCGAAGACCGGCAGCGCGTCCTCGACGCCGTCGGGCGCCTGGCGCTCCTTGAGCCGGTACAGCAGGGTCGCCTGCTCAGGGTTCGCGGCGGCCCACGCGTCGTACTGCTCGTCCCAGGCGGCGCCCCACTCCTTGCCGCGCTCGACGAGACCGCGGGTGTGGGCGAGCACGTCGGCGGGGACCTCGAAGGCTCTTGTCGGGGTCGAAGCCGAGGACCTTCTTGGTCGCGGCGACCTCGTCGGCGCCGAGCGCCGAGCCGTGCGCCGCCTCGGTGTTCTGCGCGCTCGGGGCAGGCCAGGCGATCACCGTCTTGAGCACGATGAGGGAGGGCTTGTCCGTGACCTCGTCGGCCGCCTTGATGGCGTCGTAGAGGGCCGGGACGTCCTCGGTGTAGTTCGCGAGGTCGTTGTGGTCGGTGCCGGTCCAGTCGACGGTCTGGACGTGCCAGCCGTAGGCCTCGTAGCGCTTCGCGACGTCCTCGTTGAAGGCGATGTGGGTGTCGCCCTCGATAGAGATCCGGTTGGCGTCGTAGATGACGGTGAGGTTGCCGAGCTCCTGGGTGCCGGCGATCGAGGAGGCCTCGCTGCTGACGCCCTCCTCGAGGTCGCCGTCGGAGGCGATGACGTAGACGTGGTGGTCGAAGATCGAAGGCCCGTCGCCGGCCTCCGGGTCGAGCAGACCCTTCTCGCGGCGCGCGGCCATCGCCATGCCGACCGCGTTGCCGACGCCCTGGCCCAGGGGACCGGTGGTCACCTCGACACCGGCCGTGTGGCCGTGCTCCGGGTGGCCCGGGGTCTTCGAGCCCCAGGTGCGCAGGCTCTCCAGGTCGGCGAGCTCGAGGCCGAAGCCGCCGAGGTAGAGCCTGGGTGTAGAGAGTGATCGAGCCTGTGCCCGGCACTCAGCACGAAGCGGTCGCGAGCGATCCAGGCTCGGGTCGGCGGGGTCGTGCCGCATCACCTTCTGGAAGAGCAGGTACGCCGCCGGCGCCAGGCTCATCGCGGTGCCGGGGTGGCCGTTGCCCACCTTCTGCACGGCATCCATGGCCAGCACACGGGCGGTGTCGACGGCCTTGCGGTCGAGGTCGGTCCACTCCAGGTCCGGGATCATGGTTCCGAGCCTACTCAGCCCCGTGGCACACCTGACATCGGCTGGGTGCGGCGAGCGGGGGCGGCTCGGGATACACTCGTGAGCGCTTCGATCCCTGCCTGCGAGGACACCCGTGACGTACGTCGATCCCACCAGCCCCGAGCCTGGTCGCCGACGACGCAGGAGACCCGAAGGCCACCTTGCGCGACGTCGTGATGGCGTACGTCGGGCTGACCAAGCCGCGCGTGATCGAGCTCCTGCTGCTGACGACCGTCCCGGTGATGTTCTTCGCCGCCCGCGGTGTGCCCGCGCTCGGGCTCGTCGTGGCCACGGTCATCGGCGGCACGCTGTCCGCCGGGTCGGCCTCGGTCTTCAACTGCGTCTACGACCGCGACATCGACGAGCAGATGCGTCGTACCCGTCGCCGGGCGCTGCCGCGCCACATCGTGACCCCCGCCGCCGCGCTGGTCTTCGGCACGGTCCTCGGCGTGCTGTCGACGGTGATCCTGGCGCTGTGGGTCAACCCGCTGTCGGCGATCCTCTCGGTCAGCGCGAACGCGTTCTACGTGTTCGTCTACACGATGCTGCTCAAGCGCCGAACCACGCAGAACATCGTCTGGGGCGGCATCGCCGGCTGCTTCCCGGCCCTCATCGGCTGGACCGCGGTCACCGGCGAGCCTCTCCTGGGTGCCGGTCGTGCTCTTCCTGGTCGTCTTCTTCTGGACGCCGCCGCACACCTGGGCGCTGGCGCTGCGCTACCGCGAGGACTACGCGCAGGTCGACGTCCCCATGCTCCCGGTGGTCAAGCCTGCGCGTTCGGTCGCCTTCCAGATCGTCGTCTACAGGCTGGGTCATGGTCGCCACCTCGCTGGTGCTGTGGCCGGTCGCGGACACCGGCCCGGTGTACCCGATCGCCGCGGGCATCCTCGGCGCCGTCTTCCTGGTCCAGGCGCACGGCCTGCACCGCCGCGCGCGGACGACCGAGGAGCCTGAGCCTGCTGCAGCCGATGCGGCTGTTCCACTCCTCGAACCTCTACCTGAGCCTGCTCTTCGTCGCAGTGGCCATCGACCCCCTGCTGCACTGATCGCGCGAGCGCGTCGCTCGTGCCTCGCGCCGCGCTGCCGCGCACGCCGTTGTCCTGGGTAGGTGGTGGCGTCGGCCTGGCGGCAAGACGCGCGGCACGCGGAACGGTCCCTCCCTGCGCCTGCGGTCGCTCCTTCGTCGCTCCCTCCGGCTCCGGGCCGGGCCCGTCCCGCGGGTGGCCGCGAGCCCTTCCCGATCGCGAGAGCGCGCGCCGTTGTCCTGGGTAGGTGGTGGCGTCGGCCTGGCGGCAAGACGCGCGGCACGCGGAACGGTCCCTCCCTGCGCCTGCGGTCGCTCCTTCGTCGCTCCCTCCGGCTCCCGGCCGGGCCTGTCCCGCGCGCTGGCCGCGGAACTGTCAGGCGCGGCGGGGGCGGGTGGCGAGCAGGACCCAGGTGATGGCGGCGGAGGTGGTGCCGGCGCCGAGCATGTGGAAGCCGACGAGCAGGCTCCGGCAGGTCGGTGAGGTACTGCCAGAAGCCGATCGTGCCCTGCAGCAGACTCGACGACGAGGAGCAGCCGGGCGGCCCGGTAGAGCGTCAGCAGGCCGAGCCGGCGCGCGCGCCAGAGGACGGCGACGGTGAGCAGCACGAGCAGGTAGACGGCCCAGGCGTGCACGTGCGACATGACCTGCGGATCGAGACCGGTGCGCTTGGACTCCAGGTCGCCGGAGTGCGGGCCGGACCCGGTGACGACGGTGCCGAGGTAGAGCACGACCCAGCCGACGGTGAAGAGGGCGAGCCCGAGGCGGCGCACGGGCAGCGGCGCGGACGCGCGGGTGGGACCGCGCAGGTGGTCGAGCAGCAGCACGCAGACGCCGACCAGCGCCATGGAGAGCAGCAGGTGGATCGAGACGATCCACGGGTTCAGGTCGGTGAGGACCGTGATGCCGCCGACGATCGCCTGGCCGGGGATGCCGAGGGCGACGATCGTGGTCAGCCGTACGGCGAGCGGGTGCTCCTCGCGGCGCTCGCGAGCCGCGACCCAGCAGGCCACCGCGATGACCACGAGCACGTAGGTCAGCATCCGGTTGCCGAACTCGATCGCGCCGTGGACGCCCAGCGCCGAGTGCGGCAGGTACGACGCGTCGGTGCACTTGGGCCAGGTCGGGCACCCGAGCCCGGAGTCGGTGAGCCGGACGGCGCCGCCCGTGACGGCGATCGCGACGTTGGCGACCAGGTTGGCCCAGGCGAGCGGGACCAGCCGGTCCCCGAGGGCGGCCCGGAGATCGGTGAGGCGGTCGCGGGTCGAGGTGGTCACGGTCACTCCCACTGGAAGGTACGGGCGGTCAGGGCGGAGCCGAGCACGGCCCACCCGAGCAGGACGAGCAGGTCGCGGCCGGCGAGGGCGCCGTCGCAGGCGGTGCGCATCGCCTCACCCAGCGCCCCCGAGGGCAGCCAGCGCACGATGTCCCCGAGGCCGCCGTAGGCGCTGGCGGGCAGGATCACCGCACCGCCGGCCAGCAGCAGCAGGTAGACCAGGTTGGCGACCGCGAGGGTCGCCTCGGCGCGCAGGGCGCCGGCCAGGAGCATCCCGAGCGAGGCGAAGGCGGCGGTGCCGAAGAGCGCGGTGAGGACCACGGCCAGCACGCCGGCGAGACCGGAGGGGCCCTCCCAGCCGAGCGCGAGGCCGACCCCGCCGATGACCACGAACTGGATCACCTCGACCACCAGCAGCGCGGCGACCTTGCCGCCGAGCAGGGTGGTGCGGGACAGGGGAGCGGTGCCGAGCCGCTTGAGGACGCCGTAGCGGCGCTCGAAGCCGGTGGCGATCGCGAGCGAGGTGAACGCCGTGGACATCACCGCGAGCGCCAGCACGCCCGGGGTCAGCACGTCGATCGGCCGGCCGTCCAGTGACAGCCCGACCCGCTCCGCGCCGCGCACCGCGCCGACCAGGACGATCACCGGGATCACCACGGCGATGAGCAAGCTGCTCCCCGTTGCGCAGCATGAGCCGCGCCTCCATCCCGGCCTGGGTGAGCAGACTGCCGCAGGACGGGCGCGCCACCGGGTGCGGGGGCGAAGGTGCCGGTCGAGGCGATGGTCACGAGAAGTCCTCCCGGCCGGTGAGACTCGAGGAAGACGTCCTCGAGGTTGCGCTGGCCCAGCGAGAGCGACTCGGGCAGCACGTCGTGATCGGCGCACCAGGCGGCCACCGTCGCCAGTGTGGAGCCGTCGGCGGGCCCGGAGACCTGGAGGCTCAGCGGGTCGAGCACGGTCAGGCTCGGTGCCCTCCCCGAGCGCCCGGGCCAGTGCCTCGGGTGCGCCCTCGGGGAACGGCTGGGTGACGACGAGCCGGATCGTGGCGACCGTGCCGCCGCGCGTGAGCCTCCAGCGGCGTGCCGCTCGCGACGAGGCGGCCCTGGTCGAGGATGTGGACCTTGTCGGCGAGCCGCTCGGCCTCTTCGAGGTAGTGCGTGGTCAGCACCACGGTGACCCCGTCGGCGCGCAGGCTCCTCGAGCAGGCTCCCAGACCCCGCGGCGGATCTGCGGGTCCAGGCCGGCGGTCGGCTCGTCGACGAACACCAGACTCCGGGCGGCCGACGAGCGCCAGCGCGAGCCCGAGCCGCTGCTGCTGGCCCCCCGACAGCCGCCGGTACGGCGTACGACCGCACTCCTGCAGTGCCAGGCGCTCCACCAGCAGGTCGATCGGCAGCGGGTGCGCGTGCAGCCTCGCGAAGTGGCGCAGCATCTCGTCGGCGCGGGCGCCGCTCCACGCCCCGCCGGACTGCAGCATGACGCCGATGCGGGGGAGCAGCGCCGAGCGCTGGCGGACCGGGTCGAGGCCGAGCACCCGCACCGTGCCGGACTGCGCGCGCCGGTAGCCCTCGCAGGTCTCCAGCGTGGTCGTCTTCCCGGCGCCGTTGGGCCCGAGGACGGCGGTGATGGTGTGCGGCTCGACCTCGAAGGAGAGGCCGTCGACGGCGGTGCGCTCGTCGTACCGCATCACGAGGCTGTCGACGAGGACAGCGGGACCTTCGACCACCCGGCGAGTGTAGGACCAGCCTCCGCGCTCTACGCTGGCGGCCGTGACTGCTTGGACCTACGGCGTGATCCTCGCCATGGCGGGGGTCGTCGCGGTCATCCTGATCGTGGACCTCGTCCGCGACCGCAGCGCCCAGGACACCCACTACGTCGGGCTCGCCGTGCTGGAGCTCGCCGTGCTCGCCCAGCCTGGTCGGCGGCTGTGTCGCGCTGGCCCGCACCGAGCGGCACGTCGAGGGCGCGGTCTTCGTGAGCCTACCTGGTCACCGTGGCGCTGATCCCGGTGGTCGGGGCGTTCTTCTCGCTCGCCGAGCGCTCCCGGGTCGGTACGACGATCCTGCTCCTCGCCGTCGCGACGGTCGCGGGCCTGGAGCTCGCGCCTGTGGGACATCTGGGGAGGCACCCGTGGCTGAGGAGGCTCTCGACCGGCTGGGGCCGCGCCCTGGTCTTCGTCTACGGCCTCTTCGCGGTGGCCGCGACCGGCCGCTCGGCGGTCCAGACTCGGCGAGGACGCCGGCAAAGCTGCCGTACTGGCTCTCCCTGGTCGCCGCGGTGATCTACCTGGTCGCCACCACCTGCCTGCTCGTCGGCGGCCGCACCGGCTGGCGGGTCGCCGTCGCCGCGGTGTCCGTGGAGCTCGTCGGCGTGCTCGCCGTGGGCACCTGGAGTCTACCTCGACACGGGGCTCTTCCACGACAAGACGGTGTGGTCGCACTTCGGCCAGGGCTACGGCTTCCTGCCGCTCGTGCTGCCCTTCGCCGGGCTCGCCTGGCTGCGCGCCCAGCGTCCCTCCGTCGCACCTTAGGGTGACCTTGCTTGAACGGTGCCGGGCAATATCGGCACACTGATGTTGTGGAAATCCCGACCGAGCACGACCAGCCGACGCGCCAGCGCGTCGTCCGGTCGATCCTGGTCAACGGGCCGTCCACCGCCGCGGCGCTCGCCGAGCGCCTCGAGCCTGACCCCGGCCGCCGTACGACGCCACCTCGACCAGCCTGCTGGCCGAGGGCGCCGTGGACGCCCGGGACCCCCGTCCGGTCGGCTCGCGCGGACGCGGCCGCCCGGCGAAGGTCTTCGCGCTCACCGAGCGTGGCCGCGACTCCTTCGACCAGCAGTACGACGACCTCGCCACCGAGGCGCTGCGCTTCCTCGCCGAGACCGGCGGTCCGGAGGCGGTGAAGGCGTTCGCGGAGCGGCGCGCGTCGTTCATCGAGAAGCGCTTCCCGGAGGTCCGCGACGCCCATCCCGAGGCCTCGCCGGCCGAGGTGCTGGCGCAGGTCTTCTCGGACGAGGGCTACGCGGCAGCGGTGCGCGAGCCTGCCCGGCCAGAAGAACGGACGTGGCGGGGAGCAGACTGTGCCAGCAGCACTGCCCGGTCTCCCACGTCGCCCACGAGTTCCCCCAGGCTGTGCGAGGCCGAGACCGAGGCGATCAGCCGGGTCCTCGGCACGCACGTGCAGCGGCTGGCGACCATCGCCCACGGTGACGGCGTGTGCACCACGTGCATCCCCGACGCAGGAATCAACAAGAAGGAGCAGGTCTCATGACCTCCATCGAGGAGCCTGAACCCCGAGCCTGAAGGGGATCGGTCGCTACGACTTCGGCTGGTCCGACAAGAACGACGTCGGCGCCAACGCCAAGCGCGGCCTCAGCGAGGAGGTCGTCCGCGACATCTCCTCGAAGAAGAGCGAGCCGGACTGGATGCTCGACCTGCGCCTGAAGGGCCTCAAGGCTCTTCGACCGCAAGCCGATGCCGACCTGGGGCTCGGACCTCAGCGCGATCGACTTCGACAACATCAAGTACTTCGTGCGCTCCAGCGAGAAGCAGGCAGCGACGTGGGACGACCTCCCCGAGGACATCAAGAACACCTACGACAAAGCTCGGCATCCCGGAGGCGGAGAAGCAGCGCCTCGTCTCCGGTGTCGCCGCGCAGTACGAGTCCGAGGTCGTCTACCACTCGATCCGCGAGGACCTCGAGGCCCAGGGTGTGCTCTTCCTCGACACCGACACCGCGCTCAAGGAGCAGCCGGAGCTCTTCAAGGAGTACTTCGGCACCGTCATCCCGGTCGGTGACAACAAGTTCTCCGCGCTCAACACCGCGGTGTGGTCCGGTGGCTCCTTCATCTACGTCCCGAAGGGGGTGCACGTCGACATCCCGCTGCAGGCCTACTTCCGGATCAACACCGAGAACATGGGCCAGTTCGAGCGGACGCTGATCATCGTCGACGAGGACGCCTACGTGCACTACGTCGAGGGCTGCACCGCGCCGATCTACTCCTCCGACTCGCTGCACTCCGCGGTCGTGGAGATCATCGTGAAGAAGGGTGGCCGCTGCCGCTACACGACCATCCAGAACTGGTCGAACAACGTCTACAACCTCGTCACCAAGCGCGCGGTCTGCGAGGCCGGCGCGACGATGGAGTGGGTCGACGGCAACATCGGCTCCAAGGTCACGATGAAGTACCCGGCCGTCTACCTGATGGGCGAGCACGCCAGGGGCGAGACGCTGTCGATCGCCTTCGCGGGCGAGGGCCAGCACCAGGACGCCGGCGCCAAGATGGTGCACGCGGCGCCGCACACCTCCTCCAGCATCCTCAGCAAGTCCGTCGCCCGTGGCGGTGGCCGGACGTCGTACCGCGGCCTGATCCAGGTCAACGAGGGCGCCCACGGCTCGAGGTCCAACGTGCTGTGCGACGCGCTCCTGGTCGACCAGATCAGCCGCTCCGACACCTACCCCTACGTCGACATCCGCGAGGACGACGTGTCCATGGGCCACGAGGCGTCCGTCTCGAAGGTCTCCGACGACCAGGCTCTTCTACCTCATGTCGCGCGGCATGGCCGAGGACGAGGCGATGGCGATGATCGTGCGCGGCTTCGTCGAGCCGATCGCCAAGGAGCCTGCCGATGGAGTACGCCCTGGAGCCTGAACCGACTGATCGAGTCTGCAGATGGAGGGTGCTGTCGGATGACGGCCGTCGCCGAGGCTCTCGAGATGGGCGATGCCCGCATCGAGAGCCACCTCAACCCGCCCGCGTCGTACGACCTGGCCGACCACCCCGTGCCCACCGGGCGCGAGGAGGTCTGGCGGTTCACGCCGATCAAGCGGCTGCGCGGGATCCTCGACGGCGAGGCCTCCGCGGCCACGCTGACCCGGGAGACGACCCTGCCCGAGGGCGTCACGATCACCGAGATCACGGCCGAGGAGGCCGTCGCGCTCGGCGAGCTCGGTCCCAACGAGCGACCCGCCGCGCTGGCCGCGGCCCGTGCCGGCGGCGCGCTGCTGCTGGACGTGCCGGCCGACACCGTCGTGCCCGAGCCGGTGATCATCCGGCTCACGGGCGAGACGGTCGACGACCTGGTCTGGGGCCGGTTGCTCTACCGGATCGGCACGCACGCCGAGGTCACCATCGTGCTCGTGCACACCGGCTCGGTGCGCTACTCCGCCATCTCGACCTTCCTGGTCGGCGACGGCGCGAAGGTCAACGTGCTGAGCCTGCAGGACTGGGCCGACGACGCCGTCCACCTGGGCCGCGACGCGATCCGGGTCGGCCGCGACGCCTCGGTCAAGCACACCTCGATCTCCTTCGGCGGCGACCTCGTGCGGATGCACGCCAACGTCGAGTACGCCGGCCCCGGCGGCGAGGCCGAGCCTGCTCGGTCTCTACTTCGCCGACGAGGGCCAGCACCTCGAGCACCGGCTCTTCGCCGACCACAACGCGCCCAAGACCAAGAGCAACGTGGTCTACAAGGGCGCGCTGCAGGGCAAGGGTGCGCACACCGTGTGGATCGGCAACGTGCTGATCCGCAAGGTCGCCGAGGGCATCGAGACCTATGAGGAGAACCGCAACCTCGTGCTCACCGACGGCTGCCAGGCCGACTCGGTCCCCAACCTGGAGATCGAGACCGGGGAGATCGAGGGGGCCGGGCACGCGTCCGCGACCGCTCGCTTCGACGACGAGCAGGCTGTTCTACCTGCGCTCGCGCGGCATCTCCGAGAAGGAGGCGCAGCGCCTGGTGGTGCACGGCTTCTTCAACGACCTGATCCGCAAGGTCGGCATCCCCTCCATCGAGGGCCAGCCTGCTGGAGACGGTCGAGGCGGAGCTCGCCAAGAACGTGCTCAAGGACGCTGGCGTCGTGGAGGAGGCATGAGCCTTCGAGCGGGCCTGCGCCCTGAGCGACGTACCGACCGACGAGGCGCTGGCCGTCACCGTCGACCGGTACGACGTGGCGATCGCCCGTGACGGCGACGACGTCTACGCGCTGCAGGACCTCTGCTCGCACGCTGCCGTACAGGCTCAGCGAGGGCGAGGTCGCCGACTGCACGATCGAGTGCTGGCTGCACGGCTCGACCTTCGACCTGCGCACCGGCAAGCCGACCACCTTCCCGGCGACCGAGCCGGTCGCCACCTTCCCCGTAGAAGTACGTGACGGAGACGTGTACGTCGACGTCGAGACCACCCTGAACGGAGTCACCCCCGCATGAGCACCCTGGAGATCAAGGACCTGCACGTCCAGGTCCAGACCGAGGACGGCCCGAAGGAGATCCTCAAGGGCGTCACGCTGACGATCGCCGACGGCGAGACGCACGCGATCATGGGCCCCAACGGCTCGGGCAAGTCGACCCTGGCGTACTCCATCGCGGGCCACCCGCGCTACGAGATCACCGGCGGCACGGTCACCCTCGACGGCGAGGACGTGCTGGAGATGTCCGTCGACGAGCGGGCGCGGGCCGGGCTGTTCCTGGCGATGCAGTACCCCGTCGAGGTCCCCGGCGTCTCGGTCGCGAACTTCCTGCGCACCGCCAAGACCGCCATCGACGGCGAGGCGCCCAAGCTGCGCACCTGGGTCAAGGACGTCAACGGCGCCCTGGAGCAGATGAACCTCGACAGCACCTTCTCGCAGCGCTCGGTCAACGAGGGCTTCTCCGGTGGTGAGAAGAAGCGCCACGAGATCGCGCAGGCTCGAGTCGCTCGACCCGAAGGTCGCGATCCTCGACGAGACCGACTCCGGCCTCGACATCGACGCGCTGAAGGTCGTCTCCGAGGGCGTCAACCGCTTCCGTGAGCGCGAGGGCAAGGGCGTGCTGCTGATCACGCACTACACGCGGATCCTGCGCTACATCCAGCCCGACCGCGTGCACGTGTTCGTCGCCGGCAAGGTCGCCGAGTCCGGCGGCCCGGAGCTCGCCGAGGAGCCTCGAGGCCAACGGCTACGACCGGTTCCTGAAGGCGTCGGTCTGAGATGACCCTCGACGGACTCCTTCCCGAGCCTGGAGGTCATCCGCAAGGACTTCCCGATCCTCGAGCGCACGCTCGCGGGCGGGCTGCCCCTGGTGTACCTCGACAGCGCGAACACCTCGCAGAAGCCGCAGGTGGTGATCGACACCATGGTCGACCACCTCGAGCGGCACAACGCGAACATCGCGCGCGCCATGCACCAGCTCGGGGCGGAGTCCACGGAGGCCTACGAGGACGCCCGCGACAAGGTCGCGCGCTTCCTCAACGCGCCCTCGCGCAACGAGGTCGTCTTCACCAAGAACGCCACCGAGGCGCTCAACCTCCTCGCCCGCACGATCGAGACTCGGCCCCGGCGACAACGTCGTCATCACCGAGATGGAGCACCACTCCAACATCGTGTCGTGGCAGGCTGGCGTGCGAGCGCTCGGGCGCGGAGCCTGCGCTGGTTCGGGCTGACCGACGACGGCCGGCTCGACCTGAGCAACGCCGACCAGACTCGTCGACGAGCACACCAAGGTGGTCGCCTTCACCTGGGTCTCGAACATGCTCGGCACCGTCAACCCGGTCGCCGACCTGTGCGCGCGGGCCCGCGCGGCCGGCGCGCTGTCGGTGATCGACGCCTCCCAGGCAGCGCCGCAGCTGCAGGTCGACGTCCAGGCGGTCGGCTGCGACTTCCTGGTCTTCACCGGTCACAAGGTCTGCGGGCCGACCGGCATCGGTGTGCTCTGGGGCCGTGAGGAGCCTGCTCAACGAGTCGCCCCCGTTCCACGGTGGCGGCGAGATGATCGAGACCGTCACGATGGCCCGGTCGACGTACGCCAAGGCGCCGCACCGCTTCGAGGCGGGCACCCCGCCCATCGTCGAGGCGGTCGGCCTCGGTGCCGCGGTCGACTACCTCGGCCACATCGGCCTGGGCGCGATCCACCGCCACGAGCAGGCCATCACGGGCTACGCCCTGGAGGGGCTGCAGACCGTCAAGGGGCTGAGCGTGCTCGGCCCGCTCGACGCGGCGGAGCGCGGGGGAGCGATCTCCTTCGAGCCTCGACGGCGTGCACCCGCACGACATCGCCCAGGTGCTCGACAGCCGCGGCATCGCCGTGCGCGCCGGGCACCACTGCGCCAAGCCCGCGCACGCCCGGTTCGGGGTGCAGAGCCCGACGCGCATGTCGTCGTACCTCTACACCGAGCCGCGGGAGATCGACGCCCTCGTCGAGGCGCTGGAATACACCCGCTCGTACTTCAAGTTGGACTGAGGATGACTGCCCAGGATCTTGATGCTCTGTACCAGGAGATCATCCTCGACCACTACAAGCATCCCCACGGCAAGGGCCTGCGGGATGCTCATGAGGCCGAGGTGCACCACGTCAACCCGACCTGTGGCGACGAGGTGACCCTGCGGGTCCACCTCGCCGACGGCCGCGTCGAGGACGTGTCGTACGACGCCGTGGGCTGCTCGATCTCCCAGGCGTCGGCCTCGGTGCTCTACGACCTCCTCGTCGGCAAGAGCGTCGAGGAGGCGATGGAGATCCACCAGGAGTTCCTCACCCTGATGCAGGGCAAGGGCACGGTGGAGCCGGACGAGGACGTGCTGGAGGACGGCATCGCCTTCGCGGGCGTCGCCAAGTTCCCGGCCCGCGTGAAGTGTGCCCTGCTGTCGTGGATGGCGTGGAAGGACGCGACGGCCCGTGTCATCAGCGGAGCCGTCGCAGAAGACGGAGGCAACCGATGACCGACAACAGCGACCTGCCCGAGGTCCCCGAGGCCGGCGGCCTGGTGACGAGCAACGCCTCGTCCAGCGTGGCGATCGACGACATCGAGGAGGCCATGAAGGACGTGGTCGACCCCGAGCTCGGGATCAACGTCGTCGACCTGGGCCTGGTCTACGGCATGCACGTCGACGAGGGCTCGAACCTCGTCCTCGACATGACGCTGACCTCGGCGGCCTGCCCGCTGACCGACGTGATCACCGACCAGACGAACTCCGCGTTGGAGGGCCTGGTCAACGACGTCGCCATCAACTGGGTCTGGATGCCGCCGTGGGGTCCCGACAAGATCTCTCCCGACGGCCGCGAGCAGCTGCGCGCGCTCGGTTTCAACGTCTGAGACTCGGACGCCCGTCCGAGTTTGGGGCGGCTTCCTCCTGAGCGTCCCTCTCGTGGGCGCCGACCGGCTTACGGTGCCTTCGCCGCCGGTGGGTGTCGGCGGTCCCGAGATCTCAGGAGGCAACGAATGATCCACTGGCGACCCCAGGTCGGCGCGCTCAGCGTGCTGGCCCTGGCGATCGGCACCGCGTCCGCGTTCGCGGCGCCCGCCACGGCAGACCCGGCCGCGGACCCCGCGACCGGGAACATCATCGGCTGGGCGGACGGCGCCGAGACGGCGTCGTACCCGGGGCCGTTCGCGCAGACTCGGCGACAACGGCCTGGGCGCCAACGCGGTCGGTGCGATCCGTGCCGACGGCTCGGTCGCCATCCCCGCCGCCCTCCAGGCGAGCGCCCAGACGGTTCCGGCCAACGTCAGCAGCCAGCGGACCCTGTCGCTGAGCATCGGCGGCCCGCGGTCGATCTGGGCCGCCAGCGCCGACGGCAGCGTCACCAAGTGGGGCGGCTCGCGCGGCTCCTTCGCCGACCAGAGCCTGGACCGCCGAGCAGCCTGGGCGGCAAGGCGATCGCGGTCTCGGGCAGCGTCTACCGGGCCTACGTCATCGTCGAGACCGCCGAGGGCGCCCACCACGTCGCGATCATCGCCTACGGACCGGAGGCGGTCAGCGGCAACGAGGGCGTGACCACCGTGGTCTCCGGGGCCACCGGTGACCCGCTGACCGGCGTCGTGTCCCTGGGCACGGTCAACCGCAACACCAGCGGTGCCTACCTCACCAACGCCGTCGCCCTGCGCGAGGACGGCTCGCTGATCGTGCTGTCCGACGGTCAGGGCTGGACGGAGCCTGCGGCCGGCCGGCGACGACCCCGTGGTGGCGTTCAGCGGCCAGACCACCCTGCCGACGCCGGAGGAGGACGTCGCGAACTCGGGCACGTTCCTCACGCAGAGCGGCAAGAGCCTACGGCTTCCGGCTCGTCGACCCCAACGACTTCGTGGTGCCGTGGACCTTCACCGCGTGGCTGGACGACAACTTCCCGGGTGTGCCCGAGGGAGAGAGCGTCAAGGAGATCAACTCGACCGGCGACTCCACCACGGGCAGCCCGCAGTTCCTGCTGACGAACCAGGGCCACGTCGTCGCCTGGACCTCGCAGTCGCAGGCCGGCGGCGGTGAGGCCACCCCGGTCCCGCTGCCCGCCTCCATGGCCGCCGGCGGCGTGCTGGACATCGCCGACGGCGCCTACGCGCTGATCGAGGCGGAAGCGCCCCCCGCGCTGGCCGTGACCAGCGAGGCGATCATCTCCGGCACGCCCCAGGTCGGCAAGACGCTGACGGGCACCCCCGCTGGCTTCAACGACGCGACCGCCATCGTGAGCAACCAGTGGAAGGCCGACGGGGTGGCCATCAGCGGCGCCACCGGTACGACGCTGGCCCTCACCGCCGCGCTGCAGGGCAAGTCGATCACCTTCGAGTCCACGGCCACCCGCGGCACCGACACGCTGGCCTCGACCTCGGGTGCGGTCGGCCCGGTCACGGCGGCGCCGCTGGCGGCCACCGCGATCCCGACCATCACGGGCACCGTCCAGGTCGGCAAGGTGCTGACCGGCAAGCCGGCGACCTTCAACGGCACCGCGACGGTGACCAACCAGTGGAAGGTCAACGGCGTGGCGATCACCGGTGCCACCGGCACCACGATCACCCTGCCCGCGTCCTTCCAGGGCAGGTCGGTCACCTTCGTGTCCACGGCGACCCGGGGGAGCGAGACCGTCGTGTCCTCCTCGGTCGCGCGGGGCCCGGTGGCCGCCGCGGCGATCGTCCGGGGCTACCCGAAGCCCCCGACGCTGACCTTCAACGTGCGCCCGACCAGCAAGAAGGCCGGCCGCGCCACGGTCGTGGTCGCCCGCGCGACGACCGCTCGCCCGGTGCCGACCGGCACCATCCGGGTGACCCTCACCAAGGCAGGGTCGAGGAAGGTCGTCACCGGCACGCTGAGCGCCGGCCGGCGCGTGGTCGTCCTGCCGAAGGCTGGCGAAGGGCACCTGGCGGGTCCAGGTCTCCTACCTGGGCGACCGGTACTACCTGCCGCGCAGGCTCGGGGATCTACTCCCTGAAGATCACCCGCTGACCCCGGCGTGGTGACGTCGATGGCCCCCGAGCAGCACCGCTCGGGGGCCATCGCGTGCTCAGACCGCGACACCCCAGGTGGGCAGGACGGCGCGCAGCGCCACGATCAGCTCCAGCCGCACCGGCGGGTCCTCCAGGCCTTGGCGCCGAAGAGCTCCCGGAGCTTTGCACAGGCGGCTGTGCAGGGTCTGCGGCGGCACGCCCATGTCGCGGGCCAGGCTGGTTGGTCGCGCTCGCGGACTCCAGCCAGCGCAGCAGGGTGAGTGCGAGGTCCTTGCGGCGGGCCGGCCGGATCCCGTCGAGGACGGTCAGGTGCTTGCTCGCCAGGAGGCCGGACAGCAGCGGGTTGCCCGCCACGAGCAGCGGGCCGAGCATCTCGGTGCACGGCACCAGTACCCGGTCGTCCACGGCGTGGCCGTCACTGAGCAGACGGGCCGCGCGCCACAGCAGACTGGAGGCTGTCCCCGAGGTCGCTCCACGGCGTCAGCGGGCCGACGACGACCTGGCCCGCCACGGCGGACGCCAGGCTGTGCGGGTCGACGTCCTCGGGCACCAGGAGCTCGTACGCCGACGTGCGGGCGATCAGCCGCGGGTCGCTCCGCAACACCTCCGGCAGGCTCGCGGTCGACCGACACCAGGGCGCGGACCCGGCCCGGGCGGGTGGCGTCGATCCGGGGGTCGCCCGCCGTCCCCACCTCGGCCAGCCACTGCGCGCGGCGGTGGTCCCGACGGGCACTCTCGCGGCGCAGGCTCGGTGGTCATCGTCGCGCAGACCAGGTGCAGGTACCGCTGGGCGGCGTGGCGCAGGCCCATGATGGCCTCGCCCCGCAGCGCCTCGCCCGCGACCTGCCCGAGGGTGCTCATCACCACGCCGTGCAGCGAGCGGAACAGGCGGTCCAGGTCCGGGGCCACCAGGCCGGCCGCGCTCAGGCTCCACCGCCAGCGACCGGACGACGCGCTGCGCGTCCTGCGCGGCGACCTCGGCCCGGCCACCCGCCGCCAGGAAGAACTGGACGACGTCGGTGATCGCGCCCCGGACCCGGGGGTCGTCGGGCGGCGTGCCCAGCGCGGTGCTGACGGTGCTCACCATCCGTTGGCACAGGAACGCCGTCCGCTCCGGCGAGGTGATCGGTGGCAGCGTGACGGGTGCGGTGGTGATGGTCATCTCGGGTGTCCCTCCCTCACCGACGGCAGGCGCCGTCGGGCCGTTGGGGGCGACTCCTCCGATTGAGCCAGGTGTGCGGGGGCCGGCCAAGGCGTTCGGAGGACGCCGGCGCCGAGCGGGGCGGATGTTGTGACGTACGTGACAAGAAGTCGCACCCAGCAGGCGGCTCGGCGTGCCGGCCGGCGGGCGCGCGACGCGGTGTCGTCGCCGCACGAGGCTCGCTGCTCACCCGGGTGACAAGAAACCCCCGGCCGCGAGGTCGATCCCCGCGGAGGTCTGGCCGCCGGGCCCGGTCCCCGCGCAGACTGGTGCGCAGCACCGGTCCGCGTCAGGGGGCGACGGCCGGTGCGAAGCGCTCGTCGGTGTAGGCCCGCAGGTTCCTCAGGAACCAGCGGAAGCCTGCGCCCAGCAGTGGGCGGCTGGGCGCGAGCGTGACCCGGGCCGCCCCGGTGACCTCCAGGGCGAGGGTCCAGGTGAGCCGGCAGCCTCCGGGGGTGGGTACGACGTCGTACCGCTCGGCGAAGGCCTTGATCCGCTTCTCCGACGCCTCGTTGAACCGGAACGCGAGCAGCGTGTGCTCCTCCCAGGCCAGGAATTCCTCCGCGCCGACGAGCCCGCCGCGCATCGTGACCGTGCGCATCGTCCCGGCGCCGCGCGGCGCGGGGGTCGTCCAGGCGACGTCGGTGATCGCCTTCGCCCAGTGCGGCCAGGCGGTCGCGTCGGCGAGCACCTCGAACAGGCTGTGCCGGGGTGATCGCGAGGTCCACGCTGTTGACGAACCGGTGCGGGGCGGAGTCGATCCAGGCGAGGTCGACGAGGTCGCAGGCGTGCAGCGAGGAGGACATGGCGGCAGGGTAGAACACGTTCTCGTCGGTAGGGTCGTCCCGTGCCCGAGGTCCTCGTCCCCGTCTCCCGCTGGGAGCGCTGGCTGAGCAACTTCGAGGCCTCGCACGGCCCGGCGACGCTCGCCGCCGACGGCGGTCTGCGGGGGAGCGCGCCCGACGGCGCCCACTTCCTGGCCCGCCTCCCCTTCTCCCTCCCGTACGACGGGCCGCCCGACCCTGCTGAGTCTCGCGGGCCGGGCGCACGCCCCGCCGGCGTGGGGTGTCCTGCTCGTGCGCAAGGGCGGCTTCGCGGTCGCCCGCGTCGAGCAGGGGGTGGTGGTGGCGTCCAAGACCGGCCAGCGCCACGTCCAGGGCCGCACCAAGGCGGGCGGCCAGTCCCAGCAGCGGTTCGCGCGACGACGGGCCAACCAGGCCCGGGATGCCTACGAGGCGGCCGCCGACCACGCGGTGCGCGTCCTCGGTGACGTGGTGCCGGTCGTCAGCGGGGGCGACCGGGCGGCGGTGACCGAGGTGCTGGTGGACCGTCGGCTGGCGGCGGTGGAGGTGGTGGGGCCGTGGTTCGCCGTACCGGACCCGCGGCGCGGTGTCCTCGACCAGGTGGTCCGCGACGCGCAGGCGCTGGTGGTCGAGGTCGAGAACGGTCCTACAGCGCCAGGCTGAGGAAGACGCTGTGCGGGTCCTCGGCGTAGCCCTCGAAGGGCGCGCAGTGCGTGAACCCACGGGTGGCGTAGAGCGCGCGGGCGGCGGCGAAGTAGTCCTCGGTGCCGGTCTCCAGGCTGATCCGGTCGTGCCCGCGGCTTCGGGCCTCGGCGAGGACGTGGTCGAGCAGCCGGCCGGCGACCCCGCGGCGGCGGGCGGCGGTGGCGGTGCGCATCGACTTCGACTCGGCGTGCCCGCCGGTGAGCCTGCTTGAGCGCGACACAGCCCAGCAGCAGGTCCCCGTCGCGGGCGGTCCAGAAGCCTGATGCCGGGGACGGCCAGCGCGTCCGGGTCCAGGGCGTGCACGCTCTCGGCCGGGGAGGTGGCGTACATGTCGCTCAGGTGCTCCTCCGGGAGCGCGAGCACATCGGGACGGCGGGGGTCGTCGAGTCCGGATCTGCACGCGACGATCCTGCCGGAGTCAGTCGCCGAGGCCGAGGGCGGCCCGGCGCACGGCCCAACGCTCGTCGAGATCGGCCATCTCCTCCAGCACGAAGGTCAGGAACTCCCGCGCCAGGAGCAACCGCCGACGGGCCGGATCGGCGCCGTCGAGGTCGGCGAGCCCGCGCTCGAGAGCATCGATCATCGGTGCGTAGAGCCTGGTCGACGCGGGTCATCGTGCCGTGCCAGGCGTCGTCCTCGACCACGAAGATGTCGCGCCGCGAGCCGCGCTCCCGCTCGCGCCGCACCATGCCGACGCCGTCGAGGTAGCGCATGGCGCCGGAGATCGCGGCCGGACTGACGCCCAGCGTCGTCGTCAGGCTCGGCTGCGGTCATCCGGCCGTCGTCGTCGACCAGCAGGGCGGCGAAGACCCGCGAGGGGAGCCGGGCCAGGCCAGCGCTGGTGAGTGCACCGCCCAGCCGCTCGACGAACTCGGCGCGCTGCGTGGGAGTGGACATGGGTTGATTCTCACATGTTTCACAAAATGATGAAACCAGTGTCATGATGGCGGCATGGCCGACACCGCCGTCATCGAGATCCGGGACCTGGTCAAGACGTTCGGCAGCCTTCCGGGCCCTGGACGGGCTGGACCTGAGCGTCGTACCGGGGGAGGTGCACGGCTTCCTCGGCCCGAACGGCGCCGGGAAGTCCACCACCCTCCGGGTCCTGCTCGGACTGCTCCGGAAGGACAGCGGGACGGTCCGGCTGCTCGGCGGCGACCCGTGGCGCGACGCCGCAGACCTGCACCGGCGGCTGGCGTACGTGCCCGGCGACGTGAACCTCTGGCCCAACCTCAGCGGCGGGGAGATCGTCGACCTGCTCCTGCGGATGCGGGGCGCCGACCCGCGGAACTCCCGCCGTGAGGAGATGATCGAGAGGTTCGCGCTCGACCCGACCAAGCGCGGTCGCGCCTACTCCAAGGGCAACCGGCAGAAGGTCGCCCTCGTCGCCGCCTTCGCCGCCGACCCGGAGTCTGCTGGTCCTGGACGAGCCGACCTCGGGCCTCGACCCGCTCATGGAGCAGGTCTTCAACGAGTGCGTCGCCGAGCACACCGGCCGCGGTGCGACGGTGCTGCTGTCGAGCCACATCCTCAGCGAGGTCGAGCGGCTCGCGGACAGGGTCACCATCATCCGCGAGGGCAAGGTCGTGGAGACCGGGACGCTGGAGTCGCTGCGCCACCTGCAGCGCACCCGCCTGGTCGCCGGGCTGACCGGCACCGTGCCCGACCTCTCGGCACGCGAGGGCGTGCACGACGTGTCGGTCGACGGCGCGACCCTCACCTGCACGGTCGACGCCGCCGCCCTGCCCGGTGTGCTCACCGAGCCTGACGGCGGCCGGCGTGACCAGCCTGACGAGCAGCCCACCCAGCCTCGAGGAGGCCTCTTCCTCGACGCCTACCGCGACCGGGCCGGCGCGCACCGATGAGCACCGCCGGCTGGCGCCTCCTGCTCGGTCTGGCCCTGCGCCGCGACCGCGTCCTCGCCGGTGTCTGGGTCGCGCTGCTGGTGCTGATGAGCGTGGCCTCGGCTGCCGCCACCCCGAGCCTGTACGCCGACCAGGCCGACCGCGTGCACGCCGCGGAGGCACTCAACGCCAGCCCCGCCATCGTGGCGCTCTACGGGCCGGTGCTCGACGTCACCAGCGAGGGCGAGCCTGGCCATGACCAAGATGACGGTGCTCTACGCCGTCTTCGTCGCGGTGCTCTTCATCGTGGTCGTCCGCCGCCACACCCGGGTCGAGGAGGAGTCGGGCCGGACCGAGTCTGGTCGGAGGCACCGCGGTCGGCCGGGACGCCGCACTGGCGGCCGTCGCGGTCGAGAGCGTGCTCCTCGCCGTCGCGCTGGGGGTGCTCGTGGCGCTCGGCAACGCGGTGAGCGGGCTGGACGCCGTGGGCTCGGTGGCCTTCGGCGCGCTGTGGGCAGGTACCGGTCTGGTCGCGGCCGGCATCGGGGCGCTCACGGCCCAGGCTCTCGGCGAGTGCACGCACCTGCGCGGGCTTCGCGGCGGGGGTGGTCGGTGTGCTCTTCGTGCTCCGTGCGGCCGGTGACACCGGGCCGCAGTGGCTGAGCCTGGCTGTCCCCGCTGGGCTGGAACACCCGGGTCGCGGCGTACGGCGAGACGCGCTGGTGGCTGCTGGCCGCCTATCCCGCGCTCGCCGTCGTGCTCGCCGTCGCTGCGGTGCTGCTCCGGGCCCGGCGGGACCTCGGGTCCGGACTGCTCGCCGCCCGTCCCGGGCCGGCTACCGGCTCGCCCCGGCTGGCCGACGCCTTCGGGCTCGCGCTCCGCACCAGCACCACCACGCTCGCCCTGTGGGCGCTCGCGGCGGCGGCGATGGGAGTGGTGTTCGGGATGATCGCGCCCGGCGTCGGCGACCTGCTCGACTCCGCGGCCGCGCAATCGATCATCGACGACCTCGGCGGGGAGCCTGGTCGCGGCGCTCCTGTCGATCGTGGCCGTCGTGCTCACCTACTTCGCCGCGGCCGTCGTCGCGCACACCTCCCGCGACGAGAGCGAGGGTCGTGCCGAGTTCGGTGCTGGCGACGGGCACCAGCCGTGCCGCCTGGTTCGGCGCGACCCTGCTCGTCGCCCTCGCGGGCGTCGCGGTGCTGCTGGTCGTGACGGGCCTCGGCCTCTGGATCGGGTACGTCGCCGCGGACGGGCCCGGCATCGGCAACCTGCTCGTCGCGGCGCTGGCCTGGGTCCCGGCGGCCTGGGTGGCGGGGGCCCTCGCCGTGCTCTCGCTCGCCTGGGGCACCCGCTGGTCGGTCCTGGCCTGGGTGTGGCCCGCGGCGTTCCTCACCCTCGGGCTGCTGGGGGACCTGCTCGACCTGCCGGGATGGCTGACCGGCCTCTCGCCGTACGCCCACGTGCCGTCGGTGCCGTCCGAGCCGTGGAGCCTGGACCAGCGCCACGGGTCTGTCCGCGGTCGCGGCGGGCCTGCTCGCCGTGGCGTGGTGGCGGTTCCGCACGCGCGACATCGACTAGGTTGCCTGCCATGTGGCAGCCCGAGCCGGAGTGGGTGGCGCTTCCCGGTGGCACGGGGACGTCCACCGTCGGCGTGTGGCGCACCGCCTTCGGCGGGCGCGCGGTCGTGGTGAAGCGGCTCGCCAAGCCCGGGCCGGGCGACCCCGGGATCCTGTCCGAGCGCAGCCACGTGGCGTACTGGCGGCGAGAGGCCGACGTCCTCGACACCGGGCTGACGAGCGCCACCCCCGGCCTGCGCGCGGCCGGCGCGTCCGTCGAGGAGGACGAGGCCGGCATCACGATCGTCCGCGACTGGGTCGAGGACGCCTCCTCCAGCGGGCTCTTCCTGGCGCTGTCGATCGCCCGCTTCGCCGGTGCCACGATCGGGCACCCGGTCTTCCTCGCCTCCGGCCTGCTGCGCGACCGGCTCGCCCGGGTGGCCCGTCGCGGTGGCTGGCCGACCCTGGCCCGGACCACCGTCGCCGACGTCGCCGAGCACCTGTGGACCCGCCGCGAGACCATGCTGGCCCTGCTCGACGGCCTGCCCCAGGTCCCGCAGCACGGCGATCCGACCGCCGCCAACCTCCCCGGCCGGTACGACGACGACGCGCTCGCCATCGACTGGGGCACCCTCGGGCGCGGTCCGGTGGGCGGTGACCTGGGCTACCTGTCGCTGTCCTCGCGCGAGGAGTTCGAGCCGCTGCTCGACGCCTACCTGCTCGGCCTTCCCGGGGGGGCTCGCCGACCGCGACGCGGTGCTCCTCGGCGCGCAGGTGACGGCCGTCTACACCGCCCTCAGCCGTGCCGAGTGGGCGCTGGCGAGGGTCGCGTCGGGGGAGGGAGCGCTGGTCGCGAAGTACCGGCACCCCGCCGTCGCGCCGCACCTGCGGGCGCTGCAGCGGACCTTCCCGCACATCGAGGCACTGCTCGAGCGGTGAGGCTGTTCCTCACACCCGGTCGACGGAGAAGGTGTCGCAGGCGTCGAGGTTCCCCCTGCTCGTAGCCGACCATGAACCACTTCTTGCGCTGCTCGGAGGACCCGTGCGTCCACGACTCCTCGTTGACGCGGCCGCCGCTGCGCTTCTGGATGTAGTCGTCACCGACGGTCTTGGCGGCGTCGAGCGCCTCGTCGATGTCCTGCTGGTTGAGGTCGAGCAGCGAGCTTCTGGCCGGAGGCGTCCTCGGTGCTCGTGGCGTGGTTCGCCCACAGGCCGGCGTAGCAGTCGGCCTGCAGACTCCAGGCGCACGCTGCCGCTCTGCGGGCCCTGCTGGCCGCGGCGGCTGGCCTCGGTCATGAAGCCGAGGAGGTTGGAGATGTGGTGGCCGTACTCGTGCGCGAGCACGTAGGCCTCCACGAAGGGCGCGTCCTTGCCGCCGAGCCTGGCCCTCGTAGACGTCGCGGAAGAACGTCGTGTCGAGGTAGATGGTCTCGTCGGAGGGGCAGTAGAACGGGCCGACGTCGCTGGTGGCGCCGCCGCAGCCGGTGCTCACCGAGCCGGTGAAGGTGACGACGCCCTTCTCCGGGTGGAACTTGCCGCCGAGCCGGAGTCCCAGTAGTCGGTGAGCGAGTTCTCGACCGCCACCCGGGCGCAGTCCGCGCTCTTGTTGGCGTCCTCGCCGGTCTTGCAGCCGGCGTACCGGTCGCTGCCGTCCTGGGCGTCGCTGAGCCGGGCGGGGGAGTACGCCGACGCGGTGCTCGTCCCACCGCCGCCGAGGCCCAGGTCGACCCCGAGCAGGCGCGCGATCACGAAGATGACGACGAGGACCACGATGCCGCCGATGCCGCCCTTGCCGGTGGGGATCGGCAGGCGCATGCCGCCACCGCCGAGGCCACCACCACCGCCGCCACCGCTTCCGGCGTCGTCGACGCGAGAGGTGTCCAGGCGGGCCTTCGGGTTGAATCGCACCACGAGCAGCACCCTATGCCAGAGATCGGCGTTTTCGGCCGGTGCGCGTCCGCGTGGGAGGATCGGACCGTCATGATCACGGTGCACCAGGCTCGAGGTTCGCGTCGGTGCGCGGCTCCTCATGGAGAACGTCAGGCTTCCGCGTCGGCCCCGGCGACAAGGTCGGCCTCGTGGGCCGCAACGGCGCCGGCAAGACGACCCTCACGAAGGTCCTCGCCGGAGACCTGCTGCCCGCCGGCGGCACGGTCACCAACAACGGCGAGACTCGGCTACCTGCCGCAGGACCCCCGCGTCGGCGACCCGGAGATCCTGGTCCGCGACCGGATCCTGTCCGCGCGCGGCCTCGACGACGCCGTACGACGCATGCGGGAGTCCGAGGTCGCGATGGCCTCCGACGACCCGAACGTGCGCGACAAGGCGTTCCGGAAGTTCCAGCGGGCGCAGGACGAGCTCGACGCCGGCGGCGGCTACGCCGCCGAGACCGAGGCTCTCCAGATCGCGCAGAGCCTCGGCATCCCGGACCGCCTGATGGAGCAGCCGCTCGGCACGCTCTCCGGCGGCCAGCGCCGGCGCGTGGAGCCTCGCCCGGATCCTGTTCTCGAGCGCCGAGGTGCTCATCCTCGACGAGCCGACGAACCACCTCGACGCCGACTCGATCACCTGGCTGCGTGACTGGATGAAGTCCTACAAGGGCGGCTTCATCGTGATCTCCCACGACAACGCGCTGCTCGAGGAGACCGTCAACAAGGTCTACCACCTGGACGCGAACCGCACCGTGATCGACGTCTACAACATGGGCTGGAGGAACTACCTCACCCAGCGCGAGACCGACGAGGCGCGCCGCAAGCGCGAGCCTGATGAACGCCCAGAACAAGGCGAAGACGCTCACCGACCAGGCCAACAAGATGCGCGCGAAGGCCACCAAGGCCAGCGCCGCGCAACAGATGCTCAAGCGTGCCGAGAAGCCTGCTGGACGGGGTCGAGGGGGAGCGGCAGTCCGACAAGGTCGCCGCGATCAAGTTCCCGACCCCGGCCGCCTGCGGCAAGACCCCGCTCAGCGCGCACGACCTGTCCAAGTCCTACGGCGCGCTGGAGATCTTCACCGCCGTCGACCTGGCCATCGACAAGGGTTCCCGGGTGGTCATCCTCGGGCTCAACGGCGCGGGCAAGACCACGATGCTGCGGATCCTGGCCGAGGTCGACAAGCCCGACACCGGTGAGGTCGTCGCCGGGCACGGGCTCAAGGTGGGCTACTACGCCCAGGAGCACGAGACCCTCGACGTGGGCCGCACGGTGCTGGAGAACATGCAGTCCGCGGCGCCCCAGACCACCGACACCGAGGCGCGCTCGGTGCTCGGGTCCTTCCTCTTCTCCGGCGACGACGTGCACAAGCCCGCGGGCGTGCTGTCCGGCGGCGAGAAGACCCGGCTCGCGCTGGCCTCGCTCGTCGTCTCGGCCGCGAACGTGCTGCTGCTCGACGAGCCGACCAACAACCTCGACCCGGCCTCCCGCGAGGAGGTGCTCAACGCGATCCGCCGCTACGAGGGCGCGATCGTGCTGGTGACCCACGACGAGGGCGCCGTGCACGCCCTGGAGCCGGACCGGGTGCTGATCCTGCCCGACGGCGTCGAGGACCTGTGGAGCCCCGACTACGCCGACCTGGTCGCCCTGGCCTGAGGCCCTTCCCTCACTCCGTGGCGATCGCGTCCAGCACGTCCAGCCGCGAGGCCCGGATCGCCGGCACGACCGCCGCCAGGACGCCGACCACGACCGCGATCACCAGGAACACCACGAGCCTGGCCGAGCGGCAGCCCGAGGCTGGTGAGGTCGTCGGCCAGCGCCCGCTGCAGGAGCACCCCGATGAGCACCCCGAGGGCCATGCCCAGCACCGCACCGAGGACCGCGATCGTCACGGACTCCAGCATGATCATCCGGCGCAGCCTTGGCCCGGCTCATCCCGACGGCGCGCAGCAGCCCGATCTCGCGGGTCCGCTCGATGACGCTGAGCCCGAGGGTGTTGACGATGCCGATCACCGCGATGACGATCGCCAGGGCGAGCAGCCCGTAGATCATGTAGAGCAGCCTGGTTGACCTGCTCGCGGATCTGGTCGGAGAACTCCGCCTTGTCGTAGACGCCGACGATCGGCACCGGCTTCGCCGCGGCATCGATGGCGTCGCGGACCTTCGCGCCGTCGGCGCCGGGGGAGAGCAGGATGCTGATCGCGGTGTCCTGGCGCAGGACGCCGACCTTGGCGAGCTCGGCCAGCGGCAGGGTGACCTCCGAGGAGACCTCGGTGCCGTCGACGATGCCGACGACCCGCGGCGCGAGCCTTCCGGTTGCCCTGGAAGGACAGGTCGAGGCTGTCGCCGACCTTCACGGCGTGCTTCTTCGCGAAGTCCTTGCTGACGAAGGCCTGCGCGCCGCTGATCCGCTCGGTGCCCTCGACCACGTCGAGGTGGTAGATCGAGGTGAACTGCGGGTCCACGCCGGTGACATAGGCGGCCTTGCCGTCGTACTGGGCGGTGGTGGTTCGCTGCCGGCTCATCGTGCCGACGCCGTCGATCTTCTCGATCCGGTCGCCGACCTCGGTGGAGAACGGCAGGAAGGTGGTGCTCTGCACCAGCAGGTCGGCGGTGAACTGCTCGTCCACGACGTCGTCGACGGACTTGTTGAGCGAGGCCGCGAGCACTCCGATGGTCGAGACCAGGGCGAGGCCGATCATCAGGGCCGAGGCCGTCGCGCCGGTGCGCCGCGGGTCGCGCAGCGCGTTCTCGCCGGCCAGCCTTCCGGTCGTGCCGAACAGTCCCGTGAACAGTGCGCGGCAGGCCAGCAGCACCGGCTTGCCGATCACCGAGCCTGATCGCCGCGACGGTGAGGATCCACAGCACGGCGCCGATCCCGATCTGCAGGGCGTTGGTGTCCGCCAGTCCTGCCGCGGCGAAGCCGGCGCCGATGAGCAGCACCACCACCCCGATGGCCGTACGACGCCGCAGGGAGGCCCTCTCCGGCGCGACGTCGGTCCGCATGGCCGCCACCGGGGCCACCTTGCCGGCGCGCCGGCCGGGCAGGTAGGCGGCCAGCATGGTGACCCCGATCCCGACGGCGTAGGCTGATCACCGCGGCGCGGGGCGTCACGTCGAGGGCGTCGCCGGAGATGTCCAGGCCCATCGTGCGGAAGAGCGCGGCGAGGGCCCGGGCGAGCAGGAGTCCGAGCCCGATCGCCAGCGTGGAGGAGACCACGGAGAGGACGAAGGCCTCGACCAGCACCGAGCGGGTGACCTGGCCGCGCGAGGAGCCGAGGGCGCGCAGCAGCGCCAGCCGCGGGTGCGCTGGGCGATGAGGATGGAGAAGGTGTTGACGATGATGAAGCCGCCGACGATGACGGCGATGATCGCGAAGACGGTGAGGAAGACCGTGATCACGTCGAGGAAGCCTGCCGATCGCGTCCTCGGACTCCTTGGCCACCTTGTCGCCGGTGACCGCCTCGAAGCCCTGGGGGAGCACCTTGTCGGCGGCCGCGACGAGTCTCCTTCTGGCTGACTCCGGGGGCCGCGGTCAGGCTGATCCGGTTGAAGACGTCCTTGCCCTGGAAGAAGAGGCTGCTGGGCGCCCTCGGTGGAGAAGATGAGGAGGGTGGCCCCCGCCGTACCGCCGCCGTTGAACTCGGCCGAGCCGACCAGCGTCGCCGTCCGCTCCAGCACGCCGAAGGGCGCGAGCAGCCTGACCCGGTCGCCGATCCGGTAGCCGCCGTCCTCGACGGCGCCCTGGTCGAGGACGATCTCGTCGGCGGAGGTCGGCCAGCGCCCGGCCTTCAGCAGCAGGATCTTGTCGCCGGCCATGTTCTCGCCGTCGCGGTAGTTGAACGCCAGCGTCGGGGCGCCGCTGCCGCCCACCAGGGTGCCGTCCTTGCCGAGCAGGCTCATCCCGCCGCCGTTGACGTCGCCGGCGGCCCGCTTCACCTCGGGCAGCGCGTTCAGGGCGTCGACGGTGGCCGGCGTCATCGCCTGGTCGGACTGGCCGGAGACGCCGCCGCTGAACTCGTCGGTCGCCTCGGCGCGCACCACGGCGTCCGGCGTGGAGCCGTAGATGATGTTGTCGAAGGTCTTCGACAGCCCGTTGCTGAACACCATCACGCCGGACAGGAAGGCCACGCCGATCACGATCGCGAGGCCGCTCATCACGAGACGGACCTTGCGCGCCAGCAGGTTGCGCAGGGTCAGGCGCAGCATCTCAGGCCTGCCCGGGCGCCGCAAGCTGCCTGGAGCGCGGTCATGTGCTCGAGGATGTCCTCACGGCTGGGCGAGCGGAGCTCGTCGACGACCTTGCCGTCGGCGAGGAAGACCACCCGGTCGCAGTACGACGCCGCGACGGCGTCGTGGGTGACCATCACGATCGTCTGGCCGAACTCGTCCACGCTGCGGCGCAGGAAGGACAGCACCTCCGCACCGGACGTGCTGTCCAGGTTGCCGGTCGGCTCGTCGGCGAAGACGATCTCCGGCTTGCTGACCAGCGCCCGCGCGCACGCGACGCGCTGCTGCTGCCCACCCGACATCTCGGCCGGACGGTGCCCGAGCCGGTCGCGCAGGCCGACGGTGTCGACGACCGTGTCGAACCAGGCCTGGTCGGGCTTGCGGCCGGCCAGGCTCAGTGGCAGCAGGATGTTCTCGCGGGCCGAGAGCGTGGGGACCAGGTTGAACGCCTGGAAGACGAAGCCGATCTGGTCGCGGCGCAGTGCGGTGAGCGCCTTGTCCTTGAGCCGCGAGAGGTCGGTGTCGCCGATGACGACCTGACCCGCGGTCGGGGTGTCGAGCGCGGCCAGGCAGTGCATCAGGGTCGACTTCCCCGAGCCGGAGGGTCCCATGATCGCGGTGAACTCGCCCGCGGCCAGGTCCACCGACACTCCGTCGAGGGCGCGCACCTCGGAGTCCCCGCGGCCGTAGATCTTGAAGAGGTCGACGGCGCGTGCCGCGGTCCGGGAGGCGGTCGGGGCGCTGGCGGGGTCGACGCTCATGGGGCCCACCCTGCCAGCAGCACCGAGCGACCCGCATCAGGAATGCCCCCGAGTCGCTCCCCGGGTTCCGTAGGGTGGCCTGCATGGCGCAGGCGCGGTTCGTCGGGGCGATCGACCAGGGCACGACCAGCACCCGGTTCATGGTGTTCGACCACCAGGGCAAGGAGGTCGTACGGCACCAGCCTGGAGCACCAGCAGGTGCTGCCGCGCGCGGGCTGGGTCGAGCACAACCCGGTGGAGATCTGGGAGCGCACCTCCGCGGTGGTCAAGACCGCGCTCGGCCGGGCTCGACTGGACGCCTCGGACCTTGCGGCCGTCGGCATCACCAACCAGCGCGAGACCACGATCGTGTGGGACCGGCGCACCGGCCGGCCGCTGCACAACGCGATCGTGTGGCAGGACACGCGCACCGATGCGATCGCGGCCGCGCTGGACAGGGACGGGCGCGGCGACGTGATCCGGCACCGAGCGGGCCTGCCGCCCGCGACGTACTTCTCCGGCGGGAAGGCTGCAGTGGATCCTCGAGAACGTGCCCGGTGCGCGCGAGGCCGCGGAGCGCGGCGACGCGCTGTTCGGGACGCCGGACACCTGGGTGCTGTGGAACCTCACCGGCGGCGTGGACGGCGGAGTGCACGTCACCGACGTCACCAACGCCAGCCGCACGATGCTGATGGACCTGGAGACCCTGCAGTGGGACGAGGAGCCTGCTCGGCTTCTTCGGCATCCCGCGCGCGATGCTTCCGGAGATCCGGGAGTCGTCCGCCACCACGCCCTTCGGTACGACGCTGCGCAGCGGACCCTTCAGCGGCGAGGTGCCGATCACCGGGATCCTCGGCGACCAGCAGGCGGCGACCGTCGGGCAGGTCTGCTTCGCACCCGGCGAGGCCAAGAACACCTACGGCACGGGCAACTTCATGCTGCTCAACACCGGCACCGAGATCGTGCGCTCGAAGGCCGGGCTGCTGACCACGCCGGCGTACCGAACCGGCGACCAGCCGTGCGTCTACGCCCTCGAGGGCTCGATCGCCGTCACCGGGTCGGCGGTGCAGTGGCTGCGCGACCAGACTCGGGATCATCAGCGGTGCCGCCGAGTCGGAGTCGCTGGCCCGACAGGTCGAGGACAACGGCGGCGTCTACTTCGTGCCGGCGTTCTCGGGCCTGTTCGCGCCCTACTGGCGCTCCGACGCGCGCGGCGCGATCGTCGGGCTGTCCCGCTTCAACACCAACGCCCACGTCGCCCGGGCCACGCTGGAGGCGATCTGCTACCAGTCCCGCGACGTCGTGGAGGCGATGTGCACCGACTCCGGTGTCTCGCTGGAGGTGCTGCGCGTCGACGGCGGCGTGACCCTGAACAGCCTGTGCATGCAGATCCAGGCCGACGTGCTCGGCGTACCGGTCAGCCGGCCGGTGGTGCCCGAGACCACGGCCCTCGGGGCGGCGTACGCCGCGGGGCTGTCGGTGGGCTACTGGCGCGACACCGACGAGCCTCCGTGAGAACTGGCACGAGGACACCCGCTGGGAGCCGCAGTGGGATGAAGACCGCCGCACGGCGGGTTACGCGCAGTGGAAGAAAGCCGTCCAACGCACCCTCGACTGGGTGGAGGTCTGAGAGCCGTGAACCCTGCAGCACTGTCCCCGCGCGCCCGCAGCGCCGCGCTGAAGAAGGCTGGAGAGCCAGCACCTCGACGTGCTGGTGATCGGCGGGGAGTCGTCGGCGCCGGCGCGGCCCTCGACGCCGCCACCCGCGGCCTGACCGTCGGCCTGGTGGAGGCCCGCGACTTCGCCTCCGGCACCTCCAGCCGCAGGCTCCAGGTCGGTCCACGGCGGACTGCGCTACCTGGAGATGATGGACTTCCGGCTGGTCGCCGAAGCGCTCAAGGAGCGCGGCCTGCTCATGCAGCGTCTCGCGCCGCACCTGGTCCGGCCGGTGCCCTTCCTCTACCCGCTCAACGGCCGCGGCTGGGAGCGCTGGTACGCCGGCACCGGGGTCGCGCTCTACGACGCGATGTCCAGGGCGAGCGGCTACGGCGACGGCGTGCCGCTGCACAAGCACCTCACCCGGCACGGCGCGCGCAAGGTGTTCCCCTCGCTGCGCAAGGACGCCCTGGTCGGCGCGATCCGCTACTTCGACGCGCAGGTGGACGACGCCCGGCACACGATGTTCCTGGCCCGCACCGCTGCGACGTACGGCGCCGCGGTGGCCTCGCGCACCCGTGTCGTGGGCCTGCTCAAGGAGAGCGAGCGGGTCGTCGGCGCCGAGGTGGTGGACCTGGAGACCGGCTACCGCTTCGAGATCCGGGCCTCCCAGGTCATCAACGCCACCGGCGTGTGGACCGACGAGACGCAGTCGATGGCGCGCGAGCGCGGGCAGTTCAAGGTCCGTGCCAGCAAGGGCATCCACCTCGTCGTGCCCCGTGACCGGATCCGTGGCGAGACCGGGCTGATCCTGCGCACCGAGAAGTCCGTGCTCTTCGTGATCCCGTGGAAGCGGCACTGGATCATCGGCACCACCGACACCGACTGGTCGCTGTCGAAGGACCACCCGGCGGCGAGCAGCAGCGACATCGACTACCTGCTCGACCACGTCAACAAGGTGCTCGAGGTGCCGCTGACCCGCGACGACGTCGAGGGCGTGTACGCCGGGCTGCGGCCGCTGCTCGCCGGCGAGTCCGAGGCGACGTCCAAGGCTCTCCCGCGAGCACGCGGTCGCGCACAGCGTGCCGGGGCTGGTGGTCGTGGCGGGCGGCAAGTACACGACGTACCGGGTGATGGCCGCGGACGCCGTCGACGAGGCCGTGCACGGCCTGGAGTCGGTGCTCGGGCGCAAGGTCGGCCCGTGCGTCACCGAGGACATCCCGCTGGTCGGTGCGGACGGCTACCAGGCGCTGTGGAACCAGCGGCGCACGCTGGCGGCGCAGTCCGGCCTCGCGATCAACCGGGTGGAGCACCTGCTGGAGCGCTACGGCTCGCTGGTGCTGGAGGTGCTGCAGGCTCATCGCCGCCGAGCCGGACCTCGCCGAGCCGCTGCCGGGCGCGGAGGACTACCTGCAGGCGGAGGCGGTCTACGCCGTCACCCACGAGGGCGCTCGGCACCTCGACGACATCCTGACCCGGCGGATGCGGGTGTCCTTCGAGACCTTCGACCGGGGCGTCGCCGCCGCCCCGCACGTGGCCGACCTGGTGCGCAGCTACCTGCGCTGGGACGGCGACCAGAAGGATCGCGAGATCGAGCACTACGTCAAGCGGGTGGAGGCCGAGCGCGAGAGCCAGCGGCAGCCCGACGACCACACCGCGGACGCGGCGCGCAAGGGAGCACCGGACGTCGTACCGGTGTCCCGGATCGCGGAGGAGCCTGGAGATGGAGAAGAGCCTGATGGACCTCGGAGTCAGCGGACGGGTCTACGTCCTCACCGGAGCCACCCGCGGCCTGGGCCGCGCCACCGCGGACGCGCTCGTCGCCGACGGTGCCCGGGTCGTCGTCTCCGGCCGGCACCAGGGAGGCCGTGGACGCGGCCGTCGCCGGTCTGGAGGCGGGCGGGGGCGCGGGCTGCGCGGTGGGCGTGGTCGCGGACAACGCCGACGCCGCGGCGCCTGCTGCCCTCGTCGCCGCCGCGAAGGACACCTGGGGTCGCCTCGACGGCGCGCTGATCAGCGTCGGGGGGCCTCCTGGCGGCAAGGTGACCGACATGAGCGACGAGCAGTGGACCCAGGCGTTCTCGTCGGTCTTCCTGGGCGGCGTACGGCTGGCCCGGACGGTCGCCGCGGAGCTCGGCGAGGGCGGCTCGATCGCGTTCGTGCTCTCCACCAGCGTGCGCCAGCCGATCCCCGGTCTCGCCCTGTCCAACGGGCTGCGGCCCGGCCTGGCGATGGTCGCGAAGAACCTCGCCGACGGTTCTCGGCCCCGCCGGCATCCGGGTCAACGGCCTGCTGCCGGGACGGGTCGCCACCGAGCGGGTCGCCGAGTCCGGACGCCTCCACCGGTGACGCGGCGGCGGCCGAGGAGGCCGCGCGGGCGCAGATCCCGCTGCGCCGCTACGGCCGTCCCGAGGAGTTCGGCCGGGTGGCGGCGTTCGTGCTGTCGCCCGCGGCGTCGTTCCTGTCCGGGGTGATGGTCCCCGTCGACGGCGGGATGTCGCGCGGGCTCTGACGCCCGGGCGGGAGGTCGTCGTCCTCCTCGCCCCGGCCGAACGGCCAGCCGGTGCGCTTCTTCTCCACGGTCCGCTCACCGCGGCGCCCGTGCTTGCGCTCGTCCCAGGCCAGGTAGCCGAAGCCACCCGCGGCCAGGACGCCGAAGAACCACCACTGCAGGCCGTAGAAGAAGTGCGGGCCCTCGCCGAGGTCCGGCAGACTCGACCGGCTCCAGCGCCTTGTCCGGCGCGGGGTCCTCGGACTTGAGCGCGAGGAACCCGGTGAGCACCTCACGGCCGATCGACCTGCCGATCTTGGTGCTGGAGATCGCCCGGGTGGAGTGGCCGACGATGTCGGTGCTGCCGCCGGTGCCGTCGGCGCGCACCCAGCCGGTCACGGTCACCTCGCCGGTCGGCGGGGCGGGCAGGCTCCTCGGGCTTGATCTCCGGGTCCTCGGTGCCGAACCAGCCCCGGTCCACCACGACCGTGGTGCCGTCGGCCGCCACGAGGGGGGACGACGACCTCGACCCCCGGCGCGCCCTCGCGGGTGCGGTAGCGGACGACGACGGTGTCCTCGACGTCGTACGTGCCGGTGGCGGTGACGAGTCGGTACTCGTCGGTCTCCGGGACCTCGCGCCCCGGCTCCAGCACGTCGGTCACGGGGATCGGCGCGCGGTCCTCGTTGGCGACCACGATCGCGTTGCGCTCCTTGCGGTCGTGCAGCCGGCCGAACTGCCACTCGCCGAGCCACCAGGTGCCGTAGCCGACCACGATGATCGCGAGGAAGAACAGCACCCAGCGGCGACTGAGCAGGAATCGCCACGAGGAGAGCCAGGATCGCACGGGACAACGGTAGGCCGCGCCCGGGTGCGGACTACGCTGGGGGGATGCAGCCGCTCCTCGACCAGCACGGCCGGGTCGCCACCGACCTCCGCGTGTCGCTGACCGACAAGTGCAACCTGCGCTGCACCTACTGCATGCCGGCCGAGGGCCTGGACTGGATGCCGACCGACCAGCGAACCACCGACGACGAGGTGGTCCGGCTGATCGGGATCGGTGCCGAGCACCTCGGTGTGCGCGAGGTCCGGTTCACCGGTGGGGAGCCGTTGGTGCGCCGCGGGCTGCTGGACATCGTGGGGCGGGTCGCAGCGTCGTACGACGTCGAGATGTCGATCACGACCAACGCGCTCGGTCTGGCCAGGACCGCCGGCGCACTGGCCGAGGCGGGTCTGGCCCGGGTCAACGTCAGCCTCGACACGGTCCGCCGCGAGACCTTCCACGAGGTCACCCGCCGCGACCGGCTCGACGACGTGATCGAGGGCCCGGCCGCCGCGGAGGCCGCCGGCCTGGGCCCGGTGAAGGTCAACGCCGTGCTGCTGCGCGGCATCAACGACGACCGGGCGCCCGAGCCTGCTCGGTTGGTGCATCGAGCACGGCTACCACCTGCGCTTCATCGAGCAGATGCCGCTCGACGCGCAGCACGGCTGGAACCGCGACGCCATGGTCACCGCCGACGAGATCCTCGCCTCGCTCTCCGGGGCCTTCGACCTGTCCCCGGCGGTCGAGCCGCGGGGGAGCGCCCCGGCCGAGTCTGTTCACCGTCGACGGCGGCCCCGCGACCGTCGGCATCATCGCCTCGGTCACCCGCCCCTTCTGCGGCGACTGCGACCGGGTCCGGCTCACCGCCGACGGCCAGGTCCGCAACTGCCTTTTCGCCCGCTCCGAGTCCGACCTCCGCGCCGCCCTGCGCGCCGGCGCCTCCGACGAGGAGCCTCGCCGAGCGCTGGCGGGTCGCCATGTGGGGCAAGGCCGCGGGCCACGGGATCGACGACCCGTCGTTCCTCCAGCCGGACCGCCCCATGTCCGCCATCGGCGGTTGACTTGGGGCTTCCCACCCACGAGTTGGGGTTTTCCACCCGCGAGTTGGGAGTTTCACCCCTGACAAGAGCCAGATTCTGTCCACAGGGAGGGTGCGGACCGGGTTGTCCACAGGCCTGACCGCGACCTCGCTCGCGGGGCCGTCGGGACGGGCAGCCTCGCTGTCATGGACATCGCAGGCCTTCCGGACCACCCCTTCACGCTCCGCGACGCTGACCGGTACGACGTCACCCCACGCCAGATCGAGCGCGCTGCCCGCAGCAGGCTGATCCGCAGGGTGACGCGCGGGGTGTACGTCCGTTCCGACGTCCCTGACTCGCTGGAGGTGCGGGCCTGCGCCGTCAGCCTCGTGGTGTCGCCCCACCACGTCGCGGTCAACCGCACCGCCGCTTGGTTGCACGGCGCGGACGTCCTCGTTCGCGGTGAGCACGACGTCGTGCCTCCGATCGAGACTTGCGCGCTCCGTGGCCGCAACCCCACGCGCCGCCGCGAGATCGATGGCCGCACACGCGATCTTCTTCCGCGCGAGGTCATGCGCCTCGGACCCGTACGTGTCACCACCCCGCTCCGGACAGCGCTCGACCTGGGCTGCGAGCTCCGGCGGCGTGAGGCCTTCGCGGCCTTGACGACCCTGGCGCGCCAGCACGGGTTCGGCATCGACGAGCCTGGCCGCCGAGCCTGCCCCGGTTCCGTCGCCGACGCGGCGTGGTGCAGTGCCGCGAGCCTGGTGCCGCTCGTCGATCCTCGCCTGGAGTCGCCGCGGGAGGCTTGGACCTTGCTCACTCTCCTCGACGCGGGCCTGCCGCTTCCCGAGATCCAGTGGTGGGTCGACCGCGACGACCGGCCCACCTACCGGCTCGACCTCGCCTACGTGGACGCCCGCATCGCCATCGAGTACGACGGCCGGGCGGCTCACGACACAGCGACCCAGCAGGCTCACGACCGCGAGCGGCGTGAGTGGCTGCGGGAGATGGGCTGGGAGGTGGTGATCGTCCGCCAGGGCGACTTCACCGGCGCTGCCCTCGATCGCTGGGTCCGCCGCGTCGAGCGAGCACTGACACCGTCGTACACGAACCGGCGGTGGTGAACGCCCACGTCGCGGGTCGAAACTCCCAAGTCGCGGGTGGGAAACCCCAAGTCGCGGGTGGGAAACCCCAAGTCGCGGGTGGGAAACCCCAAGTCAACGGTGGGGGACGGTCTCCTTCAGGAAGCCCCGCGCGCCGAGGAAGTGCTCCAGCGACTCCCGGTGCTCGGCGCAGGCCAGCCAGGTCTTGCGGCGGTCGGGGGTGTGGATCTTGGGGTTGTTCCAGCGCAGCCTGCCACTGTGCCTCGGCCCGGCAGTCCTTTGCGGAGCAGAGGTCGGGGCCGGCGGGACCCTCGGGCAGGCTCAGTCATCGTCGCCGATCACGTCATGGCCCGGGCCGAGCCTGGCGCTGTGCGTCGCCGCCGCCGGTGAGCGGCAGGTCCGAGGCGCGGCTGTCGCCGGCGTTGGCCATCACGACCGCGACGTAGGGCAGGAAGAGGGAGGCGAGGATCAGGAAGGGCCAGACCCAGTGCCAGCCGGCGGCGCCGGTGATCGCGGCGCCGATGAAGCACAGCGTGCGGATGCCCATCGCGATGGCGTACTTCTTCTGCCGGCGCGCGATGTCGGCCCGCGGGTCGGAGCCGGCAGTCGTGATCCGGATCGCGTCGGCGTCGCGAGAGCGGCCGTGACGCGAGGATGACATGCCCCCAGCCTACGCGGCGGGTGGCACTAGGCTGACGGGCATGTCCAACCGCACCTACCGCATCAGCGAGATCGTCGGCACGTCCCCCGACGGCATCGACCAGGCGATCCGCAACGGCGTCCAGCGCGCCGGCCAGACCCTGCGCCACCTCGACTGGTTCGAGGTCAGCCAGGTCCGCGGCCAGATCAAGGACGGCGAGGTCGAGCACTTCCAGGTCACCATGAAGGTCGGCTTCCGCCCGGAGGACGACGAGTGACCCCTCCCTTGTAGGAGTCCTACAAGGAGACGGCGCGATCTTGGTGCCCGCCGCGAGTGAGCGGCGGGCACCGGGACCCCTAGCGTCAGGAGCGTGAACGAACCCCGCTCCGTCCTGGTCACCGGCGGCAACCGCGGCATCGGCCGCGCCATCGCCGAGGCCTTCCTCGCCAACGGCGACAAGGTCGCCGTGACCACCCGCAGCGGCGGCGCGCCCGAGGGTGCGCTCGAGCTCAAGGCGGACGTCACCGACGCCGCGCAGGTCGACGCCGCGTTCGCCGCGGCCGAGGAGGCGCACGGCCCGGTCGAGGTGCTGGTCGCGAACGCCGGCATCACCGCCGACACCCTCGTGCTGCGCATGTCGGACGAGGACTGGAGCTCGGTCATCGACACCAACCTCACCGGCTCCTTCCGGCTCGCCAGGCGCGCGGCCAAGGGCATGCTGCGCCAGCGCAGGGGCCGGATCATCTTCATCTCCAGCGTCGTGGGCCTGCTGGGCTCGCCCGGCCAGGTCAACTACGCCGCCTCGAAGGCCGGTCTGGTGGGCATGGCCCGCTCGCTGGCCCGTGAGCTCGGCCCGCGGTCCATCACCGCGAACGTCGTGGCACCCGGTTACGTCGACACCGACATGACCGCCCTGCTCAGCGACGAGCAGAAGGAAGGCATCCGGGGCCAGGTTCCCCTCGGCCGGTACGCCGACCCGGAGGAGGTCGCGGGAGCAGTGCTCTGGCTCGCGAGCCCGTCGGCGTCGTACGTGACCGGCGCGGTGATCCCGGTCGACGGCGGACTCGGAATGGGGCACTGACATGGTCTCGACAAGGCTCGACCTCCGGCATCCTCGCCGGCAAGAACATCCTGGTCGCGGGCGTCACGCTGGACACCTCGATCGGCTTCGCGGTGGCGAAGTTCGCCCAGGAGCAGGGCGCGAACGTGCTGATCTCCAACTTCGGCCAGGCGCTGCGGATCACCCGCCGCATCGCCAAGCGGCTCCCCGAGTCGCCGCCGGTGCTGGAGCTCGACGTGACCGACCCCGAGCACCTGGCGGGCCTGCCGGACGCGATCCGCGAGCACCTCGGCCCGGACGCCGTGCTCGACGGCGTGGTGCACTCCATCGCCTACGGCAACCCGGAGACCCTGCTCGGCGGGAAGTTCCTCGACGGGCCGTGGAAGGACGTCGCGCAGGCCGTGGAGGTCTCGGCGTACTCCCTGAAGTCGCTCGCCGTCGCCTGCCGTCCGCTCATGCAGCCGGGCGACTCGGTCGTCGGGCTCACCTTCGACGCGAGCGTCGCCTGGCCGGTCTACGACTGGATGGGCGTAGCGAAGGCCGCACTCGAGTCCACCAACCGCTACCTCGCCCGCGACCTCGGCGCCGACGGGATCCGGGTGAACCTGGTCTCCGCCGGGCCGCTGCGCACCCTCGCGGCGAAGGCCATCCCCGGCTTCGAGGACCTGGAGTCGATGTGGACCACCCGGGCACCGCTCGGGTGGGACAACGTCGACCAGGAGCCCACCGCCAAGGCGGTCTGCGCCCTGCTCTCAGACCTCTTCCCGGCGACCACCGGCGAGATCCTGCACGTCGACGGCGGCTTCCACGCGATGGGCGCCTGACCTGCTGCCCGCCCGCCGCCACCACTGCGCGGCGAGCGTCAGCAGCGCCCAGGCCGCCAGCAGGATCGCGATCTCCTGGGCGACGTACCAGGGCCAGGGGCCGAGCAGGTCGAGCGCCGAGGAGCGCGGCTTGCGCACCAGGTAGCCGTAGTTGGTGCCCGCCACGACGTTGAAGAGGTACGTCGCACCGGCCCACCCGAGCGTCGTGAGGACCGCCGCGCGATAGTCCCGCCAGCGCGGCGCCAGGCGCAGCCCGGCGACGAGGTAGACCGCAGCCCACACGATGAGCAGGTGCAGCGCCCAGAAGGCGACGTACCGCACGTGCGGGAAGTCCTCGTTCAGCGAGGGCGTCACCACGCCCTGGATCGTCAGTGTCAGTCCCCAGAGGAACGTGAGCGCCACCGGGAACGACCGGTGGGTCCACAACGCCCAGGTGGCGGCGATCCAGGCCAGGTCGCACAGGTGCAGCGGCAGCGTCACGTCGAGGTCGAAGTTCGCGACCAGGTCGATCAGCCTGGAAGGGCACCGTCACCGCCGGGACGAGCAGCGCCCAGCCCCGGCTCAGCCGGGTCGGGCCGTCGTACGCCGCGTCGCGACGGCCGAGCAGGACCACGACGACCAGCCCGACGGCGAAGACGCCGAGCGGGACCAGGTGTGTCGTGCCGTACGCCTCCACCCGCCCAGCATGGCCCTACGCTGGTCCGGTGGACAGCAGGCGTCTCGTCGTCATCCGGCACGCGAAGGCGGAGCCCTACGCCGCCACCGACGTCGAGCGGGTGCTCGCCGAGCGCGGCCGCACCGAGGGACGACTGCTCGGTCAGTGGCTCGCGGGCGAGGGCATCGTGCCGGAGGCGGCCTACGTGTCGTACGCCGCGCGCACCCGGGAGACCTGGGACGTCGTGGCCGGAGGTGCCGGCTGGTCCCTGCAGCCCGAGTACGACGCCCAGGCTCTACGGCACCGACGAGGACGGCGTGCTGGACCTGCTCCGCACGGCGCCCGAGGACGCCCGGACGATCGTCGTGGTCGGGCACAACCCGACGATGGGGGTCGTGGTGCAGGCTCCTCGACGACGGCGACGGCGAGGCCTCGGGGTCGGTCGCGCTGGGCGCCTTCCCGACCAGCACCGCGGCGGTCTTCGAGGTCGACGGGGCGTGGGCGGACCTGGCGCCGATGGGCGGCCGACTGACCGGCTTCCACGTCGCCCGCGAGGACGACTGAGCCGACGCCGGAGCGTCAGTCCAGCGGGGGAGCGGGTGTGACGATCCCGGCCTCGGCGTCCGCGGCCTCGATCTCCTCGCGGCTGATGCCGAGCAGGTACATGATCGAGTCGAGGTAGGGCACGTTGAGCGTGGTGTCCGCCGCCTCGCGCACGACCGGGCGGGCGTTGTAGGCGATGCCCAGGCCTGCCGCGTCGAGCATGTCGAGGTCGTTGGCGCCGTCGCCGATCGCGATGGTGGCGGCGATCTCGATGCCGAGGTCCGCGGCGAACTCGCGCAGCGCCTCCGCCTTGCCGGCCCGGTCCACGACCGGTCCCACGACCTCGCCCGTCAGCCTTGCCGTCGACGATCTCCAGGGTGTTGGCCCGGGCCCGGTGGATGCCCAGGCTCCTCGGCCAGCCGGTCGGTGATCTGGCTGAACCCGCCGGAGACGATGGCGAAGCGGTAGCCGAGGCGGCGCAGCGTGCGCACCAGGGTGCGGGCTCCCGGGTTGACCACGATGGCGTCGTACACCTGGTCGAGGACGGTGGCGTCGAGGCCGGCGAGCAGACTTCACCCGCGCCCGCAGCGACTGCTCGAAGTCGAGTCTCGCCGCGCATCGCCCGCTCGGTGACCTCGGCGACCTCCGCGCCGTAGCCGGCGTGCTCGGCGAGCATCTCGATCACCTCGCCCTGGATGAGCGTGGAGTCGACGTCCATCACGATCAGCCGCACGCCGTGGCGCAGCATGTTCGCGGCCTGGACCGCGACGTCGATGCCGTGGCGGGCGGCGTCGCCGGCGAGCAGCGTGCGCAGCCGGTCGGGCGCCGCGCCGGAGACGTGCAGGCTCGATGGCGGTGACGGGATAGCGGGCCATCCGCTCGATCCGGTCGATGTTGCCGCCGCAGTCGGCGATCCGGCCGGCGATCGAGGCCATGGCCGAGGCCTTGAGCGGCGAGCCGATGACCGTGACGTGCGCGCGGTCCTGCGACCGACGGCGGTTGTCGCCCGAGCCGCGCTCGATGTCGACGCTCATGCCCAGGGCCTCGACGGTCCGGGTGACCGCGGCCCGCAGCCGCTTCGTGTCGCGCGGGGCGGTGACCAGGACACCGAGCACCAGGCGCCCGCGGATCAGGATCTGCTCGGCGTCGACCACGGCGACCCCCGACTGCGCCAGGGTCTCGAGGACCGCCGAGGTGACCCCGGGCCGGTCGGTGCCGGTGACGGTGATCAGGAGCGTTTCGGGGGAGTCGTGGAGGCTCATCGCGGGTGCAGGCTATCGGCTCCGGACGACCTCAGGCCGACGGTGGCCAGCCGTCGGGCGAGCACGCCGCGCTCAGGGCCCGGCGCGCGGCCTGCTCCAGCGGCTCGATCGCGGCGCGCCGCGCCGCCGCCTCACCGGCGCTCACCGCGCCACCGTCGTCGACGAGGGCGAGGTTCGCGACCGCCTCCAGGTGCAGCGCGCGCCCGGCGAGGTCGACGCAGCGCGCGGGCGTCCCCACCGGCGCCGGCAGCGGTACGGCGGAGCGCAGGTCGTGCAGACTCGTCGGCCACCTCCGGCCGCCAGGCTCGCCACGTCCAGGCTCCGCCAGCGCGTTCGCCGCCGCCAGCAGCGCGGCCCGCAGCCCACGGTCGGCCTCGCCGAGGTCGGGCGGCGGGCGGCGCTCGGCGGGCAGCAGGGTCCACTCGACGGCACGCCCGACCTGGGCCGGGACCAGCGCCTTGCCGGCGCCGAGGAGCAGGACCGCCTCGCCGGCCTCGATGGCGGCGGCGTTGAGTCTCGCGCGGCCCGCGCAGGCCCGCGGGGTCGCCCGGCGCCGGGAAGGTGGCCGCGATCGCGGTCGCGCCCTTCGCCCGGGCGTCGGCGAGCTCCAGGAGCAGGGGAGCGGAGCCGTCCGGTCCGCCCACGACGTGGGTCACGTCGTCGCCGAGGACGGCGTCCAGCAGGTCGTCCGGGCCGATCCGGCCCTGCAGCCAGGCGGTGCCCCACCAGGCCAGCCGGGCGGAGACGGGCAGTCCACTCACGGCGTCAAGGTACTCGTTAGGGTGGCCAGCATGTCCGCCGTTCTCGAGCCTTGCCGAGGTCACCATCCGGCGTGGCGGGTCCACGCTCCTGGACCGGGTGAGCCTGGGTGGTGCGCGAGGGCGAGCGCTGGATCCTGCTGGGGGCCAACGGCGCCGGCAAGACCACCCTGATGCAGGTGGCCGCCGCGCAGGTCCACCCCACGACCGGCGCCGTCGGCGTGCTCGGGGAGCCTGATCGGCACCGTCGACGTGTTCGAGTCTGCGCCCGCGCATCGGCGTCTCCAGCGCGGCCATGGCCGAGAAGATCCCGCGGCAGGAGAAGGTCCGCGACGTGGTCCTCTCCGCGTCGTACGCCGTGCTGGGGAGGTGGCGCGAGGAGTACGACGACGTCGACCACACCCGCGCCGACGCGCTGCTGCGCGAGGTGGGCGTCATGCACCTGGCCGACCGCACCTTCGGGACGCTGAGCGAGGGAGAGCGCAAGCGGGTGCAGATCGCCCGGGCGCTGATGACCGACCCCGAGCCTGCTCCTGCTCGACGAGCCCGCCGCCGGTCTCGACCTCGGCGGCCGCGAGGACCTGGTCTCCACGCTCTCGGTGCTCGCCTACGACCCGTCCTCGCCCGCCACCGTGCTCGTCTCCCACCACGTCGAGGAGATCCCGCCGGGCTTCACCCACGTGCTGATGCTGCGCGACGGTGCCGTCGTGGCGCAGGGCCCGATGAGCGAGACGCTGAGCGCGGAGACGCTGTCCGCGACCTTCGCGATGCCGCTGGTGCTCGAGGAGCACGACGGCCGGTACGCCGCCCGGCGCCGGCTGCGCCGGGGCTGAGTCCTTCCCTCGGACCCATGGCCTAGGGTTTCGGCCATGGACTGGCTGCGTGAGCACCTGTGGGAGACCTGGCTCGGGGTCTCCATCGCGCTCGCGCTCGCGGAGCCTGCTGAGCCTCGACCTGTTCCTGCTCATGCTCGCCGGCGGCGCGCTCGCCGGGATGGGCACCGCGGTGATCACCGACAGCATCGTGGCCCAGGTGCTGGTGGCCTCGGCCGCCGCCCTGCTGCTGCTCGTCGGCGTGCGACCACCCCTGGTGCGCCGCCTGCACGGCGGCCCCGACCTGGTCCTCGGCCCGGCCAGCCTGGTCGGCGCCCACGGCATCCTCACCGAGCCGGTGGGCGAGCACCGCCCGGGCCGGGTCAAGATCGGCGGCGAGAGCCTGGCTGGCGGTCTCCGCCGGCGCCGAGCCCGCGATCGCGATCGGCCGCTCCGTCGAGGTGGTCTCGATCGTCGGCGCCACCGCGCACGTGCGCGTGCTGCCCGAGCCGCCCGCCCTGCCGTCCGCCCCCTCGTCCGACACCGCCTAAGGAGACCTCCATGGTCGTGCTCGTCGTCCTCATCCTGCTGCTGCTCCTCGTGATCACCGTGATCGCGAAGGCGATCCGGGTCGTCCCGCAGGCCTACACCGGCATCGTCGAGCGCTTCGGCAAGTACAAGGAGACCCTGCCGGCGGGCCTCAATTTCGTGGTGCCCTTCATCGACAAGGTGCGCTACACGATCGACCTGCGCGAGCAGGTGGTCGCCTTCCCGCCGCAGTCGGCCATCACCGAGGACAACCTGACCGTCGACATCGACACCGTCATCTACTTCCAGGTGACCGACCCGATCGCGGCGACCTACGAGATCTCCAACTACATCCAGGCGATCGAGCAGACTGACCATGACCACGCTGCGCAACGTGGTCGGTGGCATGGACCTCGAGCAGACCCTCACCAGCCGCGAGTCGATCAACAGCGGCCTGTCGGCGGTCCTCGACGAGACCACCGGTCGTTGGGGGATCAAGGTCAAGCGCGTGGAGATCAAGGGCATCGAGCCGCCGCCCTCGATCAAGGACGCGATGGAGAAGCAGATGCGCGCCGAGCGCGACAAGCGCGCGCTAGTCCTCACCGCCGAGGGTGCCCGCCAGTCGGCGATCCTCACCGCGGAGGGCAACAAGCAGTCCGCGATCCTCAACGCCGAGGGTGAGCGCGAGGCGCAGATCCTCGCCGCGCAGGCCGACCGCGAGGCGCAGATCCTGCGCGCCCAGGGTGAGGGCCGGGCCATCCAGACCGTCTTCCAGGCGATCCACGACGGCCAGCCGGACCAGGGCCTGCTGGCCTACCAGTACCTCCAGATGATGCCGAAGATCGCCGAGGGCGACGCCAACAAGGTGTGGGTCATCCCGTCCGAGATCACCAAGGCGCTGGAGGGCCTCGGCTCCTCGATCCACGAGATCGCGGGCATCCCGAAGCAGACCTCAGGCCCGCTCAAGCGCGTGGACATGGGCCCGACCGAGCCCGACCTGTCCGCGCCGACCGGCACCAGCGAGGCGGTCCAGGAGGCCATCGCCGAGGCCGAGAGCGCCGCCTACCCGGGCAAGACGCCGGGTGAGCCGCCGGCGCCGCCCGCGCCGCCCGCGCCGCCGGCCGAGTGAGCCCGCTCGAGTCTCGCCGCGATCCTGCTCGCCGGCGTCGGCGCCGGCATGATCAACGCCGTCGTCGGCTCGGGCACGCTGATCACCTTCCCGACGCTGCTCGCCTTCGGGGTGCCGCCGGTGACGGCCAACATGTCCAACAGCCTCGGCCTGGTGCCGGGCGGCGTGGCGGGGGCGGTGGGCTACCGCCGGGAGCCTGGTCGGCCAGCGAGCCCTGATCACCCGGCTGCTGGTGTTCTCCACCGCGGGCGGGGTCGTGGGAGCGGTGCTGCTCCTGGTGCTGCCCGCGGGCGCGTTCGAGGCCGTCGTGCCGGTGCTGATCCTGCTCGGGATCACGCTGGTCGTCGTCCAGCCGCGGCTGTCGCGCTACGTCGCGGCGCGGGCCGCCCGGCGCGAGCCGGAGCCCGCCGTCACCGCACCCGGCCCGGCCGCGGTGCCGCGGTGGGTGCTGCTCGCCGCCTTCGGCACCGGCATCTACGGCGGCTACTTCGGCGCCGCGCAGGGCGTCATCCTGATGGGCCTGCTCGGCATCGGTATCACCGAGTCGCTGCAGCGGCTCAACGGCGTGAAGAACGTCCTGGTCTCGGTCGTCAACGCCGTGGCCGGTCTGGTCTTCGTGGTCGTCGCCGCACTGGGCCTCTTCGGCACCGAGGCGGAGATCGACTGGCTGATCGTCGCCGTGATCGCCGTCGGCTCCGTGATCGGCGGTTTCGCCGGCGCGGCCGTGGGCAGGAAGGCTTCCCCCGCTCGTGCTGCGGGGCATCATCGTGGTCGTCGGCCTGGTGGCCGTCACCGTCATCGTCGTCAGCCTGACCGGAGGGACACCGCCATGTCGACACCGCCCTGGGGCGAGGAGCCCGACCCGAACCAGACCCAGCCCGCGCCCCAGCAGCCGCCGCCGGGTCAGCCGTCGCCGTACGGCCAGCAGCCGCCCTACGGTCAGCCGCAGCAGCCCTACGGCCAGCAGTCGCCCTACGGCCAGCCCCAGCAGCCCTACGGCCAGTACGGCCAGCAGCAGCCCTACGGCAGCCTACGCCTACACCGCTCCGCCGCAGACCAACGGCATGGCGATCGCCTCGCTCGTGGTGAGCATCGTCGGCCTCGGGCTCTGCTGCGGCGGGCCCAGCATCGTCGGCGCCATCCTCGGCCACGTGGCCCGCAAGCAGATCCGCGAGCGGGGCGAGGGCGGCGCCGGGCTGGCGCTGGCCGGCGTGATCGTCGGTTGGATCGCGTTCGCGATCTTCGTCGCCGTCGCGATCTTCTACACCGTCGCGATCGTCTACAGCGCCTCCGAGGGCTGACCGGGCTACTTGCCCCGGTTGAGCACCAGCGCCGCGACGCCCGCGCCGACCGCACCGGCAGCGACGCCGACGAGCGCCCCACCCTGCAGCCTTGGGTACGCCGCCGGAGGCGATCTCGAGCGCTCCGCTGGCCACGTCCGCGCCGTCCACGGCGATCCCCACGACGGTCAGGTTGCGGCGCAGCGCGCCCCTGGACGCCAGGGTGACCGCGCCGAGGGCGATCTCCCGGGCGCCGAACATCCGCCCGAAGATGCCCAGGCTGCGGGTTGGCGGCGGGCGTGACGCCGAAGAGCCGCGCCGCGGTCGAGGGAGCGAGGAGAGCGATGACGCCGATGACGATGCGGCCGATCGAGAGTCCGGTGACGGGTTCCATGGCCGGAGACTACTGGCCGACGGGGCCCCGCGCGTCCGACCACGGTCGGAGAATGTGACGACCGCCGCACCGTGATTCGAGATCCCTGAACGTTCCGTCGGACTTCGCGAACCGGCCCCCGGAGCGGCCTGTTCCACCCGCAAGGTTGAGTCACCAACAAACTCGATCAAAAAGGTGGACATTGTGAACCGGCCCCTCGTCGTACTCTCCTCCGTCTCCTCCGACTCGCACACCTGGAACCTGGTGTACCTGCAGCTGCTGCTGGAGGAGAACGGCTGCGCCGTCGTCAACCTCGGCGCCACCACGCCCGACGACCTCGTGGCCGACGCGCTGCGCGAGCACCGCCCGGACGCACTGGTGATCAGGCTCGGTCAACGGCCACGGTGCGATCGACGGTGCCCGGGTCGTGCGCCGGCTCGCCGCCGACCCGGTCACCGCCTCCGTGCCGGCGGTCATCGGCGGCAAAGCCTGGGCGTCGCCGGTGCGCTCGGCCTGGACGCCGAGGCGGCCCTGCTCGCGGCCGGCTTCCACGCCGTGCTGAGCGACCCTGTCCAGCCTGGTCGACACGATCGCGGCCCTCGCCGGCGAACGGCGTCCCGAGCCGGTCAGCGCCTGAGCCATGGGGTACGTCGACCTGAGCTCCTACGTCCGCCGGGCGGCCACGCAGCGCGAGACTCGTCGTCCAGCCGCGGATGGGCATGGCCTCCCCGGAGGAGATGCGCGCCGGCCTGCTGGCGGTGCGTGACCTGCCGGCGTGGACGGCCGGGACGATCACGCTGGACAGCCTACACCCGTGTGGGCGACCTGGCCGGCGCGCGGGCGGCCCTGGACCAGGGCTCCGCCCTCAACGGCTACCCGCTCGTCAGCCACGGCGCCCGGGTCGCTTCCTCCGTGGCGGGCGCGGTGGCCGAGGACATCCCGGTGCAGGTGCGTCACGGCTCCTCCGACCCGCGCGCGATCTTCGCGACGATGGCCGAGGCGGGGCTCTTCTGCAGCGAGGGCGGCCCGGTGTCCTACTGCCTGCCCTACGGGCGCACACCACTTCCTGTCGCGGTCGCCGCGTGGGCCGAGGGCAGCGAGGAGCTGGCCGCGGCCGCCCGCGCGGCCGGTGAGGTCGCCCACCTGGAGACCTTCGGCGGCTGCCTGCTCGGGCAGATGTGCCCGCCGTCGTTGCTGGTCGCCATCAGCGTGCTGGAGGCGCTCTTCTTCGCCCAGCACGGGGTCGGCTCGGTGTCGCTGGTCTATGCCCAGCAGACCTCGCACGAGCAGGACGTCGAGGCGCTGCAGGCGCTCACGACCCTCGCCGCGGAGCCTGCTTCCCAGCGGGGTGACCCGCCACGTCGTGCTGTACACCTACATGGGCGTCTATCCCACGACCGCCCGCGGGGCGCGGCGGCTGCTCGCCCGGAGCGCCGCGCTCGCCGTCGCCGGCGGGGCGCAGCGGCTGATCGTCAAGACCGAGGTCGAGGCGGTGCGGATCCCATCGGTCGAGGACAACCTGCGGGCGCTGGCGCTCGCGGCCGAGGCCGGCCGGGCGGCGTACGCCGAGCGCGGCGCCGGCGCCGTGCCGGGGGGCGGCTCCACCGGGATCCTCGAGGAGGCGCGGACCCTCGTGCTCGCCACGCTCAGCGAGTCCAGCAGCGTCGGCGAGGCGCTGGAGCGCGCGTTCGCCAAGGGGCTGCTCGACGTGCCCTTCTGCCTGCACGCCGACAACGCGGGCCAGACCCGCAGCGCGATCGCCGACGACGGGCGGATCGAGTGGGTCCGCACCGGGAGGATGCCGATCGCCCCCACCCGCCGGGCCACCGCCCGCGGGGTGACCTCGACGGGCCTGCTCGACATGCTGCACCAGACCGCGCGGCACGAGGACGACCACGGGCGCGCATCCGTCGCGATCGTCGGTGGCGGACCGCGCGGGCTCTCCGTGCTGGAGCGGCTCGCGGCACGACTGGCGCAGGAGGTTCCCGAGCAGGGGCTCGACATCCACCTGCTCGACGACGTCGCGGTCGGCAGCGGCCGCATCTGGCGGCCCGACCAGTCCGCGTTGCTGCTCATGAACACCGTGGCCGGCGAGGTGACCATGTTCTCCGGGCCTGCCGACGACGGCCCCGCCCGCGCCGGTGCCGGCCCGGCACTGGCCGAGTGGTGGAGCGAGGTCGACCCCGAGCGCGCCGGGCCGGACGCCTTCGCCTCCCGTGCGCTGTACGGCCGCTACCTCGGGTTCGTGCTCGACTCCGTCGAGGCGGGCCTGCCGGACGGCGTGCGCCTGCACCGCCGGCAGACCCGGGTGCTCGGGATGCGCCGGCACGGCGAGCAGTGGCGGCTGCAGTGCGCGGACGGCGAAGAGCCTGTCCGCGGACCGGGTCGCGCTGTGCACCGGGCACCCGCGACCCGCCCCCTCGCCCGACGCCGGACTCGTGCCGGCGGACTCGGCCGCCGACCTCGACCTCGGCGGGATCGGCGCCGGTGACGTGGTCGGGGTGCGCGGCCTGGGCCTGACCTTCTACGACTCGCTCGCGCTGCTCACCGAGGGCCGCGGTGGGCGGTACGTCGACGACGGCACCGCCCTGCGCTACCTGCCCAGCGGCAACGAGCCGCTCATCGTGGCGGGCTCGCGCTCCGGCGTACCGCTGCGGGCGCGGGGGTGAACCAGAAGCCGGCGGTGCACGCCTACCGTCCGCGGGTGTTCACCCCGGAACGGGTGGCCGCGCTGCGCCGCGGCCCGGCGGCGAGCCTTCCGCGGGGACGTGCTGCCCTGGGTGCTCGCCGAGATCATGGTCGTGCGTGCCGAGGCCGAGCTGCGCCGCAGGCTCGGCCGGCCGGTGGCGCTGTGCACCCCCGAGGGAGCCTGGTCGCGGTGAACCGCGACGCGGACCCGTGCCGGGCCGTGGGGGAGATCGCGCGCCGGCACGGGCTGACGAGCGAGGTCCCCGAGTCTGGAGGCGATGGCGCAACCCTTCCGCGGGCGGAGCCTTCGCGAGCCCGCAGGAGTACACCTCCGGGCTCGTCGAGTCTCGTGACCGAGGACCTGGTGCTCTCCGCCGAGGGGAACGCCGACGGACCGGTCAAGGCGGGCCTCGACGTCCTGCGGGACGTGCGGCAGGCTCATCCGGGACGCGGTCGACCACGGCGGGCTCACGGCGGCCGCGCACGAGGAGGAGTTCGTGCGCTGGTTCGAGCCGCTGGTCTCCGCCCTCGCCGCGGGTCCGCCCCGGGACCGGCTGCGCCAGCCTGCTCGCCCTCGTCGACAGCGGGGTGGTGCGCCTGCTCGGTCCCGGCTTCACGGTGGAGCGCGCGGCGGAGGGTCTCGTCGCGTCCTCGCCCGTCGTCGCCGGTTCCCGCACCCGGATCGACGTCCTGCTGGACGCCCGCATCCCCGGGCCGGACCTGCGCACCTCGCGCGATCCGCTGCACCAGGGCCTCGCGGGCGCCGGCGTGCTGACCTCCTGGGTCAACCGCTCCGGCGGCGACTACGTGACCGGGAGCGTCGCCGTCACCGGCTCGCCCTTCCACCCCGTCGACGCGGCGGGCGAGGCCGTGCGCTCGCTGTACGTCCTCGGCATCCCGACCGAGGGCTGCCGCTGGTTCATGCAGGTCGGCAGCGGCCGGCCCGGGCCGTGGGGCTCCTTCACCAGGGACGCCGACGCGATCGCGGGCGACATGCTCGCCGGGGTGCGCCCCGTCCGTGGTCCCTGCCGCCAAGCGGTACGACGAGCGGGTCGCGCTGTGAGCGCCGGCGGATCGTCGTACTGGGACGCCCGGGACACCCCCGCCCACCACGAGTTCCGGGCGGCGCGCGACCTGCTGCTGCGTCACCGCACGGACCACGAGCGGGTGCACCGGGAGTTCCGGTGGCCGCGCCCGCAGCACTTCAACTGGGCGTTGGAGTGGTTCGACGTGATCGCCGCGGGCAACGACCTCGGCGCGCTCGCGCTGCACGACGTGGAGGGTGGGCAGGTCGGGCGGTACACCTACCGCGAAGCCTGTCCGCGATGTCGGACACGCTGGCCTGCTGGTTGGCCGACCAGGGCGTGCGCCGGGGACAGCGGGTCGTGCTGCTCCTCGGGCAGCGACTGGTGTCGTGGGTGAGCCTGCTCGCGCTGCTCAAGGTCGGTGCGGTCACCGTCCCGCTCTACACCAGCCTGCCGCGTGACCAGGTGGCCGACCGGCTGCTGCGCGGCGAGGTGGACCACGTGATCGTCGAGCCGGCCGCCCGCTCCCGGGTGCGCCCGGACGACGTACCGGGGCTGCGGGTCGTGGTCGGCGCGGCGCCCGGCGAGGAGGACGGCTGGCTCCCGCTCCCCGCCCCGCGGACGGGGGAGCACCGGCCCTTCGTCCCCGACGGTCCGACCCCGGCCGGCGACCTGGCCTACGTCTACTTCACCTCGGGATCGACGGCGGCGCCGAAGATGGTGGGGCACACCCACGCGAGCCTACCCGATCGGGCACCTCAGCAGCGTGTTCTGGAACGGGCTCCAGCCAGGCATCAGGCACGTCAACGTCTCGGCGCCCGGCTGGGCGAAGCACTCCTGGAGCAGGCTTCTTCGTGCCGTGGACCTCCCAGGCCGAGCCTGGTGGCGGCGATCGAGCCGGTCCCGGCCGAGCGGCTGCCACGCTTCCTCGCGCGCACCGCGGCCACCTCGCTGTGCGCGCCGGCGAGCACGTGGAGTGCCCTCACCCCCCCACCTCGACCAGGCGCCGGTCCGGCTCGCCGAGGCCACCAGTGCGGGGGAGTGTGCCTCGCCGCAGGTGGTCGAGGCAGTGCGCCGCGCCTGGGGCGTGGTCGTCCGTGACGGCTACGGGCAGACCGAGACGACCTGCCTGGCCGGCACCAGCCCGGGGATGAGCGCCCCCGCCGGCGTGGTCGGCAAGGCGATGCCCGGCTACCGGCTCACCACGACCGCCACGGACGAGATCGTCGTGGAGATGACCGAGGACCCGGTCGGCGTGACGGCGGGCTACCTGCCCGACCTCCGGCGCCCGACCCGGTACTGGCACACCGGTGACGTCGGTGCCGTCGAGAACGGGTGGCTCCACGTCCTCGGCCGTGTCGACGACGTCTTCCAGAGCCTCCGGGCACCGGGTCTCGCCGCCGGAGCCTGGAGGACGCGATCGCTGCTCACCCCGCGGTGGCGGAGGTCGCCGTCGTGCCGCTGCCGGACCGGCTGCGTGGGCTGGCGCCGGTGGCCGTCGTCGTACCCGTCGCGGGGACGCCCGTGGGCCCCCAGGCTGCGGCACACCCTGCGGGCGCACGTCGACGACGTCGTCGCCGACGCGCTGCGCCCGCGCGACATCGTTCTCGCCGCCGCGCTGCCCCGGACGCTGTCCGGGAAGGTACGCCGCGCTGCGGTGCGTGACTGGGTCGCCGCCGGCGCCCCGGGACCCGAGCTCGCCGAGTCTCACTCCGAGAGAGAGGAACTGAGATGACCACCACCCCCCTTGCGAGCGCCGCGCCGTTCCTGCAGAGACTCTTCCGCGACGGGGTCCCCGAGGACCTCGCCTTCGAGCCGATGCAGGGCGACGGTCGCCAGGACATCGACATCCACCGGCTCTACTCCACCGCGCAGACCGGCAGCACGGGCCCCTCGGCCGGGATCGTGCGCTACCACCCCGGTGCGAGCGCCGCACCGCACGTGCACCCCGGCTTCGAGCCTGATCTACGTCTTCGACGGCGAGCCTGGAGTTCGACGAGCGCCGGTTCGGCCCCGGATCGGTGATCGTCATGGAGCCGGGCAGCGCCCACGCGCCGGCGAGCCCGACCGGGTGCACGCTGCTCGTCGTCTGGGAGCAGCCGGTGGCCCGGGCCTGAGAGCCAGGACACCTTGCGCATGCCCATCGTTCCCCTATGTAATGGGTTCAACCGATTAGTACTCGATCCGGGAAGAGACTCATGAGGCACACCACGACCGTCATCGCGGAGCCCGAGGCCCCGCCCGCCGGCTCGACCGGCTCCCGCCACCGCTGGGTGGTCCTCGGCATCGGGGTCGCCGCCCAGGCGAGCCTTCTCCGCTGCCTTCTCCGGCATCCCGGTCACGGGGCCGACCATGCAGAGCGAGTACCACCTCTCCACCCATGCCCTCGGTCTGGTCCTCGGCTGCATCGCGCTGGGGATCGCGGTCTCCGAGGTCGGTTGGGGAGTCGCCACCGACAAGTACGGCGAGCGCCGGATCCTGCTCACCGGGCTCATCTCGACCGGACTCCTGCTGGCACTGATGGCGCTCGCCGTCGTACCGACCTCCGCGGGGGTGCCCTCCACCGTCCTGCTCGGCACGACCCTGCTGGTCGTCGGCATCCTGGGCGGCAGCGTCAACGGCGAACTCGGGACGTGCTGTGATGGCCTGGTTCAAGGACGGCCAGCGAGGCTTCGCGATGAGCATCCGGCAGACCGCGATCCCGGCCGGCGGCGCGATCGGCACGGCGCTGCTGCCGTGGCTGGCCTCGACAGCGGGCTTCCGGGCGGTCTACGCCGTGCTCGCTGCCTTCTGCCTCGTCTCGGCCGCCGCGACCTGGCGTTGGCTGCGCCGGCCCCCCGAGGCCGAGGCCACCACCCCGGCGGGACCGGTCGTCGCGGTGGGCGCCAGCGCCCGAGAGGTCCTGGGTGACCGCCAGGTGCTGCGGCTGGCGATCGCCAGCGGCCTGCTCACGGTTCCGCAGTTCGCGATCCTGACCTTCGCCGCGGTCTTCCTCCACGATGCCAAGCACGCCGGGATCGGCGCGGCGGCCGCCACCATCCTGGTGGTCCAGGTCGGCGGTGCGGCAGCCCGGGTCTGGAGCGGTCGCTACACCGACAAGCACGGCAACCGCCGGGCCTACGTGAAGTTCATCGGCGCGGCCACCGCGGTGGCGATGGTCGTCGCGGCGTGCCTGGTCGACGCCCCGACGCTGCTGGTCGCCGCCGCGCTGGCCGTGGGCGGCCTGCTCGCGAACGCCTGGCACGGCGTCGCCTACACCGAGATCGCGACGATGGCCGGCACCGAGCGGGCGGGGACCGCGCTGGGCCCGGAGAACACCACCGTCTTCGCGGCCGCGTTCCTCACCCCGGTGCTGCTGCCGGTCCTGCTCACGGCCAGGCTCGTGGTCCGTGGTCTGGGCGGTGGCCGGTCTGTGTACCTTGGCAGCGGTGCCGCTCACCCCGGGCGCCGCGACGAAGGGCGACTCGTGAGTCCACGCCCCGCAGCCTCACCGGACTTCCGGTTCGACACCGGCCGGCTGTGCCTGGACCTCGTCGCGACCGTCGGTGCCCGGCTCTCCGGCGCCCCGGTCGAGCGGATGACGGGACCGGGCCGGCTTGCCCTGTGGCTGAGGACCAGCGGCCTGGTGACGGCCGACGAGCAGGACGTCGTCGACCCCACCTGGGTCGAGGCCTTCATCGAGCCTGCGGGGCGTGCTCCACCGCCTGGTCCACGCCCGGGTCGACGCCCGCGCGCCCGACCCGGCGGACCTGGACCGGCTCAACGCCCTCGCCCGCGGACCGCTCCGGCCCCGGGAGTTCGTCAGCGGAGTGGGCCGCCCGGGCTGGGGGAGCGCCCTCGCTGCCCGGGGCCCTCGCCGCGGTGGCTGCGGACGCCGTCGATCTGCTCGGTGGGGCCGACGCGGACCGGCTGCACGAGTGCGAGGGCCCGACGTGCGACCTCGTGTTCGTCGACGCCTCGCGGGCCCAGCGACGTCGTTGGTGCTCGGGTGGGTCCTGCGGCAACCGAAGCCGTGTCGCCCACCACCGCCGCCGCCAGGCGAGCGGCGCCTAGCCCGGCGTACGCCGGGACCCCCCTCACCTTCCCGGGAAAGGAACGGCCGATCCGGCTCGGGACCGGCCAGGTCAGCATGGAGACGAAATGGCTCGAGACCTTCGTTGCCGCCGCGCAGGCCGGTACCTTCGCGGCCGCGGCGACCGACCTGCGCTACGCGCGCTCGACCGTCACCGGTCACATCCGCCAGGCTCGAGGCCGTCGTCGGCGTCCCGCTCTTCGTCCGCGAGGGCGCCAGCGTGACGATGTCGGAGGCCGGCAAGGACCTCCTCGAGCATGCGCCCACCATCTTGCGCAGCCTCGACAACGCGCTCGCCAGCGCCCGTCGGGAGCGCGCCAGCGACGGTGCGCGCTTCGGCGCCACCGAGTTCGGCTGCTGCTACCACCTGCCCGGCCTGCTCAAGCGGCTGCGCCTGGACGCCGGGCCGATCGCCTCGAAGGTCACCGCCGACACCCCCTGCCGGCTCTCGGACCGGCTGCGTGACGGCGACCTCGACATCGCGCTGATCCCGCGCGCCACCGAGATCGGCCAGGACGCGGAGATGACCGAGAGCCCCTTCCTGCGCCGGAAGATCATCCGCCGCGAGGCCCTTGCCCTGGTCGCGAGCAGCCCGCAGATCGAGCGCTCGCGCACCGTCCTGGCCGGCCCTGAGCAGTGCGTGTGCCGCACGGCCACCGAGCGCGACCTGCTGACGGGCTTCCGCTCCGACTACCAGGTCCTCCAGGTCACCAGCCTCGACGCCGTCCGTGCGAGCGCTCTGGCCGGACTGGGACTGGCCGTGCTGCCCATGATGATGATCAGCGAGGACCCGGCGGCCAAGCGGCTCCACCGGCTGCCCTGGACCACCTCGCTGACCTGCGTCCTCAGCCTGGAGTGGCGCACGGACCGGGCCTCGGCCCGGGTCCGCGAGTCGCTGGAGATGATCTCCGGGCTGCGCTGAGGCTCAGCGCAGGACGTACGCCGCCAGCCAGCGCTCGATCTCGTCGTAGGCACGCGCTCGCGGCTCGGCACGGGAGAGCACGACGTCGTGCACCGCGCCCGGTACGGCGACGTAGGTGACGTGCCGGCCCACGGCGCTCGACCACCGGCGGATCTGGCGCACGTCCAGCACGATGTCGGTGCTGAAGACGTCCTCGCCCATCTCCTTGGGCGCGCTGCTGCGGTCCGAGGAGAGCACGAGCACCGGCGCGCTCACCGAGAGCCCGGCCTGGAGCCGGGCATGCCCGCGCCGGATCGCGCGCAGCCAGCCGAGGCGGACCGGGAAGGACCCGAGCGGCTTCCAGGTCAGGTCGAAGTCCCACTCGCCGTCGTGGTCGCGGTGCAGGCTGCGGGCGTAGTTGCCCTCGACGGTGCGCCCGAGGACCCGCATCGGCTGCCGGCGGCCGATCTGCTCGATGGCCAGGCCGACCGCGGGCGTGCGCAGCAGCGGCGGGCCCTGCAGGTCCAGCCAGGGCGAGTTGAGCAGCAGCCCGGCCGACTCGGCGGGCTGGCGGGCGTCGGCCCACAGCGCGACGATCAGCCCGCCGGTCGAGTGCCCGGAGAGCACCACGCGGCTGTGCCCGTCGCGGACGGTGATCCGCTCCCACGCGGCGTCGAGGTCGGCGAAGTACTCCTCGAGGTCGGCGACATAGGTCGCGGACTGGTGCGGGCGGATGGAGCGGCCGTACTTGCGCAGGTCGACGCCGTAGACGTCGTGCCCCCGCTCGAGCCACCACTCGCCCCACGCGGTGTGGAAGAAGTAGTCGGAGAAGCCGTGCACGTGCAGCACGGCGTGCTCGGTGGGCCGGTCGCCGCGGCGGGCGACCAGGGTGGCGACCACCTCGCCCTCGAAGTCGTCGGGCAACGGGATGGTCTCCGCGGTCCACGGCTCGCCCAGGACGTCGACGGTGGTCGGCTCGCTCACGCCCCCGAGTGTAGGGATCCTCCGGAAGCAGGCGGACCCGGTCCGGCCAAGGGGGGATGGCCGAACCGGGTCCGGAGGAAGGTTACCCTGCGTACGCTGTCGGTCGTGGACGACGATGCAGAGTGGACGCGGCTGCGCAACCACCTGCTGGCCCGCGGCCGGATGCCGGACCTGCCGCCCGGCTGGGCGCACGAGTCGGCGATGCTCGCCGCCTCCGGGTTCGCGTACGGCGGCGACTTCATCGTCAGCGACCTGGCGGCCGCGACCGGCCGGCTCCAGGCTGGTGCTCGTCGACGTCTGCGGGAGCGGTGCCACGGCGGTGCCCGCCGCGGTCCGGTTCGCGGGGGCGCTGGAGAGCCTGCTGGGCGTCGTACCGGACGAGGGGCTGCTGGGCGCCGCGAACACCTTCCTGCTGCGCCAGCCCTCCGAGGAGAGCATGGCGACGGCGGTCCAGGTGGTGCTGGACCTGGCGACGGGGAGTACCTCATCCGCAGCGCGGGTCATCCGCCGGCGCTGCGCTGGTCGGCGCACCTGCGCGAGTGGGAGGTCGACAACGCCCGGGGCACCGCGCTCGGCGCGTGCGAGACGCCCGAGGTCGTGGAGAGCGCCGGTGTCCTCGCGCCCGGAGAGGCGCTGATGTTCTACACCGACGGCGTGGTGGAGTCCCGCTCGCTGCCCATGGACGACGGCATCGCCTGGTTGCGGGAGACGGCCCGGACGGCGGTCGCGGAGAGCCTGGGACGGGGTCGCGCCGCGGATCATCGAGCAGGTCGAGCGCGGCGACGACGACCGTGCCGTGCTGGTGGTCCGGCGCCTGGAATATAGTTGACATGTCACCCGTTCTGGTGGGTGACAATCGGAACTCACCACCAGGGAGCGGTCACCATGCAGATCGGCATCTTCACCGTCGGGGACGTCACCGCGGACCCGACCACCGGACGCACGCCCACCGAGCACGAGCGGATCAAGGCCACCGTCGCGATCGCCAAGAAGGCCGAGGAGGTCGGCCTCGACGTGTTCGCCACCGGTGAGCACCACAACCCGCCGTTCGTCGCCTCCAACCCCACCGCGACCCTGGCCTACATCGGCGCGCAGACCGAGAAGATCATCCTCTCCACGGCCACCACGCTGATCACGACCACCGACCCGGTGCTCATCGCCGAGGACTACGCGAAGATCCAGCACCTCACCGACGGCCGCGTCGACCTGATGATGGGCCGTGGCAACACCGGCCCGGTCTACCCCTGGTTCGGCAAGGACATCCGCCAGGGCATCAACCTCGCGATCGAGAACTACGCCCTGCTGCGCCGCCTGTGGCGCGAGGACGTCGTCGACTGGGAGGGCCGCTTCCGCACGCCGCTGCAGGGCTACACCTCGACGCCGCGGCCCCTCGACGGCGTGCCGCCCTTCGTGTGGCACGGCTCGATCCGCAGCCCCGAGATCGCCGAGCAGGCGGCGTACTACGGCGACGGCTTCTTCCACAACCACATCTTCTGGCCGGCCTCGCACACCGAGCAGATGGTGCGGCTGTACCGCGAGCGCTTCGAGCACTACGGCCACGGCCGCGCCGACCAGGCGATCGTGGGCCTCGGTGGGCAGTTCTTCATGCGCAAGAACAGCCAGGACGCCAAGAACGAGTTCCGGCCCTACTTCGACAACGCCCCGGTCTACGGCCACGGCCCCTCGATGGAGGACTTCACCTCCCAGACGCCGCTGACCGTCGGCTCGCCGCAGGAGGTGCTCGAGCGGACGCTGTCCTTCCGGGACTACGTCGGCGACTACCAGCGCCAGGCTCTTCCTCGTCGACCACGCCGGGCTCCCACTGAAGACCGTGCTCGAGCAGGCTCGACCTGCTCGGCGAGATCCTCCCCGAGATGCGCAAGGGCTTCGCCGAGGGTCGCCCGGCCGACGTGCCGGACGCGCCGACCCACGCCTCGCTCGTCGCGGCGGCCGGTGGCGGACGGGACACCACCATGCACGCCGAGGACACCATGACCGGTACGACGGACCGTGAGGAGGTCTCGGCATGACCAGCGTCGTCGTGGTCTCGGCGGGGCTCTCCGTCCCGTCCTCGACCAAGCCTGCTCGCGGACAAGATCGGCGACGCGGTGCAGCACGCCGTGACCGCCCGCGGCCGGGATGTCGACGTCCGCCACGTCGAGCTCCGGCCGCTGGCCCACGCGCTGTCCGACCACCTGCTCACCGGCTTCCCCACGGGTGACCTCGCCCCGGCGATCGACGCCGTGCGGCACGCCGACGCGCTGGTCGTGGTGACGCCGGTGTTCTCGGCGTCGTACTCCGGGCTGTTCAAGACGTTCTTCGACGTCCTGGAGCCGGGCACGCTCGACGGCAAGCCGGTCGTGATCGCGGCGACCGCGGGCACCGCGCGGCACAGCCTCGTGCTGGACCACGCGCTGCGTCCGCTGCTCGCCTACCTGCGGGCGGTCGTCGTACCGACCGGTGTGTTCGCGGCGGCGGAGGACTTCGGCGCCACCGACGACGGCAGCCTCGACAAGCGGGTGCAGCGCGCCGCCGGCGAGCCTGGCCGCCCTGCTCGGCGCCGGAACCGCTCCGGCGCCGGCGCCTCGGCGCAGCGTCGACGACGAGCTCGCGGCGCCCACCCCGTTCGAGCAGGCTTGCTGCGGGAGGCGGGCGGCGACTCGGTGCGCTGAGCCGTTGACCCCGGTGGCAGCATGAGCCCATGCGCCGCACAGTGTTCAACGAGGACCACGAGGACTTCCGCCGCACGATCCGTGCCTTCCTGGAGACGGAGGTCGTCCCGCACTACCAGGAGTGGTACGACGCGGGGCAGGTCTCGCGCGAGCCTGTACAAGAAGGTCGGCGACCTCGGCGTCTACGGCATCGAGGTCCCCGAGGAGTACGGCGGCGCCGGGATCGAGTCGTTCAAGTTCTCCGCGGTGCTGACCGAGGAGTGCGCCCGGGCGGGCGTGAACCTCGGCGGCTCCGGCGTCCACGTCGAGTCTCTGCCTGCCCTACCTGCTCAAGCTCGCCACCCCCGAGCAGACTGCGGCGCTGGATGCCCGGCTTCGTCTCCGGCGAGGAGATGTGGGCGATCGCGATGACCGAGCCCGGCACCGGCTCGGACCTCGCGGGCATGCAGACCACCGCGAAGCGCGACGGCGACCACTACGTCCTCAACGGCGCGAAGACCTTCATCACCGGCGGCGTGCTCGCCGACCGGGTCATCGTCTGCGCCCGCACCTCGCCGCCGCTGGAGAACAACCGCCGCTTCGGCATCTCCCTGCTCGCGGTCGACACGAAGTCCGAGGGCTGGGCCGTGGGTCGCAAAGCTCGACAAGGCTCGGGCTGCGGACCTCCGACACGGCGGAGCCTGTCCTTCACCGACGTACGGGTGCCGGTGGAGGACCTGCTCGGCGAGGAGAACGAGGGCTTCTCCTACCTCGGGCAGAACCTTCCGCAGGAGCGCCTCGGGATCGCCGTCGGCGCCTACGCGCAGGCCGCGGCCGCGATCCGGTTCACGAAGGCCTACGTCGAGGAGCGCAAGGTCTTCGGCACCACGGTGGCGTCCTTCCAGAACACCAAGTTCGAGTCTCGCCGGCTGCCAGTCCGAGGTCGACGCCGCCCAGGCGGTCTGCGACCGGGCCCTGGAGGCGCACGACCTCGGCGAGACTCACGGCGGTGGACGCCGCCTCGGCCAAGCTTGTTCTGCACCGAGGTCGCCGGCCGGGTGATCGACCGCTGCCTGCAGGCTGCACGGCGGCTACGGCTACATGAACGAGTACCCCATCGCCCGGCTCTACGCCGACACCCGGGTCACCCGGATCTACGGCGGCACGTCCGAGGTCATGAAGGCTGATCATCGCCAAGTCGATGGGGCTGTGAGGGCTGCAGGAATCCCCGCTCAAGCGGGGATTCCTGCGGTTCCTGACCGTTGCAACGGCCAGGAACCGCCAGGAAAGGTCAGGAACCCCTGGGTCAGTGCTGGTAGGTCCCGTGCAGGATCGCGCGGCCCAGCGTCTTGAACGCCAGGTTGAAGGACACCACCGCGGGCGAGGCGTCGGAGTCGACACCCAGCGTCTCCTCGCGCACCGCGTGCACGACGAAGTAGTAGCGGTGCACATGGTCGCCCTGCGGCGGAGCGGCGCCCATGAACGCCTTCGGCCCGCCGTCGTTGCGGCACATGAAGGCGCCGCCCGGCAGGCTCGCGCCCTCGGCGCCCGCGCCCGCGTCGAGCGAGGTCACGTCGGCCGGCAGGTCCACGAGCACCCAGTGCCAGAAGCCGCTCGGGGTAGGGGCGTCGGGGTCGAAGCAGGTGACGACGTACGACTTCGTGCCCTCGGGACCGGGCTCCCACGACAGGCTGCGGCGAGGTGTTGCCGAGGTCGGCGACCTGGTCGTCCTTCAGCGGCTGGCCGTCGGCGACGTCGGCGCTGGTGACCGCGAAGGAGGACACGGCGGGGAGCAGGGTGTACGGGTCCGGGCTGACGGGGCGATCGAGACTCATGTCACCGAACCTAGTCCGCTCCGTGAACCCGTGTCAGCGGCCGCGGGGGGCATGTCGGGAGAATGTGCGGGTGAGTGACTTCCCGCCGTACCCCTCCGGCCTTCGTCTCGCCGGGCGCCGCGTGCTCGTCGTCGGCGGCGGGCACGTCGCCCAGCGCCGGGTGCCGCAGGTGATCGCGGTCGGCGCCGACGTGCACGTGGTCTCGCCGGTGGTCACGCCCGCCATCGAGGGCCTGGTCGGCTCGGGGGAGATCACCTGGCACGAGCGGCCCTTCGAGGACGGTGACCTCGACGGGAGCTCGGTACGTCGTCGCGGTGACCGACGACCGCGCCGTCAACGACCACGTGTCCCAGGCTGTGCGAGGCCCAGCGGATCTTCTGCGTGCGCTCGGACGACGCCACCCTCGGCACCGCGTGGACGCCCGCGATCGGCCGCGAGGCCGGGATCACCGTCGCCGTGGTCGGCAACCGCGACCCGCGCCGCTCGGCGGCCGTGCGCGACGAGATCGTCGCCGGCCTGCGCGACGGCACCATCGCCGCACCGCACCACCGCGAGCGCACCGCCGGGGTGACTCTCGTCGGCGGCGGACCGGGCGACCCGGAGTCGATCTCGATCGCCGGGCGCAAGGCGCTGATGTCCGCGGACGTCGTCGTCGCGGACCGGCTCGCCCCGCGTGAGCTCCTGGGCGACCTGCCCAGCGACGTGGAGCCTGGTCGACGTGGCCAGGCTCCCGCGCGGCCGCTCGGCCATGCAGGAGGAGATCAACCGGGTGATCGTGGACCGGGCGTTGGCCGGCAAGCGCGTCGTGCGGTTCAAGGGCGGCGACAACTTCGTCTTCGGCCGGGGCTACGAGGAGATCATCGCGTGCCGCGAGGCCGGCGTACCGGTCACCGTGATCCCGGGCCTCACCTCGCCCGTCTCCGTCCCCGGCATCGCGGGCATCCCGGTCACCCACCGCGGCGTCACCCACGAGTTCACCGTCGTCTCCGGCCACCTGCCGCCCGGACACCCCGAGGCCCTGGTCAACTACGACGCGCTGGCGAAGATGCAGGGCACCGTCGTGGTGATGATGGGCGTCGAGAACGCCCCGCACATCGCCGCCGCGCTCGTCGCCGGCGGCCGGCCCGCCTCGACCCCCGTCGCCGTCGTCTGCGACGGCACCATGCCGACCCAGCGCACGGTCCTGGCGACCCTCGCCACCCTCGCCGACCGGCTCGTCGAGGAGTCGGTGAAGCCGCCCGCCATCATCGTGATCGGCGACGTGGTCGCCGTCGCGCACCCCGACGCCTTCCCGGGCTGACATGGCCGAGACTCGTCGAGATCAGCGCGGCCGACGATCCCCGGCTGGCGGACTACCGCGACCTGCGCGACGTCGAGCTCCGCAAGCACCTCGAGGCTGAGCACGGCCTCTTCCTCGCCGAGGGGGAGAAGGTCGTCCGCCGCGCCGTCGAGGCCGGCTTCACCGCCCGGTCGTTCCTGATGGCGCCGCGGTGGCTGGACGGGCTCGGCGACGTCCTCGACCGCTCCGACGCGCCCTGCTACGTCCTCTCCGAGGCGCTCGCCGAGGAGGTGACCGGCTTCCACGTGCACCGGGGCGCCCTCGCCTCCCTCGAACGCCGGCCCCTCCCGTCCGTCGAGGAGGTGCTCGACGGAGCCCGCTCCGTGCTGGTCCTCGAGGACCTGGTGGACCACACCAACGTGGGCGCCATCCTGCGTTCCGGCGCCGCCCTCGGCTTCGACGCCGTGCTCCTGGCCCCGCGCTGCGCCGATCCGCTCTACCGCCGCGCGATCAAGGTCGCCATGGGTGCGGTCTTCTCCCTGCCCTGGACCCGCCTGCCCGACTGGTACGACGCCCTGCCCGACCTCAGCGCCCGCGGCTACACCACCGTGGCGCTCACGCTGGCCGCCGACGCCGTACCGATCACCGATGCGGTGGCCGGCCTCGACCGGGTCGCCCTCGTCCTCGGCTCCGAGGGTCACGGCCTCTCCCCGCGCTGGGAGCAGTCCGCCGATCGTCGCGCGATCATCCCGATGGCCGCCGGCATCGACTCGCTGAACGTCGCCGCCGCGACCGCCGTCGCCTGCTACGTCACCTCCCAGCGCTAGCCACCGTCGGACACCGCGGAGAAGAGACCCCTCGAGATCGGACACCCTGTCGCACTACCGCCGCGGGCGATCTCGCCCTAGCCTCCCTGCATGACCGACGAGAACACGTTCTACTCCGGCGCGGAGCCGATCCCGGTGGTGGTCTGGGGCACGGGCAACATGGGGCGGGCCGCGATCCGCGCGGTCGCGGCGCACCCCGGGCTGGCCCTCACCGCGGTGATCGTGAACGACCCGGCCAAGGCCGGGCGCGACGCGGGCGATCTCGCCGGCCTCGGTGGGGACACCGGCATCAGTGCCACCACCGACGTGCACGCGGCGCTGGGCGCCCTCGCGGGCGGGGGAGCGGTGGCCTACACCGCGTCGGGAGAGCCTTCGCCCCGACGACGCTGTCGCCGACATCGCGCGGGTGCTGGCCGCCGGCGCGGTCGTGGTGACCCCGTCGGTCTACGCGCTCTACGACCACCGCAGTGCCCCGGCCGAGCCTGCGCGACCCGCTCGAGCAGGCCTGCAGGGAGGGGAGCACGGCCCTCTTCGTGAGCGGGATCGACCCCGGGTGGGGCAACGACCTGCTGCCGGCGCTGGTCAGCGGGCTGGCGTCCGAGGTGGAGCAGGTGCGCTGCCAGGAGATCTTCGACTACGCGACGTACGACGCCGAGGACTCCGTGCGCTTCATCGTGGGCATGGGCCAGCCGATGGACCACGAGCCGCCGATGGTCGCGGCCGGCATCCCGTCGATGGTGTGGGGCGGGCAGGTGCGGCTGGTCGCACGAGCGCTCGGCGTGGAGGTGGACGAGCCTGCGCGAGAGCGTGCAGCGGCGCGCGCTGGACGCGACCGTCACGACCGCGCTCGGCGACTTCGAGGCCGGCACCCAGGGCGCGCTGCGCTTCGAGGTGCAGGGCATCGTGCGCGGCGAGCCGCGGATCGTCGTCGAGCACGTCACCCGGATCACCGGGGACGTCGCGCCGGACTGGCCGCTCCCGCCCGACGGAGGAGACGGCGCGCACCGAGTGATCATCGAGGGGCGCCCGCGGATCGAGGTCAACGTGGAGGCCACCGACGAGGGCGGCAACCGCGCCGCGGGCGGCAACGCCACCGCCGCCAACCGGCTGGTCAACGCGATCCCGTGGCTGCGCACCGCCACCCCCGGCCTGTACGACGGCCTCGACGTCCCGCTCCTCCCGAGCGCCTACCTCAAGGAGTCCTGATGTTCCTGGAGATCCCCGAGGGCAAGGACCCGATCCTCCACGTGTGGGGCGAGCTGGTGCCCGGCATCGGCCCGGCGGCGTCCGCGCTGGCGATGAGCGTCTACGAGCACAGCACCCTCGGCCTGCGCGAGTTCGAGGCGGCGCGGCTGCGGATCGCGCAGGTCAACGGCTGCCTGTTCTGCCAGGACTGGCGTACCGAGCGGGACGGGCAGAAGGTCGAGGAGGGCTTCGACCAGGCAGTCGCCGACTGGCGCACCACCCGGGCGTTCGACGAGCGCACCCGCCTCGCTGCCGAGTACGCCGAGCGCTACGCCCTGGACCACCACGGCATCGACGACGGCTTCTGGCAGCGGATGCGGGTCCACTACTCCGACCGCGAGATCGTCGAGTCTCTCGATGTGCCTGGGCTCGTGGCTCGCCTTCGGCCGGCTCAACCGGGTGCTTGGCCTGGACGCGGCCTGCGTCCTGCCCAGCCACGCTGGCGGGGCCTGAGGCTCAGTGCAGCAGGCTCGCCGAAGCGCGCGATCGTCTCGTCGATCGCCTGCTGGCAGGCCTTCGACCACGGCCCCATGTCGAAGAAACCGTGGATCAGCCCCGGGTACGTCGTCTGGTGCACCGGCACGCCTGCGGCGGCGAGCGCGTCGGCGTAGGCGATGCCCTCGTCGCGGAGCGGGTCGTACTGGGCGGTGACGACGACCGCAGGCGGCTGCCCGGCGAGGTCGCCGTGCAGCGGCGAGATCTTGGGGTCGGCGAGGTCCGAGGCGGTGTCGGCGTAGTGGCCGATGAACCAGATCAGGGTGGGCTGGTCGAGGAAGTAGCCGGTGGCGTTCTCCTCGCGCGAGGTGTACTCCCCGAGCACGTCGGTCGCCGGGTAGACGAGCAGGCTGGGCGGCGATGCCGGGCACGTGCTGGGCGGCGACCGCGGAGAGGTTGCCGCCCGCGGAGTCGCCGGCGACGGCGAGGACGTCGTTGCCGCCGTACTCCGCCAGCCGGGACTGCACGTCGCGGACCGCCGCGATCGCGTCCTCCGCGGCGGCGGGGAACTTCGCCTCGGGGGCGAGCCGGTAGTCGACCGCGACGACGACGGCCTGCGCGCCGGCCGCGATGGAGCGCGCCATCGCGGCGTGCGTGTCGAGGTCGCCGATCACGAAGCCGCCGCCGTGCAGCAGCACGACGGTCGGGAACGGGCCGTCGCCGGCCGGCCGGTAGACCCGCGCGGGCAGCGGCCCCTCCGCGCCGGCCACGGTGGCGTCCTGGACCGAGGCGACCTCGGCGAGGGTGCCCGGCGGCCGGAAGTCCACGGTCAGGCTTTGCGGAAGGAGTCGCGCGCCTCGGCGGGCGTCAGCGTGTGCATCGGGGTCCCGGCCTCGATCAGGCCTGGAGGAGGGGGGCGAGACTCGGCGTCGACGGACATGCTGGCAACCTAGCCGAGCCGGCGAAGGCTCAGGCCGGCCAGTCCGCGGGGTACTCCTCCGTCGCCGCGTCGTGCTGCTTCTTGAGCTTCTTCATCGCCTTGGCCGAGACCCGGTCGCCGAAGACGGTGCCGAGCGTGTGGTCGGTCTCGTGCTGCAGGCACTTGGCGAGGAGCCCGTCGCCCTCGAAGCGCACCGGCCGGCCGTCGAGACCGACGCCGGTGACCGCCGCCCAGTCGGGACGGGCGCAGTCGACGAAGGCGCCGGGGAAGGACAGGCAGCCCTCGGCGCTGTCGTCGAGGACCCGGTCCTTGCCCTCGGGCAGGTGCAGGCTCCGGGTTGCAGACCAGCCCGACCACCCGCTGGCCGGACTCGTCGGGGCAGTCGAAGACGAACATCGCGACGTCCTCGCCGATCTGGCAGGCCGCGAGACCGACGCCGTCGGCGGCGTACATCGTGGCGACCATGTCGGCGGCGAGCGCGCGCAGGGCGTCGTCGAAGACGGTGACCTTCGCCTGGGGGCGGTGCATGACGGGGGTTCCCCAGCGGGTCATCGGGCGGACGGTGCCGCCGCGGGGGAGCGGGCCGTAGGGCGCGAGGGGGGTCTCGTCCGTCATGGCGAGAATCCTAGAGAAGCAGATCACACGCCGATGTCACCCAGGGTGTAGCGCAATGTGTAACTCGCAGTTACATTTGTGTCATGTCCTTGATCAGCAACCTCAAGCCGGGCGGCAAGCACGGGGTTCCGAGCACCGAGAGCCGCGATCCGATCGGCTACCTCGTCGCCGGCCTCAACCGGCTCGCCCAGACCGACCTCCTCGACAAGGTCCGCCTCCGCAAGCCCGCCGAGCAGGCCGTCTTCTCGGTCACCCGGACCGGGTTCAAGACGATCACCAACGCTAGCCGGAGGCTTCGCGAAGGCCGGCAAGAAGGGCCAGCCGGGCACCCGCCCGACGCCCGCGGCCGCGAGCGGCGTCTTCGACCTGACCCCCGGCGAGGACGAGCAGATGCTCGTCGACGTCGTCGCCGAGTTCGCCGAGGAGGTCGTGCGTCCTGCTGCCTTCGAGGCCGACAAGGCCTGCGCCGCTCCCGACGAACTCCTCAAGGCCAGCCTCGAGATCGGCCTGCCGATCCTGGGCGTGCCGGAGTCGCTGGGCGGCGTCTCCGAGGAGCGCTCCGCGATGGCCGGCACCCTGGTCGCCGAGGCCCTGGCCAAGGGCGACATGGGCCCGGCCGTCGCCACCCTGGCGCCCGGCTCGGTCGCGACCGCGATCGGCCTGTGGGGCACCGACGCGCAGCAGCAGACCTACCTGCCGGCGTTCACCGGCGACGAGGTCCCGGCCGCCGCGCTCGCGCTCAACGAGCCGACCGTCCTCTTCGACGTGCTCGACCCGTCCACCATCGCGAAGAGGTCCGGTGACGGCTACGTCCTCAACGGCACCAAGAGCGTCGTCGCCCGCGGCGACAGCGCGGAGCCTCTTCGTCGTCGGCGCGAAGGCTCGACGGCAAGCCGGTCCTCTTCCTCGTGGAGTCCTCGACCGAGGGCCTGAGCATCGAGGGCGACCCGGCCATGGGCGTGCGCGCCGCCTCGCTGACCAAGCTCGGTCCTGGAGGACGTCAAGGTCCCCGCGGACGCCGTGCTGGGCGAGACCGACGGCTCGACGTACGCCGAGTGCGTGCGGCTCTCCCGCCTCGCCTGGTGTGCGCTCGCGGTCGGCACCGGCCAGGCCGTGCTCGACTACGTCACGCCCTACGTCAAGGAGCGGCAGGCGTTCGGCGAGCCGATCGCCAACCGCCAGTCGGTGGCCTTCATGGTCGCCAACATCGCGATCGAGTCTGCAGGGCATGCGCCTGCTGACCTACCGCGCGGCCTCCCGCGCGGCGGCCGGCAAGGACTTCTCCCGCGAGGTCGCGCTGGCGCGCAAGGCGTGCACCGACAAGGGCATGCAGATCGGCCTCGACGGCGTCCAGGCTGCTCGGTGGCCACGGATTCGTCAAGGAGCACCCGGTGGAGCGGTGGTACCGCGACCTGCGTGCGATCGGGATCATGGAAGGAACGGTGCTCGTCTGATGGCCATCAACCTCGAGGTGCCGAAGAAGCACCGTGCGCTGATCGACCAGGCCCACCAGGTCGCGATGAACATGCTGCGGCCCATCTCCCGCAAGTACGACATCGCCGAGCACGAGTACCCCAAGGAGACTCGACATGCTCGCGGCGATGATCGACGGGCTCTCCGAGTCCGGCGCGAGCGAGGGAGCCGGCGCCACCGGCGTGCGCCGCGACAGCGACGACTCCGACAAGACCGTCAAGAACGGCTCGAACCTCGCCTCGGTGACCTCGGTCGCCGAGATGTGCTGGGGCGACACCGGTCTGCTGCTGTCGATGCCCCGCCAGGGCCTCGGCAACTCGGCCATCGCCTCGGTCGCCAACGACGAGCAAACTCGAGCGGTTCAAGGGCAAGTGGGCCTCGATGGCGATCACCGAGCCGTCGTTCGGCTCGGACTCGGCCGCCATCTCGACCACCGCGGTGCTCGACGGCGACGAGTACGTCATCAACGGCGAGAAGATCTTCGTCACCTCCGGCGAGCGCTCGGACTGCATCGTCGTGTGGGCGACCCTCGACAAGTCCCTGGGCCGCGCGGCGATCAAGTCGTTCGTGGTCGAGAAGGGCACGCCCGGCGTGAAGGTCGAGCGACTGGAGGAGAAGCTCGGCATCCGCGCCTCCGACACCGCGGTGATCACCTTCACCGACGCGCGCGTGCCCAAGGAGAACCTCCTCGGCTCGCCGGAGATCAACGTCGAGCAGGGCTTCGCCGGCGCCATGGCGACCTTCGACAACACCCGCCCGCTGGTCGCCGCGATGGCCGTGGGCTGCGCCCGCGCCTCGCTCGACCTGACCCGCGACCTGCTGCGCGAGGCCGGCGTCGAGGTCGACTACGACAAGCCGGCGATCCTGCAGTCCGCCGCCGCGGCGAAGTTCCTGCAGGCTCGAGTCGGACTGGGAGGCCGGGCGCCTGCTCACCCTCCAGGCCGCGTGGATGGCCGACAACCGCAAGCCCAACTCGCTGGAGGCCTCGATGGCCAAGGCGAAGGCCGGCCGGGTCGGCTCGGACGTGACGCTGTCCTGCGTCGAGTCTGTGCGCGTCGGTGGGCTACGCCGAGGAGGAGCTTGCTCGAGAAGTGGGCGCGCGACTCCAAGATCCTCGACATCTTCGAGGGCACCCAGCAGATCCAGCAGGCTCATCGTGGCTCGCCGGCTCCTGGGCCTCTCGAGCGCCGAGCTCAGTGAGCAACCGGGCTCCCTCGGCCGGCACCACCTGGTGGTGCACCGGCTGAGGGAGCCCCGCCGCCGCATAGGCCGCGTCGATGTCGTCCCGTACGACGCCGGCGCGGCCTTCGTGCACCAACGAGATGGCGCAGCCGCCGAAGCCGCCGCCCGTCATCCGGGCGCCCAGCGCGCCCGCCTCCAGCGCGGCCTCCACCGTCAGGTCGAGCTCGCGGACCGAGACCTCGTAGTCGTCGCGCAGCGAGACGTGCGAGGCCGTCAGCAACGCGCCGACACCGGCCCAGTCACCCGCCTCGACGGCGGCGACCGTGGCGCGCACGCGGTCGTTCTCGGTCCGCACGTGGCGCACCCGGCTCGGCATCCCGGCCTCCGCCTCGGCCCGGCGCTGGGCGTACCCGCCGTCGCCGTCGGCCAGCGCGTGGCGCACCCCGGTGTCGGTGACCAGGATCGTGAGCCCCGCCGCGACGAGGTCGAGCGGGACGTTGGTCGCGACCGGCGCCGCCGGGTCGGCGAAGTCGATGAGCACACCGTGCCCGGGCGTGGCCAGCATGCTGGCGAGTCGGTCGACGCCACCGGTGGGCGCGCCGACGTACTCCGTCTCGGCGCGTCGGCAGGCCTCCGCGACGGCCGGCCGGTCCAGGCTCCCTCACCCAGCAGCCCGGCCACCGCGACGGCGACCGAGCACTCCAGGGCGGCCGAGCCTGGACAGGCCCCCGCCGAGCGGGATCGTGGAGGTGAGGTCGATGTCGAGACCGGGGACCTCCCAGCCGGACTCGGTCAGGGCCCACAGCACCCCGGCGACGTACGACGCCCAGCCGTCGGGCTTCTCGCCCAGCGCGCCCTCCCACGGGTCGCCGCCGTCGCTGGTGACGCGCAGGCGCCAGTCGGCGCGTGCGGTCACCGTCGCGGTCGTGGCGAGCGGGATGGCGAAGGGCAGGCACAGCCCGCGGTTGTAGTCGGTGTGCTCGCCGATCAGGTTGACCCGGCCGGGAGCGATGGCGCGCGCGGTGCTCATCCACCCATCCTGGCCCAGATAGGTTGACGCCCGTGCCCCGCGTCCTCGTCGTGTCCGCCACCGCCGCCGAGGCGGCCCACCTGCCCGCCGGTCTCGACCTCCTGGTCACCGGCATCGGCAAGACCGCGGCGGCGACCGCGCTGGCGCGCCGGCTGTCGTCGTACGACGACCTGGGCGACCTCACCGTCGTCAACATCGGCACCGCCGGCGCTCTGCACGACCACGTGGACGGGCTGTTCGAGGTCGGCACCGTGCTCAACCACGACATCAACGCCGAGGCGATCCGTGCCCTCGGCTACGACCCGCGCGAGCGCCTGGTCGTGGGCGCGGGCGAGACCGTGCTCGCGACCGGCGACGTCTTCGTGACCGACCCACTGGTGCGCGCTCGCCTGGCCGAGCGGGCCCAGGCTGGTCGACATGGAGGGCTACGCCGTGGCCTACGTCGCTGCGGAGTTCGGCGTCCCGGTGCGCCTGGTCAAGCACGTTTCCGACAACGCCGACGAGGGCGCGGTCGCGTGGGCCTCGCTCGTGGACCGCAGCGCCCGGGCGCTCGGCGAGTGGGCCGCGGCTCACCTGGGCTGACGTCGCAACTACCGAATTTGCTGTGAAACCGGTCGGATCACGACGAATTCGGTAGGTGCGTGGGGCGCCAGGATCAGCGGCTGCTGCTCGCCTTCCGGCCGCGCACGACCCCGACGAAGTCCTGGTGGAGCGGGCTGTCGGCGTCGCGCAGCCAGAGCAGCGCGATCGTGGTCGGCGGCAGGTCGACGACGCGGGTGACCACGTCCTTGCGGTGGTGCAGGCGGGCCACCGACATGGGCACGATCACGATCCCGGTGCCCGAGGCGGCCACCTCGATCGCGTCCTTGGCCGGCATCGCGGGGAAGTCCAGGCTGGTCGACGTCCGGCGTCCAGCCCGACGGGTGCGGCACGACCAGCTTGCTCCTCGCTGAGGTCAGCGGGATCGACGACGTCCTGCTCGTCGAGTGCGGCCACGAGGTGCTCGCGGCTCGCGACGACGACGGGCGACTCGTCGTAGAGCCGGACGCAGTGCAGGGGAGTGGGCCGGTCGAGGTCGACGGGCAGCCGGGCGAGGGCGAGGTCCGCCGTACCCTCGTCGAGGACGGCGCGCTGGGCGGACTCCTCGACGAGGCTCAGGTCCAGGGGGATCCGCGGGTGCCGCTCACGCCAGACCCTCGCCCACTTGTCCGGGGTCGCGCCCGGAACGAACGCCACACGCAGCCGATCCATGGGTCACAGCCTCCCAGACACGACGAAGCCCGGGTGCCGCAGCACCCGGGCCCGCCTTCAACGACGGCGCAGCCTAGGCCTGCGCCATCAGTCCGAACTGGACGGCTCCGGTGTCGTCCACGCCGGCGTCGAGCACCATCGCGTCCAGGCTTCTCGGCTGCGTTGGTGTCGAGGTACACGGTGGCGCCGTCCTGCTCCACGACCTGGTCGCCCGCGATGGGCTCGTTGGTCGCGGTCACGGCGAAGCCGGCTTCGGCCTCGGAGATCCGCAGGCCCGCGGACTCGGCGGCCTCGGGGGTGTCGGTCATCTGCTTGACGATGGTGGCGGCGTTCTCAGTCAGGGTGAGCATGATTGCCTTCTCGTTTCGCGGTCAGGGACCTTCCCCACCGTTGCAGGGACGTCCCGGCGGTTCAAGCCGCCCGGCGTGTCGGGCATGTCGCGGAGGCGAACGGAGGGCGTCCGAAGTGGGGTGCCGATGCGGTACCCGGGGCCAGGCTTTGCTACGGTTTCTCCGCACTCGTCCGGGTGGCGGAATTGGCAGACGCGCTAGGCTTTGAGGTGCTAGTGCCCGTATTAGGGCGTGGGGGTTCAAGTCCCCCCTCGGACACCGACAAGGCCCCGGGTCTCTGCAGGTCAGAGACCCGGGGCCTTCGTGCTTCCCGCCCCGGGCCGCGCTGTTCGCGGGCTGGTCCGCGGGCCTTCACCTGGGTGCACCCTGCCGGCTGCGCGGCGCCGCCAGATTGGCGTCCGACCGCCCGACGGATCCCGTACGCCGAGGTGAGCGAGCCCTGTTCCCGTCCCTGTTCTCGACGTTCCTGACCGCACTCCTGCTGACCGTCCCGGTGTCCCTCCCGCCGCCGGCGCCCGCAGCACCCGCATCACCCGCAGCACCGGTCGCCGCGGCCGGACCCACCGTGACCTCCACCCTGCTGAGCACCGATCCGGTGCGCGCCCCGCACCGGATCACGAACCAGCCTGGTGCGCTCGGTCGACGGCGTGCCGCCGGGGGAGAGCGTGGAGGTGATGACCTACTTCCTCGGCTCCCGTGCGCTGGAGACCGCCCTGGCCCGTGCCTTCGCGCGCGGGGTGCAGGTGCGGGTGGTCGTCGAGGCCTCCACCGTGCGCGAGCACCCGGAGTCGGTGCGGCTGCACCGGCTGCTCGCCGCGGACCGCACGGATGCCTCCTGGGTGCGCCTCGCGCGCGGCTCGACCCGTGGGCCGGGCGGCGCGATGCACCAGAAGACCTGGCGGTTCAGCCGGGTCGGCAACACGCCGTACGTGACGGTGACGGGCTCCTACAACGCCGGAGACCTCGCCGACTCCCGCGCGCACGCGCTGATGTGGCAGTGGGTCGGAGCGGACGTCTACCGCGCCTTCGCCGGGATCTGGTCGGCTCAGGTGCGGATGGCGGACCGTCACCGCCCGCTGCGCACCTACGCCGGCCCGGGCTGGACGGCGTACTTCTCGCCGTTGTCGTCGCAGGCGCCCGCCGGGGACCCGGTGCTGCGCCGGCTCGCGGCGATCCCGGCACGCCCGGGCACGGTGATCCGCGTCGCGATGTACTCCATGTGGGGCGAGCGCGGCGACCGGATCGCGGCGCGGCTCGCCACGATGGCGCGGCGCGGGGCTCGGATCGTGCTGCTCGCCGGCCCCACCGTGTCGTACGACGTCCGCGGGATCCTGCGCGGCGGCGGGGTCGCGGTGGCACCCGGCTGCTTCACCGACGGCACCTACACGCACTCCAAGGACATGTCGGCCACCTATGTCGCCGGAGGCCGTCGGCAGTACTGGACCTGGGTCGGCTCCGACAACTGGACCACCGACGGCACCGCGTCCGACGAGGCCGTGCTCGGTATCGAGAGCCGGGCGATGCACGAGGCGTTCCGGGCCTACGCCGAGCGGTTGCGGACCCGCCCGGGCGGGGTCTTCGAGTCCGCCTGCCACCCGCGGGGCGGGGAGTAGCCGACCGGGCGGTCCGGGGGAGACGAAGGTCCCGGGCTCCCCGATTCGGGTCCGGCTGTCGGTGGTCGGGGTTAGCGTTGACGACCATGCGCCCCCCAGCACGCACCCTGCTCCTCGCGGTCCTCGCGGCCGCGTGCCTCGCTCTCGGCCTCCTGCCCGGCACGTCACCGTCGCAGGCGGCCGGCTCGGCGCCGCGGATCCTGCTCGACACCGACCCGCTCTACAGCGGTCCGGTCGTCGGCTACCACTACACCGCCAAGCCGGACTACAGCACCGGCTCGTGGCCGGCCGGGACCACGTTGCACTACCAGTGGTTCCGCGCCGACAAGCAGGCCGATCCCAGCACCATGGTGCCGGTGCCCGGTGCGACCTCCGCGCGCTACACGATGTCGGCCGCGGACCACTGGCACCGGATGCGCGTCCGGGTCCAGGCCTGGCGGGGCGACACGGTGGTGGCCGAGAGCTTCTCCAGGCTTCACCAACTTCATCCTGTACCAGATGAAGGAGCCGGTGGTGACCGGCCAGGCGATCGTGGGGCAGTACATGAAGGCGACCCTCGGGCCGTGGACCTCGGACTGGACGGTCTGGGAGGTCTGGCGCCGCAGCATGAAGCCGATCGCCGGCGCCGGCGGCCTCACCTACCTGGTCCGCCCGGCCGATGTCGGCACGTCGATCTCCGTGCTGGTCATGGCGACCCACCAGTTCCCCGAGCCCAACCCCACCAAGGCGATCGACCGCCGGTGGAGCGCGCTCAAGGTCAACGGTGCCTACCCGCCGGTGCGCTGGGCCACCCGCTCGGCCGTCAGTGGCGTCTCCCGCGCCAAGGGCCAGGCTCCGGGTCAGCGCGATCACCCGCGCCTGGGCCAACCACTTCACGGCACCGGGCGCGGCCCGGATGCGCGGCCTCGTCCGGATCTACGACGGCGCGCGGCTGGTCAAGACCGTGCGTCTCGACAAGGGCAAGCGCCTGGTCACCCTCACCGGCCTGCGCCGCGGCGCCCACCAGATCCGGGTGAGCCTTCGTGCAGAACTCCACCTACGCCGGCTCGACGGTGGTGCGCACCCTGTCCGTGCGCTGAGCGCCGGGGGCGGGGTTGGCCCTGCGCGCCATGCTGGGGCCATGACCACCAGGCTCGCTGGCCACCACCCTCCTCGGCCTGCACACCGACCCCGCCCTGCTCACCGTCGTCAACGTCTGGGACAGCATCTCCGCCAAGGTCGTCAGCGACCTGTCCGGCACCACGGCGCTGGCCACGGCCAGCCACTCGATCGCCGCCTCGCGCGGATACGAGGACGGGGAGAACATCCCCGTCGAGGAGATGATCGAGGAGGTCCGGCGGATCGTCGCGGCGACCGACCTGCCCGTCTCCGCCGACCTCGAGGGCGGGTACGGCGACGCCGCCGAGACCGTCCGCAAGGCGATCGGCGTCGGCGTCGTCGGCGCCAACATCGAGGACCAGGCTCAAGCCTCTCGACGAGGCCGTCGCCCAGGTCGCGGCGATCATGAAGGCGGCCGAGGCCGAGGGCGTGCCGGACTTCGTGCTCAACGCGCGCACCGACGCCTTCGTCAAGGGCGCCGAGAACCCGCTGGAGGAGGCCGTGCGCCGCGGCCGCGCCTACCTCGACGCCGGCGCGCCGGTGGTCTTCGTCCCCGGCAAAGCTCGACGAGGAGCAGGTCGCCACCCTCGTGGAGGCGTTCGGCCCCCAGCGGCTGACCCTGATCGGGCTGCCCGGCATCCCGCCGCTGGCGCGCCTGGAGGAGCTCGGCGTCGCCCGGGTCTCCTACGGCCCGCTGTCGCAGCGCGTCGCCCTGACCGCGCTCGCCGAGCCTGGTCGAGGACGTGCACGGCGGCGGTGGCGTGCGCAGCGACGTACGGCCGTTGAACTGAGGGTGGATACGGACGGGCGGAGCGGGTAGTGGGCGGCCATGCACGATGCACCACTCCCGCCGCTGCTCCGCTTCGCGTACGCCCTCCGGCTGCGCATCGCGCGGGCCTTCCTCGGGCCCGACGACACCCTGCCGACGGGCGTCTGAGGGTCCTCGGGTGACCGCGCCGGAGCCGGCCGACCGGTCGGCCCGCGCGACCAGCGCTGCCGAGGCACTGGGCCTGGCCTTCACGCTCACCCGGCACGGCCCGGTCCGCTCGCTGGCGGAGGCCGCCGAGGCGCGCGGCATCGCGCCGCGGCAGATCGTCAAGACGATGGTGGTCCGGGTCGCGGAGGGCGACCACCGGTTCGTGCTGGTTCCCGGCGACCGCGAGATCGCGTGGCCCAAGGCTGCGTGCGCTCCTCGGCGTCAACAGGATCTCGATGCCGTCCGCGGACGGCGCGCGCGAGGTGACCGGCTACGAGCGCGGCACGATCACCCCGCTGGGCTCGCTGGCCGCGCTGCCGGTGATCGCCGACGAGCGGGTGACGGGCGAGATCTCGATCGGCGGGGGCGCGCACGGGGTGGCGCTGACCGTGGATGCCTCAGGCTCTGCTGGTCGCGCTCGACGCCACGGTCGCGGACGTCACCGACGCCCCGGGCTGAGGCGGCGAAGCCGGCCAGGACGGCCTCCACCGGCAGGCCCCTTCCGTAGTAGAAGCCCTGACCCTTGTCGCAGCCCTTGGCGCGGAGGTAGGCTCACCTGCTCGATCGTCTCGACGCCCTCGGCCGCGACCGACATGCCCAGGGCGTGGCCCATCGCGAGGATGGCGTCGATGACCGCCGCGTCCGCGTCGGTGGTGGAGAGCCGTCGGACGAACTCGCGGTCGATCTTGATCTTGTCGACGGGGAAGCGGGTCAGGTACGCAAGGCTGGAGTACCCCTGGCCGAAGTCGTCGACCACGATCCGGGCGCCGATCTGCTTCAGGTCGTGCAGCACGGCGAGCGCGTCGTGGTCGTCGTTCATCAAGATTCCCTCGGTGATCTCCAGGCTCCAGCGCCGAGGCCGGCAGGTCGGCGGCGTCGAGCGCGGCCCGCACCTCGCTCAGCCACGTCTTGCGGGCGAACTGCCGCGGGGAGACGTTGACCGCCACGCGCAGGGGCAGCCCCGAGGCCGCCCGGATCGCGGCGGCGTCCTGGCAGGCACGGCGCAGCACCCAGCCGCCCAACGCGGTGATCAGCCCGCTGTCCTCCGCGACCGGGATGAACCGGTCCGGTGGGACCTGACCGACGGAGGGCGAGCGCCACCGGGCCAGTGCCTCGTAGGCCACCACCTCGCCGCTCTCGAAGCAGACCTGCGGCTGGTAGACGACGGACAGGCTCGTCGTCCCTCTCCAGCGCATGTCGCAGTGACGCGGAGAGCACCAGACTTCTCGTTGCTGTCCACGAGCATCTCCGGCTGGAACCACCGCACGTTGTTGCGCCCCGCGGCCTTCGCCCGGTACATCGCGATGTCGGCGTTCTTGAGCAGGTGGGAAGGGGTCTCCCCGTGGTCGGGGTAGACCGCGCACCCGACGCTGACGGTCGCGAGCACCTCGTGGTTGTTGACCATGACCGAGGTCGGCAGCAGCGCCGCGATCTCCTTGATCCTGTCGCGCACCTCCCGGACGTCGGAGATCCCCGAGAAGACCATCACGAACTCGTCCCCGCCGAGCCGGGCGACCAGGTCGCCCTCGCCGCTCACCTGCGCGAGTCTGCTCGGCCACGCGCAGCAGCAGCCGATCACCGGCGTGGTGACCCAACGAGTCGTTGACCCGCTTGAAGTGGTCGACGTCGAGCAGCAGCAGAGCGACCTTCGAGCGCTCCCGCTCGGCGGAGGTGATCGCCTGGACGAGGTGCTGGGTGAGCATCGACCGGTTCGGGAGGCCGGTCAGTGCGTCGTGGTCCGCGAGGTAGGCCACGCGGGCCCGCACCTCGAGCCGCTTGGTGATGTCGAAGGCGACGGCCAGGTAGCCGGTCGCCGTGCCGTCCTCGTCGACGACCGGGGTGATCGCCTCGCCGACGGTGACCTCCGAGCCGTCCCGGCGGCGGTACGCCAGGCTCGCACTCCTCGCCGTCGGCGCCCCGCGTCCAGTCGTGCCCGGGAGTGTGCGAGGAGCCGTAGAAGTCTGGTCAGCGAGCGGCCCAGGAGTGCCGTCTCCGGGAACCCGAGCAGCCGCTCGGTGGCGGGGTTCGCCGCGACGATCTGACCCTCCAGGTCCGTGACGAGGACGCTGCAGGTCATGCTCGCCAGGATGCTGCGGCGCAGCGAGTCCTTGCCCGCCACCGCGAGGGCGTCCTGGACTGCCAACCGCTCGCTGATGTCGATGACCGAGGCCAGCACGAACTTCTCCTCGCCGATGACGATCGGGTTCAGGCCGATCTCGATCGGTACCTCGGTGCCGTCGCTGCGCAGCCCGTACAGGTCCCGGCCCGCGCCCATGGGGCGCGCCGCGGACTCGGCCTGGTAGGCTGGCGCGATAGCGCAGGTGCGCACCGCGCGACCGACGGGGGATGAGCTCCTCGACCCGCATCGACAGCAGTGCGGAGCGGTCGAAGCCGAAGAGCGCCTCCGCCTGGGCGTTGACCAGGACGATGCGCCCGTCCGCACCGACCATCACCATCGCGTTCGGCGTCGCCTCCAGGATGAGCCGGAGCCGGCTCGCCTCCTCCTCCGACGCCGAGGGAACGCGGTCCTCGATCGCGACCACAGGCCAGGCTCTCTTCCTCCGAGATCCGTGTGTGGTGAGCCTAGGTCCGGCAGTGGGACCCCGTCCCGGAATCGCCGGAACGGGTCGGGGCTGCCGAACCCTCACCCCGCACGGTGCTCGCGCGGAGATCGTCCCGTCCACCGCCGGTACGCCGCCCCGGAGCCTGGTCGCCTCGGCGTACCCGAGCCTGACGCGCGATGTCGTCCACCTTGCGGCCGCGGTCACCGAGGAGGCTCCTCGGCCGCCCCGCGTCGTACCTCGTCCAGCAGGGCCCGGTACGACGTACCGGCCTCGGCCAGGTGCCGGCGCAGGGAGCGCTCGCTCTGGCCCAGCGCGGTCGCGACGTCGGCCATCGGGGCGCCGGCGGCGAGACGCTGCGCGACCAGGATCCGGACCTGCTCGACGATCCCGCTGCGGCTGCGCCGGGCGGCGACCAGGTCGCGGCACAGCGTCTCGGCGAGGGCGAGGGCGTGCGGGTTGGCCTGGGGGAGCGGATAGTCCATCCACGCGGCGTCGAGGCGGAGCTCGGAGCGCCCGCCCGGTGCGTCGAAGCGGGGACGCACCCCGAAGGCGGCGCGGTAGGCCGCGGGGTCCGCGGCGGGGTAGGGCAGGTCGACCGAGGAGACCCTCGGCGCGCCACCGGCGATCTCGCGCAGCACCGTCCAGATCGCGCTGAGGTCGCGCTCGGCCAGGAAGCGGCCCACGTCGGCGGGCAGGTCGCGGTCATCGAGAGCCACGACCGCCCGGTCGCCCTCGATCCGCGCCCCGAAGACGCAGAAGGCGAAGTCTGAGGTCGAGGAAGCGGAAGGCGAGGTTGGCGGCGGCGCCCATCGTCGGGCTGCTGAGCAGCGCGAAGCCGAGTGGGCCGAAGGTCGAGACGTGGTAGCGCAGCCCGACCCGGGCGCCGGAGATCGCCGGGGCGGCCGCGAGCAGGTTGCGCACCACCCGCAGGCTCCTGCTGGGCGGTGACCTCCCGCTGGTGGTCCTCCAGGTCGCGCACCCCGAGCCCGGTCCCGCGCAGCAGCACCTCCGGCGGCACGCCCTCGTCGGCGCCGGCGGCGACCAGCAGCGCGATCCCCGTGACCCGGCGCGGGAAGTCCCAGGTGCGCGTGACCGGCGGATCGAACATGGCCGGAATTATGGAGCCTCTGGCCGTTCCGCGCTGGCAGGCGCTCCGTGCGGTCCCTAGCGTGCTGTCATGAGCACGTCCTCGCCCTCGGTCATCGTCGTCGGCGCCGGCTTCGGTGGCCTGGCGACCGCGCACCACCTGCGAGCGGCTGGGATCACCGACATCACCGTCCTGGAGCGCGCCGACGACATCGGTGGGGTGTGGCGCGACAACACCTACCCGGGTGCGGCGTGCGACGTTCCGTCCTCGCTCTACTCCTGGTCCTTCGCGCCCAAGCACGACTGGAGCCACCGCTACGCGCGGCAGCCGGAGATCCACGCCTACATCCGCGAGCAGGCCACCGCAGGCGGGCTGCGCGACCTGGTGCGCACCGGTGCGGAGGTCGCCTCCGCGGCCTGGGCGGACGGGCGCTGGACGGTGCGGCTGACGTCGGGCGAGGAGCTCACCGCCGAGGTGCTCGTCTCCGCGGTCGGCCAGGCTCTCCGAGCCCGCCGTCCCCGCCATCGCCGGTCTCGACGACTTCTCCGGGCCGGTCTTCCACTCCGCGCAGTGGGACCACGACGTGTCCCTGGCGGGCAAGCGGGTCGCGGTGATCGGGACCGGCGCCAGCGCGATCCAGTTCGTCCCCGAGATCGCCCCCGTCGCCGGGCACACGACGGTGTTCCAGCGCTCGGCGCCGTACGTCGTCCCGAAGCCGGACCGCACCTACGCGACCTGGGAGAAGCGCCTGTTCGTCCAGCGTCCGCGGTTGCACGACATCGCCCGCCGCGGGGTGTTCAAGGCTCTCCGAGCAGACTCAACAAGGCGCTCGACTCCGACGGCGGCGCGATCACCAAGGTGCTCGACCGGGCCTGGCACCTGCACCTGCGCCAGCAGGTCAAGGACCCGGCCCTGCGGGCCCGGCTGGTGCCCGACTACCCGCTGGGCTGCAAGCGGTTGCTGTTCTCCAACGACTGGTACCCCGCGCTGGTGCGCGACGACGTGGACGTCGTGACCGACCGGATCGCCGCGGTCGAGGCCGGCGGTGTGCGCACCGCGGACGGCGTGCTGCACGAGGCCGACGTGGTCATCCTCGGCACCGGCTTCGCCGCCACCGACTTCCTCGCCTCGATCGAGGTCACCGGCCGCGGCGGACGGCGGCTGCACGACGCGTGGAAGGGCGGTGCCCGTGCTCACCTCGGGATCACCGTCCCCGACTTCCCGGGCTTCTTCATCCTCTACGGCCCGAACACCAACCTCGGCGGCAGACTCGATCATCGGCATGCTGGAGGCCCAGGCCGGCTACCTCGTGCAGGCGGTCCTGGAGGGGGCCCGCCGCGGCACGACCCTGGCCGTGCGCGCGGACCGGGCGGCGTCGTACGACGCGGAGATGCAGCGGCGCCTGTCCACGAGCGTGTGGGCGTCGTGCACGAGCCTGGTACCGCGAGCCGAGCGGCCGGATCACCACCAACTGGCCCGGCACGGTGACCGAGTACCAGGAGCGCACCGCCCGCTTCGACCCCAGCGACTTCGAGACCGCCGACCTGACGGAGGCCACCCGGTGACTCACTACGACGTGCTGGTGATCGGCTCCGGCTTCGGCGGCAGCGTCACCGCGCTGCGGCTCTCGGAGAAGGGCTACCGGGTGGGCGTGCTGGAGGCCGGGCGCCGGTTCGCCGACGACGAGTCTGCCGACCTCGTCGTGGAAGGTGCGCGACTACGTCTTCAACCCCGCGCTCGGCTGCTACGGCCTGCTCCGGATGACCCTGCTCAAGGACGTCCTCGTGCTGACCGGCGCCGGGGTCGGTGGTGGCTCGCTCGTCTACGCCAACACCCTCTACGAGCCGCCGAGGTCGTTCTTCGAGGACCCGCGCTGGTCGGGCATCACCGACTGGGCCGACGAGCCTGGCGCCGTACTACGACCAGGCGCGGCGGATGCTGGGCGTGACGTCGTACCCGTCGATGTCGCCGTCGGACCACGTCATGAGGTCCGTCGCCGACTCGCTCGGCGTGGGGGAGAGCCTTCCGGGCCGACCGACGTCGGCGTCCTCTTCGGCGAGCGACCCGGCGAGCAGGTGGCCGACCCGTTCTTCGGCGGCGCCGGGCCGGAGCGGACCACCTGCACCGACTGCGGCGCCTGCATGACCGGGTGCCGGGTCGGCGCCAAGAACACCACGGTCAAGAACTACCTCTACCTCGCCGAGAAGGCCGGAGCCGTGGTCCACCCGATGACCACGGTGACCGACGTCCGCCCGCGCCCGGGCGGCGGCTACGAGGTCACCACCCGCCGCACCGAGGGCAAGGTACGACGCGGTGCCCGCGTCTTCACCGCCGACCAGGTCGTCTTCTCCGCCGCCTCCCTCGGCACCCAGCGGCTGCTGCACCGCCTGCGCGACGGCGGCAGCCTGCCCCGCATCTCGCCCCGGCTCGGCGAGCCTGACCCGCACCAACTCCGAGGCGATCCTCGGCGTCCGCGCCCGCGGCGACGAGGTGGACTACTCCCGCGGGGTCGCCATCACCTCCTCGATCCACGTCGACGACCACACCCACGTCGAACCGGTCCGCTACGGCAAGGGGAGCAACCTGCTCGGCCTGCTGATGGCCACCCTCACCGATGCCCCCGGCGACGGTCGGTCGCGGCTGCTCGCCGGGTTGCGCGAGATGTGGCGACACCGGCGCGACCTGCCGCACCTGCACGACCCGCGGCACTGGTCCGAGCAGACCATCGTGCTGCTGGTGATGCAAAGCCTCGACAACTCCCTCACGACGTACCTGCGCCGGAGGCCGTGGGGCCGCACCCTCACCACCCGCCAGGGCACCGGCGAGGCCAACCCGGTGTGGATCCCGCAGGGGCACGAGGTCGCCCGGCGGGTCGGCGAGGAGATCGACGGCATCCCCGGGGGCACCTGGGCCGACCTCGTCAACATCCCCGCCACCGGCCACCTCATCGGCGGCTGCCCCATCGGCGAGAGCGCGGACGACGGCGTCATCGACCCCTACCACCGCCTGCACGGCTACGACGGCCTCCACGTGATCGACGGCTCCGCCGTCGCCGCCAACCTCGGCGTCAACCCGTCCCTGACGATCACCGCGATGGCCGAGCGTGCCGTCGCGCTGTGGCCGAACAAGGGGGAGCCTGGACGCGCGGCCGGGGCTCGGTGCGTCGTACCGGCGGGTGGGGGCGGTGGCACCCCGGCGCCCGGTCGTGCCGGAGGCGGCGCCGGCGGCGTACCGGCTGCCGGTGGTGGAGGTGCGCTGAGCCTGCCTGCGGTCCGCGGGCCGCAGCGTCAGCCGACGCCACGGTCCTGCCCGTCGTACGATCCCCTCCGTGAGCACCTACGTCTCCTTCGTCCTCTTCGCGGCCCTGCTCGCGATGGCGCCGGGCCCGGACACCTTCCTCACCCTGCGCGCCACCGTGGTCGGCGGCCGGCGGCGCGGGGTCGTGACGGCGGCGGGCATCACCACCGCGGGGGCGGTCCAGGGCGTGCTCGCGGCGACCGGGCTGGGGGCGGTGCTGGCGGCGGCGGAGCCGGTGTTCCTGGCGGTCCGGTGGGCGGGTGTGGCGTACCTGACCTGGCTCGGCGTGAGCGCCATCCGCGACGCCCTGCGGCGTGACGGCAGCGTCTGGGCGGTGGGTGAGGGGAAAGCGACCGTGCGGGACCGGACGGCGTTCCGGCAGGGCTTCGTCTGCAACATCACCAACCCGAAGGTGCTGGCGTTCAACCTGGCGGTGCTGCCGCAGTTCGTCGGCGCCGGGGAGGGCCTGCCGGCGCTGCTGGCCTACGCCCTGACCCTGGTCGCGATCGGCGCCGTGGTGCTCGGCATCGTGGTGTGGATCGCGGCGAAGGCGTCCGGCGCTCTGGTGCGGCCCACTTTCCGGCGCGGGGTCGACGGCGTGACCGGCGTGGTCATGCTGGGCTTCGCGACCGCGCTCGCCACGGAGGCCTGAGTCCTCACCAGGAGTGGCGGGTGACCTCGGTCCCGTCGAGGCCGAACTCGACGTACGCCCCTTGCTGGAACTCGTTGCTGGAGTACGCCGAGACCCATGCCGGTGTCGGGTCCTCGGGCTCCGGGCGCTTGATGATCAGGTAGCAGGCTCTCCGGGTCCTCGACCAGGGCCTTGACGGCCGCGCACATGCCGTCGAACCGGGACGCGTCGAGTGACGTGAGGTCGAAGGGGAGGTCCTCGGTGTTGCCGCGACCGGTCTCGTCGAGGTCGCCGTCCCAGTGGTACTTCACCTCGCGGACGTCGCCCGGCTCGAAGGGCACGTCGAGGGAGGCGTACTCCGGGTAGAGCACGACCTCGAACACCGTCGTGGCACCGGTCTTCTCCCGCAGCGCGTCGACGAGGTCGGCGAAGCCGTCCGCAGACTGCACGTCGGGCTTCTCAGCCGCGGCACCCGCCGGTGCGGGCTCGACGTCGGAGCCGCCGGAGAGGGCGAGGAGCCCGGCGGTGACGCCTCCGACGAGGACCACCCCGGCGACGCCGACGAGCACCGGCCCGCCACCGGTACGACGCACTGTCCGCTCCTCCAGCGAGCGCAGCGGCACCGGCTCCGGCGGCGGTCGGTAGGCCTCGACCTTCGGGGTGGGCTCCTCGTCGGGGCCGGGGTCGGGGGAGTACTGCTTCCAGTCGGGGGGTGCCACGGCCAGCACGCTAGCGCCTCGGGTGTGCGTGCAACGATGGCGCCATGACCGAATCCAGCGAGGTCGTCGACATCTGCCGGGAGCTCATCCGGATCGACACGTCGAACTACGGCAGCGAGGACGGACCCGGGGAGCGCAAGGCGGCGGAGTACGTCGCCGGGCTGCTCGACGAGGTCGGCATCGCCGCCGAGGTCGTGGAGACCGCGCCCGGCCGGGCCAACGTGCTGGCCCGCTGGGGCGGGGACGGCAGCCGCGAGGACGCGCTGCTGCTGCACGGTCACCTCGACGTCGTACCGGCTGCGGCGGAGGACTGGCAGGTGCACCCGTTCAGCGGCGAGGTCCAGGACGGCTACGTCTGGGGCCGCGGAGCGGTCGACATGAAGGACTTCGACGCCATGCTGCTGTCGGTGGTGCGGGAGCGCCAACGCAGCGGCCGGGCGCCCGCGCGGCCGGTGACGCTCTGCTTCACCGCCGACGAGGAGGCCGGCGGGCACCAGGGTGCGCAAGCTGCTCGTGGAGAACCACGCGGACTGGTTCGAGGGGTGCACGGAGGCCGTCGGCGAGGTGGGCGGATTCAGCACCACCATCCGCGGGCGCCGGCTCTACCTGGTCGAGGCGGCCGAGAAGGGCATGGCGTGGATGCGCCTGACCGCCCGCGGCCGCGCCGGGCACGGCTCGATGATCAACGACGACAACGCGGTCACCCGGCTCGCCGCGGCGGTCGCGCGGATCGGTGCCCACGAGTGGCCGGTCCGGCTGACCCCGACGATGCGCACGCTGCTGGCCGCCGTCGGTGAGACTCGCCGGCACCGAGGCGACACCAGAGAACGCGCCCGCCCTGGTCGAGGAGTTCGGCGGCGCCGCCCGGATGCTCGGTGCGGTCCTGCGCAACTCGACCAACCCGACCATGCTCGACGCGGGCTACAAGGTGAACGTGATCCCCACCGAGGCCAGCGCGCACGTCGACGGCCGCTTCCTGCCGGGCTTCGAGGACGAGTTCTTCTCGACCCTGGCCGAGCCTGACGGGGGAGGGCGTGGAGATCGAGTACATCTCCAAGCAGCCGCCCTGGGAGATGCCGTACGACGGTGCGCTGGTCGACGCGATGACCCGGAGCCTGGTCGCGGAGGACCCGGAGGCGATCGTGGCGCCGTACCTGATGAGCGGGGGGACGGACGCCAAGCACTTCACCAAGCCTGGGCATGCGCTCCTACGGCTTCGCGCCGCTGCGGCTGCCCGAGGACCTGGACTTCACCGCGCTCTTCCACGGGGTGGACGAGCGGGTGCCGGTGGACGCGCTGGAGTTCGGGGCGCGGGTGATGGACCGCTTCCTCGACGAGGTCTGAGGCCCCGCCAGAGGCTCAGGCCGTCCGCACCGCGCGGATGATCTTGCGCCGCAGCACCACCCGGCGCCGCCCGTCCGGCCCGATCTGCAGCCGGTCCAGCTCCCACCCGCCGTGCTCGGCACGCTCGGTGAGCAGGCTTCGCGACGACGTTGCGCGAGAGCGCGCGGTCGAAGGTCACCCGGTCGAACTCCCACTCCACCCCACGACCGAGGCCACGCGAGAGGCCCGGCCGGAGCATCGCGACACTCATGCCGCACCTCCTGAGACGTCGTCGAGGGCACTGCGGATCTCCGCAGGCAGGGTCTTGGTCTCGCTCCCGAGCGCGACCTTGAGCCTGGGCGGCGGTGCGCGCGCCCACGATCGGTGCGGTCACGGCGGGGGAGTCGCGCACCCACACCAGCGCCACCTCCAGCGGCGTCCAGCCGAGCCCGTCCGCCGCGCGGCAGACGGCCTCGACGATGCCGCGGCTGTGGTCGTCGAGGTAGGCCTCCACGAAGCCCGCGAACACCGGCGACGCGGCGCGCGAGTCCGACGGCGTCCCGGTGCGGTACTTGCCCGTCAGCACGCCCCGGCCCAGCGGCGACCACGGGAAGACCCCGAGACCGAGCGCCTCGACGGCGGGCAGCACCTCGCGCTCGATGCGCCGGTTGACCAGGGAGTACTCCACCTGGGTGGACGCGATCCGCGCCCGTCCCGGGACGGCCTCCTGCAGGGTCGCCGCGCGGGCGGTCTGCCAGCCGGTGTAGTTCGAGATGCCGACGTACGACGCCCGGCCGCTGCTCACCGCCTGGTCGAGCGCACCCAGCGTCTCCTCCAGCGGCACGGCGTCGGACCAGATGTGCACCTGCCACAGGTCCACGTGGTCGGTGCCGAGCCGGCGCAGCGAGGTGTCGAGGCCCCGCAGCAGCGCGCCGCGGGAGGTGTCGTGCACCCGCTCGCTGCCGCGGCGCCAGATGCCGGCCTTGGTCGCCAGGACCACCTCGTCACGGCGCACCACGTCGCCGAGCAGCGTGCCGATCAGGCTCCTCCGAGCGACCGTCGGTGTAGCCGGCGGCGGTGTCGATCGTCGTGCCGCCCGCCTCGACGAAGGCGGTCAGGCTGGTCGCGCGCCTCGTGCTCGTCGGTGTCCTTGCCCCAGGTCATCGTGCCCAGGGCGAGCCGCGACACCTGGAGGCCGCTCGCGCCGACGTACCGCTGCTGCATGGGGGAAAACGTAGCCGCACCCCTGTGGAGAACCCGCTCGGGCACGCCGGTACGACGCCGACAACCCACCTGTCCCTAGGATGCTCTCCTGTGGCGGACTTCCTGCAAGCAGTGTTCCTCGGCGTGCTCCAGGGCCTGACGGAGTTCCTGCCGGTCTCCAGCAGCGCGCACCTGCGGATCTTCCCGGAGCTCTTCGGCTGGGGCGATCCCGGCGCGGCGTTCACGGCGGTGATCCAGATCGGCACCGAGTCTCGCCGTGCTCGTGTTCTTCCGCAAGGACATCTGGCGGATCGCGCGGGCCTGGGTGCTCTCGCTGTTCAAGCCGGAGTACCGCGGCACGCTGGATGCCCGGATGGGCTGGTACATCATCGTCGGCTCGGTCCCGATCGTGGTCCTCGGCGTCCTCTTCAAGGACGTCATCGAGCGCGACTTCCGCAACCTGTGGCTGATCGGCACGACGCTCATCGTGATGGGCATCGTTCTCGGCGTCGCCGACCGCGTCGGCCGCACGGACCGCGCGATCAAGCAGATGACCCTGCGCGACGCGGCCCTGATGGGCGGCGCGCAGGCGCTCGCCCTCGTCCCCGGCGTCTCCCGCTCCGGTGCGACCCTGTCGATGGGCCGCTTCCTCGGCTACGACCGCGAGGCCGCGACCCGCTTCGCCTTCCTGCTCGCGATCCCCGCCGTCGTCGGCGCCGGCGTCTTCGAGCTCAAGGAGATCGCCAACGTCGGCGAGGCCCACGCCGGCGAGGCGAGCCTACGGCTGGGGGCCGACGATCACCGCGACGATCGTCTCCTTCGTGGTCGGCTACGCCGCGATCGCCTGGCTGCTGCGCTACGTCTCGACGAAGTCCTACACGCCGTTCGTGGTCTACCGGGTCCTGCTCGGGCTCGCGGTGTTCGCGCTGCTGGGCTTCGGGGCACTCAACGCCTGAGCGCGCCGCTTGCCTGCACGAGTGGGCTACGTCCGTAGCGCTCGGCTGGACGCCGCTCGCAACACCTGAACGCTGTGCCTGAGGTGCTGCGGGTAGCCGGGGCGCTCCACTCCTTGGCCGGCCTCGTCACCCTGCCGATTCTGCATGGTCGGGTGGCGACCGGATGCCGGCCTCAGAACCAGCCGGACCGCTTGAACAGCACCCACAGCCCCGCGGCCGTGGCGATCATGAGCAGCAGCGCGAACGGGTAGCCGTAGGTCCACTCCAGGCTCCGGCATGTGGGTGAAGTTCATGCCGTAGACCCCCGCGATCAGCGTCGGTACGACGACCAGCGCGGCTCCCGCGGAGATCTTGCGCATGTCGTCGTTCTGCTGCACGCCGAGCCGGGCCAGGTGGGCGTCGAAGGCGGTGGAGAGGAGCCCGTCGAGGGTGTCGATCTCGTCGGCGGCCTGGGAGAGGTGGTCGCTGACGTCGCGGAAGAAGGGACCGGCCTCGGCCTCGATGAGGTCCACGGAGCCGGTGGCGAAGCGGCGCATCGGCTCGCGCAGGGGGAGCACGGCGCGGCGTACCTCGGACAGGCTCGCGCTTGAGGACGTAGATCCGGTTGCCGTCGTTGGTGCGCTCCTCGGAGAACACGGAGGTCTCGACCTCGTCGACGTCGACCTGGAGCTCGGCGACGACGGCGGTGTAGCCGTCGACGACGGCGTCGCACACGGCGTAGACGACGGCCGAGGGACCGTGGTCGAGGATGGCCTGCTTCTGCTCGAGGGCGTGGCGGGCGTCGCTGAGGGCCGAGCCGCGGCCGTGGCGGACGGTGATCACGAAGTCCTCGCCGATGAAGACGTTGATCTCGCCGGTCTCGACGGCATCGTCCTCGTCGACGTACCAGAGCGTCTTGAGGACCAGGAAGAGGCTGTCGTCGTACTTCTCCAGGCTTCCGGGCGCTGGTGGGCGGCGACGGCGTCCTCGACGGCGAGCGGGTGCAGCGCGAAGGCCTCGGCGATCTCGGAGAGCCTCGATGTGGCTGGGCTCGTAGAGACCGACCCAGACGAAGTCGTGCTCCCGGCTGGCCGCCTGGCGCAGGGCGGCGTAGTCGTGCGGGTAGCAGTCGACCGGGAGGCGGACCCCGTGGCGGTAGACGGCGCTGTCGACGATCACGGGACAACGCTAGTCAGCCCGCGACCGGGGCTGCTCTAGGCTCGCCGCCATGGCCACCCTGCTGCTGGTCCGTCACGGCCGGACCACCGCGAACGCCTCCGGGCTGCTGGCCGGGCGCACGCCCGGTGTGCTCCTCGACGAGTTCCGGCACCGAGCAGGCCGCGCGCGCCGGGGCGCGCATCGCTGCGGTGCCGGTCGTGCGCCTGGTGACCAGCCCGCAGGAGCGTTGCAAGCAGACCGCCAAGGCGGTGGCCGACGCCCAGCGTGGCGCCGGCCACAAGGTCCGTACGACGAGCGAGAAGGCGCTCGCCGAGTGCGACTACGGCGACTGGCAGGGCCAGGCGATCAAGGACCTGCTCAAGGAGCCGCTGTGGCGCACGGTCCAGCAGCAGCCCTCGGCCGTCACCTTCCCGGGCGGGGAGTCGATGGTCGCCATGCAGCACCGCGCCGTGTCCGCCGTACGGCGCATCGACGCCGCGGTGAGCCGCGAGCACGGTGCGGGGGCGGTCTGGGTGGCGGTGAGCCACGGCGACATCATCAAGTCGGTGCTGGCCGACGCGCTTGGCCTGCACCTGGACCTGTTCCAGCGGATCAACGTGGACCCGGCGTCGATCTCGGTGGTGCGCTACGGTCCCGACCGGCCCTACGTGCTCGCCAGCAACACCCACGACGGCGACCTGTCCTGGCTCGCACAGCCGCCGCCCGCGGGCCAGGGTGCCGTGGTCGGTGGCGGCGCCGGACCCCGCTGAGCGCTCTGGCTAGGCTGACGACATGCCGATCGTGCACGGATTCGACCCGCCCGAGCGCTTCGTCGCCGGGACCGTCGGCGAGCCCGGGAGCCGCACCTTCTTCCTCCAGGCCAGCGAGGGCGCGCGGGTCGTGTCGATCGCCCTGGAGAAGCAGCAGGTCGCCGCGCTGGCCGAGCGCGTGGAGGAGCCTGCTCGACGAGGTGATCGCCGACGGCAGCACCCGCGGCGTGATCCCCGCGATCACCCCCTTCGGCCTCGCCGACGACGCGCCGCTGGCGCAGCCGATCGAGGAGGAGTTCCGGGCCGGCACGATGACCCTGTCGTGGGACCCGGGCGACGAGCGGGTCGTGATCGAGGTCTTCCCGGTGGGTGAGGAGCCGGCCGAGATCGCCGACGGCGCCGAGCCTGCCGAGATGCTGCTGGTCCGGCTGGAGCCGGGCCAGGCACGTGCCTTCGTCAAGCGGTCCGAGGCCGTGATCGGCGCCGGTCGCCCGGCCTGCCCCTTCTGCGGCCACCCGATCGACCCCGAGGGCCACCTGTGCGTGCGGGCCAACGGGTTCAAGCGCCGCGACCCCTGAGCATGACGGGACTGACCCTCAAGGGCCGGATCATGCCGGCCTCCAACGCGACCTTCCTCGCCGAGGCTCGACGGGGCGGAGGTCGTCTACAAGCCCGTGGCGGGCGAGCGTCCGCTCTGGGACTTCCCGGACGGCACGCTGGCCGACCGCGAGGTCGCGGCGTACCTCGTCTCGGACGCGACCGGCTGGGACGTCGTGCCCCGCACCTGGTGGGCGGAGGGCCCCCACGGTCCCGGCATGGTCCAGGAGTGGCGCGAGGTGGACCCCGAGCAGGACGCGGTCGACCTGGTCCGCTCCGGTACGACGCCCGAGGGCTGGCTCGAGGTCTTCGACGGCCTCGACGACCGGGACCGTCCGGTCACCCTGGTGCACGAGGACACCGCGCCGCTGCGCCGGATGGCCGTGCTCGACGTGGTGATCAACAACGCCGACCGCAAGGGCGGGCACGTGCTGGCGATGCCCGGTGGCCACCGCCACGGCGTGGACCACGGCATCGCCTTCCACCACGAGCCGAAGGCTCCGCACGGTGCTGTGGGGCTGGGCCGGGCAGCCACTGACCGACGAGGAGACCTCGGTGGTGACCGACCTGCTGGCCGCGGTGCGTGGCAGCCTGGGGGAGGAGCCTGGGCCTCCACCTCGCCCAGCACGAGATCTCGGCGCTGGAGCGCCGCGCGGAGCGGCTGCTCGCGGCCGGGGAGCCTGCCCGGCCCGCACGGCGGCTGGCCGCCGATCCCGTGGCCGCCCTTCTGAGCACCGTCATCTAGCATCGCCCCATGCGCGCATGGAACGCCCCGGGCATCCCGGTGCTCCCGGTGACCGGCCCTCCCGTCGTCCTCCACGACACCGCCAGCGGTGGCACCGTCGAGGCGACCCCCGACGGGCCCGCGCGCCTGTACGTCTGCGGCATCACGCCGTACGACGCCACGCACATCGGCCACGCCAACACCTACCTGGCCTTCGACCTGCTGCACCGCGCCTGGCGCAACGCCGGCCACGAGGTCCGCTTCGTCCAGAACGTCACCGACGTCGACGACCCGCTGCTCGAGCGCGCCACCAAGGTCGGCGTCGACTGGGTCGAGACTCGCCGAGCGCGAGACCGAGTCTGTTCCGCAAGGACATGGAGGCGCTGCGCGTGCTGCCCCCGGCGGCGTACGTCGGTGCGGTGGAGTCGATCCCGCTGGTCATCGAGCTGGTCCAGCGCCCGGAGGCCGCCGGCACGATCTACCGGGTCGAGGACGACCTCTACTTCTCCGTCGCCGCGGACCCGGCCTTCGGCGCGGAGTCCGGCTACGACCGCGACACCATGCTCCGCCTCTTCGGCGAGCGCGGCGGGGACCCCGACCGCGCGGGCAAGAAGGGACCCGCTCGACTGCGTCGTGTGGCGCGGGGAGCGCGAGGGCGAGCCGTCCTGGGACAGCCCGTGGGGCAAGGGCCGGCCCGGCTGGCACATCGAGTGCGCGGCGATCGCGCTGCAGGAGGCTCGGTGGCGCGTTCGACGTCCAGGGCGGCGGCAGCGACCTGGTGTTCCCGCACCACGAGATGTGCGCCGGGCACGTGCAGGTCGCCACGGGGGAGCCCTTCGCCAAGATCTACTCCCACGCCGGGATGGTCGCCTACGACGGCCAGAAGATGTCGAAGTCGCTGGGCAACCTGGTCTTCGTCTCCGCGCTGCGCAACAGCGACATCGACCCGATGGCGATCCGGCTGACCCTGCTGCGCCACCACTACCGCACCGACTGGGAGTGGACCGACGACCAGGCTCTGGACCGCGGTCGACGACCTCGCCGACTGGCGCCGGGCGCTCGCCCTCGGAGCCGGCGCGCCGGCGGGGCCGGTGGTCGAGGAGGTGCTCGCCGCGATCGCCGACGACCTCGACGCACCGCGCGCGACCGCCGCGATCGACGCCTGGGTCGCGGCCACGCTCGGCACCGACGGCCTCGCCGACACCAGCGACCCGGACGCCGCGACGACCCTGCTGCCGGTGCTGGACGCAGCCCTCGGGCTCAGCGTCTGACGCGCTGGGCGCTCAGCCGTCCTCGCCGCGCCGCTTGAGGTAGCGCTCGAACTCGCGCGCGATCGCCTCGCCCGAGGCCTCGGGGAGGTCGGCGGTGTCGCGGGACTCCTCCAGCGACCGGACGTAGTCGGCGATGTCCTCGTCCTCCTCGGCCGACTCGTCGACGCCGCGCTCCCAGGCCCGCGCCTCCTCCGGCAGGTCGCCGAGGGGGATCGGGGACTCAAGCAGGTCCTCCAGCCGGCTGAGCAGCGCGAGCGTGGCCTTCGGGCACGGCGGCTGGGCGACGTAGTGGGGGACGGCGGCCCAGTACGACACGTTCGGCAGGTCGACGGTGGCGCAGGCGTCGGAGAGGACCCCGACGATCCCGGTCGGCCCCTCGTACGTCGACTGCTCCAGGTCGAGGCGCTCCATCAGGTCCGGCTCGGTCGAGGAGCCGGAGACCGGGATCGGCCGCGTGTGCGGGCTGTCGGAGAGCAGGGCACCCAGGGTGACGAGCAGGCTCGCCGCCGAGGTCGTCGATGACCTCCAGCGACTCGGTGGTGAACTGGCGCCACTTCATGTTCGGCTCGATCCCGCGGATCAGGATGACGTCGCGGTCCAGCGCCGGAGGCGAGGCCACCACCACGTGGGTGCTGGGCCAGGTCAGGCTTCCGGAAGCCGTTCTCGTCGATGCCGACGGTGGGGCGGTTGACCTGGAAGTCGTAGTACTCCTCCGGGTCGATCGCCGCGACCACCTTGCCGTTCCACACCCGGATCAGGTGGTCCACCACGGCCGTGGCCGACTCGGCGGCGTCGTTCCAGCCCTCGAAGGCAGCGATGACCACCGGCCGGACCAGCCCGGTCACCGTCTCGATCTCCATCACTTCTCCAGCCTAGTCACGCGATCCCGAGTACGATGGACACCGGCCGAGAGGCGTTGCAACGGGGCGTTCACATGGGACCCCGCCACGCTCGGCAGGGACACCAAGGGCGCCTTCCATTTACTGGAAGGATGAGTTGATGGCTCAGGACAGGTCGCAGGACGCCGCATGGCGGCCCGACGCCACTGACGAGTCTCACCGCGCTGCTCCACGAGCGGATCGTGATCCTCGACGGTGCGATGGGCACGGCCATCCAGCGCGACCGGCCCGACGAGGACGGCTACCGCGGCGAGCGCTTCGCGAGCCGCGAGGAGTGGCCCTCGGACCTGATCGGCAACAACGACCTGCTCTCGGTCACCCAGCCCGACATCATCGGCGGGATCCACCGGGAGTACCTCGAGGCCGGCGCGGACATCATCGAGACCAACACGTTCAACTCGAACGCCGTCTCGCTGTCCGACTACGGCATGGAGGAGGCTCTCCTACGAGCCCAACCTCGAGTCCGCGCGGCTGGCCCGCCGGATCGCCGACGAGGTCGCCGCCGAGACCGGCCGCCCGCGCTACGTCGCCGGCGCCCTCGGCCCCACGACGCGCACCGCGAGCATCAGCCCCGACGTCAACGACCCGGGCGCGCGCAACGTGTCCTACGAACAGACTCGTCGACGCCTACCTCGACGCCGCCCGCGGCCTGGTCGACGGCGGCGCGGACCTGCTGTTCATCGAGACGATCTTCGACACCCTCAACGCCAAGGCCGCGATCTTCGCGGTCGAGACCCTCTTCGAGGAGGCCGGGCGGCGGTGGCCGGTCGTCATCTCCGGCACCATCACCGACGCGTCCGGGCGCACGCTCTCCGGCCAGGTCACCGAGGCCTTCTGGGACTCGGTGCGCCACGCGCAGCCGCTCGCGGTCGGTCTCAACTGCGCGCTCGGCGCCAAGGAGATGCGGCCCTACGTCGCCGAGTCTGTCGCGGCTCGCGAACTCCTTCGTCTCGGCGTACCCCAACGCCGGGCTGCCCAACGCCTTCGGTGAGTACGACGAGGCGCCCGCCGACACCGCGGGCGTGCTGGTCGAGTTCGCCGAGGCGGGCTTCCTCAACATCGTCGGCGGCTGCTGCGGCACGACGCCCGCGCACATCGCCGAGATCGCGCAGCGGATGGAGGGCCGCGCCGTCCGCGAGCCGGTCGGCGTCGAGCCCGCGATGCGCCTGTCCGGCCTGGAGCCGTTCACCATCACCGACGACTCCCTGTTCGTCAACGTCGGCGAGCGCACCAACATCACCGGCTCCGCGCGCTTCCGCAACCTGATCAAGGACGGCGACTACGACACCGCTCTGTCGGTGGCCGCCCAGCAGGTCGAGGCCGGCGCGCAGGTGATCGACATCAACATGGACGAGGGCATGATCGACGGCGTCGCCGCGATGGACCGCTTCGTCAAGCCTGATCGCCAGCGAGCCCGACATCAGCCGGGTCCCGCTGATGATCGACTCCTCCAAGTGGGAGGTCATCGAGGCCGGCCTGCGCTGCGTCCAGGGCAAGCCGATCGTCAACTCGATCTCCATGAAGGAGGGCGAGGAGAAGTTCGTCGAGCAGGCCAACCTCTGCAAGAAGTACGGCGCCGCCGCGGTCGTGATGGCCTTCGACGAGGACGGCCAGGCCGACAACCTCGAGCGCCGCAAGCAGATCTGCGAGCGGGCGTACCGGATCCTCGTCGACCAGGTCGGCTTCCCGGCCGAGGACATCATCTTCGACCCGAACGTGTTCGCCGTGGCCACGGGCATCGAGGAGCACGCGACGTACGGCGTGGACTTCATCGAGGCGACGCGCTGGATCAAGCAGAACCTGCCCGGCGCCAAGGTCTCCGGCGGCATCTCCAACGTCTCCTTCAGGCTTCCGCGGCAACAACGCGGTGCGTGAGGCGATCCACGCGGTCTTCCTCTTCCACGCCATCGAGGCGGGGCTCGACATGGGCATCGTCAACGCCGGCGCCCTGGTGCCCTACGACACCATCGACCCGGTCCTGCGCGAGGCGATCGAGGACGTCGTCCTCAACCGCACCGACGACTCGCTCGCCGCGACCGAGCGGCTGCTCGAGCCTGGCCGAGGCCCACCGGGGGAGCGGCGAGGTCGTCGAGGCGGCCGCCGAGGAGTGGCGCTCGCTGCCCGTCGGCGAGCGGATCACGCACGCGCTGGTCAAGGGCATCGACGGCTTCGTCGAGGACGACACCGAGGAGCCTGCGCCAGGAGATCGCGGCCCGCGGCGGCCGGCCGATCGAGGTCATCGAGGGCCCGCTGATGGACGGCATGAACGTCGTCGGCGACCTCTTCGGTGCCGGCAAGATGTTCCTCCCGCAGGTCGTGAAGTCCGCCCGCGTCATGAAGAAGGCGGTGGCCTACCTCATCCCGTTCATCGAGGAGGAGAAGGCCGCCAACCCCGAGCCTGGCCGGCGCGAAGGACACCAACGGCACGATCGTGCTCGCCACCGTCAAGGGCGACGTCCACGACATCGGCAAGAACATCGTCGGCGTGGTGCTCTCGTGCAACAACTACGAGGTCATCGACATGGGCGTGATGGTCCCGGCCCAGAAGATCCTCGACAAGGCCGCCGAGGTCGGTGCGGACATCATCGGGCTCTCCGGCCTGATCACGCCGAGCCTCGACGAGATGGTCGGCTTCGCCACCGAGATGCAGCGCAACGGTCTCCAGATCCCGCTGCTGATCGGCGGCGCGACCACCTCGCGCGCCCACACGGCCGTCAAGATCGACCGCAAGTACGACGGCCCGGTGGTCTGGGTCAAGGACGCCTCGCGCTCGGTGCCGACCGCGGCCGCCCTGCTCGACGACCGCCAGCGCCCGGCCCTGCTGGAGGCAACCCAGGCCGACTACGACTCGCTGCGCGCCCGGCACTCGCAGAAGTCCGAGCGTCCCCAGGCTGTCCTACGCCGCCGCGCAGGACAACAAGTCGCCGATCAGCCTGGGACGGCTACACCCCGCCCCAGCCCAAGGCGCCGGGCGTGCACGTGCTGTCCGGCTACGACCTGAGCGAGTCTGCGGGACTACATCGACTGGCAGCCGTTCTTCAACGCCTGGGAGATGAAGGGCAAGTTCCCCGACATCCTCAACAGCCCGACGCACGGCGAGGCCGCCCGCAAAGCTCTACGACGACGCGCAGGTCATGCTCGACCGCCTGGTCGAGGAGGGCTGGCTCACGGCGAACGGCGTCTACGGGCTGTTCCCGGCGGCGAGCACGGGCGAGGACGTCGTGGTCTACGAGGACGAGTCCCGCGGCGCCGTACGGGCGACCCTGCACCAGCCTGCGCCAGCAGGGGCAGCACCGCGACGGCGTGCCGAACCGCTCGCTGGCCGACTACGTCGCCCCGATCGGGAGCGACCTGTCCGGCGGCGGGGACTGGGTCGGCGCGTTCGCGGTGACGGCAGGTCTCGGCACGACCGAGCGGATCGCTGCGTTCAAGGAGGGAGCTCGACGACTACTCGGCGATCCTGCTGGAGGCACTGGCCGACCGGCTCGCCGAGGCCTTCGCCGAGCGCCTGCACCAGCGGGTGCGCACCGAGTTCTGGGCGCACGTGCCGGAGGAGCAGGCGAGCAACGAGGACCTGATCGCCGAGAAGTACACCGGCATCCGGCCCGCGCCCGGCTACCCCGCCTGCCCGGACCACACCGAGAAGCTCACGATCTGGGACCTGCTGGACGTCGAGGAGAACACCGGCATCGAGTCTCACCGAGTCGATGGCGATGTGGCCGGGCGCCTCGGTGTCGGGCATCTACTACAGCCACCCGGAGGCGCAGTACTTCGTGGTCGGCCGCCTCGGCCGCGACCAGATCGAGGACTACGCGGCCCGCAAGGGCTGGTCCGTCGCGGAGGCCGAGAAGTGGCTCTCCCCGAACCTGGGCTACGACCCCGACGACTGATCGGCACGCACGACCGCCCGAGGACCCCGGCCCGCACGGCGCCGGGGTCCTCGGCACTTCCGGGACCTGACCGGCGCGCCTCCCGAATGTCGCCGTGTCGACATTGTTGGATGGAGGAGTCCCGGGCTCTGGGGAAGGAGCCCGCAACCACTCCACGACAGAGGTGAGGGCGATGGTCGGTCCCTACGGAGGATCCAGTGCACCCGACATGCCGCCGCGGATGCCCATCCCGGCGCCCGCGCGCGACGCGAGGTCCGAGGTGCCGCTCGGCACGGAGGATGCCATGACGTTGCAGTTCCCGACGCCCGAGGCGCCCGCGCCCCGCGTCGACACCGCGCCCGCGCGAGGCGAGACTCGGTCCGACCGGCCGCCCGATGCCGGTGCTGCCGGACCCGCGTCCGGTCACCGCGCACGGTCACGCCCGGGTGATCTCGATGTGCAACCAGAAGGGTGGCGTCGGCAAGACCACGACGACCATCAACCTGGGCGCCGCGCTCGCCGAGTTCGGCCGCAAGGTGCTGCTCGTCGACTTCGACCCGCAGGGCTCGCTCTCCGTCGGTCTGGGGATGAACCCCCACGACATGGAGATGACGGTCTACAACCTGCTGATGGACCCGGAGACCACGCTCGACGAGGTCGTCGTGCCCTCCGGCGTGCCCGGCATGGACCTGCTGCCCTCGAACATCGATCTCTCCGCCGCCGAGGTGCAGGCTGGTGCACGAGGTCGCCCGGGAGCAGACCCTGCAGCGGGTGCTCGCCCCGGCCCTCGCCGACTACGACGTCATCCTCATCGACTGCCAGCCCTCGCTGGGACTGCTGACGGTCAACGCGCTCACCGCCTCGCACGGGGTGATCGTGCCGCTGGAGTGCGAGTACTTCGCGCTGCGCGGCGTCGCGCTGCTCAAGGCCACCATCGACAAGGTCAAGCAGCGGCTGAACCCGAACCTCGAGGTCGACGGCGTCCTCGGCACCATGTACGACGGCCGCACGCTGCACGGCCGCGAGGTGCTCGAGCGCCTGGTGCAGGCCTGGGGCGACACCGTCTTCCACACCGTCATCCGGCGCACGGTGAAGTTCTCCGACTCGACCGTGGCGGGTGAGCCCATCACGTCGTACGCGACCGGGTCGAGCGGGGCGGAGGCGTACCGCCAGGCTCGCGAAGGAGGTGGCGCAGCGGTGCCTCGACGTGTGAGCCTGCCGGCCGCGGACGACCTGTTCCGCGCCACCACCGACCAGCCCGCCGTCCGGGCCGTGCCCGACCCGCCGGCCCAGGAGGAGCCGCAGAAGGGTCCCAGCGGCCGGGTCCGGCACGACGAGAAGATCACGGTCTACATCACCTCCCAGGAGTCGATGGACCTGGAGCGCGCCCGGCTGACGCTGCGCGGCGAGCACGGCCTCGCGGTGGACCGCGGGCGCCTGGTCCGCGAGGCACTGCACCTGGTCCTGGCCGAGTTGGAGTCGAGCGGCGAGGACTCGCCGCTCGTCAGGCGCCTGCGTGAGTGAGGACGCCGTGGAGGCGCCGGCGGGGGATGCACCCACGGGCGGCTTCGCGGTCCGGCTCGCGAACTTCGAGGGCCCCTTCGACCTGCTGCTCAGCCTGATCTCCAAGCACAAAGTCTGGACGTCACCGAGATCGCCCTGTCGAAGGTCACCGTCGAGTTCATCGAGCACGTCAAGAACCTCCCGGACTCCGACCTGGAGGAGACCACCTCCTTCCTGCTCGTCGCCTCCACCCTGCTCGACCTCAAGGCGGCGCGGCTGCTGCCGCAGGGCGACGTGGAGGACGAGGAGGACCTGGCGCTGCTGGAGGCGCGCGACCTGCTCTTCGCGCGGCTGCTGCAGTACAAGGCCTACAAGCAGGTGGCGGCCGTGCTCGACCGGCGCCTGCAGGAGGAGGCCAAGCGGTTCCCCCGGGCCGTCGGCCCGGAGGAGCGCTTCGCCGGGCTGCTGCCGGAGGTGCTGATCGGGATCGGCCTGGAGCAGTTCGCCGCGCTCGCCGCGAAGGCGATGACACCCAAGCCCGAGCCTGGGTCGACCCTCCACCACATCCACGCCCCGACCGTCAGCGTGCGCGAGCAGGCCGTGATCGTGGTGGACCGGCTGCGGCGCAGTGGCACGATGACCTTCCGGGCCCTGTGCGGCGACTCGCCCGACACGCTCACCACGGTCGCCCGCTTCCTCTCCCTGCTGGAGTTTGTTCCGCGAGGGGGCGGTGGCCTTCGACCAGATGACGCCTCTCGGCGAGTCTCACCGTGCGCTGGACCGGCGACGAGGCGGTCGAGGTGGACGACCTGATCACCGACGAGTTCGACGGGGCGCCCCCGCCCCCGGAGGAGAAGAACGATGACTGAGCCGACTGGCTCGACCGGGCCGACCGAGGAGTCCCTCCCGGTGCCGGTCGCCGCGCTGCGGCCCTCGCTGGAGGCGGTGCTGATGGTCGCCGACCAGCCGCTGGACCCGCTCACCCTCGCCACCGCCGTCGGCTACCCCGCGCCCGAGGTGGACCAGGCGCTGAGCGCCCTCGCCGCCGAGTACGACGAGCAGGGCCGCGGCTTCGAGCCTGCGCAACGTCGCCGGTGGCTGGCGGTTCTCCACCCGCGAGGAGTACGCCGCGGTGGTCGAGGGCTTCGTGCTCGAGGGCCAGCAGGCGCGGCTCACCCAGGCCGCGCTGGAGACCCTCGCCGTGGTGGCCTACCAGCAGCCCGTCTCGCGGGCCCGGGTCTCCGCGGTGCGCGGGGTCAACGTGGACGGTGTGATGCGCACCCTGCTCAACCGCGGGCTGGTCGAGGAGGCCGGCCAGGACGGGGAGCACGGCGCGACGCTGTACCGCACCACGTCGTACTTCCTGGAGCGGATCGGCATCGTCTCCCTCGACGAGTCGCCGGACCTCGCCCCGCACCTGCCCGACCTCGCCGAGGTCGAGGAGGAGCTCGCGCCCTCGACCCCCGAGGCCCCCGAGACGACCGAGGCCACCCAGGTCACCGAGGAGGCCACCGATGACGCGTGAGGTCACCCTCGACGAGGACGGCCAGATCCGGCTGCAGAAGCTCGCTCGCCCAGGCCGGTGTCGCCTCGCGGCGCCGCTGCGAGGAGCCTGATGCTGGAGGGCGAGGTGGAGGTCGACGGCGAGGTCGTCACCCGGCTCGGCACCAAGGTCGACCCCCGCACGGCGGTCATCAAGGTCTCCGGCAGGCGGCTGCCGCCGGTCTCCGAGCACGTCTACCTGGTGCTCAACAAGCCGCGCGGCGTGGTCTCGACGATGTCGGACCCGGAGGGCCGCCGCACGCTCAGCGACTTCGTGTCCGACCGCCCCGAACGGCTCTTCCACGTCGGCCGGCTCGACACCGACACCTCCGGGCTGCTGCTGCTGACGAACGACGGGGAGTTCGCGCACCGGATGGCGCACCCGTCGTTCGAGGTGGAGAAGACCTATGTCGCCGAGGTCGCCGGGCGCATCGCCAAGGGCACCGTCGCCGACCTGCTCGCCGGGGTGATGCTGGACGACGGCCCGGTGGAGGTACGCCGTGCGCGGGTCCTCGCCACCGCCGCCGACAAGTCGATCGTCGAGTCTGGTCATCCACGAGGGCCGCAACCGGATCGTGCGCCGCCTGCTCGACCACGTGGGGCACCCGGTGCGCCAGCCTGAGCCGCACCCGGTTCGGCCCGATCGGCTCCGGCACCCTCGGCGGCGGCACGCTGCGCGAGCCTGAGCGACGACGAGCTCGGCCAGCTTGCTGGAGTCTGGTCGGCCTGTAGGCCTACCGTGGCGCCATGGTGCCCGTTCCACCGGCCCTGCGCCGCTACGTCGCCTCCCGGGTCGCCTACGACGTCGACTTCGGCGCCCCCGGGACGCACCGCGGGCTGCCGTCGACGACGCTGACCCTCGTGCTGCCGCTGGACGAGCCGCTGCGGGTCTCCTGGGCGGAGCGGCCGGCGAGCCTGCACGCGGCCTGGGCGTCGCTGTCGGGGCTGCACACCGAGCCCGCCGCCATCTCCCACGACGGCACCCAGCGCGGGGTCCAGGCTCGCGCTCACCCTGGAGGGCGCACGGGTGCTGCTGGGGCGCCCGGCCGCGGCACTGGCGGGCGCGCTCACCGACCTCGACGAGGCGGAGGTGCCCACCGTGCTGCGGGAGTCTGCCGGAGCGGCTGCACGCCGTACCGTCGTGGGCGGGGCGGGTCGCCCTCGTCGACCGCACCCTCGCCGCGCTGGCCGCGCACGCCGGCGACCCCGCGCCGCGGGCCGAGGTGGCGCACGCGCTGTCCCTGCTCACCACCGGCACCCGGGTCGAGGCGGCGGCGGCCGAGGTCGGCTACAGCCGGCGCCGGCTCGGCAGCCTGGTCCGCGCCGAGTGCGGCGTGACGCCCAAGGCCTACCAGCGGATCGCCCGCCTCGAGGCGGCCCGCCGGGTGCTCGGACGGCGTCCGCTGGCGGAGGTCGCCCTCCGGTGCGGGTACGCCGACCAGGCCCACCTGACCCGCGAGTGGAGCGCGCTCGCCGGTTGCACCCCGACGACCTGGCTGCGCGAGGAGTTCCCGTTCCTTCAAGACCCGGACCGTCCCGGGGGAGCAGGATCGAGCCATGACTGACGCAGCGACCGTCCGGCTCTGGCCGGCCCTCCAGTTCTCCGACACCGACGCGATGACCGCCTGGTTGCGGGCGATCGGGTTCACCGAGCACGCGACGTACCGCGACGACAGCGGCACCGTCGTGCACGCCGAGTGGCTGTGGCCCGCTGGCGGAGGCCTGATGTGGGGCGCGGTGCGCTCCGACAGCCCGTTGCAGCCGGCTGGGTCCGGCGCGACGTACCTGGTCACCGACGACCCGGACGCCGTGTTCGACGCCGCCGTGGCCGCGGGCGCCACCGTGGAGCGGCCGATGGTCGAGCAGGACTACGGCGGCCGCGGGGGCAGTGTGCGCGACCCGGAGGGCAACCACTGGTCGTTCGGGTCCTACCAGCCGGGCGCGGAGCCGACGCCGTAGGCTGGTGGCCTAGCCTTGCGGTCGTGTCCGAGACCTCCCTCCTCACCGGGCCGGTCGAGATCGTCGGCACCGGCCTGATCGGCACCTCGATCGCGCTGGCGTGCCGCCGCGCCGGGCTCGACGTGCTGCTCACCGACAGTGCCCCCGACCACCTGCGCACCGCCTCCGGGCTGGGGGCCGGCCGCGCCCGGACGCCCGAGGACGTGCCGCAGGCTGGTCGTCGTCGCCGTGCCGCCGGACGCCCTCGGCGCCGCCATCCGGGCCGCCCTCGACGGCGCCGGCCCCGACACCGTGGTGACCGACGTGGGCAGCGTCAAGGAGCCTGCCGCTGTCGGCCGTGACCGGCCATCCCGCACTGAGCCGCTACGTCGGCAGCCACCCGATGGCCGGCACGCAGCACTCCGGCCCGCTGTCGGCGAGCGCCACCCTCTTCGACGGCCGGCCCTGGGCGATCACGCCCGGCCCGGCGGCCACCACCGGCGCGACCCGGATCGTCGAGGCGCTGGTCCGGCTCTGCGGCGCGGCCCCCGTGCTGCTCAGCCCCGAGGAGCACGACCGAGCCGTCGCGCGCACCTCCCACGTCCCGCACCTGATGGCCGCGCTCGTCGCGGGCACCCTGGCCGCCGCTCCGCCGGAGCACCTGGCGCTGTCGGGCACCGGGGTGCGCGACGTGACCCGTGTCGCCGGGGGAGACCCGCGGCTCTACAGCCAGATCATCGGCGGGAACTCCGCCGCGGTGGCGGACCTGCTCACCGAGGTCCGCGCGCGCCTGGACCTGGTCCTCGAGGCGGTCGCCGGCGGGGACCGGGTGGGGCTGGAGTCGCTGCTGGGCTACGGGCAGGCCGGGACCCGGGCCATCCCGGGCAAGCACGGCGCGGCGCCGCAGCCGATGGAGGCCGTCCGGGTCGCCGTACCGGACACCCCGGGCGGGCTCGCCCGGCTCTTCGCCGACGCCGGCGCCAGCGGTGTCAACATCGAGGACGTGCGCATCGACCACGACCCCGGCCGGCCGGTCGGGCAGGTCGAGCTCGACGTGGTCGCCTCCCGTGCGGAGGAGCCTGCGGGTCGCACTGGAGTCGAAGGGGTGGACTACCCACCGGTAGTCTGCGGCCGTGAGTGCGCAGCAGAACCAGCAGAACGTCGTGGTGGCCGTCGACGGGACCTCGGGCTCCGGCAAGTCGAGCACCTGCCGGGCGGTGGCCGACCGGCTCGGCCTGCGCTACCTCGACACGGGCGCGCAGTACCGCGCGATCACCTGGTGGATGCTGCGCCAGGGCGTCGACGTCCACGACCCCGCGGCCGTCGCTGCTCGCGCGGGTGAGCCCGACATCGTCTCCGGCACCGACCCGCTCGGCCCGACCATCACCGTCGACGGCACCGACGTGTCGGTCGAGATCCGCTCCGACGAGGTCAACGGCGCGGTCTCGCCGGTGAGCGCGGTCCCCGAGGTCCGCGCCCGGCTCGTCGACCTCCAGCGTGCGATCGTCGGCGACGGCGGGATCGTCGTCGAGGGCCGCGACATCGGCTCGGTCGTGTGCCCCGACGCCGAGGTGAAGGTGTACCTCACTGCCGACCCCGCCGCCCGGGCCGCGCGCCGCGCCCTGGAGAACGGCGGCGCGGACGTCGCCGCCACCGAGGCCTCCCTGCTCGCCCGCGACGAGATCGACTCCGGCCGGGCGGTCGCCCCGCTGACCGTGGTCGACGGCGCGACGCAGATCGACTCCACCGACCGCACCCTGGACGAGGTCATCGACCTGGTGGTGGGCCTGGTGATGGAGCGCGTGTGAGCGCGCACTCCCAGGCTCCTCGCTCCGACCGCGTCGCCGCGCCCGCGCGCCGGCTCCTGGTCGGCGGACGTCCCGCGTCGCGCTGGCTCATCCGGCGCCGGTACGACGTCCGGGTGCGCCACCCCGAGCGCTTCCCCGTGAGCGGGCCGGTCGTCGTGGCCGGCAACCACGTGGGCTTCGTCGACGGCCCGCTGATGGCGATCTTCGCGCCCCGGCCGGTGCACGCGCTGACCAAGGAGGAGATGTTCGCAGGACCCCTCGGCTGGTTCCTGCGCCGCGCGGGACAGGTGCCGCTGGACCGGCAGCACACCGACCCCCGGGCGGTCCGCACGGCGCTGCGGGTGCTGCGCGACGGGCACGCGGTCGGTGTCTTCCCCGAGGGCTCGCGCGGGGCCGGGGACCTGGAGATCTTCCACACCGGGGCGGCGTACCTGGCGCTGGTGACGGGGGCGCCCGTCGTACCGCTGACGTTCCTGGGGACGCGCGAGCCGGGCGGATCGAGCGAGCTCGCTGCCGCCGCGGGGGGCTCGGATCGACATCGTCGTGGGCGAACCGATGCCCGTCGATGCGGTGTCCTGGCCCCGGACGAGGGATCATGTACGTCTGACGTCGGCCGCCCTGCGCGCGCACATGCGCAGCGGGCTCGCCGACGCGCTCGAGGAGACGGGGCGGAGCCTGCCGGGCCCGCTCCCGCAAGGAGATCGTGATGAGTGAAGTTCGCCCCGACCGGGGTGGTCCCGGTGCTGGCCGTCGTCGGCCGGCCCAACGTGGGCAAGTCGACCCTGGTCAACCGCATCCTCGGCCGCCGTGAGGCGGTCGTGGAGGACGTCCCTGGCGTGACCCGCGACCGTGTCTCGTACGACGCCGAGTGGTCGGGTCGTGCGTTCACCGTCGTCGACACCGGCGGCTGGGACCCCGACGCCCGCGGCATGGCCGAGATGATCAAGGCGCAGGCCGAGATCGCGGTCGGCCTGGCCGACGCCGTGCTCTTCGTGGTCGACGCGACGGTGGGCATCACCGATGCCGACGAGGCCGTCGTGCGGGTGCTGCGCAAGTCGGGCAAGCCGATCGTGCTGGCCGCCAACAAGGTCGACGACGAGCGCGCCGAGGCCGAGGCCTTCGCGCTGTGGAACCTCGGCCTGGGCGAGCCCTTCACCGTCTCCGCCCTGCACGGACGCGGCTCCGGCGACCTGCTCGACGCGGTCCTCGCGGTGCTGCCCGACGCCCCCGAGCGGGAGTACGACGCTCCCGGCGGCCCCCGTCGCATCGCGATCGTCGGCCGCCCGAACGTCGGCAAGTCCTCCCTGCTCAACAAGGCTCGCCGGCGAGGAGCGGGTCGTCGTCGACAACGTCGCCGGCACCACCGTCGACCCGGTCGACGAGTCTGGTCGAGCCTGGGCGGCGAGACCTGGCGCTTCATCGACACCGCCGGCATCCGCAAGCGGGTCAAGGAGGCCTCCGGCCACGAGTACTACGCCTGGCTGCGCACCTCCACCGCCATCGAGCGCGCCGAGGTCTGCATCCTGGTCCTCGCCGGCAACGAGTCCGTCGCCGAGCAGGACATGCGGATCCTGCAGGAGATCCGCGAGGCCGGCAAGGCCCTGGTCATCGCCTTCAACAAGTGGGACCTCGTCGACGCCGAGCGCCGCTACTACCTCGACCGCGAGATCGAGCGCGACCTGGTCCAGGTCCAGTGGGCGCCGCGGATCAACATCACCGCCAAGACCGGCTGGCACATCGACCGCATCGTGCCCGCGCTGAACCGCGCGATCGAGGGCTGGGAGACCCGGATCTCGACCGGTACCTTCAACTCCTTCCTCGGCCGGGTCGTCGCCGAGCACCCGCACCCGGTCCGCGGCGGCAAGCAGCCGCGCATCCTGTTCGGAAGCCAGGTCTCCTCGGCCCCGCCGGTGTTCAAGCCTGTTCACCACCGGCAAGGCTCGACCAGGGCTACGAGCGCTTCATCGAGCGCCGCCTGCGCGAGGAGTTCGGCTTCGTCGGCACCCCGATCGAGATCAAGGTCCAGCCGCGGGAGAAGCGCGGCCGGCGCTAGTCCCTACGCCCCGCCCCGCGGCGGGTCCGCGCTCATCCCGAGCCGAGTGCTCCCACTTGCGCCAATCGAACAAATGTTCGAACATGGCTCCATGAGCGTCCGCCCCCTCGAAGTCGACGACCCCCGCACGGTCGTCGACCAGGCTGCGCGGCCGGATCTCCGCGCTCCAGGGCGGTCCGAGCCGGCTCGCGGTGCCGGTGCTGCCGATCCTCGAGGGGCTGGTGCAGCTGCGCACCGGCGGGGTCTACGGCGTCGACTCGGCCACCCTCGGCATGGCGCTCGCGGCCGGCGCCTCGCAGGCGGGGGAGTGGGTCGGGTTCGTCGGGTGGGAGGACTTCGGCGTCGAGGCGGCGTACCAGCAGGGGATCGACCTGTCCCGCACCGTCCTGGTGCCCGCGCCGGGGGAGCACTGGCTGGAGGCGACGGCAGGGCTGGTCGACGTGCTCAAGGTGGTGGTGCTGCGGCCACCGGGCTCGGTGGACGCGAAGTCGGCGGGCATCCTCGACGCCCGGTTGCGTGCTCGGGCCGGGGTGCTGGTCGTCCACGGCGAGTGGCCACGTTGCGAGGTGCGGCTCGGTGCCGGGCAGAGGCTCCTGGTCGGGGCTGGGTGGCGGGCAGGGCTTCCTGCGTGAGCGACGGATGGAGCCTGGTCGCCCGCGGCGGCGGCCGGCTCCCCGCACGAGCCGAGGTGGTGCTGGACTGATGCGGACGATGGTGGTCTGGTGCCCGGACTGGGCGGTGACCGCGGGGCTGATGGAGCCTGGCCGAGGAGCGGGGCGAGGGCGAGCCCGCACTGGACACGGCGGCCCCGGCGGTGGTGCTGGCCAACAACCGGGTGACGGTCTGCAACGCCACCGCCCGGGCCGAGGGCGTACGACGCGGCCAACGCCGCCGAGACGCCCAGGCACGGTGCCCGGAGGTGGTGCTGCTGAGCGCCAGCCCTGAGCGGGACGCGCGGTGGTTCGAGCCGGTGCTCGGCGTGGTCGAGGAGGTACGTCCCGGCGTGGCCCCGCTGCGCCCGGGGATGCTGGCCCTGCCCGGACCGGGCCGGTACTTCGCGCGGCCAGGCGTCGGTGGCGAGGAGGCCGCGGCTGCGGTCCTGGCCGAGCACCTGGTCGAGGCCGGGGTCTGGGACTGCCGGTTCGGGGTGGCCGACGACCTGTACGCCGCCGAGCGGGCCGCCCGCGAGGCGCCGGCCCAGGGCTGCCTGGCCGTCCCGGCCGGTGGGTCGGCGGAGTTCCTGCGGGGGTTGCCGGTGACCGTGCTCGCCGACGACGGGCCGGAGGGGGCGGAGCCTGGCGGACCTGCTGCGCCGGCTGGGGCTGGCGCTGCTGGGCGACTTCGCGGCGCTCTCGGGCGCCTCGGTGAGCAACCGCTTCGGCGGCTACGGCATCGAGGTGTGGCGGCGGGTGCAGGGCGAGGAGGTCACCCGGCTGGCCTCGCGGACCCCGCCGCCGGAGCCTGGCCTGCGAGATCTCCTTCGAGCCACCGCTGGACTCCGCCGAGGCGGTCACGTTCAGCGTGCGGACCACCGCCGAGCGATTCGTCGCGGGGCTCAGCGACCGGCAGCCTGGTGGCGACCGGGGTGCGGATCGAGGCGGAGTTCGAGGAGGGTGTCTCCGCGCGGACCTGGCTGCACCCGCGCTGCTTCACCTCCCGTGACCTCGTCGACCGGGTGCACTGGCAGACTCCAGGCCGGGATGGCGAGCTCGGGGCTGCGCAGCCGCAAGACCACGGGGGAGGCGATCACCTCCCCGGTGACCCTGGTCCGCTTCCTGCCCGACACCGTCGAGCCGGCCTCCGCCCACGTCGACGGACTCTGGGGCGGTGGCGCCGACGACCAGGTGGTGCGCGGGGTGGCGCGGGTCCAGGCCATGGTCGGCTACGACGCCGTCCGGGTCCCCGTCCGCCAGGGCGGTCGCAGTGCGGGGGACCAGCAGGCCCTGGTGCCCTGGGGGAGCGCCCGGTCGGCCTGCGTCCGGTCGACCGGCCCTGGCCGGGCCGGATCCCGGGCCCGGCACCGAGCAGGGTCTTCCCCGTCCCGGTGGAGGCCGAGGTGGTCGACGAGGCCGGCGTCGGCATCGCGGTCACCGGTCGCGGCCTGGTGACGGGGGAGCCGTGGCGGTTCCGGGTCGGCCGGCGCTGGCACCCGGTCGCGGCATGGGCCGGGCCCTGGCCGGTGGACGACGCGTGGTGGCTGGGACCGGCCGCGGGCGGCCGCGCGGCGCGCTTCCAGGCTGGTCGGCGTCGACGGGCGGGCGTGGCTGCTGCACTGGCAGGATCCGGGTACCTGGCAGGTGGAGGCGGCCTATGACTGACCGGCTCCTGCTCCCATCCACCATCTGGAGGCCTCGATGGCGCCGAACGGCCCTGCCGACCTGGTTCCCCGCAACCTCCGGGCGCTGCACGGCGCCCTCGAGCACAGTGCCAGTCTCCAGGCGACCCAGGCTCCAGGACCTGATGGACGAGCTCGTCGGTCGCGGCTCGCTCAGCCGCGCCGAGGCCGACGACCAGGCTCGGCCGGCTGGCCAGCACCGGCCGTGCCTACTCCCGGGCGCTGCTGCGCGTGCTCGACACGGTGACCGGGCACGTCAGCGTCCGGCAGGAGACGCCCGCCGCGCAGCAGGAGGAGCCCGCGGCACTGCCGGACCTCGCCGGTCGAGGGTCGCCGAGGTCCGCAACCGCCTCGCCGGGCTCGACGCCACCACCCTGCACCGGCTGCGCGCACAGGAGGCGGCGACACGCAACCGCAAGAGCGTGCTGGCCGCGATCGACCGGCGGCTGGGCTAGGCGCCCGCCGCGACGAAGCCGTCGTCGGTGAGCAGCGGTACGACGTCGTCGGCGTCCAGGCTCCGCCGCGACCGCGACGTCCGCCGCGAACCCGGCGTCGACGAGCTCCCTGCCCGCTGGCACAGTCCCGTACCTCCGCCGCGAGCCGGCCGGCGAGCGCCCGGTAGGCCGCCACGGACCACCGCGCCTCCGGGCTCGCGCCCTGGCTCCCCGCGGAGGCCAGCGCCAGGTCGAGCACCGCCCCCGCGCCCCACAGGTCCTCGACAGCGGGCCGGAGCGTGCCGTCGGTCCACCGCTCACCGGCGGGTACGACGGCGACCCGCGCCCCCTGCGTCATCCGCGGCACCAGCCAGCGGGCGACGGCGGCCCGGTTCCGCAGGCTGGCCCCGACCACCTGCAGCCCCGGGGCGGCGGCGCGCAGCGCGGCGCAGATGGTGGAGCCGTTCGGCGAGGGCAGGACCAGCCGCTCGACGTACCGGCTGGTGAGGAGCCTGGGCCGGTGACAGGCTGGGCGGCGGGTCCGTGAGGTGCTGCGCCTCGAACCGCCCGACCGCGAGGACCGCGTCGAGGGCGTCGGCGTGGGCCTGCGCGCGCTCGTCCTTCCACGGGAACGGGTGCACCCGGGTCCCCCGCAGGGTGGCGATGGAGAGCGTGGTGGTGAACGAGAGCACGTCGACCACCACGGCGATGTCGGCGCCGGCGCTGATCGCCGCACCGCCGGTCGGGCCCCACTCGAGGCGGGTCCGGCTGCCGTGCTGGGCGTGGGCGGGTGCGCTCGTCACGCCCCGAGGGTAGGTGGGCCGCGGTCGCGGGTACCGCTCCGACATGCCGCACCACTACCTCGCCTGGACCGGTACGACGCTGCCGGAGCGCCTCGACGGCCCGTGGACGGAGTACCGCCGCGTCGCCGACGACCTCGCCCTGCTGGAGAGCGAGCACCCCCTGTCGCCGGTCTACCACGAGCCTGAAGTGGAGCCTGCCCGAGGGCACCGCGCTGCTGGTCGCGCCGCTGCACGCCCGACCGAAGTTTCAAGGGCCTCCCGGCGGGGACGACGACCTGGCTGCGCGACCGGCTACCGTGAGGATCCGTGAAGGCGGACCCGAAGAAGGACCTCGACTCCTACCGCGCCCGGCGCGGCGAGCTCCGCGTCCTCGACGTGCCGCCGCTGACGTACCTCATGGTCGACGGCCACGGCGACCCCAACACCGCCCAGGAGTACGCCGACGCCCTCGCCGCGCTCTACCCGCTCGCCTACACCCTGAAGTTCACCAGCAAGCGTGAGACTCGACCGCGACTACGTCGTCCCGCCGCTGGAGGCGCTGTGGTGGGCCGAGGACATGGCGGTCTTCACCTCGGCCCGCGACAAGTCCCGGTGGAGCCTGGACGGCGATGCTCCCGGTCCCCGACTGGATCGCCGGGCGGTACGACGAGGCCCGCGCCCAGGTCGCCCGCAAGGGCGCCCCGGCGGCGCTGGACCGGGTGCGGATCGAGGAGCCTGCACGAGGGCCGGTGTGTGCAGACCCTGCACGTGGGCTCCTACGACGACGAGGCGCCGGTGCTCGCGCAGATGCACGAGGAGCCTCATCCCCGGCGCGGGGCTGAGCATGACGGGCAGGCACCACGAGATCTACCTGAGTGACCCGCGCCGGGTGGCGCCGGAGCGTTTGCGGACGATCCTGCGCCAGCCGGTGGCGCCTGCCTGAGGGCAGGTCAGTCCGGGGTCTGGGTGCTCGCCTCGCGCGTGCCCTCGGGGTCCTCGACGCGCTCGTCGGAGTCCTCCAGGATCGCCTCGGCCTGGGCCTCGGGATCCGCGCTCCCGGCCGCCCGCTCCTCGGGGAGCGAACCGGCACGCTCGGCGATCCGGTCGTCCTCGGGTGTCTGGCTCATGGCCGTGCACTACCCGATCGGGACGGCGGCAGACCCACCGGGCCGGTTCACCAGGTGCGCACCCACCGGCAGTGCTCGGAGCGGGTGAGGGTCTCCACCGCCTCGGCCGAGAGCGGCTCGGCGGTGTCGGTGACGACGTACCCGAGCCGGTCGCGGGTGGACAGGTGCTGGTCGATGACGTTGTCGCCGGCATCGGCCAGCGCGGCGTTGACCTCGGCGAGCACGCCGGCGACGTTGTCGTGCAGGAAGCCGAGCCGGCAGCCGGGCCGCAGCGCCGGCGGGAGCGCCTCGGGCAGGTTGACCGACAGCGCGGTGCTGCCCTCGAGCGCGAAGCGGGCGAGCTTCTCGGCCACGAACCAGCCGATCTCCTCCTGCGCCTCCTGGGTCGAGCCGCCGATGTGAGGGGTCAGGATCACGTTGTCGAGACCGCGCAGGACGGAGTCGAAGGCGTCGCCCTGGGCCTTGGGCTCGGCCGGGAAGACGTCGACCGCGGCACCCGCGATGTGCCCGGAGAGCACGTTCTCGCGCAGCGCGTCGTAGTCGACGACCATGCCGCGCGAGGCGTTGATGAACAGTGCGCGCGGCTTCATCGCCGCGAACTCCGCGGCCCCGAAGAAGCCGGCGTTCCCCGGCCGCCCGTCGACGTGCAGGCTGACCACGTCGGCGACTTCGAGCAGGCTCGCGCAGCGAGCGGAGGCGGCGCGCGGTGCCGTGCGCGGGCCGGTCGGCGGTGTCGTAGAAGACCACGTTCATGCCGAGCGCCTCGGCCACGGTCGAGAGCCTGGGTGCCGATGTTGCCGTAGCCGACGATGCCGACGGTCCGCCCGCGCACCTCGTGGCTGCCCCGCGCGGACTTGTCCCAGATCCCGTCGTGCATCCGCTGGGTCTTCTCCGGCAGTCGCCGGGCCAGGCTGATGATCTCGGCGATGACGAGACTCGACCACGCTGCGCGTGTTGGAGTACGGCGCGTTGAACACCGCGATGCCCCGCGCGGCCGCCTCGGCCAGGTCGACCTGGTTGGTGCCGATGCAGAAGCAGCCGACCGCCACCAGGTCGCTCGCCTCGGCGAGCACCCGGGCGGTGACGTTGGTGTTGGAGCGGATGCCGAGCAGGTGCACGCCGGGCAGCGCGGCGACCAGGCTCCTCCTCGGAGAGGGAGCCGGTCCGCAGACTCGACCTCGTAGCCGCGGGCCTCGAGGGTCTCGACGGCGGCCGGGTGGATGTTCTCGAGGAGCAGCGCCTTCACAGGACAACGGTAGGGGAGAGGTCGCCGAGCCACGAAGTCGCGGTCGGATCACGGTGACCACGACCCGTGGCCGGGCCGGCCCGGCCATGCGTCTCGTAGCCTGCGGGCATGGCCACCTTCACGCTCACCTGCATCGGGGAGGACCGTCCCGGTCTCGTCTCCGACCTCTCGGCGCCGATCCGCGCCCACGGCGCGAGCCTGGAGCCGCAGCCAGATGGCCCGCCTGGGCGGCAAGTTCGCCGGCATCCTGCTGCTCGACGTCCCCGACGCGCGGGCCGAGGCACTCGTCTCCGCATTGGGCGAGACTGGCGGGGGTCGGTTTGCAGGTGACGCTCGAGCGGACCGGCGTACCGGTCCCGGAGGAGGCGACCCGGCTCAACCTGGCCCTGCTGGGGGCCGACCGGCCCGGCATCGTCGCCGAGGTCTCGGCCGCGCTGGCCGGGCACGGGGTGAGCATCGCCGAGTCTGGTCACCGACGTCCGCGAGGCGCCGATGGCCGGCGGCCAGGCTCTTCGAGGCGCGCGCGGTCCTCGATGCGCCCGCGACAGCGGGTGTCGACGGGCTGCGGACGCTGCTGGAGGGGATCGCCGACGAGCCTGATGGTGGAGATCGAGTCTCTCGGACGCGGGGGAGCAGACCTCGGCGTGAGCCTCAGGCGACCCGGTGCGGAGGCGCGGTCTCCCGTCGCTGGAACGCCAGGATGGCGGGGTTGACGACGCGGCCCTCGCGGATCTCGATGGCCCGGCTCAGGGTCTCGTCGGCGTCCCACGCGGCGCCGCCCTCGAGGACACGGCGCAGGAACGGGATCAGGGCGTTGCTGTTCTCCCAGGTCGCGGAGCTCCACAGGTACGACGGGGAGTGGTCGACGCCGTAGTAGAGGACGCCGTCCCCGACCAGGAACGTCGGGTCCTCGAAGGCTGGTCGGGCGCGCGAACGTGAAGCCCATCCCCAGGTCGCACGACACGTCGACGACGAGGCTCCCGGGCCGGAAGCCGGCCAGGTCCGCCTCGTCGAGGTAGACCAGGGGGTCGGCGGTGTCCTGGAGCGTGCAGTTGACGATGATGTCGTTCTCGGCGAGGTACGCCGGCAGCGGCTCGTGGCCGCGCTCGGTGATCACGTGGCTACCGCCCTCGCTGCCCTGGTCGTGCTCGAACTGGCGGATCCGCACCGAGTGGATCGGTGAGGCCACGGCTGCCACACCTCGGTTCGTCAGCACCGCCACCTCGTGCACGCCGTGGGCGTTGAGAGCGGTCACGGCACCCCGGGCGGTCGCGCCGAACCCGATCACGACCGCGCTCAACCGGCGTCCGTAGTCGCCGGTCAACCCGGCCAGCCTGGAGCGCATGGATCACCGAGCAGTACCCGGCGAGACTCGTTGTTCTTGTGGAACACGTGCAGCCCGACCGCCCCGTCGCGGGTCCAGTGGTTCATCGCCTCGAAGGCGAGGAGGGTGAGCCGCCGGTCGATCGCCAGGCTGGGTGAGTCTCGGTGTCCTGCACGCAGTGCGGCCAGCCCCACAGGGTCTGCCCGGGACCCATCGCGGCGACGTCGGAGAGCCTGCGGCTTGGGCAGCAGCACGACCTCGGAGTCGGCCAGCAGGCTCCTCCCGTGAGGCGAATCCGGCGACGTGCTGACGCAGGCTCGCGTCGTCGGCACCGAAGCGTGCGCCGTACCCGTGCTCGAGGGTGATCCGGGCGCGGAGGTCGGGCTCGAGGAGGGGCAGGTGCTCGGGGTGGATCGGCAGCCGGTGCTCGTTCTCCTTGGCGGAGGAGCCGATGACCCCGAGGCTCGCGAGCGTCACTTCTTCCGGCCCGGATGGATCTTCTCGACGACGGTCTCGTCCGAGGCCTTCTGGCGCTTGTCGGCGCGCTTCTCCTTGATGGACTTGCTGGTCTTCTTGGACATGCTCTGACGCGGCGACTTGTCGCTCATGGCGATTCTCTCTGAGAGGGAGCCTGGATGGCTCCAGCACCGACACTACGCCTCGTCGGCCGGTGCACCGTGATCACTGGACGTTCGAACAGGTGTTCGACTACGGTTGGGTCATGGGCTGGAACAACCCTCCCGTCCCGTGGCGGGAGCCTGGAGCGTCGCCTCTCCGGGCGCGCCCCGGATGCCGAGGCGCCGGTCTCGCGGCGCAAGCGGCCGCGCACCGAACCCGAGGAGATCCTGCGCCCGGCCGAGTCGACGCCCTACGCCGAGCCTGCACTGCCACAGCCACTTCAGACTTCCTGGACGGGGCGAGCAGCCCCGGCGACCTGGTCAAGGAGGCCGCCCGGCTCGGGCTGGACGCGCTGGCGCTGACCGACCACGACGGGTTCGCGGGCGCACCGCTGTTCGCGGAGGCGGGCAGCGACTACGCCCTCCCGACGATCTACGGCGCCGAGCTTGTCCCTCGGCCTGGAGCGCACCCAGAACGGCGTCGCCGACCCCGAGGGCAGCCACCTGCTGGTCCTGGCGCGTGGGGTCGAGGGCTACCACCGGCTGTCCGGGGCGATCACCGAGGCCGGGCTGCGGGCACCGGAGAAGGGCAGCCCGGCCTACGACCTCGACGAGCCTCGCGGAGACCGGCGGGGAGCACTGGATGGTCCTCACCGGCTGCCGCAAGGGCGCGGTCCGCCAGGCGCTCGCGGCGCACGGCCCGCAGGCGGCGGCGGTCGAGGTGGACCGGCTGGTCGCGCGGTTCGGCCACGGGCAGGTGGTGGTGGAGCCTGATCGCGAGCGCCCAGCCCGGCGCCGACCACACCAACGAGTCTGCTGGCCCGGATCGCCGACGAGCGCGGGCTGCCCGCGGTCGCGACCGGCAACGTGCACCACGCGACACCGCAGGGCCGGCGGCTGGCGGCGGCGATGGCGGCCGTGCGGGCGCGGCGCAGCATCGCCGAGCTCGGAGGGCTGGCTGGACATCTCCGGGGGAGCGCACCTGCGCAGCGGCGCGGAGATGCTGGCCCAGTTCCGGCACCGCCCCGACGTCGTACGACGCTCGGTGGTGCTGGCCCGCGAGCCTGGCCTTCGACCTGCGCAAGGCCTCCCCGCGCCTGCCCCAGCACGGCATCCCCGAGGGCCTGAGCGCCGCCGAGCACCTGCGCGACCTGCTCGAGCGCGGCTTCGCCGAGCGCTACGCCGGGCGCCCGAACGAGGCCAAGGCGCGCGAGCGGGTCGAGCGGGAGATGGAGGTCATCGTCCAGAAGGATTTCGCGGGCTACTTCGTCATCGTCCACGACATCGTCGCCTTCGCCCGCAGCGAGGGGATCCTGTGCCAGGGCCGGGGCTCGGCGGCGAGCTCGGCGGTCTGCTACGCGCTGGGGATCACCGCGATCGACTCGGTCTACTTCGACCTGCCCTTCGAGCGATTCATCTCCCAGCACCGCGAGGAGGAGCCGGACATCGACGTGGACTTCGACTCCGACCGGCGCGAGGAGGTCATCCAGTGGGTCTACCGGACCTACGGGCGGCGCAACGCCGCGCAGGTGTGCAACGTGATCGCCTACCGGCCGCGGATGGCGGTGCGCGACGCGGCCAAGGCGCTGGGCTTCTCGATGGGCCAGCAGGACGCCTGGTCCAAGCAGATCGACGGCTGGGGGAGCGTGATCGCGGCGGACGTGGACATGCCCGCCCAGGTGGTGGAGCCTGGCCGAGGAGCCTGATGGGCGCCCCGCGTCACCTCGGCATCCACTCCGGCGGGATGGTCCTCACCGAGCGGCCGATCGGCGAGGTGTGCCCGATCGAGAAGGCCCGGATGGAGGACCGCACCGTGCTGCAGTGGGACAAGGACGGGTGCGAGTCGATGGGGCTGGTGAAGTTCGACCTGCTCGGCTTGGGGATGCTCGGCGCGCTCGACCACATGATGCAGGCTGATCGAGGAGCACACCGGCCGGCGCTGGGCCCTGGAGACGATCCCGAAGGAGGAGCCCGAGGTCTACGACATGCTCTGCCGGGCCGACTCGATCGGGGTCTTCCAGGTGGAGTCGCGCGCCCAGATCGGCACCCTGCCCCGGCTCAAGCCGCGCAGCCTTCTACGACCTGGCCATCGAGATCGCGCTGATCCGCCCCGGCCCGATCCAGGGCGGCGCGGTGCACCCCTACATCCGCCGCGCGATGGGCCGGGAGCCGGTGGTCTACGACCACCCGGATCTGGAGCCGATCCTCGGCCGGACCCTCGGCGTCCCGCTCTTCCAGGAGCAGGCTGATGGCCATGGCGGTCGCCCTCGGCGACTGCAGCCACGACGACGCCGACCTGCTGCGCCGCGCGATGGGCTCCAAGCGCGGCATCGAGCGGATCGAGAAGGTCAAGGACAAGGCTCTACGCCGGGATGACCGCCAAGGGGATCACCGGCGACAAGGCGGACGCGATCTACGTCAAGATCCTCTCCTTCGCCGGCTTCGGCTTCGCCGAGTCGCACGCGCTCGCCTTCGCGCTGCTGGTCTACGCCTCGTCGTGGTTCAAGCTTGCGCTACCCGGCCGCCTTCCTCGCCGGGCTGCTGCGCAACCAGCCGATGGGCTTCTACTCCCCGCAGTCGCTGGTCGCCGACGCCCGCCGCCACGGGGTCACCGTGCTGCCGCCCGACATCGCCCGCTCCGGCGCCCGGGCCGGGCTGGAGCCGTGCGTGCCGATCGGCACCGACCGCCACCGCTACGACGACGGGCTGGCCGTCCGGCTCGGCCTCGACGAGGTCAAGGGGATCGGCGCCGAGCTCGCGGCGCGGATCGTGGCCGAGCGGGCCACCGCGCCGTACGCCGACCTCCGCGACCTGTCCCGCCGCGCCGCTCTCACCACCGCTCAGCCTGGAGGCGCTGGCGACGGCCGGCGCCTTCGACGGCTTCGGGCTGGACCGGCGCCAGGCGATCTGGATGGCGGGGTACGCCGAGCACGACGGCCTGCTCCCCGGCAGCACTCCCGCACCGGCCCCACCCGAGCCTGCCCGGGATGAGCCCGATGGAGGTCACCCTCGCCGACCTGTGGTCGACCCGGATCTCCACCGACGTCCATCCCGTCGAGCACTTCCGCGCCCAGGCTCACCACCGCCGGCATCCGCTCGGTCGAGGAGCCTGCGCACCGCCGAGCCCGGCCGCCGGGTGCACGTCGCCGGCCTGGTCACCCACCGCCAGCGTCCGGGCACCGCCAGCGGGATCACCTTCCTCAACGTCGAGGACGAGACCGGGATGCTCAACGTGGTCTGCTCCCCGGGGGTGATGAAGTCCTCCCGCCCGGCCGCCCGCAACAAGGTCGCGGTGGTGGTCCGCGGCATCGTCGAGCGCGAGGACGGCGTCACCAACCTGGTCGCCGACCGGGTCGTCTCCCTCGACACCGTGCTGCCCGGCACCGGCGCGGCCCTGCAGGCGCGGCAGTCCTCGCGCGACTTCCGGTGACGTCCGGCGAGGCGATTCGGGACCGGCGACGGTGCTGGGGTAGTGTTCCCCCCCGCTCCGAACGGCGATCCCGTGCGGAGTGTTCGGGCTGTAGCGCGGCTTGGTAGCGCACCTGACTGGGGGTCAGGGGGTCGCAGGTTCAAATCCTGTCAGCCCGACCGAACCGCATCCGGCGGCGGGAGCCGGTGGCCGAGCGAGCCGAGGGGGACCTTTGTCGTTCGCGGCGCCGCTGTTCCTGTGGTACTTCCTGCCCGCGGTGCTCGTGGCCCACTGGGTCCTCCCGCAGCGTTTCCGCAACGGCATCCTCGCGGTCTTCTCGATCGCCTTCTACGCCGTCGGGGGCAAGGAGTTCGTCCTCCTGCTGCTCGCCATGATGGCGATCAACTACTCCGCGGGGCTCGCCATCGGCCGCGCCCGCCGGCGCCCGCGTCCGCCTCGGGTGCTCACCCCGAAGGCGATCCTGGTCGCCACGGTCTCCGGCGACCTGGCCGTGCTCGCGGTGTGGAAGTACCTCGGCTTCGCCAGCGTCGCGGTGGACCAGATCGACCGGGCACTCGGTGGCTCGGGCTCGCCGGTCATCGAGGTGGCCCTGCCGATCGGGATCAGCCTTCTTCACCTTCCACCACCTGTCCTACGTCGTCGACATCTACCGCGGCACCCGGCCGCCGATGCGCAACCCCCTGACCTTCGCGACGTACATCGCGATGTTCCCGCAGTCTCATCGCCGGCCCGATCGTGCGCTACCACGAGATCGCCGACCAGGCTTCACCATCAGCATCACGACCGCTGGGCCGACTTCGTCGACGGCTTCCCGCGCTTCGCCTGGGGGCTGTTCAAGAAGGTCGTCATCGCCGACTCCCTGGCCTCGATCGCCGACACCGCGTTCGCCTCCTCGCACCCCAGGCTTCGCCACCGCGTGGGTGGGCGCGATCGCCTACACGGGCCAGATCTACTTCGACTTCTCCGGCTACTCCGACATGGCGATCGGCCTGGCGATCATGTTCGGCCTGCGCCTGCCGGAGAACTTCCGCCGGCCCTACTCCGCGGTCTCGATCACCGACTTCTGGCGGCGCTGGCACATGTCGCTGTCGCGCTGGTTCCGCGACTACCTCTACATCCCGCTCGGTGGTAACCGTGGCGGCACCGCACACACCTACCGCAACCTGGTGATCGTCTTCCTCGCCACCGGCCTGTGGCACGGCGCGGCCTGGACGTTCGTGCTGTGGGGCGTCTACCACGGTGCCCTGCTGATCGTGGAGCGTGCGACCGGGCTGGCGAAGGTGGAGCGCCATGCGGCCGTACGACGGGCGGGGACCTTCGTGCTGGTGATCTTCGGCTGGGTGCTCTTCCGAGCGGCGGACCTCGGCGAGTTCGGCCGGATGGCTGGCGCGATGCTGCGCCCGGACCGGCTCACCGAGCCCGCCTGGGGCCTCGCGCCCGACCTGCTCGTGACCACCGCGCCCCACGAGTGGGTGCTGCTGGCGCTCGTGCCCCTGCTCGCGCTGATCCCGGGCTCGCTGACCATGGGCCGCACCATCGACGGCCTGGATGCGACCTCGGCACGCCGCCAGACGGCCGCCCGGGTCGTCGCCCTGGTCGTCGCGCCGGTGGCGGCGATGGTCGCCGTCGCGGGCAGCCTTCAGTCCCTTCCTCTACTTCCAGTTCTGATCGGAGACCCACGTGCGCTGGTACCGCGGAGTCGCCGGACTCGTCGCCCTCCTGTTCGTCTTCGGGCCGGCACTGCTCTACGTCACCGGGGAGCGGCCCTCGGCCTTCGAGAACCGGCCGCTCGCCGAGGCGCCCGACCCGGCCGACGGTTGGGGCGCCCTCGACGCACTGGCGCCGTGGGCCTCCGACCACCTGCCCGGCCGTGAGAACGCGGTGCGTGCCAACGCCTGGGTCGACTACCACCTGCTCGGCACGCTGCCTGCCGCCGCGGGTGGCGCCCGGGCCACCGGCGCGGGTGCCGCAGGGGCGACGGCGCCGACGCCGCAGGTACTCCGCGGACGCGACGACACGCTCTACCTCGGCCAGGAGTTCGACCTCGCGTGCGCGGACCGCGGCGGCTACCGCCGCGCCCTGGTCAGGCTCGCCCGGCTTGCGCGGCTCATCGAGAGCTCCGGACGTCGCTCCCTCTTCTTCGTCGGCCCCAACAAGTCCGCGGTCGTCGGCGCGAACCTGCCGCGCCACCTGCCGACCGGCAGCTTGTGCCGCCGATGCCCTGCCGGCCCAGGACCGGACGCTCGACCGCTTCTCGGACCCCCGGTACGTCGCCATGCGCGCACCGCTCGCCGACATGGTCGCCGCGGGGGAGCAGCCCTTCTGGCGCACCGACACGCACTGGAGCTCAGTCGGCACCGCAGTCCTGGCCCGCCGGCTCGCCGAGAGGCTCGACCCGGCCCTGGCGGCACGGCTGGAGGTGCGGAAGGGCCAGCGGAGCAAGACCGGTGACCTGACCCTGCTCGCCGGCCTCGACTTCGACGAGGAGGCGGCCTCGGCGGACGTGAGCGCCGGGGGAGAGGTGCGCGAGAGCGCCGGGAGCGACCACTGGGACGAAGGCACTCCGGTCTACGGGACCCACCGGTGGACCACCGCACCGAGTGCGGGCCTGGTCCCGGGGCGCACGGCGCTGGTGGGCGACTCGTTCACCTACTTCGCGCTCGGCAACCTGCGCCCGCTCTTCGCCGAGGGGGAGTTCCTGTGGATCGCCCACCCCGTCGCGCAGGCGCAGATCGTGGCAGGCATCGTGGACGCCGACACCGTCGTCCTCGAGACGGTTCAGCGCAGTCTCACCCGGAGTCTGCTCGTCTCCGACACCTTCTACCTGGCGGTGAAGAAGGCGCTGGCGGCGGACGTGAGTCCAGACTGATCCGATGTCGCCGGTCGAGGCCGGCCTCGGGCTCGTCGTCGGAGACCTGCAGCACGACGACGGGCGTGGGGTCGAGCGGTACGACGGCGAGGGCCGCGCGCTCGCCGGCCCACTTCTCGATCTCGCCGAAGTCGGTTCCGCAGCCCTCGGCGCCACCGTCCTCCCCGAAGGAGCGCCGCAGGTCGTCGGTGCCGCCCAGGTGCAGGTTCTTCTTCAGGGTGGGGAACTTGCGCAGCGCGTCGTACGCCGCGACCTTCCGCCCGCCCGGCGGGTCGAGGATGAGCGACGCGGTGCGCTTTCCGACAATATCCGTTACCAACGGTTGCAGATAGACCGGCGGAGGCCTACCGTCGGTCCATGGGCAGCATCGGGACCAGCCAGCAGGACTACCACCACCTGCTCCGCACGCTCTCCGAGGCGTCGGTCGAGCACCACTTCGACGCCTTCGTCGACATCGCGTGGGACGACCCGGCGCTGGCGATCGACCCGCAGGACCCGCGCTGGATCCTGCCGGAGATCGACGCCCTGGGCCGCACGGAGTGGTACCGGTCGCTGCCGCGGGAGCGCCAGATCGAGGTCGGCTTCTACCGCCAGACCAACGTCGTGAAGGTCGGCCTGCAGTTCGAGCAGGTGCTCATCGCGGGCCTGATGATGTACTGCCTGACCCTGCCCAACGGCCGCCCCGAGTTCCGCTACTCCACGCACGAGGCGACCGAGGAGTGCCACCACACCCAGATGTTCCAGGAGTTCGTCAACCGCACCGGGCTCGACGTCGCCGGTGCGCCCTGGAGCTTCCGGGCCCTGGCGCCCTTCCTGCCGCTGGCGGCCAAGCACCTGCCCTTCACCTTCTTCATCGGCGTTCTCGGTGGCGAGGAGCCGATCGACCACGTGCAGAAGGTGATGCTGCGCTCGGCGGCCGAGATGCACCCGCTGCTGCGCCGGATCAGCCAGATCCACGTCGCGGAGGAGGCCCGGCACATCGGCTTCGCCCACCAGTTCCTGGAGCACCGCTCGCCCCGCCTGGGCCGGGTGCGCCGCGGTCTCGCCTCGCTGATCATGCCGGTCCTCATGCGCACCCTGGCCGACGTCATCGTCGTACCGAGCCCGAAGGCACGCCGGGCGATGGGCATCCCGCCCGAGGTCGTGCGCGAGGTGTGGTGGGAGAGCCCCGAGGCGCGGGAGATGCTGCGCGACATGTTCGGGGACGTGCGGATGCTCGCCGAGGAGGCCCGCCTGATGAACCCCGTCTCCCGCCGGCTCTGGCGGGCGCTGGGCATCGACGGCCGGCCCAACCGGTTCCGCAGCGAGCCCGCCCGCGCCGCCTGATCCCGTCGGCCGCTCAGTCGGCGGCGTCGGCCGGCTGCAGGTCGGTCCGGTCGCCGGGCCGGGTCAGGGTGAGCACCGCCCGGGTGATCTCGGGACGGTCGTGCAGGCTGGTCCTCGATCCGGCCCAGCCGCTCGGCCACGTCGGACTCCGGCGCGTCCCCGACCAGGTCCACGGCCGCGACCAGGAAGATCCGGTCGGCACCGACCCACTCCATGTACAGGTAGGCTGATCCGGGCGATCTCGGGGTGCGCGAGCAGTGCGCGCAGCGCCACGTCGCGGGTCAGCGGGGTCACCGTCTCGCCGGTGAGGAAGTCCATGTTGCGGCGGATCAGGAAGAGCGCGACCACGCCCAGCAGGACGCCGACGACGATGGAGCCGATCGCGTCCCAGACCGGGTTGCCGGTCACCTGGTGCAGCAGGATGCCGACGAAGGCGACGGCCAGCCCGATCAGGGCGGCGAAGTCCTCGGCGAAGACCGCGCGCAGCATCGGGTTCGACGTCAGCCGGAGGTAGCGCAGCGGCGAGATCCGGCGTCGTACGGCGGCCGAGCGGGCCTCGCGCAGCGCCTGCAGGAAGGAGATGCCCTCCAGCACGAAGGCGATCGCGAGGACCACGTAGGCCCAGGTGTACGACGGCGCCTCCTCCTCGGCACCCAGCGACTGCACCCCGTGCCACACCGACACCGCCGCGCCGACGGTGAAGAGCCCGAAGGCGGCGAACATCGACCACACGTAGCCGACCCGGCCGTAGCCCAGCGTGTGGCTCTCGTCCGGCGGCCGGGCCGCCTTGCGCTCGCCGATGAGCAGGAACACCTCGTTGCCCGCGTCGGCCCACGAGTGCGCAGCCTCGGCGATCATCGAGGCGGAGCCGGTGACGGCCGCGGCGACCGACTTGGCCACCGCGATGAGCAGGTTCGCGGTGAACGCGACGACCACGGTCAGCACGACGCCGACGCTACTCCTCGCCGGCCGCTCAGCCGCCGAGGGCGCGCTCTGTGCCGAGTCGTGCCCGCGCGGCGGCCGCGACCCCGGCGTCGCGGGAGCCGGGCGCCGCGGAGGCCGCCGAGGCGGTGCCCTTCCAGGTGCCGCGGATCCCGTGGTCGCGCTGCATGCGGGCGAAGTAGTCGACGACCTCGACCTCCTTGGCGCGCAGCGCCAGGCTCGGTCGAGGTGGGCCGGGCCGGCGTCGCCGGATCGACCGGCTCAGCCGCGATCGCCGCTGCCCGCGCCTCGTCGCGGGAGCGGGCGAGCCGCTCCCCGACGTGGTCGGCCCAGGCCTCGTAGAACGCCGCCCGCGCCGTCGAGCCGTGCACCGGCCGGAGCTCCCAGCGGCGCCGCCGGACGTCCCAGACCTGCCGGGTGTCGGCCTTGTGCGCCCCCGAGCGCAGGTGGGCGTCGCCGTCGGCGACCATCTGGGTGACCAGCGAGGCGTAGAGCGCCTTCACCACGGCGATGTCGGTGGGGAAGCCGTAGAGGGTGACCCGGGTGTTGCTGGTGTAGATCGCGACCCGCACGTCGTTGGCCCGGGCGATCTCCAGGGAGCAGCCGGACGTAGCGGGCCAGCGAGCGCTTGCCGCTCTCGCCGATCAGCACCGTCTCCCAGGCCGGGTCCTGGCGGTGCTCCTCGCTGTGGGCGCTGGCCCGCGCCACGGCCAGCGCGATCTGGTGCCGGGTCGCCAGGTCCTGCGCCTTGGCGAAGAAGGCGTCGCGCTCGGCCGTGTTGCTCGTGCGCTCGGCCTGGCGCAGCAGCCGGCCGATCCGCAGCAGGGTGCGGTCCTCGCCGTCGACGCCGGTGTCCAGCCCCGAGAGCCTGGTACGCCGTGTGCAGCAGGTCCGCCAGCACCGGCATCCCGATGTCCTCCAGCAGGCGCACGAAGGTGGTGCGGAACGCGGCCGGGTGCCCGTCCACCCCGGCGAGGTGGTGGGCGACCTCGTGCAGCACGACCGCGGCCCGCAGCGACCACGAGCCGCCGACCTCGCGCGGCGGGATCGCGATCACCCCGCGCACGGGCAGGTCGCCGCGCTCGTAGTGCGCCTGACGGTGCCCGCGCCGGGCGCGGACGACGACCGGGACATCGGCCAGGTCGAGCCCGGTGCCGTCGTCGTACCGGCTGCCGGTGGCGCGCAGGTGGGCCAGCACGCGGTCCACGAACTCCTGGACGTGGGCAGGGTCGGTGAACCGCGGCTCGGTCTCCGGCTCCAGGCTCGCGCACGCTGGAGCCCACCGTCACCCGCAGCGGCGTGCCCGGGGTGCGGGCGGCCTCGTCGAGCCAGCCGGCCAACAGGTCCTCGGCGGCGTAGACGGAAGCGGTGTCGTCGGCCATGGCACCAGCCTCTCAGGCAGGTCCGACGACCACCCCGAGCGGGCGGGCGGGGTTTCGTCCTGGGGGGAGGAGGGAACCGGTAGCCTCCGGCTGCGGCGTCCGTCGCAGAACCGTCACCCATCCTGATCCCGGGGGCACCACCCATGCATCTCACCTCACTGCGGCGCGTCGGCCTGACGGTCCTCGCCCTGCTCGCGAGCACCCTCTCGCTCGTCGCCGTCACCAGCGCTCCGGCCCATGCCGCGGGCGTCCAGACCGTCGCCCACCTGCAGCGCAACTACGCGCTGGTCCGCCACGGCAGCGCCGTCACCTTCGAGGGCTGGGTCACCCAAGCCGGTGACACGACGCCGCGCTACCCCGGCGCGACCTACCTGCAGCGCCGCATCGTCGGCCAGACCGCGTGGGCCACGCTGCCGCCACGCCGCGACCTCACCCAGAGCGACCCGACCCCGACCTGGACCACCATCCCGTCGTACTCGGCCGACTACCGGCTCTACTTCGCGGGCACCACGGTCGAGGGCACCGTCGTCAACCCGTCGGTCTCGGCCACGGTGCGCGTCAACGTCCGCCGCAACCTGCACGACAACTTCCGCCGCTCGACCCGGGTGTTCTACGGCAAGGTCACCCCGTCGTACGCCCGCCGCGTGGTCACGATCCAGAAGTCGACCTGCGCCTCGCCGACCAGCACCTCGTGCCGCTGGGTGACCTACAAGGGCGTGCGTACGACGAGCACCAGCGCCTGGTCGGTCAAGTCTGCCGGTCTACGCCCGCCGCACCCACTTCCGGGCCGTCGTGAAGCCCAGCAACGGCTACTACACGAGCCTTCTCGAACAACTACGTCACGACCTACCGCTACTGAGCGGCAGGACCGGCTAGGCAGACTCCTCGAGGCCGGCTGCGGGGCTCGCGCCCTGCAGCCGGTCACGCAATTCCACCAACGCGCCGACCGCGTCGACGAAGCGCACGGTGGAGTCGCCGACCCCGTTGTCGTCGAAGTAGTGGTGCCGCATCGCTGCCCGCGCCATCCGGTGCTCGTCGTGGTCCAGCCGCGCGGCCAGCAGCTGCGTCAGGCCGGGCAGGGTGGCGGCGTCGACCACGTCGGCGCACCGGCTGACCGGGACCTCCTGGCGCAGCCGCTCGGCGTCGTCGTACCGGTCGGTGACGAGGATGGGCTTGTCGGTCTGCAGGTAGAGCCAGTCCAGGCCGACCGAGGACACGTCGGTGACCATCGCGTCGCAGCCCGGGAAGACGGCGAGGATGTCGCCCTGCCAGATCGCGGCGTGCCCGGCCTCCGGGTCCTGCTCGGCGGCGCGCTCGAGCAGGTCGAGGATCGCCTGGTGGCCCTCGCGGACCGCCGCCACCTGACTGGTGGTGACCTTGGGGTGCGGCTTGTAGACCAGGGCGCACGCCGGGCACGGCCAGCACCTGGCGCACGATGGCGGCACCCATCACGTCGACCGAGGTGTAGCAGTTGTAGTCCGCGTCGCCCTCCCAGGTCGGCGCGTACAGCACGGTACGACGATCGCTGGGCGGCAGCAGGGGAGCGGGGCGCAGGTCCAGGCTGCGGCCGGCCGACGCGCACCAGACGCCACTCGTCGAGCCTCCATCAGTGCCGCGCGGTGCCGCTGGACGGCAGCCTCGCCGGCGACGAACACGCGGTCGTAGGCCTTGGCGTTGTTGCTGACCATGCTGTGCTTGTCGGACTCGCCGTGGTTGATGTGCACGTGCAGCATCCGGCCGTCGAGCAGCGAGTTGAAGTTGAGCGCGGAGTTGTTGCAGTAGAGCACGACCTTGGCGTCCAGTGCGTCGTACTGCGCGGCGAGGTCGTTGAAGCCGGGCGCGAACAGCACCGGCAGCGTGGTCCGCTCGGCCACGACGTCGCGGCTCCCGGCATCCCGGGTCAGCACGGCCACCGGGTGGGTGGCGTCGAGCCGTTCCAGCACCGGCAGCCACTGGAGCAGTCTGGTAGACCCGGGTCGGGTCGTCGGCGAAGTAGGCGATCACCTGGGGGGAACGAGGGTCCTGCACCAGCGAAGGCTACGGCCCGTCGCCGCACGCGAACGAACTGAGAACCCACGGCGAATGTTGCGTTTCGGTAACCTCACCCGGTGCCCGCCCTCCGCCGTCTCCTCAACCGCTCGGTCCTCGCTGCCTGGCAGTGGGTCGAGCGGGTCGGCGACGTCGCGCCGGGCACCGACCTCGCCGACCAGTTCGGCTCCTTCGCGCCGGGCGCCTGCCTGGCGTTCCCGATCGCCACGGTGGTCAACCCGCAGGCGATCCACGTCGGCCGGGACACCCTGATCGGCAAGTACGCCACGCTCTCGGTCGGCTACGGCCCGGACCAGGAGTCGCTCCCCGCGCGCGGCCTGGTCATCGGCGAGCGCTGCGTCATCGGCGCCCGCGCCTGCGTCACCGCGCACGAGTCGATCGCGATCGGCGACGACGTGTGGTTCGGCCAGGACGTGTTCGTCTCTGACGCCAGCCACGGCTACCAGGACCCCGACGTGCCCGTCGGCCTGCAGTTCGGCAGTCACCAGCCGGTCGTGATCGGCTCCGGGTCCTGGATCGGCCACGGCGCGATGATCCTGCCCGGTACGACGATCGGGCGGAACGTCGTGGTCGCCGCCGGCTCCGTGGTGCGCGGCGTCGTGGAGGACCACGCGGTCGTCGGCGGCGTGCCCGCCCGCACCATCCGACGACTGGAGCCCGGCCGGGGCTGGGTCTCGGCGACCGGCGGCGACGACGTCCGCGCCATCGCGGGCGCCCCCTCCTTCGGGGGGTGACCGGTGGGTGAGCGCCGTCACTAGGCTGGCGCCCATGAGCCGGATCGAGGACTTCGCCCAGCACGCCGCGGCCGCCACCGGCCGCCCCCTCGCCGCCGGCACCCCCGCGCAGTACGACGACCTGCACGCCTGGTCCGTCGACGAGCTCGGCGTCTTCTGGAGCAACGTCGCCGAGCACCTCGGCTTCGCGCTGCCGGCTCCCGCGCTCGCGGAGGAGCGGATGCCGGGCGCGGTCTGGTTCCCCGAGGCCCGGGTCAACTACGCCGCCGCGATCCTCGACGGCCGGCCCGCCAGCGAGGTCGCCGTCATCGGTGCCACCGAGGATCCGGCCGCGACCCGGGAGCCTGACGTGGGGCGAGTCTGCGCCGGCAGGTGGCGAGCCTCGCGGCGACGTACCGCCGCCTGGGCGTGGGGGAGGGGGACCGCGTCGTCGGCTACCTGCCCAACACCCCCGACACGATCGTCGCCCTGCTCGCCGCGGCCAGCATCGGCGCGGTCTGGTCGGTTTGCGGCATGGACTACGCCGCCTCGGCGGCGCTGGCCCGCTTCGAGCAGGCTGGACCCGGTCGTGCTGGTGCACGCGGCGTCGTACGTGCACGGGGGCAAGGTGCACGACCGCACCGCGGTGGTCGCCGAGCCTGACCGCGGCGCTGCCGAGCCTCGCGGCGACGATCGAGGTCGGCAGCGAGGATTGGGCCGCCGCGACCGGCGCCGATGCCGAGCCTGGAGACGGCGGACCTGCCCTTCGGCCACCCGCTGTGGGTGCTCTTCTCGTCCGGCACGACAGGCAAGCCCAAGGGCATCGTGCACGGCCACGGCGGCGCCCTGCTGGAGCAGGCGAAGGTGGCGGCGTACCACTTCGACCTCGGGCCGGGTGAGCGCCTGCTCTGGTACACCACGCCCTCCTGGATGATGTGGAACTTCGTGGTCGGCGGCTTGCTGACCGGCGCGTCCGTGGTGGCCTACGACGGCAGCCCGGCCCAGCCCGGCACCGACGGCCTGTGGGCGCTGGCGGCCGAGCACGGCGTGAGCGTGCTCGGGATGAGCCCGGGCTACGTCGCGGCGTGCCAGAAGGCCGGCGTCGGGCCGCAGGGCCACGACCTGAGCCGGCTGCGCCGGGTGGGGATCTCCGGCTCGACCTTCCCGGCGACCAGCCACGAGGCACTCCAGGACGCGCTGGGGCCGGAGGTCCAGATCTGCTCGATCAGCGGCGGCACCGACGTGGTGAGCGCCTTCGTCGGCCCGGCGCCGCACGTGCCGGTGTGGCCCGGCGAGTCTGTCGCGGCCCTGCCTCGGGGTCGCTCTCGACGCCTTCGACCCGGCGGGCCGGCCGGTGCGCGGGGAGGTCGGCGAGCTCGTCGTCACCCGGCCGATGCCCTCGATGCCGCTGTTCTTCTGGGGCGACGAGGACGGCAGTCGCTACCGCGACGCCTACTTCGACACCTACCCCGGCGTGTGGCGCCACGGCGACTGGATCACGCTGACCGACCACGGCTCGGTCGTGATCCACGGCCGCTCCGACGCCACCCTGAACCGCAACGGCATCCGGATGGGCAGCGGCGACATCTACGAGCCGGTCGAGGCGCTGCCGGAGGTCCGCGAGGCGCTGGTGATCGGGCTGGAGGAGGACGGGGGCGGCTACTGGATGCCGCTGTTCGTCGTGCTCGCGGACGGGGTGGAGACTCGACGAGGGGTTGGACGCGCGGATCCGGGACGCCGTCCGGACGCACGCCTCGCCGCGCCACGTGCCGGACGTCGTGATCGCCGCCCCCGGGATCCCGCACACCCGCACCGGCAAGAAGCTCGAGGTGCCGGTGAAGAAGGTGCTGGCCGGGCAGGCACTCGGTGCGTCGTACGACCCGGGCAGCGTGGACGACCCCGACCTCATCGAGTGGTACGCCGAGATCGGCCGCGCCCGGCACGGGTGACGCGCGATGTTCTAGGGTGGTGGCTCTCCCGTTCACCTCCTGAAGGACCTCGATGACCGCCTGGCTCTTGCTGGGACTCGCCATCCTCCTGATCTTCGCGTGCGGGCTCTTCGTCGCCGCCGAGTTCGCGTTCGTCACCGTCGACCGGGGTCAGGTCGACCGCGCCGCCGCCGCCGGTGACGCCTCCGCGCTCGGCCTGCAGAAGGCGCTGCGCACGCTGTCGACCCAGGCTCTCCGGGGCCCAGGTCGGGATCACGATCACCAACCTCGCGATCGGCTTCCTGGCCGAGCCGGCCATCGCGGAGCCTGCTCCGCGGCCCCCTGGAGGACGCCGGCGTCTCGAGCGGCGCGGTCACCCCGGTGGCCGTCACCACCGGGCTGGTGCTGAGCACCCTGATGACGATGCTGATCGGCGAGCCTGGTGCCCAAGAACGTCGCCATCTCGCTGCCCTACCTCACCGCCCGTGTCACCCAGCGCCCGATGCGTGCGTTCACCGCCGTGGCCAGCGGCCCGATCCGGGTGCTCAACGGCAGCGCGAACGCCATCGTGCGCCGCCTCGGCATCGAGCCCCAGGAGGAGCCTGCGCTCCGCGCGCAGCGTCACCGAGTCGGCCTCGCTGATCCAGCGCTCCGCGGACGAGGGCACCCTCGACGCCGACACCGCCGAGCCTGATGGAGCGCTCGGTGGAGTTCGGCACCCGGACCGCGGGGGAGATCATGACGCCGCGGGTGCGGACCCGGAGCCTGGAGGCCAACGACCGCGCCAGCGCGGTGATCGCGCTGGCCCGCGAGTCCGGCAATTCCCGCTTCCCGGTGCTCGACGACACCGACGCCGTCGTCGGCACGGTGCACGTCAAGAACGCCGTTGCGCTGCCGCTGCACGAGCGCTCGACCACCAAGGTGAAGCACCTGATGGCCAAGCCGATCGTGGTGCCCGACTCGCTGCGGCTCGACCCGCTGCTCGCGCTGCTGCGGGCCGACGGCTTCCAGATGGCGATCGTCCTCGACGAGTACGGCGACCACGCCGGCATCGTCACCCTGGAGGACGTCATCGAGGAGATCGTCGGCGACATCGCCGACGAGCACGACCGCACCGGCAGCCGCGCCCGGCTGCGCCGCGACGGCACCTGGGCACTGTCCGGGCTGCTGCGGCCCGACGAGGTCGAGGACCTCTCCGGGATCGAGCCTGCCGGAGAGCGAGGACTACGACACGGTGGCCGGGCTGGTGCTCAAGGTGCTGGGGCGGATCCCGGTGACGGGTGACGAGGCCGTCGTGCCCCTGCCGGTGGCGACCTCCGGCGACGACGAGGATGCTCCGCTCCGCCGGGCCGTGCTGACCGTGGACCACATGGACGGGCTGCGCATCGACCGGCTCTCCCTGCGCGTGGAGGAGGAGCCGGCCGATGGGTGACTTCGGTGGGGTGCTGCTCGCCGTCTTCCTGCTGGCGGCCAACGCCTTCTTCGTCGGCGCCGAGTTCGCGTTGATCTCGGCACGTCGCAGCCAGATCGAGCCGCGTGCCCAGGCCGGCTCGCGGATGGCCGCGATCACGCTGACCGCGATGGAGCAGGTCTCGCGGATGATGGCCGGCGCGCGACCGGCATCACGGTCTGCTCGCTCGGCCTCGGTGCTGTCGGCGAGCCCGCGCTCGCGCACCTGATCGAGCCGGTCTTCCACGAGGTCGGCGTGCCCGAGGGCTGGCTGCACCCGGTCGCCTTCGTGCTCGCCCTGATGATCGTGGTCTACCTGCACGTGGTCCTCGGCGAGATGGTGCCGAAGAACATCGCGCTCGCCGGACCGGACCGCGCCGCGCTGATCCTCGGTCCGCCGATGTACGGCATCGTGCTCGTCCTGCGCCCGCTCATCGTGTCGATCAACGCAGTCGCCAACGCGATCCTCCGGCTGCTGCGGATCGAGCCGAAGGAGGAGCTCGGCTCGACGTACACGCGGGAGGAGGTGGCCGCGCTCGTCGAGGAGTCCCACGGCGAGGGCCTGCTCGCCGAGGACGAGTACGACCGCCTCTCCGGCGCTCTCGGCTTCACCGAGAAGACCGTCGCCGAGGTGATGATGACCCCCGGGTCGCTGGCGACCGTCGTCCGCGGCTCGACCGGTGCCGACGTCGAGGCGCTGTGCGCGGCCACCGGGTTCAGCCGCTTCCCGGTCGTCTCCGACGAGGGGGAGCCTGATCGGCTACCTCCACATCAAGGACGTCCTCGAGCCCGACGAGGAGCGCCGCGAGCGGCCCGTCGCCGACCGGTGGATCCGCCCCTTCGCCACGGTCAGCGCCGACACGCTCCTGCACGACGCGCTCGAGGTGCTGCAGCGCCGGGGCGCGCACATGGCGCGCGTGGTGCAGGGGGACGGTACGACGCTCGGGGTCGCCGCCCTGGAGGACGTGATCGAGGAGCTCGTCGGAGAGATCCGCGACGCGGCTCACTCCGACGACGCGACGACCGCCTCGTGACACTAGGGTGTCGTCCGTGGGTGAAGCGGTGACGCGCGAGGAGCGCGCGACCGACCGGGTGCTGACGCTGCCGAACCTGATCAGCGCGTCGCGCCTGCTCGGCGTCCCCTTGTTCCTCTGGCTGGTGCTCGGCCCGGAGGAGGACGTGTGGGCGCTGGTCGTGCTGATGGTCTCCGGCGTCACCGACTTCCTCGACGGCTGGCTGGCGCGCAAGGCTGAACCAGACCTCGGAGCTGGGCCGGCTGCTCGACCCGGTCGCCGACCGGCTCTACATCCTGGCCGTGGTGGTCGGGCTCGCGCTGCGCGACGTCATCCCGTGGTGGGTGGCGCTCTCGCTGCCCCTGCGCGACCTGGTCCTGTGGGGCCTGGTGCCCCTGCTGCGCACCCGGGGCTACAGCGCCCTGCCGGTGCACTTCCTCGGCAAGGCCGCGACCTTCAACCTGCTCTACGCCTTCCCGCTCCTGCTGCTCGGCGACAGGGAGGGGACGATCGCCACGCTCGCCCAGATCTTCGGGTGGTCGCTGGCGCTGTGGGGGATCGGTCTCTACTGGTGGGCCGGGGTCCTCTACGCCTGGCAGGTGCGCAAGGCTCCTCGCCACGACCGAGCCCCGCTCCCGCACGGACGGGTCGTCGTGAACGACACCCTCGACCGCGCCCGGATGCCCCTGCTGACCCTCGTCACGCAGGAGGCGCTCGACCGCGACTACCAGACGGCGGCCTCGCGCCGCGGCGCGGAGACGCCCGGCCGCCCCGGCCGCCGGCTCGGTGTCGTGCTGGTCGTCGCCGCCTTCGCGGCCCTGGTCACGGTCGCCGCGGTGCAGACCTCGCAGAACGCCGACGTCAACGACGCCAGCCGGGCCAGCCTCATCAAGCGGGTCGAGGCCCTCCGCGGCCGGGTGGACACCGAGCAGGAGCAGATCTCCGCCCTGCGCGGCGCCAACACCGCCGCCGAGGACGACCTGCGAGCGCTGGGGACGCGGCTCGGCCGGGTGCAGGCCGACCGCACCTCGCTGGGCGCCTCCACCGGGTTCGAGGTGGTCCGCGGGGACGGTGTCCGGGTGGTGCTGAAGAACCCGCGGTACGCCGACGAGGACACCGAGATCCGCGACTCCGACCTCGCCCTGCTCGCCGACGCGCTGTGGGGCGCGGGCGCGGAGGCGATCGCCATCAACGGCCAGCGACTGACCGCCTTGAGCGGCATCCGGAACTCCGGCGTCGCCGTCGAGGTCAACGGGGTGGGGATCGCGCCGCCGTACACCGTGCTGGCGATCGGCGACCAACGCACGCTGTCCGCCAACCTCGTCGACTCGGGAGCCGGCTTGACCTTCATCGGCATCACTCAGCAGTTCGGTTACGACTTCGCGATGGAGAAGGCCGACGGGCTGCGCCTGCCCGCGGCCTCGGGCACGCTGCCGCGGCTCTCGTCCGCGAAGCCGACGAAGCCCACGAAGAACGACGGAGGTGACCGCCCGTGATCGCGGTGCTCGGACTGATCGTCGGCGTGGCCCTCGGCCTGGTCTTCCAGCCGGACGTCCCCGCCGGCCTCGAGGTGTACCTCCCCATCGCCGTGGTGGCGGCGCTCGACGCGGTCTTCGGCGCGCTGCGGGCCTATCTCGACGGGATCTTCGACGACAAGGTCTTCGTGGTCTCGTTCCTGAGCAACGTGGTGATCGCGGCCGGCATCGTCTACCTCGGCGACCGGCTCGGCGTCGGTGGCCAGTCTCTCGACCGGCGTGATCGTGGTCCTCGGAATCCGGATCTTCACCAACGTCGCCGCCATCCGGAGGCATGTCTTCCATGCCTGACACCGAGCCCGCCCCCGGACCAGGCTCCCGAGCCGGCCCCCGAGCCCGCTCGCGAGGTGACCCCCACCGAGCGCCTGCGCCGGGCGCTGCTGCGGCCCTCGCGCCGCCAGGTCGTTGCCGGCCTGCTGATGGCGCTCGTCGGCTTCGGTGCGGTGACCCAGGTGCGCCTCAACGACACCGACGAGACCTACGCCGGGCAGCGCGAGCAGGACCTCATCGACCTGCTCGACGGGCTGTCCGGGACCCGGCAGCGCACCGAGGCCGAGATCGACCGGCTCGAGGGCGTCGCCACGGGGCTGCGCGACGACACCACCAAGCGGCAGGCCGCGATCGACCAGGCCCAGGGCGACGTCGACACCCTCAACATCCTCGCCGGGCTGGTCCCGGTCACCGGGCCCGGCGTGCGGATCACGATCACCGAGGAGAACGGCCGCATCGAAGCTCGGCTCGCTGCTCGACACCATCCAGGGGCTGCGCACCGTCGGCGCCGAGGCGATCGCGATCAACGGCACCGCCCGGGTGGTGGCGCAGACCTCCTTCGAGAACACCGACGGCGGCTTCCTCGTCGGCGGCGAGCGGGTCGAGGCGCCCTACGTCATCGACGCGATCGGCGAGCCGGACGTCCTGCGCGGCGCGATCGACTTCACCCTCGGCCCCAAGCGCCAGATCAAGAGCGACGGCGGCGACGTCAAGGTCGAGGAGCCTGCGCACGGTCGACATCGAGGCGGTCGCGAAACGCGACGAGCCTCGCTACGCCCTGCCCGACCAGGGGCAGTAGCCTTCTCGCCATGACGAACCCGGCTGACCTGAAGTACACCGTCGAGCACGAGTGGCTGCGCACGCCCGGCGACGCGGCGGGCTCGGTCCGCGTGGGCATCACCGACTACGCCCAGGACGCCCTCGGCGACATCGTCTACGTCTCGCTTCCCGAGGTCGGGGCCACCGTCGCCGCCGGCGACGCGTGCGGCGAGCTGGAGTCCACCAAGTCCGTCAGCGACGTCTACGCGCCGGTGAGCGGCGAGATCGTGGCCGTCAACGAGGCGCTCGACGCCACGCCCGAGCCTGGTCAACAACGACCCGTACGGCGCCGGCTGGCTCTTCGAGGTCGTGCCCGCCACGCCCGGTGACGTCGACGGCCTGCTCGACGCGTCGGCGTACGAGGCCCAGGCTCGACGGCTGATCCGGTACGTTCGTAGTAGCCGTCCCGGACCCAAGGAGTTTCCCCATGCCGTTCTGCACCGCCTGTGGCCGGCAGAACCCTGACGACGCCCGCTTCTGCTCGCAGTGCGGCAACCGGCTCGTCGCGCCGGACGCCGCTCCCGCCGCGCCGGTCGTCACCGATGCCACCGCGACCATCCAGTTCGGTGGCGGCGACCGGGTCGAGACCTCCGACCGGGCGCTGAGCCCCGTCGACGCCGCTGCGGTCGACGCGCTGCCCGTGGGCCACGCGCTGCTCGTGGTGCAGAAGGGTCCCGGCGCCGGCAGCCGGTTCCTGCTCGACGCCGACGAGGTGAGCGCCGGACGCCACCCGGAGAGCGGCATCTTCCTCGACGACGTCACCGTCTCGCGGCGGCACGCGGTCTTCCGCCGCGTGGGCGACAGACTTCACGGTGGAGGACGCCGGAAGCCTCAACGGCACCTACGTCAACCGCGACCGGATCGAGAAGGCGACGCTCAAGGACAGCGACGAGGTGCAGGTCGGCAAGTACCGCCTGGTCTTCTTCGCCGGTCACGAGAGCCACTGAGCATGGTCGCTGCCGTCGCCCGCGGCGAGCGCGAGCCGCTGCTCAACATCGGGCAGGTGCTCGACCGCCTGCGCACCGAGTTCGAGGACGTCAGCATCCCGAAGATCCGGTTCCTGGAGTCCGAGGGGCTGATCAAGCCCGAGCGGACGCCGTCGGGCTACCGGAAGTTCTCCGAGGGCGACATCACCCGGCTGCGCTACATCCTGCGCATGCAGCGCGACCACTACCTGCCGCTCAAGGTCATCGGCGAGCACCTCGACGCGATGGACCGCGGCCTGCAGCCGCCCGAGCCCGAGCCGGTCGTGCCGACCGTGCCCAAGGTCGCCGTCGGCTCTGACGGCCTGCCCGCGCCGGAGTCCTTCCGTCGCACCGACAAGCCTGCGGCTCTCGCGCAAGGAGACTCATCAAGGTGGCCGAGATCGACGCCGACCTGCTCGCCCAGGCTCGAGGAGTTCGCGCTCATCACGCCCTCGGCGACCGGGCACTACGACACCGACGCGCTGGTGATCGCGCAGACCGCGAGCGAGACTCGCCGACTTCGGCATCGAGCCGCGCCACCTGCGCGCCTTCCGCACCGCCGCCGACCGCGAGGTCGGCCTCATCCAGCAGGTCGTCGCCCCGCGCCGGGGCCGCGACGCCGGCGCCTCGGCCCGCGCCGAGGAGGCCGTGAGCGAGATCGCCGCCCTCTCCGTGCGGCTGCACGCCACCTTGGTGAAGGCCGGTCTCCGTAGGATGTGACCGCGCGCGTCTCCGGCGCGTGATGGCGGCAGCAAGGCTGCCGGTCGTGCGCCTCCCGCCGCGCAGCCGGTCCTGCGCATCTGCGCGTCCGGGCTCATCACGACACGAGTAGGCTTCTCGTATGCGCGAGGTGGATGTCCTGGGAGTCCGGGTGGAGATGCCGTCCAACCAGCCCATCGTGCTGCTGCGGGAGACGACCGGCGAGCGCTACGTGCCGATCTGGATCGGCGCCGTGGAGGCCACCGCGATCGCGTTCGCCCAGCAGGGCGTCGTACCGCCCCGGCCGCTGACGCACGACCTGATGAAGGAGCCTGCTCGCCGCGACCGGCAGCGAGCTTGTCGGAGGTGCGGATCACCGACGTCAAGGACGGCGTCTTCTTCGCGACGCTGGTGCTCGACACCGGTGCCGAGATCAGCGCGCGGCCCTCGGACTCGATCGCCCTCGCCCTGCGGACCGGTACGACGATCTACTGCTCCGAGGAGGTGCTCGCCGAGGCGGGCATCGCCGCGCCGGCCGAGGAGGAGGACGAGGTCGAGGCGTTCCGCGAGTTCCTCGACCACGTCTCGCCGGAGGACTTCGAGTCCGACCGCTGAGCCTCAGCCTCAAGTTGAGCCTGAGGGTTTTGCCGACACGCCCGGTGACGTCTTTGACCGGTACGAGTCCGGCGCCGTACCTTGAAGAGTCGAATGACAGCAGTGCAATGCCGCGCCCCAGGCTGGAGGACCCCGTGAACGAGCAGCAGCCCGAGAAGGTCGGTCAGGACTCCGCTGTGGCGACCGCTGTCGCCGAGGAGCAGGGCCTGCTCTTCACCGATGACGTCTCGCCGCTCCCCAGCGACCTGGGCTACCGCGGTCCGACCGCGTGCAACGCCGCCGGCATCACCTACCGCCAGGCTCGACTACTGGGCCCGCACCGGCCTGATCGAGCCGAGCGTGCGCGGCGCCAAGGGCTCCGGCTCGCAGCGGCTCTACAGGCTTCCGCGACATCCTGATCCTCAAGATCATCAAGCGGCTCCTCGACGCCGGCATCTCGCTGCAGCAGATCCGCACGGCGGTCGGCCACCTGCGCGAGCGCGGCACCGACGACCTGACCCAGGTCACCTTGATGAGCGACGGCGCCTCGGTCTACGAGTGCACCAGCAACGACGAGGTCATCGACCTGCTGCAGGGTGGCCAGGGCGTCTTCGGCATCGCGATCGGCGGCGTGTGGCGCGAGATCGAGGGCACGCTGGCGCAGACTGCCCAGCGAGAGCGCCAGCGACACCGAGGACGCCGAGGACGTGGCGGGCGACGAGCTCGCCGCGCGACGCGCCGCCCGCAACGCGGGCTGAAGGCCCCCGTCGGGCCGCTCTGCGGCTACGATGGTCTCGCTGTTCATCCCGCACGGGAGAGTCAGGACGCGTCCTCGGACGTGAGCCTGCGCCGAAGGGGCAATTCCTCCCCGGAACCTCTCAGGCGCCCGGACCGTGCGGACCAGGCAACTCTGGAGGCGCGACGCTGCGCTGACAGAGGGGGAGGGCTCGAACCCATTCGATCCCGAGGAACCCTGCCTGATGAGTGCCCCTTTCGTGAAGCGTCACATCGGACCCGACGACGCCCAGGTCGCGTCCATGCTCGACCGGCTCGGCTACCGCTCGCTCGACGGGCTGATGGACGCCGCCGTGCCGAAGTCCATCCGCTCGACCGACCCGCTGCAGCCTGCCCGCCGCGGTCGGTGAGGAGGAGGCCGCCGCCGAGCTCCGTGCCCTCGCCGCGGCCAACGTCCCCGGCGAGCCGATGCTCGGGCTGGGCTACCACGCCACGGTCACCCCGGCGGTCATCCGGCGCAACCTGCTCGAGGACCCGAGTCCGGTACACCGCGTACACGCCGTACCAGCCGGAGATCTCGCAGGGCCGTCTCGAGGCCCTCATCAACTTCCAGACCATGGTCGCCGACCTGGCCGGCCTGCACACCGCGGGCTCCTCCCTCCTCGACGAGGGCACGGCGGCCGCCGAGGCCGTCGCGCTGGCCTTCCGCGCCAACCGCAAGGCCTCCGGGCCGTTCGTCGTCGACGCGGACGCGCTGCCGCAGACCATCGACGTGGTCCGCACCCGCGCCGAGGGGATCGGCATCGAGATCCTCGTCGCCGACCTGACCGACGGCCTCCCCCGGAGCCTGGCACAGGGTGAGGTCTCCGGCGTCCTGGTGCAGTACCCCGGCGCGTCCGGCCGGATCGCCGACCTCAAGCCGGTCATCGACGCGGTTCACGAGCGCGGCGGCCTCGCGGTCGTAGCCGCCGACCTGCTCGCGCTCACCCTGCTGGAGGCGCCCGGCACGCTCGGTGCCGACGTCGTGGTCGGCTCCGCGCAGCGCTTCGGCGTCCCGCTGTTCTACGGCGGCCCGCACGCCGGCTTCATCGCGGTGCGCGAGGGCCTGGAGCGCCAGCCTGCCCGGACGCCTGGTGGGCGTCTCGGTCGACGCGGAGGGCCGTCCGGCGTACCGGCTCGCGCTGCAGACCCGCGAGCAGCACATCCGCCGCGACAAGGCGACCTCGAACATCTGCACCGCGCAGGTGCTCCTCGCCGTCACCGCCGGGATGTACGCCGTCTACCACGGGCCGCAGGGCCTGAGGGAGATCGCCGCCGGCATCCACGGTCTCGCCCGTCGTGCCGCCGCGTCCCTCGACGCGGCCGGCATCGAGGTCGTCAACGAGAGCCTTCTTCGACACCCTGACCGTACGGGTGCCCGGGCGGGCCGGCGAGGTCGTCGGTGCGGCTCGGGAGGCCGGCCTCCACCTCCGTCGCGTCGACGACGACACCGTGGGCGTCGCGTTCGGGGAGACCGCGGGGGAGTCCACGCTCGCCGCCCTGCTGGGCGCCTTCGGCGTCGAGACCGTCGCGGCGGAGGGGGCGCCCGGGCTGCCCGAGGACCTCGCCCGGACCACCGACTACATGACCCACCCGGTCTTCAACACCCACCACAACGAGACCTCGATGCTGCGCTACCTCGCGCGGCTCTCGAACCGCGACTACGCGCTGGACCGCGGCATGATCCCGCTCGGCTCGTGCACGATGAAGGCTCAACGCGACCACCGAGATGGAGCCCATCTCGCTGGCCGGCTTCGCGAACCTGCACCCCTTCGTCGCGGCCGAGGACGCCGAGGGCTACCGGCAGGCTCATCGAGCAGGCTGGAGTCGTGGCTGGCCGAGGTGACCGGCTACGACCGGGTCTCCATCCAGCCGAACGCCGGCGCGCAGGGCGAGTTCGCGGGCATGCTCGCGATCCGCAACTACCACCGTGCCCAGGGCCAGGAGCAGCGCGACGTCTGCCTGATCCCGTCCTCGGCGCACGGCACCAACCCGGCGTCCGCGGTGATGGCCGGGATGAAGGTCGTCGTCGTCAAGGCCCACGACGACGGCACGGTCGACCTCGACGACCTGCGCGCCAAGTGCGAGCAGCACAGCGAGACCCTCGCCGCGATCATGGTCACCTATCCCTCGACTCACGGGGTCTACGAGGAGACCATCACCGAGCCTCTGCGACGTCGTGCACGAGCACGGCGGCCAGGTGTACGTCGACGGCGCCAACTTCAACGCGCTGCTGGGCTACGCGCAGCCGGGCCGCTTCGGCGGCGACGTCTCGCACCTGAACCTGCACAAGACGTTCTGCATCCCGCACGGCGGCGGCGGTCCCGGCGTGGGCCCGGTCGCGGTGCGCTCGCACCTCGCGCCGTACCTGCCGACGCACCCGCTGCACCCCGACGCCGAGCGTCGCGAGGGCACGGGCGCGATCAGTGCCGCGCCCTTCGGCTCGGCCGGCATCCTGCCGATCTCGTGGGCCTACATCCGGATGATGGGCGCCGAGGGCCTGACCCGCGCGACGGCGGTCGCGGTGCTCTCGGCCAACTACGTCGCCGCCCGCCTCGGCGAGCACTTCCCGGTGCTCTACCGCGGCGAGTCCGGCCTGGTCGCGCACGAGTGCATCCTCGACCTGCGCCCGATCACCGCCGCGACCGGCGTCTCGGTCGACGACGTGGCGAAGCGGCTCATCGACTACGGCTTCCACGCACCGACCATGTCCTTCCCGGTCGCCGGCACGCTGATGGTCGAGCCGACGGAGTCCGAGGACCTCGCTGAGCCTGGACCGCTTCTGCGACGCGATGATCGCCATCAAGGGCGAGATCGACCAGGTCGCCGCGGGGGAGTGGGCCGTCGACGCCTCGCCGCTGCACCACGCGCCGCACACCGCGCGGGCCCTGGTCGGCGAGTGGGACCGGGCCTACTCCCGCGAGGTGGCGGTCTTCCCGGCCGGCATCTCGGTGGACAAGTACTGGCCGCCGGTCGCCCGCATCGACCAGGCCTACGGCGACCGCAACCTGGTCTGCGCGTGCCCGCCGGTGGACGCCTACAGCGACTGAGCGGAACGCCCGTGACGACGTCGTACGACGAGCGGCTGGCCGCGCTCCAGGGCGCGGGCCGGCTGCCGTCGGTCGCCGCGGCCCTCGCCCTGGGTGGGACGCCGGCGTGGTCGGGCAGCCTCACGGCGCTGCCCGGCGACACCGGCACCACCGTCGCTACGGCGTACCGGATCGGCTCGATCAGCAAGACCCTCACCGCGGTGCTGGTGCTCCAGGCTGCGCGACGAGGGGCTGCTGGCGCTGGACGACCCGATCGGGCGGTTCGTGCCGGAGACCGGGTATGCCACCGCGAGCGTGCGCGACCTGCTCGCCCACCTCTCCGGCATGCAGAGCGAGCCGGCCGGCTCCTGGTGGGAGCGGGTCGACGGCGGTGACTTCGACGCGCTCGTCGCCGCCAACGACGGCTCCGGCCGGGTGGCCGCGGCGGGGGAGTACTTCCACTACTCCAACCTCGGCTACGGCCTGCTCGGCGAGGCCGTCGCCCGGCTGCGGGGGCAGACGTGGTGGGAGGCGGTCCAGGAGCGGCTGCTCGTCCCGCTGGGGATGGACACCACGTCGTACCACCCGCCGCAGGACCACGCTCCGGGTCGCAGCGTCGACCACTTCGCGCACACCCTGACCGCCGAGCCGCACACCGACACCGGGGCGATGGCGCCGGCCGGGCAAGCTCGTGGAGCACGGTCGCGGACCTGCTGCGCTGGGCGGACTTCCTCGTCACCGGTCACCCCGAGGTGCTCTCGGCCGACACGCTCGCCGAGATGGCCCGGCCGCGGGACGCGGAGGGGTCCTACGGGCTCGGCCTGCAGGTGCTGCGGGTCGGCGAGCGGACCTTCGTCGGGCACACCGGGTCGATGCCCGGGTTCATGGCCTCGCTCTTCGCCGACCGGGCCTCCGGCGACGCCGTGGTCGCCCTCACGAACGCCACCACCGGGCTGCGTCCTGAGGAGGTGCCGGGCATCCTGACCGGCGTCGCGCCGATGCCGGTCGCGCAGCGGTGGACGCCCTCGTCGTACCCCGTCCCCGAGGAGGTGGCCGAGGCTCCTCGGTCTGTGGTTCTGGGGCAACACCGCCTTCGGGTTCGAGTGGGTGGGCGGGGCACTGCTCGCGCGGGACCTGCGGACCGGCGGCGTGCACGAGCGGTTCGTGCCCGCCAGCGACGAGACGGGGCGGTTCGTGGGCGGGGAGGACTACCACCGGGGGAGACCCTGCTCGTGCGGCGCGACGACGCCGGCACGGTGCTGAGCCTGGAGTGCGCGACCTTCGTCTACACCCGCACGCCGTACGACGCCCGGGTCACGATCCCGGGCGGGCACCCGGCGCCGGGAACGCCGTCGCCACCGACGCCAGGCCCAGCAGCACACTGAGCCCGGTCACCGCCCAGGCCCACCCGGGCAGCAGGTGCGGGAAGCGGGCCAGCAGCACGACCGGCACCGCGAGGTGCACCGTCACCACGGCGACCCACGGCCACGGCGTACGACGCTGCAGGAGTGCCGCCACCGCCAACGGCACCGGCGCGAGCACCAGCCACCCGAGCGCGAGCGCCAGGCCGAGTCCGCCGTGGCGGGCCAGCCACGGCGCGAGGTCCCACGGATCGATCCCGCTGCCGAGCGTCGCTGCCGCCGAGGTGGCGACCGCGACGGCCAGCACGGCGGCGCGCAGCACGCGGGTCAGTCGCGGGACTCGAAGCCGGTGATGCAGGAGCGGCCGTCGACGGTGGCCACGGTGACCGTGCCGGCGATCGTCTCGTCCTTGAACGCGTCCTCGTCGCTGGTGATGGTGACGTCGAAGGAGCCCTCCTTGTCACCCTTGACGTTCGACACCTTGTAGTCGACGTCGGGATCCTTGGTGCCGGCCTCGTCCTGCGCCTCGGAGATGAGCGCCTCGAGGTCGTGCCGGTCCTTCTTCGAGGGCGTCTCGCAGAGCAGGTCGATGCCCTGGTCGACATCGAGGTCCTGAGCGGCGTCGACGGCCGCGTCCGCGACCTCCTGCACGCTGGTCGGGTCTCCGCCGGAGACGACGAGGGCGGTCACCCCACCGGCGACGAGCAGGACGGCAGCGACGGCGCCAGCCACGATGAGGCCGATCTTGTTGGTCATGGCGAGCACTCTTCCCCAGGACACCGGTGTCCACACCGTTGTCACGACACGGCATGATGTCCGCGTGAGCGAGAACACGTTCCAGTTTGCCTGGTTCCGCCCGTCGCCCGGCACCGACGCCGTCGAGCCGCTGCCGCTCGCCCGGAGCCGGTGGCGCGAGGACCAGATGCACGGCGTCGCGGTCAGCGGTCTGCTCGCGCGGGCGCTCGAACGGGCCGTGGCCGCCGCCGGACGGATCGAGCTGGTGCCCGCGCGGTACCACGTCGACCTGTTCCGGCCCGCCCTGATGGTCCCGACCACCGCGGAGGCGACGGTGGTCCGCGAGGGCCCACGGCTGATGCTGCTCGACGCCGTCGTGAGGCAGGAGGGGGAGGCGGTCGCCCGCGCCGGCGCGACCTTCCTGCAGCCCTCGACCGACCCGGCCGGCGAGGTGTGGACCTCGGACGCGGAGCGTCCGGTGCCGCCGCTCGACCTGCTGCCGCCCGAGGGGGGAGCAGCACGTCCCGTTCTTCGCCAGTGCCGCGCCCTGGTCGGACTCCTTCGGCGAGCACCAGAACGCCGGGCGGCACGCCACCTGGCAGACCGCCGTGCCGATCGTGCTCGGTGAGGAGTGCACCCCCTTCCAGGCGGTGGCCTCGATCGGTGACGCCACCAGCATGGTGACGAACTGGGGAGCGGCCGGCGTGGAGTACATCAACACCGACATCGACCTCGCCCTGAGCCGCCGCCCGGACAGCGTCCTGCTCGGGCTGCGCGCCACCGAGCACCTCTCCGCGGACGGGATCGCCGTCGGCTCGGCGGAGGTGTTCGACCGGACGGGCGTGCTCGGGACGGCGACCGTCACCGCGCTCGCCAACACCCGCCGGACCGTGGATCTCGCCGGAGACATGTCACTGCCCGGGTCGGCGTAGGGCCGGGCGGCCCGGGCGGGCTCCCCACGCTCGCGCGGTGGCTCAGCCGGACTGCGCGTCGCCGTCCTCCGCGACCTCGGCGTCGGTGACGTCGAAGTCGAAGGTGAGCTCGTCGCGCTCCAGGTCCGCGATGGCCGCGAACTCGCCGCTGGTCAGGGCCCGGGGGACCTCCTCGACCTCCTTGGGAGGGGGGAGGGTGGCGACCGGGTCCGCGGCGTTGAGCTTGCGGGCCGCGGGCAGCACCGAGCGCTCCAGGGATCCGGTGAAGGCGTTGTAGTCCTTCACGCTGCGCTGCAGCGAGCGGCCGAGCTTTGTCCACGTGCTCGGCGAGCTTGAGGATCCGGCGGTAGAGCACCTGGCCGAGGTCGAAGAGCGCCTGGGCGTCCTCGGTCAGGGCCTCCTGCTTCCAGGTGAAGGCGACCGTCTTGAGCAGGCCCCACAGGTTGGTCGGGGTGGCGAGCACGACGCCCTGCTGGAAGGCGTGCTCCAGCAGCGAGGGGTCCACCTCGAGCGCGATGTTGAGCAAGCTGCTCGTTGGGGATGAACGCGACGGTGAACTCGGGACTCGTGCGCAGACCGGTCCAGTACCCCTTGCGGGCCAGGGTGTCGACGTGGCCGCGGACCTTGCGCGCGTGGTCGGTCAGCAGGCGCTGGCGGTGCTCCGGCTCGAGGCCCTCGCGCTGGGCGTCCATGAACGCGTTGTAGGGCACCTTGGCGTCGATCGCCATCTGCTTGCCGCCGGGCAGGTTGATCACCATGTCGGGCCGGCGCGCACCGGAGTCGGCCTCCATCGAGTGCTGCAGGCTCGAAGTCGATCCGGTTGAGCAGGCCTGCCGTCTCGACCAGGGTGCGCAGCTGGGTCTCGCCCCACGCACCGCGGACGGCGTTGTTCTTCAAGACGTTGGCGAGGGTGTCGGCCGCCTTGCGCGAGTCCTCGACGGAGCGCTGGGTGTGCCGGATCTGGCTGGCGAGCTCGGTGTGCTGCTGGACCCGCGCCTTCTCCAGGTCGTCGACCTTGCGCTGCATCGAGCGCAGGTGCTCCACGACCGGGGTGAGGGTCTTGAGCACCTGGGTGTGCCCGCCCTCGCTCTGCTCGCGGTCCCGCTCGCGCTGCCGGTCGGCCTGCTCGCGCTGGCGCTGGGCCTCCTCGCGCTCGCGCTGGACCTGGCGGGCCTGCTCGACGATCGCCTGGTGCTGCTCCCGGGTCGCCTGGAGGGTCTGGCGCAGGCTCCTCGACACTGGTCTGCGCCGCGGCGAGGTCGGCCTCGATCGCCGCCCGCACGGCAGCCTCCTGCTCGCGCAGCGCCGCCAGCGCCAGGCTCGTGGCGGGCCTCGACGAGGGCCGGGTCCTCGACCGGGGCGGGCGGCTCGAAGGTCGCCTGCCGCAGCACCCAGCCGACCCCGGCACCGAGCGCGAGACCGACGAGGAGAGCAAGCAGAACGACCATGCGAACAGTCAAACAGGGGGGTCCGACGGAAACCCCCGGGGCACGCCGGGGCGGCCCGATCGATCGCGCGTCACAGGACCGCGAGGCGCCGTTCGAGGTCGTCGAGACAGTCCGCCAGCCGCCGTCGTACGGCGCCCGGGAGGTCGCGTGCGAGCACCGCCCGGGCCGCCTCCACCGTCGCCGCGTCCAGGTGGGTGCGCGGGAAGAACGCCGCGACCACGTCGGCCTGGACCCAGCCCTGGTGCGCCGCGACCAGGTCGTCGAGCCGGTCGAAGTAGGCCTCGGCCCAGGGCCGGGTGAGGTCGGTCTGGCCCGGGCGCCACAGGCCGACGCCCGCGGCGGTGAGCTCGTAGTTCGGCACCGAGATCTCGCCCGTGGCCCGTGCCCACGCGAACTCCTTCGCCTCGGCGGTCGGCAGGGAAGCCACCGCGCGGGCGTGGTGCACCGTGACCGCGCTGCTGTGCTCGGCCTCGAGCGCCGCATCGAGCGCGGCCCGGTCCGTCGCGCCGAGCTCGGCCAGCCGGCGCCACGCCTTCCAGCGCAGGTCGGTGTCGGCGTCGACGCCCTCGGGCAGTCCCGACCCGTTGGCCCACCGCTCCAGGCTCGGCGGGATCGTTCGCGGAGAGCACCACCGCGCGGAAGGCCGACAGCCGCAGACTCGGAGCCGGCGCTCGCGCGGGCGACGGACTCCCGGACGGCCGCGTGGTACCGCGCGGTCGTCCCCTCGGGTGCGAGCGGGAGGACCACGTCGAAGACCCACGGCAGCAGTCCTCGGATGCCGTCGGAGGTGTCCTCGACCGGCGGCGCCGCGACCAGCAAGCTCGGCCACCGCCGCCGGTGTGACGGCGCCGTCGAAGAGGGCGAGCCGCACGCTGTTCCACATCGTCGCGCGCAGGCTGCTCGTCGGCCAGGTGCGGCGCGAGCGTCGGCAGCGCGGCCATCGTGACGGCGTCCGGCGGCGAGACCGCCCAGGTGGTCTCCCGCGCGTCGAGGAGCACCGGCGCGTCGCCGAGGTCCAGCGGCGTGGCGTCGTCCTCCAGCGTCAGCGGCTCCACCTGCCAGGCGCCGTCGCGATGGACGGCGACGTCGAGCAGGTGCCGTCGCCGGGCCGGGTACGACGCAGGCGAGGCCCGCCGCACGACGCCCGCCTCGCGGTCGACGCTCAGCACGTCGGGCCCGGGCGTCAGCAGCCAGTCCTGCACGAAATCGCCCAGGCCCGCGCCACCGGCCGCGCGCTCCCAGGCTCGCGAACAGGTCGTGCATGGTCGCGTTGCCGAAGCGGTGCAGCGCGAAGTGCTCGCGGACCCCGCCGAGGAAGGCCTCGTCGCCGAGCCGCTTCGCGAGCCTGGCCCAGCACGTTGGAGCCGCGCGCGTAGGAGATGCCGTCGAAGTTCTGCAGCGCGGACAGGGCGTCCGGTGCGGCGTTGCCGGCGACCGGGTGGGTCGTGGGACGCGAGTCGGCGGTGATGCCCCAGACCCGGCGGGCATAGGACTGGTGGACCCAGGCGTCGTCGTACGCCGTGGCGTCGGCGACGACGCGGTAGCCCATGTACTCGGCGAAGGACTCGTTGAGCCACAGGTCGTCCCACCACCTCGGGGTGACGATGTTGCCGAACCACTGGTGCGCCATCTCGTGCGCGACCAGCGCGGCACGGAAGCCTGCGGTCGGCCCGCGTGGCAGCACTCTCGAAGAGCAGGGTGTCGCGGATGGTGATGCAGCCGGGGTTCTCCATCGCGCCGGCGTTGAACTCGGGGACGAACGCCTGGTGGTAGCCGCCGAACGGGTAGCGCACCCCGAACAGGCGGTGCAGGCTCGTCGAAGGACTGCCGGGTCAGTGTGAACAGGCTCGTCGGCCTCGCGCTCCAGTGCCGGGGCCAGGCTGCGCCGCGCGCTGAGACCGAGCAGGATGCCGTCGTGCTCGTCGGTGAGCAAGCTGGTAGGGCCCGGCCACCAGCGTCACGAAGTACGTCGCCAGCGGGGGAGTGGGCCCGAGCCCCCAGTGCCGCACCGCCCGGTCCGTGCCGGTCTCGCGCGCCGGGGCGTTGCCGCGCACCAGCCAGTCGGCAGGCGCCGTCACCCGCATCGTGTACGGCGCCTTGAGGTCGGGCTGGTCGAAGCAGGCGAACACCGAGGGAGCCGCGTCCATGAAGGACATGCCGTAGACGTAGGACAGCCCGTCCGCCGGGTCGACCGAGCGGTGCAGGCCCTCGCCGTCGTTGCGGAAGGCCATCGTCGCCTCGACGACGGTCTCGTGCTCGCCGGCGGACAGGTCGAGCGGCACCCGGCCGCGCTCTAGCGTGCCGGGGTCGAGCGGCGCCCCGTCGAGGCTCACCGCGTGCAGCACCCGCGGCTTGACCTCGACGAACGTGCGGATGTCCGCGCTGGTGAACCGGATCGTGGTCCGGGAGGCGAAGACCTCCTCGTCGACGGACAGGTCCAGGTCGACGTCGTACGACGCGATGCGCAGGGCGTCCGCCCGCTGCTCGGCCTCGGCGCGGGTGAGGCTGGCGGGTCCGCTCTCGGTGCTCATCCGGTCAGCGTAATAATGCGGCGTGCGACCGTGGACCCAGGTACCTCCCCAGCCGGGACGGCGCTTCGTCGTCACCGGTGCCAACGGCGGGCTGGGTCTGGAGACGGCGCGGATCCTGGGCTCGCGCGGCGCGGAGGTGGTGCTCGCGTGCCGCAGCGTCAGCAAGGGCGAGGCCGCCGCGCGGACCGTGCCGGGGCACGACAAGGGCCGGGTCACGGTTCGCCGCCTCGACGTCAGCGACCTCGGCTCGGTCCGCGCCTTCGTGGCCGGCCTGACGGACGAGGGCCGGCCGGTCGACGTGCTGGTCAACAACGCGGGGGTGCTCGGCATCCCCTACGGACTGTCGGAGGAGGGCGTGGAGCCTGCACTTCGCGACCAACTACCTCGGCCACTTCGCGCTCACCCTCGCCCTGGTGCCGCTGCTCACCGACCGGGTCGTCACCGTCAGGCTCCCGGGAGCACCGCTCGGGCCACCTGGACCTCGACGACCTCGGCTGGCTGCGCCGCCCCTACCGCGCCTTCGCCGCCTACGGCGACTCCAAGGCTCGCCGGCCTGCTCTTCATGCGCGAAGCCTGGACCGCCGGCTGCGCGCCGCCGGCTCACCGCTGCGCTCGGTCGCGGCGCACCCCGGGGCGTCGGCGACCGGGATCACCGGCAGCACCGGCAACGCCGTGCTCACCGCCATCGGGCACCACGGGCAGCGGCTGGTCAGCATGCCGGCCTGGCGTGGCGCGCTCTGCACGGTGTACGCCGCGACGACCGACGTCCCCGGCGGCACCTACGTCGGCCCGCACGGACGCACGGAGCCTGTGGGGCTGGCCCGCACCGGCCCGGATGTCGCGGAAGGTGGGCGACGAGCAGCCTGGCCGCCGCACTGTGGGAGCGCTCGGTGGAGCCTGACCGGCGTCGACCTGCCCGGTCAGAACGTCGAGTAGAGCTCCTCGCCGATCTGCTGCACCGGCAGCGCGGGCAGGTGCTCGCCCGGCACCTGCAGCGGGATCCCCGGCGGGTAGGCGATGATCCAGCGCCCGTCGGAGCAGGCGCTGCCGCCCGGGGCGTCGGCGCTGCACAGGGTCTCCAGCGCCTCGACCAGCGTGTCGAGCCTGGGCAGGGGTGACGCCGACGTGGACGGTGAACAGCAGGGTCGGCCCGTCCTGGCGGGAGACGTAGACGCCGTACTCGTCGTAGAGACTCGCGACGCACCGCCTGAGCACGTTCGGGGGAGCCGAAGTCGAGGTGCACCTTCATCGGGTCGGCCAGGTAGGCGCTGTGTGCGCCGCCCGCACTCGGGACCGGCTGGTGCACGGCGACCCCGGGCACCCGGCGCGCCACCTCACGCAGCCGCGCGGCCAGGGTCAGTGCACGCTCGACGAGCGTCTCGCCCTCGGCGACGGCGTGGGCGCGGGCCAGGTCCAGGCTGGCGAGGATCGGCAGCGACGGGCTGGTCGTGTGCACCCGGTAGACCGCGGCGCTCACGTCGGCACGCAGGCTGGGGGAGCCGGTCGGGGGAGCCGAGCAGGTGGACGTAGGAGCCTTGGCGCAGGGCCAGCATCGACTTGTGGGCCGACTGGGTCACGAGGAAGGACGCCGACCAGTCCGGATGGTCCTCCAGCGTCTCGCGGATGCAGGCCACCGCGGCGTTGCGGCGCATCGCCGGGTGGAAGGAGTGGATCGCCGTCCAGGCCTCGTCGACGAGCACCGCGATGCCGGTGTCCGCCGTCAGGCTCGTGCAGGGCGTGGAGGAAGCGCCGCATCTGGACCAGCGAGCCGTCGTACGCCGAGACTCCGATGACCACGACGTCGTGGCGCACGTCCTCGGCGCGGGCCCGCCGCAGCGCGGTGATCACGCCGTGCTCGGCGGTGTCGGCGGCGGTCGGTGCGTACTCCACCCTCGCCGCGAGTCGGTCCAGCGCGAAGTGGATGGACTGGTGCATCGACCGGTCGACCAGGACCCGCGCGGTGCCCGAGTGCAGCGCCTCCAGGGCGATCTGGTTGGCGCCGGTCGTGCCGGTGGTGACGTAGTGCGTCTCGGCCGCGCCGAACGCCTCGGCACTGAGCCGGCGCGAGCGCGCCAGGCTGCGGTGCGCCCGAAAGAAGGAGTCGAGCTCGGGGAGCCCAGGGTCAGGCTCGGCGGCCAGCATCCGCGGGCCGAAGAGCCGGCGCGCCTGCTCGGCGTGCGCGGAGGTCTCCCCGTCGGGTGCGTGCGCCAGCGAGCCGATCGGCAGGGCATGGAAGTTCGCGATCCCCGCGCCGGCCTGGCGGTCGAGCGCGTCGGCGTACGGGGTCTCGGTCAGCCGGCGCAGGCTGGGCGGTGGTCCACATGGGCGGTGCTCCTCACGGACGACGGACGGTCGCGTCGGGAGGCGGCAGCCGCCGTCGGAGCCCCGAGTGACCCCTGCCTCCGGATCGTAGGAAGCACGACGACCGGTGCGCTGTGGGGCGGCTCACACGCCGGCGTCAGGGTCTCGTTAGGACCCTGGCGGTCACTCCTTCGACACGGACTCGATCTTGATCGGAGTCACCGGAGCGCCGTCCTCGGGACCGTTCTGCGGGGTGACGCCGGCCGCGGCGGCCTTGTCGATCGCCTGCAGGCCGGCCTTGTCCACCGTCCCGAAGACCGTGTACGACGGCGGCAGGCCCGTGTCGCCGTAGACGACGAAGAACTGCGAGCCGTTGGTGTTCGGGCCCGCGTTGGCCATGGCCAGGGTGCCGGCGCCGTAGGTCTCCTTGCCGGAGAGACTCGTCGTCGAAGGAGTAGCCCGGGCCCCCGGACCCGGTGCCAGTCGGGTCGCCGCACTGCAGCACCTTGAAGTCGGCGCTGACGGTGAGCCGGTGGCAGGTGGTGCCGTCGAAGTAGCCCTGGTCGGCCAGCGACAGGAAGGAGTTGACGGTGCACGGCGCGCTGGCGGCGTCGAGGCTGAGCCTTGAGCGTGCCGATCGAGGTCTTCACGCTCGCGCCGACCTTGCCGTTGTAGGCCGGCTGCGCCGGCGGCGCCTTGACCTTGCTGTCCGTGCCGTCGGGGGTGTACGTGCACGAGCCGGCACCGGCGGGTGCGCCGGAGGAGGCGGTCTCGGTCGCGGCGGGGTCGCTGGGCGTACCGGTGTCGCTGGCGTCGCTGGAGGCGTCGGAGGAGGTGTCCGTGGCCTTGCTGCCACCGTCGTCGTTGCAGGCGGTCAGCGAGGCGAGCAGCAGGAGGGCCGGTACGCCGGCCAGCAGGCGGGTGCGCATGGCTCGCATCGTACGCAGGGCGCCCTGGGGGCGCCGGGCGTAGGTTGAGGCCATGGACCTCGGCATCCACTACGCGTCCTTCACCCACCCCGCCTGGGAGACCCGGCTGACCGAGCGGCTCGACGCCACCGTCCGGGTCGCCGACGAGGGCGGCATCTCCCTCGTCACGGTGATGGACCACTACTTCCAGATGATCGACTTCGGCGGGCCGTTCGAGCCGATGCTCGAGGGCTACACCACCCTGGGCTACCTCGCGGCCCGCACCGAGAACGTGCACCTCGGACTGCTCGTCACCGGCGTGACGTACCGCCACCCGGGGCTGCTCGCCAAGGTGGTCTCCACGCTCGACGTGCTCTCCGGCGGCCGTGCGTGGCTGGGCATCGGGGCGGCCTGGTACGACCGCGAGCACGCCGGGCTCGGCGTGCCCTTCCCGCCGCTGGCCGAGCGCTTCGAGCGCCTGGAGGAGACCATCCGGATCGCCGAGCAGATGTGGAGCGACGACGACGGGCCGTTCGAGGGCGCCCACTACCGGCTGGCCGAGACGATCTGCCTGCCGCGGCCGGTGCGCGGGCGGGTGCCGTTGATGATCGGTGGCCAGGGCGAGCGCAAGACGCTGCGGCTGGTCGCCCAGCACGCCGACGCCTGCAACCTCTTCACCGGGGAGGGCGTCCCCGGCGTGGCCCACAAGCCTGGACGTGCTGCGCCGGCACTGCGACGAGCTCGGGCGTGACTACGACGCCATCCGCAAGACCATCTTGTGGTTCGGCGACCCGGTCGGCGACCCCGACGGCTTCGTCCGTGACATGGAGCAGTACGCCGGGCTCGGCGTCTCGCTCGCGACGTTCATGCCGCAGGCCGAGGACCCGGCGGCATGGACCTCGGAGCCTGGTGGAGCGGGTGCTGCCGCGCGTCAGCGGGCTGTGACGGGCCCGGTGTTCTCGGATCCGGTGGTGGGAGGTCGCCAACCCCCCGTGGCCCGCTCCTAGGGTCACGGCGACCTTCCGGGGGGGGACGGAGGGCTCCGACCTGGGGGGGACCGATGGTGCTGCACACCGACATCGAGCGGATGTACCGGGCGGGCAAGGAGCCTGATGCCGGCCACAGCCATCCAGGCTGGGCACCACCGGCACCGCACTCCACGACCTGTTGCTCACCCTCGACCGGCAGGCCGCCCTGGCCGGGGATCCGCAGGTGCTCCGGACGATGCTGCAGGTGGGAGGCGACACCTACGATGTCCTCCGGGGCGCTGTCACCAACCTTCGCCGGGCGGCGGAGGCGGTGATTCTCACCGCCGACGACTTCCGGAGCACCGACCAGCAGGCGCGCGACGACTTCGCCCAGATGGACGCCGCCCTGCGGAACCGTCCGGCGCCGGCCGCCGGGCCGGCCCTGCCCGCACTCGGGGACCCCGAGCACCCGGGCAGCGTCGGGACGCCGAGCACGCCCGTGCCGCAAGCCCCGGCGCCTGAGCGAGCCGACCGGCTGCACGCCGGTGAGGACCCCGCCGACCATTGGGGCCAGTGAGATGGCCTTCGATCGTGGCGACGTCGACCGCGCCCTCGACGACATCCAGAAGTACCTCGGCTACCTCAAGGGCAACGAGCAGGCGTACGGCTACCTCGAGCGGACCTGGAACCAGATGGTCACCCGCACGAACGAGCCAGGGATCCACGTCCGTCAGGTCATGCTGCGTCCGGACTACCGGCCGCCCTGCCCCGAGGAAAGGTTCAGGGTCAACTTCACCACCTGGTGGCACCCCGTGCTCTGCTACCCGGGCGGGCAGGAGCCCGATCTGAAGGCCTACGCCGACGAGGTGCAGCACCAGACCGACCTCGCCTACGGCGAGGGCGTCGCGTGGGCTGCGGGGATCGCCGGCTACCTGCGTTCGATCTGCGCACAGTTCGTCGAGCCGGATGTCGCGGTGCTCCGCGAGGCGGTCCTCGACCTGCAGAGCAAGGTGGTCGCGAGGCTGGACGACGTGCTCAACGACGACTGGGCGCTGCTGGGCTCTGCGAACGAGAAGTGGAACGGTGCTGCGGCGGGAGCCTTCAACTCCTTCTACGACAACTACAACGAGACGCTCGGCAGGTCGGGTCACTTCGCCGGCATGGTCGCGATCGGGTTCGCCTCCGCCACCCGCGTCATCGAGTCCGCGCAGGCGGGGCTTCAGGACTTCCTCGACAAGACAAGGGACGGCTTGGTGGAGCAGACTCGACGCGTGGGTGGCCAGCGGCCGGAAGCCCGCGTCCCGTCCCGGGCCCGGGACGTTCCCGGACTGGGTGGTCGACCTCGTGAAGGTCGCCGACGGGGTGCTGAGCGTGGCGAGCGACGTGATCCCGGGCGCGACGTCGATCCGCGGAGCAGTGGACACCCTCGGGCACGTCAGGGACCTGGTCGGCGACGTCGTCGGGCTCACCGCCGGCGACCTTCCGCGTCAGGCGAAGGCGTTCCAGGCGGAGTCCTGCGACCAGATCTACCAGAGCCTCGCCGATACGCTCCACGACGACTTTCTGGGTGGTTGCACCCGAGCGATGGACCGTCTGGACACGGGGGCGGGCGCGACCTTCTCGGATCCCTCGCAGGTCGCGACCGCGGCGTTCTCAGGCCAGGCCGTGCTGACCGCGATGAAGGGGGACCAGGCCACAGGGCAGTGGGCCCTGCCCGACGTACCGGTCACGGTGCTGACCGGTCCCCACGACCACTACTCCGGCCGGCCGTAGCCGCGACTAGAACCACTCGATCGGGAGCATCCCGTCGTGGCGGCGTGCCGGACGCGACGTGTCCCGGCGCTGGCCCGTGGCCGTCACCATGGCAGTCGCGAGCGCTCCGGCCGTGGCCTTCCAGATGATCCGTCCGCGCGTGTTCCTCATCGCTGCCCCCCCGTTCTCGAATGGCGAGCCCTGCCCGTCCGTCGTGGTCAACGACCTGGATCGGCGAACGCAACCGGATCTGAGAACTTTTTACCGTCGAGTGCCGGGTCACGTCATTCATTCGTAGCAGGACGGTGGTCGGATGGGCTGCTCCGCGGCCGCCCTCGCCGCGTTCTCCACCGTCGTCCAGTACGCCGAACGTGCGGCCTCGTCAACCGTCTCGGACTGCCCCCGGCTCACCCCCGTGCTCCCGTCCAGTCTGCTCTCGGAGGATGTCCGCATGGCCCGCGTGACGCAGGGTGTCGTCGAGGACGTGCACCATCACCGCGAACAGGCTCACCTCGGGCCGCGACCACCAGGGCACGTGCCCGGGCGCGTCGAGGGGGAGTGCCGCGACCGTCTCCTCCGCGTGGCGGGCGGAGCGCTCGGCGAGGCCCAGCACGTCCGCCCGGGTCTCCTCCGGCCGCACCCACAGGTCCGCGTCGTCGTCCAGGCTCCCACGACGGGAGCGACTCGGGGAAGGGCCGGCCCATCACCTCGCCCAGGTAGCGCGCCTCCCAGGTGGCGGTGTGCTTGACGAGCCCGAGCAGGTTGGTGCCGGTCGCCGTGAGCGGGCGGCGTGCGTCGTACTCCGACAGGCCGTCGAGCTTCCACGCCAGTGCCTCGCGGGCCCAGCGGAGCTCCTGGACCAGAACGGACTTCGCGTGGTCGTCGTTCATGCCCGGCACAGTACGTTGAGGCGGTGACCGCCCTGCGTGCCCTGACCGAGGACGACCTGCCCCTGATCCCCGGCGACACCGCGGGCTTCGACTACTTCGGGCCGCGCGCGCCCCGGGCCACGGTGCCCTCCCCGGTGCTCGAGGAGCAGGGCGGGATGGGCGTGCTCGACGACGCCGGCGCGCTCGTCGGGAGCGTGAGCCTGGATCTGGCAGCGCTGGGGGCCGAACCCGCAGTCACGCAACCCGATGATCGGCATCTGGCTCGCCGAGGCCGCCCGCGGACGCGGCACCGGCTCCGTGGCTCAGCGCCAGCCTGGTCGACCTCTTCTTCCGGCACACCGCCGTCAACCGGATCGAGGCACATACCGACGTCGAGAACGTCGCGGAGCAGAAGGCGCTGGAGCGTGCCGGTTTCACCCGGGAGGGTACGACGCGCGGGGCCCAGTGGCGCGACGGCGCCTACCGCGACGGGCACCTCTACGCGATCTTGCGGGCCGAGTGGCGCTCAGCCCCAGAAGGCTCCGTAGGGACGGGGCCTCGGTCCGCCCGCGCTCGAACCCGCTGCGCGCGGCGCCCGGCCGCAGCGACAGGTCCATCGCCCGGGCACCGGTGAGGTCCTCGGCGGGGGAGAGGACCCGCACCCGGCTGCCACCGGCCTCCAGTGCGGCGACCTGGTCCACGAGGTGGAGGCCCCACTCCTTCGGCGTGCGGGCCCGTCCGCCGTACGGGGAGAGAACGAGCACTCGCGCGCAGCCGGCCGCGAGGTCGGCATTGTCGGCGTTCGCCCGGTAGCCGCCGTCGAGGTAGTGATGCTCGCCGATGCGGAAGGCGAAGCCGCTCGAGCAGACTCGCGGCCACCGCCTCGTCCATCCCGACACCGCTGCCACGGTCGAACGCGACCGGCTCGCCCGTGGCGGCCTCGACCGCGGTCAGGAGCAGGCGCTGCTCGGGCCACCGGGTCGTGGGCAACCGGGAGGCGACGATCCCGCGCCACCGCTCGCGGGTCTCCTCGTCGTCCGAGGCGGGCAGCGCGAGGGCGGCCGCGCCCAGGCGGCGGTGCATGTCGGCCGGGTCCGTGGAGGCCGCGATGACGGCGGCGGTTCGGTCCATCTGGTGGCCGGCCGCGGAGACGCGGCGCTGTCCGGAGGCACCCGGAGGAACCGGGGCCTCGACGGTGGCGGCGTACAGGACCGGCCGGGGAGGCGGCGGTGACCTGCGCGGCCGTGGTGGCTCCGGCCGACGTACCGATCACCAGGTCGGCGGCGGTCGGGTCCAGGCCCGCGTCGGCGAGCCCGGCGAGCACGCCGAGCAGCCATGCGTTGCCGGTGGAGCCGCCACCGCCGAGGACCAGGGCGCGGCGCGGGGGAGAGGCGTCGGAGGTCATCGCCGCGACGCTAGCCGCGCCGCGGCCCTTGCCGACACTGACTTATCCAGGTAAATATGACGGGGATGGCTACCGACACGACGGACACCCGCAGCCTACCGCGCCGGCGACGAGCGACGCCGCGAGATCGTCGACGCCACCATCCAGGTGCTCGCCGAGCAGGGCTTCGCGGCCACCTCGTTCGCACGGATCTGCGAGACGGCGGGCTACAGCAGCACCCGGATGATCTCCTACCACTTCCGCGAGAAGGCGGCCCTGATGCAGGCGGTCGTCGAACGGGTCGTCTCCGACGCGGCCGCCGTGATGGTCCCGGCGATGGAGGCCGAGGAGACCTGGCGGGCCAAGCTAGCGGCGTACGTCGGCAGCAACCTGCGCTTCCTCGCCGACCACCGGCTCGCCGCCCGCGCCGTCATCGAGGTCATCGCCAACGCACCCCGCGCCGAGAACGGGCTGCGCGAGGACACCTCCGCCCTGCTGCTGTCGGTGCTCCTGACGCACGGACAGGAGGCGGGGGAGATGGGCACCTTCGACCCGCTCGTCGTGGCCCGCGCGATCCGGGCCACCATCGACGCCTTCGCGACCTCGATGCCCACCTCCACCGAAGCCGCCGACGCCGCGATCACCGAGATCGTCGCGCTCTTCGACCGCGCCACCGCGCCCTGAGCCCCTTGAGATCGGAGCCCCTCATGTCCACACCCGTCACCGACGAGCAGATCCGCGACCTGGCCGCCACCGCCCGTCCGTTCAGCATCGCGCTGCTGCACTGGACCGACCAGCGGCACCAGGACGGCGCCGAGGCGACCGAGCCTGGAGCACCAGCGACGGATGGTGTCGCTGCGCGCGGCCGGCACCATCGCCGTACTGAGCCCGGTGCTGTCGGACACGCTCGCGGGCGTCGCGATCCTCACGCTCAGCGCCGACGAGGCGCGCGAGCCTGATGCAGACCGATCCGTGTGTGCAGGCGGGAATGATGACGTGCGAGGTGCATGCCAGCCTCGGATTCCCGGGGGACGCCATTGCGTGACCAGCCCGCAGCCGACTGCCGACCTGCCCTCACGCTTCTGTGAGTAGGCCATGCCGACGAACGTCACGCCCAGCACCAGGAACGGAAGCCCGGCAGCAAAGGAGGTCGACAGCAGCCCGGCGCCGAGAACGAGGAACACGACGCCGAGCACGCCGAACGTCTCGGGCGTCGGATCCTTCTGCTGGGACATGCGATCAACCCAACGAGCCGTCTCGACCCCAGCCCGCCGCAGCGCCCGCCGCCATGGTGGCGGGCGTCGCTGGAGAAGTCATCCGTCAGCTGCGCTGCACCTGCAAGGTCGTGAGGTCCTGGCGGGGTAGGGGGTAGGTCGGCGGCGAAGACTTGCCCGCCGCTCGACCCTACTATCTGACATAATGTTCGTTATCGGCGACCAACTGTCGGGAGTTTGCGTTGGACGAAGCAACTCCCGTCCGACCGCGTTGCACCGTTTGTGCGGTGGGCTGATGAGTGCTGAGGTGCCCGTGCTGTCAGATCCCTTGCTGACGTCCCACGACATGGAACTCGTTGTCGTCGGGATCGAGCAGGACGGCCTCCGAAGCCGAGCCTGTTGCCAAGGCGAGCGCCGAGAGACTCCAGCCGGGCGATCGCGGCTGACAACGGACGATCGGTGGAGAGACTCGAACCGGAGCCGATCGCGCGCCTGACGCGGCATCAGCGGTGGTCCGCTCCAGGTGATCTTGGAGCCACCCGCCGGCGATTGGATCGCGGTCTCCTCGTCCTGGTCCCAGACCAGCGGCCACCCCAGCGCTTCGCTCCAGAAGTAGCCGACGGCCTGCGAGCCGTCGCAGTTGATCGCGCCGACCGGGCCCGCGTCGGCGAGGAACGTGTTCTCGGGAGGGATGACGCAGAACTCGTTGCCCTCGGGGTCGGCCAGCACGGTGTGTGGTTCGTCCGGTGACTGGCCGACGTCGACGTCGGCGCCGCCGAGTGCGTGGGTGCGCGTGATCAGGTGCCGCATCTCCTCCGACGACCCGGTCGTGAGGTCGAAGTGGATCCGGTTCTGGGCGCTCTTCGGTGTCGTTGAAGGCCAGATGGACAACGGGTAGCCGGACGCCGAGCCAGGCACGACTGCGGCCGAGCCGTCGACTCGATCGACCACAGTCCAGCCCAGCAATTGCGCCCAGAACGCCGAGATCCGCGAGACGTCGTAGGCGTCGAGCCGGATTCCGACGAAGTCCACCGCGGCCATGCAGGCAGGCTAAGGAGGGCGCTACGACAACCGCAACCAGGTTCCGGTCCAGGCTTCACGACTGGGTGAGCAGGTCGCAGGTGTCGAACGAGGCGTGGCCCTCGCCCACGTCCATGGCCACCGCCCGCTCCCCCGCCCTCGCCAACGGTTGTCGGAACCATCAGGCCGACCGTCAGCGTTCAGGGTCGTCGCTGCGGGTTCCCGCGACCCGCGGGCTTTCTGCTGAGCCCGCCACGGGCTCACCGTCGGGCACCGACCGGTCGCTCGCACGTGAGACGGGAGGTTGCTCGGGCCGAGAGCCGTGCCCCACGGTCAGACCACCCAGCATGCTCTCCTCCAGATCTCCGCGACCTGTCCCGGTCGTGTACCTGGTGGACGCTTCGAAGCACGACATCGGTTGCACCATCGAGGACTTTTCTTGCGCGCCCGGGTTACCGTGCCGCTACCGCACCGCGGCAACCGCCGCTCGAGGAGGCCTCCCCCATGACCCGTCGCACCCCTGCACTCGTCGCGCTCGTCCTGTCCGCGCTGATGGCGCTGACACTCGGCTCCACGGACCTGGCTCACGCCGCCGCGCCGGCCGATCGGCCGACGCTCGCGCGCGCCGTACCGGTCAAGCCGGGTCTCTACACCGGCCGGATCACCTCCGGCAGCGACCGTCTCGAGCCGGTCAGCGTGCGGGTGACCCGAGCGCGGTACCTGCGCGACTTCAAGGTCAACCTCGGCGTCTTCTGCGCGCTCTCGGGCACCCTGCAGGTGCGCGCGGTCCGCTTCCCGGCGACCAAGATCAGCAGCACCGGCTGGGTCAACCGGACCTGGAAGCCCAGCGCGGGCACCACCATCACCTTGAAGGTGCAGGCTCACCCGCACCGGCGTGGCCCGCAGGGGCGTGCTGAAGTACAACGCCGGCGAGTGCGTGCGGCACACGACCTGGTCGGCACGCCGTAGGTGAGTCGCCTGAGAGGGTAGGGGCGTGGACGAACCGCTGCTCGCCGACCGCTCCCCCTTCCCGCCTGAGATCGGCGACCGGCTGCGGACGCAGCGTGACGTTCGTCGCCGAGGTGGACCGCCTCAAGACGATCGTGCGCGCCTCTCCCCTGGCGGCGGCCGACCGGCGGGAGAACGACGCCGAGCACTCCTGGCACCTGGCCCTGATGGTCATGCTGCTGGCCGAGTACGCCGACGAGCCGATCGACGTCGGGCGCGCGATGCGGATGGTCGTGATCCACGACCTGGTCGAGATCTACGCCGGCGACAGCCCTGTCTTCGACCCCGCGGCCGTCGTCGGCCAGCAGGAGCGCGAAGAGGCGGCCGCCGACCGCCTCTTCACGCTGCTGCCCGCCGGCCAGGCCGCCGAGATCCGCGCGCTGTGGGACGAGTTCGAGGCCGGCCGAACGCCGGAGGCCCGCTTCTGCAAGGCGATGGACCGCCTCCAGCCGATGCTGCTCAACTGGCTGAACCAGGGCGGCACGTGGCAGATGCCCGGCGCGACGGAGTCCACGGTCCGTGCTCGTGAGGCGGGAGTGGTCGCCGCGTCCACCACGCTCGGCGAGGTGACCAACGCCCTCGTCGAGCACGGCCTGCGCAACGGCTGGATCCGCCCCGACCCGGCCGAGGAGACCGGCTAGGAGGAACGGGCCGCCCGTCGTCCCGCCAGGGCGTCGCGGAAGGACACGTCCTGCCCGGCCTGCAGCACGCTCACCAGGTCCGCGGCATCGCTCGCGGAGAGCCTGGAAGGTGCCGGTGCACAGGTTGTCCCGCCACAGCGACAGCACCGCGACGTCGCGGTCCGTGTGCCAGGCGACCCGGAGGTGGCGGCCTTCTGAGCGGACGTCGGCGTACGTCTCGCCGGCCCGTGGCAACGGCGTGACCCGGCGCGAACCGCCAGCCGTGCGCCCCTCCATCACCAAGGTATAGCGGACAGGGGGCCTTGCCGCAAGGCCCCCTGGATGCCTCAGAATCACCGCTCCGGCCCTGTCCCCCGACCCTCTCGGAGCAACTGACGTGACCCCTGCGCCCTCGGCGTTCTCCCTTCCCGACCACCTCTCCGCCAAGGCGGACCCGGTCCTCGTCGCCGACGACGAGCGACACTTCGCTGCGATCGCGGAGAGCCTGGAGGCTTCCGTCGCCGACCTCACCGACCGGCTCGACGCGGAGCGCCGTACCGGCGGCGGACACGGCCAGTCCGCGATGGACCGCGACCTGGAGGTGCACCGGCTGAGCGCGCGGCTGCGGACGCTGCGCCGGTTCAGCCTCGACCTGTGCCTGGGCCGGATCGTGCCGGCCGACGACCCCACCCCCGTGTACGTCGGCCGGCTGGGCCTCACCGACCGCGACGGAGGGCGGCTGCTCGTGGACTGGCGCTCCCCCGCCGCCGAGCCCTTCTTCGCCGCGACCCACGCCCAGCCGATGGGCCTGGCGAGCCGGCGCCGCTACCGCTGGACGCTCGGGCGGATCAGCGACTACTGGGACGAGGTCTTCACCGACGACGGGCTGGAGGGCAATGCAGCGCTCGACGACCAGTCGGCCTTCGTGGCCAGCCTCGGCGCGAGCCGCTCGCCGCGGATGCGGGACGTGCTGAGCACCATCCAGGCCGACCAGGACGCGATCATCCGCGCGTCCTCGCGCGGCGCGCTCGTCGTGGACGGCGGCCCGGGCACGGGCAAGACGGTCGTGGCGCTGCACCGCGCGGCGTACCTGCTCTACGAGGACCCGCGGCTGGCCGCCGGGCGTGGTGGGGTGCTCTTCGTCGGCCCGCACCAGCCCTACCTCAACTACGTCGCCGACGTGCTCCCCAGCCTCGGCGAGGACGGCGTGCGCACCTGCACCCTGCGCGACCTGGTCCCGGGCGGCCGGGACCTCGCCGGCGAGGAGGACCCGGAGGTGGCCGCCCTCAAGGCGGACGCCCGGATGGTGGCGGCGATCGAGCCCGCCGTGGCCCTCTACGAGGAGGCACCCACCGAGGGCGTCGACGTCGAGACCGACCACGGCGACCTGTGGCTGGGTGCGCGGGAGTGGGCCGAGGCGTTCGGCGCGGTCGAGCCCGGCACCCCGCACAACGAGGGCCGCGACCAGGTGCTGGAGGCCCTGGTGGAGGTCCTCGCCGACAAGTACGACGACACCGACGGGCTCACGGACGCCCTCATCCGGCGCGCGGTACGGCGCAGCCCGGCCGTCGCCGACGTGCTCGGCCGGTCCTGGCCGCTGCTGCACGCCACCGACCTGGTGGGCGACCTGTGGGAGGTGCCGGCGTACCTGCGCCGGTGCGCGCCCTGGCTCGACGACGACCAGGTCCGTTCGCTGCGCCGCTCCGGCCCGCAGCGGTGGACGCTCGCCGACCTGCCGCTCCTCGACGCGGCACACCGCCGCCTCGGCGACCCCGAGGCGTCGCGCCGGCGGCGCCGGCAGGAGGCCGAGCAGGCCGCGGAGAAGGAGGAGATGGATCGTGTCGTGGACCACCTGATCGCGAACGACGACTCCGAGATGATGCTGATGTCGATGCTGCGCGGGGCGGACCTGCAGGGCGCGCTCGCCAGCCCGGGCGACGTACCGGTTGCCGACACCGATGCGCTCGCTGGACCCTTCGCCCACGTCGTCGTCGACGAGGCGCAGGAGCCTGACCGACGCCGAGTGGCAGATGCTGCTCGCCCGCTGTCCCTCGCGCAGACTTCACCATCGTCGGTGACCGGGCGCAGGCCCGGCACGGGTTCACCGAGACCTGGACCGAGCGCCTGGCGCGGGCCGGGCTCCCGCACGTCGAGATCGCCTCGCTCACGGTGAACTACCGCACGCCCGAGGAGGTGATGGCCGAGGCCGCGCCCGTGATCCGCGCGGCGCTGCCCGATGCCAACGTGCCGACCTCGATCCGGGCCACCGGGCTGCCCGTGCGCCACCTCCCCCGCTCCGAGCGGGACGTGGTGCTCGCCGGTTGGCAGGCCGAGCACCCCGAGGGCATCGCGTGCGTCATCGGCGACCCGTCGTTCGCCGGCACCGACCGGGTCCGCTCCCTCACCCCGAGCCTCTCCAAGGGTCTGGAGTTCGACCTGGTCGTGCTCGTGGAGCCCGCCGCTCTCGGCCCCGGCATCGAGGGCGCCGTCGACCGGTACGTCGCCATGACCCGCGCCACCCAGCAGGTCGTCGTTCTCAGCGGCTGAGCCCGCGCGAGCAGACGCTTGGCGTGACGTGGATCACCTGGCAGCATCTGCGCATGACGGCCACCGAGTCTCGCCCCGACCACCGACGCCGATCCGCTCGACGTCACCAGCCTCTGCGAGGCCTTCCAGAACTCCGTCGCCCTGGGCGGCGAGCAGGTCGCCCTGCGCACCCCCGGCGGTGCGCAGGAGATCACCTGGCGCGAGTACGGCGAACGCGTGCGCCGCCTCGCCGAGGGACTCGCCTCCCTCGGCGTCGGCACCGACGACACCGTCGGCATCATGCTCACCAACCGGCCCGAGTTCGCGCTCGTCGACACTGCGGCGCTGCACCTGGGCGCAGTGCCGTTCTCGATCTACAACACCTCGTCGGCCGAGCAGATCGGCTACCTCTTCGGCAATGCCGGCAACACCGTGGTGGTCACCGAGCAGGCGTTCCTCGCGCAGGTGCGTGCCGCCGGCACGGGCACGGAGACGGTGATCAGCGTCGACGGCGGCGAGGGCACGCTCTCCCTCGAGGACCTGGAGCAGCGCACCGTCGACGGCTTCGACTTCGAGGCCACCTGGCGCGCGGTCACCGCCGAGCACGTGCTGACCCTGATCTACACCTCCGGCACGACCGGTCCGCCCAAGGGCGTCGAGCCTGACCCATGGCAGCATGCTCGCCCAGCCTGCGCGGGGTGCAGGCGGTGATCCCGGCGCGGCGTGGAGAGCGCTCCACGTCGTACCTGCCCTCGGCGCACGTCGCCGACCGCTGGGCCGGGCACTACTCCGCGATGGCCTTCGGGGGTACCACCACCTACGTCGCCGACCCCAAGGCCGTGGTCGCCGCGCTGCCCGAGGTACGCCCGACCGCCTGGGGCGGGGTGCCGCGGGTGTGGGAGAAGATCAAGGCCGCGCTGGAGGCCAAGGGCGTCACCGACCCCGCGGCCCTGCCCGAGGAGCACCGCGTCGCCGTGCGGCAGCTTGCTGGGTCTCGACGACGTCCGCTTCACCGTGTCCGGTGCGGCGCCGATCGCGCCGGAGGTGCTGGAGTTCTTCGGCGCGCTCGGCGTACCGATCTGCGAGCTGTGGGGCATGTCGGAGATCTCCTGCTGCGGCACGATCAACCCGCCCGAGGACATCCGGATCGGCACCGTCGGCAAGCCGATCCCCGGCCTGGAGGTGCGCCTCGGCGACGACGGAGAGCCTGCTCGTGCGCGGCCCCCAGGCGATGCGGGGCTACCGCAACGAGCCGCAGAAGACCGCCGAGACCATCGACGCCGACGGCTGGCTGCACACCGGCGACATCGCGACGATCGACGACGACGGCTACGTCACGATCGTGGACCGCAAGAAGGAGCCTGATCATCAACGCCGGTGGCAAGAACATGTCGCCGGCCAACATCGAGCAGGTCGTCAAGGCCTCCCACCCCCTGATCGGGCAGGCCGTCGTCGTCGGCGACCGGCGCCCCTACAACGTGGCGCTGATCGTTCTCGACCCCGACGTCTGCGCGGCGTACGCCGAGCAGGCCGGCCTCCCCGACGGGTCGACCACGGCGCTCGCCGACGACCCGGGTGTGGCCCAGCGGATCGCGGACGCCGTGGCCGCTGCGAACCAGCGGCTGTCCCGGATCGAGCAGGTCAAGCGCTACCGCGTGCTCGGCACGGACTGGCTGCCGGGCGGTGACGAGTCGACGCCGACGATGAAGGCTCAAGCGCCGGCCGATCGCGGAGAAGTACGCCGCGGAGATCGAGGCGCTCTACGCCGAGGACTGACGTCCTCAATCCAGGCAGAACTCGTTGCCCTCGGGATCGCGCAGCACGATGTGCCCCGCCGTCATCGGCGGCGCGGGCTCGTGCCGCTCGAGCCGGGTGGCGCCGAGTGCGACCAGCCGGTCGCACTCGGCCTCCAATGCGCTCATCCGCTCCTCGCCCTGCAAGCCGGGAGCGGCGCGGACGTCGAGGTGCAGCCGGTTCTTGGTGACCTTGTCCTCGGGGACCTGCTGGAAGAACACCCGCGGCCCGGCACCGTCGGGGTCCTCGATCGCGGAGCGGGTGTTGCGGTCCTCGGGCGGCACGCCGAGCCGCTCGAGGAAGACGTCCCATGCGGCGAGCGCGTCCTCCCCCCTCCCCCAGGCTCGACCCCCGGTGGCGCGGGATGGACGTAGCCGAGCACCGCCGCCCAGAACGTGGAGAGGGCGCGCGGGTCGTGGGCGTCGAAGGTGACCTGGAGGTGTCGGCTCATGGTCCGGTTCTACGCCCGGCCTCCGACACTGGCCGTGACGCAGGTCTCGCGGAGCGGGCCTGGACCATTCATATGCATACCTGCATGGTTTGCCATGAACTCGACGACGACGTCCCTGCAGCAGCCCTTCGCCCTCCCGCACGGGCCCGCGCTCCCCAACCGGATCGCCAAGGCGGCGCTCAGCGAGAGCCTCGCGGACCGCGCGCACAACCCGGGCGACCGGATCAAGACGCTCTACCGCCGGTGGTCCGGCAACGGCTCCGGCCTGGTCATCACCGGCAACGTGATGGTGGACCGCCGCGCGATCGGCGAGCCCGGCAATGTCGTCGTCGAGGACGACCGGGCCTTCGCCGACCTCGTCGAGTGGGCCCAGATCATCAAGGCCGACGGCGCGATCGCCTGGGCCCAGATCAACCACCCGGGCCGGCAGGCGCCGCGCACGCTCACCCCGCGCCCGGTCGCGCCCTCGGCCGTCGCGCTGCCCGGTAGCGGTGGCATGTTCGCCGAGCCGCGCGCGCTGACCCCGGCCGAGATCGAGGACATCATCCGGCGCTTCGCGACGACGGCGGGGATCCTGGTCCAGGCCGGCTTCGACGGCGTGCAGATCCACGGTGCGCACGGCTACCTCGTCAGCCAGTTCCTCTCGCCGCTGGCCAACCAGCGCACCGACGACTGGGGCGGTACGCCGGAGAAGCGGCGCCGCTTCGTGCTGGAGATCGCCCGCGCGATCCGCGCCGAGATCGGCCCCGACAAGACGATGGCGATCGAACCAACTCCGCCGACTTCCAGCGTGGCGGGTTCAGCGAGGACGAGTCGGTCGAGGTCGTGCACGCCCTCACCGCGGAGGGCATCGACCTGCTCGAGGTCTCCGGCGGCACCTACTCCTCCGCCGCGATGCTCGGCGTGGACCCGACACTGAAGGAGAGCACCCGCAAGCGCGAGGCCTACTTCCTCGACTACGCGCTGCGGGTGCGCGCGGAGCCTGCCCGATCTCCCGCTCATGCTCACCGGCGGCTTCCGCTCGGTGGAGGCGATGGACGACGCCGTGGCCACCGGCGCCATCGACGTGGTGGGCCTGGGCCGCCCGCTGACCGTCGAGCCCGACGTGCCCCGCCTCCTCCTGGACGGTACGACGACGGAGAGCCACGTGCGCCCCAAGCGCTCCGGGATCCGGCTGATCGACAGCCTGACCGAGTCGACGGCCTACACCGTGCAGATGTGGCGGATGGCGGACGGCCGCGAGCCCGCGCCGCGCCGCCACCCGGCCCTCAACGTCGCGCAGTACATGGTCCGCAACGGCCGCGACAGCATCCGCGTCGGGCGTCGCGGCCTGTGATGGCCCGCCGCCCGGAGCCCGCCAAGCGGGACCGGATCGTGCACACCACGCGTGAGTCGATCCGTCGTCGCGGTGTCGCCGGCACAACCATGCTGGACGTCGTCGCGGAGGCCGGCGCCTCCCGCGGCTCGCTCTACCACTACTTCCCCGGTGGGCGGTCGGAGATGGTCACGGACGCGGTGCGCGAGGCGGTGGCGGAGTACACCGACGCGCTCGCCGCGCTGGTCGACCTCCCCCCGCCGACGCGATCCCCCTCATCGTCGAGGTGTGGCGCGTCGAGGCCGAGGAGAGCGGCTACACCGCCGGCTGCCCGATGGTCGCCGCCGCCCTGGGCGGGGAGAGCGAGCCGGAGGCCCGTGAGTCTGGCGGGTCGCGCCTTCACCGACTGGAGTGCGGCGGTCGCCGCGTGGCTGGCGCACCAGGGCGTGCCCGAGGAGCGCACCGCGAGCCTGGCGAACCTGCTGCTGTCAGCAGTCGAGGGCGCCGTGGTGATCGGCCTCGCGCAGCACCGGAGCGAGCCGATGCTGCGCGTGGCCGAGGAGCCTGGTCAGGCTGGTGGAGTCGGAGCGACGTACTCCGCCAGGTGCTGCCCGGTGAGCGTCCGCTCACCCTGAGCCACCAGGTCGGCGGGCGTGCCCTCGAAGACCACCCGGCCGCCGTCGTGGCCGGCGCCGGGGCCGAGGTCGATGATCCAGTCCGCGTGGGCCATCACGGCCTGGTGGTGCTCGATCACGATGACCGTCTTGCCGGCGTCGACGAGCCGGTCGAGCAGGCGCAGCAGGTTGTCGACGTCGGCGAGGTGGAGGCCGGTGGTCGGCTCGTCGAGGACGTAGACGCCGCCCTTCTCCTTCAGGTGCAGCGCGAGCCTGACCCGCTGACGCTCACCGCCGGACAGCGTGTTCAGCGGCTGGCCGAGGGTGAGGTAGCCGAGACCGACGTCCTGGAGCCGCCCGAGGATGTCGGCCGCAGCCGGCACCTTCGTCTCCGGGGCCGAGAACAGGCTCCAGAGCGCGGTCGACGGGGAGGCTCGAGCACCTCGGCGATGTTCAGCCCGCCGAGGCGGTAGTCGAGCACCGCGGCCTGGAACCGCTTGCCGCCGCAGTCCTCGCACGGCGTGGATACGGTGTCCATGAAGCCGAGGCTCCGTCACGATCACGCCCGAGCCCTTGCAGGTCGGGCAGGCGCCCTCGGAGTTCGCGCTGAACAGGGCCGGCTTCACGTCGTTCGCCTTCGCGAAGGCCTTGCGGATCGGCTCGAGCAGACCGGTGTACGTCGCCGGGTTGGACCGTCGCGAGCCCTTGATGGCCCCCTGGTCGATCGACACCACGCCGTCGCGCCCGACGACCGAGCCGTGGATCAGCGAGCTCTTGCCGGATCCCGCGACCCCGGTGACGACGGTCAGGACGCCGAGCGGGACGTCCACGTCGACCTTCTGCAGGTTGTGGGTGTCGGCTCCGCGGACCTCCAGCACGCCGGTGCGCTCGCGGACGGTGTCCTTGAGCGCCGCGCGGTAGGAGAGGTGCTCGCCGGTGCGGGTGCCCGAGGAGCGCAGGCCGTCGACGGTGCCCTCGAAGACCACCTCCCCTCCCCCGCTCCCCGCGGCCGGACCCATGTCGACCACGTGGTCGGCGATCGCGATCGTCTCCGGCTTGTGCTCCACGACGAGCACGGTGTTGCCCTTGTCGCGCAGACTCCAGCAGGAGGCTTTGTTCATCCGCTCGATGTCGTGCGGGTGCAGCCCGATCGTCGGCTCGTCGAAGACGTAGGTCACGTCGGTCAGCGCCGAGCCGAGGTGACGCACCATCTTGGTCCGTTGCGCCTCGCCACCGGACAGGGTGCCGGACGGGCGGTCCAGGGAGAGGTAGCCGAGCCCGATGTCGACGAAGGAGTCGAGCAGGTGGAGCAGCGTGCCGATGAGCGGTGCGACACCGGGGTCGTCGATGGTGCGCAGCCACTCGGCGAGGTCGGTGACCTGCATGGCGGCGATCTCACCGATGTTGCGGCCCTTGATCGTGACCGAGCGCGCCGACTCGTTGAGGCGGGTGCCGTCGCACGCGGGGCAGGTGCCGAAGACCGCGGCGCGCTCGACGAAGGCCCGGATGTGCGGCTGCAGGGAGTCGACGTCCTTGGCGAACATCGCCTTGCGGATCTTCGGGATCAGGCCCTCGTAGGTGATGTTGATCTTGTCGACCTTGATCTTGCGCGGCTCGGCGTAGAGGAAGTCCTGCCGCTCCGCCTTCGTGTACGACGCGACCGGCTTCTCCGGCGGCAGCACCGCCTTGTACGCCGCGACCATCCAGCCGTCCGCGGTGTAGCCCGGCACCAGGATCGCGCCCTCGACGAGCGACTTGCTCTCGTCGACGATCTCGGCGAGGTCGAGGTCGGACACCGAGCCGCGGCCCTCGCACTGGGGACACATGCCCCCGAGGTAGACCTGCTGCTTGATGACGTTCTTCTTCCCCGACTCCGTCACCGAGGCGCCGCCGACGGTCGTCGTCGGGATGTTGAAGGAGAACGCGGTGGGCCCGCCGATGGAGGGCTCACCGATCCTCGAGAACAGCGAGCGCAGCATCGCGTGGGCGTCGGTGACCGTGCCCAGCGTCGAGCGGGGGTTGGCGCCCATCCGCTCCTGGTCCACGAGGATGGCCGTGGTCAGCCCCTCCAGGACGTCGACGTCGGGACGCGGCAGGTTGGGCATGAAGCCCTGCACGAACGTCGAGTAGGTCTCGTCGATCAGCCGCCGCGACTCGGCCGCGATCGTGCCGAAGACCAACGAGCTCTTGCCGGACCCGGAGACGCCGGTGAAGACCGTCAGGCGTCGCTTGGGGATCTCGACGTCGACGTCCTTGAGGTTGTTCTCCCGGGCGCCGCGCACCCGGATCAGGTCGTGGTCGTCCGCGGGATGGGAGGTGGTGGTCATGGGTTCCTCTCGCTCCAGGTGCCGCCGCGCAGAAGCGTACGGTCGTCGTGCACAGGACTCCTCGAACCCCGCGGAATCATCGCCCCCGCCGGGATCGCGGCCGGGCTCAGCCCTGGTTGATGCGGACGTGGTTGCCGGCGGGGTCGCGGAACGCGCAGTCCCGGACGCCGTACGGCTGGTCGATCGGCTCCTGGATCACCTCGGCGCCGGTCGCCTGGATCCGCTCGAAGGCCCTGTCCAGGTCGGAGGTGGTGAGGACGACCGTGGCGTAGGTGCCCTTGGCCATCATCTCCGCGATCGTGGTCTTCTCCTCCTCGGTGATGCCGGGGTCGGCGGCCGGCGGCGCGAGCACGATCGAGGGTCCCTGCTGCCCGGCCGGGGCGACCGTGATCCACCGCATCTCGCCGTAGCCGACGTCGTTGAGGACCTCGAAGCCGAGCACGTCGCGGTAGAACGCGAGCGAGGCCTCGGGATCGGTCTGCGGGAGGAAGGCTGTGCTGAATGCTGATGTCCATGGGCGTCACGCTAGTGGCGGCGTGAAGCGTGGCGCTTCTCGATTCCTGACCGGCTCCGGGGACGTCTGGGCACCCCCGCGGCGCAGCGGCCGGGTGACCTTCTTCGTCTCGCACGAGGGCGGCTCGACCAGGCCCTCGCCTCCCACGGCGGCCTCGTCGCGGTAGGTGCTCGGCGCGACCCCGACCAGGCTCGGTGAAGCGGGTGCTGAAGGTCCCGAGCGAGGAGAAGCCGACCTCGAAGCACACCTCCGTCACCGACAGGTCGCCACGGCGGAGCAGGGCCATCGCCCGCTCGATGCGGCGGGTCATCAGGTAGGAGTACGGCGGCTCGCCGTAGGCCTTCTTGAACTCGCGGCTCAGGTAGCCCGAGGAGAGGTGGACGTCACGGGCCAGTGCGTCGACGTCGAGCGGTGCGGCGTACTCCCGGTCGATCCGGTCGCGCACGCGGCGCAACAGGGTCAGGGTGCGCAGGCGTTCGGCGTCCACGCGGTCATCATCGCAGGCCGACCCACGCCTCGCTGCGGCTCCACAGGTCGGCGGCGAGACTCGTCGGTGACCACCTTCGCGGGTGTCTTCTCCCGGCGGTTGTCGTAGTAGCGCCCGGTGGCCGCGGCGACGTCGGGCGAGGTCGCGCAGTAGAGCGTGGTGCGGGCGCCCTGCCGGGTGTCCTTCATGAAGACCTTGATCACCTGACGCAGACCGGGCGGCACCTCGCGCCACACGTCGGAGGCGATCGCGCCCGGGTGCAGGGAGTAGGTCGTGACGCCGGTGCCCTCCAGCCGGCGGCCCAGGCTCGCGGGCGTGCAGCACGTTGGCGAGCCTTCGACACGGCGTACTCCCGCAGGGCGGTCCGCGTCACCGACGGGCGTCGTACGGCGTCCCAGTCGATGCCCTTGGCCTGGTAGTGCGCGGTGCTGGCGACGTTGACGATCCGGCCCGGGCCGCTGGCGACGATGTGGTCGCGGAGCAGACTCGGTGAGCAGGAAGGTGCCGACGTGGTTGGTGCCGAACGCCAGGCTCGAAGCCGCTCGCGGTGATCCCCCGCTTCCCGGCGAGACCGGCGTTGTTGATGAGCACGTGCAGGGGCTCGCCCGCGCCGAGCACGGTCGCCGCGGCGGCGCGGACCGAGTCCAGGTCGCCGAGGTCGAGCGGGACGTAGTCGAGGTCGGTGTTGCCGGTGTCGTCGGCGATCTCCCGGATCGCCGCGCGGTTCTTCTCCTCCGACCGCCCGGCGATCACCACCCGCGCGCCGCGGCCCGCCAGGTCGCGGGCGGTCTCCTTGCCGATGCCGGTGTTGGCGCCGGTGACCAGGAAGGTGCGTCCACTGAGACTCGCTCATGGCGTCGATCCTGACGGCTCGCGGACCCGCGTGTCGTCCTCCCAGGGGACTACCTTGGAGGGATGGCCCTGAGCGTGTTCGACCTGTACTCGGTGGGCATCGGACCCTCGTCGTCGCACACGGTCGGGCCGATGCGTGCGGCCCGGCTCTTCGCCGAGGGGCTGGTCGCCGACGGCCTGCTCGACCGGGTGGACCGGGTCCGGGCCGAGTCTGTTCGGCTCGCTCGGCGCGACCGGCCACGGCCACGGCTCGGAGAAGGCGGTGCTCCTGGGGCTGGAGGGCGAGGAGCCGGCGACCGTCGACATCGCGTCGTACGACGAGCGGGCGGCCGGGGTCCGCGCGCAGGGCCGGCTGCGGCTGGCGGGCCGGCGCGAGGTCGTCCTCGGTCCCGACGACCTGGTGCTGCACCGGCGCCGGTCGCTCCCGGGCCACCCCAACGGGATGCGCTTCGAGGCCTGGTCTGCCGAGGGTGAGCAGACTGCGCGAGCGCGTCTACTACTCGGTGGGCGGTGGCTTCGTCGTCGACGAGTCGGCCGTCGGCGCCGACCGGGTGGTGGCCGACGCGACCCCGGTCGCCCACCCCTTCACGACCGCCGCGGAGCCTCCTGACGACCTGCGAGCGGACCGGCCTGCGCGTCAGCGACGTGATGCTCGCCAACGAGCCTGTCCTGGCGCAGCGAGGCCGAGGTCCGCGCCGGGTTGCTGGAGATCTGGTCGGTGATGGCCGACTGCGTCCGCACCGGCTGTGCGCACGAGGGCGTGCTGCCGGGCGGGCTGAAGGTGCCGCGCCGAGCGCCCGCCCTCCACGCCCGGCTCCTCGCCGCGGGCGGCTCGGAGGACCCGCTACGCGCGATGGACTGGGTCAACCTGTTCGCGCTCGCCGTCAACGAGGAGAACGCCTCCGGGGGTCGCATCGTCACCGCCCCCACGAACGGCGCCGCCGGCATCATCCCCGCCGTGCTGCACTACTACGTGCGCTTCGTGCCCGGGGCCGACGACGACGGGATCGTCCGCTTCCTGCTCACGGCCGGCGCGATCGGCGTGCTCTTCAAGGAGAACGCCTCCATCTCCGGCGCCGAGGTCGGCTGCCAGGGCGAGGTCGGATCGGCCTGCTCGATGGCGGCCGGCGCCTTCTGCGAGGTGCTCGGCGGCACGCCGGAGCAGGTCGAGAACGCCGCCGAGATCGGCATCGAGCACAACCTCGGTCTCACCTGCGACCCGGTCGGCGGCCTGGTCCAGATCCCCTGCATCGAGCGCAACGCGATCGCCTCGGTCAAGGCCATCAACGCCGCCCGCCTCGCACTCAACGGCACCGGCCGCCACACCGTCTCCCTCGACCGCGCGATCAAGACGATGCGCGACACCGGGCGCGACATGCACACCAAGTACAAGGAGACCTCGCGCGGCGGTCTCGCCGTCAACGTCATCGAGTGCTGAGCGGGCCCGGTCCGGATTTTTCTCAGGAACTTCTTGCGTGAAATGTGACGGACGTCATGCGAGGGTGTTACCCATGAGTACCGCCTTGCTCGTCCTCGTCGCCGCCGTCGTGTTCTTCCTGCTCCTCGTGGGTGCGCTCTTCGGCGTGGTCTGGTTCGCCGGCAAGAACGGCCGCCGGGCCCAGGCTGCGCGGCTGACTCAGTCGACGGCCCGGCCGAGCACGGCCTGCGCTCGTGCCCACACGGCCGGGTCGCCCTCCACCGTGATGCCGCTGTCGTCCCCGCGGTGCCACAGCCAGGCGTCGAGCCTGCCCGGCGCTCCCCGAGACCACCACGTCCGCCGCCCGCCCCGGAGCCGGTACGACGTGCTGGTCCGGCTCGCCCGCCCGCTCGACGCCGTCCGGGGTGGTCCCCGAGAACGTCCCGAGCCGGGTCCACACCGAGGTGCCGGTGTCGCTGGCGCGGTACTCCACGTACAGGTCCTCCGGCGCGAAGCGGCCCCACTCCGGCAGTCCGCCGTAGATCACGCCCAGCACCTCGTCCACCCCGTCGGTGGCCAGCGCCGCGGGCAGCGGCGTGGTCGCGCCGGCGGTCAGGCCGGCGTCGAGCCGGTGGATCAGCGCCTCGTGGGCCTGGCGCCGATGGATGAAGCCCACGGTCTGCTCCTCCGACCAGGTCCAGGCGGTCTCGGCCGGGTCGGCGGCGTCGAGGGCGGCGAGCAGCCGCTCGGTGGTCGCGACGTGCAACGCCAGCAGGTCGTCGTACGACGCGGGGCGGGCGGGCTCGGCGTCCTCGGGCGGTGCCGCCGGCCGGTGCGTGACCACGTGGTGCCAGAAGTGGTGGACGGTGGTGAGGTGCCACAGCAGGTCCGCTGCGTCCCAGTCAGGGCACGAGGGCACCCGGGCCGCGGGGTCGCAGTCGGTGAGCACCTGGGCGAAGCGGGCGCTCTCGCGGCGCAGGTGGTCGAGGTAGTCGGCGGACTCGAGCCGGGTCACGGCTGCAGCAGCACCTTGATCGCGCGGCGCTCGTCCATCGCGCGGTAGCCCTCGGGCGACTCCTCCAGGGGGGAGGGTGAGGTCGAAGACCTTGCCGGGGTCGATCCGGCCGGAGGTGACCAGGCTCGAGCAGACTCGGGCAGGTAGCGGCGGACGGGGGCGATGCCACCGCGCAGGCCGATGTTCTTCTCGAACAGGGTGCGCACCGGCAGACTCCACGCCGTGCGGAACGCCGACGAAGCCGACCCCGCCGTTGGCCCGGGTCACGCCGATCGCGGTGGTCATGGCGTCGTTGGTGCCGACGCACTCCAGGGCGGCGTCCACGCCGACGCCGTCGGTGATCTCCTTGACGGCGGCGGCACCCTCCTTGCCGCGCTCGGCGACCACGTGGGTGGCCCCGAAGGCCTTCGCGATCGCCTGCCGCGGCTCGTGGCGCGACATCGCGATGATCTTCTCCGCGCCCATGACCGAGGCGGCCAGCACGCCGCACAGGCCGACGGCGCCGTCGCCGACGACCACCACGCTGTCACCGGCCTTCACGCCCGCGGCGACGGCCGCGTGCCACCCGGTGGGCATCACGTCGCTGAGCGCGAGCAGCGAGGGCACGAGCGCCTCGTCCGGCACGCCGTCGGTCTTGACCAGGCTGCCGTCGGCCTCGACCACGCGGGCGTACTCCCCCTGGCCGCTCGACGTCATGCCGAGGTTCACGCACGCGGACTGGGCGCCGTTGCGGCAGTTCGCGCAGGTGTTGTCGCAGTGGCAGAACGGGACGACGACGAAGTCGCCGGGCGCGAAGTCGCGGACCTCGGCCCCGACCTCCTCGACCACGCCGATGCACTCGTGGCCGATGGTGGAGCCGCGCCGGATCGGGTTCTCGCCCCGGTAGGGCCACAGGTCCGAGCCGCAGATGCAGCCGGCCGTGACCTTGATGATCGCGTCCGTGGGCTTCTTGATGACGGGGTCCGGGACCTCCTCGACACGGATGTCGCCGGCAGCGTGGATCGTCGTTGCGCGCATGCTCCGATCCTGCCCCATCGCCGGGGAGCCGGGGACACGCGGCGTGCCCTCCGTTGGTGTTATCTCATATGTGAGTTACCGTCGTAGACATGACCTCCGACGAGCCGAGTGACGACTACAAGGGCCGGATCGGCAACCTGATCCGGGACGCCCGCAAGCACCGCGGCCTCACCCAGGCGCAGGCTCGCCGAACGCCTGGCGACGAGTCAGAGCGCGATCAACCGGATCGAGAAGGGGCACCAGAACCTGTCCCTGGAGATGCTGGCGCGCATCGGCGCCGCCCTCGACTCCGAGATCGTCGCCCTGGGCGCCGGGCCGACCCACCTGCGGGTCAAGGGCCCGACCACCCTGGCCGGCAGCATCGACGTGAAGACCTCCAAGAACGCCGGCGTCGCGCTGCTGTGCGCCTCGCTGCTCAACCGCGGCCGGACGACGCTGCGCAAGGTCGCGCGGATCGAGGAGGTCAACCGCCTGCTCGAGGTGCTCGACAGCCTCGGCGTGCAGACCCGCTGGATCAACGCCGAGAACGACCTCGAGATCATCCCGCCCAAGGACCTCGACCTCACCCGCATCGACGAGGAGGCCGCGCGGCGCACCCGCTCGGTGATCATGTTCCTCGGCCCGCTGCTGCACCGCATGGACACCTTCGAGTCGCCCTACGCCGGTGGCTGCAACCTCGGCACCCGCACGGTCGAGCCGCACATGTCGGCGCTGCGCCCGTTCGGCCTGGAGGTCAAGGCGACCGACGGCTGGTACCACGCCCAGGCTCAACCGGGCGATCGTCCCCGGCCGCCCGATCGTGCTCACCGAGCGCGGCGACACGGTCACCGAGAACGCGCTGATGGCCGCGGCCCTCCACCCGGGCACGACCGTCATCCGCAACGCCTCCTCCAACTACATGGTCCAGGACCTCTGCTTCTACCTGCAGGCGCTCGGCGTCGAGGTCGAGGGCATCGGTACGACGACGCTCACCGTCACCGGCCGCGAGTCCATCGACGTCGACGTCGACTACGCGCCGAGCGAGGACCCGATCGAGGCGATGTCGCTGCTCGCCGCGGCGATCGTCACCCGCTCCGAGATCACCATCCGTCGCGCCCCGATCGAGTTCCTCGAGATCGAGTCTCGCGGTGCTGGAGGAGATGGGCTTCCGCTACGACCGTTCCGAGGAGTACCTCGCCGCCAACGGGCACACCCGCCTGGTGGACCTCACGACCCACCCCTCGGACCTGGTCGCCCCGCGCGACAAGATCCACCCCATGCCCTTCCCGGGGCTCAACATCGACAACCTGCCCTTCTTCGCGGTGATCGCGGCGGTGGCCGAGGGCACGACGTACCTCAACGACTGGGTCTACGACAACCGGGCGATCTACCTCACCGAGTCCAGCAAGGCTCGGCGGCCGGGTCACCCTGCTCGACCCGCACCGCGTGCAGATCGACGGCCCGACGTCGTGGACCGGCACCGAGCTCGTCTGCCCGCCCGCGCTGCGGCCCGCCGTGGTCGTGCTGCTGGCCATGCTGGCGAGCAAGGGCACCTCGGTGCTGCGCAGCACCTATGTCATCCACCGCGGCTACGAGGACCTGGCCGAGCGGCTGAGTCTCGCTCGGCGCCGAGATCGAGACCTTCCGCGACATCTGAGATGGGTTACCTCCCGACGGGCAGGGTGCTGGCCTTCGCCCACCGCGGCGGCGCCTACCACCCCGACATCGAGGGCCTGGAGAACACCCTGGCGGCCTTCCGGCACGCCGCGGCGCTCGGCTACGACTACCTGGAGACCGACGTCCACCTCACCGCGGACGGCGTGCTGCTGGCCTTCCACGACGAGGTGCTGGACCGGGTGACCGACCAGCGGGGGGCGATCCGCGAGACTCACCCTGGCCGAGGTACGACGCGCGCGGATCGGCGGCCGGGAGGAGGTCCCGACCCTGGTCGACCTGCTCGACGCGTTCCCCGCGGCCCGGTTCAACATCGACCTCAAGTCCGACGACGCGGTCGCCCCGCTGGCGACACTCGTGCGCGAGCGGGACCTGTGGGACCGGGTGCTCATCGGGTCCTTCTCGCGGCGCCGGATCCGCCGGTTCCGGGCGCTGACCGAGGGCCGGGTGCCGACGGCGGCCGACCCGTTCGAGGTGCTGGTCTACCGGCTCTCCCCCACCGCCGCGATCGCGAAGGCGATCGCCGGGGCCCGCTTCGCCGCCTTCCAGGTGCCGCACCGGCGTGGCCGGATCACCGTCGTCACCCCGGGCCTGGTCCGACGGGCGCACGCAGCCGGGCTCCAGGTGCACGTGTGGACCATCGACGACCCGGCCGAGATGGACGACCTGCTCGACCGCGGGGTCGACGGGCTCTTCACGGATCGCACCGACCTGCTCAAGGATGTGCTCCAGGGGCGCGGCCAATGGTGGTCCGCGCAGGGAGGGAACTGATGTCGATCGCGGACCTGGGACCGCTGAACCGGGCGCGGGAGCAGCGCGCCTGGTACTTCACCGACTGGGCCGCCTCGGCGTTCCAGACGACCGTCGCGGGCGTGCTCTTCGCGCCGTACCTGATCAGCGTCGCCGAGAACGCCGTCGGCGAGCACGGGCGGCTGCACGTGCTCGGGCTCTCCATCGCGCCGGGGTCGCTGCCGTCGTACGTCATCACCCTCTCGACCGTGCTCAGCGTGTTCTTCTACCCGGTGATCGGCGCCTACGCCGACCGGATCGCGCGCAAGCCCGACCTCATGGTCGCGTTCTCGTGGATCGGTGCGGCCGCGGCCGGTGCGCTCTTCTTCATGAGGGGCGAGAACTGGCTGTTCGGCAGCCTTGCCTTCATCGTGGCCAACCTCGCCGGCGGCGCCGCGATCGTGGTCAGCGACTCCGTCCTTCCGCTGATCTCCACCGAGGCCGAGCGTGACCGTGTCTCCTCCAAGGGCTGGGCCTACGGCTACGCCGGCGGCGGGCTGCTGCTCGCCGTGAACTTCCTGGTCGTGAGCTTCCACGACAGCCTCGGCATGGACAAGGAGATGGCGGTCCGGCTGTCCCTGCTGTCGGCTGCGGTGTGGTGGGCGGCCTTCATGGTCATCCCCTGGCGCGGCATCCGCCGGCACGAGCCGGTGGCGGTCGAGGCGGTCGAAGGTGGCGTGCTGACGCGGTCCTTCGGCCAGGCTGTGGGCCACGCTGAAGGACCTGCGCAACTACCCCGTCGCGCTGACCTTCCTGGTGGCGTACCTCTTCTTCAACGACGGGATCCAGACCGTCATCAACTCCGCCTCGACCTTCGGCACCAAGGAGCTCGGGTTCGGTGACGGCTTCGTGCTCGGCACCTACCTGCTGGTCCAGACTCGTCGGCATCGGCGGCGCGATCTGGTTCGCGCGGGTCGCGGGGCGCCACGGCGCGAAGAAGGTCATCCTCGCCGGGCTGGCCGGCTGGATGGCGATCGTGACGGTGGCACTGGTGGTCCCGGAGAAGAAGATGGTGGCCTTCCTCCTGCTCGGCGTGGCGATCGGCATCGTGCTGGGCGGCACCCAGGCGCTCGCGCGCTCCTACTTCTCGCTGTTCATCCCGCGCGGCAAGGAGGCGGAGTACTTCAGCCTCTACCACGCGATGGACCGGGGCACGTCCTGGTTCGGCACGCTGACGTTCGGGCTCGTCTACCAGTTCAGCGGCTCCTACCGCCCGGCGATCTTCGCGCTGATCGTCTTCTTCGTGCTCGGCGGTCTGATCCTGCTGCGCGTGGATACCGCTCGGGGGATCCGGGACGCCGGGAACGAGCGGCCGGCCGTCATCTGAGCTCGCGGGTTCGACGTGCGGTCCGGTGGCCGATCTGGCACTGTGATCTGATCTGACAATCGCTTATGGTTGGAACTTTTTCCGCCCGGGTAGCGTTGTCAGATCGAGACGAAACACGGGAGGTGGATGTCGTATGGCTGAGCGGACACTGCGTGGCGCCCGACTGGGAGGCCAGTCGTTCGAGGACGAGCGTGGCATCGAGTTCGCGGCCCGGCAGCAGGTGGGCTACCGCTGTCCCCAGGGGCACGACTTCGAGATCACCATGTCCATCGAGGCCGAGGTCCCCGCGATCTGGGAGTGCCCGCGCTGCGGCCTGGAGGCCGAGAGCACCGCAGGCATCGAGCGCGAGGTCAAGGTCGAGAAGCCGCAGCGCACCCACTGGGACATGCTGCTCGAGCGGCGCTCGGAGAAGGAGCTCGAGGAGATCCTCACCGAGCGGCTGGAGCTGCTGCGCGGCGGCGAGATCGGCCCCGCGCACCTGCACCGTGCCAACGCACGCAAGAAGAAGCCCGCGAAGGCCTGAGCGCCTCGCGCGGAGGCTAGTCCTCCTCGACCACCTCGCCCTGGACCACATCCGGTCCGGGGCGAGTGGCATTTCCAGGTCCGCCCGCGCCCGGGTAGGCCCGGATGCTGACCCGGGAGACCGCGTACGACGTCAGCAGGCGCCGGAACAGCGGCCGGGTGAACGGCAGGATCAGCAGGATGCCGAAGGCGTCCGTGACGAAGCCGGGGCTGAGCATCAGCGCGCCGCCGAGCACGATGAGGGCGCCGTCGGCGAGCTCGCGGTGCGGCATCCGCCCGGTCTCGATCCTCTCGCGCAGCGCCTCCCAGGCGCGCCGGCCCTCCCGCTTGATCAGCCAGGTGCCGAGGATGCTGTCGAGGACGAGCAGCAGGATGGTCCACCAGGGACCGATGACCTGACCGACCTGGATGAGGACGTAGATCTCCAGGATCGGCACCACCAGGAAGACGAGCAGCAGCAGCGCCGCCACCCGCCGTCCGCGCCGGCTCATCGGTGCCTCGTCGGTGTCATCGGGTGGAGACCAGGCTCCCGGCCGGTCGTGGGACGGCCCTTGAGTCTGCTGCCAGCGCTCGCGCAGGCCCCAGGCGGTGATCCGCTTGAGGGACTCCAGGGCCACCTGGCCGCTCATCTTGGACTCCCCGCGCACCCGCTCGACGAACTCGATCGGCACCTCGCGCACGGTCAGCCCGGCGTTGAGGGTGCGGCTGACCAGGTCGGTCTGGAAGACGTAGCCGGTCGAGCGCACCTCGTCGAGGTGGATCTTCTCCAGCGTCGTACGACGGAACAGGCGGTAGCCCGCCGTCGCGTCGCGGACCGTGATGCCGAGCAGCGTGCGCACGTAGAGGTTGCCGCCGCGGGAGAGCGCCTCGCGCTGCCAGGGCCAGTTCACGACCGACCCGCCGGGGATCCAGCGCGAGCCGATCACCAGGTCCGCCGAGAGGAGTCCGGAGAGGAGCCGCTGCAGCCTGCTCGGGCTGGTGGGAGCCGTCGGCGTCCATCTCGCCGATCACGTCGTAGCCGCGCTCCAGGGCCCACCCGAAGCCGGCGAGGTACGCCGCGCCGAGGCCGCCCTTGCTCGTTCGGTGCAGCACGTGCACCTGGCTGTCCGCGGCCGCCAGGCCGTCGGCGATGTCGCCGGTTCCGTCCGGGGAGCCGTCGTCGACGACGAGCACGTCCACCGTGGGCTGCGCGGCACGCAGGCGCCCGACGATCCAGGCGATGTTGGCCGCCTCGTTGTACGTCGGGACGACCATCACGACTCGGCCGAGGTCGGGGGTGTGGTCAGCAAGCATCGGTGGGCTCCTTCGCCGGAACGTGCACAGGTCCGGCAAACTCTCGCCCTCGACGGTACGCGATGGCACCAGCGACGAGAGCGCCAAGGGTCGATCCGGTGAACAACCGGGTGGGCCAGGCGCCCAGCCGCATCGCCGGGGTGAGGCCCGTGCTCAGCCCGACCTGCTCCGAGAGCACCGCTGTGGAGCGGATGCCGGCGGTGTCCACGACCGAGCCGTCGGGGCGGATGATGCCGGTGCGGCCGTTGGTCGAGGCCACCGTGAGCCAACGCCCCGCCTCGATGGCGCGGAGCCGGGTGATGGCGAACTGCTGCTCGATCTGGTGGGTGAAGATGAAGGCTCGCGTTGCTGGTCTGCACGGTGAGCAGGCTGGGCGCCGGCCCGCACCTGCGGGGGCATCACGTCGTCGTAGGCGACGTCGAAGCAGATCGCGTCCGCCACCGGGATCCCCGCCACGCGCAGGGGCGCGGTGCTGGTGCCGCTCTTCATGTCCCGGGTGATCAGGGCGAGCCTGGCCGAACTTGGGGTCCCAGATGTCGCGGAAGGGGATGTACTCGCCGTACGGCACGGGGTGGTGCTTGGTGTAGCGCTCCCCCGCGCCCGTCACCGGGTCCCACACGATGCCCTGGTTGAGGATGTGCTGGGGGCCGTCGTCGACGATCGCACCGACCACGACCGGCACCCCGACGGCTTCCACGGCACGCAGGATCATCGCGTTCACCGGGACGTCGGCGAAGGGGTCGACCGCCGTGGAGTTCTCCGGCCAGAGCACGAAGTCCGGCCGTGGCTGCTGGCCCGCGGCGACCTCCTGGGCCAGCCGGACGGTCGCGTCCACGTGGTTCTCGGTGACGCCCTGCGGGTCGTAGAGGATGTCGTTGCCCGGACCCGGCACGTCGCCCTGCACGACCGCCACCCGCGCGGTCCCGCTCTCGCTCACGGTGAAAGGCCACACCGCGGGTCCGACGAAGACCACCAGCAGCCCGACCACTGCCGCCACGTGCGGCAGGGTGCGCTCCTCGACCGCCCGGGCGAGCAGGAAGCCGAGCAGCGCCAGCAGGAAGGACAGCCCGGTCATTCCGGCGTACGCCACCATCGGCGCGGCCGGGGTGTCGATGGCGGCGAAGGAGAGCCGGCCCCACGGCATCCCGCTGAACGGGAACCCGCTGCGCACCGTCTCCATCGTCGTCCACGCCGCCGCCAGCCACACCGGCCACCACGGCAGGCGCCGCAGCAGCGGGGTCGCCAGGCCCAGCAGGCCGTAGAACGCCGCCTCGATGCCCGCCAGGGCCGCCCAGGCGTCCGGGCCGACGGAGGTGCGCATCCACGCGATGTGGGTGAAGTAGAAGGCGATCCCGAACAGCAGGCCGACCAAGCCGGCGCGTCGCACCGTCAGGTCGCGGGTGACCAGCGCGAAGGCCGCGACGCCGAAGGGCAGCAGCCACGGCAGGGCCAGCGGCTCGAAGGACGCGGTGAGGAGGAATCCTCCGAGGACCGCGAGGAACGAGCGCTGCAGCACGACGAGAGCCTAGTCGGCGCACGCGAGCCGGGGTCGCTCACCCGCGCGTGGTCCTCAGGCACGGAGGGGGTCGGGGTGCCTTCGGACCATCCCGGCGTTCCGCTGGCTGCGGACGTCGCGACGTTGTCTAGGGCGACCCCGAGCCCCTCCGGTCCGCTCTCGAGGAGCGAACCGACCTCCGCGAACCGTGTTCGGGAGGAGCCTGGTGCGACTCCCCCGACGTGACGGCCACTCGGACGTCGGTCCGCCGGCCACGACCTGCACGAGCGAACGGTTCCGTACTTTTGTCAGCCGGAAGCCCGCTGTCAACCGGCCGCTGACCTGCGGTGATACGCGTTCTCGCAGGTCAGGAAGGCGCCCCTGCGAGCGAAAAAATCTCAGAAAATCGGCGGTAGAACCGGCGTGTCGCACCGCGCCACGCCGACGATGCCGCTAGAGGGCTGCGTCAGCGGACCGGGCGGTTCTCGTAGTACGTCGAGAGCACCATCGTGGTGCGGGTGGAGACGTTGGCGGCGGCGCGGATCCGCGCGAGCAGGCCCTCCATCTCGGCGGGCGAGGTGGTGCGCACCTTGAGCACGTAGGACTCCGCGCCGGCGACCGACCAGCAGGACTCGATCTCCGGCATGCCGACGAGCCGCTCCGGGCAGTCGTCGGGCGCGGAGGGGTCGATCGGCCGGATCGCGATGAAGGCGGTGAGCGGCAGGCCGATCTCGGCGTAGTTGACCGTCGCGCCGTAGCCCAGGATCAGCCCGCGCTGCTCGAGCCGCTTGACGCGCTGGTGCACGGCGGAGGTGGAGAGCCCCGTGGCCCGCCCGAGGTCGGTGTAGGACATCCGTCCGTCCTTGGCCAGGAGCCTCCAGGATCTGCCGGTCGGTCGACTCGACCGCGGGACCGTTGCTCTGACTCACGCGGGCCACCCTAGCCCTGACCGGAGCGATCCGACGGCGACGCGCCACCATCCGGTCACGGAGGCAATAGGCTCCGTCCCGATGACGACCACGAACCCGCGCCTCCTCCTGCTCGACACCGCCAGCCTCTACTTCCGGGCCTTCTTCGGCTCCCCCGAGATCCTCGCGCCCGACGGCACCAACGTGAACGCCGTGCGGGGGCTGCTCGACTACATCTCCCGGTTGGCCGAGCAGTACCAGCCGACCCACCTGGTCTGCTGCTGGGACGACGACTGGCGCCCGCAGTGGCGGGTGGACCTGCTGCCGTCGTACAAGGCGCACCGGGTGGTGACGGAGGTCGCCGGCGCACCCGATGTCGAAGAGGTTCCGGACCCGCTGGAGCTCCAGGTGCCGGTCATCCGCGAGGTGCTGGCCGCCTTCGGGATCCCGGTCGTCGGCGCGCCCGGTTACGAGGCCGACGACGTGATCGGCACCCTCGCCACCGGTGCCGGCCTGCCGGTCGACGTGGTGACCGGAGACCGCGATCTCTTCCAGGCTGGTCGACGACGAGGCCCAGGTCCGGATCCTGTACGTCGGCCGCGGGGTCGGGCGGCACGAGAAGGTCGACGAGGCCTGGGTGCTGGAGAAGTACGCCGTGCGCGCGGACCAGTACGCCGACTTCGCGACCCTGCGCGGAGACGCCTCCGACGGCCTGCCGGGCGTCAAGGGCGTGGGCGAGAAGACCGCGGCGTCGCTGCTGCAGAAGTACGACGACATCGCCGGGGTGCGCGCGGCCGCCGAGGACCCGGGCAGCGACCTCGGTCCGGGACCGCGCGCGAAGATCAAGGACGCTGCGCCGTACCTGGAGGTGGCGCCGCGGGTCGTCGCGGTGGCCCGCGACCTCGACCTGCCGCGCGGGGACGCGCTCGCGCTGCCGGCCTCCCCCGCCGATCCCGGCCTCCTGGCGGAGCTCGCGGAGCGCTGGGGACTCAGCAGCCCGGTGACCCGGCTGACCGGCGTGCTGGCCGCGCTGGGGGACGCCCGCGGCATGTAACACCGATTTCATTCCATTTGGTACTAGTTCGAAATCAGCCCTTCCTAGGTTCGTCGTCACCGGGGCCCGGCGTCGTGCCCCAAGGCCCAGCACCCGCCTCCCGAGAGGGCGGGTCCGATGACCGAAGGGTTGTCCCACGTGACGATTTCCCGCGCCCGTCTTGCGACCGGCACCGTCCTCGCCCTCACCGCGGCACTCAGCCTGAGTGCCTGCGGGGGCTCCAAGTCCGGAGAGTCGAGCGCAGCCGAGAGCCTGCGTCGACACCTCCGGAGACACCATCGAGGCTCGGGTTCCTCAACTCCACCTCGGGAGCCATGGCGATCAGCGAGCAGACCGTTCGCGACTCGCTCGCGATGGCGGCGGAGGAGATCAACGCCAGCGGCGGCATCCTCGGCAAGAAGATCGAGCCGGTCGTCGAGGACGGCGCCAGCGACCCGGCCGTCTTCGCCGAGAAGATCGAGAAGCCTGCTGACCGGTGACTGCGTCGCCGCGGTCTTCGGCGGGTGGACCTCGGCCTCCCGCAAGGCCATGCTCCCCGTGGTGGAGGCCGACAACGGCCTGCTGTTCTACCCGGTGCAGTACGAGGGCCTGGAGGCCTCGAAGAACATCTACTACACCGGCGCCACCACCAACCAGCAGATCATCCCGGCGATGGACTTCTTGAAGTCCAAGGGCGTCAAGACCCTCTTCCTCGCCGGATCCGACTACGTCTTCCCGCGCACCGCGAACAAGATCATCAAGCAGTACGCGAAGCAGGCTCGGCATCGAGATCGTCGGCGAGGAGTACGTCCCGCTCGACGACGACGACTGGACCACGCAGGTCTCCAAGATCGTCAAGGCGAAGCCGGACTTCGTCTTCAACACGATCAACGGCTCCTCCAACGTCGGCTTCATCAAGGCCTACTACGAGCAGGGCCTGAGCCCGAAGACCTCGCCGATCATCTCGGTCTCGATCGCCGAGGAGGAGGCGCCGGCGATGGGCAAGGACGTCACCGGCCAGTTCGCCGCGTGGAACTACTTCGAGTCGGTGAAGAGCCCGGCGAACGAGAAGTTCATCAAGGCCTTCCAGGCCAAGTACGGCGCCAAGCGCCCCACCTCGGACCCGATGGAGGCGGCGTACACCTCGCTGTACCTCTACAAGGCGCTGGTCGAGAAGGCCGACTCCTTCGACGTCGACAAGATCAACGAGGGCGCCGACGGCGTCTCCTTCGACGCACCCGAGGGCACCGTCACCATCGACGGCGAGAACCACCACATCGCCAAGACCGGCCTCATCGGGCGGATCAACTCCGACAACCAGTTCGACGTCGTCTGGTCCTCGGAGAAGCCGATCGAGCCGGACCCCTTCCTCAAGGGCTACGACTGGTGGGACCCGAGCGGCAAGTGACCTGATCCGGCACGGCCGGACCAGGCTCAGCCTCCCCCTCCCGGGGGTGCCCCGCTCGCGCAGCGGGGCACCTCCGGGCTCTGCCCCTCAGGAGACCCTTCGTCGTGGATGCCTTCACCACCCCGCTGCTCGCCGGTACGGCGACCGGCGCGCTCCTCCTCATCGCCGCGCTCGGCCTGGCCCTCACCTTCGGCCAGATGGGCGTCATCAACATGGCGCACGGCGAGTTCCTCATGGCCGGCGCCTACACGACCTACCTCACCCAGCAGGTCGTCACGAACACCGACCTCTCCCTGCTGGTCGCCCTGCCCGCGGCGTTCCTCGTCGCGGGGGCGCTCGGCCTGCTGCTGGAGGTGGCGATCATCCAGTGGATGTACCGCCGCCCGCTCGACACGTTGCTGGTCACCGTCGGGGTGAGCCTGCTCCTGCAACAGGCTCGCCAAGGACGTCTTCGGCGCCCAGGGCGACCCGGTCCACACGCCGGGCTGGCTCGACGGCAACGTCGACGTCTTCGGCTACCACTGGCCCTACCGGCAGATGTTCACCGTCCTGCTGGCGGTCGCGGCCCTCGCCGGGCTCGGGGCGATGCTGAGGTACACCGCCTACGGCCGCCAGATCCGCGCCACCGTGCAGAACCGCGACCTGGCGGAGACCATGGGCGTCTCCACCCGGGCGGTCGACCGGGTCACCTTCTTCGTGGGCTCCGGCCTGGCCGGGGTGGGCGGCGTGGCCGTGTCGCTGATCTCGGGGACGAACCCGAACCTCGGGACGACGTACATCATCTCGGCGTTCCTGGTGGTCGTCGCCGGCGGCCTCGGCCGACTCAAGGGCACCGTCATCGCGGCCTTCGTGGTCGGCGTGGTCGGCGCCTACTTCACCGACTGGTTCAGGCTCGAGCCTGGCGCAGGTGCTGACCTTCGCCCTGGTCGTGGTGTTCCTCCAGGCTCAGGCCGCAGGGCCTGTTCACCGTCCGGACGAGGGGTCTCGCATGAAGCACCTGCAGGCGAGCGCGCGGACCTGGGCTCCGCTGCTGGCGATCGCGCTCCTGGCCGTCGTCCTCATCGTGGTGGCTCCGGCCGTGCTGAGCCCGTTCCGGCTCAACAACCTCGGCAAGTACGTGTGCTGGGCGATCGCGGGCGTCGGCATCGGCCTCGCCTGGGGCCGCGGCGGCATGCTCGTCATGGGCCAGGGCGTCTTCTTCGGCCTCGGCGGCTACGCGATGGCGATGCACCTCAAGCCTGGAGGCCGCGATGGCCACCGGCGGCCCGGACGCCATCCCCGACTTCATGGTGCTCTACGGCGACGGCACCATGCCCGGCTGGTGGGAACCCTTCCGCAGCGGGCCGTTCACCCTGTTCGCCATCGTCGCCGTCCCGGCCGTCGCGGCGACGCTGCTCGGCTGGGCGATCTTCAAGCGGCGGGTCAAGGGCGCCTACTTCGCGATCCTCACCCAGGCGCTGGCGGTCGCCTTCGCCACGCTGCTCGTGGCGACGATCAAGCAGACCGGCGGGTTCAACGGGCTCAACCAGTTCACCCAGTTCTTCGGCTACAACCTCTACGACCCGGTCAACAAGCGGATGATCTACTCGATCGCCGCGAGCGTGCTGATCGTGTGCCTGGTCGTGGTGTGGCAGGCTCTACCGCAGCCGCTTCGGCGAGTCTGCTCGTCGCCACCCGGGACGCCGAGGAGCGCGTGCGCTTCCTGGGCCACGACCCGGCCAACATCAAGTCTGGTCGCCTTCGTGGTGGCGGCGGTGATGGCGAGCGTGGGCGGTGCGCTCTTCGCGCCGATCACCGGCATCATCTCCCCCTCCGACGTGGACGCCACCGCCTCGATCTTCCTGATCGCGGGGGTCGCGCTGGGCGGACGGGCACTCCTGCTGGGTCCGGCACTGGGCGCACTGGCCGTGGGCTACGGCCGCACCTCGCTCTCGGAGTCCTTCCCCGACCAGTGGACCTACTTCCTCGGCCTGCTGTTCATCGTGGTCATCCTGTTCTTCCCCGCGGGGCTGGGCAGCGCGTGGTCCCAGGTGACGGCACGGCTGCGCAAGCAGAAGGCGGTGGCGTCGTGAACGACGACTACCTGGAGGTGCGCGGGCTGAGCGTGTCCTTCGACGGCTTCACCGCGGTGGACGCGGTCGACCTGACGCTGCTGCAGGGCCGGCTCCACTTCCTCATCGGCCCCAACGGCGCCGGCAAGACCACCCTGGTCGACGCCGTCACCGGCCTCGTGCCCGGTACCGGCTTGGTCCGCTACCGCAACAAGGACCTGTTGAGGACCAAGTCGCACCGCATCGTGCGTGCCGGCATCGGTCGCACCTTCCAGACCGCGACGGTGTTCGAGGGGCTGAGCGTCCTGCAGAACCTCGACATCGCCGGCGGCGTGCACCGGCCGGCCTGGCGCATGCTCCTGGCCCGGCGCGGCACGCCGTCGTACGTCGAGGAGGCGCTGGAGACGATCGGGCTCTCCCACCTGCGCGACAGGCCGGCGGGCGTGCTGGCGCACGGGCAGAAGCAGTGGCTGGAGATCGGCATGCTGCTCGTGCAGGACGCCCGGGTGATGCTGCTCGACGAGCCCGTCGCCGGGATGAGTGCCGAGGAGCGGGAGCAGACCGGCGAGCCTGCTGCGCCGCATCGGCCGCGAGCGCACCATCGTCGTCATCGAGCACGACATGGAGTTCGTGCGCAGCTTATGCCGACGTCGTCACCGTGCTGCACGCCGGCAAGGTGCTGGCCGAGGGCTCGGTGACCGAGATCCAGGCCGATCCGCGGGTCCAGGAGGTCTACCTGGGCCGGACCCCCGACCCGATCGAGGAGACCGACCATGCTTGAGCCTGCGCGGGGTGACGGCCGGCTACGGCCGTACCCGGGTCCTGGAGGACGTGTCGCTGGCGGTGCCCGAGGGCGGCGCCGTCGCCGTGATGGGCCACAACGGCGCCGGGAAGACCACGCTGCTGCGGGTCGCCGTGGGACTGCTGCCGGTGATGCGCGGCCAGGTGCTCGTCGACGGCGAGGACGTGACCCGGCTGCGCCCCAACAAGCGGGTACGACGCGGGGTCGGCTACGTCCCCCAGGGCCAGCTGTGCTTCCCGCAGATGACGACCCTGGAGAACCTCCAGGCTCGTCACCACCGACAAGGCGGCGATCGATGGGGTGCTGGACACCTTCCCGGCTCTGCGCGGCCTGCTCGCCCGCCGTGCGGGGCTGCTCTCCGGCGGCCAGCGACAGCGAGCTTCTCGATCGCGCGCACCCTGCTGACCCGGCCCCGCCTGCTGATCCTCGACGAGCCGACCGAGGGCATCCAGCCCAATGTCGTCGCCGAGATCGAGGCGGTCATCACCGACCTGACCGCGCGCGGCGACCTCTCGGTGCTCCTCGTCGAGCAGCACGTGGGCTTCGCGCTGCGCAGCACGGACTCCTACTACGTCCTGGAGTCCGGCCGGGTGACGTCGAGCGGCGAGGGCGGACCCGGGGCGCTGGACGCCGTCCGCGCGGCGATGGCGGTCTGAGTCGATGCACCTGACTCCCGCGGACACGGAGAAGGCTGCTGCTCAGCGTCGCCGGGATGGTCGCCCGCGACCGCCTGGCCCGGGGCGTGCTCCTGAACTACCCCGAGACCGTCGCCCTGCTCTCCTGCTGGGTGATCGAGGAGGCCCGGGCCGGCGCCATGGTCACCGAGCCTGATGGAGCGCGGACGCGACGTGCTCACCCGTGACCAGGTGATGGCCGGCGTCGCCGAGATGCTCGTCGACGTCCAGGTCGAGGCCACCTTCCGCGACGGGCGCAAGACTCGTCACCCTCCACCACCCGATCGCCTGAGGAGCCGCAGATGGGAATCGTGACCGACGGACCGGGCGCCGTACGGACGGGCGAGGGGACGGTCGTGCTGAACGGCGACCGCTCCCCCGCCGAGCGTCTCGTGCTGGTGGTGACCAACACCGGCGACCGGCCGGTGCAGATCGGCTCGCACGTGCACCTGCCCGACGTGAACCCCGCCCTCGCCTTCGACCGGGCGGCCGCCCACGGCTTCCGCCTCGACATCGCCTCCGGCACGTCGCGGCGCTTCGAGCCCGGCGCCTCCCAGGAGGTGGCGGCGGTGGCGCTGCGCGGGGCGCGGATCGTGCCGGGCATCCAGGTGCGCGACGGCGAGGGGGCGCTCGATGGTTGAGATCTCCCGGGCGGAGTACGCCGCGCTCTACGGGCCGACCGTCGGCGACCAGGTCCGCCTCGGCGACACCGACCTGTGGATCGAGGTCGAGCGGGACCTCACGGCCGGCGGCGAGGAGGCGGTCTTCGGCGGCGGCAAGTCGATCCGCGAGTCGATGGCCCAGTCCACCCGGACCTCGGCCGAGGGCGCGCTGGACACGGTGATCACCAACGCCCTGGTGCTCGACCACTGGGGAGTCGTCCGCGCCGACGTGGGGATCCGGGCGGGCCGGATCGTCGCGCTCGGGCGGGCAGGCAACCCGGACGTCGCGGACGGTGTGCACCCCGAGCTCGTCATCGGCCCGGGCACCGACGTGGTCTCGGGCGAGGGCAGGATCCTCACCGCCGGGGCGATCGACATCCACGTGCACCTGCTCTCGCGCTCCCAGGCTGGTCGAGGCGCTGGCCACCGGCATCACCACGATCGGGGGTGGCGGGACCGGACCCTCGGAGGGCTCCAAGGCGACCACGGTGACGCCCGGGGCCTGGCACCTCGCCGCCGTGCACCGTGCCCTCGACACCGTGCCGCTCAACATCCTGCTGATGGGCAAGGGGAACACGGTCAGTGCCGGTGGGCTGGCCGAGCAGGCGCTGGCCGGCGCCGCGGCGTACAAGGTCCACGAGGACTGGGGCGCGACCCCGGCCGCGATCGACGCCTCGCTGCGCGCGGCCGACGAGTTCGGCCTGCAGGTCGCCCTGCACTCCGACAGCCTCAACGAGGCGGGGTACGTCGAGTCCACGATCGGCGCCATCGGCGGGCGGGGGATCCACGCCTTCCACGCCGAGGGCGCCGGCGGCGGCCACGCACCGGACATCCTCACGGTCGCCTCGCTGCCGCACGTCATCCCCGGCTCGACGAACCCGACCCTGCCGCACACCGTGAACACGGTGGCCGAGCACCTCGACATGCTGATGGTCTGCCACCACCTCAACCCCCAGGTGCCCGAGGACCTCGCCTTCGCCGAGTCCCGGATCCGGGCCACGACCATCGCGGCGGAGGACCTGCTGCACGACATCGGCGCACTGTCGATCACCTCCTCCGACGCCCAGGCGATGGGCCGCATCGGCGAGGTGATCTGCCGCACCTGGCAGGTCGCGCACGTCATGAAGCACCGGTACGGCGCGCACGGCGACCTCGCCGAGGGCCCCGCCGACAACGCCCGGGCCCGGCGGTACGTCGCGAAGTACACGATCAACCCGGCCGTCGCCCACGGCATCGACCACGAGGTCGGCTCGGTGGAGCCCGGCAAGGCTGGCCGACCTCGTGCTGTGGGACCCGCGCTTCTTCGGCATCCGGCCCCAGGTGGTGATGAAGTCCGGGACCCTCGTGTGGGGTGCGCTCGGGGACCCGAACGCCTCGATCCCGACGCCGCAGCCGGTGCTGATGCGCCCCACCCTGGTCGAGGACGGCAGCAACCACGCCGTCACCTTCGTCTCCCCCGCCGCGCTCGCCGACGGGCTCGCCGATCGGCTCGGGCTGCGTCGCCGGCTCGCGGAGCCTCCGGCCGACCCGCGCGGTGACCAAGGCCGACATGGTCAACAACACCGCGCTGCCGCGCATCGACATCGACCCGGAGACCTTCGCGATCGACGTCGACGGCGAGCGCGTCGTCCCGTCCCCGGCGACCGAGTTCGCCGCTGGCGCAGCTTCTACGCGATGTTCTGAGCGCCCGTGACCCACCCCGACCTCCTCCTGCTGCTGCTCGCCGATGCGCGCCTGCCCGTCGGCGGGCACACCCAGTCGGGCAGCCTGGAGGGCGCGGTGATGGCGGGCCTCGGGACGGCGGACGTCCCGTCGTACCTGCGCGCGCGTCTGCTCGGCGTCACCCGCACCGAGGCCGGGACCGCGGTGGCGGCGCGGCACTGCGTCGCCAGCGGCGGCAGCCTGGCCGAGGTCGACCGGGCGTGGCAGGCGCGCACCCTCACCCCCGCGCTGCGCGCGGCCTCGCGCACCCAGGCGCTCGCCCTGCTCCGGCTGGCCCGCGGGCTGTGGCCCGCGATCGGCGGCGTCGGCCTCCCGGAAGCCCCGGGCCGGGCCACCGTCCTCGGGGCGCTCGGCGGGCTGCTCGGGCTCGGCTCCGAGCAGGTCGCCCGCCTCGTCGCCTACGACGACGTGCAGACCGTCTGCGCCGCCGCGCTCAGCCTGCTGCCGCTCGACCCGGCCGTCGCCACCGGCTGGGTGGCGGGTGCCCTGCCCGCCGTCGAGGACGTGGTGGCCGCCGTCGCCGGCATCAAGGGCGCCACCGAGATCCCGGCGGTGGCCTCCCCCAGATCGAGGCGTGGGCACAGGCGCACGCCCGCACCACCAGGAGGTTGTTCCGTGCCTGAGCACACCCACCACGCCCCCCGCCCGCTGCGGCTCGGTGTCTGCGGACCCGTCGGTACCGGCAAGAGCTCGCTCATCGCGCTGCTGTGCCGCGAGGCTCTCCTCCCGGCTGGACCTGGCCGTGGTGACCAACGACATCTACACCGACGAGGACGCCCGTTTCCTGCGCTCCGCGGGGGTGCTGGCCGCGGAGCGGATCCGTGCCGTGGAGACCGGCGCCTGCCCGCACACCGCGATCCGCGACGACATCAGCGCCAACCTGGCCGAGGTGGAGACCCTCGAGGCGGACTACCCCGGACTCGACCTGGTCCTGATCGAGTCCGGCGGCGACAACCTCACCGCGACCTTCTCCCCCGCGCTGGTGGACGCGCAGGTGTTCGTGCTCGACGTCGCCGGCGGCGGCGACGTGGCGCGCAAGGGCGGGCCGGGCATCGAGCGCGCCGACCTGCTCGTGGTGAACAAGACCGACCTGGCGCCGTACGTCGGCGTGGACGTGGCCCGGATGCTGGCGGACGCCACCGGTGCCCGCGACGGCCGTCCGGTGATCGGGCTCTCCCGCCACGACCGGGCCTCCGTCGACGCGGTTCTGACGTGGGTGGACGGCATGCTCGCCGTGCACCGCACCGGTTCCTGGGTGCCGGTCGACCCCGGGCCGATGGCCCGGCACGTGCACGCCGACGGGACGGCGCATGCTCACCAGCACTGAGCGCCTGGGCCGGACCCGGCTGCGGGTCTCGCCCGGCGCCGGGAGCGGCCGGTGCCGGGTGCGCACCGCGACCACCCAGTCCGACGCGACCGCCTCGGTCGTGCGTCCGATGCTGGTGGCCCACGACCGGGACCGGGCGCGGGTGTCGCTGGTGCCGGAGGGCGCCCTGCTGCTGGCCGGCGACGCCGTGGAGGTCGACGTCAGCGTCGACGCCGGGATGAGCCTGGACCTGGTGGAGCCGGGCGGCACGGTCGCCTTCGACATGCGGGGCGCGACCGCCCGGTGGGACGTGCGGATCGAGACTCGGCACGGGTGCCCGGCTCACCTGGGCCGGCCTTCCGTTCGTGGTCTCGGAGGGCGCGGACGTCACCCGGTCGCTCCGCGTGCGCTGCGGCGAAGGCGCCCGGCTCCTGCTGCGCGAGGTGCTGGTGCTCGGCCGTTTCGGGGAGGCGCCGGGCCGCCTGCGCCAGACCACCACGGTCATCGACGACGAGAGCCGGCCGGTGCTGGTGGAGGACCTTCCGCTCGGCCCGGGCTCGACCGCGCTGCTGCTCGGCGGGCACCGGGTGCTGTCGTCGGTGCTGGCGCTGGGTGCCGAGCCTGCCGGACGACGACGACCCCGACCGCTTCGACCTCGCCACGCCCGGCGCCGTCCTGTGGCGCCGCCTGGGCCACCACGCGCACGAGGCCGAGTCTCGCCTCCGTGTGGCGCCAGGTCACCGGCGAGCGGTGAGGTGCCTCAGTGGACGCGCGCGATCTGCTGCTCGACCCGGAACTCCAGGCCGTCCGCGACGGCGAGGTAGACGTCCTGGTCGAGCAGGTTGCCGTCGAGGCGCACCAGCCCGCGCGGGCTGGAGTAGAAGTGCCCGCTCGGAAGGGCAGCCGCGGCGTCCACCGACAGCGAGCCGCACACGTCGCCGACCCGGGCGAGGAACATGATCGCCTCGAAGCACGACTCGCCCACGGCGTTGAGCGCCGGCGCCCAGCGGCCCCAGCGTGCGTAGTAGTCCCGGGCCAGGACCGAGGCTCTCCGCGGTCCCCAGCCCGTCGAAGTACGCCGCCGCGGCGTACAGGCCCTCGTTGGCCGCGGCGCCGCCGGCGAGCAGGGTGTTCTCCTCCACCGCCGGGCTGAGCCGCGGCAGCGCGGCTGTCAGGCCGGCGCGGGCGAACTGGCGGTTGAAGTGCACCGCGTCCTGCCCCATCAGCAGCATGATCACGCCGTCGACGGGCTGCCGCTCGAGGTCGGCGATGACCGGTGCGAAGTCGCTCGTGCCCAGCGGGACGTAGGTCTCGCTGACGACCTCCGAGGCGGTGTCCTGCAGGGCCAGCCGAGCCGTCGTACCGGTCACCCGGGGGAAGACGTAGTCGTTGCCGACGATCGCCCACCGTCCGACGCCGAGTCTCCTCGCGCATCCAGTGCGCGGCCGGCAGCAGCCTGGTTGATCGGGCGCTCGCCGATCATGAAGACACCGGGCGTCGGGTCCCCGCCCTCGTGCATCGCGGCGAAGGCGTAGACGACGCGTCCGCCGCCGACCCGGCGGGTGATCGCCTGGCGCACCGCGGAGATGTGCCAGCCCGCGACCGCCTCGACACGTCCGGAGTCGACCAGGCGGCCGACCTCCTCGGCGACCACCTCCGGCGCGCGGCCTCCGTCGACGACCACGAGCTCGACCTGCCGGCCGGTGATCCCGGAGCCGGCATTGAGTCTGCTCGGCCGCGAGACTCGGCGCAGGCCAGGCAGGACGGTCCGTAGATGCCGGTCGGTCCCTGCAGCGGGACCACCAGCGCGACGGGGAGGACCTCGTCCAGTCGGGTGCGGGGCACGGGACCTCCGTGCGGGCCGGGGCTGCGGCCGCCGGCGACGTTGCGGGCGAGGCGATCAACCGGAGCTTCTTGTGATCCCGCCTAGGATAGGCCCGACGCCGCGGCGTGGCAGCGTCGTCCCAGAGTTCGTGACGCATCCGAGCGAGGAGAGCGCCGTGACGCAGTCCGCACCGGCAGCGTTGGAGACGTCGAGCCTTGCCGTCCACGTGCGGCAGGTCGAGGCACGGCTGCGGCGGGTCCTGCAGCCTCTGCTCGACGACCACGGGCTGTCGATGGACCACTGGCGGATCCTCGCCGTGGTCGGCGCCTCCCCCGGTCTGGGGATGGCAGAGGTCGCGGCCCAGGCCGTCGTACCCGCTGCCAGCCTCACCCGGCACATGGACCGTCTCGTCGAGCACGGCCTCGTCGTCCGCCGGGTGGACGCGGGTGACAAGCGGCGGGCCGTCGTCGCGCTGTCGCCCCGCGGGGAGGAGTACGCCGCGCGTCTGCGCGCGGCCGAGGGGGACGCGGGCGCCTAGTCCAGCAGGCCCGCCGCGAGCAGCGCCGGGACGACGTGGTCGCGGATCGCCGGTCCGAGCCCGTGCTTGCCGGCACCGTCGATCCAGTCCAGCGCGGCGAGACTCGGCCTGCAGCCGAGGCTCGCCGTCGGTCTCGGCGAGGAAGACCGTCAGCCGCATCGGGACCCGCTCGATCGCGGCCGGCGCCTCGACGTCGAGGAAGTGGGTGGCGGCGCCCACGACGAGCCCGAGCTCCTCGTGGACCTCGCGGCGCATCGCCGCCTCCTGGGTCTCCCCCGGCTCCGGCTTGCCGCCGGGCAGGTAGAACACGTCCGGAGCCGCCTGCTTGCTGACCACCAGCAGCCGGCGCTCGCGCAGGATCACCGCGCCGGCGACGACGAGCGTCACGGGCCCGCGACGATCCCGCGCCGGAGCAGGCTTTGACCAGGCTCGCGTGCGGTGTCGCGCACCGGCGTACCCGCTGCGGCGTCGGCGATCTGGCCCGCGAAGTCGATGAGACTGCTTCATCTGGCGCACGAAGTCGCCGGCGGTCTGGTCGTTGCGGGTGATCACCTCGTCGAGGTCCTGCCCCTCCGCCCAGCGGTACGCCGTCCAGGCGAATCCGCCGTCCGGCTTGCGCAGGAAGTCGAGCCGGTGCGTGCGCTCCAGCCGCTCCAGGCTCCCCCACAACCGGGTCATCTCGTCGATGGTCACCCCGATCGCGCCCCCCGGCACGTTCGGCGGACCGTCCTCGGGACGGCGCGCCTCGTAGACCAGCGCCGAGAGCACGGCGCCGAGCCTGGGCGGGCGAGAGGTCGTCCCACAGCCCGGTGCGCAGCGACTCGGCGGCGACCAGGTCGAGGTCGGAGTAGATCCGCATCAGGCTGCGGCCCCGCTCGGTGACCTCGTCGCCGGCGAGGTACTCCAGCGCCTCCAGCACCTCGCACACCCGGTCGAAGGTCCGGGCGACGGTGTTGGTGCGCCGCTCGATGCGCTGCGCCAGGACCTGGGTGTCCTTCTCCAGGCTTGGCGTACCGCTCGGCCCAGCGCGCATGGTCCTCGCGCTCGGCACAGCCGTGGCACGGGTGCTCGCGGACCTGGGCCCGCAGCGCGGCGATCTGCTGGGCGGTCTCGGCGTCGACGGGACCTCGCTCGGACTTCGGCCGGGTCACCGACAGCGGGAGGCCGCGCACCGCCTCGCGCACCGCCTGGGCGACGTCCTTGCGCTGGTGCGGGTTGCGCGGGTCGAGCTTGCGCGGCGAGCTGATCCTCGCGACCGGCTCGACGGGCGTCGGGAAGTCCATCATCGCCAGCCGGCGGCCCTGCCGCTCGGCGGTGATCACCAGCGGCCGGTGGCCGTGCTCGGACAAGCCGGGATCGACGATGACCGCAGGCCCCGCGAACTTGCCGACCGGTACGACGACGACGTCCCCCGGCTGCAGCCGCTCCAGGGACGCCTCCGCCTCGCTGCGCCGGTCGTGCCGGCGGACCTTGCTGGCCTCCTTCTCCGACTCCGAGATCCGGCGCCGCAGCCCGGCGTACTCCAGGAAGTCGCCGAGGTGGCACTGCGCTGCCTCGGCGTACCCGGCCAGGGCGTCCTCGGCCTTGCGCTGCTGCCGGGCCAGACCCACGACGGCGCGGTCGGCCTGGAACTGCGCGAAGGACTGCTCCAGCAGGCTCGCGGGCGCGGTGCCGGCCGTAGGAGTGCACCAGGTTGACCGCCATGTTGTACGACGGCCGGAAGGACGAGCGCAGCGGATAGGTCCGCGTCGAGGCGAGGCCGGCGAGGTCGCGCGGGTTCATGCCCGGCTGCCAGAGCACGACGGCGTGGCCCTCGACGTCGAGGCCACGGCGTCCGGCGCGACCGGTGAGCCTGGGTGTACTCCCCCGGCGTGATGTCGGCGTGCGTCTCGCCGTTCCACTTCGACAGACTTCTCCAGGACCACGGTGCGGGCGGGCATGTTGATGCCCAGGGCGAGGGTCTCGGTGGCGAAGACGATCTTGACCAGCCCGCGCAGGTAGAGCCCTCGACGCACTCCTTGAACGCCGGCAGCATCCCGGCGTGGTGGGCGGCGATGCCGCGCGAGGCCGCGTCGAGGAAGTCGTGGTATCCGAGCACGTGCAGGTCGTCGGAGGGCAGGCCGCCGAGGGTGCGCTCGACGTAGGCGATGGCGTCGTCGCGCTCCTCGGGGTCGGTGAGCCGCAGGTTGGCCTCGAGGCACTGCTTCACGGCCGCGTCGCAGCCGGCCCGGCTGAAGATGAAGTCGATGGCCGGGAGCAGGTTCTTGCGCTCCAGGCTGGTCGATCACGTCGATCCGGCTCGGGATCCAGATCCGGCGCCCGTTGCCGACGTTGCGACTGCCCGGCGCGCCCTGACGGCCGCGCGCGCCCTTCGGCGTACGACGGTCCTTGAGCCGGCTGGACGCCCAGTCGTCGCGGGCCAGACTTCATCAGGCTCGTCGTTGACCGGTGCGCCCTCGCGAACGAAGCCGGCGGCGGCGTCCACGTCGGAGGAGGCGAACAGGTCGAGCAGACGCCGCCCCACCATCACGTGCTGGAACAGCGGCACCGGACGGCGCTCGGCGACGATCGTGCGGGTCGAGCCGCGCACCGTCTCCAGCCACTCGCCGAACTCCTCGGCGTTGGACACGGTCGCCGACAGCGAGACCACCGACACCGACTCGGGCAGGTGGATGATCACCTCCTCCCACACCGCGCCGCGGGCCCGGTCGGCGAGGTAGTGCACCTCGTCCATCACCACGAAGCCGAGGCCGACCAGCGTGCGCGAGCGTGCGTAGAGCATGTTGCGCAGCACCTCGGTCGTCATCACGACCACCGGCGCCTCACCGTTGACCGTGGTGTCGCCGGTGAGCAGGCCGACCTGGTCGGCGCCGTACCGGTCGACGAGGTCGCTGTACTTCTGGTTCGACAGCGCCTTGATCGGCGTCGTGTAGAAGCACTTGCGTCCGGTCTCCAGCGCGAGGTGGACCGCGAACTCCCCCACGACGGTCTTGCCGGCACCGGTCGGCGCGGCGACCAGCACGCCGTCGCCGTCCTCGACGGCCTTGCAGCCCTCGACCTGGAAGTCGTCGAGCGGGAAGGCGTAGCCGGCCGCGAAGTCGCGGAAGACCGGGTGCCCCTTGTCGCGCCGGTACGCCGCGTAGCGCTCCGCCGCGCTCGGTCCGTCGTCCATCGCCCCGCTCATGCGCGCACCCGCAGGGCGCCGGGGACGGCCTCGACGGTGAGCGGCAGGGGGCCGAAGCGCTCCCCGTCGGCGTACCCGACGATGCCGGCGCTGGCGACCGTCACCCGCTTGACCCGGTGGTGCTCGTACTGCGGATGGTTCACGTGGCTCCCGTCGAAGAGCCTTCGGAAAGGTGCGGAGCAGCTGCACGCGGCTGACCGGCTTGATCAGGACCACGTCGAGCAGGCCGTCGTCGAGCCTCGGCACCGTGCGTGATCCGCAGCCCGCCGCCGAAGGAGGGGCCGTTGCCCACCGCGACCAGCATCGCCTCGGTCGCCGCTCGACGCCGTCGAGCTCCAGCACGTAGCGCAGCGGCTGGAAGGTCCGCAGGCTCCGCCACCGTCGCGAGGTTGTAGCGCATCTGCCCCTTGGGCCAGCGCATCCGGTTGGCCCGCTCGTTGACGACCGCGTCGAAGCCGGCGGCCAGGACCCCGGCGAAGTACCGGTCCCCGATCCGGGCCAGGTCGATGCTCCGGGTGCTCCCGGTGATGATCCGGCCGACCGCGGCAGCACCGTCCCCGAGCGGTACGCCGACCGAGCGTGCGAAGTCGTTGCCCGTCCCGGCCGGCAGCACACCCAGCGGTACGTCGGTGCCGGCGAGCGCCTGGAGGGCGATGTTGACCATCCCGTCACCCCCGCACACGACGAGGACGTCGGGCCGCTCGGCCACCGCGACCCGGGCCAGGTCCTGCGCGTCCTCGGCGCTGCGGCTGGTGAGCGCCGTGGTCTGCCACCCGGCTCCGTGGAACCGGGGCAGCGCCTCGTCCAGCACCCGCATCGCACGTCCCTTGCCCGAGGTCGGGTTGGTCAGGACGACGGCGCGGGGCACGGGGAAAGGCTATCCCCGGCTCACAGGTCGAGCGGACTCGCCTCGTCGGGCGACAGGCCTGCGTTGACGGACCGGTTGGCGCGACGCCGGTCGTTGAAGCGGGCGATCACCTCGGAGACGAGGAACAGCAGCACCATCGGAACGGCCATGAAGGCTCATCGTGAACGGGTCACCGGAGGGCGTCATGACGGCGGCGAAGATGAAGGTGCCGACGATCATCCACGGCCGGTGCGCGCCCAGCGACTTGCCCTTGACGATTCCCGCGAGGTTGAGCAGCACCACGAAGACCGGGATCTCGAAGGCGATGCCGAAGCCCAGCAGGGTGCGGATGAAGAACGACAGGTAGTCGTTGAACTCCACCAGGTTCGTCAGGTCCGCCTGGGTGAACCCGATCAGGATCTCCAGGCCCTTGGGCAGGGTGAGGTAGCCCAGGACGATGCCGATGATGAAGAGCGGGCCGGCGATCACCGCGAACACCAGGGTCCACTTCTTCTCCTGACGGTGCAGCCCGGGCAGGATGAACGCCCAGATCTGGTAGAGCCAGATCGGGCTGGTGGCGATGATGGCGGTGAGCCCGCACGAGCTTGAGGTAGAGCAGGAACGGTCCGCCGATGCCGTTGGCCGTGGCCATCGTGCGGTCCGCGCCGAGCGCCTCCCGCGCCTGCTGGTAGGGCTCGTTGATGACCGCGAAGATCGGGTCGAAGAAGAAGAGTGCGACGACGAAGGCGACGAGGATCGCGAACGCCGACTTCAGCAGGCGGGCGCGCAGACCACGCAGGTGGTCCGACAGTGCCATCCGGCCGTCGGAGCCGACGGGATGGAGGGGCTTGCCGATGAAGAGCCGGGCGACCCCGGTCAGCGACATGGAGAGGGACCTGCGGTCGGGTCAGGCGTTCTTCTCGCGCGTCTCGTCGACGATCTCGCCCTCGGCGATCTCCTCGGAGGTCGCGAGGCTGGCTCGGCGGGGTGGGCTTCGCCGGCGGGGCGGCCTCCTCGTCGTCGCGCAGGCCCTTGGTCTCGGCCTTGAAGATCCGCAGCGCCTGGCCGGTGCCGCGGGCGAGGTCGGGCAGCTTGGCCGCGCCGAACACGAGGACCACGATGGCCAGGATCACGAGCCACTCGGCGCCCTGGGGCATTCCGATCAGGGAAAACATCGTGGAGGACCAACTCTCGCTTCTCAGGTGCAACGGACTCCACCCATGCTACGCCCCCCTCACCCGTAGAGGCTGAGGGTCTCCTGTGCACGTGCGGTGAAAGACTCGGTGAACTCTGCCGGACGCACGACCACGGCGTACGGCGCCAGGCGCAGCAGCAGGCGGTCGAGCCAGCGCCGGTCGACCACCACGAGGTCCACCTCCGCCGAGCCGTCGGGCTCGTTGCGGACCGCGCGGACCGGGTAGTACTCCGTCGCCCAGCGCGCCTCCGGCGCCAGCCGCAGGGTGACGACGACGTGCTCGTCGCCCTCGAGGTCGGTGAAGAGCCCGCTGCTCAGGTCGCGCGGGGGCCGCGGGTCGGTCGCGGTCGGGCTGTCGAGCACCTCGAGCCTTGGTGATCCGGTCCAGGCGGAACAGCCGCTCCCCCTCGGCCCGGTGGCACCAGGCGTCGAGGTAGGAGAAGACGCCGTGGGTGACCACCCCCCGCGGGTCCACCAGCCGCTCGGACTCCTCGTCGCGCGAGGGCACCCAGTAGGTCAGCCGGACCTGCCGTCCCGCCGCGGCCGCGTCGGTCAGGCTGGCGGGTGCGGTCGGCGATCGCGACCTGCTCGGCGTCGCGCGGCGAGGGCGTCACGTCCACGTGGGCGGCGCCCGCCGTCGCGGCCGCTCCCTCCAGGCTTGTCGAGGACGCGGCCCACCAGGGCGCGATTCTCACCGGTCGAGGTGTCGCGCAGCATGCGCAGGGCCACGATGATCGCCGATGCCTCGGTCGCGCTGAGCCGCAGTGGCCGGGCGAGGTACTCCGCGTTCTCCACCCGGATCATGCCCTCGGTGATCGCACCGCCCTGCTCGGTCTGGATGGCGTCCATGTCGACGTCGATCAGGTCGTCGGGCAGTCCGCCCGGGAGCCCGCACATGAAGAGCACCTTGAGGTCGCGCAGCACCTGCTCCGAGTCTGGTGCCGAGCAGCCGCGCCGCCTCGTCGAGCCGTACGCCGTCGCGGTGGTGCAGGAAGGGCACCAGCGTGAGCAGCCGGGCTACCTGGTCGCGGGCGCCCGACGCGGGCAGCGCCGTGCGGCTCATGCGACCACCCGCCGCAGCCGGTCCACGACCTGCGCGCGCACTGCAGCGGGCTCCACCAGCACCACGTCCGGGCCGTGCGCCAGGACCTCGTCGGCGAGACCGATGGCCGGGCGCACCAGCTCGACGCGGTCCCAGCGGGTCCGCACGTCCGGGCCTGGTACGCCGGTCTCGACCCGCGCCGCGGCGCGCCGGAGGCCGTGGCCCGCACCCTCGCGGACCAGGAGCACCGCGTGCTCGGTCGCGCTCGGCGGGGCCAGCCGGCGGGCGATCTCGCGCACGTCGGTGTCGGGCGGCACGTCGTAGGCGCCGGGGAGACCGACGGTGCGCACCTCACCCTGGACCCGGGAGAGCCGGAAGACCCGTTCCGCCTGCCGGTCGAGGTCGAAGCCCACGACGTACCACCGGCCGGTGGAGCGGACCACGCCCCACGGCTGGACGCGGCGACGGCTCGGGGCGTCGGCGCCGGGGCGCTGGTAGTCGAAGGCGATCTCCATGCGCTCGCAGACCGCGAGCCAGCAGGTCTCGAAGCCCGGCTCCTCCGCGGTCAGCAGCGGCTGGGCGATGTCGAGGGCGTCCAGGTCCACGTCGATGCCCGCGGCCGACAAGCTTGCGCACCGCGTCAGAGGTCGCCTGCGCCATCGTCGCGTGCTGCCACACCCGAGACGCCAGGCCGACGACCGCGGCCTCCTCCGCCGTCAGGCTCGACGTCGGGCAGGGCGAACGCCTCCGGCGGGATCCGGTAGCCGACCTCGTCCTCGAAGAGCGGGTCGATCGTCGCCACGTCGACGGGCACGCCGAGGCTGCGCAGACTCGTCCTTGTCGCGCTCGAACATCTTCTCGAAGGCGTCGGGACGCGAGTCGGGGTAGAGCAGGCTCCCGGATCCGCTCCTTCGCGATCGGGCGCCGCTGGACGAGCAGCATGATGAGCAGGTTGAGCAGCCGCTCGCTCTTGGGTGCGGGCATGGGGGGATTCTGCCCTGTCGAGCGCTACTGCGAGGGCGTCGCCGACGGCGAGGCCGGCGCGCTCGAGGAGGCACCTGTGGACGGCGAGGGGGTTCCGGTCGGCTCGGGCTTGGGCTCGGGCTTCGCGGTGTCGAGGATGTCGACGACGAAGTAGAGCGTGGAGACTCGCCGGGATGTCGGTGCCCTGCGGCTTGTTGCCGTAGCCCAGGCTCGGCGGGATCTCCAGGATCACCCGGCTGCCGACGGTCTGGCCGACGAGGGCCTGCGACCAGCCCTTGACGACCGAGGCCTGCGGGCCGCCGAGCACGGCGGTGAAGCCGCCCTTGCTGAAGCTCTCGTCGAACGGCTTCTTGCCCTTCGCGAGCCTGACCGAGGTAGTTGACGATCGTCTCCTGGCCGGTCCCGACGACCGGGCCGGTGCCCTTGGTCAGCACCGCGACCCGGAGCCTGGCCGTTGGCGGCCGGGACGCCGGCGAAGTCGAGACCGGTGGGGATGCCGTCCTTCTCGACGACCTTCGGCGCCCACGCGGGGGCCGGCTGCGCCTTGCCCTCGGGCTGGGCGAGGCCGACGATGTCGGCGACGTAGAGCATGCCGTCCTGGTTGCCGATGTCGAGGTCGGCCAGCAGGGTCGCGGCCTGGCTGCCGAAGTACTGGCCGAACGCCTTGTCGCTCCCGACGGCCACCGCGATCCGGCTGCCGATGGTCTGGCCGGCCTTGACCTGGCCGTCGAGGCCGAGCGCGAGCACGTCGGACAGGCTGGTCGGGTCGCCGGGCTTCGCCCCGATGCGGACCACCCGGCTGAGCTTGGTGTCCTGGTAGCTCGTCGTAGGTCACCTTGTGCGTCCAGCCGTCGGCGAGGGTGAACTCGACCTTGACGACGTCGCCGTCCTTGAGGGCAGCGCCGTCACCCTTCGTCAGCACCTTGGAGGTCGCCTTCTCGGCGGTCATGGTGCCCTTCCAGTCCAGGCTTCGGCGCCTCGCCGACCTTGCCGGAGACGGACACGGCGTCGAGGCCCTTGAGCTCGGAGTCGTCGCTGCCACCGCACGCGGCCAGCGCCAGGGAGGCGGGCAGCAGGGCGGTCAGGAACAGGGTCGCGGGACGTCGCAGGCGCAGCAGCACGCGCAAACCTTACCCATGGCACCCGAAAACCGGCGGCACCGGGCGCGCGGTGCGATCACTTGTCGATCACATGCCGTCGATGAGGCGCTGCACCCGCTCGTCGTACGCCCGGAAGGGGTCCTTGCAGAGCACCGTGCGCTGGGCCTGGTCGTTGAGCCTTGAGGTGCACCCAGTCGACGGTGAAGTCGCGCCGGCGCTCCTGCGCCTTGCGGATGAACTCCCCCCGCAGCCGGGCGCGGGTGTTCTGCGGCGGCACCGACTTCGCCTCGAAGATCGTGAGGTCCTTGGTCACCCGGGCGACCGCGCCGCGCTTCTCCAGCAGGTAGTAGAGGCCGCGGCCGCGGTGGATGTCGTGGTAGGCGAGGTCGAGCCTGCGCGATCCGCGGGTGGCTCATCGGCAGCCCGTGCTTGGCGCGGTAGCGGTCGATCGACTTCCACTTGATCACCCAGTCGATCTCCCGGTCGACCAGGCCGAGGTCGTCGGACTCCACGGCCTTGAGGGTCCGCTCCCACAGGTCGAGGGTGCGCTCGATCACCGGCGTGCTGATGCCGCGGCGGTCCACGAAGTCGCGTGCCTTGGTGAGGTACTCGGCCTGGATGTCCAGCGCGCTGGCCTCGCGACCGTTGGCGAGGCGGACCTTGCGGCGCCCGGTGACGTCGTGGGAGATCTCCCGGATCGCCCGGATGGGGTTCTCCATCGTGAGGTCGCGCATCACCACGCCCTCCTCGATCATCCGCAGCACCAGGTCGCAGGAGGCGACCTTGAGCATCGTGGTCGTCTCGCTCATGTTGGAGTCGCCCACGATGACGTGCAGGCGGCGGTACTTCTCCGCGTCGGCGTGCGGCTCGTCGCGGGTGTTGATGATCGGGCGGCTGCGGGTGGTGGCGCTGGAGACGCCCTCCCAGATGTGCTCGGCGCGCTGGCTGACGGCGTACGACGTGCCGCGCGGGGTCTGGGTGACCTTCCCCGCGCCGACGATCACCTGGCGGGTCACCAGGAACGGGATGAGCACGTCGGCGAGCCGCGAGAACTCGCCCGCGCGGCCCACCAGGTAGTTCTCGTGACAGCCGTAGGAGTTGCCGGCCGAGTCCGTGTTGTTCTTGAAGAGGTAGATCTCACCGGCGATGCCCTCGTCGTGCAGGCGCTGCTCGGCGTCCAGCAGCAGTCCCTCCAGGACCCGCTCCCCCGCCTTGTCGTGGGCGACGAGTCCGGCGACGTCGTCGCACTCCGGCGTGGCGTACTCCGGGTGGCTGCCCACGTCGAGGTAGAGGCGGGCGCCGTTGCGCAGGAAGACGTTGCTCGAGCGACCCCAGCTGACGACCTTGCGGAAGAGGTAGCGGGCGACCTCGTCGGGGCTGAGCCGGCGCTGTCCGCGGAACGTGCACGTGACGCCGTACTCGTTCTCGATGCCGAAGATGCGGCGGTCCATGTACGCACACTACTGTCCCGGGCCGCATCGGGTAGCGAACCGGCATGGACACTCCGATCCCCGCCTCCAGCACCCCCGTCTGGTTCGACCGGCCACGCCCGGAGCAGCGTCCCGCGGCGACCGGCCGGGCGTCGTACGACGTCGTGGTGGTGGGCGCCGGCATCGCCGGCCTGCTCACCGGTCTCCTGCTCGCGCGCGGCGGACGATCGGTGGCCGTGCTCGAGGCGCGACGCGTCGGCGACGGCACCACCGGTCACACCACCGGCAAGGTGAGCCTCCTGCAGGGCACGAAGGCCTGAGCCGGGTGGTCCGCACCAACCCGCTCGGCGTCGCCCGGCAGTACGTCGAGGCGAGCCGGGAGGGCCAGGCCTGGCTGCGCCGCTACTGCGAGGAGCACGACGTCGACCACCGCGCCGGGCACGCGACGACCTACGCCACGACCCGGCTCGGCGAGCCTGCGGGCGCGCGCCGAAGCTCGCCGCCGCGCGCTCGTGCGGGCTTGCCGTGAGCCTGGACGCGCGAGACCGAGCCTGCCCTACGACGTGCACGGGGCCGTGTGCCTGGAGGACCAGGCTCCAGGCTGCACGCCCTCGACCTGCTCGCCTCGCTCGTGACCAGCCTGGAGGCGGAGGGCGGCACGCTCTTCGAGTCCTCCCGTGTGATCGGCGTGGACCGGTCGGGCGAGCGGGTGACGGTGCGCACCGCGCAGGCTGAGATCGACACCGACCGGGTGGTGCTGGCCAGCGGACAGCCGATCCTCGACCGCGGTGCCTTCTTCGCCCGGCTCAAGCCGCAGCGCTCCTACGCCGCCGCGCTGTCGTCGTCCTGGGTGCCGGAGGGGATGCACCTGTCCGCGGACCAGCAGGCCCGCTCGCTGCGCTCGGTCACCGTGGCCGGCGGCGAGGAGCCTGCTGATGATCGGCGGCTCCGGGCACGTGACCGGCCGCAGCGACCCGCCGCGCCGGCTCTCGTCGCTGCTGTCCTGGGCGGCCGAGACCTTCCCCGGCAGCGAGGTCCGCCACGTGTGGTCGGCGCAGGACCAGTCGCCCGTTAGCGGGCTGCCGTACGTCGGACCGTTGCTGCCCGGCGACCACCGGATCCAGGTCGCGACCGGCTTCGACAAGTGGGGCCTCACCGCCGCACCCGCCGCCGCACTGGCGCTCGCCGCGGACCTGCTCGGCGGCACGGTGCCGTCCTGGGCGCGGGCGCTGCGCAGCCTGGACCCCGCGGGAGGCGCTCGCCGCCGGCCGCGCCGCGCTCTTCAACGGCGAGGTCGGCGTGCAGATGGCCTGCGGGCACGCCGCCCGCCCGTTCCGTGGAGACGACGCGCCGCTGTGCACCCACCTGGGCGGGGTGCTGTCGTGGAACGCGACCGAGGACTCCTGGGACTGCCCGCTGCACGGCTCCCGGTTCGGCGCCGACGGAGCGGTGCTGGAGGGTCCGGCCACCCGGCCGCTGAAGTGAGCGGCCGGGCCGCGGTTCAGGCGCCGTAGACGGGCTCGGGAGCGGGAGCCTCCGCGACCAGGTCCCGCAGGGCGGGACCGACCGCGGCAGCATCCCAGCGGGCACCGGCGTCGCGGGACGGGCCGTGGGCCCAGCCGGTCTCCAAGGTGATCACGGAGCCGTCCACCTCGATCACGCGGCCGGTGACGTCGCCGGACTCCTCCGAGGCGAGCCACGCGACGAGCGGTGAGTTGTCCTCGGGCAGGGCCATGGCGGAGGTGTCGAAGGCACCCTCGGTCATCCGGGTCTTCGCGACCGGGGCGATCGCGTTGACCGTGACCCCGACCCGACCCAGGCTCGGCCGCTGCGACGAGGGTCATCGTGGCGATCCCGCCCTTGGCGGCGGAGTAGACGACCTGGCCGATCGAGCCCTGGAGCCCGGCTCCGGAGGTGGTGTTGACGACGCGCGCGGCGCGCTGGCGGCCCGCCTTCGACTCCGCCCGCCAGTACGACGCGGCGTGCCGCAGCGGCGCGAAGTGGCCCTTGAGGTGCACCCGCACCACCGCGTCGAACTCGTCCTCGGTGGCGTTGACGAGCATCCGGTCGCGGACGAAGCCGGCGTTGTTGACCAGGATGTCCAGGCCGCCGAAGGTGTCGATCGCCTGCTGCACCATCGCCGCGGCCTGCTCGAAGTCGGCGACGTCGGCACCGTTCACGACGGCCTCCCCGCCCATCGCCTCGATCTCGGCGACCACCTCGTGCGCGGGGCTCTGCTGGTCGGAGGGGGCGGTCTTCTCACCGTGGTTCGACACGCCGTAGTCGTTGACGACGACCTTCGCACCGTGCCGGGCCAGGCTCGAGGGCGTGGGCCCGGCCGATCCCACGGCCGGCTCCGGTGACGATCGCGATGCGACCCTCCAACAACCTGCTCACTGCTGCTCCTTCTGGGCTTCTCGGGCGAGATAGAGGAAGACCGGCTGCTCGCCGCCGCCGTGGCAGGCGACCCGCGCCCCCGAGACGTACGACGCCAGGTCGCTGGCCAGGAACGCGACGACCTGACCGATCTCGGCGACCTCGGCCATCCGGCCGGCCGGGATGGTGGACTCGATGGCGGCGACGGTCGCGTCGCCGCCGTAGTGGTCGGCGGTGTCGGGCGTGCGCACCAGCCCGACGTCGACGGCGTTGACCCGCACCTTCGGGCCCCACTCCTGGGCCAGCGAGGTGGTGAGGGAGTCGACCCCGGCCTTCGCGGCGCCGTACGCCGCCGTGCCGGGTGAGGGGCGCACGGCCGAGACCGAGGAGATGTTGACGATCGCGCCGCCGCCCGGCTGCGTCTGCATCACGGCGTTCGCGGCCTGAGCGACCAGCAGCGAGGACATCAGGTTGAGCCCGACGACCTTGTCGTGGAAGCGCGGGGAGGCGTCCGCGGCGAGCGCGTAGGGCGCTCCCCCGGCGTTGTTGACGACGACGTCCAACCGGCCGTGCTCGGCCACGATCCCGGCGACCAGGCTCACCCACCGACGTCTCGTCGCGCACGTCGCACCGCCGGTGTGTGGCACCGGCCGGCGGGTCGGCCTCGGAGCGGCCGCAGGTGACGACGCTCGCGCCGGCGGCGAGCAGCACCTCGGTGATGCCGCGGCCGATGCCGCGTGCCCCGCCGGTCACCAGCGCGACACGCCCGCCCAGGTCCAGTGCGAGTGCCATGACGAACACCCTACCAAGCATTTGCTTGGTAGGGTGCAGCCATGACAGTCACCAGCGAGCGGCGCGAGGACGGGATCCGTCTCGTCACGATGAGCGCTCCCCCGGTCAACGCCCTCACCGTGCAGGGCTGGTACGACGTGGCCGGCGCCCTCGACGAGGCGAGCGCGGACCCGGCGACCAAGGTCGTGGTCCTGCGCGCGGAGGGCAAGGGCTTCAACGCCGGCGTCGACATCAAGGAGATGCAGGGCACGACCGGCTTCGACGCGCTGCTCGGCGCCAACAAGGGCTGCTACGCCGCGTTCAAGGCGGTCTACGAGTGCAGCGTCCCGGTGATCGCGGCCGTCAACGGCTTCTGCGTCGGCGGCGGCGTCGGGCTGGTCGGCAACGCGGACTGCGTCGTGGCGAGCGAGGACGCCTACTTCGGCGTGCCCGAGGTCAACCAGGGTGCCCTCGGCGCCGCCACCCACATGGCCCGCCTCGTGCCGCAGCACATGATGCGCACCCTCTACTTCACCGCCCGCACCATCCCCGCCCACGACCTGGTGCAGTTCGGCTCCGTCCTGGAGGTCGTCCCCCGCGAGGAGCCTCGACGAGGCCGCCCTGCGGGTCGCCCGCGACATCGCCGCCAAGGACACCCGCGTGATCCGCGCCGCCAAGGAGGCGCTCAACGGGATCGACCCGGTCAACGTCAACAAGTCCTACCGGTGGGAGCAGGGCTTCACCTTCGAGACTCAACCTGATGGGCGTGTCCGACGAGGCTCCGCGACGAGTTCGCGGGCACCGACAAGGGAGCGAAGAAGTGAGCCGCAAGCCCCGCGACAAGCAGATGACGATCGAGGAGGTCGTCGCCTCCCTCGAGGACGGCATGACCATCGGCATCGGTGGCTGGGGGCCGCGCCGCAAGCCGATGGCGCTGGTCCGCGCGATCCTCCGCTCGGACCTGAAGGACCTGACGATCGTGGTCTGGGGCGGCGCCGACGTCGGCCTGCTCGCCCGCGCGGGCAAGATCCGCAAAGCTCGTCTACGCCTTCGTCTCCCTCGACTCCGTCCCGCTGGAGCCCAGGCTTCCAGAAGGCCCGCCAGGAGGGCACCATCCCCGAGGTCGTCGAGCCTGGACGAGGGCATGTTCCAGACTGGTCTCAAGGCCGCCGCCGAGCGCCTGCCCTTCCTGCCGATGCGTGCCGGCCTCGGCTCGGACGTCCTCGTCAACAACCCGGACATCACGACCGTCACCAGCCCCTACGACGAGGGCCACGGCCACGAGGAGTCGGTCGCCGTCCCGGCGCTCCGGCTCGATGTCGCCCTGGTGCACCTCAACCGCGCGGACGTGCACGGCAACGCGACGTACCTGGGGCCGGACCCGTACTTCGACGACCTGTTCGCGATGGCCGCCGACCGCACGTACCTCGCGGTCGAGCAGGTCGTCGACACCGCCGGCCTCACCGTCGACACCCCCGTCCAGCGGGTGCTGCTCAACCGGATGATGGTCACCGGTGTGGTCGAGACGCCGAACGGCGCGCACTTCACGACCTGCACGCCGGACTACGAGCGCGACGAGCGCTTCCAGAAGGCATACGCCGCCGCGGCCGCCGGTTCCGAGGAGGACTGGGCGGCCTTCGAGGAGCGTTTCCTGTCCGGGGACGAAGAGGCCTACCAGGCCGCCGTCCAGGCCTTCACCGAGGAGAACGCACGATGAGTGAGTGCACGCGCGCGGACGTCTGCGCCGCCGCCATCGCCGACGCCTTCAAGGACGACGGCGAGATCTTCGGCAGCCCGATGGGCCTGCTGCCGATGCTCGGGGTCCGGCTGGCCAGGCTGACCAGCAACCCGGACCTCGTCCTCTCCGACGGCGAGTCGCTCTTCCTCGGCGGGGTGCCGCCGCTGCTCGCCAAGGGCGACGTGGTCGAGGGGTGGATCCCGTTCCGCCGGGTCTTCGACGTGGTCGCCTACGGCAAGCGGCACGTGATGATGGGCGCCACCCAGGTCGATCGCCACGGCAACCAGAACATCTCCGCCATCGGGCCCTTCGACCGGCCGAAGCGTCAGCTGCTCGGCTCCCGCGGTGCGCCCGGGAACACGGTGAACAACCGGACGTCGTACTGGGTCCCGAAGCACTCGCCCCGGGTCTTCGTCGAGCAGGTCGACATCGTCTCCGGAGTCGGGCCGAAGCGGGCCAAGGAGGCCGGGCCGGCCGCCGCCCGCTTCAACGACATCCACCGGATCGTCAGCAACCTCGGGGTGTTCGACGTCAAGGGTCCCGACGACACGGTGCGCCTGCTCTCGGTGCACCCGGGGGTCGGCGTGGACGAGGTGGTCGCGGCCACCGGGTTCGCGCTGGACGTGCCGGACGACGTCGCGACCACCCGCGAGCCGACGGCCGAGGAGCCTGGTCGTCATCCGCGAGGTGCTCGACCCCCGGGGCCTGCGGTTCAAGGAGGTGCCGGATGCCTGAGCAGCGGATCCGCACCCCGTTCACCGACCTGGTCGGCGTCCCGCACCCCGTCGTGCAGACCGGGATGGGCTGGGTCTCCGGCCCGCGCCTGGTCTCCGGCACCGCGAACGCCGGCGGGCTGGGCATCCTGGCCTCGGCCACGATGACCTTCGCCGAGCCTGGAGCAGGCGATCGTCGAGGTCAAGGGACGCACCGACCGGCCGTTCGGCGTGAACCTGCGCGCCGACGCCGGCGACGCGGCCGACCGCTGCCGGCTGCTCATCGACCACGGCGTGAAGGTGGCCTCCTTCGCGCTCGCGCCCAAGCCCGAGCCTGATCGCGATGCTCAAGGAGCACGACGTCGTGGTGATGCCGTCGATCGGCGCCGCCAAGCACGCGAAGAAGGTTGCGGCCTGGGGTGCCGACGCGGTGATGGTCCAGGGCGGCGAGGGCGGCGGGCACACCGGCCCGATCCCGACCACGCTGCTGCTGCCGACCGTGCTCGACGCCGTCGACATCCCGGTCATCGCCGCCGGGGGCTTCTACGACGGCCGCGGGCTCGCCGCCGCCCTGTCCTACGGAGCCGCCGGGGTCGGCATGGGCACGCGCTTCCTGCTCACCCAGGACTCCGCCGTGCCCGACGCCGTCAAGAGGCTCTACCTCGAGCGCGGCCTCACCGACACGGTCGTCACCGCGAAGGTCGACGGGATGCCGCACCGGATGCTGCGCACCGAGCTCGTCGAGTCGCTGGAGGAGACCTCCGCCGTACGCCGGCTGGGACCGACCGCCCGTCGCACCCTGGAGTTCAAGAGGTCCTCGGGCATGTCGTGGAGCCAGCTTGCTCAAGGACGGCCGCGCCATGAAGAAGGCGCAGGGCCGCACTCTCGGCCAGATGGCGCTCGCCGCGAACACCCCGACGATGCTGCGCGCGGGGCTCGTGGAGGGCGACACCTCCGCCGGCGTGCTCGCCAGCGGGCAGGTGGTCGGCGTGATCGACGACCTGCCGACCTGCGCGGAGCCTGGTGGAGCGGATCGTCGTCCAGGCGGCCGACGAGCCTGCGCCGGGCCGCGTCCTACGTGCGCTGAGACCCGCGCTGCTCGCGGCGCTCCTGCAGGCGGTGCTCGGCCGCGGACAGGAACTCCAGGCAGGGCGCGTCGCTGCCGGGGTGGCGCTCCCTGAGGTGGAAGATCCAGCGGTCCATGGCGGCCATGAACCCGTTGTCCTCCCCCGGCCGGTACGCCGACCAGGGCCGCTCGCCCTTGCCGGTGCACTCCACACAGGCTGATCTTGTAGACGAACTGCTCCTGCGCGCCGACCTCGATGCGCACCCGCGCCAGCGGCCCGGCCTGCCCGGCGGCCTTGCGCTCGCGCGCGGAACGGCTCGCCACCATGTCAGCCTCCTGGGCTCGTCCATCTCGTCGGAGCGGGAAGCCTACCGACCGGGGGGCCGACCTGCCGGAGCGTCGTGTCGGACCCGTCGCCTAGGGTCGCTCCCGTGAAGAGCCGATGAGCAAGATGGACGCCGTCCGCGCGATGCGCGAAGCCCGCTACGCCGAGGCGCAGGCCCGGGCCGCGAGTCCGGCGAAGAAGGCCGCGCCGGCCAAGGCGACGCCGACCAGGGCGAGCGCCGCGAAGGCGACAGCCCCGGAGGAGGACGCCCCGCAGGCCGACGGGCTGTGCGGTCACCGCAACATGAGCGGCCGCACCTGCACCCGGGAGCAGGGCCACCCCCAGAAGAGCCACCGCTACGCCTGAGTGCCCGCGATGCGTCGCTGGTAGGCCCACTCCCGGCCCTGGATCCGGTACGCCAGCAGGCTCGTTGACGCCGATCATGTGGTCGTTGGACTCGGCGTTCCAGGTGTTGACGGTCAGCACCTGCGGCTCGGCCTCACGCAGCCAGAACAGCAGACTCGGCCTTGAGCAGCAGCCCCAGCCGGTGGCCCCGGTGCGCCCGGGTCACCGACGTGTCGTGCTGGTCGGCCCAGGTGGGCTCCTCGGTGTCGACGACCACCACGGTCTGGCCGGCGAGCTCGCCGGTCGGGACGTGCCGGGCCACCACCCGGTACATCCGCTCCCCCTTGCCGGCGGAGGCCTCCTCGTAGGCCCGCATGCGCTCGCCCGTGAACACCTCGTCCTCGTAGTCGAGGTCGTCCAGGGGCGCGTCGTTGATGGCGGAGGCCATCGCCGCGAGGTCGTCCAGGCGGTCCTCGGGGGTCGGCGTTTCCCAGCGCTCGAGGACGTAGTCGGGCGCGGCGGCCGACGCCGCGTCGTACTGCTCGGCGAGGGCGGGCCAGTCCACGTCGGCGAGCGTCTGCCGGCGGTTGATGGAGGCGAGCTTTGCGCTCGAAGCCGTGGTGCGTGGCGAAGGCGTGCAGCGCCTCGCTCTCCCACGTCTCGCCGACGACGCTCGTCCGTCCCCGGCGCCGGGCCTCCTCGAGGAGCGCGGTGAGCAGGGCGGTGCCGTGCCCCCGGCGCCGGTACGACGGGTGCACCGCGACCATCACGAAGGCCAGGTCGAGGTTGTCGTACTCGCTGGTGCTCACCGTGCCGTAGGCGACGGGCACCCCGTCGGCCGTGGCGAGGTAGGGGTCCTCCGGCTCGCCGTCCCAGCCGAACCGGAGTCGGCCGGCGAGCCGGGCCGGCGTGGTGGGCCGCTCCCACGGCGCGTCGACCGCGTTCACCTCGTTGCGCAGGGTGGCGAAGGCAGCGAGACTCGGCAGCGTCGTCGGGGCCGAACGGGATGATCTCCATGCGGCCAGCATGCGGTGCCGGACCGCCCGTCGCCACTGGATATCCTGGCCGGGTGGCTGATCAGCCGAACCCCCGCCGGCGGCACCTCATGGACCCGAGTGCCCCACGCAAGGCACCCGACCCCGAGGACGTCGAGCGTCTGCAGCGCACCCAGCGCCGCGTCGTCGCCGCGCTGATCGTGACGACGGTGCTGCACCTGGCCGTGGGCTTCGTGATCGCGGCCGACCACGTCGATCCCGACCGCACCGATGCCCGGGTGGGTCTCAGCATCATCGCGACGGCGTTCATGGTCGGCGGCATCGCGGCGACCCTGCTGGTCCTGCACCGCTCCTGGAGGTCGCCGTGGCTGCTGCTCGGCCTCCTGCCCGGCATCGCCGGCATCTGGTGGACCGTGCTCTGAGGCCTCAGTCGTCGATCTCCACGGGATAGAGGTCGTCGAGCCCGTCGGCCACGCTGAACCCCCAGCCCGGTGGCAGGGCGAGCCGCGGCTGGATCGCCGGATGGGCCCGGCTCGCCTCCTGCACCATCACCACGTCGAAGCCGACGGTGGCGGCGACCTCCTCGAAGTCGGCACTGTCGGCGAAGAACACCCAACCGGTGTCGCGGCGCTGCGGTGTCGGGGGAAGCGGGCGGCGTGCAGGACCGCCACGTCCGGGGTGACGTTGCGCGCGAGCAGCGCAGCACCGAAGGGCCAGGGCGGCTCCGCGCGGACACCGGCGCGCTCGCACACGGCCTGCTGGTCGCCACGGATCCGCGGCGGCGCCGCCGGGGCGACGGGGGTGTCCTGGGCCGCGGGCCGTTCGTCCTCCTCGGCCATCCGGGCCACGAACGCCAGGTGCTCGGCGAGGTGCGGGCGCGGCGGGTCGGTGGCGATCAGGTGCGACAGCGGGATCCGCAGCCGGTCGAAGAGCGTCAGGCTGGTGTGCGTGGCGTACGGCTGGTTGTCGAGCAGGCACTCGACCACGTCGCCCTCGACGGAGGTGACGACCGCCCACATCCGCTCGACGTGGGGCACCAGGACCGGGCGCCCGTGCACGTCGTACGGCGGCCGGTCGTCGCGCGCCAGGTCGGCGATCGTGGCGAGCCGGAACATCGCGCGGACCACGCTGCCGGGAACGAGCCCCGCCAGGGCGTCGGCACCGGGCAGGCTCGAAGGTGTCCGGGTTCTCCGCGGCCACCGGACGGGGGTCCACCAGGCTCCCAGCCGCCGCGTGCCAACAGGGCCTGCATCCCGGGATCCATGACCTCATCGAACCAGACCACTCAGGTCGGTGTCCCGGCTGCCGAGAAGAGGACCATGACGGTGTCGCGTCCGCTCCCGGCTCCTGCTGAGGTGCACCCTGCCCTCCTGCAGTCGGTGGCGCTGACCCTCCGCCCGACCTCCGGGGAGCCGGTGGCGGTGGAGACCCGCGTCCTGGACCTGGAGCCGTACGGCGACGGCGGCACCGCGCTCGTCGTGGCCTGCCCCGAGGGCATGGACCCCGACGAGCACCACTTCGACGCGAGCGTCACCTGGACCTACCCGCTGGGCCGGATGGAGTGCGCCGTCAGCACCCGCCCGGCGATCCGCAGGCTACGGCAGGGTGTGGCTGCTGCGGCCCTCGTCCGCGCCGACCCGGCTGCAGCAGCGGGCGTTCTTCCGTGCCCGGGTAGCGGTTCCGATCTCGCTGACCTGGCCGGCGACGCCGGACGACGACGGCATCCTGCCGGAGAACCTGCTCGGCGTCGCGGTCGACCTCAGCGAGGGCGGCGTGCTGCTGGCCACCCAGGGCCAGGTGCCGCCGGCCGGCCAGGAGGTCGAGGCGACGATCCGCATCGACAGCGAGAACCTCGCCCAACCGGCCCGCGTCGTGCGCCACGTCCGGTTCGCGGGCGGCGGCGTCGGCATCGCGATCGCGTTCCTCGACCCGAGCGTGCACGGTGACCGGATCAGGCGGCTCGTCTTCGAGTCGGAGCGGCGCCGGCACCGTCCGCGCTGAGGCCGCCGTGCCGCGCCCCGGCGGCGATGCGTCGTACGCCGTGCTCGTGGGCGGGCCCGCGCGACCAGAGCGTCGCGATCGAGCGCCCCGCGAGGTAGCCCAGCGCGTAGGTGCCGAGCACGACCAGTGGCGAGCTGCTCGGCGTGGCGGTTGTTCATGGCCTCCCCCTTCCCCCGAGATCCTTCCCATCGGCAGCACGCGGCCGCGGACGAGGACTCCGGCCCCCGGGGGAAGGTCAGCCCAGTCGCTCGATGATCGTGACGTTGGCCTGTCCGCCGCCCTCGCACATCGTCTGCAGGCCGTAGCGGCCCCCGGTGCGCTCCAGGCTCGTCGAGCAGCGTGGTCATCAGCCGGGTGCCGGTCGCGCCGATCGGGTGGCCGAGCGCGATGCCGCCGCCGTTGACGTTGACCTTCTCGTGCGGCGCGCCGGTCTCCTTCATCCACGCCAGCGCGACCGAGGCGAATGCCTCGTTGCACTCGAACAGGTCGATGTCGTCGATGGCGATGCCCGAGCGCTCCACGGCGTGCTTGGTCGCGCCGATCGGCCCGGTGAGCATCCAGACGGGGTCGTCCCCACGCACCGACAGGTGCACGATCCGGGCCCGGGGGTGAGCCCGTGGTCCTTCACGGCCTGCTCGGAGGCAACCAGCACGGCCGAGGAGCCGTCGCAGATCTGGGACGCGACGGCCGCGGTGATCCGGCCGCCGGGGGCCAGCGGCTCGAGACCGGCCATCTTCTCCAGCGAGGTCTCCCGCGGGCACTGGTCGGTGTCGAAGACGGTCCCGTCCTCCAGCGTCAGCGGCGCGATCTGCCCGGCGAAGCGGCCCTCGGCGATCGCGGTGCGCGCCCGCTCGTGGGAGGCCAGTGCGAAGGCCTCCATCTCCTCCCGGCTGATGTCCCACCGCTCCGCGATCATCTCGGCCGAGCGGAACTGCGAGACCTCCTGGTCGCCGTACCGCTTCTGCCAGCCGGGCGACTCCGCGAAGGGCGTGGAGAAGCCGTACTGCTGGCCGACCAGCATCGCCGCGGAGATCGGGATGGCGCTCATGTTCTGCACACCGCCCGCCACGACGAGGTCCTGCGTGCCGGACAGCACACCCTGCGCCGCGAAGTGGACCGCCTGCTGCGAGGAGCCGCACTGGCGGTCGATGGTCACGCCGGGGACGTGGTCGGGCAGCCCGGCCACGAGCCAGGCCGTACGAGCCACGTCGCCGGCCTGCGAGCCGATCGTGTCGCAGCAGCCGAGGATGACGTCGTCCACCGCGCCCGGGTCGGCCCCGGTGCGCTCGAAGAGCGCGGCGATCGAGTGCGCCGCGAGGTCCGCGGAGTGCACGCCGGCGAGCGCACCGCCGCGCTTGCCGACGGCGGTGCGGACGGCGTCGACGAGGTAAGCCTCAGGCATTGCTGATCCCATCTAGGAGAATCCGGACGTACTGGTCGGCGACGTCGGTGTGGCTCAGCCCGCCGCCGGGGCGGTACCACCGCACGGCGACCCACACCGTGTCGCGGATGAAGCGGTAGGTCAGCGTGACGTCGAGGTCGGCGCGGAGCACACCGGTGCGCACGCCCTCCTCGATCAGGGTCACCCAGACCTGCCGGGACTGGGCGTTGCGGTCGGCGAGGTAGCCGAAGCGCTCGAAGGTCCCGAGGTGGTCGGCGTCGTTCTGGAAGATCGCCACCTCGTGCGGGTGCCGGTCGATCGCCTCGAAGGACACCCGGACGGCCGCCTCCAGGCTTCGTGCGCGCGTCGTCGCCGCTGGCGAGGATCGCGTCGTACTTGCCGAAGAGCTCGTCCTGGAAGGGGATCAGGATCTCGTCCACCATCGACTCCTTGGAGTCGAAGTGGTGGTAGAGGCTGCCGGAGAGGATGCCCGCGGCGTCGGCGATGTCGCGCACCGTCGTGTTGCGGAAGCCCTTCTCGGCGAACAGCGTGGCCGCGATCGCGAGCAGACTGCTCGCGGCGACTGGGCGTGCCGCCCTCAGGCGTGCTGGCTGCTGACACTGATCACCTCACCGGTCAGGTACGACGAGTAGTCGCTCGCGAGGAACACCATCACGTTGGCAACCTCCCACGGCGCGGCGGCGCGGCCAAATGCCTCGCGCTGCTTGAGACCCGGCGAGCAGACTCGGCCGAGGTGACCTTCTCCAGGAAGGGGTGCATCGCCAGGCTCGGGGAGACCGCGTTGACCCGGATCCCGTACGGCGCAAGGTCGAGCGCCGCGCAGCGGGTGAGCGCCATGACCCCGGCCTTCGCGGCGGCGTAGTGGGCCTGGCCCTCCTGTGCGCGCCAGCCGATCACGGAGGCGTTGTTGACGATCACGCCCCTCTTGCCGGCCGCCACGAAGCGCTGCCCGGCGGCGCGGGTGGCGCGCATGGTGCCGTTGAGAGTGATGTCGATGACCCGGTTCCAGGTCTCGTCGGTGACCTCGAGGATCGAGTCGGTGCCACCGAGGCCGGCGTTGTTGACGAGCACGTCCACCCCGCCGAGGCTCGTCGGCGGCGTCGAGCAGCGCTTGGACGTCGGCCTCCCGGGTGACGTCGCAGACGAGCCTGGCGGACCCGCTCGGCGCCGAACTCCCCCGCCAGCGCCTCCTCGGCCTCGGCCAGGCGCCGGGCGTGGGTGTCGCTGAAGACGACCGCCCTGGCGCCCTCCTCCAGCGCGCGTCGTACGACGGCCGCGCCGATGCCGGCTCCGGCGGCCGCCGTCACCACGACGACCTTCCCGGCCAGGAGGTCGTGGCCGGGGACGTAGTCGGGCGTGGGCTGCTCGGGACGCAGAGCGGTCATCCGCGGGGCTCCTTGGGTAGGCCGAGCACCCGCTCGGCGAGGATGTTCTTCTGGATCTCGTCGCTGCCGCCGTAGATCGTGTCGGCGCGGGAGAAGAGGAAGAGCCGCTGGTGCTCGTCCAGGTCGTAGCCGGGCCGCGCCACCAGGCCCTCGGCACCGGCGACGTCCATCGCGACCTCGCCGAGGGTGCGGTGCCAGCCGGCCCACGCCAGGCTTGAAGACGGACCCCGCGCCGTTGCCGGCGGCGGAGTCCTGGCCGCCCTCGACGAGCGCCAGCGAGCGCAGCGCGAAGGACCGGATCACGGCCAGCTCGGTCTTCATCCGGGCCAGCCGGTCGCGGATGACCGGGTCGTCGATGGAGCCGTTGTCCTTGGCGCGCGCCACGACGCTCTCCAGGCTCGCGGGCGAAGCCGACGGTCTGGCCGAGCGTGGACACGCCACGCTCGAAGCCGAGCAGGCCCATGGCGACGCCCCAGCCGCGGCCCGGCTCGCCGACGACCAGCCCGCCCGCCGTACGCGCACCGGTGAAGAAGACCTCGTTGAACTCCGAGCCGCTCGTCAGCCTGCTCGATCGGGCGGATCTCGACGCCCTCCTGGTCGAGCGGGACGAGCAGGAAGGACAGCCCGGCGTGGCGCTCGGAGCCCGGCTCGGTGCGAGCGACGACGAAGCACCAGTCGGCGAGGTGGGCGAGCGAGGTCCACACCTTCTGCCCGTCGATCACCCACTCCTCGCCGCCGGTCGAGCCCGTCGAGACCAACCGCGCCCGGGTCTGCACGTTCGCCAGGTCCGAGCCGGCACCGGGCTCGGAGTAGCCCTGCGCCCACAAGCTCGCGCACCGCGACGATCTCGGGCAGGAAGCGCTGCCGCTGCTCGTCGGTGCCGAACGCGATCAGGGTGGGGCCGAGCAGGCTGCTCGCCGAGGTGGTTGACGCCGGCGGGGGCGTTCGCGCGGGCGTACTCCTCGTGGAAGACCACCTGCTGCCACAGGCTCAGTCCGCGGCCGCCGTGCTCGACCGGCCAGCCGAGCGCGGTCCAGCCGTGCTCGGCGAGGTGCCGGTTCCAGGCCAGCCGCTCGTCGTGCGCCTCGTGCTCGCGGCCGGGTCCACCGAGACCGCGCAGCGCGCCCCACTCGCCGCTCAGGTGGTCGGCGAGCCAGGTGCGCACCTCCTCGCGGAAGGCGCGGTCCTCGGCGCTCTCGGTCAGGTCCACCGGAGCAGCGTACCAAGCAAATGCTTGGTAGGTCAGCCGCGTCGTCCGGTGACCACCGTCTCCTCGATCGGTACGTCGTGCCCGGACTCGCAGCGCAGCACCGCGTGCACCGCCGCGCCGCAGTCGTGGTGGGACAGGGCGACCCGGCTGCGGTCGTCGGGCAGGTGGGTGCGCCCCCACTCGAGCAGCCCGACCAGGATCGGGGCCAGGCTCGCGGCCCGCGTCGGTGAGGACGTACTCGTGCCGGGTGCGCTGGCCGGGCTCGCGGTAGGGCTCCTTCGCCAGCACCCCGGCGGCCACGAGCTCGCGCAGCCGCTGGGAGGCGACGGCATCGGTGACGCCGACGCGACGGACCAGGCTGCTCGAAGCGTCGGGCGCCGTAGAACGCCTCGCGCAGCAGCAGCATCGCGGTGCGGTTGCCCAGCAGGCCCATCGTCCGGTCGATCGGGCAGGCCGGGCCGAGCGGGACCTCTCCCCGCTCGGCCAGCGGGCCGGCCATGCGCATGGTCATGCCCGCATCCTAGACCTCTGAGTTGTGCGATCCATAGCCAGGCCTCTACGGTCCTGGCTATGTCCACCCACAGTCAGCCACGACCGGGCCTGGTGACCGCGCTCCTCACCGGCGCGACCTTCCTCGCCGGCCTCGACCTCTTCATCGTCAACGTCGCCTTCGACGACATCGGCCGCGACTTCGCCGCTGCCGGCTCGCCGCCCACGCTGAGCCGACTCAGCCTGGGTCCTCAACGGGTACGCCGTCGTCTTCGCCGCCCTGCTCATCCCGATGGGCCGGCTCACCGACCGCTACGGCCGCAAGGCGGGCTTCGTCGGCGGCATCGTGCTGTTCTCCGCGGCCAGCCTGGCGTGCGGGCTCGCCGACGACGTGTGGACCCTCGTCGCCTTCCGCGTGCTGCAGGCCGTGGGCGCTGCGGCCATGACGCCCGCCAGCCTCGGCCTGCTCCTCGGCGCCCTGCCGCCGGAGCGGCGCGCGGCGGGTGCCCGCATCTGGGCGCTGGCGAGCGCTGTCGCGGCCGCGCTCGGCCCCGCCGCCGGCGGCGTGCTGGTCCAGGCGTCGTGGCACTGGGCGTTCTGGATCAACGTGCCGATCGGGGCCGGGCTGGCGCTCGCCGCAGTGCGCTTCGTCCCCGACGTGCGCCACAACGCGGGCGCGCCGCGCCCCGACCTCCTCGGCGCCGTGCTCATCACCGGGGGCATCGGCGGCCTGATCCTCGGCCTGACCCAGGGCAACGAGTGGGGCTGGTCCTCGCCCGGCGTGCTCGGCTCCTTCGCGGGCGCCGTCCTCCTGCTCGGCGGCTTCGTCCTGGTCAGGCTCCCGGCACAGCGCGCCGGTCGTGGACCCGGCGCTGCTCCGGATCCGCACGGTGCGGTGGGCGAACCTGGCCGCCCTCGCCTACAACACCGCCTTCGGCTCCTCGCTCCTGCTGGGCATCCTGTGGATGCAGAACGCCTGGGACTACTCGGCGCTGCGCACCGGCGTCGCGGTCGCGGTCGGACCCCTGCTCGTCGTACCGACCTCGATCCTCGCCGCGCGCCTGCTCCCACGGGTCGCACCGGGCCGCCTGATCGCCGCCGGGAGCCTGCTGTTCGGACTCGCCGCCACCTGGCAGGCCCTCGTCATCTCCGCCGAGCCGTCCTACGCCACGACCTTCCTGCCCGGCTGGCTCCTCGGCGGCGTCGGCGTCGGGCTCGCCATGCCGAACCTGGTCGCCGCCGCGACCGCCGGACTTCCGCCGGAGCAGGCCTCGACCGGCAGCGGTCTGGCGAGCATGGCCCGCCAGGTCGGGATGGCCCTCGGGGTCAGCATCCTGGTCGGCATCCTGGGCAGCGGAGCCATCGGCCTGGAGGACGTGCGCGCGGGCTGGGAGTTCATCGCGATCGCCTCCGTCGTCGCCGCGGCTGCAGCGGTGGCGATCGAGGGAGCACGCTCCCCCGTCCGGACCCCGGTCCCGGCGCCTGCCGTTCCCGAGTGAACACAGACCAAGCAAATGCTTGGTAGGGTGTCGGCATGGACACGATCCCCGCCGTCCTGCGCGACGCCGCCGAGCGGTACGGCGAACGCCCCGCCTACGTCGAGGACGGCCGAGCGCTGAGCTTCGCCGGCCTGCTCGACCGGGTGCAGCGCACCGCGTCCGCCTTCCGGACAGCGGGTGTCCGGCGCGGGGACCGGGTCGTGGTGTGGGCGCCCAACAGCACCGCGTGCGCGGTCGCGATCCTCGCCGTCTCCTGGGCGGGCGCCGTCCTGGTGCCCGCCAACACCCGCTACCTCGGTGCCGAGGTGGCGGCGATCGCGGAGCGGGTCGATGCCGCCCTGGTAGTCGTCGAGGACGGCTTCCTCGGGCGCTCGCAGGTCGCCGAGTCTGCGGGCCGAGGGGCTGAGCCGTCCGGTCGCGCTGCTCGCCGACGTGAGCGCCGCGGACCTGCCCGAGGGCCAGCCGTTCGCCGACCAGCCCGGTCCCGACGACGTCGCCGACATCCTCTTCACCTCCGGCACGACGGGCCGCCCCAAGGGCGCCATGAGCGCCCACCGCCAGACCGTCGGCGTCGCGCGGGCCTGGGGCGAGACTCGGCGGGGTCGGTCCCGAGGACCGCTACCTCGTGGTCAACCCGTTCTTCCACTCCTTCGGCTACAAGGTGGGCATCGTCACCGGGCTCACCACCGGCGCCACCCTCTACCCGCTGGCCACCTTCGACCTCGAGCGCACCATGACGCTCATCGAGACCGAGCGGATCAGCGTGCTGCCCGGCGCCCCGGCGATCTACCAGTCGCTGCTGACCGCGCCCGGTCGCGAGCAGCGCGACCTCAGCAGCCTGCGCCTCGCGGTGACCGGGGCGGCCGTCGTACCGGTGGTGCTGATCGAGCGGATGCGCGAGGAGCCTGGGCATCGACCAGGTCGTCACCGCCTTCGGGATGACCGAGGCGGTCGTCGTCACGATGGCCCGCGCCGGCGACGACGCCGAGCTGGTCGCGACCACCTGCGGACGCGCGATCCCCGGCATGGAGACGCGCATCGCCGAGGACGGTGAGTCTGCTCGTGCGCGGCGAGCTCGTGATGCTCGGCTACCTCGACGACCCGGACGCCACCGCCGCCGCGATCGATGCCGACGGCTGGCTGCACACCGGCGACGTCGGCGTGCTCGACGACGCGGGCAACCTGCGGATCACCGACCGGCTCAAGGACATGTACATCTCCGGCGGCTTCAACGTCTACCCCGCCGAGGTCGAGCAGGTCCTGCTGCGCCTGGACGGCGTGGACGACGTGGCCGTCGTCGGCGTGCCGGACGAGCGGATGGGCGAGGTCGGCAAGGCGTACGTCGTCGGCTCGGCCTCCGCCGAGGACGTGCTCGCCTTCGCCAGGACCCGCCTGGCCAACTTCAAGGTGCCGCGCCTCGTCGAGCACCTCGACGCACTCCCCCGGAACCTGTCCGGCAAGGTGCTCAAGACCGAGCCTGAGGAAGTGAATGGATCTGCAGCTTGTCCGCATCCGAGCCTGGCCTTCCAGGCCGAGGCCCGCGCCTGGCTGGCCGAACACGTGCCGGCCGAGCCCCTGCCCTCCCTGGACACCCCCGAGGGCTTCGAGTCTGCACCGTGCGTGGGAGGCGAGGCTGGCCGAGGCCCGCTGGTCGGTCGTGTCGTGGCCGTCGGCGTACTCCGGGCGCGAGGCCTCGCTCGTGGAGTGGGTGGTCTTCGAGGAGGAGTACTACCGGGCGGGCGCCCCGTTGCGGGTCAGCCAGAACGGCATCTTCCTGCTCGCACCGATCATCTTCGAGCACGGCACGCCTGAGCAGCAGGACCGCTTCCTGCCGACGATGGCGACCGGGGAGAAGGTCTGGGCGCAGTGCTGGAGCGAGCCCGAGGCGGGCTCGGACCTGGCCTCGCTGCGCTCGACGGCGCGCCGTGACGACGTACGCGGCGGCTGGGTGCTGAACGGGCAGAAGATCTGGTGCTCACGCGCGGCGCTGGCGCACTGGGGCTTCGGGCTGTTCCGCAGCGACCCCGAGGCTCAGAAGCACGCCGGGCTCACCTACTTCCTCTTCCCGCTCGACGCCGACGGGGTCACCGTGCGCCCCATCGCCCAGGCTCGACGGCGAGGAGGGCTTCGCCGAGGTCTTCTTCGACGACGTCTTCGTCCCGGACTCCGACGTGCTCGGCGCGCCCGGCGACGGCTGGCGGGTCGCGATGAGCACCGCCGGCAACGAGCGCGGCCTGTCCCTGCGCTCCCCCGGCCGCTTCACCGCCGCTGCCGACCGCCTCCTCTCCCTGTACGACGAGCGGCCCGACCCGCGCGTGGCCGACCGGGTCGTCGACGCCTGGCTGCGCGCCGAGGCCTACCGGCTCTACACCTGGGGCACGGTGACCCGGCTCCGCGACGGCGGCGACGTCGGTGCCGCCGGCTCGGTCAACAAGGTCTGGTGGAGCGAGACTCGACGTGGCCCTCCACGAGACTGCGCTCGACCTGCTCGGACCGGACGCCGAGACTCGACTCGGCCTGGCTCGACGGCTACACCTTCGCGCTCTCCGGCCCGATCTACGCCGGCACCAACGAGATCCAGCGCAACATCATCGCCGAGCGGATCCTCGGCCTGCCCCGCGAGCCGAAGGGAGCCCTGCGATGAGGTTCGAGCTCAGCGCCGACCAGCGCGACTTCGCCGCCTCGCTCGAGTCCCTGCTCTCCGCCGCGGACACCGCCGGCGCGGCCCGGGCGTGGGCCGACGGCGACAGCGGGCCCGGCCTGAAGGCTGTGGCAGCGCCTCGCCGACCAGGGCCTGACGCAGGCTGGCCACCGAGGCGTCGCCGGTCGAGGTCGTCGTGGCGTTCGAGGCGCTCGGGCGGCACGCCGTCCCCGGGCCCTGGGTGGAGTCGGCCGCCTACCTCCCTCGTGCACTCGGTCGGGAGGTCGAGGGGATCGCCACCGTCGCCGTGCCTCCCCACGTGCCCCACGCCCTCGATGCCGACGTCGCCGACGAGGTGTACGTCGGCAGCACCCTCACGACCGACGTCGGCGCGCGCCTGGCGTCCGTCGACCCCGCCCGCCGGCTCTTCGAGGTCGCTGGCGAGGGCGAGGTGGACGAGGCGGCCTTCGACCTGGCGGTGCTGGCCACCGCGGCCCAGGCTCCTCGGCGCCGGCGAGCGGGTGCTCGCCGACTCGGTGACCTATGTCAAGCAGCGCAAGCAGTTCGGCCGTGAGATCGGGTCCTACCAGGCCGTCAAGCACAAGGCTCGCCGACGTCCGGATCGCGCTCGACTTCGCCCGTCCGCTCGTCCACGGCGCCGCGCTGGCCTCGACGGGCTCGACCGGGGAGAGGGCGCGGGCGGTCTCGGCGGCGAAGGTCGCGTGCGGGGATGCGGCGTACCTCGCCGCGCGGACGGGGCTGCAGGTCCACGGCGCGATCGGCTACACCCGCGAGTTCGACCTGAGCCTGTGGCTCACCAAGATCCGTGCCCTCCTCACCGCGTGGGGCACCCCCGGCTTCCACCGCGACCGGATCCTGACCTCGCTGCGGGCCGAGCGATGAGGTTCGCGCTGAGCGAGGAGCAGGCCGAGTCTCGCCCGCACCGTGCGCGGCCTGCTCGCCAAGCGCGCGGACCCGGCGGCCGTGCGCGCCGCCTCGATCTCGCCGGCCGGCCATGACGAGTCGCTGTGGGCGACGCTCTGCGAGCAGATCGGCGTGGCCGCGCTCGCCGTCCCCGAGGCGTACGACGGCGTGGGCGCGGGCTTCTTCGAGACCGCGGTCGTCCTCGAGGAGCCTGGGTCGCTCGCTCGCGCCCTCTCCCCCTGCTGGCCACCACCATCGCCACGCACGCACTGCTGGCCGGCGGCACCGAGGGCGCGCGGGCCCGCCTGCTGCCCCGGATCGCCGCCGGCGAGATCGCCACGCTCGCGATCGACGACGGCCCGGTGCTCGACGGTGACCGCGCCGCCATCGTGCTGGCCGTTCGCGGTGACGACCTGGTCGAGGTCTCCGGCCCGGCGCCCAGGCTGGGTGGAGTCGATGGACCAGAGCATCCGGCTGGCCCGGCTCGACCTGTCCGGCGCCGGCCTCGCCGTCGTCGGCGACGGCGCCCTGGCCGGGGCGCGGGCCGAGCCTGGTCGCGGCCGCGTCCGTCGCCGCGCTCGCCGTCGGGCTGTGCGACCGGGCGCTGCGGATGACGGTCGACTACAGCAAGGAGCGGGTGCAGTTCGGCCGGCCGATCGGCTCCTTCCAGGCACTCAAGCACCGGATGGCGGAGGTGTTCGCGCGCACCGAGTCGGCCCGCTCGGCGAGCCTGGGCGGCGTCGTACGCGCTGGCGGAGGGGGCGGCCGATGCCGACTTCCTGGTCCGTTCGGCGGCGTCGTACGCCCTGGAGACCGCGGCGCTCGCCGCGTCCGAGTGCGTGCAGGCTGCACGGGGGCATCGCGATCACCTGGGAGCACGACGCCCACCTCGTGCTCAAGCGCGCGCACGCCCTGGGAGCGCTGGCCGGCGCAGCACACCGGCACCGGGCAGCCGTGGCACTCTGAGCCGACGGCCCCGGGTCTGCTCGGGAACGACGGCCGTCAACGCCTCCTCGCCCTGCAAGGTGGCCGCGATGGCCGGTGCCGCCAGGCGCACCACCTCGTCCACCGAGGCGGAGGCAAGGGGCTCGATCTTCAGGACGTAGCGGGTCATCGCCAGGCCGATCAGCCTGCGAGGCGACCAGACTCGGCCTTCATCGCCGACATCGCCCGGCGCTCGACGACGGGCTGGAAGCGGGGGTGCAGGACGGCGCTGTTGATCCAGCCGTAGAGCCGCGGCGCCCCGGGACCGAGCCGGGTCGACTGGCGCACCAGGCGCAGCATCCGCTGCCGCGTGCGGGGGTGCTCGCACAGGAGCAGGAAGCGCCGCAGCAGACGGATGGCGAAGTCTTCGGTGGGATCGAGGCTGTGCATCTCCTCGATCGTGCCGCACCGGCGGGTCGCGAGGTCAACCGTCGTGCGCGGGTCGCGGGGTGGGCTGCACCACAGCCCGGCTCTCAGAGCTCGGGGAGTGCTGCGTCGAGAGCCGCGTTGACCAGTGCCGAGCGGCTCGCCGCCCCGGTGGAGACGACCAGGTCGTCGATGATCGTGGTCGACTGGCGAGGAAGCCGCCGATCGTCAGGCTGGACGCGCTGCTCGGCCGGCGGCCGGCGCTGCACGGGCCGGCGCTCGAACAGCCGTCCACGCACCGCCGCGTCGGCGCCGGTGGCACTCGCGACCAGGCCGGCGAGACTCGTCGACGGTCTCCTCGATCGCGTCCAGCACCTGGTCGCGGTAGAGCGTCCCGTGCGCCGCCTGGACCGCCTGCATCCGGGCGCGGACCGCGACCGGGGTCCACAGCACCAGCCGCCCGGACGGCGAGGCGGAACGAGCGGACCGACGCCGCGACGGCCGTGGTGCCGCACCCGACGTCGGTACGGAGGCCTGGTTCGACGCTCCCGGGTCCCGGCGGAAGGCACTGGCGAGGTCGGCGGAGGGCAGTGATCGGCGCCGATCGTTCATGGGCGGACCCGCCCGTGAGCGGCCGGCCCGGCCGAGAGCAGCCGGTCGACGTCGTCGTCGGCCCATGGCGCCGCGGAGCCTGGCGGCAGAGGTGCTGCTGGAGGTGGACATGACCTTCCCGAGACCGACACTTCCCCGTGGGCAGCACAGACGCGACCCTCGGGCTATCTCGCGGAGATTAGCGCTCTCGTTCGGGAAACCGGAACAGGTACGCCGTGTCGCGCGACCGGGTCTGACAACTTCGGCCCCGTCCCTACTCCCCGAACGCCATCTCGGCGCGACGCAGGAATCGCCCCCGCTTATCAATGATATTCACAGTGGCCGCGCACGCTGCTGCGCTGTTATAGAGCCCGCATAGCGCTCCCATTGCGACTCCATCGCGCCCAATCCACCCGGTCCCCATGGCTTTCACCATGGTCACAATCGATGGTCCGCTGGCGGTGCCAGGGTCCGTGACCTGCGACGATCGACCAGCGACCCCGCTGGCACACCAGTGTCATATCGAGGTCACACGTCGTTCCCGCGCCCTGGACACAACGGGGGAGCGGGTGTAGCCTCCGGCTCGACCGCGCGATCCCCAGCGCCCCGTGCCCACCCGGCTCCGGAGCGATGGCAGTCGAGAATGCGGCCGTCTGCATTCGGCCCAGAAGGAGAATTCGACGAGCGTGTCGTTGAATTCTTTATCCGGAGGTCCAGCGGGAATTCTCCCTGCGGGTCGATGAATTCATGGTCGCCGAATTGTTCGGTGATGCCGATATCGCGATGCGCGACCCTGTGCACCGCTCGCTCCGACAGATTCCACTCCGGCGGCCAGGAGTGACCGCTCCGTGCCTCCGAGCGCGGGTACGTCGAGCAGTCGCCCGGCGCCGTGCACGATGGTCGAGGTACGGGAGGTGTCTGCCTCCGCCGGCCCCTCCTCGGCCTCCCCCTGGGCCTCTTCCTGGGCGCCCTCCCCCAGCCGTGCGCGCTGCCCTGACACCTTGACTGCGGCTTGACTCGCTCCAGTTCCGTTTTGCCACATCGCACGTACCCTCCGTCAGCATGGGTCAGATCGACGCGGTGGGCACCGATCTCGGCTCGGTCGATCTCCAGGCGCTCGGCGGGCGCATCCGCGCGCTGCGCACCACCCGAGGCTGGACGCAGAGCGAGGCTGGCCGGGGAGAACCTCTCCACGGGCTACGTCTCGCGCATCGAGGGTGGGACCCGCCGTCCCACGATGAAGGTCCTGCGCGACCTGGCCGAGCGTCTCGGCACGACCACCGAGCAGGCTTGCTCAACGGCATCGAGCGTTCCCGCTACGACGAGATCCGGCTCGGTCTCGACTACGCCGAGATAGCGCTCGAGAACGGCGACGCCGACGAGGCCGAGGCCCAGGCCCGGGAGGCGCTGGCCGCCGCCATCGCCGGACAAGCCTGCCGGCCTTCGCGCAGCGCGGCGAGTCTGCTGGTGGGCCGCGCGCTGGAGGCCCGCGGGCAGTACGACGAGGCGATCACCCGGCTCGAGGAGGTGGTCACCCACGGCGACGGCCTGCCCCGGTTGGAGGCCGGCATCGCGCTGAGCCGCTGCCTGCGCGAGGCCGGTGACCTCAGCCTGGCGATCGAGGTGGGCGAGCAGCTGGAGGCCGCCGCCGCGGGCACCCTGCTGGCCGACACCGAGGAGGCCGTGCAGGCTCTCGGTCACCATCGCCGCGGCGTACGCCGAGCGCGGCGACCTCGCTCGCGCCACCCGCCGCTGCACCGAGGCGATCGCGGCGGCCGAGCGGCTGGCCTCGCCGCGGGCCCGCGCGTCGGCGTACTGGAGCGCGAGCCAGGTCGAGGCGACCAAGGGCCGCACGAGCGCCGCCGCGCCTTTGGCCGCACGGGCGCTGGCGCTGCTGAGCGAGGGGCGCGACGAGCGCAACCTGGCGCGGCTCCGGCTGCAGGTCGGCCGGCTGCTGCTCCAGGCCGACCCGCCGGAGGTCGCCTCCGCGATCGAGCACGCGCGCCGCGCCCGCGAGGCGATGACGCACACCTCGTCGAGCAGCGTCGACCTCGCACTGTGCGACGTGACGCTGGCCCAGGCACACCTGCTCGACGGTGATCCCGCGACGGCGCGCGAGATGGCCGAGCGCGGCCTGGCCGGCGCGCCACAGACCGCGGCACTGGCCCGGGTCGAGGCGACGGTCGTCCTCGGCCAGGCGGCCGCCGCCGAGGGGGATCGCGCGCACGCTCGGAACCGCTACCAAGAGGCGGTGCACCTGCTCACCTCGCTCGGCGCGGACCGAGCGGCGGCCCAGGTGTGGTACGAGTCGGCCGAGGCTCCTCGAGGACGTGGAGGAGTACGACGCGGCGCGCGCCGCCTTCCGCAGCGCAGCCGCCGCGACCGGGCTCGCGGCTCGCCGGCAGCGCCGCGCGGTCGACATCGCGCGCTGACCGGGCGCCGCCCGAGCAGGGACGCGCCGCAGCGCCTGGCACCGGCGGTCACACCGGTCCGGCGCGCGATCAGGCCGTCAGCCGTCGGTGGTCCGGTACCGACCCTTGAAGTAGAGGAGCGGCTCGGCGCTGCCTGCGTCCGCGGGGTGCGGGGCGAGGTGCTCGACCCTGCCGACGACGATGAAGTGGTCGCCCCCCTCGTAGACCGCGGCGATCGTGCAGTCCAGGTGCGCGAGCGTGCCGGCGATGACGGGCGACCCGGTCGCGGCCGCGGGCTGCCACTCGATGCCGGCGAACTTGTCGACGCCCTTGGTCGCCATCTGCGCGGAGACGTGCTCCTGGTCGGCCGCCAGCACGTTGACGCAGAACCGGCCGGCCCGCTGGATGAGCGGCCAGGCGCGCGACGAACGTGCCGGGACGAAGGTGATCAGCGGCGGGTCGAGGGACACGCTGGAGAACGACTGGCAGGTCATCCCGACCGGCTCGTCGCCGCTCATCGTGGTGATCACGGTGATGCCCGAGGCGAAGCAGCCGAGCACGTCGCGAAAGCGCCGCGCGGCCGCCTGGGCCTCCGGGTCGTCGAGGACAGCCACCTCCTCGCCGGGACGCAGGCTCGAAGTCCACGTCGGCATCGCCGAGCCAGGACTGGATCAGGCTCCGGGTGGGGCCAGGTCTCCCGCGCGTCGGGGCTGATGCCCTCGGGGATGGCGTCCTGGTTCACGCTGCCCACGCTAGTCGTCACTCACCGACCACCGAAGACGTGGCCCCAGTACGAGACCGCGGTCGACTCCCGGGCCACCCACCGGCTGTCGTCGACGGTCATCCCGTCGGTCCCGAACTCGACGTCGAAGCCACCGGGCGAGCGCACGTAGAACGAGACCATCTCGTCGTTCATGTGCCGGCCGAGGGTCGCCGAGAGCGGCGCGCCGTGCTTGCGCACCCGCTCCAGGGCGCGGCCCACGTGGTCGAGTCTCGTCCACCTCGAACATGACGTGCACGCACTTGCTGGCGTTCGGCATCGGCAGGAACGCCAGCGAGTGGTGCCGCGGGTTCACGCCCAGGAAGCGCAACCAGACCTTGCTGCCCGGCTCCTTGCCGACGAACTCACCGGGCATGCTCATCGAGTCGCGCAGCCGGAAGCCGAGCACCTCGGTGTAGAACCGCAGCGCCTCGACGTCGTCCAGCACGGGGACCACGATGTGGCCCAGCCCCTGGTCGCCGGTGACGAACCGGGCGGCGTACGGCGTGACGACGGGCCGGGCCTCGTAGGTGATCCCGTGGTAGAGCTCGAAGACGTTGTCCCACGGGTCGCGGAAGCGGACCAGGCTCCTGCACGCGGCGCTCGGCGAGTCTCGTCGGCGGTGCCCTCCTCGAACTCCACACCGGCCTTCTGCAGGTGCTCGCGGGCGTCCTGCAGCGCCCGGTGGTCGGCGACCTCCCAGCCGGTGGCGTCGAGCCTGGTCGACGTCGGAGGGGAAGACCACGACCCGCGCGGAGACCTCGTCGAGGCGCCAGTACTGGTGCTCGGGGTTCGGCCCGCGGCCCTCGGCCAGTCCGAGGACCTTGCCGGCGAAGGTCCTCCAGGCGTCCAGGTCGGTGCTGGCCACCCGGATGTAGCCCATGGAGCGGATGTCGATCGTCATGCCTTCGTCCTCTCGACGTGGCGTGCGAGGAAGGCGGTGCAGATCTCGGCGAACTCCTCCGCCGCCTCGATCTGCGCCCAGTGCCCGCAGTTCGGGAACACGTGCAGCCTGGGCCTTCGGGATCTGCTTGAGCGCGACCAGCGCACCGTCGAGCGGGTTGACCCGGTCCTCGCGGCCCCAGGTGAGCAGGGTGTGCTTGCGCAGGCGGTGCGCCTCGCGCCACAGCATGCCGTCCTCGGCCCACTCCGGGTTCCAGAACGACGCGCCCATCGAGCGCATCGCGTCCAGCGAGCCGGGCGCGGTGGCGTCGGCGAAGCGCTCTTCGACCAGGCTCGTCGGTCACCAGCCCCTGGTTGACGACCATCGTGGAGATGAACGCGCGCAGTGCCTCGCGGCTGGGGTTCATGGAGAAGTCCATCAGCCGTTGGACGCCCTCGGTCGGGTCGGCGTGGAAGAGGTTGACCGACAGCCCGCCCGGGCCCATCAGGACGAGCCGCCCGACACGGTCGGGGTGCTCGAGGGCGAACCTCATCGCCGTACCGCCGCCGAGGGAGTTGCCCAGCAGGTGGATCCGCTCGATCTGCAGGCTCGTCGAGGAGCCTTCAGCAGGTACGACGCGGAGTGGCGGAAGTAGTTCGCGCCCACCTCCGGCTTGTCGGACTGCCCGAAGCCCGGCTGGTCGACCAGCAGGGTGCGGAAGCGGGCGGCGAAGCGAGGCAGCGCCGTACCGAAGTTGCTCCACGCCGAGGCGCCCGGACCACCGCCGTGCAGCAGCACGAAGGGCAGCCCGCCACCCACCGACGAACCGCCGTCGGGCCCGGCCTCGTAGTAGTTGAGGGTGATGTCGCCGGCCTTCGCCGAGCGGCGGGTCGCCTCCTTCGAGAAGTCCACGTCAGTACATCCCGGGGTCGACCTTGTGGCCGAACTGCTGGGCGCCGTACATCTGCAGGGCGCGCTCGGGGTCGTTGGCCGCGTGGACCCGGCCGGCGTGCGCGTCGCGCCAGGCCCGCTGCAGGTAGGTCCCCTCGGCGAGCGCGCGCCCGCCCGAGGCCTCGAAGAGCGCGTCGATCGCCTCGATGGCCCGTGCCGTGCCGAGCACCTGGTCGCGGCGCACCCGCAGGCGCAGACTCCAGCGGGATCTGCTCACCGCGCGCGACGTGCGCCTGCTCCTCGCGGATGTTGCTCACCAGCAGCGCCCAGGCCGCGTCGATCTCCGAGGAGGAGCGGGCGATGCGGACGGCGGCGAAGGGGTCGAGCGAGGCCTTCTCACCGAGGTACGCCGCCCGGACCCGCTTCTGCTGCATCTCCACGTGCTCGGCGTAGGCACCCTGGGCCATGCCGATGATCGGCGTGGCGATCGTGGAGGTGAAGATCGAGTGGAAGGGCAGGCTTGTAGAGGTCGCTGGTGTTGACCGCCTGGCCGGGACCCTTGCACGCACCGGTCTCCCCCATCGAGAGCGTGAAACCCTCGGGGATGAAGGTCTCCTCCACGACGATGTCGTTGGAGCCGGTGCCGCGCAGGCCCACGACGTTCCAGACGTCGACGACCTCGTACTTCTCCCGCGGCACCATGAACGTGCGGAAGTCGACGACCTGACCCTCCTCGTTGAACACCAGCCCACCGAGCAGCACCCACGAGCAGTGGTCGCTGCCCGAGGAGAAGCCTCCACCTGCCCGACAGCGTGAACCCGCCCTCGGCCAGCACCGCCTTGCCGGTGGGGGCGTACGACGAGCCTGAGCCGGGTCTTGGTGTCCTCGCCCCACACGGCCTGCTGGGCCTCGTCGGAGAACAGCGCCACCTGCCAGGGGTGCACGCCCACCACGCTGGAGACCCATCCGGTCGAGCCGTCGGCCGAGGCGATGTCGCGCACCGCGGTGTAGAAGGCGACCGGGTCGGCCTCGAGGCCGTCGTACCGCTTCGGCTGGAGCAGGCGGAAGAACCCGGTCTCCTCGAGCTCCTTGATCGAAGCGTCGGGGATCACCCGCAGCCGGTCGCCCTCCTCGGCCCGCTCACGGAACGTCGGGAGCAGGTCGCGGACGCCGTCGAGAACGGCGGTGACCTCGGGAGAGAAGTCCTGGTGCATGTGCGCTCCTAGGCTGGGTGGTCCGAATGCACCCAATACTAGAACACGTTCTTGTTTTGGTCTACGCGACCCTCGGGAGGCGTTCCGTCCACGACGCGGGACACCGCCTCCGGCAGCCGGGTCGGCCGCGGCCCGCGCCCCGACTCCTCCCCCTCGTGCCGCAGCAGACCGGCGACGACCTCTGCCTGCAGGCGTCGCCACACCGGATCCGCGGCGGTGGCCGAGGCGACCCGAACGCCGAGATCCTCGAGCTCGTCGATGATGTCGCCGGCGCACCACACCTGGTTGCGCGTCCGGCTCGTCAGCCCGCGCAGGATCCCCAGACCGGCGAGCCTCCTCACCGCATCGCTCGTCGACGACCCCGAGGAGCCGATGGCCCGCTCCATCTCCTCGACGCTGAAGAACGGGTCGTCCAGCAACCGCTCGAGGACGCGGCTGGTCGCACTGCCCGCGCGCGGGTACCGCCCGGTCGCCGCCCGGTGCCGCTCCCGCCATGCCGCCGGCAGGTCAGCGAGCCGCCGGCCCGTCGTCGCCGACTCACGAGCGGCACTGGTCGCGGCGAGGGCGAACGCCACGATGATCGGGCCGGCGTCACCCCTGCGGTACGCCGTCAGCAGGTCGAAGTAGGCCTCGCGCTTCGCCACCAGGGCCGTCGCCACGGGAACCACCACGCTCGTCGTCGCTCCTCGCCGGCGCAGGATGGCGTTGACCAAGGCTCGGCCGATCCGTCCGTTCCCGTCGCCGAAGGGGTGGATCGACTCGAACTGCGCGTGCACCACGGCCGCCTGCGCGAGCACCGGGACGTCGTCGCGGTTCGCGAGCTCGAGCAGGTCGGCCAGATATCCCTCGACCGTCTCCGCCGGCGGCGGCACGTACAGCGCCCCGCGCGGCGAGTGGTCGGACCCGCCGATCCAGTTCTGGTCGTCCCGCAACGCCCCGGCGTACGGTCGTTCGTCGGGGTCGTCGGCCATCAGGATCCGATGGGCCTCGAGGATGTCGCCGAGCGCGATCGACCGCCCCGAGCCGCCCGTCGCGTCGATGAGCACAGTCAGCGCACGCGTCGAAGCCACCATCGAGATCGCCGACGCGTTCGACCTCGTCCCGTGGGCCGCCCGCGCGAAGTCCTCGACCGACGCCTCGACCCGCTCGATCTTCGACGACGCGACGGACTCCGCCCGGAGCAGCAGCGCCGACAGGGATGCCAGGTGCTTCCCGTGGGCCGCGTCCAACCGCCCGATGGCCGCCATCGCGGCGTCGCACCGGGCCGCCAGCGACGCGGGCAGCGCTGCGGAAAAGTCGCCGATCCGCGGCGGCAGGCTCACCGTCACCTCCGCGAGTCTCGCGGTCGGCCCGCTCCCCGTGCCGCCCTCGCTGGCGCCACGGCACCGTCCGGCCGCCGTGCGGCTCGACCGGAACCGGGACGTCGCTGTCCATGGCCGTCCTTTCTCGGATCATCCCCGAGATAATCCGGGTTGATGAGTGTAACCCGGACTTTGCCGCGGGAGGTCCGCGTTGTCGGAAGCGCGACCAGTGGATCCTCGGAGCCCCCGGCGACAGGCACGTGGTGCCACACTGACCCGGACCCGCCACGTTCTCGAGGAGTGTCCTTGTCCAAGAAGGCTGATCCTGCTGACCCTGCTGGCGCTGCTCGGCACCCTCGCGCCGGCCCGACTCGCGACGGCGACGGCGGCGGGTCCGGCCGTCGATCCACCCGCCCTGTACTTCCGCAGCGGCGCCTTGAACGTCTACTCCTTCACCCCCCAGGCGTACCTGCGCATCGACCGCGGCGACACCCATCTGTCCGGTGCCGAGGGCCCGGAGAACCTCCGCTGGGACGTGCAGGTGCTCCGGGCCAGCATGCGCGCCGCGACCCCGCCCCCGTGGCGTACGGCGGTCTCCGGGACGCCGGCGCAGAACCACGTGCTCGCGGTCGCACCTGGACAGGTGATCTGCGTCCGGGCACGCCAGCACAGGCTGGGGTTCGACCAGCGCGTGGTCGCGGCTGTCGTGCGTCGTGCGGGCACTCGACGACCAGGCGATCCGCCGCAAGGGTCCGGTCCGGGTGGTCCGCGACGGCTACTACCCCGACCGCCGCGCGTCGATCCTGCGGCCCGGGACCCGCATGGTGATCGGGGGCATCCCCGCAGGCGCGATGTACGGCCCCGTCTTCACCAGGCCCAGCCTGGACTCCGACGGTCGGTGGTGCGTCGCACCGCACTGGAGGATCTCCGGCCAGCGCACCACGCAGGACGCCATGGGCTCCAGCGAGAACTTCCTGACCGTGCTGTTCCACCAGACGAGGACCGCGGGAACGGCCGTCGTCTGGCAGCCGTACCGGCCGCGTTGCGGTATCGGCGGCTTCGTCGTCGTCCCGCGCTGGGTTCCGCTGTGGTACCCGATGTAGTGGGGTTCTCCGCGCGACCCGCCCTCAGACCAGGTCCGGGTTGACCTGCACCTCGCACAGCACGACGCCCTCGACCCGGAACCTCTTCACCGTGGCGAACCTGGGCCACGGGTCCTTGCGCCAGTTCATCAGGGTGTAGATGCCGAAGTCGGGCTTGCCCTCGCGCAGGATGGTCAGGTCCCGTGCGACGTACTGCTCCAGCTTGTCCGTCCGCGCCCCACCGATTCTGCACGCTCGCCTTCTGCTGCGAGGTGTAGTCGGTCCAGTGGTCGTTCAGCCACAGCGCCGCCTCGCGGGTGCAGGCCGCCCAGTAGTCCGTCTCGAACTCGGTGTGCTGGGTGGAGAAGCCGCCGGTGGCGGCGTTGAAGTACATGTACTCGTAGGGGTAGAGACGGGCGACGCCGACGAGCACCTGGACCTGGGCGGCGACGGCCACGGCGACGACGGCGCCGACGGCCCAGCGCCGGGACGCCAGGGCGCGCACCCCCACCACCAGGGCGTACGACGCGACGAGCAGCATCGCCGGGATGACGAAGAGGAAGTGGCGCAGCGCGTTGTAGAGGGTCGGGTTCAGCGCGACCAGCGCGAGCACGGGGAAGACCCAGGCGCCGAGCAGCAGGATGCCGGCGGCGCTCCCCCGGCGTCGTACGAGGTCCACGACGATCAGCGCGGTGCCGGCCAGCGCGAGCAGCACCGAGAGCCACGGCGAGCCCTGCCAGATCCAGGTGGGGACGTAGTCGCGCGGCAGGCTCCATCGCCTGGATCATCTGGCCGCGGAAGAGGATCGGGTCGTCCCAGGGGTACTTCGACATGGAGGAGATCGCCGTCGGCAGCCCGGAGACGGGGTTGAGGAAGATGTAGGGCCACACCGCCAGGATCGTCAGGTACGACGCCAGCCCGATCACCCCCGCGCCCGCCGCCACCCGACGGAGCCCGGCGAGCGACCGGTCGCGCAGCAGGAGCCACACCAGGGCGAGCACGCCGACGACGGGCACCCACAGCAACGCGATCACCCGGATCGAGACCGCGACGCCGAACACCACGCCGAGCGCGACCAGCGAGCGCCAGGGCAGCCGGTCGCGCTCCTCCTCCCACCGGCGAGCGGCGCGGAGGGTCAGCCAGAGCACGGCGAGCATCGCGACAGCGAGCGGCATGTCCTTGGAGTTGGTGAAGATCGCGCCCGTCCAGCGCGGGTACAGCGCCAGGGACAGCGCGGCGACGAGGGCGAACCACCAGGCGCCCTGCTCGCCGATGCGCCGCGAGGAGCGCGCGATCTCCAGCGCGCACAACGCCATCAGCGCGATGCCGAGCACGCCGGTGAGCCCGGTGACGAGCGAGCGGACCACCCACGGGTCGGCGCCGAAGAGCCGGTCGGCGCCGGACTGGAAGAGCGCGACGACGGTCTCGAAGACGGGCCCGTGCTGCGGGAGCCTGCATCTTCTCGGGGTAGTCGAGGAAGCCGCGGTCGCTGCCGAGGCTGAGGTACCAGTCGAGGACGCGGTGCCCGTAGTCGTTCTGCAGCGGCTCGTCGTAGGTGCGCCCGTGCACTCCTGCCTGGGTCAGCACGAAGCCGAGCAGGAGGAGCAGCAGCAGGCCCAGGAGCACCTGGGGAGCACGTCGCAGCACGACGTGAGGATAGGTCACACCGACGCGGGCTCCCCTGCCGCCGCACGCAGCCGCAGCGCGATGTCGACGAGCTGGTCCTCCTGACCACCGATCAGGCTTGCGCTTGCCGGCCTCCAGCAGGATCTGCGCGCCGGAGACGCCGTAGCGCTCGGCGGCGTTGCCCGCGTGCTTCAGGAACGAGGAGTAGACCCCGGCGTACCCCATCATCAGGGTCATCCGGTCCAGGCGGCACTCCTCGGGCATCGCGGGGCGGATGACGTCCTCGGAGGCGTCGACGATCTGCAGGAAGTCCACGCCCGTGGTCCAGCCCAGGCTTGTCGCAGACCCCGATGAACGCCTCCAAGGGCGTGTTCCCGGCGCCGGCACCGAAGCGGCGCACGGAGCCGTCGATCTGGGTCGCGCCCGCGCGGGCCGCGATCACGGTGTTCGCGACGCCGAGGCCGAGGTTCTCGTGACCGTGGAAGCCGACGTCGGCCTGGCCGCCGATCTCCGCGACGACCGCGGAGACCCGGTCGGCGGTCTGCTCCATGATGAGCGCGCCGGCCGAGTCGACGACGTAGACGCACTGGCAGCCCGCGTCGACCATGATCCTGGCCTGCTTCGCGAGCACCTCCGGCGGCTGGGTGTGGCTCATCATCAAGAACCCGACGGTCTCCAGGCCGAGCTCGCGGGCCAGCCCGAAGTGCTGGATCGAGACGTCCGCCTCGGTGCAGTGCGTGGCGATCCGGCAGATCTGGCCGCCGTTGTCCTGCGCGGCGCGGATGTCGTCCTTGGTGCCGACGCCGGGGAGCATGAGGAAGGCGATCTTGGCCCGCTTCGCGGTCTCCGCGGCGATCTTGATCAGGCTCCTGCTCGGGCGTGCGCGAGAAGCCGTAGTTGAACGACGACCCGCCGAGCCCGTCGCCGTGGGTCACCTCGATCACCGGGATGCCGGACTCGTCGAGGGCGCGGACGATGTCCTCGACCTCCTGCGCGGTGAACTGGTGCCGCTTGTGGTGCGAGCCGTCGCGCAGGCAGGTGTCGGTGAGGCGCAGGTCGAGCTTTGCCGAACGGCTCGTCGCCGTGGATCCCGGACCAGGTCCGCTGCAAAGCGTTGATGTCGGTCATGTCAGGCCTCCGAGAGGATCGAGCGGGCGATGTTCTCGCCGACCTGCGCGGCGGCGGCGGTCATGATGTCGAGGTTGCCGGAGTACGGCGGCAGGTAGTCCCCCGCCCCCTCGACCTCGACGAAGATCGAGACCCGGCGGCGGCCGCCGGTGAGGTCCGAGGGGCCGTCGAACTGCGGCTCCTGCAGCAGCCGGTAGCCCGGCACGTACTCCTGCACGGCCTTCTCCATCGCGTGCACGGACTCCGCGATCGCGTCGGTGTCGGCGTCCGGGTCGACGGCGCAGAAGATCGTGTCGCGCATGATCATCGGCGGCTCGGCGGGGTTGAGGATGATGATCGCCTTGCCCCTCTCCGCGCCCCCGATCGTCTCGACGCCGGCCGCGGTGGTGCGGGTGAACTCGTCGATGTTGGCCCGGGTGCCGGGCCCGGCGGAGACCGAGGAGACCGAGGCGACGATCTCGGCGTACGACACCGGGGTGACCCGGGAGACGGCGTTGACCATCGGGATGGTGGCCTGCCCACCGCAGGTGATCATGTTGACGTTGAGCGCGTCGACGTGGGCCATTCCGTTGACCGGCGGGATGACCGCCGGCCCGACGGCAGCCGGGGTCAGGTCGACCGCGCGGATGCCGGCCTCGGCGTAGCGGGGGGCGTACTCCCGGTGGACGTACGCCGAGGTCGCCTCGAAGAGCAGGTCGGGCAGGCTCGTCCTGCTTGAGCAGCCAGTCGACGCCCTCGTGGCTGACCTCCAGGCCCTTGTCGGCGGCCAGGCGCAGGCCCTCGGAGGAGGCGTCGACGCCGATCATCCAGCGGGGCTCGACCACGTCACTGCGCAGCAAGCTTGTAGAGCAGGTCCGTGCCGATGTTGCCGGGGCCGACGATCGCGGCCGTCAGCCTTCTTGCCGGTAGCGGTCACTGGGGGTTCACTCCTCGAACGAGACGGTCAGGGGCGCGAAGCCGCTGATGGACGCCGTGACCCGGTCCCCCGGGCTGAACGGCACGAAGGGACCGAGGGCCCCGGACAGGATCAGGTGGCCGGCGCGCAGCGGGTCGCCGAAGCGGGCCGCCTGGACGGCGAGCCAGCGCAGCGCCTCCAGCGGGTCGCCGAGGCAGGCGGCGCCGGTGCCGGCGGAGCGCTCCTCGTCGTTGATCGTGAGCGACATGACGACGTCGCGTGGCTCCAGGTCGTCGAGCGAACGGCCGTCGCGGCCGACGACGAAGAGCCCGCTCGAGGCGTTGTCCGCGACGGTGTCGGTGAATCCGATGTCCCAGGACTCGATCCGCGAGTCGACGATCTCCAGCGCCGGCAGGGCCACCTCGACGGCGTCGCGGACCAGGCTCGAGCGTGATCTCCTCCTCCGGCACGTCGAGGTCGCGGGCCAGCACGAAGGCGACCTCCGCCTCGACCCGCGGCTGCACGAGGGTGCGCATCGAGATCGGGATCCCGTCGACGCCGTCGCTGACGTCCATGTCGCTGAGCAGGTAGCCGAAGTCCGGCTGGTCCACGCCGAGTTTGCTGCTGCACGGCCTCGGACGTCGCACCGATCTTGCGGCCGACGACGTGCACCCCGCCGGCGAGGCGGGCCCGGACCAGGCCCTGCTGGACGGCGTACGCCGCGGGGAGGTCGTCGGTGCCGATCAGGTCGCGCACGGCGGCGCAGGGCACCCGCGTCGCCTGGGCGGTGGCCAGGCGCTCGACGGCGGCGGCGATCGCTTCCGGTGAAGTCACCGGCTCATAGTAGAACGTGTTCCACTTTCTCGCACTCAGGGTCCCAGCGACGCAGCCCGGTGAGCACCAGGGTGCGGCTCGCGCCGCGTGTCCCGAGCGCCTCGACCGCCCGCGGCAGGCTCCTCGCGCGAGAGCCGGCGCGCCAGGGTGACGTGCGGCAGCCAGCCCTGCGGGTGCCGGTCCGGCGCCTGGGCGCGCACCGCGAGGACCCGGCGCAGCACGTCGTCGCCGACGTCCACCGACCAGGCCAGCGACACCCTCTCCTCCCCGAGCACCAGCAGCCCCGAGATCCGGGCGCGGGCGGGGAGCAGGCCGCCCAGGCGCACCCGGGCGACGTCCACCGCCTCCTGCGGCAGCAGCGGGGCGGCGACGAGCGTGAGATGGGGCGCGTTCGTCGTACCGCGGTGGTCGAGCCTGGGACGGCAGGCCCGCGTCGCGCAGCACCTGCCAGTCCGCCACGACGGCCGCGGAGCCCGCCTCGTCGGGCACCAGGCTCGAGCGCGTGCATCCTCGCCATCCGTCCAGTCTGCCTGTCGCCTCCACGCCGGTAGAACCTGTTACAGTTTTGCCCATGAAGGACTCCTACGACGTCGTCGTGGTCGGCGCCGGCGGTGCCGGCATGTCGGCCGCGCTCGCCGCCTCCCGCCAGGGCCTCGACACGGTCCTGGTCGAGAAGAGCCCGTACTTCGGCGGCTCCACCGCTCGCTCCGGCGGCGGCGTGTGGATCCCGGGCAACTACGCGCTGCGCGCGGCGGGCCAGGTCGATCCCGGCGACCAGGAGGCCGCGAAGACCTACCTCGACGCGATCGTGGGCGACGTCGTCCCGAAGGTGCGCCGCGACACCTACATCGACCGCGGCCCCGAGGTGCTCGACTTCCTGCGCGAGCACACGCCGCTGGAGTTCACCTGGGTCCCCGAGTACGCCGACTACCTCCCCGAGCAGCCGGGCGGACGCCCGCGCGGGCGCAGCGTCGAGCCGGTGCCGATGGACGCGCGCTTCCTCGGCGAGGAGCCTGGAGCGGCTGCACCCGGCGTACACCAAGGCGCCGGCGAACCTGATCGTCACCCAGGCCGACTTCCGCAAGATCAGCCTCGGCCTGCGCACGCTCAGGGGGCCGCTGACGATGGTCAAGGTGATGCTCAAGCGACTGCTGGCGATGCTGTCCGGCAAGAAGATGTTCGCGATGGGCAACGCGATCGCGATCGGCCTGCGCCAGGGGCTGCGCGACGCCGGCGTGCCCGTGGAGTACGAGACCGCGCTGCTGGACCTGCTCGTCGAGGACGGCCGGGTCGTCGGCGTCGTCGTCGAGCAGGACGGCGCGCGGCGCGAGGTCCGCGCCCGTCGCGGGGTGATCCTCGGGTCCGGCGGGTTCGAGCACAGCCAGGAGCCTGCGCGAGAAGTTCCTGCCCCAGCCGACCTCGACCGAGTGGTCCACCGGCTCGGTCTCCAACACCGGCGGCGGCCTGCTCGCGGGCACCGCGGCCGGAGCGGCCACCGACCTGCTCGACGACGCCTGGTGGGGACCGACCATCCCACTGCCCGGACGCGCGTGGTTCTGCCTGGCCGAGCGCAACCTGCCCGGCTCGATCATCGTGAACTCGGCGGGCGAGCGCTTCATGAACGAGGCACTGCCCTACGTCGAGGCGACCCACGAGATCTACAAGGGCCAGGCCACCGGGGTGGACCACGTGCCGTCGTACATGGTCTTCGACCAGACCTACCGCAACCGCTACCTCTTCGCCGGCGTCCCGGGCCGCCAGCCCTTCCCGGGGCGTTGGTACAAGGAGGGCGTCGTCGTCCGCGCGGACACGCTGGCCGAGTCTCGCCGCCAGGCTGGACCTGCCCGCCGGTTCGCTCGACGCGACGGTCGACCGGTTCAACGGCTTCGCCCGCTCCGGCGTCGACGAGGACTTCCACCGTGGCGAGAGCGCCTACGACAAGTACTACTCCGACCCGACCGTGAAGCCGAACTGCTCGCTCGCGCCGATCGCGAAGGGCCCGTTCTACGCGGTGAAGATCGTCCCGGGCGACCTCGGCACCAAGGGTGGCCTGGTCACCGACGAGCGCGCGCGGGTGCTGCGCGAGGACGGCACCGTCATCCCCGGCCTGTACGCCGCCGGCAACGTGTCGTCCGCGGTGATGGGCAACACCTACCCCGGTCCCGGCGGGACGATCGGCCCCGCCCTCGTGTTCGGCTACCTGGCAGCGGAGGACGTCGCCCGTGCCCATTGATCCCTCGGTCGCGATCGGCGCCGATCTCGGCGCCCGGACCTTCTCCTGGGCCACGTCCGACGTGCTGCTCTACCACCTCGGCGTCGGCGCCGGCTCCCGCCCGGGTGACAACCTCGACCCCGGCGCGCTGCGGTACACCCTCGACGACGCCGCGCTCCAGGTGCTGCCGTCGTTCGGCGTCGTCGCGCCGACCTTCCACGAGACGGACCCGCCTCCGCTGGACCTGCCCGGCTGCGACATCAACCTCGCGCAGGTCGTGCACGGCTCGCAGTCGATCTCCGTCTCCGGCCCGCTCCCCGCCTCCGGTACGGCGACCGTGCGCACCACGCTCACCGACATCTGGGACAAGGGCAAGGCCGCCGTGATCTGGCAGGAGGGCGTGGCCACCTCGGAGGAGACCGGCGCCGAGCCTGTGGCGGGTCCGCTCCTCGATCTTCGTCAAGGGCGAGGGCGGCTGGGGTGGGGACCGCGGCGCAGCGACGCCGGTCGCCGTGCCCGACCGCGAGCCCGACTCCGTCTCGGCCTACGCCGTGACACCGCAGCAGGCCCTGCTCTACCGGCTCTGCGGCGACCGCAACCCGCTGCACGCCGACCCGGCCTTCGCCCGGGGTGCCGGCTTCCCGGCGCCGATCCTGCACGGGCTGTGCTCCTACGGCATCGTGCTGCGCGAAGCTCACCGACGGCCTGCTCGACGGCGACGCCTCGGGCGTCGGCGGTTTCACGGCCCGCTTCGCCGGAGTGGTCTTTCCGGGCGAGACGATCCGGGTCGCCGGCTGGTGCGAGGACGGCCGGGTCGTGGCCAGCGCGGCGATCGCGGGCGGCCAGCGCGACGGCGCCCCGGTCCTGGCCGACTGCGTCCTCGACCTCAGGCTGAGGGTCAGCATCCGCAGCAGGCCGCGCAGCCTGGGCGGCCTGCTCCTCGGTGATGCCCAGCGCCTCGGCGATGCGGCAGTGCACGTCCCCGAAGCGCTCGTGGACGGCGCGTCCGGCGTCGGTGAGCGCGACCAGGACCGCACGCTCGTCGTACGGGCTGCGGTGACGGGTGAGGAGCCCGTCGCGCTCCAGGCGGCGCAGCAGCGGCGAGAGCGTGGCGTGGTCGAGGCGCAGGCTCCCGACCGACGTCCTTGATCGGGATCTCGTCGTGGGCGCCTAGAAGCACGAGCACGAGGTACTGCGGGTAGGTCAGGCCCAGCTCACCCAGGATCGGCCGGTACGCCGCAGTGACCTGACGCGAGGCGGCGTACAGGTCGAAGCAGATCAGGTCGTCGAGGACCGGCGCCGCGAGATGTCTGGCCATGGTGGGAATATACCTCGTGAGCGCTTATCTTGTGCACTACACAATGTCACCGATCGAGAGGATCCACCCATGCCCACGCGCACCGGACGTACCGCCTGGAACGGCGGCCTGCAGGACGGCACCGGCCAGGTCGAGCCTGACCTCGTCGGGAGCCGGCACCTTCGACGTGTCCTTCCCCAAGCGGGCCGCTGACGACGCCCAGGGCGCCACCAGCCCCGAGGAGCTCATCGGCGCCGCGCACTCCGCCTGCTACGCCATGTCGCTGTCGAACGAGATCGCCCAGGCCGGCGGCACGCCGATCGCCCTCGACGTCTCCGCCGACGTCACCCTCGGCCCCGACCCGGCCGGCGGCTTCCAGGCCTGACCGGCATCAAGGCTCGTCGTGCGCGGCGAGGTCGAGGGCCTCGACGAGGACGCCTTCCAGGCGGCCGCGGGCGCCGCCAAGGTCGGCTGCCCCGTCAGCAAGGCGCTCTCCGGCGTGACGATCACGCTGGACGCGGCGCTGGAGAGGCTGACCGGGTCCCCGACCCGGACGGTCCCACCCTCCAGGACCCGGAACACGGTCCCGGCCCGGCGCCGGAGCGCCTCCTGCGCTCCGGCGCCGATCGTGTCGTCGAGCAGGCTTTGCACGGCGCGGCCACCCGCACCGCCTCCAGCAGCACGTCACCGATCCGGAGCAGGGACCCGGGGTCGCGCGGCACGACGCCGTGGCTGAGCGTGAGGTTGCGCCGGGTCAGGCTCACTGGGGACCGCTCGGCCGTAGACCTCCGCCGCCTCGTCCAGGCTGGTCCGGCTCTGCACCGTCACGTGCCGGTGCCGGGTGCCGTGGTAGCGGTCCCCCACGATGCCCTTGCCCGCCTCGACCTCGACCGACTCCTTCGGCTGCATCGGCAGCCGGCGTCCCTTGGCCACGTGGATCGTCTCCACCACCGGGTCCCTCACGGCACGAGTCTTCCATGCTCGCGGGTGGGTACGGTCGGAGCGTGGTCGACGTGGGTCCGGTGCTGGTCGACCACCGCGAGCAGAGCAGCACCATCCCGGCGGCGCTGAGGGCCGCCGGTCTCGAGGTCCGGCTCGTCGACCTCCCGGTGGGCGACTACGTGCTCGGGCCGGGGCTCGCGATCGAGCGGAAGGGCCCGGCCGACCTCGGTGCCTCGATCCGCGACGGCCGGATCTTCGACCAGGCGACCCGGCTGCAGTCGGCGTTCCCGCAGGCAGTGCTCCTCATCGAGGGCGAGCCGCAGAGCATCGCCGAGGACGCCTGGCGCGGCGCTGTGTGCCGTCTCGTCGAGGACGGGTTCACCGTGCTGCACAGCCTGGACGCCGAGGACAGCGCGGCGTGGGTGGTCCGGCTCGCCAAGCGGGCCCGCCGGGCAGGGCCGACGACGCGCACCGAGGGACCACGCCGGGCGCCGCGGCACCCCTCCGCGCAGGCGGAGGCGATGCTGTCCGTCGTCCCCGGCATCAGCACGGCGATGGCACGCAGCCTGCTCACGTCCTTCGGCTCCCTCGCCGCGGTCGCCGCCGCTGCGCCCGACGGCCTGCGGGGGCACCCGGGCATCGGCCGGGTCAGGGCGAGCCGTCTCGCCGAGGCCCTGCACGCGTCGTACGTCGTCCCGGCGGACCGGGAGCCGGAGCCGGCACGTCCCGCGCGCGGCACTCGGCCGGACCGCCGCTGGGTGGTGGTCGGGCCCGACGGTGAGACCCGGTCCTTCGACCGCCGCGCCATCGCGCTGCGGGCCCTGCGCACGGCGCCCGCGGGCACTCAGGCTGGTGGACGGGCTGACCGGCGAGGTCACCGCCCGGGACTGAGTCGCGTCAGGCGATCGCGGCCGCGGCCTTGTCGCGCAGCGCGGTGACCATGGCGTCGGGGTCCTCGGCCGAGTAGACCGCCGAGCCGGCGACGAACACGTCCGCGCCGGCCTCGGCGCAGCGCTCGATGGTCTCCAGGGAGACACCGCCGTCGACCTGCAGCCAGGTCTCCACGCCGTGCTTGTCCATCAGCGCGCGGGCGCGGCGGATCTTCGGCAGGCACAGGTCGAGGAACCTCTGACCGCCGAAGCCCGGCTCCACGGTCATGATGAGCAGCATGTCGAGCTCCGGGAGCAGGTCCTCGTAGGGCTCGATCGGCGTGGCCGGCTTGAGCGCCATCGAGGCCCGCGCGCCGGCCGCGCGGATCTCGCGGGCCAGCCGGACCGGCGCCTTCGCGGCCTCGACGTGGAAGGTCACCGAGCCGCAGCCCGCCTCGACGTACGCCGGGGCGTTGCGGTCGGCGTCCTCGATCATCAGGTGTGCGTCGAGCGGGACCGGGCTGACCCGGGCCAGCGCTTCGACCATCGCGGGCCCGAAGGTGAGGTTCGGGACGAAGTGGTTGTCCATCACGTCGACGTGCACCCAGTCGGCACCGGGGATCCGCGCCACCTCCTCGCCCAGGCGGGCGAAGTCGGAGTTGAGGATCGACGGCGTGATCTGCAGGTGGCCCACGGGCGAGCAGTCTAGAGGTCGCCTCCGGCCGGGGCCGATGCCGGATCTGGTCTCGGCAGCGCACCGATTCGGCCGTTCGGCTCCGGAACGGGCGCACCCGGCCGATCATCGAAGCAGGAACCACGGCGGTTCCGGCGAGGGGAGGTCTCCCGATGTCGATGATGAACAGCGAGGCACGCAAGCGCGCCGCGGCCCGGCTCGCGGAGCCGGATCCGACGGCGGTGGCCGCCCGGCTCGCCGACGCGTGGGACCGCGAGGCCGACCACGAGGACGCCTGCGGCAACGGCTTCGCCGCGGTGATCCTGCACGCGCACGCCCGCGAGCCTGCGGGCCGCGCTGCGGCCACCGATCAGCGCCTGAGCGCCTCCGCGACCGCCTCCACGCCGCGCTCCACCTCGGCGAAGGAGGTGGACAGCGGCGAGAGCCCGATCCGCAGCCCGTCGGGGTTGCGGAAGTCGGGGATCACGTCGCGCTCCCACAGGGCGGCGGTCACCTCACGCATGCGTGCATGGGAGAGGGTGACGTGGCCGCCGCGCCGGGCGGGGTCGCGCGGGGACACCAGCGCGACCTCCGGGAGGTCGCGGTCCACGAGCGCCACGGCGTACGACGTCAGGGCGACCGACTTCGCGCGCACTGCCGCGATCCCGGTCTCCTCCAGCAAGGACACCATGTCCTCCAGGCCGAGCATCCCCACCACCGGCGGGGTCCCGCTGATCAGCCGGCGGACGCCCGTGGCCGGCTGGTAGCCCTGGCCCATCGCGAACGGGTCGGCCGCGCCCATCCAGCCCTGCACCGGCTGCTGGAAGGCGCCGGACTCCAGGTGCCGTCGGGCGACGTAGCCGAAGGCGGGCGCGCCGGGGCCCCCGTTGAGGTACTTGTAGGTGCAACCGACCGCGACGTCGACCTCCCACGCGTCCAGGCTCCACCGGCACCGCGCCCGTCGAGTGGCACAGGTCGAGCAGGATCCAGGCGCCCGCGTCGTGCGCGACCTTGGTCAGCGCGGGCGCATCGGCCAGCCAGCCGGACTTGTAGGCGACGTGGCTGACCACGACGAGCGCGGTCCGCTCCCCCACGACCTCCGACAGGCCCTCCGGCGTCACGCCGCCGACCGGGTCCACGTCGAGCCAGCGGACGGTGAGCCCGCACTCGCGGGCGACGCCCTCCACGACGTACCGGTCGGTGGGGAAGTTGTCCCGGTCGATCACGATCTCCGTGCGCCCCGGCTGCGCGGCCACCGCGCCGCGGATCAGGCTTTGTAGAGCAGCACCGTCGTGGAGTCGCCGATCGCGGTCTGCCCGGGCGCGGCGCCGAGGCCGACCGCGGCGAGCCGGTCGCCCAGCACCAGCGGCGAACTCGAACCAGCGCTCGTCCCAGCCGCGGATCAGCCGACCGCCCCACTCCTCGGTCACGAACGCGCGCACGCGGTCGGCGGTCGCACGCAGCGGCCGGCCGAGCGAGTTGCCGTCGAGGTAGACCAGCGGGGTGTCGGCACCGACGAAGCGGTCGCGATGGGCGGCGAGCGGGTCCTGCGCGTCCAGCGCGGCGGCGTCGAGAGTCACCCGCAGAACCTACTCCCCGCCGCCGTCGTCCCCGTCGTGGTCCTCGGGCAAGCTCGTCGCGATCGGCCCACTCCAACAAGGGTCCGAGGTCGAAGACGTGGTCGTCGATGTCGTGGTGGAGGTCGCCGATCTCGGCGAAGCGCTGCGGCACCGTGCGGATCGTGAAGTCGCGCGGGTCGGCGTCGTCGATCTCCTCCCAGCGGATCGGGGTGGAGACGCGGGCGTCCGGCAGCCCGCGGACCGAGTACGCCGCAGCGATGGTGTGGTCGCGGGCGTTCTGGTTGTAGTCGACGAACACCGCGGCCGGGTCGCGGTCCTTCTTCCACCAGGTGGTGGTGACCAGGTCGGGAGCGCGCCGCTCGACCTCGCGGGCGAAGGCGAGCGCCGCGCGTCGTACGCCCTTGTGGTCGTGCTCCGGCTTCACCCGTACGTAGACGTGGAGGCCCTTGCTGCCGCTCGTCTTGGGGTAGCCCACTGCGCCCAGGCTCGTCGAGCACCTCGTGGGCGACGTGGGCCACCTTGCGGATGTCGTCGTACGTCGACGCGGGGCCGGGGTCGAGGTCGATGCGCCACTCGTCGGGCATCTCGGTGGCGCCGCGGCGGCTGTTCCACGGGTGGAACTCGACCGTCGACATCTGCACCGCCCAGATCACCGACGCCGACTCGGTCACGCACAGACTCGTCGGCGGTGCGCTTCCAGCGGGGGAAGAACAGACTGCACCGTCTCCACCCAGTCCGGCGCACCCGCGGGCAGCCGCTTCTGGTGCACCTTGTCGCCCTCGATGCCCTTGGGGAAGCGGTGCAGCATGCAGGGGCGCTCCCACAGCGCGTTGACGATGCCCTCGCCGACGGCGAGGTAGTACTCGACGAGGTCGAGCTTGGTCGCACCGATCTCCGGGAAGTACACGCGATCGGGGTTGCTCACCCGGACCACACGGTTCTCGACCTCGATCTCCACCGCCGGGGACGCCATGGTGCGAGGCTAGCGGGGATCGGCCGACGCGGCCGGGACCTCCGGGCCGGGCGTCACCTCGGGGATCTCCTCGACGGCTCCAGCGCGCGAGGGCTTGCGGCTGATCCGGCGGTACCAGGCGGGCGCGACGAGCAGCGCCTCGGCCCGCAGGACGGCGCTGGCGACCCGCGGGAGGTCCGCGACGTCGCCGTAGACGAGGTAGCGCGGGACCCACTCGGGGCGGTACTTCACGTTGGAGCGGTAGAGCGCCTCGATCTGCGCGAAGCGCGAGGCCCCCAGCAGGATCGCGCGCCACATCTTCAGCACCGGGCCGGCACCGATCCGCTCGCCGCGGGCGAAGACGCTGCGGAAGGCCGCGAAGTTGAGCGACACCTTGGTGACGCCGACCTGGCCGGCGTCGGCGAGCAGCGTGGTGACCATCGACTCGACGATGCCGTTGACGGCCTCCGGGCTGCGGCGCATGAGGTCCAGCGAGATCCCGTCGTCGCCCCAGGGGACGAAGGACAGGAAGCCGGCGACCCGGCCGTCGTCGTGGCGGGCGATGACCACCACACCGGCGTCGTCGCGCTCCTGGCCGAAGCGGCCCAGGGCCATCGCGAAGCCGCGCTCGATGGCACCGTCGCGCCAGGCGATGGCGTCCTCGCGCAGGCTCCCTCGCGCAGGCTCGTGCGGCAGGTCAGCAACCCGGTGCACGGTGGCGGACAGTCCCGAGCGCTCGGCCCGCGACACCGCCTGGCGCACGCCGCGCATTGCCCTGCCCTCGAGAGTGAACTCCGCGACGTGCAGGACCGCCTCGTCGCCGACCTCCAGCACGTCCAGGCCGGCGCCGTGGAAGACCTCGGCGCCGCGCTCGCTGCAGCCGAGGTTGGCCGGCGCCCAGCCGTAGGAGCGGGTCTCCTCCAACCAGGCCGCGACCGCCTGCGGCCAGTCGTCGGGGTGGCCGAGCGGGTCACCGGCGGAGAAGGAGACGCCGCCGATCACCCGGTACGACACCGCGGAGCGGCCGGTCCGGCTGAAGACCACCGCCCGGTCGTCGCGCGTCGAGAAGTAGCCCAGGGAGTCCACCCAGCCCCACTGGTCCAGCAGGCCACGCAGGGCGGTGTGCTCGGCCGGGGTCATCGGGTGCGGGCCCTCCGGCGGCGCCAGCGCCGCGACGAAGGCCAGCAGCAGGACGGCGATGCCGAGCACCGCGAGGCCCACGGCGGCGACCGTCTCGCCATGGCCGTGGTGGGTGAACCGGACCGGGCCGGAGACGCCGACCAGACCGAGGGCGGCGTGCGCGAGGCGGTCACCGGCCGTCGTACCGGGCGCCTGGCCGTCGCGGCTCAGGCTCAACCACAGCCAGCCCAGGCCGGTCGCCAGCACCGGGCCTACGGCCAGCACCGTGATCACCCGGCGCAACGAGAGCGGGTCGGGGCGCGCGGTGAAGCTCCTGCGGGCGACGACCAGGCTGCACGACGAACAGCCCGCACAGCGCGGCCTGCTCGACCTGGAGACCACGGAGCAGGTGGATGCAGCCGGCGACGAAGGTCAGCAGCAGCGCGACCGTCCAGGCCCGTGCCTTGCCGCGGCGCAGGCCGCGGGACAGGACGACGAGCATCACGCCGATCGCCGCACCACCCGTGGTCGCCGCCGCCGGGAAGGACGCCGGCACCACCTCGTGCACCAGCCGCACCCGGGCACCGATGCCCGGCAGGTAGGCACTGAGCAGGCTGACCGCCCCGACCACGAGGACGACGCGGCTGACCCACAGCGGGGAGCGGAGCGCGACGAGCCAGGACCTCACGTCGTCGAACGCTACGCCGCCCGGACGGGCCCTCGCGCGCGGTGGGCGCGAGACACGCGCCACATCTCAGCCGGCGCGGCCCAGCGCCACCAGGGCGAGCAGCAGGCAGGCCAGGCTGGCCTCGTCGTCGATCTCGCCGCGGCCGATCCGCGCGAGGAGGTCGGGCAACGGCACCCGGTGGACGGCGACGATGCCGTCCTCGAGCCTGGGCCTCGCCGCCGGCGTACGACAGGCCGCGGGCCAGGTAGACCACCTGCGGAGCGTCCGCGACACCGACCAACGCCTGGGTACGCCCGATCTCCTGCCAGTGCGCGGCGGCCAACCCGGTCTCCTCGCGGAGCTCGCGCCGGGCCGCCTCCAGCGGCTCCTGGCCCTCCGTGCCGCCGGCCGGCACCTCCAGCGAGGACCGGTCACCCGTCGTGTAGCGGTCCACCTCCACGAGCACGACCTCGTCGTCCTCGGTGAGCGGTACGACGAACACCGCCGGGTGCCGCACCTCCACGACGCCGTAGATGCCCTCGCTGCCGTCGGGGCGCACGACCTCGTCCTCGCGGACCCGGATCCACGGGTTCTCGTACGCCGTGCGGGTCGACCGCCGCTGCCAGGTCCTCACCGGACCAACCTAGGTCGTGCCGCCGTAGCGTGACGGCATGCACCCTGTCACGCGATCACGCACCGGGGGCGTCAGATGGGTGTGAAGGCAGACAGGCAGGCGGCGGAGTTCACCGCGTTCGTCCGCGACACCGGCACCCAGCCTGCACCAGGCGGCGATGCTCCTCACCGGCGACCACCACCTCGCCGAGGACCTCACCCAGGCGACGTACGCGAAGGTGTTCGTGCAGTGGCGACGGGTGAGCGCGGCCGACAGCCCGATCGCCTACGCCCGCACCACCTTGCTCAACACCTTCCTGTCGCACCGCCGCCTGCGCCGCAACACCGAGCGGCCGGTCGAGCCTGACCCCGCCCGACCCGGGCCACGAGCCCGACCCCGGCACCCGGCTCGACCTGCTCACGGCGCTGGGCACCCTGGCGCCGCTGGACCGGGCCATCGTGGTGCTCCGCTACTGGGAGGACCGCAGCGTCGCCGACACCGCCGACGACCTCGGCCTGACCGAGACCGTCGTCCGCACCCGGGCCCGGCGCGCCCTCCAGCGCCTGCGACCACTCATCGACATCCCCGAGAGGACCCGACCATGACCGACCTCGACATCACCCTCGGCCCGGCACTGCGCGAGCGGATGCGCACCGAGGTTCCCGACCTCGAGCACCTCGCCGCGGCGTCCCTGCGCACCGGACTCCGGCTGCGCCGTCGCCGCCGGATCGCCACCGCGGCGGGCGGCGCCGCCGCCGTCACCGTGATCGGCGTGGCCGCCTCCCAGTCCGGCGCCGGTACGACGGCCCGCGACCCCGAGGTCGCCGCCACCAGCAGCGCACCCGCGACGCCGGCCACCACCGTCACCGCCGACGTGCCGAACGTACCCCGCGGCGAGCCCACCCTGCCCGTGACCGTCGGCGCCGCCGGATGGGAGTGCGAGTCCTTCCCCGTCGACGAGAAGATGTGGTGCACGAAGGACCGCCTCTCGGTGTCCGTCGTGGTGCGGCCCCGGTCGGACTACGCGGCCTGGAAGGGCAGCGCCGACAAGGAGGGCTCGGCCGAGTGGACCAGCCCCGTGCACGGCAACTACTTCGTGACGATCCAGGGCGGTGCGGACCCGCTCCCGCCCGCCGAGCTCGACCGGCTGGTCACGAGCCTCGCGTTCGACGCGCACTGGACGCGTCCCTGACCTCGCGGGCCTCCTCCACCCGGTCCAACCAGTCGGCCACGAGTGCGCCGACGACCGCGGGCCGCTCCAGGTGCAGGTTGTGCCCGACGGCGTCGAGCGTCGCGAAGGTGCCACGGACGTAGTGCTCGCGCAGCGCCCAGCCGTCCTCGTGGCCCACGACGTGGTCCTGGCGGCCGAGGACGTGCAGGGACGGAGCCTCGAAGGGAGCAGCCGCGGTCTCGGGGACCGGTGCTTCGGCGTACCGCTCCCCCAGTCGCGTGAGCACGTCCTGGTCGGCGCCGCGCATGCCGGGGGCGACGTGACGGCGGAACGCCCGGAACGCCGCCGGGGTCTGCAGCACCGCCATCTCCGTGAACTCCTCGCGCAGGTCGCCCGCCTCGGCGACCACGGCCTCGTCGGGGCGCACGACCTGGTGGCCGGGGAGCCGGCGCTTCGCGTGGTCCATCTCGAACACACCCGCGAGGGTGGCCAGGCCGACGCACTGCGCCCGCAGGCTCGTGCGCGACGTGACGGGCCACCATCGCGCCGAACGAGTTCCCCAGCACGGCGAACGACCCGCCGGCGGCCACCTCGCGGACCTCCTCCAGCACGGCGTCCGCGACCTCGCCGGGCGTCGCCGCGCCGGTGTCGTCGGCGCCCTCGGCCCACGGCAGGTCGACGTACACGCGCCGGAAGGGGCGGTCGCCGACCATGTCCTCCAGCGGGAGCAGGATCCGGTGGTCGACGGCGAAGCCGTGGACCATCACGAGCGGCGTGCCCTGCCCCGAGGTGTGCGCGATCACCGGGCCGAGGGTAGTCGCGTGCTCAGCGCCAGCCGAGCTCCGGTGCGACGTGGCTGAGGATCGACTCCAGCACGTGCGCGTTGTACTCGACGCCGAGCTGGTTCGGCACGGTCAGCAGCAGGGTGTCCGCCTCGGCGATGGCCTCGTCGGCACGCAGGCTGCTCGACCAGCCGGTCCGGCTCGTCGGCGTAGGTGCGCCCGAAGATCGCGCGCATGTCGTCGATCTGCCCGACCTGGTCGGTCTCCTCGCCACCGGTGCCGAAGTAGGCCCGGTCCGCTGCCGAGACGATCGGGAAGATCGAGCGGCTCACCGAGACCCGGGGCGCGTGGTCGTGGCCGGCCTCGGCCCAGGCTTCCCGGAAGACGCGGATCTGCTCGGCCTGCTGGACGTGGAAGGGCTGGCCGCCCTCGTCCTCCTTGAGGGTCGAGTCTCATCAGGTTCATCCCGAGCCCGGCAGCCCAGCGGGCGGTGCCGTTGGAGGCAGCGCCCCACCACAACCGGTCGCGCAGGCCCTCCGAGTGCGGCTCGATGCGCAGCAGGCCCGGCGGGTTGGCGAACATCGGGCGCGGGTTCGGCTGGGCGAAGCCCTCGCCCTTGAGCACCTCGAGCAGCACCTCGGTGTGACGCCGGGCCATGTCGGCCTCGGTCTCGCCCTCGGCGGGCGCGTAGCCGAAGTACCGCCAGCCGTCGATGACCTGCTCCGGTGACCCGCGGGAGATGCCGAGCCTGCAGCCGGCCGCCGGAGATCAGGTCGGCGGAGCCGGCGTCCTCGGCGAAGTACAGGGGGTTCTCGTAACGCATGTCGATCACGCCGGTGCCGATCTCGATCCGGCTGGTCCGCGCCCCCACGGCCGCGAGCAGCGGGAACGGGCTGGCGAGCCTGGCGGGCGAAGTGGTGCACCCGGAAGTACGCCCCGTCGGCGCCCAGGCTCCTCGGCCGCGACCGCGAGGTCGATCGACTGCAGCAGCGTGTCGGCCGCGGAGCGGGTCGACGACTGCGGACTCGGCGTCCAGTGCCCGAACGAGAGGAACCCGATCTTCTTCATGATTGGTTGAACCGTCAACCTTCTCGGATCATTCCTTGCGCAGGAGTGCCAGGAACATCGCGTCGGTGGCGTGCCGGTGGGGCCAGAGCCTGGACCGTGCCGGGCAGTGGCCCCCCGGCGTCCGGTACGACGGGCAGCGCCGTCGCCGCGTCGTCGAGCCGGATCTCCGGGTGCGCCGCGAGGGCCGCGCCGACGACGCCCGCGGTCTCCTCCGGCACCGGCGAGCAGGTGGCGTAGAGCAGCGCTCCCCCGGGCCGCAGCACCCGGACCGCCTCGTCGAGCAGGGCTCGCTGCAGGGCGACCAGCGCCGCCAGGTCGGACTCGGTGCGCCGCCAGCGCGCCTCCGGCCGGCGCCGCAGGGCGCCCAGCCCGGTGCACGGCGCGTCGAGCAGGATCCGGTCGGCCGAGGCGTCCGCGAAGGGCGCCCGGGTGCCGTCCGCCCGGACGACGCCCGCGAGCCCGGGACCACCGGCGGCCCGGGCGACCAAGCGGGCCCGGTGGTGGTGCAGGCTCGACCCCCGTCACGACAGCACCACGCTCGGCGGCCAGCGCCGCGAGCAGGGACGCCTTGCCACCCGGACCTGCGCACAGGTCCACCCAGTGCCGGTCACTGCCCTCGACGGGAGCGGAGGCGAGGGCGAGCGCGACGAGCCTGGGAACCCTCGTCCTGCACGCCCGCACGGCCCGCGGCGACGGCCGGCACGGAGCCGGGGTCACCGCCGTCGAGGGTGGTGCCGAAGGGCGAGTACGGCGTCGGCGTACCCGGCAGACTCGGCGCGCTCGGCCCGTCCCGGCCGGGCCACCAGGGTCACCCGCGGCGGCTCGTTGTCGGCGGCGAGCAGCGCCGGGAGCTCCGCGGAGCGCTCACCCAGCGCGCGGCCCAGCGCCGCGACCACCCAGGCGGGATGGCTGTGCGCGACCGCGAGGTCGTCCGGCGCGACCCGGGCCAGCCAGGCGTCGAGGTCGTGCGCGGCGACCTTGCGCAGCACCGCGTTGGCGAACCCGGCGGCGCCCTGGTTGACCTGCTGGCGCACCAGGGTGACGGTGGTGTCGATCGCCGCATGGGTCGGGACCCGCATCCCCAGCAGGCTGGTGGGCGCCGAGCCGCAGGGCGTCCAGCACCTTCGCCTCGACCTTGCGCAGCGGCCGGTCGATGCAGTCGTCGAGGATCGCGTCGTAGGTCCCGCGGCGCCGGATGGTGCCGGATGCGAGCTCGGTGGCGAACGCCGCGTCCCGCCCGGTCAGGCCGTGGCGGGCCAGGGCGGCAGGCAGCAGCAGGTTGGTGTACCCGTCGTCGACCCGGACCGCCTTCAGCACCTCGAACGCGGCCAGCCGGGCCGGGTCGACCGCTCGCCGCGGGCGGCTCACTCGAAGGCTCGCGCTCTCGGGCAGCCGTACGCCGCGCGCCCAGTCGGCCGCGGCCATCTGCTTCTTGCCGAACGCCTTGAGGTCGGTGAGCCGGACCGGGTCGGTGGCCGTGCCGACGAGCACCTCGTTCTTGCCGGCCCGGAGGACGCCAGGCGCGAGGGCCGGGCCGTCGCTCACCATCTCGACGCGGCCGAGCTGACCCGCTCGCCGTCGAGGGTCGTCCAGGCTCCGGGGCCCGGGGTGCAGGCACGGATCCGGCGGTCGACGCCGACCGCCGGCTCGCGCCAGTCGACGCGGGCGTCCTCGACGGAGATCTTCGGGGCCAGGCTGACGCCCTCCTCCGGCTGCTCGCGCGCCTCCAGCGCGCCGTCCGCGATCCCGTCGAGGGTCGCGACCAGCAGGCTGGAGCCGCCCTCGGCGAGCCGGCTCAGCAGGTCGCCCGCGGTGTCGGTGGGCCGGATCCGCTCGGTCATCACACCGAACATCGGGCCGGCGTCCAGCGCCTCGACGATCCGGAAGGTGGTCGCGCCGGTGAACTCGTCGCCCGCCCAGATCGAGTGCTGGACCGGCGCCGCGCCGCGCCACGCGGGCAGCACCGAGAAGTGCAGGTTCACCCAGCCGTGGCGCGGGATGTCCAGGGCGCTGCGCGGGATCAGGGCGCCGTACGCGACGACGGGGCAGCAGTCCGGCTCCAGCGCCCGCAGCGCGTCCTGGAACTCCGGCTCGCGCGGATGAGCCGGCTTGAGGACGGGCAGGCCGAGGCTCCTCGGCGCGCTGCGCCACCGGGCTCGGGGTCGCGCTTGCGGCCCCGGCCCGCCGGAGCGTCGGGGCGGGTGACCACACCGACCAGACTCGTGCGCAGACGCGGCGATCGCGTCCAGCGCGGGGACGGCGACCTCGGGCGTGCCCGCGAAGACGACCCTCATCGGCCGAACCCTCCGGTCGCGTGCGGCGAGACGCGGACGGTCGGCTTCTCCAGCCCGAACCACTCCGACTCCCGGATCTCGCGCATCGCGGCCTTGCGGCCGGCGTCGTCGAGCCGGTCGATGAACAGGATCCCGTCGAGGTGGTCGGTCTCGTGCTGGATCGCCCGCGCCAGCAGGTCCGAGCCCTCGACCGTCACCGGCTCGCCGTGCATGTCGAAGCCGGTCGCCACCACCGAGAGCGCCCGCAGGCAGTCGTAGGTCAGGCTCCGGCAGTGACAGGCAGCCCTCGGGGCCGTCCTGGGTGTCCGCGGAGAGCCGCAGACTCGGGGTTGACCAGGTGCCCGACCACGCCGTCGACGTTCCAGGTGAAGACCCGCAGCCCGACCCCGATCTGCGGCGCGGCCAGGCCGGCGCCCGGCGCATCGAGCATGGTGTCGGTGAGGTCGGTGACGAGCCTGGCGCAGGCTCGGCGTCGAACTCGACGACCTCGATCGCGGGCTTGCGCAGGATCGGGTCGCCGAACAGGCGGATGGGTCGGATGGCCACCGACCCATCCTAGTGAGGGCTCAGATCTCCGGCGGATCCACCTGCACCCGCACGGCCTCGAGCTTTGCGTGCCGAGCGGAGCCGCTGCGCCTCGCTCAGCGCGTGCGCCAGCGCGGGCCCCTGCGCCCGCGGCACCCGGATGACGAGCCGCTCCTCGTCGTCCTCGCCGCCGGCCACCGGGACCGGACCGAGCACGTCGGCGGCCTCGGGCGGCTCCAGCAGCGCCCGGAGGTCGTCGATCGCCCCCGGCGTGCCGGTCAGCGTCGCCACCCGCGCCGCGGGCGGCAGCCGGGCCGCTCGCCGGTCCTCGGCCTCGCGGGTCGCGAACCCCGCCGGGTCCCAGCGCACCAGTGCCTGCAGCACCGGCAGCGCCGGGTCGCCCACCGCCAGCGCGCGCCCGCCCGGCCGGACCAGCCCGATCGCGTTGCACCACCGGCGCAGCGCCTCCTCGCCCGCGCGCATGCTGTCGCGACCGAGGGCCCACCACGTGTCGAGGAGCACGACCACGGCGTACCCACCCGCGGCGACCGGCTCCGCGCCCGGCGTCGCCACCACGATCCGGGAACCGCCGTCGACCGCCGACCGGATCCGCTCGCCCGAGGACGTCAGCACCGTGATCGAGGGGAACGACCGGCCCAGGCTCGTCGGCCGTGCGCGCATCGCCCAGCACCGGAGCCCTCAGCCCGGACGCGCCGCACTCCGTGCAGGACCAGTCCGGCGCCTCGGTCGCGCACCACCGGCAGCGTGGTGGCGAGGTCGGCCCGGTGAGCTCCAGCGGGCCCGAGCAGGTGGCGCACCGGGCCGGGGTCCGGCAGCGCTCGCAGGCCAGCCTTGACGGCGTACCCCGCCCGGGGGGTCTGCACCAGCACCGGCCCCCGCTCCAGCCCCCAGCGCACGGCCTCGTAGACCTCGCGCGGGATCCGCGCCGTGGAGGCGAACGGGTCGCGCGCCAGGGCGTGGTCGCTGGCCCCGGTGATCCCGACCAGGGCACGCTTCCGCACCGCCGCTCGCGGCAGGGCGAGTCTCGTGAGCCCAGCCCGAGCGCAGCAAGCTGCTCGGCCTCGACGGTCCGCGTGAAGCCGCCCACCAGTGCCGCAGTCCCCTCGTGCTCGGCGCGCAGCAGCAGCACCTCCCTCGTGTGCGGGTACGGCGCCCGCGGCTCCGCGTGCAGGTCGTCGCCGTCATCCCACACCACCACCAGGCCCAGGTCCCGGACCGGCGCGAACGCCGCCGAGCGCGTGCCGACCACGATCCGCCGGGTGCCGCGGCTGACGGCGAGGAAGTCGCGGTAGCGCTGGGCGGGCCCTGGCTCGGCCTGCAAGGTCACGTGGTGCTCGGCGCCCAGCAGGGCGGTCAGCGCGGCATCGACACGGGCGACGTCGCGGTGGTCAGGCAGGCACAGGATGCTCCCCCGGCCGCCCGCCAGGGCGGTCGCCGCGAGGTGGGCGAGCAGCAGCGGCCAGTCCTCCCCCGGCCCGGTGCCCCAGACCGCCCGCGGAGAGCTCCCCGCGCGGAGGTGGCCGAGGAACGCCTCCGCCGCCGGGTACGCCGCCCAGGCCTCCACCGCGCCCGGCACCTCCGGCAGCGCCGGCTCGGATGGGGACGCGGCCTTCTCCGCCGTGGCGTGCCGCGGCGGGATCGCCAGGCGGCGCACGTCCGCGCTGACCCCGGCGTACCGCTCCGCGACCCGCACGCACAGCCCCGCGACCGCCGGGCTCAGCACCGGCTCGGGGCTGACCACCCGGCGCAGCGGCGACAGCCGGCCGTCGTGCTCCGAGGCCGCCGCACGCGCCACCACGAAGCCGTCCACGTCCTGGCCGCCGAAGCGCACCTTGACCCGCGCGCCCGGCACCGCGTCCTCGGCCATCGCCACCGGCACGGCGTAGTCGAAGGTCCGGTCCAGGTGCGCCAGCGGCAGGTCGAGCACCACCCGCGCCACCGGGTCGGTCGCGGCGATCTCCGCCTCCGCGACCTTGCGCGCGCGGGTGGCGGCTGCCTTGACCCGGCCCTCGGCGGCACGGTCCCGCACGAGACCGGGCAGGTCCAGTGCCGGCTCGTCGGGGGTCGGGGTCATGGGCGCAGTTCTACCAGCGGGGTCCGATGGAAACCCGCCGAGCGTCCCGGGGAGACGCTCAGCGCCGCACGAGCACGGAGGCAGCAGTCCGGGAGACCGTCGTGTAGCCCGCGCGCGACGCGGTGATCCGCACCGTCACCCGGTGCTTCTTGTCCGCCTTCTTCACCACGTAGGTGGAGCCGGTCGCGCCGGTGATCGGCCTGCCGTCGCGGTACCAGCGGTAGGTGAGCACGAGCGGGCTAGGCGACCAGGTGCCGCGCACGGCGGTGAGCCGCCGGCCGACGTACGGCGTGCCGGAGATGCGGATCGTCGGCGGCGCCGCGATGCGGCCGGCTGCCACCCGCGCCGGCGCCGTGGCGACGAGGGGGACCCGCTGGACGCCCGAGACCGCGGTGATCACGACGCTGAGGACCTTGCCGTAGTCGGCCGCGACCGGGGTGTAGCGGACGGCCCGCGCACCCGGGATCGCGACGCCGTCGCGCCGCCACTGGTACTCCCGCCGCTCGACGGGCAGGTTCCACTCGTCACCGCCGGCGGAGTCCGGCACGCCGACGCGCGGGTGCGGATCGTCCATGCTCGGCGCGGCGGTCGGCTGCAGGCGAGGGTCGCAGGTGTAGACGACGATGTCGTCGACGTACCAGCCGGGACCGCCGTTGACCTGGTCGGTGCGCACGCTGAACGTCGGGTGCACAGCGAGGCCGGCGTAGGCCGAGAGGTCGACCCGGCTGCCCACCCAGCCGCGGCTGCTGCCGGCGAAGGCCTTGCGCCCGGCGTTGGGGTCCTGCAGCACGCGGGTGGGCCCGAAGTCCCACGGCCGGTTGGCCAGCGAGTACGTCGTTCCGTCGTCGGTGCCGAGACTCGACCGTCCCGCCGTCCCACCAGTAGGGCGTGCCGTTGGAGGGGTCGATGTCGAACTCGAAGAGGTGCCAGTGGCGGAAGGCGAGGTAGGTCGCCTGGTCGGACGGGACCGTGATCACATCGCTGGTGCGCAACGACCACGCGCCCTTGCCGGACGGCTCCGCACCGACCCAGGCGGTGTCCCCGGAGTAGGCGTTGACGCCGTAGTCCTTGTTGACCGTCGTGGTCGGCGTGCGTCCCCAGACCCCGTCCTTGGTGAACTTGGCGGCCGGGTCCGCCCCGGTCTCGGAGTTGAAGAGCCTCCCGGGGGAACCGGCCCTCGGGGCAGGTCCGCGGCGCGTCCTTGACCGGGTCGCTCACCGGCGGCGTGGTCGACTCGGTCGCCGCGGTGGCCTTCCGCACCGACGCGCAGTCGGCGGCTGCGAAGCCGCGGTAGCCGATCAGCGCGGTGCAGGTCTGGTCGAGCGCGACCGCGAGGTCGGCGTACTCGGTGAAGGCGGTGAGCACGGCCATCGTGTTGACCCACAAGGTGGCCGACTTGGTGAGCAGCGGGTCGCCCACGTCGATGCCCGTGACCGTCTGGCCGTTGAACGAGCCACCCTGCGAGATGAGGTGGAACGTCTTGTTGCCGACGCCGGAGTTGGTGTGCACGCCGCCGTTGTCGACGTAGCGCGGGTCGTTCTGCCAACGATCACTGGTCATCCGGTCCGGCTGGCCGAAGAGCGTGGGGTCGGCCATGTCACGGGCCGCGCCGTCGGGCAGGTCCTCGCCGAGCCGCCAGTCCGTGGCGCTGTCGCCTGCGGAAGCGCTGCGGTGGTCGATGATCTCGCCGATGATGTCGGCCAGCGACTCGTTGATCGCGCCCGGCTCGTCCCAGTAGAGCAGCCCGGAGGTCCGCTCGATCACGCCGTGGGTCATCTCGTGGCCCACGACGTCGTCGGCGCCGGCGTAGCCCTGGCCGTAGAACATCGCGTAGCCGTTCCAGAAGGCGTTGGCCCACGGGCAGGCCTCCCCGCTGACGGGCACGCAGACCCGCACGGTGGAGGCGAGCCTTGAGGCCGTCGGCCGTGGGAACGCCGATCGCCGTGGTGAGGTCCAGGGAGACGGTCTGCAGGTAGAAGTCGGAGACGGCCTTGGCGTTGGCGAAGGCGGCCTCGGCATCGGGGACGGAGGAGGGACCCGAGGTCTCCGTGCGCACGGCGCCGGAGGTGCAGGGCACGTCGGCGGCACGCACGTTGTTCTGGTCGCAGACGATCCGGTCGATCTCCTGGACCAGGTCCACGTCCCGCAGCACGTCCCCACTGCGGTCGTCGACGAGCACCATGCGGCGTACGTCGACGCCGGCACGCACCTCGAAGCGCCACACTCCGCGCACGCCCAGCGCCGGGTCCAGCCCCACGGCGCCGGCGTCGAGGACCCACCGGCCCAGGTCGGCCACGGCGAGAGCGCCGTGGACGCTCCTGCGCACGCGGGCCTCGGCGGCGGCCCTGGCGAGGGCCTCGGTCACCGTGGCGTCCGGGAGGGCGGTCGCGTCGGTGAGGTGGGCGTTGATCGACTGCAGGCTCGCGATCCGCACCGAGGCCGACGACGACCTCGCCACCGAGCACGGGCACCCCGTCGACCTGCTGCTGGTAGCGCACGACGTCACCGCGACCCAGCGCTCGCGGCGCGCCCTCGGCCACCAGGCGCGTGCCGGCACGGTCCGCGCCGATCGCGGCGCCGTAGCGCCGCAGGTGGGCACGCGCGGCATCGGGGACCGGCGTCGAGCGGCCCACGGCCGGGTTGTCGATGCCGGTGCCGGCCGGAGCGCCCACGGAGGTCACCACGCCGGCCTCCCTGCGGATGCGCAGCGGTCCGTCGGCGTCCGCGCGCAGGGATGCCTCGCCGGTCCCGGGGTCCGCCTGCGCACCGGGCACGGCGAGCCCGGGCAGGGGGACGCCGGCCAGGGCGGTCACGGAGACGGCGGTGGCACAGGCCAGGGCCAGGGCACGGCGCATGGGGGTCCTCCCGAGAAGTCGATCGAGCCCGCGCATCGTCGCACCTGGCGGGTGCCTGCGGAGCCGGTTCGGGAAAACGAGACCGCCCGCGCGTCCACGAGGGACGGGCGGGCGGTCCGTGCTTCCGGATCAGATGCCGGCGGCGGCCTTGAGGGCGTCCGCGCGGTCGGTCTTCTCCCAGGTGAACTCGGGCAGGCTCGCGTCCGAAGTGACCGTAGGCGGCCGTCTTGGCGTAGATCGGGCGGCGCAGGTCGAGGTCGCGCAGGATGGCGGCCGGCCGCAGGTCGAACACCTCGAGCACGGCCTGCTGGATCTTCTCGTCCGCGACGACACCGGTGCCGAAGGTCTCCACGAAGACACCGACCGGCTTGGCGACACCGATCGCGTAGGCGACCTGGACCTCGGCGCGACGGGCCAGGCCCGCGGCGACGATGTTCTTGGCGACCCACCGCATGGCGTAGGCGGCGGAGCGGTCGACCTTCGACGGGTCCTTGCCGGAGAAGGCGCCGCCGCCGTGGCGGGCCATGCCGCCGTAGGTGTCGACGATGATCTTGCGGCCGGTCAGGCCGGCGTCACCCATCGGGCCACCGACGACGAACTTGCCGGTGGGGTTGATGTGCAGCCTTGTAGCCGTCGAACGGGACGCTGGTCTTGAACTGCTCGAGGACCGGCTCGATGACCTTCGCCTGGATGTCGGCCTTGAGCCTGCTCCTGACTGACGTCCTCGGCGTGCTGGGTGGACAGCACGACGGTGTCGACGCGCACGGCGCGGTCGTCCTCGTCGTACTCGATGGTGACCTGGGTCTTGCCGTCGGGACGCAGGTAGGCGAGCGTGCCGTCCTTGCGCACCTCGGTGAGACTTCTCAGCGAGGGTCTGCGCGATCTTGATCGGCAGCGGGAAGAGCCTCCGGGGTGTCGTCGCAGGCGTAGCCGAACATCAGGCCCTGGTCGCCCGCGCCCTGCTGGTCGAGCTCGTCGGAGGAGCCGCCGAGGCGCACGTCCTCGGCCGTGTCGACGCCCTGCGCGATGTCGGGCGACTGCGCGCCGATGGCCACCTGCACGCCGCAGGAGTTGCCGTCGAAGCCCTTGTCGGAGGAGTCGTAGCCGATCTCGAGGACCTTCTGGCGGACCAGTCTGCGCGACCGGGGCGTAGGCCTCGGTGGTGACCTCGCCGGCGACGACGACCAGTCCGGTGGTCAGCAGCGTCTCCACGGCGACCCGGCTCTTGGGGTCGTGCTCGAGGAGGTAGTCCAGCACGGTGTCGCTGATCTGGTCGGCGATCTTGTCGGGGTGACCCTCGGTCACCGACTCCGACGTGAACAGGCGTCCGGTCATAGTCGTGAAAACTCCTGGTAAGGGGGCTGGATGGGCTGTGTTCCAACGATACGGACCGCTGGAGGTGATGCAGGCGGGTCTCAGGAAAGTCGGGGCACGACCTGGTCCCAGATCAGGTGGGCCAGGGCCGACTTCGACCCGTGCGGTACGTCGACGGCCGAGCCGTCCGCACCGAGGATCACCGCCTCGTTGTCGGTGCTGCCGAAGACCGCTCCACCACTGACGTCGTTGACGACCAGCAGGTCACAGCCCTTGCGGGCCAGCCTTGGCCCGGGCCAGGTCGAGGACGCTGCCGGTGTCGTCGCCCGTCTCGGCGGCGAACCCGACGATCACCGCACCGGGCCGGACCCGGTGGTGAGAGATCTCCTTGAGGATGTCGGGATTCTGTTGCAGCGTGATCGAAGGTGCCGATCCGTCCTCGGACTTCTTGATCTTGGTCTCCGACCGCGTGGTGGGCCGGAAGTCGGCGGGGGCGGCCGCCATCACCACCGCATCGGCGCTGGACGCCGCGCCGAGCACCGCGTCGCGCAGACTCGGCGGTCGACTCCACACGCACGACCTTGACCCCGGCAGGGTCGGGCAGCGTCACGTTGGCGGCGACCAGGGTGACCTCGGCCCCCCGGGCCGCGGCCGCGCGGGCGAGGGCGTAGCCCTGGCGACCCGAGGAGCGGTTGCCGAGGAAGCGCACCGGGTCGAGGCGCTCGCGGGTGCCGCCGGCGGAGACCACGACGTGCCGGCCGGTCAGGTCGGCGCCGTGGGTGCCCTCGTGCCCGGCCCGGGCGAGCACGTCGCGGGCCAGGCTCGAAGATCTCCTCGGGGTCCGGCAGCCGGCCCTTGCCGGTGTCGGCACCGGTCAGCCGGCCCTCGGCGGGCTCGATCACCAGCACGCCGCGCGAGCGCAGCGTCGCGACGTTGGCGACCGTGGCCGGGTGCTCCCACATCTCAGTGTGCATGGCCGGAGCCAGCACGACCGGACAGCGCGCGGTGAGCAGGGTGTTGGTCAGCAGGTCGTCGGCCAGCCCGTGGGCGGCCTTGGCCAGCAGGTCCGCGGTCGCCGGGGCCACCACGACCAGGTCGGCGCTCTGGCCGAGCCGGACGTGGGGCACCTCGTGCACGCCGGTCCAGACCTCGGCCGAGACCGGCTTGCCCGACAGCGCCGCCCAGGTCGGGGCGCCCACGAACTCCAGCGCCGCCGCGGTCGGTACGACGCTCACGTCGTGACCGGACTCGGTGAACCGTCGCAGCAAGCTCACAGGCCTTGTAGGCGGCGATGCCGCCGGAGACTCCGAGCACCACCCGGGGCCGGGACATGTGCGGCGTCAGATCACTCGGCGTCGGCGGCCGGGGCGGCCGGCGTGGCCGCGGCGGCAGCGGCCTGCTCGGCAGCGAGACCGGCCGGGTCGATGTCCTCGCAGGTCAGCAGGTCCTCGTTGATCTCGCGGAGCGCGATCGAGAGGGGCTTCTCCTGCACGTGGGTCTCGACGAGCGGGCCGACGTACTCCAGCAGGCCCTCGCCGAGTCTGGGAGTAGTAGGCGTTGATCTGCCGCGCACGCTTGGCGCTGTAGAGGACCAGCTTTGTACTTGCTGTCGGTCTTGGACAGCAGGTCGTCGATCGGGGGTTGGTAACACCCTCGGCGGCGATGTTCGGGGCAGACACGGAGGTCCTCACTGCTCGGTGGATGAGTCAACCATCAAGGCTACCAACTCCTCGACCGCAGCGTTAACTTCGCGGTTGACGATGGTCACGTCGAACTCCGCCTCGGCCGCCAGGCTCCTCGCGCGCGGTCGCCAGCCGGCGCTCGCGCTCCTCCTCGTCCTCGGTGCCACGACCGACCAGGCGCCGGACGAGCTCCTCCCACGACGGGGGCTTGAGGAAGACGAAGACGGCCTCCGGTGCGGTCTCGCGCACCTGGCGCGCGCCCTGCAGGTCGATCTCGAGCAGCGCGGGCCGGCCCTCGGCCAGCGCGGCGGCGACCGGGCCGCGCGGCGTGCCGTAGCGGTTGACGCCGTGCACGACCGCCCACTCCAGCATCTCGCCCTCGGCGACGAGCCGCTCGAACTCCTCGGGCGTCACGAAGTGGTAGTGCACGCCGTCGACCTCGCCGGGCCGTGGCTGCCGGGTCGTCGCGGAGACCGACAGGTAGATCTCGGGATGGCGCTCGCGCATCGCGGCGGCCACCGTGCCCTTGCCGACGGCGGTCGGTCCGGCGAGGACGAAGAGCCTTGGCCTCGTTGCTCATGCCTCGGGCGAGAACTCGCGCTCCAGCGCGGCGACCTGCTTGGCGCCCAGGCCCCGGACCCGGCGCGACTCGGCGATGCCGAGGCGCTCCATCACCTGACGCGCCCGGACCTTGCCCAGACCCGGCACGGACTGGATCAGGTCGAGCACCTTCATCTTGCCGATGACCTCGTTGACCTGACCCTGCTGCAGGACCTCGCTGATGGAGGCACCGGAGTTCTTGAGCCGGTTCTTGACCTCGGCCCGCTCGCGCCGGGCGGCCGCCGCCTTCTCCAGGGCGGCCTGGCGCTGTTCGGGAGTGAGAGGAGGCAATGCCACGAGGTCGGAGTCCTTCGGTTTTCGAGAACGTGAGCCGGCGGGAGCGCGCCGACGCCGTCAATCTAGCCATTGCCCGCCGACCGGGGCAATGCGGGCCGTGCCCGGTGCCCCCGGCCGGAGACGGCGCTCACAGGCTCAGCGGGGTCTTGCACACGTCGCGGGCCTGCTGCTGCACCCGTCCGATCGCGGTCGTGGTGTCCTGCGCGGCCAGGCCGGGTGGCGGCGGTCTCGATGGCCTTCACCTGCGCAGGCTCCAGGCCTGCCGGTGGCTTCGCGGCGTCGTACGACGAGGGGTCCACGCCCGCCTCGGTCAGCGCGTCGCGCAGCGCCCCCACCCGGTCGACGACCAGGCGCCAGTCGGCACGGATGTCGTCGGGCGCCTTGTCCGCCAGGTCCTCGAAGGCCGGGAGCGCCCGGAGCAGGCCGGTCTCCTTGCCGGCCGTCAGCGCAGCGCCGAGTCCGGAGCGGTGGTCGACCACGGCCGAGCAGTAGGCCTCGTAGGGGTCGTCGCGGCCGGTGTCGCGGAACAGCAGCACGCCGACGAGCACCACCCCCGCCAGCACGAGGAACAGCAGCGAGAGGTCGCGACGACCGGGACGCCTCACCCCAGCAGCCCGCGCAAGCTCGTCGTTGGCGCGCAGCACGGCGTCGCGCATCGCGACCGGGTCCGGGCCCAGGCGCAGCACCCCGCGCGAGGAGCCTGGGGATCACGTGGCGGGCGCTGGCGCCGAAGATGCGGAGGATGTCGCCCGTCGTACCGCCCTGCTCGCCGTAGCCGGGCGCCAGGATCGGGCCGTTGAGGTCGAGGTCCAGCCCGGAGCCGTCGATCGTCGCACCGACGACTGCACCGAAGGAGCCCAGCGGGCTCGCCCCGGCGTTGAGTCTCGCGCAGGTGGTCGAGCATCGCGGCGGCGACCGTGCGGCCGCCGAGTCTCCTCGGAGGTGCGGGCCTCCTGGACCTCCGGCCCCTCCTTGTTGGACGTCGCGGCGAGCACGAAGAGTCCGGCGTCGTGACGGCGCGCGGTGTCGACGAAGGGCAGCAGCGAGCCGAAGCCGAGATAGGGGCTGACCGTGATCGCGTCGCTGGCCAGCGGCGAGGACGGATCGAGGTAGGCGTCGGCGTAGGCCTGGGAGGTGGAGCCGATGTCCCCGCGCTTGACGTCGAGCAGGACCAGCGCGCCGGCGGCACGGGAGTCGGCGATCACCCGCTCCAGGACGGCGATCCCGCGGCTGCCGAAACGCTCGTAGAAGGCCGACTGCGGCTTCACGACGCTGACGTGCGGCGCCACCGCCTCGACCGCGCCGAGGGCGAAGCGCTCGAGCCCGGCGACGTCGTCGTCGTACCCCCAGTCGCGCAGGAGGGCTCCGTGCGGGTCGATCCCGACGCAGAAGGGGCCGCGCTCGGCCACCGCCGTCGCCACCCGGGCACCGAACGTCACGAGAGCCTCCTCAGGGCATCGGGGGTCAGGTCGGCCAGCGTCGGATAGCCGTCGACGGCCATGACCAGGTCGGCCTCGGCCTGCAGCGCGCGCACCTGGTGCACCGCGCCCGGTACGCCGCCGAGGGCCAGCGCGTAGACGTAGGGCCGGCCGATCGCGACGGCGTCGGCGCCCAGTGCCAGCGCCTTGACGACGTCCGCACCGGTGCGGACGCCGGAGTCGAAGACCACCGGCGCACGGCCGTCGACGGCAGCGACGACGTCGGGGAGCCAGTCCAGGGCCGCTCCCCCGCCGTTGGCCTGCCGCCCTCCGTGGTTGGAGCAGTAGATCCCGTCCACGCCCTCGTCGAGCGCGCGCCGCGCGTCGTCGGGGTGGCACACGCCCTTGACCAGGATCGGGAGGCTCGTCAACGAGCGCAACCACGGCAGGTCGGCCCAGGTGACCGGGTGGCCGAAGGTGCCGACCCAGGTCATCACGACCGTGCCGGGGTCGGGGTCCGGCCCGGTCATCTCCTGGAAGACCGGGTCGGAGGTGTAGTTGGCGAGCGCCTTGCCCCGCAGGCTGCGGGAAGTTGCCGCTCGCCAGGTCGCGCGGGCGCCAGCCCGGAACCCAGGTGTCGAGCGTGATCACGATCGCCTCGTAGCCCGCCGCCTCCGCCCGGCTGACGAGGCTGGCCGCGAGGTCGCGGTTCTTGGGGGTGTAGAGCCTGGAACCACTTGCCGGCCTCGCCGGTCGCGGCCGCCACGTCCTCGAGCGGGTCGCTCATCAGCGTCGAGCCGATGAGCGGTACGCCGGTCGCGGCCGCCACCTCGGCGGCGTGGATGTCGCCGTGCTGGTCCGGTGTGCACAGCCCTACGACGCCGACGGGCGCGAGCAGCAGCGGGCTGCTCAGCGTCCGGCCGAACAAACTCGACCGAGAGGTCCCGCTCGGGCTCGGCGCGGAACATCCGCGGCACCAGCGCCCACCGCGCGAACGCCTCGACGTTGGCGCGCTGGGTCGTCTCGTCCCCGGCTCCCCCGGCGACGTACGTGCGCAGGCTCGGGCGGGAGCGCCGCGAGGGCGTTGCGCTCCGGACCGGCGTGGTCGAACGGGTGGGCGGGCAGGGTCCCGCCGAGAGCGCCCAGGTAGAGACTCGATCTGGTAGTCGCCGAACGCCATCACGCGATTCCCTTCAGCAGACTTGCGGGGCCAGGCTCGGGCCACCGTAGATCAGGCCGCTGTAGACCTGCACGAGATCCGCGCCGGCGTCGATCCGCGCCCGGGCGTCCTCGGGCGTGGAGATGCCGCCGACCCCGATCAGGGTGAGCCGCTCGCCCACGACTCCGCGCAGCAGCCGGACGACCTCGGTGGAGCGCTCGATCAGCGGTGCGCCGGACAACCCGCCCGCGCCGCACGCCTCAACCTGCGCCGGGGTGGAGCGCAGGCCCTCGCGGGAGATGGTGGTGTTGGTGGCGATCACCGCGGCCAGGCCGAGGTCGAGGGCCATGTCGGCCACCGCGAGGACGTCCTCGTCGGAGAGGTCCGGGGCGATCTTCACCGCGAGCGGGACCTGCCGGTCCCCCGTCACCTCGTCGGCGGTACGACGCACGTGGGCCAGGAGCGGCGCGAGCTTCTCGACCGCCTGCAGGTTGCGCAGGCCCGGGGTGTTCGGAGAGCCTGACGTTGACGACGAGGTAGTCGGCGTACGGCGCGAGCAGGCGGGTGGACGTCTCGTAGTCCGCCTCCACCTGGGCCTGGTCGTCGTCGGGGACCACCTTGGACTTGCCGATGTTGACGCCGAGCACCAGCCCGCCCCGGCGCGGCTTGCGCTTGGCCAGGCGGGCGGCGACGGCGTGGGCACCGTCGTTGTTGAAGCCCATCCGGTTGACGACCGCACGGTCCTCGGGGAGCCGGAACAGCCGCGGCTTGGGGTTGCCGGGCTGGGCGAGCGCGGTCACCGTGCCGATCTCGACGTGGCCGAACCCGAAGGCGCCCATCTGGTCGAACACCAGGGCGTTCTTGTCGAAGCCGGGCGCGAGCCCGAGCCGGTTGGGGAAGGTGAGGCCCATCGCCTCGACCGGGCGGGTGCCGGGGATCGGCGCCCGGGTGAGCACCGGCGCCCCGGCCCGGAGGGCGTCGTAGGTCAGGTGGTGCGCCCTCTCGGCGTCCATCCGGACCAGGACGTTCTCGAAGACCCGGTCGTACAGGGTCATGCGTGCCACTCCTGGAGGGACTTGACCCCGATCGCACCGCCACGGATCGCCGCGATCCCCTGCACCGCCGCAGCGAGGCCCTGGACCGTGGTGATGCACGGCGTGCCCGTGAGCACCGCCGCCGAGCGGATCTCGTAGCCGTCGACCCGGGAGTCGCCGCCACCGGTCGCACCGTGCGGGGTGTTGACGATCAGGTCGATCTCGCCGTCGAGGATCATCTGCACGGTGGTCTTCTCCCCCGCCGGGCCGGTGCCCTCGAAGTGCTTGCGCACGATCGTGGCCTGGATCCCGTTGCGGCGCAGCACCTCGGCGGTGCCCTGCGTGGCGAGGATCTCGAAGCCGTAGTCGGCCAGCACCCGGGCGGGGAAGATCATCGTCCTCTTGTCTCGGTTGGCGATCGAGATGAAGACCTTGCCCTCGGTCGGCAGCGAGCCGTACGCCGCGGCCTGGGACTTGCTGAACGCGGTGCCGAAGTCGGCGTCGAAGCCCATCACCTCACCGGTGGACTTCATCTCCGGCCCGAGCACGGTGTCGACGAAGTCTGCCCTCCTTGGTGCGGAACCGGTTGAACGGCAGCACCGCCTCCTTCACCGCGATCGGCGCGTCGGCCGGAAGGGTGCCGCCGTCGCCCTCGGCCGGGAGCGCACCGGAGGCACGCAGACTCGGCGATCGACTCGCCCAGCATCACCCGGGCCGCGGCCTTCGCGAGCCTGGGTGCCGGTCGCCTTGGAGACGAACGGCACCGTGCGGGAGGCACGCGGGTTCGCCTCGATCACGTAGAGCACGTCCGCGCCGAGCGCGAACTGGATGTTGATCAGCCCGCGCACGCCGACGCCGCGGGCGATGCCGAGGGTCGCCTCGCGGATGCGGGTGATCTCGGCGTCCCCGAGCGTGATCGGCGGCAGCGCGCAGGAGGAGTCACCGGAGTGGATGCCGGCCTCCTCGATGTGCTCCATCACGCCGCCGAGGAAGAGCTCCTCGCCGTCGTAGAGGGCGTCGACGTCGATCTCCACGGCGTCGTCGATGAACCGGTCGACCAGCACCGGGCGGTCCGGGCTGATCTCGGTCGCCGCCTCGATGTAGGCCTCCAGGGCCTGGTCGCTGTAGACGATCTGCATGCCGCGCCCTCCGAGGACGTACGACGGCCGGACCAGCACCGGGTAGCCGATGGAGTGCGCGATCGCCTGCGCGTCCTCGAAGGACACCGCGGTGCCGTGCTTGGGCGCGACGAGGCCGGCCTCCGCGAGCACCCGGCCGAAGGCGCCGCGCTCCTCGGCGAGGTCGATCGCCTCGGGGCTGGTGCCGACGATCGGCACGCCCGCGTCCTGCAGGCCCTGGGCGAGACCGAGCGGGGTCTGGCCGCCGAGGGTCGCGATGACACCGGCGATCGGGCCCGCAGCCTTCTCCGCCTCGTAGATCTCCAGCACGTCCTCGAGCGTCAACGGCTCGAAGTAGAGCCGGTCCGAGGTGTCGTAGTCGGTCGAGACCGTCTCCGGGTTGCAGTTGACCATGATCGTCTCGTAGCCCGCCTCGGCGAGCGCGAGGCTGGCGTGCACGCACGAGTAGTCGAACTCGATGCCCTGGCCGATCCGGTTCGGGCCGGAGCCCAGGATGATCACCGCCTGCTTGCCCTCGGCTCGCGGCAGGACCTCGGTCTCCTCGTCGTAGGAGGAGTAGTAGTACGGCGTCTGTGCGGCGAACTCCGCCGCGCAGGTGTCCACGGTCTTGAACACCGGGCGCACCCCCGCGGTCTGCCGTGCGACGCGCACCTCCGACTCCGACAGCCCGCGGATGCCGGCGATCTGCGCGTCGGAGAAGCCGTGCCGCTTGGCCTGGCGCAGCGCGCCCGCGTCCAGGAGCCTCGGTGGCGGCGACCTTCTGCGCGATCTCGTCGATGAGGAAGAGCCTGGTCGACGAACCACGGGTCGATCTTGGTCGCGTCGTGCACCTGCTCCTGGGTGGCACCGGCGCGGATCGCCTGCATCACCTTCTGGATCCGGCCGTCGTGCGGGACCTTGACCGCCTCCAGCAGGGCGTCGCGGTCACCCGGGTCACCCGTCCAGTGGAACGGCGCCGCCTTGTTCTCCAGCGAGCGCAGCGCCTTGTTCAGCGCCTCGGTGAAGTTGCGGCCGATCGCCATCGCCTCGCCGACGGACTTCATGTGCGTGGTGAGCACCGGGTCCGCGGTCGGGAACTTCTCGAACGCGAAGCGCGGCACCTTCACCACGACGTAGTCGAGCGTCGGCTCGAAGGAGGCCGGGGTCTCCGCGGTGATGTCGTTGGGGATCTCGTCGAGCGTGTAGCCGACGGCGACCTTCGCGGCGATCTTGGCGATCGGGAAGCCGGTGGCCTTGCTCGCGAGGGCCGAGGAGCGCGACACCCGCGGGTTCATCTCGATGACGATGACCCGGCCGTCGGCGGGGTTGACGGCGTACTGGATGTTGCAGCCGCCGGTGTCGACGCCGACCTCGCGGATGATGCCGATGGCGAGGTCCCGCAGGTGCTGGTACTCGCGGTCGGTGAGCGTCATCGCCGGCGCGACGGTGATCGAGTCGCCGGTGTGCACGCCCATCGGGTCGAAGTTCTCGATCGAGCAGATGATCACGACGTTGTCGGCCTTGTCGCGCATCACCTCCAGGCTCGTACTCCTTCCAGCCGATGATCGACTCCTCGATCAGCACCTCGGTGGTCGGGCTGGCGGACAGGCCGGCACCGGCGATGCGGTGCATGTCGGCCTCGTCGTAGGCGATGCCGGAGCCCAGGCCGCCCATCGTGAAGGACGGCCGGACCACGACCGGGAAGCCGAGCTCGCCGGCGGCCTTCTCCACCTCCTCCATGGAGTGGCACACGAAGGAGCGGGCCACCTCGCCGCCGACCTTGTGCACGATCGCGTTGAACAGTCTCGCGGTTCTCACCGCGGTGGATCGCCTCGAAGGAGGCACCGATCATCTCCACGCCGTACTTCTCCAGCACACCGCTCTCGTGCGCCGCGATGGCGGCGTTGAGCGCGGTCTGGCCGCCGAGGGTCGGCAGGATCGCGTCGGGACGCTCCTTGGCGATGACCTTCTCCACGAACTCCGGGGTGATCGGCTCGACGTACGTCGCGTCGGCGAACTCCGGGTCCGTCATGATCGTGGCCGGGTTCGAGTTGATGAGGATGACCCGCAGGCCCTCCTCCTTGAGCACCCGGCAGGCCTGGGTGCCCGAGTAGTCGAACTCGCACGCCTGGCCGATCACGATCGGGCCGGAGCCGATCACCAGGACGGAGTTGATGTCGTCGCGCTTCGGCATCAGGCGGTCTCCTCGAGCAGGGTCACGAAACGGTCGAACAGGTAGGCCGCGTCGTGCGGGCCGGCGGCGGCCTCGGGGTGGTACTGGACCGAGAAGGCTCTTCACCACCCGAGGCGGAGCGCGACTCGAGGCCCTCGACGACGTCGTCGTTGAGGCACACGTGGCTGACGCTCGCGACGCCGTACGGCGTCTCGGTGTCGGTGTCGCGCGGCGCGTCCACGGCGAACCCGTGGTTGTGCGCGGTGACCTCGACCTTGCGGGTGGTCAGGTCCATCACCGGCTGGTTGATGCCGCGGTGGCCGTACTTGAGCCTTGTAGGTGCCGAAGCCGAGCGCCCGGCCGAAGAGCCTGGTTGCCGAAGCAGATGCCGAAGTACGGCAGGTCGCGCGCCAGCGCCTCCCGCAGCAGGCTCCACCTGGCCGGTGGTCGCGGCCGGGTCGCCCGGGCCGTTGGAGAAGAACAGCCCGTCCGGCCCCTTCCCACCAGCGCCGACGGCGAGCACGTCGTCGATGCTCGCGGTCGCGGGCAGCACGTGCACCTCGATGCCGCGCTCGCTCATCCGCTGCGGCGTCATGTCCTTGATGCCGAGGTCCAGGGCGGCGACGGTGAAGCGCTTCTCGCCCTGGGCCGGGACGACGTAGGCCTCGCCGGTCGAGACCGCCTCGGACAGGTTGGCGCCGGTCATCTCCGCGGACGCCTTGACCTTCTCCAGCAGCCTTCGCCGGGTCGGTCTCGACCGTGGAGATGCCGACCCGCATGGCACCCGCCTCGCGCAGGTGGCGGGTCAGCGCGCGGGTGTCGATCCCGGAGATCCCGACGACGCCCTGTGCCTGCAGGCTCGTCGTCGAGCGAGCGGCGCGAGCGCCAGTTGCTCGGGACGCGCGCGGGGTCGCGCACGACGTACCCGGCGACCCAGATCCGCCGCGACTCCTGGTCCTCGTCGTTGATGCCGGTGTTGCCGACGTGCGGCGCGGTCATCACCACGACCTGGCGGTGGTACGACGGGTCGGTCAGCGTCTCCTGGTAGCCGGTCATGCCGGTGTTGAAGACGGCCTCGCCGAAGGTCTCCCCCTCGGCGCCGTAGGCCTCGCCGTGGAACGTGCGGCCGTCCTCGAGGACGAGCAGGGCGGGGGTGCTCATACGAGCGCTCCTTCCAGGACGGTCGGCGTGCCACGCAGGAGCGTGGCGATCACCTTTCCGGTCGAGCTTTGCGGTCGTGCCAGGGGTTGTTGCGGCTCAGCGAGACGCTGTCCGCGCGGTCCACCACCACCTGGGCGGCGGGGTCGAGCAGGGTGAGGTTCGCGGGCTCGCCGACGGCGATCGGGCGGCCGTGACCGTCCAGGCCGGCGATCCGGGCGGGCTGGGCGCTCATCACCCGTGCCACACCGGCCCAGTCCAGCAGGCCGCTCTCGACCATCACCGTGGTGACGACGGGCAGTGCGGTCTCCAGCCCGAGCATGCCGAAGGCCGCGTCGACGAACGCGTGCTCCTTGTCGTGGCGAGCGTGCGGCGCGTGGTCGGTGGCCACCGCGTCGATCGTGCCGTCGGCCAGCGCGGCGCGCAGCGCCTCCACGTCCTCGGCCGGGCGCAGCGGCGGGTTGACCTTGTACGTCGGGTCGTAGCCGCTCAGCAGGTCGGTGGTCAGCAGCAGGTGGTGCGGCGTGACCTCCGCGGTCACGTCGATGCCCTGGGCCTTCGCCCAGCGGACCACCTCGACGCTGCCCGCGGTGGAGACGTGCGCGACGTGCACCCGGCTGCCGGTGTGGCGGGCGAGCATGACGTCGCGGGCGACGACGACCTCCTCGGCGATGCCGGGCCAGCCGGGCAGGCCGAGCCGGCCGGACAAACTCACCCTCGTGGCAGCAGGCGGACGGCCCGGCGAGCGAGGGGTCCTGGCTGTGCTGGCTGACCACACCGCCGAACGTCTTGACGTACTCCAGCGCGCGGCGCATGACCCGGGCGTCGTGGACGCACTTGCCGTCGTCGGAGAACACCCGCACCTTCGCGCGGCTGCGCGCCATCAGGCCGAGCTCGGCCAGGCTCCTCGCCCGCCAGGGCCTTGGTGACCGCGCCGACCGGCTGCACGTCGACGAGCCCGGCGGCCCGCCCCAGGTCGTAGACCCGCTCCGCCGCCTCGGCGGTGTCGGTGACGGGGTTGGTGTTGGCCATCGCGAGCACAGCGGTGAACCCGCCGGCAGCCGCGGCACGCGACCCGGTCAGCACGGTCTCGGCGTCCTCGCGGCCCGGCTCGCGCAGGTGGGTGTGCAGGTCGACCAGCCCCGGCAGGGAGCCTGCAGGCCCGCGGCGTCGATCGTGTCGTCGGCCTTCGCCGTGACCTTGCCCAGCCCGGCGATGGTGCCGTCCTGGACGAGCACGTCGCTCGTCGTGCCGTCGGGCAGGGTGGCGCCCTTGATCAGGAGGTTCATGCGGACGTCTCCTCGCCGGCGAGCAGGTGGTAGAGCACGGACATCCGGACCGCGACGCCCGCGGAGACCTGGTCGAGGACCAGGCTGTCGGCGGCGTCGGCGGCGTCCGGCGAGATCTCCAGGCCGCGGTTCATCGGGCCGGGGTGCAGGATCGGGGTGCCGGGCTTCAGCAGGGCCAGGCGGTCGCGGGTCAGGCCGTAGCCGATGGTGTACTCCCGTGCGGTCGGGAAGAACCCGCCGCTCATCCGCTCGCGCTGGACGCGCAGCATCATCACCGCGTCCACCTCGGGCAGCACCGGGTCCAGGCTCCCACGACGTGGCGAAGCCGGCCTCCTTCGACCAGTCCCCCACGCCTGCGGGCATCAGCGTCGGCGGCGCGACCACGGTCACGCTCGCGCCGAGCTTGACCAGGCTCTTGAGGTTGCTGCGGAACACCCGGCTGTGCGTGACGTCGCCGACGATCGCGACGTGCTTGCCCTCCAGCGTGCCGAGCCGGCGGGTCAGCGCGTAGCCGTCGAGCAGCGCCTGGGTGGGGTGCTCGTGGGTGCCGTCGCCCGCGTTGACGACCGGTACGTCGACCCAGCGGCTGATCTGCTCGGCCGCCCCGCTCGCGGAGTGCCGCACGACCAGCCCGTCGACGCCCATCGCCGTCACCGTCAGCACGGTGTCGCGCAGGGACTCGCCCTTGCTGGCGCTGCTGCCCTTGGCGGAGAGGTTGATGACGTCGGCGGAGAGCCACTTGCCGGCGATCTCGAAGCCTGGACCGGGTCCGCGTCGAGTCCTCGAAGAACAGGTTGATCACGGTCCGCCCGCGCAGGGCGGGCAGCTTCTTCACCTCGCGGCGCTGCACGTCGTGCATCTCCGCTGCGGTGGTGAAGACCTGGTGGATGTCGGCGACCTCCAGGTCGTCGATGCTGAGCAGGTGCCGGTTCACCGGATCGTCACCTCGTCCTCCCCGTCGGTCTCCCGCAGGCGCAGGCTGACCCGCTCGCTGCGGGCGGTCGGCAGGTTCTTGCCGACGTGGTCGGCGCGGATCGGCGACTCGCGGTGGCCGCGGTCCACCAGCACCGCCAGGCGTACGACGGCCGGGCGGCCCAGGTCCGAGAGCGCGTCCAGCGCGGCCCGGATGGTGCGCCCGGAGTAGAGCACGTCGTCGACGAGCACCACGGTCTTGCCGTCGATGCCGCCGGAGGGGACCTCGGTACGGTGCGGCGTGCGGGTGGGGTTCGAGCGGAGGTCGTCGCGGTACATCGTCACGTCGAGGGACCCGGTCGCGACCGTCGTACCCTCCACCTGGGCGATGTTCGCGGCGATCCGGTGCGCGAGCGGGACGCCACGGGTGTGCAGCCCGAGCAGCAGGAGGTCCTCGGCGCCCTTGTTGCGCTCGAGGATCTCGTGGGCGATGCGGACGAGTGCCCGGCTGATGTCGCCGGCGTCGAGGACGACGCGGCCCTCGGGACGCTGGCCCTCGGGGCTCGGGGCGTGGGTAGGCATCAGTGCGCCTGACCTCCTTCTCCGCCTCACAGGACGGCTCGTTAAAGGATGTCGATCGGGCTCCACCCTAGCGGCTCGGCGCCCTCACGGCCGCACCGGGGTCAGGCGTTGCGCAGCCTTTCCAGCAGCGGGCCGGCGGCCTCGTCGAGGAAGCGCTGCTGGTTGCGGTCCCCCACCTGCACGACCGCGACGTCGGTGAAGCCCGCCTCGGGGAAGGCCAGCACCGCCTCGGCGATCGCGTCCAGGTCCGGGCCGCACGGGATCGACCCCGACACGTCCTCGGGGCGCACGAACTGGCTCGCCGCCGCGAAGCCCGCTGGCGTCGGCAGGTCCGCGTTGACGCCCCAGCCGCCGCCGAACCAGCGGAACTGCTCGTGCGCGAGGGCCTCGCCCTCCTCCTGCGTCGGCGCCCAGCAGATCGGCACCTGCCCGACGGCCCGCGCCGTCGTACCGATCTCGGGGGCGCCGTTCGTGGCGTTCCACGACTCCACGAACGCGCTCTGGGGCTCGACCGCGACCAGGTGGTCCGCCTGGGCCGCGAACGCGGCGATCGCCCGGTCCCCGCCGACCGCCACCCCGATCCCGACCGGCTCGTCCGGCAGGTCCCAGATCCGGGCCGAGTCGACCTGGAAGAACTCCCCGCTGTGGTCGACCAGGCTCCCCGGTGTGCAGCGCGCGGATCACCTCGATCGCCTCGGCCAGCATCTGCTGGCGGGTCTCCACCCCCGGCCAGCCCTCGCCCACCACGTGCTCGTTGAGGCTCTCCCCCGTGCCGAGGCCGAGGGTGAAGCGGTTGTCCGAGAGCACCGCCAGGGTCGCGGCCTTCTGCGCGACGACCGCGGGGTGGTAGCGCAGCGTCGGGCAGGTCACGTAGGTCATCAGGTCCAGGCTCCGTGGTCGCCTGGGCGACGGCGCCCAGCACCGTCCAGGCGTACGGCGCGTGCCCCTGCTCCACCAGCCAGGGCGAGAAGTGGTCGCTGCAGACCGCGAAGTCGAAGCCGCGCCGCTCCGCGTCCTGCGCGTAGCCCACGAGCCTGCTTCGGGCCGCTCTGCTCGGTCATCAGGGTGTAGCCGAATCGGGTCATGGCTGCGCCGTACCCGTTGGCGGCCCGGACATGACGAAGGGGCCCCCGCCGAGGGGCCCCTTCGCGATCGTGCGGCTCAGCAGGTCACTTGAAGACGTCCTTCACCTTCTCGCCGGCCTGCTTGATCGCACCCTTGGCCTGGTCGCTCTTGCCCTCGGCCTCCAGGTCCTCGTTGTCGGTCGCCTTGCCGGCGGCCTCCTTCGCCTCACCGATCTTCTCCTCGGCGGTGTTCTTCAGGCTTTGTCGTCGAGACCCATGCTGGTCCACTCCCTTCGGTGTCGGGTGCCGCGCCCAGCGCGGCCGTGGCTGTCCGGTACCCGGCACCCGGGACCTGATCCGGTCCACGTCGAGGCGTTCCCGGATCCGATGACGCGCCCTCCGCCGTTCATGTCCGAGACGCGACCGATTAACCTCCGTCCCTGGAGGTCGTGATGACAGGTGGTGAGGCGGAGGCGGTCCCGGCGGCGCTGCCGCGGGTCGACCTGGTCCGGGTGCTGGGCGTGCTCGCCTTCGTCGCCGGCCTGGTGGCGTACATGCAGACCAGCGGCCTGCCCCGCCAGGGCTACCAGGTCGTGATCATCCTCTGGCTCGCCACGGTCGCGTGGGACGTGCGGCGTCCGGTGCGCGAGCACCTGGCCTTCCTGCGCGACTGGTGGCCGCCGTTCCTCGTGCTGCTGGCCTACCTCTACAGCCGCGGCGTCTCCGACGACCTGGGCGCCTTCTCGGTCCACTTCACCGAGCCGATCGAGGTGGACCGGTGGTTGTTCGGCGGGACGCTGCCGACGGAGTACCTGCAGGAGAAGTTCTGCGGGGTGCCCTGCCGGCAGTCCCTCGCCCCCCGCTGGTACGACGTGATCCTCACGACCGTCTACTACTCCCACTTCTTCGCCGCGCTCGCCATCGGTGCCGTGCTGTGGAAGCGCAAGCGCGAGGAGTGGGTCTGGTTCATGCGCCGCTACCTGGTGATCATCTCGCTGTCGGTGGTCTGCTACGTCCTCTACCCCATGGCACCGCCGTGGATGGCCGCGCGCGACGGATACGTCAGCGACGACGTCGCCCGGATCACCGGCCGCGGCTGGTTCGACCTGAGTGCGTCGACGGGCAGCACGACCACCGCCCACCAGAACGTCTCCGCGATCGGCAACCAGGTCGCGGCCATGCCCTCGCTGCACTCCGCGCTGGCGATCTTCATCGCCTGGTGGGTGATCGCCCGCTATCGCAGCCCGTGGCGGTGGAGCGTGCTGCTCTACCCCGCGAGCATGCTGTTCGCGCTCGTCTACTACGCCGAGCACTACGTCATCGACGAGATCGCCGGCGCCCTGCTCGTGGTGGTCGTGATGGCCGGCTGGGCATGGTGGGACCGGCGCCGCGCCGCCCGGGCACCCGAACCGATCGGGCTGAGGTCGTCGAGCGCGGTCTCGATCGCGCGGTGGAACGTCGGGTACGCGAAGTGCATCCCGCGCAGCGTGGCGACCGGCACCTCGCCGTGGATCGCGGTGACCAGCATCCCGATGATCTCGCCGCCGGCGGGACCGACGGCCGTGGCACCGACCAGCACACCGCGGTCGAGGTCGGCGACGACCTTGATCACGCCGTCGTTGCCGACCTTGTGCAGCCAGCCGCGGCTGGACTCGGGCAGCCTTCGCGATCCCGGTGCCGACGTTCAGCCCGGCGTCGCGCGCCTGCTTCTCGGTCATCCCGACCGAGCCGACCTCGGGGTCGGTGAAGGTCGCCCGCGACACCGCACGGTAGTCGGCCCACGGGCCGTCCTCGCCCGTCAGGTCCCGCACGGCGACCTTGGCCTGGTACATCGACATGTGCGTGAAGGCGCCCTTGCCGGTGATGTCGCCGATCGCCCACAGGCCCTCGACGCCCCGCACCCGCATCCGCTCGTCCACGTCGATGGTGCGCGCGGAGGGGTCGCCACCGACCGTGTCGAGACCGATCCCCCCGAGGTTGGTACGACGCCCCGCGGCCACCAAGAGCGCCTGGGCCTCGACGGAGGAGCCGTCAGCGAGCCCGATCCGGAAGGCGCCCTCGTGCGCGACAGCACTCACGCCCACCCCGGCCCGGACCGTGATCCCCTCGTCCTCGAGGGCCGCGGCGACGACTGCACTGGCCTCCGGCTCCTCGGGCCCGAGGATCCGCTCGCCCGCCTCCACGACGGTGACCTCGACGCTGAAGCGCGAGAACGCCTGGGCGAGTCTCGCAGCCGATCGCACCGCCGCCGAGGACGACCAGGCTGGTCGGCAGACTCACGGAGGCGGACGGCGTCCCGGTTGGTCCAGTACGGAGTGTCCGCGAGCCCGTCGATCGGCGGGACCGCCGGCTCGGTGCCGGTGTTAAGGACGACGCCGCGGCGGGCGGTCAGCACGACCTCGCCGTCGTCGGTCCTCACCACGACCCGCCCGGGACCGTCGAGGCGGCCCTCGCCGCGCACGAAGCGGGCGCCGGCGTCCTCCAGCCGCTTCACCGCGACCTCGTCGTCCCAGTCGTCGGTGGCCTCGTCGCGGATCCGGTCCGCCACGGGCGTCCAGTCCGGGTGCACGTCGGCGGAGCCGGCCAGGGCTCCGATCCGGCGCCCCTCGGCGAGCGCGTCGGCGGCCCGGATCATCATCTTCGACGGCACGCACCCGAAGTACGGGCACTCCCCACCGACGAGGCGGCGGTCCACACCGACCACGGAGAGTCCGGCCCGGGCGAGACTCGGCGGTGACGTGCTCACCTCCGGGTCCCAGTCCGACGACGACGACATCGACCTCATCCGGCTCAGGCATGGGCCCAGCCTGACACACCTTCCCGCGCGGGTCGCGCAAGACCGCTCAGCGCACCCAGGACCGGTAGGTGAGCACCGTGCGCAGGAGGCTTCACGCCGTCGCGGCTGCCGTTGACCGACCGCGCCTGCGCGTGGACGACGAGGCGGCGGGCGTCGCCGGTGCGCCTCCCAGGACGAGTGCGCCCACCCACGGCAGGGCGAGCAGCCCCAGGCGGCGTCGCGACCTCGTCTCCTTCTCCCAGGTCCTCATGACCGTAGGACGGTCTGGGAGGCCAGCAAGGGTCAACCGAGGAGCGAAGATCTCTCCGCCGGGCTCAGACGAGGGTGGACTTGCTGCGCTGGATCGCGCCGAGCACGCCGTTGACGAACGCCGGCGACTCGTCGGTCGACAGGCTCACGGACCAGTGCCATCGCCTCGGTCACCGCGACGGTGTCCGGCACGTCCTCGGCCCAGAGCATCTCCCAGACGCCGATGCGCAGGACGTTGCGGTCCACGGCGGGCATCCGGGTCAGTGACCAGCCGGTCGAGAACTCGGTGAGCACCTCGTCGATGCGGGTACGACGCTCGGTCACGCCCTCGACGAGCGTGGCGGTGTAGGGGTTGGTCGGCGCCTCGCCCTCGGCGCTGACCCGCGCCAGGGCCTCGACGCCCGTCTCGCCGCGCAGGTCGGCGGCGTAGAGGACGTCGAGGGCGCGCTTGCGGGCCTTGGTCCGGGCTCCCATCAGCCCTTCACACGGCTCAGGTAGGAACCACCCTCGCGGGTGTCGACCTTGATCTTCTCGCCCTGCTCGATGAAGAGCGGGACCTGGATCTCGGCGCCGGTCTCCAGCGTGGCCGGCTTGGTGCGGCCGGTGGCGGAGTCGCCGACGACGCCGGGCTCGGTGTAGGACACGACGAGACTCGACGGAGGCGGGCATCTCGATGAAGAGCACGCGGCCCTCGTTGGTGGCGAGGATGACGTCCTGGTTCTCCAGCAGGAAGCCGGCGGCGTCACCGACGATCTCCGGGGCGACCTCGAGCTGGTCGTAGTCCTGGACGTCCATGAAGACGAAGTTCGTGCCGTCGTTGTAGAGGTACTGGAACGAGCGGCGGTCGACCGTGGCGGTCTCGACCTTGGTGCCGGCGTTGAAGGTCTTGTCGACGTTCTTGCCCGACTCGACGTGCTTGAGCCTTGGTGCGGACGAACGCGGGGCCCTTGCCCGGCTTCACGTGCTGGAACTCGACTACCTGCCAGAGCCTGGTTCTCCAGGCTTGAGGACCATGCCGTTCTTGAGGTCGTTCGTCGTTGCCATGCGTCAGCCTTCTGTTCGAGATGTCGAAGATCGGGTGGCCCCAGGAGACGACACAGGGCCAGCGGGAGAGTCTAGTGGGCCGGATGCGCTGCGATGAATTCCAGCGCCTGCCGGTAGCCGTCGATGCCCTCGCCCTCGATCACCTTCGCGGCGTGCGGGGTGACCACCGAGGTGTGCCGGAACTCCTCCGGGCGCTTCGACGGGGCACTGATGTGCACCTCCACGAGCGGCGCGGTGAGCCTGCGCGCAGGCGTCGTAGAGGGCGTAGGAGTAGTGCGTCCACGCACCCGCGTTGAGCACGACCGGCCATGCCTTGTCGGCGGCGTCGTTGAGCCGGTCGAGCAAGCTTCGCCCTCGTGGTTGGTCTGGGAGAAGTGGACCTCCAGGCCCAGGCTCCTTGCCCCAGCGCGGCATCAGGCTCGTCCCGCAGGTCGAGGTGCGTCGTCGTGCCGTAGATCTCCGGCTGCCGCCTGCCCAGCCGGCCCAGGTTGGGACCGTTGAGGACGTAGACGTCGCGCTCGCTCATGCCCCGGATCCTAGAGCGGCGTAGGCCGCGCGCAGGTCCTCCTCGGACGGACCGGCCAGCACGACCGGCCGACCGACGTCCTCCAGCACGACGAAGCGGAGCCTGGTTGCCGCGCGACTTCTTGTCGACCCGCATGGTCGCCAGCAGGTCCTCGAAGGACGCGCCGTCCCAGGAGGTGGGGAGGCCGACCCGGCCGAACGTCTCCCGGTGGCGGGCGACCACGTCGGGCGTGAGCGAGCCGGCGCGGGCGGCCGGACCGGCGACGTACACGCACCCGATGGCGACGGCCTCGCCGTGCCGGATGGTGTAGTCGGTCGCCCGCTCGATCGCGTGCGCCAGGGTGTGGCCGTAGTTCAGCGCCTCGCGGCCGGGGTGACCGCCCTGGCCGCCGGTCTCGCGCAGGTCACCGGCGACGACCTCGGCCTTGACCCGGACCGACCGCTCGACCAGACTCGCGCAGCACCGGTGAGTCAGCGGTGAGCGCGGCGGGATCGGTCGTCTCGACCAGGCTCGAGGATGCGGGGATCGGCGATGAAGCCGCACTTGACGACCTCGCCGAGGCCGGCGACGAGCTCCGCGCGCGGCAGGCTCGCCAGCAGCGCCAGGTCGCAGAGAACGCCGGCCGGCTCGTGGAAGGAGCCGACGAGGTTCTTGCCCGCGGGGGTGTTGATGCCGGTCTTGCCGCCGACCGCCGCATCGACCATCGCCAGCAGCGTGGTCGGCACGTGCACGACCGCGACGCCGCGCAGCCAGGTCGCCGCGACGAAGCCGCCGAGGTCGGTCGTCGCGCCGCCGCCGAGGGTGACGACGGCGTCGGAGCGGGTGAAGCCGTCCTCGCCGAGCGCCTCCCAGCACGCGGCGGCGACCTCCCAGGCTCTTCGCCTCCTCGCCGTCGGGCACCTGCAGGACGACGACCTCGAGCCCGTCGAGCAGGTCCGCGAACGGGTCGAGCAGGTCCTCCAGGGACTCCGGGCACACGATCGCGACGCGCTGTACACCGGCCGGCAGCAGCCCGCGCAGGCGGTCGAGGACACCATGGCCCACCACGACGTCGTACGGCGACGCGGTGGCCACGCTGATCACGGTCGGCTCGGTCACGACTCTCCTCCGGTGAGGGCGGCGAGCACCTCGGCCGCCACGTCCTGGGGCGGGCGCCCGTCGGTCTCCACGACGACGCGGGCCAAGCCCTCGTAGACGGGGGTGCGCTCGTCGAGCAGCCTGCTTCACGCGGGAGCGGATGTTGCCGAGCAGCAGCGGCCGGCCCACACCGAGGCCGACCCGCTTGACCGCGTCGGCGAGGCCGACCCGGAGAAAGACCACCTGGTGCGCCGCCAGCAGCGCCTGGGTGGCGGGATCGAGGACCGCGCCACCGCCAAGCGAGAGCACCCCGTCGTGGCCGGCCAGGGCCGCGGCGACGACCTCCCGCTCCAGCGTCCGGAAGGCCTGCTCGCCGTCGTCGACGAACATGTCCTGCACGCTCTTGCCGGCCCGCTCCTCCACGAGCGCGTCGGAGTCGGCGAAGCCCACCCCGAGCGCGTCGGCGACCAGCCGGCCCACGGTCGTCTTGCCGGCGCCCATGGTGCCGATCAGGACCGCCCGCGGAGCGCTCACCGGACGCCGCTCACTTGTAGGGAAGCGTGTCGAGGTAGGACTGCACGTTGCGGCGGGTCTCGCCGATCGAGTCGCCGCCGAACTTCTCCAGCACCGCGTCGGCCAGCACCAGTGCCACCATCGCCTCCGCGACGATGCCCGCCGCGGGGACGGCGCAGACGTCGGAGCGCTGGTGGTGCGCGACGGCCTCCTCGCCGGTAGCCAGGTCGACGGTGCGCAGCGCGCGCGGGACCGTGGCGATGGGCTTCATCGCCGCCCGGACCCGGAGCACCTCGCCGGTGCTCATCCCGCCCTCGGTCCCGCCGGAGCGGTCCGTGACCCGGCGCAGTCCCTCGTCGGTCGGGACGATCTCGTCGTGGGCGAGCGAGCCCGGCGTGGCGGCGAGTCCGAAGCCGTCGCCGACCTCGACGCCCTTGATCGCCTGGATGCCCATCAGCGCACCCGCCAGGCGCGCGTCGAGACGGCGGTCCCAGTGCACGTGCGAGCCCAGGCCCGGCGGGAGACCGTGCACGACGACCTCCACGACGCCGCCGAGGGTGTCGCCGTCCTTGTGCGCCTGGTCGATCCTCTCGACCATCTGCTTCGACCCGTCGGCGTCGAAGCAGCGCACCGGGTCCTCGTCGAGGCGGGCCACGTCGTCGGCGGTGGGCAGGCTCCCGCGACGGCGTACGGACGCCGCCGATCTCCAGCACGTGGCTGACGATGCGAGCGCCGGTGGCCTGCTCGAGGAAGTTGCTCGCCACCCGGCCGAGCGCGACCCGGGCCGCGGTCTCCCGGGCCGAGGCGCGCTCCAGGATCGGGCGGGCGTCCTCGAAGTCGTACTTCTGCATCCCGGCCAGGTCCGCGTGGCCCGGGCGGGGGCGGGTCAGCGGCGCGTTGCGCGCCTGCTTCTCCAGGACCTCGGGCTCGACCGGGTCGGCCGACATGACCGTCTCCCACTTGGGCCACTCGGTGTTGCCCACCTGGATCGCGACCGGACCACCCTGGGTGCGGCCGTGCCGGATGCCGCCGGTGATCGTGACCGCGTCGGCCTCGAACTTCATCCGGGCACCGCGGCCGTAGCCGAGCCGGCGCCGGGCCAGCGAGTCGGAGATGTCGTCGGTCGTGACCTCGACGTGGGCCGGCAGGCCCTCCAGGATCGCGACCAACGAGGGGCCGTGGGACTCCCCCGCGGTCAACCAGCGCAACATGAGGGCAAGTCTCCCACGCGGCGCTCAGCCGCCCAGGACCCGTCCCACCACGACCGCCACGAGCGCCCCGAGCACCAGGAACGGGCCGTAGGGCACGCGGTGCTTCAGCGGTCCGCGGGCCTCGGCGCTGCGGATCGCCCGGCCGCGCACGAGCAGCGGCACGTAGGCCAGCACCGAGAGGAGCGCCGCCGCCAGCGCCGAGACGAGCAGCGCGCCGGGGCCGAGCGGCCCGAGGGCCAGCCCCAGCAACGCGCCCAGGCGTACGTCGCCGCCCGCCATCCCGGCCGGGACCAGGAACCGAATCAGGCCGTAGTAGCCGCCCAGGGCCAGGAAGCCGATCACGGCGCTCAGCAGGACGTGCGGCTCACCGAGCGCCGCCGCGGCGACGCCGACCAGCACCGCCACGACCAGCCAGGACGGCCGGATCAGGCGCGAGGGGAGGTACCAGGTGACGTAGTCGATCACGGTGAGCGCGCAGCAGACCGGCACCAGGAACAGCAGCCAGACCAGTGCCCAGGCCCAGCCCAGGGTGAGGCCCAGGACCGCGCCGGCCAGGGCACAGGCCACCGCACAGCGCAGGGCGAGGCCGGGGCGGGCCGCCAGCACCGCGAAGGGCACGTGGTCGGGGAAGTCCGCCGGGTTCTCCTCCGGGTTCGCCTCCGGCTCCGGGCACCACGCGATCAGCCGCGGCACCGCGAGACCGCCCAGCACGCCCACGAGCGCGCCGACGAGGGCAGGGAGGACGTGCACCCGGCGAACCTATCGGCTCGCGAGCGCCTGCTCGCCCGCCGTGCGCATGCGATCCAGTGGCCCGTTGTGACCAGTGAACTGCGCGAACTGGAGCACCGCCCGGTGCACGAGCAGGTCCAGCCCGGACACGAGGGCCTGACCGCGCGCGGCCGCGGCGGCCGCCAGCGGCGAGGGCCAGGGGTCGTAGACCACCTCGAAGACGACGGCGCTGCCGCAGGTCGCGGCCACCAGGCCCTCGGTCTGGGCCGCGACCGGGATGGTCGAGACGACGATCTCGCCGACCACGGCCGCCCCCTCCAGCGGGAGCACGTCGACCTCGAGCCGCGGGTCGCGGAGCAGCGCCCGCACCGTCTCCTCCGCGCGGCTGGGGTCCCGCGCCAGCAGCCGGATCGTGCGCACCCCGAGGTCCGCCAGGGCCAGGCCCACCGAGGCCGCCGTCGCACCGGCACCGACGACGGTCGCCACACCCGCCGGTCCGGCGTATCGCTCCCGGACGGCGGCGACCGCCCCCGGCAGGTCGGTGTTGTCGGCCGCCCATCCCTCGGCGGCGCGGACCAGCGTGTTGGCGCCGCCGGCCAGCGTCGCCCGCTCGGTGACGCTGTCCGCCAGGGCCAGCGCCTCGCGCTTCAGCGGCGCGGTGACCGAGAGCCCGCCCCACTCCGGCCCGAGCCCGGCCACGTGCGCGGCGAGCGTGCCCGCGGGGACCTGCACGGCGTCGTACCGGGCATCGAGGCCGAGCGCGGCGTAGCCCGCGCGGTGCAGCACCGGGGACAGCGAGTGGGCGACCGGGTCGCCCACCACGCCGTACCGCCGCTGCTCAGCACTCGTCATGGGTGCGGCAGTACTCCTTGAGCCGGTTGACCGCCGCGTTGTGCTCGGCGAGCGTGGTCGAGAAGACCGTGGTCTCGTTCTCGTAGTCCGGCACGAAGAAGAGCCAGCCTGCCCTGCGCCGGGTTGAGCGCGGCCTCGATCGTCTCCTTGCCGGGCGAGCCGATCGGCCCCGGCGGCAGGCCGGTGTGCTTGTAGGTGTTGTAGAGCGACTCGCTGTCCCGCTCGGCGGGGGTCGTCCACACGTCGCCCTTGCGCTTGCTGACGTAGGAGACCGTCGAGTCCAGTCTGCAGGGCCATCTTGTCGTCGAGGCGGTTGTAGATCACCCGCGCGACCTTCGGGTAGTCCGCGCTCCGGTTGGCCTCGTACTGCAGGATGCTCGCCACCGTGATCACCTGGTGCGGCGTCAGGCCCAGGCTTTGCGCGCGCCCGCGGTGATGCCGAGGTCCTTCTCCGCGGCCGCGGTCTGCGCGACCATCTGGCTGAGCAGGCTCTTCGGCGTGGTGCGGTCGTTGATCTCGTACGTCGCGGGGTACAGGTAGCCCTCGGGATTGCCCGCCGCCTCCGCCGGCAGCCCGATGCTGGCCGGGTTGGCGAGCAGGTCGGTGGTTCGCTTCTCGGTGAAGTCGGTCTTCTTCTCGATCGCGTCGACGATCTGCCCGACCCGGGCGCCCTCGGGCACGGTCACCGTGTTGCCGGCGCCGGCGTTCTTCGGGTCCGCCAGGAAGGCGACGGCGTCGGCGGCTTTCATCTGCTTCTTCATCTGGTACGTCGCGGCCTGGATCGACTGCGACTTCGCGTTCTTGCCCGCGGCGTCCACGAAGGCGTCGGAGGACGCGACGACGTCCAGGCCCTCGAGCCGGTCGCCCATCGAGCGGATGCTCTGGCCGGGGTCGATGACCACCGTCACCGCGCCGGCGCCGGGGCCGGCGTAGTCCTCGGGCCCGGCGAACATGTCCTTGACGTCGGAGATCGCCCCGCGGGCGAACCACGCCACGATCGCGCCGAACAGCAGCGCGACCAGCATGACCGGCAGGCAGCCCGAGCGCCGCTTCCGGGAGCGCCGGCGACCCGGCTCCGGCAGGACCGACTCAGTCATTCGTCTCCTCGACCTTGGGTGGGACCAGGCTCGCCCGGAGGGCGGCCGGACGCTCGCTCGGTGTCCAGCGCGTTCTGCAGGATCACGACGGCCGCGACCTGGTCGACCACGGCTCGTTGCTTCGCACCCTTGCGCTGGTCGCGCAGCATAGCCGTCGCAGTCACGGTGGTGAGCCGTTCGTCGACCAACCGCACCGGGAGCGGGGCCACCCGACGCGCCAGGCGCGCCGCGAACTGCCGCGTCTTCACCGCCGCCGGCCCCTCCCCGCCCGCGAGCGAGCGGGGCAGGCCGACGACGATCTCGACGGCCTCCTCGGCCGTCGCGATCTGGTGCAGGCGGCGCAGGTCGCCCTTGCCGCGTCGTACCGTCTCCACGGGGGTGGCCAGCACGCCGGACGGGTCGCTGCGGGCGACACCGATCCGGGCGTCGCCGGGGTCCACACCGAGGCGGACTCCGTGCCTCACGCCGATACGACCGCCGCGGTCACGGCGGCCAGCGCCTCGTCGATCCGGGTCACGTCGGTGCCACCGCCCTGGGCAAGGTCGGCCTTGCCGCCGCCCTTGCCGTCGAGGAAGGGCGCCGCCGCGCGGACCAGGTCGCCGGCCGCGAGGCCGCGGGCCTGCGCCGCGTCGTTGAGCGCCGCCACGATCGCGGCCTTGCCGTCGGCTGCTCCGATCAGGACCACGGCCGCAGGCGCGTCGCCGCCGAGGCGGGCGCGGACGTCGGTCGCCAGCGTGCGTACGTCGCCACCGCTGGCCCCGTCGAGGCGCTGAGCGACCAGGCGCACGCCCCCCACGTCGGTCGCGCCCGCGGCGAGCGCGGCACCGCCGGAGAGCAGCCTGCGCGAGGCGGACCTTCTCGATCTCCTTCTCGGTCTGCTTGAGCCGCTCGACGAGGTCGCCCACCCGCCCGACGATGTCGTCGGGCTGGGTCTTGAGGAGCGTGGAGAGGCTGGTTCACGACGTCCCGCTCGCGGGCGAGGTAGGAGAAGCCCTCGACGCCGGTCAGCGCCTCGATCCGGCGGTTGCCGGAGCCGACGCTGGACTCGCCGGTGACCACGATGGTGCCGATCTGGCTGGAGTGGTCGACGTGGGTGCCACCGCAGAGCTCGCGCGACCAGGGGCCGCCGATCTCGACGACGCGGACCTTCTGGTCGTCGTAGGTCTCGCCGAAGAGCGCGAGCGCGCCCCACTCCTTGGCCTGGCTCAGCGTCATGTACTCCCAGCCGACCGGCAGGTCCGCCCGCAGCGCGTTGTTGGCGACGTGCTCGATCTCGTGGACCTGGTCGGGGCTCAGCGCGTTGAGCCAGCCGAAGTCCAGGCGCAGGTAGCCCGGGCGGTTGTAGGACCCGGACTGCAGCGCCGTGGGGCCCAGCACCTCGCGCAGGGCCGCGTGGATCACGTGCGTGCCGGAGTGGGCCTGGCGAGCGCCGGTGCGCCACTCCGGGTCGACCCGGGCGTGCAGCAGCGCCGCCTCGGCCGGCAAGCTCGCCGTCGACCACCCGGACCTGGTGCACGACGAGACCGCGCACCGGGCGCTGCACGTCGAGCACCTCGAGCGTGCCGCCCTCGAACTCGATGACCCCGGCGTCGGCGGCCTGGCCACCGGACTCGGCGTAGAACGGGGTGCGGTCGAGGACCAGGCTCGCCGATCTCGCCGTTGGCGAGAGCCGTGACCGCAGCGCCCTCGCGCAGCAGCGCCAGCGGGCGGGACTCGGTCTCCAGCGTCTCGTAGGCCAGCCACTCGGTCGGGCCGTAGGCTGTCGAGGATCGTGCGGTAGACCCCGGTGTCGGCGTGCTGGCCCTTCTTCGCCCGCGCGTCCGCCTTGGCCCGCTCCCGCTGCTCGCCCATGAGCCTGGCGGAAGCCCGCCTCGTCGACGCTCAGCCCCGCCTCGGCCGCCATCTCCAGGGTCAGGTCGATCGGGAAGCCGTAGGTGTCGTGCAGCGCGAACGCCTTGTCGCCGGCGATCGTGCTGGCGCCGGACTTCTTCACCTCGCCCGCGGCGAGGTCGAAGATCTGGGTGCCGGCCTGAAGGGTCTTGCGGAAGGCCTCCTCCTCGGCGAAGGCGACCTGGGCGATCCGGTCCCAGCCGGTGACGAGGCTCGGGGTAGGCTCTCCCCCATCCGGTCCCGGGAGACCGGCAGCAGGCTCGGGCAGGGCCGGGTCCTGGTAGCCCAGCAGGCGCATGTTGCGCACCGCGCGGCGCAGCAGGCGGCGCAGCACGTAGCCGCGGCCCTCGTTGCCCGGCGTGACGCCGTCACCGATCAGCATCAGCGAGTCTGCGGACGTGGTCCGCGACGACCCGGAACCGTACGTCGTCGACGTGCCCGTCCGTCGTGCCGGAGCCGTACTTCTTGCCGCTCAGGCTCCTGGGCCTTCTCGATGACCGGGAAGACGGAGTCGATCTCGTAGAGGTTCTGCTTGCCCTGCAGCAGGTAGGCCACCCGCTCCAGGCCCATGCCGGTGTCGATGTTCCTGCTCGGGAGCGGGCCGGCGATGTCGAAGTCGTCCTTGGCCCGGACCGCGCTGAGCTCCTCCTGCATGAAGACCAGGTTCCAGATCTCCAGGAAGCGGTCCTCGTCGGCGTCGGGGCCACCGTCGGGGCCGAACTCCGGGCCGCGGTCGACGTAGATCTCGCTGCAGGGGCCACCGGGGCCGGGGACGCCCATGCTCCAGTAGTTGTCCTTGAGCCCGCGCGGCTGGATGCGCTCGTCCGGCAGCCCGGCGATGCTCTTCCACAGCCTGGCGCGCCTCGTCGTCCTCCGGCAGCACCGTCACCCAGATCTTGTCCGGGTCGAGGCCGAGGCCGCCCTCGGCCTGGGCGCCGGTGACCAGGCTCCCAGGCGTACTGGATGGCGCCCTCCTTGAAGTAGTCGCCGAAGGAGAAGTTGCCGTTCATCTGGAAGAACGTGCCGTGCCGCGTGGTCTTGCCGACCTCCTCGATGTCGAGGGTCCGCACACACTTCTGCACGCTCGTCGCGCGCTGGAAGGGCGGGGTCTCCTGGCCGAGGAAGTACGGCTTGAAGGGCACCATTCCGGCGTTGACGAAGAGCAGGTTCGGGTCGTCCAGGAGCAGCGACGCCGAGGGCACGACGGTGTGCCCGCGTGCCTCGAAGTGCGCCAGGAACCGGTTGCGGATCTCCGCGCTGCTCAGGTACCGGTCACTCATCGGTGTTCCTCTTCTCTCTCCGTCAGGGCGGCCACCGGGGCCGTCATGGTGCTGCGTGCGCCAGCCTCCAGAGCGCGGTAGCGCTCCCGCAAGTGTGTTTCGGCGTCCGCCCGGCCCTGGGCGACCTCGTCGGCGAACAGCCGCGCTCCCAGCACCACCGCGTTGACCCGGTCGCGCATGCCGTCGGGCGTGAGGGCCTCGGCCAGGCGTCGTACCTTGACCATGCCGTAGACCCCGGCCGCGGCACCGGCCACGAACACCACACCGGACCTGATCACGACGACACCTCGACGCCGGCGCGCTGGCGGTCCGCGAGGTCGCGGCGGGCGGCCTTGAGCAGGAGCTTTGCGCTGCTTGCGCGAGCGCTTGACCTCGCGCTTCATCTCGAAGCGGATCCGGTTGCGCACCTCCGGCGAGAGCGCGCGGCGCAGCCCGGCCGCCAGCGCGGCGGTCTTGATGACCGACTCGCGCACCAGGATGTCGGCGAACAACGGCGCCGGTACGACGCGCGCGGGCGTGCGCGGCCCGCGGTCCTGGCCGAGGTCGGTGATGAGGTACTCCCGGTCGTCCACGACCGCCACCGGCACCCGCTGCCGCGTCTCCACCGCCGAGGTCTGCGTCCGCAGCCGCGACTCCAGCCCGGCGAGCCTGCTCGCGCAGCGCGTCCGCGTCGCTCGCCGCGGCGTCCAGCAACGCCTCGGTCTGCTGCCGCGAGCGACGGAGCGAGTGCTGCAGGCCCAGGACGGCGGCCGCGAGGACCACCAGGGCGAGGAGGGTCACCACAGCCAGCCAGTCGGGCACGACGAGGTGGGCGGTCACGATCGACAAGCCTACTTGCCGCGGATGATGCGGCGAATCCGCTCCCACCGTTGCTTGACGGCCGCCTCGGCCCCGAGCTCGGTGGGCCGGTAGTACGCCGCGTCCTTGACCACGTCCGGGGCGTACTGCTGCTCGGCCACCCCGTAGGGCGCGTCGTGGGCGTAGACGTAGCCCACGCCATGCCCCAGGCCCTTCGCCCCGGCGTAGTGCGCGTCGCGCAGGTGCGGCGGGACGTTGCCGATCTTTCCGGCGCGCACGTCGGAGATCGCCTCGCCGATCGCGGTGGTCACCGCGTTGGACTTCGGGGCCACCGCGAGCGCGATGGTCGCGTGCGCCAGGGTGGTTTGCGCCTCCGGCATGCCGATCAGCCTGCACGGTCTGCGCGGCGGCGACGGCGGTGGTGAGCGCGGCCGGGTCGGCGAGGCCGATGTCCTCGCTCGCCAGGATCATCAGCCGCCGGGCGATGAAGCGCGGGTCCTCCCCCGCCTCGATCATCCGCGCCAGGTAGTGCAGGGCGGCGTCCGCGTCGGAGCCGCGCACCGACTTGATGAAGGCGCTGACCACGTCGTAGTGCTGGTCGCCGTCACGGTCGTAGCGCACCGCCGCCTGGTCGGCGGCCGTCTCGGCCGTCTCCACGTCGATCGTCGTGCTGCCCTTGGAGCGTGCCGCGCCGGCGGCGGCCTCCAGGTAGGTCAACGAGCGCCGCGCGTCACCGCCGGCGAGGCGAACGATGTGCTCGCGGGCGGCGTCCTCCGACCCAGGCTCGCCTGCCAGGCCGCGCTCGTCGCTCACCGCGCGGTCGAGCACCTCGCCGATGTCGTCGTCGGTGAGCGACTGCAGGCGCAGCAGCAGGCTGCGCGAGAGCAGCGGCGAGATGACGCTGAACGACGGGTTCTCGGTCGTCGCTGCCACCAGGGTCACCCACCGGTTCTCGACGCCCGGCAGCAGCGCGTCCTGCTGCGCCTTGCTGAACCGGTGCACCTCGTCGACGAAGAGGACGGTCTCCTCCCCCGTCGCCACCAGGCTGGCGACGGGCGCTGTCGATCGCTGCCCGCACCTCCTTGACCCCCGCCGAGACGGCCGAGACCTCCACGAAGCGCCGGCCGGTCTGCTGGCTGATGATCGAGGCGATCGTCGTCTTGCCCGTGCCCGGCGGCCCCCACAGCAGCAGCGAGAGCGACTGGTCGCCCTCCACCAGCCTGCCGCAGCGGCGAGCCGGGCGCGCGCAGGTGCCCCTGCCCGACCAAACTCGTCGAGACCCTGGGGCCGCATCCGGACGGCGAGCGGTGCCGCCGCGTGCGCGGCGTCCGTCAGGGACCCACCGGACGGCGCGCTCCGCGACGACGGGGTGTCGAAAAGCCTGGGGCTCGTCATCCACGGCGTCGAGCCTAGGCGGTGGTGCCGCGAGGACTACGCCCGGCCGATGGACTTGTTGTCGAGGTCGAACCAGGTGTCGGCGTACCCGGGCTGCTCGACGAGGTCCGTGCTCGGGCTGGCGCCCGGGTCCGGCCGGCCCTCGACGTCCACGCCGAGGAGACCGGTCGTCAGCGGCTCCCGCGGCGTCTCGCCGAGACGGCCCGGGAAGTGGCAGGCGACCTTGTGCTTGCGGCCGATCTGCAGCAGCGGCGGCTCGTGCCGGGCGCAGATCTCCTGGGCGATCGGGCAGCGGGTGCGGAACCGGCAGCCGGACGGCGGGTCGATCGGGCTCGGCACGTCGCCCTGGAGCCGGATCCGCTCGATCCGGCCGCCCGTCGCCGCCTGCTTCACGTCGGGCACGGCGGACAGCAGCGCCTGCGTGTAGGGGTGGTGCGCGTTGCCGTAGATCGACTCCCGGTCACCGATCTCGACGATCTTGCCGAGGTACATGACCGCGATCTCGGGGCAGAAGTGCCGCACGATCGCGAGGTCGTGGGCGATGAAGAGGAAGGCGACGCCGAACTCGCGCTGGATGTCCTGGAGCAGGTTGATGACCTGCGCCTGGATCGACACGTCGAGCGCGGAGACGGGCTCGTCGGCGACCAGGAGCCTTGGGCTGCAGGGTCAGCGCCCGGGCGATGCCGATGCGCTGCCGCTGGCCGCCGGAGAACTCGTGCGGGTAGCGGTTGTAGTGCTCCGGGTTGAGACCGACGATCTCCAGCAGGCTCCTGGACGCGGCCCAGGATCTTGTCCTTCGGCAGCACCTTGTGGATCGCCAGCGGGGCGCCCACGATCGAGCCGACCGTCTGTCGCGGGTTCAGCGAGGTGTAGGGGTCCTGGAAGATCATCTGGATCTCGCGCCGCAGCGGCTTGAGGTCCTTGGCGCTCGCCTGCGCGATGTCCTCGCCCTCGAACCGGATCGCGCCGGCCGTCGGCTTGTAGAGCCGGGTGATCAACCGCCCGGTCGTGGACTTGCCACAGCCGGACTCGCCCACGAGGCCGAGCGAGGTGGCCTCGGCCACCTGGAAGGAGACACCGTCGACGGCCTGGACCTGGCCGACCGTACGACGGATCAGGCCGGGCGACTTCACGGGGAAGTACATGCGCAGCCTGGTCGACCTCGAGGATCGGCTTGGCGTCGACGGGTGCCACGGCGGCGGCACTCCCCTGGACGCGGACCACGGCCTCGCCGTCGCCAGGGTTGATGGTCTCGTTCGTCATCACAGGCTCCTTGGCGAGGTCCGGAGCGATCTCCGGCAGGACCTCGGTGGCGTAGATCGCGTCCGGGTTCGGCAGGTGGCACCGCTTGGTGTGGTGCGCTCCGCGCTGACCGGGCTCCAGCAGCGGGAGCTCGGTGCGGCACAGGTCGCCAGGCACCTTGTCGCGGTGCGGGCAGCGCGGGTGGAAGGAACAGCCGGACGGCGGGTTCAGCAGGCTGGGCGGGTTGCCGGGGATCGGCACCAGACGGGCCCCGGTGTCGCCGGAGAGGTCCGGAACACTGGAGAGCAGGCCCCACGTGTAGGGCATCTCCGGGTGGGTCAGGATCTCCTTGCACGGGCCGTGCTCGACCGCGCGGCCGGCGTACATCACCAGCACGTCGTCGGCCATCTCGGCCACGACACCCAGGTCGTGGGTGATGATGATGATCGCCGAGTTGAACTCGCGCTGCAGGTCCTGGAGCAGGTCGAGGATCTGGGCCTGGACGGTCACGTCGAGCGCCGTGGTCGGCTCGTCGGCGATGAGCAGGTTCGGGTCGTTGATCAGGCCCATCGCGATCATCGCGCGCTGCCGCATGCCACCGGAGAACTGGTGCGGGTAGTCGTTGACGCGGCGGTCCGGGTTCGGGATGCCGACCCGGTCGAGCATCTCGATCGCCCGCTGCTTCGCTGCCTTGCGGGAGACGGTGTGGTGCACCCGGTAGGCCTCGGCGATCTGGTTGCCGACCGTGTAGTACGGGTGCATCGCCGACAGCGGGTCCTGGAAGATCATCGCGACGTCACGACCGCGGCGCTTGCGCATCTCGTCCCAGGCTGAGGCTCAGCAGGTCGACGTCGTTCATCAGGATCTCGCCGCCCATCTGGGCGTTGGTGCCGTGGTGCAGGCCCATGATCGCCATGCTGGACACCGACTTGCCGGAGCCGGACTCGCCGACGATGCCGAGGGTCTTTCCCGCCTCGAGGTCGAAGGTGAGCCCGTTGACGGCCTTGACCAGGCCGTCACTCGTCGGGAAGTGGACCTGCAGGTCGCGCACCGACAGCAGCGGTCCGGAGGTGCCCGCCGGGGTGCCGGCGGTGGAGGGTGAGGTGGTGGACATCTCGGAAGGTATTCCTCTCAGCCCAGCCGCACGCGCGGGTCGATCACGGCGTACAGCAGGTCCACGATGATGTTGGCGAGGATGACGAACGCCGCCAGCAGGATGACCAGGCCGACGGTCGTCGGGAGGTCGAAGTCCTGGCTGGCGCGAACGGCGAGCCTTGCCCATCCCGGGGTAGTTGAAGACGGACTCGGTGATGATCGCCCCGCCCATCAGGCCGGCGAAGTCGAGGCCAGCCATGGTCACGATCGGCGTCAGCGCGGCGCGCAGCGCGTGCTTGAACGTGACCGTGCGCTCCGGCAGGCCCTTGGCGCGGGCGGTACGGACGTAGTCCTCGTTGAAGGACTCGATCACGTACGACCTCGTCATCCGGACGTAGGCGGCCATGAAGAACACGGCAAGGGTGATCGCGGGCAGGGTGAGGCTGCTGAGCCAGCCGCCCACACCGCCCTCGGCGATCGACATGTAGCGCGGGATCTCGGTGAGCCCCCACTTGATCGCGACGAACTTGTAGAGCAGGAGCCCGACGAAGAAGGTCGGGAAGGCATAGACGATCAAGGACAGCCCGACCAGACCGCGGTCGATGATCGTGCCCTTCTTCAGGGCGGCGATCACTCCGAGCAGCACGCCGCCGACCATCCACAGGACGAAGGCGGAGATGGCGAGGGAGAACGAGACGGGGAAGGTCTGCTTGATCAGGTTGGTGACGGTGTCGCCGCGCTCGCGCGAGTAGCCGAGGCAGGGCGCGTCGCAGCGCACGATCGTCTGCGGAGCGGTCTCGCGCAGGCTTGGGGTCGTCGGGGAAGTCGCGCCCGACGAAGACGCCCTTGGCGAAGTCCGCCCACTGGTTCATGAAGGGGTCGTCGTAGCCCATCGCGGCAGCGGTCTCCTTCTTCTGCGCCGCAGAGCAGTTCTTGCCGCAGATGAAGTTCTCCTGGTCGATGGGCGACAGGAAGAACAGGGCGAAGGTGACGATGCTCATCACGATGAGCATGATCACGCCGGCGAAGAGCCGGCGGATGACGTACGCGAGCACAGAAGACCTCGAAAGAGACGAAGACGGCCGGTGGGCACGGACAGTCGGGGGCCGCCGATGGGGCGACCCCCGACTGTCTTGGTGTTAGAGCAGGATCACTTCTCCACGCCGATGACGGCGAGGTCGGCGTAGCCGTTCACCGACACGTTGTTGGAGTAGCCGGTGACCTTGCCGCCGTGCAGGAAGTTGAAGATCGAGATCTCCAGCGGGATGTAGGCGACATCCTCACCCAGCTTGGCGTCGACGGCGGCCCACTTGTCAGCAGCAGCGTCGAGGTCGGTCTCGGCGTACGCGTCGTCGATGAGCCTTGTTGACCTCTTCACCACCCTTGTAGTTGCCGTAGTCGTTGCCGTTCGAGTCACCGGTCAGGTTGATCCGGCTGTCGAACAGCGGCGGGATGACGGTGCCGACGGACGGCCAGTCAGCACCCCAACCACCCCAGGTGACGTCGAAGTCGGCGTCCGGCTTCTGGATCACGGAGTAGTAGGTGTCCTCCAGCGGGTCCAGACTCGGTCTGGAAGCCGGCCTTGTCCCAGGTGGCCTTCAGCGCGGAGGCCTGCTTGTCGGAGGTGGGGGTGCCACCGGAGTAGGTGAACTTGATCTTCACCGGCTTCGGGGCCGAGCACTTGGCGAGCGCGGCCTTCGCGCCGTCGACGTCACCGGAGGCCGGGAGGTCGGCGAACGACGGGTTCGACTTGTAGCCGGGCACGTTCGGGTTGACGACCGAGTCGGTGGCCTTGAAGTAGTTCTCGCCACCACCGGCCTTGATCCAGCCGGCCCGGTCGGTCGCGAGCCTTCAGCGCCTCGCGGCAGTTGGCGTCCTTGAACACCGGCGAGTTGAAGTTCGGCACGACGTAGTCGACGTACGGCGACTCGACCTGCGTGTAGCGGTCGCCGGCCTCGTCCTTGCGGCTGAACAGCGCCGGCGGGAGACGACGCTCGGTCACGGCGTACTGCGCGTCACCGGAGTCGGCGAGCAGCCTGCTCGGCGATGGCCTCGTCGGTGTCACCCTCGCGGAAGTCCCAGGCTTGTCCGGGAACGCCTTGCGGATCGGGTCCGAGCCTGGCGTCCCAGTTGTCGTTGCGGACGAACTTGCCGCCAGTGCCTTCCTTCCAGCCTGCCCTCCATCTTGTAGGGGCCGTTGGAGATGACGACGAAGTTGTTGGCGTCGCCCTTGTCGAGGTCCTCGCGGTACGGGTCCATGTAGCGCAGCGAGGCGACCGACTGCGGGAAGTCCGGCCACGCCTTCTTGAACCGGTAGGTGATGGTCTGGCCGTCGCAGGTGACCGCCTTGTCGAAGTCGGCCTGGCCGGTCTTCTTGTAGGGGCCCTTGTAGGCGGGCAGGCCGTCCTTGCCGGACGGGACGTCGAGGTAGGTGAACAGGTAGTTCGCCGGGCCGCCGATGATCACGTCGGTGGCGAAGTTGCGGGAGGCGCCGTACTTGAAGTCCTCACACGTGATGGCCTTGCCGTCCTGCCACTTGACGCCGTCGCGGACCGTGAACTTCCAGGTCTTGCCGCCGTCGTCGGTGGTGCCGGTGTCCGTCGCGAGGTCGGCGACCGGGGTGGTGCCTTCCTTCGGGTCGTTGGTGGCCGGGTAGGCCACCAGGCTGCGGTAGAACAGGCGGCCCGAGTTGTTCAGGTCGCGACCGATGTACATCCGCTGCGGGTCCCAGTGCTCGACGTTGCGAGGCCCGATGAGGAAGATGGCGTCGCCACCCTTCTCGGCCTTGCTGCCACTGCCGTTGTTGTTGCCGCTATCGCTGCCCCCGCCGCACGCGGCGAGCGTGGCCGCGAGCGCGGTGGCCGCGACCGCGGCCAATGGCTTCTTGTAGGCCATTCAACTATCTCCTTTTTCCGGTGAGGGGCGCCGGCCCGGCCGGCGCCCTCAGCGCTCCGCGTCCCGAATGTCGGCAGCGCGCTGGGTCTGTGGGTTATCGGTGCGACTTGGGGTCCAGGGCGTCGCGGACGCCGTCACCGACGAGGTTGAACACCACGACGATGAGGGCGAGCAGGATCCCCGGGAGGAAGAAGTACGTCGGGTCCGCGCTGGTGTAGCTGACGGAGTCGGACAGGATGTTGCCCAGCGTCGGCGTCGGCGGCTTGATGCCGACACCGAGGAAGTTGAACGCGGCCTCGGCGGAGATGTAGGCGGGCACCAGCAGCGTCACGTAGACCAGGACGGGCGCCCAGACGTTGGGCAGCACCTCCTTGAAGTACAGCCGCGAGCGGGACGCGCCGAGCAGCCTTGGCCGCCTCGATGAACTCCCGCTCCCGGATCGAGAGCACCTGGCCGCGCACCACGCGGGCGATCGGCGGCCACCCGAAGACCGCCAGGATGATGATCACGAAGAACCCGTTGGACAGGTCGGCGTTGCCGAAGAAGCCCAGCCCGGGGAACTCCGAGACGTTGTTGCGCAGCATCAGCACCACCGGGCCCGAGAGCGCCAGCAGCATCATCGTCTGCGGGAAGGACAGCGTCAGGTCGATGATCCGGCCGACGACGGCGTCCACGATGCCGCCGGAGAAGCCGGCGACGATGCCGAGGACCGCCCCGATGATGACGGTCAGGATCGTGCCGGTGATCGCGATCGTCAGCGACGAGGTGATGGCGAGCATCATCCGGGCCAGGAGGTCGCGACCCAGGCCCGGGTCGATCCCGAACGGGTGGCTCCAGGCTCACTCCGCCGAGCGCGCCCTTCGGGACAACGCCGTCGTCGGAGAGCAGGTCCTGGTGCGTCTCGTTCGGGCTGAGCACCCCGGTCGCGACCAGGATCGGCGCAGCGATGGCGCACAGGATGATCAGCGCGGTGAAGATGAACGAGATCATCGAGAGCTTTGTCCGCGCGGAACCGCGCGATGGCCAGCCTGGGTGGGAGACCGTCCGGCGACCTTGACGACGGAGTCGTCCTCGACCGGAGTGTCAGTCTCGTGGATCTCCAGCTCGGAGCCCGGGATCGTCATCTTCACCTCGTCGACGCGCTGTCACGGATGGCGCGGGTCACATCGACCCGGCGCCGTCCGAGACACTAGGCGCACACGTGGCGCCAAAGCGATAGCGACGCGGTAACGGTTTGGTCTCGACGGTCGGGAAAACCTTCCGGCACGACCGGTCAGCCCTTGGTTTCGTCCTCCGGGCGCGCGTCGACACCGGCTTCCTTCCGCTGCTCCGCCGTGATCGGCGCAGGAGCGGCGGTGAGCGGGTCGTAGCCGCCACCGGTCTTGGGGAAGGCGATGACGTCGCGGATGGAGTCCGTGCCGGCCAGCAGGGCCACCACGCGGTCCCAGCCGAACGCGATGCCGCCGTGCGGGGGCGCGCCGTACTTGAACGCCTCGAGCAGGAAGCCGAACTTCTCCTCGGCCTCCTCCGTGCTGATGCCCATCACCTCGAAGACCCGCTTCTGGATGTCCTCGCGGTGGATACGGATCGAGCCGCCACCGATCTCGTTGCCGTTGCAGACCATGTCGTAGGCCCACGCCAGCGAGCCCCCGGGGTCGCTGTCGAAGGTCTCCAGGTCCTGCGGGCTGGTGAACGCATGGTGCACGGCCGTCCAGGCTCCGCCGCCGACCGCCACGTCGCCGGCCGCGGTGGCCTCGTCCGCCGGCTCGAACAGCGGGGCGTCGACGACCCACAGGAAGCTCCAGGCGTCCTCGTCCAGCAGACCGGTACGACGCCCGATCTCCAGGCGCGCGGCGCCCAGCAGGGACCGGCTGGACTTCACCGCACCGGCACCGAAGAAGATGCAGTCACCCGGCTTCGCGCCGACGTGCGCGGCCAGGCCGGCCTTCTCCTCGTCGGTGATGTTCTTCGCGACCGGGCCGGTGAGCTCGCCGTCCTCCTGGACCAGCACGTAGGCGAGACCGCGCGCGCCGCGCTGCTTGGCCCACTCCTGCCACGCGTCGAGCCTGCTTGCGCGGCTGGCTGGCACCGCCGGGCATGACCACGGCACCGACGTACGGGGCCTGGAAGACGCGGAACGGGGTGTCCTTGAAGTACTCCGTGCACTCGACGGGTCTCCAGGCCCATCCGCAGGTCCGGCTTGTCCGAACCGTAGCGGGCCATCGCGTCGGCGTAGGTCATCCGGGGCATCGGCAGCGGGAGGTCGACACCGATCAGGCTTCCACAGGGCGGCGGCGATCTCCTCGCCCAGGGCGATCACGTCGTCCTGGGTCACGGAGCCTCATCTCGATGTCGAGTCTGGGTGAACTCCGGCTGCCGGTCGGCGCGGAAGTCCTCGTCGCGGTAGCAGCGCGCGATCTGGTAGTAGCGCTCCATGCCGGCGACCATGAGCAGACTGCTTGAACAGACTGCGGGCTCTGCGGCAGGGCGTACCAGGCTGCCCGGCTTCAACCGCGCCGGTACGACGAAGTCGCGCGCGCCCTCGGGCGTGCTGCGGGTCAGCGTCGGGGTCTCGATCTCCACGAAGTCGTGCGCGTCGAGCACGGCACGCGCCGCACGGTTGACCTTGCTGCGCAGGCGGATCGCGTTGCCCGGCTCGGTCCGGCGCAGGTCGAGGTAGCGGTGCTTGAGCCGCACCTCCTCCCCCACGTCGACGTGGTCGCTGATCGGGAAGGGCAGCGGTGCCGCGGCGCTGAGCACCTCGACCTCGGCGGCGACGACCTCGACCTCGCCGGTGGCGAGGTTGGGGTTCTGCATCCCGTCCTTGCGGGCGGTGACCTCGCCGGTGACCTTGAGGCAGTACTCCGCGCGCAGGCTGTGCGCGACCGCCTCGTCACGGATCACGACCTGCACCACGCCACTGGCGTCGCGCAGGTCGATGAAGGCCACTCCCCCGTGATCGCGCCGGTTGGCCACCCACCCGGCGAGGGTGACGGTCTGGCCGACGTGCTCGGCGCGGAGTGCGCCGGCGTCCTGGGTGCGGATCACGAGGATTCCCCTTCAGTGGTGGTTGCGGTGGTGGTGACGACCTGCGGGCGCAGGTCCTGGGACGGAGGCTGCCACGTCGCCGGATCGGCGGCGACCTGGTTTCCGGAGCGGATGTCCTTGACCTCGCCGCCGAACCAGACGTACGGGATGCCGCGCCGTTCGGCGTGGCGGATCTGCTTGCCGAACTTGGCCGCGCTCGGCGCGACCTCGCACGGGACGCCGTTGCCGCGCAGGGCCGTGGCGATCGCGTCGGCCTCGCCGCGGGAATCCTCGTCGGCGACCGCGACCAGCACCACGCTCGGCACCGAGCGGTCGGCGGTGAGCGCGCCGCGCTGGACCAGCGGCACGAGGACCCGGCTCACGCCGAGAGAGATCCCCACGCCGGGGTACGTCGTGCGCCCGTCGGTCGCGAGGGCGTCGTACCGGCCCCCGGAGCAGATCGAGCCCAGCGACTCGTAGCCGTCGAGGCGGGTCTCGAAGACCGTGCCGGTGTAGTAGTCGAGCCCCCGGGCGATCGAGAGGTCCGCCTCGATGCGCGTGGTCGCCGTGGCGAGCGGGGCGCAGGCGCGGACCAGGGTGGCGAGCTCGTCGAGGCCCTCGTCCAGGAGCTCGTGGCGCACGCCGAGGGCGCGCACCTGCTCCACGAAGCCGTCGTCGGTGGCGCGGATCGTCGCCAGGGCGAGCGCCTTGTCCGCCTGCTCGGCGCTGACGCCGGCCTCGGTGAGCAGCAGGCTCGCGGACCTTCGCGGGGTCGAGCTTTGTCGAGCTTTGTCGACCGGGCGCATGACCTCGTCGGTGCCGTCGCCGTCGATGCCCAGGCCGGCGTAGAAGCCCTGGATCAGCCTTGCGGTTGTTGACCTGGAGGCGGAAGCCCGGCAGGAAGGTCAGCCGCGAGAGCGCCTCGAGCATGACCCGGGCGACCTCGACGTCGTGGTGGAAGGGCAGCGTGTCGCGTCCGACGATGTCGATGTCGGCCTGGGTGAACTCGCGGAAGCGGCCCTCCTGCGGCCGCTCGCCGCGCCAGACCTTCTGCACCTGGTAGCGGCGGAAGGGGAACTCCAGGCTTGCCGGCGTTCTCCAGGACGTAGCGCGCGAAGGGCACGGTCAGGTCGAAGTGCAGGCCGATGCCGGCGTCCTTGCTGCCCTCCTCCTGGAGGCGGCGCAGGACGTAGACCTCCTTGGAGGTGTCGCCCTTGCGCAGCAAGCTTGGTCCATCGGCTCGACCGCGCGGGTCTCGATGTTCGCGAAGCCGTGCAGGCTCGAAGGTGCGCGCCAGTGTCGCGACGACCTCCTGCTCGACGTAGCGCTGGGCAGGCAGGGAGCTCGGGGAACCCGCTGAGCGGGGTGGGCTTGGCCATCACAGACCCCGCGTCACGCGGCCGGCGTCGCCGGAGTCGAGCAGGTCGAGCAGGAACGGGTTCGTCGCGCGCTCGCGACCGATCGAGGTCTGCTCGCCGTGGCCGGGCAGCACGACGATGTCGTCGGCCAGCGGGAGCACCTTGCTCGCGAGCGAGCGCAGCATCTTCTGGTGGTCGCCACCGGGCAGGTCGGTGCGCCCGATCGAGCCCTGGAAGAGCAGGTCGCCGGAGAACATCACCTCGGAGATGTCCGGCCCGTCAGGAGCCTCCCACGGCGTGCGGAAGGTGACCGATCCCTCGGTGTGCCCCGGGGTGTGGTCGACCACGAAGCGCAGCCCGGCGAGTCTCGAGCTCGGCTCCGTCGCCCAGGCTCGGCCACGTCGTCCGGCTCGGTGAACTCGTAGTCGCCGCCGAGCAGCATGCTGGCGCTCTCCTTGGAGATGCCGGCCATCGGGTCGGTCAGCAGGTGGCGGTCGCCGGGGTGGATCCACGCCGTGGCGTCGTAGGCGCCCGCGACCGGGGTGACGGACCACATGTGGTCGATGTGGCCGTGGGTGAGCAGCACCGCGACCGGCTTGAGCCTGTGCTCGCGGACCACGTCGGCGACGCCCGGCGCGGCGTCCTTGCCGGGGTCGATGACCACGCACTCGGAGCCCGGTCCGGTGGCCGCGACGTAGCAATTGGTGCCCCACGGTCCGGCGGGGAAGGCGGCGATCAACACCGAGCCAGCCTAGTGGCTGCCGCCCGGCAGGGACGCAGCCAGGTGCGTGCGCGGCGTGCGGGGCGGGCGGCGATCTTCGGGCGGCAGCCACGAGGGCCGAGGAGTCTTTGACTAGCATGGCCCACTGTGACTACCTCTGACTGGGGCCGCGTCGGCGACGACGGAACCGTCTACGTGAAGACAGCCGACGGCGAGCGAGCGGTCGGGCAGATGCCCGACGCCTCACCCGAGGAGGCCCTGGCGTTCTACACCAAGCGCTACGACAACCTGGCGCTCGAGGTGGACCTGCTGCACAAGCGGGTGCTCACCGGTGTGCTCTCGCCCGAGGAGGCGCTCTCCTCGGTCAGGCTGGTGCGTGAGCAGGCTCGACGACGTGAACGCCGTGGGCGACCTGCCCGCCCTGAGCCGCAAGGCTCGACGAGACTCGGCCCGGTCATCGCCAGCCAGCGCGACGCCCGCCGCGCCGCCAAGGCCCAGCGCGTGGCGGATGCCCGCGGCGCCAAGGAGAAGCTCGCCGACGAGGCCGAGAAGATCGCGGGCGGTCGCGACTGGCGCAACGGCGCCAACCGCCTGCGCGAGCCTGCTGGAGCAGTGGAAGCAGGCTGCCCCGCATCGACAAGGCCGCCGACGACGAGCCTGTGGAAGCGGTTCTCCTCGGCGCGCTCGGCGTACACCAAGGCGCGCAAGGCGCACTTCGCCGAGCAGGACGAGCGCCGTGACGGCGCCCGGGTGATCAAGGAGCGCCTGGTCAAGGAGGCCGAGGCGCTGGCCGGATCCACCGACTGGGGCCCGACCTCGGGCCGCTACCGCGACCTGATGCGCGACTGGAAGGCCGCGGGCCCGGCACCCAAGGCCGTCGACGACGCACTGTGGCAGCGCTTCCGCGGCGCCCAGGACACCTTCTTCGGTGCCCGCGACGCGGCCAATGCGGCGCTCGACAGCGAGTTCGCCGCGAACGCCGAGGTCAAGGAGGGCCTGCTGGTCGAGGCCGAGGCGATCCTCGCCCCGCTCGCCGAGACCGGTGACCTCGCCGCGGCCAAGGCCGCCTTCCGCGAGGTCGCCGAGAAGTGGGACGCCGCCGGCAAGGTCCCGCGCGACCGGATCAAGGACCTCGAGGGCCGCATGCGCGCCGTCGAGCAGACGATCCGCAAGGCCGAGGACGAGCAGTGGCGCAAGTCCGACCCGGAGAAGTCCGCGCGCGCCGACGACATGGTCTCCAAGCCTGGAGGCCGCGATCGCCGAGGCCGAGGCCAAGGCTCGAGGCAGCCCGCACCCGCGGGGACGCCAAGAAGGTCCGCGAGCCTGGAGGAGAACCTCGAGGGGCGGCGCTCGTTCCTGGAGATGGCGCGACGGGCCTCCGCCGAGTTCAGGCTGAGGGTTGTAGGAATACCCGCTTCAGCGGGGATTCCTACGGTTCTTGACCGTTGCAACGGTCAGGAACCGCAAGAAAACGTCAAGAACCCGGAGCCCTACGCCGGCCTCCGGCGCATGCGATCAGCCTTGACGACGCCGAGAAACCTCCGGATCCGGTGCTCCAGAATTCTGGGGTCCGCGAGATCGGACCACATGATCCGGAAGCATCGCCAGCCCGTGATCTCCTGCACGACACTCTCGCGCCGCTTCTCCCGGATCACCGCATCAGCCTGCCGTCTCGCCCTGGCGAAGGTACCTCTCGTACTTCGATCGACCGTCAAACTCGAACCAGCAGCCGAGGTCCGGCAGGGCGAAGTCGAGGCGAGCGATCTCCTCGCCGCCGTCGCACACTCGATACTGCGGCTCCGGCCTTGGGAGGCCGTGCCGGTAGAAGAAGTGGAGCGTTCGGCTCTCTCCGACCGACTCGACCCGTGCGTCGGCGAGGCGGAGCACCATCGACGTCGCGAGCGAGTGGGGCCAGTACTCGATCGAGCCCTCGTACCGGGCACGGAGATCCTCGATCGCGAAAGCTCCTGCGTGCAGGAAGTAGTTCGCGGTCACCAATGCCACTTCGCTCGACCCCAGGAGCGACACTTCCAGAGTGGTGCGACACGGCGACATCACCGAGTGGCCGTGGACGTCGATGACGTCGCCAGGGAGAAGGACCCCCGAGTGCCGGCGGACGCCGGACTCACGCCGACCCGCGAAGTCTGTCGCTTCGGGTGAGGTGCACTTCTGAGAGATCGAAGCCCCAGAGGGGCGCGTCGTAGAACGGCAAGGCGGAGGTGTGGCTGAGCACGACCTCCGTGTGCGCCTGGAGGTACGCCGCCCGGCAGGTCACCGCGTAGCGCTGCTCGGGGCCGAGGAGTCTCCACGACGGACCATCGGCGTACGCGCCACGACGTGGCCGCGCCATCGTGCCGTGCGCGACGGCTGCTGCCAGCGCTCGATCGCTGTAGCCAGCAGCGATGAGTTCCGTGTCGTTGGGCGACCGGGAGGAGCCGCGCGTCGTCGGCTGAGATTTGCATGTCGCCCACGCTCCCCGACCAGGACGCGTCCCACGCCTGTGAACTGCCGGCTGTGGATAACGGCGGTGGGGGTTCTTGACCTTCTCCTGCGGTTCTTGTCCGTTGCAACCCTCAAGAACCGTGGGAATCCCCCGGTAAGCGGGGATTCCTGCAGCCCGAACTCAGTGGGTCACGCGGTAGGCGTCGAACACGCCGGGCACCGTGCGGACGGCCGCGAGGACGGTGTCGAGGTGCTTGGCGTCGGCCATCTCGAAGGTGAACCGGGACTTGGCGACCCGGTCCCTCGAGGTGGTCAGGTTCGCCGACAGGATGTTCACGTGCGCGTCGGAGAGCACCATCGTGATGTCCGAGAGCAGCCGGGAGCGGTCCAGCGCCTCGACCTGGATGTTGACCAGGAAGGTCGACTGACCGGTCGGCGCCCACTCGACGTCGACCAGGCTTCTCCGGCTGGGAGAGCAGGCTCGCGGCGTTCGTGCAGTCCTTGCGGTGCACCGACACGCCGCCGCCCTTGGTGACGAAGCCGAGGATCGTGTCCGGCGGCACCGGCGTGCAGCACTTGGCGAGCCTTGACCCACACGTCGGGCGAGCCGGTGACGATGACGCCGGCGTCGCCGCTCGTGGGCCGGCGCGGCCGGCCGCGGCGGCCGGTGATGGTGACCGCCTCGGCGAGGTCCTCCTGGGCGCCCTCGTCACCGCCGTGGAGACCCGATCACCTTGCGTACGACGCTCTGCGCACCCAGGTTGCCCTCCCCCACGGCGGCGTACAGCGCCGTGACGTCGGCCAGCCGGAAAGCGCCGGCGACCAGGGACAGCGAGTCGTGGGTCAGCAGCCGCTTGAGGGGCAGGCCCTCCTTGCGCATCAGCCTGGCGATCTCGTCCTTGCCGCGCTCGATCGCCTCTTCGCGCCGCTCCTTGGTGAACCACTGGCGGATCTTGGAGCGCGCCCGCGGCGACTTCACGAAGTTCAGCCAGTCCCGGGAGGGGCCGGCACCCTCGGCCTTGGAGGTGAAGACCTCCACGACGTCGCCGTTCTCCAGGGTCGACTCCAGCGGCACCAGACGGCCGTTGACCCGGGCGCCGATGGTGCGGTTGCCGACCTCGGTGTGCACGGCGTACGCGAAGTCGACCGGGGTCGAGCCGGACGGCAGCGCGATCACGTCCCCGCGCGGGGTGAAGACGTAGGTCTCGGCCTGGTTGATCTCGAAGCGCAGCGACTCCAGGAACTCGCCCGGGTCCTCGACCTCGCTCTGCCAGTCGAGCAGCCTGGCGCACCCAGACTCATGTCGTCGAGATCGCCGGGCCTGTCGGTGTCGTTGCCGGCCCGGCCGTCCTCCTTGTACTTCCAGTGCGCCGCGACGCCGTACTCCGCGCGGCGGTGCTGGGCGAAGGTGCGGATCTGCATCTCCACCGGCTTGCCCTGCGGGCCGATCACCGTCGTGTGCAGCGACTGGTACATGTTGAACTTCGGCATCGCGACGTAGTCCTTGAACCGGCCCAGGACAGGGTTCCACCGCGAGTGCAGGACGCCCAGGACGCCGTAGCAGTCCCGGTCCTCCTCGACGAGGATGCGGATGCCGACCAGGTCGTAGATGTCGGAGAAGTCGCGGCCTCCGACGATCATCTTCTGGTAGATCGAGTAGTAGTGCTTCGGCCGCCCGGTCACGGTGGCCTTGATCTTCGCCTCGCGCAGGTCCTTCTCCACCTGGGAGATCACCTCGGCGAGGAAGGAGTCCCGCGAGGGCGCACGCTCGGCGACCATCCGCACGATCTCGTCGTAGATCTTGGGGTGCAGGGTCGCGAACGCGAGGTCCTCCAGGCTCCCACTTGATGGTGTTCATGCCCAGCCGGTGCGCCAGCGGAGCGTAGATGTCGAGGGTCTCGCGGGCCTTGCGCTCCTGCGTGGAGGGCTTCACGAAGCGCAGCGTGCGCATGTTGTGCAGCCGGTCGGCCAGGCTTGATCACGAGCACCCGGATGTCGCGCGACATCGCCACGATCATCTTGCGGATCGTCTCGGCGTTCGCCGAGTCGCCGTAGACCACCTTGTCGAGCCTTGGTCACCCCGTCGACGAGCAGCGCCACCTCGTCGCCGAAGTCGCGGCGGCACTCCTCCAGCGTGTACGGCGTGTCCTCCACCGTGTCGTGCAGCAGCGCGGCCACCAGGGTCGGCTCGGTCATGCCGATGCCGGCGAGGATCGTGGTCACCGCGAGCGGGTGGGTGATGTAGGGATCGCCGCTCTTGCGCATCTGCTGCGCGTGCAGGCGCTCGGCCGTGACGTAGGCCCGCTCGATCAGCGCGAGGTCGGCCTTCGGGTGGTTCGCGCGGACCACCCGGAAGAGCGGCTCGAGGACCGGGTTCGAGGCCTGGCTGCGGTTGCCCATCCGGGCCAGCCGGGCGCGCATGCTGCGTCCGCCGGACGACTCGGAGGCGACCGGCGGCGGCGCAGGCTCCACCCGCGGTGCGGCGCGGGGTGGGGTGCGCTCCTCGGTCATTGGCCCAGTCTAGTGACGTGCCCGAACGCTCAGAGCGTCAGGAGCACCGAGGCCGGCACGTCACCGAGGTGCCGGCGCCCGTCGAGGAAGCCGAGACTCCATGAGGAAGGCGAAGGCTGCGGTCTCCCCGCCGCAGGCGCGGACCAGGCTCGTCGGTCGCACGCGCGGTGCCTCCGGTCGCGAGCACGTCGTCGATGACCAGCACCCGCTCCCCCGGTGCGATGGCGTCCTGGTGCAGGCTCCAGCACCGCCTCGCCGTACTCCAGGGAGTAGGCGACGCGGTGCGTGTCGTGGGGCAGGCTTTGCCCGCCTTGCGGACCGGCACGAAGCCGACACCGAGCGCCAGGGCGACCGGTGCGGCGAGGATGAACCCGCGGGCCTCCATGCCCAGCACCTTGTCCACCGCGGTCGCGCCGCTCGCGTCACGACCTGCCTCGGCGAGACCGTCGACCACCGCGGCGAAGCCCCCGGCGTCGGCGAGCAGCGGGGTGATGTCCTTGAAGACGATCCCCGGCTCGGGGAAGTCCGGAACGTCGCGGATCAGCCGGGTGAGCGCCGCGACCGCCCGCTCGGTCGCCGGCGCTTCGCCCACGACTACTTCTTCCCGCGCTTGGAGCGGGTCTGGCGCTGCGGCTGCTTGCGGCCCGAGTCTGCCGCTGTCGTTGACCGGGCGCGCGGCCGTGGGCACGTTGCGGCCCTTGCCGGTCGCGTCCTGGGAGGGGGTACGACGCGGGCGCTCCTCGACGAGGATCTCCTCGCCCTCGGCGAGCTCCGCCGGCTCCTCCAGGTCCTGGCCGTCGGCGGTGACGACAGGGTCGTCGTCCTTGAAGACCGGCACGGCGGCGTACCGGTCGGCGAGGGCGCGCTGCTTGGCCTTGGCCCGCTTGGCCTGGGCCTGCGTCTCGCTCTCCTGCATCTTCAGGTGCACCAGCACGCGCGGGGCGAGCATCACCGAGGAGTAGACGCCCACGCCCATGCCGACGAACTGCGCCAGCGCGAGGTCCTGCAGGGAGCTGGCACCGAGCCTGGACGGCGCTGACGTAGAGGATCGCGCCGATCGGGATCAGCGCGACGATCGAGGTGTTGATCGAGCGGACCAGGGTCTGGTTGACCGCGAGGTTCGCCGCCTCGGCGTACGACTGGGTGTTCTTGCGCAGGCTGGCCGGTGTTCTCCTTGATCTTGTCGAACACCACAACCGTGTCGTAGAGCGAGAAGCCGAGGATCGCGAGCAGGCCGGTGACCGCCGCGGGCGTGACCTGGAAGCCGGACAGGGCGTACACGCCGACGGTCAGCATCACGTCGTGGATCAGCGCGATCAGCGCCGCGACCGACATCCGCCACTCGCGGAAGTAGCCCCAGATGAAGAGCACGACCAGGACGAGGAAGATCGCGACGCCGGTGAGCGCCTTCTTGGCGACCTCCTGGCCCCAGGCTCGGGCCGACCTGCTGGATCGAGATCTTGCTCTCGCTCACCTGCGGGAAGGTGTCGAGCACGATCTTGTTGACCGCCGTGCGCTGGTCCTCGTTGAGGCTCTCGACCTGGACCGTCAGCGACGAGTTCCCCTCGGTGGTGACGACGGGGTTCTCGGCGTTCTGGACCTTGGCGTCCGCGATCGCGGCCTGCAGGCTTTGTCGGCGTTCTTCTGGCTGGCGTTGCCGCTGCCGACGTCGACCGAGAGCGAGGAGCCACCGGTGAACTCCACGCCCATGTTGAGCGGCTTGATGAACAGCACCGCGACCGCGAGGCCGACGATGACCGCGGAGATCGCGTAGAAGAGCCAAGGACGGCCGACGAAGTCGACCGACTTGCGGCCCTGGTAGAGATCGTTGCCCAGGCGGGACATCTTGCCCATCAGCGGCCACCTCCCGTGCTCGCGGTGCGCGACTTCGCCACGTCCATGCCGAGTGTCTCCTTGCTGAGACCGGACAGACTTTGTGCCCGGAGTTGAAGGCGTGGAACTGGGCCAGCCACGAGACCATCGGCTTGGTGAACCAGAACAGCACCGCGAGGTCGATCAGGGTGGTGAGGCCGAGCGCGAAGCCGAAGCCCTTCACCGCGCCGGTCGCGAAGACGTAGAGAACGACGGCCGAGAGGATCTGCACCGTGTTCGCCGCGACCCGGGTGACCCGGGCACGGGCCCAGCCGGTCTCGACCGCGACCCGCATCGACTTGCCCTCGCGCATCTCGTCACGGATCCGCTCGAAGAAGATGACGAACGAGTCCGCGGTGATGCCGACGGCGATGATGAGTCCGGCGATGCCGGGCAGCGTCAGCGTGAAGCCGGCCGTCTCGCTCAGCAGCAGCACCATCGCGTAGGTGATGGCCGCCGCGACGAAGAGCGAGACCACCACCACCAGGCCCAGGCCGCGGTAGTAGAAGAGGCAGTAGAGCATCACCAGCACGAGGCCGATGGCGCCCGCGGTGAGTCCCGCGGTCGGCTGGTTGCCAGCGAGCGACGGACCGATCTCCTCGACCGAGGTGCCCTGGTCGTTGAACTTGATCGGCAGGGCACCGAACTTGAGGCTGTTGGCGAGGTCGAGCGCCTGCTGCTCGGTGAAGTTGCCGGTGATGCTGGAGCGGCCGTCGGTGATGACGGCGTTCATGACCGGAGCGGAGATGACCACGCCGTCCAGCACGATCGCGAACTGCTCCTCGGTGCCCTGGAAGGCACGCGAGACCGTCTCGAAGTCGGTGGAGGCACCCGGCGAGCCCTTGGGGCGCGCCTTGTTCTTGTCGTTGCCCATGTCGATGCTGACCTGCCAGCCGACGCCGTTCTGCGGCGTGCCGGCGGAGGCGTCGTCGAGCTCGGTGCCCTCGATGACGGACTGGCTCAGCAGGTACTTGATCGACTGGCCGTCCTCGGGCAGCGAGCACGCCACGAGCGGCTTGTCGGGGTCGTCGGCGATCGCGGCGGCCTTGCCGTCGGCTGCGTTCAGGAGCCTGGCCCTTGCCGTCACAGGCGTACTTCGCGAACTCCGCGATCGCGGCCTGGTCGGGCTGCCGGGACCAGGTGATCGCGTCCTGGGCGGTGAAGCCCTTGGTCTTCGTGGTGTCGGTGCCCGGGGTGGGCGTGCCGCTCGGGGTGCCGGTCGTGGCGCCGCTCGGGGTGCCCGACGGCGTGGTGGAGGGCGTGGTGGAGGGCGTGGTGGAGGGAGTGCCCGACGGCGTCGGGTCGTCCTCAGCCGCGGAGAGGTCCAGGCCGGGCCGGCCCAGGCCGCCGCCCATCGAGCCGGTGTCGGAGCCGGGCAGTCCGGTCCCGGCGCCGGAGGCGCACGCGGCCGGCTTCTGGTCCGAGCAGGCGACGAGGCGGAAGCGCAGCTGCGCCTGGCGCTTGACCGTGTCCTCGAGCCTGGCCGCGGTCCTTCGTCTTGCCGGGGACCTCGACGACGATGTTCCGGCTGCCCTGGGTGGTGACGGCCGCCTCGGCCACACCGGATCCGTTGACGCGCTGGTCGATGATCCGCCGGGCCTCGTCGAGGTTCTCCTTGGTCTGGTCCTTCTCGGCGCTCAGGGTGATCCGGGTGCCGCCCTGCAGGTCGAGGCCCAGGGCCGGCTTCCAGGGAGTCTTGTCCTTGTCACCGCCGCTCTGCGAGAGCGCGGTGAGGCCGTAGAGCACGGCCAGCGCGAGGAAGAAGATGACCAGGTTGCGCCCGGGGCGCGAACGGCGCGAGGCCATGCTCAGCGCTCCTCTTCGTCGTCAGGAGTGGAATCCACGGGGACGTCGTCGGCCACGGGCTCGCGCCGGACCGAGGCCACCGCACCGCGGACGACGCGGAGGACCACGCCGGTAGCGACCTCGAGCTCGAGGTACTCGTCGGTCTCGCCCACGACCGTGCCGTAGATGCCCGAGGTGAGCATCACCTCGTCGCCGACGGCGAGGGCGGCCTGCGGCTGCGCGGTCTCCCGGCGCTGGCGTGAGGCGGGTCGGATGATCAGCAACCAGAAGATGGCGGCGATCGCCACGATCGGCAGCAGGGAAACAACGCCGTCCACGAACAAACCTCTCCAGCGGGGCAAGGAAATATGGCCGCGGCTGCGGACGCAGGGCGGACCGTCGGGAAGTGTAGCCAGCGAGTCCAGTCCGAGCGTGATCCGCACCCGTCCGGGCGCGTCAGTCCTCGAAGAGGGTGGGTCCTGCACCGTCGGCCGGGTACGACGGCGCGGTCAGCCCGAGGTGGGTCCAGGCCGCGGGTGTGGCGATCCGGCCACGCGGGGTGCGGGCCAGGAAGCCGTTGCGGACCAGGAAGGGCTCGGCGACCTCCTCGACGGTCTCCCGCTCCTCACCGACGGCGACGGCGAGCGTGGAGACGCCGACGGGCCCCCCACCGAACCGGCGGCAGAGCACGTCCAGGACGGCGCGGTCGAGCCGGTCGAGACCGAGCTCGTCGACCTCGTACAGGTCGAGCGCGGCCTGAGCGACGCCACGGGTGACGGTGCCGTCGGCGCGGACCTGGGCATAGTCGCGCACGCGGCGCAGCAGGCGGTTGGCGATCCGCGGGGTGCCACGCGATCGGCCGGCGATCTCGGCCGAGCCCTCCTCGGTGAGACTCGACGCCGAGGAGGCCCGCGGAGCGGCGCACGATCAGGTCCAGACTCGGCGGGCTCGTAGAACTCCAGGTGCGCGGTGAACCCGAACCGGTCGCGCAACGGACCCGGTAGCAGCCCGGCGCGGGTGGTGGCGCCGACGAGCGTGAACGGCGGGATCTCCAGCGGGATCGCAGTGGCGCCCGGCCCCTTGCCGATGACGACGTCGACCCGGAAGTCCTCCATCGCGAGGTAGAGCATCTCCTCGGCCGGGCGGGACATCCGGTGGATCTCGTCGACGAAGAGCACCTCGCCCTCGTTCAGCCCGGACAGGATGGCGGCGAGGTCGCCGGCGTGGGTGATCGCGGGCCCGCTCGTGATTCGCAGCGGGGTGCTCATCTCGTGGGAGATGATCATGGCCAGGGTGGTCTTGCCCAGGCCGGGCGGGCCGGAGAGCAGCACGTGGTCCGGGGCCCTCCCCCGCTGCTGGGCAGCCTCGAGCACCAGGCCGAGCCTGGTCGCGCACCCGCGCCTGCCCGACGACCTCGTCCAGCGTGCGCGGGCGCAGCGCGGCCTCGACGGCGCGCTCGTCGCCCTCCGCCTCGGCCGCGGTGAGCGAGCGGAAGTGATTCTCCTCAGCGGCGGCGAGACTCGTCCTCGTGGAAGGGCACGACCGATCACGCCTTGGAGAGGCTGCGCAGGGCGGCGCGCAGCAGCGCACCGACGTCCGGCGAGCCGTCGGCCTGGCCGGCGACCGCGTCCACGGCCCTCTCGGCGTCCTTGGCGTTGTAGCCCAGGCCGACCAGGCCCTGGTGCACCTGGTCGCGCCAGGCGGCGCCGCCCGACGCGGCAGGAGCGGACGGGTGACCGGTCGGCGCACCGATCCGGTCCTTGAGACTCGAGGATGATCCGCTGGGCGCCCTTCTGGCCGATCCCGGGGACCTTGGTGAGGGTCTTGACGTCGTCGCCGGCGATCGCCGTACGCACGCCGTCGGGACTGAGCACCGCGATGATCGCCTGGGCGAGCTTGGGCCCCACGCCTGAGGCGGTCTGGACGAGCTCGAAGATCGTCTTCTCCTCCTCGTCCGCGAAGCCGTAGAGGGTCAGGGAGTCCTCGCGCACGATCATGCTCGTGGGCAGGGTGGCCTGCCGGCCGGTGCGCAGGCTGGGCGAGCGTTCCCGGCGTGCACATGAGTTCGAGGCCGATCCCGCCGACCTCGACGACGGCGCTGGACAGCGTGACGGCGGCCACCTGGCCACGGACGAACGCGATCATCGGACTCCTCCGGGGATGCGGGAACGGGTGGGCCGGGCGGAGGCGACGGCGGCGTCGATCCGCGCCTGCGCACCCCCACGCCAGATGTGGGTGATGGCCAGGGCCAACGCGTCGGCGGCGTCCGCGGGCTTGGGCATCGCGTCCAGGCGCAGGATCCGGGTCACCATCGCGCCGACCTGGGCCTTGTCCGCGCGTCCGTTGCCGGACACCGCGGCCTTGACCTCGCTCGGCGTGTGCAGCGCGACCGGCAGCCCGCGCCGGGCCGCGCACACCATCGCGATGCCCGCGGCCTGCGCGGTGCCCATGATCGTGCTGACGTCGGAGCGGGCGAAGATCCGCTCGATGGCGACCGAGTCGGGCCGGTGCTCGTCCAGCCAGGCGTCGATGCCACGCTCGATCGTCACCAGCCGCTCGGGTACGGCGACCTGGGCCGAGGTGCGCACGACACCCACGTCGACCAGCGCCAGCGGCCGGCCCACCGAGCCGTCCACCACGCCCAGTCCGCAGCGGGTCAGCCCCGGGTCGATCCCGAGCACGCGCACGTCGTCACCTCTCGTCCGAACAGATGTTCGGACGAAACGTTAGAGGATAGGTGCGTCGTTCGTGCGTAGACACGCGCGAAGTGCGTCACTCCTCGATCTGGTCGAGGACCTCGTCGGGGATGTCGGCGTTGGAGAAGACGTTCTGCACGTCGTCCAGGTCGTCGACGGCGTCGACCAGCCTTGAACACCTTGCCGGCCGCGGTCGGGTCGGCGACCGGGATGTCCATCGAGGCCACGAACTGCACCTCGGCGGAGTCGTAGTCGATGCCGGCCTCCTGCAGCGCGGTGCGCACCGCGACCACGTCGGTGGCCTCGGACTGCACCTCGAACGCATCCCCGTGGTCGTTGACCTCCTCGGCACCCGCGTCGAGCGTGGCCTCGAGGATGTCGTCCTCGGAGATCTCCTTGTCCTCCTGGGACTTGGCGACCACGACGACGCCCTTGCGGGTGAACAGCCGCGAGACGGAGCCCGGGTCGGCCATGGTGCCGCCGTTGCGGGTGACCGCGGTGCGGACCTCCATCGCGGCACGGTTGCGGTTGTCGGTGAGGCACTCGACGAGGAGCGCCACGCCCTGCGGGCCGTAGACCTCGTACATGATCGTCTCGTAGTCGACGCCGCCACCCTCGAGCCCGCCGCCGCGCTTGACCGCGGAGTCGATGTTCTTGTTGGGCACCGACTGCTTCTTGGCCTTCTGGATGGCGTCGAAGAGCGTGGGGTTGCCGGAGGGGTCGGGGCCGCCCATCTTCGCCGCGATCTCGATGTTCTTGATCAGGCTTGGCGAAGAGCTTTGCCGCGCTTGGCATCGATCGCGGCCTTCTTGTGCTTCGTGGTCGCCCACTTGGAGTGGCCAGACATCTACGTCCCTCTATCTACCTCGACGACTTGCGTGCTGCCGCAGCAGCCCGGGCAACTCTATCCGGCGACCAGGTCGAGGAAGAGCCGGTGCACCCGGCCGTCCCCGTCGACCTCGGGGTGGAAGGAGGTGGCCATCAGGTGTCCCCTGCCGTACGGCGACCGGATGGCCGGCCGCCTCGGCGAGCACCTCGACGCCCGGGCCGGTCGCCTCCACCCAGGGCGCGCGGATGAAGACGGCGTGCACCGGATCGCCCAGACCGGCGAATTCCAGGTCCGCCTCGAAGGAGTCCACCTGCCGTCCGAAGGCGTTGCGCCGCACGGTGACGTCCAGGCCGCCGATGGTCTCCTGGTCCGCGGTGCCGTCCTCGATCCGGTCGGCGAGCAGGATCATCCCGGCGCAGGTGCCGAAGGTGGGCATCCCGCCGGCGATCCGCTCGCGCAGCGGGTCGAGCAGACTCGAAGGTGCGGGCGAGCCTTGGCCATCGTCGTCGACTCCCCACCGGGCAGCACCAGGCCGTCGCAGGCGTCGAGCCTCCCCCGGCCGTCGTACGGCGAAGGCGTCGGCCCCGAGGGCGGTCAGGGTCTGCAGGTGCTCCCGCACGTCGCCCTGGAGGGCGAAGACTCCGATGGCTGGCACGCCGGAGAACGTTACGGGATGGTGCAGGCTCTTGTTGCCGTTGCCCGAGTAGACTCGCGGTGTTCGACAGGGCGGACTCGACGCCGCCGATCACCGCGACCAGGCGGAAGGTGCCGGCCTCGTTGTTGATCGACTGGGTCTGGCCGTTGCGGACGTTGCCCGCGAACGTGGTCGGGGTCCGGAAGCTGCCGCCCCCGCCGTAGTAGAGCCTTGAAGGAGTCGGGGTTGCCGACGCCGGCCCAGGTCCACGTGAGGCTGTAGGGGTTGCTGCCGTTGGTGGTGCCGCAGACCGTGATGACCGGAGCGGGCAGGACGGCGAAGGTGGTGGTCAGCGTCGCGACGTTGCCGGCGACGTCCGTCGCGGTGAACGTCGCGGTGTAGCTCGCCCTGCGTCATCACCACGGCGGTCAGGCCGTTGGTGCGGTACTGGCTGCCGCTCAGCACGACCATCGATTGCGAGCAGGCGGTACCGGCGACGAAGCTCGTGCCGTTCCAGCACTGGGTCGTGCCACTGGTGCGGACCAGCCTTGACGGTCACCGTGCTGACTCCGGACCCGCCGGTGTCGGTCGCCGAGACGCAGATCTGCGCGACGCCCGCGCCGGCGTCGGCGCAGTCGATCGCCAGCCAGGTCGCACCGCTGGTGCCGTCGGCCGGGAGCGGGTTCGTGAGCACAGGGGGCGTGGTGTCGCCGCCGGTGGCGGTGATCGTGGCGTTCGCCGTGGCCGAGTCGGTCCACAGCGCGCCGGTCGGCGAGAACGGCGCCAGGCCGCTCACCCCGATCGCGCCGCCGATCGTCAGCGCGGAGACGGCACCGACCGCGACGGCTGCGTGCCGACGGCCCGAGCCGGCCACCGCGTGTGCGCCGCGACGCGGGCCCTGCGGCCGGAAGCCGAGGACGACCGCCCCGACGACGAGCAGACCGCCGAGCAGCAGCCCGGCCGGCGTGGAGGCGGCGCTGAGCACGTAACCCGCTCCGGGCACCCCGAACGCGACCCGGTCCGCCGTGCGCACCACGTAGGTCTCGGCGTCGGGAGTCGCGTTGGTGTCGCCCTGCAGCGTCAGGCGTGCATGGCCGTTCTCCGCGCTGGAGATGGCCACGACGCGGTGGGTGACCCGGCCGTGCTCGGCGCTCTGCACGCTGACGACGTCGCCGACGCGCAGGCTCGCTCGCCGGGACCTGGTGCGCGATGCCGAGCGCCCCCGCGTCGTACGACGGGCTCATGGAGCCGGACTGGAAGACCAGTGGCGTCACGTTGAACAGCCAGCCGGCGAGCAGGGAGAGCAGGCACAGCGCGCCGAGGACGCCGCCGACCCACAGGACCAGGCTCGCGGGCGATGCTCTTCGTGCGGCTCATGAGACCACCTGCGTCGCGGAGAAGGTGAGGACGATGCTGGAGGTCGCGCCGCTGGTGACTCCCGAGCCGTTGGGGAGCCGGACCTGCACGCACAGGTCGTGGTACGGCGTCGCGGCGCTCGAGGACAGACTTGCCCGGGCGATCCGCTGTAACCGTTGAGACCGGTGTCGGCGGTGCCGACGAGCGTTCCGCCGGTGCAGACTGGTGCCGCTGACGGTGCCGCCGTTGCGGACGGTGACCTTCAACGCAGCGCCGAGAGTGCCGCTGGCGGTGGCAGCGATGGTGTAGCCGAACGTCAGCCCGCCGGCGCTGTTGTTGCTCACGCGCAGGACCTTCGCCTGGGAGTCCCCGGCGACGGCGAGGCTGCCGCCGAGCGCGGTCCACGCGTAGGTCTCGGGCTTCACCCGGTTGTTGGTCGCGAGGTCGATGTGGATCGCGCCGGCCTGCACGGTCGTGCCGGTGGCCTGCGTCCCCGCCCGCCAGTACGCCGACGTGCCGACGGCACCGACGCCGACCAGGAGGCCGGCGGAGAGCAGGGCGCGGGTGCGGCCGCGTCCGAACCACCTAGCCACGGGGAACCTCCCCGCGCGTACGCCGCCGGACGAGTGCCAGCCCGCCGCCGATCAGGCCCGCGGCCAGCCAGACCAGGCCGGGCGCGACGGCAGAGCCGGTCGCCGGGAGGCCGCCGTCCTCGACGCCACCGACGGAGCCGTCGCCGTTGCCGCCGCCGTTGCCCTGGTCGATGCCGCCCACGCTGCCGTCCTCCTCGAGGTTGAGCAGCACCCGGAACGGGACCTGCTGGAGCCTGGCGGGTGGAGTCGGCGTCGAAGGTGGCCCGGATCGCCACCTGGGTGCGGGCGTTGCGGGCGACGGGGAGCTCGGTGCGCACGGGCGTCGTACCGGCCTCGACGTCGACCCACGGGCCGTTCGCGACGCGGGCCTCGATGGTGAAGTCGTCCGCACTGAGCAGGGCCGAGGGGTCCGCGGCGAGCACCTGGACGGTGAGCAGGCCGCCCGACGGACCCTGGTTGCGGACCTGGAAGGAGCGGGTCTCGACGTCGCCCGGGACGAACCGGAAGCCGGGGTCGAAGAGTGGCGCGGCGAGGGTCTCGGTCCAGGTCACGCCGTCCCGGCTGAGACCGATCTCGTCGTCCGCGTGCGCCGGCGCCGCAGCGAGCGCGACCACCGCGGCAGCGGTGGCCCCGATCGAGGCGATGCGGCGGATCATGCGGATGTTCTCCTTGTGCGGAACGTGACGAGGGCCGAGGACCAGCAGGAGGGCTCCTGCGGCGGCCAGGACGATGGTGCGGTCAGGCCGGTCCGGGGTGGTGCTGACGACGGGTGCTTCTCCGAGGGGTTCGGCCGCCGGGACGGGTGTCCTGAGCGACTCGCTCTCCTCGGTTGCCTGCTCGGTGCTGTCCTCGGCCGGGTGAGCCTTGCGTCGCCGGTCGCGCAGCCCACCGACGAACATGTAGGCCGCGTAGCCGATCAGTCCGGCCGAGACCGCCCACACCGCCCACTGCCGCTGCTTGCCGCTGAGTGCGTTGTTGACGTAGCCGAGGTACGGAACCGAGTACCACAGCCTCCCCCTGACCTGGACCTCCTGGACCGGGTTCCGGTCGGCGACCTGGTTGGCGTCACCGCGCGTGGTGAGGACCTGCTTGCCGTCGAAGCGACTGCCCTTGCCCACGACCCGGTGCGTCACCACGTCGTCCTTGCCGGAGTCCCGCTGGTAGGTGATCACGTCGCCGATCGAGATGTCGTCGAACTCGACCGGCTTGACGACCACCAACGTCCCCGGTGGGTACTTCGGCTGCATGGAGCCGGTGAGCACGGTGTACGGCGTCGCACCGGCGAGCCGCGGCACGAGGACCGCGGCCGCCAGCACGACGACCACACCGAGGATCACCAACCACGCGAGGACCTGACCTATCCAGCCGGCGGTCGCCCGGACCGAGAGAGCCACCGGCTGGCGCAGTTCAGCTGTGGACCTGGTCGAGTCTGGATGGCGAACTGCGAGAGCGCGCCGGACAGCGTCTGGCTGGCGTTGTCGCCCGCGACGCCGCCGTTGAAGGTCACGCCGATGACCACGTTCACCGTGTTGTTGTTGTTCGCCTCGGTGATGTCGGCGGTGGTCAGGTCCACGCCGCCCACCTTGAACGAGGTGTCCAGGGTCAGCGACGACGCGAGCGCGCCGGACAGGGCCGGGTTGGTCAGCGCGACGTTGGCCCGCAGGTGCTCGCCGGTCGCCCGGATCGTGAACGCGCAGGTCTTGGTCAGGCTTTGTCGCCCGGCACGATCAGATCGGTCGCCGGGACGTAGGTCTTGTTGGCGACGGTCTCGCCGCTGTCGAACACCCAGTTCGCCGTCGCGCAGGTGTCGTTGATGATCTTCAGGCTCACCGGCGGTCACGTTGACCCCGGCGACGCTGGTGTTGGCGCTCCAGTAGGCGAGGGTGCCCGCACCACCCATGAGCAGGACCGCCGCGGAGCCAGCGGCGAGCGCACCCTTCGTCGTCTTCTTCATGATTCTCCAGTCCCCATGCCTGCGTTGTCCCCAGGTGTGGCGGTGTTCTCGGTGTGTCGTGAGGCGGTGGTGCCTCGCGATCCACAACGAAGGCAAACACGACCAGGCACGGTCGCACAGGAGAATCAGGACTTTGGTCCCACCGAGGCGACCGGGCGGAGCGCGGAGGGACTGTCAACACCACTATTCCGATGGGTCCCTCGGTTCCGCGGGAGGGTCTTGACGAGTGCGCCGCGCACCAGGGAGAGGGCCGCGGGGGTCATGCAGAGCGCGACGACAGCGAGCCACCACCACGGCGGCAGGGCTGGTGCGAGACGGACCCGGAAGCCGCCGCCGGCGTCGGGCTCGTGCACCTCCACCGTGCCGACCTCGCCCGGGTGCAGCACCACGGCGGCTCCCCCGGGCTCCCTCGCCTGGAGCCGCACCGGGAGCAGCCCGGTGCCGACGTACGTCGCCCGGGCGCCGGTCGCGTCGGGCACGAACGCCACCTGCTCGGCGCCGACGAGCGGCTGGTAGATCCCCAGCACCACCGCGACGAGGACGGCGCCGAGCACCATGGTCACCGGCAGCCGGCGCCCGCGACGGACGAGCGTCCGCGCCAGCAGGACCAGCCCGAGGCCCGGCAGCAGCACCGGCGCCGCGACGACGAGCCAGCCCACCCCCGGCCAGGTCGCGCGCACCTCGCCGACCACGTCCTCGGGGGCGATCCGCCAGGGGTCGGGGCCGGGCAGGTCGCCCTTCGTGGCGAGGCTGCCGTCGTCGTACCGGGCCAGGACCCGGTGGCTGTACGTGCCGCCGTTCGGCGCCCGGAACGTGACGAAGGCGCCCGGCTCCAGGTCGGCGGGGTCGGTCCGGCCGACCCAGAGCAGCGAGCCGACCGGGGCCGTCGTACCCATCGACGGGGAGGTGACGTGCACCCAGGTGCCGCCGTCGGCGCGCCAGCCGAGGCAGCCGCCGAGCGCCACCACGGCGACGGCAACGGCGAGGAGGCGCAGCCACCTCATCCGAGCAGCACCGCCACACCCCAGTCGAAGCGCAGCGTCCAGGCCGAGCCGGCAAGCGAGACCCGGTGCGCCAGCGGGACGAGGGAGCTCGAGCCCCGCCACGTCGGTGTCGTAGCCCGACGCCACCCGTGCGTACGACGTCGTGAGGGTCTGGCTCGCGCCCGGCCCGGGCGCCGCCGCAGGTGTCGCCGGAAGCCAGCCGGCTCCGGCGAGCCTGGTCGAGCGGGGTGAGCCCGAAGGCCGTCGTCGCGCCGAGCGCCCAGCCGAGCCGGACGTGCGCGCACGGCGTTCCGCCGGTGACGTAGGCGATCGCGGCAGTGTGCGTCGTGGTGACGGGATCGCCCAGCATCCACAGGTGCTGCGCGCTGCCGAGCGCGCTGGCGTAGGACGCCGCGGAGGCGCTCGAGGCGAGCGCTGCGACGCTCGCCGCGGACAGCGTGGTCGTCGTGCGGAACACCCCGGCGAGCCATCCGGTGAAGTACGCCGGCGGGCCACCGAGGCCCGACAGCGCGGTGGTGTCGGTCCAGCCCAGGTGCCACCAGGAGTCGCTCAGCGTGCCGACGAGCAGCACCGCGTCGTTGATGGAGTCCACCTGGGTGCCGTCGACGTACAGGCTTGAGGTCGGTGGTGAGCGTCTTGCGGTTGACGGTGAGCGCGACGTGGTGCCAGCGCCCGTCGCGGAGGTCGGTGCCCGATGCCGAGGCCAGCACGAGGATCACCGGCAGCACGAGCACCGGCGTGCCGTCGAGCTTGACGCGGACGCGTCCGGCCGCGTCGAGGTAGAGCGTCGGGTTCGCGCCGGCGCTCGTCGAGGCGACCGGGCTGGCGTTGAGCGAGAGCAGCCCACCGCCGCCGGAGCCCGCCGGGGCGCGGAACCACAGCCCGATCGAGTACGACCCGCCGGCCACCAGCGAGGTCGTGGTCGGGACCACGTCGGCGGCGTAGTGGGTGCTGCCGTCGAAGCCCGCCGCCACGCTCGTCCCCCACGGGTCCGCCGCAGCGCGGGTGACGCCGTAGCGCGGCAGCATCGGGTCGGCGGCCGTGCCCGCGTTCGTGAAGCGGGCGGGAGCGCACGAGAGCACCTGCACCTGCTGGGTGTACGTCCCGCTCGGGGTCGTGTTGCTCAGCGTGTCGACCTGGGTCTGCGTGGCCGCCGTGGACGCGCCGCTCGGCAGCGGAGCGCCGCTGCACGCGGCATCCGCCGGGCCGGTCCCGGCGCAGGCGCTGCTCCCCCAGGTGTGGGTGAGGGTGAGCCGCCCGGTCCGCGCGGTGTCCGTCGGGTTCGCCACCTGCGCCGCCGTCCACCCGGCGCCCGCCGCCGGCACCCCGGCGGCGGCCAGCGCCACGAGCAGGAGGCCGGTGGCGGCCCGGATCATGACGCGAGCGTCCAGGTCAGCGGCTGGCTGACGGTGATGTTCTGGCTGGCCACCGCGGCGGCCGCGTTGAGCGCGACGGTGAACCGGCAGGTCCACTGCGCGCCGGCGTTCAGGCTCGCTGCCGGTGGCGGTGTGCGTCTTGGTCGTCGTCGGCGGCACGCCGGCGGCGTAGGCCAGGTCGCTCCACACCGACCCGGTGGCGTACGACGCGCCGGGCGAGCAGCCCACGGCCACCGTCAGGCTCGCTGGGTGCCGTGCAGAGGTTGGTCGCGGCCGGGGTGCCGGAGCCCGCGGTCGGGCTCTGCGAGCAGGTTCCCGGCGCGAGCGCGAAGGTGGCGCCGTTGGCCGCGCCGAGGTTGGTGAAGGTGACGTCGATCGTGCGGGAGCCGCCGGGCATCAGTGGGCTCGCGGTGCCGCCGTACTTGTTGATGGTGGAGCAGGTCGCGACATTGCTGACCTGGTCGCTGGAGCGGCAGGTGCTGGTGCCGTCGGTCTCGGCGAGGACGACCGCCTTGGCGGTGGCGACGGTGTCGGTGTCGTTACCGAGGACCGCGCTGGTCCACGAGGCGAGCGTGCCCGACGTACCGAGCACCAGGACGACGGCCGCGGCCGCCCCGGCAACGGCCAGGACCGTCCCGCTCCCCCGCTTCGCGCGCTTTGCGCTGTGCTGTCCGGACATCGCGGTCTCACACGCTGATCTGCCAGGTCAGGTCCTGCTCGACCCGCTGGCCCGAGAACCGGGCGCCGCTGCCGGAGGCCAGCGCGACGGTGAACGTGCAGTCCACGGCGTCCCCGCTGGCCAGGCCGCCGGTGATCGTCCGTGCTCCCGTGAACGACGCCAGCGCGACCGGCGGCACCGAGAGCACGCGTGTCGCGCCCGCCACGCACTCGGCGCCGACGGTGGTACTGGCCGCACAGGTCGTCGGCCGGCAGCGGCGTCTGCCCCTGGCGCGAGCCGGAGTGGTAGATCGACGCGCAGGTGCCCGGCGTCAGCGTGAACGTCGCCGCGTCCGAGGGCCCGGTGTTCGTCAGGGTGACCGTGGTGGAGACGGTGTCGCCCGGCTGCAGGGCGGTGGCCCCGGTCGCGGCGGCCCCGGCGTCGCCGTACTTGTTGATGCTGGAGCAGGTCGCGGTGTTGGTGGCGCTGGACGCGGTCGTGCAGGTCGCCCCACCCGGCCCGCTCTCCTCCAGCACGACGGCTCCCGCGCTGTCGGCGGTGTTGCCGTCGTTGCCGATGATCGCCGCCGTCCACGACGACAGCGTCCCGGTGACGGCCAGGGTCAGCAGCGCCGCGGCGAGGGCACCGCTGAGCGCCAGCAAGCCGGCGCGGCGCCGGGTCGCGGGTCGATCCTCAGAGGTGCTCATGCACCTCTCGTCGGCGGCGAGGAGCCGGACCTGAGACCTTGGTCACACGATCCGGTCCCTGCGCGACTACCAGCCGCGCTCGGCCAGACGGTGCGGCTGGGGCGAACTCGTCGACGTTGATGCCGACCATCGCCTCGCCCAGGCCGCGGGAGACCTTCGCGACGACGTCCGGGTCGTCGTGGAAGGTGGTGGCCTTCACGATCGCCTCGGCGCGCTGCGCCGGGTTGCCGGACTTGAAGATGCCGGAGCCGACGAAGACGCCCTCGGCGCCGAGCCTGCATCATCATCGCCGCGTCGGCCGGGGTCGCGATGCCACCCGCGGTGAAGAGCACCACCGGCAGACTTTGCCGTTGCGGGCCACCTCCGCCACCAGGCTCGTACGGCGCCTGGAGCTCCTTGGCCGCGACGTACGAACTCGTCGTCGGACAGCACCGTGAGCCGGCGCAGGCTCGGCGCGGATGGTGCGCATGTGGGTGACCGCGTTGGAGACGTCGCCGGTGCCGGCCTCGCCCTTGGAGCGGATCATCGCCGCGCCCTCGGTGATCCGGCGCAGCGCCTCGCCCAGGTTGGTGGCACCACACACGAAGGGGACGGTGAAGGCCCACTTGTCGATGTGGTTGGCGTAGTCGGCGGGCGTGAGCACCTCGGACTCGTCGATGTAGTCGACACCGAGCGACTGCAGCACCTGGGCCTCGGCGAAGTGGCCGATCCGGGCCTTGGCCATCACCGGGATCGAGACGGCCTCGATGATGCCGTCGATCATGTCCGGGTCGCTCATCCGGGAGACGCCGCCCTGCGCGCGGATGTCCGCGGGGACGCGCTCGAGCGCCATGACGGCCACCGCACCGGCGTCCTCGGCGATCTTGGCCTGCTCGGGCGTGACGACGTCCATGATGACGCCACCCTTGAGCATCTCGGCCATGCCGCGCTTGACCCGGGTGGTGCCGTGCTCCTGCTGCTCGCTCATGAGGTCGATCCTACGACCTGGTGAACGGTGTTCAGGAAGGGGTGTCCGTGGGCGGCTCCGCCGCGGCGGCCGCGTCCAGGGCCAGCGCCTGGCGGCGTACCTTCAGGACCCGGAAGATCACCGTGTAGGTGCTCGCGAAGGCCAGCGCCCAGAGCGTGACCTCCATCAGGATCGGCAGGTCGAAGAGCGCGCCCAGACCGGTCATCACCAGGATCGAGACGAGGCGGTCGGCACGCTCGGCGATGCCGCCCTTGGCGTCCATGCCCAGCGACTCCGCCCGCGCCCGTGCGTACGACGTCACCGAGCCCATCACCAGGCACCACAGGGTCACGCAGAGGTAGAGGTAGCTTGTCGCCCTGGTCCTTGCCGGTGCCGGCGAAGTACAGCGCCAGGCCGCCGAAGATCGCGCCGTCGCCGATCCGGTCCAGGGTGGAGTCCCAGAAGGCGCCGAACCTCGAGCCTGCGGCCCAGGCTCGCGGGCCATCCGGCCGTCGATCAGGTCGCTGAAGACGAAGGCGGTGATGAACAGCACGCCGATCAGCAGGCTGGCCCTGCGGGAAGAAGATCAGCGCGCCGGCCGCCACGCCGAGGGTGCCGACCAGCGTCACCGCGTCCGGGCTGATGCCCATCCGGATGAACAGCCGCACGAAGGGGTGCAGCACGGTCCCGGCCCAGAACTCCTTGAAGCGATCCAACACGGCGCGAAACCTACTACCGCCAGGCGTCCGCGAGCAGATCCCGGGTGTCCCCGAGCAGGCTGGGGAAGGGTCTTGGTGCCGCCGATCACGGTCATGAAGTTCGCGTCCCCCGACCACCGCGGCACCACGTGCTGGTGCAGGTGGCCCGACAGCGAGCCGCCCGCCGCTCCCCCGAGGTTGAGCCCCACGTTGAACGCATGCGGCTGCGAGACCGCGCGGATGGTGCGCAGCGCGGACTTGGTCAGCGCGGTCACCTCGGCCGTCTCCGCGTCGTCGAGGTCGGTGTAGTCGGCGACGTGGCGGTACGGCAGCACCATCAGGTGCCCCGGGTTGTAGGGGTAGAGGTTGAGCACGACGTACGCCGCCTCGCCGCGGACGACGACCAGGTCGTCGTCGCTCGAGGTCGCGGGGTCGCGGGTGATCCGGCAGAAGGGGCAGGCCGGGCGCGGCTCGGCGTGGGCCGGCGGCTCGGCGCCCTCCTCACCGCGGACGTAGGACATGCGGTGCGGCGTCCACAGCCGCTCCAGCCCGTCGGGGTCGGACACGGGGCTCCTCACTCGTGGTCGGCGGCAGCAGGGCCGAGGGTCTGCAGCAGGTCGGAGACCGGGAGGTCGGGCAAGTTGAGCCCGCGCGAGAGCGCCATCCCGTTGATCTGCAGCCAGATCGACTCCGAGAGGATCGCGATGAAGGCGGTGGTCGACGGCTCGCGGTCGGCGCGCCCCAGCCAGCGGCGCACGGCGGCGAAGACCGCGCCGATCATGCCGAACACCCAGGGATCCAGGGCCGCACGGTCGTCGTCGGTGAGCTCGACGCCCAGCGCCGCGACGACGATCGACATGATGCCCTCGATGCCCTCCGCGACCTGCTCGACGGCCTGGCCCAGGGGGCTCGGCTCCCAGCCGGCGAGGTCGCGCTCGGCGAACCAGTAGAGCGAGGGGTGCTCGGTCGACCAGGTGACGAAGCCTGCTGACGATGCCGTGGATGATCTGGTCCGGCGTGCCGTCCAGGGACAGCGCCGGCAGCGACTCGCGGCCCACGTTGTCGCAGATCCGGCGCTGCACGGCGCGGTCGAGGTCGGCGCGGTCGGCGAAGTGGCGGTAGATGACGGTGCGGCTCATGCCCGCCTCGTCGGCCACCGCCTGCACCTGGAACTCCTCGCCGGGCGCCTGGCGCTCCAGCACCGCGATGGTCGCGTCGATGATGACCTGCCGCCGGACCTGGTTGTGCTCCTGCCACCGGCGCCGGCGGCCGTCGAGGAGCTCACCGCTCTCGTCCGTCGTCATTGCCGAACCCTCTCACGTGAAGCGGTGGAACCACTGGCCGAGGTCGACAGCGATCCCCGGGCAGGTGACGTTGAGGTCGCGGCGCTGCTCGACCCACTGCCCCAGCACCGCCGTCCCGCCCTGGATCGACCAGTCCGCCCCGCAGCGGCTCAGCGCCTCCGCGCGCGAGGTCTGGCCCGCGGCGCGCCACTCCGGCACGCCGCCCAGGTCGAGGTCGCCGACCACCCGGGCATAGAGGCTGGGCGTGGAGTAGACGCCGATCCGGAAGCCGGCGTCGACGTACCCCCGCGCGACGCCCTCGATCACCGCGGCGTTCGCCTTGACGTCGCTGCTCCACTCGAAGATCGGCACCGGCTCGACGTCGATCCAGATGATCGGGCTGAGCAGGCCGACCTCGGCCATCGTGCCGATGTTGAAGCGCGCCTGGGCGTAGCCGACGTTCTTGAGCCTGACCGAGCTTGGTCGAGGCATCGTAGGGGCCGTCGGCGCCGTGGTCCTTGAGCGTCGCCGCGTCGGGGTAGGTCTGGAGACGGCGTAGACCGAGACCAGACTTTGTCGTTGTCCTTGACCCACTTCACCTGGGCGGCCAGGCACGGGTTCGGGGTGAAGCCCGGGCCGTTGGTGAGCCCGATGACGACGTACTCCGCGCTCGGCAGGGGCATCGGCAGACCCTGGCCCTGCTTCTGCGGGATGCCCATGCCCTTCGGGCACTGGGGCCAGCCTGATGTCGCCACCCAGGACGTCGCCGTCACGCGGCGCGATGTCCCCGGTGGGCTGCTCGGTGGCCCGGGCCAGGTCCTCGGCCGCCTTGGCCAGGTCGCTCGCGTCGGAGCCCGGGTCCCCGGCGTCGCCACCGGGCTTGCCGCTGTCGGTCGGGCCGGTCGCGGGCGCGCTGGACGACGGAGGCCGGGCCGGAGCGCCGGACGGGCCGTCGGAGCCGCCGCACGCGGCGAGCGCAGGCAGCAGCAGCCCGAGCGCGGCGTACCCGACGGCCCGGCGCACGGCTCAGACCTGCTCGTGCGCGGCGACCGCAGCCACCACCCGCTCGACGGCCTCCGCGACCGGTACGCCGTTGTCCTCGGCGCCCGTCGCGGTAGCGGAAGCCTGACCGCGCCCTTCTCCACGTCCTCGCCACCGGCGATGAGCATGAAGGGGACCTTCTGCAGGCTGCGCGTTGCGGATCTTCTTCTGGAACCGGTCGTCGGACTCGTCGACCTCGACCCGGATCCCCCGGGCCTTGAGCCTGGCTCGTCACGTCGTACAGGTAGTCGGTGAAGGTGTCCGCGACCGGGATCCCGACGACCTGCACCGGGGCGAGCCACGGAGGGAAGGCGCCGGCGTAGTGCTCGACGAGGACGCCGAGGAAGCGCTCGATCGAGCCGAACTTCGCGGAGTGGATCATCACCGGCTGCTGCTTGGTGCCGTCCGGCGCGGTGTACTCCAGGCCGAAGCCCGCGGGCTGGTTGAAGTCGTACTGCACGGTGCCCATCTGCCAGGTGCGGCCGATGGCGTCCTTGGCCTGGACGGAGATCTTCGGGCCGTAGAACGCCGCGCCGCCCGGGTCCGGGACGAGCTCGAGACCGGTCTCGGCGGCGACGTCCTCGAGCACCTTGGTGGCGGTCGCCCAGTCCTCGTCGCTGCCGACGAACTTGTCCTTCTTGGTGTCGTCGCGGGTCGACGAACTCCAGGTAGAAGTCGTCGAGGCCGAAGTCGCGCAGCACGCTGAGCATGAAGGCTCAGCAGGTGCTTGACCTCCGCCGGTGCCTGCTCGGGCGTGCAGTAGGAGTGCGAGTCGTCCTGGGCGAAGCCGCGGACCCGGGTGAGGCCGTGGATGACGCCGGACTTCTCGTAGCGGTAGACGCTGCCGAACTCGAACAGGCGCAGCGGCGAACTCGCGGTAGGAGCGCCCGCGGCTGCTGAAGATCAGGTTGTGCATCGGGCAGTTCATCGCCTTCAGCCTGGTAGTTCGCGCCCTCGAGGCTCCATCGGCGGGAACATGGTGTCGGCGTAGTACGGCAGGTGCCCCGAGGTGTGGAACAGCCCGTCCTTGGTGATGTGCGGCGTGCCGACGTAGGAGAAGCCCTCCTCGATGTGCCGCTGGCGGACGTAGTCCTCCATCTCCCGCTTGATCACACCGCCCTTGGGGTGGAACACCGGCAGGCCGGAGCCGATCTCGTCGGGGAAGGAGAACAGGTCGAGCTCGCGACCCAGGCTTTGCGGTGGTCGCGGCGCTCGGCCTCCTCCAGCCGGTGCAGGTGCTCGTCGAGGCTCCTCCTTGCTCGGCCAGGCGGTGCCGTAGATGCGCTGGAGTCTGCTTGTTCTTCTCGTCGCCGCGCCAGTACGCCGCCGCGCTGCGCATCAGGCTTGAACGCCGGGATCCGCTTCGTGGTGGGCAGGTGCGGCCCGCGGCAGAGGTCCTTCCAGGCCACCTCGCCCTTGCGGTCGATGTTGTCGTAGATGGTCAGGTTTCGCCCGCGCCGACCTCGGCGGACGCGCCCTCGGCGGCGTCCGCGGCCGAGCCCTTCAGGCCGATCGACTCGACCTTGTAGGGCTCGTCGGCCAGCCTCGACGAGCGCGTCCTCGTCGGTGGTGACCCGGCGCTCGAAGCGCTGGTTCTCCTTGATGATCTTGCGCATCGCGGTCTCGAGCTTCGCCAGGTCCTCCGGCACGAAGGGCACCGGCACGTCGAAGTCGTAGTAGAAGCCGTCCTGGATCGGCGGGCCGATGCCGAGCTTGGCCTCCGGGAAGAGCCTGCTGCACGGCCTGCGCGAGCACGTGCGCGGTCGAGTGCCGCAGGATGTCGAGGCCGTCAGGGCTGCCGATCCTCACGCCCTCGACCTCGTCGCCGTCGGCCAGCACGTACGACAGGTCCCTGAGCTCGCCGCCCACCCGGGCCGCGATCACGTCGGCGTCGTCGCGGAACAGGCTCCCAGGCCTTCGTGCCCTCCGTGACCGTCGAGTCCTGGCGCACGTCGGCGGACTGGATGACGATCTTGATGTCGGACACGGAAGAGGCTCCTCGGGGCTGGACCAGTCGATCGGTACGCCGGCCGGCGCACCGAGTGCCGACTGTACCGGTGTGAAGACCTCCGGATTGCGTACTACCTGGGCATGACTGCGAACCAGCCTCTGCACTTCACCGCGCCCGGACTCGACGAGGGCGTCGCCCAGCGCATCGTCACCCTCCTCCAGAGCCGGCTCGACGCCTGCAACGACCTGCACCTGACCCTCAAGCACGTGCACTGGAACGTCGTCGGCCCGCACTTCATCGCCGTCCACGAGATGATCGACCCGCAGGTCGACGCCGTCCGCGGCTTCGCCGACGACCTCGCCGAGCGCATCGCCACCCTCGGCGGCTCGCCGCAGGGCACGCCGGGCTCGCTGGTCCAGCGCCGCACCTGGGACGACTACGAGATCGGCCGCGCCACCACCCAGCAGCACCTCGCCGCCCTCGACGTCGTCTACCAGGGCGTCATCACGTCGTACCGTGACGGGATCAAGGAGACTCGACGACCTCGACCTGGTCACCCAGGACATGTTCATCGCGCAGACCGAGCAAGCTGGAGGCTCTTCCACTGGTTCGTGCGCGCGCACCTGGAGGACACCGGCGGCAACCTCAAGACCGCCGGAGACGACTCCGAGAAGGCCGCGGCGAACGACGCCTGACCTCCCGATGCGAGCCGCGGTCGCGAGATGCGTTAGAGTCTCCGACCGCGGTTCCTCTGGGGCCGCGTCCGGGCGATTGGCGCAGTGGTAGCGCGCTTCGTTCACACCGAAGAGGTCACTGGTTCGAACCCAGTATCGCCCACCGGACACCACGAGAGCCGCTCCCGATCAGGAGCGGCTCTCGTGCGTTCCGCCCCCGCTCAGCCCAGGTGGTGCACCTCCTGCAGGCCGCGCACCGGCGTCGGGATCCCGGCGTGCCGGGCCTTGAGCCTGCAGCGCCAGGTAGAGCGAGTAGTGACGCGACTGGTGCAGGTTGCCGCCGTGGAACCAGAGGTTCTCCTGCTGGGTCGGCTTCCACATGTTGCGCTGCTCCCCCTCCCACGGCCCGGGGTCCTTGGTCGTGTCGGAGCCGAGGCCCCAGACCTTGCCGACCTTGTCGGCGACCTCCTGGCTGATCAGGTCCGCCGCCCAGCCGTTCATCGATCCGTAGCCGGTGGCGTAGACGACGAGGTCTGCCGGGAGCTCCGTCCCGTCCGCCAGCACGACGGAGGTCTCGGTCAGGTGGTCGACCTGGCCCTTGGCGAGCTTCACCTCCCCGTCCGCGACGAGCTCGGCGGCGCCTACGTCGATGTAGTAGCCCGAGCCGCGGCGCAGGTACTTCAGGAACAGCCCCGACCCGTCGTCGCCCCAGTCCAGGTCGAAGCCGGCGGCCTCCATCCGGTCGTAGAAGTCCTTGTCGCGCTCGCGCATCCGGTCGTAGAGCGGGATCTGGAACTCGTGCATGATCCGGTAGGGCAGCGAGGCGAAGACCAGGTCGGCCTTCTCGGTGGTCATCCCGGCGGCCAGCGCACGCTCGGAGTACAGGTCGCCCAGCCCGATGTCCATGAGGGTGTCGCTCTTGACGATGTGGGTGGACGAGCGCTGCACCATCGTCACGTCGGCACCGGTCTCCCACAGCGCCCCGCAGATGTCGAACGCGGAGTTGTTGCTGCCGACCACCACGACCCGCTTGCCGGCGTAGGCGTCCGGGCCGGGGTGCTGGGAGGAGTGGTGCTGCTCGCCGCGGAAGACGTCCTGGCCCGGCAGCCTCGGGACGTTCGGCTTGCCGGACATGCCGGTCGCCATCACCAGGTGCGTCGGCTCCAGCACCACCGGCCTCCCGCCGCGCTCGACGTGGACCGTCCACCGGCCCGCCGCCTCGTCGTACGACGCGCGGGTGGCGACGGTGCTCGACCAGTACGGCACCTCCATCACCCGGGTGTAGAACTCCAGCCAGTCGCCGACCTTGTCCTTGGGCGCGAAGACCGGCCAGTTGTCGGGGAACTTCAGGTAGGGCAGGTGGTCGTACCAGACCGGGTCGTGCAGGCACAGCGACTTGTAGCGGTTGCGCCACTGGTCGCCGGGGCGCGGGTGCTTGTCGATCACCAGCGCCGGTACGCCGAGCTCGGCGCAGCCGCGCACCGAGGGCGATCCCGCCCTGCCCGCCGCCCACGACGAGGACGTAGGGCTGGGTGGTGACGCCGAGCGCGGCGTCCTCGGCGTCGCGGCGCTCGGCCCAGGTCACCCGCTCCTTGGTCGCACCGTGCTCGGCACCCACCGGGCGCCGTACGCCGCGCGGCTCCTCGTGGCCCGTGAGCTCGTGCAGCGTGGTGAGGAAGGTCCACGCCTTCGGGCCGTCCTCCTCGACCAGGCGGGCCAGGCCGCGCCCTCGCCCGACGGAGGTCTCGAACTCGAACCAGGCGGTCGTCACGCCATCTTCGGTCGCAGCGGGCTCGGTGAGCCGGAAGCCGCGCGGGTCCACCCGCTCGAGGGTGTCGGCGAGCAGGTCGGCCACACCCTGCGGGTCCTCGACCGTGGTGATGTTCCAGGTGAAGGCGATCAGGTCGCGCCAGAAGCCTGGTGGCGGCGAAGAGACCGGCGGCACGGTCCACGTCGCGGGCGGTGAGGGCGTCCTCGAACGCCGCGAACCAGGAGGCGGCGGGGTCCGTGGCGGTGGTGTCGGTGGCGGCCGCGAGGGGCCGTTCGTCGAGCCTGGGTCATGCCGAGCAGTCGACCTTCGCGGCCGCCCGGCCCGGAACCGTTGCACGATGTTGCATGTGGCCCCCGTCACACGTTCGTCCTACGGTGGTCCCATGGCCTCGCACGACCTCGCCACGCGGGCCCGCGACCTGGTCCGGATCCACGACGCGGTCCTGGCCGGCAGCGCGCCCCCCGCAGCGTCCGCGGGCCGTCGTGGCCCGCTCCTGGGCGCGCGTCCTCGGCCTCGGGATCGATCCCGACGGCCGCAACGGCCGCGACCCGCTGGGTCCCGGGGAGGTGGAGGCACGGCGTCGTACGTCGCGGCTGGCGCTGGTCGTCGACGAGATCCGCGAGTCTGCTGCTCTCCGCCGCGGACGCGTCCAGCCTACCTCGTGGTGATCACCGACGCCGACGGCGTCGTGCTGTGGCGCAGCGGCTCACCACGGGTGCGGCGCCAGGCCGACGGCCTCGGGTTCGCCGAGGGCGCCCTGTGGACCGAGGGGGCGGTCGGCACCAACGCGATCGGCACCGCGCTCGAGGAGGGCGCGCCGGTCCAGCCTGTTCTCCGCCGAGCACTTCGAGACCGCACAGGTGCCCTGGTACTGCACGGCCTCCCCCATCCACGACCCGATCGACGGCTCGCTGCTCGGCGTGGTCGACGTCAGCGGTCCCGCGCTGACCCTGCACCCGGCCATCGAGGCGCTGGTGACGGCGTCCGTCCGGCTCGCCGAGGCGCGGCTGTGGCGTCACCACGAGGAGCGCCCGGAGCAGCCTGCGCCGCTCGGCCGAGCCGCTGCTGTCCGGTGCGAACGGTCCACTGCTCGTCGTCGACGACCACGGCTGGGTGGCCGCGCACCAGGGCGTCGCGGTCCGCGACCGGGTGGAGGCACCGCGGGCGGACCGGGCGGTCGCCGTACCGGGTCTGGGGCTGTGCCTGCCCGAGCGGCTGCGCGGCGGCTGGCTGATCCGGCCCTCCTCCGGGGAGACCCGCCTGCGCGCGACCCTCGACCTGACCACCACGCCCGCGATGCTGGAGGTGCGCGGCAGTGAGGCGCCGTGGCGGGTCGCGCTCTCCCCCCGGCACGCCGACGTGCTGGCCCTGCTCGGCGCCGCGGGACGGGCCGGCCTCACCGCCGGCGTGCTCAGCCACCGGCTCTACGGCGACGGCGAGCACCAGGTGACCGTGCGCGCCGAGATCTCCCGGATGCGCCGCGCCCTGGGCGCGCTGCTGGCGACGAATCCCTACCGGCTCGGCGAGGGCGTGGAGCCTGAGCGTCGTCAGCGGTTGAAGCCCAGCAGGGACGGCTCGTTCTCGGCCCAGGCCTGCGCGGCCCGCCGCGTGACCGGCCCCGGTGCGGCGAGCTCCCGCTCGTCCCACCGGTGCACGCCCTGCACGTCACGGGTCGTCGAGACCAGGAAGATCTCCTCCGCCCCCCGCCGCCACCTCGATCGGCTCGTCGACCTCGGTCGCCCCGAACCACTCGATGAGCAGCGCCCGGGTCACCCCCGCCAGGCAGCCGCTCGCCAGCGTCGGTGTGCGCACCTCGCCGTCGATGACGTAGAAGACGTTCGTGCCCGTGCCCTCGCACAGGTTCCCGGCCAGGTTCGCGAAGACCGCCTCGCTCGCCCCGGCCTCCTGCGCGCGGGCGAGGGCGAGCACGTTCTCGCCGTACGACGTGGTCTTGAGCCCCGCGAGCGCCCCGCGCTCGTTGCGCGGCCACGGCACCGTCACCACCGCCGTCGTCTCCGGCGCGGGATCCATCGGGCTCGCCACGACGATCACCGTCACCGGGTCGGTGCCGCGCCCGCTGCCCAGCGGCGCATTGCCGCCCGTGACCGTGATCCGCAGCCGGCCCAGCGGCATCGGGTCGCCCTCCAGCACGGCGTGCACGCCGCGTCGTACCTCGTCGGGGTCGAGGCCGACCAGCCCCAGCCCGGCCGCCGAGCGCTCCAGCCGGTCCAGGTGCCGCTGCAGCGCGAACGGCTGCCCCTCCACCACCTTGACCGCCTCGAACACCGCGTCCCCGACGGTCAGTCCGTGGTCGGTCACCGGCACCGCCGGTGCCGTGGGGTCGGACAGCAGGTTCCCGTTGATCCACGCACGCATGGGGCCAGCCTAGGAGGCCCGTGGAGAGGCCGGACGGAGCCTCGACATGCCGAAGACGACCCCCCGTTTTGGCGCCGTTCACCGGATCGGCTAATGTTCTCAACCGCACCGCAGAGCGGTCCGAAAGGGCCTCGAAGCAGTGCGATGCGGACGTAAACTCAGTTGGTAGAGCGCAACCTTGCCAAGGTTGAGGTCGCGAGTTCGAGCCTCGTCGTCCGCTCGGAGAGGTCAGGCCCACTGGCTGACCAGGTCAGTCCAGAGTCAGATTTTGGGAAGGCCTTCGCGGTGGGTTGGCCGAGAGGCGAGGCAACGGACTGCAAATCCGTGTACACGGGTTCAAATCCCGTACCCACCTCCACACAACTCCACAAGGGCGATTGGCGCAGCGGTAGCGCGCTTCCTTGACACGGAAGAGGTCACTGGTTCAAACCCAGTATCGCCCACCAGCACGAAAAGAGCCCCTGACCTGCGGAAACGCAGATCGGGGGCTTCTTCGTTGTCAGCGAGCCGAAATGGCCGTGAGGACGTGGTGAGGACGGAGCACCCAGCGCTACTCGTCCCACGCGTTCAGGATCTCGTCGAACGCGCCCGGCCGGAGGTGGGCGTAGCGCAGCGTCGTGGAGTACTTCTCGTGCCCCAGCAGGCTCCTGGACCCGCTTCAGGTCGACGCCCCTCTGGACCAGCCGTGACGCCGCGGTGTGGCGCATGTCGTACGGCGTACCCGGGCGCACGGCGGCCCGCTCGAGCGCGGGCGTGAAGACCCTCGTCGCGAAGTTCCGGTCGTTCCACACTCCCCCGCCCGGCGCGGGGAACACGAGGTCACCGGGAGCCAGACCGGCGCAGTGCTCGGCGAACCGCTCACGCAGCCGCCGAGGGATCGGGGCGGCACGGTGGGACTTCTGGCTCTTCGCGTAGGGCCGCCACCCGTTGCGGGTCGCGACGCCGTGGACGTTGATCTGCCAGATGTTCAGGTCGACGTAGTCGATGAGGAGCCCGAACAGGCTCACCAGGTCGCAGCCCGACGAGCATGTTGTAGTCCACGGCCAGGCTGGTGGCCGTCCTCGAGCTCGGCGACGATCTTGTCGATCTCGGCGTCGTGCCAGAAGAACGGGGGCTTCGGCCGGGCGGGCGGGAGGTCGAGCCGGACGGCAGGGTTCACCGGGATGAACCCGTCATCGACCGCGGCGGTCAGCAGGCCCGATACGTGCGCCATGATCCCCTGGATCGTCCAAGCACCGAGACCAGCCTCGATGCCGCTGCCGGAGCACCGGCGCGTCGTGGACTCGCCGGCGCGCTGGGCCTTGAGCAGCGCGGCGCCAGCGAGCTTCGTCGTGTGGGCGCGGAGCATCCCGTGGCGGTCGACGCCGGGCTTGCCGTAGCAGCGGCGGCACTGCTCGGTCGCCATGGTCTTCACCCAGGCCTTGAGGTCCGGGCGGGTGATCAGGCCGAGAGGGTGGCCGGCCCACACCGGTTCGATGTGGGTGCGCCAGTGCGAGTCGGTCTTGTCGATCGAGACGGCGTCGGCGATCTTCGTCTTCCGCCACCGCTCGCGGTACTCCCCCAACGTGGTTTCGGCGTCGGTCGGGTCGATCCACGTGCCGGCGGCGATCGCCGCCTCCTGGCGGCGCGCCCACTCGGCCACGACGCTCTTGAGGGGGTCGGAGTTGGTGATCCGCTTGCGGCGGCCGCTGGGCAGGCTTGATCGGGGTGACGACGGTCGCGCGCCATCGCCCGGAGGGCAGACTTGTCGAACTGGGCCATGGTCAGGGCACCTCCTCGCAGGGGTGGTCGTAGTAGTAGTGGTGGTGGTCGTCGTACGGGGGCTCTTCGTCTGGAGGCTCTTGGATCGGCGGGTAGTCGCCCGGCGCGAGGTCGGCCGCCGGCGGGTCGGCCGGGTCGCCCTGCCAGTCGAAGCCGGCCTCCGACCAGGCCACGTCGTCGTAGGTCTCGTCGGGGAACCGGGCTTCGGCCTCGTCGAGGCGCCGCTGGATCTCGCGGCCCTCGGCCTCGGTGAGGTCCCGCAGCCGGGTCACGAGGGTCGGCTCGTCGACCCACAGCACGCCGGCGAGCTCCTCGTTGTCGTAGGCCCAGAGCATCCCCTCGACGAGGTCATCGAGGGTGATCAGTCGGCGGGCGGCGATGCGGTCCACGATCCGCTCCTCCCAGTCCTCCCAGCCGACCACGGTCGCGCCGCGCTCGATGTGCACGACCTCGTGCGCGCCGGTGCAGCGCTCCTGGGGGCCGTCCTGGTCGGGGTCGAGGTACGTCGTGCTGGACTCCCAGTGGGTCCAGCCGAGCCGGCCGGGGAGCCGGCGCCACCGGATCCGCCAGCCGGCGAGCCGGTGCGCCTCGAGATCTACCCACGGGTCGTACATGCCACGGACCCTAGGTAGGGGGTCCGATTCAATGTCTCGGTCGCGGTGGGACGGTCTAGAAGTCGGGTCGCCCTAGACGGAGGGCACGGTCGATGCCCCAGACCGCGGTGGTCTCCCCCGTGTTGGGCTGGAACTCGACCGCAGTGACGGTCCGGGCCTGGCCGGCGTCCATCCCGATCTGCACCCATCCCCGGACGCAGCGCCCCGCCGGGACGGGGCCGTACGGCAGGGTGGGCTCTCGAACGCCGGACAGGGTCGTGTTGACGGGAATCACGAGCCCCTCCTTGGTGACGGCGACGAAGTCGGTGTCGCTGACCTCCCAGGGCTGGGAGGCGTTCTTAGGCGTGCAGATCTTCGTGAGTGCCTCGACGGTCTCACGGAAGCCGGGGTCACCTTGCGCGCCGAGGTCGACGGCCTCGATCTTGGTGATGGTAACCGCGACTTCGACGGCGGACATCGACTCACCGACGGCGTAGGTGGGAGCCTGCGGGTGGAATCGCGGACGGCGTCGACTCCGGCACAGCGGGCGTGGGTAAGCGCGTGGGGTTGCCCTCCGTCTGGGCGTCTCCGTCTCGCGTCACGTACATCGCGACGATGACCGTTGCGGCGACCAGCAGGACGGCAATCACCGACAGCAGGACGACGACCCTTCGGTCGCGGACGGGGCTCACGACCGGTCCTCATCGTCCACGGAGTCCGGGGCCTCGGCGGCGTCGTCAAGGCTGCTCACGGATCGCGCGCAAGCGAGAGACACCCTCTCGGGCCGCGGCGGACAGGGTGGTGGACTCATCGTCACCGACGATCTTCCGCGCCTCTTGGAGAAGGTCCACGACTAGGGGCTCGAGGTCATCCTCGTCGCGTGCGATCTCGGCCGCCTCGCCGATGTCACCTCCGGCCAGCATCAGCAGGCGATCGAGCTCCGGTCGCACCTCCGCAATCCGGGCGTCGCGCGCTCGGAAGAAGTTGAGCTCGAACTCGGAGGTGTACCTCGGCAAGGTGATGCCGAGCCGATCCGCCTCCTCTTGAAGGCGCGCCGTGAACAGCGAGGCCGGGTCGAGCGAGACCATGGATCTGATCGAACTCGTCGACGGCGCGACGTTGCCGCCCGCTCATCCGCGCGGCCTCCGTGGGCGGCTCGTACGGCTGGGCCTCCCCCACCGGCTGTCCGGCGAGCCTGCCGGAGACGGGTGATGGTGAGGGCGGGGAAGACTTCGGCGAACACCGCGAGGATCTGGTCAGTTGGCGTCGGGTGGTCAGGTCGGAAGTACTTCGCGATCTGGGTGTGGGACACCTTGTTGCCGCCGCGGCGCGCGATTTCGCGCGAGGACCAGGTGTTGACGTTCGCCGCGTTCAGGGCGTCTGAGAGGGCACTCACGGGGACGACGGTTCTCCTCGGCTCGGCTGAACGCAACCGGCTGCGTAGTCACCGGTGCTGGATTTCGTCTACAAACTACAGCGACGAAAGTCCCGAATACGCCTACAAAGGCCTCTTGCGTTGTAGGCACGCGGGTGTCTACATTGGGTCTTGTAGTTGGCTACAGTTTCCAGCAGACTAGGAGAACCCCTTGCGGACCATGTCCACCCCGAAGCCAGACCCCTGGAGGTTGATCGTGCGGCTCAAGTCGCGACGCGCACTCGCCGAGTACTGCGACTTCCACAAGGCTCTCCGGCAGAGCGCTCGCCCAGCGCGCAGGTCTCGGCCACGCGATCGTCGGCCACCTGCTGTCCGGCCGTCGCGACACCTGCAACCTGGCGACCGCTCGGGCCATCGAGGAGGCGCTTCAGTGCCCCCCCCGGCTTCCTTTTCGAGCCGTCGGTGTCGCCTGTAGCGGACTCCAGTAGCCGCCGGGCGCCCGTCGAGCGTGTGGCGTCGTGAAGACCCTCGCGCCGGCCACGGCGAACACCCAGGCTCCTCGCGATCAGCAGCGCGGCCAGCCGCCTCGACTGCTCGCGCGGCCACGTCTACCACCTGATCGCGGCCGGGAAGGCTCCGCGCCGTCGACATCAAGGCGACGGGGAGCCGGCCCAAGACCCGGGTCTACGAGAAGGACCTCGACGACTACATCGCGCAGAACACCCGCACGGCCTGAAAGACCCATCAAGCCGAGAACCCCCAGCGCTCGCCGTCGGAAGCCGCGCCAGGGGTCTCGAACTACTCGAAAGGCATCGTACCGATGAACCACCCCACCACCAGCGTGAAGCCGGCTGACAGCACGCCGACCGGCACGCCGAGCACCGCGCAGCGCGCCTCCCCTCGTCGCCCACGCTCTTCACGCGCTCGCCGACCACATCGACCGGTACCACCTCCCCGAGCCCGGCAGCATCGAGGTCGAGGACAACCACGTCGCCTTCACGGTCTGCGGCGTCGACGGACCGGTCTGGCAGGCCTCGCTCCGCGAGGGCGTCGACGTCATCGACAAGCGTCCCGGCACCGATCCCGACAGCGTCGAGTACGTCACCGTCACGGGTCGCCTCCCCGACACCGGGGTCCGCGTCGCCGTCGACTGGGTCGCGTTCCGCACCTCGCAGGTCGACTACCTCCGCGCGGTGACCCGATGAACGCGCAGCAGCCCGAGCGGGATGACCTGATGGCGATCGCTGACGCCGTCGGCATCACCCGGCCCCAGCCCGCCGGCCGGCACCCCGACTTTGCCGTCCGGTTCATCCCCCACCCCTCCCGCGCCCACGAGTTCACCAACCTCGCCTTGGGGCTCCGCATCCGGCTGTGGGCTGTCGAGGCGACGGTGCTCGACGCGCTCGGCGATCGGCCCATCGCGCTGATCCCTACCGACCACGACGTCTGCCACGGCTGTGCCGACATCCTGTGCGGCTGCGAAACCCAGTGCGGCGGGATCGACCGCGACGTCTGCTCCCACGACGGCAAGCCCTACTGCCCGACCTGCGCACCGCACCACTGCCGGTACTGCGCCGACGACGAAGCGCGGTGGGGCCGATGACCCGCCGCCTGCTGTCCGTCGTACCGGACGACGACCGCCCGACCCGCGCCGACCTCACGGCCGGCGACGTCGAGTCTGTTCCGCCACGACCAGGCGAAGCCGACCCACCAGCGCGCGACGTGCACGGTCACCGGCTGCTGGGTGTGCGCCTGGGAGACCCCGCCTGCGCGCACGGTGCGCGCGGGCGCGCCCGTGCCGTCGACGGGAGGCGCGGCATGAGCGACCCGATCCGCTACGAGGGGCTCCGGTACGACGCCCGCAACCGGGTCATCGGCGCGTCGCTCCTTGACCGCTTCACCACCTTCGTGTCGTTCGACGACAGCGGCTGCTGGCTCTGGGTCGGCAAGGTCAACCCGAACGGCTACGGAGCGTTCGCCGTCAACGGGAAGTGGCGCTACGCCCACCGCGTCGCCTTGGCGCTGCTGGTCGAAGAGGTCCCGATCGACCTCGAAGTCGACCACCTCTGCGAGGTGCGGGACTGCGTCAACCCCGACCACCTGGAGGTCGTCACCGCCGGCACGAACATGCGCCGCCAGGGACGGATCGGCGCCCTCGCCGACCAGACCAGTTGCGCGGCCGGCCACGACATGACCCCCGACAACACCTACACCTGGCGCGGCCAGCGCAAGTGCCGCGCCTGCCATCGGCAGCGCGAGGCCACCCGCCGCGCAGCGAGGAGCAGTTGCCATGCCTGAGCAGACCGACTGGTCCGGCCCACTCCTACTGGACGGCCCGGATGTGCCGGTCGTCGAGGGACGCCCGATGGACCACAAGAAGCAGCCCAAGAAGGCCGGCAACGGCACCATCCCGGCGCGGCAGTCGAATGGGTTCTACGCCGACCACGTCACCGGCGACCGGCTCCGGTCGGTCACCACGATCCTCGGTGGCGGCGTGCCGAAGCCTGCGCTGATGTTCTGGTCGGCCAAGACCTGCACCGACTGCGCGATCGAGCACCTCCCCGCGCTGGTCGCTGCGTCGCGGCATCCCGAGCAGGCTCGCCGAGCTCCGGTCGTGGATCCTGCGGGCGCACACCCGGAAGAAGGAGGAGCGGGCCGAGGTCGGGTCGCTGGTCCACAAGGTCATCGAGTCCCGTCTCCTCGGCACCCCGCTGCCGCAGACCATCGCGGTCGGCGAGGCCACGTGGGAGGTCGACGGGCCGGAGCTCGCGCCGTTCGTCGAGCACTTCCTGGCGTTCGAGCGCGAATGGGCGCCGCGGTGGACGGCGTCGGAGATGGTCGTCGCGAACGCGGACGACGGGTGGGCCGGGACGCTGGACTACACGATCGGCGCGGACGGGCTCATTGGTGACGCGCTCCGCGCGGCCGGGTACGACGTCGACCCCGGCATCGACCTGATGGGCGACACCAAGACCGGTGGCGACTGGGACCGGATCACCTCGGCCGGGCACGTCCACGGGGTCTACCCGGAGGCCGGGCTGCAGATGTCGGCATACCGGCGGGCGAAGGTCGCGTGGTTGCGCGACGGCTCGCGGGTCCCGATGCCGCCGACCGCGCAGGTCGGCGTCGTGCTGCACCTGCGGCCGGAGGGCTACCGGCTCTACCCGGTGCGGTGCGGCGACACGGAGTACCGGTACTTCCGGCACGCGCAGATGGTCGACGAGTGGTCGTCGCGGATCGCGTCGGCGAAGGCGCCGGACCCGGTGATCGGGAAGGCGCTCGTCGCGCCGGCCCGGGTTGAGGCGGTGGCGTGATGGCCCGGTCCCCCGAGAAGTGCCCGTACGGCTGCTCGATCTGCGGGCGCGCCTGCAAGGCCGCGCAGCGCCAGTCCCACCGCTTCGACTGCTGCGGCGAGATCGCCGCACACGTCCCGACCATCCGCAATGCCGGCACCTCGAAGGCCGAGCGGACCTGGCTGAACGTCTCCAACCCCATGCACGCCGGCTACCTCACCGGCCCCTCGCAGACCACCCGAAAGGCCTCCTGATCATGCCCACCCCGAACGACGACCAGATCGAGCAGCAGACTCGCTGCTGCCTACGACCAGATCAACGAGGGCGGCTCCCGCTTCCCCGGAATGACCTACGAGCAGGGCGTTGCCAACGCCATCGAGTGGATGGCCGGCGACTCCGACGACCGGCCGATGGAGGCCTGATCATGCCCATCATCACCACCCAGCGCCGCATGGCCGAGCACGGTCGGATCCGCCTCGGCCAGAAGGTCACCGGCGTCTCCAAGGCCGGCCGCGAGTACACCCGGCCCGCCAAGCTCGACCGGTTCCGCTTCACCTCCGCCTCCCAGCGCCAGATCGAGGAGATCGCCACCACCTACGGCGGCGAGGCACGAGCCTGGGACAACGACGGCAAGGGCGAGTACGAGGTCATCACCGACGCGACCGCCATCCCCGTCATCGTCGTCAAGGGCGGCTTCTCCCAGTGGCACGAGCACTGGACCCGGGCAGGGCTCCAGCACCGCTGCGACGGAGAGAAGGACGTCGCCGGCATCTTCTGCGATCCGCAGGACCCCGACCACGTCGCCGCGATCGAGAAGCCCACCACGCGGCTCTCGGTGATGCTCTCCGAGATCGAGTCCCTCGGTGTCTGGCGGATGGAGACCAAGGGCTGGAACGCCGCTGCCGAGCCTCCCCTCGATGGCCGAGTCTCGCCATGCACGTCGGTGACCTCGTGCCCGCGACCCTCGGGCTCGCGGAGCGGTCCTCGATCATCCAGACCGACAAGGGCCCGCAGACCTCCCGGTTCGTGGTCCCGTTCCTCGACCTCCACGTGACGAAGCAGCGGCTCGTCGAGATCGTCGGCGGTCCGGGCGGAGCGCCCGCCATCGGAGGCGGTGCAGCCGCAGCCATCGGCCAGCAGCACGCGGCGCTGCCCGCCGGCGAGCAGCGCGAGGACGAGGACGGCCAGGAGGACCTCTACGCGCCGTACGCCGACCGGATGGCCGAGTGCACCGACCTCGACGCGCTGCAGGCCGTCTGGACCGACATGGTCGCCGCGCGGCTGGTCGGCACCCAGGCACCCTCCAACCCGCAGGCCGACCCCGCGAAGGTCGCGGAGATCACCGCGGCGTTCAAGGCCCGCGCCGACCAGATCAAGGCCAGTGGGCAGCAGGCGGCGCCGCCCACGACGGACGAGCCGGTCGAGGCCGAGATCGTCCCCGAGGAGCCCACGCACACCGCCGACCCCGGCGCGGACCCGGACACCGTGTGGCAGCAGATCGTCACCGAGGCCGGCCGGCAGGGCATGACCCTCGCCGACGTCCAGGACCACTTCGCCCAAGTGATGCAGGGCCTCACCGCGGACTCCGCGTCCGCCGCCGAGCTCCAGCACTACCTGGCCCAGGCTCCAGACGGGACACGCGGCATGAAGATCATCAAGGCTCACCGCGGAGAACGTGAAGCGGCTCAAGGCCGTCGAGATCACCCCCGACGGCACCATGCAGGTCATCTCCGGCCGCAACGCCCAGGGCAAGACCTCCGTGCTCGACGCGATCTGGCTCGCCCTCGGCGGCGGCACCGCCGCCCGTACGACGCCCCGCCCGATCCGCGACGGGGAGGACCAGGGCGTCCGTCACCCTCGACCTCGGCGACCTCACCGTCACCCGGGTCTGGAAGGCCGGGAAGAACACCACGCTGACCGTCACCGCGGCCGACGGCGCGAAGTACTCCAGCCCGCAGGGTGTCCTCGACGCGCTGGTCGGTCAGCCTGTCCTTCGACCCGCTGGCCTTCACCCGGCTCTCGGCACGTGAGCAGCGCGACGCGCTGCTCGAGCCTGGTCGACCTCGACGTCGACCTCGAGGACCTCGCCGCCCAGCGGCGCCGCGTGTTCGACCACCGCACCGACGTCGGCCGGCAGCGCAAGGCGCTCGGCGAGATCCCGGCGGTCGACCCGGACCTGCCGGCGGTGGAGGTATCGGCCTCCGACCTGATCGACCAGATCACCCAGGCTGAACGAGCAGGAGGCTCAGCAGGAGCGCGAGCGTGCCGAGGAGCAGGCTGCGGCCGCGCTGGTCGAGCAGGCTGGAGGAGCAGGCTGGTGGCCGCCCGCCGCCGGCTCCAGGGCGCGCGGCAGGCCGTCGCGTTCCACCAGCCGGTCGCCGAGCGCATCGAGACCCTGCGTGCCGAGCCTGGCCGACGTCGAGCAGACCAACGCCCGGATCCGGGACAACGCCGCGCTCCGGCAGCGCGCCGCCGAGTGGGACGAGCCTGACCGACGACTACGACGCCCTCACCCAGGAGATCGCCCAGGCTCGACCAGGTGAAGGCCGACGCGCTCGCGAAGGCGACGTTCCCCGTCGACGGGCTCGGATTCGACGACGACGGCGTGACCTACCAGGGCGTGCCGTTCGCGCAGGCCTCGTCGGCCGAGCAGATCCGGGTGTCGCTGGCGATGGCGATGTCGCTGAACCCGCAGTCTGCGGGTCATCCGGATCCTCGACGGGTCGCTGCTCGACGCGGAGTCGATGGGCCTGATCTACGAGATGGCGGCCGACCGGGACTACCAGGTGTGGGTGGAGCGGGTCGCTGACGGCACCGGGGTCGGCGTGCTGATCGAAGACGGCGAGGTGGCGTCGTGAACGGGCCGGAGCACTACAAGGCTCGCCGAGGACCTTGCTCACGACGCCCGGCTCATCCTCGAGCGACAGACGCCGGGAACCGCGCACGAGGCCAACGCCGGCGCGACGGCGCTCGCCGCCGTGGCCCAGGTGCACGCAACCCTCGCGACGGCCCCCGTCGAGACCATGCAGATGTGGGACTCGCTGCGCGAGCACCTTCTGCGGCGCATCACCGAGGACCGGGCCGTTGAGACGTTCCGCCGCGTGTGGGCCGAGGCCAACGCCCGCGGCGAGACGGGTGACCGCGTGCGCCAGGCGCTCGCGGCCGTCGTCAGCGAGGTGCTCTTGTGAGCGCGCCGAAGTGGCACCAGACCCACATGGTCGGCCTCGACACCGAGACCACCGGCACCGACCCCCGCCACGAGCACATCGTCACCGCCGCGATCGTCCACACCTCCCCCACCGCACGCCCCATCGACATGCAGTGGCTCATCCACCCCGGCACCGCGATCCCCGAAGAGGCCGCGGCCGTGCACGGCTGGACCCTCGACCGGCTCGAGCAGCGACTCCAAGGCCACGCCGCCCTGCGAATCGCCAACGGCCGCGAGGTGCACCTCCGCCGGGAGGTCGCGCTCGGCGAGATCGCCGGGCAGGTCGCCTCGGCCATGATGCGCGACGTCGCGCTGGTGGTGTGCAACGCGTCGTACGACCTGACCCTCCTCGAGGCTGAAACTCGCCCGGGCCGAGCAGCCCACGGTCACCGAGCGGGCCAGCGGGATCCGCGGCGTCGTCGACCCGATGGTGCTGGAGAAGGCCTGGGACCCCTACCGGCGCGTCCGCGGCGGCTGCCAGGGCGGGAAGCACCGCTGTGGCGGCTGCGGGGTCGAGGACAAGACCCTCGGCTCGCTGTGCCAGCACTACGGCATCTTCCACGCCGGCGCGCACGACGCCGCGGCAGACACCCTCGCCGCGATGCGGCTCGCCGTCCGGCTCACCCAGGCTGTGGCCCGACATCGCGCGGCTCAAGCCTGTCGACCCTGTTCGAGAAGCAGGTCGCGTGGCGCCGGCAGCAGGCCGACGGGCTGCGGAAGTACTTCGACAAGAACGGGATCGACCACGACGGCGTCGACCCCGGGTGGCCGCTGCACACCGACCTCACCAACCCGCAGGCGGTGCTCGCATGAGCGCCCCGGCCCGGACCACCAGCACCAGGACCCGGCGCCCGCTGGTCGTCGTGCCGGTCGACACCACCGAGACCGACGACCCGGCCATCCAGGTCGCGATCGACGCCCAGCGGGAGATCGGCTGCCAGACGGCCGTCGCGCTCCTGGTCGCCGGCAACCGCGGCAAGGCCCACATGGAGGCTCGTCCGCTCCGTGCGCCGCCAGTGGCTCATCGCCTTCGACGGCGAGATGCCCCTGGAGCCGTCCCGTCTGCCCCACGAGAGGAGCACCCGATGAAGTACACCGTCCGTCCGCTCTCGGACCGCACCTGGCTCCGGCCGGCCAGCGCCCGCCAGATCACCCGATTCTCCTCGAAGTGGGGAGCCACCGAGGAGTTGCTCCTCGCTGAGGTTGAGCACCTCGATGGCCGGAACCTCGTCATCGAGGTCGACGTCCGCGAGCAGGACCTCCGCATTGACGGCACGCTGCGTGCGAACGCCAGCGAGGCCGCAACGCCGGCGGTCGTGGTCGCGTTCGACTCCAAGCACGGCCCCATGCTGCACCGGTGTGACACCTTCGTCGCGCCGTACACCCACCAGGGGAAGCACTGGCAGCACAACGTCCGCGCGATCGCGCTGACGCTGCAGGCGCTCCGCGCAGTCGACCGGTACGGCGCCGCGGAGACCGGGCAGCAGTACGCCGGCTTCAAGGCGCTCCCCGCCGGTCGCGCCATGCCCTCCTCACACATGACGCGCACCGCGGCCGCCGAGCCTGCTGGAGCGCGTCGCCGTCGGCGACGAGGGCGACCAGCGAGAGCGGAGCGTCCAGCGGATCCTGGAGGACCCGGGTCTCGCGCGGGACGTGTGGCGGGAGGCGCGGAAGGTCGCGCACCCCGACCGTCGCAACGGCGATCACAGCGTGTGGGACCAGGTCGAGCAGGCCGGCCGCGTGCTGGGGGTGACCCGATGAGGGCCGGCCGCTGGCTCGCCCGTCGCCGGACCGAGCGCGTCCAGCCCGACCTCGACCGCGTCGTACCGGAGGTCGAGGACCTGCAGGTCACCGCGATCGACCGGCCGGCGTACCGCGAGGGCGCCGAGGCCATGCGGTCCGAGATCCTGCGGATCCTCACCCGCGAGCCCGAGGTCACCGACGACGGCTGCCACCCGGTCTACCACGAGACTCGGCACCCACGCCCCGGTCGGCGACGGACGGACGGTGACCCCGTGACCCGCCTGATGTCGGTGGCCTACACCGAGCAGCAGGTCCGCGACCGGATCAAGGACGTCACCCGCCGCCTCAACTGGTGGGAGGACCGCCGCGGCCGCCGGCTCCTTCGCCCTGGCGACCGGCTCACGCTGGTCCGGAAGGTCATGGGCCGCAAGGCCGGGGAGCCGATCGTGCACGTCGACGACGTCAGGGTGCTCGACGTGCGCCGCGAGCCGCTGTCTTGGCTCACCGACCCCGACCGCGCCGCCCTCGACCCGGTCACCGGCCGCTGGACGACGTACGGCCGCGTCGAGGTCGCCCGTGAGGGCTTCCCCGGCATGGACCCGGCCGAGTTCGTCGACCGGTACTTCGTGCGCGCGCAGGGCATCCCCGCGGACGCCCGCGTGACCCGCATCGAGTGGCGGTACCTGCAGCCGACCGACGAACGAACTCGCGCTCTACGTCGACCACCCGGCGGTGGTCCGATGACCATCCACTTCACCGACGACCTCGTCACCCTCCACCACGGCGACTGCCTCGACGTGCTCTGCGACCTCCCGGACGCCTCGGTCGACGCCGTCGTCACTGACCCTCCCTACGGGCTCTCCTTCATGGGCAAGGAGTGGGACGCCCCGGGCCGTATGACCGGCCAGGCTCGCCGTTGGCGATGAGCAGCGCGGCGCGTTCGCCTACGGTGGCGCCCACGATCGCGGCCATGCCGACCACAATCCGGCCCTCTTCGGTCGCTGGTGCACGCAATGGGCGAACGAGTGTTTGCGCATCCTCAAGCCGGGCGGCCACCTCGTAGCCTTCGGCGGTTCCCGAACCTGGCACCGACTTGCCGTTGCGATCGAGGACGGCGGCTTCGAGATCCGCGACTCCATCGCCTGGCTCTACGGCTCCGGCTTCCCGAAGTCACTCGACGTCTCCAAGGCGATCGACAAGGCGGCTGGCGCCGAGCGGGAGGTCGTCGGCCGCAAGACCGGTCGCGCAGGCCAGCCGCGGACCGACATGCGCGGCGGCAATTACGCCAACCCGGACGCCGGCCGGCACCTCGACCTCTCGGCGATCACCGTACCCGCCACGCCCGACGCTGAGCGGTGGGAAGGCTGGGGCACCGCACTCAAGCCCGCCTTCGAGCCGATCGTCGTCGCCCGCAAGCCCCTCGCCGGCACCGTCGCGGCCAACGTCCTCGCCCACGGCACCGGGGCGCTCAACATTGACGGCTGCCGGATCGAGGGTGAAGACGCCCCCGCCGGTCGCTTGCGTCACGGCGGAGGGTCTGCGCACTCAGCCAGCATGTCGGGTCCGCTTGACCCGGAGGTGCGTCCCGCTTCACCTGCTGGCCGCTGGCCGGCGAACGTCGTGCTCGACAAGCACCAGGCCGTCGTGCTCGACGAGCAGAGCGGCGAGTCCCGCTTCTTCTACGTCGCCAAGGCCAGGCTCCGACGAGCGCCCCCGCGTGGACGGCGTCGCCCACCCCACCGTCAAGCCGCTCGACCTCATGCGCTGGCTCGTCCGGCTCATCACCCCGCCCGGCGGTGTCGTCCTGGAGCCGTTCGCAGGATCCGGCACGACGGTCGAGGCGGCCCTGCTGGAGGGCTTCCGCTGCGTCGCTATCGAGCGGGAGGCCGAGTACCTCCCGCTCATCGAGGCCCGCATCGCCCGCCGCCGCGACCCCGTCCGCGCCGTGCAGGCTCGCCGGTGACGACGCTGGTCTATTCGGCCTGTTCGAGGCAGGTGCCTGATGCCGTCCCTCGCCCCCGAGAAGCGCGCCGCCGGCACCTGGGCACCCCACCCCAACGACCTCCCGCCACTCCCCCGCCCCGACCAGACCCACTACGGCCCCAAGCCGGCCCCCGACCCCGAGACCACCGGCATCGCCACCACCCACGAAGGCGGCGGCACCGTCACCACCTGCCGCGTCTGCGGCTGGCTCCGCTTCCACGACACCGACCAGGACGCCACCCGCATCGCCGCCGAGCACACCTGCCGCCGCGGCGACCGCTGCCACGCCTGCGGCCCGCCGTACCGCCTCGGCAAGGACGGCTGCCCCCACCTCAACACCACCAAGGAGACCGCCGGTGTGTGACCACCACCTCGCCGACGACCCCACCGGCCTCCCCTGCACCCGCACGGACCCGCACACCCCCGGGCGCGGCTGCACCTACATCTCCACCAGCGCGACGGACGACCGGCACACCGAAGGCGGCCACGGATGACCGCCCTCCTCCTCACCGCCGGCTGCTTCCTCGCCGTCCTCGCCACCGCCCTCATCAACCACCACCTCGACCGCACCACCAGGAAGGACCGGCGACCGTGACCAACCCCCTCACCGTCCACGTCATCGGGACCCCCGTCCAGCAGGGCTCCAAGGTCGCCAACCGCTTCGGCGGCGGCGTCCGTGACTCGAACGCCGCCAAGCTCCGACCCTGGCGCGCCGAGGTCGCAGGCAGCGTCGCCGCCGTCATGCAGCACACCGGGTGGGCCACCCTCGACGGGCCCATCGACGTCACCCTCGCCTTCTTCCACCAGCGCCCGAGCAGCCACTACGGCACCGGACGCAACGCGGGCGTCCTCAAGGCGTCCGCACCCAGGCTGGAAGGCCACGGCGCCCGACATCGACAAAGCCTGACCCGCGCGATCCTCGACGCCCTCACCGACAGCCGGGCCATCCGCGACGACGCCCGGGTCGCGCGCCTCACCGTCGAGGACCGCTGGGCCGACGCTGCGACCGGCGTACGCATCACCGTCGCGCCGCTGACCGACACCCCGGCACCGCCCGCACCCTCGCCGGCCGACGCCGCATCCTCTCCCGAAGGAGCGCTGTTCTGATGCCCACCGGCACCACCACCGAGGCCCAGGCCACCGGCCTCGTCGCCATGCCCGTCGACCACATCCACCCCTCGCCGAACAACCCCCGCGAGCAGACTCGACGACATCGACGACCTCGCGAACTCCATCCGCGAGAACGGCCTCATCCAGCCCCTCGTCGCGCAGCGCATCCCCGGCCAGCCCGGCGTACAGATCGTGGCCGGCCACCGCCGGTACGCCGCGATCAAGCACCTCGGCTGGACCAGAGTCCCGGTCATCGTGCGCCGCGACATGCTCCCCGACGAGGAGCCTACTCGCCATGCTCGTCGAGAACGGCCAGCGCTCTTCCCTCGACCCGATCGAGGAAGCACGCGCGCTCAACCGCCTCAAGTCCGCCGGCTTCTCCGACACCGACATCGCCCGCAAGGTCGGCCGCTCCGTCGCCACCGTCAGGAGCCGCCTGCAGGCTCCTCGACCTCCCCGAAGACGAGCAGGAAGAGGTCCGCGCCGGGCATTCCACCATCTCCCACGCACTCGGCCAGGTCCGCGCCGCACGCGCGGCCGCCCGACGGGCCAGGAACCCCGTCGCTCGGCCCATCGGCCGCCCGAAGGGTGCCAAGACGACCCCATATTTCAGCAAGGCCCACCCCCTCGCCAAGGCCGTCCGGGCAGCCTGCGACCACCGCGGCCGGCCCAAGGTCGGCGAGGTCGGCTGCGGTCCATGCTGGGAATCCGCGATCCGCGACGACGACCGCACCAACCGCGCCTCGACCGAGCAGGCAGGTGCGTGATGGCCACCCCACGACGCGACCTCAACGCCCTCATGGCCGGCACCCGTGGCCGCGACGTCCTGAACCTCCTCGCACCGCCGGAGTGGACCCGCGACGCGCTGTGCGCACAGGTCGACCCCGACATCTTCTTCCCCGGCAAGGGTGACTCGTCCGCCGCAGCCAAGCGGATCTGCGGAAGGTGCACGGTCACCGCGGAATGCCTCGCCTACGCACTGGCCTACGAGTCAGGCGAGAACGGCACCCAGACCTCCTACGGCACCGTCGGGATCTACGGCGCAACCTCTCCCCGGCAGCGCCGCAAGATCCTGAAGCAGCGCCGCGATGAGGACGCTGCATGAGCCCCATCGACCCCCGCCACGGCACCTACGCAGGTGGCCGAATCCACCGCGCCGACGACGAACCCGTCTGCACCCCCTGCCGCCGAGCAGAGGCACGCTACGAGCAGGAGCGAATCCTCGACGCCCTCACGGGCCGGCCCCGTCGCCTCCACGCCATCGGCACCCAGCGACGCCTCCAAGCCCTCGTCGCACTCGGGCACACCTTCACCCGCATCGCCGAAGGGCTCGACATGTCCCCCTCCGGGGCTCACCGGCTGGCTACCCGCCCCCGGTCCTACGTTCGCGCCACCACCGCCGCCAAGGTCGACGCGCTGTACGAGGCCTGGTCCATGTCTCTCCCCCCGAGCAGCACCTCCACCGAGCGCAAGGCCGCGGCGTACGCCCGAGGCATCGCCCAGAAGCACTCGTGGCCGCCGCCGCTCGCGTGGGAGGGCATCGACATCGACGACCCCGACGCCGTCGCGGACCCCGGTGGCGTCGACGACGACGTCGACCCCGTGGTCGTCCAGCGGATCCTCGCCGGCGACCACACCCCCGCTCACGCCGCGACCCCCGCTGAGCGACACCTCGTCGTCACCGCCTGGGAGACCACCGGCCGCCCCCTGCGCGCCCTCATCGACCTCACCGGCTGGAAGCCCGAGCGCTACCGAACCCCCAGCAGCAACCACACCACCAACACCGAGGAGAACACAGCAGCATGACCACCACAGCCAAGATCGCCGCCAAGGGCACCAACAACACCGGCTTCACCGAAGAGCCTTGCCAAGCGCTGCCACGACTCCCTCGGCAAGAAGGTCCTCGCCGTCGTCGAGTCTCGTCGCCGAGACCCGCTCCGAGCGCCGCGACGGCGACGAGTCCGTCGTCCTGTCCATCCTCACCCTCGAGCCCGCCCCCAACACCATGACTGAGGAGCACCTCCGCGAGCTCGCCCGCTCCTTCCACTACGAGCGCCGGCTCGAGTCCGGCGAGGCCCCCACCCTCCCCCCTCGCCGGCGAGAGCACCGAGCCCAACCTCGTCGACGTCCTCCGCGCCGGCGCCCAGCACGAGCCCCATCCCTTCATCTCCGCCGGCCTCGCCGTCGACGACAACCCCGTCTGCGACGTCTGCGGGAAGCACGAGGGCGCCGCCGTGCACGCCGACCGGACCGCGCTGAAGGACCCCTTCGCCGCGGTTGAGCCGGACGAGGACGAGGCGGACGACCAGGACGACGACGAGGCGGACGACCAGGACGACGACGAGGCGGACGAGGCCGACGAGCACGAGGACCACGACCAGCACGGCAGCCACCTCAAGCCCGTCAGGCTGACAGACCACCTGGCCTGGGGTCAACGGCGCGCACGCGACCCACGCCGAAGGACGACCCACGACCCGGCGCCTTTCCCGGAGAGGCGTACCTGCCCCAGGCCAGGCACCACCCCACCACCACGCAGCACCACCACCACGTCCACCCCGCAACCGGCAGGGAGCACCCAGCACGTGACCACCGACGGACCCACCCCCCGTCCGCCCCACCTGCACGCCGTACCCCACGACGAGCAGCCCCCGTACGACCCTGCCTACGACACCCCCCGCGACACCCGCACCCCCGTCCAGAACAACGCCGCCGAACAAGCCCTCCTCGGCGCCCTCCTCACCGCCGGCACCCTCGCCCCCGACCTCCGCCCCCACCTCGCCGCCAACGACTTCTGGCGCCCCCACCACGGCACCATCTGGGACGCCATCCACACCGTCCACGACACCGGCACCACCCCCGACATGATCACCGTCGGCCAGCACCTCCTCGCCACCGGCGAACTCCAGCGCATCGGCGGCCCCGGCTACCTCCAAGACCTCATGGCCGCCTGCCCCCACCCCGGCCAAGCCACCACCTACGCCGCCGCCGTCCGCAACGCCTCCCGACTCCGCGAAGTCCAGACCCTCGGCACCCGCTTCCACCAGGCTCGCCACCACCGCAGCCGACGAGACCACCCTCACCCGCAACATCGAACAGGCCTACGAAGACCTCGAACACGTCGTCACCCGCTGGGGACCCACCACCCCCGGCACCGCCACCGGCTTCGTCGACCTCGCCTGGCTCAACGGCGGCACCCCACCCGTCATCGACCCACCCACCATCTGCGTCCGCACCGACGGCCACGGCCTCTTCTACGCCGGCAAGGTCAACGGCATCTTCGGCGACCCCGAGGGCGCAAAGACATGGCTCGCCCAAGCCGCGATCGTCGAGCAGGCTCGCCGCCGGCGGCACCGCCGCCATGGTCGACGTCGACCACAACGGGCCCCAACACACCGCGGCCAGGCTGAAGCCTGCTCGGCGCCCGCCTCGATGTCCTCGCCGACCCCACCCGGTTCCGCTACTACCAACCCGACGACCCCGCCGAACTCCGCGCCGCCATCGACGACATCGTCCGCCACACCCCCACCGTCGTACTCATCGACTCCATCGGCGAAGCGATCCCGATGTACGGCGCCAACACCAACGACGGCGACGAGATCACCAACGCCATGAGGTTCCTCTGCACCCGCCCCGCCGACGCCGGCTCCTGCGTCATCACCATCGACCACCTCCCCAAGTCCGCCGAAGCCCGCACCACCGGGTACGCCATCGGCTCCATCGCGAAGAAGCGCATGATCCGCGGGTCTTACCTCCGCGCCGAGCCGACGTCGCGACCGGCCCCCGGGCAGGCTCGGCCGGGTGACCCTCCGCATCGAGAAGGACACCGCCGGCGAGTCTCCGCAAGACGTCCGGCGGCGGGTACGCCGGCACCTTCCTGCTCGATTCCCGCGAGTCTGAGACCCACGGCGTCACCCGGTGGTCGGTGGAGCCTGCAGGCCATGCCGAAGAACGACGACGGGACCTTCCGCCCCACCGAGTACATGGAGCGGATCTCCCGCTACGTCGAGGACAACGACCAGTGCTCCGGCCGCGACATCCAGGAAGCCTGCACCGGCTCCGGCAAGGGCACCACGAAGTTCGTCCGCGACGCCCTCCGGCTCCTCATTCACGAGGGCTTCATCACCACCATCCCCGGCCCTCGCAACGCCATCCTCCACCACTCCGTCATGCACTACCGGAAGGACGAAGACGACCATGCCTGACCCCACGCATAACACCCCCGCGAGTGCGTCTCTGAGTGCGTCTTTGAGTGCGTCTTTCGAGGCCTCCGGGGCACCCGCGAGTCGAGTGCGTCCCCCGTCCCCCTCCACTACGTGGGGGGACGCACTCAGCGAGCCCCGCGCGACCGCGTCCCCCCCAGTGCGTCTCCGACCCCCTCGACGAGGGTGCTGGACCCCTTGGTCAGGAGCCGTCGTCCGAGACCCCATGGGCGGTGCGTGTGGAGTCGATCCGGCGCCGTCATCGCCTGCTGCCGTTGCGGGGTGCGAGTCTGGGATCTCGGTGAGGTGCTCGCGGCGTACGACGTGCTCGTCGAGCAAGCCTGGTCGAGGTACGGGCGAATCGGGATCGGCTGGCACACGAGGTCGCCCAGCAGCGCGCCGAGTCTGGCGGACCTGCACAGCCGGATTGGGTGCGTCCTCGAGGCGACGTCCATGGACCGGCCGTACGACACCCGGCTCGCTGCGATCCGCCAGATGTGCGACCTCACGACGAACGGCTTCACGCCGGCTAGCACCACCTCACCCACCACCGAAGGAGCCTGACCATGCCCGACACCCTCGCCACCAATACCGGGACCTCGCCGACCTACGCGCCGATGCCCAAGGCGCCTGACGGGTTCGTGGAGTGCCGCGTTGGCGCCATGCGTGCCGGCGACAACCGCCAGATCACCCACCTCGTGCTGCTCGACAGCGAAGGGAGCAACGGCGGCCGGCCGACCATGTGCAGGCTGACGCGCTTCGACACACGCGACCCGAAGACCGGGCGCATCATGCTCTCGGCCGACCTCCCGGGCTGGTCGATGGGCGGCGGCGGCGTGATGGGACCGCGCGTCGAGCAGGTCGAGTGCCCGGACTGCTGGGCGCGGATCGGGGAGGTGACCCGATGAGCAGCCTGCACGCCGCCCTGACCGCGCAGGTGCACGAGTGGGCGATGGACGAGCGCGGCCCCCGCTGGGTCGTCAACCGTCTGACCACGCTCCTGGCCGAGCACGCGCCCACCTCGGAGCCGACCCTGACCGAGGACGAGGTAGTCGAGGGCGACGCGAGCACGTGCAGCCTGCGGTCACACCCGGTTGGTGCACGGCGAGGCGATCGGCTGCCGGTCCTGTCTGTGCATGGCTGGCCCCTCGGTGCGCGAGGCACCGGCGCACCCGAAGTTCGAGGCGTTCAAGGCGCGCCACCTGGAGAACCCGACGGTCCGCGTGGCCTACGAGGAGATCAGGGCGCGCCGGGACGCGGAAGATGCCGAGGTCGCCGCCCTCCGGCAGCAGGTGGACGACCTGAGGGCCATCGCCGAGTCCGGGCACGGCTCCTACGTCCGGCAGGGCTTGGTGCGGTCGCTCTTGGGGGCCGCTCCCACCCCGCCCGCCCGAGACCCGTGGGGCGGCCTCTGCCCCAACGGATGCGGTGAGCCCGGCCCGCACTTCGTCCCGCCGTCTCTGGGCGATCGCGGGTTCTTCACCTGCGCCCCCGCCGCCCCGCCCACCACTGACGCCGAGGAGGCGCGCACCGATGACCACTGAACCTCTCGCGCCGAGGCTGCAGGGCCTTGACCTGTTCGAGGTCTACGAGGCGAACGGAGCCCTCCTGCTCGTTTCGTCGTCGTTGCCCGACGATCTCGACCCGACCGACCGCATCTACATCCGACCGTGGGCGACCAGCGCCCCTGCCCGCGGGCGCGAGAACCGCACCCGACTCCCCGCCGACCTGCCTGTCCCGACCACGGGCGAGGAGGAGCGCGATGGGTGACCTGGATCCCGCCCTAGTCGAGAAGGCCGTCGAGGCGCTGACGGCCGAACGTTGCACCGAGCCCGACTGCGACCTGACCGACGACCGCTGCCCCTACGTCGACCACTGGCCCGCCGACGAGCGCGACCTCTACCGCAACGGCGACTGGAAGTCGTTCGAGGAGCGGGCGGGAGCACTCGACGAGCTCCGCCGAGGGAAGCGTGCCCGCGCCGTGCTGGACGCCGTCGTGCCCGCGGTCCGGGAGGCGGAACGCGACGTCTGGGTCGAGCGGCTCGCTGCTCTCTGCGACGACGACTGGCTGCGACAGCGGGACCGCGCGATGGATCTCCACGGCACCAAGACCCACGGCTGGGTCCGCCGCGGCTCGTCGGCGTGGGAGGCAGCCGCCAATCAGGTCCGCGCTGTGCTCAACGAGCTCGCGGACTACGAGGAGCGCTGGTGCAACACGCACGCCGCGTACATGCGCTGGATGACGGGCGGTCGCGACTTGGGCGAGCAGCAGCGAGAGGAGCAGGGCTGATGAAGCGACCCACCGAGGAGCGGTTGTTCTTGATCGAGCCTGATGGGGATGGCGATCGCGCTGGGTGTGCTGATCGGGATCCTCACGGAGGTGATCCGATGACAACGCCCCAAACCGAACGCACCATGCTCGACCGGCTCAACGTCCGGTACGGCGGCAGAATCAGCAACGGCGGATGGACCGGCCCGAAATACCTCCGCGCCGAGCACATCCCGATCGGCCTCCAGCTGCGCCGGCACCGGATCTGCGACTACATCGCGACATCGATGCACCGCACCCAGTGGCGTCACGACGGCGGCCACGCGCAGGCACCCGTCTTCCACGGTCACGAGGTCAAGGTCTCCCGGTCGGACTGGCTGACCGAGTCCCGTGACCCCAGCAAGGCCGAGACCTTCCGCCCGCACATGCACTACTGGTGGCTCGTCGCAGCCGACAAGGCGATCGTCCGCGACGACCTCCCCGAGGGCTGGGGCCTGATGGTGCCCCACGGACGGACGCTGCGAGTCGTCGTACCGGCGGCGTTGCGGCAGCACCCGTCGCCGATGGACCAGGGCCTCCAAGGCGCCCTGCTGCGGGCAACGGCAACGACCGAAGCGCGCCTGGCGATGCGGCAGCGAGAGGTGGCCGGCGATGGGCGCTGAGGAGAACACGCAGGTGGACCAGCACGCTGAGGGGCACAGCGGACGTTCGTGGCCTACGGCAGGAGGTGACGCCGGGACCGCGTCTTCCTACACGTCGGCGGGGAGTTGCCGGCCGTGCTTGAGCCACCGCGTCTTGGTCCACCGCAGCGCCCGGGCACTCACCACTCGCATCGTGAGCAGCCCGCCACCGATACCGACGACCACCGCTACTGCGGTTCCCAGCCACCAAGGCACGTCGGGCGCGCCGAGCCGCTCGAACGGACGCACCTCGAAGACGAAGCCCAGCAACACCGCGCCTGCCAAGGCCACGTTGAACAGCGAGAACATCTCCCGCACGATGCGATCGCGCATGAAGTCTCGCGTCCGTGCCTGCTCTTCGACGTCGGCTGTTGGATCGACGGGTCCGGCAGGACTGAACTCGATGAGCGACGCCTCGATATGGGCGCGCAGGGCGTTCCCTCCAGGACCGGCCTTGAACTCCTGGGGGAGCGACTCCCACAGGGCCAGGTTGGCCTTGATGGTGCGCCGGCCCCAGGATCCCCGGCCCTCGACGAGGACGTCGAGCAGGCTTCAGGAGCACGGCGCCGACGAAGGTGGCCAGCCCGCTGATGGCAATCCACATGCCCGCGACCGTACCGACGACGAGCCGCCAAACCTGGGAGGCCGCACGATGACCAAGAAGAAGCCCACCCCCGACCGGCCGCCGTGCGACCGCTGCGGGCAGGTCCACACCAAGTGCACCGCCCACAACCGCGAAGGCAACCCCTGCGGCCGGTACGCCGTCCCCGGCCTGACCGTCTGCTACCGCCACGGCGGCGGCGAACTCGAAGGCCCGGGAGGCCGGCGCCCGCAAGGAGGCCGACCGCAAGGCCCAGGAGCAGATCGACAAGGCTCTGGCCCGGCCTCGCCCGCCAGACCCCCATCACCGACCCCGTCGACCTCCTCGCCCGCACCGCGGCCGCGCTCGAGCAGATGACCGAGACCGTCGGGAAGCGGATCAACGACAACAACACCGCGGTGGCCGCGGGCAAGGACATGACCCAGATGCGGGCCGAGGTCGTGCTCCTCGACCGGCTCCTCGACAAGTCTGCTGAAGGCCAGCGAGGGCATGGCCCGCCTCGGGATCGCGGAGCGGCACGTCGAGCTGGAGCGCGCCCGCGCCGGTCTGGTCACCTCGGCGTTCCGGGCGGCGCTCGTGGTGCTCTCGGAGCGGGTCACGCTGCTGCCGGCGGACCGGGACCTGGTGCTGCGGGAGTTCCTCGACCGCCTCAGCCCGGGAGCGGCGGGTACGACGGCGGTCGGGGAGGTGACGGCATGACCTGCGACGAGGACTGGGACCAGACTCGACGACGGCACCGTCCCCGTCGTACTGATCTTCAGCGAGACTCGACGACACCCACGCCGTCCCACCCTGCATCGCCGATCCCGACTGCGCCTCCAACGACCACATGCTCTGCTGCCCCGCCGCACCCCACGCCGACCCGCCGCCCACCCTCAGCACCGTCCCCACCAGCACCGAGGAGCACCCGTGACCGACACCAAGACCCCCGCCTGCCACTACGACCGCGCCCTCCGCTACCGCGTGACCCGCCGCCACGCCGACACCTGCCCGGACGACGCCACCTGCCCCGGCACCAACGGCTGCGAGCCCTGCGACCAGCGCCACTGCTCGATCTGCGGCCGCGAGCACACCACCCACGCCCAGCCCCAGACCTGCCCCGAGTGCCAGGGCAAGATCGACGACGACCTCACCGACATCGAGAGCGCCCACGCCCTCCTCGCCACCCACGCCGTCGACGCCGCCGACCACGGCCAACTCGTCGCCGCAGCCCCCATCCCCGGCGGCGACGCCCAGGTCCTCATCGGCCCCACCGTCCGCCTCGACCTCGTCCGCGCCTCCCGCACCCTCCGAGACGACCACCGCCGCAGCGACCCGCTCCCCCCCCGCTCGCCGTGCTCGCCCAGTGGGAGGACCTCTACCGAGCCTGGCTCGGCCACAACCGCGGCCGCCGCGCCACCATCGGCTCCGCGATCGACTACCTCCGCACCCAGGCTGCCCTACATCGCCCAGCGCACAGACGGCCCCGACTTCCTCGCCTTCACCCGCCAGGTACGCCGGATCCGCGCCGGCATCGACGCCGTCCTCCACGACGAGCGCGAGCCCGAGCGCGGGGTCGAGTGCTTCGAGTGCGGCGACCGAACCGTCCGTAGGTTCCGCGACGCCCGCCGGTGCCGCCACCGCACCCAGGCACGCCGCAACCTCCAGGCCTGGATGCGCCGCCGCGCGGCCGCGCAGGACTGGCTCCGCACCCTCGCGTCGTACCCCGAGCTCGGCGACGTCCGCATCGACGAGCTCCGCGCGGCCGACGCACCGCCGGCGACCCTCATCGCCGACGCACGGAAGCCGTGCGCGGCCTGCACCAAGGCGTGGAAGGACACCCAGGGTGGACTCGACGACCCGCGGCACGGCCGATCGTGGGAGTGCCCGGGCTGCCGGAAGGAGTACTCCGCGGCGGAATACGCCACCGCGGTCCGCGCCTCCCTGGTCAACGGCATCGACGGTTCAGGCTGGTGCACCCTGCAGGCAGCCGGCGACGCGGCCGCCGACATCACCGGCCGGCCGGTCTCAGCGGCGATGATCCGGGTGTGGATCGGCCGAGGCGACGACATCGCGATCTGCTGCTGGTGGAAGGAAGGTGCGCGAGCCTGGCGTCCAGGCTCGTGTTCTGGCCCGACGTGCTGCAGCGGGCGACGGAGGTTCGCTCGCGGCCCTCCCGGAGCGCGACGGCGTGAGGCCGATGCGTCCCTTTCTCGCAGAGCTCGTTGCTGTAGGCTGTGGGAGGTGTTATATTTCCTCTTGAACCCGTGTCTCTTCAGCCAGGCTGAGCACGGGTTCCGTGCATCTCAGAGACAGGATCCGACGTGCCCTCCGCTCCCGACGACCTGCGCGCTGCCCACCGGTTCGACCCTCGAACCGGCAACTGCGCCTGCGGCTGGGAGCCGGCGAGTGACCGTGGCGCCGAGCGGCTCCATCGGGAGCACGTAGAGCGCGTACTGCGAGGGCGACCCCGCTGAAGACCCTTGGTCAGGCTCGTGGCGAGGGTGCCGAAGGTCCAGCCGTCGACGGAGTCCAGGCGACCTCGCCACGGCATTGTCGGGCCTTCGGGGACGAACTGAGCCCCCATGAATGTTCGGGCCTCGGTGAGGTGGATGAAGTCTGTAGACACGGTCGTCGTGGTCCGGGTCTTCTGCTTCCCGCTGTTCCCAGACCTCCAGCAGGTGCTCGAAGCCGAAGGCACCTCCTTCGCCGAGTCCTTCGATGATGGTCTTCGCCCAGAACCGCCGATTCTGTACGAAACCGGTCACGATCGTCCCGCCAACCCAGAGGGTGAGGGGCACACCGAAGGCCTCGTCGGACCCGCGCCGCTCAGCAGCGGCCACGAACGCCGCAAGGACTGCGTCTGGCTCGGATGGCAGGACAGCGGTAGCAGGGTCGGGGGTCTCGTCAGGCGTGGTCGAAGTACTCATGCCTCCATGCTGGCAGGTCCAGTTCATAGGATCCTGAATTGGTGGTGAGCGAGTCGTGACCGCTGACCTGATGGTCGAGATGATCCGCACCCAGGCTCGCCCCCGAGCTCCGCCGCCGCCCCTGGGCCACCCCCGGCGAGATGGCCCAAGCCCTCGACCGCACCACCGTCCAGACCCCCGCCCTCGACGTCATCGACGAGCACCTCGTCAAGGTCCGCGACGGCGAGTGCGAGCGGCTCATCATCAACATGCCCCCGCAGGAGGGGAAGTCCCAGCGCACGTCGCGCCGCTTCCCGCTGTGGATGCTCCACGGCAACCCCAACCTCCGCATCGGCATCGTGTCCTACGGCCACGACGTCGCCCGCCGCTTCGGCCGCGCGATCCGCGACGACCTCCGCGAGCACCCCGAGCTCGGCCTCCAGACTTTCCCAGTCCTCCCAGCGCCAGGACGAGTTCGAGGCTCCTCGGCTACACCGGTGGCGTCGTCTGCGTCGGCATCGGCGGCTCGCTGACCTCCAGGCCGATCGACCTGCTGATCATCGACGACCCGTACAAGGACGCCAAGCAGGCCGACTCGAAGGCCTGGAAGCAGACCGTCGAGGACTTCTGGCGCGAGGTCGCGCTACCCCGCCTCGCCCCCGGCGCGCCGGTCGTGCTGATCCAGACCCGGTGGCGCGAGGACGACATCGCCGGCTGGCTGCAGCGCGAGTTCCCCGAAGAGTGGACCGTGCTGAACATCGCCGCGCTCGCCGACCACGACCCCGCCAAGGGCGAGACCGACGTCCTCGGCCGCCAGCCCGGCGAGTACATGGAGTCCGCTCGGCGTCGTACGAAGCGGGACTGGGAGAAGAAGCAGCGCGAGGTCGGGTCCCGGGCGTGGAACGCGCTCTACCAGGGCCGGCCCGCGCCGGCCGAGGGCACGATCTTCAAGCGGACCTGGTGGCAGCGCTACGACCAGCCGCTCTGGATCGAACGCGAGGACGGCTCCCGGGTCGTCACCGGCTTCGATGACCTCCTCATCAGCCTGGGACATGACCTTCAAGAAGACCGAGGGCACCGACTTCGTGTCCGGGCAGGTGTGGGGCCGCCGCGGCGCCGACGCGTACTTGCTCGACCGGGTCCACGGCCGGATGGACTTCGTGGAGACCCTCGCCGCGTTCCGGGCGCTCGCCGCCCGGTGGCCGCAGGCGGTGCTCAAGGCTCGTCGAGGACAAGGCGAACGGGCCGGCCGCGATCGCGATGCTCGGCCGCACCGTGCCCGGCATCGTCCCGGTCGAGCCCGACGGCGGGAAGGAAGTCCGCGCCGCGGCAGTCTCCCCGCTGGTCGAGTCCCGCAACGTGTGGCTGCCCTCCAGCGAGTCTCGCACCGTGGTCGGACGCCGTGATCGAGGAGGCCGCCGGGTTCCCGACCGCCGCGCACGACGACGACGTCGACGCCCTCACCCAGGCGCTCAACCGGCTCATCCTGCAGCCCCTCATCGTCGGCGACATCGTCACCGAGGACGACCTCCTCGACGACGAAGACCTCTCCCCGATCGCCCCGTACCTGTAGCCCGGCCCCGAGGAGGTGACCGACATGAGCAGCACCGTCACCGAGACCCCCTCGAGCAGCGACCTCCGCACCGCGCTCGCCGCGTCCGAGTCGATGAACGCGCTGCTCATCGAGGAGTCCCTGGACCGCCTCGAGTCTCGCCGCCGAGGACAAGGACTGGCGCATCGCCGGGATCGTGCTCGAGCAGGAGTTCTCCCGGCCCGGCCTCGGCGCCCTCACCCGCAACTGCCAGGCTCATGACCATCGCGTCCCCGCTGATCAAGCGCGGCGTGCAGGTCCGCACCGGCTACGTCTGGGGCCAGGGCGTCACCATCCAGGCCCGCGCCGGCGAGAAGGACGACCAGGACGTCAACGCCGTCGTCCAGGCCTTCCTCGACGACCCGAGCAACCAGCGCGCCCTCGCCTCCGCCGAGGCGCACGTCCAGTGCGAGCGCACCCTCGCGACCGAGGGCAACTGGTTTCTCACCTTCTTCCCCGACCCGACCACCGGCCGCGTGCAGGTTCGCACCCTCCCGTTCGCCGAGGTCGTCGACAAGTTCACCAACCCCGACGACCGCGACCAGGACTGGTTCTTCCTCCGCGAGTTCACCGAGACCGTCATCGAGGCCGGTACCCGGCCTGGCACGCTGCGGCGTCGTACCCAGACCCGCCGGGTGTTCCACCCGGCCCTCGGCTACCGGCCGTCGCAGCGGCCGAAGACCATCGACAACATCCCCGTCGAGTGGGACCAGCCCGTCCTCCACCTCGCCGTCAACCGGCCCGACGGGTGGAAGTGGGGCGTCCCCGACGTCTACGCCGCGCTCCCCTGGGCCCGGGCCTACGAGGGCTTCCTCAACGACTGGGCGCGGCTCGTCAAGGCGCTGTCGAAGTTCGCGTGGAAGGCTCACCGGTGACCGCGGGTCCCGCGTCCAGCGCGCCGCCGACAAGGTCCGCTCCGCGGTGCTCCCCCAGGGCGTGCCCCCGCTGTCCGGACAGTCGACGTCCGGGGAGATGTTCACCGCCGGCCCGGGCGTGAACCTCGAGGCCATCCCGAAGACCGGCGCCACCATCGACAGCGAGTCCGGCCGCCCGCTCGCCGCGATGGTCGCAGCCGGCCTCGGCCTGTCCGTCGTGGAGATCCTCTCCGACCCCGGCGTCACCGGCGCCCGCGCGGTCGCGGAGACCCTCGACAAGCCCGAGGTCCTGGAGATGGGGATGCGGCAGGAGGTCTGGGCCTCCGTGCTGAAGACCATCTGCGGGTACGTCATCCAGCAGGCCGCGCTCGCGTCCCAGGGCCCTCTCCGCGGGTCCATGCAGGCCGACGACCTCGGCCGCGAGCGCCTCGTGCTCGAAGGCGACATCGAGGCGACCATCGAGGTCACGTTCCCGGCGATCGACGACCTCGACCCGAAGTCCTGGGTCGACGCGCTCGTCGCCGCCGAGAGCACCGGCGTGCTGCCCCCACTGTGGGTGGTGAAGCAGGCTGCTCCGCGTGCTCGGCGAGCGCGACGTCGACGAGGTGCTCAAGGACATGCTCGACGAGCAGGGCAACTTCATCGACCCGCGCATCGCCGCAGCGGCCGCCGCGATCGCGAACCAGCGCGGCAAGCAGGCGGAGTGACCATGGCCCGCCACGTCACCGTCCAGGTCGTCGTCGAGCCGATCGAGACCACCGGCGGCCACTGGTGCACCCGCTGCCTCCTTCCCTCGGGATGGCTCTCTTGGGTGACGGTCCGGCACGCCGACCGGATGCACCTGCAGGCTCCGCGCCTGGTGCGACGAGTGCGGCGCCCGGGACACCGTCGTACCGAACGGCCGCTGACGTGACCACGGGGACTCCCGAGGCACCCGACCCGTACGCCGTCGAGACTCACCCTCGCCGCCGCGCTCGCGGAGATCACCGACGCCCAGGACGCCGAGATAACCCAGGCCTGGGCTGCCGCCTGGTCCGAGGTCTCCGCCGACCTCCTCGACATCCTGACCGTGATCCTCTCCGACGTCGGTCGGGTCAACGCCACCGCCGTCGTCCGCTACGAGCGCCTCGCCCGCGTCCTCGGGGGAATCGCCGACCGGCTCGACGACCTCGCCGGGCGACTCCAAGTCCGGGTCACCAACGACCTCGCCGACGTCCTCGACCACGCCCAGGTCGGCACCCGCGAACTGATCGCCGCGCAGCGGCTCGCTCGCAACGTGCCCGGCCGGGAGGTCCCGACTCCGGCGCTCGAGGCGATCGTGCGTCGTACGACGCAGCAGGTCACCTCCACGGCTCTCCCGCTGGCCGACGAGACCTACGCGACGATCCTCGGTGAGACTCACCCGCGGTGTCGCCGCCGGCGACAACCCCAAGGCCACCGCGACCCGGATGCTCCGCCGCGCCGAGGACCTCCACAACTTCGGCGCCTCCCGCGCGGTCAACATCGCCCGCACCGAGACCCTCGACGCCTACCGCGAGGGCTCCCGGGCCGCGCAGGACGCGCACGCCGACGTCCTCGCCGGGTGGGCCTGGGTCGCGCACCTCGGGCCGCGGACCTGCCGGTCGTGCCTGGCGATGCACGGCCAGGTCTTCGGGCTCGAGGTCCCGGGCCCCGACGACCACCAGCAGGGCCGCTGCTCACGGGTCCCGGTCGTGCGGGAGGCCGACGGCGGCGTCGACCTGTCCTGGATCCCGTCGGCAGCAGACCACTTCGACCACCTGCCCGAGGCCGACCAACGCGCCATCCTCGGCCGCCGCGGGTACGACGCCTGGGCCGCCGGGGACTTCCCGATCAAGGCGTGGACTAAGACCAGGCACACCGACGGGTGGCGCGATTCCCAGGTGCCCGCCTCCCCGGCCGACGCCACCGGCGGCGCGGGCGACAGCGGTCCGCCCGACCTGCCCGGGCAGGCTTGACGAGGAGCCGTCGTCGTACCGGGACGCCGCGCTCGCCCGGTTCGGGCCGGCCCCGGCCGACGCGGAGCCGTGGGAGGCCCGGGAGTACTGGGCGCGCCGGCAAGGCGCGCTGCCGGTGGACTTCGGCGGGGACGTGCTGAAGCCCCACGAGGTCGAGTTCGTCGAGCGGCTCCTCGACGCCGGCGAGCAGGCTGGAGTGGATCCCGAAGGCGCCGTCCGCCCCGACCAACGACTTCCTGTGGTCCAGCCGCGACGGCCAGCCCGTCGGGTCTGAAGAGCACCAAGCCCCGCGCCGCGACCATCCACGGCCGGCTCGTCGACGCCATGAGCCGTGCAGCGCGCCAGAACGTCGTGAAGGACCGGTTCATCATCGACCTCGGGTACGACGACCTGCCGACCGGCGTGCTCGACCAGGCTGGTCAGCGAGACTGGCCGGGTTCAACGTCGACCGACGGAAGTACCTGCTCGCCGAGTCTGTGGCTGTTCGTCGGCACCGAGCCTGCACGACGTGCCGCTCACCTGAACAGGCCCGGAACGAACGTAGGGCCCCGTCCCCCCGTGGTACGGAGGCGGGCCCTACGCCTCCCAGAGTAGCACCGGATCAGCCCGACGGCGGTGCGCTCTTCCTGCCGCCCGGCCGGGACACGTACCGCAGCCCATCACACCCCGGCCGCGCGCAGTACTCCTCGACCTCCGCCCCGCGCTTCAGCGACAGGTGCAGCCCCCTCATCGCCCAGACGTGCTCCAGCCCGCCGGCGCACGGCTGGGCTACGTCGTCTCCGGGCGAAGTCACCCCGTCACGCTACCCGCCGATCACCCCCCCACGGAGGTCCCGTCATGCCCAAGCCGCTCCAGGAGACCGCGCGCGTCCTCGAGGCGAGACTCGGCGTCGACCGGCAACCGCCTCGTCCAGGCTCATCTCCCCCGGCTGGGGGTCATCCGGCTACTACTCCGCCCAGGTCCTCGAGGACGCCGTCGGGTCCGGGCTCTTCCCCGCGGGCCTGCACATGTACGCCGACCACCCCACCGCGACCGAGGCCCGGGAGCGGCCGGTCCGCTCCATTAAGGACCTCATCTCGATCACCGCCTCGCCGGGCCGCATCGCCACCGTCGAAGACGTGGCCGCCGGCGCCGACCAGGGCGCCGTGATCGCCGAGACCCGAGTGCTCGCGCCCTACCGCGAGACTCATCGACGACCTCGGCGGCGACATCGGGGTCTCCATCCGCGGCGACGCCGAGATCACCCGCGGCGTCGCCGAGGGCCGCTCCGGCAACCTCATCGAGTCCCTCGAACACGTGAAGTCCGTCGACTGGGTCACCCGCCCCGGCCGCGGCGGGAAGGTCCTCCAGGTCCTCGAGTCCGCCCGCGACGTCACAGAGGCCCGCAGCATCGGCCAGTGGGTGGAGTCCCGCATCCACCGCGACTTCACCGTGCTCGCCGACGACATGGCCGGCGACGGCCGCCTCACCCGCGAGGAGCGCATCAGCCTGTCGGCCGCGATCGGCGACGGGCTCGCCGCGTTCGTCGCGAAGGTCGAGGCCGACGCGCCCCAGGCTCTACGCCCGGGACCTGTGGCAGGACCCCGCCGACAGCACCACCAGCGAGAGCCTCCCGCGACGAGCTCGTCACCCGGCGTGCCGTCGCCCACGGCGTCGACGAGGCCACGGTCAACGACACCCGCGACGGCCTGAACGTCGTCCTCAAGGACGCCTACGGCGGCGAGAACACCTGGGTCTGGGTCCGCGACTTCGACGACACGACCGTGTGGTTCGACGTCGAGGCCGAGGGGGCCGGCAACGGCGTGTTCGCCCAGGCCTACACCCAGAGGTCCGACGGTGCCGTCGAGCTCACCGACGAGCGCACCGAGGTGCGGGTCGTCACCACCTACGTCCCGGCCACCCGGCCGGACGGCAACACCACCGAGGAGTCCGAGGAGGACACCATGCCCAACATCGAGGAGAGCGAGACTCGCTCGTCTTCGCGAGGACGCCGGCCGGGTGACCGCGCTCGAGGAGCGTGCCACCAGTGCCGAGGCCCGCGCCGAGGCCGCCGAGGCCCGGGAGGCGGCGCGGACCCGCAGCGACCGCGCGACGGAGCTCATCGACGAGGCCGCCGGCCAGGAGGTCGAGTTCACCGCTCTGGAGCGGGCCGGCCTGCTGGCCGCGATGCCGGTCAACGAGGCCGGCGGAACCGACGAGGCCGCGTTCACCACGACCGTGACCAGCGAGGTCGCGGCCAAGAAGAAGGCCGCCGGCGCCGGCACCGTGCGCGGCTTCGGCGGCTCCACGCTCGGCGTCGTCGAGGCCGCCGACGAGACGCTCGCGGCCATCGACCGCCGCCTCGGCATCCAGAAGGGAGCCTGATCCATGAAGAACCAGGTCTTCGCCGGCAACCAGCCGGCTGTCGCCCTGCCGGTCCCGTCCGGCATCAAGTCCGGCGACCCCGTGATCGTCGGCGGCATGATCGGCGTCGCCGCCACCGACCGCGCGGCCGTCACCAACGGCGTCGCCACCGGCGGCGTGTCCCTGCCGGTCGGCTACGCCTCCGTCGAGGTCGACGGCGTCTACGCCGTGTCCGTCGCCGGCGGCGCGATCGCCGCAGCCGGCGGCCGGGTCTACATCAACCCGGCCGACAACACCCTGACCGCGACGTCCGCGTCCGGTCTGGTGCTCTTCGGGACCACCGTCCCCGTCATCGAGCGAGGCGTCGCCAGCGGCGCCACGAAGGCCTCCGGCACCGCCGTGGTCAACGTCAAGACTCGCCGCCCCGACCCCGCCCATCGCCTGACGGTCTGAGAGGAGACCACATCATGACCATGACGCTCCCCGAGATCGTCGAGGCAGTCGAGGCGGAGGTCGCGACCGGGTCCACCCCGGCCGCGTACCGCGCCCAGCCTGACCCGCCGTCCGGGTCTGCTGGAGGCCGCCGCCGCGATGGCGTCGCTCATCCAGCACTCCCGCGAGGGCTCCCGGCGTGCCAGGTTCGAGCCTGCAGGAGGCGCTCACCACGAGCGACCTCGCGCAGTTCGCCTCCGGCATGCTCATCGACCGCGAGATGCTGCAGAACTACGACGCGCTGCCGAAGCAGTGGGGCAAGTTCCTGACGCGGACCACGGTCAAGAGCCTTCAAGCCGAAGTACCTCTCCGAGGCTCTACCTCGGCGCGCAGACGTTCAAGGACGTCCCCGAGCGCACCGCCTACCCCGAGGCCCAGGGACCCGCTCTCAGCGAGTACCCCATCCAGGTCAAGAAGACCGGTCTGCTCTGGGGCTTCAGGCTTCGAGGGCCAGGTCAACGACGACCTCGACCAGCTGATGATGGTGCCGAACCAGATGCCGCAGATGGCCGCCGACACCGAGGACGACCGCGGGCTCCGGCTCATGATCAACCTCGACACCGGTGCGCTGAACACGGCGTTCTTCAACGTCGGCAACGGCAACGTCGGCACGCTGAAGCTCAACGGCACCAACCTGCAGACCGTCATCACGAACCTGCGCACGAAGCGGGACCCGCGCTCCGGCGCGATCATCCCCGCCGGCACGCTGCAGGCTCGTGGTCGGCCCGGCGCTGGAGTTCGAGGCCGAGCGGATCCTCTCGGCCACCGAGACTGCTCGTCGACGACGGCAACGGCGGCTACATCCGGCAGCCGAACCCGCTCAAGGGCAAGGTCGAGCTCGTCGTGAACGAGAAGCAGATCGGCCAGTCCTGGATCGTGATGCCGAAGCCCGGCACCACCATCCGCGCGCCGTTCTGGGAGGCGTTCCTCGTGGGCTACGAGACCCCGGACTTCCGCCAGAAGGCGGACGGTGGCCGGGCGATCGGCGGCGGCGACGTCGTGCTCACCGGCAGCCTTCGACGACGACACGATCTGGTACCGCGGTCGTCACATCGTCGGCGCAGCGGCCGGTGACCCGGTCCTCACCTACGGCTCCGACAACACGGGGGCGTGACGATGAGCGACAGCAACGGCCGCCTGTTCCTGCGCGAGAAGGACTTCGTCGACGTGGTCGACGCCGACGGCAACGACCTGCCGCCGGTGCCGAAGCACTGGGACAAGGACCAGGCTCCCCCCGGGCGCTGAGTTCAAGAAGAAGTCGAGCTCGTCGAGCCGCACCCCGAGCACGTCGGGCAGCGGCACCTCGAGCACCGGCACGTCGGGGAGCGGCACTGCGCCGGCCCCCGAGGAGCCGGCGGGCAACGCCAGCACCGAGGTGTGGGTCGAGTTCGCGAAGACCAAGGGCGCGAAGGACGAGGACCTCGTCGACGCCGAGGGGAAGCCCCTCAGTCGCGACGACCTCCGCGCCAAGTACGGCACCTCCAGCGACGGCAACCCGTCGTCCTGATGTGCTCGCCGTGGGCGGCCCGGGCCTGATCCTCAGGCCGCCCACGGCTCCACCCTCGCCCTGAAGGGAGCCACGCAGTGCCCATCGACTTCAACACCGCGGTCGGACAGGTCCGGCTCCTGATCAACGACGTCGCCGAGGACGCCCAGGTCTTCTCCGACAACGAGTCTGAACGCCTTCCTCGCCCTCGAGCACGACAGCGTGAAGCGCGCCGCGGCGCAGGCGATCGACTCCCAGGCCACCAACGAGGCCCTCGCGCTGAAGGTGCTCAAGGACCACCAGGTCACCACCGACGGCGCGAAGCTCGCCGACGCGATGCGCCGGCACGCCGCCGCTCTGCGCGAGCAGGCCCGCGATGACGAGGACAACGCCGGCTTCTACGTCGACGTCGTCGACGTGCTCGGCGGCTGGTAGCGGTGCCCCGCCCCGTCGGCTCCGGCCGCCCCGGCACCCCGGTGTTCCCGCCGAGCCTGGGCCGAGACCGTCGCCACCGTGCTCGACAGCACCCACGACTCCATCATCACGATCGCGCCGCCCGGCGGTGCGCCGACCTGGTCCGAGGCCGACGGGCACATGGTGACCCCGACCGCCGACCCGGTCTACGACGGGCCCGCCACGATCCGCCCGGGCAGCGAGACCGACGGCGCCACCGAGCGGCAGGCCGGCGAGGAGCAGGTCTCCGTCGCCGTGTACGAGGTCGCGCTCCCCCATGCCACCGTCGGCATCGCCGCCGGCCAGGTCGTCACGGTCACCGACTCCCCCGACGACCGGCTCGTCGGCAGCACCCTGACCGTGCTCCACGTCGAGGGCGGCGACCGGCACGCCACCCGGCTCGTCCGGGCCACCCTGAACGGCTGACCCCGCGGAAGGAGCGAGCACCGTGATCAACATCGACCTCAGCCAGGTGCACCACCTCGCCGCCGACCTCCGCGCTGTCGAGCACCGCGTCGTACCGGCCGTCGAGGCCGAGGTCGCCCGCGGCGCACTCCGCGTCGAGGGGTCCTCCAAGGTCGGCGTCCCCGTCGACACCGGCCACCTCGCCAACTCGATCACCACCGACGTCGACGGCCTGTCGTACGAGGTCGGGCCGGAGGCCAACTACGGCGGGTACGTCGAGGAGGGCACCAGCGGCCCGTACCCGATCGGCAACGCCTTCGGGTGGGGCATCACCGTGTGGCACCCCGGCATCAGCCCCCAGCCCTACATGGGCCCCGCGTTCGACCAGGACCTCCCCCGCACCGAGCGCGGGATCCTCCGCGCCGCCGCCGACCGGACGCTCGGATGAGCAAGATCCGCCGGCTGGTCCTGTTCCTGGCGGCCGCTGACGCGCTCGGCACACTGCCCGGAACCGGCGGCCCCGTGACGGTCTACCGCGGCGAGATCCCCGACCCCACCAAGGTCCCCCTCCTCCAGAACCCCGGCGGGTACCCGGACCGGTCCGGCCGGATCGCACCGTACGTCGTCCTCTTCGGCGGCACCGGTAACCCCTTCGTTGAGCCCGACGTCGCCGACACCGCCGACGAGCCTGGACTGGACGCTGCACGCCCTCTGCGTGGCCGGGCACGTCGAGGACTGCCTCCACCTCGTCGACCGCGTCCACACGCGCCTCTTCCGCGCCCAACTGGAGCACGCCGACGTCGTCGTCGGCCGGCTCGTCCCGCCGCCCGGGTTCGACCCCGGCCCACCCCGGCGCATCGACACCGTGCAGCCGGTCCGGTTCGAGGTCCCTCTGCAGTACCAGACTCGTCGCCACCGCCGACTGAGCAGCAGCCCACCCTCTCCCGACGCCCCCCCTCGGCGCGTCGGGCGATCCGTGCCGCCGGCGCGGACACAACGACCGATCGTCCACCTGCCCCTGAGGAGGCCGTCATGACCGACGGATTCGTCGAGGTCTACGCCAAGTCCACCGGCGCCAAGCAGTCCGTGCCCGAGCACTGGCTGTCGCACCCGGTCCTCGGCCGCGACTTCTCCAAGACCCCGCTGACCAAGGCCATCGAGGCCCGCGCCGCCGGCGCCGAGTCCCCCAGCGGGGAGCCCAGCGACGCCTGGACCCGCGAGCAGACTCGACCTGCACGCCGCCGGGCTCAACGTCGACAGCACCGGCCTGCCGAACAAGGCCGCGGTGCTCGACGCGATCACGGAGGCCACCGAGGCCGCCGCTCAGGCCGCCCTCGCGGGCGACCCCACCGACCCGGACACCACCGCGGCGTCCGGCCAGACCCCGGCCGCCGGGGAGAACTAGGAGTAACACGATGCCCCGTTCGCTCGCCGACGGCCACGAGAAGATCGCCGTCCTCACCACCAAGCCGGACGACCCGGCCAAGCCCACCGTCGAGGAGCCTGAACGCGGGCATCGACGCCGCCTGCGCGATCCTCGCCAGCGGCTGGACCTTCGGGCCCAACGACTCCGAGTCCTTCTCGGAGCCCGCGGTCTGCGAGGAGCCTCGGCGCCGAGGCCTTCGGTCGCTCCAACGGCCAGTTCTCGGCCACCGTGTTCCGCTACTTCGCCAGCGCGACCCCCGGCCAGGCTGACGCCACCGCCGACACCCTGTTCGCGGCGCTGAAGGCGAAGGGCACCACGGTGTGGGTCTACGCCCGCGAGACTGCCAAGAAGTCCACCGACCCGTGGGCCGAGGACGACGAGATCCGGTACGGCGCCGAGGTCCTCACCGACCGCCCGCAGAAGGCCGACGCCGGCGGCTTCATCAAGCGCGTGATCCCCGGCAAGGTCCAGCGGGACTGGACCGACATCGCCGCCGCGGCCGCCTGACCAGGGCAGGCCGTCCCTGATCGGGGTGGCGGGCGTCGCGAGGGTCGCCCGCCACCCCACCGCAGCACCACACCCTCGCCAGCCCTCGCACACCCTCGCATCCAGGAGACCACCATGAGCACCAGCCCCGAAGACCTCGCCACCGGCTTCACCGCAGAGTCCGTCATCAACGAGATGCTCGACCTCGACGAGGCTCCTCGCCGCCGACGTTCGGCGCGCCGAGAAGCTCGTGCCGCTCTACACCCGTCCCCACCTCGAAGCCGAAATCGACGCGCTGCAGATGGAGCCTGGAGAGCGTCACCGACGGCTCGGCGGCCGTGCCGGCCGACGACGAGGCCGCGGTCGGTGACACCACGAGCCGCGACGGTCGCAGCGCGGAGGTCATCGCCCGCGAGATCCAGGCCAAGCGGCAGGAGTACGCCGCGTCCCGCAAGATGATCCGGCTGCGCCAGCTCGCGTCCGAGGACTGGCTCGCGTGGGAGCAGCAGTGGAAGACCGTGCTCGACAAGGGCGCGCCCTACCCGCCGGAGATGTGGGACTCCGTGATCGCCGTGTCAGCGGTCGAGCCGGAGATGCCCGCCGGCAAGGTCAAGGAGACTCCGCAAGAAGCTCGGCAACCCGCCGCTCTACGAGACTCGCCATGGAGGCGTGGAAGCCTGAACACCGAGGGCGGCATCAGCGTCCCTTTCTCGCGACTCTCCTCGCACGTCCTGCGGCCCAAGCCGCACGCCGGGAGCCTAGAACTCGCCCTCCAGGCTCGGTATCTCCCCGTCGGCGCTGCGAGGCCGCCCGGCAACCACGGTCCTCGTGTACGGCGCCGTCGACGGCGTCCAGCGCGTCGTACGCCAGGTCACCGAGTCCCCCTGGACCGAGGAAGACCGAGCGCTGCTGCTCGCCTACCGGCTCTACGAGGACTCGCTCTGCTCCGGTTGTGGGGAGCCGAAGCACCTGGCGCACCACCCGGACAACGACGGGTGGTACGACGCCGACCCAGACCCGGTCGTGTGCCACGCCTGCACGGCGCTGGCCAAGGCCGACGCGAAGGACCCGGACAAGGTCGAGCCGGTGAAGTTCTTCCGGGTCCTGCACGACCGGGACTACGAGGCCCACCCGCTCCCGATGCTCACCCTCGACGAGCCTGGGCTGATCAGCCCGCCGGTACGCCGCCCTCACGTGGCTGTCTCCGTCGTACGACGACCCCCACACCCCGGTAGGAGGTGACCTCGATGCCGTCCTCCCAGGTGCGCTCCGTCGTCGTCCGCCTCGAGGCGATGGTCGCGAAGTACATCCGCGACATGAACCGCGCCGGCGACGCCACCGAGAAGGCGTTCGACAGGGTCCACGCCTCCACCTCGAAGGCCCGTGAGGAGTTCGTTGCCAGCGACCGCGCCGCCGCCAAGCCTGGAGCAGACCACCTCCCGCCTCAGCACCACCACAAAGGCGACGTCGACCTCGCAGCGGACCCTCGCGCGCGACGTCGACAGCGTCTCTGCCGCCGCCGTCCGCGGCACCCGGTCCATCGACCAGTACTCCGGCCGACTTCGGGTCGTCGCGGAGCCTGATCGCAACCCTGGGCCCGGGCCTGCTCCCACTCGGGGCCGGCGGGCTGGCCGCGGTCGGCGCGCTCGCCGGGCTCTTCGGCGGCGCCGCGGTCGGGGCGCTCGGGCTCCTCGGCGCCGTGCAGGGCGTCGGCGACGCGCTCAAGGCCGTGGAGAAGGCCCGCCTCGACCCGACGGTGGAGAACCTCAAGGCCGCCCGCGACGCGATGGCCCGGCCTTTCCCCCGAGGCCCGCCGGTTCGTCCGCCAGCCTGGAGAAGATGCGCCCGGTCCTTCTCGCCCTGCGCGACGCCGGCGCCGAGAGGTTCTTCCCCGGCCTCACCGACGCGCTCCGCTCGCTCGACAAGGCTCGCCCCGACCTTGCAGAAGGCTCATGGCCGCTAGCGGGCAGGCCGGCGGCGACGCGATCGCCGGGGCTGCTGAGTCGCTGACCACCGAGCGGTGGGCGCCGTTCTTCGACTTCCTCACCGACGAGATCCCCCAGGCGATCGACAACACGACCCGCCTCCTCGGGTCGCTGTCCCACGCCGGCGCCGAGTCTGTGGATGGCCTTCGACCCGACGAACGACAAGTTCATCGACTGGCTCACCAGGGTCGCCGACGGCCTCGACGACTGGGCGGGCTCGACCGAAGGCCAGGACGACATCAAGGACTTCCTCGCCTACGCCGAAGAGACCGGCCCGAAGGTCGCGGACCTCGTCGTTGCCGTCGCCGACGCCTTCACCCAGGTCGCGCAGGCTGCCGCTCCGCTGTCGGGCCCGGTCCTGCAGACCCTCACGGCCGTCGCGAACGTTGTCGCCGACATCGCCGACAGCGACCTCGGCACCCCTCTCGTCACCGGTGTCGCCGCGCTGACGCTCTACTCCCGGGCGCTGCAGGCTGCCGTCGCTCTGCAGTCCAAGGCTCTACGGGGGCGCAGCGGCCCAGCGGCTGCAGGCTCAGGGCAGCCTTCGGGTTCACCCGCTCCCTCGGCAGGGACATCAAGGCCTCGACGCCGTCGCTGCGCGAGTTCGGGCAGGTCGCAGCGTTCATGGGGAAGTCCTCGAAGAACGCGTCGGAGAAGACCCTGGCTGCGCGGGCGTCGGTGCGCGCGTTCTCCGCGCAGGCAGCACGTGGCGCCGCTCCGATCGCCGGGCTCGCGCTTGCCACGACGGGGATCGCCGACTCGATGGGGATCTCCAACACCGCCTCCCTGGCGATGATGGGGACGATCGCCGGCCCCTGGGGCGCCGCGATCGGCGGTGGCGTCGGTCTCGTCGTCGACATGGCTCATGCGACGGACGGCCTCGGAGCGGCCCTCGATGCCGCCGACGCTGCGATGCAGTCGATGGACGTCGACCAGGCTCCGCGAGGCCCTGAGTTCCATCAACACCGAGCCTGGACAAGGCCACCCGCAACACCGTCTTCGGCTCCGACGTCCTCGGAGACAAAGCTCGGGGGCATCGTCAACACGATCTCGCCGATCACGAACCTGACGAAGTTCATGGGCCTGATGACCGGCGAGACGCAGGAGGCCCAGCGCGAGCAGGACCTCTTAGCCACCGCGATCGAAACGGCCTCAACTCGCGCTGCCCGCGCGCAGATCGACTACAACGATGCCCTGGCCGGTGGCGGTCGAGCCTGCGTTCGAAGCGAAGTACGGAATCGACGCGCTGGTCGACGCCATGAAGAAGCAGCAGTCGGTCGCCCGCTCGGCGCTCGACAACCAGTACGCCTGGGGCCGGGCGGTCCTGAACATCCGCGGGCTGCTGAAGGACGGCTCCCGCGGGTTCAACGAGTTCACCGAGGCCGGGCAGAACAACTTCTCCGCGATCTCCTCGGCCGCCGACGCGCTGAACAAGATGGTCGAGGCCGGCGAGTCTCACCAACGGCGAGTACGTGAAGGCTCCGTGACCAGTTCATCGCGTTCGCCCGCCAGGCTCGGCGCTGGCAAGGCCGAGGCGGAGAGCCTTCGCCAATGAGACTCCTCGACTTCCCCGACTCGATCGCCCCGCAGATCGCTGTGCAGTTCGACAAGCAGCAGGCTCCTCGACGCGAAGGCGGCGTTCGACTCGCTGCCGCCCCAGGTCCGGACCGAGATCCGCGCAGACGGCATCCCGCAGACCGAGGGTGCCATCAACGCCCTGGTCGCGAAGTACAAGCTTGTCCGAGAAGGACCGCCGGGCGCTGATCACGCTCAAGGACATGGCCTCGCCGCGGATCCAGCAGATCCTCGCGAAGTCTGCGGGAGGTCCGCGACAGGAACGTCACGATCACGACGACGTGGCAGTCGGTGTATGCGCCGCCCAAGGGCAACCCTGCCCGGTCGAACCCGGGTCTCGGCCTCCTCGCGCCAGGCGCCGTGCCTCACGCCGAAGGCGGCACCGTGCAGGGCCCTCGGCACCCCTACGGCGACAAGGTCCTCACCTATCTCGCGCCCGGGGAAGAGGTCATCACCAACCGGAACGGCCAGGCCGACCGGTTCCGAGCCGACCGTGCCGCCGGCCGGATCCCGGCGTACGCCGACGGCGGCACCGTCCAGGCTCTTGCCAGCGGCGGCACCGTGCACACCCGCTCCCACAGCGACCGCGAGGCCGACCACGTCGCCCGCGGCCTGAAGAAGATGCGCCAGGAGGCTCGCGTCCGCCACCAAGGCCCTCGAGAAGGAGACGAAGGCCCGCGACACCCTCGTCGACCGCCGCAACAACCTCCGCGAGGGCGTCCGCAGCGGCCTCGACAAGGGCATCTGGCGCCCGGGCAACGACAACGACGTGTGGACCAGCAGCGGCGACCCCGTCGCAGGGCTCTACGCCCAGTTGGCCGACATCAACAAGTTCGACGCGCTCTCCGGCCGGCTGAAGAAGAAGGTCAGCACGGCCGCGTTCGAGGAGATCATCAAGGAGGGCAACGTCGCCGACGTGGAGGCGTACAACGCGCTCCCCGCCGCGCAGGCTCGCGACGTTCTCGAAGGCTCTACGGCGTCGTTCAGTCCCGGCTCAACACGTCCTCGAACCGGGCCTCGGACGCTGTGTACGCCGCGCCGATCGCGAAGGCCAACGCCCGGCTCGCCGAGACCACCCGGGAGGTGAAGGGCCTCCGTGGCGACCTGAAGCACGCCACCAAGGTCGCGGAGAAGCAGCAGGCCCGGAACCGTGCCGCTGCCAAAAAGGGCGCTGCGTCTGCGGCCAGCAGGAGGCACAGGGGGTACGTGAAGCCATGACGACGGTGCTGGACCAGTCCCACGAGCTCACGTGGGGCGGCGTCGTGCTCGCTACCGACGCGGACACCGACACGCCGTTCCGGTTCGAAGCCCTCGTCGGCACGGCGTACGGCAACCCGGTGCCGCTGACCGAGGTGGTGCGGTCCTACCTCACCGACGGCGAGCCTGATCAAGCGCACCGGGTGGGGCAACCGTGAGGACGTCCCCGTGTTCGTGCGGGTCTCCGCCCGGGACGGCCAGGCACTCGCGCAGGGTGAGGCACTGCTCGCCCAGGAGTACATGGCCGACGAACCGGCACCGCTGAAGTGGCTGCCCCCGACCCTCGGCGCCTGGCCGCTGGCGTTCGACGTGGTCCACGTCGTACTGGACCGCGACTGGAAGGTCGACCTGGGCGACAAGCTTGGGACTACCGCGAGCGGTTCGACCACACGATCGTCTACAAGTTCGTCGTTCACCACGCTGCCGTTCACCCGCGACTGGGACACCACCATCATCCCGGCGCTCGAGGTGCCCGAGGACCCCGACGACCCGGTCGTCATCTCCATCGACACCTGCGACTCGACGGCCGGATGGACGCGGCTCTCCTACCCCGCGACCGGGTGGGCCGGGCTCACCGGACCGACGACCAACAGCGGCTCCGTCCGGATCAGCGCCAGCGTGCCGTCCTCCGGGTCGTCGTGGCCGTGGACGTCGATCCTGTCGCTGGAGCGGTCCGGCACCGTGACCATGGACGGCACGCCGTACCTGCGGCTCTTGGTGTACGTCGCGGACGGAGGCGTGACTCCGTTCAAGCCCGACGTCACCGTCCAGTACAACGGCGGCGGCCAGGCCGTCGAGCCAGTTTCGGTGCAGCAAGCTCAGCACGGACGCGCGTGGCTTCACGATGTGGTTCCCCGCCCCGGCGTCGTTCTCCAAGATGCGGGTCAACGCCCGCTTCACCACGACCACCCCCGCGTTCAAGTACCTCTACGTCTACGACGTGTCCCGCACCGACAGCGTCGGCATCGACGGCACCAACGGCCTCCAGGTCGCCCGCACCGCAATCGTGGGCGGCACCGCGCCGACGCAGGCAGCGATCCGCCTCAAGGCCAACGACACCGGCCCCCTCGTCGGGTCGACCGCCCTGTTCTACACCGGCGCCTCCCCCGTCATCTCGCTGCGCGCGCGCTGCTCGAACACCTTCTCGCTGGGCGACGTGGTCGTCGACCCGACGAAGATGTCCGGCGCGACGAACAACCTCTCCGTCGCGATGAAGTTCTGGATCCCCGTCCCGATGCTCACCCGCGCGAAGCACGCGTTCCTCGCGAAGCCTGTCGTTCACCGGGACCAAGATGCTGACCTGGTCGGCGAAGCTCGTCGACGCCGCTGGCGGCGACATCCCGGGCTCGGACCTCGTCGCCTCTGGCGTCGCGCTGCTGCGCAACACGACCGCTGACCCCTGGCGCATCCACCACATCGCCACCCAGACGCTGCCCGCGCTTGCGACCTCGGGAGTCGACACCGACCAGGTGCAGATCACCCTGTCCATGGACTCCGGCGGCGACACGGTGCGGATCGACGAGGGCTGGCTGGCGAACACCGACAACGGTGCCGTCACGCTCGTCCACGAGCCGAGCGCCAACGACCTCACCGCGATCGAGATCCGCTCTGCCCAGGCTCGACGCCCCGTTCCCGTCGGTGTACGGCACCTGGTCGTCCGGCCGCGTGCAGGACATCACCCGCCTGGCCCGCATCGGCTCGCACCGGTTCAAGAACGGGACGATCTACATCTTCACCGCCACCGACGTCGCCCGCTACGCCGGCTGTGAACTGGAGTACTACCGCCGGTACTTCCTCCTCGCCGGGCCCGACCTGCCCGCCGAGGTCCCCTCGTGACCAGCAACTCCGACCTCCACCTCTACGTCGGCGGGATTCCGCTCGAGTCGATCGCAGCCTGGGGAGGCTCCGAGGTCGCCTGGGGGCGGCACGGGCCGACGGAGATGTCGTGGGAGATGGCGCTCGGCCGCAACGAGCGGCCCGACCCGCTGGCCCGCAACGCCTGGGTCGAGGCTCTGCGACGGCGTCGAGGTCGTGTGGTCCGGGGTCCTGTCCCAGCCCGACTGGGACAGTCTGCAGTTCCAGGCCATCGGGATCTCCCGTCTCGGCGAAGGTGCCGAATGCCTCGCCGCCGACGGCACCATCACCTCCCGCCCCGACCCCGCGCTCGACCAGGGCATTGCCCGCGGCGTGCTGCGCAACTGGTACCGCGCCGCGAACTTCGGCTCGTCCCCGATCTCCGGCGCCGACGGCAGCGCAGGGGTCGACAACCCGCAGCCCGGGAAGATCGACGAGGCTCCTCAACGACTGGGCGCTCGAGGACCCCACTGGCCGCCAGTGGTACGTCCACCCGTCCGGGCTCGTCACCGCGAACGGCGAGGACCAGACCCGGCCGGCCTGGTTCCTCGCACCTGGCATCGCCGAGATCGGTGTGGCCGACGACGACGTCACCGATCGCGTCTTCGTCCGCTACTTCGACTCCTCCGCCGGCCGCTACCGCGACGCCTCCTACCCGGCCACGACCCCGGCCGGGGGCGTGGAGAAGCGGGCCGACATCACCCACCGCGGCCCGATGACCGCCGCCCGGGCCACCGTCATTGCGCAGGGCATCTACACCCGCGCCGGCGCTGGCCGAGTCGGGTTCACCAACGGCGTCGAGGTCGCCACCGAGCAGGCTCCGCGACGCCGGGAACAACCGCGCGAACCTCGCCCACGTCTGGGGCGGCCATGTTGTCCAGGCGCAGGAGACCACCGACCCTCGCGGCGGCGATGTCGACTTCGTCTTCGTGCTCGAGGAGGCCCGGTGGCGCCCTGACGACGGCGTCACCCAGGCTCAATCCCGTCGGGCTCGTCGCTCGCACCTGGGAGCAGATCTTGGAAGAAGCCGACGCGAGAGGTTGACCCGCCATGCCGTACCCCGCCTACGAGGGCATCCTGTTCTACTTCTCCATCACCATCGGCGCCCCGTGGCGCCAGGAGTTCCGGGTCCTCGACCGAGCCGCCCCCTCCGGCCAGGCTCACCGACGCCGCGGTCTGGGACGACTTCGACGCCAAGATGGTCCTCACCACCGACGCCGGCGCGACGGTCGCGACCCTGACCAGCGACGGCGGCGGCAACGGCACCATCCGTCTCGGCATCACCGACCTCGGCCCCGACGCCATCGTGTGCGAGTCTGCCGTCCTCGTTCACCGTCGGGCTCGCGCCCACCACGACGTACGGCCGGGCTTCGACGAAGCCGTTCGTCCGCGCGGTCCTCACCCTGACCGATCCCGCGCGCCCCCTCGAGCCGTACGTCTTCGCCTCCGGCAAGGGCGTCATCGTGCCCACCACCCTCTGACCGCCCGGCCACCATCTCGCCGCACTCCGGCTCCCGCCATCGAAGGAGATCACCGTGGTATTCCCCCGCCTCATCGCATCCGGATCCCTGGTCGGCCCCGCCGGGCCCAGCGGCGCAGACGGCTCCGACGGCGCCCCCGGCGTCGACGCGGTCCCCGCTGCCGAAGCCACCGCGGCGTACCTCGAGGCCGGCGCCTACGGCGTCGACGACGGGAACGACACCTCCACCGCCCGGCTGCTCGGCGACCCCACCAGCCAGACCAACGTCGGCGTCCGCGAGCAGATCGCCAACCGCGCGGCGCTGCCGAGCTTCGTCGCCACCCGCGCGCGGGTGAACGCGTTCGACCCCATCCGCTGCGTCTACAACTTCAAGCCGAGCAACACCCGACGGATCCGCGCCGGCCTCGGGCGCGCCGGCCGCGGCGGGATCAGCGAGCACATCGTGGCTGGGGACTCCATGTCCGCCGGCGCCGTCTACGGCATCTCCGGCGCCAACCCCCTCGTGTTCGACCGCGCCGGCGCCTGGCCGATGATGATGCGCGACCGGCTCGTGTCCCTCGGCATCCCCTCGGCCGGATCCGGGTGGGTCCGCTGCAACGACGCCGGCCTCGGCTCCCCGCTCGGCTGGACCTTCGGCGGCACCTGGAACCACAGCGCGAAGTTCTACTCCTTCAACCTCGGCGGCGGGACCGCCACGTTCACCGTCCCCGCCTCCATGGCCGGCGCCACGGCGTACTCCCACCTCTGGTTCGACACCGGCCTCGGCGGCGGGGCGTACTCCTTCACCCTCGCCGTCAACGGCGCCACCTCCGGCCCCGGGTTCCGCACGACGACCTCCGTCGGCGGGTCGGCGCGCTGGCGGGCGACCACCTTGCTGCTGTCCACCCCACTCGCGGCCGGTGACACGATCGTGATGACCGCGGGCGCGAACGGTCACTACATGGCCGCCGGACGCTGCTGGAAGCCGGCGACCGGCGGGATCTCCGTGCACAACCTCGCGCAGTCCGGGAGCCGCGTTTACGCCACCGCCGCCAGCCAGAGCGATCAGTGGGCCTCCCTCGGCCAGAACGGCCTTGGCACCCTGATCAACAGCACCCTGCCGAACGGGACCACGGCGTTCTCGAAGCGCACCGTCACCGACGCCGTCCTCAACGGCACCACGACGATGACCAGCGCGACCGCGGCGTTCACCGACGACGATCTCGGCAAGACGATCAGCACCCCGGCCGGCACCAACGGCCTCCGGCTCCCCGCGTCGGGCAACGTCTACATCACCGCGATCAACTCCGCGACCTCGGTGACCCTGTCCCAGGCCGCGCTGATGTCCGCCACCGGCGTCACGATCGACATCGGCCGGATCCCTGACGCGCTGCACATCAGCCTCGGCGCCAACGACCTCGCCAACGGCGTGACGATCGCGAACATCGCCGCCGGGATCACGACGGTCCGGGGGTTCCTCCCCAACACCGACGTGCTGCTCTACGCCAACCCGCAGCCGTCCGCCGCGCTCATCCCGACCGGGTACGACGCCTGGGTCTCGTCGCTCTACGACCTCGCCGACACCCTCGACGTCCCGCTCTTCGACATGCGCGCCCGGTTCGGGACCTTCGCCGAGTGGGGCGCCAACGGCCTGCAGGGCGACGGGCTCGCGCACGCCAACCCCTCGCTCTTCGCCGAGTGGGGCCTGGTCGTGGCCGGGCTGATCGCGGCATGAGCGCCCCGGAGGCCAACCCGGCCGCCACGGTCACCTCGGCGCGGAACTGAGCTCGTGACCCGGCTCGCGCGGTACCAGCCGCCGTCGATCCCGCCGCAGGTCCTCGTCGCGCTCGTCGTGATCTTCGCGCTGCTCTCCTTCATCCGCGGCCTCGACTACGCCCTCAGCGGCGACGTCGCGCAGTCCCTCGTCGTGCTGAACGCGCTCGGCAACCTGCACCTGTGGGGGGTGATGATCATGCTCGCCGCCACCGCGGTCATCACCTCCTACGCGCTGCGCCGCCACTTCCTGATCTGGCTCGCGCACGTGATCATGGCCGCCCTCCGGACTCGGCATCGCCGTCACGGTCGCCCAGGCCATCCACGAGTCCGGCGTCGGCGGCTGGGCGTCCTTCGCCGCCCCGGCCGGCGCGTTCCTCTGGCACTTCGCCCTGGCCGCCCTGACCCGCCCCTTCCCCCGCGGGGCCGGGCATGGCACCTGACCCCAGCGTCCTCGGCTCCAACCTCGTCCTCGGCCCGCTCGCGCTCATCGGGTTCATCGTCGCCGCCCTCGGGTACGCCGCGAAGGAGTACCGCAAGGCCCGCGAGCAGCGCGTCGAAGACGCCGTCGCGCAGCGCGACCAGGAGCGCGAGGACCACGCCGCCGAGAAGCGCCGCCTCGAGCAGGACCGCGACGACGCCCGCGCGGACGCCGTCGCGATCGACCAGAAGCTCGACGAGGCCAACGACCAGATCCGTGACCTGAAGGAGAACGAGATGCGCAGGAGCGACGCGATGTTCGCCCGCCTGGTGCGGGCCCGAGAGATGCTCGTCGAGCGCGGCGTGCTGCCCGAGGACTTGCCGTGACGACCGCGAACCAGCACAGCCGTCGCGTCGGGTTCGGCGTCGGGATCGCCGTCGTCGGCGCGATCATCGGCCTCGTCATCGGCTGGCTCGTCGCGATCCAGGCCTGCAGGGCGAACGCGACGCCGCACAGCGCAACGCCCAGGAGCAGAAGGTCACCGCCGACTCGGCGCTCACCTACATGCGCTCCGCCTGCTCAGCCGGCGACCAGGTCGCGTGCGACTACGTCGAGAAGCTCACCGCATTGCCGGACGCCCCGACCCCGGCCGCCGCGGGGCCAGCGGGACCGATCGGTCCCCCGGGCGTTCCTGGGCGTGATGGGCTCGACGGCGTCAACGGGCGCCCCGGCCAGCCGGGACGCCCCGGCCAGGACGGGCAGGACGGCCGCGACGGCCTCGACGGCACCGACGGCACCGCAGGCACCACCGGCTCCCCCGGAGCGGCCGGCTCGCAGGGCCCGGCCGGCGAGCCGGGACCTGCAGGACCCCAAGGCCCCGCCGGACCGCAGGGCCCCCAGGGAGCGCCAGGGCCCGCCGGACCGGCCGGGACCGCCCAGCCGGGCACCTACGCGTGCCCCGGCAACCAGCACATCACCGCCATCACCATCACCGACACGGGCGCCGTGACGCTCGACTGCAGCCCGGCGACGCCGGGAGACCCCGGAGGAACACCATGAGGCTTCGCCGCGCCCGCCCCGAAGATGGTCGCCGCCCGCCACAAGGGCGGCCGCCAGACCCCCGGGCGATCGTCATCCACGCCACCGTCTCCCCCGACAACCCGGGCACCGCCGAGAAGATCGCGAAGTGGTGGGCCGGCCCCACCAGCCCGGTCACCTCCGCCCACTACGTCCGCGACCCCAACGTCACCATCCAGTGCGTCGGCGACCACACCGTCGCCTACCACTGCGGCTCGAACCAGGACACCATCGGCTACGAGCCTGTGCGACGAGCAGATCGGCCCCGCGTCCCGCTGGAAGGACGCCGACTCCCAGGCCATCATCCGCGGCGCCGCCCGCGACGTCGCGCAGCCTGTGCCTCGCGTACAACATCCAGCCGATCCGCCCCACCGTCGCCCAGGCTCAAGGCCAAGGGCAAGCACGGCATCTACGGCCACGACGACAGCCGCCGCGCCTTCGGCCGCACCACCCACACCGACCCGCGCGACTTCCCCTGGGACCAGTTCCTCACCCTCGTCCGCCAGCAGATCGCCACCATCAAGAAGGCGGCCGCCGGCGGCCCGAAGTACCCCAAGCTCGCCGCCGCCGACTTCGCCGTCTGGAACGCGAAGGTCGGCGACCGGCCCACGTTCGGCGCCGAGCTCGAGGCCGTCATGTCCGGCCGCCGGTTCGGCGCGATCCTCGAGACCGGCGGCAACCGCGACGTCATCCGCGAGTTCGCCGGCGACATGAAGTACTCCATCTACACCGGCAAGGGCGACGTCGGCGCCTCGACGATGATCCTCGCCAAGCACGCCAGCGGGATCACCCGCCACGGCCTGATCGACGTCGACACCACCTGGTGGGGCCCGAAGGGCAAGCCGATCCCCGGCCGCGCGTTCCCCTGGTTCCGCTGGGTCGAGGACGGCCGCCCGTCGATGTTCATCGCCCCGCACATGCCCTGGGGCCCGACGCGGCCGCGCAACGTCAAGGCCTGGGTCGACTGCTCGAAGATGCTGCGCGACTACGCCGCCGTGTCCACCGGCTACGACCTCCTCATCGCCGGCGACCTCAACCAGGCTCGCCAGCGTCCGCCTGCCGTACTCCATCCGCGGCACCGCGACCGCGATCGGCGCGCAGATCATCGACACCGGCGCGGACTTCGACTACGCCCTCTGGCGCCCCGCCACCCGGCCCGTGCCGGCCGCAGCGAGGCGCCCCGTCCCGAACGTCCGCGCCACCACCAGCGACGCCTACGAGGGGGACCACCCCGCCGTCGCCTACTCGATCGGAGCCGCAGCATGAGCATCGTCCCCGCCCGCACCAGCACCGCCGCGAAGCGCGGCTTCATCCGCACCACCGCCCAGGCCTACGCCGCCACCCTCACCACCGGTCTCTCGGCGTCCGTGGTGCTCGGCGTCGTCACCGGCGAGGTCCAGACTCATCCCGACGCTCGTCACGGTCGGCGTCTCGCTGGCCTCCCCGCTGCTTGCCGGCGGCGCGTCGTACCTCTCGATCCTGTCGTCCGGCATCCCCGACGACTACCAGCCCGACGACGCCGCCGGCTCGGCCGACGAGGAGCCGCCCACTCTCGAGAACCAGGACTCCGGGCTCATCTACGGCGACGACGCTGGCGACGACGTCGACGAGCGGACGTAGAGCCCGTGGCCCGCGCGGGCACGGTCCGTCGACCCGACGGCAGCACCCTGGTCCGCAACCGCTGACCGCCGTACAACACAGGGCCCCGTCCACCTTCGGGTGGGCGGGGCCCTCTCGTCACGCCCGGGCGGTCGCCCCAGGCCGTGCTGGTCAGCCGTACGCCGAGCCGGTGAACGGCGCGCTGTCGACCGGCCGGACCCGGTCCGGCGGCACCTCGACCCGGACCTCCTCGCCGGTCTGCGGGTCCAGGTAGATCACCCGCGCCGCCCAGGCGCCGTCGTCCATCTTGTGCCACGCCACGACGAAACCCTGGTACTCCGTCGGGAGGTGCGGGGGCCGGACGTAGACGTGGGAGTTCTTCGGCCGGACCAGGCCGGTCACGGCTCGCCGAACCCGAGCCGGCGCGCCGAGCGCTGGCGCTGCCGCTGGTCGCGGAGCCGGCGGAGCCGTCGTACGAGCATCGGCGCGTGGGCGAGAGCCTTCCGGGCGGTCGAGCAGCGCGTTGAGCACCTGGTAGTACCGCACAGCGCTGAGCCCGAGCTCCTCGCGCACGACGGTCTCCTTCGCGCCGGGGTACTTCCACCAGCCGCGGTCCTCGAAGTCGAGGAGGGCCTTCTCTTCGGTGGTGAGACTCGTCCATGATGGGCACGCTACGACGGGGGTCCGACACAACCTCGCGAGGTGAGGATTTCGTGAGGTCGGAGCGCCGATCACGGCGGACGCTCGGGACACCCTGGACAACTGTTCTCGCAGGTCAGGCCCGGTGTGACCCGCTGACCTGCGGGTTCAGCACCATTGACACGGAAGAGGTCACTGGTTCAAACCCAGTATCGCCCACCACCGAGAACCGCAGGCGTTGCCTGCGGTTCTCTGCATTTCGACGCGCTCCACCTATCGTGACGACGTGGCGTACGACGTTCAGTCCCCCATCCAAGACGCGGGGCTGGAACGACTCGACGAGCGGGCGGAGACGATCCAGTTCAGGCTCTGCCTTGACGCAAGCCGACTACGAATGGCTCGGCTCGTGGTTTCAGGACCACCCTCACAAGGAACTGCGGGCGTACGGCGGATACGACGGCAGCATCACCGACCTCGATTTTCTGCGCTTCTTCCCGACGCTGCGCAGGTTCCGGGCGGATCGGCTCGACATCTCCCTGACGAGCATCGAGGGGCTGCGCTATCTGCCCGCGGACGCCGTGTCCCTGGGCATCGGGAAGACGAAGAGACGTGTCTCGCTCGCACCCCTGGCCCGCTTCACCCGGTTGGAGCACCTCAGCCTGGAGGCCCAGACCAAGGACATCGAGGTCGTCGCGGAGCTCACCACCCTGCGCAGCGTCACGCTGCGCTCGATGACTCTCCCCGACCTGTCGGTCCTCGCGCCGCTCATCCGGCTCCGCGCACTGCACCTCAAGCCTGGGCGGCACGACGGACCTGACCAGGCTGCGTGAGACTCGACGCGCTGGAGTACCTGGAGATCTGGAGGGTGCACAGGCTCGCCGACCTCTCCCCGATCGCGGACCTGCCCAGACTGGAGGCTCCTGTGGCTCCAGACGCTGCGCCAGGTGGAGACGCTGCCACAGATGTCCGGCCTCACCGGGCTGCGCCGCCTGTGGCTCGAGACGATGAGGGGACTGACCGACCTGTCCCCGCTCCGGGAAGCACCCGCACTCGAGCAGACTCGCACTGGTGGACATGGGCCATCTTCAGCCCGACGCCTTCGCCTGCCTCGCCGGGCACCAGGCTCCGTGCCCTGCGCTACGGCTTGGGCAGCGACCGGAGGAACGCGGAGGTCGAGCGGATCGTGGGGCCACGCTCGGACGGCGACTGGCACAAGCCGACCTTCGGCGGCTAGCGCCACGCCGTACCCGCTCAGCCGCGTCGGAACAACCGCGCGAGCAGGCCCCTCTTGCCCGGGTCGCGCGGCTCGGGCTTCGGCAGGCGGTAGTCACCGACCTGGATGCCGTCCTTGCCGTTGGCCTTGACCGGAGCCTCGATCTTGCCGCCGGTGACGCGGACCTTCTTGACCTGGTTCCAGATCGAGTCTGCCGGGTCCCGAGTTCGACATGACTGCCTCCTGTGACGGACGGAGGATCATCATCGCGTCTCGGACGAGCACGCGCCACCGATGTCGTCGGGACGAGCCCAGGGCGTGACGAGCGTGTGAACTCTGCGCTCTCCGGGACCGACCTCCTGGACGCCCGGCCGCCGAGCGCCTAGACATGGAGGTCGACGCCGGTGCGCTCGGCCCGGCCTTCGGCAGGAGACCCGCATGCTGCGTTCCCGGACCGTCCTGAGTCACCTCCTCCTCACCCTCGGCGCACTGCTCGCGCTGCTCTTCGTCGTACCGGCCGCGCCGGCGCAGGCGGCGACCTTCTCCGGCTCGCTGGCGCAGGGCGTGGCGAAGATCCCGACGGCGGCGGAGAACAACACCGGCTACGACCGGGCGCTCTTCCCGCACTGGGTGGACGCCAACGGCGACTGCCAGGACACCCGGGCCGAGGTGCTCATCGCCGAGGCCGACGCGGCGGTGACCTACACCAGCGCGAGCAAGTGCACGGTGGCGACCGGCAAGTGGTTCTCCTACTACGACCGGGCGACCTGGACCAACGCCGCCGACATCGACATCGACCACATGGTGCCGCTCGCGGAGGCGTGGGGCTCGGGCGCGAGGGGCTGGACGACGGCGCGGCGCCAGGCCTACGCCAACGACCTCGGCGACTCCCGCACGCTGGTCGGGGTCACCGACAACGTCAACCAGGCCAAGAGCGACCAGGACCCCGCCACGTGGCTGCCGACCTACGACAAGTGCCGGTACGTCGCGGAGTGGGTCGCGGTGAAGATCCGCTGGGGCCTGAGCGCCGACAGCGCGGAGAAGAGCGTCCTCAACAGCCTACGCGTCGAGTCTGCTCGAACACGATCACCGTCACCACGGCCTGAGCGCCGGTCGGCGACACCAACAGGAACGCCCCGTCCTGCGAGCAGGACGGGGCGCCCTCGTGTCCGGCGTATGTGGGGTGCGCCGGACACATGTGGTTGGGGAACCATCGCCGACGCTAGTGGTCCGCTCGCCGGGGTGGGAACGGAATCGTCGACATACCCGCGAAATAGATAGCGATCCGATAACGCCGGAGCTCAGCCGTAGGCGGATCCGGTCTGCGGCGCACTGACGACAGGGCGCAGGTTGGCGGCGGGGAGCCACTCGGTGACGATCCGCCCGTCGCGGTCGGCGTACGACACCAGGCCCTCCCAGCCCTTCTCCCCCGACCTCCAGTCGAGCACCAGGCCGGGGAGCTCGGACGGCACGAACGCCGGCCGGACCCAGACATGCCGAACCCCCGCCATAGCGACCACAATAGAACATGTGTTCGAACGACGGGGGTCCGATCCCGGACTTCCGGGAGGTCAGTCGAGACGACCACCCTGCGGCGGCTCGGCGACCGAGTCAGCCAGCGGGTCCGCGGTGGCGGCGGGCTCGTCCACCGGGCGCGGGTACGACGGGGTGGCGCTCGCCGATCCGATGGGTCCGGAGTGGGAGCCGCCTGCGCCCTGGGAGCGGCGCAGCGCGGAGAACACTGCGCCACCGACGGCCAGCAGGCCGGCGAGGAGCAGCAGCTTTGCGGCCGCGGTGGCTCTTCTGGACGGGGAGCCGGTCGGTCACCCGGTCGGGCAACCGGTCGACGACGGAGTCGGGCACCCGGTCGGCGGCTGCCTGCACCACGTCGGGTGCGCGCTCGGCAGCGGCGTGGACGGCGGCGGAGCCGCGCTCGGCGGCCGCACGTGCGGCCGAGGTCACCCGGGGTGCCACGACGGTCTCGACGATCTCCTTGAGGTCGTCGGCGACGTCGCGAAGGTCATGGGCGAGGTCGGAAGTGGCGTTCTTGGCCATGGGGTCTGCCTCCTGGTGGGTTCAGGTTCTCTCCAGCAGTACCCCACGCACCCAACTCAACCCTGTCCCAGGCCCTCCGGCCTCGACTCGCGACGGGACGAACCTCGTTCGAGCACTCGTTGCAGCGCACCCGGCGCTCGTCGCGCTCACGCGGCTGGCCGAGCAGCCGGCGGTACCAGGTGGTCTGCTCGGTGCGCCGGACGCAGCGAGGGCACCAGTCGTGCCTGACCCACGGTCCGTAGTCCTTCCCCATGGCTCCAGCATGGAGGCTCCGGAGCCCCGCTGTCGCGCGCCGAGGGGTCCCGATCGGCCGTGTCGGAGCAGGTCTGCACGATCGTCACCGAGCGGCATAGTCCGGGCGGACCATGCACCCGGGATCAGTCCTCGTCGGCAGCGAAGTCCTCGTTGTGGGTGCCGGGGCGCGGCGCCCACGGCAGGCTCCTTGGCCGGGCGTACGACGACCAGCCGGTCACCCCGCGCGAGCAGCGTCACGACCGGGTCGAAGTACCGGTAGACCCGCTCGTCTCGCACCACCGCGATCACCTGGTCCGGCAGCGACTGGGGCGGCATGCCGACCTCGTTGACCAGCAAGCTCGCGCTCGGCGACCTCCAGGCCCTCGCCGTAGGTGAGCAGGTCCTCCATCACCGAGCCGAGGGTCGGGGAGAGCGTGGAGAGGCCGAGCAGGCGGCCGACCGCGTCGGAGGAGGTGATGACCGAGTCGGCGCCGGACTGGCGCATCAGCGGGGCGTTCTCCTGCTCGCTCACCGAGGCGACGATCCACGCGTCCGGGTTGGCTGGCGCACGGTCAGCGCGGCGAGCACGTTGGAGTCGTCGCGGCCGGTGGTGATGATCACCTGGTCGGCGTTGGCGACACCGGCGCGCTGCAGCACCCCCCGGCGGGTGGCGTCGCCGGTGATGACGGCGAGCCTGGTCGGCGTGCGCGTCGGCCATCGCGACCGGGCTCGGGTCGACGACGACCACGTGCTCCCGGTCGAGGCCGTTGTTGACCAGGGTCTCGACCGCACTGCGGCCCTTCGTCCCGTAGCCGATCACCACGACGTGGTGTCCCATCTGCTTCCTCCATCGGGCGATGCGGAAAAGTTCGCGGCCGCGCTGCGCCAGCACCTCGAGCGTCGTACCGATCAACAGGACGAGGAAGCCGATGCGGGCCGGGGTGATGATGAACGCGTTGACCAGGCGGGCCGGGTCGCTGACTGGGGCGATGTCGCCGTAGCCGGTCGTGCTCAGGGTGACGGTCGTGTAGTAGATCGCGTCGACCAGCGAGATGTTGCCGTAGGGATCGGCCGCGGTCGCGTCCCCGGCGTCGCGGTAGCCCTCGCGGTCGAGATAGACCAGCAGCACGGTCCCGGCCATGATCCCCAGCGCCAGGAGCAGCCGGCGGCCCGGCTCCCACCACGGGGAGCGTGTGCGCTCGGGCAGCGCGATGCGGCCCACGGAGGGGCTGTGCGTCGGTCCCAGATGGTCACCCACGGCCCGGAACCTACTCCACCCGGCCGACCGCCCCGGATACCGGCGTCGCGAGCGGCGTTTCGGGCCGATCTGGCAAGGCGGCGGCGCGACGGCATGCTGGACGCGCGGCGAGCGTCGCCGACGCAGCCAGATCGAGTCCGAAAGGCCGCGCAGCAGGCGGGATCCGGGGCGGCCGGCCGTTACTCCGGTGTACGCCGCAGGAGGCGTGCCATGAGCCTCCCGGCGCGCCCGCTGGGTGGCCTCCTGAGGGAACACCTCGTCGAAGGCGGCGTTCACCCCCGCGCCGATCAGCACGGCGAGTGCGGCGATGTAGAGCCAGATCAGGATCGCGATCGGCGCGGCCAGCGGACCGTAGATCGAGTGCGAGTCCTGGGCGGTCACGGTGAGCACCCAGCGCAGCAGGTAGGAGCCGGCGATCCAGACTCACCAACGAGAAGGTCGCCCCCGGCAGGTTGGAAGCCCAGGCTCGTCCGCACCGGCACCGACACGTGGTAGAGCGTGGCCAGGAAGCAGATGCAGATCAGCACCACCAGCGGCCAGTAGAAGCCCATCAGGAAGTCGGCACGGTTGGGCAGCCAGGAGCGCACGAGCCGCGGCCCGGCCACCACCAGCGGCAGCGTGATCGCGCCGGTGACGACGGCCAGGATGTAGAGCACGAAGGACAGCGCACGGGTGCGGACGATCCCCCGGTGGCCGCCGAGCCCGTGCATGATCGTGATGGTGTCGACGAAGGTGTTCAGCGCCCGCGAGCCCGACCACAGCGCGAGCACGAAGCCCAGCGAGATCACGTCGAAGCGGCCGCCCTCGAGCACGTCGTCCAGGGTCGGCACGATCACCCGGTGCACGGCGGTGTCGGTGAGGAACGCCGAGAACAGGTCGACGATCGCGCGGCGCACCTCCTCCACCTGGGCGGCGGTGAAGTGCTCGGTGACGTAGCCGACGCCGCCCGCGAGCGCGAAGACCAGCGGCGGGACCGACAGCACCGCGAAGAAGGCGCCCTCGGCGGCCAGGCCCGTCACGCGGTAGCGCAGGCAGGAGCCTGACCGTGGTCACGACCAGACGCCAGACCAGGTGCGCGAGGCGTCGTACCGGGGCGGGGAGGCGGTGCAGCACACCCCCGTCGTCCGCCATGGCCCTCACGGTATCGGCCCGGACGCACCGCGGGCGACGGCGGCCACCAGGACCGTCGTCGCCCGCGGGGTGGGCGGATCGGGGATCAGGCCGGCTGCGGCTCCCGGGACGCGCGGTCCACCGGGCTCTCGGGCTCGGGCGACTCGTCCTCGCCGACCATGGTGGTCTCGTCGAAGGGGTCGTCCCCGGCGAGGACCCGGTCGAGCCTTGGCGCGGTCGATGCTGCCGGTCCAGTGGCCGACCAGGACGGTGCCGACCGCGTTGCCGGCGAAGTTGGTCAGCGCGCGGGCCTCGGACATGAACCGGTCGATGCCGACGATGAGTCCGACGCCGTCGACCAGGCTCCGGCCGGTGCGACTGCAGGCCGCCGGCGAGGACCGCCATGCCCGAGCCGGTGACACCGGCCGCGCCCTTGGCGGCGATCATCATGAACAGCAGCAGGGAGATCTGCTCGCCGATCGCGAGCGGGCTGCCGATCGCCTCGGCGATGAAGATCGAGGCCATGGTCAGGTAGATCGCGGTGCCGTCGAGGTTGAAGGAGTACCCGGTCGGGACCACCACGCCGACGGTCGTCTTGTCGACGCCGGCGTGCTCCAGGCTGGCGATCGCCCGCGGCAGCGCGGACTCCGAGGAGGAGGTCGCCAGGATCAGCAGGAACTCCCGGCCGAGGTAGCGCAGCAGCGCGAAGATGTTGATCCCGGTGGCGACCTTGAGCAGCAGGCCGAGGACGACGAACACGAACAGCAGGCAGGTGATGTAGAAGCCGATCATCAGTACGGCGAGGCTCTTCAGCGCGTCCACGCCGCCCTGGCCGGTGACCGCCGCCATCGCACCGAAGGCGCCGACCGGTGCGGCCCACATGATCATGCCGAGCAGGCGGAACACCAGGCGCTGCAGGTGTCCCACGACAGTGAGGATGGGCGCGGCGCTCGGGCCCATCTTCTGCAGCGCGAAGCCGACGAGGAGCGCGACGAAGAGGGTCTGCAGGACGCTGCCGCTGGTGAAGGCGCTGAACAGCGAGGTCGGGATGATCCCGAGCAGGAACGCCGTCGTGTCGGCGTGCCCCTCGGCCGCCTTCTCCTGCGCGGTGGCCGCGGCGTCCGGGGTGATGTGCAGGCCGTCGCCGGGGTGCAGCAGGTTGCCGACGATCATGCCGATGGTCAGTGCGACCGTCGACATCGCGAGGAAGTAGACCAGCGCGAGGCCGCCCACCCGGCCGACCTTGGCGGCGCTGGCGACCGAGCCGACCCCGAGCACGATCGTGCAGAAGATGATCGGCTGGATCATCATCTTGATCAGGTTGACGAAGCCCTCGCCGAGCGGCTTGAGACCGACGGCGAAGCCCGGGAAGAGCAGTCCCGTGGCGATGCCGAGCAGGACCGCGCCGATCACTGCGAGGTAGAGGTAGTGCGTCGCGCGGGAGCGCGTGCTGGTGGTGCTCATGGATCCTCCAGTCAGGGAGCCGGGCCCCGGCCGGGGTCCTCCGCAACTGTGCTGCCAGAGGTGAGCATCGTCACTGTTGTGTTCGTTGTGTTCGTGACGCACGCCACAGTCGCCGGTCCCTTCCGTCGGACCCCTGCGCGAGAATGACGTCATGCCGCACCTGCCCCGCCTGCTCCGCGACCGCTCGGTCGCCCGCCGGGTGCTGCTCCTGCAGGTCGCCACGGTGCTGCTGCTCGTGGTCGTCGGCATCCTGATGGCGTCCTACGACGCCCGCCGGGACTCACGCAGCCGCGCCACCCAGCGCGCGGTGGCCGTCGCGCAGACCGTCGCGGACTCCCCCACGGTGCGCGCGGCGCTGAGCGGCAGCGACCCGAGCGCCGTCCTGCAGCCGTGGACCGAGACGGTGCGCCGCGACACCGAGACCGACTTCGTGGTGGTGATGGCGCTCGACCGCACCCGCTACACCCACCCCGACCCGGCCGAGATCGGACGGCGGTTCGTCGGCGACCTGGGCGGGGCGCCCCGGGGCGAGGTCTTCACCCAGCAGTACACCGGGACGCTCGGGCCCTCGGTGCGCTCCGTCGTACCGGTCCGGGACGGTGGGCGCGTGGTCGCCCTCGTCTCGGTCGGGATCACCGTCAGCGACATCAACCGCGGGCTGCGTCGCGACGTGACCGTCGTCGTGCTGTGCGGCGGCCTGGTGCTGCTGCTCGGGCTGCTCGGCGCCGGACTGCTCGCGCGCCGCCTGCACCGGGTCACCCACGGCATGGGCGAGCAGGAGGCTGGCCCGGATGTACGAGTACTACTCCGCCGTCCTGCACTCGGTGCGCGAGGGCCTGCTGCTCCTCGACGGCGAGGGGCGGGTGCAGGCTCGTCAACGACGAGGCGCGTCGCCTCCTCGCCCTGTCCGACGACGTGGTGGGCCGTGCGATCGAGGACCTCGGCCTCGCCCCCGGCCTGGTCGCGGCGGCTCGCGGGCGCACGGCGGAGTCCGACGACCTCTACCTGGCCGGCGAGCGGATCCTGGTGGTCTCCTCCGCCCCCGCGCAGTGGGAGGGACGCGACGTCGGCTCGGTCGTCACCCTGCGCGACCACACCGAGTCTGCGCTCGGTGACCGGTGAGCCTGGAGGTCGTCCGCCGGCTCACCGAGTCGCTGCGCTCGCAGAACCACGAGTCCGCCAACCGCCTGCACACCGTGGTGTCACTCATCGAGATGGGCCGGGCCCAGGAGGCCGTCGAGTTCGCCACCGAGGAGCCTGCAGGTCGCCCAGCCTGCTCACCGACGAGGTGGTGGGCGCGGTCGAGGACCCTGTCGTCGCGGCGCTGCTGCTCGGCAAGTCCGCCGAGGCCGCCGAGCAGGGCGTCGAGCCTGCGGATCAGCGGCGCTCTGCCAGCCGGCGCGGGCATCCCACCGCGCGACCTGGTGACCGTGCTCGGCAACCTGATCGACAACGCCTTCGACGCCCTCGCGGACGCCCGGACCCGGCGGGTCGACGTCCGGCTGTCGGGGACCGGCGACCGGCTGCGGGTGCAGGTCGACGACAGCGGGCCCGGGCTCGACGACGCCGCCGCGGCTCGGGTGCTGGACCGCGGCTGGACGACCAAGGCCGAGCCCGGCACCGGACGCGGGCTCGGCCTGGCGCTGGTCGTCCAGGTCGCCCGCCGCCACGACGGCGACGTCGTGGTCGGTCGCTCCGACCTGGGCGGGGCACGCTTCACGGTCACCCTCGGAGGTGCCGGGTGAGCGTGCGGGTGCTGGTGGTCGAGGACGAGGCGCTGGCCGCGGAGGCCCACGCGTCGTACGTCGAGCGGGTGCCGGGCTTCGCCCTCGCCGGTGTCGCACGCTCCGCCCGGGAGGCCGTCCGGGCACTGGAGACGGCCGAGGCTGCGGGCGAGCCGGTCGACCTGGTCCTGCTCGACATGCACCTGCCCGACGGGCACGGGCTCGGCCTGCTCACCGCACTGCGCGGCGCCGGTCACCTGTGCGACGTGATCGCCGTGACCGCGGCCCGCGACACCAAGGTGGTCCGCCAGGCGGTGGTGCAGGGCGTGGTGCTCTACCTGCTCAAGCCGTTCACGTTCGCGACCTTCCGCGCCAAGGCTGGAGCAGTACGCCGAGTTCCGCGCCCGCCTCGACGCCGCCCCCGACGAGGTGGTCCAGGACGAGGTCGACCAGGCTCCTCGGCTCGCTGCGCTCCGCCGGCAGCGCGCCGCTGCCCAAGGGGATGAGCGCGGAGACCCTGCGCGGCGTCACCGCCGCGCTGCGCGAGGCCACCGAGGAGCCTGTCCGCCAGCGAGGTCGCGGCCGTGGTCGGCGCGTCCCGGGTGACGGCACGGCGCTACCTCGAGCACCTGGCCGACCAGGGGCTGGCCGCCCGCGGGGTGCGCTACGGCACCGGCGGCGGCCGGCCCGAGGTCGAGCTACGCGTGGAGGAGGTGAGCCTGCGTCGGGCCGGCACCGTCAGGAGAGATCGAGGCCGGGGTAGAGCGGGTGCTTGTCGAGCAGGCTCCGCGGACGCGGCGCGGACCTTGTCGGCCACGCCCTCGCCGAGGACGTAGGACGCCTTGGACGGGGCGCCCGCGGACGTCGTACCCGCCTCGGTGTTCTGCAGCACGTGCACGATGAGGTCGGCCACCTCGTCGAACTCGTCGGCGCCGAAGCCGCGGCTGGTGAGCGCCGGGGTGCCGATCCGGATGCCGGAGGTGTACCAGGCGCCGTTCGGGTCGGCGGGGACCGAGTTGCGGTTGGTGACGACGCCGGCCTCGAGCAGGGCGGACTCGGCCTGGCGGCCGGTCAGACCGAAGGAGGACACGTCGAGCAGCACGATGTGGTTGTCGGTGCCGTCGGTGACCAGGCTTCGTGCCGCGCCGCTGCAGGCCCTCGGCGAGCGCCCGGGCGTTGTCGGCGACGGCCTGGGCGTAGGTGCGGAACTCCGGGGTGCGCGCCTCGGCGAAGGCGACGGCCTTGGCGGCCATCACGTGCGAGAGCGGGCCACCGAGCACCATCGGGCAGCCGCGGTCGACGCTCGGGGCGTACTCCTCCGTGGCCAGGATGAACCCGCCGCGCGGGCCGCGCAGGGACTTGTGGGAGGTCGAGGTCACCACGTGCGCGTGCGGGATCGGGTCCTCGTCGCCGGTGAACACCTTGCCGGCGACCAGGCCGGCGAAGTGCGCCATGTCGACCATGAGGGTGGCGCCGACCTCGTCGGCGATCTCGCGCATCGTGGCGAAGTTCACCCGGCGCGGGTACGCCGAGTAGCCGGCCACCAGGATGAGCGGCTTGAACTCCTTGGCCTTGGCGCGCAGGGCGTCGTAGTCGATCAGCCCGGTCTCCGGGTCGGTGCCGTACTGCTGCTGGTGGAACATCTTGCCGCTGATGTTCGGGCGGAAGCCGTGGGTGAGGTGGCCGCCGGTGTCCAGGCTCATGCCGAGCAGGCGCTGGTTGCCGGACTCGTGGCGCAGACTTTCTCCCAGTCGGCGTCGGAGAGGTCGTTCATGTTCTTCACGCCGGCGTCCTGCAGCCACGGACCCTCGACCCGGTGGGCGAGGATCGCCCAGTAGGCCGTGAGGTTGGCGTCGATGCCGGAGTGCGGCTGGACGTAGGCGTACGGCGCGCCGAACAGACTCGCGGGCGTGCTCGGCGGCGAGCGCCTCGACGGTGTCGACGTTCTGGCAGCCGGCGTAGAAGCGGTGCCCGACGGTGCCCTCGGCGTACTTGTCGCTGAACCAGGTGCCCATGGTGAGCAGCACGGCCGGCGAGGCGTAGTTCTCGCTGGCGATCAGGCTTGAGCGAGGCCCGCTGGTCGGCGAGCCTCCTGGCGGGTGGCGTCCGCGATGCGGGGCTCCACGGAGGAGATGACCTCGAGCGCCCGGCGGTAGGCGCTGCTGACGAGTTCGCCGTTGAGGGAGTTGTCGCTCATGGGTCCCAGCGTAGTGGTGCGCCCGGGCCTGTCTCGCGCGATGGGGTGCACTGCCCCGACTGGTGGGGTGAGAGGCCCCGCCTCGTGTGACGTGCGTCGCAGCGCCCGCGTGATCACGGGGAGATCACGGGCGATCGTTCCGGATCATGAGACAAGCGTCCACATCATGAGATTCAGATTTGATGGCGCCCCGTCCGAAGGATGAGACTTCTTGACATGGTCACTGCTGCCACCTCTGCGCACCTCGTGGTACGACGCCACGTGGACTTCGGGCGCACGCGCAGCATGATGTGTTGGCCCCGCTGACGTTGCCGCCGCATCCACCCGAGCCGCGCGCCTGACTGACTCCCCAGCGCGCCCATCAGCGAAGGACCTCCTCTCCGCATGCCCGACCTGCGCTTCAAGCCCGAACCGGCCAAGTTCACCGAGATCCCGCGCCCCCGCCGCGCCGAGGGTCAGTGGGCCCTCGGCTACACCGAGCCGCTGAACAAGAACGAGCAGTCCAAGAAGGACGACGACCCGCTCAACGTGCGGGACCGCATCCTCTACACCTACTCCAAGCGCGGCTTCGACTCCATCGACCCCGCCGACCTGCGCGGCCGGTTCCGCTGGATGGGTCTCTACACCCAGCGCCGGCCCGGCATCGACGGCGGCCGTACCGGCTCGATGGAGGAGGAGGAGCCTGGACGACCGCTACTTCATGCTGCGGGTCCGCTCCGACGGCAAAGCTGCTCTCCCCCGCCGCGGTGCGCGCGCTGGGCGCGATCGGCGTCGACTTCGCCCGCGACACCGCGGACGTGACGGACCGCCAGAACATCCAGTACCACTGGATCGAGATCGAGAACGTCCCGGAGATCTGGGAGCGTCTCGACGCCGTCGGCCTGCACTCGACCGAGGCGTGCGGCGACTCGCCGCGGCCCTTCCTCGGCTCGCCGGTCGCCGGTGTCGCCAAGGACGAGATCATCGACGGCACACCCGCGCTGGAGGAGATCGAGCGCCGCTTCATCGGCAACAAGGACTTCTCGAACTTCCCGCGCAAGTTCAAGACCGCCGTCACCGGCCACCCCAGCCACGACGTGTCGCCGGAGACCAACGACGTCTCCTTCGTCGGCACGGTGCACCCCGAGCACGGCCCCGGCTTCGACGTCTGGGTCGGCGGTGGGCTGTCGACCAACCCGATGCTCGCCCAGAGAGCTCGGCGTCTGGATCCCGCTCGACGAGGTCCCCGACGTGTGGGCCGGTGTCGCCGGGATCTTCCGCGACTACGGCTACCGCCGGCTGCGCTCGCGTGCCCGCCTCAAGTTCCTCGTCGCCGACTGGGGGGTGGAGAAGTTCCGCGAGGTGCTGGAGAACGAGTACCTCGGCAAGAGAACCGAGACCCTGGCCTCCCCCGAGTCGCCGGTCGGCCACCGCGACCACGTCGGCGTGCACGAGCAGAAGGACGGCAAGGCTGTACGTCGGCGTCGCGCCCTCCGCGGGCCGGATCTCCGGCACCGCGCTGGTCCGCCTGGCCGACCTGATGGAGCAGCACAGCGTCGCCGGGGCCCGGCTCACGGCGTACCAGAAGATCGTGCTCATCGGCGTGGAGCCGGCCACCCTCGACGCCGTCCTCGACGGCCTGGACGAGATCGGCCTGACCGCCCGCCCGTCGGCCTGGCGCCGCAACACGATGGCCTGCACCGGCATCGAGTTCTGCAAAGCGGCGATCGTCGACACCAAGGAGCGCGCCCGCAACCTGGTGACCGAGCTCGAGAAGCGCTTCCCCGACCTGGACACGCCGATCACGGTCAACGTCAACGGCTGCCCCAACGCCTGCGCCCGCACCCAGGTCGCCGACTTCGGCCTCAAGGGCCAGGCTGGTCGTCGACGAGAACGGCGACCAGGTCGAGGGCTTCCAGGTGCACCTGGGCGGTGCGACCGGCCTGCGCTCGAACTTCGGCCGCAAAGCTGCGCGCCCACAAGGTGACTAGCAAGGGACTGGACGACTACATCACCGCGGTGGTCAAGAACTACCTCGCGGACCGCACCGAGGGCGAGGCCTTCGACGCGTGGGTGCACCGCGCGGACGAGGCCCTGCTGCGGGGCGAGAAGGCCCTGGAGTCCGTCTGATGTCCGAGGAGTCGGTGTCGTCGCGGGCAGTGCCCTACCACTGCCCGTACTGCGGCGAGACCGACCTGTGGCCGCACGAGCCGACCGGCTGGGAATGCCGAGGGTGTCGCCGGGCCTTCAAGGTCGAGTCTGCTCGGCCTCACCCCGGACACCCGAACCGAACGAGAAGGAGGTGCCTGATGACTGCCCCCGCCACCGCGCGTGCCCGGAGCTTCCGCGGCACCCACACCGAAGGCCGCTCCCCCGAGGAGCCTGCGTGAGCCTGGTCTCCCACTGGGGCGCCGGTGCGGACTCGCCCCCGCCGAGGTGATCATCGAGTGGGCTGCGGCCACCTTCGGTGACCGCTTCTGCATCACCTCCTCGATGGGAGACGCCGTTCTCGCGCACCTCGCGCAGAAGGTCGTCCCCGGCGTGGACGTCGTCTTCCTCGACACCGGCTACCACTTCGTGGAGACCATCGGCACCCGCGACGCGGTCGAGGCCACGATGGACGTCAACCTGATCTCGATCACCCCCGTGCAGACGGTGGCCGAGCAGGACGCGGCCTACGGCCCCGAGCTCTACAAGCGCGACCCCGACCTGTGCTGCGCGCTGCGCAAGGTCAAGCCGCTCGCCGACTCCCTGGCGTCGTACGACGCGTGGGCGACCGGGCTGCGCCGTGCCGAGACGCACAACCGGGTGATCGCCCCCGTGATCGGCTGGGACGCCAAGAAGCAGAAGGTCAAGGTCTCCCCCATCGCCCGCTGGAGCGACGAGCAGGTCGAGAGCCTACATCGCCGAGAACGGCGTGCTCGTCAACCCGCTCGTCTACGACGGCTACCCGTCCATCGGCTGCGCGCCGTGCACCCGCCGGGTCGCCCCCGGCGAGGACCCGCGCAGTGGCCGCTGGGCCGGCACCAACAAGACCGAATGCGGCATCCACTCATGACAGCGACGTCATCGGATGACCGCATCAGGGATGGAAGGGGTATCTCCTGATGACTGCTCCCGCACTCATCGCCCTGGCCCACGGCAGCCGCGACCCGCGCTCGGCCGCCACGATCACGGCCCTGGTGGACGCGACGAAGGCGCTGCGTCCGGACCTGCGCATCGAGAGGGCGTTCCTCGACCTCTCCAAGCCCGGGTTCCACACGGTCGTCGACCGGTTGGTCAAGGCGGGCTTCGAGGAGATCGTCGTCGTACCGCTGCTGCTGGTCGAGGCGTTCCACGCGAAGGTCGACATCCCCGAGACTCATCGCCGAGGCGACGACCCGCCACCCCGGTCTGCAGATCCGCGCGACCGAGGTGCTCGGCCTGGAGGCGCGCTTCCTGGAGGTGCTCGACGAGCGCCTGCGCGAGGCGCTGCGCGACGCCCGGGTCCGTGAGCCTGGACGCGCTGGTGCTGGCTGCCGCCGGGACGACCGACCCGCTCGCCAACCAGGCTGTCGCCCGGCTCGCCCGGCTCTGGGGCGCCCACCACCGGCTCCCCGTGACCGCGGCGTACGCGACCTCCGCCCCGCCGGCCACCGGCGAGGCCGTGCGCGCGTTCCGCGCCGAGGGCCGCCGGCACATCGCCGTCGCCTCGCTCTTCCTCGCCCCCGGCAACCTGGTCGACCGGGCCGCCGAGGCTCGCGATCGAGGCCGGCGCCGTCGCCGTCTCCGAGCCGCTCGGCGCGCACCCGGAGATCGCGCGGACCATCCTGGCCCGCTACGCCGTGGGCGCGGTCGAGCTCGTCCCGGTCTGAGCAGGCTAGCGAACCAGCGTCTCGAGCAGCCGCTCGAGCGTTCGGGCCGGGTCCGCGGTGACACCGCCGTGGACCGGGCCCGGCTGGAGGACGGTGCTGCGCGGCGCCTTGAGGAAGCCGAACCGGGTGCTGGCGTCGTCCTTCGCCTCCCGGTTGCCGTACGCCGTTGCGCGGGTCCCGACCCCGAAGTCGGTGTGCGCCTCGCCGCGGCACACCTTGGCGATCGCGACCAGCCCCGCCTCGACCGCGGCAAGGTCGACCTCCGCGTGCAGGGCCCGGAGCCGGACGGGGTCCACCGCGGAGCGGACGTCGAGGAAGTCGGCGTCCGGGCAGTGCAGCACCACCCCGACGTTGACGAACTCCTCGCGCTCCACGCGGGGCACGCAGCGCACGACGACGTACTGGTAGGGGCTCACGCGCCGGCCTCCGCCCGCACCTCGGGCAGCCAGGGGCGGCCGCCGTCGCGGCGCGCGGCGAGGAAGGCGACATACCGCTCGCGGAGGGCGGTGGCCGTCTCCGCGCCCGGCACCGGCTCGAACCAGTCGTCGCAGACGTCGGCCAGCACCGCGGTCAGCGCTGCGTCGTCGACCCGCGCGGCCAGGCTCCTCGTCCTGGGCACGGGCCCGGCCGGCGTAGGAACGCAGCACGTGCTCGCTCACGTCGTACGGCTGCCGGGCGAAGCGCTCCGGGTCGCCCGGTCCGCCGGGCCAGGAGTGGTGGAAGTAGAGCGACGCACCGTGGTCGATCGCCTGCAGGGTGCCGCGCCACACGAGCAGGTTCGGGTTGCGCCAGGCTCCGGTCGACGTTCGCGGCGAAGGCATCCAGCCACAGCACCCGGCCGGCGAGGTCGGCGTCCGGTTCCGTCGTCGGGTCGTAGCCGAACGAGCCGGGCAGGAAGTCGATGCCGAGGTTCAGCCCGGCGCTGGCGTTGAGCAGGTCCTGGACCTCCTCGTCCGCCTCGTACCGCGCGATCTCCGGGTCCAGGTCGAGCACGACCTGGTCGGGCGTCGGGATGTCGAGCAAGCGCGCCAGGCCCGCCACGATCACCTCCGCGACCAGCACCCGGAGGCCCTGGCCCGCTCCGCGGAACTTGCAGACGTAGGTCCCCAGGTCCTCCGCCTCGACGATCCCGGGCAGGCTGCCGCCCTCGCGCAGCGGCGTGACGTACCGGGTGACCCGGACCTGCTCCAGACCCACCGACGTCACAGCGGCTTCTCGTCGAGCAGGCGCTGCTTCTCGTGCTCGACGTCGAAGTCCGCCTCCGGCCAGGACAGGTCGAAGGAGCGCAGCGCGTCGAGCAGCAGCGTGCCGATCGCGAGGTTGCGGAACCACTTCTTGTCCGCGGGGATCACGTGCCACGGCGCGATCTCGGTGTTGGTCCGCTCGATCGCGATCCGGTACGCCTCCTGGTACGCCGGCCACAGACTCGCGCTCGTCCACGTCGCCCGGGTTGTACTTCCAGAACTTGGTCGGGTCGTCGAGCCGGGCCAGCAGGCGCTCCTTCTGCTCGCCGGCGGAGATGTGCAGCATGCACTTGATGATCGTCACCCCGGACTCGACCAGGCTCCGCCTCCCAGGCGTTGATCGCGTCGTACCGTCGCTCGATCTCCTCCGGCGGCGCCGACTCCCGCACCCGGCCGATCAGCACGTCCTCGTAGTGCGAGCGGTCGAACACCCCGATCAGGCCGACCGGCGGCAGCGCCTTCGTGATCCGCCAGAGGAAGTCGTGCTTGCGCTCCTCCTCGGTCGGCGCCTTGAACGAGGTGATCCGCACGCCCTGCGGGTCCACCAGGCCGACCGTGGAGCGCAGCGTGCCTCCCTTGCCGGAGGTGTCCATGCCCTGCAGCACCAGCAGGATCGAGCGGCGTCCGTCCGTCTTGCCCTGCGCGAACAGCCGCTCCTGCAGGCTCCTCCAGGCTCCGGTGCCAGGCTTCAGCAGGGCCTTCTCGCCGTCCGACTTGTTGCCGTCGAAGCCCGGCGCGTCGTCGGTCTCGATGGCGGCGAGATCGACCGGGCTGCCCGGCTCGATCCGCAGTCCGGCGGTCAGGTCCGAGAGAGGAAAGGCGCTCATGCCGCGAGACTAGTGGGCCACGCCGCCCCGGCGGTCGACCAGCGGCGGCGTCGAGGACCACGGGAAGTCGATCCACGCCTCCGTACGGCGCCACACGTACTCCGGCCGGATCACCGTCCACGGCTTCTCGTAGATCACCGCCGTCCGCGCCTCCGCGACGTGGTCGGCGAAGAAGTCCCGCACCACCTCCAGCGTCTTGCCGGTGTCGGCCACGTCGTCGGCGATGAGCACCTTCATCCCCGTCAGGTCGATCGCCGCCGGCGTCGGCGGCAGCATCATCGGCACGTCGAGACGCTGGTCCACCCCGGTGTAGAACTCGACGTTCACCGCGGACAGGTTCTTGACGTCCAGCGCGTAGCCCAGGCCCATCGCCAGCCCCAGCCCGCCCCGGGCGATCGCCAGCACGATGTCCGGCTCGAAGCCGTCGTCGACGACCTGCTGGGCGAGGTCGCGCACCGCGGTGCCGAAGAGGTCGTAGGTGAGGATCTCGCGCTCGGGAGCGGCTCCGGTGTCACTGGTCACGCGCACATTGTGCGACATCCCCCTGTGCCGCTCAGCAGTCGGCGTCGGGGTCGTCCTGGAGAGCGAGCTCCCGCCGGACCACGGCATAGGCCAGCCCTGCGCCGTACCCCTTGCGGGCGAGCATGCCCACCAGCCGGCGCGCGGCGACCTGCTCGTCGAGCCCGCGCATGCTGCGCAGACTTCTTCTGCACCAGCAGCCGCGCCGCGGCCTCCTCGTCGTCCGGGTCCACCTCGGCGAGCACGGTACGGGCGGTCTCGTCCGCGATGCCCTTGCGGCGCAGGCTCGACCGCCAGCGCCGTCCGGGCCAGGCCGCGGGTGCGCTGGCGGCTGTCCACCCACGAGCGCGCGAACGCCTCGTCGTCGACCAGGCCGACCTCCTCGAACCGGTCGAGCAGTCGGGTCGCGATCTCCTCGGGCACGTCCTTGCGAGCCAGCCGCTCCTCGAGCTCGCGGCGGCTGCGGGCGGTCATGCTCAGGCTGGTCGAGCAGGATCTTGCGGGCCACCGACTCGGGGTCGGCGTCGTCACCGGGCACGCCGGGGGGCGGCTCTGCTGTGCGGCGGGGCATCAGTGGTCTCCTGTCGGCTCGTGGTCCTGCGGCTGGCCGGTCCGTGTGGCTGTGGCGCCGGCCGGGGGCTGCTCGGCGGCTTCGACGGGGGCCCCGCCGCCGGCGCTGGTCTGGCTTCGCTATGGGAGTCTCCTTCGCGGGCCGGCGACACCCCGAGGCGCCGGCGAGCAGCACCCCGTCCCGCGCCCACACCACACGGCCTCACTCGCACGGGGACGAATCCGGGTGGCTCTGGCGTCGGCCGGGGTATTGCTCGGCGGCTTCGACGGGGCCCCGCCGCCGGCGCCGGCCTGGCTTCGCTACGGGAGTCTCCTTCGCGGGCCGGCGACACCCCGAGGCGTCGGCGAGCAGCACCCCGGCCCGCGCCCCTGACACACGGACCCACGCGGCTCGGACACGGACCGTGCGGCGCAGACGCCTGCCGAGGTGCTCCTCGGCGGCTTCGACGGGGACCCCGCCACCGGCGCCGGCCTGTGGTCGCAACGACGAACCTCGTTCGCAAGCCGGCGGCACCCCGAGGCGCCGGCGAGCAGCACCCCGACCTGCGCCTGCACCGCACGGACCACTCGCATGGGCCGCGCCCAGCGAGATCGAGCAACCCGAAGGAACCAAGCAAGGGAATCCACCTTCCTCCCCTTGCTGCCGCCCGACGCGGGATGGCGGCGGCCCGGAGCCGGAGGGAGCGAAGCGACCGGAGGCGCAGGGAGACGTCGTCCCGCGTGGCGGCCGGCTTGCCGCCATGCGAACGCAACCCCTACGCCACCCGACCGCGAGCGCGGCAGCGCGGCAGCGCGGCAAGCGAAGCGCCGACGCGCTCGCGCCATCAGAAAGTTCGTCGACGCCGATGGGCTCGTCGGAGAGGTCGTCGAGGTCGCCGTCGACGGTGGGGGTGACGCCGAGCTTCTCGAGGATCTTCTTCTCCAGGCTCGTTGGCCAGGTCGGGGTTGTCCTTGAGGAAGGCTCCGGGCGTTCTCCTTGCCCTGGCCGAGCTTGGTCGCCCTCGTAGGTGTACCAGGCGCCGGCCTTGCGGACGAGGCCTGCCTCGACGCCCACGTCGATGAGCCCACCCTCGCGGGAGATGCCCTTGCCGTACATGATGTCGAACTCGGCCTGCTTGAACGGCGGGGCCACCTTGTTCTTCACGACCTTGACCCTGGTCCGGTTGCCGACCATGTCGGTGCCGTCCTTGAGGGTCTCGATGCGGCGCACGTCGAGGCGCACCGAGGAGTAGAACTTGAGCGCCCGGCCACCGGTGGTCGTCTCCGGGGAGCCGAACATGACGCCGATCTTCTCGCGGAGCCTGGTTGATGAAGATCGCGGTCGTCTTCGACTGGTTGAGGGCACCGGTCATCTTGCGCAGGGCCTGGCTCATCAGGCGCGCCTGCAGGCCGACGTGGCTGTCGCCCATCTCGCCCTCGATCTCGGCCCGGGGCACCAGCGCCGCGACGGAGTCGATGACGATCAGGTCGAGCGCACCGGAGCGGATCAGCATGTCCGCGATCTCCAGCGCCTGCTCGCCGGAGTCGGGCTGGGAGACCAGGAGCGCGTCGGTGTCGACGCCGAGAGCCTTCGCGTACTCCGGGTCCAGCGCGTGCTCGGCGTCGATGAACGCCACGATGCCGCCGGCGGCCTGGGCGGAGGCCACCGCGTGCAGGGCGACCGTGGTCTTACCACTCGACTCGGGACCGTAGATCTCCACGACCCGCCCGCGCGGGAGCCCGCCGATGCCGAGCGCCACGTCGAGCGCGATCGCCCCGGTGGGGATCACGTCGAGCGGGGCGCGCGAGTCGTCGCCGAGGCGCATGACCGAGCCCTTGCCGTACTGCTTCTCGATGGTGAGCAGCGCCGTCTCCAGCGCCTTGTGCCGGTCGTCTCCAGCCATGTGCCTTGTCCTTTGTGAGTGGTGAGCCAGGTACGTCGGCGACGCTATGACGAGGGTCCGACACAAAGCCTGGTCAGCCGTGCCTGCTGTGGACAACCCGTGCGAGCGTCGTACCTGTGGACGGTGGGTGGACCGTCGTGAGGCTCACGTTAACGAACAGGTGTTCGAAAGCCCGTCAGGCCGTACGGCGTGTCGCCGCGCCCACCGCGCCGGAGGCACGCAGCGCCGCGCCGAGCACGCCCAGGACGAGCACCAGGCTGGCCAGGGCGAGGGCCGGGTAGCCGGCGGCGCCGACGATGACGCCGGCCAGCGCACCCGCGACCGCAGCGGTCATGCCCATGACCAAGTCGGAGCCTGCCCTGGACGTCGGTGCGCGCCTCCAAGGGCGCGTGCTCGGCGACCATCGTGGAGGCCGACACCATGGCCAGCGACCAGCCGAGGCCGAGCAGGAACAGCCCGGCCGTGACCTGCCACGACATCCCGCTGGGCGCGGAGGCGCAGAGCAGGAGCGCGACGAGCAGCACCGCTCCCCCGGCGCCCAGCACGGGTGGGCGCCCGAACCGGTCGGCGAGCAGGCCGACCAGTGGGGAGAAGGCGAACATGCCCAGCACGTGCACGCTGATGACGATGCCGATGACCTCCAGGCCCGAGCCGCCGTGCTCCATGTGCAGCGGCGTCATCACCATCACGCCGATCATGGTGGCGTGGGTCAGCGCCAGCCCGCCGATGGCGTAGCCCAGCACCGGCCGCTCACGCACGGCGGCGACGGCGCGGGACCACGACGACCCCGTGAGCGGTACGACGGTCCGCAGCCCCGCCTCCGCGTCGGCAGCCGCCTGCTCCTGGGCGAGCAGGAGCGGGTCGGGGCGGAGCAGCGCTCCCACGACGAGGGCCGCGAGCAGCATCCCGATCGCCCCGAGCGCGAACGGCCCGGTCAGGCTCGGGGATACCGAGGGTGTCGGCGAAGGAGCCCGCGGGTCCGGTGAGGTTGGGCCCGGCGACCGCGCCGACGGTGGTGGCCCACACGACCAGGGACAGCGAGCGGGCGCGGGTCTCGTCGGTGGCGAGATCGGTGGCGGCGTAGCGCGCGGCGCTGTTGGCGGCCGTGCCGGCGCCGAGCAGGACCGCGCCCACCAGCAGCAGCGGCATCGAGCCGAGCACTCCGGCGAGGACGGCGAGCAGGCCGCCGCAGGCGCCGACGAGGTAGCCGGTGAGCAACCCGGCGCGCCGGCCGCGCCGGGCCATCAGCGGCGCGAGCAGGAAGGAGATCAGCGCCGCACCCAGCACCTGCGTGGTCTGGGCGAGCCCGGACAGCGTCTCTGAACCGGACAGGTCCCGAGCCAGCAGCGAGGCCGTCGCGATGCCGATGGTGATGCCGACGGCTCCGACCGCCTGGGTCAGCACCAGGACCCGGACGGTACGGCGCTGGACGTTCACCGCTCGCTGTCCGGCAGCCCGAGCGCGGCCCACACCGCCCGCCACACCTGCTTGGGCGGGACTCCGGCGTCGAGCGCCTCCTGCGGGGTGCGGCCCTCGAGCTCGGACATCACCTGCTGCGTGGCCCAGGTCCGCGCGTAGGCCGCACCGAGGTGCTGCTCCATCCGCGCCCAGAACTCCGTGTGCCTCACCCGGCAATGATCCACCGCACGTCCCAGCGGTGGTGCACCAGGTCGTGCAGGTGGTAGCGCCCGAGCGTCTCGACGGTGAAGACAGAACCGTTGCTGCGGCGCCCGGGGCGGGCCCACTCCTCGTCGCCGACGCGGTCGTACCAGGCTCGCGGCGAGACTCGGCCGCCGCGAGCAGGTCCGGCCGCACCTCGGCTGCGGTCTGCAGGTCGTAGCGCTCGACGCGGGCGGTCTCGTCCTGGTCCCAGTTGGCGAAGAGCGGGTCGGGCTCGGTGAGCAGGCTGCTCGACCCGGCCGGCGAAGACGCGGTGGACGTCGCGTACGTGGGCGCCGTACTCGGTCGGCGACCAGATCGCCGGCTCGGGGCGGGTCCCCGCGCGCGGGTCGTCGAGGACGCGGGCCCAGAACGCGGCATCCTCGCGGATCGCCGCTCCGATGGCGGCTCGGTCGACGGCGGCGGCGTCGTAGCCGCAGTCAGGACAGACCTCGTCGAGCACCCAGGTCCAGTCCTTGGTGTCGGGCTCGATCGTGGTGCGCTCGGTCGTCATGGGCTCATCCTCGTGGACCCGCGAACCGGCCGCGAGCGAGATCCGGCCAAGCCCCGTCGAACGACTGCCATCGCCGGCGCCTCAGTCCGGGCGGCGCCGGACCCGGGCGACGAGGCGGGCCCGTCGTTCGGACGCGGGGCGCCACACCGCCTGCTGGAACGCCAGGGTGAGCCAGCCCGCGACGGCCATGCCGGCCACGTTGAGCAGCAGGCTGGAGCAGGCTGCCCCGGACCTCACCGGGGACGCCGAACGCCAGGCCCAGTGCGACGTTCCCGGCCGCGGGGATGGTGGTCACCGAGATGAAGACCCCCGACAGTCCGCTCGCCTTCGCCGAGGTGAGCGACAGCGCGCCGGCCGCGGCCGCGATGACGGCGACGATGAAGGACCACTTGTCGGGTGAGTAGACGAACGCGGTCGCCGGCCGTGGTGCGGTGACCTGCTCGGCCGTGACCCAGCCCAGCCACCGGGCGACGAGCGCGGCGAGGGTCGCGATGGCGATGGCGACCGCGAAGCCGACGGCGAGCGCGGCGGCGGCGTGACGCAGGAGCGCGGGACGACGGCGGACGAGGGCGAGGCCGAGCGCGGCGATCGGCACGAACTCCGGTCCGAGGACCATCGCGCCGATCACCAGGATCTGCGAGTCGAGCACGATCGCGATGCTCGCGATGAGGGTTGCCAGCGTCATGAACGTCAGGTAGGTCCAGTTCAGACTCGGACTCGTCGAACGCGCGCTGGGTCACCTCGGCCCACACCACCGCGTCGGCGGAGGATCCGGGCGTCCGCCGCTCGGCGTCGTGGGCGGGTCGGGAGAGCCAGGTCGCCACCGGTACGACGTGCACGGCGCCCTCGTGCTGCACGCCGATCGCCCGCAGCGCGTCCACCACCTCGTTCACCGCCTCCCGCGGCAGGTCCGCCTCCACGAGGTCGCCCTCGGGCACGATCGCCGCACCGCGGACACAGGTCAGCCCGGTGACCGCCGGGTCCTGCTGCAACAGGTCGACGACCGCATCGGTCAGGCTCGCGCGGCGAGGTGATCCGCAGGTGCTGCACGGCTCAGTCCTGCCGCGCCAGCGGACTCGGAGCGGCGCTGGGTCGCCGTGCGGTTCAGGCCGAGCAGGTTGAACCGGGCCAGGCGGGCCGGGACCGGCGCGGGGTCCACGCCGAGGAGCGCGGCCACGGTGGCCACAGCCTCGTCGTTGCCGTCCGCGGAGCGGATGGCGTCGAGCACCTCCTCGGCGCGCTCCCCCACGGCCGCGGCGAACCGCAGCCGGTCGAGCGCGGCGGCCCGCTCCACGGCGGGATCCTGGGGGTCGGGCGCGCGGCGGACCACCTCGTCGGCGTACCGCTCGCCGTCGGCCGCCCACCGCGCCTCGGTCCGCTCCGCCATCGACTGCAGGAGCGCGCACAGCAGCGGCACCTGGTCGGTCCGGATGACCACGTCCTCCAGGTCGGAGGCCCGCAGCCGGAGGTGCGGACCGGGCGTCCCGGCGTCGGCGTGGCTGGCGAGCCAGCCCTCGACCACGACCGACCGGTCGCGGCGACCGCTCGGCATGGCTCCCTGCGTGTCCTCGGACGGCTCCATGCCGGCACGCTAGCCGGTCAGCCCCCGTGCCAGGTCCGTACGACGAGCGGCACGCCCGGCCGGTAGGCCAGGTGCACGTGGCTCGGCGCGTCGAGCAGCACCAGGTCGGCGCGCTTCCCGGGAGCGACGGCACCGACGTCTTCGCGGCCCAGCGCGGCCGCTCCTCCGGCGGTCGCGGCTGTCACCGCCTCCAGCGGTGTCATGCCCATCTCCCGCACCGCGAGGGCGATGCAGAAGGGCAGCGAGTCTGGTGTAGCACGAGCCGGGGTTGCAGTCGCTGGCGATCGCGACGGTGACGCCCGCGTCGATCAGCCGGCGCCCGGACGGATAGGGCTGGCGGGTGCTGAACTCCACGCCCGGCAGCAGGGTGGCGACCGTTCCGGCGTCGCGCAGGGCGTGCACGTCGTCGTCGGTGAGGTAGGTGCAGTGGTCCACGGCGGTCAGGCCGAGTCCGGCGGCGAGCGCGACCCCGGGGCCGTGCCCGAGCCTGGTTGGCGTGCAGCCGTCCGCCGAGGCCGGCGGCCTCGCCCGCGCGCAGGATCGTGCGGGCCTGGTCCGCGTCGAAGGCCCCGGTCTCGCAGAACACGTCGATCCACCGGGCGTACGGCGCCGCGGCGGCCAGCATCGGACCGGTGACCAGGCCGACGTACCCGGCGGGGTCGTCGGCGTGCTCCGGCGGCACCACGTGCGCGCCGAGGAAGGTGGTCTCCTCGGTGAACCCGCGGGCGATGCGCAGCGAGCGCGCCTCGTCGGCGACGGACAGCCCGTAGCCGGACTTGATCTCGACGGTCGTGGTGCCCTGGCGCCGCATCTGCGCGACGTGGCGCGCCACACCCGCGGCGAGCTCGTCGTCGGAGGCGGCCCGGGTGGCGGCGACGGTGGTGCGGATGCCCCCGGCGGCGTACGGCTCGCCGGCCATCCGCGCGGCGAACTCCTGCGACCGGTCGCCCGCGAACACCAGGTGGCTGTGGCTGTCGACGAAGCCGGGCAGCACGGCCCGGCCCTCGACGTCGGCCACCTCGTCGGCGGCGGGCGCGCCGGCAGCGTCGCCCACCCAGGCGATCCGTCCGTCCTCGACCACCACCGCGGCGTCGGTGCGGACCGGGCGGGCCGGGTCGTTGGTGACCAGGCTCGCCGATGCCGGTGATCAGTGTGCTCACGTCCACAGCCTCTCGATCGCGGTGCCGAGCGCGCGGCCGACGCGCCCGTGGTCGCCGTCGAAGACGACGCGCCCGGCCGCGACCACCTGCGTGACGTCGGCGGCGGTCGCGGCGAAGACGGCGGTGTGCTCGTCGGCGCCGGTGCCGGCGGTGCGCGGGGAGTGCAGGTCGACGGTGACCAGGTCCGCCGGCTCCCCCACCGCGATCCGTCCGGTGGTGCGGGACAGCAGGTCGGCGGCACCGAAGCGGCCGCGCTCGATGGAGGCCAGGCGCTCGTCCATCTCCACGGCCCGCAGGCTCCTCGAACGGGTCCACGACCGCCTGGCTGTCGCTGCCGATGCTCAGCCGCACCCCGGCGTCGGCCAGGGCACGAGCCGGGCCGATGCCGTCGCCGAGGTCGCGCTCGGTGGTCGGGCAGAGACTGACCTCGCAGTCACTTCCGGCGAGGAGCGCGATGTCGGCGTCCGTCAGGTGGGTCGCGTGGACGGCCGTGGTGAGCGGGCCGAGGGCACCGGCGTCGGCGAGCAGCGCCACCGGGGAGAGCCCGTACGCCGCCACGCAGGCCTCGTTCTCGGCCGGCTGCTCGGACACGTGCACGTGCAGCGGCCGGCCCCGGGTCGCGGCCACCACGGTGGGCATCTGCTCGCGCGGGACCGCGCGCACGGAGTGGATCGCCCCGCCCACCCGGTCGTGCGCGATCGCGGCCACCCGCTCGGCCCAGCGGTCCGCGTCGCCGTCGCCGAAGCGGCGCTGCACCGGGCCCAGCGGCTCGCCGATCCCGCCGGCGAGGTAGCAGGTGTCGACCAGCGTGAGCCGGATGCCGGTGGTCTCCGCGGCGGCGACGAGGGCATGTCCGAGCGCGTTCGGGTCGTCGTACGGCGTGCCGTCGGGCTGGTGGTGCACGTAGTGGAACTCGCTCACCGACGTGTAGCCCGCGGCCAGCATCTCGGCGTACGTCGCCCGGGCGAGCTCGAAGTAGGAGTCCGGGTCGAGGCGGGCCGCCACGGCGTACATCTGCTCGCGCCAGGTCCAGAAGGTGCCGCTCCCCCGCTGCGTGCGCCCGCGCAGGGCGCGGTGGAAGGCGTGGCTGTGCGTGTTCGCGAACCCGGGCAGGGTCAGCCCACGCAACGGCGTGGCCGTGCGGGTGGCGTCCGGCTCGACGGCGGTGAAGACGCCGTCCTCGATCTCGACCCGCACCGTCTCGCGGACCGCGCCGTCGACCCAGGCCCGCTGCAGCAGCCAGGCGGTCATGCGACCAGCCCGGCGAGGGCGTCCGCCAGTGCCTCGACACCGGCGAGACAGTCCTCGACGGACGCGGTCTCGGCCGGAGAGTGGGAGACCCCGCTGGGGTTGCGGACGAAGAGCATCGCGCTCGGGATGCCGGCGGCCTGCAGAATGCCGGCGTCGTGGCCCGCCTGCGTCGGCAGCACCGGCAGTCCCGGACCGACCCGCTCGCGCAGCGCGGTGTCGAAGGCGACGGCGCCGCTGACCGACTCGGGAGTCACCTCCACGCTGGTGCCGTCGCGCCCGGCCCGGTCGGCGGCCTGCTTCTCGATCGCCGCGACCAGCACCGTGAGCGCCTCGTCGGACTCGGCACGGGCGTCCAGCCAGGCGGTGACGTGGGAGGGCACCGCGTTGGTGCCGTTGGGCCGCACGTCGATCCGGCCGAAGGTCGCCCGCTGCCCGGCGAGCCGGGCCTGCTTGTTGGCCGCCAGCGCGGTCATCGCAAAGGTCAGCATCGGGTCGGCGCGGTCCTCCATCCGGGTGGTGCCGGCGTGGTCGGCCCGCCCCGCGATGTCGTAGCGGTAGCGCCCGTGCGGCCAGATCCCGCTGTGCACCCCGACGGGCGCGTCCCGGTCGACGAGCCCACGACCCTGCTCCACGTGCAGGCTCGACGTAGGCCTCGACCCCGTCGAGCAGGGTGGACGAGCCGCCCTCGACCACGTCACCGAGGCGTACGCCGTCGCGGTCGGTCAGGCTCGCGCGCGTCGGCCCATGAGGCCGCGCCCACGGCGAGCCGGGAGCCGAGGCAGGCGCGGCCGAAGCGGGAGCCCTCCTCCTCCACGAAGGCGGCGACGCCGAGCCGCCGCGTGGGCGTCACGCCCCGGGCGACCAGCCGGTCCACGGCGGCGAAGGACGAGACCACGCCGAGCGGGCCGTCGTAGGCCCCGCCGTCCAGGACGGAGTCGAGGTGCGAGCCGGTCAGCACCCGCCCCGGCAGGTCGGCGGGCCCCCACCAGGCGACCAGGTTGCCGAAGGCGTCCTCCTCGACGTCCAGGCCGCGCTCGTCGGCGGCCGAGCGGAACCAGGCGCGCAACTCCGAACTCGGCGGGCAGCCAGGGCTGGCGGAAGTAGCCGCCGGAGGCTGCGGAGCGACCGATGGGTGCGAGGTCGGCCCACATCCGCTCGAAGTCAGTCATGCACCGAGTCCCGCTGCATCGGGATGGTGACACCGCGCTCGGCGGCGACCTCGACCGCGCGGTCGTAGCCCGCGTCGACGTGGCGGATGACGCCCATGCCCGGGTCGTTGGTCAGCACGCGCTCGATCTTCGCAGCAGCCAGGCTCGGTGCCGTCGGCGACGCACACCTGGCCGGCGTGGATCGAGCGGCCCATGCCGACGCCGCCACCGTGGTGGATCGAGACCCAGGAGGCACCGGAGGCGGTGTTGACGAGGGCGTTGAGCAGCGCCCAGTCGGCGATCGCGTCGGAGCCGTCGAGCATCGCCTCGGTCTCCCGGTACGGCGAGGCGACGGACCCGCAGTCGAGGTGGTCGCGGCCGATCACGACCGGCGCCTTGAGCCGCCGTTGGCGACCATCTCGTTGAACTTGAGCCCGGCGAGGTGGCGCTCGCCGTAGCCCAGCCAGCAGATCCGGGCGGGCAGGCCCTGGAAGTGCACCCGCTCCTGGGCCATCGTGATCCACCTGCGCAGCCGCTCGTTCTCGGGAAAGAGCTCGAGGATGGCCTTGTCGGTGGCGGCGATGTCGGCCGGGTCGCCGGACAGCGCGGCCCAGCGGAACGGCCCCTTGCCCTCGCAGAAGAGCGGCCGGATGTAGGCCGGCACGAAGCCGGGGAACGCGAACGCCCGGTCGTAGCCGCCCTTGCGGGCCTCGTCCCGGATGGAGTTGCCGTAGTCGAAGACCTCGGCCCCGGCGTCCTGGAACTCCACCATCGCCCGCACGTGCGCGGCCATCGAGGCCTGCGCCTGCGTGGTGAAGCCGGCCGGGTCGGCCTCCGCGCGCTGGTGCCACTCGGCGAAGGGGACGCCGACGGGCAGGTACGACAGGGGGTCGTGCGCGGAGGTCTGGTCGGTGACCACGTCGATCGGCGCCTTCATCTGCAGCAACCGCGGGAAGACCTCGGCGGCGTTGCCGAGCAGGCCGATGGAGAGCGCGCGGCGCTCGTCACGGGCCGCGACGGCCAGACCCAGGGCGTGCTCCAGCGAGTCGGCCTGCACGTCGAGGTAGCGGTGCTCGATGCGGCGCTGGATGCGCGAGGCGTCGACGTCGACGCAGATCGCGACGCCGTCGTTCATGGTGACGGCGAGAGGCTGCGCGCCGCCCATCCCGCCGAGGCCGGCGGTGAGCGTGATCGTGCCGGCCAGCGTGCCGCCGAAGCGCTTGTCGGCGACTGCCGCGAAGGTCTCGAAGGTGCCCTGGAGGATGCCCTGGGTGCCGATGTAGATCCACGACCCGGCGGTCATCTGGCCGTACATCGTCAGACCGAGGTCCTCGAGGCGCCGGAACTCCTCCCAGTTGGCCCAGTCGCCGACCAGGTTGGAGTTGGCGATCAGGACCCGCGGCGCCCACGGGTTCGTGCGCATCACACCGACGGGCTTGCCGCTCTGCACGAGCATCGTCTCGTCGTCCTCGAGGTCGCGCAGGGTGCGCACGAGGGCGTCGTAGGCCTCCCAGTCTGCGGGCGGCCTTGCCGGTGCCGCCGTAGACGACGAGGTCCTCGGGGCGCTCGGCGTTCTCCGGGTCGAGGTTGTTCATCAGCATCCGCAGCGGCGCCTCGGTCTGCCAGGCTCTTGGCGCTCAGGCTCGGTGCCCGTGGCGGCGTGGATGGGCAGGCGGGGGTTGGTCATGCGAGTTCTCCGATCGCGGCGGTGACGGCGGCGGTGACGGCGCGGCCGGTGACGAGCCTGGTGGGCGGTGTCGATCTCGGGGGCGAGGAAGCGGTCCGTGCCCGGTCCGCCGACGCCGGCGTCGCGGAGCAGGTCCACGACGGCGCCGGTGCCCGGGCCCGGGGTCAGCGGGGCCCGCAGGTTGAGGCCGCGGGCAGCGGTCATCAGGCTCGATCGCGAGCACCCGGGACAGCCCGTCGACCGAGCGGCGCAGGCTTTGCGCGCGGCCGACCAGCCCATCGAGACGTGGTCCTCCTGCATCGCGCTGCTGGGGATCGAGTCCACGGACGCCGGAACGGCGAGCCGCTTGAGCTCGGAGACGATCGCCGCCTGGGTGTACTGCGCGATCATCAGCCCGGAGTCGACGCCCGGGTCGTCGGCGAGGAACGGCGGGAGCCCGTGGTTGCGGGACTTGTCCAGGAACCGGTCGGTGCGACGCTCGGCGATCGAGGCCACGTCGGCCGCGACGATCGCGAGGAAGTCCAGCACGTAGGCCACCGGTGCTCCGTGGAAGTTGCCGTTGGACTCCACCCGGGACTCGTCGGCGAGGACGACCGGGTTGTCCACGGCGGCGGCGAGACTCGCGCGACGCGACGCCGGCCGCATGGGAGACGGTGTCGCGAGCGGCACCGTGCACCTGCGGAGAGCAGCGCAGCGAGTAGGCGTCCTGCACGCGGTTGCAGTCGGGCCCGCGGTGCGAGGCCACGACCCCGGAGTCGCGCAGCAGCGCGGTGAGGTTGGCAGCGGAAAGCGCCTGGCCGGGGTGGGGGCGGATGGCCTGCAGGCTCCGGGGCGAACACCCGGTCCGTGCCGAGTCTGGCCCTCCACGGACATCGCGGCCGAGACGTCGGCGACACGCAGCAGGCTCCGTGAGGTCGTCGATGGCCAGCACCAGCATGCCGAGCATGCCGTCGGTGCCGTTGATCAGCGCCAGCCCCTCCTTCTCCTGCAGGCTCCACCGGCGTCAGGCCGGCCGCGGCGAGCGCGGTCGCGGCATCGGCGAGACTCGCCGTCGGCCGTGCGGACCGGGCCCTCGCCCATCAGCGCCAGGGCGCAGTGCGCGAGCGGGGCCAGGTCGCCGGAGCACCCGAGCGAGCCGTACTCGTGGACCACCGGGGTGATGCCGGCGGTGAGCAGCCCGGCGAGCAGACTCGGCCGTCGCGCGTCGTACGCCGGTGTGTCCGGTCGCCAGCGTCGAGAGCCGCAGCAGCATGAGCGCCCGGACCACCTCACGCTCGACCTCGGGACCGCTGCCGGCGGCGTGCGAGCGCACCAGCGAGCGCTGGAGCTGGGCGCGCAGGCTCGGGCGCGATGTGCCGGGTGGCGAGGGCACCGAACCCGGTCGAGACGCCGTAGTGCGGTGTCGGCGAGGCTGCGAGATCCTCGATCACCGCCCGGGCCTTGTCGATCGCGGCCAGGGCGTCCTCGCCCAGCACCACTCCGGCGCCCCTGCGGGCCACTGCCACCACGTCCTCGAACGACACCGCACCGGTGCCGACCGTCACCATCTCCATGCCTCGATTTCATCTGCGAGGGGTGGCGCGCGCCACCCCTGTGGGCGATCATCAGTCTCGAATCCGAGACACAAGGGGGAACGGATGACACAGGTCCCGGCAGCGACCCGGGCGCTGCGGGTGCTGCGCTTCCTGGCGGCGCAGCTCGAGCCGGTGGCCGTCGAGCGGATCGCGCGGGAGGCTGGACATCCCGCGCTCCACGACGTACCACCTGCTGCAGGCGATGACCGAGGAGGGATTCGTGGTGCACCTCGTCGACGAGCGTCGCTTCGGGCTGGGCGTCGCGGCCTTCGAGGTCGGCAGCGGGTACGCCCGGCAGGCACCACTGCAGCGGATCGCGCGCCGCCCGCTCGCCGCCCTGGCCGATCGCACCGGGCACAGCGCGCACCTGGCGGTGCCGCACGGGCGCGACGTGCTCTACGTCGTCGAGGAGCGCGCTCCAGGGCGGCCGCCTCTCGTGACCGATGTCGGCGTCCGGCTGCCCTCGCACCTGACCGCGAGCGGGCGCGCGATCCTCGCCCACCTGCCGGCCAACCAGGTCCGCGCGCTGTATCCCGACCGCACGGTGTTCGTCGACCGCACCGGCGTCGGCCCCAGGCTCCCCGACCGCGCTCCGCTCGGTCCTGGTCGAGACCCGTCGGCGGGGGCATGCGACCGAGGACGGCGAGGTCACCACGGGCATGGCCAGCGTCGCCGCGGCCGTGCTCGACCACAACGGCCTGCCCGTGGCCGGCGTCGCGGTGACCTTCCCGGCCGAGGAGCGGCCACCGGCCACAGCCCTCGCGGAGGCGGTCGTGGACACCGCCGCCACGCTGAGCCGCCGGCTGCACGGACGGTGACGTTCCCGGTTCCGGGCACACGTTCTCTCCGAAGCCGGTGCCACCCCGGCGCCCGGCTAGGGTCGTGGCCGGCTGTGCGGGCAGCCGGGGGCGGGATCTCAGGGGAAGCACTGTGGACGGCTACGAGCGGTACGACGAGGACGTCGCCGCCTTCTGGAACCGCGTCGGCGACGCCGGGTCCGGCCGGCTCCGCTTCGCGCTACGCCATCCCGCCGCCACCGTCGGCGGTCTGCGCGAGATCCGCCGCCTTCCGCACCTGCACTACGAGCCGGGCTCCGGACCCGGCGCCCGCGCCCTGCTCGCCACCCTGCGCCGGCGCCGGCTGACCCGCCACGACTTCGCACTCTTCGGTGCCGCCGTGCTGGCGGTCCCGGACGACCCGGCCACCCTGCTGCAGGGCCGGCGTCAGCAGACCCTCCGACGGATGCTGCGCAAGGCCGAGCAGGCCGGGCTCTCCTGTCGCGCCGTCCAGCCGCACGAGCGGGCCGCGCTGCTGAAGCGGGCCAACGCCATGGAGCGTCAGCACCGGCTCGACCGCTATCGCGTCGAGGAGCCCGACAACGACGACCTGCTGGAGCACCCGCTGTGGCGGGTCTGCGAAGTGCACGGCCGTCCCGTCCTGCTGTCGGTGACGCCGGTCGACGGCACCTGGTCCTGCCTGCGCTACTTCCGCACGCTCGGCGCGAGCGAGCACCACACGCTCGCGCGGTGGCTCTCGACGTACGACCTCGTGGGTCAGCTTGTCCGCCCGCGGCGTGCGCCACCTGCTCGACACCGAGGCGCCGGCCGTGCAGACGAACGGGGTGCGCCACTTCCAGCGGATGCTGGGCTTCCGGTACGTCGTCGTGACCCGCCCGCTGGCGCGCGGCCGGCGGCGTGGTGGAGCCGGCACGCCCGCACCTCAGTCGCGTGAGACCCGGTCCCACCACCACTCGAGCGCTGGCCCCGGGCAGGAGTAGGCCGCGGCCATCACGCGGCCCGTCTCGCGCAGGAGCGCCGGTCGCTCCGAGGGGGGCGGCCTCCTGCGCCCGCCGGGCGAGGCCGGCCCCCTCGGCCCAGGCGTCCTCGTCGGCGGGCAGCGGCAGGGCCGCGAGCCTGGCGCGCGCTGACCTTGACCGAGCCGGGCGTGAGCCCGGTGCCGAGGTAGCGGGCGGCCGCGTGCGCGACCAACGGCGGCGCCAGGGTCACCGCCAGGAGCCGCCACAGGTCGGCAGGATCGTCCGGTACGACGCTCAGCACCGGCACCGACGGCAGCCACGCACCGCTCACGTCGACGACCGCCTCGATCACCCGGCCCTGGGCGGCCACCAGCAGGCTTGGGCACCAGCCGCGCGCCGGCCCAGGCGGCGAGCCGCCCATCGGCGCGGAGCGCGTCGAGGTCGACCGCCGGTGCGTCGTAGCGCTGCCGCGCGAAGCGGGTGGGCACCCTCCCCCACCGGCACTCCGCGGGGTCGATCAGCCCGCTCGTGACCAGCGGGGCGCCGCCGGGGTCCTCGCTCACGAACGGGACCAGGCCGTAGTACTGGTCGCGGAAGTCCGCCGTGCAGGTCGCGATCGTGCCCAGCGCGCGGCCTGTCGGCAGGCGCACGGCGGGGATGCCGAAGGCCGGTGCGGCCAGGTCGCCCCACGCGTCGGGGTCGGTCGCCGGCCCACTGCCGACGCGGACGACCGGGACGCAGGTGAGCACCGGGGTGCCGGCGAAGACCGGCACCGGGGAGCACCAGAAGTCGGTGATCGTGCCGCGCTCGGCGACCGCGCGCCGCACCGCTCCGGCGTCCCGGGTCGCCAGCACCGACAGCGGCTGCACGAGCGCCACGACGCCACCGTCCTCGACCAGGTCGAGGGCGTGGTGCAGGAACACCGCACTGGTGTCGGTGTAGGCGCCGAGCCCGCGACGGGCGTCCTCCGACTGCCCGGCCGTACGACGCCGCAGGCTGGCCCAGGAACGGCGGGTTGCCCACCACCGCGGCGAACCGGCGGCCGGCCCAGGCGGTGAGCCCGTCGGCGACCACCACCTGCGCGGCGATCAGGCTCGGCGGGCACGCTCGGGTCGAGCGCGGCGAGGCGATCCCGGGCGATCCGCACCGCCTCGGCGTCGAGGTCGGAGCCGTGCACGGCCGCGACGCCGACGCGCTGCGCAGCGGCGACGAGGAAGTGCCCGGTACCGCAGGCCGGGTCGAGGACCGGCGCACCCGGGGCGAGCGCGGAGCGGTCGAGGATCCAGGAGACCAGGCTCGGGAGGGGTGTAGAACGCTCCCCGGCGGCGACGCTCGTCACGACGCGCGGCGAGTCCGCGCTCGTGGGCCTCGGCAGCCTGGTCCCCGCCCGACATGATGGAAACCGTAGGCCACGGATGTTATAGTCACTATGACTACAACTTGAGGAGTCATGATGGACCGGACCGGACTGCTGACCGACCGCTACGAGCCTGACCATGCTCGACTCGTTCGTGCGCGACGGCAGCGCCGACCGGCCCGCGGTCTTCGAGGCGTTCGCCCGGCGGCTGCCCGAGGGCCGGCGTTACGGGATGCTCGGCGGGCTGGGCCGGCTGCTCGCCGCTATCGAGGCGTTCACGTTCGACGCCGACGAGGTCGCGTGGCTGGAGGCCGAGGGCGTCGTCGGCGAGCAGACCGCCGCCTGGCTGCGGGAGTTCCGCTTCGCCGGCGACGTCGACGGCTACCGCGAGGGCGACCTCTACTTCCCCGGCAGCCCGGTCCTCACCGTCACCGGCACGCTCGGCGAGTGCCTGCTGCTGGAGACCATCGTGCTGAGCATCCTCAACCACGACACCGCCATCGCCAGCGCGGCCGCCCGGATGGTCGACGCCGCGCAGGGCCGGCCGATCATCGAGATGGGCGGGCGCCGCACGCACGAGCAGGCGGCGGTCGCGACCGCCCGGGCGGCCTACGTCGCCGGCTTCGCGACCTCCTCCAACCTGGCAGCGGGGCGGCAGTTCGGCGTACCGACCGCCGGGACCGCGGCGCACGCCTTCACCCTCGCCCACGCCACCGAGGCCGACGCCTTCCGCAGCCAGGTGGAGGCGCTGGGCGTGGGTACCACCCTGCTCGTGGACACCTACGACATCGCCCAGGGCATCCGTACGGCGGTCGAGGTCGCCGGCACCGGTCTCGGCGCGGTCCGCATCGACTCCGGCGACCTGGCCGAGGAGTCGCACAAGGCGCGGGTGCTGCTCGACTCGCTCGGCGCCACCGGCACCCGGATCGTGGTGACCAGCGACCTCGATGAGTTCGTGATCGCCGCGCTCGCCGACGCCCCCATCGACGGCTACGGCGTCGGGACCCGCGTCGCCACCGGGTCCGGGCACCCCACGGCCAGCATGGTCTACAAGGTCGGTCGCGATCGCCGACGGCGACGGCGCCCCGCTGCGCCCGGTCGCGAAGAAGTCCCAGGACAAGGCATCCGTCGGCGGGCGCAAGCGCCCCTACCGGACCTACGCCGACGACGTGCTCACCGCGGAGTTCTTCACCACCCAGGACGCCTCGCCCCCGGACCCGGACGCGCGCCCCGTGCAGGTGCCGCTGATCCGCAAGGGCGAGGTCGTGCACCGCCCGAGCCTGACCGAGGTGCGCGACTTCGCCGCCACCACCCTCGCCACCCTCCCGGCCGACGCCCGCGGCGTGGCCGCGGGAGCGTCGTACCTGACCGCCAGCCTTCGAGAGGACAGCACCAAATGACCAGAGAAGCCACCCGCGCCCTGATCGTCGTCGACGTGCAGAACGACTTCGTCGAGGGCGGATCGCTCGGTGTCACCGGAGGCCGCGCCGTCGCCGGCCGGATCACTGCCCACCTCGCGGAGCACGCGTCCGAGTACGCCGTGGTCGCCGCCTCCCGCGACTGGCACCACGCCGACGACAGCAACGGCGGGCACTTCCACGCACCCGGCGAGGACCCCGACTACGTCACCACCTGGCCGGTGCACTGCGTGCAGGGCCAGCCGGGCTCGGACTACGCGCCCGAGCCTGGAGACCGGCGCCGTGACGCACCACGTCGTCAAGGGCATGGGCGCGCCGGCCTACTCCGCCTTCGAGGGCGTCACCGACGCCGGCGAGCGGCTGGCGGACGTGCTCCGCGAGGCGGGGGTCACCGAGGTCGACGTCACCGGCATTGCCACCGACTACTGCGTGCGCGCCACCGCGCTGGACGCCCGGAGGTCGGGCTTCGCCGTCCGTCTCCTCGGCGGGCTCCACGCGGGCGTGGCACCCGATTCATCGGAGGCGGCGCTCGCCGAGCTCGCGAGCGCGGGCGTGGAGGTGACGGCATGAGCGCGGCGCACCCCCCGTTCGCGGTCGCGGTCGACCTGGCGATCTTCACCATCCGCGACGGCGCTCTTGCCGTCCTGCTCGTCGAGCGCGGCGAGGAGCCGTACGCCGGCTCGTGGGCCCTGCCCGGTGGCTTCGTCGGGCCCGAGGAGGACGCCGAGCAGGCGGCGTGGCGCGAGCCTGCGCGAGGAGACCGGCGTCGAGCGCTTTCCCGGACACCTCGAACAAGCTTGCGCACCTACTCCGCCCCCGACCGCGACCCCCGGATGCGGGTGGTCTCCGTCGCCCATGTCGCCCTCGCCCCGGACCTGCCCGAGCCGCAGGCCGGCACGGACGCCGCCGATGCGCGCTGGTGGGCGGTGGACGACCTGCTCGAGGACGCCGACGGGCCGGCGCTCGCCTTCGACCACCACCAGATCCTGGTCGACGCCCGCGAACGGGTGCGGGCGAAGGCTGGAGTACACCACGTTGGCCACCGAGTTCGTCGCCGAGCCGTTCACCCTCCCCGAGCTCCGGCGCGTCTACGCCGCCGTCTGGGGCTCCCCGCCCGACCTCGGCAACTTCCGCCGCAAGGTGCTCGGCACCGAGGGCTTCGTCGTCCCGACCGACGACCGGGGCGAGGCGACCGGCGCGGGCGGCCGTCCGGCGCTGCTCTACAAGCGCGGCCCGGCCCGCCTGGTCCAGCCGCCGATGGCCCGCGGCTGACCGGCCGCGCACCACTCCCTGTCGTCAACCAGGTGGTTGACAAAGAGCGGGCACGGGTGTTTGCTCAACCACATGGTTGACCACGACGACCGGCTCTCCCGGGTCTTCGGCGCCCTCGCCGACCCGACCCGGCGCGACATGGTGGCCCGCCTCGCGACGGGCGATGCGACGGTGAGCGAGCCTGGCAGCGCCGTACGACGTGTCGCTCCAGGCCGTCTCCAAGCACCTCAAGGTGCTCGAGGAGGCCGGGCTGGTGCGGCGCAGCAAGGACGCGCAGCGGCGGCCGGTGCACCTGGACGCGGAGGTGTTCGACCTGATGAGGAAGTGGATCGAGAGGTACCAGCGGCAGGCCGAGGAGCGCTTCGGCCGCCTCGACCAGGTCCTCGCCCGGATGCAGGGCCAGGACTCCCCCGCCACCGACACCGAGCAGCAGCGAGCCGAAGGAGCAGCAGGATGACCACGAGCACCACCCCCGAGGTCCGCATCGAGGCGGACCCGGACGTCCCCACCGTGCGGATCGTGCGCGAGTTCGACGCCCCGCGCGAGCCTGGTGTTCCGCGCGCACGTCGAGCCCGACCTCGTGAGGCAGTGGCTCGGGCCGGACTCCATCGACACCGACATCGACGTCTGGGACATCCGCACCGGCGGCGAGTACCGCTACACCGCGACCCGGGCCGGCGAGCCGGTCGCCCACTTCTACGGCGCGGTCCACCGCGTGAACGAGAACGAGAAGATCGTGCAGACCTTCGGCTTCGAGGAGATGCCGGACGCCGTCAGCCTGGACACCCTGGTCTTCACCGACCTGCCGGGTGGGCGCTCCCGCATGGAGGCTCTCTCCATCGTCTACGACTTCGAGTCCCGCGCCGGCATGCTGGCCAGCGGCATGGAGGTCGGCATCCGTGAGGGGTACGCCGCCCTGGACCGCGTGCTCGCCGGCCTCGCCGAGGCGCAGGCATGAGCCCCGCCGAGGAGCACCGCACGATCGCGGGCACCTTCACCGACCGGGTCCGCGGTGTCCGCGACTGGGACGTGCCGAGCCCGGTCCCGGACTGGCGGGCGCGGGACGTCGTGCGCCACCTGGTGGAGTGGTTCCCGGCGTTCCTCGCCGACGGCTCCGACCTGCGTCTGCCGGCGGTCCCCTCCGTCGACGACGCCCCGGTCGGCGCGTGGGAGCAGCACACGACCGCGGTGCAGGCCCTCCTCGACGACCCGGCCAACGCGGAGATCGCCTTCGCCCACCCCCGGCTGCCGCAGTCGCCGCTCCCCCAGGCGATCGCGCAGTTCTACACCGGCGACGTCTTCCTGCACACCTGGGACCTCGCCCGGGCGACCGGTCAGGACGACCGCCTCGACCCCGAGCGCTGCCAGATGATGTTCGAGGGCATGCAGCCGCTCGACGAGATGCTGCGCCAGAGCGGGCAGTACGGGCCGCGCGTGCCCGTCGCCGAGGACGCCGACGTCCAGGACCGCCTCGTCGGCTTCATCGGCCGGGACCCGGCCTGGCAGCCGTCGTCCTAGTGCGCGGCGCCCCGCCAGCCGGGGTGCGGGCAGGGCTGCCGCGGGACATCTTCGCCGCGCAGGTGCGGGTCGTGCGGTCGTCGGCTCACTGGCGCCCCCTCCACCGTTGTCGGCAGGCGCGCCTAACCTGCTGCCATGGCGTACGACGAAGGGCTGGCCCAGCGGCTGCGTGACCTCCTCGTGGACGAGCCCGCCGTGGCCGGGCACGAGGTCGGCGAGAAGAAGATGTTCGGCGGGCTGGCGTTCCTCGTCGGCGGCAACATGGCCGTCGCGGCGAGCGGCCAGGGCGGGCTGATGGTGCGCATCGACCCGGCCGAGGGCGAGGAGCCTGGTAGCCACCACGGCGGCGTACCCGATGGAGATGCGCGGGCGCTCGATGGGCGGCTGGCTGCGCGTCGACCTCGACGACCTCGCCGACGACACGGCCCTGGCGACGTGGGTGCGGCGTGGTGCGTCGTACGCCGCGAGCCTGCCGGCCAAGCCGGCCAGGTGAGGTCCTTCTGGGCGCAGACTGCCCGCCGAGGGGCGCTGGCTGCTGTCGACCGTCGCGATCCAGACCCTCGGTCGCGGCCTGACGCTGCCCTTCACGCTGATCTACCTGCACGAGGTGCGTGGCTTCGACCTCGGCCTCTCCGGCACCCTGATGGCGCTGATCGCGATCACCGGCCTGCTGGTGACCGGCCCGGGCGGCGTCCTCACCGACCGCTACGGCGCCCGCACGATCCTGCTCACCGGCATCTCCGCGATGGTGGTCGGCAACGTGGTCCTCGCCTTCGCCACCACTCCCCTGGTCGCGGCGCTGGGCCTGGTGCTGATCGGCTTCAACTTCGGGGTGTCCTGGCCGGCGTTCAACGCCCTGATCGCGGCGGTCGTCTCCGGTGACCTGCGCCAGCAGTACTTCGGCATCAACTTCGCCCTGGTCAACCTCGGCATCGGCGTGGGCGGCATCGTCGGCGGGCTCTTCGCCGACGTCGGCCGGCCGAGCACCTTCACCGGCATCTTCCTCGCCGACGCCCTCACCGGTCTCGTGCCGATGGCGCTGCTGCTCGGCCCGCTCCGGCACGTGCACGGGCGCGCGGCGGCGCCGGAGGAGGGCGCCGACAGCGAGGTCGAGCTACCTGGCGATCCTGCGCCGGCCCGCGGTGCGCTGGCTGACGGCGCTCACCTTCGTCGCGATGTTCCTCGGCTACGGCCAGCCTGGAGGCAGGCTTCCCCGGCTTCGCGCGGCAGGCCGGCGAGGTCTCCACCCGCACGATCGGGCTGGCCTTCGCGGTCAACACCGCCGTGATCGTGGTGCTCCAGTTCTCCGTCCTGTCCAAGATCAAGGGCCGGCTGCGCACCCGGGTGATGATCGTGATGGCGGCGATCTGGGCGGTCGCGTGGGGGCTGCTGGGGCTGGCCGGCGGCGTACCGGGCGGTGGGGTGGCGATCACCGCGGTGCTCGCCTTCATGGCGGTCTTCGCGCTCGGCGAGACCCTGCTGCAACCGACCGTCCCGGCGATGAGCAACGACCTCGCCGCCGACCACACGCGCGGGCGCTACAACGCGATCAACGCCGCCGCCTTCCAGGGCGGCGCGATCGCCGGGCCGGTCGTGGCGGGCTTCCTGCTCGACCACGGCCTGGGCTCGGTCTACATCGGGGTGATGGTGGTCGGCTGTGCCGCCATCGCCGGGATGGCGCTGGTGCTGGAACGGCACGTCCCGGACGCCGCCAACGGCCGGGGCGCGCAGGCCCCGGCCGAGGTGGCTCCCTAGGTCACATCGCCCCGGTGCCGGTGAAGGTCGGGAACACCGGTTCCTCGTCCCACCTGAGTCGCAGGAGCACCCGCTGCTTCCCCGTCGCGGGGTCGACGGCGACGACCCGCTGGGCGTCGGGCGCCTGGGCCAGCACGACCAGGCTCCTCGCCGCTCCACCCCAGCGGGGTGCCGGGCACGCCCGCGCCCACGTCGATCGGCACCTGCTTGCCCGAGGAGACCTCGTAGACGTCGACCAGGCCCGAGGCGAGTCTGCTGGTAGGCCACCGTGTCGCGGTCACGCCACCGGGCGATCGCGCTCACGGGGACATCGCCGGCCTTCGCGACCGAGCCGTCGTCCGCAACGGTGGCGAACTCGGCCGTGCGCGAGCCTGAAACCGTCGACGAGGACGATCCCACCGGGTGCGAGGGCGCCGAAGTGCCGCTCCCCCGTGCGGATGGTCACCTCGGCGCCGGCGACGGTGCGCATCCGCTGCGTGGCACCGTCCTGCCAGTACAGCCGGCCCTGGTCGTCGAAGCCCCACAGCCACGGGTCCTCCGCGGCGGGGCGGCGCGACAGCGGCACCGTGTCGAGGACCTCCCCGCTGGCGGTGTCCCACAGCCGCAGCGAGGCCGTGGCGCCGGTGGTCACCGGTGCGGCGACCCGGGTGCCGTCGTACGACACCTGGGCGCTCCACGCGCCGTCCAGGTAGGGCAGCGCCTCCAGCCGGTCGCCCGCCAACCGCTGCCAGGTGATCGCGTCTCCGCTGGCCTCGGCACGGGCGACGAGCACCTGCGCTCCGGCCACGACGAGTTCGGTTGCCGCGGGTCGGCAGCGTCCGGCTCCCGACGTGCAGGCTCACCGTCGAGGAGGTAGGGAACCTCCGGGCCGTGCGGCTTCTCGGGCCGCTGCACCGGCGGGGCGGGGTCGTGGCCGCGCTGCGCCAGGCCGACCGGAACGGCGATCGCGGCCACCGCCGCCGCGACGAGGCCCGCCACGACCGCTCGCCGGCGCCAGGGCCGCGGCGGCTCGGCCTCGAGGAGGCCGGCCGGCACGGGCGGCACGTCGGCCTGCTCGGCACGGGTCGCGAACATCTCGGCGAGCTCCCGCTCGATCTGCTCGGTCATCACGACACCTCCTCGTTCGACTGCTCGGAGAGCCTGGGCGGAGCGCAGCGCGCGGAGCGCGGCGGACGCCTGTGACTTCACGGTCCCCGGCGAGACGCCGAGCACGGCGGCGATCTCCGCCTCGGACAGGTCCTCGTAGTAGCGCAGGACCAGGACCGCCCGCTGGCGCGGCGGCAACGCCTGGACCCGCTGCCACAGGTCCAACCGGGTCGCGGTGTCGGTGGCGGGATCGGCGCCGGGCGGTGGGACCGCGACGAGGTGCTGCTTGCCGGCGCGACGGCCGCGCTTGCGGCGCTCGCCCAGCAGGCTCGTTGAGCAGCATCTTGCGGACGTAGGCGTCGGGGGCGTCGGCGCGTCGTACCCGCGCCCACTGGGCCATCACCTTCAACAGGGTCGACTGCAGCAGGTCCTCGGCGGCTGCGGGGTCACCGGTGAGCAGGTGGGCGGTCCGGTAGAGCGCCGCCCAGCGGGCGGTGACGTACTCCTCGAAGGTCATCGTCGCCTCCTTCCACCCCCTCAGATGTCACGAGGCCGGCACCGGGTTGGGTACGGCGCCCACCGGATCTGCGAACCACAGCGTCCGGTGCGTCCACCGCCCCGGTCCGAGCCGCTGGCCGGAGCAGACCACGATGACGACCTGGGGCGCACCGTCCGCGGCGCTCCAGCCCGGGTACCCGTCCTCGACGCGCACCTCCACCCGCTTGGCCACCCGGTAGCACGCGATCCTCCCGGGCCGGGCGAGCCGCAGACTCGGCACCGACCCGGAGCCGGTCGAGCAGGGTGTTGCCCATCGCCGAGCCGTCCGGCCAGGTGTGGGTGTTGAGCAGGACGTGGCCCTGCCGGGACCCGGGCTCGACGCCGCCGAGGTCCCAGGCGAAGACCTGCTTGTCGGCGACGGGCGGGACACCGACCACGCCCGCGGCGTCACGAGGCAGAGCCCGGACCTCCGCGCGTCGTACGACGCCGGGGAGGGTGATGCTCGTCGGCACGAACCCGCGGCGTGCCTGCCCGGCGCACGGGTCGGCTCGCGGCGTCGGGCTCGGCGCCGGGGTGAGCGTCGGGACGGGGTCCGGTGCGGCGGCCGGTGGCGGGTCCTCGTCCCGGCCCAGCCACCAGGCGAGCAGGACGACGAGAAGCAGGGCCACAACACCCGCGGCTGCCGCCTGCCACGCCCTCCTCCGCCTGCTCACCGCACCATTGTGGGGCTTGTGTCGGAGGTCTGCGGAAGGATGGCTGTCGTGACCGAAGACCCGCTTGCCGCGTTCAGCGAGCCGACCCGGACCTGGTTCCGGGCGGCCTTCGCCGAGCCGACCGCTGCCCAGGCCGGCGCCTGGGACGCCATCGGCCGCGGGCGGCACACCCTGGTCGTCGCGCCGACGGGCTCGGGCAAGACGCTGAGCGCCTTCCTGGCCGGCATCGACCGGTTGCTGACGACACCACCCCCGGCCGACAAGAAGCACCGCACCCGGGTGCTCTACGTCTCCCCGCTCAAGGCGCTCGCGGTCGACGTCGAGCGCAACCTGCGCGCCCCGCTGACCGGCATCCGGCAGACCGCGGAGCGGCTCGGCGCGACCGGCCTGCCCGAGGTCACCGTCGGCATCCGCTCCGGCGACACGGCTGCGGGCGACCGGCGCAAGCTCGCGACCAAGCCGCCCGACGTGCTGATCACGACGCCGGAGTCGCTGTTCCTCATCCTCACCAGCCAGGCGCGGGAGACGCTGCGCGGCATCGAGACGGTGATCCTCGACGAGGTGCACGCGGTGGCCGGCACCAAGCGCGGAGCGCACCTGGCGGTCAGCCTGGAGCGGCTCGACGCGCTGCTCGCCACGCCGGCGCAGCGGATCGGGCTGTCCGCGACGGTGCGCCCGACCGAGGAGGTGGCCCGCTTCCTCGGCGGGTCCGCGCCGGTCGAGATCGTCGCGCCCCCGGCGCACAAGGAGTGGGACCTTCGGGTCGAGGTCCCGGTCGAGGACATGACCGAGCCTGGGCCAGGTCGTGGACGACGAGGATCCCACCGCGCCGCCCGCGCGGGCGAGCATCTGGCCGCACGTCGAGCAGCGGGTGGCCGAGGCTGATCGAGGAGCACAGACTCGACGATCGTGTTCACCAACGGCCGTCGCACGGCCGAGCGGCTGACGGCCCGGCTCAACGAGATCGCCGCCGAGCAGTCCGCCGAGGGTCTCGAGCCACCCGCCCAGATCATGGCGCAGTCGGGGGCGTCCGCCGGCGCGGCGCCGGTGCTCGCCCGCACCCACCACGGATCGGTCTCCAAGGAGCAGCGGGCGATCGTCGAGGACGACCTCAAGGCCGGCCGGCTGCCCGCCGTGGTCGCCACGAGCAGCCTCGAGCTCGGGATCGACATGGGCGCCGTCGACCTGGTCCTGCAGATCGCCTCGCCTCCCAGCGTCGCCAGCGCCCTGCAGCGGGTCGGCCGCGCGGGTCACCAGGTCGGCGAGACCTCGCGCGGGATCTTCTTCCCCCAGCACCGCGGCGACCTCGCCCCGGCCGCCGTGGCCGTCGCCCGGATGCGCACCGGTGGCATCGAGGAGCTCACGGTCCCGGCCAACCCGCTCGACGTGCTGGCCCAACAGGTCGTCGCCGCCACGGCCGTCGAGGAGTGGGACGTCGACGAGTCTCTACGACGTGGTGCGGCGGGCCGCGCCCTACGCCCACCTCCCCCGCTCGGCGTACGACGCGGTGCTCGAACTGCTCGCCGGCCGCTACCCCAGCGACGAGTTCGCCGAGTCTGCGCCCCCGGGTCACCTGGGACCGGGTGACCGGGCGGATCAGCGGCCGGCCCGGTGCCCAGCGGCTCGCGGTCACCAGCGGCGGCACGATTCCCGACCGCGGTCTCTACGGCGTGTTCCTCGCCGGCTCGGGCGACGGGCGCCGGGTCGGTGAGACTCGACGAGGAGATGGTCTACGAGAGCCGGGTCGGCGACGTCTTCGCGCTGGGCGCGACGAGTCTGGCGGATCGAGGACATCACCCGCGACCAGGTCATCGTCACCCCCGCGCCGGGCGTGCCTGGCCGGCTGCCGTTCTGGAAGGGCGACACCGCCGGGCGCCCGACCGAGCTCGGGGAGGCGATCGGCGCGTTCACCCGCGAGCTCGCTGCGCTCCCGGACAAGAAGGCCGAGGCCCGGGCCCGCGAGATCGGGCTCGACACCAATGCCGCGAGCAACCTGGTGACCTACCTGCGCGAGCAGGTCGAGTCCACCCGGGTCCTGCCCAGTGACAACACGGTCCTGGTCGAGCGCTTCCGTGACGAGACTCGGCGACTGGCGCATCGCCGTGCACTCGCCCTACGGCACCGCCGTGCACGCGCCCTGGGCGCTGGCGATCAACGCCCGGCTGCGCGAGCGCTTCGGCGTGGACGGCCAGGCGATGGCCTCCGACGACGGGATCGTGATCCGGATCCCCGACACCGACGCCGAGCCGCCCGGTGCCGACCTGATCGCCTTCGAGCCGGACGAGATCGAGGAGGTCGTGACCCGCGAGGTCGGTGGCTCCGCGCTCTTCGCCGCCCGCTTCCGCGAGTGCGCGGCCCGGGCGCTGCTGCTCCCCCGGCGCGACCCCGGCCGGCGCTCACCGCTGTGGCAGCAGCGGCAGCGGGCAGCGGCTCTCCTGGAGGTGGCGAGCCGCTACCCGTCGTTCCCGATCGTGCTGGAGACGGTCCGCGAGGTGCTCAACGACGTCTACGACCTGCCGGGCCTGACCACGCTGCTGCGCCGGGTCGAGCAGCGCGAGGTCACGGTCACCGAGGTCGAGACGAACCAACCCTCGCCGTACGCGCGGACGTTGATGTTCGGCTACGTCGCCCAGTTCGTCTACGAGGGCGACTCGCCGCTCGCCGAGCGCCGGGCCGCCGCACTCACCCTCGACCAGGGCCTGCTCGCGGAGCCTGCTCGGCCGGGCGGAGCCTGCGCGAGCCTGCTCGACCCCGACGTGCTGGCCGAGGCTCGAGGCAGAGCCTGCAGCGGACGATCCCGGACCGCCGTGCCCGCGACGCCGAGGGCGTGGCCGACCTGCTCCGGCTGCTCGGCCCGCTCACCGAGGCCGAGGTCACCGCCCGCGCCCGCGAGGAGGCGCCGGTCGCGGAGTGGCTGGCCGACCTGGTCGGCACCCGCCGGGTGGTCCCGGTCCGGATGGCCTACGGCGAGGCGTGGGCCGCCGTCGAGGACGTCGCCCGGCTGCGCGACGGCCTCGGTGTCCCCGTCCCGCCCGGCACCCCCGCCGCCTTCGCCGAGCCGGTCGAGGACCCGCTCTCGGACCTCGTCGGGCGCTACGCCCGCACCCACGGGCCGTTCACCCCCGACCAGGTCGCCGCCCGGCTGGGCCTCGGCGTCGCCGTCGTCCGGCACACCCTGCAGCGGCTGGAGGCCCAGGGCCGCGTCCTGTCGGGTGAGTTCCGGCCGGTCGGCGCGGGCGAGGAGTGGTGCGACGTCGAGGTGCTGCGCCGGCTGCGGCGCCGCTCGCTGGCCAGGCTGCGCCACGAGATCGAGCCCGTCGAGCCCGCCACGCTGGCCCGGTTCACCGCCGCCTGGCACGAGATCACCACCGCCCGGGGACCGCGCGGTGCGGACGGCCTGCTGCGCACCGTGGAGCAGGCTCGCCGGTGCGCCGGTGCCCGCCAGCGGGCTGGAGTCGCTGATCCTGCCGGCGCGGGTGCGCGACTACGAGCCGGCCCTGCTCGACGAGACTCACCGCGACCGGCGAGGTGCTCTGGGCCGGGCACGGCGCCCTGCCCGGCAGCGACGGCTGGATCTCGCTGCACCTGGCCGACCAGGCGCACCTCACCCTGCCCGAGCCGGGGGCGGTCGAGGACCCGCTGCAGCAGCGGGTGCTCGACGTGCTGAGCCCGGGCGGGGCGTGGTTCTTCCGCCAGGTCGCCGACCAGGTGGCTCGCGCCTGCGTCGAGGCCGGTGACCACGCACCGCTCGACGACGCCCTGAGTGCGGCGCTGTGGGGCCTGGTCTGGTCCGGCCACCTCACCAACGACACCCTCACGCCCGTGCGGGCGCTGACCCGCAGCGGCCGCGGCGCCCACCGCACCCGTCGCGCCCCTGCCCGGCCCGGCCGGGTCGCTCGCACCGGACCACCCGAGACCGCCGGGCGTTGGGCACTGCTGCCCGCGATCGACCGCGACCCGACCCGCCGGGCGCACGCCTTCGCCGAGCAAGCTTGCTGGAGCGGCACGGCGTGGTGACCCGGGGGGCGGTCGTCAACGAGCGGGTGCCCGGCGGCTTCGCGGCGGTCTACAAGGTCCTCAGCGCGTTCGAGGAGTCCGGCCGCTGCCGCCGGGGCTACTTCGTCGAGGGGCTCGGTGCCGCCCAGTTCGGCACCGCCGGCGCCGTCGACCGGCTGCGCACCTTCGTGCCGACCGGCCTGGAGGACAAGCCGGTTGCCGTCGCCCTGGCCGCGACCGACCCGGCGAACCCGTTCGGCGCGGCGCTCCCCTGGCCGCAGGCCGCCCGCGGCGAGGACGAGAGCGCCGGCCACCGACCAGGCCGCAAGGCCGGCGCGCTGGTCGTGCTGGTCGACGGTGCGTTGGTGCTGTACGTCGAGCGCGGCGGCCGAACGCTGCTCACCTGGAGCGAGGAGCCAGCCCTGCTCGCGCCCGCGGCCGAGGCGCTGTCCACCGCCGTCCGGCGCGGCACGCTCGGCCAGGCTCACCGTGGAGAAGGCCGACGGCGCGGCACTCCTCGGCAGCGGGAGCCCGCTGCGGGAGGCGCTCGCGGGAGCCGGCTTCGTGGCGACACCGCGGGGGTTGCGCATCCGTGCATGAGACACGATCCACCGGCTCTCCGCTGCCGCGCAGCCTTCGGCGGGCGCGCTCGCGCCTTGCGATCACACCCGTCGGGCGCCGCTCGCGTCACGGACAGCCGGTGTCTCGTGCCTGAGGGAGACGCCGTCCGCCGTACGGGCGACCGGTTGGACCGGGCCCTGGCCGGGCAGGTGCTGGTGCGCTCGGACTTCCGGGTGCCCCAGGCTGGCGCCCACCGACCTGGCCGGCGCGACCGTCCAGCCCACCGCGACCCATGGCAAGCACCTGCTGACCCGGCTGGTGACCGCCGACGGGACCCGGTTGACCCTGCACACCCACCTCAAGATGGAGGGCAGGCTGGCGCACCGTCGCGCCCGGCGAGCGCTGGCCGGGGCCGGCCGCGGACGCCCGGGTGGTGCTCACCACCGACCGGGTCGTCGCAGTCGGACTGCGGCTGGGCCTGGTCGAGTCTGTTCCCGACCGCCGAGGAGCCGGCGGTCATCGGCCACCTCGGGCCGGACCTGCTCGGGCCGTGGACCGACGCCGAGCGCGACGAGGCCGTCGCCCGGCTGACCGCGCGGCCGGACCGGGTGCTCGGCGAGGCGCTGCTCGACCAGACCGTGGTGGCCGGGATCGGCACCATCTGGCTCGCCGAGAGCCTGCTTCGTCCACGGCGTGTGCCCGGTCGGCCCGGTGTCCCAGGTCCGCGACCCCGCCCGGTTCCTCAACCGGGCCCGCCAGATGCTCCAGTCGGCGATGCGTACCGGGCGCCCGGTCACCACCGGCGACCGGCGCAACCCGGTCTACGTCTTCCGGCGCCAGCGCCAGCCCTGCCGCCGCTGCGGCACCACGATCCTCGCCGGCGAGGTGGGCGAGGCCGGGCGGGAGCGGACCACCTACTGGTGTCCCCGCTGCCAGCCCGGCCCCACCGGCTCGACCGCCACGAGCGGCTAGTCGTCGGTCCGCAGGCTCGAGCGTCGTACCGTGCGGCAGGGCCTGGACCAGCCGCAGCCGGGCCAGCGCCGGGTTGTCGGCCAGCAGGCTTCGCGCCGTTGGCGAGCGAGCGGAGCGCGGCCGTCTCGGCGCGTGCCTCCTCCAGGCTTCACCTGCGCCCGGTGCCGGGCCACGACCAGGTCCGCGCGCGCCTGGCGCAGGCTCGAACGGCAGCAGCACGTCCTTGACGTCCATGGCCAGCACCTCCATGCCGACCCGGGCACCCTCGGCACGCACGTCCGCGAGCAGCCGGTCGGTGCCCTCGGCACGGACCGCGGTGGCGACGTCCTCGGCGGCGAGGCCGGCCGCGAGTCTCGCGCACGGCGACCTGCACGGCGAGGTACACCACGGCGACGGCGTCCGTCGCGACCTCGGCGTAGGAGACCGGGTCGGCGACCCGCCAGCGCACCGTGGCCGAGATCTTCACGCTCAGCCCGTCGTCGGTCGGCACCTCCTGCGGAGCGAGGGCGGTGAGTCTGCTCGCGCAGGTCCACGATCTCGTACGACGCCCGCGGGCGCGCGGCATGCCGGCCCGCCGGGAGCACCACGGTCGGCTGGCCGTCAAGGCGCTCCAGCGCGACCGTCGTACGGACCGGGACCGCCGCAGGGCGCGGCGCGGGGTGGTGGCCGTCGCCCACCGCCTCAGGGAGACGGGAGTCGAACCCGAGTGCTTTGCAGGCACGTGCCGGCGAAGCGGGGGACAACACGCGGAACCGCCGCCGGTACGCCGGAGTGGCCGCTGACCTCGCGCCGAGAACGGTAGGCGCCGCTCCCCCGCCGGCGCACCTCATTTCTTCCCGCAGGGTGATCTGGCTCTCGCTGCAGGCCCGGAACGCGCGCCCTGGTTCCGTTCGTTGACCGAGCATGCACCGCCATCACAACGGCCTCAAGACCGCCGGTCTGTTCGGCGTCATCTTCGCCCTGCTGCTCGCCGTCGGCGGGCTGATCGCCGCTTCGACCGGCGAACTCGGCGTTCATCTGGATCTTCGCGCTGATCGGCGTCGGCACGACCGCCTACGGCTACTGGAACTCCGACAAGCTCGCGATCAAGGCGATGCACGCCTATCCGGTGAGCGAGTCGCAGCAGCCCGCGATGTACCGCATCGTGCGCGAAGCTCTCCACGACCGCCGGCCAGCCGATGCCCGCCCTCTTCGTCTCCCCCACCCAGGCGCCCAACGCGTTCGCGACCGGCCGCAACCCGCAGAACGCAGCGGTCTGCTGCACCGAGGGCATCCTCGGCCTGCTCGACGAGCGCGAGTCTGCGCGGCGTGCTGGGCCACGAGTCCATGCACGTCTACAACCGCGACATCCTGACCGGCTCGATCGCGGCCGCGGTGGCCGGCGTGATCAGACTCGGTCGCCCAGTTCCTGGCTTTCACCTCGTTCTTCGGCGGCGGCAACGACGAGAACCGGCCCAACCCGCTGGCCATGATCGCGACCGCGCTGCTGGCGCCCTTCGCCGCGGCGATCATCCAGATGGCGATCAGTCGCACCCGGGAGTACGACGCGGACGAGGACGGCGCCCGTCTCACCAACGACCCGCTGGCCCTCGCCTCCGCGCTGCGCAAGGCTGGAGTCGGGCACCGCCCGCGCGCCCCTGGCGCCCACCCCGCAGCTGCAGAACGCCAGCCACATGATGATCGCGAACCCGTTCCGGGCCGCGGACGTGCAGAAGATGTTCTCCACCCACCCGCCGATGGCGGAGCGGATCGCGCGCCTGGAGGCGATGGCCGGGGGACGCCGCTGACGGGAGCCGGCGGACCCCCGTCGGAGATCCGGTGGGGTCAGGCGGCGGAGGCGACGACCTCGCCCGTGCGGCGGGTCGTGATCGGCGTCGGGGCGGCGGCCACCAGAGCGGCCTCCTCCAGCGCCACGGCATCCGCGACCTCGCGGAGCACGTCGGACAGCGGCATCTCGAGCGCGTCGCACAGCGAGGACAGCAGACTCCGAGGACGCCTCCTTCTGGCCGCGCTCGATCTCGGAGATGTAGCCGAGGCTGACCCGGGCGGCACCCGAGACCTCGCGCAGGGTGAGACCGAGGCTCTGCGCGACGGTTGCGCAGGATGTCACCGAGTGAACGGCGGAACAGCACCATCTCGATCTCCTCTCCCTGGACGTCCCCGGGCTCCCGGTTCACCCGGGTCGTGTGCCCAACGCTACCCGAGGCCTGAATCTTCCGCGGGCTGAGTGTCCGAGCCGATCATGTCAGCCAGCGCCGACAACGCGGCGTCGACACTCGCTTCCTGGACGGTCGGCCGGTCCCCGTCGAGCGCGAGACCGACCGCGCGGACGCCGTGCGGGCCCGCCACGCCGACGTAGACGGTGCCGACCGGCTTGCCCTCCTGGCGCTCCGGCCCGGCGACGCCGGTGGTGCTGACGGCGTACGTCGTGCCGAGAAGCCGCCGCGCGCCGGCCGCCATCTCCTCGGCACACGCGGCCGAGACCACGCCGTGCTCGTCGACGGTCTCCTGGGCGACGCCGAGGACGTCCACCTTCACCTCGGTGTGGTAGGCTCACCACTCCCCCGGCGAAGACCGCGGAGGACCCGGGCACCCCGGTCAGCCGCGAGGCCAGCCGGCCTCCGGTCAACGACTCCGCGGTGGCCACCGTGGCCTCCAGGCTCGCGGAGGTGGTCAACGAGGTCGGCCGGCGATCCCATGGCACCGATCGTGCCACGGGACCGCCGGCCGGCGTACCTCAGGTCAGGCTCAGCGGACCACCGTGAAGGTGGACGTCACCCGCTTGAGCTCGAGGAGGGCGCTGCCGTTGTAGACCAGCGCCAGGGTCTTCGTGCCCGTGGTGGGGAAGACCGGGAGGCTTGGCCGAGGCACGCCCGTCGACGAGCGTGACCGTGACCGCCCCGACGCCCGTCGCCGAGACCGTCACGGTCCCGGTGGCCGGGACCCCGTCGGCGTTGGCGACCCGGACGTTGACGACCGTGCGGGTCGACTTCACCTTGACCGGCGAGGTCATCGCCATCTTGGTGATCGTCACCGTGCCCTTGCGGACCACGATGACGCCCGTGTCCGACCCGGTGCCCACACCGGCGTTGCCGCTGTAGGTGGCCAGGAAGGTGAACGGGGACAGACCCGGCACCAGCGAGCGCGCCGCGACGACGACGTTGGCACGACCGGTGGCGTCCACGGTCGCCGTACCGAGCACCTTGGTGCCGATCCGGAGGGTGACCGTGCCGCCGGCCGTCGAGGCACCGGCCGCCGTCACGAAGACCGGGACGGTGACCGTCTTGCCGTAGGTCATGGTCGCGTTGCCGGCCGTGACGACGGGAGTGGCCTTGGCAACCGCAGCGGTGGCCTCCGAGGTGGCGTCCTTCGCCGTGAATCCGGCCGCGGTGGCCGTCGCGACGACCGTGATCGTCTTGCCCACCTCGGCCGCCGTCAGCGTGTACGACGCGTCGGTGGCCCCGCTGATGGCGGTCCCGTCGGCGAACCACTGGTAGGTGACCGCGTCGGGCGCCGGGTCCCAGGCTGCCGGAGGAGGCGGACGAGCTTCTGCCCGACGACCGGCGAGCCGGAGATGGTCGGCACCGCCGTGTTGGCGAAGGTGCCCGGCGCGACCTCCGCGGTCGCCGCGGACGTCGCCGAGGCGTCGTCCCAGCCCTCGAGCGAGGCGGTCACCCGGACGGTGATCGTCTTGCCCGCCTGCGCCGCACCCGGGGTGAAGGTGGACGAGGTGGCGCCGGAGATCGCGACGCCGTCGGCCAGCCACTGGTACGCGTAGGACGTCGGGGTCGGCGTCCACGAGCCGTTGCCGGCCGTGAGCTCCTCGCCCACCTTGGGCGTACCGGTGATGGTCGGCTCGCCCGTGTTGGCCAGCGTGCCCCGCACGATCGTCGCCGGGACGGGCACGGTGGTGCCGGTCGAGGTCCCGACCAGCGTCAGGCTGGACCGTGCCGGAGGGCAGGCTCGTCGGCAGGACGACGTCGACCGACGCCTTGCCGTAGGGGTCGAACACGGCCGTGCCGATGGTGTTGTCGACCGGGAAGGTCCCCAGCACCTGGTCGCCGAGCCTTGACCTGCAGCGTGGCGTCCTTCGTGTCGGCGGAGGTGGACATCGCCCACGAGCCGACGGAGAAGGTCACGTGGTCACCCGGGGCGTACGACGCCGGGGCGCCGGCCGGGAAGTCCACCTGCACCGCGTGCTGGGTCCGGTCGACCGGGAGCGGTGCCTGCGCGGCCTTGGCGGCCATGTAGTCCACCATCGCCTGCAGGTCGGCCTTGCCGGTGTCGACCTTGCTCGTGCCGTTGGCGAACTCGCGGAAGTTGTCTCCGCCGGTCGCCAGGAACGAGTTGACCGTCACCGAGTAGACTCGTGGCCGGGTCGATCGGCTCGCCGTTGAGCCACATCCCGGTCACCGTGCCCTGGACGGTCGCGGTGCCGTTCGGCAGGGTGACCGGCTTCTCCGAGTAGGTGTAGGTGAACCCGTCGGAGACGCCGAGCCGCAGGAACGGCCGCGTGGGCAGCGTCCCGTCGGCGTTGCGCTGCCACTGCTGCTCGAGCACCTTCTTGGTCTGGGCTCCGGTGAGCCTTGATGTTGTTCAGCGTGTTGGCGAAGGGCTGGACGACCGCGGCCTGCTTGTAGGTCAGGATCCGGTCGCCGATCTTGGCGGTCGACTCCGGGTGGGCGTCTAGGTAGGCCTGGTCCACCACGGTGCCGACCATGTCCGCACGCAGACCGCCGGGGTTCATGAAGGCGATCTGGGCGTCGGTGGCCCAGCGCTGCACCTCGGCGACCTTGTTGCCCAGCGTCGACTCACCACCGCGGTTCTCGGTGGTGCCGTCGGCCGGCTTGGCGCGGTTGAAGGCACCCTGGATCTTGCCGAGGCTCCTTCGCCCCGAGCACGTTGGCCTGCGCCGAGGCGGCGTTGACGATCGAGGTGACCGCCGGGTCCGCCGGCCAGGTGCCGTTGGTGAGGTTCAGGACCTGCTGCGTCTTGGCCGTGACCTTGCCATCGCCGTCGACGGTGAACACCAGGCTTGTTGAGGTTGGTGCCGTACTGGCCGGCCGAGACGACCGGGCGCTCGGTGACCGCACGACCGTCCTGGGCCCACTTGGCGACGGGGATCGAGCAGTTGTAGGCCTTGTGCGTGTGGCCGGAGACGATCGCGTCCACGTCGGGCGAGACGTTCTGGGTGATGTTGCCCCAGACGGTGCTCGGGTCGGTGAACTGCGCCGAGCCGCAGTCCGTGTCGGCCGCGCCCTCGTGGACCAGCAGGACCACGAGCCTGCGCACCGTCGGTCTTGAGTCGCGCCGCGGCCGCGTTGGTCGAGTCGACGATGTCGCTCACGGTCACGCCCTGGATGCCACCGGGGCTGACCAGGGTCGGCAGGTCCTCGGTGACCGCGCCGACGAAGCCGACCTTGACGCCGTCGATCGTCTTGGTCCAGGTGTCCGCGAGATCGTCGCGACCGTTGGGCTCGTTGACGTTGGCGGCGATGTACTTCCAGTTCGCCCGGTCCTGCACCCGGCCCACGAGGTCCTCGTAGCCCTGGTCGAACTCGTGGTTGCCTGCGGCCGAGACCTCCAGGCCGGCCTCGTTGAGCGCGTCGATCGTCGGCTCGTCCCTCTGGATGAAGGACTCGAAGGTCGAGGCGCCGATCAGGTCGCCCGCGGCGACGAAGACCGTGTCCGGGTTCTCCGAGCGCAGGCTTCTTCACGGCCCCGGACAGGACTGCGGCACCGGCGGCGTTGGTTCCGTCAGCGAGCAGGCGGCCGTGGAAGTCGTTCGTGCCGATGATCTGCACGTCGGTGCTCGCGGGCACGACCTTCTTGATGCCGATGACCTCCGGGTTGTGGTCGGAGGCGCTGTAGGTGCCGTCGGTGTAGAGGTTCGTGCCGACGTAGTTGTAGCGGGAGTACAGGTTGAAGACCGTCTCGTTGGCGTTGATCTCCCAGATGTCGACCCCGGTCACGAGCGCCTTGGCGGCGGCGTTGGCGAGCACGTGGTCGAGCGAGCCGGACTGGCCGTCGAAGTCTGTAGGAGTGCTTGCCCTCCGCCTCGAGCCTGGCTGTAGCCCTTGCCATAGAGGACCTGCATCGGGTCCTCCTGCGAGTAGGAGTTGAAGTCGCCGGTCAGGAAGACGGCGCTCACCCCGCGCGCGGCGGCGAAGTCGTCGGCGTACTGGGCCAGGCGGGTGGCCTGGTTGATCCGGTCCGGGTTGGCGTTGCCCTGGCCCGTGCCGTCGTTGGCGCCGGAGCCCTTGGACTTGAAGTGGTTGACGATCACCGCGAACTTGCTGGCGTCGGTGGCGCCCTTCGGCTTGAACACCGAGGCGAAGGGCTCGCGGGCGTTGTCGAACTCGGAGGTGCCGAACAGCATGTCGGCGGCGCCGACGACCTCCACCTTGGCCGGCTTGTAGATGAAGCCGGTCCGGATCACGTCCTGCAGGGCGACGTTGGCGTCCGTCGACGCGCTCGCCGGCGAGCGGACGTAGTCCCAGGTACCGGCACCGGCGGCCGCGTTGAGCGCGGTCACCAGCGCGGCCAGCGCCTCGTCACGGTCGACACCGGCGCCGTCGACGACGCGGCTGTTCTCGATCTCCTCGACCGAGATGATGTCGGCGTCGATCTTGTTGATCGCACCGACGATCTTCGCCTGCTGGCGCTGGAAGTTCGTCTCGTCCCAGGCGCCGCGCGGACCGGTGCCGGGGCAGGTGTTCACCGCGATCGGGGTGCCGGCGCGGTCCTTGAAGGAGCCTGCAGCCGGCGTAGTCCTTGCCGAGGGTGGTGAAGTAGTTGAGCACGTTGAAGGTGCCCAGGCTTGATGTCGCCGCCCACCGGCGCCGGAGCGGCCGGCCGGTTCTGCTCGAAGGTCAGGCTTTGCCGGTCGGGGCGCCGACCACCTGGGAGGTGGGCTGCACCTTCCAGCCGAAGCGGTAGTCGAGGATCACGGGCTGGTCGAAGGTGACCTTCGCGCCCACCCGGACCTGGTGGTCGGGGGTGAACCAGGGCAGCGGCGAGTCCTTGCCCGCGGCGGTGTTGGCGGTGTTCCAGTACGTCGTGCTGGAGCCGTCGTCGAGGATGACCCGGTGCGCGTCGTTCCAGCGCGTGCGGGCCGCGATCGCCGCGGTGTCCTGGGCGTCGATGATGTCGGTCGGCGTGATGAGCGGCTCGTTCGACTCGGCCGCGAGGCCGATCTCGCCGAAGTTGCTGCTCGACGGGGTGGCGCCGGAGACGAACGCCGAGCCGTCGTAGGCGTCGGTGACGGTGTACGACGAGGTGGGCTTGAACGCCTCGCCCTCGACGGCCTCACGCGCGGCTTCCAGGGCGGCACCCTGGAGGCAGTCGGTGCCCGGGAGGGCGCAGTCCGTGCCGGGGAGGACCGTCTTGGGGACCACGGTGCCGAGGTTGGCGATCGTGGTGACCGATCCGGCGGTGACGTCGATCTCGGTGAGGCCGTTGAACTCCTTCACCGTGCCGGAGACCCGGACCGAGTCGCCGACGGCGAGCCCGGCCGGGACGCTGCCGAAGACGAAGACGCCGTCGGACTTGCCCGGAGTGGCGTCGGGGCCGGGGGTCTGGATGTAGAAGCCGTTGAAGCCGCCGGTCGGGTACGCCGCGGTGACGACGCCCTGGGTGGTGACCGCGGTGTCCACGAGCGGGCTGGCCGCGCCGCTGCCCTGGATGTCGGCGATCGGGGTGGTGGCCGCGGGGTCGTTGACGGTGATGGTGAACGTCGCCGTCTTCGTCGCCTGCGGGTCGGCCGAGTCCTTGACCGTCGCGGTCACCTCGGTCGTGCCGGCCGCGGAGGGCGTGCCCTCGATCGCGTTGCCGTTGAGGGTCAGGCCGGCCGGGACTCGGTCGTCGTCCAGGTGTACGGCGCGGTGCCGCCCGTGGCGCTGAGCGTGATCGGCGCGATCGCCGTGCCCTTGACGAAGGTCTTGGCGCCCGGGTTGGCCGCGGTCAGGCTCGTCGCTGACGACGACCGAGGCGTTCGTCGGCGTGGGGTCGGCCAGCACGAAGTCGGCGGCGTTGCTGTCGCTGTCAGCGCCGTTGGTGCGGTTCAGCGACTTCGCGGCGGTCGCGGCCGCGGTGGTCGCGGCGGTCTCGTAGGCTGGTCGCGCCGCTGGCGCCGACGAAGTCGACGAAGGCTGGCGTTGCCGCTGGTGTTGCCGGACGTCGCGATGATCGCGGTGCCCTTCTGCAGCGCGACCTGACCGCCGGCGGCGGCCATGGCCAGGCTGGCCGTGGCGTCCGGTGTCGGCAGCGCGGCGCCGTTGGCGCCGACGGCGCTCATCCGGATCAGGTAGTGGCCCTTCGCCGGCACGCTGCCGGACAGCGCCACGGGCGCCCCGCCCGAGCCGCCGGCCGCGGAGCGGTAGTGGATCGCCAGCCCCGAGAGGGGCGCGGCCGCGTTGGTCGGGTTGTAGAGACCGACGAAGTCGGCGTTGTAGATCGCTCCGGAGTTGCCGCCGGCGCCGTACACCTCCGAGATCACCAGGTCGGTGCCGCCGGGGTTGGCGTCGGCGGCGGGGGGTGGTGGCGAGCGCGGTCACGCCGGACAGTGCGAGCGCTGTGCCGAGGGAACCGAACAGGAACTGCTTCGCTGATCGCATTGACTACTTCCAGGGGTCGGCAAGAAAGGGATGCAGCAGCACACCGAGCCCGAGAAGGAGGCTGCCCTGTGGGGGAGGGAAGAGCCCTGACCCTAGGACGAAAGACCCACCCCGTGGCAAGGGGTTGAGAAAACGCGTGCAACGTTTTGATGAAGAAACGGTGCCGGTTGTCAGATCTGGCCGAAAGCAGCCCCGCCGCGACGCTCAGGCCGCGGACGACTTGCGGATCTTGTCCCGCTGCTTCCACACGTCGCGGAAGAACTCGTATCCCGACCAGATCGTCAGCACGAAGGCGACGAGCAGGAGCGCGATCGCGAAGACGTAGACGACCTCGCCGGGGACGTCGAGCCAGCCGTCGACCTCGAGCAGCGGCAGGGTCAGGAAGCCGAGCGCGAGCGCCTGGGCCGCCGTCTTCCACTTGCCGCTCTGCGCCGCGGCGATGACCACCGACTTGAGCACCGACAGGCGCAGCAGGGTGACCGCCCACTCGCGGACCAGGACCACGATGGTGATCGTCCACATCCACCAGGTGTCCATGATGATCGACAGCCCGATGAAGGCCATCCCCGTGATCGCCTTGTCGGCGATCGGGTCGGCGATCTTGCCGAAGTCGGTCACCAGGTTGCGGGCCCGGGCGATGTCGCCGTCCACCTTGTCGGTGACCATGGCGACGAAGAAGATGCCCCAGGCGACGGTGCGCCAGGTGATCGAGTCGCCGCCGTCGTACAGCAGCGCCCAGCCGTAGAACGGCACCAGGACGATGCGCAGGGTGGTCAGCGCGTTGGGGAGGTTCCAGTTGCTCGGCTTGGCCGGGACGGTGCTGGTCTCGCTCATGCGGCTCCTCCTGCGGGCTCGGCGATCAGGTCGACACCGTCGGAGGCGACCACGACGGCACGGAGCAGGTCGCCGACCCGGGCGTCCGGCACCCCGAGCACCCGGGTGGTGCCGTCGACCTCGGGGCCCTGCTGCGCGGCCCGTCCCTCGACGGTCCCGTCACCGGCGCCGTCGGGGTCGAGTCTCCTCGACGAGCACCTCGACGGTGCTGCCGATCCGCTCCTCGGCCCGCTCGGCGGTCAGGCTCGGAGACCAGGTCGTTGAGGTGCTGCACGCGGGCGTTGATCTCGTCCTCGTCGAGCTTTGCCGTCGAAGGACTCCGCCTCCGTGCCGTCCTCGTCGGAGTAGCCGAACACGCCCGTGACGTCCATCCGCGCGGCGACCAGGAAGTCGCACAGCGTCTGGAACTCGGCCTCGGTCTCGCCGGGGAAGCCCACGATCACGTTCGAGCGCACGCCGGCCTCCGGCGCGAGCGCGCGGACCTGGTCGAGCAGGCCCAGGAAGGCTCTCGGGGTCGCCGAAGCGGCGCATCCGGCGCAGCACCGTCGCGCTGGCGTGCTGGAAGGACAGGTCGAAGTACGGCGCCACACCCGGCGTGGTCGCGATCGCGCGGACCAGGCCCGGGCGGGTCTCGGCGGGCTGCAGGTAGGACACGCGCACCCGCTCGACACCCTCGATCGCCGCGAGCTCCGGCAGCAGGGTCTCCAGCAGGCCGAGATCCCCGAGGTCCTTGCCGTAGGAGGTGGAGTTCTCCGAGACCAGGAACAGGCTCCCGGGCGCCCTGCTCGGCCAGCCAGGCGGCCTCCTGCAGCACGTCGGAGGGACGCCGGCTGATGAAGGAGCCGCGGAACATCGGGATGGCGCAGAAGGTGCACCGGCGGTCGCACCCGCTGGCCAGGCTTGAGCGGAGCCATCGGGCCGCCGTCGAGACGCTTGCGCAGCGCCGCGCGGCCCGGGATGGAGACCTCCGGGCCGTCCACGGGAGCGGCCACGGCCTGACGCTCGGCCGGGCTGATCGGCAGCAGCAGCCGGCGGTCCCTGGGGGTGTGCGGGTGCGGCCGCTCCCCCGCCAGGATCGAGCGCAGCCGCCCGGAGATGTCCTGGTAGTCGTCGAAGCCGAGCACGGCGTCGGCCTCGGGGAGCGAGGAGGCCAGGCTCCTCGCCGTACCGCTCGGCGAGGCAGCCCACCGCGACGACCGCCTGCGGCCTGCCGGACTCCTTGAGGTCCGCGGCGGCCAGCAGGGTGTCGATCGAGTCCTTCTTGGCCGCGTCCACGAAGCCGCAGGTGTTGACCACGACGGTGTCGGCGTCCTCGGGATCGTCGACGAGGGCGAACCCGTCGGCCGCCAGGCGTCCGGCGAGCCTCCTCGGAGTCGACGTCGTTGCGGGCGCACCCGAGCGTGAGCAGGGCAACCGAGACGGGGGTGGGAGTGCTGGTCATGTCCGGTCGAGCCTACCGTTCGGGCAGGCCCGGCCGGGATTCCTCAGGACCCGGCCTTGCGCGCCACCACGGTCTTGTTGGCCTCGACGCCGGTCTCGCCCAGGGGCTTCGGCTTGGCGCCACCCACGGCGTAGAGCACCGAGCCGTCGGTGGTGTAGATCCGGATCGGCGGGACCACCTTGAGGACCGAGGTCTGCCCGAAGGCCAGGTTGCCGTCGAAGACGATCTTGCCGCCGCCGTCGCGGATGTTCAGCGTCGCTCCCCCGCCCGCGGCGGTGAGGGTCGACTTGACCGGGTCGCCCTGCGTGGCCGCGGTGTCGGAGACGCCGCCGCTCATGTTGAGCACCGGGTCCTTGCCGGCCGGCTCGGCGCCGCCCATGACCAGCCGGGCCACCGACCAGATCAGCACCGCGCCCATCACGGCCGCGATCATCACCGACCAGTTGCGCCCGCCGCGGGTGCTGCGGATCGCGCCCCCGGTGCCGGTCGCCAGGCTCGGACTGGAAGACCCGGCGCGGGTCCACCGGCTCGTGGGCGTAGCGCTCGTCGTACGAGGCGACGAGGGGTCCGGCGTCGACACCCAGCACCCGCGCGATGGTGCGCAGGTGGCCGCGAGCGTAGAAGTCGCCGCCGCACGGGCTGAAGTCGTCGACCTCGATCGCCTCGATCACGTGCGGACGGATCCGGGTGCGCTCGGAGACCTGGTCGATGCTCAGCCGCAGCCGGTCGCGCGCGGCCTGGATCTCCGGGCCGATCACCGGGTCGACGGCCGGACGGACGGCGAGGTCGTCCAGGACGACGGTGACCGAGTCCTCGGCCGGGGCCAGCGGCTCGACCGGCGCGGTGACCTGGACCCGCGCGGTGGCGGGCATCTCGACACGGGCCGACAGCACCGTGTCGCGGCCGGGGGCCGGCGGCTCCTCCTCGGGCTCGTCCTGCTCGACGACCGCGGCGATCTCCCCGGTGTCCTCGCTGTCGGCGTCGTCCTCGAAGCGCTCGACGTCGGCGAGCACGATCTCGTCGGTGGCCTCGGTGTCGTCCTGCACCTCGTCCTCGACCACGTCCGTCCGCCCGGTCAGGCCGGCGGCGACGCGGGCCGCGATGCCGCGACGGGTGCCGGGCTCGGCCCCGGGCTCGTCGTCGGTGTAGAGGTCGCTGAGGCTGGGGACGGCGGTGCGGGTCGCGGGCTCGTCGTCGAGACCCGGCACGACCTCCACCACGTCGGCACGGCCGTCGGCGAGGTCGGCGAGCACGTCGCTGAGCGAGAGCGCCGAGGCGCCGACCAGGCGGGTGGCCAGGGTGAGCGGTACGACGAGTTCGCTGGTCGTCGTAGCCGTCGACGAGGAGGTGGCCGTCGTGCAGCACGCCACGTCGCGGCAGGTGCTCCAGGCAGTCGATGTCGTCCCAGGCGATGCCGCGCCACGTCGCTCCCTGGCGCAGCCGGACACCGTGCTCGTCGGCGACGAGCAGCGGGGCGCGGCCGTCGGCCAGCGAGGCCAGGTGGGCGACGGTGACCACGGCGAGGATGCCGAAGGTCAGCCAGTCCAGGACGGTGCCGCCGGTGAACGCACGGGCCGCGAAGGCCGCGGTCATCAGCGCCGCGAAGCCGCCGACCCCCGCGGAGAGGGCGACATTGCGTCGTACCTCGACCTTGGCGCCGGTCGCGGCCGGCTGCTCGTCGGGCTCGGACTGCGTCGGGTTCTCGGTCATCAGGCTCACGCCTCCCCCTGGATGGTCATGATCACGGAGTCGAGACTCGTCGGGCTTGACCAGGACGTCGCGTGCCTTGGACCCCTCGCTGGGTCCGACGACGCCCCGGCTCTCGAGGATGTCCATCAACCGGCCGGCCTTGGCGAAGCCGACGCGGAGCCTTGCGCTGCAGCATCGAGGTCGACCCGAACTGGGTGGAGACGATCGAACCGATCGCCTGGACCACCAGGTCCATGTCGTCGCCGATGTCGTCGTCGAGGACCTTGTTCGACGCCGCCGGAGCGGTGACGTCCTCACGGTAGGCTCGGCTCCAGGCTGGGTCTTGCAGTGCTTGACGACCTGGTGGATCTCCTGCTCGGTGACCCACGAGCCCTGGACTCGTATCGGCTTCGAGGCCCCCATGGGCAGGAAGAGGCCGTCACCCTGGCCGACCAGGCTTCTCGGCGCCGGGGGTGTCGAGGATGACGCGGGAGTCGGCGAGGCTGGAGGTGGCGAACGCCAGCCGCGAGGGCACGTTCGCCTTGATCAGGCCGGTGACGACGTCGACGCTGGGGCGCTGGGTGGCCAGCACCAGGTGGATGCCGGCGGCGCGGGCGAGCCTGGGTGATCCGGACGATCGAGGCTCTCCACGTCGCGCGGGGCCACCATCATCAGGTCGGCGGAACTCGTCGACGATCACCAGCAGGTAGGGGTACGGCGTCAGGGTGCGCTCGCTGCCCGGCGGGACCTCGACCTTGCCCTCGCGCACGGCCTTGTTGAAGTCGTTGATGTGGCGGAAGCCGAAGTTCGCCAGGTCGTCGTACCGCATGTCCATCTCGCGGCACACCCACTCCAGGGCCTCGGCGGCCTTCTTGGGGTTGGTGATGATCGGCGTGATCAGGTGCGGCACGCCCTCGTAGGCGTTGGAACTCGACGCGCTTCGGGTCGACCATGATCATCCGGACCTCGTCCGGCGTGGAGCGCATCAGGACCGAGGTGATCATCGAGTTGATGAAGCTCGACTTTCCGGAGCCGGTGGCGCCGGCGACCAGCAGGTGCGGCATCTTCGCGAGGTTCGCGACCACGAAGCCGCCCTCGACGTCCTTGCCGAGACCGGAGACCAGCGGGTGGTGGTCGTTGCGCGCGACGTTGGAGCGGAGCACGTCGCCGAGGGAGACGATCTCCTTGTCGGTGTTCGGGATCTCCACGCCCACCGCGGACTTGCCGGGGATCGGGCTCAGGATGCGCACGTCCTCGGAGCCGACGGCGTAGGAGATGTTGCGCTGGACGCCGAGGATCTTCTCGACCTTGACGCCGGTGCCGAGACCGATCTCGTAGCGCGTGACCGTCGGGCCGCGGGTGTAGCCGGTGACCTGGGCGTCGACGTTGAACTCGTCGAGCACGGTCTGCAGGCGCGCCACGACCTCGTCGCTGGCCTTGGAGCGGGCCCGGTGCGGGTCGCCCGGCTTGAGCGCGGAGGCGTCGGGGAGCGTGTAGACGATGTCGCCGGACAGGGCGAGCCTGCTCGACGCGCTGCGGCAGGTCCGCGTGCGGCGGCGGCTCGAGCTCTCCGGTCTCGTCGGCCACGGGGGCCGCGGCGGCCTTGAGCCTGCGGCCGATCAGCGCGTTCGAGCCCGCCTCGGGGTCGACCGGCTCGTCGTCGGCGAGCGGGACGTCGATCGGCTCGAGGAGCCTCCATCGACTCCTCGACCTCCGGCACCGGCTCGCTCTTCTTGCGGCGCTTCTTCTTCGGCTCGGCGAGCACCGGGCTGTCGTACGCCGGGTCGCCCATCCGCTCGAAGGTGTCGTCGAAGCGGTAGGCCTGGGTCTCGTCACCGGTCTCGGCGGCGTGCCGGCCCAGCAGGAGGTCGCCGAGTCTCGCGCATCCGGTCGGGGATGCGGTAGAGCGGCGTCGCGGTGATCACCAGGACGCCGAAGAACGCCAGCAGCCCGAGCAGCAGCACGACCACCGCCTCCGAGCGGAGCAGGTCGAGCAGGAGCGCGGAGACGACGTACCCGACCGCGCCGCCGCCGTCGCGCAGCGCCGTGGTGTCGCCCTGCACGGGCTCCGGGGAGCCGTTGGCGATGTGCACGATGCCGAGCAGGCCGAAGGACAGCGCCGTCCAGCCGATGACCTGGCGGCCGGCCGGGCTGTTGCCGACCGGGTCGCGCATGATCCGGAAGCCGGCGAGGACGACCAGCAACGGGACGAACCAGCCGATCTTGCCGACCGTGCCCGACACGACCGCGCGGGCGAAGTCCATGACGCCGCCGGGCACCTCGAACCAGACCGCGGCGGCGATCACGAGGGCGAGCCCGCACAGCAGCAGGCCGAAGCCGTCGCGACGCTGCTCCGGCTCGATCTCGCGGGCGCTGTGCCCGATCCCGCGGGTGACCGCGCCGATCCCGTGCGCGAAGGCCAGCCAGAGCGCGGCGATCCCGCGGCCGAGCGCCGTGAAGGCACGCAGCACCGGTCCGGGACCGCTGCGGACGGCACGGGGTGCCGGCCGCCGGGCCGCTGCGGACTTCTTGGCCGGTGGCTTCTTGCGCTGGGTGGTCGTACTACGCGATCGCGAAGTTGGTCGTCTTCTTCGCGCCGGAGCGTGACGAAGGGGTGGTCCTGCTGCGCGACGCCGTCGGGGAAGACGTACGGGTCGCCATGCTCACAACCTACCCACAAGTCCCATCCGTCACAGGGACAACACGCGGTGCCGGAGCGCGCCGTTCGACGGTCAAATTTTGCTCGTTCCAAGCGGAGGATCTGCGCTGCCTGCACCAACGCGACGCAGTTCTTCCCGAGTTTCCCTGGACCACCCGTATCGGTGAGGTCTAACGTGCGGTCCACGTGCCCGGAGCGAGCCCACTCCGACCTCGCCGAAGGCACGACCATCTCGAGGAGAACATTTCGTGAGAGTCAACCTTTCGGAGCTCGTGAGGAAGGGCATCGGCCTTTCCCTCGTGGGCGCAGCAGTTTCCGTCGTACCCCTGTCGACACCGGCCGTGGCGGCCCCGAAGGATCCTTCGGTCATCCAGGAGATGCGCGCGGAGGCCGACGGCGACGTCACCGTGACCACCTCCCCCGCCACCGACGAGGTCAGGCTTCGTCAGCGCCAGCCGCGACCTCTTCCCGTCCGAGCGCACCGGCAAGACCGCGACCGGCGCGGCTGCCAAGGCCGACGGCTACGTCGCCAAGTTCGCCAAGGCGTTCGGTACGACGCCCGGCCAGGCTCGGCAACGGCAAGGCCACCGCGACCGCGACGGGTCACACCGTCGACTTCGCCCAGACCTACAAGGGCGTGCCGGTCTTCGCGGCCAAGCCTGCGCGCCCACGTCGACAACCAGGGCGACCTCACCTCGGTCTCCGGGTACGTCGCCCCGAACCTGAACCTCGACGTCACCCCGCGCCTCGACGAGGCCGCCGCCAAGGCCAAGGCGGTCAAGTCTGGCCAGCCAGGCGCCCGCAGGCGCCGGCGAGGCCGCGACGAAGAAGCCGAAGGCCTCCGACCTGTCGGTGACGAAGGCCGACCTCGTCGTCTACCGGATGGGCGCCATCCAGGGCGTCGAGGGCCGCAACCTCCTCGCCTGGGTCGTCGAGGTGACCGACGGCAAGCAGGTTCGCGAGACCAGCGTGCTGGACGCGAGGACGGGCAAGCCGGTCAACCGCTACTCGATGATCGACCACGCCCTCAACCGTGAGTCTGCACGAGCAGTCGATCGGCGACAGCCCGGTGTGGACGGAGGGCGACGCCTTCCCGGGCACCCTGGACAGCGACCAGCAGAACGAGGTCGCCGGCACCGGCGAGGCGTACTGGTTCTTCAAGAACTCCTTCGGTCGTGACTCCTACGACGCCAAGGGCGCCAAGATGATCACGGTCAACAACGACCCGAGCATCGACTGCCCGAACGCCAACTGGAACGGCAAGTCCACCAACTACTGCTCCGGCGTCTCCTCGGACGACACCGTGGCGCACGAGTGGGGCCACGCCTACACCGAGTACACCTCCGGGCTGCTCTACCAGTGGCAGCCGGGCGCGATGAACGAGGCCTACTCCGACATCTGGGGCGAGACCGTCGACATGCTCAACACGCGGTTCAACTCCCCCGACGAGGAGACCCACCGCACCGACGGCCAGTGCTCGAAGGGCACCCGCGGCGACATCGCCGTCGTGGTGAGCGACCCGGTCGGCACCTGCACCGGCGTCGCGGCCTCCTTCGGCCCGATCATCAGCCACGTCGAGGGCGACCTGGTCGTCGGCAAGGACGCGGTCGAGACCGACGGCACCGACACCGACGGCTGCTCCCCCTTCAGCAACGCCGCCGCTCTGGCCGGCAAGTTCGTCTACGTCGACCGCGGGCTGTGCGCCTTCACGACCAAGATCGACAACGCCGAGGCCGCGGGCGCCAAGGGCATCATCTTCGGCAACAACCGCGACGGCGTCTCGTCCGTGGCCGGTGACTCCGAGCTCTACGGCGCGATGGTCAGCCAGGCAGACGGCACCAAGATCAAGGCGGCTACCACGCCGCTGACGATCTCGCTGGACGACGCGGCGACCGACCCGCGCGACGACGAGCTACCGCTGGCTCTCGGGTGAGGGCGACACCGCCTTCGGCGGCGCGATCCGCGACATGTGGAACCCGAACTGCTACGGCGACCCGGCCAAGGTGTCCGACGAGGAGTACTTCTGCGACACCGACGACTCCGGCGGCGTGCACACCAACTCCGGCGTGGTCAACCACACCTACGCGCTGCTCGTCGACGGCGGCACCTTCAACGGCGTCACCGTTCCGGGCATCGGGCTCGACAAGGCCGCGAACATCTTCTGGCACACCCAGACGTCGTACCTCACCTCGACGTCGGGCTTCGCCGAGCCTGGCTGACGGTCTCGAGGCGTCGTGCGCCGACCTGACCGGCCTCACCACGCTGAAGAAGTCGGCCGTGGGTGAGAGCCCGACCGGTGGCAGCCAGGCCGACGGTGGTGCGTTGACGCCCATCACCGCGACCGACTGCGCGGCGGTGGCCAAGGCGACCGCGGCCACCGAGCCTGCGGGTCGAGCCGGTGCAGTGCAACTTCAAGCCGATGTTCGACAAGGGCACCGTCGGCTGCGGCGAGGGCACCGTCACCAAGAACCTCTGGTTCGAGGGCTTCGAGTCCGGCCTGCCGGCCACCTGGACCAAGGACGTCGAGGCGGAGAACGCCCACTTCGACCCCACGGTCACCACGAAGCTGCCCCTCGTCACCGAGGGCGGCACCGTGCACAAGGGCGGCTCGTCGGTGCTCTACTTCGACGACAAGGGCGACGACGGCAACTTCGGCAGTCTGCAACGGCGACGCCGAGGACTACTCCTCGCGGGTCGGCGTGACCACCCCGACGCTGACGGTGCCCGCGGGTGAGCCTCCCCCGGCTCTCCTTCGACCACTACGTCGCCTCCGAGGTCAACTTCGACGGCGGCAACGTGAAGGTCAGCGTCAACGGCGGCGCGTTCGCCCTCGTCCCGGCCGACGCGTGGCTCTACAACGCGCCGGGCGGCCAGGCTCGACACGGCCGCGGCGGGCAACACCGACCCGATGGCCGGCCAGCCGGCCTTCACCGGCACCGACGGCGGCCAGCCGACCGGTTCCTGGGGCTCGTCGGTCATCAGCCTCGCGGCGCTGGCGAAGCAGGGCGACAAGGTCCAGTTCCGCTTCGACTTCGGCATGGACGGCTGCAACGGCATCGACGGCTGGTACATCGACAACGTCGCGCTGAGCATCTGCACCGTGCCGGTCACCCCGCCGGTCCCGCCGAAGCCGAGCCCGGCGACGGTGGCCAAGAAGGCGATCGCCAAGCACGGCATCGTCAAGGTCGCGATCAAGGTCAAGAGCGGCGCGACCCCGACCGGCCGGGTGACCATCCGGTTCAAGGGACGCGTCTACACCGGCAAGGTGGTGCGCGGCGTGCTGACGATCAACGCCAAGCGCCAGGCTCGTCCGGCTCTGGCGGCACCACGTCCGCTCCGTGGGGGCCTACGTGAGCCTACCCGGGTGACAAGGCGGTCGCGAGGTTCGCCGGCAAGACCGTGATCCGGTTGGCCGGGCGGCAGTAGCACCCGTCGTACGACGAACGCCCCGCTCCTCCTCCGGGAGGGGCGGGGCGTTCGGCGTTCGGCGTTCGGCAGCGGCGCTCAGGCCTCGACGACCACCGGGATGATCATCGGCCGGCGCTTGTGGGTGTTGCTCACCCAGCGGCCGATCGTGCGGCGCACGACCTGCTGCAGGCTGGTAGGTGTCGGTGCTGCCCTCGGTCAGGGCGCGGTTGACGGCGTCGACGATGGGCTGCTTGATGGCGTTGAAGTCGGAGTCCGCCCAGGCGTGACCGCGGGCGTGGATCTCGGGGCCGGCGGAGACCTTGCCGGAGACCGAGTCGACGACCACGATCACCGAGACGAAGCCCTCCTCGCCGAGGATGCGGCGGTCCCTGAGCTCGGACTCGGTGACGTCGCCGACGGACTGCCCGTCGACGAAGACGTAGCCGCACTCGACCTTGCCGACTACCTCGGCGACACCGTCGACGAGGTCGACCACGACACCGTCCTCGGCGTACACGACGTTCTCGACGCCGGTCTGGCGGGCCAGGTCGCCGTTGGCGAGCATGTGCCGCACCTCGCCGTGCACGGGCAGGACGTTGCGCGGCTTGACGATGTTGTAGCAGTAGAGCGAACTCGCCGGCGCTGGCGTGCCCGGAGACGTGCACCAGCGCGTTGCCCTTGTGGACGACGCGGGCGCCGAGCCGGGCCAGGCCGTTGATGACCCGGTACACGGCGTTCTCGTTGCCGGGGATCAGGCTGGAGGCCAGGACGACGGTGTCGCCCTCCTCCAGGTGCACGAAGTTGTGGGTGCGGTGGGCGATCCGGGCCAGCGCGCTGAGCGGCTCGCCCTGGGACCCGGTGGAGATGAGCACCTGACGCTCGGGCGGCAGGTCGGCGAGCTCCTTGGCCTCGACCATCACCCCCGGCGGCACCTTGAGGTAGCCCAGGTCGCGGGCGATCGCCATGTTGCGCACCATCGAGCGGCCGACGTAGGCCACCTTGCGGTCGTGCAGCACGGCGGCGTCGAGCACCTGCTGGACGCGGTGCACGTGGGAGGCGAAGCAGGCCACGATGATTCGCTGCTTGGACTCGGAGAACGCCTGGTTGAGCACCGGGGTGATCCGCTTCTCGGCGGTGGTGAAGCCCGGGACCTCGGCGTTGGTGGAGTCGGTGAGGAAGAGGTCGACGCCCTCCTCGCCCAGCCGCGCGAACGCGCGCAGGTCGGTGATCCGGCCGTCCAGCGGGAGCCTGGTCCATCTTGAAGTCGCCGGTGTGCAGCACCAGGCCGGCACCGGTGCGGATGGCGACCGCGAGCGCGTCGGGGATGGAGTGGTTGACCGCGACGAACTCGAGCTCGAAGGGCCCGAAGGAGATCGTGTCGCCCTCCTTGACCGTGTAGAACGGCGTCTGGCGCAGGCGGTGCTCGCGGAGCCTTGGAGTTCACCAGGGCCAGGGTCAGGCTCGGAGCCGACGAGCGGGATGTCCTGGCGCTCCCGCAGGAGGTACGGCGTGGCGCCGATGTGGTCCTCGTGACCGTGGGTCAGGACCAGCGCCTCCACCTTGTCGAGCCGGTCCCGGATCGGGCCGAAGTCCGGCAGGATCAGGTCGACGCCCGGCTGGTGGTCGTCGGGGAAGAGGACGCCGCAGTCGACGATGAGCAGCCGGCCGTCGTACTCGAAGACGGTCATGTTGCGGCCGACCTCGCCCAGGCCGCCCAGCGGGATGACCCGGAGGCCGCCCTTCGGCAGCCTTCGGCGGGGCGGAGAGCTCGGGGTGCGGGTGGCTCATCAGAGGAGCCCCGCCGCGGTCAGCCCGGCCCGGAGATCGGCGACCTCGGCCTCGTCGAGCGCCAGCAACGGAGGTCGGACGACGCGGTTGTCCAGCACCCCGACGAGCTCCAGTGCAGCCTTGGCCGTGGTGGCGCCGTAGTTGGGCACACCCATGATCGCGTCGAACGCCGGCACCAGCGAGGTGTGGATGCGCAGCGCCTCGGCGTGGTCGCCCGCGTGGAAGGCGTCGATCATCGCGCGGAGCCTGGTTGCCGCAGACGTGGCCCGCGACGGAGACGACGCCCGCGGCGCCGTAGGCGAGGTAGCCCAGGGTGTTGATGTCGTCGCCGGAGTAGACCGCGAAGCCGAGGTCGACCAGGCCTGGGCGGTGCGGGCCAGGTCGCCGGTGGCGTCCTTGACGGCGGTGATCTTGTCCCAGGTCGCCGACTCGCGGTAGGTCTCTAGCGCGATCTTGGTGGCGGTCCGGCCCGGCACGTCGTAGGCCATGATCGGCAGGTCGGTGGCGTCGGCGACCAAGCGGAAGTGTTGCAGGACCCCGCCCTGGCTGGGCTTGTTGTAGTACGGCGTGACGAGCAGCAGCGCATCGGCGCCGGCCTTCGCGGCCTGCTGGGCCAGGCTCGACGGAGTGCCGGGTGTCGTTGGTGCCGACACCGGCGACGATCGCCGCCCGGTCGCCGACCGCGTCCTTGACGGCAGCCAGCGTCTCGCCGTCCTCGGCACCGGTGGTCGTGGGCGACTCACCGGTCGTGCCGGACACCACGATCCCGTCGTGGCCGTTGTCGACGAGGTGCTGGGCCACCTTCTGCACGCCGTCCAGGTCGACGGAGCCGTCCTCGTGGAGCGGCGTGACCATCGCGGTCAACACGGTGCCGAAGGGTGCAGAAGTCATGGCGCCCAGCCTATCGTCACAGGTGCGGCACGACCTCCGCCGCCACGAGGCGCAGGTGGTCGAGGTCACTGAGGTCGAGCACCTGGAGGTAGACCCGCTCGCTGCCCAGCGCCTCGAACCGCTTGATCTTCTCGACCACCTCGGCCGGCGTACCGGCCAGGCCGTTGGTGCGCAGGCTCGTCCACCTCGCGCCCGATCGCGGCGGCCCGGCGGGCGATCTCCGCCTCGTCCGCACCGACGCACAGGACGAGCGCGTTGGACCAGGTGATCTCGTCGGGGTCGCGGCGGATCTGCTCCGCGGCCTGCCGGACCCGGGCGAACTGCGCCGCCGTCGTCTCCTCGTCCGCGAACGGCAGGTTGAACTCGTCGGCGTAGGCCGCCGCGAGGGCCGGCGTCTTCTTCTTGCCCAGCCCGCCGACCAGGATCGGTACGCCGCCGCGGTGACCACGGCTCTGCACCGGCTTCGGCAGCGCCGGGCTGTCGGTGAGCCTGGTACTGGTCGCCGGCGAAGGTGTAGCGCTCCCCCACCGGCGTGGCCCACAGGCCGGTGACCAGGCTCGAGCCTGCTCGGCGTACCGCTCGAAGCGCTCCTTGGTGTCCGGGAACGGGATGCCGTAGGCCTCGTGCTCCTGGGTGAACCAGCCGGCACCGATGCCGAGCTCCACCCGGCCGCCGCTCATCTGGTCCACCTGCGCGACCTGGATCGCCAGCACGCCGGGGTGGCGGAAGGTCGCGCTCGTCATCATCGTGCCGAGCCGGATCGTGCTGGTCTCGCGCGCCAGGCCCGCCAGCGTGGTCCAGGCGTCGGTCGACCCGGGCAGCCCGTCCCCGCTCATGTGCAGGTAGTGGTCGCTGCGGAAGAAGGCGCCGAAGCCGAGCCTCTCGGCCTCGAGCGCGACGGCCAGCAGGTCGTCGTAGGTCGCACCCTGCTGCGGTTCGGTGAAGACGCGGAGCTCCATGGCCCCACCCTCTCAGGCAGCCGGTGACGCCGCGCCCTGCCATCCCTTGTCAGTTCCGGTCACGACGTGCTGACGGCGCGGTCGCGCTCGCCTAGGATCCGGCCACCGACTACGGAGGACGTCATGGGGACATTCCGGTGGTGCGCAGCCGCCCTGACCGCCGTTGCGCTGGTCCTGGGCTTCGCCCCCGCCCGGAGCGACGCCGCGGTGCGGCGGACCCTCTCACTGCAGGCGCCGACAGCCACCGCCACCGGAGCCGCGATGACCCTGCGCGGCACGCTCACCAGGACTCCGAAGGGCAGCCCGGTCGTGGTCCGCCGTGCGGCGGGGGCTCGCTGGGTCGTCGTCGCCAGGACCCGGACCACCACCGCCTCCGGCGGCTACGCGGTCTCGGTCCGCGCCCCCGGCACCGGAGCGACGTACCGCTTTCGCGCCGACGCGGCCGGCACCGCGACCCGCTCCGCCGCCGTCTCCCCGGTGCGCTCCGTCGTCGTCCGCGTCCCGGTCCGCGCCTCCCTCGCAGCCTCGAACCTGACCCCGGTCGAGGGCAGCGCCGTCTCCCTGTCCGGGCTGGTCTCGCCGTGGCTGGGCGGCACCCCGGTCGTGCTCCAGCAGCGCACCGGCACGGCGACCACCTGGTCCACCGTGCGCAGCCTCGTGCCGGACGCGACCGGCCGGTTCCGGCAGGCGGTCGTGCCGGCGTTCGCGAGACCCACCCACTACCGCGTCAGCGTAGGCGCCCGGGGCTACCGGACCGCCGCCGTGTCGGCGAGCGTGACGGTCTCGCCGGTGGCCCCGGGCCCCGCCGTCGTGACCGGCCTGACGATCTCCTCGACCGGGCGGCAGGTGTCGCTGCGTTGGAACAACCCCACCGGTACCCGGGCGGTCGCCGTACGACGCGCGGCGGGGAGCGTCCCGCCGACGACCGCGACCTCGGGCACGGCCGTGCCCACGAGCGGCGTGGTCACCACAGCGACGGACAGCACGGTCGAGCCGGGTGAGGCCTATGCCTACTCGGTGTTCGCCACCACTGACGCCGGCGCCTCACCGCCCGCCTCCGGCGCACGTCCTGGCCCCGACCTGGTCTCGAACGTGTGGACCTCCGCCGTCCCCGGCAAGGTCACCTTCCACTGGACCAACCCCGCGGGTGCCGCCCGCGTCATCATCGAGGTCCACGACACCGGCGGCGTGCCTCTCGGCCAGACGACGTCGCCGCCACCCGGCACCGACATCGGCAAGGCCGAGAGCCTACACGGTGGGCGGCCTGACCTCGCGCCAGCGGGTGTACCTCTGGATCTACACCCTCGACAGCGCGGGCGAGCTACCGCGACGTCACCGTGCACGGCGCAGAGGCGATCAACGGGACCGACACCCCGTCCGGCCCGGTCTCCGGGGTGTCCGCCGACGGGGCACCACACGCGGTGACCCTGCGCTGGACGAGCCCTGCGACGGCGCCCGGCTCGACGGTCGCCATCGCCCGCGCCGAGGGCACCACGGCCCCCGCCTCGCCGACCTCGGGCTGGGTCGTCGGCCGCACCTGGTCCACCGAGACCTTCACCGACGAGATGGTCGAGCCCGGCCGGACGTACAGTCTACGCCCTCTGGGCGGTCGACGACAGCGGCAACTACGCGACGCCCGTCACGACGACCGTGACCACCCCCGCGGGCACCCCGCCCGGACCGGTGACCGGCCTGACCGCCACTGCGCTGGCGCCCAGCGCGACCGAGCCCGGTGCGAGCGGCTTCCACCGGCAGCGCGTTCACGCTGCGCTGGACGAACCCGCCCGGCGCAGACTCCGTCGTGGTCTCCCGCGCCCGCGGCACCGCGCCGCCCGCGAAGCCGCTCGACCGCGGCGGATGGTCACTGCCGCTGCCGGTCACCACGATGCTCGACGACGACCTGGACGCCGACACCGACTACTCCTACGCCGTGTGGGCCGTCGGCCAGGACGGGAGGCTCCTCCCCCGTCGCCACGACCACGGTGCGCACCGATCCCAACCGGCCGCGGCCGGTGAGCGGCCGGGTCGTGGACGCGCGGTCGGGTCAGGCGCTCGCGGGGGTGCGGGTGACCCTCGGGTCCCATGACGACATCCCGCTGCAGGGCAGCCGGTCCTACCACGTGACCAGCGGCGCCGACGGTCGCTACGCCGTCGACCTGCCCGTCGGCCGCTACCAGGTGTGCGCACCCGGCGGCTCGTTCCCGGGCGGCAGCGCCCAGGGCTACGTGCCGTCGTGCGACGAGACTCGTCGTGACCAACGCCGCCACGACGTCGTACGACGTCGCGGTGGATCCCGCCGTCTCGGTCCGCGGTGTCGTGCGGGACGCCGACACGGGCGAGCCGGTCGCCGGCGCCCTGGTCTACGCCGGCGGGCGCCGGCCTCCCGAGCTCATCCCGACAGCCACCACGGCCGCGGACGGCGAGCTACCTGCTGACCGGGATCTCGGCGAAGCAGTACCCGCGGACGGAGCCTGGGAGCCGACCCCTCGCTGGTCACCAACGGTGCGCCCCAGGGCTACGAGCGCAGCGCCAACGTGACCGTCGCGACCGCCACGCCCGGTGAGATCGTCGAGCGTGACCTCACCGTCACGCCCCTGCGGGTGGTCACCCTCAGCGGCCGGGCCACCGCGGAGTCGAGCGGCGCCCCGGTGGCAGGCGTCGAGGTGCACGTCGTGCGGGAGAACGACCTGCGCGACGAGCGACCGCTCGCCACCACGGCCGCGGACGGGACGTGGTCGCTGACGACGGGCCTGCGCGCCGACGAGGGCGTCTGGGTGTGCTTCGACGCCGAGCGGCCGGGCAACCCCACCTCGGCGACCGGCTTCTCCAACCAGTGCATCGGAGGGGCGGACTTCGATCCGGCCCCACGCACCACCACCGCCGACCGGCGTGTGTTCGGGACCGCCACCGCGGTGTCGTCGTCCGGCCGGCTCGACATCGCTCTGCGCCCGACGAGGAGCGTCACCGGCCGGGTCCAGGACAGCGACGGCGTGCCGCTCGGCGGTGCCGTCGTCCTCGTGCGCAAGCCGTCCACGGAGATCACCTACTCCGCGACCACCGACGCCACCGGCCGCTACGCCGTCGCCGTGGGCATCCGCAGGTCCGTGTGGGACGGCATGGTCCGGATCTGCAGCGACCCGGACGCAGCCTACGGGCGGCGCTTCGTCGGGCGGGTACACGTCGTCGCCGTGCCAGGAGCGATCCATCACCTCCGGCGAGCCCCTGGTCGCCGACTTCACCGCGTCGCCGGCCGCCACACTCACCGGCAGCGTGCGCGAGAGCACCACCGGCAAGGCTGTCGCCGGACTGACCGTGAGCGTGGCGTCCACCACGAGGCCCGACGAGAGGATCGGATCCGCGGTGAGCACCGACGACGGCAGGCTTCCGGGCCCAGGGCCTCGTGCCCCGCGCGGACACGTCGTACCAGGCTGTGCACGAGCGGGCTGAACCTGCCGCAGACCTGCGTCCCGCTGACCGCCCTCGGGATCGCTCAGGCTGCGTACCGGGGAGAGCCACCACGCCGAGCCCCTGGCCGTCGTACCGCGGGGCTCCGTGTCCGGCGTCGTGACCGGCAGCGACACGGGCGAGCCGGTGGCGGGTGTGTGGGTCAACATCTCGGACAGCCTCGACGGCACCCGCGTCCTCACCGATGCCTCGGGCAGGTACTCCTTCACCCGCGTCACCCCCGGCCCGACCTGGGTGTCGACCAACGCCACCACGGTGGGCCCCCGCGGGTACCAGGCCTGGGGGCCGGCGAGCGACGGTCGTCGGCGGCGCCGACACCACGCTCGACCTCGTCGTGGAGCCGGCCGCCGCGCTGAAGGTCAAGGTCGTCACCCCCGACGGCCGGCCCGCCCCCGGCGTCCAGGTCCAGGCTCTTCGCCGGCGACGTCTCCCCGGAGTTCAGGACCGACGCGGACGGCGTGACCACCCTGAAGGGTCTCGTCGCGACCGACTACCCCGCCTTCGAGAAGGTCTGCGCCGGACTCGGCGGTGACGGTCCGGGCACCCATGCCGGCTACAGCGTCGGCTGCGGGTGGCGACCGACACTGGTCCCCGGACAGACCGCCACGACGACCGTCGTCGTGGGCCTGGACGCCTACTTCGGAGCCTGGGTCTACGACGCCACGACCGGCAAGCCGATCCCGGGACCGACAGTCAAGGTCACCCCGGCCAACGACCAGGGCGGCGCCTTGGTCTGGGGGACGGACCAGGGCTTCGGGTTCCCCGACCATGCGGTCTTCCCGCCCTCGATGGGCGCGACCGGCATGAATCCCCGCTTCCCTCGCTGGGACGAGGCCCGCATCTGTGTGGAGGCCGTGGGCTACCGCCCCGCGTGCTTCCGCGGCGGGTCCGCGGACGGCTCGTCGGGACCAGTCCTGCACAACCGCCCCGGACTGCGCACGGTCGCGACCTTCGCGCTCGAGCGCGCGACCTCGTCTCCCTGAATCTCTCCGAGCCCTACGAGGTCGCGCCGCCGCCGCAGGCGAGGACCCGCTCCCACCACACGATGGTGAAGCCCTCGCGCGGCTCGCGGCGCACCTCGCGCCAGCGCTTGCGGCTGAACTCCGGGTAGTGGGTGTCGCCCTCCGGGGAGAGCGGGATCTCGGAGAGGACCTGCTCGTCGGCGTACGGCAGCGCGGCGTCGTAGACGGCAGCACCGCCGCCGATCATCACCTGCCGGTCGGCCGGCTGCTCACGCAGCAGGCTCGTCGGCCAGGTCCAGCGCGTGGGTGATCGAGTGCGCGACGTGGACGCCCTCGGCGGACCAGTCGGTGTCGCGGGTGAGCACGACGGTGGTCCGGCCCGGCAGCGGCCGGCCGATGCCCTCGTGGGTGGTGCGGCCCATGACGAGCACGTGGCCGGTCGTGGTCGCCTTGAAGTGGGCGAAGTCCTCGGAGATCTTCCACGGGATGTCGGCGTCGGCGCCGATGACGCCGTTCTCGGCGACGGCGGCCACCATCGTGACCCGCCGCCCGGCAGGAGTCGTCATACCGCGATCGGGGCCTTGATCGCGGGGTGCGGGTCGTAGCCCTCGACCGCGATGTCCTCCAGGTCGAAGGCGTCGATCTCGGTGATGGCCGGGTTCAGCACCAGCCGCGGCAGCGGGCGCGGCTCGCGGGTGAGCCTGGAGGTGCGCCTGCTCGAGGTGGTTGGAGTACAGGTGCGCGTCGCCGAGGGTGTGCACGAAGTCGCCGACGCCGAGACCGGCGACCTGGGCGACCATGTGCGTCAGCAGGGCGTACGACGCGATGTTGAACGGCACGCCGAGGAAGACGTCCGCCGAGCGCTGGTAGAGTCGGCGACTGAGCCTCCCGTCCGCGACGTAGAACTGGAAGAGGCTGTGGCACGGCGGCAGCGCCATGTCGTCGACCTGGCTGGGGTTCCACGCGGAGACGACGTGCCGGCGGCTGTCGGGGTTCTCCCGGACCTGGCGGATCACCTGGGCGAGCCTGGTCGATGTGCCCGCCGTCGGGCGTCGGCCAGGAGCGCCACTGCGCGCCGTAGACCGGGCCGAGGTCGCCGTTCTCGTCGGCCCACTCGTCCCAGATCGTGATGCCCCGGTCCTGCAGCCACTTCACGTTGGTGTCGCCGCGCAGGAACCACAGCAGGCTCGCCGAACACCGAGCGGGTGTGGACCTTCTTCGTGGTGACCAGCGGGAAGCCCTCGGTCAGGTCGAAGCGCATCTGGTGGCCGAAGACGCTCAGCGTCCCGGTGCCGGTCCGGTCGCCCTTCTCGGTGCCCTCGTCGAGGATCCGCTGGACGAGGTCGAGGTACTGGCGCACGCCCCCAGCCTAGTTCGCGACCGGCCTCAGAGGGTGACCCGTCCGGAGATGGTCGAGAGCGTGTCCCCGCCCACCCAGATCGTGCCGTCCTCGGCGGTCTCGACGTGGATCCGGCCGCGGCGCCCGATCGCCGTGCCCTGCGCGGCGACGTACGACGCCGGGAGCACGTCACCGGCCAGCCACTGCGCCAGCGAGGCGTTGAGCGAGCCGGTCACCGGGTCCTCGGTGATGCCGGCGGCGTGCGGCACGAAGGCACGGACCTCGGCGGCGCACTCGGCGCCCTCGGGGTGCGGGCCGACGACGCCGACATCGACCGGCAGGCTCGCCGTACGACGGCTCGAGGGCGAGCACCGCCGCGGCGGACTCCATCCGCACACCCACCCAGCCCGGGCCGTTGTCGGCCCAGGCGACGTCGAGCACGTCGTCACGCTCGATGCCGAGCGCGGAGACGATCCGCCGGACCAGGCTCCTCCTCGACCGGGCCGGAGCGGATCAGGTCGGGCGCCGCGAACGCCAGCCGGCCACCGTCACGGCGCAGGCTCGACGAGCCCGACGCCGCACTCCTGGACCAGCCGCTCCCCCGCCGGTACGCCGCCCGCCTCCAGCCACGCGTGCGCGGAACCGAGGGTGGGGTGACCGGCGAACGGCAGACTCGGTCTCGGTGGTGAAGATCCGCAACCGGTAGTCCGCCGCGGGGTCCTCCGGCGCGAGCAGGAAGGTGGTCTCGCTGAGGTTGGTCCAGCGGGCGAAGGCCTGCATCTGCTCGTCGCTGAGGCCGTCGGCGTCGTGCACCACCGCCACCGGGTTGCCGAGCAGCGGCTCGGCGGTGAAGACGTCGACCTGCCGGAAGGCCCGGGCCTCGCCGGTGCCGCTCATGCGCTGAGCGACATCGGGCCGTAGACCTCGCGGTCGGACTCGAAGAGGGTCACCTGGGCCACCCCGGCGTCGGCGAGCTCGTGCCAGATCTCACCGACCCAGGACTCCGCGTCGCCCTGGCTCGGGAAGGTCTGGCCAGCGAGCCTCTCCGGTGACCGCGACCTCGGCACCGGAGGCGTCCTCGAGGCGCCAGTGCCAGGGCTGCTCGCTGGAGGGACGGAAGGTGGACGGCGACGGCTGCTCGGGGAGGTTCACCGCTCAAGCCTCCCGCACCGACGGCTGGACGAATGGCGGCTTGGTCACCTGGAACACCTCGGGCCGGCCTCGCACGTCGACGGTGACCTCTCCGTCGTCGGCGACGGTGGCCGCGACGAGCGCGAGGGCGATGCCCTTCTTGAGCGTCGGGGAGAAGGTCCCGGACGTCACCTCGCCGAGAGGCACGTCGCGCAGCAGCCGCACGCTCATGTGCGGGCGCGGGATCGCGCGCCCGGTCGAGACCAGACCCACCAGGCTTTGCGGCGCGAGCCGGCCTCCTTCTCGGCGAGCAGACTTGTCGCGGCCCCAGAAGGCCGGCTTCTTCCAGCCGACGGCCCAGCCGAGGCGCGCCTCGACCGGGTTGACCTCGGGGCCGATGTCCTGCCCGTGCAGCGGGTAGCCCATCTCGGTGCGCAGCGTGTCCCGGGCGCCCAGGCCGGCCGGCACGAGGCCGAACGCCGCGCCCTTCTCCATCAGCGCGTCCCACAGCGCCGGGGCCAGGCCGCTCGGCGCGATCGACTCGTAGCCGCGCTCCCCGGTGTAGCCGGTGCGGCACACGATGATCGTCGCGTCGGGGTCGGGGTCACCGTCGCCGGCCTCCCAGGGCGCCTCGACGAAGGTGAGGTACTCGTGCCCGACGGGCAGGCCCACGGCCGCCACCACGTCGTCGGACCTGGCGCCCTGCACGGCCAGGACGACGTAGTCGCGGTGGTGGTCGACGACCTCGACGCCCTCGGGCGCGGCAGCCACCAGGCGGCGTCGTACCTCCTCGTTGTTGGAGGCGTTCGGCACCACCAGCACGTGCTCGTCGTCGCGGTAGTAGGTGAAGACGTCGTCGACGATCCCGCCCGTGGCGTCGTCCACGACGAGGCTGTACTGCGCCTTGCCGGGCCCGATCCGGTGCAGGTCGTTGGTCAGCGTGGAGTTGAGGAAGTCCACCGCACCGGGGCCGCGGACCACGAGCCTTGCCGAGGTGGCTGACGTCGAAGATGCCGACGCCGTCGCGGACCGCGGTGTGCTCCTTGACCACGCCGGTGGGGTACTCCAGCGGCATCAGCCAGCCGCCGAACTCGGAGAACTTGGCGCCGAGTGCCTCGTGCCGGTCGTGGAGCGGGGACTGCAGGGGGGTCGCGTCGGCCATGGTCGGCAATCTATCGCCCGATCGTCCGGATATCGTCTCTCCGGTGACGACCTTCGCGCTCCGCACCGCCAGCCCCGCCAAGACCAAGGCAGAAGCCGTCGTGGTCGGCGTGCTGGGCGACGGCACGCTCGCGCCGGGCGGCGAGGCGGTGGCCGAGGCCTACGGGCGCAAGGCTGCCCGGCCTGCTCGCCACGCTGGGCGCCCAGGGCCGGCCCGGCGAGGTCGCCAAGGTGCCGACGAACAAGGTGATCGCCTCCCCGCTGCTCGTCCTGGTCGGCCTGGGCGAGGAGGTGACCCCGGACGCCGTACGACGCGCCGCGGGCAACGCGGCCCGCGCGGTCACCAACGCCGCCTCCGTCGCGCTCGCGCTGCCCGCCGACTCCCCCGCGCTGGTGCGGGCCGTGGTCGAGGGCTGGGGCCTGGGCGGGTACTCCTTCACGACGTACAAGAGCAAGCCCGGCACGCCCACCGCGCCGGCCGAGGTCGTGCTGCTCACCCCAGCCGCGCGCCGGGCGGACGTCGCCGCCGCGGTCGAGCCGGCCCAGGTCGTCGTGGACGGCATCGCCGCCGCCCGGGACTGGGTCAACACCCCGCCCGGCGACCTCACGCCGCCGGCCTTCGCCGACGCCATCGGCGCCGCCGTCAAGGCCGCCAACAAGGAGGCTCGCCGGCCGGTGGCCGGATCAAGGTCGACGTGCTCGACGAGCAGCGTCTCGACGAGCTCGGCTGTGGCGGCCTGCTCGCGGTCGGGTCCGGCTCGGCCGCGCCGCCGCGCCTGGTCGAGCCTGACCTACGCACCCAAGGACGCCGTGGCGCACGTCGCGCTGGTCGGCAAGGGCATCACCTTCGACTCCGGTGGGCTGTGGATCAAGCCCGCAGCCAGCATGGCCACGATGAAGGAGGACATGGCCGGCGCCGCGGCCGTCGTCCAGGCGACCATCGCCGCAGCCCGCCTCGGGCTGCCCGTCCGGGTCTCCGCCTTCGCGGCGCTCGCCGAGAACATGGTCGGCGCGGCCTCCATGCGCCCGGGCGACGTGCTGACGACGTACGCCGGCACCACCGTCGAGGTCACCAACACCGACGCCGAGGGCCGCCTGGTCCTGGCCGACGCCCTGGGGCGCGCGGTCGAGCGCGCGCCGGACGTCCTCGTCGACATCGCCACCCTGACCGGGCACATGGTGCTCGCCCTGGGCGACAAGATGGCCGGCGTGCTCGGCGACGACGCCGTCGTCGCCGAGGTGCTCGCCGCCGGCGAGGCGGCGGGCGAGGACGCCTGGCCGATGCCGATCCCGGAGTTCTACGACGAGCGGATCCGCAGCAGCAAGGTCGCCGACCTCGCCCAGTACGACGGCATCCGCTGGGGTGGCGGGATCTTCGCCGCGGCCTTCCTGCGCGAGTTCACCGGCGGGCTGCCGTGGGCGCACCTGGACATCGCGGGGCCGACCTTCAACAAGGGCGGCGCGAACGGGCACCTCGCGAGCGGGGCGACCGGCTACGGCGTGGCCACCCTCGTCGAGGTGCTCAGGGCTCGCGCCGCGCCTGCTCCTTCTGAGCCTTCCTGACCCGGGAGTTGTAGTCGCGCATCCGCTGCGGGACGCCGACCACCGCGGCGTCGTACGACGGGACCTGGTGGCGGTTGCAGAAGTCGTGGGCCCACTTCACCGACGGCACCCGGCGCCGGGTCCACTCGCCGTCGTGGGCGACGAGGAGCAGCGTGATCTCGCTGACCGCCGTCCGCGGCTCGACGAAGCCCTCCACCCCACGGCGCTCCTGGACCCAGGTGCGCAGGTGCTCCTCGTCGCCCCGCTCCGAGGCACGCACCCGCGTCGAACCCGTGCGCGCAGCGTCCTTGGCGGGGTTACTGGTGCGTACCCTCGAGCCGCCTCGGAACCGGTCGAACAAAGCCATGGGGACAGTTTGCCCGATCTCTGGGTGACCTGTTGCGACTTGGTTCACCCGTGGTGCAAGGATGGCTCCCATGGCGACCGAAGTCACTCTTCCCGCACTCGGTGAATCCGTCACCGAGGGCACTGTCACCCGCTGGCTCAAGCAGGTCGGCGACCAGATCGCGATCGACGAGCCGTTGCTCGAGGTCAGCACCGACAAGGTGGACACGGAGATCCCGTCTCCCGTTGCCGGAACGCTGATCGAGATCCGCGCCAACGAGGACGACACCGTCGAGATCGGCGCCGTGCTGGCTGTCGTCGGCGAGGCCGGCGAGGGTGGCGGCGACGCGCCCGCGCCCGCCGAGGAGGCGCCCGCGCAGGAGGCCCCGGCCGCCGAGGCTCCTGCTCAGGAGGCTCCCGCCGCCGAGGCCGCACCCGCCCCGGCCGCCCCCGAGGCCCCGTCGGCTCCCGAGGCACCGGCCCCCGCGGCCGCGTCCGGAGGCGCCACCAGCGGAACGCCGGTCACCCTCCCCGCGCTCGGAGAGTCCGTGACCGAGGGCACCGTGACCCGCTGGCTCAAGCAGGTCGGCGACGAGGTCGCCGTCGACGAGCCCCTGCTCGAGGTGAGCACCGACAAGGTCGACACCGAGATCCCCTCGCCGGTCGCCGGCACCCTGCTGGAGATCAAGGCCGCCGAGGACGAGACCGTCGAGATCGGCGCCGAGCTCGCCATCGTCGGCTCCGGCACCCCCGCCGCCGCCCCGGCCCCCGAGCCCGAGCCGACGCCGGAGCCCGAGGCGAAGCCCGAGCCGACGCCGGAGCCCGAGGCGAAGCCCGAGCCCACCCCAACGCCCGAGGCGAAGCCTGAGCCGGCCCCGGCCGCTCCGGCTCCCGCCGCGAGCTCCGCGCCGACCCCGTCGCCGGCCGTCGCCGAGGCCGCTGCTGCCAGCGTCGCCGACGAGGGCCCGGGCTACGTCACTCCCCTGGTCCGCAAGCTCGCCGCCCAGCACGGTGTCGACCTGGCCCAGGTGAAGGGCTCCGGCGTCGGTGGCCGGATCCGCAAGCAGGACGTCCTCGACGCCGCCGCGGCCAAGTCCGCCGCTCCGGCTGCCGCGGCCGCCTCGGCTCCCGCTGCCTCCACGCCGGCCGCCTCGGGCGGTGCGACGGGTGGCTCCCCGTCGCCGCTGCGCGGGCAGACGGTCAAGGTCACCCGGCTGCGCAAGATCATCGCCGAGCGGATGGTCGAGTCGCTGCACGTCTCGGCCCAGGCCTGACCCAGGTGGTCGAGGTCGACGTCACGAACATCGCCCGGCTGCGGGAGAGCGTGAAGGAGGAGTTCCTGGCGCGCGAGGGCGTGAAGTCTGTCGTACCTGCCCTTCTTCACCAAGGCCGCCATCGACACCCTCAAGCACCACCCGGCGCTCAACGCGACGCTGGACCTCGAGGCCGGCGAGATCACCTACTACGACCGCGAGAACGTCGCCTTCGCCGTCGACACCGAGAAGGGCCTGCTCACGCCGGTCGTCAAGGACGCCGGTGACCTCGCCATCTCCGGCCTCGCCAAGAAGATCGCCGACGTCGCCGAGCGGACCCGGACCAACAAGATCGGGCCCGACGAGGCTCTCCGGCGGCACCTTCACCATCACCAACCTCGGCAGGCTTCGGCGCGCTGTGGGACACCCCGATCATCAACCAGCCGCAGGTCGCCATCCTCGGCCCCGGTGCCGTGGTCAAGCGTCCCGTGGTGATCGACGACGACGACCTGGGCGAGACGATCGCGGTGCGCCACATGGTCTACCTGGCACTGACCTACGACCACCGCGTGGTCGACGGTGCCGACGCCGGCCGCTTCCTGCGCGACCTCAAGAAGCGCCTGGAGTCCGGCCAGTTCGAGGTCTGACCCCGGACGTCCGACGCACGAAGGCCCCTGCCGCTCGGCAGGGGCCTTCGTCGTCTGCGCGGTCCCTCAGCGGGTGGTCTGCCGCATCGTCACCCCGAAGCCGGTACGGACCCGCTGCCCGCCCACCTCGACGACCGAGGACCCCTCGAGGCTCGACTCCGACGACACCGGCATCACGAACCCGCTGCGCCCGGTCAGCGTTCCCGTGCCGGTCGCGGAGCCCTTGACGATGGACCCACCGCCGGCGGCCGTGCCCGGGTGGGTGCGCTGCTGCACGGACAGACTTCAACGTGTAGCCGTCGTCGCGCAGCCTGCGTCAGGCTCGTACGTCGTGGTGATCGTCGAGGTCGTCCCCGACAGCCGCAGCGTGCTGACCGCGCGCCACCGTGCCCCTACGCCGACCGCCTCGGCCGGAAGGGGGGACGGTCATCCCGATCGCCTGGCTCGCGAAGGTGTCGGTCATCCGCGCCACCACTGCAGGCGCACCGTCCGGGAGCTCGATCTTCGAGGAGGTCACCGCGCCGTCGCGGCCGGACTCCAGGCGCATCGTGGTGCCCTCGACCTGCCCGAGCGTCTGCTCGAGGGTCGCGGCCAGGGCCTGGGGCAGCCTCGCCGCGTCGACCGTCGGCCTGCCGAGCACCGCCGCGAAGGCGTAGCCGTCGTCGTCGGCCCGGGTCACGGTCGTGGTGACCGGCGTGGCGAACGGCACCTCGACCTTGCCGACCGGTCCCATCTCCATCCGCATCACCATCTCGACCGTGCTGGTCTCGCGGTGCCCCTGCGCGAGCCTCCAGGCGGAGCAGCCGCCGCGGGCCGGTACCGGTCCCGAGCACCTCGATCCGCGGCGCGGTGGCTGCCGACGCGCTCGCGCTTCCGCTCCCGCTCGCCGTGGCCGAGCCGGAGGCGGCATCACCGCTCGGCGCGGTGGAACCTCCACCCGTCGCGCCCGGGCTCTCGCGGACCGGCCGCGAGCCCTGCTGCGGCTCCTTGTCGTCGTTGCAGCCCGCCAGGGCCAGCAGCGCGACGGTGGCGAGCGCGACCGCGGCGGTACGGCGCGGGCGACGACGTGCGTCGTTCATGGATCTCCCTCCAGAGGTTGCGCACAGGGTGCCACGCGCCACCGTGGGAGTGGCAGGCTTGCGGCGTGTCCTCCTCCTCCCGCCTGTCCGTGGTCGTCGCCGGCTCCTCCGGCTTCCTGGGTCGTCACCTGGTCGATGCGCTGCGCGAGCACGGTCACGACGTGACCACCCTCGTCCGACGTGAGCCCGGCGCAGGCGAGTCACGCTGGGCTCCCCAGGACGGCCAGGTCGACGCCGGCCTCGTGCAGGGCGCCGACGTGGTCGTCAACCTCGCCGGTGCCCCGCTCATCGGCAACCCGCACTCCCGCGCGTGGGCTCGCGACGTCCGCACCAGCCGGGTCACCACGACCGGCCTGCTCGCCCGCACCATCGCCGCCGCCCCGCAGCCACCGGCCCTCGTGAACGCCTCCGGCATCAGCCTGGTACGGCGACCACGGCACTGCGCCGCTCACCGAGGCCTCCGACACCCGCGGCCACGCCCTGCTCACCCGGGTGTGCCGGGAGTGGGAGGGCGCGGCCCAGCCCGCCCAGGAGGCCGGCGCGCGGGTCGTCCTCCTGCGCACCGCCCCCGTGCAGGACCGCAGCAACCCGCCGCTGCAGGCTCAGCGCCTGCAGTTCCTCGCCGGACTGGGGGGCCGGATCGGCTCGGGCAAGCAGTACGCCCCGCTGATCTCGCTGCGCGACTGGGTCGGCGGCGTGCGCTTCCTCGTCGAGCACCCGACCGCGGCCGGGCCGGCGAACCTCTGCGCGCCGCGGACTCCCACGAATGCCGAGTTCACCCGCGCCCTGGCCAGGCAGGTGCACCGCCCCGCGCTGCTCGCCGCGCCGGCACCGGCGATCAAGATCGCCGCCGGTCCGCTCGCCGACGAGTCTGCTCGGCTCGCTCAACGTGGCCCCGCGCACGCTGCTCGACCTGGGCTTCGACTTCGCCGACCCCGACGTGGACGCGATCCTCGCCACCGGCCTCATCCGTCGCTGAGCACCACCGCCCCGGCGAGCAGCCACCGCCCCGCCACCCGGCGGAGCTCGAGCCGGCGCCGGGTCGGCTGGTCCTGCGGCAGCGCGAGCCGCCCCGGCACCGCGACCGCGCCGACCAGCCGGTCGGTCACCACGAGCACCAACCGGGACGCTCCCCGCGCCCGCAGGCTCGACACCCAGCACCTGCATGCGCATGCCGTGCACCCGCAGGCCGCGCTCCTGCCAGCGGCGGAGCATCGCGACGTCGGCCTCGCCGGCGGGCGAGCCGCGCACGTAGAGCGCCCGCAGCGCGGCTGGGTCTCCCCGCTCCCAGGCGCTCGCCCGGGCCCGGTCCCAGTCGCGGAGCACGGCCAGTGCCACCACCGCTGCAGGCGGATCGGCCCGCGCTCCCGCACCGCCAGAGGAGGCACCCGGCGCGGTGGGCGTGGCCGCGGCTCGTGGGGCGGGCGCCGTGCCGCCGGGTGGGTCGGGCCGCAGAGCCGCCCAGCCCGCGAGGAGGCCGGCGACCACCACGAGCAGGGCCGTGAAGGCGAGGACGAGGCGGGATCCCGAGATGCGCATGGAGCGATGATGCGTCGGCTCCAGGGCCTCCGGGCGGTTCTCCACAGGGGAACCGCCCGGAGGTGGCTCAGTAGAGCTTTTCGGTCCAGCCGGCGGCTGCCTTGCCGTAGCCGACGATGTCGGCACCGGAGCCGTCGGTGGCGTTCTTGTCCCAGTAGGTGTAGACGTCGCCGTTGGTGAGGACGCCCAGCAGCATGCGCCCGGCCGGAGCGCCGCTGGCGGTGAAGCAGTCGCCGGTCGTGAGCACCTTGAAGCCGCCCCAGGTGGCGCTCTTGAGGTCCACGCGCGTCCACTGCTCGGGGTGGTCGAGCGGCACGGTGTACTCCACCAGGCTTGCCGTCGGTGGTGGTCGCCAGGAAGACGTCGGCGCGCCGCGTCGTGCCCGGCAGGGTCACCACCCGCTCCCACACCATCGTCCGGACGCCCTGCCACCCCGAGGTGCCGACGGTGACCCGCCCGTAGGGCGCCAGGCTCTTCGAGCCGGTCTCGTAGCGGTAGAAGCCGCCACCGTCGGTCAGCCCGTAGAGGTAGGTCGAGTCCGTCGTTCCCGTCCCGGTGTGGATGATCGAGCGGATGCTGGCCCAGGTGGCATCGACCACGGTCGCCGCGACGACGACGTCCTCGGTGCTGTTCTGCCCGACTGCGGAGATCCGGTAGAAGCCACCGGCCGGAGAGTTTCCGACGTAGAACGAGTTCACGTAGGGCCGACCGCCCGAGCCGCCGGGATCAGTGATGAAGCCCCGCGGCACGAACGCCAGCCGCCCCGGGTTGAAACGGTCCAGCCGGGAGCTCGGGATCCCGCCGTCGGTGTCGTAGGTCCGGCGCGTGATCTGTCCCGTGTCGGGCCCGCTGTCGACCACCCCGTCGAGGTGGATGAAGCACGATGCCGGTGGCCCGGCCTGCGCCACCGGCACCGGCGTCGAGCCTGGCGCCCGCCGGACTCCCCCGTCAGTGCCGCACCCAACGACCCCGTCAGGGCGGCCGTCAGCCCGACGGCGACGCGGAGCGTCGTTCGGGGGCCGGTCGATCTCTTCGTCATGGCGATTCCTCTCGGTCGATCTCTGCGACTCCGCCCGGCGGGCGCCGGCCGGTCAGTCCTGTTGCGCGCACGCTCACGTTCCACACGACCGCCTCGATGCCGCCCGGAGATCCCCCGCCGAGAGCGCCGGCGATCACCACCGGCGGGAGCAGGGGGAACCACACGGTCCGCACGAAGGAGATCCAGCCGGAGCGCCAGAATCCCGGCCACGCGCCGTCGGAGCGTCGTACGACGCGGGTGCCGAACAACGCGCACCCGAGGCTGCGACGGCCCGGCACGAAGAACAGCAGGAAGCCGTAGAGCCAGGCGATGCCGACCCACGCGAGCACCGCACCTCCGGCGACGACGCCGAGCGGCTCCCGCGGCAGCGCCAGCACGACGGCTGCGGTCGCGGTGAGGACCACCAGGACGTCGGCGAGGAGGGCCCCGGCCTTCGCCCCGTCGGTCGGCGACGCGACCTGGACGCCGTTCTTCAGGCTCCATCGACTCGGCGCGTCGGCGACCTTGATGTCGAGCTTCACGTCGTCGCCGTCCACCGAGGTGACCTTCACCGCCACGTCGTACGACGAGCCGCCGGAGGTCAGCGTGCAGGTCGTCTCCGCGCCCTTCTCGGCAGGGAGATCGTCCGGGCAGGAGACGTCGTCGGGCTCCTGGCCGACGGTGCGGGTGGTTTGCTCGCTCACCTGTCGCGCGACGTCGGACCGGGAGACCTTCTTCTCCCCGGCCGAGACCGACGCGTCGCAGCCCACGGCGGTGAGCAGGACGAGCGAGGCCGCGAGGGCCGCGACGCCCTGACGGGCGGACGGGTAGGGACGTGTGCGCATGGTGGAGGCTCCTCGGGTGGCGGACGGGACGGTGGGAGGGATGTCTCAGGCGGCGGTGCCGACGATCGCCGTGCTCGATCCCTGGTCCGCCGCCGGCCTCGTCGCGTGTTCCCGGTCTCGGTGCCGCCCGCTGGTACGTCGCGAGCAGGACGACGGTAGGCAGCGACTCCCGGTCGTTGGCGATCTCCCACCACCGGTACTGATACCGCGCGGCGACGGACGTGCTCACGGGGGCGTTCACGGGGCCGTCGGGAGGGAGAGGCTGGAGCCGAGGAAGGCGCCGATGGGCAGCACCAGTCCTCCGGCCAGGCAGACGAGCCCCCACCAACGGGCGAAGCCGCCGAGCCGCAGCACCACACCGGCCGTCGTCGCGGCCATGCCGGCGACCGAACCGGCCGCGGTGCACAGGGCGATCAGGTTGAGCCGCCGCTCGCAGCCGTCGGTCTCGCACGACGCCGCGCCCATCGGCAGCACCACGGCCATCAGGAGCAGGAACCCGGCTGCCAGGAAGGCCAGGACCGCCAGCACCACGACGACGACGTCGAGAGTGCGTGAGCGCAGCGGCCGCGCACGGCCCGCGGGGGGCGGCCACGGTGCACTCACGCGGCGACCGTAGGCGGCCTCGGAAGGGGGTTGGCGATCTCCCACCACCGGAACCGATACCGGCGACCGGAACCGATACCAGCAGCGGCCGCTCGGGGTGTCGCGCTCCTACACTCGCGCCATGACCTCGCACCTGTCCCGGGAGATCCTCGGTCAGGCTGATGCGAGACCTGCGCACGGCCTCCGAGCGGCCGTTGAGCGAGGTGGCCCGCGCCATCGGGTGCAGCCGCAGCCACCTCAGCAACGTCGAGCGCGGACGCGACGCACCGAACGCCGCGATCGTCACCTACTACGACCTGACCTTCCACGGCGACGGCCAGGTCTGGGACGCCTGGGTGGAGGTGACGTGCGGTCCGCGGCCCTTCCAGAGGCGGCAGCGCATCTCGACGGCGGAGTACCCCGTGCCCGGCGACGCCGCCGCCTTCGTCGGCGACGTGACCGTCCCCGACGGCGAGGTGCTGCTCCCCCGCACCCCGTTCACCAAGATCTGGCGGATCCGCAACACCGGCACGGTGCCGTGGATCGACCGCCGCTACGCACGGCAAGGCCCGGCCGGCGGGATCGGTGTGCCGACGTCCGCACCGTGGACCCTGCTCCCGGACACGATGCCCGGCGAGGAGGTCGACCTCGTCGTACCCCTCGTGTCCGGCCGGCTCGAGGGGACCACCCAGGCGCGCTGGAAGATGACCGACGCCGCCGGCTGGACCTGCTTCCCGCACGAGCACCCGGAGGGCGTCATGCTCCTGGTCGTCACGCGTGAGGACGCGCCCGCGTACGCCGAGCGCCGCCTCCTCCCGCCGATGCCCAGGCTGAGCGCGGAGTACCGTTGCCGACGTGACGCTCGACTTCACCGAAGCCGGCCTCGGAGCCGACGCGATCGACTACCTGGCGGCGTGGGACCTGCAGCGCTCGGTGCACGCGGAGGTCGTCGCGGGGACGCGTCCGGACACGGTCCTGCTGCTCGAGCACCCCGCCGTCTTCACCGCCGGCAAGCGCACCCGCCCCGAGGACCGGCCGCTCGACCCGGGCGGCGCCGCCGTCGTCGACGTCGACCGCGGTGGGCAGATCACCTTCCACGGCCCCGGCCAGGCTGGTGGGCTACCCGATCGTGCGCCTGCCCGACCACGTCAAGGTCGTCGACTACGTCCGCCGGGTCGAGGAGGCGCTGATCGCGGTCTGTGCCGAGCTCGGCGTCACCACCGCGCGCGTCCCCGGACGCAGCGGCGTGTGGCTCAAGGCCGACGCGCGCGGGCCCGAGCGCAAGATCGCCGCGCTCGGGATCCGGGTGAGCAAGGGCGTCACCATGCACGGCTTCTCGCTCAACTGTGACGTCGACCTGGGCTGGTACGACCGCTTCGTGCCCTGCGGGATCTCCGACGCCGGGGTCACCTCGCTGAGCGCCGAGCTCGGCCGCGACGTACCGGTCACCGAGGTCCTCGATGCCGTACGACGCCACGTGGCCGACCTGCTCGCCTGGGGCCCCTACGACGCGACGCCCGACTACGAGCCGCGTCCCGACCCGGCGAAGGCGCGGGGCGGCGTGGCGGTGCTGGCCTACCCCGCCCGCTGATGCCGGTCGCCCATCGCGTGCGGAGTACGCTGAGCGGGTGACTGCAGCACCCGAGGGACGCAAAGCCTTCTCCGCCTGGAAGTGCGCAACGCGGAGACCCCGATCGAACGCAAACCCTCGTGGATCAAGACCAAGGCCAAGATGGGCCCGGAGTACACCGCCCTGCAGAAGCCTGGTGAAGTCCGAAGGACTGCACACCGTGTGCCAGGAAGCCGGCTGCCCCAACATCTTCGAGTGCTGGGAGGACCGCGAGGCGACCTTCCTCATCGGTGGCGACCAGTGCACCCGGCGCTGCGACTTCTGCCAGATCGACACCGGCAAGCCGCAGCCCCTCGACCGCGACGAGCCCCGCCGCGTGGCCGAGTCCGTGCAGCAGATGGAGCTCAAGTACGCCACCATCACCGGCGTCGCGCGTGACGATCTCGCCGACGGTGGCGCCTGGTTGTACGCCGAGACGGTGCGCGCCATCCACGAGCCTGAACCCCGGCACCGGCGTGGAGAACCTGATCCCCGACTTCAACGGCCGCCCCGAGTTCGCTGGCCGAGGTCTTCGAATCCCGCCCCGAGGTGCTGGCCCACAACGTCGAGACGGTGCCGCGGATCTTCAAGCGGATCCGGCCCGCCTTCCGCTACGAGCGCTCGCTCGACGTCCTCACCCAGGCGCGGGCGTTCGGCCTGGTCACCAAGTCGAACCTCATCCTCGGCATGGGCGAGACCCGCGAGGAGGTCTCCCAGGCCCTGCGCGACCTGCACGAGGCCGGCTGCGAGCCTGATCACGATCACCCAGTACCTGCGGCCCTCGCCCCGCCACCACCCCGTGGAGCGGTGGGTGAAGCCGGAGGAGTTCGTCGAGTCTCGCCGCCGAGGCCGAGGAGATCGGCTTCGCCGGAGTCCTGTCCGGGCCGCTGGTCCGTTCGTCGTACCGGGCCGGTCGTCTGTATCGTCAGGCGATGGCCGCGCGGGAGTCGCGCGCCCAAGTCACCGCCTGATGGCCTGAGGAGAACGCAGCACCCCATGTCGAACACGCCCCTCGACCCGTCGACCATGAGTCGCCGCCGGCAGATCCTCGAGACCTACAAGATGACCCGCGAGGTCGACCCGGCCGCGCGCTGGTGGATGCTCGGCGCCTTCTTGGTGTTCGGCGGCATCGGGTTCGTCATCTTCCAGTTCGTGCTTCCCGGCGAGGGCACCTTCAGGCTGGTGCTGAGCATCATCGGCACCCTGCTCCTTGGCCTGCTCGGCGTGATGATCGTCTTCGGCCGGCGTGCCCAGCGCGCGGCGTTCCGCCGGCTCGACGGCCAGGCTCGGCGCCGCTGCTCGCGCGCTCGGCATGCTGCGCCGCGGCTGGGTCGTGGAGGACGCCGTCAGGCTTCAACAAGCAGCAGGACATGGTGCACCGCGTCGTCGGCCCCCCGGGCATCGTGCTGGTCGCCGAGGGCAACCCTTCGCGCGTCAAGCGGCTGCTGGTCAGCGAGCACAAGAAGCACGAGCGGGTGGCCGGGGAGTACCCCGTCCACGAGATCGTCGTCGGCAAGGACGAGGGCCAGGTCCCGCTCCCGAAGCCTGGTCCGCCACGTGCAGAGGCTCGGTCGCCAGGTGAAGCCCGCCGAGATCACCGAGATCCGCCAGCGGCTGCGGGCTCTCGACGCCCAGCGCCCCAAGGCTCCGATCCCGCGGGGTCCGGTGCCCACGTCGATGAAGGGCATGCGCGGCAACCTCCGCGGCCGCTGATTGTCAGTACTTTCCACATCTGGTTGTCAGCCTGTGGCACCTTCGCCCGGATCGGTTAGCGTCGTCACGCGCCCGGTCCGGGCGAAGTCTGTTCTCGGGGAGGAACAATGGGGTGGCTGCGCAGTCTCGCCGCGGTGGCGGCGTGCGGCGTCCTGCTGGCGGGCTGCTCGGACGACGAGCCCGACGGGCAACCGTCCCCGTCGCCGAGCGTGAGCACGACCGCTCCGGTCTCCCCCACGCCGTCGGCCGCGCCGGCGAAGGAGCCCGTGCTGCCCGCCGCGGCGAGGCAGCCGACGGAGGCGGGGGCGCGGGCGTTCATCGCGTACTACTGGGACCTGATCAACTATGCGCAGGTGACCGGGGATGTGAAGGCGCTGGAGAAGGTCTCGGGGCCGAACTGCGAGCGATGTCTGGCGGGTATCGATGCGATCCGGACGCTGTACGAGTCCGGCGGCCGACTGACGGACGCCCGTTACGAAGTCAGGCAGACCAGCATCAGGTCACTCAAGGTAGGCTGGCTCTGAAGTCGTTGCTTTCGAGATTTACCTAGATGTCAGCAATCAGGCACATCAGTCGATCTCTGTTGATGGCGCAACCAAAGAGTTCCAAGCATCCACGGTGTCCTACGTCGTGGACATTCTCTGCGCGGGCCGCTGGCGAGTTGATGTGATGGAGCGGGCGTAGTGTTTGCATCCGTCGCCTGCGTGCTCACCTGCGCCGTCGCCCTTTTTGTAGCTTGCGGATCCGGGCCAACCACCGCCTACCGTGCAACCCGGTTCCAGTGACGGTGGATTCTGGGCTGAGGCCGGAGACCGAGCCGGGACTTCATCGAGGCCGCCCGCCGTTTCGTCACCGTCCGGATCGATTGGGCATAGCCCGGCGCTCGCAGTTGGAGGTGGCGCATGCCCCGGCGCGATCGCTGTCGCGGGCTCTGACATAGATCTCACCTTCTGTCCCGCCGCCGACCCGAAGACCCCACCCGTCCTCACCGTCGGCCTCATCCGCTCCGCCTTCGCCGCGCTCCGCCTCCCGGCAGGCACCCTCGTCGTCCAGCCGCCCGACGGGCGGACCCTGGTCAACTTCGCCACGAACTTCTACACGACCAGCACCGCCCCGATCACCCGCACGGTGACCTTGCTCGGCCAGCGGGCCACCCTGGAGGCGACGCCGAGCCGCTACCGGTGGGAGTTCGGCGACGGGGAGTCGACCAGCACGACGCAGCCGGGGGCGCCGTACCCGCGCCTGGAGGTCACCCACGACTACCTGCGCAAGGGCACCTACCAGCCGCGGCTGGCGACGACGTACACCGGTCGCTACCGGGTGGGGAACGGCGGCTGGCGCGCGATTCCCGGCACGGTGACCGTCCAGGGCGGCGCGCAGGCGCTGCGGGCGATCGAGGCCAGGCCGACGCTGGTCGACCTACGAGTGAGGGTCACTTCATCAGGGAGCGCAGGGTGGCGAAGGTGACGGTCGAGGTCCCGGCGAAGAGGTCGTGCAGGCCCCGGCCGTCGGGACGGAAGACGAGCGGCGGGATGACCAGCGCGACGAGGACCTGACGGCCGAAGGCCTTGACGGGGCTCAGGCTTTGCGCAGACGCCCGTCCGCCGGCACCACGCAGAGCCCGGTGAGCAGGCTTTGCCGATCGAGCCCCCGGCGAGCCAGGTGAGCAGCGCGGACTCCAGCACGAAGACGGGCAGCACCATGAGCGAGGCGGTGGAGCCGGTGGTGGTGTACTCGTCGAGGCCGTAGATCGCGACCACCACGAGGGTGCAGATCAGCCAGTCGACGAGCAGGGCGAGGATCCGGCGGCCCCACGAAACGTTCTCGATCACTCCCCAAAACTACCGGGCGCCCCGGCCGCGCCCGCCCCGACCAACCTGTTACCTGCCCGAAACAATCGGGCGACTTCGCGAAATCTTCGACCCCTAGCGTTCACGTGCAGGTCGCCCGTGCGACCACCCCTGCAACGAGCACCAGGAGTTTCCATGACTGCGAACCCGACCCGTCTGGGCGCGATCCGCGACATCGAGGCGAACGAGGCACCGGCCGCGTTCTTCGACGTCGAGGAGAAGACCGGCGCCACCTACGGCGAGAACGTCTTCTCCCTCGCGGTCATGCAGAAGCGTCTGCCGAAGTCGGTGTTCAAGTCCGTCGCCGCGACCATCCAGAAGGGCGAGAAGCTCGACCCGGCGGTCGCCGACGTCGTCGCCTCGGCGATGAAGGACTGGGCGATGGAGAAGGGCGTGACCCACTACGCCCACGTCTTCTACCCGCTGACCGGCCTGACCGCCGAGAAGCACGACTCCTTCATGGAGCCCGTCGGCGACGGTACGGCGGTGTGGGAGTTCTCCGGCAAGACGCTGGTCCAGGGCGAGCCGGACGCCAGCCTCCTTCCCCAACGGCGGGATCCGGGCGACCTTCGAGGCGCGGGGGTACACCGGCTGGGACGTCCAGTCGCCGGCGTACATCCTGGAGAACCCGAACGGCAACACCCTGTGCATCCCGACGATCTTCGTCTCGATGACCGGCGAGGCGCTGGACCACAAGACCCCGCTGCTGCGCTCGCAGCACGCCATGTCCGAGCAGGCCAAGCGTGTCCTGACCCTCTTCGGCCACGAGGACATCGACAACGTGGTGTCGTACTGCGGGCCGGAGCAGGAGTACTTCCTGGTCGACACCTCCTTCGTGAACTCGCGCCCCGACCTGCTCAACGCCGGCCGCACGCTGTTCGGCGCGAAGCCGCCGAAGGGCCAGGAGTTCGACGACCACTACTTCGGCGCCATCCCCGAGCGCGTCCTCGGCTTCATGCACGACACCGAGCGCGCGCTGTTCAGAGCTCGGCGTCCCGGCCAAGACCCGCCACAACGAGGTCGCGCCCGGCCAGTTCGAGATCGCGCCGGTCTTCGAGCGCGCCAACCTGGCCTCGGACCACCAGCAGCTGCTGATGTCGACCTTCCGCTCGATCGCCAAGCAGCACGGCATGGAGTGCCTCTTCCACGAGAAGCCCTTCGCAGGCGTCAACGGCTCCGGCAAGCACGTGAACTTCTCGTTCGGCAACGGCAACCAGGGCAACTTCCTGAGCCCGGGCGACAACCCACACGACAACGCTCAGTTCCTCGTCTTCTGCGCCGCCGTCATCCGCGCCGTCCACCTGTACGGCGGGCTGCTCCGGCTCTCCATCGCCAGCGCCGGCAACGACCACCGTCTCGGAGCCAACGAGGCTCCCCCGGCGATCATCTCGATCTTCCTCGGCGACCAGGCTGCAGGACGTCTTCGAGCAGATCGCCTCCGGCGGCGCGACCTCCTCGAAGCAGAAGGGCGTCCTGTCCGTGGGCGTCGACACCCTGCCCGACCTCACCAAGGACGCCGGCGACCGCAACCGCACCTCGCCGATGGCCTTCACCGGCAACCGGTTCGAGTTCCGCGCGGCCGGCTCCAACCAGACGGTCGCCGCGCCGATGGTCGTGATCAACACGATCATGGCCGAGGCGCTGGACTACCTCGCCACCGAGTCCGGAGGCCGCGGTCAAGGGCGGCACGGAGTTCAACGACGCCGTCCAGTCGGTGCTGGCGAAGGTGATGGAGCAGCACGGCGCGGTCGTCTTCAACGGCAACGGGTACGCCGAGGAGTGGCACGTCGAGGCGGAGAAGCGCGGCCTGAAGAACCTGCGGACCACGGTGGACGCGCTGCCGGAGTACCTCTCCCCCGAGGCCAAGAAGCCTGTTCTCGTCCTACGGCGTGTTCAGCGAGACCGAGTCTGGAGTCCCGCTTCGAGGTCGGCGTGGAGCAGTACGTGATGACGATCAACGTCGAGGCGAACCTCACCGAGGAGATCGCGCGGACGACGATCCTGCCGGCCGCCGTGCGCTACCAGACCGAGTCTCGCCTCCAACGTGGCGGCGCTCAAGGCCGCCGGTGTCGAGGCCGACACCACCGACCTGCTGGCCGTCTCCGAGACTCGTCACGGCGCTGCGCTCGGGGCTCGCCGGCCTGGTGGACGCGCTCGCCGGCACCCACGACCACGAGGGGCTGGCGGAGGCGGCGTACCACCGCGACAGCGTGCTGCCCGCCATGCTCTCCGTGCGCGAGGCCGCCGATGCCCTGGAGGCCGTCGTCGCCGACGACCTGTGGTCGCTGCCGACCTACCAGGAGATGCTCTTCATCCGCTGACCTCAGCCGATCCCTCAGGCCGGGCCGCTCGCATCGCGGGCGCCCGGCCTGGTGGCGTTGGGCATCTTGTTACATGGGCGAAACAAACCGGTGACGGTCGGGAAACTGCCGGTTCGGTAGGTTGCGGGGAGGAAAGACGGCGCATCGCCGCGTCGTACCCCCAGACCGTCACCGGACTGACCGAATGGCTGGCTCCGCAGGTCAGCCAAGGAGGAACGAATGTTCAACAACAGCGAAGAGCCTGCTCAAGTTCATCAAGGACGAGGGCGTCGAGATGGTCGACGTCCGCTTCTGCGACCTGCCCGGCGTCATGCAGCACTTCACCGTGCCGGTCTCGTCCTTCGACCAGTCCGTCTTCGACGACGGCCTGGGCTTCGACGGCTCCTCGATCCGGGGCTTCCAGGCCATCAACGAGTCCGACATGCAGGCTCTACCCGGACCCGACGACGGCGTACCTCGACCCGTTCCGCAAGGCCAAGACGCTCAACGTCAACTTCTTCATCCACGACCCGATCACCGGCGAGGCCTACTCGCGCGACCCGCGCAACATCGCCAAGAAGGCGCTGGCCTACCTCGCCTCCACCGGCATCGCCGACACCGCTTTCTTCGCCCCTGAGGCCGAGTTCTACATCTTCGACAACGTGCGGTACTCCACCGGCGTCAACGAGGGCTACTACCACATCGACTCCGTCGAGGGCTGGTGGAACTCCGGCAAGGAGGGCGAGGACAACCTCGGCTACAAGACCCGCCTCAAGGGTGGCTACTTCCCCGTCGAGCCCTACGACCACTACTCCGACCTGCGTGCGGACATGGTCAAGAACCTCGAGGCTCTGCGGCCTCCAGGTCGAGCGTGCGCACCACGAGGTCGGCACCGCCGGCCAGGCGGAGATCAACTACCGCTTCGACACGCTGCTCAAGGCCGCGGACGACGTGATGAAGTTCAAGTACCTCATCAAGAACACCGCCTGGGAGCAGGGCAAGTCCGTTACCTTCATGCCGAAGCCGATCTTCGGCGACAACGGCTCGGGCATGCACGTGCACCAGTCGCTGTGGAAGGACGGTTCGCCGCTGTTCTACGACGAGACCGGCTACGGCGGTCTCTCGGACCTCGCGCGCTGGTACATCGGCGGCATCCTGCAGCACGCCCCCGCGCTGCTCGCCTTCACCAACCCGACGGTGAACTCCTTCCACCGCCTGGTCCCCGGCTACGAGGCCCCGATCTCGCTGGTCTACTCCTCGCGCAACCGCTCCGCCTCGGTCCGGATCCCGATCACGGGCACCAACCCCAAGGCCAAGCGGATCGAGACCCGTTTCCCCGACCCGTCGGCGAACCCGTACCTCGCGTTCTCGGCCCTGATGCTCGCCGGCCTCGACGGCATCCAGAACAAGATCGAGCCCGCCGCCCCGATCGACAAGGACATCTACGAGCCTCCCGCCGGACGAGATGGCCGAGATCGCCCAGGTCCCGACCTCGCTGGGTGCCGTGCTCGACGCGCTGGAGGCCGACCACGACTTCCTCACCGTCGGTAACGTGTTCACCCCCGACCTGATCGAGACGTGGGTGGACTTCAAGCGGGTCAACGAGATCGCGCCGGTGCAGGCTGCGCCCGCACCCGCACGAGTTCGAGCCTGTACTACGACCTGTGATCACTTGTCACGTAGTACTCGAACTCGCTCTTGGGAAAGAGACCCTGGCAACGGCGCCACCGAGAGTCCGAGGTACCTCAGACCCACCTCGGTGATTTTTCGCGACGTCTCCGGGCGCGTCCACGTGGGAAGGGCTAGGTGACTAACCGTGAGCCGGACCAGGGCGTCCGCCGCGTCGGACACTTCTTCGGCGACCATGTCTGGGAAGTTCGAGGTTACCCAGTTGACCAGCGACCTCGTCGCCAGGTCGAGCAGTCTGCGCTGACGTTGTGAGCAACGGCAGGATCCCGGTCGCCGACTGCGAGGAGAGACTCGCCGTTAGAGATCAGCACGGCCCTGAGGAGAGGGCTGCGTTCGGCTTCCTCCAGCGTGAAGTCGACGGCAGCCGCGAGTCCGCGACCGGCATCGGCGCGGTGATGGGCCAGCACCTCCTCGATTCCGTCGATAAATCGCGCCGCCTCCCGGAGGACCACGGCCTCGCCCAACCCGGGCTTGTCCTTGAACTCCTTGTACAGCAGGGCACGTGAGACGCCGACGGCGTCGGCGATCTCTCCCATGCGGACTCGTTCCCATCCGCGCTTGACGATCAGGTCGTGGGCGGTCTCGAGGACCGCGGCGCGGACGTGTTCGCGGTACCGATCCCGCATCGTTGGAGGTGCCACAATGAACAGACTAGCCAGAATGTCACTCTCTGGACTGGTGCCGCGCTCGCACGACAATGTGACAGACTAGGTTGCCAGCATCCGTTTTCGGACAACCTCCACTTTCTGTCTCTAGGATGAAGTACATGGCTAGGCTCTCAGCAACGTGTCGTCAGCCCCTACCCCCACCGCCTGGGCGGTCACTGCGGCTCCGGCGCGATGCGGGACCTGCTGGAATGGGCCGGACTTGGGTGGAACGGCCCTCCTGACGAAGGACTCGTCTTCGCACTGAGCGGCTCCCTGGACCTCGCATACGTCAGGGACACCGAGTCTCATGCCCCCGATCTACCTCGTGGGCCGCGGAGGCGACCTGGAGACAGACCTGCCGATGCGCCTGGGGGCAGCGGTCTCGGTGCACGCCACCGACGACCCGAGCGAGGGATGGGGTTGGGTGCGTGACTCCATCCAGCGTGGCCGCCCAGCCCTCGTGTGGGCGGACATCGCCGAACTGCCGTACCTGCGGGTCCAGGCTCCAGATGAGCAGGCACGACATCGTGGTCATCGGGTACGACGACGAGCATCAGATCGCGCACGTCGTCGACAACGACCGCGAGGACGTGCAGATGGTGCCCTACGAAGCGCTGGCCAAGGCGCGGTCCTCGCAGGGCTTCCCCGTCCCGACGCGTCACACCTTCTTGGACATCGAGTGGCCCCAGAAGCCTCCCTGACCTGAGGGTCGCCAGCCGTGCCGCGTTCGCCCAGGCGGCCGCTGCCATGACCGCCTCGGACGGACCGTCGATCGTCTCTGGCAGCGACCCGGCGGTGGGAGCCACCGGACTTGCCGCCGTCGACCTGTTCGCCGACGATCTCCCGCGATGGCCCGAAGTATTCCCCGACGACGTACTGCACCTGCTCCTCCTCGGCCTGAGCGCGTTCGTCGAGAAGGCAGGTACCGGCGGCGGACTCTTCCGCAAGTCTGCTGGCCAGCGGCGCGCACGACATTGCCCGGCTGACCGACGACCCTGCGGCCACAGCGGTGTCCGACAGTGCCCGTCGCTGCGCCGCGACCTGGTCGCAGGTCGCGTCCCAGGCGCGCAGCGACGGGGCGCCGGCCCGCGAGCGTGCCCGTGAGGCAGCCCGGGTCGCCGCCGCACTCCCAGAGGCTGGAGCGGGAGCTCGTGCGCGCGCTCGAGGCCGCCGGGGCTGCCACGCACACCCGGGCGGTCGTCTGGTGAACGGCCAGCACGAGCCGAGCGATGCGGTGGCGTCCGGGCACTTCGTCGACAGCGACCACCCGGCAATCCGTCAGTTCGCCTCATCGGTGGTGGAGGGGGCAGACGACCCACGCGAGCGTGTCCGGCGGCTCTTCGCGGAGGTCCGCGACCGCCTTCGCTACAACCCGTACGGCCTCACGCCCGATCGCGACCACTACAAGGCCAGGCTCCATCTTGAACGGCGGCCCCACCTGGTGCGTCCCGAAGGCGGTGCTGCTCACCGCCAGCCTTGCGCGCAGTCGGGATTCCGGCCCTGCTGGGCTTCTCCGACGTGCGCAACCACCTGAGCAGCGAACAACTGCTGTCGGTGATGGGCACCGATCTCTTCGTCTACCACGGGTGGACCGCCGTCCACGTCAACGGTCACTGGCACAAGGGCTCGCCGGCCTTCAACACCGAGTCTGTGTGAGCGGTTCGGCGTTCCCCCGCTGGACTTCGACGGGACCCAGGACGCGCTGCTCCACGCCGCAGACGGCGCCGGTCGTCGACACATGGAGTACGTACGAGAGAGAGGGACCTACCTCGACCTCCCGTACGACGACATCATGCGGACCCTGCACGAGACCTACGGGCCCGGCCTGACGCAGAGCGGCACCGCGGGACCGGTCCGCCAGGATCCCGCCTTCGAACCGTGAGAGTCAGCATCGGCGACCACGCCGCTCGATCGATGCCGCCAGGGGCACGGTTCACCGATCCGCCGGGACCCCTGCCAGGCTGATCGACCATCGCGGTAATGGCGGCCTCCAACCGCCGACACCCTTCCTTCACAGCCCAGGTCTCCCCCAGGTCGTGGAGGTCGTCGAGGGGGACCGGGGGCCCCACGACAAGGCTCACCCGTCGACGCCAGCCCAGGCGAAGACGCCCACTGTAAGGAGGGAGGATCTCCTGCGCGCCCCACTGCGCCATCGGGAGAAGGGGAACAGACGCCGCCAAAGCGACGCGGACGGCGCCGGACTTCATCGCCATGGGCAGTCCGTCCTCTCGCTTCGTGATGGAGCCCTCCGGGTAGACCAGGACCAGTTGACCTCGCGCCACGGCTTCCACGGCACTGCGATAGCCAGCCTGTCCCGCCGACCGGTCGACCTCGACGTGACCTGCGGAGCGGAACCACCACCCCACGACCGGGACCGCGAAGAGGCTGTCCTTGGCCAGGAACCGGGGCACCCGTCGCTGGGCGAGGATCATCTCCGCGACCAGCAGGGGGTCGATGTGCGACACGTGGTTCGCGGCGAGCACCGCGCCGCCGGACCTTGGGACGTGCTCGACACCACGCCAATCCGGGCGACGCAGCACGAGCAGGATCGGCTTGCACACCAGGATCGAGAGCCACCACGCGAAGCCCCTGGCCTCGGCACCGAGGCGTCGATCGGTCCTGAGCACCTCTCGGATCACCCGACGAGTGTAGACAGATGCATGGCAAACGTCCTGCGTGGAGACAAACTAGAGTTTGCGTCACCGTCCGTCCGTCCGTCCGTCGTGACCCTCGAGGAGCCGATCATGAGCGACCTTCCCGCCACTTCGACCGCGCAGCCGAACCGCTCGTCATGAGCGGCTACCACGAGCACGGTCCCGCTGCGCCGACGACGTTGGCGGCGTGGATCAGTGCCATGTCGCGACCACAGCCATCCGAATCGGGCCGCCTCCCCTCACACTCCCCCACCTGCGCGGGATGCGGCACGGAGAACCCCGCCGGGCTCGCCCTGCAGGTCGACGCCACCGAGGCGGGCGTGCGCTGCGTGCACCGCTTTGACCACCGCCAGGAGGGTGCGCCCGGGATCACCCACGGCGGTCTGGTGGCGGCGGCGTTCGACGACCTCTTCGGATTCCTCCTCTACCGCGTCGGAGAGACTCGCCGTGACCCGGTCACTGACCGTCGAGTACCTCCGGCCGGTCCTGTTGGGGACCGAGTACGAGTTCACGGCCCGCGTCCGCGACCATGCGGGACGACGACTGCGCGTGGACGCCGAGGCGGTCGACCAAGTCGGCGACAAGGTCGCCACCGCGCACGCGACGTTCATCGTCGTCGACCTCCAGCACTTCGAGCAGGGCATGGCCACGACCGGTCCCTGACATCCTCATTCCGCGACGAACGGCTCCAGGCTCGACCGCGGGGTCGAGCGGGATCCCGTGGCCGGCCAGCGCATCCTGGAGCACGAGGGTGACGTGACCAGCGAGCCGTCCGACCATGACGTCCAGGGACTCGTCTCGCTGGTCGAGCCACCAGATGACGGTGGCATCCACCATCCCCATCACCCCGACCAGAATGCCTTCAGGAAAGCTCGCCACACCCGATTTGGTGTAGCCGCGGGCAGCCGCAGCGATCTCGTCGAGGAGGCGCGACCGCCCCATCCGGGCACGATGCAGGGTCCGACTCTGCCCACGGGCTGCCAGGAAGCGGTAGAGATGCGGATGCTCGTCGGCCCAGGTGGCGCAGGCGCGCACCAACCCCTCGACGACCTGCTGAGGCGTGCCTCGTCGGGTCAGGTTCGGGCGTACCCGCGCGATCAGGTCCTGCGCTGCTCGCCTGGCCATCTGGTCGTCCAGGTCGTCTCGGCTGGTGAAGTAGCGGTAGACGTGCGGCCTGGGGATGCCAGCCCGCTCCGCGATGAGGGCGGTGCCGGCGCCGATCCCGGACTCGTCGATGACCTGCATCGCGGCCTTGACCACGCGCTCGCGCTTCTCGTTGCGATCCAGGCTCGTCGCGCGACGACCGCCGTCGGACGGTCGAGTCCGCCCATCGTCTCACTTCGACCATCGCCGCAGCCTACAGGCGCGGGGCGACGGCTCTGCTCGGTGCCGCACAACGCCGGGCACCGCCCAACGCCGACGTGGGACACCTTGTACCCAGGTCGGTGGCCGTGGTCTGATGGGGGTACACCCTGTACCCAATGATCCGGAGGCTCCCATGACCACGCGCCGTTCCCCTTGGATGGACGACGACCTCGAGGACCTGCGTGACCTGGCCCGCACTTTCTGCGAGAAGGAGATCAGGCCGCACATCGAGACCTTCATCGCCGACAAGCACGTCGACCGGGACCTGTGGAACCGCGCCGGAGCGGTGGGTCTGCTGTGCCTCTCCATCCCCGAGGAGTACGGCGGCGGCGGCGGGACCTTCGCTCACGAAGCCTATCCTCATCGAGGAGCAGGCACGAGTCGGTGACAGGCTCGTGGGGCGCCTCCCTGCACAACGGCATCGTCGCGCACTACCTGCTCGCCTACGGCACCGAGGAGCAGAAGCAGCAGTGGTTGCCGAAGATGGCGTCCGGCGAGGTCGTCGGAGCGATCGCGATGACCGAGCCCGGTACCGGGTCGGACCTGCAGAACATCAAGACCAAGGCGATCCGTGAAGGCGACGAGTACGTCGTCAGCGGCTCGAAGACCTTCATCACCAACGGTTCACAGGCCGACCTCGTCCTCACCGTCGTCAAGACCGATCCCGACGACAAGGCCGCCGGGATCTCGCTGATGCTGGTGCCCACCGCCGCTGAGGGATTCTCAAGGGGGCGGGTCCTCGACAAGATCGGGATGAAGGGACAAGACACCTCCGAACTCTTCTTCGACAACGTCCGCGTCCCCGCCACCAGCCTGCTCGGCCACACCGAAGGACAGGGTTTCGTCCAGGCTGATGGAACAACTTCCCCAGGAGCGACTGCTCGTCGCCGTGTCGAACGTAGCGGCCATGGAGTTCTGTCTGACCGAGACACTGCGCTACGTGCGCGACCGCAGCGCGTTCGGACGCCCGATCTGGGGGTTCCAGAACACCAAGTTCAAGATGGCAGAGGTCGCCACCGAGGCGCGGGTCGCGCGCGCCTTCGTCGATGAGTGCATCGAACTGCACCTCGACGGGAAACTGGACATCCCCACCGCAGCCATGGCGAAGTTGTGGTGCTCCGAGCGGGCCCAGCGAGTCGCCGATGCCTGCCTCCAGGCTGCACGGCGGGTATGGCTACATGAACGAGTACCCCATCGCCCGCGCCTGGGCCGACCTGCGCGTCTCCCAGATCTACGCAGGCAGGCTCGGAGATCATGAAGGAGATCATCAGCCGCTCCCTGTGAGCCCATCCGCGACCGACCATCCCAGGCTCGGGGCGGGTTCCCTCGACGGGCGTCGAGCATTGGCGCGTCGGCGCCCGTCGCTGCCACGGGGATCGAGCGGGGGAACAAGACGCCACCGCCGAGGATGTCGGACGTTGCCGACATGCCAACGCGCCCCAGGACAAGAGGTCCGTGAACCAGCGGGCCGCCCTCCCCGAGAGAGTCTTCCTCGCCGCAGAGCCCCACGTCATGCTCCACATGGGCGGCGCTGCTGCGCCTCTCACCCCCGCCCGACCCGGGTCCCGCACAACCTGGTCGAACTGGTGAACGAGGTGCGCCCCGGTCGCCGTCGTCCGCCCGTGGAACCTCAAGCCGGGCCCACCCAGTGCTCGGTCCCGGACCGTTGCAGCGGTGGGTCGTCAACGAGGACATCGCCTTGACCACCACGTCCGACGCTGGGCGCCTTCGTCTCCAGGCTGCACGGCCCCAGGCCGACATGCCCCCCGGCTACCCGGGGAGATGCACCCCGCCGAGGGTCTCGCCGACGGCATCGCCATGTCTGCCACGATGCACCACGCACTCGTGGACGGGTACACCGCGATGAAGTCTGCTCCAGCGGCGCCTCTCCACCAGTCGCGACGATCTTAAGTCCCGGCCCCTCCTCGCCGTTGGTCCCCGGTCGCGCCGAACAAAGGAGCGGGCACCGATGGCCCGCTTGCGAGTGCGGGGCCGCGGTGCTCGACGACCTGCTGGGCGGGGAGTGGGAGGCCAGGTCGGCGCATTGACGCTGCGCTGTGGTCTCCCCCTGCGCGGATCCTGCTCGGGCCCGTCGCGGCGGTGCCCGCCTGGTCAGGCTCCTGCTGACCCGCTCCAGGTAGGCATGCCGAGCAGCAGTGTCCACGCGGTCGAGGAACATCGTGTCGGTCCCGAGTATTGCGCCGAGCCGGGTCGCGATCTTTTCGGGCACGAACTTCATCGCTGCCACCATGGAACCCGCCGCCCGCGTAACCCTCACGTACGGCTGTGGCCGCTCAATCAGCGCCGCCGTCGCGCGCGCGATCTCCTGCGGCTCGGCATTGCGCATGCCCTTGGCCCCACTCGTCCCGGACACCAGGCTCGGTGTTGGTGAAGGTGGGCCGCACCGTGGACAGCCTGACACCCGACTTCCGATACTCCAACCGTGCCGCCTCGGTGAACCCGATGACGGCGAACTTGGTGCCGCAATAGGTCGCCAGGCCCGGCACCGGCAGGCTCTCCGGCCAGCGAGGCCGTGTTGATGATATGCCCCCGCCGCCGCGGCAGCATCCTCTGCAGCGCGAGCCTTCGTGCCGAAAATGACACCCAGGACGTTGATCTCGACCTGTCGACGGGTGACCTCGTCCGGCTCCTGGTGGACATGCCCGGTCGGCATCACCCCCGCGTTGTTGATAAGCACATCGATGGGACCGAGCGCGTCCTCGGTCGCGTCGAGGAAAGCGCTGATCGACTTCGGGTCCGTCACGTCGAGTCGGACCGCAACCTCGACGCCGAGGTCCTCGGCAGCGGACTTGAGCCTGATCTCGTCGATGTCGCCGATCGCCACCTGGTGGCCGCATCTGATCAGGCTCCTGCGCGGTGTGGAAGCCGATCCCTCGGGCGCCGCCGGTGATGGCAACCACCCGTGATCTCGTCGTTGTCGTCATGGTGCCTGTTCCTTTCAGACGCCGAGCCGCTGGCGCAGGCCGCGTCCCGCGGCCAGGCGCAGCACTCGGCCGGCGATGGCCGCACGCCGGGCGGAGTACGGGTACCAGGTGAGACTCCTTGGTGGTCAGCGGGATGCGCGGCTCGGTGATGGCCTGGACACGGCAGTACTTCCGCAGGCCCTGCGCCCCGCCCAGCCGTGCCCCCAGTCCCGACGACTTCCAGCCGCTGTGCGGCAGCCCGACGGCGAACAGGTTGCTAAAGACGTCGTTGACGTTGACCGCTCCGACGTCGAGCCGGTCGGCAATCCGCCGTCCGCGTTCGACGTCGCGCGTCCACACCGTCGCAGAGAGCCCGTACTCGGAGTCGTTGGCCGGGCGCACCGCCTCCTCCTCATCCGCCGCTCTCATGACCGGCAGCGTCGGACCGAAGGTCTCCTCGGTCATGCACGCCATGCGGTGGTCGACGTCGACGAGCAGGGTGGGTGCATAGAAGTTCCCCTGCGCACCACGGGCGCCACCGACCAGCACCCGTGCGCCCGACTCCCGGGCGTCCTCCACGTGCCGCTCCACCGTGTCCACCTGCGCCCGGGTCACCATCGCGCCCACGTCGTCGCGCGTCCCCGACCCCTGCCGGAGCGATCCGACCGCGGTGGCCAGGCTTCTCCACAAACCGGTCGTAGACCTGGTCCACCACGTAGACGCGCTCCACGGAGATGCACACCTGTCCGGAGTTGAACATGCCACCCCACGCGATGCCGTGCGCGGCTCGGTCCAGATCGGCGTCCTCCAGCACGATCGCCGCATCCTTGCCACCCAGGCTCCAGGCTGACCGGCTTCAGCAGGCTCCGCGCAGCGCGTGGCCACGCGACGCCCGGTGGCCGTCGAACCGGTGAACTGGACGAAGTCGGCGGCCTCGAGCACCTCCGCTCCCGTCTCGCCGGGACCCGCCACGTGGGCGAGCACGGGTGGCGCTCCGATCTCGTGCCATCCCTCGATGACGCGTGCGCAGGTCAGCGGAGTCATCTCCGAGGACTTCGTCAACACGGCACAGCCGGCTGCCAGCGCAGGTGCGGCATCCATGAGAAAGAGAGTGATCGGGAAGTTCCACGGGTTGATGAGTCCCACGACGGGGTAGGGGCGATAGGTGCGCGTCAGCCTCTTCGGGAGGCTCAGCAGCCCTCCGGACCCGATGCGTTCGGGAGCGAGGAACGCCTTCGCGTGGTCGGCGTAGTAGGAGATGAACTCGCACGAGGCCGTCGTCTCCACCAGGGCGTCGGGCCGCACCTTGCCGGTCTCCGCCACGAGCATGTCCGTCAGGCTCGTCGGTGTGCTCGAGGATCCAGGTCCGCCAGCGGCGCAGCCACACCGCACGGGCAGCCGGCCCGATGTCACGCCACTCGGTTTGGGCGGCACGGAGATCGGCCGTGATGGCTTGCACATTAGTGGCGTCGGCGACCGGTACCGAGCCAACGACCGTCCCGTCGATGGGTCGACGGATGTCGAGGGCAGACGCGGACGGGGCGTTCATTGGAGGCTCCTGTCTAGGGGGCGCGGACCAGCGGGATAAGCGAGGTTCCAAGGCGATGAGGCGTATCAGATGTCGATGACGTCAAGATCTTCGTCGGCGTGGAGAGCGCGAAGGCGCTTCTTGTCGAACTTGCCGACCGAGATCTTGGGCACCTCGGGGATGGCTGCCGTCGTGAGTGGAGGTTCATTCATCGTGCTCTTCAGTGGTTCCTCAGGCTGTCAGTGAGCAGGTGCGGCGGGGCGCCGCGATCGAGCCGGTGCGGCAATGGTGGCCGGTCTGAACGGTCAGGCTCGCTGCGACGCCCAGGAGCGCGTCTCGGTCGACGTGGAGTCCCTGGGCGATCGTCCGCTTGCTGAAGGCGAAGTCGCGCGGCCGGTTGACGCAGTCAGCGGCAATGAGTTCCCCGGCGCGCAGGTAGAAGCAGGTGAAGTCGCGATCACAGACTTTGGGTCACCACTGAGCACGATCTCGTCGTAGCCGGTGTTCAGTCCCGCGATCTGGAGCCTTGAGATCGTACTGATCCGACCAGAACCACGGCAGCGCCGCGATGGTCTTGTCCTTGCCGCATAGGGTCGCGGCTGCGACCTTCGCCTGTTCCCCCGCGCTCGGCACGGACTCGAGTCGGACGCGCCGCCCGTACCGCGCCATCAGGTGGCTGGTGCAGTCGCCCGCGGCCACGATGTCGTGATCGCTGGTGCGGGCCTGGTCGTCGATCACGACGCCGTCGTCGACGAGGAGACCCGCGGCGGCTGCGAGACCGGTGTTGGGTTGGATCCCGACGCCGACGACGACGAGGTCGGCCGGGAGTTCGTCACCACCGGCCAGTCGGACCTCTCGGACCCGGTTGTCGCCACCCAGGGCCTCGACGAGGGCACCGGTGCGGACGGTCACTCCCGCGTCGCGGTGGAGGCGCTCGTAGAACGCCGAGACCTCCGGGGCGGTGACCCGTTCGAGCACCCGGTCGGCGGCCTCGAGAACGGTGACGTCCAGTCCGAGCGCACGCAGGGAGGCAAGCTTGTCTCCAGGCCGATGTAGCCGCCGCCGACGATGACTGCTCGCCGACCCGGTTGCGCCGACTCTCGGATCTGCTCCACGTCGGTGAACGTGCGTAAGTAGTGGACGCCCGGGATGTCGGCTCCCGGCACGGGGAGCCGCCGTGCCCGGCCACCCGTGCACAGCGCGAGCTTTGTCGTAGGGCATGCTCTCGCCGTCGGCCAGCATTACCCGCCGGTCTGTGCGCTCGATCGACTCCACGTGCGCATTGACCAGCCGGATCTGCTGCTTGGCGTAGAAGTCCGCCTTCCGGATCGCCAGGCTCCTCCAACGTGCTCTTGCCGGCGAGGTATGCCTTGGACAGCGGCGGTCGCTGGTAGGGCAGAGCCGCCTCGTCACCGACGACGACGACCTCGCCGGCCCAGCCTTCCTGACGGAGGCTGGCCGCCAGTTGAGCCCCGGCGTGACTGGCTCCGACCACGAGCGCGGTCCCCTGTGTCATGCGCCGCGCTTCGGGGTCAGGCGCACCATGAGACTTGCTGATGCCCCTGACGAAGTTGGACTGGACGTACTCCGGCTCGCCGACGACCTCGATGTCCTCGAACCGAGGAAGCAGGCTCCTCCCAAAGAATCCTCAGGCGGAGCTCGGCCAGCCTGTTGCCCATGCACCGGTGCACCCCGAACCCGAAGGAGATGTGGTTGCGCGCGTTCTTGCGGTCGATGATCAACTCGTCAGGTCGTTCGAAGACACGCTCGTCCCGGTTCCCCGAGGCGTACCACATGACCACCTTGTCGCCCTTGCGGATGAACTGCCCATTAAGCACGGTGTCCTTCTTCGCGACCCGGCGCATGTACGCAAGTGGCGTCTGCCAACGAATGATCTCCGAGACCATGTTCGGGATCAGGTCCGGATTCGCCTTGAGCTTCTCGAACTGCTCGGGGAACTGGTTGAGGGCCAGCACACCGCCACTCATCGAGTTGCGCGTGGTGTCGTTGCCTCCGACGATCAGCAGGATCAGGTTGCCCAGGAACTCCATCGGACGCTCGATCAGGTCCTTGGTGTCCTCGTTGCTCTGCAACATGGTGATCAGGTCGAAACCGGGCTCCTCCCCGGCAGCGAGTCGAGCCGCCTTGTCGTGCCAGTGCGCGCTAAGGCCGCGAACGGCGCCGACCATGCCTCGAAAGATCTCGTCGTTGTCGGAGGGACCTCCGTTGGCCTCCTCCATCGCGGTGGCGAGGTCGGACCACTCGGTCAGCCTTGCGTCGTTGGTCGTAGGGGAAGTCCAGCAGCGTCGCGAGCATCCGAGCGGTCAGCTCGATCGACACCCGGTCGACCCAGTTGAACGGCTCACCGGTCGGGAGGCTCGTCCAGCACCTCCTGGACCCGCGAACGGATCAGGGCCTCCATCTCGCGAAGGTTCTTGGGCGCAACGACCCCTTGAACGGCGGCCCGCTGCTGGTCGTGCTTCGGGGGTCCATGGCGATGAACATCGCGACGTCCATGAACCGGGGTGGTTTGCCGATGATGATGAAGGGTTCGGCGGAGAAGACCTCGTGGTTTTTGTCGACGGCGATGATGTCGGCGTGCCGAGTGACCGACCAGAACGGACCGAACGGGCTGTTGGGCTGGTAGTGCACGGGCGCTTCGTTGCGCACACGCTCGAAGTACGACTGCCACCTGCCCTGGCGGTACAGGAACGGGTTGCTCAGGTCGATGTCGGCGAAGCTCGACCTCGTCCGCCGGCGGGATCGGGGTCTCGACGAAGATCTTCTGCCCGTTCGTTCCGGTCACCCAACGACGGGTCTTGTCGTAGAGATGGGCGCCCCGGATCTGCAGTTCCATCGGGAGGGTCGACTGGACCTTATCGCTCAGCGTGTCTGCAATGTTCATCATCATCGATCCACTTTCCTTTCGATCACATCTGGAACTCGGGCAGTCTGGACGACCAGGCCGTCCCACTCCTGCGACACCGCCATCTGGCAAGACAGCCGGGAGGTCGGCTGTCGCTCAGGATTCATCGACAGCATCTCCTCCTCGACGGGACCGGAGAGACCCACCTCCTCAGACCACTGCGGGTCGACGATCACGTGACAGGTGCCGCACGCGGCCTCGCCCCCACAATCGCCGTCGATGCCCGGCACCATGTTGTCGACCGCGACCTGCATGAGCGACCGGCCCTCCTCCAGCGGCGCCTCATGCTTCTCGCCGTCGTAGGAAACAAAGGTGACTACACCCATTGGCTTGACTCCTCACGTATCGAAGACGTAATGAGAGTCTTGTGACTCTGGGTGCGTGTGGCTATGGTCTCCACAGTCAGAATGTTGTGATTTCGGCTCAAGGGATGCGTGCGATGCGTGTGTACGAACCCGGCGTCCCGCCTCTCGCCTTTACGCAGATGCTCAACAGGCTCTGCAATCGATCGTGAGGCTGCTGCCCGGTTCCGCACGGTGATGGCGCGGGAAGGGACCGATGAGACCGCACTTCTCGCCCAGGATCGGCAGGCACCGGTGCGCTGGTTCCGAGAGGTGTACCCGGTCCTCGACAGGGCCGAGGCGACTCAGTTGGGTTTCGCCTTCGCCGAACATTCCCAACTGACCTCCTTCGGGCCGCTGAGCGTGCCGCTGGTGAGCGCGGGCTCGGTCGCAGAAATCGTTGAGGCTCTTTGCCTTTCTGCCTTTGATCTCCACGGCCCTGCGCCCCCACGTCCACCCGGGCGAAAGCGGCCTCACCATTGGGCTCACCGGACACACGCGCGACCCGGACTTGGACTGCCTCGTCGTCGCCTATGGCGGCTCCACGGTGCTGCGACTGCTGGACCTGCTCGCAGGGACCCTGCCCTCGGTCACGCTGTACCTGGAGTGGCCAGCGCCGGCGTCTGCGGCGGAATGGGAGCAGTCCCGAGGTGGGCGCGTGGTCTTCGACGCGCCCACTTCGTACGTGCAGGTTCCTCAGGACGCGCTCGACGAGGTGTGCCGCTTCGCGGACCCTGTTGCCTACCGCGTCGCGATCGCGGACCTGCGCACAGCGCTGGAGCGGCGCCACGGCACGATCTCCTTCGCAGAGCGAGTGCGGCTTTTGCTCGAGGAGGACCCCGGACAGGCTCACGGCGCCCGCGTTGCCGACAAGGCTCTCGGTCTCGACCAGCACCCTGAAGAGGAGACTCGCCGAGGAGGGCACGACCTTCCGTGAGGTCCGCGAGTCCTGGCTGCGCGAACAGGCGATCGCGCTCCTGCTCGACCCGACCATAACAATCAGCCAAGTGGCCGCGGATCTCGCGTACGGCGATCTAAGCAACTTCTCACATGCGTTCAAGCGATGGACCGGGCAATCCCCGAGGGAGTTTCGACACACGAGGGGCCACCCGCCAGACGACTTGTCACGCGCGTCCCCCGCCGGATCGGGGCGACGCGATCAGCGATGAGGAACCTCGATCAAGTCGTCCCGCTGGTCATTGCGTCGACCGTCGACTTGCCTCGCCTGAACCGAGCGATCTCCTAGGCTCGCAGGTGGCCTCACCTGATGGTGCAGCAGGCCGACCCTCTGCGCGCAAATGGCCTCCTGGCGGGCTGGCTAACTGCCTTCATGCCGGCCCCACCGTGAACGCGCTCCACATGGGCACAGTCCAACTCTGGGTCTCCCTCAGACCCCGGCGACCCGGGGGAACCGGAGATGATTTTCGGACCGCGCGGGCGGTGTTTGGCGAGGGTCAGCCGGGCCGAGGAGTCAATCGCTGCCCAGGCGCTGGATCGTCGACTCCCTTGTCCAGGTCTTGGCGGGGGCCTCAATCGGTGAGCATCGCCTTGAGCTTGCTCAATGCGCTCTCTCGTTGAGACGCGGGCCTGGTCGCGTCATCGGCCCGCATACGTTGTCGGGCCGCTAACCGAGTCGATGGCCGATTCGGATGGCGGGTTCGTCAAAGTCGCTGGCGAGGCCGGCGGCGACGGCCATGGCGGCCCAGTCGTGGCGCGCGGTGGTGCGGGCTGCCCGCGCGACCGCTTCGGTGGGTGGATTGGTGGCGAGTTCATCGATGACCAGGCGCACACCCCGGTAGTCCTTGGCGGCGTGACACCAGGCTTCGATGACGCTGGCCTCGCGGTCGTCGGGCTCCTCGGCGAGAGCACGTTCTATCCGTGCGGTGAGAAGGGTGTGCCAGCGGAGCAGGAGCGCGTCGGCGAGGTCCTCCTCGTCGGCGAAGAAGGTGTCGACGTGGTCGACGTCGGTGGGGATTCGTCCGTCTTGGCGGGTGAGGATCTCTTGGGTCACGGTGTGTAGGACGGTGGCACGAGTGGGCTTGGGCTGGTCCTTCATCGGTGCGCCTCTCGCGGGGTCGAGCTGGTGCGCTTGCCTGGTCGCAGGGGCAGGGAGGCGTAGCCGCGGATAGGGCCGGAGCGGAGCCGGACGGCTGCGTCGAGGTCGACGTCCCAGTCGCGGTGGCGGGCCAGCAGCGCCTGGAGCGCGAGGCAAGCCTCGAGGCGGGCCAGGGATGCGCCGAGACAGAAGTGGATGCCGTGTCCGAACGCGACCTGTCGTTCGGGGGGCGCGGTGGATGTCGAACCGGTCGGCGTCGGGGAAGGCGTGGTCGTCGCGGTTTGCGGAGCCGAACAAGAGCAGCACGGTGTCGCCCTTGTTGAGGTGCTGGCCGTGCAGGTCAACCGGTCGGGTCAGGGTGCGCGCGAGCCCCTGGACGGGTGAGTCGTAGCGCAGCAGGCTCCTCGACCGCGGCCGGGATGCCGGCCGGGTCGTCTACGAGCCTTGCGTCGGCTGTCGGGGTGGTGGGCAAGGACCACGGCGCTGTTGGAGAGCAGGTTGGTGGTGGTTTCGTGGCCGGCGATGAGCAGCAGGAGGCAGAACCCGAGGAGGCTCTTCCTCGCTGAGGTGCCGGCCGTCGACCTCGGCGTGGACGAGGGCGGTCATGAGGTCGTCTTGGGGGTGCGTGCGGCGCTCGGCGAGGAAGGCTGGCGAAGTAGTCGTAGAGCGCGGCGGCGGCGTCCAACCCGGGACCGAACTCTCCTCGGGTGGGGTTGGATTGGATGAGGGTGGTCGACCAGGTACGGAACCGGTCGCGGTCCTCGCGTGGGACGCCGAGCATGTCGGCGATCACGATCGCTGGGAGCGGGCCGGCGAGTACCGGCGACGAAGTCCCAGGTGTCGGCGTCAGGGGTCCGGTCGAGGAGGTCGTCGACGAGGGTGTGGATGTGGGGCTCGAGTGCGGCGATGCGGCGGGGGGTGAAGGCGCGGCTGACGATGCGGCGGAGCCTGACTGTGCCGTGGCGGGTCGGTCATGATCAGCATGGGAAGGAAGAGTTCGGTCATGTCCACACCTGGTGGGGTGGGGAAGATCCCTGAGGCCGAGGAGTAGGTCGTCGGGTCGTGGAGGGCGGCGTCTATGTCGTCGTAGCGGCTGAGCACCCAGCAGTCCGCCGTGGCCGACCAATACGCGGGGGCGCTTTCACGCAGGGCGCGATAGACCGGGTAGGGGTCCGCTATCACTGCCGGGTCGAAGGGGCTGTAGGTCAGCCGCTGCTCGATCATCGGTTGCTGGGGCTGTGGTTGCTGGGTCATTCGCATCCTCTCTTGTGGGTCGTCGGATCAGGTGGCCGCGTCGGCACGAGCCTCGTCCCGGGCGAAGTGTTCGGGCGGGTGCGATCCTGCTGTGAGGCCACCAGCCTGCGGTCCTCGAACAACGCCGCGCAGGCGGGGACGACCAGGGTGCGGACCACGAAGGTGTCGAGGAGTAGTCCGGCGGCGACGGCGAACCCGGTCTGGGCGAGTGCTTCGACGGGCGAGAAGAGCAGCGCGACGAATGTGGAGGCGAAGATGAGGCCGGCGGCGGTGATCACGGGGCCGGTCGCGGTGACCGCGCGGGCGACCTCGTCGCGGTCCAGCGCGAGCCCGCTTTCACGCATCCGGCTCATCAGCAGGATGTTGTAGTCCGCGCCCACGGCGACGAGCAGCACGAACACGATGACCGGCACGGTGAAGTGGATGTCTTGTCCGGCCAGGTGCTGGAACACCAGGGTGGTCAACCCGAGAGCGGCTGCGCAGGACAGCACCACGGAGGCCAGCAGGTACAGGGGCGCTACCACGGCGCGGAGGGTGAGGACGAGGATGAGCAGCACCATGAGCAGCACTGCCAGGACCACCAGCACGGCGTCGTCGGCGAGGTAGTGGGCTAGGTCGGCGCCGAGCCCGGCTGCGCCGGTGGCGAGGATCGTGGAGTCGTCGAGTCGGGTGTCGTTCATGGCTTGCTCGGCGGCCGCATGGACTTCGTCGTAGCGTTCCTGGCCGGCGGGGGTGAGGGGGTCGGTGTCGCCGGTGATCTGGATGCGAGTCAGCTTCCCGTCTGCGGAGAGGAACTGACTGCGGGCCAGGGCGAAGTCGGGCTTGCCGAGGGTCGAGGCGGGCAGGTAGAAGCCGCCGGCCTCGGGGGTGTCGGCGCGCTGGTTGACGTCCTGGAGGTAGCCGGCGGATCCGCCGAGGCCTTCTTGGAGGCTTCTCGGTCTGGGTGAGGAGCCGCTCGATTCCAGGTGCGATGCCGGCGGCGCCGTCGGCGAGCCGGTCGGTGCCGCCCTCCAGTTCGCCGAGCTTCGACCCAAGGCTGCGCCTGTCCTTCGGCGATCCGCCTGCTGCCGGACTGTGCCTGGCGAAGTCCGGCCGCGAGCTGGTCGAGCCCGTGGGCGAGGCGGCCGTCACCGGCGGCGAGCCGGTCCGCGCCGGCGGCCGCTCGGGCCAGCCCGGGCAGAAGCTCATCTCGCAGGCCGGTGTAGATCTTGCGCAGGCCCTCACGGGAACGCTTGCAGGTCGGGTCGGCGGTGCAGATCGGATCGTCCTCGAGGGCCTCGACGATCATCCCGAGACCGTCGACGGCCACGGCGACCTGGTCGTGGGCGGTGCGGAGTCCGGCGGCCAAGGTAGCGGCACCGTCGCGCAGGCTGGCGGGCTCCGTCGGCTGCCTGGTCAGTGCGGTCGGCGGCCTGTCCGAGCCCGTCGGCGATGAGGCGGCTGCCGTCGCTGAGCTTCCCCGCGCCTTGCTCGGCTTTCCCGGCGCCAGCCGAGACCTGCCCGAGTGCGTCACTGAGGTCGCCGGCGCCGAAGGCGAGCCGCTTCAGGCCGGGCTCGCCGGCCTCGAGCCTTGTTCTCCGCCTGGCGGAGTCCTTTGGCGAGCTTCCCGAGTCTGGTTGGCGATGGATGCGGGTTCGAGCGGTGTCCCAGCCGGTCTGGTGATGCTGCGGACCTGGTCGACACCGTCGACCTTGGCCACGGCAGTGCTGATGGCGTTGATGACGGCCAGGTCGCGGGTGTTGGCCATGTCGTGGTCGGAACGAATGAGCAGGTAGTCGGGCAGCGTCTGGTTGGGCGGGAAGTGCTCCGCCATCGCCGCGAGTCCGAGGTTGCTGGGAGTGTCGGGCGGCTGGGCGGCGCGTTCGTCGAAGGAGAGGCTGCATCGTGGGCAGCGCCAGAGCCAGGAGAATGAGCACCGTGAGGCCCGCGACCAGGATCCGGGCGGGGTGTCGTCCGACGAGGCGGCCGGTGCGGGCCCATCGCGAGTCGGCTCGGGGTTGCGGCGCGGGGCCGATGCGGGGCCCGAACCAGCGCATCAGTGCCGGAGTGAACGTGAGACTGACCGCGACCGTGACCGCGACGCAGATCGCCATCGGTGGGCCGGTGGTGGCGAAGATTGCCAGGTCGGTGAAGCCGAGGCAGATCGCGCCGAGGATGACGGTGGCGGCCGAGGCCAGAAGCGCCGGACCGACTCGGGAGACCGACTCGGCGACGGCGTCGAGGGGTTGGAGTCCTCCGGCGTACTCCTCCCGGAACCGGGAGATGAGAAAGACGCAGTAGTCGGTCCCCGCACCCAGGGTGATGGCCACGACGAAGGCGTCGGTGTAGGTCGACAACGCCAGCCCGTGCTCACCCGCCCAGGCCAAGGCGCCGCGGGTGCACAGCAACGCGACCCCGATCGTCGCCAGCGAGACGAGCACGGTCGCGACCCGGCGGTAGACCAGCCACAAGATGCCAACCAGCAACAACAGCGAAACCACGGTGACCTTCAACGACGCCTCGTTCACCGCCGTGGTCAGGTCCGCGATCATCGCCGGATCCCCGGTGACGTGCACCTCCGTGCCAGTGGGGGTCCGGAGGTCGTCCACCACCGAACGGAGCCACTTCACGTCCTCATCCGAGGCCGGTGACCCGACCGAGGAGCGCAGCCCGACCACCAGGTAGGTCGCCTCGCCGTCCGTGCTGGTCATCGACTCGCGGACCTCAGGCTTGCCCAGGTAGTCCTGGACCTCCGATACACGATCCGAGTTCTCGAGCATGCGCACCAGATCGACGTAGACTCTGCGGTCCCTGACGCCGAGGCCGTCATCGCTGGTGATGACCACGTACACGTAGGAACGGGTCTCACCCGAGCCGAACGCGGTGTCCATGACCCGCAGCCCGTGCAGGGTCGGGGCGTCCTCGGGCAGGAACGCGGTGCTGCTGCGCTCCACCACCGTGCCGAGTGGAGTCACCAGCAACGACAAGGCGGTCGCCGCTAGCACCCACCCGACCATCACCACAGCCGGAAAGCGATACCCCAACCCCAGGCCCGACCTCAGCGACCTGCCGATCCCGTCTCGTCGAGTCTCGCTCCATCTGTCCCAACGTCCTCGTGTTGGATTCACAGTTTGTACTAGCAGTACAACATAGGATGTGGCTCGCGTCGAGAACGTGGTTCCTCCAACGACCGCGCCAACGGAAGGGAGACGAGATGAGGAAGCCTTCCGGTGAAGTTCGGCCAGTCAGGCTCTACGGGGCGGCGGAGCCTGATCGCCGAACGCGGGCTCGACGGCACCAAAATCGAGGACATCGCCGAGGCCACCGGCATCCCCAAGGCCACACTCTATTACCACCTCGAAGGCAAGAACGCAGTCCTGGAGTTCCTCCTCACTGACCTGCTGGAGATGATCGCCGGCGCCGTCGGGATAGCCATAGCGAGCGCCGAGAGCGCGCGGACCCGCCTCGAAACCGCCGTCACCGCACAACTAGGCGTAATGCTCGAGCACCCCTTCCTCTGCCGGGCGTTGGTGGGCGACCTCGGGCGCGCCACGCGACTTCCCGATTTGGCGGTAGCGCTGCGCGCAGCCTTCTTCGAACCCATCGAGCAACTCTTGACCGACGGAGCCGCCGATGGCTCTCTGCGCCAGGTCACCGACCCAAGCGCCGTGGCGACGAGCATTTTCGGCGCCATCACCGTCGCCGGTCTGAGCGCTGCTGTCGACGGGCCACTGAAGGAACCGTCTTCCGAGGCAGTTCGGCTGTCCGCGGCGATCAGCGACCTGATCCTCGACGGTCTCGCCCCGCCCGGCACGCGCGATGCCCTCGAGTCATGACTCGCCCTTGGGCGGGGAATACCCGCGCACTTGCTGACGCCTTTACGAGACGCTTGCGGGAGTGCCGAACCAGGGGAGACGGAAGGCGAACGTTGCACCGCCGCCGGGCGGGGACAGGTAAACCACGTCGCCCCCATTGAGAAGCAGTAGTCGCCGGACGATGTGAAGCCCTAACCCACTTCCCCGCTGCCCACCCGCTCGGGCGCTCTCGGACCGTGTGAAGCGGTCGAACATGCGACGTTCGAATTCCCGAGGCACCCCGGGACCCCTGTCCGTCACCGCAACGCGAACGGACCTGGCGTCTGTTCGAATGTCCACCACGACTGGTTCCGCGCCGTACTTCAGCGCATTCGTCAGCAGGTTCGTCACGATCTGTATCAGATGGCCACGGTCGACGAGCGCCGTGGCGTCTCCTGAAGTGCGGACCATAATCGACGACGTCACACTCAGACTTTCCAAGACCTCAGCAACCACCTCGTTCACTCGCACAGGCGTCCGGGTGATGGCCACGCCAGCCTCGTCCAGAACGGACACCGTCAGAGTGTTCTCAAGCAGAGCCAGTGCCGAATGCGCCGCTGCGTGCGTCTTGAGGAGAAAGCCATGACGTTCGTCATCGCGCGAAGAATCCCAGGTGTCAAGAAGTAGTTCGACGTACCCCGTAACCACCGACAACGGCACCCGGAGGTCGTGCGACAACATTGCGATCATGTCGCGAAGCGAGGCCTCGTGTGCCTTGCGGTCGCTGATGTCCTGAATCTGCGCGATGAGATACTGGGGTCTGCCATCCGGGTCGCGTACGGACGTGACCGCCAAGTGCGCCCACACGATTGAACCTGAGCCGGTGATGTAGCGCTTTTCCAGATCGTACGAAGTCGACTTCACCTGCAAGCAGGCGACTCAGGTGATTCAGGTCCGTTTCGAGGTCATCGGGGGGCGATCCGAGTTGATGTTGCACATATGGTACGGCGCCGGACGGGGATGAGGCATGACTTGGTCCCGCTCGAAAGCGAAACTCCACGCCGCATCGGCGGCGTTCCGCCCGCCCGCCGCCAGCAAACCGTATCAGCGGCCATTCCTCGACCTGGGCATCGGATGGAGCCCCATGCTGCGCGGCGAACCCGCGACCTGGGCGCCCTGGCTGCAGCGGTACGCCGGCACCCGAGTCATGATCGACGGCGCACTCACCAGCGGCTTTGGCGAGACCAACCTCCTTCGCACTGAGACTCGGATGGATCGCAGCGCTGCTGCTCGCCGCAGCGGCGCTTCTCCGCCATATTGCCGGCGCCCGCGACACGCGACCCTTGATCTCGCAGGCCAATAGAGCACTCAAGACCGACGTAAACACGGCCCGTTCGTTACACGCGTGGTACAAAAGGAGCCCGATCGTCGACATTTGCGCAGGTCAACATGGGTCAGTCAGTCAGTACTACGACCTGTAGTCACTTCTCGCGTAGAGACTCGAACTCGCCGAGTGTGATCGCGACGTGGCTTCCAGTCCGCAACCACGCAAGCGCTCATCGGCGATGATGACCCGCCGTGCGGCGCTGGGTGGCGTGTTGACGGCCATGGTTGTGGCTGGATGCGGCGACCGGGACGCGTCTACCTCGTCGACCCCGCGGGAGGTGGATTACCGGAGCGTTGGGCCTACGGACTTTGCGTTGCTGGCGGAAAGATCATCGACTTTCGTGCTCAACGTGCATTCGCCCGATGAAGGCAGCATTCCCGGGACCGATGCCACGATTCCCTACGCTCAGGCTTGAGCGACGCGCTGGGGAGTTGCCCGACCGTTCCACGGTGGTGGCTGTCTACTGCCGCACCGGGCGGATGAGTACCGAAGCCGTGTCTACGCTTCGCGAACTTGGTTTCACACGCATCACCGAGTCTGTCAGGGGGCATGGAAGCATGGCGGGCCGACGGGCGACAGACTCTTGAGCGAAAGGTGACGAATCCCCTCGTCGTCGCTCGGGGATTGACCCGACAACCCGGCCTCGTCGCGAGAGGTGCTGGCCGATGGCGAACTAGCAACCGGTCCTTTTGAGGGGTTGTGTCGCCTCAATGACGTCCGCACCTCAAGGACGTCGGGCACAGACTCACGCCGCCGGCACAGACTCCACGACCGCCATCATGCCGTTGTCCTCGTGGTCGAGGATGTGACAGTGGTAGACCGTTCGTCCGGTGTAGTTGTCGAAGGACACCCGCACGGTCACCTCGCTGCGAGCCTGGCACGTTGACTACGTCTTGCCGGAACACCCCTCGGACGGGCTGACCAGCCTCAGCGGTGATCTGCATGGGCCACACGTGGAGGTGGATGGGGTGATCCATCGGTGAGTCGTTGACGAGCGTCCATTCCTCGACCGCGCCCTGCTGGACGGTCTGGTCGATCCGTTGGGCGTCGAACTCCTTGCCGTCGACGGTGAAGGCTCATCCCCCTAGCCTCTCCCCCACCGCCGCCCATGCCCATGCCGCCGCTCATGTCGCCGCCCATGCCCATGGCGAAGGTGATCCGTCGCCGCCTTGCAGGCTCGACGGCGCGCAGGTCCTTGGGCGTCGGTTGAGCCGGAACCGCAGGCAACGCTGGTGCGGTGTCGCCTTCCACCCGGAGTGTCGCCAGTGCGCCGACACCGCCGGACAGGTCGCCGAGGGTCTCATCATGCCCATGCCCCCGCGGTCGACAGACCCGGTCTCCCACGAAGGCTGACCCGGCACGGGTCGTGACGAGAAGGTCAGGCTCGGTTGCCGGGGGCCAGCACGAGACTCGTCGACCGGTTGAGGCTCGGGGAACCGACCGGAGTCGATGCCGAGGAGGTCGGAGTCCTGACCGTCGAGCCGCAGGCGCAGGTAGCGGGCGGAACAGGCGTTGATGATGCGCCACCGTTCCCGCTCACCCGGGCGGGCGCTCAGTCTCGGCGTCGCCTGGCCGTTGACCAGGACCAGGTCACCTTCCCTACCCGCCATGCGGCTCATCGTGGACGGCGCCACGACCTGTCCGGACCTGTCGAGGGTGATGTCGGAGATCACGAGCACACGTTCGCGGGTGACGGCGATGGGGTCCGGGTCCTCGACGATGATTGCGCCGTAGAGACCTCGGAAGATCTGATCGGCGACCATGCCGTGGTGGTGGGGGTGGTACCAGTACACCCCGGGCGGGTGGTCCTCGGGCGCCTGGTAGTCGTAGTCAAAGGACTCACCGGACTCGACGCTGATGAAGACGTTGTCGCTGTTTCCCTGCGGGGAGACATGGAGCCCGTGAACATGCAGGTTGGTCGCCGTCACAAGCCGGTTGACCAACCGCACCTGCAGTCGGTCCCCGGGATGCAGCCGCAGCGTGGGGCCGGGCAGACTGGCGTTGTAGCCGTACACCGTTGCCTCGCGGCCAGCCACAGTGATCTGGCCCTGGGCTGCCTCCAGGCGCACCTGCAGGAGGCCGCCGCGGCTGCGGAGCACTTCCGGCTCGGTCAGGTCCGAACCGGTGACCGGGTCCAGGCGTGAGCCGCGCTGCCACAGCAAGCCTGTGGTGCCGATCGCGAGGCTCGCGACGCCGAGGCCGCCGAGTTGAAGGGCCTGGCGGCGCGTGATGGGTCGCACTACCGGTCTTGCCCCAGCGCGCGTAGCCGTTCCTGGTACTCCTCGGTAGTCAGTTCGCCGCGGGCGTAGCGCTCATCGAGCACCTCCCGGGCTCGGCCTGGACCAGGTGGCGCACCCGTCGGCGTTCCCGGCGCCGAGGAGCGAGGCGACACGCCTCCACCGATGGCGCGCACGGCGAGGACGATCAACAACACCACCCCGACCATGACCAGTGGTCCGAACATCCATCCCCAGCCCATGCCAGAACCCATCATGATCGCTCCTTCTCGGGTTTCTCCGTCTGTGTCAGACCTCGTTGTGTCGATGCCGGCCGATGTCGCAGTCCCCCGACTCCTGGGGTTTGGACATGCGCGTCTACCCTTCGGCGCCGGCGGCCGGTGGCCCATCTAGCGATGAGCGCGAGCACGGCGAGCGCGAGGCCGGCTACTGCCCAGGCGGTGGGGCTCGGCCAACCGGCACCCACCGAGACAAGGCCGCCCGGCGCTGCGGCGGTGAAAACATTGAGTGACTCAATCATCGGAGCCCTTCCTTGTGTGATGTGTTGGTCCAACCGCAGGGCTCCTGGCGGCCGCCCCTGCCAGTTGGTGTCGGTAGACGCCGGGCCGGCCGAAATGCGCGCTCGGGGAACCGCTCTGCGAACTGTGGGCGACGGCCGCCGCGGTCCCACTCGGGCATGGTCCTAGTCCTGGTCGCCGAAGGGTGGGACGGACGGGCTTCTTGGCCGGCGGGTGCGTTGCAGGGCCTACGGTTCGGGTTCCGGCGCGTCTTGCCTGCATCCGAGGACGCCAGTGACGACCGACCTGTGCGCGCCGAGCCGCGAGGAGGCGCGACGGGGTGGCCGCCCCCGATAGACGGAGGGTGCGGGGCGCGTCGGCCGAGGCGCCACTTGTCGCTCTGTCCGGATCGGCGTGCTCCATAAGACGTTTGGTCATCTCCGCTCACCGCTTGAGGACGCGATTGAGCCAGCCTTGCTTCCCGAGCCGGTTGGTGGTGGCGGGGCACCACTGGTCTGGGGAGGAGGTCCGCACCTGGTTGGCGTGTTGGCCGCAGCCGGTCCAGGTGGATCTGCCGCAGGTGCGGCATGTCGTGGCACGGCGCATGGTGTGCTCCTGTTCTCGAGGGTCGGTGGTGCGACGAGGTGTGGGTTCAGCCGGTGCGAAGGTAAAGATCACCGCGACCATGACGGCACCGGCGGCGAGGATCACGCGCCCGGGATGGGCCAGGGAGCCGACGATGGCGTCCTTCGGGTTCCCGACGCTCGTAGTGCTCCTTGGCGGAGGCGAGCAGGAAGACGGTGTGGTCCATCGCGATCGCGAAGATCATGACGAAGGAAGTACGCCGGCACCGGGTCGTGAGCGCCGCGGCTGGACCGCCTCAGGCCAGGGCGAGGAAGAGCTTCTCCATCTTTTTGACGTCCACGCCGTCGAGACCCTCGTTGGACTCGGTGAGGCAGTGCTGCAGCCCCGTGGCAACGATGGCGTAGCCAGCACGGGAGAGGGCCTTGTTGACCGCGGCGAGTTGGGTGAGGACAGACTCGCAATCGGAGCCTTCCTCCATCATGCGGATCACGCTGGCGAGGTGGCCGTTGGCGCGCTTCATACGGGTGATGATCGCCTTGATCTCGGTGGGCTCGAGGTCCATCAGGCCTGCCCTCTGTTCTGGGTAGAAGCGATAGGGGCAGCGGCGACGGCCGACAGGGCCGTAAGGAGTCGCGCCCGTGCGTCCTCGGAGACGGCACGCAGCGCTTCGCTCGGCTCGGCGACGAACGACGTCATCATCGCCGGGTCGAAGGCCTCGACAACCGTGGCTTTCTCTCCCACCGAGCGGACGACGACGTTGCACGGCAGCAGCGCCGCGATGGACGGCTCGGCCTGCAGTGCCTGGTGGGCGAGTTGCGGGCGGCAGGCGCCGAGGATGACTTGGGGGGCGACGTCGACGTCGAGTTTGGTCTTGAGGGTCGACTTCAGGTCGATCTCGGTGAGCACGCCGAAGCCTGCCTCGGCGAGTCTGCTCGCGCACGGCAGCCACCGTCTCCTCGTAGGTGCGCTCCGTGGTGATCGCGAGCGTGTAGTCGGCCATTGTCCTGCCTTTCGTTGGTCTCTTGGTGGCCCTTCCAGGGGCCTCGTCCGCCAACTGTACAACCCCCCGGGGGTTGTGCTAACTTGCGTCTCGAACCCCCCGGGGGTTGTGTTGTTCCAGGTTCGATCAGCCAGTGAAGGAGTCCCCTCGATGCGTGAGACCACCGTCGACCAGCTTCGCTGCAGCGCTCGATCAGGGCGCGCCTGTCATCGACGTCCGCGAGCCTGCGGAGTTCCGCGAGGGCCACGTGCCTGGTGCGACCAACATCCCGATGGGCCAGCCTGACCGCCCGCATGGGCGAGATTGACCCGAACCGACCGGTGCACGTGGTGTGCGCCTCGGGCAATCGCAGCAGCGCGATGGCCGACGTTCTGACCGCCAACGGCTTCGACGCGATGAATGTCGCCGGTGGCACCAGAGCCTGGATCCGCTCCGGGCGACCGATCGAGAAGTGAGGCGAACATATGACTGACGACACCACCACCGAGACACCCGCGCCGGCCTCGGCGACCGAGGAGGCGCAGCAGCGGCCAGCCGACGGGCTGACCGTCCGGACCCTGGAGACGCCGTCCCTCGGCGACCGCACCTACGTGGTCCACGACGGTGAAGTCGCCCTCGTGATCGACCCGCAGCGCGACATCGACCGGGTGCTGGAGGTGCTCGAGGCCGACGGGGTCCGATTGACCCACGTCTTTGAGACCCACATCCACAACGACTACGTCACCGGTGGCCTGGCGCTCGCGCAGACAACCGGAGCGGCCTACCTGGTCAACGGCGAGGACGACGTGTCCTTCGACCGAACCCCGATCGCCGACGGCGAGGTCGTCGAGGTCGGCGACCAGGTGCGCGTCCGCGCGATCGCCACCCCCGGTCACACCTTCACCCACCTGTCCTACGCGCTCTCGGTCGATGGGCCCGACGGCGAGGAGCCGTACGTCGTGTTCACCGGCGGCTCGCTGCTCTACGGCGCCACCGGCCGGCCGGACCTGCTCGGAGAGGAGCACACCGACGCCCTGGTGCGCCACCAGCACGCCTCGGCGCACAAGCTCGCAACCGAGCCTTCCCGATGAGGCTGAGGTCTACCCGACGCACGGGTTCGGGTCGTTCTGCTCGGCCACGCAGTCCGATGCCACCGCCTCGACGATCGGCGACGAGAAGCGCTCGAACCCGGTCCTGACCCAGGACGAGGAGACCTACGTCGGCGAGACTGCTGGACGGACTCGGTGCCTGGCCGGCGTACTACGTGCACATGTCACCGGCCAACGCCGCCGGTCCCTCCGCGCCCGACCTCTCCCCGGCGCAGGAGGCCGACGCGACCGAGCCTGCGGCGCCGGATCGAGGCGGGCGAGTGGGTAGTGGACCTGCGCAATCGCAAGGCCTTCGCCGCCGGGCACGCCCCCGGCACCTTCAACTTCGGTCTCGACGGTGCCTTCTCGACCTACCTGGGCTGGCTGATCGAGTGGGGCACCGCCGTGACGCTGCTCGGCGAGACCGCCGAGGACGTAGCCACCGCCCAGCGCGAGCCTGGTCCGGATCGGCATCGACCGGCCCGCAGCCCAGGCCACCGGCGGACCGCAGGACTGGAGCGACGGCGAGCTCGGCACCTTCCCCACCGCCACGTTCGCCGACCTGGCGCAGGTGCGCCACCACCGCGACGTCGTGGTGCTCGACGTGCGCCGCGCCGACGAGTACGAGGGTGCAGCGATTGCCGGGGCGGTCAACATCCCGATCCACGAGTCTGCCCCGTCGCGTCGGCGAGGTGCCGGCCGGTGAGGTGTGGGTGCACTGCGCCAGCGGTTACCGCGCCTCGGTCGCTGCCTCGTTCGTCGCTGCCGCCGGCCGCACCCCGGTTGCGGTCGACGACTCCTTCGAGAACGCCGAGAAGGTCGGTCTGCACCTGGTGAGCCCCGAAGACGACAGCACCGACACGACCGACGGCGCCGAGGGGTCCGACGCCTGAGATGACACTGCTTCTCGCCGTCGTCGCTGGCGCGCTCATCGGCCTGTCCCTGGGGGCACTCGGTGGCGGCGGCTCGATCCTGGCCGTTCCGGTGCTGGTGTACCTGCTCGGCCAGTCAGCCTCCCAGGCGACCACCGGGTCGCTGGTGGTCGTCGGCGTCACCTCCCTGATCGGGGCGATCGCCGCACACCGCGCAGGCAATGTGCTGCTCGGTCGCGGCCCGGCCTTCGGCCTGGTCGCGATCGGCGGGGCGATGGCGGGAGCAAAGGCGTCAATTCTGGTCTCCGAGGACGTCCTGTTGGTCGCCTTCGCCGCCTTGATGATGCTGGTCGGCGGGATGCTGGCCTGGCGCCAGCCTACGCCACGGTCGCGGGGACGGCCCTCGGCACGCCGCGCGGCCAGCCATGGACGACCCGATCATCACGTTCAGCCCGACGTTCGCCTGCCAGTGCCCCCGGGCGCTCAAGGTGCTGGTGACCGCCACCGTCGTCGGGACCTTGACCGGCTTCCTGGGAGTGGGCGGCGGTTTTCTCGTCGTGCCCGCCCTCCTGCTCGCCCTCGCGCTGCCGATGGAGTACGCCGCCGGCACCTCGCTCGTGGTCATCACCATCACCAGCGCCGCAGCGCTCGTCATCCGCGCTGGTTCCGGCGCCGCGCCGGACTGGACGTCCGTCGCCATCCTCACCGCGATGTCGGCGGCAGCAGCGGTCGCAGGTGCACGCCTCGCCGACCGTGTCGGCACCAACCGCCTCCAGGTCGCCTTCGCCGTCCTGGTGCTCGGCGTCGCCGTCTACACGGCCGCCCGGGCGGTCCCCGCCCTTCTCTAAACACCGCCCATCGCTCACCTCTCACGAACGGAACGTCCATGAGCACCACCACCGCCCCGTCGAAGGGCGCCTCCCCCGACTTCACCCGCGGCTTCCGCCCCGGGCCCCTCGGCCGCCTCGGCCTCTGGGTCACCAACCACGCCAAAGCTCGTCACCGGCGTCTGGCTGCTGCTCATCATCGGACTGGGCGCCTTCGCCCCCCAGGTCGAGCAAAACCTCTCCGGCGCCGGCTGGCAGGCCGACGACTCCGAGTCGGTCGCCGCGCGCGAGCTCGCTCAAAAGAGGCTTCGGCGGCAACGCCTCCTCAGCCATCCAGGTGGTCGTGCACTCCACCGACGGACCCGTCACCGAGGGCCCCGGCGTCGAGGTCCTCGCCCAAGTGACCCGGATGCTCGAGGCCGAACCGCGCATCGCTGAGGTGATCCAGCCGATGCCCGGCGCGACCATCAGCCAAGACGGCAGCACCGCGATCATCCTCGCGGGCGCAGGTGCCGACACCAACGAGATGGTCCGGGTCGCCACCGACCTCAAGGGCGACCTCCAGGACCTTTCCGTCGAGGGCGTCCAGGTCAACCCGACCGGGTCCTCGCTGCTCTGGTCGGACTTCAACGAAGCCAACCTCGAGGCGATGCTGAAGTCCGAGATGGTCTCCTGGCCCGTCACCATGGCGATCCTGGTTCTCGCCTTCGGCGCCCTCGTCGCTGCAGGCCTTCCCCTGATCCTGACCCTCGCCGGCCTCGTCGCCTCCGCCGGCTCGCTGGTCCTCATCAACGAGACTCGTCCCGGTCTCCATCTGGGCGATGAACTTCGCGATGATGTTCGCCCTCGCGCTCGGCATCGACTACGCGCTGTTCCTCGTCGTCCGCTACCGCGCATCCCGCATGGGCTCGGGCAACTCCGCTCGCCAGGCCGTCGCCGAGACCATGGACACCGCCGGAAAGGCCGTGCTGCTCTCCGGCGCCACCGTGCTGATCTCGCTATCGGCCGTGATGCTCGTGCCCTCGCCGTCCTTCCGCTCTATGGCCGGCGGGATCATGCTCTCGGTCGTCTTCGTCCTGGCCGCAACCCTGACCCTGCTGCCGCTGGTGCTGTTCAAGGCTCGACCACAAGATCAACAAAGCTTGTCCTTGCCGTGGGTCAAGGCCGGGGAGCACCGCTCCCCGAAGTTCGCCGCCTGGGGCGAGCGACTCTGGAAACGACCGCTCGTCTGGGGACTGAGCGCGCTCATCGTGCTCCTCGCGCTCGCCGCACCGATCATCGGACTCAAGACCGCTATGCCGTCCATCAAGGTCCTGCCCGAGGACGCCAGCGCCCGGATCGGCTACGACCTGGTCCAGGAGTCCTTCGGTGAAGGTGCACCCGGCACGCTCCAGATCGTGATGAAGGCCTCCGACGCCGAGACCGCGAGCACGGTACTTGCCTCCGACCCCGGCATCGCCGGAGCGATGCCCTCCATGCCGGCAGCCGACGACAGCGGGCTGGTCCTCATCCAGGCCGTCCCGACCGTCGACCCCTCCGACCCCGCCCTCAGCGACACCGTCAACCGGCTGCGCGCCGACCTGCCCGACAGCGCGCTCGTCGGCGGCGCGGCGGTGGAGAACCTCGACCTCAAGGCCCAGGCTCGACAACTCGACGCCGCTGGTGATCGCGGTCGTCCTCGTGCTCGGCTTCCTGCTGTTGCTGGTCGCGCTCCAGGCGCCGCTGATCTCGCTGCTCGGCACTCTGGCGAGCCTGCTGTCGACGGCCGCCGCGTTCGGGGTGGCCCGTCTGGTTTTCCAGGAAGGCATCGGCGCCGACTTCTTCGGCTTCGAGAGTCAGGGCTTCCTCGACGCGTGGGCGCCGGTGTTCTTCTTCGCGATGATCTTCGCGATCGCGATGGACTACACGGTGTTCCTGCTGGTCTCGGCCAAGGAGCACTACGAGCACTCCGGCGACCCGAAGGACGCCATGGTGGGCTCGCTGGCGCACTCCGGCAGGGTTATCTTCGCCGCCGGTGCGGTCATGGTTGCGGTGTTCTTCACCTTCGCGCTCTCCGGCCCGCTGCCCCCCAAGGAGATGGGCATCGTGCTCGGCGTCGCCGTCCTGCTCGACGCCTTCCTCGTACGCCTCGTGCTACTGCCGGTCATGCTGCGCCTCACCAGCAAAGCCGCCTGGTGGTCACCTGCCTGGCTGCGCAAGGTGCTGCCGACCATCACGTTCTCGCACGGCTGAGCACCCCTCGACCGCCGCGGCGTGCCCCCTGCGCCGCGGCACGTGGTCCGGGCGCCCGCCCCCCCGGGCGTTCGGACCACACCCCATCACCCTCGCACCGCTTTCACCTCTCCTGCATCATCGCCTCGAACCGAAGGAGCCCCACCATGTGCCGAGCAGTCACCTGTAAGAAGTGCGGCAAGACCACCTGGGCCGGCTGCGGCCAGCACGTCGACCAGGTCCTCGCCCGCGTCCCGCGCGCCGACCGGTGCGCCGGCCACCCCCACGAGCCCGGCTCCGGGTTCTTCAGCCGCCTCTTCGGAGGCAAGGCATGAACCTCGACCGCGCCGTTCTCCTCCTCGCCGGCACCATGACCCTGCTCAGCGCCCTGCTGGTGGCCCTCGTGTCACCGTGGTGGCTGCTGCTGACCGCCTTCGTCGGGCTCAACCTGCTCCAGTCCTCCATTACCGGCTTCTGCCCCGCGGCCGTCATCTTCCGCCGGCTCGGCGTCAGCAACGGGTGCGCCTTCCGATGAGCGACGACAGCGCTGACCACTGGGATGCTGTCTTCGCGCCGCGCGACCTCGACACGGTCTCGTGGTTCGAAGAGACGCCCACCCACTCTGTGGAGTCTGCTGCGCCAACAGCCCGGCTCGGTGATCGACATCGGAGCCGGCGCGTCCAGGCTCCCCGACGCGCTCCTGACCGAGGGCCGCGACGACATCACCGTGCTCGACATCTCTCACGAAGCGCTCGCAGTGACGCGCGACCGTCTCGGCTCCGCCGCGGGGCGGGTCGCCTACGTCGTCAGCGACGTCCTTGCCTGGGAGCCCGCGCGCACCTACGACGCCTGGCACGACCGCGCCGTGCTGCACTTCCTCACAGACTCGCACCGACCAAGCGACGTACGTCGACCTGGCCGACCGCACCATTTCCTCCGACGGCCTGCTGGTCCTGGCCACATTCGGCCCCGACGGACCCACGTCCTGCTCGGGCCTGCCGACGGCCCGGCACTCAGCCGACGACCTCGCCGCCCTTCTCGCACCTGCCTTCACCCTCACCCATGCCGAGACGCGGATCCACCGCACCCCCGCCGGCGCCGGGCAACAGTTCACCTGGATCACCGCGCGGCGCACGAACGACTCTCATTGATCTGCGCGAGTACCCGGCTCGCGACGTTCAGCCAAGATAGAAAGCGGCTGACATCGCAATCAATCTAGGCGCTCCGTCTCATCCGGGGACCTCCAGAGCAACGCGGTAGCCTGTTACACATCCGGTACAAACAGCCGGCCAACCTCGACGTTTGCGCAGGTCAGCATGGGTCAGTCAGTCAGTACTACGACCTGTAGTTACTTCTGAGGAAAAGATCGAACTCGCGCCGACACCTAGGCGGCGGGCATGCTGGCTGGCTTGCTGCGCGCCGAACCGACGGTCGAAGCGGGCGGTCACCGCAAGGGGATCGTCGTGCGGCACCGGCTGGCCGCAAGCCGGCTGGGCATCAGTTCCTGGCCACGAGGATGGCGATTACCAGTGCGGTGCGCGCCAGTCCGAGCCGCGGTCCGAACGGCAGCGCGAAGCCGATCCAGAACGCGAGCTCGACCGGCAGCAGGTCCAGCGCCAGCCACGGAGCGATCATTGCCTCGCGCCAGAGCAGCACACCTACCACGACCTCGGCGACGCACACGGCCACGAAGCCGAGTAGTAGCGCGACGTTGGTCGTGAGGCCCAGCGCTCGAAGGGCCAGTCGCAGTAGGTGGAGAAGCCGACGAACGTCCACACCTTGCCGTGTCGCGCGTAGTACGACGCGCGGTACGCTCCCGGGAGGCTGAAGCCCAGGCCGAGCACGAGGGAACAGGCGACGGCCGCCTGGTGACGCCCTCCCTCGGCTCACGCGGGCTGCCGCCGTGGACCGGCGTGATGTACCTGCGGTACTTGCGTTTGCCGACCAGGTGCCAGAGCACCTTCACCGGTGACGGCAGGCTGGCCGAGCATCGTCTCCACCTTTTCGGGAGTCGCGACCTCGACCATCCCGGTCATGGTCATTCGCCGCGGTATTCGGCGGGAATCAGTTCTTCCACCTCCGGCACCAGGGAAGGGTCGCAGGTCTTGAGCTCATTCCAGACCACGGTCAGCAGCGCCAGCGTGGTGCCAGGTTCGTCGTCGATGCGGAAGCCCCCCGATGGGAAGTCCGTAGCGAAAGCTTCCATCAGGTCGAGCGGTCGACGTACCGCCTCCGGATCGCGACGTGCCACTGGGGTCTTGCAGGCGCGACCGAGCGCGTGCAGTGCTTTGTGGGCGGCGTCGACCCGATTCTTGGGAGGGTGCTGCGTGGGCGTGGGAAGCGTGTAGGGCGCGTCCTGAGCGTCCGATCTGACTCCGGGCGCATCGCTAGACGAGCCGGACAAGAGCCACACAAGCGAGGCGCTGAAGGCGGCGATGACGCCCAGGAGCACGAACACCGCAGCCGTTGGGTGCCGCGCCAGCCAGACCACGGGGCGGCCACCGATCACAGTGGCACCTGCCAGGTCCCGATGACTGTCCCAAGTCTGGGCCTGCCACGCGCGCGAGCGCGACGGGATTCTCAGTGCCTGCACCGCCACTGCGCAGCCTGGCCGCTACCAGCGCTCGGATGCATCGCGTAGGCTCAGTCGCCCGGCATGCATCACTGCTGGACGACGGAAGGTCCTCAGGAGGTCGTCGCAGTCCACGTGACGCCATCGTCTATGGACCGGTATGTGACGGCCTGTTCGTCCTGCAAGACCGCGGCGACGAGGGCTTTGCCGTTGTCCGTGTAGGCGATTGCGCTCGTGCCGTTCGGTACGTCGAGGTCCCGCCAGGTGGCGCCGCCGTCGGTGCTGCGCGCGGCGCCGTCCATCCCGACGGCCACGATCTGTTCGGTGTCGGTCGGGTTCCAGTCCGCGGCCATGGCACCCTTCGGCCCGCCCAGCGACTGCCAGCCTGCTGCCACCGTCGGTACTGACCGCCAATGCCCCGGACATGTCCGGGGCGAGCAGGCGCTGGGGGTCTCGTGGATCGACGAGGATGGTGCCCATGAAGGAGCGTCCAGCCTCGGCGTTGCGGACCTCCCAACTCTCCCCGCCGTCGGTAGAGGCCAGCAGCCCGGCCTGGGGCGAGGCGAGGTAGACGGTCGTTCCCGTGCCGCCGAGGGCGTGCACGTCGGTGAACGACACATCGCTCACCTGGGAGAAGGTGGCACCCTCATCCGTGGACCGGAATAGGCCCGGGTGCCCGCCGACCAGCACCGCATCGGGGGTAACCGCCCAGCCCATCGCGTCCGCACCATCCAGGGAATCGACCTGCTGCCAGGTCTGTCCGTCGTTGTGGGAGACCGCGACCGCGGCATGGCCGCCGACGAAGAGGGCGTTTCCGATGGAGGTGACGGTGTGCAGATCCCCACCCACGGTCGGCGCCGACGCGGGAGCCTCCCCGCCTGCTTTGTCGCCTCGGGTGGCGAGGAAGACGACGATCGCCACGACCACCAACGCTGCCAGCGCAATCACGCCACCCCGGATCAGCCTGGCGGCGCCGTTCCGCCCGGCGCCGGGCGGCTTCCTGCTCGGCGGCCCTCGACCGCCGCCGCTCGGCCTTGGACAACGAGGTGGTGCTCGTCATGTGCCTTCTCCTTGGTTAGCGGACCACGTGCCGGCGAGTCTGGAGACACGCGGACACTGGCGTGGTGCCGGCGACGCAAGGTCATCGGCGTCTCATCCTTGCGGAGTCCATGGAGTTACGTCCTTGGCCCATCCTTGGCACCGATCGTACTATTCGTGATAGTAGCCGCGTGTGTGAGCCGATGGAGGAACGATGCCTGAATCGCTGTATCCCCTGGCCCTGCTGGCCTGTCCGCTCGGGATGGGCGCGATGATGTGGATGATGATGCGTGGTCAACGCTCGGATCCGAGCGGGAATGCAGCCAAGGAGGCCGAGTCTCGCCGCGCTGCAGGCACAAATTGACCAGCCTGCACGCCGCCCAGCGCGACCGTGAACAAAGTGCCCCGGGGGGCCGGTACGGTGACGTCGTGGCTGGTGCCCGCCGGAATCGTGGCCGGGTCTTTGATCCTGACCTATCTGTGCTGTCTACGCCCGATCCGTGATCGCCACCTCTCGTTGAACGGCGCCAAGCGCTCCTCGGACAGATGCTGCACCGGATCAAGTGCGGACACTGACCTGGACGATGCGCTGAACCGGGCACGATCCGAACTGGCGCACCTGACATCAGAACTTGGCGCGGTATCCGCGACGCACTCCGGGTCTGATACATCGTAGGCGCCGCGACCCCTGGTCACTGCGACCGCGAGACCTAAGAAGGGCAGGCCGAGGAAGCAGGCATTTAGGAACCCAGCAGCACCGCAGCCTGGACCATCGTGGTGGTGCTGGCGGCCGTCACCAATACTCCCGCCAGGACGGGCCCGACACACGACGTCCACCCGAACGCGAAGGCCGAGCCGAGTGGGAAGGCAGTGCGCGGACTGGTGCCTAGGTGTGCTATGTCGAGACGCGCGAGTCTGCTGAAGCAGGGGAATCCGCAGCAGGCCCGCACTGACCTGTCCCACCACGACGATGAACGCACCACCGACCAACCTCACAGGGAATCGGCGTTCTGCGCCAGCAGCAGGCCGAGCCCAGAGGCGGTGACGCCCAGTGGCACAACACCACGGTGAACCGGCCACGAATAGGCCACCCCCCATAAGCACCCGCCGCCGCGTCGTGGGAGTGGAAGGCGAGCCGCTCGGGGCCATGCCGAAGACGAAGGACACGTAGCCGGGCAGAAGAGGAAGCGTGCAAGGGCGCCGTAAAGGAGGCCAGGCCGGCGACCAGCGCGAGGGAGCCCAATGGCAAACATCGTCAAGGTTTGGACTCACCGCCATCCTTGGCATTGACTCTATTGCCCCGAGCCGTGCCGGTCCGCCCGACCCCACAGAGGCCGCCACCCGCGAAACCGGGTCGTTCGGGTTAGTTCTCGGCCGTGTTCCCACCAGCGGGGTACTTGTCGCTGGCCGCAGCCGCATCGGATGCATGTTTCTGTTCGGGCCGGGTCTGGCTAAGAACGAGGACGGCGCCGCCGATGACGAGGACTGTGTCGGCGAGGTTGAAGGTGGGCCACCATCCCGTGTGGAGGTAGTCGGTGACGACGCCGTCGCGGGCCCGGTCGATCACGTTGGCGGATGCGCCGCCGATGATGGCGGCCCCGGCCAGCACTTGGATCCGGCTGGCGGTGGGGGCGTGTCGCCAGCCGTAGAGGGCGATGACGGCGGTGATGGCGGCGGTGAGGGCCGCGACCACCGAGGTCGGCAGGGCGTCACCGAGGCTGAAGGCGACGCCGCTGTTGTGGGCCAGCCGAAGCCTGCAGCAGCCCCAGGTTGACGGGGGGTGTCGCTGAGGCGGGCCTCGGCCAGTGCCTTGGCGACCAGATCGATGGCCGCGACGACCACGGCCGCAAGCAGCAGGAGGCGCCTGCTGCCAGCGCCCGGGGGCCTTGCGACAGCGGCATTGTCGCTCACGGGATGCCAGCCTGCTGGGTTGCCGCAGCGTCGGCCGGTCGATGGACCGGGCTCGGTGCCTGCGCGCGGACTCGGCCGGCTCGGACACCGTTGCCGATCACCACGATCTCGGCGAGCTCGTGGACCAGCACCACGGCGGCCAGTCCCAACACCCCGAATGCGGCCAGCGGGATCAGGACGGCGATCAGTCCTAGGGACAGACCGACGTTTTGCAGCATGATCGCCCGGGACCGGCGCGCGTGGGCCAGGGTCTGGGGCAGGTGGTGCAGGTCCTCACCCATCAGGGCCACGTCGGCGGTCTCGATCGCAACGTCGCTGCCCATCGCGCCCATCGCGATCCCCACGTCGGCTGTGGCCAGGGCCGGAGCGTCGTTGACACCGTCACCGACCATCGCGGTCGGTGCTGTCTCTCGCATCCGGGCAATGATCGTCGACTTGTTCTCGGGACGCAGGTCGGCGTGAACCTCGGTGATGCCGGCCTGGGCTGCGAGGGCGGTAGCGGTGCGGTGGTTGTCGCCGGTGAGCATCGCGACCCGGTAGCCGTCGGCGCGAAGCCGGGCCAGGACGTCGGCTGCTTCGGGGCGCAGGTCGTCGCGAACCGCGACCGCGCCGATGACGGTGCCGTCGTGCTCGACCAGGACCGCGGTCGCGCCCGCCTGCTGCATCTCGGTGACGCGGTCGTTGAGGTCACCGGCGTCGAGCCAGCCGGGGCGACCGAGCCGGGCCGGGCGGCCATCGACGGTGCCCATCAGGCCGGCGCCGGTGACCGCTTCGACCTCGGCTGCCGGGCTGTGCACGGGGACGGCAGCGAGGATGGCGCGGGCCAGCGGGTGCTCGCTGGCCGCCTCGAGCGCTGCCGCGACGTTCAGCACCTCATCGCGGGTGTGGGCTCCGGTGGTGGCGACGTCGACCACGCTGGGTTGGTTGCGGGTCAAGGTGCCGGTCTTGTCCAGCGCGATCGCACGGATCCGGCCGAGGGCCTCCAGGGCGGCGCCGCCCTTGACGAGGGCGCCGATGCGGCTGGCCGCGCCGATCGCCGCGACCACGGTGACCGGCACCGAGATCGCCAACGCACACGGAGAGGCGGCCACCAGCACGACCAGGGCGCGTTCGATCCACGTGCGCGGGTCGTCCAGCAGGCTCCCGGCGATCGCGATCACCGCGGCGAGGAGCATGATGCCAGGCACCAGGGGTTGGGCGATCCGGTCGGCTAGGCGCTGGGCGTTGCCCTTGCGGGACTGTTCGGCCTCGACGATCTTCACGATCCGGGCCAGGGAGTTGTCCTGGGCAGTGGTGGTCACTTCGACCTCCAGCACTCCGGTGCCGTTGATCGATCCCGCATACACGTCGTCGCCCGGGCCGGCCTCGACCGGCAGCGACTCCCCCGTCAGCGCGGACACGTCCAGCGCGGACCGGCCAGTGCGGATCACGCCGTCGGTCGCGACCCGCTCCCCCGGGCGCACCAGTAGGAGGTCACCCACGGCCAGTTGGTGGGGTGCGACGGTGACCTGCGTGGCGCCGCGCAGGACGGTCGCCTCGGACGGCACCAACGAGAGCAGCGCCCGCAGTCCGCGGCGGGTGCGCGCCACGGCGTACTCCTCTAGACCCTCGCTGATGGAATACAAGAACGCCAGTGCCGCAGCCTCGGCGACCTCGCCCAGGATCACCGCACCGACCGCGGCGATCGTCATCAGGGTCCCGACCCCGATCTTGCCCTTGACCAGCCGCTTCAAGGTGCCGGGCACGAACGTCCAGCCACCCACCAACAGCGCGGCCGCGTACCCGCCGGTGACCACCGATGCGGGTGCGTCCCGCAGGTCCGCGATGAAGCCCGCCACGAGAAGGACTCCTGCGACCGCGGCGAAGCGAAGCTCGCTGACCTCCCACAGTCGCTCCGGCTCGCGTTCTTCCAACTCCTCGTCTCGGGGCTCGTCGTGGCCGCAACAGGCGTCGGTCACGGCGCAATCTCCCTGATCCGCGCGATGCCGGGCTCAGGATCGGTCCGGGTGTCGGTCCGAATCTCGATCTCGGTGCTGGTCTGGGTGTCGGTCGGGGTGTCGGTCGGGGTGCCGTAGTTCGGGCACAGGCTCCACCGCGTCACCGGTGCGGGCGAGTAGGCTGCTCGGCCGCCGTGAGCAGATCCATCGACTCGGCGTGGGCCAAGGAGTAGAACACCTGTCGGCCCTCCGGCCGACCAACGACCAGGCCGCAGCCCCGCAGGCACGCCAGATGCCCCGAGACCGTGCCCTGGGCGAGCCCCAAGGCACTCGTCAGGTCGACCACGCGCCGTTCACCAGTGGCCAACTGGGCCACGATCGCCAACCGGTTCCGATCCGCCAACCCGTGGAAGAGGGCCGCCCCGCGCTGGCGGGCTGAGACCGCAGGAGAACTCGAGATTATCATCGGCATATGCCGATGATAGCGCGCCATTTATTGCGTCGAATGCGCTGACGGCACCATGTCGACGTCTTGTGATCAGCCACCGGCAACCCAACCCTGGCGCCCAGATTCACCAGCCGTGACCAGCCCTGACCAGCCCTGACCAGCCAGTGATCTTGTTTTACGGAGCGTCAGGATCCGAACGGCGAGTGCGTCCAGGGCTCGGACTGAGTGAGCGAGTACAGGTAGGCCATCGAGGGGAGGACGATGACTGTGGCTAGGCCGGCGACGACGAGCAGTGCGGCGAGTGTGGCTGGAGACCCGGCGGCGTCGGCGATGCTGACCTGGTCGACGAGCAGCCAGGGGTACTGCGCAACCCCCCACCCGAGCACCACCGACGCCACGGCGAGAACCGCGGTGAGGCGCGCCGCCAGGTAGCGACGCACGACCAGCAGCACCAGCGTGGCGGCGCCGACCATGGCCGAGATGCCGATCAGGGGTGCTGCGCGCCCGGTGAGCCCGTCATAGAGAGTCGTGGCGTCGTGCTTGATCGGCACCAAGGCGGCGAAGACGATCAGCCCGGTCAGGACGCCCACCGCGAGGGACCGGGTGCGCAGCCGCTCCGCGAGCACCTGTGCACCAGAGCGCGAGGCGTCGGCCACGAGGAACACTCCGGCCAGGAAAGTGCACGTCCCTACCGCGATGAGGCCACCGAAAATTGATGTGGGATTGACCCAGGAGTCGATCAGGGAGCCACGTCCGGTCGCGGGCACCCGGCCCGATGCGATCGCGCCTGCCACACAGCCGAAGAAGAATGGGGTGATCAGCGACGAGGCCGCGAAGATCGCTCCGAACAGCCGCGCCTGGGCGAGGCTGGCGGCGTACTTGCGGAAGGCGAACGACGCTCCTCGTAAGACGATCCCCAGCAGTGCCAGGAGCAGCGGGATGATGAGGGTGCTCATCATGGCCGCGAAGGATTCCGGGAAGGCCGTCCACCAGGTCACCAGGCAGAAGATCAGCCAGACATGGTTCGCCTCCCACACCGGTCCGATGCTGTGGTCGATGAGCGTGCGCAGGCTCGGCTCCCGAGGCAGAGCCGCCCGCGGTCAGGTCGAAGAACCCGGAGCCGAAATCGGCGCCACCGAACAGCGAGTAGGCCAGCACACCCACGAAGAGTGCGGCCGCAACGGCCAGTGGGAGGGTCAACGGTCGACTCGCTGGGTTTCGGAGAATCGGGCTTGCGGCCCGTACGGGCTGGGCAGGTTCACCTCACCCGAGCGCCATCGTCGCGCCATCGACCGGAACACGACAAAGGCGCCCACCGTCATGCCGGCATAGACGACGAGCGTGACACCGAGCAGCCACCACAGCCCTGAGTTGCTCCCCGCCGCCTGGGTGGTGCGAAGCACCCCGAACACCGTCCACGGTTGGCGACCCACCTCGGTCGCGATCCAACCCGCTTCCAGCGCGACGATGGCAAGTGGCCCCGCAACCGCGGAGAACCGTAGGAACCAGCGGTTCCCGAGCAGGTCACGGCGGCGCCACCGGGCGCACCAGAACACCACCACAGCGAGCGCCAGCAGGGTGCCGATGCCGACCATCGACTGGAAGGCGAGATGGGTGATGTTGACCGGCGGCCGGTCGGCGACCGGGATCGTGTCCAGGCCCTGAACCGGGGTGGTGAAGGAGTTGCGGGAGATGATCGAACCGAGCAGCGGGATGTCGATCGACCCCCGGACCTGACCATCGACCAGGACCCCGCCCAAGCGTAGAGGGGATGGGCTCTCGGTCGTGGTCGCAAGCTCGAACGCCGCCAGCCTTCGAAGGTTGACTCTGACCGAGCCGCAACCCCAGCAGGTGGCCGATGAACGGCTGCACCAGCGCCGCCGCACTCGCGAAGACAAACGGGACGGTGAACCCCAACCGGTGGTGAGCATCGACCCGGCCGCGGAGCATGCCCACTGCGTACACCCCCGAGACCAGGAAACCGACGACCATGAACGCGCCGACCCACATATGCGCGAACTGACCCCAGACCCCGTCGTTGAAAAGCGCCCGCCAGGGTTGGACGTCGGTGACTTCGCCCTCGACCATCCGAAACCCGGTGGGGTTGTTCATCCAGGCGTTGACCGCGATCACGCTGAAGGTGCCGACGACACCGGAGATGGCCATCGGGATCAGCATCAACACGTGCCGCTTCGGGGGGATGCGGCCCCAGCCGTAGAGGTAGATGCCCAGAAAGATCGCCTCGACGAAGAACGCGAGACCCTCCACGGCGAACGGCAACCCCAGCACGTCGCCGAAACGTCCCATCAGTCCGGGCCACAGCAGACCCATCTCGAAGGCTCAGCACGGTGCCAGAGACCGCACCGATGGCGAACAAGACCGCCGCCACCTTCGACCAGCGCTGCGCCAGACCCAGCGCCACCTGGTCCCCGCGGCGGATCCCCCGCCAATGCATGACCAGGATCATCGCGGGAAAGGCCACACCGAAACAGGCCAGAATGATGTGCCACCCCAACGTCATCGCCATCTGCTCACGCGCCGGCAGCAACCCGGCAGGCTCCTCGACACTGAGGACCTGAAACAGCATGCCTCGGGCGACCATGACCTCGACGGTACGTGCGCACAGTCGCGGATCCGTCACCCAAGGTGCTGATTGTGAATAGTTTCACAAGTTCTGACCTTCGGGTGCCTTCAAGGCTTCAGACGTCGTCGCCGCCGGGGTTGGCCCGCTGCCGCCGGGTCGTGGTGAGGCATCAAAGACAGAGCGTCCGACCATCCGCGCGCCGCTGGCTCAGACGCGTCGCCGGTCATCCTCTTCCGGGGCGCGAGTGTCTGTGAAATCCGTCGCCCTCGCTGGCGTCGAGAGCCGGCCAGTTCGTTGCGCCCAGACCTCGAACGTCAACGTGGCGAACGGCGGCACCGAACAGGCAAGCCCCAGCAACGTAATACGACGACTCCAGGCGAACACGCGTGAGACCAGGAACGTCAGCAGTAGGTAGGCGACGAAGATTCCGCCGTGGATGGGCCCGAAGATCCGCACCCCGAGATCCCCCGCGTCTGTCAGATACTTGACGTACATGCCGGTCAGCAGACCCACCCAGGAGACGGCCTCGGCCGTGGCAACGACTCGGAACAACTGCGCGCGGGTTCGAGGAGACAGTCGCTGAGTATAGGGAGTGCCGCGTCGTGACGCGGGTCGAGCCTTCCGACGTGGGGTTCTCAGTCGGCACGGGCATTATGGGCTCTTCTCTGCTTCGTCGCGGTCGTCGGGGCATCCGGCGCATCTGGTCGATCTCGGCCCGGCCGGGCCGGGCGGTGCGGATGGCGTTGGCCAGTTGGCCACCTGGGGATCGCCGACTCCTGGACGATCACCAAGAAGTTGCCGCACGACATCGAGCCTGGGGCAGGTCAACTCGGTTGGCATTGCTTGAGACTCCCGGTGGGCCGGTCAGGTCCAAGGTGGACTACCGTACATGTGAAAACTCGCTCAAATGTTCAGGAGTTCCCGTGGACCGATCCCAGGATGCCCAGGTGGTGGGCCTCGACGCCTGCACCGCGACCCAGGTCGATGAAGGCCGGGTGCACGCCACCCGGCCGCTGCTGGTCACCCCGGAGGAGTCGAGCCGGATCGCGGACGCGTTCGATCTGCTGTCCGACCCGGGCAGGGTGCGGGTGCTGTTCGCGCTGCTGGAGGCAGGCGAGACCTGCGTGTGCGACCTGGCCGAGATGGTCGACATGACCCCCTCGGCGCTGTCCCACGGGCTACGACTGCTCCGCACCGCCGGTGTCGTGACGAACCGTCGCGACGGTCGGATGGTCCGCTACCGCCTCGCGGACAGTCACGTGCGGCTTCTCCTGGACGTCACCCGGGAGCACCTCGGACACGCCGCCGACGGCACCCCGGGGGTCTGACAGGATGGGACACGACCACGGGCACAGCCACGCCAGTGCTGCTACCGCCGGCGCACGGCACCGCAGGCCCCTTCTGATCGCTTTCGGCCTGACCGCTGCCTACATGCTGGTCGAACTCACCGTCGGCCTGACCACCGGCTCCCTGGCTCTGCTCTCGGATGCCGCCCACATGGGCACCGACGTCCTCGGCCTCGGGATGGCGTTGGCCGCGATCACCCTGGCCCAGGCCTCCGGGAACCCGCAACGCACCTTCGGCACCTACCGACTGGAGGTCCTGGCCGCCCTGGCCAACGGGGTGTTGCTGTTCGCAGTAGCCGGGTACGTGCTGTACGAGGCCTGGCAGCGATTCTCCTCCCCACCGGACGTGCCCGGGTTGCCGATGTTGGCCGTGGCCGTCGTTGGCCTGATCGTCAACCTGATCGGCTTCCGACTGCTGATCGCCGGCGCCAAGGAGTCCCTCAACGTCAAGGGCGCCTACCTCGAGGTGTTCGCCGACATGCTCGGCTCGGTCGGTGTCATCGTGGCCGCCATCATCATCTTCACCACCGGCTGGCCCTACGCCGACCCCATCATCGGCGCCGCGATCGGCCTGTTCATCCTGCCCAGAACCTGGAAGGCTCATCGCGCAGGCGCTGCGGATCCTCATGGAGGTCGCCCCACCCGGGGTTGACGTGAACGAGGTCGAAGCCCAGATCCGGGCACTGCCCGGCGTCGCAGACGTGCACGACCTGCACATCTGGACCGTCACGTCTGGACTGGACACCGCCAGCGGACACGTGGTGCTAGCCGACGACGCCGAACTCCACGCCGTCCTCGACCGAGTCACCGCGCTGCTGGCCGAGGAGTACCACGTCACCCACGCCACCATCCAGTGCGAACCAGCCAGCCACGAGGAACATGCCAACCCCATCTGACCTCCACACCCGTGACGGCCGACACCACACTCCCTGCGGAGGTCCCCGGTGAGCGCAGTGGGACAGGCAGCGCTCCTGGTCAGGCTTCCCCGTCGCCGCCGGAGCCATCGGCTCCACCATGGCCGCGGTGCGCAGACCAGGCCCCCGTGTGGTCAGCGGCATCCAGCACTTCGCCGCCGGAGTGGTCATCGCCGCACTCGCCGGCGAGCCTGCTGCCCGACCTGCGGCACGAAGGCAACCTCGGCTGGGCCGCCGCCGGCTTCACCGCGGGTGTCGCCCTGGTCCTCTCCCTCGCCGCCTACGGGCGTCGGCTCGACAACCAGCAGGATTCCACGGCTAAAGAGTCCACAAAGAAAGCAGTCGTCGCCGGTATCCCGATCGGCTTCCTGGCGACCGTGGCGATCGACCTACTCATCGACGGCGTGCTCGTCGGGCTCGGTACGCGACTCGGATCCACCCAAGCCCTGATCCTCACCATCGCCCTCACCCTGGAAATTCTCTTCCTGTCCCTCTCCATGGCCGCCGAGTCGACCGACCGCGGACTGTCACCTCGCCAAGCCTCTCTGATCTGCAGCGGCCTCGGTGTGAGCACAGCAGTCGGCGCGATCACCGCCGCAGCCCTCCTCGGCGGCGTCGGACCCGCCGCACTCGCATTCGTCCTGGCATTCGGCGCCGCCGCCCTGCTCTACCTGGCCGTGGAAGAACTCCTCGTCGAAGCCCACGAGCAAACCGAGACTGCTCTCCTCAGCGCAATGTTCTTCGCCGGCTTCCTCGCCATCTACGTCCTCGCCGAACTCGGGGGCTGACCAGCGCGGGGCTGACCCGCTGGTGGGCTGCAGCCGATGTGGCTGAAGCCGGTGCGTCGCTCCAACTCGATCTAGATGTCGTCGCCCATCTACTGCTCGTACTGGTCCTGGTCGTGGGGGTCGACCGGGACTCGCCGGGGCAGCCCGTGACCAAGCCGTCCTCCCAGAACGTCGCCATCCCCCGGCCTGAGGAGACCGCGCCTGCTGACGCGGTCAAACCGGTCCATCAGGCCCTCCACAGCCTGGGCCGGGTCTGCAGACGTGGCGGCGACACCGACCGGGCGTCCCAAGCACGACGGCCAGTAAACGTGATCCTGGACTTCGCACGTCGATTCCCCTATGTCAGCCTTCCCCGTGCACGACGAGACCGGCACCACCCTCTCGCTACTGTTCGTGGCCCGCGACGAGGTCCAGGACTGCGCGCCAGCCTGACAGCGCAAGTCGAGCGACTGATCCCCGCTGAGTACCTCGCACCGACGGCGCCCCAGTAGAGGTGCCCACCCTCAGGAGGTAGAGGGAGGGTCCAGCCCGGTCCTCTGGCCCCGCTCAGGTGCCTGTCGGCGCCAGCGCGTCGGACGGCAGCGACCCGAAGATCGGCGCCGGCCGAGGCAGCGACCTAGCGGCTTACGCGCTGGTGAAGCCCCGCTGGTGTCCCGGGCGTGCGCCGGTTTCCACTCCGGTCTTCCACAGGCTGCAGTCGGACTCGGCGTGGAGGGTTCGGTTCAGCCGATGGCGGCTAGCAGCTTGTTTGCACGCGTCCTCGCAGCGACGACACGACTCGGCGCAGACGCGGCAGTGCTCGTGCATGTCGGCGTGCTGGTCACACTCGTCCCCGCAGGACTTGCATGCCTGGGCGCACGCCTGGAGGACGGCGCGGGTGATGTTCGCGTCGTACCCGGTGTGGCGCGACAGCACCCTGCCGGTCGCCTCGCAGATGTCGGCGCAGTCGAGATTGCGGCGGATGCACTTGGTCAGGTCGGCGACCATCTCCTCGCTCAGGCAAGCGTCCGCGCACGCCGTGCATGCCTGGGCGCACTCCACGCAGGCCTTGATTCACTCGGCCAGCAGTTGCCGGTCGTTGTTGATCTCGGCGGGGTAGGTCTTCATGAGGGCGGCGGCACACCAGCATGCCGGTTGAGGGTGCTGCACGGGAGACCTCAGGTCTGGATGATCAGAGACAATGTGGGTGGGAACAAGGGCGGCGTCTCCGGACCCAGTACCAGCGGCCAGGCATGTCCCACCGCGTCGCTGCGTCCATCAGCGGGATGCCTATGGTGTGGACATGAGCCCGCGAACAGGAGACCACCCAGCACGGTGGCAGCGCTATTGGGACAAGAAGTCGGGTGGTGGGTACGACCGCGAGATGCGGATGTGGGACCGCATCCTGTTCGGCGACTCGCGCGAATGGGCCTGCTCGCAGGCATCGGGCGACACGCTCGAGGTTGCCGTCGGCACCGGCCTTAACCTCCCCCTATACCCGGCCGACGTGACGCTGACCGGCATCGACCTGAGCGAGGGCATGCTCGACGTCGCCCGAAGCCGGTCAAAGCAGGTGGACAGGACGGTTGAGTTTGCGCCGAGGAGATGCCCACTCGTTGCCGTTCGAGTCGACAACCTTCGACACGGTGGTTTGCACGTTCGGCCTGTGCGCCATTCCCGACCTCGACGCGGCGGTCGATGAGATGGTCAGGGTTCTGCGACCTGGCGGTGCCTTGATCCTGGTCGACCACGTTCGCAGCACTTCGCGTGTCGCACGCGGACTGCAACGGCTGCTCGAATTGGTCACCGTGCCAATGGGAGGCGAGCACTTCTTGCGCCGCCCGCTCGAGCAGGTTGAGGCGCGCGGTCTGACTGTCGACCGGGCACAGCGTTTCAAATTGGGGCTGGTCGAGCGAGTTGTGGCGCGCAAAGTATGCGACGCGCCTGTCGACTGAGTCCCTGACCCATTGGCGCCAGCTTGCTCGTCCGGTTGTGCCGACGACTGCTTTGGAAGGTGCCGTCCATCGCCATCACGATCAGCGCAAGGTAGGTTGTCAAATCTTGGTACATCTGGCCCGGGATCGTCGCTGATCGCGGTCAGCACCTGCGCCTTCCTGCCCGGCACCTTCCTGGTCGCCGACGCCCAGCGAGCCAGCCAGACCGCCCTGGCCGACCGGCTCCGCCGACGCACCCTCGTCGTCAGCGTCGTCACCGGGCCGTGGTGCTCGGCACCTTGGTGCCGCTCCGCCAAGACGCCCCCACCCTCTTCGAACGGACTGACCGGCCAGGCCCTGCCTCTGATCGTGGTCTCCGCGACCGCCGGCGCCGCCACCCTCTGGCTGCTCTGGCGGCGGGACTTCTCACCGGCTCGGCTCACCGCGGTGGCCGCGGTGGCCGCCGTCGTCTGGGGACGGGGCGCAGCCCAGTACCCGTGGCTGCTCATCGACGAGGTCCGCTCCCAGGACGCGGCCGGGCGCCGGCCACGCTCACCGGGCTGCAGGTCGCGGTGGCCTGGCAGGCGTGATCATCGTGCCGGCGCTCGCCTACCTGTTCTGGCTCACCCAGACCGACCGTTGGACCCGGCACTGATCACAACCAGGCCCACCCAGGTCAAGTCGTCACCGACGGCGACGCAGGCCTTGGAACCGAGCCTGGTCCATGTAGAGCAGGTCGACGCACCCGCGGCGATACGATGGTGCAAGCGAGCAGGACGCCGCGGCTACGGCCCCGGCCTCTCGCGATTCAAAGCGAGACGGCTTGGATCCGGCGCTTGATCAGGCCCGGAGACGTCCTCTGCGAGCGACGGCGATGGGTAGGCCTCATGAAGTGCGGCGGTGGCGCCGCTCCAGATCTGATGCGCGACCAAAGCGAACACGATCAAAGTCAGCGCTCCGAGCCTGAACGCCAGTGGCTAGTTGCCAGCCCAGGTAGAGAACTAAGGTGACCGCGAGGGCCCGGCCGGACCAGGCCGCAATGCGCAGCGCCAGGATCGGGCGTCGGGTGAGTTTCCACAGGCCGGCCCGCAGCACCCAGCCGCCATCTAGTGGTAGGCCGGGAAGGACGTTGAAGAGAGTGATCAGGATGTTGAAGATCGTGAACTGGAAGACCAGCGTTCTGGTGAACCCTTCGGCCGACCCCCAGGCGAGGACCGCGTACCCGAAGCGGCCAACAGCGCCGAGACCACGGGCCCGCTCGCTGCGATAACGGCTTCCCGGCCCGGGGTGTCAGCATCCCGGTCGAAGTGTGTGACCCCGCCGAGGATGTCCAGGCTGATCCGTGTCGGTCGTACGCCACATGCGCGGCCGGCCAGCAGGTGACCGAGCTCGTGAGCGAGCACCGAGACCATGAGAATGCCGGGCACCAGCAACGCGAGCACGTACGCGAAGATGCCAATTCCGGGAAACCACCACCGCACCATCGGAGCGAACACGATGCCGGTGAACACCGCCATGACCACCGCGGACCACTGCACATCGAGCGGCACCCCGAACAACCGACCCAGCCGAAGACCTGAGGCGCCACCTCCGCTGTCCGAGGGGCCGGGGACGGCAACGACGCCCGACTCGTCGTGGGGCGGTGCGGCGTTGTGCATGCTCGTCAGCGTACGAGGCATACCTAACAGTCGCGCCGCCCCGGCACCCGGTTCTGGGTGGCCGCCAGCCCAGAGCACCTGGAGACCATGGGCAGCGACATCCCCCACGCCCTGATCGGCCTGACCCTGCTCATCGGCATCCTGGTGCTCAACATCTACAAGCCGCGCGGGCTGACCCGGTACGGCTGGCGTCGTGAGCGGGCGGCACGGACCCCGACGCCCACGAGTCCCAGCCCGACGACGTAGATGAGCCCGCCGGAAACGACCTGTATCCAGGACGTACCGCCTCCCGCCCCAGGCGGCCGGTACAGCATTCGCGTCTCGCGGACGGTGTCCACCGAACCGGCGTCCACGGGCAGCCACGCTTCCGCCGGGTCGGCGGCATGGGTGAACTCGCCATAGACGAACCACCGACCCTGTGTGAGCACGGTCAGGCTCCCCGACGAACCGGCACGCGTCGACCTTTCGTAGCGTGGCGGTGACCGTCTCACCCGCTCGCCTGGCGACGACCGACTCAGGTGTGAGGTCGTCGCAGTGCTCTCCCGCGGCGGCCATAAGCGTGAGGTGACCGTCACCGTCGCTGGTGACGGTGAGTCTCAAGGCGGGTGATGGGGTCGCCCTGGCCGGGGTCGTGGGCCTGGGCAGGATCGGGTTCCACCGTCACCAGGGCTGCCAGGCCGAGTAGCAGCGTTGGGGCCACCCAGAGTCCGCGGCGCGCGCCGGCAAGCAGGAACACCAAGCCGATCACGATGACCGGCGCGGCGGTCACCGCGACCTCGGAGGCCATCGCGCTGGCCAGCGATCCGGCCGAGGCGAGCCAGGCGAGCGTCGAGGTCGCCACCGCCGCGGCGGCGAAACGCGACGACGTACGCCGCAGGGGCAGGTCGAACGCGGCCAGCCCCAACGCGGCGATGGGGAGATCGGGGGTGCTGCGGCCCAGCACCAGAAGTCCGCCGGCAATGCCCACGCGGAGCACGGCGTACCCGAGCACCACGGTCGTCGCAGGCAAGCGAACCGGCACGAACTGATTGACCGTCCAGACCGCGGCCAGGCCGACCACCAGAAGGACGGGCACGTAGAAGACCTCGCTGAACTGCGGGACGCCAGCCTCGTACTCGAAGACCACTGCGGCGGCGTTGGCCAGCATGAGCACGCCCGCGACCGCCCGGAGCGCGCGTGCCTGCGCCGGGAGTCCGGACAGTACACCGAGGACCAGGGCGGTCGAGGCAAGCACAACCAGCATGTGCGGTGGACTCCACAACACCGCGTCGCGGCCGTAGGCCTCGTGCCACCACGCGTCGATCGGCGCTGCCGCCAGGGCGCCCAAAGCGCCGAGACCGGCCGCCAGCAAGGGCGGTTGAGCCAGGCAGCCGCGGAACGACCGGGTCCCGACGAGGACCCTCAGCCCCCAGCCCGCCACGCCTAGCCCGACGACGGCGATCGAGCCGTAGAGCAGGAGATGCGGCGCCGCCCAGGCCGAGTCACGCCCGACGTCGGTGTGAAACGCCTCGTCCCAATAGGTCGCGAAGACCGCGAGCAGTCCGCCGACGGCCACGGGCCAGCCGACGACAGGCGACAGCGTGAGACGATCATAGTTCATAGATGCGACGGTCATGTCTCAACTATGATGAAGGCATGTCACGTACGCAAGCAGGTGTGATCGACCGGACACTGATCGACGCCACCGCGGTCGCGATCACCCGTTGGGGCCTCAATGAGGTCACCCTCGACCGGATCGCCGCCGAGGCCGGGATGTCGCGCGCCACCATCTACCGGCGCGGAGTCACGCGCGAGGAGCCTGGTCGCCGCCCTCACCTTGGAGGCCGCCGACACCTACCGGCGCGCCATCTTGCCCGCCCTCGCCCACGCTGGTACTGCCCACGAGCGGCTCCGCGCTGCACTGGAAGCCTTGTGCGACACCGCTGATGATCATCTCCAGCTTGCTCGCCGGGATGTTCCTCGCCCACGGCGAGGTCTTCCACCAGACGGGACCCGACGCACTCGTCGTGGACGCGTTCGCCGAACCCTTCGAGCGTCTGCTGCGCGACGGCGCGAACGACGGCACCCTGCGAGACCTGTCCCCCACCATCACCGCGACCGTGCTGTTCAACGTGGTCGGCTGGGGCTACATCCACCTGCGTGCGTCCCACCACTGGAAACCCGGGCCGACCCGGGACGCGATCATCGACCTGGTCATGGCCGGCCTGCAGCAGGCGCCCGTTCCCGAGGAGGCTTGAGGGCCGGCAAGTCCCGGATCTCGAACTGAACGGCTCCGAGCCTGGGGCAGATCGAAGCCTGGCTTCATCGCGATCACGACGGCATTGCTAACGCGATCCCTCCGGCCGGTGTGGTGTCTGGTGGCTGGGTCGGCCTGCCGGTCAGGTGACGAGCCGCCACACCAGTCCTGCGGTGAGGCCCATCAGGATGCTGAGAACAGCGGTGACGACTGCCGCAGAGCGCGAAAAGGACCGCGGCCCCTCTGCCCCCTCGGCGCTGGGCTGGTTGGGGTCGCGGCGACCGTAGACGGGGGCGATCCAGCGGAGGTAGTAGAAGAGGCTGGTCAACGTGTTGATGAAGACGGCGACGGCGATCCAGGGGTACCCGCCGTCCCAGGCAGCCGCAGTCGTGGTGAGACTTCCCGACGAACACCACGGTTGGCGGAGTCCCGACGAGACCCAGCAGCGCGACGACCAGCGAGGCGCCGAGCCAGGGGTGGGCGGGGCCCAGTCCTCGGTAGGAGTCCAAGTCCCGGCGGTCGGGGAACGCTGTGGTCACGGCGAAGGCCGACAAGTTCGTCACGGTGTAGCCGGCCAGGTACACCAGCAGGGATGGGAGAGCGAGGTCACTGTGGCCGGCGACCGCCACGGGCACCAGGAGGTAGCCGACCTGGCTGACGGTGGACCAGCCGAGCAGGCGGCGGGGGTCGGTCTGCCAGTAGGCGGCCAGGTTGCCGAGGGTCATGCTGGCCACCGCCAGCGTCCCGATCAGGAGAGGCCACGCCAAGGTGTCGGGCAGCATCACAACGAGTCGGTACGCCGCGATGATGGCACCAAGCCTTGGGGATCGTGGTGAGGAACGCCGCGACCGCTCCGCCAGCACCCTGGGCGGCATCGGGGATCCAGAAGTGTCCCGGCACGCCGCCGGCCTTGAACATCAAGGCAGCCAGGATCGCCACCACCCCGGCGGCCACTGCGCCTGCCGGTGCGTCCACGAGACGGTAGCCCAGCACGGCGTACGACGTCGTCGCGGTGACGCCGTACAGGACTGTCACGCCGAGCAGCATCAGGATGCCGAACAACGCCCCCAACAGGTAGGTCTTCATCGCCGCTTCCGCACCGGCCGGGGTGCGGGCGATGCCGATCAGCCCGTACAGCGGGATGCTGGCCAGCAGGAACCCGACGACCACGACGAGGAGGTCGTCGGCACCGGCGAGGACGAGGGTGCCGGTCGTGGAGAACAGCATCAGCGCATAGGTCTCGCTCTCCCGGGCCGTGCCCGCGATTTCATCCGTTGCAAGGGCTAGGACGACGAGGACACCGAGGGTGGCCACGATCCGTGCGACCCCTGTGGTGACGTCGATGGTGAAGGTGCCCTCCATCGCCACTTCCGCAGTGCCGGCCAGGTCTTTCGCGGCGGCGACCGTCGCGGCCAGGAGCGCCGCGGCCGCCATGACGCGGGTGACCCACTGGCGGCCTTGGGCGAGGAACGACCCGCTGAAGAGCACCACGAGCCCGCCGAGGAACAGCAGGATCTCCGGCAGGAGCAGCAGCGGTCGCATGCTCATCGAACCCACCGCCTGCTACCGGCCCACTAGGTCGATGAGGACGTCGGAGGCCGGTTCGATGACGTCGAGCAGTGGGCGGGGGAACAACCCGATCAGCACCGACAGCGCCAGCAGTATCCCCACCGACCACAGACTCGGTCGGGTGCAGGTCGCCGAAGCCGACGGACCGTCCGCGGGTGGTACCGGTGAAGATCCGTTGCAGGGCCCGCAGGAACAGCGCCGCGGTGATCAGGATGCCGAGCACGGCGACGGCGGTCACCGGGGCTGCGGCGATACTGCCGGTGAAGATCTGGAACTCCGCGATGAACCCGGAAAAGCCAGGCAGACCCAGTGAGGCGAACGCACCGATGGCGAACAACGCCGCGAACCGGGGCGCCGGCGCCGCCAGCCCTCCATAGGAACCCATGTCGTAGGCTGCCGGCGCGGTCCTGCAGGACGCCGGCGAGCAGGAACAGCGCACCGGTGATCAGGCCGTGGCTGACCATCTGCGTCACCGCACCGGTGACCGCGATCGACCGCGCTTCCGCGGTGTCCCCGGCGACGAGGCCGGCGGCACCGACGGCGAGCGCGATGTAGCCCATGTGGTTGACCGAGGTGTAGGCAATCATCCGTTTGAGGTCGGTCTGGGCCAGGGCGACCAGTGCGCCGTAGACGACCGAGACGACACCAACGGCGAGAACCACCCAGGCCCACGCCCGCCACGCGTCCGGAAGCATCGGCATCGCGATCCGCACGAAGCCGTAGGTGCCCATCTTCAGCAGCACTCCCGCGAGCACCGCCGACCCGATCGCGGGTGCGTCGGTGTGCGCGGGTGGCAGCCAGGTGTGGAACGGCACGGTCGGGGTCTTCACCGCCAAACCAAGCAGGATCGCGCCGAGCACCAGTCCACCGGCCAGCGGCGAGCCCGCCAAGGGTGTCTGCGCCGACAAACCGACCATGTCGAAGGTGTGCGGGGCGGCGGCAATATAGAGGCCGATGAACCCGACCAGCAGGGCCAGGGAGCCGAGGAAGGTGTAGAGGAAGAACTTCAACGCCGAACGGGCGGCCTCGCCGTGGCCCCAGCCGGCGATCACGAAGTACATCGCCACAATCGACAGGTCGAAGAAGACGAAGAACACGATCAGGTCGGCAGAGACAAACAATCCCATGCTCACCGACTGCAGGAACAGGAAGAGGGCCGCCTGCAGACGCGGGCGATCGGTCTCCCCGAGTGCATAGATCGCGCATGCCAGGAAGATCACCGCGGTCATCGCGATCAACGGCAAGGACAGGCCGTCGACCCCGACGTGGTAAGCTGCTGTCGACTCCGGGGATCCACTCGACCTGCTGCTCGAACGCCAGCCGCCCGGGAGCCGGGGTCTCGTAGCGCGCCCAGACGACGATGACCAGAGCGAGGTCGACGGCGGCCGCCGCCACCCACGACCACCGTGCCGCGGTGTCGCTGAGCCGCGGCAACGCCAGCAACACCATGGCCGCGACCATGGGCAGGAAGACGATCAGACTGAGCACGTTCACCTCACCGTGAGGAGGAGAAGGACACCGATCGCGAGCACCGCGACGGCCTGGAGGTAGTACTGGTGCAGGCTGCCCGGTCTGCGGCCGCCTGGCCAGCCGGCCCAGGCCGCGGACCCAGCCGCCAACGCGCTCGACTCCCCGGTCGACCCACTGGTTGTCACCGTCGGCGCTGCGTGCGGCCGCGCGCAAGGAAAACCTCGCCATGGCCTCCACGGCCCCGTCAACCACGGCATCGTCGAACCATGCGAGCCGGCCGGCGATCCACAGCGTCGGACCTACGACGACTGCGTGCGCACCGCGTTCCAGACCCAGCCAACCCAGCGCCCAGCGGGGCTCCGGGACACGGGGACACCACCACACCAGCGCCAGCACCGCCACGGCGACCGCAGCCGAACCGATGAGCCCCAACGGCGCTGGCTGCAGCGGGTCTTCTCCCAGGGCGCGGGCGAGTGTGTCGCCGAGCGGAGGGAGGGCGAGCACCCCGAGGGTCACGGCGCCGACTGCAAGTGCGACGAGCGGCGCCTGCTCGAGCAGACCGACGTGGCGGTTGCCGTGTTGCTCCTCGTCCCGGTGAGCCGCGGCCTCGGCCTGCTCCGCGTCCGACACCGGGCGCCAGAGCACCACGACGATCTTGGCCGCATACCCGGCCGAAAGCGCGCCCGCAGCGAGACCTACGGCGTAGAGCCAAGGCGACTCCTGCAGCGCTGCGGCCAGCACGGCGTCCTTGGTGGCCCACAGGGCCAGCGGCGCGACCCCGGCCAACGACAGCGCACCGACCGTCGCGGACACTCCGAGCAGCCGCCAACGTCCCGCGACGCCACGCAACCCGGTCAGACGCTTGGTGCCAAGAGCGGTGAGCCACGCCCCGGCGGCGAGGAACAGCAGGGCCTTCGTCGCGGCATGAGCCAATAGTTGCGCTGCTCCCCCGCTCACTGACCCCACGCCAGCGGCCATCACCACGAACCCGAGTCTGGGCCGAGGTAGACGCGGCCAGCAAGCTGCTTGAGGTCGCGCTGTGCCAACGCAACAATTCCGAGGACAAGTGCGGTCAGCGCGCCGACCCACGCCGCTGCCGAGGACGCCCATCCGGTCGCGGCCAGCAGCGGCTCGACGCGGAGCAGGAGGTACCCGCCCATCGCGACCATTGCCGCGGAGTGCAGCAGCGCCGAGACCGGGCTCGGGCCCTCCATGGCCCGCGACAGCCAGAACGAGAACGGCAGCCTGCGCGGCCTTGCCCAGGGCCGCGACGAGCAGCCCCGCCGCGATCACGTGTCGCCATCCGACGCTGCTCGCCGGCAGGTCGACCAGCCCGAGACCGGCGCCCCCCGCGAGAGCCGCACCCGCGGCGACGTACATGCCCAGGTCGGCTGTTCGGGTGGTCACGAACGCGGTCACACCGGCCGAGATGCGCTGGTCGGCTCGCCACCAGAAGCCGATCAGTGCGAACGATGTCGCGCCCATCACCTCCCAGGCGAAGAGGAGCGTGGGAAGAGCCTGTGCGGTGGCCGTTGTCAGGGCGGCCGCAGCGAACAGCAGCATCAGCCCGTGGAACCGCCCCTGCGTCTCGCGGATCTCGCCGGCGGAGAAGATCAACACGAGCAGCGTGACCACGGCGACCATGGGCACCATCAATGCCGACAGGGTGTCCACCCCGAGCGCGAAGTCGCTGCCCGCCATGAACCGCACCGACACCTCCGGCCGAGACAGGGCGACCACGAACGCCAGCCCCGCCGTGAGGCTCGCGGTGACCAGCGAGATGGCCGCGGCGGCTCGCTCGAGACGCGACAATGCGAGCGCGCTGCCCACCACGGCCGGCAGCAGGACGAGTGTCCATAGCGCTGCATCGTTCAGGGCAGTCTCGGTCAGGAACGTCTGGGTCAGGATCTGGGTCATGAGCGGGTCATCCCGACAGATCCGTGGCCATGTCGGTCATGTCTGAGCCACGTTCGCGGTGCAGCAGCGTGGCGACCGCGAAGCCCATCGCCATCTCCAGGGTCATGGCCGCGATGATCACCAGCAGCAGCACCTGACCGGTGGGGTGCGGTGCGGTGAAACACCAGAATCCCCCGGCCGCGAGGATGACGGCGTTGATCATCGACTCCAGGCCCATCATCACCATGACCACGACCTGCTGGGAGATCGCGCCGTAGAGTCCGACGGCAAAGATGGCTGCGGCGATGAGCAGCGTCGCCTCGAGCGTCATCGGCCCACACCTCCCGGCTGAGGATCATCGGCCCGGTTCCGCTTCAGGCCATCGCCGAACCGGTCGTAGCGGGTGCGGTGGGCGGCCAGCACCACGCCGGCCACGATCGTGGCGACCATGACCGGGCTGATCACGGCCATCACCAGCATCTTCGGGCCCATCAGGCTCCTCACCCAGGGCCGACGTGACGTCGCCCGGTGGGCTGCCGCGCCGCGCCGGCCAGTCGATGAAGAGAATGCCGGTCGCCAACAAGGCGAAGGTGCTCGCCGCGACTGCGAGTGCGGCCTTGTTGCTGTGGACCATGCTCATCGGCATCAGCGCGGGGTTCATGCCCATGAACATGACCATGTAGACGGCCATGATGGCCATCTCCATGACCATCATCAGGATGGTCACGACGCCGACGTAGTTCTGTTGCAGGAACAGCACCAGCACGCCGACCGCGATGAAGGACACGGCGAGCGCGTACGTCGCGCGTGCCATCGAATCGACGTAGAAGACGGCCGCCCCGGCGAGAACCGCGACGAGGCCCAACCCCCAGAACGCGATGTCGACCACCATGCTCATCCCCTCCCTGCTGCGATGACCGCGACGACCAGGTCCTGCATGAGCACCGCCGGGAGCAGCACCATCCAGCCGACCTCCATGAACACGTCGGGTCGTAGAGCCTGGGAGGCGTCGGCGTGCCCACACCACCACGGCGAGCACCGTGGTCGTCTTGACCAGCGCCCAGACCCAGCCCGGGAGCATCGGACCCGCAGCGCCACCGAGGAACATCGGAACCGCGAACGCGGCACCCGCGGCCAGGAGGGCGTATCGCCCCGCCTCCCACACGAGTCGGTCAGGCCCGGACAGACTCGTTGCGGACACCGCCGGCGATGTCCGCACCGACCGCGGGTGCGAACGGCCCGGTCACCGAGAACGCGACGACACCGAACAGGTAGACCAGGAAGGCCACCGGCATCCATACCGCGAACCACAATCCGTCCTGCGCGGCTGCCACGTGACCGACGTTGAGGCTTCCCGCGGCGATCGCAGGGGCGACGAGCGCGAACATCAACGGCGACTCATAGCCCAACCCGTGGGCCAGGAACCGGTAGCCGCCGACCAGGGAGTGCGCCGAGTTGGCGCCCCATCCGGTCAACCACACGGCGGCCCAGACCAGCACGTCCATCGCGTTGAACCACATCACCCCGACGTCGAGGTCGAAGATCACCCACTCCCCCAACGGCACCACCGTCACCATCAGCGCCGCCGTCACCAGCAGCCCCGCCGCACCGACCCGCCACAGCAGACTGTCTGCCTGCACCGTCGTGCGGCGCCGCTGACGTAGCAAACGCGCGGCTTCTCCGAATGGTCGGGACAGGCCTCCCGCCGTTCCGTTTGCGCGCGCCGACAAGGCACCGTCGAGAGCGGCGGCGAACAACGCCAACCCACACAGGATGAGCAGCGCCACGAACGCCCAACCCGCAGGGACGGCGAACGGCTCGGTGCTTGCGACACCGGCCATCGACAGCACCTCACCCATGCGAGGCCTCGCGCTGGATGCGGTCGGACCGCAGTTCGTGGAGGTCCAGGCTGGCGACGACGAGCCGCGCGGTGGCCAGATCGAGGCCGGCGATCAGTTCGGGGAGGTGGTGGACCGCGACGGAGGTGCCGTCGACGGCGGTCTCCACGCTGTCCAGCATCCACAACAGCCGGTCGTAGGTGTCGCCGACAAGGCTGGCAGGAAGACCCCGTCGGCGCAGGTCAGCCTCCGTCAACGGCCGGATGCCGCGCAGCGACCAACGCAGCACACGGGATCGGCGCACGCGACGGACCAGGCGAGCCACAGCAACAGACACTGCCGCTTCTTCCCCGTCCTCGAGTAGTTGGTCGCGGATCAGGCGCGCCTGGGCCGCCGCGTCGTCCCAACCGGACAGGGCAAGCAGGTCGACCAGGTTGTCCGCCCGACGCGCCGTCACTACCGAGGGTGCGCCCCCGTGCGGCACCTCAACATGGAGCGCATTGTCGAGCAACACCGCTTCTGCCTCGGTGATGACGTCACCCTGCAAAGCGCAGCGCAGCACCAACCCGCCCGGCCAATGCGCAAGGACCGGACCGAGGCGCACATTCAGCACATCCATCTCTAGGCCGTCCCGGTCCTCACCACCCTCGGCGAGCGGAATCCCCCCAGGCGACATGTCCATGTCGCCGTGGTCCATGTCGCCGTGGTCCATGTCGCCGTGGTCGCCGTTGCGGGCTGACAGGCCGCGTGGGGTCGCTGGCCGACGACGGGCGTCGGCGCGGTGACGGGCTGTGTCCAGCAGTTCGGCGGGGGCGTTTGCGAGGCGCACCGCAACATCCCCGAGCTCGGTGCACGTCAACTCGCACCCGTGGGCCGGGCATCTGCTCCCACACCCGTTCGACGACCTCAGCGAGTTGTGGCCCCGGTTTCCCGCAAACGGCTAGCACGTCCGCGTCCGCGGGTGAGAGGGCCAGGTGCCACCCCCGCGCGAGAGCAAGCCGCTCGGCCGCTGCCCGGATCCGCCAGTGTCCCGGCGCCTCGACCATGAGGACGTGCACGTGCCCGGTGGCGGACCGCTCGATCCGACTGGTCAGACCCATCGCAGGGCACCTTCACGCCACGCCCAGAAGACAGCAACGAACAACGCGCCTAGGAAGAGGAACATCTCGACGATCGCTGAGGCCCCTAGTTCTGCGACGACGACCGCCCAGGGGTACATGAAGAGCATCTCCACGTCGAACGCGAGGAACAGCAGGGTTGCCAGGTACCAACGGACGTGGAACCTGGACAGCGCATGTTCATCAGGCTGCCAGCCCGACTGGTAGGGCAGCGCAGTCAACGGATCGGTTGAGACCGCGAGAAGTCGGTGGGCGAGGTAGAACATGAACACGAGCAAGAGCACGCCGACCGACATGACAACCAGACCTGTGTACACAGCCATCCTTCCCATCTGCTTCTAGACGTTCGTCACGTGATCTTGAGAATCCGCTCGCGCAGACTCTTCTGGCACTACTTCAATCCTCACGACGGGCATGTGGTTGCCTTTCACGAGCATTCGATCCGCTGGGCCGATGGAGGGCCAACGATGTCGCCGAGCTTCATAGCAGCCAAGGGATCAGGCGGCCGTCCGGCAGGCCGACGGACTCTTCGGGGGGCATGGCGGCGACCACGGCGAGGAACGCCTCCAGACCCTGGGTGAGGAGCCGCTGGTCACTATGGTCCATCCGAGCGATGACGCCGTCGATCAGCCTGGCGGCGGGCAGCCATGATGCCGTCCAGAAGGCTGGCTACCTTCACTCGTCAGGCTGGAGCACGGCGCTGCGCCGGTCGTCCGGGTTGGAACCCCGTGAGATCTGGCCGGCGGCGACGAGCCTGGTCGCAGGTGCGGCTAGCGTTCGAGGCATTGACGTCGAGGTGCTGGGCGATGGTGGTCAGGTTCATTGGTCCGCGTGAGTTCAACAAGACCAGGACCCGCAGGCTGGGGCACGGTGAGACTCGTCGGCGACCTCACTGAGTGTCCTCGCCACGATGGCGGTCATGGTGCGCGACACCGCCATCATCGCCTCGGTCGCCGCTGCCTGTCGGGTCTGCATCTCTCCCCTCTCTCAGAGTCTGCTGCCGGACGCCTGGTTCGGTGGCCACCCGGTCGACCTGGTCGGCCAGATGTCCGTCAAGGGCCTCGCGACTCGCGCCGACACGGCCGAGCGGGAGAACCGTGCGGGACTCGCTGCCTTCCAGACCAAGAGCCAGCGCGGCATAGCCGCTGATCACCGCCAGCGCGATGCCGACCCATCCGGCGGCCTGCATCCAGGTCTGGCCGCCGTCGATCTCGGCGATCCCAGTGAGCGCGAATCGTGCCGCGCTGGTCGTGATGACCAGGGCGGGCACGAGTTTGGTCCGGGCGGCCACCGCAGGGACCAGCAGGCAGGCCGCCGATGCGAGCAGGATGACCCCGAGGCCGTCGCTGGCGGCGCCTGGCGGGGAGGTCAATGTGGCCAGACAGGCCGCACCCCAGGCGCCGGCCAGGATGCCCATGCCGGTGGCAGCTACCGGGTCGCGAGCCAGGAAGCCCATGACCGCCGCGAGCAGACTGGAGAGGCACGGTCAGCACTAACACTCCAAGGGCCACCGTGGCGCCCTCGCTCTGCGGGACCCAGGAGAGCCTGGACCGAGGCGAAGGCGACGGTGGCAACAGCGAGGGCGAGGAAACCCAGGGGAAGTGGGGTTGCGAGCGGCCTCAGCACCACCCGGGTCGCGAAGGGCGCGGCGGGCAAGCGAGGCTCCGAGGATTGTTCGGTCATCAGGCTCAGTGTCCTTTCAGCCGGTGACCATGGTTTGGGCGGCGGTTTCCTTGACCTTGGCGTTGGCCCACCGCATTTGGCGCAGCGTCTGTGGGTGGCAGTCTTGGGTCAGGGAGAGCAGACTCGCTGTCCTGCATTGCTTGCGCGGTCTGGGCGAGGACCTCCCAGTCCAGGGAGACCCCGGCCGCCGTTCGGTGGATGTGTCGCAGGTCAGCCAGCAGCAGCAGGGCCGGCTCGTGGAAGCGGCCGGTGAGACCCGAGCCCTTCTGCTTGATCTTGGCCAGCAGCGTCGCTTCGTCCTCCGGGTCGGGGTCGAGCTCAAGCCCGTAGTCGGCCCCGACCTCCGCGAGCCGGCGGACATGCTCTTGCGACCAGCCAGCGATGTCGCGGGCGACGTAGAAGATCTCGTGGTCGACCTTCTGCTGGTCCGAGACGTTCAGAAGCGCTCCGGCGAGGTCGTTCTCGGAACGGTGCAGGCTCCTCGATCGCGGCACCGACCTTGTTGCCGTGCAGGCTGCGCAGTGTCCGGACGGAGTTCATTGGGTGCCTCCCGCGGTGTGGATCCGCTCAGTGGCCAGCGCCGTCTGGTCCCCACGGGTTGGTGGCACCGAGGTCGAGACCGGTCGCGACCCGGTGGTCGTGGGCGCCGGCGCCGGCGTGCCGTCCGCAGCGGCGATCCGGGTGGCGGCTGCCGCCGCGGTCTTGAAGATCGGCTGCTTGGAGGCCGGGTCCCAGTCGGTCAGGGTCAGGCTCGTTGGCGGCGCGCCCCTGCCCGTCGGGCTCGTGCCCAGCGGCGGTGTCCCAGTACCCGTAGTGGAAGGGCAGGAACAGCACGCCGGGTCGGATGCCGCTGACCCGCAGCCGCGCGGTGACCGCGCCCCGTGGGGTGGTGATGTGCAGCAGGTCGCCTTCCTCCCAGCCCTGCTCCGTGGAGTCGGTGGCCGATGCTTCCACCCACACCTCGGGTGCGGCGGCCTGGAGTCGCGGGGCACGCCCGGTCTTCGTGCGGGTATGGAAGTGGTAGAGCGTACGGCCGGTGATCAACTGGAACGGATGCTCCTCGGAGGGAAGTTCGCGGGGTGGCAGGTACTCGGCGGCCTTGATCACGGCCTTGCCGTGCGGGTTGAGCGCCTTGTACTCCGTCGGCTCCACCGGAGCGCCGGTGACCAGGTCGCGGCCGTAGGCTCTCGCAGTAGTCCGGATCGGACCAGAACGCCCCGTCGACGTAGATGCGCTCGGTGCCGTCGGGGTGCTCGTCGTTGCAGGGCCACTGGATGCCGCTGCCACCGCGGGAGCCTTGTCGTAGGTGATTCCGGTGTAGTCACACGGCCGGCCCCGGGTGCACTCCTTCCATGCCTCGAACGCCTCCTCCGGCGTGCTCCACTTCACGAGCGGCGCCCCGTCCTTGTCCCTCAGGTCGAGGCGGCGGGCGTAGTCGAGGAGAATGTCGAGGTCCGGACGAGCCTCCCCCGGTGGGTCGACCGCCTTCTCCGAGAGGTGCACGGTGCGGTCGACGTTGGTGAAGGTCCCGGTCTTCTCCCCCCATGTCGCCGCGGGGAGCACCACGTCGGCCAGCCTGCGCGGTCTCGGTGAGGAACAGGTCCTGGACCACGAGGAAAAGCCGGTCCTGCGTCAGCAGGCTGCGGATGCGTTGCAGGCTCGGGCAGCGACACGGCCGGGTTGGTGCCGGAGACGTGGAGGAACCGGATCGAGCCGTCCTCGACGTACCGCATCATCTGCATCAGGTGGGTGGGAGCGGTGTAGTGCGGGATCTGCATCGGGTCGATGTTCCACACCTTGGCCAGATCCTTGATGTGGGCGTCGTTGGACCAGTTGCGGAACGCCGGAAGGTCGCCATCGGCGCCGCATTCGCGGGTGTTCTGCGCGGTGGGCTGGCCGTTCATCTGCAACAGCCCGCAGCCCGGCTTGCCGAGCATCCCGCGGACGATGTGGATGTTGTTGACCTGCACGGCCGCGGCGGTGGCCTGGTGGGACTGGTAGAAGCCCTGCAGCACGGTCGACACGAGGCGCTCGGAGGTGCCGATGAGCCGGGCGGCTTCTCGGAGGTCCGCGGCAGGGACGTCGCAGACCTCGGCGGCACGCTCGACGGTGTAGCCCTTCAGCATCTTCTCCAGGCTCCGCGAAGCCGACGGCGTGCGCTTCGAGGTAGTCGTGGTCGAGCCAGTCGTGCTCGAGCAGACTCGCGCAGCAGGGCGTTCATCACCATCACGTTGGTGCCAGGCCGGGGCGCTAGGTGCACGGTCGCGTGGTCGGCCACGGGCGTCCGGCGGGGGTCGACGCACACGATCGCGGGCGGGGTCGGTCCGGCGAGCCGGTCCAGGATCCGGGTCCACAGCACCGTCTGGGTCTCGGCCATGTTGTGGCCGTAGAGACAGATGACGTCGGCGTGGTCGATGTCAGTGTAGGAGCCTGGCTGGCCGTCGCTGGCAAAGGACTCCTTCAAGGCGGCGGCGGCGGTGGCGGTGCAGAGCCGGGTGTTGCCGTCGACGTGGTTGGTGCCGATCCCGCCGTGCGCGATGAGCCCAAGGGTGTAGTACTCCTCCAGGAACAACTGCCCGGTGGTGTAGAACCCGATCGAGGAGGGTCCCCGCTCCGCGAGGAGCCTCCTTGGTCCGCCCCGCGACCGCATCCATGGCGGTGTCCCAGTCGGTCTCGACCAGTACGCCGTCGCGGCGGATCAACGGACGCGTCAGCCGATCCGCGGACCCGTTGGCCTGCCATCCGAAAAGATCCTTCGGCCCGAGCCGCCCGTGGTTGACGCGGTCGACCTCGCGGCCCCGAACCCCGACGATGCGGCCTTCCTTGACGGCGATGTCCATGCCGTCGCCGTTGGAGTGCAGGATCGAAGCCGACTGGACCCAACGGTCGACGTCGTCCGGGCCGAGGCCGCCTTCCAGGTAGGTGTCGACTCGAACGGGCCAGCCTCTCCCCCGGCCCGTACGGCGTCCGAGTGCCCCAGGGCTCGGCGATCCGATCGGTCTGCTGTGCCATGGCCTCCTCCTTCAATACTCGTGGCGAACGACTGGACGGCTGGGTCCCGCCGGTCAGGTTGTCGCATCCGCCAAGCCTGCGGATCAGGGCGCCGCTCGGGTCTGGTCCGGCGCGAGCCCGACCAGGCTCGAGCACAGCGGCAAATGGGGTGGAGGTCGGAGTCCCTGCCGCCTGGCCCTCGAAGTCAGGGACGGGCCGTTGCCGGGCTTCCTCCTCGGTGGTGGCCGGGCCGTTGCGTTCGATGTCCTCGATCAGCCAGTCCATCTCCTTGATCTCCTTGCGCTGCGCCTTGATGATGCCGTCGGCCAGGCTCGCGGACGCGGACGTCATCGATCTGAGCGCGCTCGCTAGTCAGGATCGCGATCGAGTGGTGAGGGATCATCCCTCGCATGTACGCCTGATCGTCCACCAGCGTCTGGGACCGGGACAGGTACAACGCCGTGCCGCCGAGCGCCAGCGCCAGCGCCACGATGACCAGGTTGATGGTCCGGTTCCTGTACATCATGCTGCGCATGAACGCGAGCATCACCAGCGCCATCGCTGCACCCATCAGCAGCGCCATGTAGAGGCGTTCCTCGCTCCACCTGACGTGATCGATGGAGAAGGCGTTGGTGTAGGTAAGGACGAACATGACCACCGTCGAGGTGGCGATCATCAGACCGAACCTGACGTACATGCCTCGCTCGTGCGTCCCGCCGTCCGAGCCCGGCTTGTCGTCGGGTTGTTCTACTTGGCGACGGTCTTGCTTCGATTCATCTGTTGACATGCTCGGTGTCCTCTCCTCGGAGTGAGTCGGCCGCGGCCCCACCCTTCAGAGGCTGGCGATCAGCGCGCGGCAAGCCTCTTCGCACCGGCGGCACGCTTCCGCGCAGATCCGGCAGTGCTCGTGCATCTGCGCGTGCTGGGCGCATTCGTCACCGCAGGCGTTGCACGCGGTCGCGCAGGCCTCGAGGAAGGCGCTAGTGAGGCTCGCGTCGTAGCCAGTGTGTCGTGACAGCGCGTTGCCGGTGGCGATGCAGATGTCCGCGCAGTCGAGGTCGGTGCGGATGCACTTGGTCAGATCGGCGACCATGTCCTCACTCAGGCAAGCGTCGGCACACGCCGTGCAGACCTGCGCGCACTCAAAACAGGCGGCGATGCAATCGGCCGACCTTGTCCTTATCAATCCCGCCCAGGTCCTTCGGATAGGCCTCGAGCATCTGTGTATGTGCCACAGTTCAGTCCTCCGTTCGGAGACGCGGGGGCACCCGTGAAGCGCCTCGGTACCGCGCCGCCTGATATGTGGGTGCCCAGCAATCAGGGAAACATGCGTTCGCGCATAGAATTGGCGTTGGGCGGCCGGATCGCCCCGGGACCATGAGCAAGCAACGGTGCGGAGTGCGACGTGCCTTCGGGGCGGAGGGGCGACACCGAAGGGTAGGACACCAAGGTCGCAGATTGCCTCGACGGTCGTGGTCCGATCCGGATTCGCGGCACGCACCACGAACCTCAGCCGGTCGGACCGCCGGCGTTCGCACGTTCCAGGGGACCCGATTTCGGCGGAGCAATGCGTAGCGTTCAATGAACCGCAGGGTCGTGGCCAAGCGGCCGAGGCCTTCTCAACCATCGTCAACGCGTGCGATAGATCGGCTCGACAGCCGGTCGGTCGACGTGGACTGCTGCACAGATGCTGGTTCCCTGACTTGATGTGTGATGCGTGCGAGGCTCCTTGCTGAGACTGGCGCAAGTAGCATGTTTTGCCACGGCTACTAATTTCGTTAGTAGACGGGGCAGTCGATGCCGGTCGTCATTGGCAGACAGGGAAGGCTTGAGAAGGTGAGTACGTCTACCCCAGGTGGGCCCGCGGAGGACGATTCGAGCCGCCCCGATCCAAAACGGCCTCGGCTCTCGCGACGTCAGGTGTTGGTGCTCGCAGGCGCAGGCGCCGGCGTGGTGGGCCTTGGCGCCGGTGCGGCGGCCGTGCTCGGCAACGGATCGTCCCCCGCGACGACACCCGAGCGCATCGCACCGACTGACCCGGAGGTGGGAGCCGCTGAGCGTGCGCGGCAAGCGACGGGACGGACCACCAGGGTTGCGCTGATGGCTGCCCCCGCCACGCTGGATCTCGCGGGACGCACGCCGCAGACCTGGCTCTACAACGGCCGCCCGGGTCAGGAGATCCGACTCACCGCGGGTGATGAGCTCCGCGCCCGGGTGACGAACGGGCTGGCGTCGCCGACGACCGTGCATTGGCACGGCCTAGCGCTGCGCAACGACATGGACGGTGTCCCCGACGTCACTGCTCCGCCTATCGCGCCGGGCACCTCGTTCGAGTACCGGTTCATCGTCCCGGACCCTGGCACCTACTGGTTCCACCCACACGTCGGTGCCCAGCCTGGACACCGGCTTGATCGGCGCCCTAATCGTGGAGGACCCCAACGAGCCGCTTCGCTACGACGACGACGTCACCTTGGTGTTCGACGACTGGTTGGACGGTGTCACCTCGACCCCTCAGAAGACTCTGGAGGACCTGCGCGCGAACGGGATGTCCATGGGCTCGATGGGAAGTATGGACATGGGGTCCATGGAGCCGAATGCGGAAGGCATGGGCGTCAGTCGTGTGCAGCCGCTCGGTGAAGACACCGGGGACGTGACTTACCCGTTGCACTTGGTCAACGGCCGCCCTCCAGCGGATCCCTTCGTCGCCGTCGCTCGCCCGGGGCAACGCCTGCGCCTGCGACTGATCAACGCAGGCGCCGATACGGCCTACGAGTTCAGCGTCGGTGGCCACACGCTTCAGGTCGTCGCCAGCGACGGGTTCCCGGTCGAGCCAGTCACCGTGGACTCGCTGGTGCTTGGCATGGGGGAACGGTTTGACGTTCTGGTGGAGGTTGGGGACGGAGCGTTCCCTGTTGTGGCGGTCCCCGTTGGCAAGTCCGGGGAGCCGGCCCTCGCGGTGCTTCGCACGAGCAGTGGGGAGACCCCCACGCCGGCGCGTCCCTCGCGGGGCGGCCGGCTTCTGCAGTATCGCGATCTGGTTCCAGAGGCGTCCGCGCGCATGTCTGCGCGTCAGCCGGACCGGACCCTGACCATCGACCTCACCATGAAGGACGGGGGACGGGCGTGGCTCATCAACGGTGAGCGCTTCCCGGACAACGAACTGCTCGACCTGAGCCAAGGAGAGCGGGTGAGGCTCGAGTTCGTCAACAGAACCATGATGTTCCATCCGATGCACGTGCACGGTCACACGTTTGCCCTGGTCGGCTACGGTGCCGCGCCAGGGGTCCCAGGAGTGCGGAAGGACACCGTGAACGTCCTGCCAATGCAACGGCTGACGGTTGACCTCGACGCCAACAATCCAGGTCAGTGGCTGACCCACTGTCACAACGTCTATCACGGAGAGTTGGGCATGATGATCGTCTTGTCGTACGTCCGCTGATGAGCACCGACGGCGAACCAGATCATGAGGCGGGTTTCCGGCAGTCACCACCCCGGCGCGCACCGCAGATCCTGACGCGCCGTGCGACCCTGGGGGGTGTGTTGACGGTCATAGTGCTGGCCGGATGCACCAACCAGGACACGTCCAGACTCGTCGATCTTGCCGAAGGTGGACTACGAGAAGGTCGAACCCGCGGACTTCGCGCTGTTGGCGAAAAAGACTTCGGCTTTCGTGCTCAACGTGCACACACCCGACGAAGGCAGCATCCCCGGCACCGATGCCGCGATTCCCTACAACGAGCCTTCAGCGACGAGCCTGGAGAGCCTGCCAGATCGTTCCACCGTGATCGCCGTCTACTGCCGCACCGGGCGAATGAGCACCGAAGCCGTACCCACGCTCCGCGAACTCGGATTCACACGCATCATCGAGCCTGTCAGGCGGCATGCAAGCATGGCAAGCCGACGGCCGAAAACTCTCAACCGCGAGACTGACCAATCACCTCGGCCGCGGGCGCACTGCCTAACTCAGGGATTCACTCGACAACCCACATGGCCCGGTACACGGGCCACAACCAAAGAGTTCAGAGCGAGTCGGAGCGCCGCCGTCTCCCGCGGTGACAACGTCGCACACCACGACCGTGAACTCGATCCAAGTCTGCGGTCACCGGGATCTGGCGAGGTCGGACGCTCCCTGTTCCCCTTCGGCATGCGTCTTGGTCTTGATGAGGGTGGTTTCGTCGTGTGTGCTCTCGGTAGCCGTCGGGGAGACGGCCTGGAACCGGCGAAGTCGCAGGCTGTTGGACACCACGAACACCGAGGAGAATGCCATCGCGGCGCCGGCGATGAGCGGGTTGAGCAACCCGAGGGCGGCGAGGGGCAGCGCAGCCACGTTGTAGGCGAAGGCCCAGAACAGGTTGCCCTTGACGGTGCGCAGGGTGCGACGCGAGAGCCGGATGGCGTCGACGGCGGCCCGGAGGTCTCCGCGGACCAGGGTCAGGTCGGAGGCCTCGATGGCCACATCGGTGCCGGTACCCATGGCGATGCCCAGGTCGGAGGTGGCCAGTGCGGCGGCGTCGTTGACACCGTCCCCGACCATCGCGACGGTGCGGCCCTCGCGTTGGAGGCCCTCGACGACGTCTACCTTGTCGGCCGGGAGGACTTCGGCGATGACCTTCTCGATGCCCACCTCGGCCGCGACGGCGCGAGCCGCGCGTTCGTTGTCGCCGGTGAGCAGTATGGGCTCCAGTCCAAGTTCCTTGAGCTCGGCCACGGCCTGGGCGCTGCTGGGTTTGATCGTGTCGGAGACCACGACGACTCCGCGGGCCGCACCATCCCAGCCGGCGGCGATCACCGTGCGGCCTTGCTGCTCAGCGGCATCGACGACCTGCGCCAGGTGCGCGTCGAGGGGCTGGCTCCACCCTTGAGCGAGCCAGCCGGGCCGTCCTGCTACGACCGCGTGGCCCTCGACCACACCGGCGACCCCCAGTCCCTGGGTTGAGTCTGAATCCCTCGACGTCGGGCAGCCGCATCGTGAGTCGTTGGCTGGCGCCGGTCGCGATGGCCTGACCGATCGGGTGCTCCGAGGCGTTCTCGAGGGCACCGACCAGCCGGAGCAGGTCACCGGCGTCGACTCCGTCTGCGGGGACGACATCGACCAGGCTCCATCCGTCCGGTGGTCACGGTGCCGGTCTTGTCCAAGACGATGGTGTCGACCACACGAGTGGACTCGAGCACCTCGGGGCCCTTGATGAGCACGCCCAGGCTGGGCGCCTCGGCCCGTGCCGACGAGCAGGGCGGTCGGTGTGGCCAGGCCGAGGGCGCAGGGGCAGGCGATGATCAGGACGGCTACCGCGGCGGTGAAGGCCGCAGTGACGCTGTGGTCGGTCAGCAGCCACCCGGCGAGCGTGGCCAGGGAGAGCCCGATGACGATGGGTACGAAGACCGCCGAGACGCGGTCGGCGAGGCGTTGGACCTGGGCCTTGCCGTTCTGGGCGTTCTCGACCAGACGCGCCATCTGCGCCAGCCTGGGTGTCGGCTCCGACGCGAGTGGCTCGGACCACCAGGCGGCCGCCGGCGTTCACGGTCGCGCCTACTACGGGTTCGCCGGGCCCGACCTCGACCGGAACGGGTTCACCGGTGAGCATGGAGGCGTCGATGGCCGACGTACCGTCCTCGACGACACCGTCGGTGGCGACCTTCTCGCCGGGACGTACGAGGAACCGCTCACCCACCGCGAGACCTGGTTGACCGGTAGGCGCACCTCTACGCCGTCGCGAAGGACGGCAACGTCCTTGGCACCCATGTCGAGCAGGGCACGTAGCGCCGCACCGGACTGGCGCTTGGCGCGGGCCTCGAAGTAGCGCCCGGCGATGATGAAGGTGGTGACCGCGGCCGCGACCTCCAGGTAGATGTGGACGCCGGCTTCGCCGTCGGGGAAGAGGTCGAACGGCATCCGCATCCCGGTCATCCCGGCGTGGGTGAACAGCAGTGCCCACAACGACCACAGCCAGGCGGCGGAGACCCCGACGGAGATCAGGGTGTCCATGGTGGCGGCGCCGTGCCGGGCGTTCATCACCGCGGCGCGGTGGAACGGCCAGGCACCCCAGACCACCACGGGTGAGGCCAGCGTCAGGGAGATCCACTGCCAGTTGTCGAACTGCAGCGCCGGGATCATCGACAAGGCGAGGACCGGTGCGGTCAGTACGGCTGAGACGACCAGTCGCTGCCGCCAGCCTGCGGCCTCGATGTCGCGGTCGTCCGGCTCGGTGTCAGCCGAGGCTTCCCCGCCATTTGGCGCGCGGGTCGGCAGTGTTGCGGTGTAACCGGTGGCCTCCACCACGGCGACGAGGTCGCCGGGGCTGAGGGTCGTCGGGTAGCTGACCTTGGCCTTCTCTGTCGCGTAGTTGACCGTGGCGGTAACTCCGTCGAGCCTTGTTCAGCCTTCTTCTCGATCCGCGCGGCGCAGGAGGCACAGGTCATCCCACTGATAGCGAGACTCGACGTCGCTCACGGACGTGGTGGTCTGCTGGGTCATGCCTGTGCCTCCTGCGGGGTGGATCGCGGTTTCGACGTGTGAGCCTGCCCTCAGGCGAGCCTGGTAGTCGCCGGCCTCGTCGAGAGCCTGCGGCCACCTGGGCCTGCTCCAAAGGCTGAGTGCTAGTGACGGTGACCGACGAGGTGCCGCCGGCGACGAGGTCCACGGAGACATCGGTGACGCCGTCGAGGATCCTGAGTCTCACCGCTCACGGCGTGCTCGCAGTGGCCGCAAGTCATTCCAGTGACCGCGTACGTCTGGGTGATCATGTCGGTTCCTTTCGAGGGATTGGTTTGCTCGGATGTGGCGGTGGAGTCGGCTGCCGTGCCGCAGCCGCAACCACAGCCGCAGCCGTCACCGGCGCTGGTGTCGAGTAACGGGAGGGAAGTGCTGGTCGGTTCCATGGGATTCCTTTGGTTGGTGGTCAGGAGCGGACGAGGCGAGCGATGGCCGCGGTGGCTTCGGTGAGCTTTCGGTCGGCCTCGCGACCGTCCACGCGGGCGGCGTCCATCACGCAGTGGCGTACGTGCTCGTCGAGAAGCGAGAGCGCGACGTTCTCCAGCGCCTTCGTGGCAGCCGAAACCTGGGTGAGGATGTCGATGCAGTACGTGTCTTCCTCCACCATGCGCTGCAAGCCACGGACCTGCCCCTCGACCCTGCGCAGACGGTTGAGAAGCGCCTGCTTCTCGGTGATATAGCCAGGCTCGGTCCGCGTCATCACATTCTCCCTTTGCGTGGGTGAGCCAACATGCCAAGGATACCCGGGGTAGGTATCTATTCAAGGGCCGAAGGTGCTGTTCCTCCTCAGGAGCGATCCTCGATCTAGATGAGGAAGTTCGCTTGGGAGGGGGCGCACGAAGGCAGATGCCGACCCGGCTCTGGTGTCCTGCTCGTCGACGCGCAACGAGGCTTGCCTGGAGCGCGCCGCGCACGCGCCGCCACTGGCTAACTCGGCGGTCAGGCCGCCGTCCAGTCCCCTTGGCCCAGTCAGCCGACGGCAGCCAGCGAAGGCTTCGACACGTCAAGCGTGACTCACGCGGCCGTAGCGTTCCCAACCATGACTCAACGCGCGGCGGTCCTCTATGCACGCATCTCGGTCTCCACCGAGGAGTCGGTGTCGGTACAACGCCAGATTGCATCTGCCCGGAAGTACGCCTCGGCGCGCGGTTGGCGGGTGGTGGGCGAGTTCATTGATGACGGCGTCTCAGCGACCCGCAACAAGCCAGAGCATCGCCCGGGGTGGCGGAGTTTGCTGGGCTCCCCGGTGCCCTTTGACGCCGTGGTTGTCTGGAAGGTCGATCGGCTCGCGCGGCGGGTGATCGACTTCCTGCACGCAGACGAGACGTTGCAGGCGCGTGGTGCCGCGATCGTGTGCGTGGAGCAGAGCATTGACATGACCACCGCAGAGGGCCGCGCGTTCGCACAGATGCTCGCGGTATTTGGCGAGATGGAGGCTGCCGCCATCTCGTCGAGAATCACCGCGGCACGTGCGCACCTGATCTCGCAGGGGCGGATCCCCGGCGGGCTGCAGCCGTACGGGTGGTGTTCGGTTCCCAACCCCCAGGGGCCGGGCTACGTGCGCGGCCAGGACCCCGAGCGGATCGAGTGGGTGCGCGGGATGGTGGATCGGGTGCTGCGGGGAGACACGGTCTACTCGATCCAAAAATGGCTCAACACAGCCGGGGCACCAGCGCCCCGGACTCGCCAACCAGGGCGCCCCTGGGGCTACTCCAGCGTGGACGTCCTGATGAGGAATCCGGTGCTCGCGGGGATGTTTCCCATCAACTCCCGCAACGCCTACGGGCCGGACGGCCCAGAGGTCCGGCGGGGCGAGGACGGACAACCCATCGTCGCAGCCGACGGGATCATCACCGTCAAGCAGTACCGGGCCGTCCTGTATGCCATCACCCACAAGGCGCACCACTCCGCGGGGAACAAGGACAGCCGGCGGGCGACGTCGCCGCTGCTCGCCCTGCTTGTCACCTGTCGTACCTGCGAGCGGCTGATGTACCGGTGCCGCAACGTTGGGAAGCCGTCCCTGACTTGTGCGCACTGCGGGCTGATGGTGACCATGGCGCCCCTCGCTGACTACCTCGAGCGGCGCCTTGTTAACGAGCGTGGCTCGCAACGCATGTACCGCCGAACCCTCGATGTGCCCGAAGACCCCAGAGCCTCACGGAAGGCTCGCCGGCATTGACCACGCCCTCAGGGCGGCAGCCCTGGCCCTGACCGAGGACCGAACCGAGGCTGACACCCGCAGCCTGAGCGAGGAAGTCGCCCGGCTCAAACGGGCTCGGCTCGCGGCCAGAAAGAAGGCCGGCGCCGGAGCGGTCGAGCGGATGGTTTACGTGGGCACGGTCCAGCAGGTCTGGAGCCTGTGCGTCGACGACGACCAGCGACACGAGGTCCTTGCCGGGCAGATCGAGACTCTGATCGTCTCCAAGGTCATTTCCGATGGTCAGTTCCACGCGAGCCGCGTCGAGCCTGACCTGGAGCGATAATCGCAAACCGATCGTCCCCGAGGCGATCTCGGTCGGCCCGATTCACCGCCGCATGCGCGAACTCCACCCCTGGATCTCGCTCAGGGAAGCCTCCCGACTCGCGGGCAGCAGCGAGTCACTCATCAAAGGCGGCATCAAACGCGGACAGATCACGCAGCGCAAGGTCCATCGAGCGCACCCATCCCTCGAACGCACGTCGGTCATCGCGTTCTTGCACGATCGCAGGCCCAGCGGCTGAGCGACGGTTCCTGCACGCGGCGCCACCGATCTCAGGGCTGCTTGCTCTCATGAGATCACAAGGGCCCCTCATCGGCTGCTTGGCCCATCGGACTGTCGGCCTGTCGGCGACGGCTGAAAACTGATCCCGGAACTGGAACTCGCGCGGCGAAAGGGGAGTCAATTTTCGACCGGCGTTGACACGGCCCTCGCTCACGTCGCCAGACAACGCGCGACGACCGATGGTCACTATCGCCGCGAGTGATGCATCAATCAGCCGCTGCAGAACGACTAGAGAGTGGCCAATTTCTAGACCAATCTAGGCGACTACCTAGGCTCCTGGACCCCCTGCACGAAGAGCCTAACCTGTTACAAGCCCGGTACAAACGGCCGGGGAATCTCGACGTTTGCGCAGGTCAGCATGGGTCAGTCAGTCAGTACTACGACATCTGAGCCACCTGCTCTCGTCCTACGACGGCCCGTCCTGCTGCGGCAGGGCGGGCCGTCCGCCGTTCCAGGAGCTCATCGTCTCCTCCGCCGCGGATCGCGACACCGGTGCCCGGCAGGTCCAGGATGGCAGGGGTCGCGCACGTCGCCGCCCTGCTCCTCGCAGCCTGCCGGGCCGGGGCGCGAGGAGGTCCGGCGCAGCAGGCTTGCCGACGACCAAGAGTGACCGAGGCAGACGCGCCGTTCGGCAGAGATTGCCGGATCCGAGACAGACTTCGTCGTTCGGCCGCCGTACCGGACACTGCCCGTTACTGTCCACGCCATGAACACCATCAGTCGTCTCGTGGCGACCCTCGGACTCAGCACCGCCCTTCTCTTCTCCTCCGCCGGTCTGGCCTCGGCCCAGCGCTGGGTCCACGCGGACCCCAGCGGGGACGCCGTCACGCTCATCGACGAGGAGGGCACCCCGACGGTGGCTCCCGAGCAGGAGCAGGGCGACGTCGTGCAGACCACGATCAGCCACACCCGCACCAAGGTCGTGATCCGGGTCCGGATGCGTGCGGTCCCCCGCGACGACTGGATGGCGTTCGGCGTCGTCCGGACCCCGCGCGCGACGTTCGACCTCATGCAGATGAAGGCTCGGCGGCAGCCGGCACTTCGCGATCTCGAAGGGCGACGGCGACCACGATGTCCGCTGCGCCGCCAAGTCCTCGCGCATCGACCGCACCGCCCTGGTGTTCACGGTGCCGCGCAGGCTGCCTCGGCAACCCGCGGTGGATCCGCGCCGGTGTCGGCGTCGTCACCTTCGACGGCGAGCCTTCCTGGACGAGAGCGAGGAGGAGGCTCGCGACCTACGCCGACGACGCCCTGCGCCGCTCGATCGGTGACGACATCCGCCTCTCCCCCCGCCTGCGCCGCGGCTGACCGTCACCCGGCCTCACGCAGCCCCGTCCACCTGTGGTGGGCGGGGCTGCTGTCCTCTCCGTGCGATCGCCCCGGCGGCCGGGCCTGCCCGGAGACAGCGATCCCGACGAGGGGACTGATCGCGTGCTGGGCCAGACCCCAGCGCGGCGTCAGCCGGTGCGACCGGCGGACCGGGGTGGGGACTCGCCGTCGTCGGCCGCCGCGGTCACCGTTCGGCAGAGGTTGCCGGATTCGAGACCTTCTGACACGTTCGGTCACCACGTGACGCGATCGCGGTTAGTGTCCGCGCCATGATGAACATCCGTCGCCTCGTCGCGACTCTCGGGCTCAGGCTCCGCACTGGTCCTCTCCTCCGCCGGCCTGGCCTCCGCCCAGAGCCTGGGTCCACACCGACCCAGCCGGGGACGCCGTCACGCTCATCGACGAGGGCACCCCGACGGTGGCCCCCGACCGGAAGCAGGGCGACGTCGTCCAGACCACGATCAGCCACACGCGCACCAAGGTCGTGGTCCGGATCCGGATGCGCGCCCTTCCCCGCGACGACTGGGAGGCCTTCAGCGTCATCCGGACCCCGCGCGCCACCTTCCAGGCTCATCCAGGCTCAAGTACGGCGACTCCCGGCACTTCGGGATCTTCAAGGGCGAGGGCTTTCGTCGGGCCCGGTGCGCCGCGAAGTCCTCGCGGATCGACCGCACCGCACTGGTGTTCACGGTGGCGCGCAGACTGCCTCGGCAATCCGCGGTGGATCCGCGCCGGAGCCGGCATCGCGTCCTACGACGGGAGCGCCCTGTCCGATGACGACGAGGGCGTGACGGGGTACGGGGACGACGCGCTGCGCCGTTCGATCGGTGAGGACGTCCGCCTCTCCCCCCGCCTGCGACGCGGCTGATCTCCGCGACGCACCCACCCGCCGCCCCGTCCGCTTCCTGGCGGGCGGGGCGGTGCTGGTCTCCGGCCGATGAATTCCGGCGCCAGCCCGTGTCGTACCCACCGTCGACGTACCGGAGGAGAACTGATGAGCGAGATCAACGTGCTGGTGTCGGGCGCGAGCATCGCGGGGCCGGCGCTGGCCCACTGGCTGAGCCGGCGGGGTGCGCGGGTGACCGTGGTGGAGCAGGCGCCCGGGCTGCGGCCGGGCGGGCAGGCCGTGGACGCACGCGGGGTGGCCAAGGAGGTGATCCGGCGGATGGGACTCGACACGGAGGTGCGTGCGGCCTGCACGGACACCCGGGGGGCGTACTCCGTTGACGCGGACGGCAACGTGCTGGAGACCCACCGCGCCGACGAGAACGACGGCGACGGCTACGTCTCCGAGATCGAGATCCTGCGCGGCGACCTCTCCCAGGCTCCTGTACGACGCCACGCACGCCGACGTCGAGTACGTCTTCGGCGACCGGATCACCGAGGTGGCCCAGGACGCGGACGGTGTCGACGTGGTCCTCGCGAGCGGTGGGCGCCGGCGCTTCGACCTCGTCGTCGGCGCCGAGGGACTGCACTCGGCACTGCGGGCGACGGTCTTCGGCCCGCGCGAGCAGTTCGTGCGTCACCTCGGGCTGGGGCTGGCGTTCTTCACCGTGCCCAACGAGTTCGGCATCGACGGATGGCTGATCGACCACCAGAACGCAGGCCGGTGGGCGGGGCTGCGCCCGAGCGGCGATCCGTCCACGGCGATCGCGATGATGTCCTTCCCGGCCTCCGAGGTCGCCATCGACCACCGCGACCTCACCGCGCAGAAGCAGCAGAAGCAGGCTCCTGCGCGAGCAGATGGCGGGGTTCGGCTGGGAGACCGAGCGGATCCTCACCCACCTCGACACCAGCCCGGACTTCTACCTCGACCAGGTCGCCCAGGTGGTGATGGACCGATGGTGGAACGGCCGGATCGGCCTCCTCGGGGACGCCGCCTTCTGCGCCTCCCCCATGTCGGGCGCCGGGACCGGGATGGCGCTGATCGGCGCCTACCTCCTCGCCGGGGAGCCTGGCCGCGGCCGGCTGGGACCCCGAGACCGGGTTCGCGCGCTACCAGGAGCGGATGCAGGCCTGCGTCGAGGCGAACCAGGAGCTCGGCCGGATGCACGTGGAGATGCTCACCGCCCCCGCGCCCACGCCGGACGCGGGCCCGCCGCCCGAGCCCGACATGGAGGCCATCGGGGCGCTCATCGAGACGGCCATCAACGGACCCGAGTCTGCCCGACTACGCCGGCGTACCGCTCAGTTGATGATCTCGCCGCGCTCCTCGTGCAGGATCGCGGCGAGCCGGTCCCGCCAGCCCTGCAGCGCCTCCGGGCTCAGCCGCTCCCAGTCGGTGACCTCGCCGACCACCCGGATCGGTGCGGTGCTGCGGTAGGAGCGGGTCGGGTTGCCGGGGAACTTCTTGTCGGTGACGTTGGGGTCGTTCTCGAACTCACCGGTCGGCTCGACCTCGTAGACCCGCGGCTCCCCGTCGCCCGCGGCCAGCCTCGGCCGCCAGGCCGGCGCCGTTGACGAGCGCGGTGAAGTAGATGTGGTTCATCACCACCTCCGGCCGGTAGTTCGAGCGGAAGCCCGCGGTCAGCAGGTCGCCGACCACCAGGTCGGCCTTGGTGCCGTGGAAGAACGGTCCGTCGTCGAGTACGTCGCTCACGGCGCCAGGCTACTGGGACCCGGTCTCCCGCAGCCGGGCCGCGATCGGCTCCAGGAGGGTGATCAGGCTCGGCGAGGTCGTCCGCCCCCAGCCCGTCGTACGGCGCCCGGGCCAGGCTCGTCCGTCCGCGCCTCGATCCGGTCCTTGGTCGCCCGGCCGGCCGGGGTGAAGTGGCCCTCGGTGTCGACGAGGCCGCGCTCGCGCAGCCCGGCCATCAGGTCCGCGAGGACCTGCTTCGGCAGGTGGTGGATCCGGCCGAAGGACTCGGCGGGGAAGATGCCGGCGTCGAGCGCGGACAGCACGTGCGCCTCCAGACCGCCGATCCGCTCGGTGACGAGGGCTGCGATGTGGCCGTCGCCGCGGTGCTCGCGGAGCAGGTTCGCCGCATGCCACAGGCGGGTGAGCGGGTCGGTGGGGACGGGGAGGGCGCGCAGGGCGGCGTACATGACCCGGCCCTCCGTGGGCGCGCCCGCCGAGGCGGCAGCCAGGAGGTCGGCCGCGCGGGCGACGTCGGGACCGGAGCCGAGCGGGCCGAGGATCCGGCGCAGTGCGGCGACGCATCCGCGCTCACGGGCCGCATGGGCTGCCTCGGGGGTGGTGCTCGCCCACACCTTGGGCAGGTGCCGGGCGACCTCGCCGGGGCCGAAGTTGTAGAAGGCCGCGTGCACGACCTCGGCGGGCACGCGGCCGAGCGGTGCGGAGCGCCCGGCGAAGTAGCCGTCCCAGTAGGCTCGTGAAGCCGAGCGCGGCCATCTCCTCGTTCGGCTCCTCGGAGAAGAAGTTGACCAGGCAGATCGGCTCGGTGAGGTCGAACATCCGGCGGGCGACGGGCTGCTGCATCGGTGGCTCCTGAGGTCGTGGCGGCGCCTCGGTCGGGGCACCGCTCACGATCACCACGAACGGCTCACCCGCCACACGACAGCATCACGGCCGGAAGACCACCTTGACCATCCCCTCCTCCTTCTTCTGGAAGTGCTCGTAGGCGTTCGGCGCCTCGTCGAGCGGGAGGTGGTGGGTAGCGAAGGCATCCACGCCGAACGGGTCGTCCTCGACCAGCATCGCGAGCAGACTCGTCGGTCCAGCGGCGCACGTTGGCCTGGCCCATCCGGATCTGCACCTGCTTGTCGAAGAGCCTGCATCATCGGCAGCGGGTCGGCGGCGCCGCCGTAGACGCCGACGATGGAGAGGGTCCCGCCGCGTCGTACGGCGTCGATGGCGGTGTAGAGCGCGGCGAGCCGGTCGATCCCGGCCTTCTTCATCAGCGGCTCGGCCACGGCGTCGGGCAGGAGGCCGGTCGCCTTCTGCACCAGGCTCGCTCCCGGAGAGCCGTGGGCCTCCATGCCCACGGCGTCGATGACGGAGTCGGCGCCGCGGCCGCCCGTGGCCTCGCGGACCACGCCGCCGATGCCGCCGACCTTCTCGGCCTCGTCCAGGTCGACCGGCTCCGCGCCGAAGGCGCGCACGCGCGCGAGCCGCTCGGGGACCCGATCGACGGACATCACCCGGTAGCCCCGGCGCACGCCCATCCGGGCCGCCATGTCGCCGATCGGGCCGGCGCCGAGGACGAGCAACGTCCCGCCGTCCGGTACGTCGGCGTACTGCACCGCCTGCCAGGCGGTCGGCAGCACGTCGGAGAGGAACAGGAACCGGTCGTCGTCGTGCTCGTGCGGCACCTTGACCGGCAGGAAGTTGGCGAAGGGGACCCGCAGGTACTCCGCCTGTCCGCCGGGGACCTGGCCGTAGAGCCTTGCTGTAGCCGAAGAAGCTCGCTCCGGTGCCGTGCTCGTGGTTCTGCGTGGTCTCGCACTGGCTGTAGAGCCTGGCGCTCGCACATCCAGCAGGAGCCGCAGCAGACGTTGAACGGGACGACGACCCGGTCCCCCGGCTTCAGCGCCGTGACCGCCGGGCCGACCTCCTGCACGATCCCCATCGGCTCGTGGCCGACGACGTCACCGGCCTCCATGAACGGGGCGAGCGTCTCGTACAGGTGCAGGTCTGACCCGCACAGCCCGGTCGAGGTGATCTTGATGATCGCGTCGGTGGGCTCCTGGATGGTGGGGTCGGGCACATCGGTGACCCTCATGTCGTGGACTCCCTGCCACGTCACTGCCTTCATGTCGGGATACCTCCTCGGGGGCGGGTTCGGGCCCTCGCGGTACCCGTGCCCGGATGCGGTGATCCGCGCGGGTAGGGCCCGGCCGACCGGGTACCGACCGGTGCGGCATCCACCGTCAACGAAGGGAACCGCATGAACCCGATCGGCAAGATCAAGGACGTCGCCGTCGAGACGCTGAAGGTCCCGGCCGCCGTGGCCGGCACCGCGGTGGGATCCGCAGTCGGCCTGGCCAAGTCCGCCGCGAGCTCCCTGGTCGGCGGCAGCCAGTCCGCCGAGGCGCCGCCCGTGCCGACCGACGTCGAGCCCGAGCCGGCAGCGCCCGAGCCGGAGGCGGACGAGCAGCCGCACGTCGACATCGACCCCGACGAGCCGGTCAACGTGACCGAGGAGCCTGGGTCTCGACCCGGCACCCGTGGCGAAGCCGAAGCCGCGCAAGAAGGCCGCGCCGAAGCCGGTCACGAAGATCGACGCGGAGGCCGACCCGAGCGATGTCGACGTCACCCCCGCCGACATCGCCGAGCGGGCCGGCGAGGGCTGAGCGCTACGACGCCAACCGGCCGGCGACCTCGACCACGCGCTTCGCGAGGTGGTCGAGGGCGCTGGTCGCGGTGTCGCTCAGCACCTCGCCCCCGCCGGTGACCACGCCGACGCCGTACGGGTTGCCGTCGTCGAACTTGACCTGGTCGGTGTAGCCGGGCGGCACGATGATGCCGCCGAAGTGGCAGAAGGTCGTGTGCAGCGCCAGGATCGTCGACTCCTGGCCGCCGTGCAGGGTCGAGCCTGGAGGTGAAGGCGGAGTAGACCTTGTCGGCGAGCGCACCCTGCTGCCACAGCGGTCCGAGGGTGTCGATGAAGGCCTGCAGGCTGGCTGGTGACGTGGCCGTAGCGGGTGCCGGAGCCCATGATCACCGCGTCAGCCCAGGCCAGGTCGTCGGGCTCGGCGACGGGCTGGTCGGCGACCGAGGCCGCGTGGGCGGCCCAGGCGTCGACGCTCTGCACCACCTCGTCGGGCGCGGTCTCCCGCACCCGACGCAGTCGTACGTCGGCACCCGCGCGCTCCGCGGTCTCGGCCAGGCGTGAGGCCATGGCGTGGGCGGTGCCGTAGGCTGGAGTAGTAGACGATCGCGAGATTGACCATGCCCTGGACGCTGCTCGATCGCGGCCGTTTCATACCCGCCGGACGAGCACCCCGTTCCCCGCCGGTACGACGACCCGCGCCCCCACCGCGGTCACCTGCTCGCTGGTGGCGAACAGCAGGCTCGCCCGCCTCGACCTCCCACGGCTCGTCGCCGAGGTTGACGTGCACGCTGAGCGGGCCGCGATCGAGGGTGAGCCGGCGGGCCTCCTCGTCGACGGTGGCCCGGCCGAACGACGGGTCGGTCAGGCTCGGGGTGCGCACGCCGCAGGCTCCGCGAGCCGCCGGTAGCCCGCGAGCACCCGCGCGTGCCGGCCGGAGGACAGACTCGGACCAGTCCAGCCGGCTGCGCTCGAAGGTCGCCGGGTCCTGCGGGTCGAGGACGTCGTCGGGGTCCCAGCCCATCTTCTCGAACTCCGCGAGCCGGCCCTCGGCGGTCGCCCTCGCCAGGCTCCGGCTCGGGGTGGGAGGTGAAGAAGGCGAACGGCGTGCTGGCCGCCCACTCCTCGCCCTGGAAGAGCATCGGTGTGAACGGGCTCGCGAGCGTCAGCAGAGCACCGCACAGCAGCCGCTCGTCGCTCAGGTGCTCGGCGGTGCGGTCGCCGCGCGCGCGGTTGCCGACCTGGTCGTGGTTCTGGACGCACACGACCAGCCGCCAGGCGGGCATGTGCTCGGTGTCGACGGGCCGGCCGTGGTCGCGCTCGCGGAAGCTCGACCAGGTCCCGTCGTGGAAGAACCCGCGGTCGAGGACCTTCGCCAGCGCACCCAGCGGCGCGAAGTCCGCGTAGTAGCCCGTCGTCTCGCCGGTCAGCGCGACGTGCACGGCGTGGTGGAAGTCGTCGCTCCACTGCGCGTCCAGGCCGCGGCCGCCGCCCTCGCGCGGGGTCACCATCCGGGTGTCGTTGAGGTCGGACTCGGCGATCAGGGTCAGCGGCCGGTTCTGGTGCGCCGAGAGCGCGGCCACCTCGACCGCCATCTCCTCCAGCAGGTGCACCTCGGAGTCGTCGGCCAGCGCGTGCACCGCGTCGAGCCGCAGCCCGTCGACGTGGAAGTCGCGCAGCCACATCAGTGCGTTGTCGAGGATGAGCCGGCGGACCTCGTCCGAGCCCGGGCCGTCGAGGTTGACCAGGTCGCCCCAGGTGTTGCGGCCGTCCTTCAGGTACGGGCCGAAGCGGGGCAGGTAGTTCCCCGACGGGCCGAGGTGGTTGTAGACGACGTCCTGGATCACGCCGATGCCTGCCCGGTGGCAGGCGTCGACCAGGCGCTGGTACGCCGCGGGGCCGCCATAGGGCTCGTGGACCGCGGACCACAGCACGCCGTCGTAGCCCCAGTTGTGCACGCCGTTGAAGGCGTTGACCGGCATCGACTCGACGAAGCCGACGCCGAGGCTCGCGAGGTGCTCGAGCCGGGAGGCGACCGCGTCCAGGGTCCCCTCCGGGGTGAAGGTGCCGACGTGCGACTCGTAGATCGTCGCGCCGGCGAGCTGACGGCCGGTCCACGCGGCATCGTCCCAGGCGTGCGCGGACGGGTCGAAGGTGGCCGACAGACTCGTGCACGCCGTCGGGCTGACGCCCCGAGCGAGGGTCGGGCAGCGGGGTCTCGTCGTCGTCCAGCAGGTAGCCGTAGCGGGTGCCGTCGGGCACCTCGCCGGTCTCGGCGCTCCACCAGCCACGGTTCGTCGCGTGCATCGGCTGCACGTCGCCGTCGAGCACCAGCCGGACCCGGTGGGCACGCGGCGCCCAGACCTCGAAGGCTCATGCGTCCTCCCGGACGAGCAGGGCCACCGGCAGGTCGGCGAGCAGGGAGCCCACCTCGCCGGTCGCCGGGCGGTCGGTCAGGACGTCGCGCCACTCCCCCGGCGGCAGGTCCAGCCGGGTGTCGCGCCAGCCGCCCGCCCGTTCCAGGCCGAGCGGCAGCCGGGTCACCACCGCGATCGCACCACCGCGGTCGAAGGCCAGCAGGTGGCCGGCGGCGGCTCCGGTGGCGCTCAGCGGCTGGTAGCGGGCGAACAGGTCCGGCCGCTCGCGCCGCAGGCGCAGGGCGGTGCGCACCACGTGCAGGCTTTGGCGCGGCCGTCGTCTGCCGGGCCGTCCGGGCGCACCGGCCCCGCCTCGGCGAGCAGCCGGCGCCGCAGCGCGAAGTCCACGGGTCGCCGGTTGTCGGGATCGACCAGGCTCTGCTCCCACAGGCTCGCTGCCCTGGTAGACGTCCGGGACGCCGGGCACGGTGAGGCTCAGCAGGCTTGGCCGACAGCGCGTTGCTCCAGCCCGGGCCGGCCAGCCGCGCGGCGGCGTCCTCGACCAACCCGGCCACCGCCGGGTCGTCGTAGGCCGCGTCGACGAGGGCGTGCACGCCGCTCTCGTACGACGCGTCCGGCTCGGTCCACGTGGTGCGGTCCCCCGCCTCGCGCATCGCCTTCTCGGCGTAGCCGTGCAGGCGCTCGCGGCTGATCGGCCAGGCACCCACGGCCGCCTGCCACAGCAGGTTCGCGAAGCCGGGGTCGGGCGCGGGCGCCGCCTCCAGCAGGGCGTCGATCGTCTCGGCCCACCCCGCGGGGTCCTCGGCCAGCACGCTGATCCGGGCGCGGACGTCCTCGCCCCGCTTGGTGTCGTGCGTGCTCAGCGTGGTCATCGCGTCGGGGGCGTTGGCCTGGCGGCGGGCCATCGCGTCGTGGAACGCGTCGGCGGTCAGCGAGAACTCCGCGGGATCAGCGCCGACCTCGTTGAGCGACGTGAGCCGGGACCAGCGGTAGAAGGCGCGGTCCTCGACGCCCTTGGCCATGATCATCCCGCTGGTCTGCTGGAAGCGCAGCGAGGGCAGTCGCACCCGGTCCTCCAGCAGCGGCAGCACCAGGTCGAGGGCGCCGGCGAGATCGGGACGATCGGCCCGCACCAGGTCCGCGGCGTGCTGCAGGTGCTCACGGCCGACGGGCAGGTAGGAGCGGTAGACCGGGAACGCGGCCAGCAGGCTCGACCAGCACCTGGTCCACCTCGGCACGCCAGGCCGGGTCCGGGACGACCTCCGGACTCGGCGGCGATCTCGCGGGCGATGCGTCGTACCTCCGCACGGAGGATGGTGTCCGCGACGTGCCGCTTGTTGGTGCGGACCAGGCTCTGCCCAGGGTGGTACGCCGCCGCGCAGCCGCTCGTCGAGGGCGCCGAGCGCGGACTCGCCGGCGGGGTCGACGAGCACCCGGTCGATGGTCGCGAGCACCTCGTAGCCGGTGGTGCCGGCGGTGCTCCACCGCGCCGGCAGGTCCTCGCCGGGCTCCAGGATCTTCTCCACCACGACCCAGGCGCCCCCGGTGAGACTCGGCCAGGTCGTCGAGGTACGCCGCCGGGTGGCGCAGCCCGTCCGGGTGGTCCACCCGCAGGCCGTCCACCAGCCGCTCGCGGAACCAGCGCGCGATCTCGACGTGGCTGGCCTCGAAGACGTCGCGGTCCTCGACGCGCACCCCGGCGAGGGTGTTGACCGCGAAGAAGCGCCGGTAGTCCATGTCCTCGTCGGCCGTGCGCCAGGAGACCAGGCGGTAGTGCTGGCGCGCGTGGACGACCTGCGGGTCGTCGGTGTCGCCGGCGGTCCCGGGGCTGATCGGGAAGCGGTGGTCGTGGTAGCCGAGCATCCCGTCGCTCAGGTGCAGGTTGCCGATCGGTCCGGCGGCGTCGGGCTGGTCGTCGTCACCGACGACCGGAAGCAGCACCTTGCCGCCGCCGGCGGACCAGTCGATGTCGAAGAAGCGGCCGAACCGCGAGTCGCGGCCGTGCTTGAGCACGTCCCACCACCAGCCGTTGGTGGCCGGGCTCTCCACCCCCACGTGATTCGGGACCACGTCCACGAGCACGCCCATCCCCCGCCGGTGCGCCTCCGCGGACAGCCGGGCCAGGGCGTCCGGCCCGCCCCGGGCCGGATCGACGCGGGTCGGGTCCACGACGTCGTACCCGTGGTCGCTGCCGGGGTGCGCCTCGAGGATCGGGGAGAGGTAGACCCAGCCCACGCCGAGGTCGTCGAGGTAGGCCAGCAGGCTCCCGGGTCGCGTCGAGGTCGAAGGACTCCCGGACCTGGACGCGGTAGGTGCTGCTCGGGACCCGGCTCACTGCTCTCCCGCCATCGAGGCGACCGAGGCCGCCGGGCTGACGTCGGCCTCCGGCTCGGGCTCCTGCCACTGCCTCAGCACGACGACGCAGCGGTGCGGCAGCGCGAAGACCTCTCCCGCGGCGAGCCTTCTTGTCCGGGTCGCAGCCTGCCGCTGGTGTCGAGGACGACCTGCCAGGCGGCGGCGTACTCCTCGTCGGGAAGGGTCACGTCCTGGTCGCCGTCGCCGTTGAGCAGGATGAGGAAGTGGTCGTCGCGGATCGGCTGGCCCTGGCGGTCACGGCCGGCGATGCCGTCGCCGTTGAGGTACATCCCCAACGTGCGCAGGCCCGCCCAGTCGCCGTCCTCCATCGGGCGGCCCTCGGGGTGCAACCAGACGATGTCGTTGAGCCGCTCCCCCTCGCCGGTGCGGACCGTCGTACCGGTGAAGAAGCGCTGGCGGCGCAGCGACGGGTGCTCGCGGCGCAGCCGGGTCAGGCTCGCTGACGAACTCGCTCAACGGGCGGTCGGTGCGCTCCCAGTCGATCCAGGCTGATCGCGGAGTCCTGCGCGTAGGTGTTGTTGTTGCCGTGCTGGGTGCGGCCGGTACCGTCGCCGTGCAGGATCATCGGCACGCCCTGGCTGAGCAGCAGCGTGGCGAGCAGGTTGCGCTGGTCGCGCGCCCGCGCCTCGTTGACGCCGCCGTCGTCTGTCGGCCCCTCCACCCCGTGGTTCCAGGAGCGGTTGTCGTCGGCGCCGTCGCGGCCGTCCTCGCCGTTGGCCTCGTTGTGCTTGGTCTCGTAGGACACCAGGTCGCGCAGGGTGAAGCCGTCGTGGGCGGTGACGAAGTTGATGCTCGCGACCGGACGCCGGCCGGTGTGCTCGTAGAGGTCGGCCGAGCCGGCCAGCCGGCTCGCCAGGGAGCCGAGGTTGTGGTCGCCGCGCCAGAAGTCGCGGACGGTGTCGCGGTAGGCACCGTTCCACTCGGTCCACTGCGGCGGGAAGTTCCCGACCTGGTAGCCGCCGGGGCCGACGTCCCACGGCTCGGCGATCGACTTCACCTGGCTCACGACCGGGTCCTGCTGGACGAGCTCGAAGAAGGTGGCGAGCCGGTCGACGTCGTAGAACTCCCGCGCCAGCGCCGAGGCGAGGTCGAAGCGGAAGCCGTCGACGTGCATCTCGGTGACCCAGTAGCGCAGCGAGTCCATGATCAGCCTGCAGCGAGTGCGGGTTGCCGGCGTTGAGGGAGTTCCCGGTGCCGGTGTAGTCCATGTAGTACTGCTGGTCGTCGTCGACGAGGCGGTAGTACGCCGGGTTGTCGATGCCCTTGAGGCTGAGCGTCGGGCCGAGGTGGTTGCCCTCCGCGGTGTGGTTGTAGACCACGTCGAGGATCACCTCGATGCCCGCGTCGTGCAGGCTCCTTGACCATCGCCTTGAACTCCTGGACCTGCCCGCCGGGGACCGACCCGGCGGCGTACCCGGCGTGGGGCGCGAAGAAGCCGAGGGTGTTGTAGCCCCAGTAGTTGCGCAGGCCGCGCTGCAGCAGCACGTCGTCGTGCACGAACTGGTGCACCGGCATCAGGCTCGACCGCAGTGACGCCGAGGCCCTGCAGGTGCTCGATCACCGAGCGGTGCGCCAGCCCGGCGTAGGTGCCGCGCAGGTTCTCCGGCACGTCGGGGTGGGTCGCGGTGAGGCCCTTGACGTGGGCCTCGTAGATCACCGTCTCGGCGTACGGCGTGCGGGGGTGGCGGTCGCCCTCCCAGTCGAACCACGGGTTCGTCACCACGCCGAGCGTCATCCGGTCCAGCGAGTCCTCGTCGTTGCGGGACTCGGGGTCGTCGAAGTCGTAGCCGAACAGGCTCTGGCCCCAGTCGATGTCGCCGATCGTCGCCTTGGCGTAGGGGTCGAGAAGCAGGCTTCGCGGGGTTGCAGCGCAGGCCGTTGGCGGGGTCCCACGGGCCGTGCACGCGGTAGCCGTAGCGCTGGCCGGGCTGGATCGCCGGCAGGTAGCCGTGCCACACGTAGCCGTCGACCTCGGTCAGGCTCGACCCGGGTCTCCTTCCGGCCGCCGTCCTCACCGACGTCGATCAGGCAGAGCTCCACGCGCTCGGCCACCTCGCTGAACAGCGCGAAGTTGGTCCCGCTGCCGTCGAACGTCGCGCCCAGCGGGTACGCCGCTCCAGGCCAGGTCTCCACCACGTGCACTCCCTCTCCGTCGGAATCCTCCGAGGCAAGGTGTACCCCCCCACCGGTGCTTCACCCAGGCCGTGGGGCGAGTGTCACAGTCGGGAGTTCGGCACGAAGCGCGGCTCCGGGTCCGGATCGTCCCCGCCCGGGCGCACGAACTCGAAGCCGCCGGTGCGCACCAGCACCAGGTCCGGCTCGTCCGCCCGCAGCGTGGCGGCGCAGGTCGCGTGCAGCGGTGGGCGGTGGAAGGCGTTGCGGGCATCCTCCTCGGCGTCGCCGAGGAAGACGATCGGCCGGCCCAGGCTCCCCCGCAGTGCCCGCACACGCGCGCGAGCGCGCACCGCACGACCGTACGACGGTCCGGCGCCCCCACGCTCACGCGCTGGCCTGGTCCGAGCGCGACCACCCGCCCAGCTCGCGGCGGCGCTGCTGGCGCGCCTCCTGCTGGCGGCGGCCGTGCTCCACGGTGACGTTCTCACCCGTGGGCGGCTTGTCGTCGGAGGTCAGCCGGTTGGGCAGCGAGAGCTTCATGACCACCCGCAGCACCTGGCCGTACTGGCGGTGCAGCGGGCCGGTGGTGTACGGGATGTCGTACTTGTCGCAGAGGGCGCGCACGCGGGGCGCGATCTCGGCGTACCGGTTGCTGGGGAGGTCGGGGTAGAGGTGGTGCTCGATCTGGTAGCCCAGGTTGCCGCTCATCACGTGCAGCAGACTTTGCCGCCCTCGAAGTTCGCGGTGCCGAGGATCTGGCGCAGGTACCACTGGGCGCGGGTCTCGTCGTCGAGTCTCGTCCTCGGTGAAGTGCAGCGCACCGTCGGGGAAGTGCCCGCAGAAGATGATCAGGTAGGCCCACAGGTTGCGCATCAGGTTGGCGCTCGCGTTGGCCTTGAGCGTCTCCTTCCAGCGCTTGCCCGTCAGCGCCGGGTAGAGGACGTAGTCCTTGAGGATCTGGTTGCGGCCCTTCTTGAGGATCTGGCGCAGGTGGCGCTTCATCTCTTTCGGGTCCTTCTGGCCCTTCCGGATCGCCTCCAGGTCCAGGTCGTGCAGCGCCACGCCCCACTGGAAGAGCCCCGCCAGCAGCGCGTTGTAGACCGGCTGGCCGAGGTTCACCGGGTGCCACTTCTGCTCCCGCGCCATCCGCAGCACGCCGTAGCCGATGTCGTTGTCGTAGCCGAGCACGTTGGTGAACTGGTGGTGGATGTAGTTGTGGCTGTGCTTCCACTGCTCGGCCGGCTGCCCGGTGTCCCACTCCCAGGTCGAGGAGTGGATCTCGGGGTCGTTCATCCAGTCCCACTGCCCGTGCATGACGTTGTGGCCGATCTCCATGTTCTCCAGGATCTTGGCCAGGCCGAGGCTCACCGCGCTGGCGGCGACGACCGGTCGTCGTACCTTGGCGGGCAGGGGGGCGCTGGCGATCATCCCGATCCGCGCGGCGGCGGCCATCCAGCGCTGGGTGGTGATCACGCGGTTGATGTACGCCGCGTCGCTCGCCCCGCGCGACTCCTCGATCTCGGCACGGATGGCGTCCAGGCTCGCGGCCGATCTGCTCCACCTCCTCGGGGGTGAGGTGGGCGTACTCGGTGACGTCGGCGATGGCCATGGGAGGCTCCTTGGTGGTCGTCGGAGAAGAGGTCGGTCGGTCAGATGTCGAGCACGCAGGCGCCGACCGGGACGGTCACGCAGGTCTGCACCTGCTCGTTGGGCTGGTCGAAGTCGTGGCCGTTGCGCAGGTCGCGCACGGTCCCGGAGATCTTGGTGACGGTGCAGGTGTGGCAGATGCCGACCCGGCAGCCGTAGGGCATGCCCACACCGGCCTGCTCCCCCGCGTCGAGCACGGTGGTGGCGCCGTCGACCTCGGCCGTCTTGCCGGAGTTCTGGAAGGTGATCTCCCCGCCCTCGCCGCCGTCGCCGGAGACCTGCAGGGAGAACCGCTCCAGGTGCAGCAGGTCCTCCAGGTCCGCCTTCGCCCAGTGCTCCTCGACCGCGTCGAGCATCGGCGCCGGCCCGCAGGCCCAGGTTTCCCGCTCGCGCCAGTCCGGGGCGATCTGGTCGAGGGTGGCGAGGTCGAGCATCCCCTCGGTGTCGGTGTGCCGCTGGATCACCGTGAGGCTCGGGTGCTTGTCGTGCAGGGCCTCCAGGCTCCTCGCGGAAGATCATCCGCTCCGGCGAGGTCGAGGAGTAGTGCAGGACGACGTCCGACATGGTGCCGCGCCGGTCCAGCGTGCGCAGCATGGACATCACCGGCGTGATCCCGCTGCCGCCTACCAGGAACAGCGAGCGAGGCGGGGGCGGGTCCGGCAGCACGAAGTCGCCGCTCGGCGTCGCCAGGCGCACGATCGTGCCGGGCTCCGGGCCGTTGACGAGGTGCTCGGAGAGGAAGCCCTCCGGCATCGCCCGCACGGTGATCGCCAGCGTCCGCCCGGAGCGGACCGGCGGCGAGCTCACGGAGTACGAGCGCCAGTGGTACTTCCCGCCCACCTGGACGCCGATCCCGACGAACTGCCCGGGCCGGTGCAGGTAGCGCCAGCCCCAGCCCGGCCGGATCACCAGCGTCGCCGCGTCATCGGTCTCCGGGATCACCCGCTCCACCCGGCCGCGCAGGCTCACGCGAGCTCCACAGCGGGTTGATCAGGGTCAGGTAGTCGTCCGGCAGGAGCGGGGTGGTGAGCTTTGTCGGCAGCCTTGCGCACCCGCTCCCAGGACGGGCCGCGGCGGTCGACTGTGGTCTCCGTCATGCCTTTCAGTGAACCGTTGTGCACTGAAAGTCGTCAAGACGGATGTTGTGCGGGGTGCGGGGTACAGCCCGGAGCCTCTGGTGACCTGGCTGACCCGGGAGGGCCTGGCTCAAGATCAGGACGCGGTGAGGACCGCGCTGCCGCGGAACCGCCGGGCCCGGGCGGCCAGGTCGACCGGTCCCATCCCGGCCAGGCTCCTCGGCCACCACGGCCGCCACCGAGCGGCAGAACGCGGCCGCGTCGTCGTGCTCCGGGACGATCCGGTCGACCAGCCCGGCATCGCGAAGGGCGAAGGCGCCGACCTGCTGGGCGCGGGCCATCGCGGCGGCGTGGCTGGTGTCGCCGTGGCGGATCACGCTGGCCCCCTCGGGCGGCAGCGGGGAGAGCCAGGCGTGCTCGGTGGCGACGATCCTGTCCGCGGGCAGCAGGGCAAGCGCTCCCCCGCCGGTGCCCTCGCCGAGCAGGACGCAGACGGTGGGTGTGGGCAGGGTGACCAGGTCGGTGATCGAGCGGGCGATGAGACCGGCGAGCGCGCCCTCCTCGGCCGCGACCGAGAGCGCGGCGCCGCGGGTGTCGACGACGGTGACCAGCGGGAGCCGCGAACCGGCCGCCAGGCGCATCCCGCGGGCGGCGACGCGCAGCGCCTCCGGCCCGGACGCCTCGCCGTGGGTGCGGTCGTGGCCCACCACGACGCAGGGCGTGCCGCCGAGCGTGGCGAGCGCCAGGACCAGGCCGGGGGCGGTCTCGCCCACGCCGCTGCCGTGCAGCACGACGGCGTCGGCGGCTCCCTCCCCCAACAGACTCGCGTACGCCGGGCCGGCCGGCCTGCCGGGTGCGGGTGATCGCGTCCCAGGCGTCCGGTGCGGCGGGCTCCGGCAGGGCCGGTGCGGCGGTCGGCGAGCCCGGGTGCGCCAGCACGCCCAGCACCCGCCGTACGACGTCGCGGAAGTCCTCGACCGAGCCGACCCCGTCCACGATCCCGTGCCGGTGCAGGTTCTCCGAGGTCTGCACCTCGGCGGGGAAGTCCTCGCCCTCCAGCGCCCGGTAGACCTTCGGCCCGAGGAAGCCCACCAGCGCACCCGGCTCGGCGATCGTGACGTGGCCGAGCGAGGCCCACGACGCCATCACGCCGCCGGTCGTGGGGTGCCGCAGGAAGACCAGGTACGGCAGCCCCGCCGCCCGGTGCGCGGCGACCGCGGCGGCGATGCCGGCCATCCGGACGAAGGCGGGCGTGCCCTCCTGCATCCGGGTGCCGCCCGACGCGGGCAGCCCGAGCAGCGGCAGCCCCGCGGCGGTGGCGCGCTCGACCGCGGCCACGATGCGGTCCGCGGTGGCGCGACCGATGGAGCCCGCGAGGAATCCGAACTCGGAGACGACCAGGGCGACCCGGTGCCCGTCGACGGTGGCCTCGCCGGTGAGGACGGCCTCGTCGAGTCCGGAGCGCTCCGCGGCGGCCGTCAGGCTCGGCGGCGTACCGCTCCTCGATCGGACCGTGCTCGGGCGCCACGTCCCAGGACGCGAACGAGCCGGGGTCGGCGAGCAGGCTCCACGAGCCTGCCGGGCGGAGCGGCGGGGGGTGGTCATGCGGCGGACACTAGGTCCAAGCGAACGAGGTGCGCCTTGGCAATTGCTGCCATGGCGAGCGCGCCGGACCGTCAATAACGTCCAGGACATGGTTGCCCCGCTCGATGATGTCCTGGTGCTCGACCTGACCCGCGCGCTCGCCGGCCCGCACGCCGCGATGATGCTCGGCGACCTCGGCGCGCGCGTCATCAAGGTGGAGAGCCCCACCGGCGACGACACCCGCTCGTGGGGGCCGCCGTTCGTGGAGCCGGAGCAGGGCGAGCGGGAGTCGACGTACTTCCTCTCGGCCAACCGCAACAAGGAGTCGATCACCCTCGACCTCAAGGACCCGGCCGACCAGGACGTGCTGGCGCGCCTCGTCGAGCGGGCCGACGTGCTGATGGAGAACTTCCGGGTGGGCGTGCTCGACCGTCTGGGCTTCCCGGTCGAGCGGCTGCACCAGCTCAACCCGCGGCTGGTCGTCCTGCAGATCACCGGCTTCGGCCACGACGGCCCCGAGGCGAAGCGCTCCGGCTTCGACCAGATCGCCCAGGGCGAGGGCGGGCTGATGTCGCTCACCGGCCTGAGCGAGCCGACCAAGGTCGGCGTACCGATCGCGGACCTGCTGGCCGGCATGAACGGCGCCTACGGCGTGGTGGCGGCCCTCTTCGAGCGCGAGCGCACCGGCAAGGGCCGGGTCGTGCACACCTCCCTGCTCGCCGGCATGGTCGGCGTGCACGCCTTCCAGGGCACCAAGTGGACGGTGGCCGGCGAGGTCCCGGGGCTCGCCGGCGGCCACCACCCCTCGATCGCGCCCTACGGCATGTTCCGCACGGCCGACGGCCCGGTGCAGATCGCGTGCGGCTCCGAGCGGCTGTGGCAGGACTTCTGCCGCGAGTTCGGCGTGGACCCCGCCCGCGAGGGCATGGCGACCAACCCCGAGCGGGTGGCCCACCGCGACGACGTGATCGCGCTCGTCGAGTCCCTGCTCGCCGACCTCCCCGCGGCCGACGTGCTGACCCGGCTGGACGCGGCCGGCGTACCGGCGGGGAAGGTGCGCACCCTCGACGAGGTCTACGACTGGGAGCAGACCCGCTCGCAGGGCCTGCTCATCGACGTCGAGCACGCCACCCTCGGCACCGTGCAGGCTGCCCGGCCCGGCGCTCCGCTTCGACGACAACGACTACGCCGGCGGACGGCCCGAGCACGTCGCTCCCCCGACGCTCGGCCAGCACAACGAGGCGATCCGGGAGTGGCTCGACTCCTGAGCGGTGTCCCCGCTCGGGCCTAGCCTGCGGGTCATGAACCGGACCGACCGTCTCTACGCGCTCGTCGAGGAGCCTGCGTGCGGCCGGTCCGCGCGGGCTGAGCGCCGGCCGTCTGGCCACGCGCTTCGAGGTGAGCGTGCGCACGATCGAGCGGGACCTGAGTGCGCTGGGGCAGGCCGGCGTACCGCTGGCGACGAAGCAGGGCCGCACCGGCGGCTACAGCCTGGACCCTTCGATGAGCCTGCCGCCGCTGAACTTCACCCCGCGCGAGGCGACCGCGGTCGCGATCGCGCTGAGCAGCGGGACCGGTGACGCCGTCTTCGCCCGCGACGCCCGCAGCGCGCTGCAGAAGATCGCCGCCGCGATGCCCGCCCACGCCCTCGCCGAGGCGTACGCCGCCGCGGCCAAGGTGCGCGTCATCGTCCGGCCCGGCGCCGTCCCCGACGCCGACGTGGCCGAGACCATCTGGCGGGCCGTGCACGGCGGCCACGTCCTCCGGATCGGGTACGTCGACGGGGCGGGCACCGAGAGCGACCGGGACGTCGAGCCGCAGCACGTCGTGGTCGCCCCCGGCGGGGCGTACCTCACCGCCTGGTGCCGGCTGCGCGAGGACGACCGGATCTTCCGGATGGACCGGATCTCGCGGGCCGAGCGCTTGGCCGACGTACCGCGGGGGCCGCACCGGGTCATCGAGCCGGAGGCCGTGGGGCACGAGGTCCGCACTCCGGAGAGCGCGTTCGGAAGAGTCGCGGGAACTCCGACATAGGGCTGTCGCCAACCGCTGCGAGCGTGGTCGGCACCCACCCATCCGCACGGAGGAGACACTCGATGAGCGAGACCGCAGCAGCACCCACCCCCGGCACCGTCCCCTGGTTCGAGGTCGCGACCGACGACCCGGCCGCCGCCGAGCGCTTCTACGGCGGCCTGTTCGCCTGGACGTTCAGCGCCGACGAGGCCTCCCAGGCCGGGGGCCTCGACTACCGGCTGGTCACCGGCCCGGCGGGAGGCGCCCCGATCGGCGGGCTGTTCGGCACGGGCGGGCGGTTCCCGTCGCACGCCGTGTTCAGCGTGATGGTCGCCGACGTCGCCGCCACCTGCCGCGCGGCCGAGGAGACTCGGCGGGACCGTGGTCAGCCAGCACCTCGACGTCGGTCCGGGCGTCCCGGCGTTCGCCTACCTGCGCGACCCGGCCGGTCAGCAGATCAGCGTCTTCTCCCCCGCCGCCCCCTGAGGACGGCGAAGGGCCCGACCGCACGCGGCGGTCGGGCCCTTCTTGTCCCCGGTCAGGCTCACCGGTCAGCCCAGGTCGACGATGGCGGCGACGGGGCCACCACCCTCCGGGCCCTGGTGAGCAGCCGAGACGGACACGAACACGGCCGGGTCGCCCGTGACGGCCGCGGTCACGCCGCCGACGCAGGACTTGATCTGGCGGTGCCAGTGCACGTCGGAGTCGTCGAGCATCGCGTTGCGGCGCCCGCGGACCTCGCCGTTCTGCGACGCCTCGCACTTGAGGAAGACGTTGACGAGCCTTGCCGTCGAGGTCCGCCGTGCGGGGACGCTCGGGCAGGTCGAGACCGGCCGACTTGATGGCCTCCCAGATGCCGTCCTGGTCGAGCGCGTCCTTCATGACCGAGTGGCCGATCCGGTACCGGCCGCCGACGCCCTTGGCGTTGCCGACCACGACGATCTGCGCCACGTCGAGTCTCGACGCCCGAGGAGCAGGAGGCGACCGAGGAGTACAGGTCGCGGTTGTTCATCACGTCCGCGTCGGTGGGCATCTCGATCTCGCCCAGCGCGACGGCGATGCCGAGGCCGGTGACACCGTTGGAGAGATCCATCGACTCGTGGGTGTGCTCGGTCCAGACCTCCTTGCCGCGGCTGTGCGCGTCGCGGATGGTGTGGATGGTGAGCAGCGGCGTCTTGGTCTGCACGTAGTGCACGTCCGCGACGTCGGTGATGCCCGCGCGCTCCATGGCGACCTTCACGCCCGCCGCGACCTTCTCGATCATCGCGGTGTAGCCGATCTCCTCGGGCAGGATCGGCTCGCTCATCGCGAAGCCGACGGTGAGCCGCTGCTCCTCACGGCTCGGGTCGTCCTCGGGGACGTCGACCGTGGCGAAGATGGTGGCGTGGGGGCTGATCACGCCGTCGGTGCCGCCGGACCACACGATCGGGACCTGCTTGACCTGGTCCTCGGGCGCGCCCTTGGCGACGAGCACCTCGCGGAAGGCGCGGTCGGCGATGATCCGGGTGTAGTCGTTCACCCCGCCGTTGCCCTCGGTCTTGCCGATGATCGCGATGACGCGGTCGGCGGCGAAGACGCCCTCGTCGATGAGCCTTCGCCGACTCGGAGGCGTCCGCCACGGAGTGGATCGGAACCTTGCGGACCTCGATGGCTGCGGGCATGTCAGGCTTCCTTTCGGTGGTGCTGTCGGTGGGGCTGTCGATGGGGCTGGTCAGGCTGGGACGGACGATCGTGCCGGCCCGTCCGGAGACGGCCTTCACGATGCTGTTGAGGTCGGTGATGACGCCGGCGCGGCCGGACTCCTCGACGAAGCGGCAGATGGCGTCCACCTTGGGACCCATCGAGCCGCCGGCGAAGTGACCCTCCGCGGCGTACCCGCGCATCTCCTCGAGGCTCACCTCGCCGATGTCGCGCGCGTCCGGCGTGCCGAACCCGAGGATGGCGTGGGCGACGTCGGTGGCGATGACGAGTTCGGTCGACCTCGATGCTGCGGGCCAGCAGGGCCGCGCCGAGGTCCTTGTCGATCACGGCCTCGACGCCGGCGAGCGCGCCGTCGGGGCGCTTGATCGTCGGAATCCCGCCGCCACCGTTGGCGATGACCACGAAGCCGGCCTCGACGAGGGCGATCACCGCGGGGGCGTCGAGCACCTCGAGCGGCTCGGGCGAGGCGACGACCCGTCGCCAGCCGCGCTCGCCGCGGTCCTCCCAGGTCTCGCCGTGGTCGATCATCGTGGCGGCCTCGTCGGCGGAGAGGTAGCGACCGACCGGCTTGCTCGGCTTCGCGAACGCGGGGTCGGCGGCGTCGACCCGGGTGCGGGTGACGAGCGCGGCCGTGGGACGGACGATCCCGCGGGCCGCCAGCGCGCCGTCGAGGGCGTTCATCAGGACGTCGCCGAGCGTGCCCTGGGTCTGCGCACCGCACCAGTCCAGCGGGACGGGCGGGACGACCGCGGCGGCGAACTCGTTCTTGACGAGCAGGTTGCCGACCTGGGGGCCGTTGCCGTGGGTGATCACGACGTCCACGCCCTCGGCGACCAGGTCGGCGACGGCCTCCATGGCAGCCTCTGCGGCGGCGATCTGGTCCTCGGGACGGGCCTTGCCGTCGGGCGACGTCATCGCGTTGCCGCCCAGGGCGAGAAGGATCCTCATGCGACGAACGTAGTGAGCCGGGTCACCCCCGTTCATCGTGAGGATCAGCCAATGCCGGGCCTCAACGCTGGCAACTCCTGCCAGCCGAGCTCGCGCGCCAGCACCTCGGCCACGTCCGTCGGCGTCCGGCCGAGCAGCGCGGCCAGCGGGACGGGTCCGGTGGGCAGCCCGTGCTCGTCGTAGTAGTCGAACATCGCCCGTAGCCACGGGTGCGTGTCCGGCTCCGCGTCGACCCGGCGCACGGGCACACCCGCAGCGCCGGCCACGTCGGCGGTGGTGACCAGCGCCGGCCCCCCGAGCTCGTACGTCGCCCCGAGGTGACCCGGCGTCGTGAGCACCACGGCCGCGGCCTCCCCGACGTCGTCGAGGTCGACCAGCCCGAACGGCTTGTCGACGGCGTAGGGCACCGCGAGCTCGCCGGAGCGCAGCGCGGGCAGCAGGTTCTGCACGTAGGCGCAGGGCTGCAGGATCGTCCAGTCCAGCCCGGAGCGGCGCACCAGGTCCTCCGAGACGGCCTTGCCCACGTGGTGCGGCATCGCGGGCACGTAGGGCGAGGCGACCGAGTGGTAGACCACCCGGCCCACCCCCGCGGCGCGCGCCGCGTCCAGCACCGAGCGCACGTACGACGGCTCGTCGGGGTGCAGGTTCGGCGCCACCAGGTGCACCGCGCCCGATCCGTCCAGGGCACCGGCCAGGTCGGCGAAGGCCGCCCTGCCGAGCGGGTGCGTCTCCACACCCGCCCGGGTCAGGGCGGCCTCCACGGCGCGGCCGGTCTTGCCGGTTCCTCCGACGAGCGCGACCTTCACGACGACCCTCAGAGGGTGTCGACGGCGGCGTACGCCGCACCGTCGGCGAGCCGGCCGTAGCCCGGGCCCCGGTCGAAGAAGGCGTCGTCCTCGGCCGGCACCGGACGGGAGGCACGCTCGGCGGCGGTCGCCTCCGCGTCGTACCCGAGGGTGTCGTCGTCCAGCGAGCCGGTCAGCACCACGCCGTAGTCGGCGAGCGCGGCCTCGGCGGAGACCTTCTGCCACACCACGTCGCGCACGACGGTCGCCGGGTCGCGGTCCAGCGGGTTGCCCCAGCCGCCACCGCCGGTGGTGCGGATCCGGATCACCTCACCAGCCTTGACGGGCTCGGCGTCGGCGAGGGCGTCGACCTCGCGCTCGTTCGGTCCGCCGGCGTCGATGACGACCTCGAACGGCTTGCCCGCCTTGCCGCCCTTCACGCCCCAGCAGGCGAGGATCGAGCGGTCCGCGATGGACATGAAGTGGGCGTCCTTGAGCATCCGGATGTGCTTCTCGTAACCGAGACCGCCGCGGAACTGCCCGGCACCGCCGGAGTCCTTGGCCAGGGAGAGCGACTCCACGACGAACGGGAAGCGCGACTCGGTGAACTCGGTCGGCAGGTTCCGCGAGTCCGGTACGACGTGGATGGTGTCCTCGCCGTCGGCGTAGTAGCGACCGCCGGAGCCCCCACCGAGCACCTCGCGCATGAGGTACGAGCGGCCGTCGAGGTCCTCGCCGTACACGCCGGTGTAGCGGATCGTCTCCTGGTCCGCGGGCATCCGGCCCTCGACCGCCTTGGCCAGCACGCCCGCGAGCACGCCGAGCAGGCGCAGGATCACGAAGGTGCGGGCGTTCGTCGGCGCCGGGAACACCGGCGTGAGCAGCGTGCCTGGCGGCGGGAAGCGCATGTCGATGAGCGGGACGACGCCCTCGTTGACGTCGAGACTCGGCCATCCGCTCGGGGGTGTCGGCGAGGTTGCGCAGGATCGGCGCCAGCCACTTCTTGAGGAAGACCCCGTCGGAGTAGTCGCCGCAGTGGTTGATCGGGCCCTTGGCCTGCGGGCTGGTGCCACCGAAGTCGAGCACCGGGCGCTCGCCCTCGGGGTCGTCGGCCGGCGTACGGGTCAGGGTGATCCGCTGGGTGTGCAGGCTTCGGGTCGTCCACGCCGTCGTGCTCGGCGTAGTCCTCCCAGGTCCAGGTGCCGACCGGGATCTTCGACAGGATCTCGCGGCGGTAGGTCTCCGTCGAGCGGTCGATGACCGCGTCGAAGCAGGCCTCCACGGTCTCGATGCCGTAGCGGTCGAACAGGCTCGCCCAGGCGCCGCGCGCCCATCAGGCAGGCCGAGCACTCGGCGTCGAGGTCGGCCGCCAGCGACTCGGGCATCCGCGAGTTGCGGGTCATGATCGTCAGCGCCGCACGGTTGGGCTTGCCGGCGTCCCACAGGCTTGATGGGTGGTACGGCGAGGCCCTCCTCGAACACCGACGTGGCGTGCGAGGGCATCGAGCCCGGCACCGCGCCGCCGATGTCGTCGTGGTGGCCGAAGGCCTGGATGAAGGCGACCACGCGGCGCTCCCCCTCCGGGCCGGCGAACACCGGGACGGTGACGCACAGGTCGGGCAGGTGGCCGATGCCGCCCTCGGAGAGGTAGACGTCGTTGTGGAAGAAGACGTCACCCTCCTGCATCTCCTCGATCGGGAAGTCCCGAGCGACCGGGTGCACGAGCGCGGAGTACGAGCGACCGGTCAGCCTTGCGCAGCAGGCGGTCGTGGATGCCGGCGCGGAAGTCGTGCGCGTCGCGGATCATCGGGCTGCGCGAGGTACGCGCGATGGCGGTCTCCACCTCGTGCTCGACGGCGGCGAGCGAGCCCTGGACGATCTCGACGAGCACCGGGTCGGCGCTCTTGCCGGCGTCGGCGGTCAGCGTCCCGAACGGGAACTGGGTGGGGGCGCGACGCGACGTGGTGTCACCCTCGTGGTGGTGCGGTGCGGGGGCACCCTGGACGGCGGCGGTCTGGCAGACTCAGGCACATGTCAGGCTCTCCTCGGTGCGCGTCACGATGATGTTGGCGTAGTCGTCGACCCGGGCGGTGAAGCCGGGGTGGATGGGCACGGTGGAGCCGAACTCCTCGATGATCACCGGGCCGGTGAGCACCTGCCCGGCGGGCAGGTCGGTGCGCCAGAAGACCGGCGTCTCGACGTAGCCGTCCTCGGCGTCGAAGCAGATCGAGCGGGAGCCGGTCTGCTGCGGCTCCGGCTTGGCCTCGTCGGCGCGCAGGATCTCCGGGCGCTTGATCGGGCCGATGCCCGAGACGCGCAGGTTCACCAGGCTCCACCTGCTGCGAGGGGTCGCCGGAGAAGTCGTAGCCGTAGAGCACCCGGTGCTCGGCGTGGAAGCGGTCGGCGACCGCGGCCATGGTCTCGGCGGTGATCGGACCGTCGGGCACGCCGACGCGCACCTCGAACGCCTGCCCGAAGTAGCGCACGTCGGCGGTCCGGGCGAAGACGTGGTCGGCCTCGGCGAAGCCCTCCGTGGTCAGGGCCGCGGCGGCGCGCTCGGTGAGCACGTCGTACTCGTGCTGGAGGACGGCGGGGTCGAGGTTCTCCTGCAGCGCGACGTGGGTCTGCACGTAGTCGTTCTTCACGTCCACGGTGAGCAGGCCGAAGGCCGAGACGTTGCCCGGGTTCGGCGGGACCAGCACGGTCGGGATGCCCAGGATGTCCATCAGCCGGCACAGCAGCAGCGAGCCGGAGCCGCCGAAGGTGGTCAGCGTGAAGTCGCGGACGTCGAGGCCCCGCTTGACCGTGACCTGGCGCAGCGCGTTGGCCTGGTTCCACGCGGAGATCTCCAGGATGCCGTTGGCGCAGGCCTCCGGCGTGATGCCGAGCTTTGTCGGCGAGCCTGCTTCATCGCGGCCGTCGCGGCGTCCACGTCGAGGGGGATCTCGCCACCCAGCAGGTGCGGGGGGATCCGGCCGAGGAAGACGTGGGCGTCGGTGATGGTGACGTCCGTGCCGCCCTTGCGGTAGCAGATCGGGCCCGGGTCGGCGCCGGCCGAGTGCGGGCCGACCTTGAGCGTGCCCTCGGGCGAGAGCCACGCGATCGAGCCGCCGCCCGCGCCGACGGTGACGACGTCGATCATCGGGATCTTCGACGGGTAGACGCCGACGCTGCCCTCGGTGGTCAGGGTGGGCTCGCCGTCGATGACGACCGAGACGTCGGTCGACGTACCGCCGCCGTCGGAGGTGAGCACCTTGTCGAAGCCGGCGACCTTGGCGATCAGCGCGGCGCCGAGGGCGCCGGCCGCGGGGCCGGACAGGACGGTGGTGATCGGCTGGTGCACGACCTCGTCGGCCGAGAGCACGCCGCCGTTGGACTTCATGACGTAGAACGGCATCGCACGGCCGCCCTGCGCGGCGAGCCGGTCCTTGATGTTGTTGACGTAGCGGCTCAGACTTCGGCTTCACCGCGGCGTCGACCAGCGTCGTCATCGAGCGCTCGTACTCGCGGTACTCGCGCAGCACCTCGCTGGAGATGGAGACGACCGCATCCGGGTGCTCCTCGGCGATGATCGCCCGCATCCGCTCCTCGTGGGCGGGGTTGGCGTAGGCGTGCAGGAAGCAGACGCCCAGGGTGTCGATGCCCTTGGCCTTGAACCAGCGGGCGACCTCGCGGGCCTGCTCCTCGTCGAAGGGCCGGATCTCCTCGCCGGTGAAGTCGAGCCGGCCACCGACGCCCTTGACCAGGTCACGCGGGACGATCCGGTCCGGCTTCACCCAGAAGTAGGAGTTGCCGTAGCCGTCCGGCACGGACTGGCGGGCGATCTCGAGCATTGCCTCGTAGCCCGCGGTGGTGATGAACCCGAGGGCGTCGACCTTGCCCTCGAGCAGGCTGGTTGGTCGCCACGGTCGTCCCGTGGCTCACCGCCACCACGTCGCCGAACTCCGCACCCGCGATCCCGAGCACCTTGTCGATGCCCGCGAGGAACCCGTCAGCCGGGTTCGCCGGCGTGCTCGGGGTCTTCGTGGTGACCACGGTGCCACTGTCCTCGTCGAAGGCCACGACGTCGGTGAACGTGCCGCCGGTGTCGATGCCGATCCTGATCCGCCTCGCTGTCATGCCCCTTATTCAAGTGACCTGCGTCGCGCCGGACGACGGCATCTTCTGCCGACTGATGGGCCGATCGCGGGCAGATCTTGCCCGCGGGTCCCGGATCAGGGGCTCGCGCAGCCACTCGAACGCGCGGGCGACCTGCAGCAGGCGCAGGTCGGCGCCGTGCGGGGCGACGATCTGGACGCCGACGGGGAGTCCGTCGGGCGTCGTACCGGCGGGCACGGAGATGGCCGGGCAGCCGGTGACGGTGATGAAGTACGCCGAGCGCATCCAGTCCAGGTACGACGCCATCGGCTCGCCGTTGATCTCCGTCGGGAACTCCTGCTCCACCGGGAACGGCGGCACCTGGGAGACCGGCAGGATCAGCACGTCGTGCTCGGTGAAGAACTGCCGCATCGTCTCGGCGAGCGCGGTCCGCTGGGTGTAGGCACGCGCGACGTCGGCACCGGTGAGCGGTGCGCCGGCGCGGATGTTGTCGGCGAGCGAGGCCTTGAACGCGTCGGGGTGCTGCTCCAGCAAGGACCCGAGCTTTGGCCTGCATGTGCCAGGCGCGCAGGGTGCGGAAGGTGTCGTCGGCCGTCCCCAGGTCCGGGTACGACGACGCGACCCGCGCACCCGCGGCGGCGAACGTGCGTCCCGCCTCGGCCACCACCGCGGCCACCTGGTGGTCGACGGCGAAGGCGCCGCCGAGGTCGGTGCTGACGGCGACGCGGAGCGCGCGCAGGTCGGCGGGTGCCGGCCCGGCGAAGGTCGAGCCGGGGTCGCCGAGCGCGAGCGGGACCCGCGGGTCGGGGCCGGCGAGCACGGAGAGCAGCAGCGCCAGGTCTCCGACGTTGCGGGCCATCGGGCCGCCGACCGAGGTGGTCTCCCACTGGTTGTAGTGCGGCCACTCGGGCACCCGGCCCAGGCTGGGCCGCATCCCGACGACGCCGCAGAAGGACGCGGGGTTGCGCAGCGAGCCGCCCATGTCGGAGCCGTCCGCGAGCGGCACCATGCCCGCGGCGAGGGCGCAGGCCGCTCCCCCGCTGGACCCGCCCGCCGACCGGGACGGGTCGACCGGGTTGCGGGTCGTGCCGAAGACGGTGTTGAAGGTGTGCGAGCCGGCCGCGAACTCCGGCACGTTGGTCTTGCCGATCGTCACCGCACCGGCCGCGCGGACCCGCTCGACGAGCAAACTCGTCGTGGTCGGGGACGTGGTCGGCGTACAGCGGGGAGCCGAAGGTGGTGCGCCAGCCGGCCACCGTGTGGGTGTCCTTGAACGCGAACGGCAGCCCGTGCAGCGGGCCGACCGGCTTGCCGGACGCCAGGGCCTCGTCGGCGGCGAGGGCGCCGGCCCGGGCCCGCTCCTCGTCGAGGGAGACGATCGCGTTCGGACTCGGGGTTGCGCTCGGCGATCCGGTCCAGGTGCAGGCTCCAGCGAACTCACGGGCGGAGATCTCCCGCTCGCGGATCGCGCGGGCCTGCTCCCGCGCGGTGGCCTCGACGGTGAGGCCGCTCATCGACGACGGCCCAGCAGCCCGCCCACGATCACCCCGGCGAGCGCCAGCGCACCGCCGACCGCGACACCGGTGAGGAAGGACTGGCTGTCGCCACCGCCGATGCCACCGGCGGACGCGGCGGACCGGGGCGCGGACGCGGTGAAGACCGGCGCCTCGCCGGGGGCCGCGGGCTCGACCGAGGTGACCTCGGCGGGCAGCCCGTTGGCGATGACCTTCTCCACGTTGCCGAAGAACTCCGCCGCCATCCGGCGCGAGACGCTGGTGAGCATCCGCTGGCCGACGCCGCCGATCATGCCGCCGACGACCGCGTCGGCGTCGTACGTCAGACTCGGTCTGCTCGCCGGAGCCGGTGAAGCCGACGAGCACGGTGGCGTCGATGGTGCCGGGCGCGCCCGAACCCTTGAGCTTCATCGTCAGGCCCTCGCCCTGGCGCAGGTCCTGCAGCGTGCAGGAGCCGGAGTAGGTCCCGCGGATCGCGGCGACACCGGCGCTGACCGTCATCGCGTAGGCGTTCTCACCCGTCGCCTCGAGTTTGCTCGCAGCCCGGGATCGTCGCCACCAGCACCCGCGGGTCGAGGATGGCCTCCCAGACCTTGTCGACGGGGGCGGCGATGGTGTTCTGACCGGTGATCTTCATCGGGTCTCCTCGGACTGCGCGGACTGGGCGGCCGCCCGGAGCGCGAAGAGCCTCCGACGGCGAGATGGGCATGGCGGTGATGGTGATCCCCTCGGCGTCCTCGATCGCCGCGGCGAGCGCGGCCGAGCCGGGGATGACCCCCGCCTCGCCGGCGCCCTTGATGCCGAGCGGGTTCAGCGGGGACGGGGTCTCCAGGTGGTCGATGTCGATGTGCTCGGGGACCTCGGTGACGTAGGGCATCAGGAAGTCCATGAACGAGGCGTTGAGCAGGCTGGCCGGACTCGTCGTAGGCCATCCGCTCGTAGAGCGCTCCCCCGACGCCCTGCGCGACGCCGCCGTGGATCTGGCCCTCGACGATCATCGGGTTCACGACGTTGCCGCAGTCGTGGACGACGGCGTACTTCACGATCCTGATCTCCGCGGTGTCCGGGTCGGTCTCCACGATGACGGCGTGCATGCCGGAGGCGAAGGTCGCCCGCGGCGGGGAGTAGAAGTCCTTGCCCTCCAGGCCCGGCTCGTCGCCCTCGGCGACCGGCGGCTTGCCGGGGTCGCCGACGCTGAACTGGGTGGCGGCCTTGGAGGCCTCGTCGAAGGCGTAGCGCAGCGGGTTGGAGAGCACCGCGACCGTGCCGAGCGCGATGCTCGACTCCGGCGCGCCCTTGACGCTGACGACGCCGTCGACGATCTCCAGGTCCTCGACGGCGGCCTCGAGCGCGTCCGCGGCGATGCGCAGCGCCTTCTCCCGCGCCCGCAGCGCGGCCAGGTGGATCGCGGACCCGCTCATCACGGCCGCGCGCGAGGCGAAGGTGCCCACGCCGTAGCCCATCCGGCGGGTGTCGCCGGTGGTGATCTCGACGTCCTCGAAGGGGACGCCGAGCGCGTCCGCCACGATCTGCGCGAACGCCGTCTGGTGGCCCTGACCCTGGCTGGTCAGGCCGGTGGCGACCTTCACCTTGCCGGAGGTCTCGATGTGCACGTGCGCCCCCTCGTAGGGGCCGACGCCGGTGCCCTCGACGTAGCAGGCGAGCCCGATGCCGAGCCTGCGCCCGGCGGCGGCGGCCTCGGCACGCAGCGCGGGGAACTCGTCCCAGCCGACCAGCGCCTTGACCTTCTCCAGCATCTGCGGGTAGTCGCCGGAGTCGTACTCCAGGGCGCGCCCGTCCTGGAAGATCAGGCCGTGGTCGTAGGGGAACTCGTCGGGCTGGATGAAGTTCGCCGCCCGCACCTCCGCGCGGTCCTTGCCGAGCGCCGCGGCGATCGCGTCCATCGTGCGCTCCATGACGAAGCAGCCCTGCGGCCGGCCGGCGCCGCGGTAGGGGGTGACGATGACGGTGTTGGTGTAGAGCGAGTCGAAGCGCACCCGGTAGGCACCCGGCTTGTAGGGGCCGAGCAGGCTGGGTGGAGGTGATGATCGGGACGATCAGGCCGTACGGCGTGTAGGCGCCGTGGTCGTGCCAGAAGCGCACGTCCAGGCCGAGGATCCGGCCCTCGTCGTCGTAGCCGACGTCGACGTGGTGCACCTGCGCCCGCTCGTGCGCGGAGGAGATGAAGTGCTCACGGCGGTCCTCGGTGAACTTCACCGGCCGGCCGAGCGTCTTGGCGGCCAGCGGCACCAGCAGGCTCCTCGGGCCACGGGTGCACGATCTTGACGCCGAAGCCGCCGCCCACGTCGGGGGTGATCACGTCGACCTGGCCCAGGTCGAGGCCGAGCCTGGCGGCGATCGCCGCGCGCACGCCGGTCGAGGTCTGGGTGGAGGTCCACACCTGCAGGCGGTTCTGGTCGGGGTCCCAGCGTGCGGCGGTACCGCGGCCCTCCATCGGCATGCAGGCGCTGCGCTCGATGTCGAGGTCCAGGCTCAGCGTGTGCGGGGCCGCGGCGATGGCCGCCGGCGCGTCGCCGTTGGACTGCTCCGTCGTCGCCGCCACGTTGCCCGGTACGTCGTCGTGGACCAGGTGCTCGGCGGCACGTGCCGCCTCGATGCCCACCACGGCGGGCAGCGAACCGAACTCGACGGCGATCCGCGCGATGGCGTCCTCGGCGACGTACCGGTCCTCGGCGACGACGATCGCGATCGCCTCGCCGACGTAGTTGACCTCGTCCTTCGCGAGGGCGTACTGCGTGCGGCCCTCGGTGAGCGTGGGGTGCGGGATCAGCAGCGGCAGCGGCTCGGCCATCGCGCCGGTGAGGTCCTCGTGGGTCCACACCAGGTGCACGCCCTCGACGTCGAGCACGGCGTCCACGTCGATGGAGACGATGCGGGCGTGCGCGTGCGGGCTGCGCAGCACGGCGACGTGGAGGGCGTCGAGGGCCACGTCGTCGACGTAGCGGCCGGTGCCGCGGACGAGGCGGTCGTCCTCGACCCGCGGGACCTTCGCGCCGAACATCTTGGTCGTCATGCGGTCTCCTCGTCCCGGGCCAGGCTCGGCGGCGCGGCCGACGGCCTTGACGATGTTCTGGTAGCCCGTGCAGCGGCACAGGTTGCCGGCGACCATGTCGCGCGCCTCGTCCTCGGTGGGGTCGGGGTTCTCGGCGATGCCGGCGGTGATCGTGGTGAGGAAGCCCGGGGTGCAGAAGCCGCACTGCAGGCCGTGGCACTCGCGGAAGGCCTGCTGGACCGGGCCGAGCGATCCGTCGGGCCGGGCGAGGCCCTCCACGGTGGTGATCTCGTAGCCAGCCGCGGAGACCGCGAACATCAGGCAGGCCCGGGTCGGGGCGCCGTCGACGAGGATCGTGCACGCGCCGCAGACGCCGTGCTCGCAGCCGACGTGGGTGCCGGTGAGCCCGAGGTCGTGGCGCAGCGCGTCCGACAGCAACCGGCGCGCGGGCACCTTCACGTCGTGGCGGACCCCGTTGACGCTCAGGCTGGATCTCGTGGATCTGTTCGGTGCTCACGCCTGCTGCTCCTTTCGAGCGTTCTGGTACGCCGCGGTCACGACCCGCGCGGTCAGCACCCGGGCGAGGTGCGCGCGGTAGTCGGCCGTGGCGTGGATGTCGGTCTCCGGCTCCAGCACGGCGAGCGCCGCGTCCGCCGCGCGGTCGAGCGCGGCCGCGGTGACCTCGCCACCGAGCGCGTCGGTCAGGTCGACCACGGCGGGGACGTCGGACACCGAGAGGTAGCCGGCACGCACGTTCGTCACCCGGTCGCCGTCGACGGCGACCATCGCGGCGACGCCGCACATGGCGTAGTCACCGTGGCGGCGCGCGATCTCCTCGAAGGCGACCCCGGTGCCCGCGGCGAGAGCCGGGAAGAAGGCCTCCACCGCGATCTCGTCGTGGTGCAGGCTCGACTCGAGCGGTCCGACGTACAGGTCCTCGACGGCGATGGTGCGCCGTCCCTGCGGCCCGGTGACGTCCACCGAGCCCCCGAGCAGGCGCAGCACCATCGGCATCTCCGCGGCGGCGTCGGCGTGCACGAGCGAGCCGACCGTCGTACCTCGGTTGCGGATCGTCGCGTGCGCGACGTTGGCCAGCGCCAGGGACACCAGCGGCTGGACCCGGGCGACGCCCGGGTCGGCCAGCACCCGGGCATGCCGGGCCAGGGCGCCGATGCGGACACCGGAGGCGTCGGCGACGACGTGGTCCAGGCCGGGCAGCGCGTTGATGTCGACGAGCACGGCCGGCGCCGCCAGCCGCATCGACAGCAGCGGCACCAGGCTCTGGCCACCGGCGAGCACCTTGGCCTCCGGGTGCCCGGCCAGGGCCTGGAGGGCTTCCTCCAGGGTCCCCGGCCGGACGTAGTCGAACGGTGCGGGCTTCACAGCCTCTTCGTCACCTCTCCCGAAGTCGCGTCGGCCGTGCGGCCCTTGACCATGTGGAAGAACACGATGACCAGGATCGTGCCGAGGGCGATGCCGCTCAGGCCGAAGTCGTCGCTGAACTTCAGGGAGACCCCGCCGATGCCGGCGATGAGGCCGGCGGCGAGACCCACCATGTTGACCGGGTTGCCGAAGTCCACCCGGTTCTCGACCCAGATCTTCGCGCCCACCAGGCCGATCATCCCGTAGAGCACCACGGTGATGCCGCCCAGGACCCCGCCCGGCGTCGCGTTGACGATCGCGCCGAACTTCGGGCACAGGCCGAGCAGGATCGCCACGATGCCCGCGACGTAGTAGGCCGCCGTGGAGTAGACCTTGGTCGCACCCATGACGCCGATGTTCTCGGCGTACGTCGTGGTGGGCGAGCCACCGAAGGCACTGGCGAAGGCGGTCGCGAGGCCGTCGGCGCCGATGGCGCGGCCCATGTAGGGGTCGAGGTTCTCGCCGGTCATCTCGGCGACCGCCTTGACGTGGCCGGTGTTCTCCGCGATGAGGGCGATGACGCCCGGCAGGACGAGCAGGATGAAGGTGAGCGAGAAGGCTCGGGCCGTGGATGACCGAGACGCCGTCGCCGAGCCTTGCCGCTGGGGAAGCCGATCCAGTCCGCCGCCTTGACGCCGTCCCAGGACACGCGGTCGTGCTCGACGAGGGCGCCGTTGCTGCTGCCGGTGATCGAGTTGATGCTGCCGAAGACCTTGTCGGCGAGGACGGAGGCCACGTAGCCGAAGACGAGTGCGAGGAAGACCGCGATCCGCGACCAGAAGCCCGGCAGCAGCACGGCGGCCGCAACCATGAAGGCGGCGGTGAGCAGCGCGATCCACTGGTCCTGCGGCCAGTAGACGCCGGCGACCACGGGCGCCAGGTTGAAGCCGATCAGCATGACGACCGCACCGGTGACGGCGGGCGGCAGGATCGCGTGGATCAGCCGGGCTCCGGCGAAGTGGACGAGGACGCCGATGGCGGCGAGCACCAGACCCGCGACCAGGATCGCGCCGGTGACGTCGGCGGAGTCGCCGCCCTGGGTGCGGATCGCGGCGACCGCGGCGACGAACGACGCACTGGTGCCGAGGTAGGCTGGGGATCCGGTTGCTGCAGATCAGCAGGAAGCCGATCGTGCACACACCCGAGAGCATGATCGCGAGGTTGGCGTCCAGGCCCATCACGAGCGGGAACACGAACGTGGCGCCGAACATGGCGACCACGTGCTGGGCGCCGAGCCCGACGGTGCGGCCCCACGGGAGCCGCTGGTGCGGTCCGACCGCCTCACCGGGGGCCGGATTCACGACCTCCCACTTGAACATCGACATGGCTGTCCCTCCTTGTCCGGGCGGCCCGGGCGGGCTGCATCAGGGGCTCCCGAGAGGACCCAACCTATTGAGGCCCAGGTCACACCTCATTGGCCAGATTCGCCCGAAAGTGGGGCGGGGAGATGTGGGAACTTGCCCCTCGGGGTGCTTGCACGGCCGATCGGGCCGTCGGCGTAACGCGGGTGTAGCCCGGCGGACATCCCGGCTCGCCTACGCCGCTGCTAGCACCCTCAACGGCGGACGACCTCGAGCACCTTCAGCGCGACGGCGACGTCGAGGCGGAGGTTCTGGTCGGAGGCGACCGGGCCGAGCAGCCGCTCGAGCCTTCGCGACCCGGTAGCGCATGGTGTTGTAGTGGAAGAACTGCGTGCGCGCGGCCTCGGCCACGTTGAAGTTCGTGTTGAGCAGCACCTGCAGGGTCTCCCGCAGGGTCGCGGCCTCCTCGGTCGCGTCGGCCAGGCTCGCCGAGCACGTCGTGGGCGAAGGCACGCAGGCTCCTCGCTGTCGGGGACCATCGCGATCAGGCGGTGCAGGCCGAGGGTGTCGAACCACGTCGTACCGCCGCCACCGCCGACCCGGCGGCCGACCTCGACGGCGCGGCGGGCCTGGCCGTAGGCTCTCCGGCAGCCCGCCCACCCCGTCGCTCACCCGGCCCACGCCGGAGGAGAAGGGGCGGCGGCCGCCGCCCTTGTCACCGGCGACGGCGCGCACCAGGCGGCGGACCAGGGCGGCGGCCTCCTCCGGCTTCTCCGCGGGGAGGACGGCGACCACCTCGGAGCCGAAGTCCGCGACCGGGATGCTGCGGTCGGCGGAGCCGGCGACCTGGCGCCAGGCGTTGGCGAAGCGCTGCTGCCACTGACGCTGGTCCTCGACGCTGGCGTGCCCGGGCGCGGGGTCGAGCCTGCGCGACGACCACCACCATCGGGCCGCTCGACTCCCAGCCGAAGCCGACCACGTGCTCGCGGACGAACTCCTCCGATCCCGCACGGCGCAGGAAGATGTCGCGCAAGAAGTCGCCGCGGTACTTGTTCTCCACCGCCGAGACCGCCTGCTCGCGGGTGATCGCCAGGGCCACCGCGGTGGCGGCGCGCTGGAGGGCGAGTCTGCTCGACCGGCTCCAGGTCGCGCTCGACGACGGCGATCAGGTGGCCGAGGGCCTGGGTGGGAGCGGCGACCGCCAGCCGGTGGATCCGTACGTCGCCCAGGGGCGGGTTGTCGTCGCCCACCTCGTCGAGCCACTCCACCCGCAGCCGTCCGGTCTCGTCGGTGAGCTTGGCCTCCGCGATCCGGGCGCGGGTCGCGTCGTCCAAGCGGGCGGCCCGCTCGCGACCGTCGGTGGTGGTGACCGCGACCTGGGCGCGCAGCACCTCGCCGATGGTGCCGACGAGCTCGTCCAGGTCGGCGCCGGCGAGCACGAGCCTGGGCGAGGGACTCGGCGAGGTCATCCACGTGCATGAGGCCATCGTCCGCGATGAGGGCGGGCACGGCGCCTATCAACTGTTGCCCGTGTTCGGGGCCGACATTGGCAATGCTCACCATTCGATCCACGATAGCCCAGCACTAGCGTCCCAGGAGTGCCGCCTCCGACGACCTCCGCGACCCTGCCCGCGGCCCGGGTGGCGGGCGCCGGCAGCGCGGTCCTGCGGGGTCTGCTCGCCGGTGCTCCGCAGACCGGCACGGTCGTCCACGCCGGGGAGCACGCGGTCTACGCCCGCTTCCCGGTCGGGGTCGTCGGCGTGGTGGCCCGCAGCGCGGTCCACGTGCCCGCCGCGATCGCGACCACCCTGCTCCGCCTGCCCCCCGTCGCGGTCGGCGCACCGGCCCGGATCGGCGGCGGCACCCTCGACGCCGGCCCGCTCAGCGTCGGCGTGGACCGGCTCGTCGCGACCGACGCACCGCCGCTGCCGGACCCGGCCGCCGCGGCCGCGCTGCTCGCGCCGGCCCTGCCCGACCTCGCCGTCGTACGACGCCAGCCTGCCCTCCGACGCCCTCGACGCCCTCGCCGCGGGCGAGCCGGCGGCGGTCCTCGCACTGGTCGGCCGCGGGGACGGGCTGACGCCCGTCGGTGACGACGTGCTCGCCGGCTGGCTGGTGACCGCACGGGCCGCGGCCCGTGACCTCGCCGCAGTCGCAGCCGCCGTCGCCGCCGCGGCGCCGCGGACCACCGACCTCTCCGCGACCCTGCTGGCGCACGCCGCCACCGGCGCCGCCATCCCGCACTTCCGTGCCCTGCTGCTGGCGCTCGCCACCGGCACCGGCGTGACCCCGGCCGCCGCGGACCTCGTCGCGGTCGGCCACACCTCCGGCGCCGGGATGCTCCTCGGCGCCGCCCTCGCTCTCCCCCGTCCCGTCCCCCGAACCCGAGAAGGGAGTCCTCGATGACGCATCAGCACGTCGAGATCCGCTCCGGCGCCTACGCCGACAGCGTCGCACTGCTCCAGGTGAGCCGTGACGTCGCCGCCACACCCGGCGTCGCCGCCGCGCAGGTGGCGATGGCCACCGAGACTCAACGTGGAGGTGCTGCAGGGCATGGGCTTCACCCTGCCCGCCGCCTCGGCCAACGACATGGTCGTCGCGCTCCGGCTCGACGACGAGGACGCGCTTCCTGCCGCGCTCGCCGCCGTGGACGCCGCGCTGGCCGCGGTACGCGGCGGCTCGTCCGGTGGCGGCGAGGTGGCCGAGCCCGCGCGGACGACGGCATCCGCGCTGCGCCGTACCGGTGGGGGGCTGGCGCTCGTCTCCGTGCCGGGCGCCTCCGCGCTGGTCGAGGCGATGGACGCCCTCGACGCGGGCTGCGACGTGATGATCTTCAGCGACAACGTCCCGGTGGAGCAGGAGCCTGGCGCTCAAGCGGATCGCCCGCGACCGCGGCCTGCTCGTGATGGGCCCCGACTGCGGCACCGCCGTCGTCGGCGGCGTGGGCCTCGGCTTCGCCAACACCGTGACCCCCGGCAAGGTCGGCATCGTGGCCGCCTCCGGCACCGGCTGCCAGCAGGTGCTCGCCCTCCTCGACGCCGCGGGCGTCGGGGTCGCCGCCGCGCTCGGCGTCGGTGGCCGCGACCTGTCCGCCGCGATCGGCGGGATCTCCACCACCACCGCGCTGGAGCGCCTCGATGCCGACCCCACGGTCGAGCACATCGTGGTCGTCTCCAAGCCCCCGGCGGCGGAGGTCGCCGCCTCCGTGGAGCGGTACGCCGACGGCCTGGCCACTCCGGTGCGCTTCGCCCTGCTCGGCGAGGGCCAGCCGGACCTCACCACCCAGGTGGAGGCGCTGCTCGGCGACCTCGGCGTCGACGTGCCGGAGTGGCCCACGTGGGGCACCGCGGCGGAGCCCGCCGACGGCGGCGCGCTGCGCGGTCTCTTCGTCGGCGGCACCCTGTGCGACGAGGCGATGCTGCTGGCCGCCGCGGAGCCTGGGCGGGATCCGCAGCAACATCCCGCTCTCCGACGATCTCGCCCTCGACAGCAGCCTGCTGAGCCCGGGGCACCTGATGATCGACTTCGGCGACGACGGCCTCACCCGTGGCCGGGCGCACCCGATGATCGACCCGACCCTGCGCCTGGAGCACCTGGCGAAGGTCGCGGCGGACCCCGAGACCGCGGTGGTCCTGCTCGACGTGGTCCTGGGCCACGGCGCGGAGGCCGACCCCGCCGCCGGCCTGGCACCGGCGATCGCGGCGGCGCGGGCCGCGCGCGACGTACCGGTCGTCGTGGCGTGCGTCGGCACGTCCGCCGACCAGCAGGACCTGACCCGTCAGGCCGAGGCGCTGGCGGCTGCCGGCGCCGAGGTCCACCTGTCCAACGCCGCCGCCACCCGCCGTGCGGTCGCCCTCGCCACCGGAGCCTGCCCGATGAACCCCAGCCAGTCCCCCGCCGGCGTCGCCACCGCCGGTGCCGACATGTTCGCCGACGCCGTCGCCGCGCAGGCCGTCCCGGTCGAGCGGGTCGCCTGGCAGCCGCCGATGGACGGCACCGCCGAGGACCTCGCCACCGTCGCCGCCGACCCGCTGCGCCGCGACGCCAACGCCCTCGCGGTCTCCCGGATGCTCGACGTGCAGGCCATGCTCGTCGGCGTCGCGCCGGCCTCGGAGTCTGCTCGGCCTGGAGAAGGGCCAGTTCCTGCACGCCGGACCGCCCATCGAGTGGTCGCGCGCGTCCGGCCCGCTGCGCGGCGCGCTGATGGGCGCCGCCGCCTTCGAGGGCCTCGTCGAGGATCCCGAGGACGCCGAGAAGGCTCTTCGCCGACGGCGGTGAGGTCTCGCTCGAGCCGTGCCACCACCGCAGCGCGGTCGGCCCGATGGCCGGCGTCGTGTCGCCGTCGATGTGGATGTTCGTGCTCGAGGACCCGGCGACCGGCAAGCGCACCTACTGCTCGCTCAACGAGGGTCTCGGCAAGGTGCTGCGGTACGGCGCCTACGGGCCCGAGGTGCTGGAGCGGCTGCGCTGGATGCGCGACGTCCTGGGCCCGCTGCTGGGCGAGGCGGTCACCGCCGCGGGGCCGGTCGACGCGACCGCGATCCTCGGCCAGATGCTGCAGATGGGCGACGAGGCGCACAACCGCAACCGCGCCGGCACGCTGATGCTGCTGCGCGACCTGGCGCCGTCGCTCGTGCGCTCCTCGCGCAGCGCCGAGGAGGTGGCCGAGGCGTTCGCGTTCATGGGCGGCAACGACCACTTCTTCCTCAACATCGCCATGCCCGCCTGCAAGGCTGGCGCTCGACGCGGCGCGCGACGTTCCGGGCTCGACGATGGTGGTCGCGATGGCCCGCAACGGCACGGACTTCGGGATCCAGGTCTCCGGCACCGGCGACCAGTGGTTCACCGGTCCGGCGCAGGCTCGCCGACGGGCTCTTCCTCGGCGACTACGGCCCCGACGACGCCAACCCCGACATCGGCGACTCCGCGATCACCGAGACCGCCGGCATCGGCGGCTTCGCGATGGCCGCCGCGCCCGCCATCGTCCGCTTCGTCGGCGGCACCGTGCCGGACGCGCTGGCCACCAGCCGCCGGATGCGCGAGATCACCATCGGCGAGAACGACCGCTGGCCGATCCCGGTGCTCGACTTCGCCGGTGCCGCGACCGGCATCGACGTCACCTCGGTGTGCCGGACCGGGATCCTGCCCCAGATCAACACCGGCATGGCCGGCAGGGTCGCGGGCGTGGGCCAGGTCGGCGCCGGGCTGGTGACGCCGCCGGCGTCGATCTTCCCGGCCGCGCTCGCCGAGTCGGCGCGTCGTACCCGCGACCGGGGCCAGGACTGACGCGCGGGCTCAGGCCTTCTTGGCCGCGCGCACGAAGAGCGTGAGCAGGGTCGTCACGACGGCCTTGAGCGCGGCCTGCTCGACGAGCGGCACGCGCTGGCCGGCGGTGAGCGTCCACGTGACGCGGGTCCCGTCGCCGGCCGGCGCGAGCGTGACCTCGCCGCTGTAGTCGCGGAACGGCACGCCGCTCAGGGCCTTGTAGCCGAGCACGTGGTCCGGGTCGAAGCGGGTGATCTCCTCAACGATGGCCGGCGCGGGCCCGGGCGCCTTGATCGAGCGGACCGCGCCGACGCCGTTGCGCTCGGGGGTCCCCTCGCGGGTGATGGTGACCGTCATGCCCGGGCCCCACGAGGCCATCGCCTCGTGGTCGGCCAGCGCCGCCCAGACCTTGTCGACGGGAAGCGGGAGGGTGGCCGTGGCGGTTGCCTGCATGCCGGGCATCGTAGGCGCGATCCGGGGGCGCGCGCCGTGACGGTGCTCACCTCTTGGGGCTCACTCCTCGGGGCTCACCCCTCGGCCTCAGCCCTGGCGCATCTTCGCCAACCGGGAGCGCAGCGCGCCCACCCGGTCGGCGTTCGCCTTCGACTCGACATAGGTCTCGCCGTAGGTCCACAGCAGCGCGTCGTCCAGCCGTCGTACGGCGCCCGGCGGGTAGCGGTAGTCCATCCGCTCCGCCAGCAGGTCGGCGTCGATCCCCCGCAGCACGTCACCCAGCGCCGCGAGCGAGGTGATCCCCAGGCTCCAGCACCAGCGCGGCGATCCACTCGTAGTGGTCGGTGCGCGAGGGCGGCGCGTCGGCGTACTGCCCGGCGAGGAAGGCGGCCAGGCTCGCGCGGCGGGATCCGCGGGTCGTCGTCGGCCACGTCCGCGCCGGAGGCGGTGACGCCCTGCTGGATCCGCTGCCGGATCGTGGAGAACTCGCGGTCCGCGAGCTCCAGCAGCCCGGCCGCGAGCGTGAAGCGGCGGTCGAAGTCGGGCACGTGCTCGTCGGGGATGGTGCCCTTGTAGCGGATGTCGTGCTCGAACTCCGCCCACGCGTGCTGCAGCACGGTGCGGATCTGGATCTGCGCGATCCGGTCCATGCCCTCCACGTCGATGAGCAGGTGGCGGCTGGCGTAGCCGAAGCGCCCCTCGCTGGCGGTCTCCTGCCCCATGTCGCGGTCGTCGATGACGGTCGCCTCGTCGGCGAGCAGGTCAGCGACGGCCTGCACGTCGGCGTGCACGTAGGTGATCACCCGCACGCCCACCTGGTCGGTGATCTCGCGCAGCGGGTCGGTGAAGACCGGGCGGCCGCCCACCGTGCGGGCGGCCTTCGCGGCGAAGGAGTTCACCGACTTCGCCCGGCCGGTCACGGTGAGGTAGTTGATGCCGGCCTCGTCGAGGACCCGGGTCACCAGGTCGACGTACTGGTCGGTGGCGGCGCTCAGCGCGGGCCAGCCCTCGGCGTACTCCCGGACGGCGGCGCCGAGGTCCAGGCCCGCGGGCGCACTCCCCCGCGGCGTCGGCGCCAGGTCGGCGGGCAGCGTGGGGGTGACGATGTAGCCGGTCTCCAGGTCGCCGTACGTCGTGGTGTCCTGCGGCCGGCGGTCGGCGAAAAGCCCGATGTAGGCGCAGATCACCGCGTCCACCTGGTCCTCCACGACCCGCAGGCTCGCTCTTGCGCCCGGCCTGCTCGACCGCGGAGCGCAGCGCCCGCCACGGCGGGCCGTCCACGTGCAGCGCCGGGTCGGCGTCGGCCATCCCCTCGACGAGGTGCACCAGCGCGAGCAAGCTCGGCGCGCAGCCGATCCAGGTCGCGACCGGGCTTGTTCTTGTACTTCAGCGTCCGGCCGAGCCGGAAGAGCGCGACCGTCGCCGGGTGCGGGTAGACCTCGATCGCCCGCCGGGCGCGGCCCGAGCGCGGGTTGATGTCCAGGCCGAGCCGCGCCGCGACCCGGGCCGCGCGGGGCTGGTCGCGGAACTCCGGCTTCCCGGTGTTCGAGGGGTGCGCGCCGGCGTCGAAGCGGGCGAAGTCCTTGTTGAGCGCCGCCTCGGCGGGCCGGTTGCCGCTCGGGTTCCGCACGATCAGCGGTGCGTCCAGCGCGACCAGGCAGTCCCCCCTGGACGTACGGCGCCACCAGGGCCTCGATCTCGTCGTCACCGCGCGCCGCACCCACCGCCAGCAGGTGGCCGGCGGCGTCCAGCACCGCCACGCCCGTGGGCTGGCGCTCGCCCCAGGCCAGGTCGACGCCGACGTAGTACATGCCGCGACCCTATGCTGTCGCCATGTCCGGCCGCCCGGAACCGCCCCTGCCGGAGGAGCCCACCTGGGCGCTCTACGACGAGCCGGCGCCGGCCCGTCGCCGCACCGGCGTGCTGCTCGGCGCGGGTCTCGCGGTGCTGCTCGCCGGTGGCGCGGCGTGGTCGCTGGCCACCAGCGACCCGGAGCCGCCCACCACGACGTCGCGCACCGTGACCGAGGTCGACTCCGACTCCCACGCCGACGTGCAGCGCTTCACCTCCGCGGGCACCGACCGGCTGGTCGCGGCACTGCGGGGCCGGACCGGGTCCACGCAGGTGCTGGAGGCGATCCTGTTCCCCGGCACGGCGGTCCTGGTCGTGCCCGGCGCGGGCACCCCGCAGCGCTGGGAGTGGGACGGCGAGCACCTGCGCCACGCCGGCACCGGCGCATCCTTCCGCGAGCCCTTCGACCTCACGAGGGTCGACGGCGACCTCCTCGGCCGGCTCTGCGGTGACCCCACGCAGGCCTGCACCGTCGTGGCGGGCCGGCCGCTCGCCGGGCAGGGCGACGCGTGGCTGACCGTCACGGGCGGGGACGGCGTGCGTCGTACCGATCTGCGGGGCGGGGCGGCCTGAGCCTCAGCGCACGCCCCAGGAGTAGGTCTGCTTGCGCAGCCGCAGGTAGACCAGCGTCTCGGTCGAGATCACGCCCGGGATGCTGCGGATCCCGCGGGAGATGATCTCCAGCAGGTGGTCGTCGCTCTCGCACACGACCTCGGCGAGGACGTCGAAGGATCCGGCGGTGATCACGACGTAGTCGACCTCGTCGATCGCGGCGAGGGCGTCGGCGATCGGCTCGAGCTCGCCGGTGGCCCTGATCCCGATCATCGCCTGGCGCGCGAAGCCCATCTCGACCGGGTCGGTGACCGCGACGACCTGCATCACCCCGCCGTCGACGAGGCGCTGCACGCGCTGGCGCACGGCGGCCTCGGAGAGCCCGACGGCCTTGCCGATGGCGGCGTACGAGCGCCGGCCGTCCTCCTGCAGGCTCGGCGATGATCGCCTTGGAGACGTCGTCCAGCGGAGCGGGCTTGGGCTTGGTCACCCGGGGATCCTCACAGGTCACGCCGCCTTCACGCAACGTGCATGTTCGGATTCCGTTGCGATCACGTCAACTGTCGACGGAATCCCTTGTCATGTGACCCACCTCATGTCACGATGCGCAGACCGACGCAGGAGGTGGGAGAGCCTTGGGAGGACCGGGCATCAGCCGGCGGACCGCGTTGCGCGGAGGGGCAGGGGTCGCGTTCGGCGCGGCCAGCCTGGCCGCGCTGCCCTTGTTCCGCACGCCGGACCGCAAGCAGGACCCCGCGTCCTGCACGACGCGCGACCTGTCCGGCTCGGACCGGCGCCTGGTCGTGTCGAACTGGCCGGGCTACATGGACGAGGACGGCGACGGGGCGGTCTCCACGCTGACGGAGTTCCAGCGTCGTACCGGCATCGAGGTGGACTACACCGCCGACGTCAACGACAACACCGAGTTCTTCGCCAAGGTCGTCAACCAGGCTCGGCTCGTGCCAGAGCCTCCAAGCGGGACATGTTCATGCTCACCGACTGGATGGCCGCACGGATGATCCAGGTCGGCTGGATCCAGCCGCTGGACAAGGCCAAGGTGCCCAACCTGCACGCCAACCTCATCGACTCCCTGGCGCACGTGGGCTGGGACGAGGACCGGACCTACTCCGCGCCCTGGCAGAGCGGCCTGACCGGCATCGCCTACAACAAGAAGAAGGTCAAGGAGGTGCGCTCCTTCGAGGAGCCTGCTCTCCCGCAAGGACCTGCGCGGCCGGGTCACCCTGCTCAAGGAGATGCGCGACACGATGGGGCTGACCCTGCTCTCCCAGGGCGCGGACCCCGCCGACTTCACCGATGCCCAGTGGCAGGACGCCGTGGACCGGGTGCGCAAGGCCCGCAGCGACGGGCAGATCCGCGCCTTCACGGGCAACGAGTACATCCAGGACCTGGCGGCCGGCAACGTGCTCGCGTGCGAGGCCTGGTCCGGCGACGTCGCCGCCGCCGACGACCCGAACCTGGTCTTCGTCGCGCCCGAGGAGGGCCAGATGATCTGGGCCGACAACATGCTCGTGCCCAACCTGGCGACCCACCAGGGCAACGCCGAGAAGTGGATCGACTACTACTACGAGCCTGAGGTCGCGGCGCGGCTCGCGGCGTACGTCTGGTACATCTGCCCGGTCAAGGGCGCCCGTGAGGCCATGGAGAAGGTCGACCCCGACCTCGTCGACAACGAGCCTGATCTTCCCGAGCGCCGAGTCGCTGGCCACGACCCATTCGTTCATGGCCCTGGAGGAATTCAAGGTCCGCGCCTACGAAGGAGATTTCGCCGATGTCACTGGCGGCTGACCACCCTGCCCGCAACCTGCGGCTGACCGCGCTGACCAAGGAGTTCGCGACCTTCACCGCCGTACGGGAGCCTGGACCTGGAGGTCCCGGCGGGCACCTTCTTCGCCCTGCTCGGGCCGTCCGGCTGCGGCAAGACCACCACGCTGCGGATGGTCGCCGGCCTGGAGACGCCGACGTCCGGCTCGATCCACCTGGGCGAGGACGACATCACCTGGGAGAAGCCCTACCGGCGCCCGGTCAACACGGTCTTCCAGAACTATGCGCTCTTCCCCCACCTCGACATCCACGAGAACGTCGCCTTCGGCCTGCGCCGTCGCAAGGTCAAGGACGTCGACCGGCAGGTCGGCGACATGCTCGAGTCTGGTCGAGTCTGGAGGCGCAGGCGAAGAAGAAGCCGCCGCAGCCTGTCCGGCGGCCAGCAGCAGCGGGTCGCGCTGGCCCGGGCGCTGATCAACCGCCCCGAGGTGCTGCTGCTCGACGAGCCGCTGGGTGCCCTCGACCTCAAGGCTGCGCCGGGCCATGCAGATCGAGATCAAGCGGATCCAGACCGAGGTCGGCCTCACCTTCGTGCACGTCACGCACGACCAGGAGGAGGCGATGACGATGGCCGACACGATCGCGGTGATGAACGGCGGCGTGATCGAGCAGATGGGCTCCCCCACCGAGGCTCTACGAGAACCCCCGCACCACCTTCGTCGCCAACTTCCTCGGCCAGTCCAACCTCATCCCGGGCACCGTGACCGGCGAGGCGGGCGACGTCGTACGGGTGGACATGCACGGCACCCAGGTCTCCATCCCCGCCGAGCGGGCCCACGTCCGGGCGGGCAACGGCTGGATCGGCGTGCGTCCGGAGAAGGTGCTCGTCGCGCCCGAGGGCGAGCCGATCGACGCCCCCGGCAACCACCTTCCGGGCGGGGTGATCACCGACGTCGCCTTCGTCGGGGTGAGCACGCAGTACCTGGTCCGGATGCCCTGGGGCCAGGAGGCTGATGTCCTTCGAGCAGAACACCGGGCGGCGCCCGATCCTCGCCCCCGGCACCAAGGTCGACGTCTCCTGGCGCCCGGAGTTCGCCTTCCTGCTGCCCGCCGACCAGGACGTCAACGCGGGCGTGCTGGAGGAGGCCTGATGCGCCGGGGGAGGTACACCGGCTACTGGCTGATGCTGCCGGCGGCGCTGTGGCTGGCCCTCTTCTTCGTCATCCCGTTCTACTCGCTGCTGGCCACCAGCCTCTACGACCCGCAGGGCTCGGTGCTGACGGGGTACGACGTGACGTACCACGTCGCGAACTTCGCCGACGTGCTGCGCGAGCACTGGGACGAGTCTGTGGCGCTCGCTCTGGTACGCCGGGCTGGCCACCCTGATCTGCCTCGTCCTCGGCTATGTGCTCGCCTATGCGATCGCCTTCAAGGCCGGCCGGTGGCGCACCTTCCTGCTGGTCCTGGTGATCGCACCCTTCTTCACCAGGCTTCCTGGTCCGCACCCTGTCCTGGAAGCCTGATCCTCGCCGACGACGGCTTCATCGTGGACGCGCTCCAGACCGTGCACCTGCTCGGTGAGGACGGCCGCCTGCTGGCCACCCCGGTCGCGGTGATCGCGGGCCTGGTCTACAACTTCCTGCCGTTCATGGTCCTGCCCCTCTACGCCAGCCTGGAGAAGATCGACGGCCGGCTGGTCGAGGCCGCCGGCGACCTCTACGCCTCCCCCGCGCGCGGCTTCCTCAAGGTCACCCTGCCGCTGTCGATGCCCGGTGTCGTCGCCGGGACGCTGCTCACCTTCATCCCCGCGGCTGGTGACTACATCAACGCCGAGTCTGCTGGGCAGCACCAACCAGCGGATGGTCGGCAACGTCATCCAGGACCTCTTCACCGACTCGAACGACTACGCCGCCGCGGGCGCGCTGTCGGTCACCCTCATGGCGATCATCGTGGCGATGGTCGTGGTCTACATCCGCAAGGCGGGGACGGAGGAGCCTGCTGTGAACGGACTCCAGCGGGCCGGCCGGTGGGTCGGCGACCACCTCGTCCTCGCGCTCGGCGCGCTGGTGCTCGTCTACATGTTCGTGCCGATCGCGATCGTCATGCTGATGAGCCTTCAACGACAACAGCGGCTCGCGGAACGTCTACGCCTTCCAGGGCTTCACCCTGCACAACTGGACGAACATGTGCGGCCCCGACGGCATGTGCGAGGCGGTCCTGCGGAGCATCGGCATCGGCCTGGCCGCCACCCTGGTCGCCACTGTTCTCGGCACGCTGGCCGCCTTCGCGCTGGTCCGCCACGACTTCCGCGGCCGCTCGGCGATGAACACCATCATCTTCCTGCCGATGGCCTCCCCCGAGATCGTGATGGGCTCCTCGCTCCTCGCGCTCTTCGTCGCCGCCCACCAGGGTGGACGGCTCGGTCTCGTCACGATCTTCATCGCGCACGTGATGTTCTGCCTGTCGTTCGTGATCGTGACCGTCAAGGCCCGCCTCGCCGGGCTGGACGCGAACCTGGAGCAGGCCGCGATGGACCTCTACGCCAGCGAGGCCACCACCTTCTGGCGGATCACCTTCCCGCTCGCCTTCCCCGGGATCGCGGCGGCCGCGCTGCTGAGCTTCTCGCTGTCCTTCGACGACTTCATCATCACCAACCTGAACGCCGGCCAGACCGTCACCTTCCCGATGTACGTCTGGGGCGTGCACCAGCGCGGCGTGCCGATGCAGGTCAACGTGATCGGCACGATCATGTTCCTGGTCTCGCTGCTGATCGTCCTCGGCAACATGATGGCGACCCGCAGGAAGCCCGCCTGAGCCCGATGCATCGGCGAAACCGATGACTTGCGCCAAAAGGATCCGTTTGCCAGAGAGGTGAGCCCGTCACGACCATGGTGGCGCGCCTCACAACCTTTGGAGAACCACCATGACCGATCAGTCCGTCGTCGAGAAGCACACCATCGGCTACGTCCCGCCCGAGGACCGCCACGGCAAGGTGCGCGACCTCTTCACCCTGTGGTTCGGGACGAACATCGCCCCCCTGCCCGTCGTCACCGGCGCTGCCGGCGTCACCGTCTTCGGCCTCGACCTCTACTGGTGCCTGGCCGCCGTCGTGGTCGGCCACCTCGTGGGAGGCGTCTTCATGGCGCTGCACTCCGCACAGGGCCCGCAGATGGGCATCCCGCAGATGATCCAGAGCCGCGGGCAGTTCGGCTCCTACGGCGCCCTCATCGTCGTCGTCATCGCCGCGGTCATGTACCTCGCGTTCTTCGCCTCCAACATCGTCCTCGCCGGGCAGTCCCTGCACGGGATCGCCGACCCGATCCCGGTCGAGGCCGGCATCGTGCTCGGTGCGCTGGGCTCGGGCCTGATCGCCGTCATCGGCTACAAGGTCATCCACGCGCTCAACAAGGTCGCCACCTGGGTGCTGGGCATCGGCATCGTGCTGGGCACCGTCGCGATCTTCGTCGCCGGCGTGCCCGCGGGCTTCTGGACCCAGGGCGGCTACAGCACCGCCGGCTTCCTGGCGACGATCTCGCTCGGCGCCCTGTGGCAGATCGCCTTCGCGCCGTACGTCTCCGACTACTCGCGCTACCTGCCCGCCGACGTCGGGGTCCGGGCGACCTTCAACGCGACCTACCTCGGCTGCACCCTCGGCTCGATCCTGCCCTTCGCCTTCGGCGCGATCGTCGCCCTGGCGATGAAGCCGGGCGTCGAGGTGATGACCGGCGTCCGTGACACCACCGGCGCCTTCGGCACGCCGCTGCTCGTGCTCTTCCTGCTCTCGGTGATCAGCCACAACGCCCTCAACCTCTACGGCACCGTGCTCTCGATCATCACCTGCGTGCAGACCTTCGTCGCCCGCTGGATCCCCACGGCGCGCAGCCGCCTCGTGCTGTCGCTCGTGGTGATGGCCGCGTCGACCTACTTCGCCATCGGCGTCTCCGGCGACTTCATCGGGCACTTCGTCGACATCGTGCTCGCGCTGCTCGTCGTGCTCGTGCCGTGGACCGCGATCAACCTGATCGACTTCTACCTGATCCACCACGGCAGCCTACGACATGGACTCGATCTTCGCCGCCGACGGTGGCATCTACGGACGCTTCAACGGCCAGGCGATCATCGCCTACGTCATCGGCATCCTCGTCCAGGTCCCGTTCATGGCCACGCCGCTCTACACCGGGCCGGTCGCCGACAGGCTCGACGGCGCCGACCTGAGCCTGGATCATCGGGCTCGTCGCCACCGCGCCGGTCTACTACCTGCTGGCGCGCGGCCGGAAGCTCGCCCCGAGCGAGCCTGGCCCCGGTGGCGGCGCACGCCTGAGCGTCCCTCGGCAACCGCACCCGGCGGGCAGGTCGCGTCAGCGACCTGCCCGCCGCCGTGCTGCTCTGACCGAGGAGCGGACGAAGGCCTGCGCGCGGGCGGTGAGGCGCACGCCCCGCATCGACGACAGCACGACCTCGAGAGGCTCCACGGGGTCGGTGATCTCGAGCGTGACGACCTCCGCGCCGTCGTACGTCGTGGGGCTGGCCGGGCGCTGGTTGAGCACCGACCAGCCCTGGCCGTTGGCGACCATCGCCCGGACCGTCTCGAAGCCGGCGCTGCGGTGCCGGATCTCGGGGTGGAAGCCGGCCGACTCGACGATGCGCGCGAGGTAGTCCCCGCTGTGCGGCAGGTCGAGGAGCACCATCGGGTCGCCCGCGAGCCTCCTTCAGCGCGACCTTCTTGCGGCGCGCGAGCCGGTGTCCCCGGCCGACGAGCACGTAGGGCGCGGCGAGGCCCACCCGCACGTGGTCGATGTCGTCGTCGAGGTCGTAGCCGTACATGAGCGCCAGGCTCGCAGCGTCCCGAGCGCAGGGCGTGCTTGAGCGCGGCGTGCTCGTCCTCCACGACGGAGACCCGGATGCCGGGGTGGTCGGCCTCGCAGGCGGCGAGCAGACGCGGCGACTCGAAGGGGCCGAGCGTCGTGAAGCAGCCGACGGCGAGGTCGCCGACGAGCGCCTGGCCCGCGGACCGGGCGACCTCGACCAGGCTCGGTGGTGTGCACGAGGTAGCTGCGCAGCTCGCGGTGGAACTCCTCGCCGGCCGCCGTCAGCGTCAGCCCCCGCGCGTGGTGACGCAGCAGCAGCCTGGACGCCGAGGCTCCTTCTCCAGGCTGCGCGACGGCCGTCGAGACGGCGGACTGCGACACCATGAGACTGCTTCGAGGCGGCCGTCATGCTGCCGAGCCTCGGCGGCCGCGGCGAAGTACCGCAGCCTGCGTCAGGGTGAAGGCAGGGTCGGCCATGGCGACCATCCTGCCGGAACTCATTCCGGGACGGCGTCGGACGCGTCGAGGTTCGCGAGCGCCTCGGGACGCAGCAGGGCGTCGAGGACGGCCGGGTCGAGCCCGCCGGTGGCGAGGGCCAGGTCGCGGACGGCACCTGCCCCGCTCAGCGCGGCCTTGGCGATCTCCGCCGAGCGGGCATAGCCCAGCAGCGGGGTGAGCGCCGTGGCGAGCCCCGCGTTGGCGGCCGCGGACGCGGCCAGGCTTCGCCGGGTCGACCGTGATGCCGTCGACGCACAGGCTCACGCAACGCGTCGAAGGCGGCGGCGGTCCAGGAGAAGCCCTGGAGCAGGCCGTGCCCCATGACCGGCTCGAACGCGTTGAGCTGCAGGCTGGCCGGCCTCGGCCGCCATCGTGACGGTGAAGTCGTTGCCGATCACCCAGAAGGCCACCTGGTTGACCATCTCCGGGATGACCGGGTTCACCTTGCCGGGCATGATGCTCGACCCCGCCTGGCGGGCCGGGAGCCTGGAGCTCGCCGAGGCCCGCCTGCGGGCCGGAGCCCAGCAGCCGCAGGTCGTTGCAGATCTTGGACGCCTTGACGACGATCCGCTTCAGCACGCCGGAGACCTGCACGAAGGCGCCGGTGTCGCCGGTGGCCTCGACCAGGTCGCCCGCTCCGACGACGGGCAGGCCAGTGATGTCGGCGAGGTGCTGCACCGCGCGGCGCCGGTAGTCGGGGTGGGCGGTGATGCCGGTGCCGATCGCCGTCGCGCCGAGGTTGATCTCGCAGAGCAGCGCGCGCGAGTCGGCGAGGCGGGCCAGGCTCCTCGCGCAGGGTCGTGGCGAAGGCGCCGAGCCTCCTGCCCGACGGTCATCGGGACCGCGTCCTGGAGCCTGCGTGCGGCCGATCTTGGGGATGGCGCGGAACTCCGCCGCCTTGCGTGCGAAGGAGCCGGCCAGCGCATCCGTCGCCTCGGCGAGCACGTCGATCGCGGCGACCAGCGCCAGGCGCACGGCGGTCGGGTAGACGTCGTTCGTCGACTGGCAGCGGTTGACGTGGTCGAGCGGGTGGACCTCGTCGTAGTGCCCGAACGGCAGGCTGAGGATCTCCAGCGCCCGGTTGGCGATCACCTCGTTGGCGTTCATGTTCGTCGAGGTGCCGGCGCCGCCCTGGATGACGTCGACGACGAACTCCTCGTCGAGCACGCCGTCGCGGACCTCCTGCGCGGCCGCGGCGATCGCGTCGTACCGGCGGTCGTCGAGCAGGCCCGACTCGTGGTTGGCCCGGGCCGCGGCGAGCTTGACCGCACCGAGCGCGGCGACGAGCTCGCGGTGCGCGCCGACAGGCGTGCCGCTGATCGGGAAGTTCCGCACGGCGCGGGCCGTGTGGACGCCCCAGTAGGCGGTCGCGGGGACGTCGAACGGGCCGAGCGAGTCGTGCTCGGTGCGCGTCAGTGGGACGTCGAGGGCGCTCATCGTGCGCTCGCCTCGCCGGCGACGTCGAGCGCCGTCCAGGCCAGCGCGGTCGCGGCGTCGAGGATCGCCCGCTCGGCGTCCCCGCCGACGCAGTGCGCGGCGAACTCGGGCTGGTGGTTGAGGGCGGACCCGGAGCCGATGCCGACGTAGGGGTGGATCGCGTTCACGACCTGGGAGACGTTGCCCATGTCCGTGGACGCCCGGTTCATCCGGCGGGCGGGCGAGCGGTCGTCGAAGACCCGGCCCAGCGCCTCCGCGTTGCGCCGGTACGACGCCAGCGCGGGCGCGAACGTGCGAAACTCGGCGTAGGGCTTGCTCTCCGGCTCGACCGTGAGCGTCGCGCCGGTCGCGAGCGCGCCGGCCTCGAAGCAGCGCCAGACCTTCTCCTCGGTCTCGGCGAGCCTGGGCGAGGCTCTCGGCACGGACGTACCAGCGGCCCTCGGTCCGCGCGGGGATCGCGTTGGGCGCCTCTCCCCCGTTGGTCATCACGCCGTGCACCCGCACCGTCGGCGGCGACTGCTGGCGGAGCAGGCCGATCGCGACCTGGGCGATCGTGAAGGCGTCGGCAGCGTTGATCCCCTGCTCGGGGTACGCCGCCGCGTGGGCCGCCTTGCCGCGGTACTCCACGTGCGAGTGCGACACCGCGAACGGCTCCGCCTCGGCCACGTCGACCGGCGCGGGGTGGGCCATCATCGCGAGGTCCAGCCCGGCGAAGGCGCCGCGCTCGAGCAGACTCGATCTTGCCGCCGCCGCCCTCCTCGGCCGGCGTGCCGTAGACCTCGATCGTCAGCCCGGCGGCGTCCGCCAACGGGGCCAGGGCGCGCGCGGCGCCGACCGTGATCGCGGAGATCAGGTTGTGGCCGCAGGCGTGGCCCAGGCCCGGCAGGGCGTCGTACTCGGCGCAGAGGCCGAGCCGGAACGGGCCGCTGCCGAAGGTGGCCAGGAAGGCCGTCTCCAGGCCGAGGTAGCCCGGGGTCACGGTGAACCCGGCCTCCTCCAGCGACTCCGCGACCCAGCGCGAGGAGCCTGTGCTCCTGCCAGCCGGTCTCGGGATGGGCGTGGAGCCTGCTCGGAGAGCCGGATCAGGCGCTCGGCGTCACCCTGCACGGTCGCCGCGGCGTGCTCCCTCATCGTCACTCGTCCCCCGGCACGCCGTACGACGGCGCGGTGGTGGGGTCCAGGCCACGGGTCACGTAGTCATCGCGCTGCGGCAGCCAGACCCGCAGCAGGCTCGCCGAGGTCCTCGACGGGCTGCTCGCTCCAGTCGACGCGCAGGTCGGTGACCCGCCAGGCGACGTCGCGGACGACGGACAGCCCGGCCGAGTGGAGCGGCCCGGCCTCGCCGCCGGCGGCGAGCCCGGCCTCCAGGGCGGCGAGCAGGCGCTCCTCCAGGCTCACCGGTCGCGGTCGTGAACGCCGCGGCGACGGCGTCCACGACCGCGGTCCCGGCCAGCAGGTTGCCGGCCGCCACCACGTCGGGCGCAACGACGTGGTGGTGCACACCGAGCGAGCCGCTCCCGCTGAACGCGGCGCCGGACCCGTCGAGGCCGAGCACCGTCGGCTGGCGGTGCTCCACTTGCTCGCGGCCCTCGGTGACCGCCGCCAGGGCCGCGCGGGCGTCGAGCCCCGAGCCGAGGGCGTCGAGCAGCGCCGTACCCAGTCGTGGGTCGGTGATGTTCTGCGAGGACGCGCCGCCGACACCGGGGCGCAGGTGGATGCAGCGCGCCGCGACCGCGGGGCTGGAGGAGGTCACCGCGATGCCGACGGCACCCCTGCCGTCGGTGCCGAGGACGGAGAAGGTCACGAGATCACCGCGATGGCGTCGACCTCGACCAGCCACTCGGGGCGGGCGAGGGCGGAGACGACGATGCCGGTCGAGATCGGGTGCACGCCCTTCGTCCAGCGCCCGATGGTCCGGTAGACGGTCTCGCGGTAGCGCGGGTCGACGATGTAGATCGTGAGCTTGACCAGGTGCTCCATGCGCGCGCCGGCCTCCTCGAGCAGCATCTTGATGTTCGCCATCGCACGCTCGGTCTGCGCCTCGACGTCACCGATGCCCACGGACTCGCTGGTGTCGAGGTCCTGGCCGATCTGTCCGCGCACGTAGACGGTGTTGCCGGCGACGACGGCCTGGCACAGGTCGTTGTCGAGGTTCTGCTCCGGATAGGTCACGCTGGTGTTGAACGGGCGGATGCGGGTGTGCCCGCCGACGACGATGCTCTGGCTGCTCTCGCTCTGGGTGGTCTCCACGGGACCAGTCCACTCCTCGCCGGTCCATGTGTCCAACAGATGTTTCCGAGAACAGCCATCGGTCGAGGTGATGCAAGCCTGCAGGGCGTCGTTGCATCTGTCGAGCCGATGGACAAGGCCAACAACATCTGTTGGACAGGGCAAGGTCGGCGGCTGAGGATCGTCGTATGACCACCGAACAGACCGAGGTCCTCGTCGTCGGCGCCGGCCAGGCCGGCGTGGCGATGAGCGAGCACCTGAGCGACAACGGCATCCCCCACCTGGTGCTCGAGCGCGACCGGATCGCCGAGCGCTGGCGCACCATGCGCTGGGACTCCCTCGTCGCCAACGGTCCGGCCTGGCACGACCGCTTCCCCGGCCTCGAGCTCCCGGACGTCGGTGCCGACGAGTTCGCCGGCAAGGACCAGGTCGCGGCCTACTTCGAGGCGTACGCCGAGAAGATCGCCGCCCCGATCCGCACCGGCGTCGAGGTCCGCTCCGTCACCCGGAACGAGGGCCGCCCCGGCTTCCACGTCGAGACGTCCGAGGGCACCATCGACGCCCGGTACGTCGTCGCGGCCACCGGTCCCTTCCAGCGTCCCGTCGTCCCACCGATCGTGCCGACGGGCGCGGTGCCGCTGCAGATCCACTCCAGCGACTACCGCAACCCGGACCAGGCTGCCCGAGGGCAACGTCCTCGTCGTCGGCGCCGGCTCCTCCGGCGTACAGATCGCCGACGAGCCTGCAGCGCTCGGGCCGTCAGGTCCACCTCTCGGTCGGACCGCACGACCGTCCGCCCCGCAGCTACCGCGGCCGTGACTTCTGTTGGTGGCTCGGCGTCCTCAACCTCTGGGACCTCGAGACCCCGCCGGCCGGCGCCGAGCACGTCACCATCGCGGTCAGCGGTGCCCGTGGCGGCCACACGGTCGACTTCCGCGCCCTCGCCGCGATCGGCATCCAGGCTGGTCGGCCTCACCGACGAGCTTACGACGACGGCGTCCTCCGCTTCCGCGCGGACCTCGCCGAGAACATCGCCCGTGGGGACGCCAACTACCTGGCCCTGCTCCGGGCCGCCGACGAGTACGTCGCGCGCAACGGCCTCGACCTCCCCGAGGAGCCGCAGGCCCAAATCCTCGGCCCCGACCCCGACGCCGCGCTCGACCCGGTGCTGTCGGTCGACCTCGCCGAGGCCGGCATCACCTCGATCGTGTGGGCCACCGGCTTCGCGCTCGACTACGGCTGGCTCCAGGTCGACGCCTTCGACGACGCCGGCCGCCCGCAGCACCGCCGGGGCGTCTCCGCCGAGCCCGGCGTCTACTTCCTGGGCCTGCCGTGGCTCTCCCGCCGCGGGTCGAGACTTCATCTGGGGCGTGTGGCACGACGCCAAGCACGTCGCGGGCCACATCGCCACCCAGCGCGGTTACCTCTCCTACGGCACCTGACCCACGAACCGTGCCTCATGGCACCACGAACCGTGCCTCATGGCACCACGAACCGTGCCTCATGGCATCACGAACCGTGGCTCATGGCACCACGAACCGTGGGATGTGGCACCACGAACCGCGGGCGACGGTACGACGACCTCCTATCGCCGCCGTCGACGTCGCCACCGGTACGACGGATCGTCCGGCCCCCGGGCGTACACCCGCTTCGTCGGTCGCTCCGGTGAGCGGGCGGCGATGGCCTCCTCGAGCTCGGCCAGCCAGATCTCGCGCTCACGAGGCCCGAGGTCACGCTTGGTGACCACCAGAAGGATCCAGTCCTCGACGTCCACGAGGCTCCCCGCGCCGGTCGTCGTCGTGCTCCCTGTCGTGGTGCGAGGTGTGGTGCTCCTGGCCGTCGTACTCGACTCCGATACGAAGTGCGGCGTAGGCGTTCTCGATCCTGAACCGCCGCCCGTCGGGCCGTCGTACCCACACCTGTGGTGCCGGCACAGGCAGCCCCGCGTCGTGGATGATCAGACGGATCCACGACTCGGGCTGCGAGTCGGCCTCGTCGGTCGAGAGCGGGACCAGCTCGCGCAGTCTGCCGGCATCCGCGCCTTCCCCTGTAGCGCGGCAACATCAGGGTGAGATCCCGCACCGTGATGCCGTACGCGCGGCGAAAGGCGTCGAGGACCGCGATCGCCCGCGAACGTCCCCTGAGGCACGCAAGGTCGCACGCGGTCCTGATCGGCGTCGTGACACGAACGCCCCGCACGGTCATGATCTCGGACGGCAGGAGGTCGCGCTCGCCTCCGAACACGTCCGATCGGACCGACGCGTTCCAGCCGGCGATCGAGACGACGTCGACGGCCGGCAGTACGTCGCGCTCCGCCAGGTCGAAGACATCCACACCGTGCAACCATGCGGCGGTCCGGTCGCACACGACGGCGTGCGGAGCCATCACGCACGACACCGCCGCCACGCGCAGGCTCCATGGTGTCGGGCTCGCTCGCGTCGACGTACACACCGGTGAGGACTCGCCGTACGACGCCGTCGGCGAGCCACGTGCGCAGCCTGACCACGCGTGACGGCGTGCTCGCGCGCGGTCGTCGTCGCAAAGGGTCGGCCCGCGGCCCTCTCCAGGAATTCCATGCGCTCGACCGTCCACGAGCGGTGCCCGCCCCGCCAGCCGCGCCGGGTCGTGCTGTGGACGACACCCGTCATCCACAGGCACCTAGGCCCGTGACGTACGGCGGGGTGACGGGTGTGAACCATCGGAGACCACTCGCGATGCCACACCCCACAGTTCGTGGTGCCACACCCCACAGTTCGTGGTGCCACCTCCCACGGTTCGTGGTGCCACACCCCACGGTTCGTGGTGCCACACCCCACGGTTCGTGCCGGACGCACCGCACCCCGGCCCCACGAAGGGGACCGGGGTGCGGTTCTCTGCGCCCGGCTGGCACGGTTGCGCCTCACGCCAGCCTGGGTGACCTCTCGCCGGAACGGTACGACGTCGTTGGACGGCGACTCGGCGTCGAACTCCTCCGCGGCGCGGCGCCCCGACCAGACCGCCGCGGCGATCGTGCCGGGGGCCCAGGCGTCGCCGATGCCGCGCACGGAGAGCAGGCTCGCCCGCCTCGCGGCGCTCGACGAGCCTCGAGGTAGAGCCTCCTCCCTGGGCAGCCGGGCGGTGACCATGACGACGGCGTCGCAGTCGAGGTCACGCTCGGCGCCGGCGTACACGTCGCGGACCGTCACCCCTCCGACGCCGACCGCGACGACGGCGTGGTCGGTGACGCGGGTGACGCCGTTCTCGATGAGGCGGCGCTGGATGCGGTTGATCTCGAAGGTGTTGTTGGTCCACGCCGACACCTGCGAGGCGGTGGTCACGACGGAGACCTCGTAGCCACGCTGCGCCAGCAGACTCGGCGAGCACACCGCCCAGGTAGTAGTGGTCGTCGTCGTAGACCACGACCTTCCTCCCGGACGGCAGGCGTCCGGCGAAGACGTCGTCAGGCCCCAGCACCTGGGCGCCCTCGGCGATCGGGAGCGGGGTGGTGTGGAAGCGGGCGACGCCGTCGGTGCGCCACGTGGAGCCGGTGGCGACCAGCACGTGCTGGAACCCGAACTCGACGATGTCGTTCGCACTCATCGGGCTCTCGCGGTAGATCTCCACGTTGGGCGGCTCGGCGAGGGCGGCCTCGCGGTACTCCCTGACCCGCCCCCAGGCCGACAGCCCCGGCAGGGCGGACTCCTGGGTCACCCGGCCGCCGAGCTCGCGGCGCGCCTCGACCAGGGCGACGTCGTACCCGCGGACACCGAGCGCCCGGGCGGCCTCCAGCCCGGACGGGCCGGCGCCGACCACGAGGACCTGGCTGTCGCTCTCCTTGGCGCGGACCCGCTCGGGGTGCCAGCCGCGGCGCCACTCCTCCCCCATGCTCGGGTTCTGCGTGCAGCGGATCGGCGACATGGTGAGGTCGCCCGAGACGCAGATGTTGCAGCCGATGCACTCGCGGATCAGGTTGAGCCGGCCGTCGCGGATCTTGTTCGGCAGGAACGGGTCGGCGATCGAGGGGCGAGCGGCACCGATCAGGTCGAGGATGCCGGCCTTGACCTGGCGCACCATCGCGTCGGGCGAGGTGAACCGGCCGACGCCGACGACGGGCTTGGTGGTGAGCTTCTTCAGACCGGCGACGAACTCCTCCTGCCGGCCCTCGGGGGCGAACCGCGAGGTGACGGAGTCGCCCTCCCAGCCTGCCCATCGCGAAGTCCCACAGGTCCGGCAGACTCGCCGAGGCTCGCGCAGCACGCCCTCGATGTCCTCGCGGGTGATACCGCCGTCGATCTCCTCCTCGACGGTGATCCGGCAGGCGACGGCGGCCCGGCCGGCGACCTCCTCGAGCGTGTCCTCGATCGACCCCCTGAGCAGACGCATGCGGTTCTCGAGCGGGCCGCCGTACTCGTCGGTGCGGTTGTTGTAGCGCCGCGAGAGGAAGTGGTGCGGGGCGCCGTAGCCGTGCGCGCCGTAGACGTAGACGATGTCGTAGCCCGCCTCCAACGACCGACGTACGGCGTTGCGGTGCCAGCGCCGCAGGTCGGCGATGTCCTGCGCTGTCATCGCCCGGGCCTGGACGGGCGCGATGGTGTCGGGGGCGACGGGCAGGTGCTGCGGCCCGAGAGGGGTCTCGCGGCTGAGCCTGGTTCGGCGCGTTCATGCCGTTGTGCGCGAGACTCGATGCCGGCGAGGCCACCGCCCTCGTGGATGGCATCGGCGATCCGCTTCAGTGCGGGCAGGTCCTGGTCGTCCCAGATCCGCAGACTCGATGAACGGCGCGATGTCGGACGTCGCATGGATCTCGACCTGCTCGGTGCACACCACCGACCAGCCGCCCTCGGCCTTGATCTTGCGCATCGCGGCCTGCGCACTGGGGTCGCGGTAGCCCATGCCGTTGCAGTGGGGCACCTGGTAGAAGCGGTTCCTCGCGGTGACCGGTCCGATCCGGACCGGCTCGAACAGCACGTCGTACGGCGCGGCCACGGTGGGCTGGTCGCTCATCGGGCGATCTCCTCGGTGTCGGGCGTGATGGTGGCACCGGAGGCGCGCACCGGGGCACCGAGGGCGTAGCCCACGGCGCAGAGGGCGAGCAGGAAGGCAAGGGTGCCGAGCGTGAAGACCTCGAAGGTGGCCTGGCTGACGCCCCAGTACTCCTTGAAGGGGTACTCCTCGCCGAACAGCCGCTCCAGGGTGCCCGGGAAGACGGCCACCCACGAGCCCAGCAGCACCCAGGCGAAGGCGATCCAGCCGAGCACGGCGAACTGGCGGTCCGAGACGGGCACCCGGAACGGGCGCTCCCGCTCGGGGTAGAGCGTGCGCAGCCGGATCGCGGCGGGGATGACGAGCAGGTAGCTGAGCAGGAAGGTCGAGATGGAGATGGTCAGCACCACGCCGAAGATCGAGGCGCCGTCACCGGTGACCTGCATCGCGACGAGCATGAACGTGGTGGACACGACGCCGGAGAGCATGTTGACGCGGACCGGCGTGCCGAGGCCGCGGTGGAAGCGGCCGAAGAAGCCGCCGAAGAACGAGCCGTCGGCCGCGGTCATCGCCTGCATCCGGTCGGAGATGATCATCCACGCCGCGCCCTGGCTCATCAGGATGTAGACGAAGACGACGGCGGTGAGTTCGAGCAGGGCGTCGGCCGCGCCGCCGTAGACGGAGTAGACCGTGCCGACGGCGTCGAAGAGTCCGCCGATGCCGGTGATGTCCTCGGCCGGTACGACGAGCAGGATCGCCATGATCGGGACGAGGTAGCAGGCCGCGGCGGTCGCGCAGGAGCGGAAGATCGAGACCGGTACGTCGCGGGCGGGGTTCTCCATCTCGCCGGCCGCGCTGTTGGAGGACTCGAAGCCGAGGTAGGCGAAGAGCAGGATCGGCACCGAGCCGAAGAGGCCGAGCAGGGTCGGGCTGAAGTCCCCCGGGTGGAGGGCGACGACGCCGTTCTGGACGGCGTAGACGATCGTGGTCAGCACGAAGAACGCCAGCAGGCCGACCTTGAGCAGCGCACCGCTGGTCGGCAGCCACTTGCCCTTCTGCAGGCTCACCACCGCGGCGAGGACCGTGATCCAGATGAAGACGACCTTGAACAGGTAGTCACCGAGGGAGCCGTGCTCGATGGGGGTCAGGTAGCTGCTGACGGTCTCCGCGGCGAGGAAGGCCATCGACCCGCCGACCCAGACCGGCTGGGTGATCCAGGTCAGGATCGCGGCGACCGCCGCGGCGGGGCGGCCGAAGGCGTCGCGGACCCAGGTGTAGGCGCCGCCCTCCTCGCTGAAGGCAGCGCCGGTCTCGGCGAAGATCAGCCCGTAGGGGACGAGGAAGAAGACGGCGAGCACGAGGGCCCAGGTGAATGCCTCGGCGCCGTACCCGGAGACCTGGCCGAGGGTCTCGAGGCCGACGACGGCGGCGATCAGCAGGAAGACGATGTCGAAGCGTCGCAGCGACTTGTGCAGCAGGGCGTGCTGCTCGGCGGCGAGCTCGGTGGGCTGGTTGGACACGATGACCCCTTGGTCGCTCAGTGGTTGATCCACACGGTCTTGAGACCGACGTACTTGTCGAGGGCGTGGAGGGACAGGTCGCGGCCGAAGCCGGAGCCCTTGAACCCTCCGAAGGGCGTCCACGCGCTGAAGGCGTCGACCCCGTTGACGGTGACGGTGCCGGCGTGGATCCGCTCGGCGAGCCGGTGGGCGCGGCGCAGGCTGCCGGTCGCGACGGAGGCGGCCAGGCCGTACGCCGTGTCGTTGGCGAGCGTCACGGCCTCCTCCTCGGTGTCGAAGGGGGTCACGGCCAGCACCGGGCCGAAGACCTCCTCGCGAGCCAGGCTCCGAGGCCGGGTCGACGTCGTCGAAGACCGTCGGCGAGACGAAGCAGTCGCTGCCGTCGCGGGTGATCCGCTCCCCGCCGGTGACCAGCCGGGCGCCCGCGGAGCGGGCTCCGTCGACGAAGCGCATGACCCGGTCGGTCTGCTCCGGGGAGACGACCGCGCCCATGCCTGCGGCGGGGTCGAGCGGGTCGCCGGGCGCGTAGGACGCGGCCTCGGCCGCGACCAGGGCCACGAACTCCTCGTGCACCTCGCGCTGGACCAGGACGCGGGAGTGGGCCGAGCACACGGCGCCCTGGTTGAACCAGATGCCGAAGGCACTCGCCCTCGCCGCGGCGGCCGGGTCGTCGGCGTCGGCGAAGACCAGGTGCGGGCTCTTGCCGCCGCACTCGAGCCAGACCTGCTTGAGGTTCGACAGGCCGGCGTACTGGAGGAAGAGGCGGCCGACCTCGGTGGAGCCGGTGAAGGCGAGCACGTCGACGTCGGGGTGCAGGCCCAGCGCCCGGCCGGTGGTCTCCCCCAGTCCGGGGACGACGTTGAGGACGCCGTCGGGGATGCCGGCCTCCGCGGCCAGGCTCGGCGATGCGCAGCGCCGAGGAGGGCGACTGCTCGGCGGGCTTGAGCACCACGCTGTTGCCGGCGGCCATCGCGGGCGCGACCTTCCAGGCCAGCATGTCGACCGGGTAGTTCCACGGCACGACGGCACCGACGACACCCAGCGGGACGCGACGGATCAACGCGGTCGTGCCCGGCGGGGTGGGGGCGACCTCGTCGTTGATCTTGTCGATCGCCTCGGCGTAGTAGCGGAAGAGGCCGACCGAGAACGGGAGGTCGAGGTCGTGGGCGTCCACGACGCGCTTGCCCATGTCGAGGGAGTCGAGCACCGCGAGGCTCGACGGCGTGCTCGGCGAGCAGGTCGGCGAAGCGCAGCATCTTCGCGCGGCGCTCGGTCACCCCCGCACGGCTCCACGTGCCGGCCTCGAAGGTGGCCCGCGCGGAGCGCACGGCCCGGTCGACCCCGGCCGCGCCGCCGTCGGCGACCTCGGCGAGCAGGGCTCCGGTGGCGGGGTTGCGGTTCTCGAAGGTCTCCTCCCCCGTCTCCACGAAGCCGCCGCCGACGAAGGCGCGGGTGGGAACGGTGACCTTGGCGGCCTCCGCGATCCAGTCCTGGTGAGTGCGCATGGGCGATCCTTTCTTTGCGCTGCACCGCAAATATGACCTAGCGCACATGACCTGTCAACGACATGTCCGCGGAATTCACACAGGCGTTACGGTGGGCCCATGGCACGACGCAAGGACCAGGCCGCCCGGCGCGAGCACCTCATCTCCGCCACCCTGGAGACGATCGCCGCACACGGCCTGGCCGGGGCGACGATGAAGAACATCGCCGAGACCGCCGACATCTCCCCGCGCCTGGTCGCGTACTACTACCCGGAGCCTGGAGAGCCTGATCGAGGCGGCCCACCAGGCCGCGACCGACCGCTACTACTGGGCACGCCAGCGCGACCTCGAGGGCGACCTGACGCCCACGGAGAAGCTCGCCCGCCTCATGTACTCCGGCCTCCCGCGGGGCGAGGACCTGCTGCTGAGCCAGGTGCTCGACGAGATCTCGGTGAGCGCGAGCCGCAGCCCGATGCACGCCACCTTGATGACCCTGCTCTTCGACCGCGAGGTCTCGCTCTACACCGCCGTCCTCGAGGTCGGCGCTGCCCTCGGGACCTTCGCACTGACCGACGCCGCCGAGGTCGTCGCCCGCAATTTCGTCGCGCTCGAGGACGCCCTCGGCCTGCACCTGCTCGCCCACAACTCCTCACTCACCCTGGAGCGGGCCGAGCAGCAGGCTCGCCAGCCTACGCACTGTCCGCGACCGGGGTCCGGGTGGTGCCGCAGGCGCCCACGAACGTTGCGTCACGCCGCAACTAATCCCCCACCCGGCGTACGACGAGAGCCGGCCCGGTCCGCCTGGACCCGGCCGGCTCTCGCCGTGTTCCCCGTCTAGAGGAGGCCGGCGGCCTCGGTGAGCACCGCACGCAGCCTTCTGCTCGATCTCGTCGAAGTGCGACTGGTCGCAGATCAGCGGCGGCGAGAGCCTGGACGACCGGGTCGCCGCGGTCGTCGGCGCGGCAGTAGAGCCCGGCGTCGTAGAGCGCCTTGGAGAGGAAGCCGCGCAGCAGGCGCTCGGACTCGGCCTCGTCGAAGGTCTCCTTGGTCGTCTTGTCCTTGACGGTTCTCGATGCCGTAGAAGAAGCCGTCGCCGCGGACGTCGCCGACGATGGGCAGGTCGAGGAGCCTTCTCCAGGGTGCCGCGGAAGGCGCCCTCGCGCTCCAGCACGCCCTCGTTGATCTTCTCGTTCTCGAAGATCTCGAAGTTCTTCAGCGCGACCGCGGTGGAGACCGGGTGGCCGCCGAAGGTGTAGCCGTGCAGGAACGTCTCGGTGCCGTGGGCGAAGGGCTCGTAGAGGCGGTCGCTGGCGATCATCGCGCCGAGCGGGGCGTAGCCGGAGGTGATGCCCTTGGCGGAGGTGATGATGTCGGGCTGGTAGCCGTAGCGCTCGGCACCGAACATGTGGCCGAGGCGGCCGTAGGCGCAGATCACCTCGTCGGAGACCAGCAGGACGTCGTACTCGTCGCAGATCTCACGGACCCGCTGGAAGTAGCCCGGGGGCGGCGGGAAGCAGCCGCCGGCGTTCTGGACCGGCTCGAGGAAGACGGCCGCGACCGTGTCGGGGCCCTCGTTCTCGATCGCGACCGCGATCTGGTCGGCGGCCCAGCGACCGAAGGCCTCCGGGTCCTCGCCGTGGATGGGCGCGCGGTAGATGTTGGTGTTGGGGACCCGGAAGGTCGAGGGCACCAGCGGCTCGAACTGCTGCTTGAGGCCGGGCAGGCCGGTGATCGAGAGTGCACCGTGGGTGGTGCCGTGGTAGGCGATGGCCCGGCTGATCACCTTGTGCTTCATCGGCTTGCCGGTGATCTTGAAGTAGTTCTTCGCCAGGCTTCCACGCCGACTCGACGGCCTCGCCGCCGCCCGAGGTGAAGAAGACCCGGTTGAGGTCGCCGGGCGCGTAGCCCGCGATCTTCTCGGCGAGTCTCGATCGCGGTCGGGTGCGCGTAGGACCACAGCGGGAAGAAGGCGAGACTCGGCGGCCTGCTTCGCGGCGGCCTCGGCGAGGTCGGTGCGGCCGTGGCCGAGGCTGGCTGACGAAGAGCCCGCCGAGGGCGTCGAGGTACTTGCGGCCCTGCGCGTCCCAGACGTAGGCGCCCTCACCGCGGACGATGACGGGGACGTCGGCGGTGTCGTAGGACGACATCCGGGTGAAGTGCATCCACAGGTGGTCGCGGGCGGACTGCTGGAGCGCGGCGTTCGAGTTCTCGTCGTACACGTGCCCATCCTCGCGCCCATCCGCCAGATGTTCAAGTGATTTCGTAGCAGTAACACGAATTTGCAACGGATTTCGTTGCCGGGAGCCTTCCGTGCCGCGGAGATGCTGGCTACGCTCCCCCGCATGACCACGCTGCGCAACCTCATCGACGGCGTCTCGTGCGACGCCGCCTCCGGAGCGACGTACGACGTCGTGAACCCGGCCACCGGACAGGCCTACGCCACGGCGCCGGCCAGCGGGGCCGAGGACGTCGACCGGGCGATGAAGGCGGCGGAGCGAGCGTTCGAGACCTGGGGCGAGAGCACGCCCAAGGCGCGCCAGGAGGCGCTGCTGAAGATCGCGCAGGCCCTGGAGGACCGGGCCGAGGAGTTCGTCCGCGTCGAGTGCGAGAACACCGGCAAGCCGATCGGGCTGACCGCCGAGGAGGAGCCTGCCGCCGAGCGTGGACGAGCCTGCGCTTCTACGCCGGCGCCGCGCGGGTCCTGGAGGGACGCAGCGCGGGTGAGTACCTCGAGGACCACACCTCCTGGGTGCGCCGCGAGCCGATCGGCGTCGTGGCGCAGGTGACGCCGTGGAACTACCCGCTGATGATGGCGATCTGGAAGATCGCTCCCGCCCTGGCAGCGGGCAACACGATCGTGCTCAAGCCGAGTGACACCACCCCGGCCAGCACGGTGCTCCTGGCCGGTCTCGCGGCGGAGTTCCTGCCACCCGGCGTGCTCAACGTCGTGTGCGGCGACCGCGACACCGGCCGTGCGCTGGTCGAGCACCCGACGCCGCAGGCTGGTCGCGATCACCGGCTCGGTCCGGGCCGGCACCGAGGTCGCGACCTCCGCCGCCGCGGACCTCAAGCGGGTCCACCTCGAGACCGGCGGCAAGGCGCCGGTCGTGGTGTTCGACGACGCCGACGTCGCCGCGGCGGCCGAGGCGATCGCGACCGCGGGCTACTTCAACGCCGGCCAGGACTGCACCGCCGCGACCCGCGTGCTCGCCGCCGAGAGCATCCACGACGACCTGGTCGCGGCGCTCGCGGAGCAGGCGCGGAGCACCCGCACCGGCCTGCAGGAGGACCCCGACATCCTGTACGGCGCGCTGAACAACCCCGACCAGGCTCGCGCGCGTCGAGGGCATGATCGAGCGGCTGCCCGGCCACGCGAGGATCGAGGCCGGCGGCGGACGCCCGACGGTGCCGGGCGGCGAGGACGGCTGGTTCTTCGAGCCGACGGTCGTCTCCGGGCTGCGCCAGGACGACGAGGCGATCCAGCAGGAGGTCTTCGGCCCGGTGATCACCGTCCAGCGCTTCGCCGACGAGGCCGAGGCGCTGCGCCTCGCCAACGGTGTGCAGTACGGCCTGTCCTCCAGCGTGTGGACCAGGGACCACGCCCGCGCGCTGCGGATGTCCAAGCGCCTGGACTTCGGCGTGGTCTGGATCAACACCCACATCCCGTTCGTCTCCGAGATGCCGCACGGAGGCTTCAAGCACTCGGGCTACGGCAAGGACCTGTCGATGTACGGACTCGAGGACTACACGCGCATCAAGCACGTGATGTCCTTCCACGGGGAGTGAGCATGCGCATCCTGCTGGTCGGTGCCGGCGGCGTGGGCGGTGCCTTCGCCGCGATCGCCGCGCGCCGTGGCTTCTTCGAGCGCATCGTGGTCGCCGACTTCGACCTCACCAAGGCGGAGGCGGCCGCCGCCACCGACGCGCGGTACGTCGCCGCGCGCATCGACGCCTCCTCCGCGGAGGCAGTCACCGCACTGTGCCGCGAGCACGGCATCACGCACGTGATGAACGCCGTCGACCCGGTGTTCGACATGCCGGTGTTCGAGGGCGCCTTCGCCGCTGGGGCGGACTACCTCGACATGGCGATGTCGCTCTCCCGGCCGCACCCCACCGCGCCGTACGCCGAGACGGGGGTGAAGCTCGGCGACGAGCAGTTCGCGGTCGCCGGCGAGTGGGAGGCCGCCGGCCGGCTGGCCCTGGTGGGGATCGGCGTCGAGCCGGGGCTGTCCGACGTGTTCGCGCGCTACGCCGCGGACCACCTGTTCAGCGAGATCGACGGATCCGGCACCCGCGACGGGGCCAACCTGGTCGTGACCGACGACGAGGGCAACGAGGTGTTCGCGCCGTCGTTCTCCATGTGGACCACGATCGAGGAGTGCCTCAATCCTCCGGTGGTGTGGGAGAAGGAGCGTGGCTGGTTCACGACCCCGCCGTTCAGCGAGCCGGAGGTCTTCGACTTCCCCGAGGGCATCGGGCCGGTCGAGTGCGTCAACGTCGAGCACGAGGAGGTGCTCCTCATGCCGCGCTGGGTGGACTGCCGGCGGGCGACCTTCAAGTACGGGCTCGGGAGCGAGTTCATCACCGTCCTCAAGGTGCTGAACACGCTCGGTCTCGACCGCACCGAGCCGGTGCGGGTCAAGGGCGTCGAGGTCTCCCCCGCGACGTGGTCGCCGCGGTGCTGCCCGACCCCGCGACGATCGGTCCGCGGATGACCGGCAAGACCTGCGCGGGGCTGTGGGTCACGGGGACCGGCAAGGACGGCGCGCCGCGCTCGACGTACCTCTACCACGTGGTGGACAACGCGTGGTCGATGCGCGAGTACGGTCACCAGTGCGTGGTCTGGCAGACCGCCGTCAACCCGGTCGTCGCCCTGGAGCCTGCTCGCGACCGGGGTCTGGCAGGGTGCGGGCGTGCTCGGCCCGGAGGCCTTCGACGCGGTGCCCTTCCTCGACCTGCTGACGGCGTACGGCGCCCCGTGGGGTCAGCGCGAGCAGTGAGCTCTCCTGCCGACCGGGCCCACGACCGCGCCGACGCCGCCGCACCGGAGGTGCTGTGGCTGGACACCCCCGACCGCCCCGAGCCGCGCCCGCCGATCGGCGACGCGACCGCCGACCTCGTCGTGGTCGGCGGTGGGTTCACCGGGCTGTGGGCCGCGCTGCTCGCCAAGGAGCGGGACCCGTCGCGCACGGTCGTCCTGCTGGAGCGCGACCGCATCGCCGAGCACGCGACCGGCCGCAACGGCGGCTTCTGCGAGGCCAGCCTGACCCACGGCGAGGCCAACGGCCGCGACCGCTGGCCCGAGGAGTACGACACCCTGGACCGCCTCGGCCTGGCCAACCTCGACGCCATCGGCTCCGCGGTCGAGCGCTACGGCATCGACTGCGACTTCCGCCGCACCGGGCAGGCTCTCCGTCGCCACCCGGCCGCACGAGATCGCGCTCCCGGAGCCGGAGGAGCCCGGCTTCCTCGACGCCGCCGCCGTGCGCGCCCTGGTCGACTCCCCCACCTACCTGGCCGGGCGGCTCGACGCCGAGGGCTGCGCGATGCTCGACCCGGCCCGGCTGGCCTGGGGCCTGGCGGCGGCGGCGGAGGGTCTGGGCGTCCGGATCGGCGAGAGCACCGGCGTGCGCGCGGTGCGCCGCGACAGCAGGGGCGTCGAGGTGCACACGACCCGCGGGGTCGTCCGCGCCCGCCAGGCCGTGCTGGCCACCAACGTCTTCACCTCGCTGCTGCGGACGATGCGGCGGCGCGTCGTACCGGTCTATGACCACGTGCTCGCCACCGAGCCGCTCACCGCCGAGCAGACTTCGCGTCGATCGGCTGGTCCTCGCGCGCCGGCGTCGCCGACTCGGGCAACCTCTTCCACTACTACCGGCTGACCGCGGACGACCGCATCCTGTGGGGCGGGTACGACGCGGTCTACCACTTCGGCCGCTCCATCTCACCCGCCCACGAGCAGCGCGCCGCGACCCACCGACTGCTGGCCGAGCACTTCTACGAGACCTTCCCGCAGGCTCGCCGACGTCGGCTTCAGCCACCGGTGGGGCGGCGTCATCGACACCTGCTCTCGGTTCTGCGCGTTCTTCGGCACCGCCCGCGGCGGCCGGGTCGCCTACGCCACCGGCTTCACCGGCCTCGGCGTCGGCGCCTCACGCTTCGCCGCCGACGTCGCGCTCGACCTGCTCGCGGGCGAGGAGACCGAGCGCACCCGGTTGCGGATGGTGCGCGAGCGGCCGATGCCCTTCCCGCCCGAGCCCTTCGCCTGGACCGGCATCCAGGCCACCCGGTGGGCGTCCGCGCGTGCCGACGAGACCGGCCGGCGCAACCTGTGGCTGCGCTCGCTGGACCGGATGGGGATGGGCTTCGACTCCTAGCGCGAGTTGGGACTTTCCACCCGCGAGTTGGGGTTTCCCACCGTCGAGTTGTGACTTTCCCGCGCGGGAAAGTCACAACTCGACGGTGAAAAGTCCCAAGTCGACGGTGATAAACCCCAACTCGACCGGTCAGGCGCAGTAGCCGTCGGCCACGTCGAGTGCCGCGTCCAGCACCGCGATCCCGGCGAGCGCGTCCTCGTCGCTGATCGTGCAGGGCGGTACGACGTGCGTGCGGTTGAAGTGCGTGAACGGCCACACCCCGCCCTCCTTGCACGCCGCCGCGAAGGCCGCCATCGGGGCGGCGTCGGCGCCCGAGGCGTTGTAGGGCACGAGCGGCTCGCGCGTCGCACGGTCCTTGACGAGCTCCAGCGCCCAGAAGGCGCCGAGGCCGCGGACCTCCCCGACACTGGGGTGCTTCTCGGCCAGCGCCCGCAGGGCCGGCCCGAAGACCTCCTCGCCGAGGCGGCGGGCGTTCTCGACGACCTTCTCCTCGCGCATGGCGTTGATCGCCCCGACCGCCGAGGCGCACGCGAGCGGGTGCCCCGAGTAGGTCAGCCCGCCCGGGAACGGCCGGTCGGCGAAGGTGGCCGCGATCGCGTCGGAGATGACGACGCCGCCGAGCGGGACGTAGCCGGAGTTCACGCCCTTGGCGAAGGTGATCAGGTCCGGTACGACGCCCCACCGGTCCACCGCGAACCACTCGCCGCAACGGGCGAACCCGGCCATCACCTCGTCGGCGATCAGCACGATGCCGAACTGGTCGCAGATCTCCCGGACGCCGGCGAGGTAGCCGTCCGGCGGCACCAGGATGCCGTTGGTGCCGACCACGGTCTCCAGCACGATGGCGGCGATGGTGGCCGCGCCCTCGACCATCACCAGGTCGCGCAGGTGGGCCAGCGCCCGCTCGCACTCCTCCGCCTCGGTGGTGGCGTGGAAGGCGGAGCGGTAGAGGTACGGGCCCCAGTAGCGGACCACACCGGGCACGCCGGGCTCGGAGGCCCAGCGCCGCGGGTCGCCGGTCAGCGCGATCGCGCCGGCGGTCGCGCCGTGGTAGGCTGCGGTAGGCCGCGAGCACCTTGTGCCGGCCGGTGTGCAGTCGCGCCATCCGCACGGCGTTCTCGTTGGCGTCGGCGCCGCCGTTGGTGAAGAAGATCTTGTCCATGCCCTCGGGCGCGACCTCGGCGACCAGCCGCGCCGCCTCGGCCCGCACGTCGTTGGCGAAGCCGGGGGCGAGGGTGGCGAGCTTTGCCGGCCTGCTCCTGGATCGCGGCGACGACGGCCGGGTGCTGGTGGCCGATGTTGACGTTGACCAGCCTGCGAGGAGAAGTCCAGGTAGCGGTTGCCGTCGGCGTCCCAGAACCAGCTCGCCCTCCGCGCCCACGACCGGCAGCGGCGCGATCTGCGCCTGGGCCGACCAGGAGTGGAAGACGTGGGCCTTGTCGAGCGCGCGGATCGTGTCGGCGTCGTAGTCCATGGTGGTCCTCCTCAGCGGGTGCGCGGGAAGCCGAGGTCGACGCTGGAGGTGGCCGGGTCGGGCCAGCGCGAGGTGACGACCTTGCCGCGGGTGTAGAAGTCGATGCCCTCGGGGCCGTACATGTGGGTGTCGCCGAACAGCGAGTCCTTCCAGCCGCCGAAGGAGTAGTACGCGACAGGCACCGGGATCGGCACGTTGATGCCGACCATGCCGACCTCGACATCGAACTGGAAGCGCCGCGCGGCGCCCCCGTCGCGGGTGAAGATCGCGGTTCCGTTGGCGTACTGGTTGGCGTTGATGAGCGCCAGCCCCTCGTCGTAGCTTGTCGACGCGGACCACGCCGAGGACCGGGCCGAAGATCTCGTCGCGGTAGACCGTCATCTCCGGGGTCACGTTGTCGAGCAGGGTGGTGCCGAGGAAGAAGCCGTCGGCCGGTACGTCGGCCGTGCGGCCGTCCACGACGACGCTCGCCCCCTCGGCCTCCCCCGCGTCGACGTACCCGGCCACCTTGTCGCGGTGCTCGCGGGTGATCAGCGGTCCCATGTCGGTTCCCGCGGCGGCGCCGTCGCCGACGACCAGGCTTGGGCAGGCGCAGGGCGATCGCCTCGACCAGCGGGTCGGCGATCTCGCCGACCGCGACCGCGACGGAGAGCGCCATGCAGCGCTCCCCCGCGGCGCCGTAGGCGGCGGAGACGATGGCGTCGGCCGCGACGTCGAGGTCGGCGTCGGGCAGCACGAGGGCGTGGTTCTTCGCACCGCCCAGGGCCTGGACCCGCTTGCCGTGGGCCGTCCCGGTCTCGTAGATGTAGCGGGCGATCGGGGTCGATCCGACGAAGCTCACCGCCGCCACGTCCGGGTGCGTCAGCAGGGCGTCGACGGCCTCCTTGTCGCCGTGGACGACGGTAAAGACGCCGTCGGGGAGGCCGGCCTCCTGCCACAGGCGGGCGAGGAAGAGCGCCGCGGAGGGGTCCTTCTCACTGGGCTTGAGGACGAAGGCGTTGCCGGTGGCGATGGCGTTGGCACACATCCACAGCGGCACCATCGCGGGGAAGTTGAAGGGCGTGATGCCGGCGACCACGCCGAGCGGCTGGCGGATGTCATAGACGTCGACGCCGCTGGCGGCCTGCTCGGAGTACCCGCCCTTGAGCAGACTGCGGGACACCCGTCGCGAACTCGACGTTCTCCAGGCCGCGGGCGATCTCGCCGAGGGCGTCGGCGTGCACCTTGCCGTGCTCGGCGGTGACGATCGCCGCCAGGTCGTCGGAGCGCTCGTGCAGCAGGCTGGCGGAAGGCGAAGAGCACGGCGGCACGCTGGGACAGCGACGAGCTCCGCCAGGCGCGGGCAGCCGTGACCGCGGTCGCGACGGCCGCCGCGACCTCGTCGGCCGAGGCCAGGTCGACCTCTCCGGTGACGGCGCCGGTGGCGGGGTTGTGCACGGGGGCGGTGCGGCCGGAGGTGCCGGCGACGACGCGGCCCTCGATCCAGTGGGAGATGCGCTCGGTCATGACTCCGAGGTTATGTGTCACCCCCTCCCCCAGCAAAGAGTGTTTTGCTATGTTGCAAACGTGCGCGACCTGCTCTCCGCTCTCGAGAACCGGCTCGACGAGCCCACCGCCAAGGGGCTGGCCAGCGCGGTCAGCCGGGCCGTGCGCGACGGCGTGATCGGTCCCGGCGACCGGCTGCCGCCGATCCGCGAGCCTGGCCCACCAGGCTCGCCCTCTCCCCCACCACCGTCAGCGCCGCGTGGGGCCTGCTCACCCGCGCCGGCACGATCCGCACCGCCGGGCGCCGCGGCACGGTCGTCGCCGACACCTCCGCGCCCCGGGCAGGCCGCTACCGGCAGGCGCTCGAGCACCCGGCGGCCTTCCCGCTCGACCTCGCGACCGGCGTACCGGACGAGGAGCCTGCTGCCCAGCCTCTCCGGCGCCCTGCACGCGCTGACCACCGCGGGCACGCCGCACTCCTACCTCGACGACCCGGTGCTGCCCGAGCCTGCGCGAGGCGCTGCTGGCGTCCTGGCCCTACGACCCGCCCGCGCTCAGCGTGGTCGACGGCGCGATGGACGGCCTGGGCTGGTGCTGCGCTCCCGGATCCAGTACGGCGACCGGGTGGTCGTCGAGCACCCCGGCTTCCCGCCGCTGCTGGACCTGCTGGAGGCGCTGGGGGCCGACGTGGTCGGCGTACCGCTCGACAGGGCGGGGCTGCTGCCCGCCGCGCTCGCCGAGGCCCTCGTCAACCCGGTCGTCGCGGTCGTCCTCCAGCCGCGCGCGCAGAACCCCACCGGGATCTCGATGAGTGCTGCCCGGGCCCGCGAGACTCGCCGCGCTGCTCCGCGACCGTGACGTGCTGGTGGTCGAGGACGACTCCGCCTCCGCACTCGGCGGCCCCCAGCCCGCCACCCTCGCCACCCACCTGCCCGAGCAGACCGTGCACCTGCGCAGCTTACTCCAAGTCGCACGGCCCCGACCTGCGCCTCGCCGCGCTGAGCGGCCCGGTCGCGGTGCTGGACGAGGTGCGGCACGTGCGCCAGGCTCGGGCAGGGCTGGAGCAGCCGGCTGCTGCAGCGGATCCTGCTGCACCTGCTCACCGACCCGGGCTCGCGGGCCGAGGTGGACGCGGCGCGGGAGGCGTACGCCGCGCGTCGTACCGGCTTCGTGGGAGCGCTCGCCGCGGAGGGCATCGAGGTCGGTGGCGTCGAGGGCCTCAACGTCTGGGTGCCCGTCCACGACGAGGCCGCCGCGCTCGTCCGGCTCGCCGGGCAGGGCATCGGGGTCGCCGCCGGCTCCCCCTTCCAGGTGCTGCCCGACGGCGCGCACGTGCGCGTCACCTGCGGACTGGTCCGCGACGACGTACCCGCGGTCGCCGCCGCGGTCGCCGCCGCCGCCCGCACCGGGGGCTGGGGCAACCGCGCCCGCTGACCGCGAGTTGTGGGTTCCCACCCGCGAGTTGGGGGTTTCCACCCGCGAGTTGGCAGACTTGCACCGGTGCGCAAGCCCCAACTCGACGGTGGGAAACCCCAACTCGCGGGTGGGAAACCCCAACTCGCGGGTGGGAAACCCCAAGTCGGCTAGGAGCGGTTGAGGGCGACCGCCTCGCGCACCAGCTCGACGAAGGCGCCCTCGTCGAGTCTGCTCACCCTCGAAGGTGTCGATCGCACGACGGGTGCCGGCGTCGAGGCTCGCGTTGAACACCCCGGCCGGGTCCGGCAGCGAGGCGCCCTTGGCGAAGGTCACCTTGACCTTGTCCTTGTAGGTCTCGACCGTGCAGATCAGCCCGTCGGCCGAGAAGGTCGGCACGCCGTCGGGGTTCGAGGCCTTCTTCCACTTGGCCTCCTCGACCACCGCGGGCTCGGCCCGGTTGATCAGGCTCTCGCACCCGCCCGACCAGGTCTGTACGCCAGTCCGTGCTCATGCCGTGACCCTACTGTGACCCTTCCACCTTCATCTCTGTGCAACGCACGAACAGGAGCCTCCCGGCTCGTTGTGAGGGCCGGTGCCGGGAGCGACACTCGATCCATGCTCGACTTCGGGACGGTCTCGACGGCGTACGGCGTCCACCACCGCAGCCTCCGCGGCCAGGTGCGCCACGACCTCGTCAGCCGGCAGGCTCGACGAGCACCTCGCGCCCGGCTCGCTGGTCCTCGACATCGGCTGCGGTGACGGCCAGGTCACCACCCGGCTCGCGGCCCGCGGGCACACGGTGATCGCCGTCGACCCGTCCGACACCATGCTCCAGCGGCTGCGCACCCGGCTCGAGGCACTGCCGCGCGACGTCGCCCGCCAGGTCACCGTCCACCGCGGGGCACTGGAGGACCTGCGTGCCGCGGACGTGGGGCCGGTCGACGCGGTGACCTGCCACGGCGTGCTGATGTACCTGCCCGACTCGCGGGCCGCCATCGCCTCCCTCGCCGCGCTGGTCCCCGACGGCGCGCTGCTCAGCGTGCTCACCAAGAACAGCGACGCCCTGGCCCTCCAGGCCGGCCTCCGCGGCGACTGGACCACGGCCCACGCGGTGCTCACCGAGCGCCGCGACCGCACCCTCGGCAACCTGGGCCTGACCACCCGCGGCGACACGCTCACCGACCTCCGCGCGGCGTACGACGCCGCCGGGATCGAGCCTGACCGCGTGGTTCGGCGTCCGGGTGTTCAGCGACCACCTCGACGACGAGCCCCTGCCCGGCGGCCGGTACGACGACCTCCTCGACCTGGAGGAGGTGGCGGCCCGCACCTCGCCGTACCGCGAGTCTGGGGCGGCTGCTCCATCTCGTCGGCCGGCGCCGCTAGAGGCTAGAGGTAGGCCGCCAGCAGGCTCCGCCGCCGCGCGCAGGCTCCTCGGCCCGCTCGGGCGGGACCACGGCGGCCGCGGCGAGCAGGTCGTCCCGGTCACCGGCGACGAGGGCGCGCACGTCCTCCTCGGACAGGCTCCCGGCGCGGTGCCTCCGCCGCACCCAGACCGACGACCGCGCCGGCGACCGGGCCCTCGGTCGCGGCCGGGGTGTCGGCGACCGGCACCGCCTCGGCGTTCGCGATGGTGGCCAGCACCGAGCGCAAGGTGCTCACCGCCGCCCGGTCGCGCCGGCGCATCGCCGCGGTCAGGTCCGCGCGCAGCCGCTCGGCCGGTCCGGTCACGCTCAGGCCTCGGCCGCGTCGGAGATCGGGGTGATCCAGGACTGGTGGGTCTGGGCGTTCTTGGTGATCGCGAGCAGGCTCGTCCATGTGCGGCTCCAGGCCGGTGACCTTGTCGAGCGGCACACCGATGATCAGGCTGGAAGCCGAGGCCCTTCCACGCCTGCACGGCACGGCCGGCGAACTCCGAGTCCGCCTTGACGAAGCCCTCGTCGAGGAAGACCGGCGCGAACCGCGGTCGCGAGCGCATCTCGTCGCCGAGCCGGAAGCGCAGCGCGGAGCCGACGATGAAGGCGACCAGCCTCCTGGCTCTCACCACCGGACTTCTCCCCCAGCGTGCGATAGGTCGCCTCGACCTCGCCGGTGAGGAAGTCGTAGCGCTCGGCGCTGATCTCCACGTGGCGTCGTACGTCGAGCAGGCGGTCGCGGTCGGTCGTCGTGGTCGTGCCGTCGGCACCCGGCGCGGGCTTGCGGAGCCTGGCGCATGAAGCGGCTCAGGTCGGTGAAGCGCTTCTCCAGGTCCTCCTCGGCCAGGCTCTCCGCTCGTGCCGGAGGAGAGCGCGCGCAGGTCCTTGAGGAACACCTGCACGTGCGCGGGCTGCAGCCGGCGCAGGCGGATCCGCAGCCGGTCACCGGAGGCTCCGAACTCCAGGCGGCGCAGGATCGCGTTGATCGGCTCCAGCCGGTCCTCGATCTCCTCGATGGAGGAGGCCATCGCGCCGACCAGCGGCACCAGGTCCTGCCCGCTCCACTCGGTGAGCCGGCGGCGCCACTCGGCCCGGCGGTCGGCCAGGCCCTTGCCGCGGATGTCGTCGAGGATGCGGGCGTAGTCGGCGTAGGAGTCGGCGGTGGCGCCGAGGTTCGGCGAGTCCCACTGGAACTTGTAGTGCCGGAACACCAGCGCCAGGCTCGTCGTCGACCCGCTTGATCTCGGTGTCGGCGTCGGCGACCGCGGTGCGCAGCCGCTCGCCGAGGCGGTGGGAGTTCTCGGTGAAGCGGTGCAGGTCCTCGGGGTCGGCGGGCGCGGCAGCGGCGGCGAAGTCGGCCGTCAGCGCGGCGTCCTGCTCCTCGCTCAGGCTCGACCGTGGTGTCCTCCATCGCCTCGAGCCGGTCCTTGACCAGGTCCTCGGAGTCGACCAGGCTCGCCGTGGGCGGCGTTGAGGCTCCTTGCGCCGCTGCTCCAGCCGGAAGCGCTCCTCGCGGGCCTCGTCGAGACCGGTGACGAAGGCGTCGATCTGCTCCTGCAGCACCTGGAGTCTGGTCGTCGGAGGACAGGATGTCGGTACGACGCGCCTGCAGGCTCCTCGATGCGCCGGTCGCTGCCCGCGACGTCGACGTCGTCGAAGCGCACCATCGCGATGGCGTCGTAGGCCTTGCGCTGCTGGGCGAGCAGGCCCGACTGCCGGTCCAGGTCGGCGATCCGGGCGTCCACACCCTCCATCCGCCGCTCGATCCCGGCAAAGCCTGGGCGTCGATCTCGGCGATCGCCTCCTCGTTGGAGAAGCCGATGATGTTGCGCTGGTCGCTGCGCCCGTGCGCCCCGCGGCGCCCGTTGCGGGTCTGGCCGGACTCGGTGACCCGGAAGCCCGGGCCGTCGAGCTCGTCGGCGGAGGCCACGCACAGGGCGTTGCGGGTGGGCTCCTCGACGTGCTCCTGGACCCAGCCCGAGAACGGCGAGTCCTTGAAGAGCAGACTTTGCCCGCGATCCGCTCCGGGTCGGCCGGTCCGGTGCCGGGGAGGTCGAGCTCGACGCCCTGGAAGGTCAGCCGCGAGCGCAGCCGCATCCCGTCGATCGCGGCGGAGAAGTCCTGCAGGCGGTCCAGCGGGACGAGCATCATCCGCGCCGTGCCGCCGAGGACCGTCTCGATCGCCGTACGCCAGCGGGACTCCTCGGGCGCGACGTCGATCAGGCTCGGCCACGAAGGGCAGGCTCGTCCTCGGCCAGCCCGCTGGCGCGCGCGACCTCGGCACGGATCTCGTGCAGGTGCGCGGGCACCCGGCCGGCGCGGCTCTCCAGCGAGGCGCGCTCCCGGCGCAGTGCGGCCTGCTCGGTCTTGAGCGGGACCAGGCCGTCGCGGACCCGGTCGCGCTCGGCGCGCAGCCGCTCCGCCTCGGCCTCACCGCTGGCCAGCCGCTTGCGGGCCAGCAAGCTGCAGGTCGGCGAAGGCGGCCGGCGAGTCGAGCGCGGACTCCAGGTCGGGGGCGTCGGCGTCGGTGAGCCCGACGAGCGGGTAGACCCGCTCCTCCAGGCTCGGCCAGCCGGTTGCCGCGCTCCTCGCGGATCACCCGCTCGTGCTCCACCTGGGCAGCGAGCGCCTGCAGGTCGCCGCCACCCGCTGCGCGGTGTGCCTCCTTGGCGGCCTCGAGGTCGCCCGCGAGCGTGGTCTCGGCCGACCGGGTCGCGCTGAGCCTGGTCGACGGTGGCGGTGCGCTCGTCGCGGTTGGCGGTGAGCGCGGCCTCGATCAGGCGCAGGTGGGTGCGCAGCAGCCACAGCCGCAGCGGGGTGTCGCCGGCCCGGGTGACGCCGTAGGAGTCCAGGCTCGGCCAGCCGCTCGGCCGCCGCCACCTTGCGCTCCTGCAGCGCGGTGATCGGCTCCAGCAGGGCGAGCTTCTGCTCCTCGGTGCGCATGGCGGCGTACGCCGCGTCGAGGTCGTCGAAGTGCTCGATGGCGCGATCCGCGGCGGCGTACGTCGCCGGGCGCTCCAGCACCATGTCCTTGTAGAACTCGTCGACGCTGCGGACCTGGTTGCCGGCCTGGATCCGGGCCAGCAGGCGCAGCGCCTTGGCGCCGTCGCCGTTGGCGCCGATGCCGAGCCGCGCGTGCAGCACGGCGGCGAACTCGGCGTAGGTCCGGTGCACCCGCACGCCCGGGAAGAGCTTCTTCAAGGTGGTCGCGTGGAAGCGCTCGGGCACGGCGACCTCCAGCGCATCGAGGGCCAGCGCGCCCTCGTGGGTGGCGAGCCTGCATCTGGACGTCGCCCGAGCGGGTCGCGCGCCGCGGGACGTAGTAGGTGCGCAGCGCGGTGAAGCGCCCGCCCTGGTCGTTGACGAAGGTCATCGCGACCGCGCCCCAGGTGTCCGCGCCCTTGCCGCGCAGCAGCTGCTCGACCGGCCGGCCCGTCCTGGGGTCGTCGACCACGTCGACCGCACCGCGCAGGTACGACAGCAGGTTGCGCTGCCCGGCGCTGCGCGCGCGCCCGGCGACGGCGTCGTTGGAGGCGCCGTTGAACTTGGTGTCGGAGGGCATCATCAGCGCGGTGTAGGCGTCGAGGATGGTGCTCTTGCCGACGCCCGAGGCGCCCGAGATCATCGTCGCGTCGCCGCCCAGCGGGATCGTGGTGAGACCGCCGAACCCGCCCCAGTTGACGAGCCTGGAGCAGCGAGGCGCGCCACTGCACGGTGTCGTCGCCGGGGGTGGCGACGACCTGCTTCTCGAACAGCCCGGACTCGTCGACCTGCTCGGCCTCGTCGATGCTCACTCGCCGTCCTCCTCGAACAGGTCGGTGTCCTCGGCCGGCTCCTCGGGCTCGGCCCGGTTGGCCTTCTGCAGCGCCTCCAGCAGGCTCCTGCAGCAGCCTCCAGCGGGAGCAGCGGCTCGACCGCCTCACTGACCTCGAAGCGGTCCTCGGAGCCGGTGGGGATGAGCAGACCCGCCTTGACGATGCTGGTCACGGCGTTGCGGGCCCGCTTCTCGTCACCCGCCTCGTCGGTGGCGTGCGGGGGGCGGTAGCCCGCGACGTACTCCAGCACGTCGTCGCGGTCGACGAAGACCCGCGCGTCACCGCCGGCCAGGCCGGCACGCAGCCGGTCGCGCAGGTGCACCAGGACGAGGGTCTCCTCGCGGGTCCACGCGGTGTCGTGCAGCAGGGTCGGGAAGCGGCTCGCCGTCTCGGACACGGCCTGCCGCTTCCAGGCGACCTCGCGCGTTGGATCGATGGCGAGGTCGAGGAAGAGGTCGTTGAGCCGTGAGCGGAGCACCCGCTCGTGCTCGACGAGCACCTGCCAGTCACGCGGGTGCGTGCGGGCGCTGATGAAGCGCTGCTTGAGCAGGGTGACGAGCGCGTGGCGCTGGGCGAACTCCAGTCCGCCCTCGTCGCCCTCGAACAGCGAGACCGAGGTCTCGTCGTCCATCAGGTCGAGGTCGTCGACGCTCATGCGCTGGTCTCCTCCAGGTCGGGGTCGGGCAGCGGGGTGCGTGGGACGGCGAAGATGCGCCGCGACCCGTCCGGGCGTACGGCGGCGTAGGACTCCGTCGCCTGCTCGGTCTCCCACGCCCGGTCGGCGGCCAGGTGCAGCAGACCGAAGATCTCCACCGGCCGGCGCAGGGAGGGCTCCAGGCCCTCGAAGAGCTCGCCGAGGGAGCCCGCGGGCAGCAGGTCGGCGAGCGCGTCCTCGAGCCGCTGGCGCAGGCTGCCGAGCCTGCGGGCCGCCCTGGGCCATCAGGCTCGGCGAGCGAGACCTGCGGCGCCTCAGCCGGGTCGGCGGCGCTGATCCGGTCGGGCAGCACGTCGTCGGCCGGGTCGTGGAAGCGCTCGCGCAGGTGGTCGACGCCGATCCGCCGCGGCAGCAGGCTCACGTCGTGGGTCGCTCGGGGGCCGGTGCCGGCCATCCACGTCATCAGGCTCGGACTCGACCTGGCGCAGGGTCTGCTCCAGGCTCGCGGTCGCGGGCGGCGTCGTGGGAGACGATGTACTCCTTCAACGTCGCCGTCACCCGGCTGCGCTGGGCCAGCACCCGGTCCAGGCCGTCGCGGACCAGGCGCACCGTGCCACGCAGGCTCGGCACGCTCGGCGTCGGCGAGGATCCCGTCGGAGAGCGGGTGGTCGAGCAGCGCCCCGAGGTCCTCACGCAGCCGCGTGACCAGCGCGTCGTCGCGCAGGAGGGCGAAGGCGCCCTCGAACGCGCGGCCCTCGTGGGTGGCGGTCATCAGCGCGTCGGCGCGCGCGAGGTAGTCGTCGATGACCTCGCCCGCCGGGCGGTCCTCGGCGCGGAAGGCGGCCAGGATCTCGCTGCGGATCGTCGCGAACCGCTCCTCCACCCGCGCGAAGTCGCTCGGCAGCGCGGAGACCAGCGACAGCAGACTCGGTGAAGCCCTCGGACATGTAGTCCTCGGTCGCGCTCACCAGGCTCCGCACCGTCGACCAGCCGGTCGCGCTCGGCCTTGAGCCGCGCGATCTCCTCGTTGAGCAGGGTGACCCGGGCACCGCGGTCCGGGTTGGCCTCGGCGTTGAAGCGCCGGACGGTGCCGAGGATGGTGGCGATCCGGTGCTCGCTGAGGGTGGCCCGGTCGCGGGCGAGGTTCTTGACCAGGCTCCAGCGCCTGCTGGGCGTGCGAGGTGAGGGTGTAGACCTCGTTGCCCTGCTCGTCCAGCGCGCGCACCAGCCACTGCCCGCGCATCCAGCGCTGGCAGATGTCCTTGCCGCTGCCGGACGGCACGTCGGGCTCGTCGGCCGCGCGCATCACCTCGAGGTGCTCCTCGACCTGGGTGTGCAGCCGCGCGGTCGGGATCGGCTTGTTGTTGCGGCCGAACGCCGCCCGGAAGATCGTGATCACCACCGGCGCCTGGCGCTGGTGAAGCAGCGTGAGGGTCGGCTGGTCGAAGGCGCCCTTGACCCGCGCCAGGCTCCCCGGCGATCTCGCTCACTGCTGCTCCTCACCCTTCGGGTCGGCGGTCATGGGTCTGCAAGGGGAAGGGCCAGCATTCCAGAGGCGTCCGGCGCGGAGGCGACCGGCTCGCGCTCGGCGCGTCGGGGGCGCCGGCCTAGGGTGGGGACATGAACCTGACGCACGCTCCCCTGCGCGCCGCAACGGGCGCCTTCATCCTCAACTCCGGGCTCACCAAGGCTGGGCGCCGACCCCGCCACGGCGCAGCAGCCTGCACGGCTTCGCCTCCGCGGCGTACCCGCAGGTGCAGAACGTGAAGCCGGGCCAGTTCACCAAGGCGCTGGCGGTCGGCGAGATCGCGCTCGGCACCGCGCTGCTCACCCCGAAGGTGCCCTCGGCGGTCGCCGGCGCGGCGCTCACCGGGTTCGGCGTCGGTCTGCTCGGGCTCTACGTCAGGGTTCCCGGGCTGCGCCAGCCGGGCAGCATCCGGCCCAGCCAGGACGGCATCCCGATCGCCAAGGACGTCTGGCTCGTCGGCGCGGGCGCGACGCTCGGGCTGCAGGGCTTCTTCAACGGCGCGAAGCGGGCCGGCCGGAAGGCCGCGAAGAAGGCGAGCAACGCCGCGGGCTCCGCGCGCGAGGCGCTTCCGCTGTGAGGCGCTGATGCCGTCGTACACCGAGGAGGGCAAGGCCTTCGACCGGGACATGACCTACATCCCGGACCGGATCACGAAGGAGCCCGGCCGCACCCAGGACGGGTACGGCGGCCACGAGCTCGCCGTGCCGACCTGGCCGGTCCAGCCCGGCCGCTACCGGCTGGTGGCGGCGCGGGCGTGCCCGTGGGCGCACCGCTCGATCATCGTGCGCGGGCTGCTGGGCCTGGAGGACGTGATCTCCCTCGGTCTCGCCGGGCCGACCCACGACGAGCGCAAGCCTGGACCTTCGACCTCGACCCGGACGGGCGGGACCCGGTGCTCGGCTACGAGCGGCTGCAGGAGGCCTACCTCGCGCGCTACCCCGACTACCCGCGCGGCATCACCGTGCCCGCGGTGGTCGACGTGCCCACGCGCGCCGTCGTCACCAACGACTTCCCGTGGATCACCCACGACCTCTTCTTCGAGTGGCGCGACCACCACCGCCCGGACGCACCGGACCTGTGGCCCGACGCCGTGCGTGCGGAGATGGAGGAGGTGATGCAGCGGGTCTTCACCGAGGTCAACAACGGCGTCTACCGCTGTGGCTTCGCCGGCTCCCAGGAGGCCTACGACGCGGCGTACGACCGGCTGTGGACCGCCCTCGACTGGCTGGAGGAACGGCTGACCGAGCGCCGCTACCTGATGGGCGAGACGATCACCGAGGCCGACGTCCGGCTGTTCACGACACTGGTGCGCTTCGACGCGGTCTACCACGGCCACTTCAAGTGCAACCGCAACAAGCCTGACCGAGATGCCGGCGCTGTGGGGCTACGCCCGCGACCTGTTCCAGACGCCGGGCTTCGGCGAGACGGTCGACCTCGACCAGATCAAGCGGCACTACTACGTCGTGCACGAGGACATCAACCCGACCGGCATCGTCCCGCACGGGCCGGCGGACGAGTGGCACAGCCCGCACGGGCGCGAGCGGCTCTAGGCTCCGAGCAGCGGCGGCTCGGCCGCTGTGATCACCCCGACCACGTCCCAGGCCGGGCCGAGCCACATCCCGCCGCGGTCCCAGCGCAGCACGGGACGGCCGAAGCGCACGTCGTAGACCCCGACGACGGCCTGGTCGCCGGCGCGCGCCAGGACGAGGTCGCCGCGGGCCGGGCGGCGGCCACCCTCGCGGACGGTGACCTCGGTGCCGGCGGGCAGCCCACGGGAGGCGAGCCGGTCGCCGTCGAGGCGGTGCCGGAAGCGGTCCGGCGCGGGGCGCTCGCGGCGGGCCGGCCGCGCGACGGGCGCAGGGTCCGGCAGGCTCCAGGGGAAGGCACTCGTCCCCCGACGTCCTAGAACGCATGTTCGAAAGGGTAGGCCATTCCCTCGCAAAAGAGGGACGGGACCGGCCACAGGACGCCGCGTGCGGGGCTAGGTTCGGGCGAGATGAGGCTGCTCCCCCGCGTCCTGGCGCTCGCGCTGCTGCTCACCGTGCTCGTGCCGGCGGGCCCGGCCGAGGCGGCGACCCGCCCGTCCGCGCCACGCTCGGTGCGCGCGGTCCCGCTCGACCGCGCGGTCACGGTCACCTGGCGGCGGCCGGCCTCGACCGGCGGCAGCCGGATCACCGGGTACGCCGTCCAGCGCCGCAACACCGGCACGGCACCCTGGGTCACCGTCCGGTACGTCGGCGCGGCCATCCGCTCCTGGACCGAGACCGGGCTCGTCAACGGCCGGCGCTTCTTCTACCGCGTGCAGGCGCGCAACGCCCGCGGCACCGGTCGCGCGAGCACCCAGGCGAGCGCGGTGCCGCGCGGGGTCCCCGGCGCGGTGCGCTACTTCGAGGCCGACGACCACGACCGGGCGCTCGGCGCGTACTGGGCGGCCGCGGCACCGAACGGCGCGCCGATCGACTCCTACCGGGTGGAGTCTCGCCCTCGACGGCGCCACCTGGACGACGGCCCGCACCAGCACGGTCGCGGCGACGCGGAGCAGCCCGTTGCTCGTCGCCGGCCTGCCGCCGGGAGCGCGCTACTGGCTGCGGATCCGGGCACACAACGCGGCCGGCTACGGCCCGCCGTCGGGCATCGGGCCCTACCGCGTCTACACCGTGCCCGGCGCCGTGCAGGCGCTCACCGCGACGCCCGGCGACGGCGCGGTGACGCTCTCGTGGGACGCGCCGGCGGCGGACCCGGCGCACGGCATCCCCGCCGCCACGTCGTACGGCGTCGAGGTGTCCGCGGACGGCGGGACGACCTGGACCACGGACAGCACCGCGGCCCAGGGCCCGGTCGTCGTCGGCGGACTGGTCGACGGGACGGCGTACCTGTTCCGGGTGCGCGCCCGCTCGGCGTTCGCCGCGATCGGCCCCGGGCCGGCGGTGACGAGCCCGCTCGTCACGCCGACGGGGCCGCCGTCCGCGCCTCGCGACCTCGCCGTCGCCCGGGACGAGGCCGCCGGCGCCTACCGGCTCTCCTGGCTGCCGCCCGCGAGCGACGGCGGCCTCCCGCTCGACCACTACGAGGCGGAGTGGTGGAACGACGCGACCGTGCCGCCACGCCCCGGTGCGATCTACGCCGCCGACGCCGTCAGCGCGCTCGTCGGCGACGTGCCACTCGACCACCAGGCTCCGGCTGCGCGCCTGCAGCGCCGCCCTGTGCGGGCCGTGGACCGAGCCGGTCGGGCCGGTCGGGCCGGTCGGGCCGGTCGGGCCGGTCGAGCCGGCTGCTCCCTAGTCCCGGCGCCGTCCGTGGAAGGCCGGACCGCGCACGACGCGACGACCTGGCGAGGTCCCCTTCCCAAAGTCGATGAGATCGCTAGATTTGCTGGACTATCCCTGACCGAGGAGCACCCGATGACCACCACCGCCAGCAGCCGGCTCAACGACGTCGACATCGAGGCCGTCGGCGGCCTCGTCCAGGCGATCCAGGACGACCCCGCGAGGGCGCAGACCACCTGGGCGGCCCACGTCTCCTGGCAAGGCGGCTTCGCCTCGGAGTCGCGGGTGCGCTCCTTCGCGCCGACGAGGTCCGACGAGCCGGCCGGCCTCGGCGGCGGCGACACCGCGGCCAACCCGGTCGAGCAGTCTGCTCGGGGCGCTCGGCAACTGCCTCGCCGTCGGGTACGCCGCCAACGCCACCGTCGCCGGGATCCCCCTCGAGGACCTGCGCATCGACCTCAAGGGCGACGTGGACCTGCACGTCTTCCTCGGTCTCGCCGAGGGGCATGCCGGGTTCAGCGCCATCGAGGCCACCGTCACCATCGACTCCCCCGCCCCGCGCGCGGACCTCGAGGCGCTGCACGCGAAGGTGCTGTCCTCCTCGCCGGTCGGGCACACCCTGCGCAGCGCGGTCCCGGTGGAGGTCACCCTCGCCTGAGGCCGGCGGACCAGGCTGGCGGGGTTCTTGCCCTCTTCTTGCGGTTCTTGCCCGTTGCAACGGGCAGGAACCGCAGGAATCCCCGGTTAACCGGGGATTCCTGCACGGCTCAGTGGATCAGGCTCGCGCCAGTTGAGCGGTACGGCGCCGCGCGGGCCCGGCGCGGGCTGGTCCTCGGGGTGGGCGGTCGGCGCCGCGAGCTCCGGGCCGTCGTACGGCGCCTCGGAGCCGTAGTCCCAGAACCAGTCCTCCCCCGGCTCGAAGGACTGCACGATCCGGTGCCCGGTGGCGTGGAAGTGCGCGGTCGCGTGCTGCTCGGGCGAGGAGTCGCAGCACCCGACGTGCCCGCACGCGGCGCAGCGGCGCAGGTGCACCCACCACCCACCGGCGGCGGAGCACTCGGCGCAGCCGGTGCCGCTGGGCGGGACGTCCACGTCGATGTCGCTCATGCGCCCGACGCTAGCCCTCCACCGGGCTCAGCACCATGCCCGCACGCCGCGCGGCGACAGCGCCCGGTCGCGCAGCACGATCCCCAGCCGCGGCCCCCACCGCGCGCAGGCGCGGCGGAAGTCAGCGCGGCGGTACTCGATCACCAGCACCCGCCTGCCGTACGACGCCACGTAGTCCCCGCACTCGTCGTAGCGCCCGCACTCCTCGGCCACCGCGAAGTCGAAGCCCAGCGTGGTGCCGTCGAGCTCGGACCAGTTCTTCTGGCCGACCGCGAGCCTGCGCAGGTGCGCCCGCCGGACGAGCGTGCGGGCGAAGGCCTTGGCCTGCACCCGGGTCACCAGCCCGTGGCTGCGCGACCAGGAGTCGAGGTTGTCGAGTCTCCACCGCGTCGTAGCCGGACCGGGCGCAGCCGTCGATCCACGGCCCCACGATCCGCGCCAGCGCGGCGCGCTTGGCCGGCGTGCGGATGTCGAGCAGCCACTCGCCCCACGCCTCGTCGGCGACCGGGCGGCCGCCGCGCCTCAGGACGAGCGACCAGTGCCGGCGCCAGAAGGGGGCGGCGTCCGGTTGGGTCTGGAAGGCGTTGACGTAGCAGACGTTGTAGCGACCGGCTGCCGGCCGCGCCGTCCGGTCCCGCACCACCACGTCGACACCGCGCACCGGCGTCACCGCACCGCCGGTTCGGTAGTCCACGTCGCCGCCCGGAGGCGGCGGGGTCACCGCCGGGGTGAGCGCGAGGGCGAGAGTCAGGGCGAGTGCGGCGAACACCGGACCAGTCTGCACCCGCCCTCGCGGTGGTCGTGGTGGTCGTGCCGGCCGACGCCCTGAGCAGGCATGGTCCCGCTAGGGTCCACACCAGGAACTCGCGGTGCCCACCCTCCCCCCGACCGGGCACCGAGGAGGCGATTCCGTGAGCGATCCCACCGACGCCCGCATCCCACCGGGTTGGGTCCCGGTCGAGCGGCGCTTCCTCGGCATGGACCGCCCCACCTTGCTGCCGGCGGGCATCGTCGCCGCCCTGGTGGCGCTGGCGGTGTGGGTGCTGCCGGCGATCGACAGACTCGCTCTCCCTCGACGACCCGGCGCGGGCCGGAGACGTGGTGCAGGTCGGCGAGGACGCGACCTTCTTCCCCGCGGCGGACTGGAACATCGACGCCGGGCTCCGGGCGGGGACCTCCAGGCTCGGGTGTCTACCCGCGGCGCGTCGCCGTGAGCAGGGGCGGAGTGACCTTCGAGGTCGAGACCGGCTCGTTCGAGGGTGACCCGGGCCAGCCTGCTCGAGCAGATCCGGCGCTCCAACGACCGCCTCGGGCCCCATGCCGTGGCGATCGACGCCGGCCGCCCCACGACGATCGCCAACGACCAGGGCACCGAGGGTGCGCTGGCGCGGTTCGCGACGGCGAGCGCGGTGGGGCTCATCGCCGCCTTCGTCTTCGACGGGACCGGCGTCGAGGTGGTGGCCTACGGCCCGCCCGAGGTCGACGACGCCGCGATCGCGGCCGACGTCGCCGCCATGCTGCGCTCTGTGCGCCCGCTGGAAGGAGACCGGTGATGAGCAGGCTGTCGAGCGCACCGCAACCCGCCCGTCCACTCGGCCCCGCCGACGTCGGCTGGGGCGCCCGCGTCACCTGGCGGCAGCCGCGCAACGCCTGCCTGTGGGTGTTCGTGGCCGTGACCGGCTACGGCATCTGGTACGCCGCGAGCATGGTCCGCACGCAGGGCGGCGCCTACGGCGGACCCCTCGCGATCTCGGCAGCGATCTTCGCGTGCTACGCCGTGCTCTTCTGGTGGTTCACCACCCGGATCGACCGCTACTCCGGCCAGCCCCTCGACCTCCGGGTCGCCGCCTTCCTCTGGGGTGGCTTCGGCGCGACCTGGACGATCGCGATCCACGCCAACACGGCTCTGATCGGCATCTACGGCAAGGCTCGTCGACAGCGACTTCGCGGTCGCCTGGGGCGCGGGCCTCGCCGCACCGTTCGTCGAGGAGAGCGCGAAGGGCGCCGGGGTCCTCCTGCTGCTCTTCATCGCCCGGGAGGTCGTCCGGACGGCCTTCGACGGCTTCGTCCTCGGCGCCTTCATCGGCCTCGGCTTCGAGGTCCTCGAGGACGTCCTCTACGCCTTCAGCAGCGCGCCGGAGGACTTCGGCGTCGACCCGGTGGGGTCCAGCCTGCACACCGTGGCGTTGCGGCTCGGCACGGGCTTCACCTCGCACATCCTCTACTCCGCGGTCTTCGGCGCCGGCGTCGTCTACCTCGTCGGGACGATCGCGCAACGGCGCCGGGTGGCCCGCGGCCTGGCGCTCTGCGCGACCGCGATGGCCCTGCACCTGGTGTGGGACAGCATGCCGGCGATCGCCGGCGGCAACGCGACGCTGACGTTCGCCCTGATGGTCCTCTCCGTCGTCGTCGCGATCGCGGTGGTGCTCGTCGTCTTCCGGCTCACCGTCGGCGCGGAGCGCGCCGCGATGCGGACGCTGATGACGCCCGAGGTCGAGGCGGGCCACCTGACGGCCGAGGAGCTCGATGCGCTCGCGGGAGCGTGGAAGCAGCGACGCCGGTTCCGCCGGCAGGGCGGCGTGGGCGACCGGCGCCGGCGTGCGCACCGGCTCGAGGCCGCGCACGACCTGGCCGACGAGCCTGGGCGCGGCACGCGGCGCGGAGATCGAGCGCGTCGCCTTCGCGCGGGCGGAGCCTGCACCGGCTCGCCTGACACCCTGGCTTATTGGTAACCGATGTGTTACCAATAGCGCATGGACGCGTTCGAGGCGCTCGCCGACCCGGTCCGCCGGGCCCTGCTCCGCCGGTTGGCGGACGGCCCGGCGCGGGTCGTCGACCTCGCCGCCGAGCAGCCGGTCAGCCGACCCGCGGTGAGCAAGCACCTCCGTCTGCTCACCGAGGCCGGCCTGGTCGGCGCCGAGGACCACGGCCGGGAGCGGCACTACCGGCTGCTCCGCGACGGCCTGTCCCCCGTCGGCCACTACCTCGACGGCCTCGCCCCGGCCCGTCCTCCCATCCCCGAGGACGCCCTGGACGGGCTGGACCTGGAGGTCCGCCGTACCGTCCGTGAGCGCCGCGGGACACCCCACCAGGACCAGCACGAGGAGACCGCATGAGCACCCCCACCGGACGCCGCGCCGACCGCGACGGGACCACCTACGTCGAGCCTGACCCGCACCTTCCGCGCCCCGGTCGCGGACGTGTGGGCCGCCGTCACCGAGTCCGACCGGCTGGCCCGGTGGATCGGCACCTGGACCGGCGACCCGGCGAGCGGCGAGGTGCTCTTCCAGATGACCTACGAGGGCGACGAGGTCGGCGGGGAGACCTTCCGGATCGACGAGTGCGTGCCGCCGTACCGGCTGCGGATCACCACCACGATGCCGAAGGACGACGGCACCGCGGACCACTGGCGGCTGCGGGTCGACCTCGCCGAGGAGGACGGCGTCACGACGCTGACCTTCGCCCAGGACCTGCCCGACCCCACGATCGCGGAGAACGTCGGCCCCGGCTGGGAGTACTACCTCGACCGGATGGTCGCGGCCGAGACCGGCACCGACCCGGCCGCCGTGGTGTGGGAGGACTACTACCCCGCGATGAGCGACCACTACCGGCGCGCGTTCGGCTGAGTCCTACCATCGACGGGTCATGAACCCGGTCCCCGAGCGCCCGCGCAAGCTGCTGCTGGCCGTCGACGCGCCGTCGCTGCTGCACCGCAACCACCACGCGCGGGCGCACACCCGGCACCGGGACCGGGGTGGGCGGCCGGCGTGGGCGCTGCACGGGATGCTGCGCCAGATCATCGAGTCGATCGACGTGTTCGCCCCCGACGCGGTGATCTTCGGGCTGGACGACCGGACCACGTCGTACCGCCGCGAGATGTACCCGGACTACAAGGCCGGCCGGGCCGAGAAGGACGCCGACCTGGTCGACCAGCCTGGACCGCGCGGGCGCGCTGCTCGACGCGCTCGGCATGGCCACGCTCACTCCCCCGGGCCTGGAGGCGGACGACGTCAACGCCTCGGCCGCGACGTGGGCCGGCGAGAACGGCTGGGACTGCGTGATCATCACCTCCGACCGCGACTCCTTCGCGCACATCAGCGAGCACACCCAGGTGCTGCGGCTCATCGACGGCGGCATCAACGGCTCGCCGCTGCTGACGCCCCGCCGCCTCCTGCTGATGTACGGCGTGCCGGCGGACCGGTACCTCGACTTCGCCGCCGTGCGCGGCGACACGAGCGACAACCTGCCCGGCATCCGGGGCATCGGCGAGAAGACGGCCGCGGTGCTGCTGGCCCACATGGGCTCGATGAAGGCGGTGTGGGCCGACATCGAGCACAACGACGGCGCCGCGCTGGTCGCCGCGCTGGACTCCTGGAGCGAGGAGACCGGCGCGCGGCGGATCGGCGCCTCCACCCTGGCGAAGCCTGAAGGTCCCGGAGGCCCGCGAGCGCTACGAGTTCAACCTGCGGCTGATGTCCGGTCGCACCGACCTCGATCTCGGGCTCACCCCGGACGTGCCCGGCACGCCGGGCCTGCTGCCGCTGGACATCGAGCGGGTCGAGCGGGTCGTCGGGCACCTGAACTTCGACGCCACGACCGCGCTCGCGCTGCGGGTGCTCACCGGCGAGCCGGCCTCCGCGGGCCGCGACTGACCCCGTCCGGCGGTACGTCATGATGGCGCGGTGACCGAGGACGCACCCGCCCAGGGACTCACCGAGGTGCTCGCGCGGCGCTTCCTGACCACCGACGCCGCGCGGCCCGAGAAGGTGGCGCGCTGGCACGCCAAGGGCCGTCGTACGGCGCGGGAGAACATCGCGGACCTGGTGGATGCCGGCTCCTTCGTGGAGTACGGCCGCTTCGTGACGGCCGCGCAGGAGGGGCGCCGCCCGCTGGCCGAGCTCGTCGTCGAGGCGCCGGCAGACGGGATCATCGGCGGCACCGCGACCGTGGACGGCCTGCCCTGCGCGGTGCTGTCCTACGACTACCTCGTCATGGCCGGCACCCAGGGCATGCGGGGGCACCGCAAGTCGGACCGGCTGATCGAGCTCGCGGCGCGGATGCGCCTGCCGGCGGTGTTCTTCACCGAGGGCGGCGGCGGGCGGCCCGGCGACGTGGACCTGCCGCTGGTGTCCGCGCTCGACGTCGGCTCCTTCGCGCTGTGGGGCGAGGCTCACCGCGCCCCGGATCGCCGTCGTGTCCGGCCGCTGCTTCGCCGGCAACGCCGTGATCGCGGGCTGCGCCGACCTTCGGATAGCCACCCCCGACGCCAACCTCGGCATGGCCGGGCCGGCCATGATCGCGGGCGGCGGGCTCGGGCAGTTCGCGCCCGAGGACATCGGGCCGGTGGAGGACCAGGCCACCAACGGCGTGCTCGACGTGGTCGTCGAGGACGAGGACGCCGCCGTCGAGGTCGTACGACGCCTGCTCGGTCTCCTCGCGCGGCCCGACCTCGGCGCCGGGGATACCGAGGACCCGGAGGCGCTGCGGACCCTGCTGCCGGAGAACGAGCGCGAGGCGTTCGACGTGCGCCCGGTGGTCGAGGCGCTCGCGGACACGGGCTCGGTGCAGTGGCTGCGGGAGGCCTGGGCGCCCGAGCCTGGTGACCGCCTTCGCCCGGATCGACGGGCTCGCGGTGGGCGTGCTGGCCAACCAGTCGACATGCCTCGCGGGGGCGATCACGGCCGACGCCTCCACCAAGGCCGCCGACTTCCTCGACCTGTGCGAGCGCTGGCGCCTGCCTGTCCTCTCGCTCGTGGACACCCCGGGCTTCATGGTGGGCCCGGAGGCGGAGCGCACCGGGCTGGTGCGCGAGGCGTCGCGGATGGTGACCGCCGGCGCCCGGCTGAGCGTCCCGCTCGTGGGCGTCGTGCTGCGCCGCGGGTACGGCCTCGGGGCCCAGGCGATGCTCGGCGGCAGCACGCACCGTCCGCTGCTGACGATCGCCTGGCCGGACGCGCACCTCGGCCCGATGGGCCTGGAGGGCGCCGTACGGCTGGCGATGGCGCACGAGCCTGGCCGCGATGCCCGAGGCCGAGCGCGAGGCGGCGGTCGTGGAGCACACCGCCGCACTGCGCGATCACGCCAAGGCGCTCAACGCCGCGCGGGTCTTCGAGATCGACGACGTGGTGGACCCCGCCGAGACGCGAGCGCTGGTCGCGGCAACGATCCGCCGCTCGGGCTGAGCGGGCCGAAGGTCCCCCGCCCCCGGGGTCAGTGGTCCGTGCCGGAGGCAGGCCCGGAGCGCCTAGCGTGAGGCGCATGTCGGCAACGCCCCTGCCTCGCGCACACCCCGGGGTCGAGCGCTACCTCGCCCAGAGGGCCGAGGACTGGCAGGCCCGCCTGGCCGACGCCATCACGGCGTTCGCCGGGTCGATGCCGTTCGTCTGGCTCCACGCGGGCGCCTTCCTGCTGTGGATGCTCGTGGCCGAGCGGACCCCGTGGCCGACGTTGACCCTGGTGGTGTCGCTGGAGGCGATCTTCCTCTCGACCTTCGTCATGATCGGCCAGAACCGGCAGGCGGAGGTGCAGCGGGCGAAGGCCGACCACGACTTCGTGGAGCAGGAGCCTGGAGCTCAAGGACAACACGGAGCCTGACCCGCGAGATCCACCGGCTGACCGACGAGCCTGCACCGCAGGGTGGTGCTCGACTGGACGGGCCCGGTCGACGGAGAGTCAGTCTCGTGGCACGTCCCAGGCGAGTGAGGTCCCCTCGCCGGGCGCGGACTCGACGACGAGCCGCCCGCCACGCTTCTCGGCTCGCGTGCGGATGTTGGCCAACCCGCTCTCGGCGACCGGACCGTCCATGCCCCGGCCGTCGTCGCTCACGGTGAGCACGATCCGCTCGCCCGCCTCGAGGACCACCTCGACCGCCGATGCCTCGGCGTGCCGGCTCGCGTTCGACAGACCTTCCGCCAGGACCGCCAGCAGGTCCGGCGCCGACTCGGCGGAGACCAGGGTGCGAACCGGCCCCTCGAAGCGCAGCGAGGGCCGGAACTTCAACGTCGCCGCCGCCCGCTCCACCAGCCGGGTCACCTCGGCCTGGACGTCACCGGCGGTCTCCAGCGAGCCTGAGCCCGAAGATCGCGCGCCGGATGTCCTTGATCGTGGCGTCGAGGTCGTCGACGGCCTGCTCGAGCCGGGCAGCGACCTCGGGCCTGTCCACCATCCGGGTCGTGCCCTGGAGACCGAGCCCGACGGCGAAGAGCCGTTGGATGACGAGGTCGTGCAGGTCCCGACCGATCCGGTCGCGGTCCTCGAAGACCTCGAGCCGGTGCTGGTCCTCCCTGGCCTCGGCGAGTCTGGAGAGCAAGCGCCGCCTGCTCGGCGTACGCCGTGACGAGCCTGGGCGTCGAGGGAGTGGAAGACGTCCTCGCGGTCGGCGGACCAGGCCAGCGCCAGGGTGCCCGGCGCGCCCGCGGCGGGGGCGAAGTCGACGACCAGGACCGGCCCGCGCCGCTCCTCGGGCAGCCTCGGCACCGGTGTGGCTGACGACCGCCTCGTCCTCCGGGTCGCCGAGCGTCACCCAGGCCGCGTCGGCGGCGGCGACCTCGCGGGCCCGAGCCGCGACGGTCGCACAGGCGTCGGCCTGCGACCCGGGGTCGGCGAGCGCCGCCGCGATCCCGGCGGTGGCCTTCGCCCATGCCTCGCGACGAGCGGCCTCCTCGTAGAGCCGGGCGTTCTCGATCGCCACGCCCGCCGCGGCGGCCAGGGCGACCACGACCTCCTCGTCCTCGGTGGTGAAGTCGCCGCCACCGCCCTTCTCCGTCAGGTACAGATTGCCGAACACCCGGTCCCGGATCCGGACCGGGACGCCCAGGAAGGAGTCTCATCGGCGGGTGGTGGGCCGGGAAGCCGTACGACGCCGGGTGTTCGTGGATGTCGCGCAGCCGCAGCGGCTCGGGCCGGTCGATGATCAGGCCGAGCAGGCCGTGGCCGGTCGGCAGGTCACCGATCTCGGCGGCGAGGTCGTCGGAGACGCCGTGGTGCACGAAGGTCCGCAGGCGACGTTGCCGACCGGCGCTCAGCACGCCCAGCGCGGCGTACCGCGCGTCGACGAGCCGACTGGCGATCGCGACGATCCGCGACAGGACACCGTCCAGGCTGAGGTCGGCCGAGATGGTGACCACCGCGTCGAGCAGGAGCCTGCAACCGCGCCTGCTGGCCGAGCGCGCCGTGCATGCGCTCGAGCACGGCACGGACGAGCCTCCTCGAAATCGACCTCGTCGAGGTCGGCGCCGCTGCCGCGCCTACCGACCAGGCCACCAGACGGCCGATCGCCGGAACCCCCCCGCGCGCTGCTCCCCGTCCGGCCGGGCACCGGGTGTTCCGACGCCCTCGTCCGATGCTGCCATCGTCCGCCTCCTCTGCCGCCGTGCCCTCGCGACGCTAGCAGCGCACGGTGCCCGCGAGGGCCGAAGGACCCGGATCGCAGAGGACCGGCGGACCTTCCGCGTGCCCGTCCCCGGGCCGACCATGGAGAGGTCCCCCAGCAGGAGGTGGTCCCCGTGCACCAGCCCGACAGCCAACCCGGTCCCCCGCCCGGCCGTCTGGTCGTCCTCACCGACCAGGAGTGCTGGGACCTCCTCCGCACCCGGCCCGTCGGCCGGATCGCGTGGTCCGGCGCCCAGGGCGTCTCTGTCATCCCGGTGAACTACGCCGTGGCCGAGGGCGTCGTCGCACTGCGGACGACGCCGTACTCCCTGCTGGCCAGAGACGCCGCCGACCGAGAGGTCGCCTTCGAGGTGGACGACGTCGCCATCGGGGCGCACGGAGGGTGGAGCGTGCTCGTGCGAGGACGGTGCCGGCGCGTCCACCGTGCCGCCGTACGTCCGGAGCCCTGGGTGACCGGAGCACGGGTCCTCGACCTCCAGGTCGACGTCGCGTCGGTGTCGGGACGCCGGCTCCTCGCGGCTGCGCCGCGCCCGCCTCAGTCGGAGGGGGCGTTCTTCACCGCGTAGATCGCGGCCTGGGTGCGACTCGACATCCCCAGGCTTCGCCAGCAACGACGACACGTAGTTCTTCACGGTCTTCTCGGCCAGGTGGATCTGGCGGGCGATCTGGCGGTTCGTCATCCCCTCACCGATCAGGCTCCAGGACCTTGAGCTCCTGGTCGGTGAGTGTCGCCAGCCTCCTTGTTGACCGGCGGTCCGGAGCGGATCCGGTCCAGCACCTGGGCGGTGACCGACGGGTCGAGCGTCGACTGCCCGGCCGCGACGCGACGCACGATCTCGAGCAGGTCGTGACCGCGCACCTGCTTGAGGACGTAGCCGGCCGCGCCGGCCATGATCGCGGAGAAGAGTGCGTCGTCGTCGTCGTACGACGTCAGGATGAGCGCCTTGATCGACGGGTCCTGCGAGCGCACGTCGCGACAGACGTCGATGCCGGACCCGTCGGGCAGTCGGCCGTCGAGGATCGCCACGTCGGGCCGCAGCGCCGGGATCCGCCGGGCGGCCTCCGCGGCCGAGTCGGACTCGCCGACCACGACGATGTCGCCCTCGGACTCCAGGAGGTCGCGGATGCCGCGCCGGATCATCTCGTGGTCGTCGAGGAGGTAGACGCGGATGCGCTCGTCGGGGGTCGCGGATTCGCTCACCCTCCCCACGTTAGACCCGGAGCCGCCACGTCCGGGCGGGACCGACGACACCGAGGACGGGACCTTCTGCCCTGTCGGGCACATCCCGCGAGACCGACAGTGAAGGGGAGGGAAGGAGACGACCATGCCGACGCATCGCGAACACCTGGCCGAGCAGGCACCCACCGAGGTGGTGGAACGACTGGTCGACCTCGCCTGCCTGGCGCCGAGCATCCACAACACCCAGCCGTGGCGGTGGCGGTACGACGGTGCCCGGCTCGTGCTCGAGGCCGACCTCACCCGCCGCCTGCTTGCCGAGGACCCGCGCGGCCGCAACCTGACGTTGGTTCGTGGCGCGGCCCTGCACCACCTCGAGTTCGCCGCGCGCGCCATGGGGTGGGAGACGGACGTGCTCCTGCTGCCGCCCGGGCGCGGCCCGGCGGTGCTGGCCGAGGTGCTGGTCGGCCGGGTCGCCCGCCGGACAGCCGTGCGCGCGGACCTCGACCTCCTCCGCACCCGGTGCACCGACCGCCGGCGGTTCACCGCGTGGCCGGTCCCGGACAGCCAGCCTGCACGAGCCTGTGCTGGCTGGCGGAGCGCTGGGGCACCCGTGCCGAGGGCGTGACGAGCGACCCCGCGCGGATCCGGCTCGAGCTCCTGGCCAACCGCGCCCTGACCGTCCTCGAGGTCGACGGGCGCCGGCTGCTGGAGCAGGAGCGCTGGATCGATCGGTCCGGTGCCGACGGCATCCCGCTCGGCGTGCTCACCGAGGACCCGGAGCCGTTGCGGGCACGGTCGCGCTTCCGGCCGGGCGTGCTGGAGGACACGCGCATGGTGATCCACGGCGGGGACCGGATCGTCGCGATCGGAGGCGCGTCCGACGACGTCGGCGGCTGGCTGCGCAGCGGCCGGGCCATGAGACTCGATCTGGCTCGAGGCCACGCGGTCGGGCATGTCGCTCATCCCGATGAGCCAGCCGATCGAGGTCGAGAGCATCCGCCACGAGATCGCGCGAGACGTGCTCCTCGACGTACCGGAGCCGCACATCCTGCTGCGCGTCGGCTGGCAGGCGATCGGCAGGAGCGGGCTCCCGCGGACGCCTCGGCGGCCACTGCACGAGGTGCTCGTCCGCCACGACCGGGGGGACGCCGAAGGTCCGCGGCCACGGGGGCCGAAGGTCCCGCCCGGCGGGGAAGTCCGGCCGTGGGAGGCGGGGTCCGACTCTTCCTAGCGTGGACGCGTCAGCACCCGACGCATGCCAGGAGCCCCTGTGGACCCGACCGACATCGCACGGTGGCAGTTCGCCATCACGACCGTCTACCACTTCCTCTTCGTCCCGATCACGATCGGACTGTCCGCGGTCATCGCGGGCTACGAGATCGCCTGGCTGCGGACCGGGGACCCGCGCTGGCTGCGCCTGACGAAGTTCCTCGGCAAAGCTCTTCCTGATCAACTTCGCCATCGGCGTCGTGACCGGGATCGTGCAGGAGTTCCAGTTCGGGATGAACTGGAGCGACTACTCGCGCTTCGTCGGCGACGTCTTCGGCGCGCCGCTCGCGGTCGAGGGGCTGCTCGCCTTCTTCCTCGAGTCGACCTTCCTCGGCTTGTGGATCTTCGGATGGGACAGGCTGCCCGCGAAGCCTCCACGCCGCGTGCATCGTCCTGGTCCACGTCGGGACCCTGTTCTCGTCGTACTTCATCCTCGCGGCGAACTCCTGGATGCAGCACCCGGTCGGCTACGCCTACAACCCCGAGACCGGGCGCGCGGAGATGAACGACTTCGCTGCCGTGATGTTCAACAAGGTGCAGCCTGGTCACCTTCCCGCACGTCGTGCTGTCGGCCTACATGACCGGCGCCGCGTTCGTCGTCGGGGTTGCTCTGTGGCACCTGCGCCGGGCCCGTACCGACGCCGACCGTGCGCTCTACCGGCCGGCCGTGCGCACCGGGGCATGGGTCGTGCTCGTCGCCGCGCTCGGCGTCGTCGTCAGCGGAGACGTGCAGGGCAAGATCATGACCGAGGTCCAGCCGATGAAGATGGCGGCGGCCGAGGGTCTCTACGAGACCGAGGCCCCGGCCGACTTCTCGGTCTTCCAGGCTCGGCACGCTCGACGGTCAGCAGGAGACCTTCTCGGTCAAAATCCCCGGCCTGCTGTCCTTCCTCGCGACGGGCACGCCGAACGGCCAGGTCGAGGGCATCAACGAGCCTGCGGCGGCGCTACCGCGAGCAGTACGGCGCCGACCCCGGGACGGCCTACTACTCCCCCGGCGACTACACGCCGGTGATCCCGCTGACCTACTGGACCTTCCGGCTGATGATGGGCCTGGGGATCGCCGGCGCCGCGATCGCCGCGTGGGTGCTGTGGGCGACGCGCGCTGGACGAACGCCGCCGGGGAAGGCGGTGCTGGCCGCGGCGGTCGGACTGCCCTTCCTGCCCCTGCTCGCGAACTCCTCCGGCTGGATCTTCACCGAGGTGGGCCGCCAGCCGTGGGCGGTGTTCGGCCTGATGACGACCGAGCACTCGGTCTCCCCCGGCCTCACCACGACCGAGGCGTGGATCTCCCTGCTCACGCTGACCGCCGTGTACGGCGTGCTCGCGGTCGTCGAGGTGCGGCTGATGCTGACCTGGATCCGCCGCGGCGCCGACGAGCCTGCCTCCCGACGTGCCGGACCAGGTCGGCGACGACCGCCCCCTCGCCTTCGCCTACTGACCACTGGAACGAGGACACCCATGGAGCCTCACCACCGTCTGGTTCGGCCTGATCGCGGTCCTGTGGATCGGCTACTTCACCCTCGAGGGGTTCGACTTCGGCGTCGGCATGCTGCTGCCCGTGCTCGCCCGCGACGACACCGAGCGCCGCGTCATGATCAACACCATCGGCCCGGTGTGGGACGGCAACGAGGTGTGGCTGCTCGTGGCCGGCGGTGCGACCTTCGCCGCCTTCCCGGAGTGGTACGCGACACTGTTCAGCGGGTTCTACCTGCCCCTGCTGCTGATCCTGGTCGCGCTCATCGTGCGAGGGCTGGCCTTCGAGTACCGCGCCAAGCGCGACGACGACCGGTGGCGCCGCAGCCTGGGACCTCGCGATCATCGTCGGCTCCCTCGTCCCCGCACTGCTGTGGGGCGTCGCCTTCGCCAACATCCTGCGAGGCGTGCCGATCGACGCCGACCTCGAGTACGCCGGCGGCTTCCTCGAGCCTGCTCAACCCCTACGCGCTGCTGGGTGGCCTGACGACCCTCGGCCTGTTCCTCACCCACGGTGCGCTCTTCGTCGCGCTCAAGACCGACGGCGAGATCCGGCACCGGGCGCGCCGGCTCGCCGTGCCGGCCGTCGGGGCGACGGCGCTCCTCGCCGTCGTCTTCCTCGCCCGCACCCAGCAGCAGACCGGAACGGCCGGCTCGGCGGTCGCCTTCGTGGGTGCCGCCCTCGCCCTGGTCGGCGCCGGGGTCGCGGCGCGGGCGGGACGAGAGGGATGGGCCTTCCTCGGCACCTTCGTCACCATCGCGCTCGCCGTGGCAGGGCTGTTCCTGGCGCTCTTCCCCGACGTGATGCCGACGACCCTCGCCGGAGGCACGAGCCTCACCACGAGCAACGCCGCCGCGACGTCGTACACGCTGGGGATCATGACGTGGGTGGCCGTGCTGTTCACGCCGGTGGTCCTGGCCTACCAGGCATGGACCTACTGGGTGTTCCGCAAGCGGATCGCCGTCCACCACATCCCGGCCGCGCCGTCGCCGGCCACCGCCGTCCGATGAGGCCCTCCGACCCTCGGCTGCGCGCGCTGCTGGTGCCGGCGCGTGCAGCCCTGGCCGGCGTCGTGGGCACCGGCGTGGTCGGTGGCCTCCTGGTCATCGCCCAGGCGTGGGTCGTCGCCGGGCTCGTCGTCGCCGTGCTCGACGGGACCGGCACCAAGCGCTGGTGCCTCGCCGTCGCCGGGCTGCTCGCCCTGCGCGGCGTGGTGGGCGGAGCGGGTGACCTGCTGGCGGCCAGGGCCGCGGCGTCTGTCGGCACCGTCCTGCGTCACCGCCTGGTCCTGTCGGCCGTCGAGCGGTCGTCCGGACCGGACCCCGCCGACGACGTCGCGGCTCTCGCCACCCGCGGCGTCAGTGCCGCGGAGCCCTACCTCACCCGCTACGTCCCGGCCGTCGTCGTCGCGGCCGTGCTGCCGCCGCTGACCGTCCTCGCGCTGGCGACCCAGGACCTGCTGAGCGCGCTCATCGTCGTGCTGACCCTCCCGCTCGTACCGCTCTTCGGCGCCCTCGTGGGCCTCGCGACCCGGGACCGCGCGGAGGAGCAGTGGCGCGCGATGGCCTCGCTGTCCGGGCACTTCCTCGACGTGGTGCGGGGCCTGCCGACGCTGGTCGCCCATCGCCGGGCCCGCGCCCAGTCCGCACGCATCGCCGAGGTCACCGACCGCTACCGGGTCGCGTGCCTGCGCACGCTCCGGATCGCCTTCGCCTCCTCCGCGGTGCTCGAGCCTGGTCGCCACCCTGTCCGTGGCGCTGGTGGCCGTGACCGTCGGCGTGCGGCTCGCCGCCGGATCCCTCGACCTGACCACTGCCCTGGTGGTCCTGCTCCTGGCGCCCGAGGCCTACTGGCCGTTGCGGCGGATGGGAGCGGAGTTCCACGCCGCCGCCGAGGGTGCCGCCACCTTCGAGACCGCGCACGCGCTGCTCGCCCGCCCGGCGTCCTCCACCGTGGACCGGCCGGCTCCTCCGCACGCGCCCCTCGTGCTGGAGCGCGTGGGGGTGACGCGCGAAGGACGCAACGTGCCCGCTGTCCACGACGTGTCCGCGCTGCTGCTGCCGCGGGGCATCACCGCGGTCACCGGTCCGTCCGGCTGCGGGAAGTCGACCCTGCTGGCGGCGATCGCCGGGCTCGTCCCCCACGACGGTGCCGTGCTGTCCGGCGGCGAGCCGGTGGGCGGCCCACGGTGGCAGGCCCAGGTCGCCTGGTTGCCGCAGCAGCCCCGGTTCGTCGAGGGCTCCATCGCCGACAACCTGCGGCTCGCCCGGCCCGACGCCACCGGCGACCAGGCTCTGGCACGCGCTGCGCGAGGTCGCCCTCGAGGTCCGGGTACGTCGGCTCCCGTCCGGCCTCGAGACCCCCCTCGGGGAGGACGGAGCGACCCTGTCCGCCGGTGAGCGTGCCCGGCTCGCCCTGGCCCGGATCGTGCTGGCCGACCGCCCGTGGGTGCTCCTCGACGAGCCGACCGCCCACCTCGACGAGTCTCACCGAGCAGGTCATCGCCGACACGATCGGCGCCCTCGGACGACGCAGCGGCGTGGTGGTGGTCGCGCACCGGCCGCGGCTGGTGGAGCTCGCTGACCGGGTGATCGCGCTGCCGGCACCGGTCCCCACTCCCCAGCCCGACGCGGTCGGCTCCGTGCCGGCCCCGCGCCCCGCGCCGGATCCGGTCGCCGTCGTACCCGCAGCGTCCGGTGAGCGTCGCGCCCTCGCCGGTGCGGCGATGATCGGCGCGCTCGCGTCCGCCTCCGGGGTCGCGCTCACCGCGACCGCGGGCTGGCTGATCGTGCAGGCGTCCACCCGCCCCGCCGTGCTCACCCTGCTGGTCGCGGTCGTGGGCGTGCGCGCCTTCGGCCTCGCCCGTCCGGTCCTGCGCTACGTGGAGCGGCTGCGTGCGCACGACGCCGCGCTACGGCTCCTCGCCCGCCGCCGTGTCGAGGTGTACGACGCCCTGGTGCCTCTCGTCCCGGCACGTCTCGGCCGGCGGCGCGGCGACCTGCTGACCTCGGTCGTCGACGACGTCGACAGCGTGGTCGACCGGCAGCCTGCGCGTCCGCCTCCCGCTGGTCCGAGCTCGGGCTGGTGACGCTGCTCGCGGCGGTCGTCGCCGCCTTCCTGGAGCCGGCCGCCGCCCTCGTCGTCCTCGGGTTCGGCCTCGCGACGGCCGCCGCTCACCTGGTCGCCCGGCACGGTGCCCGGACTGCCGAACGCCGGCTGGTCGAACTGCGGGCGGCGCTCTCCGGCAGCGTCGTCGACGCCCTGCAGACCGGCGAGGAGCCTCCGGATGTGGCAACGGTCCGTGCCGGCCGCCGACCGGGTCACCGAGGTCAGCGCACGCCTCGGCTCGCTCACCGTCACCACCGCCGCGTGGCTGGCTCTGGCGCGAGCGCTCGTGCTGACGGCGGGTGGTGCCGCCGTCGCCGGGACGGCCCTGCTCACCGCCGGGGCCCTCGGGACCGGGGCGATCAGCGGACCGGTGATGGCGCTGCTGGTCCTGCTCCCCCTCGCCCTGACCGACGTCGCGCTGCCCTGCGCCGACGCAGGCGTTATCGCTGCCCGGACCGAGGCTGCCGAGGTCCGGTTGGACGCCCTCGAGCACACGCCGCCCGCCGTCGTCGACGTCCCGGGCCGCACGAACCCCACGAGCAGCCACGTGGAGCTTTGCCGGCCTGCAGGCTCGATGGGACGTCCGCGCGCCGGCCACCTCCCCCGTCACCCTCGACCTCGCGCCGGGCGATCGCGTGGCACTCGTGGGTGCGTCCGGGAGCGGCAAGAGCACCGTCGCCGCCGTGCTGCTCCGCTTCCTCGACCCGTGGGGCGGGTCGGCACGGGTGGGAGGTGCGGAGCCTGACCGACACCGCACCCGACGAGGTACGCCGGACGGTCGGCCTGGTCGACGACCAGCCGCACGTGTTCGCCACGACCCTGCTCGAGAACGTGCGCCTCGCCCGTCCCGACGCCGCGGACGCCGAGGTCGAGGACGCGCTGCGCGCGGCGTGCCTGGGCGATTGGCTCGGCGGGCTTCCCGACGGCCTGCACACGTGGCTGGGAGCCGGCCACGCCGGGGTGTCAGGAGGAGAGCGTGCCCGGATCGGGGTCGCGCGCTCGTTCCTCGCCGCCCATCCCGTGCTGGTCCTCGACGAGCCCACGGCCCACCTCGACCACGCCACGGCGGAGCGGCTCGCCCACGAGGTGATGACCGGGCAGCGCAGCCGGTCGGTCCTCTGGATCACCCACGGCACGGCTGGGCGCGGCCTGGTCGACCGGACCGTCGAGCCTGACCGGCCCGGGCGCGAGGGCCGAAGGTCCTACCGGCTAGAGGGCCTCGGCCCGTGTCGGCCGGCCCGGGCGGAGCCGGAGGCTGGAGCCATGACCACCTCCATCAACCCCAGCAGCGTCGTCGTCGCCACCGATGGCTCGGAGGACGCGACCCGTGCGGCCCACTGGGCCGCCGAGCAGGCCTTCCTCGAGCGACGGCCGCTCGTCGTCGTCACCGCCACCGGAGCGCCACAGGCCCCCTTGCCGTCGTGGGGCGGGATCGGCTCCGGGTACCCACCGACCGTGGACGACCTCGTCGAGCACGGCCGGTCCGTTGCCGAGGACGCCCTTGCCGTCGTCCGGAACCTCCGCCCCGGCCTGGAGACGTCCACCAAGGTGCTCGTGGGCGACCCGCGCCAGGTGCTCGTCGACCTGTCCCGGCAGGCGCACGCCCTCGTGCTGGGCTCGCGCGGGCGCGGCCGCTTCCGCAGCAAGGTGCTCGGCTCGGTCAGTGCGACGGTGAGTCGCGACGCCGCCTGCACGGTCTTCGTCTGCCGACCCCCCGCCCGCGCCCAGGCCCCCACGCGGGGGTCCTCGTCGGCGCCGACGGCACGCCCGAGTCGCTGCCGGTCATCGAGCCTCGCCTTCCACCAGGCCTCGCTGCTCGACCTTCCGCTGACCGTCGTGCACTGCGTGTGGGACCAGGTGGCCGCCCTGCTCGGACCGGGCCTGGTCTCGCCCCAGGAGGCCGGGCTCGAGGAGCAGCGCCTGCTGCTCTCGGAGAGCGTCGCCGGGATGTGCGCGAAGTTCCCGGAGGTCAGCACCGACCTGCGCGTGGGCCGCGGGCTGGCCGAGGAGCTCCTCGCCGCCGACACCGACGGCTGGAACCTGCTCGTGGTAGGCCGGCACCCGGTCGACACGTTGCTCCGCCTCGTCACCGGGTCGGTCGCCGTCTCCGTCATCGAGCGCGCCCGCACCACCGTCGCCGTCGTCCCCGAGGCGGACCCGGCCGGTCCCGTCGCCTCCGACGACGAGAGCCTGAGGGGACGGGATGAGCAGCCGCATCCGCCCGGGCACCATCGTCGTCGGCGCCGACGGGTCCAAGCACAGTGATCGTGCCCTGCGCTGGGCGGGCCGGCAGGCCCTCCTCGAGCGGCGCCCGCTGGTGGTCGTCACGACCGAGGAGAGCACCGCGTTCCGGGTCAACGCCGCCGCCGTCCACGCGGTGCACGAGTTCTTCCCGGGCGTGGAGGTCAGCGGCGTCCGAGCGGCGGGCGACCCGCGGACCGTGCTCGTCGAGCCTGACCCAGGACGCGCACCTGCTGGTCATCGGCTCGCGCGGGCGCGGATCCGTGCGCAGCGCGCTGCTCGGCTCCGTCAGTGCCTCGGTGAGCCGGCACGCCCTGTGCCCCGTCGTCGTGTGCCGCCCCCGCGCGGAGGAGCAGGCCCGCCAGGGCGTCCTCGTCGCGGCCGACGCCAGCGAGACCTCGCTGCCCGTCATCGAGTTCGCTTTCGAGCAGGCGTCCCTGCACGGCCAGCCACTCACCGCCGTCCACTGCGTGTGGGACGTGACCGCCGCTGTCGCCGGCCTGCGCAACGTCCAGGCTGGCGGGTGCCGACCTCGGAGCCGGCGACGAGGCCCACCTCGCCCTTGCCGAGTCGCTGGCCGGCTTCGCCGCGAAGTACCCCGACGTGCCCGTCACCCAGCGCGTCAACCACGGCCTGGTCGACGACGTGATCGGCTCGCGCACCGGCGCCTGGGACCTCGTGGTCGTCGGCCGCCACCCCCTCGACAGCGTCAGCCGGCTCGTGATCGGATCCATCGCCACGGCGGTGACCGAGCGCGCTCAGACCAACGTCGCCGTCGTACCGGTCGACCGGGAGCAGGCTCCCGGCGTGACCGGGGTCGCCGGCCGGGCCCGGTCGTGGTCCACGAGCGGGCACTCGGCGGCCCGTCACCAGGGCGAGGGCGCGTAGTCCTTGAGGAAGCAGCCGTAGACGTCCTCGCCCGCCTCGCCGCGCACGATCGGGTCGTAGACCCGGGCGGCGCCGTCGACCAGGTCGAGCGGTGCGTGCCAGCCCTCGGCGGCGATCCGCAGGCTTCTCGTGGTGCGGGCGCTCGTCGGTGATCCAGCCGGTGTCGACGGCGGTCATCAGGATCTTGTCGGTCTCGAACATCTCCCCCGAGGAGGTGCGGGTCATCATGTTGAGCGCGGCCTTGGCCATGTTGGTGTGCGGGTGCCCGGCGCCCTTGTAGCGGCGGGAGAACTGACCCTCCATCGCCGAGACGTTGACGACGTAGGCCCGGCGCGCGCCGTTCTGGACCGCCGCGCGCAGCGCGGGCCGGAGCCGGGAGTTGATGAGGAAGGGCGCGATCGAGTTGCAGAACTGCACCTCGAGCAGACTCCAGCGGGTCCACCTCGTCGAGCACCTGGGTCCAGGAGTTGTTGTCCTGGATGTCGGGGATCAGGCCGCCGGCGTCCACGGCCGTGCCGGCCAGGTGCGCCTCCAGCGAGGCACCGCCGGCCTTGAGGGCCAGCGCCGTCATGGTGGCGGCGTTGTGCGCGGCGATCGCCGAGGCCGGCGACTCGCCCTCGTGGTGCGCCACGGCGTGCGCCTCCAGGGCACCGGCGATGGCGGCCGGGTGCGCCTCGGAGATCCGGTCGAAGGTGACCATCTCGGGCGACTCGATGCCCGTGGGCAGCGGCGCCACTCGCCCTCGGTGAGGTGCGAGTAGGCGCCGGGGAGGCGTCGTACGGTCTGGCAGGCGTTGTTGATGATGATGTCGAGCGGACCGTCGGCGGCGACGTCGTCGGTCAGCGAGATCACCTGGGTGGGGTCGCGCAGGTCGATGCCGACCACCTTGAGCCGGTGCAGCCAGTCGGCGGAGTCCTCCATCGCGGCGAACCGGCGCACCGCGTCCTTGGGAAAGCGGGTGGTGATCGTGGTGTGCGCGCCGTCGCGGAGCAGGCGCAGGGCGATGTACATCCCGATCTTGGCGCGGCCGCCGGTGAGCAGGGCACGCTTGCCCGTCAGGTCGGTGCGCTGGTCGCGCTTGGCGTGGCTCATCGCGGCGCAGCGCGGGCACAGCCAGTGGTAGAACGCGTCGACGAGGGTGAAGTCCTCCTTGCAGATGTAGCACCCGCGCGCGGTGATCAGGCTCACCGGCGAAGGCGCCCTGAGCGGTCGAGACCAGCGGGATCCCGGCGGTCTCGTCGTCGATCCGCATCCGGGATCCGGTCGCGGTCCTCTCGATGATCTCCTGGTCGTGGCGCTGTCGCTCCTGCCGGATCTCGGCACGCCGCGACTTCTTGATCGGCTTTGTACATGTACGACGCCGCGCGCTTCATCGTCCGCACGTCGTCGTGGTCGGGGTGGAGCTCGGGGATCTGGCGGAGCACCTTGATCGCGATCGCCAGGCTCGTCGGGGTCGATGCGCGAGATCGGCTCGGTGATCGGCTCGGTGATCGGGTCGGGCTCGGGGTGGGGCACCGGTGGATCGTACGCGGCCGACACGCCCGGCGCGCGACCGGCGTTGACCGGCCGGGGTGCGCTGCCTAGGCTCGGCGCCACAACCGAAGATCGCGCTGTCGACACCCAGCGGGAGAGACCCGGCCACCGAGCCGGGCGCCGAAGGAGCAAATCTCCCCACGAATCTCTCAGGCACCCTGACCGCTGGGACGAGGCGAACTCTGGAAAGACGGGACCCTCGCGTCCCGCACCCACGGTGCAAGCCGCCCCCGGGCGGTGAAGCTCTCAGGTACCGATGACAGAGCGGGGAGGCCATCCGACCTCGACCCGGCTGCTGCCGTGGTCCCCTCCAGGAGCCTCCCGCATGACATCGACGACCTCGACGACCCTGTCCCGACCGACCCCGCTGGACGACGTCCACCGCGCCCTCGGCGCCTCCTTCACCGACTTCGCCGGCTGGCGGATGCCGGTGCGCTACGACTCCGAGCTCGCCGAGCACCACGCGGTCCGTACCGCCGCCGGCCTCTTCGACCTCACCCACATGGGCGAGATCGAGGTCACCGGGCCCGAGGCCGGCGCCGCGCTCGACCACGCGCTCACCGGGCGCCCGTCCGCGATCGGCGTCGGCCGGGCGCGCTACACGATGATCTGCGCCGAGGACGGCGGCATCGTCGACGACCTGGTCGTCTACCGCCTCGCCGAGGAGCACTTCCTCGTGGTCGCCAACGCGAGCAACGTCGCCGTGGTGGCACCGGAGATCGCCGCCCGCGCCCACGGGTACGACGCGGAGGTCCGCGACACGTCCGCCGACTGGGCGCTGCTGGCGGTCCAGGGCCCGCTCGCCGCCGGCATCGTGGCGGGGCTGACCGAGCTCGACGTCCCGTCGCTGAGGTACTACGCCATCACCGCCGGGTCCCTGGCCGGCGTGGACGTGCTGCTGGCCCGCACCGGCTACACCGGCGAGGACGGCTTCGAGGTCTACTGCCGCCCGGTCGACGCCGCCGCCGTGTGGAGCGCGCTGTGGGGGGCCGGCGAGCCGCAGGGCCTGGTCCCGGCCGGTCTGGCTTGCCGCGACACCTTGCGCCTGGAGGCGGGGATGCCGCTCTACGGCCAGGAGCCTGAGCCGCGCCAGCACGCCCGACGAGGCGAACCTGGGCCGGGTCGTGGACCTCGACAAGCCGGCCGGCTTCGTCGGCGAGGCCGCACTGCGCGAGCGCCGGGCCGCGGGTCCGCGGCACCTGCTCGTGGGACTGGTCGCGACCGGGCGCCGGGCCCCGCGGGCGGGCTACCCGGTGCTCGACCCCGCCACCGGCGAGCAGGTCGGCACCGTGACCAGCGGCGCGCCCTCCCCCACCCTGGGCACGCCGGTGGCGCTCGCCGCCGTGCGGCCGGACCTCGCCGCAGCCGGCACCCGGCTGGCGGTGTCCCTGCGCGGCACCCCCGTGGACGCCGAGGTCGTCGCCCTGCCCTTCTACACCCGCACCCGTTGAGGAGCACGTCGTGAGCAACCCCACCGAGTCTGAAGTACACCGCCGAGCACGAGTGGCTCGCCGTCGACGGCGACACCGCGCGCGTCGGCATCACCGCCTTCGCCGCCGACGCCCTCGGCGACGTCGTGTACGTCGACCTGCCCACCCCCGGCCACACCGTCACGGCCGGCGAGGCCTGCGGCGAGCCTGGAGTCCACCAAGTCCGTCAGCGACCTGTATGCCCCGGTCACCGGGGAGGTGCTCGAGGTCAACGCGGCCGTCGACGCCGACCCGAGCCTGGTCAACAGCGACCCGTTCGGCGAGGGCTGGCTGTTCGTGGTGCGCTTCGCCGCGGCCGGCGACCTGCTCGACGCGGCCGCCTACGACGCACTCGTGGCGCAGTGATGGGCCGCGCGCTGGACGAGCCGCTGGCGTCGTACGACCCGCAGGTGCACGCCGCGATCGGTGCCGAGCCTGGCCCGGCAGCAGGACACGCTGGTGTCGATCGCCTCGGAGAACTCCGCACCGGTCGCGGTGATGGAGGCGCAGGGCTCGGTCCTCACCAACAAGTACGCCGAGGGCTATCCCGGGCGCCGCTACTACGGCGGCTGCGAGCACGTCGACGTCATCGAGCAAACTCGCCATCGACCGGGTGAAGGCGCTCTTCGGCGCCGAGGCCGCCAACGTGCAGCCGCACTCGGGCGCGCAGGCCAACGCCGCCGCGATGTCCGCGCTGCTCCAGCCCGGCGACACGATCCTCGGCCTCGACCTCGCGCACGGCGGGCACCTCACGCACGGGATGCGGCTCAACTTCTCCGGCCGGCTCTACAACGTCGCGGCCTACCACGTGGACGACACCGACCACCGCGTCGACATGGCCGAGGTCGAGCGGCTGGCCCTGGAGCACCGGCCGTCGCTGATCGTGGCCGGCTGGTCGGCGTACCCGCGCCACCTGGACTTCGCCGAGTTCCGCCGCATCGCGGACCTGGTCGGCGCCCACCTCATGGTCGACATGGCGCACTTCGCCGGTCTCGTCGCGGCGGGCCTGCACCCGAGCCCGGTGCCCTATGCCGACGTCGTCACCACGACGACCCACAAGACGCTCGGCGGCCCGCGTGGCGGGGTGATCCTCAGCCGCGCCGGCCTCGCGAAGCGGATCGACAGCGCGGTCTTCCCCGGCCAGCAGGGCGGCCCGCTGGAGCACGTCGTGGCCGCCAAGGCGGTGGGCTTCAAGATGGCCGCCTCCGCGGAGTTCGCCGAGCGCCAGCAGCGCACCCTCGACGGGGCCCGTGTCCTCGCGGCCAAGGCTGGGCTCGGAGCGGATGCGCGAGGCCGGCATCATCGTGCTGACCGGCGGCACCGACGTGCACCTGGTGCTGGTGGACCTGCGCGACTCCGAGACTCGACGGGCGGCAGGCCGAGGACCGCCTGCACGCGATCGGGCTGACGGTCAACCGCAACGCGGTGCCCTTCGACCCGCGTCCGCCGATGATCACCTCCGGGCTGCGGATCGGCACGCCCGCGCTGGCCACCCGCGGCTTCGGGCCCGAGGAGTTCGCCGCCGTCGGCGACATCATCGCCACCGCGCTGACCCGCACCCCGTCGGCGGACCTGACGGCGGCACTGGCCGGACGCGTCTCCGCGCTGGCGAAGCGCTTCCCCCTCTACCCGGAGCCTGACCGGATGGCGCTGAGCACCTTCGACCTCTACTCGATCGGCATCGGGCCGTCCTCCTCGCACACGGTCGGCCCGATGCGGGCCGCCGCGCTGTTCGCGCACGGCCTGGCGCACGAGCCGCAGGTCGCCCGCGTGCGTGCGGAGCCTGTTCGGCTCGCTCGGCGCCACCGGTCACGGGCACGGCTCGGTCAAGGCGGTCGTCCTCGGCCTGCAGGGCGACGACCCCGCCACCACCGACACCAGCACGTACGACGCCCGGGTGGCCGCGATCCACGAGCAGCAGGAGCCTGACGCTCCCCGACGGCCGGCTGATCAGGCTTCACCACCGACGACGTCGTTCTGCACCGGCGCCGCTCGCTGCCGGCCCACCCGAACGGCATGGTCTTCACGGCGTACGACGCCGCGGGGGACGTGCTGCGCGCCCGCACCTACTACTCGGTGGGTGGGGGCTTCGTGGTCGACGACGACCGGATCGGCGCCGACCGGGTGGTCGAGGACGACACCGTGCTCCCCCACCCGTTCACCACCGGCGCCGAGCCTGCTGGCGGTCTGCGAGCGGACCGGGCTGCGGATCTCCGACGTGATGCTCGCCAACGAGCCTGACCTGGCACACGGAGGCCGAGGTGCGCGCCGGGCTGCTCGACATCTGGCGGGTGATGGTGGAGTGCGTCGAGGAGGGCTGTGCCCGCGACGGCGTGCTGCCGGGCGGGTTGAAGGTCCCCCGCCGGGCACCGCGGCTGCGCGCGGACCTCCGGGCACGCGGTGGGCGCGACCCGCTCGACGTGCTGGACTGGGTGAACCTGTTCGCCCTCGCGGTCAACGAGCAGAACGCTTCCGGCGGCCGGGTGGTCACCGCGCCCACCAACGGCGCGGCCGGGATCGTCCCGGCGGTGCTGCACTACTGGGTGCGCTTCGTGGCGCCCGGGCTGAGCGAGACCGAGCGCGACGACGGCATCGTCCGCTTCCTGCTGACCGGAGCGGCGATCGGCATCCTCGCCAAGACCAACGCCTCGATCTCCGGTGCCGAGGTCGGCTGCCAGGGCGAGGTCGGCTCCGCCTGCGCGATGGCCGCCGCCGCGCTGTGCGAGCCTGATCGGCGGCACTCCCGAGCAGGTCGAGAACGCCGCCGAGGTGGGCATCGAGCACAACCTCGGCCTGACCTGCGACCCGATCGGTGGACTCGTCCAGATCCCCTGCATCGAGCGCAACGCCATCGCCTCGGTGAAGGCCATCAACGCCGCCCGGCTCGCCTGTCACGGCAACGGCTCGCACAAGGTCAGCCTCGACAAGGCGCTGCGCACGATGCGCGACACCGGGCGCGACATGCACACCAAGTACAAGGAGACCTCGCGCGGCGGCCTCGCCGTCAACGTGATCGAGTGCTGAGGGGCTCAGCCCATCGCCGCCTCGCCGGTGCGCACCGCCTCGCGGATCCGCGAGTAGGTCCCGCACCGGCACACGTTGCGGATGGAGTCCAGGTCGTCCTCGGTGATCGAGCGGCCCTCGGCCCGCACCTTGTTGACCAGGGCGACCGCGGCCATGATCTGGCCGGGCTGGCAGTAGCCGCACTGGGCGACGTCGTGCTCGAGCCAGGCGTCCTGCATCGGGTGCAGGCCGTCGCCGGGGGTGGTGCCGGCGAGCCCCTCGATGGTGGTGATCTCGTCGTCGGCGGAGAGCGCGTCGACCCGCACCGAGCAGGGGTTGAACGCCTTGCCGTTGATGTGCGACGTACAGGCCTTGCAGACGTTGATCCCGCAGCCGTACTTCGGGCCGGTCACCCCGAGGACGTCGCGGAGCACCCACAGGATGCGGACGTCGTCCTCGACGTCGACGGTCACGGTCTCGCCGTTGAGTCTGGAAGGTGTGCTTCGCCATGACGACCTCAGAACGTGTGGCGGAGGCCGTCGGTCGGCGACTCCGGGACGGGCGGGATGAACGACTTGGGCTCGAAGTGCAGCGGGGCCCGGAAGTTGATCGGGAACTCGGTGGGCAGCGTGCCGGTGGCCCGGGCGTAGGCGCAGGCCACGGCGGCCATCGACGCGGCGACACCGGCCTCGCCGACGCCCCCGGGCTCACGGCTCTCCGATGCCATCACCTCGCAGTGGAACTCCAGCGGTGCGTTCCACTGCCGGGTGTACGCCGAGTTGTCCCAGGCTGGCCTCGAGGAAGTGGCCGTCCACGAGGTGGTTGGAGTAGGTCAGCGCCTGGGCCATCCCGTCGGAGAAGCCGCCCATCATCTGCGCCTTCACCCCCTCGGGGTTGATCACCACACCCGCGTCGACCACCACCGTCGCGCGGGTGACCCGCGGCCCGGTGACCGCGTCGCGGACCTTGCGGTTGACCGTCTCGGGCCGGCAGTCGATCTCGACGACGACGGCCGTCGCGCCCTTGTACTCCTTGTGGATCGCGATCCCCTGCGCGGTGCCGGCCGGCATCCTCTTGCCCCACTCGCCCAGGCTCCGCGGCGCGGTCGAGCACCCGCTTGACCACCCGGCTCTTGAGATAGGTACGACGGAAGGCGACCGGGTCCTGCCTGAGCCGGGCCGCGACCTGGTCCACCATCAGGCTCGTTGGCGGTGGCGACGTCGGGTGAGTAGATGTTGCGCACCGAGTCTGGTGTTGAACCGGTCCGGCGCGGGGTCCGGCTCGTTGAGCAGGCTGGGTGACGACCCCGAAGTTGTAGGGCAGGCTCCTGGGTGAGCAGGAAGATCGTCTCCGAGAAGCCGAGGTTCGCCAGGCCCGTGGGCAGTGCCGCCACCTCGGCCGTCAGTCGCTCCCCGAGGCCGTGGGTGAAGTCCGTCGGCACGCTGGTGTGCCGCTGCTCGAAGCCTGATGACGCTGCCTGCCAGCACCGTCGCGCGGATCCGCGAGGTCGCCATCGGGTGCACCCGTCCCTGGCGCGGCTCGTCGGCGCGGTGCCACATCGGCTTCACCGGCACACCGAAGGCCTTCGACGCGTGCGCCGCCTCGATGGCCGCGTCGCTGAACAAACTTTGCGGCCGAAGGAGCCGCCGCCCTGCACCACGTTCACGGTCACCCTGTCCTGCGGCATCCCGAGCGCCTTGGCCACCTTGGACTGGGCGTCGATCGGGGACTTGAGCCCGCCCCAGATCGTCGCCCGCCCGGCCCGGACGTCGGCTACCGCGCAGTTGGGCTCCAGCGCCGAACCGCTGCGGAAGTGGAAGGTGAAGGCGCCGTCGACCGAGGTCGCCCCTAGGCTGGGGGACGACGAGCGGGGCTCGGCGCGGCGCAGGCTCGCGCTGGATGTCGTCGGCGTTCTTGCCCGGCACCGTCCCGGCGTTCCACTCCACGTCGAGCGCCCGCACCGCGTCGATGCACTGCCCGAAGGTACGCGCCCGCACGGCCACGCCGGTGGGGATGATCGCGACGTGGGTGACGCCCGGCATCGCGGCGACCGCGGCCCGGTTGCGCACCGAGCGGGCGGTGCCGTTGAGCCCGGGAGCGCGGCAGACCATCGTCGGCAGCGCGTCGGGGACGTCGAGGTCCATCGCGAACTTCTTGCGCCCGGTCACGGCGTCGAGCGCGTCGATCCGGCGCTGCGGCGTACCGACCAGGGTGCGCTCGGAGGCGGTCTTGAGCCGGACCCGCACCTTGGTGGTGCTCGGTGCGGCGGCGGCGCTCGCCACGTCGGCGTACGACACCGACGTCCCGCCGGGCGCGGTGATCACGCCGGCCTTGGTGACCAGCGTGTCCACGAGCGCTCCGAGTCCGGATCGCCGCGGCGTCGAGCAGCGCCTTGCGAGCGACCGCCGCGGCGACCCGCACCGGGGTGTACATCGAGACGATGGTGTTCGAGCCGCCGGTGAGCCTGGTTGAAGAGCAGGCTCCTGGCGGGCCGGAGCCAGCGTGACGTGCACGCGCTCGATCGGCAGGTCCAGGCTCGTCGGCGATCAGCATCGCGATCGCGGTGGTGATCCCCTGCCCGACCTCCATCCGTGGCAGTGCGAAGTGCGCGTCGCCCTGGGCGTCGAGGGTGATCCCGATCAGCCCGGAGGTCGGCAGCGCGCAGTGCGACAGGAAGTCGTTGAGGTCGTAGAGCTCCGGCACCTGCGGCACCGACGGGATCGGCAGCGCCTGGGCCGGGTCCACCCCGACGGTCAGGTCGGCGGCCACCATCAGCGTGGTGCCTCCGACGACGTACCCGACGAACGAGCGCCGGCTGAGTCTGGGCGGCACGCTGCCGCCGCGTTTCTTTCCCCATGGTGCGAACTCCCGAGAGCAGTGAAGGTCGTCACACGCAGCATGGCGCGCGGAGATTGGTCGAAGGTTGGTCCGAAGTCCTCCGATGACGCGCGGAACGGCCGATGGACAGGTACCCGCCCCGCCGACGGAAGTGGAGAGGACCGTGACCGGACGTGCCGTCCGGGCAGCACTGCCCGCGCTCGGCCTCGGCATCGCGTACACGCTCGCGATCCTGGTCGGTCGGAGCACCCGCGTCGACGGCGGCGAGATCTCCCTCGCCTGGCCGGCGGCGGCCGTGGCCGTGCTGTGGGGCCTCTACGCGAGCAGCCTCTCCCGCCGCGCGGCGCTGGCCCACTGGGGCGTGCTCGGCGTGCTGACCTTCGGGGTGAACCTCACCACCGGGGCGAGCCTGTCGCTCGCGACGTGGTTCGTCGGGGTGAACCTCGCCATGGCGGCCGTCGTCACCCTCGTGCTGCGCTACGGCGAGCGCCCGGTCGCGCTGCGCGACCCGGCCGACCTCGGCCGGCTCGTGGTGGCCGTCGCCTGCGGCACCCTGGTCGCGGCAGCGCTCGCGGTCTCCTACTTCGCTCTCACCGGGCACGAGGAGCCTGCGGCAGACCTTCGCGCTCTTCGCCGTCCGCAACGGCGTGGCGGTGCTCACCGGGGTCGCCGTGGCGCTGCGCCTGCTGCAGGCCACCTGGCGCCGTCCGGACCTCACCGGCGCCCGGGTGCTGGAGACCGCCGCCTGCACCGTGGTCGTGGTCTCGGTCTTCGCCCGGGTCTTCTGGTTCAACCCGGGGCTGCCCCTTGCGTTCGCGGTGATGGTGCCCGCGATGTGGGTCTCCCTGCGCTTCTCCACCACGGTCGCCACCGTCTTCCTGCTCGCCGCGGGCTGCTCGATCGTGTGGGCCACCCTGCTCGACCGCGGCGCGCTGCAGGGGGTGACCATCCGCGAGCAGGCGCTGCTCGCCCAGGCGATGGTGGGATGCCTGACCCTGGTCGTGCTCACCCTCGCCCTCTTCCGCGACTCGCGCAACGACCTGATCGGCCAGCCTGCGGCACCTCGCGCTGCACGACCCGCTGACCGGGCTCGCCAACCGCATCCTGCTCACCGAGCGGCTGGACCGGGCGCTGGTCACCGGCGCTGCCGGGACGGTCGGCGTCGTGGTGCTGGACCTCGACGGCTTCAAGATCGTCAACGACGCCTGGGGCCACGACGAGGGCGACCTGCTCCTCGTCGAGATCGCCCGGCGGCTGGTGGCGGTCACGGGTCCGGGCGACACGGTGGCCCGGCTCGGCGGCGACGAGTTCGTGGTGGTGCACCACGCGCTCACCGACCCCACCGAGTCGGGTTCGTGCGCCGAGCGGATCCGCCGCGCGGTGGCCCAGCCCTACGGTCAGGCCGCGGACGCGCCGTACGACCGGATCACGGCGAGCATCGGCACGGCCGTGTCCACCGACGGGTGCACCTCGCGCAGCCTGATCAACCGCGCCGACCAGGCGATGTACGACGCCAAGCGGGCCGGGCGGCTCGATCTCAGAGGCCGGGCAGCACGTTCTGCACGATGACCAGCAGGGACTCGCGCAGCAGCAGGTGCGCCTGCTCACGGGTCAGCGTGCCGGCACGGGACCACTCCCGGATCGTCCCGCGCGCGAGCTCGCCGAAGGCCCGGATCGCCGCCCGGGCCGCGGCATCGGCGGGGTCGCCCCCGACCAGGCTCCAGCACCCGGCCGGCGGCCGGGTCGTGGGCTCCGTCGAGGATCGCCCGCACCTCCGCGTCGTCGCCGATCCCCTCGGCCGCGCCGATCGTCAGGTAGGTCGCGCGCTCCGGGGTGATCGAGCCGAGGAACCAGTGCACGGCCGCGTCCACGCGCTCGGGCAGCGAGCCGGTCGGCAGCGGCACGTCCCCGATCTCGGGCAGCAGCGCGGCGCGTCGTACCACCTCCAGGTAGAGGGCGCGCTTGTCGCCGAAGTAGTGGTTGAGCAGGCCCCGCGCGACGCCCGCAGCAGCGGCGAGCTCGGTGGTGGACACCTCGACGTAGGGGCGCTCGGCGAACAGCCGCTCCGCCGCGAGCAGGATCTGCTCGCGGCGTTGGTCCGGGGACAGCCGCTGGCGGCGGGCGACCTCGCTCATGCGATCGAGCCTATCCTATTGGCAGTGTGCCAATAACGGTCTAGCCTGAGGGCGTGACCAGGCTCCGCCACCACTCCCCGCGGCCCGAGGGTGCGCGACCTCCCCGTGCCCGACGGGTTCGACATGGGCGCGCACGTGTCGGGCATCGGCGCCCACCTCGCCGGCCCGGCCAACGTGATCATGCAGGCTGAGCTGGCCCGGCGTCGGCCACGGCGTGATGAACAGCCGCGTCGACGACGGCTCGGCGATGAAGCGGCCCTTCAAGCGCGGGCGCACCACCTTCACCTACCTCGCCGTGGCGCTGCTCGGCACCGACGCCGAGCGCACGGCCTTCCGCAAGGAGGTCAACCGCCAGCACGCGCAGGTCTACTCGCGCCCCGGCGAGAAGGTCGCGTACAAGGCGATGGATCCGCGGCTGCAGACCTGGGTCGCGGCCTGCCTCTACTACGGCACCGCCGACATGGTCGAGAGGATGCACGGTCCGCTGCCCGAGGCCGAGGCGGACGCGCTCTACGCCCACTGCGCGCGCTTCGGCACCACCCTGCAGATGCCGGCCGAGGCCTGGCCCGCCGACCGTGCCGCCTTCGACGCCTACTGGGAGGAGTCGCTGGCGGAGGTCGACATCGACCCCGACGTGGCGGCGTACCTCCTGCAGGCTGACCACCTTGCGGAACTTCCCCGCGCCGTTCCGGCTGATGGCGCCCTTCCTGGTCTTCGTCACCACCGGCTTCCTGCCGCCGCTGTTCCGCGAGGCGATGGGCCTGTCCTGGACCGCACGCCAGCAGCGCCGCTTCGACCGGTTGCTGCGCGCCGTCGGCCGGCTGGAGCGGGTGCTCCCCCGGCCTCTGCGGATGTTCCCGTTCAACCTGTGGCTCGCCGACATGCGGCTGCGCCGCCGTCTCGGGCGCCCGCTCGTCTGACCCGCCCACCGCGAGAGAGAATCCCATGGACTTCGACCTGCCCGACACCGCCCTCGCCGTTCAGGAGGGCGTGGCCGCCGTTGCTGCCAGGTACGACCACTCCTACTGGTCGCGCTGCGAGGAGGAGCACCGCTTCCCGCGCGAGGTCTTCGACGACCTCGGCCAGGGCGGCTGGTTCGGGCTGTGCGTCCCCGAGGAGTACGGCGGCGGGGGCCAGGGCCTGCTCGAGCCTGGCCGTCGCGAACATGACCCTCTGCGCCTCCGGCGGCGTCGCCGGGACCTTCTTCTACGTCACCACCCCGGGCTTCGGCGCGATGACGCTGACCCGGCACGGCACCGAGGAGCAGAAGCAGCGGATCCTGCCGGGCCTCGCGACCGGCGAGCCTGCAGTTCTGCCTCGCGCTCACCGAGCCCGACGCCGGCAGCAACGCGATCGAGATCACGACCGCCGCCCGCCGCGACGGCGACGAGTTCGTCATCAAGGGCCAGAAGGTCTGGATCTCCAACGTCGAGAACGCCGACTGGATGGTCGCCGTCACCCGGACCATCCCCGCGGCCGAGACCCGCGAGCGGGGGCTGCCGCGCACCGCCGGGTTCACCCTGTTCCTCGTCGACGTCCAGAAGGCGCTCGCCGACGGGACCCTCTCCTACACGCCCATCCCGAAGATGGGCAGCAACATCCTGCACTCGAGCCAGGTCTTCCTCGACGACGTACGGGTGCCGGCCGAGAACGTCATCGGCGAGGTCGACGCCGGCTTCGCCGTCCTGTGGGACGTGCTCAACCCCGAGCGCATCCTTGCCGCGTCCGGCGGCATCGGCACGGCGGACGCCGCGCTGCGCATCGCCAGCGACTACGCCCGCGAGCGCGAGGTCTTCGGCCGCCCCATCGGGGCCAACCAGGGCCTGCAGTTCCCGCTCGCCCAGATCAAGGCGAAGACCGAGACCGGCCGGCTGATGACCTACAAGGCGGCCTGGCTCTTCGACCAGGGCCGGCCCTGCGGCAACGAGGCGAACGTCGCCAAGACTCACCGGCGCCCAGGTCGGCTGGGAGGCCGCCAACCAGGCCTTCCAGACCCTCGGCGGGATGGCCTACTCGAAGGAGTACCCGGTCGAGCGGATCTTCCGCGACGCCCGGATCGCGAAGAACATCCCCGTCGCCGAGGAGCCTGGTCCTCGCCCACATCGGCACCGCGATGCTCGGCCTGCCCAAGTCGTACTGAGCCCGACTGCGCGAGCGCGTCGCTCGTTCCCTGCCTGCGGCCGTGCCGGTCAGCCGACGGGCGCGAGCCCCTGCGCCACGGTGACCAGGTCGGCGGCGGGCACACCGGGGCTGTACCGGTAGCCCTGCACCTCGTCGCAGCCGCGCTCGCGCAGGTACTGCTCCTGCACCTCGGTCTCCACGCCCTCCGCGACGACCGTCATGCCCAGCGCGTGCGCCATCACGATGATGGCGTCCACGATGGCGGCATCGGTGTCGAGGCTGGTGATCTCGGAGATGAAGGACCGGTCGATCTTGATCTTGTCGATGGGGAACTTCGTCAGGTACGCCAGGCTGCTGTAGCCGCGGCCGAAGTCGTCGACCACGATCGTCACGCCGAGGTCGCGCAGCGACTGCAGCATGTCGACGACGTCGCCGTGGTCCTCGATCAGGATGCCCTCGGTGAGCTCCACCTCCAGGCTGCGAGGGGGCGATGCCGGAGCCTGGCGATGGCGTCGGCGATCTCCGCGAGCCAGGCTCTCCCCGCGCAGGCTGGCGCGGCGAGACGTTGACCGCCAGGCGCAGCCGGCGGCCCAGCGCCTCCTGCATCCGGGCGAGGGAGCGGCACGCCGAGCGCAGCACCCAGCCGCCGAGTCCGGTGATCATGCCGCCGTCCTCGGCGACCGGGATGAAGCGGTCCGGTGCGACCGCGCCGAGCAGCGGGCTGGACCAGCGCGCGAGCGCCTCGACGCCGATCACCTCACCCGAGCCGAGGTCGATCTGCGGCTGGAAGACCAGGGAGAGCTCGTCGGTCTCGATGGCCTGGCGCAACGCGGCCGAGAGCGAGAGCTTGTCGTTGTTGTCGGCCAGCATCCCGTGCTCGAACCAGCGCACCGTGTTGCGGCCGGCGGCCTTGGCCTCGTACATCGCGATGTCGGCGTGCTTGAGCAGGGTGACCGGGTCGTCGCCGTCGGCCGGGTACAGCGCGCCGCCGATGCTCGCGGTCACCGCCAGGCTCGTAGCCGTGCACCACGATCGGGGCCAGGACCGCCGACAGCAACCCGTCGAGCCGGGCGTCCAGGTCGGTGCCCGGGTCGAGGTCGTCGAAGACGATGACGAACTCGTCGCCACCGAGCCGGGCCACCACGTCGCCCTGGTGCCCCCAGGCCAGCAGCCGCTCGGCGACGACGACGAGCAAACTCGTCGCCGATGTGGTGCCCCAGGGAGTCGTTGATCCGCTTGAAGTGGTCGAGGTCGAGCAGCAGCAGGGCCACCTGGCGCTGCGATCGGTCGACGCAGTCGAAGGCCCGGTCGAGGTGGCGCACCAGCAGCGACCGGTTCGGCAGGTTCGTCAGGCCGTCGTGAGTGGCCAGGTGCTCCACCCGCTCGCGGTCCTCGATCCGGTGGGCGATGTCGTAGGCCACGACGATGAAACCCGGCTCCTCCCCCAGCGGGAGCGGGACGATCGCCTCGTTGACCGGTACGGCGTACCCGTCCCGGTGCAGGTAGGTCCACTCCGCCTCGTCGGCACCCACCCGGCTCAGCGCGGGGGTGCCGTCGGCGTAGCGGGCCCGCTCGACGGCGTCGATGTCGGTGAGCCACCGCCCGATCAGGCTCGTCCTGGCGGTAGCCGAGGAGCGACTCCGCGGCCGGGTTGGCGGTGACGATCCGCCCGGCGCCGTCGATGACGAGCACGCAGAACGGGATGGTGTCCAAGATGGTGCGGCGCAGCAGGTTCTCGGCCGCGGCCTTCTCGGCCTCCGGCCGCGCAGCCGCTCGGTGATGTCGATGACCGAGGCCAGCACGTAGCGCTCGCCGCCGATCGTGATCGGGTTCAGCCCGATCTCGACCCGCATCTCGGTGCCGTCCTTGCGCACGGCGTAGAGACTCGCGGCCCACACCCATGCCGCGACGCGACGGGTGGGCGACGTACTCCTCGCGGGTGCGGTCGTGGTGCTGCCGGAACCGCTGCGGCACCAGGTCCTCCACGCGCAGCCTGCTGCAGGCTCCTCGCGGGAGTAGCCGAAGGAGTGCTCCGCCTCGGCATTGGCCAGGACGACCCGGCCGTCACCGGCGACGAGGAGCATCGCACTGGGCGAGGCGTCGACGACGAGGCGCAGGTGCTCGTCCGCGGCCACGGCGCAGTGCGCCACGGAAGAATCCGCTCGCGACCCCATGGGTTCTCCGTCCTGGCGCTCGTGCTCCCCCGCCTCCGTGCGGGATCTCGCCCCTTCAGATCGGCGGCTCTCGCGCCGATCGGAGAAGTGTCGCCGGATGGTTTCCCGACCGGCGATGTCCTAAGGTCGAGGAGGGTTTGAGGTGGAGGATCTCTCGGGAGGAACGAGCATGCGCGGGCTTCAACGAGCCGTGGGGCTGCTGATCATCGGTACGGCGGCCCTGGGCGCCGCGCTCCTGTGGTGGGCGGTCTCCGACACCCGCAGTGGTCAGGCCGCACCGTCCGACGGCATCGTCTTCGGTGTCTGGCACCTGCTCTACGACACCGAGGCGCCGACCCTGCCCACGCTGGCGTTCGCCGCGGGCCTGGCCCTGCTCTTCGCTGCCGGCGTCGCGGTGCTCGAGCGCCGCATCGCCAACCGCGCCCGGCGCAGCGAGGACGGCGCCGGGCTGCCGCTGTCGCCGAAGCACGTGATGACGGAGACCCGCGGCGTCTTCCACGGTCCCGTCACGTTGACCGTCCTGGTGCCCGCGCACAACGAGGAGGCCGCGATCCGCGGCACCCTGGAGTCCCTGCTCGCGCAGTCGCACCCGCCCGAGCGGATCATCGTCGTCGCCGACAACTGCACCGACGACACCCCCGCCATCGCGCGCTCGATGGGCGTCGAGGTCTTCGAGACCGTCGACAACAAGCACAAGAAGGCCGGCGGCCTCAACCAGTGCCTCAAGGACGTGCTGCCCGGCCAGGGCGAGAACGACCTGGTCATGGTGATGGACGCCGACACCTCCCTCGACGACGGCTTCCTGGAGGCCGTCGTCCGGCGGATGAGCGCCGACCGCGCGCTGATGGCCGTCGGCGGGCTCTTCTACGGCGAGGAGGGCAAGGGCCTGATCGGGCAGTTCCAGCGCAACGAGTACACCCGCTACGGCCGCGACCTGCGCCGCCGCCGCGGCCGGGTCTTCGTGCTCACCGGCACCGCCACCGCCTTCCGGCCGCGGGCGCTGCGTGCCGTCGCCGCCGAGCGCGGCAAGATCCTGCCCGGCATCCCCGGCGACGTCTACGACACCCTCGTCCTCACCGAGGACAACGAGATCACCCTCGCCCTCAAGACCCTCGGCGGCCTGATCATCTCCCCGTCCGACTGCACGGTGGTGACCGAGGTGATGCCCACCTGGCGCGCGCTGTGGGCCCAGCGCCTGCGCTGGCAGCGCGGTGCTCTGGAGAACCTCGGCGAGTACGGCATGCGCCCGGCGACCTTCCGCTACTGGGCCCAGCGAACTCGGCATCGGCTACGGCGTGATCGCGCTGTTCGCCTACCTGCTGCTGATGTTCTTGATGATGACCTCCTTCGACCAGTGGGTGTGGTTCCCGTTCTGGGTCGGCACCGGCCTGATCTTCACCGCCGAGCGGATCATCACCGTGTGGCGCGGGGGCTGGAAGGCCCGCCTGCTCGCCGCCACCCTCTTCCCGGAGCCTGGCCTACGCGCTCTTCCTCGACATCGTCTACCTCAAGGGGATCATCGACATGTCCATCGGGCGCCAGGCCGCCTGGAAGCACGTCGTCCAGACCCCGAGCGGCAACCGGGTGGAGGCATGACCGCGATGAGCAGCCTGCTGGTTCCGCTCGGCATCCTCTTCCCCGAGGCCCTCGTCCGCTCGCACGCGTTCGCGATCCTCGCGGCCTTCGTGGCGATCAACACCGTCGTGTACGTCGCGCTGTCGATCGCCAAGGCCCTGCCCAAGATCTACCTCACCGACCACCTCCCCCGGCGCTACCAGCGCGCCGAGACCCGCAGCATCTACCCCGACGGGCCGCGCTGAGGCGTCGTACCGGAACAGCCGAGCCCCCCGCCCACGAGGGGCGAGGGGCTCGTTGCGGCGAGGCTCCCGAGAACCGGCCGCGCTACTTCTTCACGGCCGCCGAGAGCCTTCTCGACCAGGTCGGGCATGCCGCCGGACCACTGGAAGGCTCAGAGCGGTCGGCGGGGAGACGGCGGAGATCTTCTCGCGACCGACGACCTGGGCGACGTGGCCGTCCTTGACGGCCGGGATCGCGAGCGCCTTCTGGTCCTTGAGGAACGCCGCGGCCTGCTGGTCGTCGTCGAAGTAGGTGACGACGGCGTCGGCGTCGATGGCGTCGACCTTCTCGTAGACTCATGTCGAAGTAGAACCCGCCCTTGGACGTGTCCAGGCTTTGGCCACGCTCGGCGCGACCTCGAAGCCCAGGCTTGGTGAGGATCGACAGGCGCGGGTCCAGGCTCGGTGTAGAGCGAGATCGAGGACGGCGCCGGGTAGAGCGCGGCGATCGTCTTGCCCTGGAACTCCGGGTGCGCCTTGGCCTGGTCGGCCAGGGACTTGTCGATGTCGGCGAGGATCTTGGCACCGTGCTCGCTGCGGCCCAGGGCCTTGGCGGTGATGGTGATGGTGTCCTGCCAGGTCGTCGTCCAGGGCGCCTCGGGGTAGGCGACGGTCGGCGCGATCTCGGAGAGCCTTCTTGTACTGCTCCTTCGTCAGACCGGAGTACGGCGCGAGGATCAGGTCCGGCTTGGCGGCGATGAACTCGTCGTAGGGGACGGTGGCACCGGACCCGTCGTCGGGGAGCAGGGTCGGGTGCGCGACCTTCTCCTTGTCGTAGGCCTCCTCGACCCACGGCAGCAGGTTGCCCTTGCCGACGGTCCACAGGCTGCTCGGCGATCGCGACGGGGTAGACGCCCGAGGCGATGGCCGCCTCGGTGGAGCCCCAGCCCCAGGTGGCGACGCGCTGGGGCTCGGACTTGATCTCCGTCGAGCCGAAGGCGTGCTCGATGGTGATCGGGAACTTGTCGGTGACGGCGAGGGTGGTCTCGCCGGCGTCCTTGTCGGTGTCTTCGGTGCCACAGGCCGCCAGGGCCAGGACGGTCGCCAGACCGGCGACGAGCGCCGTGCTCCGGCGGAAGGCGCGCGTGATCCGCACGTCTCCTCCTCGGGTTCTCGGGGTTAGGTGAGGCTATCCTAACGGTCCGCTGCGGCGAGGCCGCGGCGGGTCCGGCCCTTGGGCACCACGAGCGGTCCCCCGGTCACCGGGTCCGGGACCACCTCGGCCTCCAGGCCGAAGGCCGAGCGGACCGACTCGACGGTCAGCACGTCTCCCGGAGCACCCTGGGCGGCGATCCGCCCTCCGGACATGACGACCATGTGGTCGGCGTACCGCGCGGCGTAGTTGAGTCTCGTGCAGGACCATGACGACCGTCGTCCCGCGCTCGGCGTTGAGGTCGCTGAGCAGGTCGAGCAGACTCGAGTCTGGTGCGTCACGTCGAGGTACGTCGTGGGCTCGTCCAGCAGCACCGCGTCGGTCTCCTGCGCGAGCACCATCGCGATCCAGACCCGCTGCCGCTGCCCGCCGGACAGGCTCCTCCAGGCGCCGCTCGGCCAGGTCGGCGACGCCGGTCGCCTCCAGGGAGCGCATCACGATCCGGTCGTCGGCGCTGGTGTGCCGGCCGAACCAGCCCTGGTGCGGGAACCGGCCCCGGCCCACCAGCACCGGCGACCCGCACCCCGTCCGGTGCGACCGAGGACTGCGGCAGCACCCCGATCAGCCGGGCCAGGCTCGCGGCGCGAGAGCGATGCGGCGTCCCGGCCGTCGATGCGCACCGTCCCGGCGGTCAACGGGTGCAGCCGCGCGAGCCCGCGCAGCAGGGTGGACTTGCCGCAGGCGTTCGGGCCGACGATCGCGGTCACCTGGCCGGGCGGGAGCTCGATGTCGAGGTTCTCGATGACGGCGTGGCCGCGGTAGCCGAGCGCGAGGCCCTGGGCGGTGATCGAGGTGCTCATCGGGTGGCCTTTCGTTCACTGCGGGCAAGGAGCAGGAGGAGGTACGGCGCACCGATCAGGCCGGTCACGATGCCGACCTGTGCGGTGATCCCGCCGGGGAGGGCGTACTGGCCGATCACGTCGGCCGCCATGGTGAGCGCGGCGCCGACGACGGCCGAGGTCAGCAGCGCCGGGCCGCCGTCGTCGACCAGGCGGCGGGCGATGGCCGGCGAGACCAGGGCGACGAAGGCGATCGGGCCGGCGACGGCGGTGGCGAGCGCGACCAGCCCGACCCCGATGAGCAGGGCCGTCACCCGGGCGCGCGCCGGCCCGAGGCCGAGACCCTGGGCGTGCTCGTCGCCGAGGGCGAGGGCCCGCTGCTCGCGGGCGATCGGGACGGTGAGCAGCGCCAGCAGGGCCACGCCGGCGGTGAGGATGCCGAGGGTGCCGTCGCGGACGTCGGACACGCTGCCGACGGTCCACAGCAGCACGGTGCTCGCGTCGCGGAGACTCGGTCTCGGCCAGGCGCCAGGAGATGAGCGAGCCGCAGAGGTAGGCGATGCCGACGCCCACCAGGACGAACCGGATGCCGTGCAGGCCGTTGCGCCAGGCCAGCACCCAGATCGCGAACGCCGTCACCAGGGCCCCGGCGAAGGCGGCCAGGTTGACGGCGGCTCCCGTGGCGCCGTACCCGACGATGGCGGTCACCGCGCCCAGCGAGGCACCACCGGAGATGCCGAGGATGTCGGGGCTGGCGAGGTTGTTGCGCAGCGTGGACTGGAAGAGCGCGCCCGCCAGGCCGAAGGCGATGCCGGCGACCACGGCGGCCGCCGCGCGCGGGAGCCGGACTCGCGCACCACGAGCAGGTCGAAGCGGTCGCCGACGCCGAGGAGTGCGGGGAACGAGCGCCCCGGCGGTACGCCGGCCGCGCCCAGCCCGAAGGTCACGAGCAGCAGCCCGAGGCAGATCGCGGCGCCCACCACGACCACGACGAGGGCGCGCGTGCGGTGGCGGCGCCGGATCCGGGTGATCGGCGCGACGGTGGGCGACGTGCTCGTCGTGGTGCTCACAGGCCCGCCACCCGTCGGCCGCGGGCCACGGCGACGAGCACCGGTGCGCCGATGATCGCGGCGACCACGCCGGCCTCGAGTCCGTCGGACTTCACCAGCCGGCCGACGATGTCGGCGGTCATCAGCATGACCGGGCCGAGCAGCGCGCACAGCGGCACGACCCAGCGGTAGTCCGTGCCGACCAGGCGCCGCGCGGCGTGCGGGACGGCGAGGCCGACCAGCGCGATGGGGCCGGCCAGGGCGGTCGCGGCACCGGCGAGGCAGATGATCGCGAGGCCGCCGAGCAGGCGCGTGGTCCCCACGCTCTGACCCAGGGCAGCCGCGACGTCGTCGCCGAGCGCCAGCCCGTTGAGCCGGTGGGCGACGAAGAAGGCCAGCGCGGCGCCCACCGCGACGAAGGGCCACAGCACGGACACGGCGTCGAGGTCGCGGCCGTTGAGCGCGCCGACCTGCCAGTACCGCAGGTCGTTGAGGGCGTCGACGTCGCGGAAGAGCACCAGCGTCGAGAGCGGCGTGAGCAGCGCGGTCACCGTGGCCCCCGCCAGGGCCAGGCTTGGACGGGTCGGCCGTTGCCGACGGAGAAGACCACCACCGCCGCGATCGCGGCGCCGAGGAAGGCGAACCAGACCGAGCCGAGCGGGGACATCACCCCGAAGGCCGTGGCCGCCACCACGACGCCGAGCGCGGCCCCGGCGTTGAGGCCGAGCAGGCCGGGGTCGGCCAGCGGGTTGCGGGTGATCCCCTGGCTCACCACGCCCGCCAGGCCGAGCGCGGTGCCGGCGAGCAGCGCGATGATCGTGCGCGGGACCCGCTGGCCGCGGATCACCGAGTGGTCGACGTTGCCGGCGACCGGGTCGGTCAGCGCGCGCCAGGCCTCACCGAAGGCCACCTCGCGCACGCCGAGCGCCAGGCTGAGGACCACGCCGGCGAGCACGAGCACCACGGCACCCACCAGGATCGCGACCCGCGCGTTGCGTCCCGAGGGCGCCACCGGAGCGCGCTCGGGAGCCAGCGCGGCCGCCGCGTGCAAGGTTTGCATAACCTAACAATCCCACAGCCGGCCTCGTCGCGCGCGACCGGTGGTGCCCGGACCGGTCCTGGAGCCGGGCTACGGCGCGGGCGCCGCCTCGTTGCGCGCGGCCACCCCGCTGGCGCCGGCCGCCGCGGCGAACAGCCAGCCGTAGAACGCCAGCAGCACCAGCCACGAGCCGATCACGACGCCGTACATGGTCGCCCACAGCCACGTCGGTACGTCGGGCTTGCGCTCGCGCTGCAGCATGAACGGCTCGTGCACGAAGGCCGCATCGGTGCCGTCGTCGACCTGGACCAGCCCCGAGGCCGGTCCGCTGATGGCGGTGTCGGCCGGCATGTGCACCGGGATCGAGACCATCGTCGTCGGCGCCAGGTGCAGGCGGATCAGCACCTTCCAGTTGCCGTAGACGGGCAGCGGCTCGCTGCTGCGGTACTCCCCCGCGTGGCCGGTCGGCTCCATCGCCACGCTGAGCATGCCGTTGCCGGGCACCTCGCCGCTCGTGCGGTGCCGGCCCTGGTAGGCCAGCGCGGAGATCCACACGGCGTCGTCCGCCGCGTCGAGCGGGTCGGTGCGCACGCTCACCCGGGTCATGCAGCCGTCGGTGCCGATGCAGTCGTCGTCGTAGGAGACGTGGCCCATGATCACGTCCGTCCCCGCCACCGGCTGGTACGTCGTGCGGCACACGTCGCCCTCGCAGGCTCTTGACCACCTTCACCTCCCCCGCGCTGGCGGGCGGGGCGAAGAAGGCCATCAGCACGACGAAGACCAGCGTGCCCGCCGTACCGAGCCAGCGACGGGTGGTGGCGATGCCCTCCCGCACCGGGGCGTGCTCGGGCGGCAGGTCGGCGATCCGCTCGACGTGCCGGGCGAAGGACCAGCCGAGCAGGCCGCCGCCCGCGGCGGCGAGGCCGCCGACGCCCAGCATCAGGGGCATCTGGTCGGCTCCCGGCGGCAGCGGGTAGGGCATGAAGAGGTCCATCCACCACCACTCGGTGGCCAGGCCGACGGTGCCGGCCAGCAGGCCGGCGGCGGCGGCGAAGGCCGGGCCGCGGTGCCGCCAGACGAGGGCGAGCGACTCGATGCACAGCGCCGGCCCGAGGAAGAGCAGCCAGTGCGCGCGGTGGATGTCGGGGACGGGCAGCGTGATCGCGAAGATCAGCAGCCGCACGACGGTGTACGTCGCCCACGCGACGAGCGCGCCACCCGGACCGAAGAAGAGCCGGCCGGCGGTGAAGATCCAGCCGGTGAGGAAGCCGGAGATGATGAACATCGTCGCGGCCGGGAACTGCGGCACGCCGAGGTCGAACTCCATGAGGAACGCCATCGGGATGATGCACATGCTCATCACGACGGTGAGGAAGACCCGGGTGGACCACGCGGCGCGGTCGGTGATCACGGCCGCGGGTGCCTCGCGTCGTACGGGCGGCAGGATCCGGCCGAACAGGCGCAGCCCCCCCGGTGGCGAGCCCGCCCATCCAGGTCCAGCGCGCGGCCGGCGGACGTCCGACCTGGGCGGACTCCGCCAGCAGCAGCGGGACAGCGAGGATGCAGGTCACCGCGCCGCCGATCATCATCACGTGGGTCGGTCCCCACTCGGTGACGTCCTGGCCGAAGAGCCGGTGCCAGACGTCGTCGGCCGGGAAGCCGGCGGCCGCGATCATGCCGGCGCCGAGCAGCACCAGGGTGCCCATCGGGACCCGCCACTTCGGCGTCAGCCGAACCGTGCGCCGCGGCAGCGGGTCGCGCGCCAGGCCGGCGGAGATCACCCCCGCGGCGAGGAAGAAGAAGATCCCGAACATGATCGGGAAGTGCGACGGGTTGGCCAGCGGGCCCTCGTCACGGCCGTTCTGCATGTGGATCGGGACGTCCCAGTAGACGCCGAACGCGCAGGTGATCAGCGAGAGCGTCGCCAGGTAGCTGGGCAGCCCGGCCCAGCGCGGCAGCCCGTCGAAGGCCGAGACCCGGTCGGCCAGCCGGCCGATGAGCGTGGGCTTCCCGTCCCGCTCGCGCAGCAGGAAGATCCCGAGCGGGACGTAGATCGCGGCGAAGGCCCCGAAGGCGATCAGGACCTGGTCGAGCGCCGCACCACCGGTCGGTGGGGCCTGTTCGGCAGCAAGCATCATGGGAGCACCTCGCATTCCTCGAGAGGAACGCTACTCGTGGTCACAGGTACCTGAACAGAGGTTCTCCAGCCGCCGGGCATGGCGCGGAGCACGGTGGAACCGGGCCGTGAGCGCTCACCAAAACAGGTGTCGGGCCGCGACCTCTGGGGGGGTCGGTCGCGGCCCGACGGAAGCCATCATGACACATCGAGGGTTCTCACGGGACACGAGGCCCCGGAGTTCGCACGATGGACGCACGGCCGCAACACAGCGCTGGGCTCACTCCCAGAAGACCCGGTCCACCACCGTGCGGGCGTGCCGCGTCACCCGCAGGTAGTCGTCCAGCAGCCGGTCGGTCTCGTCGGTCTGGTAGCCCAGGATGCCCGCGACCGAGCGCCGCTCCAGGGTCGCGCGCGGGAACTGGTCCCCCGCCCGGCCGCGCGCCAGCAGCAGCGCGTTGCGCACCCGCGAGGCCATCCGCCACGAGGTGCCCAGCGTCTCGGCGTCGTTGCGGCTGAGCAGGTCCGCCTCCGCCGCCGCGGCGAGCGCGGCGAGGGTCTGCGCCGTCCGCAGCCCCGGTACGGCGGCGCCGTGGCGCAGCCTGCAGGAGCCTGCACCGTCCACTCGATGTCCGCCAGTCCCCCACGGCCGAGCCTTGAGGTGCAGCGTCGGGTCGGCACCCCGGGGCAGCCGCTCCTTGTCGACGCGGCCCTTGATCCGGCGCACCTCCAGCACGTCGTCCTCGCTGAGCCCGCCCGCGGGGTAGCGCAGCGGGTCGATCAGCGCCGTGAAGCGCTCGCGCAGGTCCGGGTCGCCCACCACTGCGTCCGCGCGGAGCAGGGCCTGGGCCTCCCACACGTGCGACCACTTGGCGTAGTAGGCGGCGTAGGCGTCGAGCGTGCGCACCAGCGGGCCCTGCCGGCCCTCCGGGCGCAGGTCCGCGTCGACGACCAGCGCCGGGTCCGGGCCGGGCGCGGCGAGCACCTTGCGCAGGCTCCTCGGCGACCAGCCGGGCGAAGGTCGCGGCCTCGTGGCCGTCGACGCCGGGCAGCGGGTCGTGGACGAAGAGCACGTCGGCGTCGCTGCCGTAGGACGACTCGAAGCCGCCGTACCGGCCCATGGCGACGACGGCGATCCGGGTCGGGGCCTCCTCCAGCCCGCGCTGGCGGCAGATCGCACGGGTGGTGACGTCGAGCGCGGCCTCCAAGGTGGCGTCGGTGAGCCGGGCGAGCGCGAAGCCCACGTCAGCGACGTCGATCAGCCCGAGCACGTCGCCCGCCGCGATCCGCAGCAGGCTCCCGGCGGCGTACGGCGCGCACGGCCCGGATCGCCTTCTCCGGGTCCTCCTGGCGCCGCCCGCTCGCCAGCATCTCCTCGGTGAGCGCGGCCGAGCCGAGCGGCTCCAGGGTGCCGCCGAGCAGGCGCACCCCCGCCGGCTCGCGCTCCAGCAGGTCGGTGCAGTAGCGCGAGGTCGCCAGCAGGTGCGAGAGCCGCTCGGCGACCTCGCCCTCGTCGCGCAGGGTGGAGAGGTACCACGGCGTGCTGCCCAGCGCCTCGCTGATCCGGCGGAAGCCGAACAGCCCGCCGTCGGGGTCCGGGCACTCGGCGAACCACTGCAGCATCGCCGGGAGCAGGGTGCGCTGGATGGCCGCGGTGCGGCTGACTCCCGAGGTCAGTGCCTCCAGGTTGCGCAGCGCGGCCTCCGGGTCGGCGTACCCGAGGGCGGCGAGGCGGGCGCCCGCGGCCTCCGAGGACAGCCGGACCTCGTCGGCGCCCATCCGGGCGACGGCGGTGAGCAGCGGGCGGTAGAAGATCTTCTGGTGCAGCCGGCTGACCTCGCGGCGGTGCGCCTGCCAGGTGTCGACCAGGCGCTTCTCGGCCTCCTTGAAGAACCCGAGGCTGCGCCCGAGGCGGCGCAGTGACGCGTCGTCGGCCGGTACGACGTGGGTGCGCTGCAGGCGGTGCAGACTGGATCCGGTGCTCCAGGGTCCGCAGGAAGGCATAGGCCCGGTGCAGGGACTCGCCGTCCTCGCGGCCGACGTAGCCACCTTCGGTGAGGCGGGCCAGCGCGCTGAGCGTCGTCGGCGGCCGGATCCTCTCGTCGGCACGGCCGTGCACGAGCCTGCAGCAGCTGCACCGCGAACTCCACGTCGCGCAGCCCACCGGCACCCAGGCTTGAGCCTGGCGGTCGGCCTCCTTGGCCGGGATGTGGTCGAGCACCCGGCGGCGCATCGCCCGCGCGGCCTCGACGAAGCCCTCCCGGTCGGCGGCCGACCAGACCATCGGCGCGACCATCGCGATGAACTCCCGGCCCAGGGCCAGGTCGCCCGCGACCGGGCGCGCCTTGAGCAGCGCCTGGAACTCCCACGCCTCGGCCCAGCGCTCGTAGTACGCCTCGTGGCTGGCCAGCGTGCGGCTCAGCGGACCGGCCTTGCCCTCGGGCCGCAGGGCGGCGTCGACCGGCCAGATGGTGCCCTCGGCGGTGTGGTCGGAGCAGACCTGCATCATCTGCGCGGCGAGCCGGGCCGCGATCCGCTCGTCCCCGTCGTGCACGAAGACCACGTCCACGTCGGAGACGTAGTTGAGTCTCGTGGCCCCCGCACTTGCCCATCGCGATCACGGCGAGCCGGGTGCCGTCGGCGTCCTCGCCGACCCGGGCCCGGGCCACGTCGAGGGCGGCCTCCAGCGTGCCGGCCGCCAGGTCCGACAGGCTCCCGCCGCGGCGTCGTCGACGCCCAGGTGGTGGGTCAGGTCGCGGGCCGCCAGGCGCAGCAGCAGGCGCCGGTACTCGACCCGCAGCGCGTCCACCGCCTCCGCGTCCGGCTTGCCCGCCACCGCCGCGCGCAGCGCCTCGCGCACCGCCCACGCCGCCGGCCGGGTCGAGCCGAGCCCGGGGTCGGTGAGCTCGTGCCAGTGCGCGGGGTGGTTGACGAGGTGGTCGGCCAGGGCCGAGTCTCGCGCCCAGCACGGAGAGCAGGCGCATCGCCGTGCCCTCGTCGTCGCGGACCGCCGCCACCAGGCTCGGCGCCGTCCTCGGCCACCTCCGCGATCCGGCACAGTGCCCGCAGCGCGGCGTCCGGGTCGGCCGTACGCCCCAGGTAGGCCAGCAGGTCGAGCGACCCCTCGCCCAGGCTCGTCGAGGTCGGCGAGCGCGCGGTCGAGGTCGACGAAGCCGAGCCGCAGCAGGCTCGGTGCGCTGGGTCGCTCGGTTCATCTCACAGCACGGGCAGCATGCGGTCGCGCTCGAAGACCGAGACCTGGCCGCGGTACTCGTCCCACTCGGCCCGCTTGTTGCGCAGGAAGAAGTCGAAGACCTGCTCCCCCAGCGTCTCGGCGAGCGAACCGGAGTGCTCGGCGATGCTGATCGCGTCGTTGAGGTTCTTCGGCAGCGGCTCGATGCCGAGGTTGCGCCGCTCGCGCTCGGTCAGCGCCCACACGTCGTCCTCGGCCTCGCGGGGCAGGCTCGTAGCCGTTCTCGATGCCCTTGAGCCCGGCGGCCAGCACGGCGGCGTAGGCGAGGTAGGGGTTGCACGCGGAGTCGATGGTGCGCAGACTCGATCCGGGTGGACTGGCCCTTCATCGGCTTGTACATCGGCACCCGGATCATCGCCGAGCGGTTGTTGTGCCCCCAGCAGACGTACGACGGGGCCTCGCCACCGAACATCATCCGCTTGTAGGAGTTGACCCACTGGTTGGTCACGACGCTGATCTCGCCCGCGTGCTTGAGCACCCCGGCGATGAACTGCCGCCCGGTCTTGGACAAGCTGGTACTCCGCACCGGCCTCGTAGAAGGCGTTCTGGTCGCCCTCGAAGAGCGAGACGTGCGTGTGCATCCCGGAGCCGGGGTGGGTGGTGAACGGCTTGGGCATGAAGGTCGCCCAGATGCCCTGGCTGAGCGCGACCTCCCGGATCACCGTGCGGAAGGTCATGATGTTGTCGGCGGTGGTGAGCGCGTCGGCGTAGCGCAGGTCGATCTCCTGCTGCCCCGGGCCGGCCTCGTGGTGGCTGAACTCCACCGAGATCCCCATCGCCTCGAGCATGGTGATCGCCTCGCGGCGGAAGTCCGAGCCATGGCTGTGCGCGGCGTGGTCGAAGTAGCCGCTGCGGTCGACCGGCACCGGCTCCTCACCGGCGTGCGGCTCGTCCTTGAACAGGTAGAACTCGACCTCGGGGTGGGTGTAGAAGGTGAACCCCTGCTCGGCCGCCTTGCCGAGCGTGCGCTTGAGCACGTTGCGCGGGTCGGCGTACGACGCCGAGCCGTCCGGCATCACGATGTCGCAGAACATCCGGGCGGTCGCCGGGCCCTCGGCACTGCGCCACGGCAGGATCTGGAAGGTCGTCGGGTCGGGCAGCGCGAGCATGTCCGCCTCGTAGACCCGGGCGAAGCCCTCGATCGCCGAGCCGTCGAAGCCGATGCCCTCGGAGAACGCGCCCTCCAGGCTCCGCCGGCGCGACCGCGACGGACTTGAGGAACCCGAGCACGTCGGTGAACCACAGCCGCACGAACCGGACGTCGCGCTCCTCGAGTGCGCGCAGTACGAAGTCCTCTTGCTTGCCCATGGCGTCAGCCTAGGGGTACGCCGTCGGGGACGGAGACACGCACAGCCCGCGTCGTCGTCCGAGCGACCCGAACGGCAGGTTCCCGCGCCCGCCGGGCCGCCGTGCGTGTCAGTGGGCGTCGATCACCCAGGGTGCGAGCAGCGCGTCCCACGACGACGCTGCCTGCTCGTACTCGTCCGGGCAGCGCTCGGCCCGTTCCGCGGGCACCTCGTCGGGTCCGACCAGGTAGTCGTAGGTCTTCGGGTCGCTGCCGTAGGCCAGGCACAGCAGGTTGACGTAGCGCTGCGCGTCGAGCGAGTGCTCGTCGGCGAAGTCGCTGCGCTCGTAGGCATCGCTCCGCTCGCTGTCCATCGCGCCGAACCAGTCCGCCGCGGAGACGAGGATCTCCCCGCCCGCCTCCCAGGTGTCGGTGAGGACCACCGCGGAGAGCTCGTCCACGGCGTCCTCCTCCCGCCCGGTGACCGGCAGGTCCAGGTTCGAGATCAGGGCGTGGCCGACCTCGTGGTAGAGCGTGAAGAGCAGGTCGTCCACCATCGCGTCGTCGAGTCTCGTCGTCGTCGTAGCCGAAGCCGGAGAAGATCGCGTAGTCCGCGGTGAGATAGGGGTAGGGCACCACGACCTCGTTGGCGTCGGGGTCGAAGTGCGGGCCCTCGTCGTCCGCGTCCTCGGCGGCGAGGCGGATCGTGATGTCCCTCGGCAGGGCGTACTGGTCGTTGAGGCCGTCCACCACGCTCTGCGGGACCTCCGAGTCGTCCACGACCTGCGCCACATCGGCGTCGTCGGCTGCCGGCTCCTCCCGGACCAGGACGAAGTCGCCGGAGTCGGCCGGGCCGCCCGCCGTGCCGTCCTGTGCCACCTCGCGCACCGGCCCCGGCTCGTCGTCACCCTCTTTGCCGCAGCCGGCCGTCGCCAGTACCAGGGCGAGCGTGACCAGTGCCACGAGCCACGCCCTCGTCCGCGCGGTCCCCATCGTCGTACCCCCCTGTCGTGCCCCGGCTAGGCGGTCGGCACGTTCTCCAGGCTCGGCCAGCCAGGCCGCCGGGCTCGCGTCGGACGGCATCCGCCAGTCCCCGCGCGGCGACATCGTGCCGCCCGGGCTCACCTTCGGACCGTTCGGCAGCGCCGAGCGCTTGAACTGGCTGCTGAAGAAGCGCCGGACGAAGACCTCCAGCCAGCCCCGCACCACCCCGAGGTCGTACGACGTGCGCCGCTCCTGCGGGAAGCCGGGCGGCCAGTCCCCCTCGGTCTCGTCGCGCCAGGCGTGCCAGGCGAGGAAGGCGATCTTGCTGGGCCGGTAGCCGCGCCGGATCACGTGGTAGAGCGTGAAGTCCTGCAGGGCGTAGGGACCCACGGAGTCCTCGGTGGCCTGCGGCTTCTGGCCCTCCTCGGTCGGGATCAGGCTCCGGGGTGATCTCCTGCTCCAGGATCTCGCGCAGCACCTCGTCGGCGGCGTCGTCGTAGTCACCACCGTGCAGCCTGGTTGCTGTCGATGACCCAGCGGATGAGGTGCTGGATGAGGGTTTTCGGCACACCCGCGTTGACGTTGTAGTGCGACATCTGGTCGCCCACGCCGTAGGTGCACCAGCCGAGCGCCGGACCGGAGAGGTCGCCGGTGCCGAGCACGATCCCGCCGCGGTGGTTGGCCGGGCGGAACAGGTAGTCGGTGCGCAGACCGGCCTGGACGTTCTCGAAGGTGATGTCGTAGACCGGCTCACCGCCCGCGAAGGGGTGCTTCAACCCCTCCAGCATCGTCCGGGCGGCGGGCTTGATGTCGATCTCCTCGAACGTGCAGCCCAGCGCCTGGGAGAGGCGGGTGGCGTACGACTTGGTGGTCTCCCCCGTCGCGAAGCCGGGCATCGTGAAGGCGTGGATGTCGCTGCGCGGGCGGCCCAGCCGGTCCATCGCGCGGGCCGCGACGATCAGGGCGTGCGTGGAGTCGAGGCCACCGCTGACGCCGATCACGACCTTCGGCTGGCCGATCGCGCGCAGCCGCTGCTCCAGGCCGGAGACCTGGATGTTGTAGGCCTCGTAGCAGTCCTGAGCCAGCCTTCGCCGGGTCGTCGGGCACGAACGGGAAGCGGTCGACCTTGCGGCGCAGGCCGATGTCGCCGGTGGGCGGGTCGAGGGTGAAGTCGATCCAGCGGAAGGCGTCGGCGTCGACGCCGGTCCCCCGGCGGTTGTCGTCGAAGGTGCCCTGGCGCAGCCGCTCGGTGTGCAGGCGGCCGAGATCGACGTCCACGACGGTACGACGCGGCCCGTCCGGGAAGCGCTCGCTCTCCCCGAGCAGGTCGCCCACCTCGTAGACCATCGTCTGCCCGTCCCAGGACAGGTCGGTGGTGGACTCGCCCTGGCCGGCCGCGGCGTAGACGTAGGCCGCGCTGCACCGCGCGCTCGCGCTGCGGGCGAGCAGGTGCCGGTCCTCGGCGCGGGCGATCGTGATCGGGCTGCCGGACAGGTTGGCGAGCACGGTCGCTCCCGCGAGCGCCGCCTGCGCGCTCGGCGGCACCGGCACCCACATGTCCTCGCACACCTCGACGTGGAGGTTGAGGTGCGGCACGTCGCTCGCCCGGAAGATCAGGTCCGCGCCGATCGGCACGGTCGCACCGGCGACGGCGATCTCTCCGATGACGTCGTCACCGGGGGCGAACCAGCGGCGCTCGTAGAACTCGCGGTACGTCGGCAGGTAGGACTTCGGCGCGACCCCGAGCACCTCCCCGGCGTGCACCACCACCGCGCAGTTGAGCACCCGGGTGCCGTGCACCAGCGGCGCACCGACCACGATGACCGGGCGCAGGCTCGCGGCTCGCCTCGACGACGGCGGCGATCCCGGCGTGCACCGCCTCCAGGAGCGTGTCCTGCAGGAAGAGGTCGTCGACGGCGTACCCGGTCAGGCCGAGCTCGGGGAACACCGCCACCGCCACACCCTCCTCGTGGCAGGCGCGGGCCTGCTCGATCGTGCGCGCGGCGTTGGTCGCCGGGTCGGCGATGGCGACCGGGAGGGTCACCGCCGCGACCCGGGCGAACCCGTGGGCGTAGGCCGAGTAGAAGTCCACGGGACGAGTCTAGGGAGGACGGCTCAGGGGCGGTTGCGTCCCAGGTCGTCGTGCGCCTGCACCCACTCCTCCGCCACCACGGCCGAGCCGAGCGAGAGACTCTCCGGCGAGCACGGTGGCGGCGATGATCTCAGCGAGCCTTGTAGACGTTGCCGGCGCCGTAGCAGCCGAGCGAACCGAGGCACTCGCGCTGGGTGGCGAGGCCCGTGCCGCCGCCGTAGGTCGCGACGATCAGCGACGGCAGGGTGACCGAGGCGTAGAAGTCGCCGTTGGCCAGCGAACTCGGAGAAGCCGTAGAGGGCGGAGGCTCTCCGCGACGTTCGCGACGTCCTGGCCGGTGGCGATGAACATCGCGGTGATGCCGTTGGCGGAGTGGTTGCCGTTGTTGTTGGTCACCGACATGATCGCGCCGAGTCGGCCGCGCATGCGGGCGGCGTACAGACTTGTCGGTGCTGACGTGCATCTGCTCCTCGACCAGCGCCGCAGGCAGGGTGATCTCGGCGACGACCCGCTTGCCGCGGGTGTGCAGCATGTTGACGATCGAGGTCTTCTTGTCGGTGGCGAACTGGCCCTCGAGCAGGAAGTGCACCTCGCCCGGGTAGTTCTGCTTGATCCAGGCGCACGCGGCGAAGGTCGCCTTGCCGGTCATGTTCTGCCCGGCGGCGTCCCCGGTCGTGTAGTTGAAGCGGGTGTAGAGGAGGCTTGGAGACCGGGAACTGCTGGATGTCGACGAGCCGGCCGGAGCCTGGTGGTCGTCTGCGCGGCCGCCGCGACGTCGTCGAAGCGCTCGGTCAGCCACTCCCCGAAGGCCCGCGCCTGGCGCGCGTCGTCGAAGGAGAACACGGGCGCGCGCTGCATGCGGTCGCCGATGACCGTGGTCGTGATGCCGCCCGCGTCCCGGCACGAACTTCATCCCCCGGCTGTACGACGCCACGAGGGTCCCCTCGGTCGTCGCCAGCGGCACGAGGAACTCGCCCTGCGCGTGCTCGCCGTTCACGAGGACCGGGCCGGCCAGCCCGATCGGCACCTGGGCCACACCGAGGAAGCCCTCGACGTTCCCGGGCAGCGTCGCCGGGTCGAGGGAGTACGACGCGACGTGCTCCAGCGGGCTGCCGGTGTGCTCGCGCGCGAACTCCTGGCGCGCCTGGATGATGCCGTCGGCGTAGTCGTCGGCGCGGTCGCGAGGGATCTTCCGGTCGGTCACCCGGGGAGTCTCGCCCGGCGGCCCGGCCCGCGCGGCGATGAGTCCGCGCCTCGGACGTGGTCTGCCCCGGCATGACCCTCACGAGCAGCCGGATCCAGCCGTGCCTGTGGTTCGACGACACCCTGGCGGAGGCGGCGCGCTTCTACACCTCGATCTTCCCGAACTCCTCCATCGGGCACCTCACCCCGATGGTCGGGGAGTTCACCCTGGACGGGGTCACCTTCCGCGGCATCAACGGCGGGCCGGCGCTGCCGTTCACCGAGGCGGTGTCCTTCGCGGTGACCTGTCGCGACCAGAGCGAGGTCGACTACTACTGGGACTCGCTGGCCGACGGCGGGCAGGAGTCGGTCTGCGGGTGGCTCAGGGACCGCTTCGGGCTGTCCTGGCAGATCGTCCCGGAGCGGCTCTACGAGTCTGGTGAGCAGCACGGACCCGGACCGCGTGGAGGCGGTCACCCGCGCGATGCTCGGCATGCGCCGGATCGTCGTCTCCGAGTCCGGAGGCCGCGGCCGCGGGGTGACCGAGCACACAGCGCGGACCGGGCCCGGTCGGGACTAGCCTCGTCGTTGTCCTTCACGAACGTGGACCCGCACCGGCGGGCCGCGAGTCACGAATGAACGGAGACTCGACGATGAGCAGCAGCACGCCCGAAGAGACCGCGCCCTACGGCGGCGGCCCGGCGGAATCCCCGGCCACCTCGGCCACCACCCCGGCCAAGCCGATCAAGCGGATCCGCACCCACCACCTGCGCGAGCTCAAGGAGCGCGGTGAGCGCTTCTCGATGCTCACCAGCCTACGACCAGACTGACCGCGCAGGTCTTCGACGAGGCCGGCATCGAGGTCCTCCTCGTCGGCGACAGCGCCTCCAACAACGTCCTTGGCAACAGCACTTCGATCCCGGTCACCGTGGACGAGCCTGCTCCCCCTGACCCGCGCCGTCAGCCGCTCGGTCACCCGCGCGCTCGTGGTGGGCGACCTGCCGTTCGGGAGCCTACCAGGCCTCTCCCGAGCAGGGCTACCTCACCGCCGTCCGGTTCATGAAGGAGGGCGGTGCGCACGCGATCAGGCTCGAGGGCGGCGTCGAGATGGCCCCCCAGATCGAGCGGATGACCCAGGGCGGCATCCCCGTCATGGCCCACATCGGCTTCACGCCGCAGTCCGAGCACACTCTCGGCGGCTACCGGGTCCAGGGACGCGGTGACACCGCGAAGCGGGTGCTGCGCGACGCGCTCGCCGTGCAGGAGGCCGGCGCCTTCTCCGTCGTGATGGAGATGGTGCCCGGTGACGTGGCCGCCGAGGTCACCGCGAAGGCTCGACATCCCGACCATCGGCATCGGCGCCGGCAACCGGTGCGACGGCCAGGTGCTGGTGTGGCAGGACGCCTTCGGGCTGCGCACCGGCCGGCTCCCGCGCTTCGTCAAGCAGTACGCCGACCTGCGCGGCACGCTCCTCGACGCGGCCCGCGCCTTCGACGCCGAGGTCAAGGACGGCGAGCTTCCCCGCTCCCGAGCACACCTTCTGAGGCGTACCGTCGGACCATGAGGGTCCGACTCGCCGCGCTCCCCGTCCTCGCGCTGGTCGCGTCCCTGCTCGGTGCCCCCGGCTCCGGGGTCGCCGAGCCGGACGCGGCCCGCGCCGCCGTCGTCCCCCGCCTCACCGTGCGGGTGCTGGCGTCGGGGCTCGACCACCCCTGGGAGGTCCGTGCCCTGCCGTCCGGCTACCTGCTGGTGACCCAGCGGACCCGGCGTGCCCTGACCCTGGTGGGGCCGGGCGGCGCGCACCGCGACATCGCCTTCCCGCGCTCGCAGGTGTGGGCGAACGGCGAGACCGGGCTGCTCGGGCTCGCGGTCGACCCGTCGTTCCGCAGCAACCGGCGGATCTACACCTGCTCGGGCTGGAAGGTCGGGACGAGCCACGACATCCGGGTGATCGCCTGGCGGCTGGACGCCAAGCCTGCGCAAGGCGACGTACGTCCGCACGCTGCGCTCGGCCCTGCCCTCCAACAGCACCGGACGCCACGGCGGCTGCCGCCTCCTGGTCCTCCGGTACGGCGCCCTGGTGGTCGGCACGGGTGACGCCGCCCGGGGCACGAACCCCCGCAACCTCGCCTCGCTCGGCGGCAAGGTGCTGCGGATGAACCGGTTCACCGGCGCGCCCTGGCCGGCCAACCCCTGGTACGGGAGCAAGGGCAACCGCAGGTGGGTGCTCAGCCTACGGCCACCGCAACGTGCAGGGGCTCGCACAGCGCGCCGACGGCAGCCTGTGGTCGGTCGAGCACGGCAGCCTACCGCGACGACGAGATCAACCTGATCGGGACCGGCCGCGACTACGGCTGGAACCCGGTCCCGGGCTACGACGAGAGCGTCCCGATGACCGACAGCCGCCTCCCCAGGACCCAGTACGACGCGCGGTGGAGCTCCGGCCCCACCACCATCGCCCCCTCCGGCGCCGCCTTCGTCAGCGGCTCGCGCTGGGGCAGCCTCGACGGCACCCTCGCGGTCGCGGTCCTCAAGGGCGAGCGGCTGATGTTCGTCCGCTTCGACAGCGCGGGCCGGCTGGTCGGGACCGTCGCGCCCGCCGAGGCTCCGCACCCGCGGCCGGCTGCGCGCCGTCACCGCACTCGCCGACGGCTCCCTGCTGGTCACCACCGACAACGGCGCCGGCCGGGACGTGGTCCTGCAGGTGCGCCCGGCCTGAGGCGCCGGCCTCACTCCTGCACGGCGGTGAGCGGCTCTCCTGCCGGCAGGTCCGTGGTCGTGGCGTCCGGGACGGGCGCGGGGTCGGGCTCGGTGCTCGGCGCCGGCCCGGGAGCCGGGTCCGCCGGGTCAGGCGTCGGGTCGGGCGTCGGGTCGGGCGCCGGCTCGGGGTCAGGTGTCGGGTCGGGCGTCGGGTCGGGCGCCGGCGGTGATGTCGGCGGGGTCGGCGGCGTCGGCTTCGGCGGCGTCGTCGGCTTCGGCTGCGGGGCCGAGAAGGCCGCGGCCCCCGGCGTGCGGTGCGGACGCGCCTCGCCGCCCGCGCGTCGTACGCCGGCCTTGGCGTGGCGCAGCCGGGCGCTCACCTCGTCCACGCAGTCGCACAGGCCGATCAGGTCCTCCGGCGGGATGTTCGCCATCGGCACCGCCAGCGGTACGTCGGTCAGGCTCCGTGTCGTAGCGCGTGACCAGCGCGAGCACGGCGGCCGCGAAGCCCTTCGTGCGGTGGTACGACGTCAGTGCGGCGCGCAGCGCGGCCGGCTTGCCGAGGTCGTGCCCGCCGGCGCACAGCAGCACGCTGGCGGCCAGGGTCGCGTCGTCGAGGTCCTGGGGGTCACGGACGCCGTCGCCGTCGGCGTCGACCGCGACGGTCGCCCAGGTCGCGGGCAGCAGGCCGAGCGGGCCGACCGCGGCGTCCCAGCGGCGGTTCCGGTCGAGCGCACCCCCGTCGGTGTCGTCGACCCGGCTGCGGCCCCCGCGCCCGTTCTGCGGGGCACCGACGAGAGCCGGACGGACCAGGCCCTCCTCGCTGACCCGGTGCCGGCCGTCGGTGCCGCGACCGTGGTCGGACTCGATCCGGCCGAGAGCGGCGAGCACGAGCCAGTCCAGGTTGCAGTCGGCGGCGGAGTCGATGATCGTGGCGGCGCGCTGGTAGGCCGCGACCGCGGCGGGCGGCGCGTCGAGCAGGGCGCCGGGGTAGGCGGCGGCGACCGGCGCGCGTCGTACGGCCACGGCCTGGACGGGGAGCGGCGCGGGCACGGCGGCCGGCACCTGAGCGGGCGCGACCACCTCGGGTGCCACAGACGGCGGTGCGACCGGGAGCGCGGCGTCGGCGCTCGTCGCGGCCGGCGCGGGCCGGTCACCCTGGTTCAGGATCCCGGTCGTGGCCAGGACGACGGCCAGCACGGAGGCGAGGACGAGGAGACCGAGGCCGCGTCGTACCCATCGTGCTGCCGAGCCGGTGGTGACCCCCACGCCACCCCACCTCTTCCCGTGAGTTCTTGGACGAGCCACCAGTGTTCGCCCTCCTCCCGCCCACCCGCAGGCGAATCCGGAAACACCCAGCGGAAACGAGGGTCGGGAGGTGGATGAGAGGATGCCGACCGTGGCCGAGCCTGACCTTCCGTACCGGGACGATGGACGCCGGGAAGTCCACCCTCGCCCTGCAGACCAACCACAACCACGCGGCCCGCGGCCGGTCCGGCCGCCTGTTCACCTCGCACGACCGGGCCGGCGTCGCCCAGGTCTCCTCCCGGCTCGGGCTCACGGCCCAGGCGCTCGAGGTCGAGCCGGACTTCGACTTCTGGCGCTTCACCGTCGACGCGCTCACCCAGGGGGCCCGGATCGACTACCTGATCTGCGACGAGGCCCAGTTCTACACGCCTGCGCAGGTCGACCAGACTCGCGAAGATCGTCGACGAGTCGCAGATCGACGTGTTCTGCTTCGGCATCCTCACCGACTTCCGCACCCGGCTCTTCCCCGGCTCCGCCCGCCTGGTCGAGCTCGCCGACCGCACCGAGGTGCTCCAGGTCGAGGCGCTGTGCTGGTGCGGCAAGAGGGCCACCCACAACGCGCGCACCGAGGACGGCGTGATGGTCACCGAGGGCGAGGTGATCGTCGTCGGGGACGTCGAGGGCGAGCCCGCTCCTCCCACCCCCGCCGACGAGCCCGAGGTCGCCTACGAGGTGCTCTGCCGCCCCCACCACCGCCGCGGGCTGACCGCCGCGCGGGCGCGGGCCGTCAGCCTGTCCGCGGAGCCGCTGCCCTTCGACTGAGAGCGGTTCAGTCGAGCAGGACGGGGATCAGCATCTCGTCCGGCGTGAGCGAGCCGTGCATGCCGATCAGCCGCGCCTCGTAGGGGAACCCGTCGGTGGAGAGCACCGCGAAGTCGCCACGGCAGGCGACCACCACGTCCCCGATCCGCGGCAGCACCGAGGGGTCGACCGCGCCGAACCAGCCGCGGCCGATCGCCTCCGCCCGGGTGAGCACGTCGGCCCGGCCGCCGACGACCTCGCGCCAGGTGGCCACGACGTCGGCGACGGCTCCGCCGGTGCAGTAGAGGTGGCGGAAGCGGGCCTCCCCGCCGACGATCGCGACGCCGTCGCGCGAACTCGTCGTGGGCGGAGACGTCGAGGCGCGCGTCGTCGGGGACGTCGACCATGCCGTGGTCCGCCACGACGAGCAGGCGCCGGTCCGCGGGCAGCGCCTCGCGCAGCCTGCTCGGCCTCGTGGTCGATCATCGCGAGTTCGTTGCAGCCACTGGCTGGACGCGACGCCCCAGCGGTGACCGGTCCAGTCGAGGTCGCCGTCGTAGACGTAGGTGAGCGTCGGCTGGCGCGGCCCGGGCCGGGAGGCCGCGACGACGGCGGCGATCCGCTCGCCGACGCGGTCCACGCCCACGTAGTCGGCGCCGCGGTGGGCCGCCACGGTCAGCCCGCTGCCGTCGAACTCCCGCTTGTTGACCACCGTCACCCGCACACCCGCCGCCTGCAGCGAGGAGAACGCCGTGGTGTGCGGCTGCCACTGGGTGGGCTCCACGTCGTGGTCCCACAGCAGCGCGTTGAGCAGGTCGCTCGTCCCGGGGATGCGGGTGGTGAAGCCGACCAGCCCGTGCGCCCCGGGGGCCAGGCCGGTGCCGAGCGAGGTCAGCGAGGTGGAGGTCGTCGAGGGCACGCCGGCCGTGGCGGGCGTCGATCCGGCCAGCAACGAGGACAGGTACGGCGCCGCGTGGGCGTAGCGCTCGAGGAGCCGCGCGCCGAGCCCGTCGATGAGGAACACGACGTACGACTGGGCGTCGGGCAGGGTGAGCCCGGTGGGCGCGGGGCCCAGCGGGCTGCCGAGGGCGTGCGCGGCGGCGGGGACGAGGTCGCCGAGCGACCGGACGCCGTACGCCGGCTCGCAGAAGGCCTCAGCCACGGGTCAGTGCGGACAGGGATGCGGCGAAGGACAGCAGCCCACCCACCGCGTCGGCGCCGTCGGCGGCGGCCGAGACCCGCAGCGAGAAGTCGTCGGAGGAGGAGGTGCCGGTGTAGCCGTGGTCGGCCTCGCACTGAGGGTCGTCGCAGGCGGCGGGCTCGAGGTCGATCCGGCTGACCGCACCCCAGCCGATGGTGAGGACCGCCTCCGCGGGCGGACGGGGCCCGGAGGTCGGGTTGGTGACCATCCGGGTGACGACGACGTTGGCGACCGCGCTGAGACTGACCGCCTCGGTGGACGTCGAGGTGTAGGGCTCCGGCAGCAGGTCGTCGCCGGCGTGCTCGTCGGTGTGGGCCAGGATCAGTCGCGAGGGCGTCAGCACGATGACGGTCTGGTGGCGACGTACCTCGTCGCGCTCGAAGGTCGGCTCGTGGTGCACGTAGTACGACACGACCGGTTCGCCCCCGCACGCGTCGGTGACGGCGTCGGCCACGACCTCCGGGTAGTAGCCCGTGCGGTCGATCGCGGTGAGCAGGTCAGCGCTCCGGTCGGTCATGGGCGGCATCCTGTCATGCCGTCGGAGCGGGCCGCGCGGCAGCGCCGGACAACTCAGTCGGGGATCGTGGTGATGAGGTCGGGCATCCGGCGCACCAGCGAGTCCGGCCGCGGGTCCTTGATCGCGGCCACCCGTGCCGACGCCGTCAGCACCCGGGCGCCGTCCACCCCGGCCAGCACCAGGGAGAGCTCCAGGGAGGCTGACCTGCGGCAGGTCGTTCTGCAGGCTCGGCGACCCGGGTGATGAGGTCCTCGATCGCGGCGACGTCGACGGCCTCGGCGCCGCGGTAGCCGAACAGCAGCGGGGCGCTCTTGACCTCGCGCACCATCGCGGAGACCTCGTGCTCGCCCAGCGGCGGGATCCGGTAGGACCAGTCGCCCAGCAGACTCGATGACCGGACCGGAGATGCCGAAGGAGACGACCGGCCCGAACAGCGGGTCCTCGAAGGAGCGCACCGCGATCGGTACGCCGGTCGGCGCGTTGCGCTGCACGACGAACCGCCCGGTCGCCGGGTCCACCAGCCGGCTGAGGTCGCCCCAGGCGTCCTCCATCTCCACCGGGCCGTTGATGTTGCGCCACACGTGCACCTGGTCCGGTCGCTCACGCACCGAGGCCAGCGTCGACTTGAGCACCACGTCCCAGCCGAGCCGCTCGCCCGCGGCGATCGCGTCGTCGAGGCCGGTGACCGGGATGGTCGGCCACAGGCTCGATGCCGTAGGCGGCGAGCAAGCTGGCTCACCTGGTCCTGGTCGAGCTCGACCTCGCGGTCCGCCGCGACCACGGCGGGCTCGGCGAGGATGCCCTCGACCAGCCGGCGCGCGGCGCGGTCGTCGACCTCACCGGCGTCGGCGGCCGGGCCGTCGGGGGCGTGCAGCCACACGGCGTACTCCACGACGCGGGCCAGGGCGCGCACCGCCGCCTCCACCGCGGGGTACGACGGCACCGAGCCGCGTCCCGCCGACGAGCCCGCCACGTCAGGGACGCGCAGCAGGCTCGGGGATGCCCTCGGCACCGAGGAAGGAGGAGACCAGTGGCTTGTCGGACTGCTCCCCCACCGCCGCCAGCACGTTGGCGACCTCCTCGCCGGAGACGTCGAGCGGCGGGATGTAGACCGCGATCACCGAGTCCACGTCCGGGTCGTCGATGGCGTCGTCCAGCGCGTCCTCGAAGTCCTCGGCCGTCGCCTCCGCACCGAGCGCGACCGAGCGGTTGACGACCAGGCCGACCGCGGAGGCGGCGTCGGCGGCGAGCAGGCCCAGCGCGTCGGAGTTGCCGACGATCGCGACCCGGCGCCCGCGCGGGAGCGGCTGGTGGGCGAGCAAGCTGGGCGACGTCGAACATGTCGTCGAGGGTGTCCACCTGGATCACCCCGGCCTGGCGGAACATCGCGTCCACGGCGGCCTGCGGCGCACCGATGCGGCGGACCGTGTGGCCCATCGGGACGCCCTGCGTCGTACGGCCGCTCCGGACGGCGACGATCGGCTTGCGCTGGGAGACCCGGCGCGCGATGCGGGAGAACTTGCGCGGATTTCCGATGGACTCCAGGTACATCATGACGACCTCGGTCGCGTCGTCCTCCTCCCAGTACTGCAGGAGGTCGTTGCCGGAGACGTCCGCACGGTTGCCCGCGCTCACGAAGGTGGACAGGCCCAGGCCACGGTTCTTGACCTTCTCCAGGATCGCGGAGCCGAGCGCGCCGGACTGGCAGAAGAAGCCCGCACGCCCCCGGGCCGGCATCACCGACGACAGCGAGGCGTTGACCTGCACGCTCGGATCGGTGTTGATGACGCCCAGGCAGTTGGGGCCGATCAGGCGCAGGCCGTAGGAGCGGCACAGCCCGGCCAGGTGCCGCTGCCGGCGCCGGCCCTCCTCGCCGGTCTCGGCGAAGCCGGAGGAGATCACGATCAGCCCGTGCACGCCCTTGTTGGCGCAGTCGAGGACGACGTCGGTCACCGCCTCCGCCGGCACCGCGACGATCGCGACGTCCACGTCGTCGGGGATGTCGTTGACGTTCTTGTACGCCGGCATGCCCGACACCGCGGGGGCGCTGGGGTTCACGACGTAGACCCGGCCGGTGAAGTCCGCCATCACCAGGTTGCGCACGAGCACCTGGCCGATCGTGTCCTGCCGACGGCTGGCACCGATGATCGCGACCGACTTGGGCTGGAAGAAGCGGTCGATCGAGGCGGCCTCCGCGGCGTGCTCGCGGTCGCGCATCACCCCGATCGCGGTGTCCGTCGGGTCGATCGGGAACTCCAGCGTGATCACGCCGTCGTGGTAGCCGCTCGCGACCCGGTAGCCCGCGTCCCGGAAGGTCTGGATCATCCGGCTGTTGTCGGGCAGGACCTCGGCCGTGAACCGCTCCACGCCCCGCTCCCGCCCGGCCTGGGCCAGGTGCTCGAGCAGGAGCCTGCGCGATGCCGCGGCCCTGGTGGCCGTCCTCGACGAGGAAGGCGACCTCGGCCTCGTGCTCGCTGACCACGTCGTAGCGGCCGACGGCGATCATCTGCTCCTGCACGAGCAGGATCAGCGCCACCCGGTCCTTGTGGTCGACGTGGGTGAAGCGTCGTACGTCGCGCTCGGAGAGCACCGGCATCGGGGAGAAGAAGCGGTAGTACTTCGACTCGTCGGAGACCCGCGCGTAGAACTCGACCAGCAAACTCGTCGTCCTCGGGCCGGATCGGCCGGATGTGCGCCGTGCGCCCGTCGCGCAGCAGGACGTCACCCTCCCAGTGCGCGGGCGGCGCATCGATCTCCTCGGTGGGGGTCGCGTCGCCGGCGGTCACAGGGAGAAATCTACCGCCGAACCCGATAGACTCAGGTGCAGCACCCGGTCACCCTGGACCACGACGTCGGGGTCCTCCAGCAGGTGCTGGCCGGCGAGGTCGCCGAAGTAGCGCTTGCCCCGCCCGAACACCACCGGCACGACGTCCATCGCCACCACGTCCACCAGGCCCGCCGCGAGCGCCTGCCCGCCGACGTCGCCGGCACAGATCGCGAGCACCTTGTCCCCCGCGCGGCGCTTGCCCTCCTCGACCGCCGCGGCGATGTCGTCGAAGAAGGGCACGTCGGCCTCGGGGTGCCAGCCCTCCGGCTTGGGCCGGTGCGAGACGACCAGCAGGTGCTCCCCGGCCGGCGGGGTCGCCTCCCAGCCGTTGGTGAGGTCGAAGAGGTGGCGGCCCTGGATGACCGCACCGATGTCCGCCCACATCGGCCTCACGTACGCCGCGGAGGCGGCGGAGACGGAGAAGGGGCCGTGGTCCTCGCCGTCGGTGAGCGGCTGGTCGCCGTTGAAGTACCAGTCGAAGAGCGGTCCGACCTCGTCGTCCTCGTCCGCGATGAACCCGTCCGCCGAGACCACTGCGTGCATCATCACTGTCGCCATGTCCGGAACAGACCGGACCTCCTCCCCGGATTCATCGGGGGTACCCGGAAGAATGCCGCCCATGGCACGGCGTACCAAGCAGGAACCCCTTCCGGAGGACTTCGAGGAGCACATCCTCGACACCGACATCCGCGACGAGATGCAGTCGTCCTTCTTGGAGTACGCCTACTCGGTCATCTACTCCCGGGCGCTGCCCGACGCGCGCGACGGCCTGAAGCCGGTCCAGCGCCGGATCCTCTACACGATGAACGACATGCGGCTCACGCCGGAGCGCGGGCACGTGAAGTCCGCCCGCGTCGTCGGTGAGGTGATGGGTCGCCTGCACCCGCACGGCGACGGCGCGATCTACGACGCCCTGGTCCGCACCGCGCAGTCGTGGTCGCTGCGGCTGCCGTTCATCGACGGGCACGGCAACTTCGGCTCCCCGGACGACCCGCCGGCCGCGATGCGCTACACCGAGTGCCGGATGGCGCCCCCGGCGATCGCGATGACGGACTCGATCGACGAGGACACCGTCGACTTCAAGCCGAACTACGACAGCCGGGAGTACGAGCCGACGGTGCTCCCGTCGGCGATCCCCAACCTGGTCGTCAACGGCACCACCGGCATCGCGGTCGGCATGGCGACCAACATGGCACCGCACAACCTGGTCGAGGTGGTCCAGGCGCTGCGGCACCTGATCCAGCACCCGAAGACGAACGTCGAGGGGCTGATGCGCTTCATCCCCGGCCCGGACCTGCCCACGGGCGGCAAGATCGTGGGTCTCGACGGCATCCGCGACGCCTACGAGTCGGGCCGCGGCGTCTTCAAGATGCGCGCCACCGCCCGGGTCGAGGCCATCGGGCGCCGCAAGGGCATCGTGGTGACCGAGCCTGCCCTACGGCATCGGCACCGAAAAGGTCATGGAGCGGATCAAGACCCTGGTCCAGACCAAGAAGATCCAGGGCATCGCGGACATGAAGGACCTCACCGACCGCGAGCACGGCCTGCGCCTGGTCATCGAGGTGAAGAACGGCTTCGTCCCCGAGGCGCTGCTCGAGCAGGCTCTACAAGGCTGACGCCGATGGAGGACTCCTTCGGCATCAACAACGTGGCGCTGGTCGACGGCCAGCCCCGCACCCTCGGCCTCAAGGAGATGCTGGAGGTCTTCCTCGAGCACCGCTACGACGTCGTGCGCCGCCGCTCGCAGTTCCGCCGCAACAAGAAGGCCGCCCGCCTGCACCTGGTCGACGGCCTGCTCGTGGCGCTGCTCGACATCGACGAGGTCATCCAGGTCATCCGCACCAGCGACAACTCCGCGGCCGCCAAGGAGCGGCTGATGAGCGTCTTCGACCTGTCCGAGTCTGCAGGCGGAGTACATCCTCGAGATGCAGCTGCGCCGGCTCACCCGGTTCTCCCGGCTGGAGCTGGAGAAGGAGCAGGAGGAGCCTGCGCAAGGAGATCGAGGAGGCTCGACGCGATCCTGGGCGACGAGGCGCTGCTCAAGAAGGTCGTGTCCAACGAGCCTGGCCGAGGTCGCGAAGACGTTCGGCACCCCTCGTCGTACCGTCCTGCTGGAGTCGGCCGGCAGCACCGCCGTCGCGGCCGCGGCCGCGTCCCTGGAGGTCGCCGACGACCCGTGCTTCGCGCTGCTGTCCTCCACCGGCCGGCTCGCCCGCACGACCACCGACGAGCCGGTCGGCAGCGGTGGCGGCCGCGCCAACCACGACGTGGTCGTCTCCGCCATCCGTACGACGGCCCGCGCCGACATCGGCGTGATCACCTCTGCCGGCCGCCTGCTCCGGCTCGCGGTGCTGGACCTGCCGGCGATGCCGCCCTCGGCCAACGAGCCGAACCTGCAGGGCGGCCTGCCGCTCAGCGAGGTGCTGGAGTCGGCCAAGGGCGAGCGCGCGCTGGCCCTGACGGCGCTCACCGCGGACGGCCCGGGTCTGGCGCTCGGCACGAAGCAGGGCGTCGTCAAGCGGGTCAACCCCGAGGTCCTCAACAAGGACGAGTGGGAGGTGATCGGGCTCAAGGACGGCGACGAGGTGGTCGGCGCGGTCCAAGCCACCACCGGCAACGAGGAGCCTGTGCTTCGTCACCTCCGACGCCCAGGCTTGCTCCACTACGGCGCCGACGGGGTCCGGCCGCAGGGCCGCTCCGGCGGCGGCATGGCCGGCGTGCGCGTGGCCGACGGCGAGCGCGTGGTCTGGTTCGGCGTCCTCGACCTCAACGCCCCCGGAGGCGTCGTGCTGGTGACGGCGTCCGGCTCCTCCACCGCGCTCCCCGGCACTGAGCCGGGGTCGGTGAAGGTGACCGACTTCTGGGAGTACCCCGCCAAGGGCCGGGCCACCGGCGGCGTGCGCTGCCACCGCTTCCTCAAGGGCGAGGACACCCTGGTCTTCGCCTGGGCGGGACCGGCGCCGGCGCGGGCGGCTGCAGCGAGCGGTGCGCCCGTCGACCTGCCCGACGCGGGCGGGCGGCGCGACGGCTCCGGCGTCCCGGCCAGCCAGCCGATCGCCGCAGGCTGCCGGACCGCTCTCCGCGGGCTCGACGTTTGCGGCCCCCACGAATGTGTCAGGGTGACGTCATGACCACCTCGACCCGCGTGGCCGCCGGCCTGCTCACCGGACTGTTCGCCGTCTCCGGCCTGACCGCCTGCTCGGGCGACGGTGGTGGCGGTGGGGGCGGGGGTGACGACACCAGGCTCGTGGAGCGACGCCAGCGCCAAGGCGAAGAAGGCTGCTCGACGACACCAGCGGCATCGACGTCTCCATCTCGACCAAGGACGACCCGGGCGGCAACTTCCTCAAGGAGGCCACCGGCACGATCGTGGCCGACCCGGCCGCCTTCGAGGGCAAGGTCAGCGGCTCGGTCTCCGGGCTGCCCGTCAACGACGTCCCGGTGATCTCGGCCGACGGCAAGGCCGTGGATCAACCACCCGCTGCTGGGCGGCTGGAGCGACAAGTACCAGCCGAAGGACCTGTGCGCTCCCGACCCCGCGAAGCCTGCTCGACCCGGCGACCGGCGTGTCGACGGTGCTCACCACGAGCAAGGACGTCGAGGCGGGCAGGGCCGAGCGCGGCGGCACGGACAACAAGGAGATCTTCACGACGTACTCCGGCACGGCGACCGGGGACGCCATCCGCGGCATCCTGCCGTGTGCCGAGGGTGACTCCTTCGACGCGACGTACCGCGTCGACGACAAGGGCTACCTCCGCAGCGCCCGGCTCAGCGGGGTCTTCTTCCCCGACTCCGACGAGGTGACCTACTCGATCGACGTCACGAAGTACGACGTCAACAAGGACATCTCCGCACCGAGATGACCGGAGTGACCGCTCCCGACGTGCGCCCGGCGGCCCGTGACCGCCTGCTGCTGACCCTCTGCGCCATCGCGGTCGCCTTCGCCGCGGTCGACACCTATGTCGTCGTCCTGGCGCTGCCGGACATGATGGCCGGCGCCGGCATCCCCGTCGACGAGTCCGCAGCGGGCGGCACCGATCGTGTCCGGCTTCCTGCTGGGGTACGTCGCCATGCTGCCCCTCATCGGGCGCATCGCAGACCTGCGCGGCCAGGTGCCGGTGCTCGCGATGTCGCTCGTGCTCTTCGCGATCGGCTCCTTCGTCACGGCGGTGTCCTACGACCTGCCGAGCATGGTCGCCGGCCGCTTCCTGCAGGGCGTCGGCGGCGGCGGCCTCGTCCCGGCCACGATGTCGCTGGTCGCCGCCCTCTACCCGGTCGAGCGCCGCGGTCTGCCGCTCGGCCTGGTCAGCGCGGTCCAGGAGTTCGGCAGCGTGCTCGGCCCGCTCTTCGGCGCGCTGGTCCTCTCCTTCACCAGGCTGGCGCGGCATCTTCGCGATCAACCTCGCCGGCGGCGCCGCGCTGCTGGTCGCGGTGGGCCTGCTCGCCCGCACCCCCGCCACCACGGCCGAGCGCCCGCCCCGGGCCCGGGTCTGGCCGGTGCGCGCCGTCGCCCTGCTCCTCCTTGGCGCGCTCGTGGTGACCGGGCTGATCACCTTCCTGCAGCCCGCGAACCTGCAGCGCGACCTCACCTGGGGCCAGGCTCTTCATCCCGTACGTCGACGGGGGCAGCCGCTGGGTCACCCCGATCGGTGTCGCGACCATCGTGGCCTTCGTCGCCCTGCTGCTGTGGTGCTGGTTCCTGCCGCGCGCGCTGGTGGACCTGCGCGGCTGGCTGGGCCACCTGGTGGCGGCCGACCTGCTGGGCGCGGTGCTGCTGGCCGCGGTGCTCGGCGGCATCGTGCTCGCCTTCGCGACCGCGGACCCCGAGGTGGCGGTGTTCTCGCCGCAGGGCCCGTGGTTCCTGGCCGGCTCCGCGCTGGCCCTGGTCCTGCTGCTGCTCCACCTGCGCCGGGCGGCCGACCCGATCGTGCCGCGCGGGGCCTTGCGCGCGACTCCCGCCTGGGGCGCGCTGGTCGTCAGCCTTCCTCGTCGGGTGGGCACTGATCGCAGCGCTGGTGGACATCCCGCTGTTCGCCCGCACGACCACCGAGCCGGACTCGCGACTCGGCGCCGCCCTGGTGCTGCTCCGCTTCCTGGTGGCCCTGCCGATCGGCGCGCTGGTCGGTGGCTGGCTGCTACGACATGTCAACGCCGGCGTGCTGACGGCGGTCGGGATGGCCGCCGCGGGCGCGTCCTTCCTCGCCATGGCGCAGTGGGACAAGACCAGCCTCGACGGGTTCGCCGCGAACCTGCCGCTCGTGCTCGGCGGCCTCGGCTTCGGGCTCGCCCTGGCGCCGGTCAACGCCGCGATCCTGGCCTCGACCGACGACGAGGCGCACGGGCTGGCCAGCGCCCTGGTCGTGGTCGCGCGGATGGTCGGCATGCTGGTCGGCATCTCGGCGCTGACCACCATCGGCCTGCGCAGGCTGTACGCCGCTCAGGCCGACGATCCCAGCCTCGACCTGCGCGAGCCTGGGCATCGTCCAGGAGCACGCGGTCTTCGTCGGCGCGGCCACGGCGGCCTTCGCCGCCGGCTTGCTGGCCCTCTTCCTCCTCGCCCGGGCGCAGACCCGCGGCGTGGATACCGCGGAGGTGCTGCGCGCCGGCGGCTGAGTTTCCAGACCTTGTTAGATAACAGCGTTTGGATTACCGTCGGCGCATGGCGCGGCCCCGTACCCACACCGCCGAGTCTCGGCGAGCAGATCATGGCGTGCGCGCTCGCGACCGTCGCCGAGCGGGGGATCGCGGCGCTCGCCCTGCGCGACGTCGCCGAGCGCGCGGGCACCTCGACCGCCGCGGTCTACTCCCTGTTCGGCAGCAAGGAGGCGTTGCACCGGGCGGTGCTGATCAGCGCCCTCACCGCCTTCGCCGACGCCCAGGCGAGCGACCCGCCGACCGACGACCCGGTCGCCGACATCGCCGGGCTCGGCCTGCGCTACGTCGGCTGGGCGACCGAGCACCCCCGGCTGTACGAGGCGATGTTCACCGACGCGGCCGCCGGGTTGACCCGCTCCCCGAGCTCGACACCGCGCGGCTGCGGGCGATCGAGCGGATCACCGACGCCGTACGACGCGCGCTCGACACCGGTCGCTTCCGCCCGGCGGACCCCGACACCGTCGTCACCTCGCTGTGGGCGCAGGTCCACGGCCTGTCCGTCCTCACCATCGCCGGCCAGGCTCTCCGAGGAGGTCGACGTGATGACCGCGGCGTGGGCCGTCATCGCGGGCTGGCTTGCCCCCGACTCCCCCAACTGACCAGGAGCGCACCATGCCCGAACCCTCCGCCCTCGGCCCCACCCGCCGCCGCCTCTTCTCCGGCCTCAACGCCAGCGTCGTGCCGGTGTGGGCCGCGATGATGCTCCTCCCCCGCTCGCGGCTCACCCGGCGCCTGGTCCGGCGCGCGGTCCCGGTGCACGCCGGGCTCTCGGTCGCCTACACCGGGCTGCTCGGCAGCGGCATGGTGCGCAACCGCGCGGCCCTCGACTTCCGCGACCCCGACGTGCTGCGCCAGCAGACTCGGGCAGGGCGACGTCTTCCTGGCCGCCTGGTCGCACTACCTGACCTTCGACCTGCTCGTCGGGCAGTGGATCTGGCAGGACGCGCTCGACCGCGGCCGGACCGCGCGGTTGGCCCTGCTGCTGACCTTCGTGGCCGGCCCGCTCGGGCACGGCGTCTACCTCGCGCAGCGGCGGCTCGCATGACCATGTCCCTGCACCTGGTCGAGCACCGGGTGCGTGACCTGCCGGCCGTGTGGCGCACGCGCCGCCGGGCGGTCGCGGAGATCGAGCGGACCCCCGGGGTCGCCCGGGCCCACCTCGGCATGGACGTCGCACTGACGGCCCGGACGGGCGGCACACCCCGCGCGCGTCGTACGGCGCTGCTGGTGGCCTGGCAGGACCGGGCCTCCCGCGACGCCCACCTGTCCGGGGGCGCCTGGCCGGCGCCGTACGTCGACGGCGCGCGCGAGTCCTGGACGCTCGCCCTGGACGCGGCCCGGGTCGTCCGCGGCGACTGGCACGGCTGGCGGCCCGCCACCGAGGGCGGCGCGCGGCTGACCGCCGACGAGCCCGTGGTGTCCCTCACCTTGGCCAGGGCGCCGCTCCGCACGGTGCCGGCCTTCTTCCGGGGCAACCGCGAGGTCTGCCGGGCGCTGGACGACAACGAAGCGGAGAGCCTTCCGGCTGGGCTTCGTCGACGGCTGGCTGGGCTTCGGGACGATCACGCTGTGGCGCTCCCAGGCGGAGATGGCGCGGTTCGCCTACCGAGGCCCGGAGCACGAGCCGGTGCGCCGCCGGTTCGAGGAGGCGGGGGTCCTGCGGGACCACTTCTTCGCGCGCTTCCGGCCGGTCGCGTCGTACGGCACCTGGCGAGGCGGTGACCCGCTGAGCGCCCTGCACCGCGAGGTGGACACTGCCGGCCACCCGCCGGGGCCGCCCACTAGCCTGTGACCATGGGCGATTTCGATGACCTGCTGAAGGCGAACCAGGACTACGCGGAGACGTTCGACCAGGGCGGTTTCGACGGCAAGGCACACGCCGGCGTCGCGATCGTGACCTGCATGGACTCCCGCATCGACCCGCTGCGGATGCTCGGGCTCAGCCTACGGCGACGCGAAGATCTTCCGCAACCCGGGCGGCCGGGTCACCGAGGCCGCGCTCGAGGCGCTCGTGCTCGGCGCGCACCTGCTCAACGTCGACCGCATCCTGGTGATCCCGCACACCCGCTGCGCGATGGCGGCGAACACCGAGGCCGAGATCCACGACAAGATCGGCGCCGCCGTGGGCCACGACGTCACCTGGCACGCCTTCCACGTCATCCCCGACCAGAAGAAGAGCCTCGCCGAGGACGTCCGCAAGGTCCGCTCGCACCCGCTCATCCCCGAGTCGGTCAAGGTCGGCGGCTTCATCTACGACGTCGACACGGGCCTGCTCTCCCAGGAGGTCTGAGCGCGGCTCAGACCCAGCGCTCGCGCAGCACCTTGTCCACCAGCGCCCCCGACAAACTCGTCGAGGCGCTGACCGAGCGTCGCCAGGTCGCCGATCCCGGTGACCAGGTCGAGCAGGTGGGTGGTGTCGTCCACGACGTCGCGCAGCGGTACGTCGAACAGCAGCGGGCAGTCCACCGCGCCACCGTCCGGCTCCGGTGACACCTCCGGCGCCCAGCAGCCCACCTCCAGCAGCAGGTGCGCGTTCCGGCCCACTCCCTCGGCCCGGGGGTCGACGTACCAGAACAGGTCGCCGACCGGGATCCGCAGGTGCCCCCGTCGTGCCTTCGCCCCCCGTGCCTTGAGCAGACTTGACCACTGCCGCGCGGCTCTCGTTCACCACGGGCACAGCATCACGCGTGGGACGGCGCCGCGTCCACCTGGCTCCAGCCCGACCTCACGCGTCGAGCGTCTCCATGTCGACCTCGTAGGCACCCTGGATGATGAACTCCTTGCGGGGCGCGACCTCGCTGCCCATCAGCAGACTCGAAGACCCCGGCGGCCATCTCCAGGCTCGTCCACCGTCAGCCGCCGCAGCGTACGACGCCGCGGGTCCATCGTGGTCTCGGCCAGCCTGGTCGGCGTCCATCTCGCCCAGGCCCTTGTAGCGCTGGACCGGGTCCTTCCACTTCACGTTCTTCTTCTTCAGGCTCGGCGAGCCTTGCGTTGCAGACTCGTCGTCGGAATAGGTGTAGACGTACTTCTCCTGGCCCTTCTTCGGGTTGGAGATCTCGATCCGGTGCAGCGGCGGCACCGCGGAGAACACCCGGCCGGCCTTGACCAGACTCGGGCATGTACTTGAAGAACAGCGTCGCCAGCAGGGTCCGGATGTGCGCGCCGTCGGAGTCGGCGTCGGCCATGAAGATGATCCGGCCGTAGCGCCGCGCGTCCAGGTCGAAGGTGCGCCCGGAGCCGGCGCCGACCACCTGGATGATCGAGGCGCACTCGGCGTTCTTGAGCATGTCGCCGACCGAGGCCTTCTGCACGTTCAGGATCTTGCCGCGGATGGGCAGCAGCGCCTGGAACTCCGCGTTGCGCGCGAGCCTGGCGGTGCCGAGCGCGGAGTCGCCCTCGACGATGAACGAACTCGGTGCGCTCGTTGTCCGAGGCTCGGCAGTCGGCGAGCCTTGGCGGGCAGCGAGGAGGACTCCAGTGCGTTCTTCCGGCGCTGGGTCTCCTTGTGCTGGCGGGCCGCGATCCGGGTCTTGGACGCCGCGACGACCTTCTCCATGAGGAGCTTGGCCTGCGCCTTCTCGGCGCGCTTGGTCGAGGTGAGGAACTCCTTGAGCTCGGCCGCCACCACCTTGCGCACGACGGTCCGCGCGGCCGGCGTGCCGAGGATCTCCTTGGTCTGCCCCTCGAACTGCGGCTCGGCGAGGCGCACGGTGACGACCGCGGTCATCCCCTCGAGGATGTCGTCCTTGATCACGTCGTCGTCGTTGACCTTGAGCGCCTTGGAGGCGCGCATGGCGTCGTTGAACGTCTTGGTCAGCGCGTTCTCGAAGCCCGAGACGTGGGTGCCGCCCTTGGGGGTGGCGATCACGTTGACGAACGAGCGCAGGCTCGGTGTCGTACGTCGTGCCCCACCGCACCGCCACGTCGACGGTCAGGCTCGCGCTCGACGTCCTGAGGGGTCATGTGGCCCTGGTCGTCGAGCAGCGGGACGGTCTCGGTGAAGGTGTCGCTGCCCTGCAGCCGCAGCACCTCGGTGACCGGGTCGCCGGTGGCGAGGAAGTCGCAGAACTCGCCGATGCCACCGTCGTGGCGGAAGGCTCTCCTCGGTCCACTCGGCCCTGTCCGCGGCGCGCTGGTCGCGGATGACCAGGCTCGAGGCCGGGGACGATGAAGGAGGTCTGGCGGGCCCGTCCGACGAGACCGTCGAGGACGAAGCCGGCGTCCTTGGTGAAGATCTGGCGGTCCGGCCAGAACCGGACCCGCGTGCCGGACCTTCCCTTCGCGACCCGCCCGCCCTTGCGGCTGAGCCCCGGCTTGGGCGTGAACGACGCCGCCGGGCCCGCACCGTCGAAGACGCCGGCCACGCCGCGCTGGAAGCTCGATGCCCTGGCTGGCCGGCGAGCGGTCGACGTCGATGTCCATCCGGCTCGACAGTGCGTTGACGACCGAGAGGCCGACGCCGTGCAGACCACCGGTGGCGACGTAGGAGCCGCCGCCGAACTTGCCGCCGGCGTGCGGCTTCGTCGCGACCACCTCGACGCCGGTGAGCCCGGTCTTGGGCTCCTTGTCGGTCGGGATGCCGCGGCCGTCGTCGTACACCTCGACGGAGCCGTCGTCGTGCAGGGTGATCTCGACGGTCTTGGCGAAGCCGCCCAGCGCCTCGTCCACGCCGTTGTCGATGATCTCCCAGAGGCAGTGCATCAGCCCCCGGGTGTCGGTGGAGCCGATGTACATCCCGGGACGCTTCCGCACGGCGTCGAGGCCCTCGAGGACCGGGAGGTGCGCTGCGTTGTAGGTGTTGTCGGCGATGACCGGCTCCTTTTCGACACGGGTGGTACTGAGGTGCTGCAGGGTCCGAATCTACCGGCGACACGCCGGAGACCGGTGCAGGCACACGGCGGAAGGCGGAGGGACGATGAGCGGCACCAGCAGCCGGATGATCACATCTGGGTTTCGGGTACTGGGAAATCGAGAAACCTACGGGGACGAGGTGATGGGATGAACGCAGCAAGGACGTGCCGTGGACCACAACCCCGCGGGAATCTTTGTACGAGTCGCTACGTTGATCCCGACGTCACCCGATAAGGGTTGACGTACGAGCGAAAGAGAGGCCCGAGATGACGACTGCTGTTGCTCCCAGCGCGCCGCTGACCGCGGAGGACCGCTGTGACCGTTGTGGCGCCCAGGCCTACCTCCGTGTCGAGACTCGCCACGGGCGGAGAGCTTCTCTTCTGCGCGCACCACGCGCGTGAGCACGGTGACAAGGCTGCGCGAGATCGCGTCGGCCGTGCAGGACGAGACCCACAAGGCTCGACCGACAAGCCGGTGCCCGCCACCGACTGAGTCGCCGATCCCAGCACGAGGCCCCGAGATCCTCGGGGCCTCGTGGCGTCTCCGGACCCGGTCGGCCCGCGCCGGACCGACCACCTGTTCACGGGGCGGCCACGCGACAGCCACGCCGCGCTGGGCTGCGTTCCGCCCGGATGGGCTGCCATGGCCGGGTGAGACGTCTGCTGATCGGTGCAGTCCTCGTCCTCGCCGCCGTGGTGGGCGGCCTGACCGCGGTGGAGGCACGTGAGGTCCCACCGCCGGCTCCGGTCGCCGCTCCGGCTGGCCCCGCGGCCACGCGGGTCGCGGCGATGCCCGCCCCCGCGGTGCGGTACGACGCCACGGTGCTCCGCGTCGAGGACGGCGACACGATCATCGCCCAGGCTCCACGACGGCCGCCGATGGCACGTGCGGGTGCTCGGGATCGACACCCACGAGGTGCTCTTCGGCCAGCACGAGTGCGGCGGCCTCGCCGGGTCCCGTGCGATGCACCGGCTGCTGCCGCGCGGCACCCGGGTGCGACTGGCCGCCGACCCGGCTCAGGTCCGGGTCGACCGCTACCACCGGCTGCTGCGCTACGTGCAGCGGGCGAGCGACGGCCTCGACGTCGGCCGGGCCCAGGCTCGCCGCCGGGCTCGCCGAGGTCTACGTCTACGGCAACGGGCCCTACGCCCGGCGTGCGTCGTACACCGCGGTGGAGCGGGACGCGCAACGCCGGCGCGTGGGGATCTGGCGTTGGTGCTGACTCAGTCGAGGTAGTCGCGCAGGACCTGCGAGCGCGAGGGGTGGCGCAGGCTTCGACATGGTCTTGGACTCGATCTGGCGGATCCGCTCGCGGGTGACGCCGTAGACCTTGCCGATCTCGTCCAGCGTCTTCGGCTGGCCGTCGGTGAGGCCGAAGCGCATGCTGACCACGCCCGCCTCACGCTCGGACAGCGTGTCCAGGACGGCGTGCAGGCTGCTCCTGCAGCAGCGTGAAGTCTCACCGCGTCGGCCGGCACGATCGCCTCGGAGTCCTCGATGAGGTCACCGAACTCGGAGTCGCCGTCCTCGCCGAGCGGGGTGTGCAGGGAGATCGGCTCGCGGCCGTACTTCTGCACCTCCACGACCTTCTCCGGCGTCATGTCGAGGCTCCTTGGCGAGCCTCCTCCGGGGTGGGCTCGCGGCCCAGGTCCTGCAGCATCTGGCGCTGCACGCGGGCCAGGCTTGTTGATGACCTCCACCATGTGCACCGGGATGCGGATGGTGCGGGCCTGGTCGGCCATCGCGCGGGTGATCGCCTGCCGGATCCACCAGGTGGCGTAGGTCGAGAACTTGTAGCCCTTGGTGTAGTCGAACTTCTCCACCGCGCGGATCAGGCCCAGGTTGCCCTCCTGGATGAGGTCGAGGAAGAGCATGCCGCGACCGGTGTAGCGCTTGGCGAGGGAGACGACGAGACGCAGGTTGGCCTCGAGCAGGTGGTTCTTGGCGCGGCGGCCGTCCTCGGCGATCCACTCCAGGCTCCTCCTGGAGGCTTCGCGGAGAGCCTTGCCGCCTCGCGCGAGCCTTCTCGTCGGAGAAGAGGCCCGCCTCGATCCGCTTCGCGAGCGAGACCTCCATCTCGGCGTTGAGGAGCGGGACCTTGCCGATCTGCTTGAGGTAGTCCTTGACCGGGTCGGCCGTCGCGCCGGCCACCATGACCTGCTGGGCCGGCTCGTCGGTGTCGTCAGCGGTGGAGACCACGAACGAGGACGTGGCGCTGGCCTCCTCCTCGTCCTCCTTGATGGTGGGGTCGGCGACGACGTCCTTCTCGAACTGCTCGTCGGAGATGTCCGGCAGCACCTTCTTGCCGTCAGGGCCCACCGCGGGCACCTCGACGATCGCCGTCGCCTCGGCCTTCTTGGCGGGCGCGGCCTTCTTCGCCGGAGCCGCCTTCTTCGCGGCGGGCGCGGCGGCAGCAGCCTTCTTCGCCGGCGCGGCGGCCTTCTTGGCCGTGCTGGCCGTGGAGGTGGCCGTCTTCCGCGCCGCGGCAGCGACCGCGCGCTGGTCGAGCGGTGCACCCAGACTCGACGGAGATCCCGAGTCCGGCGAGATGGGCCATCAACGACTTCAGGTGAGCCGGCGCGACATCAGCGGCGCCGAACGCCTGGCGTACCTCCTCGGCGGTCACGCTTCCCGCTGGGGCGCCGCGCTCGATGAGCGCGACGATGGACGGGTGGCTGAGCACGGCGGGCGGGACCGAACGGTTCGAGGACACGAACACCTCTCGATACTGGCGGGTCTAGGGCGCGGCGAGGCCCGGAGGCGTCAAGACCGCTTTCGTCATTCTGCCACGGGGTCCGCAACGTCCCGGTATCCGGGGGTTCCTCGGCGCGGTCAGAACTCGCAGACCACTCCGTCGCCGTCGCGATCCTGGTAGTGGGAGTACTCCGGGTCGATACCCGCTTGATAGTTCCCGAACCCGTGGTCGTTCGCCTCGCCGCAGGTCCCGAACAGCGGGTCGGTGCGCGGCTCGGGAGCCGGGGCCGGCTTGGGCTTCGGCTTGGGCTTCGGCTTCGGCTTCGGCTTCGGCTTCGGCTTCGGCTTCGGCTTCGGCTCGGCCTGGGCGGTCGGTGTCGACGTGGCGGCCGTCGGCGAGTCCGTCGCGGCCGGGGTGCTCGGCGGCGTCGAGGTGGGCGGTACGTCGGCGAGGGCGGCCGGCGCCTTCTCCCGCACCTTCTCCGCGGCCGGGTCCGGATCGGTGTCCTCGTCGGGCGTGACAGCGACGACGACCACCACGAACGCGATCCAGGCCGCGGCGAGACCCAGGCCCCACTGAGCGTTGAGCCGGCCCTTGCGCCACAGGTAGATCGGCAGCGCCGGGATCCCGCAGCACAGCAGCAGCGCCAGGACGGCCACCAGTCTGTCCGCTCATCCTCGAGCCGCCACCCGCCTGCGGGGTCCATCCGTTCGCCATGGCGCGAAGATAGACCTGGACCTACCTCCCCCGTGGCAGATCACGGAAAGATCAGGCCTTCGCCTCGGCCTTCTTCGCCTTCTTGTAGTCGCGCACCTTCTGCAGGGACACCGGGTCGACCACGTCGGCCACCGAGCGATAGCCCTCCAGGGCGTAGTCACCGGCGGCCTTCTCCCACCCGTCGGGCCGGACGCCGAGCTCGCTTGGCCACCAGCGCGACGAAGATCTTCGCCTTCTGCGCACCGAAGCCGGGCAGCGCCTGCAGCCGCTTGGCCAGGTCCTTGCCGTCGGCAGCCTCGGTCCAGATCCGGGACGCGTCGCCGTCGTACTCCTCCACGACGATGCGGGCCACCTCCTGCAGCCGGGCCGCCATCGACCCCGGGAAGCGGTGGATCGCCGGGGTCGTCGAGCACAGCGCCGCGAACTCCTCCGGGTCGGCCGCCGCGATCGCCGCGGGGTCGAAGTCGCCGAAGCGGCCGATGACCTTCTGCGGACCGAGGAAGGCGTGCTCCATGGGGTACTGCTGGTCCAGCATCATCCCGATGAGCAGCGCGAAGGGGTTGGTCGTCAGCAGGCTCGTCGGCGTCCGGGTTGTCCGTGATGTGGATGGCCATGGGCTCATCCTGCCGGACCGCGGCGTCGCCACGGCACGTACGTCACCGTGAACTCCGGTCCCAGGGCCTCGCGCACCCGCTCGACGAGCAGTCGCGCCCGCCGGTCGAGACTCGGCGTAGGCCTGGTCGGTACGCATGCGGGGGTTGGCGTCGAGCATCTCCATCGCCTCACCCCACGCGCGCAGGTCGTTGACCAGGGGATCGCGCAGACCGAGCGCTCGCCGCAACCACTCCTCGTCGTCCGGCACGAGGCCTTCCCCGCTCCCCCACAGCGGTACGACGACGCCGTAGTCCCACATGAAGTGCAGGCTCCTGGCTCTCGAGCGTGAAGTCCTCCTCGCTCTCGAACACGTCCGGCGCCTCGGCGCTCCGGCGACCGGTGCGCTCGCGGCGCGGGCGCCGGGCACTCATGCGTTGCGCTCCGCCACCCGCTCCAGGCCGGTCCACAGCGCGTCCATCATCCGCTCGACCATGTCCTCGGCGGCGACGTCGGGGTGGCGGCGCCACCACTTGGCCGCCTGCTCGGCGGCACCCGAGATCGCATGGGCGTACGACGACGCGAACCGGCGTCGAGCCGGGGCACCGCGGCGCGGATCAGCCCGCCGATCACCTCCGCGGTGTCGTAGCGGTGGCGGGAGGCGGAGTCGGCGACCCGGCCCGCGACGGCGGCGCCTCCGCCGAAGAGCACGTCCCAGGCGGTGCCGGAGTCACGGACGAAGCCGAAGTAGGCACCGAAGCCGGCGCGGAGCCTGGTCCTCGGGCGTGGTCATCGAGCCGGCGGCGGAGACGACGGCGTCGTCCAGGCTCGGTGCGCGCGGCGCGCAGGCACTCGAGGTAGATCTCGTCCTTGTCGGCGAAGTACTTGTAGATCAGGGTGCGGGTGACGCCTGCGGCCGCGGCGATGTCCTCGACGGCGGTGCCCTGGTAGCCGTGCCGGACGAACACGTCGCGGGCCACCGCGATCAGGCTGGGCGCGGCGCACCTCGGGGGCGAGCCGGCGCCGGGGCTGCTCCCCCACCTCAGGCCTTCCACCCGAGCAGGACGCCGCCGGCCGTGATCGCCACGAACCACCACGCCCACGCCACGACGCCGACGGCCACGACCCAGCGCGGCCGGCTCCACCACACGAAGCAGAGCACGAGCAGGGCCACCCACGTGGCCAGCAGCACGACCACCGCCCACAGCGGCGCGAGGAGCCCGGAGGCGGCGTAGAGGAAGAACGAGGCGACGACCAGCACCAGTCCGACGAACGGCAGCGGGGAGATCCGCTGCCCGGTGGCCGGGTCGATCGCGACCGGACGGATCCGGCGCCGGCGCGCGAGCGGCACTAGGCGTCCGGCGCGGCGGCGTCGTCGTTCCAGTCCGGGTCGTTGTCCCACGCCGCGGTGCGCTCGGCGGCGTGCTCGACCGCGCGCGCAGCCTCGGCCTCGGTCGGGTACGGCCCGAGCCGGTCCTTGTTCGGGCACCCGTCGACACCCTCGACGGTGTGGTGCTTGAGGCAGAACCAGTACTCGCCTTCACTCGCCATGCCCCGAACCTACTCCAGTCCGGCTCTCGCCGCGTCGTGCAACATCCGCGTTACAGGACCTGAGTAGGGTCCGTTCATGAGCACCATGTTCGAGGGCTACGGGACCGGCGGACCCGCCTACGACGAGATGTTCGACGGCGAGTCGCTCCGCCCGCCGTACCAGCGGATGAGCGACTCGCTCGCGAAGATGAGCACGCCGGAGCCTGATCAGCCGGGTGGAGGCGCTGCAGGCGAGCCTACCTCGACCAGGGCATCACCTTCGACATCGGCGGCGAGGAGCGGGCGATGCCGCTCGACATCCTGCCCCGGGTGATCGAGATGGACACCTGGACCACGATCGAGCGGGGCCTGCAGCAGCGGGTCCGGGCGCTGGAGATGCTCCTCGCCGACGTCTACGACGCGGGCCACGTCTTCGACGACGGCGTGCTCCCCCGCCAGGTGATCACCACCAGGCTCCCACTTCCACCGCCAGGCCGCCACGATCCGCCCCGCCAACGGGGTCCGGGTGCACGTCTCCGGCATCGACCTGATCCGCGACAACAACGGCGAGTTCCGGGTGCTGGAGGACAACGTCCGGGTGCCGTCGGGGGTGTCGTACGTGATGACGAGCCGGCGCGCGATCTCCGCGGCGCTGCCCGAGGCGATCGCACAGCACCGGATCCGTCCGGTCGCGAGTCTACCCGCAACGGCTGCTCGCGGCGCTGCGGGCGGCGGCGCCGGCGGGCGTGGCGGACCCGACGGTCGTCGTGCTGACGCCCGGCGTCTACAACGGCGCCTACTTCGAGCACACCCTGCTCGCCCGGACCATGGGCGTGGAGCCTGGTGGAGGGCCGCGACCTGGTGTGCCGGCGCGGCGAGGTGATGATGCGCACCACCAAGGGGCTCGCCCCCGTGCACGTGATCTACCGGCGCGTCGACGACGAGTTCCTCGACCCGGTGCACTTCCGTGCGGACTCGATGCTCGGCTGCCCCGGCCTCATCGACGCGGCGCGGGCCGGCAACGTGACGCTGGCGAACGCCGTCGGCAACGGGGTCGCCGACGACAAGGCTCGTCTACACCTACATGCCCGACGTGATCCGCTACTACCTGAACGAGGAGCCGGTGATCCGCAACGTCGACACCTGGCGCTGCGGCGAGCCCGACCACCTCACCGAGGTGATGGACCGTCTCGACGAGCCTGGTCCTCAAGCCGGTCGACAGGCTCCGGCGGCAAGGGCATCGTGATCGGGCCGCGCGCCTCCCGCGAGGAGGCTCGCGGAGCCTGCGCGCCAAGGTGCTGGCGGACCCGCGCTCGTGGATCGCGCAGCCCGTCGTCCAGGCTCTCGACGGTGCCGACCTTCGTCGACGGCGAGCTCGGGCCCCGGCACGTCGACCTGCGGCCCTTCGCCGTGAACGACGGCAACCGGGTCTGGGTCCTGCCCGGCGGCCTGACCCGGGTCGCGCTCGGCAAGGGCGAGGCTGATCGTGAACTCCTCCCGTGGCGGCGGCACCAAGGACACCTGGGTGCTGGCCGGGCCGACCGCGCCGGAGCAACAGCAGCAGCAACAGCAGCAGTCGGGAGGTGGTCGGTGATGCTGAGCCGGATCGCGGAGTCCCTGTTCTGGATCGGCCGCTACATCGAGCGCGCCGACGACACCGCGCGGATCCTCGACGTGCAGACCCAAGCTGCTCCTGGAGGACGGCACGGTCGACGAGGCGCAGACCTGCCGGGACCTGCTGTCGTGCATGGGCATCGAGCCCTCGGAGGCCGCCGAGCACGGCGTCGACGTGTCCGGCGAGGTCTCCATCGACCAGGTGCTGCGGCTGCTCGCCTACGACCAGCACTCCCCCAGGCTCGATCGCCGCGGTGCTCGGCTCGGCGCGCGAGTCCGCCCGCGGTGCCCGCGAGACGCTGACCGTGCCGCTGTGGGAGGCGATCAACACCACCTGGCGCCCGATCCCCTCGGGCCACTTCGAGGCCCTGCGGCCGCCGTACATCTTCTCCTGGGTGCGCGAGCGCGCCGCCCTCATCAACGGCACCGCCGACGCCACCATGACCCGCGACGAGGGCTGGCAGTTCATCATGCTCGGACGCAACATCGAGCGCGCCGACATGACCTCGCGGCTGGTCGCCACCACCGCCCTGTCGGGCGCCGCGGGTCAGTGGACCTCGGCGCTGCGCGCATCCGGGGCCTACGACGCCTTCCTGCGTACCTACCGCGGGATCGAGACGGACCGGGCGGCGGCGGAGTTCCTGCTGCTGGACCGGCTCTTCCCGCGCTCGGTCGTCTTCGCCCTCGACCGGGCCGAGCAGTCGCTGGTCAACCTCTCCGGCGACCCGCGGCGCGCCGGCTTCCAGGACGAGGCGCAGCGGTTGATCGGGCGGACCCGGGCCGAGCTGGAGTACCGCTCGCTCTCGGACCTGGTCGAGGACCTGCCCGACGAGATGGAGCGCCTGCAACGCACCTGCGCCGCCGCCACCGACGCGATCGGGCGCCGGTACTTCGCCGGCGCGGAGGCGCTCGCCTGGAAGGGGGTCGGAGCATGAACATGCAGCACCGCATCGTGCACACCTCGGAGTACACCTACGACGGCGGCGCCATGGCGTCGTACAACCAGGCCCGGATGACGCCGGTGACCACACCCGAGCAGATCGTCGTCCACCACCGCCTCGACGTCAGCCCGAAGCCGTGGACCTTCTCCTCCACCGACTACTTCGGCTGCCCGGTCACCGCCTTCGAGGTCGTCGACCCGCACGAGTCGATGACCGTCACCGCCACCTCGACCGTGCAGGTCAACCGCTCCGGGGTCCTGCCGGAGGCCCGGTCCCCCTGGTCGTCGTACGCCGAGCGGGAGGTGGCGGACCGCTGGACGGAGTACCTCGTGCTCGGCGACCTCGTCGCCCCCTCGCTCGACTTCGCCGAGCCTGGTCCGCGAGATCGGCTCCGGTGCCGAGTGCGCCCGGCGAGGCCGCGCGGGCCGTCTGCCGGCTCGTGCACCGCCAGATCGACTTCCTGCCCGGGGCCACCGACGTCGAGTCCCCGGCCGTCCTCGCGTGGGAGCAGCGCGCCGGGGTGTGCCAGGACATGGTGCACCTCGCCATCGGCGGCCTGCGCACCCTCGGCATCCCCGCCCGCTACGTCTCCGGCTACGTGCACCCCGTCGAGGACCCGGTCGTCGGCGAGACCGTCGCCGGCGACTCGCGCGCCTGGCTGGAGTGGTGGGACGACGGCTGGCAGGGCTTCGACCCGAGCACCGACACCGCCCCCAACGAGCGGTACGTCGCCATCGGCCACGGACGTGACTACGGCGACGTGCCGCCCCTGCGCGGGATCTACACCGGCGCGCAGACGGCCCGGCTGGACGTGAGCGTGGAGATCACCCGGCTGGCGTGAGCCCGCTCAGTCGAGCCTGCCGGCCAGCCGCTCGACCCGCAGCACGTCGTACTCGTGCTCGGGGTCGCCGGTCATCGCGGCCGCCAGGCGCAGGTGCGGGAGCGCGTCGTCGTACCGGGCCTGGCGCTCCAGCGCCCGGCCGAGCGCGTGCCGGGCCCACGCGTCCGACGGGTCCTCCTCGACCAGCGAGCGCAGGCTCGTCGTGCGCCTTCTGCAGCCTGGGCGCGCATGAGGTAGGCCCATGCCCGCAGCGACCGCAGCCCCCGGTTGGTGGGCTCCTCGGCCAGGGCGGGCTCGATGACCTCCAGAGCCTCGCGGGGTGCGCGGCGACCGAGGAGGTCGTGCGCGGTGCGGAAGGCGTTGGAGTGGTGCGTCGTGGCGCCGGGAAAGACAATCGCGGGCGCCTGGATGCGGACCTCGGGCTGCGTCGTCTCGTTCATGGGACCTTCAACTGTCCATCGGGCCCGGTTGTTCCCTAGAGTGAGCCGCGGACGGGCTGGCCGGGCGACCGCGTGACCCATCGCCGCGAGGCGTCGGGCCCCGAGGAAAGTCCGGGCTCCACAGAGCAGGGTGGTGGGTAACACCCACCCGGGGTGACCCGCGGGAAAGTGCCACAGAGAACAGACCGCCTCCGGCTCGCCGGCGGCAAGGGTGAAACGGTGGGGCAAGAGCCCACCAGTGCACCGGGTGACCGGTGCAGACTCGGCAAACCCCACCCGGAGCAAGACCAGACAGCACACGCCGGTCTCGACTGAGAGGGCTGCTCGCCCGAGTGTGCGGGTAGGTCGCTCGAGGCTGTCGGCAACGGCAGCCCTAGATGGATGGTCGCCCTCCTGGCAACAGGGGACAGAACCCGGCTTACGTGCCAGCCCGTCCTCCATCACCGCCGCGCTCTGCCCGGCGCTCATCGGCGTTCGGAGGGGCAGGTCCGGCGTTCCTCAGCGATCGACCGCCTGGCTCCAGGTGATGGCGATCCGCAGGACCTCCGGTCCCACGAGACCGACGAGCAGGACCCTCCGGCCCTCGAGCGAGGGCAGGCTGACCGACCTTGACCCGTCCGTGACGGGTGAAGACCTCCTCGGCGACCACCTGCCAGTCGCCGGGCACGTAGGCCAGGCGGTCGATCCGACCACGGGTCGCGGGGAACTCGTCGACGAGGTGGGCCGCCTCCCTCGTGAGGTCGAAGGCTGTACGGCGCCCACCGGCCGCCGACGTGCAGGCTGCTGGGGCGCTCCAGCAGGCTGCAGCCTCAGGTGTCCCAGCGCTGCCGGAGCGCGCCGCCGTGGGTCGTACTGGGGATAGCCGTTGCTGCTCGTCCGGTCCATGAGGATGCGTCTTCCTCAGCCCTCGAGACTCGTTCCAGGCGCGATGCCCGAGGTGCGCCTGATCATGACCGGCCACCTGCAGGAGGCTCGCCCGCAGTGCGGCGATTCGCTTCGTCGGCCGCCGCCGACATGACGCGGGCGGCCTCGTGGTCGCCGAAGACGCTGGGCACCACCACGAGCCGCAGCCTCACCCCGGAGGACAGGACGGCGACCATCACGTGGGTGTCGTCGCTGGGGAACGAGCCGACCTTCACCGGGCCACGCCGGGCACGGATCTTGCGCAGCGCCGCCCCGGAGGCGTCCGGCTCCCAGTCGGGACGCGAGTACAGCAGGCGAGCCACGTGACCGACCGGATCGGGAAAGTGGTCGACGAGGTCAGCGCCCTCGACAGCGAGGTCTCGCGACTGCGGCCACCAGGCGCCGTCGAGGGGGCCGGCGTGAACGCCGTCGGCGACGGCCAGCCGGAGGGGGACGCGATCTGATCGGGTTGCTGGCGTCGCCATGACGCCCACCTTCCGTGGCTGCCCTGGGAGCTCGACGAGCCAGGCGTGGCAGCGTGGTTGTCCTCGACCCTACTCCTCGCCCCGCGCAGCGCCGATTCGCCTGGCGCTGCTGCCTCACGCGACCGTCGTGACGGGCCCCGGCTCAGGAGTCTCCCGCTCCAGGACCGTCGGCGTTCTCCTCGGTGATGTTCACGTCGTCCTCGACCGGAGGGTGCGGCGCGGCCGGTCCCTCCGGGGTGCTCTCGGCGTCACGAGGTGCTCGGGCAGCGAACTCGGTGGGCTCGACGGGGTCGTTCTCGGTGGTCACGGGTGGCCTTCCTGGCGAGGGTCGGTGGTGAGGTGTGCGGCCCTGGTGCTACCCGCTGCCGGCCGTCGGAACCGGCCGGGGATCGGTGAAGGCGCGGTGAAACCGGTGTGAAACCGGTCCTGCCTAGCGTTCCCGACGAACGCCGCCGAAGGGAGACCACCATGTCCAGCACCACGATCGCGACGCAGAGTCCGTCGCGCACCTATCCGTCGCTGCGTGCGGCGTGGATCCCGATGGCCGCGCTGTGCCTGGCCTTCTTCGTCGAGATGGTCGACAACACCCTGCTGTCCATCGCGCTGCCGACCATCGGCCGCGACCTGGGCAGCGGTACGACGGCGCTGCAGTGGGTCACCGGCGCGTACTCGCTCACCTTCGGCGGCCTGCTCCTGACCGCCGGCTCGATCGCGGACCGGTTCGGCCGGCGCCTCGTGCTGCAGGTCGGCCTCGCCGCGTTCGGCCTGCTCAGCCTGCTGGTGATCTTCGTGAGCACCGCCGACGAGCCTGATCGCCCTGCGCGCCGCGCTGGGCGTGGCAGCCGCGGCGATGGCTCCGATCACGAACTCCCTGGTCTTCCGGCTCTTCGACGACAAGACGTTGCGGATGCGCGCGATGACCGTGATGATCCTCGTCGGCATGTCCGGCTTCATCCTCGGTCCGCTGCTCGGAGGCACGGCGCTCGCGCACGTGCGGTGGGAGTGGCTGCTGCTGGTCAACGCACCGATCGCGCTGATCGCCTTCGTCGGAGTCCGCCTGGGCGTGCCCGCCGACGACCCGGACGGCCTGACCGAGGACCGGCTCGACCTCCCCGGCGCACTGCTCAGCATCACCGCCATCGGCCTGGCCTGCTGGTCGCTGACCAGCGGCGTCGAGCACGGCTGGTCCTCCGCGCTCACCGTCGCCTCGATCGTCGGCGCCGTGCTGGCCGGTGTGGGCTTCGTGGGGCACGAGCGGCGTACCGCCTCCCCCATGCTGGACCTCGGCCTCTTCACGAACGGCACCGTCCGCGGCGCGGTCATCGCCCAGGTCGGTACGGCGATCGCCATGGCCAGCGTGATGTTCGGGCTGATCCTGCACTTCCAGTTCGCCTACGGCTGGAGCCCGGTGCGGGCGGGCCTGGCGAACCTGCCGATCATCGTCACGATGATCCTTGCGACCCCGCTGTCCGAGGGCCTCGCCGCCCGCTTCGGGCACCGGATCGCCTGCCTGGTCGGTGCGCTCGCGCTGGCGGGCTCCCTGGCCGGGCTGGCCTGGGGCGTGGAGCACGGCTACCCCGCGATCGCCGCGGCCATGGTGGTGATGACCGTCGGCCTGCGCACCGTGATGACCATCTGCGCGATCGCCCTGGTCGACGCGATGCCCGCCAACCGGACCTCGATGGGCGCCTCGCTCAACGACACCGCCCAGGAGATCGGCACCAGCGTCGGCACGGCGGTCGTCGGCACCATGATCGCCGCGCTGGTCACCGCCCAGGCTCCCGGCCGGCACCTGGAGCGGCGCGCTCGTGCAGTCGTTCTTCCACGGCGAGCGGATCACCTACGCCGTGCTGGCCGTCGTGGTCGGCGTGGTGGCGGTCGCGGGAGCGCTGACCCTCACCGACTCGCGCTCGACGGAGGAGCACCCGGCCGAGCCGGAGTGAGGCGCCGCGGCCGGGTCCCGCGCCGTGGTTCTCACATGCGAGGACGATCACGGCATGGGACCCGGCGGTCGTGGGTACACCCACGACCAGGTCCGCGTGGCCAGGCCCCGGCGGACGGTGGGCTATCGGGCCGCCGGGGCCGCTCCGGACCGGGCTGGTCCGCTCCGGACCGGCTAGGAGGTGCCCGCCGCGACGACGGCGGGGTCACCGCTGGCCGGGACGGCACCGGCGGCGATCCAGGCGGCCGCCGTGCCCCACACGGGCAGGGTGCGCACACCCATCGGGTCGGCGTGGCCGGCCGCGCGCCAGTGCTCGAGCACCAGTTCGGCCTCTTCGCGCGTGGCGAAGGCGCCGGCGCGGACCTCGCTGATCTCGTCGCCCTCGAACATCAGGCGGATGGGCACGTGGACCTCGAGTCTGCTCGCTCATCGGGGAGACTCCCCTCGGTCGACCGGCTCTTTGCCACGGACCCGGAAGGACGGCCCCCCGTTGTCTCGAAGGGCCACGTCTCCGACCGTACGCCGCCCCACCTCCCCTGTCGAGTCTGCGGAATGGGCGGGTGACGACGCTGGTTGCGCCGGTCATGGATCTCGAGGTCGTCCTGCCGGACGAGTCGCCGGCAATGCCGGTGCGAACGCTCACCCAGGCTGGCGCGTGCGGCGGAGGAGCCTGGGCTACACCACCGCCTGGCTGCCGGACCACGTGCTGCCGCCGGGTGCGTACGGCGCCGTCTTCGGCGGGGTCTACGAGCCACTGGTGACGATCGGCCACCTCAGCGCGGTCACCGAGCACCTGCGGCTGGGTACGTCGGTCCTGGTGGCCCCGCTGCGGAATCCCTTCGTGCTCGCCAAGCAGGTCGCGACCCTGCACCACCTCTCGGCGGGCCGGGTGGTCCTCGGCGTCGGCGTCGGCTGGAGCGAGCCGGAGTTCGCCGCGGTCGGCGCCGACCACACCCGCCGCGGCGCTGTCACCGACGACACGCTCGACCTGCTGCGGCACCTCTTCGCCGGAGGCGTGGCGCCCTACCGCGCCCGCCGGTTCTCCTACGACGAGGGCGTGTTCGCCCCCGTTCCGGACACCCCGGTGCCGATCATGATCGGCGGCAACAGCGACGCGGCGCTGCGCCGGGCGGCGCGCCACGGAGACCTCTGGCAGGGCCTGCCGTCGAGCCCGGAGGAGTTCGCCGAGCGCGCGGGCCGGCTCGCGGAGCTCAGCGGTGAGCGCGAGGTCGTGCCCGGGCTGCGGATCGGCTGGGACGGGGCGGGCTCGGCCGAGGAGGTCGCGGACCGCGTCGCGGCGTACCGGGACGCCGGAGCACAGCGGGTCGCGGTCCACCTCGGCGACCACGAGGGCACCCTCGCGCGGATGGAGGCGCTGGCCGAGGCCGTGGCTCGGCACTGAGCCTCAGGCCCGGCGTCCCGCCCGCTCGGCGAACGCGTCCAGCGCGTCGATCACGTCCCGTGCGACCCAGACCCGGTTGCGCCGGCCTCCCCCGCTCCGGGTGAGGATGCCGGCGGACTCCAGGCTGCTCGACCGCGCGCTGGGCGGCGGAGAGTGCGACGCCGGTGGCGTCCACGACGTACGCGACGTTGACGGCGGGCTGGTTGAGCAGCAGCGGGAGCAGGCGGCGGGCGGCGGAGCCGCGGCGGGAGGACAGCACGCCGGACCACTCGCCGTGGATCTGCTCCAGGTCGGCGACCAGGTGGCGGCCGTTGTCGACGGCGCGGAAGGAGGCGCCGGCGAACTGGCGCACGATCGGGGCGATGTCGCCCTCGCGGTAGGCCGTGAGGGCGTCGAAGTACGCCGCAGTGTCGGTCAGCAGGCCGGCCGAGACCGGGACGGTGAGCCGGCGGGTGACGTCGGCGCGGCGCAGCATGGCGTGCACGAGGGTGCGCCCGACCCGGCCGTTGCCGTCGTTGAAGGGGTGGATCGTCTCGAACTGGGCGTGCGCGACGGCGGCGTGGACCAGGACGGGCAGGTCGGCGCGCCGGACGAACGCGACGAGGTCGGCCATCGCTGCCGGGACGCGGTCGTGGTGGGGCGGGACGAAGGAGGCGGTGTGGGGGCTGATCGCGTCGCTGCCGATCCACACCTGGCGCGAGCGGAAGCGGCCGGGATCGGCGTACGGATGGCCGGTCAGCAACGCGTCGTGCGCGGCGAGGATGGTGTCGGCGCTGATCTCCTCGGCGAGGTCCACGGCCCGGCGCAGGGCGGTGACGTTGGCCGCGACCAGCCGCGCGTTGGGGCCGGTCTCCTGCTCGATGGCGGCCAGGGCGAGCGCCCGGGCCCCCGCGGTGACGCCCTCGATCTGGGAGGAGGACGCGGACTCGGTGCGGAGCAGCACCGCGGCGAGCGGCGCCAGGCTCGGCGACCGCGGTCACCTCGGAGTCGAAGCGGGTCAGCGCGCGCACGGCGTCCTCGGCCTCGGCCCGGAGCGCGGCGTCGTACGACAGGCTCGGCGCTCGCGATCGCGGCCGGCACCGCGGCCCGGTAGGACCCGCGCGCGGCCAGGCGGCGCCGGCGCGACGCGGACCCGTCCATCGGCCGGTCCCAGGGGCGGGTCTCCCAGCCGACCGCGGGCGGCGCCATGGGTTCCGGGGGCATGGAGCGATCTTACACCACTTTAGAGAGATAAAGTGGTGCAGCAGGGGCGCCAGCACCACCGAGGCGCGCGGGGACCACAATGAGCGGATGGACGAGAACCGGTACGGCGTCACCCCCCGCTGGAAGATCCTCGCGTTCGGGCTGCCGGTCGCGATCCTCCTGGCGGCGGCGGGCGTCTACCTCAGCCTCGTCTCCTGGGGCGTCATCGGCGACGAGGAGTCCAAGGGGCTGAGCGTCCTCGGGCCGCTGGTGGCCGGCTTCGGGGTGGCGCTGGGCTGGGTCGTCGCCCGGCCGCGCCGGTAGGCTCGGCGGCACGGCCTCGACGAGGCCGCCGGACGAGGGAGCCGTACCCGGAACGCGACAAGACGGCCACGGAGGTGGCGGTCATGGCGTGGTTGGCGCTGGTGGTGTCCGGTGGGCTGGAGGCGGTGTGGGCGACCGCGCTCAGCCGCAGCGAGGGCTTCTCGAGGCTCGCGCCCAGCATCGTGTTCGCGGTCGCCGTGGTGGCGAGCATGGCCGGGCTCGGCTACGCGATGCGCACCCTCCCCGTCGGCACCGCGTACGCGGTCTGGGTCGGGATCGGGGCCGCGCTCACGGTGGTGATCGCGATGGTGTCCGGCGAGGAGCCCGTCAGCCCGCTGCGGATCGCCCTGATCCTCGGGCTGGTGGGGTGCGTGGTCGGCCTCAAGGCTGGCCCACTGAGCGGCCAGGAGGCGAGCACCCGGCAGTCCCCCTCGGCGTAGCGGTGCAGGCTCGAGGCGCTCGGCCCGGCAGGTCGCGGGCAGCAACGTAGCCAGCGATGCCCGGACCGACTCCGGCGTGACGGAGGCCGAGGTCTGGTCGAGGGTCAGGTGCGGCACGGGGTCGGGGAAGGCGCCGGCGTACGGCGGGTGCTCGGGATAGCGCTCTCCTAGCGCGGCGGTGAGCGTCGAGAAGGGCGTCGTGGGGGCGGGGACCAGGTGCAGCAGGCCGTCCGCGAAGGCCTCGACCGCGGTCAGCGTGAACGAGAAGGGCGCGACGGCGGCGGCCACGGCGGCCACGGACGCCAGGTCGTCCGACCCCGGAGCGGCGACCCAGGGCGAGAGCACGGTGATGTGGGCGTGCGTGAAGGCCGGGTCGCGGGAGACCCACGACGGCGCGTAGTGCTCCCAGCGCCCGCGCACCCACGGCTCCAGGTCCGGCACCGGGACGAGCAGCACGGTGTGGGACGGGGCGGCCGGCGGCACGGCGTGACGGTAGCGTGCGGCCCCATGAACGCCATCGCCGCGCCCGATCCCGCCGTACGGAACGCCGCCGCGGAGCGGCTCGCCGGGCTGGCGACGCCCGCCGGTGCGCTCGGCCGGCTGGGTGAGCTCGGGGTCTGGGTCGCCGCGACCCAGGGCCAGTGCCCGCCGGCGCCGCTCGACAACGTGCGGCTGGTGATCTTCGCCGGGGACCACGGCGTCGCGCAGCACGGCGTCTCGGCCTACCCGCCCGCGATCACGCCCGCGATGGTACGCACCTTCGTGCTCGGCAAGGCCGGTGTCTCCGCGCTCGCCGGCGCGCACGGGGTGAGCGTGCGGGTCCTCGACATCGGCGTGGACGACGACCTCGAAGGCGTGCCGGCCGACGTCACCGCGCACAAGGTACGACGCGGCAGCGGCGCCATCCACCGGGAGGACGCCCTCACCGCCGAGGAGACGGCGCAGGCGCTGGCGGCCGGCCGTGCGGTGGCCCGCGAGGAGATCGCCGCAGGCGCCCAGATGCTGCTCTCGGGCGACATGGGCATCGGCAACACCACCCCGGCCTCCGCGCTCGTGGCCGCGGCGCTCGGCCTCCCGGCCGTCGAGGTCACCGGTCGCGGCACCGGCGTCGACGACGCGGCCCTGCTGCACAAGCAGGCCGTCGTGCAGCAGGCGCTCGACCGCGCCGGCTCCCGGCTGGACGACCCGGTCGAGACCCTGCGCGCGGTGGGCAGCGCGGACCTCGCGGCCACCGTCGGCTACCTCGTCGAGGCCGCCGAGCAGGGCGTGCCCGTGCTCCTCGACGGGCTGATGTCGGTGGCCTGCGCGCTGACCGCCGACCGGGTCGCGCCGGGCGCGGCGGCCTGGTTCGCGGCGGGTCACCGCTCGACCGAGCCGGCCCAGTCGCTCGCCCTCGACAAAGCTCGGCCTGGAGCCGGCCCTGGACCTCGGCCTGCGGCTGGGCGAGGGCTCGGGCGCGGTCGCCGCCGTACCGGTGCTGCGCTCGGCGGTCGCCCTGCTGCGCGACGTCGCGCTGCTCGCCGACCTGATGCCGCCCCAGTGAGCGTCGCCGTCGGGGGCCGCAGCCTGCGGCTCGCGATCGGGATGCTGACGGCGCTGCGGGTGCCGGCCGTGACCACGGTGACGCCGGGGGTCGCGACGGGGGCGCTGCTGCTGGCGCCCTTGGCGGTGCTGCCCCTGGGTGCCCTGGTGGCAGGCGTCGTGTGGGGCGGCCAGGAGGCGGACCTCCCGCCGCTGGCAGTGGCCTTCGCCGCTCTCGCCCTGCTCGCCGTCGGTAGCCGGGCGCTGCACCTGGACGGCCTCTCGGACGTGGCGGACGGGCTCACCTCGTCCTACGACCGGGAGCGCTCGCTGGCCGTCATGAAGTCCGGCACGGCAGGCCCGGCCGGCGCCGCCGCACTGGTCCTCGTGCTCGGCACCCAGGCCGCCGGTCTTGCGGGCACGGGGCCCTGGGTGGCCGGCGCCGCGGTCTGCGCCTCGCGGGCCGCGCTGTGGATCACCTGCTGCGCGCTCGTGCCGCCTGCTCGCCCGGACGGGCTGGGGCTGACCTTCACCCGGCGCGTCCCGGTCGCCGTCGCCCTGGCCGGCTGGGCCGCTCTCGCCGGCCTCGCCGTGCTGGCCGACCCGGTCCGGGGACCGGTGACGGTGGCCGTCGCGGGGGCGCTCGTGGGGGCGCTGACCTGGCACGCCGTACGGCGCTTCGGTGGCGTCACCGGTGACGTGTTCGGAGCCGCGATCGAGGTCGCCCTCGCGGCGCTGCTCGTGGGTGCCGCGGGCCTCTAGAGCCGCAGCACCCGCCCGGCCACGACGAGGTGCACCTCGTCGCAGGCCTCGGCCACCCGCTGGTTCACCGTGCCGAGCAGGTCACGGAAGAGCCGCCCCGACCGCTCCCCCGGTACGACGCCGAGGCCCACCTCGTTCGTCACCAGCACCACCGGTGCGGTCGCCCCGGCCACGGCCGCGGCGATCGCGTCCACCTGCGCGAGGACGTGCTCCTCGACCTCGCCGACCGGCGACTCCCACAACCCGGCCGCGTCGATCACCGCGGTCAGCCAGGTGCCGAGGCAGTCGACCAGCACCGGCCCGGTCGCGCCCGCCAGCACCCCGGCGACGTCCTGGGTCTCCTCGGTGCGCCAGGTGGCAGCCCGGCGCTCGCGGTGGGCGGCGATCCGGGCGGCCCAGTCGGCGTCGTCGTAGCGGGGGCCGGCGGCGACGTAGGTGACCTCCGGCTCCGACGCCAGCAGGGACTCCGCGTGGCGGGACTTGCCGGAGCGGACACCGCCGGTGACCAGGACCCTCACGCGAGCTCGAAGGCGACCTTGCGGGCGGTGACGTCGGCGGTCACCAGCCGGGCCGTCACGTCCTCGCCCAGCGGCAGTGGCTCGTCCGAGCGGATCGGCGCCTCCACGCCGACCTCGGCGAGCAGCACCACGCCCTCCCCCGGCTTGTCCTCGTGGACGCTGGTGACCACGCCCGCGAAGTCCTGGCCGACCCGGTCGGCGAGGATCGCGGCCTCCAGCAGGTCCAGGACGGCCCGCTCGTAGGAGCCCGCCCGGCGGCCGGACTCCTGCAGGCTCCTTCGGCAGGGAGGGCAGAGCGGCCCTCACCCAGTCCGGGACGGGGGTGCCGGCGCAGATCGCGACGCACACCTCGCCGGCGTACCGGTCCCCGAGGCGGCGCAGCGGCGCCGTGACGTGGGCGTACTCGGCGGCGATCGCGGAGTGCTGCGTCTGCTCGGGGAGGCTCGCCGTCGAAGGCGGCGTACCCGCTGCCGCGCAGCAGCCGGGTGCACGCCACGACCATCGCCTGGTGCGCGGGCTTCGCGGGGTCGAGGGAGCGGATGAACGCCGGGTAGCCGAGGTCGTCCGGCCACGAGATCCGCAGGCCCTTGGCGACCCGGCGCAGCCGGGCGACGTCGCGCGGGTCGGCCGGCGGCAGGGTCCGCAGCAGGCCGACCTTGGCGCCGACCATCAGCGAGGCGGCGCCGATGCCGGTGAGCAGCGAGATCTGGGCGTTCCACTGCTCGACCGGGAGTCTGCTGGCGGAACACCAGGCGGAAGCCGCCGTCGACCTCGTCGACCTCCTGCTCCGGCAGCGGGAGCGAGACGCCGCCGCGGTCGACCTCCTGCTGCTCGCGCAGCCGGCCGACCTCGCGCAGCAGCACGAGCACGTCGCCGGCGGTGCCGTCGTCGAGCGCCTTCTGGGCGTCGACGTAGGACCAGCGGGCGGTGGAGCGGACCGTGGCCCGCTCGACGGAGACCTTGCCGAGCGCGCCGGCGGCATCGACCCCGATCGTCCACAGCAGTGCGGGCCGGACCTGGTCGGGCAGCAGCGACGCGGCGCCCTCGGACAGCGCCGGCGGGTGCAGCGGGATCCGGGTGCCGGCGCCGTAGAGCGTCTCGCCGCGGCGGTGCGCCTCCTGGTCGACGGGGTCGCCGGGGTGCACGAAGGCGGCGACGTCGGCGATGGCGTAGTGGACGACGTATCCGTCACCCGCCTTCTCGATGTGCACCGCCTGGTCGAGGTCCATCGACCCCTCGGGGTCGATGGTGATGAACGGCAGGTCGGTCCGGTCCAGCCCGGGCAGCGTTGCTCCGGCCGCGGCACGCTCGGCGGCGGCCTCGACCTCGGCGGGGAAGCCGTCCGGGAGCTCGGGCTCCCGGGCGATCGCACGCAGCCCCTCCTGGACCTCCGGAGAGCCTCGCCTTGACCCGGACCACGACGTTGCTGGGCATGACCTCGACCCTATCCTTGCCCGGTGCTGATCCTGCTGCCGCCGAGCGAGGGCAAGTCCACCCCGTCGCGGGGCAAGCCGCTCGACCTCGCCGCGCTCTCCTCCCCCGCGCTGACGCCCGCACGCAGCGAGGTGCTCGACGCGCTCGTGACGCTGTGCCGCGAGGACGGCGACAAGGCCGCCTCCGTGCTGGGGCTCTCCGCCGGCCAGCGCGACCTGGTGGAGCGCAACGCCGACCTGCCGCACGCGCCGACCGCACGGGCGGACCGCATCTACACGGGCGTCCTGTACGACGCCCTCGACGTCGAGACCCTGACCGCGGCGGCCAAGCGCCGGGCCACCTCACGGCTGGGCGTGGCGTCCAGCCTGTTCGGCCTGGTCCGGCTCGGGGACCGCATCCCGTCGTACCGGCTCTCGGGGGACGTGAGCCTGCCCGCCCTCGGCCCGGTGGCCGGGGTGTGGCGCGAGGCGCTGCCGCCGGTGATGGACGCCGCGATCGGCAAGGGGTTGTTCGTGGACCTGCGCTCGGGGATGTACGCCGCGTTCTGGCGGCCCGGGCCCGACCTGGCCAGGCGGACCGCCACCGTCCGGGTGCTGCACGAGCACCAGGGCACCCGCAAGGTCGTCAGCCACTTCAACAAGGCCACCAAGGGCCGGATCGTGCGCGCCCTGCTGGAGGACGGCGCGGACCCGCGCACCCCGGCCGCGCTCGCGAGCACCCTGGAGCGACTGGGCTGGACGGTCGAGGTCGGCGCGCCGACGAGGTCCGGCACGCGACTCGACGTGGTCGTCAGCGAGCCTGTAGTCACCAGCGGCCGGTGTCGCGGAGGGTTCGACGCCCCGGCGCGAGCGCGTTGAAGAAGCGCAGCGAGCCACGCCGCTCGCCGGTGCGAGGGTCCGGGTAGAACGCGATCACCGAGACCGCGGCCGGGGCGAGCTCCATCCGGAAGAGCGCGTCCAGCGGCGCCTCGAGCGCGTGCCCGACGAGGGTCTTGATCGGCGTCACGTGGCTGACCACGACGACGGTGCGCCCGGCGTGCTCGTCGAGCAGCCGGTCGAGCCCGGCGAGCACCCGCTCGCGGACCTCCAGGAAGGACTCCCCACCCGGCGGCGCGACGGCCATGTCGGCGAACCACGCCTCCATCCGCTCCTTGTCGCGCTCGGCGACCTCGGTGAAGGTCATCCCGTCCCACTCGCCGAACTCCATCTCGGCGAAGCCCGGCTCCTCGGTCACCGGCAGGCCCAGACTCGGAGGCGATCGCCTCCGCCGTCTCGCAGGTACGACGCACCGGGGAGGTGACGACGGCGTCGATGCTCTCCTTCAGGCTCGCTCAGCCAGCGGGCCACCTCGGCGGCCTGGGCGAGGCCCTCCTCGGACAGTGCGGGGTTGTCGCCGCCGAGGCCACCCGAGAAGCGGCGGCCGGTCGTGTGCGGGGTGACGCCGTGGCGGACCAGCACGACGGTGGTCGGCTCCCCCGGGCCGGTCGCGGGCGAGGACGCCTCCTCCGCCGCGGACTCCGGCTCGTCGGCGACGCCGTCACCCGCCACCGTGACCCCCGAGCGCAGCCCGTCGAGGGCCTCGTTCGCGAGCCGGTCGGCGTGCGCGTTCTCCGCGCGCGGCACCCAGGTGTACGTCGTGCCCTCGGGCGCGATCGCGGCCGCCTCGGCGGCCAGCGCCTTCATGTCGGCGTGCTTGATCTTCCAGTTGCCGGACATCTGCTCCACGACGAGTCTGGGAGTCCATCCGCACCTCGACCGCGGCACCGGGGGCGTGCTCGACGGCGAGCGCGAGACCGGCGACGAGCCCGGAGTACTCCGCCACGTTGTTGGTCGCCACCCCGATCGTCCGGGCGTCCTCGGCGAGCACGGCGCCGGTGGCGGCGTCCCTCAGCACCGCGCCGTACGACGCGGGGCCGGGGTTGCCGCGCGAGCCGCCGTCGGCCTCGACGACGACCCGGTCAGGAGTGGGGATCACAGCCCGCTCTCGGCGGTGCGGACCAGGATCCGCTGGCACTCCTCGTGCCGGACCACCGTCTCCGGGGACAGCGCCCGGATCTCGGCGAGTCTCGCTGGCGTCCAGCGCGAGCCTGGCAGCCGCTGCACTGCCGGGCACGCAGCGCACCCACGGCCACGCCGCCCTTGCTGGCGCGCGGCTTGTCGTAGAGCGCGAGCAGGTCGGCGGGGATGTCGGCGACGATCGGGTCGCGCCGGGTGCTCACGGCGAGGATCTCGGCGTCGAGTCTCACCGGCCTTCTCGTCACGCGCGGACGTCACTCACCGAGCCTGGGCGTCGATCTCCTCGACGGCGCCGGTCGACTCGGCAAGCGCGGCCTGTGCCTCCTCGAGCCTGCTCCATCACCTCCAGGCTCCTCGTCCTCCAGCGTGGAGATCCGTCGCTCCAGCGAGGCGAGACTCGTGCTGCATCCGCTCCAGCGCCTTGGGATCGCCGATGGCGCCGGAGTCCATCCGGTCCCGGTCGCGGGTCCGGCGCGCCTTGACCTGCTCCACGTCGGCATCCGCCTTGGCCTGGGCCGCGGTGAGGTCGTCCACGACGATGCGCTGGTCGCGCAGCCGCCCGTCGATGTCGCCGCGGCGACCGAGCAGGCTCCTTGATCTGCGCGGCCTGCGGCGGGTTGGCCCGCACGTGCCGGAGCCTGGTCGACCTGGGAGTCGAGGGCCTGGAGGTCGAGCAGGCGGAGCCTGCGCGGCGGGATCGGCGTTCACAGGTGCATTGTCCAAGGATCGGTGACGATCTCGCTCACCCGGGTGTCGACGGCGTCGCCGAGGGCCTCGGTGAGGCGGCGTGCGACCACCGGCAGCCAGGTCCACTCCGCCGCCCAGTGCGCCACGTCGACCAGCGCCGGACCGTCCTTCTCGACGAACTCCGCGGCCGGGTGGTGCCGCAGGTCGCTGGTGACGTAGGCGTCCACGTCGAGCGCCGCGACCCGGTCGAGCAGGAAGTCGCCGGCGCCGCCGCAGACCGCCACGCGTCGTACCGGACGGTCCGGGTCGCCCGCCACCCGTACGCCGGCCGCGGTGGTCGGCAGCGCGGCCGAGATGTTGCCCGCGAGCTCGGCGAGGCTCACCTGCGGGAGGCTGCCGATCCGGCCGGTGCCGGTCGCGGCGAGCCCGGGGTCGGCGACCTCGACCACGTCGTAGGCCGGCTCCTCGTAGGGGTGCGCGGCGAGCAGGGCGCGGACGACGTCGGCCCGCACCGCACGGTCGAGGACCACCTCGATCCGCACCTCCTCGACGGTCTCCAGCTCGCCGACGGTGCCGATCAGCGGGTCCGCGCCCTTCAGCGGCCGGAAGCGGCCCTCGCCGGGGGCGCTGGTGAAGGAGGCGAAGTCGTAGTCGCCGATCCGGCCGGCGCCGGCCTCGGCCATGGCGGCCCGCACCGGCGCAGCGGCGTCGGCGGGGACGAAGACGGTGACCTTGTCGCGCGGGCCGCCCGGCGCGGGGACGATCGGCTCCAGGTCGGTCAGGCCCAGCGCCAGGGCGAGGGCCTCGGAGACCCCGCCGGCGGCCTGGTCGGCGTTCGTGTGGGCGGTCAGCAGCGCCGTACCGGCCTTGGTCAGGGTGTGCAGCGTGCGCCCCTTGGGCGTGGTCGCGGCCACGCCGTGCACCGGCTTGAGGAAGAGCGGGTGGTGGACGACGAGCAGGTCGGCCTTCCAGTCCGCGGCCTCCTCGGCGACCGCGGGCGTCGGGTCGACGGCGAAGAGCACCCGCTTGACCGACTGCGCCGGGTCGCCGGCGACGAGGCCGACGGCGTCCCAGGAGTCGGCGGTCGCGGGCGGGTACCAGCCGTGGAGCAGGGTGACGACGTCCTCGAGCGCGGGCATGTCGGCCAGGCTAGCGGGGCCGTTGGTAGTCTGCCGGTGCCAGTCGACCTCCCCGGAGGTCAGGGAACCCGGTGCGAGTCCGGGACTGACGCGCAGCGGTGTGGGTGACGGGCGGAGCACGACGTCACTGGACCCTCCGGGGCCTGGGAAGACGCTCCGCACCGGATGATCCCGAGTCCGAAGACCTGCTGGCCCTTGCGACGTACCGCTCGCGAGGTCGTGAGGGGAGATCGCGAGGATCCCCGGCCTCGAAGGACCACAGATGGCGCGCAGCCGACCGGACCGGTGCCCGGGCATCGTGCACCCGTGGCCCGCCGACGACGGCGGCCTGGTGCGGATCCGCGTGCCCGGTGGCCGGGTCGCGCTGTCCGCGCTGCGCGCGCTGGCGGAGGTCGCGGCGACCTACGGCGACGGGCGGGTGCGGGTCACCGGCCGCGCGAACCTCCAGGTCCGCGCCATGCCGCTGGCCGGTGACCGGCTCGCCGACGAGGCGCTCGACGCCCTGGAGGCGACCGGCCTGCTGCCCTCGCGGGCGCACGACCGGATCCGCAACGTGCTGGCCTCCCCGCAGACCGGGTACGCCGGCGGGCGCGCCGACCTGCGCCCCGTGGTGACCGCGCTCGACGCCGTCCTGCTCGGCGACGAGGCGCTGGCGGGTCTGCCGGGGCGCTTCCTGTTCACCCTCGACGACGGCCGCGGCGACCTCGCCGAGCGGCACAAGGACCTCGGCCTGGTGGCGCTCGACGCGCAGACCGCGCAGGCTCCCGCGTCGGCGAGGGCTGGGGCGAGGTGGTCACGCTGGCCGGGGCCGCGGACGCCCTCGCCGGCCTGGCCCGGGACTTCCTGGTCGCCCGCGGCACCGGCCCCGCGGCGGCCTGGCACGTGGCCGAGCCTGCCCGCTTCCCTGGCCCCGCTCCGAGACCCGCGGCCCGGCGCGGACGTGCGCAGCGAGCCGCTGCCTTTCGGTGCGGTGCCCGGCGGCGAGCACGTCCCTGTCGGCGACGACGGGCTGTCCTCCGCCGACCTCGCCGCGTGGCGAGCCGAGACCGTCGTCGTGACCCCGTGGCACGGCGTGCTGATCCCCGAGCCGCTCCCCGAGGAGACCCCATGACCGACCTGACCGCTCCCCCGCGTCGGTACGACTACATCGCCGACGGCCCGGCGATCTACGTCGACTCCTTCGCGACGATCCGCCGCGAGTCCGACCTGTCCGGGGTGCCGGCGGACGCGGAGAAGGTCGCCGTCCGGATGATCCACGGCAGCGGGCAGACCGACCTGGTCCGCGACCTCGTCGTCCACCCCCGCCTCGCCGAGGCCGGCCGGGCCGCGCTGGCCGCGGGCGCGCCGATCCTGTGCGACGCCCGGATGGTCGCGATGGGCATCACCGCCGGGCGGCTGCCCGCGGACAACCCGGTGCACTGCTTCCTCACCGACGAGCGGGTCCCGGCGCTGGCGAAGGAGTGGTCCACGACCCGCACCGCCGCCGCGGTCTCCCTGTGGACGCCCTACCTGGAGGGGGCGGTGGTCGCGATCGGCAACGCTCCGACCGCGCTCTTCCACCTGCTCGAGATGATCCTCGACGGCGCTCCGCGCCCGGCCGCGATCGTCGGCTGCCCGGTCGGCTTCATCGGTGCCGCCGAGTCGAAGGACGCGCTCGCGGCCTTCGCCGACAAGCACGGCATCGACATCCCGTTCGTCACCGTGCGCGGTCGTCGCGGCGGCTCGGCCATGGCATCGTCGGCTGTCAACGCGCTCGCCCAGGAGGCGGAATGACCGGGCACTTCCACGTCGTCGGCATCGGTCCCGGCGACCCCGAGTCGATCACCCGCAAGGCCGAGCGCCTGGTCGGCGCCGCCGCCGTGGTCGCCTTCCACGCCGGGGTCCGCAAGGAGTCGCACGCCCGCCGGATCGCGGCGCACCTGATCCCGGCGGACGCCGTCGAGGAGGAGCCTGCGCTACCCGGTCACGACCGGCACCACCGACCACCCCGGTGGGTACGTCGGCGCGCTGGCCGACTTCTACGACGACTGCGAGGCCCGGCTGGCCGCCCACCTCGACGCCGGCCGCGACGTGGTCCTGCTCGCCGAGGGCGACCCGCTGTTCTACGGCTCCTCGATGTACCTCCTCGACCGCTTCCGGGACCGCTTCCCGGTCGAGGTCGTCCCGGGCGTGCCCGCCTTCGCGGCCGCGACCGCGACCGTGCCCGCCGCCCTGGTGCGGCAGAACGACGTCCTCACCGTGCTCCCCGGCACCCTGCCCGAGCCCGAGTCTGGCCCGCCGCCTCGCCGACACCGACGGCGCGGTGATCATGAAGGCTCGGCCGCACCTTCCCCGCGGTCCGCTCGGCGCTGGAGCAGGCCGGCCGGCTCGACGGCGCGCTCTACGTCGAGCGCGCCTCACAGCCCGAGGAGCGCTGGCTACCGGTGGCCGAGGTGGACGCGGACTCGGTCCCCTACTTCTCCCTGGTCGTGGTGCCCGGCGACTCCGCGCGGCCCTCGTCGGCGGCACGGCTGCGCACCGGTGCCGAGGTGGCGTCCGAGGTCACCGCCGCGGAGCCGGCCGTCGCCGAGCCTGCTCGTCGTCGGCCTCGGCCCGGGGCCCGAGGGCTGGCTGACCCCGGAGGCCTCCGCCGCGCTGGCCGAGGTGTCGCACGTGGTCGGCTATGCGCCGTACGTCAACCGGGTGCCGCAGCGCCCCGGGCTCCAGCGGCACGCCTCGGGCAACACCGTCGAGGTGGACCGTGCCCGCTTCGCGCTCGACCTCGCCCTGCAGGGCGAGCGGGTCGCGGTGGTCTCCGGCGGCGATGCCGGGGTGTTCGGGATGGCGGCGGCGGTCTTCGAGGCGGCGGCCGACCCGGCGTACGCCGACGTACCGGTGCGGGTGCTGCCCGGAGTCAGCGCGATCCAGGCGGTGGCCGCGCGGGCGGGCGCCCCGATCGGCGCGGACTTCGCGGTGATGAGCCTGTCCGACCGGCTCAAGCCGTGGGCGGTCGTCGAGCGGCGGTTGCGGCTGATCGCGGAGGCCGACCTGGTGCTCGGCGTCTACAACCCCGCCTCGCGCTCGCGCCGCGAGCAGGTCGTGGAGATGCAGAAGATCCTGCTCGAGCACCGCTCCCCCGACACCGTCGTGGTGGTGGGCCGCGACGTCGGCCGGGCCGAGGAGTCCCTGAGCGTCACCACCCTCGGCGCGCTCGACACCGACAGCATCGACATGAAGTGCCTGCTCATCGTCGGCGCCTCGGCGACCCGCGTGGAGCCCGGCGGCACCGTCTGGACGCCCCGATGGGTGGACTGAGGATCACCGTCGTCGGCATCGGCGCCGACGGCCACCTCCCGCCCGCGGCGCGCGGCCTGGTCGAGGACGCCGAGGTGCTGCTCGGCGGCGAGCGGCACCTCGCCCTCGTCCCGGCCGTCGCCGGACAGGTCCGGGCCGCCTGGCCCCGTCCGCTGTCCTCGCTCGCCACCTTCCTCGGTGAGTACGACGGCCGACGGATCGTCGCCCTCGCCTCCGGCGACCCGCTGGTGTCCGGGATCGGCAGCACCCTGGTCCGGCTGCTCGGCCCGGACGCGGTGACGGTCGTCCCGGCGGTGTCGTCGGTCGCCCTGGCCCGGGCCCGGATGGGCTGGTCCGCCGAGGAGTCGACGCTCGTGTCCCTGGTCGGTCGAGACGTGGCGGCGCTGCGGCGCGAGTTGGTCGCCGGCGCCCGGCTGCTCGTGCTCTCCTCGGACGAGCACACACCGGCGACCGTGGCCGCGCTGCTGTCCGGCGCCGGCTTCGGGGCGAGCACGATCGAGGTGCTCGGGGACCTGGGTGGGCCCGAGGAGTCCCGGGGCACCTACCCGTGCCCGGTCCCCCGCCTGCACGTGCTCGCGATCGAGGTCGCGGGCGACGGCTTCGCGTCCTGGGCGCCGGGCCTGCCCGACGAGGCCTTCGAGCACGACGGCCAGGCTCACCAAGCGCGACGTCCGCGCCAGCGCCCTCTCCCGGCTCGCGCCCCGCCCCGGCCAGCCTGCTCTGGGACGTCGGCGCGGGTGCCGGCTCGATCGGCATCGAGTGGCTGCGCGCCCACCCGCGCACCGCCGCCGTGGCGGTGGAGGCGGACCCCGAGCGGGCGGAGCGCATCGCGCGCAACGCCGGGACGTTCGGCGTACCGCGGCTGCGGGTGGTGACCGGCCACGCACCCGACGCCCTCGCCGACCTGCCCCGGCCGGACGCGGTCTTCGTCGGCGGCGGTGCCACCGCGCCCGGCCTGCTCGAGCCTGTGCCGCGATCGACTCGCGCCGCACGGGCGACTGGTGGTCCACGGGGTGACCCTGGAGACCGAGGCGCTGCTGGTCGAGGCCTTCCACGCCCACGGCGGCGAGCCTGACCCGGCTCGCGATCGAGCACGTGACCCCGCTCGGCGGGCGGTTCACCGGGTGGACCCCGGCTCGTGCCGTCGTGCAGTGGGCCTGGACCAAGGAGTCCCGATGACCGTGCACTTCGTGGGGGCCGGTCCCGGCGCCGCCGACCTGATCACCCTGCGCGCGGCGACCCTGTTGAGCAGTGCGGACGTCGTGCTCTACCCGGGCACCTACCTCGACGCCGCCGTGCTCTCGCACTGCCGGCCCGAGGCACGGCTCGTCGACACCCAGGAGACTCGACCTCGACCGGATCACCGCAGTCCTCCTCGAGGCACACGCCGCCGGGCAGGACGTCGTCCGGCTGACCTCCGGCGACCCGTCGCTCTACTCCGCGCTGCACGAGCAGACCCGCCGCCTCGACGCGGCCGGGGTGAGCCTGGGACGTGACGCCCGGCGTACCCGCCTACGCCGCCGCCGCGGCCGCCGTCGGTCGCGAGTCGACCGTGCCGCTGGTCACGCAGTCGGTCGTGCTCACCCGCACCCAGGCGCGCTCGACGGCGATGCCGGAGCGGGAGTCCCTGGCGGCGTACGCCGCGACGGGGGCCACGCTCGTCCTGCACCTCGCCATCACCCGCACCCGGGAGCCTGATGGCCGAGTCTCGCCGGGCACTACGGCGAGGACTGCCCGGTCGCGGTGGTCTCCCGTGCGAGCCAGCCGGAGGAGCCTGGTCCTGCGCGGCACCGTCGCCACCATCGCCGGCCTGGTCGAGGACGCGGGGCTGCGGCAGGCCGCGGTGATCCTCGTCGGCCCGGCGCTGGCCGCCGACGACCAGCGCTCCGACTCCGAGTCCTACCTCTACTCCACCGAACGAGTGCAACGGAAGGCACGTCTGCGATGAGCCAGCCCCCCGAGAACCGGCACTTCCCGTTCAGCGCGGTCGTCGGCGCCGACGGTCCCGAGGGCCCCGACCCGATGGCCCTCGCGCTGATCCTGACCACCATCGCCCCCGAGGTCGGCGGCGTCCTGGTCCGCGGTGAGAAGGGCACCGCCAAGTCCACCATCGTGCGCGCGCTCGCCGCGGTGCTGCCGCCGATCGAGGTCGTCGCCGGCGACCGGTTCTCCTCCGACCCCGCCGACCCCGGGACCTCGCCGGACGGCCCGTTCGGCCCCGACGCGCCGACCGAGACCCGGCCGGTGCGCCTGGTCGAGCCTGCCCGTCGGCGCGACCGAGGACCGCGTCCTCGGCTCGCTGCACCTGGAGCGCGCGCTGTCCGAGGGCAAGGCGGAGTACGAGCCCGGGCTGCTGGCCCGCGCCCACCGCGGGATCCTGTACGTCGACGAGGTCAACCTCCTGCACGACCACCTCGTCGACCTGCTGCTCGACGCCGCCGCCATGGGCCGCTCGACCGTCGAGCGCGACGGGGTCTCCGTCGAGCACGCCGCCCGCTTCGTCCTCGTCGGCACGATGAACCCCGAGGAGGGCGAGCTGCGCCCGCAGCCTGCTCGACCGGTTCGGGCTCACCGTCGAGGTCACCGCCCCGCGCGACCCGGCGCTGCGGGCCGAGGTGGTCCGCCGCCGGATGGCGTACGACGCCGATCCCACCACCTTCGCCGCCACCTACGCCGACGCCGAGGCGGCGCTGCGGCAGCGGATCGCCGACGCCCAGGCCCTCGTCGGCAGCGTCCGGCTGACCGACGCTGCGCTGCTCAAGATCGCCGAGGTGTGCGCGGCCTTCGACGTCGACGGCCTGCGCGCCGACATCGTCACCGCCCGGACCGCCGTCGCGCACGCCGCCTGGGCGGGCCGCTCGCAGGTGATCCTCGACGACATCCGGGTCGCTGCCACGCTGGCCCTGCCGCACCGCCGGCGGCGCAAGCCGTTCGACGCGCCGGGCCTCGACGAGGACCTGCTCGACCAGGCGCTCGGCGACGACGAGCCTGCCTCCCGAGGACCCGACGGACCCCGAGCCCGACGGCCCCGGTCCGGACGGCCCTGACTCGGACGGCCCCGGCCCGGACGGCCCGGACGGCCCTCAGCCCGACGGCTCCGACTCGATGTCGGAAGCCCCCAAGTCGACGGAGGAAACCCCCAACTCGACCGGGGAAACCCCCAACTCGACGGAGGAAACCACCAACTCGACGGGGGAAAGTCCCCACTCGACGGTGGGGGCGGGCCAGACGTACCGGACCCGCTTGCTGGCGGTCCGGGGCGTCGGCTCGGGCACGGCCGGACGGCGCAGCCGCGCCCGCACCAGCAACGGCCGGCGGATCGGCGCGAGCCTGCCGACCGGGGACCGCGCGGGGGCGATCCACCTGACCGAGACCATTCGCGCCGCCGCGCCGCACCAGGGCGTCCGGGGGCGCACCGGCGGCCGGCTGCTGCTCCGGCCGGCGGACCTGCGGGTCGCCGTACGGGAGGGCCGGGAGTCGAACCTGGTGCTCTTCTGCGTCGACGCGTCCGGCTCGATGGCCGCGCGCAAGCGGATGGAGCAGGTCAAGACAGCCGTGCTGAGCCTGCTGCTCGACGCCTACCAGCGTCGCGACAAGGTCGGCCTGGTGACCTTCCGCGGCAGCGGCGCCGAGGTGGCCCTGCCGCCGACGCACTCCGTGGACGCGGCCGCCCAGCGCCTCGAGGAGGTGCCGGCCGGTGGCCGCACGCCGCTCGCCGAGGGTCTGCTGGAGGCCGCGCACCTGCTCGCCGTCGAGCGCACCCGCGACCCGCAGCGCCGCGCCCTGCTCGTCGTCGTCACCGACGGCCGCGCCACCTCGGGTGCCGACGCGGTCGCCCGATCGCGCGCCGCCGCGGGCCTGCTCGCCGAGTCCGGCACCACGGTCGTCGTCGTGGACTGCGAGTCCGGCCCGATGCGGATGGGCCTGGCCTCCGTCCTCGCCGAGCACCTGGGCGCCGAGCACGTCCCGATCGGCGAGGTCAGCGCCGAGGCTCTCGTCGACGCCGCCCGGCGGGCCGCATGAGCACCCTCGCCGCCGACCTGTACGACGTCATCGAGCGCCGCCGCGACGTGCGCGCCGAGTTCACCGGGGCCCCGGTGGACGAGGAGGTGCTGCTGCGGGTCCTCGGTGCCGCCCACCGGGCCCCGAGCGTGGGGATGAGCCAGCCGTGGGACTTCGTCGTCGTCCGCGACGCCGGCCTGCGCGAGGGCTTCCGGGACCACGTCGCGACCGAGCGGGACACCTTCGCCGCGAGCCTGCCGCCCGAGCGGCGCGCCACCTTCGACCGGATCAAGGTCGAGGGGATCTGCGAGTCCTCGCTGGGCGTCGTCGTCACGCACAGCCAGGCCCGCGGCGGGCAGCACGTGCTCGGCCGGCACGCGATCGCCGACGCCGGGCTCTACTCCACGGTGCTCGCGATCCAGAACCTCTGGCTCGCCGCGACCGCGGAGGGGCTCGGGGTCGGCTGGGTGTCGTTCTACCGCGAGGAGTTCCTGCGCGACCTGCTCGCCATCCCCGCCGACGTGCGCCCGGTCGCCTGGCTGTGCCTGGGCACCGTCAGCCACCTGGAGACCGTGCCCGACCTGGAGCGGCACGGCTGGCGCGCCCGCCGGCCGCTCGCCGACGCGATCCACCACGACCGCTGGGAGGACCACCATGCCTGAGGGCAAGCCGCTCGTCGTACCGCAGGACGGGCTGACCACCCGCCAGCGCCGCAACCGGCCATTGGTGATGGTGCACACCGGCGACGGCAAGGGGAAGTCCACCGCGGCCTTCGGCCTCGCGCTGCGCGGGTGGAACCAGGGCTGGAGCATCGGCATCTTCCAGTTCGTGAAGTCCGCGAAGTGGCGCCTGGGCGAGCAGACCGCCTTCGAGCACCTGCCCACCGACCGGGGCAGCATCGAGTGGCACAAGATGGGCTCGGGCTGGTCCTGGTCGCGCAAGGCGGGGTCCGAGGAGGACCACGCCGCCGACGCCGCGGAGGGCTGGGCCGAGATCAAGCGCCGGATCGCCGCCGAGGAGCACGACCTCTACCTGCTCGACGAGTTCACCTACCCGATCAACTGGGGCTGGGTGGACGTCGACGACGTGATCGAGACCCTGGCCAACCGCCCCGGCCACCAGCACGTCGTGATCACCGGCCGCCGCGCGGACCCGAAGGCTGGTCGAGGCCGCCGACCTGGTCACCGAGATGACCAAGGTCAAGCACCCGATGGACCTGGGCCAGAAGGGCCAGAAGGGCATCGAGTGGTAGCCCTTCCCCGGCTCGTCGTCGCCGCTCCGGCCACCGGCCAGGGCAAGACGACGGTGGCCACCGGCCTGATGGCCGCGCTGCGCCGGGCCGGGCACGAGGTGAGCGGGCACAAGGTCGGCCCCGACTACATCGACCCCGGCTACCACGCGCTCGCCTGCGGGCGCCCCGGCCGCAACCTCGACCCGCACCTGGTCGGGGAGCCGCTCGTCGCCCCCCTGCTGCGACACGGCGCCCGGGGCGTCGACGTCGCGGTGATCGAGGGCGTGATGGGCCTCTTCGACGGACGGATCGGCGGCGACGGCTTCTCCTCGACCGCCCACGTCGCCGCGCTGACCCGCTCCCCGGTGGTGCTCGTCGTCGACATCTCCCGCTCCTCGCGCACCATCGGCGCACTCGTCCACGGGATGTCCACCTGGGACCCGGGCGTCCAGGTGGCGGGCGTGATCCTGAACCAGGCCGGCTCGGTGAGGCACGCTGAGGAGGTGCGCTCCTCCCTCTCGGTACCTGTGCTGGGCGTCATCCCCCGCGACGCGTCCATCGCGACGCCCTCGCGCCACCTCGGCCTGGTCACCGCCGCCGAGCGCGGCGAGTCCGAGTCCGTGGTCGCCCGGCTGGCCGAGGTGGTCGCCGAGCACGTGGACCTCGACGCGGTGCTCGGCATCGCCCGCTCGGCGTCGGCGCTCGACGTCGAGCCGTGGTCGCCGCCACCGGCCCGGGCCGGCGCGCGTCGTACGGTCGCCGTGGCCGCGGGCCGCGCCTTCACCTTCCAGTACGCCGAGACGGCCGAGTCTGCTGGCGGCCCACGGCTGCGACGTCGCCCCCTTCGACCCCGCGCACGACAGCGCGCTGCCCGACGGCACGGCCGGGCTCTACCTCGGCGGCGGCTTCCCGGAGGTGCACGCCGCCGACCTGTCCGCGAACACCGCGCTGCTCGCCGAGATCCGCACGGCCGTGCTCGACGGGCTGCCGACGGTGGCCGAGTGCGCGGGCCTGCTCTACCTGTGCCGGACCCTCGACGGCGTGCCCATGGCCGGCGTGCTCGACGCCGACGCCGCGATGACCGCCCGGCTCACCCTGCGCTACCCCGAGGCCACCGGCCCGGGCGACAGCCTGCTCACCCGCGCCGGGGAGAGGGTGACCGGGCACGAGTTCCACCGCACCACGGTCACCCCGGCGAGTGCCGGGGGCGCCGGGGGTGCCGGGGGTGCCGCCTGGCGCATCGACGGCGTCGACGTCGGCTTCGCGACGCCGACCCTGCACGCGTCGTACCTGCACACGCACTGGGCCGGCCATCCGCAGGCTCGCCGCCCGCTTCGCCGAGGCGGTGCACCGTGGATGACCCGCTGCGCCACCACGGCGACGTCGAGGCCCGCAGCGCGGACCTCGACCTCGCCGTCAACGTGTACGACGGACCGCGACCGCGCTGGCTCGACGAGGCCCTGCGTGCCTCGCTCGACGAGGTCGGCGCCTACCCGGACGCGAGCCGCGCGCAGGCGGCCGTCGCCGCCCACCACGGTCGGCCCGTCGACGGGGTCCTGGTCACCGCCGGCGCGGCCGAGGTGTTCACCCTGGTGGCCCGGCTGCGACCGTGGCGGCACCCGGTCGTCGTGCACCCGCAGTTCACCGAGCCGCACGCCGCGCTGGAGCAGGCCGGTTGCCGGGTCCGCTCGCTGGTCCTGCCCCCGCCGTTCGTGCTCGACCCGGCCCTGGTGCCCGACGAGGCGGACCTCGTCGTGCTCGGGAACCCCACGAACCCGACCGGCGTGCTGCACCCCGCCGAGGCGATCCGCCCGCTGCTGCGGCGCGGCCGGGTGGTGGTGGTCGACGAGGCGTTCATGGACTGCGTGCCGGGCGAGCGGGAGTCGCTGGCCGGCGTACGGCTGCCGGGGCTGGTGGTCGTCCGCTCGCTGACCAAGCACTGGGGCATCCCCGGCATCCGCGCCGGGTACGTCGTCGGGGACGCCCTCGTCGTCGCCGGGCTCGCCCTCAACCAGACCCCCTGGTCGGTCGGCAGCACGGCCGCGGCCGCCGTCGTGGCCTGCACCTCCCCCGCGGCGGTGACCGAGGCGCGGCGCCGCGCGGAGGAGATCCGCGACGGCCGCGAGCACCTGGAGAAGGGACTCGCCGACCTCGGCATCGAGCACCTGCCCTCGACCGCGTCCTTCGTGCTCGCCCGGGTCGGTGCGGGCGTCCACGACGCACTGCGCGACGAGGGCATCGCCGTCCGCCGCGCCGACACCTTTCCCGGACTCGACGGCGGCTGGGTCCGGATCGCGGTCCGCCGCCCGGAGGTGACCGACCGGCTGATCGACGCGCTCAGGAGGACGCGGCCCCGCCCCCCGTCGCCGCCACCATCGCCGCAGCGCTGATCGCCGCGGTCGCCGCCGTCACCGCGGCCTTCGCCGCCGTACCTGCCCAGTCGCCCGCCGCGACGTCCTTCGCCCGGCGCTGCGCGTCGCGGCGCTGGCCCTTCGGCACGAGGTGCTTCACCACGTCGCCCGCGTGGAGCAGGCCCACCAGGGGGCCGGTGCGCTCGTCGGGCGTCGCCCCCGCCAGCACGGCGCGGACCTCGGCGAGGAGCCCGTCACGCCGCGCGCTGTCGCGGACGTCGTACCGGGTGACGGGGAGGATGCCGAGCAGCCGCTCCTTGCGTGCGGTCACCGCCTGCTCGGCGGCGAGCCTGGTCGAGCACGTCCTCGCGCACCCGCTTGCCGATCCTCGGCACGAGGTTGCGCACCCGGACCTCGCTGCCGGGCTTGAGCCGGGTCAGTGCCCGGTCGTGCGGTGCGCTGCCGAGCGGCGCGCCGCTGAGCAGGCGCGCCTTGGCCCACTTGGGGTCTCCCTCGACAGCGCACCGCTCGGCGAGCACGAGGTCCACGAGGACCGCGCCGCCCAGCACGGGAACCGTGGCGGTGGATCCGAGCAGGCTGCGCCCGGTGGTGGGATCGAGCGTCAGCAGGACCAGGTCCGAGGCGATGGTCATGGCCCGAGCCTAGGCATCCTGTCCACGCCCGCGCTCCCTCTGTCCCTCGACCCACACCATGCCCTAGGCTCGGCCTGCACGCCCGAGGAAGCCGGTGAGAGTCCGGCACAGTCGCGCTACTGTGACACCGCCCGTGCGGCGGTGGAGTCAGACCCGACGGTGTGCAACCCATCCGTACGACAGGGACGCAGAATCCCTGAGGAGGCACACATGTCGCAGACCACCGCCACCCCCACCGCGGTCGTCACCGTCCCGGTCGTCCCGCTGCTGAAGTCTGGGCACCTGGGTCGTCTTCTTCGGACTGCTCGCGATGCTGGCGATCTTCTTCGTCAGCGCCGACCAGGGCGCGCTCTCGCTGCCCGCCGGCAACGCCGTCCACGAGTGGGTGCACGACGCGCGCCACCTGCTCGGCTACCCCTGCCACTGAGCCGCGGCCGTGACCGCGTCGAGGGACGAGTCTGTCCTCAGCCCGGCCGCCTTCCTGCTGCGCGGCCTCGCCGTCGGCCCGGCGGCCGGCCTGATCGCCTTCGTGGTGGCCTTCGCCTTCGGTGAGCCCTACGTCGACGACGCCATCGGCATCGAGGAGGCCAACGCCGCCCAGGCGCAGGCCGACGAGCCGGCCCACGCCGAGCACGAGAAGGCCGACGAGCAGGACCAGTCCGGGATGGTCGAGGTCTCCCGTGAGAACCAGAAGTCGTGGGGCCTGCTCACCGGCACGCTCGCGATCGGCGCCGCGCTCGGCGGGCTGACCGCGCTCGCGGCGGCGGCCGTGCTCGGCCGCCTCGGGAGCCTGTCCGCCCGCGGGTCGACCGCGCTGGTGGCGCTGCTGGGCTTCGTCGCGGTGGCCCTGGTGCCGTTCGCGAAGTACCCCGCCACGCCTCCCGCCGTCGGCAGCGGCGACACGATCGGCGGCCGGACGGCGTCGTACTTCGGGCTGCTGCTGGTCTCCGTGCTCACGATCATCGCGGTGGTCGTGCTCGCCAACCGCCTGCTCGGCCGCTTCGACGGCTGGACGACGGCGTTGATCGGCGCGGCGATCTACGTCCTCGTGGTGAGCGTCGCGGCACTGCTGCTGCCGACCGTCAACGAGACCCGGCGACTTCCCCGCCGACACGCTCTGGTACTTCCGCCGCTCCTCGCTGATCACCCTCGTCGCGCTCTGGGCGACGATCGGGGTCGGGCTGACGGCACTGATCGGCCGGCTCTACGACCGCGTCGCCGCGGACACCGCGCGCCGCGCGCTCGCCGCGAGCCTCTGAAGGCGCGCGCGGCCGGGCTGCTGCTCGGGTACGCCGCGGACCGGCTCCTCGCCGATCCGCGGCGCCTGCACCCCGTCGCCGGCTTCGGCCAGGTGGCCACCGCCCTGGAGCGCCGGGCCTGGAGCGACGACCGCCCCGCCGGCGTCCGGTACGTCGCCACGCTGGTCGGCGGCGCCGTCGTCCTGGGCCTCGTGGCGGAGCGGGCGCTCCCCCGCACCCTCGCCACGGCCGTCGCGACCTGGGTGGTCCTCGGCGGCACCTCGCTGGACCGCGAGGCGGCAGAGGTCTCCCGGCTGCTCGCGGCCGGCGACCTCCCTGCTGCGCGTCAGCAGGCTGACCCACCTGGTCGGCCGGGACACCTCCCGGCTGGACGAGGCAGAGGTGGTCCGCGCGACCTTGGAGTCGCTGGCGGAGAACACCTCGGACGCGGTCGTCGCGCCACTGGTCTGGGGCGCGGTCGCGGGGGTCCCCGGCCTGCTGGGCTACCGAGCGGCCAACACGCTGGACGCGATGGTCGGGCACCGCAGCCCCCGCTACGAGCGGTTCGGCTGGGCTGCGGCCCGCTTCGACGACCTGGTGAACCTGCCGGGCTCCCGGCTCAGCGCCGCCCTCGCCACCCTGCTCGGCCCCGACCCACGCGCCGCTGCCCGAACCTGGCGGCGCGACGCCGCCGGGCACCCGAGCCCCAACGCCGGGCCGGTGGAGGCGGCGTTCGCGGGCGCGCTCGGCGTACGGCTGGGCGGGAGGAACGACTACGCCGGGCGGGTCGAGCACCGCGCCGTGCTCGGCGACGGTCCGCCGCCCGACCGCGCGGCCCTGGACCAGGCCCGGGCGCTGGCCAGCCGGGTCGGGTACGGCGCCGCGCTCCTCGCCGCGGTCGCCGCCGCCCGTCCCTGAACGATCCGTTACCTTGACGCCATGAGCGCCCTCGGTCTCCTCGCCCGCAGCCCGCGCGCCGCCGTGGCCCGGGCGGTCCGCACCGTCACCGGCGGCGCGAGCCCGCTCGCCGGGCGCACGGTGCTGATCACCGGCGCTTCCTCGGGCATCGGCGAGGCCACGGCCCGTGCCGCGGCCCGGCGCGACGCGGTCGTGCTGCTCGTCGCCCGCCGTGCCGCCGAGCCTGGACCGGGTGCGGGAGGCGATCGAGGCCGAGGGCGGCACCGCCCACACCTACGTCGCGGACCTGGCCGACCACGACTCCGTCGACGCGCTCGTGTCGCGGGTGCTCGCCGACCACCGGGTGGTCGACTACCTCGTCAACAACGCGGGCCACTCGATCCGCCGCTCGCTGGTGCTGACCCACGACCGCTTCCACGACTTCGAGCGGATGATGGCGGTCAACTACTTCGGCCCGGTCCGGCTGACGATGGGCCTGGTGCCGGCGATGCGCGCGCAGCGCTTCGGCCACGTGGTCAACATCGTGACCTGGGGCAACCAGATCCGCGCGCCCAAGTTCGCGGCGTACATCGCGGCGAAGTCCGCCCTCGACGTCTTCGGCCGGATCCTCGGCCGGGAGCTGTTCTTCGACAACGTCACCTGCACCAACATGCGGGTGCAGATCGTGCGCACGCCGATGATCGGCCCCACCACGGCGTACGACGGCCGGGGCGAGTCGCCCGAGCACTGCGCCGAGCGCGTCGTGCGCGCCCTGGAGGACCGCCCGATCACGGTCGACGGCGCCTTCGGGACCTTCTACGCAGCGTTCAACGTGGTCACCCCGCGCCTCGCGGACCTGGTGATGGCGCTCGCGCACCGGCACGAGCCGGACTCGGCGGCGGCGCGGGCCTCGGTCACCGCGACGCGCTGAACCGGAGGTATCAGGCGGTCCGGTCCCGGACTCCGAGAGGTGTCGGTCACACCCCTCGGAAAGGAAACCAGACATGCACCTCCCTCCGCCCAGCACCCTCGCCCGGGCCGTCCCGGCCGGGTTGCTCGCCCTCGCCCTCGGAGCCGTCTCGACGGTCGCCGCCGGCGCCGACCCGGGCGTCAGCCCGCGGCACTACACCGGCGCCCTGGCACCCGGCGGCTCGGTGACGATCACCAAGACGGTCCAGACCCCGCCCATCCCCCCCGAACCCGGACATCGTCTTCCTGGCGGACACCACCACCAGCATGGGCGCCAGCATCGGCAACGTGCAGGCCAACGCGACCGGCATCGTCAGCCAGATCCGTGCGGCCCAGCCCTCGGCCCGGTTCGCCGTCGCCGACTACAAGGACACCGACGACCCCGGCGGCTACTTCGTGCTGCGCCAGCGAGCCACGGCCGACCCCACCGCGGTGACCAACGGGATCGCCGCCTGGACCCCGCTCTCCGGCGGCGGCAGCGACGCCCCCGAGGACTGGCTGGGCGCGCTCGCCCAGGTCCCCGGCGCGGTGGACTTCCGCGCCGACGGCAGCCCGATCGTGGTGATGTTCGGCGACTCGACCAGCCACGACCCCTCCGCCGGGGTGTCGCTCGCCTCGGCCACCGCGGCTCTGCAGGCGGCCGGGATCCGGGTCATCGCGATCTCCGTCCCCGGTGCCGACGGCTACCTGTGGGACGGGCTGAACTCGACCGGGCAGGCGTCGTACGTGACCTCGCAGACGGGCGGCACGCTCACCAGCGCCGACCCCGGGGAGGTCTCGGACGTGATCCTCAGCCAGCCTGCAGAACCTGCCGGCCGCGGTCACGCACAGCGTCTCCTGCGACCCGGGCGTGAGCGCCACCCTGACGCCCACCTCGCCGACGAGCGTCACCAGCGGGGGGTCGGTCACCTACGACGAGACCATCACCCTGGCCGCGGACGCACCCCAGGGCGAGACGGTCTCCTGCACGGTCTCCTTCGCGGTCAACGGCACCGTGCCGGGTCCGGAGTTCGTGCAGACCGTCGACATCGCGGTCCAGGACGTGACCCCGCCGGTCGTCACGGTGGAGAGCAGGACGGTCGAGGCGACCAGCCCGGCCGGCGCCGTCGTGTCGTACGACGCGAGCGCGGTCGACAACGTCGACGGTCCGCTCACGCCGACCTGCGTCCCGCCGTCCGGATCGCAGTTCCCGCTCGGCACCACGCCGACGACCTGCACCGCCACCGACGCCGCCGGCAACACCGGCACCGGCGCCGGCACCATCCGGGTCGTCGACACCACCCCGCCGAGCGTCGCCTGCCCCGAGTCCACCAACCCGGGCGGCACCGTGCCCAAGGCGGGCGGCACCCGGCCGAACCCGCAGGGGCAGAACCAGGACGGCTTCTACCGGCTCGACGCCACCGACGCCGTGGACACCGACCCCGACGTCTACCTGCGCGACACCGGCAGCGGCCACGTCTGGGGACCGTTCGCCAGCGGCCAGAAGATCAAGTACACCCAGGCCAGGTCGGGGCCGGCGCAGAAGTCGATGCCCGGCGACATCCTGCACCTGACCGGCACGGGTGACGCGGAGCCTGTACGCCGTGGACTTCTCCGGCAACAGCGCGGCCCCGGTCGCGTGCCGGGTCCCGGCGCCGCCGAAGTAGGCCGCCGAGGCGGTCAGGCCACCGTCCTCGGGCCGGTCACCTCGGTGGCCGGCCCGATGATGGCGTCGGCGTTGCGGCCGACCCAGCGCAGCAGCGGGACGAGCACCTCGGCGAGGCTCCTCGCCGAGCGGGGTCAGGCTGTAGTCCACGCGCGGCGGCATCACCGGCTGCTGCTCGCGGTGCACGAGGCCGTCGGCCTCCAGGGTGCGCAGGGTCTGGGCGAGCATCTTCTCGCTGATGCCCTCGGCGCGCCGGCGCAGTCTCGCTCCAGCGTTGGGTGCCGTCGGTGAGCGAGACCAGCACGAGCACGCCCCACTTGCTCATCACGTGGTCCAGCAGCACCCGGCTGGAGCAGGCCGCCGGGAAGACGCCGCCGGGGTAGGTCTCGAAGATGCTTTCCGCCACGGAAGTACCTTACTTCAAAGTGCGTACTAACTCTCGGGAAGCAACTCCCCCACGCCCCCGTTGACGACGGACGTACCCCACACCGTTCCTCGGAAGGAAGTCCCATGACCCTCGTCGTCACCGGCGCCACCGGTCACCTCGGCCGCCTCGTCGTCCCCGCCCTGCTCGCCAAGGGCGTCCCCGCCACCGACATCGTCGCGCTCGGCCGCGACGAGGCCCGCCTCGCCGAGCTCGCCGGGCTCGGCGTCACCACCCGCAAGGTCGACTACACCGACGCCGCCGCCGTCACCGAGGCGCTCGCCGGGGCCGACCGCGTGCTGCTCATCTCCGGCAGCGAGGTCGGCCAGCGCCTCGCCCAGCACCAGAACGTCATCGACGCGGCCAAGGCCGCCGGCGTGAGCCTGCTCGCCTACACGAGCATCCCGCACGCCGACACCAACGGCATGCAGGCTCGCGGCCGAGCACCGCGCCACCGAGGAGGCGATCGCCGCCTCCGGGCTGCCGTCGTCCTTCCTGCGCAACAGGCTGGTACGTCGAGAACTACAGCGGCCAGGCTCCCGACCTACCTCGAGCACGGCACCGTCCTCGGCGCCGCGGGCGACGGCAAGGTCAGCGCCGCGACGCGCGCCGACTTCGCCGAGGCCGCCGCGGCCGTGCTGGTCGCCGAGCAGCCGAAGCCCGTCTACGGGCTCGGTGGCGCCGCGTTCACCCTGGCCGAGCCTGGCGGCCACCGTCAGCGAGGTGAGCGGGCAGCAGGTGACCTACACCGACGTGCCGGCCGAGGAGCCTGCAGAAGGTGCTCGAGGGCGCCGGCCTGCCCGCGCCGTACGCCGCCGTGCTCGCCGACGCCGACCTCGGCCTCGGCCGCGGCGAGCTCGAGGTCGACACCGCCGACCTGGAGTCGCTGCTCGGCCGCCCGGCCACCTCCCTGGCGGAGGGGCTGCGCGCCGCGCTCTGACCTCGGCGAGGACCCGTGTGCTCCTCGCCGGTCGCGGGCATCATCGAGCCATGACGACGATCGACGAGGAGCACACCCGGCCCGAGGGCACCGACGACCTGACCGTCGAGGCTCTCGGCAAGATCTCCGAGGCGCTGGAGGCGGTCGAGATCGCGCGCGGGCACCTCTACACCTTCCACCGGCTCAGCGGCACCGCCGACCTCACCCTCGGGGAGGGTGTGGACCAGCCTGCGCGAAGCCGGGCACACCGAGATCGCCGACCGGATCGAGCGCGAGTCCGGTCGGGCGCAACGTGCTCCAGGGCCGGTGGACCTTCCAGGTGGTCGAGGAGTACGACGACGGCTACTACGCCGCGTTCAAGGAGACTCGACCGCTTCGCTCGTGACCAGGCTCGTCGAGGGCAAGCGGCACCTCTACGAGGCGGAGATGAAGGAGGACCGGCGCACCGACGGCCGGCCCGGCCACGAGGCGACGCCCTGATCGGGGGCTCCGGGGCGCGCGTCGCAACTACCGAATTTGCTGTCCAGCGGGTCGATTCACCGCAGATTCGGTAGTTGAAGCGAGGACCGGAGCCAGGCGAGCACGTCCTCCACCGCGTCGACGGTCCGTACGCCGGGCGGGGGCGCCGGGCGGCGGACCAGGACGACCGGCATCCGCCGCTCCTCGGCGGCCGCCATCTTCGGCCAGGTGTGCTCGCCGCCGGAGTCCTTGGTGACCAGCACGTCACGGTCGGCGAGCAGTGCCCGCTCCCCCTCCAGCGTGTAGGGGCCTCGCGAGGTGAGCAGGCTCCCACGCCGGGGGAACCTCCATCTCCGGCGGGTCCACCACCCGGGCGAGCACCTCGTGCTCGCCGAGAGCGGGCACGAACCGGGCCAGGCTCCTGGCGGCCGACCGTCAGGAACGGCCGGCTGCCGAGCTCGCCCGCGACGGTCGCGGCCTGCTCGTGGGTGTCCACCCAGATCCACGACGGGGTCGCGCGCTCGGCCCAGCCGGGGCGCTGTAGGCGCAGCAGCGGCACGTCCTCGGCCGCGCAGGCCGCTGCGGCGTTGCGGCTGATCCCCTGCGCGAAGGGGTGCGTCGCGTCCACCACGACATCGAAGTCCGCGAGCGCGGCGCGGAGGCCCTCGACCCCGCCGAACCCGCCGATCCGCACCTCGCCGACCGGGAGCCGGGGCCGGGCGACGCGGCCGGCCAGCGAGGAGACCACGGCGACGCCGTCCTCCACGAGTCGCGCCGCCAGCGCCCGGGCCTCACCGGTCCCGCCCAGCAGCAGCACCCTCGCCGGGCCGGCACTCATCGGGTCAGGCTCCAGCAGCGCATCCAGGTCCAGGTGCTCCTCGACCAGGTCGCCGAGCAGGTCCAGCCGGGCCGCGCGGGCCGCCGGGAAGGACGCGGCCGACTCCACACCGAGCGCGTCTCGAAGAAAGGCGGCTCGGGTCGCGTCGTCCTCCAGGCTGCCGTGCACCATCGTGCCGCTGACCGGACCGTTGCTCGTGGAGCCGGTGACGCGGCCGTGGTGGATCTCGTAGCCCGCGGGCTCCACCAGGGTGAGCCGCTTCTCCGCGCCGAAGCGGGTGGTCAGGTCGAGCAGGCCGAGCCCCGCGACCGGCGCCCCCGGTGCGCCCTCGACGCCGTCGGGGTCCTCGATCCGTGCACCGAGCATCTGGCAGCCCCCGCAGATCCCGAGCACCGGCCGTCCGGCCGCCGCGTGCCGCTGGATCGCGAGGTCCAGGCCGCGCTCGCGCAGCCACGCCAGGTCGGCGAGCGTGGCCCGGGTGCCGGGCAGCACCACCAGGTCCGCGTCCGCGAGCCGCGCCGGATCGGAGACGAAGCGCACGTCCAGACCCGGCTCCAGCCCGAGCGCGTCGACATCGGTGAAGTTGCTGATCCGCGGCAGCCGGACCACCGCCACCGTGCGCGCGTCCGCGCCGGTGGGCGCCCGGCGACCCTCCAGGTCGAGGGCGTCCTCAGAGTCCAGCCAGAGCCCGGGATGCCAGGGCAGCACGCCGAAGGTGGGCCGTCCGGTGCGCGCCTGCAGGTCGGCGAGCCCCGGGCGGAGGAGGTCGACGTCGCCGCGGAACTTGTTGACGACGTACCCCTTGACGAGGGCCTGGTCCGCCTCGTCCAGCAGCATCAGCGTCCCGTACGCCGCCGCGAACCACCCGCCGCGGTCGATGTCGCCCACGACCACCGTCGGCACGTCACCGTGCCGCGCGAGGCCCATGTTGACGTAGTCGCTGGCGCGCAGGTTGATCTCCGCGGGGCTGCCCGCGCCCTCCGCGACCACCAGGTCGAAACGGCCGCGCAGGTCGTCGAAGGCCGCGAACGCGGTCTCGGCCAGCCGGGCCCGGCCGTCGTGCCAGTCGCGCGCGGAGACCTCGCCGTCCGGCCTTCCCATCCGCACCACGTGGCTGCGGCGGTCGCTGCCGGGCTTGAGCAGCACTGGGTTCATCGCGACCTCGGGCTCCACGCCCGCCGCCAGCGCCTGCACCCACTGCGCCCGGCCGATCTCCCCCGGCTCGCCGTCGGGCCCGCGCACGACCATCGAGTTGTTGGACATGTTCTGCGCCTTGTACGGCGCCACCCGCATCCCGCGCCGCGCGAACGCCCGGCACAGCCCGGTCGTCACCACGCTCTTGCCCGCGTCCGAGGTCATCCCCGCCACGAGGAGCGCGCCGCTCATCGGGGGGCTCCGTGCGGTTGCAGGAATACCCGCTTAAGCGGGGATTCCCGCGGTTCCTGGCCGTTGCAACGGTCAAGAACCGCGAGGAAACGGCAAGAACCCCGCGCCCTCATCCGCGCTTCCCGCGGAACACGTGGCGCTGCAGCGACGCCGGGACCGGGCCGCCGTCGCGAACCCAGTCGACGACCGCCGCGGTGCTCGCCGAGGACAGCACGCCGCCGAGCCAGAAGTCCTTCGGCCGTCGGCCGCCGGGGTTCCAGGTGAAGTCGCGCACCAGGACGACGTTCGACCGGTCGCACTCGTCGAGGCAGTCGACCACCCGGACCCGCACCCGCGGCCCGCGCCGCCCGGCGGGGTCGTCGAGCGCCTCGATCTCGTCACGCTGGGTGCGGTGGTCGGCGTCGGGGTGCTTCTTGACGGTGCCGCAGCAGCAGTCGCGGCACAGCAGCACGTCGCGCTCAGGCAGCGCCATCGGCGGGCCTCCTCAGCAGGAACAGGTCCATCACCCAGCCCGCCTCGGCCTTCGCCTCCGCGCGCGCCGCCTCGATGGCGCCGAGCACGTCGCCGACCCGGCCGCTCAGCAGCCGCTGCCCTGCCCCGCCGAGGTTCGCACCCCACCAGATGTCCCAGTCGGCGAAGCCGTCGAGGTCCACGCCCGCGGTCAGCATCACCACGAGGTTGTCCTGCCCGGCGGCGACGTCCGCGCGCAGCCGGCGCGCGGTGGTGACGTGGACCGGCCGGCCGACCTCGTGCAGCACGATCGCGTGCTGGGCGGCCAGCGCCTGCGGGGCGCTGATCCCGGGGAGCACGTCGAAGGGGGCGCCGAGCTCCCGGACGATGCGGATCGTGCCGTCGTAGAGCGACGGGTCGCCCCACACCAGGAACGCACAGGTCCCACCGCGCGCGTCCAGCACGGCGCGGTAGGCGGCCAGCCGGGCGGCGTACCAGTCGGCGACGGCGCCCTCGTAGCCCGCCCGGTCCAGCCCCGGCGAGCGGTCCCGCTCCGGATCGCGTACGACGACCAGGCTCCACCCCGTGCGCGTCGGCCACCGCCTGCCGCACGGCCAGCAGCGGGTCGTCGTCGCCCTTCTGCACCGCGAGCGCGTAGTCGCACCCGCGCAGCGCCTCGGCCACCTCCGGCGTGACGTGCTGCGGCCCCATCCCGAAGCCGAGGACGCGGATCTCGACGGGCTCGGTCACCGAGCGTCGTCCTCCAGGTCGCCCTCGACCTCGAGGTAGGCCGCCTGCAGCGCGGCCAGCACCTCGGGGTCGGGCTCGGCCCACAGCCCGCGGTCCTTGGCCTCGTGCAGCCGCTCGACGATGCTGCGCAGCGCCCAGGGGTTCGACCTCCGCAGGAACTCCTGGTTGGTCTCGTCGAGGACGTACTCCTTGGCCAGCGACTCGTACATCCAGTCGTGCACCACGCCCGCGGTCGCGTCGAAGCCGAACAGGTAGTCGACGGTCGCGGCCAGCTCGAAGGCGCCCTTGTAGCCGTGCCGCTGCATCGCGCCGATCCAGCGCGGGTTGACCACGCGGGCCCGGAAGACCCGGTTGGTCTCCTCCTGCAGGGTGCGCGTGCGTACGGCGTCGGGCGTGGTCGAGTCGCCGACGTAGGCCTTGGGGTCGGAGCCGGTGAGCGCACGGACGGTGGCGACCATCCCGCCGTGGTACTGGAAGTAGTCGTCGCTGTCGGCGATGTCGTGCTCGCGGGTGTCGATGTTCTTGGCGGCGACCTTGATCCGCCGGTAGTTCGCGCGCATGTCGTCGGAGGCCGGTACGCCGTCGAGGTCGCGCCCGTAGGCGAAGCCGCCCCAGGCGGTGTAGACCTCGGCGAGGTCGGCGTCGTCGCGCCAGGTGCCGGACTCGACGGCCTGCAGGATGCCGGCGCCGTAGGAGCCGGGCTTGGAGCCGAAGATCCGGGTCGTGGCCCGCCGCTCGTCGCCGTGCTCGGCGACGTCGGCCTGCGCGTGCGCCCGGACGTAGTTCCGGTCCGCGGGCTCGTCGAGCTCGGCCACCATCCGCACCGCGTCGTCGAGCATCGCGACCACGTGCGGGAAGGCGTCGCGGAAGAACCCGGAGATCCGCACGGTGACGTCGATGCGGGGCCGGCCGAGCTCCTCCAGCGGGATGATCGTCAGCCGGTGCACCCGCTTGGACGCCTCGTCCCACTCCGGGCGCACCCCGAGCAGGGCCAGCACCTCGGCGATGTCGTCGCCGGAGGTGCGCATCGCGGACGTGCCCCACACCGAGAGGCCGACGGAGGTGGGGTAGGCGCCCTCCTCCTCGACGTAGCGCTGCACGAGCGAGTCCGCCATCGCCTGGCCGGTCTCCCAGGCCAGTCGGGAGGGCACCGCACGCGGGTCGACGGTGTAGAAGTTGCGCCCGGTCGGCAGCACGTTGACCAGGCCGCGCAGCGGCGACCCGGACGGGCCGGACGGCACGAACCCACCGGCGAGGGCGTGCAGGGTGTGGTCGAGACTCGTCGGTGGTGCGGGCCAGCCGCGGGACCACCTCGGTCGCGGCGAAGGTGAGCACCTGGCGCACGGCCGGGTCGGCGTGCAGGTCGGCGACCCGGGCCGGGTCCCACGACGCCTTCTCCATCGCCTCGACCAGGCTCGCGGGCCTCCGCCTCGACCCGGTCCACCTCGGTCGTCGGGGCGTCCGGAGCGAGCCCGAGCGCCGACCGCAGCCCCGGCACGGCGTGCGACTGGCCGCCCCAGACCTGGGCCGCGCGCAGGATGGCGAGCACCAGGTTGACCCGGCCCTCGCCCTCGGGCGCCTGGCCCAGCACGTGCAGGCCGTCGCGGATCTGGACGTCCTTGATCTCGCACAGCCAGCCGTCGACGTGCAGCAGGAAGTCGTCGAAGTCGTCGTCCTCGGGCTTCTCGTCGAGGCCGAGGTCGCGGTGCAGACTCGGCGGCGTGCATGAGTCGCCAGATCTCCCCGCGGATGGCCGCGAGCCTTGCTCGGGTCCATCGCGGAGATCTTGTCGTACTCCTCCAGCAGTCCCTCCAGGCGCGCGATGTCGCCGTAGGACTCCGCGCGGGCCATCGGCGGGACCAGGTGATCGACGATCGTGGCGTGCGCACGGCGCTTGGCCTGCGCGCCCTCGCCCGGGTCGTTGACGAGGAAGGGGTAGATCAGCGGCATGCTGCCGATCGCGGCGTCGGTGCCGCAGGAGGCCGACAGGGCGGCGTTCTTGCCGGGCAGCCACTCCATCGAGCCGTGCTTGCCGAGGTGCACGACGGCGTGCGCGCCGAAGCCGTGCTCCACCCAGCGGTACGCCGCCAGGTAGTGGTGCGAGGGCGCGAGGTCCGGGTCGTGGTAGATCGCGACTGGGTTCTCCCCGAAGCCGCGGGGCGGCTGGATCATCAGCACCACGTTGCCCGCGCGCAGGGTCGCCAGCACGATCTCGCCGCTGTCGTTGACGAACAGCGTGCCGGGCGAGGCGCCCCACGCCTCGACCATCCCGTCGCGCAGGTCGTCGGGCAGGTCGGCGGTCCACGCGTCGTACTCCGCCTTGGTGACGCGGACGTGCGCGTCGGTCAGGCCTGGACCGAGGTCAGCCACTCCTCGTCCTGCCCGCCCGCCGCGATCAGGGCGTGGATGAGGGTGTCGCCGGCGACCGTGTCGTCCTCGATGTCCAGCACGCCGAAGCCGTCGCCCACGTCGTAGCCCGCGTCCCGCAGCCGGCGCAGCAGCCGGACCGCCGAGACGGGGGTGTCGAGGCCGACGGCGTTGCCGATCCGCGAGTGCTTGGTCGGGTAGGCGCTGAGCATCAGCGCGATCCGCTTGTCGGCGTTCGCGACGCGGCGCAGCCGGGCGTAGCCCACCGCGAGGCCGGCCACCCGCTCGCAGCGCTCCGGGTCGGCGACGTACGACGGCAGGCCGGCCGGGTCCAGGCTCCTTGAACGAGAAGGGCGCGGTGCTGATCCGCCCGTCGAACTCCGGGATCGCGACCTGGTTGGCGTAGTCCAGCGGGGTGACACCGTCGTCGGAGGCCAGCCACTCCTCGCGGCTGCTGGTCAGGCACAGGCCCTGCAGGACGGGGATGTCGAGCGCGGCGATGCGCTCCACGTCCCAGGTCTCGTCCTCCCCACCGGCGCTCACCGCTGCAGGCGTGCTGCCACCCGCGGCGAGCACGGTGACGACCAGCGCGTCCAGGGTGCCGAGGGCGTCGAAGAGGTCGTCGGGCGCCGAGCGCAGCGAGCCCGCGAAGATCGGTACGCCGACGGCCTCCCCCGTCGCGTCGATCGCGTCGCACAGGGCGTGGGCGAAGCCGGTGTTCCCGCTCGCGTGGTGGGCTCGGTAGAACAGCACGCCGACCCGGGCCAGGTCCGTGCCGGCCGGCGCGGAGGGGCGCTCCACCAGGCCCCAGGCCGGGATCACCTCGGGCGCCTCGAAGCCCTCTCCGGTGAGCAGCACGGTGTCGGAGAGGAAGGCGTGCAGGCTGGGCGAGGTTCCGCGGGCCACCCTCGGCGAGGTAGCGGTGCGCCTCGGCCGCGATGCCCACCGGCACCGTGGACAGGCTCCATCAGGCTCCGCGTTCGGCGTCTGCTCGCCGCCGAGCACGACCATCGGCTTGCCGGTCGCCCGGATCCGCTCGAAGCCGCCGCACAGGTCCTGCGGGCCGCCGAGGATGCGCGCCACGACCAGGTCGGCCGCCTCGATCGCGGCCGCCATGTCGGTGTGCCCGGGCCGGCCCGGGTTCGCCCAGGTGTAGTCCGCGCCACTGGCCCGTGCGGAGAGCAGGTCGGTGTCGGACGTGGACAGGAGTGCGATGCGCACGGTTCCTCCTCGGGGTTCGCGCCCCTCATCGGTGGTGCGTCCGTGCGCAGTGTCTGGCTCCCCCTGCCGTGGTGCACGCAGGGGTCACAGTGGCGGAACCGCCCCGGTCTCACACCGGGTTCCTGCCGCACGGACCTGAGGGCACAGAGCCTACGGTGGTGCCATGCAGGCGCAGGCGAGTGGTCTCCAGGTCTCGGTGCACGGACACCCCAACGCCGACACGCTGCTGCTCTGGCACCCGCTGGTCCGCACCGACCCGGACGGCGTGGCCGCGCTCGCCAGCCGGGTCGCCACCCGCAGTGGGGTGCGGGTCGTCGTACCGGTCTGGGAGGACGGGCGCGACCTGCTCCGCTCGGTCCGCTACGCCCGCGAGTCGTCGGTGCACCCACCGGACGCCCTCTCCGTGGTGGGGTACGCCGACGCGGGGATCGCCGCGCTCAGCCTCGCCCTCCACCAGCGCCGCCTCGGGATCGGGCTGACCCGGGTGACCTGCGTCGACGGTGGCCCGGACCTCACCGACCCGATCAGCGGCCAGCCGCTGGGCGACGCGGTCCCGGTGCCGGTGGAGACCGCGGTCGACGTGGTCGACGGGGACGGCGACTGGGCCACGAGGACCGTGGCGGCCTGGACGGCCGCCGGGTGGGCGGCCGGCCTGGTGCCCGCGGATCAGTTCACCTGGCGGGTGAACCCCTCCCAGTAGGGCGCGCGCAGCCTTGAACTTCTGCAGGCTTGCCGGTCGCCGTGCGGGCCAGGCTCGTCGCGGAACTCCACCGACGTCGGCGCCTTGTAGCCCGCCAGCCGGTCCTTGCACCAGCGGATCAGGCTCGGTCTCCATCTCCGGCCCGGCCTGGGCGTCGCCGGTCAGCACGACGAGGGCCTTGATGGTCTCGCCCCACTTCTCGCTCGGCACGCCGATCACGGCCACCTCCGCGACCGCCGGGTGCGAGAAGAGCGTGTCCTCGACCTCGATCGACGTGACGTTCTCGCCGCCGGTGATGATCACGTCCTTCTTGCGGTCGGCGATCGTCAGGTAGCCGTCCTCGCCGAGGTAGCCGCCGTCCCCGGTGTGGAACCAGTCGTCCGCCAGCGCGGCGGCCGACTCCTCCGGCTGCTCCCAGTAGCCCTCGAGCACCACGTTGGAGCGGGCCAGCACCTCCCCGGCACCCTCCTCGGACTCGTCGATCTTGAGCCTGCACGCCGAGCGCGGGCGCGCCCGCCCGGGTCGGGCTTGTGCGCGCGCTCCTCGGCGGGCAGGTCGTCCCACTCGGCGCGGGTGCGGTTGAAGGTGAGCAGCGGCGAGGTCTCGGTGAGGCCGTAGATCTGGATGAACTCCCAGCCCAGGCTCCTCCTGCACGCGGATCACGGTCTTCGTCGGCGGCGGCGCGCCGGCCATGATGATCCGCACCTTGTCGCGCCCGGGGATCTCGCCCTCCCAGGTCTGTGCGGCCTCCAGCACCGCCGCCGCGACCGCGGGGGCGGCGCACATCACGGTGACGCCGTGGTCGCGCACCCGGCGCAGGATCTCCGCGCCGTCGACCTTGCGCAGGATGACGTGCCGCGCGCCGATCCCGGTCATCGCGAAGGGCATCCCCCAGCCGTTGGCGTGGAACTGCGGCAGCGTGTGCAGGTAGACGTCGCGGTCGCTGATCTGGGCGTGCAGGCCGAAGGTGAGGGCGTTGACCCAGATGTTGCGGTGCGTGATCTGCACGCCCTTGGGCCGCGCGGTGGTGCCGGAGGTGTAGTTGATCGTGGCGGTGGCGCCCTCGTCGTGGGCCCACGGGGCGGGCTCGGCCCCCTCCGCGGCGTACAGGTCCTCGTCGTCGCCGATCAGGAACTTGTGCTCGCAGGTGACCCCCGCCAGCGACTCCTCGAGTCTCGGGGTCGAGGTAGAGCACCCGCGCACCGGAGTGGTCGACGATGTACTGCACCTCGTCGGGGCTGAGCCGGAAGTTCACCGGCACGAGCACGCGACCCCAGCCGCTGACCCCGAAGAAGGAGGTCAGCAGGCGGCTGCTGTTGTGGCTGACGACGGCCACCCGCTCGCCGACGGCGATGCCGAGGCTCGTCCAGCCTCGCGGCCTGGCACCGCGCCAGCGCGCCGATCTGCGCGTAGGTGAGACTCGCCCTGGCTCGCGGCCGGCTGGGTGGGCTCGTCCACGACACCGACGCGCTCGCCGTACACCTGGACGGCGCGGTCGAGGAAGTCATTGACGCTGAAGGGGACGAACACGGGCGGCCTCCGGGCACTCGGGGGTTGTGACGCACACCACCCTAGAGCCGCGGCGGTCGCGGCGACCCCCTCGAAAGGAGGGATCAGCCGGGCAGCGGCCGGTCCAGGTCGATGTCGAGCCTTGGCGAGGGCGGCCGCGCCGAGGATCTGCCCACAGGCGCCCTCGGTCAGGAAGCGGCTCAGCCCGGCGGCGCTGCTGCGGGTGGCGGGGTTGGCGCTCAGCCAGCCGTTGACGACGCTGTCGGTCATCCCGACCAGACCGGTGGCGAGGTCGGCGACCAGCCCGCGCGGCACCTTGCGCGGCGCGCTCATGGGCACCAGCAGGCCCTCGATGATCTCGGTCGCCATCTGCACGAACCCGGCCTTGCCGCCGAACATCGCGGGCGAGCCGTGCTCGGGGTGGCTGGCGGAGCCGGAGCCGAGGAAGCGGTGCAGGCTCGGCATGCTCCTGCACCCACTCGACGTACGTCGTGACGGCGCGGCGCACGGCGGCGCGGATCGTGCCGCGCACCACCAGCGCCGGCGCGAGGTCGGCGACCATGCTCTCGACGATGCGCTGGCGGATCTGCTCGTCGAGGTCCTCGCGGTCCTTGAACAGGCGGTAGACGACCGAGCGCGGCACGCCGGCCTCGGCGGCGATCGTGGCCACCCCGGCGTCGCCGTTGCCGGCGTCGATCATCGCGATCGCGGTCGTCAGGATCCGCTCGTGGCGGTTCTGGCGGTGCTCGTCCCAACGCGCGTCGCGGCCGTCTGCCTTCTCTTCGCGGGTCGCTGCCGGGGTCATGGCGGTGAACTCTAGTGGAAGTCCTTGACTGGACACACTGTCCAATCTACTTTTGCCCGGACACGCTGTCCAAGGAAGGGGCTCACTCGATGAGCAACAAGGTGTACGTCGTCGGCGTCGGCATGACGAAGTTCGAGAAGCCCGGCTCGCGGGACTGGGACTACCCCGACATGGCCAAGGAGGCCGGGACCAAGGCCCTCACCGACGCGGGGATCGACTACCGCGAGGTGGAGCAGGCCTACGTCGGCTACGTCTACGGCGAGTCGACCTCGGGTCAGCGCGCCGTCTACGAGACTCGGCATGAGCGGCATCCCGGTCGTCAACGTCAACAACAACTGCTCCACCGGCTCCACCGCGCTCTACCTGGCCACCCAGGCGATCCGCGGCGGCCTCGCCGAGTGCACGCTGGCGCTCGGCTTCGAGAAGATGCAGCCCGGCTCCCTCGGCTCGACGTACGACGACCGCGAGCAGCCGATGATGAAGCACCTGCTCGCCCTCGCCGAGCTCCAGGAGTTCGCGATGCCGCCCGCGCCGTACATGTTCGGGGCGGCGGGCAAGGAGCACCAGGAGCGCTACGGCACGACGAACGAGCAGTTCGCGAAGGTCGGCGTGAAGAACCACCGGCACTCCGCCAACAACCCCTACGCGCAGTTCCAGGACGTCTACACGCTCGAGGAGATCCTCGCCTCGCGCCAGGTCTACGGCCCGCTGACGAAGCCTGCAGTGCTCGCCGACCTCCGACGGCTCCGGCGCGGTGATCCTCGCCGGCGAGGCGTTCGTCGACAAGCACGGCCTCGGCGACCAGGCCGTGGAGATCATCGGCCAGTCGATGGTCACCGACATGGACAACACCTTCACCGACAAGTCGGCGCAGTCGCTGGTCGGCAAGGAGATGACACGCACGGCCGCGCAGAAGGTCTACGAGCAGGCCGGCATCGGCGCGGACGACATCGACGTCATCGAGCCTGCACGACTGCTTCTCCGCCAACGAGCCTGCTGACCTACGAGGCACTCGGCCTGTGCGGCGAGGGCGAGGCCGGCAAGGCTCATCGACAACGACGACACGACGTACGGCGGCCGCTGGGTCGTCAACCCCTCCGGCGGCCTGATCTCCAAGGGCCACCCCCTGGGCGCCACCGGCCTCGCGCAGTGCAGCGAGACTCACCTGGCAGCCTGCGCGGCACCGCGGAGGCCCGCCAGGTGGAGTCCGCCGCCGGCAAGGACGGCGTCGCCCTCCAGCACAACATCGGCCTCGGCGGGGCGGTCGTCGTGACCGCCTACCGCAAGGCGAGACTGACAACAACTCAACCAGAAGGAAGATCAAAGAACATGGCAAGCGTCTCCGTCACCCAGGCCCTCCCCGTCGACCCGCAGACCGCGTGGGACCGGCTCACCGACCTCGCGAGCCTGGGAGAACTGGCTCACCATCCACCAGGGCTGGAAGTCCGAGCCTCCCGACCGAGGTCACCCAGGGCACCCAGATCACCGAGGTCGTCTCGGTCATGGGCATGGCCAACAAGATCGAGTGGACCGTCAGCGAGGTCGACGCCCCGAACAGCGTCGCCATCGAGGGCACCGGCATGGCCGGCGTGAAGGTGAAGTTCGCGCTCTCCGTCGCGCCCGCCGAGACCGGCTCGAGCATCACCATGGACGCCGACTTCAACGGCACCATGATCGTCGGCCCGATCGGCAAGGCCGTCGCGAAGAACGCGCAGGCCGACCTCGAGGCCTCGCTGGAGAAGTTCGCCGCGCAGGTGGCTGCCTGATGACGACGGCGGTGACCTTCGAGGGCTCCGGCCTCGGCCAGTGGACCGAAGACCAGGTCTTCGAGGTCACCGCCGAGCGCATCGCGGAGTACGCCGCGGCGACCAACGACCCGATCGAGGCGCACCTGAAGGGCGAGTCTCGCCTCGCCGGTGTTCGCGGTCGTGCCCACCTTCTTCTCGATGGCGCCCGCCGCGCTGGAGGTGGCCCCCGTCGACCTGCTGATGAAGTCTGGTCCACGGCGAGCAGGACTTCCACTTCCACCGGCCGATCAGGCCGGGCGACGTACTGACCTGCAGGGCGCGGGCCACCGGCTACGCCTCGCTCAGCACCGGCTCGACCGTCGTGGTCTACGCCGAGACGCGCGACGCCGACGGCGAAGCCTGGTCAACGAGCAGTGGATCACCGCGTTCTTCCGCGGGGTGGACGCCGGCGGCACCGTCGGCGACCTGGCGCCGGGCCACGCGCTCGACGCCGCCGTGACGGCCGACGAGCCGGTCGCCACCGTCACCCAGCACGTCGACGACGACCAGACCTTCCGCTACTCCCCCGCCTCCGGCGACCCGATGCCGATCCACCTCGACGACGAGATCGCGAAGATGTCCGGCCTGCCGGGGATCATCAACCACGGCCTGTGCACGATGGCGTTCACCTCGTGGGCCGCGCTGGAGCAGTTCGCCGGCGGAGACGTCACCCGCCTGCGCCGCCTGGCGGTCCGCTTCGCCAGGCCGGTCCTGCCCGGCCAGGACATCACCACCCGCTTCTGGGACCTGCCGGCCGACGGCGCCACCGACGACGGCCGGCGCGCGGTGGGCTTCGAGACCTCGGTCGGCGACGACCTGGTCATCCGTGACGGCCTCGCCGTCTTCTCCTGACCTCCACGAACACCTCACGAAGGACATTCCCATGGGAACTCTCGACGGACGCATCGCCATCGTCACCGGAGCGGGCCGCGGCATCGGCCGTGAGCACGCGCTGCTCCTGGCCCGCGAGGGCGCGAAGGTGCTCGTCAACGACCTCGGCGGCGCCAACGACGGCTCCGGCTCGGACGCCGGCCCCGCCCAGGACGTGGTGAACGAGATCGCCGACGCCGGTGGCACCGCGGTCGCCAACACCGACAACGTCGCCACCTGGGACGGCGCGGAGCGGATGATCCAGCAGGCCGTCGAGCGAACTCGGCGGCCTCGACATCCTCGTCAACAACGCGGGCATCCTGCGCGACGCGTTCATCCCGAACCTCACCGAGGAGCAGTGGGACGCCGTCATCACCGTGCACCTCAAGGGGCACGCCGCGCCGCTGCACCACGCGGCGGCGTACTGGAAGACGCAGACCAAGGCGGGCGAGGAGGTCAACGCCTCGGTGATCAACACCGCCTCCGCGTCGGGGACCTTCATGCCCAACGCCGGGCAGGCCAACTACGGCGCCGCCAAGGCCGGCATCGCCGCGCTGACGCTGGTCGCGGCCGACGAGCCTGGAGCGCTACGGCGTCCGGGTCAACGCGATCGCGCCGATCGCGCGCACCCGGCTGACGCTGGCCACGCCCGGGATGGGCGCGATCTTCGCCGCGGAGGTGCCCGAGGGCGAGTTCGACGCCTTCGCCCCCGCCAACATCTCCCCGGTGGTGGCCCGGCTCGCCGCGGCCGACTGCAAAGCTCACCGGCAAGGTGTACGCCGTCCAGGGCGGCGCCATCCAGGAGCTCGCCGGCTGGCACGACGTGTCCGCCATCGAGTCCGACGGTCCGTGGGACGTCGCCGACCTCGCCAACCGGCTCGGCTGAGGCGCCGCCGTGCACGCATGGTCGGAGATGGACGAGGCCATCCGCGAGGGTGTCCGCGACTGGATCGCGAAGAACCTCGAGCCCGTCCGGGACGAGATCGAGTCGGGCGAGCGCGCCCCGTACGACCTGGCCCGGCAGTTCTTCGCGGACTTCGGTGCCACCGACATGGCCCGTGACGCCGTACGCCGGCTGCTCGCCGCCGAGCGCCGCAAGGCGGAGGCGCGGGCCGCGGGCGAGCCGCGTCCGGAGCGCAAGGAGCGCTCGGACGAGCCGAACCCGATGCTCGACATGCTCAGCATGGGCGCGGTCGTCGGGGCGGAGTCTCGCCGGCGTCTCGCTCGGCACGATGGTCTCGCTCGGCGTCTCCATCGGCCTGGGCGCGGCGACCATCCTGCAGAAGGGCACGCTGGAGCAGAAGGAGCGCTACGTCGAGAGGATCGCCACGCTCGAGCACATCGCCGCGTGGTCGATCACCGAGCCCGACTCGGGCTCCGACGCCTTCGGCGGGATGAAGACGACCGTGCGCCGCGACGGCGACGAGTTCGTCCTGACCGGGTCGAAGACCTTCGCGACCAACGGCCCCGACGCGGACGTCGCCGTCGTCTACGCCAAGGCTCGACGAGGGCGACGGCACGCCGATCCGCGACCGGCAGGTGCTCGCCTTCATCCTCGAGAAGGGCGATGCGGGCTTCACCCAGGGCAAGCCGTTCAAGAAGATGGGCCTGATGTCCTCGCGGACCGGCGAGTCTGTTCTTCGACGACGTCCGGCTCGGCATGGACCGGCTGCTCGGGGGCGAGCGCGCCCTCGACCGGAGCGACCGCGCCAACGACGGCCGCGAGAGCGCCCGCGGTGGCTTCGTGATGGAGCGGGTCGCCTGCGCCATCGGCTCGCTCGGCATCATCGAGGAGTGCCACCGCCGCTGCGTCGCCTACGCGAAGCAGCGTGAGCCTGTGGGGCAAGCCGATCAGCGAGTTCCAGCTGATCCAGCTGGAAGTTCGGCGAAGATGGAGGTCGCGCGGCTGAACGTGCAGAACATGGTCTTCGTCGCGCTCGACGCGATCAAGGCCGGGCGGCTGCCCACCCTCGCCCAGGCCTCCGCGATGAAGGCTCTACTCGACCGAGGCGGCCACGGACGTCGCGATGGAGGCGGTCCAGGCTCTTCGGCGGCAACGGCTACATGGCCGAGTACCGCGTCGAGCAGGCTCGCCCGCGACGCCAAGTCGCTGATGATCTACGCCGGCAGCAACGAGATCCAGGTGACCCACGTCGCCAAGGGTCTGCTCGCCGCCCGACCCTCGACCCAGGGAGCCTGAGATGGCACGCCAGTCCTACGAGCTCGGCCTCGGCCTGACCGAGGAGCACGGCGACCTCGCCGACGCGGTCGCCGACCTCGCCGAGAGCCTGATCACCACCGACGTCGTACGCCGCGACATCGACGGCGCCGGCGACGAGCGGCAGCCGACCTTCTGGAAGGCGCTGGTCGACTACGACCTGCTCGGCCTCCACGTCGAGGAGCGGCACGGCGGCGCCGGCGGCGGCCTGCTCGACCTGGCCGTCGCGCTGGAGGCCCTGGGCCGGCACGTGGTCCCCGGACCGTACGTGCCCACCGTCCTGGCCTCCGCGCTGCTGCGCGCCGACGGCGGCTCGCAGGCCGACGAGCCTGCTCCCCCGCCTCGTCGCCGGGACCACCACCGCGGCCGTCGCACTGACGGCCTCCGGCGTCCCGGTGCTCGCGGACGGCACGGGCGGCCTGAGCGTCAGCGGCTCCTGGGAGGGCGTGCTCGGCGGCCACCACGCCGACGTCCTGCTGCTCCCGGTGGAGCGGTCCGGGGAGGCGCGCTGGGTCGTCGTGACGCCGGACAGCGTGCGGATCGACGCCCAGGACGGCGTGGACGTCGTCCGCCGATCGGCGCGGGTCACGGCGGAGGGGCTGGTCCTCGAGGAGGGCCAGGTCCTCGCAGGGCTGGACGCCGAGCGCATCCGCTCGATCGCCGCGGTCGTCCTCGGCGCCGAGGCGACCGGCATCATCTCGTGGGCCGTCGCCGCGGCCGCGGAGTACGCCAAGATCCGGGTCCAGTTCGGCCGACCGATCGGCCAGTTCCAGGGCATCAAGCACAAGTGCGCCCGGATGGGCGTCGATCTGGAGTCCGGCACGCGCGGCCGTGTGGGACGCGGCAGCCGCTCTCGACAAGGACGACGACAGCGCCGACTTCGCCGGCAGCGTGGCCGCCGCACTGGTGCCCGACCTGGCGGTCGAGGTCACCCAGCAGTGCATCCAGGCCCACGGGGGCATCGGCTTCACCTGGGAGCACGACGCCCACCTCTACTACCGCCGCGCGCTCGCGATCCGCGGCGTCCTCGGGTCGCGCGAGGAGCGGGTCCTGCGCGTCGCGGACGCGGCCCTCGCCGGCGCCGGACGCGCCCTGGGTCTGGAGTCCCGGCCGAGGCCGCGACGATCCGGGCGACGGTGCGGGCCGAGCCTGGAGACGATCGCGGCGATCGAGGACGAGGACGAGCAGGCTGGCGGCCCTCGGCGACGGCGGCTGGGTCCTGCCGTACTTCCCGAAGCCCTACGGCCGGGCGGCCGGTCCGCTCGAGCAGATCGTCATCGCCCAGGAGCTCAAGACGGCGGGGATCCAGGTTCCCAGCCTGCTGATGGGCATCTGGGCGCTGGCCTCGATCGTGGGCCACGGCTCCGAGGAGGCTCCAGGAGGAGCCTCGCCCTGCCGACCCTGCGCGGCGACATCATGTGGTGCCAGGCTGTTCTCGGAGCCGGGCGCCGGCTCCGACCTGGCCTCCCTGCAGACCAGGGCGACGAGGGTCGACGGCGGCTGGCGGATCAACGGGCAGAAGATCTGGACCTCGATGGCCCAGTTCTCCGACTGGGGCATCCTGATCGCCCGCACGAACCCCACCGCTCCCAAGCACGAGGGCATCACCTACTTCCTGCTCGACATGAGCACCGAGGGCGTCGACGTCCGGCCGCTGCGCGAGATGACCGGATCGGCGCTGTTCAACGAGGTCTTCTTCGACGACGTCTTCATCCCCGACGAGTACGTCGTCGGCGAGGTCGACCACGGCTGGCAGGTCACCCGCACGGCGCTGGCCAGCGAGCGGGTCGCGCTGAGCCAGAAGATGGAGGCCTACGCCAACGACCGCGACCTGCTCCGCTTCGCCGGGAGCCACGACCTGTCACCGCTCGCGCGCTTCCGTCTCGGCGAGTTTGCTCGCCGAGAGCCAGGCGATCGACGTCCTGGGCGCGCGCGTCGTGCTCAAGCAGCCTGCGCGGCACCGACACCTCGACCACGTCGAGTGCGGGCAAAGCTGCTCGCGATGGGCATCAGCCAGAAGATCGCGGAGTTCATCGTCGCCGGACCGGCATCGCCGGCTCCGTCGCGGTGCCCGGCGAGCGCAGCGACCACGCGATCGAGCAGACTCCTCGCCGGCCGCGCCACCACGATCTACGGCGGCACCACCGAGGTGCAGACCAACGTGATCGGCGAGCGGATGCTGGGACTGCCGCGCGACGCCGAGCCCCGGCTGACCGAGCAGGGCGCCTGATGCCGGGCCCGCTCGAAGGTCTCAAGGTCGTCCAGGTCGCGAGCCTGGCCCCGGCCCCGTTCGGCTGCATGGTGCTGGCCGACCTCGGCGCGGAGGTGATCCGGGTGGAGCGCTCGGGCGGCGGTGACGCGCTTGCCGTGCCGTCCGGCTACCTGGACCGAGGCCAGCGCTCCATCGCCGTCGACCTCAAGTCCCCCGAGGGCGCCGAGGTGCTGCTCGCGCTGGTCGAGGACGCCGACGTCCTCGTCGAGGGCTTCCGGCCCGGCGTCATGGAGCGCCTCGGCGTCGGGCCCGACGAGTGCCTGCGCCGCAACCCGGGGCTGGTCTACGCCCGGCTGACCGGCTACGGACAGGACGGTCCGATGGCCGCGGCCGCGGGCCACGACATCAACTACATCGCGATGTCCGGTGCGCTGGAGCCGGTCGGCCGCGCCGGCGAGCGGCCCTATGCCCCGCTCAACACGGTCGCGGACTTCGCCGGCGGCGGCTTCCTGCTCGTCATCGGCGTGCTGGCGGCACTGCAGGAGCGGCAACGGTCGCAGGAGGGCCAGGTCGTGGACGTGTCGATGGTCGACGGCTCCGCCCTGCTCACCACCTTCCTGCACGGCATGGAGAGCGCCGGGCTGTGGACCCACGAGCGCGGCACCAACTTCTTCGACGGCGGCGCCGCGTTCTACGACACCTACGCCTGCGCCGACGCCCGGTACGTCGCCGTCGGGGCCGTCGAGCCGCAGTTCTACGCGCTGCTGCTGGACCGGCTCGGCCTCGCCGACGCCGACCTGCCGCACCCCTTCGACACCGACCGGGCCGAGGAGCCTGCGTGCCGTGCTCGCGGAGCGCTTCCGGGCGCGGACCCGGGCGGAGTGGATGGAGGTCTTCGCCGACGTCGACGCCTGCGTGACGCCGGTGCTCTCGCCGTGGGAGGCGCACGAGCACCCGCACCACCTCGCGCGTCGTACCTTCGTGGAGGTCGCGGGCCGGGTCCAGCCCGCCCCGGCCCCTCGGTTCAGCCGGACTCCCGCCGACGTGCCCTCGCCCGCTCCGGACAAGGCTCGGCGCCGACACCGACGACCTGCTCGCCGGGATCGGCCGCGACGCCGCCGCCGTCGCCGACCTGCGGGCCCGCGGCATCGTCGGGTGAGCCGCACGACGACGTCCTGGTCCTCGGCCCGGGCTCCGGTGGGCGCTGAGTCTGCCCACGTCGGCTCAGCACGTCGGCTCAGCACGTTGCCTCGGCACGTTGCTCAGTACGTCGTCACCAGGCCCAGCCCGGCAAGGAAGGACTCCATCTCGGTGGCGTGCTCGGCGTACTCGCCACCGCCGCAGACGGCAACCGCCGCGAGCGCGAAGTCGCCGCCGCGGTAGCCGTAGCCCTGGCCCTCGATGTCGCCGGTCGCCGTGAAGTGCACCGTGGCGACCTTCGACCGCACCTGCAGGCCGCTGTCGTTGACGTCGTTGTCGAGCATCCGGCTCCCGACCGGGTCCACCGCGGGCGTGCCCCCGCCCACGCTCGCGGCCCGCTTCGCGTAGTCCGTCGCCACCTGGTCGGAGTCCGGCGTCGGCCCTGTCCCCAGCCCGGACGGCTGGTCGAGGGTGACCACGCACCGGGAGTCGCCGACACGCCACTGACGGGTGCCGTTCTCGGTGCTGGTCTGCTTCCACTCCTCGGGCACGTCCGGCGCCGACCAGGCTCAGGTCGGTCGGCGGGACGCCGGCGACGACCTTGGCCTCGAGGTCCGCGTCACCCGCGCTGCCGGACGTCGTGACCTCGGTCGACGCGGTGGGCTCGGAGGACGAGGACGAGGACGGGTCGGCCTGCGGATCGTCGTCCGCGTCGCAGGCACTCATCGTGATCAGGACACCGATCACGACCACCCCCAGAAGTGATCTGACCATGGGAGGGTCCTGCCCCGCGTCGGCGTGGCCAAACGACCGGGGGCAACGGTGGGCGCAGAGGGGATCGAACCCCCGACCACTTCGTTGTAAGCGAAGGGCTCTACCGCTGAGTCTATACGCCCCAGAATCGGCCTCACCCTACCGAAACCCCGCCGGGCGACCGCAATCTCGCCACCCTCGCAAGCACCCGGGTGCTCCCAGGTCGTGCCGCCCGGCCGGTGGCAGGACCGACGAAGGACGACCGCGAGCGCGGACCGCGGCGAGAGCCGCCCGCCGGCGGCTTGCTGCCCGCTCATGCAGGCGAAGCCGTGCTCGCGCCGGGCAAAAAGGCTGAACCGCCGGCGTCTCGGGTCACCAGCGGTTCAACAAGAAGAACTCTAGCGGCCACCTCCGCGCCATCCAACACTCCGGCGGAAATTGGTTGAAAAATGATCCAAATGGACTAGGGGGATAGCCGGAGAGGACTACGCGTCCCCGGCGCGCCGCAGCGCGGCGAGCAGGTCGTCGAGGCTGCGGGCGGCCGGCTTGGGGTGGTGGACGGACCAGACGAGGCGCCCGTCCTTCCCCACGACGTACGACGAGCGCTCGGGACAGCCGGAGCGCTCGTCGAACACGCCGTAGTCCCGGGCGACCTGGCCGTGCGGCCAGAAGTCGCTGAGCAGGGCGAAGTTGAGGCCGTCGGAGTCGCTGAACGCGCGCAGTGCGTAGACCGGGTCGCAGGACAGCGCGAGCACCTCGGTGTCGAAGGTGAGGAACTCGTCGAGGCGGGCCCGGATGCCGCCCATCTCGCCGGTGCACACCCCGCTGAACGCATAGGGGTAGAAGACCAGGGCCACCGCCTTGAGCCCCCGGTACGACGACAGCGTGACGTCCTGGCCGAACTGGTCGCGCAGGGTGAAGTCAGGGGCAAGGTCGCCGAGCTCGATGCCGGTCGCCGTGGAGGCGGAACCGGCCACGTCGGGCCTCACGCGTCCGGCTCGAAGGTGGCGAGTCTCGCGCTTGAGCACCTTGCCGGTGGCGTTGCGGGGCAGGCTCGTCGAGGAAGACGATCTCGCGGGGCACCTTGTAACGGGCCAGGTTGGCCTTGACGAGGTCCTTGAGCCCGGCGTCGGTGACCTGCTCACCGTCGGGCACGCGGACCACGAAGGCGCGCAGGCGCTTGCCGAAGTCGTCGTCCTCGACCCCGATCGCGGCGACCTCGGCGACACCCGGGTGGGTGGCGAGGCAGTCCTCGACCTCCTTGGGGAAGACGTTCTCACCGCCGGAGACGATCATCTCGTCGTCGCGGCCCTCGACGTAGAGCCGGCCCTCGGCGTCGAAGCGGCCGACGTCGCCGGACGACATCAGCCCGTCGATCATCTCCTTGCCGCCCCCGCCGGTGTAGCCCTCGATCTGCAGGGAGTTGCCGACGAAGATCCGCCCCGACTTCCCCGTCGGCGGCTCGCGGCCGTCGGCGTCGAGGATCTTCACGACCGTCTGGTGCGGCAGACGGCCGGCGCAGCCCGGGGCCTCGCGCAGGTCGGCCGGGTCGGCGATCGAGGCCCAGGCGACCTCGGTCGAGCCGTAGATGGAGTAGAGGTTGTCGCCGAAGCGGTCCATCCACCGCACCGGTACGTCGCCGGGCAGCGCCGAGCCGGAGGAGGCGACCGCCTTGAGGTGCGGCAGCGGGTACTTGTCGAGCGTCTCCGCGGGCAGCGCGAGGATCCGCTGGAGCATGACCGGGATCACCGCGAACGAGTCGCACTCGTGCTCGTGCAGCAGGCGCAGCGCGTCCTCGGGGTCGAACCTGCGGGTCAGCACGAGCGTGGTGCCGAGCATCATCGAGAGCCTGGTAGTGCGCGAAGCCCCAGGTGTGGAACAGCGGGGCCGCGACGTGGCAGGTCCAGCCGCTCTTCAGCGGCATCCGGGACAGCAGCGAGATCGCGGCGGGCAGGCCGCCCTGCGGACGGGGCGCGCCCTTCGGCGTACCGGTGGTGCCGGAGGTCAGGATGATCGTGCGGCCCTTGCTCCCCGAGGGCGCCAGGTCGCCGGTGCGCCCGGCCTTCGTCGAGGCGGCGATGATCCCCTCGATGCTGTCGGCACCGGGCTCGCCGTCGGTCCAGCCGAGCACCCGGTCCTCGATCTCGGCAGCGGCGAGCAGGCCGGTGAACTCCTCGTCGTGGACGACGACGCGCGGCTCCTCGCGCGCGATCACCTCGGCCAGCCTGCGGGCCGGCGAAGGCGGTGTTGAGGTAGAGGACGTCGGCACCGAGCCTTGCTGATCGCGACGGAGGCCTCGATGAATCCGCGGTGGTTGCGGCACATGACGGCAACGCCGTCACCGGGCTTCACACCGCGTGCGGCCAGGCCGTGGGCGAGGGCGTTGGTGCGCTCCTGCGACTCGGCGAAGGTGAGCGAGCCGCGCTCGTCGATGATCGCGGTCTGGTCCGGCATCCGCAGCGCGATGGTCTTGAAGCCACCCGCCGGGGTCGTGCTCCACTGCCGCAGGGCGTTCGCCATCCCACCCAGCACCAGCGGTGAGTAGGGCCGGACGATGCCCGACTCGGTCAGGATCTTCAGACTCGTCCCGGCGTCCTTGACCCGGCTCGCGATCTTGCCCATGGCCCCTATCCAACCCGATCCGGTCAGGCGATCGTCTTGGGTGCCACCAGGCGAGTCGCCGCCCAGTCCTTGCTCACCGTCGCGGCGGTGGTCTGGGCCAGGCCAGCGATCGGCGCCGCCTCGGCGATGTCGGCCGCGTCCACCGCGCCCGGGCGGCCGATCTTGGGGGTGAGCAGCCAGATCACGCCGCCGCCGACGAGGTCGGTCAGCGCGTCGACGAGCCCGTCGACCAGGTCGCCGTCGTCGGCGCGCCACCACAGCAGGACGGCGTCCACCACGTTGCCGTAGTCACCGTCGACGAGGTCGCCGTCGACGGCGTCCTCGATGGCGACGCGCAGGTCGTCGTCGGTGTCGTTGTCCCAGCCGAGTTCCTGGACCACCAGCCCTGCTTTGAGACCCATCCGCTCGGCGGGTCCGGTGGGGGTGGTGCCGCCAGGGGCGGTCGAAGTCACGGTGCTTCCTCCAGGGTTCTCGGGTACGACGAAGCCCCCGCATCGCGCGGGCTGGCCCCTAGTCCAGCGGAGTCGGGGTGCGGGGCGCAACCCTCGGCACCGACTCGAGCGGCGCCGGAGCCCGCGGTGGACCACTCTGCGGGCTACTGCTGGGTAGATCCGCCGCCCGCCGCCGACACTGCGGCGCGCTCCTCACTGAGGCCGAGCAGGTACGCGATCGACACGTCGAGCGCCGCCGACAGCGCCGGCGAACTCGTCGACGTTGACCGGCTTGACGCCGGACTCGCGGTCAGAGAGCCCCGACCGGGAGATGCCGCAGCGGAGGGCGAGACTCGGTCTGGCTCATGCGGAGCTCGGCGCGGCGCCCGCGGATGCGCTGCGCGGCCACCGTGCTCAGGCGAGGCAGCGCGGCCTCGTCGGTGAAAGTAGTCATGGCGACACGCTACCGGATTATCCGGCACCCGGGGAGCCATGACGACACCCGGCCGAATCGCGCGACACGCCGGGCGGTCGCCTAATTCCGAGGAGTGCGGGATTTTTCCGCAATGCTCCGGGCCATGGAACAGACGACGCGGCGCGAGGAGATCGCCGCCAACGTGCGAGCCGCGAAGGCGCGCCGGCGTGTCACCGACGCGCAGATCGGCGAGGTGGTCGGCGTACCTCGGTCCGGGATCAACGACCGGATGAACGGCAACGCGCGCTGGCACATCGAGGGAGCTCGAGGCGGTCGCGCCCTTCCTGGGAACGACGCTCGAGGAGCTCCTGGCCCGCCCCGAGCAGGAGGCGTCGGCGTGAGGTGGCCAGCGCGCCGAGCGCTGCTACAGCAGGAGCAGCAGCACCGCCACGAACACCACGATGCCGATCACCACCGGGAAGATCACCCCGAAGAGGGCGAGCCTTGTACCCACAGCCGAGCCGACGTTCGAACCGAGCCTGGTCGTCGATGTTGGTCATGGCGCGCAGCCTAGGACGCGGGGACCGGTCTTCGACGTCTTCCCGCCGGCGTACGCACCTCGCGCCTGCACCGGCTGCGGCTGCACCGACCGCGCGGCGTGCGTCACCGACGCGGGCCCCTGCAGCCTGGATCTCCGAGGACCGCTGCTCAGCCTGCGGCCCGGTCCTGCTGACCACGGCCGACCTCGACCAGCGCGACTCCCCGATCGCGAAGGCTCTGGCGCTACCTCGCCCCGGTCGCGGAGCGCCACGCGCGCGCCCTCGACGAGCAGGCGCGCCAGGCGATCGCCAACGCGGGCGGCTCGGCGGCACCTTCCCCGGTCGCCGAGCCACCCCGCCGCTCCACGCTCGGCGAGCACCTCGCCGAGGTCCTCGACCAGCAGACCGTCCCCTGCGGCGCGACCAGCCCCACGGTCCGCGGCCGCTGCGGACGCGACCGAGGGCACCGCGGCGACCACCGCTCCACCGGCGACACCTTCGCCGCCTACTGGCCCCGCTGCTCAAGCGACGCGCAGCCGACCCCGGTCGCCGTGTCCAGGTGCTCGATCACACACAGCGGCCCGCCCTGCGTCGGGCGCTGCAAGCACGCCGGCGACCCGCCCCACTGACCCCGCCATGTCGGGGACCGGGTGCGGCGCCTCCGACTTCCCCGCGGTCCGCAACAGCCGCGGAACGGCGCCGCACCCACAACCACACACCCACGAGAAGGAGCACAGCCCCGTGCCCAACCACGTCATCAGCAGCACCGAGTCCCAGCACCACACGAGCACCGCGCACGTCGGCCAGGTCGCCGTCGCCGGCCGCGACGACAGCGGCGCGATCACCCTCCGCCTCACGCCGGACGCCGCGGAGGCGCTCGCCGGCGTCCTAGCCCGGTACGACGCCGTCCACAGCATGTTCTCCCCCGACTACCAGGCAGCGCAGTACGACGGGGACCTCTGGATCCACGTCGGGGTGGACCTGCTCGCACAGAAGGCGCTGCAGCCTGCACTCCGCGGGCCTGTCCGCCGGGCCGACCGAGTCGGCCGTCGAGACGGTCCTGGTGCCGCACATCGACCTCCCGCGCCCCGCGAGCGGCTACCTCCCGCCCCGGCACCGCTCCCGGGTCGTCGAGACCGGCCCGGTCGTGGCCCGGGCATGATGATGGCCACCGACACCCGGCCGCCGGCGACGCAGCGGGTCGACGAGGGCCGCGCCGCCGCGGCCGCGGGCCAGGCGCAGGTCGAGCAGCACGCCGACCCGCGCGTGATGCTCACGATCGACGCCGCGATCGAGCGCGCGATCGCCTCCGGCCGGCGGTTCTCCGCGAACTCGATCCGGGACCAGTTCCCGGTCTCCGACGAGCACCTCATCGGCGCCCGCGTCGCGTCCTTCGCGAAGCGCCGGGTCGACGGCCACCCGCTCATGGTCCGGGTCGCCTACGAGCCCTCGACCCTCAAGTCCACGAAGGGCCACGACATCAAGGTCTGGCTCGGCTGGGACGCCTACCAGGCGCTCAGCAACCCCAACTCCTAGCCCCAGGAACGGACAGCAGCATGCCCACGAAGAGCACCGCCCCGAGCAGCAACATCACCCAGGCTGGCCAAGGCCCGCGCCGCCAAGAAGGCCCCGACCAAGAAGGCCCCGGCCAAGCCGCCGGCGAAGGCGCCGACCACCGCCAAGAGACAGCCGACGCCGGCGGAGATCCCGGCCGAGACTGCGGCCGCGCAGCAGTCGCAGTACGACCCCGCCTTCCCGCTCGACGACATCATCCCGCACCCGCGGAACCCTCGGCACAACGCGATCGCCGACGACGAGTCGATGGGCTCCATCAAGGAGCAGGGCCTCCTCCACGACCTGCTCGTCGCCCCACACCCCGACCAGCCCGGCAAGGCGTACCTCGTCGACGGGCACCGCCGGTACGACGCCCTGACCCGCCTCGGCTTCTCGCTCGCGCCGGTGAAGTGGCGCCTCGACCTCGTCGACGAGGGCGACCAGGTCGCCGCGATGCTCGGCACCACCCGCCGCGAGGACCTCACCCCGCTCGAGGAGGCCGAGGGCTTCGACCTGCTGACCGAGCTCGGCTGGACGGCCGAGCAGATCAGCGACAAGACGGGCCGGTCGACCAGCACGGTCAACGCCCGCCGCAAAGCCACCAGGCTCAAGGACCGCGCGAAGGCTCGCCGTCGACGCCGGCGGCCTCACGATCGACGACGCCCTGCGGGTCGCCAGCCCGCCCGCCGCCGAGCAGTCCCGCCTCGACGGCTTCGTCGGCGGCCACGACTTCCGCCTCGAGCTCGGCCGCACCGAGGAGCGGCTGCGGCTGACCAAGGAGGTCGACGCCGAGGCTAAGACGCTCCGCGACCGTGGCGTCCCCGAGCCGAGCAGCCCCGCGACGCCAACTACGAGCACTCCCTGACCTACACCCAGCACAGCATGGTCCGGCTCTCGACCACCGGAAAGCCGAACGCGAGCGACCACGACGGGTGCCTCGCCTTCGTCCGCGCTCGACCGCTCCCCCGCCCCGCCATCTGGTACGTCTGCACCGACCCCGCCAAGCACGACGCCGGTCTGAGCGCCGAGCAGGCCGCCCGCGCCAAGGCCAAGGCCGAGGAGGAGGCCGCACAGGCTCAGGCACGCCAGGCCGAGCGCCAGGAGGCCGAGAAGCGCGCCGAGTCGGCCCGTGTCGCCAGCCTGCTGCGCTCCGACACCGCGCTCTCCGCGGTCAAGCCCAAGCCCGCGCTCGACCCGACCCTTGAGCGCCTGTTCCGCGCCACCCTGCCCGCCCTGATCTACAGCATCAGCGAGTACGTCGACCCGGCACACTTCTTCGAGTCTCGCCGGCATCAGCGAGGAGAAACAGCGCGGCCCGGCCGGGACCGAGGCATGGGTCCAGGACCTCCACAACCTCTCGAGCGCCGCAGTGACCAAGGCTGCTCGCCTCGCTCCTCGTCGCCCAGGCCGAGGATTGCGTGAGCCGCGCGCACGACGACGCCCGGATCGGCGCCGAGCCCGACACGCTCGACCGCCGCGTCCTCGACGAGTACTTCGCGCTGCTCGCCGACGCCGGCCACGAGCTCAACAGCGCCGACAACGACCTCCTCGCGACGGTGCGCACCGCGGGCGACGAGGAGGCCTGAGATGGCGCTCACGATCGAACAGGCGAACGCGGTCAACACGCTGGTCCGCGAGGTCCTCGGTGAGCGCCGAGCCGAGGTCTCCTCGGCCGACGTCGCGAAGGCGGCCGCGCTCCTCGCCGACCACGCCCACAAGCGGCTCGGCGCCGGCGTCCACTCCTCGACCGTCTACGCCTCACCGTGGGCCGCCCGGGAGGGAGTCCGATGACCCCATACGCCTACTTCATGATCTACGTCGCCCTGGTGTGCGTCGCCGGCTTCGGCCAGGTCGCCATCGACGCGATCGCAGCCCGCCGCGGAAAGCGAGGCCAGCGATGAACGGCAGCAACCTGCACGCCGCCTGGATCGGCGAGACCGTCCGCCCAGCATCAATTCCTGCCGACGACATCGTGCTCGCGACCACCATCCTGCTCACCGAGAGCCAGGTCATCGACTTCCTCCTCGCTGACCCCGAGGACGGCCGCGCCGACGACATGCGCGTTGGCGCCTGGCGCCGCGCGTACGAGATCAAGTACGCCAAGGGCCCGGCCGTCGAGGCCGTCACCCCGCCCGCCTTCCTGCGCTACGCGCCCGACTCCGGCGGCAGTGTCGTCAAGGGCCAGGTCGAAGGCGGTGGGGACCAGTGATCACCCCTGAGGACCTCAAGGACCCGAAGGTCGCCGAGTCTGCTGCTCACGATCTACTGCAACGGCTGGTCGTCCGGCTTCGCCACCGCGCACCTGCAGGCAGCCGAACGGCACGGCGACCCGAGCGACCTGGCCGCCCAGGTCGCCCACGCAGCCTGAGCACCGGGCCCACGCGCAGATGCTCCGCCTCGTCCAGGACCCGGTCGCGACCGAGATCACGATGGACGTCATCCGCCACCTGGTGGCCGGGCCTGACTCGGAGGTGCCCACGACGCGGGGCGTCTTCGAGATCCACACCAGCACCTCGCCGATCCGGGACGAGCCGTGACGGCGCCCGTGAGCTCTGGCCTCTTCGGCAGCACGGTCTACGCCGAGGTGGCCGCCGAGCGGGAGCGCGCGCACGCTCTCCACGGGCGCAACAGCATGGAGTCGGCGCCCGTCACGTCGTACCACCGCTACACGATCCTGGCCGAGGAGGTCGGGGAGATCGCGAAGGAGTTCAACGAGGCGCAGGCCCGGGGCGGGCAGCACACCCTCGACCTCGAGCAGACTGCGGACCGAGTGCGTCCAGGTCGCCGCGATGGCCAGCGCGTGGGCTGACCGGCTCGCCTACGAGCCTGCAGCGCCGCAAGGGAGCGGGCCGATGACCGAGACGATGAACACCGACCTCTGCAGGGCGCTGCAGACCCTAGTTTCCGACTGGCAGGCCAACGGCAACAGCCGCCCGCTCGGAGACCCCGCAGCGGACGTCTGGCAGGCCGCGGCCGCCCAGGCTCCTCGACGTGATCGGTCAACACGCCCCACCGCCCACCGACCCGGGCGCCGTCGAGGCTCGAGCGGGCCGCGGAGCCTGGTCATCCTCACGCAGTTCGGATCCGCCGGCCTGGTGGCCCGCAAAGCTCGGCATCCTGCCCAACCGCGCGGCCGAGCCTGCTCGACGACCTCGAGGGCGCCGGCATCGTCGGCCCGAGCCAGGGCTCCCGGGCCCGCACCGTCCTGGTGCTGCCCGACAACCTCGACGACGCGATCGCCACCCTGAGGAGCCGGCCATGAGCGACGACGGCCCCAAGGTCCTCGACTGGCGTGCGCTCGTCGACGAGCCCGAGATCCACGACTGCGGGTGCGAGCGCTGCCCCGACAACGGCCGGCCCGACGCGGTCGAGTGGTTCCCGCTCGTGCGGACGACGGTCGACCTCACCCCGCGCGTCAGCGACCGCTGGCTCCTCATCAACGCCCGCCACGCACCGATCCCCGACCAGTACGAGGGCGAGATCTACGACTGCGCACCGCTGCACCCGCCGTACCTGCGGCTCCCCGTCCTCGACGCCCCCGCGACCGGCCACCGGTTCGAGCCCAGGACCCTCAAGGCGCTCGAGCCTGACCGGCTGGCGCCTCCGGCTCCTCGACTACACGACATGGGAGGCCGGGCTCCGGCAGCGCCGCCGGTACGTCGCCGTGGTCACCGCCGATGGCGAACACATCGGCTGGACGGTGACCCGGTACGACGGCGACAGCACCGGCCCGACCTACAAGGAGCCACGGTGAGCACCGGCGCGCCGCCGCCGGACCTCAAGGCCGGCGAGCCTGCTCGCCCGGCTCCGTCGCCACTACATCAAGCCCGGGTCCGCGCTCGCCGGCGGCGTCTTCGTACCCGAGTGCGGGATCAACGGCCCGGGCCGGCAGCGGCGCGCGGACGCGCTCTACATCGGCTTCACGTCGACGAGCGGACGCCAGGCTCGTCGGGCACGAGATCAAGGTCTCGCGGGCGGACTGGCGCAAGGGAGCCGACACCGCCGGCAAGGCCGACTTTTGGGCCGATAAGCTGCCACGCCTGGTTCATCGTGGCCCCGGGCCCGCACGTCGTACCCGCCGAGGAGATGCCCCACGGCTGGGGCCTGATGTACCCCGACCCTCGGACCACGACGCGGATGAAGGTCGCCGTGCGACCCGAGATCCACGCCGACCGCCAGCCCTCGTGGAAGGCCGTGCGCTCGATCATGGCTCGCCTCGACACCCTCCACGTCCAGCGCCAGGCGAGCCTCCGAGCGCGACGCCCTCGACAAGGCCCGCGCGAAGGCCGACGAGGAGCGCGAGGCGAACGCCCGCGCCAGCGGACGCCGGGCGCTCTCGACCGAGGACCAGCGGCGCCTCCACGCACTCGACGTGCTCGAGCAGGCTGCTCGGCAAGAAGGCTCGCGCCCTACGTCCTGGACACGGACCGGATCGAGAAGATCCCCGCCGACGAGCTCGCGGCCGCCCTGCGCCTGGTGCTCAGCGTCAAGCGGCTGGACGTGCTCCACGGCGACGCCTACGGCGCCGACAGGCTCCGCAAGCAGGCCCTGGCGATGCTCGCCGGCCTGGACGAGTTCACCGAGGCACGCACCGTGCTCGCCAAGCTCGCGGAGGTGCACCAGTGAGCCGCCGCCGCCCCCGGTCGACCGCCGGCGAGATCACCGAGATGAGCCGCGCGGCGGGCGTCGAGCTCACCCCGTGGCAGCAGGCGTACCTCGAGCGCGTCTACCCGCCGCGCGAGCCCCGCCGGCGGCCCCGGTGGCGGCTCGTGACGGCCTTCCCGCGCAAGCGAGGCCGACTCCCCCACGGCTTCGACCCCCACGACACCCCAGGAGGACTGTGATGCCCACCCCGGGCGCTCTCGACCAGCACCGACAGCGCCAGCCCAGGTCGCAACCGCGGCCCCTCGTGACGATCGCCGCGGTGCTGCTCGCGATCGCCTACCTCTTGGTCCTCGGCTTCGCCGTCTACACGCTGCTCGGAGCAGGACGATGAGCGGCCACCTGATCGGCTGCGCCGGCGACCTCAAGAGCATCCCCGGCCTCGTCGATGACGACGGCCGGCCCGTGCCGATCCCGAAGAGCCACAAGTCGGCGCTGCTCGCCTTCGCCGACTCCGCCGACAACATCACCCACATCGGGTTCGCCGGCTACGCCGGCGTCCAGAAGTGGGCCGTGTGCTCACGAGGGCGGGCCGCCGAGTCGATCCGCGACCTCGTCGAGTGGCGGCTCCTCAAGCCGCACAAGCGCGGGTACCGCGGTCAGCGCGCCGAGTACGTCGTGTTCCCCGATGGGTGCTGCGACCTGCACCGCAAGCCCGTCGACGAGCCCGGGGCGCCCGACGTCGAACAGACTCGCCGCAGCCGCCGGCGTCAGCGTCGACCGGGCCCGGATGATGCTCTCCGCGATGGCCGGTGGCACCCCAGCGACGCCCGTCGTACCAGAGGCCGATCCACGCGGCCTTCCACAGGAGAAAGGGTCCGGCGCCCCGGACGCAGTGAGCGGGACTGAGTCCGACGCGCCGGACCCTATTTCGCCCGTCGTACAGCGCTCCCCCGCTGAGCCTGTGGATAACCCAGGAATGGGTCCAGAAAGGGTCCACGGCTCAGGCGTAAACGCGGACGCCTTCACTCCTTCAAACCAAAACCCCCCAACCCCCGCAAGCGGGGGCGCCGGCTGCGCACGCCACCCCGACCCGGCCAAGCCCGGCGCGAACTGCCGCGGCTGCGGTACGACGAACCGGCAGGCTCGCCGCACGCCGGCGCGCCGACCAGGCCGCCGCGCGCCGGGCCGCTGAGCAGGCCGCGATCGCCGCCGAGCGGGCCAAGCCCCGCGGCCGGAAGCCCGGCACCGACGGAGCCCGCGCGGCCGCCCGCGCCGGCATCGCCGCAGCACGCACGACCGCCACGACAGGAGCCACCCGATGAGCCGCTACGCCGAGAGCACCAGCGTCACCTCCGACGCATCCCGCGCCGAGATCGAGCGCACCCTGGCCCGGTACGGCGCGCAGTCGTTCATGTACGGCTGGGACCAGGACAAGGCCATCGTCGGCTTCATCGCGGCCGGCCGCCAGGTGCGTTTCTACCTGCCGATGCCGGACCGCCAGGCGCGGGAGTTCACCCACACGGCCGAGCGCGGCCTGCAGCGCACGACGGCGGCAGCGGAGAAGGCCTACGAGCAGGCGGTCCGCCAGCGTTGGCGGGCGCTGTCCCTGGTCATCAAGGCGAAGCTCGAGGCCGTCGAGGCCGACATCGTCAGCCTTCGACGAGGAGTTCGGGATGCACTTCATGCTCCCCAACGGACAGACCGTCGGCCAGTGGGTCACCCCGCAGATCGAGCAGGCGTACGCCGGCGGCACCATGCCGGCGCTCCTGCCCGGCGGCGGCGCCTGATGGCCACCGAAAGCGGCGCCGGCAACGCACGGCACCAGGCCGCCCTCGCGACCACCGCTGAGCGCGTCGACGAGCTCCGCGTCGACGTCCACGCCGTGCTCGCCGAGCCTGCGCAAGTTGCTCGCCCAGGCTCGACGACCTCGCCGGCACCCGGCAGTCGATGGGGCTCGGCTTCCAGACCCCACAGTCGCGCGCGGCCCGGGCGAAGCAGGACGCCGCAGACCGGACCGCGATGAGGAGCGCGATCCCGCCGCGCGGGGCCTCGCTCGGGCACGCATGGATGAACACCCCCGCCGGCGCCGTACCCGGCGTACACGAGGCACCGGTCACGATGCCCGCGGTCTCGGTCAGCGCCGAAGTCCTCTTCGCGCTGCAGCACCACATCCGCCGGCTCGGCCGGGCGGTCATGCCCGCCCTCATGGCCGAGGACCTCGTCGAGCACGGCGAGTGGCTGGCAGCGAAGGCCGCGTGGGAGGCCTACGAGGGCGCCCGCCGCGACCGGATCCGCAGCGAGGACCGGCGCGGGCTGTGCGACTGGCCGTCCACCCGGATGCCGGCGAAGATCCCGCCACCCGAGCCTGCAGGGCGCCACCCGCTCGTGCGCAACCCGATCACCACGGACGCGCCCGCGGCCGAGTCTCACCCAGCATCTCGAGCGCCCGGTCGACGCCTACCCCGAGCGGCCCGGCCTCGAGGCACTGCTCCGCGACCTCGAGCACCTCGAGCGCCGGGCGCGCGACGTCGTACACGGCCCCGCACGCACGAACCACCCCAGCCCCTGCCCGTGGTGCGGCCGCAACACCCTCGTGATCCACCACCGGGCCAAGGGGCGCGACACCGCCTTCATCCGGTGCGAGGGCACGCACCCGTGCGAGTGCCGCGACCAGTGGTGCGCCTGCCACCTCCACCCGGTCCGACACCGCCACGAGTGGGCCAACAGCGGCCGCGCGTCCAAGAACTGGCAGACCCTCGCCCGAGAGCAGGACCACCGAAAGGACCAAGAGTTGCTCGAGACCAAGGCGCTCGACGCCGTCGCCCGTGCCCTGACGCTGCACGCCGAGACCACCGTCTACCCGTGGGCCGACGACTGCCCGACCCCCGCCGAGCATGCCCCCGCCTTCCAGGAGCCGATCGGTCCGGACGGCGACCCGGTGATGAATGTCGGGCTGATCTGCACGAAGTGCATTCCCATCTCGACGGTGTGCGTCCATTGTCGTGACGACGCCGGTGACTACCACCCGTACCCCTGCCCCACAGCGCAGGCGCTCGACCTCGAGCAGACCACAACCCCCACCCAGGAGTGAACCGATGATGCATGCCCGAAACCTCACCATCGCCGCCGCCGTGCTCGTCCTCGCCGGCGGATCGGTCATCGCCGCGAACGCCGACACCGACAGCACCAGCGGCCTCGAGGAGACCACCAGCCTCTACGCCTTCGCGGTCCAGCCCGACGGCTGCACCCCCGGCTACGTCCACATCAACTCCGCTCGCGGCGCTGCCTGGTCGATCGGTGGCCAGCCCGTCGACGTCACCGGCCCCTCCTCCCGGTTCGCCTTCCCCGCGGGCCTGCAGGACGACGTCACCGCCACCGCCCTCGACGGGTACCGCATCGCACGCAACGTCCGCAGCACCTTCTACCTCACCGTCAACGCCCTCCCGGCGAGCCTGCACCACGCCCCCCGCAGAGGACGCCACCACCGCACCAACCGGCCCGCAGGAGGCGCCGACCAACACGCCGACCTCCACGCCCAGCGACAGCGCCAGGCTCGAGCGAGAGCGGCACCCCGACCGCGGCCGGGTCGCCCGAGGCCCAGTCGCCGGCCAGCGAAGCGCCCGCCCTCGAGACCGCACCGGCCCCGAGCGCGTGCGTGGTCGACCAGTGACCGCCGTCGGCGACGCGCGCAAGCGCCACCAGGACGCGGCCGGGCACCCCGCACCCGAGCCCACCCCCCATGAGGTGCAGGTCGGAGTCGCGCCGGATCCCGCCGGCCGACTCGGAGTACTCCTGCAGGCTCCCGAACGGCTGGATCGTCACCGCGCCGGCCGGTGCGCGCGCGATCGCCGACGCCCTCGTCGAGGCCGCCGACACCGCCGACGCGCTGCTGAACATCGACCAGAGAAGCGCATCCCTCAGCGCAGCCCTGGCCACGCCGCCCGCGTCTGGATGAGCGCCACCGCACGACGATCGACCGCCCGGCGTGATGACGACCGGGCGGTCATCGTTGCGGCGCTCGAGGAGGCCGGCGGCCCGCTCCGCTTCGACGAGTTTGCTCGCGGCCGTCGTCGGACACAACCGCGGCACCAACCGTGACGAGGCCTACCTCATCACCGACATCCGAGCCCTGCAGCGAGCGGGCACGATCGTCGGCACGTGGGAGGAGGTCTGGACCTACGCCTACCGGCTGGCCACGCCCGAGGACCTGGACGCCGAGGACGACCGCCGGGAGGTCGAACGTCTCCGAGCCTGCCTGGATCCCCGCCGAACTGATCGACGACCGGGGATGATTGCTGCGATGAGGGAACAGACTCTACACCACCGAGCAGGCCGCGGCCGCGCTCGAGGTACCGGCCAGAGTGATCAGGCAGTGGCGGTACGCCGGCCGAGCGATGCCGGCCGGCATGCTGCGGGGCGAAGGCCGCGGCGGCCTGCAGGCGCTCTACACGTTGGGCGAGTCTCGAGCCGCTCGCCGAGAGGTACCACCAGCACCAGCGCCACAAACACACCGCCCGCCACTGACGAGCGAAGGGCCACCCGCCTCCCAGCACGGGACGGGTGGCCCCTCTCGGTCCCTGGCTCATCGCGACCGGCCACCACCCTGCACCACGCCACCGACACCGCCTCACAGCCCCGCTCCCGGCCAATGGCGCGGGCCCGCGCCAGGCGGGCCGACGGCGTGTCGTTTGGCCGCGAGCGGGCCCGCGATGTACAAACGTGCCAGCGGTACACCTGTACCCGCAGCAAGGCCCGAGCGCATCGCAGAGCGCCCGGGCCTTCGTCGTTCTCCGGCCCGGGTTCAGGGTGGGGCTGCCTTCGAGCCCGGGCCGGCGCCACCACCTCGAGGGGGCGAGCCCGATGCCCACCACCTCGGGACGCACGACCTCGTCGACGAGCACCAGGTCCGCGAGCACCGCGGCCACGACCAAGGCGCCGGCGCGCCGGCCGACGAGCACGCGGCCGACGGGCGGAAGCCAGCCGGGCGACCCGCGCAAGACGCGGCAGTGGGTCAAGCTGCGCGACCAGGTCGTGGCCGAGGAGCCGGAGTGCCGGCTCCGCCTGCCGGGCTGCACGATCACCAGCACCACGGCCGACCACATCCAGCCCTTCAAGACGCACCCCCAGCTGGCGCTGGTCAGGTCCAACCTGCGCGGCGCCTGCGAGACGTGCAACAAGAAGCGCGGCACCAAGGCCGACGAGCAAGCTGCCGATCGACCGCGCCAAGCGCCCGCGCGCGCTCGACATCTTCGTCCCGCTGCAGAACCTCTGACTCCCGCGAAAAACTGAGGGGTAGGGGGGTGCAGACACCTGGGGGAAGGCGCCGTTTTATCCCCCCGAGGCGCGAAATTTCCCCCCCGACTGCAGAAATTCCGGCTTACCCCGGGCCCACTCGACGACCAGGGAGGACGCCGCATGCCGCACCCCCTCCGCGACCTGACTGTGCACGACGTGCCGGTCCAGGAGCCTGCGGATCTTCGAGGGGAACGCGCGCCGCGGCGACGTCCAGAAGATCGCCCACTCCCTGCAGGCGAATGGCCAGTACCGGCCGCTCGTCGTGCGCCGCGAGACCAGCGAGGTCCTGGCCGGCAACCACACCTTCCAGGCCGCGCAGTTGCTCGGGTGGGAATCGGTGCTCGTCACCTACCTCGACGGGCTAACCGACGCGCAGGCTCGAAAGATCGTGCTCGTCGACAACAAGAGCAACGACGCCGCCGGGTACGACGACACCGCGCTCGCCCAGCCTGCTCGCCGACATGGACGGCGACTACGACGGAACCGGCTTCGACGACGGCGTGGAGATCCAGGAGCCTGCTCGACCTTCTCGCGCCCGAGCCGGCCGGCGGGAACACGGACGTCGACGACGTCCCCGACGCGCCGACCTACGCACCGCTGACACTGCCCGGCGAGGTGTGGTTGCTCGGCGATCACCGCCTGGTCGTCGGAGACTCCACGGACCCCAGCGTCATCGCCGCGGCCACCGACGGGCGTCTCGCCGACCTCGTCGTCACGGATCCCCCTACAACGTGGCCTACGAAGGCCGCACCCAGGACAAGCCTGGCGATCGCCAACGACGAGATGAGCGACGCAGCGTTCGGCGACTTCCTGCAGCGCGCGTTCACCGCGGCGCTCACGAACACCAGCGCCGGCGGCGCGATCTACGTGTTCTACGCCTCGGCCGAGACGCCGAACTTCCGGCGCGGCCTGAGCGAGGGCGGCTGGCTCTACAAGCAGGACCTCGTCTGGATCAAGGACCGGTTCGTGCTCTCGCGCCAGGACTACCACTGGCAGCACGAGCCCGTGCTCTACGGCTGGAAGCCCGGCGCCGCTCACCGTTGGTACGGCGGCTTCACGCCGGCGACCGTCGTCGACGACCAGGCTCGACCCGACGGCGCTCAAGAAGAAGACGAAGGCGGAACTCCTCGAGCCTGATCGGTCGACTCTAACGCGACCACGACGGCCATCCGTGAGCCACGCCCGGCGCGGAACGAGGACCACCCAACCAGCAAGCCGGTCGCCCTGATCGCCCGCTTGATCAGGAACTCCAGCGCCGCCGGCGACCTGGTGCTCGACCCCTTCGGCGGATCCGGGTCCACACTGCTCGCCGCGCACACCACCCGCCGGCGCTGCGCCACCGTCGAGCCTCGACCCCCGCTACGCCGACGTCATCGCACGACGGTGGCAGGCCCACACCGGCGTCCTGCCCGTCCGGGAGAGCACCGGGCAGGCCGTCGACTTCCTCGCCCACCACGAGCAGTGGAGGGAGCACGCCCAGGAGGTGAGCCTGATGCCGCCAGCCTGGACGACCGCCCAAGCTCGAGCTCGACGACCAGGCTCCGCGGCCGGATCATGGCGATGGTCCGCATGGGCGCCTTCCCCGAGCGCGCGGCCGTTGCGTGCGGGGTCAGCGCCCGCAGCCACTACGCGTGGCAGGAGAAGGGCCTCGAGGAGCGAGCGCACCGCGAGGCCGGCAAGAAGCCCCGCGTGACCTACGAGGCGTACCTCGACTACGTCGACGCTCTCGACCAGGCCGTCGCCGAGGCCGAGATGATGATGCTCGGGAAGATCTCCCAGGGCGGCGACGCCTGGAAGGCCAACTTCGCCCTCCTCGAGCGTCGGTTCCGCGACCGCTGGGGAGCGAAGCCTCCGCCCGCCCCAGTCGCCTCCTCGGGTCCGGCGACGGGCGCCAAGACCACGCCGCTCGACCAGGTGGGCCAGCGGCGCGAGCAGCGACGTGTCAAGAAGGCCTGAGGTCGACCCGAGGCGCCTGCAGGGGATCCCGCGGGTCAAGTGGTCGCAGAAGCCGGCCGGCAGCAACACGGAGGACGCGTCGGACGCGATCCTCCTCGCGAGCGGGTACGGGCTGTTCCCCGACCCCTGGCAGGTCGACATCCTCAACTCGTGGATGCGCCGCCGACGCGACCACAAGTGGGTGCACAAGTCGTGCGGCCTCTCGTGCCCCCGGCAGAACGGCAAGAACGGCGTCGTTGAGGTCCGCGAGGCTCTTCGGGCTGATCTACCTCGGCGAGTACATCCTCCACACCGCCCACGAGCTCAAGACGAGCCGCAAGGCCTTCAAGCGCCTGAAGCACTTCTTCGGCGAGAAGCGCGACGACCCCGAGGCCAAGTTCCCCGAGCTCAACGCCCTCGTCGCCGAGGTCCGCAACACCAACGGCCAGGAAGCGATCGTCCTCAAGGACATCTGGCTCGTTGACGGCGTCGAGGTCCGCTCGGTCGGCCGGCCGACCGGCGACGACGTCGAGCACGTCGCACGCGGCGGCGCGATCGAGTTCTCTACCCGCACCGGCGGCGGCGGCCGCGGCACGACCTACGACCTGCTGATCGTCGACGAGTGCCAGCACCTCGCCGAGGAGGACCTGGCCGCGATCCGGCCCGTCATCTCGTCTGGCGCGCTCGGCAACAGCCAGGTCATCTACCTCGGCACGCCGCCCGACCCCGACAAAGGCTCTCCCAAGGCTTCGGCGAGGCATGGACCCGGATCCGCGGCAACGCCGGCACCGTCAAGACGCAGAGCCTGGATCGAGTACGGCGCACCCGACGGCCCACGGCCCGACCTCGACGACATCGGGCTCCTGTTCGCCTGCAACCCCGCGCTCGACATCCGCCACGGCAACGGGGCGCACGGCCTCGACTTCGAGACCGTCGACGGCGAGCGCGTCGACCTCGACCCCGACGACTACGCCCGCGAGCGGCTCGGGTGGTGGGGCAACCCCGAGGCGAAGAGCCACCGGGGAGTGATCGACATGGACCAGTGGCGCAGCCTCACGGTCGCCGGCGACGACCTACCGACCCGCGGCCTGATCGTCGTCGACGTCGCGCCCGACCTCTCTCACACCACGGTCGCGATCGCAACGGACGGCCCCGACGGCAAGCCGCTCGGCCTGGTCGACCGCCACGAGGGCACCGGCTGGGTGATCAAGGTCGACGACGACGGCCGAGCCCGGGGCCGGCTCCCCCAGGCTCGCCAGGGACCTCGACAAGGTCCTCGAGCTCGCGCTGACCCCGACAGCGCACATGTTCGCGGCCGCGCTCACCAAGGCGAAGATCCCGTTCAAGAAGTCGACGCCGAGCGACGTCGGCGCCAGCCTGCATGGCCGTGCAGCAGATGATCACCGACAGCCAGGTCGCCCACCTCGCGCAGCCGAGCCTCGACATCGCGGCCAAGTCGGCCATCACGAAGTACGTCGGCGACACCCAGCAGTGGGACCGGCGAAACCGCAAAGCTCGACATCAGCCCGCTCGTCGCCTACAGCGTCGCCGTCCACCGGTGGTCGCTCGAGACGGCCAAGAAGGTCGACGTCGGAACTCCACGCCGCCACCGCACCGCGCAGGCGGCCAGCGAGGCGCCCAGGGCGGCCAGGACGGCCGCTGCCGCCCCCGCCCGGCGCCAAGCCCGCGGCGGCGGCTTCGACCCCCGCAGCAGCGGCTTCTAGGAGGTACGAGTGGCCGACGACGTCACCCCCCGCCGACAACACCCCCACCGGAGGACCCGTCCGGGAGCGCGGCTACGCCAACGCGAACCCGGGCCAGTGGTGGGCCGACCTGCAGAGCGAGCGCACCCCCGAGTCTGCGCTGGCCGCAGTGCCTCGAGGTGTTCGAGGCGATGGTCGACCAGGACGGCATGGTCGACAGCACCCTGTCCGCGCTCGTCACCCCGATTCTCCGCGCCGGCTGGCGCATCGACGGGACCGGATGCCGCCCGGAGGTCACCGCCCACGTCGCCGGCGACCTCGGTCTCCCGATCGTCGGCCAGGGCACCGAGGCCCCGCGCGGGCGAACCCGCGGCCGGTTCTCCTGGACCGAGCACCTCGCGATCGCCGTGCCCGATCACCTGCAGTACGGCCACGCACCGTTCGAGCAGGTCTACCACCCGCCCGGCGCCGACGGGCTCTACCACCTCCGCAAAGCCGGCTACCGCCCGCCGCGCTCGATCGCGGCCTGGAACATCGCCCGCGACGGCGGACTCATCTCGATCCAGCAGCACCCGCCCGGATACGCCTCCCCCGGCGTTGGCGGGTGGATCTCGACCACTCCCGGAAACACGCTCCCCGTCAACCGCCTGGTCGTCTACGTGCACCGCAAGAAGGGCAGCAACTGGCCCGGCCGGTCGGTGCTGCGCCCGGGGTACAAGAACTGGCTCCTCAAGGACCGCTTCCTCCGCCTGCTCGCCCAGGTCGCCGAGCGCAACGGCATGGGCCTCCCGGTGTACACCGCGGCCACCAACGACCAGGGCGACATCGACGCCGGCGAGGAGATCTCCGCCGCGGCGCGGGCCGGCGACGACGCAGGGATCTCCCTCCCCCACGACGCGAAGTTCGCCCTGCAGGGCGTCACCGGGACCCTGCCCGACCTGCTCGCCAACATCCGCTACCAGGACGAGCAGATCGCGCGGTCCATGCTCGCCAACGTCCTCAACCTCGGCCAGGCCCGCGGCACCGGATCGTGGGCGCTCGGCGTCACCCTCAACGACGTCCTCTCCCTGGCCATCGAGGCGATCGCCGAGAACATCCGCGACACCGCGACCAGCCACATCATCGAGGACCTCGTCGACCTCAACTACGGCCCCGACGAGCCGGCGCCGCGACTCGTGTACGACGAGATCGGCTCCAAGACCGACGGCATCATCGGCGCCGTCGCGCAGGCTCGTCACCGCCGGCGTGCTCAAGCCGGACGAGGACCTCGAGACCTTCATCCGCACCACCATCGGCCTCCCGCCGCGTGGTGGCGACCCCATCACCGCGGACCCCGAGGAGGCCCCGTGAAGAACCGCACCACCCTCGCTCGGCTGCAGAGCCGCGCCCAGGCGTACGCCGCCCGCCAGGCGCAGACGCGCGTCGTCATCGTCCGCACCGAGACGCCGGCGGAGCCCGCCGGCGACGACGCGGAGAACCCCGCCCCCGCCCGCGTCTCGGCCGAGCCTGTGGCTCTACGGCACCGTCGGCGGCTACTGGTGGGGCTTCGACAGCGACGACGTCGCCGACGCCCTCCGCGCGCTCGGCGACGTCGACGAGATCCTCGTGCGCCTGCACGGCTTCGGCGGCAGCGCGATCGAGGGGATCGCGATCGCCAACCTGCTCGCCAACCACCCGGCCACCATCCGCATCGTCGTCGACGGCCTCGCCGCCTCCGCCGCCTCCATGATCGCGCTCGCCGGCGCCGAACTCGTCATGAGCCCCGGATCCCAGCCTGATGGTCCACGACGCCTGGATGTGCACCTGCGGCAACGAGGCCGAGCCTCCTGGCCGACGCCGCCTGGATCGGCAAGCAGTCCACCAACTACGCCGAGACCTACGCCCACCGCACCGGCAAGACCGCCGCCGAGTGGCGCGAGATCATGCGCGCCAACAACGGCGACGGCACCTGGTACTCCGCGCAGGAGGCCGTCGACGCCGGCCTCGCCGGCCGCGTCGCCAACATCGCCTCGACGACGCCCCCGCCGCCCATGCCCGAGCCCGCCGACCTCGACGACGACCTCGAGGCTCGCCGCGGCCGCCGAGTGGGACCTCGAAGTCCTCCTCCACCCCGCCGCCCTCGCGGCGTGGTCCAGCCTGGCACCACCGCAGCGGTGCCCCCAAGCCCCCGACCGCGTCCGCGGGCGGGTCCACCAACACGCAAGGAACGGAGACCGCGATGGCGTTCACGCCCGAGCAGACTCACCACCATGCGGCAGGAGCTCGGCCTCGCCGAGACCGCGGACGAGGCCACCATCGTGGCGGCCCTGTCCGAGGCGCTCGCCGAGGGTGCCGAGGAGAACCCGGCCGCTCCCCCGACCCAGGCTCGCACCCGGCATGAGCCTGGTCGAGACCTCGGTCCTCGACACCCTGCGCACGCAGGCCGCCCAGGGCGCGCAGGCCCGCCAGCAGCAGGCTGACCGAGCACCGCGACCGCACGATCAACGCCGCCATCACCGACGGCAAGATCCTCGCCTCCCGCAAGGAGCACTACGAGGCCATGTGGGCCGCCGACGCCACGGGCACCGAGCAGGCTCCTCGCCCAGGCTCGCCCCCGGCCTGGTCCCGGTCAACGAGGTCGGCCACGACACCCCGCCCGCCGAGTCGGTCACCGCCGGCGTCAGCGACGACGCGCTCGACACGTTCGCCGCCGGCCTCGGCCTCAAGAAGGAGGACCTCCGTGTCTGACTACCTGCCGAAGTTCACCGGCCCCTACACGCAGACGGCCACCGCCGCGGTCGTGGGCGGCCGGATCGTCACCGCCGGCGGCGCGGTCGCGGGCGCCAACGCCACCGACTTCGTCGGCATCGCGTCCAAGGACGCCAAGGTCGGCGAGTCGTACACCGTGTTCTCCGGTCCGGTCGAGCGGCCCCAGGCCGCCGGTCCGCTCGCCAAGAGCACCCTCGTCAAGTGCGCCGCCAACGGCCAGGTGACGACGTTCGTGGACGGCACCGACGCCGTCACCCGTCTCGTGGGCGTGACCCTCGAGGCGGCCGCCAACGCCGGCGACAAGGTCGCCGTCCACTGGTTCCGCTGAGGAGGAACAGATGACCCTCTACACCCCGCCGGCGCCCGTCGTGGCCGGCACCAACATCACGGTCTCGTACCTGGTGAACAACCCCGAGACTCATCCAGCGCACCCTCCGTGCGCTGGTGCTCAAGCGGCTGATCGGCGGGCGCCTCCTCAAGGGCCGCGTCGACGTGACCGGCTCGGGCGCCGCCATCTTCGAGACGGGCGAGTCGATCTTCGCCAACGACGTCGCGGAGATCGTCGAGGAGCCTCGCGGAGTACCCGCTGACCGACGACGGCGACCCGTCCCTGTCGGTGTTCACCGTCGACAAGTACGGCCTCGCGACCGACATCCCGAACACGCTGATCAAGCGCAACCGGATGGACATCCTGAGCCGGCGCCTCGTCAAGATGGCCAACCGCGTCGTCTTCGGCTTCGACGCCCGGTGCCTGTCCGCGATCGCCTCGGGCGTCACGCAGACCCAGGCCGTTACCGCGGCCTGGAACACGGCCAACGCCGACCAGGCTGCTCGACGTCCTGCTCGCCGGCGCTCTCGTCGACACCCTCGACGAGGGCTTCGCCGTCGACGCGATCGCGCTCAAGCCGGTCCCGTGGGCCCGGCTCGTCGCCTCGACCAAGGTCCTCGAGAGCCGGCCCCGCGAGGGCGCCGACAACCCGCTCGTGACCGGCACGCTGCTCAGGCTTCGCCGGCCTCGACTTCCTCAAGACCAACGCGATGCCCGCCGGCGTCGAGGTCATGCTGGCCGACTCGCAGCGAACTCGGCTCGATCATGGTCGAGGACCAGGGCGGCAACTACCAGGGCTCCTACGCCGACGTCGAGGGCGTCGAGTCCAAGGTCATCCCGCTCGACAAGCGCGACGGCGTCCGGATCCAGGTCCGCAAGGCCCAGGAGCCGGTGCTCAACGAGCCCGGCGCCGGCGTCGACTCGTGGGGGTCTGAGCATGGAGATCTTCATCAGCAAGGCCGCGCTGACCGTCGTCCGCCTCGAGGACGGCCGGCGCGTCAACGTCCACAAGGGCCGCGCGGTGCCGTCGAGCGCCGACCAGGCCGACGTCGACCGGCTCCTCGAGGAGGACTTCCTCGAGGTCATCGAGGTACACCAGCCCGAGGACGACGAGCCCGACGAGGACCTCGACGACTTCGACCTCCACGACGACGAGGAGGGGCCGGTGGCGGTCGACGACTACCCGTCGTACGCGACGCAGCCGCGCCCCGACGGCTGGGAGACCTTCTCCGACGACGAGAAGCGCGCCTACGTCTACGGCCCGCTCACGGAGGGCGACGACGACGTGCCGCCGCCCGCCGTCGACGTCGCCGGGATCCTCGAGAACACCACCGCCGAGGTCCTGGCGGTGGTCGGCAGCAACGCGGAGCTCGCCGCACAGCCTGCTGCCGGCGGAGCAGGCCGCGGCGAAGCCCCGCAAGGGCCTCGTCGAGGGGCTCGAGGCCGTCATCGCGGCCGCCGCCGAGGGGACCGGCAGCGACTGATGTCCGGCCTCACCACGACGACCCTGGCCTACGTCCGCACCGCGGCCGGGGTCGTCAAGGTGCCCGCTGGGGAGCACGTGCCGGAGGACGTGCTCCCCAGCGAGGTCCTGCGCCTCACGACCGCGCGGGTCCTCGTCGACGCCCCCAGCGGGAACGGACACGACCAGGTCGACGAGCACGACCAGGTCGACGAGCACGACCAGGTCGACGAGCACGACCAGGTCGAAGTCGCCGGGCCGAAGCCGGTGGCGCCGAAGGCCCGCCGGCCGCGGAAGCCGGCGCAGGAGAGCCTGAGGAGCGACATGGCCCTGACTGGACTCCTCGGCGACGTGACGCAGAGCCGGGTCGCCGGACTGCTGAACGAGCGCCGGCCCGGGATCCTCGACAGCGAGGATGCCGATCAGGTCGCCAGGTACGAGGCCCGCGTCAGGGGCGCCGCCGTCCAGGTGGTGCTCCTGACCGGGCTCGACCCCATCCCGGGCGCCGTGCGCGAGCTCGCCGTGGAGGCGATCGCCTGCCAGACCGGCAGCGAGATCGAGTACGCCGAGTACCCCGAGCAGCAGGTCGCCGGCGACGACGGCCGCGGGTACCACCTGCACCAGCGTTACCTCGAGTTGCTCGCACAGGCTGCAGCGCATCATCGACAACGCCGGCGGTGTCGTACCCCCGGACGGCACAACCACCCTGCGCGGACGACCCCGCGGACGATTCCCCGCTCCCCAGCCCTACCCCGACCCCGCCTACGTGCGCGGCCCGGGAGGTTTCCGGTGCTGACCGCCGAGGCCGACGTCAGCCGGCTGCAGGCTGCGCGACATCATTGAGCGGCTCGAGGAGCCCCGCGACCTCCACAAGATCATGGGCGAGGCTCCTCGTCGACTTCGAGCGCCAGGTCTTTGCGACCCGCGGCCGCGGCACCTGGGAACCCGACGACCCGGTCACGATCGCGGGCAAGGGCAGCAGCCGCGTGCTGCACGACACCGGCGACCTGCTCGACGCCCTCACTACCCCGCGCACCGAAGGCGAGTCCGAGGTCGTCGACCAGGGCGACGCCTACTACGCGATCTTCCACCGCCTCGGTTCGCGCGGCATGCCGCGACGGGACCCGGCGCCCGAGCCCTCCGACTCCGACGTCGAGGGCTGGGCCAACCAGCCTGCTCGCCTTCATCGTGGACGGCACCCGATGACCGGCATCGTCTCCGTCGACGAGTTCGTGCGTTGCGCTCGAGGACACCCTGCGTGAGCACCTGCGGCCGACGATGACCGCGCTCGGCTTCGACCACGGCGACGTCGTTACCTGGCAGCAGCTTGCCCACGGTCGAGGCACTGACCAGCGCCAACCTGCCCGGTGTCGCGATCACCGCCCCCGGCATTGCTGAGCCGCCTTCGTACTCCAGGTCGTCCAAGGCCTGGTCGGCCACCTGGCGGATGGCCGCCGGCATCTACGTCCGCGGCCGAGACCACGCCGAGACGCAGAAGCTCGTCCGCGACTGGGTCGCCGGGATCCGCATGACCGTGCTCACCCACCGCACCCTCGGCGGAGTCGCCAGGTCCCTGACCTGGACCGGCGAGGAGTACGGCGTCCGACCCGCACGCGAGAACGCTCGAACGCTCGCCGCCGGCGCGGTGGCCATGACGGTTACCGCCACCATCCCCGAACCCACCATCGGCGCCCTGCCGCTGGTGCAGTCCACGCCGACATCCCTGTCGGTCCAGTAACCCAGGAGGAACCGTGACGCGACCGCAGATCGTCGTCAACGTCGCCGCTGCGCTGCAGCGCCGCGGCGCACCCACCGACACCGGCGTCGCCTTCATGGTGTACGCCGGCGCCACCGGCTCGACCGACCCGGTCGAGTGCCTGACCAAGACCGCAGCGACGGCCGCCGGCGCTCCGAGTACCGTCGCCGAGTTCGTCAGCGACGCGCTCAACCAGGGCGCTCCCAAGGTGGTGCTCCTCCGCGCGACCGCCATCGACGCCGGCGCCGTCACGGAGGCCGAGTGGAAGGCAGCGCTGGCCGGCTCGTGCCCGACCTCGGGCCGGGCCAGGTCCTCATTCCCGGCGTCGCCACGTCCGCGGCCCACGCCGCGCTCATCGACCACGCCGAGACGTTCCCGACCCGCACCGTCCTCCTCGACACCGAGGTCGACGCCACGGCCGCCGAGATCACCGCGCTTGCCGCCGGCCTGCGCGCCAGCGGCGGCGCCGAGCGGGCCGGCCTGTTCGCCGGCTGGGCCGTCATGCCCGCGCCCGGCAACGCCACCCGCAACGTGCCCGGCAGCGTCATCGCCGCCGGCCTCTGCGGCCGCAACGACGCCACCGTCGGCCACGCCAACAGCGCGCCCGCCGGCGACCAGGGCCGCGGCGCCGGCTTCGTCACTGGCGCCGCCGGCCTGGCGGTCAACTACAGCGACACCGAGCACGACACGCTCCACGACGCCGGCGTCTGCGTGTTCCGTACCTACCACGGCCAGCCGCAGGCTCTACGGGTGGGTGGCGTTGTCCGACCAGGCCGAGTTCCGCCACCAACTTCGGCCGCATGGCGATGCAAGCTCGCCGCCGGGATCTCCGCCGGCGCGGAGAAGTTCCTGTTCCGCCAGATCGACGGTCAGGGCCTCCTCTTCAGCGAGTCTCGAGGGCTTCCTCCGCGGATACCTCGTGCCGCTGTGGGAGGGTCGCGCGCTCTTCGGCGCCACGGCAGCCGACGCCTTCGACGTCGACGTCAAGGGCGTCAACGACGCCACCACGATCGCCGCGGGCGAGCCTGCGCGCCGCCGTGGCCGTCCGACTCACCCCGCACGCGGAGAAGGTCGTCATCTCCGTGGTCACCAGCATCGCCGAAGGGATCAGCGCATGAGCACCCAGGACCAGTACCACGTGACCGTCAGCATCGACGGCAACCCGATCGGGGTCTTCGACTCCCGCGGAGGCGGGGAGACGACCGCCGAGGTCAACAAGCGCAACACCGGCGAGGGCATGAAGCCTTTACCGCAGCCGCCCGACCACGGGCGACTGCACCGTCACCCGCGGCTACGAGCGCGAGCGCGACCACGAGTCCGATCCGCCGCCTGCGCGGCCGCGTCGGCAAGGCGGTCATGACCGTCAACGAGCAGCCCCTGGACGACGACGGCAACGCCTGGGGCGCGCCGACGACGTACACCGGCATCCTGTCCGGCGTGAACGGCGGCGAGACCGACGCGGACTCCAGCGACCCGCGCGACGTCGAGTCTCACGATGGTCACGAAGGCGGTGTCCTGATGAGCGACACCTTCGTCGACGAGTTCGACGAGTCTCACCAGCCCGCCGGCCGAGGACGAGACCGGCGGCGCGGGCGCAGTCCCCGCCGCCCCGTCGTCGACGCTCGCGGGACTCCGCGCTCGCGTCGCGGCCGCCAAGCAGCGACCTGCACCTCGACTGCGAGGTGCCGCGCCTCGACCCGCCGGTCTACGTCCGCTTCAAGCCGACCACCCAGCACCGCCTCAACGCCGCGGGCAAGATGGCCGGCAAGCCTCCGCAGCAGGAGCGACGGCGACATCGTCGCCAACGCCGGCATCCTCGTCGACGCCTGCGTCGGCGTGTTCGAGGTCATCGACGGCCGGAGGTCTCCGTCGACCCCGACGACCGCGACGGTGAGTGGCCGAAGTTCGACCCCCGGCTTGCCGCACTGCTCGGCATCAGCACGAACAAGGCATCCGACGTCGTGCGCGCGCTCTACCTCACCGACGGCGACATCATCTCCACGGTCACGAAGTCTGGGCGTCTGGTCCGGTTACGCGCAGGAGGAGCTCGAGCGGGACCCCGAGGGAAACTGACCGGCGACCCCGCCGTCGTCGAGGCGGCGGCGGTCGCCATCAACCACGGGCTCGACCCCCTCTGGTACCTCGGGCTGAACCCGCTCGACCAGGGCCTCGTCACCGCAGCCCTGAACCGCGCCCAGGAGCCTCCGCAGACTCCCGAGAGAAGAACCTGGCCGACTACGTCGCCGGCAAGACCGCGGGCCTGACCGCGCGCTCCATCACGCGGTGGATCGCACGCGCCTTCAAGTCCAAGACGTAGCAGCCCAAGGGAGGAGGTGGCCACATGGCGGATCGCGAAGTCGGGATCCGGCTCAGGCTGCGTGACCGCCAGAAGGTCGCCCGTGGACTGAGCGACACCGAGTCCGCGGCCGAGGAGGTCGCCGACGCCACCGAGAAGATCGGCCCTGCCGGCGAGAAGGCGTCGCGTGGCCTTGCCAAGGCCACCGCCGCCCGGTTCGCGCGGGGCTTCCGCGCGATCCTGGGCGGCGCGAAGGGGGTCGCCGGCTTCCTTGGCCGCGGGCTGGTGAGCAGCGCCAAGACCGGCGCGATCGGGCTCAGCATCCTGACCGTCGGCCTTGCCGGAGTGTCGGCGAAGGCGATCAACCTGTCGTCCGACGCCCGCGAGACCTCATCTGCCTTCGACACCGTGTTCGGGCCAGCCGCCGACCGCGTCGGCGGCCGGCTCGACAAGCTCACAGCCCGGTTCGGGCTCTACAACCCCGAGTCTGCAGGACGCCGCGCGCCAGTTCGGGGTGTTCGGCAAGGCGGCCGGCATCCCGCAGAAGGAGCTCGGTCGGTTCTCGACCAGCCTGGTCAAGGCCGGCCTCGACCTGAGCTCCTTCTACAACAGCGACCCGGGCGAGACCTTCGCTGCGCTGCAGTCCGGGCTCGCCGGCGAGGCCGAGCCGCTCCGCGCATTCGGCATCTTCATCTCCGACGCCTCGATGAAGGCCGAGGCCGCCGCGATGGGGCTGACCGGCACCCTGACGGAGCAGCAGAAGGTGATGGTGCGCCAGCGGCTCATCATGAAGAACCTCGGCGACGCCCAGGGCGACCTGGCGCGGACCTCGCAGGGCTTCGCTAATCAGCAGCGCGCCGCGTCTGGCAACGCCAAGACCTTCCTGACCATGCTCGGCGGCCCGCTCACCACCGCCGCGACCGGCGCCTTCCGCGGCTTCAACGCGATCGCCAAGGTCGGGATCCGTGAGCTCAAGAACGCCCTGCCCGGCCTCGAGAAGGACGCCGGCACCCTGTCGAGGCGCTTCGCCCGCTGGGGCACCCAGGCTCGCCCGGGACCTGCCCGGAGCGATCGATGCTGCCGGGGCGAAGTGGGACGAGCCTGAAGGGCAAGTTCAGCGGCGTGAGCATGGGCGACGCCGGCACCCAGGCTCAGCGACCTCGCAGACAACGTCAAGGACCTGGCCCCCGCGATGTCCGCGCTCGGCGACGAGCCTGCCCGGCGTGCGCGACACGCTCGCAGTGACCGGCGTCGTCACCGGCTTCCTCGCCGACCACGTCGACACCCTGAGCAAGCCTGATGCCATACCTCGTCGCCGGCTACATCGCGATCAAGGTCGCCCAGGCTCGCCGCCAACGTCGTGCTCGCCGCCTCCCTCCCGCTGAAGATCGCCGAGCTCGCAACCAACCGCCAGGCTGACGAAGAGCAACCAGGCGCTCGTCGCGTCCCGCGCCGCGGTGACCACCGGCGCCGTAGTCGACACCGCAGCGACCGCCACCAACACCGCCGCTCAGAACACCGGCATCATCGCCCGAGCCCGGGCCGTCGTCGCCATGACCGCGCAGAAGGTCGCGCGACTCGCCGTCTCGGCCGCGACGAAGGCCGCCGCGGCGGCGCAGTGGCTCCTCAACGCGGCGTTCCTGGCCAACCCGGTGGGCGCCGTGATCCTCGGCCTGGTCGCGCTCGGCGGGCTGTTCGTGCTGCTCTACAAGAAGGTCGGCTGGTTCCGCGACGGCGTCAACTTCCTGTGGAACAACGCACTGAAGCCCCTCGGGAAGTTCATCGCGACGATCTTCATCGGCCACCTGGAGTCTGCTCGCCAAGGCCTGGCTCACCGTCGGGATCTTCGGGATCCGGGCCTTCCGCTGGCTCGTGACGGCAGCGTTCAACGCCTTCGACGCCATCCTGTCGGCGGCCGAGAAGGGCCTGGGGTGGGTCCCGGGGATCGGAGACAAGATCAAGGGCGCCCGGGCCGCGTTCACCGAGTTCGGTGACAAGGTGACTGCCAAGCCTGCAGCGCGTCGAGAACAGCCTCGAGCGGGCCAAGAACAAGGTCGACGAGCTCGGCCGCAAGCACGTCACCCCGACCGTGACCGTGACCTACCGGACCCGCAGCGACGGCGTCACCCCGGTGAACAAGTTCGCTGCCGAGCCTCGACGGCACCCGCGCTGCAGGTGGCCCGGTCGTCGCGGGCAAGACGTACCTCGTCGGAGAGAAGCGGCCCGAGTCTGTTCGTCCCCGACACCGACGGCCAGATCATTCCCGACGTGCGGCGCGTCAGTGCGCCGGGCGTCGTGCAGCCGTCGATGCCCACGCCCTGGGGAGCCAACGACATCGACAGACTCCCTGCTCGCCGACAACGACACCACGCTGACCGCAGGTCCGGCGTGGCCGGGAGGCCCGATCGTCCTGCAGGCTCGTGGTCGACCGGAAGGTACTCGCCGAGGCCGTGCTCGACGACGTCGACAGCCGGGTGGCACGCCGGTGACCGTCACCATCAGGCCGGTCAGCCCGCTCGGCTCAGCCGTCGCGTTCGGGCCGACCGATTTCGAGGGCGACACCGGCGGGGTTGGTGGCTGGGAGTCTCTCGCCCGCCCCCGCCGGCGCCCGGCCGCGGGATGGGTCGGTACGCCGGAGCGCACGATCGCTCTCCCGCTGATCGTCGACGGCCTCGAAGGCAGCAACCGGCCCGGCGTGGACCGCGTGGTCGAGACGGAGCCTTGCCCGGATCCGCTCGTGGGGCCAGGCCGTCGCGAGCACGCGTCAGCCTCCGATCCTGCAGGTCTTCGGTGTACGACGGGTCGCGACCACGGACAGGTGGGTGCTCCAGGAGATCGAGTGGGGCCCGTACCTCACCGACGACGCGGGCCGTGTGGTCCAGCAGGAGCTCACGCTGACGCTCCTGCAGTACGAGACCCCGACGCTCCTGCAGGGCCCCGCCAAGAAGGTCCGCAGCGCGAACCCGCCGAAGGCCTCGAGCACGAAGGGCGGCAAGGGCAAGGGCAAGGGCGGGAAGGGCGGCAAGGGCAAGGGCGGTCGGACCAAGAAGCGGAAGCGGAAGTAGTGGTCGACCTCGACACCCTGCGCCAGCAGGTCACGCTCGTGAACAACAACGTCGGCCGGAAGGTCGGGCTCCTCGACGCGATCGTCGCCCCGCCCGTCATGTCGCTGACCATCGACGGCGCGTCGACGCTCACGCTCACCGTTGCCGACCACGAGCGAAAGTCTCATCAACGACCCGACCATCGACGAACGGTCGTGGGCGATCGTCGACGGCGTGCACTTCGGTCTCGTGGCCATCGGGAAGTCCGAGGACACGATCACGCTCACGCTCGAGGACGCGATCGTCGCTGCGCTGCGTCGGCACACCAAGCCCCTGTCGGTGGCGGCGAACAAGACCACGCGCAGGGGCTTCGCCGTCCGCCTGGCCAAGGAGGCCGGCGTGAAGTACTCCATCGACCCCGGGCACCCCGAGAAGGTCCACAACCCCCTGCAGCGCTCGGCCGACGGCCAGGTCAGCAACTCGTGGGAGGTCCTCGGATCCGACGTCGCCGAGCCCATCAACTGGCGCCGCTTCAGCGACGGCCAGCAGACTCGTGCTCGGCGGCGACGCGTGGCTCAAGACCGGGTACAAGAAGCCCGTCGCGATCCGCGAGAACGTCGGGGGCGTCGGGTCGATCGACTTCGACCTCGACGTCGGGAAGCGGGCAAGCACCGCCAAGGTCACCGTCGACACCAGCCTGATCTCCTTCGCCCCCGGCGCGCCGGTCATCCTCTCCCAGGCTCGGCCCGGCTGACGGGACGTGGATCGTTTCCTCCTTCACGCGACCGCTCACCACCACCCGCGGCGAGTCTCGAACTCGTGCGCGAGCGGAAGGTCCTCAAGGAGCCGAAGGCGACCGGCGGCGGCCGCGGCCGCAAGAAGTCCAGCCGCGAAAAGGGCGACCCGGACTACCTGCCCGGGCAGGGCGGCAAGGGCGGCGGCGGCCGCGCCGGCAACGCCGCCCGCGAGCGCATGGTGCAGTTCGCCCTCGCGCAGAACGGCAAGCCCTACGTGTGGGGCGGCAACGGGCCTGGAGGCTACGACTGCTCGGGACTCGTTCAGGCCGCCTCACGGGCGGCCGGGAAGACCCTCGGGAAGCCGGCGGCCAGCCAGTGGGCCACCTGCCGCTCCGCCGGCAAGACGATCTCGATCCGCGATGCCCTCGGGATCAGGGGCGCCCTGCTGTTCCGGATCGGGTCGGGCGAGTACAACCACGTGGCGATCTCGCTCGGCAACGGGTCGACCGTCGAGGCCCGCGGCAGGGCCTACGGGTGCGGCGTCTTCGGAGGCGCAGCCGGCCGAGGATGGACAGGAGCAGCACTGTGGCTCTAGACGCCTTCGAGCAGCCTGCGCGGTCGCCCGCCGAAGATCGATCGCCCCCCGGTCACCGCCCGCGTCACCAAGGTCACCGACGACGGCGCATGGGCCGTGCCGATCGGCGGGGACCAGACCGTCCCGGTCGGCCCCTGCCGCGGCGGCGAAGGCCTCGTCGCCGACGACGTCTGCCTGCTCGTCTTCACCCAGGAGCGACCCTGGGTCTACGCCACCGCGGCCGAGATCCCGCTCGAGCACCTCCCCGTCGCCGACGCCGGCGAGACGTCCAGCACCGAGCCTGGTGCGAGCCGACGACCCGCGGCTGTCGAACGCCAGGCAGCCCACCGCGCACCAGCACGACGCCGCCGACGTCGCCACGGGCACGGTCGCGATCGCCAGGCTGCCCGTGGCGGCCTCGGGCACCTCGAGCGCCACCCAGGTCGTGCGAGCCGACGACAGCCGGCTCGGCGACGCCAGGACGCCCACCGCGCACGTCCACGCCGCCGGCGACGTCACGAGCGGCACCCTCGCGCTCGCCAGGCTCCCTGTGGCGGCCTCGGGCACCTCGAGCGCCACCCAGGTGGTCCGAGCCGACGACAGCCGGCTGTCAAACGCCCGGCAGCCCACCGCGCACCAGCACGACGCCGCCGACGTCGCCACGGGCACGGTCGCGCTCGCCAGGCTCCCCGTGGCGGCCTCGGGCACCTCGAGCGCCACCCAGGTCGTGCGAGCCGACGACAGCCGGCTCGGCGACGCCAGGACGCCCACCGCGCACGTCCACGCCGCCGGCGACGTCACGAGCGGCACCCTCGCGCTCGCCAGGCTCCCCGTGGCGGCCTCGGGCACCTCGAGCGCCACCCAGGTCGTGCGAGCCGACGACAGCCGGCTCGGCGACGCCAGGACGCCCACCGCGCACGTCCACAGCGGGGCGGACATCACCAGCGGCACCGTCGACCGCGCGCGGCTCCCCACGCTGCCCGCCGCCCGGGTGAAGCGCGCCGCCGCCCAGAACATCCCCAACGGCGCCTCCACCACGATCGGCTGGGACACCATCGTGTCCGCTGTCGGGGGCTGCACAGCGAGCGCTTCGGGCATCGTCATCCCCGTCACCGGGACCTACCGGCTGACCGGCCAGGTCGGGCTCGACAACACGACCGGCGGCGCGGCCGGCATCCTGCACGTCGCGATCTCGGGCGCCTCGTCGGGCAGCGTCGTCGTCCACCGCGGCTCCTGCAACGCCTCGGCACCGACCGTCTTCGGCGGCAGCATCGAGGTCGCCTGCACCGCCGGCGACGTCATCACCGTGGGCGCGTTCCACAGCAACGGCGGCACCCGCCCCACCTACGGCGGGATCTACGAGACCTCGCTCTCGGTGAAGTACATCAACCCCTAGGAGTCTGGACGTTGCCCGAGCACCTCGCCTTCCCCATCGCCGTCACCAGCCAGGGCCTGGCGACCGTCGAGCAGGACTCCGACGCCGACATCCGCCAGTCCGTCGCGCTGCTGCTCAACACCCGCCCCGGCGAGCGACGCAGCGAGCCCAACTACGGGCTGCCAGACCCAGTCTTCGGCCAGCCTGCGCCCCGAGGACGTCGTCTCGGTCGTCGCGGAGTGGGAGGACCGCGCCGACCTCGACCAGCCTCGACATCACCCACCTCACCGGACAGGAGGCATAGCCCGTGCCCTTCGACCCGCCCGGAGCTCGACACCGACGAGGACGCCGTCACCGAGCGCATCCTGACCGGCCTCACCACCCGACTCGACGGCTGGGAGGCCTACGAGGGAGCACCCGAGGTCGCCCTGGCCGAGGAGATCGGCCGCGAGGCCGCCGTGCTCAACCAGTCGATGATCGACGTACTCGACCTCGCCGTCGCCGGCATGGGCGAGACGGCTTTCGGGTTCCCCGCCTACCAGGGCGCGCTCGCGACCATCCCGGTCAGCATCGACGTCAACGCGACCGGCACCATCATCCCGGCCGGCTTCACCGTCTACGGCATCAACGACAACGGCGACGAGATCGCCTTCGTGCTGCTCGAGGACGTCGGCGCGCCGACGCCCACCGTCGCAGCGACCATGACCGCCACCGAGTCCGGCGACTTCAGCAACGGCATCCCCGCCGGCGAGACTCACCATCGTCACCGCCACCACCAACGTCACCGCCGTGACCGCCACCGCCCCCAGCAGCAACGGCGCCGACCCCGAGTCTCATCGAGGACTACCTCAACCGGCTCGGCGACTACCTCGGCACACTGCGCCCAGGGGGCGTGACCGCGGCCGACCTCGCCGCCCTCGCCCGCTCCGTGCCCGGCGTGCACCGCGCGCTCGCCGTCGACCTCTACGACCCAGCAGCGCCGGCCGTGCCCGCCGAGCGCACCGCCACGGTGTTCCCCGTCGACGAGACCAGCCACCCCGTCTCCGCTCCGGTGAAGGCGCAGCTGCAGGCCGTCCTCGAGGCCGCCCGCGAGGTCAACTTCGTTATCCACGTCGAGAACCCCACCTACACCGCCGTGGAGATCGTGTACGACGTCGTCGCTGACACCAGCGCCGACCCGGCCATCGTGAAGGTCGAGATCGACACCGCGCTCGCGACCCTGCTCACCACCTGGGGCAGCACGGCCGACGACGACCAGGCGTGGACCGAGAACACCCAGTTCCGGCTCCTCGACGTCGTCCGCGTCATCGGCCGCGTCACCGGCGTCGCCTACGTCAACAGCCTGACGATCAACGGCACGCCGAACGACTACGTGCTCGACGGACCCGCCGCTCTCCCGAGCCCCCTCGACGACCCCGCCACGCCGTCGACGATCACCGGGACCGTCGCGTGAGACTCGGCCGTCGCAACCCGAGTGCTCGACGCTCTCGGCACGGCGTACCGCGCCGCAGCCGGCCCGCTGCTCGAGCCCCTCGTCGACGGCCTCACCGAGCCGCTCGTCGAGGTCGACGAGCGGACCGAGTCTCACCGCGCGCGGCTGGGCTCGAGCATTCGACCTGGACACCACCACCGACCCGGCGTGGCTCGGCGGCGCGATCGGCTCCCCCGTGCCAGGCGGCCTCACCGTCGAGCAGGCGCGCGCGTTCGTCCGCGACCGCGCCTACTGGCGTCGCGGCACCCCCGCCGCCGTGAGAGCCGCCGTCGCGGCGCTCCTGACAGGCCAGAAGCGCGTCGCGCTCGTCGAGCGCGACGGCGGCCCCTGGCGGCTCACCATCCGCGTGTACGCAGCCGAGGTGCCGCCCGGCGTCACCCTCGACGACCTGAAGGCCGCGGCCGCGACGCAGAAGCCCGTCGGGATCATCCTGCAGCCTCCAGGTCGTCGCCGGCGCCACCTTCGCCCACCTGACCGCCGAGCACGGCCCGACCTTCGCTGACGAGGCCGCCGACTTCCCGACCTTCGCCGACGCCGTCAACCACCTCCCCGAGGAAGGCACGATCGCATGAGCACCACCGCCAAGGGCGCACCGTTCCCGGAGACGACCGACACCAACGACGCGCCGGCCCGCATCCAGGCGCTCGCTCAGTGGGTCGACGCCAGGCCCGGCGTCGCGACCTTCACCACCGACGAGCGCAACGTGCTGGTCGGGACCGACATCTGGCCCGGGCGGGTCATCTTCAACAGCACCACCGGCCTCCTCGAGATCAACAAGCCGGGCACCGCCGGCGCGGCGAGTCTGGAGCCCGCTCGCGGACGGCGCGCACGTCCACGCGGCCGGCGACATCAACGCCGGCACGCTGGCGATCGCCAGGCTTCCCGTGGCCGCGTCGGGGACCTCGAGCGCCACCCAGGTGGTGCGGGCCGACGACAGCCGGCTCAGCGACCAGCGCGTCCCCACGGACGGCTCCGTGACGGGCGCCAAGGTCGCGGTGAACGCCGTGACCACGCCGAAGCTCGCCGACGCGGCCGTGACCGGTGCCAAGGTCGCCGACGGCGCGATCGCCAGCGCGAAGATCGTCGACGGCGCAGTGACGACCGCCAAGGTCAACGACGGCGCGATCACCGCGCCCAAGGCTGGCCGCCGGCGTCGCAGCGAAGCCCCGCGACGTCCAGACCCTCAACGCCAGCGGGAACTGGACCAAGCCGGCCGGCGCGACCCGCGTCCGGGTGATCCTCATCGGTGCGGGCGGCCGGGGCCAGACCGCCGAGATCAACGCCAAGGGCGGCGCCGGCGGCGCGGTCCTGGACGTGGAGATCCCCGCGTCGTACCTCGCCGCGGTCGTCGCGGTCACCGTCGCTGCTGGCGGGACCAACAGCAACGGCGGCGTGGGGGCAGGTACCTCGCTCTCGCTCGTCAACAACGTCGTGCTCCGCGCCCAGAGCGGTGCTGGTGGCGGCGCGGCGCCCGCCGCTGCCCAGGCGCTCGTCGACGTGACGACCCTCCCCCAGCCGATGGGTCTGCCCGGCGGCGTCCCGACCGGAGAGTCCACCGACGGCGCGCCCTCGCCCGGCGGCGGGGTCGGCGGCTTCAACCCGGTCGACAGTCCGGCCTACGCCGCCGGCGCCGGTTCCTTCGGCCTGCGGCCGCCGGGCGCTGCCGGCGACGTCACCAACGCGATCGCCGGCGGCGGTGGTGCCGCGCCAGGCGGCGGAGGCCTCGGGGGTAACCCCGGCACGAACGGCCAGCCCGGCGCCGCCTGCCTCATCACCTACTTCGACTGACGTGGAGCGCTTCACCAGCACCGCCGACTTCGTGCTGCTGCTCAGCGCCCTCGGCAGTGCCGTCCTCGCGTGGATCAGGCTGATCCGCCCCTGGGTCCGAACCCGCGCCTCCGAGCGCGACGCGATCAACGACGTCCTCATAGGCCGACCGGCCGTCCCGGCGAACCCGATCACCGGCGATCCCGCACAGCCGGCCAAGCCCGCGATCGGCCAGCAGGTCGCCGACATGGCCGTCGTACTGAACGAGGTGCACCACGAGCCTGCACCCCAACGGCGGCTCCAGCATGAAAGACGCGCTGGGCCGCACCGAGAAGGGCGTGGCCGCCCTGCGCGGCGAACTCGAGCAGATCCGCCAGCGCCTCGCAGCCGGCGAGCCTGCGGTTCGACGACCAGGACGAACGCCTCGAGCGCATCGAAGGCGTGCTGACAGACGAGCCTGCGCGTCGCCACCGACACGGTGGCCAACGCCGCCGAGGCGTCGAAGGCCGTGCTCGAGGTGATCCACCTCGCGCAGGTCTCCGAGCCGCCCCCGGACCTCGCCGATCTCGACTGACCCGAGCAGCACCCCGTCCCGACCCGCCCGGCCGAAGCCCCGGCCGGGTGCTGCAGCGCGCCACCACCACCCTCCAAGGAGCACGCACGTCATGACCACCGCCACCGTCGAGGGCTTCGCCGTCCTCGAGCCCAACAGCCCGAAGCCTGCACCGCTGGGTGCAGCCCGGCACCAACCGCACCATCACCCGCCGCAACGGCTCCGTGGGCCTCGTGCTCGCGCACAACGCCCAGCGGTTCAACGACCTCGTCGAGCGCCTCGACCAGCCCAAGGAGCGCGACGGCGCCCCCGACGACGGCAACTACAACCATCGCAGGATCACCGGTGGCAGCGGCTGGTCCAAGCACGCCACCGGCGCAGCCGACGACCTCAACTGGTCGCGGCACCCGTACAACACCCCGGCCTCGCGGACCTTCACCAAGGCGCAGATCCGGCAGATCCACCTCACCCTGCAGATGTACCGGGACCCCCGCACCGGGATCCTCGTCGTCGAGTGGGGCGGCGACTGGCCCAGCCACCCGGGCAGCACCGCCAAGCCCGACCCGATGCACTTCCAGATCAGGCTCGCGGGCGCGGCTCGAGCACGTCGAGCGGGTCGCCCGCCTCCTGATCCACACCCCGCGCGGCAAGGCGATCCTCAAGGCCAACCCCGGACAGAAGCGCGTGGTGCTCTCGTGACCCGCCCGCTCGTGCGACGCCGCGGCTCCAGGATCCAGGCCTGGAACATGAAGGTCGGTCGCGGTCGCACCCGCAAGGGCCGACGCGCGATCCTGCGCGCGCTCAACGCCCTCGCCGCCGGCCGCACCGAGGTCATCGTCCTGCTGGAGACCGGAGGCAACAGGGCCGCGATCGACCTGTGGCTCGAGCGCCGCAACCGCTCTCGGATCCGGGCCCACGGCTACCGGAAGTACACCGGCCAGGGCGAGATCGGCCAGTCCACGATGATCCTGGTGCGCCGCGACAAGGAGGTGCTCGACCACGGCCTGATCAAGGTCGCCGCGCACTGGAGAGGCCCGAAGGGCAAGGACATCGCCGGCCGCGTCGTCCCTTGGGTGACGATCGACACCACCGGCGCCCCGCTCACCGTCCGTGGACTGCACGCCGTGTGGAACCCGCGGCTGAACCACGTCGCGCACGAGGAGTACGGCACCAGGCTCAGGGCGCACGCCGACACCGTCGACGACCTGATCGACGTCGGCGACCAGAACGAGTCGCCGTCTGCCGGCGGGGAGCACTCCGCTGGGGCGAACGCTCGGGCGATCGGCGCGGCGGTCATCCGCACCGGTGACCCGACCGATTGGGCGTACGCCCGCGGGCGGAGCCTGGCGAGCTCGAACTGGTGCCAAGCACGGCTCGGACCACCTCTCGGTCCAGTACGACGAGCAGGTCGCGGCATGACCTCGGCCCGGCGGCGGTTCGACGAGCTCGGCCAGGTGCCGACCGTCGCCGGGCTCCTGCTCGGCGCGCTGCTCCTGCGGCTTGCTCGCTGGGTCCAGACTCGTCGACGACACCCACGACATCACCTACGAAGGAGACGAACCCCTGTGAGCACCGTGATCCCCGCCAAGACCCGCGTCGCGGCGAAGCGCGGCTTCATCCGCACGACCGCCCAGGCGTACGCCGCCACGATCCCCGCCGGCGGGATCTCGGCCGCGGCGCTCGCCGGCGCGCTCGACGACCCGCAGCCCGTGCTGCTGATCGCCTCGATCGCAGCGTGGCTCGTCACGCCGCTGGCCGCCGGCGCCGCGTCGTACCTGTCGATCCTGTCGAACGGCATCCCGGCGGAGTACTCCGCCGGCGGCGAGGTGGTCGACGAGTAGCCCGTCGCACGACGACGCACCACGCGCCCCGCCTCCGACCCCGGAGGCGGGGCGCTCTTCGTCGTACCGCGACCTCAGCCAGCACCTGGTGGCCGGCCACGCTTCGGCGGCCGCGGCGCGTCGACGAGCGTCAGGCACGAGAACGGGTACCACTCCGCCTTCACGCTCGCGCCGCGGCGCTCGTCGGGCGGAGCGCCGGTGAGCACGAAGCCCTCCCACGTCGTGCTGCCGTGCTTCCCGGACCGCGGCCGCCGCTCGATCAGGATCCCGAAGACCGGGTCGGGGCCGTACATCGTGCCGGGCGCGAGGTCGACCCACACGATGCAGGGCAGGCTCGACCTCGGGCATGCCCCGGAGCGTAGGCCAGGGCTCCGACTTAACCGATAAGGGTTGTTATCCATAACGCCCCCGGAGTGGCGCCACAACGCGCGCCCGCGCCACGGCGACGATGGGCCCCATGTTGACCAGCCCGTGACCTCCGCCGAGGCCGCCCGCGCTGAGCGCGCCGCCGCCTCCGCCCTTCTCGACCTCGCCCGCAACGCCGAGCGCGTGCTGCACATCTCGCCGACGCTCGTCAAGGCCCGGTACACCCTCGAGGACGTCGCGGCGATCGCCGACGTCACCCTCGAGGGCCGCGTCATCCGCGCCAACGGTCACTATCGGTTCGACCACGCCAACGGCGGCCGGATCCGCTTCGTGAGCGGGCTCGGGAGCCTTCACCCCTTCACCGGCCGCTACGACTACCACTTGGTCGTCCTAGCAGCCGGCGTCGACCTCACCCGAGAGCCTGCTCGGTCAGGCTCGCGCTGATGCAGCACCTCGGGGCGAGGGTCCGAACGGAAGGCGGTGATCAGTGAGCGCCGAGCCGGGCGCTGCTCGGCGACCGTGGCGGCTACGGGGGTACCGCAAGGGCGACAAGACCGACAAGCCGTCGATCGAGACGACCGAGCGCGGCGACCAGGCCCTCGACACGGCGCTCGCCCGCCTCGAGGCCGACTCCACGATCGTCCGCACCTCCGTCAAGCAGGCGTGGTGACCCGGTGAGCGGCATCCGGACCGGCACGCGCCTCGAGCAAGCTGCTCGACCTCCGACGTCGTACCGACGTCCACCTCGAGGTCGCACGACGCCGCGGCCGGCCCCACGCCGAGTTCGCCCTGCTCGCCGAGCGCGTCGACGAGGAGATCCGCGCCGAGGGCGGCACTCCGCCGCCGCCCAAGCCCGATCCGGACGCCACGCGGCCGCGGCACCAGCCCAACCAGGTAGACCGCCTCCTCCGCGAGTCCCGGCGTCACCGCCGGCGACGTCAAGCGCTGGGCCGTCGACCAGGGCCTCCTCGACCAGGTGCGCCGCGGCCGCGTCGCCCTGCAGTTCGTCGAGGCGTACGCCGCCCAACACCAGACCACCCACCCCGAAGGGACCAACCCATGATCCGCGCCACCCTCGACCAGTCCCCCGACATCACCCTGCTCGAGTCCGTCGACCGGGTCGACGCCGAGCAACTCCGCGTGCTCTGGATCGCCGACAACGAGGACGCCTGCCAGCAGGCTGGTTCGCGACCTGCAGCAGCACGTGATGGCAACCCGCACCGTCAGCCGGCGCAAGGTCCGCGTCGGCGCGTACCGCGAGGCCTACGAGCACGCCGACGGCGGCCGGATCCTCTTCACCTGGCCCTCGCGCAACCTGCACTGGATCCGCGGCTACTGGATCGACGCCATCGTCAGCGACGCCAACCCGGCGGACTGGCCACGGCACTTCCTCGTCGACCTGCACGTGCTCGAAGGCCTCGGGGCCCTGATCCTCAGGACCGAGCGTGCGAGCCGCTGAGCGCCCGCACGACCTCCCACCGGCCTGGGACGGGCACCCGGTCACCTGGGGGCCGTGGCACGCCGCCGCGACGACGCTCCGGTTCCACCTCGAGCTCCACGAGCTCGCGTGCGAGACCTGCGGCTCGCTCGAGGAACAGGCTCGTGGCCACCGGCCGCCGGGCCGCCGGCGACGTCGACCAGGTCGTCGATCGCGGCCGCGTCGTACTGAGCGACACCCCGACGCGGCTCTACGCCTTCCGGTGCCCCGACTGCGGGCACGACCAGGTGCTCGAGGGCGACGAGTCTGTGGGACCTCGACGAGACCGACTACGGCGACGACGGATCGCGGCCGCCGGATCCGCCCAGCCCGCACCCCACCCCCGTTGTAAGTGCACCGGCGCCCGTCACCCCCCAACCGGATCCGCGCGAAGAGCCTGCGCACCCTCCCAGCCCCCGAGCACGCCCGGAGCTTCTGCCACGGCTGCGGGCGCCTCGTCGTGTGGGCCACCACAGTCGCCGGCCCGAACGGGCCCGGCGGCAAGCCTGCAGCCATTCGACCCGCGCGAGGACCTCGCCGGCAACGTCGCGATCACCCAGCCCGTCGCCCGAGGCCGGCTGCTGGCCCGGGCGCTGCACAAGGACGAGCAGGTCGAGCGCCCGCTCGAGTACTCCGGCATGACCCACTTCGCGACCTGCCCCGTGAAGGCACACCCCGCCCCGCCGATGGCGCTCCTCGAGCACCAGACCAAGCACCTCACCCGACGAGGGCGCCGGTGACAGCCCCGCTCTTCGACACCCGCGATCTCGGAGACTGCTCGTCGTACTGGCGGACCGCGCGCGACGGCGACCCGATCGGGCGAGCCTTGTACGACCGGCACTACTCCCGCCGCTCCTACCGCGACGGGCGCCGGCCATCCCTGTTCGTCGGGCCGGGAGAGAAGCTCGTGCTCCTGGCCCACGACGACCAGGCCCTCCTCGCCTGGCGACGCTTTCACGACGCCTCGGGGCAGCGCGGCGTGAACTGCGCGGTGTTCCGCAACGAGGGCCCGACGCTCGCGTCTCGATTGCTCATCGATGCTGAACAGGCTGGCGTGGCGAAGGTGGCCCGACGAGGTGCGGCTCTACACCTACGTCAACCCGCGGAGGATCCGCTCGAGCAACCCTGGCTACTGCTTCAAGCAGGCCGGATGGCGACCAGCGGGAAGGACCAAGGGGGCCACGGCCGTGAGCCGTTGGTCATCCTCGAACGACTGCGGGGAGCTCGATGAGCCGCCGACCAGTCCCGCTCGAGGACGCGGTCGCCGTCGAGTACCTCGCGTGGTGCGAGCGGCAGCCTGCAGCCGCCCAACACCCTCCGACGCCGCCGTGCAGTACTCCGCTCGATCGGCAACCCAGGCACGGCGACCCGCGAGGAGATCGAGGCCTGGTGGGAGCAGCGCGTCGACCTGCAGGACGGCGGCGCGAGGAAGGGGTCGAGCCGAGCCAACGACCTCGCGATGGTGCGGGCCTTCTACACCTGGTGCCAGATGTGGGAGTACCGCGACGACAACCCATCGGTGAGGCTGCAGGCGCCGACCCAGGGCAAGGGGAAACCCCGGCCGGCGACGCGCCGGGAGTTCGACCAGATCCTGAACCACATCGCCGGCCTGCCCGTCCGCTCGGCCGAGCTGCGCCGCGCCGTTCTGCTCGGCACCTGGGCCGGCCTTCGGGTCTCCGAGGCCGCCGGTCTGGACTGGCCGGACATCGACGTCGAGACCCGCAAGGCCTGGGTGACAGGCAAGGGCGGCAAGACCCGCGAGGTCAGCTCTGTCGGCTCGGCTACTCGAGGAGCCTCGGCCCGCCCCTCGAGGAGGGCAACGTCGTGACCGGGCGGCCGCAGGGGTGGGCGTCGACCACGCTGGGGCACTACGTCAACGCCGCGATCCGCGACGCAGGGGTGCCGGCCGGCGTCCGCTTCCACAAAGCCTCCGACACCGGTACGGCACGGTCGGCTATCAGCGCATCAAGGACCCGCGCGCGCTCGCCGACCTGATGGGCCACGCCTCGGTCGCCACGACAATGAGCTTCTACGCCGCAGCAGCCGACGAGGCCGCCGCGGCGATCGCCGACGCGGTGGTCGACGAGTGAGGCGGTACGCCGGCGCCGAGCCTGCCCGACGACGTCGACGACGACGAGATCGATCCGCTGACGTACACCCGGGCGCAGGCCGCCCGGGTCCGGGCGCAGCTGCGCCAGCGCCAGGCCGAGACGTCGCCGCAGCACCATGACCGCCTCGAGCGCGACCTGGCAGCGTGGGACTGCCAGGTCGCGCGGCTCACGATCGACGAGCACTGGTCGACGGGCGAGGGCGACCGGAAGGCTGTTCTAGCCGCCCGGCTCAGGCGGCGGGCGGGAGCAGGTGGATCGCCTCGCCGGCCTCGTCGCGGGCGGCGTGCACGTAGTGCTCCGTGGAGGACAGCGTGCGGTGCCGGAGCAGGCTCCTGGACGACCTTGATGTTGGCGCCGGCCCGGAGCAGCCGGGTGCCGTAGGTGGCCCGGGTGCGGTGGATGTTGCCGCTGATCCCGTGGGCCTCGTAGAGCCTTGTGGATCTCCCGGTTGATCTTGCCGGTCGTGATGTGACCGCCGTCCTCGCGGGGGAACCAGAAGTCGCGGCGGGGGTAGTCCTGGGCGAGCCTCCCACAGCACAGGGTGCGTTGGCACCATCTCGGCCTGGCCGCCCTTGCCGACGAGGTTGATCGACCGCTGGCTGATGTCGAGGCCGCGGAACTTGGCGATCTCGAACCGCCGGATGCCGGCGTAGAGCCCGAGCAGCAGCCAGGCCCGCACGTCGCCGGTCGCATGGGTCAGGAGTACGTCGACCTCCTCCTCCAGGAGCGGCTTCGGCCGCGGGCGAGGGGACGGTGCCGGGCGGATCGCGGTCACGGGGTTCGAGCTCGCCAGCCCGGCCTCCATCGCCCACTTCCCGAGCGAGATGAAGTGGTTCTGGTAGGTACGCCGGGTCCAGCCCTTGTACGGCTGCAGCCAGTCGAGGATCTGCCGCTGCGTGAGCACCAGCGTGCCGTGCTCGAGGAACAGCCGGCGGGCGATCATCGCGCGCTGGTGGACCGTGCGATCGGCCAAGCCCTGCGAACTCGAGCCAGTCGATGAAGGCGGCGACCGGGTCGTCGTGGTGGCCCGAGGTAACCAGGGCGAGAGGCGTATCTCCATAACTCATACCGGCAAAGAGTGGCGACTGCGACACACCACATTCAACGGAGATTGTCACTTCGCGGGACGCCGCGGTTGCCAGCCGGCTGACCGGCTGCAGGCTCACGCCGCGTCCCGATCGCCGCGCGAGAGGTCGCGGATCGTGGCGTCCCGCTCCCCGTCGGGCACTCCCCACACCACGACGGGCGTGACATGCAGCGAGCACACCAGCCAGGTGCCCGAAGAGGGCAGGCTCGACGGCGTACCCCTGCTCGTTGCGGCAGAGCGCGAACTGGCACCGCTCGGGGTCGGCGAGCGGGACGTCGTCGCTGCGCAGGAGCGGGCCCATCACGCCCTCGCCTCGTCGCCAGCGCGCACCCTCTGCCCGACCTCGATGGAGTGCGCGGACGCGTTGTCCGCGTTCCTGCCGGTCACCCGCTGCGCCACGGCGTCGGCGAGACTCGAAGGCGAGCACGTACCCGTCACGGCCACCGAAGGAGGCCGCGTTGATGGCGGCCGCGACCAGCGAGTCGACGGTGAGGGGCGAGAACGGCACCCAGGCTGACGCTCACGCCACACCCCGCCGCTCAGCGAGGACGACAATGTTGGACGCGCTGGGATGGTCGTCGACGAGCGCCAGGGCGCCCGCGGCCAGCACGCTCGATCGGCAGGCGCAGGACGACCGCGTCACGAACGTACTCCTCGGTAGATTCGCGGCCCTCCCGAAGATACTGCTGGGTAGATTTCCCGCCCTGGATTCGAGTGGAAGGATGGCCTGGTGACCTCCGACACCCCCGATGCCACAAGCTCCGGCCCCACCCCGGCCGCCCGTCCCGCCTCGGTCATCCACGAGGGCCTCCCCACGCAGCCTGCCGGACATCGATCCGGACGAGACGAAGGACTGGATCGACTCCTTCACCGCCCTCGTCGACGAGCGCGGACGCGAGCGTGCGCGCTACGTGATGCTGCGCCTGCTGGAGAGCGCGCGGCAGAAGCAGGTCGGCGTGCCGGCCCTGCGCAGCACGGACTACATCAACACCATCCCGCCCGAGCGCGAGCCGTGGTTCCCCGGCGACGAGGACGTCGAGCGCCGGATCCGCGCCTTCCTGCGCTGGAACGCCGCGGTGATGGTCTCCAGCGCCAACCGCAAGGGACTGGAGGTCGGCGGCCACATCGCGACGTACCAGTCCAGTGCGAGCCTCTACGAGGTCGGCTTCAACCACTTCTTCCGCGGCAAGGACCACCCCGGCGGCGGCGACCAGCCTCTTCATCCAGGGCCACGCCTCCCCCGGCATCTACGCCCGCGCCTACCTGGAGGGCCGGCTCACCGAGGAGCAGACTCTTCCGGTTCCGCCAGGAGGTCCAGCACGGCAAGGGCGCCGGCCTGCCGTCGTACCCGCACCCGCGACTGATGCCGGACTTCTGGGAGTTCCCGACGGTCTCGATGGGCCTGACCGGCATCAACTCGATCTACCAGGCGCGGTTCAACCGCTACCTGGAGAACCGCGGCATCAAGGACACCGCCGACCAGCACGTGTGGGCCTTCCTCGGCGACGGCGAGATGGCCGAGCCGGAGTCCCTCGGCGCGATCCGGATCGCCGCCCGCGAGGAGCCTCGACAACCTCACCTGGGTGATCAACTGCAACCTGCAGCGAACTCGACGGCCCGGTCACCGGCAACGGCAAGATCATCCAGGAGCCTGGAGGCCAACTTCCGCGGCGCGGGCTGGAACGTCATCAAGGTCGTCTGGGGCCGCGAGTGGGACGCCCTGCTCGCCAAGGACGTCGACGGTGTCCTGGTCAACCAGATGAACAGCACCCCCGACGGCGCCTTCCAGACCTTCTCGGTCGAGAGCGGCGCCTACAACCGCGAGCACTTCTTCGGGCCGGACCCCCGGCTGCGGGCGATGGTCGAGCACATGACCGACCGCCAGATCGAGAAGCTCGCCGCGCGGCGGCCACGACTACCGCAAGGTGTACGCCGCCTTCGACGCCGCCACCAAGCACGTCGGCCAGCCGACGGTGATCCTGGCGCACACCGTCAAGGGTTGGACGATCGACGCCCTGGAGGGCCGCAACGCGACCCACCAGATGAAGAAGTCTCACCCAGGACGACCTCAAGAAGTTCCGCGACCGGCTCTACCTGCCGATCAGCGACCGGGACCTGGAGACCGCCTACGAGTCCACCGGGACCGCGCCCTTCTTCCACCCCGGGGCGGACTCCCCCGAGATCGAGTACATGATGGAGCGCCGGCGCCAGGCTCGGCGGCTCGATCCCGCGCCGCGTCATCCGGGCGAAGCCGCCGAAGGCTCCCCGGCGATGCGACGTACGCCGAGCTCAAGAAGGGCGCCGGCAACCACAAGGTGGCCACCACCATGGCGGCGGTCCGGCTCCTGCGGGACTGGATGAAGGACCCCGAGATCGGCAAGCGCATCGTCCCGATCGCGCCCGACGAGTACCGCACCTTCGGCATGGACTCGATGTTCCCCTCGGCGAAGGTCTACGACCCGGCCGGGCAGAAGTACGAGTCCGTCGACCGCAACATGCTGCTGCAGTACAAGATGTCGCCGCAGGGCCAGATGCTGCACGAGGGCATCTCCGAGGCCGGCGCGATGGCCTCCGCGACCGCGGCCGGGTCGTCGTACTCCACGCACGGCGAGGTGATGATCCCGTTCTACATCTTCTACTCGATGTTCGGCTTCCAGCGCACCGGCGACTCGATCTGGGCGATGGCCGACCAGGCTCGCGCGCGGCTTCCTCGTCGGCGCCACCGCCGGACGCACGACGCTCACCGGTGAGGGCCTGCAGCACGCCGACGGCCACTCGCCGCTGATCGCGGCGACCAACCCGGCGGTCGTGCACTACGACCCGGCCTTCGGCTACGAGGTCGGCCACATCATGCGCTCGGGTCTGGAGCGGATGTACGGCACCAGCGAGGAGCACCCGCTCGGCGAGGACATCATCTTCTACCTCACCGTCTACAACGAGCCGGTCGCCCAGCCCGCCGAGCCCGCGGACCTCGACGTGGCCGGCCTGCTCAAGGGCATGTACCGGGTCAGCGCGGCGCCCGACGCCGAGGGCCCGCGGGTGCGCCTGCTCGCCTCCGGCGTCGGCTTCCCGTGGATCGTCGAGGCGGCGCAGATGCTCGCCGACGACTGGGGCGTGCAGGCGGAGACCTGGTCGGTGACCTCGTGGAACGAGCCTGGCCCGCGACGGCATCGCGACCGGCAAGTGGAACCTGCTCCACCCGGAGGAGGCCCACCGCACGGCGTACGTCACGAAGGTGCTGGGCGAGGGCGAGACGGCGAACGCGCCGGTCGTGGCCGTGTCGGACTACATGACCGCCGTACCGCTGCAGATCGCGCCGTGGGTGCCCGCCGACTACCGGGTGCTCGGTGCCGACGGGTTCGGCTTCGCCGACACCCGCCCGGCGGCGCGGCGCTTCTTCCAGGTCGACGCCCCCTCGGTCGTCGTGCAGGCGCTCGCCGCGCTGGCCGACGCCGGCGAGATCGACCCGGGCCGGGTCAAGGACGCGCTGGAGAAGTACCGCATCGATGACCCGACCGCGGTCGCCGGGGTCCAGCAGGAGGGCGGCGACGCCTGACCGTGCGACATGACGAGGGGCGCGAGGAGGAGAGGTTCTTCGCGCCCCTCGTCGTCGTCAGCGGCCCGCGACCTGGCTCGGGAGCGCGACCAGCGCCGTACCGGCACCGGCGATGCCCGTGGTGAGACCCACCACGGTCACGAAGCCTGCCGAGAACCATCCGCCAGGACCACTTGCCACTCACACCGGGAGGACACCGGCGCGCGGACTTCCTTACGCGGGTGCGGGCTGCGCCGCCGGAGCGACGGTCGTGACCGGGGCCGAGGCGCCGGCGGTGAGCATCCGGCGGAACCGGGCGCGGTTGTACGTCGCCGGCTCGGTCGTGCTGACGAAGTCGTCGAGGATCCGCGCGAACTCCTCGGGGTGGTTCTTGTGCGGGAAGTGCCCGGCGTCCTCCAGCACCTCGACCCGCACGTCCGGCGCGAGGGCCGCGGCGTTGCTCGCGTGCCGCACCGGGATCACCTGGTCCTGGCGTCCCCACACGACCGCCATCGGCATCGCGTCGCTGAGGTAGGCGCGGTCCGACATCGTCACGATCTGGCCGCGCCAGTCGATCACCGCCCGGACCAGGTGCCGGATCGCGAACCGGGTCCGCCGGTCCTTCCACGACTCGACGATGTCGGCGACCTCGTCGAGGTCGCGGGTGACCTTGCGCAGGGGCCCCAGGTCGCCGTACTGGTGGGCGGTGCGGAGCGCGAAGGTCTCCAGGTGGCGCACGCCGGGCAGGGTGAGCGCGCCCATCACCCGGAACCAGCCGGGCACCTGGATCAGCCTTGATCAGCGGCGTGACGTCGGGCCCGAGGCCGCCGGTGGACACCAGCATCACCCGCTGGGTCCGCTCGGGGAACTGGTAGGCGAACTGCATCGCCACCCCGCCGCCGAAGTCTGTGCCCGACGACGGTCACCTTGTCGATGCCGAGGACGGTGAGCAGGTCCCGCATCCCGTTGGCGTAGCCGCCGAGGGTGTAGTCGGCGCGCGGCTTGTCGGACAGGCCGTGGCCGAGAAGGTCGGGGGCGATGACGGTGTACTTCTCCGCCAGCGCGTCGATCACCGGGGTCCACGTGGTGTGGTCGCAGGCCAGTCCGTGCAGCAGCAGGAGCGCTGGGCCGCTGCCCTGCTTCACGAAGGCGCGGCGCTTGCCGTGCAGGGTGACGTACTGCACCTCGTGGGTCGTACCCGCCATGGCGGCTCCCCCTCGCCGTCGTGCTAGCAGGCGCTTGCTCCTGCTAGCGGGTGGTGGACGATTCAACCACGCGACGGCGCGGTTGCGACAGCACCCGTCCGGATCCCCGGTCCCCGACGGGACCTAGGCTGGGGACATGTCCCCCACCGGCCCGGCTGCCCGGGAGAGCGCCACCCGGCAGCTTGCGCGCCGCGACCGGCTCGCTCAGCACCGCCGCGGTCACCCGGATGGAGGCCGACCTGGCCTGGTTCCGGGAGCTCGGCGCCGAGGAGCGCTCCTGGGTCGGGATGATCGTCCAGGCCGGTGTCCAGGGCTTCGTGGACTGGTTCGCCGACGGCGGCGGCGCGGACCCGGCGGACCAGGAGGTCGTCGTCCAGGTCTTCGGCGCGGCGCCGCGCACGATGGCCGGCGCCGTGGACCTGCACCAGACCGTCGACTTGATCAAGACTCACCATCGACGAGGTCGAGCGCAACGTCCAGCCTGCTCCTCGAGCCCGACGTGATGGCCGAGGTGCACGCCGCCGTGCTGCGCTACGGGCGCGAGGTGGCCTTCGCCACCGCCGAGGTCTACGCCCGTGCCGCGGAGGTCCGCGGTCGCTGGGACGCGCGCCTGGAGGCGCTCGTCGTCGACGCCGTCCTCCGCGCCGAGACCGACGAGTCCGTGCTGTCCCGCGCGAGCGCGGTCGGCTGGGCGGCCCGCGGCGAGGTCGCCGTGGTCGTCGGCACCGCTCCCGCGGAGGCCGCCTGGGCGCAGGCCGGGGTCTTCGACGCCGTACGACGTGCGGCCCAGGAGCGCGGCCTGGACGCCCTCTGCGCCGTCCAGGGCCACCTGCTGGTGGTGATCCTCGGTGGCGTCAACGCCCCCGAGAAGGACGCCGCCGCCCTGCTGGAGGTGTTCGGCGAGGGTGCCGTCGTGGTCGGCCCGGTGGCCGTCGACCTCGCCCACGCGCACGCCTCCGCCCGGGTCGCCCTCGGTGCGCTGCGTGCCGCGGTCGGCTGGCCCGGCGCCCCGCGCCCGGTCTCCGCGCACGACCTGCTCCCCGAGCGGATCCTCGCCGGTGACGCCGAGGCCCGCACGGAGGCCGTCGAGCAGGCTCTACCGCCCGCTCACGGAGGCCCGCGGCGAGTCTCGTGGAGACCCTGGTGGCCTACTTCGCCCACGGGGGTGCCATCGAGTCGACCGCCCGCGCGCTGTTCGTGCACGCCAACACGGTGCGCTACCGGCTTGGGCAGATCGGCGACCTCACCGGGCTCACCCCGTCCGTCCCCCGCGACGCGCTGGTGCTCCAGGCTGGCGCTCGTGCTGGGGCGCCAGTCCGACTAGCCGGCAGCGCGGCGGGAGCCGGTCGCGCTCAGCCCATCCAACTTGTAGGACTCCCACAAAGCCTTGCCGCGAGATTCGTCGGCGCCGGATGCGCGATCGGGTCCGCCCGCCCGGCACTCTGGATCCGTGCTCGTGATCGTGGCCCCCGGACAAGGGGCACAGACCCCCGGATTCCTGTCCCCCTGGCTGGAGGACCCGACCTTCGCCGCCCGGATCGACTGGCTCTCGGCCGTCGCCGGCCTCGACCTGGCGCACTACGGCACGAACGCAGACGAGGCGACCATCCGCGAGACCCAGATCGCGCAGCCGCTGCTCGTGGGCTCCGCGCTGGTGACCACGCTGCAGGCTCTACCCGCACCCGGCGGACGCCTACCGCGGCCTCGGTGCGGTCGCTGGCCACAGCGTCGGCGAGATCACCGCGGCCGTCGGCGCCCGGGTGATCACCGCCGAGCAGGCCATGGTCCTGGTCCGCGAGCGCGGCCGGGCGATGGCCGAGGCCGCCGCGGTGACCCCGACCGGGATGACCGCCATCCTCGGCGGCGACCGCGAGGAGGTGCTGGCCGCGCTCACGCAGCACGGCCTCACCCCTGCCAACGACAACGGCCCCGGCCAGATCGTCGCCGCCGGCACGACCGAGCAGGCTGGCCGCCTTCGCCGAGGCCGCTCCCCAGGGCGCGCGCCTGCGCCCGCTGTCGGTCGCGGGAGCCTTCCACTCCGTGCACATGGCCCCGGCCGTCGACCACGTCGCCTCGTTGGCCCGCTCGGTCTCCACGCACGACCCGCGGACCCGCTTCATCTCCAACACCGACGGCACCGTGGTCCACGACGGCCGCGAGGTGCTGCGGCGCATCGTCGGCCAGATCGCGCGCCCGGTCCGCTGGGACCTGTGCCTGGAGACGATGGCCGACATCGGCATCACGGGCCTGCTGGAGATCCCGCCGGCCGGCACCCTGACCGGCATCGCGAAGCGCTTCTTCCGCGACCGCGGGATGAGCGTGGAGACCTTCGCCCTCAGCACCCCCGACCAGGCTCGACGACGCCCGCGCCTTCTGCGAGCGGCACGGCGAGCCCTCCACGATGGAGTCCAGCCCCACCTGGCGGATGGTCGTCTCCCCCGCCAAGGGCGTCTTCCACCGCTCCGAGGAGGCCGCGGACGCCGACGTGCTCGGCGCCGGGGTCACCATCGGCGACGTCGCCAGCCTGCGCGACCGGATCGCGGTGACCGCGGCCCACGGCGGCCAGGTCGTCGAGTGGCTCGTCGAGGACGGCGACCCGGTCGCCCCCGGCCAGCCCCTGCTACGCCTCTACCCCGAGGTCGTCCCGGCGTGACCACGCTCCAGGTCGAGACCGGCGCACGGTACGCCGCGATCCTCGGCGTCGGCGCGTACCGACCCGCCCGCGTCGTGCCCAACGCCGAGGTCGTGGACGCGATCGACTCCAGCGACGAGTGGATCCAGCAGCGCTCGGGCATCAAGACCCGCCGCTTCGCCGACGACAGCGAGACGGTCGTCTCGATGTCCGTCGCCGCGGCGCGCACCGCGCTGGAGCGGGCCGGGATCGACGCCCAGCAGGTCGACGCAGTGGTCGTCGCCACGGTCAGCCACCTGCTCCAGACCCCCTCCGCCGCGACCGCGATCGCCCACGCGCTGGGCACGAACCAGCCGGCCGCCTTCGACATCTCCGCGGCCTGCGCCGGCTTCTGCCACGGCGTCGCGCTGGCCTCCGACATGGTGCGCGGTGGCAGCGCGCAGCACGTCCTCGTGATCGGCGTGGAGAAGGCTCTCCGACATCACCGACCCGACCGACCGCGGGACGGCGTTCATCTTCGCCGACGGCGCCGGCGCGGTCGTCGTGGGACCATCCGGGACGCCCGGCATCGGCCCGGTCGTGTGGGGCTCCGACGGCGAGCACTACGACCACATCCGCACCCCCGACTGGCGCGAGGTCGTGGCTGCAGGCACCGGCATGCCCTACCTGGCGATGAAGGGCAACGAGGTGTTCCGCTGGGCGTCGTACAGCATGGCGAAGGTGGCCCAGCAGGCCCTCGACCGCGCCGGCGTCAGCGTGGAGGAGCCTCGACTGCTTCGTCCCGCACCAGGCCAACAACCGGATCACGGACGCGATGGCGCGCACCCTCCGGCTCCCCGAGACCGTGAAGATCGCCCGTGACATCGTCGACGCCGGCAACACCTCCGCGGCCTCGATCCCGATGGCCCTCGACCGGATGATCGCCGACGGCGACGCGCGGTCCGGCGACACCGCCCTCCTCATCGCCTTCGGTGCCGGCCTGGCGTACGCCGCCCAGGTCGTCACCGTCCCCTGACCCCTCGAGTTCCCACCAACAACACTGGAGAAGAAGATGAGCACCGAAGAGATCCGCGCCGCCCTCGCCGACATCGTCAACGAGGTCGCCGGCATCCCCGCCGACAGCGTCCAGACTCGACAAGTCGTTCAGCGACGACCGGACGTCGACTCCCTGTCCATGGTCGAGGTCGTGGTCGAGGCCGAGGAGAAGTTCGGCGTCACCATCCCCGACGACCAGGTCAAGAACCTCAAGACCGTCGGCGACGCCGTCGCCTACATCGAGCGCAACCGCGCCGCCTGATCCGGACGGAGACCTTCAGCCATGTCGCGCACCCGTGTCGTCGTCACCGGCCTGGGCACCACCAGCCCGCTCGGTGGCGATGCCGCCAGCACCTGGGAGGGCCTGCTCGCCGGCCGTTCGGGGGTACGTCACCTCGGCGACGTGGCTGAAGGCCTCCCCGTGACCATCGGCGCCCCGGCCGCCGTGGACCCCACAGAGGTCCTCGACCGGGTCGTCGCCCGCCGCCTCGACCGCTCCTCGCAGGCTCGCGCTCGTCGCGGCCCTCGAGGCCTGGGGCGACTCCGGCCTGGACGCCGCGCAGGAGGCCGGGGACCTCGACGGCGAGCGCTTCGGCGTCGCCTTCGCCTCCGGCATCGGCGGCGTGCAGACGCTGCTGTCCAACCACGAGACGCTGCTCGAGAAGGGTCCGCGTCGGGTCTCCCCGATCGCCGTACCCATGCTGATGGCCAACGCCCCGGCCGCCACCATCAGCCTCAAGCTCGGCGCCCGCGGCCCGGTCAACACGCCGGTCTCGGCGTGCGCGTCGGGCAACGAGGCGATCTCGCTGGCCGTCGACCAGATCCGGCTCGGCCGGGTCGACGTCGCGATCGCCGGCGGCACCGAGGCCGCGATCCACCCGCTGCCGATCGCCGCCTTCGCCAACATGATGGCGCTGTCGAAGAACGACGGCGACCCGGCCACCGTCTCCCGTCCCTTCGACACCGGCCGCGACGGCTTCGTGCTCGGTGAGGGCGCGGGCGCCCTGGTCCTGGAGTCGCTGGAGCACGCCCAGGCCCGCGGCGCCCGGATCTATGCCGAGGTGCTCGGCGCCGGCATCACCGCCGACGCCCACGACATCGCCCAGCCCGACCCGGCCGGCCGCGGCGGCGCGCGGGCGATCCGCCTCGCCGTGCAGGACGCCGGGGTCTCCCCCGGCGACATCGCGCACGTCAACGCGCACGCCACGTCCACCCCGCAGGGCGACGTCGCCGAGTCGCTCATGCTGCACGCCGTCCTCGGCGCGCACGCCGGCGAGCCTGGTCGTCTCGGCGACCAAGTCGATGACCGGCCACCTGCTCGGCGGCGCCGGCGCCCTGGAGGCCGTCGCGACGGTGCTCGCGATCCACCACCGCACGGCTCCGCCCACGATCAACCTCGACGAGCAGGACCCGCAGGTCGAGCTCGACGTCGCCACGAAGGTCCGCGACCTGCCGCTCGGCGACATCGCAGCGCTCAACAACTCCTTCGGCTTCGGCGGCGCGAACGTCGCCGTCGTGTTCGGCTCGGTGGGCTGATGACCGCCACCCAGACCACTTCCCCGGCCACCAAGCCGCCGCGCGAGGACGACCCTCGCCACCCGCTCAAGCGGCTCGGTGCCCTCCTCGATCCAGGGTCACTGGAACTCCTCCCTACCGGTGACCCTGACTGCGGGATGATGGCCGCGACCGGCACGGTCGACGGCGCCCGCGTGGTGGCGTTCTGCTCCGACGCGACCGTCATGGGTGGCGCGATGGGCAACGACGGCTGCACGGTCGTCGTCGATGCCTACCACCGCGCTCTCACCGACCGCATCCCGATCATCGGGCTGTGGCACTCCGGTGGGGCGCGTCTCGCCGAGGGCGTGCTCTCCCTGCACGCCGTCGGCCGGATCTTCGAGGTGATGACCGCCGCGTCCGGCGTCATCCCGCAGGTCTCGGTGGTGCTGGGCCCGGCGGCCGGGGGCGCGGCCTACGGGCCGGCGCTGACCGACGTGGTCATCCTCGGCCCGGAGGGCCGGATCTTCGTCACCGGTCCCGAGGTCGTCCGCTCCGTCACCGGCGAGGCCGTCGACATGCTGCGCCTCGGCGGCCCGGAGCCGCACGGGCGTCGTTCCGGCGTCGTGCACATCGTCACCACCACCGAGGACGAGGCGCTCGCCAAGGCCCGGGCCGTCTCGGTGCTCGTCGGCGCGCAGGGCCGGCTGGACGCGGAGGCGGTCGAGGACCGCGACCTCGCCGCGATCCTGCCCGAGTCCCGCAAGCGCGCGTACGACGTGCACCCGCTCGTCGAGGGCATCCTCGACCCGGAGACCGTGGTCGAGTCTGCACGCCGGGTGGGCGCCGAACATCGTCACCGCGCTGGGCCGCCTCGGCGGGCGCAGCGTCGGCGTCGTCGCCAACAACCCGCTGCGTCTCGGCGGCTGCCTGGACTCCCCCTCGGCGGAGAAGGCGTCCCGGTTCGTGCGGATGTGCGACGCCTTCGGCATCCCGCTGCTGGTGGTCGTGGACGTCCCGGGCTACCTGCCCGGCGTCGGCCAGGAGTGGGACGGCGTCGTACGACGCGGGGCGAAGCTTGCTGCACGCCTTCGCCGAGTGCTCGGTGCCCCGGGTCACCCTGGTCACCCGCAAGTCCTACGGCGGTGCCTACATCGCGATGAACTCCCGCTCCCTCGGCGCCACTCGGGTCTTCGCCTGGCCGGGCGCGGAGATCGCGGTGATGGGCCCGCTCGCCGCGGTCCGGATCCTGCACCGGCGCCGCCTCGCCGAGGTCGCTCCCGAGCCTGCGCGACCAGGTGGAGGCCGAGTCTCGCCGCCGAGCACGAGCGGATCGCCGGCGGCGTGGAGCGCGCGGTCGAGATCGGCGTCGTGGACGAGATCGTCAGTCCGGCCGCGACCCGCACCGCGCTCGCGGGGGCACTGCTGGACGAGGTGCACGCCCACGGCGTACGTCGCGGGCAGCACGGCAACATCCCCCTCTGACGACTCTCCGCAGACGCACAGAAGGCCCCGGCGCGATCGCGCCGGGGCCTTCTGCTTCGGGTTCCAGGGGCTGGTCAGACGACCTGGTGCAGCCAGCGCACCGGGGCGCCCTCGCCGGCGTGCCGGAAGGTCTCCAGGCTCGTCGTCCCAGGGCTTGCCGAGCAGGCTTTGTCGATCTCGATCTCCAGGGTCACCTCGCCGAGGGCCGCGCGCACGACGGCGGCCTTGAGCCGGTCCTCGGGGATCATGATGTCCCCGTGGATGCCGGTGACGGCGTGGAAGACGCCGAGGTCGGGGGTGTACGAGAAGCGCGCACCCTCGGTCGCCGGCGTCGGCTCCTCGGTGATCTCGAAGCGCAGGTGGTTCCACCCGCGCAGCGCGGAGGCCATCTCGGCCGCCGCGCCGACCTTGCCCGACCACGAGAACTCGCAGCGGTAGGCTGCCCGACTGTGCGGGCTGCGGCGTCCAGTGAGGGTTCACGGGTACGCCGAGCACGCCGCCCACCGCCCACTCGATGTGAGGGCACAGCGCGGACGGCGCAGAGTGGACGTAGAACACGCCCCTGGTTGCACTCATGCTTCCGGTCACGACAACTCCTCGACTTCTCCCCTACCTCCGACGCGAGATGCGCCTTCCCCAGCGGTCTCCTCGGAGGTGGTTCGTCGTCACGGAGCGGCAGTCACCGTCACCTGAGCGACACTTGTGTGGTTGTCGTGCCCATTGTTACCCATGGGACGGCAGGACACCAGTGGTTACGCGGTGTGTCCTGCGTGACGTCAGCCTAGCGGGCGCCCAGCGCCACCAGGGCGTCCATCACCTGCTGGGCGATGCCGAGCCCACCGAGGTGGCTCTCGCCGTCGATGACGGTCATCGTGGCGTCCGGCAGTCGGTCCACGCAGTGCTGGCCGTGCCGGAAGGGCACGATGTGGTCGTCGTCCCCGTGCCACCACCGCACCGGCACCCGTACCTCGCCCAGGCCGAAACCCCAGTCCCGGGTGAACAGGACCAGGTCCGCGAGCGGCGCCGAGGTCTGGAAGCGGCTCCCGTTGAGCAGGTCGTCGAGGAACATCGCCTTGAACTCCGGGCGCCCGAGCAGGTTCTTGTCGCCCGGCGGCTGCAGCGCGGCGTACAGGTCGAGCGCCGGGCCCGCCAGCGGCCGCACGCTGCGGATGGCACCGGTCAGCGCCACCCCCAGCGGGACCCGGGTCGCCGCGAGCAGCGGAGCGGCGTGCACGGCGAGCCTGGATGATGCCGCCCTCGGCGGCGTCCGGACCGCGGGTCGGGGCGACCCCGCCCAGCACCCCCACGCCCCGCACCCGGTCCGGCAGCGCGGCGCCGGCCGCCAGCGCGTACGGCCCTCCGCCCGACAGCCCGATCACCCGCGGGTCCTCCACGGCCAGGGCATCCAGCAGGAGCCTCCAGGTCGCGGGTCCAGTCCAGCACCTCCGGATACAGGTACGGCGTGGACGAGCCGATCCCCGGGCGGTCGATGCCGATGATCCGCAGGCCGGCCTCCTCGGCGTACCGCCGGGCATCGACCGGGATCTGCCGCCGCGCACCCGGTGTGCCGTGCATCCACACCAGCGCCGGCCCCCGCGGTGAACCGTACTCCGCGAAGGCTCAGCCGCCGGCCGTCGCGCACCGCCACGCTGCCCTCGAGCGTGGGGCGCTTCGGTTGTGCCGGGATCCGGCCCGCCGGGAAACTCATGCACCGGAGTGTGGCAGGTGCCGGGCACCCCGGTCCTGGTGTCCTAAGGTTCGACCATGACCGACCGGGACCGCGCCCTGCGCAAGCCGCCGCTCCCCCGGATCTCGTTGCAGTCGCGCGGGCGGCGCATCGTCATCGCCGTCGCCGCGGTCCTCCTGCTGGTCGGCTGGCTGGTCTGGTACGCCATGACCCCGGAGAAGTCGCCGACCAGCGACAAGACGATCAGCGCCAGTGGTGTGGTCGGCACCCCGCTGTACGTCGGCATGTTCGCCGCCTCCGACGACTTCGGCCGCACCCTGCGGATCTCGGGGGTGAAGGTGCACGCGAGGACGAGCTCCGACCTCCGCGTGACCCCGCTGCTGTGCCGGCGCGGCACCGTCGGCGTCACCACCCAACCGGACCAGTTCTGCGCCGACCTGCTCGACCCGCAGGGCCAACGCCTGGTCGCCGGCGACTCGATCGTGCTCAAGGTGGAGTCCGACGAGCCCGCCGTCGCGGTCATCGACCAGATCCAGATCGCCTACCGCGAGGACATCCGGTGGGACACCCAGCCGGCGGGCGCGGACAAGGCGATCGTCACGATTGCCGGCCGCGACGCCGCCGAGTGAGCCTCAGGAGCGGTCGATCCGCTTCTCCAGCGCCTCCGCCCGCTCCGCCGCGTCGGTGATCTCCTCAGCGTCGATGGCGTTGGTCTTGTGGAACCAGGTCAGGGCGTCGTTCAGCCGGTCCGCCGCCTCGAGGGTGTCGGCGTAGGCGTAGCGCAGGCGCACGACCCACGACTCCCGGCTCTTGCTGTTGAGCGGGGAGACCTCCAGCGTGCGCAGCGCGGCGTCGAGCCTGGCCGAGGTCCCGGCGGGCGCCGGCCTCGACGATGGTCATCTCCGCCTTGGCAGCGGACGGGAAGCCCACGACGGACGGGCTCTTCGCCAGGCTCCAGTGCCCGGGTGGGGTTGCCCAGGGCCCGGTGGCAGTCGGCCATGATCGGCAGGTACGCCGTCGCGCCGTTCATCCGCTTCGCCGCACGCAGGCTCCGCCAGCGCCTCGGCGTAGTGGCCCGCGGCGTAGGCCGCCTCACCGACCGCCTCGCGCACGACCGCGATCCGCGCGGCTCGCGCCTTGGCCGCCAGCGAGTGCTGGTAGGCGATCTCCGGGTCCTCGTCGACCATCTGTCCGGCCGCGGCGAGGTGACGCGCGACCCGGACCGAGAGCCTTCTCCGGCAGACTGCGCAGCCTGGGCGCGCACCTGCGGGCTCGACTCGGCGCCGGTGATCTCGTCGGGCAGCGGCGGGCCGTCGTAGACCGACTGCTCCACGGTGCGCTCCCGCCGCTCCGGCGTGCCGCCGATCCGGCGCTCGGCCGGCTTGCCGCTCCGCCCGCCCGCGGGCTTGCCCCGACCGGTCGGCTTGCGGTCCCCGTCCTTGCGCTCGGACGGCTTGCGATCACGACCGGAACCGCTGCCGCGGGAGGCGCTGTCGCCCCGCGACGCGCTGCTCTTGCGGGGACCACCACCCTGCCGGGGGCCACCCGACCGTCCACCGCTGTCCCGGGATCCGCCGTCGCGACGTCCTCGCTGGTCTGCCATGTCCGTGCACCTGTTCCGTCTGATCGCTATTGAGGTAGAAGTCTGTCTGCAAAACACAGTAGAGGCCACCCGCAAGGGTGGCCTCTACTGGAATGATTGTCCGGCGGCGTCCTACTCTCCCACAGCCTCTCGGTTGCAGTACCATCGGCGCTGGCAGGCTTAACTTCCGGGTTCGGGATGGGACCGGGTGTTTCCCTGCCGCTATGGCCGCCGTAACTCTATGAACCCTTCCACCAAACCCCGGTGGGGGTTGGTGGGGGTTGGTCTTGTAGTGGACGCGCAGTGTGTTGTCCCGTGACAGCATCAAACTGTATCGACCTGGGTCGATGTGTATCGAATCGTTGTTGATGTGTGTTGGGGGTTTGTTGTGGCAAGTCTTCGGCCTATTAGTACCGGTCGGCTGGGCATTGCTGCTGTACACCTCCGGCCTATCAACCCAATAATCTGTTGGGGGCCTTAACCCCACAAAGGGGGTGGGAAACCTCATCTTGAAACGTGCTTCCCGCTTAGATGCGTTCAGCGGTTATCACTTCCGAACGTAGCCAACCAGCCATGCACCTGGCGGTACAACTGGCACACCAGAGGTTCGTCCATCCCGGTCCTCTCGTACTAGGGACAGCCTTTCTCAAGTTTCCTACGCGCGCGGCGGATAGGGACCGAACTGTCTCACGACGTTCTAAACCCAGGCTCGCGTGCCGCTTTAATGGGCGAACAGCCCAACCCTTGGGACCTACTCCAGCCCCAGGATGCGACGAGCCGACATCGAGGTGCCAAACCATCCCGTCGATATGGACTCTTGGGGAAGATCAGCCTGTTATCCCCGGGGTACCTTTTATCCGTTGAGCGACGACCCTTCCACTCGGAGTCGCCGGATCACTAGTTCCGACTTTCGTCCCTGCTCGACATGTCTGTCTCACAGTCAAGGCTCCCTTGTGCACTTACACTCAACACCTGATTGCCAACCAGGCTGAGGGAACCTTTGAGCGCCTCCGTTACATTTTGGGAGGCAACCGCCCCAGTTAAACTACCCATCAGGCACTGTCCCTGAACCAGATCATGGCCCTAGGTTAGACATCTAGTACGACCAGAGTGGTATTTCAACGATGACTCCACAACCACTGGCGTGGCTGCTTCAAAGTCTCCCACCTATCCTACACAAGCCGAACCAAACACCAATGCCAAACTATAGTAAAGGTCCCGGGGTCTTTCCGTCCTGCCGCGCGTAACGAGCATCTTTACTCGTAGTGCAATTTCGCCGAGTCCATGGTTGAGACAGTAGGAAAGTCGTTACTCCATTCGTGCAGGTCGGAACTTACCCGACAAGGAATTTCGCTACCTTAGGATGGTTATAGTTACCACCGCCGTTTACTGGGGCTTAAATTCTGAGCTTCGACTTGCGTCTAACCCGTCCTCTTAACCTTCCAGCACCGGGCAGGAGTCAGTCCGTATACATCGTCTTACAACTTCGCACGGACCTGTGTTTTAGTAAACAGTCGCTTTCCCCTGGTCTCTGCGGCCCTTCACGCTTCCTCAGCAAGTGAGTACACGATCCGGGCCCCCCCTTCTCCCGAAGTTACGGGGGCATTTTGCCGAGTTCCTTAACCATGGTTGTCTCGATCGCCTTGGTATTCTCTACCTGATCACCTGAGTCGGTTTCGGGTACGGGCGGCTCATGGCTCGCTAGAGGTTTTTCTCGACAGCATAGGATCACCCACTTCGGCCCTACGGCCTCGGCATCACATCTCAGACTCACCCACCAAAGGGTTGCAACCCGGATTTGCCTAGGTCACGTCCTACATGCTTACCCGCCGTCTACCATCGCGGCGGTTGGGCTACCTTCCTGTGTCACCCCATCGCTTGCCTACTACCGGGTCGGATCCCACGCTCCACACACACGCCTCACCCCGAAGGGATCGGTCACGTGCGCTTCGGGTGGTTAGCATCACCGGGTTCAGCATGGGCGCCAAGTTGCCGGTACGGGAATATCAACCCGTTGTCCATCGACTACGCCTGTCGGCCTCGCCTTAGGTCCCGACTTACCCAGGGCAGATTAGGCTTGACCCTGGAACCCTTGATCAATCGGCGCACGGGTTTCTCACCCGTGATTCGCTACTCATGCCTGCATTCTCACTCGTGTCACGTCCAGACCTGGATCACTCCGGCCCTTCACCCGTGACACGACGCTCCCCTACCCATCTGCACCCCTGAACCAACATCAAGTGCGGCTTGGGTTAAATGCAAATGCCATGGCTTCGGCGGGCGGCTTGAGCCCCGCTACATTGTCGGCGCGGAATCACTTGACCAGTGAGCCTATTACGCACTCTTTCAAGGGTGGCTGCTTCCAAGCCAACCTCCTGGTTGTCACTGCGACTCCACATCCTTTTCCACTTAGCCGCCTCTTAGGGGCCTTAGCCGATGGTCTGGGCTGTTTCCCTCTCGACTATGAAGCCTTATCCCCCACAGTCTCACTGCCACGCTCTCACTTACCGGCATTCGGAGTTTGGCTAACGTCAGTAACCTGGTCGGGCCCATCGGCTATCCAGTGCTCTACCTCCGGCAAGAAACACGCAACGCTGCACCTAAATGCATTTCGGGGAGAACCAGACTATCACGGAGTTTGATTGGCCTTTCACCCCTATCCACAGGTCATCCCCTCCATTTTCAACTGAAGTGGGTTCGGTCCTCCACGCCGTCTTACCGGCGCTTCAACCTGCCCATGGATAGATCACTCCGCTTCGGGTCTTGATCGTGCGACTCAAACGCCCTATTCAGACTCGCTTTCGCTACGGCTTCCCCACACGGGTTAACCTCGCCACACAACGCAAACTCGCAGGCTCATTCTTCAAAAGGCACGCCATCACCCCCACCCCGAAGGGCATAAGGCTTTGACGGATTGTAGGCACATGGTTTCAGGTACTATTTCACTCCCCGCCAGGGGTACTTTTCACCTTTCCCTCACGGTACTGGTCCGCTATCGGTCATCGAGGAGTATTTAGGCTTAACGGGTGGTCCCGCCAGATTCACACACCATTCCAGGAGTGGCGTGTTACTTGGGAAATGCTGAACACAGCCTCACACTATCGTCTACGGGGCTATCACCCGCTACGGCACCGCTTTCCAACGGACTTCGACCTCGTCTAAGGTTTCTTACTGTGCGCCACCCCGGCAGAGACGGCAACAACACTCCCACAACCCCCCAACTGCAACGCCTGCCGGCTATCACACAACTGAGGTTTAGCCTCATCCGATTTCGCTCGCCACTACTCTCGGAATCACGGTTGTTTTCTCTTCCTGTCGGTACTGAGATGTTTCACTTCCCGACGTTCCCTCCACACACCCTATTTTATTCAGGTGCAGGTAACACGACATGACTCGTGCTGGGTTTCCCCATTCGGACATCCCCGGATCAACGCTCGGTTGCCAACTCCCCAGGGCATATCGCAGGCTCCAACGTCCTTCATCGGCTCTCGATGCCAAGGCATCCACCATGTGCCCTTAACAACTTGCCCACAACAAACCACCAACACACACAAACAACCGAAACTGTCCGCAGCACCAGTGGCCCTCATGGAACAAACCGATTAAGAGAACACACAAAACAATCAATTCGATACGAAACAACACAACACCCACACCAACCCAAAGCAGACTCGACAAACGCCGAACAACTCCGGATCACGCGGGTGTAATGCTCGCGTCCACTATCAAGAAGTCAAACAACCAGAAGCCAACCAGCACCCCCACCCACCAAAGGACGGACGCGTCTGATGCCTCAGACACCCAACAGCGTGCCACACGTTCAGAACCCACCCCACCACCACAAGGCGACAAGACAAGTCTCAGCAAGACGATTGTGTTCCACTAGTGAACACCCCATAACACCAACAGACTCATTCGGCTGCCGGACGCGGGTGTGCTCCTTAGAAAGGAGGTGATCCAGCCGCACCTTCCGGTACGGCTACCTTGTTACGACTTCGTCCCAATCGCCAGCCCCACCTTCGACGGCTCCCCCCACAAGGGTTAGGCCACCGGCTTCGGGTGTTGCCGACTTTCGTGACGTGACGGGCGGTGTGTACAAGGCCCGGGAACGTATTCACCGCAGCGTTGCTGATCTGCGATTACTAGCGACTCCGACTTCATGGGGTCGAGTTGCAGACCCCAATCCGAACTGAGACCGGCTTTTTGGGATTCGCTCCCCCCTCACGGGATCGCAGCCCTTTGTACCGGCCATTGTAGCATGCGTGAAGCCCTGGACATAAGGGGCATGATGACTTGACGTCATCCCCACCTTCCTCCGAGTTGACCCCGGCAGTCTCCCATGAGTCCCCGGCATAATCCGCTGGCAACATGGAACGAGGGTTGCGCTCGTTGCGGGACTTAACCCAACATCTCACGACACGAGCCTGACGACAGCCATGCACCACCTGTACACCAGTATCAAAGAGACCCCCATCTCTGGGGGCTTCCGGTGTATGTCAAACCCAGGTAAGGTTCTTCGCGTTGCATCGAATTAATCCGCATGCTCCGCCGCTTGTGCGGGCCCCCGTCAATTCCTTTGAGTTTTAGCCTTGCGGCCGTACTCCCCAGGCGGGGCGCTTAATGCGTTAGGCTACGGCACGGAACCCATGGAATAGGTCCCACACCTAGCGCCCAACGTTTACGGTGTGGACTACCAGGGTATCTAATCCTGTTCGCTCCCCACACTTTCGCTCCTCAGCGTCAGGTAATGCCCAGAGAACCGCCTTCGCCACCGGTGTTCCTCCTGATATCTGCGCATTTCACCGCTACACCAGGAATTCCATTCTCCCCTGCATACCTCTAGTCTGCCCGTATCGAAAGCAAGCAACCAGTTAAGCCTGGCTGTTTTCACTCCCGACGCGACAAACCGCCTACGAGCCCTTTACGCCCAATAATTCCGGACAACGCTCGGACCCTACGTATTACCGCGGCTGCTGGCACGTAGTTGGCCGGTCCTTCTTCTGTACCTACCGTCACTCCCCAAAAGGTCGCTTCGTCGATACTGAAAGAGGTTTACAACCCGAAGGCCGTCATCCCTCACGCGGCGTTGCTGGATCAGGCTTCCGCCCATTGTCCAATATTCCCCACTGCTGCCTCCCGTAGGAGTCTGGGCCGTGTCTCAGTCCCAGTGTGACCGGTCACCCTCTCAGGCCGGTTACCCGTCAAAGCCTTGGTGAGCCATTACCTCACCAACAAGGCTGATAGGCCGCGAGCACATCCTGCGCCGAAAAACTTTCCACCACCAACCCATGCGGGTAGCAGTCATATCCGGTATTAATCACCGTTTCCGGTGGCTATCCCAGAGCGCAGGGCAGATTACTCACGTGTTACTCACCCGTTCGCCGCTCGAGTACCCCCGAAAGGGCCTTTCCGCTCGACTTGCATGTGTTAAGCACGCCGCCAGCGTTCGTCCTGAGCCAGGATCAAACTCTCCATAAGAAAATCAAAATCCCAACAAACTTCAAACTGCTGACATCTCTGTCCACAGAATCACTTCATTGACAAGCAAACAACCACACGACCAAAGCCGCATGATCGAAAGCACACAAACGTCACAATCGAATCTATGCATGACACACTGTT